>NZ_CP049978.1:0-7500 GCF_001816185.2 Bacillus sp. RZ2MS9
TTGGAAAATATCTCTGATTTATGGAATAGTGCCTTAAAAGAATTAGAAAAAAAGGTAAGCAAGCCTAGTTATGAGACATGGTTAAAATCAACAACGGCTCATAACTTGAAGAAAGACGTATTAACGATTACAGCTCCAAATGAATTTGCTCGTGACTGGCTAGAATCTCATTACTCCGAACTAATTTCAGAAACACTATACGATTTAACAGGGGCAAAATTAGCAATTCGCTTTATTATTCCCCAAAGTCAAGCTGAAGAGGATATTGATCTGCCTCCAGTTAAGCCGAATCCAGCACAAGATGATTCAGCTCATTTACCACAGAGCATGTTAAATCCAAAATATACATTTGATACATTTGTTATCGGCTCTGGTAACCGTTTTGCCCATGCAGCTTCATTAGCTGTAGCCGAGGCGCCAGCTAAAGCGTATAACCCACTCTTTATTTACGGGGGAGTTGGGCTTGGAAAGACGCATTTAATGCACGCAATTGGTCATTATGTAATTGAACATAATCCAAATGCAAAAGTTGTATATTTATCATCAGAAAAATTTACAAATGAATTTATTAACTCTATTCGTGATAATAAGGCTGTTGATTTTCGTAATAAATATCGCAACGTAGATGTTTTATTGATAGATGATATTCAATTTCTTGCTGGAAAAGAACAAACTCAAGAAGAGTTTTTCCATACATTTAATGCATTACACGAAGAAAGTAAACAAATTGTAATTTCTAGTGATCGACCACCAAAAGAAATTCCGACTTTAGAAGATCGTCTTCGTTCCCGCTTTGAATGGGGGCTTATTACAGATATTACGCCGCCAGATTTAGAGACACGAATTGCGATTTTACGCAAAAAAGCAAAAGCTGAAGGGCTTGATATACCAAATGAAGTTATGCTTTATATCGCAAATCAAATTGATTCAAATATTCGTGAATTAGAAGGTGCACTTATCCGAGTTGTAGCTTATTCATCTTTAATTAATAAAGATATTAATGCTGATTTAGCAGCTGAAGCACTTAAAGATATTATTCCAAATTCTAAGCCAAAAATTATCTCTATTTATGATATTCAAAAAGCTGTCGGGGATGTTTATCAAGTGAAATTAGAAGATTTTAAAGCGAAAAAACGTACCAAATCAGTTGCGTTTCCTCGCCAAATTGCAATGTATTTATCGCGCGAGCTTACAGATTCCTCTTTACCAAAAATAGGTGAAGAATTTGGTGGACGTGATCATACAACAGTTATCCATGCCCATGAAAAAATCTCTAAACTACTAAAAACCGATACGCAATTACAAAAGCAAGTTGAAGAAATTAATGGTATTTTAAAGTAGTAGCTGAATAGTGTGAATAACTTACCTTGTTTTACGCACAGTCTATCCACATGTAGATAGACTGTTTTTACATCCTTTATAGGGGTTATCCACATATCCACAAGCCCTATTACTATTACTACTATTTTTTTATCTTTATTAATTAAATAAAATCTTATACTTACCGGAGGTTTTTCTTTATGCGTTTTACAATACAAAAAGACTATCTTGTAAGAGGTGTACAAGATGTAATGAAGGCAGTTTCTTCTCGTACAACAATCCCCATCCTTACGGGAATTAAAGTTGTAGCTACTGAAGAAGGGGTTACATTAACAGGAAGCGATGCTGATATTTCTATTGAATCGTTTATTCCAGTCGAAGAAGATGGAAAAGAAATCGTAGAAATTGCTCAATCAGGAAGCATTGTTTTACAGGCAAAATATTTTAGTGAGATTGTAAAAAAACTACCTAAAGACACTGTCGAAATTTCTGTAGAAAATCATTTTATGACAAAAATAAAATCTGGAAAATCAGAGTTTAACTTAAATGGTTTAGATTCTGCAGAATATCCGTTATTGCCACAGATTGAAGAACATCATGTATTTAAGATACCAACAGATTTACTTAAGCATATGATCAGACAAACTGTATTTGCAGTTTCTACTTCTGAAACAAGACCGATCTTGACAGGTGTAAACTGGAAGGTATATAACAGCGAGTTAACTTGTATTGCAACAGATAGTCATAGACTGGCACTTCGAAAAGCAAAAATTGAAGGACATAACATTGCAGATGAATTCCAAGCTAATGTTGTTATTCCAGGTAAGAGCTTAAATGAATTAAGTAAAATTTTAGATGAGTCTGAAGAAATGGTAGATATCGTTATTACGGAGTATCAAGTATTATTCCGTACAAAACATTTATTATTCTTCTCAAGATTGTTAGAAGGAAATTATCCTGATACGACACGTTTAATTCCAGCAGAGAGTAAAACGGATATTTTTGTAAATACAAAAGAATTCCTACAAGCAATTGATCGTGCTTCACTATTAGCAAGAGATGGCCGCAATAACGTTGTTAAATTATCAACTTTAGAGCAAGAAATGCTAGAGATTTCTTCGAATTCACCAGAAATCGGAAAAGTTGTCGAAGAAGTACAATGCGAAAAAGTAGATGGAGAAGAGTTAAAAATATCTTTTAGTGCAAAATATATGATGGATGCATTAAAAGCTTTGGATAGTACAGAGATTAAAGTTAGCTTTACTGGGGCAATGAGACCGTTCTTAATTCGTACAGTAAATGATGATTCAATTATTCAATTAATTTTACCGGTTCGTACTTACTAGGTAAGGAATAAGGGTTGCTAGTTTAAAGATGCTAGTGGCCCTTATTTGATTTTTGGGTATTACTTTCCTAATGCTAGTTTATTTAGTACAATGAAAGAATGAACACTTTCAGAAAGTGAGCGATTTTATGAAACGTATTAAAATTTCAACAGAGTATATTACACTAGGACAATTTTTAAAGTTAGCTGATGTAATTGATACAGGTGGCGCTGTAAAATGGTTTTTACAAGAATATGAAGTGTACGTGAACAACGAACTTGAAAATAGAAGAGGTCGCAAACTATATGCGAATGATGTTATTGAAATTCCAGGAAGCGGAACTTTCCAAGTTCAGGCATAAAGGGGGAGCCCTTTGTTTATTTCAGAAATACAATTAAAAAACTATCGCAATTATGAAAAATTAGAGCTTTCCTTTGAAGATAAGGTAAATGTAATTATCGGCGAAAATGCACAAGGGAAAACAAATTTGATGGAAGCTATTTATGTTTTAGCGATGGCGAAATCTCATAGAACCTCTAATGATCGCGAACTTATCCGCTGGGATGAAGATTTTGGTCAAATAAAGGGGAAATTACAAAAAAGAAACAGTTCTTTGTCTTTGGAATTAAATATTTCGAAAAAAGGTAAAAAGGCAAAATTAAATCAACTTGAACAACAAAAGTTAAGTCAATATATTGGCGTGATGAACGTTGTCATGTTTGCCCCAGAAGATTTAAATCTTGTAAAAGGAAGCCCTCAAGTAAGAAGACGCTTTTTAGATATGGAATTAGGACAAATAGCTCCTGTATATTTGTATGAATTAAGTCAATATCAAAAGGTGCTCACGCAACGAAATCACTTGTTGAAAAAAATGCAAGGGAATAGTAAGAATGAGGAAACGATGTTGGATGTATTTACACTTCAACTAATTGAGCATGGTGCGAAAATACTGCAAAAACGTTTTGAATTTTTGCATTTGCTACAGGAATGGGCAGCTCCAATTCATCGAGGTATAAGCCGTGGATTAGAAGAGTTAGAAATTGTCTATAAACCAAGTGTAGATGTATCAGAATCAATGGATTTGTCGAAAATAAAAGAAGTATACTATGAAAGTTTTCAATCTGTGAAACAACGTGAAATTTTCCGTGGTACGACTTTAATTGGTCCTCATCGTGACGATTTACAATTCTTCGTTAATAGTAAAAATGTTCAAGTCTTTGGTTCGCAAGGACAACAACGAACGACCGCACTATCCCTAAAATTAGCTGAAATTGAATTGATTTATTCAGAGGTTAAAGAATATCCAATCCTTTTGTTGGATGATGTTTTATCAGAATTAGATGATTATCGTCAATCACATCTTTTAAATACAATTCAAGGAAAAGTGCAAACATTTGTTACAACGACGAGTGTCGACGGAATTGAACACGAAACATTAAAAGAAGCGAAAACAATTCATGTAACGAACGGCACTGTAGATTGTGAAATAGATAGGGAATAACCCCTGTTTAAATGGAAAAGTAGGTGATCTTTGTGTCAATGGAACAAAAGCAAATGCAAGAAAATGCATATGATGAAAGTCAGATACAGGTGCTTGAAGGACTAGAGGCAGTTCGGAAACGCCCTGGTATGTATATTGGATCTACAAGTGGAAAAGGGCTTCACCATCTTGTGTGGGAAATCGTAGATAATAGTATTGATGAAGCACTTGCAGGTTATTGTGATGAAATTAATGTTAGTATCGAAGAAGATAATAGTATTCGTGTAACGGATAATGGGCGTGGTATTCCGGTTGGTATACAAGAAAAAATGGGACGTCCAGCTGTAGAAGTTATTATGACTGTTCTCCATGCCGGTGGTAAATTTGGCGGTGGCGGTTATAAAGTTTCTGGTGGTTTACATGGTGTTGGGGCATCGGTTGTAAATGCTCTATCAACAGAATTAGAAGTATTTGTACATCGTGAAGGTAAAATCCATTACCAAAAATACGAAAGAGGTATTCCGGTTGCGGATTTAAAAGTCATTGGTGACACAGATCAAACAGGAACAATAACTCGATTTAAACCAGATCCGGAAATTTTCCAAGAAACAACAGTATACGATTTTGATACGCTAGCAACTCGTATGCGTGAATTAGCGTTTTTAAATCGTAATATTAAATTAACAATTGAAGATAAACGTGAACATAAGCAAAAGAAAGAATTCCATTACGAAGGTGGAATTAAATCATACGTTGAGCATTTAAATCGCTCAAAACAACCGATTCATGAAGAGCCTGTGTACGTAGAAGGTTCAAAAGATGGTATTCAGGTTGAGGTTTCTCTTCAATATAACGAGGGATACACAAATAATATTTACTCATTTACGAATAACATCCATACGTATGAAGGTGGTACACATGAGGTAGGTTTTAAAACAGCTTTAACTCGTGTAATCAACGACTATGGTCGTAAAAATAGCATTTTAAAAGATGCGGACAGTAATTTAACTGGTGAGGATGTTCGTGAAGGTTTAACAGCAATTGTATCAATCAAGCATCCAAATCCACAATTTGAAGGACAAACGAAGACAAAACTTGGGAATAGTGAAGCGAGAACAATTACAGAGTCTGTATTCTCAGAGGCGTTTGAAAAGTTCTTACTAGAAAATCCTAATGTAGCGCGAAAAATTGTAGAAAAAGGTACGATGGCTGCACGTGCACGTGTAGCTGCGAAAAAAGCGCGTGAATTGACACGTCGAAAGAGTGCGTTAGAAGTTTCAAGTTTACCTGGTAAATTAGCTGATTGCTCTTCGAAAGATCCAGCAATTAGTGAAATTTACATCGTAGAGGGTGACTCTGCGGGTGGATCTGCAAAACAAGGACGCGATCGTCATTTCCAAGCAATTTTACCGCTGAAGGGTAAAATTATTAATGTGGAAAAGGCACGCTTAGATAAGATTTTATCAAATGATGAAGTTCGTACAATTATTACGGCGATTGGTACAAATATTGGTGGAGACTTCGATATTGAAAAAGCACGCTATCATAAGGTTATTATTATGACCGATGCCGATGTTGATGGTGCACATATTCGTACCCTATTATTAACGTTCTTCTATCGTTATATGCGTCAAATAATTGAGTGTGGTTATATCTATATTGCACAGCCGCCGTTGTTTAAAATACAACAAGGTAAAAAAATTCAATATGCTTACAACGATAAGGAACTTGAAAAAATCTTAGCAGAATTACCGGCCCAACCTAAGCCAGGGATTCAGCGTTATAAAGGTCTAGGGGAAATGAATCCAACTCAGCTATGGGAGACGACAATGGATCCAGAAGTACGTTCATTACTTCAAGTTTCCCTTCAAGATGCAATTGAAGCAGACGAAACATTTGAAATTTTAATGGGAGATAAAGTAGAGCCACGTCGTAACTTTATCCAAGAGAATGCAAAATACGTGAAGAACCTTGATATTTAAATGAGTAATGACAGGAATCTAAGTATTCCTGTCTTCTACATATAAATCAATGTATGTGTAACGGAAATGTAAGAGGAGGTGCTCGTTGATGTCAGACAATCAACAACAAGCACGAATTCGAGAAATTAATATTAGTCATGAAATGCGTACCTCATTTTTAGATTACGCAATGAGTGTTATCGTATCTCGTGCATTACCAGATGTTCGTGATGGATTAAAACCTGTGCATCGTAGGGTTTTATATGCGATGAATGATTTAGGAATTACAGCTGATAAAGCGTATAAGAAATCAGCACGTATTGTCGGTGAAGTAATCGGTAAGTATCACCCTCATGGTGATTCAGCCGTTTATGAAACAATGGTACGTATGGCGCAAGATTTTAGTCAACGTTATATGCTTGTAGATGGGCATGGTAACTTCGGTTCTGTAGATGGAGATTCAGCAGCGGCAATGCGTTATACAGAGGCAAGAATGTCTAAGATTTCTATGGAATTAATACGTGATATTTCAAAAAATACAATTGATTATCAAGATAACTATGATGGTTCCGAAAGAGAACCGATAGTACTACCAGCGCGTTTCCCTAATTTATTAGTAAACGGTACAACAGGTATTGCTGTTGGTATGGCAACAAATATACCGCCGCATCAGCTTGGCGAAGTAATTGATGGTGTGCTGGCATTAAGTCATAATCCTGATATTACTATCGCGGAATTAATGGAATATATTCCCGGTCCAGACTTTCCGACGGCAGGTTTAATTTTAGGAAGAAGTGGAATTCGAAGAGCTTATGAAACAGGTCGCGGTTCCATTATGCTTCGTGCTAAGGTTGAAATTGAAGAGAAGTCAAACGGTAAACAATCTATTATCGTAACTGAACTACCTTATCAAGTTAATAAGGCACGATTAATTGAAAAAATCGCAGAATTAGTTCGCGATAAGAAAATTGAAGGTATTACAGATTTACGTGATGAATCAGATCGTAATGGTATGCGTATTGTCATGGAAGTACGTCGTGATGCTAATGCAAACGTACTATTAAACAATCTATATAAACATACAGCGCTTCAAACAAGTTTCGGTATTAATATGTTGTCTCTTGTAAATGGGGAGCCACAAGTACTAAATTTAAAACAAAATCTATATCATTATTTAGAGCATCAGAAGGTAGTAATTCGTAGACGTACTGCTTATGAATTAGAAAAAGCAGAAGCACGTGCTCATATTTTAGAAGGATTACGAATTGCTTTAGATCATCTTGATGAAGTTATTACGTTAATTCGTAGTTCAAAAACGGCAGATATTGCCAAGCAAGGCTTAATGGAACGTTTTGGTTTAAGTGAGAAACAAGCGCAAGCGATTTTAGATATGCGTCTGCAACGCTTAACTGGA
>NZ_CP049978.1:12500-27500 GCF_001816185.2 Bacillus sp. RZ2MS9
GTAGGCGAGGAGAGAATCCTAAGGTGTGCGAGAGAACTCTGGTTAAGGAACTCGGCAAAATGACCCCGTAACTTCGGGAGAAGGGGTGCTTTCTTAACGGAAAGCCGCAGTGAATAGGCCCAAGCGACTGTTTAGCAAAAACACAGCTCTCTGCGAAGCCGTAAGGCGAAGTATAGGGGGTGACACCTGCCCGGTGCTGGAAGGTTAAGGAGAGGGGTTAGCGTAAGCGAAGCTCTGAACTGAAGCCCCAGTAAACGGCGGCCGTAACTATAACGGTCCTAAGGTAGCGAAATTCCTTGTCGGGTAAGTTCCGACCCGCACGAAAGGTGTAACGATTTGGGCACTGTCTCAACCAGAGACTCGGTGAAATTATAGTACCTGTGAAGATGCAGGTTACCCGCGACAGGACGGAAAGACCCCGTGGAGCTTTACTGTAGCCTGATATTGAATTTTGGTACAGTTTGTACAGGATAGGCGGGAGCCATTGAAACCGGAGCGCTAGCTTCGGTGGAGGCGCTGGTGGGATACCGCCCTGACTGTATTGAAATTCTAACCTACGGGTCTTATCGACCCGGGAGACAGTGTCAGGTGGGCAGTTTGACTGGGGCGGTCGCCTCCTAAAGTGTAACGGAGGCGCCCAAAGGTTCCCTCAGAATGGTTGGAAATCATTCGTAGAGTGCAAAGGCATAAGGGAGCTTGACTGCGAGACCTACAAGTCGAGCAGGGACGAAAGTCGGGCTTAGTGATCCGGTGGTTCCGCATGGAAGGGCCATCGCTCAACGGATAAAAGCTACCCCGGGGATAACAGGCTTATCTCCCCCAAGAGTCCACATCGACGGGGAGGTTTGGCACCTCGATGTCGGCTCATCGCATCCTGGGGCTGTAGTCGGTCCCAAGGGTTGGGCTGTTCGCCCATTAAAGCGGTACGCGAGCTGGGTTCAGAACGTCGTGAGACAGTTCGGTCCCTATCCGTCGTGGGCGTAGGAAATTTGAGAGGAGCTGTCCTTAGTACGAGAGGACCGGGATGGACGCACCGCTGGTGTACCAGTTGTTCTGCCAAGGGCATAGCTGGGTAGCTATGTGCGGAAGGGATAAGTGCTGAAAGCATCTAAGCATGAAGCCCCCCTCAAGATGAGATTTCCCATAGCGTAAGCTAGTAAGATCCCTGAAAGATGATCAGGTTGATAGGTTCGAGGTGGAAGCATGGTGACATGTGGAGCTGACGAATACTAATAGATCGAGGACTTAACCATATAATATGTAGCAAATGTTATCTAGTTTTGAAGGAATATGCCTTCATAGTTTGGTGATGATGGCAGAGAGGTCACACCCGTTCCCATACCGAACACGGAAGTTAAGCTCTCTAGCGCCGATGGTAGTTGGGACCTTGTCCCTGTGAGAGTAGGACGTCGCCAAGCAACTAAAAACACAAGTCATTTGACTTGTGTTTTTTTATTTCCCATGAAATAGATTTGGTTCCATTAATAAAAAATTTGAAATATAGTAAGGGATTTTTTGAGCAGAAATACTTAGAAATTGATAAATAAATGGATAATCTTCAGAACTATAACTGCCAAGTAAGTCATACCACCAATCTGTTTCATACCTAGAAATCATGCTTAAATTATAGAGCAATAAATAATGAATGAGGAGTTCAGGTAATATTGGCTTAGGATTTCTAGGATCAGTCGTAAGTGGCAAATAATAAGTATTAGTAAGATGTTCATAGTATAAAGGAGTACTATACATAGGATTCCATGATTGAATGGGCGCTGTAAAAAGTAAATTTGATTGATTAGTCTTCTCAGGTACGTGCTGTATTGATAAATGCTTACAAGATGTTTCAATGTAACGAGAAAACCTCTCTTTAGTCATATGTAATCGATCTAGTAGGTTGACTGAAAAGGAGAGCTCATTTTTAATTGTTGAATCGATTTTATATAAAGTTGATCCTTTTTGACTATAACGAAATAAATTTTGTAATTCTGGAATATTTCCCATTAATTCTAACATGTTAAATTTTTCTGCTTCTAAGTGTTTCATGTGAAACAGTTGTTCTGCAACATGAGTAAATAATCCGTTTTTTTGTACCTTCACCTCATCTTCTAAAAATTGATACCCTTGTTTTTTTCGTTTGCGAGTTGTAACGCCATGAGCTAAAACAGTAGTGGATTCAGGATAGTTAGGGTCAATAGTTAGTAGGCATGCTTTAAAAAGTTGACTAATTCCATAAAATAACAACATTGGTTGAATGGAAAATGGAGCTGTCTTATATAATTCATAATAATTTTTTCCGTGTTCTAAGTAATAAATAAAGGGATAACAATTTTCAAAACTTTTTTTTTCGGCATCCTGAATAGAGGATTTTTCGTAACAACGGGCAAGATAACGTTGTACGTTTTGAGATGAAAAAAAGAAACTTAACTGCTGCCAAGTACAAGATGTTTGATGCATATATTACGCTCCTTTTATTGTCTAAAAATTCTAACATAT
This sequence comes from Bacillus sp. RZ2MS9, assembly GCF_001816185.2. Classification (NCBI taxonomy): domain Bacteria; kingdom Bacillati; phylum Bacillota; class Bacilli; order Caryophanales; family Bacillaceae; genus Bacillus; species Bacillus sp. RZ2MS9. The sequence continues at coordinate 14,994 of NZ_CP049978.1, forward strand.
ATATACGTCCTTGACAGTATTTTAACCAATTGATAAGCTACTAATAATAATTTCTGGTATCATAGGGGGAACAATTATGTGGGAATCTAAATTTGTTAAAGAAGGTTTGACTTTTGATGATGTATTACTTGTACCAGCTAGGTCAGATATATTACCAAGAGAAGTAAGTGTTAAAACAGTTTTATCTGAAAGCTTACAGCTAAACATCCCGTTAATTAGTGCAGGAATGGATACAGTAACAGAAGCTGACATGGCTATTGCAATGGCTCGCCAGGGTGGTTTAGGAATTATTCATAAGAATATGTCTATTGAGCAACAAGCAGAGCAAGTTGATAAAGTAAAGCGCTCTGAAAGCGGCGTTATTTCAGACCCTTTCTTCTTAACTCCAGAACATCAAGTATATGATGCAGAACATCTTATGGGAAAATATCGTATCTCAGGTGTACCGGTTGTAAATAATTTAGATGAGCGAAAATTAGTTGGTATTATTACAAACCGTGATATGCGCTTCATCCAAGACTACTCAATCAAAATTTCTGACGTAATGACAAAAGAACAATTAATTACAGCTCCAGTTGGTACTACACTGGAAGAAGCTGAAAAGATCCTACAAAAGTATAAAATTGAAAAACTCCCTCTTGTTGATAATAACGGTGTATTACAAGGGCTTATTACAATAAAAGATATTGAAAAAGTAATTGAATTCCCAAACTCTGCTAAAGATAAGCAAGGACGCTTATTAGTTGGAGCAGCAGTTGGTGTAACAGCGGATGCTATGCTTCGCATCGATGCATTGGTAAAAGCTAGTGTAGATGCAATTGTACTTGATACAGCACATGGGCATTCTAAAGGTGTTATTGATAAGGTAAAAGAAGTTCGTGCTAAATATCCATCACTAAATATTATCGCTGGAAATGTTGCTACTGCTGAAGCAACGAAAGCACTAATTGAAGCTGGTGCAAACGTAGTTAAAGTTGGTATTGGACCAGGTTCTATTTGTACAACACGCGTTGTAGCCGGTGTTGGTGTACCACAATTAACTGCGGTTTATGATTGTGCAACAGAAGCTCGTAAACACGGCATTCCAGTTATTGCTGATGGCGGTATTAAGTACTCTGGTGATATGGTGAAAGCTTTAGCGGCAGGAGCACATGTTGTTATGCTAGGTAGCATGTTTGCAGGTGTTGCAGAAAGCCCTGGAGAAACTGAAATTTACCAAGGTCGTCAATTTAAAGTGTATCGTGGTATGGGTTCTGTCGGTGCGATGGAAAAAGGAAGTAAAGATCGTTACTTCCAAGAAGGCAATAAAAAACTTGTCCCAGAAGGTATTGAAGGACGAGTACCATATAAAGGACCTTTAGCAGATACAGTTCACCAATTAGTTGGTGGCTTACGTGCAGGTATGGGATATTGCGGAGCACAGGATTTAGAATTCTTACGCGAAAACGCACAATTCATTCGTATGTCAGGTGCTGGCTTACGTGAAAGTCATCCTCATCACGTACAAATTACAAAAGAGGCTCCAAACTACTCATTATAATGTCTTATATACAAATAGACAGAGATTTGATATCTCTGTCTATTTTTTTTTGATTATGTTAGAATAACGGTTATGTGAGTACATAGATATTGGGGGTAGCAAAAGTGAAAGGTATGTTTTGCAAAAGATTCATTGCTTTGGTAACAGTGCTTACACTAGCTTGTAGCATTTTTATGCCATATAGCAATGCATCAGCTGAAACAGGAGCCGCTTTAAACATTGAAGCAGGTGCGGCAATTTTAGTAGAAGCGAATTCTGGGAAAATTTTATATCAAAAGAATGCAGATGAATTATTATCCATTGCTAGTATGACAAAGATGATGAGTGAATATTTAGTTCACGAAGCAGTGGATAAAGGAAAACTTAAGTGGGACCAGAAAATTAAGGTTTCTGAATATGCATATAAGGTTTCACAAGATGCTTCATTATCAAATGTTGCATTAGAAAATGGTGGCTCTTATACAGTAAAAGAGTTATACGAGGCAATGGCAATCTTTTCTGCAAATGGTGCAACAATTGCATTAGCAGAAGCAATTGCAGGTAAAGAAGTAGACTTCGTAAAAATGATGAATGATAAATCGAAAGAACTAGGGTTGAAAAATTATAAATTTGTCAATTCTACAGGTTTAACGAATAAAGATTTAAAGGGAATGCATCCTGAAGGAACAACAGCGGATGAAGAAAATAAAATGTCTGCAAAGGATGTTGCAACTTTAGCACAACATTTAATTAAAGATTATCCAAAAGTGTTAGATACAGCAAAAATCCCTAAAAAAGAATTCCGTCCAGAAAAAGAGAAGTTTGCAATGTCGAACTGGAACTGGATGTTAAAGGGCTTAGTTAAAGAATATGATGGCGTAGACGGCCTAAAAACAGGCTCAACTCCAGAAGCAGGAGATTGCTTCACTGGTACGGTTGAAAGAAACGGAATGCGTTTTATTTCTGTAGTTATTAAAACAAGTTCTCATACAGCACGTTTTGATGAAACAAAGAAGCTATATGATTATGGATTTGCTAACTTTGAAGTAAAACAAATGTATAAAAAAGGTTCTTCAGTAAAAGGACAAGAAACAGTACGAGTAGAAAATGCGAAAGATAAAGATGTAGCAGTTCAAACGAAACAAGCAATTTCACTTCCAGTGCCAAAAGGAAGTAAAGATGTTTATAAAACGGAATTAAAAGAATCAAGTAAGGGACAAGAAGCACCTATTAAAAAGGGAGCTGCGCTTGGTCAAATGGTAATTACGCCAAAAGATACAAACGACCCTGGATTTTTAACTGGTAAGTCACTGCAAGTGGATCTTGTAACAACATCTGAAGTAGAAGAAGCAAACTGGTTTACTCGTGCTATGCGCGGAATTGGTTCATTCTTTAGTGGCATGTGGAATAGCGCTGTTGATACAGTAAAAGGTTGGTTTTAAAAGCTCCTCATGATAGGAGCTTTTTTTTATTCCTATTTTTCATACCGACTTTATGAAAAAGTAGTAGACAAGCATCTGATAGTTAGTGGTAGAATGTAAGAGTATTCTTAATTTTCGCCTTTAACGGGGGAAAGCAATTCACCTAGGGGGGTTTTTGTACATGACAAATGTAACAGGGACAGAACGTGTAAAACGTGGAATGGCAGAAATGCAAAAAGGCGGCGTTATTATGGACGTAGTTAACGCTGAACAAGCAAAAATTGCAGAAGAGGCAGGCGCAGTTGCCGTTATGGCATTAGAGCGTGTACCAGCAGATATTCGTGCAGCAGGTGGCGTTTCTCGTATGGCAGACCCAACAATTGTTGAAGAAGTTATGGGTGCGGTGTCAATTCCGGTTATGGCAAAATGCCGTATCGGTCACCTTGTAGAAGCACGTGTATTAGAATCATTAGGGGTAGACTATATCGATGAGAGTGAAGTATTAACTCCTGCTGATGAAGTATACCATTTAAATAAACGTGATTACACAGTTCCATTTGTATGTGGTTGCCGTGATATCGGAGAAGCTGCACGTCGTATTGCAGAAGGTGCATCTATGCTTCGTACAAAAGGTGAACCAGGAACAGGAAACATTGTAGAGGCAGTGCGTCATATGCGCCAAGTCAATGCAGAAATCCGTCAAGTTGCGAGTCTACGTGAAGATGAGTTAATGACATATGCAAAAAATACTGGCGCTCCTTACGAAGTATTACTTGAAATTAAACGTCTTGGTCGCTTACCAGTTGTAAACTTTGCGGCAGGTGGTGTAGCAACACCAGCAGATGCAGCATTAATGATGCAACTTGGTGCTGATGGGGTATTTGTTGGATCTGGTATCTTCAAATCAGAAAACCCAGAGAAATTTGCACGTGCAATCGTTGAAGCAACGACTCATTATGAAGATTACGAACTAATTGCAAGCCTTTCTAAAGGATTAGGTAATGCAATGAAGGGTGTCGAAATTTCAACGTTATTACCAGAACAACGCATGCAAGAGCGTGGATGGTAATTAAAGGAGAACTTTAAAATGGTGAAAATCGGTGTACTAGGTCTTCAAGGTGCAGTTCGTGAGCATGTAAAATCAGTTGAAGCAAGTGGTGCAGAAGCTGTTGTTGTAAAGCGTATAGAGCAACTTGAAGAGATTGATGGTCTTATTTTACCAGGCGGTGAAAGTACAACAATGCGCCGTCTTATTGATAAGTATGCTTTCATGGAACCACTTCGTACATTTGCAAAGTCTGGTAAACCAATGTTTGGTACATGTGCAGGGATGATTCTTCTTGCCAAAACACTTATTGGCTATGAAGAAGCACATATTGGTGCTATGGATATTACAGTTGAGCGCAATGCGTTCGGACGCCAAAAGGATAGTTTTGAAGCTGCGCTTTCAATTGAAGGCGTGGGTGAAGACTTCATTGGTGTATTTATCCGTGCGCCGTATGTTGTAGAAGTAGCTGATAATGTTGAAGTGCTTTCTAAGCATGGTGACCGAATGGTAGCGGTAAGACAAGATCAGTTTTTAGCTGCTTCATTCCATCCGGAATTAACAGATGATCATCGTGTGACAGCATACTTTGTTGAAATGGTAAAAGAAGCAAAAATGAAAAAAGTTGTATAAGTAACTTGCAACTTGTATAAGATTATAGTAAATTGATGGTAACAATTTTATAAAATAAGCGTGTTGATAGGAAATAGTAACAAATGTCGTTTCTTATAGAGAGTCGATGGTTGGTGGAAATCGATAGAAACAGTTTGTGAATCCATCCTGGAATGGAATGTGGAATATCTTTTGGATTAGTAAGCATTCCCGGTGAAGAGCCGTTATTTCTACTTGAGAGGAAAGCGGTAATGCTTTCAACTAGGGTGGCAACGCGGGTTAACTCCCGTCCCTTTATATAGGGACGGGAGTTTTTTGTGTTTTATAAAATAAAAGGAGGAGTATATAATGCTTGATATTAAATTTTTACGTACAAACTTTGAAGAAGTAAAAGCGAAATTACAGCATAGAGGCGAAGATTTAACTGATTTCGGCCGTTTTGAAGAACTTGATACGAGAAGAAGAGAGCTACTTGTTCAGACAGAAGAATTAAAAAGTAAACGTAACGAAGTATCTCAACAAATTTCTGTATTAAAGCGCGAAAAGAAAGATGCAGAGGCTCTAATTTTAGAAATGCGTGAGGTTGGAGAAAAAGTAAAGGATCTTGATAACGAACTTCGTACAGTTGAAGAAGACTTAGAAAGATTAATGTTATCTATTCCAAATATCCCTCATGAATCTGCTCCAGTTGGTGAAACAGAGGATGATAATGTAGTAGCACGTACTTGGGGAGAAGTGAAAGAATTTACTTTTGAGCCAAAACCACATTGGGATCTTGCTACTGATTTAGGAATTTTAGATTTTGAACGCGCTGGGAAAGTAACAGGAAGCCGCTTCGTATTTTACAAAGGTGCTGGTGCAAGATTAGAGCGTGCTTTAATTAGCTTTATGCTTGATCTTCATACTGATGAGCATGGATATGAAGAAGTATTACCTCCATATATGGTAAACCGTGCAAGTATGACGGGAACAGGACAACTTCCAAAGTTTGAAGAAGATGCATTCCGTATTGAAAGTGAAGATTACTTCTTAATTCCAACAGCTGAAGTACCTGTAACGAATATGCATCGTGATGAGATTTTAAATAAAGAGCAATTGCCTATAAGATATGCTGCATTTAGCTCTTGCTTCCGTTCTGAAGCGGGTTCAGCTGGTCGTGATACACGTGGTTTAATTCGCCAGCATCAGTTCAATAAAGTAGAGCTTGTGAAGTTCGTAAAACCAGAAGATTCTTATGAAGAATTAGAAAAATTAACAAATGATGCAGAACGCGTGTTACAATTATTAGAGTTGCCATATCGCGTTATGAGCATGTGCACAGGCGATTTAGGATTTACAGCAGCGAAGAAATACGATATTGAAGTATGGATTCCAAGCTATGGCACATATCGTGAAATTTCTTCTTGTAGTAATTTTGAAGCTTTCCAAGCGAGACGTGCAAATATCCGTTTCCGCCGTGAGCCAAATGGAAAACCAGAACATGTTCATACATTAAATGGATCTGGTCTTGCAATCGGACGTACGGTTGCAGCTATTTTAGAGAACTACCAACAAGAAGATGGTACAATTATAATTCCAGAAGTTCTTCGCCCTTATATGGGAGGAAAAACAGTTATTAAGTAAATTTAAACATTCATCGGTATGAGTGATTGGTAATTATGAGCGTTGTCAGTACTGTAATGTAGGAAGGGAAAAGTAAAATTTTCCTTTCCTCATAATTTATTTTAGTAGGGTTGACTAACTGTTTTTCTTTTGATATTATATTTGATGTCAATATGGAGGTATACCCAAGTCTGGCTGAAGGGATCGGTCTTGAAAACCGACAGGCGGCGAGAGTCGCGCGGGGGTTCGAATCCCTCTACCTCCTCCAGATATAATTGACAACAGCGCATATAAGTGGAGATTGGAGAACTCGTTACCAACACGTAACGAGTTTTTATTTTAAAACCAATCATAAAGTATGGTGTAAGGTAATTTTGTCCTTATTACACACTCATATTCCGATGATTATCTTCATAGATATGAAAGGAGTCAACATGGATCTTATTATACAAACGTTTCCTTTAGATGGAAAAACTTTATATTATGTACAATGTCCTGTCTGTAAGAACAATAGAATTTTAAACAGTGGTGCAAACGTATCACGCATTATTAGTGATGATACATTCCGTAAACTTTGTGGTTGTACTTGTGATGTAAAACAAGCTACGAGTAAAGTAGAGGCGCCAAAACAAGTTAAAAAAGCAGCTGTAAAGAAAGCGGCGGCTCCAAAACGTACAGGTAAAGTATTAACGGCAGTAATTAACGGGAAAGAAATGACTGTTAAAGAGATTGCTGAAGCATACGATATTAGTACAAGTACTGTTCGTCAGCGCATTAACGCAGGAAAACCTGAGAGTGAAATTATTGCTCCAACAAAGAAGAAGTAATTTAATAGGAAAACCCGTGCATATGCACGGGTTTTTTATTTTACAAGTTTACGTGTTTGTTTTAAAAAATGGCCAATTTTTTTAATGATTGGTTCGATTGAATCACCATCTTTTAAAATATCGTACTCATTAATATTTAAGCGTAATACAGGGCATGAATTAAAGTTGTTAATCCAGTTTTCATAACGTCCATGCATTTCTTTCCAGTACTCAATTGGTGTTTGCTGTTCCATTGGGCGCCCGCGTTCTTGAATACGATCGACAATATCATCGAAAGAACCTTCTAAGTAAATTAATAAGTCTGGATGAGGGAAGTAAGGAGTCATGACCATAGCGTCAAATAAACCTTTGTATGTTTCATAATCAGTTTCCGTCATTGTTCCTTTTTCATGATGCATCTTTGCGAAAATTCCAGTGTCTTCGTAAATGGAACGATCTTGAACAAAACCGCCACCATATTCAAAAATTCTTTTTTGTTCCTTAAATCGTTCTGCTAAAAAGTACACTTGTAGGTGGAAGCTCCAACGAGTGAAGTCCGCATAGAACTTGTCCAAATATGGATTGGAATCTACTTTTTCAAATGATGTGCGATAACCTAAAGCATTAGCTAATGCAGTTGTCATAGTTGATTTACCCACACCTACCGTTCCGGCGATAGTGATTACTGCGTCATTGGGTATATCATATTTTTGCCTTAAATTCATTATTATTTCGACTCCTTTAAGAGAGTATTTTGAAGGGCAGATAGGATGACGTTTAAATCATCAGGATTTTTTACAAAATCCATATCGTCTCCATTAAATTTCAATACTGGTATTTCCGGATGATCTTTTTTAAAAGCATCCATTGCTGTTTCATAATCTTTTGTGAGCTGTAGTAAGTAATTTGGATCCATGTTTTTTTCAAATTCTCTTCCGCGCATGGCGATTCGTTTTTGCAATGTTTCTAGGCTAGCTGTTAAATAAACAATGACATTTGGCACAGGCATATCTTGTGTAAGGATACGATAAATTTGCATGTATTTGTCATATTGGGAGTCTTTTAATGTGCGGGATGCAAAAATTAAATTTTTAAAGATATGGTAATCCGCTACTACTGGTTTCCTTTGATTCAAATACTTTATGTTAATGTCTTCTAATTGTTTGTATCTATTACAAAGAAAGAACATCTCTGTTTGAAAACTCCATTCGTCGATGTCTTCATAGAACTTTCCTAAAAAGGGATTTTCATCAACAATCTCTTTTAGTAAGTGGAGTTGCATGTGAGTTGAAATTTCCTTCGCAAGTGAAGTTTTTCCAACACCAATTGGTCCTTCAACCGTGATAAATGGTACTCCGGTCACGCTGTTTCCTCCTTTCAATCAGTGATTTACCGTGACTACTAAAAACACAAAACAGAATTATTGTAGCACAAGAGGGAAGCGAGCGGGTTAATTTGATATAAAAAGTTAGAAAATAGATATATGTATTAATTAAATTTTATTTTGGTTGATGATGTTATAGTTGCTTTCAATGTAGTTTCCATTATTTTTAAAGCATGTATATTATCTTGGTCGTTGTTAGAGGCGATACAATCCTCTGGTACATACAATGTATAATTTCTCATATGAGCATCATTAGCTGTAAATAGGATACATATATTTCCGGCAATCCCTGTTAGTATTAGATTTTCTATTTTTAAATAACCTAGTAATGAATTTAAAGGTGTTTCATAAAAAGCGGAATAATGTGGTTTAATAAAAATGTAATCATCAGAACTTGGAGCAATCTTATGGATTATGTTTTCGCTATATTCATTTGTACAATGAGTAATAAGTTGGTCGATATCAGATCTCCACAGTTGATAATGGTCATTAACGTAAATTATAGGACAGCCGAAGGATTTCATTTTTTTCTTTAATTGTAAAATAGGGTTTGTTATAATTTCACATTTTTTAGCTAGAATGGGTCCGTGGGAAAATTGAAAGTCATTAATCATATCGATAATGAGCAAGGCGGTATTTTTCATATGTAATCCCCTCTCTTTTTTCTTTTAGGGTGGATTGAATTTGTAAAAGTTATCCCCTGTGTAGTAAATGGAAATAAGTGTACTTTATTTGTAATGAAAGGACTATGTTATGGAACAAGATCAAGATATTTATTTTATGCAATTAGCGATAGAAGAAGCTAAAAAGGCAGAGGAAATACAGGAAGTACCAATTGGAGCAGTTATAGTGTTAGATGGTGAGGTAATTAGTGTTGCCCATAATTTAAGGGAAACTGAGCAGAGATCAATAGCTCATGCTGAGTTGCTAGCGATAGATGAGGCGTGTAAAAAATTAGGGACATGGCGTTTAGAAGATGCAACATTGTATGTAACATTAGAACCTTGTCCAATGTGTGCAGGTGGAATTGTTTTATCACGAGTGAAGCGAGTTGTATATGGTGCAAGTGATCCGAAGGGCGGATGTGCAGGGACATTGATGAATCTTTTAACGGATGAACGCTTCAATCATCAATGTGAAGTAGTATCTGGTGTACTAGAGGAAGAATGCGGTACGTTGTTAACAAGCTTTTTTAGAGAGCTTCGTAAAAAAAGAAAAGCAATAAAAAAATTAGAGAAGAATACTGAGAACTAACGTATTTGCATTTTATAAAGAAACAAGTTATACTGATAATGCCTTTAATGAAGGCAACCGAATATTGGTTTTAACTTTGCCGTGCTAAGCGGGGAGGTAGCGGTGCCCTATACTCGCAATCCGCTCTAGCGAGGCCGAATCCCCTCTCGAGGTTATGTTGCTGTAAGGTCTGCCTTAAGTAAGTGGTGTTGACGTTTGGGTCCTGCGCAACGGGACCCCGTGAACCTTGTCAGGTCCGGAAGGAAGCAGCAATAAGCGGGTCTTCTCGTGTGCCGCAGGAGTGCCTGAACCGAGCTAACTGCTTGAGTAACGCTTATGGTACGTAATCGACGGAGGGTGCACGGCAGTTATATATGTATACAAAACTCACCTTAATACAAAGGTGAGTTTTTTGTATAGAAAATAACTTTTGGAATCTATAAACAGAATGGGTTATAATAAATGAGATAATAACCTTTGAGGGAGGCCGTATTTTCGTGTCATACCAAGCGTTATACCGAACATGGAGACCGCAAAAGTTCGAAGATGTAGTCGGTCAAAAGCACGTGACAAAAACGTTGCAAAATGCCCTTCTTCAAGAGAAAGTTTCACATGCTTATTTATTTTCTGGCCCGAGGGGAACAGGAAAAACGACAATTGCAAAAGTATTTGCAAAAGCAATTAACTGTGAACATGCTCCGGTAGCTGAACCTTGTAATGAATGTCCTTCTTGTTTAGGAATTACACAAGGATCCATTTCAGATGTATTAGAAATTGATGCGGCTTCAAATAACGGTGTAGATGAAATTCGAGATATTAGAGATAAAGTAAAATATGCTCCAAGTGCTGTAGAATATAAAGTATACATTATTGATGAAGTTCACATGCTTTCTATGGGTGCATTCAATGCGCTTTTAAAAACCTTAGAAGAGCCGCCAGGACATGTTATCTTTATTTTGGCGACAACAGAACCTCATAAGATCCCGCCTACAATTATTTCACGTTGTCAGCGTTTTGAATTCCGAAAAATATCAGTGAATGATATTGTTGAGAGATTATCAACGGTCGTGACAAATGAAGGTACGCAAGTGGAAGATGAGGCATTACAAATTGTTGCGCGTGCTGCTGAAGGTGGTATGCGTGACGCACTTAGTCTTATTGATCAGGCTATATCTTATAGTGATGAGACCGTTACGACAGAAGATGTATTGGCCGTAACAGGATCTGTTTCTCAGCAATACTTAGGCAATTTAGTAGAATGCATACGTGAAAATGATGTATCAAGAGCATTGCAAATCATAGATGAAATGATGAGTAAAGGGAAGGATCCAGTTCGTTTTATGGAGGATTTCATTTACTATTATCGTGATATGCTTTTATATCAAACTTCACCGCAACTAGAACATATGTTGGAACGAGTAATTGTAGATGATCAATTCCGTAAGTTGAGTGAAGAAATGCAACCGGAAGTGATCTATGAGATTATTCATACCCTTAGTAAGGGACAACAGGAAATGAAGTGGACAAATCATCCGCGTATTTTCTTAGAAGTTGTTATGGTGCAATTGTGTCAACAGTTTATGATGCAAGCAAATGGTACAGATCGTTTGCAAGCAATTATGAACAGGATGCAGCAACTGGAGAAAGAGTTAGAGCAAGTTAAAAAGAACGGTGTGCCAGCTGGTGTACAACAGGAAGTAAGAGAGACACGTGCAACACCAAAGCCGGTAAGAACAGGAAGTATGAAGATTCCTGTCGGACGTGTAAATGAAGTATTAAAACAAGCGAAGCGTCAAGATTTAGAACAATTAAAAGCTGTATGGGGTGAGTTGTTAGGAAGACTCAAATCATATAACAAAGTAGCGTTTGCTGTTTTACTAGAAAATAGCGAACCAGTGGCAGCTTCAGATGACACTTACGTTTTAGCATTTCAATATGAGATTCACTGTAAGATGGCGAGCGAAAATCGAGAAGCTATGGATACAGTAGAACAAGCTTTATTTGAATTGCTAAGTAAAAGGTTAAATATGATTGCCATTCCAAAAAGTGAATGGGGTAAAATCCGTGAAGACTTTTTACAACGTGAAGGTGGAGAGTCTGAAGAAAGCCCAGAGAAAAAGGAAGATCCTCTTATAGAAGAGGCAGTGAAATTAGTAGGGCAAGAACTCATTGAAATAAAAGAGTAATAATAATTAGGAGGAATTAATTATGATGCGTGGCGGAATGGGAAATATGAATAACATGATGAAACAAATGCAAAAGATGCAAAAGGACATGGCGAAAGCACAAGAAGAGCTTGGTGAAAAAACAGTTGAAGGTACAGCTGGCGGCGGAATGATTACAGTTATCGCAAATGGTCACAAGCAAATTCTTGAAGTGAAGATTAAAGAAGAAGTTGTAGATCCAGAAGATATCGAAATGCTACAAGACTTAGTATTAGCTGCAACAAATGATGCACTTAAAAAGGCTGATGAGCTTTCAAACTCTACAATGGGTAAATTTACAAAAGGTTTAAACTTACCAGGTGGAATGTTCTAGGAGGATATTGATACATGCATTATCCAGAACCAATATCAAAACTAATCGATAGTTTTATGAAGTTGCCAGGTATCGGACCGAAAACGGCGGTTCGATTGGCATTTTTCGTATTAGATATGAAAGAAGATGATGTGTTAGGTTTCGCGAAAGCACTTGTAAATGCGAAGCGAGATTTAGCGTACTGTTCTGTATGCGGACATATTACTGATCGTGATCCTTGTTATATTTGTAATGATTCACATCGAGATCAATCAGTTGTTTGTGTCGTACAAGAACCGAAAGATGTAATCGCGATGGAAAAAATGAAAGAGTATCAAGGTGTATATCATGTGTTACGTGGTGCGATT
>NZ_CP049978.1:32500-80000 GCF_001816185.2 Bacillus sp. RZ2MS9
GGCCGTAACTATAACGGTCCTAAGGTAGCGAAATTCCTTGTCGGGTAAGTTCCGACCCGCACGAAAGGTGTAACGATTTGGGCACTGTCTCAACCAGAGACTCGGTGAAATTATAGTACCTGTGAAGATGCAGGTTACCCGCGACAGGACGGAAAGACCCCGTGGAGCTTTACTGTAGCCTGATATTGAATTTTGGTACAGTTTGTACAGGATAGGCGGGAGCCATTGAAACCGGAGCGCTAGCTTCGGTGGAGGCGCTGGTGGGATACCGCCCTGACTGTATTGAAATTCTAACCTACGGGTCTTATCGACCCGGGAGACAGTGTCAGGTGGGCAGTTTGACTGGGGCGGTCGCCTCCTAAAGTGTAACGGAGGCGCCCAAAGGTTCCCTCAGAATGGTTGGAAATCATTCGTAGAGTGCAAAGGCATAAGGGAGCTTGACTGCGAGACCTACAAGTCGAGCAGGGACGAAAGTCGGGCTTAGTGATCCGGTGGTTCCGCATGGAAGGGCCATCGCTCAACGGATAAAAGCTACCCCGGGGATAACAGGCTTATCTCCCCCAAGAGTCCACATCGACGGGGAGGTTTGGCACCTCGATGTCGGCTCATCGCATCCTGGGGCTGTAGTCGGTCCCAAGGGTTGGGCTGTTCGCCCATTAAAGCGGTACGCGAGCTGGGTTCAGAACGTCGTGAGACAGTTCGGTCCCTATCCGTCGTGGGCGTAGGAAATTTGAGAGGAGCTGTCCTTAGTACGAGAGGACCGGGATGGACGCACCGCTGGTGTACCAGTTGTTCTGCCAAGGGCATAGCTGGGTAGCTATGTGCGGAAGGGATAAGTGCTGAAAGCATCTAAGCATGAAGCCCCCCTCAAGATGAGATTTCCCATAGCGTAAGCTAGTAAGATCCCTGAAAGATGATCAGGTTGATAGGTTCGAGGTGGAAGCATGGTGACATGTGGAGCTGACGAATACTAATAGATCGAGGACTTAACCATATAATATGTAGCAAATGTTATCTAGTTTTGAAGGAATATGCCTTCATAGTTTGGTGATGATGGCAGAGAGGTCACACCCGTTCCCATACCGAACACGGAAGTTAAGCTCTCTAGCGCCGATGGTAGTTGGGACCTTGTCCCTGTGAGAGTAGGACGTCGCCAAGCAACTAAAAACACAAGTCATTTGACTTGTGTTTTTTTGTATTGTTAAAAAGAACGGGAAAGAAGTAAGGGTGATACAAACACGTTGCCCAAGAGTTAATCATATTATATAAGAGATGGGTGTATATTTTTCTGTAAATTGTTAAGGATTAGAAGTATAAAATAGGTTCACTAAAATAGGGAGGGAAGGCTATGAAATTACAAAGTGAAGTTTGTATTGTTTGTGAGACAAAAAGAAAAGAAGGTATATATGTTTATAATAATTTAATATGCTATGAATGTGAAAAGGATATGGTGAATACAGAGACAGATGATCCGAAATATATACATTATTTAAAGCAGCTTCGAAAATTAGAAGTATCATATTTTTAAATAGGCATATGCCTATTATTTTTTTTGTTCTGTATAATAGATAGAGAATGAATAATAAGGAAGAGATGTAGATGAATCAAAATCGTATGCCTTTATATGAGGCGTTAATAGAGTTTAAAGAAAGAGGGCCGTTATCCTTTCATGTTCCAGGTCATAAGAATGGTTTAAACTTCCCTCAGGAGGCAATAAGAGAGTTTAAAGATATTCTATCTATTGATGTAACTGAGTTAGCAGGACTAGATGATTTGCATAGTCCGTTTGAATGTATAGATGAGGCACAACAATTATTGGCTGAAGTTTATAATACAAAGAGGAGCTATTTTTTAATTAATGGTTCAACAGTCGGGAACTTAGCAATGATTTTGTCTTGTTGTGGGGAACATGATATTGTTCTTGTACAAAGAAATTGCCATAAATCAATTATTAATGCTTTAAAACTTGCGGGAGCAAATCCCATTTTTTTAGATCCATGGATTGATGAAGCTTATAACGTACCGGTGGGAGTTCGTAACGAAATTATTAAGAAAGCAATTGAAAAGTATCCAAATGCGAAAGCACTCATTTTAACGCATCCTAATTATTATGGTATGGGTATGGATCTAGAGGCAAGCATCGCTTTTGCACATGCACATAAAATCCCTGTTTTGGTAGATGAGGCACATGGGGCACATCTGTGCTTGGGAGAACCATTCCCAAAGTCAGCATTAACATATGGTGCAGATATTGTAGTTCATTCTGCACATAAAACATTACCCGCAATGACAATGGGTTCCTATTTACATATAAATAGTCACTTAGTAGACGAAGAGAAGGTTACTACTTATTTAAGTATGCTACAATCTAGTAGTCCATCGTATCCAATTATGGCTTCCTTGGATATAGCACGCTTTACAATGGCGCGTATAAAAGAAGAAGGTCACAGTGAAATTGTTGAGTTTTTACGAAGATTTAAGGAACAATTACGTTCTATTCCCCAAATCGCCATTTTAGAATATCCGTTGCAAGATGAGTTAAAGGTCACCGTACAAACTCGTTGTCAGTTATCAGGGTACGAATTACAGTCTGTATTTGAAAAGGTCGGTATATATACAGAGATGGCTGATCCGTACAATGTCCTATTTATTTTACCCTTACAAGTAAATGAGGGATATATGAAGGTTATAGAGATGATCCGAGTAGCATTGCAACATTATGAGGTGAAAGACAAGAGGGAATCTATTCGTTATACTTATAAAGGTGAATTCTCTCTTTTACCGTATACGTATAAACAACTAGACGGATATGAAACAAAGATAGTATCTATAGAAGAGGCTGTTGGAATGATAGCGGCGGAAATGGTGATTCCGTATCCACCTGGAATTCCATTGATTATGTATGGAGAGAGAATTACTTCAGAGCATAAAGAGCAAATTATGTATTTAGAGAGAGCGGGAGCTCGTTTTCAAGGTAATACGAAATATATGAAAGTGTATGATATAGAAAGTAGGTTTTAGGATGAAGGGATTATTTGTAACAATTGAGGGTCCAGAAGGTTCAGGTAAAACAACGTTAATTAAAAGCTTATTACCATATTTTGAAAAAAAAGCACAAAAGGTAATGGCGACAAGGGAACCAGGCGGTATTGCAATTTCTGAGGACATTAGGACGATTTTACATAAACAAGAATATACGATGATGGAAGCACGTACAGAAGCGCTTCTTTATGCTGCTGCGCGCAGACAACATTTAGTAGAAAAAGTTATGCCAGCACTTAATGAGAACTACCTCGTGTTATGTGATCGTTTTATAGATAGCTCTTTAGCATACCAAGGCTATGCAAGAGGATTGGGTATGGATAAGGTATTTGAAATAAATCGTTTCGCAACAGAGGACTGTATGCCTAGTTTAACAATTTATCTAGACATTGAGCCTGAGGTTGGTTTGGCTCGGATTGAAAAAGATGCAGGACGTGAAGTAAATCGACTAGATATGGAAGATATCTCTTTCCATAAACGTGTGCGCGAAGGGTATTTACAAGTTGTAGAACGTTTCTCGGATCGTATTGTATTGGTAAATGCTGATCAGCCGATGGAAAAACTTATAGAAGAAGTTGTTCAGATTATAGAAGATAAATTGTTATAATAGAAGGAAAGAATGAAATAAGTGAGGTATGCATTATGACGAAGACGTGGGAGCAGCTTTCTGCTATACAACCCATCGGTGTAAAAATGTTGATGAATAGCATTGCAAAAGAGCGTATATCCCACGCTTACTTGTTAGAGGGAGGTAAAGGGACAGGAAAGTTTGCGACAGCAATTCAAATGGCAAAGAGTTTTCTCTGTTCTGAGCGGAATGGGGTAGAGCCCTGCCATGTATGTACAAACTGTAAGCGAATTGATTCAGGTAACCACCCTAACTTACATATTGTAAAACCAGACGGATTATCTATTAAAAAGCAGCAAATTCATGATTTACAAGAAGAGTTTTCAAAAACAGGATTAGAGGCAAATAAAAAATTATATATTATTGAGCACGCAGATCGTATGACAGCAAATGCGGCAAATACACTTTTGAAATTTTTAGAAGAACCAAGTAGTGATACAACTGCTATTTTACTTACTGAACAAAGTCATCAAATTTTAAATACGATTTTATCTCGTTGCCAAGTTGTTACGTTTAGACCGTTACCTACGGAATCTTTAATTAGAAGATTACAGGATGAAGGGATTACAGCATCTTTATCGACACTTGCTGCTCAACTTACAAATAGTTTTGATGAAGCTTTAGCTTTATGTAGTGATGAATGGTTTGCACAAGCACGAGCTTTAGTGATAAAATTATGTGAAGCGCTCGAAAAAGATAAAACCTCTATTTTTTTTGTACAAGAAAAATGGGGAAAACACTTTGGAGAGAAAGAACAATTACAGCAAGGTTTAGATATGTTACTCCTTATTTATAAGGATTTATTATATGTTCAACTTGGAGAAGAAGATCGTCTTGTTTTTCATGATCAGAAAGAGATGTTTGAATCGTTTTCCTATGCTCAGAAGCGCATTGTATCAGCTCTCTTTAATATATTAGAGGCAAAAAATAGAATCAACGCTAATGTAAATGCGCAGCTTGTGTTCGAACAGTTAGTGTTGCGGTTGCAGGAGGGATGACCGTTTTGTATGATGTAGTAGGTGTTCGCTTTAAGAAGGCCGGAAAGGTATATTACTTTGATCCAAACCAGTTCGATATCTCTGAAAATGAGTTTGTCATTGTAGAAACGGTAAGAGGTATTGAATACGGAAAAGTAGTTATTACCAAAAAACAAGTTGATGAAAACGACGTTGTATTACCGCTAAAAAAGGTTATTCGTATTGCAAATGAAAATGATCGTACCATTGTTGAAGAGAACAAACATGCTGCCAAAGAAGCATATCAAGTCTGTCAACAAAAGGTAGTAGAGCATAATCTTGATATGAAACTTGTAGATGTAGAGTATACATTCGATCGTAATAAGATTATTTTCTATTTTACTGCGGATGGTCGGATCGATTTCCGCGAACTAGTGAAGGACTTAGCCGCAATTTTTAGAACAAGAATTGAACTAAGACAAATTGGTGTTCGTGATGAAGCGAAGATGCTAGGTGGTATTGGTCCATGTGGTCGTATGCTTTGTTGTTCTACTTTTTTAGGGGATTTTGAACCTGTATCCATTAAAATGGCAAAGGATCAAAATTTATCATTAAATCCTGCAAAAATCTCTGGTTTATGTGGTCGCTTAATGTGTTGCTTAAAATATGAGAATGATGAATATGAGGCAGCAAAGGAACAACTTCCTGATTTAGATCAACGTATACAAACCCCGCATGGTACTGGCCGTGTTATCGGATTAAATATTTTAGAAAGATTAATTCAAGTGGAACTAGTAGACAAGGAACGGATAGTAGAATATACGTTAGATGAGTTAGTGAATAAAGGGGTCGTTTCGAGTCAAACCACAGATTAATGAGGTGGGTGCTTGTGGAGAAAAAAGATATTTTTGAATCGGTTTCTAGTATGGAAGAGCAAATTGGACATTTATATAAACAGTTGGGAGAGTTAAAACAGCATCTTGCAGAGTTGTTGGAAGAAAACCAGCATATAAAAATGGAAAATAACAATTTGCGACACCGTTTTGAAGAAGTGCAGAATAAAGAAAAACAAAAAACTCAAAAACGTAAAGAAGTGAAGCCGAAAACGGATATTGGTGAAGGCTATGACAATTTAGCGAGACTGTATCAAGAAGGTTTTCATATTTGCAATCTACATTATGGAAGTGTACGTAAAGAGGGAGATTGTTTATTCTGTCTGTCATTCTTAAATAAAAAGTGAAATTACCTTTCCAATTATAATTGGAAAGGTAATTTTTTATACATGAAATAGGGTAGGTTAAGGGTAAGAAAAGGAGCAGTATATGAATTTATATGAAGATGAACGTTTAGATTACTTATTAGCACAAGACATGAAGATTATACAAAGCCCATCAGTATTTAATTTTTCTTTAGATGCCGTTTTACTTGCAGATTTTGCATGGGTACCAATTCAAAAGGGGAATTTACTTGATTTGTGTACAGGTAACGCGGTTGTTCCCCTTCTATTAAGTACAAGAACAAAAGGAAATATTACTGGGGTGGAAATTCAAGAACGCTTATATGATATGGGAGTAAGAAGTGTTCAATACAATGGGTTGGAGGAAAGAATTCACCTCATACATGGAGATTTGAAAGATATGCCAGAGAAACTTGGGCGTCATCAATATGATGTTGTTACATGTAATCCACCATATTTTCAAACACCTCAAACTTCAGAGAAAAATATGAATGAACATTTAGCGATAGCTCGTCATGAAATTATGTGTACATTAGAAGATGTTGTATCTGTAAGTAGTCAGTTAGTAAAACAAGGTGGGAAAGTAGCGTTTGTACATCGTCCAGGGCGATTACTAGACATTGTCACATTAATGCGTAAATATAAAATTGAACCAAAGCGTGTGCAATTTGTTTATCCTAAGGTTGGAAAAGAAGCAAATACATTGTTAATTGAAGGAATTAAGGATGGAAATGCAGATTTGAAAATTTTACCGCCTCTCGTTGTATATGAGAACAATAACGAATATACAAAGGAGCTACGTTCGATTTTATATGGAGAAGAATAAGCACTTTTTTTATGTGGTAGAGTGCTCTGATGGAAGTTATTATGCTGGATATACAAACCATATAGAAAAGAGAATTCAGACTCATAATAGCGGCAAAGGGGCTAAGTATACACGCGTCAGGCTTCCTGTTGTTTTAAAATATGTAGAGACCCACGATGATAAGCGTACAGCTATGCAAGCGGAGTATTACTTTAAGCAATTAACGAGAAAACAAAAAGAGGCATATATGCAAAAAGGAGAACGCTATGTGGCAACAAAAAAGCTTTCAACAAAATGAAAAGGGAGTTTTATATTTAGTACCAACTCCTATTGGAAATCTAGAAGATATGACATTTCGTGCAATCCGAATTTTAAAAGAAGTTGATTTAATTGCTGCTGAAGATACGAGACAAACGAAAAAACTTTGTAATTATTTTGAAATTGAAACACCTGTTACGAGTTATCATGAGCACAATAAAGAAGTAAGTGGGAAGAAACTATTAGAGAAATTAGAGGATGGAAAGAATGTAGCACTTGTTAGCGACGCTGGTATGCCGTGTATTTCTGATCCAGGTTACGATATTGTCGTTGAGGCAGTAGCTGAGCAATATCATGTAATTCCGCTTCCTGGAGCAAATGCAGCCCTTACAGCATTAATTGCATCCGGTCTTGAAACAAAGCAGTTTTATTTCTATGGTTTCTTGCAGAGAAACAAAAAGGAACGAAAGATGGAGTTAGAAAAGCTTCGTTATGTACAAACTACAATGATGTTTTATGAAGCGCCTCATCGTTTAGACGATACTTTAATTTCGATGCAGGAAGTGTTGGGAAATAGAGAGATTGTATTATGTCGAGAGTTAACTAAAAAATTTGAGGAATTTATTCGAGGGACAATCGAAGAAGCAATTGAGTGGACGAAGCAAAATGAAGTGCGTGGTGAGTTTTGTATTTTAGTAGCTGGTTCAACAGAAGAACCTGCTCCAGAAGAACAATGGTGGGAATCTCTTTCGGTATATGATCATATTGAATATTATATAAATGAAAAAAGTATGAATTCAAAAGAAGCGATTAAAACAGTCGCTAAAGATCGAGATTTGTCGAAAAGAGATGTATATCAAATCTATCATGTCGATAAAAAATAAGCTTCTCATAATTGAGAAGCTTATTTTGCTGTTTCGATATAATCTTGAAGTTCGTTTAAGATTTGCTCAGCGCCTTCTTTGCTTAAGATGATTTTACCTTCAGCTAAAGAAAGGTTACCGTCAGATACTTCACCAGTTACTTGGCAAGTCATGTTTGGTTTATATTTCTTTAAGATGATTTTTTCGTCATCAACATAGATTTCAAGAGCGTCCTTTTCTGCAATACCTAAAGTACGGCGTAATTCGATTGGAATTACTACACGACCTAATTCATCAACTTTACGAACAATACCAGTAGATTTCATAATTTTTTTCCTCCTAAATAAATAGTTTATAAGTTTCGAGTCTATTTTTAGATTCGTCATTTTTCGACAAAATACCCTATGGACATATGATACCAATCATTTACATTTCCGTCAATTCTTAAATTCTATATTTTTTAAAAAGATTTATAGATTTCTTATTTCTTATATATAATAGATTGAGAGGAAATTCCACAATTATTTACATTATTTTCTGAAAAAATAATAAATTAAAAGTGGAGATTGTATATTTTTGTGAAATATGAGCAATAGATGATAAAGATATCGAGCATTAAGACCTAAATTTAAAATTAGGTTGGCGTAAAGAAGATAAGTTAGATTTGGGCTGCTCGTAAAAGCCCAATTAATGTGGGCTAATAATTAGTGGGGAGGAACAAAAACCCTACTGATTAAAGTTTCACTTTATATATGAGTTTTTGATATACTGTTTATAAATACATATGAGGTTATTCGGGAGGTCCAAAACAATGACAGAGGAAAATAAGTCCTTTTATATTACTACCCCAATTTATTATCCAAGTGGAAAATTACACATTGGACATGCTTATACGACAGTAGCAGGAGATGCGATGGCACGATATAAGCGTATGCAAGGTTATAATGTGCATTATTTAACAGGAACTGATGAGCATGGACAGAAGATCCAAAAGAAAGCAGAAGAGTTAAATATTACGCCACAGGCATATGTTGATAACATTGTTGCAGGAATTAAAGAGCTTTGGGAGAAGATGGATATTTCTTATGATGATTTTATTCGTACAACTGAAGATCGTCATAAAGATGTTGTCGAAAAAATCTTTAAGCAATTAGTAGATCAAGGTGACATTTATCTTGATGAATATGAAGGTTGGTATTCTGTACAAGATGAGACGTTCTATACAGAGCATCAATTAGTAGATCCAATTATGGAAGGCGACAAAGTAGTTGGAGGAAAAAGCCCAGATAGTGGTCATGATGTAGAACTTGTTCGTGAAGAATCTTATTTCTTTAGAATGGGTAAATATGTCGACAGACTATTAAAGTTCTATGAAGATAATCCACATTTCATTCAGCCGGAGTCTCGTAAAAATGAAATGATTAATAATTTTATTAAACCAGGATTAGAAGATTTAGCGGTTTCTCGTACTTCATTTGACTGGGGAGTTCGTGTTCCTGGTAACCCAAAACATGTTATTTACGTATGGGTTGACGCATTATCTAATTATATTACGGCGTTAGGTTATGGAACAGCAAATGAAGAGAAATATAAAAAATTCTGGCCTGCAGATGTGCATTTAGTTGGGAAAGAAATTGTTCGTTTCCATACAATTTATTGGCCGATAATTTTAATGGCATTAGATTTACCTCTTCCGAAGAAAGTCTTTGCTCATGGCTGGATTTTAATGAAGGATGGAAAGATGAGTAAGTCAAAAGGAAACGTAGTAGATCCAGTTACATTAATCGATCGTTACGGATTAGATGCATTACGTTATTACCTACTTCGTGAAGTTCCATTTGGATCTGATGGTGTATTCACACCAGAAGGATTTGTGGAGCGTATTAATTTCGACTTAGCAAATGACTTAGGTAATTTATTAAATCGTACAGTAGCTATGATTGATAAGTATTTTAACGGAGAAATCCCTGCATTTAAAGAAAATGTGACGGAATTTGATGAAACGTTAGTAGCGTTTGCACAAGATACTTTGAAAAAAGTAGAAGAAGCAATGGAGAATATGGAATTCTCTGTAGCGTTAGGATCTATTTGGCAACTAGTTAGTCGTACGAATAAATATATTGATGAAACACAACCATGGGTATTAGCAAAAGATGAGAATGATCGTGAAAAGTTAGCTTCTGTAATGGCTCATTTAGCAGAAGTACTTCGTCAAACAGGTATTATGCTTATGCCATTCTTAACAGTAGCACCAAGCAAGATGTTTGCTCAGCTTGGCCTTACTGATGAAGCTCATAAATCTTGGGAAAGTCTATCTACAATTGGCTGCATTCCAGCTGGAACAAAAGTAGAAAAAGGAAACCCAATTTTCCCTCGTTTAGAAATGGAAGTGGAAGTAGAGTACATTAAAGAACAAATGAAAAGCTCTGCTCCTAAAGTAGAAGAGAAAAAAGAAGAAGAACCGAAGGCAGAAGAAATTACAATTGATGATTTCTTTAAAGTAGAATTACGCGTAGCTGAAGTACTATCTGCTGAACCTGTGAAAAAAGCAGACAAGTTGTTAAAAATTCAACTAGACTTAGGCACAGAAAAGCGTCAAGTTGTTTCTGGAATTGCAAAATTCTATTCGCCGGAAGACTTAAAAGGTAAAAAGGTTATTTGTGTAACAAACTTAAAACCTGTAAAATTACGCGGTGAATTATCGCAAGGTATGATTTTAGCGGGTGAAGAGAATGGCGTATTGTCATTAGCATCAATTGACCAAAATCTACCAAATGGTACAAAAATCAAGTAATTAAGACAAGAAAAGAGATGTTTCACGTGTAACATGTGTGAAGCGTCTTTTTTCTTTTTACACTCTCTATTTTTGCATTAAGATTGTAGTATTGTTATCGTTAAGTTATTAAAGAACTTATTTTTGTAGAATAAACTTGATTTCAATATAAAAGGAGTTATGTATTATGTTGTTTGATACACATTCACATTTGAATGCAGAGCAATTCGAAGAAGATTTGCAAGAGGTTATTGCCCGAATGAAAGAAGCGGGAGTTACTTATACAGTTGTTGTTGGTTTTGATGAAGTAACGATAAAAAAGGCGATGGAATTAGCTGAAGCCTATGATTTTATTTACGCTGCGGTTGGCTGGCATCCAGTTGATGCAATCGACATGACAGAAGAACATTTAGCTTGGTTAGAAGAACTTGCTTCTCATCCTAAAGTCGTTGCACTTGGAGAAATGGGCTTAGATTATCACTGGGATAAGTCTCCAAAAGAAATACAGAAAGAAGTATTTCGTAAACAAATTGCATTAGCGAAAAAAGTAAATTTGCCGATTATTATACATAACCGCGATGCAACTCAAGATATTGTCGATATTCTAGAAGAAGAGAATGCAGCTGAAGTAGGAGGCATTATGCATTGCTTTAGCGGTAGCGTAGAAGTAGCAGAGCGATGTGTTGATATGAACTTTTTAATTTCGTTAGGTGGACCAGTTACATTTAAAAACGCTAAGAAACCGAAAGAAGTTGCTACGGAGATTCCATTAGAGAAATTGTTAATAGAGACGGATTGTCCCTATTTAACGCCGCATCCATTTCGCGGGAAACGAAATGAACCGAGTTATGTAAAACTCGTAGCAGAAGAAATTGCGAATTTAAAAGGAATTTCTTATGAGGAAGTAGCAGAAATGACAACTAAAAATGCAAAAGTTTTATTTGGTGTTGAATAAAAAGAACGGGGGAAACCTGTTCTTTTTTATTTTGAGAAAAACTAGTAGAAGTAATCAAGAAAATAAATGTGAATGATGAAGTGTTACAATAAGGACAGAGAACAAAGATTTTTCTATTCTATTTTTTAAAATATAAGAATGGGGAAAATAATAATGGAAAAGTCGTCATTTTTTTGTTTTACTAAGTAGAGACGAAATGAGTGTGGAGGCAAGCATGAAAATAAAAGAGATTATCGTTGTAGAAGGTAAAGATGATACAGTTGCGATTAAGCGTGCTGTTGATGCGGATACAATTGAAACGAACGGTTCAGCAATCGGTGATCATGTTATTGAGCAAGTTAAATTAGCGCAGCAAAAAAGGGGCGTTATTATTTTCACAGATCCGGATTATCCTGGAGAGCGTATTCGAAAAATTATTTCTGACAAGGTTCCTGGCTGTAAGCATGCTTTTTTACCGAAGGAAGAAGCGCTTGCTAAAAGGAAAAAGGGTGTTGGGATTGAACATGCTTCTAATGAGTCGATTCGCCGTGCTCTAGAGAATATACATGAAGAAATGGAAGCTTACACAAGTGAAATTAGTTGGAGTGATTTAGTCGATGCAGGCTTAGTGGGCGGAGAAATGGCAAAGAGCCGCAGAGAAAGAATGGGTAAGCTATTAAAGATTGGTTATACAAATGCAAAACAGTTACATAAACGATTACAGATGTTTCAAGTTTCAAAGGAATCATTTGCAGAAGCTTATAAGCAAGTAATACAGGAGGAAAAAAAATGAAGGATATCGCAACGCCAAATCGTACAAAAGACATTGTTGAAAAGTATGGATTTTCATTCAAAAAAAGTTTAGGACAAAACTTTTTAATTGATACAAATGTATTAAATCGTATTGTCGATCATGCAGAAATTGGTTCAGAAAGTGGTGCAATTGAAATTGGACCAGGTATTGGTGCATTAACAGAGCAATTAGCGAAGCGTGCTAAAAAAGTAGTGGCTTTTGAAATTGATCAAAGACTATTACCAATTTTAGATGAGACGTTAGCGCCATATGGTAATGTTACAGTTATTAATAAAGACGTACTAAAAGCAGATGTACATGAAGTATTTAATGAGCAATTTGAAGAAGGGCAAGATGTAATGGTAGTAGCTAACTTACCGTACTATATTACAACGCCAATTTTATTTAAATTGCTTGAAGAAAAGTTACCAGTTCGTGGATTTGTTGTTATGATGCAAAAAGAAGTTGGAGATCGTTTAGCTGCTAAACCTGGAACGAAAGAGTATGGTTCTTTATCGATTGCCATTCAGTACTATACAGAGGTTGAAACAGTTATGACTGTACCGCGTACAGTGTTTGTACCACAGCCAAACGTTGATTCTGCAATTATCCGCCTTCTAAAGCGTCCTAAACCGGTTGTAGAGGTGACAGATGAAACGTTTTTCTTTGAAGTAGTACGAGCAAGTTTCGCACAGCGCCGTAAAACTTTAATGAATAATTTATCAAATAATTTAAATGGTTTCCCGAAAGATAAGGAGTTATTGGATCGAATTTTAACAGAAGTAGGAATTGATCCAAAGCGAAGAGGCGAAACGCTATCTATTGAAGAGTTTGCAACATTAAGTAATGCATTAGTTCTTCATAAATTATCATAAGAATATGAAAGGGACAGTTCAAGTTGAACTGTCCCTTTTGTCACCTTTCTCTCTCTAAATTCATACTTTAAAAACAGGTAAGATGGCCTAATGAGTTTGGAGGTAGGAGAATGGTTTTACATGTTGGAGAATTAGTGGAACGATATTCTCATAAGAGGGATATTCTTTTTCGTATTATAGAAATAAAAGGCGAGGTAGCTATATTGTTTGGAGAGGAAATTAGACTGGTGGCGGATGCGCCACTTGAAGATTTAATTAGTATAGATCAAAGAGAACATAAAAAAAGGGTGAAGCGTGAGAAAGAAACAATGGAGCGCACGTATCGTTTGTTTCAACAAGATTATGTACTGATGAAACAAAGGCATGAACATACTTCAACTGGTGGATACACAAGTGAGGTAAATTATTTTCAAATGCCGGGACGTGTATTGCATATAGATGGAGACCCTTTATATTTGCGCAAGTGCTTAGATTTATATAATAAAATTGGCGTTCCTGTTCAAGGTATTCATTGTAAAGAAACGGAGATGCATGAAAAAGTAGTAGACTTAATAGATCACTTTCGCCCAGACATTCTCGTTATTACAGGGCATGATGCATATACAAAATCAAAAGGAGTGAAGGGAGATTTAGCGGCATATAGGCATTCAAGGCATTTTGTACAGGCTGTTCGTGAAGTGCGAAAAAAATATCCATCATTGGATCAACTTGTTATTTTTGCTGGGGCATGTCAATCACATTTTGAGGCACTAATTCGTGCAGGGGCCAATTTCGCTAGTTCACCATCTAGAATTAATATTCATGCACTAGATCCTGTATATGTAGTTGGTAAAATTAGTTTTACTTCATTTATGGAGAGAGTCAATGTATGGGATGTCGTACGTAATACAATTACTGGTGAAAAGGGACTAGGTGGAATTGAAACGAGAGGGATTTTACGAACGGGATTACCTTTTCAACATTACGAAGAGTAAGCAGGGTACATATGTATCTTGCTTTTTTGTATGGAAGGATTTAAATGAATTTGGATAAAAAGAGGTAAGAACGTAAAGACTACGTAATGATACTTTTACAATATAGTATTTCTTCTATCTATTCAAACGCAGGATGATATTAGCTGTGAATCGCGGTTAATAATTAGGATAGATATTATCGTGCTTTAAGTGTTCAATCTAAATTACAGCGAGGTGTAGCGAAGTATATGTCAAAACGTTTAGATGAAATTAAAAGCGAATTAGATCACCATCTTGGACAGCGACTTATGTTAAAAGCAAATAGTGGAAGAAGAAAAACTGTGGAGCAATCAGGTGTACTAGCAGAAACATACCGTTCCGTTTTTGTTGTACAATTGGATCAACAAGAAGATGCGTTGCAACGTGTATCTTATAGTTATGCAGATGTTTTAACAGAGACAGTAGAGTTAACATTTTATGGAGACCCTCATAATGAGGTCATTTTATAATCCATATATCATTACATATATTCCCATAAATGAAAAGCTATATTATTTTGCATACTAACTATACCGTAGCAAAATAAGGAGGGACTCTGCATTGAGTAGACGAAGAGGTGTCATGTCAAACCAATTTAAAGAAGAGCTAGCAAAAGAGCTTGGCTTTTATGATGTTGTTCAGAAAGAAGGATGGGGCGGAATTCGTGCGAAAGATGCTGGTAACATGGTGAAACGTGCTATAGAAATTGCAGAACAGCAATTAATGAAACGAAACCAGTAGTTGTAAGATACTTTCTATGCTACGGTAGCCGAGGAGACATTCCTCGGCTTTTTGTACTCTAAAAGGTGCCATCATTTTACATAAGTAGTTTCATTCTGAATGCTTTTCGTTATAATTAGGGAAGTGTCATCGTCTTACTATAAATTTATGGTAAAATAAACGATAAAAGATTGAGTACATAGAGTGGGTGAATAGATTGAAGCTACTAGTGAAAGCACCAGCAAAGATTAATCTGTCGTTAGATGTACTGGGAAAAAGACAAGACGGATATCATGAAGTGAAAATGATTATGACAACCATTGATTTAGCAGATCGTCTAGAACTAACGGAATTAGCAGAAGACCGTATTGAAATTTTATCCCATAATCGGTATGTCCCAGACGACCAACGAAATTTAGCTTATCAGGCAGCGAAATTATTAAAAGAGAAGTTTAATGTAAAAAAAGGTGTATCTATTACTATTGAAAAAACGATTCCAGTAGCAGCTGGATTAGCAGGTGGAAGTAGTGATGCAGCAGCGACATTACGTGGTCTTAATAAATTATGGAATTTAGGGCTTACAATTGATGAGTTAGCAGAGCTTGGTGCAGAAATTGGATCAGATGTATCGTTCTGTGTATACGGAGGCACAGCAATTGCCACTGGAAGAGGAGAGAAAATTGAACATATAAAGACTCCGCCTTCTTGTTGGGTTATTTTAGCGAAACCACATATAGGTGTATCTACTGCTGATGTGTATGGAAATTTAAAGTTAAATCGAGTTACACATCCAAATGTAGATAAAATGGTTGATGTCATAAATTCTGGTGATTATAAAGGAATTTGTGATACTGTTGGTAACGTTTTAGAAGATGTAACATTTGGAATGCATCCTGAAGTTGCCCGTATTAAATCACAGATGAAGCGATTTGGAGCGGATGCTGTATTAATGAGTGGAAGTGGTCCAACTGTATTTGGACTTGTACACCATGATTCACGAATGCATCGCATTTATAACGGATTAAAAGGATTTTGTGAACAAGTCTATGCGGTACGTTTATTAGGAGAGCGAGAAACGCTTGAATAAAGACGTATAATACGTTATGATTTGTTTAGAATATTCGTGATTTGAGGTGAGAGTATGAAAATTAGAAGAAGTACAAGATTAGTCGATATGACTTATTACTTGCTACAAAACCCTCGTCAGCTAGTATCTCTCACTTTTTTTGCTGAAAGGTATCAATCGGCTAAGTCTTCCATTAGTGAAGATTTAGTTATTATTAAGCAAACGTTTGAACAACAAGGGGTCGGCACATTGCAAACGATACCAGGAGCAGCAGGAGGAGTGAAATATATACCGTATATAAGTGAAGAAGAGGCAGATCTAATTATTGATGAGCTTTGTGGCTTATTTGAAAACCCAGATCGTATTTTGCCTGGCGGTTACTTATACATGACAGATTTATTGAGTAATCCTCGCCATATTAATGGCGCAGGTCGTTTGTTTGCTTCTGTTTTTGCTAGGCAACCAATTGATGCAGTTATGACGGTGGCAACGAAGGGGATTCCACTTGCTTATGCAGTGGCAAATTACTTAGATGTACCAGTTGTAATTGCAAGGAAAGATAATAAGGTAACAGAAGGTCCGACTGTTAGTATTAACTATGTGTCGGGTTCTTCTAAACGAATTCAAACAATGACGTTAGCAAAACGCAGTCTTCCAGAAGGGTCGAATGTTTTAATTATTGATGACTTCATGAAAGCTGGCGGAACAATTCAAGGTATGATGAGTATGCTAGAAGAATTCAAGGCTAATGTTGTTGGTATCGGTGTATTAGTAGAATCTACAGATATTGAAGAACGACTAATTAATAATTTTGTATCATTAATTCGTCTATCGGAAGTTGATGTGAAAGAAAAAACGATTCAAGTGGAAAAAGGGAATTATTCTCTTGCACCATTTGATGAAGGGCTTGTAGAGGCGGAATAAAAGATAGAGCAGATAGCTCTATCTTTTTTATTTTATTTATAGATTATAAAATAGATGGACAAACTGCCTTTCGTACACTATTTTTAAAGAGTAAAATAAATAATAAAAGGGTGAAAAGTATGAAAGTTGTTCAAACAAGCAAGGCACCACAAGCAATTGGACCTTATTCACAGGGGATTATTGTAAATAACATGTTCTATAGCTCAGGACAAATTCCATTGATGGCAAATGGGGAGCTTGTAACAGGAGATGTAACAGTACAAACAGAACAAGTATTTCAAAATTTACAAGCGGTATTAGAGGAAGCAGGTGCTTCATTTGATACAGTCGTAAAAACAACAGTATTTTTAAAGGACATGGATGATTTTAATGCTGTGAATGAAGTGTATAGCTCTTATTTCTCTACTCATAAACCAGCTCGATCTTGTGTGCAAGTAGCAAAATTACCGAAAGATGTTTCCGTTGAAATTGAAGTAATCGCCCTAGTTAAGTAACCTTTTGTAAGCGATAACCTCCACTAATCTCTATATTCAACTACTTTAAAAATTTTTATCTTAAAAATTTTTAAAAAATTAAAGGGAAAATAGAAAATTTGTGGAATTTATACAAATATATCGCTTATTTAGAAAAGGGTGGTGAACACAAGATGGAAGTGACTGACGTAAGATTACGCCGCGTAAACACAGAAGGCCGCATGAGAGCAATTGCCTCTATTACTCTAGACCATGAATTTGTTGTTCATGATATTCGTGTAATTGATGGTAATAATGGATTATTTGTAGCAATGCCAAGTAAACGTACTCCAGATGGAGAGTTCCGTGACATTGCACATCCAATTAATTCTGGTACACGCTCTAAAATTCAAGATGCGGTTTTAACAGAGTATCATCGTTTAGGCGAGTTAGAAGAGGTTGAGTTTGAAGAAGCAGGTGCTTCGTAAAATTCGAATGAAAAGGGCTTTTGACAAAAAGCCTTATAATTTTGTAGCAAACTCCTGTAAGCATTTACAGGGGTTTGTTTTTTTGTTTTATATTTGGAAACTTCATAATTTATTAACATAAAAAGAAGAAACTACTAATTTTTTCAAAATCATTTTAAATAGTATAGCTTATTTCTTAAAAAAGATACTAAAGAGTAAAACATCTTATAAGAATTATGGTAAAATTTAATAGTTAAAATGTGTTTCTTGAAATATATGATGATTTAGGATAATATCTTTAATGGATAAATAGGTTGCGATGGAGGGTCTATATGTCAAACAGATTTGCAGTGATTCTAGCTGCAGGTAAAGGCACACGTATGAAGTCTAAGCTATACAAAGTGCTGCATCCTGTATGTGGAAAACCTATGGTACAACACGTAGTCGATCAAGTATCTCAATTAGGATTGCAGAAACTTGTAACGGTTGTTGGACATGGTGCTGAAATGGTACAAGAACAGCTAGGGAACGTAAGTGAATTTGCATTACAAGCAGAACAACTTGGTACAGCACATGCTGTAGATCAAGCTGCAAGTGTACTTGCAAATGAAGAAGGAACAACTTTAGTTATTTGTGGTGATACGCCTCTAATAACTGCTGAAACAATGGAAGCATTACTTCAGCAACATAAAGAAGCAGGAGCAATGGCGACGGTGCTAACAGCATACATAGAAGAGCCTGCTGGATATGGCCGTATTGTTCGTAATGAGAATGGTCATGTTGAAAAGATTGTTGAGCATAAAGATGCAAATGAGAAAGAATTAGCTATTAAAGAAATCAATACAGGTACGTATTGTTTTGATAATAAGGCTTTATTTGCTTCACTTTCTAAAGTTTCAAATGATAACGTGCAAGGTGAATATTACCTTCCAGATGTTATTGAGATTTTAAAAAATGAAGGTCATATCGTATCAGCTTATCAAACAGAGCAGTTCGATGAAACGTTAGGTGTTAACGACAGAGTCGCTCTATCGCAAGCGGAAATTATTATGAAAAACCGTATCAACCGAAAGAACATGGTAAATGGTGTTACAATTATTGATCCAAGTAACACTTATATTTCTGCTGATGCAATTATCGGTAGCGATACAGTTCTTCATCCAGGAACAATTATTGAGGGGAACACTGTAATTGGTTCTGATTGTGAAATTGGACCGCATACAGTAATTCGCGATAGTGAAATTGGAGATCGTACGACAATTCGACAATCTACTGTACATGATAGTAAGCTTGGTACAGAAGTATCGGTTGGTCCATTTGCACATATTCGCCCAGATTCAGTTATTGGAGACGAAGTACGCGTTGGAAACTTCGTGGAAATCAAAAAAACTGTCTTTGGTAATAGAAGTAAAGCTTCACACTTGAGTTATATCGGGGATGCACAAGTTGGAGAAGACGTGAATCTTGGTTGTGGTTCAATTACGGTGAACTATGACGGTAAGAATAAATTCAAAACTGTGATTGGTAATGGGGTATTTATTGGATGTAATTCAAACCTTGTTGCTCCAGTAACAGTTGAAGATGGTGCTTATGTGGCGGCAGGCTCTACAATTACAGAGAATGTTCCATCAAAAGCATTATCGGTAGCACGTGCACGTCAAGTTAACAAAGAAGACTATGTTGATCAATTGCTGAATAAGAAAAAATCATAATAATGTGGAGGGTTAATCTAGATGTCGACTCAATATCTAAATTCTAATTTGAAAGTATTCTCTTTAAACTCTAATAAGGAACTTGCTGAGCAGATTGCAAAGCATATTGGAGTAGGACTAGGAAAATGTTCTGTTGATCGTTTTAGTGATGGAGAAGTTCAAATTAACATTGAAGAAAGTATCCGTGGTTGCGATGTATTCATTATTCAATCTACAAGCTTCCCAGTAAACGAACATATCATGGAATTACTTATTATGATCGATGCATTAAAACGTGCATCTGCGAAAACAATTAATATTGTTATTCCTTACTATGGTTATGCGCGTCAAGACCGTAAAGCGCGTTCTCGTGAACCAATTACATCGAAACTTGTAGCAAACTTGCTTGAAACAGCAGGTGCAACTCGTGTAATCACTCTAGATTTACATGCTCCACAAATTCAAGGGTTCTTTGATATCCCAATCGACCACTTAATGGGTGTACCGATTCTTTCTGATTACTTTGAAACAAAAGGTCTTAAAGATATCGTAATCGTGTCTCCTGATCATGGTGGTGTAACTCGTGCGAGAAAAATGGCAGATCGTCTAAAAGCGCCAATCGCTATTATTGATAAGCGTCGTCCTCGCCCGAACGTTTCAGAGGTAATGAACATTATCGGTAATATTGAAGGCAAAACAGCGATTTTAATTGATGACATCATTGATACAGCTGGTACAATTACATTAGCAGCAAACGCTCTTGTTGAGAACGGTGCTTCTGAAGTATATGCTTGCTGTACACACCCAGTATTATCTGGTCCAGCAATTGAGCGTATTCAAAATTCAAACATTAAAGAGTTAGTTGTAACGAACTCTATCGTATTACCAGAAGAGAAGAAAATCGACAAAGTACATGAACTTTCAGTTGCTCCATTAATCGGAGAAGCAATCATTCGTGTATACGAAGAAGAATCTGTGAGTGTATTATTCAATTAATTGGATAGAATGAGACGTAACCAAAATTGGTTACGTCTTTTCGTATCGAAAAAAGAAAGTAGTGGTACAAGAATGAAATTGATAGTAGGACTTGGGAACCCAGGTAGAGAATATGAATTAACAAGGCATAATATTGGATTTATGGCCATTGATGAACTTGCGAAGCGTTGGAACATTTCTTTGAATGAACAAAAATTTAAAGGTGTATTTGGTGCAGGGTTTGTTAATGGAGAAAAGGTAATCTTATTAAAGCCGCTAACATACATGAATTTATCTGGGGAAAGTATTCGTCCACTTATGGATTATTATAAAATTGATGTTGAGGACTTCGTTGTTATGTACGACGATTTAGACATTCCTGTAGGTAAATTGCGTCTTCGCATGAAAGGTAGTGCTGGTGGACATAATGGTGTAAAGTCAACGATTTCGCACTTAGGAACACAAGAATTTCAACGTATCCGTATGGGAATTGATCGCCCGAAAAATGGAATGAAGGTAGTCGATTATGTATTAGGACGCTTTACATCTGAAGAGATTCCGGATGTTAACCATTCTATTGAAAAAGCAGCGGATGCATGTGAAGAGTGGCTAAATAAGCCTTTTCTTCAAATCATGAATACTTTCAATAGTTAAAAATGAGATTGGGAATATTTCTCTTTCGTTTTACCCATACTAGTAGTAATTGAATTTTTAGGAGGCTAGTATGGAAGGGTATTATTATTGCAGACACTGCGGAGGTAATGTAGGCTCCATTAACGCAGAAAAAGTATATAGCGACGTTTTATTTCAACTAACGGAGCAAGAAGTAGTAGAAATGATTCATTTTCATGAGAATGGAAATATATATATAAAAACGATTTGTGAATCGTGTCAAGAAACGCTCGCATCTTATCCTGAGTATTATGAGTATGAAAAATTTCTGCAATAAAATGTTGTCGCTTTGGCATGTCCAAAGCATTTTTCTGTTTTCCTTTTCCAAAATATTTGCATAAAATAGAATGACTTGCTCTTTATGTTGAGAGGAGTTTTAAAAATGATAGGTTTATTAGAGCAATTTTATAAAAATGAAGAGATACAATCGGTTATTAATGGGTTAGAAGATGGGTTAAAAGAACAACTTATATCAGGGATGGCAACGTCTTCTCGTTCATTATTAATGGCGGCTTTATATAAAAAAACAAAAAAATCACAATTAATCGTGACACATAACTTATACCAAGCACAAAAAGTACATGAAGATTTAGTGGCGTTACTTGGTGAAAAAGATGTGTGGTTATATCCAGTGAATGAACTGATAGCATCGGAAATTGGAGTTGCAAGTCCAGAATTGAAGGCGCAACGTATAGAAGTGTTAAATCGCTTGGCTGCGGGAGAGAATGGAATCATTGTAGCGCCAGTGGCAGGATTGCGTAGATTTTTACCAATAAAAGAATTGTGGAAGCAAAAGCAAGTTGAAATCAATCTAGGGCAAGAGATTGATTTAGATGCGCTCTTGCATACTTTACATCATATTGGCTATGAACGTAAGTCGATGGTAGAAGCTCCAGGGGAGTTCAGTTTGCGTGGGGGAATATTAGATATTTATCCTTTAACTGAAGAACTACCATTTCGTATTGAATTCTTTGATACAGAAGTCGATTCTATTCGATTATTTGATGTGGATGAACAGCGTTCTCAAGGTAAAAAAGAAAACGTTAGGTTTGGTCCGGCAACAGAGTTTTTATTTTCACAGGAAGAATTAAAATCAGGAATTCAGCATCTTGAAGAAGGCTTGACTAAGACGATGCAAAAACTTTCTGATGATAAACTAAAGACTAAAGTGCTTGAGACGGTAAGTCATGAAATTGAGATGTTGAAAAACGGGCAAAGTATAGAACAGATGTTTAAATACTTATCTATTTTCTATAAAGAACCTGCTAGTCTGATAGATTATTTACCAGAAGATGGTGTTGTAATTTTAGATGAGATTTCCCGTATTCAAGAAACAGCATCACATCTTGAAACAGAAGAGGCGGAATGGTATATATCACTTCTTGGTGAAGGAACAATTATTCAAGATTTATCTTTCTCTCACCCATTCGAGGGGTTTCTTCATCATAAAAAAAGAAGTTTTGTATATTTAACGTTATTCTTGCGTCATATCGCACACACACATCCGCAAAATATTGTTAATGTAACATGTAAAACAATGCAAGATTTCCATGGACAGATGAATTTGTTAAAAACAGAAATTGATAGATGGAATGAAGGGCATTTTACGACTGTTGTACTCGGAACAGATGATGAACGTGTGAAAAAATTACAACATATTTTAAGTGATTATGATATTGAGGCAGATATTGTAGAAGGTACAGATATTTTATTGCCTGGAAGGTTACAAATTGCTGTAGGTGATTTACATGCAGGATTTGAAATGCCGATGCAAAAGCTTGTTGTCATTACTGAAAAGGAGCTTTTTCATAAGAAAGTTAAAAAATCACAACGTAAACAAAAGCTATCGAATGCTGAACGTATTAAAAGTTATTCGGAATTAAAAGTTGGAGATTATGTAGTTCATGTAAATCATGGTATAGGTAAATTTTTAGGTATTGAGACATTAGAGATTAATGGTGTTCATAAAGATTATTTAAATATTAAATATCAAGGTAATGATAAGCTATACGTTCCAATTGAACAAATTGATCAAGTTCAAAAATATGTAGGATCTGAAGGTAAGGATCCGAAAGTTTACAAATTAGGTGGGAATGATTGGAAAAAGGTTAAAACGAAAGTTGAAAAATCTGTACAAGACATTGCGGATGACCTAATTAAACTATATGCTGAGCGCGAAGCTTCAAAAGGCTATGCATATACGCCAGATACGGCAGAACAACAAGAGTTCGAATCATCTTTCCCATACCAAGAGACAGAGGATCAGTTACGTTCTATTGACGAGATTAAAAAAGATATGGAACGCGGACGCCCGATGGATAGGCTCCTTTGTGGTGATGTAGGGTATGGGAAGACTGAAGTGGCTATTCGTGCGGCATTTAAAGCGATTATGGATGAAAAACAAGTTGCAATTTTAGTACCGACAACGATTCTTGCGCAGCAACACTATGAAACAATTCGAGAGCGTTTTCAAGATTATCCAATCAATATAGGCTTATTAAGTAGATTCCGTACGAGGAAACAACAAAATGAAACAATTAAGGGCTTAAAGGATGGAACAGTAGATATTGTAATCGGAACACATCGTATTTTATCTAAAGATGTTACTTATAAAGATTTAGGGCTTCTTATTATTGATGAAGAACAAAGATTTGGTGTGACACATAAAGAAAAAATTAAACAATTGAAGGCGAATGTTGACGTATTAACATTAACGGCAACTCCGATTCCGCGGACGCTTCATATGTCTATGCTTGGTGTGCGCGACTTATCTGTTATTGAGACACCACCAGAAAATCGTTTCCCAGTCCAAACGTATGTAGTCGAGTATAATCCAGCGTTAATGCGAGAGGCGATAGAGCGAGAGCTTGCAAGAGGTGGTCAAGTTTACTTCTTATATAACCGTGTAGAGGATATTGAAAGAAAAGCAGATGAAATTTCGATGTTAGTTCCAGATGCCCGCGTAACGTACGCACATGGGAAAATGAACGAAAGCGAATTAGAGTCTGTTATGCTATCATTTTTAGAAGGACAGCATGATGTTCTTGTAAGTACAACAATTATTGAGACGGGTGTAGATATTCCGAATGTAAATACGTTAATTGTATTTGATGCAGATCGTATGGGATTATCACAGTTGTATCAGCTTCGTGGGCGTGTTGGACGTTCTAATCGTGTTGCATATGCATACTTTGCGTATAAACGTGATAAAGTGCTGTCAGAGGTTGCAGAGAAGCGTCTACAAGCAATTAAAGAGTTCACGGAACTTGGATCTGGTTTCAAAATTGCGATGAGAGATTTATCTATTCGTGGAGCAGGTAATTTGTTAGGGGCAGAACAGCATGGATTTATTGATTCTGTCGGATTTGATCTATATTCTCAAATGTTAAAAGATGCAATTGAACAGCGTAGAGGAACAGATGGGGCTGAAAATATAGTTAATGTTGAAATTGACTTAGAGGTAGATGCATACTTACCAGATGCTTATATTTCAGATAGTAAGCAAAAAATTATGATGTATAAACAATTTAGAGGTGTTTCTGCAATTGAGGATATTGAAGAATTGCAGGAAGAAATGATCGATAGATTTGGCGATTATCCACAAGAAGTTGGTTATTTATTACAAATTGCAAATATTAAAGTGTTGGCAATGAAAGAACAAATTGAATTAATTAAGCAGAATAAATTTGAAGTAACATTCCTGTTTTCTGAACAAGCAAGTCAAAATATTGATGGTGGAAAATTATTCATGCTCGGAAATAGTTTTGGACGTATGATTGGTTTAGGAATGGAAGGATCACAATTGAAAATTGTTATGAAAACAAATGGCATAGAGACATCGAAGTGGTTAACGATTGCTGAAAATTTATTAAAAGGCTTACCAGATGTAAAAAAAGAAGTAATAAATGCCTAAAATAAGATAAAAAAATACAATTCGACGTGCATAGAAGAACTAATGTGTAAAATACTATATCTAACAGTTGGTGATTTTTACATGAACAGGTAAATTCACCACTTTGATCATCAGTAGAAAGTGAGGCAGCATTAGAATGAAAGCAACTGGAATCGTACGTCGAATTGATGATTTAGGCAGGGTCGTAATCCCGAAGGAAATTCGTAGAACTTTACGTATTCGAGAAGGAGACCCACTAGAAATATTTGTTGATCGCGATGGAGAGGTAATTTTAAAGAAGTATTCTCCAATTAGTGAGCTAGGTGATTTTGCAAAAGAATATGCTGATGCTTTATATGACAGCTTAGGACATAATGTGCTTGTGTGTGATCGAGATTCTATCATCGCAGTATCAGGCGTATCGAAAAAAGAATACTTAAATAAAAGTGTTGGCGATTTAATTGAAAAAACGATGGAAGAACGAAAGTCTGTTATTATGACGGATGAAAGTGATATTTCCATTATTGATGGTGTAACAGAAAAGGTTCATTCTTATACAGTTGGACCAATTGTTGCAAACGGAGATCCGATTGGAGCCGTCATTATTTTTTCAAAAGAAGCTATTATAAGCGAGATTGAGCATAAAGCGGTTAATACCGCTGCCAGTTTCTTAGCGAAACAAATGGAACAGTAAGGGTATATTGATTTTAGAAGTAGCAATCTTTCCTAATTATGATCTTTCTTTTTGAGAAATCAATTATTTGGAGATATATGTATATTGAATGAAGGTAGCACTTTGCTACCTTTTTTCATTGAATATTTTTAACGTGTAGGAACTCATTATTACCCGTGTTGGGAAGGGAGTTTGTTCTTTTCTTTATGATATAATACGAGAGGTGAGAATAGAAAAAGGAGTTTTCTTGTATGGAAGCGAAGAAGTATCAAGCCTTTTGGCGTGGGGCTATTATATTAACGATTGCAAGTTTCGTTACAAAAGTATTAAGCGCTTTTTACCGTATTCCATATCAAAATATAGCGGGGGATATTGGGTTTTATATTTACCAACAAATTTACCCGTTTTATGGATTTTGTTTAATTTTAGCTACTTATGGATTTCCTGTTATCATTTCGAAAATGGTTGCAGAACGATTAGAGCGGGGAAAACAAAAAGAAGCAGAAGAAATTATTTGTGTATCTTTTTGGTTCTTATTAGGAATTGGTTTTATAGGCTTCTTTACATTGTTTTTTGGGGCCGAAACAATTGCGGTAGCTATGGGCGATATACACTTAGATAAGTTACTACGTGTTATTTCATTTTCATTCTTATTGATGCCATTTTTGTCTGTAGCAAGAGGGTATTTTCAAGGATTTAATAATATGATGCCAACGGCTGTTTCGCAAGTAATAGAACAAACAATTCGAGTTTCTATTATTGTATTTTTATCGCTATTCCTAATTGCTCACGGATTTGATTTATATACAGTTGGTGCAGGGGCTATGTTAGGCTCAATTGCGGGTGGTCTTATTGGAATTATTGTACTTATATTGTATATGCGTCAAGATTTTCGTTCTATATTCTTCAA
This sequence comes from Bacillus sp. RZ2MS9, assembly GCF_001816185.2. Taxonomy (NCBI): domain Bacteria; kingdom Bacillati; phylum Bacillota; class Bacilli; order Caryophanales; family Bacillaceae; genus Bacillus; species Bacillus sp. RZ2MS9. The sequence continues at coordinate 59,099 of NZ_CP049978.1, forward strand.
AAGTGCAGCGAGAATTAAGGGTAAAAGGAAAATAGTTAAAATCCTTTTTTGGCAGGGGTTAGCGATTTGTGTTAGTAATTTAGTGCTTATTTTTATACAGATGGCTGATTCAGTGTCCTTTTACAGCTTACTTATTGGTGCGGGAGAACAGGCTGAAAATGCAAAGGTATTAAAGGGTGTTTATGATAGAAGTATTCCGCTAATGCAATTAGGTACTGTTGTGACGACTTCTTTCTCGTTGTCACTTATTCCGATTATTACAGCGGCGAAGGAAAGAGGAGATCTTTCCTTTATTCAAGAAAAGGTAAAGTTAGCAGTGAAAATAACATGTATTATTGGACTTGCAGCAGCTATTGGACTAACTTGTATTATTCAACCTACGAATATTATGTTGTTTGAAAACAGTGATGGATCAGATGTTTTATCTATTTTATCGTTATCTATTTTATTTAGTTCATTGTCAATTACGACAGCTTCTATTTTACAAGGATTGGGGCAAACGTTTAAGCCAGCATTATTTGTTGTATTTGGAGGTTGCTTAAAGTTAGCGTTAAATTATATATTCATGCCTTATTTTGGTGTGAAAGGTGCAGCCTTTGCGACTTTATGTGCGTTAATTATAATCTCTGGACTAAATACTTTGTTGCTTACGAGAGCTGTATCAGGGTCGCTTATCAATAAGCGAAATATGTTAGGGATAGTAATTAGTGGTATCTGTATGGGATTTGTATTAATGATATTCACACGTGTGTTACAGATGTCTGGATTAGTAATTGATACGGAACATAGAGGAAGCGCGACACTTGAAGCGTTGTTAGGTGTAGCCATTGGCGGATTGACATATATGTTTTTTATTTTGAAATTACGTGTATTTACAAAAAAAGAATTAGGAACCGTTATGAAACAAGAGAAAAAAGAAGGTTCATTGAAGAAGAGTGGATAGAGGTGACTGGTTGTGAGTGGAATCATTACTATTTTAGGTTTAGGAGCTGGTGAATTAGATCAGCTAACGATGGGTGTATATCGAAAAATAAAAGAAGCAGACCATCTGTTTGTTAGAACGAAAGAACATCCAGTTATAGAAGAATTGGAGAAAGAAGGCGTACAATATACGTCTTTTGATGCTGTATATGAAGCACATGATACGTTTGAAATTGTATATGAAACAATTGCGAATAAATTGCTAGAACAAGCTGAAGGTACAGAAATTATCTATGCTGTTCCCGGGCATCCACTTGTAGCAGAAAGAACAGTTCAGCTACTGTTGGAAAAAGGAGAAGTTTCAAATGTTGAAGTGCGAATTGAGGGTGGACAAAGTTTCCTTGATCCTATGTTTGCAAGTCTAAAGATTGATCCGATTGAAGGATTCCAATTACTTGATGCTACATCATTTGAAAGAGGGCAATTAGAACTGCGTCAACATTTAATCTTTTGCCAAGTATATGATGCATTCGTTGCATCTGATGTGAAATTAACATTAATGGAGATGTTACCAGATGATTATGAAGTGTATATCGTAACAGCTGCAGGAACTTCATTTGAACAAGTAAAGAAGGTACCGTTGTACATGTTAGATCATGAAACGGAATTGAATAATTTAACGAGTGTGTACGTGCCGCCAGTTCAGGAGCGTGCGTCCTTGTATCAACAGTTTGATGTTCTTAGAGAAATTATTGCGGAACTTCGTGGTCCAAATGGTTGTCCGTGGGATAAAAAGCAAACACATCAATCATTAAAGAAATATTTAATTGAGGAAGCTTATGAAGTGTTGGAAGCAATCGATGAAGAGGATGATGATCACTTAGTAGAAGAATTAGGTGATATATTATTACAAGTTATGCTTCATGCTCAAATCGGAGAAGATGAAGGTTGGTTCTCTATAGATGATATCATTCGAACTCTATCTGAGAAAATGGTTCGTCGCCATCCGCATGTGTTTGGAAATACGGATGTAAACAGCGCTGATGAAGTGATTGCAAATTGGGAAGAAATTAAAAAACAAGAAAAAGGATTCGTGAAAGAATCTGTTTTAAATGGTGTTCCCAAAAGTTTGCCGCAGTTACTACGCGCCTATGAAATTCAGAAGAAAGCTGGTAAGGTTGGATTTGATTGGGTTGATGTGCAACCGATGATAGAGAAAGCTTTGGAAGAATGGCAAGAGTTCCAACAAGAGGTTACAAATATGGATGAGAAAAAGATGCTGGGTGAGTTTGGTGATTTACTATTTGCATTTGTTAATATAGCTCGTCATTACAAAATAGATCCAGAAGAGGCGTTACGTTCAACTAATGAGAAATTTACTGGTCGTTTTTTATACATGGAGGCAAAAGTAGCTGAAATGAATAAAGAGATGAAAGATTTATCATTAGAACAGTTAGATGTTTTATGGGAAGAAGCGAAACAGACAGAGCGTTAATAGGGGGATTTGATATGCGTCTAGATAAGTTTTTAAAAGTATCACGTTTAATTAAAAGAAGAACATTAGCGAAAGAAGTAGCTGATCAAGGAAGAATATCTATTAATGGTCAAGTGGCAAAAGCAAGTTCTGATGTGAAAGTAGCTGACGAATTAACAATTCGTTTTGGTCAAAAAATAGTGACTGTGAAAATAAATGAATTAAAAGAAACAACTAAAAAAGAAGATGCAGCAAATATGTATAGCTTAGTTCGTGAAGAAAAAGTAAAAGCGGAAGAAGGCTTGTTCTAAAATCATTTATCCCCTCATACATTACTATTAGCTAGTAAAAACCTATGGGGGGATTTACGTGAATAATGGTTACTCACCTACGTCTTCTAATCAACAAAATGTTTCTGTAGAGCATGACATTATTATGCGTGGCAGGCGTATAATTGATATTACCGGTGTGAAGCAGGTAGAGAGTTTTGATAGCGAAGAGTTTTTACTAGAGACCGTAATGGGTTTTTTAACAATTCGTGGTCAAAATTTACAAATGAAAAATTTAGATGTGGAAAAAGGTATTGTGTCGATTAAAGGGAAAGTTAATGAGATGCTGTATATTGATGAAAATCAAGGGGAAAAAACTAAAGGTTTCTTTAGTAAGTTGTTTAAATGAGCTTAACAATTCAGTTGTATACAATGCTTTCAATGATTGGAATGGGTGCTTGGATTGGAGCGTCTTTAGATACATATCAACGTTTTTTAAAGCGCCAAGAACGTAAACGTTGGCTTGTATTTATACATGATATATTATTTTGGATTGTCCAAGCATTATCCGTCTTTTATGTATTGCTTCTCGTAAATGAAGCTGAGCTACGTATATATGTGTTTTTGGCATTATTATGTGGTTTTGCGGCATATCAAAGCTTACTGAAGGCACTATACATGAAGCTGTTAAATTTTCTCATCTATATTTTTATGCAAACAACATATTTTTTTGTTCGAATTATACAGCTACTCATGATAAAACCTGTTATTATTATAGCGCAGCTATTTATTGCATTTATATTATTCTTATTTCGTATACTGCTTTCAATTGGACATGTGTTATGGAAAATGGTGATTTGGATATTACTTTTCATATGGAAAGTTTTTTTCTGGCCTGTTCGATTTATTGCTTCGCTCATATGGAAACTTCTCCCTAATCGTGTTAAACTTTTTATAGTGAAACATATAGGGTTCCTGCAATATATAGCAAAATTGAAGGAACATATCTTCCAACTATGGGAGCATATAAAAAAGAAGTTAGGGGGACCTCGGAAATGAGGGAACTGAGACAAAGAACAATCGAAAAACAGAGTCCAAATCCTGTTAAAGAGCATATAATACAAACGGATGAGAACAGGAAGCGACTTTATCGCCGTTTAGCGGTTTTTCTTGTCTTTACTTTTACAATTATTGCGAGTATTGGTGTAACGTTTTATCAACAAAACAGTTCCATTAAAGCAAAAGAAGCAAAAGTTAAGGACATGAAAAAAGAACTGGATTCATTAACGAATAAAGAAAAAAGTCTAAAAGACGAAGTTCAAAAGTTAAATGATGAAGAGTACGTATTAAAGATTGCTAGAAGGGATTATTTCTTCTCTGGTAAAGGGGAGATAATTTTTCCTGTTTCTAAGTAGAGTATGTCTTATTGACACTATATTTTAGGATTATATATAATAAAGTAAAATTTGACTTTTTAACCACTAAGGAGGAGCATTTTTTTTATGTCAATCGAGGTAGGCAGCAAGTTACAGGGTAAAGTAACAGGTATTACAAATTTTGGGGCTTTTGTGGAGCTGCCAGAGGGCTTAACGGGTCTTGTTCATATTAGTGAAGTTGCTGATAACTATGTAAAAGATATTAACGATCACTTAAAAGTGGGCGACCAAGTAGAAGTAAAAGTTATTAATGTTGAAAAAGATGGAAAGATTGGTTTATCTATCAAAAAAGCGAAAGAACGTGAAAAAACAGAAGGAGATCGTCCACGCGGTGAATACCAACGCGGTGGTGATCAACAACGTTCTGGACGTCCACAACGTAATAATCGCTCTTTCAACAGAGATAATCGCGGTGGCGGTAACGACCGAGCTCCGAAAGAAACATTTGAGCAAAAGATGGCACGCTTCTTAAAAGATAGCGAAGATCGTTTAACTTCTTTAAAGCGTAACACAGAGTCTAAACGTGGTGGCCGTGGCGCGCGTCGCGGATAATAAGGACGTTTAGTTTTTAACATATAGAGAGGTACCCAGAGTGATGGCTCAGGGTGCTTTTTTATATGTTAAAAATATTTTTAAAAAAGTTTTTGAGATGTGTTGACTTTAATTAGTATCTGATGTAAGATACTAATTGTCCGTTAAATAAGACGACATGGCGGTGTAGCTCAGCTGGCTAGAGCGTACGGTTCATACCCGTGAGGTCGGGGGTTCGATCCCCTCCGCCGCTATATTTAATTTAACGGCCCGTTGGTCAAGTGGTTAAGACACCGCCCTTTCACGGCGGTAACACGGGTTCGAATCCCGTACGGGTCATCTAAAAAGATCATGCAAATTTGCATGATCTTTTTTTGTTAAATAAATTAAGATATACAACACTTCTACAAAATCACCCTATATTTTCTGAATATTTAATTAAAATCTCAAAAATAACTTACATACCGTGTATATCTGTAGAGTTATTTCGAATAAAAAGTCGAACGATTATAAAAGTGAAAACTGTTGTTTTGACAAAAAAACCAACAATCATCTTTTATAATGACAGTAATTAAACTATGCAGGTGGTGTTAAAAATATGCCTAAAGCAGGAAGGAATACTATGAATACAAGTGCATTGGCAATGAATGAGAGTCAGCTTGGAGGAATAAAGTGGACGAGTAAGTTGCGAATGAAATTTGAGCAAGTTTTCTTTAGATGGGGATTTATTATTGTTGTTATTGGTTTTCTTTTGGGACGAGCATATATATTAACAAATATTTTACCGTTTGCACTTCCATTTTTTGCTGCTGTTTATGTTATGAAGCGGGATAAGATGCCGCTAGCATTTTTAGCTCTAATGGGAGGAGCTCTTTCGGTATCGATAGATAATTTGTTTTTTACCTTTGCATCTATCTTTACCTTCTTCATTTATAATATCTTCTTTAGTCGATTTACACGTAAAACTGTTGGACTTGTTCCATTTCAAGTATTTATCTCCGCATTAACCGCACACTTAGTTGTTGTATATTTTGCGCAACAAACTGTCACCATGTACGATTTACTCGTTAGTACCATTGAGGCTGGGCTTAGTTTCGTATTAACTATGATATTTTTACAAAGCGTCCCGCTTTTAGTGGAAAGGAAAGGAAAACAACAGGCATTAGAGACGGAAGAAATTGTTTGTTTGATTATATTACTAGCATCTGTTTTAACGGGTACAACAGATTGGTTTGTATATGATGCTTCTATTCAACATATTTTTACAAGGTATTTAGTGCTAGTATTTGCATTTATTGCAGGTGCTGCCACAGGATCCACAGTAGGGGTTGTAACAGGACTAATATTAAGTTTAGCAAATGTGTCTAGCTTGTCTCAGCTTAGCCTTCTTGCTTTCTCTGGATTGCTTGGTGGATTGTTAAAAGAAGGGAAGCGTTTAGGTGTTAGTTTAGGTTTATTAATTGGGACAAGCTTAATTACATTATATGTGGACAAACAGACAAATATTGTAACAACTTTAATTGAGTCAGGTGTAGCGATTGTTATCTTCTTATTAACACCGAAGCTTGTTTTGGATCGTATTGCTAAATTTATGCCAGGTACACAAGAGCATTCGCAAGACCAACAACAATATTTAAGAAGGATGCGTGATGTTACAGCAAATAAAATCAACCAATTTGCAAATGTATTTGCTGCTCTATCTAATAGCTTTTCTGTATATGGGTATGTAGAGGAAGAAGATAAAGAGACAGAAGCAGATTTGTTTTTGAGTACAATTACTGCGAAAACATGTCAAACATGCTTTAAAAAGGATCAATGTTGGGTAGTGAATTTTGATAAAACGTACGATTATATGAAACAAATAATGAATGAAACGGAAGAAGGAACCCTGCAACATAATCGTAAATTAGTTCGTGAGTGGGACAAGCATTGTGTGAGAGGGAAAAAAGTGACGGATTTAGTAGCGGGTGAATTAGATCACTTCTATGAGGGACAAAAATTACGAAAACAAATGAAGGAAAATCGTAGAATAGTAGCGGAGCAACTATTAGGTGTATCAAAGGTTATGGAGGATTTTGCTAAGGAGATACAACGAGAGCGTGAAAATCATCAAGTGCAGGAAGAACAGATTATGCAAGCATTCCGTGATTTTGGTGTCGAAGTAGAGCATGTTGATATTTATTGTTTAGATAGAGGAAGTATTGATATTGAAATGTTAATTCCAGTTGCATCTAATGAACATGGTGAATGTGAAAAGTTAGTTGCACCGATGCTTTCGGATATCCTTAAAGAAAATATTGTCGTTAAACATGAAGAAAAGTCTTCTTATCCAAATGGCCATAGTTTAATATCATTTGGTTCGGCGAAGACGTATTCTCTTGATACAGGATTGGCTACAGCTGCAAAAGGCGGTGGATTTGTTTCGGGTGACTCTTATGCGATGATGGATTTAAGTGTTGGTAAATATGCACTTGCAATTAGTGATGGTATGGGGAATGGGCAAAGGGCTCATATGGAAAGTAAGGAAACGGTGAAATTATTACAAAAAATACTCCAATCGGGCATTGATGAAGAAATAGCAATTAAGTCTATCAATTCAATTCTTTCTTTGAGAACGACAGAAGAGATGTTTACGACGTTAGATTTAGCTATGGTAGATTTGCGGGATGCGAGTGCAAGGTTTTTAAAGATTGGATCAACGCCGAGTTTTGTTAAACGCGCAAATAATATTTTGAAAATTGAAGCAAGTAATTTGCCGATGGGAATCATTGAAGATGTTGAAGTTGATGTGGTGGGTGAACAATTAAAAACGGGCGATATTCTTATTATGATGAGCGATGGGATTTTTGAAGGAGCACAGCATGTGGAGAATCATGAATTGTGGATGAAACGAAAAATTAAAGAATTGCAAACCGAAGACCCGCAAGAAATTGCTGATATCATTATGGAAGAAGTGATTCGCTCTTGTGATGGTTATATAAATGATGATATGACTATTGTAGTGGCAAAAGTGAAGAAAAATATGCCGAAGTGGGCTACGATTCCGATTGTAGGAATGCAGGCGCAGTAAAATGTAAGTGGAATGTTTATCTATAATTTGATTTTAAAAACCTAGGTGAATACCTAGGTTTTTTTGTGGAAAAAGGTAATGTTATTAATTTTGTGAATATACACGGAGGATGTAAGATAAAAATGTAATTTTTGTATATCTTTTTTTTTGCACAATGTTTGTAAAAGTTGTACCATTGTAGACAAGGCAACTAACGTTGCTGTTCTTGTTTAATGAAAGGTGATTACGAAGTTGAAAGATACATTTGTTGAAAAAGTAGATGACTTTGTAAAGCAGCATGATGTATTAAAAAATGATTCAACAATTGTTGTGGGAGTTTCTGGTGGTCCTGACTCGTTAGCGCTTTTATATTATTTATTAGAAAAAAGAGCGGAAAAACAGTTGGAAATTGTAGTAGCTCATGTGGATCATATGTTTAGAGGTGATGAATCTCATGAGGATTTACGGTTTGTGCAGGGCCTTTGTGAAGAACTGGGAATTATTTGTGAAACGATAAGGATTAATGTATCACAATATCAACAGCAATACGGAATGAATGCACAGGTTGCTGCTAGAGAATGCAGATATGCATTTTTGGAAAGAATAATGAAGAAATATGATGCAAGATATGTTGCTCTTGGACATCATGGAGATGATCAAGTCGAGACAATTTTAATGCGTCTTGTAAGAGGGAGTACTCCGAAAGGATATGCAGGAATTGCAGTGAAGCGTCCTTTTCATAATGGGTATTTAATTAGGCCGTTACTTGGGGTAACGAAGGAAGAAATTGTTGATTACTGTAATAAGCTAAATTTAATGCCACGTATAGATCCGAGTAATAAAAAGGAAGTATATACAAGGAATCGATTACGTAAATATGTCCTTCCTCATTTGAAAGAAGAAAATCCACAAGTGCATGAGAAATTCCAAAAATTTAGCGTGCAGATGCAAGAGGATGAGGCTTATTTGCAGGAATTAGCTTTTGAGAAAATGAATAAAGTAATTACAAAAAAAAGTGATAAACAAATTAGCTTATCAATTCCTGCCTTTGAATCCATGTCTATGCCTTTACAAAGAAGAGGGATTCAACTAATATTAAACTATCTTTATGAATATAAGATTCCATCTTCTCTTTCTTCCATACATATTGACAAGGTGATTGAGTTTTTTAAGCGGACACAACCTTCAGGTTCACTTGATTTTCCAGGTGATTTGAAAATTGTTCGTACATACGAGGAGTGTAGCTTTAGATTTAAACAAGAAATTGTTTCTCCTTTTTTACAAGATTTATCAGTACCCGGGACCATTACGCTATTGAACGGGGATGAATTTGTAACAGAGGTGAGCGAAGATATACCAAGTAACATGAATGAAACAGTATTTGTTGCTAAGTATAATGATATATCATATCCACTTCGTATTCGTTCTAGGGAAAATGGAGATCGCATGTCAATACAAGGTATGAATGGCACAAAAAAGATAAAAGCTATTTTTATCGAAGCAAAAGTACCGAAAGAAAAAAGAGAAGAATGGCCGGTCGTTTGTGATGCAAGTGGGACCATTATTTGGGTACCCTTGTTGAAGCGATCTGCATTTGCAATTTCGAAAGAGATGGCAAAGAAGGATAAATATATGATTATTCACTACAAAAGCAAGGAGTCTTCCGGGAGGATAATGAAATGATGAATCAAGATATCGAAAAAGTATTAATTTCTGAAGAGCAAATACAAGAAAAGGTGCGCGAACTAGGTGCAATTGTTGCAGAGGATTATAAAAACACAGTACCTCTTGCAATTGGTGTATTAAAAGGCGCAATGCCATTCATGGCAGATTTATTAAAGAGAACAGATACATATCTTGAAATGGATTTTATGGCTGTATCTAGTTACGGTCACTCTACAGTTTCAACAGGCGAAGTGAAAATTTTAAAAGATCTTGATACTTCTGTAGAAGGTCGCGATATTTTAATCGTCGAAGATATTATTGATAGTGGTCTTACACTAAGCTACTTAGTAGACTTATTCAAATATCGTAAAGCGAAGTCTGTAAAAATTGTTACATTATTAGATAAGCCAACAGGCCGTAAGGTTGATCTGAAAGCGGATTATGTTGGATTTACTGTTCCACATGAATTTGTAGTAGGATATGGATTAGATTATAAAGAGCAGTACCGTAATCTTCCTTATGTAGGCGTATTAAAACCAAGCGTTTACTCAAATTAATTAAATATAGGCTTCACAATTGTATAGGAAAGTTTTTCTATGTTACGATTTACTATAGTGTTTATGCCGTGAGAGGAGGTTAGGAATGAATCGTATCTTCCGTAATACCATCTTTTATTTACTGATATTCTTAGTAGTAATTGGAATCGTGAGCTATTTTAATGGTTCGACACAAAAAACGACATCAGTTAGCTACGACAAATTCATTACTAAACTAGAAAGCGGTGAAGTGCGTAATGTGCAACTTCAACCGAAAAATGGTGTATTTGAGGTAAAAGGACAATTTAATAACTCTAGCCAAGGAGAACAATTTGTTACTTATGCACCAAATACTGAGGAATTACAAAAGAAAATTAATGATAAAGCGAAAGGTGCCGAAGTTAAGTATCAACCAGCAGAAGAAACAAGTGCCTGGGTAACATTCTTTACTTCAATCATTCCATTTGTCATCATCTTCATTTTATTCTTCTTCTTATTAAACCAAGCTCAAGGCGGCGGTAGCCGTGTTATGAACTTCGGGAAAAGTAAGGCGAAGTTATATAATGATGAAAAGAAAAAAGTTCGTTTCAGAGATGTTGCTGGTGCGGATGAAGAGAAACAAGAACTTGTTGAGGTAGTTGAATTCTTGAAAGACCCTCGTAAGTTCTCTGAAGTTGGTGCTCGTATTCCAAAGGGTGTCCTATTAGTTGGACCTCCAGGTACAGGTAAAACTTTATTAGCACGTGCTGTTGCAGGTGAGGCTGGCGTTCCATTCTTCTCTATCAGTGGTTCTGACTTCGTAGAGATGTTTGTGGGTGTCGGTGCATCACGTGTACGTGATTTATTTGAAAATGCAAAGAAAAATGCTCCTTGTATCATTTTCATTGATGAAATTGATGCAGTAGGGCGTCAACGTGGCGCAGGTCTTGGTGGTGGCCATGATGAGCGTGAGCAAACGTTGAACCAATTACTTGTTGAAATGGATGGATTCGGTGCAAACGAAGGTATTATTATCATCGCTGCGACAAACCGTCCTGATATTCTTGATCCAGCATTATTACGTCCAGGTCGTTTTGACCGTCAAATTACAGTAGATCGTCCAGATGTAAATGGCCGTGAAGCTGTACTGAAGGTGCATGCTCGTAATAAACCGCTTGATGAGAATATCAACTTAAGAGCAATTGCAACTCGTACGCCAGGATTCTCTGGTGCTGATCTTGAAAACTTATTAAACGAAGCTGCTTTAGTAGCTGCGCGTCAAGATAAGAAGAAAATTGATATGAGTGACATTGATGAAGCAACGGATCGCGTTATTGCAGGTCCGGCTAAGAAAAGTCGTGTTATCTCTGAAAAAGAACGTAATATCGTTGCTTTCCATGAAGCGGGTCATACTGTAATTGGTGTTGTTCTTGATGAAGCTGATGTCGTTCATAAAGTAACAATTGTCCCTCGTGGTCAAGCTGGTGGATATGCAGTAATGCTTCCGAAAGAAGATCGTTACTTCATGACAAAGCCAGAGTTACTTGATAAAATCACTGGTTTACTTGGTGGTCGAGTAGCTGAGGAGATTGTATTTGGTGAAGTGAGTACAGGTGCTCACAACGACTTCCAACGTGCGACGGGCATTGCAAGACGTATGGTTACAGAATTCGGTATGAGTGATAAGCTTGGACCAATGCAATTTGGTAGTTCGCAAGGTGGTCAAGTGTTCTTAGGAAGAGACTTCCATTCAGAGCAAAACTACAGTGATGCAATTGCACACGATATCGATGTAGAAATGCAAACGATTATGAAAGAATGTTATGCTCGTGCAAAAGACATTCTTACTGAAAATCGTGATAAGCTAGATCTTATTGCAAAAACGTTACTTGAAGTAGAAACGTTAGATGCTGAGCAAATCAATCATTTATGTGATTACGGCAGATTGCCAGAACGTCCAACATCTTCAGATGATGTGAAAGTAAACATCAACATGAAGAAAGACGATGAAGATAAAGAAGATAAGTAAGAAACGAAGGAGTGACTATCGTCACTCCTTTTTTGTTTGTTAAAACCTTTGTTAATTATTATTGAGAACTTAGTGGATAAAGTAATTTAAGTAAAACTAGTATTAAAAATTGAAATAGAGAGCAATCTTTTTGTAAAATGATGAGGATAGGAAAGCTGATTATATAAGTATGTGTGATATGATGTTTTTATAAGTTTTATACATACTGCACAAATATAGATTAAATAAGATAAGTGGTGAGAATATGATTTTTGTATTGGATGTAGGGAACACAAATGCTGTACTAGGTGTGTTTGAAGAGGGGGAACTTCGTCAGCATTGGCGCATGGAAACAGATCGTCATAAGACAGAAGATGAATATGGAATGCTTGTAAAGCAATTGCTTGAGCATGAAGGTCTTTCGTTTGAAGATGTGAAAGGTATTATTGTGTCTTCAGTCGTACCACCAATTATGTTTGCTTTAGAGCGCATGTGTGAAAAATATTTTAAAATTAAACCGCTTGTAGTAGGGCCTGGGATAAAAACAGGGCTAAATATTAAATATGAAAATCCGCGTGAAGTAGGCGCAGACCGAATTGTAAATGCAGTAGCAGGAATCCACTTATATGGAAGTCCGCTTATTATTGTTGATTTTGGTACGGCTACTACATATTGTTATATTAACGAAGAAAAGCATTATATGGGTGGAGTTATTACGCCAGGAATTATGATTTCAGCAGAGGCTTTATATAGCAGAGCAGCAAAACTTCCTCGTATCGAAATTACAAAACCAAGCAGTGTAGTTGGGAAAAATACAGTAAGTGCGATGCAATCGGGTATTCTTTATGGTTATGTTGGACAAGTGGAAGGTATTGTTAAGCGTATGAAAGAAGAAGCTAGACAAGAACCTAAAGTTATTGCAACAGGTGGATTAGCAAAATTAATTTCCGAAGAATCGAATGTAATTGATATTGTAGATCCATTTTTAACGTTAAAAGGTTTATACATGTTATATGAACGTAATGCAAATTTACAGCATGAGAAAGGTGAATAAATACGTATGAAAGATTATTTAGTAAAAGCGTTAGCGTTTGATGGAGAAGTGCGTGCGTATAGTGTACGTACAACAAATACAGTAAGTGAGGCGCAAAGACGTCATGATACATGGAGAACAGCTTCAGCGGCACTAGGGCGTTCTTTAACTGCGGGTACAATGATGGGCGCAATGTTAAAAGGTGAGCAAAAGTTAACGATTAAGGTAGAAGGTAACGGTCCGATTGGTCCTATCTTAGTAGATGCTCATGCAAATGGAGATGTACGTGGTTATGTAACGAATCCGCATGTTGATTTTGAAGGAACAGAACAAGGGAAGTTACGTGTATATCAAGCGGTAGGTACAGAGGGGTTTGTAACTGTAATTAAAGATATTGGAATGCGTGAGCCGTTTATTGGTCAATCTCCAATCGTTTCAGGAGAATTAGGAGAAGACTTTACGTATTATTTTGCAGTTTCTGAACAAACGCCTTCTTCTGTAGGTGTTGGTGTTCTTGTAAATGGAGATGATAGCATATTAGCGGCAGGTGGATTCATCCTTCAAATTATGCCGGGTGCGCAAGATGAAACGATTTCATTTATTGAAGACCGTTTACAAAAGATTCCACCTGTATCAACGTTGATTGAACAAGGACTTTCTCCGGAAGAGCTACTATATGCAGTTCTTGGAGAAGATAAAGTAAAAGTATTAGAAACAATGGATGTTCAATTTAATTGCACATGCTCACGCGAGCGTATTGAGAGTGTATTAATTAGTTTAGGTAAAACAGAGTTAGAGCAAGTTCGTGAAGAAGAGGAAGAGACAGAAGTTCACTGTCATTTCTGTAATGAACGATACAAGTTCTCTAAAGAAGATATTACAAATTTAATCGAGAATTTGTAATAAGGGAATTAAGAGGAGCAATCCTCCAAATGAATTGACAAACAGGGAATTTTCTGACAAAATCTAAATATAGATAAAACCAATAAAAATACTCGGTGTTAGGAGTGACAGGAATGCGAGTGGCACAATCAGTTTCAGAATTAATCGGGAAAACGCCGATCGTTAAGTTGAACCGCATCGTAGAATCAGACAGCGCAGATATATACTTAAAATTAGAATTTATGAATCCGGGGAGTAGCGTTAAAGATCGTATCGCATTAGCTATGATTGAAGATGCTGAAAAAAATGGATTATTAAAAGAGGGCGATACAATCATTGAGCCGACAAGTGGTAACACAGGAATTGGTTTAGCGATGGTAGCGGCTGCTAAAGGATATAATGCAATCTTAGTAATGCCAGAAACAATGAGTATTGAGCGTCGTAATTTATTACGTGCTTACGGTGCGGAATTAGTATTGACTCCAGGGCCTGAAGGAATGGGTGGAGCAATTCGTAAAGCGACTGAATTAGCAAAAGAGCATGGCTACTTTATACCACAACAGTTCAAAAACCAATCGAATCCAGAAATTCACCGTTTAACAACAGGTCCAGAAATTATTGAACAAATGGGTGACCAATTAGATGCGTTTATTGCAGGTATTGGTACAGGTGGAACGATTACTGGTGCTGGTGAAGTACTGAAGGAAGCGTATAAAGATATTAAAATTTATGCAGTAGAACCTGCAGATTCACCAGTATTATCTGGTGGGAAACCAGGTCCACATAAAATCCAAGGAATTGGGGCGGGATTTGTTCCGGAGACGTTGGATGTAGAAGTATATGATGAAATTATTCAAGTGAAAACAGAGCAAGCATTTGAATATGCGAGAAGAGTGGCTAAAGAGGAAGGTATTTTAGTTGGTATCTCTTCAGGCGCAGTTATTTATGCAGCAACAGAAGTTGCGAAAAAGTTAGGTAAAGGGAAAAAGGTACTTGTTATTATCCCGAGTAACGGTGAACGTTATTTAAGTACACCACTTTATCAATTTGAATCATAATTAAACGCGATTGAAAAAGCATCCTTGAAAAAGGGTGCTTTTTCTTTTGGGATTGGAAATAGGAAAAGAGTGAATGACTAGAAAACTTCATGTAAAATAAGAGGTAGTATAATTAAATTATTTTCACTAGCCTTCGAGTATAATCAATCTCTATATAAATAACTTATGTAGTTTGAGCTGGTTAATCTAAGAGGGTGGGATAAAAGAAGACGGGGTGTTGATATGCAACGAAGAAAATCTTTAGCGCTTTCTATTCCATATCAGTTAGATTTCTTTAAGCAATATAAATTTCTTTCTCAGGGTAAATCGCAACATATTTTGTTAGAAAGCGGCCGTGGCGGTCGTTATAACATTGTAGGGCTGAACCCAGTAGCGGTAATCCGAGGGAAGGATGAAACGTTACATATAAGTGAAAGTGGTAAGGAAACAATAAAACGAGGGAATCCGTTAGATTTAATGCAAGAATATATGGAACAATGGAAGACGGACTATAACCCAGAGTATCCGCCTTTTCAAGGTGGTGCAATTGGCTATTTCAGTTATGACTGTATCCGTTATATTGAAAAGCTGCCTTCTCTTGCGGAAGATGATATTAATATACCTGACATCTTCTTTTTATTATTTGATGACGTATTTGTCTATGATCAAAAAGAACAAGTGTTATGGGTTATTACGCATTATGTAGATAAATATGAAGAGGCAAAAGAACGGCTAAATGAGTGGAAGAGTCTTTGGATGACAGAAGCGCCTGAAGTGACTGTGCCCTTTGAAAGTCCTGAAAAGAAAAGTGAAGCAGTTGCTTTTACTGAAGCCGGCTTTATGAAGGCAGTTGAATGTATTCAAGAATATATTGGGGCGGGTGATGTGTTCCAAGTAAACTTGTCGACGAGACAAGAAAGAACGTTACAGACACACCCACTAGAAATTTATACAAGTCTTCGTGAAATTAATCCATCTCCATATATGGGTTACCTGGAGCTTGGGGATTTTCAAATTGTTAGTGGATCGCCAGAGTTGTTAATTAAGAAACAAGGAACTGAAGTAAGTACAAGACCAATTGCTGGAACGAGATCTAGAGGCGCAGATGAGCAAGAGGATAAAGAATTAGCAAGAGAATTAATTGAGAACGAAAAAGAAAGAGCAGAGCATGTAATGCTTGTGGATTTAGAAAGAAATGATTTAGGACGTGTTTGTAAATATGGCACTGTAGAAGTGGATGAATTTATGGTAATTGAGAAATACTCACATGTTATGCATATTGTTTCTAATGTGCGTGGTGAGGTGGAAGAAGATAAAGATGCTTTTGATTTAGTGAAGGCTGTATTCCCTGGGGGAACAATTACTGGTGCCCCGAAAATACGTACGATGGAAATTATTGAGGAATTAGAACCTGTTCGAAGAGGGATTTATACAGGTTCAATCGGTTGGATTGGTTATTCTGGAGATACAGAATTGAATATTGTAATTAGAACGCTTCTTGCTAAAGATGGAAAAGCTCATGTACAAGCAGGGGCGGGAATTGTAATTGATTCAAATCCAGAAAATGAATATAAAGAGTCGTTAAAAAAGGCGATTGCTTTATGGCGTGCAAAAGAACGTAGCGAAGAAACGGTTAGGTGAGAGAAATGATATTAATGATTGATAATTATGATTCTTTTACATTTAATTTAGTGCAGTTTCTTGGAGAACTTGGACAAGAGCTCGTTGTTAAACGTAACGATGAAGTGACCATTTCAGATATTGAGAATATGAAACCAGATTTTCTAATGATTTCTCCAGGTCCATGTAGTCCTAATGAAGCGGGGATTAGTATGGAAGTTATTAAATACTTTGCTGGAAAGATTCCGATTTTTGGAGTTTGTCTAGGGCATCAATCCATTGCACAAGTGTTTGGTGGAGAGGTTGTCCGTGCAGAACGATTAATGCATGGGAAAACGTCGCTTATGCATCATGATGGAAAGACGATTTTTTCGGATATTCCTAATCCGTTTACTGCGACGCGCTATCATTCCCTTATTGTTAAGAAAGAGACGTTACCCGATTGCTTAGAGGTAACATCTTGGACAGAGGAAGGAGAAATTATGGCACTTCGTCATAAGACATTGCCGATAGAGGGTGTGCAATTCCATCCGGAATCTATTATGACTTCTCATGGGAAAGAGTTGTTACAGAATTTCATTTGTAAATACAGTCCAAGTGCAACGTTATGTTAATTTACGTAAATGGTCAGTATGTAGAAGCAAGTGAGGCGAAAATTTCTCCTTATGATCATGGTTATTTATATGGTCTTGGAGTTTTTGAAACGTTTCGTATTTATAATGGTCATCCTTTCTTATTGGATGATCATTATGACCGTTTAATAGAAGCGCTGGATACATTGCAAATTAAATGGACAATGACAAAAAATGACGTGATGCTTATTTTGAAAGATTTACTCGCTAAGAATGAATTGAAGCATGCATATGTACGTTTTAATGTATCAGCGGGTATAGATGAAATAGGATTACAAACGGAAATGTATGAAGAGCCTTCGGTTATTGTTTTTATAAAACCTTTAACAGCTCCAGGAGATGTAGTGGAAAAAGAAGGTGTTATTCTAAAACAAGTGCGAAATACACCGGAAGGAACATTTCGTCTGAAGTCTCATCATTATTTAAATAATATTTTAGGGAAGCGTGAAATTGGAAATGTTGTGAGTAAGGAAGGTATTTTTCTTACTGAAGCAGGTTATGTTGCAGAGGGTATTGTTTCCAATCTATTTTTTGTGAAAGGTGATATTTTATATACACCTTCGTTAGAGACAGGGATTTTAAATGGTATCACTCGTGCGTTTATTATAAAGAGTGCTGAAGAATTAAATATAGAAGTAAAGGAAGGTTTCTTTACAAAAGATGAGCTACTTTCAGCGGATGAAGTCTTCGTAACAAACTCCATTCAAGAAATTGTTCCGCTTTATCGTATAGAAGCGCAGGATTTCCCGGGTAAAGTAGGAGTGGTTACAAAAAGTTTAATGTACCTTTATGGAATGCAAAGAGAGAAATTATGGAGCAGAAATGAATTACGAAGAGGAGATGTGTAGTTTGAAGTGGGATTATGATTTACGCTGCGGCGAATATACATTGAATTTAAATGAAAAGACATTAATTATGGGGATTTTAAATGTAACACCAGATTCGTTTTCTGATGGTGGGAGTTACAACGAGGTAGATGCTGCGGTACGTCACGCAAAAGAAATGCAAGGTGAAGGTGCTCATATTATTGATATTGGTGGCGAATCTACTCGCCCGGGTTTTGCTAAAGTATCAGTAGAAGAAGAAATAAAGCGAGTTGTCCCGATGATTCAAGCAGTTTCAAAAGAAGTAAAATTGCCTATATCTATCGATACATATAAAGCTGAAGTTGCAAAGCAAGCAATTGAGGCTGGTGCTCATATTATTAATGATATTTGGGGAGCGAAGGCGGAGCCGAAAATTGCTGAAGTCGCAGCTCATTACGATGTACCCATCATTTTAATGCATAACCGCGATAACATGAATTATCGTAATTTAATGGCGGATATGATTGCTGATTTGTATGACAGTATTAAAATTGCTAAAAATGCTGGTGTGCGAGATGAGAATATTATTTTAGATCCAGGTATCGGTTTTGCTAAGACACCTGAGCAGAACTTAGAGGCGATGCGTAATTTAGAACAGTTAAATGTGCTAGGTTATCCGGTTCTCTTAGGTACTTCGAGAAAGTCCTTTATTGGGCACGTATTAGATTTGCCAGTAGAGGAACGCCTTGAGGGAACGGGAGCTACTGTTTGTCTTGGTATTGAAAAGGGCTGTGAGTTTGTTCGTGTCCATGATGTGAAAGAAATGGCGCGTATGGCTAAAATGATGGATGCGATGATTGGTAAGGGGGTAAGGTAATTGGATAAAATTTATATCCATGATATGGAGTTTTATGGTTATCATGGCGTGTTCCCAGAGGAGAATAAATTAGGTCAGAGATTTAAAGTTGACTTAACGGTGGAGTTGGATTTAAAGCGTGCAGGGGAAAGTGATGACTTAGAGCATTCGGTCAATTATGGCGAGCTTTTCGAATTATGTAGAAAAGTTGTTGAGGATAGAAAGTATAAGCTTGTGGAGAGTATCGCTGAAAATATTGCTGCAGATATATTAAAACAATATGAAAGTATTTCGCGCTGTACAATTAAGGTAATTAAGCCGGATCCACCGATACCGGGTCATTATCGTGCTGTAGCAGTAGAAATTACGAGAGAACGTCCATGAACAATATAGCTTACATTGCATTAGGGTCAAATATTGGAGAGCGTTATACGTATCTAACCGAAGCGATTCAGTTTTTAAATAAAAATCCTTATATTCAGGTTGATGATATTTCATCTGTATATGAAACTGAGCCAGTTGGCTATACTGACCAAAGTTGCTTTTTAAATTTAGTTATAAAAATTTCTACCAATTTATCACCACAAGAATTATTGAAAGTAACACAAAAAGTAGAAAATGACCTAGGAAGAAAAAGGGAAATTAGGTGGGGGCCGAGGACTATCGACCTTGACATTTTACTTTATAATCAAGAGAATATTGAAGCAGAGAATCTTATTGTTCCGCATCCGCGGATGTTTGAAAGAGCTTTTGTTATCGTTCCGTTGTTAGAAATTAATCAAGACATAAAACAAAACATTTCATGTTCACAAGTAGAAGAAATGAAAAGGCGAGAGGGAGTAACGGTATGGAAGCAGAAAAATGGGGAAGACGCATTCGTGCTTTTCGAAAGCTAAAAGGTTACACACAAGAAGGTTTTGCTAAAGCACTAGGGGTATCTGTATCTGTTTTAGGTGAGGTTGAGAGAGGGAATAGATCGCCTTCTCAAGATTTTGTAGTAGAAGTTGCTAAGGCATTAAATGTTTCGATAGAGGAATTAATGCCAAAGTGATTGTACGGGAAGGAGTAGATTGATTGTTAAAGATTGCAAATATCGAGATGAAAAATCCGGTTGTACTAGCACCGATGGCGGGAGTGTGTAACTCTGCATTCCGTTTAACAGTAAAAGAATTTGGTGCCGGATTAGTTTGTGCTGAAATGGTAAGTGATAAGGCAATATTACTTAATAATAAAAGAACATTAGATATGTTATATATCGACGAGAGAGAAAAGCCATTAAGTTTACAAATTTTTGGTGGAGAGAAAGAAACTCTTGTAGATGCTGCGAAATATGTAGATAAATATACGACAGCAGACATAATTGATATTAATATGGGTTGTCCAGTGCCGAAAATCGTTAAATGTGATGCTGGAGCAAGGTGGCTTTTAGACCCGAATAAAATATATGAAATGGTAGCAGCGGTTGTAGATGCTGTTGAAAAGCCGGTTACAGTTAAAATGCGTATCGGTTGGGATGAAGAACATATTTTCGCAATAGAAAATGCTAGGGCTGTTGAGCGTGCTGGTGGCCAAGCTGTGGCGGTTCACGGACGTACACGAGTGCAAATGTATGAAGGAAAAGCGGATTGGGATATTATTAAACAAGTAAAACAATCTGTAAATATCCCGGTTATCGGAAATGGTGATGTCGCAACGCCGCAAGATGCAAAGCGTATGCTTGATGAAATTGGTGTAGATGGTGTTATGATTGGTCGTGCTGCTCTTGGAGATCCGTGGATGATTTATCGTACGGTAAAGTATTTGGAGACAGGTGAATTAATGCCGGAACCAACAGTGCGCGAGAAAATTGATGTATGTATGTTGCATCTAGATCGTCTTATCGACTTAAAGAATGAAAGTGTCGCTGTAAGAGAGATGAGAAAACATGCAGCTTGGTATTTAAAAGGTGTTCGTGGTAATGCGAGTGTACGTAATGGTATTAATGCTTGTAACACACGGGAAGACCTTGCGAATGTGTTAGGTACATTTGTAGAAGAAGTGGAAGCGAAACAACAAACAATTTACGTTGGTTAATAATGGACATAGGAGATTGACATTCTTCTATACACTTCCTATAATTACGTGAAAGAAAGAAGAGCTGCCAGTTAGTTGCTGGCAGTTTTTCTAGT
>NZ_CP049978.1:85000-150000 GCF_001816185.2 Bacillus sp. RZ2MS9
GCTCGTCCGCTCAGGGTTAGTCAGGACCTAAGCCGAGGCCGACAGGCGTAGGCGATGGACAACAGGTTGATATTCCTGTACCACCTCTTTATCGTTTGAGCAATGGAGGGACGCAGAAGGATAGAAGAAGCGTGCGATTGGTTGTGCACGTCCAAGCAGTTAGGCTGATAAGTAGGCAAATCCGCTTATCATAAAGGCTGAGCTGTGATGGGGAAGCTCCTTATGGAGCGAAGTCTTTGATTCCCCGCTGCCAAGAAAAGCTTCTAGCGAGATAAAAGGTGCCTGTACCGCAAACCGACACAGGTAGGCGAGGAGAGAATCCTAAGGTGTGCGAGAGAACTCTGGTTAAGGAACTCGGCAAAATGACCCCGTAACTTCGGGAGAAGGGGTGCTTTCTTAACGGAAAGCCGCAGTGAATAGGCCCAAGCGACTGTTTAGCAAAAACACAGCTCTCTGCGAAGCCGTAAGGCGAAGTATAGGGGGTGACACCTGCCCGGTGCTGGAAGGTTAAGGAGAGGGGTTAGCGTAAGCGAAGCTCTGAACTGAAGCCCCAGTAAACGGCGGCCGTAACTATAACGGTCCTAAGGTAGCGAAATTCCTTGTCGGGTAAGTTCCGACCCGCACGAAAGGTGTAACGATTTGGGCACTGTCTCAACCAGAGACTCGGTGAAATTATAGTACCTGTGAAGATGCAGGTTACCCGCGACAGGACGGAAAGACCCCGTGGAGCTTTACTGTAGCCTGATATTGAATTTTGGTACAGTTTGTACAGGATAGGCGGGAGCCATTGAAACCGGAGCGCTAGCTTCGGTGGAGGCGCTGGTGGGATACCGCCCTGACTGTATTGAAATTCTAACCTACGGGTCTTATCGACCCGGGAGACAGTGTCAGGTGGGCAGTTTGACTGGGGCGGTCGCCTCCTAAAGTGTAACGGAGGCGCCCAAAGGTTCCCTCAGAATGGTTGGAAATCATTCGTAGAGTGCAAAGGCATAAGGGAGCTTGACTGCGAGACCTACAAGTCGAGCAGGGACGAAAGTCGGGCTTAGTGATCCGGTGGTTCCGCATGGAAGGGCCATCGCTCAACGGATAAAAGCTACCCCGGGGATAACAGGCTTATCTCCCCCAAGAGTCCACATCGACGGGGAGGTTTGGCACCTCGATGTCGGCTCATCGCATCCTGGGGCTGTAGTCGGTCCCAAGGGTTGGGCTGTTCGCCCATTAAAGCGGTACGCGAGCTGGGTTCAGAACGTCGTGAGACAGTTCGGTCCCTATCCGTCGTGGGCGTAGGAAATTTGAGAGGAGCTGTCCTTAGTACGAGAGGACCGGGATGGACGCACCGCTGGTGTACCAGTTGTTCTGCCAAGGGCATAGCTGGGTAGCTATGTGCGGAAGGGATAAGTGCTGAAAGCATCTAAGCATGAAGCCCCCCTCAAGATGAGATTTCCCATAGCGTAAGCTAGTAAGATCCCTGAAAGATGATCAGGTTGATAGGTTCGAGGTGGAAGCATGGTGACATGTGGAGCTGACGAATACTAATAGATCGAGGACTTAACCATATAATATGAAGCAATGTTATCTAGTTTTGAAAGAATATAAAAAACTTGTTGACTTTAAAAGTTAAATGAGTTACAATGATTCTTGTCTTAAATGAATACAGTCTGGTAATGATGGCAGAGAGGCCACACCCGTTCCCATACCGAACACGGAAGTTAAGCTCTCTAGCGCCGATGGTAGTTGGGACCTTGTCCCTGTGAGAGTAGGACGTTGCCAGGCAATCCGGAGGATTAGCTCAGCTGGGAGAGCACCTGCCTTACAAGCAGGGGGTCGGCGGTTCGATCCCGTCATCCTCCACCATTTAGCCGACTTAGCTCAATTGGTAGAGCAACTGACTTGTAATCAGTAGGTTGGGGGTTCAAGTCCTCTAGTCGGCACCAGTTTTTATTGTAAGAGCCATTAGCTCAGTTGGTAGAGCATCTGACTTTTAATCAGAGGGTCGAAGGTTCGAGTCCTTCATGGCTCACCATTTTAATTAATATGCGGGTGTGGCGGAATTGGCAGACGCACTAGACTTAGGATCTAGCGCCTTTGGCGTGGGGGTTCGACTCCCTTCACCCGCACTTTTAATAAAATATCTCAAACATGTCTTGCGGAAGTAGTTCAGTGGTAGAATACAACCTTGCCAAGGTTGGGGTCGCGGGTTCGAATCCCGTCTTCCGCTCCAATTTTCAATATGACATGCCGGGGTGGCGGAACAGGCAGACGCACAGGACTTAAAATCCTGCGGTGGGTGACCACCGTGCGGGTTCGACCCCCGCCCTCGGCACCATATGCGCCCGTAGCTCAATTGGATAGAGCGTTTGACTACGGATCAAGAGGTTAGGGGTTCGACTCCTCTCGGGCGCGTTTTCTTTCGGGAAGTGGCTCAGCTTGGTAGAGCACCTGGTTTGGGACCAGGGGGTCGCAGGTTCAAATCCTGTCTTCCCGATACTTGTTTGGGGCCTTAGCTCAGCTGGGAGAGCGCCTGCCTTGCACGCAGGAGGTCAGCGGTTCGATCCCGCTAGGCTCCACCATTAGTTCTTTGAAAACTGAACGAAACAAACAACGTGAAACGTCAATTTTTATTTTAGATGCTAGACAAACTAACTTTATTGGAGAGTTTGATCCTGGCTCAGGATGAACGCTGGCGGCGTGCCTAATACATGCAAGTCGAGCGAATGGATTAAGAGCTTGCTCTTATGAAGTTAGCGGCGGACGGGTGAGTAACACGTGGGTAACCTGCCCATAAGACTGGGATAACTCCGGGAAACCGGGGCTAATACCGGATAACATTTTGAACTGCATGGTTCGAAATTGAAAGGCGGCTTCGGCTGTCACTTATGGATGGACCCGCGTCGCATTAGCTAGTTGGTGAGGTAACGGCTCACCAAGGCGACGATGCGTAGCCGACCTGAGAGGGTGATCGGCCACACTGGGACTGAGACACGGCCCAGACTCCTACGGGAGGCAGCAGTAGGGAATCTTCCGCAATGGACGAAAGTCTGACGGAGCAACGCCGCGTGAGTGATGAAGGCTTTCGGGTCGTAAAACTCTGTTGTTAGGGAAGAACAAGTGCTAGTTGAATAAGCTGGCACCTTGACGGTACCTAACCAGAAAGCCACGGCTAACTACGTGCCAGCAGCCGCGGTAATACGTAGGTGGCAAGCGTTATCCGGAATTATTGGGCGTAAAGCGCGCGCAGGTGGTTTCTTAAGTCTGATGTGAAAGCCCACGGCTCAACCGTGGAGGGTCATTGGAAACTGGGAGACTTGAGTGCAGAAGAGGAAAGTGGAATTCCATGTGTAGCGGTGAAATGCGTAGAGATATGGAGGAACACCAGTGGCGAAGGCGACTTTCTGGTCTGTAACTGACACTGAGGCGCGAAAGCGTGGGGAGCAAACAGGATTAGATACCCTGGTAGTCCACGCCGTAAACGATGAGTGCTAAGTGTTAGAGGGTTTCCGCCCTTTAGTGCTGAAGTTAACGCATTAAGCACTCCGCCTGGGGAGTACGGCCGCAAGGCTGAAACTCAAAGGAATTGACGGGGGCCCGCACAAGCGGTGGAGCATGTGGTTTAATTCGAAGCAACGCGAAGAACCTTACCAGGTCTTGACATCCTCTGAAAACCCTAGAGATAGGGCTTCTCCTTCGGGAGCAGAGTGACAGGTGGTGCATGGTTGTCGTCAGCTCGTGTCGTGAGATGTTGGGTTAAGTCCCGCAACGAGCGCAACCCTTGATCTTAGTTGCCATCATTAAGTTGGGCACTCTAAGGTGACTGCCGGTGACAAACCGGAGGAAGGTGGGGATGACGTCAAATCATCATGCCCCTTATGACCTGGGCTACACACGTGCTACAATGGACGGTACAAAGAGCTGCAAGACCGCGAGGTGGAGCTAATCTCATAAAACCGTTCTCAGTTCGGATTGTAGGCTGCAACTCGCCTACATGAAGCTGGAATCGCTAGTAATCGCGGATCAGCATGCCGCGGTGAATACGTTCCCGGGCCTTGTACACACCGCCCGTCACACCACGAGAGTTTGTAACACCCGAAGTCGGTGGGGTAACCTTTTTGGAGCCAGCCGCCTAAGGTGGGACAGATGATTGGGGTGAAGTCGTAACAAGGTAGCCGTATCGGAAGGTGCGGCTGGATCACCTCCTTTCTATGGAGAATTGATGAACGCTGTTCATCAATATAAGTTTCCGTGTTTCGTTTTGTTCAGTTTTGAGAGAACTATCTCTCATATATAAATGTATGTTCTTTGAAAACTAGATAACAGTGTAGCTCATATTTTTTAATTTTTAGTTTGGTTAAGTTAGAAAGGGCGCACGGTGGATGCCTTGACACTAGGAGTCGATGAAGGACGGGACTAACGCCGATATGCTTCGGGGAGCTGTAAGTAAGCTTTGATCCGAAGATTTCCGAATGGGGAAACCCACCATACGTAATGGTATGGTATCCTTATCTGAATACATAGGGTAAGGAAGACAGACCCAGGGAACTGAAACATCTAAGTACCTGGAGGAAGAGAAAGCAAATGCGATTTCCTGAGTAGCGGCGAGCGAAACGGAACATAGCCCAAACCAAGAGGCTTGCCTCTTGGGGTTGTAGGACATTCTATACGGAGTTACAAAGGAACGAGGTAGACGAAGCGACCTGGAAAGGTCCGTCGTAGAGGGTAACAACCCCGTAGTCGAAACTTCGTTCTCTCTTGAATGTATCCTGAGTACGGCGGAACACGTGAAATTCCGTCGGAATCTGGGAGGACCATCTCCCAAGGCTAAATACTCCCTAGTGATCGATAGTGAACCAGTACCGTGAGGGAAAGGTGAAAAGCACCCCGGAAGGGGAGTGAAAGAGATCCTGAAACCGTGTGCCTACAAATAGTCAGAGCCCGTTAACGGGTGATGGCGTGCCTTTTGTAGAATGAACCGGCGAGTTACGATCCCGTGCGAGGTTAAGCTGAAGAGGCGGAGCCGCAGCGAAAGCGAGTCTGAATAGGGCGTTTAGTACGTGGTCGTAGACCCGAAACCAGGTGATCTACCCATGTCCAGGGTGAAGTTCAGGTAACACTGAATGGAGGCCCGAACCCACGCACGTTGAAAAGTGCGGGGATGAGGTGTGGGTAGCGGAGAAATTCCAATCGAACCTGGAGATAGCTGGTTCTCCCCGAAATAGCTTTAGGGCTAGCCTTAAGTGTAAGAGTCTTGGAGGTAGAGCACTGATTGGACTAGGGGTCCTCATCGGATTACCGAATTCAGTCAAACTCCGAATGCCAATGACTTATCCTTAGGAGTCAGACTGCGAGTGATAAGATCCGTAGTCAAAAGGGAAACAGCCCAGACCGCCAGCTAAGGTCCCAAAGTGTGTATTAAGTGGAAAAGGATGTGGAGTTGCTTAGACAACTAGGATGTTGGCTTAGAAGCAGCCACCATTTAAAGAGTGCGTAATAGCTCACTAGTCGAGTGACTCTGCGCCGAAAATGTACCGGGGCTAAATACACCACCGAAGCTGCGGATTGATACCAATGGTATCAGTGGTAGGGGAGCGTTCTAAGGACAGTGAAGTCAGACCGTAAGGACTGGTGGAGTGCTTAGAAGTGAGAATGCCGGTATGAGTAGCGAAAGACGGGTGAGAATCCCGTCCACCGAATGCCTAAGGTTTCCTGAGGAAGGCTCGTCCGCTCAGGGTTAGTCAGGACCTAAGCCGAGGCCGACAGGCGTAGGCGATGGACAACAGGTTGATATTCCTGTACCACCTCTTTATCGTTTGAGCAATGGAGGGACGCAGAAGGATAGAAGAAGCGTGCGATTGGTTGTGCACGTCCAAGCAGTTAGGCTGATAAGTAGGCAAATCCGCTTATCATAAAGGCTGAGCTGTGATGGGGAAGCTCCTTATGGAGCGAAGTCTTTGATTCCCCGCTGCCAAGAAAAGCTTCTAGCGAGATAAAAGGTGCCTGTACCGCAAACCGACACAGGTAGGCGAGGAGAGAATCCTAAGGTGTGCGAGAGAACTCTGGTTAAGGAACTCGGCAAAATGACCCCGTAACTTCGGGAGAAGGGGTGCTTTCTTAACGGAAAGCCGCAGTGAATAGGCCCAAGCGACTGTTTAGCAAAAACACAGCTCTCTGCGAAGCCGTAAGGCGAAGTATAGGGGGTGACACCTGCCCGGTGCTGGAAGGTTAAGGAGAGGGGTTAGCGTAAGCGAAGCTCTGAACTGAAGCCCCAGTAAACGGCGGCCGTAACTATAACGGTCCTAAGGTAGCGAAATTCCTTGTCGGGTAAGTTCCGACCCGCACGAAAGGTGTAACGATTTGGGCACTGTCTCAACCAGAGACTCGGTGAAATTATAGTACCTGTGAAGATGCAGGTTACCCGCGACAGGACGGAAAGACCCCGTGGAGCTTTACTGTAGCCTGATATTGAATTTTGGTACAGTTTGTACAGGATAGGCGGGAGCCATTGAAACCGGAGCGCTAGCTTCGGTGGAGGCGCTGGTGGGATACCGCCCTGACTGTATTGAAATTCTAACCTACGGGTCTTATCGACCCGGGAGACAGTGTCAGGTGGGCAGTTTGACTGGGGCGGTCGCCTCCTAAAGTGTAACGGAGGCGCCCAAAGGTTCCCTCAGAATGGTTGGAAATCATTCGTAGAGTGCAAAGGCATAAGGGAGCTTGACTGCGAGACCTACAAGTCGAGCAGGGACGAAAGTCGGGCTTAGTGATCCGGTGGTTCCGCATGGAAGGGCCATCGCTCAACGGATAAAAGCTACCCCGGGGATAACAGGCTTATCTCCCCCAAGAGTCCACATCGACGGGGAGGTTTGGCACCTCGATGTCGGCTCATCGCATCCTGGGGCTGTAGTCGGTCCCAAGGGTTGGGCTGTTCGCCCATTAAAGCGGTACGCGAGCTGGGTTCAGAACGTCGTGAGACAGTTCGGTCCCTATCCGTCGTGGGCGTAGGAAATTTGAGAGGAGCTGTCCTTAGTACGAGAGGACCGGGATGGACGCACCGCTGGTGTACCAGTTGTTCTGCCAAGGGCATAGCTGGGTAGCTATGTGCGGAAGGGATAAGTGCTGAAAGCATCTAAGCATGAAGCCCCCCTCAAGATGAGATTTCCCATAGCGTAAGCTAGTAAGATCCCTGAAAGATGATCAGGTTGATAGGTTCGAGGTGGAAGCATGGTGACATGTGGAGCTGACGAATACTAATAGATCGAGGACTTAACCATATAATATGTAGCAAATGTTATCTAGTTTTGAAGGAATATGCCTTCATAGTTTGGTGATGATGGCAGAGAGGTCACACCCGTTCCCATACCGAACACGGAAGTTAAGCTCTCTAGCGCCGATGGTAGTTGGGACCTTGTCCCTGTGAGAGTAGGACGTCGCCAAGCAACTAAACACGAGTCAAATGACTCGTGTTTTTTCGTGTTTTCTTTTATAATCCATAGTAATTAAAAAAATGTCCTTAAATAATTACTATTTTGATTAAATGCAGGGGAATGTGGCTAGGATAGTGAATAAGCAAAAG
This sequence comes from Bacillus sp. RZ2MS9, assembly GCF_001816185.2. Lineage (NCBI taxonomy): Bacteria > Bacillati > Bacillota > Bacilli > Caryophanales > Bacillaceae > Bacillus > Bacillus sp. RZ2MS9. Next base: position 92,568 of record NZ_CP049978.1, read on the forward strand.
AGTTGCAAATTTTATTAATACGTATATAATTAAAGTCAAAGATAGTCAAAGTCAATAAAGGTGGCGGATAAATGAGAAATATATCTGATATCATTGAGCAATATCTAAAGCAAGTTATTGACTTAAGTAATAATAATGTGATTGAAATCAAAAGAAATGAGATTGCGGATCGATTCGAGTGCGTACCATCTCAAATCAATTATGTAATCAATACCCGTTTTACATTAGAAAGAGGATTTGTAGTAGAAAGTAAACGTGGTGGAGGAGGTTACATTCGCATTATAAAAGTCAAACTGCATGATGATATAGACATTATTGATCAAATGCTTCATATGATTGATCATAGCGTTGCACAAGGGAATGCAGAGAGTATGATTATACGTTTATTAGAAGAAGGAATCATAACAGGCCGTGAAGCAAAACTAATGTTAAGTGTACTAGATCGTTCTGTATTATCAATGGATATTCCTTCTCGAGATGAACTTAGGGCTCGAATATTATGCGCAATGTTAAGAACACTGAAATATAAATAAATACAGCTTTTGTAAAAGAATGATAATTAAGATAGGGCAGTTAAATATTGTAGAAGTTTTGAAAAAGAGCATGTACTTTTATCTAAATGGATTAAGGAAAGAGGACAATCTAGTAATGTATGAAAAGTATCATGAGGTAGATCGTTCCTGTTGTAAAGGTGGGGATATTGATGACTTGTCAAAACTGTAATATAAGACCAGCAACTTTACATTATACAAAAGTAATCAACGAGAAGAAGGCGGAAGTTCATCTTTGTGAGCAATGTGCGGAGCAAAGTGGCTATACGTCTTTCTTTCAATCATCACAGTCTAACTTTTCATTTCATGATGTATTTGCTGGTTTATTACACGGTGAATCAACAATGTTTGGAGAAGGAAAAAACGGGTTTTCAAATACAAATACAGTAAGATGTCCAGGTTGTAAGATGACATATGAACATTTTACAAAGGTGGGACGCTTTGGTTGTGCTTCTTGTTACGATACATTTAAAGGACACTTAAACCCATTGTTAAAGCGACTTCATGGTGGACATACAGAACATTGTGGAAAAATTCCGGAACGAATGGAAGGAAATATCCACTTAAAGAAAGAATTAGATGAACTAAAACTTATTCTGAAACAATATGTACAGAATGAGGAGTTTGAGAAAGCTGCTGAGGTAAGAGATGAAATTCGAGGGCTTGAAACTCAGCTTAGTGAGCATAGAGAGGGGGAGTAGTTCTATGTCACTGGACAAAATTATGAATGAAGCGATTAGTCCATGGATGAAGGGGGATGGCCCTGATTCTGATATTGTTTTAAGTAGTCGAATTCGTTTGGCTCGTAATTTTAAGCAATATCAATTTTCTACTATGCAAAACGAAGAGGAAGCTCAAAAGGTTCAAGAATTATTTAAAAAGAAATTTATAAATAAAGCGGTAGAGCCCTTTGGGAAGTTTGGACTATTAAAAATGAATGAATTAACTCCTCTTCAAAGGAGAGTTTTAGTCGAAAAGCATTTAATTAGTCCAAATCTAGCAGGGACTGAATATGGAGCATGTCTGTTATCAGAAAGCGAACACATTAGTGTGATGCTTAATGAGGAAGACCACATTAGGATTCAGTGCCTATTTCCAGGACTACAGTTATCAAAGGCGCTTCAAAGCGCCAATCAAATAGATAATTGGATTGAAAAAGAGGTTGAATATGCTTTTGATGAATCACTTGGATATATTACGAGTTGTCCTACTAACGTTGGTACAGGATTAAGAGCTTCTGTAATGATTCATTTACCAGGGCTGGTTTTAACAAAAAGAATTAGCCGTATTATACAAGTAATTCAAAAATTAGGTTTAGTAGTAAGAGGAATATACGGTGAAGGTAGCGAAGCGTTAGGTAATATATTTCAAGTATCAAATCAAATGACGCTAGGGAAATCCGAAGAAGATATTATTGCAGATTTAAAGAGTGTCATGCAGCAAATTATACAACAAGAAAAATTGGCCAGAGAATTAATTGTACAAAATTCGAGTATTGAGCTTGAAGATAAGGTTTATCGTTCTTACGGTATACTAGCAAACAGTCGTTTAATTCAATCTGCAGAAGCGGCAACTTGCTTATCGGATGTACGACTTGGTATTGATCTAGGATATATAAAAGGTATATCGAGAAATATTTTGACTGAGCTAATGGTTCTTACGCAACCAGGTATTTTACAACAATACGCAGGAGGACCTTTAGGACCAGAAGAAAGAGATTATCGAAGAGCAACCTTAATCCGTGAGCGATTACGTATTGAAAAAAACTAAGCGCAAGTAGGAGGCGATTTCTATGATGTTTGGAAGATTTACAGAAAGAGCACAGAAAGTATTAGCTTTATCTCAAGAGGAAGCAATTCGCATTGGGCATAATAACATTGGAACAGAACATATTTTACTTGGGCTTGTACGCGAAGGTGAAGGAATTGCAGCAAAAGCGTTAATTGCTCTTGGATTGAGCCCGGAGAAAGTGCAAAAAGAGGTAGAAGCGTTAATTGGACGTGGAACAGAAGCTTCTCAAACTGTACATTATACACCTCGTGCTAAAAAAGTTATTGAATTGTCTATGGATGAAGCGCGTAAGCTAGGACATTCTTACGTTGGAACAGAACATATTTTACTTGGCTTAATCCGTGAAGGTGAAGGTGTAGCGGCACGTGTTTTAAATAATTTAGGCGTAAGCCTCAACAAAGCAAGACAACAAGTGTTACAACTTCTTGGAAGTAACGAAGCAAGTTCAGGTCACCAAGGTGGTTCATCGACAAATGCAAATACACCGACACTAGACAGTTTAGCGCGCGACTTAACAGTTGTTGCACGTGAGAATCGTTTGGATCCTGTTATTGGACGTAGTAAAGAAATTCAACGTGTAATTGAAGTGTTAAGCCGTAGAACAAAAAACAATCCAGTGTTAATTGGAGAGCCTGGTGTAGGTAAAACAGCAATTGCTGAAGGGTTAGCACAGCAAATCGTAAATAATGAAGTTCCTGAAACGTTAAGAGATAAGCGTGTTATGACACTAGATATGGGAACAGTGGTAGCTGGGACGAAATATCGTGGTGAGTTTGAAGATCGTTTAAAGAAAGTAATGGATGAAATACGTCAAGCAGGGAATATTATTCTATTTATTGATGAACTTCATACACTAATCGGTGCAGGTGGAGCAGAAGGTGCAATCGATGCATCAAATATTTTAAAACCATCTTTAGCACGCGGAGAATTACAATGTATTGGTGCGACAACTTTAGATGAGTATCGTAAATATATTGAAAAGGATGCAGCTTTAGAGAGACGTTTCCAGCCAATTCATGTTGATGAGCCGAGTCTAGAAGAATCAACTCAAATCTTGAAAGGTTTACGCGATCGTTATGAGGCCCATCACCGTGTGTCTATTACAGATGATGCAATTGATGCAGCTGTGAAACTTTCCGATCGTTATATTACGGATCGTTTCTTACCAGATAAAGCAATTGATTTAATTGATGAAGCTGCTTCAAAGGTTCGCTTACGTTCTTATACAACACCACCAAACTTAAAAGAGCTTGAAGTGAATCTGGAGGAAATTCGAAAAGAAAAAGATGCGGCTGTACAAAGTCAAGAGTTTGAAAAGGCTGCTTCCTTACGTGATATGGAACAACGCTTACGTGAGAAATTGGAAGATACAAAGCGTCAGTGGAAAGAACAACAAGGAAAAGAAAATTCAGAGGTTACGGTAGAAGATATTGCAAATGTCGTTTCTACATGGACACGTATCCCTGTTTCTAAACTTGCACAAACAGAGACTGATAAATTATTAAACTTAGAATCCATTCTTCATGATCGTGTCATCGGCCAGGATGAAGCGGTAGTGGCTGTAGCGAAAGCTGTTCGTCGTGCAAGAGCAGGACTGAAAGATCCGAAACGTCCAATTGGTTCATTTATTTTCTTAGGACCAACAGGTGTAGGTAAAACAGAATTAGCAAGAGCGTTGGCAGAATCTATGTTCGGTGATGAGGATGCAATGATTCGCATTGATATGTCTGAGTATATGGAGAAACATTCAACTTCTCGCTTAGTTGGTTCTCCTCCAGGATATGTTGGGTATGAAGAAGGCGGACAATTAACAGAGAAGGTTCGTCGTAAGCCGTATTCAGTTGTCCTATTAGATGAAGTAGAGAAGGCGCATCCTGATGTATTTAATATTTTACTACAGGTATTGGAAGATGGTCGTTTAACTGATTCTAAAGGACGTACAGTTGACTTCCGTAATACGATTGTTATTATGACGTCTAACGTTGGTGCTGAGGCGTTAAAACGTAACAAACATCTTGGATTTAACGTACAAGATGAAAGCCGTGATTATTCGGATATGAAAGGTAAAGTAATGGATGAGCTGAAAAAGGCATTTCGTCCAGAATTCTTAAACCGTATTGATGAAATTATCGTATTCCATATGCTTGAGAAAAAACATATTCAAGAAATTGTGACTCTTATGGTAAATCAGTTAGTGAATCGCTTAAAAGAACAAGAAATTGAATTGCAATTAACAGAAGGGGCGATTGCAGCTATTGCTGATAAAGGGTTTGATCGTGAATATGGTGCTCGTCCACTACGTAGAGCAATTCAGAAGCATGTAGAAGATAGACTATCGGAAGAACTTTTAAAAGGTGCTATTGAGAAAGGACAAAAAGTTATCTTTGATGTAGAAGGGGAAACATTTGTCATTCATAGTGCTGAAAAGGTAAAATAAGTATAGACAAACTAAGAGGGCTACGAGATAGCCCTCTTTCTTGTACGAGAAGGTCAAATGTTTATAGATGAAAGCGAAGTGAAATATAAAAAGATATGGCTAAAAAGAAAACAAAATTCACATGTCAAGAGTGTGGTTATCAATCACCAAAATATATGGGTAAATGTCCAGGGTGTGGTCAATGGAATTCGCTTGTTGAAGAGATGGAACCCGTTGTATCATCCAGACGCCTAAATTATGCAAATGCAATTCAAACAGAAGTAACAAAACCAAGACGTCTTACAGAAGTAGAAACAAAGTCTGAGGCACGTATTGAAACAAAATTTCAGGAGTTTAACCGTGTACTAGGTGGCGGAATTGTAGATGGATCTTTAGTACTTATTGGTGGGGACCCTGGGATTGGAAAATCAACGTTATTATTACAGATTTCCTCGCAATTAGCAGATGCTTCATATGATGTATTGTATATATCAGGTGAGGAGTCAGCAAAGCAGATTAAACTTCGTGCAGATCGTTTACATGTAAATGGTAGTAATCTATTTGTTGTATCAGAGACAGATTTACAGCGTATTGCAGCACATATTGAAGAGATGAATCCTGCTTTTGTTGTTATTGATTCTATTCAAACGATACATTTACCTGAGGTGACATCAGCTCCTGGTAGCGTGGCGCAAGTACGTGAATGTACAGCAGAATTAATGAAACTTGCAAAAACAAAGGGAATCCCAATTTTCATCGTAGGACATGTGACAAAAGAAGGTGCAATTGCGGGGCCGCGTATGTTAGAACATATGGTCGATGCAGTTCTTTACTTTGAAGGAGATCGACACCATACATATCGTATTTTACGAGCTGTAAAGAATCGTTTTGGTTCTACGAATGAAATGGGTATCTTTGAAATGAAAGAACTTGGCCTTGCGGAAGTCTTAAATCCTTCTGAAATTTTCCTTGAGGAAAGACCAGTTGGAGTTGCAGGTTCAACAGTAGTTGCCTCAATGGAAGGAACAAGACCAGTTTTAGTAGAAATACAGGCATTAATTTCCCCTACTAGTTTTGGAAATCCTCGAAGAATGGCGACAGGAATTGATCATAATCGTGTCTCGCTTATTATGGCGGTACTAGAGAAAAGAACAGGTTTACTATTACAAAATCAAGATGCGTATTTAAAAGTAGCTGGTGGTTTGAAATTAGATGAACCGGCAATTGATTTAGCTGTTGCCTTAAGTATAGCTTCAAGTTTTAGAGATAAATCTACGGCACCAACTGATGCGGTAATAGGAGAAGTTGGATTAACTGGAGAAATAAGAAGAGTATCAAGAATCGAACAACGTGTACAAGAAGCAGCTAAATTAGGATTTCAACGTGCTATCATTCCTAGAAAAAATTTAGGGGGGTGGACAATTCCAGAGGGGATTGAGGTTGTAGGTGTTTCTAATTTAGGAGAAGCGCTTCGTTTGACATTAGGAGGCTAGGCTATGGAAGAAAATAAGCAACGTGTCAAAAGTATAATTAATATTTTACAGCTCGTGGCCCCGGGAACACCACTGCGCGAAGGGATAGATAATGTACTTCGTGCACAAACAGGGGGACTAATTGTTCTTGGGTATAATGAGCAGATTAAAAGCATTGTTGATGGTGGTTTTCATATTAATTGCGCATTCTCTCCTGCTAGTTTATATGAATTAGCAAAAATGGATGGAGCACTTATTTTAAATGAAACTGGAAGTAAAATTTTAATTGCAAACGCACAGTTAGTTCCGGATTCATCTATTGATTCTATTGAAACAGGTATGCGTCACCGAACAGCAGAGCGTGTAGCAAAGCAGACGGGCAGCCTTGTTGTGGCCATTTCACAAAGACGTAATGTAATTACGCTATATCAAGGGAACTTACGTTATACATTAAAAGATATAGGTGTCATTTTAACAAAAGCAAATCAAGCAATTCAAACGCTAGAAAAATATAAGGCTGTATGGAATGACGGCATTACGAATTTGGGTATTCTAGAATTTGAAGAGGTCGTTACAATGTCCGAGGTGGTTCACGTTTTACATAGTGTTGAAATGGTGCTGCGTATAAAAAATGAAATATTGAGCTATATTCATGAGCTAGGAACAGAAGGTAGGTTAATTCGTTTACAGCTTACAGAATTACTAGCTGATTTAGAGGCAGAGGCAGCATTGTTAATTAAAGATTATCACCAGGAGAAAACACAAGACCATCATCAAATCTTGAAAAAGTTACAAGATCTTGCAAATACACAACTTTTAGAGGATAGTGATTTAGTTAAATTACTTGGGTATCCAGGACAAACAAGTTTAGAAGAAAGTGTGACACCTAGAGGGTACCGAATCACAAGCAAGATTTCTCGTGTTCCGCCACTTATTATCGAGAATTTAATTAATCGATTTAAAACATTGCAAGGTGTTTGCCGAGCAACTATTAATGAATTGGATGATGTGGAAGGAATTGGAGAAGTGAGAGCGAAGAAAATACGAGAAGGTCTAAAAAGAATTCAAGAGCATCTCTATATGAGTAGACACAATTAAGAATATTACATTGATTCTATAATATAACGACACTAGAACATTTTTGGTATATGATATGATATATTGGTAAATAAAACTATTTACAAAAAAACACGTCCGCTTTTGCATTCGGCGTTTTGATTAGCGAAACAATGGTTAATAATGAGTAGGAGGTGGTTGGATGTTAAAACGGATTGTACAGCTCTTCTTTTTAGTGATCGGGGGAGCGTTAGGGATTTACTTAATCCCAAAAATTATTAATGTATTAGATATCGGTGCAGTTCCTTTGTTGGAAGGATCGTATGTTCGTGCAATTATTGGTGCAATTATTTTATTTTTAACAACATTTTGGCTTGTAGATTATATTGTTCAACTTATTAAGCATATTGAAGAGGCTCTTGTAAAGGCGCCTGTAGCAGATGTTTTATTTGGTACATTAGGATTAATCTCTGGTCTTATTGTTGCATATTTAATTTTGATACCAATTCGTGAATTTACAATTCCAGTTATTAGTACGGTGTTGCAAGTGTTCTTCACCCTTTTACTTGGATATTTAGGATTCCAAGTAGGATTTAAAAAGAGGAATGAATTGCTAGGATTATTTACATTACCCCAACGCGGAGGTAAGAAGAAAAACAATAGTGAGAATGAAGAGGTAGAGGTCGAAGCAGAAAAATCTACGACTCATTGGAAAATTCTTGATACGAGTGTAATTATTGACGGACGTATTGCAGATATTTGCCAAACAAAGTTTTTAGAAGGAACAATTGTCATTCCGCAATTCGTATTAGAAGAGCTTCAGCATATTGCCGATTCTTCAGATGCTTTAAAGCGTAATCGTGGCCGCAGAGGGCTAGACATTTTAAATCGTATTCAAAAGGAGATGCCAATTCCGGTAGAAATTTATGAAGGCGATTTCGATGATATCCAAGAAGTAGATAGCAAGCTTGTAAAGTTGGCAAAAATCACTGGTGGAACTGTAGTAACAAACGATTTCAATTTAAACAAAGTTTCTGAATTACAAGGGGTTACGGTGTTAAACATTAATGATTTAGCTAATGCGATTAAACCAGTCGTACTCCCTGGTGAAGAATTAAGTGTTTATGTTGTGAAAGATGGTAAAGAACAGAATCAAGGTGTTGCATACTTAGATGATGGTACGATGATTGTAGTAGAAGATGGTAGAGAGTATGTGGGTTCACAACTTGATGTACTTGTTACTAGCGTATTACAAACATCGGCTGGTCGTATGATTTTCGCAAAACGTAAATTGCTAGAAAAAGCATTATAAGTAGAGGATTATTAATATGTATACATTAATTATTCCGGCAGCGGGCCAAGGGAAACGAATGGGTGCTGGTAAAAATAAGTTATTTTTACTTATAGATGAAGTACCAATTATTGTGCACACATTGCGTGCTTTTGAAAAAGATAAAGCGTGCAAAAGTATTATTATGGCAATTAACGAAGAAGAACGCCCGTATTTTGAAGAGTTAATGCAGAAGTACCAGATTGAAAAGCAGGTACAATTTATTCAGGGTGGAGCCGAAAGACAAGATAGCGTATATAACGCACTTCAGTATGCGAGTGGTGTCGAATATGTTCTTGTTCATGACGGGGCGCGCCCGTTCGTAACGAATAAAGTGATTCGCGATGTATTAACTGCAGCAGAAAAATATGGAGCTTCCATTTGTGCAGTGCCAGTAAAAGATACTGTTAAGAAAGTAGAGCAGGGTGTTGTTGTAGAAACGGTAGAGCGGTCTCAACTTAACGCTGTACAAACACCACAAGGATTCTCTGTTTCTCTTTTGCTAGAAGCTCATAGAAGCGCAAAGCAAAGTTGTTTTCTTGGCACAGATGATGCAAGTCTCGTAGAACGCGTTGGGAAGCAAGTTGGTGTAGTGGAGGGGAGTTACTATAATATTAAAGTGACGACTCCGGAAGATCTACTAATTGCTGAAAGTTTCCTTCGTGTTCAGAAGAAATAACGTTGATGATGTGTTAATAAAGAAAAGCTCGGCAACAGCCGGGCTTTTCTTTATAAGGATAGCGATATAATATAGAGTCATAAAGCTCAGTAGTTTAGCTTAAGGAGGAAGTAAGGATGTTTCGAATTGGACAAGGTTTTGATGTACATGAATTTGCGGAAGGGCGTCCGTTGATTATCGGTGGAATTACAATTCCACACGAGAAAGGATTAATTGGTCATTCAGATGCAGATGTATTGTTACATACGATTGCTGATGCATGTTTAGGTGCGATTGCAGCAGGAGATATCGGAAAGCATTTTCCTGATACAGACCCAGCTTTTAAAGATGCAGATTCAGCTGTATTGTTACAAAAAGTTTGGGAATTTGTGCGTGAACAAGGTTACGAGTTAGGAAATTTAGATTGTACAATTATTGCTCAAAAACCAAAAATGGCACCACATATTGAGAGCATGCGTAAGCGCATTAGTGAACTGTTAGAAACGTCTATCAATAACATTAATGTAAAGGCAACAACAACAGAAAAATTAGGATTTACAGGTAGAGAAGAAGGGATTGCTTCTCAAGCGGTTGTTTTATTACAGAAAAAATAATGGTTTTTAATTCGTAAGATGGATAATCACATTTTTTTGGTGTACAATTATAGAATGTGTTGACATTAAGAATGGAAGGTGTACCAATTATGGAAAAGCAAGTGAGAGTGCGCTATGCGCCAAGTCCAACAGGACACTTACATATCGGAAATGCGCGTACGGCATTATTTAATTATTTATTTGCTCGTCATTTAGATGGCAAATTTATTATTCGTATTGAAGATACTGATGTAAAACGTAACGTGGCTGGTGGAGAAGAAAGCCAATTAAAATACTTGAAATGGCTCGGTATGGACTGGGATGAAGGTGTTGATGTTGGTGGTGAATTTGGACCATATCGCCAAACAGAGCGTTTAGATATTTATAAAAAATTATATGAAGATTTATTAGAGCGTGGTCTAGCTTATAAATGTTATATGACAGAAGAAGAGCTAGAAGCAGAGCGTGAAGGACAAATCGCTCGCGGTGAAACACCTCGTTACGCAGGTAACCACCGTGAATTAACTGAAGAACAAGTGAAAGAATTTGAAGCTGAGGGACGTATTCCAAGTATTCGTTTCCGTGTACCAGCTGATCGTGACTACACATTCAAAGATATTGTAAAAGATGAAGTTGCGTTCCATTCAAATGATTTCGGTGATTTTGTTATTGTGAAAAAAGATGGAATTCCAACTTATAACTTTGCAGTAGCAGTAGATGATCATCTAATGGAAATTACACATGTACTTCGTGGTGATGATCATATTTCAAATACACCGAAACAAATGATGATTTATGAAGCTTTCGGCTGGGATATTCCACAATTCGGTCATATGACTCTAATTGTTAATGAAAGTCGTAAAAAGTTAAGTAAGCGTGATGAATCTATTATTCAATTTATTGAGCAATATAAAGAGCTTGGGTATCTTCCAGAAGCAATCTTTAACTTTATTGCACTACTAGGTTGGTCTCCGGTAGGAGAAGAAGAAATCTTCTCTAAAGATGAGTTTATCAAAATGTTCGATGCAGCTCGTTTATCAAAATCACCTGCATTATTTGATTCTCAAAAACTAAAATGGATGAACAACCAGTATATGAAAAAGCAAGATTTAGATACGGTTGTAGAGTTAAGCTTACCGCATTTAGTGAAAGCTGGACGTGTGGGAGAAACTTTAAGCGAACAAGACCAAGCTTGGATTCGTGATGTAATTGCTTTATACCATGAACAAATGAGTTTTGGAGCTGAAATTGTAGAGCTTTCTGAAATGTTCTTTAAAGATCATGTTGATTATGAAGAAGAAGGACAAGAAGTATTAAATGGTGAACAAGTACCTGAAGTACTTCGTGCATTTGCTGGTCAAATAGAAGCTCTAGAAGCAATGGAGCCAGCAGCAATTAAGGCAGCGATTAAAGCAGTTCAAAAGGAAACAGGACATAAAGGTAAAAATTTATTTATGCCAATCCGTGTTGCAACTACAGGACAAACGCATGGTCCAGAGCTTCCGAATGCTATTGCACTTCTTGGAAAAGAAAAAGTTTTAAATCGTCTTCAAAAAGTAATTGGTTAACATTTTCTAGGTTTAGAAATATAATAAGTATACCTAAAACCTAATAAGGAAAAGCGACGAGAAGGAGAAGTAGAAAATCAGGCTTTTTACAGAGAGAACCACCTTTAGGCTGGGAGTGGTTTATAAGCGGATTTTTGAAATGCCCCTTCGAGTCTTCTGCTGAACAGCGAATTGCTTCGTGGGATGTCTTAGGCCGCAAAGTAAGCAGAAGCGGTGTACACCGTTATCATGGATGAGTTTGAGGCTTTTTTAAGCCTAAACAGAGTGGAACCGCGCTTAAAAGGCGTCTCTGTCAATATGACAGAGACGCCTTTTTTTTTATACCGTGTAAATAGGTATGAATATAGAATTTATCTCCTTATATAAAGAATTAGGGGAGAAGTGATGAGTTAGGGGAGTTAGTTCGTTCGACAAAAAAGCAGCCCATAAAGGGGAGGGAACACCGATGTTTAAGAGGCTTCGGGAAGATATTGAAGTCGTTTTTGAACAGGATCCAGCGGCAAGAGGTTATTTCGAAGTCATTTTAACTTACTCTGGATTACATGCAGTTTGGGCCCATCGAATTGCACATGCTTTTTATAAAAGAAATTTTTTCTTTCTTGCACGTTTTGTTTCACAAGTGAGCCGCTTTTTTACTGGCATTGAGATCCATCCAGGAGCAACTATTGGTCGACGCTTTTTTATAGATCATGGAATGGGAGTTGTAATTGGAGAAACTTGTGAAATTGGTGATAATGTAACGATTTATCAAGGGGTTACATTAGGTGGTACAGGAAAAGAAAAAGGGAAGAGGCACCCAACAATTCAGGATAATGTATTAATTGCGACGGGTGCTAAAGTTCTTGGGTCTATTACTGTGGGAGAGAATTCTAAAATCGGAGCAGGGTCTGTCGTATTAAAAGAAGTTCCTGCACATTCTACAGTTGTAGGTATACCTGGCCGTGTCGTTATTCAAAATGGAGTAAAGATTGGTCAAGAATTAAATCACTCTGACCTTCCAGATCCGATTTTTGATAAATTAAAGGCTATGGAAGTAGAACTTGATAAATTGAAGAAACAATTGGAATTAAAGGTAGAAAGGAAGGATAAAAATGACTATTCACATTTATAATACGTTAACACGTCAAAAAGAAGAGTTTGTTCCATTAGAAGAAAATAAGGTAAAGATGTATGTATGCGGACCTACAGTTTATAACTACATTCATATTGGGAATGCAAGACCTCCTATGGTATTCGATACAGTGCGTCGTTATTTAGAATACAAAGGATACGATGTGCAATATGTATCTAACTTTACGGACGTAGATGATAAATTAATTAAAGCGGCAAATGAATTAGGTGAAGATGTACCAACGATTGCTGATCGTTTTGTTGAAGCGTACTTTGAAGATGTAACAGCACTAGGTTGCAAACACGCAACAGTTCATCCTCGTGTAACAGAAAATATGGATATCATTATTGAATTTATTCAAGAACTTGTGAATAAAGGGTATGCATATGAATCAGAGGGTGATGTGTACTTTAAGACGAAGGAATTCGAAGGTTACGGTAAATTATCACATCAACCAATCGCAGATTTACGTCACGGTGCTCGTATTGAGGTAGGGGAAAAGAAACAAGACCCTCTTGATTTTGCTTTATGGAAAGCTGCGAAAGAAGGAGAAATCTTCTGGGAAAGCCCTTGGGGGCAAGGACGTCCAGGATGGCATATTGAATGCTCAGCAATGGCGCGTAAGTACTTAGGGGATACAATTGACATTCATGCTGGTGGGCAAGACTTGGCGTTCCCGCATCATGAAAATGAAATTGCGCAGTCAGAGGCATTGACTGGAAAAACGTTTGCACGTTACTGGATGCATAATGGATATATTAATATTAACAATGAGAAGATGTCTAAATCGCTGGGTAACTTTATTTTAGTTCACGATATTATTAAGCAATACGACCCGCAGTTAATTAGATTCTTTATGTTATCAGTACACTATCGTCACCCGATTAACTTTAGTGAAGAGTTATTACAAAGTACGAATAATGGACTGGAAAGAATTAAAACAGCTTATGGAAACTTAAAGCATCGTATGGAGAGTAGTACGGATTTAACGGACCATAATGAGAAATGGTTAGCTGAAATAGAGAAATTCCAGACTGCATTTGAAGAGGCAATGAATGATGACTTTAACACTGCAAATGCAATTACCGAATTATACAACGTAGCAAATCATGCAAATCAATATTTACTTGAAGAGCATACATCTAAAGTTGTGATTGAAGCATACGTAAAACAACTGGAAACGTTATTTGATATTTTAGGATTAGAATTATCAAAAGAAGAATTACTGGATGAAGAAATTGAAGAGCTTATCCAAAAGCGCATTGAAGCTCGTAAAAATCGCGATTTCGCATTGTCTGATCAAATTCGTGACGATTTAAAAGAACGTAATATTATTTTAGAAGATACCGCTCAAGGTACAAGATGGAAAAGAGGATAAGGATGATTGATGCAAAGCAATTAAACAGCTTGGCGTTAGCGTATATGGGTGATGCGGTATATGAACAATATATCCGCTATCACCTCCTTCAAAAAGGAAAAGTTCGCCCTAATCAATTACATCGCTTAGGGACGAGCTTTGTTTCAGCAAAAGCACAGGCGAAAGTTGTTTATCATTTATTAGAGACGGCATTTTTGACAGAGGAAGAAGAGGCGGTATTAAGAAGAGGGCGTAATGCAAATTCAGGTACAGTTCCGAAAAATACGGATGTACAAACATATCGACATAGTACAGCCTTTGAAGCACTAATTGGTTATCATCATTTATTAAATAATCGTGAAAGATTAGACGAAATTGTATATAAGGCAATTGCAGTTTTAGAAGAAAAGGAAGGGGGCACATCATCATGACTAGTGAATATATTATCGGACGTAACCCTGTAATTGAAGCGTTAAGATCAGGGAGAGATATTAATAAAATTTGGATCGCAGAAGGTGCTGCCAAAGGACAAGTACAAATTGTACTAGCGTTAGCGAAAGAAAATAAGATTATTTTACAACATGCACCAAAGAAAAAGTTAGATCAATTAGTTGAGGGTAATCATCAAGGTGTAATTGCTCAAGTAGCTGCATATCAGTATGCAGAGTTAGAAGATTTATTCAAAGTGGCAGAAAAACGTAATGAAGATCCGTTCTTCTTGATTTTAGATGAGATTGAAGATCCGCATAACCTAGGTTCTATTATGCGTACTGCTGATGCAACAGGAGCTCATGGAATTATTATTCCGAAGAGAAGAGCTGTGGGACTTACCGCATCAGTTGCGAAAGCATCAACAGGAGCGATTGAATACATTCCTGTTGCGCGCGTAACAAACTTATCTCGTACAATTGATGAATTAAAAGAGCGTGGACTTTGGATTGCTGGTACAGATGCCAAAGGGAAAACGGATTACCGTAATTTAGATGGTACAATGCCGATTGGATTAGTAATTGGTAGTGAAGGAAAAGGTATGAGTCGTATTATTGGTGAAAAGTGTGATTTCTTAATCACTCTACCGATGGTTGGTAAAGTTACATCCTTAAATGCTTCAGTAGCCGCAAGTTTGTTAATGTATGAGGTATATCGTAAACGTCACGAAATTGGTAAATAAAAAATGAACGATATTTTAATCGTTGACGGCTACAACATTATCGGAGCTTGGGGAGATTTGAAGAAACTGCGGGATGTAGATTTACAATCATCAAGAGATGCGCTTATTGATAAGATGGCGGATTATCAAGGTTATACAGGCACAAAAGTGATGATAGTCTTTGATGCCTATACAGTCCATGGTATTGAAAAAAAGATGAAACAATCTCGTGTAGAAGTAATATTCACACGAAAGAATCAAACTGCAGACGAAAAGATAGAGCAACTTGCGATAGAGCTTAGAAATATAAATACACAAATATATGTTGCGACTTCTGATTATACAGAACAATGGGTTATATTTGCGCAAGGTGCCCTTCGAAAATCTGCGCGTGAATTAGAGTTGGAAGTACAAGCGATGGAACAACAAGTAAGAAGGCGTACAAAAGACGCGAAAGAACAGCAGCCCGCCATGCGAAAGATATTTAGTAAGGATATTACAGAAAAATTAGAAAAATTAAGAAGAGGAGAGCGTTGAAGCATTGACGCTCTTTATCTTTTTACTGTATAATATTGCTAAATAAATAGCGGTCGGAGGGATCAAGGTGGAAGCAGGCTTCGTAAGTATAGGCGACGTTACATTTCGTGATTTAGAGGATGAGGCAATCGTTGAGTTAGTTCGAAAAGGTAATACTGACGCTCTAGAATATTTAATTCACAAGTATAAGAACTTTGTTCGTGCGAAATCAAGATCTTACTTTTTAGTGGGTGCCGATCGAGAAGACATTGTTCAAGAAGGTATGATAGGGTTGTTTAAAGCAATTCGTGATTATAAAGAGGACAAGCTGTCTTCATTCAAAGCATTTGCTGAACTATGTATCACTCGACAAATTATTACCGCTATTAAAACGGCAACAAGACAAAAACATATTCCTTTAAATTCGTATGTGTCTTTAGATAAGCCGATTTACGATGAGGAATCTGATCGAACGTTATTGGATGTTATTTCTGAAGCGAAGGTGACTGATCCTGAAGAGATGATCATTAGCCAGGAAGAATATACAGACATAGAATCAAAAATATCTGAATTATTAAGCGATTTAGAAAGAAAAGTGCTTTCTTTATATTTAGATGGTCGTTCTTATCAAGAGATTTCAGAACAGTTAAACAGGCATGTGAAATCTATTGATAACGCTTTACAAAGAGTAAAGAGGAAATTGGAACGATATATGGAAATGAGAGAAAGTACAACTTTAAATTCATAAGAAGTAACAAGTGCTGCAGGTGTAAAATAAATCACCTGTTTTCTTTTGTAGAGAGTACAAAATGCATGTCATTGACATTGTCTTTTATTGTATGATACATTTTTAGGGACATAATGTTACAAGGTTGGTGTAACTAATGAGGAAAAAAGTTGTACTCTCATGTGAAGAGTGTAAAAATCGAAACTACTCTACTATGAAAGATACGAGCTCAATAGAGCGACTTGAAATAAAAAAGTTTTGTAAAACATGCAATCAGCATACAGTTCACAAGGAAACAAAATAAATAATTGAAATAATACACTGGAGGTCCCGCAGATGCGTTTAACGAACTTTTTCGGCGATGTAGGTCGCGAAATGAAAAAAGTAAGTTGGCCTAAAAAAGATGAATTACTCCGCTCAACAGCGACTGTTGTTGCTACAGTTGTGTTCTTTGCGATTTTCTTCGCAGTAGTTGATATGGGCATTTCTTCTTTAATTCGGTTAATTCTTGGTTAATTCTTGAATAAGAAGCACTTATCCATGATATAATGTTATTTATAAGAACTGTGTAAAAGCCCGGTGAACGGGTTTTTTCATTTGCGCAAAAAAATGTACGTCAGGGAGGGAAGGACGCTCGTCCTAAATGAATGGAAAAAAGTTGGTATGTTGTCCATACTTATTCTGGATATGAAAATAAAGTAAAAGCAAACCTAGAGAAACGTGTAGAATCAATGGGTATGCAAGATAAAATTTTCCGTGTTGTTGTCCCGGAAGAAGTAGAAGTAGAAATGAAAAACGGAAAAGAAAAATTAATGAAAAGAAAAGTGTTCCCAGGTTATGTATTAGTAGAATTAATCATGACTGATGACTCTTGGTATGTTGTACGTAACACGCCGGGTGTAACTGGGTTCGTTGGTTCTTCTGGTTCTGGATCTAAACCATCACCTCTATTAGAAGAGGAAGTTGTTACCATTATGAAACATATGGGAATGGACAACGAAGTGGTTGATTTCGACTTTGAACTTCATGAGACAGTACGTGTAAATGAGGGGCCATTCGCAGATTATACAGGTGCTATTGAAGAAATTGATGTGGAGAAGAAAAAGGTTAGCGTGCTTGTGGATATGTTTGGTCGCGAGACTCCAGTTGAACTTGACTTCCATCAAATTGAAAAATTATAAAATGAAACTTGAAATGAATTGTAAAAAGTGATAATATCTTTTAAGTCAGTACGTCTTCGTTATCGGAGACGTTTTTTGAAAGATTTTATCCTTACAGATAAAATATGACGTGGGAGGGCAAATCACTGTCCAATTGACCACATCACGGACTTAAGGAGGTGTGTCTCGTGGCTAAAAAGGTAATTAAAATGGTAAAGCTTCAAATTCCTGCAGGTAAAGCTAACCCAGCTCCACCAGTTGGTCCAGCATTAGGACAAGCAGGTGTTAACATCATGGGCTTCTGTAAAGAGTTTAACGCTCGTACAGCAGATCAAGCTGGTCTTATCATCCCTGTTGAAATTACGGTATTTGAGGACCGTTCATTCACTTTCATTACTAAAACTCCTCCTGCTGCTGTTCTTCTTAAGAAAGTAGCTGGTATTGAGTCTGGTTCTGGTGAACCAAACCGTAATAAAGTGGCAACTGTTAAGCGTGATAAAGTACGCGAAATCGCTGAAACTAAAATGCCTGACCTAAACGCTGCTAGCGTAGAAGCTGCAATGCGTATGGTTGAAGGTACTGCACGCAGTATGGGCATCGTTATCGAAGACTAATTCGATTTGTTTTTAAAAAAGGTTGCGGGTCTGGAATTCCAATTCGCAACCTTTATTATCGTAAATGATTATCGTTTTTAAATAAATGGATGGCGCTCATCCTCAGGTTATACCTGAAAACAGGCGTAAACGTGGGAGGTTATTCCGCTAAAACCACATTCGAGGAGGAAATAAAAATGGCTAAAAGAGGTAAAAAGTACGTAGAAGCTGCAAAGCTTGTTGATCGTGCAGCTGCTTACTCTGCAACAGAAGCAGTAGAATTAGTAAAGAAAACAAACACAGCTAAATTTGATGCAACTGTAGAAGCTGCATTCCGTTTAGGTGTTGACCCTAAGAAAGCTGACCAACAAATCCGTGGTGCAGTTGTTCTTCCACACGGTACTGGTAAAGTACAACGTGTATTAGTATTTGCTAAAGGTGAAAAGGCTAAAGAAGCTGAAGCTGCTGGAGCTGACTTCGTAGGCGATACTGATTACATCGGTAAAATCCAACAAGGTTGGTTCGATTTCGATGTAGTAGTAGCAACTCCTGACATGATGGGTGAAGTTGGTAAACTTGGTCGCGTATTAGGACCTAAAGGTTTAATGCCAAACCCTAAAACTGGAACAGTTACTTTCGATGTAACTAAAGCTGTTAACGAAATCAAAGCTGGTAAAGTTGAATACCGCGTTGATAAAGCTGGTAACATCCACGTTCCAATCGGTAAAGTATCTTTCGAAGATGCTAAATTAGTAGAAAACTTCAAAACAATTGCTGACACTTTACAAAAAGTTAAGCCAGCTGCTGCAAAAGGTACTTACATGAAGAACGTAACAGTTGCTTCTACAATGGGACCTGGCGTACGTGTAGACGTTTCTACATTAGCGTAAATTTTGGAAGTTGACTTCATAAAGAAGTTTTAATATAATCATTTATGTTGTGAATTTAATTAGTGTACCGTAGACAGTAGGTGTCAATAGACTTAATTTCCTACCTAGGTGTTAATATACGAAGCGGAATCTTTTTTCTGTGACTATATGCCTCCATGTCTACAAGTTGGGCATGGAGGTTTTTAGTGCACTTTCGGTACATCTTCTATATAATCTACAGGAGGTGTAATAACATGAGCAAAGTAATCGAAACTAAACAACAAGTTGTAACTGAAATCGCGGACAAACTTCGCGCTAGTAAATCTACAATCGTTGTTGACTACCGTGGTTTAACAGTTTCTGAAGCAACAGAATTACGTAAGCAATTACGTGAAGCTGGCGTTGAGTTCAAAGTTTACAAAAACTCTCTAACTCGTCGTGCTGCAGAATCTGCTGAAATGGCTGAGTTAAATGAATTCTTAACAGGACCAAACGCAATCGCGTTCAGTAACGAGGATGTAGTTGCTCCTGCGAAAGTATTAAACGACTTCGCTAAAGATCATGAAGCTTTAGAAATTAAAGCGGGCGTAATCGAAGGTAAACTTGTAACACTTGATGAGGTTAAAGCAATCGCTACTCTTCCATCACGTGAAGGCTTACTTTCTATGCTTCTTAGCGTTCTTCAAGCTCCAATCCGTAACCTTGCACTTGCTACTAAAGCAGTTGCAGACCAAAAGGAAGAGCAAGGCGCTTAATTTTTTAAAAGATAATTACGTATTATCGATAAAACAATACAAACCTATTTAAGGGAGGATATTTACAATGACTAAAGAACAAATCATTGAAGCAGTTAAATCTATGACTGTATTAGAACTTAACGACTTAGTAAAAGCTATCGAGGAAGAATTCGGCGTAACTGCTGCTGCTCCTGTAGCTGTTGCTGGTGGCGCTGGAGAAGCTGCTGCTGAGAAAACTGAATTTGATGTGGAACTAACTAGCGCTGGTGCACAAAAAATCAAAGTTATCAAAGTTGTTCGTGAAATCACTGGTCTTGGCTTAAAAGAAGCTAAAGAATTAGTTGACAACACTCCAAAAGTAATCAAAGAAGCTGCTGCTAAAGAAGAAGCTGAAGAAATCAAAGCTAAACTTGAAGAAGTTGGCGCTGCTGTAGAAGTTAAGTAATTAACTTTTGATGCTTTAAAAAAAGCTCGCTCTCATGCGAGCTTTTTTTTTAACTGTAAAGAAAAGAGGTGGCCATATGGCAGACCATTATTTTTCTAACGACCCTTCTAGTAAAAGTGATCGTAAGCGATGGGAGTTTGCCCTTCGTGGATCTCGATTCACTTTCTTATCTGACCATGGGGTGTTCTCGAAAAACGAAGTGGACTTTGGTTCCCGTCTTTTAATTGAAGCGTTTCAAATGCCAGATATTAAAGGTGATATATTAGACGTAGGTTGCGGATACGGTCCTATTGGTTTGTCGTTAGCGAAAGAGTTTCAAGGTCGTGAAGTTCACATGGTGGATGTGAACGAGAGGGCACTTGGGCTTGCGAAAGAAAACGCCGCTAATAACAAAATCGAGAATATACGTATTTTTCAAAGTAGCGTCTATGAAAATGTAGATGGTAAGTATGCTGCTATTCTATCTAACCCTCCAATTCGTGCGGGTAAAGATATCGTACATGAGATTTTAGAAAAAGCTGTGGAGTATTTAGTTCCAGATGGAGAGCTTTGGATTGTTATTCAAAAGAAACAAGGTGCACCGTCTGCGCTAAAAAAACTAGAAGAAGTATTTTCTGAAGTTGAGGTTGTAGAAAAGAAAAAAGGATATTATATCATAAAATCAAAAAAACGTTGACGGTTATTTTTGGCTATGTTAACATTATACAATGCCAATATATGATTTTCTGCGTTGAGAAAGATGTATATTTTTGTTTCTCTTGGAAAAGATAGTAAAATCAGCAGATTATGAAACAGAATGATGGTTTTCTTATAGAAGCCATTTTTCTTTTTTGAGCAGGTAGAAAGACTCAACGTATTTATCTTTAAGAGAAAGAGACTACGCTAATAGCAGTAGTTGTATTTATTTGTGATTTTGCACAAATTTTTTTGTGCATTTATAATACTCATGATTTGAGGGGTGAAGCAGTTGACAGGTCAACTAGTTCAATACGGACGCCACCGCCAACGAAGAAGTTATGCCCGTATTAGTGAAGTATTAGAGTTACCAAATCTTATCGAAATTCAAACCTCTTCTTATCAGTGGTTTCTTGATGAGGGTTTGCGAGAAATGTTCCAAGACATTTCTCCGATTGAAGACTTTACGGGAAATCTATCGCTTGAATTTATCGACTACAGCTTAGGTGAACCTAAATACTCTGTAGACGAATGCAAAGAGCGTGATGTGACGTATGCAGCACCACTTCGTGTAAAAGTGCGTCTAATCAACAAGGAAACTGGTGAAGTAAAAGAACAAGATGTGTTCATGGGAGATTTCCCACTCATGACAGAGACTGGAACATTCGTAATTAACGGTGCAGAACGTGTTATCGTTTCCCAGTTAGTTCGCTCTCCAAGCGTATACTATAGTGGCAAAGTGGATAAAAACGGAAAACGTGGTTTTACTGCTACTGTAATTCCAAACCGCGGAGCTTGGTTAGAGTATGAGACAGATGCTAAGGATGTTGTATATGTGCGTATTGACCGTACGCGTAAACTTCCTGTAACTGTTTTGTTACGCGCATTAGGGTTTGGCTCTGATCAAGAAATCACCGAGCTTTTAGGTGATAACGAATACTTAAGCAACACATTAGAAAAAGACAACACAGATAGCACAGAAAAAGCATTGCTTGAAATTTATGAGCGTCTACGTCCTGGTGAACCACCAACAGTAGAAAATGCTAAGAGCTTACTTGTGTCTCGTTTCTTCGATCCAAAGCGCTACGATTTAGCAAATGTAGGTCGCTATAAGATCAACAAGAAGTTACACATTAAAAACAGATTGTTTAATCAACGTTTAGCTGAAACATTAGTGGATCCAGAAACTGGTGAAATTTTAGCGGCAGAAGGAACAATCTTAGATCGTCGTACACTTGATCGCATTTTACCTTACTTAGAGAAAAACATTGGATTCAAAACAGCGAAACCAATGGGTGGAGTGGTAGAAGGCGATGTTGAGCTGCAATCTATTAAGATTTATGCTCCTGAGTCGGAAGGCGAACGCGTAATTAATGTAATTGGTAATGCAAACATTACTCGTGATGTGAAACACATCACACCAGGTGATATCCTTGCTTCTATCAGTTACTTCTTCAACCTACTATACAAAGTAGGGGATACAGATGATATTGACCATTTAGGAAACCGTCGTCTGCGTTCTGTTGGAGAACTATTACAAAATCAATTCCGTATCGGTCTTTCTCGTATGGAACGTGTTGTTCGTGAGAGAATGTCGATCCAAGATACAAATGCGATTACACCACAGGCACTAATTAATATTCGTCCTGTTATTGCATCTATTAAAGAGTTCTTCGGAAGTTCTCAGTTATCTCAGTTTATGGACCAAACAAACCCATTAGCAGAGTTAACTCACAAACGAAGACTATCTGCATTAGGACCTGGTGGTTTAACGCGTGAGCGCGCAGGCTTTGAAGTGCGTGACGTTCATTACTCTCACTACGGTCGTATGTGTCCGATTGAAACACCAGAGGGACCAAACATCGGTTTGATTAACTCATTATCTTCGTTCGCGAAAGTAAATGAGTTTGGTTTCATTGAAACACCATACCGTCGTGTTGACCCAGAAACTGGTCTTGTAACAGGGCATGTTGATTACTTAACAGCAGATGAAGAAGATAATTATGTTGTAGCCCAAGCGAATATGAAATTATCTGACGAAGGTGAATTCCTAAGTGAAGATATCGTAGCTCGTTTCCGTGGTGAAAACATTGTCACAAATAGAGAACGCATCGACTACATGGATGTATCTCCAAAACAAGTAGTGTCGGCAGCGACAGCTTGTATTCCGTTCTTAGAAAACGATGACTCTAACCGCGCACTTATGGGAGCGAACATGCAACGTCAGGCGGTTCCGTTAATGAATCCGGAATCTCCGATTGTAGGTACAGGTATGGAGTACGTATCAGCAAAAGACTCAGGTGCTGCAGTAATCTGTAAACATCCTGGTGTTGTTGAGCGCGTAGAAGCACGTGAAGTTTGGGTACGTCGCTATGTAGAAGTTGACGGTCAAACAGTAAAAGGCGACTTAGATCGCTACAAAATGCAAAAATTCATTCGTTCTAACCAAGGAACTTGTTACAACCAACGTCCAATCGTAAGTGTTGGAAATGAAGTTGTAAAAGGTGAAATCCTTGCGGATGGTCCTTCTATGGAATTAGGTGAACTAGCACTTGGACGTAACGTGCTTGTTGGCTTCATGACTTGGGACGGTTATAACTACGAGGATGCGATCATCATGAGTGAGCGCCTTGTAAAAGATGATGTGTACACTTCTATTCATATTGAAGAATATGAATCAGAAGCTCGTGATACGAAGCTTGGACCAGAAGAAATTACACGTGACATTCCAAACGTTGGGGAAGACGCATTACGTAACCTTGACG
This sequence comes from Bacillus sp. RZ2MS9, assembly GCF_001816185.2. Lineage (NCBI taxonomy): Bacteria > Bacillati > Bacillota > Bacilli > Caryophanales > Bacillaceae > Bacillus > Bacillus sp. RZ2MS9. Next base: position 116,108 of record NZ_CP049978.1, read on the forward strand.
AGCGCGGTATCATTCGCGTTGGTGCTGAAGTAAAAGATGGAGATTTACTTGTTGGTAAAGTAACACCTAAAGGTGTAACAGAATTAACAGCTGAAGAACGTCTATTACATGCTATCTTTGGAGAAAAAGCGCGTGAAGTACGTGATACATCACTACGTGTACCACACGGTGGTGGCGGTATTATCTTAGACGTAAAAGTATTCAACCGTGAAGATGGCGATGAATTGCCACCAGGCGTGAATCAACTTGTACGTGCATATATCGTTCAAAAACGTAAAATTTCTGAAGGTGACAAGATGGCCGGACGTCACGGTAACAAAGGTGTTATTTCTCGTATTTTACCAGAAGAAGATATGCCTTACTTACCAGACGGTACGCCAATCGATATCATGTTAAACCCATTAGGGGTACCATCTCGTATGAATATCGGTCAGGTATTAGAGCTTCATCTTGGTATGGCAGCAAGATACCTTGGCATTCACATTGCAACACCAGTATTCGATGGTGCTCGTGAGGAAGATGTTTGGGGCACAATTGAAGAAGCTGGTATGGCAAATGACGCGAAAACAATCCTGTATGACGGACGTACTGGTGAACCATTCGATAACCGCGTATCTGTTGGTGTCATGTATATGATCAAACTTGCGCACATGGTTGACGATAAACTTCATGCTCGTTCTACTGGACCATACTCACTTGTAACGCAGCAACCTCTTGGAGGTAAAGCTCAGTTCGGTGGACAGCGTTTCGGTGAGATGGAGGTTTGGGCACTTGAAGCTTACGGTGCTGCTTATACTCTTCAAGAAATCTTAACAGTGAAGTCTGATGATGTTGTTGGACGTGTTAAGACTTATGAAGCAATTGTTAAAGGCGAAAATGTTCCAGAACCAGGCGTTCCTGAATCATTCAAAGTATTGATTAAAGAGCTGCAAAGTTTAGGTATGGACGTTAAAATGATGTCTAGCGACGATACAGAAATTGAAATGCGTGATACAGAAGATGACGATGATCATCAATCAGCAGATAAATTGAATGTCGAAGTAGAGACAACTAAGGAATAATTGGGATAACCTGTAGACTAAAAGGGAGGTAGGCCCCTTGATAGATGTAAATAACTTTGAATATATGAAGATTGGACTTGCTTCACCTGACAAGATTCGTTCTTGGTCATACGGTGAAGTTAAGAAACCAGAAACTATTAACTATCGTACGTTAAAGCCTGAAAAAGATGGCTTGTTCTGTGAGCGTATTTTCGGACCACAAAAGGACTGGGAATGTCATTGCGGAAAATACAAACGTGTACGTTATAAAGGTGTAGTTTGTGATCGATGTGGCGTTGAAGTAACGCGTGCAAAAGTACGTCGTGAACGTATGGGTCATATCGAATTAGCTGCTCCTGTATCTCATATTTGGTATTTCAAAGGTATCCCGAGCCGCATGGGACTTGTCTTAGACATGTCCCCTCGCGCGCTTGAAGAAGTAATTTATTTCGCTTCTTATGTTGTAACAGAAAGTGGAGATACACCACTTGATAAGAAGCAATTACTTTCTGAAAAAGAATACCGTGCATATCGTGATCGATATGGTAGCACATTCCAAGCTGCTATGGGTGCAGAAGCAATTAAAAAGCTACTACAAGACATCGATTTAGATAAAGAAGTGGACTTCTTAAAAGAAGAATTAAAAACAGCACAAGGACAACGCCGTACTCGTGCTATTAAACGTCTAGAAGTATTAGAAGCATTCCGTAACTCTGGAAATGAACCGTCTTGGATGATCTTAGATGTTCTACCAGTAATTCCACCAGAACTACGCCCAATGGTACAGTTAGACGGTGGACGTTTTGCTACTTCTGACTTAAACGACTTATACCGTCGTGTAATTAACCGTAACAATCGTTTAAAACGTCTATTGGACTTAGGTGCACCAAGCATCATCGTTCAAAACGAAAAACGTATGTTACAAGAAGCTGTAGACGCATTAATCGATAATGGTCGTCGTGGCCGTCCAGTTACTGGACCAGGTAACCGTCCATTAAAATCACTATCTCACATGCTTAAAGGTAAACAAGGACGTTTCCGTCAAAACTTATTAGGTAAACGTGTTGACTACTCTGGTCGTTCTGTAATCGTTGTAGGACCGAACTTAAAGATGTATCAATGTGGATTACCAAAAGAAATGGCGCTTGAACTGTTCAAACCTTTCGTAATGAAAGAGTTAGTTGAAAAAGGATTAGCACATAACATTAAGAGTGCGAAACGTAAAATCGAGCGTGTACAACCTGAAGTTTGGGACGTTTTAGAGTCTGTGATTAAAGAACATCCAGTACTTCTAAACCGCGCACCAACACTTCACCGTCTTGGTATCCAGGCGTTTGAACCTACATTAGTAGAAGGTCGCGCAATCCGTCTTCACCCACTTGTATGTACTGCATACAACGCGGACTTTGACGGTGACCAAATGGCCGTTCACGTACCTTTATCATCAGAAGCTCAAGCTGAAGCTCGTCTTCTTATGTTAGCGGCACAAAACATCTTGAACCCGAAAGACGGTAAACCAGTTGTTACTCCATCTCAGGATATGGTATTAGGTAACTATTACTTAACACTTGAGCGTGAAGGTGCAATCGGTGAAGGTATGGTCTTCAAAGATGCAAACGAAGCATTGCTTGCATATCAAAATGGATATGTTCATCTTCATACACGTGTTGCAGTAGCTGCAAGTGCAGTAAACAACGCAACATTTACTGAAGAGCAAAAGAGTATGCTTCTATTAACAACAGTTGGTAAATTAATATTTAACGAAATCTTACCAGAGTCGTTCCCTTATATTAATGAACCAACAAATTCAAACCTTGAAAAAGAAACACCAGCGAAATATTTCGTTGAAAAAGGTGCGAACATTAAAGAAATTATTGCTAGTCGCGAAGAAGTGGCGCCATTTAGCAAGAAAATCCTTGGTAACATCATTGCGGAAGTATTCAAACGTTTCCAAATTACAGAAACTTCTCGCATGCTTGACCGTATGAAAAACTTAGGATTCAAGTACTCTACAAAAGCTGGTATTACAGTTGGGGTATCTGACATTCTTGTATTAGGCGAAAAAGATGAAATTCTCCACGAAGCACAAGCAAAAGTAGATAATGTAATTAAACAATTCCGTCGCGGTTTAATCACGGAAGAAGAACGTTACGATCGCGTTATCTCTATTTGGAGTAATGCAAAAGATGTTATCCAAGGAAAACTGATGAAATCCTTGAATAAACGCAACCCAATCTTCATGATGAGTGACTCAGGTGCCCGTGGTAACGCATCTAACTTTACTCAGCTTGCTGGTATGCGTGGTCTTATGGCCAATCCATCTGGTCGTATCATCGAACTTCCAATCAAATCGAGTTTCCGTGAAGGTTTAACAGTACTTGAGTACTTCATCTCTACGCACGGTGCGCGTAAAGGTCTTGCTGATACAGCACTTAAAACTGCCGATTCTGGTTACTTAACACGTCGTCTTGTTGACGTTGCACAAGATGTAATCGTTCGTGAAGATGATTGTGGAACAGATCGCGGTTTATTAATCGGTGCGATTAAAGAGGGTAATGAAGTTATCGAGTCATTATATGATCGTCTTGTTGGACGTTTTGCAAGAAAAACTGTAAAACATCCTGAAACAGGTGAAGTATTAGTTGCTGAAAATCAATTAATTACTGAAGATATCGCTCATATCGTTGAAAATTCGGGTGTTGAAACTGTAAACATTCGTTCAGCGTTTACGTGTAACACTCGCCACGGTGTATGTAAGAAGTGTTACGGTCGTAACTTAGCAACTGGAACAGACGTAGAAGTAGGAGAAGCGGTAGGTATTATCGCAGCTCAATCTATCGGTGAGCCAGGTACACAGTTAACGATGCGTACATTCCATACAGGTGGGGTTGCCGGAGATGATATCACTCAAGGTTTACCTCGTATCCAAGAGATCTTCGAAGCTCGTAATCCGAAAGGTCAGGCAGTTATTAGTGAAATCGACGGTGTTATCGCAGCGATCAACGACGTTAAAGATCGCCAAGAAGTAGTTGTACAGGGTGAAGTTGAAGCTCGTACGTATGCTATTCCTTACGGTGCTCGTCTGAAAGTAACTCCAGGACAGCCAATTAGCCACGGTAAAGAGTTAACAGAAGGTTCTATTGATCCGAAAGAATTACTAAAAGTAACGGACATTACGGCGGTTCAAGAATACTTATTACGTGAAGTTCAAAAAGTATACCGTATGCAAGGGGTAGAAATTGGTGACAAACACGTAGAAGTAATGGTACGTCAAATGTTACGTAAAGTTCGTGTAAGTGATGCAGGTGAAACAGATGTATTACCAGGAACATTACTAGATATCCATCAGTTCACTGATGCGAATGCTAAGGTCTTACTGCAAGGTAAGCAACCAGCAACAGCTAGACCTGTTCTACTTGGTATTACAAAAGCTTCACTTGAAACAGATTCATTCTTATCTGCAGCATCGTTCCAAGAAACAACTCGTGTCTTAACTGATGCAGCAATTAAGGGTAAACGCGATGAACTTCTAGGATTAAAAGAAAATGTTATTATCGGTAAACTTGTTCCTGCTGGAACAGGTATGAATCGTTATCGCAAAGTGGATCTTGTAAAAACAACACAAGATGACATGAATGTAGAAAACGATGAGGTTTATGTGGAACAGTAAAATTTTCCGGCATAAATTTTGTATAAAAACAATTAATCTTAGTTGACATTGTATGAGTCAAAATGTTACTATAATCAAGGTTGCTCCTGAACGATGCTTTGGAGGATATTTATATGTCTTATCAAAAAGTATCAACTGCTGAAAATGTAGTCGTTGGTCATAAACGCACATTGGAGGCAATCAAAAATGGTACAGTTAAAGAAGTTGTCATCGCAGAGGATGCTGACATGCGGTTAACCCATGCTATCATTCGTGTTGCAATGCAATATAACGTGCCCATAACAAAAGTTGAATCAGTTCGTAAGCTTGGTAAAGCTTCGGGGATTCAAGTGGGAGCTTCAGCAATAGGAATAATAAGTTAAAACTGTTTTTGTGAGGAGAGAGCATTTGCTCTTCCTTGCAAAAACTTTGTTTTCAACTAATAATGAACCACCTGGATATGTGGTCATACAAACATGCGAAGGGAGGATAATCAAATGCCTACTATTAACCAATTAGTGAGAAATGGTCGTACTGATAAAGTATGGAAATCTAAATCACCTGCGTTAAACAAAGGTTTTAACTCTTTAAAGAAAAAATCAACTGATATCTCTGCACCTCAAAAACGTGGTGTATGTACTCGTGTTGGTACAATGACTCCAAAGAAACCTAACTCAGCGTTACGTAAATACGCTCGTGTACGTTTAACAAACGGTATCGAGGTTACAGCTTACATCCCAGGTATCGGTCATAACCTACAAGAGCATAGCGTAGTATTAATTCGCGGTGGTCGTGTAAAGGATTTACCGGGGGTACGTTACCACATCGTTCGTGGTGCGCTTGACACAGCTGGTGTTGACAAACGTATGCAAGGACGTTCTAAATATGGTACTAAGAGACCAAAACCTGCTAAAAAATAATAACTTTAAAATGAAAGGAGGAACTCAATATGCCTCGTAAAGGACCTGTTGCGAAACGTGACGTGTTACCAGATCCAATGTACAATTCGAAGCTAGTAACACGCCTTATCAACAAAATGATGGTTGACGGTAAAAAAGGTAAATCTCAAACAATTCTTTATAATGCGTTCGATATCGTAAACGAACGTACTGGTAAAGAGCCAATGGAAGTATTCGAGCAAGCTCTTAAGAACATCATGCCTGTTCTTGAAGTACGCGCTCGTCGTGTTGGTGGTGCTAACTACCAAGTTCCAGTTGAGGTTCGTCCAGAACGCCGTACAACTTTAGGTCTTCGTTGGTTAGTAAACTACGCTCGTCTTCGTGGTGAAAAAACTATGGAAGAGCGTCTTGCTAACGAAATCTTAGATGCAGCTAACAACGCTGGTGCATCTGTTAAGAAACGTGAAGACACTCATAAAATGGCAGAAGCTAACAAAGCATTTGCTCATTACCGTTGGTAGGATTCAACGTAAAATAAATGTAAGCATAAACCGCTTTATTTGTCGCTTATGGAAGTGTGGAGAGGGAGAATGCCTCTCCCTTTCATCGGGCGCTCGTTTTACATAATGAGAGTACTGGACATACTGACATGTGTAACAATATAAAGTGGCTTTTTTGCTACTTAAAATAAAAAAATCCAATCCATATATGGAAGGAGCAAGACACCAAATGGCAAGAGAGTTCTCTTTAGAAAACACTCGTAATATTGGTATCATGGCTCACATCGATGCTGGTAAAACAACAGCAACTGAGCGTATTCTGTACTACACAGGACGTATTCATAAAATCGGTGAAACTCACGAAGGTGCATCTCAGATGGACTGGATGGAGCAAGAGCAAGAGCGTGGTATCACAATTACTTCTGCTGCAACTACAGCACAATGGAAAGGTCATCGTGTAAACATCATTGATACTCCAGGACACGTAGATTTCACAGTAGAAGTAGAACGTTCTTTACGCGTACTTGATGGCGCTGTAGCAGTACTTGATGCGCAATCTGGTGTAGAACCACAAACAGAAACTGTTTGGCGTCAGGCTACTACTTACGGCGTACCTCGTATCGTATTCGTTAACAAAATGGATAAGATCGGTGCAGATTTCTTATACTCTGTAGGAACAATCCACGATCGTTTACAAGCAAACGCACATCCAATTCAGTTACCAATCGGTGCTGAAGATGAGTTCAATGGTATCATTGACCTTGTTGAAGAGTGTGCTTACATGTACGGTAACGATTTAGGAACAGACATTCAACGTGTTGAAATTCCTGAAGAGCACAAAGAATTAGCTGAAGAATACCGTGGAAAACTTATTGAAGCGGTAGCTGAGCTTGATGAAGAAATGATGATGAAGTACCTAGAAGGTGAAGAAATCACTGTAGAAGAGCTTAAAGCTGGTATCCGTAAGGCTACAACTTCTGTAGAATTCTTCCCAGTAATCTGTGGTTCTGCATTCAAAAACAAAGGTGTTCAAATTCTGTTAGACGCAGTTATCGACTACCTTCCATCTCCACTAGATGTACCTGCTATTAAAGGTACTCTACCGGATACAGATGAAGAAGTAGAACGTAAGTCTAGCGATGAAGAACCATTCGCAGCTTTAGCATTCAAAATCATGACTGACCCTTATGTTGGTAAGTTAACGTTCTTCCGTGTGTACTCTGGTGTGTTAAACTCTGGATCATACGTGAAAAACTCAACTAAAGGTAAGCGTGAGCGTGTAGGTCGTATCCTACAAATGCACGCTAACAGCCGTGAAGAGATTTCAACAGTTTACGCTGGTGATATCGCTGCTGCTGTAGGTTTAAAAGATACTACTACTGGTGATACTCTTTGTGACGAGAAGAGCCTTGTTATCCTTGAGTCTATGGAATTCCCAGAGCCAGTTATCTCTGTAGCTATCGAACCAAAATCTAAAGCTGACCAAGATAAAATGGGTACAGCATTATCTAAGCTTTCTGAAGAAGATCCAACATTCCGTGCTCACACTGACCAAGAAACTGGCCAAACTATCATCGCTGGTATGGGTGAACTTCACCTTGATATCATCGTTGACCGTATGCGTCGTGAATTCAAAGTGGAAGCAAACGTTGGTGCTCCTCAGGTAGCATACCGTGAGACTTTCCGCGCTGCTGCGAAAGTTGAAGGTAAGTTCGCTCGTCAATCTGGTGGTCGTGGACAATTCGGTCACGTTTGGATTGAGTTTGAACCTAACGAAGAAGGTAAAGGATTCGAATTCGAAAACAAGATCGTCGGTGGTGTAGTTCCTCGTGAATACATCCCAGCTGTTGGAGCAGGTCTTGAAGATGCACTTAAAAATGGTGTACTAGCTGGTTATCCACTAGTTGACATTAAAGCTGCATTAGTTGACGGATCTTACCATGATGTCGATTCATCTGAGATGGCGTTCAAAATCGCTGCATCTATGGCACTTAAAGCTGCGGTTTCTAAATGTAGCCCAGTAATTCTTGAGCCAATGATGAAAGTTGAAGTTGTAATTCCTGAAGAGTACATGGGTGACATTATGGGTGACGTAACATCTCGTCGTGGACGTGTAGAAGGTATGGAAGCTCGCGGTAACGCACAAGTTGTTCGCGCTATGGTTCCACTTTCTGAAATGTTCGGTTATGCAACGTCATTACGTTCTAACACTCAAGGACGCGGAACATTCTCTATGGTGTTTGACCACTATGAAGAAGTACCAAAGTCTGTTTCTGAAGAAATTATCAAAAAAAATAAAGGTGAATAATTGATTTTTATCGATTGTTCAAGTATAACTACTTATGTAAGCTTAGAAAGTGGGACGTAAGTTTCACTTTCTAGTCTAAATATAAAATAACCTATATAAACTAAGGAGGAATTTAGAATGGCTAAAGCTAAATTCGAACGTTCTAAACCCCATGTTAACATCGGTACAATCGGCCACGTTGACCATGGTAAAACTACATTAACTGCTGCGATCACTACAGTTCTTGCAAAAGCTGGTGGTGCTGAAGCACGCGGATACGATCAAATCGATGCTGCTCCAGAAGAAAGAGAGCGCGGTATCACAATCTCAACTGCACACGTTGAGTACGAAACTGAAACTCGTCACTATGCACACGTTGACTGCCCAGGTCACGCTGACTATGTTAAAAACATGATCACTGGTGCTGCTCAAATGGACGGCGGTATCTTAGTAGTATCTGCTGCTGATGGCCCAATGCCTCAAACACGTGAGCACATCCTTCTTTCTCGTCAAGTAGGTGTTCCTTACATCGTTGTATTCTTAAACAAATGCGACATGGTAGATGACGAAGAATTATTAGAATTAGTAGAAATGGAAGTTCGCGACCTATTATCTGAATACGGATTCCCAGGCGACGACATTCCTGTAATCAAAGGTTCTGCTCTTAAAGCTCTTCAAGGAGAAGCTGATTGGGAAGCAAAAATCATTGAATTAATGGCTGAAGTTGATGCTTACATCCCAACTCCAGAACGTGAAACTGACAAACCATTCTTAATGCCTGTAGAGGACGTATTCTCTATCACAGGTCGTGGTACAGTTGCTACTGGTCGTGTTGAGCGCGGTATCGTTAAAGTTGGTGACGTAGTAGAAATCATCGGTCTTGCTGAAGAAAATGCTTCTACAACTGTAACTGGTGTAGAGATGTTCCGTAAACTTCTTGACCAAGCTCAAGCTGGAGACAACATCGGTGCTTTACTTCGTGGGGTTGCTCGTGAAGACATCCAACGTGGACAAGTACTTGCAAAAAGCGGTTCTGTAAAAGCTCACGCTAAATTCAAAGCTGAAGTTTTCGTATTATCTAAAGAAGAAGGTGGACGTCACACTCCATTCTTCGCTAACTACCGTCCTCAGTTCTACTTCCGTACAACTGACGTAACTGGTATCATCCAATTACCAGAAGGTACTGAAATGGTAATGCCTGGTGACAACATCGAAATGACTATCGAACTTATCGCTCCAATCGCTATCGAAGAGGGAACTAAATTCTCTATTCGTGAAGGTGGACGTACAGTAGGTTACGGTGTAGTTGCTACTATCGTTGAGTAATCTTAACTGATATAAAAAAACCTAAGGGATTTTCCCTTAGGTTTTTTGTTTGCGTTTATATAAGGGGGAAGAGAGTGTTTTTTGTTTTGACGAGTTTCTTCTATAGTAATATAAAAACAACAAAAGATAATCCAGAAACTGTAAAATGAATTCTGTTAGATGAAAACTTGAAATTCTTTAAAGTGCCATGTATAATAGCAAAAGTAGAGAAAAGCAGATGCAAACAAAAAGATGCTTGCATCTAGACGAATAACATTGTATAATAGACAATGTTGGTCTTTGACTGCGATGAAGTGGAAGGTTGCTGACACACCCGGCCGCTTTGCCATGGCATGGTGTGGGGAAATTTCCATGGAGAAGGTCTATTTTAGAAATAGGCGAACGAAGGAGGGAAAATAATGGCAAAAGAAAAAATTCGTATCCGTTTAAAAGCTTACGATCACCGTATTCTTGATCAGTCAGCTGAGAAAATTGTAGAAACAGCTAAGCGTTCTGGGGCAACAGTTTCTGGTCCGATCCCATTACCAACTGAAAAAACTGTTTACACAATTCTTCGTGCTGTTCATAAGTACAAAGATTCTCGTGAGCAATTCGAAATGCGCACGCACAAACGTCTAATCGACATCGTGAGTCCTACTCCACAAACAGTAGATTCATTAATGCGTTTAGACTTACCATCTGGTGTAGATATCGAAATCAAACTATAATTTATATAACTTAAAAATGTAGGAGGTGTAACTCATGACCAAAGGAATCTTAGGAAGAAAGATCGGTATGACTCAAGTATTTGCTGAGAACGGTGAGTTAATCCCAGTAACAGTTATCGCTGCTAATCCAAACGTTGTTCTTCAAAAGAAAACAACTGAAACTGATGGCTACAATGCAATCCAGTTAGGATTTGAAGATAAACGTGAAAAGTTAACTAACAAACCTGAACAAGGCCACACTGCTAAAGCATCTACAACTCCTAAGCGCTTCATTCGCGAAATCCGCGATGCAGACGTGGACGGATTAGAGGTTGGTCAAGAGGTAAAAGTTGACGTATTCGCTACAGGTGAAATCGTTGATGTAACAGGAATTTCTAAAGGTAAAGGTTTCCAAGGTGTTATCAAACGCCACGGACAATCTCGCGGACCTATGTCTCATGGTTCTCGCTATCACCGTCGTCCAGGTTCAATGGGCCCAGTTGCTCCGAACCGTGTATTCAAAGGCAAAAAACTTGCTGGACGTATGGGTGGAGACCAAGTTACTATCCAAAACTTAGAAATCGTTCAAGTTGACACTGAGCGCAACTTATTACTAGTAAAAGGTAACGTTCCAGGTGCTAAGAAATCTCTTGTAGTTGTTCAAGGCGCTGTGAAGGTTAGCAAATAATTCACAATAGGAAGGAGGAATTCCAATGCCAAAAGTTACTGTATATAACCAAACTGGTTCACAGGTTGGTGAAATCGAATTAGCTGAAGCTATTTTCGGTATCGAACCAAATGAAGCTGTACTTTTCGAAGCTGTAATGATGCAACGTGCATCTTTACGTCAAGGTACACACAAAGTAAAAACTCGCTCTGAAGTTCGCGGTGGTGGTCGTAAACCATGGCGTCAAAAAGGAACTGGACGTGCTCGTCAAGGGTCTATCCGCTCTCCTCAATGGCGTGGTGGTGGTACGGTATTCGGACCTACACCAAGAAGCTATGCGTACAAACTTCCTAAGAAAGTTCGTCGTTTAGCAATCAAATCTGCATTAGCTACTAAAGTAGTTGAGAACAACATTGTAGTTCTTGAAGACCTAGTGTTAAATGCACCAAAAACAAAAGATATGCTAGCAGTACTTAAAGGATTAACTGTTGAGAAGAAAGCTCTTATCGTAACTGCTGATGCAAACGAATCTGTAGAGTTATCTGCTCGCAATATCCCTGGAGTAACAGTAATCACTGCTGATGGCGTAAACGTTTTAGACGTGCTTCATCATGATAAGCTAATCATGACAAAAGCGGCAGTGGAAAAAGTAGAGGAGGTGCTTGCATAATGAGAGATCCTCGTGATATCATTAAGCGCCCAGTTATCACTGAACGTTCTATGGAAATGATGGCTGAAAAAAAATACACGTTCGATGTGGACGTTAAATCTAATAAAACAGAAGTTAAAGATGCTCTTGAAGCGATCTTTGGTGTTAAAGTAGAAAAAGTGAACATCATGAACTACAAGCCGAAAGCAAAACGCGTTGGTCGTCACGCTGGTTTTACTAGCCGTCGTCGTAAAGCAATCGTTAAGCTAACTGCTGACAGCAAAGAAATCGAAATCTTCCAAGGCGTTTAATTCTTACTAAAGAAGGAGGGAAATTGAGATGGGAATCAAAAAGTATAATCCAACTACTAACGGTCGTCGTAATATGACTACGAATGATTTCGCTGAAATCACGACTGATAGACCCGAAAAGTCATTACTTGCTCCTTTAAGCAAGAAGGCTGGTCGTAATAACCAAGGTAAAATCACTGTACGTCATCAAGGTGGCGGACATAAGCGTCAATACCGTATCATCGACTTTAAGCGTAACAAAGATGGAATTCCAGGACGCGTTGCTACGATCGAATACGATCCAAACCGCTCTGCGAATATCGCATTAATTAACTACGTTGACGGTGAAAAACGTTACATTCTTGCTCCTAAATCTTTAGAAGTAGGTATGGAAGTTATGTCTGGCCCAGAAGCTGACATTAAAATCGGTAACGCATTACCATTAATCAACATTCCAGTAGGTACTGTTGTTCATAACATCGAGCTTAAGCCTGGTCGTGGCGGACAATTAGTTCGTTCTGCTGGTACATCTGCTCAAGTACTTGGTAAAGAAGGTAAATACGTACTTGTACGTTTAACTTCTGGTGAAGTACGTCTTGTATTATCTGCTTGTCGCGCTTCAATCGGTCAAGTAGGTAACGAACAACACGAACTTATCAAAATCGGTAAAGCAGGTCGCTCTCGCTGGTTAGGTAAACGCCCAACAGTTCGTGGTTCTGTAATGAACCCGGTTGATCACCCACACGGTGGTGGTGAAGGACGTTCTCCAATCGGACGTAAGTCTCCAATGTCTCCATGGGGTAAACCAACTCTTGGATTCAAGACTCGTAAGAAAAACAAAGCGTCTGACAAATTCATCGTTCGTCGTCGTAAAAAATAATGGGATTGTAGTACGGTTCATTTCTAGAACCGTACGCCAATCACGAAGGGAGGCACCAAAATGGCTCGTAGCTTAAAAAAAGGACCATTTGTCGATGATCACTTAATGAGCAAAATGGAAAAATTAGTTGCATCTGAGCAAAAACAAGTTGTTAAAACTTGGTCTCGCCGTTCAACAATCTTCCCTCAGTTCATCGGACACACAATCGCTGTATATGATGGTCGTAAACACGTACCTGTGTACATCACTGAGGATATGGTTGGCCATAAGTTAGGTGAATTCGCACCAACTCGTACGTACAAAGGTCACCTTGCTGACGATAAGAAAACTAGAAGATAATGAGAGGAGGCACTTCAATGCAAGCTAAAGCAGTAGCGAGAACAGTTCGTATTGCTCCTCGTAAAGTTCGTTTAGTAGTAGACTTAATCCGAGGTAAGCAAGTGGGTGAAGCGATTGCTATCCTTAACCACACACCAAAAACTGCTTCTCCAGTTGTAGAAAAAGTTTTAAAATCTGCAATCGCAAATGCAGAGCACAATTATGAGATGGACATTAACAACCTAGTTGTTGAAAAAGTTTTCGTTGACGAAGGTCCAACGTTAAAACGTTTCCGTCCACGTGCAATGGGTCGTGCAAGCCAAATTAACAAACGCACAAGCCACATCACAGTTGTGGTATCAGAAAAGAAGGAGGGATAATCGATGGGTCAAAAGGTTAATCCAATTGGTCTTCGTGTCGGCGTTATCCGTGACTGGGAATCTCGTTGGTTCGCTGAGAAAGATTACGCTACATTATTACATGAAGACATCAAAATCCGTGAGTACATTAATGTACGCTTAAAAGATTCTGCTGTTGCTAAAGTAGAAATCGAACGTGCAGCAAATCGTGTAAATGTTACAATTCACACTGCAAAACCTGGTATGGTAATTGGTAAAGGTGGTACTGAAGTTGAAGCACTTCGTAAAGCTCTTAACCAATTAACAGGCAAGCGTGTACACATCAACATTTTAGAAGTTAAGAGAGCTGATCTTAACGCTAAATTAGTAGGCGAAAACATCGCTCGTCAATTAGAAAACCGTGTATCATTCCGTCGTGCACAAAAGCAAGTTATTCAACGTGCTATGCGTGCAGGTGCTAAAGGTATTAAAACACAGGTTTCTGGTCGTCTTGGCGGAGCTGATATCGCTCGTGCAGAATCTTACAGTGAAGGAACTGTTCCACTTCATACACTTCGCGCTGATATTGACTATGCAGCAGTTGAAGCTGATACAACATACGGTAAATTAGGCGTAAAAGTATGGATCTACCGTGGAGAAGTCCTTCCTACAAAAAAGAAAGCTTCTGAGGAAGGAGGAAAATAATATGTTAATGCCAAAACGCGTAAAATATCGTAGAGAGCATCGTGGTAAAATGCGTGGTCGTGCTAAAGGTGGAACTGAAATTGCTTTCGGTGAATTCGGTTTACAAGCACAAGCTGCTTCATGGATTACAAACCGTCAAATCGAAGCTGCTCGTCGTGCAATGACTCGTTACATGAAACGTGGCGGTAAAGTATGGATTAAAATTTTCCCTTCTAAACCTTACACTGCAAAACCTCTAGAAGTACGTATGGGTTCCGGTAAAGGGGCACCAGAAGGCTGGGTAGCAGTAGTAAAACCTGGGAAAATTATGTTCGAAATCGCGGGTGTATCTGAAGAGGTAGCACGCGAAGCATTACGTCTTGCAGCTCACAAGTTACCTGTGAAATGTAAATTCGTAAAACGTGAAGAAAATGGTGGTGAATCTAATGAAAACTAATGATATTCGTGAATTAACCACTGCCGAAATCGAAACAAAAGTTAAAGCTTTAAAGGAAGAGTTGTTTAATCTTCGCTTCCAACTTGCTACAGGACAATTAGAGAATCCAACTCGCATTCGTGAAGTGCGTAAAGCAATTGCTCGTATGAAAACTGTAGTTCGTGAAAGAGAGATCGGAATTAATCGATAAATTGAGGGGAGGTTTGCATAGTGAGCGAACGTAACCAACGCAAAGTTTATACTGGTCGTGTAGTGTCTGACAAAATGGACAAAACGATTACAGTTTTAGTTGAAACTTACAAAACTCATTCCTTGTACGGAAAACGTGTTAAGTATTCTAAGAAGTACAAAGCCCATGATGAGCAAAACCAAGCGAAACTTGGCGATATCGTTAAAATCATGGAAACTCGCCCGCTTTCTGCTACTAAGCGTTTCCGTTTAGTTGAAATCGTTGAAGAAGCGGTTATTATCTAAATAGACGAATCGGAATTTTTAGTCCGAAGGGAGGTTTCATAACATGATCCAACAAGAATCTCGTTTGAAAGTTGCTGACAACTCTGGTGCACGTGAACTTTTAACAATTAAAGTATTAGGCGGCTCTGGTCGTAAATATGCTAACATTGGTGACATTATCGTTGCTACGGTAAAACAAGCAACACCAGGTGGCGTTGTTAAAAAAGGTGACGTTGTTAAAGCAGTAGTGGTACGTACGAAGAGCGGAGCTCGTCGTCCGGACGGTTCTTACATCAAATTTGATGAAAACGCAGCGGTTATCATTAAAGACGATAAGAGCCCACGTGGTACTCGTATCTTCGGACCAGTAGCTCGTGAATTACGTGATAGCAACTTCATGAAGATCGTTTCTTTAGCTCCAGAAGTTCTATAATTTAAGGTATTGCCTTGCTAAGGAGGTGCAGAATTAAGATGCATGTAAAAAAAGGTGATAAAGTACAGGTAATCACTGGTAAAGACAAAGGAAAACAAGGCGTTATCCTTGTGGCTTTCCCAAAGCAAAACCGTGTTATCGTTGAGGGTGTCAATATCGTTAAGAAGCACTCTAAGCCATCTCAATTAAATCCACAAGGTGGAATTATTACTAAAGAAGCACCTATTCACGTTTCTAACGTTATGATTTTAGATCCGAAAACAGGTGAACCTACTCGTGTAGGCTTCAAAGTAGAAGATGGTAAAAAAGTTCGTATTGCAAAAAAATCTGGTGAATTATTAGATAAATAATTTTCTTAAGAAAGGAGGTCACTTCATTGAATCGCCTTAAAGAGAAGTTCCAAAAGGAAATTACTCCTGCTCTAGTGAGCAAGTTTAACTATAAATCTGTAATGCAGGTACCAAAAATCGAAAAGATCGTAATCAACACTGGTGTTGGTGACGCGGTATCTAACTCAAAAGCGTTAGACAACGCAGTAGAAGAATTAACACAAATCACAGGTCAAAAACCTGTTGTAACTCGTGCTAAAAAATCAATCGCTGGTTTCCGTCTTCGTGAAGGTATGCCAATCGGTGCGAAAGTAACTTTACGCGGCGAGCAAATGTATGAGTTCTTCGACAAATTAGTATCAGTTTCTTTACCACGTGTACGTGATTTCCGTGGTGTTTCTAAGAAATCATTCGATGGTCGTGGAAACTATACATTAGGTGTTAAAGAGCAACTTATTTTCCCTGAGATTGATTATGATAAAGTAAGCAAAGTCCGCGGTATGGACATCGTAATCGTTACTACAGCGAAAACTGATGAAGAAGCTCGTGAACTTTTAACACAATTCGGTATGCCATTCCAAAAATAATGGAAGCCAACGCTAAGTAGAGGAGGCGAAAACGTGGCTAAAAAATCTATGATAGCGAAACAAAAGCGTACTCCTAAGTTTAAAGTACAAGAGTATACACGTTGCGAACGCTGCGGTCGTCCGCATTCTGTATACCGCAAATTTAAACTTTGCCGTATTTGTTTCCGTGAACTTGCATATAAAGGTCAAATTCCTGGTGTTAAAAAAGCTAGTTGGTAAAACCCACAAATGGGAAGGAGGTAAAACACATGGTGATGACAGATCCAATTGCAGACATGCTTACTCGCATCCGTAATGCGAACATGGTACGTCATGAGAAATTAGAGGTTCCTGCTTCTAAAATCAAAAAAGAGATCGCTGAACTTTTAAAACGTGAAGGTTTCATTCGTGATGTAGAATACATCGAGGATAACAAACAAGGTATCCTTCGTATTTTCCTGAAATATGGTGCAAACAATGAACGTGTAATCACTGGATTAAAACGTATCAGTAAACCTGGCTTACGCGTTTACGCTAAAGCTGACGAAGTACCACGTGTACTTAACGGATTAGGTATCGCTCTTGTTTCTACATCTAAGGGAGTAATGACAGACAAAGACGCTCGTCAATTACAAACTGGTGGAGAAGTAGTAGCATACGTTTGGTAATATATATTTAAAACGAACGGAGGTGTGACCACATGTCTCGTATTGGTAAAAAGATTCTTGAAATCCCTGCAGGTGTTACTATTACAGTTGCAGAAGACAATACTGTAACAGTAAAAGGCCCTAAAGGTGAATTAACTCGTACTTTCAATGCTGATATGCTTATCAAAATTGAAGAGAATACATTAACAGTTGAGCGTCCATCTGAACAGAAGGAACACCGTGCATTACACGGTACAACTCGTGCTTTAATCGGAAACATGGTTGAAGGTGTAACTGAAGGTTTCGCACGCGGACTTGAATTAGTCGGTGTTGGTTACCGTGCTCAAAAACAAGGTGATAAACTTGTATTAAGCGTAGGTTATTCTCATCCAGTAGAAATGACTCCGGAAGCAGGTCTTGAAGTTGAAGTACCTGCACCAACTAAGATCGTAATTAAAGGTATCGACAAGCAACGTGTTGGCGAATTCGCTGCTAACATCCGTGCTGTACGTGCTCCTGAGCCTTACAAAGGTAAAGGTATTCGTTACGAAGGCGAAGTTGTTCGTCGTAAAGAAGGTAAAACTGCTAAGTAAACCCGTTAGGTGAGAGAAAGGAGTGACAAGAATGATCACTAAAGCTGATAAAAATGCGACTCGTAAGAAAAGACATGCACGTGTACGTGCTAAACTTACTGGTACTGCAGAGCGTCCACGTTTAAACGTGTTCCGTTCTAACCAACATATTTACGCTCAAGTTATTGATGATGTGAATGGTGTAACGTTAGTAAGTGCATCTACTCTTGATAAAGACCTTGCTCTTAACGGTACTAGCAATATTGAAGCTGCTACGAAAGTTGGAGAATCAGTTGCTAAGCGTGCTGTAGAGAAAGGCGTTAAAGAAGTAGTATTTGATCGCGGTGGTTACTTATACCATGGCCGTGTTAAAGCTCTAGCTGAAGCTGCTCGTGAGGCTGGATTACAATTTTAATGGTCAAAGGAGGGAAAATTGATGCATCGCATTGACCCAAGTAAATTAGAACTTGAAGAACGTGTAGTTACGATAAATCGTGTCGCGAAAGTTGTTAAGGGTGGTCGTCGTTTCCGCTTTGCTGCACTAGTTGTAGTTGGCGATAAAAACGGTCATGTTGGATTCGGTACTGGTAAAGCACAAGAGGTACCAGACGCAATCCGTAAAGCTATCGAAGACGCTAAGAAAAACTTAATCGCTGTACCATTAGTTGGTACAACAATTCCACACACAATCAACGGTCATTTTGGCGCTGGTGAAGTATTCTTAAAACCTGCTGCTGAGGGTACTGGTGTTATTGCTGGTGGACCTGTTCGTGCGGTCCTTGAATTAGCTGGTGTACAAGATATTCTTTCGAAATCTCTTGGTTCTAACACACCAATCAACATGATTCGCGCTACTGTGAACGGATTAAGCGAACTTAAGCGCGCTGAAGATGTTGCAAAATTACGCGGTAAATCTGTAGAAGAGCTACTAGGTTAAGGAGGGAAAACAAATGGCGAAAAAGTTAGAAATTACCCTCACTCGTAGTGTAATTGGTCGTCCACAAGATCAACGTGCGACGGTAGAAGCTTTAGGTCTTAAAAAGTTGAATTCAACTGTAGTTAAGGAAGAAACTCCTGCTATTCTTGGTATGATCAACAAAGTTTCTCACCTTGTAACTGTAAAAGAAGCTTAAGGATAACTCATTAATATAAGGAGGTGCCTGGGAATGAAACTTCATGAATTAAAACCTGCAGAAGGTTCTCGTAAAGTACGTAACCGTGTCGGTCGTGGTATCGGTTCTGGTAACGGTAAAACTGCTGGTAAAGGTCATAAAGGACAAAACGCACGTTCTGGCGGCGGTGTTCGTCTTGGCTTCGAAGGTGGTCAAACTCCATTATTCCGTCGTTTACCAAAACGCGGCTTCACAAACATTAACCGTAAAGAGTTTGCTATTGTAAACTTATCAACGTTAAATCGTTTTGAAGATGGTACAGAAGTAACACCTGAATTATTGCTGGAAACTGGCGTTATCAGCAAGTTAAACGACGGTGTTAAAGTTCTTGCAAGCGGAGCAGTAGAGAAAAAACTAACTGTTAAAGCGCACAAGTTCTCTTCAAGTGCTAAAGAAGCAATTGAAGCAGCTGGCGGATCAGTTGAGGTGATCTAATGTTTCGTACAATCTCCAACTTTATGCGCGTTGCTGAGATAAGACGTAAAATATTATTCACTTTAGCGATGTTAATCGTATTCAGGATTGGCACGTTTATCCCCGTGCCATTTACAAATGGAGACGTACTGAAGGCACAAGATCAATTAAATGCTTTAGGTATTCTAAATACATTTGGCGGTGGAGCCTTGAAAAACTTCTCCATCTTTGCGATGGGAATCATGCCGTATATTACAGCATCCATCATCGTGCAATTATTGCAGATGGATGTTGTTCCTAAATTTTCGGAATGGTCGAAGCAAGGTGAAATGGGCCGTCGTAAATTAACGCAATTCACGCGTTACTTTACAATTGTTCTTGCGTTTATTCAGGGGTTTGGTATGTCAATCGGTTTTAACGGTATGGTAGGTGGACAATTAATTTTGAATCCAGGTTGGAGCACTTATTTATACATTGCTACGGTACTGACTGCTGGTACTGCATTTTTAATGTGGTTAGGTGAACAGATTACAGCTAAAGGTGTAGGTAATGGTATTTCCATCCTTATCTTTGGCGGTATTGCCGCAGCGATCCCAAGTGTTATATCTCAAGTGTATCAGCAACAGTTTCAAAATATCGGAGATCAATTGTTCATGAGTATCGTTAAAGTTGCATTGATTTTACTAGCTGTGCTAGCAGTTATTGTGGGTGTTATTTTCATTCAACAGGCTGTTAGAAAGATCCCAATTCAATATGCGAAGCGTGTAACAGGAGGAAATGGTGGTTATGCTGGAGCACAAAACACACATTTACCGCTTAAGGTAAATAGTGCTGGTGTTATTCCAGTAATTTTTGCTGTTTCATTCTTAATTACGCCTCCGACTATTGCACAGTTCTTCCCGAAACATGATGTATCGCAGTGGATTATTGCAAACTTTAACTATTCTCACCCAGTGGGAATGATCATATATGTTGCGCTCATTGTAGCCTTCACATATTTCTATGCATTTGTTCAGGTTAATCCAGAGCAAATGTCAGAGAATCTAAACAAGCAAGGTGGATATGTTCCAGGTATTCGTCCGGGTAAGAATACGGAACAATATCTAACAAAAATCTTGTATCGTTTGACCTTTGTAGGATCAATTTTCCTAGCAGCGATTGCAATCTTACCAGTTATCTTTACGAAATTGGGAAATCTTCCTCCATCTGCACAGATCGGTGGAACGAGTATGTTAATCGTTGTCGGCGTTGCTTTAGAAACAATGAAGCAGCTAGAAAGCCAACTGGTAAAACGCCATTACAAAGGGTTTATCAAGCAGTGAGTAAGTGGGAAGAATTGTCTTCCCTACATGCTCATGTACTCTGAGGGGGAACAAGGATGAACTTAATTTTAATGGGGCTTCCTGGTGCTGGTAAAGGTACACAAGCCGAACAGATTGTTGCCAAGTATAACATCCCTCACATTTCAACAGGAGACATGTTCCGTGCAGCTATGAAGGCTGAAACTGAAATGGGTCTACAAGCAAAATCTTTTATTGATAAAGGTGCACTTGTTCCAGATGAAGTTACAATCGGAATCGTTCGTGAACGTTTAAGTCAAGACGACTGCGTAAGAGGTTTCTTACTAGACGGTTTCCCACGAACTGTTGCACAAGCATCAGCTCTTGAAGAAATTATGAAAGATCTTGGCAAAAAAATCGACTATGTTTTAAACATTAATGTGGATTCAGGGTTGTTATTAAAACGCCTTACAGGCCGTCGCATTTGTAAAGAGTGCGGTGCGACTTACCACTTAGAATTCAATCCACCAGCAAAAGCTGATGTGTGCGATAAATGTGGTGGCGAATTATATCAACGCTCTGATGACAATGAAGAAACTGTAGCAAATCGTTTAGATGTAAATATTAAGCAAACAAAACCTTTGCTTGATTTCTACGAAGAGCTTGGTTACTTACAAAGCATTAATGGTGAGCAAGATATCAATAAAGTATTTGCTGATATCGATGTTCTCATCGGAGGCTTAGCGTAATGATAATCTGCAAAACTCCTCGCGAGATAGAAATCATGCGAGAAGCTGGCAGGATCGTTGCTTTGACTCATCAAGAGTTGAAACAGCACATT
This sequence comes from Bacillus sp. RZ2MS9, assembly GCF_001816185.2. Classification (NCBI taxonomy): domain Bacteria; kingdom Bacillati; phylum Bacillota; class Bacilli; order Caryophanales; family Bacillaceae; genus Bacillus; species Bacillus sp. RZ2MS9. Next base: position 137,485 of record NZ_CP049978.1, read on the forward strand.
ACTCCAGGAATTACAACGAAAGAGCTCGATCAAATAGCGGAAAAGACGATTCAAAAATATGGTGCTACGCCATCTTTTAAAGGATACAACGGATTTCCGGGGAGCATATGTGCTTCTGTAAATGAAGAGCTTGTACACGGAATTCCAGGGAAGCGCAAGCTCAAAGAGGGCGATATCATCAGTATCGATATTGGTGCGAAATACAATGGGTACCATGGAGATTCTGCATGGACGTATCCAGTTGGAAACATTTCTGAATCTGTTCAAAAGCTACTTGATGTCACAGAAAAATCGTTGTATCTTGGTCTAGAACAAGTAAAACCAGGCGAGAGATTATCAAATATCTCACATGCGGTTCAAACCCATGCTGAAGAGAATGGATTCTCGATCGTTAGGGAGTATGTTGGTCACGGAATCGGGCAAGACTTACATGAGGACCCTCAAATCCCGCACTATGGTCCACCCAATAGAGGCCCTAGATTAAAGCCGGGAATGGTCATCTGTGTTGAGCCGATGGTGAATCAAGGAAGACGATATGTAAAAACACTATCTGATGACTGGACAGTGGTAACGGTAGATGGTAAATGGTGTGCCCATTTTGAGCACACGATTGCTCTTACAGAAGCAGGATACGAAATCCTTACCACTTTATAAGTAGCTGGCTCTCCGGGATTTCAGAGCAGTGTAAAATGTTACTGATTTGAAGAAGGGAGAACTATTGAATGGCTAAAGATGATGTAATTGAAGTCGAAGGTACCGTTCTTGAAACGTTGCCAAATGCTATGTTCAAAGTAGAATTAGAGAATGGGCATGTCGTATTGGCTCACGTTTCTGGTAAAATCCGTATGAACTTCATTCGTATTTTACCAGGAGACAAAGTTACGGTAGAATTATCTCCGTACGATTTAAATCGTGGTCGTATTACGTACCGTTTTAAATAATATAGCACTCCGTAATCTTTAAGGAGGTTCGAGACATGAAAGTAAGACCGTCAGTTAAACCAATCTGCGAAAAATGTAAAGTTATTCGTAGACGTGGAAAAGTAATGGTTATTTGTGAAAACCCTAAACATAAACAAAAACAAGGTTAATCAGAAGGAGGTGCATTCGTAATGGCACGTATCGCAGGTGTAGATATTCCTCGAGACAAACGCGTTGTTATTTCTTTAACTTACGTATTCGGCATTGGTCGCACAACTGCTGAAAAAATTCTTGCAGAAGCAGGTATTTCTGAAGAAACACGAGTTCGTGATTTAACGGAAGACGAATTAGGACGTATCCGTGATATCATCGATCGTATTAAAGTTGAGGGAGACCTTCGTCGTGAAGTATCTCTTAACATCAAACGTCTAATGGAGATCGGTTCTTACCGTGGTCTTCGTCACCGTCGTGGTTTACCAGTTCGTGGTCAAAACTCTAAAAACAATGCTCGTACACGTAAAGGTCCACGTCGTACAGTAGCAAATAAAAAGAAATAATAAGTAAAGGAGGTTGAACTAACAATGGCACGTAAAACAAACACTCGTAAAAAACGTGTGAAAAAGAATATTGAAGCTGGTATAGCTCATATTCGTTCTACTTTCAACAACACAATCGTAACACTTACAGATACTCACGGTAACGCACTTTCTTGGTCTAGTGCTGGTGCACTTGGTTTCCGTGGATCTCGTAAATCTACTCCATTCGCTGCGCAAATGGCTGCTGAAACTGCTGCTAAAGCTGCAATGGAACACGGTTTAAAAACTTTAGAGGTTACTGTTAAAGGTCCTGGTGCTGGTCGTGAAGCTGCAATTCGTGCTCTTCAAGCTGCAGGTCTAGAAGTAACAGCAATTAGAGATGTTACTCCAGTTCCTCATAATGGATGTCGTCCACCAAAACGTCGTCGTGTGTAATTTTTCTGTATAGAATTTTCCCTTTTGTCTATAATGGATATGATGCATTATCGAGAAATTTCGTACAGAAACATCGCTTGTTGTGCACAATCGGGAACTGCCTAAGGGGGACTTTCGGTTAGACAGGGGTTATACCTTTGTTTAACCGGGGTTTCGACGTTTTGAAGGAGGGTTTAGTTAATGATTGAAATCGAAAAGCCGAAAATCGAAACGGTTGAACTTAACGAAGATGCTAAATATGGTAAATTCGTAATTGAACCGCTTGAGCGTGGATATGGTACTACTTTGGGTAACTCCTTACGTCGTATTCTTTTATCCTCACTCCCTGGTGCCGCTGTTACTGCTATCCAAATCGATGGCGTATTACATGAATTTTCAACAGTTGAGGGCGTAGTAGAAGACGTTACGACGATCATCTTAAACTTGAAAAAGTTAGCTCTTAAAATCTACTCTGAAGAAGAGAAGACGTTGGAAATTGATGTACAGGGCGAAGGTATTGTCACAGCTGCTGATATTACTCACGATAGTGATGTAGAAATCTTAAATCCAGATTTACACATTGCAACGTTAGCAAAAGATGCGCATTTCCGCGTGCGTTTAACTGCAAAGCGTGGCCGTGGGTATACGCCAGCTGATGCAAATAAAAGCGAAGATCAACCAATAGGAGTAATTCCTATTGATTCTATTTATACTCCAGTATCACGTGTGACTTACCAAGTGGAAAAGACACGTGTCGGACAAGTGGCTAATTATGATAAGCTTACGCTTGATGTATGGACGGATGGAAGCATCGGGCCAAAAGAAGCTATCTCTTTAGGTGCCAAAATCTTAACTGAGCATTTAAATATCTTTGTTGGTTTAACTGATGAAGCACAAAATGCTGAGATTATGGTCGAGAAGGAAGAAGATCAAAAAGAGAAAGTTCTTGAGATGACTATCGAAGAATTAGACCTTTCTGTTCGTTCTTATAATTGCCTAAAACGTGCAGGAATTAATACTGTACAAGAGCTTGCGAACAAAACAGAAGAAGATATGATGAAAGTTCGTAACTTAGGACGTAAATCCTTAGAAGAAGTTAAACATAAACTTGAGGAATTAGGTTTAGGTTTACGTAAAGACGACTGAGGATTTAAACCCATCAACAAAGGAGGGAACTACGAATGGCATACAGAAAATTAGGCCGTACAAGTGCGCAACGTAAAGCTATGTTACGTGATTTAGCTACTGATTTAATTATCAACGAGCGCATCCAAACGACAGAAACTCGTGCAAAAGAACTTCGTTCTGTAGTGGAAAAAATGATCACTTTAGGTAAACGCGGAGATCTTCATGCTCGTCGTCAAGCAGCAGCTTTCATTCGCAATGAAGTAGCTAACGCTGAGACTGGTCAAGATGCACTTCAAAAACTATTCGCTGATGTAGCTCCACGCTATGCTGAGCGCCAAGGCGGATACACTCGTATTGCAAAAATTGGTCCACGTCGCGGAGACGCAGCACCAATGGTAATTATCGAGTTAGTATAATGATAATTAAAAGGGCAGGACAGTTCTTTTCAAGAAACTGGTCATGGCCCTTTTTTTTAAATATAAAAATAGGCTAACTGTGCGAAGGAAAGGGTGCCTTCTATTGAAAAAAGAGAAACTTCGGATAGAAAATATATCATTTCAATATCCTGGGGCAGCCACTTATGCATTAAAAGATGTTTCATTTTCCTTATATGAGGGAGAATGGGTATCTATTATTGGACAAAACGGTTCAGGAAAGTCTACACTTGCAAAATTATTGAATGGTTTGTTTTTGCCAGAAGCAGGGACTATTACAGTAAATGATACAATGGTTTTATCAGAGGAAACGGTATGGGATGTTCGAAAACAAATTGGAATGGTATTTCAAAATCCAGATAATCAATTTGTTGGAACAACAGTGCAAGATGATGTTGTATTTGGCTTAGAGAATATCGGAATGCCAAGAGAACAAATGATTGAAAGATTAGAACAGGCCTTGCGACTTGTCCGTATGGAAGATTTTCTTAATGATGAGCCTCATTCCTTATCTGGTGGGCAAAAGCAGCGAGTGGCAATAGCAGGCGTTTTAGCACTTCAACCATCTATTTTAATATTAGATGAAGCAACGTCAATGTTAGACCCTCAAGGGAGACGTGAAGTAGTAGAAACGGTTAGACAACTTGTTACTCAAAAAGGTATTACCGTGTTATCGATTACGCACGATTTAGAAGAAGCGGCACAGTCAGATCGTGTCATTATTTTAAATAAGGGAGAAATATTAGAGGAAGGGACTCCAGAAAAAATTTTCAAATCCTCTCATATGCTCCAAGAAATTGGCTTAGATGTACCGTTTTCAGTGAAAATAGCAGAATTATTAAAAAGAAATGAAATTCTCTTGCAAAATACGCATCTTACAATGGAAAGCTTGGTGAACGAACTTTGGAGATTACATTCCAAAAAGTAGAGCATCGTTATCAATATAAAACTCCATTTGAAAGACGCGCACTTTATGATGTAGATGTGTCGTTTCCAAGTGGGGGCTATTATGCCATTATTGGTCATACTGGTTCAGGTAAGTCAACGATGATTCAACATTTAAATGGTTTATTGCAGCCGACAAATGGTACAGTTCAAATTGGTGAACATTTGATTTCGGCAGGAAAGAAAGAAAAAAAGTTAAAGCCACTACGTAAAAAAGTAGGGGTTGTCTTTCAATTCCCAGAACATCAGTTGTTTGAAGAGACTGTGGAGAAAGATATTTGTTTCGGCCCTACTAATTTTGGAGTATCTGTAGACGAAGCAAGGCAAAAGGCTAGAAAGGCAATTGAACTTGTAGGGCTAGAACCGGAACTGTTAACACGTTCTCCGTTCGAATTAAGTGGTGGACAAATGAGACGTGTTGCTATAGCGGGTGTACTGGCGATGGAACCTGAAGTGCTTGTATTAGATGAACCTACAGCAGGACTAGATCCAAAAGGGCAGAACGAACTTATGGAGATGTTTTATAAGCTGCACAAGGAAAAGGGGCTTACAGTTATCCTTGTAACGCATAATATGGAGGATGCTGCTCAGTATGCGGAGCAGATTGTAGTTATGCATAAAGGAACGGTCTTTTTGCAAGGAAGTGCAGAGGAAGTATTTTCACATGCCGATGAACTAGAGAAAATTGGTGTGGATCTTCCTATGTCATTAAAGTATAAACGTGCAATTGAAGAGAAGTTTGGTATTTCAATTCCAAAGGCTACCTTATCTTTAGAGGATCTTACTCATGAAGTTGTGCAGGTGTTACGAAAAGGTGGTCATGAATCATGCAGCAGTTGATTATTGGGAGATATATCCCGGGGAATTCACTTATTCATCAACTTGATCCACGTACGAAGCTGCTGATTGTCTTTTTATATGTATTTGTTGTTTTCTTAGCAAATAATGCGATTTCATATGGATTTTTATTTTTATATGCACTCATTGCTTTATTTTTTGCAAAAGTGCCGATTCGTTATGTACTTTCGGGCTTAAAACCAATTTTATGGATTTTTCTTTTTACATTTTTCCTGCATATTTTTACAAATAAGGAGGGGGATGTACTATTCCAGCTTGGTTGGTTTTCGATATATGAAAAAGGATTAGAGCAAGGGATATACATTTCTGTACGATTCTTCGTTATTATTTTAATGACGACATTATTAACGTTAACGACGACACCTATTGAAATTACAGATGGTTTGGAGACGTTATTAAAGCCGTTGAAGCGTATAAAGGTTCCTGTTCATGAAATCGCATTAATGATGTCAATTTCTCTTCGTTTTATCCCGACATTAATGGATGAAACGAGTAAAATAATGAAAGCACAAGCGTCACGTGGTATTGATTTTGCCGGGGGACCGATAAAAGATAGAATGAAAGCTATTATTTCACTGCTCGTTCCTCTGTTTATCAGTGCTTTTAAGCGTGCAGAGGACTTAGCCATTGCGATGGAAGCTCGTGGATATCAAAGTGGTGAAGGACGTACTAAATTTAGGCAACTACGCTGGAAAACAAGCGATACAGTAACGATTGTCAGCTTATTTTGTTTAGCTTGTATTTTGGCATGGGTGCGATCGTAATGGAGAATAGAGAAATGGATAGAATAAAATGTACGGTTGCATATGATGGCATGCATTTTTGTGGTTATCAAATTCAGCCGAACCATCGTACTGTTCAACAGGAGATAGAAAAAGCATTGCAGAAATTGCATAAGGGAGAACTTGTTCGTGTTCAGGCATCTGGTAGAACAGATTCTACAGTTCATGCAAAAGGACAAGTAATACACTTTGATACTTCTTTGTCTCTTGAAGAGTGGCAATGGATTAATGCTTTAAACACAATGTTGCCAGATGATATTGTTATTAGGCAAGTAGAGAAAAAAACAGAAGAATTTCATGCACGTTACGGTGTTGAGAAAAAAGAATATCGTTATCGTGTATTATTATCAAAGACTGCGGATGTATTCCGTAGAAATTACGTATATCAATATCCATACCCGCTCGAAATCAACTCTATAAGAAAAGCAATTCCTTATTTTATTGGAACACATGATTTCACTTCTTTTTGTTCGGCAAAAACTGACAAAAAAGATAAAGTGCGAACAATTTATGAAATCGAGTTAATTGAACAAAATGATGAAATAATTTTTCGTTTTGTAGGTAATGGATTTTTATATAATATGGTCAGAATTATTGTTGGTACGTTACTTAGCGTAGGGCAAGGAAAGCTTGATCCTGATAGCATTCCAGAGATTTTAGCGAAACAAAATCGTCAGTTTGCTGGAAAGATGGCTCCAGGTCATGGGCTTTACTTATGGGAGGTAAACTATAACAACTAATCCTGGTGTAACATTTGCTTGACATTAGAAACTCAAAAGTATATCATAACATATGGTATTGTTTCTAAAACCACGATTAGCCCCGGAAGGAAATCGTGTTTAAGATAAACAATAGATTTTTTCTATGGAAAAGATAACGAGGAGGGAAACACATGCGTACGACTTTTATGGCAAAAGCTAACGAAGTTGAGCGTAAATGGTATGTGGTTGATGCTGAAGGTCAAACTTTAGGTCGCCTTGCTAGTGAAGTAGCATCCATTTTACGTGGTAAAAACAAACCTACATTTACACCACACGTTGACACGGGTGATCATGTAATTATTATTAACGCTGAGAAAATTCATTTAACAGGTAATAAATTAAACGATAAAATTTACTACCGTCACACTAACCACCCAGGTGGACTTAAGCAAAGAACAGCTCTTGAAATGCGTACAAACTACCCTGTACAAATGTTAGAGCTTGCAATTAAAGGCATGCTTCCAAAAGGACGCTTAGGCCGTCAAGTTTCTAAGAAACTTAACGTGTATGCTGGAGCAGAGCATCCACACCAAGCACAAAAACCAGAAGTTTACGAACTTCGCGGATAATTAATTAAAGGAGGGCTTACTTTGGCACAGGTTCAATACTATGGCACTGGACGTCGTAAGAGTTCAGTAGCGCGCGTACGCCTAGTTCCAGGCGAAGGACGCGTTATCATTAACGGTCGTGATTTTGAAAACTATATCCCATTTGCTGCATTACGTGAAGTAGTGAAACAACCTCTAGTTGCAACAGAAACTTTAGGTAACTACGATGTACTTGTAAACGTAAATGGTGGTGGATACACTGGTCAAGCTGGTGCTATTCGTCACGGTATTTCTCGCGCTTTATTAAAAGCTGATCCAGAATACCGTCTAACACTAAAACGTGCAGGTCTATTAACTCGTGACGCACGTATGAAAGAGCGTAAAAAATACGGTCTTAAAGGCGCACGTCGTGCACCTCAGTTCTCAAAACGTTAATTTTTGCGAACTACAAACCCCAACCATTTTGGTTGGGGTTTTTTTATGTTTCATTCCTCTTTTGCAATTTTTATAGCTTGGAATATTTTAGTGCTACCGCCATGCGTATGCTTCTTCTTTAGAAGTTTAGACTAATACGTATTAGGGAGGTTTATAAGTACTATGAATGTCATTGTCAGCTTACAAGAAAAACAAAAAGAAAAGCAGTTAAAATACGAGCGGAAGATGTTGCGGGAATTATCATTAAAAACATTGCGTTCAAATATTCGTGATGCCTTTCAAATGCAAGAGCTTCATCGTCAGTATGAAGATTACTGTATTGAATTAGGGATAGAATCTTATTTATTAGGAGCGAGATACAGTAAATTTGGTTATTATGGTGAATCGTTTTTTGATGTGAAATATAGAGCTTTAGAAGAAGAACAACAATTAACTGAAACGCTATTTCAATTTTTAACGAGTATGACTATGCGAGAAATAAAGTTGAAAGATGAGGAATTACTTTTTGAATCTTGTCAGCAGTTTATAGGATTGTGGTGGCAAGAAGGGTATGAAAAAGGTGAAAGAAGATATCGATTAAAGCTTCATTAAGACAAGCATAAACTTTCCTCTTGTCCCATATAAGTAATTAGAGGGACTAGCTGGAGGAGGAAAGGTATGAAGAGAATTCGAATTATCTCTTTTGCACTCGCTGCGGTTGTATTGTTTTTTTTAGTTAAACAAGAATTTCAAATTACAAAATCGTGGCGAGCTTGGAATTTACCCTTATCAGGGAAAGTAATTGTATTAGATGCTGGGCATGGTGGACCAGATGGAGGGGCTGTTGGTGGAAAGGATATTATAGAAAAGGATATTACGCTTGAAATTACAAAAAAGGTACAAGACTATTTACAAGAACAAGGTGCACTAGTTATTTTAACGCGTGAGGGAGATTATGATTTAGCTAACAAAGATACAAAGTCATATAGTAGACGTAAAGCAGAGGATTTAAAAAAACGTGTAGAAATCATCAATAAACCTGATATAGACTTTTTTGCAAGTATTCATTTAAATGCTTTAACTAGTAGTGGATCGAAAGGCGCACAAACGTTCTATTACCGCTCTTCGATTGAAAATGAACGTGCTGCAAAATTTATACAGGCTGAATTGAGAACAAGTTTAGAAAACACGAATCGTTCTGCTAAGACAATTTCGCATGTATATTTATTAAAGTATTCTAAAACACCAGGTGCTTTAATTGAAGCTGGCTTTTTATCGAATGTGAACGAAAGGTATATGTTAAATTCGGAGAAATATCAGCAAAAGGTAGCAGCTGCAATATACCGTGGTATATTACGTTATTTCACGGAAAAAGGAAATCCTCCAGAATAAGGAGGATTTTTTTGAGCTTCTCTCGTTAACGAAGTTTTCGGAAAATATGTTATACTGGAAATGTAAACGCATTTATTTCAAGGATAAGCAGAGATAAATTCAATTAACATTACGTTATTTTTCATACAGGGGGCTGGGCTAATTATGATAACGAAAGAGCAAGTGGTTGAAGCGTTAGAAGGGATTGTAGATCCGTTTTTACATAAAACATTAAAAGAAACAAGTGCAATTAAAGAGGTAACAGTCAAGCCAGAGAAGGAACATGTGAGTGTCAAAATTGCAATCGTAAAAACCGGTACAGCGGAACAAATGCAGTTGCAGTCTGGAATTGTAAAGTTAGTAAAAGAACTTGGGGCAGCAACAGTTGGACTTCGTTTTGCAGAATTTACAGAAGAGGAATTAGCTCAGTTTGCACCGGAACAAGAAGAAGAGCAAAGTGAATCTTTATTGTCACCTAATTCAAAAACAACATTCTTAGCAGTAGCGAGTGGAAAAGGTGGCGTGGGAAAATCAACTGTTTCCGTTAACCTTGCAGTTGCTTTAGCTCGTTTAGGAAAAAAAGTTGGTATTATTGATGCGGACATTTACGGTTTTAGTGTGCCAGACATGATGGGGATAGAAAAACGTCCTATCGTAAGAGGTGACAAGATAATTCCGGTGGAACGTTTAGGTGTAAAGGTAATCTCAATGGGCTTCTTTGTAGAGGATAATGCACCAGTTATTTGGAGAGGACCTATGCTTGGGAAAATGTTAAACCACTTCTTCACAGAAGTAGAATGGGGCGATTTAGATTATTTAGTACTAGATTTGCCACCAGGCACAGGTGATGTTGCGTTAGATGTGCACTCAATGTTGCCATCTTGCAAAGAGATTATTGTAACGACGCCTCATCCAACAGCTGCGTTTGTAGCAGCGCGTGCTGGAGCGATGGCATTGCGCACTGAACATAGTATTCTTGGTGTTGTTGAGAATATGGCATATTTTGAAAGTAAGGTAACTGGTGAGAAAGAATATGTATTTGGAAAAGGCGGGGGAGATAAGTTAGCTACCGAATTACAAACGAATGTTCTTGGTCGCATTCCGCTACAACAACCCGATTGGAACAAAGAAGACTTTGCTCCTTCAGTATATGAAGATACACATACAACGGGCATTATTTATAGTAAAATAGCTGAAACAGTAATTGATAGAACAGCTGTTACACAAAAATAAAGTGAAACTTTAATCAGTGGGGTTCACCTGTTACTGACAACAATAAGGCTTTTGTTGCTAGTAAACCTTTGGCTTAACTAGAGGGGGCCATTTCGTCTGTTAATAGCAAGATAAAGTAATAACGAGTGAACAATGTATAAATTGTCCACTCGTTATTATAGTTATTATTTTTTACTATTCTTCCTTCTTCCCGCCTTGAGAACCACCGTCACCGCCTGCTTCTTTCTTACCAGATCCGCCTTTTTCAGCTTTTTGCACACCTTTACTAATGATATCAATCATCTTGGCTTGGAAGAGTGGACTTTCAGCAGTTTCTGTTAGTACTTGTTGTAGATATTGACGGTATTCTTTACTCTTCATTGTTTGTAACATCATTTTTTCTACTTCAGGATTTTTCATAATTTCTATAACGCCTGCTTGGTATTCAGGGTCTTTTAATAAGGTTTTCATTAATTGGGTTTGTTCTTTCCCCATACTTTTAGCGAACTTCGATGAGAACTCAGGATCTTTAAAGAGCTTTTCCCAGAATTGTTGCCCTTTATCGGATACCATGGCATCTTCAATCGTTTTCTTTACTACTGTTTCATCTAGTATGAGTGCTTGTTTCATTTTTTCATCAGTTAATACATCTTGAATAGCTTTCTTACCTTGGTCTGTTTTTAAAATATCAACAATCATTTTCTTTGTTTGATCGTAATCTAGTTCGGATTTCGTTTCTTTTCCTTGTGCGCATGCTGCAAGTGCGATAAGTAGAAAAGAAGAAACGAAAATGAATAGCATCCGTTTCATAAGTTGGAACTCCTTTCAGCACAGTTCTCTCTTTTTAATATAAATATCTTTAAGGAATTTATACATGAACATGGCTAGCTTTTTGAAATTGTCATTGATACAATTTAATTAGAAATATAAGGATAATGGGGGATGTGTTGTGAATAGCCGCAAGTGGGTACGACTATTTTTAACGACGTTGTTTCTTGGTGGAATTAGCACAGTTATTATTGGTTTTGTTTTGGAGTGGGACAAGTACAATAAATTTTTTCAAAATTTCGACGGTAAGGAGATTTTAGCAGTATCTTTCTGGCTGATGGGTGTAGGATTTATTTTTAGTGTTATAAGTCAAATGGGATTCTTTGCATATTTAACAATCCACCGTTTTGGACTAGGGATGTTCCGCTCATCTTCTTTATGGAATGCAGTCCAGCTCTTCTTTATTGCATTCGTATTATTTGATTTTGTGTATTTAAGATCTGTACTTATTGCAAATGGGGAAGTCTCGTTAGGGAATAACATACTTGTTGCTGGAATATTATTTGTGTTTGGAGCAATTGTTGCTTATGTAAAAAGCAAAGAAACAAATAAAAAAGCATTTGTGCCAGCTCTGTTCTTTATGGTTGTTGTAACGATCCTTGAATGGGTACCGGCGCTTCGGATTAATGATACAGATTGGTTATATTTAATGGTTATACCGCTATTGTTATGTAACGCATATCAATTACTTGTATTACATCGTTTAATCGGAAAAACAAGTAAATCAGCTTAATAGAGAGATTTTATACACCAGCAGTTATAATGCTGGAAATGGTATGATTAAAAAAGCTCTACCACCTTCTTGAAAGGTAGTAGAGCTTTTTATGCGTGAAGAGTGGTAGGGAAGAAGCTACTTCACATCTTCACTTTTCGTACTTGTGTTGGAAATAAGTTGTGATACGGATATTTGCTCATATCCATCACTTTTTATTTTTTGCAGGAGCAGCGGTAAAGCTCTATTTGTTTGAAGGGCAGAATCGGATGCGTGTAATAAGACGATATCTCCACCTTTCAAATTATTAGAGACAGTGGAAACGATGTTATTTACACCTGGGTTTTTCCAATCGTTTGAATTATTACTCCAATGCACGACGGTGTATCCAAGTGATTCTGCGATTTTAAGGGTTGCTTTGTTAAATTCGCCACTAGGTGGACGTAACAGCTTGACTTGTTTTACACCAAGTTTCGTAAAAACATCTTGTGCTCGTAAAAGGTCTCGTCTTATTTCATTTGTCTCTAGAGAAGTGTAGGATGTGTAATTGTACCCCATACTACCGATTTCGTGTCCGTCTTTCATGATTCGCTCTACAATATCGGGGTGTCTTTCGGCCCATGCAGCAGAAAGGAAGAATGTTGCATTCTTAA
>NZ_CP049978.1:155000-245000 GCF_001816185.2 Bacillus sp. RZ2MS9
ATCGCTCAACGGATAAAAGCTACCCCGGGGATAACAGGCTTATCTCCCCCAAGAGTCCACATCGACGGGGAGGTTTGGCACCTCGATGTCGGCTCATCGCATCCTGGGGCTGTAGTCGGTCCCAAGGGTTGGGCTGTTCGCCCATTAAAGCGGTACGCGAGCTGGGTTCAGAACGTCGTGAGACAGTTCGGTCCCTATCCGTCGTGGGCGTAGGAAATTTGAGAGGAGCTGTCCTTAGTACGAGAGGACCGGGATGGACGCACCGCTGGTGTACCAGTTGTTCTGCCAAGGGCATAGCTGGGTAGCTATGTGCGGAAGGGATAAGTGCTGAAAGCATCTAAGCATGAAGCCCCCCTCAAGATGAGATTTCCCATAGCGTAAGCTAGTAAGATCCCTGAAAGATGATCAGGTTGATAGGTTCGAGGTGGAAGCATGGTGACATGTGGAGCTGACGAATACTAATAGATCGAGGACTTAACCATATAATATGTAGCAATGTTATCTAGTTTTGAAGGAATATGCATTAAAATTTCTTCTTGACATTTCGAAAGAAATGTTTATAATGATAAAAGTCTGGTAATGATGGCAGAGAGGTCACACCCGTTCCCATACCGAACACGGAAGTTAAGCTCTCTAGCGCCGATGGTAGTTGGGACCTTGTCCCTGTGAGAGTAGGACGTTGCCAGGCTAATATTATTCCGCAGTAGCTCAGTGGTAGAGCTATCGGCTGTTAACCGATCGGTCGTAGGTTCGAGTCCTACCTGCGGAGCCATTATGCTTCCATAGCTCAGCTGGTAGAGCACTTCCATGGTAAGGAAGAGGTCACCGGTTCAAGCCCGGTTGGAAGCTTGGGAATAGGTTTAAAACTTTTTTGGCCCGTTGGTCAAGTGGTTAAGACACCGCCCTTTCACGGCGGTAACACGGGTTCGAATCCCGTACGGGTCACCACTTTTGGAGGATTAGCTCAGCTGGGAGAGCACCTGCCTTACAAGCAGGGGGTCGGCGGTTCGATCCCGTCATCCTCCACCATATATATTTAAAATGTCGGAGGGGTAGCGAAGTGGCTAAACGCGGCGGACTGTAAATCCGCTCCTTCGGGTTCGGCAGTTCGAATCTGCCCCCCTCCACCATTTTCTTTAAAATAACCTGAGAGGGTTTATTTTTTTGAAAAGATAACCATACTAGTAAATATTAATGGGCTATAGCCAAGCGGTAAGGCAACGGACTTTGACTCCGTCATGCGCTGGTTCGAATCCAGCTAGCCCAGCCATTTACGAGCCATTAGCTCAGTTGGTAGAGCATCTGACTTTTAATCAGAGGGTCGAAGGTTCGAGTCCTTCATGGCTCATCATTTTTGCGGAAGTAGTTCAGTGGTAGAATACAACCTTGCCAAGGTTGGGGTCGCGGGTTCGAATCCCGTCTTCCGCTTAATTAATAAGGGGCCTTAGCTCAGCTGGGAGAGCGCCTGCCTTGCACGCAGGAGGTCAGCGGTTCGATCCCGCTAGGCTCCATCTAAATAAAAAAGCTTACATCATATGATGTAAGCTTTTTTTGTGTTTAAAAAGACAACTTTTATACTTGTCGTTTAAAATGAAGAAAACGTGAAAATAAGGGATGGGGAGATAATTGTGAAAGTTGTTATTGCATCTGATTCATATAAAGAAAGCCTAAAAGCTATAGAAGTATGTGGAGCTATTGAAAGAGGTTTTAGAGCAATTTTTCCTAATGCAGAGTATGTGAAAATACCAATTGGAGATGGAGGAGAAGGGACGGTTGAATCACTTGTTGATGCTACAGGGGGGAGAATTATATCAATTAGTGTGACAGGACCGCTTAGAGAAGGTATACAAGCTTTTTATGGCATTTCTAAAGATAAAAAGACAGCGTTTATTGAAATGGCAGCAGCATCAGGATTACAGCACGTTCCAGTTGAAAAGCGCAACCCACTTATTACAACGACAAAAGGAACAGGAGAACTTATATTACATGCGCTAGATCAAGGAGTGGAGTACATAATTTTAGGACTTGGAGGAAGTGCTACAAATGATGGTGGGGCAGGTATGTTAGCAGCTTTAGGAGTAAGATTTATAAATGACAAGGGTGAAGTAATAGATCCATCTGGAGGCACATTACATTCGATTGTTGCTATTGATTTTTCACAAATGGACCCCCGCTTAAAGGGGGTAAAGATAGAAGCGGCATGTGATGTGGATAATCCATTAGTCGGAATGCAGGGAGCATCTTTCATATTTGGGAGACAAAAGGGTGCAAATGTAGAGATGATGAAAGAGCTAGATGAGAATTTACAACATTATGCGAATATGCTTAAACGATATGTATCTTTTGATGTATCTGAAATACCTGGTGCAGGGGCAGCGGGAGGAATGGGAGCGGCTGTTATTTCAGTGTTAAAGGGAGACTTGCGGAGGGGCATTGAAATTGTATTAGATTATACAAATTTCGATAAACATATAGAAGATGCAAATCTCATTATAACTGGTGAAGGTAGAATAGATAAACAAACTGCATATGGAAAGGCTCCTGTGGGTGTTGCGGGGCGTGCAAAACGTTTTTCTGTGCCTGTAATTGCTATTGGAGGGTCTGTATCATCTGATTATTCAGCTGTGTACGAGAAAGGAATAGATGCGGTATTTAGTATTACAACGAGACCGATGACACTAGAAGAAGCATATAAAGTAGCAGAAGAAAATATTGAAATGACAACAAAAAATATTGCAATAGTATGGAAAATAGCATCAGAAAAACACTTCTAAATGTAGGAGTGTTTTATTATTATTATTTAATAATAGTGATTGCGATTGTTTCATTAAGTTAACTTTATACATAGAATAGTCTTGAAATTTAGTTTTCAGTATGAATATAAGTGAATAAATTGTATATCCATACAGAAAAATGTCGAGTTGAGTCAGACTATATAAAAGATTTAAAATATTTAGTGAAGGCATAAAAGGGGGATACTATCTATGAAAAAAGAAATCTCAGTTATTGGAGTTCCAATGGATTTAGGACAGATGCGTCGTGGAGTTGATATGGGACCGAGCGCGATCCGTTATGCAGGGGTAATTGAAAGAATTGAAGAAATTGGATATGACGTTAAAGATATGGGAGATATATGTATAGAGAGAGAAAAAGAGATAGATGAAAATACAAAATTAAGAAACCTTACACAAGTTGCAACTGTATGTAATGAATTAGCAAGTAAGGTGGATCATATTATAGAAGAAGGTCGTTTTCCACTTGTATTAGGTGGTGACCATAGTATTGCTATCGGTACATTAGCTGGTGTAGCAAAACATTATAAAAACTTAGGCGTTATTTGGTATGATGCACACGGTGATTTAAATACAGAGGAAACTTCACCATCTGGAAATATTCATGGTATGTCACTTGCAGCAAGTTTAGGTTATGGACATTCTTCACTTGTAGATTTATACGGAGCATATCCAAAGGTGAAAAAAGAGAATGTCGTAATTATCGGTGCGCGTGCATTGGATGAAGGAGAAAAAGATTTCATTCGCAATGAAGGTATTAAAGTGTTCTCAATGCATGAAATTGATCGTATGGGGATGACGGCTGTTATGGAAGAAACAATCGCATATTTATCTCATACTGATGGTGTACACTTATCATTAGATTTAGACGGTCTTGATCCTCATGATGCACCAGGTGTTGGAACGCCTGTAATTGGCGGTCTATCTTATCGTGAAAGTCATTTGGCGATGGAAATGTTAGCAGAAGCTGATATTATCACATCTGCTGAATTTGTTGAGGTAAATACGATTTTAGATGAGAGAAATAGAACGGCAACAACAGCAGTTGCTTTAATGGGTTCTTTATTCGGTGAAAAACTAAAATAAATGTAAGAAAAGCAACTGAGAAGTTGCTTTTTTTATTTGAAAATAGGCGTATAATAATGATTTATATTATACTGTACAATAAAAATGTTTGACATCTTACCAATTTGAGCTAAAGGGGGTTGTTTGTAATTGTCGTTTGTTTCATGTATGGTATAATTAACTAGTTGTTGGAAATACATACAGATAGAGCATAAAACAATATTTCAATATATGGATAGAATTGCTCGTAAGTAGGAGGAAGGGATAGCATGCCTTTTGAAGATACGACCATTTTGAAATATCTTAGTACGGCATTAGATATTGCCATTGTATGGTTTATTATATATAAGCTAATTCTTATAATCCGAGGGACGAAAGCTGTTCAACTTTTAAAAGGGATTACAGTTATTATCGTCGTTAAGATGATAAGTATTTTCCTTGAATTGCGTACGCTATCTTGGCTAACTGAACAAGTATTAACGTGGGGATTTTTAGCCGTTATTATTATCTTTCAGCCAGAATTGCGAAGAGCACTTGAGCAGCTAGGGCGCGGAAGTTTATTTTCGCGTGTTGGAACACATGAGGATGATGAACCTGAAATGGTTGCAACAGCGATAGCAAAAGCAACCGAATATATGGGGAAACGTAGAATTGGTGCATTAATTACTTTGTCAAAAGAGACTGGTATGGGTGATTATGTGGAAACGGGTATTCCGCTTAATGCAAACGTATCATCGGAATTACTTATTAATATTTTTATTCCAAATACACCTCTTCATGACGGAGCGGTAATTATGCAAGGAAGTACAATTAAAGCAGCAGCATGCTATCTTCCATTATCAGAAAGTCCGTTTATTTCTAAAGAATTAGGAACTAGACATCGTGCTGCAATGGGAGTTAGTGAAGTTACTGATAGTATTACAGTAGTTGTGTCTGAAGAAACTGGTCAAATTTCTTTAACGAAAAATGGTAAGTTGCATCGTGATTTGAAGACAGAACAGCTGAAGGATATGTTATTAGCTGAATTTAGTGGAAACGAAAAAACGACTTCTTCGTCTTTATGGAATTGGAGGAGAAAGCGTCATGGATAAGTTAATGGAGAATCATTGGTTTTTAAAAGGGATCTCATTACTATTGGCGTGTATGCTTTTTATGTCAGCGACGTTAACTGAAAAAAATACGACATCAGGTATATTACCTTTTGCAAATGATACGAAAGAAACATTAACTAATTATGCTATTAATCTTAAGTATGATGAGGAGAAATATATTGTAAGTGGTATTCCAGCAGAGGGCGTTAAGGTGAAATTAGAAGGCCCAAAAGCATCAGTTGCTACAGCAAAAGCAAAAAAACAATTTGATATACCGATTGATTTGCGAGATAGTCCAAAAGGAACTTATGAGATTTCTTTAAAAACGAACGGGCTTCCAGATGATGTGAAAGGAACAGTTCAGCCATCAACAATTAAAGTTACTCTTCATGAAAAGGCGAGAAAATATGTTCATGTAGATCTGAAATTATCAAATGAGGATCAGATGCCAGCGGGGACTACACTAGAAAAATCAAGCATTAAACCGGATACTGTTGAGGTAGTTGGGACGAAAGAAGAAATTGAAAGTATTTCATCTGCCAAAGCGTATGTTGATTTAAAAGGTGTTAATAAAACTGTTACAAAAACGCCCGAAGTTACATTATACAATAAAGAAGGAAAACGTTTAAATGTAAGAACAAGTCCATCTAAGATTAGTGTAACGTTGAATGTGGCAACGCAAACTACAGCCAATAATACTGAAAAAACTGTTCCTGTAACGTATACGAAGAAGGGGAGTTTAGCAGAAGGATTGGCAGTTACAAATATCAGTGTTGAGCCGAGAGAAGTAACTATAGCAGGTCCAAAAGATATTTTGGATAATATACAATCGCTAGAGGGGGTCGAAGTAGATCTTAGTCAATTGACAGAGTCTACAACATTCGATGCCTCTGTTTTATTACCCAAGGGTGTAACAAGTGCAAAACCGAATCAAGTGAAGGTTTCGGTGGGAGTGCAAAAAACAAAACAAACGAAAACAAAAACGATTGATGGTATCCCAATCCAGAAAAATGGACTTTCTAAAGATGTTACTGCTCAGCTACTTTCGCCGCAAGATGGAAAGATAAGTGTTGATATTTCAGGAGAAGCAAGTATAGTAGATAAAATAACAGCTGCTCAAATAACAGCGGTAATTAATCTGCAAAATGTATCTCCAGGAACGAAAGATATTTCCATTCAAGTGAGTGGTCCTGGTAATATTTCAATAGAGCCAAAACAAAAAAGTGCTAAAGTTACTATTGTGAAGAAAGAAAAACCAGATAAAGAAGTACAGGGTAACGGTCAACAACCGGATTCAAACACCGATCAAGAAAATCAAAATGAGAAACCAAAAAATCCTGAACCTGATTCAGAAAAAGAACAGGAAAAGAATCAAAACCAAAATCAAAATCAAGATAAAGATAAAGAAACGAGTCAAGAACCAACAGTAGATAATCACAATCAAAAAGAGCAAGAAAAAGGAGCGAATCATAATGGGTAAATATTTTGGTACAGATGGAGTACGCGGAGTTGCAAATAAGGAGTTAACACCTGAATTAGCTTTCAAAATTGGACGTTTTGGTGGTTATGTATTAACAAAAGATACAGATCGTCCAAAAGTAATTATCGGTCGTGATACACGTGTATCTGGCCATATGTTAGAAGGAGCTTTAGTAGCAGGGCTATTATCAACTGGAGCAGAAGTAATGCGCCTTGGCGTTATTTCTACACCGGGCGTTGCTTATTTAACAAAAGCACTAGACGCACAAGCGGGTGTTATGATTTCTGCATCTCATAATCCAGTACAAGATAACGGTATTAAATTCTTTGGTTCAGACGGCTTTAAATTAACAGATGAGCAAGAAGCTGAGATTGAAGCTTTATTAGACAAAGAAGTTGATGAACTACCACGTCCGACAGGTACTAATCTTGGACAAGTGAGCGATTACTTTGAAGGTGGACAAAAATATTTACAGTACATTAAACAAACTGTTGAAGAAGATTTCTCTGGCCTACATATCGCTTTAGATTGTGCACATGGTGCAACTTCTTCTCTAGCTCCATACTTATTTGCAGACCTAGAAGCTGATATTTCAACGATGGGAACTTCCCCAAATGGTATGAATATTAATGAGGGTGTAGGATCTACACATCCAGAAGGCTTAGCTGAATTGGTAAAAGAAAAAGGAGCGGATATCGGACTTGCTTTTGATGGCGATGGCGACCGTTTAATTGCTGTAGACGAAAAAGGAAACATCGTTGACGGTGATCAAATTATGTTCATTTGTGCGAAGTACATGAAAGAAACTGGTCAATTAAAACATAATACAGTTGTTTCAACTGTTATGAGTAACTTAGGTTTCTACAAAGCACTTGAAGCAAATAATATTACAAGTGATAAAACAGCAGTTGGTGACCGCTACGTAATGGAAGAAATGAAGCGCGGAGGTTACAACCTAGGTGGAGAACAATCAGGCCATATTATCTTACTTGATTACATTACAACTGGTGATGGAATGTTAAGTGCACTTCAACTTGTAAACATCATGAAAATGACGAAAAAGCCATTATCTGAGCTTGCAGGAGAAATGACGAAATTCCCACAATTGCTAGTAAACGTTCGTGTAACAGATAAAAAATTAGCATTAGAAAATGAAAAAATTAAAGAAATTATTCGTGTTGTAGAGGAAGAAATGAACGGTGATGGTCGTATTCTTGTTCGTCCATCTGGAACAGAGCCACTTATTCGTGTAATGGCAGAAGCACCAACACAAGAAGTTTGTGATGCATATGTACATCGCATTGTAGAAGTTGTGAAAGCCGAAGTTGGCGCTGAATAATTAGCTGAATTTATATGAAAAAGGAGCACAAAAAGTGCTCCTTTTTCATATGTTTTATAGACGATGAAAAAAATTTCATTGACGGTTTATCCATGTTTGTTATAAGATGGTCTTGTTCTTTTTCTCAAAGGAAATATTGTAAATTATAAAAGCGCCAGAACTACAAATAGTGTAGTTGACGAGGTGGGGTTTATCGAGATTTCGGCGGATGACTCCCGGTTGTTCATCACAACCGCAAGCTTTTACTTAAATCATTAAGGTGACTTAGTGGACAAAGGTGAAAGTGTGATGAGAGAAGAGGAACGGATGAAAACTAGCTGTATAAGTATATACGGACTTAAACCCAATCGAGAGGAAGGTGAAAGCCGTTACAAGCTTACAGGGCTAGCAATATGTAATCCGTTTTTTAGTATAAATAAAAATGGTATCGGACTATGTCGTTACATGTTCGCAGAGCAGTGTAAGCATTTGTAACGGCGACTAAACATGTGTGGAATCGTAGGATTTATTGGAGAGCAAGATGCAAAGGAAATTTTATTAAAAGGTTTAGAAAAGCTAGAATATCGTGGATATGATTCAGCAGGTATTGCAGTACAAGCAGAGAACGGTGTTGTTGTATACAAAGAAAAAGGCCGTATCGCAAAACTTCGTGAAATCGTAGATGAGAACGTAGCAGCAAGCGTAGGTATCGGACACACACGCTGGGCTACACACGGTGTTCCAAGTAAAGTAAACGCGCATCCGCATCAAAGTACATCAAAACGCTTTACATTAGTTCATAACGGTGTAATTGAAAACTATGAATTAGTGAAAAAGGAATATTTACAAGATGTAACGTTCGTAAGTGAAACAGATACAGAGGTTATCGTACAGCTTATGGAACAACAAGTGAGCACAGGATTAAGTGTAGAAGAAGCGTTCCGTAATACGCTATCTCTTTTACATGGCTCTTATGCAATCGGATTACTTGATGCTGAAAATCCAAACATGATTTATGTTGCTAAAAACAAAAGCCCGCTATTAGTAGGTGTTGGTGACAACTTTAATGTTGTGGCAAGCGACGCTATGGCGATGTTACAAGTTACAGATCAATTCATTGAGTTAATGGATAAAGAAATCGTAATCGTAACGAAAGAAAGTATTACAATTAAAAACTTACAAGGTGAAACGATTGAACGTGCACCGTTTACAGCGGAATTAGACGCAAGTGATATTGAAAAAGGAACATATCCTCATTTCATGCTTAAAGAAATCGATGAGCAACCACTTGTAATCCGTAATATAATTCAAAAGTATCAAGATGAAAATGGCGAAATTGAATTAAATCAAGACATCCGCAATGCGATTTTAGATAGCGATCGTATTTACATCATTGCATGTGGAACGAGTTATCATGCAGGTCTTGTTGGAAAACAATTTATCGAGAAGTTTGCAAAAATGCCAGTTGAAGTACACGTGGCAAGTGAATTCTCTTACAACATGCCATTATTAACAGAAAGACCATTCTTCATTTACATTTCACAAAGTGGTGAAACAGCTGATAGCCGTGCAGTACTTGTACAAACAAATGAAATGGGTCATAAAGCATTAACAATTACAAACGTGCCTGGTTCTACGCTTTCTCGTGAAGCTGATTATACACTTCCGTTATACGCTGGACCAGAAATTGCAGTTGCATCAACGAAAGCTTACACAGCACAGCTTGCAGTACTTTCAATTTTAGCGGCTGATATTGCTAAAGCAAAAGGTGAAGTTCTTGATTTCGATTTAACACACGAACTAGGACTTGTAGCAAATGCAATGATAGAACTTTGTGATCAAAAAGAAGAAATGGACGCATTAGCAAAACAATTTTTAGCAACAACGCGTAACTGTTTCTTCATCGGACGTAGCGTAGACTTCTACGTAGGATTAGAAGGTGCGTTAAAACTAAAAGAAATCTCTTACATCCAAGCAGAAGGATTCGCTGGAGGAGAGTTAAAACACGGTACAATCGCTTTAATTGAAAATGGTACACCAGTTATCGCACTTGCTACACAAGAGCACGTAAACCTTGGAATTCGTGGTAACGTGAAAGAAGTAGTAGCACGCGGAGCTAACCCATGTATCATCTCAATGAAAGGCTTAGAAATGGAAGGTGACAGCTTCGTATTACCAGCTGTACACGAAGCGCTAGCACCGCTAGTAGCAGTTATTCCATTACAACTTATCTCATACTACGCAGCACTTCACCGCGAGTGTGACGTTGATAAGCCACGTAACTTAGCTAAGTCTGTTACTGTTGAGTAGGAGATTGGTAGGTTAATAAATATAGTTATGCGTTTGAAATAAATTTTGATAGTTTATAAAAAAGTCTGATCGTTTATAATAAATTAAAACTAAGAAAAGAACTCTGTAAAAATCATTTTACAGAGTTCTTTTAGTTATTTATTGTTTTACATAACAAATTGTTACTTGTTCGTCTATGTGGAAAATCTGTAATGCTTTACCATCTAAATTTTTAACCTCATATGATGAATAAATAGGTCGTTCCAATTTCACTTCTTGACCATTTTGAGTTCCTTTTTCCACCATTAGCGTTAACTGATGGGAAGAAACGTCTGCTTGGTATGTTCCTGTTAAGTAATTATCTTTATTTGGATAAGAACCATTTGCATATGTTTCAAATGTCTTATCTGCTTTTAGGACTAACGTA
This sequence comes from Bacillus sp. RZ2MS9, assembly GCF_001816185.2. Lineage (NCBI taxonomy): Bacteria > Bacillati > Bacillota > Bacilli > Caryophanales > Bacillaceae > Bacillus > Bacillus sp. RZ2MS9. Next base: position 165,463 of record NZ_CP049978.1, read on the forward strand.
GTTTTGACTCCGTCTCCGTAATCAATACCCCAATTACCTACAAGCTCTGTACCGTCTTTATAGTTGTTCTGTACATTCTTAAACTTAGCCGAACCCTCGTCTGGTGTATCAATTTTTCCTTTGAATATACCAGTTTTATCTTGGGTACTGTATGTTTTAACTGTATTACCACTAGATAAACTCGGTGAGTTAGAAGAACTAGTACCACTTGTTGTAGAAGTAGTTGTTGAACTACTCTTAGCTTCCGCTTTTAACTTATCAAATACAGGTTTCCAAATGCGTTTTGCTTCATCTAATTTATTGTTTGCTTTATCTATGATTGCATCATCCGTATCTTTAAGTGTTTTAGAGTAATCAAATAACTTCGATACTTCTTTGAAAGATTCTTTTAACTTTTGAACAGCTTTTACAATTTCCTTATGATCTTCCTTGTATTTTCCTGGTGCATCTATACGCTCTATTTTATTAAATACTTTATCTAAGTCTTTAATACTATCTCGTACCTCTTCATTTGACTTACTTCCCTTTTTATTATCCCTCACAGAAGCATCATAGTAATCTAGACGTCTTAATAAGTCTTCTTCAATGTCTACCATAAGTTGTGGGTAATCCTCAGGTAAAACCATAATCATCTTAACATCTTTACTTTCTTCTTTTGAGTTAGTTGATTTTTCCTTTGTTTCAGATGATTTACCTTCTGTCTTAGTTTCTTTACTTTCTTGTTTACCAGATTCAGCATTTGTTTTTTCTTTTTCTCCAAATAAACTAGTTACACTACAAGCTGACATAGAAACTACTAATCCGGATGCTAGTAAAATTTTACCTGTACTCTTTTTGAAATTCTTCATATGATTTTTCAATTCTCCCTCTAAAAACATAAAATAGATGTGCTTTAGCCCCTTTAAAACTAAAAAACATATCCCTTCTATATTTATTTTATAATACCTTTCTATGTGTAATATTTTACAATTAATTACAGATGCGGTCAAAATTTATCTTAGTTTAACGATGTTTACAAAAAAGATGCGAAGCTTTATTCTTCAAGTAAAGATTCTAAGTGAGTTTTGATTAAAATTTTTTTATAAAAATCTCATACTTAGTTAAAAAGAGTAATTCTATTTTGATCAATCGCTTTTTCAAAATGGATTTTTTTGTTGTTAAATAAAGATTTATGACTTCATTTTTATCAAATTTTATTCCAAACCAACATATAGTTATAGCTTTAAAATAAATTTACAAATTTGTATCTAAAAGGGGTATTTTTGTGTCGAAAAAGAACATCTAAAATTGATAAGCGGAAAGAGCCCTATAGATTAAAGTTTTACTTTATCGGATTCACTTTTATTTATCTGAATTTTCCGTTAATATTTTAAGTATCCGTGAACAATTTCCTTTATTACGACAAGAAGAGACGGTAGATTCATGGACATTACAAGGGGGCTTATTATATGAAAGTGAAAGCAAAAACATATTTAAGTATAGAAGAGATTATTTCATTACCAACCGTATCAAGTACAAACATAAGTGATGATGGTAAAAACGTAGCATTTGTTAAGAAGACGGCTGATTGGAAAGACAATATATATAGGAATCATGCATGGATATATGAAAAAGATAAGAAGCAGAGTTACCCATTATCAAATGGTGATATAGATAGTACACACCCATTATGGTCTCCAGATGCTAGGTGTATCGCATATCTTAGTCGAGTTGGTGATGGGGGAAATCAGATATTTGTTAAGTCACTAGATGATTATAGAGAGGTTCAAATTACTGATGAGAAAGAAGGAGTCAGTACATTCAAATGGGGTCCTACTGGCAAGGGTCTTTATTATGTTACGCAGTCAAAAGAATGTGAAGAGATAAAGAAACGTAAGAACCTATATGGAGATTTTCAACATATAGGTAAGGAACACCAGAATAATTGTTTATATTACATTGAAATAGAAAAGGTGATACAAAGTGATACAGATGAACACGAGAACAGAGTTGTTTATCAATTAACGGATGGTAAGGATTTTCATATCCATGAATTTGATATTTCAAATGATGGTAAAAAGGTTGTATTTATGGCGACACCAAGCTCAAATATGGCAGATTATATAAATGGAGATCTATACATACTCCATATTAAAGCTGGAGAGCTACAAAAGCTGAATGTGGATAAGTTGTTGGGAGGGAGTGTTTGCTTTTCTCCTGACGGCAGTAAAATATGTTACACAGCAAGCATAAGAGAGAAGGATTACTATAGAAACCATATACAAGATAGTACGTTAGAGATATATGATATGAATACTGGAGAGGTAATTCAGCCTCTAACAAACTTTGATAGTACAGTTATGCCATTACAGTGGACAGCTAAAGGAATTTTAATTAGATGGCAGGATAAAACGAATTATCGTATTGGATTACTAGCTGAAGATGGCACTGTGGAAGCATTAAGCGACAAGGTAGATGGCTTTATAATGGATGCCTCTATAACAAAGGATGGAAATCATATAACCTATAATAAGGCTATAACAAATGAAACCTTTGAAATCTATTTAGACGATAAAAAAATAACGGATGAAAATAGCTTTTTCAAAGGGAAACTTAAAAGTAACAGGGAAATCATCTCATGGAAAAGTAGTGATGGTCTTGAAATAGAAGGTGTTTTATCAACGCCAGTAGAGTTTGACACTAATAAAAAATATCCTTTATTAGTAGTAATTCACGGTGGTCCGGCTTGGGCATCTTTTCCGATATTTTCAGACTGCTTCAATGAGAAATATCCGATTGAACAGTTTGTTGAAAAAGGCTTTATCGTTTTAGAGCCAAATTACAGAGGAAGTTCAGGTTATGGTAATGAATTTTTAAAAGCTAACTATAGAAAACAGGGGATTGCTGACTACGACGATGTTATATCAGGAGTTGATAAACTAGTTGATCAAGGGATAGTAGATAAAGATAGAGTAGGAGTTATGGGATGGAGCAATGGTGGATATGTATCAGCTTTTTGTTCTACATTTAGTAGCAGGTTTAAAGCTATTTCAGTTGGCGGTGGAATAACTAACTGGAGTACCCATTATGTAAATACAGATATACCTTACTTTATTAGAATGTATTTAGGAAATACTCCATGGAATGATCCAGATATATATACGAAGACATCACCTATGACGTATATTAAATCAGCTTGTACGCCTACCTTAATTCAACATGGGGAAAAGGATGCAAGAATTCCGATTACAAATGCATATGATCTATATCAAGGATTAATGGATATGGAAGTTGATACAGAATTAATTATATTTAAAGGAATGGCATATAGTTCTGACCAACCAGGAGTTCATGTGGCTATTATGAAGCAGAACTTGATGTGGTTTTCACACTATATGCTTGAAGAGAGTATGGAGGGTTTTAGGACTTTGTAATAGATGTTTGTACAAGATATATGATTGAAACGGTCTTCATATTGAGATGATTTATTATAAAATATATACTTAAACTACTATCAGTACATATATCAGGGAGGACTAATATGACAGGAAATAAAAATGACTTATTAGTAGAAAAACGTGAAGAGTTATTGAAAGTATTGCAAGCTCGTTTTGAGAAAAACATGAACCGCCATGAAGGTCTTGAATGGGCTAAAGTTGAAGCGAAGATAGAAGCTAATGCTGAAAAATTATGGTCACTTAACGAAATGGAAGTAACTGGTGGTGAGCCGGATGTTATTGGTTATGATGAAGAAAAGGACGAATATATTTTCTATGATTGTTCAAAGGAGAGTCCTAAAGGCCGCAGAAGTCTTTGTTATGATCTTGAAGCGTTAGAATCAAGAAAAAAGCATAAACCAGAAAATAACGCTATTGATGTGGCGGCCGCTATGGGTATTGAGTTATTAACGGAAGAACAATATCGAGAGTTACAACAACTTGGAGATTTTGATATGAAATCATCGAGTTGGGTACAAACACCTTCAGATATTAGAGAGCTTGGTGGTGCTCTATTTTGCGATTATCGCTTTGGACATGTTTTCGTGTACCACAATGGAGCAGACTCTTACTATGCTGCCAGAGGTTTTCGTGGTTCGTTAAAAGTTTAAATTAGGATAAATAAGAAAAAGAGCCTATATTCAGGCTCTTTTTCTTATTTATATTTTAAAAGTAAATTGTTACTACGCAGTTTTACTTAATTTATATATTCCGTGGTTGTTTTTACGGAAAAGTTTAGGGAAAACATAGCCATCTAATCCAATACGTCCAGCGTTCTGCCCTGCAACTAAAATGAACATAGTCAAAATAAGCAGGTTTGGGTTTACACTAACAGTTCCGCTTAATAAAAATGAAAGATTCATTATGATTCCGAAAAATGCAGCTGTTTTTGTTAATCCGCCTAAAATCAAACCTAGACCTACTAAAATTTCTCCCCATTGAACTAAAAAGCTAAATAGGTCTGCGTTTGGAAGGACAAAATGTTGAAGAAAATCTGCCCACCAACTTTGTACTGCAGGATGGTCACCTGATGCTTGAGCAATAGCACCCTTTAGAAAACCGCTTGCGTCAAAAGATTGTCCGAAGACTTTGCCTATCCCAGCAGCGAGCCATGTATATCCTATGTAAAGCCGTAAAAGTAATAATATGAAAGTAGCACGTTTATCAGTTCTTAAAAAATTGATAACCATTGAAATCCCTCCAATATTGTATTTACACGTTTATTATATATCTAATGTGAAAAGATTCACAATAGATATAATGTGAACAAATTTATGATTTTTCATTTGTGAAATTGTACAAAGCATTTTGAAGTTTATTTTTGGAAGGTGAAGAATAAATGTGGTCTGGGAGCTATCTATTGTAGTAGAGAGCTCCCAGAGTAAATAGATTCATTTAGTTTTTTTAGTGTATCTGCGCATTACGTATTATTTCTCTGGCTTTATATAAGGAACAATTTGCGCAGTCACCCCTACAGAAGCACCACGAATAAAGTCTTGGTTTTCTAACGCCTTAAAGTTTTCCGTTCTCCCAGTTAGCATAACCCCTAAAATTTTCACTTGATCAAATGGTTTGTCCTTGTTTGATTTTAAAAACTTCTGGATATCTTTATCATGACCATCGTCATCGTATTGGTTAAGTGAATCAACGAACTCTTTATAGGCTTCTCTAGGTGACTTGTCTGGATTAAATCCATAAACGGGCATACCAGCAGGCCCTTTGCTTTCATCTCTAATTGGTGAGGTCATGTATAACCATACAATGTTTAAGTTGTCTGGAATCTTCTCTTTAATTTCTTGTAGTGTGTAGGGCTGGTTGAAAGAAATAGCAACTTCGGCAACATAGTTATTCATTTGTGAAACTTCCCCTAATTCATTTTGGACACCATCAAAATATTCCTTAATAGCGGGATTATAAAATGTTGCAAATTTTTTCTTTGTTTGTTTATCATACTCATAGAACTCTGTATCGGACCAATAAAATCCGGGTGTTAATTCATTGGTATCAATGTTGATACGGAGCCAACCATAGGAACTTGTTAAAGTGTTCCATGGGACTACATAACCATTAATATTTTTAGATCGATTTGATATAATATTGCCGCCAAACATAGTTGAATTACTTGTAACTTGAGAATCGATTTGCACATTAGGTTCGGCAATTGCATTATGTAAAAAGAGACTTTCGTGAAGCTTTGTCGAACTTTTCGCCGCAAAGTAATTGCCAACTTTATAAATTATAGGTATAAGCATGATTACAACGATAATTGAGGTAATGATGATTTTAAGTAACTGTTTTCTTTTAGCTTTTTTTAATGCATCTTTTAAAGAAGTATCCATTAAGGTTTTCCTCCTACTGTAGAATGAATTGTTTTACGTGCACGATGTAATTTTTGTTTTACGCTGTTCACTTGAATATCTAGTATTAGAGCGATTTCTTCATATGAAAAGTTGTAATAGTATTTTAAAAAGAAGGCTTCTTTATATTCTGGTTTTATATCTTTTAATAAATAGAAAATCTCATCTTTATTTAAAACAGCGTCTAATTCTCGGTCTGTATATTGTAATTTTGAATAAATCTCTTCAGTTAAATAGATGTTCTGTTGCTCTTTTTTTCTCTTTAAGTCAATGTATTCATTTAATGCGACTCTGAAAAACCATGGACGTATGTTATCCTCGGTTAAGCTATCTAGCAATGTGTATACTTTATAGAAAGTATTTTGGATGATGTCTTCTGCATCTTCTTTTATAGCCCCTTTCGCTAGTAGTAGTTTGAACACTTCCTCCCCTAGATTGATAAGATAGGAGGTAAATATATTTTCTTTTCCCATCACTTTTCCTCCCTACACTTATACAACGAATAGGTAATGATAAATGTATACACTTAAATTTAAATTAGTTATTAACTATGGTTTATAGTACACGATACTTTATAAATAGGAGTGGTTATTTTATTTTTTGAAATATTAAATCTTTAGTGCTAAAATAAAATTTGGAGATATATGGAGAGGAGACAAAGACTCAATATGTGGATGAACTTGTAATGATTAGAAACTACTAGATAGATAAATTTTGCTCTCATAAGCGAGGGTTTATTTAGTTATCTGTAAATCATTCAAGGAATGCATATTTGGCTTGTACATCCCTTTTATAAGGATAGGTGCCTATTTTATGTATCTGTCTTTTTTGTGGGAAAGTTTATATCTCTTATATAAAATATGCGTCCTTTAAACTTGGAGGAGTATATGATGAACCAATTAAAAAATAAAGTAGCAGTTATTACAGGGGTAAGTCGTCTAGATGGTATAGGGGCAGCGATTTGTAAAGAATTAGCTGAATCAGGATACGATATATTTTTTACGTATTGGACAGCTTACGATAAAGAGATGCCTTGGGGCGTTGATAAAAATGAACAAATACAATTAAAAGAAGAGTTACTAAAAAACGGTGTTAAAGTATCAAGTATGGAGTTAGATTTAACTCAGAATGATGCACCAAAAGAGCTTATAAATAAAGTTACTGAACAATTAGGGTACCCTCATATATTAATTAATAATGCAGCATATTCTACGAATAATGATTTCTCTACGTTGACTGCTGAAGAATTAGATAAGCATTATATGGTAAATGTTCGTGCGACTACATTGCTCAGTAGTCAATTTTCCCGGGGATTTGATAAGAAATCTGGTGGTAGAATTGTTAATATTACTTCGGGGCAATTTCAAGGTCCTATGGCAGGAGAACTAGCTTATGCGACAACGAAGGGAGCTATTGATGCTCTTACTAGTACGTTGTCAGCAGAGGTAGCTCATTTAGGAATAACAGTGAATGCAATTAATCCAGGACCAACCGATACAGGATGGATGACTGAAGAGATAAAACAAGGGTTAAAGCCGATGTTTCCTTTTGGCAGAATTGGTGAGCCAAGGGATGCAGCTAGACTCATTAAATTTTTAGTAAGTGAAGAGGCCGAGTGGATTACTGGGCAAGTTATTCATTCAGAAGGTGGATTTAAAAGATAAAAAAGAAGGCATCTCACCAGGGTGAGATGCCTTCTTTTTTAATCTTTCTTCAATCTTCGTGCAACACCATTCCCTAAAGACTGTAATCCTTGAACGAGGATAATTAAAATAAAGACGGTTGCATACATTACTTCAGGCTCGTAGCGTAAATGTCCGAAGCGGTATGCTAAATCCCCTAGCCCGCCAGCACCTACAAGGCCAGCCATTGCTGTTGCGCCGATTAAGCCGATCGTTGCGATTGTTAATCCGAGTACAAGGGAGGGACGAGCTTCTTTCACCATGACGTGCCAAATGATTTTTATAGTAGAGACTCCCATCGCTTGGTAGGCTTCAATGACACCGCGATCGACTTCTAGTAAAGCTGTCTCCATTAAACGTGCGATATAAGGGGCTGTGAAGACGACAAGCGGTACGATAACACCTTGCACGCCAATGGACGTTCCCATTAGAAACTTTGTAAAAGGTAAAATAAAGAATAATAGAATGATAAATGGAAGAGAGCGAATGATATTAATAATTGTATTAAGAATAGGATAGATGATTTTATTTTCACGCTGCCCACCAGGTCTCGTTAAAACAAGTGTGACGCCAAGTGGTAATGCAATAAGGATCGAGATGAGTAATGAGATAGATGTCATTTGAAAGGTTTGGATTGTGGCTTCCCATATGACTTTACCCCATTCATCCAAAAAGGACTTGTTTCCCATAATCTGTTCTACCTCCTTCTACGATGATTCCTTGCTCTTGTAAAAATGATAAAGCACGGTGGATTTCATTTTGTTCCCCTTGCATATGAACGACTAGTTTCCCATATGCTTCATGTTTTAACTGCGTAATATTACCGGATAAAATATTCGGATACACTTGGAAACGTTTTGTGGCAACGGCTAAGGCGGGTTCCCCTGAAGTAGTGCCAATAAATGAAAGTGTTACAATTTCTCCAGTACTTTGTAGTTCTTTCTGTACCTCTTTTGGAATTTTCGCTGCAAATGCGCTATTTACAAATTTCTTCGTGGTTACATGTTGTGGGTTTGTGAAAATATCTTTTACAGTCCCACTTTCGACTACAGATCCGTGTTCCATAACAGCAACGCGGTCACATATACGCTGGATGACATTCATTTCATGTGTAATGAGTAAAATCGTAATTCCGATTTCTTCATTAATCTTTAATAATAGATCAAGAATAGAATCAGTTGTCTCTGGATCCAAAGCACTCGTTGCTTCGTCGCTTAATAACACTTCTGGTTCATGTGATAGTGCACGTGCAATGGCAACACGTTGTTTCTGGCCACCAGAAAGTTCGCTTGGATACGCATCTTTTCGATTAAAAAGATCGACAATACGTAAATACTTTTCTACCCTTTTTTCAATTTCATTTTTTGGAAGACCAGATAGACGTAACGGTAACGCGATATTCTCATAAACAGTCACTGTTTTAAGTAAATTGAATCCTTGAAAAATCATCCCGATTTTTTGTCGCGCTTTTGCTAGTTCTTTTGTCGATAACGTTGTTAAGTCTTGTTCGTTTACAATGATATTTCCTGTCGTTGGTTTTTCTAATAAATTTACACATCGAATCAATGTACTTTTACCAGCGCCACTATACCCAATGATTCCAAATACCTCGCCTTTTTCTACTTTAAGGGAAGTAGACTTAAGAGCCTCAACATTCCCTTTTTTTGTTGTAAATACTTTGGATATGTTTTTTAATTCAATCATTATCGTCAGCTCCTACCAAGATGGTAAAACTGAACCATCAAATTTTTTCTCGATAAACTCTTTTACTTCCTTAGACTGATAAGCTTTCTTTAATTTATTTACAACGGCATCATCTTTATTTTCAGTACGAACAACGACCCAGTTCACATATGGTGAATCTTTTCCTTCGCGGAAGATAGAATCTTTCGCTGGACTTAATTTTGCACCTAATGCAAAGTTTGTGTTAATTGCAGCTGCTTTCACTTCACTTAGTTGCGTTGGTAATTGAGATGCCTCTAATTCGACAATCTTTAATTTTTTTGGATTTTCAATTACATCTTTTGCAGTCGCTTTTTCTGTAGCCTTTGGATCAACTTTTAAAACCCCTGCTTTTTCAAATAATTTTAAAGCTCGAAGTTCATTCGTTGGGTCATTTGGTACAGCAATTGCGTCGCCCTCTTTTAAGTCTTTTACATCTTTTATATCTTTAGAATATACGCCCATAGGGAATGTTACTGTTGAAAATACTTCAGCTAATTTCATATTGCGTTCAGCTTTAAATACATCTAAATACGATTTCGTTTGGTAGCTATTTACATCAAGGCTTTTTTCATCTAATGATACGTTTGGCGCTACATAATCATTAAATACTTTTATATCAATTTCGAGACCATCTTTTGCTGCAACTTCTTTTACCTTTTCAAAAATTTGTTCATGTGGTCCACCTGTTACACCGACAGTAATCTTTTTCTCGTCTAATGCTTTTACCTCTTTATTTGAACTCACGCTACATGCGCCTAATAATAATACTGCTCCGCTTACAATGCTTAATAATACCTTTTTCATCTATAAATCCCCCTTCATATACGTTCCAAAATAAAAAGCACCTCTCAAAAATAAGAGAGGTGCCGAATAGACGAAATAGATTCCTCTCTTATCTTCCAAAACGAAAACTCGTTTTGCAGGAATTAGCACCTTAGCTTATACGTCATAAGCTCGGTTGCCGGGCATCATCGGGCCAGTCCCTCCGCCACTCTTGATAAGAGTATGTGTATGTAGTTTTGAATATGGTACTAATAGTAAATCGTACAAAAAGAATTGTCAATGATATTTTCAGAATATATTTTATTTTAAGGTAATCGAAACGTTCCCCTTTTTATGTCCTTTTTCTACATATATATGAGCTTCAGCAATTTCTTCTAATCGGTAAGTTCTATCAATAACAGGCTTTAGCTTTTCTGTTTCAGCTAGTTGTTTTAGTAGGTTCATATCTTCTTTACTGACCTTTGCCATCATTCCGTTCACAGATACATATTTTCCATTAGGCATTAATGCATCTGTACAAAGAGACTTTTTATATTTTCCAACTGCATCAAATATAATATCATAGTGCTCGCCCCGCTTAGTAAAATCTTCTTTCATATAATCAATTACGTTGTCTGCCCCTAAAGCTGTTACTAAATCTAAATTCGAACTACTACAAATGGCTGTGACAGTCGCCCCGAAGTATTTCGCAAGTTGTACGGCAGCTGTCCCTACTGAGCCAGAGGCGCCGTATATAAGTACTCGTTGCCCTTTTTTTATCTGTCCTTTTCTAAGGAAGTGCAATGCTGAAGTTCCGCCAAAAGGAATAACGGCAGCTTCTTCATATGTCACATTGGTAGGTTTTAATGCTATTAATCCACTTTCATGCACGCATGTGTATTCCGCATAACCACCAAGGTTTAGTTCTGTTAATGCAAAAACTTGATCTCCTTTTTTAAATTGTGTTACATCTGTTCCAATGTCTTCGATTTCACCGGATAACTCTACGCCAAGTATAGGTTTTCTCGGTTTTCTGAAACCTAATATGATCCGCATAGGAATCCAAAATAAGAGGGGGCTATTAAAGCCACGTATTCTACAATCTCCAGTTGATACACTTGTTGCGTGAATTTTAACTAATACTTCATTTTTTTTAGGTTTAGGCTTTTCTACATTTTGAAGCTGGAGAACATTAGGTGGTCCATAATTTGTGCAAATAATCGCTTTCATCCTGACCTCCTGAAATGAGTTGTTATTATTTACATCATATTTAAACTTTTTCTCAAACATGTTGTTATATAGGAAATAAATTTAAAGATAAATATTACGAATTATATAGATTTCATAGGAAAAGAGATGATATTATTTTTGGGAAGGAGGGGACGTTATGAAAAAATTTATTTTAATTTCAAGTTTAGTACTTGCAGTCGGTCTAGGAGTAGGGTGTAGTAATGAGAAAACAAAAAAGACTGATGAACCGAAAAAAGAAGCTGTGCAGAAAGAAAAGGAATTAACAGCGAAGGATGTTTTTAATAAAGCGAATGAAGCTTTTAAAAACGAAGAAAATGTAACGATGACATATGATGTGGGAATAAAGGCTGAAGGAACAGAGATGAATGTAATAAAGGCCAAAATGCAACTAGAGCCGAAGAAAAAAAATTCTCGTTCTGAAATGAATGTTTCTGGTACAGAGGTTGTTGTGTATGATGTGGGTGGCAAAATTGCTGGTCAGTTGAAAAATCCTAATACGGGTGAAGTTATGTCTGTACCAGAGGAACAATTAAATGCTAACGGAATGAACGCGACTCAAGGAATGGTAGATAATTTAGAGATTCCATCGGAAATTTTAAATAAAGTGAAGATGGAGAAAAGTGGAGATAATTATAAGCTGAAGTTTGCATTAAAAGGGCAAGAGACAGAGAGTATGTTAGCTAGTATGGATGAAAAGCAGAAACAAATGCTACAAGGCCAAAATGCAAAGATAGAAGAAATAGATGGGGAATATATTATTACAAAAGATTTTAAATATGAATCAGCAAAGATAGATATGGTTATGAGTAGCAATGGTGAGGATAAAGCGCACATTATTACGGATGCAAAGTTTACATCGTATGATAAATTTGATCCAATACAATTGCCAGCAGCAAAGTAATCACTGTCAAGAGAGGTACCTGAAAGAACGGGTATCTCTTTTTGTTGCTAATAAGGAGAGTGTCCTTTGAAAAAAAGAAAGATAGCAGTGGTCATTGTCGCATATATGGTTTTGCTTGCAACGTCTGTACATACGTATAAAAAACAAATTGATCATCCTATTATGAGTGATGTAGGTAAATTGCTTCCGACGAAAATAAAACGTGTTGAAAGTGCTACGGAAGAGCACTCGTTAATAAAATTAGTGCGAGATGCAAAAGTTTCAGGAGAGAAAATTTCCATTGCAGGCATGCAACATAGCCAAGGAGGACAGACATATTATCCGAATGGCACGATGCTCGATATGAAAGGATATAATAAAATATTAGAATTTGATCCAGAGAAGAAGCGGATTACAGTTCAAAGTGGTGTCACCTGGAATGATATTCAGAAGAAAATAAATCCTTATGGCCTTGCGGTACAGGTCATGCAGTCTCAAAATATTTTTACTGTTGGCGGTTCATTAAGTGTAAATGTACACGGGCGTGATATTCGTCATGAGGCACTGATTGATACAGTAGATTCATTTAGATTGTTAATGGCAGATGGCACGGTACGTAATGTAAGTAGAGAAGAAAATGCAGAGTTATTTCCATATGTCATTGGGGGTTACGGTTTATTTGGGGTTATTTTAGATGTGACGCTGAAGTTAACAGATGATGAATTATATGAAATGCACACGAGAATGATAGATTATAAAGAATACGCATCTTATTTCAAAGAGAAAGTGAAAAGAGATGAGAATGTTCGTATGCACTTAGCACGTATTTCTGTTGCTCCAAATTCATTTTTAAAAGAGATGTATGTGACGGATTATACTTTGGCACAAAATCAAAATATGAGAGAAGAGTACAGTGAATTAAAGGAAGAAAATATTATAGCTGCACCAAAATTTTTACTTGGGTTATCACGTTATAGTGATTGGGGAAAGAATACATTTTGGGATATACAAAGAGGTTATTTTGAACGTACAGATGGAAAGTATGAGACGCGTAATAATGTTATGAGATCAGATAGTGCTTTTATGGAATATGAAAATCCAAATAGGACCGAAGTGTTACAAGAATACTTTGTGCCTATAGATGCTTTCACAGAGTATATAGATCATTTACGTAACGTATTAAATGAAGAAGAGTTTAATTTACTCAACATTACGATTCGTTACGTGGAAAAGAATGAAAATGCAGTTTTGTCCTATGCGAAAGATGATATGTTTGCGCTGGTTCTTTTGATTAACCAGGGACGCTCAGAGAGTGAGATAAAGAAAACAGAGGATGTCATTCGAAAGATGATTGATATTACTTTAAAGCATAATGGTAGTTACTATTTGCCGTATTATTCTTATCCAACGAAAGAGCAGTTAAAGAGGGCATATCCTCGCATTGAAGAATTTCTCAAGAAAAAGAAGGAAGTAGATTCAGAAGAGAGATTTGTGAATTTATTTTATAGGGAGTATACGAAATGACATATAGAAGATTTGTGGCTTCGCAAAGTATCATCATGATGGCAGGAAGTATGGTATTTCCTTTTTATATATTATTGCTTCGAAACGTTGGAAATAGCTTCTCGCAATTTGGCTGGGCGTATGGCTTATTTGCTTTAACATCAGCACTTGTATATCCACTAGTGGGAAAGGTATCTGATCAAGTAGGGGATAAAAAATTATTAATCATATACGCTTGGTCCATGGCAATCTTAATGCTTTGCTTTCCAATTGCCACGGAAGTTTGGCATGTGTATATTCTTCAAATTGTAATGGGCGTTTTAGGTGCTGTGCAGCGTAATACTGAGAAGACTTCGTTAGCACGAAAGGTTGCGCAGGAAAAGGCTGGTTATGAGATTGGAAAATACCATGTGTGGACATCCATTGGCGGAGCAGTAGCGGTTATTGCCACGGGATATTTAGTAGATTTCTTTACGATTGGTACAATTTTTTATATTGCATCTATTCTATATGTAGTGAGCGGGATTGTATTAAGTAGTAAAAAAATATAACTATTCCTATTTTCACCTTAATAACCTTTATTTGTTATACTAAAAGGGAATACAAAAGAAAAGGGGACAGTGCCTTTGATGAAATTTGTAGTTTTAGCTATTCTTACTTTGTTTTTGATTCCATGGACAAGAAGTAGTAGTAAGCTTCGAGCAGTGGATAAGAAGGGAGATAAGAAGGTTGTAAAGGGTAAGAAATCATCTATTTTAGTTATTCCTGTTTTATTTTGGATAGGTATTGTAATCTATGAATACTTTTGGCTAATTGATGATCGAGTAGATTCGATTCTTACTCATTATTCTGTTGCAGTAGCAATTTTAATTGGGCTTGTTTTATTTTCACAAGATCAAATAGGGAAATTAGAAGGTACATTAAAAGGACTTCTAATGTTTATTTTACTCGCAAGTTACGGCTACTTTGGTTATTTGCACGATATAGTAATCTCGCAAAAGAAATATGATTCTGTTGTTAAGGTAGAGAAAGATATTTCAGAGCCATTTACTGAAAATGACCAGCCGTTTACAGTGCCGCCAAAGACAGCGGAGAATAAGATGAAAAAAGTATTTGGTGATATTCCAAAAGTAGCTTATTTTGAGCTAGGAGAATTAACGCCACAAATGGTAAACGGCGAGGCTTTATATGTAGCGCCGATTGAAGTTTCAGGATTTTTTAAAGCGCGTAAAGCTGAGACAATTCCAGGGTACGTAACGATGTCAGGTACGAATCCTGATGCGGAAGCGAAACTGCACCTCGGTTATAAAATGAAATATGTGCCAAGCATGTTTTTTGGTAATAATTTAGAGCGTGTGGTAAGGCAAGCAGAACCAAATTTAATCTTTAAAGGAAAACCTAAATTTGAGGTTGATGATAAAGGAAAACCATATTATACAATGACGTATGGTGAATTTATTTCAGGAAGATCTGGATTTGAGGTAGAAGGTGTTGTCGTAGTAGATGCACAAACAGGTGAAGTGAAAAGATATGATAAAGGAAAGGCACCTAAATTTGTTGATGGTGTATTAAATCATGAGACTGCATCTACGTTAAATACGTACTTTGGCAAATATATTCACGGATTTTGGAATACGAAATTCTCGCAAACAGATATGAAAATTCCGACTGAGTGGGGAACGAAAGAAGGCGTGACCCCGATCTTTGGTAAAGATGGAACACTGTATTATTTTACAGACTTTACTTCTCCAAAAGAAGGAGTAGATTCAGCTCTAGGCTATTCATTAGTAGATGCACGCACAGGCAAGCTATATTACTATAATGGAAAAGAAGTAAAGGGGATTATGGATGGTTCAGCAGCTACAGAAGTAGTAGATAATTCCTTTAAGAGAGAGAAATGGCATGGGACAATGCCTGTCATTTATAACGTATACGGTAAACCAGCTTGGATTATTCCGGTTGTTGATGACGGAGGCCTAGTACGTGCGCATACAGTTGTATATGCTGCTAATGCAAAAATATTTGCGACAGGTTCTTCGCAGAAAGAAGCGCTTGAGAATTATAAAAACGTAATGAGCGGTAATGGTGATACATTTAGACCAACCTCAACAGGAAAAGAAGCACAAAAAGAAGGTATTGTACAACGTGTATATAAAGAAAAATCAGGTGAAAATACAATCGTGTACGTACTTTTAGAGAATGAACAAAAGGTATTTATGATACCGGTGAAGAAATTCCCATATGCTATGTTTACAGAAGTAGGAGACCCAATTCAAATTACATATTTAGATACGGGAGAGACGATGGCCTCGGTATCTAAATTTACGAATAGCAATGTGAAAAAATAAAGCGGTAGAATTTCTATCGCTTTTTTTACATTATGAAAGAGGAAAATGCACTGTACTTGACGTATGTTTATGATGTAACTATAATTGTTACGATTCAGTGTGTATAGGAAAGGGTGAATTGAAAAAGTGAATGAAGTTAATCACGAAATATATAAACCTGTAAAGGCAAACAGGTTGTGGATGATTCTTGTATTAGGGACACTTACGGCGATTGGGCCATTATCTATTGATATGTATTTGCCTTCATTACCGAAGTTAACGGATGACTTGCAAACAGGTGCATCCCTAGCGCAGCTTACATTAACAGCTTGTTTGCTTGGGTTGTCAGTAGGGCAATTATTTGTTGGCTCAATTAGTGATATTTACGGAAGACGCAAACCACTTATTATTGCTCTTATTATTTATGTTGCTTCTTCTTTACTTTGTGCTGTTGCGCCATCTATTTGGACATTAGTATTATTGCGCTTCCTACAAGGAGCTTCAGGATCAGCCGGGATTGTTATATCACGTGCGATGGTAAGAGATATGTACTCAGGTTCTGAAATGACGAAGTTTTTCTCACTGCTTATGTTAGTAAACGGAGCAGCACCTATTTTGGCACCGATTATTGGGGGGCAATTGTTACAGTTTACAACGTGGCGCGGTGTTTTCATCGTTCTTGGAGCAATTAGCGTATTCATGTTAATCTCAGCTACTTTTGTATTGCGTGAAACATTACCTCTTGAAGAAAGAGAAACAGGTGGTTTGTCAGGGACTTTGGCGACGTACGGAAAATTGTTAAAGGACCGTCTATTTATGGGATATGCATTGTCACAAGGATTAGTAACAGCGGCAATGTTTGCATACATTTCGGGCTCACCATTTGTGTTGCAGAACATATACGGAGCATCACCACAGCAATTTAGTTTATTCTTTGCGATTAACGGCATCGGTATTATTATTGCTAGTCAGGTAACGGGTCGTTTAGCGGGGAAAGTGAATGAGAAGACATTATTTGTTGCGGGTATTATTATCGCAGCTGTTGGTGGCCTATCTTTACTACTGACAATCGTACTAGGAATAGGTTTAATTGGTGTTTTATGTTCGTTATTCCTTGTCGTATCAAGTGTCGGGGTTGTATCAACAACTGGGTTTTCATTAGCGATGAGAAATCAGAAACAAGCTGCAGGAACAGCATCAGCTTTATTAGGTTTATTACAGTTTATTTCAGGAGCTCTTGTTGCTCCGCTAGTAGGTATCGGTGGAAGTAATACAGCATTACCGATGGGTATTGTTATTGCGCTTTGTGAAGTAGGAGCAGTGTTATGTTATCTATTTATGGCCAGAAGAAGTGAGAAGCAGTTTGAACTGCAGCAAAAACAAAATCTAGAGGCTTAACAAAAAAGAACTGATTCAAAGGGAATATTTGAATCAGTTCTTTTTTCATTTCTTTGAAATACCTCATACAGTTTTGTAAGGTGATGTAGTAAAGCATTGCAAAAGTTATTTGTATAAAGTGACGATACTGTGACAAACATGTTGGTATATATATTACGGTGTCGTCTTAAGTGTAAAAAGTAGGATGTTCTCGGTATAATAACAAGTGGAGATAAAAGAAACTATAATGAGTAATAGTTGTAGATAAAAGGAGAAGAAGAGATGAAGAAGGTTTTGGGTATTGCCGTAATGGGAGGAATGCTCCTTCTAGCAGGATGTAATGGAAATAAAGATACGAAAGAACCGAAAGAAAAGGTAGAGCAATCTACAGAACAAACAGAAGAGATGAAAGAATACCGTGCAGTACATGAAAAATACGATATGAAAATGAATAAAGAAATTAATAAAGCACTGCAGTTATTTGAAGTAGCAAAAGAAAAGGGCGGTAAGGAAATAACGACTGCTACATATAAAGAAGATGTGCAAAAGGTAACAACGAGCATGTTAGAAGATATTGATCATATACGTAAAGAAATTCGTGTTCCGAAGTCGAAAGAGCAAGAACATGAAGTATATGTTGGTTTCTTGAATGAATCGGAGCAAGCAATGAAAAAATTACAGAAGTTAGCTAAAGAAGAAGATTCATCGTTGATTCGTGATATAGAAATTAATTTTGCAACAGCATCGACATACTATAAACGTTTTCAAGCAGAAACGAAAAAATAACCTTGCCTGTGCAAGGTTATTTTTTCTTCTTACCATCTTCATCTTCATCCTCGGATACTAATACCTTCTGCTCTTCGTGAAATTCGGAAATAGTTTGCCCGGTAATATTATCGAAAGGAGTATAAAAAAAGTAATACGTTTCTTTTTAATAAAGAGTTTATAGAAGCCGATGATGACAAGTATAACGATTGTAAGGGTAATCCTATAGTAGCAAGAAGTAAGGAGTCCATCTTATAACTCCTTTAACATCATTTCTTTTTATTATAAGCTGAAAAATGTAATTTCGATAAATGGATTAAAAACTGATTTTTCTAAATATACCCAATTTGATTGACTTTTCATTTTTTCAGAATTATAATTCGAAATATACAATTTGAACCAAATAATAATATAGCAATTTACTTATCCAGAGAGGTAGAGGGACTGGCCCTATGACACCTCAGCAGCGGGTTCTGTAGTAGGAACACCGTGCTAATTCCAGCAAGCAAGTCTTGAAAGATAAGTGATGGGCCTTTGTTTATTAAGCCTTGATCTTATTTTTTAAGATCAAGGCTTTTTGTATTCTAAAAAGAGAAAAGGGAGTAATGGAAAAAGTACGTTCATAAAACTAAGTAAATATATGTGTTTAGGGGGTTATTGAAGTGTATGTAATTAAAAAATTATCAGTTATGGTGTTCACGCTATGGGTTATTACGACGGTGACATTTCTAATTATGCATATTATTCCGGGGGATCCATTTTCATCAGATGCAAAAATCTTTCCTGAAGAAGTGATCCAAAACATGAGAGCGAAGTATCACCTTGATGAACCGTTGTGGAATCAATATGTGGCTTATTTAGACGGTGTAGTTCATTTTGATTTTGGTGAATCTGTTCAATCAACCGGGCAAGGTGTATCAGAAATTATAACAACTGGCTTTGGTCCATCAGCAATTATTGGTCTACAAGCACTTGTTATTTCGTTGTTAGTCGGAATTGCTGCAGGTACATTTGCTGCTCTATATCATGGGAAAGTAATTGACTATAGTGTGAGTTTGCTCGCAATTCTAGGTATTTCTATTCCAAGTTTTATTTTAGCACCACTATTTATACAAGTATTCGCTATTCAATTCGAGCTTTTACCAGTAGCCTCTTGGGGAACATTCGAACATACAGTATTGCCATCCTTTGCGTTAGCGTTAGGGCCAATCGCAGTGATTACAAGGTTTGTTCGTTCTAATATGATCGAAGTACTGCAGAGTGATTATATTAAGTTAGCAAGAGCAAAAGGCATACCAATTAAGAAGATTATTATAAGACACGCTCTTCGAAATGCGATTGTTCCAGTACTTACATTTGTTGGACCGTTAATGGCTGGACTCTTAACGGGGACTTTCGTTATTGAAAAAATCTTTTCAATTCCTGGCCTAGGAAAATATTTTGTAGATAGTATTTTTAACCGAGACTATCCGGTGATTATGGGAACAACAATTTTCTATAGTGCATTATTAATTACTTGTATTTTCATTACAGATATTATTCACCGTATTGTTGATCCACGTATTCGTTCTATTACGTAAGGAGGGGGATGTTTAGATGGGGGCTTATGAAATTAATGACCAGTTATTAACAAATGAAGAGAAAAAAGAATTAACGATAAATAAAAATCAGCAAACGATTAGCAGAAAGAAAGAAGTGTTTCGTAAGTTTATATCGAATCCAATCGCAGTTTTAGGAACAGTGACGTTATTGCTAATTATTGTTTTCTCGCTTATTGGCGAAAGTTTAACTTCATTTACTGCGAGTGAACAAGTAAAAGAGGCAACAAATTTACCGCCGAGTAGTGAACATTGGTTTGGAACAGATGATCTAGGGAGAGATATTTGGGCACGTACTTGGGCTGGTGGGAAGATTTCACTAACAGTTGGATTAGTAGCAGCTGCCCTCGATATAGGGCTCGGTGTACTGATTGGTGGATTTAGTGGATATGTGAGAGGGCGTAATCGCCTTGGAACGTTAATTGATGAGTGGATTATAAGAGGAATTGAAGTATTATACGGCATCCCATATTTATTAATTGTTATTTTACTATTAATTGTTATGAAACCAGGTCTTTTCACCATTATTATCGCCCTTGCATTAACGGGATGGATTGGAATGGCTCGTCTCATTCGAGCACAAGTATTGTCTTTAAAACAACGAGAGTTTGTTATTGCAGCAGAGCGATTAGGTACATCACATATGAAAATTATATATGGGCATTTAATTCCGAATTTAACAGGGATTATTATCGTCAATTTATCATTTACAATTCCAGCAGCTATTTTTTCAGAATCATTTTTAAGCTTTATAGGACTTGGGGTACAATCACCAGCGGCAAGTTGGGGGACGATGACGAATGATGCACTCGGGACATTATTGAGCGGAGAATGGTGGCAGCTATTTTTCCCAGCAATCATGATTGCACTCATTATGTTCGCATTTAATGCAATTGGTGATGGTTTGCAAGATGCAATTGATCCAAAAATCGTCAAACGGAATCGAAAGGAGAAAAAACATGGGACAAATCTTATCTTTAGAAAACGTAACGTTAGCCGTTGAAAAAGAGAATAGTAAGCAAGCAATTGTGAAACATGTTTCCTTTTCTATTAACGAAGGTGAAATAGTTGCACTTGTAGGAGAAAGTGGTTCAGGAAAAAGTGTTACAGCACAATCCATTATCGGCTTGAATCAAGAATTAATTCATATCGATGATGGAAATGTATCTTTCCAATCAAAGGAATTAACGAATTTACAAGAATCAGAATGGAATCAAATTCGCGGAAAAGATATTTCCTTTATATTTCAAGATCCGCTTTCATCTTTAAACCCAACGATGAAGGTAGGCAAACAAATTACAGAAGTAATTTTGCAACATGGGAAAAAGTCGAAAAGAGAGGCAAAGGGAATTGCGATTAACTTGTTAACAGATTTAGGGATACATGAAGCAGAGAAACGCTTTGAACAGTACCCACATCAATTAAGCGGGGGGATGAGGCAGCGTATTTGTTTAGCAATTGCGTTTGCTTGTCATCCAAAGCTTGTAATTGCAGACGAGCCGACAACAGCGTTAGATGTAACGATTCAGAAACAAATTATGGGGCTATTAAAAGAAAGAAAAGAAAAACAAAATACGAGTATTTTATTAATTACACATGATTTGGCACTTGTACGTGAGGTAGCTGATCGAGTAGTTGTTATGTACGGGGGACGTGTTGTTGAAAAAGGAACGATACAGGAGGTAATAGGTTCTCCTAAACATCCATATACGAAAAGCTTATTACAAGCAATTCCGAATATGGATGTTTCCGAAAAGGTATTACGTGCTATAGAAGGAACGACACCTTCCATTGAAACATTAAATAGCTTTGGTTGTCCTTTTGTAAATCGTTGTCCAGTAGCCATAAAAGAATGTATTCATCGTTTCCCAGAGAGAACAACGTATTCTAAGGAGCATAGTTCACATTGCTGGCAGCATGTTCTGGAGCATAATAAAGCGAAATCAAAAGAGAAGGTGAATGCCTCATGACGACAGATTTAATTACTGTAAAGCAAGTAACGAAAACATATGGAAGTAAAAGTAAAGAAATCACAGCGTTAAAAGATATATCACTTTCTATCCCGAAAGGAACAACACTTGGCATTATTGGTGAAAGTGGTTCAGGAAAAACAACACTTGGAAAGCTCATAGCAGGGATTGAGAGTCCAACGTTTGGTGAAATTGATTATAACGGTCAAGTTGTTCACATGCTGAAGTCAGCTCATAAGCGAGATTTTTTACAGAAAGTACAGTTCATTTTTCAAGATTCTACAGCTGCATTAAATCCGCGCTGGAAAATACGCGATAGCGTAACGGAGGGTTATATTTCATTCGGTTTAGGTGATAAAGGATTGAAGGATAAAGTAGCGGGTGATGCCCTGGAGCGTGTTGGATTAGATAGAAGATATATTGATCGATATCCGCATGAATTTAGCGGAGGACAACGTCAACGTATCGCTATTGCAAGAGCATTATTGTGTGAGCCAGAAGTATTGATTCTTGATGAACCAATTTCAGCATTAGACGTTTCATTGCAAATTCAAATTGTACATCTGCTGCAAAAAATCCAAAAAGAACAAGGTTATACATATTTATTCATCGCTCACGATTTACCGATGGTTCACTATTTATGTGAAAAAGTAGCTGTCTTATACAAAGGAGAACTTGTTGAATTTGGAAATACGGACGAAGTATTCCGTAATCCACAACATTCTTATACAAAAACATTATTAGCATCAACACCAAAAATTTCAGGTTAAAGGAGAATGTAGGATGAAGAAGTTTTTACTGTTTGTCATTATGACTGTTTTAGCAATTACTTCTGTTGCTTGCGGTAAGAAAGAAACACCAAAGGCGAGTGCTGATAAGGGAGAAGGCGATCGATTAGTAACGAATATTAGTAGTGATCCATATACACTTGATTCTGCTATTGCAACAGATAGCACGTCAGGTTATATAATTGGGCAGTTGTTTTCAAGTTTATATACGCAAGATAGTGATGGGAAATATCAAAATGAATTAGCGGAGAAAGAAGAAGTAAATGATGATGGAACTGAATATACAATTCATTTGAAGAAAGATATTAAATGGTCAGATGGTTCGCCTATTACAGCAAATGATTTTGAATTTGCATGGAAGCGATTATTAAATCCAAAAACGGGTTCTATGAATGCGACAGAAATGTATTTTATTAAAGGGGCAGAGGCGTATAATACTGGGAAAGGTGAAGAGGGGCAAGTTGGTATTCAAGTTGTTGATCCTCAAACATTAAAGGTAACCCTTGAACACCCAGTTGCTTCTATTAAACAAAAACTAGCAAGCTCACTATTTATTCCATTAGCTAAAAAGTCGATTGATGATAATAATAAATTAAAAACAGATCCAAAAGAGTTAATTACGAATGGGCCATTCACGTTAAAAGAGTGGAAGCATAACCAGGCTATTACAGTACAAAAAAATAAAGAATTCTATGATAAAAAGGTAACTCTAAAAGAAATTGAGTTTCGTATTATTCCAGACTCTAAAACAGCGTATCAATTATTTAAATCCAAAGAATTAGATTTACTAAGTGGTTTACCACAAGAGATGATCGAAAAAGAAAAAGGAAATAAAGAATATAAGCGTGTTGCAGGTTTCTCTTCGTATATTTATTCGTTTAACGTAGAAAAAGAGCCGTTTACAAATGCGAAGGTACGTAAAGCATTTTCATTAGCGGTTGATCGTAAATTTATCGTTGAAAAATTGTATAAAAATAATGCGCAAGAAGCATATGCATTCGTTCCAGAAGGAGCAAAAACACAAAGTGGCCGTGATTTCCGTAAAGAAAAAGGTGATTACGTTAAATTTGATCCAGCAGAAGCGAAAAAGTTATTAGAAGAAGGCATGAAAGAACAAGGCTGGTCTACATTACCTGAAGTAACATTAAAATTCACTACAGATACACAACATAAAAAAGTAGCAGAAGCAATGCAAGAAATGTTTAAGAAAAATCTTGGCGTAGATATTAAATTAGAAAATAAAGAGTGGAAGAGTTACATCGACACATACAAGCAAAGTGATTTCCAATTAGCTTATATGGGATGGGGCGGCTCTTTATTAGATCCAATTACTAAACTAGATTTATATGCAGGTGATGGTCCGAATAACTATGCAAAGTGGCATAATAAAGAATTTGACGCTTTAATAAAAGAAGCAAAAGTTGAACAAAACGAGGATAAGCGCTTTGAATTATTACATAAAGCGGAAGATATTATGTTTACAGATTCACCATTAATCCCAATTATTTTCCCAAGTGCCTCATATTTACAAAAATCATCAGTATCTGGTGTCCAATTCATTATTGGTTCTAGTCCAGAATTAAGATACGCAAAAATTAAAAAATAAAGAAGTAGGCAACCGCCTACTTCTTTATTTTATTTCTCTTTTGTATTCTTTTTTCGTTCCATCAGAGAAGACAACTTCTAAATCAAATTTTTGATAGTCTTTATCAAGTTTGAACACGTTCACTACTTGATCGATTACTTCTTGGTCAGCAGTATTTTTATCAAATTTTAATTCTTGTAAGAGTGGGCTTAATTTTGTGATAGCCTCGTCTCCTGTTAATTTTACATCTGCTTTATGATCTTCAATTTTTGCTTCCATTTTCTTATCAGCTGCTACATTTTTATAGTCTGCTTCGTAGTCTTTCTTTGTATCTTGGTAGTCTGCCTTTAAATCGAATTCATTGAAGTTTAGTTTTAAATCTGCAGGAGCCTCATTTTTTGCTTCTTCAGTCGTCTTTTTATTAGAAGTTGTGTCTTCTTTTGCAGGAGCTTTACATCCTGTTAATGCAGGTACTAGCATAAGAGCTAATAAAACTGATAGTAGAATTCTCATTATAAATTCCTCCTTATGTAAATTCGTTCTATACAAGTTTTTCCCAAAAACATGTAATTATGTATGTGTTGAAAATAAATTATTATTCTGTAGTTGCAAGGGCTAATCCGCAATTTAAATCAAAAAAGATTTGTATGTATATGGTAAATTGAAGTTGTGAGGAGGGGCTAAAATGCATGAAGAATATAAAGAGATAATAAAAAAATCAATTGAATATATAGAGAATCACTTACATGAGGAGCTTACAACAGAAAGAGTGGCATCTCACAGTGCAGTATCGATGTACCATTTTCATCGCATCTTTCAAAGATATGTTGGGATGAGTGTAACAGATTATATTCGAAAGAGAAGGTTAACTCATGCTGCGCAAGTTTTAGTGTCAACGGAGAGAGCTGTTATTGATATTGCAGTGCAATACGGTTTTTCCTCACAAGAGGCATTTACGAGAGCTTTTAAAAGAATGTTTCAATTGCCACCAAAGAAATATCGAAAGTACTTTCAGTCATTTTATATAGAAAGAGAGGGTGTTTCAATGCAAAAAGGTATACCGAAAGGATGGATCTTAAGTGGAAGTCATCCTGCTGAATATGAGATGGGTTTAGATTATGAAGTTGTCCATCAGGGGAAAGTATCTGCATACATAAAAGCAAAAGAGAATGTTACGCACGGAGGATTTTCAACATTAATGCAAATGTTCCGAGCGGATAAATATGTAGGAAAGAGATTACGTTTTACAGCATTTATTAAGAGTGAAAATGTAAGAGATTGGGCAGGATTGTGGATGCGAGTAGATGGAAAAGATACAGAACCGCTCGCTATGGATAATATGCAAAATCGCCCCATTAAAAATACGAATAACTGGCAATCGTACTCGGTTGTATTAGATATAAAAGAAGAAGCACTTGGTATTGCATTTGGTGTTTTATTATCAGGAGAAGGTTGTGTGTGGCTAGATAGTATTCGATTTGATGAAGTAGATGAAAAAATTCCTTCAACAGATTTGGCAGAGAACTTTTATGAAACACTTTTAGAAGAGCCGGTGAATCTACAATTTGAAGAAGTAGAAAAATAAAAAACAAGGAGAAAAGATATGCTCAAATATGTAAAACTAATAAGTATTAGTTTAGTAATATCGTCTTGTATTATGGGAGTTAATTATTTAGTTAGCTATCTTTGGTCAGGGCATATACCTTCTTTGACGTGGAGAACATATTTGATATTTGTGTTTATATGTATGATGAGTTTTGGTTCAATGCAAAAAGAAGGAAAAGAGGATTATTGACAATAGTCTTCTTCGCCTTTCTTTCATTAACACAAATGGTTGTAACTGTTTTTGGAGATGCAGGTATGATTTTCAATATCATCTCACTATCGTTACAACTTGTAAGTTTGGGTGTAATTGTACCACATGAAATGCTTTCTAAAACATACCAAACAATCAGTGAATTATTTCCTGCAATATATGCAGGAAATGGCTATTATACAATAATATTTGGAGGAGTTAGTTTAGAAAGAAATATTATTTCATTATTAGTTATTGTATTGGTTATACAATTAGTAGCAGGTATGATTTTAGCTATAAAAGGAATGGCAAAGGGAAGAGGAAGCTCTGTAGTTAAAGTTGTATAAAAGTAAAAAGGTATCCTTCATGGGATACCTTTTACTTTTGTTACTTTGCAACTTCTGTCCACTTGTAGTTAAACTCACCACCGAAGTCAGTTGTTACAAGTCCTTTAATGAAAGAGCGTTGTAAGTAAGAACGACCTTGTTGGTATAAAGGAGCGACAGCGCCGTCTTGTAATAGAATTTTTTCAGCTTGCTTCATTGCTTCAAAGCGTGCTTTTTCATCGCCAGCTAAATCTGTTTTCACTTTATGAATTAGCTCATCGTACTCTTTGTTAGAGTATTTATCGAAGTTATAAGCACTATCTGTTGTAAATAGATCTAAGAATGTAATTGGATCAGCGAAGTCAGGGCCCCAGCCGTCAATACCAATTTCATAGTCACCACTTAATAGTAGTTTTAGCTGTTGTTTACGTGGTTGTGGTTTTAAATTCACTGTTAATCCGTCTAAGTTCTTTTCTAATTCACCTTTTAAATATTCACCAGTCTTTTTAGCTAAAGCATTGTCACTTGTTAATAGTTCGATTGTTACTTTGTCAGTACCAAGTTCTTGTTTTGCTTTTTTCCAGTTTTCTTTCGCTGTTTTCACATCATCCTTGACTAGATTTCCATTTTCTTTACGGAAGTCGTTGCCTTCTGGGCTCTTTGCGAATTTCGCAGGAACCATTCCTTCAGCTGGAACAGCGCCGTTATTTAAAATTGTTTCTACGTAAGCTTTTTTATTCATTGCGCCGTTAATAGCAAGGCGTGCATGTTGATTTTTTAATGTTTCATTTTTTTGATTTAATCGTAAGAATTGAATGCCGACTTCAGCGCGTTCCTTGAAGTTTGGATCGCTCTTATATTTATCAACAAACTCTGCAGTTAAAGCAACACGATCAATTTGTCCTGAATCATATAAGTTCACTTCTGTAGACTTATCTTTAACGACATTGAAGTTGATTTCTTCTAATTTTACCGTTTTAGCATCCCAATAGTTAGGGTTTTTCTTCAATTGGAAGCTTTGTTCATGTTTCCAGTTCTCTAATGTGAAAGCACCGTTGTAAATTAAATGATTTGTTTCCAAACCATATTTATCACCTTGAGATTTTAAGTACTCTTCATTAATTGGTAAGAATGTTGAGAATGTCGTTAAGCTTAAGAAGTAGGGAACAGGACGGTCTAGTTGCACTTCTAACGTTTTGTCATCAACAGCTTTGACCCCTAGTTGATCAATTGGCAATTGTTTTTGGTTTATTTGTTTCGCATTCTTTATATCGAAGAATAAGAATGCGTATTCAGCTGCTGTATCAGGATTTACGGCACGTTGCCAAGCGAAGGCAAAGTCCTTTGCTGTAACAGGAGTACCGTTTGACCATTTTGAATCACGCAGATGGAATGTATATTTTGTTTTATCGGGACTAATGTCAACCGACTCAGCGACACCAGGAACCGGTTTATTATCTTCTCCCATTGCATATAACCCTTCAAAAACATTGCGCATTACGTTCATGGATTCCCCATCCGTTGCTTTTGCAACATCCATTGTTGGAATTTCTGAAGCGAATGATAAGTTAATTGCCTGTTTATCAGGTGCTTTATCGTTTGCTTTCGCTCCGCTTGCATTATCCTTATTTCCCCCGCAAGCAGTTAGTAATAGACTTGCCCCTAAAACAGATGCAACAACAGGTATAACTTTTTTCTTCATTGTTCGTTCCTCCCTAAATGTGTTGTTCGTAACGTCATAATGTCCATGTCTTGAAGTAGCTATAGAAGGAGATAAAACCTATTATAAATATTTGTTTATAGGTAATCAGGTGTTCTATATGTATATACATGTTGATCTATAATCTATCGTTATATGTTTCAACGTAGTAGACATTATATTTTGATGGTGAAATATTTCGTTTCTTTGATTATTTAGAATATTAACACTGGAAAGAACTATATGTCAATAATAAAAATAGATTGTTAATTTCTTAGAATAATATATTGAAAAAGCGGATTTTCATGTGTGAGAGAACCTATTTTTAATATATTTTGCTAAAAAAACAATTGGTGTGGGCTAATAATAAGTGGGGATGAAGAAACCCCCACTTATTAAAGTTTCACTTTATTTTTCAATTTTTGCCCACTTGAAGTTTAATTGCCCTGCAAAGTCTACTTGCACAATTCCTTTCACATAAGAACGTTCTAAATAAGATTCGCCTTTTTGGTAAAGAGGAGCGATAACAGAGTCTTTAAATAATATTTTCTCGGATGCTAGTAATGCTTCCCAGCGAGCTTTTTCATCACCAGCTAAAGTTGTTTTCACTTTTGCTATTGTTTCATCGAATTCCTTATTAGAGTAATGATCTAAGTTATAAGGGTTATTCGTTGTAAATAGCTCAAGGAATGTAATTGGATCCGCAAAGTCAGGGCTCCAGCCATCAATTCCGATTTCGTAGTCACCTTTTAATAAAAGCGAAACTTGTTGCTTACGCGGTTGCGGTTTTATATTTACTGTTAATCCATCTAGATTCTTTTCTAGTTGTCCTTTTAAGAATTCACCAGTTTTCTTATCAAGGTCAGCATCACTCGTTAATAATTCTAATGTTATCTTTTCAGAACCAAGCTCTTGTTTAGCTTTTTTCCATAACTCTTGTGCAGATTTTGTATCAACTTTTGTTAAATCGCCATTTGCAGTACGGAAGTCTTTTCCTTCAGGTCCTTTTGCAAAGTTTTTTGGAACGAGACCAAATGTTGGTGTAGATCCATCATTTAATAACGTATTTACAAAGGATTTTCTATCAATTGTTTGATCAATTGCTTGGCGTGCAGAAACGTTTTGAAGCACTTTGTTTTGTTGATTCATACGTAAAAATTGTACGCCTACGTTTGGACGTTCTTTAAAGTTAGCATCCTTTTTATATTTATCGACGAAGTCAGATGTTAGTTTTATACGATCTAATTGTTTTGACTCGAATAAATTTACTTCTGTTGATTTTTCTTTTACGACGTTAAAATTGATTTCTTCTAGTTTGACAGTATTTTTATCCCAATAGGTAGGGTTTTTCTTGAATTTAAAGCTTTGTTCGTGCTTCCAATCGCTTAGTGTAAAAGCTCCGTTGTACAAGATTGTATTATCTTCTAAAGCGTACTTATCACCTTGTGCTTTAAAGAATTCCTCGTTAATTGGTAGAAATGTTGGGAACGCTGTTAAGCTAATAAAATACGGAACAGGACGCTCCAATTCTACCTCAAACGTATGGTCATCAACTGCTTTTACACCAAGTTGGTCGGCTGGAAGTTCTTTGTTGTTAATTTTTGTTGCGTTTTTAATATCAAAGAATAGAAATGCATATTCAGAGGCTGTTGCTGGATCTACGGCTCTTTGCCAAGCGAACACAAAATCTTTAGCTGTAACAGGAGTGCCGTTTGACCATTTTGAATCTCGCAAATGGAATGTGTATTTCGTTTTATCGCCACTTACTTCATGAGATTTTGCAACACCAGGAACAGGTTTGTTACCTTCACCAAGATTATACAAACCTTCAAATACGTTTCTCATTACTTGACCAGAATCAGTATCTGTAGCACGAGCCGTATCCATTGTTCGTATTTCAGTAGGTGAAGATAAGTTTAAAACCTGTTTACTAGGTGCCTCGTCTTTTGCATTTGCTCCGCTTGCTTCGTTTTTATAACTACCGCAACCAGTTAATAAAATACTTACTCCTACAACTGATGCAATACCGGGTACAAACTTCTTTTTCATTTGATTTTCCTCCTAAATAATTAAGTTTGGATGATGATGAGGGAAATGAAAAATAAAAAATCCCTCTTTTCATATTGAGAAAGAGGGATTTTTACGTACAAGTTATGCACCCGTATATAAACGAAGTCCCTCATTCTATCTTTCAAGCATAAAGCTTGCAGGAAGTGGCACAGTATTCAAAATGAACCTGTTGCCGAGGTTTCAAAGGGCCAGTCCCTCCACCTCTCTTGATACAATGAGTAAACGAATAAATTTTATTAATTTTTGTGTTTCTTTGATAATTCAAAATCTTACACCTTGAATAATGAAGTGTCAACTAAATGAAATATAGTTTAAATTTTCAGTTTTATTAAATAGAAAAACCACTGCATAGGACAGTGGTTTTTCTACTAGAAGTTAAAGTTATCTGGATCTGGACCAACGCGACGATCTTCATTTAAAGCTTGAATTGCTTTCATATCATCAGCACTTAATTCAAAGTCGAAGATGTTTGCATTTTCAATAATGCGATGTTCTTTAATTGATTTGGGAATTGTTACAACTTCGTTTTGTAAATCCCAGCGTAAAATAATTTGCGCAGTTGATTTATTATATTTTGTCGCAATTTCTTGTAACGTTGGATTATCTAGTAGTTGTCCTTGCATTAATGGTGACCAAGCTTCAAGCTGAATATTATGTTCTTTACAGAATGCATGTAACTCTTCTTGTGCTAAACGTGGGTGGTATTCCACTTGGTTGACCATTGGCTTAATTTCAGCAATTTCAAATACGTCTTGTAAGTGGTGAATGTGGAAATTACTCACACCGATAGCGCGAACACGGCCATCTTTATAAAGTTTTTCTAATGCTTTCCATGATTCGGTATATTTCCCTTTTACAGGCCAATGTACTAAATATAAATCTAAATATTCTAGACCTAATTTCTCTAATGTAGTTTCAAATGCTTGAAGTGTTGTTTCATATCCTTGATCGCTATTCCATACTTTTGAGGTAATAAATAATTCTTCGCGTGAAACACCGGATTCACGAATCGCTTGTCCAACGCCTTCTTCATTTTGATAGATTGCTGCAGTATCGATGCTGCGGTAGCCATTTTTAATTGCTGCTTTTACAGAATCAATTACTTCTGAACCATCTTCTACTTTAAAAACACCTAAACCAAACCAAGGCATTTTTACACCGTTATGTAATGTTGTATAGTCTTTTAAACTTGTTAAAATCATATTATTTCCCCCTAGCTTTTTTGTTTGTTGCTTCTACTGCTTTTTGAATTGCCTCTGAAAAATTATATTCGTATAAAGTTTTGAGACCCTCAGCTGTGGAACCACCTGGCGTTGTTACTTGTTCGCGGAGGTTAGCTGGATTTTGCGTTTGTTCGAGCATAGAAGCAGAGCCAGAAATCATTTGAATGACAAGATGTTTTGCGGTTTCTTCATCGACTCCATAACTTTTTGTTGTTTCAATTAAGCTTTCAGCAAAGTAATAAAGGAAGGCTGGTGCACTTCCAGTAACTGCAGTAAGCTGATGAACTTCTTCCTCAGTACAAAGTTGCGAAGTACCAATACCTTTTAAAAGCAGTTGCAGGGTTTCTTGATGCATCTCATTTACTGATTGTCCCATTGTATATAAGGAGATAGATTTTCCAATTTCAGCAGCTGTATTAGGCATAATCCAAGCAACAGGCGTGCCCTTTGGGAGTCTAGCTTCTAAATAAGATGGTCCAATGCCAGCTGCGACTGTTACGACTAGTTGATTTGATATTAACGGAGATAGCTCAGCTAATAACTCTTCATGAGCAGAAGGTGGCATTGCTAAAACAACCGTATCAACAGATGTAACATGCTGTTTCCAATCTGTTGCAGTAGACACATTATATCGATGTTGTAACTGTTTTAGCTTTTCTACGTTGCTTCGATTAGAGACGATAATTTCTTCGATGTACTCTTTGCTTGTTTTAAGTAATCCGGAAAATATAGCTTCTGCCATACGACCGGCACCAATAAATAAAATTCGATGTTTAGTTAGCATATTCTTTATTCCTTTCTAGTAGAGATATGTTATAAAAACGATATCATCTTTAAGAGAATGTTGTAAAAAGAAAAGACTTACCGTAGATGGAATGGATAATGAGAAGGCGGAAATTCATGCTAATATTAACTGTTATTAATCTCTTTATATGTGTAGCTGGTTTGCTAGAGTGGAAGAGCAATTATAGGGGGCAAGAACATACAAATAATTATATCTAGAAAATAATTAGAATTGAAAAACCCCTGAAGCATATATGCTTCAGGGGTTTACTAATAGAATATAAGATTATGCTTTTGTCATACCAAGTAATACAGCGCCGCCGATAATTAAAACACTACCTAGTGCAATAAAGATCAATTGACGTTTTGTTTTCTTTTCACCTAAGAAGACAATCGCACCAAATGTTGAGATAACGATTCCAGTTTGAGATAATGGGAAGCTTGTTGCTACTCCAACACGTGGTAATGAAAGAAGTAAGAATAAGTTTCCAGTTCCCCATAGTAAACCAGACAAAGCATTACGGATTGCATATTTGTTAAATGGTTTATGTTTAGACGTCAGTACAACCGCACCAACAAACATACCAACTGCTTGTGGTAAAATAGCAGACCAACCATCAATATTATACCAACGAATAATAATTACATATACAAGATAGCCGAAAGTAGAAACAATTAAAGTAAGAAGTCCTTTTTTCAATTGTCCAGGTGGCTGAGCATTTTCTTTATCATCTAATGATGTGAATACAACACCAACTACAATTAATAGGATTGCAATCGTTCCCAGAAAGATCGTTGTAGTAGTAGTCCACTCACGGAAAGCGATAACCCCAAAGATAGAAGTTGCAACAAGTTGCATACCAGTAGAAATCGTTACAGTAGTTGAAACACCTAGTTTTTCAACTGTTTTTAATTGGTTTACTTGTCCTAAAGCCCAGAATAAACCTGAAATAAAACCAACAATTAAGATTGTCATTGTTAAAGCTGGTTGAGTAAATACATACATAATTGTTGCGAAGAATAGAGCACCGATTGTCATACCTACCGTTTGGCTATATGCACCACCGCCCATTTTTACGCTTACTAATAAGATGTTTCCCCATGCAATTGCAGGAAGAAGCGCTAATAAAATGTCCATTACAAGACTCCCTTCGGTTTGCTATACCAATATAGTTACATATCGTTCTAACGATCGGTAATGCCCCACTAATAGAGTAGAAGATTACCGATCGCTAAAACAGGATGAAGAATTCACAATATAAATGCGTTTTCATTTCTTCATTTTTTGAAACACCTCCATATAATAACAGGAAATTGCCTATTTTAGAAAGTGAATTCAAATAAAATGTATATTTAAATAAGAGGTAAAATTCAGTTATTTCCCATTGGTATATTTTATTTCCTAAGAAATAAAGAAGCAGCTTCGACAAAAGCTGCTTTAAGAGTTAGTGATTCTTTTATTAATAAGTTGAATACATAGTAGAAATACGAGTGACATACCGATAGTAATAACTACAAGTGTCCAGGCGAGTTGCATATTACTTGCATCAATAGCCATGTAAATTGCAGTTGGGATTGTCTGTGTTTTACCAGGAATGTTCCCGGCAAACATGAGTGTAGCACCAAACTCACCGAGCGCGCGGACAAAGCTCAAAATCATCCCGCTTAGTAAGGCAGGAAATGCGAGTGGAAGTGTAACGTGCAGAAAAACTTGATATTCACTTGCGCCAAGGTCACGAGCACTTTCTTCAATTTGTACATTTGCGATAGAAAATCCCGTTTTCGCTGATTGGTACATAAGCGGAAATGCAACAACTGTAGAAGCGATAATTGCAGCAGTAGATGTGAACATAATAGACTGCTGAAATAATGATTCAACCCACTTTCCGATCGGGCTGTTGTTTCCAAAGATGATAATGAGAAAGAAGCCGATAACAGTTGGTGGAAGTACCATTGGTAATAAAAATATGGTTTCTAATAGTACTTTATATCGCCATGAGGAGCGAGCTAGTGCTCGCCCGACAATTGTCCCTAAAATTGTAACGAGAATAGTGGCGCACGCAGCTACTCTTAAAGATAGAAAGACAGGCGATAAAATAGCATCAATGCTCATAGTAATTACGACAGAACTGTAAATCCATATTTCTTAAAGATAGATTGTGCATCTTTTGACTGCAAATACTCATAAAATGAAGTCGCCTCTTTCTTATGTTTAGATTCCTTTATAACACCTAAAGGATAGTGGATTGGCTCATGAGAAGTAGCTGCTGCTGTCTCACCAATCTTTACTTTATCCGAAATGAGAGCATCTGTTTTGTATACGATGCCAGCATCGACATTCCCTGTTTCTACATATGTTAACACTTGGCGAACATCTTTTGTAAATACGATTTTATTTTGAACATCATTCCAAAGGTTTTCGTGTGTTAGAGAAGCCTTTGCATATTTGCCAGCAGGTACAGATTCAGGTGTACCAAGTGCAATTTTTTTGATTTTCTCATCTTTTAAATCTTGAAATTTTGTAAGAGAACTATCTTTAGGGATGACTAGAACTAGTTCATTTCCAAGAAGATTTTTCCCTTCTTTTTCACTAATGAATCCTTTTTTTACAAGGGTTTGGAATTTATCTTCTGCTGCAGAGAAGAATAAATCAGCAGGTGCACCTTGTTCAATTTGTTGTTGAAGTGCTCCAGAAGCACCGAAGTTAAAAGAAAGTTTGATATTTGGCTCTTTTTCTTTATATTGTTTTTCGATTTCTTTTAATGCATCTTGTAAGCTTGCAGCAGCTGAGATAGTCAGTTCAACTGTTTTATCCTCTTTAGCAGCTGACTTTGTATGCTTTTCCCCACTTGTACAAGCAGCACTAAATATAAGAAGGAAAGAAAGTATAAGTGCCCCGATGGAACGTAATGTAAATTTATTCATAAAAAAATCCCCTTTCGTTTTGATACATCTAATTATAACTAATTATATCTAAATATAACTAGTTATAATTGAATGTAATTTGAACATATATCTATTTTTAAAAAATAGGAGAAATATTCTTTTCTTTGTTACAATGAAAGGAGAAAGTGAGGAATCGTCTATGGATCATCATTCCTACACAACGGAAGAAGTAGCAAAGCGATTAAAAGTATCAAAATTAACTGTATACGACTTAATTAAAAAAGGAGAACTTCCTTCTTATAGAGTTGGTAGACAGATGCGCATTGATGCAACAGATTTAGATCAATATATAAAACAAATGAAAACAGGAAAGGTACAAGTTACTCCTGTAAAAAACGATGGTAGTAGTATCTTGAACACGTGTATTATTAGTGGTCAAGAACTAACGTTAGATATGTTAGCTAAACGTATAGAAAATCGTTTGCCAAGTTCTAATGTTTTAAGGGCGTATCAAGGTAGCTTAACGAGTTTAGTGAAAATGTATCAAGGAGAAGGAAGTATCGTTAGTTTGCATTTGTTTGATGGTGAAACTGGTACATATAATGTTCCTTACGTAAAACGCATTTTAGTAGGACAGCCATGCATTATGATTAATTTATTGTCCAGAAATGTAGGATTTTATGTCCGAAAAGGAAATCCGAAGAGAATAAAGGCATGGGCTGACATATCCGGGTCCACTATAAAGTTTGTGAATCGAGAAAAGGGTTCTGGTATTAGAGTGTTAGTCGATGAACAATTACGAATCCAAAAATTAAATAAAGCTGATATTAGTGGATATGAATGGGAAGAATCGAATCATCTTGGTGTTGCCACGCAAGTTGCAAATGGAAAAGCTGATGTAGGAGTAGGTTCAGAAAAGTTTTCGCAAATTGTAAATGTGGACTTTATTCCAATCATGCAAGAACAGTATGATTTAGTAATTTTGAAGAATAAAGAAAATGAAGAGTTGATTGAAGTTGTGAAAGACATTCTGCAATCGGAAGAATTTCATAATGAATTAAATGCGATTGGCGGATATGATATTACGAAAACAGGTCAAATTGTATATGAAACAAACTAAAAAGCTGCTTGTCTATAAGACGAGCAGCTTTTTCTATATATAAAGGGGGTTGGGGAAACAAAGTGTTAAACAAGACCTTGAGCAAGTGTATAAATGAAAGCCGTAAGAAGAGTGGCTCCACTTGCAAGTCCGATAAAGTCTGATTTGTTGAAAGTAATGTTGTTCATTATAAACTCTCCTTATTTGTTTAATGTAGTTGCAACAGCTTTTGCATCGACAAGTGCGGATAGCACCATGCCCATTGTATTTAAAAATTTATTTGATTTCATATTGTTCATCATGCGTATCCGCTCCTTTTCGAATTGTTGTTGCCCTGCTTATGTCTTAATTATAGGAAATATGGCTACTTGCAACTATCGAATTAGCTTACGAAAGACTTACACTTTTGTAAGAAAAAAAGACATTCATGTAAGAATGTCTTTCACAGCATATTGATATGATGATGGTCTTCAATTGTTTTTAAAAAACTACGCATTGAATTCGTCATATAGCTATCTTTACGGCGTATGAAAACCGTTGAAATACTGCCGTATTTTTCAGGGATTGCATGACAATGTACCTTACCTGCTTTAGAAAGATGATGGACAGCAGACTGTGGTACGAGTGTAATTCCGAGGCCGAGTGCAACGCTGTTTAATATTGTCTCTAATATATTGAATTCCATAATTCTTTTTGGTAGCAAACCTTCATCTTTAAGCCAACGTTCTAGTTTGGAGCGGTATCCACATCCTTGGTTAAAAACGAGTAGAGGCGTTGTTGTAAATTCTTCTATATGAAAGGCTTTATTTTGTGTTATAAGCATTAATTTCTCTGTACTAACATCGTATTGTTCGATTAGTGGATGTTTAATAGGCCCTGATATAAAGGCGCCATCCAATTGATGATCAAGTACTTCTCTAATTAATTCTTCTGTTAGACCCGCTTGTAATGATAAATCGACATTCGGATAGCTTTTATAGTAAGAAGATAAAATGGTAGGCAGTGTACTTACTGTTTCGACTGTACCGATTTTCAATATACCGGAGGGTGTTTCGCTATCTAAAAATACTTGTTTTAGTTCGTCGACATCTTGCAAAATTTTACTAACATAAACGAGCATTTTTCTTCCTTCAGCTGTTAAAGTCATTCCTCGTTTATGGCGGTAAAAGAGTGGGGTTTTTAATTCGTTTTCTAGTTGTTTAATACGTGTAGTTACATTTGATTGTACATAATTTAATTCCTTTGCTGCGCTACTTACACTACCCTGATCGGCAACGCTTTTAAAGATTTGTAAGTCTCGTAATTCCATTTTGTAATCCCCCTTGATGTTAACTATCATTATAAATGATAGTTAACATCATTTTGAATCATTTTACGTGATATATTTTTTCTTTTACAATTCTCTTTGTGCAAATAGAAAGAAACGGGGGATTGCGGTGAGAAGAGGTCAAATGATAATAGGGGCTGTAGCGTGTTTAATTGCGAGTATGTCATGGGGAGCGATGTTTCCAGTTGCTGATCATGCGCTAGAATACATAGATCCATTTTATTTTTCGCTTATTCGCTATGGAGCAGTGGCGATAATGCTGATTGTATTGTTGTTAGTGAAAGAAGGAAAACAGGCATTTCGTTTAGAGGGAAGAGGAAAGTTACTCGTCTTTTTTGGAACGATGGCATTTACAGTATATAATGTCCTCATATTTTTAGGGCAAATGTTGATGGGTAAGTCGGGTGTAATGGTAGCTTCCATTATGGAAGCACTTATGCCGATGATTTCTATTTGTATTTTATGGGGATATAAGCATATAAAACCGAAGAAGTATATGATAACGAGTATGGTTATTGCTTTTGTAGGAGCTGTGTTTGTTATTACAAAAGGTGACATGAGTTTCTTTGTAACATTGAAAGATAATATGTTCCCATTAGCATTTATATTTATTGGTGTTATAGGCTGGGTTATTTATACGATGGGTGGTCAAACGTGTAGTGATTGGTCAACATTACGTTATTCTACGTTGACGTGTGTATTCGGTACGACTGTTACAGGAATTATAACGGTAATTATTACGTGGCTTGGATATGTTTCAGTTCCTAGTATGGGAACGATTTCTATTGTAAAATATGATTTGTTATTTATGATGACATTGCCAGGTATTGTAGCGCTACTTGCTTGGAACTACGGTGTGAAAATTTTATCATCCATTAATGGGATTTTATTTATTAATTTTGTACCAATTACGACTTTAGCTATTATGATGATGCAAGGGTATCAAATCACAATGTTTGATATTATAGGGACTGTACTTGTTATTGCAGCACTTATTCGCAATAACGTTTGCCAGAGAAAAGAAGAAAATATAAATAATAGAGTTTTACAAGAAGAACAATTACGTCAAGCTGTTTAATAGGCAAATGGAGGATTTCACATGTTAGAAAGTTTATTGTTTTTCTTCGCCGTCGGAGTTGCCTGTGAGCTTGCAGCAATTAATCGAAATGGTCGTAAAAAGATAAAACAACAAGCTGAGCTGATACAGCTTTTAAAAGAGTTGAAAGAAAGAAAAAATTAAAAAGACGACCGGGCATAGACGGTCGTCTTTTTCTATATAAAGGGGAAAGGGGACACAAAGTTATACAAGCGTAGCAGCGTAAATAAAAGCAGTAAGAAGAAGAGAGCCGCTAGCTAATCCTAAAAAGTCTAATTTGTTAAAAGTGATGTTATTCATAATACATTCTCCTTACTTGTTTAATGTAGAAGCAACAGCTTTTGCATCGAAAAGAGCCGATAATACCATGCCCATTGTATGTAAGAAATTGTTCGTTTTCATTTTGTTCATCATATTAATCGACTCCTTTTCGAATAATTGTTGCCCTGTTTCTGACTTAATTGTATGAAATATAGTAAGAAGTAACTATCGAATTAGCTTACAAGAAAATTACACTTTTGTAAGAATTGAAATTTAACAATTCATACTTATTTTTATTACCAACTCCTAAAACTTAGTGTTATAATTGTTGTAAGAATATGATTATACTTCGGATGTTTAGAAAGGAACGAAATAAATGTATAAACCAATTACATTTTTGTTGAAATATATATTTAAAACAGCTGGGAAAGTAGAAGTGCAAGGAAGAGAAAAGCTACCAGAAGGTGGTCCGTATGTTGTTGCGTGTACACATACAAGTTTTATGGATGTATTAATGTTAGCTACAGGGATGTACCCAACTCAAATTCATTACATGGCAAAAAAAGAATTATTTGAAGGGAAATTCAAAAATTGGTTCTTTAAAAATGTAAATGCATTCCCTGTAGATCGCGCGAATCCGGGACCGAGTACACTTAAAATTCCATCACGTTTATTAAAAGAAGGAAAGGTAGTAGGGATTTTTCCGAGTGGAACGAGATCAGCGGAAGATGTTTCATTAAAAGCGGGTGCTGTGACAATTGCGATGCGTTCTAATGTACCTTTAGTGCCGGCAGCTTATGTTGGTCCATCAAGTGTAAAAGAATTAATAAAGGGGAAAAAGGCAAAATTGATTTTTGGAGATCCGATTCAAATTGAGGCTGGAGAACAAATAGATCGAAAAACCGCTATGAAAATGATGACAGATCAATTAAATGAGAAGTTTGAGGAGTTAAAAGAAGCTTTGCAATCAAATCAAAAATAAGAAAAGACGACCGGGCATAGACGGTCGTCTTTTCTATTACTATTTATAATAAAGGGGAAAGGGGACACAAAGTTATACAAGCGTAGCGGCGTAAATAAAAGCAGTAAGAAGAAGCGAGCCACTAGCTAGTCCTAAAAAATCTAATTTGTTAAAAGTGATGTTATTCATAATATATTCTCCTTACTTGTTTAATGTAGAAGCAACAGCTTTTGCGTCGATAAGAGCGGAAAATACCATGCCCATTGTATGCAAGAAATTGTTCGTTTTCATTTTGTTCATCATATTAATCCGCTCCTTTTCGAATAGTTGTTACCTTGTTTCTGACTTAATTGTATGAAATGTTGCGGAAAGTCACTATCGAATTAGCTTACAGAAAAATTACACTTTTGTAAGAGAAACAAATGAAGGTGTAATGATAAGAAGATTTGACATATGTTCATGAGATTCATTAACTTAAAGATAGAGGTGAGTGCATGGCTAATATTAAAGATATCGCAAAGATGGCGGGAGTTTCAGTTACGACTGTTTCGAGAGTGTTGAATGATCACCCATATGTAAGTGAAGAAAAAAGGAAAGCGGTTATAGAGATAGTTGAGAAATTGAATTACTCGCAAAACGCAAATGCTGTCCATTTATCAAAAGGAAAGACGAATATTGTTGGTGTGATTTTACCGTATATTAATCATCCGTGTTTTGATGCGATGGTGAGCGGAATGATGGAGATTGCGTTAACTCATAATTACAGAGTGTTACTTTGCCAAACGAATTATAATAAAAAAGAAGAAATGAAAAGTTTACATATGTTAAAAACAAAACAATTGGATGGTCTTATTATTTGTTCACGTGCAAATGATTGGGAAACGATAGAACCGTATGCTTCTTACGGCACAATAATTGCTTGTGAAGATAATGATATTTCAAACATCTCAAGTGTATATACGAATCATTCAGCGGCCTTTCAATTAGGAATGGATTATTTGATTGAGAAAGGTTATAAAAAAATTGGCTATTGTACAGGAAGAAAATTAGGGCCGAGTAGTCAAAAGCGTTTTGATGTTTATAAACAGCAATTGCAATCTATAGATGAAGAGGTTAACGAAGAATGGATTTTTACAGAATGTTTTACACTAGAAGATGGTGTAAAAGTGGCTCATAAGTTAAAAGAGATGCAGGATCTTCCTGGAGCATTAATAGTAGCAGGTGATGAAGTTGCGATTGGGGTTATGACAGAGGTTGAAAAATTAGGGATTCAAGTTCCTGAGGATTTAGCGATTATTGGCTTTGATAATCAACCTATCTCGCAAGTGTTACAATTGACAACTATTGATCAAAATTTAAAGGAGATAGGGAAAACTGCTTTTGAAATGTTGCATAGAAAAGTGAATGACGAGAGTTCTAAACAAGAAAAGCTGGAAATTCCATACGAACTTGTGGAACGCTCTACAGTTTAATCTTAATCCGTTATGTGTATAATCGCATAACGGATTATTTTTTTGAAATATCTTTGACAGGAAACGCGTTTCATACTTTATAAAGGAGTTAAACCGGTCTGTAATATCCATGGATTCTTTTCAAGTGTTAAAGCAGTGAATAGAATTTGGAGGAATATGCATGAATGAACTTTTATCGAGTATGAAAAAGTATGTAGA
The DNA here is from genome assembly GCF_001816185.2 of Bacillus sp. RZ2MS9. NCBI lineage: Bacteria > Bacillati > Bacillota > Bacilli > Caryophanales > Bacillaceae > Bacillus > Bacillus sp. RZ2MS9. The sequence goes on from NZ_CP049978.1 coordinate 206,705, forward strand.
TGATGATGAAAAGATTTTGGTTTTTGTGGTAGGGATCTTTGAGAAGGATAATTTCATGTTATGTTATCAACATGGAATTTTTGTTGCCACTACTAGACGCCTCCTGTTTTACGGGAAATTTCCTTACTATCCTTCAACATTTAAAGAGTACTCATATGTGCATATAGATAGCATAGATTTTCATCCGTACTTTGAGTTTACTTGTAATCATGAAACCATTCGCGCTAAGTATATTCAGAAAGGGAATGTGGAGCAATTTGTCCGTGCAGTTAGAGCAAATATGAATAATTAATCAACCCTCTGTTTAAACATAATATTTCAATTTTTAAGAGGGAAAATGCGGAATAAAAACCACTTCTAAACCTCTAGGAGATAGTGATACAATGTCAAATGGGGGGAGGGTATGAACTATGGTTAATCAACGTATAAAGGAAATAACACTAATTACAATTGGTTCATTATTATTCGCAATTGGTATTAATTACTTTGCAATTCCAAACCGTTTATCGGAAGGTGGAATTATTGGTTTAACGGTTGTTACGTACTACTTATTTGATTGGTCACCAGGGATTGTGAATTTTGCTATAAATGCAATTTTACTAGCTATTGGTTATAAATTTTTTGATAAGAAAACAATGATTTATACAATTTTAGGGATTGTAGAAACATCTTTGTTTTTATACGTTACAGAACATATTGAGTATCATGTAAATAGTGATACATTATTAGCAGCTTTATTTGCTGGTTTATTTGTGGGTATTGGATTAGGCTGTATGTTCAAAGCCGGAGGTACATCGGGAGGGTCAGCAATCTTAGCTCGGTTAGCAAATCAATATTTAGGTTGGAGCGTAGGTAAAGGCGTACTAATTATTGATATTGTTGTAATTGCTGGTTCTGTATTTATAATAGGGCAAGAAAAGGCAATGTATACACTTGTAGCTGTGTTCATCGGAGCGAAGGTGATTGATTTCATTGTAGAAGGAATGGATACAAAAACGGCTGTTACGATTATTTCGAATCAACCAGATTTAATTCGTGAAGCTATTACGAAAAATATGACACGCGGTGTTACTGTATTAGAAGGGCGCGGCGGATATACTGGTAAAAATAAAGAAGTTTTATATGTTGTTATTAATAAACAAGAGCTTGTTAAGTTAAAACAAGTTATTAGCCGGGTAGATGAAGATGCTTTCGTTGTTATACATGATGTACGTGATGTACTTGGCGGTGGCTTTAAAGCAAGCTAAAAGGTGAACGAGTAAATTCGTTCACCTTTTTTAATTCTTACAAAAATGTAAGTGTAATGTAATGAGATTCAATAGTAGATTTTATTCCCCCTTTTTAAAATGGATGTATATATATCCTGCAGAGGAGGAATGTTTATTATGAAGAAAAAAATGATCACTACTATAATAGCGATGATAGTGATAGTAGTAATGTTACTGCCTACGAAACTTGGACCGGTTATCGATAAATATAATCCATTTTATAAGACGAAAGAATACTATACGGTTGTGAATACAATTGGTCAGCATATTGGTGATGAGTGGTATGAATATGAATTTATTGCATTCGATGAACGTGGTAGAGAGCAGAAAATAAAGAAAACGGTTAAGCATATGTTAAAGAGAGATGAAGCATTAAAGGTTTTTGCAAAAGGACGTTACGGTGAATCGATTGAAGAGATTGAGGTTGCAAATATTCCTATAAATGCGAAGAGTAAACTTTTAACGATGAGATAGTAAAATATACCCCCAGCTATTTTTTGTCGAAAATAAAAATACCAGGTAAGGGTATTTTAGGGGTTAATAAAAAAGCCTTAGTCCATATAAACTAAGGCTTTTTTATTATATAAAGGGGAAGGGGGTACATTGTAGTAGCATGGTTGAAAGGTATAAGAAGAGTAGCTACTAGCAATGCAATTTGGTTATTTGAGTGTTCTTCTTATTTGGCTTACTTTCTAACTTTATTGTACGAAATATAAGTAAGGGAAACTATCGAATTACATTACACATAACTTACAAACATGTAAGTCTTCTGTAATGTAATTCGATAGTTAAAAGATAGTAATTTTCATATAGTGTAACTAGAAAGTCTTAATGTATTACTTTCTGTTTGTAATGAAGAATGAAAAACCAACTAATTTTTAATAATCCTCATCTGAATAAAGATGAGGATCCTTTTTTAAACCTTACAACATTGTAAGGTTTACGTAAGTTAATTCGATAGTAAATTTGTCATATTTTTTGCATAATAGATACAGATAGAAAAATAATTAGGGATCTAGTAAGAAGGGAGAAAAATGGGATGCGTAAAGAAGAAGTAGTGAAGTTACCAATTAAAGATTTCTGTAGCTACTTTACTGTTGCCGTAGTGTGTATTGGATTATTTGATATCATAACAAACTTAATTGTTAAATAATATAGATGCTAAAACAAGAAAGGAAGTCCTTTCTTGTTTTTTTTATGGGGGCATAAAGATGAAATGGATTGATAGTCATATACATGTTGATCAATATAAGGATGAAGAGAAGAACAGATTACTGAAAGAGGTGGAAAATAGTAATGAAATAAAGGGGCTTATTGCTGTATCTATGAATTATCAATCTTGTAAGGAAACGTTATCTTTAGCTAAGAAGTATTCCTTTATATATCCAGCGATAGGGTTTCATCCAGAGCAACAGATTCATAAAGAAGAGTGTGAACAGATTTATAAACTTATTGAACAGAACGCAGAGGAAATTGTTGCGATTGGTGAAGTAGGTTTGCCCTATTATTTGAGGAAAGAAGATGAAAGCATTGCTGTAGATCCATACATAGCTGTATTGAAAAAATTTATAGAACTAGCTAGTAAGTATAATTTGCCGATTATATTACACGCAGTTTATGAAGATGCTGACACTGTATGTGATTTGCTAGAGAAATATAAAGTTTCACGTGCACATTTCCATTGGTTTAAAGGAAGTGATGAAACAATGAAACGGATGATGAAGAATGGTTATTATATTTCGATTACACCGGATGTTTTACATAAGGAGAAGATTAGAAAAATTGTTTCGTATTATCCGCTTGAATATATGATGGTAGAAACAGATGGACCGTGGGAATTTCAAGACGATGTTATGACGCACCCGAGAATGATTCGAGATGTATTAAAGGAAATTAGTTCTATACAAAACATATCCATTGATAAGGTCGCAAAAACAATATATGAAAATACAAGTCGATTTTATTTGAAAGGATAGGAGAATTATAGTTTTAATCATGTAACGGAAAAAGTGAAAATTGAATGTATTTAATAAAATGCCACGGTTTGATATATGACAAAAAACCACCAAGCGTTCCGCTCGGTGGTTTTGTATTAGGATTCTAATTTTCTCGCACGTTTTAATAATAAAAGAAAGACAATGATAACGAACCCCAGTATAAGGAAGAAGCCATATTGCTTTATATAATCAATTATGTCATTCGCACTGGTTGGTTTTTCAACGTGAATGCCGTCTTTATTCGTCGTAATATGAATATCTTTCATTTTTACTTCATTCTTTTCCTTTTGTAAATCAATCCATTCTATATTTGGAATACTTTCTAGATCTTTTAACACTTCTTTTAATGGTTTCACACCTAAGTAAGGATGATAAAATGCCCCAATAATCCCATCGGATAATTTAGAAACAGATAGAGCACGTTCTTTCATTTTAGCAATAGTTTGTGGCGTATCTTCTTCAATAAATCCGACTGTTTCAGGCAATAGTTTCATTCCATGTAAAAATGACGGAGTACTTGTATAATATGGTGAGTGCATGGATTTCCAAGTTGTATCATTTAACTGTAGTTGTCCTACATAAGTTGAAAAGTACCTTGATAATATTTCATATCCTTTTTGAGACATCGTGTAATGAGGTGCTTCAAAGGCAACAGGATATAGTTTAGCATCTACAAGTTCTTGAATTCCTTTTTCAATATGATTTTTCGTATATTTTTCCTCGAATTCTTCCCCTTTTTTTACATATTGGTTATATGCCTCTATATTTGGAAAGTCATCTTTTGTCTTCGGTTTTTCATGCTTCGGTTGGCGAATTGGTTGATCTTTTTTGACATCCCAAAATTCAAAGCCCTCACCTGTTTCACTGTCATAAAATTGGTGAGTATAACCATGCATAATAATTGCTGCACCATCATCTTGCATAGAGCGTAAAAGATCAACTAGTTCTGGTTTATCTTTTAAATGTATTATCTTTCCTGTATCTGGATCTTTATATACCGGAATAACAGTAATCATGTAAGGCATCTTTTTCTCTTTTAGTAATTTAGCAATTTCTTTCAATTGATTTATATCTGCTGCTGGGTGAACATCCTCAAGACGTAAATAAGCTTCAACTTTATTTTTCGTTGGTTTTTGGCTGAAATAAGAAAATAACATTTCACCGACGTAATGAGACATCCAGTCAAAGAGGTTAGGTGTTGCGACATAATAAGATATTTCATGCTGAACGATTAGTGGGTTAGTGTTATTTGAGCTTAAAGCGTTAGCAAGCACAGTTCCATTCGTATCAAATGATTGAATTAATCGTTCCTCTTCTAAGGTATTTTTTAGCTTCTTTTCTGGATATTCAATTTTATTAACTCGTATATCGTCACTCTTCAATGTAATGAAAGAAAAACGCTTAGATAATTGTTCAACATTTTGTCCTAATACTAATAAAGGGCCGGAGAAGTTTTCTAGAAATTGTTTCGTTTCATCAGAAAACGCTTCTTTTGTTTCACCGATATAAACAATATGTGTATAGGAGGATACGTTATTAATTGAAGTTGCTTCTTTTAAGTTTTTTACGGTTATATCATTTGTAAAATGTCCTAATTGAGTATTAAGGATTTGGACATTATTTGAAACTTTATCGTCTTGTGTACTATACAAAACAAGTACTTTTGGTTTTGATGATGTTTGTGCAGAGGTGTAGGTAGGGATGAGTAGTAAAATGCTGAACAAGAGTGTTAGGCATTTTTTCATTTTGTACGCTCCTATTCTATATATAGAGTTCAGTTTACAATTATATACAAAAAATGCGTTATAGTCTATGAAAGTTACATTTTTGCACGTATTTACCAGCTGTTTTTTCACAAAATCGGTCTAAAGCATGATGATAATACGTATAGTTATTTGCTATGATAAAAGAGTAATAGAATGTAGGTAATTGTAAAGGGAAGGCTGAAAGGGGACAAATTTCAGCGGAGAAAGAGGTAGAGGTAGTGAAGAAATTCTTTGTAGGATTTTTAGTTGTTCTTGGAGTATATTTATATTTCCAAGGAAAGTCTGAAGGAATGGATAAGCTAGTGAATGGAACAAGCTATGTTGATTCAGAAGAAGCAAAACAGATGAAACAAATCATTATAGAGGAAGCGAAGAAAGTAAATCTTCCGGAATGGATACCTCTTGCAATTGCCGAGCATGAAAGTCGATTAAATCCAAGAAGTGTTGGAGATAATGGAACTTCATTTGGATTGTTTCAACTACACCGCGGCGGCGGGCTTGCACCAGAACATTTAACTGATGATGAGCTGAAAGATCCACGTACAAATGCGCAAATTGCAATGCCGCATTTAATGAAAGGATATAAGCGTGGGGTGCAAAAAGGTTTGACTGATTTTGCATTACTGAAATATATAGCGAATACATCTGGATGGCCAGGGAATTTAGGGCCAGAGTGGACGGATAATAACATGAAGTATAACATCGGACTAGAAGATGTGTACTATCGAAATAAAGGTGTAATAAAGTGAAACTTTAATCAGTGGGGGAGTCTGTTCATCCCCCGCTGATTATTAGTCTTCACCAATCGGGCTTTTACGAGCAGTTAATCTTCCGCCTAAATTCTAGCGTTTTCCGGATTTTGAGGTGGAAGTTTTACTGCTCGTTAATGCGGGGTAACAGAGTAGGTTTCCTATACCTACTCTGTTTTTTTATGAATAATTTCATCCTTTTCTTTCGTGAAATACTGCGTGAGTTGTATTTTCACCTCTTCTAGTTTTGTAGAAACTTGCGGTATTTTATATCCTACATACAATGGTGAAACGACAAATCTAGGTACAACTTTACAAATGATTTTTCCATTTAAGTAATAGAAGAATAAGTTATAACTACTGCATCCTTTATGGAAATCTATCAGTATGTAACGTACAGTTTGCTGAATGTAATTTGCCATTTCATCTATATATGAAATATTATCAATGATTATATTGAATTCAGTGAAGCCAATAATGGGACGCTCTGAAATATTAAGTTCAATGCGTTCATTTTTTTGAACAATTACCCCTTGAAAATTTTCTTCTTCAATATTTTCAAGATAATCTACATATTTCATTCCGATAATTTGCATGTGTGCATGATGTAAACTTCCACCTGAAAATGGACCGTGATTTTTGTATAAAATTACAGATGCAAATTCTTCGTTCTTCTGTAAGTGTAACCAATGTTGAATAGAAAATTGCATTAATTTTCGCATATGTTCTTCTGTATATGTTGCGATATGATCTTCGCAATTATCCGTTTCGATCAGCACCGTTTGAAATGTATCTTGTAATGTAGGAAATTTATTTTTTAACCAAATAATAGAACCATCAGTTGCTAAAATATCCGTTAAATGTTCTTTATCGCAAAATGGACATGCAGCGCTTCTATTCCGAATACTTTCTGGTTTTTGTTTACCGATATCGTTTAAAAAATATAGTTGTTGTGTATCCATTTGTATATATGCCCCTTTAAAATATGTGTAAAAATCCCGCTTAATACATTCGGGAAAAGGAGAAGGAAATCCTCTAAAGACAATATGGAAAAAATAAAAGACAAGATATCCTCATTACGATAGGGTACCTTGTCTTTTATTTTTTCTCTAATAGTGTGTATGGATAATATAGAACATTTTCATTATTTTTCTTTTTTCTATTTTTTATTGTGTATAAAGTAATTGCTGTGCTTGCAATTATAATAATGGCTTTCTTCATATTCATATACCCCTTTTTATTGTTGGTTTAATTCTTGGCTAACTGCTTTTGCATCGACTAAAGCGTGTAAAATCATTTTTACCATGTTCATCATATTTCTTCACTCCTTTTTATAGTTCATTTAGTTCTTTTACAACTGCTTGTCCGTTCACTAATACCTCAAAGATTGCTTTTACGATTTCTTTCATCATGTTTGTTTCCTCCTTGTGTTTGTCTCTCTTGTTTTACATCTTTATTGTATAGGGAGGCATCTTTTCGTACTATCGCTTTCCATTACGTGAACATAACAGTTTTGTAAGATTTGATGTCACTTATTGAAATGTTTAGTCTATCTTCATTATTTTCAGAAAAATGACTATTCAAACATGAAATTGGAAAGTATAATAAAGAAGTAAGTATTAAATTCCGTACGAAAGGGGTGAATGAGATGAAACGTTCTTTAGCTGCGCGTGCCAAATTTTTAGATTTTATCTATTTTTGTCGTGCGATTTTTCATGATGTAGTTGTTAACGGGATACGTATGCCCTTTTTTAACAATTGCATAGTGACTATTGAACGATAGAAATCTCTTCACCCATTTTTAATCAACGTGTGAAAAGGGAGCTATTTGGCTTCCTTTTTCTATGCCGAAAACCATGGGGAATGTTTCTTTCTCATGGTTTTTTATATTGAAAGGAGTACGGAAAATGACTATTTGTAGTGTAAATAATGTAACGAAATCTTTTGGTGGAAACATCATATTTGAAAATATATCGCTTGAAATAAAGAATGGTGAACGTGTTGGGTTAGTTGGTCGTAACGGTAGTGGGAAGACAACAATCTTTGGGCTTCTAACGGGAATAGAGAGTTTGGATGCAGGAGCCATTCATATGAAGAAAGGTACACGTATTGGTCATGTCGCACAAATTCCGAAGTTTGATGAGGCCATGACTGTATATGATGTATTGAGTTCCGCTTTTAAAGTAGAAAAGGAATTAGAAAAAGAAATGCATGCTCTAGAAAAAAATATGGCGGAGGAGCAGGAACAATCTCCTTTGCAAAAGCTAATGGAGAGGTACGGAGTAATTCAAGAAAAATTTGCATTTCTCGGTGGTTATGAAATAGAGGCAAATATAATGAAGGTAGCAAATGGCTTACAAGTCACAAACTTATTTCCAAGAGTATTTACGGAATTAAGTGGAGGAGAACAGACGAAAATAAGCCTTGCATATATGCTATTGCAGAAACCAGATTTACTTCTATTAGATGAACCAACAAATCATTTAGATTTGTTTGCAGTTGAATGGTTAGAGAAATTTTTAAAAGAATATAATGGAACAGTTATGGTTATTTCACACGATCGCTATTTCCTTGATGAAGTTGTAACGAAAATTTTGGATTTGGAAGATGGAGAGATTCACGTGTACCATACGAATTATTCTCAGTTCGTTGAGGAGAAGGAAGAAAGGTTACTTCAAGAGTTTCAAGCTTATCAAGAGCAGCAAAAGAAAATAAAGAAAATGAAAGAAGCAATTAAGCGCCTACGTGAATGGGCAAATCAAGCGAATCCTCCGAATGAAGGATTGCATAAAAGAGCGAGGAATATGGAACGTGCGTTAGAGCGTATAGAGAAATTAAAGAGGCCAATTTTAGAAAGAAAACAGATGGGTCTTCAGTTTGAAGGGCAAGAGAGAAGCGGAAAAGATGTTGTTGTAATGAAAGAAGTGAGTAAAGGTTTTGCTGGCCGATCTTTATTTGAACAAGCGAATTTACATGTTCGTTTTCAAGAGCGTGCTGCTATCGTTGGTCGTAATGGTACAGGGAAGACTACATTATTAAAACTACTATTAGAAGAAATAAATCCAGACGTTGGTGAAATTCGAATTGGTAGTAGTGTCAAAATTGGTTATTTATCACAACATGCATATGAAAATATGAAGAGTAATGTATTGGAAGCATTCAGAGAGAATGTGGCTGTAACAGAGGGAGAAGCAAGACATATATTAGCTAAGTTTTTGTTTTATGGTCCAGCAGTATTTAAGAAAGTAACGCAACTTAGTGGTGGAGAAAAAATGAGATTAAGACTTGCGCAACTTATGTATCAAGACATCAATTTTCTAATTTTAGATGAGCCGACAAACCATCTTGATATTGAATCAAGGGAAGTTTTAGAGGAAGCCCTTGAACAATATAACGGGACGATTTTAGCTGTTTCACACGATCGATATTTTTTAAATAAGTTATTTGAAAAGACGTACTGGATTGATAGATGCAAATTATTTGAGTTTGCAGGAAACTATGCATGGGCTCGTCAAAAGTGGGAAGAAAAGCTTGAGGAGGAAGTAATAAAGCATAAGCACCATGGAAGAAAAAGTGTTGAAGCAATCTCTATAAAAAAGAAAGATTCTAGAAGTTTTGCGGAGATTGAAAACGAGTTAATGCATATAGAAGAAGATATATATGCATTAGAAAGTGAAATGGAATATGTAGCTGATGTTGAAAAACTTGAAAAATTATATGAGGAAAAAACGAAGAAAGAGTTGTTACGAGCAGATTTATATAATGAATTAGAGAATATGGTGGAGTAATGAGTAGAAAGCCACTTCCTTTCAGTTTTGCTGGAGGAAGCGGCTTTTTTCATAATGATATTTTGCTTTAAAGGTTAAATGAAGCGATGTGTTTCACGTGAAACAGTAACTTAGATAAATCCATTTTCCTCAATTTGCATAGTTTGTGAAACATATGAAAATGATAAGGTGAAAAATAAATGTCATTAGTGGCTTTTCGATAGGAGTAATTACAAAAACAAAGGCTAATTATTTCCCGAGAGATAAAGTGAGGGCTTTTACGGGCACCCCGACCCTGACCTAACTTCTTTTGCTTTCGCTGAATTTTGAGGTGGGGGTCTTACTGCACGGCAAATAGCGGGATAAATATGTGTAACAGAGACTAGTGAATGAAAACAAAAAGAGAGCAAAGTTACAGCTTTATGCGCTGAACTCTGCTCTCTTTTTGCGTGGCATCTTCTCTCGTTGAAATTATAATAGCAATCCCGAGCATGATAAAAAAAGCTAAAAAGAGGACGAACTTTGGGAAGAACGGGAATAGTAATAGCGCTCCGACTATCATAATTGTTAATAATACGTAGTGCAGGACGTATTGGAATAGGTTGTCCATATTTTCGCCCCCTTTTTGGTAATTGGTTATTAGTATTCTATGTTTCATGCTGAAGGAATAGAAGTAGATTTTTAAGTTTTAATACGAATTATAGCTGAGTTTTCTTAAAGTATAAATGTAGAGTAATAATTTTTGAAAAATTCTCAAAATATTTATTTAGAAAGAATTGACAAAACATAATGAACGATATAAGCTAATAACCATAAAGTCTACCGGAAAGGTCGGAATAAGATTGTTACCCCTCAAAAACATCTATTTTTTTCTGATTAAAACCGACTTTTCCGATTGGCTATAAATATGCTGTGGGAGGCATACATAAGCTAATAAGTTCAAAGGGTATAACTATTAAACAGTTAGGGTGGGGACAATGAAGAAAAAGACAAAAAAATGGGCTGGTGTATTTTCAGTATTACTGAGTAGTTCGCTTGTGTTATCTGCTTGTGGGGGACAGGAGGATACGGCTTCTACAGAACCAGTAAAAAAGCAGGATTTAAAAGACTCTAAGATTGAATCAATTCCAGCTACAGATAAAAAGAAAAGTCCAGAGAAAGCAAATCAACGAAAAGATACTTTCATTACAGCCATTTCTAAGCCAGGGGGAGTTTTCCTTCCGTATTTCCAAGATAATGGTTGGGATGGAAATGTAACGTCGGTTATTTTTGCTTCATTAGTAACAACAGACAAACAAAGTAAACCTATTCCGGATCTTGCGGAAAAATGGGATATTTCTGCTGACCAGTTAACATATACATTCCATTTACGTAAAAATTTAAAATTTAGTGATGGGTCGCCTCTAACAGCGGATGACGTAGCATTTACATTAACACTACTTCATGATAAAGCGTATGAAGGTGGATTGGATATTGCTCAGTATGCTGTTAAAGGCGGGAAAGAATATAAAGAAGGAAAAGCAACTTCTATTGAAGGGATTCAAGTTGTTGATCCACAGACAATTAAAATTACAACTGAAAAAGTTAATTCACAGGCGCTAACTAATTTAGGTGGCCCAGTGCTATCAAAAGCTTATTATGGAAAAGATTATAAACAAAATACGAGTTTGGACTATTTAAAAGCATTATATGGGCAACCAATTGCAGCGGGTCCATATAAATTTGAAAAATATGTTCCAGGTCAAGAAGTACGCTTTGTTGCTAACGAACATTATTATGCAGGTAAACCAAAAATTAAAAACTTTATTTATAAAATCACATCAGGTGATACTGGATTCCAATTATTCCAAACAGGTGAACTGGACTATAGTGGATTTAGAGCGAACCCTGAAAATATAGACCAATTAAAAGGATTAGAGTTTGCAAACATTAATCTTGAATCATCAAGTGATATTGCTTATATCTATGTAAATAATAAGAAGTCGTATTTGAAAGATAAAAAGGTACGCCAAGCACTTACTTATGGATTAGACCGTAAGAAGTATGTGGATACAGCTTTACAAGGATATGGCTCTGTTGCTAACGTACCAATTGCTCCAGTTTCATGGGCATATACAGAAGAAGGTATTAATAAATACCCACACGACGTAGAAAAGGCTAAAAAATTATTGGATGAGGCTGGTTGGAAAGTAGGTTCTGACGGAGTTCGTGAAAAAGATGGTCAAAAATTAAAATTAACATACTACGCATCAAATACAAGTAAAACAAATGATATCTTTATTCCTATTGCAAAAGAAAGTTACAAAGAAATTGGTGTTGAATTAAATCCAGAGTTGATGGACTTTAATACGATGCTTTCAAAAGTAGGAAAAGGTGACTATGATTTAGCGGCAGTTTCAACACCGGGAATTAGTGATCCAAGTGAAGTTGTAAGTGATTACTTATCAACTAATCCAAAAAGTGATACGGGTTATAATAACCCAAAAGTGGATGAATTGATTGGAAAAGGTATAGGGACGACAGATATTGAAAAACGTAAAGCGATTTATAAAGAACTGTATAAAGAGTTAAGTGATGATCCACCAGTTATTTTATTAAACTATCGTAAACTACTTTATGCTCATAATGCACGTATAAAAGGAATTGATCCAGAAAAGTACGATGGCATCAGTTCCAACTTACCAGTGTTATCTATTGAACAATAAGGATTGACCTAAATAATAGAAGACGTTTTTTCACACAGCAATGGAATGGTAGCTGTTTTGAAAAAATGTTCTTCTATTTTTAAGTAAATAGGATTGGGGAGACAAAAGGTGAAAACATATATCATTCGTAGGTTCCTTCAAATGATCCCTACATTGTTTGGTACATCTATTATTATTTTTTTCTTATTTGCACTTTTGCCGGGAGATTATATTGATTCAAATCCAAAGTTAACACCAGAGAGAGCCCAAGAATTAAGGGAATTATACGGCTTAAACAAACCAATTATTGAAAGGTATTTTCATTGGTTAGTGAATGCTTTGCATGGTGATTTTGGGTTTTCTTTACAGTATCAAGAACCGGTAACTTCATTACTTAATAAATTCATTTGGAATACATTTATTGTTGCTGTTGCAGCTTTATTTTTCACGTGGATTATTGCTCTTATTATTGGGGTTATTTCTGCAACAAAGCAGCACTCTTGGTTTGATAGATTGGTAACAATCGGTGTCTTTGCAGCAATGTCATTTCCATCATTCTTTATCGGACTATTTTTAATTAAATTATTAGCAGTTGATTTAAAGTTATTACCTATTGGTGGCATGATTGATATTGGGAGTAACTCAACAGGGATAGCATACATATTAGAAGTATTACGTCACATGATTCTACCTGTATTTATTTTAACGCTTCTTGGTGTAGGATCGTTAACACGATATTTTAGAACCGGCATGTTGGATGTTATTAGACAAGATTATATTCGTACCGCTCGTGCAAAAGGTTTAAAAGAAAGAACCGTTATTTATAAACATGCATTGAAAAATGCAATTTTGCCAGCAATTACATTACTCGCTTTTGAATTACCGGGTTTATTTTCAGGAGCTATTATTATTGAACAGATTTTTAATTGGCCAGGGATTGGGAGTATTCAATTAGAAGCATTAAACTTCCGTGATTATACGGTATTAATGGCTTTTACAATGTTTCTTTCTTGTTTAACAATTATGGCTAATTTCTTAGCTGATATTGTATATGCGTTTGTTGATCCAAGAATTCGATTGAAGTAAGGGGGGAAAGATATGGAGACTATTACACCAATAATAGAGAAAAAGAAAGAACGGAAAAAGAGAAATGAATCATCACCATGGCGCCAAGCATATAAAAAAATCAAGAAAAATAAGATGGCACTGTGTGGTTTATACATTTTAATATTTATGTTTTTATTTAGTTTTATCGGTCCAATCTTTTCACCGTATGCAGATGGGAAAGTACAAGTAACACACATTAATAAACCGCCCAGCCTGTCACATTGGCTTGGAACAGACCAGTTGGGACGGGATATTTTAACTAGACTTATGCAAGCAGGGCGTATTTCATTAACAATTGGTTTAGCGTCGATGCTACTATCCGTTATACTAGGAGCTTTATTAGGAGCAATTGCTGGTTTTTATCGAGGGGTTGTGGATCATTTAATTATGCGTGTTGCGGATGTGTTAATGTCCATTCCGGGATTACCGCTACTTATTATAATGGGAGCAATTTTATCAGAATGGAAATTACCATCAGAATACCGTTTATATGTTGTAATGATTATTTTGAGTTTAGTAGGATGGCCAGGACTTGCTCGTCTTGTGAGAGGACAAATTTTAACATTGCGGGAGCAAGCCTTTATGCAAGCAGCAGATGTATTAGGATTAAAGGATTCTCGAAAAATTATTCATCATTTAATTCCTAATGTCTTTCCGCTGCTTATTGTTGTAGCAACTTTGGGCGTAGCTGGATCTATTTTAAGTGAGTCCGCACTAAGTTACTTAGGTCTCGGCGTAGTTCCACCTACACCGTCATGGGGGAATATGATTAGCGCAGCGAACTCATTAATTGATTTTCAAAAGCGTCCATGGTTATGGATCCCGCCTGGTTTCGCAATTTTTATAACAGTTGTATCCATTAATTTACTTGGTGATGCACTTCGTGATGCGTTAGATCCAAAGATGAGACGGTAGGTGAAGGAATATGAGTAAATCGGTAGTAGAGCTGAAAGATTTACAAACACACTTTCAGACAGAAGAAGGGACAGTAAAAGCTGTGAATCATGTTAGTTTTTCTGTTCGAGAAGGTGAAACTGTTTGTGTTGTAGGTGAATCAGGTTGCGGGAAAAGTGTAACAGCTTTATCCATTATGGGACTTATTGCTGAATCAGGTAGTGTAGTAGGCGGAGATATTTTATATGAAGGAAAAAGTCTTTTAGGAATGAAAGAGAAAGAGCTTCGTAGTTTACGAGGGAATGATATTGCGATGATTTTCCAAGAACCGATGACATCGCTAAATCCAGTCTTTACTGTAGGGGAACAAATTGTAGAGACGTTAAGGGAGCATGAATTACTTAGTAAAAATGAAGCATATAAGAAGGCAATTGAGTTAATTCGTAAAGTTGGCATAGCCCGCGCTGATGAAATCGTCCATTCTTATCCGCATGAACTGAGCGGTGGGATGTTACAACGTATTATGATTGCTGTTGCGCTTAGTTGTAATCCTAAGTTATTAATTGCCGATGAACCGACAACGGCTCTTGATGTTACGATTCAAGCTCAAATATTAGATTTATTAAGACAAGTAAAAGAGGAATTTAAAACATCCATTTTATTAATTACACATGATTTAGGCGTTGTAGCAGAAATGGCTGATTATGTTGTCGTTATGTATGGCGGGAAAGTTATTGAAGAAGCCCCAGTACTAGAGATATTCCAAAATCCAAAACATCCTTATACGAAAGGATTATTGAAATCAAAACCAGTAATGGGAAAACGAATAGATAAACTATATTCTATTCCAGGGCAAGTTCCGAATTTAGTTGGTTTAGGTGAGTTTTGTTACTTTAGTGGGCGTTGTGAGCATTGTATGGAAATATGTGAAAAAGAAGCCCCAAATCTAAATGTAAATGATGAAAATCATAAAGTAGCTTGTTGGTTATATGAGGAGCGTGCGGAACAATGAGTGAACCATTATTAGAGGTGAAAAACCTAAAGGCATATTTTCCAATTAAAGGCGGCATATTTAGTAGAACAATTGGGCATGTAAAAGCAGTTGATGGAGTAAGTTTTACTATTAATAAAGGTGAAGTGTTTGGTCTCGTTGGTGAATCAGGGAGCGGGAAAACAACAATAGGAAAAACAATTTTACGCCTCGTTCAAAAAACGGAGGGAGAAGTGAAGTTTAAAGGAAAAGATGTTCATTCTTTATCCAAGGATGAATTAAGAAAACATCGCCCTAATATGCAGCTCGTTTTCCAAGATCCATTTAGCTCATTAAATCCGAGAATGAGAATTGGAGAAGCGCTTGGAGAGCCAATGTTGGCCCACGGATTAGCAACGAAAGAAAATGTGCGTGAAAAGGTAATTGAAGTATTGGAGTTATGTGGATTAGCTCCTTATCATATTGACCGGTATCCCCATGAGTTTTCTGGTGGACAACGTCAGCGTATCGTAATCGCAAGAGCTATGGTATTAAATCCAGAATTCATTGTAGCTGATGAACCTGTAGCGGCACTAGATGTATCTATCCAAGCACAAATTATTAATTTATTTAGTGAGTTACAGGAGAAAAAGGGATTATCTTATTTATTCATTTCGCATGATTTAAGTGTAGTAGAACATTTATGTACGAAAATCGGAATTATGTATTTAGGTACGATTGTGGAGACAGCACCGCGTGATGAGTTATTTACCAATCCGCTACATCCTTATACGAAAGCATTGTTATCAGCTGTTCCAATACCAGATCCAACAGTGAAGCGAGAACGAATTATACTAGAAGGGGATATTCCAAGTCCAGCAAATCCACCTTCGGGCTGTCGTTTTCATACACGTTGCCCATTTGCAACGGATGTTTGTAAAAAAACAGTACCAGAATTCCGTAATGTTGGTGTAGAGCATTTTGTTGCTTGTCATCACGTATAAAAAAGGACTCTTTCAAATTGAAAGAGTCCTTTTTTTATTTACTAGATGAAGTTTGTTTCAATACAAATTGCTCGATTGCGTGAGCAACACCATGTTCATTGTTTGTTAGTGTTACAACATCACATAGCTTTTTTACATCTTCTTCAGCGTTGCCCATTGCAACAGATAAGCCCGCTACTTCTAACATCGGTACATCATTAAAATTATCACCAATAGCAACTGTATCTTCAATAGGGATATTAAAATGAGCTGCCATCTGCTGTATCCCGTTTCCTTTATGTCCATTCTTATCCATAATTTCTAAGTTAGTAGGAGCCGATGCTGTAACCATAATATCAGCATCCTCTTGTAATATACTTAATAGCTGTGCGCGATGCGCTGCATTAAACGTTAAAATGAAGAATTTAGATATTTCTAGTTCTTGGTTATTTACAACATCTTCTATTTTTTTGAAATCAGTAATTAGGTTCGATTTCTTTTGCTTTTCTGTAATTCGTTCAAGTTCCTCTAATGTAACATCAAGCGCATGCTTATTTTCTTCGAATGCTTGCATCACTTGATCTTGCCATGTATATGGAGAATAAACTCCTTTATTTGTATATAGCTTATATGGGAAACCTTCAGATTCTAGTAATTTTGCAAGTTTGTACACTTTGTCGTTTTGTATACAACGCGAGTTAATTACTTTTCCATCCACATAAACAATAGCCCCATTGCTTGCTCCGACTGGAAGAGATAATTTATATTCTTCCAATAGCTTTAAAGCATCCTCTTTCGCACGACCAGAACAGATCATTACAATATGACCGGCTTCTTGTGCAGTTTGGATTGCTTGTAGGTTTTCTTTGGAGATTTCAAGATTAGATGATAGTAGTGTACCATCCATATCTAATGCGATTAATTTCAAAATGACCACCTCTTTGTTTTTATTATACATAGTTATATAGAGGAAACATATAAACTTATCTTGGAAAGACGGTATTTTATCTCATATTAAAAGTAAGTAAAGATTAGATAGGTTTAGTGGCACTAAATAAACAATTTGTAACAAAAATAGAGAGGAATATGACTACATTTCACTTTATGACTGTAATGTTACACGAATGTTACAAACGTGAACTTAGTGAAAAATGCATTAAATAAAGGTTTTTGAGGGTTATTATAAAAAAACGTAAAAAAAGTGTAATAAATTTTACGTAATTATATTGCAACGTAATAATAGTTATGTTACATTAATGTTACAAACGTTACGTTATCGAATTTAATGTAACGTTAACATAAAAACTATGAAATAAACATTTCTTAGAAATTACATATAGATAACTTATAAAAAGGGAGGATAAATGATATGAAAGAGCAAGTATTACAAGTAACAAAAGGTGACTTCGTAGGATCAGCAAGTGGAGCAGTAGTATTAACAGCATTAATCGTATTTTTATCAAGCGTATTAGTATAATAGAAGTTTTGTAATAAAAGAAAAAGAGAGGAGAATGAAAGATATGAAAGAGCAAGTATTACAAGTAACAAAAGGTGACTTCGTAGGATCAGCAAGTGGAGCGGTAGTATTAACAGCGTTAATTGTATTTTTATCAAGCGTATTAGTATAATAGAAGTTTTGTAATAAAAGAAAAAGAGAGGAGAATGAAAGATATGAAAGAGCAAGTATTACAAGTAACAAAAGGTGACTTCGTAGGATCAGCAAGTGGAGCAGTAGTATTAACAGCGTTAATCGTATTTCTATCAAGCGTATTAGTATAATAGAAGCTTTGTAACAAAAGAAAAAGAGAGGAGAATGAAAGATATGAAAGAGCAAGTATTACAAGTAACAAAAGGTGACTTCGTAGGATCAGCAAGTGGAGCGGTAGTATTAACAGCATTAATCGTATTTTTATCAAGTGTATTAGTATAATAGAAGTTTTAAATTAAACAAAAAAGGAAGGAGAATGAGGGATATGAACAGTGAACAAGTGTTTCAAGTAACAAAAACAGATTTATTAGGATCCTTAGGTGGAGCGGTAATATTAACATCATTTATTCTATTCCTTGCAAATGTATTAGTATGAGATATATAAATACAATCATTCAAAAAAAATAAAGACTCTAACGTATTAGTAAGTAGTTAATATGTTGGAGTCTTTTTTATATTCTGCTTATATACCCTCAAGTATTAAAGTTACCTCATTATCCAGCATTCATGGCTAATTAAACGCTGCGGTTGAAACTTGATTCAACGAATAATCAAAAATCCACTGAATAAAATCCCGCTTTATTTCAAAGAGAAAAAAGTCGAATTTTATATGTAAGAAAAAAAGAGGAATTTGACAGAAAAGATAGAAAATTTTAAAGGTCAGAATTTGTTAGCTTGCTAACTAATTTCTATTAATTAATGTTGGAAGCGTTTTCGGTTGGTTTTAAGTATGGACCATTTAATCTATTTACAGGGGGATGAAGATATTATGAAACAAAAATCTATGGATACGCTAGCTGCACAAATGGAGGACTTTTTTCCAGTACGTGATGTAGATCATTTGGAATTTTACGTAGGGAATGCAAAGCAATCGAGTTATTATCTTGCGAGAGCGTTCGGATTCAAAATTGTAGCTTACTCTGGATTAGAAACTGGAAACCGTGAAAAGGTATCTTATGTTCTTGTGCAAAAAAATATGCGTTTCGTTGTGTCTGGGGCTTTAAGTAGTGAAAATCGTATTGCAGAGTTTGTAAAGACTCATGGTGATGGCGTGAAGGATGTGGCACTACTTGTTGATGATGTTGATAAAGCATACTCAGAAGCAGTGAAACGTGGTGCCGTCGCAATTGCTCCACCGCAGGAATTAACAGATGAGGACGGTACATTGAAAAAAGCAGTTATTGGTACGTATGGTGATACAATTCATACGCTTGTAGAGCGTAAAAATTATAAAGGGGCATTTATGCCAGGATTCCAAAAGGTAGAATTTAATATTCCATTTGAGGAGTCTGGTTTAATTGCTGTTGATCATGTAGTTGGTAATGTTGAAAAAATGGAAGAGTGGGTTAGTTATTACGAGAATGTTATGGGCTTTAAACAAATGATTCATTTTGATGATGACGATATTAGTACAGAGTATTCGGCGTTAATGTCAAAAGTTATGACGAATGGAAGTCGTATTAAGTTTCCTATTAACGAACCAGCAGACGGAAAGAGAAAGTCACAAATTCAAGAGTATCTAGAATTCTATAATGGAGCTGGTGTACAACATCTTGCTTTATTAACAAGTGATATTGTTAAAACAGTTGAAGCGCTTCGTGCAAATGGGGTGGAGTTTTTAGATACACCTGATACTTATTACGATGAGCTAACTGCACGAGTTGGAAAAATCGATGAAGAAATTGATAAGTTAAAAGAATTAAAGATCTTAGTAGATCGTGATGATGAAGGTTACTTACTACAAATCTTTACGAAACCAATTGTAGATCGTCCGACTTTATTTATTGAAATCATTCAACGTAAAGGTTCTCGTGGATTTGGTGAAGGAAACTTTAAAGCGTTATTCGAATCAATTGAAAGAGAACAAGAGCGTCGCGGAAACTTATAAGATTTGTATCCACCAGCAAAAGTCCCTTTGCTGGTGGAAATTTCATTTTTATAAGGAGGAATCAGGATGAAATTTGTTACATTTCGTCTTCCTTCAAAAGAACTACGGGCTGGATGGCTTGAAGGTGACAAAGTAATAGATATGAATCTTGCTAGTGAAGGGAAAATCCCTTCTTCTATGATGGATTTTTTAGAGAAAGCGGATGAGTATGTAGAAGTAGTGCGGAATATTAAGAATCCAAATAAGGGTATATATGCTTTAGAAGAAGTACAATTGACAGCTGCTCTTCCTAATCCGAGTAGTATTCGAGATTTTTACGCATTTGAACAACATGTAAAAACAGCTCGTGGACGAAGAGGATTAGATGTTGTGCCTGAATGGTATGATATTCCGGTTTTTTATTTTACTAATCATCGTGCTGTAATTGGTTCCGGTGATTTTGTAATTGGTCCGAAAAAGTCTAAACAGCTTGATTATGAGTTGGAGATTGCTTGCGTAATAGGAAGAGAAGGGCGAAATATTTCTCGAGAGCAAGCAGAGGAATATATTTTTGGTTATTGTATTATGAACGACTGGAGTGCGAGAGACTTACAAGCAACAGAAATGAAAGTAGGTCTCGGTCCAGCGAAAGGAAAAGACTTTGCAACTTCATTAGGAGCACATCTCGTTACGAAAGAGGAATTAGACGTTTATCGTAATGGTGATCGATATAATTTAGAAATGACTGCTCATGTAAATGGAAAACTATTATCAAAAGGAAACTTCCAAGATATTTACTATACATTTGCTGAAATGATTGAACGTGCTTCAGAGGACGTTACGTTATATCCAGGAGATGTGATTGGTTCTGGGACAGTAGGAACAGGATGTATTTTAGAACTGGGTACAGAAGAGTGGCTACAAGATGGAGATGTTGTAGAACTGTCGATTACTGGTTTAGGTACACTACGTAATACGATCAAAAAAGAAAAGGAAGCGGGTGATGGGCATGTTTTATCGTCACATGGGAGAACTACCTCATAAACGACATGTACAATTTCGTAAAAAAGATGGGTCGCTTTATCGTGAACAGGTAATGGGAACAAAAGGTTTTTCTGGTACGCAGTCTATTTTGTATCATCATTATATGCCAACAGAAGTAGGTCATTCTGCATTATCGCATTCTTGTCAGTTGCAGTATGAAGAGGATGTTGCTCTTTCTCATCGCCACTTTCGAACGAAAGAAAGTAAAAAAAGTGGTGATGCAATAAGTGGACGGAATTTCATACTTGGAAATGAAGATTTGTTAATTGGAGTAGTGAGTCCAACAGAAAAAATGGATTATTTCTATCGTAATGGTGATGGCGAT
This sequence comes from Bacillus sp. RZ2MS9, assembly GCF_001816185.2. Classification (NCBI taxonomy): domain Bacteria; kingdom Bacillati; phylum Bacillota; class Bacilli; order Caryophanales; family Bacillaceae; genus Bacillus; species Bacillus sp. RZ2MS9. The sequence goes on from NZ_CP049978.1 coordinate 227,834, forward strand.
GAAATGTTATTTGTTCATTATGGAACAGGGAAAATTGAAACGATGTTTGGAACGATTCACTATAGAAAAGGCGACTATGTAACGATTCCAATTGGAACGATTTATCGTGTTATTCCAGATGAAGGAGAGACTAAGTTTCTTGTTGTAGAGGCAAATAGCCAAATTACAACACCGCGTCGTTATCGAAATGAATACGGACAATTGTTAGAGCATAGTCCGTTTTGTGAAAGAGATATTCGTGGTCCAGAAAAATTAGAGACATATGATGAAAAAGGCGAGTTTGTCGTAATGACAAAATCAAGAGGCTATATGCATAAACATGTTTTAGGACACCACCCGTTAGATGTTGTTGGATGGGATGGCTATTTATATCCGTGGGTATTTAATGTAGAGGATTTTGAACCAATTACAGGGCGCATTCATCAGCCACCGCCAGTACATCAAACATTTGAAGGACATAATTTTGTTATTTGCTCTTTCGTACCACGTTTATACGATTATCATCCAGAGTCAATTCCAGCACCATATTATCATAGTAATGTTAATAGTGATGAAGTTCTTTACTATGTAGAAGGAAACTTTATGAGTCGCAAAGGTGTGGAAGAAGGTTCTATTACACTTCATCCGAGCGGGATTCCCCATGGGCCGCATCCGGGGAAAACAGAGGCAAGTATAGGGAAGAAAGAGACGCTTGAATTAGCTGTTATGATAGACACATTCCGTCCGCTTCGTATTGTAAAACAAGCACATGAAACAGAAGATGAAAAGTATATGTATAGCTGGATTGAACAAGGTTCATATACTGTGAAATAAGTAAAAAAGGCATGCTCTCAATAAGGGGGCATGCCTTTTTCACGGAATCGACATGTATAATAATACCAAAAAAATAATGGAAAGATATATAGAAAGAATAATAAGGATCGTGCATATTCAGAAGAATTTCTACTTGTTTCGACAAAAGTATTGACTAGGAAAAGCGTAATGAGTAAAATAAAAAAGCGAATTAAAAATTTTCAGAAAATTTAAAACTTGGAGGAGTGAAAGATGAAGCAAATTTTTCAAAAGAAGCCAATTGCAAAGTTAATGCATGAAAGTAAGCAAAAAACGTTAGCAAGAACATTGGGTGCGCTAGATTTAACTATGCTTGGAATCGGAGCAATTGTTGGAACTGGTATTTTTGTTCTAACGGGTGTTGTGGCAGCGAAACATTCTGGGCCAGCTATTATATTATCATTTGCGATTGCCGCGTTAGCTTGTGCCTTTGCTGCATTTTGTTATGCTGAATTTGCTTCTTCAGTTCCTGTCTCGGGCAGTGTGTATACGTATACATACGCGACGATGGGGGAAGTGTTCGCATTTTTAATTGGCTGGGACTTAATGCTTGAATATTTACTTGCTACATCTGCTGTAGCAAACGGTTGGTCTGCATATTTTCAATCTTTATTAAAGGGGTTTGGAATTCACATTCCGACTATTCTCTCCTCGGCTCCTGGTACAGGAAAGGGTGGAATAATTGATCTACCTGCAGTTCTAATTATTTTAGTGATGACAGTTCTTTTATCTAGGGGTGTTCGTGAAAGTGCACGAGTAAATAACATTATGGTATTTATTAAAATAGCAGTTGTTCTTATTTTTATCTTTGCTGGTTTTAATTATGTGAAACCTGAAAACTGGACGCCCTTTATGCCATTTGGTTTAGATGGTGTAATGGCTGGAGCGGCTACAGTATTCTTCGCATTTATAGGATTTGATGCAGTTTCAACAGCGGCAGAAGAAGTGAAACGTCCGCAACGTGATTTACCAATTGGTATTATTGCATCGTTATTAATTTGTACAGTTCTTTATATCGTTGTTTCGCTTATTTTGACAGGGATTGTTCCATACGGCCAGCTAAATATATCAGATCCAGTTGCTTTTGCACTTCAATTTATTGGACAAGATGGTTTAGCGGGGGTAATTTCAGTAGGAGCAATTACAGGAATTACAACAGTAATGCTAGTTATGATGTATGGGCAAGTTCGTGTTTCTTATGCGATGAGCCGAGATGGTTTACTGCCGAAGCGTCTTGCTAAAGTTCATCCGAAATTTAAAACGCCATTTTTAAATACATGGACAACGGGGATTATTGCGGCACTGATTTCAGGATTAATAGATTTAAATGTTTTAGCACATCTTGTAAATATGGGGACATTGTCAGCATTTGCACTTGTAGCTGTTGCGGTAATCGTAATGAGAAGAACTCATCCAGACTTACCAAGGGCATTTAAGGCTCCGCTTGTACCATTTTTACCAGCATTAACAGTGATTTTCTGTTTATACTTAATGCTTCAATTATCAGGGACAGCGTGGATTAGTTTTGGGATATGGATGGTTATTGGTATAGCGGTTTACTTCTTATATAGCCGAAAACATAGTGCTTTAAATAATAGTAAAAAAGAAGAAGATGTTGCAAATTTATAAGCGAAAAAATCCATTCTAATTCTGTTAGAATGGATTTTTTTATTTGAAAATTTACATTTTTCTGAACTTGTTATAAGATAATTGTTGGCTAACTAAAGGGGTGGAATGATGAAAAATACGTGGCGTGAGTTAAGGGAGATGGACCGTAACGTATGGATTCGATTTATTGGAGAGACGTTAAATGGAATTGCAATGATGATGTTAATGCCTTTTTTTGCATTATATTTAAAAGATAAGGTAGATTCGTTGTTGGAAGTTGGGGTTATTATGGCGCTTTCTCCAATTGCTGCAAGCTTTGGATCACTTATAGGAGGGAGAATTGCTGACATATATGGAAGAAAGCCTATTATGATATTTTCTATGGCAAGTAATGCATTATTAATGCTCGGTTTTCTATTTATAGAAGGATTTATTCCGTATGCAATTTTATCTATTTTTTTAGGGTTGAGTAATTCTTTATTTCATCCAGCTGCATCAGCTATGGTCGCGGATGTAACGGCACCAGAAAAAAGAACAGAGGCATATGGTTTATTACGAATGGGACACAATATAGGTGCTGCGATTGGTCCGATAATGGGAGCATCAGTAGTTGTGTTGTCAAAGAACCTTGTGTTTATTATTGCCTCTTCTACAATGCTATTTTATGCGTTACTTGTATTACTTCTTATTCAAGAGACTATGCCAAAGAGGATAGATAAGGAAGAACATAAAGAAAAGGAATCTGGGGCAGTTTGGAAAATTTTAATGCGAGATAAGGCATTAATGATTTACTTATTAGCAGGTATTATCATTTCGATGGGGTTTTCTCAAACGGAAGGCATGCTGCCACTACATTTTGATAATGAAATGAAGCGTATTTTTGGAACGAATAATCCATATCCATATTTAATGGCGTTAAACGGACTATTAGTTGTTTTATTCCAGTTTCAAATTTCAAAATGGGCTACGGACAAACCAGTCGGGAAGACGATGTTATATGGTGCATGTTTATTCGGGATTGGATTATTTTTTATAGGGTGGTTACCGAAGTGGTTTGGAGAATTTAATACAAATGCTACAATTATTTTAATAACACTACTGTTCGTTTATGCTATATATACGTTAGGTGAGATGATTATGTCGCCTGTACAGATGACATTTGTAGCAAATTTGGCCCCTGAGCATTTGAGAGGGACTTATATGGGAGCTGCAAGTTTGCAGTGGATTACAGGAAGCGCATTTGGTCCACTTTTGGGAGGTTTTTTATTAGATCGATTACTTGGTCACTTTCTATTTACAATTTTAGCTGTAGGATGTGTAGTTGCAGGTATTGTATATGTTTCTTTAGATCGCCTTGTGGAGCAAAGGCAAAAAGACACACTAACCAAACAATCTTCTTAGTGAATAGGTGATATACACAAAAAAGGGGATTTCTACATATTTTAGGTACATAACTAGATTAGATTGCCATTTTATTTTGTGTAGCTATATAGAAAATGAAATGAAAAACCAATAAGTGATGTTATTTAATTATTTATGGAAGTTACATTTTATTTCAAATAGGAACTACCTATTTTTATAAAAAGTGCTAAAATAGAAAAATGAAAACAATTGGTTAGGGTGATTTCATTGACGAAAATTAAATTAGGTTTATTATATGGTGGAAAATCAGCTGAGCATCAAGTTTCGCTACAGACGGCTCTTGCTGCTATTAAAGCGTTAAATCAAGATAAATTCGAGATTCATCCAATTTATATTACAGAACAAGGTCAATGGGTACGCGGTGAGCGTATTGAAGGCGAAGTAACAGATGTTGAAGCTTTAAAAATGAGCGGTGCAGAAAATGCGATTTCTCCGTTATCATTAAGTACAGAAATTATCCCATCTGCAGCTTCTGAGGAGAATGCTATTGACGTTATTTTCCCATTACTACATGGACCAAACGGTGAAGATGGAACGGTTCAAGGACTATTAGAATTAATGAATATCCCTTATGTAGGAAATGGTGTTCTAGCATCATCTGCTGGTATGGATAAAGTTGTTATGAAAAACATTTTTGCAGAGGCTGGTTTAAAACAAGCAAAATATGCATCCTTCATTCGTAGTGCATGGGAAAAAAATCGTGAGGAAGCTTATTCTAAAGTAGAAGATAAGTTAGGATATCCTTGCTTCGTAAAACCAGCGAACCTTGGTTCAAGTGTTGGTATTAATAAGTGTAAAAATCGTGAAGAACTTGAGGATGCATTTGTAGAGGCATTCCAATTTGATCGCAAAATTATTGTAGAAGAAAATATTGTAGGTCGTGAAGTAGAAGTTGGGGTACTAGGTAATGATGAGCCGAAATGTTCAGTTGTAGGTGAAATCGTTCCGAAAAAGGACTTCTATGATTATAAGTCGAAATATATCGATGGTGATACGGCGCTAATTATTCCAGCTGAAATGACAGAAGAAGAATCTAATGTAATTAAGCGTGATGCAATTATTGCATTCCAATCATTAGACGGTGCAGGTTTAACGCGAGCTGATTTCTTCTTAACGAAAGATGGAGAAGTGTATATTAACGAAGTAAACACAATGCCAGGATTTACACCGTTCAGTATGTTCCCTCTATTATGGCAACATACTGGGTTACCGTATCCAGAATTAATCGAAGAGCTAATTCGTTTAGCGATTGAACGTCACGAAGAAAAACAAAAAATTAAATATACAATCTAACAAAAAAGGAGGAAGCACTATTCGTAGGAATAGTGCTTCCTCTATGTAAGGAGCGTTTCTATATGATAAAGCGAATGTTAAAGCAAGTGGAACAGATGGTAAATGGTACTGGATTAGCAGAGCAATATGAGGGAATTACTATTCAAGGCGTGTCTATTGATACAAGAAAAATTGAAAAAGGAAACTTGTATGTTCCGATTCAAGGGGAGCGCTTTGATGGACATGCTTTTGTAGATAAAGCTGTTGAAAATGGAGCTGTGGCTACATTATGGATGAAAGATGTAGCGAATCCACCTGAGAATCTTCCGGTTATTTTTGTGGAAGACACGCTATCCGCATTGCAAATGTTAGCGAAAAACTATCGTGATCAATTGGATGTTAAAGTTGTAGGTGTAACGGGTAGTAACGGTAAAACATCTACGAAAGATATTGTAACAAGTCTTCTTGCGACTAAATTCAAAGTGCAAAAAACAGAAGGGAACTTCAATAACCATATCGGATTACCTCTTACCATTTTAAACTTAGAAGAAAATACAGAAGTAGCAGTATTAGAGATGGGTATGTCAAGCCGAGGCGAAATTGAATTCTTATCTAAGTTAGCTCGTCCTAATGCAGCTATCATTACGAATATTGGTGAGGCACATTTAATGGATTTAGGATCTCGTGAGGCAATTGCTGAAGCGAAATTAGAAATTGTTACAGGGTTACAAGAAGGTGGCGTGTTCGTATATAACGGGGATGAGCCTTTATTAACGAATCGTGTTCCTGAAATGAATTTAGCAACAGAAACGGTTACGTTTGGTGATGCAAGAGCAAACGATTATTATCCAACGACTGTAACATTACAAGCAACTGGGACACATTTCAAAATGAATAGAGATGAAAATATTTCATTCTACTTACCTGTGTTAGGAAAACATAATGTGTATAATACACTTGCTTCAATGGCAATTGCGAAACATTTTGGTGTAACGTGGGAAGAGATGAAAGAAGGTTTAGTAACACTTCAAATGACGGGCATGCGTATGGAAATTGTGAAAACAAATAGTGGTTTAACAATTATCAACGATGCTTATAATGCAAGTCCGACGGCTATGGAAGCAGCATTCCATTTAATGAATGGTTTAGATGGTTTTGCTAAAAAAATCGTTGTGCTCGGTGATATGTTAGAACTTGGAGATCAAGAAGTACAGTTCCATTATGAGGTAGGAAAATTAATCGATCCAGCAAAAATCTCGCATGTATTCACATACGGTAGATTAGGGGCTCAAATTGCTGAAGGAGCGAAAATTAATTTCCCTAATGAACGTGTAAAGGCGTATGATAATAAAGAAGAGTTAGTAAAAGATTTACAAGCAGTAGTCGATGTGAAAGATGTTGTATTAATAAAAGCATCTCGCGGTATGAAATTAGAAGAAGTAATTACGATGTTGAAATAATTGGTGTATATAAATAGGGATGATAGTTACGAAAATAGAAGAAACTTATAATAAGCGCTTACAGTAAATATAAAAAAATAAAAGTGAAGAAAAAAACTCTGAATATGAAAATAAGGTAACAGTTGGGTTTGCTTTTTACACATACAAAACTTATAATTGATAAAGTGTAATAACGTTTAGAAGTATTTTCGTGAAGAATATACGCCCGTTTATATACGTGAGCATTCAGGAAAAGGGCTTTTCCGCAAATTCGGAAAACGCCTTTTTTTAAATGATAAGTATAGGATAGAAAAGGAGAAGTAACATTGACAACATTTCGAGAATTAGGATTAAGTGATTCTTTACTGCAATCTGTTGAAAGTATGGGCTTTGAAGAGGCTACACCAATTCAAGCTGAAACAATTCCACATGCATTGCAAGGTAAAGATATTATTGGGCAAGCGCAAACAGGTACAGGGAAAACAGCAGCATTCGGATTACCACTATTAGATAAAGTGGATACACATAAAGAATCGGTTCAAGGTATTGTTATCGCGCCAACGCGTGAATTAGCAATTCAAGTTGGAGAAGAATTATACAAAATTGGTAAGCATAAACGTGTTCGCATTTTACCAATTTATGGTGGTCAAGATATTAACCGCCAAATTCGTGCTCTAAAAAAACACCCACACATTATTGTTGGTACGCCGGGTCGTATTTTAGATCATATTAACCGTAAAACACTTCGTCTGCAAAACGTAGAGACAGTTGTTCTTGACGAAGCGGATGAAATGTTAAACATGGGCTTCATTGAAGACATTGAAGCAATTTTAACAGATGTGCCAGAAACACATCAAACATTACTATTCTCAGCGACAATGCCGGATCCAATCCGCCGTATTGCTGAGCGTTTCATGACTGAGCCTCAACACATTAAAGTAAAAGCAAAAGAAGTAACAATGCCAAACATTCAGCAGTTCTATTTAGAAGTGCAAGAAAAGAAAAAGTTTGACGTGTTAACACGCTTATTAGATATTCAATCTCCAGAGCTTGCAATCGTATTCGGTCGTACAAAGCGTCGTGTTGATGAATTATCAGAAGCATTAAACTTACGTGGTTATGCTGCAGAAGGTATTCACGGTGATTTAACTCAGGCGAAACGTATGTCTGTATTACGTAAATTTAAAGAAGGTTCTATTGAAGTTCTTGTTGCAACAGACGTTGCTGCGCGTGGTCTTGATATTTCAGGCGTAACGCACGTATATAACTTCGATATTCCGCAAGATCCAGAATCATACGTTCACCGTATCGGTCGTACTGGTCGTGCAGGTAAAAAAGGTATTGCAATGCTATTTGTAACACCACGTGAATCAGGACAATTAAAAAATATCGAGCGTACAACAAAACGTAAAATGGACCGTATGGATGCACCGACACTTGACGAGGCATTAGAAGGTCAACAACGTTTAATCGCTGAAAAGCTTCAAAGCACAATTGAAAATGAAAACTTAGCATACTACAAGCGTATTGCAGAAGAAATGTTAGAAGAAAATGACTCTGTAACAGTAGTAGCTGCTGCTTTAAAAATGATGACTAAAGAGCCGGATACAACTCCGATCGCTTTAACATCAGAACCACCTGTTGTTTCAAGAGGCGGCGGTTCTAAAAAACGCGGCGGTAACGGAGGCGGATACCGTGATGGTAACCGTAATCGTAGTCGTGATGCACGCGGCGGTGGCGATGGACGTAATCGTGACCGTAACCGTGATGGACGTAATCGTGACGGTAACCGTGATCGCAATCGTGATGGTAACCGCGATCGTAATCGTGATGGTGGTAGTCGTGGTCGTAGAGGTGAAGGCCAAGGTCGCCCTGGTTCTTCAAATGGACGCGGCGAAAGAAAACATCATAGCCGTCCACAAGCTTAATAAAAAAAAGAGAATGCCCTTTGCGGGCATTCTCTTTTTTTATTTCTATAATTGTGCATACTACATAATAGTTATGATAGAAAAGGGGCTGTTATATGCTTGTAAGGCTTGGTTACGTTGCGATGAGTGTACATTTGAAGAATGCATCTCCATCTCAAACGATGACGTATGCACAGTTTCAGAAATTAGATGATCGTGCTGCTGCAATTCGTAAACTTGAAAGAATTGCTAATTCCAATTTAGAAAATTGTTTACGTTTATTAAAGCATAATAAAGGGCATGACATATCTTTCTTTCGGCTCAGTTCAAAGCTCATTCCTTTAGCGAATCATGAGGAATTGCTAGAGTGGAACTATATTCGTCCTTTAAAAGAAAATTTAAAAAAACTAGGTGAATATGCAGTTCATATGAATATGAGAATTGATTTCCATCCAGATCATTTTGTTGTACTAAATTCACCTGAGGAGAGTGTTTTTAAACAATCTGTAAAAACATTGCAGATGCACAAAAAATTATTAAAAGGTATGGGGATTGAACATAAGCAACGATGTGTACTGCATGTCGGAGGAGGATATAAAGATAAAGAACTTGCATTAGAGCGCTTTATAGAGAATTGGTCGAATGTCCCAAGGGGTATTCAAGAAATGATTATATTAGAAAATGATGATACAACCTTTACGTTAGAGGAAACATTATATTTAGGAGAAAAATTAGATATTCCCGTCGTATTTGACTTACATCACCATATGATGAATAATGAGCAAGAAGATTGGTATGAAGATTGGGCACGTGTCGTTCATACGTGGGAAACGTCTTTGTTGCCGGTTAAAATGCATATCTCTAGCCCTAGAGAGGGAAAAGATCCAAGAGCTCATGCAGATTATATTAATGTAGAGGCATTTTTATCTTTTTTAAGAAGGATAAAGGGAAGTGTTCCGCAAATTGATTGTATGATTGAGGCGAAGATGAAGGATGAGTCTTTATTTCAATTAATGAGAGATTTAAGTGAACAAGTAGATGTAGAAATTATCGATGGTGCAAGCTTTTATATTAAATAAGCTTTGCACCATCGTTTTTTTTGGTTAAAAAAGGGGTTAAAATGCCACCGGTTATTAAACCTGTTAAATGACTGATCGGATTGGCAGAAGGGTTAAAGAAAGTAAATAGCAGTAATAGAAGAATCATAATTGAGAAAATGGCAATTTCTTTTGGTTTTGAAGAGCGGTATCGATTGTACAATAAAAATAACTGTGCACCTAATAGTCCGAAAATACCACCTGATGCACCTGCGTGAATATATTCAAGCGGCATAATAATATAAGAAGAAATATTTCCAGAAATTCCAGAGAGAAAAAATAGAATAAAAAAAGAAAAGTGTCCGAGTTGCTTTTCGATAGAAGAACCAAGAGCGAACAAAAAAATACTATTAGAAAGAAAATGTTGTAAGTCTACGTGTACGAGAAGAGAAGTTATGACACGCCACCATTCTCCTTTAGCGATATATTCATTAGAGGCTGCCAGTGGTAAGAGAAAAAAGTCGCCTAATATCATCATGACTAAATGAATAAGAAGTAAGGTAAGAATAGTCGGTTGTAAAGAAATATGAGTGGATCTTATTAGCATACGGTTACTTTCACCCCTTTTGCATCAGAAAGATTCTCTGTTATTCTTATCAATATGAAAGAAGAAAGTTAAATAGAAGAAGGGGATTTCGAAATGATTATAGGGATTGGTATCGATATTATTGAATTAAATCGTATTGAAAAAATGCTAGATGGAAAGCTTAAATTTATGGAACGTATTTTAACGGAAAATGAACGTAATGTTGCTATGGAGCTGAAAGGAAGTCGCCTTACAGAGTTTGTAGCTGGAAGGTTTGCAGCGAAAGAGGCGTATTCAAAAGCTGTAGGTACTGGTATCGGAAAAGAAGTGAGTTTTTTAGATATTGAAGTGAAAAATGATGAAAGAGGTAAGCCAATTCTGTTTACAAGTACAGAGTATATTGTTCATTTATCAATTAGTCATAGTAAGGAATTTGCTGTTGCTCAAGTTGTTTTAGAAAGCTCGTCACGCTAGTCTGCATATTTTATATCTTTGTCTCATATATTTGAGGTAGCGATAAGGAAGGTACATCTTCCATTCATTTATAGGGGCAAAGGGGCTGAATTGATGAAAAGGCGTCTGTTTTTAGTTCTTGTCGGTTTGTTGACCGTTTTTGTGTTGGCGGGTTGTGTGGAAAAGAAGCAAGATGATGTCGTGAGAGATTTAGAATCAAAAGTAAAAGGGATGAAAAGTTATCAAGCTGAGGCAAAATTATCTATTAAAACAGGCAATGAGCCTCAAGAGTATAACGTAGAGATTTGGCATAAGGAACCGTCTTTTTATCGTGTGAATTTAAAGAATGCAAAAAAAGATCAGAGCCAAATTATTTTGAGAAATGAAGAAGGTGTATTTGTATTAACGCCAGCACTTAATAAGAGCTTCCGTTTTCAAAGTGATTGGCCGCAAAATAGTAGCCAGGCTTATTTATATGAATCACTTGTAAGAGATATTTTGCAGGACAAGAAAAACCTTACTTTTGAGAAAACAGATAAGTATTATATTTTTAAAACAAAAACAAACTATCAACATCAAAATATGTTGCCGAGACAAGAGATTACATTGAATAAGAGCGACTTGACTCCAGTTTCAGTGAAGTTAATGGATAATGATCAAAATGTTCTTGTGAAAGTAGATTTCTCTAAAGTGAAATTCGATGCGAAATTTGATAAAGGTGCATTTGATACGAAACAAAATATGTCTAGAGCACAGGTAGATGTTCAAACAACAGCGAAAGAAGACAAACCGTTTGCTATTTTGTATCCACTTGATACACCACAAGGTATGACTCTGCAAGATGAAAAAGAGTTGAAGACAGACAGTGGCAAGCGTGCGATACTCACATACACTGGAAATAAGAAATCCTTTACTTTAATACAAGAAAAGGCAAAAGTTGCAGAGGCGTCATCAGCGGTAAGTGTAAGTGGAGAACCAGTTGATCTTGGGTTTACGATTGGTGCATTAACGAAAGACTCTGTAACGTGGTCGCATAACGGAGTAGAATATATGCTCGTGTCTAAAGGTTTAGAGCCGAAGGAGCTGTTAATGGTTGCTCGTTCAGTTACAGCGAAGCAGGTGAAGTAAACTTCTTAGACGTGGTGATATATGTGCACCACGTCTTTTCTTAGTTTGAAGGTGGATTTCATAAAAGAAGCATATAAAAGAATAAGCTTCGCATATCGTGTATAAGGAAGTGTATTTATGGAAGAAGCACCATTTTACCGTGACACTTGGGTGGAAGTGGATTTAGATGCCATTTATAACAACGTTACACATATTAAAGAGTTCATCCCAAGTAATGTAGAGATTTTTGCTGTAGTTAAAGCAAACGCATATGGGCACGATTATGTACCGGTGGCTAAAACGGCATTAGAAGCAGGTGCAACAAGGTTAGCTGTTGCTTTTTTAGATGAAGCTTTAGTGCTTCGGAGGGCTGGTATTACTGAACCGATTTTAGTGTTAGGTCCCTCGCCGCCGCGTGATGTAAATGTAGCTGCTGAAAATGATGTAGCGCTAACTGTTTTTCAAAAAGAATGGGTGGAAGAAGCAATTAAACTTTGGGATGGTTCATCTGTAATGAAATTCCATATTAACTTTGATAGTGGTATGGGGAGAATTGGAATACGTGAAAGAAAAGAGCTAAAAGAATTTTTAAAGAGTTTAGAGGGTGCACCGTTTTTAGAGTTAGAAGGAGTATACACGCATTTTGCAACGGCAGATGAGGTTGAGACTTCGTATTTTGATAAGCAATATAACACGTTCTTGGAGCAGTTAAGTTGGTTGAAAGAATTCGGAGTGGATCCTAAGTTTGTTCATACAGCTAATAGTGCTGCGACGTTACGTTTTCAAGGGATTACATTTAATGCAGTGCGAATTGGGATTGCAATGTATGGATTATCTCCTTCTGTAGAAATACGTCCTTTTTTACCATTTGAATTAGAACCGGCGCTATCACTTCATACGAAAGTCGCTCATATTAAACAGGTAATTAAAGGTGATGGAATTAGTTATAACGTCACCTATCGAACGAAAACTGAAGAATGGATTGCGACTGTAGCGATTGGCTATGCAGATGGGTGGCTTAGAAGGTTACAAGGATTTGAAGTGCTTATAAATGGTAAAAGGGTACCGATTGTAGGGCGAGTAACAATGGATCAGTTCATGATTCATCTTCCTTGTGAAGTGCCACTTGGTACGAAAGTTACGCTTATTGGAAGGCAAGGAGATGAGTATATTAGCGCTACAGAGGTTGCGGAATACTCAGGGACTATTAATTATGAAATTATTGCAACGATCAGTTTCCGTGTGCCAAGAATATTTATACGGAATGGTAAGGTTGTAGAGATAATTAATTACTTGAACAATATATAGAAGGTAGTATGATTGCTTCTTGTCATTGGAGTGACTGTTCATTGCTGGATAATAAGCTCTTTTTGATGAGAAGCTTTTTACTTATAATCATTTTTTATATAAGTTGCACGTAAGTTTTGAAGAGGGGTTCTATTGTTTTGAGTTAGTTATGAGATAAAAAATTTAAGAAGATGAATGTTTTGTTTGTGAATTGGAAAACATAAGCAAGGAATAAGGAAGTCTTTGCAACAGGCTCCATACAATGGTATTATTACAATAGGTGTCATATATATATTTGGGTGTGTAGTTGACGGTGGAGGTGTATTTTTGTGTCCGAATCAAGTGTAACTACTGAAATCGTGGTTCGGTTGCCAAAGCAAATGGTAACGGAATTGGACGGAATTGGAAAACAAGAGAATAAGAATCGCCATGAACTAATTTGCCAGGCAACACAATTGTTATTGCGTCAACATAAGACGAAGAAACGCTACCAACATGAATCAATGCGACGTGGGTACATTGAAATGGGAAAAATTAATCTTGGTATTGCATCTGAAGCTTTCTTAGCAGAGTATGAAGCAGCTCATACAGTAGAACGCTTAGTTAGCGGGGGGTAATATTTTGATTGTAAAACGCGGCGACGTGTATTTTGCAGACCTTTCCCCAGTTGTTGGTTCTGAGCAAGGAGGCGTTCGTCCGGTTCTTGTCATTCAAAATGACATCGGAAATCGTTTTAGTCCAACGGTGATTGTAGCGGCTATTACTGCACAGATTCAAAAAGCGAAATTACCCACTCATGTGGAAATTGATGCGAAAAAGTATGGTTTTGAGAGAGATTCTGTTATTTTACTTGAGCAGATTCGAACAATCGATAAGCAACGCTTAACGGACAAAATCACTCATTTGGATGAAGTGATGATGAGTCGTGTAGATGAAGCGTTACAAATTAGTTTAGGACTAATAGATTTTTAAATCGGCAGTTTAAGTTGCTCTCTTTGAAGGGCAACTTTTTTTATTATAGAGGAGGTTACGGTTGTATATGGAAATGGTAGATAATCGACAAGCGTTAATGAAAATGTTAGTGAAAGAATTAGGCTTTACCGAAAAGCAAGTTCGTCATGTTATTCAATTAACAGAAGAAGGTAACACAGTTCCATTTATTGCTCGTTACCGAAAAGAATGGACAGGCTCTTTAGATGAGGTGCAAATTCGTACGATTTTAGAGAGATGGCAATATATGATGCAACTTGAAGATAGGAAGGAAGAAGTTCTTCGTCTTATTGATGAGAAGGGGAAACTGACAGAAGAGCTACGACAGCAAATTGTTAAAGCTACAAAGTTGCAAGAAGTAGAAGATCTATATCGTCCATATAAAGAGAAAAGAAGAACGAAAGCGACAATCGCTAAAGAAAGAGGATTAGAACCATTAGCTGAATGGTTATTGTTATATAAGAAAGAAGATCCGGCTAAAAAGGCAGTGGAATTTATTAATGTAGAGAAAGAAGTGCAATCTGCAGAAGAAGCTTTACAAGGTGCACAAGACATTATTGCAGAAATGGTTTCAGATGAAGCTGCGTATCGTAGTTGGATTCGAAATGTTACTTTTAGAAAAGGTGTTATGTCTTCGTCCGTGAAAGATGAAGAAAAAGATGAAAAGAATATATATGAAATGTATTACAGTTATGAAGAACCATTGCAAAAAGTAGTACCACATCGTGTATTAGCAATGAATCGTGGCGAGAAAGAAGATATATTGAGAGTTGCTGTTGTTCCGCCAGTAGATGAGATAGTAACTTTCTTAAATAAGAAAGTAATTCGTGATAACGATTCGAAAAGTGCACATTATGTACAATTAGCGATTGAAGATGGTTATAAACGATTAATTCAATCTTCAATCGAAAGAGAAATTCGTAAAGAATTAACAGAAACAGCTGAAGAACAAGCGATACATATTTTCTCTGAGAACTTACGTAACTTATTATTACAACCTCCGATGAAAGGGAAAGTCGTGCTAGCGGTAGATCCGGCATATAGAACTGGTTGTAAATTGTCTGTAGTAGATGATACGGGGAAAGTACTACATATCGATGTTATTTATCCGCATCCACCTGTTCGTAAATATGATGATGCAAAAACGAAAGTTCTTTCTATTATAGATAAATATCAAGTTGAAATGATTGCAATTGGTAACGGGACAGCATCTAGAGAAACAGAAGAGTTTATAGTAGATGTATTACAAAGTGTGAACCGAGATGTCTTTTATATTATTGTAAATGAAGCGGGTGCTAGTGTATATTCAGCTTCTGATTTAGCTCGTGAGGAATTCCCAAATTTACAAGTTGAAGAGAGAAGTGCCGTTTCTATTGGAAGACGTCTGCAAGATCCACTTGCTGAACTTGTGAAAATTGATCCTAAATCAGTTGGGGTTGGACAATACCAACATGATGTATCTCAAAAGAGACTGAATGAGTCATTAACATTTGTAGTAGAAACAGCTGTTAACCAAGTTGGGGTTAATGTAAATACGGCTTCGGTTGCATTGTTACAATATGTTTCAGGTTTATCGAAAACTGTTGCGAAAAATATTGTGGCAAAGAGAGAAGAAGATGGGAAATTCACAAAGCGCACGGAATTAAAGAAAATCCCGCGTTTAGGTGCAAAGACGTATGAACAATGTATAGGTTTCTTACGTATACTAGAAGGAGCGAATCCATTAGATCGAACAGGTATTCATCCAGAGCAATATAAAAATGTTGAATTGTTATTGAAGAGTCTAGGGTTATCGATAGATGACGTAGGACAACCGCAATTACAAAAGAGATTGGAAGAAGTAGAGATTTCTAAGTTATCTCAAGAAACAGGAGTTGGGGAGCCGACGTTAGTTGATATTATAGATGCGCTTATTAGTCCAGAAAGAGATATGAGGGATGAGTTGCCTAAACCACTTCTGAAAAAAGGGATTTTGAAATTAGAAGATTTAAAACGTGGTATGGAACTAGAAGGAACAGTTCGTAACGTTGTTGATTTTGGTGCTTTTGTTGATGTTGGCGTAAAGCAAGATGGTTTAGTACATATTTCTAAACTTAGCAAACAGTTTGTAAAGCATCCGTTAGATGTTGTGTCAGTAGGGCAAATTGTAAAAGTATGGGTAGATGATATTGATACAAAAAAAGGACGCGTTGCACTATCTATGTTGCCGATTGAATAGTAAGAGAAGAGAGCAGACGAAACTGCTCTTTTTTTATGGAATAAAAAGTGTAATGGATTATGAGCTTTGATGTATTTTGCTATAATAAAACCAGCATTCATTTAATAATTTAATTTGATACCGGTTTTTTTCGAAATATGCACGTTGCATTTGTTTTTTTAGCCACGTAGGCATAGGAATCCCTCCTTGTTTAATCCTGCTCTCAAAAATCTAAAATGCTATTGATGAGAGGTTGGTGAGTGGATTTCTATTCATGTTTTGTTTTTAGAAACCACGTTTCTTACATGAGGATGGGTATATGTACTATTTAATATATGTATAAGAAGGGAGAAAAGTGTAAAAATATTTTTTTGTTTAGGAGGAATGAGAGTGGATGAGCAAGAAATTCAGCGACTAGTGGAAGAAGTGTCACTACAATACTTTGAGGTACCGTTCTTACATAAAGCAGTGTTTAATAATAGATTACGTACAACTGGTGGGCGTTATTTATTGAAGAGTCATAATATCGAACTGAATTATCGATATTACGAAGTGTATGGTGAAGAAGAGTTAGTCGGGATTATTAAACATGAGCTTTGTCATTATCACTTACATATTGCAGGAAGAGGGTATAAGCACAGGGACAGGGAATTTCGTGAGTTGTTAAAGAAAGTTGATGCACCACGTTTTTGTAAACAAATGATTAATGAAGAGAAGGAAAAAAAGATTTATAAGTATGAATGTATGGAGTGTTCACTTCAATATGTAAGAAGGCGTCAAATAAATACAAAAAGATATGTCTGTGGAAAGTGTAAAGGGAAACTCAAACCGATATCGAAAACATCTTGACAGTAAAAACGCAATCCAGTATATTATAAACATGTCACGTTTGAACAAGATGTTGTTAAAAACTTCTTGACTTACAGAGAGAATTTTTATAAGATACAAATTGTCTTCATTATTCCGCAGTAGCTCAGTGGTAGAGCTATCGGCTGTTAACCGATCGGTCGTAGGTTCGAGTCCTACCTGCG
>NZ_CP049978.1:250000-265000 GCF_001816185.2 Bacillus sp. RZ2MS9
GAATTTTGGTACAGTTTGTACAGGATAGGCGGGAGCCATTGAAACCGGAGCGCTAGCTTCGGTGGAGGCGCTGGTGGGATACCGCCCTGACTGTATTGAAATTCTAACCTACGGGTCTTATCGACCCGGGAGACAGTGTCAGGTGGGCAGTTTGACTGGGGCGGTCGCCTCCTAAAGTGTAACGGAGGCGCCCAAAGGTTCCCTCAGAATGGTTGGAAATCATTCGTAGAGTGCAAAGGCATAAGGGAGCTTGACTGCGAGACCTACAAGTCGAGCAGGGACGAAAGTCGGGCTTAGTGATCCGGTGGTTCCGCATGGAAGGGCCATCGCTCAACGGATAAAAGCTACCCCGGGGATAACAGGCTTATCTCCCCCAAGAGTCCACATCGACGGGGAGGTTTGGCACCTCGATGTCGGCTCATCGCATCCTGGGGCTGTAGTCGGTCCCAAGGGTTGGGCTGTTCGCCCATTAAAGCGGTACGCGAGCTGGGTTCAGAACGTCGTGAGACAGTTCGGTCCCTATCCGTCGTGGGCGTAGGAAATTTGAGAGGAGCTGTCCTTAGTACGAGAGGACCGGGATGGACGCACCGCTGGTGTACCAGTTGTTCTGCCAAGGGCATAGCTGGGTAGCTATGTGCGGAAGGGATAAGTGCTGAAAGCATCTAAGCATGAAGCCCCCCTCAAGATGAGATTTCCCATAGCGTAAGCTAGTAAGATCCCTGAAAGATGATCAGGTTGATAGGTTCGAGGTGGAAGCATGGTGACATGTGGAGCTGACGAATACTAATAGATCGAGGACTTAACCATATAATATGTAGCAAATGTTATCTAGTTTTGAAGGAATATGCCTTCAATAGTTTGGTGATGATGGCAGAGAGGTCACACCCGTTCCCATACCGAACACGGAAGTTAAGCTCTCTAGCGCCGATGGTAGTTGGGACCTTGTCCCTGTGAGAGTAGGACGTCGCCAAGCTATTTATATTGTCGCGGGGTGGAGCAGCACGGTAGCTCGTCGGGCTCATAACCCGAAGGTCGCAGGTTCAAATCCTGTCCCCGCAACCAAATGGTCCCGTGGTGTAGTGGTTAACATGCCTGCCTGTCACGCAGGAGATCGCCGGTTCGACCCCGGTCGGGACCGCCATTTCATATAAAGAAAAGAACGAAACAAGTTGTTTCGTATTTTTTTATTTGTTTTAACAAAAAACTAATAAAGACAGTCAAACTATCCTTAGGACAACTCCTAAGGACTTTTTTATATATTCAAAACCTGTATAATAAAGAGCAGAGAACATTGTGAGTAAAGTAGGTGAAGTCTGTGAGTAAATATGAAGTAACAACAAAATCTTCTGAGGAAACACAAAGGTTATCAGAAAAACTAGGTGAGCTCGTAGAGGCACAAGATGTAATTATTTTAGAAGGAGATCTTGGAGCTGGTAAGACGACTTTTACAAAGGGACTAGCAAAAGGTCTTGGAGTGAAAAGAGTTGTAAATAGTCCTACCTTTAATATCATTAAAGAATATAAAGGTAGGTTACCGCTATATCATATGGACGTGTATCGCTTAGCAGAAAGTGAAGAGGACTTAGGCTTTGATGAATATTTCTACGGTGAAGGAATTACGGTAGTAGAATGGGCTCATTTAATAGAGGCATATTTACCAAATGAAAAGTTACAAATTAGTTTATTCCATGCTGGAGATGACACAAGAAAAATTATACTCGAGCCAATTGGAGATCGCTATATTAGATTATGTGAGGAGCTATTACAAGATGAAAGTACTAGCAATTGATACTTCAAATTACGTAATGGGTGTATCCCTTATTGAGGAAGGAAACGTAATTGGGGAAATCATTACAAATTTAACAAAAAACCATTCTGTACGTCTTATGCCAGCTGTAGAGAAACTGTTAAAAGAGTGTGGCGTAAAACCGAAGGAATTAACTAAAATCGTTGTAGCTGCTGGACCTGGATCCTATACAGGTGTTCGCATAGGCGTGACAGCGGCGAAAACATTAGCTTGGTCACTTCAAATACCAATTGTAGGTGTATCAAGTTTAGAGGTAGTAGCTGCAAACGGTGCTAACTTTAACGGGTTAATTTGTCCTTTATTTGATGGAAGACGTGGGCAAATTTACACTGGGTTATATACATATGAAGGAGAGCAGTTAACTTCAATAGAAGAAGACCGAATTATTCTTATTGTGGACTGGTTGCAAATGTTAAAAGATAAAGGACAGCCTGTTTTATTTATCGGTAACGATGTTAAATTGCATAAAGAAACAATTATAGAACATTTAGGTGATCAAGCTGTATTCGCTCCATTTACTAAAAATAACCCAAGACCAAGTGAGCTAGCATTCTTAGGATTACAAAAAGAAGAACAAGATGTGCATACGTTTGTTCCAAGCTATCTTCGTTTAGCTGAAGCTGAAACAAAGTGGTTAGAAAGTCAAAACAAGTAGGAGCTTGCAGAAGATGGATATGATATTTAGAAAGATGGAGCTTGATGATATTGCTCAAATTGTAGCTATTGAAGAAGCGTCTTTTTCAACTCCTTGGACTGCAGATGCCTTTCACCGTGAATTAACGATGAATGAACATGCACATTATATTGTGTTAGAAAAAGATGGTCGTGTAGTCGGGTATTGTGGATTGTGGATAATTATTGATGAATCACATATAACAAATATAGCTATTTTGCCAGAATACCGAGGTCAAAAGTTAGGAGATGCCCTATTGAAAGCAGTTATTTCTGAAGCGAAAGAACTAGGGGTAAAAACAATGACACTTGAAGTACGTGTATCAAATGAAGTAGCAAAGCAGTTATACAGAAAATACGGATTTCAAAATGGTGGGATTCGTAAACGATACTATGCAGACAATCAGGAAGATGGTCTCGTAATGTGGGTGAATATATAATGGAAAAAAATACGATTATACTTGGTATTGAAACAAGTTGTGATGAAACAGCAGTAGCAGTTGTTAAAAATGGAACGGAAATTATTGCGAATGTCGTTGCATCACAAATTGAAAGTCATAAACGTTTTGGCGGCGTTGTACCAGAGATTGCATCCCGTCATCATGTAGAAGAAATTACAGTTGTGTTAGAAGAAGCTTTAAAGGAAGCAAACATCACATTTGATGATATTGATGCAATTGCTGTAACAGAAGGTCCTGGTTTAGTAGGAGCACTTCTAATTGGAGTAAATGCAGCGAAGGCAGTAGCGTTTGCACATGATATTCCGTTAGTCGGTGTTCATCATATTGCTGGTCATATTTATGCGAACCGTTTAGTAAAAGAAGTTCAATTCCCGTTATTATCACTTGTTGTATCTGGTGGGCATACGGAACTTGTTTATATGAAAGAACATGGTTCATTCGAAGTAATTGGTGAAACACGAGACGATGCAGCTGGAGAAGCATATGATAAAGTAGCTCGTACGTTATCTATGCCATATCCAGGTGGTCCTCATATTGATCGCCTTGCACATGAAGGAGAACCGACAATTGATTTGCCTCGTGCATGGCTAGAACCGGATTCATATGATTTTAGCTTTAGTGGATTGAAATCAGCAGTTATCAACACTGTGCATAACGCAAAACAACGCGGTATAGAAATTGCGCCAGAAGATTTAGCGGCAAGTTTCCAAGAAAGTGTAATAGATGTACTTGTAACGAAAGCAGCTCGTGCAGCAGAAGCTTATAATGTAAAGCAATTACTTCTTGCTGGTGGAGTAGCTGCTAATAAAGGACTTCGTGCGCGATTAGAAGAGGAATTTGCACAAAAAGAAAACATTGAATTAATTATTCCGCCGCTATCTTTATGCACAGATAATGCAGCGATGATTGCAGCGGCAGGGACAATTGCTTATGAACAAGGTAAGCGTGCAACATTAGCCTTAAATGCAAATCCAGGATTAGATATTGAAGCATAGTTATGCACATAATTAACCACAGGTTGTGGATAAAACCCATATTGTCTGTTGATAATGTGGGTTTTATTGTGTATATAAAATGTTGATAACTTTTTTGTTGATTGTGGATAATGTGGAAAAGTTATTTTAAGGTTTATTTTATAAAGGTGGATATGTGTATAAACTTGTGGATAAATAGGATGATGTCAGACCTTTGAATTTGTTCTTTTTCGGGAAATAAAAAGTAAGAAGATATCCCCGAAAAACATTTTGAAACATCTCCCTATTATAGAAGATGCTAATATTGTCAATCTTTGTCGTTAAATCGATATTTCGTGTCGAATTGTTAATATATATAGGGTTACAATAGATATATTTGAAAAATCGTTGGTATATTCTAAGTTACGATTGATATACTCAAAAAATTGTTTCTGTATTAAAAGAAAAAAAGATGTCGCATAGTCAAAAATCCTGACTTATGAGACATCTTCCTTATTTAAATATGCTTATACATGCAGCTCTTCCCATTCTGCCATGCAAGTTTCAAGTTGTTCTTGTAGCGTTTGCTTTTTAGTTGTAATTTCACTAGCTTTTTCATAATCTGCATATATTTCTGGTAAGCAAAGTTGATCTTCTAACGTAGCAATTTCTTCTTCTAATTCCAATATACTTTGTTCTAGCTCTTCAATTTTTCTAGTGCGTTGACGCTCTAGTTTTTTACGCTCTTTTTCTTCTAAATAATTTAATTTCTCTTGTGCAACCACCTTTTGAACAGGAATGTCACTTTCTTGCTGTTCAAGTTCTGCACGTTCAATCATTTCATTTTTCTTTTCAACGTAGTAATCGTAATCCCCTAAATATTCCTGTGCACCTTCTGTTGATAACTCAACCACAGTCGTTGTTACACGGTTAATAAAGTAGCGGTCATGTGAGACGAATAGAAGAGTCCCTGGATAATCAATTAAAGCATTCTCCAAAATTTCTTTACTATTTAAATCAAGGTGGTTCGTAGGCTCATCTAGAATTAATAAATTTGATTTTTGCATCATAAGTTTTGCAAGAGCTAATCGAGCTTTTTGTCCACCACTAAGGGAAGATACTGGTTTCAGTACATCATCTCCTGTGAATAAAAAATTCCCGAGTATAGTACGGATTTCTTTTTCAGGTTGCAGTGGATATTCATCCCATAGTTCATTTAAAACCCGTTTAGAAGATGTTAAGTTTGCTTGTTCTTGATCATAATAACCAACAGATACATTTGATCCGAAAGAAACATCACCATTTAATAGTGGTAACTTATTCACAATAGACTTTAACAATGTGGATTTCCCAATTCCGTTTGGACCAACTAAAGCAACACTATCTCCGCGAGTTAAGCGCATAGTTACATGTTCAATTATAGGGTTCTCATCATAGCCAATGGTTGCATCATTTACTTGTAAAACATCATTTCCACTTTGCTTTTCAATATCGAAGTGGAATGATGCTGACTTAGAATCCCCTAATGGTCTCGTTAATAATTCCATTCTGTCTAGTTGTTTACGACGACTTTGAGCACGTTTCGTTGTAGAAGCGCGAGCTATATTCTTTTGAACGAAGTCCTCAAGTTTTGCGATTTCATCTTGTTGTTTTTCGTAACGTTTCATTTCTTGCTCATATAATGCTGATTTTAAGTCTAAATATTTACTGTAGTTACCAACAAATCGTCTGCTTTCTTTATTT
Organism: Bacillus sp. RZ2MS9; assembly: GCF_001816185.2. Taxonomy (NCBI): domain Bacteria; kingdom Bacillati; phylum Bacillota; class Bacilli; order Caryophanales; family Bacillaceae; genus Bacillus; species Bacillus sp. RZ2MS9. The sequence goes on from NZ_CP049978.1 coordinate 255,637, forward strand.
GAAATTTCATATACTTGTGTAACGAGTTTGTCTAAGAAATAACGGTCATGTGAAACGATTAATATTGCGCCAGGATAACCTTGTAAATATTGCTCAAGCCACGTTAATGTTTCGATGTCTAAATGGTTTGTAGGCTCATCCAAAATAAGTAAGTCTGGTTTTGTTAATAATAATTTCCCGAGAGCTAATCTTGTTTTTTGCCCGCCGCTTAAAGTAGAGATCGTCGTCTGGTGCGTTTCAACTGGGAAGCCAAGGCCGCTTAAAATGGAGCGAATATCCGCTTCATATTGATATCCACCTTGATCTTTATAATTGAGTTGCAATTGGTCATAATCAGCTAACAATCTTTCATATGTAGCTTCGTTTGAAAAGTTTTCTTCTTTTCCCATTTCTTGCTCAAGCCTTCGAAGTTTTGTCTCCATTTGCTGTAAGTGGGTAAAGACGGTTAGCATTTCATCCCAAATTGTTAAAGACGTTTCTAGTCCAGTATTTTGAGCTAAATATCCGATTGAGACATCTTTCGGTTTTATAATTTCGCCACCATCATGAGATAATTCACCAGCGATAATTTTTAATAATGTAGATTTGCCTGCTCCATTCCTTCCAACTAATGCGATACGATCTTTTGTTTGTACTTCCAATTTTATGTTTGCAAGAATCGTTTCTGCACCGTATAATTTCGAAAGCGCGTTTACTTGTAATAAAATCAATGTTTTCACCTCAAATAATTTCTTAACTTTGCCATGTTTATATTTCTCAATCATACTAAAAATAGTGTATAGTTTAAAATAAAGAGAGAATACTTCTTCTCTTTATTATACAAGGAATTTAATGAGTGCTAAACTTCTGTATTTGATTAAAGTATATGAATAAAGATAGGAAGAGAGGAGAGGTCATATGGATCAGCAAAAGATTCCACAAGCCACTGCTAAAAGATTGCCTCTATACTATCGATTTATCCAAAACTTATCTCTTTCTGGTAAGCAGCGTGTTTCATCGGCCGAATTGAGTGAGGCAGTAAAAGTAGATTCCGCAACAATACGAAGAGATTTTTCGTATTTTGGAGCGTTAGGGAAAAAGGGATATGGATATAACGTAAATTATTTATTATCATTTTTCCGCGAAACACTTGATCAAGATGATATAACACGTGTAGCACTTATTGGAGTAGGTAATTTAGGGACCGCTTTCTTACATTATAATTTCACGAAAAACAATAATACAAAAATTGAAATGGCATTTGATGTTAGTGAAGAGAAAGTTGGAACAGAAATCGGGGGCATTCCTGTATATCATTTAGATGAATTAGAAGAGAGATTATCAAATGATATACAAGTGGCAATATTAACAGTACCGGCTACAGTAGCACAAGCTGTAGCAGATAGATTAGCTGAAACGAGCGTGCATGGTATTTTGAATTTCACACCAGCGCGATTAAACGTATCAGAGAATATTAGAATTCATCATATTGACTTAGCTGTAGAGTTACAAACATTAGTTTACTTTTTGAAAAACTATCCACAATAAAACGCAGAGGAAGCGACCTCTGCGTTTTATTATTGTTTCTTCTTTGTGAATTTAATTAATATAAGGCGAAGTGCCAAATTAAAATCAATTGTTGCCATAACTGCAAATAGTATTGTCCACATATTCCAGATTGTATCTGTCACGTTCGTAATGGCGAAGCGTGTAAAGATACATCCAAGAAGGAAGTATAGTGCAGCCATGAACAATGGTGAGTTTCTCATACAAAAAATCCTCCGATAAAGCCTTGCATTTTTTCAGCTTCTTTAATCATTTCTTGAATTTGTTCATTGCTCATAAAAATTTGCCCAATAGCGACCAATGTATTCATCGCAACATGAGCTGCAATCGGAACGATAATACGTTTCGTCTTCACATATAAGAAGGCGAATACGAGCCCCATAGCAGTGTATACCAATAAATGAGTAAAATCAAAATGAATTGCTGCGAATACAAGCGAACTAATGATAGCTGCGATAAAGAAGTTAAACTTCTTATAAAGTGCACCAAATAAAATTTTTCTAAATACGATTTCTTCTAAGATAGGTCCAATTATAGATACAACAATAAGGAACCAAGGTGTCGTTCTTGCAATCTCCATCAGTTTCATTGTATTTTCTGAACCTTGTTTAATTCCTAGCAGCTGCATCTCGATCATACCGGCAACTATTTGTGAAAAGAAAGCTAAGAAGAACCCGATGAAAATCCATCCAATAGTAGCTGGAGCAGAAGAGCGCTTTGGATCTAAATGCCTGTCACGAATATCTGTTCTAAGTAACCAAAGTACGATACATAATGCAACAAAGAAGCTAATAATTGCCCAGTGTCCCGTTATGATTTGTCCTTTTTCCTCAATGGTAAATCCTCTATTATCATAGAGTCCTGTTTTTAGGAGAAGTGGCAATCCAACAACGCCAGATAACTGCATTAAAATGTATGTAACGATAATCCACCAGTATTGTTTCTTCAAATGGTTTAACCATCCTTTCTAACTATAGTGTATGAGATAAGTTAGGATAACATGTAAATATGCTACCTACGATATAAACCTCACTTGAATTATGTTTTTTTCGTAAATCCTTATTTGAAATTATAATAGAAGACAGGAGAAAGTTGTGTGTGTAGCGAAAACAACTTAGGGTGTCCTTTCATATTGTAACATACGAGCAGTGGAAACAACGATTCATATAGTAAAGGCAGTATTCTATATAGTGATTTGCGAAAAAATTATGATTTTTTTACTTGCAAAAGAAATTGAGATTATTTATTATTATAAGTGTGTTAGCACTCGGATGACTTGAGTGCTAATAAAAGAAATTTACATAACAAAATGAGGAGGTTATTGTTCATGCTAAAGCCATTAGGTGATCGCGTTGTAATTGAGCTTGTTCAAGCAGAAGAAAAAACAGCAAGTGGTATCGTATTACCAGATACTGCAAAAGAAAAACCACAAGAGGGTAAAGTTGTTGCAGTAGGTACTGGTCGAGTGCTTGAGAATGGTGAGCGTGTTGCTTTAGAGGTAGCAGCAGGTGATCTTATCATCTTCTCAAAATATGCAGGTACTGAAGTGAAATATGAAGGTACAGACTACTTGATTTTACGTGAAAGTGACATTTTAGCAGTTATCGGTTAATTATATAAATCTTAAAAAATCCAAGGGGGTCAATTATTATGGCAAAAGATATTAAATTTAGTGAAGAAGCACGTCGTTCGATGCTTCGCGGTGTCGACACTCTTGCAAATGCAGTAAAAGTAACGCTTGGACCAAAAGGTCGTAACGTTGTTCTTGAGAAAAAATTCGGTTCACCACTTATTACAAATGACGGTGTAACAATCGCAAAAGAAATCGAATTAGAAGATGCATTCGAAAACATGGGTGCGAAACTAGTAGCAGAAGTTGCTAGCAAAACAAATGACGTAGCTGGTGACGGAACAACAACTGCAACTGTATTAGCGCAAGCTATGATTCGTGAAGGTCTTAAAAACGTAACAGCTGGTGCGAACCCAATGGGTCTTCGTAAAGGTATCGAAAAAGCTGTTACTGCTGCAATTGAAGAATTAAAAACGATTTCTAAACCAATCGAAGGTAAATCTTCTATCGCACAAGTAGCTGCTATTTCTGCTGCTGACGAAGAAGTAGGTCAATTAATCGCTGAAGCAATGGAGCGCGTTGGTAACGACGGCGTTATTACTTTAGAAGAATCTAAAGGCTTCACAACAGAATTAGACGTAGTAGAAGGTATGCAATTTGATCGTGGATATGCATCTCCTTACATGATTACTGATTCTGACAAAATGGAAGCAGTTCTTGATAACCCATACATCTTAATCACTGACAAAAAGATTTCTAACATTCAAGAAATCTTACCAGTATTAGAGCAAGTGGTACAACAAGGTAAACCACTTCTTATCATTGCTGAAGATGTAGAAGGCGAAGCGTTAGCTACATTAGTAGTGAACAAACTTCGTGGTACATTCAATGTAGTAGCTGTTAAAGCTCCTGGATTTGGTGACCGTCGTAAAGCAATGCTAGAAGATATCGCGATCTTAACAGGTGGCGAAGTAATCACTGAAGAATTAGGTCGTGACTTAAAATCTGCTACAGTTGAATCTTTAGGACGCGCTGGTAAAGTTGTTGTTACAAAAGAAAACACAACTGTAGTTGAAGGTGTAGGAAGCACAGAACAAATCGAAGCTCGCATCGGTCAAATCCGTGCGCAATTAGAAGAAACAACTTCTGAATTCGATCGTGAAAAATTACAAGAGCGTCTTGCAAAACTTGCAGGTGGCGTAGCGGTAATTAAAGTAGGTGCAGCAACTGAAACTGAGTTGAAAGAACGCAAACTTCGTATTGAAGATGCACTTAACTCAACTCGTGCAGCAGTAGAAGAAGGTATCGTTGCAGGTGGTGGTACTTCACTTATGAACGTATACACAAAAGTAGCTTCTATCGTAGCTGAAGGCGACGAAGCAACAGGTATCAACATCGTACTTCGCGCACTAGAAGAGCCAGTTCGCCAAATCGCAATCAACGCTGGTCTAGAAGGATCTGTAGTTGTAGAGCGTCTAAAAGGCGAAAAAGTAGGCGTTGGTTTCAACGCAGCTACTGGCGAATGGGTTAACATGCTTGAGTCTGGTATCGTAGATCCAGCTAAAGTAACTCGTTCTGCACTTCAAAACGCAGCATCTGTTGCAGCTATGTTCTTAACAACTGAAGCTGTAGTAGCTGACAAGCCAGAACCAAATGCACCAGCAATGCCTGATATGGGCGGCATGGGCATGGGCGGTATGGGCGGAATGATGTAATTCCGTTTGCCCTAAAAAACATCCATTTCTATATAGAAATGGATGTTTTTTTATGTTTTTTAGAAAAGGAAATGAATTTCTGTAGAATTTTGTCGCTTTCTCTCTTGACCATATTGATATTTCATTGTTAGAATCTAGGAAGATAATATAAAACGATCCTTCATATATCCTCAATGATATGGTTTGAGAGTCTCTACCGGGTTACCGCAAACAACCTGACTATGAAGGCAGTGTGTCTTATATTTATAAAGAGCGGAGACTATCTTTCTTTATAAAGCCAGACCCCTGCCTTTTCTTTGTTATGAGACTAGAGGCGGAGGACTGGCTTTTTTTATTATATTGGTAATGCTTTTCGCCAAATTGGTGAAAATATTTATATACGAGAACTAACGTTGGGGTGATTATTTTGAAGAAACAACACGATACAATTATCGTTTTAGATTTTGGAAGTCAATACAATCAGTTAATAGCACGTCGAATTCGTGAGTTCGGTGTATACAGTGAACTTCATCCACATACAATTACTGCAGAAGAAATTAAAGCAATGAATCCAAAAGGGATTATTTTCTCTGGTGGACCAAATAGCGTATACGGTGAAGGTGCATTACATTGTGATGAAAAAATCTTTGAACTAGGTTTACCAATCTTCGGTATTTGTTACGGTATGCAGCTTATGACGCAACACTTCGGTGGTAAAGTAGAGCGTGCAAATCACCGTGAGTACGGAAAGGCTGTTCTTAAAGTAGAGAACGAATCAAAATTATATGCGAACCTTCCAGAAGAGCAAGTTGTATGGATGAGCCATGGTGACTTAGTAACTGGTTTACCTGAAGGATTCGTAGTAGACGCAACAAGTGAGTCTTGCCCAATTGCTGGTATGAGCAATGAAGCGAAAAACTTATACGGTGTACAATTCCACCCAGAAGTACGTCACTCTGAGCACGGTAACGATTTAATTAAAAACTTCGTATTCGGCGTATGTGGTTGTTCTGAAGGATGGAACATGGAGAACTTTATCGAAGTAGAATTAGAAAAAATTCGTGAAACTGTTGGAGACAAAAAAGTACTATGCGCACTTAGTGGCGGTGTAGACTCTTCTGTTGTAGCAGTATTAATTCATAAAGCAATCGGCGATCAATTAACTTGTATTTTCGTTGACCACGGCTTACTGCGTAAAGGCGAAGCAGAAGGCGTTATGAAAACATTTAGCGAAGGCTTCCACATGAACGTTATTAAAGTGGATGCAAAAGAACGCTTCATGAACAAGTTAAAAGGTGTAGAAGATCCAGAACAAAAACGTAAAATCATCGGTAACGAATTCATTTACGTATTTGATGATGAAGCGTCTAAATTACAAGGTATGGACTTTTTAGCACAAGGTACACTTTACACAGACATCGTTGAAAGTGGTACAGCAACTGCACAAACAATTAAATCTCACCACAACGTTGGTGGACTTCCAGAAGACATGCAGTTCAAATTAATTGAGCCTTTAAACACGTTATTTAAAGACGAAGTACGTGTATTAGGATCTGAACTAGGAATTCCTGATGAAATCGTATGGCGTCAACCATTCCCAGGACCGGGTCTTGGTATTCGTGTATTAGGTGAAATTACAGAAGAGAAATTAGAAATCGTTCGTGAATCTGATGCGATTTTACGTGAAGAAATTATTAAAGCGGGCTTAGACCGTGAAATCTGGCAATACTTCACTGCACTTCCTGGTATGCGTAGCGTAGGTGTTATGGGTGACGAGCGTACTTACGATTACACAGTAGGTATCCGTGCAGTAACATCTATCGACGGTATGACAGCTGACTGGGCACGTATCCCTTGGGACGTATTAGAGAAAATCTCTGTACGTATCGTAAACGAAGTAAAACACGTTAACCGTATCGTGTATGATGTAACGAGTAAGCCACCAGCAACTATTGAGTGGGAATAGTATTTATAAAAAGGTCCATCTATTGCTTATGCATAGATGGATCTTTTTTATTTTGGCATTAATACGAACGAAAACTATAAAAGTTTATGAAAATGTTCGTTTTTAAATTGACAAAACTACTTCGTCGAGTTAATATGATTATGTAATTCAAACGAAAAGTGAATATTATAGCCGTCGTATAATATCGGGGATATGGCCCGAAAGTTTCTACCTAGCTACCGTAAATGGCTTGACTACGAGGCGTTTGTATAAAGATGAGGGGAAACTTGTCTTTGTTTATAGAACGCTTCCATGTATATATGCAATGGAAGCCTTTTTTATTTCTCGGGATAAAAGAGGGCTAGGGTGAAATACGGCGAGTAATCATATAACGGGGGAAACATAGGATGAAACGCTATTTTCAGTTTGATGAGCTCGGTACGAATTATAAGACTGAGTTCATAGCAGGGTTAACGACATTTCTATCTATGGCTTACGTACTATTTGTCAATCCTGCTACGCTGTCGCTTGGAAATGTTAAAGGGTTACCAGCAGGTACAGGGATGGATCCAGGTGCAGTATTCGTTGCTACGGCATTAGCGGCAGCGATCGGTTCGTTAATTATGGGTATTTTCGCGAAGTATCCAATTGCTTTAGCGCCAGGTATGGGGATTAACGCGTTCTTTGCTTATACAGCAGTCTTAACGATGGGTATTCCGTGGCAAACGGCCATTGCCGGAACATTAATGTCAGGTATTATCTTTATTATTCTTACTGCTTCAGGTATTCGTGAAAAAATCATTAATGCAATTCCATCGGAGTTAAAGTTTGCAGTAGCAGCAGGTATTGGATTATTCATTGCTTTCCTTGGATTCCAAAATGCCGGAATTATCGTGAAAAACGATGCGGTTCTTGTTGGGTTGGGGGACTTAACAAAGGGCACAACGTTACTAGCAATCTTCGGGGTTGTTACTACGATCATCTTCATGATTAAGAAAGTTAATGGTGCAGTATTCTACGGTATGATTCTTACAGCGATCTTAGGAGTTGCAACAGGATTAATTGATACTCCGAAAGCTGTAGTGGGAGCAATACCGAGTCTAGAACCAACGTTCGGTGTGGCGTTAACGCACTTCGGCGATATTTTCACAGTTCAAATGGGGATTGTTATTATAACGTTCTTCTTTATAGATTTCTTTGATACAGCAGGTACGCTTGTAGCGGTTGCGAATCAAGCAGGATTAATGAAGAACAATAAATTACCACGTGCAGGAAAAGCGTTATTTGCAGATGCGATTGCAACTGTAATTGGTGCGATCTTGGGTACATCAACAACAACGTCTTACATTGAATCGTCTGCAGGGGTAGCAGCGGGAGGACGTTCTGGATTTACAGCAGTTGTAACAGCAGGATTCTTCTTACTGGCACTATTCTTTTCGCCATTATTAAGTGTTGTAACGCCAGCTGTAACGGCACCGGCTTTAATTATTGTAGGAATCTTGATGGTTTCTTCCTTAGGGGAAATTGATTGGAAGAAATTCGAGATTGCAGTACCAGCATTCTTTACAATTATCTCTATGCCACTTACGTATAGTATCGCAACTGGGATTGCCATTGGATTTATCTTCTATCCAATTACAATGGTTGTGAGTGGTCGTCGTAAAGAGGTTCATCCGATTATGTATGTTATGGGAGTTTTATTCGTGCTATATTTCATCTACGTTCGTAAATAAAAGGGGTTTTTTAAAGGTCTAGACTTAAGGGGAGTCTAGACCTTTTTGCGTCTTCAGAAAATCTTAAGGATTTCCGAGCGTTTTTCTTCAGAAGTTTTCCTATAATAGAAGTTAGGGATTAAAAAAGTGATGGGGGAGATATTGTGGCACACGAAACAATACTTGTCGTAGATGATGAAAAAGAAATTCGGAATTTAATTACAATCTATTTAAAGAATGAAGGATATAAAGTATTACAAGCAGGAGACGGAGAAGAAGGATTACGTCTATTGGAAGAAAATGAAATACATCTAGTCGTATTAGATATTATGATGCCGAAAGTGGATGGTATTCATATGTGTATGAAGGTAAGGGAAGCGAAAGAAATGCCTATTATTATGCTTTCTGCCAAAACGCAAGATATGGATAAGATTTTAGGATTAACAACAGGGGCAGATGATTACGTAACGAAGCCCTTTAATCCATTAGAGTTAATTGCACGAATTAAATCTCAGTTACGCCGTTATATGAAAATGAATGGTTTCGCTGTCCAAAATGAGGACGAGTTAGAAATTGGGGAGATGAAAATCAACATCTCGACCCATAAAGTTGTTGTAGAGGGAGAAGAAGTGAAACTAACTCCGAGGGAATTTTCAATTTTAGAATTGCTAGCTAGAAATCCAGGTATGGTGTTTAGTGCGGAGCAAATTTATGAAAAGGTGTGGAACGAACGATCTTTCCAGTCTGATAATACTGTAATGGTGCACATTCGGAAAGTGCGTGAAAAGATTGAGGAGAATCCAAGGAAACCTAGATATATAAAAACAGTATGGGGAGTGGGGTATAAGATTGAAAAAGATATTTAATCCGTTTACTTATATAAGGAAAATAAGAGAAT
>NZ_CP049978.1:270000-272500 GCF_001816185.2 Bacillus sp. RZ2MS9
TTATCATAAAGGCTGAGCTGTGATGGGGAAGCTCCTTATGGAGCGAAGTCTTTGATTCCCCGCTGCCAAGAAAAGCTTCTAGCGAGATAAAAGGTGCCTGTACCGCAAACCGACACAGGTAGGCGAGGAGAGAATCCTAAGGTGTGCGAGAGAACTCTGGTTAAGGAACTCGGCAAAATGACCCCGTAACTTCGGGAGAAGGGGTGCTTTCTTAACGGAAAGCCGCAGTGAATAGGCCCAAGCGACTGTTTAGCAAAAACACAGCTCTCTGCGAAGCCGTAAGGCGAAGTATAGGGGGTGACACCTGCCCGGTGCTGGAAGGTTAAGGAGAGGGGTTAGCGTAAGCGAAGCTCTGAACTGAAGCCCCAGTAAACGGCGGCCGTAACTATAACGGTCCTAAGGTAGCGAAATTCCTTGTCGGGTAAGTTCCGACCCGCACGAAAGGTGTAACGATTTGGGCACTGTCTCAACCAGAGACTCGGTGAAATTATAGTACCTGTGAAGATGCAGGTTACCCGCGACAGGACGGAAAGACCCCGTGGAGCTTTACTGTAGCCTGATATTGAATTTTGGTACAGTTTGTACAGGATAGGCGGGAGCCATTGAAACCGGAGCGCTAGCTTCGGTGGAGGCGCTGGTGGGATACCGCCCTGACTGTATTGAAATTCTAACCTACGGGTCTTATCGACCCGGGAGACAGTGTCAGGTGGGCAGTTTGACTGGGGCGGTCGCCTCCTAAAGTGTAACGGAGGCGCCCAAAGGTTCCCTCAGAATGGTTGGAAATCATTCGTAGAGTGCAAAGGCATAAGGGAGCTTGACTGCGAGACCTACAAGTCGAGCAGGGACGAAAGTCGGGCTTAGTGATCCGGTGGTTCCGCATGGAAGGGCCATCGCTCAACGGATAAAAGCTACCCCGGGGATAACAGGCTTATCTCCCCCAAGAGTCCACATCGACGGGGAGGTTTGGCACCTCGATGTCGGCTCATCGCATCCTGGGGCTGTAGTCGGTCCCAAGGGTTGGGCTGTTCGCCCATTAAAGCGGTACGCGAGCTGGGTTCAGAACGTCGTGAGACAGTTCGGTCCCTATCCGTCGTGGGCGTAGGAAATTTGAGAGGAGCTGTCCTTAGTACGAGAGGACCGGGATGGACGCACCGCTGGTGTACCAGTTGTTCTGCCAAGGGCATAGCTGGGTAGCTATGTGCGGAAGGGATAAGTGCTGAAAGCATCTAAGCATGAAGCCCCCCTCAAGATGAGATTTCCCATAGCGTAAGCTAGTAAGATCCCTGAAAGATGATCAGGTTGATAGGTTCGAGGTGGAAGCATGGTGACATGTGGAGCTGACGAATACTAATAGATCGAGGACTTAACCATATAATATGTAGCAAATGTTATCTAGTTTTGAAGGAATATGCCTTCAATAGTTTGGTGATGATGGCAGAGAGGTCACACCCGTTCCCATACCGAACACGGAAGTTAAGCTCTCTAGCGCCGATGGTAGTTGGGACCTTGTCCCTGTGAGAGTAGGACGTCGCCAAGCAACTTTAAGACGAGTCAGAATGACTCGTCTTTTTTGTGTTTTATAACTTCTTTTCAAAGCTAAATATTTTGAAGTGCTGCTCATTTTTTAAAAGATTTTTGAGTACGTAGCTATATAAGTTTTATTCAATTTCTTTCGTGATTTTTGACAGGTAATTTAAGATTTTCTATTTTATTTCTTAAAGATAGAATTCATTGGTATGTTAAAATAGTACAGTTGTTTTTGATGTACTTTAATATAAGAAGATTTAAGTTAGAAAAGGAGATAATATGAAAAAGATAAGTATAATTACTATAGTAGTCTTAGTCCTGCTAGTAATCGTGTATATGTTAGTTGGAAATTATTTTTATAACTATGCATTAAATGCGAAACAAGAAAAGGAATTTTTGCAAGATAATCCTCATTTAGTGGAAACGGTAAATGCGTCGGGAGATGTATTGGCTGCAAATGAAGAAAAGAATGCAAACTTCGTATCGAAGTATAAACCTAACACATTAACTATACGTTCTTTCGATAAATTAAATTTAAAAGGTTATGAATATATGAATGAACCATCTAGTCATAAATGGGCAATTGTAGTTCATGGATATAGTGGTAGAGCATCAGAAATGACGAAATATGTTCGTAACTTTTATGAACAAGGCTATAATGTCATAGCACCAGACCTTCGTGGGCACGGAAATAGTGAAGGGGATTATGTTGGTATGGGCTGGCATGATCGTAAAGATGTGTTAATTTGGATTCAACAAATCTTAAAGAAAGACCCTAATGCTGAAATAGCTCTATTTGGTGTTTCAATGGGCGGGGCAACTGTAATGATGACTTCAGGAGAAGATTTACCTTCTAATGTTAAAGTTATTATTGAAGATTGTGGATACTCAACTGTTATTGATGAATTTACTTATCAACTAAAAGATTTATTCCACTTACCGAAGTTTCCTGTTATGAATGCGGCAAATACGG
>NZ_CP049978.1:277500-282500 GCF_001816185.2 Bacillus sp. RZ2MS9
TGAATAGGCCCAAGCGACTGTTTAGCAAAAACACAGCTCTCTGCGAAGCCGTAAGGCGAAGTATAGGGGGTGACACCTGCCCGGTGCTGGAAGGTTAAGGAGAGGGGTTAGCGTAAGCGAAGCTCTAAACTGAAGCCCCAGTAAACGGCGGCCGTAACTATAACGGTCCTAAGGTAGCGAAATTCCTTGTCGGGTAAGTTCCGACCCGCACGAAAGGTGTAACGATTTGGGCACTGTCTCAACCAGAGACTCGGTGAAATTATAGTACCTGTGAAGATGCAGGTTACCCGCGACAGGACGGAAAGACCCCGTGGAGCTTTACTGTAGCCTGATATTGAATTTTGGTACAGTTTGTACAGGATAGGCGGGAGCCATTGAAACCGGAGCGCTAGCTTCGGTGGAGGCGCTGGTGGGATACCGCCCTGACTGTATTGAAATTCTAACCTACGGGTCTTATCGACCCGGGAGACAGTGTCAGGTGGGCAGTTTGACTGGGGCGGTCGCCTCCTAAAGTGTAACGGAGGCGCCCAAAGGTTCCCTCAGAATGGTTGGAAATCATTCGTAGAGTGCAAAGGCATAAGGGAGCTTGACTGCGAGACCTACAAGTCGAGCAGGGACGAAAGTCGGGCTTAGTGATCCGGTGGTTCCGCATGGAAGGGCCATCGCTCAACGGATAAAAGCTACCCCGGGGATAACAGGCTTATCTCCCCCAAGAGTCCACATCGACGGGGAGGTTTGGCACCTCGATGTCGGCTCATCGCATCCTGGGGCTGTAGTCGGTCCCAAGGGTTGGGCTGTTCGCCCATTAAAGCGGTACGCGAGCTGGGTTCAGAACGTCGTGAGACAGTTCGGTCCCTATCCGTCGTGGGCGTAGGAAATTTGAGAGGAGCTGTCCTTAGTACGAGAGGACCGGGATGGACGCACCGCTGGTGTACCAGTTGTTCTGCCAAGGGCATAGCTGGGTAGCTATGTGCGGAAGGGATAAGTGCTGAAAGCATCTAAGCATGAAGCCCCCCTCAAGATGAGATTTCCCATAGCGTAAGCTAGTAAGATCCCTGAAAGATGATCAGGTTGATAGGTTCGAGGTGGAAGCATGGTGACATGTGGAGCTGACGAATACTAATAGATCGAGGACTTAACCATATAATATGTAGCAATGTTATCTAGTTTTGAAGGAATATGCCTTCATAGTTTGGTGATGATGGCAGAGAGGTCACACCCGTTCCCATACCGAACACGGAAGTTAAGCTCTCTAGCGCCGATGGTAGTTGGGACCTTGTCCCTGTGAGAGTAGGACGTCGCCAAGCAACTTTAAGACGAGTCAGAATGACTCGTCTTTTTTGTGTTTTATAAAAATAAGAATGGCTGGTAAATCTCAGTTTATTAAAATTTCACTTTATTGTTCACATCAACAAGTTCAAAACGCTCACAGACGAGTAACATATCTTCAGAGAAATTAAGACCAAGCTCATTTAGTTCCTTTGTAAAAAAACGAACATGGGTGTCTCTCCAGTAATTATAAGTACGATCTCCTTCGCCTTCAGCGATAGCGAATTCTTCGCTTACTTCATTCATGGGTGTTACAGTTACTTCTATTGTCTTAATAATAGCTACAGGTTCATCATTACTATTGAGTATAATACTATAATCAGTAGTAGTCGGTAGTGATTCATGTTCTAATTCATAAAAAATGTGACCGGAGCATGTAGCGGTTTTAATACCGTCAATTACTAGTTGTGCAAGATAATTAGGGGTATCCCCAAATTGCCAAGCTGTAACAGATTCTGGTTTTTTGTTGTTTCCCCAATAAGTATCCCAATATGTCTGTGCTAATTGATTCATTTTTATCGTTACCTCACTCTAATTCATATTTAGTCTCTTTATAATTCCTAGGAAATTTACTTACTTATTTAGTATGTCTTTGTACTCATTTAAAAGTTGTAGCGGTGTGTTGTAAATTAAAAAGATACTATGTGGAGTGAATATAGTTTGTAAATATGTTCTGTACATATATGTAATCTTTAATTTTCCAATTGCATTTTATGATAAAGGATGTAGTTACTTAAAGAACGTTCAGATTATGACTGGTAGTTTATTATCACTATGCCATATTGAAGTGAGTAATACTAGAGTTAAAATAGATGAAAAAACTGATATTCTAAATTGAATATCAGTTTAATAATATGTGACTTATATGAATCTATAGCAATACGAAAAGCGTAAATAAGATAGCCAACAAAATACGATAGTACGCAAAAGGTTTTAAACCTATCTTCTCTAAAAGCTTTAGAAAAGTTACTACCGCTAGCATCGCTACTATAAAAGAGGTAATGAATCCTACCGCAAACATAGGGATGTCATCGACACTTAAATACTTCCAACTTTTTAGTAAGTCTAAGCCTGTAGCCCCAATCATTACAGGAAGAGCTATTAGAAAAGAGAATTCAGATGCAGTCTTATAATTTACTTTTGCTAATAGACCTCCAGAGATAGTAGAGCCAGCTCTAGAGAAGCCAGGGTATACTGCTAAGCACTGAAATAATCCGATTGTTAAAGCTTGGCGGTATGTTAAATCGTCCAGTGAATAGGCTGCTGCCTCTTTCTTTTTTACTTCTGCAAAGAGCATAAGAATTGCACCTGCTACAAGTCCAATCACAACAGTGTATGGCTGGAATAAGTATGTTTTAATAATATCATGTAGTAGCAAACCAGCAACCACTGCCGGAAATACGCCAAGAAATACATGGAACGCGTTGAATTTTTTTTCTTTCTGTAGAAGAGGCTTAATATTACATAAAGAAACGAGACGTTTATGATATAAAATTGCAATGGCTAAAATTGCGCCTAGCTGAATAACAATTTCAAACGTTTTCGCTCTTTCTCCCTCAAAGCCTAATAAATGCCCGACTAATATAAGATGGCCAGTAGAGGATATAGGTAAAAATTCAGCTAATCCTTCTACAATACCGAGTATGAAGGCAATAATGATATCGCTCATAGTTTCACTCCTACAAATTAATGAATGTCTACTTTTTTAAAATAGAATAGTGTTGCAATAAATCCGGAAATTGTCGTTACTGCAATGATGATATAAGAATACTCTGATGGATATGTCGGTTGTAATTCGTTATTTGCGATATCTAGAGTAGCGGTCCACGGAAATAAATCTTTATGCTTGGAGTTTACGAGCATAAGATTAGTCATTGTAATAATGACTGTTAATATAATGGGCGGTACATAGCTCTTCATTACAAGAGTTAGTAGCACAATAGGTGAAGACAATAGAAAGAGAAGTCCACCACATATTAAAAATTCTAGGAAAGAACCTAAAAGTAAAGAAATGTTAAAGCCAGGGAAGTTCCCCAATAGCCCTAATATTAAAGTAAGTGCCCAAGCGACTAAAGTTAGCATCATAATCCAAAGAAAGAGAATGATGAATTTACTTATAATAAAGCTAATGCGCGACACGGGGATATTTAGTAAATTTTTCAGTGTATCTTCTGCATATTCGCGGGTAAGCAAATATGCAACCACTACTCCATATAAGGGGAATCCTATAACTAAAGTAGTATACAAGTTAACGTCAGTGAATAATTGATGGAACCAAATAGTTGGAGTAGGCTGTTTTGTTTTTATATGTATATAAGAGGCTACTACAACTAAGAAAGGTGCGACACCAGCACCAATAATGCTAATTAAAAACATATTAGAGCGTTTTAGTTTTAAGAGTTCTGTATAGAGTAGATTAACCAATTGTTCCACCTCCAACTAGTTTGGTGAAATAATCTTCTAGTCTATCTTCGCTTATCATCATTTTTAATACTTCAATACCGTTAAGAACAAATGTTCCGTTTATGTATCCTTGTTGTCCAAAATGAGAGTAAATACGAATATTTCCTTCATCATGTACTTCATAATCAAAAATTTGAAGATGATTTTCTAATAACATCACAGCTTTATCGTCATTATTCACTTGAAACTCTATGTACTTACGGTTTGCTTTGCGCAGCGTATCAAGAGAAACTTCTTCTAGTAACTTTCCTTCATGAATAATTCCGATACGATCGACCAACTGTTCTATCTCGGCTAATATGTGACTAGAAATGAGTATTGTTATATTTCTTTCTTGAGCTAAAGAATGAATAAGTTTTCGCATTTCTTTAATACCAATAGGGTCTAGTCCGTTAGTTGGTTCATCTAATATGAGTAGCTCAGGATAATGGAGAAGAGCGCGTGCAATTCCTAAGCGTTGCTTCATTCCTAAAGAATACTTTCCTACTAACTTTTTTGTCTCATGCTGCAAGCCTACTATTTCTAATGCTTCTTCGATAGCATTCTTTTTGTGAACCCCAATTATCTTTGCATTAATTAGTAGGTTTTCTTTTGCAGTTAAGTTTTCATAAAATCCTGGAACTTCAACTATAGAACCAATTCTGCTTAAAATATCTTTTTGATTTTGGAATAAGTTCTCTCCGAATATTTCAATCGTTCCACTTGTAGGTTTTATAAGACTAAGCAGCATACGAATGGTTGTTGTTTTACCAGCACCGTTGCGGCCTATGAAGCCATAAATCTCTCCTTGTTGAACATTAATATTTAAATTATCTACTGATTTTTGATTGCCATATACTTTAGTAAGGTTAGTCGTTTTTATAATTGTATTTATAGGAGACACCTGCTTTCTATAAGTTCTTACTTACATCATAAAAAGGAAGGCTTAACTGCATATTAATCATTTCTTAACTATTTCTTAAAAGTATTGTGTTTTGGAATAGAAAAGCCAAAAGTAGTTCGTTTCCATGGAGTACTTTCAACCCATATATGCCCACCATTTTTTTCAACGAGTGCTTTAGAAATAGAGAGTCCGAGACCGCTACCACCAAATGAAGAGTTTCTTGATTGTTCGCTTCGGTACATTCGCTCAAATATGTTTTGTAAATCATGTTTTGGAATACCAGGGCCTTGATCCCAAATATGAAGTTTGTATTCTGCATCAGCTT
>NZ_CP049978.1:287500-295000 GCF_001816185.2 Bacillus sp. RZ2MS9
AGGCTCGTCCGCTCAGGGTTAGTCAGGACCTAAGCCGAGGCCGACAGGCGTAGGCGATGGACAACAGGTTGATATTCCTGTACCACCTCTTTATCGTTTGAGCAATGGAGGGACGCAGAAGGATAGAAGAAGCGTGCGATTGGTTGTGCACGTCCAAGCAGTTAGGCTGATAAGTAGGCAAATCCGCTTATCATAAAGGCTGAGCTGTGATGGGGAAGCTCCTTATGGAGCGAAGTCTTTGATTCCCCGCTGCCAAGAAAAGCTTCTAGCGAGATAAAAGGTGCCTGTACCGCAAACCGACACAGGTAGGCGAGGAGAGAATCCTAAGGTGTGCGAGAGAACTCTGGTTAAGGAACTCGGCAAAATGACCCCGTAACTTCGGGAGAAGGGGTGCTTTCTTAACGGAAAGCCGCAGTGAATAGGCCCAAGCGACTGTTTAGCAAAAACACAGCTCTCTGCGAAGCCGTAAGGCGAAGTATAGGGGGTGACACCTGCCCGGTGCTGGAAGGTTAAGGAGAGGGGTTAGCGTAAGCGAAGCTCTGAACTGAAGCCCCAGTAAACGGCGGCCGTAACTATAACGGTCCTAAGGTAGCGAAATTCCTTGTCGGGTAAGTTCCGACCCGCACGAAAGGTGTAACGATTTGGGCACTGTCTCAACCAGAGACTCGGTGAAATTATAGTACCTGTGAAGATGCAGGTTACCCGCGACAGGACGGAAAGACCCCGTGGAGCTTTACTGTAGCCTGATATTGAATTTTGGTACAGTTTGTACAGGATAGGCGGGAGCCATTGAAACCGGAGCGCTAGCTTCGGTGGAGGCGCTGGTGGGATACCGCCCTGACTGTATTGAAATTCTAACCTACGGGTCTTATCGACCCGGGAGACAGTGTCAGGTGGGCAGTTTGACTGGGGCGGTCGCCTCCTAAAGTGTAACGGAGGCGCCCAAAGGTTCCCTCAGAATGGTTGGAAATCATTCGTAGAGTGCAAAGGCATAAGGGAGCTTGACTGCGAGACCTACAAGTCGAGCAGGGACGAAAGTCGGGCTTAGTGATCCGGTGGTTCCGCATGGAAGGGCCATCGCTCAACGGATAAAAGCTACCCCGGGGATAACAGGCTTATCTCCCCCAAGAGTCCACATCGACGGGGAGGTTTGGCACCTCGATGTCGGCTCATCGCATCCTGGGGCTGTAGTCGGTCCCAAGGGTTGGGCTGTTCGCCCATTAAAGCGGTACGCGAGCTGGGTTCAGAACGTCGTGAGACAGTTCGGTCCCTATCCGTCGTGGGCGTAGGAAATTTGAGAGGAGCTGTCCTTAGTACGAGAGGACCGGGATGGACGCACCGCTGGTGTACCAGTTGTTCTGCCAAGGGCATAGCTGGGTAGCTATGTGCGGAAGGGATAAGTGCTGAAAGCATCTAAGCATGAAGCCCCCCTCAAGATGAGATTTCCCATAGCGTAAGCTAGTAAGATCCCTGAAAGATGATCAGGTTGATAGGTTCGAGGTGGAAGCATGGTGACATGTGGAGCTGACGAATACTAATAGATCGAGGACTTAACCATATAATATGTAGCAAATGTTATCTAGTTTTGAAGGAATATGCCTTCAATAGTTTGGTGATGATGGCAGAGAGGTCACACCCGTTCCCATACCGAACACGGAAGTTAAGCTCTCTAGCGCCGATGGTAGTTGGGACCTTGTCCCTGTGAGAGTAGGACGTCGCCAAGCAACTTTAAGACGAGTCAGAATGACTCGTCTTTTTTGTATGCTTTCATACCTCTATCAATTGCATTTTTAACCCCTTCTAAATAAGAAAATCCATATTTTTTATCTGGCTCTAAGTAAGTTCCTTCCGCCCACTCGTTCCATGCGTTAATAAATAAAAACTCGCTGTTATAAAAAGAGTAAGTCCGATGAATTTGCTTGCTTAAATATATGGTGAACTTTTCAGGGGTAGAACCTACAAAGATGCTGCTATTCGCGTTTTTACGTCGTGCAGTATTATCCCAATCAACAAAAGCACCAGGAAATGTTTTTTTCTTTGGGAGCGATCGTTGTAATATATACATCCATACTTTATCGTAGTCCCAAACGTTTAATTGCATATCAGAATCATATATTACCTTATTTATGTCTGAAGAGCTATCATGGGCAATTGTATAGAAAGGTTCAAACTGAATGCTAGCATCGAATCCATTTATATTAGGTAGTGGAAAACTGTTTAATGTTTCAGCAAAGTATATACCTTTTAAACCATTTTCTCGCGCTAATGCATTCCAGTAATTAAGCATTTTTTCACAATCAGGAATATGTCCTGGACGATAAATAATGAATAGAGGTTTATCATCTATATAAATATATCTCTCATCTTGGAAAGCCTGTAATAAATAATCAAAGTGTTCCTTCCAATCAGATATATCTCCGTAGTCTTGAGGCATTAATATATGTTTATCGAGACCATCCCAAGATTTTGTCCATGGTTCATTTGCCCAAGAAAGACAAAAAGGGAAGTCAGGTTCTTTCATCTTTAGTACCTCATTAAAGGGTGTTTCTAATAGTCTTTTTCCCTTAAACCAGTAATGATAATAACAAAAACCATATATACCGTATGCTTTAGCGATTTTTGCTTGCCACTTTCTTACGGAGGGGGTAGTTAAGTCGTAATAAAAATCTTGATAAGGTTCCCTAGGTTGATAATGTCCTGAAAATAAAGGTCGTGCACTTTTAGTATTTGTCCATTCAGTAAATCCTTTCCCCCACCATCGATCATTTTCTTTAATTTGATGGAATTGTGGTAAGTAAAAAGCGATTATTTTCAAGTTATATCCCCCTTATGTTATTCGTAGTTCAAGTAGTGGGAAGTTACTAGTGATTTATTAAATCACTGAATTATATAGTATTTAGAAATTTTTTACACATTTTTTACTAATAAAAACATGTAAAAATTCAGCATCTAGCCCTAGTGATCTATCCTTTTGTAAATAAACAATTGTATACATGTTTGCATGTGTATAAATATATTCAATCATATCCTGCCCCCAATCGAACGTTACTAAAGATCCATTCTCATCAATAGGGTTTCCATGATAAATGGGCTCTTCAATATATTCAATCACCTCTTTATTCATTCTTGCTCTTTGCACAGTTTTTGTGAGTGTATGATACCAAGGGACAGTAAATACATGAGCACCGCCAGGTTTTAATACTCGTTCTATTTCTTTAAAGGCTTTGTTTGGCGTCATTACATGCTCAAAAACGTCTTGAGTAATGAATAAATCAAAAGATTCATTTTCAAAAGTCATGTCTTCTAAGTTCTCACATCTAATACCTTGAAAGTATTGGCCAAGAGGATAATTTTTAAAGTATTGAGAATAAGTATAGTTTTTACAGTTTTTTAATAGTAGCTGAGTCGTAATTCCTCCAGGAGAGGATTCGTGAATATTATAGGAACACCATTTTGGAAAAAATGTATGTAAAGCATGGATTAAAGCTCGCTGCCTTGGTATAGAGTTACATGTAGAACATAAATAATGATCTCTAAGCCAATCATTATGCTCTATAAATGTAGCTTTCTTTTCGCAAATAACGCAGTACCCATTATTGTGTTTCAAATTGATTTCCACACGATATCCCTCCTATGTTAATAAATGCAATCTATGTATGGAAAGTATGATACACGTCAACAATCAGCGAAATCAAAGGAAATGGGTGAAAGTTAGGTATCTCTTAAAATTACGATTAGGGAAAGAGAATAATTAACTCCCACTCGAATTAAAGTTTCACTTTATGCTATGCGATGTATCAGCTTTTATTCGTGGGAAAATGTATAGACTTAAAATATCCCTTTCGTGTATGGGTACATTTCAAAATCCTGTGCGTATATTTCTGTAACTAAGTCCATAGTTTCTTTATCATAAAAGCTTTCGTATGTTGGAAATCGGGGAAAGCCTGGATCTGTAATGCTAAGTTCTGCATAGCTTCCTGCATAAATCATCTTGTGAGCGCGATGATGATCTGAATTTGTAAGAAGTGCTAAATTAGATTTTGTTAAATCGTACATGTGTTCTATCTTAGTGATTTGTGTATTAAAATCTTCTAAAGGAATATAGCATTGAATGAAGTTTTCTTCACCAGGGACGTATTGTTGACTAAAATGTATATCTAATGATAGGGAATTGGAACCGAATGCCTGAACGTAATATAAAAATTGTTTAAATGATATTCCTTGATTACTATATTTATCATTATAAAAATAATGACGGATGCTTTCCCATTGTGGGCTAGCATATGGATTGTCAGCAAGTAATAAAAATGAGCTGACAGCTCTTGTATAAGGATTTCGTACAAGTTTACAAACATTTTTTTTAGCCTCTAGAAGACTATTTTGTAATTGTTGAATGTAATTTGTACTGTTTTTATACACCCAGAACTCATAGTAATGAATAAAGTCATTGTATTTCTTTGCTTCAGTAAATAATCCAATTTGAAAAAAGAACCAATTAGCTAATGAGGTGCATCCGCTTCTATGACTCCAAAATAGTATAAGGGGAAAGTCTTTATGGTAATGCGGAATTCGATCTTTATGTAGGATTACATGATTTAAAAGTTCTTGATTTATATTTTTCATGAGTTTAGCGCTCCTTTTTTGAGAACTTTGTGTATGTAGAAGCTTTTTTATGGGGTAAACAAGTGAGGATTGTTTATTAAATATATTCATGGGGATGAGTAAATATTATGAGTGTTTTTGCAGTCAACCTGAATAAGGAAGCTATTCTAAAATGAAAATAGAAAATAAAGATAATGAAATTTTATAACAAACATACAATGATAAGAGGATGAATAATCAAAATGATCCAGTTTATTTGTGTATATTTTTAAGTTTGACAATAGGAAAAATTTATTACTAGAGAGATGATATTATGAGGAAGAATAATTATTTAATAGTAGGTGGAAATAGTTTCATTGGTATCAACCTCGCATTGGGTTTATTGAAACAGGGGCAAAATGTAAAAGTATTTTCCAGACATATAAATAATTTTCCTCAAAATATTGTAAGTGAAGTTGAATTTATTAAAGGTGATTTAGAAAATGTTGAGGATATATATAAGGCTTTAGTGAATATAGATATTATTATTTATTTAGCTGCGACGTCTAACGTAGCAACTTCAATTGAAGATGTTTTCGGTGATATTAATAGCAGTCTATTTTTTCTTAATTTCATGGAAAGTGTTAAAGATTTTCGTATTAAAAAAATTATATTGGCTTCTTCGGGAGGCACAGTTTATGGTGAACCTGAATATTTGCCTATTGATGAGAAACATCCATTAAGACCACTTTCCCCGTATGGAATAACAAAAGTTTCGCTGGAGAATTATTTGTATTTTTATAAGAGAAAATATGGAATAGATTATGTTGTATGTAGATATTCTAATCCGTATGGAAAATACCAAAACCCCTTAAAAAAAGTAGGGGCGATAAATTGTTTTTTGTACCAGCATCTCAGTAATGAAAGGATTCATATATATGGGAATCCGGAGGAAATTATTAGAGATTATATTTATATCGATGATTTAGTTGAAATTACTATACAACTAGCACAATTAAATCAATTGAAATCTTGCGTATACAACATAGGGAGTGGCAAAGGTCTTTCTTTAAAACGAATTATAGTAGAATTAGAGAAAATAACAGAAAGAAAAGTGGATTTTATCTGTTACAAACAAAAACAAGAGAACGTTCAAAAAATCATTTTAAATATTGATAAGGTAAAACAAGAATTGAATTGGGAACCTAAAATAGATTTTAAACATGGGATTAGATTAAATAAGCTATGGATTGAAGAGTTCTTATATAGTAAAAAATAATAACCCACACTCTACTTGTATATAAGCAGAGCGTGGGTTATTAATTTACTTCTTTTTCTATAACCCAAAGGTCTTGATGTTCCCACCAAAATCCTTCAGTATACTTTTTGATAATTGGGTTATGGGGTAATAATTTAATTTTGTCACACACGTAAGAGGGACTAACTATCGTTTGTCCGTATTGATTCACATCTAAATCGAATTGTTCACTAGAAGAGAGAAACCAATAGCCCTTTTCATTTAAATTTGGAAACCCGAAGTATTTTTTGCTTTGATAGCCATGGGTTGTGAAAATGAATAAACCACCAGGTGAAACAGCGTTATACAATGTTTGCAGCCAACGAAACCAAGTTGTATCAGGCATATGAGAGAAAAAGGATAGACAAAAAACGATATCGTACGTAGAGGAGTCCAATTTTAACTGTTCAGGCTCAGGATGAGATAATATAGAAGAATTATTTAATTTGTTTTCAATAAAGGAAATAGCCTCTTCGTGTATATCGCAAGCGGTTATACTCAAATTCGCTTGTAGATTTAATAAATGACGTGTTACGCAGCCGTATCCGGATGCAAATTCTAACAATTTAATTGGATTGACTGTAGGAGGATAAAGGGAAGTAATTAAGTTTAAGAGTATTTGTGCTGAGTTTTGCCCATCTTTAAAGTAATAATCTATCGCTTCTTTTTTTGATGGGAAGACGGGATTAGTGACAATGAACTGAAAGATATGATCCTCAGGATGGATACTTGCATTTACATTATAGCTGTGTGCGATTTGAGAAATTAAATCTTTATGTTCCTCTATAAAGTCTTTCAAAGAGTATTCCCCCTTAAATAATAGTAGCGCCTTACAAGAGATATTGATGGCATAGAAAGCACACGTTTAAATTTTTAAGTATGTTTTAAGATACTTTCTATATGTATACATTTTCATTTTAGAAATGTCGTCGATAGTAAATTTTTCTTTAATGAAATTTTGCATTTGCACAACTTCATTGTAATGGGAGTATGAATCTTCTGTTCTCGTTACGCTATTTAAATGTCGTCTATGATAGTTTAAGGGGGCTGGATTGAAGTAAATATCTCCCTCTGTAAGAAGAGAAACATAGAAGAACCAGTCGCCAGCTATTTTGAACTTCTCTAACTGTTTTTCCGTTTTCTTCATATCTATATTTTTAAAAACTACACTTGAAACATTAGGTATAGTGTTTTTGATAAGTAACGTATCTTGTATTTCTTCGACGCCTTTTCGAAAATAGGGGGCTTTCCATTTTTCTTTATCGATATCATTTGTGTAATTTAAATAATGATTAGCCAATACATTTCCTTGTTCATCTATTTGTTTTGATTGTGTGTAACTTAAGGTAATATTGTTATTTATATAAAACCCCTGTATCACCTCTTGTAAAAATGTCTTATCGCATAAGTCATCGGCCTCTGCGATCCAAATATAATCACCAGTTGCTGCAGAGACTCCTTTTATCCATTGTTTAAATACAGAACCAGAGTTTTTATCATTAATAATCTGTTGAACCTTCAGGTGGGTCTTATTTTCTTTTGAAAGCAGCTTTTTAAAAGTTGATACGCTATGATCAGTGGAGGCATCGTCTAAGAAAATTAGTTCGTAAAGAGGGTAGGTT
>NZ_CP049978.1:300000-302500 GCF_001816185.2 Bacillus sp. RZ2MS9
TGATTCCCCGCTGCCAAGAAAAGCTTCTAGCGAGATAAAAGGTGCCTGTACCGCAAACCGACACAGGTAGGCGAGGAGAGAATCCTAAGGTGTGCGAGAGAACTCTGGTTAAGGAACTCGGCAAAATGACCCCGTAACTTCGGGAGAAGGGGTGCTTTCTTAACGGAAAGCCGCAGTGAATAGGCCCAAGCGACTGTTTAGCAAAAACACAGCTCTCTGCGAAGCCGTAAGGCGAAGTATAGGGGGTGACACCTGCCCGGTGCTGGAAGGTTAAGGAGAGGGGTTAGCGTAAGCGAAGCTCTGAACTGAAGCCCCAGTAAACGGCGGCCGTAACTATAACGGTCCTAAGGTAGCGAAATTCCTTGTCGGGTAAGTTCCGACCCGCACGAAAGGTGTAACGATTTGGGCACTGTCTCAACCAGAGACTCGGTGAAATTATAGTACCTGTGAAGATGCAGGTTACCCGCGACAGGACGGAAAGACCCCGTGGAGCTTTACTGTAGCCTGATATTGAATTTTGGTACAGTTTGTACAGGATAGGCGGGAGCCATTGAAACCGGAGCGCTAGCTTCGGTGGAGGCGCTGGTGGGATACCGCCCTGACTGTATTGAAATTCTAACCTACGGGTCTTATCGACCCGGGAGACAGTGTCAGGTGGGCAGTTTGACTGGGGCGGTCGCCTCCTAAAGTGTAACGGAGGCGCCCAAAGGTTCCCTCAGAATGGTTGGAAATCATTCGTAGAGTGCAAAGGCATAAGGGAGCTTGACTGCGAGACCTACAAGTCGAGCAGGGACGAAAGTCGGGCTTAGTGATCCGGTGGTTCCGCATGGAAGGGCCATCGCTCAACGGATAAAAGCTACCCCGGGGATAACAGGCTTATCTCCCCCAAGAGTCCACATCGACGGGGAGGTTTGGCACCTCGATGTCGGCTCATCGCATCCTGGGGCTGTAGTCGGTCCCAAGGGTTGGGCTGTTCGCCCATTAAAGCGGTACGCGAGCTGGGTTCAGAACGTCGTGAGACAGTTCGGTCCCTATCCGTCGTGGGCGTAGGAAATTTGAGAGGAGCTGTCCTTAGTACGAGAGGACCGGGATGGACGCACCGCTGGTGTACCAGTTGTTCTGCCAAGGGCATAGCTGGGTAGCTATGTGCGGAAGGGATAAGTGCTGAAAGCATCTAAGCATGAAGCCCCCCTCAAGATGAGATTTCCCATAGCGTAAGCTAGTAAGATCCCTGAAAGATGATCAGGTTGATAGGTTCGAGGTGGAAGCATGGTGACATGTGGAGCTGACGAATACTAATAGATCGAGGACTTAACCATATAATATGTAGCAATGTTATCTAGTTTTGAAGGAATATGCCTTCATAGTTTGGTGATGATGGCAGAGAGGTCACACCCGTTCCCATACCGAACACGGAAGTTAAGCTCTCTAGCGCCGATGGTAGTTGGGACCTTGTCCCTGTGAGAGTAGGACGTCGCCAAGCAAGAACCTAAGTCATTTTGACTTAGGTTTTTTTGTGTTTATTTTTATTATTTTAAATTTAAAGGTAAGAATTACCTTTATAAGAATATAGTCCAGATGTAACAAGAATGTTTGTGATCTTATATAAAAAGGTTATATGAAAAGTAGCAATCTAGCTCTTTTAACATAACCTTTTGTGTTTTTAAAGGATTTTACATTAGAAAAAATCTATAATTAAGGTAGTTAACATATATTTTTGATGGGTGTGGGGGATTATGAAAGAAATATGCATGTTATTAGTGGCTGTTATATTATGGGGCACAGCCATTGCGCCAACAAAATGGGCGTTAGAATCTATTCAGCCGTTTACTTTGTTGTTTATTCGTCTTTTCTTTGCAGGTGGAATTTGTATGCTATTCTCATTTAAGCAACTACAAAAATCAGTTGTACATAAAAAAGTTCCATGGAAAAGAATGAGTTTGTTAGCTTTTACCGGTGTAGCTGGTTATTTTATGTTTACATCCTACGGTATTTCTTTAACCAGTGGATTACATGTGAGTATTATAGATGCTGCATTACCATTAGTTACAATTCTTTTTTCAGCACTCTTTTTGAAAGAGAAAATTCGATTGAATTATTGGATAGGAATTATATTGGGTGCTATAGGAGTACTCTTTATTACGATTCCATCTAAAAGTGCTAATCAAGAAGTGTCTTTAATAGGAGATATACTGATATTATTAAGTACTTTTCTATTTGCTTTCTACACAGTTTTGCTAAAACGGCCAAAACAAGAACAGTATTTATCAAACGAGGTTTTTACAACATTAACTTTAATTATTGGAGCTGTTATTCTCTTACCGTTTGCACTGGTAGAAATTTTTTATTACGGTCTCCCAAAGGTTGAAACTTGGAAAACGGGACTTAGTGTAATATACCTTGTTATTGGAGCAACAATTTTAGCATATTGGTTTTGGAATAAAGCGCTAGAGAGAGTTTCAGCATCAGTAAGCGGATTATATTTAAATGCATTACCATT
>NZ_CP049978.1:307500-540000 GCF_001816185.2 Bacillus sp. RZ2MS9
TAGCGAAATTCCTTGTCGGGTAAGTTCCGACCCGCACGAAAGGTGTAACGATTTGGGCACTGTCTCAACCAGAGACTCGGTGAAATTATAGTACCTGTGAAGATGCAGGTTACCCGCGACAGGACGGAAAGACCCCGTGGAGCTTTACTGTAGCCTGATATTGAATTTTGGTACAGTTTGTACAGGATAGGCGGGAGCCATTGAAACCGGAGCGCTAGCTTCGGTGGAGGCGCTGGTGGGATACCGCCCTGACTGTATTGAAATTCTAACCTACGGGTCTTATCGACCCGGGAGACAGTGTCAGGTGGGCAGTTTGACTGGGGCGGTCGCCTCCTAAAGTGTAACGGAGGCGCCCAAAGGTTCCCTCAGAATGGTTGGAAATCATTCGTAGAGTGCAAAGGCATAAGGGAGCTTGACTGCGAGACCTACAAGTCGAGCAGGGACGAAAGTCGGGCTTAGTGATCCGGTGGTTCCGCATGGAAGGGCCATCGCTCAACGGATAAAAGCTACCCCGGGGATAACAGGCTTATCTCCCCCAAGAGTCCACATCGACGGGGAGGTTTGGCACCTCGATGTCGGCTCATCGCATCCTGGGGCTGTAGTCGGTCCCAAGGGTTGGGCTGTTCGCCCATTAAAGCGGTACGCGAGCTGGGTTCAGAACGTCGTGAGACAGTTCGGTCCCTATCCGTCGTGGGCGTAGGAAATTTGAGAGGAGCTGTCCTTAGTACGAGAGGACCGGGATGGACGCACCGCTGGTGTACCAGTTGTTCTGCCAAGGGCATAGCTGGGTAGCTATGTGCGGAAGGGATAAGTGCTGAAAGCATCTAAGCATGAAGCCCCCCTCAAGATGAGATTTCCCATAGCGTAAGCTAGTAAGATCCCTGAAAGATGATCAGGTTGATAGGTTCGAGGTGGAAGCATGGTGACATGTGGAGCTGACGAATACTAATAGATCGAGGACTTAACCATATAATATGTAGCAATGTTATCTAGTTTTGAAGGAATATGCCTTCATAGTTTGGTGATGATGGCAGAGAGGTCACACCCGTTCCCATACCGAACACGGAAGTTAAGCTCTCTAGCGCCGATGGTAGTTGGGACCTTGTCCCTGTGAGAGTAGGACGTCGCCAAGCAAGAACCTAAGTCATTTTGACTTAGGTTTTTTTGTGTTTATTTCTATTTACCGAATGTTATAATCCATAAATTTAATAAAGCTAAAGACGAAAAAAGAATGAAATAGAGACTGTTTAAAATAATAGCAATAACTTTTAGTGTTCCTGATTTTCCTAATGCCACTAAAGTAATACTTAAAATAGGACACATTATTTCTATCATAAGTATATATTTTAAATAATGAGATGCTATAAATAAGTATTTAATAATTACAGAAATTACTGCAATAGAGAAAAATAAATAGGATGATAGCATAGTTCTTTCTTTAACAGTTATCCTCCTTAGAAATTAAATCGTTATAATAATACAAGAGTATATATATTTTGATTTAAAACATACTGAAGTGCCATTTAAACGATTATACGTAAAATAGATGTCTAGAAATATATATTCTAATTCCCTTTTCTTCTTGCATATAGTTGCAATTCTTCTTTTGAATATAACTAAAACACGAACGTTATTGACTACTAATAAAAAAACATTCGATTATTTATTGACATTGTTTATGAAATATTGTTAATATAGCCATAGAAACAATAATATAAGACCTCATATAATCGCGGGGATATGGCCTGCAAGTCTCTACCTAACGACCGTTATTCGTTAGACTATGAGGGAAAGTCACTCGGTATTTTTCTATTCACAAGGGATACGTATGCCTGAGTAGAGCGCTTTCTCTCATAGTAAAAGAGAAACTGTTCTATTTCAGGCTTTTTTTATTTGAATCGGGGGGATTCTAATATGAAATCACTAGTTGGAGTCATAATGGGAAGCACGTCAGACTGGGAAACAATGAAATATGCTTGTGACATTTTAGATGAATTAAATATACCGTATGAGAAAAAAGTTGTATCCGCTCATCGGACTCCGGATTATATGTTTGAATATGCAGAGACGGCTCGTGAACGTGGATTGAAAGTTATTATTGCTGGAGCTGGTGGAGCAGCACATTTACCAGGAATGGTTGCAGCGAAGACAAATCTTCCTGTAATTGGAGTTCCAGTTCAATCAAAAGCATTAAACGGCTTAGATTCATTATTATCCATCGTCCAAATGCCAGGAGGTGTTCCAGTTGCAACTGTTGCAATTGGTAAAGCTGGTTCAACGAATGCTGGATTACTTGCCGCACAAATACTTGGATCATTCCATGATGATATACATGATGCATTAGAATTGAGACGAGAAGCGATTGAAAAAGATGTGCGTGAAGGTAGTGAGCTAGTATGACGAGAATCATTTTACCTGGAAAAACAATCGGTATTATTGGAGGCGGCCAGCTAGGAAGAATGATGGCATTGGCAGCTAAGGAAATGGGATATAAAATTGCTGTTTTAGATCCTACAAAGCATTCACCATGTGCACAAGTTGCTGATATTGAAATTGTTGCACCATATGATGATTTAAAAGCAATTCAGCATTTAGCAGAGATAAGTGATGTTGTCACATATGAATTTGAGAATATTGATTATAGATGTTTACAATGGCTTGAAAAACATGCGTACTTACCACAAGGTAGTCAGTTGTTAAATACAACGCAAAATCGTTTTACAGAAAAGAATGCGATTGAGAAGGCTGGGTTACCAGTAGCAACGTATAGATTAGTTCAAAATCAAGATCAGCTTACAGAAGCAATTGCTGAGTTATCATTCTCTTCCGTCTTAAAAACGACGACAGGTGGATATGATGGGAAAGGACAAGTTGTTTTAAGAAGTGAAGCTGATGTTGAGACAGCAAGAAATCTTGTGGATAAAGCAGAATGTATTTTAGAGAAATGGGTGCCTTTTGAAAAAGAAGTATCAGTTATTGTGATTCGTAGTGTAAGTGGTGAAACAAAAGTGTTTCCAGTAGCAGAAAATATTCATGTAAATAACATTTTACATGAATCTATCGTTCCAGCTCGCATTACAGAAGAGCTTTCTCAAAAAGCAATTGCTTATGCAAAGGTACTTGCGGATGAATTAGAACTTGTGGGAACACTAGCTGTAGAGATGTTTGCTACAGATAATGGTGAGATTTATATTAATGAATTAGCGCCAAGACCTCACAATTCAGGACACTATACACAGGATGCATGTGAGACGAGTCAATTTGGTCAACATATTCGAGCAATCTGTAATTTACCTCTAGGAGAAACAAATTTGTTAAAACCAGTTGTCATGGTAAACATTTTAGGCGAACATATAGAAGGGGTCCTAAGACAAGTGAATAGATTAACCGGGTGCTATTTACACTTGTATGGAAAAGAAGAAGCAAAAGCACAGCGAAAAATGGGGCATGTTAATATTTTAAATGATAATATTGAAGTCGCTCTAGAAAAAGCGAAGAGTTTGCATATTTGGGACCATCAAGAACAACTGTTGGAGGGAAAAAGATGATTAGTCGTTATACACGCCCAGAAATGGGTGCAATTTGGACGGAAGAGAACAAATTTAAAGCATGGTTAGAAGTTGAGATTTTAGCTTGTGAAGCATGGGCTGAGCTTGGCGATATTCCAAAAGAAGATGTTAAGAAAATTCGTGAGCATGCATCATTTGATATTGATCGTATTTATGAAATTGAAAAAGAAACACGTCATGACGTAGTTGCATTCACTCGTGCTGTATCAGAAACGCCAGCATTAGGTGAGGAACGTAAATGGGTTCATTACGGTTTAACATCTACAGACGTAGTAGATACAGCATTATCTTACATCTTAAAACAAGCGAATGAAATTATATTAAAAGACTTAGAGAACTTTGTAAGCATTTTAGCTAACAAAGCGAAAGAGCATAAATACACAATCATGATGGGAAGAACACATGGTGTTCATGCAGAACCAACAACATTTGGTTTAAAACTTGGTCTTTGGTATGAAGAAATGAAACGTAACGTAGAGCGTTTCAAACAAGCTGCTGATACAGTTCGTGTTGGTAAACTATCTGGTGCGGTTGGTACATATGCAAATATCGATCCATTCGTAGAAAAATATGTTTGTGAAAACTTAGGATTAGAAGCAGCACCAATTTCAACACAAACATTGCAACGTGATCGTCACGCACACTACATGTCAACACTTGCACTAATTGCAACATCTATCGAAAAGATGGCAGTTGAGATTCGTGGTTTACAAAAGAGTGAAACACGTGAAGTTGAAGAAGCTTTCGCAAAAGGTCAAAAAGGTTCTTCTGCAATGCCACATAAACGTAATCCAATTGGTTCTGAAAATATGACTGGTTTAGCTCGTGTTATCCGCGGTTATATGATGACAGCTTACGAAAATGTTCCATTATGGCATGAGCGTGACATTTCTCACTCTTCGGCAGAACGTGTAATTTTACCAGATGCTACAATCGCATTAAATTACATGTTAAATCGCTTTGGTAATATCGTTAAAAACTTAACTGTATACCCAGAGAATATGAAACGCAATATGACAAGAACATACGGCTTAATTTATTCTCAGCGCGTAATGCTTACACTAATCGACAAAGGTATGGTACGTGAAGAAGCTTATGATATCGTACAGCCTAAAGCGATGGAAGCTTGGGAAACACAAGTACAATTTAAAGAGCTTGTAGAAGCTGATGAGCGTATTACAAGCAAGTTAACACAAGAAGAAATTAATGAATGCTTCAACTATGAGCATCATATGCAACACGTTGATACAATCTTTGAACGCCTTGGATTAAACGAAGCGTAAAATTTCATATGGCACAGAATAGAGTCATTCTGTGCCATTTTTTATAAAAACATTATTCACATTTTTCAAACTACAGGGGGCTTGCGAAATGCAAAAGCTAGAATTGCTGTATGAAGGTAAGGCAAAAAGAATTTATCGTACAGAATCAGCAGATATGGTTTGGGTAGAGTACAAAGATAGTGCGACTGCTTTCAATGGGGAGAAAAAAGAGACGATTATAGGAAAAGGTCGTTTGAACAATGAAATTACAACTTTATTGTTCAGAAAGTTACAAGAAGTGGGAATTAAAACACATTTTGTTGAGAAGTTATCTGAAACAGAACAACTTGTTAAAAAAGTGAGTATTATTCCTTTAGAAGTTGTCACAAGAAATGTAATTGCAGGAAGTCTTTCAAAACGATTAGGAATGGAAGAGGGAACTGTACTTGCAGAACCAATCGTAGAATTTTACTTCAAAGATGATGATTTAGGAGATCCGCTTGTAACGGAAGATCATATTCGTGTATTAAACGTTGCATCACCAGAGCAAGTAAGTGTATTACGAGATATGGCTCTACAAATCAATCAAGTGTTGATTGATCATTTCGCAAGCTGTCGTGTAAGATTAGTAGATTTCAAATTAGAGTTTGGTGTAACGGAAGAAGGAGAAATCATTTTAGCGGATGAAATTTCACCGGATACTTGCCGTTTATGGGATGAAACGAGCAATGAAAAGTTTGATAAAGACGTATTCCGTCGCGATCTTGGAAATTTAACAGATGCTTATGAAGAGATTTTAAAACGTTTAGGGGGAATTTCACATGTATAAAGTTAAGGTATATGTAACATTAAGAGAAAGCGTATTAGATCCACAAGGAACAGCAGTAAAAGGAGCACTTCATAGTCTTTCATTCACAGAAGTACAAGATGTTCGAATCGGAAAGTACATGGAACTAACAATTGATAAATCTGTATCTGATTTAGATAGCAAGGTAAAGGAAATGTGTGAAAAACTATTAGCGAACGTTGTAATGGAAGACTTCCGTTATGAAGTTGAGGAGGTTGTCGCACAGTGAAATTTGCCGTAATAGTATTTCCGGGTTCGAACTGTGATGTCGATATGTTCCATGCAATTAAAGATGAGCTTGGCGAAGAAGTAGATTACGTTTGGCACGATACAGAGAATTTAGATGAATATGATGCAATTCTACTACCAGGCGGATTTTCTTATGGTGACTACTTACGCTGCGGTGCTATCTCTCGCTTTGCTAATGCAATGAAAGCAGTGCAAAAAGCTGCTGAGCAAGGAAAGCCGATTTTAGGTGTATGTAATGGATTCCAGATTCTTGTTGAATCAGGATTACTACCAGGAGCGTTAATGAGAAACGAAAACTTAAAATTTATGTGTCGCACTGTTCAGTTGCGAGTTGAAAATAATGAAACGATGTTTACATCACAATATGGAAAAGATGAAGTAATTAATATTCCAATCGCGCATGGTGAGGGGAATTACTATTGTGACGAAGCGACTCTTAAACAATTAGAAGAGAACAATCAAATCGCATTCCGTTACGTAGAAAACCCTAACGGTAGCGTTTCAGATATTGCTGGTATTGTAAATGAAAAAGGAAATGTACTTGGTATGATGCCACACCCAGAGCGTGCTGTAGATGAATTACTTGGTGGTGCTGAAGGGTTAAAAGTCTTTCAATCTATCTTAAAACAGTGGAGGGAAACATATGTCGTTAATGCTTGAACCAAATCCAACACAAATTAAAGAAGAGCGTATATATGCGGAAATGGGGCTAACAGACGAAGAGTTTGCCATGGTTGAAAAGATTTTAGGTCGTCTGCCAAATTATACAGAAACAGGGTTATTCTCTGTAATGTGGTCTGAACATTGTAGTTATAAAAATTCGAAACCAGTTCTTCGTAAGTTTCCAACGACAGGTGAGCGCGTTCTGCAAGGACCTGGAGAAGGTGCTGGAATTGTAGATATCGGTGATAATCAAGCAGTTGTATTTAAAATGGAAAGTCATAACCATCCTTCAGCTATTGAACCATATCAAGGAGCTGCAACAGGTGTTGGTGGTATTATTCGTGACGTATTCTCTATGGGAGCACGTCCGGTAGCTCTATTAAACTCACTTCGTTTCGGTGAATTACAGTCACCACGTGTGAAATATTTATTCGAAGAAGTAGTAGCAGGAATTGCAGGATACGGTAACTGCATCGGTATTCCGACTGTTGGCGGCGAAGTACAATTTGATCCATGTTATGAAGGAAATCCACTTGTAAATGCAATGTGCGTAGGTTTGATTAACCACGAAGACATTAAAAAAGGGCAAGCGCACGGTGCTGGTAACACAGTAATGTACGTAGGAGCATCAACTGGTCGTGACGGTATTCACGGTGCAACATTCGCGTCGGAAGAACTATCTGAAAGCTCAGAAGCGAAACGTCCAGCGGTTCAAGTAGGGGATCCATTTATGGAAAAACTTCTTATTGAAGCGTGTTTAGAATTAATTCAATCCGATGCACTTGTTGGAATTCAAGATATGGGTGCGGCTGGTTTAACATCATCTTCTGCAGAAATGGCAAGTAAAGCAGGAATGGGTATTGAAATGTACTTAGATGATGTACCACAGCGTGAAACAGGAATGACACCATATGAAATGATGCTATCTGAATCACAAGAGCGTATGTTAATTGTCGTGAAAAAAGGTAGAGAACAAGAAATAGTAGATTTATTTGAGAAGTATGGTCTTGCAGCGGTTACGATGGGGAAAGTAACAGAAGATAAAATGCTTCGTTTATTCCATAAAGGTGAAAAGGTAGCTGAAGTTCCAGCAGATGCTTTAGCAGAAGAAGCACCAATTTATCATAAGCCATCAAAAGAAGCAGCATACTTTGCTGAATTCCAAGCAATGAAAATGGAAACGCCAAAAGTAGAAAATTATAAAGAAACGTTATTCGCTTTATTACAGCAACCAACAATTGCAAGTAAAGAGTGGGTATACGATCAATACGATTACCAAGTTCGCACAAGCACAGTTGTTACGCCAGGTTCAGATGCTGCAGTTGTACGTGTACGCGGTACAGAAAAAGGATTAGCAATGACGACAGATTGTAACTCTCGCTACATTTATCTAGACCCAGAGATGGGCGGTAAAATTGCAGTAGCAGAGGCAGCGCGTAATATCGTATGTTCTGGCGGAGAGCCACTTGCAATTACAGATTGCTTAAACTTCGGTAACCCAGAAAAACCAGAAATCTTCTGGCAGATTGAGAAATCAGTAGACGGTATGAGTGAAGCTTGTCGCACATTACAAACACCAGTTATCGGCGGAAACGTATCGATGTATAACGAGCGTAGTGGTGAAGCTGTATATCCAACACCAACTGTTGGGATGGTCGGACTTGTGCATGACTTAAAACATGTAACAACACAAGAGTTTAAGCAAGCTGGTGATTTAGTGTATGTAATTGGTGAGACGAAAGCTGAGTTTGGCGGAAGTGAATTACAGAAAATGATTCACGGCAAAATTTTCGGTCAATCACCAAGTATCGATTTAGATGTAGAATTAAAACGCCAAAAACAAGTATTAGAAGCAATTCAAGCTGGTCTTGTTCAATCTGCACATGATGTTGCTGAAGGTGGTTTAGCAGTTGCGATTTCAGAAAGTGCAATTGGTGCTAAAGGCTTAGGTGCTACTGTGAAATTAGATGGAGAAGCAACAGCAGCATTATTCGCTGAATCACAGTCTCGCTTCGTGATAACTGTAAAACGTGAAAATAAAGAGGCGTTTGAGAAAGCAGTAGAAGCAATCCAAGTTGGAGAAGTAACAAGTACAAATGAAGTAACAATTCATAATGAAGAAAATGAAGTATTACTTACAGCAAATGTAGATGAAATGAGAAAGGCTTGGAAAGGGGCAATCCCATGCTTGCTGAAATAAAGGGGTTAAACGAAGAATGTGGCGTTTTCGGAATTTGGGGGCATGAAAATGCAGCACAAGTTTCATACTACGGATTGCACAGTTTACAGCACCGTGGGCAAGAAGGCGCAGGCATTGTCGTAAATAATGGGGAAAAAATCGTCGGTCACAAGGGGTTAGGTTTAATATCAGAAGTGTTTTCAAGAGGTGAGCTAGAAGGATTAAATGGAAAATCAGCAATCGGACATGTACGATATGCAACAGCTGGTGGAAGTGAAGTTGCTAACGTTCAACCATTGTTGTTCCGTTTTTCCGATCATAGTATGGCGTTAGCTCATAACGGAAATTTAATTAACGCAAAAATGCTTCGTCGTGAATTAGAAGCAGAGGGCAGTATTTTTCAAACTAGTTCAGATACAGAAGTACTTTTACATCTTATTAAACGTAGCACGAAAGATTCTTTAATTGAAAGTGTAAAAGAGGCTTTAAATAAAGTGAAAGGTGCGTTTGCGTATCTTTTACTAACTGGAAATGAAATGATCGTTGCATTAGATCCGAATGGGTTCCGTCCGCTTTCAATTGGAAAGATGGGGGATGCTTACGTTGTAGCGTCAGAAACATGTGCTTTTGATGTAGTAGGTGCAACATACATTCGTGATGTAGAACCGGGTGAATTACTTATCATTAATGATGAAGGAATTCACGTAGATCGTTTCACAAACGATGTAGAACATGCAATTTGTAGTATGGAATATATTTACTTTGCACGACCAGATTCTAATATTGCAGGCGTTAATGTTCATGCAGCACGTAAGAATATGGGGAAACGTTTAGCGGCAGAAGCTCCTATTGAAGCAGATGTTGTTACTGGTGTACCAGACTCTAGTATTTCAGCTGCGATTGGCTATGCGGAGGCGACAGGTATTCCATATGAGTTAGGATTAATTAAAAATCGTTACGTTGGACGTACGTTTATTCAACCTTCTCAAGAACTGCGCGAGCAAGGGGTTAAGATGAAGCTTTCCGCAGTAAGAGGTGTAGTTGAAGGGAAACGAGTTGTTATGATTGATGACTCTATCGTAAGAGGAACGACAAGTAAACGAATTGTTCGTATGCTTCGTGAGGCTGGAGCGACAGAAGTTCACGTAAGAATTGCTTCACCACCTCTGAAATATCCATGTTTCTATGGCATTGATATTCAAACGAGAAAAGAATTAATTGCAGCAAATCATACAGTAGAAGAAATCCGTGAAATGATCGGAGCAGATTCTTTAACATTTTTAAGTGAAGATGGATTAGTAGATGCAATTGGACGTCCATATGAAGGGAAATATGGCGGCCTATGCATGGCTTACTTTAATGGGGACTATCCAACAGCTCTTTATGATTATGAGCAAGAGCTTTTAGAAAGCATGAAATAAGAAAAGTGAGAAAAGCTTCTACTTCTTTTGATGTAGGAGCTAGATCCTTTCTTAAAATAGCCCGCCCTGGATGGGGAGAAATTAAAAGACGAGGTGTAAATAACGATGGCGAATGCATATAAGCAAGCAGGAGTAGATATTGAAGCTGGATATGAAGCGGTATCTCGCATGAAAAAACACGTACAAACAACTATGAGAAAAGAAGTACTAGGCGGTTTAGGCGGTTTTGGAGGTATGTTTGATCTATCAAAATTTGCATTAGAAGAACCTGTATTAGTATCTGGAACAGATGGCGTGGGAACGAAATTGATGCTCGCTTTTATGGCAGATAAACATGACACAATTGGTATTGATGCAGTAGCAATGTGTGTAAATGATATTGTTGTCCAAGGAGCAGAGCCGCTTTTCTTCCTTGATTATATTGCTTGTGGTAAAGCTGAACCTAGTAAAATTGAAAACATCGTCAAAGGTATATCAGAGGGCTGTCGCCAAGCTGGTTGTGCATTAATCGGTGGAGAAACAGCTGAAATGCCAGGAATGTATTCTACGGAAGAATATGATTTAGCTGGTTTTACAGTTGGGATTGTTGATAAAAAGAAAATTGTAACAGGTGAAAAGATTGAAGCTGGTCACGTGCTAATTGGCTTAGCATCTAGCGGTATTCATAGCAATGGTTACTCTTTAGTACGAAAAGTGTTATTAGAAGATGGGGAACTATCTTTAGAGCGTATTTATGGCCGCTTAGAACTACCTCTTGGTGAAGAATTATTAAAACCAACGAAAATTTATGTCAAACCTATTTTAGAACTATTGAAGAAACATGAAGTATACGGTATGGCGCATATTACAGGTGGTGGATTTATTGAAAATATTCCACGCATGTTGCCAGAAGGAATCGGTGCTGAGATTGAACTAGGATCTTGGGAAATTCAGCCGATCTTTAGTTTGCTTCAAGAAGTTGGAAAACTGGAAGAGAAAGAAATGTTCAATATTTTTAACATGGGTATTGGTATGGTAGTAGCAGTGAAGGAAGAAGATGCAAAAGATGTTGTTCGTCTTCTTGAAGAGCAAGGAGAAATGGCTCGTATTATTGGACGTACTATACAAGGAGCTGGCGTTACTTTTAATGGGGGCACAGCACTATGAGTAGATTAGCAGTTTTTGCTTCTGGAAGTGGATCTAACTTTCAATCTCTCGTTAATGCGGTAGAAGAAAAAAGATTGGATGCAGAAATTAGTTTATTAGTATGTGATAAACCAGAAGCACGAGCTGTTGGACGGGCAAATTATCATCATATTCCGTGTTTTGCTTTTTCAGCGAAAGCATATGAGTCAAAAGAAGCGTTTGAAAAAGAGATATTAAAGAAGCTAGAAGAATATGAAATTGATTATGTTATTTTAGCTGGATATATGCGTTTAATCGGGCCGACGTTACTAGAAGCATACGGCGGGAAGATTATTAATATTCATCCATCATTACTACCGAGCTTTCCGGGTAAAGATGCTGTCGGTCAAGCGTTAGAAGCAGGTGTGAAAGTAACTGGAGTAACAATTCATTATGTAGATGCAGGTATGGATACAGGGCCAATTATTGCACAAGAAGCAGTGGTTGTTTCTGAAGGGGATACGAGAGAAAGCTTACAAAAGAAAATTCAACAAGTTGAACATAAATTATACGTAAATACAGTGAATCAAATTGTTCAGTCTGTGAAAGAATCAACTGTTAACTAACATACAACCAGGGGTGAAGGATAAATGAAAAAGCGTGCATTAGTAAGTGTTTCAGATAAAACAGGAGTAGTAGAATTTGTTAAAGGGTTACTAGAACAAGGGATTGAAGTTATTTCAACAGGTGGTACGAAAAAGTTACTAGAAGAAAATGGCTTACAAGTAATCGGCATTTCTGAAGTAACTGGTTTCCCTGAAATTATGGATGGCCGTGTGAAAACATTACATCCAAATATTCATGGTGGTCTATTAGCAGTTCGTGATAATGAAACACATGTAACACAAATGAATGAGTTAGGTATAGAGCCAATTGACTTTGTTGTTGTTAACTTATACCCATTTAAAGAAACAATCGCTAAGCCTGATGTAACATTTGCTGATGCAATTGAAAATATTGATATCGGTGGCCCAACAATGATTCGCTCTGCTGCGAAAAATCATAAATTCGTATCGGTAATTGTAGATCCAGTAGATTATGATATTGTGTTAGCAGAACTGAAAGAGAACGGTGAAGTAGCAGAGGAAACAAAACGTAAACTAGCAGCGAAAGTATTCCGTCATACAGCAGCGTATGATGCGTTAATTTCTAACTACTTAACAGAGCAAATGGGTGAAGAAAGTCCAGAAACATTAACTGTGACATTTGAGAAAAAGCAAGACTTACGCTATGGCGAGAACCCACATCAAAAAGCAACTTTCTATAAAGCGCCATTCGCAGCAACGTCTTCTGTTGCATACGCAGAACAATTACACGGTAAGGAATTATCGTATAACAATATTAATGATGCAGACGCAGCGCTTAGCATCGTAAAAGAATTTACAGAACCAGCAGTAGTAGCAGTAAAGCATATGAATCCATGTGGTGTTGGAGTAGGAACTAATATTCACGAAGCATATACTCGTGCTTATGAAGCAGATCCAGTATCAATCTTCGGCGGTATTATTGCAGCAAATCGTGAAATTGATAAAGCTACAGCAGAAAAGTTACATGAAATTTTCTTAGAAATTGTTATCGCACCTTCGTTCTCGCAAGAAGCTTTAGAAGTGTTGC
The DNA here is from genome assembly GCF_001816185.2 of Bacillus sp. RZ2MS9. NCBI lineage: Bacteria > Bacillati > Bacillota > Bacilli > Caryophanales > Bacillaceae > Bacillus > Bacillus sp. RZ2MS9. The sequence continues at coordinate 320,469 of NZ_CP049978.1, forward strand.
AAAGTAAGAAGAACTTACGTTTATTAACTATAAATATTGAAAAAGCGACAAGTGCAAGCAAAAAACTAACTTCTGTACAAGGTGGACTTCTTGTTCAAGAGGAAGATACGTTATCATTAGATGAAAGTACAATTTCAATTCCAACGAAACGTGAACCTTCAGAGCAAGAATGGAAAGATTTAAAACTAGCTTGGAAAGTTGTAAAACATGTGAAATCAAACGCAATTGTTTTAGCGAAAGATGATATGACAATTGGTGTTGGTGCGGGACAGATGAACCGTGTAGGTTCTGCAAAAATCGCAATTACACAAGCTGGTGAAAAAGCACAAGGTAGCGCGCTTGCATCTGATGCTTTCTTCCCAATGCCAGATACATTAGAAGAAGCAGCAAAAGCAGGAATTACAGCAATCATTCAACCGGGCGGATCAATCCGTGATGAAGATTCTATTAAAGTGGCAGATACTTATGGGATTGCTATGGTGTTCACTGGCGTACGTCATTTCAAACACTAATAGAGGATGTTTAAAAAGTCCGGTCGAGATAACCTTCGCATGTCGTCGTTGCATCGCCAGTGCGGTACTCATGTAGGAAAGCTACACTCCGTGTCCTCCTGGCAAATGCGCCTCGACCTGCTCGGTTCTCTTAATCATCCTTTTTAAACCTTTATTGATATGGATGTTAAAAAAGTCTGGTCGAGATAACCTTTTATTGATATGAAAAAGCAAACTAGGAGCATAGCTTCTAGTTTGTACTTATTTAATTATTGGGGGATGAAATATGAATGTTTTAGTAATTGGCCGCGGTGGGCGTGAGCATGCTTTAGCTTGGAAGTTTGCACAATCTGAAAAAGTAGAAAAGGTATATGTAGCACCAGGTAATGAAGGTATGAGAGATGTTGCAACACCAGTTGATATTGATGAAAATGATTTTGATGCATTAGTTTTATTTGCAAAAGAGAATAATGTTGAGTTAACTTTCGTTGGACCAGAAATTCCGCTTATGAATGGAATTGTTGATCGTTTTAAAGAAGAGGGACTTCGCGTATTTGGTCCGAATAAAGCGGCTGCTGTTATTGAAGGTAGTAAAGCTTTTACAAAAGAGCTTATGAAAAAGTATGATATTCCAACTGCGGCGTACGAAACTTTTACAGATTATGAAGAAGCAGTACAGTACATTCAAAAAGTTGGTGCACCAATCGTTATTAAAGCTGACGGCCTAGCTGCTGGTAAAGGTGTAACGGTAGCGATGACGCTTGAAGAGGCATTACAAGCTGTGAAAGAAATGCTGCAAGATGTGAAATTCGGCGCGGCAAGTAAGAAGGTCGTTATTGAAGAGTTTTTAGATGGACAAGAATTTTCATTAATGGCATTCGTGAATGGAACAACTGTACATCCAATGATAATCGCCCAAGATCATAAAAGAGCTTTTGATGGTGATAAAGGTCCAAATACGGGCGGAATGGGTGCATATTCTCCAGTACCACAAATTCCAGAAACAGCAGTTCAAGAAGCGATTCAAACCGTATTGCATCCAACTGCTAAGGCGATGATTGAAGAAAACCGTTCATTTACAGGTATTTTATACGCAGGTCTTATTTTAACAAATGATGGTCCGAAGGTAATTGAATTTAATGCACGCTTCGGTGATCCTGAAACAGAAGTTGTATTACCTCGATTAGAAAACGATTTAGTTGATGTATGTAACGCTGTATTAGATGAAAGTGAACTAACGTTACAATGGTCAGAAGAAGCGGTAATCGGTGTTGTACTTGCTTCTAAAGGATATCCAGAAGCATATAAAAAAGGTGATATTATTAGCGGACTAGATGCACTGCAAGATGTAATTGTTTTCCATGCAGGTACAGCAATGAAACATGGGGACTTTGTAACGAACGGTGGCCGTGTATTATTTGTTGCTTGTAAGGCAAATAGTTTACAAGAAGCAAAAGATAAAGTATATAAAGAAATCGGTAAAATTGAGAGTGATGGTCTATTTTATCGAAGTGATATTGGATATCGTGCAATTGGGCATGAGATGACGAAAAGTTAATATGTAAAAATCCCGCTGAGGAATCAGCGGGATTTTTTATGCATCTTTATCTTTTTTTAATTTCCCTTTTTGCTTTGCCATTTCTCGAAGTAAATACTCGATGTGTGCATTGACGCTACGAAATTCATCATTTGCCCATTTTTCGATGACTGCGTGTAATTCAGGATCAATACGTAATGGAAAGCTTTTCTTTTTAGCCATAATTACTTATAGCCCTTAGTATAGGCTTCCTGTATTAATAACTGGCTGCGCACCTTTATCTGAAACGATGGCAACTAATAAGTTGTTTACCATATTTGCTTTACGCTCGTCATCGAGTTCTAGTACGCCTTCTTCATCTAACATATGGATGGAATCTTTCGCCATCTTCACAGCACCTTCAACAATTTCTTTTCTAGCAGCTAATACTGCTTTTGCTTGCTGGCGTTGTAGCATTGCATGGGCAATTTCTGTTGCGTAAGCTAAGTGCGTTAAACGAGTTTCTAATACTTCTACACCAGCAATTTCAAGACGCGCCTCTAACTCACGTTTTAATTCTTCAGAGATTTCTTCAGTATTTCCGCGTAATGTAACGCAGGTTTCATCTTGGAAATTGTCATAAGGATATTTTGTTGCAACATGGCGGATTGCCGTTTCGCTTTGAATTTCTACAAATCGATCATAATGTTCAACACCAAACATTGCTTTTGCAGAATCAACAACTTTATATACGATAACAGCTGCAATTTCAATTGGATTTCCATCAACGTCATTTACTTTTAATTTTTTACTGTTAAAGTTTTCAACACGTAAAGATACAGTTTGACGGAATGCGAACGGAATCGTTAAAAATAAACCGTTTTGACGAATTGTTCCTAAATAATTACCGAAGAACGTAATAACCTTCGCTTGATTCGGTTGAACAATACCGATACCTGTAGCGAGAACTGCGGCTAATATAATAGTTAGTGCCGCTCCTATGAAAATTTCTTGTGCAAGGAAAAATACACCGATAGCAGCTAAAATCAAAATTCCAATAATACCGAGAAAACCATTTACATAAAATACTTGTTTTTCTTTCATATGATCGCCTCCTGATATAAAAATGATATCACTTTTATATCATTTTAAGCAAGAGGTATGCATCTAATTTTCTGAATTTTATTGGTTGATATCTTTTATATACATTTTAAGGTTCAAAAAGAGAATATACGTTCTGTTTTATGGTAAAATAAAGAAGACTTAACCGCCCACTGCAGCAGCTAAGTCCCTTTGAGAGCATCTTACATCGTGACAAATGATTCAAAGCGGTTTTGCCAGGATTATATCTTCAATCGCTGACTCAATCTCTTTGTCAGAAGCGTCATAACTTCCTTTTGACTCTGGCTTGTCATGAGTGGAAGTTTGATTCACTTCTTCTTTAGCATGTCCTTTTTCAGCAAAATTCATGCTAGGCATTTTAAATGCCCCCATGTTCATGTATTTTCCGAATTTCCACATTTCAACAACAGGGCAGAAACGAACAATTCCTTCTGCAACTTTCATTGCACCAATCCATAGAAAAATGTTAGACCAAGTGCACCACGGCTTGCGTACAAGTTTAGTTGCACTACATCCGAAGAGGACGAGCCCAAGTGTAATTCGAATTAGAGCGTTTATTGTCCCGATATTTTGCTTCATTAGAAAAACACTCCTTTTTATGAAAGTTGAAATAGATAATACTATTTCTTTTATTAGTATCCCGTTTGATTTTTGGGATATGTAATCCAACATTTGACGTGGAAAAAGATGTTGGAATGTGCGTGTGTGTAAGTAACTTTTTTTGTTATAATGAAAGAATGCATAAAAGGAACTTCAAAATTAAATCCTCTAGTTTAAAAAATATGGAAGAGGTAATTCCAAACTTAATTCTCCGTTTTAAACAAATATTTAAGATGAAGTTAAAACAATAATGATGAAAATAAACTGTTATTTTGAACAGAAATATATATAACTAGAGAAAAGGAAGGGTGTTTTCATGTACGATATTTCCGGATGGAAACATGTATTTAAGCTTGATCCAAATAAGGAGTTAAGCGATGAACATTTAGAAATGATTTGTGAGTCTGGAACTGATGCGGTTATTGTAGGCGGAAGTGATGGAGTTACAATTGATAACGTATTACACATGCTAGTTAGCATTCGTAGATATGCAGTTCCTTGTGTATTAGAGGTTTCTGATGTAGAAGCAATTACACCAGGATTTGATTTTTATTACATCCCAAGTGTTTTAAATAGCCGAAAAGTAGAATGGGTAACAGGTGTTCATCATGAGGCATTGAAAGAATTTGGGGATATTATGGACTGGGACGAAATTTTTATGGAAGGGTATTGTGTTTTAAATCCAGAAGCGAAAGTAGCCCAGCTTACAGAAGCGAAATGTGATTTAACAGAAGATGACGTTATTGCATATGCTCGTTTAGCAGACAAGCTATTACGTTTACCGATATTTTATTTAGAATATAGCGGTACGTATGGAGATGTTGAACTTGTTAAAAATGTAAAAGCAGAATTGAAACAAGCTAAGTTATATTATGGCGGTGGTATTTCTAATGCAGAACAGGCGAAAGAAATGGCACAATATGCTGATACAGTAGTTGTTGGAAATATTATTTATGATGATATAAAATCGGCGTTAAAAACAGTTAAAGCAGTAAAAGGAGAGTAGGTGCAGGCGTATATGAGTATGACAGATAAGTTATTAAACGGTTTAAATCCACAGCAACAAAAAGCAGTACAAACAACGAATGGACCACTTCTATTAATGGCAGGTGCAGGTAGTGGTAAGACACGTGTGTTAACACATCGTATTGCGTATTTACTTGGTGAAAAAGGTGTAGCACCATGGAATGTACTAGCTATTACCTTCACAAATAAAGCAGCTCGTGAAATGCGTGAGCGTATTGATACACTTGTGGGACCAGAAGCAGAAGATATTTGGATTTCGACGTTCCACTCTATGTGTGTACGTATTTTACGACGCGATATCGATCGTATTGGTATTAATCGTAACTTTACAATCTTAGATTCAGGTGATCAGCTAACTGTAGTCAAAAAAATTATGAAAGAGCGCAATATTGATCCGAAGAAATTTGAGCCGCGCTCTATTTTAGCGGGTATTAGTAATGCGAAAAATGAACTGTTATCTGCGGATAAATATGCAAAAAAAATTACAATGGCTGATCCATATGAAAAATTAACGAGCGATGTATACACAGAGTATCAAAAACGTCTTTTGAAAAATAATTCATTAGACTTTGATGATTTAATTATGACGACGATTCAGCTATTTGAACGTGTTCCAGAAGTATTAGAGTTTTATCAGCGTAAGTTCCAATATATTCATGTTGATGAGTATCAAGATACGAACAAAGCGCAATATCTTCTTGTTAAACATTTGGCAGCGCGTTTTAAAAATCTTTGTGTTGTGGGTGACTCTGACCAGTCTATTTATCGCTGGCGTGGTGCAGATATTTCTAACATTTTGTCATTCGAAAAAGACTATGAGAATGCACAAGTAATTCTGTTAGAACAAAACTATCGTTCGTCACAAAATATTTTAAATGCAGCGAATGCTGTTATTGAAAAAAATACGAATCGTAAGCCGAAGAAATTATGGACAGACAATCAAGTTGGAAGTAAAATCTCGTATTATCGTGCTGCAACTGAAAAGGACGAAGCGTATTTTGTTGCAAAAAAAATTCGTGACGATATTCAAATGGGGAAACGAAAATATACTGATTTTGCAGTGCTATATCGTACGAATGCTCAGTCTCGTATGGTCGAGGAGATTTTCCTTAAATCTAACATTCCGTATAAAATTGTCGGGGGTACGAAGTTCTACGATCGTAAAGAGATTAAAGATATTTTGGCGTACTTACGTTTAATCGGTAATCCAGATGATGAAATTAGTTTTGCACGTATTATAAATGTGCCAAAGCGTGGCATTGGTGCGACTTCTATCGATAAAATTATTAATTACGGTGTGCAAAATGGAATTTCATTAACTGCTGTATTTGATGAGATTGAGCATGTTGGAGTAAGTGCAAAAATTACAAAGGCAGTAAAAGAATTCGCGAATTTATTAAATAACTGGGTAAATATGCAAGAGTATTTATCTGTTACAGAATTAGTAGAAGAAGTTATTGAAAAAACAGGCTATCGCGATATGCTGAAAAATGAACGTTCTTTAGAAGCGGAAGGTCGTTTAGAAAACTTAGACGAGTTCTTATCTGTTACGCAAACATTTGAATCTCAAAGCGAAGATAAGAGCCTTGTTGCATTCTTAACAGATTTAGCACTTGTTGCTGATATTGATCGTGTAGATGAAGACCCAACTGCTGGTGAAGAAGTTATTTTAATGACGATGCACTCGGCGAAAGGATTAGAGTTCCCGGTTGTCTTTATTGTTGGCTTAGAGGAAGGGATATTCCCTCATACTCGTTCTCTTATGGAAGAGGATGAAATGCAAGAAGAACGTCGTCTTGCTTATGTAGGTATTACTCGTGCAGAAGAAGAGCTATATTTATCTAACGCGCAAATGCGTACATTATTTGGTAGAACAAGTATGAACGCTGCGTCTCGATTTATTACAGAAATCCCGACAGAACTAGTGGAATCATTAAATGAAACAGCGCCGAAGCGTGAAACATCGTTTGGTACAAAAGGCAGAACGGCAAGTAGCGGCAAAACGACAATCACAACAGCAACACGCTCTCGTTCAGCTTTCGCGCGCCCTGCGGCTAAGACGACAGGCGGCGAACAAATTGGCTGGGCAGTAGGAGATAAAGCTTCCCACCAAAAATGGGGAGTCGGTACAGTTGTAAGTGTAAAAGGTGAAGGTGATGCAAAAGAATTAGATATTGCGTTCCCAAGCCCAATTGGTGTTAAACGTTTGTTAGCAAAATTTGCACCTGTGACGAAACAATAGGAAAGGAATGAGGATATGTCAAAAGAGATAGTAAAAAAACGTATAGAAGAATTACGTGACTTGTTAAATACATTTAACTATCAATATCACGTATTAGACAATCCTTCTGTTTCTGATGCGGAATATGACCGTAATATGCAGGAGCTTATAAAATTAGAAGCAGAGAACCCAGAGTTTATGAGTGAAGATTCTCCCTCCGTTCGCGTTGGGGGGACTGTTCTTGATATATTTGAAAAAGTAACACATAAGTCACCAATGTTAAGTTTAGGAAATGCATTTAACGAAGGAGATTTACGTGATTTCGATAGAAGAGTACGTCAAGGAATTGATGGTGCGAATGTAAGATATATATGTGAATTAAAAATTGACGGGCTTGCCGTTTCGCTTCATTATGAAAAAGGACGCTTCATTCAAGGGGCAACACGTGGTGATGGTGTAACGGGTGAAGATATTACTCAAAATTTAAAAACGATTAAAGCTATCCCACTTCGTTTAAATGAAGAAGTAACGTTAGAAGCACGAGGCGAAGCTTATATGCCGAAGCGTTCATTCGTTAAACTAAATGAAGAAAAAGAGCAAAATGGAGAAGATGTATTTGCGAATCCGCGTAATGCAGCAGCAGGTTCAATACGTCAACTTGATCCGAAAATTGCAGCGAAGCGTAACTTATCTATGTTTGTGTATGGTCTTGCGAATGTAGAAGAAAAAACAATTTCATCACATAGTGAATCGCTGGATTTCTTAGGTGAACTTGGATTTAAGACAAATCCAAATCGCCGTACATGTGAAACAATTGAAGAAGTTATAGCTTATGTAGAAGAATGGCAAGAAAAACGTCCGCATCTTGATTATGAGATTGATGGAATCGTTATAAAAGTAGATGATGTTGCTCTTCAAGAAAGTCTAGGAACTACAGCGAAGAGTCCAAGGTGGGCGATTGCTTATAAATTTCCGGCTGAAGAGGTTGTAACGAGATTAACAGGCATTGAATTAAGTGTTGGCCGAACAGGGGTTGTAACACCGACTGCAGAACTAGAGCCAGTGAGAGTTGCTGGTACAATTGTTCGTCGTGCTTCTTTACATAACGAAGATTTAATTCGTGAAAAAGACATTCGAATTGGTGACTACGTTGTTGTGAAGAAGGCTGGAGATATTATTCCTGAAGTTGTGAACGTTATTTTTGATAAGCGTACTGGTGAGGAAGAAGAATACCGCATGCCAACTCATTGTCCAGCATGTGAGAGTGAACTTGTTCGTTTAGAAGAAGAAGTAGCACTTCGTTGTATAAATCCAACTTGTCCTGCTCAAATTCGAGAAGGGTTAATCCATTTCGTTTCAAGAAATGCAATGAATATTGATGGACTTGGGGAACGTGTCATTACACAACTCTTTGATGCTGATTACATTCGTACATTTGCTGATTTATATGCATTGACGAAAGATCAATTATTACAGTTAGAACGTTTTGGTGAAAAATCAGCAACAAACTTAATACAAGCAATTGAAAATTCTAAAGAAAACTCGTTAGAGCGATTATTATTTGGTCTTGGAATTCGCCACGTTGGAGCGAAAGCAGCACGTACATTTGCAGAGCACTTTGAAACGATGGATGAGCTTGTAAAAGCAACGGAAGAAGAACTAAAAGCAATTAATGAAATTGGCGAAAAAATGGCTCAATCTGTTGTGACATATTTTGATAATGAAGATGTATTAGAGTTATTACAGCAGTTTAAAGAGTATGGCGTGAATATGACATACAAAGGTATAAAAATTGCAGATTTACAAAATGTTGAATCTTACTTCGCAGGAAAAACGGTTGTTTTAACAGGTAAGCTAGAAGTTATGGGGCGAAGTGAAGCGAAGAAGAAGATTGAGGCATTAGGTGGAAAAGTAACAGGAAGTGTTAGTAAGAGTACGGATTTAGTTGTTGCAGGTGAAGCAGCTGGTTCGAAATTAGCACAAGCGGAGAAACATAATGTTGAGGTTTGGAATGAAGAGAGGTTCTTACAAGAGCTAAATAAGTAAGAGGTGCAAACTTACCATGAAAAAAATAGCATTAGCGGTATTAAGCCTTGGCCTACTTGTAAGTGGGTGTAGTGCAGGTGCCGACAAAGATGAAAAAGTGGCTGGGAAATCGGGGAAAGCAAAAGAACAATCAGTTGTTCCAAAATACGCTATTTCGGATGAATATTATAAGACGACTATTCCATTTGATGGTGGAAAGGCACGTGGTTTAGAGGTGCAAGGGTTAAATAGTCGCCTTGATATAGATGAATTTGAAACAGGATTAATGCGAATTGCAAAAGAATCATTTAGTACAAAAGATAATTTTTTAAAAGGCGGAAAAGCTCTAGATACTCAAACTATACAGATGCTTGTTAAAAGAAAACGTACAGATGCTGAACAAAAGGAACTAGAGGACAAATTAAAAAAAGATGCAGTTAAATTTCCTAATATAGGATTAAATCCTGCATTAGGAACAGGATCCGAATCACTAGAAGTGAAAAATAAAAAAAATCCAATATATATTTCAAATATTTTAGAGCATGATTATTATGTGAAAAAAGGCGATAACGGCGAGGAACGTGTTGGTATGGTAGTTGGATTAGCGATGAATTCTGTTCAATATTTTAACGAAGAGCATGGTTACCCACGTGAAGCTGCAATCCCAGATGAAAAGATGTTAGCTGAAGGGAAAAAAATGGCGCAAGAAATTTTGAAAGTCATACATCAAAAAGAACCTGAAACAAAAAATATTCCGATAACATTTGCGATTTATCGCCAAGCTCCAAAGTCTTCGCTCGTGCCAGGTAATTTTGTTTCTTATGCAAATGTCGAAAAAGGTAGTGAAACGGTTGAAGATTGGAAACAAATTAATGAAAAATATTATTTGTTCCCATCAGAGCAAGCGAAAACAGATAATAAACGTGAAGATCTTGCAAGAGTATCCAACTTTAAGGCAAAACTAAGCGATTATTTCCAAGGCGACTATACAGCTGTTATTGGTACTGGTATGTATAGAGATGATGAATTAAGAGAAATGAAGCTTGATATTCCTGTCCAGTTTAATGGAAAAGCTGAAATAGTTGGTTTTACACAATATGTGGCAGGGCTTGTTATGGAATACTTCCCGAATTATATGAAAGTACAAGTAACGATTAAATCTGTAGAACGCCCAGAAGCTATTATTATACGTGAAGCAAAACAAGATGAACCACTTGTGAAAATTTTAGATTAAATATGAAGGCTGTTCCTCTATGGAACAGCTTTTTTTCTTATGTAATTTTGTTATAATTTAAAATGTTGTAAAAAATAGGGGTGAGGGGTAAAGCTCATGGAAGAATTAAGTTTTCAAGTCATTATTTTATTAATTGCATTCGGTTTTTTAGCAGCTTTTATTGATTCCGTTGTTGGAGGAGGAGGGTTAATTTCACTTCCTGCACTTATGTTTGTTGGCCTATCGCCAGCTTCGGCAATTGCAACGAATAAATTAGCGGCAACAATGGGGACGTTTACGAGTGCGATGTATTTCATTCGATCAGGAAAAGTTGATTTTAAAATTGTAGGAAAGTTAATCCCGTTAACTATTGTTGGAGCTGTTGCAGGTGCTTTAGTAGTAAAATTTATTCCATCGGATATTTTACGCCCATTAGTACTTGTAATGTTGGTATTTATTGCTATTTATATTATTGCAAAAAAGAATTGGGGAAGTGTGTCTACCTATAAGAAGATGACGCAAAGAAAAACATTAATATTTTTCTTTGCTATTTTAATGATAGGATTTTATGATGGGTTTTTTGGACCAGGGACAGGGTCGTTTTTAATTTTTGCATTTTTATTAATTGGCTTGGATTTTATTCAAGCGGCAGCATCTGGAAAACTTTTGAACTTTGTTAGTAATATTGTATCTTTAATTACTTTTTTATTCTTAGACATAATTCATTTTGAATACGGTATTATCATGGGATTATCAATGATCTTAGGTGCTTATTTTGGATCGAAGTTTGCGGTTCAAAAAGGTGTTGGATATGTAAGGACTTTATTTTTATTAGTTACTATATTATTGATTGGGAAAAATGTTTTGGAATATACTCATATTTTGTAGATTCATACGCATGTATGAATCTCTTTTTTTATTATATTTTAAAAATTTATTAATTTTTAAAATATAAGTCTAGGAATATTTGAATAAATCTAAATTATCGTGTAGAATAATGTTGTAAAATGTAAACGTTTTTCTAAGGGGAGGCTAAAAAAATGGTAGTAGCATACAAACATGAGCCATTTACAGATTTTTCAGTGGAGGCTAATAAATTAGCGTTTGAAGAAGGTTTAAAGAAAGTAGAATCTTATCTTGGACAAGACTATCCATTAATTATCGGGGGAGAAAAAATCACTACAGAAGACAAAATTGTTTCTGTAAACCCTGCAAATAAAGAGGAACTTGTTGGTCGTGTTTCAAAAGCAAGCCGTGAGTTAGCTGAAAAAGCAATGCAAGTAGCGGATGAAACATTCCAAACTTGGAGAAAATCAAAGCCAGAAATGCGTGCAGACATTTTATTCCGTGCTGCAGCAATCGTTCGTCGCAGAAAACATGAATTCTCTGCTATTCTTGTAAAAGAAGCAGGTAAGCCATGGAATGAGGCAGATGCTGATACAGCAGAAGCAATCGACTTTATGGAATATTATGGTCGTCAAATGTTAAAATTAAAAGACGGTATTCCAGTAGAAAGCCGTTCAATTGAATATAATCGTTTCTCTTACATTCCATTAGGAGTAGGTGTTATCATTTCTCCTTGGAACTTCCCATTCGCAATTATGGCAGGTATGACAACAGCTGCTTTAGTTTCTGGTAACACAGTATTACTAAAACCAGCTAGTACAACTCCTGTAGTAGCAGCGAAATTTATGGAAGTATTAGAAGAAGCTGGCTTACCAGCTGGCGTAGTAAACTTCGTTCCAGGTAACGGTTCTGAAGTTGGTGACTACTTAGTAGATCATCCTCGTACACGTTTCGTAAGCTTCACGGGATCTCGTGATGTAGGTATCCGCATCTATGAGCGTGCAGCGAAAGTAAACCCAGGACAAATTTGGTTAAAACGCGTTATCGCTGAAATGGGCGGTAAAGACACAATCGTTGTTGATAAAGAAGCAGATCTTGAATTAGCAGCTAAGTCTATCGTTGCATCAGCATTCGGATTCTCAGGACAAAAATGTTCTGCATGTTCTCGTGCAGTAATCCATGAAGATGTATACGATCACGTATTAAATCGTGCTGTTGAATTAACAAAAGAATTAACAGTTGCTAACCCAGCAGTATTAGGTACAAACATGGGTCCTGTTAATGACCAAGCTGCATTTGATAAAGTAATGAGCTATGTTGCAATTGGTAAAGAAGAAGGTAGAATCTTAGCAGGTGGCGAAGGAGACGATTCTAAAGGCTGGTTCATCCAACCAACAATCGTTGCTGACGTTGCAGAAGATGCTCGCTTAATGAAAGAAGAAATCTTCGGACCAGTAGTAGCATTCTGTAAAGCGAAAGACTTCGATCATGCACTTGCAATTGCAAACAATACGGAATACGGTTTAACAGGTGCTGTTATTACTAACAACCGTGACCATATTGAAAAAGCACGCGAAGACTTCCACGTTGGTAACTTATACTTCAACCGTGGATGTACTGGTGCAATCGTAGGTTACCAGCCATTCGGTGGCTTTAACATGTCTGGTACAGACTCTAAAGCTGGTGGACCTGATTATTTAGCACTTCACATGCAAGCAAAAACTACTTCTGAAACTTTATAAGAAATAGTAGAGGAGCTCTTCACAGAATGTGAAGAGCTCCTTTTAAAATTGAAACCCCATATATTACCGTCGTTCGAAGAGAATGAGCTAAAACCTATTAATAGCGGGATAAACATGTAAACAGAAATAAAATAATGAGAAAAGTTGACTTATTAGTCATATTTTTTAGTATTCATTTTGAGAATTTCCTGTATAATACAATTTGAAAGAAAATCTATGGTTCGACAAGGAACACTCCTTTCGGTTTTGCTCACTGAAAGGAGTGTTTTTTTATGTAGCTAAAAATTCTTGCGTGCTTATTACATTTGCATATACGCCATTTAAACTAGCTAAAATTGTATTGTGAATATAAACAGCTGGTATAGTAGCGTTCTTAAAAGAAAGGTCTTTTGTAGCACAAGCGTCATGTATCACGGTACATTGAAAGCCAAAATCGAATGCAGCCCTTACTGTTGCATCGATACACATATGAGTCATCATCCCGCATACAACGACATGTTCAATATTAAAACGTTTTAATTGCTCTAGAAGACTAGTTTCTCGGAAGCTATTTGGATAATGTTTGACTATAACTGTTTCTTCTCTAAGTGGACGTACGCTTTCGTGAATATGTACACCTTCTGTATTAGGTAGGAAAAAAGTAGCGTCATCTTTTATAGCTACGTGTTGGATATGAAAAAGAGGTTCGCTGTTTGTTCTAAAGTGTTGTAATAACTGATTAGCATATTCGCTTGCTTCTACTGGATTACGCAATTCCATCTTTCCATTTGGAAAATAATCGTTTTGAATATCGACGAGTAAAAGAGCTGTTTTCATATATTTATCTTCCTCCGAGTTTCATATTCAAATAAATTTATTCAATTCGTAGAGAGGATTCTCCTGTTTAAAAATATGAGGAAGAAGAATTTTAAATAACCTTGAAAGTTACTATTTTTCAGATGAATATTCATCTGAAAATTTTAATAAAGGAATAATTAATATTTTTCTAAAAAATGTATTGACTCTTATTATTCTGAGTTCTATAATGAGAATTAATTAAACGACAATTAAATCGATACATTCTTATCCAGAGAGGTGGAGGGACTGGCCCTACGATACCTCAGCAACGGGTTTTTTAATACCGTGCTAACTCCAGCAAGCCATATAAAGGCTTGGAAGATGAGAAGATGTGAACGAGTACATATAAGTGCTCTCCTTCTTATCTTTATGGTTGATAAGAAGGAGGGCACTTTTTATTTTACCTCGAAAGCTCTGCTTCAAGTTTTTACAGCATATAGGAGGGAAAAAAATGATTTCTTTTACCAATGTAAGTAAAGTGTATGAATCAGCTGGCCAATCTGTTCATGCGGTGGAGGATGTAACATTATCAGTTGAGAAAGGCGAAATTTTTGGCATTATCGGTTTTAGTGGCGCTGGAAAGAGTACGTTATTACGCTTAGTAAATATGTTAGAGAGACCGACGGCAGGAACGATTTCAATAGATGATAAAGATATTACATCATTATCGACGAAAGAATTGCGTAAACTAAGACAAAGAATCGGAATGATTTTTCAAAGTTTTAATTTATTTAATTCAAGAACAGTATTTGGAAATATTGCTTATCCATTAAAGTTAGCGAAAGTACCAAAGAATGAGATAAAAGAAAGAGTAAATGAACTGCTGAAGTTTGTAGGGTTAGAAGATAAAGCAAACTATTATCCAGAGCAGCTATCAGGTGGACAAAAGCAGCGTGTGGGCATTGCTAGAGCACTTGCGACATCGCCAGATATTCTTATATGTGATGAGGCAACATCAGCCTTAGATCCAGAAACGACGACAGAAATTCTAAACTTATTAAAGAAAGTAAATCGAGAATACAATTTAACAATTCTTCTTATTACACATGAAATGCATGTTGTGAAAGAAATTTGTCACCGTGTAGCTGTAATGGAGAAGGGAAAAGTTATTGAAGAAGGAAAACTGTTTGATGTTTTCACGCAACCAAAAACAAAGACGACTCAAAACTTTGTACGTTCTGTCATTAATGATCATTTACCGGAAAGTGTTCTAGCGAAAATTCAAAATGGTGGTCAAATTTATCGTCTAACATTTACTGGTGAGGAGACAGGACAGCCGGTACTATCATATATCGCAAAAAACTATAACGTCGATGTAAATGTACTGTACGGAAATATTATTGAACTTCAAAATGTGCTATTTGGAAATCTTCTTGTAGAGTTGCAAGGTGAGCAGAGGGAAATTCAAAAAGCATTACAACATCTAAGACTGCAAGTGCAGCTGAAGGAGGTAGAAGCTCATGCGAGTTGATTGGAGTATATTTTGGCCGCGCATACTAGATGCGACGGGGGATACTCTCTTAATGGTAATTGTAACCCTTATATTCGCTACAATTCTGGGTATACCTCTAGGTTTACTTTTATATGTAACGAGAAAAGGAAACTTTTTAGAAAATAAATGGGTCTTTTCTATTCTTAACATCATAATTAATACAATTCGTCCGGTACCATTCATTATCTTTTTAGTAGCCTTAAGTCCGCTAACAAGAAGTGTTATCGGAACGACGATTGGAACAGCAGCGGCAATTTTCCCGATGACGTTAGTCGCATCAATTGGTATTGCTAGAATGGTTGAAACAAACCTTGTTTCCGTTCCGAAAGGAGTAATTGAAGCAGCGCAAGCAATGGGCGCCTCGCCAATTAGAATTGTTTTTGAAATCCTTGTACCAGAAGCGTTAGCACCATTAATCTTAGGTGTCACATTTATGACAGTTGGTTTAATTGAATTTTCTGCAGTTGCTGGGCTTGTCGGTGGTGGCGGTCTTGGTGACTTGGCAATGACATATGGTTATCAACGTTTTGATACATCAGTTATGTTCGTAACGGTCGTGTTACTTATCATTCTCGTACAGATAGCTCAAAATTTAGGAAACTACTTTGCGAAAGTCTTGTTACGCAGATCATAAAAAGGAAGAGAGGAAAAGAAAATGAAGAAAATTTTAGCATTTGCATTATCAGCGATTGTAGGAGTCTCAGCATTAAGCGGCTGCTCAAGTGGAGACACGGGTGCAGGAGCGAAAGAAAAAGTAGTTCGCGTCGGTGTAACTGGAACGGATGGAGACGCTTGGGAAATTTTGAAGAAAAAAGCTGAAAAAGAAGGGATTAAGATTAAACTGGTCGAGTTCTCTGATTACACAACGCCAAATAAAGCGTTAGCTGATGGAGATATTGAATTAAACTCATTCCAGCATATTGCTTTCTTAGAGCAATTTAAAAAAGAGCATAAGTTAGATATTACAGCTGTTGGTACAACGCAAATTGCGCCAATGGGTTTATACTCTGAAAAATATAAGAAAGCAAATGAAATCCCAGATGGTTCAGAAATTGCAATTCCGAACGATCCAACGAACCAAGCACGGGCATTAAAACTTCTTGATGCAGCTGGATTATTAAAGCTTAAAAAAGACTTTGGTCTATTTGGAGATCCAAGTGGTATTGCTGAAAATCCGAAGAAATTAAAAATTACACCGGTTATCGCACAGCAAACACCTCGTGTGTTAAAAGATGTAGCGGCATCAGTTATTAATAACGGTGTTGCTGGTCAAGCTGGATTAGATCCAGCGAAGGATCCTATTTTCTTAGAAGATCCAAAGAATGAAAATGCAAAGCCATATATTAATATTTTTGCAGCTCGTACGAAAGATAAAGATGATCCAACATTGAAAAAAGTAATTGAACTATATCATTCAAAAGAAGTAACAGACGCAATTAAGAAAGAAACAAATGATGGTTCCATTTCAGTAGATCTTTCACTTGATGAGCTTGAAAAAATCGTAAAATAATCATTGGGTTTAATGGACTAACAGAAGGAACCCCTCCGCTGTTAGTTCGTTCAACATATAAACTTAACAAACAAACCCTAATTCTGTACCTTCCAATTTTGTATAACATAGAATCCAATGTTTGTTAAGTAGAGTGATAGACCAGGAATTTTCCTGGTCTTTTTTTATGAATGAAAGTAGCTAGCGAACAGTAAGGTGATCCAAATTATAATGGGATAAGAAAATAAGCTGAAAAGGAGTGTAATTACGAATTGCTTTGGATGAATTAAGTGTTTTTTTGATAAAAAAAAGAAAATAGAAAAGAGAGTAATGAAAAATGCTGATATTACGCCGGGGTTATAAGAGCGATAAATGAAAAACAAAATAATATGTTGAACAGAGTTGAAGAAGATGGCCCCTTGTATAAAAATAATCCAGCATATAGAAGACAAGAAGTTAAGTTGATATAGAAAGACGATAAGTAATACAAAGATTGTTAATACGGAAATGGCGATGAAAAATTGTTGGCTAGTTATAAGACGGATTGAAAATTGATTAGCAAGGTATTGTGGCATTTGGAAAGCTTCTTCAAGGTTATGAATGAAAAATAATAAGGGAATGATCCAGAATATAGTAGTGGAATGTTTTTTCATCAATTTACATCACTCCAATAAAGTATAGAAAGCCTAAAAAAAGGCCCTCTATACAGAGATGGTTATTCAATTATGATATTTTTTAAATTAACTTCATGATGCTCTCGTTCTTTCAGATAAGCAGCTAGTTCCTCTTGTAAAATATTTAATATTTGCTTAGCTGATTGTTGGATTGGATTAGGTAGCTCTTCTAATATATGCATCCCGACTTTTACTTTTGTACGAATTACCCTTCGTAGTAATTCCTCATGCATGTACTACACCTCCAAACCGAATATTTAGTACATCTTCTTCAAATTTTGCTCCTTGAATAGAAAGGTGTGTTAATGTTTTTGGTAACGTGATGTTCCGTTTAACAGAACCCACTCGAATAATAAGTTCATCACCTTTTTGATTTAAGGAAAGTTCACTTTTGTTTGAGAAGGGAATGGACAGAACGAAAATATACTCATCGCCATCCTTTTTTACATATTGAGTGCGCCCGTTAAATTTTACTTCTGTAGGGGAATGATCAGTTTTAAATAAAGAATCTCCTACACGTTCTAACATAGACAAACCAACAACTTCTTGTTCAAACATTGGAGCTTCGTAAATAGGAAGGGGTTGAAAACTATCTTTAATTAATGTTTTATATTTCTTCTGTGTATCTTTCCATGCCTGAAAATAAGGATCGGTGACAGTGTTAGGGATGACGCGGTTAATCATAATGGCATCTACGTTATAATCGTATAAATTCAAATAAGTAAAGCTGCGCTGGGCTTCTTTAATGACCATTTTTTCAGGATTTACAACGATGCGGATACTTGTTACTTCTCGATTTGATAAAATATCTCTCATTTCTCCGAGCTGTTCAAGTGTACTTGTTAATTCGTCCATAATATCGTCGGTTGGAAGAGGGACACCAAGGAGTGGTTGAGCTACAGGACGAACGACTTTTAAAACTTTTCTTTTAATAGGAAATAATTTTTCCATCCACCAGCCGAGCATGTCTGGAAAGCTTAGCATTGCTAATGTTTCTCCTGTAGGGGCACAATCAATAATGATAACATCATATGTGTCTTGCTTATAATAATCGAGTACGCGAAGTAGGCTAATTAAATCTTCCATACCGGGAAACATCGTTAATTCTTCTGTTGTAATATCATCAGCTGCTTTAGAAGTGAAGAGTAGTGTAATATATTTCTGTAATTTTCCCCAGCCTTTTTCCATTTCATAAATCGTATTAATTTCTTGTGCCCACAAATTTTCACGAATTTCTAGTGGTTCAGAAGATAGCTTTATACCAAATGAATCTCCTAAACTATGAGCAGGATCTGTGCTCATTACTAATGTTTTTAATCCTTGTTTCGCACTTTGAATTGCTGTTGCTGCTGAAATGCTAGTTTTTCCTACGCCGCCTTTACCTGTATACAAGATAATTCTCATCATTCATATCCCCTTTGTTTCGAATGTCGAATATTACGAGTGTCGAAGTAAATAGTTGAATAAAAACCCAGATAGGGTTTTATTCAATCAGAATGTTTTTCATTTTAGGTGTAGAAACTTTTTCTTCTGTTTTCTGCTGTGACGTAGCGATGTGATTCATGATTTTTTGGAAGATTTGTAGTAAGAATGCTTTTTCTTCTTCTGATAATGCTTCTGTTACTAAGCTAAAGTAATGGGCCGCATTTTGTTTTACTTCTTGAACGAGCATTACGCCGTTTTCTGTTAACCGAATTAATACAATACGTCGGTCATTTTCATCACGGTAGCGTTCAATAAATCCCTTTTTTACAAGGCGATTTACAACGCCCG
Organism: Bacillus sp. RZ2MS9; assembly: GCF_001816185.2. NCBI lineage: Bacteria > Bacillati > Bacillota > Bacilli > Caryophanales > Bacillaceae > Bacillus > Bacillus sp. RZ2MS9. The sequence continues at coordinate 339,536 of NZ_CP049978.1, forward strand.
TTGTTGTACTCATCGGTATATCAAGAAGATCAGCAATTTTCGTCATTGTAATATCTGTATTTCGTTCCATCCAAAGTAAACAAAATACTTCTGTTTTAGAAAGTGTTAAATCTAGGCTTACCCATTCTTCAGGATAGAAAAGTTTCTTGGCGTTATCTAGCAGTAAGTCTAAAAAATGTTCATATTGCAACAATTAATTCCACTCCCGTATATTTCGAGGTTCGTAATATTTATTTTTATTTTATGTAGAATAGAAATAATTGTCAATGATTTTAATTGTTTTTTCAGATTAGGCAGAAAACTTCCTTTAAAATAGTATTCTTTTATGATAGATTTATAAATATAAAACGAGAATTTACATAAAAATCCATCATGGTAAATATACTTATCTATAATGGGTATGCAGCTAACGAGGGGGAGAACGATGAGAAGACGTAATACGCAAGCGTTCACGTTTTTAGCATGGACTTCATTTGTTTGTGCGCTTTCAGGTATGCTAATTGGGATTTATACGTTAGATGAAACGCTTAGTGTAAAAGGATACTATTTAATTGGAACATTATTTTTAACGATGTCTTGTTTTGTATTACAAAAAACAATTCGTGATAATGAAGAAGATAACGAGAGATTTCCGAAAAATAAACCGTTAGATAAAGAGTAAATTGTAAAGAAAGGCATTTGCCTTTCTTTTTTTATGTAAAAATGGCGTAAGTACTCTGTGTTGACTTGCTTGAAGTACTGAAAATTTGGTATCATCAATAGTATTGTAGATTGAACGATATATTATGGAGGTGGCCTAGCCGTGTCAAGAATTTCCGTTGAGAATGTAAAGCACGTAGCACATTTAGCACGTCTTGCAATTACTGATCAAGAAGCAGAAAAATTTCAAAAACAACTAGATGCAATTGTTACATTTGCAGAACAGTTAAATGAATTAGATACAACAGATGTAAAACCAACAACTCATGTATTAACTATGAAAAATGTTATGCGTGAAGATGTACCAGAAAAAGGTTTACCAGTCGAAGAAGTATTAAAAAATGCACCGGATCACAAAGATAATCAAATCCGTGTTCCAGCAGTATTAGAATAGAGGAGGGGAATTTCGATGTCATTATTTGATCATTCAGTATCAGAGTTACATAAGAAGTTAAACAACAAAGAAATTTCCGTTACGGATTTAGTAGAAGAATCTTACAAACGTATTGCGGATGTTGAAGATAACGTAAAAGCTTTTCTTACATTAGATGAAGAAAATGCACGCGCAAAAGCGAAAGAATTAGATGCAAAAATCGGCGCTGAAGATAATGGTTTATTATTCGGTATGCCAATTGGTGTAAAAGATAACATTGTAACTAACGGTCTTCGTACAACTTGTGCGAGCAAAATGTTAGCAAACTTCGATCCAATTTATGATGCGACAGTTGTGCAAAAGCTAAAAGCTGCTGACACAATTACAATCGGTAAATTAAACATGGACGAGTTCGCAATGGGTTCTTCAAATGAAAACTCAGGATTCTACGCTACGAAAAACCCATGGAACTTAGATTACGTTCCGGGCGGATCTAGTGGTGGTTCTGCAGCAGCTGTAGCAGCAGGAGAAGTACTATTCTCTCTAGGTTCTGATACGGGTGGTTCTATCCGTCAGCCAGCTGCATATTGCGGTGTTGTAGGTTTAAAACCAACTTATGGACGCGTATCTCGTTACGGATTAGTAGCATTCGCATCTTCACTTGACCAAATCGGACCGATTACACGTACAGTAGAAGACAATGCATACTTATTACAAGCTATTTCAGGTATTGACCGCATGGATGCAACTTCTGCAAACGTTGAAGTTGGAAACTATTTAGCTGGTTTAACAGGCGATGTTAAAGGTTTACGCATTGCTGTACCGAAAGAATACTTAGGCGAAGGTGTTGGCGAAGAAGCTCGTGAGTCAGTACTAGCTGCTTTAAAAGTATTAGAAGGTATGGGCGCAACTTGGGAGGAAGTATCGCTTCCACACTCTAAATACGCTCTAGCAACGTATTACTTACTATCTTCTTCTGAAGCATCTGCGAACCTTTCACGCTTTGATGGCGTGCGTTACGGTGTTCGTTCTGATAATGTAAATAACTTATTAGATCTTTACAAAAACACACGTAGTGAAGGTTTCGGTGATGAAGTTAAACGTCGTATTATGCTTGGTACATTTGCGCTTAGCTCTGGTTACTATGATGCATATTACAAGAAAGCACAACAAGTACGTACATTAATTAAAAACGACTTTGAAAATGTATTTGCTAACTATGATGTTATTATTGGACCAACAACGCCAACTCCGGCATTTAAAGTGGGCGAAAAAGTTGATGATCCAATGACAATGTATGCAAATGACATTTTAACAATCCCAGTAAACTTAGCGGGTGTTCCAGCGATTTCTGTTCCATGTGGATTCGGTGCTAACAACATGCCACTTGGTCTACAAATCATTGGTAAACACTTCGATGAAGCGACAATTTACCGCGTTGCACATGCGTTTGAGCAAGCAACAGACTATCATACAAAAAAAGCAAGTCTGTAAGGAGGCGAGCATAGATGAATTTAGAAACAATTATTGGTTTAGAGGTTCACGTTGAGTTAAAAACAAATTCGAAAATTTTCTCTGCGAGTCCAACAGAATTCGGAGCGGAGCCAAATACACAAACAAGTGTAATTGACTTAGGATACCCAGGGGTACTTCCTACTTTAAATAAAGAAGCAGTTAACTTTGCAATGAAAGCTGCAATGGCATTAAACTGTGAAATCGCAACGGAAACGAAGTTTGACCGTAAAAACTATTTCTATCCAGATAACCCGAAAGCTTACCAAATCTCTCAATTTGATAAGCCAATTGGTGAAAATGGTTGGATTGAAATCGAAGTAGACGGTAAAAAGAAACGTATCGGTATTACACGTCTTCATTTAGAAGAAGATGCTGGTAAATCAACGCATACAGCTGATGGTTCATTAGTAGATTACAACCGTCAAGGTATGCCTTTAATCGAGATCGTATCTGAGCCAGATATGCGTACACCAGAAGAAGCATATGCATACTTAGAGAAGTTAAAATCAATCATTCAATACACTGGTGTATCTGATTGTAAGATGGAAGAAGGTTCCTTACGTTGTGATGCGAACATTTCTCTTCGTCCAGTTGGACAAGAGAAGTTCGGTACAAAAGCGGAACTGAAAAACTTAAACTCATTCACTTACGTACAAAAAGGTCTTGAGCACGAGCAAGTGCGCCAAGAAAAAGAACTGTTATCTGGTGGTATCATCCAACAAGAAACACGTCGTTATGATGAAGCAACGAAGAAAACAATCTTAATGCGTGTGAAAGAAGGATCTGACGATTACCGTTACTTCCCGGAGCCAGACTTAGTTGAACTTTACATTGATGATGAGTGGAAAGAAGCAGTTCGAGCTTCTATTCCAGAACTTCCAGATGCACGTAAAGCTCGCTACGTTGCAGAACTAGGCTTACCAGCTTATGATGCACACGTGTTAACATTAACGAAAGAAATGTCTGATTTCTTTGAAGCAACTGTTGCAGACGGTGCTGATGCGAAATTAACATCGAACTGGTTAATGGGTGAAGTACTTGCATACTTAAACAAACAACAAAAAGAATTAAAAGACGTTGCATTAACGCCTGCTGGTTTATCTAAAATGGTTCAATTAATTGAAAAAGGTACAATTTCTTCTAAAATCGCGAAGAAAGTATTTAACGAATTAATTGAAAAAGGTGGAGACCCAGAAGAAATCGTTAAAGCGAAAGGTCTTGTTCAAATTTCTGACGAGGGTACACTTCGTAAAGTTGTAACGGAAATTCTTGATAATAATGAGCAATCTATCGAAGACTTTAAAAACGGTAAAGACCGTGCAATTGGCTTCTTAGTTGGTCAAATTATGAAAGCTACAAAAGGACAAGCAAATCCACCACTTGTTAACAAAATCTTACTTGAAGAGATTAATAAGCGATAATAGTAGTGACTTTTAAAGATTAAGCAGAAAAACACCCGTACATGGGTGTTTTTCTAGGTTAATCAAACGTTTGTTTAAATGAGACAAAATCGTTTAAACAAACGTTTGATTAACTGTCAAAAGTGGAAAAATGTTTGTATAGCAACTATGGTATGATAGTTGCAAAAAGGTGGGAATAATGATAAATCTAAACATAGAGGTTTTTTTCATCTCATGAAATAATAGATAGTTATTATTCGTTATATGTAAATTTTTATGGAAGAATGGATAGAAATAAAGTGAAACTTTAATCAGTAGGAGGTTCATCCACCATTGATTATTAGCCCTCATCAATTGGGCATTTACTGCCCGCAAATAGCGGGATAAATTTTGGAGTCAAATAAAAAACCATTGAAATGAATATTTACTTTTGATGGACTACACGAATCGGGTTCTTACTGCCTGTTTGAGCGGGATAAAAGAAGGATAGCAAGATGAGAGGAGGTAGGCATGGGAATACTGAATAGAAGTTCAGTATGTTCTTTTTCGATACATAAAGAAATTTCCTGTGCTAATAAATGATGAAGCGAGCAAGAATTATTTATAATCCTACTTCGGGGCGTGAGCTATTTAAGAAGAGCTTACCAGAAGTATTACAAAAATTAGAACAAGCTGGCTATGAGACATCTTGTCATGCGACAACGGGTCCTGGAGACGCTACTGTGGCGGCGAGGCAAGCTGCGGATCGTAAGTTTGATGTTGTTATTGCGGCTGGTGGCGACGGTACATTAAATGAAGTAGTAAACGGTTTAGTTGGGCATGAATTCCGTCCGAAATTTGGAATTATTCCAGTTGGAACGACAAATGACTTTGCACGTGCAATTGGTGTACCTCGTTCTATTGAAGAGGCAGCAGATATTATTTGCGAAGGAAAAACAGTGCCATTAGACCTTGGTAGAGCGAACGATACATATTTTATTAACATCGCTGGTGGCGGTCGTATTACAGAATTAACATACGAAGTACCGAGTAAGTTAAAGACAGTATTAGGACAACTTGCTTATTACCTAAAAGGTATCGAGATGTTACCATCATTGCATCCGACATATGTTGAAATTGAGTATGATGGAAAGTTACTACAAGAAGAAATTACGATGTTTTTAATTACGAATACCCGTTCAGTAGGTGGATTTGAAAAGGTAGCACCGTATGCATCTATTAACGATGGGTTATTTGACCTATTAGTACTGAAAAAAGGTTCTATCGCTGATTTAATTAAAGCAGCAACACAAGCACAACGTGGTGAACATATTAATAATCCAAAAGTGTTATATACACAAGCGAACCGAATTAAAGTACATTCACCAGATAAACTAATGATTAATTTAGATGGTGAGTATGGTGGAGATGCACCGATGGAATTCGAAAATATATATCATTGTTTAGAACTATTTGTTCCTGAACATCAAGAGGATGCCCTGTAAAGGCATCCTTTTTTACTTTGTTAAAATGAATTGTAAATTGGGAGTTAGTTTGATTTTTATGGTATTTTTACAATTCTTTTATTTTACATCCATACTTTATTGATACACTGGAAGAGATAAGAAATGAGAGGTAGGGTAACTAACTGTTACGATTTATTTAACCGATTATAACCAATGTTAATTAAATATATCAGTAAGCCCTGCTAGTCAAGTGATTGGCTAGTAGTGAGGGTTAACTGCGGGCAATCCCTAAAGCTGATTGAACTACAACGTGGCTAGAAATAGCGAGCGTGAATGTTGCGAAAGCAGAAAAAATCAATCAGATGGTGCAAGGTTAAATCCTAAACACTAGAACAATGGGTCTTCCGCCTCGAATCATCTAAGTCAAAATTGATAGGATGAACGTTCAACGACTATCTCGTATAACTGACGAGAGTACATCACAAGCCTATGGTGGTGGAAAAATCCTCTATCTCTAAAGAGATAAACATATAGTCTGCGCTCATGTGAAAACATGAGAAGTTCATAAGAGAACTGGCTAAGGAATTGCGCCCTTAGTTGAACAAGATAAATTTTATTGAATCTATCAAACTTTATTGATTTCATCGAACGTACGTGCTATATTTGGTTCGATGAGGTGAGAATAATAATGAAATTTTCACGAGTTAGTCAAGTATCGGAATTAACAGGTTTGCATCCGAGTGGTCTCAGGAGAATGCTGGTGGAACACGCTACGATTCAGAAGAACAAATCTTTCATTAAAGGAGTTACATTCTGATGATATTGGCGAAGAAAGTTAGACTGATTCCAACGCCTGAACAAGAAAAAGTGCTTAGAAACCATGCTGGTGCTGCAAGATTTGCTTATAACTATTGTAAAAGAATAAGTGATAGATATTATAAGCTATTTGGAAAATCTGTTTCACAGTTAGCTTTACAGAAACGATTTACAAAGATCAAGAAGCGAAAGAGATATGAGTGGTTACATGACATCAACGCACAAGTTCCTAAACAGGCTTCAAAAGATTTTGACAAGGCGCGAAAACATTCGTTCAAAAAGTACAAAAATGGTTATCACACTTCTTATAAATCCAAAAAAGATTTAATTCAAGGGTTTTATGCCAATTATGAAAGACTGATTATAGGAAAGAAAGTAGTTGATATTCAGTCTATTGGAGAAGTGAAAACAAGCCAACAACTACCAAGAAACAAAAAGCCATCCAATCCAAGAGTTACCTTTGATGGTCGTCACTGGTGGATTAGTGTAGGGTTCCAAGAAGACTTTGAATCACAAGAACTAACCAATGAGTCGATTGGTGTGGATGTTGGTTTAAAAGAGCTGTTTGTAGCTTCTAATGGTACGAAAGAACGAAATATAAACAAAGATGCTAAGGTTAAAAAACTTTTGAAAAGGAAAAAGTCAGCACAAAGAGATATGTCTAGGAGATTTAAAAAAGGTGTAAAAATTCAATCTGCCGGATATGAAAAAGCGAAAGCTGAGCACCTGCGGTTATCTAGGAAAATTACGAATATCCGAAATAACCATATCCATCAAGCAACAGCTAAATTGGTGAAAACCAAACCAATGAGAATTGTTGTGGAAGACTTATCTATCTCAAACCTGTTAAAAAACAAAAAACTATCGAAAGCATTTTCATTTCAAAAATTACACTTCTTCTTTCAATGTCTGTCATACAAGTGCGAGAAGTACGGCATTGCGTATGTAAAAGCTGATAAATGGTTCGCTTCAAGCAAGATTTGCTCATGTTGCAGAGTAAAATACGACCATTCAGTTCAACCAGAAGGACAGTGGAGTTTAAAAATACGTGAGTGGCGTTGTGCTTCATGTAATAGCCATCACGATAGAGATTTAAATGCTTCGATAAATTTATCAAGATGGGTAAAATAAAAGCTTGATAATAGGAGGTAACGATACTGCCTCGTGTGGAGTGTTATACCCCTCGTCCCTTTGGGGCTGCGAGAACACGATGAAGCACTAACTTGTGTGAATTTGATTGAATTGTATAGATTTAGTTAAGTTTATCGTATCGGTGCTATGGAGAAGGTAAAGGCGATATTATTTGATAAAGATGGGACATTAATGGATTTTCATTCAATATGGATAAAAGTAGCTGAAGAACTTGTAGCTGAATGTATAAGTTTATATCATTTACCAAGTACAATGCGGCAGACCTTATTAGAAGAGATCGGTGTAGAGGGAGCATTTGTTAATCCGAGGAGTGCAATAGCTGCTGGAACAAGCCTTGATGTAGCGAAGGGGCTTTGTAATTATATTGAGTCTGCTAGAGAAGAAGAGATGCATCATTGGGTAAGTGAGAAGTTATTTTCCCTTATGTATGAGCATCGTTCGCATATGAAAATGACAGCAGATTTACCGAAAGTGTTACAGGCATTAAAAGATAAAGGATTTATATTAGGGGTTGTCACGGCGGATGATTTTGCACCAACAGAATTATTTTTAAAACAATATAAGTTGGAGAACTTTTTTGATTATATTATAGCCTCGGATACATTCCCTGCGCAAAAACCAGATAAAAAGATTATAGAAGTGTTTTGTGAGAAATTTAATTTAGCATCATGTGAGGTTGCGGTTGTTGGAGATACGCCAACTGATTTACATTTAGCCAAAAATGGCGATTGCTATGCAATTGGGGTGCTATCTGGTACGGGAGACCGTCCAACATTAGAACCACTTGCTGATTTAGTGTTAGATTCTGTTGAAGAGTTTATTTCTCAATCGGGTGAGTTTTTCTGGGAGAAAGAAAAGTCTAATGTGTAAGGAAAATAAGTCTATAAAGACTCTTAATGAGTCTTTATAGACTTATTTTTTATGCCTGGATACAAAGAATATAGGATAAATGCTAGAAAAGAAAGTTGGCATACATTTTGCAATAAAAAGAGAAAACAATGTAAAGAAAAGGATGGGGTACGCAATGAACACAAAAAAATTTGCTAAAGTAAATGAACAAATTCCAGGACCGAAAGCGGCATCTTTATTAGAACGCCGTCAAAATATAGTACCAAAAGGAGTAAGTAACGGCATCCCAACGTTTGTACAATCTGCAAATGGTGCTCTTGTAACAGATGTTGATGGTAATCAGTACATTGATTTTGCAGGAGCAATCGGGACAATTAACGTAGGGCATTGTCATCCAGCGGTTAAAGAAGCGCTCCATAAACAAGTCGATCAATACATTCATACTGGATTTAATGTCATGATGTATGAGCCATATATTGAATTAGCGGAAAAGCTTGCGGCATTGGCACCAGGAAGTTTCGATAAGCAAGTCCTCTTTTTAAATAGTGGTGCAGAAGCAGTTGAGAACGCGGTGAAGATCGCTCGTAAATATACGAAGAGACCTGGTATTATCGCATTTTCTAAAGGTTTCCACGGGCGTACATTAATGACAATGACGATGACAAGTAAAGTGAAGCCATATAAATTTGGGTTTGGTCCCTTTGCTCCAGAAGTATATAAAGCACCATTTCCATACGAATACCGTCGCCCAGAGGGATTAACGGAAGAGCAGTATGATGATTTTATTATTGAAGAGTTTAAGAACTTCTTCATATCGGAAGTAGCACCAGAAACAATTGCAGCTGTTGTAATGGAACCTGTTCAAGGGGAAGGTGGATTTATCGTCCCAAGTAAGAAATTTGTTCAAGAAGTACGCCGCATTTGTTCAGAGAACGGCATCTTATTTGTAGCGGATGAAATACAAACAGGCTTTAGTCGTACAGGAAAATATTTTGCAATTGATCACTATGATGTCGTTCCAGATTTAATTACAGTGTCTAAATCATTAGGTGCTGGTGTACCGATAAGTGGTGTCATTGGACGTAAAGAAATTATGAATGAGTCTGCACCAGGTGAACTTGGTGGAACGTATGCAGGAAGTCCATTAGGATGTGCGGCTGCATTAGCTGTTCTCGATGTAATAGAAAATGAGAAATTAAATGATAGAGCGATAGAATTAGGAAAAGTCGTAATGAACCGATTCGAAGAGATGAAAAATAAATATCATTGCATCGGTGATGTGCGTGGGTTAGGAGCAATGTGTGCATTTGAGGTCGTTCAAGATCGTAAGACGAAAGCACCTGACAAAGCGTTAACAGCTAATCTATGTACAGAAGCAAATAAGCGTGGGTTACTGTTATTATCAGCAGGAACATATGGAAATGTTATCCGTGTGTTAATGCCTTTAGTTATTACAGATGAGCAACTTGAAGAAGGATTAACAATAATTGAAGAATCGTTGCAAGCTTGTTATGAACAAACAAACATCGCTCGCGTTTAAAAACTGAAGTATAAATAGCAAACATTCTAGCTGACTCTATATTAAATGCAGAAAATTCACTTTATAATAAAGGTAGTGAAGTGGATCGATGGATTTGAAGTTAGGGGTGGCTAGGATGGTTGCAGAAAAGGAACGAGTGTTAATGGATTTAAAAGATGTATTTGAATATGCGTTTGACGAAATTTTTGTTACAGATGAGCAAGGGATCGTTGTGCGTGTAAATAGTACATGTGAAAGGCACTACCAACTAGCTGCCGAAGAGTTAGTTGGTAAGCATGTAAAAGAACTACAAAAGGATGGAATCTTTTATCCATCAGCGACATTAGAAGTGATTGAAAAAAAGAGGCCAATTGAACTCGTTCAAACTACAAAATCAGGAGAGTATTTACACGTTCGTACAAGGCCTGTTTTTGATGATGAGGGAAATTTAAGAAGAGTGATTAGTTATTCTCGGGACCTTACTGAACTCTATCAATTACGTCAAAAGGTAGAGGAAATGGATAATCAGCTAAAAACATATAAAAAAGAATTAAGAGAAACATATGAGCATGAAGGACTTATTTTTAAAAGTCTAGCTATGCAAAAAATAGTCGATACAATCAAAAAAGTATCTGTAGTGGATAGTACTGTTCTCGTTTTAGGCGAGACTGGAGTTGGGAAAAGTCGATTAGTACGCCATTTACATGAAGTGAGTCACCGTAAGAATGAAAGTTTCTATGAAATTAATTGTGCGGCATTGCCAACTAATTTAATTGAATCAGAGCTTTTTGGATATTCAGGTGGATCTTTTACAGGTGCGAATCGTGAAGGGAAAAAGGGACTATTAGAATCCGCGCATAAAGGAACTCTTTTTTTAGATGAAATCGGTGAAATGCCGATTGAAATTCAAGCGAAGCTTTTGCAAGTATTGCAAGAAAAAACATTTCGTCCTATAGGCGGAAGAGAATTAAAAAAAGTGGATGTCCGAATTGTGGCGGCAACAAATAGAGATTTAAGTATGATGGTGAAACAAGGAACATTTCGGAAAGATTTATACTATCGTTTGAATGTCATTCCAATTGCAATTCCCCCGCTTAGGGAAAGAACAGAAGATATTTTACCGCTTATTTATCATTACTTGCAGCAATTTAATAAAAAGTACGGACGTGATGTGAAACTAGCGCCGAGTACGTTACAAATGTTTGTTGGATATCCGTGGGAAGGAAACAATAGAGAAATAGAGAATGTAATTGAGAGAATTGTTATTACTGTCGATGATGTTGTAACGGTAGAGGATTTGCCACTCTCTATGCAAGAGGCTGCAGTTGAACAATCGGGGCAAAGCCTTTATAAAATGCTGGAAGAGGTAGAGAGAAATATTATTCTTAAAGCGTATAAAACGTATGGATCAAGTTATAAAGTAGCTGAGTTTTTGCAAATTAGTCAATCTGCTGCTACTAGGAAAATTAAGAAGTTCATAGAGGAGGAAGAAAACATTGGATAAAAAGGCGACTTTCGTAAGTATAGATAAAAAGGCGATGTATATAAATGGTGAGTGGATTACACTACAAGAACAAATTGAAGTAAATAATCCTGCGACGAAGGAAATATTTGCAACTGTACCAAAAGGCGGAGTAACAGAGGCAAAGCAAGCTGTTGATGCTGCACATGAAGCTTTTAAAACGTGGTCTAAGTTAACGGCAGCAGATCGTGCAACGAAGTTAAAAAAGTGGTTCATGCTTATTGATAAAAATAAAGAAGAGATCGCAGCGATTATGACGAAGGAACAAGGAAAGCCGTTTGCAGAAGCGCTTGGTGAAGTAAATTATGCAAATAGTTTTGTTGAATGGTATGCAGAAGAAGGGAAACGTGTATATGGTGAAATGATTCCTGCTTCTCATCCGAATAAGCGCATTTTAGTTATGAAGCAACCAGTTGGCGTTATGGCAGCTATTACACCTTGGAACTTCCCAGCTGCTATGATTACGAGAAAGGTAGCCCCAGCGCTTGCAGCAGGCTGTACAGCCGTTGTGAAACCGGCGAGTCAAACGCCATTAACTGCATTGAAATTAGCTGAATTAGCTCATGAAGCAGATATTCCAAAGGGCGTAATCAATATCGTAACAGGTAGTGCAAAAGCAATTGCCGATACGTGGATGGAAGATAGTCGTGTTCGAAAAGTGTCCTTTACAGGGTCAACGGAAATCGGGAAAGAGTTAATGGCTAGTGCTGCGCAAACGATGAAAAAAGTTTCACTTGAGTTAGGTGGTCACGCTCCGTTTATCGTAATGAATGATGCAGATTTAGATAAAGCGGTAGAAGCGGTGATTGGTTCGAAATTCCGTAACGCAGGACAAACGTGTATATGTACAAACCGAGTATTCGTTCAAGAAGAAGTATACGAAGTATTTGTAGAGAAGTTCCAAAAGGCAGTAGGGCAGTTGAAAGTAGGAGACGGTTTCGGTGACGGAACGACTGTCGGACCACTTATTGATGAGAATGCAGTTTCAAAAGTACAAGAACATATTGAAGATGCTATTCAAAAAGGTGGAACAGTTTTATATGGTGGTCAAAAGGTCGCAGAGTTAGAGGGACATTTCATTCAACCGACTGTAATTGGATTGGCAAATGATACGATGCTTTGTATGAATGAAGAAACATTTGGGCCAGTGGCACCAGTTGCGAAATTTAAAACAGTTGATGAAGTAATCGAACGTGCAAATAATACACCATACGGTTTAGCTGCGTATATTTTCACGAAAGACATTAGCCAAGCATTCCAAATTAGTGAAGCGTTAGAGTACGGTATTATCGGTCTAAACGACGGTCTTCCATCAGTTGCACAAGCACCATTTGGTGGATTTAAAGAAAGTGGTATCGGTCGTGAAGGAGGCCATTTCGGCATCGAGGAATATTTAGAAATTAAATATATTTCATTGGGACTATAAGTAGTATACTAGAATCTCTATAAGGTAACAGAGAAGGAGATTTTAGTATGGTATATTGGCTATTATTACTTGTTACAATTATTTTTGAAGTAGCTGGAACAATTGCGATGAAACTATCAAATGGTTTAACAAAGCTCGTTCCGAGTGTACTAATTTTCGTATTCTATGGTATTTGTTTTAGCGTATTTGCTATCGTCGTTAAAAAGATTCATTTAAGCATTGCTTATGCTATTTGGTCTGGCGTTGGAACATTACTTATTACAATCATTAGTGTTTACTTTTTTAAAGAGCATATTAGTTTATTTCAAGCATTTTGTATTCTTTTTATTGTTTTGGGTGTCATTGGGCTTAAGGTTTCATCGGCATCATGAAAGCTATCTTTTGTAGAAGATAGCTTTTTTCTATTTGTGCAGTTAGCAATTAATACGACAAAATATGACAAGAAAGCGTAAAGCATTTTGTTATGATACATATGAAATATTGTCTTATGTGGGGGAAATAGTATGTTAAAAAAGGTGAGTCGAATTTTTTTGATTTCTGGCATAGCTTTTAGTTTAAGTGCTTGCACTGAGACTAAAGATAGTAATGAAAGTAAACAAGAAGATGTTCAAGATAAAGTGTATAAAATAGGGGAGACGGTAGACGTAGATGGTTTGCAAGTAACTATCGATTCAGTTAAATTAGGATATCCAAATTATGATGAGGATAAAAAGAAAGAGGAGATTTTGGGGATTATTTTCAAAGTGGAAAATAATAGTGAAAAGGAAATGCCTTTTGCATTTTATGAATTTGAGATTACCGATAAGAAAGGTACAAGATTTAAAGAATATAATAACCCTGATAGCTTTATTAGTAAAAAGTTAGCACCAGAAGAAAAAATTCAAGATATCATGCTATTTGACGTAGCGAAAGAAAATACGTATATCGCTACGTATAGACCAGAGTTTACGCATGAAAATAGAACAATAAAATTTGAATTGAAACCAAATAAATAAAGAAACACATTGGATTATCCAATGTGTTTCTTTATGGTAATAAATTTAAAACGCCCAGTTACCTTTACGGAAGATAGGCTCATGTCTGCCATCAGCAGTAATACCGTCAATATCAAGCTCAGCTGATCCAATCATGAAGTCGTTGTGTGTAATACTAGCGTTTGCGCCGTTTTCAGCAAGTTCTTCTTTAGACATTGTTTTTCCGCCAACTAAGTTAAATGCGTAAGCATTTCCAATCGCAAGGTGGCAAGATGCATTTTCGTCAAATAGTGTATTGTAGAATAAAACATTTGTGTTTGAAATTGGTGAGTCATGAGGTACTAAAGCTACTTCCCCTAAGAAGTGAGAACCTTCATCTGTTTCTACTAAATGTTTTAAAGCTTCTTCACCAGCTTCAGCTTTATAGTCTACGATACGTCCGTTTTCAAATGTTAACGTGAAATTATCGATAATATTACCTGCAAATACTAACGGTTTTGTACTAGAAACTTGGCCGTTTACACCTGTTTTAAGTGGCATTGTAAATACTTCTTCAGTTGGAATATTAGCCATAAATGGTACGTTCTTTTCATTTAAGCTACCAGCACCAGCCCATACATGTTTTTCTGGAAGTTCGATTGTTAAATCTGTTCCAGGACCTGTATAGTGAAGAGCTTTATAATGCTTTTCGTTTAAGTAATCCACTTTTGTATGTAATGTTTCATCATGTTCTTTCCATGCTTCTACAGGATTTTCTAAATCAGCACGAGTAGCTTTGAAAATAGCATCCCATAACTTGGCTTCTTGTTCTTCTGGTGCTACGTCAGGGAATACTTTCGCAACCCATTCTTTCGTAGGAACAGAAATGACACACCAGCTTACTTTATCTGCTTGTACGTAATCACGGTATACTTTCATTGCTTCTCCAGCTACTTTATGAGCTGTTGCGATACGCGATGGTTCTACACCTTTTAATAAATCAGGGTTTTCTGCATAGATAGACATAAATGCAGCGCCTTCTTTTGCTAATTCTTCACGAGCATGTGCTTTCCAAGATGGAAATTCAGCGAAAGCTTCTTCAGGAGCTAGATCGAATTTTAAGCGTGTTAACGTCTCATCATTCCAATCTACATATACGTGTTTTGCACCAGATTTATATGCTTTTTCTGTAACGAGGCGTACAAATTGTACAGCTTCAAGAGGTGCACTAATTGATAAAGTTTGTCCAGGTTGAATATTAACACCAACATTAACTGCAAGAGCAGCATATTTCTCTAACGTTTGTTCAAATGACATATGTATAATCTCCTTTAATTTGAAAGATTTCTTACTATATATAATACAAGAAAATTCTAAAAATATATATAAATATAAAGTAAAAAGAGAGCTCAAAATGTGTTGAGCCCTTATATTTACTTAATTGAAGAAGCAAACTGCTCTACAGTCGTTGTATGGTGTATACGAACGCGCTTCATCTTTAACAATTCATCAGGTTCACCCTTCGTAATGAATTGCCCAGGTTTTGTCGTCGTCGCAAATTGATAATACTTCTTCGTTTCTGCAACAACCTTATCATCTACATGACCGAATGGATAAGCAATCGCGATAACAGGCTTACCTGTTATTTTTTCTAGCTTTTCTTTTGAACCTTTTAACTCTTCCTCATAGTTTGTAATTTTCGGTAAGTCTGCATGTGTTGCAGTATGAGATTGCACCGAGAAAATGCCGGAATCAACCATTTCTTTTATTTCAGAAGTAGACAATGCTCCTTCTACATCAACGTTATCAACAATCATATATTCTGTTGCTGCCGGTTTAAAAGTATCATCTTTTAGCTTTTGTAAAATGCGAAATGCATTCATATTATTTTTCATACCGTCATCAAATGTAACGAAAATCGGTTTATTTACTTTATTTATATCGCCCCAGCGTTCAAACGTTAAAAGCGTATAACCATTGTCCTTTAAATGTTTCATTTGTGCTTCAAAGTTAGCTGGTGATACGAATAAGTCTTTAATGCCTTGACCATGATAATCATCAATTGCGTGATACATAAGAACAGGAACCTTTTGTTCGAAAGTAATAGTAGATTTCGTAAGCGGGATTGTTTTCCCATCTTCTTTCATTCCTGTTGCTTCAATTTGGAACTCACCGCGTTTTCCTTCAAATTCCTTTATATCAAAAGGAAGTGTGAATTGTTTCTCTTTTTCTTTAGAAGAAAAAGATTTAGCACTTTCCTTGCCATCAGCTGTGCGCCAAATTTTATATTGTACTTCATTTAAAGAATCTTTTATGTCTGTAATATGAATACTTGTGTTTGTAGATTCGTGTGTAACTGAATTATATGAGATTTTACCTTGTTCTTGCACAGTCTCTCCTTGTTTCTTAATCCCTTGAGCCGTTTTCTCTTTTTTAGGTTCTGGACTTACATTGTTAGTATTACAGCCTGCTAGAATGGCAGACGTACATAAAGCAATTGCTGCGTATTTTCTCATAAAAATCACCTTCTATTGTGTAGTATGTTGCATATTGATATTAAAATCCCCACCGCTATAAGAGTGGTGGGGATATACCCTTGTTCATCATATCATTTGAAGAAAATGAGGGGAATATGATTTTTAGGAGGCTATTAATGTAATAGTTTAGTGACTTTGAATAGATGTATTTTTTTGTTTCTTATTAGAATTAATAATAATATAACCGACTACAAAGATAAGAGGAATAATGAAGACATAGATAGGCATTCCCCATACATAATAGCTTTTCAGTGTTAAGACTAGTAAATGTAAGAAATCGAAAATTGCGTGAGCTTTCATAATATCCTCCAATGGTTTTTTGAAAATTATAACATTTTAAACTTGTTATTTGTATAATTTGGAAAGTTATTTAAGCTAATTTTAAAGTAAGAAGAATACATATTAATATGCAATTTTGCATAAGGATATGTATTTTATTAAAATATATAGATTTTATACTATAATGAAAACCGCTATAAAACTAAGTAAGAATAATATATGGAGTGGAGAATAGAAATGAAATATAAAAAAATAATATATATCTTTTTCATATCGCTATTTATAGTTGGTTGTCAAAGTGAAGTGAGTAAAGCAAATAGTGTGGAAGAGTATATTCCACCGCATCTTATGAATGCGGAAGTGACGGCGGATATTATGACACTTGAATTTCCTTATGAGATAAAAGAGAAATTAGAGAAAATCGGAAATAAAATGAGCGATAGTATTACAAATAATTTAGATTGGTATTTGAAGTATGCCGAAGAAGAAATTATACCGAAAAAAACGTTTCCTTATCATCAAAACTTAGGTATTACAAAAGAAGAATATGATTTTATGATAGATAAAATGGATAATGCAGAATATATAAATACCAAAGATGGAAAACTCTTTTTTAAAAAGAAAGATCATGAAATTCAAATTCTCTCTGATGAAAATTTGAATCTAATTAAAAATATTCGAATTGATACAGAGAAGAATACAATTAAAACTCCTTTGGGAGAATGCGAATATGAAGGTGAAATTAAGGCGTCTGATGAACAAAAAGCTACTGGTCCATGGAGTGGAAAGATGTGGACTTTAAAAAGCAATGGATTGCTTTATCATTTTTCATTAGGAAAGTTAAAAAACATAAACAAATCTATCATTTACATTTCAATAAAAGGTATATATAAAGATAGGATTATCAATACAGAAGAAGCAGTTGAATTTCACTCGGTTTCATAAATAATCAAAAAAATCACCTTACTCGTTAAAGTAAGGTGATTTTTTATTAAATAAACAATCCAGCGATTGTCGCAGATAAAATAGAAGCAAGTGTTGATGCAAATAGCATTTTCCAACCAAATTTAGAAACAACGCTTCCTTGTTTTTCAGAAAGGGCACGGATTGTACCAACGATTGCACCAATTTGGCTAATACTTGCGAAGCTAATTAAGAATACTGTAACGATTCCAACTGTACGTGGAGCTAATGTTGTAGCTGTGTCTTTTAAATCAAGGATTGCTACAAACTCATTTAAAACAATCTTCGTACCCATAATACCACCAGCTGGGATAATATCTTGAGTTGGAATACCCATTAAGAATGCGAATGGAGAAAGTACGTAACCGAAGATTTGTTGTAAAGTAACAGCATGTCCCATTGCGCCTGAAGCTGCACTAATTACGTAGTTTACAACTTCCATCACACCGATAAAGGCGATCATTAATGCGGCAACGATACCAGCTACTTTTAAACCATCAAGCGCACCGTTAATCATTGCACCGATAAAGCTGTCCCCGAATAGAGTTCTATCAAATTTTTGAATCACTTCATCTTCTTTCTTCGTATCAACTGGTGTTAATAACGAACAAACGATTAAGCTTGAGAATAAATTTAGCGGAAGAGCTGCTAGTACGTATTTTGCATCTAACATCATTACGTATGATGCTGTAACAGAAGCAGAAACGGAGCTCATCGCAGAACAACAAATGATAAACATACGGTTTTTATTGAAATGCTGTAAATCGTTTTTAATAACGATTAATGCTTCACTTGAACCGAAGAATACAGAGTTTACTGCGTGGAATGACTCAACGCGTGGTAAACCAGTAATTTTTGAAATAGCACCGCCGACAACGCGAACGATGAATGGTAAAACACCTAAATAACTAAAGATTGAAAGTAGTGCTGAGAAAAATACGATAATTAATAATACGTTTAAGAAAAAGACAAAATCTCTGTGAATTCCATTAAAGAGAAAATCGACACCTGTCGTACCAAGTTTAATTAGTTTGTTGAAAACTTTACTAATGAAAATAATGATTTGTTGACCAACCTTTGTAGCAAACATAAACCAACCGATTAAAATTTGGAAACCAATCATAATTGCAATTGCACGGAAGTTGATTTTACTTTTGTTGTTTGACAAAGCAAAACATAAACCTAACACGGCAAGAATACCGATAATGCTCATTACATATTGCATGTAGTTGCCCCTTTCAGAAGTTCGTATAAAGTTTGTACATAAAACGCTCGTTATATTACTAAAAATAAAAGAACGAGGTTTTATGTCATACGTAAGATGTCTGACCTTTTAGAAAAATAAAAATAAAAAAAGACCCATATGGATTCACTTTCATCTATGAGAGAAAGCTAATCAATATGAGTCCTTTTTTGCGCATAGGCTAATATTCATTAGTTTTCCCCATAGTCCAGCAATTTAAGGTTGCCGGGTAGAAACTCTCGATCCATATTATCAAGTATATATGAGGTAACATCGTCCGTATTAAATTAGTAGTAGCGTAACATTAACAGAGAAGTATCGTCAATAGCTTTTTTTCTTCCAATAGAAAAAGACCATATAAGTATGATAAAATGTAACGCAGTGTTATGAAAAAGAGAGGTCGGAAAATGAGTACTAAAATGACGCCACCAGTTGAGAAAAACGAGTTTATAGATGTAGTATTTGAAGATTTAACACATGATGGTGCCGGTGTTGCGAAAGTAAAGGGCTATCCTATTTTCGTTAAAAACGGATTACCAGGTGAAGAAGCGCAAATTAAAATTATTAAAGTGAAGAAAAACTTCGCATTTGGTCGTTTAATGAAGCTTCATACAGAAAGTCCATATCGTAAAGATGCTGAATGTCCAGTATATAATCAGTGCGGCGGTTGTCAGCTTCAGCACTTAACTTATGAAGGACAATTACAAGCGAAAGAAAAACAAGTACGTGACGTTATGCAACGTATCGGAGGACTAGGTGATGTTCCTGTTCATCCTGTACTTGGCATGGAAAATCCGTGGGTATATCGCAATAAAGCACAAGTACCAATCGGAGAACGTGAAGGCGGACTTGTAGCTGGTTTCTATCGCCAAGGAACGCATGATATCATTAATATGGAATCATGCTTAATTCAGGCAGAAGAAAACGATACATTAATTCAAGAAGTAAAACGTATTTGTGAAAAGCACGGTATCACTGCGTACAACGAAGAGCGTAACAAAGGAACACTTCGTCACGTAATGGCTCGTTACGGACAAGTAACAGGGGAAATTATGCTTGTCTTCATTACACGTACAGCAGAATTGCCGAACAAAAACGCAATCATTGAAGAAATTGCAGCGAAATTCCCAGAAGTAAAATCCATTGTTCAAAACGTAAATACGAAGCGTACGAATGTAATCTTCGGAGATAAAACGACAGTACTGTACGGATCAGAATATATTTATGACTTTATCGGTGACATTAAATTTGCGATTTCAGCACGTTCATTCTATCAAGTAAACCCAGAACAAACGAAAGTGCTATACGATAAAACGTTAGAATACGCAAAATTAAACGGTAACGAAACAGTAATTGATGCCTATTGCGGAATCGGATCAATCTCGTTATTCCTAGCGCAAAAAGCGAAAAAAGTGTACGGCGTTGAAATCGTCCCAGAAGCAATTGAAGACGCAAACCGAAATGCAGCACTAAACAACATGACAAACGCTGAATTTGGCGTAGGAGAAGCAGAAGTAGTCATTCCAAAATGGTACAAAGAAGGCGTAATTGCTGACACAATGGTCGTAGACCCACCGCGTAAAGGCTGTGACGAAGCATTACTAAATACAATCATCGACATGAAGCCAAAACGCGTCGTATACGTATCATGTAACCCAGCAACATTAGCACGTGATTTAAAAGTACTAGAAGAAGGCGGATATAAAACACAGGAAGTACAACCTGTTGATATGTTCCCGCATACGACTCATGTGGAATGCGTATCATTGCTGACGCTAAAAGAATGATATTGAGGGGGCTATATTAAGCTCCCTTTTAATATCGGATTTCTAAAGTTATAATGAATAGCAATAGTTCCATCAGCAAATACTTCAATCTGATTAATGAGGTTGTGTAGCATTTGACGAAGAACCTCTTTGTTAGATATTTCTAAATTAATGAATTTTTTTAATTCTGCCTGGAAGGCAGCTAAATTATTTTCAGTATCTTCTTCAACGGAAAGTAACTGATTTATTTCACTCGCTTTTTTTTGTAAGGTTTCCTGCTCTTTCATAATAGTATCGTTAGCCATTTTGAACATTTCAGGTGTAATAAGACCTTTCGCAAGAGTGCGTGTGAGTTGAGTGATTTCATTCTGGATGTTGCTTATTTCTTGATTAATATCATTGATTTCTTGTTTTAAATGGTTAGTTTTTATTCCAGAGCCGTTTAAAGCAACCTCAAGTAGGGATGTCATATTAACAGATTGGCTTGCTAATTTATTTAAATCTGATAAAACAGACATCTTTAGTTTGTCATGCTTAATATTATGAGAAACGCATTTTTTAATTCCGTTCTTTTGATAGGTCCCACAAACGTAACCTTTGCGGTCTTTTTTGAAAACCATACCCGCACCACAATCAGCACAGAAGGCTAGTCTGGCAAATAAAGATTTATCTCCTCTTCCACGGAAAAACCTGTTGGCTTTGTTATTTAACTTGGTTTGTACTTCCCGGAAATCTTCACTGCTTATGAGAGCATCGTGAGCATTTTGAACTACTATTTGATGTTCTTCACTTACTTTTACTCTATTCTTATAACCGCGTTCTTGGAGAAATATTTTATCATCTGTTGTTGTTTCTCGTCCTTGTACTAAATCACCGGTATAGTGAGGATTGGTTAGTATTAGTCTTATTGTAGAATCGTGCCATTTTTTTCCGGCATTCTTTGCGCCTAAAACTGTACGAGGAGTAGGAACATTATGAAAGGTTAGGTAGTTAGCAATTTTTTGTACTCCCCATCCATCATGCAGATATAACTTAAATATTTCTTGGACCGTAATAGAACGTATGGGATGCGGAATGAGCCTTCCTTCAATTTTATTATATCCATATGGCGGTGTTCCGTGGTGTTTGCCTTTTCTTGCTGTTTCAGCTGTACTAAATTTAACCCTAGCAGATGTTAAATCGCTTTCCTGCTGTGCAACAGCAGAGTGAATTGTTAATAAAAATTCATTTTTATCATTCAATGAATCGTAATTCTCTGTGATTGACTTTAGCCTAATGTTAAGACTTGTTAATTTTCTTATTAGGTTTAGGGAGTCAACTGTATCGCGTGACCAACGGGAGATTGATTTAACATAAACAACATCAAATTTTTCATTTTCTGCATCTTTCATTAATCTTTGCAGTTCACTCCGCTTTGCTACACTAGTGCCTGAGATACCATTATCGATATATACATCCACCAAATGTTCTCCCAATTGCTTCACATAATTTTTAAAGAATGAAACTTGGTTCTTGATACTTTCCTCTTGGGTAAAGTATTTTGTACTAACCCTGACATAAATTGCTGCTCGTGATACATTCTGTATTGCTGCTACATAACTCATTTAAACATCTTTCCTTTCTTGAGATGCAGCAGTGTTCACCCTATTTGCATCGTAAATATTTTTAACAATTATGTCAATGTTACACTTTAATAGGTGATTGAATATTTCATCGAGGCTTTTTGCATCGTTTGTTTGGAAAGTACGTTTAATAAACATGTTGAACACTCCTGTTGTATATTTTTTAATTCGGATATGTGCACAATCCGTTCTCTTTTTGTTTACAAACATAGATTACAATTTTAAAAATTCTTTTTGGGGGAAAATCCAATTTATTTTTTAGAAATTAAATAAAAATTTGAACAGCAAAACTAAAGCTGAAAAATTATCTATTTTTATTAGAAATTT
Source organism: Bacillus sp. RZ2MS9 (assembly GCF_001816185.2). NCBI lineage: Bacteria > Bacillati > Bacillota > Bacilli > Caryophanales > Bacillaceae > Bacillus > Bacillus sp. RZ2MS9. The sequence continues at coordinate 361,942 of NZ_CP049978.1, forward strand.
GTTATTATGAAAGATTAAGTGGGATTTAATTGACAAAAACTGATGAATTACAATGTTAATTTAGGAAATGGGAGGGACCTAACTTATTTCTACGCTTAAAGTAGACAATAATGTAATATAGAATGTAGGAATATTAGCGCTCTAACAATAAAAAGAGTTTTGTATTTGAAATTAAGAATGATAAATATTTAAAACTTTATAGAGAGGAATTTAGTATGGTAAACATTATTAGAGGTGCAGCAGATAAGTATGCTTCGACCAAAAGTTTGGTAGAATTCTTTCAAGGAAGACATGATATAGAAGGAACGCTATATCTAGGGTATCCAATTATCGGGAGTGTAGATGGGGCTATCAATATTGATGCAATGTTAATTTCAAAACAGCATGGTGTGGTCATTATTGACCTAGTTGAATCTGTAGAATATCAAAATAGATTAGATATTCAGGATGAACTATTTAATAAAGCTGAGGCGAAATTACGTGATTACAGCTCCTTAAAGGATAGAAGGAAGTTTATGGTGGAAATAAATGCAATCACTTATGCTTCTGGCTGGAGAACGGATGGAAATACAGATGGGGACTTTATATGGGCAACAAATCATGATGAATTAGAAGGATTTTTATCAGAAAGACAATGGGAAAACCCTGAATATTATCCACATCTGCTTGAAGCTATTCAAGCAGTCACTAAAATAAAGTCTAAACCTAAAAGAGAGATTAAAAATGAAAATTCTAAAGGGGCAATTTTAAAAAGATTAGAGGAATCGATAGCTAATTTGGATAGCAATCAAAGTGCAGCAGTTATAGAAACTGTTGATGGTCCGCAAAGGATTAGAGGTTTAGCTGGTTCTGGTAAAACAATTGTATTGGCTCTTAAGGTGGCGTATCTACATGCAAAAAATCCAGATTGGAAAATTGCAGTAACATTTAATACAAGAGCTTTAAAGAAGCAGTTTGAAGATTTAATAACCAGATTTACATATGAACATAAAAGAGAAGAACCAGATTGGGATAAGATAAATATTATTCAAGCATGGGGAAGTTCGTATAATGAGGGTATTTATTATAATGTTTGTAAAGAACATGGTATACCATATTATACATTTGATGATGCTGCGCAATTTACTTACTCCAGGGATAAGCGTTTTGAGATGGTTTGTCAAAGAGCAATGCTAGAGATTAATGAGTTTAAATCTATGTATGATTTAATTCTTATAGACGAAGCTCAGGACTTTTCAAGTGACTTTTTAAAATTATGTTATGAAATCCTATCTGAGGATAAAAGATTAATATTTGCATACGATGAGCTACAATCGTTGAATAAGAAGACAATGAAGAGCCCTGAAGAGATATTTGGAAAGGATGCCAATGATAATCCTAGAGTAGTATTAAGAAACGAAGATGATAAACCTAAACAGGATATCATATTAAAGACTTGCTATAGAAATTCAAGACCTGTATTGGCAACAGCTCACGCATTAGGATTTGGTATTTATTATCCGGAAGCTGATGGATTAATGATTCAGATGTTTAGTGAAAAGAACTTATGGAAAGATGTGGGTTATCAAATATTAGAAGGAAGTCTAGCAGATGGACATGTGGTGAAACTTGGAAGAACTAGAACGGCGAGTCCAGAATTCTTAGAGCATTCTCCTATAGATGAATTATTAAAATTTAATGTTTTTAACAACGAAGAGGAGCAAGCTGAATGGGTAGCTATTAACATAAAGAAGGATTTGGAAGAGGGGGAGTTAAGGCATCAGGATATAATGGTGATACACACAGACCCTCTAACAACCCAAAGTGCAGCTAGTGTATTGAGGAAGAAGCTTTATATGCTTGGTATTGCTTCTCATATCGCAGGTACAAATGACCCTGATATCTTCAGGGAGAAGGACTCTATTACAATCACAGGTATCTATCGTGCAAAAGGAAATGAAGCTGGGATGGTATATGTTATTAATGGTCAAAATTGTTATTCTGGTCAGGAATTGATTAAGAAAAGAAATATACTGTTTACAGCTCTTACGAGAAGTAAATCCTGGGTCAGAGTCACGGGCATAGGAAGAGATATGGAGAAACTTAAGGCAGAATATGAACGCATAAAAGCCCAAAATTTCGAGCTGAGTTTCACATATCCAACAGAAGAGCAGAGGGAGAAAATGTATCTTATCAATAGAGATATGACACAGGATGAGAAAAGAAAAATTAAAACAACTGTAGAGTCTCTACAAGAAACATTAAAGTTACTTGAAAATGGCGAGATTTATCCAGAAGATATTCCGGAAGCATTACGGAAACAAGTAGCAAGATTTGTTCAAGGGTTGCCAGAGCATGAATAGGGTTGAGATTTATGAGGAAATCAATTATGTTACACAGGAATTAATTTCCTTAGGGATTAGCACTGAAGAGAATTTCCCATCAATGAGGAGAGAAACGTCTGGCGAATATATTGTTGATTGGGGAAAGACGGATAATATATCAATTGCTTTGAGAAATATCCCATATAATATTGTATATGATGAGCTAGAGAAAAATGGGGACTACAGTGTTAAATTGGTAGATGAGTCCTTAGTACAGTTTATGTACCGATTTAGTGATGGTGAATTAATCAAGCATAGATTAGCGTACTATCCTTGTCCCTATATTCATAGGCATCAAGAGAATGGACATTTACTCGGAGATAGAGAACTCTATGAAGAGGTTCTCTATAAAAATATTGTCCCCTTCCCTATAAGATTTGATTACAGTAATAGCGATGAAGTGCATATTGATATACATCATTCTAAATCACACATAACCTTGGGGCATTATAAGAATTGTAGGATTCCAGTAAATACACCTGTTACTCCCGCTCTATTTATAGATTTTATTTTGCGAAATTTCTATTCAAACTTTTATAGGTTTAGTGATTTTAAATTCTATAGTTGTATTAACATCTTAGATGATGCGATTACAGATAATGAAAGAAAGATATTACATTTAAATATTCAGTCTTAATGCGATACAGCAGTCTTATTATTGACTGCTGTATTTATTTTTGCTTCTTAGTAGATAAAAATAAATCTTGGTTAAAATACTTGCTTTTTATCAAAGTTGGTGTATTAAAATAATGGTTTTTTAAAGCCCAACTCTTTAAAGGGGGAGAAATAATGAAATTTACAATTCAAGGTCGTTATGTTGTTGCAAAGGTAGAGGAAAAGGGAAAGGTGAATCTCTATACACTCTTAGACAGTAATCGTTTTGAGAAAATGGTTTTAATTGGGAATAAGGTAGAAGGTATTAATAATTTGGATTTGATTGAAGCAGGTATTGATTTAACTATAAAAGCAGAGCGTATTGAAACTGCTGAAGGGAAAACTGTATTTATTAATACAGCAAATTCGTTTTTAAGAAGTATTCAAAAGGTTGAAGCATAGATGATTCCAGGTGAAAACGGTCTGTTTGATGTGAAAACTGTGAAGGAAAGTAGTTTACCTGTATTTGATTTTACTTTAAGTGAAACTACAGGAATACCTATTATATTTTGGACTTATACAGAATTAAAGAAACATGGATGGAAGCTAAATTATAAGCAGCGCGAAACGATGATAAAGGGGTTCATAAAAACAAGCAATCGTATGAAAGGATATGCTGCATTATATGATTTTTGTGAAGTTATGGAAATGTTTTGTGGATATAAACCAAATTACATTGCAGATAAATAATTGTTTTAGAAAAAAATCTTGATTATACAGAGGATTTTCTATATGCGGAGCATGGGAGCTGGTGATTACAGGTGTTCTTGTAGGTTTGCGGATAGGCTTTGCCTATTAATCCGCTTTAACCTACAAAGGGAACACCTATATCACCTAAAGCTCCCATTAGTTTTTTGTACGCTATATTACTAAAAATATTATCTTAAATAAATTTTGTATTAGAAATGCCCCCTTTAGAAAAGGGTTTTCGCTTTTTACTAAAAAATAAATTGAGCTATTTATTTTTAATATCTTAAGGGGGACAACAACAATGCGTAAGATTCAACAACAAACTATAGAAACCGTTTTACAACAAATGAACAAGGTTCTTATACGAACAAGGGAGCCATTCATTGAACAATATCAACATAAGAGCGGCAATGTGGGGTGGATACAGAGAAAATATAAGTTAACGGATAATATTATCCGTTCGCATATAAAAGGGGAACGGACGGTGGGAACATTTTATTTTGGAAATGCCACTATCTTTCTGTTCTTTGATATTGATGCAGAAGGAGATATACAAGGACAAAAATCCCGTGTTAAGGCAATAATTTATGAGTTGAAAAAGTACGGAATAAACGAGGAGGATATACATGTTATGTTTAGCGGTTGTAAGGGATACCATGTACAACTGTTTTTTGATAACCCTGTACCAATAAAGAGGGTAGCCAATTTGGGTAAAAAGATACTCCACAGTTTAGGTAAACTAGCTGAGGGGATTGAGCTACGACCAGAAAATATAAATGGGCGTGGGATTAAGTTGCCATTAGCCTATCATAAGAAAACAAAAGAATTTGCTAGTTATGTTGAAAAAGAGAGGCTAGAGCCAGTTCCAGATAGCATTAATTATTTTCTGCAAATTAGTCCTTTTAATCATGGAATTATAGAGAATGCTTGTGATATAGCTTTAAGTAATAAAAAAAGGCAAAATCAAGCTGTTTCTAAAGAACCTAAAGCTGCTTTAATAGAAGGGAAAAATAAATCGGTCAAAACTCTCACAGAAATGAAGCTTTCGTTTCATGACTCGCATAGCTTAGAGGAACGAGCTAAACAGTTGCTAGAAAAAGGGTTAAGAAGAAAGGGGCTACGTCATGATGCTCAATTTATCTTAGCGTTATATTACAAAGGACAATACATATCCTGCAGGAAGGCAATCGAAGAAATCTCTAACTGGATTACAAAGCAGTGGGAGAGTAAGAAAACAAATGAATCCAACTTAGAATTTTTAAAGCAAGAAGTGGAAAGAAATGTTGAACATGTTTACAAAAATAAAGATTATAAAGGTTTATTTTATAAACGTGGAAGGGAATTAATAATAAGTCAACAGGACATAATTTTTGTAGCAAAACAGGAAAAGAAAAGCAATCGTAAGGTGTTATTAGCATTGCTGATAATAGGTAGGATATATCATGTAGAGGGGGAATTCTCGGCTGACATGGTATCTATCGGAAGGCTTGCAGGACTCTCTCGTCAGACAGTGAGCGTCATTCTAAAGGAGCTTATGATTAAGGGGATTATTGAACAGGTTTCCGATTATATGTATAGCGAAGGGTTAGCAAGGGTGTACGATATGCCATATTTAAGGAAAAGAAACAAAAGGAACAATGGGATAATAAAACTTGAGGGGATAACTTTGTCAGAGGCTTTCCAAACAGTGCTTGAGTTAGTTGAGAGAAATGTTAAAGTTTTTTAACACCATAATGCTTTTTTTCTTCCTTAGTGCCTTTTAAATGTCTTTTTTGAACTAAGATTTAAGGTATATATAATCTTAGTTACTGAACTAAGTTATTTTGCTTAGTTCTTTTTATTGGGATTTGATTCTGCTAGGTAACAATCTAAGTATTTTAAAAATATTTTATCTTAATGGAAAATGTTTTTAAAAAAGAAAAAGCACCTATTGAGGTAGCTTTGGAGGGCAAATCAAACATAAAGGTAAATCAAACATAAAGGTAAATCAAGCATAAAGGTAAATCAAACATAAAGGTAAATCAAACATAAAGGTAAATCAAACATAAAGGTAAATCAAACATAAAGATAAATCAAACATAAAGGTAAATCAAACATAAAGGTAAATCAAACATAAAGGTAAATCAAACATAAAGATAAATCAAACATAAAGGTAAATCAAACATAAAGGTAAATCAAACATAAAGGTAAATCAAACATAAAGGTAAATCAAACATAAAGGTTTATCATTAAATAGTATGCCCTAGAATGAGCAAATGTGCATATAATCTGTGAATTTAATTATAACATGCAAAAAAAAACCCTTCAATTATCTCCTGAATTTTTTTTTCAATTAATATATAATAATGCTTAAAGAAAAAATTATGGGCGGGGGAGAAAAAATTGATTTTACCGACAAAGCTTTCAGATTTTGCCTACATTCCTGGATGGCATGATAAATTAAAGCGACTAGAAGGACTTATTATAAAGGAAAATTGGAAATTTACTAATCCAGACCCTTCGCGTAAAAATAATCAAAACCCAATTCTTGAAAATTATGTTACACATAATTATGAAAGGTTAGCTCAAGAAAGGGAATATCTTGAGGGAACGGATAAGAATAGAAAAATATGCATTAAGGAAAACGAAGCTTGTTTTAACACGGGGTTAGTGAATGATGATTATGAATACATATATATGTACTTTGAAAAGAATCCCAACTCTGGTGCACAACCCTGGAAGTTTAAGGATTTCTTTAAGGAATCTAGCTCCTACTATTTGAAAAAATTTGGTGCATTACCAAAGAAAGCTGAATTCTTTACGGAGTTAAATGAACTAATTTTTGATACAAGTAAGGAGATAATCCCAAATTTTGAACATATAATGCAACGAAAGGATAGACTACCTGAGAAGGTAAGGGATTTATCGAATTTTGAGAATATATTTAATGGTGCACTTAAAAGGGCTGAGAGAAAGATTGAGATTAATTATAAATCTGCAGTTCCAAAATTCTACCAAGGTAATATTCAATTTTTAATACCACTCTGTTTAGAGGATAAAAATAAAGTAGACACAGCATTGGTAGTAGAAGAAAAGGGGCTAAGTTATTTTGGTTTTACTTGTTTAACCTTAGAAATGGCTTATAGCGATGCAAGAACCATCACAAAGCCAGAAAGTGATTGGTTGTTGCCATAGTGAGTTTGGTGAACACTGCTACATTTTTATTATTGTGTTTCGTCAATAATATACATTATGCACATGTGGAGTGTGTGGCTTGGCTTAAGTTAGTATAATAGGAAAGCAGTTGATATAGAAAAAATCTATACCACCTGCTTTTTGGTTTACAAAAATACCATTCATAAGCGATTTTAGTTAAAATAAATATTGCTGATTTTCACAAATTATAAATTTAGATTTTGAAATTGTATTCATAGTGAGAGGATTTGAATTTGAAATGATAGATAATTTTTGGCGTGAATTACCACGACCATTTTTCGTACTTGCACCAATGGAAGATGTGACAGACGTTGTTTTCCGTCACGTAGTAAGTGAAGCTGGTCGTCCAGACGTATTCTTCACAGAGTTTACAAACTCGGATAGCTATTGTCATCCAGAAGGTATGAAAAGTGTACGTGGCCGTTTAATTTTTACAGAAGACGAACAGCCGATGGTAGCACATATTTGGGGAGACAATCCCGAATACTTCCGTCAAATGAGTATCGGTATGGCAGAACTAGGATTTAAAGGCATCGATATTAATATGGGTTGCCCAGTACCGAATGTAGCATCAAGAGGGAAAGGTAGTGGCCTTATTCTACGTCCAGACGTTGCAGCAGAACTTATTCAAGCAGCAAAAGCGGGCGGACTACCTGTCAGCGTAAAAACAAGACTTGGCTTTAAAGAGTTAAGCGAGTGGGAAGATTGGTTAACGCACATTTTCAAACAAGATATTGCAAACCTTTCTATTCATTTACGCACAAGAGAAGAAATGAGCCAAGTAGATGCGCATTGGGAACTAATTCCGGAAATTAAAAAATTACGTGACCGCATTGCACCAAATACGTTAATAACAATCAATGGAGACATCCTTGATCGTAAAATGGGGCTGGAACTTGCTGAAAAATACGGCATTGATGGCGTAATGATCGGACGAGGCATCTTCAAAAATCCATTTGCTTTTGAAAAAGAGCCAAGAGAGCATAGCAGTAAAGAACATCTAGATCTTTTAAGACTACAACTTGATCTTCAAGATCAATATGCAGAAGTACTGCCACGCTCAATCACAGGGCTTCACCGCTTCTTCAAAATTTATGTAAAAGGCTTCCCTGGAGCTGCTGAATTGAGAAATCAATTGATGAGTACGAAATCGACTGATGAGGTGCGTGCATTGCTTGATAAGTTTGAAGAGAGTGTTGATGTGGTTGGAGATAGTGAGACGGTTTAGCTTTTGAAAGATATACAAACCGTGCACATGAATTGTACGGTTTGATTTTAGGATGAGGCAATTTTCCTTTGTGAAAGTTGCCTTTTTTATATTTGTAATTTAAATGGGGACGATATACCAATTTAATATGAGTTACCAAGAATTAATCCGGTTAAGGTTAGATTTTTTATTAGATGTATATGATTCTTTTTGTTATCATATAATGAGTAATGTGTCGTAAAAAAATTACGGGAGTGAAGAGGATGCTGAAAAAATTTACTGTTTCTAATTATAGAGCGTTTGATGAGCCGATTACAATAGATTTTTCAAATGTTAGAGATTATAAATTTAATGAGGAATGTATTAAGGGTGGACTTATAAATAAAGCTATAATGTATGGAAGGAATGCTGTTGGAAAAACGAATTTAGGTCAAGCTTTAATTGATATTAGATATACCATTCTTCCAAATGAAAGAGCACAAAATAATGATATTAGTTTCTTAAATGCAAATAGTACAAGGAAGTTTGCTCGATTTGAATATACATTTGTTATTGAAAATAAGGAAATAGAGTATATTTATGAAAAAAGATCAAGTACAGAGCTTAAATGCGAAAGTTTAAGAATAAATAATGAAATTTTATATGCTTTTAATTTTGAATCTCAAGATGGAGAACTAAATAATTTAACAAATTATGATGAACTTAAGCATTTGAATTTTGAGGAATGGGATAATGAAATAACAATTTTGAGATATATTTTGACAAATGCTAAATTAAATAAATTAATTATTTTAAAGGAATTAAGTAATTTTATAGAAGGAATGGCAATTTTAAGACCCTTAGATAATGTTGTCCAGTTCAGAGGCCCTAGGGTCGTAGTCGATAAGGGAGTAATCAATAATATTATAGAAGCTGGTTTAGTTGAGGATTTTGAAGGATTCTTAAATGATTGTGGATTGAAAATTAAATTAAAAGTTGATATAACTCCAGAAGGTGAGAAGAAGTTATACTTTGATTATAATCGTCCTATTGATTTTATAAGTAATGCTTCAAGTGGAACAAAAGCATTAACCGGTATATATTTAATAATAAAAAATTTAAATAAAATAAAGTTTCTCTTTATAGATGAATTTGATGCTAATTTTCATTTCGAATTAGCAGAAAAAATACTACAAAAAATTAAGACACAAAGCGATTGTCAAATACTTGTAACTACTCATAATACAGATTTAATGAATAATAAGTTTATGCGTCCAGATTGTTATTTACTCATGATGCCGAATACGATAAAGGCAATTGCAGATGCGACATTAAGAGAATTAAGGCAAGGACATAATTTAGAGAAATTATATCAAAGCGGCGAGTTTAATTAAGAAGGAGAGAAAGCTATTGTGGAGAAATCTAAAATTTTGTTATTAGTAGAAGGTGAAAAAGTAGAAAAAGACTTATTTCAACATTTTTATAGTTTGTACGGAATAGATAATATAGAAATTATAGCATATAAGACAAATATTTATGCCTTTTACAATAGATTGAAAAAAGATTATCCTGATAGTGATGGGAATATTGAATTTGAATTTATTGATATCCCACTATTTTTAAATGAATATTTTGATTTAGATGAAGAAAACCTATTAAATGAAGCAGATTTTAGCGATATAATTTTAATATTTGATTTTGATCCACATGACCCACAATTTGACGCTCTGAAATTAAAAGTGTTATTGGATAATTTTTCTGATTCTACTGAAAGGGGAAAGCTTTTCTTAAATTATCCAATGATAGAATCCTTTAAACATATTCATTCTCTAGCAGATCCATTATTTAATGACTCTACAGTGCATATAGATGTTTTAAAGAGAAGAGTAGGAGGAACTAGTGGATATAAACGATTGGTCGATTCTAGCTCCTGTATTGGCCAGATACATACTATAGATTCCAACCAAGCTAATATTTTATTGAAAATGCACAATGCTAAATTAGAATATTTATTAGAAGGATTAGACTATGAGGAAGAAGAAAAGTACAAAATATTATGTGATAAGCAATGTGATAAATTAAAAGATGAAGATGGAATGTATGTAATTAATACAAGTTTATTACATATGTTAGAGGAATATGGATTAATTAAATAACTAGCTAGCTTATAAAAATATTATTGAATCTTTTTGTCGTTTAGTATTAAGCAATTAAAGTTTTTAATGGTAACATTTGATATGGTTATTTCAAAAATTATTTACTAAAAAATAGAGATGTAAAATGTTGAGTTAATAGCATTTTATATCTCTATTTTGCATTGGGTGTCTCTTCTTATTAACAATTAACTTCTTCATAAAAAAGTAATGTATATTTCTAGGGTGGATTAGTATAATCTACACAGGTATTAATTCAGGTAAGACTACAAAATACACCTCTAAAATGTTAAAGTAATAATTTAGCGGATATTAACTAAAAAATTATATTAAACATGATAGTTGAAAGCACATTAAAGGATAAACTTTAACTGCTGAATAAATAATCAACATTTCAGGAGGAAACCCAATGGCAATGAGCAACAACGATATATTAAAAAGAGTACGATACGCTTTAGATATAAAAGATATAGATATGGTAGAAATCTTTAAACTTGGCGGGATGGAAGTAACGAAAGAAGACGTAGTTGATATGCTTACAAAAATAAAGAGAGCTCCTCAGCATGAAGCTGAAAATGATGAGGTAGTTGAAGATGAGTACGTAAAAACATGCGATATGATGATGTTAGAGGCATTTTTAAATGGATTTATTACTTTAAAAAGAGGAAAGCAAGATCCGAAACCAGGGCAGCCTGCACCTGTACAGAGCAAGGAGAGTGCCAATAACCTTCTTCTAAAGAAAATGAAAATCGCACTATCTTTAACGAGTGAGGATGTACTTGATATATTAGATAGCGTAGGCGTTACAGTAACAAAAGGAGAGTTAGGCGCTCTATTAAGAAAGAAAGGCCATAAAAATTACAAAGAGTGCGGCGATAGATACGCAAGGAATTTCATTAAGGGATTAGGTGTAAAGTATAGAGGGTAATAAGCTTGCTAAAGCAGTAAATGATATAATAGATAGAGTAGGACGTTCGTATCCTACTCTTTTTTATTTGTAAAAATACTATGCTAGGTGATGAAATGGTACATACATATTTAGGTGAGACAATTAATTTTCATATAACTTATAAGAAAAAAAAGTCCGTGCGTCTTTTTGTGGATTCGTATGGAAATGTGGAAGTGCAGGCTCCGAAAGGGGCACCTGTTGAATACTTAGTCCAGTTGCTAGAGGAAAAGTGGGATTGGATTCAGACAACACGTAAGGAAATGGCGGAGCGAGCGCGTGGACCACAGGAAAAGGATTACGATCAAGGAGAAGGCTTTTTGTATTTAGGGAATACGTATCCGATACAGATTTCCCAAGATGCAAGCATTGAGCAAGACAATGCGATTTTTGAAGGGGATAAGTTACATATTTATGTGAAAGAGCTTAAGGATGAGAAAATACAACAAGCTTTAAAACGATTTTACTATAAGCAGTGTAAATCTTTAGTAGAGAAGAGTATTAAAGCGCATCAAAGTAATTTCAAAACAAAACCACGTTCTATTCGTATTACAGATAGTAGTCGTACTTGGGGTACTTGCGATTCGAATTTACAACTAACATTCAATTGGAAGCTAGCAATGGCACCACAGCGAGTAATTGACTATGTAGTTGTTCATGAAATGTGTCATATGGTTCATTTAAATCATGATCGATCTTTCTGGCGTCTTGTCGGGAAGATAATGCCTGATTATAAAGAAATGGAGAATTGGTTAGCGTTATCTAGTTGGAAGATGACGGTTTAGGAAGGGATATCGATTTTTGTCTGTAAATCGATATTTCTTGTCGAATCGTTGATATATTGTGAGTTTTGATAGATATATTTTAAAAATCGTTGATATATTGTAAGTTATGATAGATATATTCGAAAAATCGTTGATATAATTTCATTTACCAAAGGATTGTTCAACAAATCGAAAAGAGAAGAGGTCACAGCAGACATCTCCTCTTTTCGAGTATATAGATTATCGTCCAAACTTCACAACAAAATCCCCATCCACTTTCGCCATCTCATACCCACGATACCCCTCCAAAAGCAAAGCCTGCTGTCCACTAGCATCACTCATTAGAATACTTTGAACATCCGTCAAATCGCTTTCTTTATCTCCGCGCAATTTCTTCACAAAAACATACCGCAGACTACCACCATACTTTTCCTTCAGCGCAGCAATCTCCATTCCTTGCGCAAATTTATCCTTCAAGCTCGGAATGTTAAAAGGAGCAACGGTGCAGCATACGTAATCATATTTGCTGTCTTCTTTTTGCAATTCTTCCATAATGACTTTCGCTAATATTTTTTGCATCCCATTTCCTCGGCAGTTCGGATGAACGTTTGAGATTTCTTGATAGATGACGCGGTGCAGTTCACTTTCTGATAGACCAATATCAAGCCCTAAATGTTCATCGTCGATAGGAGGGACGAGTAGAGCGCGAAATGCGATGAGTTTGTTTTCGATAAAAGCACCGATCATCATGCCGTTTCCTTCTAGAATGTATTGAAATTCTTCTTGTGAGAGTGGTTGTAAACGACTTTTATCTTCTAGTGCTTCAATTACGATGTTTTGTAGTGATAAAATTTGTTCGATGTGCTCTAGTGATAGTAATGTAACGTGAAATGATTCGTTATTTTGTTTTAATGTTCCTTTGTATAGAACTGTCATATGATAGTCCTCCTTTAGCGTACAACGTCTTGAAAGACGGTTAGTTCTTGTAGTGTATCTTCGTTTATTTCAATGCCGAGTCCGGGCTTTTCGTTTAAGCGAATGAATGGTACATCGTAATGTAAGTTTCCAATGTCTTTCGTGAATTTTAATGGTCCTGTTAGCTCTACGCTCGTAATGATTTTCTTTGAGAAAGCGACATGGAATCCTGCGGAAGAGGCAACAGATGATTCGACCATTGATCCCACTTGGCATTCAATGCCGGCCATTTCAGCTTGATGAGCGAGCTTTACAGCTGGATGTATGCCACCGCATTTCATTAGTTTTATATTTACTTTATCAGCAGCTTCTAATTTAATAATTTGGCGCATTTCACGAGAACTTTTTAGTCCTTCATCAATCATAAGCGGGAGGTCCGTCTTAGAACGGATATGAGCCATGGCATCAATATCGTCCGCGATAACAGGTTGTTCAATCCAGTCAATGTTTAAATGTCCTAATGAACGCAGTGCTGTTAATGTGTTCGCGCTATTTTTCCAGCCTTGGTTTACATCAACGCGAATCGCGATGTCATTTCCTACACGTTCACGTACAGCTTCAATACGTTTCACATCTTCTTTTACATTCGTACCAACTTTCATTTTGAAAGATTGGTAACCTTTTTGAATCATAGAAGCAGCTTCTTCAGCCATGTCTTCTGGATTGGCAATACTTAAAACGTGAGTGATAGGGAATTCTTCATGGTAGCGCCCGCCAATTAATTGATATACAGGTTGATTTAGTTTTTTGCCCATTATATCAAAACAAGCAATATCAATTGCGGCTTTCGCTGTTGGAACACCGTAAATTGTATTGTCCATCATGTCGTGTATTTTTTCGATATTCATTGGATTTTTCCCGATTAGAGCAGGGGTTAGCGTATGTTTTAAAGTATGGAAAGTACTTTCCCATGATTCACCTGTGACGTGATCATCAGCAACGCCTTCACCGTAACCGATAATACCTTCATCTGTTTCCATTTTGACGATAATAGAGGGCATATCAGAATAAGAGCCATAACTAATAACAAACGGATTGCGAAGCGGTAAACGAATTGCGTAAAGATGAATAGCTGTAATTTTCATTGAATAGAAACCCCTTCCTGTTTACAATAGTTTTGTACATTTGATATAGTTGACGTTAAATAGTCGTTAATTAATGATAAGGAGTTAGAGAAAATGATGATAAAAATTGCAGTTGTCGGTTCAAAGGAGTTTATGGAGAACCTTTTTCCTATTGCTCAAAAATTAGAAGGAATAGAAATTGATCCATATATTTACCTTCATCCGGCGGAATCTTCTGAATTATTAAAGTGTCTAAAGCCTTGTGATGTCATCTTTTTCTCAGGTGCTTTACCTTATTATATGGCAAAAGAAATAAGAGAACAATTACGAATTCCAAGTACATACTTACAGCAAGACGAGACAACTGTCGCATCTTCAATTCTTTCTATCATGTATCATCAAAGTATTCAACCACATAACATTTCCATCGATTTAGTAGACCGCTCGTTTATTACAAATGTGTTCCATGATATTGGTATAAAAGAAAGCCCGCAAGTGTTGGATTATGAAAATATGCTGTGGAGTAAAGATGAAATAAATAGAGTTATCGATTTTCATGTAGCTAAATATCAATCTGGAGAGGCTCATTTAGCTTTAACTAGTATTCACGCTGTTTACGATGAGCTTCAAAAAATAGGTGTTCCTTCAGAGCGTATGATTGATCCAACACAGTCCATTATACATGGGCTAAAAGATGCAAAAATAAAAGCTGAGTTAGCAAAAAGCTATTCAGCTACTGTTGGTACTTGTATTATTTCTTCCCTAGAATTACGGACGAATTTGCTTGAAAAACTAGATGTCATTTCAAAAGAACTACGTGGTTCATTTAAACAAGTGGATGAAATGACATGCATTTTGTATACAACTCGTGGTGATATCGAATCAATTATTAAAACAAATGCGATAAATAACTTGTTTGCGAGCGTAGAAGGAACGATAGCTATTGGATTTGGTTATGGGAAAACCGTGAAAGAGGCGGAGCAAAATGCAAAAATTGCTCAAAGTTTTGCAAAGAATAATCCAATAGATCGTTGTTTTTATATACTAACAAGTGATAAAGATTTGTTTGGTCCGTTCCCGAAAGAACAGAGAGTACAAAGTTTGAAAAATGATAATCCGGAACTAATGAAAATAGCGAAGGAAACGAAGCTTAGTCCGGCCAACTTGTCAAAAATCATTCAATTTAGTCAATCGCATCCGTCATTGAAGTTTACAGCAGCTGACCTTTCTGAGTACTTACAAGTGACTCGAAGATCGACAGAAAGGTTGTTAAAGAAATTAGTTGATTACGGGTATGCTCATATTTGTGGCGAGGAAATGCCCTATCAACAAGGGCGACCTCGCGCACTATATGAACTGAATTTACCGCTATTTTTAAGCTTCTAGTTGAGCTTTTTGTTTCTTTAGTAATTCTGCTTTTTCAATGTCTGATAGTTTTACAATTGTGAAGCCTGTTATGCCATAAATGATTGAGATAATAGGTACGATGAAATTCAAAATAGCATAAGGGGCATATTCAAATGCACCTACGCCAAGTGTAGCGAGAATAAATACACCGCACGTATTCCAAGGAACGAAGACAGAAGTTAATGTTCCGCCATCTTCTAATGCTCTGGATAAGTTTTTTGAATGTAGTCCTTTTTCTGTATATGCATTTGCGTACATTCTTGAAGGGACAACAATTGAAATATATTGTTCAGAGCAAGTAAGGTTTGTTGCAAAACAAGATGCGATAGTAGAAGCGATAAGCCCTTTTGCTGATTTCGCTAACTTTAAAATTTGATTTACAATTGAGCGAAGAATACCTGTATGTTCTAATACTCCTCCGAAAGTCATAGCGACAATTGTCATAGAGACTGTATTCATCATCGAATCTAAGCCACCGCGGTTAAATAGTTCGTCTACTAGCTTGTTTCCAGTGTCTATAACAAATCCAGCTTGGAGTGCACCGACAGATGCTGAGACAGAACCACCTTGAATAAAGACTTGTGATAAAAATCCTAAAATAATACCGACGAGAATCGCTGGTATAGCAGGAACTTTTTTTGCGACCAATACCATAACGACTACGGGTATAATGAGTAGGAAAGGTGAGATAACAAAGTTTTGTTGCAATACTTGTAACGTTTGATCGATGCTCTTCGCATCAATATTGTTAGCGCCGAAGCTTCTTCCTAAGAGCGCGTAAACGATAAGAGTAATAATTAAACCTGGAACTGTAGTAAATAACATATGACGAATGTGTGCGAATAAATCTGTATTTGTTAATCCTGCGGCTAGGTTAGTTGTATCTGAAAGCGGTGACATTTTATCGCCAAAATAAGAGCCTGAAATAATGGCACCAGCAACCATTGGAGCTGGGATTCCCATACTTAGGCCAATTCCCATTCCAGCAACACCAATTGTCCCCATTGTAGACCAAGAGCTACCAATTGCTAATGCAACGATAGAACAAATGACGGTAATGGAAACTAAAAATAGTGATGGAGTTAAAAGTTTTAAACCGTAATAAATCATCGTTGCGACGATTCCACCGCCAATCCAAGCACCAATTGTTAAGCCAACAAGAATAATAATGACGATAGCAGGTAATGCAAGACGAATCCCTTTATACATTGCTTCTTCAAGATCATTCCATTTGTAACCATAACGCCAAGCGACAATAGAAGCAACGGTTGTACCGATAATAAGTGGAACGTGAGGGGTTTGTTTTAATACAACAATTGTAACCATCATAACTGCAACGGTAATGATAATAGGGATAATCGCTATTCCAAAAGGTATTTCTTTTTTCATAAAGTTCCTCCTTGTTACGTATGTTTGTTTGTATTTTTAGAATTGTCGTAAAATAGACGTTTATTAGGTTATGATAACTAAAAGTTTATGTAAGCGTCAACATAAAAAACAGAAAATAAGGAATGTTCTAGTTGTTTGTTTAGTTTGTAATATAAGTGCAGAGTAAGGTTTTTAAGTATTTAAAAATAAACAATTGACTTTTTTCTTAAAATTCAATATGTTCATAAAAACATCTGTTTTTCATAAGTATAATTAACCCGAATCGTTTGTAATGTGGGAAGGAGACTGGAACGTTGAAAACATTAGAACTACAAGAGCGCTTAACGGAGATTTTTCAGCATTTACACGAAAACCCTGAAGTAAGTTGGAAAGAATATGAAACGACAGCGTATATTACTGACTTTTTAAAAGAAGAAGGAATTTCATATAGAACATTTGATGATTGTCCAGGTGTAATTGCTGAGATTGGAGGCGGGAATCCAGTTATTGCGATTCGTGCTGATATGGATGCACTTTGGCAAGAAGTAAATGGAGAATTTAAAGCGAACCATTCATGTGGCCATGATGCTCATATGACCATTGTAATGGGACTTATTTTACAATTGAAAAATATGAGATGGAAAAGTGGTATGGTTAGATTTATTTTTCAGCCGGCAGAAGAGAAGGGGAATGGTGCTTTGAAGATGGTGGAGAAAGGTGCTGTAGATGATGCTGATTTCTTATTTGGCGTCCATCTAAGACCAATTGAAGAACTATCTTTGAAACAAGCAGCCCCATCTATTCGCCATGGAGCAGCAGGATTTTTAGAGGGTATGATTCATGGGGAGGATGCACACGGGGCAAGACCACACCAAGGTG
This sequence comes from Bacillus sp. RZ2MS9, assembly GCF_001816185.2. Taxonomy (NCBI): domain Bacteria; kingdom Bacillati; phylum Bacillota; class Bacilli; order Caryophanales; family Bacillaceae; genus Bacillus; species Bacillus sp. RZ2MS9. Next base: position 379,586 of record NZ_CP049978.1, read on the forward strand.
TGAATGCAATTGATGTCATTTCCATGATTAATATCGGTTTGAAAAATATTTGGCTGCCACCACAAAGTTCCTATTCAGTAAAAATGACGAGATGCCAAGCAGGTGGTGATAATTTAAATATCATTCCAGGAAATGGTCATTTCAGTTTAGATGTAAGAGCTGAGAGTAATATACTATTAGAAGAATTAAAGAAAAAGATTGAGCATGTAATAGAATCAGCTGCATCGATGGGGTCGAAAACTTCATACGAATGGATGGATCTTGCACCAGGAGCAGAGGTTTCCGAAGAAGCAGAGCGCTTTATGCGTAAAGGTATTCTCGAAGTGTATGGGGAAGAGAGATGCACAGGGCCTCTCTATACGACAGGAAGCGATGATTTCCATTACTATACAGTGAAAAGACCACATTTAAAAGCTGTCATGCTTGGACTAGGAGCAGACCTACAACCTGGATTACACCATCCGTATATGAGGTTTGATCATAGTTGTATTATGGATGGGGTAGAAATATTGAAACAAACTGTATTGAAAGTGTTAGAAGACAGGGGCTAAAGAGCTCCTGTTTTTTTGTCGTGAATTGTCGGTAAATCGATATATTTGAAAAATCGTTGATATATTTGAAGTTATGATAGATATATTGAGAAAATCGTTGATATATTTGAAGTTACGATAGATATATTAAGAAAATCGTTAATATAATTTCACGTACCTATTAATTTGATGAAAAATGAGCCTCCAGTACATGGTGTATAATAATAAGTACCATTTTTTAATAGGAGAAAACGAATGAACGAACAATATTACGATGCAGTTTTACATATAAAAACAGTCGGTGAGCAAAAAGGGTTTAACAAATCTATGCATTATCACCGTTATGAACCGACGCCGTATAGCGGATTAGATGAGTTACTGAATCAATATGAAATAAAAAGTAGTGACCGAATTGTAGACTTTGGGTGCGGAAAAGGGCGATTAAACTTTTATATGCATCATAAATGTGGGGCTTCAGCAGTTGGAATTGAAATGAATGAAGAGTTTTATAAAGAAGCGATTGATAATCGAGATCGTTATGCACGAAAGGCAAGAAACAGTAAGGGGAAAATTCAATTCCAATGTTGTTTAGCGCAGGAATATAAGATTGATCCACATGATAATAGGTTTTATTTCTTTAATCCGTTTTCTGTGCAAGTGTTTATGAATGTAGTAAATAACATTTTGCTTTCAGTAGAAAATACGGGGAGAGAAGTGGATATTATTTTATATTATCCTTCTGAGGACTATATTTTCTTCTTAGAAAATCAGACTGCGTTTGAGCTGAAGAAAGAAGTTAGATTGCCAGGTGCTTATGAGAAGAATGGGAATGAGAGGTTTTTAGTTTATACATTAGGGTAATAAAAAAACAGGTGCCAAGGCACCTGTTTTTTATTAGTTACGGATTAAGTAATCAAATGCACCTAAAGCTGCGTTTGCACCTGAACCCATAGAGATGATGATTTGTTTGTACGGATTATTTGTACAGTCACCTGCAGCAAACACTCCTGGTACGTTTGTAGCGCCGTGCTTGTCTGTTACGATTTCACCGCGAACGCGTTCAACTGTTTCGCCTAACCAGTCTGTGTTTGGCACAAGACCGATTTGTACGAATACACCTTGTAATTCAACGTGATGAACTTCTTCAGTTTCACGATCGATGTAAGAAATACCGTTTACTTTATCAGTACCAGTGATTTCTTTCGTTTGAACGTTTTTCAGAACAGTTACGTTTGGTAAGCTGTTAAGACGCTCTTGTAATACAGCATCAGCTTTTAATTCTGGCATGAATTCAAGAACAGTTACGTGCTTAACGATACCTGCTAAGTCGATAGCTGCTTCAATACCAGAGTTACCTCCGCCGATAACTGCTACGTCTTTTCCAGTGAATAATGGACCGTCACAGTGTGGGCAATATGCTACACCTTTATTTTTGAACTCAGCTTCACCTGGTACGCCAACATTACGCCAGCGAGCACCTGTAGAAACGATTACGCTCTTACTTTTCAGAATAGCGCCGTTTTCAAGTTCCACTTCAATAAGTTCTTTTTTCTCTAAACGTTTCGCACGTTGTAGATTCATTACATCGATGTCGTATTCTTTTACGTGTTCTTCAAGGCTTGCTACTAGCTTAGGACCTTCAGTCTTTTTTACGCTGATGAAGTTCTCAATGCCCATAGTATCCATTACTTGACCACCGAAGCGCTCAGCAACGATACCAGTGCGGATGCCTTTACGTGCTGCGTAAATTGCTGCACTTGCACCAGCAGGGCCCCCACCAACAACAAGAACATCGTATGGATCTTTATCAGAAAGCTCTGATGCATCTGGACCGTTACCCATTTTAGCTAAAATTTCTTCAAGTGTCATACGACCGCTTCCGAAAGATTCGCCGTTTAGGTAAACAGTTGGTACTGCCATGATGTCTTTGCTTTCTACTTCCTCTTTGAATGCAGCGCCATCAATCATAGTATGTGTAATACCAGGGTTAAGAACGCTCATTACGTTAAGAGCTTGTACAACATCAGGACAGTTATGACAACTTAGGCTGATATAAGATTCAAAATGATATTCGCCTTGAATGTTTTTAATTTGATCGATTAATTTTTGTTCAACTTTTGGAGCGCGTCCACTTACTTGTAGTAAAGCTAACACTAATGATGTAAATTCGTGTCCTAATGGAATACCAGCGAATACGACACCAGTGTCTTCACCAGGGCGGTTTACGCTAAAGCTTGGTGTTCTCTCTAATTCAACTTTTTCTACTGTAATCTTAGATGACATAGTAGCTAATTCGTCTACTAGAGCTAACATATCTTTAGATACGTTATCGTCTCCTGCGCTTACCTTAAGTAAAATATCGTTCTCCATTAATTGAAGGTATTGGGATAGTTGTGTTTTTATATCTGCATCTAGTATCATTTTGATCGAACTCCTTAGATTTTGCCTACAAGGTCAAGGCTTGGTTTAAGTGTTGCAGAACCCTCTTGCCATTTAGCTGGGCAAACTTCACCTGGGTTGTTACGTACGTATTGAGCAGCTTTAATTTTGTTAACAAGAATGCTTGCGTCACGGCCGATACCATCAGCATTGATTTCCATAGATTGGATAACGCCGTCTGGATCGATGATGAATGTACCACGAGCAGCAAGACCTTCTTCTTCCATTAAAACGTTGAAGTTTGTAGTGATTGTGCGAGTTGGGTCACCAATCATGATGTACTCGATTTTGCCGATAGTTTCTGAGCTATCATGCCATGCTTTGTGAGTGAAGTGAGTGTCTGTAGATACAGAGTATACTTCAACGCCTAAGTCTTTTAGAGTTGCGTATTGGTTTTGTAAGTCTTCAAGTTCAGTTGGGCAAACGAATGTGAAGTCAGCTGGGTAGAAACAAACTACACTCCATTTTCCTTTTAAACTTTCGTCAGTAACTTGGATAAATTCTCCATTATGGTAAGCATTAGCTTTAAACGGTTTTACTTCTGTGCCGATTAATAACATATTAAAATTCCTCCTAAATGTTGGTTTTGAGCATCAAAAAATAGTGTGCTCATAAAATATATTTTTTAATTAACTATAATAATTCTAATTCGATATTAATTATCATATAGAAGTGGTTATTTTGTCAAGAGAATAAACCAACTTTATACCGATTTAATTAATATTTATTCTCAATTAAGGCTAACAGGGAATGGAAAGGTAACTTTAAGTTTATAAATTTTAAATGATTGTTTGAAAGAGTAGTGTGTATGTTAGAGATATGGTGTAAGTGTAAATTCTTAGGAAGGAAATATTTCTTAGAAGTTATGTATTTGAAAAGGAACTGCTTATTTCTATTTTACAAAGAATTGTGCGATAAATAAAATAAAATGAATCGAAATCTTTTTGAACAATTTTTGTCATCTCAAATATATAATTAGGAAGTATATTACGATGATAGTTAGAAACATTGACTCAAAGTGCTAACAAGATATAATAAAACCTAGATATACCTTTCAAAAAGAAGAATACATATTTATAGGATGAAAAAATTCAACCTATTATTTTTTATAGCTTTTAGAAAACGCTTACAATTGGTGTGGAGGGGAAACCATGTCTAAGTTCACAAAGTATTTTTTAATGGAAGCTAAAGATGTGATTGCATATGTGAAAGAGAAATTATCTAAGTTTGAACATGCAAAGGGGCTAAAGTGTAAAGAAATAGGTGATGGCAATTTAAATTATGTGTTCCGCGTTTGGGATGAAAAAGAGAACATGTCTGTCATCGTAAAGCAAGCTGGGGATACAGCTCGCATTTCAGATGAGTTTAAGTTATCGACGAATCGTATTCGTATAGAATCAGATGTTTTGCAGTTAGAGAATGAGTTAGCACCTGGACTTGTTCCTAAGGTGTATTTATTTGATAGTGTGATGAACTGTTGCGTAATGGAAGATTTATCGAATCACACAATATTACGTACAGCACTTATAAATCATCAAATATTTCCGCAGCTTGCTGACGACTTAACTACTTTTATGGTAAATACACTTTTATTAACATCTGATGTTGTAATGAATCATAAAGAGAAGAAGGAACTTGTGAAGAATTATATAAATCCTGAATTATGTGAGATTACAGAGGACCTCGTATATTCAGAACCATTTACAAATCATAATAAGCGTAATGAGTTATTTCCTTTAAATGAGGGATGGATTAGGGAGCATATTTATAGTGATAAAGAGCTTCGTATGGAAGTAGCGAAACGTAAATTTTCTTTTATGACGAATGCACAGGCATTGCTTCATGGTGATTTACATACTGGTTCTGTTTTTGTAAGAGATGATTCTACAAAGGTTATTGATCCTGAGTTTGCTTTTTATGGACCTATGGGATATGACGTTGGGAATGTAATGGCGAATTTAATGTTTGCTTGGGTGAATGCAGATGCAACGATGCCACCTGGAGCTGAGAAAGATACGTATATGGATTGGTTACAAACTACGATGGTAGAGGTAATTGATTTATTTAAGAAGAAGTTTTTAGATGCTTGGGATATTCATGTGACCGAGATTATGGCGAAGGAAGAAGGCTTTAACGAAGTATATTTACAATCTGTATTAGAGGATACAGCTGCAGTGACAGGTCTTGAATTAATCCGCCGTATTGTTGGATTAGCGAAAGTAAAAGATATTACTTGTATTGAGAATGAGGAAGCACGTGCTAGAGCGGAGCGAATTTGTCTTAAAGTAGCGAAGAGTTTTATTTTACGAGCGAATCAATATAGAACAGGTACAAGTTTTGTAGAAACGTTAAAAGAACAGTCAATGCACTACGCGGAGTAAGGGGAGAATATGATGGAAGAGCAATTAATACCAATTCAGTGGAAAGATGATGCTTTAGTTTTGTTAGATCAAACGTTATTACCGAATGAAATTGTCTATGAATCATTTAAAACAGCTGAAAGTGTGTGGGATGCCATTCAAGTAATGAAAGTACGAGGTGCACCAGCGATTGGTGTTTCAGCAGCTTATGGAGTGTATTTAGGGGTAAAGGAATTTGCTGAAAGTACGGAAGAAGGATTTATGGATGAAGTAAGAAAGGTATGTACATACTTGGCGACATCAAGACCGACTGCAGTAAATTTATTTTGGGCACTTGAAAGAATGGAAAGTGTAGCGGCAGATAATATTCATTTATCAATCTCACAGTTGAAAGATAGATTACTAGAAGAGGCAAAAGAAATTCATAGAGAAGATGAAGAAATTAACCGTCAAATTGGAGAACATGCATTAACATTATTCCATGATGGAATGGGAGTATTAACACATTGTAATGCTGGTGCGTTAGCGACGACTAAGTATGGTACTGCGACGGCTCCAATGTACTTAGCAAAAGAAAAAGGATGGGACTTAAAAATCTTTTCGGATGAAACACGTCCAAGATTACAAGGGTCAACGTTAACGGCATTAGAACTACAGCGAGCGGGAATTGATGTTACTGTCATTACGGATAATATGGCAGCTATGGTCATGTCACAAGGGAAGATTGACGCTGTAATTGTTGGATGCGACCGTGTGGCAGCGAACGGTGATATAGCAAATAAAATTGGAACATTAGGCGTATCTATTTTAGCGAAATACTACAACATTCCGTTTTATGTAGCAGCGCCAACGCCGACAATTGACTTAAAAACACCGACAGGAAAAGAAATTCCCATCGAGGAAAGAGATGCTTCTGAAGTGATTAATCGCTTCGGACAATATTCTGCTCCGAAAGAAAGTAAAGTATATAATCCAGCATTTGATGTTACTCCACATGAAAATGTAACAGCGATTATTACAGAAAAAGGGATTGTAAAGGCACCGTTTACGGAGAATTTAAAAAAGCTATTTCAATAAATAGATAAATATAAAAGTCAGTCATCATAAGCTTCATACTTAGGGGGATGTATATGTTATTACAAAAAGAAAGAGAAGAAATTGTAGCGTATGGAAAGAAAATGATTTCTAGTGGTTTAACAAAGGGGACGGGTGGTAATATTAGTATCTTTAATCGTGAACAAGGTCTTGTTGCGATTAGCCCAAGTGGTTTAGAGTATTATGAAACAAAGCCTGAAGATGTAGTTATATTAAACTTAGATGGTGAAGTAGTAGAAGGAGAGAGAAAACCATCAAGTGAATTAGATATGCACCTTATTTACTATAGGAAGCGTGAAGATATAAATGCGCTTGTGCATACACATTCTCCTTACGCGAAGACGATTGCGTCATTAGGATGGGAGCTTCCGGCTGTGTCATATTTAATTGCTTTTGCAGGTCCGAATGTCCGCTGTGCGCCGTATGAAACATTTGGTACGAAGCAATTAGCAGAGGCTGCTTTTGAAGGCATGATTGATCGTCGTGCTGTGCTACTTGCAAATCACGGTTTAATTGCTGGTGCAAATAATATAAAAATGGCATTTACTGTTGCAGAAGAGATTGAGTTTTGTGCGCAAATTTATTATCAAACGAAAAGCATTGGGGAACCAAAGCTATTGCCAGAAGATGAGATGGAGAATTTGGCGAAGAAGTTTGAAGGGTATGGGCAGCAGTAGAATGAAATAAAAACACCCTCAAGAAAAAATCTTGAGGGTGTTTCTTACGCCTTTTTAAGCAATAAATACATAAAGTAAGGAGCACCAATTAAAGCAACGACAATACCAGCTGGAATACCGTTAGGATCGACGATATTACGTCCGATTGTGTCTGCTAATAACAATAGCCATCCGCCGATTAAAAGGGCGATAGGCATGAAAATTTGATGTCTTGGACCTACTAAAGATTTTGCAATATGAGGAGCCATTAGTCCGATAAAGCTAATTCCTCCTGTTACGGAAACAGCTGCAGCTGCAAGCGCAACGGCTGCGACTAATAAGTATCTGCGTTCTTTTTCAATTTCAATTCCAACGCCGATTGCGACTGGTTCGTTTAATGCTAGAATGTTTAATCGATTTGCTTTATAGAAAACGAACGGAATTAATACGATTAACCATGGGAGCATTGCTAAAACGAATATCCAGTCATCTCCCCAAATATTTCCGGCAATCCATTTTGAAATAAAGTCTACTTTCATACGATCCGCGGATGAAATAAGGACAATCATCGTTCCAGATAGTGCAAATGCAAAACCGATACCGGTTAATGTTAATCGGATTGGCTGAAGTCCAGTTGATTTACTATAAGAAAATACGTAAATTAGAACAGCTGTCAGAAATGCGCCGATAAATCCAACAACAGGTAGTAAGTAAAGAAATGAACCTACATCTATTGGAAAGTATAAAAAGAAAATAGCAACAGCAACACCGGCCCCAGAGTTAATACCAAGAATACCAGGTTCAGCTAAATCATTTCGAGTAATTCCTTGAAGAATAGCTCCTGATAAAGCGAGAGCCATACCAGCTAATAATGTAATGACAATTCTAGGTAGCCTTAAAGAGTATAAAACAAACTCCTCTTTAAAAGTCCCTTGCCCCATTAATGTTGGGAGTAGTCGATCATAAGATAAAGATGCTGAACCAAGTCCCATTCCAACTACAATGGTTGTGATAATTACTATAAGTAAAGTGAGTATAATGAGACGCTGTTTTCTTAAAATAGATTGCATCATGAGAATGTTTTTCCTCCTTTACGTACAATGAATAGGAAGAATGGTAACCCTACAATCGCGACAATTGCTGCAACTGGTGTTTCGTATGGAGCGTTAATAGTACGTCCAATTGTATCTGCAAGTAGCATAAAGGAAGCTCCAGCAATTGCTGACATTGGTATAACAAATCGGTAGTCTGGCCCGACAATTGGACGTACCATATGAGGTACCATTAAGCCGATAAATGCCATATTTCCGACAAGAGCTACAGACGCACCAGCAAGTAATATAATAATGATAAATAGAATGGTTTTAATAACAATAATTTTTTGACCTAGTCCAATAGCAACTTCTTCACTGAAACTAAGAACTGTCAATTTTTTTGCTAGTAAGATAGCGATAAAGATACTAATTGAAATGACTGGAATAATAATTTTTAATTGGCCCCAAGTTGTTCCAATTACGCCCCCAGCAGTCCAAAGTGATACCTCTTGTGAAATTTTGAAGTAAATGCCGACTCCTTCTGAAATTGCGAGTAGAAATGCTGAAACGGCAGCACCGGCTAATACAATTCGAAGAGGGGACAGCCCGCCTTTTTTCACCATACCAATTCCAAATACCATAATCGCACCGATTGCAGCACCGATAAAGCAAGCTAATGTTAAGTAAAGATAGCTGATGGAAGGGTTGAAAGCAAGTGTCAGTGCAAGTGCAGCATTTGCTCCACCAGATAGCCCTAGTAATCCAGGATCTGCAAGCGGATTTCGTGTTAATCCTTGCATAATTGCTCCAGAAACAGCAAGTCCAGCTCCTACAAAAATTGCAGCTACTTCACGTGGTAAACGAATTTCTTGAATAATAGATATTTTGTCCCCTTTAGCAGAGGAAGTGAGCGCTAACCATACATCTTTTATTGAAGTATCGGCAGCCCCTAATACCATTGCCACCATAAAAATAAGAAAGAATGCAATTAAGCTTAAAATTAGTTTGTATGTAAAAGCTATAGAACGTGGATTGTCGTGATCTTTTGTCATTCGTTTCACATCTTTTCTGTTCATAGAATAAAGGAAGAGGAATTCTTAATTTAAGAATTCCTCATGTTTGTATTATTTACCAAGAAAGCTCTTCTTGAAGAAGTCTAGTTGGAAATCTAGTGTAAGTGGATCGTTGAAATAGAATTCCATCATGTTTGCTTCGTATACGCGATTATTTTTTACTGCTGGGATGTTTTTATATGATTCTGTCTCTTGGAATGAGTTATCAGTATCTTTATTTTTACTTACGATTAAGTAATCACCAGCAAACTCAGGTAATACCTCAGTAGATAATGCGTAGTAACCTTCTTTTAATGCTTTTTCTTTTACTTTTTCAGGCATTTTTAATTTCATTTCTTGGTACAGAATTTCTGTTCCGCGGCCCCAGTTTTCGCCGTATACATAAAGCTGTTTGTTGAAGTTTTCTACAACAGAAACTGTTGCATCTTCACCGATTTTTGCTTTAATTTCTTTACCAGCGTCTTGTGCACGTTTCTTGAAGTCATCAACCCAAGTTTTTGCTTCTTTTTCTTTGTTTAATAACTTACCGATTTCTAAATGCTGTGTTAAGTAATCAACTTTTCCGTAAGTGTATGTTACAGTAGGAGCGATTTTCTTTAACTTATCAGCATTTTTAATATTTGATAAACCAATGATTAAATCTGGATTTAGTTCAGCGATTTTTTCAACGTTTTCATCTGATACTTCAGCGACATCTTTCAGTTTGCTATCAAAACGTGGGTTTTGTTTAGACCATGAATCTACCCCAACAAGATTTACGCCTAATGACATTACGTTACCAGCGAATGATGATAAAACAACAACGCGTTTTGGATTTGCAGGAACTTCTACTTTACCATTTTCAGATTGGTATGTAATTGTTTCTGAGTTACTACCTTTTGCATCATTCTTTTTGTTTGTAGAGCCATTGCTACAAGCGCTCATAACAAGAACGAAAAGGACTGTTAGTGAAATAAATAACTTTTTCATCGTCTTTCTCCTTTAACATAGATGATATGTGTATACAATAATTTGTTTAACTGTAATCTTTTTGAAATAGTAGTGGTAATGCAAAATAATTTATTAAAAATCTTGAATATGAGATTTTATAATATAGTAATAACCATATTAATGAAAGAAGATGTAATCTCAAATTTGCTAATTATTAACAAAATGATAATGATTATCACTATTGATTCTTTAAATAATATAATTTTATATAGGTGTATTGTCAATAGTAATTTTGATTGTAAATTTTGCGGAAACAGGTTATATTTTATTGAGAATGATAATCAATGATTAGTAGCTGAGGAGTGAGCACGAATGAATCGAGAAGAATTGTTTGATGTAACCGTGATAGGCGGAGGACCTGCAGGGCTTTATTCAGCTTTTTATAGTGGACTCAGAGAAATGAAAACGAAAATAATAGAATTTCAACCACATTTAGGTGGAAAAATACATGTGTATCCGGAAAAAATGATTTGGGATGTAGGAGGACTATTACCAGTTACAGGTGATAAGTTAATTGAACAACTTGTACAGCAAGGGTTAACATTTAAGCCAGAAGTTGTATTAGATACAAAAGTGGAATCAATTATTCGTAATCAAGATGGTACTTTTACATTAAAAACAAGTACTGGGGAAGAACACTTTTCAAAAACAGTTATCGTCGCAACAGGAAGTGGTATATTGAAACCGCAAAAGTTATCTATTGAGGGTGCTGAGCGATTTGAAGTATCAAATTTAAATTATACAGTTAAATCTTTAAAGCGTTTTAAAGGTAAAACAGTTATTATTTCCGGTGGAGGCAATTCTGCTGTTGATTGGGCAAATGAATTAGAACCAATTGCGAAAAAAGTGTATGTAACCTATAGAAAAGAAGAATTATCTGGTCATGAAGCACAAGTAAAACAACTTATGAACAGCTCAGCGGAGTGTTTCTTTAATACATCGATTACAAAATTAATTGCTGGTGATAATCATGAAGCGATCGAATATGTAGAATTAACAAATCATGAAACAGGTGAGGTTTCTCATTTACCTATTGATGAAGTTATTATTAATCATGGATATGAACGCGACATTACATTATTAGAAAATAGTGAGTTAGACGTTGCAATTATAGATAATTATTATATTGCAGGTAATGCAAATAGTGAGTCTTCAGTAGATGGATTATATGCTGCTGGAGATATTTTAAAGCACGAAGGGAAACTACACTTAATTGCAGGTGCATTCCAAGATGCTGGAAATGCTGTGAATAAAGCAAAACAATTTATCCAACCAGATGCAAGTGAGTATGGAATGGTTTCTTCTCATAATGAAGTATTTAAGAAGAGAAATCGCGAACTGATTAAGCAGATGATGAAATAATAAGGAACAAGTATACCCCCACGTATTTCTCTATTCCAATGGATGAGAGATGTACGTGGGGGTTTTCCTGTTTACTATATTTTCTATCATTATAATGACACCGGTTTCATCAGTTCATATGATATGAACATTTTATTGGTAAAGCATCCTAGAAAACAATTTAGCTATGTTTTGCTTACGCAGAACATGGCTAAATTACGCTGTCCCTTTAGCGCGTTCATTAGGAAATGGCATATTTAGTATAGAAGCAATATACTGTTTTCCATGCACTCGAGCTAATGATTCTAATATTTGGCGAACACGTTTTGTAAGATGACCTTGTTTTTTGATGGCTTCACAATATGCGTCATAGAAGGCATATTTAGCCCAAAGGAAATCATCTTGTTGGAATAAGAAATGATTTTTGTACCATTCACCAATTGTATGATAACAATTGTTTTCATGTATTGCTGTGCTTTGAGAAAGAAAACGATCAGATAAAGATACATTTAAATGAGAAATTGTGTTTTCTGTTTCAACTTGTAGTGTTTTTTCTAACATTGTAATGATGTGACGAGTAGCCATATGTTAACTCTCCTTTGTGTAAATGGGTAATACCATTCTATATTTAAAAAATTCTTACTATATAATACTATACAATATATGGAATGCATCTACCTGCTTTTTGAACTGCATTTACAAAATCTTTTTTATTTGTTTACAAAAATAAAGTAAAGTAAGATACAGTATAGATGAAAAAATAATAAAGGAATGAACGCATTGTATATAACAGTAGAAGAGACTGCGGAGTATTTGAATTTACCAAAATCGTATATTGAAGAGTTAATTCAGCAAAAGAAAATTCGTGCGCTATTCGATGGAGAGCAATATTTAGTAAATAAAGAACAATTTAATACACATTTAGAACAAATGGAGAAATATAAGCAATTAGTGGAAGAAATATTGAACGAACCAATTCCAGAAGATATGGATGTTAAAGACGAAGATTAAACTATGGAAAATCCCTTATGAAGATATGCAGAAATGTATATTCATAAGGGATTTTTTGTTTGAAGATATCAAAAACATAAGGAGTTCTTAGCCTTTCTTCAAATTTTGATAGGTAGTAGTCTACCATGTTAAAAGCATATTTTTTTCTAGCTAGGACAAACATAGAGAACGTAACCTGTACAGATACATATACTATCAGTGCAAAAGCTTATAAATTAATGGAAGGGGTTTTCTCGTGAGTTTATTTCATTGTGATTTTCTGAAAGACTTAATTGGATCTTTTGTGAGAGTAAACAGGGGTGGTCCAGAATCTCAAAAAGGGACAATAGTCGCTGTATGTTCGGATTACTTTGTATTAAAGAATGAAAAAGGAGAGCTCTATTACTATCAGATTCGTCATCTGAAAAGTATTACAAAAAATGCGAAAGATTGTAAAGCAGATGATTGCAGATGGTTGGAATGTGAATGTGAAGATGACTTTGAAAAGTTACTTCAAAGCTTCAAATATTGCTGGGTGAAAATTAATCGTGGTGGCCCAGAGAAAGTTGAAGGTATTTTACAAGATGTTTCTTGTGAATTTGTGACACTAATTGTAAAAGAAGAAGTTATATTAGTTGCAGTATCTCATATTAAGAGTGTAACAGTACCTTGTAGAGAGAGCGAAGAAAGCGAAAGTGAAAGCGAAAGTGAAAGTAATAATTCAGGTCGAGCTCGCGCACAAAGACAGTCAAGAAGAGGAAGATAATAAGAAAGGAGGATATAAATTTGGAAAGTATATTATGCTGTGAACAAATTAAAGGCTTAGTCGGTGAGACTGTAAAAGTAAATCTTCGTGGACCAGAGAGTCGAGTGGGGGTACTTGTATCGTTAGGAAGAGATTACCTTACATTACAACTTCCTCTTGGTGAATTAGTATATTACCAATTGAAACATGTGAAAAGTCTAGTTAAGAAAGTGAAAGAAAGTAAATGTGGCGATGGCTATGTTTCATGTTTCTGCTCTGATGATGATACTTTTGTCGATGTATTACGTGACTTGAAGTATAAGTGGGTAAAGATTAATCGTGGCGGCCCAGAGTGTGTAGAAGGCTTATTAAGTGAAGTGCATGAAGAATGTATTACGCTAGTAAACGGTGATGAAGTTATTTATATCATTAATTATCATATTAAGAGTGTGAGTCAAGTAGTGAAATGTAAAAAGAATGAAGATGAATAATGTTTAATAAATAAGAGGGGCATTATGAGGGAAAGAGAAGAACAATTTCTTATTTCGATAGTATGAAAAGGAATTACTTACTATTAAGACAGAACATTGCCCTGATTATTTTTTTGAAATGGAAGATAGTAAAGCTGAAATTCATAGGAAGGAGGATATAGATGAATGAGTTAAACAAAAGTATTGGGGAAAATATATATGTTAAATTAATCGGTGAAAAAAGGTTTAAAGGTATATTAATAGACGTAGGAAATGACATTATTGTTCTTTACAATGGACAAGACTATGTATATATATCTTTATATCATGTACAATACTATAAATTTTTAAGAGCACATGACGAAGACATACTAAAACCAGATGTTGATTCTGTAATTAAGAGGGAATCCCCTTCAATTTCTTTGAGAAAAGTATTAAGTACTTCTAAAGGGATTTTTACAGAAGTTTATGTAGCAGGAAATGCTCCAATACATGGTTATGTTACAAGTGTGATGAACGACTATATTGTTTTTTATAGTCCGGTTTATAAAACGGTATATATATCTTTAAAGCATTTAAAATGGTTAATTCCGTATAAAGAAAACCAAGTACCGTATGCCCTCAATAAAAATGAACTCCCCGTAAATCCGTTAAATATTACGTTAGCTAGAACGTTTGAAGAACAGCTTATTAAAATGGCTGGGAAAATTATGGTGTTCGATTTAGGTGAGGAGTCCAATAAAATTGGAAAAATGGCGAAAATTGATGAAGGTCATATTGAAATATCAAAAGCACGTGATGCAAAAATGTATGTGAATATTCAACATGTAAAATCCGTCCATTGTCCGTAGATTAGTTGAAAGGGCTGGCTTTTTCTTTTATCCGGAGAAGAAAAGGTCGAGCCTATTTGTTTTAGTTTAATTTGGATATGAGGGGAAAATGAATTGAATATAAACATAGTATAGTGTGATTTTTTAAAAGGTAACTTTGCACTAACTTATAAAAATTGTGTACGAGCTATCTTTTTATGTATTCAATTTATTTTTTGAGGAGGAGCTGCTCAACTAATTTATTAAAGGGGTTTTGTTTGTGGAGCAGTTTCCGAATTCGTTATCAATTACATTGCTTGGTAGTGCTGGTGGAGCAGCAAAAGCAGTTTTAGCAATTTTAAATCAAGCGATAGCAAATGAAAAAGATCCAATTTATGAAGTATTAAAGAATGCTAAATTTCATTTGGTGGATATAAAACAAAAAGATAGGAATTATTACGATGAGTTGTTTTCGAATTTGAAAGATCAATTATATTTATATGAGATAAACCTTCAAAATGTAGTGGAATTTAAACAACATTTAAAAGAAAAAAGTACGAGTGTTGTGATTGATGTTTCAGGGGCAGATACAGTTAGAGTATTAAGCTGCTGTAATGAATTAGGAATTTGTTATATTAATTCAGCCTTGGAAAATGAAGCAGTAGATCAGGACGACAGCTTAATCGGCTTTCAGCTTACGGAAAGATATACAAGGTTTGAGAAGGAGAAAGAGAAATTTACAAATACAAAAGCGATTATAGGTTCAGGTATGAATCCAGGTGTTGTTCAATGGATGGTTGTTGAGCTTATGAAGGAACGACCAAATGAAAGGCCAAGAGCATGTTATATTGTAGAACATGACACGTCGTTTTTGCATGATACAGCACTTATAAAGCCACATACACTTTATGCTTCATGGGCAGTAGAGCGATTTTTAGATGAAGCAATCTGGAGTTATCCGATGTATATGAGTCATCATCGGCCTCTTTACTTTTATGAAGATGTATATGCTTCAGAGTATAAAGTGAAGTTAGGAGAAAAAGAATTCTATGGTTGTTTAATGCCACATGAGGAAGTATTAATTTTAGGGAAAAACTTCAATATGGAAGTTGGTTTTCTTTACCGAATTAATGAGTATACAACAAATATAATTAGACAGAACTTAGATCAAGTAGAAGATTTATGGAACTGGAATCGTAAAGTGTTTAATCCAGCGGAAGAAGAGGTTGCTGGAGAGGACTTGGTCGGTGTGTTACTCGTTTATGAAAATAGTGAGACATATATGTATAATGTAATGAATAGTAGCCAAGTTTTTCGTAAATATAAAACGAATGCAACGTATTTTCAGGTAGGGTGCGGAATTTATGCGGGCTTGTCTAGTTTACTTTTAGATCAATTTGAACAAGGTGCTTATTACGTCGAGGAGTTGTTATTAAATACAGAAAGTAAGTACGGTGAGTATTTAAATTTATATATGAAGGATTTTGTAATAGGGCATAATAATTTTACTGATGGATTGTTACATGATAGGGTAAGGTGGATATAAGTTGTTACTAAAAGGAAGGAGAGATCTCCTTCCTTTTAGTATTATAAGGTTAAATATTGCCCTGAAAGCAATTTCATACTTATACTTTAAGGAGATAACAATGAAAGTTTTTTGTATCGATCAAGGGGAGTTTTTATATGAACAAATACAAGAGCTTGATTTATGAAGAAAGAAGAGCCTTAAAGGTATTTATATTATTATTTTATATTATATTCTTTTTATATGACGCTATATATTATTTTGTATATCCTGCTATGAATATTAGTGGAACAGCGGTAGGGTGGCCAGAAGGTAGTCTTGGGATAGGTGTGCCTATATTTGTAATAGCATTATTTCCTATTTCTATATATCTTCAAAAAAGAGGGTATGTATATTCTGTAAAATATTTATTTTTATTTGGATACATGTTTATCAATCTTGTTAATAATTTAATGATTTATTTGCGAACGGATAGACCTTTTGAACATGGTAGTATGGTAGAAATGTTGTTAATTTTATTTGCCCCAGTTTTCGTGAATAGAAAATACTTTTATTTAGTTTCCTTTAGTGTAATTGGAAAGTACGTATTTTTCACATTGCTATTACAAGATTTAAAAGTGATAATTCCACTTGTTTTATGTGTATTTTATTTCATTATTTCACATTCTTTATTAAAACGATTTCAATCTTATGTAAGAACAGTGGTTGAAATGATGAACAATATGAAAGAGACGGAAAATTTAGCTGTGATTGGGACTATGTCTACAACAATTGCCCATGAAATTCGAAATCCACTAACAGCGTTAAAAGGGTTTACGCAAATGCAAAAAGAAAGAAATCCAACTGATACGATGAGCTACGACATTATGCTACAAGAAATTGAAAGGGTTAATGGATTTGTTAGTGAATTGATGTTGTTAGGGAAACCAAAGCCAACAAATTATGAAAGGTGTAATATACGAGACACCCTTCTATATGTTGTGCATCTAATGGAAAGTTATGCAACGCAATATAGAGTTAAATGTAATTTACAAGTAGATGGAAATTTACCGGCTATAAACGGTGATGATAAGCAATTAAAACAAGTGTTATTAAATATCATTAAAAATGGAATAGAATCAATGCCAGAGGGTGGAGAAATTCATATCTGTGCATATCAAAAAACGCAAGGACATTTGTGTATTTCTGTTGAAGACCAAGGATGTGGTATAGAGAATGAGAAGTTAGAAAAAATCGGTAAGGCGTTTTACACAACAAAGGAGAATGGTACAGGACTTGGATTAATGATTACATATAAAATTATTAAGGAACATCAAGGGAGTATCACGATCCAAAGTAGTCTAGGAGTAGGAACGAAAGTAGAAATTTTTCTGCCGACCGTTTAATGTATTTGAGAAAAGATTTTTCAGAAAAGTGTTCTTGTTGTGTAAATATAAACATTTTATAAAATGTTTCAAGAAGGGTTTTTTTTATAAAATACTTCGTTTATAATGGAGGAAAATATCGACATGAGATTGATTGCTCATGTAACGGTTCAGTAGTGTTATGAAAAGATAAGAAGGGGTGCACGCGCATCCTTTTTTCTATGCAGATATTATGAAAGAGGTGGTATGATGGAATTAACATTAAATTCGACTGTATGTTTACACACGATTCAATTTCGAAAAGAGCAAAAGAATTATACTGTAAAAGACACAATTACAGGAGAAAAATATGAAATGCCGCCACTTTGGATTGATGCATTGGCAATGATGCGTGACGGTTTTTTATTGGGGGAAATTGAGGAGAAATTAAAAGAAGAGTATCCATCCGAAGAAGTGAATATGTTAGCATTCACGAAGCAACTGTTAGAACTAGAACTTGTTGAAATGGTAGATGGGGAAGAAATAGCTTGTACAAAGAAGAAAGAGAAGGATTATTTAGCTTGGTTACGTCCTCATGTTGAGCAATTCTTTCTTAATTTAAATAAAAAAAATAGAAGCAAAGGTCAATGATGATCTTTGCTTTTTTGTATAGTTTGTTTAAAAAATTACAGCAAATGCTCTTGCAAAAGCACCGTCGCTATCTTTAATTTTTAAAGGTGCTGCTGAGAAGAAGAAACGTTTCGTGTGAATGGCATCTAAGTTTGTTAAGTTTTCGATTAAATAAATATTATTCCCAAGTAGTATGTGATGAATTGGTGATGTTTCTGTCGTTACCTCATCAGGAGAAATAAAATCTAAACCGACAGATTTTACTTTTAATTGTACTAGTTCCTCGGCTAATTCTTCAGAAAGATAAAAAGCTTCTTTCTCATACGCCTCCGTGTTCCATTTAGTAGATAGATTGGAATGGAAAATAACAATATCTCCTTCTTTTATATCAGCATCGTGCAGTACTTCTTTAGGTAATTTTCGTTCTTGTACATGAGTTACATCAATAAGAACAGCTTCACCTACAAATTGATCCAGCGGTAATTGATCGATGGTCGTTGCGCCTGAAATAAAATGCGCAGGAGCATCACAATGCGTGCCAACATGAACGACAGAATGAAAATCTGTAACTTGATAGCCTGATTCTTCAACACTTGTAACAGCTTCTAGTTGTATTTTAGGTGTTCCAGGAAATTGAGACATATTATTTTCAAATGTTTGTGATAAATCAATTACTTTCATTTTACATACCTCCAATATATGTTTTTCAAATAATAAAAAGCTCATCCTTCAGTATCAAGAAAGATGAGCTTTACATGCTAGTTGAGTTTTATCTTCCAAAATGCAATGCATTTTGCAGGAATTAGCACCTATTCAGTTCGTATAAACTGAGGTTGCTGGGCTTCAAAGGGCCGGTCCCTCTGCCTCTCTTGATAAAGAAGTATTCAGTTTCAAAATCTTAATTTTCTGATAGTTAAATTGTAATTCATTTCCTTTTTGTGTGCAATACAAAATAGGTATTCACCCAAATAAAGCCGCTCGCATATTGTAGCTTATGTAAATAGAATGCTGCGAAGGAGTGAGTGCAGTGACAGGAAATGTATTGAATTATTATGCTGGTGGTAATACAGCTAGGGGATTTCACAATTTATACGAAGAGAATTTAAAAGGATTAGACAGATTATTTATCTTAAAGGGTGGTCCAGGAACGGGAAAATCTTCTTTAATAAAGGCAATAGGTCGTGAATGGGTTGGAAAAGGATATGATATTGAATTTTTACATTGTTCTTCTGACAATAAATCGGTTGATGGTGTAATTATCCCACAATTAAAAGTAGGAATTGTTGATGGGACATCACCGCATGTTATTGAGCCAAAAATGCCAGGAGTTGTTGAAGAGTATATAAATTTAGGAATTGCTTGGGACTCAGATAAACTAAGAAAGCAGAAGTTAGAAATTGAAAGATTTGTTTCAGAAGCAAGCAAAGCTTTTCAGTCTGCTTACGCACGTTTTAAAGAGGCATTGGTTATACATGATGAGTGGGAGAAGATATATATTGATAATATAGATTTTAATAAAGCAAATGAACTAACCGATCAGCTAATCCAGAAATTATTTGCAGATAAAAGCGGGAGACAATCGCTTGTCAAACATCGTTTTTTAGGAGCTGCAACACCGAAAGGAGCAGTTGACTTTGTTCCTAATTTAACAGAAGGGTTACCACATCGTTATTTTATAAAAGGCCGCCCAGGCTCTGGAAAATCAACGATGCTCAAAAAGTTAGCTGAGGCAGCTGAAGAAAAAGGATTTGAAGTTGAAGTATATCATTGCGGATTTGACCCGAATAGTCTTGATATGGTTATCGTAAGAGAATTAGGCTTTGCAATTTTTGATAGCACCGCACCGCATGAATATTTTCCAAGTCGTGAGGGTGATGAAATTATTGATATGTATGCCCTTATTGTTACGCCAGGGACTGATGAGAAATATGCGAAGGAAATTCGTGATGTTTCCATTCAGTATAAAGCAAAAATGAATGAGGCAATGTCTTTCTTAGCGAAAGCAAAATCGGTTCGTGATAAATTAGAACGAATTTATATTGCTGCTATGGATTTTTCAATAGTAGATGCATATAAAGAGGAGATTCAAAAAGAGTTTGAACGAATTGCTGCTACTGTAATTGAAAAGCAACAATAGAAGTTTTATTAGGCTGTCAGTAATTTCTGACAGTTTTTTTAGTATGTAGTAAAATTAATAGTGTATTGTCGAATTTCCAAGGAAATAATCAAAAAATGGAGATGTTATGAAATGAGAGAGAAAATCGAGTTGGAGTTAGAAAGAATTGAAAAAGAGAATGATGTGAAAATTTTATTTGCGGTGGAATCAGGGAGTCGTGCTTGGGGGTTTCCATCGAAAGATAGCGATTATGATGTTAGGTTTGTTTATATACATCCGGTAGAATGGTATTTATCAATTCATGACAAACGTGATGTAATTGAATATCCAATTAGTGATGATTTAGATATAAGTGGTTGGGATATTAAAAAGGCGTTGCAACTATTCGCGAAGTCGAACCCAGCTTTACTTGAGTGGATTCGATCACCAATTTTTTATTCGAAAAACTCTAATTTTCCAGAACTACTTCAACAGATGAGTGAGAAGAATTTTGATCCAAAAGCAACGATATATCATTATTTACATATGGCGTCGAAAAATTATCGTGAATTTTTGCAAGGTGAGAATGTAAAGCTGAAAAAGTACTTTTATGTATTACGTCCTATTTTAGCTTGTAAGTGGCTAGAAGAGAAAGCAACTTTACCACCTGTAGAATTTGATCGATTGATTACAGAATTACCATTAGAACGTAGTGTATTAGATGAGATTGAAAAGTTGTTAATAAAGAAAAAAGCAGGTACTGAATTAGATGTTGGATTGAAAATTAAGGTGCTAAATCAATTTTTAGAAGAACAAATTCATTACTATGGGCAATATGTAAAAGGAATTGAAAAGGGATCAGGGATCGATATTGAAATTTTAAATACACTATTTCGAGACATGCTGTTTGAAGCATATGAAAAAGAGCACAAGTAAGTTTGTGCTCTTTTTATTTTGTAGGAATGAAGAAAACAGATATAGCTGCGATAAGACCTGCAAAGGAGAATAAGTAAAAATTCCATGCTAAGTCATATTGCATTGTCATTATAATACCGATGAGAATAGGGCCAGCAATTGCACCAACTCGGCCAAGTCCCAGTCCCCAGCCTAAGGAGGTAGCTCGGATATGTGATGGGAAGTATTGTGTTACATATGCATTTAATATTTGAGTAATACCGACCGATCCAATACCAGCAAGGCCAATTAAAAGATAAATGATTGTAACAGATGGCTTAATTGTTAATAGTCCGATACATATGGCTGCCATAAGATAAGAGATGCTAATAACAATTTTTGCGCCTATACGATCAGCAATTGCTCCAGCGAATAACGCACCAACAGCTGCGGTAATATTTAGCATAAGTAGAAAAGACAGACTAGATCCAAGAGGATATCCCGCCTGGCGCATCATCTGTGGTAACCAAGTATTTAAACCGTATATTAAAAACATTCCCATTATATAAGTGATCCAAAAAAGTAGTGTTGCTTTTATGTATTCTTTTGAGAATAAAGTAAAAAATCCATTTTTCTTTCGTATAGTAGATGGAGCTTGATGAGTTTTATTTTTTACATGAAATTCAATTTGAAAACGATTAAGAATTTGGTTCACTTCTTCTTGGCGATTACGTGATAATAAAAATTGAATGGACTCAGGTAAATAGCGAATAATGAAAGGAATGAGGAGTAGTGGAATCATTCCGATACCAAACATAATTCTCCATCCGAAATCTTCTAACATAAACATAGACAAAATAGCACCTAATACGATACCTAAAGGATAGCCAGTAAACATAAGAGCATAAATAAAAGATTGCCTTTTTTTTGGTGAATATTCAACAGTAAGTGCTGAAGCCGTTGGGATAACACCGCCTAATCCGATTCCTCCTATAAATCGAGATAATCCAAATAACTTAGGAGAAGAAGCGATAGCCGCTAAACCCATTGTGATAGAAAAAAGTGCTAAACAGCATATAAGCGTCCATTTACGCCCAATTAGATCTGTAATCGTTCCAACTAGAATAGCCCCAATAAACATCCCAAATAAAGCATAGCTTGCAATTGTACCAGCGTGCGCTGGTGATAGCGCCCAGCTTTTGTCTTCTAGGAGCTTTGGTAGAACGGCACCGTAAATACCTAAATCATATCCATCAGCTAAAATGGCTAGCCAACAAATAAAAACAACAAGTTTTGTAATAGAGCTTGAAAAGATAGTTTCTGTAGATTCTAGATGAGGTGGAGCTGAAGGTTGCATAATATTCACCCCTTTTAATTTGTAGATGAATATATTATTTTATTTAATGTTAATATTTTCCTTCCTGTGTCGAAATTTATCTGAACAGGTTTTATAACAAATAAAGAAGTTCAACCGTAATTCTGTTGAACTTCTTTATTTGTTTACTCATTATCAACGCGTTTTAACGGTTGATCTGCTGGGCCTTCAAGAACGTCTCCCTCAATTGAAAAACGAGAACCATGGCAAGGACAATCCCAAGTACAATCACCATTATTCCATTCAACTTCACAGCCGAGATGTGTACAAGTTGTATCGACGATATGTAATTTTCCTTCTTTGTCCTTATAAGCACCTGCTCGTTTACCGTTAACATGTACGACAGATCCTTCACCAACTTCGAGATCTTCTGGCTTACGTAATGCGGTTTCAATCTTTCCTTCAATTAAATGTTTCGCAACATCAATGTTCTGGGAGAGGAACGTTTTTATATCTGGATTTGCATGGAAGCGTGATGGTGCATACAGTTCTTTATAGGGACTGTGGACTTTTAGGATGGAGTCCTTCAGTAGGTGAGCGGCAGCAGTTCCAGTTGTCATGCCCCATTTGCGATATCCAGTTGCAACAAATATATTTGGATTTCTTTCGTTAATATGTCCGATATAAGGAAGCTTATCTAGAGTGATTAAATCTTGTGCTGACCATCTATAAGGAACTTCGTCTATTCCAAAAGTTGCTTCAGCAAAAGAATAAAGTGCTTCATAATGAAGCATCGTATTTATTCCTTGTCCTGTTTTATGACTCTCTCCGCCAATCAAAATTAATTTTTCTCCATTGTTTGTTATATAGCGTAAGGAGCGCTTTGGATCATCAATACTTAAATACATGCCACCTGGATAATCCGTTTTTGCTTTTATTGCAAGAGCGTAGGAGCGTTCTGCGTACATTCGCGTAAAGAAAAAGCTATTTGCATCATAAAAAGGAAAATGTGAACAAGAGACGACATATTCACAAGTGATATGATGGCCCTCTTTTGTAATTATTTGTGGATGATCTCCCTTTTCCACATCCATAGCTGTTGTTTGTTCGTAGAGCTTTCCGCCCATCTCCACAAACTTTTCTAAAAGTGTTTTTAAATAAAGAAGGGGATGGAATTGTGCTTGATTTTTCATTATAAGCGCAGATTGTACTGGAATAGGAATCGATAGAGATTGAACATAGTCACAAGGTATATTTAATTTTTGATAAGCTTCATATTCTTTCGATAAATTTCTTAATCCGTTATCGGTAGTTGTATATAAATATGAATCTTCATTTGAGAAATTACAGTCGATTTTATATGTTTGAACAGTTTCATTTATGAATTGTAGAGCCTGATTATTTGATTCATAGTAAAGCCCGGCCTTTTCTACACCGAAATGGTTTATTAATTCATCATAAATAAGATCATGTTGTGCTGTTACTTTCGCTGTTGTATGCCCAGTCGTTCCGTTTAAAATACGACCAGAATCAATTAAAACAACATCGATGCCTTCTTTTGCAAGTAAATAGGCAGTAGTAATACCTGTAATACCAGCACCGATAATAGCAACTTTTGTCTTTATATTTTCGGATAAACGAGGGAAAGTAGGAAACTGAGTAGATTCAATCCAATAAGATAGCGGCAGTTGTGGAAATGTATCACTTGTCATTGCGGAAACCTCCTGATTTTAGAACAATTTTCCTTTTAATATTTCCATAATATATGAAATTCATGTGTGTTGTTTTAGAAGTAGTCTATTTTTATTAAAAGAGGTTATAAATTATTTTAATATAATTAATTAGATGGTGCATTATGAAGTGGTAGGATTTATATAAAACTAAATTCAAGTGATTCTGTTTGTTGATTACATAGGGAGTTATTGAATGAGATAGAGTCTATGGCGTTTAAGAAAATGTCTATATATAGTGGGTAAATCCTTATGGAATCTATACATTTTCTTTAGTGAAATAAAGTATGATTATAAAAATATAACCACCTTTTATTACTAGGTCATAAAAGGTGTTGACAATATAGAAATTCTATTGTTATGATTCATCATGTGGAAAGGTTGATAGAGAGTAAAAAGAGAAATGTTTTTCATTGATAATAAAAGCGAAAAATAAGTGACGATAGAGTGAGTATATTTTCCTTATAATAGATGCTTTTTGGATCATCTAGTAAAATCAATCTGGAAGCAAGAATTGATATATGTAAGTTGCGCAAGGCGCGGCATAAGAAAGGAGCAAAAGGATGAAGGAGCTTCATACGTTTGGGTGGTATGCAGCACGTGTATCACCACATTTGCCGAAAAAAGCATTTAAACCAGTGCCTACTCGTTTATTTGGTGGACTGGCTTATTTGCTTGTGGCATTGGCGGGGTTAATATCGATTGGTGTATTTGAATTGAATGTGTGGGCGAATCTAGGAATTGCGATTGTTCTTGGATTATGTTTTGCTTCACTTGGATTTTTAGGGCATGAAATTTTACATGGAACTGTTGTAAGAAAGGCATGGCTTCGTGACTTCTTAGGCGCGATTGCATTTATGCCATTATCAACAGGGCCAAAGCTTTGGAGAAAGTGGCATAATGCAACGCATCATGTTCATACACAGCATGAAGAGAATGATCCGGATGCATGGCCGACACTTGAGAAACTTAAGAAGAGTAAGTTTTTGAGTTGGGTATATCGTATGCCTTTACATGTACGTTCATTCTTTAGTTTTCTGTCACTAACAATTCAATTTACATTGCATTCGACTCGAATGTTCTTTCATTTTATAAAAGAGTTCAAGTCATCCAATCAAAAATCTGTATGGCTTCAACTTCTTTTGCCTTGGACAGTTTGGATTAGTTTATTGTTTATTATGGGACCTGGAAAATGGTTATTTGCATATGTCATTCCGTTGTTAATTGCTAACTTTATTGTAATGGCATATATCGCAACAAATCACCGCTTAAATCCAATTGTTCCAGTAAATGATCCGTTAGCAAACTGTTTGTCAGTAACAGTGCCGCGCTGGGTAGACGTTTTACATTTCAATTTCTCATATCATACAGAACATCATCTGTTTCCTGCTATGAGTTCTAAATACTATCCGTTAGTAAAAGAGAAGATTAAAGAAATGTGGCCGGAACGCTATCATGAGATGCCGATGACAAAAGCTTTGGCAGCGCTATGGAATACACCACGTGTGTATTATCAAGGAAGTGAATTAGTGGATCCGCATAGAGAGCATTTCTATGGTTCTTTAGGAAATGGACTAGATCCTCATAATATTTCATATCGTGAGGAACATATAGAGGAAGAAAAGAGTATTAAAAAAGTAAATCAGTAAAAATTAATATATTTTTGCAATGAAAAAGCAAGCCATCTCAGGCTTGCTTTTTCTTATAAAGAAATTTCCTTTTTGTTCTTTTTATGGAATTGGACGGAGTTAGTTTCTTTTCGTTGTAGTCGTTTTTCTAAAAGATTAACAAAATAAGTAAATAGAAGAACAAGTACGAGATAGTATACACCAACGATTATGTAAGTGTCTAATTGTTGGAAGTTACCTGCTGCAATTGATAAACCTGATCCCCATAATTCGGACAGTCCTACGTAAGCGACGAGTGAAGAGTCTTTTAATCCGATAATAAATTGGTTTCCTAGAGGAGGAAGAGACAGACGAAATGCTTGTGGTAATATAATCCGGCGCATAGCTAAAGGGTAAGGCATACCTAAGGAGCGAGCGGCTTCCAATTGTCCCCGGTCGACGGATTGAATGGATCCTCGGAAAATTTCCGTAATATATGCACCGTTATGAATTGCTAAAGCGATTGCTCCTGCCCAAAAAGGGGAGAAAACAATGACAGATGTAATGCCAAAATAGAGAATTGCGATTTGAACGATTAAAGGTGTACCACGAATAATAGCAATATAGATATGAGCAATGCTATTTAAAACTTTGTTATTCGAGATCCGAAAGAAAGCAAATAATAATCCAATTAATGAACCGAGTACTAGGGAGGTTAATGTTAATTGTAATGTGACAATAGTAGCTTTTAAGAGTGTGGGATAGGTAGAGATAAAAATTTCAAACATGCGTTTCACCTCATATTGTATAGATTTTAGTAGAGAATGAAATGCCCCACATAAAATGAACATTTAATCAGTGGGGCACTGTTTATGAATCTTTTGAATGGCTAACTTACTTCGTTTTTTCCTCTTCACCGAGAATATTACGCCCGAACCATTTTTTACTGATCTTTTCATACGTACCATCTTTAATGATTTCATCTAACGCTTTATTTACTTTCTCAACCATTTCTTTATCATCTTTGCGAATAGCAATTCCCATTTCATCAAGATTTAATGGTTTTCCGGCTTCTTTTATATTTGATTTTCCTTCTTTTATCATACGTAGACCAACCATTTGATCCGTAATTACTGCGTCAACACGCCCAGGCTCTAAATCCATAAGAGCAGTAATATCGCTGTCATATTCAGTGATTTGATCTGTATATTTTGCAACAAGATTTTTAAAGGTACTAGCTTTTACAACACCAATTTTCTTACCTTTTAAATCTTCTGGAGAAGAGATAGCGTTATTCTTTTTAGCTACAAAAATTTGGGCGCCAGAGCGATAGTACGGATTTGAGAAACTAACAGCTTTTAAGCGCTCCTCTGTAATTGCCATACTACCCAGTATTACATCATATTTCTTCGCTTGAAGACCTTGAATCAGCGTTTCCCATGGGTTTGTAACTGGCGTAGCCTTCATGTTCATCTTTTTAGCAAGAGCTTCACCGATTTCTACATCAAAACCGACAAGTTTGCCGTCATTTTCTTTATAGTTAAAAGGTTTGTATAATCCACTCATCGCATAGCGAAATTCTTTTTCACCATTTGTTGAAGTAGTAGAGCTTTCTTTGCCACAAGCTCCTAGTATGAAAGATGTACATAGTGTAATGCTCGCAACAATGGTTAATAGTTTTCTTTTCATAAAACCCCTCCTATATATTGATCATACGGATGGTTTTTTAGTATGTTATTGAAATATTTTATTTGGATGATTAGTTGTGCACCGTATGAATGTATTGTTTTTCGTTCGAAACAAAAGTTACATTATAAAACGTTGCGTAAAAATTGTTTTGCCCGTTCATGTGATGGAGCTGAAAAGAATTGTGCTGGCGGAGCATCTTCTACAATCTTTCCATCATCCATAAAGATGACGCGATCAGCTACATCTCTTGCAAAATTCATTTCATGAGTAACAATAACCATTGTCATCCCTTCTTCAGCAAGTTCTTTCATAACTTGCAATACTTCTCCAACAAGTTCAGGGTCTAAAGCTGAGGTAGGCTCATCAAATAGCATAATCTTAGGGCTCATTGCAAGAGCTCGTGCAATGGCAATGCGCTGTTTTTGACCACCTGAAAGAAGATGAGGAGTTACATCTGCTTTATCTTGAAGGCCGACTTTTTGGAGAAGTTGAGTTCCAATATCCTTTGCATTTGCTTTCTCTAATTTTTTTACGTGAATAGGTGCTTCTATGATGTTTTCTAGTGAGGTCATATGAGGAAAGAGGTTAAAGTGCTGAAAAACCATACCGACATTTTCACGGACTTTATTTAAATTTGAATGCTTTGGATCAATTCGCTCACCTTGTAAGTGAATTTCGCCTTCATCGTACATTTCTAAAAAGTTAAGACAGCGAAGTAATGTACTTTTACCAGAACCACTGGCACCAATTAAAACAACAACTTCTTTTTCTTTTACTTCTAAATCAATTCCTTTTAACACATCAAGTGAACCGAATGATTTTACTAGATTTCGAACTTGAATCATACAAAACCCCCAGTTAAAAATATATTTTACAAATGTTGCCCCTTATTTCTGTTATTAGTCATAAATTGTCAGAATCCTTTATTTTTTTCGTGCAATTTGATATTCAAAGAAATAATTTTTTTAAAATCTCTATATCCTTCTATAATGAAAATATGGATAATAATATATAGGTAGTATTTATATTGCTTATAAAAAGGGGGAAAGGGAAGATGGAAAAAGAAAGGAAAACATTTTCTTTTGGATTACGTACACAACTTATGCTATTCACTACAGTTTTAGCTTTCATTACATATTCAACAAGTATCTTTTTTATTTACGTGATATACGATTATTTTCAAAGTTATGTAAGTCAAACTGTATATAATATTATCGTTATGTTATTAGGGGTAGTATGGTCTGGAATTTTAGCATATGGAGCAGCCGTATTTTTAATTAAACCGCTTCGCAAGTTAGAGGAAGCGGCAAGAAAAGCAGCTGAGGGTGATATTCGTGAAGATGTTCCATTACCGAAGACAGATGATGAAATTAAATCTTTAAGTGTTGCATTTAATATGATGTTAGGAAACTTAAGGGGCATGGTAAAAAATATTGATACAACATTTTCGTATACAAATAATCAAGTACAGCAGATTAGAAAACAAACAGGCGAAGCAACGAGACAAGCGCAAGGTGTATCTGAGACACTTGCAGAAATTTCTTCAGGCGCTGAGCAATCAGCGGCATCAATTCAAGCAATTGTTTCTGCTGTTGATACAACGACTTCTATTGCAAGTGAAGTAGAAGAAAAAGCGAAGCAGTCTGATACATTGTCTTCAGAAATGGTTGAAGCTTTAGGGCATAGTACTCGTGTCTTTACGTCTTTAATTCAAGGTATTCAAACATTGGCAAAAGAAAATGAAGATTCAATGCAAAATGTACAGAAGTTAGAAGAACGAATGAAACAAGTAGAACATATTGTGTCTGTTGTGAGTGCGATTGCTAGCCAAACGAATTTATTAGCACTAAATGCTTCTATTGAGGCAGCTCGCGCAGGAGAGCATGGAAGAGGCTTTGCGGTTGTTGCGGAAGAAGTACGTAAACTTGCTGATGAAAGTGATCATTCTGCAAGAAACATATCGCAGTTATTACGGAATATGCAAGATGAAGTACAACAAGTTGCAATGAAAATGACAGAACAAGTGAAAATAGCTAAAGAAGAGGCGAAACGTGGGGAAGCTACGGAATTAATTTTAAAAGAAATGTCATCAAGTGTTATGGAAGTAGCCGATGCAACTCAGCAAATTAGTAGTTATATGAATGAACAAGTGAGCCACATTCATCAAACAGGAGCACAAACAAAAGCTGTAGCAGCAATTGCTGAAGAAACGTCAGCTGGTTCGCAAGAAGTGGCGCGTGTGACGCTACAACAGTCTAAAAATATGATAGTAATCGATCAATTATTAAAGGATTTAGAGAAGCAAGCAACTGATTTGAAACAAACAATTGAACGATTTTCAATGTAAAAGGAAGAACAGAATGCTGTTCTTCTCTTTTTTATTTAGCTTGATTTAATATTTACAGTTAAACTATGAACGTTTCCGCAACATTCTTTTCTGTCCCTTTCGGATGAAAATTATAGCGAGCTATAATATTAAAAGGGGTGTCTTTTATGAAAAAAGAAAAAAGACAACGGTTAATTAAACAATTTGTAAAGGAGTATGAAATAGATAAGCAAGAAAGATTAGTAGAATTGTTAGCAAAAAAAGATGTATTAGTAACACAAGCTACGGTTTCTCGCGATATTCGTGAGTTAAACTTAACGAAGGTACCTTCTCAAGAAGGATTAATGATATATAAAGTTTTCTCAGAAGAGCATGTACAAACTGATATAAAGTTAAAGAAAAAATTACGAGAAGTGGTTGTGAAAATTGATTGTGTAGATCAATTAATGGTTATTAAAACATTACCTGGTAATGCACATGTTATTGGTGTTTTATTTGATGAGTTAGATTGGAAAGAAAAAATAGGATGTATATGCGGAAATGATACATGCCTTATAATTTCACAGTCGAAATCAGATAGGGAGATTATAGAAGAAAGATTAAATTTAATTATTTAGATGCAAAAATCCTGTTTTTAATAAAATTAAAAACAGGATTTTTGTTTAAATACGGAAGTTAAATATTCAACATATATGCGTAATATATGTATTTTTTATTGAGGAAGCGAGATAGTTTGTTATAAAAATACATATTCGTATGATTTTAAAAAAATAACTTGTTTAATATTTCACAATGATAATGTGGATACTTTCACAAAGATGAAAGTGCAGAGCATTTATTATGTACTTGTAAGACATCAAACATATTTAAAAGGAGGTACAACAAATGAAACATCCGATACATGTTACTTCAGAAATTGGGGAATTACAAACGGTTTTATTAAAACGACCGGGTAAAGAAGTGGAAAACTTGACGCCAGATTATTTGCAGCAATTATTATTTGACGATATTCCATACTTACCAATTATTCAAAAAGAGCATGATTATTTTGCACAAACGTTACGCAATCGGGGTGTTGAAGTTCTTTATTTAGAAAAACTAGCCGCTGAGGCGTTAGTAGATAAAAAACTTCGAGAAGAATTTGTTGATCGTATTTTAAAAGAAGGACAGGCCGACGTAAATGTTGCACATCAAACTTTAAAAGAATATTTACTTTCCTTTTCAAATGAAGAATTAATTCAAAAAATTATGGGCGGTGTACGGAAAAACGAAATTGAAACAAGTAAGAAGACACATTTATATGAATTAATGGAAGATCACTATCCGTTTTACTTAGATCCAATGCCTAATTTATATTTTACTCGTGATCCAGCAGCTAGCGTGGGCGATGGCTTAACGATAAATAAGATGAGAGAACCAGCGCGTAGACGTGAATCATTATTCATGGAGTACATCATTAAATATCATCCAAGATTTGCAAAACATAATGTACCAATCTGGTTAGATCGTGATTATAAATTTCCAATTGAAGGTGGCGACGAGCTAATTTTAAATGAAGAAACAATTGCGATTGGAGTATCTGCTCGTACTTCAGCTAAAGCAATTGAACGTTTAGCTAAAAATCTCTTTAGCCGACAAAATAAAATTAAGAAAGTGTTAGCAATAGAAATTCCAAAATGTCGAGCATTTATGCATTTAGATACAGTATTTACAATGGTTGATTATGACAAGTTTACAATTCACCCAGCCATTCAAGGGCCAAAAGGGAATATGAATATTTATATTTTAGAAAAAGGATCAGATGAGGAAACTCTTAAAATTACACATCGTACTTCTTTAATGGAAGCATTAAAAGAGGTATTAGGCTTAAGTGAATTAGTTCTTATTCCATGTGGAGGAGGAGATGTAATTGCTTCTGCTCGTGAACAATGGAATGATGGCTCGAACACATTAGCAATCGCGCCAGGTGTAGTTGTTACATATGATCGCAACTATGTATCTAATACGTTATTACGGGAACACGGTATAGAAGTGATTGAGGTTCTAAGTTCGGAATTATCTCGTGGTCGTGGGGGTCCACGTTGCATGAGTATGCCAATTGTTCGTAAAGATATTTAGTATAAATAACGGAGAAAGTAGGGATGAATTATGTTAATGACTAGACCAAATTTAAAAGGAAGAAGCTTTCTAGCAGAAAAAGATTTTACACAAGAAGAATTATTATATTTTCTAGATTTGGCAGCAGAATTAAAAGAGAAAAAGAAAAATGGTATTCCGCATCATTATTTAGAAGGTAAAAATGTAGCGCTCTTATTTGAAAAAACTTCTACTCGTACACGTTGTGCATTTACAGTAGCATGTACAGATTTAGGAGCAAATCCTGAATATTTAGGGAAAGGTGATATTCAACTTGGGAAAAAAGAATCTGTAGAGGATACAGCAAAAGTGTTAGGGCGTATGTTTGACGGAATTGAGTTTCGTGGATTTAATCATGAAACCGTAGAATCTTTAGCACAAAATTCTGGTGTGCCGGTTTGGAATGGATTAACAGATATGTGGCATCCAACACAAACACTAGCAGATTTATTAACAATTAGAGAACATATAGGGAAATTGAAAAATGTGAAGCTCGTTTACGTTGGCGATGGACGAAATAATGTTGCTAATAGCTTACTAGTTGGTGGAGCAATCGTTGGAATGGATGTACGTATTTGTACACCGGAATCTTTATGGCCTGCACAAGAAGTAATTGATTTAGCAAAAAAATATAATGAACAGGTAATGATAACAAGTAATGTGGAAGAAGCTGTTGCTAATGCAGATGTAATTTATACAGATGTATGGGTGTCTATGGGGGAAGAAGAAAAATTTACTGAACGTGTCGAGTTATTGAAACCTTATCAAGTAAATATGAAAATGATTAAAGCAACAGGGAATGAAAACGTGATTTTCTTACATTGTTTACCTGCATTTCATGATGTTGAAACGATGTATGGCGAAGAAGTTTATGAGAAATATGGGTTGAAAGAAATGGAGGTAACTGACGAAGTATTCCGCAGTAAACATTCAAAAGTATTTGATCAAGCTGAAAATAGAATGCATACAATTAAAGCGGTTATGGCAGCTACTTTAGGAAATATGGAGTAAAGAAGAAAGGGAGTCTTCCTTTCTTCTTTCTCCTCCTTTAGACACTATCATTCACTATTGCTTTTGTATTGTTATTGCAATTTAAGAGAGGTGAGTGGAATGGGTGAAGATAAGAAATTAGGGTTGTTTACACTAACGGCTCTTGTAGTTGGGTCTATGATTGGCGGTGGAGCCTTTAATTTAGCGAGTGATATGGCAAAAGGTGCTGGTGCTGGAGCCATTATTATTGGCTGGGTTATAACAGGAATTGGGATGATTGCACTTGGATTATCTTTTCAAAATCTAACTGTAAAACGGCCAGATTTAGATGGTGGTATTTTTAGCTATGCAAAAGCAGGGTTTGGTAATTTTATGGGGTTTAATAGTGCGTGGGGATACTGGCTATCTGCTTGGCTTGGAAATGTAGCTTACGGTACATTATTGTTTTCTTCATTAGGATATTTCTTCCCGATCTTTGAAGGCGGTCAAAATGTAGAATCCATTATTGGTGCAAGCGTATTATTATGGTGTGTTCACATGTTAATTTTACGTGGAGTTCAATCAGCAGCCCTTGTGAATTTAGTAACTACAATCGCAAAATTAGTACCTGTATTTGTATTTATTGTCATAGGAATCTTCGCGTTTCATATTGATACGTTCTTAGATGGATTTTGGGGGCAAGCTGGTTCTTTTTCATGGGGAGCAGTTGGCAGCCAAGTTAAAAGTACAATGCTTGTAACTTTATGGGTATTTATTGGGGTAGAAGGGGCTGTTGTTTTATCCAGTCGAGCAAAAAATAGAAGTGATGTAGGGAAAGCAACCGTTATTGGCTTAATTGGTACACTCATCATTTACATTTTAATCACATTATTGTCTCTTGGACTTATGCAGCAAGCAGATATTGCAGGTTTGAAAAATCCGGCTATGGCTTATTTATTTGAAAGTGTTGTTGGAAAATGGGGTGCTATCTTTATTAATTTAGGTTTGGTCATCTCTGTATTAGGTGCTTGGTTAGGTTGGACTTTGCTCGCTTCTGAAATTCCATATTTAGCGGCTAAAGATGGAGTATTTCCAAAATGGTTCGCAAAAGAAAATAAAAATAAGGCTCCAGTAAATTCATTATGGATAACAAATGGTTTAATACAAATGTTCTTGTTAACATTCGTCGTTTCTGATCAGGCGTATAACTTTGCATTCTCTTTAGCATCTTCAGCTATTTTAATCCCATATGCTTTTTCAGCGTTTTATCAACTGAAGCATAGCTTAAAGTCTGAAGAAGCAGATCGAAATAAAAATATAATAATTGGCTTGATAGCAAGTATTTATGGCGTGTGGCTAGTTTATGCAGCTGGTTTAGAGTATTTATTATTAACAATGACTTTATATGCGCCAGGTATTTTTATTTTTTACAATGTTCAAAAGCAAAAGAGTTCGAAGCAAATATTTACTCGAGTGGAATTAGCATCATCCGTAGCAATTGGTGCTTTAGCATTCTTTGCGATTTATGGATTAATTACAGGCAGTATTACTTTATAAAGCGCTGTGAAAGCGAAATCAACTGGAGGGCTGGAATATGGCACGAAGAAAAATTGTAGTTGCACTAGGGGGAAATGCGATACAGTCTGGAGAAGCTACTGCGGGAGCGCAGCAAGAAGCGTTGGAAAAAACGGCAGAACAACTTGTGAAAATAATGGAAAATGATGTGGATATAGTAATTGCGCATGGAAATGGCCCACAAGTGGGGAATATTTTATTACAGCAAAAAGCTGCAGAAACGGAAAAGACACCTGCAATGCCATTAGATACTTGTGGGGCAATGAGCCAAGGAATGATTGGATATTGGATGGAAAATGCGATTGAAAAGGCATTGAAAAAACGGAATATAAAAAAAGACGTAGCAACGGTTATAACACGCGTTGTTGTGGATAAAAAAGATGAGGCATTTAAAAATCCAACTAAACCAATCGGTCCTTTTTATACAGAAGAAGAGGCCAGAAGATTAATGGATGAAACAAAAGCAGTGTTTAAAGAAGATGCTGGTAGAGGATGGAGACGTGTTGTTCCATCACCGAAGCCTGTAAGTATTCATGAACATAAAGTGATTAATTCTTTGGTCGAAGATGGAAATATAGTGATAGCTGTTGGCGGAGGTGGAATTCCAGTAATTGATTCCGAAGAAGGGCTAAAAGGAACTGAAGCGGTTATCGATAAAGATTTCGCTGCACAGAAATTAGCAGAATTAGTAGATGCCGATACGCTCGTTATTTTAACTGCAGTTGATCATGTGTATGTAAATTATAATCAACCGAATCAAAAAAAATTAGAGCATGTCACAGTGAATCAATTAGAAGAATATATTGAAGAACAACAATTCGCTGC
The DNA here is from genome assembly GCF_001816185.2 of Bacillus sp. RZ2MS9. Classification (NCBI taxonomy): domain Bacteria; kingdom Bacillati; phylum Bacillota; class Bacilli; order Caryophanales; family Bacillaceae; genus Bacillus; species Bacillus sp. RZ2MS9. The sequence goes on from NZ_CP049978.1 coordinate 414,777, forward strand.
GGGAAGCATGCTTCCGAAAATTGAAGCTGCTATTAATTTTGTTAATACAAATCCAAAAAGAAAAACAATTATTACGTCTTTAGAAAAAGTATATGAAGCACTAGAAGAAAGAGCTGGTACTATTATTTCAAAACAGAATGTATGCATGTATGTTTAAATTCTTATGTACGCTACTTAGTAGTAAAAAAGAATGGAGTTAGTAACTTCATTCTTTTTATTTATTAATATTTTTTGTACTCATTGTTCATAAAGTTTTCATGATGAAATCTGAATATGTAAGTTAATTATGATAAAATTCAAATTGAATACGCTTTCTTGATTTTTTCGCTCCAACATACAGCAAGAGAGAGGGAATTTTATGAATAGACGGAACGTAGTGAAAGACTTAAAGCAGTTCGAATTATTTGCTCATTTAACAGAAAAAAAATTGAAAGGCTTAACAGAGTTTGTTTATTGGCGAACTTATAAAAAAGGTCAATTTTTATTTTTAGAAGGGGATTCAAGAGAAAGAATTTACTTCATGTTAGATGGTTTTGTAAAGTTAGAGCGGGTTAATCAAAATGGGAACTTATTATACGATGACTATGTGAAGCGATATTCTATTTTTCCTTATGGTGGTATGTTTACAGACAGAGGATATAACTATACAGCAGAAGCAATGACGGATGTGGAGGTATATTATATTCCAACGGTAATCTTTGAAGATATGGTAAAGTCCAGCAGAACGCAATTGATGTACGTTGTTCAGCAATTATCATCTATATTAAAATTGAACGAAAATCGAGTGCAAAATATTACAATTCCTAATGCACAAGATCGTGTTATCCAAACGTTAAATTATTTAATGCAGGATTTAGGAGAACAGAGTGGAGAAAAGATTGTAATTTCATGTCCACTTACAACAATTGAAATATCCAAAATATCTGGAACATCTCGAGAGACAGTTAGCAGCGTATTAAAACAATTAAAAAATGATAGCATTGTTACAATTTTAGATAAAAAAATTACAATACATGATCCAACATATTTTGAAGAAATCTCTATGTGAAAATTGTATATTGATTTTTTAATTCATAGTGTATATTAATAAGGTTCTTTATATATTTATAAGGAACTTTTTTACGTTATCCTCTATAAAAAGATTGTATAGTATGGTAATAATAGCTAAAATCGATAATAAAATACAAAGTGAAGGGGAGAAAGAATGATTCGTATTGAGTATGATCGATTAGTAGCTATTTGTTACAGTATAGGGGTTTTGTTATTATTAAAAATTCCAAATGATAATGAATTAATTGGGGAAAAACTATTCAATGTCTATAAGGTTCCGATACATACGTATGTTTATATGGATTATAAAGTCTCAAATATATTGATTGTTTCTTTCATACTACATGTAATTGCATTTATATTATTTTTAAAATGGCTAGGAAAAAAGGAGTCTAGTACATTTAGAAAAACGAATAAGATAAAAGTAGTAGGCATTAGTATTTTGATTGTAATGATGCCGTTTATTTTAAATACAATCCTCCAGACATTGAATAAAACATGGTACTACGCAGGAAAAACAGGGGTAGAAGCAATAGAATATAAAAAAGAAGATAGCCAGTGTAGAATGGAGAAAAATGGAGAGAATATCCAACCGAAGTGCATTGTTACTTTAAAAAATTATCGTAATCATTCACAAGCATTAAAAGTTGTTTTATACGATAATGCAAACGAGAATTCAAAAAGCTATCCAGTACCGAAACCAGTCTATTTACAAAAACATGAGACAAAGCAATTCGAATTTCAAGTTCCTGTTTCTTATAATAGAGGTATTGAAAAAGATAAAGTACCAAATATTAAATTACATTCATTGCATGAAAATGATACGAAATACAATTAATCTGTAAGTAAAAGTTTATGAGTAGGAGCAAGAATTTGAAACGATATAGAAAATCAACTTGAATCATCCAACATACTGCGAGGTAACGGTATATTGGATGATTTTTTTATGTTATCCCCTTTTTTCACGTATGAAAAGGAGGAATACTTTGTTGGAAATGAAAAACATCACAAGGATCATACATGGTTTTTACTTTACGTAATCTGTGAAAGTTAGAGCCATAATAACTAGTTTGCCAATTTTTAATATCGATATCGGGCCAGTTCACATAGTCACCTAGTGTATAAGGATCTAAGCTTTCTCGTAAACCTTTAACCCAGCGTATATTTCGGTTTTCTTCATCATCGCATTTCCAAGAGGTAATGTATTCTTGAGCAATAATTGCTTTACGATGAAAATAAGCCGTTTTATTCGGCGAAATATTTTCAACAGCACCTATGAGCGATTGATGCCAAATACTAGCATCTTTATTTGGTGCATGAGAAAGAAAGTATTGCATGATTTGAATGCCTTTAAGGGGAATAGGTTTATAGACATAGGAACCAGAGCGCTTGAAATTTTCAGGGATGTTACCGCTATTAAAAAATTCAACAGCCTTTATATAAGGAACTTCTTCTATAAAGAGAGAGGGGCTACCAGTTTCAAGAAGAGGTGAAGAATGAGATTTACCTTTGTGAGAAATAAATAAAGCATAAGAATAAAGAATCTACATAGAGTTCAATGAAAACAGTTGCAAACTGTTCATATTTTGTTATGATAGTGTTACGAAAACGTTTGCATAAAATTCTGATGGGATGCAAAAGGAGAGAATGACTATGAATAAGACATGGTGGAAAGAAGCGGTTGCTTATCAAATTTATCCACGAAGCTTTATGGATTCAAATGGTGATGGTATTGGAGATTTACAAGGTATTATTGCAAAACTGGATTATTTAAAAGATTTAGGTATAGATGTAATTTGGATTTGTCCAATGTATAAATCGCCTAATGATGATAATGGTTATGATATTAGTGATTATCAAGATATTATGGATGAGTTTGGTACAATGGCAGACTTTGATGCTTTACTAGATGAAGTTCATAAGCGTGATATGAAGCTAATTATTGATTTAGTTATTAATCATACGAGTGATGAACATCCATGGTTTATTGAATCACGTTCATCTAAAGATAATCCGAAGCGTGATTGGTATATTTGGCATGATGGTAAAGATGGTGCGGAGCCAAACAACTGGGAAAGTATTTTTAATGGTTCGGCATGGGAATATGATGAAGAAACAGAACAATATTATTTACATCTATTCTCACGTAAACAACCAGATTTGAACTGGGAGAATAAAGAAGTTCGCGAAGTACTATATGATACGGTCAATTGGTGGCTTGATAAAGGTATTGATGGTTTCCGCGTTGATGCGATCAGTCATATTAAAAAAGAAGAAGGCCTTAAGGATATGCCAAATCCAAAAGAGTTAAAATATGTGCCATCTTTTGATAAACATATGAATGTGAAAGGTATTCAACCTTTATTAGAAGAGCTAAAAGAAAATACATTCTCTAAGTACGATATTATGACTGTTGGTGAAGCAAATGGCGTTAAGATTGAAGATGCTGAGCTATGGGTTGGAGAAGAGCAAGGTAAGTTCAATATGGTATTCCAATTTGAACATTTAAGTTTATGGGATGCAGAGAAGAAGAAAGACCTTGATATTGTAGGATTGAAAAAAGTATTAACGAAATGGCAAAAAGGATTAGAAAATAAAGGATGGAACGCTTTATATATTGAGAATCACGATAAACCACGTATCGTTTCAACATGGGGAGATGATAAACAATATTGGCGTGAAAGTGCAACAGCTCTAGGGGCGATGTATTTCTTTATGCACGGTACACCGTTTATTTATCAAGGCCAAGAAATTGGTATGACAAATGTTCAGTTACCAAATATTGAAGATTACGATGATGTAGCAATTAAAAATTTATATCGCGAGAAAATTGCAGAGGGCGTACCACATCAAGATATGATGGAGATTATATGGGCTTCTTGCCGCGATAATTCACGTACACCTATGCAGTGGAATGATGAGATGAATGCTGGTTTCACAACAAGTACACCTTGGTTTAGCATGAATCCAAATTACAAAGAAATTAATGTTGAAAAGCAAAAAAATGAAGAAAAGTCTATTTTCAATTTCTATAAGAAAATGATTGCCCTGAAAAAAGAGCACGATGTACTGAACTATGGTACGTACGATTTACTTTTAGAAGACGATCCACAAATTTATGCATATACACGTACGTTACAGGATGAAAAAGTCATTGTAATTAGTAATATCTCAAAAGAGGAAGCTGTGTATAATGAGGGTTCATTTGCACTAGAACGCAAACGTTTGCTTTTAAATAACTATGAAGTTGCGGAACATGAAGAAGTAACAACAATTGCTTTAAAACCTTATGAAACAAGGGTTTATCGCATTTCATAATAAAAAAGGATGCTCTTTGAGCATCTTTTTTTATGAAAAAAAATAAATTTCTATTGCAAAGTGAAAACGCTTTTATTAAAATAGATTTATGAAAACGGTTGCGTAAAGATAAAAATAAAGTAACATAAGGAATCGTTTTCATAAAGGGAACAGAAATTATAATTTAAATCATTATGTTGTTATAAATAAAGGGGAGGAAGAACAGATGAAAATTACGTCTTTTGATTTTTGGCAAAAGTTCGGGAAAGCTTTATTAGTTGTTGTAGCTGTAATGCCAGCAGCTGGTTTAATGATTTCCATCGGTAAGTTAATTGGTATGTCTGCTGGGGATGTTAACGCAGTTCATACAATCGCTCGCGTAATGGAAGACATCGGTTGGGCAATCATTACAAATCTACACATCTTATTCGCAGTAGCAATTGGGGGATCTTGGGCGAAAGATCGCGCGGGTGGTGCATTTGCAGCGCTATTAGCATTCGTCTTAACAAACCGAATTACAGGAGCTATATTTGGCGTAAACGCTGAAATGTTAGCGGATTCAAAAGCGAAAGTTTCTTCAGTAATAGCGGGAGATTTAATTGTAAAAGATTACTTTACTTCTGTACTTGGTGCACCTGCATTAAACATGGGAGTGTTCGTAGGGATCATCACAGGTTTCTTAGGAGCTACTTTATATAACAAATATTATAACTATAATAAACTGCCACAGGCATTAGCATTCTTTAATGGAAAACGATTTGTACCATTCGTTGTAATTCTTTGGTCTACAGTTACTGCGATTGTATTATCACTTCTATGGCCATTCATCCAAAGTGGGTTAAATGAATTTGGTCGCTGGATTGCAGCTTCAAAAGATAGCGCACCAGTTGTTGCACCGTTTGTATATGGAACGTTAGAGCGTTTGTTATTACCATTTGGTTTACACCATATGTTAACGATTCCGATGAACTATACAGAGCTAGGCGGAACATATACGATGTTAACTGGTTCAAAAGTTGGACAAGTTGTAGCAGGACAAGATCCATTATGGCTTGCATGGATTACAGATTTAAATAATTTACTAGCAAATGGAGATACGAAGGCATATAACGATTTATTAAATAACGTTGTACCAGCTCGTTTCAAAGCTGGACAAGTTATCGGCTCAACAGCAGCGTTAATGGGGATTGCATTTGCGATGTTCCGTAACGTGGATAAAGAAAAGCGTGCAAAATATAAACCAATGTTTTTATCAGCAGCATTAGCAGTATTCTTAACAGGTGTAACAGAACCAATTGAATTCATGTTCATGTTTATTGCTCCAGTATTATATGTTGTATATGCTATTACAACAGGACTTGCATTCGCGCTAGCTGATTTAATTAACTTACGTGTTCATGCATTTGGATTTATTGAGTTAATTACTCGTACACCAATGATGGTTAACGCAGGTTTAACAAGAGACTTAATCAACTTTGTTATTGTTTCATTAGTGTTCTTCGGTCTTAACTTTACACTATTCAATTTCTTAATTAAAAAATTCAATTTACCAACACCAGGGCGTGCAGGTAACTATATTGATAATGAAGATGAGGCATCAGAAGGAACAGGAAATGTACAAGATGGTTCATTAGCAACAAAAGTTATCGATTTATTAGGTGGAAAAGAAAATATTGCTGACGTAGATGCTTGTATGACACGCTTACGTGTAACAGTAAAAGACTTAGATGTTGTTGCACCAGAAGCACAGTGGAAACAAAATGGTGCTTTAGGGCTTATTGTAAAAGATAAAGGTGTACAAGCGGTATATGGTCCGAAAGCTGACGTATTAAAGTCAGACATTCAAGATATGTTAGGTGCGTAATAATATGAAATTGCTAACTTTAAACTGTCATTCTTGGCAAGAAGAGAATCAAATAGAAAAGATACAATACCTTGCTAAAGTAATTCAAGAAGAAGAGTACGATGTCATCGCATTGCAAGAAGTAAGTCAGTCCATACAAGCTGAAAATGTATGCGGTAACAAGAAAGAAGATAATTTTGGACTTTTACTATTAGAAGAGTTAAAAGCGCTACATGTAAAAGATTACAATATTACTTGGGATTTCTCTCATATTGGTTATGACGTGTATGAAGAAGGATTAGCGATTATAACGAAGCATAATATTATAAAAGAAGATACGTTCTTTATTTCAGAAAACGAGGATACAACATATTGGAAAACGCGTAAAATTGTAAGTGCAACAATTGCTTATAATGGTAAGGATATAACGTTTTACTCTTGCCATCTCGGTTGGTGGAATGATGAAGAAGAGTTATTCGAAGGTCAAGTCGATCGTTTGATGGAGCGTGTAGATAGCAATAAGCTCGCCTTCTTAATGGGGGATTTTAATAACAATGCTCGGTTGGAAGGCGAAGGTTATGAGTATATGATGCAAAAAGGGTTGTATGACACATATGAATTAGCAATAGAGAAGGATGAAGGAACGACTGTCCAAGGTGAGATTGCTGGTTGGGATGAAAATAAACATAATTTGCGAATCGATCTAATATTGTGTAACCAAAGTAAAAAAGTTCATTCTTCAAAAGTTATTTTTAATGGTACAAACAGAAATGTAATTTCAGATCATTTCGGTGTAGAGGTTCAATTGGATATATAATAGAAGAAATCCTCACAGAGAATAAAAGCTGTGAGGATTTTTTTTAGGAATACAAGTATTTCCAAGAGAAAATACTTGTATTTTTTATGACATTTCATATATATTTGTTATTATTGAATGTAAAACCGATTTGGTCATTTTGTATTCATACTTTGACTCACTTCGTTATATAATGAAGTAAGTGAAAGTTAATGGGAAAAAATAGTACGTTTTTGGTTAATACACGATGTAGAAAGTGATATAATTGCAAAATGCATGTATCATTTTCTAAAGAAGGAAAAATATATAATTAGGTGATAACTTCTATGAAACAAATTTGGCGTATTTATAAGACAGATTTACGGAATGTAGCCAAACATTGGGCTGCAATTGTTATTGTTTTAGGATTAATGATTTTACCATCATTATATGCATGGTTTAACATTAAAGCTTCTTGGGATCCGTATGGAAATACAAAAGAGGTTCCTATTGCAGTTTCTAACCAAGATGCAGGTTCTAACTTAAGAGGGAAAGATATTAATATCGGGAAAGAGATTGTAGACTCCCTTAAGAAAAACAAAAATCTTGGCTGGAAATTTGTAGATGAAAAACAAGCAATTTACGGAGTTGAGCGTGGGGATTATTATGCAAGTATTACGATTCCAAAAGACTTCTCTGAAAAAATCGCAACTGTTCTGGATGAAAATCCGAAAAAACCAGAACTGGATTACTATGTGAATGAAAAAGTAAACGCGATCGCACCGAAGATTACAGCAAAAGGTGCATCAGGTATTACAGAAGAAATTAGTAAAAACTTTGTTAAAACAGCAAACGGTGAGATTTTTAAAATTTTCAATGACCTTGGAATCGATTTAGAAACAAACTTACCAAGTATCGAAAAAGTAAAAGATCTTGTCTTTAAGCTAGAAGCGCAGTTCCCAGAAATGAATACACTCATGGATAAGGCGTTAGATGATGCAACTCGAGCAGAAGATGTTGTGAAAGTGGCGCAAAAAGATTTACCTGTTGTAGAGAGTGTAATAAATGATGGGCAGGAAGCATTGGCGAATTTAGATAAGTTCTTTGCAAGACAAGATCAAACATTAAAAAATGCTCCAGGGACGATAAGAAATGATTTAGTAGCAGCAAAAGGCGTTATGGATAGTGCAGCTGCATTTACTGACTTTTTAATGAATCCAGGTGTAGAACTAAATATTCCTGACTTGTCTGGAATGAATGGATTACCTGAATTCCCAGCGAGACCAGATCTTTCTAAGTTGAATAGTGATGGTTATAAGAGTATAGCGCAAAATATTAATCAAACAGTAAATAATGTTTTAAGTTCATCACGTGCAGGAACAGCTTATGGAAAAAGTGTTTTAAATGGATTGCAAAATGGTCAGTTTGATCCAGAACAAGCAAAGAAAGATTTAAATGCGGTATCAGAACGATTACAAACTGGTACAGATGGTATTTCATATCTTATTAATTTCTTTACTGAACTTCAAAAATCGGCGACTACTGATTTTGGTCAAAGCTTTTTCCAAGGGCGAGTGAATCACTTAACTAATGTTAAAAAAGGTATGGAAAATGCAAATAACGGTATTAAAGATATTGTAAATGTTATTGGCAAAGGACAAGAAGTAAAGAAAGATGTAACAGATGTAGCGAATCAAAAATTAGATGCAGCAAATGGATTAATTGATCAAGCTGAAAAAGATTATAATGAAACGTTTGTAGCAGATTATAAAAAGGCAGTTAGCACAGTCGATCAAGCCAAAGTTGATGCAAATGCAGTATATGATAATGCAAAAGCAGATTACGATAAAGTAAAAAATGGTATTGAGGGTGCAAAAGCAGATTTACAGAAAGCAAAAGAAGATGTACAAAATAGAGGTATTAACGGTTTAGATTCAACGAAAGTAGCTTTAAATAGCTTAAATGGTCAATTCCAATCTGGAATCGGTTTAATTGATGATATGATTCCAGTTCTAGAAAGTACAAATAAGGTTTTAGCGGATGTGAATAGTGATAAAAACCTTAATAATGGAATCGCAAAATTAAACAAAGCGAAAAGCAGCTTACAAAAAGGTGTAGAGGCAACGAATAAGGGAATTACACTTCTTAACAATGGCCAGAAACCTACAAAAGATGTAATTGAAAGTATTAACAATGCTGCGAAGGGCGGATCAGCTCAATTAACAGATGTATTATCGACGTATGATTCAGAAATTGTACCTAATTTCAATACAGCAATTGCTCGTACAAAAGAGATGTCGAAAAATACAACTCAAATTTTAAATGATGCAGACAAAAAGCTTCCAGATGTTAAAAAATTACTAGAAGATTCATCAAAAGGCTTAGTAGACGGGAAAAAGAAATTGGCAGATATTAAAGCTGAAATGCCGGAGACTGAGAAAAAGATTAAAGAATTAGCAGATAAAATTCGTGATTTTGAATCTGAAGAGGATTTAAAAGACATCATACGTTTATTGAAAAATGATGTTGAGAAGCAAAGTGATTACTTTGCGAATCCAGTAAATTTAAAAGAAAATAAATTATTTGCGATGCCGAACTACGGTTCAGCGATGTCACCATTCTATACAGTGCTTGCATTATGGGTAGGCGCATTATTAATGGTTTCATTATTAACGGTAGAAGTACACGAAGAGGGCGCAAATTATAAGAGCCATGAAATTTACTTCGGACGTTTATTAACATTCTTAACGATAGGTCTTTCACAAGCGTTTATCGTATCGATGGGAGATATATTCTTACTCGGTACGTACGTAGTCGATAAGTTCTGGTTTGTGTTATTTAGTTTATTTATTGGAGGAGTCTTCGTTTGTATCGTATACTCACTCGTTTCTATTTTCGGAAATGTTGGGAAATCGATGGCGATCATTTTACTTGTACTACAAGTAGCAGGATCGGGCGGAACATTCCCAATCCAAATGACACCAGCGTTCTTCCAAGCGATTTATCCGTTCTTACCATTCACATACGCAATTAGCGCAATTCGTGAAACAGTTGGCGGAATGCTTTGGGATATCGTAACGCGCGATTTACTTGTGTTAAGTGCTTTCGTAGTAGTTATGATTGTTGCTGCGTTATTACTGAAAACACCAATTAACAAATCAAGTGAAAAATTTGTTGAGAATGCAAAAGGAAGTAAAATCATTCATTAAGAAAAGGTTCCTACCGTGAGCGGTAGGAACCTTTTTGTTTAATCGAACTTTAATTTTTTTTAATGCGTCTGTTTGGTGATTCTTAAACGAGTTATGTCAATTATGGCTGATATATAAGGTGATCCTTACTGCACTTCTTGAAAACTGTGGTATATTAAACGGTATATAGTTAGTAAAGGAGTTTGAATAAATGGCAAAGAGTGTAGTAATTGCTGAGAAACCATCAGTTGCACGTGATATAGCAAAAGTATTAAAGTGTACAAAAAAAGGTAATGGATTTTTAGAAGGTGACAAATACATCGTGACTTGGGCTCTTGGGCATTTAGTGACGCTTGCAGATCCTGAGGCTTATGATAATAAGTATAAAACATGGAATCTTGAAGATCTTCCAATGCTTCCAGAACGTATGAAATTAGTTGTTATAAAACAAACGGGAAAACAGTTTAATGCTGTGAAACATCAAATTACCCGAAATGATGTTAATGAGCTGATTGTGGCTACCGATGCAGGAAGAGAGGGCGAATTAGTCGCACGTTGGATAATTGAAAAAGCAAAAGTAAATAAACCAATTAAGCGTTTATGGATTTCTTCTGTAACAGACAAAGCCATTAAAGAAGGTTTTAATAATTTGAAACCAGGTAAAGCTTATGACAATTTATACGCTTCAGCTGTTGCACGTTCAGAAGCAGATTGGTATATCGGTTTAAATGCTACTCGTGCACTAACAACAAAATTCAATGCGCAACTAAACTGCGGTCGTGTCCAAACACCTACTGTTGCTATGATCGCTAATCGTGAAGATGAAATAAAGAACTTCAAAGCTCAAACTTACTACGGCATTGAAGCACAAACAACAAATCAGTTAAAACTAACTTGGCAAGATGCAAATGGCAATAGCCGCAGTTTTAATAAAGAAAAAATTGATAGTATTGTAAAAGGTTTAGATAAACATAATGCTAATGTTGTGGAAATTGATAAAAAACAGAAGAAGTCATTCTCTCCTGGTCTTTATGATTTAACTGAATTGCAGCGTGATGCAAATAAAAAGTTCGGTTACTCTGCAAAAGAAACATTAAACATTATGCAGAAATTATATGAGCAACACAAAGTGCTAACATACCCTCGTACAGATTCGCGTTACATTTCATCTGATATCGTTGGAACACTTCCAGAACGTCTAAAGGCGTGCGGAGTTGGAGAATATCGTTCTTTAGCACATAAAGTATTACAAAAGCCTATCAAGGCTAATAAATCATTTGTTGATGATAGTAAAGTAAGCGATCATCATGCGATTATTCCAACAGAAGGATACGTTAACTTCTCAGCATTCACAGATAAAGAACGCAAAATTTATGATTTAGTTGTAAAACGTTTCTTAGCTGTTTTATTCCCAGCATTCGAATACGAACAACTAACGTTACGCACAAAGGTCGGCAATGAAACATTCATTGCACGCGGAAAAACGATTTTACATGCTGGTTGGAAGGAAGTATACGAAAATCGATTTGAAGACGATGATGTAACTGATGACGTAAAAGAGCAGATTCTACCTCACATTGAAAAGGGCGATACATTAACTGTAAAGTTACTTATGCAAACATCAGGTCAAACGAAAGCACCTGCACGCTTTAATGAAGCAACTTTACTTTCAGCAATGGAGAATCCTACAAAATATATGGATACGCAAAATAAACAACTTGCTGATACGTTAAAATCGACTGGTGGATTAGGTACTGTAGCGACACGTGCAGATATTATCGACAAACTTTTCAACTCTTTCTTAATTGAAAAACGTGGTAAAGATATTCACATTACATCAAAAGGTCGTCAATTACTTGATTTAGTACCAGAAGAATTAAAATCCCCTACACTAACTGGTGAATGGGAACAAAAACTTGAAGCAATTGCAAAGGGTAAACTGAAAAAAGAAGTATTCATTTCGGAAATGAAGAACTATACGAAAGAAATTGTTTCTGAAATAAAATCGAGTGATAAAAAATATAAACATGACAACATTTCAACAAAGTCTTGTCCAGACTGCGGTAAACCAATGCTAGAGGTAAACGGCAAAAAAGGAAAAATGCTCGTTTGCCAAGACCGTGAATGTGGTCATCGTAAAAATGTATCTCGTACAACAAACGCTCGTTGTCCTCAGTGTAAGAAAAAATTAGAATTACGTGGTGAAGGTGCAGGACAAATCTTTACATGTAAATGTGGCTATCGCGAGAAATTATCCACATTCCAAGAAAGACGTAAAAAAGAATCTGGAAACAAAGCTGATAAGCGCGACGTTCAAAAATATATGAAACAACAGAACAAAGAAGAAGAACCATTAAACAACCCATTTGCAGAAGCATTAAAAGGATTGAAGTTTAATTAAAGTGGATTCTTAATGAATACCAATGGATTGTCAAAAGATAAATTGTTTTATAATTTAAAAGAAACCAATGTACTTTTATTTTAAAGTTTAGTTCTTGTTTAGAAGCTTCGAAAGGAAACACAATTGATTTTTTTCCTAAACAAAACAAGAAACCAGAAGGCTGCAAAGCGCTTTTTCAAGAAAGCTTTGCGGTCTTTTTATTTTTCAAAGCCATGTGTTATAACAGTCTATAAGAACCCAGCTTATCCTGTAGCAATTGAACAGTTAAAAAAAGAAAAAAGCATACCTGATGGTATGCAATTTAGACAACAAAAGTACTTGAATAACATAGTAGAACAAGATCATCGCTTTATAAAGAAGCGATGATCTTGTTCTATGCTAGGGTTCAAATGTTTTGATACAGCTACATCCATTCTTTCTGGAGTAGGAGTCAAAAAGAACAGCTTGATTTACGGGACCAGTCTGTCCAAAATCAGAAAGAATTCATTCAGCAATTGTTTGGATTTGCAGCATAAGCTACAATTCCGTTAGGAATATATGCGCTTTATGCTCTTTTATTTTAGCAATAGAACTAGAATTACTTACTATTCTTTATTAAAAATACTCAGGCCATTTTGAACAGTGCGTTGTAATCGTTTAAATTCAAGTTCTAAAACTTCTTTACCTAAGGAGGTTAGTACGTAATATTTCTTCCTATCCATGGATGCTACCTCAACAATTAGCTTTTCATTCAATAACTTTTTTGTATTCCCATACAATGTACCAGGTCCAAGTTTGACTTCTCCATGTGTAAGAGTTTCTACCGCTTGCATAATTCCATAACCATGTAGGGGTTTTAGTAATGATAATAAAATATAGTATTTTGCTTCTGTTAATGGGATGTATTGCCCTGCTGCATTATTTATTATAGCCACCTCCGATATATCGTTAATCGATATTTTAAGGCGTTTTTCCAATAAAAGCAACCAATGTTATTTTTAATATATACATTGGAAGAAAAAATTGAGGCACGTTCAATTAATCTGTTTTGAAAGTGCACTCTAAATAAAGGTGGTGCTCATGCCGTTAATTTTGGGCATAGATAGTTTTAGTATTAAAGGACAGGTTTGAATCTTTATATTACCACTAAATTTTTTTTTGATTACTAGTTACTAAATGAATATGCATTATTGCATATTCATTATTCGTAATTTTGTGTTATCCTTAAATTGTTATATATGGTATTTATTTATTATTTTCCTCCCAGATGATGGGTGGAAAATAATAATTAAAAATCATATATTGAATCATTTATTTTGTTTATATATATAATTTAATAAATGATTTTTAGTTGATGCCTCTGAAGGATAAATGAAAGGAGATGAACGAATAATGTTATGTCTAAAATTCTTAGAAATTGAAACTGAAGAATTAAATTGCGGCTGGTGCATGGGCGCTGGAGTAGTTGTAGGTGCAGGTGCCTCTGTAGGAGTCGGTGTTGGCATTGCTATATTAACATAAGGAATGATTAATGTAATTATGAAAAAATTATACTTTAAAGAAATTCAATTAGAAGAACTGAACTCGACACCATTATGGGCTCAAACAGCAGCTATGGCTGGGGTAGGAGCAGCAGCAGGCGTTGGGGTACTTATTATCGTAACCTGATTATGTGTATATTTCATTTTGTAAGGAGGTGAAAAGAATGAAGAAATTATATTTTAAAGAAGTTGAATTAGAAGAGTTAAATTCGTTCTGGGAGGGAGTAGCTACTGGAGCAGCTATTGGAGCAGGTCTTGCCGGTGGATTACTTGTAATTACATGATCACAGCAGTAAAAAAATAAAAAATTCAAATAAGGAGGCGAAAAAGTATGAAGAAATTATTCTTTAAAGAAATTGAATTAGAGGAATTAAATTCACATGGTACGGACTTCTGGACTGGAGTGGGCATTGGAGCAGGTGTTGTGGGTGCAGGAGCTACAGTAGCTGGAGTAATACTTACATGATTAATATCCATAATCAGTATATATATATTATAATCCCTGCATTAATAGTGTTAGGATTGGTTGCTATTATTAATAGTACTAATTTATACATTAATATTCTTTTAGGAACGTTAATGACTATAGGCTCTGGGATTTTAGTAAGTAATGTACTACAGAAACGTAATAATTAAATTAAATAGATTGTAAGATAAAAAACTTCAGAGGTATCAACTAGAAAAATCAGGGGGACAAACTTATGATTGGAATTTCTTGTGTAATTGAGGAGCAAGGTTTATTTAAAAATGCATTAGAAAGTAACTCAAAAGAGTTACTTTCTAATGCATCTATCGATATACATTTTGATAAATTTGATTTTGATAATAACACATTTATTGATTTTGTTGACTATCTAGATTTTCAAGAGTATCAAAAATATATATTTATCGTCAGTGGTAGCTTGGAAAGAATATATAAGTTAGTGGGATTTTTAGAAAAGGAAGTAGAAGGAACTGAATTTTATATAGTAAATGATAATTTAGAAATGAAACATGGTAATTTAGAGTTGCTAGATGTATTACAGCCTTTAAAAGGAAAATTCCAAATAGATCAAGAAAAGATGAAGATGACTCATTTACTATATTTAAGAAATGGGTTAATGTCATTGTTCTCAGGGGTATACCCGCATACTATAAATAAAAATTTATTAAAACATCTATACATGGATAATAGCAAAAATATTAAAAGTATTAACGCGGAAGTTTACTATAATATGGCAATTAATAGCTCGATTTTTATAGATCAATCAAGTGAGGAAGTTGAATTTGAAGCGGATTCCTTGAAACAAGTACCTAATATTATTCTTTTTAACAATACATTAACAAATTTTCAAAAAGAGGATTTAATTTCTGTAGATAAAGATGAGTTCGATACCTTAATAAGCAAGTTTAAACAAACGAGTGTAGTCGAGAACATGCAAAGTAAAAAAGCAATTTTTGATTATGCAAGTTTGACAGAAACTATTACAAATAATAGATTATTTTTCTTTTCGGATGGAATTTTCAATGATTATATGAAAGAGAATCTAGTTTCAAGAAATATTAATTTAAGTTATTTTGATATTTTGTCAAAATATCAGACGAATAATGGAGAACAAGATAAGTATGATTCTGTAATTAAGAGTATATTTCCATTGATATTCAATCTATCATCATCATTTAAGGGGGATGAAACCACCTTTATTACGCCATATACAAAGAATACATTGGATCCATTAATAGATACAATTGTTGAATTTAAGCTAATTGGTATTAAAAACAATAAAGGTTCTTTTGTTTATAATATCCAGACAAATAAAATTTTTGAAACAAACGCAACGTTCCTTGAAATTTTAGAAGCGGATCAAAAAAATAATCATAATTTTCTAAAGGAACGTTTTAATGAACAATATGATGAGATTTTGAATGAATATAAGGGATTGGTGGAAAATGCATAGTAAGTATATATTTGGTCCCTTTTTGAAGAAAATACAGAAGGGGAACGTGGAAATTTCAGATAACATTTATTCAGATTCACATTTTGCTGAATTTTATAACCTTTCGGTAGGTGATAAATTTGAAATAAATGATTTAGATTTTTATAGAGAAAAAATAACTAAACGTGATGTAGTACTGGAAATAGGATCTGGTAACGGAAGGGTATTTAATGTTTTATCTAGAGAAGGTTTCAATATTTATGGTGTTGAACCACAATTGGAAATGATAAAATATATAGACCCTAAATATAGAGAGAAAATTTTTACTATTGGCATTGAGGATTTAGAAACTATTAATAAAAATAATTTCACAAAAATTATTATACCAGCTACAACTGTATCTTTATTTTCAGAAGAACAGTTTAAAAGCTTTTTAATAAAGGCTAAAGGTATTTTGGATAATCATGGGGAGATAATATTTGATTTTCTTAATCATAATTATATCAAAGATAATTATGGAGAAGTTTTGAATTATAAAACAGATGATAGTATGTTTTTTATAAGTAATTCCATTATAGATAATAAGTATGTTTTGAATATTTACATGGAGGGAAATGGTGTGAAAAAGGTAGGGTATTCAGTAAAGTTTTTACATACCATGGAATTCTTTAAGGAAGTTTCTCGAGAACTAAATTATAAATTAAAGTTATTATACAATGGGAAAATGTTGTATTTTTTGGAGCTGAAAAATAATGAAAAATAATACTTATGTTGTTCCAATGGGAAGTATTACTCAAACCACCTTTTATAATATCGAACTTGAGGAAGCTAAAGATAGTTATTTATTTGATACTAATGGAAAAAAATATTTAGACTTAAGAAGTGGTCTATGGAATGTCTCATTAGGATATAATAAAGAGTTATATCAAAGAGTATCATCTCAATTCGATTCGTATTTACAAAAATCATTGCCTTTTTTAGATATCCATGCTTACAACCATCATATTTACAGTGATTATAGTGATGCTTTATTAAATTTTATTAATGAAAAAGATTTTGTATATAATAAAGTCTTTTTTACTAATAGTGGTTCGGAAGGAACAGAATTGGTTACAAAAATTGTAAGGCATTTAAACATGAATGACAAAAAAATAGTTACTTATGATAAAAGTTATCATGGAACATTTTTTGCGGGTATATCAGCTAGTGGATTAGATGATCAGATTACTGAAGAATACAAACCTAAATTAGAAGGGTTTTGGAGTATTAAAACACCTGAAAATCAGGATGATGAAGAAAATGTGCTGAATTTTATAGAAGAAAATCATCAAAATATATCAGCCTTTTTATTTGAGCCCATTATTGGTTCAGGTGGGGTTTTTATTTTTAATAAAAAATTTATTATCGAATTATATAGAACATTAAAAAAATTTGACATATTACTGGTTTTCGATGAGGTTGCAACAGGTTTTTATAGAACAGGTAATCGTTTTTTCTTTAAAGAATTAGGAGTGCAGCCTGATATTTTAATTTTAAGTAAATCTATAAACAATGGAATTCTTCCTTTTGGGGCAGTAATAATTTCAAAAGAAATAGAAGACGCGCTCAAAAATAAACATATAGAGCACTTCTCTACTCAAAATGGTAATTTGCTAGGAGTTTTATCAGCGAAAATGACATTAGATTATATTCTAGAAAATGAACAATTCATTATTAGTAATGTACAAGAAATAGATAATATTGTATCAAATACTCTAAGTAAGCAAAATATCACTTATACGGGTATTGGAGGAATGTTTTCTATCCCTATAAATGATCAAATCAAAACTATAGAATTAGTTAACAAGTTAAAAGAGTTAGGTATCTTAGTATACCATTATATGAATAACGAAGATGATAATGGTATTACATTATTTCCTACGCTTTTAATAAATACTAATGTATTGTCAAAAGCTATGAAAATAATTGCAAAGAGGGTATTAGTTTGAAAGAGGTACATAATTTAAATGTTTGCAATGTAAACCTTGAATACTACATAGAAGATTATGTTTATATATATAACCCTAAAAATGAAAGAATGTTACAAGCAGATCAGAATACATTAGAGTATCTTAAAAGTTATAATATCGAAACAAGTGAAAAAGTTGAAGGGTTAGAAAGATTTTTATTTGGTAATAAAAAATATAACCTTTTAAATTTTAAGTTACTAACTTTAAGTGTAAGCACAAAGAGGTTTGAGACATTATATAAAATAGAAAACATTAAATTTTTTAAATACTTATTCCTATGTTTACTTATAATTTTTGGAACGACTTTTCCTTTTGTTATTAAGGAGGCTTATTCATTTTACAATAGCAACTCAATGAACTTTAATGTGTATTATTTATTGTATATATACATAGCTCAGCTATTTATAATTTCGTTTCATGAATTTTCTCATTATTATACCTATAGAAAGTATATAAATTCTAATAATATGCGTTTTGGAATAATAATTAGATATTTCTTTTTATTGTTATTTTTCACAAATGTTAACTATATGAGAACGCTTGAAAGAAAACAGAAAATATCTATAATGTTATCAGGTATTGTTGGCCAAATGCTTTTAGGAAGCTTATTAGCCATAGTGTATTTCCTTTCAAAATCCGATGTAATATTATATGTATATTTAATAAATTGTATAATTATTTTTATTAATATGATGCCGTTTTTAAAATTAGATGGTTATTGGGTTATAAATCTAATTATAGGTTCAGAAGATTATATGAAAAACTTCAAAAAATTTATATTAAATAGACAAAAGATAAAGTCTTCTGAGTTACTGTTAGGGCTAGTAAATTTTATTCTCATAACAGCAGTTATTTCGAGTGGTGTATATTGGGTATTCGATATTGTAAGGAGAGGAATAAATTGAGTGGTAATATACTGATACTAGGTGCTAATGGATTTATCGGTAAAGATTTACAATTAGAAATTGAAGATACAAAAAATATATACTGTATCGATAAAACTTATAAAGAAAAAAGAATGAAAGATACTAATAAATTCTATTTTAAATTAGATGTTAATCAAGAAGAAGATATTAGATTTTTATCCAATTACTTAGAAGAGAATAATATAACTATAGATTGTATTATCAACTTGATAGGGCTTAATACTTTATCTAATTTTTATAATGTGACAAATGCAGAGTGGGATAAAACATTTGATTTAAATATCAAGTGTTTTGTTTTTTTACTCAAATCCTTATACAGTTCATTTTCACAACGTGTCTCAATAATTAGTGTAGCCTCACAAAATGGTATAGTGGCACATGAGGATAGAATTGCATATGGGGCATCGAAAGCGGCTCTAATTCACTTAACTAAAAATTTAAGTATTGATTTTTTGAAGGATAAAAAGAGAGATATTAAAGTTAATTGTGTGTCACCTTCCTATATTATAAACGATAGTAACGAAAATTTATTGAAATCTTTTGAAGGGGATAAGTTATTAAAAAAGATACCGTATAGAAAATTTGTTGAAATTTCCGATGTTACAAATGTCATTTTATTTTTAATGTCTGATAAGAGCGATGCAATTAGGGGACAAAATATTGTGGTTGACTATGGATATACAATTGTATAAAAAAATCATTTTGGGGATTAAGGGTGTGGATAATGACTTTAATAATTAAAGATTTAACAAAGAAATTTGATGATCATGTCGCGGTAAATAATTTGAATATCGAGATACCGAAGGGTGAAATATTTGGATTCCTGGGTGGGAATGGAGCTGGTAAAACTACTACATTTCGAATGATACTTGGACTATTATCAAAATCAAGCGGATCTATTTCATGGAATGGTAAACCTATAAATTATGATGTTACTGATAAGATTGGCTATTTACCAGAAGAACGTGGTCTTTATGCGAAAATGACTGTCAAAGAACAAGTTAACTTTTTTGCAAAACTAAAGAACATGAAAAGTAAAGATGCAGAAAAGGAGCTTCTATATTGGCTGGAGCGTTTTAATATATCAGAGTATTTGAACAAAAAAGTAGGAGAACTTTCAAAAGGTAATCAACAGAAAATCCAGTTAATAACAGCGATTATACATAAGCCTGAACTTTTGATTTTAGATGAGCCATTTAGCGGTTTAGATCCAGTAAATGTTGAAATGTTAAAAGAAGCTGTTCTTGATATGCAAAAACAAGGTTCGTCAATTCTTTTTAGTTCGCATCGTATGGAACATGTGGAAGAGTTATGCCAACACATTTGTATCATGCATAAAGGAGTACCTGTTGTTCAGGGTGACATTGCTAAAATTAAAAGTGATTTTGGTAAAAAGAATGTTGTAATCGTTGGCGATCATGACTTTGACCATTTGAAAGAAATAAAAGGTGTAGAAAGTATTAAGAAACGTAAGAATGCGGTTACTCTTAAAATTTCGTATGAAGAAGTTTCACATGTTTTATTTAAAGAAATAACGAAGTTAGGGTATGTTAAAAAGTTTGCAGTAGAAGAGCCTACACTAAATGATATCTTTATTGCGAAAGTAGGTGCACAATATGAGTAGTTTCTGGACAATTTTTTTACAAAACTATAAATCTAAGGTGAAATCAAAATCATTTATTGCTATTACAATAATAATTTCTATGTTAATTATAGGATTGATGAATGTTGACAAGATTTATGACTTTTTTGTGGGGAATGGGGAAGAAAACGTTGTTGTTGTTACAGAAAAAGAAGAATTATATACAACAATTCATCAAGTATTTAAAAATGTCGATAGTAAATTACATGTAAAGCACAGTACGGATAAACAAAAGGCAGAATCGGGCGTTAAAAACGGTGAATATACATATGCAATAGTTATAGAGGAATTGGATAATAAACAGCTGAATGCTACGTATATAGCTGAGACAGATGTAAATCAGGAAGATGTTACAAAGGTTCAAACTATTTTATCTCAAATACAATCTTCAAATTTCGCTCAGCAATTGAATCTTTCGCAAAGCAATTTAAAGGTACTAACTACGCCAGTAGAAATACAGACCAAAACAGTTTCAGATAAGATTAAAGATGGAGAGCATAAAGAAAGTGTAGCAATTTTAATTAATGTATTTATTTTCCTTAATTATTTAATGATACTAATGTATGCTGCACAACTAGCTACAGATGTTGCAACTGAGAAATCTTCGCGTGTAATGGAGTTAGTTGTTTCAAGTATATCGCCTACAAAACATTTATTTGCAAAGCTCTTTTCAACATTATTAGCTGGGATTACTCAAATAATAATTTGGGGCTTTGTCGCAACTGTAGGCTATAAAACAGCAATTAATGGATCGAAGAATGATATTTTAAATGGAATTGATTTATATTCATTCGCTCCTACCTTAGTGGTGTATGGGATTATATTCTTCACTTTAGGATTTTTATTATATGGCTCATTATCTTGTCTATTCGGCTCCATTATTAGTCGTATAGAGGAAGCTTCTCAAGCAGTTATGCCGCTGACAATCATGTTACTTGCTGCTTTGTATATCGCACTTTATGGCATTTCAAATCCAAGCAGCTCTTTTATTACCATTACTAGTTATATACCATTCTTCACTCCTATTGTTATGCTCGTACGAATTGGATTCTTGAATATCCCAGTATGGGAAATTGCTCTTGCATTAGTTATTCTATTAACAACAATATTTATAATGATAGGTTTAACGAGCCGTGTTTACCGCGGGGGGGTACTATTATATGGTAAAGGTGCATTCAGTAATATAAAAAAAGCAATCAAGTTAGGAAAGTAATTGTAGTCCCATATGGTGTATTGATAATTGTTAGCTAGGTAGTCAACTTGATTAATTCATCTGAATACTCATTTTCATTTTCAGATTCTTTTAGCTTGGCAGATCTGTCTATTTTGGGTGAGCACACTTTTAGTTCTGAAATTAAAGCGATACGGTTAAAATCATTAATGTTTAACCTCGTACTAGAAGAATTTTTGAAGAGTGTATCTAATACTTTTATTACAGTAAATAAATAAGAGGCACATAATTTAAAGATAAATTATGTGCTTCTTTTTATGTACAATTATAAAAGTATTAGATACCACAGTTAAATTAAGGATGAAAGGTGTTTTAGGATTTATGTGCAATTATATTTTATAGAGATAAATCCGCGTCTGTTGCTACAATAATTTCATTTACATCTTTTCGAAGTAGCTGACTTTTTACAGCATTAAATTGTTTACCAGTTTGTTTAATAACCGTTAATTTCAAACGCTCAGGTAGCATCGGTAAATCTTCTAAATTCCACTTTTTATATTTCACATCATAACTTTCTGGATCTGCTAATGTAACGAGATGACCTAAAGCCCAAGTTACAATATATTTACTACCTTCAAGGTAGCCATTTCCTTTTTTATCGCACTTAAGTATACGAGCAATATCTCGTGCAACGGAAGGTTTTTCAGCGATTACAACGCTTTTTGACATATTAAAAACATCCTTTCAAATTTCCATAAGTTAAATATAGCATACATCTTCTTGAGATTCAGTTTCGCTCCATATTTGATCGGTTTTTAGTGGGATGAACAAAACACTCACTGATTAAAGTTTCACTTGATTATGTTTATTGTTATATAGGTTGCTTCTATATTAAATAGAAAAGTAAAAAACTTGTTATTTTAGTAGAATAAGAGTAGACTTTGAAGTAGATGAATAATAAGCACATGGGAGTTTGTGGATGCAAACTGAGAGTATGACTAGTCCGTCATTGACCATTTGAACCTGTTGGATAATGCCAGCGTAGGGAGAGTGTAAAAGTACATGTTCAGGCACTTTGCGTACGCGCAAAGTGTCTTTTTGTGTATCTCCCATCATTATAGTTAGGAGATGAAAAGGATGAATATGAAAGAAATTAGTAAAGTAGTGGATTTGGTGAGAGAATCTAATCCGCTCGTTCATAATATTACAAATGTTGTTGTAACAAATTTTACTGCTAACGGTTTGTTGGCACTTGGAGCATCGCCTGTAATGGCGTATGCAAAAGAAGAAGTAGCAGAAATGGCTAGCATTGCTGGAGCGTTAGTATTAAATATGGGGACACTTCGTCCTGAAGAAGTAGAAGCGATGTTACTCGCGGGTAAATCAGCAAATGCGAACAATGTGCCAGTACTATTTGACCCAGTTGGTGCAGGAGCAACTTCGTATCGAACAGAAGTTGCGAGACATATTCCAGCCGAAATAGATTTAGCAATTATCCGCGGAAATGCGGCTGAAATAGCAAATGTTATTAATGAGAAATGGGAAATTAAAGGGGTAGACGCTGGTACTGGAAATGGCAATGTTGTAAGTATTGCAAGGCAGGCAGCAGATGAACTAAATACAGTTGCGGTCATTACTGGAAAAGAAGATGTTGTTACAGATGGAGAGAGAACTATTGTTATTCGAAATGGTCACCCTATTTTAACGAAAGTTACGGGAACAGGTTGTTTACTAACTTCTGTAATAGGAGCATTTGTAGCAGTGGAAAAAGATTATGTAAAAGCAGCAGTAGCCGCATTAACGTTTTATGGTGTAGCTTCGGAACTGGCAGCTGCTAAGGCGGTAGAAAAAGGGCCTGGTAGTTTCCAAATTGAATTTTTAAATCAATTAGCGAATACAACTTCAGGTGATATTGAGAAGTATGGGAAGATTGTGGAGTTAGAGTAAGAGGGAGTGAAAGAAATGGCACGCATTGAAATAGATAAAATGTCTAAGCTATTGCAAGTGTATTTTATTATGGGAAGTAATAACTGCACGAGGGATCCTTTAGCTGTATTGAAAGAAGCGTTAGATGGTGGAGTGACACTTTTTCAGTTTCGTGAGAAGGGGGAAGGTTCTTTAATCGGAGAAGATAGAGTGCGCTTTGCAAAAGAATTGCAGACGCTTTGTAAGGAATATAGTGTTCCTTTCATTGTAAATGATGATGTAGAATTAGCCATTGAATTAGATGCAGATGGTGTTCATGTTGGACAAGATGATGAAGGAATTACATCTGTTCGTGAAAAAATGGGAGATAAAATTATCGGCGTATCTGCTCATACAATTGAAGAAGCACGTTTTGCAATCGAAAATGGAGCGGATTATTTAGGTGTTGGTCCTATTTTCCCAACGAGTACGAAAAAAGATACGAAAGCGGTTCAAGGAACGAAAGGATTAGCTTATTTTAGAGAACAAGGAATTACAGTGCCAATCGTTGGTATTGGTGGGATTACAATTGAAAATACAGCGGCAGTTATAGAGGCGGGTGCGGACGGTGTTTCAGTTATTTCAGCAATTAGTTTAGCGGAATCTGCGTATGAAAGTACGAAAAAATTAGTTGAAGAAGTAAAGAGAAGTTTGTAGGGAAGGAAGTGTAGTATTTTAAGTGCTACATGAAGAAATAGACTGCCCAAAATTTAAACAAATATTTGATTAAAAAAGCACAAACCTTTTTAAATAAAGGTTTGTGCTTTTTCTTTAAAACATAATTGAAATTAAGAGCATTCCAATTCCGATAGAAGTAAATGTTGCAATTAGGCCCGGAATCATAAAACTATGATTTAATACGTATTTACCGATACCTGTTGTACCAGTACGGTCAAAGTTAATGGCAGCAACGATTGTTCCATAGTTTGGAATGAAGAAATATCCATTTACTGCAGGGAACATCGCAATCAGTAGCGCTGGTGGAATACCAAGAGATAGTCCAAGTGGCATTAAGGCACGAACTGTTGCTGCTTGGCTGTACAGTAAAATAGATAGAATGAATAGTGCGATAGCAAATAGCCAAGGTGCACTTGTTACTAAATGCTGAATCGATCCTTGAATCATATTTAAGTTTCCATTAAAGAAAGTATCTCCCATCCAAGCGATACCGAAAATAGCAACAACTGCTGTTGCTCCTGCTTTAAAGACGTTACCAGATACAATGCTTTCTACATTTGGTTTACAGAAAATAATAATAAGAGCCGCGATAGTTAACATAACCATCTCAATTGTGTTCGGCATGGAAAGACGGGCTAACTTCCCATCAACTATCCATCCTGGACGAAGTGCTTCAAATGAACCAAGAAGTACAACAAGGAAGGTTCCTACAAGGAAAAGGATAACTGATAATTTTGCGCCCTTTACACCTACAAATTCTTTTTTCTCTTCAAGCTTAGGAATTAATCCTTCTTTTAATCGTTTTAAGTATTCAGGGTCTTCATTTAATTCTTTTCCCATCTTACTAGCAACAAATGCAGCTATCATACAAGCGATGAAAGTAGAAGGGATACTTACTTTTAAAATATCTAATAAGGTGATTTTATAGTCAGCTAACATTGCTAAAAGTGCAACTGTTGCAGCTGATATAGGACTAGCTGTAATTGCTTGTTGGGAAGCAATTACGGCAATGGACATTGGTCGTTCTGGTCTAATTCCGGATTCGCGAGAGACTTCAGCGATAACAGGAAGTACAGAATAAGCAACGTGACCAGTTCCTGCACAAAGTGTAAATAAATAAGTAACAATTGGAGCAAAGAATGTAATGCGTTTTGGATTTTTTCGTAATGCCTTTTCAGCTAGATGAACAAGGTAGTCCATTCCTCCAGCGGCTTGCAAAGCACCAGCAGCTGTAATTACTGCCAAAATCATAAGCATTACATCGATAGGAGGCGCCGTTGGTTGTAAGTGGAAGACAAAAACGAGTATTGCCATACCAACTCCACCCATTACTCCTAAACCAACTCCGCCTAGGCGTGCACCAAT
This sequence comes from Bacillus sp. RZ2MS9, assembly GCF_001816185.2. Classification (NCBI taxonomy): domain Bacteria; kingdom Bacillati; phylum Bacillota; class Bacilli; order Caryophanales; family Bacillaceae; genus Bacillus; species Bacillus sp. RZ2MS9. The sequence goes on from NZ_CP049978.1 coordinate 440,523, forward strand.
AAAAATACAGAGTAACAAGGTAAGAAATTGTAGCCAAAACATGATAAACTACCTCCGAAATTCATTAGTTAAGATATATTCGAATAGTTTAATTTGATTGAAAATTAAATAAATACCCGAAAAAATCCTTGTTATTAATACATTTTTTATTATATAACACAAAAAAAGTAACATTCACGTACTTTTTGAAATTATTTTGAAAAAACAACGCGTTAAAAATTTGTATTTATATCTCTAAATAAGTAGACATTTTGATTTATATGTTGTAATCTTTGAAAGAGAATAAATTAATTCTCATAGAACTCCCATATCGTTCAACTCGTTCAGCGAGAAAGGCAAACTGATGGAAACATGAGGACGCAAAACTACAGGAGCTAAGGTCGAAAGGCTATGCTAGCCAGTTACCGGACGGATAGGGTTGGTCTTGGCCAATGCTTTTACATTGGCTTTTTTTTATTCTCGAACATATTGAGAAACATTTTCAAACAAAATATTCATATATTTTGTTTTTTTGTTTATGTTAGTTAAGGAAGGTGGATATTAATGAAAAAATATTGGCATAAGTTATCGTTCCTTCAAAAGAACGTCTTATTAACCGTACTAGTTATTTTGACGCTTGTTGGAAGTATGGGTGCGTTAAGTTTCAACATGTTTCAAAATAGTATGATGTCTTTATTTGAAAGGCAGTCTATTGAAACAGGAGAAATAGTATTAAAAAAATTGGATTTAGAGTTAGTTAGAGACATGGCGAAAGATCCTACAGCCGAAAAAGTGAAAAAAGAAAAGTTAACAGAGAAATTAGATGAAGTTTCAAAAGAATTGAAAAGTGTTGGACAAACGTATGTTACAGGAGCAAAGCCGAATGAAAAGCGAGAATTACAACTCGTTGGTTTGACTACAGAGTTAACAAATGCGTTTCCTATAAAGCCGGGAGATTATTATGAACAACCCGCTCATTGGATGAAGGCATACGATAAAGTGATTGATACGAAAAAGGCCCAAATAACAGAAGTATATGAAGATGAAATAGGTTCGTGGGTGACAATATTAGAACCAATTACAGATGGAGAAAACAATATTGTTGCAATTATTGCGGCTGACTTAGATGCTTCCATTGTTCCTATTACAAAAGAGAAGTTTATGATACAGGGCTTACTCTTTATCATTATTTCATTAGCAATTGCGACTATTACTCAATTCTTTATCGTGCGTCACTCGTTAGCTCCATTAAAAGATTTACGAGAAGGGTTACGTAAAATTGGTGAAGGTGACTTAAGTGTTAAATTAAAAGAAAGACCAGATGATATTGGAATTATTAATGTTTATTTCAATAACACGATTGAAAAATTTAAAGGGATTATAGATAAAGTAAGGCAAACTGCTGAGCAAGTTTCTTCTTCTTCACAAGAATTGTCGGCGAGTACAGAGGAAAACAGCATGGCAGTTCAAGAGATTGCAAGTTCGATTGAAGGTTTAAGAGTAGGGGCACAGTCTCAAAAAACTTCAGTACAACAATGTTTAGGAATTGTACATGGAATGGAAGATAAGGTAGAAGAAATAACTGGGGCTGCAAAACAAGTTGCGGTTGCTTCTGAAGGTATGGAACAACATTCAATTGAAGGTAATGAAGTGATTGGACAAATTATTAATCAAATGAGTTTAATCCAAAATGCAGTACAAGATTTATCTTCCATCATTTATTCGTTAGAAACAAGGTCAAAAGAAATTAGTGATATCGTAACTGTAATTACAGGTATTTCAAATCAAACAAATTTATTAGCTTTAAATGCTTCTATTGAGGCTTCACGTGCTGGAGCAGCTGGAAGAGGGTTTGCAGTTGTTGCTGATGAAGTACGAAAATTAGCAGAACAAACGGAAGCGTCTGCTAAAGATATAGCGAAATTAATTGGTGAAACACAAGCTGAGACAGAAGATGCTGTAGTTTCCATGCAAAAAGGTTCAAGAGAAGTAGAAACTGGAATTTCGCTTGTTCAAAGTAGTGGAGATTTCTTTGAAAAAATCTCAAAATCAGCGCAATCTGTTACAGATCAAGTAAAAGCTGTTTCTGGTAATTCGAGTGACATTTTACAAAATAGCCAGAATATTGTTCAAGTCGTAAATGAATTATCACATATTGCAAATACTTATGCCAACAGCAGTAGTAATGTCGAAGAAAGCATGAAAGAGCAAGAAATATCAGTACAAGATATTGCAGAATTAGCGACTTCTTTAAGTTGGCTTTCTCAGGAATTACAAGAGCTTATTGGTGAGTTTAAAAGCGAATAAGGAGAAAGTTCAATTCTAATCAAGGGGGTATCTCCGCTACTGATTATGAATTGAACGAATCTGCCCTTTAATAAGGGATGAAAAAGGTGTGAATTTTCACACCTTTATTATATTTAAGAGAGGAATTTACATAAATATGAAATTAGCAATTTCTTATAATGAGATGGTAAAAGAATTTTTAGGAAAAGTAGAAGGAAGTATTAAAATACCTAAAGATGTGCAAGGAACAGAACTTAGGATAAAAAGGAAAACGGAACTGTTTTCAAATTTGACTCACATTGTAGATTTAATAGGAGCGACTGCAACGTGGTTATATCATATTTCTAAAGAAAAACATATTGTCGTGCTTTATCATGTAAGAGGAAATTTATTTCCAATTACTATTGAAGTTTCTAATTTTCTCTCCTATGAAAGTTTAAATTTACAAATTGAAGAGCAACTGGAGCAAATTAAAGAAATGAATGAGGAAGAAATAGAAGAGTTTCAAAACGGTAATACATTATATGAAATGTCACCTATTATTATTGGTGAAACATATTATGAGCTAAAAGACACGAATACATTACAATTTGTATTTAGTAAAAATATGCAAAGTGTAGAAATAATATTTAATAGTGTTAATTGGAAAGAGACAACGATTACTCGTTATGCACAACAAATACAAGGTGTTTTAGTTGATATATCACAAAATACTAATAAGTATATAAAACATTTTAATATTATTACAGAGGCCGAGATGGCACTTTATAGTCAAGTGAATGATACGACAGCAGTATATCCTGAGAAAAGTATCGTCGATATGTTCTATAATACTGTTACTCAATTTCCAAATCGTATAGCTTTATCTTCAAGGGAAGGTACTTTAACTTATGAGGAGCTAAATAAAAAAAGTAATCAAATAGCTCATATGTTAATTAAAAACGGCGTCCAATTAGGAGACTATGTTGGAATATTTATGAAACGTAGCATAGACACAGTAGTAAGTATGGTAGCTATATTAAAAGCTGGTGCAGCGTATGTTCCAATTGATCCAGATTATCCCGAAAGTAGAATACAGTACATTATTCAAGATAGCCAAGCGAAAGTTATATTGATGAAAGAGACGCCTATAACATGTGATGGGGTTCAAACAGTTTCAATGTATGATAGTGAAACTTATGAAGATATAGATGTAAAGTTGTCTATTCATTGTGACGATGTAGCTTATATGATTTATACATCTGGTTCAACAGGGAATCCAAAGGGAACGATGTTAGCACATAGAGGCGTTGTTAATCTGTACACTTGGATGAAAAAGCAATATGAATTGACAGAAGAGGATGTATTTGCTCAATTTCCTTCCTTTAGTTTCGATGCTTCTGTATGGGAGTCATTTGCTTCTTTATTCTGCGGAGGAAACTTGTATGTACTATTAGAGGAAGAGCGATTGTCTGTAGAGGCATTTGCAAATGCAATCTATAAAGTGAAAGCAACTTCAATCTTGGCATTAGCAACAATTTTTGTTCGACAAGTAGCAACTTATTTAGCAGAAGAAGATATATATAAGCTAGCTTCCCTAAAAAGAATTGCGATTGGTGGTGAAATGTTACCTGTAGAGGTTATTAAATTGTGGAGAGAAAGAATAGGTACAAATGTTGAAATTTATAATGTATACGGACCGACAGAATGTACTGTAGTGACGACAACCTATAAAATACCTAGTCAGTTAAATGAGGATGTTGCGAGTATTCCCATTGGTAAACCATGTGCTAATTATCAAGTTATGATTTTGGATGAGAATATGAATCTTTGTCCAATTGGTGTACCTGGTGAATTATATATAGATTCAGTGGGATTAGCAAAAGGGTATTTTAATAAGCCTAATAAAACAATTGAAGCTTTTATTCCGAACCCTTTTAATCCTATAGTTAATATATATAAAACAGGTGATATCGTTAAGTTGCTAGAGGATGGAAATATAGAGTTTTTACATCGGAAAGATGATCAAGTAAAAATTAGAGGACATCGTATTGAACTAGGAGAAATCCAAAGTAAAATTTCTCAAAATCATAATATAAAAGAAAATGCTGTTTTTGCTAAGAAGAGTAAGGAAGGTAGCCAATATTTAATCGCGTTCTATACAACTTTAAATAAAAAAGAAATACCAGAATTAGTTTATCAGTTACAAGAGCAATTACCAGATTATATGGTGCCATCTAAACTAATTTATATTAATGAATTACCACTTACACCTAATAAAAAGATTGATGTTAAGAAGTTAGCTCAGTTAGAAGAAAAGTATGAACCGGTTCGGCTACAAGAATATGTTGCACCTTCTAATAAAGCAGAAAAACAAATAGCGAACGCCTGGGCGGAAGTATTAGGAATTTCAAAAGTTGGAGTGCATGATGATTTCTTTACAATTGGTGGACATTCATTAAAAGTATTACGAGTCTTAACATTGTTAAAAGAAGATTTCTCACATTTAACAATTCAAGATTTCTTTAAAGAAAGAACGATATATGGATTAGCTCGAATTGAGCGAGAAGTAAAAGTAGAGAAAGAAGAAGTATTTCGTGAATATAAAGTGATTCACGAGCCAGATACTATCACGTATGCAAACGTTTTGGAAGAAACCCAGATTTCAAATGTCTTTTTAACAGGAGCTACTGGTTATTTAGGATCACACATATTATATGAATTGTTGAGAGATACATCTGCTACTATTTATTGTTTAGTAAGACCAACCAAAGATGTGCAGCAAAGAATTATAGATACATTAACAGGCTACTTTAATGATATATGTGAAGAATGGTTACAGCGTATACAGGCCGTAGCTGGTGATCTGGGAGAAGAGTATCTTGGGATGAGCGAAGAAGAATTTATGTTCATCAGTTCTAAGATGGATACGATAATTCATTGCGGTGCAGATGTAAGGCATTTTGGAGATGTAAAACAATTTGAAAATATAAATGTCCAAGGAACTAGCCGTATGCTAGCATTAGCGGAGAAAGGTGCTACATTCCATTTTATTTCTACAATTGGTATCCCGTTAGAATTAGCGGTAGATCAATGGGATACATACATGAAAACTGGTGATTTTAATTACAGTGTAGACTTAGAGAATGTATATTCAAATAGTAAACTACAAGCGGAAAACATTGTTCGTGAAGCAATGAAAAATGGTTTGCGCGGAAATATTTATCGTGCAGGTAATTTAGCATGTCATTCAGAAACAGGTTCGTTCCAACAAAATATTGAAGGAAACGCATTTTATCGTCTTATTAAAACAATGCTATTAATTGGGAAAGCACCAAATGTGAAGTGGAAAGTTGATTTCACACCAATTGATTTTGCTAGTAAATCAATTGTATCGTATTTACAAGATGCGCAAATTGTAGGAGAGACGTTACATATTTGTCATCCACATCAAATTGAGTTTGAACAATTTATACAGCTAATTGGAGAGTGTGGATACAATCTTGAAATGGTTCCACTTTCAGAATATGTAAATACCGGACTTGCATTAGCGAAGGGAAATGAAGTAATAGCAGAGTTAATTGCTTCTCAAGTTGCAGGAGATGGAGCACAGCAATCTGAAATTGTAATGGGTACACGTAGAACGAATGAATGGATTAAGAAAAAAGAATTGATAGTACCAGCAATTAATAAAGAATTTATACAGCAGTTATTAGCTCATGGTGAAAAAGTTGGTTATTTTCCAAAAATAATGAAATGATTATGCATGCTTTTGTTTGTTCAATAAAATAAATCATGCTACAATGAAAACGAATTAAGGACCGGGGAGCCAATTGGCTGAGAGGATGTAAGTAAACATCGACCCTCAACCTGATCTGGATAATGCCAGCGTAGGGAGTTACTTAAAGTGATGTAGCATATGTTATTCTGTAATAACTTGCATACAAGGCTTTCCTACGCAGTAGGAAAGCCTTTTCTTATTTTTGAAATTTAATTTTATAAGGGGGATTTTATTATGTCACAACAAGTTACAATGTCATTTTCAGTAGTACCACAAGCGAAAACGAAAGATGTATATTCTGTTGTCGATAAAGCAATTGAAGTTGTGCAACAATCGGGAGTTCGTTATGAAGTAGGGGCAATGGAAACAACTTTGGAAGGAGAATTAGATGTACTTCTTGATGTCGTTAAACGTGCGCAACAAGCTTGCGTCGATGCTGGAGCAGAAGAAGTGATTACTTCTATTAAAATCCATTATCGTCCAAGCACTGGTGTAACGATAGATGAAAAGGTTTGGAAGTACCGTGATGAATATGCAAAACCAGAAGCAATCTAAACTTATTACAACTATTTGGCTTATCCTTCTCATTGCGATATGGGAAGGATCTGTTTCATTATTTAAAATCGAACCGTGGATTTTACCAAAGCCTTCTGCCATTGTTCAAGAATTAATTGGGATGAAAGATTTACTATTACCAAATACGATGCAAACACTGCAGGAAGTTATAATTGGACTATTCTTTGCAATTTTATTGGGGACGAGCATCGCAATTATTATGGATGTTATACCGTTATTTCGTATTTTAATAAATCCATTGCTCGTTATTTCGCAAACAATTCCAATTGTTGTACTTGCACCGCTATTTATTATTTGGTTTGGATATGGGATGTTGCCGAAAGTAATGGTCGTAATACTCGTTTGTTTCTTCCCAATTGCGCTTAGTATTTTAGAAGGTTTTCAAACAGTAGATAAAAATATGCTGAAACTGTTACAAACAATGAAGGCGACGAAATGGCAAGTTTACCAGAAGGTAAAATTTCCAGCAGTGCTCCCATACTTTTTCTCAGGTTTAAAAATTGCAGTTACATATAGCGTAATGGGGGCAATTATCGGAGAATGGCTCGGTGCAAGTGAAGGATTAGGCGTTATGCTTACGAGGGCTACAAAATCCTTTTTGACTGCCCGAGTATTTGGTGTTGCAGCAATCATCGTTATGGTGACATTATGCCTGTATTTTATCGTAGAGTTTATGGCAAGAATAACAGCACCATGGATATATAGAAAGGACGGCAGAAAATGAAAAAAGGTTTGAAAGTTATGTTAGCTGCCTTAGTAGCGGTAGGTGTGGCTGGATGTAATCCGGCGAAGAAAGAAGAAAGTGCAAGTAAAGATCAAAAAGTAAAAGTAGTATTAGATTGGTTTCCAAATACGAATCATACTGGCTTGTATGTAGCGAAAACGAAAGATTATTACAAAAAGCAAGGATTAGATGTAGAAATTATTCAACCAGGTGACAATGTAACAGCAGAGCAAATGATAGCATCAGGAAAAGCAGACTTCGCAATAAGTGCACAAGAAAATGTAACGTTAGCTCGTGTAGAAGGAATTCCTGTTGTATCTGTAGGAGCGATTATTCAGCATAACACTTCAGCGTTTGCATCGCTTAAGAAAGACAATATGACGTCACCGAAAGATTTTGAAGGTAAACGTTACGGCGGCTGGGGAGGACCAGCAGAAGAAGCGACATTAAAGACGATTATGGATAAACATCAAGCTGATTTTAATAAAGTTGAAAAAATCATCTTAGGACAAACAGATTTCTTTAAATCAATTGGCCGTGATGCAGATTTCGAATGGATTTATTACGGTTGGGATGGTATTGAAGCGAAGCGTCAAGGAAAAGAGTTAAATACAATTATGGTGAAGGACTTAGATCCAGCGCTTGATTTCTATAGTCCTGTTATTATTACGAGTGAAAAACATACGAAGCAAGATAAAGACTTTGTGAAAAAGTTTATGAGTGCAACGACAGAAGGTTATAATTTTGCAATTAAGGAACCGAAAGAGGCTGCTGATATTTTAATTAAAGCTGTTCCAGATGTGAATAAAGATTTAGTTCAAGAAAGCCAAAAATGGTTAAGTACGAAGTATCAAGATGATGCTAAAGCATGGGGAGTACAGAAGGAAGAAATTTGGACGAATTACATGAATTTCTTATATGACAACAAAGTTATTAAAAAGAAAATCGATGTAAAAGATGCTTTTACAAATGAATTCCTTCCAAGTGAAAAATGAGCGGATTACAAATAAAAAATATAGTGAAATCTTTCGACGGAAAGAATGTATTAGAGAATATTAGTGCCTCTATACAAGAGGGAGAGTTTGTTTCCTTTGTAGGACCGAGTGGTTGCGGGAAAAGCACATTATTAAACATGATTGCAAATGTTGAAAAACCAACAAGCGGGAACGTAACGTATAACGATAAGCAAGTACAAGAGCAAGATGTTGTTAGTTATATGCCACAACAAGATTTATTACTACCGTGGCGATCAGCTTTGCAAAATATCGTTCTTCCGTTAGAAATTGAAGGAAAGCCGAAAAAACAAAGGCTGACAGAAGGAATGGAAGCATTAAAGCAGTTCGAACTAGATGAATATGCAAACCATTATCCAGATGAATTGTCTGGTGGTATGCGTCAAAGAATTAGTTTTCTGCGCACATATTTATGTGAAAAGCCAATTATGCTGCTTGATGAGCCTTTTGGTAAATTAGATGCATTTACAAAAATGGAAGTACATAGCTGGCTTTTAAACTCTTGGCATCAAGAGAAGCAAACAATCGTTATGGTTACACATGACTTAGATGAGGCAATCTTGCTTTCAGATCGCGTATTTATTTTATCTCAAAGACCAGCGTCAATAGTTGGCGAGGTACAAGTGAAATTACCTAGGCCGAGAACGATGGATATGTTAACATCACTCGAATTAAAAAAGGATAAAGAAGAGATTTTAAGTGTGTTAGCTCCTTATATGAAAAAATAGAAAAAGCTGATGTTTTAATTTTAGACGAACGGACTAATCATTTGGATGTAGAAACTAAGATGGCTTTACAGGAAGCGTTACAACAATACAAAGGAACGGTTTTAATTGTCTCACATGAACCTTCTTTCTATGAATCGTAGATAACAAAATTATGAAATATAGAAGAATGGAATACTCAACAATATGAATAAAGAAAAGGCATTAGCTTTTATGAGCTAATGCCTTTTCTTTGTGATTAACATGATTTTCGAGAACTCTTACATGAGAATTGTATGAAGAAGCACTCTTATGGTGCGCTTATAAGCGTGCTTTTTCTTTTGTTATATTTATAATACGAAAGCCTTTCCCTAACAGGTGACTATCTTTCTTTATATATATAGATAGTTAAAAATGGAATAAAAATAATTCCTTTATGTAAAGGATAATATGGATATTATAGGAAGACAATAGAAATTAAAGGAAATTCATGTAAAATTCAAATGAACTTCATATAAACTTCATATTAGAAATTAAATATAATTATAATAGGTTATTGTGATATTTTTGATTTTTCATAAAATTAAAAGTTTGAATTTAGGAGGTATTGCTCAAACCTAAATTCAAACTTTATTGAAGTAATTAATGGATATTACGTCTAGTTTTCGCTAATGACGGCATTTAAAAGTTCGGCAGGATTACCTGTTCCTGCACCGCCAATTGTAATAGATCCACCAGGAGGAATTTCACCATTCCATCCTGCGTTCGTAATTACATAATGATTATTTGTTTTACTACTAATTTTAGAATCCCAAACTTGTGTTAAATTGCCGCTATAATCAAATTCTAATTTCCAATTTTTAATAGGAGTCGTTCCATTATTTTTGATTATAATCGAGAAGTTATAACCGCTGCCCCAATTCGAAGTGACTGAAAATGTAGCAGTATCATTTCCATCAGGAGGTGTCGTATTAGCTTCATCCGTTTTGACAGTAAGAGCGGTAGGTTGTGATTTATTTCCAGCAGCATCTTTGGCAATTACCGAAAATTTGTATTCCGTATTAGGTTTTAAGTTTTTAATTGTAATGCTATTTGTTGTTGTACTCCATTTCTCTTCTCCAGCAGTAATTTCATATTCCGTAACTCCTACGTTATCAGTAGATACAGTCCAGTTTAATTGAACTGAGTTTGAATTTTTATTCGTAACTACAATGTTTTTAACATTCGTTGGTGGCTCAGTATCTTTTTGACTAATAGGTCCACCAAGTAATTCTTTTACTAGCGTATCAAGTAATTTTGGACCACTGCAACTATATTTTGGACTTGTACGGCAATCTCCGCTTAGTTCCCAAAACATTGCTCCACTTAAACCTTTCGTCTTTATATAGTCTGTTTTGTATTTCATAGATTCATTGTCATCGTAGCTAATAAATGTGCCTGTAGTTGCATTATATAAGTAAGGTACTTTAGCTGTGTCATTCCAGTAGCGTACAAAACCATTTTTATTAACGTAATTGGCTGCTAAATCACCGTAATCATACACACCTGTGTCACCGGTAGAGTAATCATCCCAAGTACCTTTAGAAGCAAGTTTCCCATCACTACCTGGTTTGCAAGGTTGATATTGTCCGTTATTTTCTTTGCCACAACTTTTCCAGCCACGTCCGTAAAAGGGTACGCCTAATACTAGTTTATCGACTGGAACACCTTCATTTGTATAAACATTTATAGCACCATCTACGTAAAAATTCGTATTTGCTGCTGGGTCATTTGGATCCTTATATAGAGCTGCATTATGATTAGAAGTAGCTTCCCATCCGCCGTGGAAATCATATGTCATAATATTAATCCAATCGAGTATTTGAGAAATTTTCTTTAGTTCTGTATGATCAGCGTAGCGTTGACTTGCACCTGAAGCGATTGTTAGTAAATATTGTTTGCCATCTTCAGCACCTGCTTTATTCAAAGCATTTCGGACGTCTTGAAGAAGGAGAGTGAAATTTTGTTTATCTTCAGGACGATAACTACCACCAGGAATCGTTTCAACGCCCGGATATTCCCAGTCTAAATCTACGCCATCAAACCCATATGCGCGAAGAAAAGCTACTGTAGATTCAGCAAATACTTTTCTTGTTTTTTCATCAGCGGCCATATCAGAAAAGCGGTTAGACCAAGTCCAGCCACCAACGGAAATAATTGTTTTTAAGTGAGGATATTTAGCTTTTAATCGTTTTAGTTCCCCGAAATTTCCGCAACGGGCATATTTATCGCAATCTTCCCAAGTTGTCCCTGAGCCAGGATACGATTTGGTAACATCAGCCCATGGTTCACCGAGTACAAGAGTACCATTAGGAACCTCTTTATTTTGCAATGGTACACCAGATTCTTTACAGTTCCACGTTTGTTTATTTGGATTATCAGGATGAGTAGAAGGGTTTCCATGTTTTCCATTCCAACAAATATCCGCGAAAGCATAGTTAAGGTGAGTAAGTTTTGATGCATCAATGTCAGCAACTTGATAATTACGTCCGTAAACGCCCCACGAAGGAAAGTACCCAACAATTTTTTGACTTTGCTTTGGTGAATCTGCTAATGCGAGATTTGGAGTAATAAAATTTGTGAGAAAAAGAGGTAAGAAAAGTAGTAGGGATAGTAATAGCAGTGTGAATTTTTGAGACCTCATAGCCATTTCTCCTTTCAAAATAAAAGATATATTTAAAGGCATACGCCAATAAATCAAAATGAATCTAGACGTGTGAAACGTCTAGATAAAATGATCAGACATCACGAAGTCTATACAAGGGAGCTGGGGGTGATTAAATCGTAACAAATGTAAGATTTAGTGTAAACGCTTTATTAAGTTAAAAAAGACTTTCTCAATACAAAAAGGCTTGAATACAAACTATATATGAAAACGAAAGATTGGTATGGGAGGAAAAAGCTTATTATAAATAAATTTGAGAAAAAATTGTATGGAGCCAATTATTAAAGACGTAGAAAGATAAGGAAATATCATGTAAAATAATAGTAAAAATATGTAAAGGAGGGAATGGTGTGGATGTGTTTTTGAACATTGCTGAAGAAAAAATTCGACAAGCAATACGGAATGGTGATCTTGATTATCTTCCGGGAAAAGGAAAACCACTACAATTAGAAGATCTTTCAATGGTACCTCCAGAACTTAGAATGAGTTATAAAATTTTAAAAAATGCGGGAATGATTCCACCAGAAATGGAACTACAAAAAGATATATTAAAAATAGAGGATCTAATTGCTTGCTGTTATGATGAAGAAGAGAGAAAGAGATTACGAGAAGAGTTAACAGCAAAAACGCTTCGTTTTCAGCAGGTAATGGAAAAGAGAAAGATTAAAGATAGTTCAGCTTTCGTATGTATCAAGACAAAGTATTTCGTAAATTACGCTAAGAGGGATAAGATGACTACATTTAAAACGATAGAAGAATTAGCGACCTATATTGAAGAACAACAATTGGTACTTCTGTTTATTAAAACGGAAAATTGTGGTGTTTGTGATGTTATGCTAAGAAAAGTAAATTGCGTATTAGAGAATTATGATTACGTAGAGAAAATAGAGATATTACTACAAGACATGCAGGAGATTGCGGGGCGATATGGAGTATTTACAGGGCCAACAATTTTATTATTTCATAATGGAAAAGAAATTCTTCGTGAATCACGCTTCATTTCACTTGAAAATTTAGAGAGAACCATTCAATTATTCGAGGAATAAGGGAGGCTTTTAAATGGAATTTATTATTGTCATACTATTATTTGTTGTAGTTGGAACAATCGTAACAGCAGTTCGATCGAACAAAAAGAAGGTAAATCTTACAAAACAAAATAACATTCATAATTCATCTAACAGCTCATCACCATTATTTTTCTTTGCTGGATCTGATAATGATAGCTCGCATGATGGCGGCTCACATGATTGTGGAGGATCTTTTGGGGGAGATAGCGGAGGAAGCTGTGGTGGCGGTGGTGATTGATAAAAATGCGCCTTATATAGGCGTATTTCTTTTTAAACAAACGTTTGATTAGTCGGCTTACATATGCATAAACACAGTTAAACAAACGTTTGTTTAATATTTTTAACATACTAAGGGGAATGGAAATGAAAAGGGAACCGAAAGTGAAAAATAAGGGGAAAGTAGTGTTATTTTTATTAGCTGCAGGAGGCGTATTTCTTGTTAAATTAGCATTTAAATTTGGAACCATACATATGATTCGAACTTGGTTTGAAAGTACGTTTTCTTAAATAAGGAATATAGCCTCTTGCGATAGAGGTTTTTGATTTGTTATTATTAGACTGAACGGTCGGTTTAAAGAGGTGTGAATATGAGAAGAAGCGCAGAAGAGATAAAGAAAGAAATTGCATATAAAGCAGAAAGTCTATTTTCACAGAAGGGCTACGCAGCTACATCTATGGAAGAGATTTGTGAAATTACAGAGCGAAGTAAAGGAAGTATTTATTATCACTTTAAAAGTAAAGAAGAATTATTTTTATTTGTAGTGAAACAGCATACGTATGATTGGATTGAAAAATGGAATGAAAAAGAGAAGTTGTATAGCACTAGTACTGAAAAACTATATGGTCTCGCGGAATATCATGTAGAGGACATACAGCAACCAATTTCAAATGCAATAGAGGAATTCTCTATGAGCCAAGTTGTAAGTAAAGAGATTCTGGATGAACTGTTAGCTTTAACTAGAGAATCATATGTTATGTTTGAGAAATTAATTGAAGTAGGTATACAGTCTGGAGAGTTCCGTGAAGATAATACTCGTGATCTTATGTATATTGTAAACGGATTATTATCAGGACTTGGAGTGCTTTACTACGAATTAAATTATAAAGAGCTGAAACGTATTTATAAAAAGGCAATAGATGTATTGTTAAAAGGAATGGCAGCTGAATAATAGGTCAGTTGCTTTTCTTACAAAATAAATTAGACCGAACGGTCGGTTTATGAAAGGGGAATGAAAATGAACGCTTTATTTAAAAACCGAGCATTTATGCTCGTTATGGCGTCTGATATTTTACAACAATTTGCAATTTGGATCAGAAATATGGCTCTTTTGTATTTTATAATGGAGCGAACGAATAATGATCCAGTTTCTGTTTCGTTGTTATCAGTTATGGAATATGCACCTATTTTTATTTTCTCGTTTATCGGTGGTGCGCTAGCTGATCGCTGGAATCCGAAAAGAACAATGGTCGCTGGAGATGTATTAAGTGTACTGTCTATTATAGGAATTGTCTTGTTGTTAAAGCTGGATTATTGGCAGGCTATATTTTTTGCAACACTCATTTCCGCGATTGTAGGTCAGTTTTCTCAGCCCTCATCTTCGCGTATATTTAAGCGCTATGTAAAAGAAGGAGAGGTAGCAAATGCGATTGCATTTAACCAAACATTACAGTCATTATTTCTGATTTTTGGACCAGTGGTGGGATCGCTTGTGTATACACAACTTGGTTTATTTACATCACTATATAGCTTAATCATTTTATTTTTGTTATCTGCTATCGCCCTTTCATTCTTACCGAAATGGGTTGAAAAAGAGCAGGTGGCGAGAGACTCATTAAAAAATGATATAAAAGAAGGTTGGAAGTATGTTCTTCATACGAAAAATTTACGTATGATTACGATCACTTTTACAATTATGGGTTTAGCTGTTGGATTAACGAATCCATTAGAAGTATTCCTTGTAATTGAACGTTTAGGTATGGAAAAAGAAGCTGTTCAATATTTAGCGGCAGCTGACGGAATAGGTATGTTACTCGGTGGTATTGTTGCTGCAGTTTTCGCTTCAAAAGTGAATCCGAAAAAGATGTTTGTATTCGGTATGGGTATATTAGCCCTTTCATTTTTAGTAGAAGGGCTATCTACATCATTTTGGATTACTAGTTTCATGAGATTTGGAACAGGTATTTGTTTAGCTTGTGTTAATATTGTTGTCGGTACGCTTATGATTCAACTTGTACCAGAAAATATGGTTGGAAGAGTAAATGGAACGATTTTACCACTGTTTATGGGGGCAATGCTAATTGGAACTTCATTAGCTGGAGGATTAAAGGAACTAACTTCACTAGTTACTGTGTTTTGTATAGCGATGGCACTTATTTTATTAGCGATAGGGCCAGTTGTACGTATGCAAATAAAGAAAGAAGATATCGCTAACAAAGAGGCACTAACAAATTCATTAGCTTCAAAATAACTATTGTAAGGGAGCAATATTGCTCCTTTTTTCTTTGAGGAACTTTTGACAACTATATGAGCCAATTATATACTGATGTTGTAAAAACGATTTTACAGGTTAGGAGCAATGGTGTGAAAAATCAAATCTATGAATTACGCACTGAAAATAATATTTCACAAGGCGCATTAGCTGATAAATGTAAGGTTTCTAGACAAACGATAAATGCAATTGAGAATAATAAATATGATCCAAGCTTAGCGTTAGCGTTCCGTTTAGCTGAAGTATTAGGAACAACTGTTGATAAATTATTTTTGTACAAGCAGTAGAGTCGTTCATTATAAGGCGCACCTTTAAAAATAAAAAAGATCCTCTTCTTATGAGAAGAGGATCTTTTCTTATAGCGTTTTAGTCTTTGGACTAGGTGGTGTAACGGATGTATTATTTTCTGGAACTCTAGTTAGTAAGAATCCTCCGATAATAAATAGAACAATAATACTAAGAACACCAGCGTTTGTTTTTCCTGTTAATTGCGTTGTAACACCGACTAATACCGGACCCATAATTGCGGCAAACTTCCCAAATATATTATAAAATCCGAAGAATTCATTAGCAGATTCTTTTGGTACTAGTTTTGCAAAGTATGAACGACTTAGTGCTTGAATACCACCTTGAGATGTAGCAACTAACATTGCTAAAATCCAAAAATCAAGTGTCGTTTTTAAAAAATAAGCATATGTGCAAATAATGATATAAATAATGATACCGACATATAGCATTTTTTTGCCAGTAAATGTTTCAGATAATTTTCCGTATAGTAAAGCAAATGGACAAGCGACAATTTGTGTTACAAATAATATGATTAATAGATTCGTTGCACTAATACCGAGATCGGTTCCGTAAGCGGTAGACATAGTAATAATTGTATCGACTCCGTCAATATAGAAAAAGTAAGCGATTAGAAACATAAATACAGTTTTATATTCTTTAATATTTTTAAAAGTATCAGCAAGACGTTTGAAGCTCATTCTAATAGGTCTTGGATGACGCTCAATATAGTGTGTTTGCTCTACGTTTTTTAGCATTGGAATTGTAAATAACCCCCACCAAAGAGCTGTTATTGCAAAGGAAATTTGACTAGCAATGCCGACCGATAAGGGAATAGTTCCTTTTTGAGAAAGAATAATAAGAGCGATACAACCGATAAAAGGAATTGTACTCCCGATATAACCTAATGCAAATCCTCTTGTAGAAATTCGGTCCATTCTATCTTCAGAAGTGACGTCTACTAAAAATGCATCATAGAAAATGTTTGCTCCAGCAAAGCCGATTAAGGCGAGCATATAGCACCCTAGCAATAAGTACCACTGAGAGGTTGGAACGACTGCTAACATACTTGTAAATACGATACCGAGTCCAAAGAAGAATGTGAAAAAACGTTTTTTAAATCCTTTATAATCAGCAACTGTGCCAAGAATAGGAGCAAGTATAGAAATTAAAAGTGTTGCGAATGAGTTTGCATATCCCCAATATGCTGTTGAAGTTGCCCCAGATAGTCCAGCTTCTTTTGCAGCTGCTTTAAAGTAAATTGGAAATAATGCAGTTGTAATGACGAGCGAGTATACAGAGTTCGCCCAATCGTATAATATCCAGCTTTTTTCTTGTCTGGACAT
Source organism: Bacillus sp. RZ2MS9 (assembly GCF_001816185.2). NCBI lineage: Bacteria > Bacillati > Bacillota > Bacilli > Caryophanales > Bacillaceae > Bacillus > Bacillus sp. RZ2MS9. Next base: position 457,456 of record NZ_CP049978.1, read on the forward strand.
TTTTTTCATATAATGTTCCCCCTTAAATTTGTTTTACTAACAGTGTACAAAAATAAAAATTATAAAAAGAGAAACAGTGATGAATTTTACATAACTTTTACATATATACACAGTTCTTTACAATTGGAGTAAATCCTCTACAATTGCTCCGTCTGTTTCACCTAAGTGTAAACCGAGTAGTCTAGCGATAGTTGGACCTTCATCAATAAGTCTCATATACGGGACGGTAAAGCCACTTTTTATTCCTTTCCCAGCAGCGATAAAAATTGTTTCATAGTTAGGTTTTGTTGGAGAGTATCCATGCGTACCAAATGTATATTTTTTACTAGGCGTAACATCTTTTTCAGTAATTTCTTTTATAAAATCTCCTGTATAGTTTTCAGTGAAATAATACCCTTCTCGTGCTTCTAACATGAATAAACAATTACCGTCTGCACCGCAGTCTTTGGCAGCTTCATCATGAAGTATAAATTCAATTCCGTTTTGTTTATTTTGAAGTAGTTCTTCAAGGAGTAGTTGTACCTCCCGGATTGTATCCATATCATTTTTGTCCTTTACATATACATAGGCAGAGCCGTCGCAACTTTGGCAATAGGCTTTCCAGTCTACTAATTTTCCTTTTTTATTAAGAGATATAAGTCCTCTTTGATGGAATAGCACATTTAATTGGATGGATTTGTTTTCACTTAAAGCGCTATGATCACCAAGGGCAATAATTGTACTTTCTTCGTATAGGTTACTTTCTTTTAGTGCTTGAATAATTTTCCCTAGACGTTTGTCGTGTCTCTGGATAGCAGCTGTTGTTTCGTTAGATTCAAAGCCGTGATAGTGTCTTTGTGTGTCTAGATCGGTGAAATGTACGAACATGACATTAGGCTTTTTCGTCTGGATTGTATGCACAGCAGAGGCGAGGACGAAATCATCCAGCTCTGGTTGTGATAAACCATTTCTTATATGGCCGAAACGACGATTTAAATCTAATTGGTATAGTGGGCTACCGCTAAATAAGGAAACTAACACTTGATTTTGCCAAGGTCTATTGGGGAAAATTTCTGGTAAATTGTAATCGATGTTCGCTCTTCCAGTAACAGGCCATAGAAGGGCAGCTGTCGTTAAATTTGCTTTGCGCGCTTCATCATACAATGTTGTTCCTTTTATTGATTTTCGGTACCAATGCCAATCAGGTGATTCACGCCCTGGTTGAAGTAACGTATTGCTAACAACACCGTGCTTGTTAGGGTAATTACCAGTTACGATTGTTGAGTGGCTTGGATATGTTACAGAAGGATAAATTGGTTCTACTTTTTCGACAACCGTGCCCTTTTTTATTAGAGATTGGAAATGAGGTAGTTTTTGTAGTATAGGAAAATCTAAAGCTGATAAACAGTCGAATGATAAAATGATGACGTGGTTTGTTAATGCTTTATCCATAAAGTTCCCTCCTGATTATATAAAACCTATTATTATATATTACTATTAACACCTAGTAATAAATATATATTTTTAGGTGAAAGTTTATTATTTATTTTCAGAAAAATTAAACATATAATTAAGTATAAGGGAATCTATGGAGGGAGGGAACACTATGGATTGGTTAGATGAATTTGGTATTTTTTACATCATTGGCGGAATCACGATTATCCTTGTATTTGCTATTTCATATTTACTAAAGAAACGGTTTCCAGACAAACAGTTTGATATTATATTTGCACTTAGTTTAATACTTCTTTGCTTAGCGTCCTTTCCCGTTACAATGATGGTTATTGGTGGGTGGGAAGGAATGGGATATGGATTTATTGGTTTCTTTGTCCTACTTGGTACACTTATCGGTATGATTGCACATCAACTTGTGAAAATTACGCGGAAAAGCTACGTATAAAACTGCAAAAAATGAAAAGGATATATAAAAATAAGAAAATTAGCTATTGTTTTAAAAAAGAATTTGTATTATGATAATCAACAAATTTATTTCGTTATAACGATGAAAAAGGACTAGTACATGTTCAACCTTTTTAGCAGAGAGAGAATCCGTCAGGCTGAAAGATTCTTAAAAAGGCAATATGGAACCTGCCTTTGAGTTCTGCATATGCAGCGGGAATTTCCCGTTATCAAAAAGAGAGCATGCGCAATTTTTGTGCATGAATCAGGGTGGTAACGCCGGCAAAGCTCGGTCCCTATTTAGGGACGCGGGCTTTTTTGTATTTTCTAGAAGGAGGAAGACTGACTATGGCAAAAGAACAAGTGCAAGCCATTACGAAGATGGAAGAGGACTTTGCGCAGTGGTATACCGATATTGTAAAAAAAGCCGAACTTGTTGATTATTCAAGTGTAAAAGGGTGCATGATTTTACGTCCGTATGGTTATGCCTTATGGGAGAATATGCAGAAGGTGATGGATGAGAAGTTAAAAGGAACTGGCCATGAAAATGTATATATGCCAATGTTTATCCCAGAGAGTTTATTGCAAAAAGAGAAGGATCATGTTGAAGGATTTGCTCCTGAAGTAGCATGGGTTACGCATGGTGGAGATGAAAAGTTAGCGGAAAGACTTTGTGTACGTCCTACATCTGAAACTTTGTTCTGTGAGCACTTTTCAAAAATTGTGCAATCCTATAATGATTTGCCAAAGTTATATAATCAGTGGTGTTCAGTAGTTCGTTGGGAGAAGACAACTAGGCCATTCCTTCGTACGACTGAATTTTTATGGCAAGAGGGTCATACAATCCATGAAACGGCAGAAGAATCGCAGACTGAAACATTAAATATTTTAAACTTATATGCTTCTTTTTGTGAGGATTATTTAGCGATACCAGTTATTAAAGGGCAAAAAACAGAAAAGGAGAAGTTTGCTGGAGCAAAGGCAACTTATACAATTGAAAGTTTAATGCATGATGGAAAAGCGCTTCAAACAGGAACCTCTCATAACTTTGGAACGAATTTCTCTGAAGCATTTGATATTAAGTTTTTAGATCGTAACGGTAAGTGGCAATATGTGCACCAAACATCTTGGGGTGTATCAACAAGAATGATAGGCGGGCTAATAATGGTTCATAGTGATAATAATGGACTTGTAATGCCACCAAAAGTCGCTCCAGTGCAAGTTGTTATTGTACCGATTGCTCAGCATAAAGAAGGAGTTTTAGCAAAAGCAACAGAGTTACAAGGACATATTCAAAAGGTTGCACGAGTAAAAATAGATGCTAGTAATAAAACACCAGGCTGGAAATTTAATGAGTATGAAATGAAGGGGATTCCAATTCGATTAGAAGTTGGCCCTAAAGATATTGAAAAGAATCAAGTTGTACTTGTAAGAAGAGACACGAAGGAAAAAGAGTTTGTACCAATGGATCAATTAGAAGAACGTATTCCAGCATTACTTGAAGAAATTCATATTGCTTTATTTGATAAAGCAAAAGCATTTCGCGATGAGAATACGTATGTTGCGACAAATTTCGAAGAGATGAAAAAAATAGCTGACGAAAAGCAAGGCTTTATTAAGGCAATGTGGTGCGGGGAATTAGCTTGTGAAGAAAAACTAAAAGAAGAAGTTGGAGTATCTTCACGTTGTATGCCTTTTGAGCAAGAGCATTTAGCTGAAGAATGCATTTGTTGTGGTAAAGAAGCTAAACAAATGGTGTATTGGGGAAAAGCGTATTAATACTTTTTCTGATAGGTGATAAAAAGGACTTTGGGCTGCATAATAAAATGCAATCCAAAGTCCTTTTTAGTTTTATAAAGTATTTCATGTATTCTTTAGATGGAAGTATGTTGCTCTTATTTTACGTTTTTACGACGAATAAACAGTAACATACCAATTAGGAATGTTGAAAGACCCATTAAAATAGATATAGGGTAATGCGTTGCGGTATTCGGTAATTTATCACCTTGTTTTTTCGTATTATCTTTTACATTACCCCCTTGAGAACCGTTGCCCTCCTGAGAATTGCTATCGCCTTTAACACGATTGCCCCCTTGAGAGCCATTACCGCCGTGTGAGCCACTGCCACCAGAACCATCGCCACCAGAACGGTTACCACCAGAACCGTTACCGCCAGAACCGCTGCCACCAGAGCCGTTGCTACCAGAACGGTTACCACCAGAACCGTTACCGCCAGAACCGCTGCCACCAGAGCCGTTGCTACCAGAGCCAGAGCCACCAGAACCGTTATCGCCGGAACCACTGCCACCAGAGTCATTGCCACCAGAACCACTGCCACCGGAACCATTACCGCCGGAACCGTTGCCGCCAGAGCCGCCAGAACCACTGCCGCTAGAACCGTTGCCACCAGAACCGTTACCGCCAGAACCACTGCCACCAGAGTCATTGCCACCAGAACCGTTACCGCCAGAACCACTGCCACCGGAACCGTTGCCGCCATCGCCACCAGAACCACTGCCGCTAGAACCGTTGCCACCAGAACCGTTATCGCCGGAACCATTGCCGCCAGAGCCACTGCCATCAGAACCGTTACCGCCGGAACCATTGCCGCCAGAGCCATCGCCACCAGAACCGTTTTCACCAGAACCGTTTTCACCAGAGCCGTTTTCACCAGAGCCGCTGCCACCGGAACCACTATCGTCCTGAGAACCGTTATTTCCTGGAGGTTTATTATTATCCTTTGAGTTTCCTTCTGCAAAATGATCGCTATTTTGTACAATAGCGTTTGTTAATGGTTGGAAGTTTTCAGTTGCAGCATTACCGATATTTAAACCGCTAAAAAAAGATAGAGAGAGTGTTGATGCTAAAATGAAGATTTTCGTCATGGTTTTCCTCCTAAGAAATGAATGTTCCATCTAAAATACATCCCTTTGTAATATTTCTTAGGAAAAAGAGTTTTATGCAAAAAAAACTATATATAGAAAAAGGTGGTATATTTGTCAAAGCAGAAAAGAGTTAATGTAGATTTCCTACAAATAATAGAGGTGGAGAATTTACATTCATAACGGTAGAGGAAGTGGCAGTAGATGAAAGAGTATATAGCGTTTGATATTGGCGGTACGCAAATTAAGTATGGCATTATTTCAGAAGCAGGGAGAGTATTAAAGCGTAAAACAGTTGCAACAGAAATTCACTTAGGCGGAGAACAAATTATTCAAAAACTCATTCTTTTATCAAAAAAATTAATGAATGAACATACTATTGCCGGAATTGGTATTAGCACTGCGGGAATTGTTGATATTAATAAGGGAATTGTGACGGGAGGCGCGGATCATATTCCAGGATATAGTACTATTCCTATTATTAATAGATTGCAAGAGATATTAAAAGTTCCAGTATCGATTGACAATGATGTGAATTGTGCAGCGTTTGGAGAAAAGTGGAATGGTAGTGTAAGAGAGAAAGAGAACTTTATTATGCTCACCATTGGAACAGGAGTTGGGGGAGCAATTTTTATAGATGGAGAATTGTACCGAGGACATTCATTTAGTGCTGGTGAATGGGGGAATATGCTAATAGAAGGAAAAACATTTGAAGAGGTTGCTTCGATTTCAGGATTAATTCGGCTTGTAAGAAAATATAAAGGCAAAGGCGAGTGGAATGGGAGAACAATTTTTGAGTTGTATGATAAAGGAGATAGAGAAGTTGCTCAAGCAGTTGGGATTTTCTTTAAACATTTGGCAATCGGAATTAGTAATCTTGCTTATATTTTTAATCCAGAAACAATTATTATTGGGGGAGGAATTACCGATAGAGGAAATGAGTTTTTAAAAGAAGTAAAAGAAGAGGTCAGTAAATACTTAAATCAAGAGATTTATAATAATTGTGAGATTGAACTTGCACAAAACGGTAATTGTGCAGGAATGATTGGTGCTATTTACCACTTATTACATCATCATAAGTAAATTATATGAATGTTTTCATATAACTGAGAATTTATCCTTTTTATCAATAGGTAAATAATGCTACAATATAAGAGAAGAATACAATATTTTCCGATATGGAAAATGCTTTGTAGAAAGGGAGAAACTTCATGCCTATTATTTTAGAAAAAGGTCAAAAGATCGATTTAACGAAAGGACAACCAAAAGTAGCAAAACTACAGGTTGGCTTAGGCTGGGATCCAATTGGGCAATCAGGTGGATTTCTGTCTTCATTATTTGGAAGTAAACCAAATATAGATTGTGATGCATCTGTTGTTATGTTAGAAGGAGATCGTTTTTTAAACAAAAATGATTTAGTTTACTTCGGAAACAAACTTTCTACTTGTGGTAGTATTATTCATTCAGGAGATAATTTAACAGGTGAAGGCGAAGGTGACGATGAAACAATCTTTGTAGAATTACATAAAGTCCCAAGTCGTATTAACCGTTTAGTATTCGTTGTAAATATTTATGACTGTGTAAACAGACGTCAAGACTTTGGTATGATTCGTAACGCTTATATTCGTATTCAAAATCCTCATACAGGTGAGGAATTAGCACGTTATAATTTATCAGAAAACTATGCTAGTAAAACAACTTTAATTGCAGGAGAAATGTATCGCTACGAAAATGAGTGGAAGTTTTCAGCAGTTGGAGAAGGCACGCAAGATAAAAACTTAAGTGAGATTGTATCACGTTATCAATAGGATAAACTAAGGAGGAATTTTTAAATGGCATCTATTTCTTTAAAAAAGGGACAAAAGGTAGATTTAACAAAAACAAATCCAGGTTTATCAAAGGTACTTGTAGGGCTTGGCTGGGATACAAATCGTTATGATGGACAAGCTGATTTCGATTTAGATGTTAGTATCTTTTTAGTAGGTGCGAACGGTAAAGTTTCAGGAGCAGAAGATTTCGTTTTCTATAATAATCCCAAAGGTGCGAATGGTGCTGTAGAGCATTTAGGAGATAACCGAACTGGTGAAGGCGAAGGCGATGATGAAGCGATTAAAATCGATTTAAAAAATGTTCCTGCTCACATCGAACGTATTTGTTTCACAATTACAATTTATGATGGAGAAGGCCGCAGCCAAAACTTTGGTCAAGTTTCTAACTCATTCGTACGTATTCTCGATGAAGAAAAGAATGCAGAGTTAATTCGTTACGATTTAGGAGAAGATTTCTCTATTGAAACAGCGGTAGTAGTAGGTGAATTATACCGCCATGCAGGTGATTGGAAGTTCAATGCAATCGGAAGTGGATTCCAAGGTGGGTTAGCGTCTCTATGCAATAACTTTGGTTTAGATGTAGAGTAATAGATTCAATTTATATATCCATTGGTGAAATGCATGTTTACTGATGGGTATATTTTTAAAGATAAAAATATAGAGGTGAATATAAATGGCTATTCAGTTACAAAAAGGACAGAAGATTGATTTAGGTAAGACGAGTCCTGGTTTAACAAAAGCAGTAATTGGTCTTGGATGGGATATTAAATCTTATGATGGCGGAGACGATTTCGATTTAGATGCATCTGCTTTTTTATTAGATGCGAACGGGAAATGTACGAAGGAAACTGATTTTATCTTCTATAATAATTTAAAGTCTCCTTGTGGATCAGTTTTACATACTGGCGATAACAGAACAGGTGAAGGCGAAGGCGACGATGAGCAACTTGTTGTAGATTTGAAAAAGGTTCCAGCAGACGTTCATAAAATTGCTATTACAGTTACAATTTATGATGCGGAAGGCCGTAATCAAAACTTTGGACAAGTAGGAAACGCATTCGTTCGTTTAGCGAATGAAGAGACGAACGAAGAAGTTCTTCGTTTTGATTTAGGGGAAGACTTCTCTATCGAAACAGCAGTTGTCTTTTGTGAATTATACCGTCATAATGGACAGTGGAAGTTTAATGCAGTAGGAAGTGGATTCCAAGGTGGTTTAGGTGCGCTTGTAAGAGCGTATGGCTTGGATGCATAGAAAGGAAACGATATTCGTTTCCTTTTTTTGACCTTTCTATAAATCTAGCAAAGAATAGGGGATAAAGGTAAGATGAGTATTTTGCAAGGAATCCTTGATACGTATGCTCAGTTTTTCGACTTGGACATGTGGATTAAAGTGTTGCAAGATCCAGTATCTTGGGGATTAATTGGTACACTTGTTGTACTTGAAGGGTTGTTATCTGCTGATAACGCACTTGTGTTAGCGGTAATGGTAAAACACCTTCCTGAAGAGAAACGTAAAAAAGCATTATTCTATGGACTTATTGGAGCTTATATATTCCGCTTTATTGCAATTGGAATCGGAATGTTCTTGATTAAATTATGGTGGGTAAAACTTCTTGGTGCACTTTACCTTGCTTGGTTATCAGTAAAATACTTTATTGATAAGCGTAAAGGTGCAGGTGAAGAAGAGGAAGCTCATGGTATGAACCAAAACAGTATTTTCTTCAGAATGTTCGGTGTCTTCTGGGGAACAGTTGCCATGGTCGAATTAATGGATATCGCATTCTCTGTAGATAGTGTACTTGCTGCATTTGGTGTATCTAATGAAGTTTGGATTTTATTATTAGGCGGAATGCTAGGTATTTTAATGATGCGTGGTATTGCCGGTGTATTCTTGAAATTATTAGAACGTATTCCAGAGCTTGAAACGACAGCATACATTTTAATCTTAATTATTGCATCGAAAATGTTACTGTCTTTAATCGAGATTGAGATTAGTCATACACTATTCTTTATTATTTTAGTTGTAGCATTTGGAGCAACATTTATAATTCACTACATGAAGAATTCTGGACAAGCTAAAGAAGAAGTTGCAGCTACTAAAGAAGATAATAAATAATTGAAATGGGTTTGCTCGTTTTGCGAGCGCCCATTTTTTATAACAAAAAATAGTTTATAATAGAAGAAGGACTTAGAAAAAACGTAACTGTTTTTGGAGGTGAACTGTTGTGTTTTCACGTTTTACACTTCAACCATATGCATTAAAAGATGAATCAGATTTAAAGCAATTTGAAACGCTTTTAGAAAAACGTCCACAATATGAACTGACAGAGAATGAGATGAAATTTAGTTATATAGCATGTCGAATCCTTGGCGTTCCTAATGATGTAGATGAATATTTTAATGAACTGTTTGATTATAGTGAAGCGAAAGGAATCGAAGTTTTACACGAACAAAATTTAAACAAAGTGATTGATTCGGAAAAGCTTCGTCATATTCAAGAAGTGTTCGGATTACATCAAGAAGCACCAAATGGTCTGACAGTAAATAGGTTAGTTGCACACTTATCTGGGAAACAACTTTTACCGAAAGTAGACAATCCTGATTTACAGCATTACATACATACGACGTTTATTTCACTATTGAAATTATATGAGAAACAACATAATCAGTCGTTAAAGACAGAAGGCTTCCGTCGTTTCTTAATCGACATAATTAAACTAAGCGAAAATTATGTAGCGAAGTGGTTTTCTACGATTAATTATAAGAAACAGATGCCGCGTATCGTTTGGTATGGTGATGCACAGGAAAGCCGTATATATTTCTTATACTTTCTTATTATGCTCGGTTGTGATGTGCTTTATTATCACCCAGAAGGAAAAGATGGATTTGAGAATGTTGATGAAGAGGGAAGGACCTTTATTGTGTCTCATCCAGGCCGTATTTCTCTTGAACCATTTCCAGATCGCCGCCGCGAGCGTGTGGCAACAGTAGCGTATCAAGCTTCAAAAGAAATTGAGCAAGTACTTCACCACGATAATTCACTGCTGTACAAGCCGTGGCAATTCCGTTCCTATACGCCTGTAGCTCGTACACTAAAAACAACATATGATGAGCTCTTTTTAATTACGAAAGAAAAGGCGTTTGTACGCCCGACATTCTTTGTTGAAAATAAACATATTTATATCCCTTCTTTATTTGCGAAAATATCAGGCGTTTCAAAGAATGATAAAGAGTATTTTCAACGATTAAAGGCTGTTACATCATTTGATAACAGTATACTAGTTAATACATTCCCATTTACGAAAGAGCAAAAAGCAAACTTCCAATATCATTATCGAGATGCATTAGACCGAGCTGGGAAATTACATCCGGATCTAATTATGAATAGCCATTGGTGGCCGCATAAGCGTTTACCGGAAGGTTTACAACATGGGATTGCAGAAGCGATTATCCATACGTGTGAAAGTGAAATGTGCAAACCAATTGCGAAAGAGACAAAACAAGATGTAGCGCTATATGTTTTCGCGCAACTTTCTCAAATACCACCGAATATTTTAGAACAGCTTGAGAAATTTGATTATTCACAAGATGTGCCGAAAATTGTTATATTTAATAATGAGAAGAGTGGAGAGTTAACTCGTTCTGATGCTGTTTTATTACTATTTTTAAATCAAATTGGAGTAGATGTATTCCATTTCAATCCAACGGGAAGAAACGATATTGAACCGTATATTGAAGCGGGGGCATTTGATTCCCATTGGCTTGAAGAGGTTAATTTCGATCTTGAGTTTCATGGTTCATCAGCCTATAAAAATTTATCACAAACAATAAAAGGACTATTTCGTCCATTTTTATAAGGAAAGGGAGAATACCATATGAATAACCCAGTCGTACTAGATCCGAAAACAGAATTAAATGAGCAAACAGCACAAGATGTTCGCTTGCAACTTAGACAAGATGCGGATGTACAACGTATTTATAATGCGGTAGATATTAAAGATCAATTAGAATTAATTGAACTTGGAAAAGAACCTTCTATGGAAATTTCACGTTTTGCTGATCAAATTTTACATACAATGTCATTATCAAAGATAGAAGATTCTGGTGAATTATTAAAACAGCTTGGTAAAATTATGGACAGATTTGATAGCAAAGACTTTGCGGAAGAGAAAAGTGGTTTCTTCTCACGTATGTTCAAAAAAGCGGATAAAATGATTGAACAAATCTTTAGCAAGTATCAAACGATGGGCCGTGAAATTGATAAAGTGTATGTGGAAATTACGAAGTACCAAGATGAGATGAAAAAATCAATTGGTACGTTAGATGGCTTGTATGAGCAAAACTTAAAATATTATTTAGACTTAGAGAAGTACGTAGTAGCAGGAGAAATGTTATTAGAGCGTTTAAATACAGAGTTAGTTCCGATGTATGAAGAGCGTGTGCGTAATAATGATCAATTAGCAGGTATTGAATTAGAGTCGCTTAAAAACTCGGTTGAAATTTTAGAGCAACGTATTGATGATTTAGAAAAAGCGCGTATGGTTGCGCTACTTACAGCACCACAAATTCGTATGATTCAACGTGGTAATAATAAATTAATTGGTAAAATTAATACAGCATTTATTACAACGATTCCTATCTTTAAAAATGGTATCATTCAAGCGGTAAATGCGAAGCGTCAAAAGCTTGTTGCAGATTCTATGGCTGAACTGGATCGCCGTACAAATGAATTACTTAAGAAAAATGCACAAAATATCGCAACGCAAAGTGTAGAAGTAGCGAGATTATCAGGTTCTTCTAGTATTAAGATGGAAACACTTGAGGAAACTTGGAACATTATTTCAAGAGGTATGCAAGAAACACAACAAATTGAAGAACAAAACAAACGTGAGCGTGAAGAAAGCCGCAAACGTATGGCTACATTAACAGAGAATATCAAAAAAGAATTACAAGGATAAAGTGAAACTTTAATCAGTGGGGTTTTGTTCATCCCCACCGATTATTAGCCTTCACAATTGGACATTTATGGGCAGTTAATCTACCACCTAACTTCTTTGCTCAAACTGAATTTTGAGGTGGGAGTTTTACTGCACGGAAAATAGTAGGGTAAATGAAAAGGCAATGAGGACTATTCCTCATTGCCTTTTAGTTTCTCTTCACTAATTTAATAATCTCATTCACAATAAGTGGAATGATACTTAATAAGAGAACAAATCCCCAATCTCGCATCGTTAATGCATGTACACCGAATATATTTGCAAGGGGCGGGATGGAGATGATACAAACTTGCATAAGAACACCGATAAGAAGGGAGAAGACTAAATATTTATTTGTAAAGATCCCAATGGAAAAAATTGATTTCGTTCTTGAACGCAAGTTAAATGAATGAACGAGCTGAGAAAAACTAAGAACGACAAATGCCATCGTTTGAGCGTGTAATAGAGCATCCTCATCAATTTGCTCTGGGAAAAGAGGGAATAAATGTGTATCTCCAGTATAGAACTTTGCTCCGGCGATAAAGGCTATTAGCGTCAAAAGCCCAATGACAATCCCATTGAAAATAAGGAAAGGAACGCTACCACTAAATAAGCTTTCTTTCGCATGTCGTGGTTTTTCCTTCATCACATCAGGATCTTCAGGATCAACCCCAAGTGATAATGCAGGCAGGGTATCTGTAATTAAATTTACCCACAAAATGTGAATAGGTCGTAGTGGTGTTGCCCAGCCGAGTAAAATGGCTAAAAATAAAGTGATAATTTCTCCGAAGTTACAAGAGAGTAGGAAGAGAATTGATTTTTTTATGTTACGATAAATATTTCTACCTTCCTCAACAGCCTTCACAATAGATGAGAAATTATCATCTGTTAACACGACATCTGCTGCCCCTTTTGCAACGTCTGTTCCTGTAATGCCCATCGCTACGCCAACATCCGCTTGCTTTAAAGATGGAGCGTCATTGACACCATCACCAGTCATAGAAACGATATTTCCCTTTGCACGCAATGCCTTTACAATTTTTACTTTATGTTCTGGAGAGACTCTGGCGAATACATTTAAATGATTAATTTTGCTTGCTAGCTCTGTATCTGAAATGTTATCTAATTCAGTTCCGATCATAATTTCCGATATTTCTTCAGCAATACCAAGTTCTTTGGCAATTGCAAAGGCGGTATCTTTATGGTCACCAGTAATCATAACTGTGCGAATACCGGCTTTTTTACATTCTTTAATTGAATCTTTCACTTCAGTTCGCGGTGGATCAATCATACCGACAAGACCAATAAAGATAAGGTTTTCTTCAAGATGATTTATATCCATATCGTTTGAATCGTATTGTTTAAATGCGAATGAAAGTACTCTTAAAGCTTCTTGAGACATTGATCCGGCAGCTTCTAATATTTGATTTTTATCAGAATCAGTTAAAATCTCGATTTTGCCGTTTTTAAAAATATGGGTACATCGAGGTAAGAGCTTATCAATAGCGCCTTTCGTCATGCTATAGTAGCTTCCATCGTATGTATGTACGGTTGACATCATTTTACGATCTGAATCGAAAGGTACTTCGTTAACACGTTCATGTATTTTTTCTAAATAATCTTTTTGCATGTTAAAAGTGGTTCCAGCAACGAGAAGTGCAATTTCAGTCGGGTCTCCCGTTTGTGATTCGTTATTATAAGACGCATCATTACATAGCACCATATTTTCTAACAATAGACGTTGCGCATTATTATTTACATTTAAACTTTCTAAGCGATCGTATGTGTTATCACTATAAAAGTGAGTAACGGTCATTTTATTTTGCGTTAACGTACCTGTTTTATCTGAACAAATAATTGTGACAGAACCGAGGGCTTCAACAGCTGGTAGTTTCCGAATGATAACGTTTTGTTTAATCATACGTTGCACACCAATTGCAAGAACGATGGAAACGATAGCTGGCAAGCCTTCTGGAATAGCTGCAACGGCTAAACTAATAGCAGTCATAAACATTTCTAACGTATCCCGGCCTTGTAAAAAACCGATGAGGAACATAATGATACAAATAGCTACAGCGACAAAGCCTAAATATTTTCCGACTTGTGCTAAGCTTTTTTGAAGTGGTGTCATATCATCGTCTGCTTCATGTAAAAGGGTAGCAATCTTACCAATTTGTGAGTTCATTCCAGTTTCAACAGCAACACCGACGCCTCTTCCGTATGTTACAAGAGTAGACATAAAGGCCATGTTTTTTTGATCGCCGAGTGGTACTTGTTCATCACTTTGCATGGAAGGGTGGTAGATTGCATCTTTATCAACAGGGACAGATTCACCAGTTAGAGCAGATTCTTCAACTTTTAAATTTGCGGTTTCAATAAGGCGTAAATCGCATGGGATATATCGTCCGGCGTCGAGCATAACGATATCACCTGGAACGACGTGCTCAGATGGAATTTCTTTTAGTTCACCATGTCTCTTGACGATGGCTTTAGGTGTTGCCATCTTTTTTAGTGCCTCTAAAGCTTGTTCTGCTTTAGATTCTTGGACAACACCGATAACAGCATTTAAAACTACAACAAGCGCGATAATACTGGCATCCGCCCATTCACCTACAAAGGCAGAAATAAGGGCAGCAATAATAAGGACATATACGAGGACGTCATTAATTTGGGCGAAAATACGCTGCCATAAAGTGCGTTTTTGTTTTGTAGCTAATTCATTAGAACCGTATTGCTTTAAACGTTCACTTACAATTTCATCTGTTAAACCGTGTTGTTCGTTTGTTTCTAGGTCAATTAATGTTTGATCTTTCGTCTTACTGTACCAATTGCTCATAAGTAAGCACCTCCAGTAAAAACAGTTAGCAATGGTAGTGTTGCTATTATTTGTGAGTAGTATGTATGGAGAAAAAATCTAAGATGAGGTTCTACTTCTATTGTACAATATTTTACAGTTGGTTGAGGGAAAGAGATGAGTTGTCATGAATTTGTTGGAAATAAAAAAGAGCCTCATATAAGAGAGGCTTTTTTACTTTTTAATTAATGTACCTAATTCTTCTGTAATAGCTTGCATTTCACTAATGCTGAATGTTTCACGTTTCATAACATGATCATAAATGTCACGTAAATCTTCGTACATTTCTTCGTTAAAACTAGCAGCTCTCATCGCTCCAGCATTAACCATACGTAATTTTTCTTTAATAGCTTCGACCATATATTCAACGTTTTCTTCTGACTTTACGGATAAATCCACCGAAGTGTCCCCCTTTAAAATAACATAAGGCTATCTTAACATTTTTTATCATTTTCGTTAATGAATCTTTTCAATCCCATTAAATTAGTAGGGATTTCCTTTATATTTAATAATTGGTTGTTTATACTATAAGTATATATTAAGAAATGCACCAAGAAGGGAAGAAACAAAAGTATGGTTCAAGTATTGTTTGTTTGTCTTGGGAACATTTGCCGTTCTCCGATGGCAGAAGCGATTTTTCGAAATCTTGTCGTAAAAGAGGGACTTGAAGAGAAAATTGTCATTGATTCTGCAGGAACTGGAGATTGGCATGTTGGCCATCCGCCACATAAAGGAACACAAAAAATTTTAAAAGAAAATGCAGTCACTTTTGAAGGAATTAAAGCAAGGCAAGTAGAAAAAGAAGACTTAACAAAGTTTGATTATATTATTGCCATGGACAACAAGAATATAGCAGATTTAAAAAGTTTAGGTAAAACTGGAGGCTATATTGGTAGGCTGTCCGACTTTGTTCCAGACGGTGGCTGGACAGACGTTCCTGACCCTTACTATACAGGGAATTTCCAAGAAGTATATGACCTTGTAACAGAAGGGTGTGCAAAGCTATTAGCTTTCATTCGAAATGAACAAGGAATATGAGGAAGCTTAGAAAGAAATACTTTCTAACATAAGAAATGAAAGGGTGAAGGAATATGGCAAAGAAAAATAATATTGCTCGAAACATTGCGATTGGTGTAGCGGCAGGTGTAGCTGTATCCATGTTAAAGAAAGAAAACCGTGAAAAAGTAAAAAATACAGCAGAAAAAGCAAAAACAAAGATGATTGAAATTGGTGAAAATGCAAAGATCAAAGAAAAAGTGCAAACTGTTACAGATAAAGGACGCGAACTTGCTGATTTCAATGTGGTAAAAGCGAAAGTAGCAGAAATTAAAAAATTAACGCCATCTGTTGTAGAGACGTTAAAAGAAACGAAAGAAATTTTTAGTAAGAAAAAAGTTGAGCCAGAAGAAAAGCCAGAAACGATTGAAATTCAAGCTGTATCTCCAAAGGTAGATGAGCTGAAAGCAGAAGAAGAGCCAGTAGTTGCTGAAGATGGTGGTATGAAAGAAGCGCGTGAATTATTTATGAAAGACTCAAATGCAGTGGAAAAAAAAACTGAAGCGTACATTGAGTTAAAGCAAGATAAAGAAGAGAAGAAAAGCGTTTAAACATATATGAGAAAAATTTTAGAAAAGGTGAGAAGAAATCGTACTTATTCGTTTGGTAAAGATTTATATGACCGGACGATGCGCGATGATGTAGCGGGCTTGGCAGCACAGCTCGCTTATTTCTTCTTGCTTGCAATTTTTCCTGGGCTCGTTTTCTTAATTACGCTTCTTGGATTTATTCCCATTCAAACAGAGGATGTGCTTAGTTTATTAGAGGTTTATGTACCAGATGATGCAATGAACTTAATTGAGGTAAATGTAGATAAAGTTGTAAACCAGCAAAATGGTGGTTTATTATCATTTGGTTTATTATCCATGTTATGGTTTGCCTCAAATGGTGTTAATGCGGTTATGAATGCTTTTAACCGCGCTTATGACGTGAAGGAAACACGTTCTTTTATTACAACAAGAGCGTTATCAATTGTGTTTACATTAGCTATTATTTTTATGATTGTCTTTGCGTTAATTGTTCCGGTATTCGGACAAGTTATTGGAGCAGCAGTGTTTAAAGCACTCGGTTTATCAGATAGTTTTTCTTTCGTGTGGAGCATTACACGATTAGTAGCGAGTTTCTTCGTGCTATTTGCTTTGTTTAGTTTCTTATATACATTTGCCCCAGATCGAAAGTTAAAAAGAAGAGAAGTTATTTCAGGGGCGTTATTTGCTACTGTAGGATGGATTGTGGTATCGTACTTATTTGCTTATTATGTAGATAAGTTTGCGAATTACGCCAATACATATGGTGGTCTCGGTGGTATCATTATTTTAATGTTATGGTTTTACTTAACTGGATGGGTAATTTTACTTGGCGGTGAAATTAATGGTTTACTCCACCATTATAGAACCGGTGACAATAATTCCCGTAATGAATAATGAGCTCTTGTTCCATAATAAAAAGGAACAGGGGGGATATTTCATGAGTAATAATAAAAAGAACCATAATAATAAAAGTAATAATAAACAAAAGAGCAGTTCGCATCCAAAGCATAAAACGAGTAGCAGTGCGAACGGTCATAATAGCTATCATTAAAAAAAACGGGTCCTCTATGAGGGACCCGTTTTATTTGCTGCCTTTTAATAATCGTAAGCCATTCAAAATGACAAGAATCGTACTTCCTTCATGGCCAATAACACCGAATGGAAGAGCTAAAAATTGCAAGAAGTTTGAACAAATTAGCATGGCAATAACGGCTAGCGAAAAGATTACGTTTTGCTTCACAATACGGTTCATTCGTTTTGATAAACGAATTGCTTGGGAAAGACGAGATAGTTCGTTCTTCATCAGTACAACATCCGCAGTTTCTAAAGCTACATCTGTTCCTTCTCCCATTGCGACACCAATGCTAGCAGTAGCTAGTGCAGGTGCATCATTTATACCGTCTCCGACCATTGCTACTGTACCGTATTTTTCTTTTAACTTTTTAATCGTTTCAACTTTTGTTTCTGGTAAACATGATGCGTAATATTCCTTTATATTACTTTCAGAGGCAATTGCTTTTGCCGTTTCTTCATTATCTCCAGTAATCATAATTGCTTCGACACCAATGCTTTGTAATTCACGAATAGCAGCTATTGTTTCTTGGCGAAGCGTATCTTTTAAAGCGATAAGTCCAAGAATGCCTCCCTCATCACTAATATAAACGACAGTTTTACCTTCCTTTTCAAGTGAGGCAGAAATACCATTATGAAATGTTTTTGTTTCTTCACCGATAAAATCAGCTTTACCTATTTTATAAGCGTTGTTTTCGAATATTCCTTTTAGCCCAAAACCAGTTACATCTTCAACCTTTTCAGGTTTTTTTAATGTAATGTCGTACGCATGTTGTGCATATTTAACAATAGATGCAGCCAAAGGATGTGTAGAGTGACTTTCAATGGATGCTGTAATAGAAAGTACTTCTTTTTCTGTCATATTTTCTCGAACATATACATCTGTTACGCTAGGTTTTCCTTCTGTTAATGTTCCTGTTTTATCAAAGGCGATTGCTTTTACTGAAGCGAGGCGTTCTAAATGTATGCCACCTTTAAAGAGAATTCCATTTCTTGCTCCGTTAGAAATTGCAGATAACGTTGCTGGTGTAATGGCAGCAACGAGTGCACAAGGAGATGCGACTACAAGTAAGATCATAGCGCGATAAAACGTTTCATTCCAGCTCCAGTCAAGTAAGAAATGAGGAACGAACATCATAAGCGCAACAACGAGTAGTACACCTTTTACGTATGTTCCTTCAAACTTTTCGATGAATAGTTGTGATGGTGATTTTTCACTTTGTGCACTTTGGACGAGACGGATAATTTTTTGGAATAATGTTTGATCGCTTGGCTTCGTAATTTTAACTTCGATAGCACCACGTAAATTTACAGTACCTGCAAATACTTCATCGCCATGTCTTTTCTCATTTGGAATAGGTTCTCCCGTGATTGCTGCTTCATCAATATTTGTTTCACCGTTATGAATCGTACCGTCAGCGGGAACACGTTCACCTGGTTTAATTAAAATAATGTCGTTAATTTGTAACTCTCCAACAGGAACACGTTCCTCCGTTCCGTTGGAAATGCGTAATGCTTCTTCGGGTTGTAAGTCAAGAAGAGCGGAAATTTCTTTTTGGCTCTTACTTAATGTATAAGATTCCATAGCACCGCTGAGCGCAAAGATAAAGATTAAGATAGCCCCTTCTGCCCAGTAGCCAATAATTGCAGCACCAATAGCTGCAAAGAGCATTAGCATTTCAACATTTAGCTCTTTTTCTTCAATCGTATCTTCAATGCCTTCTTTCGCTTTTGCATATCCACCAACTATATAAGCAAGGATATAGCAAGTAATACCTACATTCATTACATCGTTCTTTGTGAATAACCAGCCAACTAAAATAAAAATACCAGATGCTACTGCAAATACAAGTTCATAATGTTTTTTTAATGTGTCCCATAAAGAGGGATGAGAAATTGGTTCTTTTGACTGTAACGTTTTTACTTCTGAGTTCATTACTACCCGCTCCTTCCGCATTCTTATTGAGAAAAATAATCAAAATCGAAACCCCTATAAAACGACGAAAGCTGCCATCCATAATGGATAGCAGCATTTCTGTTGAATCTGTTTTTAATAGTTCTTATGTTGTAATTATTCTATAGTATATCATATGTTTTTATGAGATGGTACGGTTTTGTTTCAAGTATAAACGGAAAACTTGTGTTTTCGCAACTCCTCTGGTATATATGAATATTGTTCATAAAAAGATCGGAAAGGAAGACAACAAGTGAAGACAGAGAAAATTTTTACCCATCCGATTGGCGTATTTATTGCTGCAATAGTAGCAACTTTTTTATGGGGAAGCGCATTTCCTTTTATTAAATTAAGTTATGTTGAACTTGGAATTCAACCACAAGAAGTTGGAGAGCAAATATTATTTGCCGGTTATCGTTTCTTTTTATCTGGAGTCATGCTCTTATTATTCTTTAAAGTGTTAGGAAAAGATATGAGCTTCAAAAAAGGAACAGGGAAACAGTTAATACAAATTGGTTTATTCCAAACGTTTCTTCAATATATCTGTTTTTACATTGGAATGAGTTATAGTTCAGGAATTGAAGGAGCTATCATTTCAGGAACATCATCATTCTTTCAAATTTTACTCGCCCATTTTTTATATAAAGATGATGCTCTCAATATGAGAAAATTAATTGGGGTATCTATTGGTTTTTGTGGCGTCATTTTAGTAAATGTGCCGAGTGATGGTAGCTTATCATTTCATTTTGGGATCGGAAGCTTATTACTTCTTAGTGCAGCAATGCTGTATTCATATGGAAACATATTAGCAAAAGAAGGTAGTAAAACATTAGATATTGGTTATATGACAGCATACCAAATGATTTTTGGTTCTACAGGATTATTATGTATAGGGGCTTTACAAGTTGGAGTCATGCCATTTACATTTAGTCTACATGCACTACTTATGCTAATTTATTTATCTTTCTTATCTGCAGCTGGTTTTTGCATTTGGAATACAATTATGAAGTATAACAAGGTTGGAAAAGTATCTATGTATATGTTCTTTATACCCGTATTTGGTGTGTTATTATCGAGCATGATTTTAGGTGAAGCAATTCATTCATTTGTGCTACTCGGTTTAGCATGTGTAGCCGCGGGAATCATTGTGGTAAATAGGACACCAGCTAAGCAAAAAATGGAGCAAGAAAAACAAGTAGCATAGAGAGCAGAAAAGCGATTACAATGGAAGAACAGTACTGTTCTTCTTTTTTTATAGAAAAAGGATAATAGACTAAGTGTAACGAAAAAAGATACAAAAAGCATTTATTGAGGAGAAAATATTATGAATCTACTTTACGTGGTGTTAATTGGGCAAATATTTCTTTTTTTTATTGGTGCAATTTATGCAATGGGGCAGACAAAAAGAACGAAAGATAATATGCCGTTACCTTTAGCAATTCGTCTTATTCTTAGTTTTTCTTTAACAGGTAGTGCAATTTGCATATGGTTACAAGATCCATCTGTAGAGTATAGTACGTGGGTTGCACTTGGTATGACTTTATCAACTGTGGGAGATTTGTTTATGGCTGGGCTGATTCCAATTGGTCATCGATTAATTGGAGGGATGGTTACTTTCGCTGTTGCTCATTGTTTTTATGTAAAAGCATTTTTGCAAACAGGAATTTCATGGAATGGTTTTTGGATTGGCTTACTCGTATATGGGCTCTTTCTAATTGTAGGATGGTTCTTCTTTATCCGAAATGATAAACAGGATAAGTTGTTTACGATAGGAGCTCTAATTTACGGATTGTGGGTTGGAGGAATGGCTTGCTTTGCATTCGCCTTATATTATGAAAATACAGGGATATGGTGGATACCAGCGTTTGGTGGCTTACTGTTTGTAATTTCTGATTTCATTATTGGCGTGACAGATATCGGAGGGCGTAAATTGAAGTATGAGCCACTTTGGATTTGGTTTACATATGTAGCTGCTCAAATGTGTATTATATATGTGGGATTATAAAAAGATACTCTCAAAATAGTGGATAGACTATTTTGAGAGTATCTTTTTTGCTTGTTAATTTAATCAGTATTTTTATTTTAAAATTTCTAATATTGTAATTTTATAATTCAGAATTTTGTAGAAAATCATCAGTCGTATTATTTATAATAAAAGTAAAAAGATGATGAGTTGGTGAAATGATGCAAAAGAAAAAACGTTGGCGTGAATTCTTTGGAACTATTGCAATTGCATGTTTATTGGTGTTTTTGGCGAAATTTTTTGTGTTTTTTCCGACGACTGTAAAAGGAGCATCTATGAGGCCAACGTTGCAAGATGGAGATAAGGTGATTGTTAATAAGTTAGCAAAACAATTTGAAAGCTATGGGAGAGAAGATATTATTGTTGTGAAAACAGATAATTTTTATGTCAAAAGAGTGATTGGATTGCCTGGAGATATAATTGAGATGAGAAATGATCAATTATATGTAAATTCTGAAGTGAAAGATGAAGAGTATTTGGATAGTAATAAAAAACAAGCAGAAAAAAAACTTATGAATTTAACAGAGGACTTTGGACCGATTACAGTTCCTAAAAATAAGATTTTTGTTATGGGAGATAATCGCTTAATAAGTAAAGATAGTAGAAATGGTTTAGGTTTTATTGATAGAGAAGATGTGTTAGGAAAGTTAGCAGGCATTTATTATCCGTTTGAACATATGAAAATAATAAAGTAAAAAAAACCAAGCAAATTTTAGTTTGCTTGGTTTTTTTGTTAAACAATAGGAGATTCGTTTGATACAAAGATATCTTCATGTTTCTTTGTAGTACTTAAAACAAATTTATGTTGTAGTAATTGTAGTTTAAATAACGCCAAAGGATCATGATATGTTTCTGGATTGCTTCTTAGCGTCGCTAATGTTTGCTCGTCTTCCTGTATCTCAAGTTGAGCTGCATCTACATTTTGTTTCAATATATTAAGTGGATCTTTGAAGAACATCATGATATCACGTTCTAATGCACCTTCAAATACTTCAAATTGAAGGAAGAATTGTTTGGAAATTGTGTGAGCAATTTCTGTATAGTCTTCTGTTTCAATATATTGTTTATATTTGTTGGCGAGCATAGATTGGTTTTTTTGCATATTACCAAATAATTTTCCGGCACTTTTTAAGAAAAACTGTGTCGGTGTAAAGCGTAATAAAATATTGATGTTCGTTACTGTAATTCGATTTGTCATTCGTGCAACATCTCGATTCCAATCATCTAATAATTTGAAATCGCAAGGAAGTTTCATACGTTCTTCTTTATATAATTTATTAAACGTTTCACTCATTTCATCTAAATAAGCTTGAGCTTGAATAAATTCATTATGTGCTGTTTCAATCCATTCTTGAATAGACCCAGTAAATTTAGGAAGAAGTACCTGTTGTACATGCTTTTGAACACGTTCATTCATTGCAGCATTTAATTCTTCATGAACTAGTTTGAAATCACTATCTTCTTGAACAAGATCAGAGCAACTCTGTAATAATTCAGGAATTTGAGAATGTATATCTCGTGTAATTTCTTCTTTCGTTAAAAGATAGGATTCGGTAATAGAGCGAATTTTATCTTTTTCAAGAGCAGTAAGGTTATTAATAAATCCAGTAAGTTTCACTGAGATGTGTTTATTCCAGCGTACGGATTTTACTAATGTATTTTCTAATTCCACACGTTCATTTATGAGATAAGCAATTGTCTTTTGTGTAAACCATATTAGCTTTTCTATACGTTCTTTTTCTATATCGCGTTTTGCAAGATTAGAGAGAATAGATTCTGTTACATCTCCAAGTTGCTGGCTACTCTCTTGCGAAGGAGAGTATGGGAAGAATTGTGCATCTGGAAAATGTACTTTAAGTTTACTAATTAGTTTTTCATTAGTAGTCGTATTATTTGTGTGTAATACGAAGTGAATTTGTAAGTTTGGTACTTGTTCACGTAAATAAATTAATGTATCAATTTCTTTACTATGCAATGGTGAAGAAGAATTTAATACGTAAACAAGACTATCTGCTGCTTGTAAGTATTCAAAGTATACATTGTTTTTATCCAATTGCTCTTGAATGGATGGTGTAAGAAGAAATGTAAACTTATTTTTTCTTAAAAACCTACTTGGTAGCTTAATTTCTATACATTTTTTCTCAAGTTCTGACTGAGCAGATGTAGCCGTTATTTGATGGAATTCATCAAGGTTAGGGATATTTCGTATATCTAACTCGGTAAATTCTGTTATTTCAGTTTGACTAGCGTCTTTAAATAGAATAGGAGTTGTTAAAGTTTCAGTTAAGATGTTCTCTCCCAATATTGAATTAACAAATGATGTTTTATCATGGTCACTAGTTCCAGCTATTAGTAGTGGTGTGACATTTAAATCACATAGTTCATGGACTAGTAGCGTAAATTGATGACTTAAATCTACATCATTTTTCTCAGCCCATACAGCGATTGTTTCGAATAAATGAGAAACTGTTTCCATATTTACATCTGCTTCAGCTGATGTATTAGAAAGTAAGGATCCAGCACTTTTTACGAGTAATGATTCTAAAGTTGTAGGTGAGACTTCATTCCATGCTAACACTGCTGCAGAGACAACTAGAGAATCTTTTGCTTTCGTTAAACTAAACCAATTTGTTAATAAATTTGGTACAAGTCCGTTTAATTCATGCATAAAATGATTTCCGGTAATTAATGCAAAGTATGTTTCTTGATAGCGAGTAGAAATTTCATTCCAATCGTCATTATTGTCTGTTTCAATATGCAAGAATAAATGATTAATACTTTGAATCCAAGGAAGGTATAAGGATTCATGTTGATAGCTATTCCAAAGAGCAATAACAAGCTCTTTAAATTGAGCTTGATCAACAGCATATAGAGCTTTTAAAGACTCATAGAAATATTCAGGCTTAATATTTTTTGTAAATCCTTTGTTTATGTAATTTATTAACGTATCAAACCAGTGTAAAGATTGTGTTCGAATACCTTCTTGAACAGCTAGTTCGATAGCGTTGTTCCAATCTTCTTGTTTTTCATAGAAAGAACGTGCAATTGCAGTAATATTTGGATAATCCGGTTGGAATGCAACAGCTTCACTAATCGTCTTAAAAGCGAGTCCTAAACGATCTTGTTCGATATAAAGAGAAAGAAGTTGTAAGGAAACCTCCATCGTAAGAGTTGTATCTTCCGTTTGAATAGATTGATAAATTTCTTCTGCCTTTGGTAAGAATCCTAGTTCAAAATAAGCATCTGCAATATTTTTTGTCGCCCAAAGTGCAAGAGCATTATTTACTTTTTCCCATTTAAATATAGCTGCTTCAAAATCTTTATTTTGATAATAAAATTCACCTTGAGCAAATCGAATATTAGAAATGTTGGAGAATTCATTTTTAGATTCATTTATATATGCTTCACCGAGTACTTCGGATGCAGGAGTAGAAGTTTCTTCTGTTAAAAATGTTTTATAGTAAACTTTTTGAATAAATTGATTTTCAATGGTCATGTTCGTTCCCCCCTGTATAATTTAGAAAAATGATGTCGTATGTAAAAGGGTGTATGTTCTTTTAATAGGTAGAAGTTGCATTATATAGACCAAACTATGTTTTTGCTAGATATATCATTTTTCTTGAGAGTTAAACCGTTGCGAAAAGTAACTTTCCTTTATTGTAACAAAAAAACACGCATATGAATTTTTATTTTTTATCGGGTTATTTGCGGGCAGTAAGAATCTAATCTCAAAATTGTTGAATGTAAGTAAGTTATGTGGGAGTCGGGATGTCTGTAGAAGCAAGATTGGCATAGGTTAATAATTAGTAGAGGATGAACAAAACTCCCACTGATTAAAGTTTCACTTTATCTTTGTTAAAGGAAAGAATAGAAGTAGAGTTCATTATAAAAACAATGTATAGTGAATATGTATACCATGTTTGCCTTAAAGATAGAAAGGGTACAATGTGGAATAACGATCGTGCATAGGATGTGTCTTCCGAATGGAACAACATATTGGCGAGTTAATCGCGCATTATGGCTATTTTGGAATTGTTATAGCTTTGGCTGGTGGGATTGTCGGATTACCGATACCAGACGAGTTTTTATTGACCTTTGTTGGTTATAATGTTTCAAAAGGAGTTATGTCAGGAACTGCTGCTTTTTTAAGTGGGATGGCTGGTGCGATGTTAGGGATCACGTTAAGCTACATATTAGGTTTAAAACTTGGGCTCCCTGTTTTAAAGAAATATGGGCCGAAAATTAGAATTAAAGAACATCACATTGAAAAAACACATATTTTATTTGAAAAATATGGGCCATTTCTTTTAATGATTGGTTATTTTATACCGGGAGTACGTCATTTAACGGCATATTTTGCTGGGGTATCAAATTTGACACTTTGGCGTTTTTGTTTGTACGCTTACGGTGGTGCGCTCATTTGGATAAGTGTTTTTATTGGGCTTGGCTGGAAGTTAGGCGAGAAGTGGCGCTTCGTTGAGTATAGTTTACATCATTATGGAATATGGATTTTATTAATTTCAGCAGTTGTTACATGTGTTGTATGGTTGTACATAAAGAAAAAGAAAAACCGCTAATAGCGGTTTTTTTAGCTGAAAGCAATAAATAATACACCAGCTGTAATAAAGACTACACCAACACCGGTCATAAAGTTTAACTTTTCACCGAGGATAATCATAGCGAGAATGATAGAAAATACGACGCTTAATTTATCGACAGGAGCTACTTGTGAAACCTTTCCTGTTTTGAGGGCAAGAAAATAAAATAGCCATGACGAAGCACCTGCAACCCCACTTAATGTGATAAATAGCAGTGCTTTTTTATTTAGCAGTACGTCGCCGATATTTTGAAATTTACCTTGTATGATAATAACGCCTATCATAAATAATGCCATAATAATAGATCGAATTGTTGTTGCAACGTTTGCATCGATTCCGTCTAAACCAAACTTTCCAAAAATAGATACAAGGGCAGCAGCAATTGCTGATAATAGTGCAAATAAGAGCCACGAACTCATAGTAAAATTCCTCCAATCTTACAGTATTATACATGAAAATGATTCTCATGTATAAAGTTGAAGCAATTGAGCTTTATAGGAAGTGCGACTTCAACTTAACTTCTTGCTCCACCTGAATTTTAAGGTGGGAGTTTTACTGCCTGTAAATAGTGGGCTAAATAACGAAATAATCCCCACCTTATATTTTTAATAAGGTGGGGATTATTATACTACTCTGCAATTTCCTCATATAAAAAGTACGTTACATTATAAATATGTTCTACTTCATCGTCTGTCATAAACAATAATTCGTCACGCTCAATCCCTTTTTTCTTTTCAATAAACTCAATCATATTTTTGCGTTCTTCTCTCTTCATCAATTTTATTTCTCCCCTCAATCTGTTTTAATACAGTTTATTTAAGTTACTGCTATTATATAACAGAATCTTTGGAAAGTTCCACCTATTTTATTATTTTTTTTAAAAGAACTTTTCGACAAAACAAGCCCACCTAAGGGGGGGGCTTGTTTTATTTTATAGTCGTAAAAACTCAGGCTCCGTCGTACCCGCACCATCAATGTAATAAATTGTGTCGGGATTGATTTTGATCAATACGTAATTAGGGTCTTCAGGACCGAGTAACCAACGTTTTAAGCTATTATTCCAAAACTTGTTTTTTAATGTTGAGTCTTCCTCGATTGAAGCTAACCCTTCAACTTCAATATAATCTTCATCTAATTTTTTTCCTTCTCGTCCGAGTAGTACATGGACATTAGGATTTTGTTCAATATCTGTTATCTTTTTTGATTGTCGATCTGTTGCAACATATAGTACAAAATCTTCATGGAAAAACATCATAAAGGCGCTATGAGGTTTCTCATTTCGTACTGTAGATAATACACCAGTACGTTGACCTTGAATAATAGTTGCGATTTTTTCTTTTAAGTGCATAATTTTAACCCCTTTTCACAATTTATAATTCTGTCTGTTTAAACAAGATAATTTAAATATCTTTCATACTGTTTTCTTCAATCCGATTTTTTAAACGTAATTGTGATGAAATCGGACAAGTTAGGAGAAGAATAATAATAATATTGAGGAGAAATACATACGATGGAAGGATGAAAAGCATGTTTAATAAAATATTTCTTATAGTAGCGCTTATAGGTGTACCACTATCTGTACTTGGAAAAACACTTCATTGGCCAGAAACAATTATGTTCGCTGTGTATTGTATTACGATTATCGCATTAGCTGGTTTTATGGGGAGAGCAACAGAGAGTCTAGCAATTGTTTCTGGTCCTAGAATAGGCGGATTATTAAATGCTACTTTCGGTAATGCTGTTGAACTTATCATTTCAATTTTTGCACTTCAAGCAGGGTTAATTGAAGTGGTGTTAGCTTCTTTAACCGGTTCTGTACTTGGAAATTTATTATTGGTAGGAGGGTTATCTTTCTTTGTTGGAGGTCTTAAATACAAAAGACAAAGTTTTAATGTATATGATGCAAGGCATAATTCAGCTTTATTAATATTTGCTGTTGTTGTGGCCTTTGTTATTCCAGAGATCTTTTCAATGAAGATGGACGCTGGCAAGACGTATCAATTAAGTATAGGTGTTTCTATTATTATGATTATCATGTACCTTGCTGCATTACTATTTAAGTTAGTTACGCACCGTGGTGTATATCAACATAAAAGTGACGAAGTAGCGCATGAAGAAGAGCCAGAGTGGTCAAAAGGGAAGGCGCTCCTTATTTTAGCGATAGCAACACTGGCAGTAGCTTATGTGTCAGAGGCACTCGTACATACTTTTGAAACTGTTGCAAAGTCATTTGGTTGGTCAGAGTTATTTATAGGGGTTATTATCGTTGCGATTGTTGGGAATGCAGCGGAACATGCGTCTGCAATTATTATGGCTTATAAAAATAAAGTGAATATTGCAGTCGAAATTGCAATAGGCTCTACATTACAAATCGCCATGTTTGTTGCTCCTGTATTAGTATTGCTATCTATGTTCTTCGCGCAAAGGATGCCTTTAGTATTTACTATACCAGAACTTGTGTCTATGATTACAGCCGTTTTCTTAACGATTGCGATTTCCAATGATGGAGATACAAACTGGTTTGAAGGTGGCACTTTACTAGCGGCGTATGTCATTATGGGAATTGGTTTTTATTTATTATGAAAAATAGGCATAACAATTGCGCTCAGAGAAAACAATAAACGAAGTAGTATATATACCTACATAGGAAGGAGCCAGACAGGTGAAACGAGTATACAGCATATGTCTTTCAACTATGGTCTCGTTTATTTTATTATTTCCTAACATGAGTTTTGCAAAGACAACAGTAGGAACAAAAATGCCTTCATCTGTTTTAAATATTTCAAAAGACAATACATTTCCAAATGATGCGCAAGATTTGCCACGTTTACAACCAAGTAAATTTGCTCAAGAGCTATTGAAAACGGCTAATATTAAAATTGAAAATCCAGACTTAATTCGGATGTTTAATGAAACGACAATTTCAAATGCGCCGCTTGCAGTAGGGTATCGGGCAAAAATTTATTTGGGTCAATGGGCTTTACATTATGAATCAGTAGACACATCGATTAATTGGGAATATAAACAAGTGAATCGAAATGTGTATGATAATCGCGGAGGAGACCGTTTATATCCACTTCGCTATAAGCAAGAAACACAAAAGACGGTTGAAGGCGATTTAACAGCAGATATGAAAGATGCTGCAGATGTGAAAAAAATGATGCTTCTCAAAGCACTTGAAAAAGTACAATTACCCCTTTCGTTTAAAACGACCATTGGTTATGGTACTGGACATGAGCGTGTGTATAATATTAGTCCGAGTCAACTCGGATATTTATACGCTTATACACCAGCAGTAAATGAAAAAGGAAAAGTAACATTTGGAGAAGTGTATCTTGTATTAAAGGGAAATCAAAAAAGACTTGTTGTGAAAAATATTACTTCTCAAGGAATTGGAGCTGCTATTCCAATTCATGATCATTTGTATTTTAAATTCATTTCTTCTTCCCACTCGCAATAACATGAAAAAACGTCAGCTTATAAGCTGACGTTTTTTTATAATGTAATGTTTGCTGTTTTTGATAAGAAATCTTCTGTCGGATAGTAGCTGTTTTTTACAAGAACATTTGGTCCAAGACATTTTACTGCAGGACAGTGACAGCTTAATGATTTTGCAGTTTTTGAAGCGCTCCATTTTTCATACGCTTCTTGTAATGTGTTTGTTTGTATGTTTCCTAGAAGTGGAACATCACCAAAATCAGTAACGATAATATTGCCATCAAAAATATTTACATTTAAGCGTGAACGACCATCTGGATCGTTACGAACAGTTACATTTTTGCTCCCTTGTAACTTTTTAAATGTGGCAATGTCTCGCTCGTCATCGCTACAAGCATAGAAAGGTAAAGTTCCAAATAACATCCATACATTTTCATCGCGAATTTCTAGTAAATGCTCAATCGCATCACGAATTTCAGCTTTTGTTAAAATCTCTAGATTACTCGCGAAGTCACTTGGATACATTGGATGAACTTCATGACGTTTACAGCCCATCTCTTCGACGATTTGGCGGTGAATATGTTCAATATGTGGTAGAGTTCTTTTGTTTAACATTGTTTCGGCAGATACAAGTACACCTGCATCTGATAGAGCCTTACTATTTGTAATCATTCTTTCGAATAATTTTGCACGTTGTTCGTAAGTAGGCTTACGCTCCATCATTGCAAATCCGCCTTCAACGAAGTCATCAATTGTTCCCCAGTTATGAGAGATATGCAATACGTCTAAATAAGGAATAATCTGTTCGTAACGTGCTAAATCTATAGTTAAGTTAGAGTTGATTTGAGTGCGAACGCCTCGTTCATGGGCATATTTTAAGAGTGGTGTTACATAGTTGTCGACGGATTTTTTTGAAAGCATAGGTTCTCCGCCAGTAATACTTAAAGAACGTAAATGAGGAATCTCATCTAATCGTTTTAATAAAAGATCCATCGGAAGCGGATTTGGGTCTTTCGGCTGTAACGTGTAACCAACAGCGCAATGCTCACAGCGCATATTGCATAACGTCGTCGTTGTAAATTCAACATTTGTTAATAGTAGTTTGCCGTACTCTTCAAGGTCCATATACGCTTCCCATGGATCGTAAGAAGGAGTAATCGGCTTCATTTTTTGTGATATCGTCATATGAAATACTCCTTTGACTATTGAAATAACAATTTGTCCATTCTCTATAATAGAAGAATATGTGCTTTTTATAAAGTGAAACTTTTTAGCATGAAAAGAGAGAGGGCTTACATTATAGTGGATGACTGTGACAAAATTGATGAAATTTCATGCCCATAGCAATCGTTTTTGCGGTATAATAAAAGCAACTCGAATTAAAAGGAGAGTGCCTTCATGGGAAAAGCAATTCAAGATAAAGATACACAATTAGTATATTTAAAAGAACGTTTAAATATGTTCATTGAAGTAATTGATACAATTGAACCCGAAGAAGTAGAATTAGAAGATGTAGATCGTCTTCTTGCAATGTTAGATGAATTAGAATTAAAATGTGAGCAATTTAAAAAAGACGAATAATATATTAAAAAGGCTACCAATTCCAATTTGGTAGCCTTTTTCTGTTCGGGTAATAGAAGGACGATAGAAAAAGAGGTATAATCAAGTTGTGAAAAATTTCATTTATGCTCTAATAGCGTGAAATAAATAGCTAAAGAGCATAACAATTGAATTTTCAGCTCATAACGTTTTGGTAGCGTTCACAATTGAGGGGGAAGTAACAATGGAAAAGCTTCAAGAAAGCATGTATCAACTAATTGTTGAAACGTCAACGAACTTACCGAAAGATGTTCGTCGTGCGATTCAACAAGCGAAAGAGCGAGAAAATGCAGGGACTCGTTCTGCGATGGCACTTGGCACAATTACAAATAATATTAAAATGGCTGATGATAACATCTCGCCGATTTGCCAAGATACAGGGATGCCAACGTTTAAAATTTATACACCAGTTGGTGTGAATCAATTAAAGTTGAAGGAAGCTATCTATAATGCGCTTGAGCGGGCGACAAAAGATGGTAAACTTCGTCCCAATTCTGTTGATTCTCTTTTTGGAGATAATAGTGGAAATAATTTAGGACCAGGTACACCGGTGATTAAGTTTGAACAATGGGAAAAAGATTATATTGATGCACGTTTAATCCTAAAAGGTGGTGGCTGTGAGAATAAAAATATTCAATATAGCTTACCGTGTGAACTAGAAGGACTTGGACGAGCTGGCCGTGATTTAGAAGGGATTCGTAAATGCCTTCTTCATGCAGTATATCAAGCACAAGGGCAAGGATGTAGCGCTGGTGTAATTGGTGTTGGTATCGGGGGAGACCGCACATCAGGTTATGAATTAGCAAAAAATCAATTATTCCGTACATTAGATGATGTCAATCCAGTACCAGAGTTACAACATCTTGAAGAGTACGTATTAGAAAATGCGAACAAGCTTGGCATTGGTACGATGGGATTTGGCGGAGAAACAACTTTACTTGGTTGTAAAATTGGCGTCTATAATCGTTTGCCAGCTAGTTTCTATGTATCTGTTGCGTATAATTGCTGGGCATATCGTCGCCTTGGTGTGAAAATCCATCCTGAAACAGGAGACATTATGGATTGGCTATATCAAGAAGGGGAAGATACACTTCAGCATGAAGTACAAGAAAAAACAGAGCAACGTGAGATTGTATTAGAAGCACCAATTACAGAAGAGCAAATTCGTGAACTTCGCGTTGGTGATGTTGTAACAATTAATGGCATGATGTATACAGGTCGTGACGCAATCCATAAGCATTTAATGGATAATGATTGTCCAGTAGATTTAAATGGACAAATTATTTACCACTGTGGTCCAGTTGTTGTGAAAGATGACAATGACAATTGGCAAATTAAAGCGGCAGGTCCAACGACAAGTATTCGTGAAGAACCGTACCAAGGCGATATTATGAAGAAATTCGGTATTCGCGCTGTCATTGGAAAAGGCGGTATGGGTGCGAAAACATTAGCGGCTTTAGAAGAACATGGCGGTGTATATTTAAACGCAATCGGTGGTGCAGCGCAATATTATGCTGAATGTATTAAAGAAGTGAAAGATGTTGATTTCTTACAATTTGGTATTCCAGAAGCAATGTGGCATTTACGTATCGACGGTTTTAAAGCAGTTGTAACGATGGACTCTCATGGTAATAGCTTACATGCAGATGTTGATAAAACATCACTTGAAAAATTAGCTAGCTTTAAAGAGCCAGTATTTAAGTAAATAAAAAATGCATCTCGAATGATTCGAGATGCATTTTTTTGGTATATATAGAAAAACATGTTCAGCATGAAAGAATGCGTTGCAACAGAAACTACAAGTACGATTATATATGGAAAGGAGACTATTTATGAAATATAAATGGTTATATATCGGTCTCATTTTTTCAATTATGATGGCACTTGTTCCAGTTTCAGCACTGGCTTATACAAATACTCCACATAACTGGGGAATCCCGCGTCCTAAAAATGAAACAGTACCAGATGCAGGAAAGTTATATACAGATTTACTACAAAAAAATGGCGGGTTTTATTTAGGAGATACGAAGAAAAAAGATATTTATTTAACATTTGATAATGGATATGAGAATGGATACACAGGGAAAATATTAGATGTATTAAAAGAGAAAAAAGTACCAGCAACTTTCTTTGTAACGGGACATTACATTAAAACACAAAAAGATTTATTGTTAAGAATGAAGGATGAGGGACACATTATTGGAAACCATTCTTGGAGTCATCCTGATTTTACAGCGGTAAATGATGAGAAACTTCGTGAAGAATTAACGAGTGTAACGGAAGAAATTAAAAAAGTAACTGGGCAAAAAGAAGTGAAATATGTACGTCCTCCGCGCGGTGTATTTAGTGAAAGAACGTTAGCTCTTACGAAAGAAATGGGCTATTATAATGTATTTTGGTCACTTGCATTTTTGGATTGGAAAGTGGATCAGCAAAGAGGATGGCAATATGCGCATAATAATGTTATGACGATGATTCATCCAGGATCTATTTTATTACTTCATGCAATATCAAAAGATAATGCAGAAGCACTTGCAAAAATCATTGATGATTTGCGCGAGAAAGGGTATCATTTTAAAAGTCTAGATGACTTAGTAAAAGGCAATCAACCGTAAGCATGTATGCTTACGGTTTTCTCATGCTATAATGATGTGTAAAAAGGATGGGGAAACGTATGTGGAGCGAGCATGTTACGTTAGAGTATCCGTATCATTTTGAAGAAGTATTAAAACGTTTATCTTTTGATCCTCTTAACGTCATTCAATTAGATGAGAAAGTTATTTATATCCCGCTTTGTATAGACGAGGAACAGGTTGTTGTTCGCTTACAAGGGATTGGTACTGTTCAAAATCCACAGTTTTGGATTTCTAGTCAGACAGGAGATCCAGAGAAAGTCATGAAACGAATGAGAGCCATTTTTCATTGGAATGAACCGTTTCAAGATATACAAAATCATTTTTTAAACACATCATTACGTCCACTATTTGAAACATATGCTCATACTCCAATTATTTTAGAATTTGATTATTTTGCTTGTCTGCTTCGCTGTATCATTCACCAACAAATAAATTTGAAATTTGCTACTGTGTTAACAGAACAATTTGTGAAACGGTATGGAACAGAGAAGAACGGTGTATTCTTTTTCCCCACTCCGGAAATAGTAGCAAATATTTCAATAGAAGAATTGAGAGAGCAGAAGTTTAGTCAGCGAAAGGCTGAATATATAGTAGGATTAGGTCGAAGTATTGTCAGTGGTACATTAAATTTAGCGAGTATAGAAAATGGGACGGAAGAAGACATTTCAGCACAATTGTTGCCAATTAGGGGAATTGGTGCATGGACAGTGCAAAACTTTTTAATGTTTGGGCTTGGACGGAAAAATATGTTCCCGAAAGCGGACATTGGGATTCAGCGTGCAGTGCAAGGTATATTTCAATTAGATGATAAACCTGATGATGCATTTTTAGAAAAATTGAAACAAGAGTGTGAACCATACTGCAGTTATGCAGCGTTATATTTATGGAAAAGTATAGAGTAGAGGTGTAATAATGATACAAAAGCAACATGAGAGTAAGTTGGAAGTTGGTCAAACGTTTCCTGTGACAATTAAACGTCTTGGGATTAACGGAGAAGGCGTTGGTTATTTTAAGAGACAAGTTGTTTTCATTCCAGGGGCATTACCAGGAGAAGAAGTTGTTGCAGAAACAACGAAAATTCAGCGTGGCTTCGCTGAAGCGAAAGTGAAAAAAGTTCGTAAAGCTTCACCGCATCGTGTGAAAGCACCGTGTCCAGTATATGAGGAGTGTGGCGGTTGTCAGCTGCAACATTTAGATTATAAAGAACAATTGAATCAAAAGCGTGATATCGTTGTACAAGCATTTGAGAAGTACATGAAAAATAGTATGGAAGAGAAAATTCGTCCAACGCTTGGCATGGAAAATCCATGGCATTATCGTAATAAGAGTCAATTACAAGTGGGGCGTAAAGACGAAAAGGTTATTACAGGGCTATATAAACAAAACTCACATCAGTTAATTGATATCGCTCACTGTATGATTCAACATAAAGCAACGAATGAAGCGACAAAAGTTGTAAGACGTATTTTAGAAAAATTAAATGTTTCTATTTACAATGAGAAAAAACAAAAAGGTTTAGTACGCACAATTGTAACACGTACTGCAGTTCAAACAGGTGAAGTACAAGTTACACTTATTACAACAAAAGAAGAATTACCAAATAAAGAACAATTTATTGCAGAAGTACAAAAACAGATGCCAGCGGTTAAATCAATTATGCAAAATGTAAACTGGCGTAAAACATCTGTTATTTTTGGCGACAAAACATTTAAATTAGCTGGAAAAGAAGTAATTCAAGAAACACTTGGTGATTTATCATTTGAATTATCAGCACGTGCGTTCTTCCAGTTGAATCCAGAGCAAACCGTTGTTTTATATAATGAAGCAAAAAAAGCCGCTGCGTTAACAGGCGATGAGAAAATTGTAGATGCGTATTGTGGCGTTGGTACAATCGGTCTTTGGCTTGCAAATGATGCAGCGGAAGTACGTGGTATGGATGTAATTCCAGAAGCGATTGCAGATGCAAGAAAAAATGCAAAGCGTCACGGATTTACAAATACGAAATATGAAGTAGGTAAAGCTGAACAATGGTTACCGAAATGGGTAAAAGAAGGATGGCGTCCAGATGTAATTGTTGTCGACCCACCACGTACAGGTTGCGATGATAAATTACTGGAAACAATTTTAAAAGTGAAGCCGAAACAAGTTGTGTACGTGTCTTGTAATCCTTCTTCATTAG
Source organism: Bacillus sp. RZ2MS9 (assembly GCF_001816185.2). Taxonomy (NCBI): domain Bacteria; kingdom Bacillati; phylum Bacillota; class Bacilli; order Caryophanales; family Bacillaceae; genus Bacillus; species Bacillus sp. RZ2MS9. The sequence goes on from NZ_CP049978.1 coordinate 492,959, forward strand.
CACGTGATGTACAAGCATTAATGAAGAGCTATGAAGTGGAGTATGTGCAACCAGTTGATATGTTCCCGCATACAGCTCACGTAGAAAATGTAGTGAAGCTTGTTAGAAAGTAAAGTTTATTAATATTCCCTCATGGTATGAGGGAATATTTTCTATGAAGGAGAATATTATGCATAATTATAAATTAACAATTCAGTACGATGGCGCACGTTTTAAAGGATGGCAACGTCTCGGTAATAACGATAATACAATTCAAGGAAAAATCGAAAGTGTCATATCTGAAATGGTCGGAAAAGAAATTGAAATTATTGGTTGTAGTAGAACAGACGCTGGTGTACATGCTTTGAATCAAGTTGCTAACTTTCAAAGTGATGAGAAGTTAGTGGAACATAAAGTGAAAAAATATTTGAATCAATATTTACCTAATGATATTAGCATTACGAATGTGGAAGAAGTACATGATCGTTTCCATGCTCGTTACAATTCTAAAGCAAAAACATATCTGTATAAAATTTGGAATGAAGAGCATACAAATCCATTTATGCGTAAATACAGCATGCATGTGAATAAAAAATTAAATGTGAAAAGCATGAAAGCCGCTGCGAAACATTTAGTTGGTTCACATGACTTTACTGCTTTTTCAAATGCGAAATCAAAGAAAAAATCTATGGTTCGAGAAGTATATACACTTGATGTGATGGAAGAGGCAGGGTTTGTACAAATTAGAGTAAGTGGTAACGGCTTCCTTCATAATATGGTAAGAAAAATTGTCGGGGCATTAATTGAAGTTGGATTAGGACAATTAGACGCTGAAGCAATTCCAAACATTTTAGAGGAAAAGCAGCGCAATCAAATTAATTGTCTTGCTGAGGCAAGTGGGTTGTATTTAGAGAATGTTGAGTTTTAATGGCAAATAAAAAAATCGGGCTAAGTAGCTCGATTTTTTTAGTATTACGAAGATTTCTCGTTTTTTATACGTAGCTTCAAATTCCAAAAAGCAGCAAGCATAATAGCTGCAAAGGAGCCACTAATTGTTGCTAATAGCTTTGCATAAGGAAAGCTACTTATATCACCATTAATGAATAACATTATACATAGAACAGCAGGGAGAAGGTATAAGTAGTGTAATAACTTTAATTTTTTATCATTACTCATATATAGCCCCTTTCTAGCATGTTATATGTTTATTGTAACATATTTTACCAAGTTATTTTTTGCACTTGGAGACATGTTTATTTCATATGTGTAAATGCAGTTTTTTAATTCGATATTGTAAGTTTTGCCTACTTAATCCTAAAAATTTTGCAGCTTGTGAGATGTTGCCATGATTTTCTTTAAGAATTTGGTTAATGTAGTTCTTTTCCATTTTTTCTATTGTGTGTTTTAAAGTTTTAGGTGCATCAGTATTGTGATTAGTTAGTGCATGTTGCATATTGAATTCTGTTTTTATTCGTTCACGAAAGCGAGTAGGCATATGAAACGCTGTAATGATGGTTTCATCTTCTATCAAGTTCATGGAACCTTCAATTATATGTTCCAACTCCCGTACGTTTCCAGGCCAATCATATGCATAGAAAAATTCTCTTACATTTACATCTACATCGGTTACATTGAGCCCGAATTGAGTATTATATTTTTCAATAAAGTGCTGAACAAGATCTGGAATATCTTCTTTTCTTTCACGTAAAGGCGGAAGACATAAAGTAACGACGCTTAATCGGTAATATAAGTCTTCTCTTAATCGATTATGTGCGATGGCTTCGAAAGGATCTTCATTGATAGTTGCTATAATACGAACATCAATTTCTTTTTCGTGTGTGCCTCCGATTCTTCGTATTGTTTTTTCTTGTATAGCTCGTAGTAACTTCGCTTGAAGTGCTGGACTTAATGAGTTGATTTCATCTAATAACAAAGTTCCTCCGTTCGCTTCTTCGAATAAGCCTGATTTATCTATTGCTCCTGTAAAGGCACCTCGATTTGTGCCAAATAGTAGGCTTTCCATTAAGGTATCAGGTATAGCGGCACAGTTTTGTGAAATAAAGGGTTTGGTTGAACGCTGACTTTCATTATGGATGCTTTGTGCAAATAGTTCTTTACCAGTGCCTGTTTCCCCTACGAGAAGTATGGAGGAAGATGTACGAATTACTCTTTTTCCTTCTGTAATGATTGATTGAATGGCTTCAGAATCACCAATTATGTGATCAAAGGTAAATTTAGTGCTTTGTTTTCGAGAAGGACTTATTTTTATCGTTTGTTTTAAGTTACTAATTTCTTTTGATATTTCAATAGCGCCTTTAATTTTTCCGTTTTCTATTATAGGGAAAGTATCGTTAATCGTTGTAATTTCTTGTCCTTTATTGTTAAAATACGTTTGTTTTATATTTTTCTTTGTTTTTCCAAATTTTAATGCCTCTATAAGAGTACTATTTTTATTTTCTTCAAATGCAAATACCTCTAAAGGATTTTTATATAATACATCTGAGCGTTCCATTGATTCAATTTCCATCATTTTGCGGTTATAGACAATCGTTTTACTTTCCTCATTAATAATATGAATCCCGATATCGAGTTCATTGATTAAAGTTTCATATAGCATATTCATTTCAATAAGTTGTTTGAAATTAATTTCTTCTGTATGCATGTAACATCTTCTCCTCATTTCACCCTATGAAGACTGACTTTTTATAATTTTATTAAAATTCTTATAAAATCGCAAAAAAATTTTGCTATTTTTCGTTTAAAACTTTTTAAATGATCGAAAAATTTTGCGGTTGTGCACATTTTTTTGTATGAAACTCTCATTTAATATATGAATTAGAGACTTGGTACGTATTTTGCATAAATAATATTCGAAATCTCTAGAGGGGAGAATATGAATTTTTACAGGATATACAACGTTTTGGTGTCAATTAATAAGAGGGAGGAATTTATAAAGTGAAGACAGTTATAGAAGGTGTGTATAGTCCTTGTTATGGAAAAGTAGAGAAGTTATTTGTGACGGAAAGTTCTTACGTATACGAGTGGGAGAAATTAGCATTAATTGAAACAATAGATAAACAGAAAGTAGAAATTAAGATAGGGATCAGTGGTTATATTGAATCATTAGAAGTAGTAGAAGGACAAGCTATTGCTGATCAAAAATTATTAATAACAGTAAGGGATGACCTTTTAGTAACAGGCAGTGATTAATGTAAGTGACGTGTATTTCGCTCTTTTCAATCATTATTTTTACAATGAATACTTTTAAAAACGCTTACATTAAATGGGTTGGCAAAGTGAAAAGGGGGGATTTATATGGTGGATCAAAACCAAGGATTAAAAAGAGAATTGAAAAGTAGGCACATATTTATGATTGCACTCGGTGGAGTTATTGGTACAGGACTTTTTTTAGGGTCAGGTTATACGATTCATGAGGCTGGACCTGGAGGAGCAATTGTAGCGTATCTTGTCGGTGGATTTGTAATGTATTTAACGATGCTCTGTCTTGGAGAATTAGCTGTTGCGATGCCTGATGCAGGGTCTTATCAAACGTATGCGACAAAGCATATTTCCCCTGCAGCAGGTTATGTAGTGGGATGGATGTCATGGTTAAACTGGTCTGCTACGATAGGTATTGAATTAATTGCAGTTAGTATTTTGATGAAACGTTGGTTTCCTGATGTACCGTCATGGATTTGGTGTGTAGTGTTCGCGGTACTGCTCTTTGCTATCAATGCATTATCTTCAAGAAGTTTTGCAGAAGTTGAATTTTGGTTTGCAAGTATTAAAGTAATTACAATCATTGCATTTATTATTTTAGGCGGGGCGGCAATGTTTGGTTTTCTAGATATGAAAGGAAATGAACCAGCACCGATGTTCTCTAGCTTTACTGATTACGGGGGACTGTTTCCGAATGGATTATCAGCCATTTTAATTACGATGATTGCAGTTAATTTTTCTTTCCAAGGAACAGAACTAGTCGGTATTGCAGCAGGTGAGAGTGAAAATCCAGAAAAAACAATCCCAAAGGCAATTAACAATACAGTTTGGCGTATACTTGTTTTCTTTGTACTATCTATTTTTATTCTTGCTGGACTATTCCCATGGCAGCAAGCAGGAGTGATAGAAAGTCCATTCGTAGTTGTATTTGATAAAATTGGTATTCCTTATGCAGCTGATATTATAAACTTCGTTATTATTACAGCGGTACTATCCGTTGCGAATTCAGGATTATATGCAACTTCTCGTATGCTATGGTCTATGTCTAATCAAGGAATGATTAGTCCGATTTTTGGTAAGTTATCTAAAAATGGTGTTCCTATTTATGCATTGATTGTAAGCACGATTGTAGGCTGTCTTTCATTACTATCAGGTATTTATGCGGAAGATACAGTTTATTTATGGCTACTTTCTATTGCCGGATTTGGGGCGATATTAGTTTGGGCATCTATTGCTTTATCTAACTTATTAGCTAGAAGGGCATATGTTAAGCAGGGCGGAGATGTGAAGGACTTGAAATTTAAAACACCGCTATATCCATTCGTACCACTTCTGGCATTAGCATTAAATATAACAGTTATAGTTGCTATGGCTTTTATCCCAGAGCAAAGAATGGCGTTATATTGTGGAATTCCATTTATGATTGTTTGTTTACTGTTTTACCGTGCGACAAGAAATAAGGTACGTAAAGTAGAGCATATTGAAAAGATCAATACAACAAAAGTAGAAAGTTTATAATATTGAGTAATTTGGAGACTGTAAAATTGTAAACAGTCTCTTTTTTTGTGAAAATAAAGCTGGAAACATACTATGTATGCAAAGGGGAATTAGCGATGAATCAAGAAGTTTCACAGCTATTAGAACAGATTGATTTACGAAAAGATGAGTTACTAGAGCTTACAAAAACCTTAATTCGTTTTGAAACACCAGCACCGCCAGCGAGAAATACAAATGAAGCGCAAGAATTTGTTGCAGAGTTTTTAAGAAAACGAAATTTTAGTATTAATAAATGGGATGTATATCCGAATGATCCGAACGTTGTTGGGGTAAAAAAAGGAATAAAAAGTGACTCATATAAAAGTCTTATTATTAATGGGCATATGGATGTAGCTGAAGTGTCAGCAGATGAGGCGTGGGAAACAGATCCATTTGATCCATTTATAAAAGATGGCTGGTTAGTTGGACGTGGCGCAGCAGATATGAAAGGGGGATTGGCTGGGGCACTATTTGCTATTCAGCTTTTACAAGAAGCTGGTATTGAATTACCTGGAGATTTAATCTTTCAATCAGTAATAGGGGAAGAAGTTGGAGAGGCAGGAACACTTCAATGCTGCAGGCGAGGTTACGATGCTGACTTTGCAGTCGTAGTGGATACGAGTGATTTACATATGCAAGGACAGGGCGGCGTAATTACTGGATGGATTACTGTGAAAAGCCCGCAAACGTTTCATGATGCAACACGTAGGCAAATGATCCATGCAGGGGGACGTTTATTCGGAGCGAGTGCGATTGAAAAAATGATGAAAATTGTGCAAAGTTTACAAGAATTAGAGCGCCACTGGGCAGTCATGAAAACATATGAAGGCTATCCATCTGGAACAACAACAATTAATCCAGCTGTTATTGAGGGGGGAAGGCATGCGGCGTTTATTGCGGATGAGTGCCAGTTATGGATAACAGTGCACTTCTATCCGAACGAAACACATGAACAAATAATAAAAGAAATTGAAGAATATATTGGAAAGGTAGCAGCTGCCGATCCATGGTTAAGTGAAAATCCGCCACAATTTAAGTGGGGTGGAGAATCAATGATTGTAGATCGTGGTGAAATTTTCCCTTCATTAGAAGTAGATAGGGAACATGCAGCTGTAAAAAAACTTAGCTCAGTACACGAGTCTATTTTATCAAAAAATGCAATTTTAGATATGTCTGCAACGGTAACTGATGGCGGTTGGTTTAGTGAGTTTCACATTCCAGCGATTATATATGGACCAGGTACATTAGAAGAAGCACATTCTGTAAATGAGAAAGTTGAAGTTGAACAGTTAATTGAATTTACAAAAGTAATAACAGCATTTATATATGAATGGTGCCACACGAAAAAATAGATTTGCATAGTAAAATCGTACGAGTATGTATACTTGTACGATTTTTTATTGAACTATTTCAGAGTTGAATATAAACAACTGAAATAGTTCTTTATTTTGCTATGTCTTTCGTTTTATTTCAAGTAATTTCTCTTTTGCTAATTCAACGGCGATCGCATCATCTAAATAGCCAATTGGAAAGAGATAGTCGGGAATAATATCTGTCGATAAAATGAAATAAAGTAATGCGCTCCCAAGAACTGCACGTTCTTCTTTTGAAATGGTTTTATTGCAAAATTGTTGATACATATCTGTTAATTGTTCAATAAAAGGACCAGCACTATCAATTTGCTCTAATTTGCTTGCGAAACTGTTATGAATACGTTTTTCGCCTTCTGTTGTCTGGGCATAGCGTTCGTAATTTTCGAGTTCTTGTTTTACGCGAGTTGTAGTGTAATCGAAATCGAATAAGTTAGAGGATTGCAGCGTTTGCTGAATGGTATCAAGAGATGTGTACATATCTGTTTTTTCTTTATTAATGTGAGGAGAATCAGGGTACATTTCATCAAATAACAATTGGGGTGGAACTTGAAGACATTCTGCAAATTTTTGTAGATGTTTTTGTTTTGGCGGTTGCTTACCATTAATAATTCTTGAGACTGTTGCAGGATCAATATTTGTAAGTATTCCTAGTTGGCGCATAGATAAGGCGCGTTCTTTTAAAAGTTTTTTTATTAATTTGCCAAGCCGATCATTCGGGTTTTCATTAGCCATAGTGTAGGCACTCCTTTTTTAGTGTTGAAAAAATATTGAGCATTTATTACAAGTATATGAAACAGACAGGCACAGTTGCTCAACATTTTCATAATATGCATTGAAAAGTGAGAAAAAGGGGTGACTATTTATGAGTACGGTAGGCTTATTTTCAATTTTTTTAATCGGGATCGCTTCTAATTTAGATAATGCAGGTGTTGGAATTGCATATGGCATTCGTAAAATTCGTATTTCGTGGTTTAACAATTTTATCATCGCATTCTTTGGATTTTTATTTACTTTACTAGCTGGATTTTTTGGAAACTGGATTGCGTTATTTATTTCAGAGTTTACAGCAAATCTGATTGGAGCAATCGTTTTAGGGATAATCGGTGTGTTTATTTTATGTCAGCCTTTCTTGGGCCAAAAAAATACTGCAGGTTCTAAAGATGATAATGTACTTATGGGAATTTTACGTGATCCGGAAAAAGCAGATTTTGATGGTTCTAAAACAATTAGTTTCTCAGAAGCAATTGTTTTAGGAGTTGCGTTGTCTATTAATAATATTGCAGGTGGATTTGATGCAGGGGTAACAAATTTAAATCTTTGGCTTACAGCGACTATTTCTGGGGTGTTTAGTTTTATTTGTATTAGTGGTTTTGCGTATGTAGGAAAACGATTTTTAGCAGAATACTTAGGGAAATGGGCGACAGTTATCGCAGGAGTGTTATTAATTCTTATTGGGATCGATCAGTTGTTGTAAGGAGAGTAGAAAACAAGGTTCGAGTATTTCCTTGGAAATACAGCAAGAGATTGCATATATCGACGTACTTTTCTCCATACTAATACGGATTTCTTTTAAGAAAGGGGGATTTGTATGGGACGCGGGAAAGCATTTGATCATAAGAAAAAAGGGCATGATCATCAACCACCTAAAGGTGCGTTCATTCATAAAGATGTAAATGAACATACTTTGGAAGAGGAAGAGCTACCAGTAAATATTGAGGCGTATAAAAATAGTTTAAAAAAACATTAAAAGCACCTACATAGGTGCTTTTTTACCGTATATCTTCAATTAATTGTTCGGATTCTTCATGCATACTGTACTCACTTAATACTTGAATGCAAAGCCACTTTAATTCCTCAATCGTATGCTCAAGTTCTTCAGGAAGCACATGATAAATGTCTTCAAGTCCCATCCCGAAATGAATAAGTTCAAGTACTTGATCATCGATGTTCCGATCCATTAATAATTCAAGTACTTCTAAATTGAATATGTATCGGTGAGCTTCGTCGAGTGAAACAACTTTTAACTTCAAGCTTTCTACAATACTCAGTATAAAAAGAAGGATTGTTTTTTCAAGAACAGGTTGTTTTCCCATTTGAAATATTAGTTTCATCTTTCACACCTCCACATATAGCGCTAGGTTGTACTATATTATTCAGGAGGGGGGAACAAATATGCATGATATAGAGAAACTTTCAGCACTGTTTTTGTAAGAGGATTGATAACTGACAAAAGTGAGGTTTTGGCGAAATAAAAAATCCTGCTAGTATAGCAGGATAACTCGCGATTAAAAAATGCTCCAACCTTCTTGAGCAGAAAGAAGTTCAAGGATTTTAAAACCGGCAATACTATTTCCGTTTGCATCTAAAGCTGGTCCGAAAATACCGATTCCCATGTCTCCTTTTACGCAGCCAAAAATACCACCGGCTACACCACTTTTTGCAGGAATACCAACACGAATTGCAAATTCACCAGATTCGTTATACATACCACATGTGACCATAAATGTTTTGCAAATTTTTGTAATATGCTTAGGGATAATTTGTTTTTTCTTATATGGATCATATCCATCCATTGCAAAAATTAAGCCGATACGTGCTAAATCGATGCAGTTTACTTCAACTGCGCATTGACGAGTATATAAATCCATAAGTTCTTCAATATCACAATCGATAATTCCGTTTTGTTTCATATAATAACAAAGTGAACGGTTTAGGTAAGCTGTCTCTAGTTCTGAATCGGCAACTTTAGAGGAATAATTAATAGTAGGATTATCTGTTATTTCACGTACAAAATGAAGAATACGTTCCATTTTTTCCTCGTTATCTTTTCCTGCTAACATGCTTGTAATAGCTAAAGCTCCTGCATTTATCATTGGATTAAGGGGTTTGGACGGACTTGTCGTTTCTAACTTAATAATAGAATTAAATGGGTCACCCGTTGGTTCCATTCCAACTTTAGAAAATACATATTCTTCACCACGGTCTAAAAGGGCAAGGGCAAGTGTAATTACTTTGGAAATACTTTGAAGAGTAAATAGTGTTTGTGAGTTGCCTGCATGGATATATTCTGTTTCTTTATGGAAAATGGCAATCCCTAAATCGTCTGGATTTGCATTTCCTAGTTCGGGGATATAAGTAGCAAGTTTTCCTTTTTTCGTATATGGTTTTACTTGTTCTAACAACTGTTGTAAGTTGTTTGTTTCAATGCACTGCATAGTACCAACGCTCCTATTTTGAATTAACTAAGTTTACTTTTCCCGATATGCTCGGAAATAAATAATAACATGAAAAAGTGGAATGATAAAACGAAAGTTCAATGTGCTATAATAGGTCTTTCGTTTCGAGTATTCTGTATTTTAAAAAGGAGAATTTTCCTTTTATATAACAGTTTGGAAATAGGAGATTTATCCATAAAAAGTTCAGAAATAAAAACTACACATCTATACAACTATATGTTATTATGGTTATGTAATAGAAAGCGTTTTCTAAAGCGTACTTATAATGATAACGATTTCATAAATTTAATTAGGGGGAATTAAAATGTTGCAGTTTTTACAACGTATTGGTAAAGCTTTAATGCTTCCGATCGCAGTACTACCAGCAGCAGGATTATTGCTTCGTTTAGGGCAACCAGATGTATTTGATATTCCTGTTATGGCACAGGCCGGCGCAGCAGTTTTTGATAACTTAGCACTTATTTTTGCAATTGGTATTGCAATCGGTCTTTCAGTGGATGGTAGTGGTGCAGCAGGTCTTGCAGGTGCAATTGGTTATCTTGTTATGAAAAATAGTATTGATGCACTTAGCAAAGGGTATTCAACTGCTGAATTACAAGGTAAATTAAGTAAAGTCCAAGATTTAATAGGTAATAGCGCAAATGTAGATCCATCTAAGCTTGCGGATACAATGACACAAGTATCTAAGGCTGCTGAATTATCGACTAAAGTAGATATGAAAGTCTTAGGTGGTATTATTGTTGGTGTTATAGCAGGACTTCTTTATAATAAATTCCATAAGATTAAACTTCCAGAATGGTTAGGTTTCTTTGCTGGAAAACGTTTCGTTCCAATTGTTACATCAGTCGTGATGCTGATATTAGGAATTCTATTTGCACAAATTTGGCCAACAATTCAAAATGGTATTGATGCATTAGCTCATGGAATTGTTAATTTAGGTGCAATTGGTTCAGGATTATTTGGTTTATTAAACCGTTTATTAATCCCAATTGGTTTACACCACGTAATGAACACATACTTCTGGTTTGTATTTGGGGACTTTACAAATGCAGCAGGTAATGTTGTTAATGGTGATATTGCTCGTTTCCTTGCAGGTGACAAAACAGCAGGTATGTTTATGACTGGTTTCTTCCCAGTTATGATGTTCGGTTTACCAGCAGCATGTTTCGCAATGATTGCAGCTGCTAAACCAGAAAAGCGTAAAGCAGTTACTGGTATGTTAGCTGGTCTAGCATTAACTTCATTCTTAACTGGTATTACAGAGCCTATTGAATTCTCATTCATGTTCTTATCACCAGTATTATATGGTATTCATGCTGTATTAACAGGTCTTTCTTTATTCATTACAACATCGCTTGGCATTCATGATGGTTTCTCATTTAGTGCCGGTGCAATCGATTACGCTTTAAACTTCGGTATTGCAACAAAACCAGTCTTACTAGCAGGTATCGGTTTAATTTACGCAGCAATTTATTTCATAGTATTCTACTTCTTAATTAAGAAGTTCGATTTAAAAACTCCTGGTCGTGAAGATGACGATGAGTTAGTTGAAGATGGTGAGGCACCAGTTGCAGGTTCAATCGGTGAAACTTACGTAGCAGCTTTAGGCGGAAAAGAAAACTTAACAGTTATTGATAACTGTGCAACACGTCTACGCTTACAAGTAAAAGATGCTGGTCAAGTAAATGAAGCAGCATTAAAACGTGCTGGTGCAAAAGGTGTTATGAAATTAAGTAATACAAGTGTACAAGTTATCGTAGGTACAAATGTTGAATCTGTTGCCGATGATATGAAAAAACACGTATAAATAATGAGATAAGAGGATGTCCAAAAAGATTGATAAAATCAATTTTTTAGAGGATATCCTCTTTTTTTTGTTAATAATTTAACGGGAATCTTACTTTTGTAAATTTTCTTTTTCTTTTTTGTACATATAGGTTGGTAATATGTGCAGTGCGTGATAAAGTAGGGATGATATAGAATGGATTATCCATAATCTACTAAAATAAATCTTTAATAGAGGAATTAAATTATTGGTGAGTAAGGGGAAAAAAGCAATTATGGATCAGGAAAAAAATAATGCGAATGGGAAAGTACGTCGGCCGATTGTATACATAAAAAGAACAATCATTCTCGTCTTACTATTATCACTTGTATATTTTATGTATACAAAAATTGTTGCGCATAATAAGAAAGAAGAAACTTTAAAAGCGGCAGCAGAAATGAAGAAACAAGAAGAGCTAAAAAAGAAAGAAGAAAAAAAGAAACAAGAAGTACAGAAGCAAAAACAAAAAGAGCAGGAAGAACAAGTGAAGCAAGCGCAAGCTGTGGAGAAGCTTCCCGAGGGACCACCTCAAGAAATTAATGAAAACGCTCAATTAGACCAGTATTTACAAAACGCAGGATTTAGCGGGACAGCTGTTATTGTAAAGAATGGAAAAGTTCTTTTGAATAAAGGGTACGGTATGGCAAATAAAGAACAGAAAGTACCGAATAATTCAGAGACGACTTTTTATATTGGTTCTATTTCAAAGGCATTTGTAGCAACTACTATTATGCAGTTGAAAGATCAAAATAAATTACAAGTAGAAGATACTGTTGCAAAGTATATTCCAAATTTTCCTCAAGGTAATAGTATTCAGCTAAAACATCTATTAACACATACATCAGGGATTCCCGAATATGAGCAGGGAAAAGAAGATATTTCTCATGAAGAACTGATAAAGCGGATAGGAAATCAAAAGCGTATTGGTGGTCCAGGAGAAAAATGGAAGTATTCTGACTCGAACTACTCTATACTTGCATACATTGCCGAGAAGGTAAGTGGACAGTCGCTCGAAGAATATATTAAGCAACATATTTTTGCTATTGCGGGTATGAAACATTCTGGTTTTGGCACAGCGTTAGAACAAACAAGATTCCCATCAACGGGTTATAAAATAGTAAATAATAATATGACAACACCTAATATTCCGAGCATGTCACAACTATATGGTTGTGGTGATATATACACAAGTGCGCATGATTTATATTTATTTAACGAAGCACTATTCTCTGGTAAATTAATTTCAAAAGAGAGTTACGATCAAATGTTTACGGGTGGAAAAAAGGATTACGGGTTTGGATGGTACGTAGACCCAGGAAGCTATTCGAATCACGGTGTAATGCCAGGATGGAATTGCTTAAACGGATTTAGTAAAAATGGTAGTGTATATGTTGTTTTATTATCTAACATTCAAAATAACATTAAATCATTTGGTAAAGTGAATAACGATATTTATTCGATATTGCGGAATATTGAAGTGTAAGAAACTATCCTTTTGGATAGTTTTTTTTATGCCTTGAACCAAATATTTCTTTTAGAAAATGTATGTCTTACCTATCACAAAAATATCTATTTTGTATACATTAAGATGTATGGATGTGAAATTTTATAATCTAAAAATAATAGGAGGAGAAGTGTATGTGTCTGTTCAGAAAATATTGGAATAAATTATCGAGATTGTTTAATAGGCAATTAGATTATTTTTTAGATAATAAGTTATTACCTGCTGTGGAAAGACTTTTATTTTCACAAAACTTCGCGAGATTTATTCAAAGAAACTCTAAGCAAGCTACTGAAGAAGTTATTGAATCAAGTAGATTTCAATCTATTATTTGTAACATTTTAAAAGAATGTACTACATCACCTTTTAAAGAAATTGCAGAGCAGTATTTAGGTAAAAACGTAGAAATTACTGTGACAGTGGGACAGTTAACAGGCGTTATTGTAGCAGTTGGTGATGACTTCTTAACATTGCAAGAAGGAATAGGAACAGAAGTTTTATTACCATTTACAAGTATTATATCAATTAAAGAAGCGTAAGAAAGGAGCGTTATATATGTTATTTACTGATGAATTACGTAACCATGTTGGGGAACTAGTGCAAGTTGTGACAGCTGTAGAAATCATTGCAGGCGTTCTTTTATCTGTGACGGATGGGGCAGTAATTGTTCGTACTTCTCCTTCTTATGGACCACCAGAAGATGTAGTTGTGCGTATTCCTATTATTGCTTATGTTCGCTTGGAAGGGTAAGAGTGATACAAGTATGAGAGTGTCAGTTGTTATTCCAGTGCATAATGAAGCAAGTACTTTATCAAAAGTTTTAGTAGAAGTAAGAAAGCTCGAACCATATGAAATTATCATAGTAGATAATGGATCGACAGATGGTACGAAAGAAATAGCGCTACAGCATAATTGCCGTGTAATTTATTATAGATATTCCCTTGGTAATGATGTGGGACGGGCAATTGGTGCTAGAGAAGCAAAAGGTGAAATTGTTTTATTTTTAGATGGTGATATCGTCATGAAAAGTGAAGAATTATACAATTTTATTAAAGGAATACAGCAAGGACATGAGATTGTTTTAAATAATTTAACATGGTCCGTTTATTTGAAGATGAGACCGCATTATACGACGGTTGGAAAATATATGTTAAATCGTTATTTGAACAAGAAGGAGTTTGTTGTAGGATCTTTAATTGCAATACCACATGCGATAAGTCGTAAAGTGATTGAAAAACTGGGGTGGTGGAATTTAGCAGATCCAGCATTATTTCAAGCGATGGCGATGTCTAGAGGAGTAGATATTTCTGATATGGCTTCAGTTGATGTCATTTACACAAATAAAGTTCGTCCTGTCCATACGGGCACATCACCTGGCTCTCCTTATCCGAAAGCGACTAGTCGTATTATGGGTGATCATTTGCGTGCTTTACAATACGTAATCGAAACATACGGTAATCGCGGTGGTTTTTCAGAGGACAATAGAGATAGAGCGTTTGTAGGAAAGTATAAACCAGTTTTATTACAAAAGAAAAAAGCGAAATATAGTGCCATTATCCCGGTATCAGAAGAAAAAATAATTATAAGGTCTGTTATACAAGAAGTGAAAGAAGCAGGTGTAGATGAAATTATAGTTGTCGCAAATGGAGCAGATGTTGAGACTGTTAAACAGGCAAAGCTAGAGAATGTTATTGTAGTTGAATTTACGAAGGCGCTTGGACATAATGTAGCACGAGCAATAGGGGCTATGCATGCTACGGCAGATATTTGTTTATTCGTTGATGGTGATTTTGTTATTCCAGCAAAAAAACTCACTCCATTTTTACATGCTGTTGAAGATGGAAATGACGTGGTGTTAAATGATTTACAATGCTTATTAGATATGTTTCATCCAGCAGATCCAATTAGTATGGGAAAATACTTTTTGAATTTGGTAGCGAAAAGACCAGATTTATGGAATAACTCACTAACTGCTGTACCACATGCCATGCATAAGAAGGTAATAGAGAAAATAGGATATGACTCCCTTATCATTCCGCCATTAGCACAAGTGAAAGCTATTTTAGAAGGATTCTCTATTACAACAGTAGAGTTAGTAGATGTTATAAAAACAAATCGAGTACGTCCAGAGCAACACGAATTTGTAAATGGGCGTATTTCAGCGTTTGATCGTATTTTCGGTGATCAACTTGAGGCGGTTACGTATTTATTACAACGTACGGACGAACGTGGTGGCTTTACTGATGGAGATAGAGATAGAGATATCATTCAACAATTGAGAAGGGAAGAAGAGAATACAAATGAATAGTAGTAAAGTAGCTATTATTGGGTTAGGGTATGTTGGCCTTCCTTTAGCGGTACATTTTGCAGAAAGAGGGCATACAGTACTTGGATTAGATAAAGATATTAGAAAAATAGACTCAATTATAAAAGGAGAAAGTTATATTCCAGATGTTTCTTCTAAAGAGTTACAAAGTTTATTGACGAAAAAAAAATTAACAGTAAACACACCGGATCAAGGCATTGCTGATTTTCAAAGTAGTGATTATGTTATTGTCACTGTCCCGACTCCAATTAATGAACAAAGAGAACCAGACTTAAGTGCCCTCATTTCAGCTTCGCATTATATACAACAAAACCTTCAAAAAGGACAAACCTTCATTTTTGAAAGCTCCACATATCCAGGCACACTTGAAGAAGTCATCATACCTATTATTTCTCAAAATAGTAACAAGGTAGGGGAAGATTTCTATATCGGATATTCCCCTGAGAGAATTGATCCAGCAAATAGTCAATATTCAGTTCAAGCTATTCCAAAAGTTATTAGTGGACAAACAGAAAAGTGTAGACAAAAGGTACAGGATTTATATAGTACCATTTTTGACGAAGTTGTACCTGTTAGCTCTCCGAAAGTAGCAGAGATGTGCAAGCTATTTGAAAATATTCAGCGCTTAGTTAACATTTCTTTAGTAAATGAACTAAACACACTATGTGAAAGTTTAGGCATTGATTTTTATGAGGCCATTGAAGCGGCATCTACAAAACCATTTGGGTTTACTCCATATTGGCCAGGGCCAGGGATAGGGGGACACTGTATTCCAGTAGACCCTTTATATTTTCAATGGAGAATAAAAAAGAATGGGGCAATTAGTCAATTAATTGAGGCAGCACATATAATTAATGAAGAAATGCCAGAGAAAATGGTCCGGAAAGTAAAAAGTGTGGTGCAATCACCTGCAACGGTGTTAATTGTAGGGATTGCGTATAAAAAAGATGTAAATGATTTGAGAGAATCACCAGCGTTACCGATTATTCAATTATTAAGAAATCAAGGATACGAGATAGAATATCATGATCCTTATATTTCTTTCGCGGAAATTGGAGATAAGGTGTATCAATCTGTTTCTTTAGATGAAGAAAAAGTTAAAAAAGCGGATTGTATTTTAATTTTAACGGATCATTCTAATATTGATTGGAAGCTTTTTAAAGGAATGGACCGAGTAATAGATACACGCGGGATTGTAAAGAAGGTGAGTAAATGAGTAAGAAATGTTTAATTACAGGTGGGGCCGGATTTATCGGGTCGCATTTAGCTGAAGAGTTGATGAGAAGAGGTTATGAGGTCACTGTTGTGGATAACTTTTATAAAGGTAAAAATAAGTACCATAAAGAGTTAATGAAAAAAATCCGTGTTATTCCAATAAGTGTTTTAGATAAAAATTCTATTTATGAATTAGTAGATCAGCATGATGTCGTGTTTCATTTAGCAGCAATTTTAGGTGTGAAAACAACAATGGAAAAAAGTATAGAGCTCATAGAAACGAATTTTGATGGGACGAGAAATATTTTACAAGCAGCGTTAAAAGGAAAGAAGAAAGTAGTTTTTGCTTCTACTTCAGAAGTATATGGTAAGGCCAAGCCGCCTTTCTCTGAAGAGGGAGATCGATTATACGGGGCAACTTCTAAAATTCGTTGGAGTTATGCAGTTTGTAAAACGTTGGAAGAGACATTATGTTTAGGATACGCATTGGAAGGTTTACCGGTAACGATTGTTCGATATTTTAATATTTATGGTCCAAGAGCGAAAGATGGTCCGTATGCAGGGGTAATCCCGCGATTTATTAGTGCGGCTTTGCAAGGAGAAGACATTCTCGTATATGGAGATGGAAAGCAGACACGTTGTTTTACGTATGTGAGTGATGCGGTAGAAGCAACAATTCGGGCAATGGATGAGAAGGTAAATGGTGAGATTATTAATATAGGTTCTGAGAATGAACAGAGTATAAAAGAAGTAGCAGAAGTAATTAAAAAATTAACGAATTCTTCTTCGAAGATTGTACAAGTGCCTTTTGAAGAAGTATATCCTCATGGTTTTGAAGAAATTCCAAATAGAAGACCAGATGTAACAAAATTAAAAAAGCTTGTTCAATTTCAGGCGAAAGTAACGTGGGAAAACGGATTGAAGGAAACAATTAAGTGGTTTCGTGAACAAAACAATGGCTAAGTCATTATCTGTTATTATTCCTGCATGTAATGAGGTCGATACGATTTCAGACGTTATTCAATCGGTAAGACCATTAAATCCAGTAGAAATTATTGTAGTAGCAAACGGTTGTAATGATGGAACAGAAGATGTTGCAGATCGTTTAGGGTGTAAAGTAATCAAACATACAGAGCTACTAGGGAACGATGTTGGACGTGCAGTCGGCGCAAAACATGCGATAGGTGATGTATTACTATTTATAGATGGTGATTTTGCTATTCAAACTTCAAAATTAAAATTATTCCTTAATCCGATTTTATACGATCAGGCAGATGTAGTTTTAAATAATTTGGATGCATTATTTTTAAAAAGGCAAAAACCTACTTCTATTACAGTATGGCGCCAAATATTAAATGCAATGTTAGAGCGTGAAGAATTAAAAATTAATTCTTTATTAGATGTACCTCATGCGCTGACGAAAGAAGTCGTTCAAAGCATCGGATATGAATGTTTTGTTAATCCTATTGTGGCTCATTTACGCCTACTTCAAAGTAAATGGAGAATTAGTCGTCATTGCGCCATTGACGTTATTACGCCAAATAAATTTCGTCCATTCCAGCATGCTGCATATGGAACAAATCTTTCCCAATCTGAAAAAAGAATGATAGGTGATCATATAGAAGCAGTAGCGGCACGGATATTAAGCAGTGATGAGCGCGGAGGATATTATGATGGAAATAGGAAAAGGGATAGTGTCTATCATACTTTAAGTTTTGAAGAGTTTTATCAAGGATGGGGCGTCACATCTAATTTGTATAAAGGAAAGCAACTATCTGTTGTTATTCCCGTACAAGATGAAGAGAAAACAATTGGAAACGTTATAGAAGAGCTTCGCAAAATTGAACCCTTCGAAATTATCGTTGTCGTAAATGGTTCGTCAGATAAAACGAAAAAAATTGCAAAAGACAAAGGGGCAACGACAATTGTATATAAAGAAGCACTCGGAAATGATGTAGGGCGCTCACTTGGAACTTATTTTGCCAAAGGAGAAATTGTGTTATTTATAGACGGCGATTTTATTATTCCAGCGAGTGAGCTATATCCTTTTGCAAAAGCTATAGCAGATGGAAAGGACGTCGCATTAAATGATTTAAATCACTATTTAGATTTAAGAGTACCGCTTCATCTTGTAACTGCATTTAAGTATGCACTAAATTTAGCTTGTGATAGAAAGGATTTAGGGGTAGGCTCACTTATTGCGGTACCTAATGCATTTAGCCAAAAGTGTTTGAAAGCAATTGGGTATAAATCTTTATTGTCACCTTGTGTAGCACAAGTGAAGGCTCTTCTGTCTGGATTTGAAATTGCATGTGTATATCGTGTTGAGGTTGATAAGATGAACCGTATTCGTCCCAGTGAACATTTCGCAAAAATAGGTCACCCTCCAGCTGTACTTCGAATTATAGGTGATCATATAGAGGGGCTAGAGCAAATAATTTCATTAACAGACAATCGTGGCGGATTCTATGATGGCAATAGAAAAAGAGATGTTTTATAGAAGTAACAAAAAAAGTGTACAACATGTGTACACTTTTTTGTTCTGTTATAAAAACTATAACAGATTAGGAGATAAGAGTATTACAGCTCTACAATGGGTATTGTTCTTATATTACAAAATAGGACTCGTATATAAGGATACCAAAAAAATACAATTAAGGAAAGGGTTAATTTTAAAGACTTTTAAATGAAGTTAACACTATATATATAGTAGTTTGCTCAACATTTCACAAACATGTCACAACTATTTCGTTCACTTTCGTAAAAAAGTAGTATTCTAAGTGTGTAAGCTGTTATATAAAAAATCTTAGTCCTGTACTAATCAAAAATGGAGGAGATTAGGATGACTCAAGTATTAGAAAATGTTAAAAACGCATGGGAAAACTTTAAAGGTGAAAAATGGAAAGCAGAGATTGATGTTCGCGATTTCATTTTAAATAATGTAAACGTTTTCGAAGGAGACGAATCTTTCTTAGCAGAAGCAACTGAAGCAACGAAACAACTTTGGGATCAAGTAATGGATTTAACAACGAAAGAACGTGAAAACGGTGGCGTTCTTGATATGGATACAAAAATTGTTTCTTCTATTACATCACATGCCCCTGGATACTTAAATAAAGATATTGAAAAAGTAGTCGGTTTCCAAACTGATAAACCATTTAAACGTTCTTTACAACCATATGGTGGTATTCGTATGGCAGAACAAGCTTGTGAATCTTATGGATACGAAATGGATAAAGAACTTAGTCGTATTTTTAGAGATTGGAGAAAAACTCATAACCAAGGTGTATTTGATGCATACACACCAGAAATGAGAAATGCACGTAAATCAGGTGTTATTACGGGTCTTCCAGATGCATACGGACGTGGACGTATTATCGGTGACTATCGCCGAGTAGCGTTATATGGTATTGATCATTTAATTGAAGCGAAAAAAGCTGATTTAAATTTAACTGGCGGTGTAATGAGCGAAGATACAATGCGTTTACGCGAAGAGTTATCTGAGCAAATGCGTGCACTTCAAGAGTTAAAAGAAATGGCCGCTTCTCATGGCTTCGATATTTCTAAGCCAGCAACAAACACGCAAGAAGCATTCCAATGGTTATATTTCGCATAC
Organism: Bacillus sp. RZ2MS9; assembly: GCF_001816185.2. Taxonomy (NCBI): domain Bacteria; kingdom Bacillati; phylum Bacillota; class Bacilli; order Caryophanales; family Bacillaceae; genus Bacillus; species Bacillus sp. RZ2MS9. Next base: position 512,785 of record NZ_CP049978.1, read on the forward strand.
CTTGCAGCGATTAAAGAGCAAAACGGGGCTGCAATGAGTCTTGGGCGTACTTCTACATTCTTAGATATTTACATTGAAAGAGATTTAGCAAATGGTACTTTAACAGAAGAAGAAGTACAAGAAATTGTAGATCACTTCATTATGAAATTACGTCTTGTGAAATTCGCAAGAACACCTGATTATAATGAATTATTCTCTGGTGACCCAACTTGGGTAACTGAATCTATCGGTGGTATGGCATTAGATGGTCGTCCATTAGTAACAAAGAACTCATTCCGTTTCTTGCATACATTAGATAATTTAGGACCAGCTCCAGAACCAAACTTAACTGTTCTTTGGTCTAAACAATTACCAGAGAACTTTAAAAACTACTGTGCGAAAATGTCTATTAAAACATCAGCAATTCAATATGAAAATGATGACATTATGCGCCCTGAATACGGTGATGATTACGGTATTGCATGTTGCGTATCTGCAATGAGAATCGGTAAACAAATGCAGTTCTTCGGAGCTCGTGCAAACTTAGCGAAAGCATTATTATATGCGATTAACGGTGGTAAAGATGAAAAATCTAAAGCACAAGTTGGTCCTGAGTACGCACCAATTACTTCTGAAGTATTAAATTATGAAGAAGTTATGCATAAGTTTGATATGACAATGGAATGGTTGGCGGGTCTATATTTAAACACATTAAATGTTATCCATTACATGCATGATAAATATAGCTATGAACGTATTGAAATGGCACTTCATGATACAAACGTTCTTCGTACAATGGCAACAGGTATTGCTGGTCTATCTGTAGTAGCAGATTCATTAAGTGCAATTAAATACGCAAAAGTAAAACCAATTCGTGATGAAAATGGTATTGCAGTTGACTTCGAGATTGAAGGAGATTTCCCTAAATACGGTAACAATGATGATCGTGTAGATGAGATTGCTGTAAATCTTGTAAAAACATTTATGAATAAACTTCGTAAACATAAAACATACAGAAATTCTGTTCATACAATGTCAATCTTAACAATCACATCTAACGTTGTATACGGTAAGAAAACTGGTAATACTCCAGATGGCCGCCGTACTGGAGAACCATTTGCACCAGGTGCGAACCCAATGCATGGACGTGATACAAAAGGTGCATTAGCTTCATTATTATCTGTGGCTAAATTACCATATGAAGATGCACAAGATGGTATTTCTAATACATTCTCTATTATTCCGAAAGCACTTGGTAAAGAAGATGATGTACAAGTACGTAACTTAGTATCAATGCTTGATGGCTATGCAGTAAAAGAAGGCCACCACTTAAATATTAACGTATTTAACCGTGAAACATTAATGGATGCAATGGAACATCCTGAGAAATATCCACAATTAACAATTCGCGTATCTGGTTACGCTGTAAACTTTATTAAATTAACTCGTGAACAACAAATTGATGTAATTAACCGTACAATGCATGAAAGCATGTAAATGAAAAAAGTGTCCCTTCGCTCTTAATATATAGCGAAGGGAGGCTGTTTCAATAAAGGAGGAAGTAACATGGTAAAAGGAAGAATACATTCTGTAGAGTCTTGTGGTACTGTTGATGGCCCAGGGATTCGTTATGTCATATTTACACAAGGGTGTTTATTACGTTGTCAATATTGTCATAATGCTGATACGTGGGAAATCGGTAAAGGTAAAGAAATAACAGTTGAAGAAGTGATGCAGGATGTGACATGTTACCTTCCATTTATTGAAGCTTCCGGAGGCGGTATAACAGTTAGCGGTGGAGAGCCATTATTACAGCTAGACTTTTTAATTGAGTTGTTTAAAAAGTGTAAAGAGGCTGGTATCCATACAACAATCGACTCTTCTGGTGGTTGTTATTCTGAGGAACCAGAATTCCAAAATAAGCTAGATATTTTAATGGATTATACAGATTTAGTTTTATTGGATCTGAAACATATCGATTCCAAAAAGCATCGTAAATTAACAGGGAAACCAAATGAACATATTTTACAATTTGCTCGTTATTTATCGGATAAGAATAAACCGATTTGGGTACGACACGTATTAGTTCCTGGTGTTACGGATAATGAAGAGGATCTACAAAAACTATCTAGCTTTATTCAAAGTCTGTCTAATGTTCAAAAAGTTGAAGTGTTACCATATCATAAGCTTGGTGTATATAAATGGGAGGCGCTTGGACACAAGTATCCACTCGCAAATGTAGAACCACCTACTGAGAAAAATGTAGAACATGCTAAATATATTTTACAAGCGGTCTAATCCAAATATTGGATTAGGCTTTTTGCTTTCTTTACAATAAAATCTAGAGTATATATTGATAAAAGAGTATACTGAAAATAGAATATCCATAATTTTGTACGGAATAAATGGAGAAATTTACATAATTGTAAAGGGAAATCAAAATAGTAAAAAGAATTAAGAAGTAAAAGAGTGAGTATCATGGAATAGAGAACATTTGTAAGTTATTGCGAAAGCTCTTATAGGAAAGTATAATGTAAAGATATGAGCACAGATAGGATTAAGGGGTCAATCTTATATGCTTTGCATATCCACGACAGGTACATAGCTGAAAGGGAATTATTAGAATCTGTTTATGTAATTTTTAAGGAAAATGTTTTTCCTATTGTCGTATATGCAATATGGAGAAACAAAAAGCTAGGAGTGGATTTGTTTGATAAAAAACCCCAAGGTTTTAATATTAACTGCACATTACGGTAATGGTCATGTGCAAGTAGCAAAAACATTAGAACAAACATTTCGCCAAAAAGGAATTGAAGATGTTATTGTATGCGACTTGTTTGGAGAATCACATCCATTTATAACTGACATTACAAAATATCTATATTTAAAAAGTTATACAATAGGAAAAGAATTATATCGTTTGTTTTATTACGGGGTAGAAAAAATTTATGATAAGAAAATAGCATCTTGGTATGCGAACTTTGGAAGGAAACGTTTGAAAACACTTTTACAGGTGGAGAAACCAGATATTGTAATTAATACATTTCCAATTATCGCTGTACCAGAATTAAAGAAACAAACAGGTATTTCAATTCCTGTCTATAACGTATTAACGGATTTTTGCGTGCACAAAATATGGATTCATCGAGAAGTAGATCGTTATTTTGTTGCAACGGATCATGTGAAAGAATTGATGGTTGATATCGGTGTACCTGCGGAACAAATTGTTGAAACAGGAATTCCAATTCGGAGTAGTTTTGAGTTAAAGGTAAATCCAGAAATCATATATAATAAATATCAGTTATGTAAGAATAAAAAGATTTTACTAATTGTAGCAGGTGCTCATGGGGTATTAGGAAATGTAAAAGAACTATGCCAATCATTTATGTCAGTGCCTAATTTACAAGTAGTTGTCGTTTGTGGGAAAAATGAAGCTTTAAAACAGGATTTATTAAGTTTACAGAAGCAAAATTCCGATGCATTAAAAGTGTTTGGGTATGTTGAAAATATTGATGAATTATTCCGTGTTACTTCTTGTATGATTACGAAGCCAGGCGGAATAACATTAAGTGAAGCAGCAGCGTTGCAAGTACCTGTCATTTTATATAAGCCTGTTCCAGGACAAGAAAATGAAAATGCGATGTACTTTGAAAGAAAGGGAGCAGCAGTTGTCATTCGCGATGATAGTGAGGTTTTTGCAAAAACAGAGGCATTATTACAAGATGATGTGAAGCTTCTTCAAATGAAAGAAGCAATGAAAAGCATCTATCTTCCAGAGCCAGCTGGCCATATTGTAGATGCAATTTTGGCGGAAAATCATGCAGAACCGCGTCATATACCTATTAAATCACCTGCTCTTGCACAATCTTTTACTTAATATGAAACCCTCTTTGTATATGTAAAGAGGGTTCTTTATTATTTTTAAAGAAAATTTAGTGAGTTATCCACAAAAGGATTGCGCTTTCATTAAACAGTAAAGTCGGAATATTAACAACTATATCCACATTGTCCACAATTTTTAGAAAAATATCCACAATTAAAACAGCTGATATATGCTTTAATATAGAAAAATATTAAATGTTTTTGAAAATTACTAACAATTTCATCGGTTTTGTGGATAAAGTTGTCCACAGCAAAAAAGTCCCTTATGTATAAGGGGCTTTTTTGCTTACTTCTATCAGTCGAGAAAATTATGTAATGAAAATGAATAATTAGGGGGGAAACTTCTAATTATTCATTTTCACTTTAAATGCTTTTCGAGCGATATCCTGCTGCACGATCTGCTTTTTGAAATTCGCGTTGATAGAGAACTTCTTGTGTACTAGATAATGTGTTTTTTGCTTTATCACGTTTCTTTTTATCCATTACAAATCACCTCGTGTCTTAAAGTTACTATTTATCGTTTCCAAAGACATGAGGGGATATACGCATATGGAAAATGTTAACGATTGATTATCATTTCAGAAAATTTAGATTACGCTTCTTTTAATTGATGAGCATCTTGGAAGGTTGTATCTCGCATTGTAGCAAGTGTGTATTGATCTTTTGGAATTTCATATAAGTTATACACTTCTTCGTTTGCGTTAATTTCATCATATACGGCTTTTCTTGTTTCGTTTGCTAGATTCACATATTGCAGTTTTTCTGCAGCTTTAATAGAACGAATATTTATTTTACGAATACGCATGAAAATTGTTTCAATATCTAATTCATAGAAAAGTTCACTAAAAAATGAATCTTTCGCCAATTTGTTATAGCCTTTTCCATGATATGGTTTGCCAAGCCATGTCCCGAGAAATCCAGCTTTTTCTTGCACATCAAATAAAGTAATTGTTCCGATAGGGTTACCCCATTCATCTAAAATTGTGCGTGAAATTAATTCACCACGCTCTTCAGCTTCAATCGTTTGTTTCGTTAAGAATAAATATTCTTCATAAGAATAAGCCTTTTGACGCACAAAAGGGAAGACAGCTGGATCCACCATTAACTCGTATAGAACGTGGCTGTCGTGTAAGTCGCGTTTTTTCAACATACTAACTCCTCCTCACACGAGGGTAGCATGACGAAAAAACACCCCACCCTCGAAATTTTTATATCAATCTTTAAAAAATTTCGGGGTGGGAATCGAACCCACTAGAACCAGTTTCTAACGCTGGTGGCGCACCATTTGCCTTCCCCATTCATCAATTTGAAAATGATAATCACGACACAAATTGATTATGGTTTCATTCAGTTTATAATCGTATAATACTTTATCTAGTCAAAAAAATAAACTAGTTTTTTTTATTTTTTTTGTAAATTATTTTTCCATCAATCATAGTTAGTACAGGCTTGGCTAAATAATGGAAAGGATGATGAGTCCATAGCACGAGATCGGCGTCTTTTCCAACTTCGATGCTTCCAATTCTATCCTCTAAACGCAAATTTCGTGCTGGGAATATGGTGATTCCTTCTAGTGCTGTTTTCTCGTCTAACCCTTCTCTTACTGCAACAGCAGCGCAAACATTTAAATATTGAATGGGTGTATAAGGATGATCTGTTGTGATAGAAACTTCCACACCATTTTTTGATAATATATGGTAAGTATCCCATGTTTTATTTTTTAGTTCGATTTTAGAACGGCGTGTCAGAGTGGGACCAACTGAAACCTTCAAATTGTGTTTTGAAAGTTCTTCAACAATAAAGTGTCCTTCTGTGCAATGTTCAATACGTAAATCGAGATTGAATTCTGTTGCAAAGCGTAGAGCAGAACTAATATCATCTGCTCGGTGAGCGTGGATACGTACGGGTATTTCACGACGTAATGCTTTTAAAATAGGAAGCATTCGAAAATCAGCTTCGTGCCCGTAGTGTTGTGCTTCATAGAATGATTCCCGAAGTAACCCCATAATCCCCATACGTGTAATGGATTCTTTTGTTCCATTACTATGGACTTTTTTAGGATTTTCTCCAAAGGCAATCTTTAAACCAGCAGGTTCTTGAATAATCATATGATCAATACAAGTTCCAGCTGTTTTTATTACACAAGTAGTACCCCCGATAATATTTTGACTGCCAGGCATAACGTGAACGGTTGTAATTCCGTTTTGTACAGCGTCTTGAAAGGCAATATCTAAAGGATGGATTCCATCTAAAGAACGAATATGTGGTGTTGAAACTTCAGATGTTTCATTGGCATCATTTCCAGCCCAACCAGTACCTTCATCATAGAGACCAAGGTGAGTATGGACATCAATAAAGCCAGGTAAGAGATGGAGTGCTCGTGCATCTATAACGGTCATATCTTGAGTAGGTGGAATAAAAGGTTTGACCTCGGTAATTCGCTCTCCTGTAACGAGTACATCTCCTTGAAACTTTTGAGATGTAATAGGGTATACAATGGCTTGTTTGAGCAATATTTTCATAGGTACCTCATTTCTGTTACTTTATAATGCTAATGGAAGTTAAGGGAAAGTAACTGAAAGGTTATTTGTATGGTAATGCTTCGGATCCTAGAAAATGAAAGTTTTGAAAGAGCCCATGTAAAATTGTGTTTTAGAAGTACTACATTGTATGCGAAAGTATATTTTGTAATGCATGGTCTATTTCTGGAAATGTGTATTGGTATCCATGTTCAATTGCTTTAATGGGTAATACACGTTGCCCTTCTAGTACAAGTATGCTCATTTCACCTAATAAAGTTTGAATGATAAAAGAAGGTACAGGCAACCAATGAGGCTTTTTCATTATAGTTGCAATGGTTTCTCCAAATTCCTTCATTCTTATAGGTGTTGGTGCTGTCATATTAAGAGGACCATCAATTTCTTTTTTGTGTATAATGAAATCCATCATACGAACGACATCGTCTATATGAATCCATGATAACCATTGCTTCCCAGAACCAATGGTGCCGCCGATATAGAATTGATAGGGAAGTAGCATTTTTGGAAGAGCTCCTTCATTTGCACCTAATACAACTCCAAATCTTGCGTAGATTGTTCGTATTCCGAGAGAACGTGCTTTAGATGCTTCTTGTTCCCATGAATATACTGTATTTGCTAAAAAGTCATTTCCAGGAGTCTCATGCTGTTCTGTAAAAGACTCTATTTCAGACGTTCCATAGTATCCAATAGCACTTGCGTTAATAAATGTGTGTGGCTTTGTATGGAGTCCCTGCAATTGTTTAATGAGTCCTTTTGTTGTTTGAATTCTACTGTTTAAAATGGCTTTCTTTTGTTGCTTTGTCCATCTACTATTAATAGACTCTCCGGCTAGATTAATAACTACATCAATAGAAGAGAGGGGGAAGGTTTGTAAATCTGGTGTCCATTGAACATACTGAAGGTTAGGATCGGAAGTTTCAGTAGTTTTTTTTCGTGTGAGAATGTAAACAGTATATCCTTTTTGAATAAAAAAAGTAGAAAGGGATTTGCCGATAAAGCCTGTACCACCAGAAATTGCGATTTTCACAAGTATTTCCTCCTCATTATATATATTCTTGAAAAGAAAAAATGTTCCTCGACTATGTTAAAATAATAGAGAGGTGAGAGTATGGCTGTCATTACAAAAATAGAAGTACAAAAACGATCGAAAGAACGATTTAATATTTATATTGATAAAGGTCAAGGCGAAGAGTACGGATTTAGTGTGGATCAAGTAATCTTAATAAAACATGGATTACAAAAAGGCTTAGAAATTGATGAAATCGAGTTAGGAAATATTTTGTACAATGAAGAAGTGCAAAAAGCATATTTACAAGCAATCTCCTATTTATCCTATCAAATGAGAACAAAACAAGAAATAGAAGATTTTTTACGAAAAAAAGAAGTGGGACAGGCCATCATCTCTGAAGTCGTTTCGAAATTATTACATGACCGATATATTAATGATAAAGAGTATGCTGTTTTATATACGCGAACGCAAAGTAATGTGAATCGAAAAGGTCCAACTGTTATTAAAAGAGAGTTATTAAATAAAGGTGTTCAGGATTTAATTATTACACATAGTTTACAAGAATATCCGAAGGAAAAGCAAATTGAGAATGCCTTGTTTCTCATAGAGAAGAAGAAAAAATCTTATCAAAAACATTCTTTTTTACAAATGAAACTAAAGTTAGATGAGATGCTTGTTCGAAAAGGATATTCTAGAGAAGTAATTCAAATTTGTTTGGAAGAATTGAAAGACGAAAAAGATGACGAAAAGCAACAAGAAGCGTTACACTATCATGGGAATAAATATTATGAGAAATATAAGAAGCATGATGGATGGACATTTGAAAACAAGATGAAACAAGCGTTATATCGAAAAGGATTCTCTATTGATGAAATCGAGATATTTTTGCAAATGAAACGCGAAGAGGAATGAGGAGAATAAGATGAATATGCCAAAACGCTACAGTGAAATGACACCGCATGAGCTAAGGGAAGAAATTGGCGCTTTGAAGGAGCAAGCAGTAAAAGCTGAGCAGCTTGGGATTGTCAATGAATTTGATGTATTAATGAGAAAAATGGCAATGGCTCGTGCTTATATGACGGATATAAACAAATTCCGTATTGGTGAAACATATGAATTAGTAGAAGAACCTGGTGTATTATTTAAAATTACGTATTTCAATGGGGTATTTGCTTGGGGATATAAGCAAAATGATAATGAAGAGATTGGCATACCAATTTCCTTATTGCAAGAAAAATAAAAACCAGAGAGCATATCTCTCTGGTTTTCATCTTTGGTAGGCGTTAAAGGAGATAGGAGATTCTAAAATTGGCGTTTTTTACATTCATTTGCCAATATAATGAGAGACTGGGTTTGTTGCGTCTGTCCGTTAACTTGCGCTTTCGCATGTTTTGGACGAGTCCACGTATGGTTAAATAATTCAGAACGACTATCTAAGCGATCACGGTAGCTCATCTTTATCACCTCGTGTAGGAAGTTAATTTAATTTGTATTACTCTTCCTGCTGATTTGCAGCACGCATACGTTCTTGTGGGTGCGTGTTAATTGTGCCGTTAGGTCGTTTCGAAGCGAAGCGTGATTTCGCTTTCGGTTGACCGTCGATTTTGCTGTTGTTTTTTGACTCAGACCAAAATTCGGCTTGTTTACCCATTACGAACGCCCTCCTCATTATCGGTTGATACCTCTTTAAGAAGTATCAATTATAGAATGTGCAAAATTGAAGAAACTATCCTTTAGAAATGAAGGGATAAATAGGTAAAAGGAGATTATAATATGAATGATATTTATGAAACATTAACGAAAGAATTATTAGACAAGAATGACAAGCTTTCTTACGCACAAGCTCGTGCGTGGGTTGAGTTACTATGGGAAGATTTTCAAACAACTTATGCAAAATCAGGTCGTTATCAAGGCGATGAAATGACGGAACAAGTGGTACGATCATGGATTAATAATCATGGTGTACGCCTTCATGAAATGCGTACAAATAATCCGAAGTATAGTCATTTAATTAATCAAGAAGATCATTTGAAACATTAAAAAAAGCGACTTAAGTCGCTTTTTTTTAATGTGGAAGTAATTCCAGTTTTTTTCGAAGCTTTTCTTCACTAAAGATCCATCCTGTATAGGAACTAATAATATTTAAATTGTGGTCGAGCTGAACGATTGCAACAAATGGATAATAATCTTTACTTCGATATCGTAAATCAATGAATCGTACTTCATAATAATGGTCATGATCAAAAATATCCCAGCGATATACAGGAGAGAAAGATAGAAAGGCCGAGATGTTTTCATCTTGTTTAGCTGCTCGCATAATATTATTGTCTGGGAACGGTACCCGATCGAACTTATCATATATCATGATGTTACCACGGTGCCATCTCGCAACGTAGTAATAATCAGCCGTAACGATTGCTAAATGGTAATGGTAAAATCGGTAAGAAGGAGAAATGATAATCTTTTCGACATTTTTGAAACGTTTGTGTACAACGCTTCTTATATTTCTGTGCATCATAATCCGTCCGATATAGTAAACAATCATTAATATATATGCCGCTAAAGCTGTATATCCCTTATGAGAACCGACGAGCATGCAAGCAATTGCAAGTATATGGATAAAGAAAATTACGGTGTCGAATGTATTAATCACGCCGAGTGCGACCCATTTTTTTGTGAAAGGCCGTAATGCTTGTGTACCATAGGCATTGAAAATATCTACAAAGACGTGAAGGAAGACAGCAATAAATGACCAAAGCAGTAGATGAAGATATGGAGCGTCTGAAAAGAAGGCGAAAGAGATGCCACTTATAAGGAATGACCAAAGAATTACCGCAGGAATAGAATGAGTAATTCCACGATGATTTCTTATATATTTAGCGTTATTACGCAATTTTAAAACTGTGTCAATGTCAGGAATGTTGGAACCAGCAATTGTAGCAAGCATAACAGCTTGGGGGCCAATATCACTTTGTGCTATGGCTGGATCTAATGTTGCTAAGCTACCTAAAGTGATACCCATAACAAGGTGAGTGGCTGTGTCCATAGAAATCCACCTCCGTTTTTTATTAATGTAACTCTTTTTATTCGATACCTCAAGTCCTTTGCCTTCTATTTCCTGTATCATCTTACTTAAATTTTTTCCTAAAATCTTTATAATAGTACTTATATGCAAAAAAATGAGGGGGATCAAGTTTGACACTTGAAATACTAAACAATTTTAATATAGAGCAGTTTCAAAATGATTTAATTGGTTGGTTTGAAGAAGAACAGCGCGACTTACCATGGAGAAAGAATAAAGATCCATACCGCGTTTGGGTTTCTGAAATTATGTTACAGCAAACAAGAGTAGAAGCTGTAAAACCATATTACGCAAATTTTATGGGGAAGTTTCCTACACTTGAAGCGTTAGCGAACGCAGATGATGAAGAAGTATTAAAAGCATGGGAAGGTTTAGGATATTATTCTAGAGCACGTAATTTACATGCGGCAGTAAAAGAGGTAAAAGAAGTATACGGCGGAGTTGTACCAAGTGATGTAAAGAAAATTGAAAAGTTAAAAGGAGTGGGACCATATACAAAAGGTGCTATTTTAAGTATCGCATATGGTATACCAGAGCCGGCAGTTGATGGAAATGTTATGCGTGTATTATCTCGTATTTTATCAGTATGGGATGATATTGCAAAACCAAAGACTCGAAAAGTTTTTGAAGAGATTGTGCGTGAAATTATTTCAGTAGAAAACCCATCTTATTTTAATCAGGGATTGATGGAATTAGGTGCACTAATTTGTATTCCGAAAAATCCAGCATGCTTACTTTGTCCTGTACGTGAACATTGCAGAGGATATGCTGAAGGTGTTCAAAAAGAATTACCAGTAAAAAGTAAAGCGAAAGCTCCTAAAATGGTACCTATTGTTGCAGGTGTACTTCAAACTGAAGACGGTCGTTACGTTATTAATAAACGTCCAAGTACAGGTTTGTTAGCTAACATGTGGGAGTTTCCGAATGTGGAACTTGGAGAAGGTATTCGAAATCAGAAGGAACAGCTTATAGATTATATGAAAGAAAAATTTGAGCTCGAGGTTTCTATTGATGAATACGCAATGAATGTACAACATACGTTTACACATCGTACTTGGGATATATTTGTATTTTACGGAAAAATAACCGGTAATATTGTTGATACAGATACATTAAAATTTGTATCAAAAGAGGTATTTGAGCAATTACCTTTCTCAAAATCACACCGTACTATTTATGAAAATTGTGTGGAGAAAATTACAATGCAATAAACAAAAAAAGTGTTCCCAATCTAGGGAACACTTTTTTAATCGTAAGAAATTTTTGTCCCATGAGTCCAACTAGCTTCACCTTCTTGTAAGCCGCCTCTTGATTCGATTTCTACTACAATTTCTTTGTAAATACTTTGCCCTTCTACATTTAAATAAGGCAGAACCTGTTGTAGTGAGTGATGAAAATAAGCTAATTCATCTTCTTTCCATTCATTTTTTGAAATCATCGTTAGTTCAGTCATATCGCGTCCTATATACATATTTACACCTCCATTTTCTATAGTTTGAATGAGTAACAAAAGTTATATGCGGAAATTTTAAAAAAGAAAATTACGGATAGCTTCTAAGTGAATTGGTTACATTATTGATTGTGGAGGTGAGAAAGATGAGTAAAAAACAACAAGGTTATAACAAAGCAACTTCTGGTGCTAGCATTCAAAGTACAAATGCTAGTTATGGTACAGAGTTTTCAACTGAAACAGATGTACAAGCTGTAAAACAAGCAAACGCACAATCAGAAGCAAAGAAAGCACAAGCTTCTGGTGCACAAAGTGCAAACGCTAGTTATGGTACAGAATTTGCAACTGAAACAGACGTGCATTCTGTGAAAAAACAAAATGCTAAGTCAGCTGCAAAACAATCACAATCTTCTAGCTCAAATCAGTAATGAAAGAAAAACACTTCTCTAATTCGGGAGAAGTGTTTTCTTTTTGCGTGGATCGTTGTAATGAAAAGAAAGCGAACGACATAACTTCTAATAAGTCAACAAATGTAGTCAAAGGAGAAGGAAGTTAACAATTAGAATTATGTAATTAGGAATAATAACTGATGAATAAGTCCAAAAGGGGGTAAGTAATGAACGATTTTGATAAGTTGGTAGGGGAGCAATTAGAAACGATGGATGAGTTGTTAAAGTTACAAGCACATCTAGAGAAGTATCAACAAATCGAAATGAATGAAAAAGATACGTGCGATAAAAAAGAACTGCATTTTATCCGTCAGGAAATATATAGAACAGAAGTAGCGTTGAAGATGTTACATGAGAAATTTGAAGAACAAACGAATAGTGTAATTCAATCTTTTGCAACTGAAAAAATGATTTCAAATTTAGGGTAAGATATATTGTTATCTTCAGGTGAAAAGTCCTTCTTTGTATGGAAATAGAGAAGGGCTTTTTCTATTACATGTCCTCGCTTATAAATAATGCAGTACAATCCCTATCTCTTAAGAAGAGTTGGGGCATAGTATTCAACGATAAACCTCCTGCATATTCAATTTGAAAAATAGAGTCTTATCCCTTTAGTTTTAAAATTTCGACAAAAAAGTTATAATAGAAAAAAAGTGAATGCCGTTCAAAGGGCATTTGCAGTTGAAAGAAGGGAGCATATATGGGATTTCCCAAAGAAGGAGAAAAAGTACAAATACATAGTTATAAACATAATGGCTCCATTCATAGAATGTGGGAAGAAACAACAATTTTAAAAGGGACACAGAGTCTTGTAATCGGAGCGAATGATCGTACAGTAGTTACAGAATCGGATGGCCGAACATGGATTACTCGTGAACCAGCAATTTGTTATTTTCATGCCAACTATTGGTTTAATGTGATTGGGATGCTTAGGGAAGATGGCGTATATTATTATTGTAATTTAAGCTCACCTTTTGCGTATGATCCTGAAGCATTAAAGTATATTGATTATGATTTAGATATTAAAGTATATCCAGATATGACATATACGCTTCTAGATGAAGATGAGTATGAAAAACATAGTCAAATTATGCAGTATCCACCTGTTATTGATACAATTTTAAAACGAAATGTAGCACATTTAACACAGTGGATTCATCAAAGAAAAGGTCCATTTGCACCAGATTTCGTAGATATGTGGTATGAACGATATTTAATGTACAGAAATTAAAACAAACCTGCAGGGGGCTTCCCGGCAGGTTTGTCCTATTAGAGGGGGGATTATGTGCAAGGCATAAAAAGATATTTACAATTTGTTAAACCATATCGATGGCTTATTGCTATTACAATTATTATTGGACTAGTTAAGTTCGGTATCCCACTTATTATGCCGTGGTTATTAAAGTATATTATCGATGATGTAATTCAAGGCGCAGGCTCACTTCAAGATAAAACATCTCAATTAATAACAGCGATTGGAATTGCTTTTTTTATTTTTGCGGTATTAAGACCACCGATTGAATATTATCGTCAATATTTCGCCCAACGTATCGCAAATACAATACTATATGATTTGCGGAAGCATATTTTCGGTCACTTACAAAAGTTAAGTTTACGTTATTACTCCAATACAAAAACAGGGGAGATTATTTCGCGTGTCATCCATGATGTAGAACAAACGAAGGATTTTGTAATTACTGGTTTGATGAACGTCTGGTTAGATACTGCAACAATTGCTATTGCTATCATTGTTATGTTTTCTATGAATATAAAATTAACATTTGTTGCGTTATTGATTTTACCTATTTATGTAATTGCAGTGAAATATTTTTTCGGACGTCTTCGGAAATTGACGAAAGAGCGTTCACAAGCGTTAGCGACGATGCAAGGGTATTTGCATGAACGTATTCAAGGAATGCAAGTGACACGTAGCTTTGCGTTAGAAGAGTATGAGGGGAAGCAGTTTGAAAAAAGAAATAATGAATTTTTAACGAAAGCATTAACCCATACAAGTTGGACGGCAAGAACATTTTCGGCAGTAAATACGTTAACCGATTTAGGTCCGTTACTTGTGATTGGTTTTGCAGCACATGAAGTAATTCAAGGGCAGTTAACGCTAGGAACGATGGTAGCTTTTGTTGGATATATGGATAGTTTATATAGTCCGCTTCGCCGCCTTGTTAATTCATCCACAACATTAACACAATCTTTTGCATCGATGGACCGTGTGTTTGAACTGTTAGATGAAAAATACGATATTGTTAATGTACCAAATGCGGTACAAACGAAAAAATTAAATGGAGAAATTGTATTTGACAATGTTTCTTTTCGTTATAATGCAGATGAAAAAGAGATATTACACAATTTGTCATTAACTATGCAGCCTGGAGAGAAAGTAGCGCTTGTAGGAGCGAGTGGGGGGGGAAAGTCATCTCTTGCTAGTTTGATCCCGCGTTTCTATGATGTTTCTGAAGGCGCGGTTTATGTAGATGGCATAGATGTAAGAAAGTACAATATGAGAAATTTGCGTAGTCATATTGGAATTGTACTGCAGGATAATTTATTGTTTAGCGATACAATTGGAGCTAATATTTTATATGGGAATCCGAAAGCTACAGAGAAAGAAGTGATTGCAGCTGCCAAAGCTGCACAAATTCATGATTTTATTATAGACTTACCAGATGGTTATAATACTGTCGTTGGAGAACGTGGTGTGAAGCTATCAGGCGGGCAAAGACAACGCGTGGCAATTGCACGAGTGTTTCTAAAGAGTCCGTCGGTACTTATATTAGATGAAGCAACTTCAGCATTAGATTTAGAAAATGAAAGGTATATTCAAGAGGCGCTTCAGACGTTAGCTGCTGACCGGACAACGATTATAATCGCACATCGATTAGCGACGATTACGCATGTTGATACGATTATTTACATTGAAGACGGTGAGATTAAAGAGACTGGTTCTCATGAAGAGTTAATGCGAAAAAGAGGATTTTATTACAATTTATATCAACTTCAACATATAACAGAAACAGCTCCTTTACCATAAAAGGAGCTGTTTTTTTATTCGTCTTCTTTTTTATCATCGATTTGGAGTTCTTTTTCTGGTTTATGATATGTGTAGAAGCTATCTACAAGCAAATCTAAATGCTCTACTTCTTCGCTATAGTTAATGATGGAAGAAATAAGAGGGAAGAGATGTAACCATGTTTTATATGCTTCTTCATCGTCCTTATTTTGATATTCCATAAAGATATCAATTAATTCTTGTTTACCTGTTTCAACTTCATCAAGCATTTCAACTGATTGTTGTTTTTTTGCTTTACCAATAAATTTTAATAAAACTTGTTCATGATAATGCGTTAATGAGTCAAGTTCATTTTGGATAGATTCCTGAAATTCTTCCGGCATATAGCGCAGTTCATTTTCAGTACGGTGTAATGATTTTAACGTACTTAAAGCACGGCTTGTTGTCGCTAACATTTGTCTGAATAAAACGAGCTTACGAATTTTTGCGAACTTTACTTTTTTCGTATAGCTTCTTTCTTCTTTATACAGCAAATAGTAATGATTTAGTTTAATCATTTTTTCTTTCATACGATCAATATCAGTTTTTAGCGTTGTAAAATCAGAAGCCTGCCTGCTATTCATTCGAATCCATTTTACAATTTCTTCTGTATTATCAACGATACGATGATAAAGTTTTGTTTCATATTTTGGCGGCATAAATACTAAATTTACAAGTGAAGCCGCAATAATACCAATCATAATCGTCGCAAATCGAAGTAAGGCAAAACTAAAGAAATCTTCGCCTTGATACTCCATAATGGCGATAACTGTTACTAAAGCAATTGATATTGTGTTTTCTAATCGTAATTGTAATGTAAGAGCAATTACTAATATACATGTTAATCCAATAATAAAAGGATTATGTCCAAAAGCAGTAGCAAATGCGATAGCAAATATCGCACCAATTACATTTGCTTGAATTTGTTCAAGTGCTGTTAAATAAGAACGGTATACAGACGGTTGAACAGCAAAGATAGCTGAAATTCCCGCAAATACCGGACTCGGTAATTGAAGTAAAATACAAGCAAATAAAGCTAACGTGATGGCAATACCCGTTTTTAAAATGCGAGCACCAAGTTTCATACCCTTAATAAGATCCTTTCTCTTGTCATAATGAATGTACAACATGATACTATACATTCATTACAATATGTTAGCAAGTGATATTTTAGTGACGTTAAAAGAAATTAGTGTTCATTTTATCCCGCTAATTGTGAGTAGTAAGATTCCTGCCTCAAAAATTAGAAGCTAGATGCCGGTAAACGCTCGATTGGTGTAGGCTAATTAAAGTTTCACTTTATAATTTTTCCTAATTCCTTTTAAACATCAGTTTTTAGTAAAAAAACCTGCTGAATTTCAGCAGGTCTCAAATTGTTACTATAGATTACTATGAGAAGCGTACTTCGTCAATTTTTTCTTAATAATGAAAATTACTCATTTTACTCTGTTGAGATAGATGGGTCTGCCTGTTCTTTTTTCGGGATAATCTCAAAAAACTGGTTCTGTATATCATCTAATAATGCTGTTAATAAAGCAACTTCCTCATATTGCTCATGTTCGTTTAGTACACGAATATAGTCTAGCAATAATTCAGTTACATCTTTCAAACCATTTTTACTAATTGGTTGTAATGTAACATTTGCCCCTTTTGCAATTCTTCTTTTTAAGGCCTGTTCTGTTAGGCCTAAGTTTGAATCATGACGCAAATAAACAACACCGCCAGTCATGCCAGCGCAAATCCATGGACCAGGGTCACCTAAAACAAGCGCTCGCCCATTTGTCATATATTCAAAAGCAAAACCTTTAATATTGGAGTATGCCCCTATATTTCCTTGCTCTTTTTCACGGAGTGGTTTTGTTATTCTACCTCCAATTATCATGTCTGCCCCAGAAAGGCGAATGCCAGCGCGAGCATCAGCGTTCCCTTGCACGTATAGTGCCCCTTTTTGTGCACCATATCCAAATCCTTTTCCGACAGAACCGTTATAATATACTCCGTCTTTTCCTTTTGATTTCGTTATATAAATCCCACCACCAAAGGAAGTTTTACCAATGCCATCTTGTGCGCCCCCATTTACGTGTATAAATAAATTTTCACTATTGTAAGCGCCTAACCCATTTCCGGGAATAGAACCATTCGTATACTTTAATGTAAGTGGTTCAAGTTGAGTAGCTTCATATAGTTTACTGCGAACGCGATAACATGATTCTAGACCACCCATAACGCGTTGCTCTACACCAACGCCTACTAATTCTTTTGAGTCAGCGGAATGAACTGTCTTAAATTGTTTTTCTGGTACACCATCTGTTGTTGTAACAGATGGATGTTCTATTATTTGTAATAAATTACGTAAGTTTAATAAATTTTCGCCTCGAACTTGCTCTAATAAATCAGAACGCCCAACAATTGCTTGTAAATTTGTATACCCAAGCTGTCCTGTTAATCGTTTTAGTTCTATACCGAAAGAGGTGAATAAATTTAGCAGGCCAGTAACTGCGCTTTCTAATTCGCGTGGGACGAAGCGGCGTAACCCATGTTCCTTTGCTTGTGCTTCAGACTCGATTTGTGTTGCAATTCCGACATGGCAAGTATCTAGATGACACCCACGGCAAGTAGTGCAGCCGATTGCAATCATTGATAGTGTGCCAAATCCAATACGGTTTGCTCCGAGAAGCATGATTTTCAAGGCATCATTTACACTTCGAATACCACCATCTGCCCAAATCTCTACTTTATGTCTCATGCTCGCTTCTAATAAAGCGTTGTGAGCGGCTTTAACACCAATTTCTACAGGAAGACCTACATGTTGCAAGGCGTGAATACGTGCAGCACCTGTTCCGCCATCGAATCCGCTAATGTTAATAAAATCAGCACCAGCTTTGGCGATACCGACAGCAATTGTTCCGATATTAGGAACGACAGGGACTTTCACGGCTACTTTGGCAAGTTGATTAGCTGTTTTAATTTCCGTAATCATTTGAGCTAAATCTTCAATTGAATAAATATCATGGTTATTAGAAGGTGAAATTAAATCTGAGCCAATTGTCGCATTACGTGCTTCAGCGATTTTGGCTGTTACTTTTGAACCAGGTAAATGCCCACCTTCCCCAGGCTTTGCGCCTTGACCAATTTTGATTTCAATTAAGTTCGATGAGTTTAGTAGTTCGGCATTTACTCCAAATCGCCCAGATGCCACTTGTTGTCCACGTGTATGTGGATATTTTCCAATCATATCTTTAATTTCGCCGCCTTCACCGTTCAAGCTAATCATATTTAGCTGATCGGCCGCTTCTGCATATGCGCGAAAGGCAATTTCGTTTTGAGAACCAAATGACATAGAACTAATAATAAATGGAAAATCATGGTTTTTAATGCCGATAGATACTTCTTCAGTTGGAACGACATGTTTTGTTTGTTTCGTTTGAACAAGGTGTCTGATTGCGGTGGGATTATTCTCTTCTAGTTCACTTAACTTGTCACGGTAATCATCATAAGAATTTCCTTTTGCAACATCGCCGATTGCTTTCCAAATTCGCGGGAATATATGAAATGATTTTCGCATTCTAATTTTAGGATTGTTATAATCATCCGCTCGCATTTTTGCATCTTCAGCAAGTGATTCAAGTGAAAAAGCTAAATCATTTGAACCGAAGAAATTTGTAATCTGTAATATATTTGCGATTTCTTCATGTAACCCAATAGATGAATAGAGACGTCCGTAACCACGTAACTCATGAATTCCAATTGTTGAAATGACTTTTTCTAATCCTTTATTAAGTGCATTATACAGATTCGTAATTGGTGTTTTTGTTCCATCATTTACAGTCGCGAATAATAAATATGGATTAATACTATCTGCTCCTAATCCATATAGCGTGACAATGTCATGTAAGGAGCGAAGGGCACCAGAACGTATAACGAGAGAACAATTGCGGCGTAATTTATTTTCACTTAATGCTTGATGTACTTTAGCAGTAACTAAATGTGGATCAATCCACAATCTTTCATTTAGATGGGCTTTTGCGTCATCTAATACTAGTAGGGAAGCACCATTGTTAACAGCAGCTATCGCTTCAGAACTAATGCGGCTTAATGCACATTGTAGAGTTTCTGACGAGCTGAATGTAGCAGAGATTGTGGCGATAGAGTTATGAGTTTTAAATAGCTCTATGAGTTGTTCGTACGTAATTGTGTGTAATTCCTCTGCAATAGGTTGTGCCACGCTGCCTTCTAAAATAATTGGTGAAAGCATTTCAACTACAAATGGCCGTTTTGCGCCACTTAATAAACTTGGACGCTCTCCAAGTACAGTACGTGTAGAGAAGTGTTCAATTTCACGGTCACGGTCAATTGCAGGGTTTGTAACAACAGCTACACTTTCTTTAATGAAGTCAGCGATATTTCGTCTATCAGTATCAAGTGCGGCAAGTGGTGAGTCATGCCCAAGTGAGCGTATTGGCTCAACGCCTTTTGTTGCCATCTGTTCAAGGAGTTGAATATGTTCTCGGTCCCATCCGAAAGCGACGTATTGTTTCGTTTCAACTTGAACAGAATCACATAGCCCTTGGATTTTTTTTGTTTCAGGGATAGATAAATTTAAATGGTAATTGGTAGTATCAATTCGCTTTTTAAAACGGTTATATACTTGGATTTGATATTTGTCATATTCATAAAGAACAAGTTCATCTTGTTCATTCCATTTTAATCCGACTTTTTCTCCAGGAGCGAGTGGTTTTGGTTCTGCTACATATTTAGTTGGTGATACAACTCCAGGTTCAGAAGAGAAAATATAAGAGCTCTCTGTCTCTACTTTCCATACTGGGCGTAATCCAAGGGAATCAACGCTGAAAACAGCTTCATCTTTAAAACGGGAAATGATGCCAGCTGGTCCTTGGGCAAAATGTCCCCATGCTTCACGTATATACGTATATAAATCTTGTAAAGGTGTTTCATAAAGTTTAATTTCATTAATAATTGGTGGGAATAGAATTTCCATTGCTTCAAATAAGCTGTAGTTGTATTGAACAAGTAGGGTTTCTAAGGTGCGGTTTAAATCTTGAGAGTCACTGCCTCCTGCAGTAAGTGGTACATCAATCATTTCAGCTTGATCGCGTAATTTCGCAATTGTGTTAATTT
This sequence comes from Bacillus sp. RZ2MS9, assembly GCF_001816185.2. Taxonomy (NCBI): domain Bacteria; kingdom Bacillati; phylum Bacillota; class Bacilli; order Caryophanales; family Bacillaceae; genus Bacillus; species Bacillus sp. RZ2MS9. The sequence continues at coordinate 533,379 of NZ_CP049978.1, forward strand.
CACCATTATGTCCGAGAATGCTAAATGGTTGTACACGAAAAAAATTAGATAATGTATTAGTAGAGTAGCGGTTATGTCCTAATGTCATAGTTGAAGCGATAAGCGGATGTTGTAAATCATTATAGTAGGCAACAAGCGTATCACCAGCACCTAGAACTTTATATACAACATGATTACGACTTAATGAAGCAACATGAATTGCTTCGTTTTCCTCTATTTTTATTGTGACAGAAAATAATGTTTGCTCAATATTTGTAATTTCGTTTTCTGCGATAAGGGCAACTTGCCAAAATAAAGGTTCTTCTTGTTTACCAAGTGGACCGAGTGCATCTGAGTTTGTTACATCATCACTTTCGAAAATGATAGTAAAGTTTTTGTTGTTTAATTGCGTACGAATATAATCTTTTAAGGCAGTAATGTCTTCTTTTTTATTTAGAAAAAAATGTCCAACGATAAAGTGGGGATGATCCACAATCGTTGGATTATATCCGCTACTTTTTAGTTTTTCATTCCAAAGCGTTTTTGGTATATCAATGTGAATGCCGATGCCATCGCCCTCACCATTAATGAAACCAGCTCTATGATTCATTTTGACGAGTGATTGTATGCAAAGGTCAATGTTTTCTTTTGTAGCAATTTTTCGTTTCTCCATAACGGAAACGATTCCACACGCATCATGTTCTGCATTTCTATAATCTCGAAATAAAGACGGTGTCCATGTATTTTTTTTATTGAGCATCCGTCAATCCCCCCTCTTGTAAAAGTTAGAATAATCTTACTATTTAAGGTGCGAATCACCTTGTACACAGAGATAGTAATGCTGTAAAAGAATATAAAACAGATAATTATGAATAATTATACTATTAATACGGAATTTATGAAATAGAAAAAAGGAAAAAAGAAAGGTGAGCTTTCTTTTTTCCTTTTAATGACGGGATTATTTATTGTCTGCTAGGGCAGCAAATGCTCTGCCGACAGCTTCGATTGTATATTCAATATCTTCTTTTGTATGTTCTGTAGTTAAGAACCATGCCTCGTATTTAGAAGGTGCTAAGTTAACTCCTTCTTGAAGCATAAGCTTGAAGAATTTACCGAACATTTCACCGTCTGTATCTTGTGCGGCATCGTAATCTTCAATTGTATTTGTTGTGAAGTATACAGTTAAAGCACCTTTTAGACGGTTTAATGTAATATCGATATTATGTTTCGCTGCTTGCTCTAAAATTCCTTTTTCAAGCATTGCACCAAGTTCATCTAATCTCTCATAAAGCCCTTCTTGTTGAAGCACTTCTAGACAAGCGATACCTGATGCCATAGAAGCAGGGTTTCCTGCCATTGTACCAGCTTGGTATGCAGGTCCAAGCGGAGCAACTTGTTCCATAATTTCTTTCTTACCACCGTAAGCACCGATTGGTAAGCCGCCGCCAATAACTTTACCAAGCGCTGTTAAGTCAGGTGTCACACCAAGTAAGTCTTGAGCACCACCGTACATAAAGCGGAAAGCAGTAATAACTTCATCATAAATTACTAATGCGCCAGCTTCGTGAACAAGTTCATTCACTTTTTCAAGGAATCCTGGTTTAGGCTCTACAATACCGAAGTTTCCAACGATCGGTTCTACAAGGATAGCTGCTACTTCATGACCCCATTTATCTAAAGCCTCTTTTAAAGTTTCGACATTATTAAATGGAACGGTAATAACTTCTTGTGCAATACTTTGTGGTACGCCAGCTGAGTCAGGAGTTCCTAAAGTAGAAGGACCAGATCCAGCTGCCACAAGTACTAAATCAGAATGACCGTGGTAACAACCAGCGAATTTCATAATTTTTGTGCGACCTGTATAAGCACGAGCAACACGAATCGTTGTCATCACTGCTTCTGTACCAGAGTTTACGAAACGGACTTTATCTAATGCAGGCATTGCTTCTTTTAACATTTTTGCGAATTTTACCTCTAGCGCTGTTGGTGTTCCATAAAGTACCCCATTTTCAGCAGCTGTTGTAATTGCTTTTGTTATATGCGGATGAGCATGTCCAGTAATAATAGGACCGTATGCTGCTAAATAATCGATATATTTATTTCCGTCTACATCCCAGAAATAAGCGCCTTTCCCACGTTCCATAGCAACAGGAGCGCCGCCGCCAACTGCTTTAAAAGAACGAGAAGGACTATTAACACCGCCAACGATATGCTCTAAAGCTTCTTTATGTAATGCTTCTGACTTTGTGAATTTCACTACAATTCATCTCCTTACAAAAATCTATGTATTATTCTAACATGTTTTTCGAAAAGACGTATTGTTTGTGATAGCGAAGGCAGTTGGGTAAACTATTCGTTGTGACATTTAGGAGGGGGGTCCGATTATGAAATCGGTAATTGAGGTACAAGGGTTACGTAAAGAGTTTACAGCCTATTCAAGTCGTCCGGGCTTAAAGGGTGCATTTCGCGATTTATTAAATCGTAATTATAAAATAGTACCAGCAGTAAACGATGTATCTTTTACTGTAAAGCAAGGTGAAATGGTTGGTTATATTGGTGAGAACGGTGCTGGTAAATCAACAACAATTAAAATGCTTACGGGGATTTTAACTCCGACATCAGGGCAAATCACAGTAAATGGAATGAACCCACATAAACAAAGAGAAGAATTTGTAAGAACAATTGGTGTTGTTTTTGGACAGCGTTCGCAACTTTGGTGGGATATTGCAGTACAAGAATCGTTTCGTTTATTAAAGAAAGTATACGGTGTATCAGACGCTCAGTATAAGGAGCATATGGAGCACGTAATTGAAACGTTAGATATAGGGCCTTTATTAGATAAACCAGTTCGAAAATTATCTCTTGGTCAAAGAATGCGTTGTGAATTAGCGGCAGCCTTAATTCATAATCCACCGTTATTATTTTTAGATGAGCCAACAATTGGGTTAGATGTACTTGTGAAATTGAAAATACGTGAATTTTTAAAAGAAATGAATGAACGTTATAAAACAACAATTTTATTAACAACACACGATATTACTGATATTGAAGCTTTATGTGAGCGCGTTATCATGCTGGATGAAGGGAATATTATGTATGACGGTTCTTTAAGTAATCTTCGTACGCAGTGGGGAGCAGAGAAGGAAATTCACTTTCAGTTTGTTGCACCAGTTTCCTATCAGGCTTTATCAATGGTTATGCCAGATAATCATGTCGTTTGGTCGAAAGCGAAAGAGGAAAATGCATGGGTTGCAAAAATTCCGAATGAAGAAGTTATTATTTCAATGCTTATTTCTAAAGTAGTACAAGCATTTCAAATTAAAGATTTAAAAATTAACGAAGTGTCTACAGAGGAAATTATTCGTAACATTTATGAAGAAGGTATTACGCATGGGTAAGTATATTGAAATGATTCGAATTCGCTTTTTAATGATGCTTGCGTATCGTACAAATTACTATAGCGGGATTTTAATTTATACGATTAATATCGGTGCTTACTATTTTTTATGGCAAGCAATTTATAGCGGAAAAGAGAATATTGAAAGTTTATCTATTTCGCAAATGACCACGTATATCGCAATCGCGTGGATGGCACGTGCCTTCTATTTTAATAATATAGATAGGGAAATTGCGATGGAGATTCAAGAAGGACGTGTGGCTGTAGAATTAATTCGTCCGTATAACTATTTGGGAATGAAAGTTATGCAAGGTCTTGGCGAGGGAATATTCCGTTTTGTCTTCTTTTCCATGCCAGGCATGGTTATCGTTACGTTATTATTTTCGTTGCAAATTACAACGAATTTTCAAACTTGGTTATATTTCTTCTTATCTTTAATATTTAGCTTTATTATTAATACACAAATTAATTTAATGACGGGAATGCTTACGTTTTTCCTATTTAATAATAGTGGAATTATGTATGCAAAACGCGTTGTTATTGATTTATTTTCAGGTCTATTATTACCAATTAGTTTTTATCCGTTATGGGCCCAAAAAGCAATGATGTTTTTACCGTTTCAGGCTATTAGTTATATTCCAAGTATGATTTTTTCTGAAGGTATACAGGGGAGTAAGTTGTATGAGGCTTTAGTATTTCAAGTGATTTGGGCGATTGTACTTATTATTCCAATTGTACTCATGTGGAGAACGGCGAGAAAACGTCTAATTGTACAAGGGGGATGATGAGATGCTATATATAAACTTATTTTTACAATATGCAAGTCAATATATAAAAACGAAATTGGAGTATCGAGGCGATTTTATCGTTGGTTTACTTTCTGATTTATCGCTTCAAGCAGTTAATTTAATATTTATTCTCGTTGTATTTGGGCATACACAAGCATTGAAGGGATGGAGTCGAGAAGAGGTAATCTTTATTTATGGTTTCTTTTTAGTACCATTTGCCATCTTTTCAGCTTTCTTTAATATATGGGATTTTAATGATCGATACATTATTAAAGGGGAGATGGATCGTGTATTAACGCGACCGATCCATAGCCTATTTCAAATTATATTAGAAAGAATGGAACTTGAATCTTTAATTGGAGCTATTACAGGGATTGTTGTAATGGGATATGCAGCTGTGGAGTTACAATTATCTTTTTACTGGTATGATTTCTTCTTATTTATATTGATGGTAGGAGGAGGAGCACTTGTATATGGAGGGATATTTGTTACGTTGGCGAGCCTTGGTTTTTGGTCGGATGCGAAAAGTTCAATTATGCCTCTTATGTATAACATAGGTAATTACGGGCGCTATCCTGTTAATATTTATAATCGTGTAATTCGTTTCATTTTAACGTTCGTTTTACCGTTTGCGTTTGTTGGAGTATATCCAGCAGCATACTTTTTAAGAAAAACAGAATGGAATAGTTATGCATTTGCGACGCCAATTGTTGGTATTATCTGTTTTACGATTGCAATCACCCTCTGGAACCAAGGGGTAAAAAGGTATCGTGGCGCGGGTAATTAATTATAGAAGCTTGTTCGTTTCTAAGGGATAAATCAGTTCTCCACCTCATACATATAAAATGAGGTGGAGGACATGTTATGGGGATTTATTCTATTAATTGCAGCAATCGCTATTTTGAAAAGTGTCCAATTATTATGGAGTTCCTATTCAGATTCAACGCGTTTTTTTTCGCTCTATAATTTGGCCACATTATTTTTAATCTATACAACAGTACTAATCGCATTTGGATTAAGTTACGTTGTATTAGAGGAAATGGGTTTCGCAGTTTTGAAAGAGGATGGAGAAAGTTTGAACGCTCATTCTTTTCAACTCGTCGAAGTTTGTTTATATTTTAGCGCAGTTACTTTATTGTCTGTTGGATATGGTGACATATCTCCGATTGGAATTGGGCGATGGATTGCAATCGCAGAAGCGCTAATTGGATATACACTCCCTTTTGCTTTTGTGATGAGGTCTGTAATAGACAATGAAAAATAAGGAAGCATTTGTTATAGTAAAGGAAAAGAGTAGGAGTGATAAATATGATTACAGTAGGAGAAATGGCACCAGAATTCACATTAGAGGGAAGTAACGGAGAAGAAGTTTGCCTAGCTGATTTCCGCGGTAAAAATGTAGTTCTCTATTTTTATCCGAAAGATATGACGCCAGGATGTACAACTGAAGCATGTGATTTTCGTGATGCGTATGGAGTATTTCAAGAGAAGGATACGGTTATTCTTGGAGTAAGTCCTGATTCAGCGAATAGACATTTGAAATTCATTGAGAAACATGAATTGCCATTTATACTTTTAGTAGATGAAGATCATAAAGTAGCAGAGTTATACGATGTTTGGAAGTTAAAAAAGAACTTTGGGAAAGAGTATATGGGAATCGAGCGTTCTACATTCCTTATTAATAAAGACGGTGAACTTGTAAAAGAGTGGCGTAAAGTGAAAGTGAAAGGACATATTGAGGATGTTCTTTCTTATATAAAATAAATCTACATTGGAGATAAAATATGCAGAAACAAGGCAAGTGTCTATACATATTTTACTGCCTTACATAAAGTGGAAGTGTAGGGCATACCTCCTCAGATGATAGTATTCCAAGTGCGATTATGTCGCACTTTTTTCTATGGAATATATGAAGAAAAAAGGGAAAGATACATAAAAACAAGTCCTGAATATAAAAATAAACTACATACTTATAGTAGAAATATTGACGATTTATAAGAAAAGGAGTACACTCTTTATAAGAATTATAAAATAATAATCCGTATAGAATCGGGGTGCATGACGGTGGTTAAAGAAGAATTAAAAGAAGCGCTAGAAATGCTGAAAAATACGGGTGTACGCATTACTCCACAGCGTCATGCTATTTTAGAGTACCTTGTGGAATCAATGACGCACCCAACAGCGGATGATATTTATAAAGCATTAGAAGGTAAGTTTCCAAATATGAGTGTTGCAACTGTCTATAATAACTTACGTGTGTTTAAAGAGGTTGGACTTGTAAAGGAATTAACTTATGGAGACGCTTCAAGTAGATTTGATTATGTTACAAGTCAACATTATCATGTGATTTGCGAAAAATGTGGTAAGATTGTTGATTTTCCTTATGGAGGCTTGGAAAAGCTGGAAGAGGAAGCTGCGAAAACGACAGGCTTCGTTATCAATAGTCATCGCTTAGAAA
>NZ_CP049978.1:545000-750000 GCF_001816185.2 Bacillus sp. RZ2MS9
ACAGCTCTCTGCGAAGCCGTAAGGCGAAGTATAGGGGGTGACACCTGCCCGGTGCTGGAAGGTTAAGGAGAGGGGTTAGCGTAAGCGAAGCTCTGAACTGAAGCCCCAGTAAACGGCGGCCGTAACTATAACGGTCCTAAGGTAGCGAAATTCCTTGTCGGGTAAGTTCCGACCCGCACGAAAGGTGTAACGATTTGGGCACTGTCTCAACCAGAGACTCGGTGAAATTATAGTACCTGTGAAGATGCAGGTTACCCGCGACAGGACGGAAAGACCCCGTGGAGCTTTACTGTAGCCTGATATTGAATTTTGGTACAGTTTGTACAGGATAGGCGGGAGCCATTGAAACCGGAGCGCTAGCTTCGGTGGAGGCGCTGGTGGGATACCGCCCTGACTGTATTGAAATTCTAACCTACGGGTCTTATCGACCCGGGAGACAGTGTCAGGTGGGCAGTTTGACTGGGGCGGTCGCCTCCTAAAGTGTAACGGAGGCGCCCAAAGGTTCCCTCAGAATGGTTGGAAATCATTCGTAGAGTGCAAAGGCATAAGGGAGCTTGACTGCGAGACCTACAAGTCGAGCAGGGACGAAAGTCGGGCTTAGTGATCCGGTGGTTCCGCATGGAAGGGCCATCGCTCAACGGATAAAAGCTACCCCGGGGATAACAGGCTTATCTCCCCCAAGAGTCCACATCGACGGGGAGGTTTGGCACCTCGATGTCGGCTCATCGCATCCTGGGGCTGTAGTCGGTCCCAAGGGTTGGGCTGTTCGCCCATTAAAGCGGTACGCGAGCTGGGTTCAGAACGTCGTGAGACAGTTCGGTCCCTATCCGTCGTGGGCGTAGGAAATTTGAGAGGAGCTGTCCTTAGTACGAGAGGACCGGGATGGACGCACCGCTGGTGTACCAGTTGTTCTGCCAAGGGCATAGCTGGGTAGCTATGTGCGGAAGGGATAAGTGCTGAAAGCATCTAAGCATGAAGCCCCCCTCAAGATGAGATTTCCCATAGCGTAAGCTAGTAAGATCCCTGAAAGATGATCAGGTTGATAGGTTCGAGGTGGAAGCATGGTGACATGTGGAGCTGACGAATACTAATAGATCGAGGACTTAACCATATAATATGTAGCAATGTTATCTAGTTTTGAGAGAACATAAAAAACTTGTTGACTTTTAAAGTAAATAAGTTATAATAATGATTGTCTCAAAAGAATAATGTCTGGTAATGATGGCAGAGAGGTCACACCCGTTCCCATACCGAACACGGAAGTTAAGCTCTTTAGCGCCGATGGTAGTTGGGACCTTGTCCCTGTGAGAGTAGGACGTTGCCAGGCAATATTATTCCGCAGTAGCTCAGCGGTAGAGCTATCGGCTGTTAACCGATCGGTCGTAGGTTCGATTCCTACCTGCGGAGCCATTGGAGAGCTGTCCGAGTTGGCCGAAGGAGCACGATTGGAAATCGTGTATACGTCACAAGCGTATCAAGGGTTCGAATCCCTTGCTCTCCGCCATAGGATTTATAATATTTGGCCCGTTGGTCAAGTGGTTAAGACACCGCCCTTTCACGGCGGTAACACGGGTTCGAATCCCGTACGGGTCACCACTTTGGAGGATTAGCTCAGCTGGGAGAGCACCTGCCTTACAAGCAGGGGGTCGGCGGTTCGATCCCGTCATCCTCCACCATATAAATTTTATATAAATAGTATTATCGCGGGGTGGAGCAGCACGGTAGCTCGTCGGGCTCATAACCCGAAGGTCGCAGGTTCAAATCCTGTCCCCGCAACCAAATGGTCCCGTGGTGTAGTGGTTAACATGCCTGCCTGTCACGCAGGAGATCGCCGGTTCGACCCCGGTCGGGACCGCCATTTTAATAAGGCTCGGTAGCTCAGTCGGTAGAGCAGAGGACTGAAAATCCTCGTGTCGGCGGTTCGATTCCGTCCCGAGCCACCATTTATTTTAATAAAATACGCCGGCTTAGCTCAATTGGTAGAGCAACTGACTTGTAATCAGTAGGTTGGGGGTTCAAGTCCTCTAGCCGGCACCATGTAAGTTTCGGAGGGGTAGCGAAGTGGCTAAACGCGGCGGACTGTAAATCCGCTCCTTCGGGTTCGGCAGTTCGAATCTGCCCCCCTCCACCATTTACATAGGGGCATAGTTTAAAGGTAGAACTGAGGTCTCCAAAACCTCCAGTGTGGGTTCGATTCCTACTGCCCCTGCCAAAATATATTTACACAACATGGCGGTTGTGGCGAAGTGGTTAACGCACCGGATTGTGGCTCCGGCATTCGTGGGTTCGATTCCCATCAGTCGCCCCATTTTTATTTTAAAAATTACAAATAATCTAATGGATACTTACATATAATTAAGTAAGAATTCGATGGGCTATAGCCAAGCGGTAAGGCAACGGACTTTGACTCCGTCATGCGCTGGTTCGAATCCAGCTAGCCCAGCCATTTTTGCGGAAGTAGTTCAGTGGTAGAATACAACCTTGCCAAGGTTGGGGTCGCGGGTTCGAATCCCGTCTTCCGCTCCAATAAATTTTATATGGCGGCATAGCCAAGTGGTAAGGCAGAGGTCTGCAAAACCTTTATCACCGGTTCAAATCCGGTTGCCGCCTTTTCTTTTGTGCCGATGTGGCGGAATTGGCAGACGCGCACGACTCAAAATCGTGTTCCTTCGGGAGTGTCGGTTCGACCCCGACCATCGGTATCATAAACGGCGTAAAAAAAGCTCTATACAATTAGTATAGAGCTTTTTTGTTTTCTTTTCATTACATGACAAAATAAGCAAAAAAAATATTGTATATACAATATTTCTTTCGAGTACTCTAGAGAGAATTTCTCCACCCCGGTGACATGAAGTTAAATCCGATACCACCAGTAGATATTAGTACACTATCAACGGTTAAGTTTGTAATCTCTAAAAACTTCTTTTTGTTAAATTATACTAGGTGCTTCTAAAATTCGTAATAAACGTAGGAATTCATGTATAATATAACTTGTCGAAAGAACAAAATGATAGTGATTTATATTATGTCTATAATATGAATCAAAAATGAACTTTTTATATTTCTTTTAAAAATGTGTTGAACACACATTATATTTCATATTAATATTTTTATGTAGATTTAAAACGGGAAAGAGAGTGGAAAGTATGGGCCGTAAATGGAACAATATTAAAGACAAAAAAGCATCAAAAGATGCAAATACAAGCCGTATATACGCGAAATTTGGGCGTGAAATTTATGTGGCAGCAAAACAAGGCGAGCCAGATCCAGAATCAAACCAAGCGCTAAGAGTTGTATTAGAGCGTGCGAAAACATACAATGTTCCAAGAACAATTATTGATCGTGCAGTTGAAAAAGCAAAAGGCGGTTCAGAAGAAAATTATGACGAGCTTCGTTATGAAGGATTCGGACCAAATGGAGCTATGGTTATTGTAGATACACTTACAAATAACGTAAACCGTACTGCAGCAGATGTACGAGCTGCATTTAGCAAAAACAGTGGTAATATGGGTGTGAACGGTTCTGTAGCTTACATGTTTGATGCGACAGCTGTTATCGGCCTTGAAGGTAAAACATCAGATGAAGTTCTTGAAATTTTAATGGAAGCAGATGTAGATGCACGTGACATTCTAGAAGAAGAAGATTCTGTTATCGTGTATGCTGAACCAGATCAATTCCATGCAGTACAATCTGCACTTAAAGGTGCTGGCGTTGAGGAGTTTACAGTTGCAGAATTAACAATGCTTGCACAAAGTGATGTAACACTTCCTGAAGATGCTCAAGCACAATTTGAGAAAATGGTTGATGCATTAGAAGATTTGGAAGATGTTCAACAAGTTTATCACAACGTAGACTTAGGAGAGTAATACGATAGATGACCCTTTTCGCTTAGCGGATAGGGTCTTTTTTTATGAAGTTAATTAAAGTGATGAAGTATTAAAGGCATTTTGTTGTAGGTAGTGAATATGATTATAGGGATATATATAATATTCATTATCTCTAGGAGGCTTAATATGGAACATAAGACACCAAAGCATATAGTTGCTGTAGCAGGTTATTTAACAAATGAAAAAAATGAAGTGTTATTAACAAAAGTGCACTGGCGAGCTGATACGTGGGAGTTGCCAGGAGGACAGGTAGAAGAAGGCGAAGCGCTCGATCAAGCTGTCTGTAGGGAAATAAAAGAGGAAACAGGGTTAACGGTGAAGCCTATCGGAATTACAGGGGTTTATTATAATACCTCTATGCATATTCTAGCTGTTGTTTTTAAAGTAGCATATATAAGTGGTGAAATAAAAACTCAACCTGAAGAGATACAAGAGGCTAAATTTGTTGATTTAAATGAAGAGAACATAGATGAGTATATAACGCGTCCTCATATGAAATCCAGAACGCTTGATGCAATGAGAGCAACACATTTTATTCCGTATGAAACGTGGGAAGTACAGCCGTATAATTTAATAGGAAGATTGTAAAGAAAAGAGTAGCCGATTTGAGATACATTCGAATCACTACTCTTTTTTGTATACTGTTTAAGAAAAAGGTCAAAATAATAATAGTACTAGTATTGATTTTCAGAACGTTTGTTCTGTATAATAAGTCTATATGTTATATACATTTAGATTACTAGATAGTCAAAAGTATATATATTTGTAGATGATATAATTAAAGTGTAAAGTGAAAATATAATAGTCTTAAGGGTTTCTCTTTTATTGGTTATTCGTGCTTTAACATAACCTATATTCAATATTTCAGATGAATAGTAGATAAAAAAATACTGTGATACAATACTTTTTTATCCCACTATTTGCTGGGCAGTAAGCCTGATTGATGAGGGCTCATTAAAGTTTCACTTTATACCTTACAATGATGTAAGGTACGTGTAAGAGAAATCGATGGGATATTTTTTTACAACAATGTATTCTTAAAGTAAGAGTTATATGCTGTGTGGAAAAGAGGTGTTCAAGATGAAAGAACGAGTATTATCTAGGGTGAACTATCATCAAAAAGTTGCATTAAATCCAATGACTAAACTTTTTTATAAAGCCATTATATTATTATTATTGTTAAGTTGTACGTTATTATTCATTGGAAATGTAATGATTGAGAAAAGTGATATTAGTAAATTACATGTACCGGCTAAGTTAGAGGTGCCAGAATCATTAACACATGCATTTATTGCGACAGAAGATAAAAGATTTTATCATCATAACGGTTTAGATTATATAGCAATTATTAGAGCCTCAGTTGAGAATATAAAGGCTGGTGGTGTCGTGCAAGGAGGAAGCACGATTACACAACAGCTATCTAAAAATGCTTTTTTAACAAATGAACGTACATTTTCTCGTAAGTGGAAAGAGATTTTTTATACGAAAAAAATTGAACGCACATTTACGAAGGATGAAATTTTAAAATTATATGTAAGTAATATTTATTATGGAGAAGGAGCGTGGGGAATTGAAAAAGCAGCAAACCTTTACTTCGGTAAAAAGGTGAACCAATTAACGTTGGCTGAAAGTGCAATGATGGCTGCTGTAGTAAAAGCACCTGCTTATTACTCACCTGCCCAAAACTATGATAAAGCAGTAGAGAGACGAAATGTTGTTTTGAGACTAATGGAGAAAGAAGGCTATATAAGCCATGATGAGTATGTTCAAGCAGTTAGTGAGAAATTAGTAATTCGTCATGATATAAAAATAGAGCAGTCGATGTTAAATAGCGCGCGTAAAAAAGCAGTAAGTTAAGAGAAGTTCCTACAGAGGAGCTTCTTTTTTTTGAATAAATTGTGACAAATTGTGACACAATATCGTCACAATTATTGTGTTTTTGTAATTTATGTGAGCGTGTTCATTGCGTGACGTATATAAGTGTTGATATTATGTGTATTGTGTACAATGCTGTATACAGAATATGAATTTAAAGAGGAATGTATATGAAATCAAATAAACTCATGGCTCTTGGTATAGTTTTTTCTATCGCAGTATTGATTGTAATTGGAACAATTGCGTATAGCATCATAAATGACAAAAAAGATAAAGGGAATGAGATGTTTGCTTATTCTACGCAACAATCTTTAGGGAAAGATGATGCTCCAGTTAAGGTAGTTGAATTTGGAGACTTTAAATGTCCTGCTTGTCGTACTTGGGATGTAACGGTATTACCTCGATTAAAAGAAGAGTATATTGATAAAGGCAAAGTGCAGTTATATTTTATTAACTTCCCATTTATCGGAAAAGACTCGGATTTAGGTGCAGCAGCTGGTGAAGCAATTTATAAACAAGATAAAGATTCATTCTGGATTTTCTATGATGAGATTTATCAAAATCAAAAGAAAGATACGGAAGAATGGATTACAGAAGATTTGCTTCTTAGCATTGTGAAAGAGAAACTTCCAAAAGTTGATGTAGAGCAATTTAAGAAAGATTTACACAGTAAAGACATTAAAGAAAAAGTACGTAAAGATTCAGATCGTGCTCAAAAATTAAAAGTTCAAGGTGCTCCTTCTGTATATGTAAACGGAAATCTTGCAAACCCTGATTTCGATAGTATGAAGAAGGCAATTGATAAAGAATTGAAAAAGTGATGAGGTCTCTCATCACTTTTTCGACTTTTTTCGATAAAATTCTTGCCTCTACTTTTTTTACATGCTATACTACTTTACATAAGTTATTCTAATATCTTATATGTAATTCATATTTGCGGGTGTAGTTTAGTGGTAAAACAAGAGCCTTCCAAGCTCTGGTCGAGAGTTCGATTCTCTTCACCCGCTCCAAATTTTATTAAATGTTTTTCTATAAATTGTGATCAACGCAGTGTTTCGTTTCCGAGATAAACGAGGCATTGCGTTTTTTAATGTTTGAAAAACCTAATTACATGCGAAAATAGAAGTAAATAATAGTATTCCAAAAGTGAATTACTAACCAATAGGGTCGTTACATAAGGGATGGATTCATCTGAGGAGGCGATTAGGAATGGATTTTGAACAATTAAAGCAAGATGTAATTGCGTATAGTAAAACAATTGGCATAGATAAAATAGGCTTTGCGAGTGCTTCTCCTTTTGAGGAATTAAAGCAGCGCTTAATCCAGCAACAACAATTAAATTACCAATCTGGATTTGAAGAGCCTGATATAGAGAAGAGAACGAATCCGCAACTGTTATTACCGGGTGCTAAATCAATTATTGCAATTGCTTTAGCATATCCTTCAAAATTAAAAAATGCACCATTAAGTAAGCGTGGAGAACGCCGTGGGATTTTTTGTCGTGCTTCTTGGGGACAAGATTATCATCTTGTTTTACGAGATCGTTTGCAAAAATTAGAAGCATATTTAATTGAAAAACTTCCGGATATAGAAGTGAAGTCCATGGTTGATACAGGTGAATTAAGTGATCGAGCTGTATCAGAGCGTGCAGGCATTGGATGGAGCGGTAAAAACTGCTCTATTATTACACCTGAATTTGGTTCGTACGTATACTTAGGGGAAATGATTACAAATGTTCCATTCCCGCCAGATAAGCCGATAGAAGATCAATGCGGGGGCTGTACGAAATGTATCGATATTTGTCCTACCGGTGCTTTAATACAGGGGGGACAGTTAGATTCGAAGAAGTGCATTGCGTTTTTAACACAAACGAAAGGATTCCTACCTGAAGAATATCGCGATAAAATAGGAAATCGTATATATGGATGTGATACGTGTCAGACTGTTTGCCCGAAAAACAAAGGAATGGATTTTCATAATCATCCTGAGATGGAGCCGGATCCTGAGCTAGTTAAACCATTATTAACACCACTTTTAACAATTAGTAATCGTGATTTTAAAGAGAAATATGGGATTATGTCAGGGTCATGGAGAGGGAAAAAGCCACTGCAAAGAAATGCGATTTTAGCATTAGCACATTTTAAAGAAACATCGGCAATTCCTGATTTAATTGGTGTTATGAAAGATGACCCAAGACCAGTACTACGCGGAACGGCAGCATGGGCACTTGGGAAAATTGGCGGAAATGGAGTAGGCGAAGCGATTGAGAAAGCGATGGAACGTGAGAAAGATGAAGAAGTGCTTCATGAAATGAATCGCGGGCTTGAATTGTTAGCACAGAAAAAAGAGTAGATAATATTTCCCTTTTTCATATTGTAATATGGGAGGGAGACAGAATGGTTGTAAAAACGAAGATTGAAAACCAAGTACAACAATTTTTAGCATATATAACGGAGAAAAGAACGAATGTGGATGGTATTGCTGAGGATTTACTACAAATGGCAATGAGAAAGAAACAATTGTTTCAAAGACGTAGTGCACATATAGTGAAAGCAACTGCGGATGTTTCTTTCATTAGACAATTAAATAGTAATGACCATCAAGAAATTGATTATCAAATACATTTTAAATATTTAATTAAGCATAAAGAATTATTTTATATTGAAGAGGAACAATTAAAACGAAGAGTTTGTTTAAATAATAGTCGGATTATAGGCGATTATGCTATTGAAGTGTCAGAAGAAATTAGAATGGGTGAGACATTAGAAAGGGAAATTACGAAAGAGAAGTACGGTTCTTATCAGTATAATCGTTTAGAGGCAGTGAAATATGCAGAGCGTTGGTGGGATGACCGAAATCCTATGTATCGTAATTTCCCTGATAATTGTACGAATTTCATTTCTCAATGTCTTCATACTGGAGAAGTACCTATGAGCGGATATCCTAATATTCGTAAAGGATGGTGGCAAAGGGAGAATCAGTGGAGCTGGAGCTGGGCTGTTGCACATTCTTTTTATTGGTATTTGTCAGGTGCTACAACAGGACTTCGAGCAGAGGCGGTAGAGAGGCCAGAAGAACTTATTCTTGGAGATGTCATTGCTTATGATTTCGAGGATGACGGAAGATGGAATCATACGACGATTGTAGTAGCAAAAGATGCAGATGGTATGCCGCTTGTAAATGCACATTCAGCGAATAGCCGTCGACGTTATTGGAACTATGAAGACTCTAGTAAATATACACCACAAATGAAATATAAATTCTTTCATATTATTAATGGGTAGAGATTTTTCGCTCAAGTGGTATAATACGTAGTAGACAAAAAACAGAGGTGAATATCGCGTGGGAGTACATGTTGTTTTATATCAGCCAGAAATTCCAGCAAATACAGGGAATATTGCTCGTACTTGTGCAGCAACTGGAACAGAATTACATTTGATTAGACCGCTTGGATTTTCAACGGATGATAAAATGTTAAAGCGTGCAGGATTAGATTATTGGCAGCACGTAAAAATTACGTACTATGATTCAATTGAAGAATTTTATGAAAAAAATAAAGACGGTGAATTCTTCTATTTAACAAAGTATGGCGAGAAAGCTCATACAGCGTTTGACTATAGCAAGCGCGAGAAGGATTACTATTTTGTATTTGGAAGAGAAACAAACGGCTTACCAGCTAATGTAATCGAAGAAAACTTTGATCATTGTTTACGTATTCCAATGACAGATAAAGTACGTTCATTAAATTTATCTAATACAGCAGCAATTTTAATTTATGAAGCGTTCCGTCAACAAAATTACCCTGGATTAGATTTAGAAATCGTTTATTAAAAGTCGCCATATGGCGACTTTTTTTTATAAAATAAAAATAATATATAATCATACATTTAAAAGAGAGGACATAATCATATAGAATGGGATATATGATTAAAAATAGATAAGACGGGTTGAGATAAATATGAAGGAAGAATATAGTAATCAAAATACCTTTTTAAGTATGATAGATATGGATTTAATTAGACAAGGATTATTACATGCTATTCAAGATTTAGTATTCATATTGAAAGTTATTGATAATGAAACGTTTCAATATATGTATGTGAATAAAATAGGAATGGATTATGCTAGGTTAAGCGAAGAGTGCTATGGAAAAACTTTTGCAGAAGTATTACCAAAAGATATAGCGGGGATATTGCAAAGGCAATATGCAAAAGTAGTGAGAGAAGCGAAAGCACACACCTTTTGTGATGTAGTCAATTTACCAAAAGGTGAGATACACTATGAATCTTCACTTAATCCTGTCTGCGACGAAGAAGGAATATGTCAATTTGTTATTTGTATTACAAGAGATATTACAGCTCAAATTGAGGAGAAGACAGAGATAGAGGAAAAACAAATGTTATTTAAGTCGTTACTGGAATATAATAATGACTCAATTATATCTATAGATTCTATAGGGAAAGTTACATATGCAAATCCGGCAACGTATGAAATATTTGGATACCGGTATGAGGAATTAAATAATAAAATTATTTTTGAATTCATTAATAAAGAATATGAAAAAGATTTTCAAATTATATTTAAGGGATCGATGCAAGGAAAAGCAAAACAAATTGTTTCAAAGAAATATGTTCATAAAGAAGGGTACGAGCTATATATTTCTTTGAGAACTATCCCGATTATTGTGAACGGTGAAATTGTTGGGATTTATATTGTTACGAGAGATGTTACAAGGCAAGTATTAAACGAAATGCGAACAGAATATTTAGCTTACTATGACCAGTTAACGGGATTAATGAATAGAATTTCATGTACAAATAAGTTAAATACTTTTTTAAATGAGAGTGTAAATTTTGCACTTGTATTTATAGATTTAGATGAGTTTCATCGTATTAATGATACATTTGGTCATAAAGAGGGAGATAAAGTATTACAAAAAGTTACAGAATGTTTAAGCAATCTAAAAATAGAAGATATGCACTTATTTAGAGAACACGATGATCAATTTGTTATGTTGATAGAAAATATAACGAAAGAATATGTAGAGGAAGTTGCAAAAAGCATACTGAAAAATATTAGTGAATATTTTGTAATCGAAGAAGAAGATGTATATTTAAGTGCGTCAATTGGAATTGTAATGGCTCCAGCAGATGGAGAAGATGAAAAAATACTATTTCAGAGAGTCGATGCTGCTTTAGAAAAAGCAAAAGAAAAAGGAAAAGGACATTATCATTTTTATTGTAGTGGATTAGACTGTGAGCGTGAACAAAGGTTTATAATAGAAAATCAATTACATCGTGCTATAGAAAAAAATGAATTTTTCTTATATTATCAGCCACAAATTAATATTGAAACGAAAAAAATAGCTAGTATGGAAGCTTTAATAAGGTGGGAGAATAAGGAATTAGGATTTGTTTCTCCAAACCAATTTATTCCGTTGGCAGAAAGAACAGGATTTATTATTAAGCTGGATGAATGGGTAGTAAATCAAGTGTGTCAGCAATTGCGCGAATGGTTAAATAAAGGGTATGATGTGGTCCCAATTGCAGTTAATATTTCAGCTAGACACTTTCGTTCTATTACATTAATAGAGATGATTACACGGGCTTTAAATAAGTACAATGTACCAACTCATTTATTAGCGATAGAGGTTACAGAAGGAGCTCTTATACATAAAGATATATCGAAGAGAGTGTTACTACAATTAAAAGAGCAAAATTTAAAGATTCATTTAGATGATTTTGGAACAGGCTATTCATCTTTAAGTTATTTAAAAACATATCCAATTGATACTTTAAAAATTGATCGTTCTTTTATGGAAGGTATACATATAGATGAACGTGATACGAATATTACAGCTGCAATTATTCATTTAGCTCATACTTTAGAATTAAATGTAATTGCAGAAGGAGTAGAAAAAAAGGAGCAAATACAGTTTTTGAAAGAAAAGAATGTGAAGCTTGTACAAGGTTATTATTATAGCCGACCACTATCCAAATATGATATGGAAAATATGTATTATAAATAAAAAAAATGATGTGCTAAAAGCACATCATTTTTTATGTGTACCTGGTTTGTCATTGTAACCGGATGTAAAAATAGCTGTAAGAAATGTGAGTGATACACCTAAAATTAATAATAATTTCATACTAATATCCTCCTTACTTTTTTCGGTTCATGAGTTTTATTTATTACCCAAAATGTATGTAAGGTTCTTAGAAGAAAAGAATTTATTTATAATGAATAGCAGTGTAAAAACGTTAATACCTATATTATACAGAATTTTCTTTGAATTTTGGAGAGAATTTTAGTGTGCTATTATATATTTCGTTTTGATTTAAAGAATGTTTAAGGACATCCTAGCATACCTTTTATAATAATCCGATTGAACAAGGAGATGGGGGAGGAGCTATAATGGATATTCTAAAAAAGATTGAACAGCATCGAGCAGCAGAAGAGCGTTTACAATGGGAAGGTACGTTTGCGGAGTATTTGGAGCTTGTGAAAGAAAGACCATGGGTGGCTCAAACAGCACACTCTCGCATTTACAATATGATAAAAGATGCTGGAATTGAAGAAGTTGATGGTAGAAGAAAGTATAACTTCTTTAGTAATCAGCTCTTTGGATTAGAGGATGCTCTAGAACGTCTTGTAGAGGAATATTTTCATCCATCTGCAAAACGATTAGATGTTAGAAAAAGAATTTTATTATTAATGGGTCCTGTTAGTGGAGGGAAATCAACGTTAGTTACAATGTTGAAACGAGGATTAGAAACATATTCAAGAACAGATCGCGGAGCAATTTTTGCGATTAAAGGATGCCCAATGCACGAGGATCCACTGCATTTAATTCCACATCATTTACGAGATGATTTCTTTGATGAGTATGGGGTTAGAATTGAAGGGAATTTATCACCACTAAATGTCATGCGTTTAGAGCAAGAATACGGATCAAGAATTGAGGATGTAGTTGTAGAGCGTATTTTCTTCTCTGAAGATCGTCGTACAGGGATTGGTACATTTAGCCCGTCTGATCCAAAATCACAAGATATTGCAGATTTAACAGGTAGTCTGGACTTTTCTACGATTGCAGAATATGGTTCAGAATCAGATCCGCGTGCGTATCGATTTGATGGAGAATTAAATAAGGCAAACCGAGGAATGATGGAGTTCCAAGAGATGTTAAAATGCGATGAGAAGTTTTTATGGCACTTATTATCGCTTACGCAAGAAGGGAATTTCAAAGCGGGGAGATTTGCGCTTATTTCAGCAGATGAATTAATTGTAGCGCATACGAATGAAACAGAGTATCGCTCATTTATAGCAAATAAGAAAAATGAAGCATTGCACTCAAGAATTATTGTAATGCCAGTTCCTTATAATTTACGAGTAAGTGAAGAAGAACATATTTATGAAAAAATGATTCGTGAAAGTGATGTATCGAATGTTCACATTGCACCACACACACTTCGCGTTGCAGCAATGTTCACCATTTTAACTCGTTTAAAAGATCCGAAGCGTCCGGATATTGATTTAATTAAAAAGATGCGTTTGTATGATGGAGAAACGGTAGAAGGTTATAATGCGATTGATGTAGAAGAATTACAACGCGAATATCAAGATGAAGGTATGAAGGGTATTGATCCTCGTTATGTCATTAACCGAATTTCGTCTACAATCATTCGAAAAGAGGTACCATCTATTAACGCGTTAGATGTACTTAGATCTTTAAAAGATGGGCTAGATCAGCATCCATCCATTAGTAATGAAGACCGTGAACGTTACATGAACTTCATCTCATTAGCGAGAAAAGAATACGATGAAATCGCGAAGAAAGAAGTACAAAAAGCGTTTGTTTATTCATATGAAGAATCAGCTAAGACGCTTATGGATAATTACTTGGATAACGTCGAGGCGTACTGCAATAAATCGAAATTACGTGATCCGTTAACAGGAGAAGAAATGAGTCCAGATGAAAAATTAATGCGCTCAATTGAAGAGCAAATTGGAATTTCAGAAAATGCTAAGAAAGCGTTCCGTGAAGAGATTTTAATTCGCATTTCTGCTTATGCCCGTAAAGGAAAACGCTTTGATTATAATTCACATGAACGTCTTCGTGAAGCGATTCAGAAAAAACTATTTGCCGATTTAAAAGATATAGTGAAAATTACAACGTCAACGAAAACGCCGGACGAAAATCAGCTTAAGAAAATCAATGATGTTGTTGCGCGTTTAATTGATGAGCATGGCTATAATTCTTCTTCAGCAAATGAATTACTACGCTATGTAGGTAGCTTGTTAAACAGATAGTTTGATAACAAAACGCTGTCTCTTGTATTTTGCGGGACAGCGTTTTATTATCCGTTCATATGTGTATAAAGTGTCATACCTTGTCCAAATGTAATAAATTAAGATGCAATTTTATGAATTTATTGTCAATTATTTTTACAATATGCATATGATAGAGTAACCAACCATTCATACGAAAAAAGCCAACACAATACAATATGTTGCAAAGTAAAAATATGTGCAACAATGCATTGTGTTTCTTTCTTATCAGTGGCTGAATATTTCTTTCTATTATGTGAGTGGCAAAATTTTGTTTAGGATGCTCGGGGTATTGTATGAAAAACGTTATAAATGTTTATGGGATGATTTTCTGTGGGCAGTTACCTTTCAAACATTCTAGCTTGCACATTACAGAACAAAATTTATAGATTGCTGTTCATACAGGAAGACAATTACAGTAAGGAGGGAAAGGAATGGGCGAAGAAAATCAACCAAATTATACGATTTCACAGGAAAACTGGTCCCTCCATCGCAAAGGATATGACGACCAACAGCGCCATCAAGAAAAAGTACAAGAGGCAATTAAGAATAATTTACCCGATCTTGTAACAGAAGAAAGTATAGTTATGTCTAATGGCAAGGATGTTGTAAAAATACCAATTCGTTCTCTAGATGAATATAAGATTAGATACAATTATGATAAAAATAAACATGTTGGGCAAGGAAACGGTGACAGCAAAGTTGGTGATGTCGTTGCGAGAGATGGATCAGGTGGTCAAAAACAAAAAGGGCCAGGAAAAGGGCAAGGAGCAGGAGATGCAGCTGGGGAAGATTACTATGAAGCTGAAGTCTCTATTTTAGAATTAGAGCAAGCGTTTTTTAGAGAGTTAGAACTGCCTAATTTAAAGAGAAAAGAAATGGATGAAAACCGGATTGAACATGTTGAATTTAATGACATTAGAAAAACAGGATTATGGGGAAATATCGATAAGAAAAGAACAATGATATCCGCATATAAACGAAATGCAATGAGTGGTAAAGCATCTTTTCATCCAATTCACCAAGAAGACTTAAAGTTCCGCACTTGGAATGAAGTATTAAAGCCAGATTCAAAAGCTGTTGTATTAGCGATGATGGATACGAGTGGATCGATGGGAATATGGGAGAAATATATGGCACGTAGCTTCTTTTTCTGGATGACAAGATTTTTACGCACAAAGTATGAAACAGTAGATATTGAATTTATTGCCCATCATACGGAGGCAAAAGTAGTTCCAGAGGAAGAGTTTTTCTCAAAAGGAGAAAGTGGCGGAACGATTTGTTCTTCTGTATACAAAAAAGCACTCGAACTTATCGATAATAAATATTCACCAGACCGCTATAATATTTATCCATTCCATTTTTCAGATGGTGATAATTTAACATCAGATAATGCTAGATGTGTAAAACTTGTTGAAGAGCTAATGAAGAAGTGTAATATGTTTGGGTATGGGGAAGTGAATCAGTACAACCGCCATAGTACACTCATGTCAGCCTATAAAAATATTAAAGATGAAAACTTTAGATACTATATTTTAAAGCAAAAAGCAGACGTATTTCATGCGATGAAAAGCTTTTTTAGAGAAGAATCAGGTGAGAAAATGGCATAACCTCTTTTAAAGAGGTTCTTTTTTTGTAAACTTTTTATTTTCCTAGTTGACAATGATAATGAAAATCATTATCATTTATTCGAGAAATGATTACATTTCGAATTATATATTTCGGAGGAGATGTAAAGTTGAAACAAAATAAAAGAAAACGTATAAATGCAATGATTATAGCGGCAGCGTTATCACTTCCGTTTGCTGTTTATTCAACACCTGCTTTAGCGGCAGTAGCAATTGAGGCGAATAAAACTGGACAAGGTTTAGAAGATGGTACATATGACGCTGTTATTAAAGCGTATAAAGATAAAACGAATGAAGAGTCTATGGCAGCTGTTTATATAAAGGATCCGAAATTAACAATTGAGAATGGAAAGAAAATTGTAACAGCAACATTAAGTGATAGTGATTTCTTTCAATACTTGAAAACAGAGGATATTCATACTCCAGGTGTGTTTCATGATGTGAAAGTAATATCAGAAGATAAAAAGAAAAATGGAACGAAAGTGATTCAGTTTGAAGTAGGGGAATTAGGAAAAAGGTATAATATGCGAATGCATATTTATATTCCAACAATGGCCTATGATAATAAGTACCAAGTACAGTTTGAAGTAAATACATTGAATTTAGAGAACAATGTTCCAGAAAAACAAAAGGAAAATAAAGAGGATAAAGTGGATCAACAAGATGGAATTGGAAATGTAATAGTAGATAAGCAACTACAAAGGCATATTAATAAATATAATTTGAATAGAGAAAATCTAGATACTCCAATAACTAAGGAAGATTTATTAAAAGTTAAATCTTTAATAGTCGTTGAAGCTAAAAATAAAGGAATACAAGACGTAAGCGGTCTAGAATATATGACGAACTTAGAAAACTTAAAGTTGGAAGAAGTTAAGTTAAAAAATATAAAATTTATCTCGGGATTGAGACAATTAAAATCATTAAGTATAACCTATGGTGAACTTGAAGATATTGGACCTTTGGCTGAGTTAGAGCATATTGAGTTTTTAACTTTGAGAAACAATAAAATCTCAGATTTAAGCCCATTAAGCCAAATGAAGAAGATTAAAATGCTAGATTTAAATAGTAATTATATAAAAGATATTAAACCATTATTTACAGTGAAATCTTTAAAGACTTTGACTGTGGCAAATAATCAAATTAGTAATGATAACCTTGCTGGAATTGAGCAATTGAAAAATGTAAAAAACTTATCTTTAAGTAACAATGGACTTACAAATATTGAACATATTACATCAATGAAAAAATTAGTAGAGTTAGATCTTGCTAAAAATGAATTAGAAAACATCGAACCTTTATCAAGATTATCTACTGTACAATCACTTAATTTAGAAGAAAACTATATTTCAGATATAACGCCACTTAGTCACTTAACAGACTTATATGATTTAAAGCTAGGTTCAAATGAAATTCGTGATGTTAGACCTGTTCAAGAGCTAGGAAAAAGAATATATATCGATATTCAAAGACAAAAAATCTTTTTAAATAATGTAGAAAAAGATAAGGAAGTTAAAATACCTATCTATAATTTACAAGGAGAGCCACTTGATACTATTCAATTGAAGAGTGAAGATGGGATAGTTAATAATGGTTCTGTTAAATGGGGGACTACTGGTGAAAAAACATATGAATTTATGTTGGATATAAAGCCAGAAGAGAATCGTATTAAGTTTAATGGAACAGTAATTCAAAATGTTGTTGAAAGATTAGACGAAATCAAGGAAACAATAAAAGAGGATAATGAACAAAAGGAAAATGTAATTCTCGATAAAACTTTACAACAACATATTAATAAAGAGAATTTAGGTAGAGAGAATTTAAACGCTCCTATTACAAAAGAAGATTTATTACAGATTAAAAAATTAGAGATACTTAAAGAAAATGGAAATGAGATAAAAAATATAACAGGTTTAGAGTACATGACGAACTTAGAAAAACTCACTTTAGAAGGAGTAGGCCTGAAAAATATTGAGTTCATCTCAAACTTGAAACAATTGAATAATGTGAATGTATCTCATAATCAAATTGAAGATATAACACCACTATCTTCATTGGAAAATTTACAGTGGTTAAATCTTACAGATAATCGTATTAAAGATGTAACGGTTCTTGGATCAATGCTAGACTTACTTAGTTTAAAATTAGCTGAAAATGAGATTCGTGATGTAAGGCCATTAATACAATTAGGTCAGTGGATAACAATTGATGTTAGAAGGCAAAAGGTCATTTTGGATGATGCAGAAATAAATAAAGAAGTGAAAATTTCTGTATATGATTTAGAGGGAGAGCCAATTGAAAAAATTACACTAAAGAGTGAAGGTGGAACGCTTACTGATGAGGGAATCATTTGGCGTACTTTAGGAGAAAAAATATATGAATTTGATTTAGATGCAGATCATTATGAGACTGGCATATTATATAGTGGCATTGTAATGCAGAATATAGTAGAAAAATTAATACCAAAAGAAGAAGTGAAAGAACCGGTAAAAGAAGTTGAAGAAACAAAAGAAGAAGTGAAAGAACCAGTAAAAGAAGTTGAAGAATCGAAAGAAGAAGAAAAAGAGCCGGTAAAAGAAGTTGAAGAAACAAAAGAAGAAGTGAAAGAGCCGGTAAAAGAAGTTGAAGGAACAAAAGAAGAAGTGAAAGAGCCGGTAAAAGAAGTTGAAGGAACAAAAGAAGAAGTGAAAGAACCAGTAAAAGAAGTTGAAGAATCGAAAGAAGAAGAAAAAGAGCCGGTAAAAGAAGTTGAAGAAACAAAAGAAGAAGTGAAAGAGCCGGTAAAAGAAGTTGAAGAAACAAAAGAAGAAGTGAAAGAGCCGGTAAAAGAAGTTGAAGGAACAAAAGAAGAAGTGAAAGAGCCGGTAAAAGAAGTTGAAGGAACAAAAGAAGAAGTGAAAGAGCCGGTAAAAGAAGTTGAAGGAACAAAAGAAGAAGTGAAAGAGCCGGTAAAAGAAGTTGAAGGAACAAAAGAAGAAGAAAAAGAGCCAACAAAAGAAGTTGAAGAAGCGAAAGAACCAAAGAAAGAAGTAAAAGAATCAGCAACAGGATTGGATCAAGAGCCAAAAGGGAATAATCAAGTTGTTGAAAACGAGGGAAGAAAAGCAGACACTTTAAATAAACAACATACTAATAAGCCAGAGGAAGGTAAGAAATTTTTACCATCAACAGGCGGTGAAGCTAGCACATCGACTTTACTTTCTGGCATAACACTTGTTCTTTCCGCACTAAGTATGTTCGTATTTAGAAAGAGATTATTTAAGAAATAAATAACGTTTAATCTTATTATTATATATAATTAATTTTTGCTTTTTTGAGAAGACATTATCATGGCGGTTTTATTAGAAACATGCATATGATGATGTCTTTTTTTACTAGAGAAGGATATTACTAGTGATTGTCTAAGTGTATTAGAAAAGGAGGGGAAGTTATGCATATTAATTCTATTTCAAAGATCGAAGAAGCTGCAGAATTTATTTCGATGATGAATAAAGATATTACGCAGCATGTTGGTTATTGCGGGGAAAATCATGAAGAAATATTGGACGCTATTCTTCATGGTTTTTCTGATATAGGGTGGGAGAAGTCTTTTGTCGTTTCTTATAATGATAATAATGAAATTGTAGGTGTATTAGGATTTGATATAGATGAGATAAGCGAAAGTGCGGAGATTTGGGGGCCTTTTATTATAGCTTCGAATTGGGGAGAGATTGCTTTAAGATGTGGAAGAAACTTATCGAGAAAATTCCACTTCATATTCAAAAGTTTCATGGATTTTATCACGTGAAAAATAGTAATGGTATCGACTTTATGAAATATTTACAAGCTAAAAAACAAGAGAAACATAGCGTTTTAATTTTAAAGAAAACTAATGTGGAGCAATGTACAATAAATCAAGTAGAGGAAGCATCTCAACAAGTATTTGAGCAGTTTATTGTTTTACATAATAATATTTTTCCTAATACATATTATGAAGGAAATGAAATCATTGAACGTTTAAGTGATACGAATAAATTATTTGTAAGTATGAAGAATGGTAAGTTAGAAGGTTATGTATATGTTGAAGTAAATCCGGAGTTTCATGAAGCTAATATTGAATTTATTGCAACCGCTGAAAATAGTAGAAGAAAAGGTGTCGGAGAGCGGATATTGCAAGGGGCAATTCAGTATATTTTCTCTTTCCAAGGGATGAGAGAGATAGTACTATGTTTGAATACGAATAATGATCATGCGATGAAATTGTACAAGAAAGTAGGTTTTGAGGAAAAAGCATGTTTACAACACTATATAATAGAGTGAAAAACCCATTCATATGAAAATGATATTTCATATGAATGGGTTTTATTACGGATTTAGAAGTGATTTGAGGCGCCAATCGTTACATAACCTTTTTTATTTTTTTCGGCACTTCTTTCGTTTGCAAATTAACATCTTCTTTTCGTAGCTCTTTAAAGAGTGAAGTAACCATAAGAACGACTACAATAGAAAATGGTAGCGCAGCAATTATAGCTGCGATTTGTAGTGCATTTAATCCTCCAGCTTGTAATAAAATAGCGGCAATTATCGCGATTGTTAATCCCCATATAAGTTTTAAACTATTTTTCGGTGATAAACTTCCGTTACTCGTTTGCATGGAAACAACAAATGTTGCTGAATCGGCAGAAGTAACGAAAAATGTGGCTACTAAAATTAACCCGATAATCGTTAAAAATGTAGAGAATGGTAGATGTGAAATAACAGCAAATAATCCAATTTCTGTACCATTTTTTGCAATTTCATCAGCTATTCCAAGCGATTGGAACATTTCCATATGGATTGCGGTACCACCAAATACTGCAAACCAAAATGTACAGATAAGAGTCGGGACTAATACAACTCCAAAAATAAATTCTCTTATTGTGCGCCCTTTAGAAATACGAGCGATGAATGTACCGACGAATGGAGACCAAGAAATCCACCATCCCCAATAGAAAATAGTCCAGTTTTCAATCCAAGAAGAAGATTTTTCATTAAATGCTCCTAAATTTAATCCCATACTAGGCAAAGCTCCAATATAAGAACCGAGTGTAGATGTGAAATATTTCATAATAAATACGGTTGGCCCTAAAAATAAAAAGGAGACGAGTAAAATACCTGCAAGAGAGAAATTTAAGTTACTCAAATATTTAATCCCACGATCTAAGCCAGTTTGTGCACTCGTTAAATATAAAACGGCGAAGATGGCGATAAGTACGAGCTGTGTAAGTAAAGTGTTATGAATAGAAGGGAATAAATAGCTTAATCCTCCAGCAATTTGTTGAGCACCAATCCCAACAGATGGCACAATGCCAAATACTGTGGCTAAAACAGCTAGAATATCAACTGTTTTTCCGATACGAGAATTTTTCGATCGATTAAATAATGGAGTAACTGTAGCTCCGATAGTGCTACCTTTTTGTTTGCGGAATGTGAAATATGCAATTGTTAAAGCAACCATTGCGTATAGTGACCACGGAAAGAGTCCCCAGTGGAAAAATGAATATTGCATAGCGAGTTTGGCACTTTCCTCTGTCCCCGCTTTTCCTGTTAATGGATCTGTAAAATGTGAAATCGGTTCAGCGATTCCATAAAAGAGGAGTCCAATTCCCATTCCTGCCCCAAACAACATGGATAGCCAAGATGGATAATTATATTTTGGCTTTTCTCCATCTTTACCAAGACGAATAGAACCGTACTTAGAAAATGCTAAATAAACAGCCAAAATAATCATTGTAGTCATAAGTAGAGAGTAAAACCACCCAAATTTATTGAGGATAAATGAGTTTAAAGAAGATGTAACACTTTGTAAATCGTAGCCTTGTATCCAACTTGCTGGGGTAATTCCCCATATAATGAATAATGTTGTTAGCAAGAAGGAGATATAAAATACACTGTTTTCTTTTTTTATCATAGAATCCCACCCTTATTTAATAAAGTTAACAATTATAATAATCATAACAATTAAGTTTTTAATTGTCAAAAAATTACCTTTTTATAATGTGAAAGGATGCAATTTGTTTTAGGGAGGTAAAGAGCAATGTGTTCACGATATGTACAAATTATAGGAAGAAATAATATGAAATATTGCATTTTATATTGTTACATCCAGATTTTATGTTAAATTCTTGAATGGAATATTAAAATAGGGGGCAAGGATATGAACAAGAAATCAAAAATCAATAAAGTGATGCTTAGCATTAGTACAATGGCTTTATCGTTAGGCGCACTTCAAACTCATGCAGCAGCGGAAGAAAAAGTACCGTATAACGTGTTGAAAACGAAACCGGTTGGAATTGAAAAGTCGGTAGATGAAGTTGGACATATTTCAAAAGTTGATGAAACTTTATCATTTCAAGAACGTTTAAAAGTAGGAGATTTTTCACAGCGACCAGCATCTATTACGAAGAAAACTGCAGTAAAGCAAGTTAAAGAAAGCTATTCAATGGCTGATTTAAACAAAATGAATGATCGAGAATTAGTTGAAACGTTAGGCAGTATTAAGTGGCACCAAATTACAGACTTATTCCAGTTTAATGAAGATGCAAAGGCTTTTTATAAAGATAAAGGAAAAATGCAAGTCATTATAGATGAATTAGCTCATAGAGGTAGTACATTTACAAAAGATGATTCAAAAGGAATTCAAACGTTTACTGAAGTGCTGCGTTCAGCTTTTTATCTTGCATTTTATAATAGTGAATTAAGCGACTTAAATGAAAGAAGCTTCCAGGATAAATGTTTACCTGCTTTAAAAGCAATCGCAAACAATCCAAACTTTAAGCTTGGTACAGTTGAACAAGATACAGTCGTATCTGCATACGGTAAATTAATTAGTAATGCTTCAAGCGATGTTGAAACGGTTCAATACGCATCGAATATTTTAAAGCAATACAATGATAATTATACTACTTATGTAAATGATCGAATGAAGGGACAAGCAATATACGATATTATGCAAGGTATTGACTATGATATACAGTCGTACTTAACTGAAGCTCGTAAAGAAGCGAATGAAACGATGTGGTATGGAAAAGTAGATGGGTTTATTAATGAAATAAATCGTATTGCTCTTTTAAATGAAGTAACGCCAGAAAATAAATGGCTCGTTAATAATGGCATTTATTTTGCTAGCCGTTTAGGGAAGTTTCATAGTAATCCAAATAAAGGATTAGAGGTTGTTACACAAGCAATGCATATGTACCCGCGCTTAAGTGAACCGTATTTTGTTGCGGTAGAACAAATTACAACAAATTATAATGGTAAAGATTATAGCGGGAATACAGTAGATTTAGAGAAAATACGTAAAGAAGGAAAAGAGCAATATTTACCAAAAACGTATACATTCGACGATGGATCAATTGTGTTCAAAACAGGAGATAAAGTATCAGAAGAAAAAATTAAGAGACTATATTGGGCTGCGAAGGAAGTAAAGGCACAGTATCACCGTGTAATTGGAAATGACAAAGCGTTAGAGCCAGGAAATGCGGATGATGTATTAACGATCGTAATTTATAATAGTCCAGATGAATATCAGTTAAATAGACAATTGTATGGATATGAAACAAACAACGGTGGAATTTATATTGAAGAGACAGGTACATTCTTTACATATGAGCGTACACCAGAGCAAAGTATTTATAGTTTAGAAGAGTTATTCCGTCATGAATTTACTCATTATCTGCAAGGGAGATATGAAGTTCCTGGTTTATTTGGAAGAGGAGATATGTATCAAAATGAAAGGCTAACTTGGTTCCAAGAAGGAAATGCAGAGTTTTTCGCAGGATCTACTCGTACGAATAACGTTGTACCAAGAAAGAGTATAATTAGCGGATTATCATCTGATCCTGCAAGCCGTTATACAGCAGAGCGTACACTATTTGCTAAATACGGTTCTTGGGATTTCTATAATTACTCGTTCGCATTGCAGTCTTACTTATATACGCATCAGTTTGAAACATTTGATAAAATTCAAGATTTGATTCGTGCGAATGACGTGAAAAATTATGATGCATATCGTGAAAATCTAAGTAAAGATCCTAAGTTAAATAAAGAGTATCAAGAGTATATGCAGCAGTTAATTGATAATCAAGATAAATATAATGTACCGGAAGTAGCAGATGATTATTTAGCTGAACATGCACCGAAATCGTTAACTGAAGTGAAAAAAGAAATTAGTGATACGTTGCCTATGAAAGATACAAAAATGACAAAACATAATTCTCAATTCTTTAATACATTTACATTAGAAGGTACGTATACAGGTAGTGTCACAAAAGGTGAATCAGAAGATTGGAAAGCAATGAGTAAAAGAGTAAATGAATCTTTAGAACAATTGGCGCAAAAAGAATGGAGTGGCTACAAAACTGTTACAGCATACTTCGTCAATTATCGTGTGAATAGTTCAAATGAATTTGAATATGATGTAGTCTTCCATGGAATCGCAAAAGATGATGGAGAAAATAAAGCTCCAACGGTTAATATAAATGGCCCTTATAGCGGTCTTGTAAAAGAGGGAATTCAATTTAAAAGTGATGGCTCAAACGATGAAGATGGAAAAATTGTTTCTTATTTATGGGAATTTGGAGATGGAAGCACAAGTGCAGAAGTGAATCCAGTACATGTATATGAAAGAGAAGGTTCTTATAAAGTATCGTTAAGAGTAAAAGATGATAAAGGCAAAGAGAGCAGAAGTGAAACAACTGTTACGATTAAAGATGGAAGTTTAACAGAATCAGAACCAAATAATCGTCTAGAAGAAGCAAATCGTATCGGGCTAAATAGTACGATAAAAGGCAGTCTTATTGGCGGGGACCACACTGATGTTTATACATTTAATGTAGCATCAGCGAAAGATATCGACATTTCTGTTTTAAATGAGTATGGAATTGGGATGACATGGGTACTTCACCATGAATCAGATATGCAAAATTATGCAGCTTACGGTCAAGCCAATGGGAATCATATAGAAGCGAAATTTAATGCAAAACCAGGCAAGTATTACTTGTATGTATATAAATATGATAATGGCGATGGAACGTACTCATTATCAGTAAAGTGAACTTTAATCAGTGGGAGTCTTACTGCCCGTTAACGCGGGGGAAAATAAGTGCTTTTCCAATGTATGTTTAACTTTACTTTTTGTGGAAAATAGTATATTATATAGATATATAATATATCGGTTATTTTCTAGGAGGAGCCTGTCACAATAGGTTTCTCCTGTTCTTTTTTAGAGGCCTGTCTTACAGGTTTTTCTTTAAAAGATAAATAACTGAAAATTAAGAACTATAATCTTTGAAAGAGGTGGGGCATACATATAACAAAAAAGGGATTGTTTAAGAAAGGGGGATAAGAAATGGTCTTGTTTGGTTATCCACTTGAAACAATTTATTTATATGGATTTATTATTGCTACTATACTCACTGTTATTTATATCTTCTTTGGAGATATATTTGAATCGATATTTAGTTTTGGGGGCGGAGCTGTATCCGTTGTTACTTTATTACTTAGTTTCTTCGCCATGTTATGTGGGCTTAGTTATATAGGAGAATATTTGTTTTCCTTTAATAGTATTACTA
Organism: Bacillus sp. RZ2MS9; assembly: GCF_001816185.2. NCBI lineage: Bacteria > Bacillati > Bacillota > Bacilli > Caryophanales > Bacillaceae > Bacillus > Bacillus sp. RZ2MS9. Next base: position 570,309 of record NZ_CP049978.1, read on the forward strand.
TTTTTGGGGCTGCATTTGCTATATCTTTTATCGGTGTTTTCATCATGAAAATACTAATTTTAAAACCGATTGCAGAAGCAGAGCAAAATACCGTACAACGTATGGATGAATTTATCGGTTGCAAAGGAGAAGTCATTACGACAATTCCTACAGAAGGATTTGGTGAAGTATTAATTTCATCCCAATTTGGAAGTAATGCAATCCCAGCTAAAACAGTTGGAAAAAAAGATATTTCGCAAGGAACTGAAGTTATTATCGAGGGAGTCCAAGATGGTGTTTTACTTGTACAAAACATCGCTTATTCTTTAAAGAAACCAAAATTATAAGGGGGAATTTACATGACGATTCCATTAATTATCGGTGGAGTTTTACTCGCAATTTTAATTCTACTCATTTTAGTATTCATTACGAAGTATCGTACGGTTGGTCCAGATGAAGCGTTAATTGTTACAGGGAACTGGCTTGGTGGAGGAAAGAATGTTGTTACCACTGATGATGGAAAGAAGATTAAGATTATCCGCGGGGGCGGTACTTTCGTAGTTCCAATTATGCAACGAGCAGAGCCTTTAAGCCTATTAAACTATAAGTTAGAAGTGGGTACACGTGATACGTATACGAAGCAAGGTGTTCCAGTTACAGTAAATGGTGTTTCTATTATTAAAGTAGGTTCTACGATTGAAGAAGTATCTACAGCAGCTGAGCAATATTTAGGAAAAGAAACAGAAGAGTTAAAAGTAGAAGCAAAAGAAGTTTTAGAAGGTCATTTACGTGCGATTTTATCTTCTATGACAGTAGAAGATGCGTATAGTAATAGAGAGCAATTTGCTCAAAAAGTACATGAAGTAGCTTCTACTGATTTAAAGAAAATGGGTCTTCGCATCGTTTCCTTTACAATTAAAGAAATTATGGATAAGAATGGTTACTTAGATGCACTTGGTCAGCCGCAAATTGCGACAGTGAAGCGTGATGCAACAATTGCGAATGCAGAGCGTGAAAAAGAAGCTCGTATTGAAAAAGCTCGTGCTGAGAAAGAAGCAAAAGAAGCTGAATATCAACGTGATGCTCAAATCGCTGAAGCTGAAAAACATAAAGAATTAAAAGTACAATCTTATAAGAGAGAGCAAGAACAAGCTCGAGCAGACGCGGATCTTTCTTACGAATTACAACAAGCGAAAGCACAACAAGGTGTTACAGAAGAGCAAATGCGCGTTAAAATCATTGAGCGTGAGAAACAAATTGAATTAGAAGAAAAAGAGATTGCGCGTCGTGAGAAGCAATACGATGCAGAAGTTAAGAAAAAAGCAGATGCAGATCGCTATGCTGTTGAGCAATCAGCGGAAGCAGAAAAAGTGAAACAAATTAAAAAGGCAGATGCGGATCAATATAAGATTGAAGCTGAAGCGAGAGCTCGGGCAGAAGAAGTACGTGTAGAAGGTTTAGCGAAGGCGGAAATCGAAAAAGCGCAAGGTCAAGCGAAAGCGGAAGTACAAAAAGCACAAGGTACGGCGGAAGCAGATGTTATTAGATTAAAAGGTTTAGCAGAAGCAGAAGCGAAACAAAAAATCGCAGAAGCATTTGAATTATATGGTCAAGCGGCAATTATGGATATGGTTCTTAAAATGCTTCCAAGTTATGCGAAGGAACTTGCAAGTCCGCTTAGTAATATTGATAAAATCACAGTTGTCGATACAGGCGGCGGTGGTAAAAATAGCGGGGCCGGAAAAGTTGCGGGTTATGCGACTGATTTAATGGCAACGATGCAAGAAACGTTAAAAGCTTCTTCTGGCATTGACTTAAAAGAGCTATTAGAAGGATTTGCAGGAAAAGGAGCGGTACAACAATTATCAAGCGATAAACCTGTTGTATCTGTAGTAGAAGATGAGAAAAAAGAAGTAGATAAAGAATAGTAAGGTGAAAAGAACCTCTAGTAAGTGAAATACTAGAGGTTCTCCTATGAATTATAATATTTCGAATAATATACATTTTTATACATTGTTTTAATTATTTAATTTATATAGAATGAAAAAGATATGTATCAATTCTTTAGATGTATAAAAAGATAGAGAGTCTCATTGATACATTTAAATCGTATTATTTTTATAGAAAGATTAAATGTTAATTAATTACATTTAAAACGGTATGGAGGGGTAGAAATATGTTTCAAGGGAAATTAAGGAGTAGTAGTTTAAAAACAAAGTTACTTGTGTCATTTGTTATCATTTTAATTCTTCCAAGTATTGTAATTGGTTGGACGTCTTATCAACAGGCGAAGACGAATTTTAATGAAACGATTTTAAACTCGGCGAAAGATAATATAAAAATTTTGGATAATGTAATTAATAAAGAATTGGATAGTAAAAAAGTAGATGCAACTTATTTTACGAAATTATTCACACAATCAAGTTACCAAGCAGATCAAATTCAAAACATACAAAATAAACTAGAAGAATACAATAAACTGCATCCAGAAATGGAAGCAATCTATACAGGATCTAGTAATGGACAGTTCATTCAATCACCAGCTATTCAGATGCCAGATGGATATAATCCTACAGAAAGAGATTGGTATAAAGAGGCCGTGAAGAAAAGTGGAGAGGTAATTGTAACTGCTCCATATAAGTCAAAAACGACAGGGAATATTGTTATTACACTAGCAAAACAAAACGAGGATAAAAGTGGAGTTCTTGGGATTGACTTAATCATTAATAATATTGTTACTACTTCCAAGATGGTTAATATCGGTAAGGAAGGATATGTAGCGATATTTGATCAAGATAAAAATGTAGTAGCGCACCCGAAAATGAAGCCAGGAGAGAAATTAGAAGAGAAACTTAGTAAAGAATTGTATAAACAGGAAGCTGGAGATTTTTATTATTCATTAGATGGTGAAGATCGCAATATCACTTTTAAAACGAATAAGAAAACTGGATGGAAAATAGCAGGAATTATGCCTTCAAAAGAAATTATCGAAGCAGCTAACCCTATTTTCTATAAAACAATAACTGTTATTGGTATTTCATTAGTAATTGGTGGGATTTTAATTTACTTCATAATTGCTTCTATTATTAGTCCGTTAAAACAACTTGTTATATCATCGAAAAAGATTAGTGAAGGCGATTTAACAGAGTCAATTACAGTTCATTCTAAAGATGAAATTGGGCAGCTAGGAGAAAGTTTTAACGAGATGGCTGCATCGTTACAAAGTGTCATTTCCAATATAAACACTTCAGCAAGTCATGTAGCGGCATCTTCAGAAGAATTAACAGCTAGTATGAAGCAGACAAGCGAAGCAACGGAACAAATTACACAGGCGATAGAGCAAGTATCAAGTGGTGCAGAAATACAAACGAAAGAAGTTGAAGAAGGAGCAACATTGTTAGAAGAAGTTACAGAAGGAATTCAGCGTGTTGCAGATAGTTCTTCATTAGTATCTACAGCCTCTATGTATACGAAGAAAAAAGCTGAAAATGGTGGGAAGTTAGTTGAACAAACTGTGAATCAAATGCAATTAATTCATGAGTCTGTTTCGCAGTCAGACAAAATCATTGGTTTGTTAGACGATAAGTCGAAACAAATTGGAGCAATCCTTGAAGTGATTCAACATATTGCTGAACAGACAAATTTATTAGCGTTAAATGCGGCAATTGAGGCTGCGAGAGCTGGAGAGCAAGGAAGAGGATTTGCAATTGTAGCAGATGAAGTGCGAAAGCTAGCAGAACAATCAGGACAGTCTTCTACGGAAATTGGGAAACTAGTGAAAGAGATTCAATTTGATATAAAAGAAACAGTAAGCTCTATGAATCAAGTTGGAGTAGAAGTACAATCAGGACTTGTAGTTGCAAATGAAACGAAGCAAAGCTTTGCTGAAATATTGAAATCTACGGATGATACAGTTGTACAAATTGATAACATGGTAGATGTAGCAAAACAAATGACGGTAGATGCAAAACAAGTAAGTGCATCTATTAATGAAATTGCAGCTACAATTGAAGAAAATGCAGCAAGCGTTCAAAATATTGCTGGTTCCTCTGAGGAACAATTAGCTTCAGTAGATGAAATAAATGCAGCAGCAGTCCATTTATCACAAATGGCAGAAGAATTACAAGAGATGATTAGTAAGTTTAAAGTGTAATAACGAATGTTAAGAAACGAGGTAGTAATTTTACTTCGTTTCTTTTTTTATGAAGAGAAAAAGAAAGAAATATAGAGTAACCGTGTTATGATTAAGTATAATCAAAGAGACTGTATATTCTTTAAATTCTATCTTTAATCATGTTAGGGGAATGGTTTTGAAATTAAAAAAATTAAAACTCCAACCGAGAATTACATTAACTATTAGTACACTTATTTTAGTTGTACTTATGCTAACGAGTTATTTATTTTATTACATATTATCTGAAACGGTAGAAGAGCAAATTGGCAAAAGGGCTTTGCATGTTGCGAAAACAGTTGCTGCTATACCTGAAATAAAGGAAGCTTTTCAAAAAGAAAACCCAGCTTCTATTATTCAGCCGATTGCAGAAAGAATTCGAATGGATACAGAGGCTGACTTCATTGTAGTTGGAAATAAAGAGGGGATTCGATATGCACATCCTGAGCGAGATAAAATAGGAGAAGCGATGATTGGTGGAGATAACAAAGGCGTTTTATTACAAGGAAAATCATATGTTTCGAAAGCAACTGGATCATTAGGCCCTTCATTACGCGGAAAAGTTCCAATCCGTAATCAGGAAAATGAAATCATTGGTGTGGTGTCTGTTGGATTTTCAATGGATGATATTCATGGAGCGGTAGAGGTGTATGGAAAGCGTGTATTTTGGATTACAATAATAGGCCTATTAATTGGAGTAATCGGCTCTATATATTTAGCGGCAAGTATAAAAAGAATGATGTTCGGTATGGAACCAGAAGAAATTTCATCTTTATATGAAGAGCATAGTACAGTGATTCAATCTGTACGTGAAGGGATTATTGTAATCGATAAAAATGGCATGATTAGTTTAGTCAATCAAGCAGCTTATGATATTCTTTCGCTAGATAAACAACAAAATATTATTGGGGAATTTATTTTAAATGTAATTCCTAATTCAACGATACTAGATGTACTTCAAACTGGTGAAGAACAGTTTGATCGCCAATTAAATATAAAAGGACAGGCTGTTATTGCGAACCGTCTACCTATTAAAGTAAAGAATAAAGTAACTGGCGTTGTATCGAGCTTACGTTTGAAATCTGAAATGGATCAGTTAACAGCAGAATTATCTCAGACGAAGCAATATACAGAGGCATTACGAGCGCAAGCGCACGAATATAACAATTTATTGTATACGCTTTCAGGTCTTATCCAATTAGAATCATACGAAGATGCTTTAGAGCTTATTCATAAGGAAACAGCGGTATATCAAGATTTTGTTCAATTTATTATGAAGCGGATTCAAAATCCATGGCTAGGTGGAATTTTAATTGGATTTTATAATAGAGCACGAGAGTTGAAGATTGATTTTATGCTAGATAGAGAAAGTGGTTTACACAAATTAAGTCCACATATTGAGAGTAATTATGTCGTTTCTATTTTAGGAAATTTAATTACGAATGCATTTGAAGCAATTGAAAAAAATGAAGAGAATGATAAGAGAGTAAGGATGTTTGTAACTGATATTGGAGAAGAAATATTAATTGAAGTGGAAGATTCAGGGCAAGGGATTCATGATGAAATAATTACTAGCATATTCTATAAAGGCTTTTCGACGAAAGAAGGAGGAGAGCGAGGATATGGATTAGCAAAAGTGAAAGAGTTAGTAGAAGATTTAAATGGAAGTATTGCAATCGAAAAAGGGGATTTAGGTGGTGCGTTATTTATTATTGCACTACCGAAAGAGAGAGGCGAATAGTAATGGGTGAGGAGATTGAAGTATTAATTGTAGAAGATGATATTCGGATTGCTGACATTCATCGTCGTTTTACTGAAAAAATTGAGGGATTTAAAGTAATTGGAACGGCAACGACTGGAGAACAAGCGAAAGAATGGCTAGAGCTTGTGAAGCCACAGCTTGTGTTATTAGATGTGTACTTACCTGATATGCAAGGAACGGAACTTGTCACATATATTAGGCATCATTTGCACGATACAGATATTATTATGATTACAGCGGCATCGGAAACAGATGTAGTGAGGCACGCCCTGCGGGGCGGAGTAACAGATTATATTGTAAAGCCACTAATGTTTGATCGATTTAAGGCGAGTTTGGAAAGTTATCAAAAAAAGATTGTGCAGCTGAAGAAAAATAATCAATTATCTACAGAACAAATAGAACATTTATGGTCTCAAAGAGGCGTAAAGGGAAATGAAATGGAATATGCCCCGAAAGGGATAGACCCCTTAACTTTAGCAAAAATAAAAAAACATATGTTAACAGTTAATGAAGAAGGCATTACAGCAGAGGTACTAAGTTCAATGGTAGGCGTAAGTCGATCAACTGCAAGGCGCTATTTAGAGTATTTAATATCTGGGAAGAAAGTCCACGCAGAGCTAATATATGGGAGTGTGGGGAGACCGGAGAGACGGTATTTTCTTGTTTCTTCATAATAAAAAACAGTAGAGGATTTACTTCTTCTACTGTTTTTTGCGTCTTATATTGGAATAATCCCAATTACAATGCCAGTAATCAACATCACCATTGTCGTTCCAACTGCCCACAATAAAGTAAAACGTTGATGTTCACCAAAATCAACTTTTGCCATCCCAACTAATAAATAAGTGGATGCAACAAGAGGACTTAATAAGTGAACGGGTTGCCCAAGTAAGGAAGCACGTCCCATTTCAGCTGCACTAATTCCGTAAGTAGCAGCAGCCTTAGTTAAAATAGGTAATACCCCAAAGTAAAATGCATCATTGGACATGAAAAATGTGAATGGCATACTAAGAAGAGCTGTAATAATTGGCAATTGTGGTCCAAGTGCATCTGGTATAAGAGTTACTACACTGTTAGCCATGGCATCTACCATTTTTGTTCCAGATAAAATACCAGTGAAAATACCGGCAGCAAATACGAGAGAAACAACTGCTAATACATTCCCTGCATGAGAAGCAATACGTTCTTTCTGTTGTTCTAAGTTTGGATAGTTAATCATAACAGCAATAGCAAAAGCGACTGTAAATAAAACAGGTAACGGCATAACTTCTAGTATGAGACAGACAAGTAATGTAGCGGTTAATAAAAAGTTAATCCATAGAAGTTTAGGACGTTTATGCACTGCGGCTTCGACAGTTGCAGCTTGCTCATCCATTGTTTGCATTTGTTTTAAATACTGTACATCCATAATTCCTAAACGTTTTCTTTCTTTTTTTCCAAGATAGTAAGCAACGAAAACAACCCAAATTGCACCAGCAATCATTCCTGGAATAAGAGGTGTAAATAATTCAGAAGCCTCAAGTCCAAGTGCGCTCATAACACGAGCTGTGGGTCCACCCCAAGGTGTAAGATTTGTTACCCCCGCCCCTAACATAACAACTCCAGCTAATATGAGGGGGTTCATTCCAAGGCGCTTATATAGTGGATACATTGCGGAAACTGTAATCATGTATGTTGTTGTACCGTCACCATCTAGAGAAACGATAATAGTCAATATAGCCGTTCCGACAACGATTTTTAAAGGATCTCCTTTTACAAATTTTAAAATCTTACTAATGACAGGATCGAATAAACCGCTATCAATCATAATCCCAAAATATAAAATAGCGAACATAAGCATAATACCAGTAGGTGCTAATTTTTGAATTCCCTCTAACATCATAGGCCCCATATTGGCATAGAATCCGCCAATTAATGCAAAAACACTCGGAATTAATATTAATGCTACTAGCGCTGACATACGTTTCGTCATAATTAAAAACATAAAGACAAATACCATCGCAAATCCAAGTAGTGCTAACATGTAATTTCCCCCTCAAAAGAATGATTGCGCTTTCAAAATAGAATAAAAATTCAGAAAAAGGTTTTTTATTTATAATAAAAGCATCTATTCAAATGGTAAATAATTTGAAAAATAACATCATTAGAAGCATAATTTTTATTTTGTTCATTTTGTTCATGGTAGTTAATTTGAATTTTTAAAAAGTAAGCTGCTCCTCGTAAGAATGGTAGAATAAGATGAAAATAGTGAAGTGTGAAATAGGGAGTAGATGTTATATGAAAACGAGAATTGAAGAGATTTATAGCTCTTATGAAGGAAAAGTAGAGGAGATTTTTATTAATGAATCTTCTTACGTATATGAATGGGAGAAATTACTGATGATCCGAAAAAATGACGGTGAGCTTAAAAAAATTGCAGTCGGGATTAGTGGAAATATAAGATTGGTAAATGTAGAAGTTGGACAGGAAATTAGTGAGGATACATTATTAGTTAAATTAGAAGATGATTTATTAATTACAGGTTGTGAGTGATGAGAGATGTGTAGAAATAACTACACATCTTTTTTTGTTTCCTATATTACAAAAAGCACATTGTTTTTTCACAAATCTCACACAACCTTTTGGTATTCTTTTCGTGGAGTATACGGTTTCTAGGGAGGAATATTGATGAAAGTAAAATATGTCGTACTTGCTATATGTTTATGTTTCGTATTTACGGTAGTCGGGTGTGGGAAAAAGGAAACAGCAGCTGTTGCCATTGATGAGAAACATGATAAATGTGATATTTGTCAAATTGGGGTAACAGATAATCAATTTGCAACAGAAATTATTTTAGAAAATGGAAAAGCGTTAAAGTTTGATGATATCGGTTGTATGTATAAATGGATGGAGATCAATTCAGGTGAAAAGACGAAAGAGAAATTTGTCCGAGATTATGATTCGAAAGATTGGATTTCGTTAGAAGAAGCTACTTACGTATATGATAAAACAATAACGACACCGATGGCTTATAATGTCATTTCATTTAAAAATAAAAAAGATGCAGAGAGCTTTGTATCTAACTATAAGGGTAAAGTTCTTTCGTATAAAGAGCTAGCAGAGCATAAATGGGAAATGAATAAAGAGATGATGGGGAAACCGAAAGCAGGAAATCATGGTGGACATCATTAATGATAGAAAAAGACAACTATATAGTTGTCTTTTTCTATTATTACTCAGGTGCAAATATAGAAAAGGTGTAAAATTTTTAGAAGAACGGTTACAATGGAATATAGTAACCTAAAGCAATCATTTATCCCGCATTAACGGGCAATAAGATCCCCACCTCAAAATTTAGTGAAAGCAAAGAAGTTAGGTGGAGTCGGGCTGCCCGTAAAAGCCCGATTGGTGTGGGCTAATAATTAGTGGTGGATGAACAAAACCCCCACTAATTAAAGTTTCACTTTATGTACTTTTTAGAAATGTATACAAATGCGGTAAAAACGTGCTAAACTAATTGCTTCATAATGTTAATGATGGGGCCATCAGGCGTATCATTTCAATAGGTTGAGAAACATAGTATAAGCTTAAGATAATCCGATTAAAGAAGGAATATAAAGGGCTTATGGATAAATGTACTCAAGAAGAGTTATTGTATGTGATGGAGGAATGGTTAAGAAAACATTATCTTTCATAGGAGCTGTAGTTGTGAGAAAACAAAAAATTTTATTATGTATTTTATTAGGACTTTTAATGACGGTAGTGGCTTGCGATAAGCAAGAAGAACCAGAATCGAAACCGGTTCATGTGAAAAATGAAAAGAAAAAAGAGAAGCATAAAGAACAGGAAGAATCTAAAGAAGAGAAAAGTATAAATTTAATGGACAAACAGTTGTTACTTTCAGCTACCCTTGGAGATACAGAGACAGCTATGAAGTTGATTCAGGATGGAGCAAATATAAACGTAGAAGGTGACAACGGAGAAACGCCTGTCCTTGCAGCGACGTACCAAAATCATGTAGAGACAGTTAAAGCATTAATTGGTGCAGGTGCTAATATTGAAATTAAAGATGAGAAAAAAAGTAATCCACTTCTTTATGCAAGTAGAGAAGGATATACGGATATTGTAAAAGTATTAATTAATGCAGGAGTTAATACGAAAGAAACGACTAGGTCAGGTGGGACAGCACTTATTTCTGCATCTGAGCGTGGCCATGTAGAGGTTGTTAAAGAATTATTAGAGCATACAGATATTGATGTGAATTATAAAAATGAACGTGGTGGAACAGCGTTATTAGAAGCAATTGTATTAGGAAATGGTAGTGAAAACCATAAGAAAGTAATTCAATTGCTTATTGATCACGGTGCAGATGTAAACATGGCTAACAAGGAACATCTGACGCCACTGCAATACGCTGAAAAAAGAGGTTTTAAAGATATTGTAAATATGTTGAGGGTAGCTGGAGCGAATGAAGTAGTACAGCCACAACAACCAGTAGAGTAAAAAACGGAAAATAATCCCATTTAGATAGACAGAATGAAGAAATCAGTTAGTATGATGGATTCAGTAATGTGTATTTGAATGGGATTTTTATTTTGAACATGAAAAATAGATTATGAATGGATGGTATATGGAGTAAATAAGGAGGATAAAAATGAGGCTCTCAAAACTTGATTTAATAGTAATTCAGGCAGAGGTTTTATTTGTTCATAATCAAGTAGGAAAAATGAAATATGTAAATGAACAAGGAAATCCGAAAGCACCACGTTTTTTTCTTGGCAGAACTCGTAAAGGGAGTATAACGAGATATCATTGTAATGTGGACGATGAAACGGTAAGTAAGATTGAGAAGTTAATTCGAGAACCTTCAAAGCATATAGAGATAGCAAAGATTATTAATATATTAAATGAAGAAAGAACAGTGGAAAATATTTGGATGGGTCCTGCTTTCATGTTTCATAGTAATTTACATAAGCCGACTAGAACAATACAAATAACTGAGAAGAATAGAGAGCTTTTGCGAGAAAATTTTCCTAATCTAATAGAACAGATGGAATGGAGGAAACCTTATTTTGCAATTGTAAAAAATGAAAAGGTAGTTTCCGTTTGTTGCAGTGCCAGAAGTACGCCCGTAGCTGCTGAGGCAAGTGTGGAAACTTTAGCGGAATTTCAAGGGAATGGATATGGTACTGATGTTGTTACAGCCTGGGCCTTATCAATACAAGAGGAAAAGCGCATTCCACTTTATAGTACTGCTTGGGATAACTTTGCTTCGCAAGCAGTGGCAAGCAAACTAAAACTTATTAACTATGGAATGAATTTACATATTGATTGAATTTTAAGTATTGTTTCGTTCTGTTCGTTTGTATTCAAATATATAGATTAATGTAAATGGTGATATGGTGAATATTAACATTCGGTTAACACCTAATTAACAATCTATCAAAACTGACTTAATAAATGCGTAATATAGTAAAGGTAACAAAATAAATAGGGTAGAGAACATTTGAGAACACCCACTTACATATAATGTGCCACTTTCTTAGGTGTGCTCTATTCCCTAGAGTTCAAATAAGGAGAAAGGCGTTCTATGTAAGTAGGTGTTTTTAGTTTGGATAAAAATAGAACAGTTAGGTGGAAAAAATGTTTAAAGAACCTTATATTGCGATGATAAAGGATTGGAAAGGATACAAAGCATACAAAAAATTGCCGAAAACAGTTTTTCTTATGACTGGTTCAATGCTGGAATTACCAGAGCGTGTATATGAATTGCAGAAACATGGACATGATGTATTTCTTCATTGTGATTTTATACAAGGCTTAAATACGAATACAGAGGAAGCGCTTTTGTATATTCAAGATGTTATCGGGGCACAAGGTATTATTTCAACAAAGGGTTCAACAATTCGAAATGCTAATAAAATTGGATTGAAAACAATTCAACGTATTTTTATTGTAGATACTTTATCCCTTACTAAATCAATTGAAAATTGTAAAACGACTAAACCAAATGCAGTAGAGATTATGCCGGGGATTATGCCTTCTATAATTAAACAGCTAGTAGAGGAAATAGAGTTTCCTATTATTGCAGGTGGGCTGATTCAAACGCGAGAAGATGCGGAAATTGCAATTCATGCAGGAGCAAGTGCGATTTCAACAAGTCATTATGAAGTATGGATACAAGAAGAAAAAAGGAGTGCAACCTTGTGATTGAATTGAAAAATGTTTCAAAGGTATATAAAAATGCAGAAGAGACAGCGGTTAAAGGCGTATCGGTTCATATTAAGAAGGGTGAATTTTTTGTTTTAGTTGGACCTTCGGGATGCGGGAAAAGCACATTATTACGAATGATCGCTGGCTTAGAAGAAATTTCTTCAGGAGATTTAATTATTAATGAACGTGTTGCAAATGATCTAGAGCCGAAAGACCGTAATCTATCAATGGTATTTCAAAATTATGCATTATATCCACACTTATCTGTAGAAGAAAATATTTTATTTGGACTTAAGGTAAGAAAAGTACAAAAAGAAGAGCGACAAAAGCGATTAATGGAAGCTATTGAAATGGTAGGACTGAAAGAGTATGTGAAAATGAAACCAGGCCAATTATCAGGCGGACAAAGACAGCGTGTTGCACTTGCCAGGGCAATTGTGAGTCAAGCACCAATCTGTTTAATGGATGAACCACTTTCGAATTTGGATGCGAAATTACGTGCGCAAATGAGAATTGAAATTAGAGAAATTCAGCAGCGATTAGGAATTACGATGATTTACGTTACCCACGATCAAATAGAAGCGATGACTATGGGAGATCGTATCATGGTTTTAAATAAAGGAAGTATACAGCAAGTTGGAACACCACTTGACATATATAACGAACCAGCAAACGAATTTGTTGCAAGCTTTATAGGTTCTCCTTCTATGAATATAAATGATGGGGAAGTAAATAAAGAAAAAGGTGTATTACATATAGGGCAATTGCAAATTCCATTATCTATTAGACAGTTAAAGCAATTACCAGAAGGAACAATTCGCATAGGCATGCGCCCTGAGCATATTGCACTGTCTGAGGAGGGACAAGAAGTGACGTTGCAATCTGTAGAAGTATTAGGGAATGAATCTATATTGAACTTTGCGGTAAATGGAACAACTTGGAGTGCGAAAGTCATCGGACAGTTACTCTTGAACAAAGGTGACAAAGTAAAATTATTATTCTCGCAAGAAAAGTTATGCTTCTTTAATGAAAACACGAATGAACGCTTAAAAGTGGTAGCTGAAGAAGAGTTGAAAGTGGTGGCGAAATAATGATCGAAGTAAGTAAGTTACCAGTTCAAACAAAGGTGTCAAAAAAGAAAAAATTATGGGGGAGAACGAAAGATTTAAGAATAGGATTATTGTTTTTGGCGCCATCTATTTTGTTATTTTCGATTTTTTTGTTCTATCCATTGTTTAGGACAATTTACTATAGCTTTTATTTAACCGATATACATGGGGAAGCTAATCTTTTCGTTGGCTTAGAAAATTATCAATACTTATTCTCTGATCCAGCCTTCTACAAAAGTATAAAATCAACTTTATTATTTGTTTTATATACAGTGCCTACGAGTATTATATTTGCTTTGTTTCTTGCATTGATTGCAAATGGAAAAGTAAGAGGTATTGGGTTATTCCGAGTTCTGTTTTCTTCGACGATGGGAATATCAGTAGCTGCTAGTGCAGTGATTTGGCTATTTTTATTTCATCCAAGTGTAGGATTATTTAATAATATATTAGCCTCTATGAACCTTCCTGCAATCGCATGGTTAACGAGTCCGGACTGGGCACTATTCTCTGTATCAGTTACAACAGTTTGGGTGAATACAGGTTTTGCATTTTTAGTTATATTAGGTGGTTTACAAAATATCGATACGTCGTTATATGAGAGTGCATCTATAGATGGTGCTAGTTATTTATATAAACTTCGCCGTGTTACATTACCGATGCTATCACCAACTTTATTCTTTATTGTAACAGTAACATTAATTAGTGCGTTCCAAAGCTTTGGGCAAATTGATATTTTAACGCACGGTGGACCAAATGATGCAACGAATTTGATTGTGTACTCGATTTACAAAGAGGCGTTTGTGAATCATCAATTTGGAACAGCAAGTGCACAAGCAATGGTATTATTTGTTTTCATTTTCCTTGCTACATTACTTCAATTTAAGTTTGCTGAGAGAAAGGTGCATTATAAATGATTGTTAAACAGTGGAAACAAAATTTCCTATTATACATGCTGCTCATTATTAGTGCAGTAATGGTATTTTTTCCTGTACTGTATGCATTTTTAATAAGCTTTATGACACCAGACGATATTCAAATGAGAAGGTTATTTCCGACCCAGTTTACTTTTGATAATTTCATTAATATTTTTCAAAAAGTACCACTTTTTACATACTTATATAACAGTTTAATTGTATCGACAGTCGTTATGATTGGACAACTTATCGTATCAAGTTTAGCAGCTTATGCTTTTGTTTTTCTTCAGTTTAAAGGGAGAAACTTAATTTTCTTCCTGTTTATTTCAACGATGCTGATTCCGTGGGAAGCAACGATGGTGCCTAACTTTTTAACGATTCAAAACTTTGGTTGGATCAATAGTTTCGCCGGGATGACAGTGCCGTTTTTTGCAACAGCTTTCGGTATTTTCTTGTTACGTCAACATTTTATGACACTTCCGAATGAACTGAAAGAAGCTGCTTTTATTGAAGGGATTGGAAATATAAGATTTTTATTCAGCGTTGTAATTCCGTATTGTAAAACGAGTTTTATTACGCTTGGAGTATATAGCTTTTTAACAACATGGAATATGTATTTATGGCCACTTTTAGTGACCACTGATGAAAAAGTAAGAACAGTGCAAATCGGTGTGAAGCAGCTTCAGTCTCAAGAAGTTGCAACTGATTGGGGAAGCGTAATGGCCGGTGTTACGGTTATCGTTATTCCAACATTGATTTTACTATTTTTAGGGCAAAAGCAATTACAACAAGGATTAACAAAAGGTGCAATTAAATAACTAAGAGAAGGTGAGATTTAAATGAGTCTAGTTAAAAAAGGTGCTGCTCTATTAATGGCAGCAACAATGGCATTATCTAGTGCCGCTTGTTCAAATAGTAAAACAGAAGGAAAACCTGAAGCACAGGCAAAAGTAGCACCAGTTGAAAAAAATGGTGATAAAACTGTAATTCGCTTCTGGCATGCGATGGGTGGAAAAACACAAGGAGTACTAGATGGTCTTGTTGCAGACTATAATAAGTCACAAAATAAATACGAGATAAAGGCAGAGTTCCAAGGAACATATGAAGAGTCTTTAACGAAATTTAGAACGATGTCTGCAACGAAAGAAGCGCCAGCTCTTGTTCAATCGAGTGAAATTACAACGAAATATATGATTGATAGTAAAAAAATCACACCAATTGATAGCTGGATAAAAAAAGATAAGTACGATACGTCAAAATTAGAAAAAGCAATTACAAATTATTATTCAGTTGATGGAAAAATGTATTCTATGCCATTTAATTCATCTACACCAGTATTAATTTATAATAAAGATGCTTTCGCAAAGGCGGGCTTAGATCCAGAGAAAGCTCCGAAAACATATGCGGAATTACAAGAAGCAGCGAAAAAGTTAACGATTAAAGAAGGCGGAAATGTAAAACAATATGGATTCTCCATGCTTAACTACGGTTGGTTCTTTGAAGAATTGTTAGCGACACAAGGTGCTTTATATGTAGATAACGAAAACGGTCGTAAGGATGCTGCAAAAAAGGCGGTATTTAATGGTAAAGAAGGACAGAAAGTATTTGGAATGTTAGATGATTTAAATAAAGCTGGTGCCCTTGGAAAGTATGGAGCAAGTTGGGATGATATTCGTGCCGCGTTTCAGTCTGGACAAGTTGCTATGTATTTAGATTCTTCAGCAGGTGTTCGTGATTTAATTGATGCATCTAAGTTTAATGTAGGTGTTTCATATATTCCGTATCCAGAGGATTCGAAACAAAATGGTGTTGTTATTGGTGGAGCATCATTATGGATGACGAATATGGTTTCAGAAGAAACGCAACAAGGTGCTTGGGACTTTATGAAATATTTAACGAAGCCAGACGTACAAGCAAAATGGCATACTGCAACAGGCTATTTCTCAATTAATCCAGATGCATATAATGAGCCATTAGTAAAAGAGCAATATGAAAAATACCCACAGTTGAAAGTAACAGTAGATCAACTGCAAGCAACGAAGCAATCTCCAGCAACACAAGGGGCTTTAATTAGTGTATTCCCAGAATCACGAGATGCAGTTGTAAAAGCATTAGAAGCGATGTATGACGGGAAGAATAGTAAAGAAGCGTTAGATGAAGCTGCCAAAGCAACAGATAGAGCAATTAGCATTTCAGCTCGTACAAGTCAAAAATAAGAGAAAGCCGTATCCTTAAAAGGGATACGGCTTTCTTTATAGGGAGATAAGGGATCAAAGAAATGATGAAGTCTTATCTCTTTTATATGAGTAAAGGGTCTAGAGTGAATGTTGTCCTTTTCATTATTTATTTAACTCCATTGCGACTTTTTTACCATTTACGAAAACCTCTACTACCTCTACTACCGCTACTACAACTTCCATTACTTTTTTCATCTCTCATCTCTCCTTGTTTTTTGTTTCATTTCTTACTTTCAGTATAAGGAGATACAGTAATTACAACTATCGAATTGGATGACAAGAGACTTACATTGTTGTAAGGATAATAGTTTAGTTTGTAATAAAGTGAAACTTTAATCAGCGGGGGTCTTACGGCCCATTAATGCGAGATAAATATGATTCGGGATTTCAATTCTGAACTTTCTGTCGTTTTGAACTATAATTAGAAAGAGGGGGATAATATGAAAAGAATTCTTGTTATTAGTGATATTCATGGAGAGATAAAAAAGTTTGAACAGTTATTGGAAGAAGCTCAATATGATGCGAAACAGGATCAATTAATCTTACTGGGAGATTATGTAGATCGTGGTCCAAATGCGCGTGCTGTAATTGAAAAGGTAAGAGAATTGAAAGAAGAGGGAGCACTCATTTTAAAGGGAAATCATGAAGATATGATGATTAAGGCGTTAACGACAAATGAGGAACATTCATGGAACCATTGGGTAAAAAGAAATGGTGGAGATAAGACATTATATAGCTATGGATTTGTAGAAGAAGATATTGCGGTTAATGAGAAAGACTTCCAAAAACCGATTTTACACTCTCGTGTATTAGAGGAACATATAAAGTTTATTCAAGAATTAGATCATTACATTGAAACAGAAGAGTATATATTTGTACATGCTGGGGTTGAACCGATGAAACGAGTTTCTGAATCTGAACCATATACGTTAATGTGGATCCGTAATGAATTTCATAATGGATATAGCGGTGAAAAGGTTGTTGTATTTGGGCATACGGAAACAAAAACGCTTCATGGTAGTGAGGAGTGCGGAGTGTATTTTGGTAGTAATCGTATTATTGGAATTGATGGCGGGGCTGTGTACGGTGGTCAGCTAAATTGTTTGGAATTGCCGAGTAAAAAGGTATATGTAATAAAAAATTGAAAGAGATAAGAGGAATCTTATTTCTTTCAATTTTTTATTAAGCTAAATTTAAGACAAAGTTTTTATAATAAAATTTCAAAATTTTAGAAGGAAATAGTTAAAAATGAAAATACGTAATGTAACTACATTCTTTTGTTATGAAGAGAAGAAATGTAATAATAAATAGAATTGAACTATTTGATGGAAGGTGAGAGCATGCGCTTACTTGTAGTAGAAGATAATGCCTCGTTATTAGAGTCTATCGTACAAATTTTGCGTGATGAATTTGAAGTAGATACGGCAATAAATGGAGAAGATGGATTGTTTTTAGCGCTTCAAAATATATATGATGCAATTTTGCTGGATGTGATGATGCCAGGGATGGATGGATTTGAAGTAATTCAAAAAATACGTGATGAAAAGATTGAAACACCAGTCCTGTTTTTGACAGCGAGAGATTCTTTAGAAGATCGGGTGAAGGGATTGGATTTTGGTGGAGATGACTATATCGTTAAGCCATTTCAGGCCCCTGAATTAAAAGCGAGAATTCGCGCTTTACTACGCAGAAGTGGTAGTTTAACAACGCAGCAAACGATTCGTTATAAAGGGATTGAATTGTTCGGAAAAGATAAAGACGTTCAAGTAGATGGACAAAGTATTAAGTTGACATTGAAACAATATGAGCTACTAGAGTATCTCATTCAAAATAGCGGGAAGATTTTAATGCGTGAACAAATTTTTGATCGTGTTTGGGGATTTGATTCAGATACGACAGTAGCCATTGTGGAAGTGTATGTGCATCATTTGCGTAAAAAATTAGAACCATTCGGTTATCAGAAAGATATTCAAACTGTTCGAGGTATTGGATATATATTAAAAGAACAATGAAAAAGGGAAGTATGTTTCAAAAGACACGCATTCGTTTGACTATAGTGAATTCATTAGTATTTATCCTATTAATAGGTATATTAGGTAGTATTATTTATTCATACACATATAAGCGTATTTATAATGAAGTGGATCAATCTATAAAAATGATGGCTCAGTATAGAGAAAAATTAGATGTTAAAATACCACCAAGAAAACGTATGGAGAATATCCAAATTGGAGATCCGCGAGTAACTAGAATAACTTGGAATGGGAAAATAGTGAAAATAGAGGGCGATAATCGTAAATTCCGTTCAATTTTTGAAGAGAATTTGGAAAAGTTTTCTCCGGAAAAAATAGGGGAGTTACAAGATATCAAAGTACAAGGACGATATTTTAGAGCATTTTCGCTTCAAAAAGATGGAGAAATAGTTCAAATCGTGCGAGATATAACAGCAGAAGAAGGAATGTTAAATACTTTATTTTTAATTCTTATTATAGGTTGTAGCATAGGAAGTTTATGTGCAATAGGAATCGGCTTTTTCTTAGCTGGTAGGGCACTCGTACCTATTCAAAATTCATGGGAGAAACAGCAGCAATTCGTTTCTGATGCATCACATGAACTAAGGACACCGCTTGCAGTTATTCAATCAAAAACGGATGTGTTATTTCAGTCACCATCCGCTACGATAGAAGAAAAAGCGATGGATATTTCTACAATTTCAAAAGAATGTAGACGTTTATCAAAACTCGTTAGTAATTTATTATTACTAGCACGTTCTGATTCTAATCAAATTGAGATGGACAAAAAAACATTTGAACTTGATAAATTGTTAGAAGAAATAGTAGCTCCATATAAAGAGATTGCTTCTTATCAAGAAAAAGAAATGATACTAAAAGTAGAACGTGACGTATCTTTTATGGCTGATAGAGAGCGGATTCATCAAATGATGGTCATACTGTTAGATAATGCGATGAAGTATACAAACGAAGGCGGGCATATTCAAATTGATTGCACGCAAACGAGTAGTTCAATTCGCATACAGGTAAAAGATGACGGGATAGGAGTGAAAGAAGAAGATATTCCGAAATTATTTGATCGTTTTTATCAAGGGGATAGAGCAAGAAGTACGTCAGAAGGAGCTGGATTAGGTCTTTCAATCGCAAATTGGATTGTAGAAAAGCATTACGGAAAAATATCAGTAGAGAGCAAATGGGGAGATGGCACTTGTTTTGAAGTGATTTTCCCTAAAAAACAAAAAATATAAGTAAGAAGACGATCTTGTTTTTACAAGGTCGTCTTTTTTTAAGACAAAGTTAAGAAACTATTTATATTATATATGGCATGAAGAAAGTTCGTTACATGAAGAAGAGACTAGGTGTATGTGAGTGGGGTTTATCAATCATAATGTTATCTCAAGCAGCGATGAGATGTATGTATAGTATTAAAAAAACTAGGGGAATGATGGGAAAGAAAGTATAAGAGGGAGGAATTAATTTTGAAAAAGAAAATGATGACGGTATTCACTATTGGAGTAATGAGCTTAAGTATATTAGGGGGTGCCTCTCCTTCTGAAACATCAAAAGGAAAGACAGATTACACACAACGTAGTAAAGAACAATTAAATAATGGAAAGATACATGCTGTGCATACAGAAGAAAAGGCAGAGAATCTAGGTATTGAAACGGAAGGGAAAGAACAAATTACGTTAGAAAAAGAAATTCATGAGACAGAAGTAGGAAGAGAAGCGAAGCAGCTAGGAATTTCGATTGAAGGAAAAGATGTTGGGACGCTGTCAGAAGAAATCTATGAAACAAAAGTAAAGCAAGAAGCGTTAAAACTAGGCATATCTATAGAAAATACATCAATTGTAAATTTAATTAATCAAATTAATACGATTAAAATTAATGATGAAGCGGATAAATTAGGTATTTCGACAAATGGAAAAGAAATAGAGGACATTGCAGAAGAAATCTATGGAACGAAAGTAAGAGAGGAAGCAGGGAAGTTAGGTATTTCACCAAAAGGAAAAGAGATAGAAGTGTTAGCACAAGAGGTGTACGAACAAAAAGTGCAGGAAGAAGCAAAAAAATATCATATTGATTTATATGGGAAAGATATATATCAAGTATTAAGAGAAATTAATGAACAAAAGGTGCTACAATTGGCAGATGAGCTTAATATGGACAAAGCGAACATGAATATTCAAGAGCTAACAGAAAAAATAAAAAAAGATCAACCTGAGAGAGAAAAAGAACTAAATTTTGTACCAGTGATTCGAACGGATGCTGACGCATTTTATTCTTATTTAACGAACTAAAAAGGGCGTGAGAGTGATACGGAGGTTTAAGTGGTATATATGTATAGCATTACTAGCTATAGCGGTATGGAGTGTATATACAAATGGAATTACAAAGTATGGGGAGAAGTGGACATTCTTCAATATACAAAACGGGAAAGAACCGGAATTTAGTAATAATGATGAAAAGGTCATTTTATCAAGTGTACCATTAATTCAGCAACTACCAGAGCTAGATAGAGGCTGTGAAGTGACAAGCTTAGCGATGATGTTACAATACGCTGGTGTTTCAGTGGATAAGATGACATTAGCAAATGAAATAAAAAAAGTTGATTTTATAGACGATGGTGTGCGCGGGAATCCAAATGAAGGATTTGTAGGTAATATTTATACATTTTCTGAATCGGGATATGGTGTATATCATGGGCCACTTTTTCAGTTAGCGGAAAAATATTTACCTAATAAAGCTGTAGACTTAACAGGGAAGAATATAGAAGAAATTTATAAGAGGATAAAAGCAGGGCAACCTGTAGTCATGATCACAAATGCAACATTTGCACCATTAGATGCAGCTGAATTTACTACATGGGAAACAAATAGTGGAGATGTTTCTATTACGTATAATGAACATTGTGTTGTACTTATTGGATATGATCAGGAATTTGTATATATTCGAGATCCACTTGAGGATAGCTTAGATGTAAAAGTACCGAGAGAAACCTTTGAACAGGCATGGGTACAAATGGGAAGTCAGGCAATTAGTTATGTAAAGAGCGTCAAATAAATTAGGACGAAGAGTTTTAGTAATATGACTATAAGGCGAAGGGTAAAGATTTAAGGATTATAAGAGAAGTTTTATAGAGTAGAAGCTGTTAAGAAATAAGAGAACTTTAGCATATATAATGCTAAAGTTCTCTTATTTTTATGATTAAAATACGTATAAGGAGTGGATATGCAAAAATGCATAATTGACAAAAAATTTACATATTATCATTATATATTGTTTTATGCATGTTAATTGTATAAAATGACACAAGTATCCACATTACATAAAGGAGGCTTATTATGCAAAAAATATTTAACTGGGTTAAATGTATGAGTATCAATAAAAAATTAATCATTTCATTCTTTATTATTTTAACTATACCAGGAATTATTATTGGTGGTGTTTCATATCAAACTGCCAAAACAAATTTTGAACATCAAATGACAGCTAAAGCAAAGGAGAATATTTCGATTTTAAATACTGTTATTTCTCAAAATATAGAAGAGAAATTTGTTGATGCGACGTACTTTGCAGACATCTTAACAGAGGATACCTATCCAAATGGACAGGAAGAAATAGTAAGAACGAAGCTAGCGCAATATATAAAACTTCATCCAGAAGTAGAAGGTATTTATATTGGAACAGAGACGGGAAAGTTTATAAGAGAACCATTTATCAAAATGGATGATGGGTATAATCCAACAGATAGATCTTGGTATAAAGAAGCACATGAAAATAAAGGGAAAGTAATTGTTACTGCACCATATCAATCAGCATCTACAAAAAATATGGTAGTAACAATTGCAAAAGAAGTAAAAGATGGTAAAGGTGTTATAGGAATTAACTTAAATTTAGATAACATCTTGAAAATTTCCAAAATGATTAACATTGGTGAAAAAGGTTATGCAGTTATTTTAGATCAAAATAAGCAAATTGTTAGTCATCCATCTAGAAAACCAGGTGCAAAAGTTACTGATCCTTGGATTAAACCGATTTATGAAGAAAAACAAGGAAATGTCTCTTATACAGAACAAGATGATAAAAAGAATTTAATCTTTGCAACAAATGAGAAAACGGGCTGGAAAGTAGTTGGAGTTATGTTTGATGAAGAAATTACCCAAGCTGCGAATCCAGTATTTTATAAGACTTTGATTGTTATTGCTATTGCTATTGCATTTGGTAGTATATTAATTTATTTCATTACAAAGTCTATTACAGGGCCATTACGAAAAATAGCTGAATCGGCATATAAAATTAGTAAGGGAGATTTAACAGAGAAAATTACAATCCATTCCAAGGATGACATAGGGAAATTAGGGAATTCATTTAATGAAATGTCTACGTCTTTACAAGATGTTATTACCCAAATTAGCTTTTCAGCAGAACATGTTGCAGCATCGGCTGAAGAGTTAACAGCGAGCGTACAGCAAGCAAATGATGCGACAGATCAAATTACAATTGCGATGGAACAAGTATCAGGTGGGGCTGAGTCACAAAGTCAAGGTGTTGAAGAAGGTGCGGCTACATTACAACAAGTAAATACAGCAATTCAAGATGTAACTGGAAGCGCAGAGTCAATTTCTATTTCCTCATTACATGCCCGTGAAAGAGCTGAAGAGGGAGAAGATTTAGTTGAACAAACCGCAAAACAAATGCAGTCTATTTCTAGGTCGGTATCCGAGTCAGATGCTATTATTAAACTTCTTGATGAGAAATCAAAGCAAGTAGGAGCTATTTCTGAAGCAATTCAAAACATTGCAACTCAAACAAACTTATTAGCTTTAAATGCGGCTATTGAAGCAGCAAGAGCAGGTGAACAGGGACGAGGATTTGCTATTGTAGCAGATGAGGTTAGAAAATTAGCAGAGCAATCAGGAGAGTCATCTGGAGAGATTGCAAATTTAATTGCAGAAATTAAGGCGGATATTGAACATACTGTTAAGGCGATGGATAATGTGAATGGAGAAGTTCAACAAGGCCTTGATGTTGTAACAAAAACGAAAGTAAGTTTTACGGAAATTTTAAGTTCTACTACACATATTGTTTCTCAAGTTAATCAAATGGTAGAAACAACGAAGAGAATTGCTGGAGATGCAAATGAAGTGACAAATGCTATTGATGAAATTGCAGCTGCTGCAGAAGAAAATACAGCTAGTATGCAAAGTGTTGCAGCTTCAACAGAAGAACAGGTTAATTCCATGGAGGAAATTAGTTCAGCTTCGCAAAACTTAGCTGAGATGGCAGAAGAACTACAAGCGATGACTAGTAAATTTAAAGTATAATAACAGCAGATAAGTAAGGTGAAAATAATATCACCTTACTTATTTTTCTATTCAGCAATTAGGGGAGTCATTAACAGGATGAAAAAAAGAAAAAGACTATGGAATTTATGGAAAACGATTACATTGTTAGTTTGTACAGTTGTAATTTTTTCTTTACTTGTGACAGATATATTAATTAGTCATAATGTAGAACGGACGACGGAGGATAGCCAAGCAGAGAAAGCAAAAACAATTGCACACATTGTGGCGAATGATTCGATTGTAATCGATGGTTTGGTTGGGAAAGCAGATACCTCTGCAATCCAAACGTATACAAATAGAATATTACAAAACACAGGTGTTCAATTTATTGTAGTTATGGACATGAATGGAATAAGAAAGTCACATCCAAATCCTCAAAAAATAGGGCATCATTTTATTGGGGGAGATGAAGGGCCTGCATTGAAAGGAAAAGAACATGTATCGTTAGCAGAAGGAACTTTAGGTATTTCCATGCGAGTGTTTGTACCAATATTTTCTGAAACAGGTGAACAACTTGGAGCAGTGGCTGTTGGTATTTCAGCAGATAATGTAAAAGAGAGAGTTAAGGAAAGTAGACATATTATTTATATTGGTGTCGGAGTGGGTGTATTAGTCGGAATTATAGGAGCAATATTGCTAGCTAGACATATAAAGAAAAGTTTATTCGGTCTTGAGCCGCACAGGATAGCAAAAATTCTTGAAGAAAGAAATACGATGCTACAATCTGTAAAGGAAGGTATTATTGCTGTAGATAAAGAGGCTAGAGTAACGTTAATTAATAATGAAGCGAAACGTCTATTTAAAAAAAGCGGACTTGAAGAAGATTTTATCGGTAAAGATGTTGAGTTGTATATGCCAAATTCACGTATAAAAGAAGTATTGAAAACGGGAGAAGTACAATTAAACGAAGAACAAAATATTTATGGAATTACGATTGTGACGAATCGAGTTCCTTTATATGTAAAAGGAGAAATAGTTGGTGCAATTGCAACATTTCGTGATAAAACAGAGATTAGAAAACTAGCAGAGGAACTAACTGGTATTAGACTATATGCAGAAGCATTACGGGCACAATCTCATGAGTTTATGAATAAGATGCATGTCGTATTAGGGCTTACACATATGAAACAGTATGAAGAATTACAGAAGTATATAAGCGGCATGGTATCAGAGCATCAATATGAAATTGGTGGAGTTATGAAAAGAATAAAAAGTCCAGTATTTGCTGGTTTTTTACTAGGTAAGCTCAGCTATGCTAGAGAGAAAAATATAAAATTAATTATAAGTGAAGATTCTTACATGCCGGAAATAGATGTTGAAAGTATTACTCATGAACTTATTACGATTGTCGGAAATTTAATTGATAATGCATTAGAGGCAGTTACGAATTGTGAAAAGAAGCGAGTTGAAGTTAAGATACAACATGGGGATATACTAACTATTACAGTGCAAGATACGGGAAAAGGTATAAAAGAAAAAGAAATAGAGGAATTATTTACGAAAGGTTATTCCACAAAGGGAGATAACCGCGGTTATGGTTTGTATCTTGTAAAAGAAAGTATACAGCGAATAAATGGGGAAATTCATATGCATTCATTAGTAGGAAAGGGAACAACGATAACGATTGAAATACCTAAAGGTAGGGATGAGAGGCAAATATGATTAAAGTTTTAATTGTAGAAGATGACCCGATGGTAGCAATGTTAAATACGCATTATTTAGAGCAAGTAGGAGGATTTGAACTTGTTCAAGCAGTTAACTCAGTAAAGTCAGCGATAGAAATATTAGAGAAATCACGAGTAGATTTAGTATTACTTGATATTTTTATGCCTGAAGAGACTGGTTTTGAGCTTTTAATGTATATCCGGAACCAAGAAAAAGAAAGCGATATTATAATGATTTCAGCTGTACATGATATGGGAAGTATTAAAAAAGCATTACAATATGGAGTTGTAGATTATTTAATTAAACCATTTACATTTGAACGATTTAAAGAGGCATTAACTATATATCGAGAAAAACTTACTTTCATGAAAGAACAACAAAAAATTAGTCAATCGGAATTAGATTCATTAATTTTACAAAAAGAAAAAAGAGAGCCTACTGTGACGAAAGAGCTTCCAAAAGGGTTAACGAAGCAAACGTTGCAATTAATTTGGCAGAAGATCGAGTCTCTGAATGGAAGAGTATTTACAACAGATGAAATGGCACAATTAGTTGGAATTTCAAGAGTTTCTATTCGAAAATATGTAATGTTTCTGACTGACATTGGGGTGTTAGAAAACGAAATGATGTACCAACATGTGGGAAGACCTGTAAGTAAATTAAGATGTGTTGATCAAAAGAAAATAGAGTTTTACGTATAAGCGACTTAACATAAGTCGCTTATACTTTTTTTAATTACAAAATCAATTACAAAACTTACAAAAACTATTTTTACTATTGAAAGCGTTTTAATATTGTTATTAAGAAAACGAGGGGGTGCCATATGGGAATTCAAAAGAATGTGGAAGCGGTATCATTTTCTGAAGGAAATGAAGTACAAAGAGAATCTTTCGCTTCTAAAATTATGAATGTAAAAATCGGTGTTATACCTTTACCGTTATATGTAGTATTGGCTGCTATTATTTATGGGGCATCTGTATATAATAAATTGCCAGCAGATATGATTGGTGGATTTGCAGTTATTATGATCATGGGGATTTTCTTAGGCGATATTGGGATGAGAATTCCAATTTTAAAAAATATCGGTGGTCCAGCAATACTTTCGTTATTTATTCCATCATTACTTGTATTTTTTAACTGGATGAATCCAGCTTCAATGGAAGCTGCGACTATGTTAATGAAAAAATCGAACTTTTTATATTTATATATTTCTTGTTTAGTAGTCGGAAGTATTTTAGGAATGAACCGTAAAGTGTTAGTACAAGGTTTCGTTCGTATGTTTATTCCTTTAGTAGTAGGGACGTTAGCTTCTGTAGCAGTAGGATTATTGGTCGGTTCATTATTTGGATTTGAAATGAAGCACACATTCTTCTTTATCATCGTACCAATTGTGAGTGGTGGTATCGGGGAAGGGATTTTACCATTGTCGCTAGCTTATAGTGATATTTTAAATGAATCATCAGCAACGTTTGTATCACAGCTTATTCCAGCAGCTATTATTGGAAATATGTTCGCAATTGTAAGTGCAGGGTATATGAAGCGTTTAGGTGAGAAGAAACCGGAGCTTAGTGGTAACGGTGTATTAGTGAAAACAGACAATCAAGCAGAATTATTAAAAGAACAAAATACAGAGAAGCCAATTGACTTCTCATTAATGGGAGCAGGTTTATTAATTGCGTGTACGTTCTTCATCTTCGGAGGATTTGCTTCTAAGTTCATTGGTATTCCTGGGGCAATCATTATGATTTTCTCAGCAGCGCTTGTGAAATACTTTAAATTAATGCCAGCAAAAATGGAGCAAGGAGCATTCCATTTATATAAATTTATTTCGAAGAATTTAACTTGGCCTTTAATGGTTGGATTAGGATTGCTATATATTCCGTTAAAAGACGTAGCAGCAGTTCTTTCAGTAGGATATGTTGTTGTGTGCGCATCGGTTGTTCTTACAATGGTAGCATCAGGTTTTCTTGTAGGGAAAGTGATGAAGATGTATCCAGTTGAATCGGCGATTGTAACTGGATGTCATAGCGGTTTAGGTGGAACTGGAGATGTTGCTATTTTATCGGCTTCAAATCGTATGGAATTAATGCCGTTCGCGCAAATTTCGACTCGTTTAGGCGGGGCGGCAATGGTTGTAACGGCGACAATATTATTAAAGATGTTTTCATGATCAAACAAGCTAGCTATATTCATATAGCTAGCTTGTCAAATTAAGGGGAGATTATAAGTATGTTAGCAAATCAAATTAATGAAAGATCATTGTTATTGCATAAAGAATTAGTAGGGAAAATTGAAATTACAAGTAAAGTAGAAGTAAATTCAGCGGATGATTTAAGCCTGACGTATACACCAGGTGTAGCGGAGTCTTGCAAAGCAATTGCGGCAGATGAAGAAACGGTGTATGACTATACAGCACGTGGTAATATGGTGGCAGTTGTCTCAGATGGAACAGCGGTACTCGGTTTAGGAAACATTGGACCGAAAGCGGCTATGCCTGTTATGGAAGGAAAAAGTATTTTGTTTAAGAAGTTCGCGAATGTAGATGCTTTCCCATTATGTTTAGGCACAACGGATGTAGATGAAATCGTTACCCTTGTAAAAAATTTAGAGCCTACATTTGCAGGGATTAATTTAGAAGATATTGCAGCACCGCGTTGTTTTGAAATTGAAAAACGATTAAAAGAAGAAACGAATATTCCTGTATTCCATGATGATCAACATGGAACAGCTATTGTCGTTTTAGCGGCTGTTATTAATGCATTAAAAGTTGTTAGCAAACAAATGGATAATGTGAAAATCGTTATTAACGGTGCGGGTTCGGCAGGAATTGCAATTGGAAAATTATTATTAAAGGCTGGTGCAAAGCACATTACGCTAGTTAGCCTAGAAGGTATTGTTTGTGAAGGTGAAACATGGATGAACGAAGTACAAATTGAAGTTTCAAAAAAGACAAATCGTGAACATGTGCGTGGAACGTTAAAAGAAGCGATTAACCAAGCTGATATTTTTATTGGCGTATCTGCTCCTAACGTATTAACGAAAGAACTTGTACAGACGATGAATGAGAAAGCAATTGTGTTTGCAATGGCGAATCCAATTCCAGAAATCTTCCCTGAGGATGCATTAGAGGCTGGGGCAGCTGTAGTAGGAACTGGGCGCTCGGATTATGCGAATCAAGTAAATAATGTATTGGCGTTTCCCGGAATATTCCGCGGTGCGTTAGATGTGCGCGCAACTGATATTACAGAAGAGATGAAATTAGCGGCAGCATATGGGATCGCTAACATCATTACTGATGAAGAACGTAATGCGAATTATGTAATCCCGAATCCATTAGATAAAAGAGTTGTTCCAAGTGTTGCGGAAGCAGTAGCGAAAGCAGCTATTGATTCAGGCGTGGCACAAATTACGAAAATACCACGTTATTAATAGCTAAAAGCAGTGCCTAAAAGGCACTGCTTTTTTGAGATAAGAAATCAAAATAATGAAGAAGTGTAGAATTATTTATGTTTCTTCACTATTTATTTAATTCCATTGCAACTTGTTTACCATTCACTAAAACCTCAGTTACTGCTACGATTACTTCTATCATTTTTTTCATCTCTCATCTCTCCTCATTCATTTCTTACTTTAAGTATAAGAGAAGAGAGATAATTCAACTATCGAAGTACATGACGTAGAAATTACATTGTTGTAAGAAAGTGGTTTATTTTTGTCACTTTACTCAGCGGTGATTACAAACTGATCATAATATTTTTCATTCACATAGATATTTAATAACCATAATCCAGATGAAGGTAGTGACATAGCGAGAGGGAGTTCGCTTGTAGTAGAATTGATTGTATTTGAAGTAGTCCAAGTTTGTTTGGAAATTTCTTTTTGAAAGAGTACTGGTGTTGGAGTTACAGATCCTTGTTTTAGCGCAATAATAGACAATTTTCCAGTAGGTATTTCAGAATCTAGAAAGTACCACATTATTTCATTTTGTTCATTTGCGATAATAGGACTATCAGCCATTGCGATTTTTCCTTCGATGCCTTTTAAAGGTATTTTTCCGTCTATGAATGAGGGGGCTTCTTCCCAATTTACATCTTTTAAAACACTAAGGTGAAAGAAGGAAGGTGCGTTCACTTGAGTGGATGAAGTTGCTATTACGTCTTTTTTTTGTTCTTTTGAATCCGGTTGAGTTTGTGTGCATCCAGTGATGAGGAGGGAGAGAAGTAGCATAGTTCCGATTTTTTTCATGGTGCCACACTCCTAGTTTTTATTGTTAGTGTAATTGTATTTGCTAGAAGGCGGGACAATTCCTTTAAAGTATAAAAAGAGGTCGTAAGTTTTGTATGACCTCTTTTGACATTTTTTATCCCGTAAAGCCCGATTGGTGTAGGTTAATAATCAGTGGGAGATAGCCCCACTAATTAAAGTTTCATTTTATATTTGTTCCGTTGTATAGGTTGGTTCGGTTTCTTTTTGAGGCATCGTCAAAAAAATAACGGACAGAACGATACATACGCCGCCTAATAATTGGTATGCTCCAAAAGCTTCATTTAGCCAAGTGATTGAAACGATGGCAGCTACAAGGGGTTCAATGCTAGATAAAATGCTTGTTTCTGTTGCTGCTAAATATTTAAGACTACCGATATATAGAAGGAAAGAAAGGGTACCACTAACAATGATAAGAATAAGCATAGAAAAAGTTTTCAGTGTAAGGGTTTGTGAAAATTGATTCCACCCGAATGAATGATTATAAATAAGTAGTGCAATTCCTCCGATTAACATCCCCCAACCAATTACTATAGTTGTTCCGCATGCTTTAATAAGCGAAGCTGGATGAAGGGTATAAAATGCAAATCCAATTGCTGTTAATAGTCCAAAAATAATAGCTTCTTTAGATAAAACAATATTTTCAATTGAGCCATTTGTAATAATAAAGTATGTTCCTATTAGCGCGGCTATAATTGCGAATAGTTGCATGGAAGCAGGGAATTTTCTTTGTTCAAATGCAACATACATGGTAATAAGAACAGGACCTAGAAATTGAAATAGCGTTGCTGTGACCGCGTTACTAATATGAACCGTTTCGATAAAGGCGTATTGCGCACCAAGCATGCCGAGAATAGAGAAAATAATAAGTTGTATAGAATATCTAGGGTGTTTCCAAATTTGAAATATGTTTTGTTTCTTTATAAGTAAGAAAGACAAAATAAATATTCCTGCAAGTAACAATCGAATTGTTAAAAAATCAATTGAGGATACATTAGTATGCTGAAATAGCCACTGAATCATTGGACCAGATAATCCCCATAATGTAGCCCCTGTAATAATCATAATGAGTCCGATACGTCTACCATTGTTCATTATCATGTTTCTCCTCTCCGGTATTTGATTTTTGATGTGTGACATGATAAAAGGAATTATATATAAAATCTGGTACTGTAAAAAGTATCAGATTTTAGTTTTATTAAGGGGTCAGATATTATGTTAGAATTAACGCCTAATTTAAATGTGAATAGTAAAAAGGCATTATATGTGCAATTGTATGAGTATATAAAAAAAGAGATTAAAGATGGATCGATTGTCCCTTTTACGAAATTACCGGCTAAGCGAAAGTTAGCGATACATTTACAAGTAAGTAAAAATACAGTAGAGGCAGCCTACGAACAATTACTTGCAGAAGGTTATATTGAATCGATATCGAGAAAAGGTTATTTTGTATGCAAGATTGAGCAAATGGTTCATGTAGAGGATAGCGAAGAGAGGATAGAAGAAGTCCCGTTTCAGGAGAAGCGTTATAAATTTGACTTTACACAAACAGGAATTGATACAAATGCTTTTCCATTTAATATGTATCGGAAAATTGTAAATGAAGTATGGCAACCGCATAATAACGAACTTCTCTTTCTAGGACACCCTCAAGGGGAAGCAAGCTTAAGAGAAGAGATTACGAATTATTTGTATGAATCTAGAGGTGTGCGTTGTTCAGCTAGTCAAATTGTATTAGGAGCGGGAACACAAATATTAGTGAAACTATTGTTTCAATTGTTAAAGGGAAGCAATTATGCAGTTGAAAACCCAGGGTATCATAGAAAGATGGTTGTTTTTGAACAGGGAGAAGCAAGAGTCCAAATGTTATCTTTAGATAGAGATGGAATTTGTATTGCAGATTTAGAAAATAGCAATGCGAATGTTGTATTTGTTACACCTTCTCATCAGTTTCCATATGGAATGATTATGCCTATTACGAGAAGGATGCAGCTTTTACAGTGGGCAAAGAAAGAAGAGAGCAGGTATATTATTGAAGATGATTATGATAGTGAATTTCGTTATTCTGGAAAGCCTATACCGGCGCTGCAAGGGTTAGATACAGAGGGGAAAGTTATTTATATGGGGACGCTATCTAAAGCATTATTGCCATCGCTACGGATGAGCTATATGGTGTTGCCGAAGAAATTAATTAAAAAGTATCAACAGCAATATTTATTTTATACACAAAGTGTTTCAAGAATAGATCAAGAAGTGATTAGAAGATTTTTAAATGAAGGATATTGGGAAAAACATATTCATAAAATGCGTGTCGTCTACCGAAAGAAGAGAGATAGACTTGTTTTTGAAATAGAGAAGTATTTCTCTAATCGTGTTGAAGTGATAGGAGAAGATTCCGGATTACACATTTTATTAAAAGTGCATAATGGAATGCAGGAAGAAGAATTAATTCAAGAAGCTGCGAAATATAGTATTAAAATATATCCTGTGTCTACGTACTATAAAGACGGTACGGCGCCTGAGAGTGTAGTTTTACTTGGGTTTGCGATATTATCAGAGGAAGAGATTGCGAAAGCGATTCAATTATTACACACGGCATGGTTTACAAGAAAGTAAAAAACATCCTCCAAACATGAGGATGTTTTTTATTATTTATTTTCATCTAAGAATAAGACCATATGCTCTTCGTCCCAATATTGTCCGTTATATTTTAATGAACGTTCTTGTACACCGAATGTTTTAAAACCTAATGATTCATAAAGTTTTTTCGCTCCATCGTTGCCAACAACAACATCAAGCATAACTTGTTCTACTTCTAAAGATTTAGCAAGCTCAAGACATTCTTTAATAAGTGCTTTTCCTGCTCCAAGTCCGCGTGCTTTTGGAGATACATATACAGAACCGATTTTAGCTTTATGTTCTTGTTTTACATATGGTTTCGTTTCCAGTGTTGCAACCCCGATTAATTTTCCATCTTTAAATGCACCTAGCGTATAGTTTTCATCTTGTGCTAATTTTTGTGCTTTATATTCAATCGCACACTCTTTATTAATAATATCTTCATAAGAAGAGCTGAATGCTTCAGGGTTTTGCTTTAATCCTTCTACGCGAAGTTCTAAGTAAATTTCTGCTTCGTCTTTTGTTAATACATGGATATCCAATTATATCACCCTCCAAATCTTTGCAAATGTACCTTTATTTTATATTGAAATAAGAATAATTTCAAAAGCTTAGCTTATATGAGCTGTTTTTATGAACAAAATAACACCAGTAGTGTTTACTACTACTGGTGTTTTCACACGCATATTATTCAAAAGGTAGCTTGATTATAAAGTTTGTTCCCGCTCCTAATTGGCTTGTTACTAGAATAGAACCGTTATGCAATTCTACAATTTCCTTTGCAACAGCTAGCCCGATGCCTTTTCCGCCTGTAGCTCGTGTTCTAGATTTATCAACACGATAAAAACGGTCAAAAATATGCGGGATATCTTCTTCAGGAATACCTTCACCTTCATCTTGTACACTTATTGTAAAAGAATCTGTTTCCATGAGTACACGTATCGTAATGGATGTGTTTTCTGGCGAATGTTGATAAGCGTTGTGTAATAAATTTAACATAACTTGTTCCATACGTCTTTCGTCTATACAAACTTCTAAATCATCTTTGCAATATACATGAAGTTGCATTTGCTTATTCGTTAATGTTGTTTTTGTTTTTTCAACCATTCGTTCTAAAAATGGCTGAAGAAGCACTTTTTGTTTTTTTATAACAAATTGGTGTTGTTCTAATTGTACAAGCATAAATAAATCTTGGACGAGATCGGTTACACTATCCGTTTCATCCTCAATGATTTGTAAGTATTCTTCTCGCTCCTCTTTTGTTAAAGAGTCTCTCTTTGCTACCTTTGCATAACCTTTCATATAGGTCAATGGAGTTAATAGTTCATGAGCGACACTAGCGAGAAATTCATTGCGCTCTTTTTTCATATACGTAAGTTCACTCGATAAATCTTCAATTGTTTTTGCTAAACTTCCGAGTTCATCATTCCGTTTAATACCTAATTGAATTGGCTTATTTAATTTTGACATTTTTTCTGTCGCTCTCTTCATTTTTACAAGTGGTTCTGTAATAACGCGTGAAAAAACAAAGACAGAAATTGTTGTTAAAATAATTGTTAAAACGCTAATGATAAGAAATTGGTTCATGAGTTTAAGTAACATATTTTCTAGGAAAGATGTTTTTAATAGCATATATAGCTTTCCTTGAAACTTTGTTGTGTTAAGTGGGCTTACTGTTGTGATGAACTTTGATTTTTTCCAGTTCCTTTCAACGACCAATCCGCCGTCTGGGACAGTTTCTGTTTTACAAGTAAGTTGTTTTTGCATATCTTTTGTTACGGGTTCTGAGGTGGAAATAATTTTGCCGTTATGGTCAGTAATAATGATAGCTATATCGGAGTTAGAAATTGATTCCGATTCAACTAAGTGTGCAGCCTCATTCGTAATATCGAATTCAGGATACACAGGGCGTTTAGGACTTTTATTATGTTCAGCGTGTTTCATTTCTTTATAATATTCATCCCGTCTCTCGCGGCTTTTAATTTTTTTACTATAGCGATTACCTTTCTCTAAAAGAGCATCTGTTTCCTCTACAATACGCATTTTTGAAAGGCTTTTATAAAAAGATACGAAAGCAATTGTTTCAATACATAAAGCTAATATTAAAAAGTATGTCCCAATTTTAAGGGAAAGTTTACTCATTTTTTCACCATACCTTATTCATAATAAAGAGTCAGTGGTATACGATTTCCCACTGACCGAAGTAATTATTCACTTTTCCATTTATATCCGACTTTATAGACCGTTTCTAGGTAATCTTCAATTGGAAATCCTTTTTTGCGTAGTTTATCACGGATATTACGAATGTGTGAATCAATTGTTCTATATTCGATATCTGTTTCATAGCCCCAAATTTTTTCGATTAAATCATCTCGGCTATAAGCACGGTTTGTATTTTGCAAAAATAGTCCGAGTAACGAAAATTCGATAGGAGTTAATGAGATTTTTTCATCATAAACTGTGACAGTATGTTTCGTTTTATCCCACTCAATACCATTGAAACTAACAAAGCCATCTTTTTTTGTACGGCGTAATATAGCCTCGATTCGTGCGACTAATACATGCTCATCAAATGGTTTTGTAATATAATCATCTGCGCCCATCGTGAGGCCTTTCACCATATCGTAGTTTTGATTACGAGCTGTTAACATAATGATAGGAACATTGGAAATTTGACGAATTTGATAGCAAGTATCCCATCCATCCATATTTGGCATCATAACATCTAATAAAATAATATCGAATTCTTTTTGTTCGATTAAATTTAGTGCTTCAAGGCCAGAGGTAGCTTTCATGCAAAAATAGCCGCGAGGGCTTAAGAACAGATCTAATAATCGTAACATACGTTCTTCGTCGTCTACTAATAAAATTTTTACCATAATCTTGTGCACCCCAAACTGTTCATTCTACTTGTATAGTTTACATGAAAATAATAAAAAACTCTTTTTATGTGATTGAGTGGAAGAGTTATTTTTCGCTCAGAGTAATTGACATAAAAAATGCACTAGTTTTGCACAACTATTTTTTATAATAGAAAACGTAGCGACACAAAATACCCTATGTTGCGACATAACGTCATGTCATTTTATTTATAAAATGACAATTCCATTCTATTGTGTATGTGAGATAGAGAGGGTTTTCGTATTCACCTCGCATCGGATAAGAAAAATTTCCTATCTCACACTTTTTTTAAAAGGAGATCATACACATGAATTCAAAAGAAGAAATTTCAAAAAAAGAAAAGCAAGATCGTAATACGGTTGTCATGTGCGTTGCCGTATCTATGGTTATTATTATAAGTTGCGTAAATAAAATTTTGGGGATTTTATAATATAAAAAAAGCTGATTGCTTCTTAAGAAGCAATCAGCTTTTTTCATTGTTAGGGGAGTATTCCTATATGATAAACCAAGGTAAAATTGCTAACCCAGAAGTTACAATTGCTGTAGTAAATATTAAAAGCATAGCTCGTTTGTTTTGTTTCATGTCACATTCTCCTCTACATATCAAGTACATGCGATCGGCGTGGGATGTAGTTCCCCACTGAGTAAAGTTTCACTTTATATTTTTAGTATAATGAATGGTAAGGATTGGTACGATCGATAAAGGTGACATGAAGATTACATTGTTGTAATGCAAAAAAACATCTTTCTTATTAAGAAAGATGTTTTTGGAAAACTACCCTGCAAAAGCCCGATTGATTCAGCTAATACTCAGTGGAGGATGGAAAAATAACCCACTGAGTAAAGTTTCACTTTATATTGAAGTATTAATCATTTAAGAACAGAACCATATGTTCCTCGTCCCAATATTGACCGTTATGTTTTAATGAACGCTCTTGTACGCCGTAAGTTTGGAAACCTAATGACTCATATAATTTTTTTGCACCAACGTTACCAACTACAACATCGAGCATAAGTTGTTCTACATGTAATTTATCGGCATTTTCAATAATTGCTTTAATTAGAGCTCGTCCTGCTCCAAGGCCACGCGCTTTTGGAGAAACAAAAACGGAACCGATTTTTGCTTTATGTTCTTGTTTAATAAATGGTTTTGTTTCTAAAGTAGCGATACCAATTAAATCATTATCTTTGAAGACACCTAGAGTATACTTATCCGGATTGCTTAATCGTTTAGCCATAGCAGCCACAGGATTTTCATGTTTAAGAACATCTTCATAAGAAGAGCTAAAAGCTTCCGGATTCTTCGTTAAACCTTCCATACAAACTTTTAAATATATTTCTGCGTCCTCTGTTGTTAATAAGCGAATTTCCATAGTTGTAACCTCCCTGGTGGATTTCAAATAAATCCATTACTTTTATAAGATTGAGTATATGTTTTGTTAGTATTCTCTTTTAATTTGTAAAAGAATGAAAAGATATATGCTACAATGTTTTGTTTTAATTATGTAATGAAATTATATATTAACTTTGTTAACTATTCAAGTGTTTAATATGTTACATTTTTATAACTAAAATAACTCCTCAATTGAGGAGTTATTTTTTAAACATTGGATTGATAGCCATCAATTCGTTTTGGATGTGTGTAAATATTACAAGATTCATTTCTAATAAACCCTACGACTGTAATGCCTAAATCATGGGCAAGTTGCAATGCCAGTTTTGTTGGAGCGGATTTAGATAGAACAATTTCACATCCGATTTTTGAAACTTTGAGTAAAATTTCGGATGAAATACGTCCGCTAAATGCGATGATTTTTCCTTTAATGGATATATCGTTACGCAAACAATGACCATATATTTTATCTAATGCATTATGTCTTCCAATATCCATTCTTGATAGGAGGATATTGTTTCGATCACATAGCGCGGTATTGTGAACACCGCCAGTTTGGCGAAATGTAGTAGAAGATTGTTGCAAGGTATTCATTAAATGAAAGCATTCTTCAGGAGTAATTTTTACATGTATATCATGTAAGTCTTTTGCTTTTGCTGCGTCGTTTACGAA
This sequence comes from Bacillus sp. RZ2MS9, assembly GCF_001816185.2. Classification (NCBI taxonomy): domain Bacteria; kingdom Bacillati; phylum Bacillota; class Bacilli; order Caryophanales; family Bacillaceae; genus Bacillus; species Bacillus sp. RZ2MS9. Next base: position 607,546 of record NZ_CP049978.1, read on the forward strand.
AATAAAACCTTGTCTACCTTTTCCGCAGCAAGAAGTGATGTATCGTTTATTATATAAAGTTTGATAGAGCGGATTCACTTTTGATGATTTTACATGGACAATTCCGTTATCTTTTTGAACCCATAGTTCTTCAACATCTTTATAGGAAGAAATAATCCCCTCAGAAATTAAAAAACCAATTACCATATCTTCAATATAATTTGGTGTGCATACGACTGTTACATATTCTTCACCATTCAATTTAATAGTAATAGGAGATTCTGTAACAATCTCATCAAGTTGTTTTGAAAATGTACCAGATTGATAACGTACAATTGTATAAGTCTCTTGCGTAGGCCCCATATTTCATTCCCCTTTTATATGTATTTATCTCCCACATTTATCATAAAACAATGGAAAAAATAAAAACACCTATTAACAAGAAGATCACAGATTATTTTGGTTATTATTGTATATGTACGATATAATAGAACTGTAGAATAGTGATATTTTCAAGCTTTCGTAGTTATACCTTATAACATCTAGAATCGACTTCATAAGAAAGTATTTGGGTAGAGCGTTTCAAAAATATGTACAGTAATGCGATTTTGAAAACGGATTCATAATTGTGTTGTACAGTTGGTTGTAAGGAGAGGGGAAACTATGGCAGAACAGACAGTCCGTGTAACCGTCGATGGTAAAGAATTTTCTGCATCAGGTGAAAAGACGATACTACAATTATTTAACGAGAGTAATTTGGAACATCCTCAAATTTGTCATGTACCAGAAGTAGATCCAATTCAAACTTGTGATACGTGTATTGTAGAAGTAAATGGGAAGTTAATGCGTGCTTGTTCAACGAAATTAGAGAACGGTATGCATATCGAAAGACAGTCCCAGCGTGCAAAAGAGGCACAGACTGAGGCAATGGATCGAATATTAGAGAATCATCTACTGTATTGTACCGTTTGTGATAACAATAATGGTAACTGTAAAGTCCACAATACAGTACATATGATGGGAATTGAGGAACAGAAATATCCGTATGAGCCAAAAGTAAGTGCGTGTGAAGTGGATATGTCACATCCGTTTTATCGGTATGATCCAAATCAATGTATTGCTTGTGGGCAGTGTGTAGAAGTATGTCAAAACTTACAAGTGAATGAAACTATATCGATTGATTGGAGCTTAGACCGTCCACGTGTTATATGGGACAATGGTGTAAGTATAAATGACTCATCTTGTGTAAGTTGTGGGCAGTGTGTAACAGTATGTCCATGTAATGCGTTAATGGAAAAAACAATGCTGGGTGAAGCTGGATTCATGACAGGATTGAAACCGGATGTGTTAGATCCGATGATTGATTTTGTAAAGGATGTAGAACCTGGATATAGTAGTATTTTAGCAGTTTCAGAAGTAGAGGCTGCGATGCGTAAGACGAAAGTGAATAAAACAAAAACAGTTTGTACATTTTGTGGTGTAGGTTGTTCATTTGAAGTATGGACGAAAGACCGCCACATTTTGAAAGTACAGCCTGTTTCAGATGCGCCGGTTAACGGTATTTCCACATGTGTAAAAGGCAAATTTGGATGGGATTTTGTAAATAGTGAAGATCGCATTACGAAGCCATTAATTCGCCAAGGAGATATGTTTGTTGAAGCTTCATGGGAAGAGGCTCTTGAAGTTGTTGCATCCAATATGCAGCATATTAAATCAGAATATGGAAGTGATGCATTTGGATTTATTTCTTCTTCGAAAGTAACGAATGAAGAAAATTATCTTATGCAAAAACTAGCCCGTCAAATATATGGAACGAATAATGTAGACAACTGTTCCCGTTATTGTCAATCTCCAGCAACAGACGGTTTATTTAAAACTGTCGGTATGGGCGGGGACGCTGGAACAGTGAAAGATATTGCGGAAGCAGGCCTTGTCATTATCGTTGGAGCAAATCCAACAGAAGGACATCCTGTACTTGCAACGCGTGTAAAACGTGCACATAAATTACATGACCAAAAATTAATTGTGGCAGACCTTCGTAAACATGAAATGGCAGAGCGTGCGGATTTATTCATTCATCCGCGCCAAGGAACTGATTACGTATGGCTCGCTGGTATTACGAAATATATTATTGATCAAGATTGGCACGATAAAAAGTTCATAGCTGAAAATGTGAAGAATTTTGATGAATATAGCAAAATGGTAGAAAAGTATACGCTTGATTATACAGAAGAAATCACGGGGATTTCGAAAGAAAATCTGAAAGAAATGGCTCGTATGGTATATGAAGCAGATGGTACTTGTGTACTTTGGGGAATGGGTGTAACTCAAAATACTGGAGGAAGTACAACTTCAGCAGCAATTTCAAATCTATTGCTTGTTACGGGTAACTATCGTCGTCCTGGTGCAGGAGCATATCCATTACGCGGACATAATAACGTACAAGGCGCTTGTGATATGGCAACATTACCAAACTGGCTTCCAGGTTACCAAGCGGTTTCAGATGATGCGCTCCGTGCGAAATTTGAAAAAGCATACGGTACTACAATTCCGAAAGCACCAGGTTTAAATAATATTGCAATGTTACTTGCGGCAGATGAAGGAAAACTGCGTGGTATGTATGTTATGGGTGAAGAAATGGCTTTAGTAGATTCGAATGCCAACCATGTACAACATATTTTAGCGAATTTAGATTTCCTTGTTGTTCAAGATATGTTCTTATCGAAAACAGCTCGTTTTGCTGATGTTATTTTACCGGCAGCACCAAGCTTAGAAAAAGAGGGAACATTTACGAATACAGAGCGCCGTATTCAAAGATTATATGAAGTATTGAAGCCGCTTGGTGATTCAAAGCCAGACTGGTGGATTTTACAAAAAGTAGCTCGTGCACTTGGCGGGGACTGGAATTATGAAAGTCCAAGTGAAATCATGGATGAAATTGCATCGCTTGCACCTTTATATTCTCAGGCAACATACGATCGTTTAGAAGGATGGAATAGTTTATGTTGGGGTAGCCATGATGGTAGCGATACACCGCTATTATATGTGCATGGATTTAACTTCCCGGATAAACTAGCTCGTCTATCATTAGATGAATGGGTACCACCAGTTGTAGCGCCAGATGAGTATGATTTACTTTTAAATAATGGACGTATGTTAGAACATTTCCACGAAGGGAATATGACGAATAAATCGGCTGGTATTTTATCTAAAGTATCTGAAGTGTTCGTTGAAATCTCGCCTGAACTTGCCCTAGAGCGCAATGTGAAAGATGGTGGCCTTGTAGAATTAGCATCACCATTTGGGAAAATTAAAGTACAGGCACTTGTTACAGATCGTGTAACGGGGAAAGAGCTATATTTACCGATGCATGCAACGGTAAATGAAGAGGCAATCAATATTTTAACTGGAACGGCGACAGATCTTTATACGTGTACACCAGCGTATAAACAAACGATGGTAAAGATGCGTGTATTACGTGAAAAAGGGAATCGTCCGTTACCATCTTCAAACCCGAGAGATAAAAAGCGTAATCCGCAAAACGGTGTTGAAATCGAGCAAAAATGGCAAAGAAAACAATACGTATCACTTGTGGACTAGGGGGCGGAGATAGTGGCGAAAGAAATTACTATAATTAAAAAGAAAGTTGTAACAGAGGAAGAACAGAAACAGCAATTAGCAGATGAACTTCTAAATGAGCTATCTAATAATCGTGAAGCAGTAGAAGAAACGATGCAGCTTTTAGCACAGTTGCAGAAGGCTGGTATATTAGATGCAGCGATTAGTTTACTTGCTGCGAAGGAAGATGTTTCAAAAATCGCTGTGGAGCAATTAAATCGTGAACCAGTTAAAAATGCACTCAACAATATGATGGGGGCAGGAGAAGCGTTATCTTCAGTTGACCCAGAAATAACGAAGCAAATTACGTCAAGTTTAGTTACAGGATTGCAATTTGCAACAGATGAATTAAATAGTGGTAAAAAAACAAAAGTGATGGATTTCTTTAAAGTATTAAAAGATCCAGATATCAATAGAGCTATTACATTCGGTTTTAGCTTCTTGAAAGCATTTGGACAAGGGCTAGAGAAAAAATAGAATAAATGAAAAAGTGATGGGAAGTAGCCATCACTTTTTTCATTATATGTATAAGAGTGTTCATGTTAAGCGGAATATATTATTATTAAAAAGATGGATTAGAACTTGAAATATGGAATCCATCTCAAATATCGTTTTAGAATGTGGAGGAATATATGCAACACCGTAAAAAACTATCTATACCAGGAGTAATAGGACATTCCTTTCAAACAGTTAAATTTGCTTTTTGGAATGTATTAACTTTTCAACTTGCTTATAAATTATTAGCAGCGATTGTGTTTGTTCCACTATTTGGAATCATTTTTAATAAGTTATTGTATTTTGGTGGTTATGCAAATGCGACAAATGATGAATTATTAGCGTTTTTAAAGACGCCTTATGGCATCTTAGCAATCGTAATTTTATCATTGTTAGCACTGTTTCTTATCTTTACAGAATTTGCGGTGCTTATTATTATTTCGTATTTCGCTCATAAAAGACAGAAGGTGAAATTACGTCCGATTTTATATAAAACGGTAACGTATTTACCTACTCTTTTCACATATTGCTTACCAGGATTTATTTTATATGCTGTCGTATTGTTGCCTCTTTTAAATATGGGATATGAAACAGCATTAATCCCGCAAATTCAAATTCCTAACTTTATTACAGGAGAACTGTTTAAGACAACGATGGGACAAGTTGGTTATTACACGTTCTTTGCTGTAGTCGCGTATTTGAATCTTCGATGGATTTTCGTTCTACCTATTGTTGTTTTAGAGCAAAAACCATTTCGCGTGGCAGCACGTAAAAGTGCAACTTTAGTAAAGGAAAGCTTTTTTAAAGTACTATTCTTTTTAGTAGGGTTTTTTATTTCAATTGGAATTGTATATGTCGTGTTTTTGGGAATATATTTATTGTGCCTATGGGGTGTTTATGAATTTACAAACCCGAAAGGAACATTTGCATTATTAGCTGAATCAACGATTTCTGTATTTTTAACGAGCACATTGTATTTATTCAGCTTTATCGTGACGCCATTTTATATTATGGCGATTACGCGATTATACTTACAAAAGGTACCGGTTGAGGATGTTTTATTAGAAGAAGGATTAGATTATTCGAAAACGAAAGCAGATAAATGTTTTTTTCAAAAACATCGTTGGAAATTCATTGGCGTATACATTGTAGGAATTATTACTGCCGGAATGGTCGTTGCCTTCATTGTAACGTTTATTTCAAATTCGTATAAAGAACCGATTATTATGGCGCACCGCGGGTATATATCAAAAGGCGTAGAAAATACGAAAGAAGCTGTGCAAGGTGCTATTGATGCAAAAGCAGACTACGCTGAAATAGATGTATTACAAACGAAAGACGGTGAACTAGCGGTTATACATGATTTGAAGCTGAAACGTCTCGCAAATGCCAATGTGCATGTGTCAGATTTAACGATGGCGGAGTTAAGGCAGCTTACCCTTAGTCAAGATGGACTTTCAGGACAAATAAGTACACTTGATGAAATCATTAAGCTAGCAAATGGCAAAATCAAACTTAATATAGAAGTGAAGCTTCATGGGGGCGAAAAAGATTTTGTAAACAAAGTCTTAAAAACGATTAAAGATAATGAATTTGAGAAGCAATGTGTAATTCAAACGTTACACTATCCACTTATTAAAGAGTTTAAGCGTGCAAATCCAGATATAAAAGTAGGGTATATATTGTATGCAAGTAGAGCTAACTTAAAGAATGTGAAGGCTGACTTTTACGTAGCAGAAGAATATATGTTAAATAAGAAATTAGTAAAAGAAGCAAGGAAGTTAAACAAACCAATTTACGTATGGACAGTAAATGATATGGAAAATTTAAAGGCATATTATAAGTTGAACGTAGATGGTATCATAACCGATTACCCTGAAGATGCACGTGAAACAATTAAGATGTTAAAAGAGCAAGAAGCGGAAGAAAGTGATCTGTTTGATAAAATTACTGAAACGACAGATGATTTATTTTCTAAGTTATTTATAAGTTACCCAGCTGCTGGCTAAATGCTAGCAGCTGTTTTTTTGTGAAAAGAATATATCTCTAAAGTATTGAGTAAAGTAATAACTGTATATGTATACGTTATCGCTTAGGTTTCTTACATTGTTACATTATTGTCAAATAATAAATGATTGCTGTTTATTTTGAAGCAGTATAATAAAAATAGAGTGAAAGATAATGAAATGACACGAAACCCCTAATAGAATCAATGTTTTTTATATTTACACTATTCTAAATATAAAAACTTTAGGAAAATGGTATGTTAGCGTTTTCATAACTTTTAAGTTATGCTAGAATAAGGACATAAGTTATTAATTATTACAAAAAGAAAAAAGAATCTCTTTTTTCTGTTAATTATAAGGGGGCATTTCATTATGCGTATTGGGGTACCAGCAGAAATTAAAAACAACGAAAACCGTGTGGCAATGACACCAGCAGGTGTTGTACATTTAATTCGTAACAATCACGAAGTATTCATTCAAAAGGGTGCAGGTTTAGGGTCTGGTTTCACAGACGCTCAGTATGTGGAAGCGGGAGCAAAAATTGTTGATACAGCTGAAGAAGCTTGGAACATGGAAATGGTTATGAAAGTTAAGGAACCAATTGAAAGCGAATACAAACACTTCAGTGAAGGCTTAATCTTATTCACATACTTACACTTAGCTCCAGAGCCAGAATTAACAAAAGCTTTAATCGAGAAAAAAGTTGTTTCTATCGCATATGAAACAGTACAATTAGAAAACCGTTCATTACCATTACTTGCACCTATGAGTGAAGTAGCTGGTCGTATGGCTGCACAAATTGGTGCACAATTCCTTGAGAAAAACAAAGGCGGTAAAGGTATCTTACTTGCAGGTGTTCCAGGGGTTAAACGTGGTAAAGTAACAATCATCGGTGGTGGACAAGCTGGTACAAATGCTGCTAAAATTGCAGTTGGACTAGGTGCGGATGTAACAATCATCGACTTAAGTGCAGAACGTCTTCGTCAATTAGATGACATTTTCGGAAACCAAGTAAAAACTTTAATGTCTAATCCTTACAATATTGCAGAAGCTGTTAAAGAGTCTGATCTTGTAATCGGTGCAGTATTAATCCCAGGTGCAAAAGCTCCAAAACTTGTAACAGAAGAAATGATTAAATCAATGGAACCAGGTTCTGTTGTTGTAGATATCGCGATTGACCAAGGTGGTATTTTCGAAACAACTGATCGTATTACAACTCATGATAACCCAACTTATGAAAAACACGGCGTTGTTCATTATGCAGTTGCAAACATGCCAGGTGCGGTTCCACGTACATCAACTCTTGCATTAACAAACGTAACAGTACCATATGCAGTACAAATTGCTAACAAAGGCTACAAAGAAGCTTGCCTAGGTAACACTGCATTACTAAAAGGTATTAACACATTAGATGGCTATGTAACATTCGAAGCAGTTGCAGAAGCTCACGGTGTAGAGTACAAAGGTGCTAAAGAATTATTAGAAGCAGAAACAGTATCTTGCTAATAGAAGCATTATACAAAACAAAATCGAACAATATATAAAACAACATGATAAGAGCTAAGAGTGAAGATCTCTTAGCTCTTCTTGGCAAAAGGGGGCATACATCGTGGCCAACCTATTTAAAAAGAAATCCGTTACGCAATTGTTAGGGGAAAGTAAAAGTAAAACTTTGACGAAAACGCTAGGGGCATTTGACCTAACAATGCTAGGGATTGGTGCGATAATTGGTACAGGAGTTCTAGTATTAACTGGATTAGTAGCAGCAAGAGATGCTGGTCCAGCAGTTATTTTTTCATTCATGATTGCAGCCATCGTTTGTGGATTTGCAGCATTATGTTACGCAGAGGTTGCTTCTACACTTCCTGTTTCAGGTAGTGTGTACACATACTCATATGCAACAATTGGTGAGTTTGTAGCTCATTTAATGGGATGGACATTACTATCCGTATATGTTGTAACGACTGCCGCAGTAGCTGGCGGATGGACTGGTTACTTCCATAACTTAGTGAGTGGATTAGGGCTTGAAATTCCAAAAGCACTGCTAACGATTCCGTCTCAAGGTGGTATAGTGAATTTACCAGCAGTTATCGTTACATTAGTTATAACTTGGTTATTATCAAGAGGTACGAAAGAAAGTAAACGAGTGAATAACATAATGGTATTAATTAAAATTGGTATCGTTGTTTTATTCATTGCAGTTGGTGTATTCTACGTGAAACCAGAAAACTGGATACCATTTGCACCGTATGGTTTAAGTGGAGTTTTCGCGGGGGGAGCAGCAGTATTCTTTGCTTTCTTAGGATTTGATGCATTAGCAACTTCTGCTGAAGAAGTAAAAAATCCGCAACGTGATCTACCGATTGGTATTATCGCTTCGTTAGTCATTTGTACAATCATTTATGTTGTAGTTTGTCTCGTTATGACGGGTATGGTTTCATATAAAGAGCTAGATGTACCGGAAGCGATGGCGTATGTGTTAGAAGTTGTAGGACAAGATAAAGTAGCTGGTATAATCGCAATTGGAGCTGTAATTGGTATTATGGCAGTAATTTTTGCTTACATTTATGCAACGACACGTGTATTCTTCGCTATGAGCCGTGACGGTTTATTGCCAGAATCTTTCGCGAAAATTAATAAAAAGACAGAAGCACCAACATTTACAGTTTGGTTAACAGGAATTGGTAGTGCTTTAATTGCTGGATTTATCGATTTGAAAGAATTGTCGAATTTAGCGAATATTGGAGCGTTGTTAACATTTGCGATGGTTGGTGTGTCAGTTATTATTCTTCGTAAAACACATCCAAAATTACAACGTGGATTTATGGTACCACTTGTACCGATCTTGCCGATTATTTCAATTGCATGTTGTCTATTCTTAATGGTAAACCTACCATTAAAAACATGGATGTACTTCGGTGCTTGGTTAGCAATCGGAGTAGTTGTATACTTTGTTTATTCGAAAAAACATAGTCATTTAAAAGACGATGGAAGTTCGCAGGATAATTTAGAACAAGCTAATTAAAGGGATATAAACACAGTAAGCCTTGTGCGTCTAGGGAGCGCGCAAGGCTTTTTCTTTTGTTGAAATAAAGGGAATGTATATTATTTTGTCGAATTTTTCTGTCGGAATATGAAAAAAGGGTGGGAGCGAAATGGAAGAAGCAAAAGTTGTTGTTGGCGCAGAGGGTTATAATAATAACCCTGGTTGGTTACATACGAATGAAGAAGAATTAAATTTATTACGGAGAGAAACTTGGCTTGATAAATTTCAACCTAATTCTTTATCAGTAATTTTGGCAGAACATGTATGGGAGCATTTATCATATGAAGAAGGAATTGAAGCTGCAAAAATTTGTTATGAGTTTTTAATAGGGAATGGATATATTCGTTGTGCAGTACCAGATGCATTTTTTCCAGATGAAGAATATCAGCAAGGGGTACAAGTAGGTGGACCTGGTCCATTAGATCATCCTGCAGCAAGCCATAAAATTGTTCATAACTATAAAACAATCACGTCCATGTTTGAATCAGCAGGTTTTCAAGTGATGCTCTTAGAATACTGTGATGAGAATGGTAAGTTTCACTATAATGATTGGAATGAGAAAGATGGATTTATTTATCGTTCGAAACGTTTTGACCATAGAAATCGGGATAATCAGTTAGGATTTGTTTCTTTAATTGTGGATGCGGTGAAAAATGAAAAGTAAGTAAAAAGGGGTGTGCGAATTGTGCATCCTTTTTTGTATGAGAATATAGAGAGTGCGGAAAATATGTATACGACTTATTAAAATGTGAACGGAATGTTCATAAAAAAATTCAGATTTCATTGACACATATGAGTGGGCGCTCATATAATAAGAGTATAAGATATATGAATGATTGTTCATATGTTCAATTAAAGAGGTGAGCTATAATGGCTGGAAATAAAGTAGAAACACCACAAGAGACATGTTCTCAAACGATAATTCATGAAGAAGTTGTAGAGCAAGTAAAACAAACAATTCCAACTGATGAAAGTTTAAGTAAAGTAGCAGAACTATTTAAAGTATTAGGTGACCGTACACGTACGAGAATATTACATGCGCTATTTGAAGCTGAAATGTGCGTTTGTGATTTAGCTTATTTATTAGGAATGACACAATCATCTATTTCGCATCAGCTTCGTGTGTTAAAGCAAGCGAAACTTGTGAAGAATCGTAAAGAAGGAAAGGTTGTTTATTATTCGTTAGCTGACCAGCACGTAATTCATATCTTCGAGCAAGCGTTTGAACACGTAAACGAAGAAGAATAAAAGAACGCGAGGAGGGAGAACGATGGCTGAAGCATTGGTGAAAAAGAAACTGATGTTAGAAGGTTTAGATTGTGCGAACTGTGCAATGAAAATTGAAAAAGGTGTTGGGAATATAGAAGGAGTAAATTCTTGTTCTGTAAACTTCGCAACAAAGACAATGATCTTAGAAACAGCACAAAATAAAGAAAACGAAGTTGTTACGGAAGCAAAACAACTCGTTACAAAATTAGAACCGCATATTAAAGTTCAAGAAGAACAAAAAAATAAAATTGCTAAAGAAGTATTTATATTAGAAGGTTTAGATTGCGCGAACTGTGCAATGAAAATTGAAAATAAAGTGAAGGAAATGCCAGCTGTCTCAGAAGCAACTGTTGATTTCGTATCGAAGAAATTACGAGTAGAAGTTGCGAATAAAAGAGAACTAGAAGCGACTGTAGCAAATATAACAAATGTCGTTCAAAAGTTAGAACCAGATGTGAAAGTTGTTCGTGAAGAGAAGAACGGTCATGACCACGGACATAGTCACGATCATGGTGAAGCAAATGTGAAAAAGATGGTAGGGAGATTAGTGGTCGGCGGAATTTTGACAGCAATTGCTGCATTAGCGGGCTTACCACAAATGGTAACAATTCCGTTATTCGTCCTTGCTTATTTATTAATAGGTGGAGATATCGTTTGGAGAGCGATAAGAAACATAACTCGTGGCCAAGTATTTGATGAAAACTTCTTAATGGCAATTGCAACTGTAGGAGCTTTTGCAATTCAACAATATTCTGAAGCTGTAGCAGTAATGCTATTTTATCAAGTAGGAGAACTATTCCAAAGTATTGCGGTAAACCGCTCCCGAAAATCAATTACTTCATTAATGGATATTCGTCCTGATTATGCGAATGTAAAGATTGGAAATGAAACGAAGCAAGTATCACCAGAAGATGTAAAAATTGGCGATTATATTATCGTTAAGCCAGGTGAGAAAGTGCCGTTAGACGGAAAAGTAATTGAAGGAACATCAATGGTAGATACTTCAGCATTAACAGGTGAATCTGTACCACGTGAAGTAGAAGTTGGAAATGATGTATTAAGTGGCTTTGTGAACCAAAATGGTGTGTTGACAATTGAAGTTACAAAAGAATTCGGTGAATCCACTGTATCAAAAATTTTAGATTTAGTTCAAAATGCAAGCAGTAAAAAAGCACCAACGGAAAACTTTATTACGAAGTTTGCACGTTACTACACTCCAGTTGTAGTTATTACAGCGGCGATCATGGCGTTTATTCCACCACTTATTTTAGAAGGAGCTACATTCTCTGAGTGGATTTATAGAGCTTTAGTGTTCTTAGTAATCTCTTGTCCATGTGCGTTAGTTGTATCCATTCCTCTTGGATTCTTTGGAGGTATCGGTGGTGCATCTAAAAGTGGTGTGTTAGTAAAAGGTAGTAACTATTTAGAAGCTTTAAATGATGTAAAATATATTGTTTTTGACAAAACAGGAACATTAACAAAAGGTGTTTTCAAAGTTACAAAAATGGAACCGAGCGAAGGTACTACAAGTGAAGAGTTATTAGAGTATGCGGCATTTGCTGAAGTATATTCTAACCATCCAATTGCCCAATCTATTCGAAAGGCATATGGAAAATCAATTGATGAAAAAATAATCGATGATTATAACGAAATTTCTGGTCACGGTACAGTCGTAAAAGTACAAGGAAAAGAAATTTTTGCAGGTAATGCAAAATTAATGAGAAAAGAAAATATTGAATTTAAGCAACCAGAAACAGTAGGTACATTAGTTCACGTTGCTGTAGATGGAAGATATGCAGGTTATATTGTTATCTCTGATGAGGTAAAAGAGGATTCGAAACAAGCGATTCAAAAGTTAAAAGAACTAGGTATTAAAAAGACAGTAATGTTAACTGGTGATGCAAAACCAGTTGGTGAAGCTGTCGGTAAAGAATTAGGCTTAGATGAAGTTCATGCGGAATTACTACCGCAACAAAAAGTAGAAGAGATTGAAAAAATTGATGCAGCGAAGCACGGAAAAGAAAAAATTGCCTTCGTTGGTGACGGTATTAACGATACACCAGTATTAGCCCGTGCAGACGTTGGTATTGCGATGGGTGGTTTAGGATCAGATGCAGCAATTGAAGCGGCAGACATTGTTATTATGACTGATGAGCCTTCAAAAATTGCGACAGCTGTAAAAATTGCAAAACGTACAAGAAGTATAGTGTGGCAAAATATCATCTTTGCTCTAGGTGTAAAAGGGATCGTTTTATTACTTGGTGCTTTTGGTATTGCAACAATGTGGGAAGCTGTTTTCTCAGATGTTGGTGTGACACTACTTGCAGTGTTAAATGCAATGCGTGTATTACGAGTGAAAGATTTATAAAAAAGAGGACGCGACCCGCGTCCTCTTTTTTATTGGTGATTTTGTTGAAATTGACTCAATAAAATAATACCAAATATTATTTTACTTTTAAATAGCGTTATATCAAAATTTACAAATAAAATACATTCGTCTTATTATTTTAATATATTTTTTACAAATATCCATATAGTATTGAAAAAACAGAGAAGGGGAAACTTCTCTGTTTACTTTTGTATGTTTTTTTCAACTTGTTCTCGAACTGTTTGAATGTAATTCATTTTATGATCCCAGCACTCTTGGCTTAAATCGACAGGGTATTCTTCAGGATTTAAAGTTCGCATATATTCTTCCCAAAATAGAGAGAGACTCTGTTCATTATATTTTTGAATATCTAATATACTTGGTAGTTCATATGTTCTTTCACCGTTAACGAAAATATCTTTATGCAGTTCACGGGCTTCAAAGTTTGTTACGAATTTACTTATATATGTGTGAACTGGATGGAACATTTTTAAGCGCTCTTCTTTTCCAGGTTCTTCAGAATCTAATGCAATATAATCGCCTTCTGCATGATCGTTTACCCGATTGATAATACGATAAATTCGTTTCAGTCCTGGAGTGGTAATTTTTTCAGGGTTAGATGAAATTTTAATCGTATCATTTAATTTTCCGTCAGTATCTTCAATCGCAACTAGTTTGTAAACAGCCCCCAATGCAGGTTGTTCAAAGGACGTAATTAATTTTGTCCCAACGCCCCATACGTCAATTTTTGCTCCTTGAGATTTAAGGTGCATAATTGTGTATTCATCTAAATCGCTAGAAGCGATAATTTTTGTATTTGTAAACCCTGCTTCATCTAATAGTTTTCGTGCCTTTTTCGATAAATAAGCCATATCACCACTATCAAGACGTATGCCATAGAAATCAATACGATCCCCAAATTCTTTTGCAACACGAATCGCATTTGGAACACCAGATTTCAATGTGTCATATGTATCAACGAGAAAGACGCACTTTTTATGAGTTTCAGCGTATTTTTTAAACGCGACGTATTCATCGCGATATGCTTGAACGAAAGAGTGAGCGTGTGTGCCAGCTACAGGAATCCCAAAGCGTTTCCCAGCACGAACGTTGCTTGTAGAGGAGAAACCACCAATAAAGGCAGCACGCGTCCCCCAAAGGGCAGCATCGAACTCATGGGCACGTCTTGTGCCGAACTCTAAAAGCTCATCATTACTTGCAGCATGTTTCATACGTGCTGCTTTTGTGGCAATTAATGTTTGGTAATTCACAATATTTAAGAGGGCAGTCTCAATAATTTGTGCTTCACCAAGTGGTGCATCAACACGTAATAAAGGTTCGTTATTAAATACAACTTCGCCTTCTTGCATACTGCGAATCGTCCCAGTAAATTTCATATTTTGTAAATAATGAAGGAATTCTTCTTCAAATTGTAATTCTGCTAAATAAGCGATATCGCTTTCAGTAAAACTGAAATTTTCTATGTACTCTACAATTTTCTCAAGGCCAGCAAAAACAGCGTAGCCGTTCTCAAATGGAAGCTTTCGAAAATATAAATCAAAAACAGAACGGCGATTATGAATACCATCTTTCCAATATGTATAAGCCATGTTGATTTGATATAGGTCTGTATGTAAGGCATAACTATCGTCTTTATAATGAGTCATCGCGAGAACACCTCCATAATTTGGTTATAGTATACCAATTTTTCACCATTCGTAGCAAAGAAGAGATATTGATGTGAAGTCAAGAGAGAAAAAAATGAAATTATGCATATTTTTTAGAAAATTTATATTTATCAATTTATATTTCTCCAGATTTTATGTATTATTAGAGTAATGGGGGTAATGAGAATGGAGGAGGACAATGCAACAAACATTAGAAAAAATAGGCAAACAAGTCTTTTATAAACGGCTACAGCAAAAAATGACACAAGAAGAATTATGTCAGGGCATTTGTTCTGTCTCATACTTAAGTAAGATTGAAAATGGAAAGATTGAAGCATCAGAAGAAATTCTACAATTGCTCTGCGCAAGATTAGAAATTGCCGTGACGGATTTGAGGGATGTAGAAGAAGATGTGAAGGGGAAGCTGGATGAATGGTTGAATGCACTAGTTCATTTAGACAAGCAACAAGTAGAACGTATATATGAAGAGTTGCAAGGTGAAATGAAGCATGTGTTGGATTTTGAAATTATAAATTATTATAAACTGCTGTATACACGTTATTTAATTATGAAAAGGGATATTTCTGCACTCGAAGAAGAATTAGATAAGTTGAAGAAGGTATATAAAAAATATTCTCCATTTCAGAAGTTGTTATACATGTATAGTAGAGGATTATTGTGCTGTTTACAGTATAGATGGAAGGATGGGCTAGATTACTTATTAAAAACAGAAGTAATGGCCAAAGAACAAGGGTATCATGAAACAGGCTTGTATTATAATATAGCGCTTGCATATACTCATTTAGATATTCATCATCTTGCAATTCATTTTGTAAATATGGCATTAGAAGGATTTCGTAGTGAATATAAGTTTAGAAACATAATTAATTGCCAAATCCTTATTGCGGTAAGTTATACAGAAAAAGGTCAGTATGAAGAAGCTTTAAAAATGTATGAGAGTATATTGAGAGAGGCCACATCTTTTGCTGATAAGGATGTACTATTAGCTATTACTTTAAGTAATATGGGAAGTATCTATTATAAAAAAGGCAAATATCAGCAAGCGAAAAAATATTATTTAGATAGTCTACAACTTCAAAAACAAATAGATTTAAACTATTTAGATACAATATACGAAATGGCATTAGTATGCATTAAATTAGAAGAGTTGGAAGAGGCAAGGACATTAATTGATAAGGGAATTGATGCAGCAAAACAGGAAGAGAGATTTAATGCAAAATTATATTTGCTTTTAATGCTTAGATATAAATATTTTGAAGAAGCAAAAGATTATAAAGCATTTTTGGAAAATGAGGCTATCCCGTTGTATAAATCTGCAGGAAATAAAATAGAATTAAAGAAAGTATACGTTGAACTAGCAGAACATTTTTCGAGTTTATCTAGATTTGAAGAAAGTAATCGATACTATAGGTTAGTTATTGATTTAATGAATGATAATAAGGAGGAATAAAAATGAAAAAGATGGTATTTGGAGTATTGGCGTTTATAGTGACTCTTACAGTTGCTGGAGGAATACAACAATATAGCAGTAAACCTGATATTGTTGGTCAACAAGCTAAAACTGTTGAACAAGTTAATTTATAATCTCCCCCCCTTTCCAATCGGAAAGGGTTTTTCAATATTTGTTCCTCAAAATTCTACAAAACTTGAGAAAAAAATTATTTGAATTTTTAGTATATTAATAGTGGAAACATAATGCTAATATGAAACTACTCTTTTTCAAAAAAATTTTTTATTAGGGGGAAGGTTCATGAAAAAGAAAAGTTTAGCGTTAGTGTTAGCGACAGGAATGGCAGTTACAACGTTTGGAGGGACAGGCTCTGCATTTGCGGATTCTAAAAATGTGCTCTCTACGAAGAAGTACAATGAGACGGTGCAGTCACCTGAGTTTATTTCTGGTGATCTAACTGAAGCAACTGGCAAGAAAGCAGAATCTGTTGTGTTTGATTACTTAAACGCAGCAAAAGGTGATTACAAGCTAGGGGAAAAGAGTGCACAAGATTCTTTCAAAGTGAAACAAGTGAAGAAAGATGCTGTAACTGATTCAACAGTAGTACGTATGCAACAAGTTTACGAAGGAGTGCCTGTATGGGGTTCTACTCAAGTAGCTCACGTAAGTAAAGACGGTTCTTTAAAAGTATTGTCTGGAACAGTTGCACCTGATTTAGATAAAAAGGAAAAGTTGAAAAATAAAAATAAGATTGAAGGCGCAAAAGCAATTGAAATCGCGCAGCAAGATTTAGGGGTAACACCGAAATATGAAGTAGAACCAAAAGCGGACTTATATGTATATCAAAACGGTGAGGAAACAACATATGCATATGTTGTAAATCTAAACTTCTTAGATCCAAGCCCAGGAAACTACTACTATTTCATTGAGGCAGACAGCGGTAAAGTATTAAATAAGTTTAATACAATTGATCATGTGACGAATGATGATAAGTCACCAGTTAAGCAAGAGGCTCCTAAACAGGATGCGAAAGCTGTTGTAAAGCCTGTAACAGGAACGAATAAAGTAGGAACTGGTAAAGGTGTATTAGGAGATACGAAGTCGCTTAATACAACGTTATCTGGATCATCTTACTACTTACAAGATAATACACGCGGGGCAACGATTTTCACATATGATGCGAAAAACCGTTCAACATTACCAGGAACATTATGGGCAGATGCAGATAATGTTTTCAATGCAGCGTATGATGCAGCAGCAGTAGATGCTCATTACTATGCAGGTAAAACATATGATTACTATAAAGCTACGTTTAATAGAAATTCTATTAATGATGCAGGAGCGCCGTTAAAATCGACAGTTCATTACGGAAGTAATTATAACAATGCATTCTGGAATGGATCACAGATGGTATACGGAGATGGTGATGGTGTAACGTTTACTTCATTATCTGGTGGAATTGATGTAATTGGTCACGAGTTAACGCATGCTGTTACGGAAAATAGTTCAAATCTAATTTATCAAAATGAATCAGGGGCTTTAAATGAAGCGATTTCTGATATCTTTGGTACTTTAGTAGAATTCTATGATAACCGTAACCCGGATTGGGAGATTGGTGAAGATATTTACACACCTGGTAAAGCAGGAGACGCACTTCGCTCTATGAGTGATCCTACGAAGTATGGTGATCCAGACCATTATTCTAAGCGTTACACTGGTTCAAGTGATAACGGTGGTGTTCATACAAACAGCGGCATTATTAATAAACAAGCTTATTTATTAGCAAATGGTGGTACGCATTATGGTGTAACTGTAACTGGTATCGGTAAAGATAAATTAGGTGCGATTTACTACCGTGCAAATACACAGTATTTCACGCAATCTACTACATTTAGTCAAGCTCGTGCTGGTGCAGTACAAGCTGCAGCAGACTTATATGGTGCAAATTCTGCTGAAGTAGCAGCAGTTAAGCAATCATTTAGTGCTGTTGGTGTAAACTAAGGCTTTAAGGAAGAGCTAGTAATAAAATACCTCAAAAATAAAGAAGGAGCATAGGCTCCTTCTTTATTTTTTTCTCCATTTTTTCCACAAATAAAACAATCCAATAACGCCTGCGATTGTTACAACCCACTTCGCTTCATTTGTTCCGTTCATGACTTGGTATGCCGAATATACTTCAATCAATAAGGCCGGTATTTTACCTATTGTACTGGCAATACTGAAGGAGAGTAATGACATTTTCCCTAGAGCTGCAAATAAAGTCACGATACTTGATGGGATGAAAGGTATCAATCGAAACGATAGAACGAGTAGAAAGGCCTCTCTACCTTCTACATAAAGAAGACGCTCTACCTTTGGGTACTTATTTACTTTATCGTGAGTGAACTTTTGAAGGCCCAGGCGGTAAATATAAAACGAGATAATAGCCCCTAAGGCCTCACCTGCGATCGAAATGATTGTGCCATTTGTTACACCGAAGAGCTGTATATTAATGGCGGTTAAAAAGATGCTAGGAATAACACCTAAAAGACTAATGATGATGTTAATTAAGATACTAAGTGGAATTGCGATTGAATAGTATTCTGTTAAGAAATTTTGAATCGTTTCAGCCATTGTTTAAAATCCTTTATCTTTTTTTGCATTACACCATATTTCGATTGTATAGGCAAGGGAAAATTTACATAATGTAGAAAAACGTTGATAAGAAGGGGTATTGATACCTTATATGGGTATTAGGTATATAAAAATAGGGGTATTTTAAATCATTTTGAAAAACAGTATAAAAACCCTTGTGTAAAAGAGTTTTATAATTATATTATTGGTGATTTTATTCGGGAAATAATTATAAAATATAGGGGGTATATATTATGAAAGACGAAAAATAGAGGGTTGATGAAATTGCGCGGGTAAATATGGAAAAATAGATGAAAAAAATGAAAACTGATAGATTTTTTCGTTGTGAAATTGACTTTTAGTGAAGTTGCGATAATAATCATGGAAGAGGTGATATGATGAAACGAATAAGTAGTCTTTTCTTCAGTAGTTTATTGGCATTAATGCTGATCTTAAGTGGATGTGCAGGAAAAGAACAAAAAACAGAGAAACAGACAGGTAATCAAGCTACATCGGTAGAAAAAATTAGTGATAATATTTTAGATGAAATGGAAGGACCACCTAAAAATGGTCATACGATTGAAAGACATGTAGGCAAGTCAGAAGAGGATTTGAAGAATCGCTTGAAGACAGATAAAGTGTCAGCCGCAAGTACATACTATGATAAAGAAACAGCGACGAAAGCTGTAAAAGATAGCTTGAAGCAACATGACAAGGAAATTCAAGATTGGTTAAAAAATTCTAAAGAGGCTCGTCTCGTAGTAAATACAACTCATTCATTCCCTGTTGGAAAAACGGTAATAAAGAAAAATATGAGTGTAAAAGACAAGTTGGTAAAAACTGTTACTGTTTTAGCAAGAGATAAGTCAGGGGAATTAGGGTTTAAGATTATTACTTCTTATCCATCTGATAAATAAGAAGGGGGAGTACATTATGTATATGACATTACAATACTTTCTTAAATCGTACTGTACGTTAAGTATTCATGAGGATGAAATAGTAAGCGTGATGGAAGAGTTTATTGAACAAGAAGACGAAGAAATTGTTTTGAAATTACGTGATGAATTAATAAATATGAAGAAAAAGAACGCGTGGGAAGAGGCGTGTGTATTAGCTGCGAAGCAAGGAAATCGTATGTGGTCTTTAGAAGAAACGAAAGACCATCTTGAAACTTTTTTACTATTACTGCAAAAGAAAAAGGCGTGATTTAATCACGCCTTTTTCTTTATGTTATTCGGTTGATATTATCTATTCTTTTGGGGCGCTTTTATATACACTTTTTGAAATTTGTCCATTTGATATTACTTCCCCGTTTTGTGTTACTTTTTTATACGTAACCGCTGTGATTTTATCACTAGTCCTACTAATTACTTGAGAAGAAACTTCAACATTTTTACCAGTATTTGTACCGAAAATGCGTGTAGTAATACTACCTCCATTTGAAAATGCTTGAATATAAATATGATTGCCTGTATTATTTTTAAATTTTAAATCTGGACCATAATCTGCTACTGCTGCATCTTGCCCAAGTGGTAAATAATTTACTGGCATAGAATGATTGCTTCGAGAAACAATTCCTAAATCAGCCCTTAAAGCTGCGCTGTATAAAGTACTACTGACTTGGCAAACTCCTCCGCCTGCACTTTGTATTACTTTACCTTGTGAATATACTGCTGCAGATTTGTAACCATGTGCAGCATCAGTTACGCCAACGCGGCCGTTAAAACTAAATGTTTCATCAGGTGCCACAATAACCCCACTTAAAGTATTAGCTGACTTATTTACGTTAAATGATTGATTTCCGTTACGGCCAGCCATTGGAGTAGAATATTCAGCAATGACTTCTTTAATACCCATTTTCTGTATATCTTCTGTAGAACGTTCTGGTTTTATGAATGTAACTGGTAATGTAACATCTGATTTACCAGTAGTAATAGCTTCGTTTGTTAAACTGTTTAGTTTTCCTTTATCAATTTTTTCTCCGTTTTGGCTTTGACTAACATTTACTGTTGAGCCTTCAATGCTTAATTCTGCATTAATAGGATTTTTTAATGTTTCATTATATTTATCTTTTATAAAGGTTTCATAAGCTGTTGCATTTAATTGTGGTGTTAATTTATAGTCACGTTTTAATTCACCGTTTTCAGCTTGCTTGCGCATTTTGTAACGATTCATTACGTTTCCTTTTTGTTCTTTGAAGATTTTGTCAATAATATCTTTCTCTTTATAATTTACCCCTAAATCTTTCCATGTGTAAGTTTGTTTATCGTTTTGGAATATGTAGGTAAGGGATTTTTGATCTAATTCAGTTACCCTTTGATTAATAATTGCTTGAATATCTTTCTTATTTTTTCCATCGAGAGAAATACCTTCAAATGTAGTATTTGGTAATGCAGTAGTATCTAATTGATTATTTAATTTGGATACATATTGATATCCCCCAACACCGCCTACACAAAGTAATATGCCCCCAGCAATTGCAGAACCAATCAGTATTTTACTTAGCTTCATTTATTTCCCCCCAGAAATTTATGTATAAATATATGTATTACATTTTTTGTATAAAAATGATGAAAATAACATTATGTACGTACTAGTATACTATTATTTTCACTGTGTGTGTAATGTTTTCATAAAAAATGTTACATAGCTGTAATAATTGTCACTTCTTGTCACAATGTGTATGAAAAATATGTTGAAAAATATAATAAAAAGGCTGTCTAGAATGATCTAGCAGCCTTTTTATTATAATTTTTTATGTTCATTTTTATTCGTAACACCGAGATGTTTTTGAAGGGTAGTTGAAATAGTATCGACGCTTTTTTCATTTGGCACGTAATAATAAATACCACCTATATATTTATCTGTACCTTCTACTTGCATTTTTTCCATCTTTAAATTTGAATCCATTGAATTTTTTGTAATTGTCATCATATCATCAAAAGTTAAATTGGTTTTTAAGTCTTTATCGACAGCGTCTAGTAGGCCACCGATTTTATTAATGGAATTAAGAGATAGTGCCTTTTCAGCAATGGCCTCTAATACAAGCTGTTGTCGTTGGCCACGCATATAATCACTATCGATGTGACGAGTTCTAGCTAGTGCCAGTGCCTCTTCTCCATTTAAATGTTGACGTCCTTTTTTTAGATGAATTGCATCTGCTTCATCTTTACTATTTTGCTCTGTGAATTCAACTGGAACGTCCACAGTAATGCCACCAAGAGAATCAACAATTTTAATAAAGGATTTAAAATTGAATTTTACATAATAATCAACTGGAACATCTAAAAAGTTCTCTACCGTATCAATTGTGCTGTCTACACCACCGAATACGTGCGCATGTGTGATTTTATCGTATTTATCACGTGATTTAATGTAGACGCGTGAGTCACGTGGAATGCTTACAAGTTTAACGGATTTATCGTTTTTATTAATTGTTGCAAGTAATAACGCATCTGTTCGAGTTGCTTTTCCATAATCTTTTTCCCTAATATCACTTTCATCAACACCCATAATTAGTACGGAAATGTTGTCGGTCATAGGTTTAACAGCTTTTTCACGTTTACTGGACTTTTCTCCTCGACCTAGTTCAGCATAAGCATTATTTAAGACGGACTTTGCTTTACTGTATATATGGAAGGAGTAGCCTCCTGCTCCAAGTGCTACAATTAGTAATGGAATAAGAAGGAACCAAAGTAGGCGTTTTTTCTTTGAGCGTCCTTTTTTGGCTCGCGTATCGTTGTTCGTGTCGGATTTCATCATTTTTTCTCCTTTAAAACTATCAAAGTGTATACATTTAGAAGTGTATTCAAACACATAAAAAATATTTTACGCTAAATAAAAGCGATTGTACATGTATAAAAAATAGATGTCTTGATTATTTATCCCGTATTAACGAGCAGTAAAACGCCCACCTCAAAGTCCAGTGAATACAATGAAGTTAGGTGGGAGATAACTGCCCGTAAATACCCGATTGATGAAGGCTAATAATCAGAGTGGGGATAGCCCCACTCTGATTAAAGTTTCACTTTATAAGACACCTATTCGTTATTGTATACAAAAGATAGGGATAAGAAAATGATAAAATTTTACCTAATTACAACATAATGCTTACGATAATTGCAGATAAAATACTAACGAGAGTAGCTCCATATAGTAATTTAAGGCCAAACCTCGCAACAACGTTTCCTTGTTCTTCGTTTAGTCCTTTTACCGCACCTGAAATAATACCAATGGAAGAAAAATTGGCAAAAGATACAAGGAAAACAGAAATAATACCAACTGTACGGGGAGAAAGGCTATTAGAAATTTTACTAAGGTCCATCATTGCGACAAATTCATTCGTTACAAGCTTCGTTGCCATAATGCTACCAGCTGCTACAATTTCAGAGCTTGGTACACCGATAAGGAATGCGATAGGTGCAAATACGTAGCCAATTAATTGTTGGAACGTAATACCGAATATAATGAGGAACAAGTCATTAATACAACTAATTAATGCGACAAATCCGATGAGCATAGCGCCGACAACAATGGCTACACGAAAACCATCAAGAATATATTCTCCAAGCATTTCAAAAAAGCTTTGTTTTTCACCTTTGATTTCTAAAATATCTTCGTCATCTTTAACGTCGTAAGGGTTAATGATGAGTACGATAATAAAACCGCTAAATAAATTGAGAACGAGTGCAGTTACTACATACTTAGGTTCAATCATTGTCATATAGGCACCTACGATAGACATAGATACGGTTGACATAGCGGAGGCACAAAGTGTATAAAGACGGTGTTTTGGAATTTGCGCTAATTGCTTTTTCACTGTAATAAAAACTTCTGATTGGCCGACAATGGCAGAAGCGATAGCGTTGTAAGATTCTAATTTCCCAAGACCATTTATTTTACTAAGAAAGTACCCGATCCAACGAATGAAAAATGGTAGTATTTTGAAATGTTGTAATATACCAATTA
The DNA here is from genome assembly GCF_001816185.2 of Bacillus sp. RZ2MS9. NCBI lineage: Bacteria > Bacillati > Bacillota > Bacilli > Caryophanales > Bacillaceae > Bacillus > Bacillus sp. RZ2MS9. The sequence continues at coordinate 631,046 of NZ_CP049978.1, forward strand.
AAACAGAAATAAAGACGATTGGTAATAATACAGTAAGGAAAAATGGCATTTCACCTTTATTTGCAAGACCACCAAATACGAAATTTATTCCATTAGCAGCATACTCGAGTAGCTTTGTAAACAAACTGGAAATGATTCTAATAAGTATGAGGCCGATTTCTGTATTTAATAGTAAATAGGTTAAAATTAACTGTATAATAAGCATGATAAAAATTGGTTTAAATTTAATATGCTTCTTATTATTGCTAGCAATATAAGCGAGCAAGAAAACAACAATTAATCCGACGAAAAAAGTAATGAATTTCATGGTAAGCCCCCTAAAAGAGATATTCTGCTATATATGTTTTTCATTTCAAGGGAGAATATGCATCTTTGGTAAAGAAAGGAATAGAGAGAGTATGAATATATGTAGAGTGCATCACGTTGCAATTATTTGTTCGAATTATGAGACGTCAAAGTATTTTTATACTAGAATATTAGGGTTTAAAGAAATGAATGAAGTATATAGAAAGGAACGAGATTCTTATAAATTAGATTTATGTGTAGGAGAAGAGTATCAAATCGAATTATTTTCATTTCCAAATCCGCCTGAGCGCAAAAGTTTTCCAGAAGCAGCCGGTCTTAGACATTTAGCATTTGCTGTTACAAATATAGAAGAAGCAGTGAAGCATTTAAATCAATGTGGTGTTGAGACCGAACCGATCCGTATTGATGAAATAACGGGGAAGAAATTCGTCTTTTTCCAAGACCCTGATGGTTTACCTTTAGAATTGTATGAGGTTTGAAAATTGGTGGATTTTATATAGAGTTGCTTTCCAATAATTGAAGAAACTAAAGTGAAACTTCTTTTTAAAAGGAGGTGTAACTTTAGCTAAGAAAGCTAAAGAGCATATGTGGATATTTTAAAATTATTGATGGTAGTCATTCTTATTGGGTTAACAGCATTTTTTGTGGCTGTTGAATTTGCAATTATTAAGGTACGTAGCAGTCGTATTGATCAACTCGTTAGCGAAAAAAGACGAGGTGCACTGGCCGCTAAAAAGGTAACTACAAATTTAGATGAATATTTATCGGCCTGTCAGCTAGGTATTACAATTACTGCTTTAGGGCTCGGGTGGTTAGGGGAACCAACCATTAAACATTTACTCGAGCCGTTGTTTTTAAAATTGCAATTCTCACCTGCAATTTCCAGTACAGTTTCATTTATTATTGCCTTTGCAGTAATTACATTTTTACATGTTGTCATTGGGGAACTTGCTCCAAAGACATTTGCTATACAAAAAGCAGAACAAGTTAGCTTATTGTTATCGAAGCCACTTATTTATTTTTACCGAGTTATGTATCCGTTTATTTGGGCTTTGAATGGTTCAGCGAGGGTTGTAACTGGTTTATTTGGATTACATCCAGCTTCTGAACATGAAGTAGCTCATTCAGAAGAAGAATTAAGGTTAATCTTATCTGAGAGCTATGAGAGCGGAGAGATTAACCAAAGGGAATTTAAATATGTAAATAATATTTTTGAATTTGATAATAGAGTAGCAAAAGAAATTATGGTACCTCGTACGGAAGTTGTAGGCTTATATGAGGACGAACCATTTGAAACACATATTAAAGTAATCGCGCAAGAAAAGTACACGAGATATCCTGTATTTGGTGAAGATAAAGATGAAATTATTGGGATGGTTAATGTAAAAGATTTATTTATTCGTTATATGGATGGTAGTCGGGACGAGGAGTGCTCGATTATGCCATATACAAGGCCAGTTATTGAAGTGCTAGAAAATATTCCAATTCATGATTTACTATTACAAATGCAAAGAAAACACATTCCATTAGCTGTATTGTATGATGAATATGGTGGTACAGCAGGGATTGTTACACTAGAAGATATTTTAGAAGAAATTGTTGGAGAAATTCGAGATGAATACGATGAAGATGAGAATCCACCTATAGAGCATGTAAGTGAAGGCTATAAAATCGTAGAGGGAAAAGTGCTTATTAGTGAAGTAAATGATTTGCTTGGCATACATTTAATTGCTGATGATGTAGATACAATTGGTGGCTGGATTATGGTACAAAAACAAATCGTTGCTGAAGGAGATATTATTGAGAAACACGGTTTTTATTTTAAAGTCCTTGAAAAGGATATGCATCAAATTAAACGAGTGGAAATAAGGAAAGTAGGAGAATGATTTTCTATAAACTTTAATAAAAAGGATATACAGAAAAATAAATGTTTGCGCTTTCAAAAAAGGTACTATATAGTGAAGGTGGATACTGAAAAATTCTTCTGAATGATACTCGTGTTTTTCGAGGGCGGATTTTTTGGATAAGGATTTAGAATGAAAAAGTATAGGTGATAAAAATGATAGCAACGAAGGATATACGTATAGAAAAAGATTTTTTAGGTGAAAAAGAAGTACCAAGTGCAGCTTATTATGGTGTACAAACATTACGTGCCGTAGAAAACTTCCCAATTACAGGATATCGCATTCATCCATCACTCATTACAGCAATGGCAATTGTGAAAAAAGCGGCGGCGCTTGCGAATATAGATACTGGTTACTTAGCTAAAGACATTGGACATGAAATTGCAGAAGCAGCGCAAGAAATTGTTGATGGAAAGTTTCATGATCAATTTATCGTAGACCCTATTCAAGGCGGAGCCGGAACTTCTATTAATATGAATACAAATGAAGTAATTGCGAATAGAGCGTTAGAACGTATGGGATATGAAAAAGGGGCGTATGCGAAAATTAGCCCAAACACTCATGTGAACATGGCCCAATCAACGAACGATGCGTTTCCGACAGGAATTCATATTGCAACTCTTATGATGTTAGAAAAGCTTCTTATTACAATGGAAGAACTTCATTCTGCTTTTCGTAAAAAAGCAAAAGAGTTTGATCACGTTATTAAAATGGGACGCACACATTTACAAGATGCAGTTCCAATTCGCCTTGGACAAGAATTTGAAGCGTATAGCCGAGTGCTTGCGCGTGATATAAAAAGAATTAAACAGTCTCGTCAACATTTATATGAAGTGAATATGGGGGCGACAGCTGTTGGTACAGGATTAAATGCAAATCCTACGTATATTGAACAAGTAGTAAAACATTTAAGAACGTTTAGTGGATTCCCACTTGTTGGTGCAGAGCATTTAGTTGATGCAACGCAAAATACAGATGCATACACAGAAGTATCTGCAGCACTTAAAGTATGTATGATGAACATGTCTAAAATTGCAAACGATCTTCGTATTATGGCGTCTGGGCCACGTGTTGGGCTAGCTGAAATTCAATTGCCAGCACGTCAGCCAGGTTCATCAATTATGCCAGGTAAAGTAAATCCAGTTATGGCAGAAGTAATTAACCAAGTCGCATTCCAAGTAATCGGAAACGATCATACAATTTGCTTAGCATCAGAAGCAGGACAATTAGAGTTAAACGTAATGGAGCCTGTGCTTGTATTTAATTTAATTCAATCTATTAGTATTATGAATAATGGATTCCGTGTATTCCGTGAATATTGTATTGAAGGAATTACAGCAAATGAAGAATTGCTGAAGCAATATGTTGAGAAAAGTGTTGGAATTATTACAGCAGTTAATCCTCATATTGGTTATGAAGCAGCATCTCGTATTGCACGTGAAGCAATTGAAACAGGAAAATCTGTTAGGGAGTTATGTTTAGAACATGGCGTACTGACAGAAGAGGAATTGGATATTATTTTAGATCCATTCGAAATGACTCACCCTGAAATTGCTGGAGCTTCTTTATTAAAAAATAAAGAAATGTAATGTGAAAAACACCGATCCATTTGGATCGGTGTTTTATTTTTAAAAGATATTAAATACAGCGTTTAATTGAAGTAAGCTAATAACAGCTAAGAAGATTAAACTGTATTTCATTGCTGTTTTAAATAGAGCAGATTCTTTACCAACTAGTCCAACTGCGGCACAAGCAACTGCTACAGATTGTGGTGAAACCATTTTTGCCATTGTACCACCTACTACGTTTAAGGCAACGAGTGTAGAAGGAACGATGTTTAACTGGTCTGCTGTTACTGCTTGAAGTGGTGCGAATAAAGAACCACTTGAAACTACTGAACCTGTAATGAATACGCCAATCCATCCTAAGATTGGAGAAAGAATTGGGAATGCATTACCAGTAGAAGAGAATGCAAGTCCAAGTGTAGATGACATACCAGAGTAGTTCTCTACGTAAGCTAACGCGATAACGCTACAAATTGTATATACTGGAGCTTTTAATTCTTTCATTGTTTCAATCATTAATTCTTTAACCATTTTACCTTTTACGCGGTAAACGATAAGTGAAACGATAATTGCTAGTACAATCGCAGTAGTTGTAGAAGAGAATACATCAAATTTGAAAACAGCTGCGAAAGGTGTATCAGCTTTTGTAATTGGTGTAGTTTTCATAACAGCATTATGAAGGCCAGGGAACTGAATGTTAAATACTAAGTTTGCTAACGCACCATCTGGAGCAAATAAAGCTTTAATCGGTTTTAAGTTAAAGATTGTTACAAATGCAGTTAAGAATACGAATGGAGACCAAGCATATAAAATTTGATTGAATGTATGTGATACTTTAGTTTCTTGTTTTTCTTCTTTAGTAGAAGATTTTGGTTGCCAAACACGTAAGAATAATGCAAGAGAGATCATACTTACAACGGCTGCGAAAATATTAGTAAGTTCTGCGCCTAAGAAGTAAGTTACAGCGAATTGAGTAATAGCGAAAGAAACACCACTTACAAGAATACCTTGCCAAGTTTCTTTAATACCTTTAATTCCATCGACCATTGAAACAAGTAAGAAAGGTAAGATAACACTAATGAAAGGTAAAATAAGAACAGTTTGACGACCAATAGTTAATGCGTCAAGTTGAGTTAATTGTGCTGGTACTGTAACTGGAATACCCATAGCACCCATAGCACCACCAGCAATATTAGCTACTAAACAAATACCTGCTGCTTTTAATGGATTAAAGCCCATACCTACAAGTAGTGCGGCTGTAATAGCAACTGGAACCCCTAGACCAGCTGCGCCTTCTAAGAAAGCACCGAAAGAATAAGCGATTAATAATACTTGTAAACGTTGATCATTTGTAATGCTTGAAATACTATCGCGAATAATATTGAATTGCTCTGTTTTAACAGTTAATTTGTAAAGGAAAATTGCAGCGATAACGATAGTACAAATTGGATAAAATCCAGATAAAACACCGAATCCGGCAGATGCTACAGCTACTGTTGCTGGCATTTTATAAACAAATATTGCAAGGATAATAGCGACAATCACACTATAAAGACCAGCCATGTAACTTTTCATTTTGAATCCCATTAAACAAATGATGAAACAAAAGATTGGAAGTGCTGCGATTAGTGCAGATAACCAAATATTGTTTAACGGGTCATAAATTTGTGTCCAAGTACTCATAATAATGACAACTCCTATCTATTATATGTGAAGAAATTCACATTATTTGTGAAACAATTCACAATCAACTTACATGCTTAGTATATTCTCCTTCAACACTATTGTCAACGTAAAAAAGTATAATTATTCCATAATAGTGTTAAAAGAAAAGCTTTGTTCATAAAGTAGACAAAAAACACACTCAAATGAATTTAAGTGTGCTGTATAAACTATGTGCATATTATTTTGCTTATTCAGATGGCATGTTCCTTATAGGCGTATATTAGATGAAGTCTTTTATATTAAGTATAAAGTTTGATATATGCAATTATCTGTCCTGTTTGATCTAGTGGGGGGAACGGTGGGTGGATTTAATAGGAAGTTTTGCACAACAATCCAACCGCTTGCAATACGAATAAAAAATAAGAAACAAATTTTTAATATCACATCATCTCTTTTTACTGAAAATTCCTTTTAGCGTAACAAAGAGGTTAATTATAGTTCAACTACATTACGATAGGTTATCAATTATAGACGGTATTTTACAATACCGTTACTGTGCATTTCAATGAGGTGAAAATATAACAAAAAGCCTGATAAAACAACGTTTGCAAGCAAAGTATTCGTAGGCCATTATTTTGCTTTTTCGTTATATCATATAGTATAATATTCAAAATCAGCAAGGATTTTTTCCTGAATTTTTGCTGATAAAGATGGAAAATTTTTTCGGCTTTATAGGTTGATAAAGTTATGTCGTAACAGGAAATATAAGAACAGATATATAAATAAATAAAAAGAACATAAAAACGCAAATAAAAACGAAAATGAGGGGAACTTTATGAGCCAAAATCAATTCGAATGTCGTATTTCAGAAGAAGATGTACAAATGTTAAGAGCGTTAGCTCACCCACTTCGTCTACGTCTAGTAATGGAACTTATGCAAAGAGGAACATGTAATGTAACACAGCTACAGGAAGTATTAGAAATTCCACAATCAACTGTTTCACAACATTTAACGAAGTTAAAGCAAAATAAAGTAGTACGCTTTGAAAGACGAGGATTAGAAGTGTATTATCAAATCCATAATGATAAAGTAAGTGCGGTAGTAAAAACATTATTTTCTTAAAATTTGAATATTATGGAAAAAGACGTGTAGAATATACGTCTTTTTTTATTTGTCAGAAAGGTAGCGAGAGAGTAAATATTAGCATGTTAGGAAGAAATGACTATCAATCAACATGCTGCCTGACGGAATATATTCTAAAAGGAAAAGAAAAAATAAAAAGGAGTGTAGTAAGCAAAAGGAGGGATAGTAGTATGGATGTGAAACGTGTGAAACAAATCTTATCTTCTTCAAGTAGAATTGACGTTACATATGAGGGCGTACCAGTATGGATTGAGAGCTGTGATGAGCAGAAGGGGAGTGCTCAAGTGTATGATGTATCTAATCCTGGTGAGAGCGTTCATGTGGACGTGACAGCTTTAGAGGAGAAGTAATAAAAAGACGCTTCTAATTTTAGAAGCGTCTTTTTGTTATTCCATCATATGTGCAATTTTCTTAGAGAACATAAGAAGTACTAATCCCAGTACAATTACGATAATACCGATGCTTGCGAATACTTCTAAATATCCTAAAGATTGAGTGAAAGCGGCTAATTGTCCTGCTAATAAGTTTGCGAAGCCAGTACCAGCTAACCATACACCCATTAATAATGATGCTAATTTAACAGGAGCAATTGCACTTACCATAGATAATCCGATTGGTGATAAGAATAACTCACCGATTGTGTGGAACATGTAAGTGAATACAATGAATAGTAAGTTTGCTTTCATTGTAATGTTACCTTCATCGCTACCAGTTTTTAAAACAGCTAAAGTTAGAACTAAATATCCAACCCCTAGTAAAATCATGCCTAATGCCATTTTTGTTGGGATTTTCAAATCGCCATTTTTTGTTTTTGAAAGCTTAATCCATAACGCAGAAACAGGTAATGCTAGTAAGATAATGAATAGTGGGTTTACAGATTGGAACCAAGGTGTTGGAATTGTAAATCCACCAATTGTACGATCTACGAACTTATCTGTGTAAAGTGTTAAAGAACTACCAGCTTGCTCAAATCCTGCCCAGAAGAATACTACGAAACAAGTTAAAATTAAAATTGCAGCAGTACGTTTTTTCTCTTGTGTTGTTAAAGGTTTTTTCTCAATTGCTTTTGCATTTTTTTCTTTAGATTGTTTACCTACAACAGTTGTTCCGATAGACCCTAAGTAACGAGGTGCTAAGAAATTAAAGGCAAGCTGCCCAATAATCATACCGATACAAGCTGTTAAGAAACCGTATCTATAATCTGCGAAGTAACCGCAAATGAATGGAGCGATAAGAGCTCCTAAGTTAATCCCCATGTAGAAGATAGTGAAGGCACTATCACGACGAGAATCGTTGTCGCTATATAATTGACCTAATAAAGTCGAAATATTTGGTTTGAAGAATCCGTTACCAATAACTAATAATCCTAATCCTAAGAAAAGTCCAGTTTTTGTGTTCATTGAGAATAATACAAAGTTACCAATTGCCATGATGATACCACCAATAGTAATGGCATGTCGCTTCGTAATGAAATGGTCAGTTAACCAACCACCAATAATAGGTGTGAAGTATACTAACATTGTGAAAATACCGTAAATTTGAACTGCAACTGCTTTATCAAATCCTAAACCGCCGCTTACTAAGCTCGTTGTTAAATAAAGAACTAATAAGCCACGCATTCCGTAATAACTAAATCTTTCCCATGCTTCTGTAAAGAACAACAAGTATAACCCTGGTGGATGTTTTTTTGGTGATTGTTGCTCTCCAGCTTTGTCTAATTTTAAAGCTGCATCCATTTTTGTTTCCCCCTAATCCTGTATAACGGATATTTATGTAATCATTTTAATTTACAAAATATTTAGAAGTCAATAGAATTATATGGAAATAGAAAGAAAATTTCTAAAAAAGTTCTATTTTTCTTCGACCGTTACTGTATTTTGCCCTGAAAACGAGATGATAAGCGTTTTCAAATGTAATAATTGAATTCTAAAAGAAAATAAAATAGTGATTAATCAGAAAATTTAGATTAAAATATTTATTCTGATATAAAGAAAATATATTCTATTTACTTTCTCAATATAACATATTGGGAATAAAAATACAAAACGAAATAATGTGACATTTAAGTGAATTGAAAAATAACCAGCTCCACAGAAGGGAGCTGGTTAAGGAAATATTATTTAACAAAGCGTTTTTCGATGTCATCTAATAGTAGGTTAGCGGCCATTACGCCACCAGCTGTATTCCAAATAACGTCATCAACTTTGTATGCTTTACCATTTTTTACTGCATTTAAATTTTTAAATAGAGGATCGTTTATATACTCTTTTTCTAGTTCAGATCCTTTTTTCTCATTTCCTTTATCGAATGTGAAGTAGAATAATACGTCACCATCCATAGCAGAAATACGCTCTTTAGATACGTTACGCTCTGCAAAATCATCTTTATTTTGATCTCCAGGACGTTTAAATCCAAGTTCTTTTAAAATAACACCAGAGAATGTATCGCCATGATAAATACGAACATCACCAGGCATGAAACGAACCATAGAGATTTCTTGGTTTACTTTATCGCCAAGTTTGCCTTTTAAATCTTTTATACGTGATTCGTAATCAGCTACAACTTTTTGACCTTCTTTTTCTTTATTTAATGCTTTTGCATAAAATTTGAAGTTATCTTTCCATTCACCACGTAATGTTTCTGAGAACACAGTAGGTGCAATTGCTTTTAGTTGTTCGTACACTTTTTCGTGGCGCATTTTATTACCGATAATTAAGTCTGGTTTTAAAGAAGCAATTGTTTCAACGTTAACTTGTCCTTCATCACCAACAACTTTTACATCTTTCATTTTATCCTTAATATGTGGATACCATGGGTCACCAGTCCAAGACTTTACAGCACCAACTGGTTTCACACCTAATTCAAGTAAAGCTTCAGTTCCTTCATTTGTTAAGATAACTACACGTTTTGGATTAGCAGGAACTTCTGTTTTACCCATTGCATGTTCAACCGTAATCATTTCTTTTTTTGTATCTTCTTTCGTATTTGATTTTCCACAAGCACTTAAAAGTAGTGAAAAGGCTAATAAAAATACAAATACTGTAAACGAATTTTTTCGCATGAAATTCATTATGTACCCCCTACATAGTGAGAATTTTTTTCAATAGCAAGCATGATGTTAAGTCTTTATCTTTTTATTGTCAATACATATGGATGAAAATAATTCTCATTTCCGTTGACAATGAGAATTAAGTTGAAATACACTAACAACGTATCATTATACATTGAAGGGGAAACGCTGCATGTTATTAAAAACAAATCGAGCAAAATGGATTGGATTATTTGTTGGAATCATTGCAGTCGTTATTTGTATTTGGGGAAGTATTATTTTTGGATATACAAATACGAGTTGGAAACTAGCATTGGATGCTTTTTTCCATTTTAACGGTTCCAATGAACATATTATTATTCAAAACGTACGTCTGCCTAGGGCGTTAATTGCAGCTAGTGTTGGTGCTAGTTTAGCCATTGCTGGTTGTCTTATGCAAACTTTAACTAAGAATCCACTTGCTTCTCCAGATTTTATTGGATTAAATTCAGGTGCTGCGTTCTTCATAGTTGTAGCAATTGTAATCTTTTCAGTAACATCATTATCAGCTTTCACATGGATTGCCTTTTTAGGAGCGGCGGTTGCAGCTGTACTTGTATTTGCTTCTAGTTCTTTAGGAAAAGAAGGAACTACTCCTCTTAAGTTAACGTTAGCAGGGGTCGCAATTAGTGCGTTATTTTCATCATTAACACAAGGATTACTTGTGTTAAATGAAAAAGCACTTGAAGAGGTATTATTTTGGCTTGCTGGATCTGTGCAAGGGAGAAAGTTAGAAATTTTACAATCTGTATTCCCATATTTATTAATAGGATGGATTGCATCTCTTATGATGGCAGGGAAAGTAAATACATTAATGATGGGGGAAGACGTTGCAAAAGGGCTTGGACAACGAACGATTTTAATGAAATCATTCGTACTACTTATTATTGTCCTGTTGTCTGGTGGTTCAGTTGCGGTCGCAGGTCCAATTGGATTTATTGGTATTGTTACCCCGCATTTTGCCAGATTTCTAGTTGGAGTAGATCATAGGTGGAGAGTACCGTATAGCGGTTTATTAGGTGCAATACTATTAATCTTAGCTGATATAGCAGCAAGATATGTCATTATGCCACAAGAAGTACCAGTAGGAGTTATGACAGCATTTATTGGAGCTCCATTCTTTATTTATATTGCACGTAAGAGAGGGCTTAGCAAATGAAGAAGTATATTCCGTTTCGTATAGGGAAAGGCGGGCCCTCGTTTTTAATGTATAAACGAGCTTGTCTCGTCTTGTTGAGTTTACTAGTTGTTTTAATAGGATTATTTTTTGCAAGTGCAGGTATGGGAGACATGAAAATTGCTCCTTATGATGTATGGCAAGCGATCACTGGAAATGGCGATGCGATGTCTAACATGGTTGTAAATAAGTTTCGTATGCCGCGTATTTTAATTGCCATCCTCGTAGGAATTGCGCTTGCTGTAGCAGGATGTATTTTACAAGGTCTCGTTCGAAATCCACTTGCTTCTCCGGATATCATCGGGATTACGGGCGGGGCAAGTGTTGCAGTTGTATTGTTTTTAGCTATATTTAGTGATAAAAATAATGCGCTAACTGTAAGCATTCATTATATGCCGTTAGCAGCCTTTGTTGGGGCAACGATTGTGGCGCTTTTTGTATATTTATTTGCATGGAGAAATGACGGGTTATCGCCGATTAGTCTTGTTTTAATTGGTGTGGGGTTTTGGGCATTAACGAAAGCGGCAACGACTTTGTTTATGTTGTTAGCACCAATTTATCAAGCGAGTCAAGCGAATGTATGGATTACAGGTACTGTTTATGGTTCTTCATGGCAAAACGTTATGGTGCTTGCACCGTGGGTTCTCATTTTAACGGTAATATCATTTATAGCTGCTAGACATTTAAATGCGCAAGAGCTAGGGGATGATATTGCGGTAGGACTTGGTGTTCCTTTAACGAAGTCACGCGTATTCATGTTATTACTTAGTACGGCTTTAATTGGGGGAGCAGTTGCCTTCGCCGGAGGAATTGGATTTGTCGGTTTAATGGCACCTCATATTTCACGAAGGCTAGTTGGTTCTTTATACGGTGCATTACTCCCAGTTGCAGCTATTGTTGGTGCAATTCTAGTACTTGCTGCAGATTTAATTGGGCGTACAGTTTTCACACCACTTGAAATTCCAGCAGGGGTATTTACATCAGCAATTGGTGCACCTTATTTTATTTATTTACTTTATAAAAGTCGGAATTCATAAAGGGAGATGAATATGCAAAAAGCATTGGAGACGAAACGTTTGACGTTGTCTTATGGTGAAACAATTATTATTGATGAGTTGAATTTAGAAATTCCAAAAGGTGAAATTACAATCTTTATCGGTTCCAACGGTTGCGGGAAATCAACTTTATTACGTTCACTAGCTAGATTATTAAAGCCAACAACTGGTGACATTTTGTTAGATAATCAAGCTATTCAAAGTATGCAAACTAAGCAAATTGCTCGTCAAATGGCAATTTTACCGCAAGGACCGCAAGCACCTGAAGGGCTTACAGTATTGCAACTTGTAAAACAAGGACGCTATCCATATCAAACATGGCTGAAACAGTGGTCAGAAAAAGATGAGGAAATGGTACAGAAGGCACTTGCAGCAACAGGTATGACAGAATTTGCTGAGCGTGATGTGCATGCTCTTTCAGGTGGACAACGACAACGTGCTTGGATTGCAATGACGCTTGCACAAGATACAGATATTATTTTACTGGATGAGCCTACTACATATTTAGATATGACTCACCAAATTGAAGTGCTAGATTTATTATTCGAATTAAATGAAACAGAACAAAGAACAATTGTTATGGTATTACACGATTTGAATTTAGCATGTCGCTATGCAGATAACATTGTAGCCATTCAAGATAAACAAATATATGCACAAGGTAAACCTGAAGAAGTGGTAGATGAGAAACTAGTACGTGATGTATTCCGAATGGAGTGTCAAATTAGTACGGATCCGTTATTTGGAACACCGCTTTGTATACCTCACGGAAGAGGAAGACGTGTAGTTAAAGAAGTTGCTCAGGCAATGAGATAAAAAAACGATGAGTGATTCATCGTTTTTTTATTTGGTACAAGAAAATAAGAGGAAGAGAGGAATACGTAAGCGACGTTTATACTCTTCTTCATCTTGAAAATAGGTTGGATTTGGTGTAGCTTCTTTTAATGATGTAATGGTAAATCCGGCTTGCTGTAATAATGTGAAATAATCTTCCGTTGTACGATGATATTTAATAACTTCTTGGTCAATCCATGGTTCAACCCGTTTGCCTAGTTTAAAGTAATCATCGACGAGCCAACTCGTTCTTTTACCACTTGTTTGTAAGCTTTCAAACGAAGAAGTAATAACGGGATGTTGAACGCTAAAGGTAAAGGTGCCATTTGTTTTTAAAGTTTGAAACACATTTTGAAAAATGGTATCAAGATGTTCAATATAATGTAAGGCAAGTCTAGATGTTACTAAATCAAAAGTGGAAGAGGGGTAGGTATAATCTTTGAGGTTTAAAAAATGAACAGTTCCATTTTTATTTTCTAGTTGTTTTTTAGCTTTTTCATACATAAGTTCGGAGCCTTCAATGCCGGTGTAAGAGTAGCATCTCTTTTCTAATAATTCCGCGCCAAACTTAGCATCACCACAGCCTAAATCGAGAATTTGTTTTCCTCGTACATGACCAATGAGCTGAAAGAATATTGGTTTTTCAATGGATTCATTTGGGCTATTTTCTCGGTATCTTCGTTTCATATATTGTTCGAAAAATGCTGTGTTATTGTATACATCAGATTCTGTAAATGCCATGTTTGAAACCTCCCGAAATATTTTTTTAATTCTATCAAATATGAAAAGTAAATAATAGATTTATTGTAATGAATCATATATAATCTAAAATTGTAAGCGGTTACTTTAAACTATTTTTCTATAATAAATTCTGAAAACGTGTTAAGCTAGTAGAGGGATTATTAGAACTATTAAGACAATAATCCGCTTACATGAACGATGGGAGGCTTCACGATGTCTAGTAAAACACTTGCGAAATTTTTAGAAGAAAATTTAGAGGATTTAAAATCAAAGGGGCTTTATAACGTAATTGATCCGCTTGAGAGTTCAAATGGACCGATCATTACAATTGGCGGAAAAGAATATATTAACTTATCTTCAAACAACTATCTTGGATTAGCAACAGATAGTCGTTTGCAAGAAGCAGCAATTGGTGCTATTCATAAGTACGGTGTTGGAGCAGGGGCTGTTCGTACAATTAACGGTACTTTAGATTTGCATATTAAGTTAGAAGAAACAATTGCAAAGTTTAAACATACAGAAGCAGCAATTGCTTATCAATCAGGATTTAACTGTAATATGGCAGCGATTTCAGCCGTTATGGATAAAAATGATGCAATTCTTTCAGACGAATTAAACCATGCTTCTATTATTGATGGTAGTCGTCTATCAAAAGCAAAAATTATTGTTTATAAACATTCGGATATGGAAGATTTACGCCAAAAAGCAATTGCGGCGAAAGAATCAGGTCTTTACAATAAATTAATGGTAATTACAGACGGTGTCTTTTCAATGGATGGAGATGTTGCAAAACTACCAGAAATTGTTGAGATTGCAGAAGAGTTAGATTTAATGACATACGTAGATGATGCACACGGTTCAGGTGTACTTGGAAAAGGTGCAGGAACTGTAAAGCACTTCGGTCTTTCTGATAAAGTTGATTTCCAAATTGGTACATTATCAAAAGCAATTGGGGTAATTGGTGGATATGTAGCAGGGAAACAAAATTTAATTGACTGGTTAAAAGTTCGTTCACGTCCATTCTTATTCTCTACAGCATTAACACCAGCTGATGCAGCAGCTTGCATGAGATCAATTGAAATCTTAATGGAAAGCACAGAGTTACACGATCGCTTATGGGAAAATGGTCGCTACTTAAAACAAGGATTAAAAGAACTTGGCTTTAACATTGGGGAAAGTGAAACGCCAATTACACCTTGTATCATTGGGGACGAAGTATTAACACAAGAATTTAGCAAACGTCTAAATGAAGAAGGTGTATACGCAAAATCTATCGTGTTCCCAACTGTAGCAAAAGGAACAGGGCGCGTTCGTAATATGCCTACAGCAGCTCATACGAAAGAAATGTTAGATGAAGCAATTCTTAAGTATGAAAAAGTAGGAAAAGAAATGGGCATCATTTAAGTAACGACATCTTTTGAATAGCTTGCAAATGAGGAGTGGGGAAAATGAAAAAAATTCTAGTAACCGGTTCTTTAGGGCAAATTGGTTCTGAACTAGTAATGAAACTTCGTGATGTATACGGCGCATCAAATGTTATTGCAACAGATATTCGTGAAACAGATAGTGAAGTAGTAACGTCTGGTCCATTTGAAACGTTAGATGTAACAGATGGACAAAAACTACATGATATCGCAAAGCGTAATGAAGTAGATACAATTATTCATTTAGCAGCTTTACTTTCAGCAACAGCAGAAAAAAATCCGTTATTCGCATGGAACTTAAATATGGGCGGACTTGTAAATGCATTAGAAGCAGCTCGTGAATTAAACTGTAAGTTCTTCACGCCAAGTTCTATCGGTGCATTCGGTCCATCGACGCCAAAAGATAATACACCGCAAGATACAATTCAGCGTCCTACTACGATGTATGGGGTAAACAAAGTGGCAGGAGAATTACTATGTGATTATTATCATCAAAAATTTGGCGTAGATACGCGCGGTGTCCGTTTCCCAGGTTTAATTTCTTACGTAGCTCCTCCAGGAGGCGGAACGACTGATTATGCAGTTGAAATTTATTATGAGGCGATTAAAAAAGGTGCATACACCTCATACATTGCTGAAGGAACGTACATGGACATGATGTATATGCCTGATGCTTTACAAGCAATCATTTCATTAATGGAAGCTGATCCAAGTAAGCTAGTGCATAGAAATGCATTTAACATTACAGCAATGAGCTTCGAGCCAGAGCAAATTGCAGCGTCAATTCGTAAACACATTCCGACGTTTACAATGGATTATGCAGTAGATTCAGCTCGTCAAACAATCGCTGATAGCTGGCCAAACTCTATTGACGCAACTGCAGCAATGAAAGAGTGGGGCTTTAAAGCAGAATACGATTTAGACAAAATGACAACTGACATGCTGGCTAAGTTAAAAAAAAAGCTCACAGCTGAGTTAGTGATGAATTAATAGGAAGGGGCGATTCTTAGGAATTGCCCCTTTTTATTTGTATTTTAGGAATATACAAATAATTGCAAACGTGATAGAATGAGTTAATTTGTGTGTAAAGGGGAGAGATACAATGGAGAAATGGGAATTAGCAAAGGAAATTTACAATACGTCACGTTTAACGGGAACATTTAAACTTCGATCAGGACAAGTATCAACTCAATACTTTGATAAGTACTTATTTGAATCTAACCCAGTACTGTTATTAGAAATTGCCAAACAATTGAAAGAGCTCATTCCTCCTGAGACAGAAGTGCTCGCAGGTTTAGAGATGGGAGGAATTCCAGTAGCAACAGCATTATCTTTACAAACAGGTATACCAGTTGTATTTGTAAGAAAAGAAGCAAAGAAGTACGGCACATGTAAGTTAGCAGAAGGTGTTAATATTGCTGGGAAAAATGTTTGTGTTGTTGAGGATGTTATTACGACAGGCGGTCAAATATTATTAAGCACGAAAGATTTAAGAGAACTAGGTGCGAAAGTCCATCATGTTCTAGGCGTGATTGAACGAACGAAAGAGGGAAAAGAAAACTTAGTAGAAGATGGCTTACAGCTACATTCGTTATTTACAATGGATGAGTTAATTGAAGGAGAAAAGCAGCATGCAAAGAGTTGATGTCGTATATGGACTAATACATGATGAAGAAACAGATAAAATATTAATGGTACATAATGTAGAACAAAATGTTTGGTCATTGCCAGGTGGGGCTGTGGAAAAAGGTGAAATATTAGAGGAAGCACTAATAAGAGAAGTGAAAGAAGAGACAGGTTTAACCGCCTTGGCTGGGGGGCTTGTTGCGATCAATGAAAAATTCTTTGAAGAATCAGGGAATCATGCACTATTTTTTACATTCCGAGCGAATGTAGTAAAAGGGGAACTTATTGCGGAAGATGAAGGTGAAATTTCTGCAATAGAGTGGGTAGATCGAACAATTGCGAATGAGCGTTTCCCATACTATGACGGAGGATTTGAATCTTTATTAGAAGTAGCCATTCCATACAAGTTTCAACCAGAAACAAAGTAATTGAACGAAAAAACAGGAGCCACAAGGCTCCTATTTTCTATTCAATCGTCTTCAGTAATAGTTTTTTCAGCAATGGTTTAATCTTCAATCGTAAATCTTCAGCATGATTTGCAACTAAGAAGTGATGGTTATAAATGTTTTTCATCAATTGATAAGTTGCTTCTTTCGCTTCGCCTTCTTCGATGAAGATACCGATTACTTCCATACCACTTTTACGCGCGAGTTTAACAGCTTCATGCGTATCTAAAATTCCGTCTTGTTGATAGTCTAGCGCAGAAGGCTCACCGTCTGTGAAGACTAGTAAGAATTTATGTTTCTCAGGTCTTTTGGCAAGTTTTTCAGAAACGATACGAATAATATATCCGTCGCGGTTATCTTCTTCTTCACGAAGTTGCATAATTTCTGGACCAACGTTTGGCAACGTTGAGTTTTTATAATTTACAACTTCATGGATAACGTTCGGCTTATCTTCAGGTTTAGCGCTAGAGGCATCTTCCCAAAATCCGCTAATAGCGTGCGGGATTTTTAAAGACTTTAAAGCTTCATGGAATAGTACAACACTCTTCTTCGTTTCTTCCATTTTGTTATACATAGAACCAGAACAGTCAACTAATAGTTGGAATGCAACATCGAGTTCTTGTGACTCTTGTCCTTTTTTATAAAACATACGCGGTTGTTTTTCGGTATAAATACGAAGGAATTTCTTACGAAGTCTTCCGTAATATTTATCACTATTCGCATTCGTTTTATTTTCAATTGTTTTTTCGATAATTTTCTTTAATTCTTTTACATCTTTATTGACGACTGATTTGATAGCTTGGTAATCTTTTTTCTCATCTGAGTTTGGTTTGCGAGCTTCTTTAAATGTATGAGAAGCACCTACATTATACTTACCGTATGCACCGTCGTGCTGGCTAGAAGCGTGTGAAGCCCTTGCTTCTTCTGTATCAGCGCCATCAAAGTTGGATTGTGTACTTTTTTGTGAGGTACCTTGTACAGAACCAAGTGCTTGGTCGCCATCTTCTGATTCACGGGCAGTATCACCCATCATATTAGTTTTTGTTCCGCTTTCTAATTCAAAGCGTAAAAAGTTCTCGTTTTCGTTATTTTTATTTTCACGATGCCATGTGGAGAAACTTTCATCCATTTTGTTTTTATTTTCATCGTCATCTATAAGCTGCGTATCATCATTTGCTAAATCTTCGACGCGACAGTTCTTTTCGTCTGCAAGGACAGATAAGTAAAGTGGAGCATGTCCGAAATAGTTGTTAAGCATATCGCTTTCAAGAAGCGCCTCTAAGCGATAGCGAATTTTCTCAACGATATACATAATATCTTCTGTATTACGTGCTTGGAATGTTTCATGTAAAATCGCTTCAATTTGCTCAAAATATTCATTATTAAACATTTCGTATTTATCGCTAGTTAATGAAAGATAGCATAGGCAAAATAGACGATCACCGTGATAATTACGAACACGGTTTATTTCATTTTGAGAGCCGAAATAATTGCGGTACATTTCTTTTCGACGTTTAAAAACATGCTTCGTGCCAGGACGTAAGTTCTTTACGATTTCCTCAACGCGTAAATCTTCTAATAGAACAAATAATTGTGTTAAAAACTTTTTTAGGGGCGATTCTTGCAATTCAATCGCATAAGAACGAATTAAAGTCATGTCCGAGTAATGTTTATTACCAAGTGCTTTTAAGAACACTTCGCTTTTTAATCCGATTACTGTATCTTCTTCTTTTCGATCATCCCAAAAGTGACTAATGACAACTTTCTTTTCAATTTCGTCGTAGTATGCTTTATAGCCATATTCAAGATAGGCATCGTCTTCTTTTAGAAGGGCATACATTAAGTTTTCCATTTGTAGAAACAGCGACGCATCAATTTTTTTGTCACTAAAAATTTGTCTCATAAATTATCCCTCAAAGAAATAACTTTCTGCTAATTCACGGACAGTCATTTGTTCTGTTTCATCATTAAGTTTTGCAATTATGCTTCGTTCAATCGCTCGCATAACAGGAATATATACACCTAAATCACATGCGTCGATAATACCACGAATACTTGCTGCTTCTTCACTTACACGTCCATCGCGCGCTAAAGGCATAAGGTCGCTTGCAAATGCAACAAACTTTTCAATTGTTGCAACATCATTTAATTTTGATTCTGCTAATAATAGTTCTTTTAATGTATCACCTTGAATGTAAGGAACTTCAATAATAACGAAACGGTTTTTTAACGCTTCATTTAGTTCACTTGTTCCAACGTAACCTTCGTTAATCGCAGCAATTACACGGTATTCGTCATCACCGTATACAACCTCTTGTGTAAATGGGTTTGTAATCATTTTACGGTAATCTAATGCGCCGTGAAGAAGTGGTAACGTTTCAGGTTTTGCCATATTGATTTCGTCAATATATAGGAAGTGACCGTTCTTCATTGCTTTCATAAGAGGACCGTTAACGAATGAAACTTCAGATGCACCATCTTTCGTTTGTAGTGTGTTGTATCCTAAAATACCCTCTACATCTAAGTCGACAGAGCAGTTAATGCTATGCATTGGTTTTTGGAATAAAGAAGAAAGAGTTTCCGCTAGTACTGTTTTACCACTACCAGTCGGTCCTTTTAATAGAATATTCTTGCCAAGAAGAAGTGCTGTAATCGCATCTTCAATAATGCTATTATCAGACGCTTTATATATTTTCGTTCCGATTAAATGTGCATTTTCACCAGCTTCTTGTTTATTCTTTTCATGAATCGTAGAAAGCTGTTGTTTTAAATCAGCATGTATATGAAATTGTTCTAACATGTATTTCCCACCTAACATTATTTTCATAAAGTAATACATCTTATGATAACTTGTTTTAATATGGTATGCAAAGAAAAGGAAGGAGGATAAAGGGAAAAGAAAAAGCAATCAAGATGAAGTTGATTGCCTACAGTAAAGGAGAAATGAGCCTCATGAAAGACTCCAATATGCGTTTTTTTATACTTCTTTTTTGGAAAGAGTTCCATTTAATTTCAGTTGAATGTTTAAAATCTTCTTCAAAATCACGTTTAATGTCGTGAACTGTTTTTGATTCATAAAGCACGCTAATAATTTCGTAATTCAATTCAAAGCTACGTACATCCATGTTCGCTGTTCCAATAGTTGCAATTGTATCATCAACGAGTACAATTTTTGCATGCATAAAACCATCTTTATAACTGTAAATAGAAGCACCAGCTTTTAAAAGCGGAGTGAAATAGGATTGAGATGCTTGATCACTAATGATGCTATCACTTTTACCTGGATATAAAATCCGTACATCTATTCCGGCAATTGCACTTAAGCGTAATAATGTTAAAGTTTCTTGATCTGGAATAAAGTAGGGTGTAGCGATCCAAATGGATTTTTTTGCAGAGCCCATAACAGCTAATAATGTATTACGAATACTTTTATCATCGGAGCTTGGTCCGCTTGCTACGATTTGAACAGCACCTTCTGCATTTGAAATCTCTTTACCTGGGAAGTATTGTCTATTCATGAATTGATCCCAGGAATAAGTGTTTAAACCACTAGAGGCATAGAGCCAGTCTTCTAGAAAGATTGCTTGTAATTTATATAATGCTTTTCCTTCTATTTTTAAATGACTATCACGCCAAACAGGAAATTTCTTGGAACGGCCAAGATATTCATCACCGACATTGAGTCCTCCGGTAAAACCAATTTTTCCATCTACAATAACAATTTTTCGATGGTTACGATAATTGACAGTTTCAAGTAACCAAGCTGAAAAAATAGGGTCAAATTCTACAATTTCAATCCCAGCTTCTTTCATAGGTTGCAAAAATCGTCGTCGTAACGTATTACTTCCAAGGCCATCATAAAGGAAGCGTACAATAACACCATCTTTTGCTTTTTGTATTAAAGCATCTCGAACTTTTGTACCAATTTCATCAGATTTATAAATGTAGTATTGAATATGTATATGATGCTTTGCCTGCTCTATAGCTCGCAAAATTTCTGAAAATGTTTGATCTCCGTTTGTTAAAAGTTTTGTAGTTGTTTTATCTGCGGCAGGACCACCTCCAAATTTTTGTATGACTTCTGTTAAATGTATGGAACGTTCATTTAGTGGGACTGTGAGTAATAACTCTAGTCTTCTTCCTTCTAATATTTCACGGAATAATTTTCTTTGTTCTTCTGAACGATGGAGATGTTTTTTTCTTCTCCAGCGGCTGCGTCCGAAAATAGCGTATAAAAGCACACCTATAATAGGAAGAAGTGCTAATACTAAAAACCATGCTAACGTACTTTGTGGAGATCTATTTTCTATAAAAATAACGAATGAAATTCCGACAATTGTGATGGACCATAGAGCACCGACAAATGTATATAACGAAATATACGATGTATTTAATAGGAACAGAACGATAGATACAATTGTAAATATTAATAGTAATTGAACGATAGGCTTCTTCATTTCTATATAATTCCCCTAATCTTTTTTCAATATAGACTTCTTAAATAGAAGATGTAATATGACATCTTTATTATAAGGTGTTTTGCTTTTTTTACAAAATATAGACATTTCACCTATACTTTCCGCATTTGTCCTACATACAGTGTACTATCCCATTTTTTATCCCACTCTTAACGCATATGAAAATGAAAAAATCGAAAAGGAGCGGAGAAACATGAATTATATAGAAAATAATGGATTGTACTATCGAAATCATCATCATGGAGGACACAATCATGGTGGACATCATCACCATGGAGGACACAATCACTATGATCACCATCATCATCAAGGAGGCGGATGGGGCTGGGGTGGTGGTAGTTCATGGGGAGGCGGATTTTTCCCTGGAAGCTTTGCAGGAGGAGTGTTAGGCGGACTGACAGCTGGTGCATTAACAGGTGCAACAAGTGGAGGATATTATCCGGCTCCATATCCAGTAGCTTATCCATCACCATACCCTGTAACGTATCCAATGCCATACCCAGGTTATCAGCAAATACCATATTCGTATTAAACTAAAAAAGAGGCTATCCTCTTTTTTAGTTTAATACAGTATTTATTTATAAAATAATTCCAAAGTTAAGGTGGAAATATGTTAATATTTTGTTATTGTAATTCAAAAACATGCACATTAATGTAGATTTTCATATTATTATTTGTGAATAGTTATGTAGTATGATCTAATTTCTATTTCGTTATTAAAAACAAAGAGATCAGATATGAGTGGTATTAGTTGGAAACAAGGCTTGCATAGAGCTACTTAAAAGGATTGCGGTATAATAAGGCGCGAAGTAATTAGAGATATGGGAAGCTACCAGTTATAATTGAAACGGTATAATATTGCTTTTTATTACAAATAATATTATGTTATTTTAATCGGTTTATTTAAAAAGATAATTTATGTAAAGGGCTAGTATTAGAAAATGAAATATCTCTATTTCTATGAAGAGAAACAGGTTGTGTTTTAGTCAGATAGAAGCAAGGAGAGATGCGCATGCTAGAACAGAGAGGTCATGCATTATATGACTCTTCGTTGCGAGATTTAAAGTTAGCATTAGATGAGTCTTCAATTGTTGCAATTACAGATCGAAAAGGTCTTATTACATATGTAAATGATAAATTTTGTGAAATCTCTAAATACAAAAGAGAAGAATTAATTGGAAAAGATCACCGTATTTTAAATTCAGGTCATCATCCGAAAACCTTTTTTCAAAACTTATGGAAACGTATTTTGAATGGGAAAGTATGGACAGGTGAGATTCGGAATCGAGCAAAAGATGGTACATATTATTGGGTCAAAACAACAATTGTTCCATTTTTAAATGAAAAAGGAGAGCCATACCAGTTTATCGCAATACGAAATGATATTAGTAGTAGAAAAGAAGCGGAACAGAGGTTGCGGCTAAGTGAAAGTCGTTATAGGGAACTTGCCTATCATGATGCTTTAACGAGTTTGCCGAACCGTTTGCAATTAATAACGACCGTTAATAAATTGATTGCAGATAAAAAAGAATTTGGTATGATTTACTTTGATTTGGACCGTTTTAAATTAGTAAATGATACGTTAGGTCATATGATAGGGGACTTACTTTTAAGCGAAGTCGCTTCAAGGTTGCATTATGTACTAGGAGAGAAAGATGTTCTGGCTAGGCTAGGTGGCGACGAATTTGTGCTGTTAACAAAAAATCATAGACAAGATGATATGAGGCAGTTAGCGACATCTGTGTTGTCATGTTTCCAGGCACCATTTATTCTTGAAGGCCATGAAGTATATATTTCAGCTAGTCTAGGACTTTGTTCTTATCCACAAGACGGACAAGACGTGGAAACATTATTGAAAAACTCCGACTTAGCTATGTATAGTGCAAAAGAACAGGGGAGAAATGCTGCATGTTTCTTTACAGATGAGCTACGCGCGAAAATAAATCGTAGAATGAAAGTTGAGTTTGCTTTGCAAAAGGCAATTCGTGATGAAGAGTTAGATGTAGTATTGCAGCCTATTATTGATTTGAAAACGAAGAGATATTCTGGTATAGAAGCTCTAGTACGCTGTATGACAGAAGACGGACCTATTTCACCAAACGAATTTATCCCGGTAGCTGAAGAGTCTGGACTTATTATAAAGCTAGGAGACTGGGTATTAGAAAAATCGTGCCGATTGTTTAAAACATTGCCCAATTATCAAGAAGGACTAAAGTTATCAGTGAATTTATCTATACAACAATTAATGCAGAAACGTTTTATTTTCTCTGTACGTAGCATTTTAAAGAGAACTGGTTTTCCTCCGAACCGTTTAATATTAGAAATAACGGAAAGCATAGCAGTCCGCCATTTTGATTATATTATTGCTACATTACAAGAATTAAGAAATATGGGTGTTTTAATTGCTTTGGATGATTTCGGAACTGGCTATTCTTCCTTATATTATTTAAAACAACTACCACTGGATATTGTAAAAATTGATCGTAATTTTATTCGTGAATTTCATTATGATCACGCACAACCAGAACGAACGATTGTAAAATCCGTTATTGAAATTGCTCATAGTTTAAATTTAGCAGTAGTTGCTGAAGGAGTAGAAACAGTAGAGCAAGAGAGTTTGTTACAATCAATGAGCTGTGATTATGTACAGGGATTTTATTATGCGAAACCTTTATCTGTAGGAGAGCTAAAAGAAAAGTTAATTACAGATTTTTAATAAAAAAGAGAAGCCAGCAGCTTCTCTTTATTTAATCCGTTTTTTGTGAGTCTTTCATTAGTACTGGATAAAGAATAAGACCTAATACGAACAATCCAATTCCTAAGAAGAATGTTTTTAAATCAGCAGTTCCCGTTTTGATAACCCAAATAGAGTATACCAACGCTAATGTCGTAATGATTCCATCTTTTACTCGAGATCCGGGCAGTATATCATACGTTTCTCCTGTAATAACTAATTTTAATTGGTACAAGGTAGAAACAAGGTATGGAATTAAATAGGCTAATGTTGCTACGACGATAGCGAAACTATACGCTTCTGAAACAGTACCAGAAATCGTTGAAAATAAGAAAATTTGCGTCATTATATTTGTAATCAATAGTGATTTTGAAGGACTACCTTTTTTATTTGTTTTCCCGAAAAACTTAGGGAAAAGTCCATTTTTTGCTGCCTGGTAAGGTACTTCTGAACTAACAACAATCCAGCCAACTGTAGATCCAAATAAAGATATAAGAGCGAGTAAGGCCATTATATATGCACCTTTATTTCCAATTGCTAAATTTAATGCATCTACTAACGGTTTTTGAGACTCCTTTAAAGCATCTTGCGGAAGAGCTCCCATTGTAAGTAAAGTAATTGACATGTAAATAAGAAGAGCGATAATTAATCCGAAAATCGTAGCTTTTTTTACATCGCGTTGTGATTTTGCACGGTTAGAAAGCATAACCGCTGATTCAATACCGATAAACGCCCAAAGTGTTGCAATAGCAGCTGAATTGATTTGGCCACCTAACGAGATAGATTGTCCTGCTTCATTCATAAAGGTTTGACCGTCTCCGAAATTAGAAGCATTGAAAATGAATAATGTAATTACAATAAACATTGTAAATCCGATAATTTTTGCAATAGTAGCAAGTAGATTCATATTTCCAGCTCGATCAATATTTTGAGAAAGAATATATTGAATTCCCCATAGCATAAGGCTACATACAAGGAAAGTTAACCCTTTTCCGAGTTCTAGTGAAAATCCGTTTATTGAAAAAAGAATTTGCTTACTTTGTAAAACTGGAAAGAATGTTGATAAATATCCAGCAAAGGAAATAATAACAGATGCTGTTGCAGCCCAGTTAGCAGCCCAATATCCCCATGCCATACTATATCCTGCAACTTTACCAGCTTTTTTTGAAGGAAACATCGCTTGAGCATAGCTTTGTGGTCCAGCTTTTAATTCTGGTTTACGAATCGCTAAATTTCCAAATACAAGTGCAATCATAAATACGCCAAGGCCTGTAATACTCCATGCGAGTGTAGAACCCATTGGACCTGATACTTGTGCTAAATTTGCTGGAAGCATAAATACGCCACCGCCAACCATATTCCCGATAACAAATGCTGTTAAAACCCATAATCCCCATTTTTTCGTTTCCATTTTTGTTAACTCCTTTGTAGTAAGTTTTGCTTAAACATCATTTTTTACTAGCTTTTTGACAATAAAAAAAGAGCCATGTAGATAAAAAAATACCTACATGGCTCTTTTGCCAAAGCGTAGGTACAACGGGAATAACCCTTGTACCTACGCGTAATTTTTCCGCTAGGTTTCAAGGGTTACGTATGATGATGATGTTTTTGTGCAAATGTAACTACAGTTGTTGTATAAGTAAGCATAGTTCTTTGCTCCCTTTCTCCTCTGATTTTGAAGTTAGTATACTACATGTTTTTTTGAATGAAAAGAAAAATATAAAAATTTTTATAAAAATACGTTTTAAAGATTAAATATTTACCTATATTTTTCTTGTACTGGAAAATAAGTGAGAGATTGGCAGAAGAGTGAAGCATGTTATAATACATATAGAATTAGAAGGTGACAAGGGGCTATTGTAGATGATGAGTAAGTATGAACAAATTTATACAGAAATCAGTAAATCTATTGATAATAAACAATTAAAAGAGGGATGCAAAATCCCATCAGAAACAGAATTAATGAAGCAGTATGAGGCAAGCCGAGGCACGGTGAGAAAAGCTGTAGATTTACTGCAAGAGCGTGGATATGTGCAAAAAATTCATGGAAAAGGTGTTTTTGTTTTAAAGCGAAAAAATATTGAATTTAATTTTGGCGGTATTGTAAGTTTTCAAGAAGAAAATGAACGTTTAGGACGTCATTGTATTACAGAAGTTGTGGAAATGGACAAAGAAAAAGCCACAAAAGAAATTGCAAAATTATTAAATGTAAAAGAAAAAACAGAGATTGACCATATTAAACGTGTACGAAATATTGATGGAGAAAAAGTAATTTTAGATATAAATCATTTTGTATCTGAGTTTGTTCCAGGATTAACGAAAGAAATTGCAACTGCATCGATTTATAAATACATTGAGAAAGAGCTTGGGCTACATATTAGTTATTCGCAGAGGGTAATTGAAGTACAGCCATGTACAGAGGATGACAGAAAGTATTTAGATTTAAATGGAACAGACTATGTTGTCGTTGTGAAAAACTTTACACATTTGTATGATGGAAGTCAGTTTGAATATACAGAATCACGCCACCGTTTAGATATTTTTCACTTTTCGGATGTGGCACGCAGGAAGTAAAGAGGTGGAACAAAATATTGTTTCATCTCTTTTTTTTATAAAAAAAACACAAACTCGTATATACGAGTGTTGACTAACTTATATATACGAGTTAATATGTAATTGTAAACGGTATCAAAAAAAGAAAAGAGGGACGGGAATATGGGGAAAGACTATCGTAAAACAGCAGAGGAAGTGTTGCAGTATATTGGTGGGAAAGACAATATTGAACAAGCTGCACATTGTGTGACGAGGCTCCGTATCGCTTTAAAAGATGAAAGTAAAATAGATAATGATAAATTACAGTCTGTTTCATTAGTGAAAGGAGCGTTTCATAACGCTGGTATATTTCAAGTTGTAATTGGTCCAGGAGATGTAGATCGTGTTTACGCTGAATTGATAACGCTTGCGGGTATGAAAGAATCGACTGTAGCTGACGTAAAAGACTCTGGAAATCAGAAGTTAAATCCAGCTCAAAAGTTTGTAAAAATATTTTCAGATGTATTTATGCCGATATTACCAGCGATCGTAACGGCTGGTTTACTAATGGGTATTAACAATCTATTAGGCGCAAAGGACTTATTTTTTGATGGGAAAAATTTATTAGATGTTTATCCGAACTTAGGCGGGCTTTGGGATTTAATTAATATGATGGCCAATACAGCATTCGTATTCTTACCAGCACTTGTCGGGTGGTCAGCAACGAAGCGTTTTGGTGGTAGTCCAATACTAGGGATTGTTATGGGATTAATGCTTGTGCACCCGGCCTTATTAAACGCTTGGGACTATGGAAAAGCAGCGACTGGTTTAGACGGACAAAAGATTGAGTACTTCGATATTTTAGGACTGTTCCAAATTGAAAAGGTAGGGTATCAAGGTCAAATCTTGCCGGTTTTAGTAGCTGCATTTGTGTTAAGTAAAGTAGAAATTTTCTTAAAGAAACATGTACCAAATGCAATTCAATTATTAGTTGTACCAATTACAACAATCGTTGTGACAGGTGTGTTAGCATTAGGAATTATTGGTCCGGTTACACGTCATATTGGAGATTTATTAACAGTAGGATTAGTAGGTGTATATGAAACAGTACCAGTAGTTGGAGCAGTATTATTTGGAGCGTTATATGCACCACTTGTAATTACAGGTATGCATCATATGTTTATTGCAATTGATTTACAATTGATTGCACAACATGGCGGTACATTTATTTGGCCGATGATTGCTCTTTCTAACATTGCGCAAGGTAGTGCGGCACTTGCGATGTTCTGGATTTCTAAAAATCAAAATGATAAAAGTATGGCATCAACATCAGCCATTTCAGCATACTTCGGTATTACAGAACCAGCGATGTTTGGTGTGAATTTACGAAATAAGTTCCCGTTTTATGCAGCGATTATAGGGTCTGCTGTGGCAGCGATATTCATTACATTAAATGGTGTATTAGCACCTGCTATCGGAATTGGGGGATTGCCAGCATTTATTTCTATCATTCCGAAATCGATTCCAATGTTTATTGTCGGAATGATTATTGCAGTTGTAATCCCATTTACTTTAACATGGTTATTTGCAAAAAGAGTGAAACAGAAGTAGGAGGAAGTTAAACATGAAGGATTGGCATAAAAGTGTAGTCTATCAAATTTATCCGAAGAGCTTTAATAGTTATTACAATAGAGAAACCGGTGATATAAAAGGGGTTACAGAGAAACTAGATTATTTAAAAGAACTCGGAGTGGATTATATTTGGTTAACACCGATATACCAATCACCACAAAATGATAATGGATATGATGTAAGTGATTATTACAGCATTGATCCATCTTACGGAACGATGGAAGAGTTTGAAGAACTTTTAGCAGAAGCGAAAGTACGTAACATTGAGATTATGCTGGATATTGTTGTAAATCATAGTTCGACTGAACATAAGTGGTTTAAAGAAGCGAAGGAAGATAAAAATAGTCCATATCGTAATTACTATATTTGGCGTGATGAAAAAAATAATTGGCAGTCTAAGTTTGGTGGATCTGCTTGGAAATATGATGAGAAGACGGAGCAATATTATTTACATTTATTTGATGAAACACAAGCTGATTTAAATTGGGAAAATGAAAAACTTCGTGAAGAAGTATATGATATGATGCGTTTTTGGCTGGATAAAGGGGTAACAGGATTTCGATTAGATGTCATTAACTTAATTTCAAAAGACCAATGCTTCTTAAACGATGAAGGTAGTACTGCGACAAGTGATGGACGCAAGTATTATACAGATGGTCCGCGTGTTCATGAATATTTACAAGAGATGAACCGAAATGTTTTTGCAGGAAAAGATGTCATTACAGTTGGAGAAATGTCATCTACGACAATTGATAATTGTATTAAATATTCTAATCCTGAGCGTAATGAATTAAGCATGACGTTTAGTTTCCATCATTTAAAAGTAGATTATCCGAATGGTGATAAGTGGACGAAAGCAGAGTTTGATTTTATTAAATTAAAAGAGATTATGTCTAACTGGCAAATTGAAATGCAAAAGGGCGGAGGATGGAATGCGTTATTTTGGTGTAATCATGACCAGCCTCGCATCGTGTCACGCTTTGGTGATGATGGAAAGTACCGAAACGAATCTGCAAAAATGTTAGCGACAGCCATGCACATGCTGCAAGGAACGCCTTATATTTATCAAGGGGAAGAAATCGGTATGACGAATCCTAAATTTGAGTCCATCGAGCAATATCGTGATGTAGAATCGTTAAATATATACGATATAAAGCTAAAAGAAGGGCTATCAAAAGAAGAGATTATAGGGATTTTAAAGCAAAAATCTCGTGACAACTCTCGCACTCCGATGCAGTGGAATGAAGAGATGAACAGTGGTTTTACAACAAGTACACCTTGGATTTCAGCGGCTGAAAATTTTAAAGAAATAAACGTAGAGAAGGCATTAGAAGATAAAGAGTCCGTATTTTATCATTATAAAAAGTTAATAGAGCTTAGAAAAACGTATGATGTAATTACAGAAGGAGAATATGCTATTTTGGATAAAAATGATCCTAAAATTTGGGCATATACTCGTACTACAGAAAGTGAAGTACTACTTGTTATAAATAACTTCTATGGAGAAGAAATAACGTATTCAGTACCAGCGCACGTTCAGTTAGATGGAATGAAACAAGAAGTACTACTGTCGAATTATAAAGATGCCAGCAAGGATATTGCAAAACTTAACTTAAGACCATATGAATCAATTGTGTATCGATATACGAAATAAAAAGGTTGTATGCCCGAGCGGCATACAACCTTTTTATTTTAAGACACCACTATACAAAATGCTTACTTCTACTTCAGGTTTGAATTTTACTTTTGCATAATCTTTATTCCAATTTTTTTTCTTCCATAAGTTAGGATGATAAGCGATAAGATGTCTTCCAATACCGAAAGCATCACAATTTGCTTTTTGTAGTTTTTGTGTTATTTTTTTCGCTTCTTTCGTGAGTTGTTTAGAAAGTTCTTTATTTAGTTTTTCTCTATCGTCCATTGTATACATATTATCTCTTGGAGATTCAAGTGCTATAACTTTTAATTGGAGCTTAATGTGAGCATAAACATTTCCTTTTTTATCTGTTGTTATTTTTAAGTCGCGTTTTAATTTTCGATTACTAATCTCCATTGTTAAATAATCAGATGTCTTCTCAGATTCATCACTAGTCAGTTTTTGGGTTATACGGGCACTTGTTCCCATTTTTCCGGTTAATAACACGAATAAAACAGATTGTTGCAAAGGTAAATGCCCAGTTAATTTATCATTGTTAAATAAAGCTAACCCGTTTGTAACTACTTCTTTTCCTTTTATTTTTATAGAAGGAAGGGTAAAGTCTTTACCGGGATCTAACATTTTTGTAGCAGCTGTTTCTAAAGTTTCTTTTGGAAATACACTCATATCTTCTAAGCTTTTCACTTTTTTCTTTAGAAAATCTCCAATTAGTAAATTTCCTATTTTCTTTTTTTTGAGTATCTCCGATGTTTCACCATCTACTGCAATAAGTTTTACTAAAGCAGTTGGGTTTGTTGGATCTCGAAAGCTGACATCTAAATAGGGGAGTATACCCTTTTTTAGAATTTTGGTTCCGAGTAATTGAACACCATATTTAAAATAGCGAATATTCCCAGTCACATTTTTTTTTAGGGCATCGCCTGTATCCATTATGTTATGCCCGGTTGCTGAATATATTTCATTCTCAAATGAAGATTGCTCTCCGCTTGAACTTTTTACGAGCTCGATTGTTTGCTGGAGTTTATTCTCTTCCGTAATATCAGCTCCAACGCTATAAGCTAAACTTGCCTCCCTTAATGGTTCTTGATCCCAACAGCCAGAAAGGAGGGAACTAGTACATAATATTAAAAGTAATTTAACTCTTTTTGGGAACATACTGTTCTCCTTTCTTCTTTCTTATTATTGAATAAAGTAGAAATAAAAGAGGGAGGACAACGATGAAAATATAGGTGAACTTATCAGTGAAAGTTGAAATTACTTTTAATTCTTCAGGTGTATCTATAAATAAGGCTACACTAAAAGCAATAATACCAACGATTGGAACAGCCTTTTTATGATTAGCAAGGTTGAATATATGTCCAATTCCGATTGAAGCAGCGCAGTAATAACTAGCAATAGAAGCGACAACTGTTATCATCCAAATTGGGATGAAGATTAGGTCCGTTCGATCTATAATTCCAATATGCAAGGAGCGTAATAAGTAAGCAACTGGCTCTGGAATAAGCTCAATTTGCTTTGGACTAAATACGATAAAGCAAATCCAAACGGTAAAAGTATAAAAAAGAGTTACAAATCCATTGGCGATAGAAATGGCCTTCAGTTTTGCAATAGAACTCCCATTTACTTTTGGGAAAGCGATAAGAATAATTTCAAAACCATACATGGCTGTAATTGTTTCCTTGGATGCTTGAATTATATTCCACCATCCGGCTTCTGTAATAGGAAAAATATAAGAGAAATCAGCTCGTGAAAGCCCTAGGGCAATTAAAAGAGCCATTGGAATAATGAGAATAGAGGCCATGACATAAAATCGTACGATGACTTTAAATGTGTTATAAGCTACATAACAACAAGCTACTGTACATAATATGAGAATTGCAGACCACGGAGTTGCGTGTAAAACCCATACTTTAATGACGTTACAAGCATTCAACATAACCGTCATACCGATAAGGGTAAAATAAAAAACATAAGAAAAGCCCAATAGTTTTCCTAACTTATTACCAAATAGCATACAAACACTTTTATACATATCTGCATCAGGAAATCGTTTTAAGAAAAGCCACATAAGTAAAATAATAAGTTGAATGGCAAGCCCCGCGATGAGCGCAGAAATCCAACCACCACCTTTTGCTATCGGATGAAGCCGGTTAGGTAGAGATAGTATACCGACCCCAATTTGGCATTGAATAACGAAAAAGGTAAATTGAACAAGTGAAATTTTACTTTGCGTGTTTGTCACCGTCCTCATCCTCTCTCGTTACATGTTGGCGCTGCATTTTTTTCGGTTTTGGATCATGTGGTCTTTCCCAAAATGACCAAATTGGTAGTCTTATGAAAGAATCTTTCATATCTTTAATCCGCATCGGGGCAACAGGAGAAAGATATGGTGTATGAAATGAATGAAGCTGACATAAGTGAACGAAAGTTATAATGAGACCGAATGATATTCCTACATATCCGAATATGGCAGCAAGGAGCATTAATGGAAAACGAAGAATCCGAACTGCTGAACTCATATCGTTTGATGGAACGAGAAAAGATGAGATTGCAGTTAAAGCTACAACGATGATCATTGTGTAAGAAACGAGTCCAGCTTTTACAATTGCATCCCCAATTACTAAACCACCTACAATACCGATTGTTTGTCCAACGCGGCTCGGCAAGCGAATACCAGCTTCTCGTAATAACTCGAAAATTAACTCCATTAAGAGAGCTTCAAAAATAGGAGGAAGCGGTACTTTCTCTAATGAAGCTTTAATCGTATACACAAGTTCGAGCGGTAACACATCAGGATGAAAAGCAACAGTTGCAATATATAAAGCTGGTAAGAGAAAGGCAATTAAAAAACTTACTAAGCGAATCATTCGGACGAAAGAACCGACAATCCAACGGTTATTATAATCATCTGGTGATTGATAGAAAGCAAATAATGTAACAGGAACGATGAGCACTGTTGGATCTCCATCAGATAAAATAGCAACACGCCCTTCCATTAAATTAGCAACAGTTCTATCTGGACGCTCTGTATTTAATTGCTGCGGAAATGGGGAGAAAGACGTGTCCTCTATAAATTCTTGTATGTATCCTGGTGGCATAAGTGCATCCGTTTTAATGGTTTCCAATCTTCTTTTCACTTCTATAACTAAATCGTCATTCGCTATATTTTGCATATAAGTAATTGCCACTTTCGTGTGCATTTCTTCACCGAGTGTAAAATACTTAACAACTAAATTTGGACTCTTAATGAGTTTACGAATAGAGGTTAAATTAGTTGCTAGATCCTCTACAAAACCAGTATGTGGACCGCGCACAACTCCTTCATTATCAGGCTCTGCTATATCTCTCTTTAAAGATAAGGTTGTTTCGAAAATACAAAAACTGTCGACGTGTTCATGAAAATATAAGGATTTACCTTGTAATAAAAGTTGTATCCCATAATTTAAATTCGTTTCTTTTTTCATATTTAACGTAGAAAAAGCTTTATCTAAAGATAAATCTGATCGCGTTAATAATGGCTCAAGGACTAACTGATGAATTAGATTTGGATCTGCTAAAGATTCGATATATAAGATTGCTCCTTTTCCGTTTTGAAAAGGGAGATCTAATTTTTTTATATCATCAGAATGAGAAAGTTTATTTTCAATGTAATTAATGTTCTCCGGAAGTGATGGAAACATATGCTTTTGGTTTTTACTCTCTTGTTGTTCTTTTTGCTCTGTCATAATTTCCACCTCTCTTAAAGTGCAATTGTTTCTGTTAATTTTTGTCGTTTGTGAGAAATTTATGCTTGAATTATTTTAAAAAAAGAGGATTGAAGGTTACGTTACATTGTCTTTTGTGCATTATTCAATTTCATAGCAGTACTTCTAACATTTGTGTCGAATTAAGAAGATATATAGGAGGGATATATATGGAAATAGCTGTAGAACGTGTTTTTACGAAAGAGATTTTAAAAAGAGCAGCGAATTTGTTTCATGTAACAGTGGAAGAAAAGCCACTTGGAGATTTTGAGAATTATATTTTTAAGGCGAAGGGTGATAATGATGAAGATTACGTATTACGTTTAACACATTCTTCTCATCGTTCTAAACAAGAGGTAGAGGCCGAACTAGATTTTTTACGATATGTTGCGGAGAATGGGGCAAAGGTAGCAGGACCTCTTTATTCAACGTCTCGAAATCTCGTAGAAAAAATCGTAGCAGAGGATGGAACGTTCTTTTCCGCTTCTTTATTTACATATGCAAAAGGTGAGCAAGTAAAAGGAGAGGAATCGCCTTATTGGGGCGAGCCTCTCTTTGAAGCATGGGGAAAAGCGATTGGGCAACTGCATCGCCTTACAATGGAATATCCTAAAACAGACTATCGTGATACGTGGGAAGAAGACGAGAGTGGGATTGTTAATGAACTAGAAGATGATCAAGTGAAAAAAATCGCTGCGGTATTAATGGATGAGATAAAGGCTCTTTCAATTGAAAGAGAAACGTTCGGCCTTATGCACGGGGATATTCATCCAGGTAATTTTCATTATGATGGTAAAGAGTTAACAATCTTTGATTTTGATGATGCAGCTTATAATTACTTTATACATGATTTAGCGATGGTTCTTTATTACTCTGTTCTATTTACACCGTGGACAGCAGAAGAGAAGACAGATTTTGCTCGTAAACAGTTACAAGTGTTACGAAAAGGATATGAGTATGAGCACAGGCTGGCGGATAGTTGGTATGACTCGTTGCCACTATTTTTGCGTTTACGTGATATAGGTTTATATGGAACGCTTCAGAAGAAGTTTAAAGGGAAAGATATGCCTGATAACTTCTTGAAATTATCAGAAGAGCTATACGAAAGAATTATTAAAAGAGAAGCAATTGTGAATATATAATACATTTAGTTCAAAACAAAGTATATAAAACAAATATATACTTTGTTTTTTTATACAAAAATATGTTTACTTTATTAAAATAATATTGTCCTAGATTCGGTATGCACTTATAATTTTATATATATTCTGAATATTCTTTATAAAGAAGGAGGGGGAATGTTGGAAACTTTCGTAAATTGGTTAAATAATATTGTTTGGAGTCCAGCACTTGTTTATTTATGTTTAGGAGTAGGTTTATATTTTTCTATTCGAACGAAGTTTTTACAAGTAAGGCACGTAGGAGAAATGGTGAAGCTGACATTTCAAGGAGAAAAATCAGAGGCTGGTGTTTCTTCATTCCAAGCGTTAGCACTTTCGTTATCAGGACGTGTTGGGACAGGGAATATCGCTGGGGTAGCAACAGCGGTTGCATTCGGTGGACCAGGAGCTGTATTTTGGATGTGGGCAGTAGCCTTTTTAGGGGCAGGATCAGCTTATGTAGAATCAACACTCGCGCAAATATATAAGACGAAACATCAAGGGCAGTTTCGTGGTGGACCTGCTTATTACATCGAAAAAGGTCTAGGAGTTAAATGGTATGCTTTAGTATTCGTTGCAGCGACAATTCTTGCAACAGGACTTTTACTACCAGGCGTACAAGCAAATAGTATTGCTGTAAGTTTAGAAACGGCTTTTAGTATTAATACTACCGCATCAGGGGCTATATTAGTTGTCGTATTAGCTCTTATCATTTTCGGTGGAGTAAAGCGAATTGTTAACGTAGCGCAAGTTGTCGTACCTTTTATGGCAATAGGCTATATTTTAGTAGCTTGCGTCATTGTTGCTATGAATATTGAAAAATTGCCAGAAGCATTTATGTTAATTATAAGAAGTGCATTTGCATTAGAAGCTGCTTTCGGCGGTATTATCGGTTTAGCAATCTCTTGGGGGGTAAAACGTGGTATTTATTCCAATGAAGCAGGACAAGGGACTGGACCACACGCAGCAGCAGCAGCCGAAGTATCACATCCAGCTAAGCAAGGTTTAGTGCAAGCATTTTCCGTTTACATTGATACATTATTTGTTTGTTCAGCAACAGCATTTATGATGATTATTACAGGCATGTATAACGTATTTGATGCAAGCGGAAAAAACTTTATCGTTAATAAACTAAATGGTGCTCAGCCAGGACCAGGATATACACAGGCGGCGGTAGAATCTGTTTTCCCTGGATTTGGAAACGGTTTCGTTGCAATCTCGTTATTATTCTTCGCGTTTACAACAATTATGGCGTATTACTACATTGCAGAAACGAATATTGCGTACTTAAATCGTGATAAAGACCGTCCTTGGATGTCTATGGTACTAAAGTTTGTATTTTTAGGAGCTGTATTCTATGGATGTATAAAAACAGCAGCAACGGCTTGGGCTTTAGGCGACATTGGGGTAGGAATTATGGCATGGGTAAATATCATTGCGATTTTACTATTACAAAAACCTGCATTAGTCGCATTAAAGGATTATGAAAAACAGAAAAAAGAAGGAAAAGATCCAGTATTCGATCCAGGGTCATTAGGAATTAAAAATGCTGATTTTTGGGAGCATGAATACGGGAAAGATAAGAAAGAAGAAGTATCTTAACAGAATAGAAATGAAGAAGCAAAGGGGAAACTCTTTGCTTTTTTTTATGGACAAATTGAAGCTAAAAGTTATTTTTGGGACTATTTTTGAATATAAAAAGAATGTACATGCATTGTTAGGGGAAGGGGGAGTATGTTGATAGAATTTCGTAATGTAAATAAATATTATGGTAACTTTCAAGTTTTGAAAAATATTAATGTGCAAGTGAAAAAAGGCGAAGTGGTAGTAGTTGTCGGGCCTTCAGGATCAGGAAAAAGTACATTGCTTCGATGTATAAATCAATTAGAGGCAATTACAGATGGAGAATTAATTGTACAAAATACAGAGGTACACAATAAAAAAACGGACATGAATGAATTGCGGCGAAATATTGGGATGGTCTTTCAACATTTTTATTTATATCCACATAAAACGGTTCTGCAAAATATTACATTAGCACCGATTAAAGTAAATAAAGTTTCCAAAGAAGAAGCAGAGAAAACAGCAATGTTTTATTTAGAGAAAGTAGGAATCCCGGAGAAGGCTAACGTATATCCACATCAATTATCCGGAGGACAACAGCAACGGGTGGCAATTGCTAGAGGACTTGCAATGCAGCCGGAAATTATGCTATTCGATGAGCCTACGTCTGCTCTTGATCCAGAGATGATTGGAGAGGTACTTGATGTTATGAAAGCACTGGCTAAAGAAGGGATGACAATGGTCGTTGTCACGCATGAAATGGGATTTGCTAGAGAGGTAGCAGATAGGATCTTATTTATGGATGATGGTCAAATTATTGAAGATACAACACCGGCGCACTTTTTTGCAAACCCTGAACAAGAAAGAGCCCGTTTATTTTTAAGTCGGGTGCTAAATTATTAGAGGAGGAATTTCATGCTTAAAATGAAAAAATTATTTACTTTAATCGTATTTTCATGTTTATTTGTGCTTGTTGTTGCTGGTTGCGGAAGTAAGAAAGATGAGGCAAAGGAAACAAATACGAAGCAAGGCGGGGCTGTTGAGCAAATTAAGAAACGAGGGAAATTAGTAGTTGGGGTGAAGAATGATACGAATTTATTTGGATTAAAAAATCCTTCAACAGGGCAGGTAGAAGGATTCGATGTTGATGTCGCGAAGGCACTTGCGAAAAAGATTCTTGGAGATGAAAAGAAGCTAGAGCTGAAAGAAGTAACGTCTAAAACACGTATTCCAATGCTGAAAAATGGTGATATTGATGCAATTATTGCAACAATGACAATTACGGAAGAACGCAAAAAAGAAGTGGATTTTTCAGATGTATATTTTAAAGCAGGACAATCGTTACTTGTGAAAAAAGGAAGCAATATTAAGAGTGTCGATGATATAAAACAAGGCGTTAAAGTATTAGCTGTAAAAGGGTCAACATCTACAAATAACATTCGTCAAAAGTCACCAGAAGCGACTGTATTAGAGTTTGAAAATTATAGTGAGGCATTTACAGCGTTAAAGGCAGGTAAAGGTGATGTGTTAACGACAGATAATGCGATCCTTTACGGAATGGCAAAACAAGATTCTAATTATGAAGTAGTAGGAAAAATTTTCACAGATGAACCGTATGGAATTGCAGTGCAAAAAGGGGCAGATGATTTAACGAAAGAGATTAATACTTTAATTAAAGACATGAAAGCAAGCGGAGAGTATGACAAATTATATGAGAAATGGATTGGACAAAAACCAGAAAAGTAGATAGTAAAAGTGAGAGGATGAGAGTACTCATCCTCTTCTTGTAAAGAAAGAGGGGAGAATATGTGCCTGATTTTTCTATATTAACGAATAACATTGATATGTATTTAGAAGGATTTAAATATACAGTTATGTCTAGTGTAATTGCATTGATAGGTAGTTTTATTTTAGGAGTAATTTTGGCAGTAATGCGTATTGCACCTATTCGTATTTTAAATTGGATAGGATCAGCTTTTGTGGAGTTTGTAAGAAATATTCCACTCGTATTAATTGCATTTATATTCTATTTTGCTTTACCTGTAATAGGAATTACTTTAAATGGTTTTGTAGCAGGAACAGTTACGCTTACGGTATATACGGCAGCTTTTATTGCAGAAGTAATTCGCGCTGGTATTTTATCAGTTGCGAAAGGGCAGATGGAAGCTGCTCGCTCTTCAGGGCTAACGTATGTGCAGGCGATGTATTATGTTGTCTTACCCCAAGCAGTGAAAATTGTAATTCCCCCTTTAGGAAACCAGTTTCTCAATTTAGTTAAAAACTCCTCAATACTTGGAATTATTGCTGGTGCTGATTTAATGTATCAAGGAGATTTAATTTCAACGAAGACGTTTGTTACGTTTGATGTTTATATATTTGTCGGGATGTTTTATTTAATATTAACAATTCCGCTCAGTATGCTAGTGCGTTATTTAGAAAAACGCTTAGCAAAGGAGGCGGTGTAAATGGATTTCAAGGGAGCAATTACAGGAGATCATATTCTATTTTTATTAAAAGGATTACTTATAACATTAGAGGTAGCGCTCATAGCAATTGTACTTAGTTTTATTATTGGAAGTGTAATCGGTATATTGCGCTACACGAAAATACCTGTCGTCTCACAAATATTAGGAGTTATAGTTGAAGTGATTCGAAACTTACCACTACTGTTAATTATATTTTTCACGTATTTTGCACTTCCAGAAGCAGGCTTGAAATTAGAAATTATAACAGCTGCAATTGTTGCTTTAACAATATTTGAGGCAGCAATGATATCTGAAATTGTTAGAAGTGGTCTATTGTCTATTGAAAAAGGGCAGGTTGAAGCCGCAAGATCTTCGGGATTAACT
The DNA here is from genome assembly GCF_001816185.2 of Bacillus sp. RZ2MS9. Lineage (NCBI taxonomy): Bacteria > Bacillati > Bacillota > Bacilli > Caryophanales > Bacillaceae > Bacillus > Bacillus sp. RZ2MS9. The sequence goes on from NZ_CP049978.1 coordinate 670,369, forward strand.
TATGTGCAAGCGCTGTGGCATATTATTTTGCCACAAGCATTAAGGAGAATGGTTCCGCCGCTTGTCAGTCAATTTATTTCATTGCTGAAGGATACGTCGCTAGCGGTTGTTATATCACTCCCTGAGCTTATGCATAATGCTCAAATTATTAGCGGGCAAAATGTGAATTACATGATTCCAACATTTATATTAGTAGCTTGTATGTACTTTATCGTAAATTATAGTTTATCAATTTTATCGAGAAGATTAGAACTTCGTTGACTCTTACAATATATGTAAGGGTTTTTTCCTTGTTTCTCCTTATTTTCCTCTAAATAGAATCTAAATCTTGCAATAATTCGATTTTTATATTATTTTATCAGAAAAGTTTTAATTTTATATAGAAAATGTAATCGCTTTCGTGTATATTTTTATTATCAGAAAATTTTAACAAGATATAGGGGTATTGGTAGGGGGAGGATTTAGATGCAGCAACCAACGAATGAGAAATTACATCGCACGATGAAGAGTAGACATTTATTTATGATCGCACTTGGTGGTGTAATCGGAACTGGTTTTTTCTTAGGTTCAGGTTACACTATTAATCAGGCTGGACCAGGGGGAGCCATCCTTTCATATTTAGTAGGCGGATTTATTATGTATTTAACAATGCTTTGTCTTGGAGAGTTAACGGTAGCGATGCCGGTTTCAGGATCTTTCCAAAAGTATGCAACGAAGTTTATTGGACCAGGAACGGGCTTTATGATTGGCTGGTTATACTGGCTTGGCTGGGCAGTAACAGTGGGTCTAGAATTAACGTCAATAGGTTTAATGATGAAAAGATGGTTTCCAAATGTTGATGTTTGGGTATGGTGCCTTGTATTCGGTGTTATTTTATATGCTTCAAACGCAATTTCGGCAAAAAGTTATGCTGAATTAGAATTTTGGTTTTCTAGTATTAAAGTAGTTACCATTCTTGCCTTTGTTGTTCTTGGTGGTAGTGCATTATTAGGGTTTATATCATATGACGGAAAAGAAGCAGCACCTCTTTTCTCTAACTTTGTAAGCGATGGTGGATTATTCCCGAATGGACTAGCTGCCGTATTACTTACGATGATTACAGTTAACTTCTCGTTCCAAGGAACAGAGTTAATCGGGATTGCAGCGGGAGAAAGTGAAAATCCAGAAAAAACAATTCCACGCGCGATCCGTAATACAGTATGGCGCATTATGTTATTCTTCATTTTAACAATGACGATTTTAGTAGGGTTAATTTCTTGGAAAGAAGCTGGCGTAATTGAAAGTCCATTCGTAGTCGTATTTGATAAAATTGGTATTCCGTATGCAGCTGATATTATGAATTTCGTTATTATTACAGCGTTACTATCTGTAGCGAATTCAGGATTATATGCGGCAACTCGTATACTATGGTCACTTGCAAATGAAGGAATGGCACCAAAGTCTTTCCAAAAAGTAAATAAACGTGGTATTCCAATTACAGCGTTAGTTGTAACAATTGCTGTAGCTGCTTTATCTTTATTAACAAGCTTCCTTGCAGAAGATACAGTATACATGTACTTATTATCTATAGCTGGTTTATCAGCTGTTTCAAGTTGGATCATTATTGCTTTATCGCAACTTCGCTTTAGAAGTCAGTATATAAAAGGCGGAGGAAAGTTAGAGGACTTAAAGTATAGAACACCACTATACCCGATTGTTCCAATTTTAGCTTTAATTACAAATAGCATTGTTGTTATTAGTTTAGCGTTTATTCCTGAACAAAGAATGGCGTTATACTGTGGTATTCCATTTATCATTTTCTGCTATATATATTATTATATTAGTAAGAAACGGCAGAAACCGATGAAAGTGGAGATGGAAAAAACAAATGAAACTAACAATCAAACACGATGATATAGAAGCAGATTTATCGTATGGTCAATTAGCGATTGGAAAAGAAAACGGTTATTCACCGTTACAATTACTCGTTTCTTCTATCGCAGGGTGTAGTGCAATTGTCTTTCGAACGATTTTAGAAAAGAAACGTATTCCATACGATACGTTTACAATCGAAACTGAAATTGGTAGAAGTGAAGCGTTATCGAAGCCAGTTGAAAGTGTTCATTTGCACTATAAAATTAAAGCAGAAAACATTACAGAAGAGCAGCTGGACAAGGCGCTGCAACTTGCAGTGAAAAATTGTACGATTGTTCAATCTGTAAAAGATAGTATAAAGGTTACGGAAACAATTGAACTAATAAAATGAAACATAAAAACGTGAGAATACGGCTCTCACGTTTTTATGTTTTTAATAAAGGAAGAAAGTATGATGGAATGTTTAGGTTGTAAATTAGCAAACGAAGAGGAAAAAATATATAAAATATATAAAGATGACTATGTAACTTGCTTTTTAGATCATGCGCCTTTCTACCCAGGACATACTTTAATTGTGCCAAAGCAACATGTTGTAGAAGTAGATGAATTAAATGATGTTGTAGCAAAATCCGTTATGGATGCTTCTAAGCTTATTGCAAAAGCGATTAAGATAGTATATAAACCTGACGGAGTTACAGTTTGTCAAAATGGTGGAGTATTTAACGAGTTAACACATTATCATATGCATATCGTACCAAGATATAAAGAGCGTTCGTTTGCTGAGTTTTATATGGTACAACCAGGAGAAAAGCAGAATCATAACTTGGAAGAGACACAGAATTTGTTAAAAGAAGCGATAGAGCATATGCTGCTTACTGAAAAGGCGTAGCGGTCAGGAAAATTCTAATATTAAAAAGCCCAATTTCTCAGTTAAAATAGAGAAATTGGGCTTTTGTTTATTCTATTATTAAATTTTATACATAAAAAGATTTTGCAGTGTCACAAAGTATAGCGCTTATTCGTTATATAGAGTGAGAGGAGGAATTATATGAAAGTTACAAACAACGATTATGAAAAGATGGAAGAGCTATATGAGTTGTATGAACAAAAGATTTATTATGTAGCGTATTCTATTTTAAATAATATTCAACAGGCTGAAGATGCGGTTCAAGAGACGTTTATTACTCTTTATAAGAACTTGGAAAAGCTCCATAGCTTGGCTACTCAAGAGCTTAAACGCTACATTTTGAGGGTCGCGAAAAACAAGGCGATTGATAGTTACCGGAAAAACAAACGACATGAAACATTTTTAGAAGAATATGAAAGAGAATCTGTAGAAGCAGTAGATGAAAATATTGAAGAGTGGGAAAAACGTAAAATGTCTGAGGTTCAAATTGATGCATTGCTAAAAGAGTTAAACGAATCTAATAGACAGGTGTTTAAGTACAAAGTCTTCTATAACTTAACGTATCAAGAAATTTCAAGTGTCATGGGGATAACCGAGGCAAATGTCCGCAAGCAGTTTGAACGCGCTCGAAAACGAGTCCAAAATATGATAGGAGGTATACAACATGACGAATTCAAAGAACTCCAAAGAAATATATGAACTTGCTGAAAAAATTGCTTTAGATGATTTTGATAAACTTGAAGAACAACATGAATTTTCACATACATATACGCGCAAAAAGAAATTGTTTATGGAGGAAATGAAGCCGCAAAATGGACAACCGCTGAAAAAGCGTAAAAGACATCGTATGTTAATTGCTGCTGCTTGCTTATTGATCGGCATGCCGACAACCGTTTTTGGAGCAGTAAAGGTCTATAATATGATTGTTCAAAAACAAAATTATGAAGTAAATATTTCAGTAACAAATAAGGACTCGAAAAAGGCTGATAAGTGGTATAAGCTGAAAATCGATAAATTACCAGAAAATATGGAAGCAATTGATGACTCTGCTATGAAATATTCCTTTAAAGATAACTACGCAATGGGTGGATTTTCATTCGTTCTTTGGAGAGTAGGAGGGAATTCAGATTTTCCAACTCTGTACTCGAAAAATTATGAAGAAAAAGAGATAAATGGTAAGAAGGCAGTAATTGTCCATAGAGAAAATGGTAATAAAGATTTAATGTTTAATAGAGTAATTTTTCTCTATTTTGAGGAAGAAGGAATTATGTTACAAAGTTATATTGGAAATGATATAAACGAAGAACAAATGATAGATGTGCTAGGGAGCATTTCACTTGAGCCCACGTCAAAAGAAAAGTCATCATATATAAGCGATTATGATAAAAAGTATTTTAGCCAAGAAAGTAAAACAACTAAGGTAATTCCTTTGAAGAAGGATAGCAAACGACTATTTCATATAGGGCAAAAGGCTCCAGTAACGATATCTATGGATAACAGTCAAATTGAATATGTGATAGAAAAAGTTGAAGCCTTTGATTCAATCAAAGATTTTAAACAAGAGAACTTTAATGAAATGGGCTTAGGAATACTAAGCAGGAATCAAGCTTTGGATCAAGCTGGACAATTGATACCATATAGAAGAGATAAATATAAAATTGGAAATGGTAAAGATTCAATTGATCAATTAGTAGAATCAAAATTAATTCATCCTAAATTTGTCTACCTGACAACAAAAGTGAAAAATATAGGTAAACAGGCGACAGAAGAAATCTATATGACTCCATCTATAAAAGTTCTTGAAGATAAAGGAAATGTATGGCAGTATGCTGGGAAAGATGGAATCGCAGAAAAAAATATTATGACAGGCGAAGTTGATTATTTAGAACCTCACGGAGATGGAAAAAGTTTTTACAATATTGGCAGTATCACACCAGGAGAAACGGTAAAAGTTAATTTAGGTTATTTTGTAGATGAAGATAAACTAGACTCAATCTTCCTTGATGCTTTCAATTACAGAGGGATTGGTGACACTGAAAATATGAATTCGAAAAATCGTTGGTGGTTTGATATTCGTCAATAATAAAACAATAGGAACAACAGGACAAAGAAGCTGCTTATATTTAGCAGCTTCTTAGTCTTCATACATATGTAAAACTTCTTTTGCACGCATACGTAAACCATCTATCAATTCTATCGGTTCTAAAACTTTTGCATCTTTTCCGAGTCTATAAAATAAAGGAGTAATAAAATTGATTTCTCCTTTATCAATTGTTGAATGTATATATCCTGTCCCGTTTTCGTTTGTTACAACGAATTCTTCAAGGTAAGGCACGCTTTTACATTGGCGTACGCCTTCTGGTGACAGTAAAACATGTAACTGAGTAGGATTATGTACTACGTGAGAGTTAGAGGCAAACCACTCTTCTAAATTCATGAATGTATCTTCATTTTCTTCCGTTAATAATATAGAAAGAATACGATCGACGCGATACAGTAATGTTTTTTCTACATTAAAATCATAAGCAGGTAAATACCATAAACCATCATGCGCATATACACCGATAGGATGAACGTGTTTTGTTTTGATCCTTGATTTAGATTCGTATTGAAAGTGTAAATTTTTATTTTCAATAGCCGCTGTTAACACTTCGTTTAAAAGTGGTGTCTCAATTGTTCTTTTCGGATTCCAAAAGGCGATATAAGAACGTATTTTGTCAACTTTAGCTTTCGCATCATGTTGTAGGGAGCTATATAGTTTATGTGTAACGGAATTTATTTCTGTGTTAAAAGGCAAGTCTCTGTAGTAGCTTAAAGATTGAAAGGCAAAAAAGATAGAGACTGCTTCTTCTTCGGTAAATAAAATAGGTGGAATTACTCTATTCGTTAATACTTTATATCCTCCGTTGCGACCTTGTTCAGCGTAAATGGGTAATCCCATATCACTTAAATCTAAAATGTATCTATGGACAGTACGAACAGAAATATTAAATTCATCGGCTATTTCTTGAGCTGTAAATGCTTTTTTCGCAGAAGCAAATATAAGAATATCTAATAAGCGTTTAGCTTTTGACAAATGTATCACCTTTTTTCTTTTTAAACATGACATAAATTGTCGTGTTTTATTGTTAGTATATTGTTTACATCATAATGTTATCAAGATGAGGTATAAGGAGGAAAAAATATGTCACGTGAAATAGTTTTATTTATTGCGGCGAGCTTAGATGGATATATTGCGAAAGAAGATGATGATTTACAGTGGTTAATGGAAACCGAAGGAGAGGGAGATAACGGTTATACAGAAATGTACGAAACGATTGATACAATAATTATGGGAAAAAGAACGTATGATTATGTAGTAGAGCATATAGAACCATTCCCGTATTTAGATAAAAAATGTTATGTTTTTTCTAACTCAGAAAAAGGTTCAAACGAACACGTGGAGTTTGTAAATGAAGATGTAGTGGAGTTTACAAAAAGGTTAAAAGCACAAGAAGGATCTAAAATATGGATGGTTGGTGGAGGGAGTCTCTTAAGAGAGTTCTTTAAGAATAATCTAATTGATGAATATGTTGTTACGATTACACCTCACATATTAGGTTCTGGAGTTCCGTTATTTCAAGACAAGAACCCGGAAATTAATTTAACTTTAACGGATACGAAACGTTTTGGGCAATTTGTAAATTTATATTATAAAGTAAAGTGATAAAAAACACGACTATTGATGATAGTCGTGTTTCTTTATGGATGGTAATGAAATTATAAAGCAAGACCCATAATCGACTTCGCTCGTTACAGTAATATTTCCGCCGTGTAGTTCTACAATTTCTTTTACGATAGATAGTCCTAAACCAGTTCCGCCTGTAGCTCGTGTTCTCGCTTTATCAACTCGATAAAAACGATCGAAAATGTGAGGGAGGTCTTCAGGTGGAATCCCTTCCCCTTCATCTTCAATTGTAATGGAGATACGTTTATGTTCTTCTGTAATAGAAATGTTTATATGAGAATGTTCTTTTGAATGTCTATAAGCGTTATTTAAAATGTTTACTATAACTTGTTCAAATCGCTGTTCATCTAAGTTTACTACAAGTGTAGGAGGACAAGAGAAAGAAACTTTAATGTACCTTTCTTTATACATAGCGTTAACTTTTTCGGCTATGCGAGTAAGGAAGGTGTGTAAATGCACTTCCTTTACTTGAATAGAAAAGTTATGTTGTTCCATTTGTGCAAGTGAAAATAAATCTTGAACTAAGTTTGTAATATAATCAGACTCATCTTTTATAATAGATAAATATTGTAAACGTTGCTCAGGAGAGGTGCTTTCTTTTAATGCAATGTCTGCATAACCTCTTACGTATGTTAACGGTGTTCGTAATTCGTGAGCAACACTTGCTAGAAATTCACTTCGCTCTGTTTTCATATAATGTAAATCATTTGCGAGCGTTTGAATAGATGATGCTAGTTCACCAATTTCATCATTTCGAGTAGTCGTTAATGAAACGGACAAATCGCCTTTACTCATTTTTTCAGTTGCATGTTTCATGTGTAACAATGGTTTTGTTAATAAACGTGATAATAGGAAAATTGTGATGACTGTGAGTAGAAACGTGATGGCGCCAGCAATAATGAATTGTTTCGTTAATCCATTTACCAACTTTTCAATGGATTTTGTTCCAAGAAACATATACACATACCCTTCATGTTTTCCAGCTACTATGATAGGACTAACTGTACATATATAATTAGATGTTTTCCAATGATTTTCTATAATCGCTCCGTTATGGTCTGTTCGAGTCTGCATGCTACTAATGTGATTTTTTATAGTCGTGTTTATTTCGTTAGATTTAGCTAGCACTTCTTTATTTGTATTTGTAATAACGACAGTTGTTTCAGCTTCAGATTCCATTAATGCTACGTGAGAGATGGTTTGCTCATCGTAATATTTTTCAAGTACATCTCGATGACTATTTCCTCGCTTTAATAAAGCTGTCATTTCTTCATTTACTCTAGTGTTTACGAGACTATAATAGAGCAAAATAAAGAGAACACTTTCAATTAAAAGTGTAACAATTAAAAAATAAAATCCGAATTGAATTGAAATTCGTTTCATCGTTTTGCCCCTTACTGTTCAGTATCAACCCATCGATAACCTACTCCATACACGGTTTTTAAATGATGATCAATAGGGAAATTTGCTTTTCGCAATTTATCACGTAAATTACGAATATGCGAATCGACTGTGCGATCTTCTGTATTTGTGTTTAATCCCCAAATTCGTTCGATGAGCTGATCACGGTTTAATACGTAGTTCACATGGCGTAAAAATAATCCGAGTAAAGAAAATTCAATTGGTGTGAGAAGGAGTTCTTCACTATGGACAGAAACGAAGTGTTTTGTTTCATCCCATACAATACCGTGATATTGGATTTGTTTATGTTCATTTGTACGTCTTAAAACGGCTTCAATTCTTGCGAAAAGTTCTTCTTCATGGAAAGGTTTCGTTACGTAATCATCGGCTCCAAGTTTTAATCCTTGAACGACATCTACTGTTTGATCACGAGCTGTAACCATAATAATAGGAATGTTACTAAAAGATCGGATTTTTTTGCACGTTTCCCATCCGTCCATCTTTGGCATCATAATATCGAGTAAAACAAATTTAAAGTTTCGATTTTCTATATGTAAAATAGCTTCTTCTCCTGAAGTCGCACATACGCAGTTATATCCAATTGGGGTAAGATAAAGCGTTAATAATTCAAGCATTCTCGGTTCATCGTCTACGAGCAGTATATCAATCATAGAGAGCCCTCCATATTTATAATCGTTACTTAAAGTGTAATGCAAAATCATGAAGAAATGGTGCAGATTATGATGCGTCTGCATAATTTCTTCAGAATTGCTTGTTATTGTGGAGTTGAAATTACATTTTAGGTAATCATATTGGCTCAAAAATGATTAATACGGAGGCGGTATAGTGAAAAAAATGACCCGAATTTTTGGGATAACAATAATTACAGCAGTTGGTCTTGCTGCATGCGGACAAACGAATACAGACCATAAAAACCATGAATCTACAAAAGAGAAGAAAACAGAGCAAAAGGAAATGAAAATGAATCAGGAGGTAACGGCGCCAAAAGAAATGAACGAAGGTGCATCTAATGATTTATTAACGACAAGTCTAAAAAATGTGACGAGGTTAAATACAAATGACCCCCTAAAAATGGCAGTATTAACTTCGCAAACGATATGGCCAGCAACTCATAAGGAGAACCAGCCAGGTGCTGTTATTTTAGTACCAGCAAGCGAGTGGCAATTAGGTATTGCGAGTGCAGACCTTATTCATCATCCGAATAACGGGCCGATTTTATTTATAGAAAAAGAAAAGATACCGGAAATGACGTTAAAAGAAATAAAACGATTAAATCCAATCGGAACGAAAGACGGGACACAAATTATGGTGATGGGAGATGTAGGTACTAGCGCGCTTGAACAATTAAAAGGTTATAAAGTAAAACAAATAAAAGAAACGGACCCAGCTATATTTGCGAAGGATGTTGATAAGGAGTATGCCGATATAACAGGAAGCTACCCAAATAGTGTTATTATTGGTTCGTCTGCAGAAGAAGGCCGTTTATATACAACACCCGCTGTAAATTGGATTTCTCATATGCCGGAACCACTACTCTATACAGAAAAGAATAAAGTGCCAGAAGCGACAATAGAGGCATTAAAAATGAGAAAAGACAAAGCAAATATATATGTATTAGGGCCAGAAAAAATTGTTTCAAAAGAAGTGGAAAAAGAGCTGAGCAAATACGGGAAAGTAACGCGTATTAGTGGAGAGACTCCAACAGAAAATTCGGTTGCGTTTGCGAAATTTAAAGATGAAAAAACAAAATTTGGCTGGGGATTCACAAAACCTGGTCACGGTTTATCATTTGTTTCAAGCAAAACACCAGATTTAGCAGTTGCTGGGGCACCTTTTTCACATATGGGTAAACACGCACCTGTTGTCTTGTTAGAAGAAGGGAAAGCTTCACAACCAGTGTATGACTTCCTTGCAAGCATTCAGCCGAAGTTTAAAGATAATCCAACACTTGGACCATATAATCATGGCTTCTTATTAGGAAGTACGAGTGATATTTCATTTGAAACACAAGGAATACTAGATGAGAGGTTAGAAATTGTTCAGGAAAGTGGTCAAGGACACGGTGGACATTAATGAAATGAGCAAAGACGCTACTGATATAGCGTCTTTTTTTATTTTCCTCGACAAAATATGACAAAAAAGTTGTAACTGTTTCTGTTATGATAGTTTCGGAAATCTTACATTTTACATAATCGGAGGAAAAGAAATGTATAAAAAATTGGGTACTATTGCTTTAACAGGTGCACTTGCTTTTAGTTTAGCTGCTTGTGGTGAAACTGAAGTTAAAGAAGTGAGTAAAAACGATGCTCCTAAACAGGCTGAAAAGAAAGATAAAAAGGAAAAAGCTGAAAGCAAGATTTATAAAATTGGAGATACGGTAGAAGTTAATGGCTTACAACTTACTTTCAGTTCAGCTAAATTCGTTGAGCCTAACGAATACGTAAAAGCTGAAAAAGGGAAAGTACTAGAAATCGCTTTTAATGCTAAAAATAATGGCAAAAAAGATATATATTTTGGAACTTCTGAATTAAAAATTGCTGATACTAACGGCAACCAATTCAAAGAGTACTTTGGTGGGGAAAATACGTTTATAAACGAAAATATTGCGCCAGGTAACCAAATTACAAACAAAATGTTATTTGATGTACCAGAAGGTGATAAGTTTGTTGGTACATTTAAACCTACATTTACATTTGACGAGAAATCAGTGAAATTTGAATTTGAAGTTGCTAAATAAGGAGAGATTGAAATGAAAAGAACAGCTGAATTTGTATTAGGTCTTATTGGAGGTATTTTTGGTATTATTTGTGCATTTGTTGCTTTATTGATCGGCGGTATGGGAGCTGCTTTTGAAGCTGATGGAGCAAATACTGTTATTGGTTTAGGTTGGGGAGCTGTGGCTCTATCGATCTTAGGAATTGTTGGATCTGTTATGGTAAGAAGTAAAGCGAAGGTTGGCGGTATTATGATGACTGTGGCTGCTATCGGTGGATTTATTTGTATTTCTATAATTTACTTATTACCAGGCGTATTACTATTAATCGGTGGGTTAATGGGTATATTCCGTAAGGATAAAGCAACTGTATCTGCATAAAATGAGCACTCGAAAGAGTGCTCTTACTATTTTCATTAAATTAGCATAAACTCCTCTAATCCTAAACCATCCAAACTAAACCTCATATATGAAGTGGAAATATCTATAGAACTTTAAATGAATTCCCTTGGTAGCTAATATCTTGATCCTTGGATTATTCAATTAAATGAACTAAATTACATGTGCATTTTTCATTCATCCAAACAAAGTTCTCTTCATTTGACATACTGTAGAATCCGAAATCATTGTACGTTAAATCAACAATAGATGATAGTATATTTAAAGTTTTCCTGATATTCTCAGAAAAGAAGCTACGAAGGTAACATCTTTTTTCGGAAACTTTTACATAGCAAAAAATCTTCTACTCGTTATATAATAGCCTTCGTGCAGTCGGCTAGATTTTCTTATGGAGAAAATCAAATGATAAAGGAGTAGAGGAGTGGTATTTTGTTTCAAACGATAAAAAATGATTGGTTTTCTAATGTGAGAGGGGACGTGTTATCAGGAATTGTCGTTGCTTTAGCTTTAATTCCTGAAGCGATAGCCTTCTCTGTTATCGCTGGTGTGGATCCGACCGTTGGACTATACGCAGCCTTTTGTATTGCAGTTACCATTTCATTTGTTGGCGGAAGAACTGGGATGATTTCAGCTGCAACAGGTGCAATGGCATTATTAATGGTGACGCTCGTTAAAGATCATGGTTTCAATCGGAACGTTTGATTGGAACTCTGTAACAACAATTCATAAAGTACCAAAAGGAAACGCATTTGTTATGATCGTAACAGTAATTAGTGCGGTGTTATTTGCATTCAATATGGCAAAGATTCACGTGAAACATTTATATATTGAAAATAAGAAAATATACGAAATTCACGGTCAACTTTTCTTTGTAGCTACAGCCGATTTCATAAATAATTTTTCATTTAAAGAAGATGTAAAAGGAATTGAAATGAATTTTACTCATGCGCACGTATGGGATGATTCAGCAGTGGCATCAATTGATAAAGTTATCATGAAGTATGAACAAAGTGGTGTGAAAGTAACTATAACAGGATTAAATGAACGTAGTTCAAAACTTGTTGCAAATTTAGCGACTTATAATAAAAGAATTGCTAGTTAAAAGCCTCCTTTTTAGGGGGCTTTATTATATAATACGAGTAGGATAACGAAAAGGGGATTCAGCATATGTACAAACAAATTATATTAGCATGTGACGGTTCTGAACATGCACTTCGAGCAGCAGAGCATGCAACATATATTGCGAAATGTAGCGAAGAAACAAATGTTGAAGTTGTGTACGTAGTAGATAATAGAACGGCAAAATCAGATATTATACAAGGTCAAACAGATTTAGAAACAATATCGGCTAGTCGAAAAGATAAATTAAAAGAGATTGAAGGTTTATTAAAGAAAGAGAACATTTCTTATACAATTACGATATTACATGGTGATCCTGGAGATACAATTGTTCAATATGTAAATACAGGAGATATAGATCTTGTCATTGCTGGAAGTAGAGGGCTCAATACACTGCAGGAAATGGTGCTTGGAAGTGTAAGTCATAAAATAGCAAAACGAGTGAAATGTCCGGTGATGATTATAAAATGAAATAGAATGTAACGAAGACCTTAGTATAACTGAGGTCTTTTTTTATGTATAAATGACTCTTATTTGTGGAAATACTAGATATATAAGTTGAAAAGATGTTAACTTACAAATTTGTAAGTTAGTTGTTAGAGAAATCGATGTTATGAGATTTTTCCCATTGGTAAAATAAAAGTATCAAAGGGGAGATAGGGAGGATGGAAGTAATGAAATCATTTCAAAATTTGTCATATAGTCAAGGTGTCAGTCTTATTTGTTTAGGGGGATTTGCTGCATCTGTTACGTTAGCTGTTTTAATAAAGGTGTTTCATCAAATCTTTTAATCTTATAGTAGGGAAGGAATTGGTTGTTATCATTAGTAGGAACAGCAATGAAAATAAAAAATAGCTCTTAGCATGTATGTAAATGCTAAGAGCTATTTTTATGCTTGTTATATATTATTTAAGCTTGTTTTGATTTTACTGACCCTGTCTTTAAAGTAAGAGCAAGGAAGAACATTGCAAGTACGCAAGATGCAAGTAATAAGATGAATCCGCCATCCCATCCGAATGCATCCACGATAAAGCCCATAGCTGCACTAGCGAAAGCGGCTCCGCCTAAGTAACCGAAGAATCCAGTTAAGCCTGCTGCAGTTCCAGCAGCTTTCTTTGGTGCTAAATCTAGAGCGTGTAGACCAATTAACATAACCGGTCCGTAAATTAGAAATCCAATTGCGACAAGTGCGATACTATCAACCATTGGATTACCAGGAGGGTTTAACCAGTAAACAAGAACTGCGATAAATACACCGACCATAAATAGAATACCAGCAGGTGCACGACGTCCTTTAAATAGTTTATCACTCATCCATCCGCAAAGAAGTGTACCTGGAATACCAGCCCATTCATATAGAGCGTAAGCAGTACGTGAGCTACTATGAGTAAAGCTTTTTTCTTCTACTAAATAAGTAGGAGCCCAGTCTACAACGCCGTAACGTACGAAATATACGAAAACGTTCGCAATAGCGATGTACCATAAAAACTTATTGTTTAATACGTATTTAAATAAAATTTCCTTTACTGAAAGCTCGCGTTCGCGGTCTTTTACTTTTTCATCTGGTGGATATTCTCCAGTATGTTCTTCAATAGAAGGTAGTCCACAAGATTGAGGCGTATCTTTCATCGTAATTAATACATAAATACCAACTAAAATTGAAAGAATACCTGGGAAGTAAAAAATACTTTTCCAGTCATCTGCGAAGAAGTATAAGCCTAATGTTACAAGTGAAGGCATAAGCGCTCCGCCAACATTATGAGCGACGTTCCAAATAGACATTTTTGTACCACGTTCGCTAATAGAGAACCAGTGAACCATCGTACGACCACAAGGAGGCCATCCCATACCTTGTACCCATCCATTTAAAAACTGAAGTACAAACATAAGTATAATGCTCGTTGTAATGAAAGAAAATGAGCCGAAAATAATATTAATGATACCTGATAAAAATAGCCCAGCTGCTAAAAAGTAGCGAGGATTACAACGATCGGATACGATACCCATAAGAAATTTACTTAATCCGTAAGCGATAGAAACTGCTGAAAGGATAACCCCAAGTTCCCCTTTACTAAAGCCTTGCTCGATTAAGTATGGCATTGCTAGTGAAAAGTTTTTTCGAACAAAGTAGTAACCTGCATAACCGATGAAGATACCTAAGAATACTTGTAAACGTAATTTACGGTATTCGCTATCAACGCGATCAGCTGGTAAGCGTTCCGCGTGGGGCGCAGGTTTAAATAATTGTGTGAAAAACATAAAATGAAAATCCTCCCCTAATTAATTCGAAGCGTTTTAAGACAGAGAACATAAAAAGGCCATGAAATATAAAAAAGTTTCCTTTTTTATGATTCATAGCCGTGTACTCCGTTTCTCCGTGACTGTCAATATTAACTTCGTCGAAAATTATACAACTTTGTGACAAAAATGTAAACGTTTTTATGAATAAAAGTATTGACGGATTTTGTTCGTGGGATTAATATTTAAATACATTAAATATTTTATTGTTTAAATAAGAGGTGGATAACATGCCAAATGATATGACGCATATCGATAAAATTCAAGCTCTTGCCTTTTCGATTGGAAAGAAAATGCAGACGGAGTTATTAGAACAAATGCAAGCGACAGGACTTACACCACCGCAGTTTTATATTTTAAAGATTTTAGATCATTATGGGGCTTCAAGAGCGACAACATTAGCGAAAAAGATGTATGTGAAGCCTAGCGCGATTACAGTGATGATTGATCGTCTAATCGATCAAGAACTTGTAGAACGCTATCACGACAAAGATGACCGTCGCGTTGTCATCATCGAGTTAACAAAAAAGGGGAAAGCTAGAGTAGAAGAGGCAATGACAGCTCGTAACGAGCATATTGCAAAATACTTTTCACATTTAGAGTTGCAAGAAAGAGAAGATTTATTACGTCTCTTTGAGAAGTTAGAAACCATTATTTGCGGGACACAAGAGAAAAAAGAGAATAACTAAGAGGAATTGAGGAGATTACATGGAGCAACAAGAAAATCAAAATAGAAAGTTGTTGTTAATCGGTTTAGTAATCGCGATGCTATTTGCTGCATTAGATGGAACAATTGTTGGTACAGCAATGCCACGTATCGTCGGTGACCTAGGCGGATTAAGTTTAATGACATGGTTAACGACAGCTTATATGTTAACATCAACGACAGTTGTACCAATTGCAGGTAAATTAGCGGATTTACTTGGTCGTCGTAACGTATATATAACAGGGCTAGTTATTTTCATGATTGGTTCGGCGTTATGTGGTATGGCGAATGGTATGACAGAATTAATTATTTTCCGTGGTATTCAAGGTCTTGGTGGCGGTATTATGATGCCAATGGCTATGATTATTATTGGAGATATGTTCACGGGAAAAGAACGTGCGAAATGGCAAGGTATTTTTGGTGCGTTATACGGTCTTGCTTCTGTAATTGGACCGCAAGTTGGTGGTTGGATTGTAGATGCAGTGAACTGGAGATGGGTATTCTACATTAACTTACCGGTTGGTATTTTAGCAACAATCTTTATTGCAATGGGATTAAAATCGCATAAACAAACAGGACCAATTAAAATCGATATCGCTGGAATCTTTACGATGATTCTCGGTGTTGTAAGTTTATTACTTGCGCTAACGTTTGGCGGAAAAGATTATGCATGGGATTCTTGGCAAATTATCGGTTTATTTGCACTAGCTGTAATTGGTATCGTTAGCTTTGTTATCGTTGAAACGAAAGCTGAAGAGCCAATTTTACCAATGCATTTCTTTAAAAATCGCACATTTACAATACTGAATGCGATTGGATTCTTTATGAGTATTGGAATGTTCGGCGCGATTATGTTCGTACCATTCTTCATGCAAGGTATTGTAGGAGTAAGTGCTGCTGAATCAGGAACAATTATGACTCCAATGATGATTACAATGATTGTGATGAGTATTATCGGTGGGCAACTTGTATTAAAAGTTGGTGTAAAACCACAAATTATCGCAGGTATGCTTATTATGGCCGGTGGTTTCTGGTTATTAACAACGATGGATATGCACACAACGAAGCTTACAGCTACTTCTTATATGATGGTTATCGGTTTAGGAATGGGTCTTGTAATGCCGACATTAACATTAGCGTTACAAGAAAGCTTCCCGAAAAAAGACCTTGGTGTTGTAACATCATCAAGTCAGTTCTTCCGACAAATCGGTGGTACATTTGGTATTACAATTTTAGGATCAATTATGAATAACACTTCAGGTGCGACATTAACAAAGAATTTAGTACCTGTATTAGATACATTCCCGAAAGAAGCGGGACAAATGGTAACGAAATTTAAAGATATGATTCACACAGATCCACAAGGTTTATATTCAATGCTATTTAGCCCAGAGGCATTAAAACAAATGCCAGAAGCGTTCGCTAACAGTATTGTACCTATTTTGAAAAACTCTTTAGTAGACTCGCTTCATACTGTATTCTTAACAGGATTAGTATTTATCGTAGTAGGTGCCATCTTTACGATTTTCTTACAAAAAATTAAATTGTCAGATCGTAAAAAAGATGCTAAAGAGCCTGCTGTAGAAGAAAAAGAAAAAACTGTATCATACTCGTAATGAAGAAGCATCGCCTTATGGCGGTGCTTTTTTGAGTATAACCTTAAAAGCTTTTTAGTGAGAAATGATTGACGTATTTTTAGAAATACGTTATATTATTTTCTGTAAACGGTTACATGAAATGAGGAGAAAAGAGAATGAGTACGATCAAAGACGTTGCGAAATTAGCGGGAGTATCTGTTGCGACCGTTTCCAGAGTTCTAAATAAAAATGGATATGTTCACGAAGATACATTAAAAAAGGTAGAACGTGCAATTGAGATGTTAGATTATAAGCCTAGTACAGTAGCGCGTTCACTGTATAATAAAAAGTCTCGTTTAATTGGCTTAGTTGTTCCAAATATCGTGAATCCATTCTTTCCGGAAGTTGCACGTGCCGTAGAAGATGTAGCACATAAACAAGGTTACACAGTTGTCCTTTGTAACTCTGATGAAAGTTTAGAAAAAGAGAAACAATATATTGATGTGCTTAGACAAAATAATGTAGATGGATTTATTGTAGCAACGAATCCACAAAATAGTGTTAATTACATGAATTTATCTATTCCAATTGTTGCGATTGACCGTATGTTTAATGAGCGTATTCCTACTGTATATGCAGATAACTATGCAGGAAGTCAGGCTGCGACAAAGTTGTTACTAGATAAAGGATGTAAACATATTGCACATATTCGTGGTCCACGTGATGTGAGTACTGCAAATGAACGTTTTGAAGGTTTTGTAGACGTTATTACGCAAAATAATCTTTCGTATATGATTGCAGAGAGTACGTTTGATCCAGCAAATAGTGAGCGTGTAGCGATGGAATTATTAGAAGAATACCCGCATATTGATGGTATTGTTGCTGGGAATGATTTAATTGCGATTGGTATTGTAAAGGCTGCACTTCAAAAGGGGATTGTCATTCCAAATGATTTACAAATTATCGGATTTGATGGAATTTCTTTAACGGAAATGATGTATCCATCTATTACAACAGTTGCACAACCGATATATGAAATGGGGAAAATTGCAACAGAGTTGTTGTTAGAGCAAATGGAAGGAAATACATTAGAAGAGAAACACTATCGTTTGCCGATCGAAATTATAGAACGAAATACAACAAAGTAAGGAGATGAAACAGATGCCAAATATTGCAGTAGTAGGAAGCATTTCAATGGATTTAGTGGCTGTTTCAAAAAAACGGCCGAAAGCAGGAGAAACAGTAATTGGTGAAGCGTTTCATACAATCCCAGGAGGGAAAGGAGCAAACCAAGCAGTTGCTGCAGCTAGATTAGGAGCAAATGTAGCAATGGTTGGAGCGGTAGGAAATGATGATTATGGAACAGTAGTTAGAAAAAATCTAGAGAACGAACGCATTTTTATCGATTATGTGGTACCGGTTACAGATAGAACGACAGGAATTGCTCATATCGTTTTAGCAGAAGAAGATAACAGTATTGTTGTCGTACAAGGGGCAAATGCTCTTGTAAATAAGTCAGTTGTAGATCGCTCCAAAGACCTTCTTGTAAAAGCGGATATGGTTGTTCTTCAACTAGAAATTCCACTTGAAACAGTAAAATATGTATTGGCTATTTGTGAGGAACATAATATTCCTGTTATGTTGAATCCAGCGCCAGCACAAGTTTTATCAGAAGGAATTTTAGAAAAGGCGACTTATATTACGCCAAATGAACATGAGTGCCGCATCGTATTAGATGATTTTACATCACCAATTGAAGATTTATTGGCGAAGTATCCCAATAAATTATTGATGACAGAAGGTTCTAACGGTGTTCGTTTCCATAATGGCACGGAGATTGTACATGTTCCTAGCATTGCTGTTGATGTAGTGGATACAACTGGAGCTGGTGATACATTTAATGGTGCGTTAGCAGTTGCACTTTCTGAAGGAGAGACACTTCAAAAAGCAATTCGTTTCGCGAATATTGCCGGTGGTCTTTCTGTAACGAAACTTGGGGCGCAAGGCGGTATGCCAACGAGAGATAAAGTACGTGAAGTGCAGGTGATTGTTGGATGAAGAAGCACGGCGTATTAAACAGTGAGATTGCATCAATCCTTGCTTCACTTGGGCATACGGATACGATTGTAATTGCTGATTGCGGTTTACCAATTCCTGACGGAGTAAAAAGAATTGATTTAGCTGTTGAAATTGGAAAACCTAGCTTTTTAGATGTATTGCAAGTGGTAGCTGATGATATGGCAATCGAAAAAGTGACGTTAGCAGAAGAAGTCATTATAAATAATGCGGAAGTAAATAAAGAAATAGAGCAGAAATTAATAGAGCCAGCATTTGAGTATGTATCTCATGAGCAATTTAAAGAGCATACAAAGAAAGCGAAGGCGATTATTCGTACAGGCGAGGCTACGCCTTATGCAAATGTAATTTTACATGCAGGCGTGATTTTTTAATAAAGGGAAGTGATGGGAATGCATATTGAAATGAAAAACATTTCAAAGGCGTTCAATGGAAATCCTGTTTTGAAGAATGCACAGTTTATGATTGAAACAGGAGAAGTCCATGCATTGATGGGGGAAAATGGAGCGGGTAAATCAACGCTCATGAAGATTTTAACAGGTGTATACAAAAAAGATGGTGGGACAATCACGATTGATGGGCAAGAGCGCACCTTTAAAAATGCGAAAGAAGCTGAAGAGTACGGCATCGCATTTATACATCAAGAACTAAACATATTGCCGAATTTAACAGTAGCTGAAAATATGTTTCTCGGTAAAGAGTTAATGTATGGGAAAACAGGTATTTTACGCACTCGACAAATGAACGCGATTGCGCAGCAGCAACTAGCGGAGTTAGGGTTGCATGTAAGAGGCGCTATGTTAGCAGAGGAATTATCGGTTGGACAACAGCAAATTATCGAAATTGCGAAAGCATTAATGACAAACGCGAGCGTTATTATTATGGATGAACCTACTGCGGCACTGACGGATCGTGAAATTGAAACGCTCTTTACAGTAATCAATAAGTTACGTAAAGAAGGTGTTTCATTCGTGTACATTTCGCATCGTATGGAAGAGATTTTCTCAATATGTGATGCTATTACGATTTTGCGTGATGGAGAATTCGTCGGAAAGAGATTAATTCCAGAAACATCATTTGATGAAGTAGTGAGTATGATGGTGGGGCGCAGCATTGGTGAACGTTATCCAGAGCGAAATAGTCAAATTGGTGATGTCATTTTTGAAATGCGTAACGGAACGAAGAAAGGGAAATTTGAAAATGTTTCGTTTCAAGTGAGGAAAGGTGAAATCATTGGTGTAGCTGGTTTGATGGGGGCTGGTCGCACTGATATTATGAAAGCGATATTTGGATACGAACCTTTAGACTCTGGACAAATTTTTATAAATGGACAAGAAGTAAAGATTGATAGTCCAATAGATGCAATTAGACAAAGAATTGCTTTCATTACAGAAGATAGAAAGTCTGAAGGATTAGTGTTAGATTTTTCAATTCGAGAAAATTTAACTTTACCGAATTTAGAAAGTCTTTCAAAGGGAAGTGTTCTAAGCAACGAGCTAGAACAACAGTTTACGGCGGATATGATGAAACTTCTTAATGTGAAAGCATCTAGCGGAGAGCAGGCAGTGAAATCTCTTTCTGGTGGAAATCAGCAAAAGGTTGTAATCGCAAAATGGCTAGGCATTCATCCGCAGTTACTCATTTTAGATGAACCAACAAGGGGTGTTGATGTTGGAGCGAAAAAAGAAATTTACTCTATTATGAATAAGCTTACGGAGCAAGGAGATGCCGTTATTATGGTATCATCTGAGCTTCCAGAAGTTTTAGGGATGAGTGATCGTGTTCTTGTTATTCATGAAGGAAAAGTAGGCGGAATTTTAGGGAAAGATGAGGCATCACAAGAGTCTATTATGGCACTAGCTACAGGGGGAGAGTAAGGATGACTAAGAAGGGGAATGTATTACAACAACTCGGTTCTTTAATCGGTTTAGTATTAATTATCGTCGTAATTACAGCTTTAAATCCAGCGTTTATTGAAATTCCAAATTTATTTAATATACTGCGTCAAGTATCGATTAATGCGCTTATTGCATTCGGAATGACCTTCGTAATTTTAACAGGGGGTATTGACTTATCGGTAGGTTCTATTTTAGCATTATCAAGTGCACTTGTTGCTGGAATGATGGCAAGTGGCATGGATCCGTTCCTTGCAATGGCAGTTGGATTATTAGCAGGTCTTGTAATGGGAATTGTAAACGGTATCATCATTGCGAAAGGAAAAGTAGCTCCATTTATTGCAACTTTGGCAACAATGACTATTTTTCGTGGGTTGACGCTTGTTTATATGGACGGACGTCCGATCACTGGTCTTGGTGATCATTTAATGTTCCAAATGTTTGGCCGCGGTTATTTTCTTGGTATTCCGGTACCAGCTGTTACAATGATGATCGCTTTCGCAGTACTGTACTTCATTTTGAAGAAAACGACATTTGGTCGCCGTACATTTGCAATTGGTGGAAATGAAGAAGCAGCAGCACTATCAGGTATTAATGTTACGAGAATTAAAGTAATGATTTACGGTCTTTCCGGAATTTTGGCAGCGCTTGCA
The DNA here is from genome assembly GCF_001816185.2 of Bacillus sp. RZ2MS9. Taxonomy (NCBI): domain Bacteria; kingdom Bacillati; phylum Bacillota; class Bacilli; order Caryophanales; family Bacillaceae; genus Bacillus; species Bacillus sp. RZ2MS9. The sequence goes on from NZ_CP049978.1 coordinate 691,715, forward strand.
GGTATTGTCTTAACATCACGATTAGATTCTGCACAGCCGACTGCAGGTACTTCTTATGAATTAGATGCAATTGCAGCAGTTGTATTAGGTGGAACAAGTCTTTCTGGGGGAAGAGGATGGATTGTTGGTACATTCATCGGTGTACTTATTATCGGTGTATTAAATAACGGTTTAAATTTATTAGGTGTATCTTCTTTCTTCCAACAAGTTGTAAAAGGACTTGTAATCTTACTAGCTGTATTAATTGATCGCAGAAAAGAAGCGTAATGGAGGGACAGTTCATGAAGAAATGGTTACTTATACTCGTTGCATGTATTATGGTCATTACTGCTGGTTGTTCAATGGAACCGCCAGAATGGGCAAAGGATTCTAGCGATAAAGGTCGAAATAAAACTATTAAAGTTGGATTCTCTGTTTCAACTTTAAATAATCCCTTTTTTGTAACTTTGAAAAAGGGTGCAGAAAAGAAAGCGAAAGATAGTGGCATCGAATTAATTGCTGTTGATGCACAAAATGATGCAGCAAAGCAAACGAACGATGTTGAAGATTTAATTCAAAAGGGTGTCGATGTAGTTGTTATTAATCCGACCGATTCAGATGCTGTTGCTTCAGCAGTAAGTGCGGCGAATGCAGCAAATGTTCCTGTTATTACAGTAGACCGCGTTGCGAATTCAGGTAAGGTTGTTTCTCACATTGCTTCTAACAATATTGAAGGTGGTCAAATGGCTAGTGATTACATTCGGGAATTAGTTGGCGAAGGAGCAAACGTTGCTGAGTTAGAAGGAATCCCTGGATCTTCCGCTGCTCGTGAACGTGGGAAAGGATTCCATAACGTAGCCGATAAGTCTTTAAAAGTAGTTGCAAAACAAGCGGCTGATTTTGATAGAGCGAAAGGATTATCTGTTATGGAAAACATTTTGCAAGCAAATGGTGATATTAAAGCCGTGTTTGCGCATAACGATGAGATGGCATTAGGTGCACTTGAAGCATTGAAGTCTGCTGGAAAAACAGATGTAGTCGTTGTTGGATTTGATGCAACAGACGATGCAGTGAAAGCGGTTAACGATGGGCGTATGGCTGCAACAGTTGCTCAAAAACCGGAATTAATCGGGGAGAAGGCGATGCAAACAGCAAAAGAGATAACACAAGGTAAAAAAGTGGACAAATCTATTCCGATTGAATTAGAGCTTATTAAGAAAAATAAATAAATATAAAATGAAAATTAGGAAGGAAGAACAACAAATGAAATTCTTTATTGATACAGCAAACGTTAACGAAATTAAAGAGGCAAATGAATTAGGTGTATTAGCTGGAGTAACGACAAATCCATCACTTGTAGCAAAAGAAGGCGTAGACTTCCACGAACGCATTCGTGAAATTTGCAACGTTGTAGAAGGACCTGTAAGTGCAGAAGTAATTAGCTTAGAAGCTGATAAGATGATTGAAGAAGGAAAAGAACTAGCGAAGATTGCTCCAAACGTTGTAGTAAAAGTTCCAATGACAACAGAAGGTTTAAAAGCAGTAAAAGCGTTCTCTGATTTAGGAATTCGTACAAACGTTACATTAGTGTTCTCAGCAGTTCAAGCATTACTTGCAGCTCGTGCTGGTGCAACATACGTTTCACCATTCTTAGGTCGCTTAGACGATATCGGTCATAACGGTATGGACTTAATTCGTCAAATCGCAGAAATCTTTGCAATTCATGGCATCGAAACAGAAATCATTGCAGCATCTGTACGTCACAGTGTTCACGTAACTGACGCAGCATTAAACGGTGCACATATTGCAACAATCCCAGCAAACGTAATTGCTTCATTAGTGAAGCACCCATTAACAGATCAAGGAATTGAGAAATTCTTAGCTGATTGGGAAAAAACACAAGAGAAATAATAGAAAAGCAAGAATCCTAGTTTAATTGACTAGGATTCTTTTTTTTATTTAAAAGAATTTTCATGCAATTTTGCATATTGTCTTTTAAATTTGTTATATAAGATATTTAATATATATCACATAACTCTTTATTTTTCATATTTCGACATAAAGTGAAACTTTAATCAGTGGGGGCTTTGTTCATCCCCCCACTGATTATTAATTGAACCAAGGGATAAAAAGATAGAGGGTCTGACCAGAAAACTGGAGGGCATGATTCTATAACAAAAAGCTTAATGTTTATAGAATTATGTCTTTTTATATAGGGAGGGTAGTAAACAGAGATTTCGACAAAAACGCACCAATTTATCTGAATTTTAAGTTTTATAAAAGGGGAGAAATGGAATGAGAAGAAAAGCACCATTTAAAGTGTTGTCATCATTAGCAATTGCGGCAATTATCGGATGTACATCTGTAATGAGTGCTCCGTTAGCATATGCAGAAACGGCAGCAAAAAAGAAAGATAATGTATCTACAACACCAATTGATTACAATTTAATTCAAGAAGATCGTTTAGCGGAAGCACTGAAAGAAAGAGGAACAATTAATCCATCATCTTCTAAAGAAGAGACGAAAAAAGCTGTTGAGCAATATATTGAAAAGAAACAAGGAGATCAGGCGAATAAAGAAATTCTTCCAGATGCTCACTCACAAGAAACGTCTGATTTCACAAAAAAAGTAAAAGAGAAAAAGATGGAAGAAAAGGAAAATGTAAAAAAGGCTGAAAAAAATGTTAGCCTTGAGCAAAAGCCAGAACCAAATAAAAATCAATTGAATGGGCAAGTTCCAACTTCAAAAGCAAAGCAAGCTCCATATAAGGGATCTGTTCGATCAGATAAAGTATTAGTGCTACTCGTTGAATTTAGTGATTATAAACATAATAATATTGATCAAACACCAGGTTATATGTATTCGAAAGACTTTAGTAGAGAACATTATCAAAAGATGTTGTTCGGTAATGAGCCGTATACTTTATTTGATGGTTCAAAAGTAAAAACGTTTAAACAATACTATGAAGAGCAGTCTGGTGGTAGTTATACGACAGATGGATATGTAACGGAGTGGCTAACTGTTCCAGGAAAAGCATCTGATTATGGAGCTGATGGTAGCAGTGGGCACGATAATAAAGGTCCGAAAGGTGCACGTGATTTAGTGAAAGAAGCTTTGCATGCAGCTGCTGAGAAAGGACTAGATTTATCCCAGTTTGATCAATTTGATAGATATGATACAAACGGGGACGGGAATCAAAATGAACCTGACGGTGTAATTGATCATTTAATGGTAATCCATGCTGGTGTTGGTCAAGAAGCTGGTGGCGGTAAATTAGGTGATGATGCGATCTGGTCACATCGTTCAAAATTAGCAGTAGATCCAGTAGCGATTGAAGGTACGAAATCAAAGGTAGATTACTTTGGTGGTAAAGTAGCAGCACATGATTACACAATTGAACCAGAAGATGGAGCTGTAGGTGTGTTTGCACATGAATTTGGACATGATCTTGGATTACCAGATGAATATGACACGAAATATACTGGAAATGGTTCACCAGTCGAAGCTTGGTCATTAATGAGTGGAGGTAGTTGGACAGGGAAAATCGCAGGAACAGAGCCGACTAGTTTTTCACCACAAAATAAAGACTTCTTACAAAAGAATATGGGTGGCAACTGGGCAAAAATATTAGAAGTAGATTACGATAAAATTAAGAGTGGTGTGGGAGTTCCTACCTATATTGATCAAAGTGTTACGAAATCAAATCGTCCAGGCGTTGTACGTGTTAACTTACCAGGTAAAAGTGTTGAAACGATTAAACCGGAGTTTGGAAAGCATGCATATTATAGTACAAGAGGCGATGATATGCATACAACGTTAGAGACACCATTCTTTGATTTAACAAAGGGAACAAATGCAAAATTCGATTATAAAGCAAATTATGAGTTAGAAGCAGAGTGCGATTTCGTCGAAGTACATGCAGTAACAGAAGATGGAACGAAGACGTTAATTGATAGACTTGGAGAAAAAGTAGTCCAAGGAGATAAAGATACAACAGATGGGAAATGGATTGATAAATCATATGATTTAAGTCAATTTAAAGGCAAAAAAGTGAAACTACAATTCGACTATATTACAGATCCGGCTGTAACATATAAAGGTTTTGCGATGGATAATGTAAATGTAACTGTTGATGGACAAGTTGTATTTTCTGATGATGCAGAAGGACAGTCTAAAATGAATTTAAATGGTTTTGTTGTTTCTGATGGGACAGAGAAGAAAGCTCATTACTACTACTTAGAATGGAGAAACTATGCGGGATCAGATAATGGATTAAAAGCAGGAAAAGGTCCAGTGTATAATACAGGTCTTGTCGTTTGGTATGCAGATGATAGTTTTAAAGATAACTGGGTTGGGATGCATCCAGGTGAAGGATTCCTTGGTGTTGTTGACTCTCATCCAGAAGCGCTAGTTGGTAATTTAAACGGGAAACCAGCATACGGTAATACGGGCATGCAAATTGCAGATGCTGCATTTTCATTTGATAAAACACCAGCATGGAGTGTAAATTCATTAACACGTGGTCAGTTTAACTATTCTGGATTACAAGGTGTTACAACTTTTGATGATTCAAAAGTATATAGTAACAAGCAAATTGCAGACGCAGGAAGAAAAGTTCCAAACCTTGGACTTAAATTCCAAGTTGTTGGACAGGCAGAAGATAAATCGGCAGGTGCTGTTTGGATTAAACGTTAATAACATAAAAGCACATTCTTCATATGAAGAGTGTGCTTTTTAATTTGTACAGTAAGTTATTATTTTAGTTTATGTAATACAAGTTTTTATTCATGTGTAGTGTATCAAATTATGTGGGGAAAGGAAATATTTCCGAGGAAATTGTCGAAGTATCGTCAGTATTTATAAACTTTCTGTTTAAAAGAAGAGATGTATTATTGCCTTTACGGCTCAATTTATTTACATTGTTATTTGGTTATACACAAAAGTAATATATTCGGCAGTAAAAGAGCGCTATTGGATAGTGTTCTTTTTGTAGATAGAAAGGAGTTGAGTTAAATGAAAGAAATAATTGAATGTCCACAGTGTGAAGGAGAGATTACTGCGCAACATATTATTGATCTCCCGCATCCTTTTTCATTCAGATGTCCACACTGCAAGGTGAGGTTAAAAGAAATGAGAATCACACCGTGCTTAATATTAGCAGCAATTTGTATCATTCCACTGTTTATTATAATTGGAGAGAGTATTAAGGAATTACTAGTAAAATATTTTTCTATTATAGATGATGTACCAACTGTACTTATTTTCTTCTTATTTTGTTATCCATTGTATTATTTCTATGAAAAATATAATGCTATATTGTTTATTAAATACGGCTTATTGAAAGTTAAAAGTTGAATTGAATAGGAGATTATCATAATGCTTTGGAAAATATATTTAGTTATTGTAGCAATGTTAGCTATTATTTCGTTAGTAAGGGGCATGTTTCAAACACCAATTCAAAAGTTTGACTTTGTAGTTTCTATTATTACGTGGATAGGGCTCTTTGGTTTTGTATTTGATATACAAATATTAACCTCAATTGTTTGGAAATGTATCTTCTTGTTTAGCGTCATTTGGACTTTAACTGCAGTTTTTGTTTTTCGTTTATATGAAGAGCGAGATGAGCCGTTACCTTTTATATTTAAATTAATTGGCATTATTCCAACGCTTCCATTATATTACGGATTATATCAATATGCATTTTAAAAAAGACAATGATGGATTATCCCATCATTGTCTTTTTTACTTTGCTTCTTACATAAATCATCCCAGCAAATGTTAATAAAAATGCTGTCCCGATAATGAAGCTGATGCTAGGTGATGCTCCGATTGCGCCGACTGTAAAGGAGCCAGCAACAACTCCTAATGAGAAGAAGGCATAAAATAATCCGAATGCCTTTCCGCGATTATCGTCTGTAGTATTTTCAACAAGTAAAGCGTTAATAGACGGGAAGAGGATTGCGAATCCAATTCCATAAATCATCATTACGATAAAGAGCATACCTTTTGTAGCAAATAATCCGAGTAAAGATAATGCGAATGCCATAACTGCAATTCCGATTAGCATTAGTTTCGAACGATTAAATCGATCGTAAATACGATTTGTTGGAAGCAAGAAGAAGAGGATAGCAGTTATACCAAATACACTTAACATCATGCCTGTTGTGGATGCTTTAAGCGCTAATGCCTCAACTTTTACTGGTAACATATAAGTGACAATTCCTTGTGAAAACATTAATGTGAAAGCACCAATATATGCTTGTAATAACGGTTCTGATTTTAAAAGTTCAACCATATCTTCTTTGTTCATTATTTGCGTTCTTGATGTATCTTTTCTTGATACGTTATTTGGTAAGAAGAATAGAGATACGATCGTACCAAGAGCCATTAAAATAGAAATAGTAATGAAGACCCATTCTACGCCAGCTGTTGCTTTCATAATACCGCTGAAAGCCGGTCCTACGATTGCGGCTGTTCCAACAGCAGCACCAGACAGAGCCATTGCTTTTCCTTGTCTTTTTGCATTTGTTTGTTTTGATAAAAATGTAAAGGCAGCAGGAATTAAAAAGCCATCACTAAATCCATGCATAAAGCGAACAACTAATAGTTGTTCACCACTTTGAACAACGGTGTATAACAAGACTATGAAACTCGTAATTCCCATGCTTATATAAAGGATTTTTTTTGCACCAAATTTATCGACAGCTGCTCCTGCAATAATATTCCCGATCATATTAGCGAATGAGTACATACCGACAACTAGCCCGATAATAAGAGGGGTTCCTCCAAGGCTTTGAGCGAAAGTACTCATAATAGGTAATTGTGAAAATGTATCTAAAAATGCCACGATAACGATAAAGTAAATAAAATATTTCAAGCGATATTCACCTCTCCTATGCTATTATGGCACAATGCTAATTTCACCTGCAATGAAATTGAATTAACAGATGTGGAAAAAAGTACAAAGTGACAAAATATTGAACGTTATTTGTAAAAAATTAGTAGAGATACGATTGTTTTTTTGAAATATATGGATAGAAGTATTATAATAGAATTGTAAACTTCACCAGGTTAAGTATATACATAGAGAGGGATGTATAAAATGAAAGCACTACTTTGGCATAATCAACGTGATGTACGAGTAGAAGAAGTACCAGAACCAACAGTAAAACCAGGAACAGTGAAAATCAAAGTTAAATGGTGTGGTATTTGTGGGACAGACTTGCATGAATATTTAGCAGGGCCTATTTTTATTCCAACAGAAGAACATCCATTAACACATGTGAAAGCACCTGTTATTTTAGGTCATGAGTTTAGTGGTGAGGTAATAGAGATTGGTGAAGGAGTTACATCTCATAAAGTGGGAGACCGCGTTGTTGTAGAACCAATTTATTCTTGTGGTAAATGTGAAGCTTGTAAACATGGACATTACAATGTTTGTGAACAACTTGTTTTCCACGGTCTTGGCGGAGAAGGCGGCGGTTTCTCTGAATATACAGTAGTACCAGAAGATATGGTTCATCACATTCCAGATGAAATGACATATGAACAAGGTGCGCTTGTAGAACCAGCAGCAGTAGCAGTTCATGCAGTACGTCAAAGTAAATTAAAAGAAGGGGAAGCAGTAGCAGTATTTGGTTGCGGTCCAATTGGACTTCTTGTTATCCAAGCAGCTAAAGCAGCAGGAGCAACTCCTGTTATTGCAGTTGAACTTTCTAAAGAACGTCAAGAGTTAGCGAAATTAGCAGGTGCGGATTATGTATTAAATCCAGCAACTCAAGATGTGTTAGCTGAAATTCGTAACTTAACAAATGGTTTAGGTGTAAATGTTAGCTTTGAAGTAACAGGTGTTGAAGTTGTACTACGCCAAGCGATTGAAAGTACAAGCTTCGAAGGACAAACTGTAATTGTTAGTGTATGGGAAAAAGACGCAACAATTACTCCAAATAACTTAGTATTAAAAGAAAAAGAAGTTATTGGTATTTTAGGATACCGTCACATCTTCCCAGCTGTTATTAAATTAATTAGCTCTGGTCAAATTCAAGCAGAGAAATTAATTACGAAAAAAATTACAGTCGATCAAGTTGTTGAAGAAGGATTTGAAGCACTTGTAAAAGATAAAACACAAGTGAAAATTCTTGTTTCACCTAAATAAGATAGAATTGAATAGAGTAGCCCTTTTCTAGAAATAGAAGAGGGCTACTTTTTTTCTATACTGAAAGGTGATAGACTTTCCTTTGACTAAATGTATTTTTGTTTGGAAGGGAGAATCTAATGCTTTCATTTTTGTTAACTTTAAAGCGAATGTTAAGAGCCTGTTTACGAGCGTGGAAAGATAAAGAATTTCAAGTATTATTCGTATTAACAATTTTGACTTTAATATCGGGTACGATTTTTTATAGTACAGTTGAAGAATTACGTCCTATTGACGCTTTATATTTTAGTGTGGTCACGTTGACGACTGTCGGTGATGGGAATTTTAGTCCGCAAACTGATTTCGGAAAGATATTTACAATCTTATACATATTTATTGGGATTGGATTAGTGTTTGGATTTATTCATAAGTTAGCAGTTAATGTACAATTGCCAAGTATATTATCGAATAGAAAAAAAGAGTAAAGCATTCAGATGCTTTACTCTTTTTTTACATTAGTTTAGACAAGCCTTAATAATAGTTTATTAAAATGAAAGTGTATTCATTCATTATATTCACTGTGTATAAAGTTATAATGATATGAACATTTGCATATTTTAATTTATTGATAGAAATTTCGTGAAAGGTGGGATATTCTAGTCATAGGTTAACCGGATGACATCATAGGATCCTAACAAAATGTTTACAATAATTCAATTATAAAATGGAGGATTTTATATGAAAAAGAAAGTACTTGCTTTAGCGGCAGCTATTACATTAGTTGCTCCATTACAAAGTGTTGCATTTGCTCATGAAAATGATGGGGGACAGAGATTTGGAGTTATTCCGCGCTGGTCTGCTGAAGATAAACATAAAGAAGGCGTGAATTCTCATTTATGGATTGTAAACCGTGCAATTGATATTATGTCTCGTAATACAACACTTGTAAAACAAGATCGAGTTGCACTATTAAATGAATGGCGTACGGAGTTAGAGAACGGTATTTATGCTGCTGACTATGAAAATCCTTACTATGATAATAGCACATTTGCTTCACATTTCTATGACCCTGACAATGGGAAAACTTATATTCCGTATGCAAAGCAGGCAAAGGAAACTGGAGCTAAGTATTTTAAATTAGCTGGTGAGTCTTACAAAAATAAAGATATGAAACAAGCATTCTTCTATTTAGGATTATCTCTTCATTATCTAGGGGATGTAAACCAACCGATGCATGCAGCAAACTTTACGAACCTTTCGTATCCACAAGGGTTCCATTCTAAATATGAAAACTTTGTAGATACGATAAAAGATAACTATAAAGTAACGGATGGAAATGGATATTGGAACTGGAAAGGTACGAATCCAGAAGATTGGATTCATGGAGCGGCAGTAGTTGCGAAACAAGATTACGCTGGCATTGTAAATGATAATACGAAAGATTGGTTCGTGAGAGCTGCTGTATCACAAGAATATGCAGATAAATGGCGCGCTGAAGTTACACCAATGACAGGTAAGCGTTTAATGGATGCACAACGTGTTACTGCTGGATATATTCAGCTTTGGTTTGATACGTACGGAAATCGTTAAGTATTTAAAAAAGGTCAAATCTCAGAATAGAGTATTTGGCCTTTTTATCACTATACAATACATGGAGGTATGAAACGTGAAAGGTAAATTGCTAAAAGGTGTACTTAGCTTAGGTGTTGGTCTAGGAGCTTTATATAGTGGAACGTCAGCTCAAGCAGAAGCGTCTACAAATCAAAACGATACATTAAAAGTGATGACGCATAATGTATATATGCTATCAACAAACTTATATCCGAACTGGGGACAAACTGAGCGTGCTGATTTAATCGGGGCGGCAGATTATATAAAGAATCAAGACGTAGTTATATTAAATGAAGTGTTTGATAATAGCGCATCAGATCGTTTATTAGGGAATTTGAAGAAAGAATATCCAAATCAAACAGCAGTATTAGGTCGTAGTAGTGGAAGTGAATGGGATAAAACGTTAGGAAACTATTCATCTTCAACTCCTGAAGATGGTGGCGTTGCGATTGTGAGCAAATGGCCAATCGCTGAAAAGATTCAATATGTATTTGCAAAAGGATGCGGGCCAGATAATTTATCGAATAAAGGATTTGTATACACGAAAATTAAGAAAAATGATCGCTTTGTTCATGTAATTGGTACGCATTTGCAAGCGGAAGATAGTATGTGCGGAAAAACTTCACCTGCATCTGTACGTACAGACCAATTAAAAGAAATTCAAGACTTTATTAAAAATAAAAATATACCAAATAATGAGTATGTGTTAATTGGTGGTGATATGAACGTAAATAAAATAAATGCAGAGAACAAGAATGACTCAGAGTATGCATCTATGTTTAAAACATTGAACGCTTCTGTACCATCTTATACTGGACATACAGCGACTTGGGACGCAACGACAAACAGTATTGCAAAATATAATTTCCCTGATAGTCCTGCTGAGTATTTAGATTATATCATTGCAAGTAAAGACCATGCGAACCCATCGTATATAGAGAATAAGGTGTTACAGCCGCAATCTCCACAATGGACTGTTACATCATGGTTCCAAAAATATACGTATAATGATTACTCTGATCATTATCCAGTAGAGGCGACTATTTCTATGAAGTAGTTTCAAAAAGTTTCTTCGTAAAGAAGAAACTTTTTTTATTTGCAAACAGGAAAATCACACTTTTTTTCCAATATGTATAAGACATATTGAGAAGAGGAGAGAAAAATGTGGATCGAGGAATTTTTAAAGAAGTTCCATTACCGTGTGCATTTTTGGATGAAGTGGCTTTAGATAGAAATATTCAATCGATTATAGAGTTAAGTGGAAATAAAAAGATTCGTATAGCGAGTAAATCGTTACGCTCTGTTCCGATTATGCAAAAGATACTAGCTGCAAATGATCGATTTCAAGGTATTATGTGCTTTTCACCTAGAGAGATTTTATTTTTAATAGAACAAGGATTTAATGATTTATTGCTTGGATATCCTGCTTACGATGAAAGAGCTCTGTATGAAATTAGTTTGTTAACAAAGAAAGGTTTCATTATAACTTGTATGGTGGATTGTGAAGAGCATATTGTGTATTTAGAAAACATTGCTGAGCAATCTAAAGGATGTTTTCGTGTTTGTTTGGATATTGATATGAGTAGTTGCTTCTTTCAATTTCATTTTGGTGTACAAAGGTCCCCAGTAAAAAATGTGCAGGATGCGTTGAAAGTAGTAGAAAAGGTGAGAAGGTCATCATATTTAATGTTAGATGGTGTAATGGGATATGAAGCTCAAATTGCCGGGGTGGGCGATTATATACCGAATCAATGGTTGAAAAGTAAAGTGATTTCGTATTTAAAGCAGAAATCAGTGCTAGAAGTTAAAGAAAGAAGAGAACATATTGTAAAAGCAATACAAAACATTGGTATTGAGCTAAGGTTTGTAAATGGAGGCGGAACAGGAAGCATAAAAACAACCGAGAAAGATAATTCAGTTTCAGAGATTACAATAGGTTCTGCTTTTTATTCTCCGAAGCTGTTTGATTATTATAAAGAGGTGAAATTTCATCCAGCGGTCGGATTTGCCTTACCAGTTGTGCGTAAACCAGTCTCGTTTATTTACACTTGCCTAGGTGGTGGATATATTGCTTCAGGAGCAGTTGGAAAAGATAAAGAGCCTGAAGTTTGGAGACCGAAGGGTGCAAAATTATTAGCTTTAGAAGGTGCTGGCGAGGTACAAACGCCAATTTTTTATAACGGCGAGGAACGAGTGGATATAGGAGAGACCATTTTGTTTCGTCATAGTAAGGCTGGTGAATTATGTGAACGCTTTCCTTTTTTGTATCGTGTTAAAAAAGGAGAGATTGTCGGGGAGTATTCAACATATCGGGGGGATGGCCAATGCTTTCTATAAAGGGACAAAAGTGGAGAAATTGGACAGGGAATGTAGAAGGAACGCCGCATTATACGATGTATCCAGAAAGTATACAAGATGTAGTAGAAGTTGTGGGGCTTGCGCGAAAAAAGGGAAAGAAAATTCGTGTTGTCGGTTCAGGACACTCGTTTACCCCCCTTGTGCAAACGGAAGAAGTTTTAGTTTCTTTAGATGAATTGAAGGGTATTGTGAATATTGATGCAGAGAAGATGGTTGCTGAAGTATGGGCAGGAACAAAGTTATATGATTTAGGGAAGTTACTTGAGGAAAAAGGTTATGCGCAAGAAAATTTAGGGGATATTGATTCGCAATCTATTGCAGGAGCGATTAGTACGGGGACTCATGGAACGGGTATTACCTTTGGGAGTTTATCAACACAAGTTATAGAGATTACGGCAGTTCTATCTAATGGTGAGAATATAGTTTGTTCGGAAGCTGAGAACGTAGAATATTGGAGAGCGTTTCAGTTGTCACTTGGAATGTTAGGTATCATTGTAAAGATAAAATTGAAGGTTATTCCAGCGTATTCACTCGTTTATGAAAGTGAAAAACAGTCATTATCCACTGTAATGAACAAACTAGAAGAATATAAGAAGCATCGTCATTTTGAATTTTTCGTTTTTCCTTATTCTGATGAAGTACAAGTGAAACTTACGAACGAAACAACGAATAAAGGCAGTGATTTGAAATGGCATAAACTAAAGGTGGAGTTACTTGAAAATAGGATGTTCTCTTTACTATCTAAAGGATGTAAATGGTTTCCTTCTATAAGTAAAGGCGTGAGTCGGTTATCAGCTAAAGCTGTACCAAGCACAAAAATAATTGGCCCGAGCTATGAAGTATTTGCTACATCACGTACGGTGCCATTTTATGAAATGGAGTATAGCATTCCTTCAAAGTATATGAGGACGGTTGTAGAAGAAATCTCAAATCTTATTGAAAAGAAAAAGTATAAGGTGCACTTCCCAATCGAATGCCGCTATGTGAAAGGGGATGATATATGGCTTAGTCCGGCTTATGGAAGAGATTCAGCATATATCGCTGTTCATATGTATAAAGGTATGAAATATGCTGCTTACTTTGGCGAAGTGGAAAAGATTTTTCTAAAGTATGAAGGGCGTCCACATTGGGGGAAAATGCATACATTATCATATGAGCAATTACAATATATATATCCAGAATTTCATTCGTTTTTACAGGTGAGGAAATCTCTAGATGAACTTGGAATGTTTTTTAATCCTTATGCGGAGAAGTTATTTATCCCGCTATTTGTCAGGCAGTAAGACCCCTACCTCAAAATTCAGTGGAAGCAAAGAAGTTAGGTGAGGGCTAATTAAAGTTTCACATTATGTATATGAAAAAGCTGACAAATAATTATTTGTCAGCTTTTTTTAGTGTAATTGCATTTCTTGTATGACTAATATGTTCATAAAATAGTAGTTTATCACGGCTAAATACATGTAGTAAAACATGAATAATAAATAGGCCGTTAATGATGAATAAGAATAACAATGTAACGAGTAATACTAAAGGCTCTGTGTGATTTAAAATAGAGCTACTAGAAAGAATATAATTGATTCCGCCTAACGCAAAATAAAATATACCGTAGCGAATAAATAGTTCTTTTAATGTAATACGATTTGATTTTCCTTTCACGTGAATGCGAAGCAATGCTTTCCCAATTGTTTTTCCGTTAGTAAAGTATGGAATAATAATAAAGTAAATAAGGATTGAACACGTAATGAAAATGAGTTCATACATATTGGTGTAAGATTGCATATTAGAAACGAAGAAAGAATTTCCTTTGTTTTTAACGACAGGTACGACGATAGATAAGAAAATCCAATCAATTTGCATCGCGATAAGGCGACGAATGAATCCGACTGGTTTCGTTTCCAAATCAATATGACTATCTAACTCGTTTGTCTTCGGAAGGAAGTACGTAAATATTGGTGCAATGATAAAACCAATTACGCCACCTAATGTATTTAAAAACAAATCATCGATATCAAATAATCGGTATGCACAATTGTATATACCGTATAATCCAGTCACTTGTGTTAGCTCGAAAAATAGTGAAAGGAAAAAGGAAATGCAAATTGTTTGTAAGAAACTACGTCGGAAATAATAACGTAAGTAAATACCGAATGGAACAGTTAATAGAACGTTAAAGGCAACTTGTAAAAACGCAGACTCTTTTAATAAGTAGAAATAAGTAGCTGGTTTCGTTAAAACTGCCGATGTATGACTACTAATCTCTTGTATGAAATAAAATGGTGCGAGTTGCATGTGTTGTGTATTAGCCGGTTGTAGGCTACAAGTATCAAACGTTTGTGGCAACGGCAAAATAACAAGAAAATAGGCATTTAATAAGTAAAGTAATAATGAGTATAAAATAAATGAGCGCCATTTATTTAAATAACCGTATTTTCGATAATTAAATATTAAAAAAGGGATTAAAAGAAACATTGCTAAAAAAGGAAATAAAATAAATGCTGTTTTCACTGGAAATAAATATGCAGTCAAAGTAAAACTCCTTTCAATAAAAATTCGTTTATCATTATAGCGCTAAAAATATTTAAATACAAAGTTAAAACCTTTCGAAATAGAAAAAATCACTAATTTGATAGGGATTAAGTTATGATAAATTTAATATGAGGATATTGTGATTATATAAGTTGAGAGAGGGTACAAGAGATGCGATATGAACTTTTTTCTGTAAGTGGGGATCATATTACGACTTTTGAAAGTGCATGGCGTTTTCAGGAGGGAGAACAGATTTTTGTTCATGATGATCAAACAAAACGAAACTTTATTATTATTCGGCTGACGCATGATGTATTTCAACAAAATAAACATGTTATTCGTTTGTATTGTCAAGAGAAGAAAGTGTATGCATAAGAGAAGCCCTCTTACAGTATGAAAAGTAAGAGGGTCCTTATCTCGTTATTTGTGAACAGCCCAATTGATGAGGGCTGATTAATTTAACTTTATCATTTTGGCCCTCGTAAGGAATAAAAAGAGAAGGATTAATGCACATAGGTAGCATTTGATTTGGAAGAAAGGATATAGCCTTGTATTTTGTGCTTCAAAGTTTCATTGCCTTCTTTTTGAGAAAGCCATGTATGGTAATCTTGTTGTGTTTTCCATAACATACGAATCATATACTCTGCCTTATCATTTGTACGATGAACAGGTGAAAACTCTATGTTAATACAACCGTTCGTTCCGGGGGAAGGATAATATTGTTTAAGCCCATAAAGTAGCTCATTTTCATATTCGTACTTAATGTGAATGAGTTTAGTAACTATAAACATATAAACACCTCTTTTACGATAATAGTAGGAAAGATAGAATTACTGTAATAGTGAACTTGATAAATATTATACTATTCTGAAAATTATAAGTAAATAATAGGTTTTAACTTAATAAAGGTATAAAAAAGCGAGTCATTCTATTACACTAGATGACTCGCTTTTAATTTGTAAGTTTTACTTTATAAGAAAATAAGAGTAAGTACACCTACGATAATACAATAGAAAGAGAAATATTTTAAATTTCCTTTTGCCATAATGTTCATAAACCATTTTAGTGAAATATACGTCATGATAAATGTTGCGATAAATGCAACGACATATGGTACGAATAATGTGTCTAGATTTGGGTCATTTGCAATGTCTGTAATGCTTAACAATAAGCCACCTAAGCTAACAGGAATGTATAGTAAGAATGAGAAGCGAAGAGCTGTTTCTTGCTTCATACCAAGTAACATTGCTGCTACGATTGTGGCACCAGATCGGCTTATTCCGGGAATCAGTGCGCAAGCTTGTGCTAATCCGACGATGATTGCATCTTTCATAGAAAGGTCGCCATCATTTTTACGACCGCGTAAATTTCTAATAATCCAAAGGCCGACAGCAGTAATAAGAAGGGAAACCCCAACCATCTTCACACCTTTTAAGTACTGATCGATGTAATCTTTAAATAAAACACCAATAACACCTGCTGGAATGGTTGCAATAACAAGATAAATAATAAAGAAGAAATCTGATTTTGCGTCTTCTGCTCTTGTAAATATATAAGAGAGACCATTCTTTGTTAGACGAATTAAATCATTTCTATAAATAAGTAATACAGCTAATAATGAAGCTGAATTAACAAGTAGTTCGAAGCTAAACCCTTCTATTTTTAGTCCTAGCAAATGTTGTGCTAAAACGAGATGACCACTTGAAGAAATCGGAATTGGTTCTGTTAGTCCTTGGAACAGACCGAGAATTAAATATTTTAAAACGTAGTAAAATTGTTCCATAATAACCTCCTTGTTTATTAGTTGAAAGAAACAACTTTTCCATTATAACAAAGATATGGATGAATATTGAAAAGAAATAAATATTCAAAATAAAATAAAAATCCCTTATAGCAGTATAAGGGATTCTTAATTTTAATTAAGAAGTCACTGTTCCTTGAAGACTTTTAGATAATTGAACATCGACTTTTTCAGCATCATGAATATGATTCATAATAGTAGTATTTAATTTTTGGAACATTTGTTGTGTGTTAGCGAATTCTCGTAATATGTCATCATTACAAGACTTTTGGTTTTCGATAGCCTTAATAACATTTGTAGCACCATTTTGTAACGTTTGAATCATAACTAAAATATTTTCAATTCTAGCATTTGTATCGGCGCTCATTTCTACACCTTCATCGACTAAATGTAAATTATCTTTTGTGTTATCATATGCTTTTTCAATTTCTTCTTGTATTTTTTTCGTTAAGTTGCCGATGTTTTTTGTACTTTCTGCTGTACTTTCCGCTAGTTTTCTTACTTCATTGGCAACGACGGCGAATCCTTTACCGTGCTCTCCAGCACGTGCGGCTTCAATACTCGCATTTAATGCAAGTAAATTTGTTTGTGCTGCAATGTTTTGAATGACTTCTACAATTTGCTCGATTTCCTTTGAGCGTTCGCTTAGATGATTCATACTATTAGACGTGCGTTGAGATTGTTCACCTAATTTATTAATTACAATAAGTAAGCGGTGAACGGATTCTTTTCCTTCATTAGAGCAGTCAATAATTTCTGCAATAGACTGAATTAAGCTTTGTTCCTTTTGTAACATTTCATTATTTAACTCATTGGAATGTGTCGTACGTGTTGAAACATTTTCGAAACATGAACTTAATTGTTGAACTAAATTTTGAAGTGTATTATGTTGGTTATTTACAAGTTGATGCTCTTGGATAACGCTTTGTACACGATCGTGGATAGTAGAAATAGTCTCCTGCTTTTCGATATCTTTTTGTTTTAATTCTGTTTCTAATTCTTGTATACGCTCTTGTAATTGAGCAATTGTATGTTGGAGTGATTTTTTTTGAGTAAACATGTATTTATTTCAACCGCCTTCGAAAGTTATATTTTCTCTATATTTGGATTTTAGCATCTTTTGTATTTTTTAAATATAGGAATTGTTAAATATTTAAGAATCTATTACATTTTATTCATAATTCTCTTTTTTTCGTCACGAAAAATAAACTGTATTTAATCGTTTTGTAAACAAACTGTAAAATAAATCATGTATAACTGTATAAGAAGGGAGTCGGATTATGAACTATTTTAAGCGAATCAGCTGTCTAGTATTAGCAGGAATTATCGGTCTTTCTAGTACAGTCGCTGTTAAAGCAGAGTCAAACGACGAGAAACTTAACAACATGCAACAGCAATTGCAACAAAACGATGCAGAAATGCAAAAGAAAGAGCAAGAGAAGCAAGCTGTTAGTAAAGAAATTAAAGGTATCGAAAACGAACTACATAATTTAAATAATACAATTGCAAAAAATAAAGAGGATCAAGCTGCTATTCAACGTAAAATCGATGAAACACATAAGCAGATTGAGCAAAAAAAGCAAGAAATTGTCGTTTTGGAGGATAAAGTCCTTGCTCGTAAAGATATTATGAGAAAACGTATGGTTTCTGTTCAAAACAGTTCAAATACAAGTTTAGTAGTAGAAGTTGTAGTAGAATCAAAAAACTTTGCAGACTTCTTACAACGTATGAACGCAGTTTCTACTATTCTAGAAGCTGATAAAGAAATTTTACGTCTACAAGAACAAGATCTTCGTCAAATTGAAGAGGACAAGAAAACAATTGACGAAAAAGAAGCATCTTTAGTAGTAGACAAACAAAAATTAGCAAAAGCGCAAGCTGAACTGCAAGATAACTTGAAAAAACGTCAAGATAACTTACAAACAGTTCAAGCTAAATATAATGAAGTTGCAAGTCAACTTAATTTAGCAGCGGAAGAAAAAGCTAAAATTGAATCAAATATGAAGACAGTACAAGAAACGATTGCTCGTGAGCAAGAAGCAGCAAGAATCGCAGCGGAAGAGCGTGCAAAAGCAGAAGCGGCTGCAAAAGCAGAGCAAGAAGCTTTAGCGAAAGCACAAGCAGAAATTGCTGAAAAGCAAAAGCAGGAAAAAGCTAGTAAACCAGCTGAACCTGTAGCAAAAAATACAGAAACACAGTCTAAGCCTGATACGAAACCAACTCAAGGTGGAAAAGAATTTTACGTAACAGCAACCGCTTATACAGCTGATCCATCTGAAAATGGCTATAAACCGGGTGAAACTGTAAAATCTAAGTTAGGACATAATTTAACTGCAAATCCAAACATGAAATTAATTGCTGTAGATCCATCTGTTATCCCATTAGGTTCTACTGTATATGTAGAAGGATATGGAACAGCAATTGCTGGAGATACTGGTAGTGCAATAAAAGGGCATATCATTGATTTATTAATGCCAAATTCAGCTCAAGCTAATGACTGGGGTAGAAGAACAGTTAAAGTTAAAATTTTAAATTAATATGTAATCCAACTTTACAATACGTAGAGTTGGATTTTTTTATAATAATAATGTTAAGTTGAGTTTACATTTTGTTAAGGATAGCATACAATAATGGTGAGAGGTGGTAAATTTGACCATTTTAAACAGAGTAAAAGAATTAAGAGCTCGTTTTAACTTTACGCAAAGCGTATTAGCAGAAAAGGTTGGAGTAACGAGACAAACAATTGCAGCAATTGAAAAAGGGGATTACGTTCCTTCGTTGTTATTGGCACTTACGATTTGTGATGTGTTTCAGTTAAAGATGGAAGATGTGTTTGTTTTAAATAAGGAGGGGGAAAAGGATGAATAGAATTGTTTTTTCTTATATTATAAATGTACTCTATACTGCACTAGCATGTTGGACATTTGTTGAATTTTATAGTGTTATTACAGAGTTAGCAGATATAATTAAAAACGAGAAATTCCCGTTTGAAGTATGGTTTAATGGAGTACCATTCATTTTATTATTTATTGGAGCAATTATAGTTACAATTTTTTATAGAATTCAAAAGAAAAAATATAAGAATTTATCTTTTTGGATGTATCCATTATTATTTCCACTAGAAGATGAACGTGAAAAAGCGATTACGGATAAAGCTTGTAGAACAACATTTGTATCGTTATGGTTTGTCTTACCTTGTGCAGTTGGATTTTTAACTTTTTCGCCTATTATTAATGAATATCTTCCTGGATACCCATTATATATTCTATTTTCTATTTTCTTTATTCAAATGACAGTATTTCACGTATCACTATACAGAAATAAATTAGCTTAAAAAGAAACCTTCTTGCACCGGCAAGAAGGTTTCTTTTCAGCTAATACTTGTACATATAGCGATATTATTTTATCATTTTATATAGAGTAAGATTTTGTAAGGGAAAGGAACAGTGTATGAATAAGCAAAGAATTTATAGTATAGTAGCAATTCTGCTATTTGTTGTAGGTGGCGTGTTAATTGGAAAGCCATTTTATGATGGATATCAGGCTGAAAAGAAACAGACTGAAAATGTGCAGGCTGTTCAAAAGATGGATTATGAAAAGCATGAGACGGAATTTGTAGATGCTTCCAAAATTAATCAACCAGACTTGGCGGAAGTAGCGAATGCATCATTAGATAAGAAACAAGTAATTGGTCGTATTTCGATTCCAAGTGTTTCAGTAGAACTGCCTGTTTTAAAAGCTTCTACTGAAAAAAACTTATTATCAGGTGCAGCGACAGTAAAAGAGAATCAAGTTATGGGAAAAGGAAATTACGCATTAGCAGGACATAATATGTCTAAAAAAGGTGTTTTATTTAGTGATATAGCTTCTTTGAAAAAAGGCGATAAAATTTATTTGTATGACAATGAAAATGAATATGAGTATGCGGTTACTGGTGTATCTGAAGTGACTCCTGATAAGTGGGAAGTTGTAGAGGATCATGGGAAAGATGAGATAACGCTTATTACATGTGTATCTGTAAAGGACAATTCTAAGCGTTATGTTGTTGCTGGTGATTTAGTAGGAACGAAGGCGAAGAAGTAAAAAAGAAGGTGAACTCTTTAAAGAGTTCACCTTCTTTTTTACTAATGTTGAGAAATAATAGAATATTTCGGTTCGTATTTAAGTATTCTTCTATTTATGTATAATAAAGTTATAATTCTATATTTTGGGAGGAACAAGAGTGAGACAACAGGTGAAGAAACTTCTTTTAACAACGAGTATAGCGTTATTGGTAGCTCCAATTTCAGCTTATGCGCATCCAGGGCGTACAGATGCTAATGGCGGACATACGTGTCGTACAAATTGTGAGAAGTGGGGATTACAGTACGGGGAATATCATTATCACAATAAACCAGCTTCTAGTAGTGGCGCAACGAGCCCAGCTCCTAGTCAGAATAATAATAGTGCTGTAGAAGCTGAGAGACAAGCAGAAGCACAGCGCAATACTGAGGCTGAAAAACAACGTGCTGCAGAAGCACAGCGTAAAGCTGAAGAAGAGAGACAACGTGTAGCCGAGGAACAAAGAAAAGCTGAAGAGGCACGTAAGCAAGAGGAAGCGCAGCGCCAAGCTGATATGGAAAAAGGTCAACTTGAAGGTCAAAAGAATGGAGAAACTGATTTTAAAGCAGGAAAAAATGATGCAGAAGTGCATGTAGCTGGAAAATCTGATGCATATAAACAAGCGTTTAAAGCGACTTATGCAGCCGCATGGTCTTTAGAAGAGCAGAAGAAAACGCATTTTGAAAAAGGAAAAGAACAAGGTTTAGCACAAGAGACAATGGACGATAGTCAAGTTGCTCCAGAGTTTAAGGTAAACTTTGCAGACGGATTCAAAGTAGGGAATAAAGAAAGAACAGAAAAAATTGAAAAAGAGCAAGCTGAATTAGGGGAAAAGACAGGGAAAGAACTAGCTGAAAAGAATCCTGGAAATAGAGAGAAAGAAGTATACGTGAAGGCATATGAAAAAGCGTATGAAAAAGGCTATAAGTCTACAAAAAAGGCAGTAGAAAAGGCTGGCTATAAGTATGCATTTGAAAACTATGATTTAAAAGTTCCTGCTAAGTATGAACGAAATGAATTGTTAAAGAAATGGTTTACTGAAGGATTTAAATCGAATAAAAAAGCAGCGGAAATTCGAGAAGAAGGGTATAAAAAGGGAGATAGCTGGTTCTCATTTTTCTATAAGAGTTTCGTACCAAGTGAATATAAAGAACATAAAGAGCTGTACGAACAAGCAATAGAAAAAGGTAAAACAGTATAAAAAAAGATGAGGAGAAATTCCTCATCTTTTTTAATCCATCCATTTCACTAATTTCTTAGAAATTAATAATAAAACACAGCCTAATACAATTGCCACAGCGCCAATAACTGTGAATACTTCAGCGTATCCAAGTGAAGTTGTGAAGCTTGCAAGTTGTCCGCCTAAAATGTTGGCGATACCTGAACTTGCTAGCCATACACCCATTAATAAAGATGCTAATTTTACCGGAGCAAGCGCACTAACCATTGATAGTCCGACAGGTGATAAGAATAGCTCACCTAACGTATGGAAAAGATACGTAAAGACGATAAACAGTAAGTTTGCTTTTTCTGTAATGTTATGTTCATCACTACCTGTTTTTAATGTAGCGATAACGAGAATGATATAACCGATACCGAGTAAGATCATACCAAGTCCCATTTTAGTTGGGATTTTTAAATCACCCTGCTTGCGAGTTGCAAGTTTTGCCCATAATGCAGAAATGACTGGAGCAAGTAAAATAATAAATAATGGATTGACCGATTGGAACCAAGATGTTGGAACTTCCCATCCGAACACAGAGCGGTCTACAAATTTGTTTGTATATAATGTTAATGAGCTACCAGCTTGTTCAAAGCCAGCCCAGAAGAAGACAACGAAGCATGTTAAAATGACAATAACTGCGGTACGTTGTTTTTCTTTTTTGGTTAACGGTGTATCTCCTACTGATGGTTGTCCAGCAGCTGTTTGTAAATCGCGAGTTGGTTTTTTACCGATATTACCAAGGAAGCGATTTGATAGTGTTGTAAATAAAATTTGTCCAATGATCATTCCGATTGAAGCGGCTAAGAAACCGTAACGGAATCCGTAATGTACAACGCCATCAACTGTTGTTTTGAATAAATTTTCTGATAAAAATCCGCAAACGAGTGGAGCTAAAAATGACCCGACGTTAATACCCATATAGAAAATGGTAAATGCACTATCACGTTTTGGATCGTTCTCTTCGTATAATTCTCCAACCAGTGTAGAGATGTTCGGTTTGAAGAATCCGTTACCTATAATAATAAGCGCTAATCCGAGGTATAGGCCTAATTGGTTTTGCAAGGCAAATAGTGTAAGGTTACCGATTGCCATTGTTATACCACCAATTGTGATTGCTTTTCGTCTACCTAGAAAACGGTCTGTTAAGTATCCACCAATCATTGGTGTGAAATAACAGGCTCCAGTATAAAATCCGTAAATAGAGAGTGCCCATGCGGGACTAAACCCAAGACCACCGCTTACTAAAGCTGTCGTTAAATATAATGTTAATAATCCTCGTAATCCATAGTAACTAAATCTTTCCCACATTTCTGTAAAGAAGAGTAAGTATAAACCTGGAGGATGTTTCTTTTTTCTTTGTTGTTCTCTTTCTAGTTGTATCGCTGATTCCATGTTATTTTCCTCCTGACACAAACAAAAACAAAGTTAATAATTTTGTACATTTAATATTTTACCTTATTAACTATTATAAGTCAATAAAGGTTGATTTTTCAGAAGAAATTGGAAAAGAGGAATAGCTATAGAATGGGTGTTTCTTTTGTGATAGACTATGGACTATGTTTTCTTTGTAAGGAAGCGGGTTATTGTACTTTTTTATATGTGAAATTGATTTCATAAAAGATGAAATTAAAGAAGGAGAAAGAAATGAAATTGTTACAGAAAAAAGAAATTTTACTTATTAGCCTTATGTTATTCTCTATGTTCTTTGGAGCAGGGAATCTTATATTTCCACCTTTCCTTGGGTATGAAGCAGGAGAACATGTTTGGATTTCATTAGTAGGGTTTATTATATCAGCAACAGGTCTTCCTATATTAGGTGTTATCTCTATTGCAAAAGCAGGAAGTTTTCAAACGTTAGCGGGTAGGGTTCATTCTTCATTTGCAATTATTTTTCCATGTATCGTGTATGTATTTATTGGACCTGGGCTTGGTATACCACGTGCGGGAAGTTTAGCTTTTGAAATGGGGCCAGGTCAGTTATTCCCTGAAGCAGGAAGCGGACTATTGTTGTTTTACACAGTTATTTTCTTTAGTATTGTTTACTGGTTAAGTTTATCTCCATCTAAATTAATGGGATTGTTTGGAAAAGTATTGACGCCGTTATTATTATGTATGATTGCACTTATTTTTATAAAGAGTATGTTTACACCGGTAGGAGATATGAAAGAACCAATAGGGAACTATGGACAAGCTCCTATGTTTCAAGGGTTTTTAGATGGATATTTAACAATGGATGCGTTAGCTGCTTTAATCTTTGGAATTGTTATTGCAAATGCATTACGTGCAAAAGGTATTGAAGATGATAAAAGTTTAGCGAAATATATGAGTATTGCTGGCATTGTGGCAGGATTATTATTATCGATTATTTATGTCATCCTTGGATATGTGGGGGCAATTAGTGGCTCATTAGGAACATTCGATAACGGTGCGAAAGTGTTAGCGCAAGTTATGACTACATTATTTGGGCAGGGCGGAGTCGTTTTATTAGGTCTTATTTTTACTATCGCATGTTTATGTGTTTCAATTGGACTTGTTACGTCTTGTAGTCAATTTTTTGCGAGTGCATTTCCGAAAGTATCTTATAAAGTGTGGGCATTTATAGTAAGCGTTGTTAGTATGATCTTAGCTAATTTAGGATTAACGCAAATTTTAAAAGTATCAGTTCCAATTCTTGGATTTATTTATCCAATTGCATTAACTCTTATTATTCTAGGGTTATTCCATAAGTATATTGGAAAGTATGCATACGTATATGCAGTAACTGTTTTGGTTGTAGCGATATTTAGTGCAATTGATATTTTAAATAAAAATGTAATGATGAATCAGTGGACGTCAGCATTAAAATACATTCCGTTTTATACAGAAGGTGTTGGGTGGATTGTTCCAGCTATTGTAGGCATGTGTCTTGGTTTCATCGTTAGCATTGTTTTAAATAAGAATAACTGAGTAAAAAGGTGTTTTCCGATTTTGGAAGACGCCTTTCTTTTTTGGAAAAAATACTATTGAAAATGAATAGACTAAGAGTATGATAAAGATAATTGGTAATATATAGGTTTAATGAGAGTTACAAATGAGGGGGGAGCGTATGAAGAAGGATTTGGATAAGAAAATAGAAGCACTCGAAACGGCAATTGAAACAATTCAAGAAGCACTTGCTGAATTAAAAGTGAAGCAAAGGGAAATAGAAGTAGAAAACGCTCAGCAACATGTTAGTAAGAACAAGAAAGAATATATTGAAACGGTAATGGAGGAAAAGCCAAAAGAAGAAATAGTTAAGATAAAAGAGCCTTTGCAAGAACGTGAGGTAAAACAAGTAGATATATCTGCTTTTAAACCAGAGCCATTTAATATTATTAAGTTTTGTCAAACATGGTTACCGCGTGTATTTGTCGGTATTATGTTGCTTGGAGTGATCTGGTTATTTAAAGCAGGGGTAGATGCTGGCTTATTAACACCAGCGATACGAATTGTGTTTGGTATCGTATTATCTATCGGATTGTATTATATAGGAGATATTCAAATTAAAAGAGAGCGGCAGGCGTTAGGGTTAGTATTAGCTGGAGGAAGTATTACCGGGATTGTTCTAACAACGTTTGCAGCACATTATTTATATGGATTTATTCCGGCAAGTGTCGCGTTTCTCTGTAATATTGCATGGGTTATTTTAGGTATTTATTTAGCGAAAAGATATCAATCGGAATATCTCACTATTTTCGTAGCGGTCGGAGCGTTCTTCGTACCATTCTTGTTAAATAGTACGACTCCTAATCCTTATATTTTCTTTGGATATGAGACAGTATTAACACTTAGTTTATTATGGTATGCGTTGAAAAATCGTTATAAATACTTATATATGATTTCTTACGCTGTTGCTGCCATTGTCCTTTTCGTTTTCTTTGCTGTTATGTCAATGTTAGTAGAGAACTTGCAAATACAGTTAACGATTGTATATGGTTTGATTCATTTACTATTATTTTGGCATATGTTTACGGAGAGAAGTTTTATACTAGAACCACGTTTGGCGATATTTAGTGCAAATGCAGTGTTCTTTATACTAGCTATTTCAAAAATACATGATTTTACAACATGGGGATTAATTATTAGTGCAATCGTGCATGCCGCTATGTTCGTATTTGAATATAGGAAAAATAGACATTCTACATTTACAAATCTCTTATTTGGTTTCGCAATGGGAGCATTTAGTTTAGCAATTTTATATGAGTATAGTTTAGTGAATGCAGCGATTGTACTATTATTACAAGGTTTCCTCGGCATGGTCACTTCTATTAAAGTAAAACAACAGATAAAATTGTATGTTAGTGCGACGGTTTACGCAATTGGAATGATACAGACTATTTTTAGCCCGTTTGATCAATTTATTTCGGCAGGCTTTGTTGCTCATCTTATTTTAATAGGAACGTTCTATTATTGCATGAGAGAAGCGAAAGAAGTATTAGCGAGCTTCGGCAAATATATGTATTCTATAGTGCTCTATTGGTTTATGATAATTGTATTTATTACAATTACGAGAATCGGTGAAGTTTTATCTACAGATGGAAGCGTAATTAGTGTATCAGTATCGTTATTATGGATGGTATATGCATTATTTGCGGTTTGGTTTGGAAGAAATAGAAATATGAATGAAATATTATATGCTGGTTTAGTCGTTTTAGTCGTAACGGTAGGGAAGTTATTCTTACTTGACTTACCAGAGGTATCGATGATGATTAGGGCAGTGTTATTCCTAATCGTCGGTAGTATAGGTATCGTTATTTCAAGAATGTTTTTCTCGAAGGAAGAGAAGTGAGAAGAAGGCAATCCATGTATGGATTGCCTTTTTTATTATTTCTTATTAATTGTTACAGTTTCATTATATTTCGTTGTTGTATTTTGGCGTAGACGAAGCGTTGCTTGTCCAATTGTATTTGAATCAATCTGTACATTTACAACTTTCTCAGCAGAGCCTAAGCTGTTTGTTGTGAAAGAAAATGCACTGCTATATCCAAAAGTAGATGGCCAAGTGCCGTTTGCATTTTGTACTTTAGCCACTTGTGTTCCTCCAGTAGTGAAGATACCTAAAGAATAGTTGTTATAAGTTGTATTAGGTAGTAAGTTGTTTACTTGAATCTTCATTTGGAAAATTTCATTGTTTGGTAGAATGCTAGGGTGTGTAACGACGTAGTCGCTTGTTGTTACCGCACCATTATAACCGTATGAACCTGGTTTGAAAGTATTTGTATTAAACCATTGATAACCTGCATTTGGTGCACCCCAAGGTTCAGGTTGTGGTTCTGTTGATAAGCTTGGCTGTTCAAATGTCTGTAGAGCTGTAGGTGAATCAAGTTGTAAACCATTTACTTGATCTAAACTTGTAAATGTCTCTTTATTCGATAACCAATTTACGATGTTTTCTAATAAGATAGCATCGTTTTCTTCTTTATAACCATCGTAAGTTTTCTTTGTTTGGCCAGAATCTTCACGAACGTACTTTGGCGTAGCATCTTCAACAGGAGAAGAGTCACCAATAAAGGCAGCTTTTCCAAGTCCTACTTTTGCAATTGCAGCATATGGGCCTTCTGCAATACCACCGCCATTATAAACGCCACTATCAACAGCGTTATTCCATTTTGATGGATTTTCTGGAAGGTAAACAAGTCCTTTTGCTAGTTTTGGGTTTGTAATTGCTAGAGTAGAACCAGCATGCATTGCTACAGACGAAACACCTTTTGTAATTCCGAAAGATTGTTCAGGTGATACAATTGTTTTCGCTGAAACATCACCAAGTGCATTGTAGCGGAAGCGAATACCGAAGTTGTCAGAGAGCCAATCAGAGCTTTCTACTCCTTGCATAGCTTGTGAATTTGCTTCTTCATTAGACATTCCTTTTGCTGGATTATCCCAAGCACCGCGTCTATATCCATTAAATACTTCAGAAGAGTCCCAGCGATTTTTATTACGATCTGCATTGTAATGATCAGCAATAAAGAAGATACTACCACCATTTTTTACATATTGTAACATAGCGTCCTGCTCAGATTTTTTGTAAGGAATATTAGCTTCTGGAACGATAAATACATTGTAATCTTTTAAATCTTCGTACGTAATAGGTGTTGATTTACGAAGTTCCTTTACGTGATATCCGTTTTTTGCAATGCCGTTTCCGAAGTCAGAAAAGCCGCCGTCAATAACCCAGTCAGCTGTCCCAGCAGTTTGACCGTGTGTATTATCAAATAATACTTTCTTCCCATTGTTTTGATTTACAACTTTTGCAGCAATTTCAGGAGCTGGGTCTACAGAGCTTTCGGCATAAGTAGACGGTATGAACGAGGTCCCTATACTTAGTGTAATTGCTGTTGCTAAAGAAAATGTAATCCATTTTTTATTCTTCATAGAAGAATCCCCCTAATAATAAATATATGTGCTTTAATAATGTAATTTATTTTTCTGTAAAAATAAAGACGGAAAACATAAAAAATATTAAAAAATTGTAAAAATACCGTGAATTTTGTTGAGAAATATTTATATAGATATAAAAACATCCCTTCCAAGTAATAAGGAAGGGATGTTTTGCTTAACTAATTTTTGAGTTAGGTGTTTCATCAATCTTATGAAACCCTTTCATGTAATATACGATTGCTAAGCCGATAAGCCAAATTGGGCCGACAATCAATGCAATTCGTGTATCTTCTGAATACGCCATTATACATAAGACTAGTGCAAGGAAGGCAAGTGAGAAATATGAGCTTAATGGGTATAAAGGCATTTTATATGATAACTTTTGTTTATTTTGAGTAGGCAAGCTTTTACGGAATTTAATTTGAGCGACTAATATAATGCCCCAAGTCCAAATTGCACCAAAAGTTGAAATGCTAGTAAGCCATGTAAATACCTTTGCAGGTACGAGATAGTTTAATATAACACCAATGAGTAAAACGATAGCAGTTGCTACAATTCCTTGGCTTGGAATACCGTTTTTATTTAAACGACCAAATCTTTCAGGAGCTTTTTTCTGCTGAGCTAATGTATATAGCATACGGCCTGTACTAAATAAACCACCGTTACAAGAAGAAAGAGCTGCTGTTAATACGACAAAGTTAATAATACCTGCTGCTTTTGCGATACCAATTTGCTGGAATGTTAATACGAATGGACTGCCTTTCTCACCAAGTTCGTTCCATGGATAAATTGCCATCATAACGAATAATGCCCCAACGTAAAAGAGTAGAATTCTCCAAAATACGTTATCAATTGCCTTTGCGAGTGTTTTCTTCGGATTTTGAGCCTCACCAGCTGTAACACCGATTAATTCAACGCCTAAATAAGCGAATAGTACCATCTGCATGGAGAGTAGTAACCCAGAAAATCCATTTGGGAACCAGCCACCATGTGACCAAAGATTTGAAATACCAGTAGCGATACCACCGTTTCCGAATCCGAATAAAATAATACCAGCTCCGACTACTATCATACAGATAATTGTGACAATTTTAATGAGAGCAAACCAAAACTCAAGTTCTCCAAATACTTTTACCGATAAGAAGTTAAAAGCGCTCATTAATAATAGAGCAAGTAACGCCCAAGTCCAGCGCGGGATATCAGGGAACCAGTACTGCATGTAAATGCCAGCTGCTGTAATTTCAGCCATGCAAGTAACAACCCATAAGAACCAGTAATTCCAACCAGTAATATAACCAGCGAGTGGTCCAATATAATCATATGCATATTTACTAAAAGAACCAGCAACAGGTTGTTCAATTGCCATTTCCCCAAGCGCTCGCATAATGAAAAAAATAACGAGACCGGCAATCATATAGCCTAGCAAAATAGAAGGACCTGCTAGTTTAATGGCGGAAGCGGATCCTAAAAATAGCCCAACGCCAATAGCTGAGCCCAGTGACATTAAAGTAATATGTCGTTCTTTTAAACCACGATTTAAAGTTCCAGATTTGTTTGTGTGCTGCATAAGAAGAATCCCCCTTGTAGAGTGAACGATATTTGAATGCGTTTACTAAATATTTAACTATTTCAAATTATAAAACATTTCTATCTGTTATGCTACAAAAATAATCATAATGAACTGTACTACATCTGTACTTGTCAGACTTAAACTTAAAATTCGAACTATTAGGGAATATATTGACTCTTCTTTTTATTGATTGTTAAGATTAAGTATTATATTTTCTCACATACTAGTAAGAAAAAGAATGTGTGATAATAATTCAGGTGTAGGAAGGGTACATAAGCATGTTTCAATTACAAAAATATAACACTTCTGTGAAGCAAGAGTTTTTAGCTGGCATCACAACTTTTTTTACATTTGCGTATATTCTTGTCATCAATCCAAAAATATTATCTGATGCAGGTGTACCATTTGACCAAGCGTTTACAGCAACAATTATTGCAACCGTTGTTGGAACAGTAGGTATGGCGATTTTCGCGAATTACCCGATTGTTATTGCTCCAGCTATGGGAATGAATGCATATTTTGCTTATTCTGTTGTACAGAAGGCAGAAGGGATTACATATGTAGTTGCCTTTTCAGCTGTATTTGTAACGGGGATTATTTTTCTTTTATTATCTTTTACTTCGTTTAGGCAAAAGTTAATTTTAGCAATTCCTGATAGTTTAAAGCATGCAATTGCAGGTGGAATTGGACTATTTATTGCTTTTATTGGATTGCGCCTTTCTGGAATTATCGTGGATCATCCGTCTAATTTAGTTACGATTGGTGATTTTCATTCTCCAGCTGTTATTTTAACTTTAATTGGTTTAATATTAGCGGCGGTATTAATGACATTGCGTGTGAGCGGTGCATTATTTATTAGTATGATTGTGACAGGAATTATTGCCTTCTTTACAGGGCAATTGAAGTTTGCTGATAAAATTGTGGCGATGCCTCATTTACCAGAGGGTATCATCGTTTCAAACCCAATCAATGCCTTTTCAGATGTAATTGAATACGGATTATACGGCGTTGTATTTTCATTTTTACTTGTACTTTTATTCGATACAACAGGTGCATTACTCGGTTTAATTAAACAAGCAGGTTTAATTACAGACGATACAGAGAAGCGTTTTGGTAAAGCGTTTATTGCGGATGCAATTGGCGGGACTACAGGTTCTATCTTTGGAACAAGCCCAACAGCAGCGACGATTGAATCGTCAGCAGGTATTGCTGCAGGTGGTAAAACTGGATTAACAGGGATTGTAGTTGTTGGTCTAACAATTATAACGGCATTTTTTAGTCCTGTTATTGCTTCTTTATCAAGTGTAGCCGCTATTACAGCTCCTTCATTAATTATAGTAGGTAGTTTAATGGCACAAAGCATTCGAGATATTAATTGGAATGAATTTGAAGATGCGTTACCAGCATTTTTAATTTTTATAGGTATTCCGTTAACATCTAGTATTGCAAATGGAATCGCAATTGGATTTTTAGTATATCCAGTCTTGAAAATTGTGAAGGGTAAAGGGATGGAAGTACATCCATTACTATACTTATTTGCATTCTTATTTGGATGTCATTTATTCTTATAATATAAATATAGGAGAGGGCCTTCTTATGGGAGGCTCCCTTTTTGTGTATAATAAAGTGAAGCTATGGGCAGTAGGGGATATCCCCACTGTGTATTAGCCCGCACCAATCGGGATAAGATGAAAACTTAATTGGTTTTGTAAAATATAAATTACTTAATGGAATATATATGTTACTATATAGATAGAGGAGGAACATGAATGGCTGTAAGTAAAATAAAAGTCGCGCGTGTTCAGTTAGATTTAACACAGCAACAATTAGCAGAAAAAGTAGGCGTTACAAGGCAAACGATTAGTTTAATTGAGAAGGGGAAATACAATCC
Organism: Bacillus sp. RZ2MS9; assembly: GCF_001816185.2. Classification (NCBI taxonomy): domain Bacteria; kingdom Bacillati; phylum Bacillota; class Bacilli; order Caryophanales; family Bacillaceae; genus Bacillus; species Bacillus sp. RZ2MS9. The sequence goes on from NZ_CP049978.1 coordinate 723,307, forward strand.
ATCTTTAGATTTATGTTTAAAAATTTGTTATGCAGTAGATAAAACGTTGAATGATTTATTTTGGGAGGAAAAGGAGTGGTAGGATGAAAATCGTGAAAGATGAACGTTTAATGATTGAAGGGTTAAAACATATTAGATTAGCTTTCATCTTACAAAATATCGTCATACTAGCTATCGTCTTTTACCGCTATGTCTTGCAAGGGGCAGGATATGAAAGTGTTTCGGATTTATTAATGGTATTTATGGGCGGGATAATAATTATTAACTTTTTAAATCTGAAAAATTCAGTGGAAGTGTATGAGCATACGGGCGGAGTGTCGCGTCGTTATTTTATGAAGCTATTATTCATTCCGGTGGGTATTATTATTGGGATTTTAGCTATTTGTATCGTTGTAACACCAGATATTTCGATAAAGGAAATTAGTATGACAGGACTTATTATGTTTGCTTGTTTTTTAGTTCCTAGTTTGTTTATATACATATATATGAAAAAAATAAAAAGAGAAGATTGAAATATAAGAAAGGCTTTCCCGTATTGAGGAAAGCTTTTCTTATATCTTTTTATACAAAACTTTATGAAGGCCAATTGGTTCAATTTCAAAAATTTCACCATGCTCCTGAAAGCCTAATCGCTTGTAATAGTCAGTTACAGTAATTCGGCCATTACACCATAACATATTTGCTTGACGCTCTTGTAAGATTTGTTCTGCATTCTGAATTAAGGAGCTTCCAGCGTGGTTGTTTCGAAACTCAGGTAATGTGGCCATTCCTCGTAGACGATAATGAATACCGGCTGGTAGGTCAGGGTATATTTCTTTTGAGAAGGAAGCGATACTAATTAGTTCATCGTTTATAAATGCGCCTAAGTGGAAGGTGTCTGTTTCATAATCGGAAGGATATTTACAATCTGCTAATGTTTGATTGGGGCGTAAAATTTTTTGACGTAATACGTAAGTTTCAGATCCCTCAATATTTTTCACGATAATCATATTAACATCCTTTCTTATAAGGCCTTTTCTGTTAATTGTATAAAGAAATAAGCAGGTGCGGCGAGAAGTCCGAGTATGCTAGCAGTTCCGAGAAGGAGTGAAAGTAGGAGGCAAGAATATTTTATTCCATTCGATTTTTTCCATCCGTAACTACAAATCTCAATACTAACACCGATGAGAATAATGGCAACGAGTATTTCTGCTAATAATAAAAGAGCTAAAGTTACAATAGACATAATGTGATCCATCCTCATAATATGTGATAGTAACATTTTACCATATGAAGTTAAAAAAATGCCCCTCAATTATGTGAGGGGCATTTTTTTACTCTAATATGTTTTTTAGTGTATCGATATGTTCTTTTGAACCTGTTACAAGTAATGTGTCACCGTGTTGTAGTCTTGTATCACCATGTGGTATTAATGCTTTGTTACCGCGGTAGATTTGAATGACAAGTACATCACCTAAAAACGGGAGGCGGCGAAGCGCAACGCCGTTATATTTATTGCTGCGCAGTTCAACTTCACGTACTGTTTCGTTTGCTGTTGTAATTAAGCGAACGAGACTAGGTTTATCAATAAGTGCACGTAATAAAATACGTGTAGAGTTAATTGTTGAGAATACAGCGATATGTTCTTGCGTTGCTTTTTCTTGTAGAAGTGGATCTTCTACACTTGCAATAACATGTTCAACACCTAGCTCTTTTGCATGTTCTGCCAATAATAAGTTTTGTTCATCATCGCTTGTTGCAACAACGACGCGATCTGCATTAAATGCTGTTTGTTCAGTTAATGATGCGATTGTGATGTCATCTAATTTCACGATAGGGAAGTCATGTGATTTCGCTTCTTCATCATTTATTTTGTTTTGACGCATCATATATAGCGTTACGTCATAATCTTCTCGTTTTAAATCTAGTGATAACGGAAGGGTAATTCTGCTCGCGCCAATAATAGCTACTTTTGGTTTTGGTGTTTCTACTTTTGGGAACATTTTTTTAAACAATATAGGTGCAAAAATACAAGTAATAACTGCGCTTAAAATAAGAGAGGCAGATAAACTTGGACTGATGATCTCCAGTTTTTCACCAATTTGTGCAGCCGCAATAACTAAAGAAAGTGTCGATGTTAATAAGATTGCACTTCCAAGTACGATATTACGTGGATACCATTTTCTTAAGACGAGTGATGGTAAGAGTTTCGAAATAAAGAGTCCTACAATTAAGATTGGAATCATTAGCATGCTAGAAGGTTCTTTGAAAATAGACCACACCTCTAGATTTACACCAACCATTACGAAGAAAATAGGGATGAAGAAACCATAGCCGATAGAATCAAGTTTTTCCACCATATCTTCATTTGGTGATAATAACGATACAAGTACACCTGCTAAGAAGGCACCTAAAATATTTTCTGCTCCAACAGATTCCGATAACCCAACTAAGATTAAAATGAGTGCAAAAACAGCTCGTGTATCAATTTGTACACTACCAGCTTTTAAACTATCTAAGTATGGAATGTTTTTAAAGCGTTTTGCAATAAAGTAAATGACAATACCGGCACCGAATAGAATAAGTAAGAGCCACATACTTTGACCGCTTTCGGAATTTAATCCGACGAAAACAGCGAGTAAAATCATTGTAACTAAGTCTGCGATAACAGCAACTAATAAAATGATTTGTCCGATTGCAGTTTTTCCTAGGTTGTTTTCTTTTAATGTTGGTACAACAACACCTAAAGAAATAGTTGAAATAATTAAAGTCATGAACATTGCATTATCTACAAATCCTAGCCATACGAATAGTAATGATAGGGCATAAGATAAGATGAAAATAAATAAGAAGATAATGCTTGCTACTTGAAATGTATTTGGCTCGTTTGTCGTATTTTTTTTCCCTTTTTGTTTAAAGATAGAAAAATCAATTTCTAAACCGCTTAAGAACATGAGGAAGATAAATCCTAATGTTGATAAAACTTGAAGCCATATATCTGGCTCAATAATATTAAACCCACTTTTACCTACAAAGATTCCTGCAATAATTTCTGCAACGACAACAGGAAGTGCTTTTAATTTAAAGCGTTGTAACAAAAGGGGAACGAAAAACGCGATTGCAACGACAACCATAAGTGATAGAACAGAAGTATGATGTTCCATTGCGTTCTCTCCCTTCAAATAAATATAGTACCTATTTAGCCATATAATAGGTAGAAAAGCAACGCATATGGATTCGATTTCATAAAGAAAGATTTTTCTTAACATTTGTCATAATAAGTATATTTTTCATGATTCTGTTGTTAATTCCGTAATGTGGATGTAATAGGGGAGGGGATAAAAAAAGACTGCTGAGGAATCTCAGCAGTCTTTTTCATGTACATTACATTGAGAAGAAGATCCATACAGTTAAACCAACTGTTGCAGTTGCAACGAAGAAACTGTATATCATTGTAAGAATTTGAACTCTTCCTTCTCCTTCTTTTAAATGCATGAACATAATTAATTGTAACAATGCTTGCGCAACAGCCATTATGATAATAGTTGTTAAGACTGTTGAAAGTGGCAATGTTGTGTAAAGTGCCACGTATAACGCTAGAAACGTTAATGCAAGCGATAAAATAAATCCGAAAACGTGTGACCAAGGGAATCCGCTATGCGCATGTCCGTTTGCTTGGTTGTTATTTTGACCCATTTACGCCACCATCCCGTTCAAGTAAACTAGTGTGTAAATAAAGACCCAAACAAGATCGAGGAAATGCCAGTATAAGCTGATAATGAATACTTTACGAGCTGTAACTGGTGTTAAACCTCGTTTTAAAATTTGGATAATAACACAAATTGCCCAAATGATACCGCCTGTTACGTGGGCTCCATGCGTTCCAAGAAGAACGAAGAATCCAGATAAGAAGGCACTTGTTTGAATTGTTGCACCTTCACCAATATACATAATGAATTCTTCAATCTCGAAGAATAGGAAACCTGCACCTAAAAGTAATGTAAGGACGAACCATCCAAGCATCGCTTTTTGGTTGTGCTTACGCATTTCGTGAATTACGATACCACATGTGAAACTACTTGTTAAAAGTAGTAATGTTTGAATTAAAAGCGTTTTAAGTTCAAACAGTTGCGCTGGTGTTGGGCCATCTGCCGTACGACCAGCAAGGACTAGATAAGAGGCGAAAAGTGTTGCGAACAGCATAATTTCAGCCCCAAGAAAAATCCAGAATCCTAGGATATTCAATCTGCTTTGTTCGGATTGATATTCCAAAGGTAAGCTTTTATCTAAAGCCGCCATGTCATTTCACCTCTCATGCTATATGTTCTGTTTTTTTAATTTCATCAACACTGATATAGTAACCTTCATCATAATCGAATGAACGATAGATTAAGCAAGCTAAAATACCAACTCCACCGATTGCTGCAAGCCAGAACCAGCTAAATACTAATGCGAAACCTGCAAGACCGAAGAATCCAGACGCAATAATAGGCACACCAGAGTTACTTGGCATGTGAATTGGTTTGATATCTTCTGCTGCTGGTGTAACTGTTTCTCCGCGTTTTTTCATGTACCAGAAAGCATCAGCTTCTTTAATTTCAGGAAGCTTCGCGAAGTTGTAATGTTGTACAGGAGAGTGAGTTGCCCATTCAAGTGTGCGACCATCCCATGGATCTCCAGTTGTGTCACGTTCACCGTGACGTGCACTCCAAATTACGTTGTAGCAAAGAAGTAGGAAGCCGATACCCATCATTACCGCACCAACAGATGCGATTTGATTTAGCCATCCCCATCCAAGACTTTCAGAGTAAGTGTACATACGACGAGTCATACCGTCTAAACCTAAGAAGTACATTGGGAAGAAACAGATGTTGAATCCGCTCATAAAGATCCAGAATGTCCATTTACCTAGGCGTTCATTTAACATATGACCAGTCATTTTTGGATACCAGAATGTGAATCCAGCAAGCATAGCGAATACTGTACCTGCGATTAATACGTAGTGGAAGTGAGCGATTAGGAAGTAGCTGTTATGGTATTGATAATCAGCTGCTGCCATTCCAAGCATAACCCCTGTAACCCCACCGACTACGAAGTTTGGAATAAATGCCAATGACCAAAGCATTGGAACTGTAAAACGAATACGTCCTTTATACAGTGTAAACAACCAGTTAAAGATCTTAACCCCGGTTGGAATCGAAATCGCCATTGTCGAAATCGAGAAGAATGAGTTAACCGCTGGACCTGCACCCATCGTGAAGAAGTGGTGAAGCCATACGACGAAACTTAGTAAAGAAATTGCAACCATTGAGTATACCATCGCACTGTAACCGAATAGACGCTTACGTGAGAATGTACTAATGATTTCAGAGAAAATACCGAATGCCGGTAAAATAACGATATATACTTCAGGGTGACCCCATACCCAGAACAGGTTGGCCCATAACATCGGCATACCGCCGCTCGCCATCGTAAAGAAGTGAGCATCGAATAGACGGTCAAATGTCATTAATGCAAGAGCAACTGTTAATACTGGGAAAGCGAAAATAATGATAATTGTTGTAATTAAGATTGACCAAGTAAACATTGGCATTCTCATTAAAGTCATACCAGGTGTACGCATTTTTAAGATAGTAACAAGGAAGTTAATACCGGTCATTAGCGTACCGAGACCTGAAATCTGTAATGCAATTGCGTAGTAGTTATTTCCTACGCCCGAAGTAAACTCTGTACCTGCCATTGGGAAGTAAGAAGTCCACCCAGCGTCTGGAGAACCACCAATTACGAAAGCGATGTTGAATAACATTGCTCCGACAAAGAATAACCAGAAACTTAAAGCATTTAAGAACGGATATGCAACGTCACGAGCACCAATTTGTAATGGTACTACAAGGTTCATTAATCCCATAACGAATGGCATTGCCATGAAAAGAATCATTACTGTACCATGTGTTGTAAAGATCCCGTTATAGTGTTCAGCGTTTAAATAAGTTGTTTCTGGGAATGTTAATTGTGCACGGATCATTAAACCATCCATACCACCACGGAATAACATGATAACCGCAGAAATAATATACATAGCTCCGATTTTTTTATGGTCAACAGTTGTTAACCATTCGTCCCAAAGCCATTTCCATTTTTTATACTTTGTTAGTACGAAAATGATTGCTAATGTCACAAGAACGATAGAAGCGTCTGCACCGTAAATAATCGGATCACCTGTGACAAAGAATTCATCAAGCTTCACTGTGTTCACTCCAATCTGTTGGAATTATAGCTATTATTTTTTGTTTTTGTAGTAGTTGTAATCACAATATTCAAGTGATTTTGGATCTACATAACTTAAGTGGTGACTAGAGAATGTCATACGACCAACTACACCAGGTTTAACAATTTCGTTGTACTTAGCTTCTGTTAGTTTAGGAGCAGTTTCTTGTACTTCTTTAACCCACTTGTCATATTTCTCTTTAGTTTTTGCTTCAACTTCGAACTCCATGTGAGTGAATCCTTCACCAGAGAAGTTCGCGCTACGGCCTAGGTAAGAACCTGGCTTATCAGCTTGTAAATAAAGGTCCATAATCATGCCATCCATTGTGTACTTCATACCACCAAGTTCTGGTACCCAGAAAGCATTCATTGGGCCGACAGAAGTCAGTTTGAATTGAATTGGTACACCAGCTGGGATGTTTAAATAGTTAACGGTTTCAATTTTTTCCTCTGGGTAACTGAATAACCATTTCCAGTTTGCAGATGTAACATAAATCTCCACTGGTTTAATATGTTCGGACTCTTTCGGAACCTCTTCCGAAGCATAAGTTGCTTTTACTGTTGGAATCGATAATGCGATAACGATAATAACAGGAACAAGCGTCCAAATGATTTCTAATAATGTGTTACCGTGTTGTTCAGGTGGCTCATAGTCCATATTCTCTGGTTTTTCACGATAACGAATCAAGATGACTGTAAACAAGATGAATACAATTGCGATAATTAATGACATAAGCAAGAATGACCAAACAATTAAATCATACTGTGCTTTTGCAACAGGTCCTTGCGGATTTAATACTGCGAGTTTTTTATCACAGCCACCGAGGAACAGAAGTAATGATAACGGAAGAAGCGAAGCCAACTTCCAAAACGCTTTCTTTAGTTGCACGATTGAAAATCTCCTTTCTCCTTGGATTGAAACTATGCCAATAAAACAATATAAACCTATTAATTTATAGAAGGCAATAGTTTTTGATATATTGTTAAAAAATAGACACAAATGCACACTTTTTAAGGTGAATATCATTTGTAACTTGATTACATTGTAAACTATTTTCCAGAGAAAAACGTGATTGTGAAAATTTTAAGATAAATAAAGTTATACCAGGATATCCAAGAAATAGAAAAAAGCTATCTTATGATAAGAAAGATAGCTGAATATTTTTTATATTTAGTTTATTTCTTGTGTGACAGTTCGTGGCTGTTCAAGTGTGACAATTTTTTTATATTTAACTTGGTATAAAATGTAACAAATAATCATAAATGGAATGCCGCAATAAAGAGCAATTCTTTGATCTGGAATGAAAGCCAAACTAACAAATGTAATGAAATTGAGCGAGAACGCTACGATTGGAACGAGTGGATAGAGCGGTGTACGATATTTTAAATCATTTATGTCGCCACCATTTTTCACGAAATTTCTACGGAAGAAAAACTGTGAAGCGGCGATTGACATCCAAACGACAACGGCAGCCATTGCTGCAATAGATGTTAAAACTAGAAAGACAGTATCTGCCGCAAATACACTTGTTAGTAAGGACAGGCTAGCGAAAATTAGGCTGAAAATTAATGCATTTAGCGGTACACCTTTTTTAGTTAATTTCGTAAATGCTGGGCTTGCCATTCCTTGTTTTGCCATCGCCCACAGCATACGAGAATTTGCATATAGACCAGAGTTAGCAACGGATAATACAGCTGTAATAATAACAAAGTTCATAATATCTGCTGCATATGGGACACCGGCTACATCAAATACAAGTACAAAGGGACTTTCAACTAGATTAGCCTCTTGCCATGGGAGTAAACCTACAACAACTGATATCGCTAAGACGAAGAAGAAGAGAGTTCGCCAAATTGTATTTTTTATTGCTTTTGGAATTGTTTTTTCAGGATTTTCACTTTCTCCTGAAGCGATTCCAATTAATTCTGTTCCTTGGAAGGAGTAATTTACTGTAATCATCGTAAGAAGAACAGCTAATGCACCGTTTGGAAATAGCCCGCCATTTTCAGTGAAATTATGAAGCATTGGAGCTGGCTTTCCATTAAAGTCTAGTAGACCGAACATAACAGCGCCACCAAGCACGATGAAAATGACAATTGTCGCGACTTTTACACTTGCGAACCAAAACTCTGCTTCTGCATATGCTTTTGCTGATAAAGCGTTTACGAGGAAGAGTGCTGCTGCAAATGTAACGCACCAAATCCAGGAAGAAACGTCTGGAAACCAGCGTTTCATTAAAATACTTACAGTTGTTAACTCTACGCCAACTGTAACAGCCCAATTTAACCAATACATCCAACCGACAACAAATCCAAAACCAGGTGAAATGAATTTGCTTGCATAACTTTGGAATGAACCTGCTTCTGGCATAGCAACGGATAATTCACCAAGACATAACATCGTTAAATACATAACAAATCCACCGACTAAAAATGCAAGAATAGCACCACCAGGTCCGGCATTATGGACGATTTGACCAGATCCCATAAATAGCCCGGTTCCGATAACACCGCCGAGTGCAATCATAAATAGGTGTCTACTTTTCATTGTTCGTTTTAAATCTGTTTGTTCAATTTGTTGATTCATATGCCCCTCACCCCGTATTTTTTTGAATGTGTAAACTTCGTTTTATTCTGAGTTTTTAATCATTAGTGGGGGATGCAAAACACACTCGGTTTATTTGCTATGAAATGAATGGAGTATGTAAAAAACGAACTATGACTAAATACTCTAAGAATGTTTGTTAACATGGTGATATCTTCACTATGTTAACAATTTTGATTTTAGCAAAATATTCTGTAAATGTATATTTATTTTTCTTTTTATTAAAAATAATTAGAATTTTTATAATTAATTCTATGAGCGATAATTCACATGATCTTTCTAGCAAACTAGTAAGAAGAAGGGTACAATGATAAGAGTTGTGTCTGTAAAATAATAATTAATGGAGTTTTGTTTATAATGAAAAAGTTAAAATATCTTTTTGTTTTTGGGATTATACTTGCTGCTGCATTTTTTATAGGAAAAGATAAAATCATGCAAAAGGCGCAAGTTCTACGCTTAGAGTTTCTATCTGAAATGAAAGAAGCAGCTATGATTGAAGATGTTCCGTTTATTAAACAATTACCAGAATTACCTCGAGGATGTGAAGTGACAAGTTTAGCTATGTTGCTGCAATATAAAGGTGTACAAGTAGATAAGATGCAACTTGCTAGCGAAATTCATCGTGTTCCATTTGAACAAAATGGTTTGCGTGGAAATCCTTACGAGGGATTTGTGGGAAATATTTATACAAAGGCAGAGCCTGGATATGGTGTATACAATAAACCAATCTTTGATTTAGCAGAAAAATATGTTCCTGAAAAAGTAATTAATTTAACAGGTAGAGACATGCAAGATATGTATAAAGTAATTAGTTCTGGTTCTCCGGTATGGGTCATTATTAATACGACGTTTAAGCCGCTAGCTGAAAGTAGTTTTGAAACATGGAATACGAGTTCAGGCGAAGTGAAAATTACATATTATGAGCATAGTGCAGTAGTAATTGGATATGATCAAAACTTTGTATATGTAAATGATCCTCTTAAAAATAATCCGCGCTTGGCTGTTCCGCGAGCAGAATTTGAGAAAGCTTGGGAGCAAATGGGAAAACAAGCAATTACTATTTTATAATAATGAAAAAGTCATCTTTTGGATGGCTTTTTCTTTTTAGTTTATCATCACTGAAAATTCAGAAGATTCTTTTAAAAGTTAACAATTCACGTTATAATAACATTTAACTTGGTGAAGAAGGGGAGAAGAGAAATGGATGTTGCAAAGGAACTTGTTTTGTCAAAAAATCAGTTGGTTGAGTGGAGAAGGCATTTTCATAAGTATCCAGAGTTATCTTTTCAAGAAGAGAAAACATCGCAGTTTGTGTTCGATATACTTCGGAAATTCCCATATTTAGAAGTGTCACGGCCGACTAAATATAGTGTGATGGCAAAGTTAGTAGGTAAACATCCGGGCAAAACAGTTGCGATTCGAGCCGATATGGATGCTCTTCCTATTCATGAAGAAAATGAGTTTGATTTTATTTCTATATATAAAGGTGTAATGCATGCATGTGGTCATGATGGACATATAGCGATATTACTTGGGGTTGTACATAAGTTAGTAGAAGAAAGAGAGAAGATTAAAGGAGAGATTCGTTTTCTATTCCAACATGCTGAAGAGAATTTTCCTGGTGGTGCAGAGGAGATGGTTGCTGCAGGTGTAATGGAAGGTGTGGATTATATTATTGGTGCTCACCTTTGGGCGTCATTAGAGGTTGGGAAAATAGGTGTTATTTATGGTCCTGCAATGGCTGCACCGGATGTTTTTAAAATTAAGATAGAGGGAAAAGGTGGACATGCTGGAATCCCTCATGAAACGGTGGATAGTATTGCAATTGGAACACAAGTCGTTTCGCAACTTCAGCAAATTGTATCTCGCCTCACGAATCCATTAGATTCTCTCGTAATATCTGTTACGCAATTTCATGCGGGGACAACTCATAATGTAATACCAGAGCAAGCCGAGATTGAAGGGACAGTGAGAAGTTTAAGACATGAATTACGAGGTGAAACAGAGAAGAAGATTGAGCGGATTGTGAAGCATATTACGGAATCTTACGGAGCGAAATATACATTTTCATATGAATATGGGTATCGACCAGTTGTAAATGACTATGAAGCTACAGAGCTTATTGAACAAACGGCATTACAACTTTATGGAAGGGATAGAGTTGTTCGTTTACAGCCGACGATGGCTGGAGAAGATTTTTCAGCGTTTTTACAAAAGGCACCGGGGACATTCTTTTTTATCGGAGCGGGAAATAAAGAGAAAGGTATTATATATCCTCACCATCACCCTCGTTTTACGATTGACGAAGATGCATTACCGATTGGAGTGGAAGTCTTTGTATCAGCCATTATGAACTTTATAAGTAAAGGAGAATGAGATGAAGAAAATACACATTCTAGCGCTTATCCCAGTTCTTTGTTTAGTAGTTGGGCCAATATTTGCGAATTCAGTTACTCCTTACGTATTAGGGATGCCATTTTTATTATTTTGGGTATTATTATCAGTGTTTATTACATCTTTTTGTATGGGGCTTGTGTACGTGTTTGATCCTGCTAATAAGGAGGATGTAAAATGACTGCATTACTTATCATTATTTTATTTTTGTTTCTCGCACTATTTTTAGGGATTCGGGCACAACATGGAAAAGATATGAATTTAGAGCAATGGTCAGTTGGGGGAAGAGGGTTTGGCACTATTTTTGTTTTTCTCCTTATGGCAGGTGAAATTTATACGACGTTTACATTTTTGGGAGGAAGTGGCTGGGCGTATAGTAAAGGAGCACCTACCTTTTATATTTTAGGCTATGGCGCTTTAGCTTATCTTTTATCGTATTTTTTATTGCCACCGATTTGGAAGTATGCGAAAGAGCATAACCTTGTTTCACAGTCGGATTTTTTTGCGAAGAAATATAGAAGTAAAGCGCTTGGGATTATTGTTTCAATTGTTGGTGTTGTTTCCATCATCCCATATCTTGTTTTACAGTTAAAAGGACTGGGAATTATCGTTTCAGAAGCTTCTTACGGAAGGGTGTCACCTGTTGTTGCGGTTTGGATTGGTGCTATTGTTATAACTATATATGTAATGGTTTCAGGTATACATGGTTCGGCTTGGACGGCTGCTTTGAAGGATATTATGATACTGTTTATCGTTATGTTTTTAGGTATATATTTACCGTATCATTATTATGGAGGATTTCAGCCGATGTTTGAGGCTGTAGAGGCAGCGAAACCGGGATTTTTATCTTTACCTGAAGAAGGAATGAGTATTTCTTGGTTTGTTTCTACTATTATATTAACGGCCCTCGGTTTTTATATGTGGCCTCATACATTTGCTTCTGCTTTTTCTGCAAAAAATGAAAAAGTATTTCGTAAAAATGCAGCAATTATGCCATTGTATTCTTTAGTTTTACTTTTCGTATTTTTTGCAGGATTTGCTGCTATATTGCAAGTTCCTGGGTTAAAGGGAGCGGATGTAGATCTTTCGTTATTCCGTCTTGCTTTACAAACTTTTGATCCTTGGTTTATTGGAATTATTGGTAGTGCGGGAGTATTAACGGCATTGGTTCCGGGTTCGATGCTTGTTATGGCGGCTTCTACACTGTTAGCGAAAAATATTTATCGAACGATAGTTCCATCTGCTTCAGATAGACAAGTTGCTAAGATGGCAAAATTATTTGTGCCTGTAGTAACGCTCGTGGCAGTTTTATTTACATTTAAAGGAGGAGAAACGATAGGAGCGCTTCTATTAATGGGATACAGTATTGTTACACAACTTTTCCCTGCACTTGTATGTAGCTTGTTTCCACGCCAAATTATTACGAAGCAAGGAGCGATTGCAGGAATAGGAGTTGGGCTGTTAGTGGTCGCATATATTACCTTATCTGGTTCAACTATAGCCACAATGTTTCCGAGTTTCCCGCAGTATATAAAAGATTTGAATGTAGGCATAGTCGCATTGTTAATTAATATGATTGTGATGTTTGTAGTTAGTGGATTTACAAAAAGTGTATCTATAAAGAAAAACAATATAATAGTAGAAAAGTAATTCGTTTATCCCGCATTAACGGGCAGTAAGACCCTCAACTCAAAATTCAGCGGAAGCAAAGAAGTTAGGTAGGGGCCCTGCTGCCTGTAAAAGTCCGATTGGTGAGGGCTGATTAAAGTTTTACTTTATTAGAGCTATCTTTGAAAAGAGATAGCTCTTTTTTGTATATATTTTCTTCAATTAGCGGAATCTAACTAAAAACTTGTTGAAAAGGAAGTTAGGTGGGGAAATTGTTAGAGCTTGAAGGTAACTTATTTGAAGTTATGAAAGAAATTAGGGATGAGTTAGGTTCACCTAATGATTTAACAATTAGAGAAGTTGTTCTTGCTGGGAGTTTTACACGTTGTGCGGTTGTGTTTTTATGTGGGTTAACAGACAAGGATAATGTTTATAAATATGTAGTTCGTACTCTTCAATATGAAGAAGTGCAAAATGAAGCGGCTGTCGTTCAGACGTTATTGGATCGTTTTATTTCTATTGCGGAAGTGGGTAAGAAGACAACGTTTCCGGATATTATAAATGCGATTTTAGCGGGAGATACAGTTATATTAATTGATAATATTCAAACTGCTATCGTTATTAATAGTAGGGCTTGGGAGAAGAGAAGTTTAGAGCCACCAGTGACAGAAGATTTAATACGCGGACCAAGAGTTGGATTAAATGAAGATATTAATGTGAATAAAATGTTAATCCGACGCAGTTTACGCGATCCAAAGTTGAGGTTCCAATCTTATATTATGGGGAAGCGATCGCAGAAAGAAGTAACCCTAGTATATATAGAAGATATTATTAATCCTCACATTGTAAAAGAGTTAGATCGCCGTCTTCAATCAATAGTGACAGATGTTATTTTGGAAACAGGTACGATTGAACAATTAATTCAGGATAATAATTTATCTCCATTTCCACAGTTTTTGAATACAGAGAGGCCAGATAATATTATAGCGTCATTAGCGAAGGGAAAAGCGGCCATTTTAGTAGACGGATCTCCGTTTGCTCTTATTGCACCGCTTGTGTTTGTTGATATTTTTCAATCTGTAGAAGATCATTACGAGCGCTGGGTGATTGGAACGTTACTAAGATTTTTACGTATGGGTTCAGGTATAATCGCGGTTTTGTTACCAGCTATGTATGTAGCACTTGTATCTTATCATCAAGGACTTATTCCTTCTAAACTGGCTTATTCAATTGCAGGTGCGAGGGAAGGTGTTCCGTTTCCAGCATATATTGAAACGTTAATGATGGCCTTGACTATGGAATTAATACGAGAAGCTGGAATCCGATTGCCCAAACCAATGGGACAAACGATAGGGATTGTAGGAGGTCTTGTAATTGGAGAAGCTGCGGTAAATGCAGGGATTGTAAATCCGTTTTTAGTTATTATTATTGCAGTTACTGCGATTGCTACGTTCTCGCTTCCTGTATATAGTATTACGATTACGTTCCGAATTTTACTTTTCGTCTTTGTATTAGCTGCAACGGCTTTTGGACTGTATGGGATCATTCTAGCTCTGATTGCACTTGCTATTCATATTACAAATTTAACAAGTGTTGGTATACCGTATACAACTCCCATTGCTCCTGCATTTTATAAAGATTGGAAAGAAGAATTTATTCGCATGCCAAAATCGATGTTGAAAGATAGACCAGAGTACTTACAAACAAAAGATTCTACAATACGTCCAAAGGAGCGAAAATAAGTGAAACCATTTGAGTATGGCGATGAAGAGATTGGATCTCGGGAAATTGGGTTTGCGGTATCATCGACCATTATTGGTATAGGGGCATTGTCTATGCCGAGAGATATCGCTAACCAAACTTTATTTTCGGACGGTTGGATTATCTTGCTTTTGGGTGGATTGATTTGCGCAGTTTTAGGCTGGTTTGTGACGAGAGTGGCTATCTTATTTCCAAAACAAAATTTTGTTCAATATACGAGTGCGCATTTGACGAAGCCTGTTGCATACACAATTAGTTGTATTTTAGTATTAACGTTTGCTGCTTTGACAGCATATGAATCGCGAATGATTTCAGTTATTTCTCAAACGTATTTATTTAGTGATACACCAATACAACTACTGTCTTTCTTCTTCTTATTAGTTGTTATTTATGGAATAGCAGGATCAAGAGCAGCCTTATTAAGGTTAAATGTTTTATTCTTACCTATTGTTTTAATTGCGATAGTACTTCTTTCTTTATTGAATATAAATTTAATGGAAATAAATAATTTACTACCAGCTTTTCAAACGAAAGTAAATCAATATGCTGTTGGAGTTAAAAATTCTATTTTTACGTTTATTGGATTTGAAGTAGCTTTATTTTATGCGGTGTTGCTGAATGATAAGACAGCGAAAAAAGCGCCGATGGCAGTCGCGAAAGCGGTGATGGTAAACGTGCTGTCATACATTTTAATTTATGTAACTTGTATTAGTGTTTTTACGTATATGACAACACGTGGATTGACATATCCAACAATTGAATTAGGGAAAGAAATTGAAATTGGTGGAGGATTTTTAGAAAGGTTTGATGCGATTTTTTTTACGACTTGGATTATTACTATTTATAACACGACAGCAATGTACTATGATGTCGCATCTTTATTGTTTTGTGCTATGTTTCCGAAAGTGAAGAAACATATTTTTATTTTCGTAAGTGCCCCAATTATTTTTATGGCGAATATGATACCTAGTAGTTTGAATGCTTTATCAAGTTATGGGACTTATTTAGCTTGGATAGATATGGGGTGTGTTGTGTTAGCACCTTTGCTCGTTTTAATTGTATATAAAATAAAAAGAAGGAATGGTGGAAATGAAACACCTTCTTAAAATTATAATGGTTATGGCTTTAACTGGATTTATGAGTGGGTGTTCTGAGTTAGAAGAGATAGAAGAAAGAGGATTTGTAGTAGGAGCGGCTTACGATATCGTGAAGGAGAAGAAAGCGAATCCAATTATGAAAGGGACCTATCAGATGGTACTCCCCAGTAAATTGTCTCAACAGGGTGGACAAGGGGGTGGGGATAGCGAAAATTATATTAATGTTAGTGCAAAAGCAGATAGTGTATTTGAACAAATAAGAATAATCGCTAAAAAAATTAGCCGTACATTATTTTTCCCTCATATACAAGTGATTATTTTCTCTGAAGAATTACTTTCACATCCATACATTTTACAAAATACGTTAGATGTATATATTCGCGATCATGAAATGAGAAGAAATATTCGTTTGTTCGTTTCTAAGAAAAATGCAGAAGCTATTTTAAAACAAAGTGCCAAGCCTGAAAATTTACCGGCGCAGTATATTGATATGTTAGCTGAACACCCTCCGAAAAATGCCCAAATGATTGAGGCTGCAAGAATTGGGGAGGTACAGGAGAAGATGATCTCTAACCGCAGTTTTGTATTACCTATTCTTGAACTGACAAAACAAGGGGTACAAATGAACGGTGCAGCATTGTTTCGTGGAAAGGATAATAAATGTGTAGGCAATTTGAGTGGGGAAGAAACATTAGGGATGAATTATATAATAGGCAAAAAAATTGGAGGTTTTTTTACCATCCGTAAAAAGAATCAACTTATTACATATGAAATTCATAAGTTACGTCGAAAAATTAAAGTATCCACAACGAATGCTACAAAACCAAAGTTTGATATTCATTTATCTCTGGAAGGCACATTGGCTGAGTTGCATTTCAGTGATCATAAAAAGGTTTTGAATGAAAAGCGTTTAGAGAAGGATATATCGGAAGAAATGGAGGAGCGTATTCAAAAATCGATTAAGCTTGTTCAAAAAAAATATAAGGTAGATGTATTAGAGTTAGGGGAAGTGTATAAGCGACATAATTATAAAGAGTGGACAAAAATAAGTAAGAATTGGGATCAAGGCGAAAATTACTTTAGTAATGCTGAAATTACTGTTCATGTTCATCCAACAATTGAACATTCAGGTTCAGCTTTACCGAAAAGAGTGAAATAAGGTGATGAAAGTTGTTTACTGGATTAGGAATTAGTTGCACGGTATTAATGGCAGTTCTTCCAGGAACTATATATTTTATTCATAAAAAACTCACAACGTATGGAGCACAGCCGTGGAATACTGATGTGCAAAAAAAGAAACCTGAATAATTTCAGGTTTCTTTCGTGCAAAGCATATGTGAAGGGGGATACCTTCTATGTATGCTTTGCTTTATACAAGCCCTAACCAATGTACCAATTGTGTAGAGAGGAATGTAACAACAATGGCGATAACGGTAGGGATTGCAAACGATAAGAATGTCCATTTTGCACTTTTTGTTTCTTTGTATATATTAACAAGTGTTGTTCCGCACGGGAAATGAAGAAGTGAGAACAACATTGTGTTTAACGCTGTTAACCAAGTCCAACCATTTTCTAGGAATAGATTTTTAATTTGATTAAAATCATCTATTTCAGTTAAAGCCCCAGTTGATAAGTAAGACATTAATAAAATTGGGATTACAATTTCATTAGCGGGTAGTCCAAGAATGAATGCAGCTAGAATAAACCCGTCAAGTCCTAACATTTTAGCAAATGGATCTAGGAAGTTTACAAAATACATAAGTAAGCTTGTGTCACCGATAAAAATGTTAGCAAGTAACCAAGTTAATGCAGCCGCAGGGGCAGCAACAACTATAGCTCGTTTTAAAACATAGATTGATTTATCGAGTGTTGCGCGAACAATGGTATTCCAAACTTTTGGCTTGCGGTACGGAGGTAACTCAAGTGTGTAGTGAGTTGGAATCCCTTTTAAGGCTGTCTTTGATAGTACCCAAGAAACAGTTAATGTCATAATAACACCAATTACAACCATTCCAACTACAACGCCAGCAGTAACCAATGTTTGCATACTGCCTGTATAACCAGCAGCCATAAATAGTGAAGCCATTAAAATTAACATAGGCCAGCGACCGTTACAAGGAACGAAGTTGTTCGTTAAAATTGCTAGCATACGTTCACGTGGTGATTCAATGATACGTGTTGACATAATGGCTGCTGCATTACAACCAAATCCCATTGCCATTGTTAAAGATTGTTTCCCGTGTGCGCCGGATCGTTTGAATAAGCGGTCCATATTAAACGCGACACGTGGTAAGTATCCGTAGTTTTCTAATAGCGCGAACATAGGGAAAAAGATTGCCATAGGTGGTAACATAACGCTAATAACAGCACCGATACCACGGAACAAACCAAGTATTAAAATGCCATGTAACCATTCAGGTGCATGCGCTGCTTGGAACCAAGATGTTAAATATCCTTCGGCCCATCCGAAGAATTCGGCAATCATATCAGATGGTACGTTAGCGCCTGCAATTGTAAGATAAAAAATAATAGATAAAATACCGAGCATAATTGGGAATCCCCAGATTGGAGATGTGAAAATTTTATCTAGTTTTTCGGAACGATATAATTTATCAGTATTTGTATATTGGACAGATTCTTTACATATGCTTGCAGATGTTCGGTAAATATCTCCGACTATATCATCTCGTATATCTTCTTTTGAAAGTGTTTGTGCATGTTGAATAATATAGTCTAATGGAAGACCTTTACTGGCTGAGTGAGATTCCATTAATTACGACCTCCCTTACAAGTGGTTCATTATGGTGTTTTTGAAGTGTAGTTAAGAAATTTTTATCTCCATCTAATATACGTAACGCAATCCAACGTGCTGGATACGTATCACCGAACACTTTATAAATTTGTGGTTCTAATTCCTGAATCATATTTTCAATTTTTTCGCTGTAAGTAATTTTAATTGGTGTTGGAATTAGTTTTTTATTTGCTACTCTTGCAATAACATTTAGCAAATGACCAATACCTACTCGGTTACGTGCTGAAATTTTAACGACAGGTACACCAAGTGATTTTGCTAATTTCTTTTCATCGATAACAATCCCTTTTTTCTCGGCTTCATCAATTAAGTTAATGCAAATGACTACATTATTTGTCATCTCCATCACCTGGAGTGCTAAATTTAAATTTCTTTCCATAGCAGTTGCGTCTATAACAACTACAGTTACTTCTGGTTTTTCAAATATAATATAATCCCTCGCTACTTCTTCGTCTGCGGAATTTGAGTATAGTGAGTAAGTTCCCGGTAAATCTATTAATGTATAATTACTTCCGTTATGTTCATATTCTCCTTCAGCTTTTAAAACAGTTTTTCCCGTCCAGTTTCCAGTATGTTGTTTTAAGCCTGTTAAAGTATTAAATAATGTACTTTTCCCTGTATTCGGGTTACCAGCTAAAGCGATACGATGTTTGCTCATCTGAAATCATCTCCTATTAATACCCCGAAAATAAGGGAGCTTTCTTCTTTACGCAGTGCAATAGTTGTGTTGCTCACTTGATAAGCGACCGGATCTCCAAGTGGACTGCGTTGCAATACTTTAATCGTCGCCCCCGGGATAAATCCCAAATCTAATAAGCGTCGTTTCATAGTTCCTTCTAATTGTATCTTCTCAATTTGTACAAACTCTCCTATTTTAAATTCGGAAAGTGGTTTTATATTAGCCGATACCATAAAAGTTACCTCATCTCTATATTTTTAGTTTGAGTTTAAAAAGTTTCCTAAGGTAAACTTTTTGTTAGTAATATAGTAGACTACATTGGATTATGTTGTCAATTAGTACTTTAAAAATATTCATTTATTTTTAGAATTGTTCCAATTTATTTAGTTGTACTAAAAAATATTACTGAAATTATTTTTAATGTGCATAAATTAGGTGTGTAAAAATTACAAAATACAGCGGAATTGTAAATGTAACTTTAACGAAAAGGGAAAAAGAGAGAAAAACATTTACATTGAATTTACATTGTTAAGAATATATTTACATTGCAGCGTAGTTAGTGTGGTTTTTGTTGGGTTATTTAACTATAAATGTTGGGATTTCTAGCTTTTAAGGATTATTATCGTCATTTACTTAAAATTAAAAATTGCTTAACACTCACATAATATTGTTGTCCTACAATGAATTTGTGTTCGAAAGAAAATGAATTCGAAAAGTGATAATCCAAATGGGGGTACAAGACATGGTTATGAAAAAAGGTATTAAATTTTCTTTAGCAGCTTTAGTGGTAGCAGGAGCATTAGTTGGTTGTGGGAAAGCAGAAGATACAACTAGTAAAGAAACTGCTAAAGGAAGCGATAATACAAAACAAGAATTATCAGGTACGATTGCAGCGGCTGGTTCTACAGCTCTTCTACCTCTTGCGGAGGAAGCTGGAAAGAAATTCATGGAGAAAAATTCAAAAGTTTCTATTCAAGTTCAAGGTGGCGGTAGTGGAACTGGGATTAACCAAGTAGCATCTGGTGCAGTGCAAATTGGTAATTCGGATGTTCCGTCCGGAGATAAAATAAAAGATGCTGAAAAGGCGAAAGAATTAGTAGATAACAAGGTAGCGGGTATTGCATTCGCTCTTGTCGTAAATAAAGATGTAAAAGTTGATAACTTAACAATGCAACAAGTACAAGATATCTTCACTGGAAAAGTAACAAACTGGAAAGAAGTAGGCGGAAAAGATGAAAAAATCAATGTAATTAATCGTCCGGCTTCATCTGGTACACGTGCTACATTTGAAAAAACGATTATGAAAGACGCGAAAATTAATGATGGAACTGGTACAACACAAGATTCTAACGGTGCAGTAGAGCAAGCGATTAACTCTACTCCTGGTTCGGTGAGTTATTTAGCAATGTCTTACATGGTCGGCGAGAAAAAAGGCGCACTACAAACAGTGAAAATTGATGGTGCTGAACCGAAAGTTGAAAACATTGCGTCTGGTAAATATCCATTCTGGTCTTACGAATATATGGTAACAAAAGGTGAAGCGAAGGAAGCGACGAAAGCTTACATCGATTATGTAAAAGGTAAAGATTTTGAAAAGCAAGTAGAAGATATGGGCTACATTCCAATGTCTAAATTAAATAAGTAATAAAATTTTATGGGGCTGGCTGCAAGGCCAGTCCTGTTCATTTCAATCTGTGAAGTGGGGTCTGTCCTGTGATGAAGGGGAAAAAACAAATTAATTACGTAAAAAGTGAATATATAGGAAGATCACTTGTTACGTTTTGTGGTATTTTTATTGTTTTAATTACATTAGCTATTATTGCGTTTATTTGTGGGAAAGGTATTCAATCTTTTACACAAAGTGGTATCTCATTTACTGAGATGTTAACATCGACAAAATGGAATCCAAATGCTGATCAAGGATCCTTCGGGGCTTTAATTTTCATTGTAGGTTCAACGGTGGTTTCGTTAGGCGCGGTTATTATTAGTGCACCAATTGCTATAGCTCTTGCTATATTCATGAATTTAATTTCGCCAAAGTTTGGAAATAAAGTATTGAAGCCTGTTCTAGAATTGTTAGTTGGTATTCCTTCGGTTGTATACGGATTATTAGGTGTTACGATTTTAGTACCACTATTACGTGATTCGTTTGGGGGAGTAGGCTTTAGCTTAATTGCAGGTATTGTTGTATTAAGTATTATGATTTTACCTACTATTGCTAGTATCGCTTCTGATGCAATACGTTCTGTTCCATTTGATTATTTAGAAGCTTCTTATGGTCTAGGATCAACGAAATGGCAAGCGATTAGCCGAGTAATTGTTCCTGCTGCGAAGAAAGGGATTTTAACAGGTGTTGTTTTAGGTTTAGCGCGTGCTTTTGGTGAAGCGCTAGCGGTTCAAATGGTAATCGGGAATACGATTAAATTACCAGAAGGAATATATAGTCCGACAGCGACGTTAACTGGTATTTTAACAATGGACATGACGAATACATTGAACGGAACTGCTTGGAACAATGCGCTATGGACTTTAGCGATGATTTTACTTGTTATTTCATTCCTGTTTATTTTAGTAATTCGAGCGATTGGGCAAAGAGGTGAGCGATAATAATGAATGCAAGAACGGTAAATAAAGTTTGGACAGGTATCTTTTATGCGGTTGCAGCTTTAGTTGTAGCTTTGCTAGTGTTCTTAGTATTTGAAATTTTACAAAAGGGATGGGGATTTTGGGATCCTAATTTCTTGTTTGGAGAACCAAGCAATACAAGAGCTGGTGGTGGGATTGGTCCGCAGTTATTCAATTCCTTCTACATGCTTGTTATAACGCTTATTATATCTATTCCTCTTGGATTAGGTGCTGGAATATATTTAGCAGAGTACGCAAAACAAGGACGTTTTTTAAATTTTGTTCGTCTATGTATAGAGACGATGGCGTCTTTACCTTCTATTGTTGTTGGTTTATTTGGTTTGTTAGTGTTCGTTACAATGACAGGTTGGGGATACACAGTAATGGGTGGTGCTCTTGCTTTAACTATTTTAAATTTACCAGGTTTAACGCGTGTTTGTGAAAATGCGATTTCAGAAGTTCCTCATAATGTAAAAGAGGCAAGTCTTGGATTAGGTGCAACGAAGTGGCAAACAATCGCTCGTATTATTATCCCATCGTCATTACCACAAATTATTACAGGGATTATTTTAGCGGCGGGTCGTATATTTGGGGAAGCGGCAGCATTAATTTACACAGCGGGTTTAACATCCCCGATTTTAAATTCAGCAGCGGATTTATCAAGTCCTGCGCATCCTTTAAATCCGTTTAGACCAGCTGAAACATTAGCGGTTCACATTTGGAAATTAAATTCTGAAGGAGTTATTCCAGATGCGAAGTTGATTGCGACAAAATCTGCAGCTGTATTAATTATTATGGTATTACTATTCAATGTTATTTCACGCTTGATAGCATCTATATTACACAAGCGCTTTACAGGAACGAAAAGAAAAAGTAAAACAACGAAAAAGGTAAAAGCGGCATAAATTATAAAGAAGAACTCTCTATTTATAGGTAGGGGGTTCTTTTGTATTTTAATATAGAAGGAATGGATGTAATGATTGTTGAATTTGTGATTAATTATAAAGAAGAACAGATGTAATTTGGATTGTGGATTCTAGTAAACCTATAGAGCAATATGTGGAAAAAATGATGGATTTTATGAATAAATAGAGAGAAGGCGTTATCTTCATTTGTGAAGGTAACGCCTTTTGTTTTTAAATATCAGGTGTTTCTGTAGAAGTGCTTATTTTCCTACGGGAGCGTCTTTTTCTCCCGATTTTATCTAATAGTTCATACATAACTGGAACGACTACTAATGTAAGAGCAGTTGAGACTGCCAAACCGCCGATGACGACGACGGCTAAACTTTTTGATACCATACTTCCTGCTTGGGATTGGCCAAATAGGAGTGGGAGCATAGCAACGATTGTTGTAATAGCTGTCATAATAATTGGGCGTAGTCTAGTAGAACCTGCTTCAAGTAAGGCTTCTCTAGTTTCCATTCCGTGTTCCCGATTTTGTTGGACTCTTTCTATTAATACAATAGCGTTTGTAACAACAATCCCGATTAACATTAATGCGCCGATCAAGGAATTTACATCAACAGGTGTTCGTGAAATGATTAATCCTAAAATACCACCGACAGCAGCTAACGGTAAGGAGAATAGGATTGCAAAAGGAGCACGCGCTTGCCCGAAGGTGATAACCATAATTAAATATACAATCCCGATTGCAATCCCCATAATTTTGAATAAATCTGTAAAATTCTCTTGCATAGATTCAGTAGCTCCTGCGATATTTACTTTTGCACCACTAGGTAAATCTAAGTCAGTCATCGCTTTATTTACTGCTGTGTTTACTTTACTCAAATCTTCATTTGAAGCTTCGGCTGTAATTTGGATTGTTTCTTTTCCGTCTTTATGGAAAATTTCTGTTTGCGTTTGTTTTTCTGAAATAGTTGCGATGTCTTTTAAAGGTATTGGTCCATTAATAGGTGATAGTATGTTTGTATTTAAAATATCTTCTTGTTTATTAATGTTTTCTTTTTTGTGTTCTATCATAATAGTAGCTTTTTCGTTATTAATTGTAATTTCGCCAATAGGTGATTTCTTCATAAGGAATGCTACTTGTTGCGCAGCTATTTCTGGTGTTAAACCTAGTTGTTCAGCCTTTGTTTGATCAATATGAATTTGCCATTCTTTTTTAGAGTCTTCTAAATTTGTTTTTACTTTAGAAAGATCATCCATGCTTTTTAGTTTTGTTTCAACGATAGTAGCCGCCTCTTTTAAATCCGCTTCGTTAGTAGCTGTTACGTTAAATTGTAAGTTATTGCCGCCGCCAGAGCTTGAATAACTTGTTTTTATATAATCAAGTTCAGCAGGCTCAAAAGTTTTATTTTCCTTTTTTAACTCTTTAATATATTGATCAATATCAGAACCTTTTTTAAAGACTACGAATATACTAGCGAGGTTATTTTTAGTTGTTTGCCCCCATTGTGCATCTTCTGCGCTAGATCCCATTCGTAAAATAACGTCTGTTATATCTGAATTAGAAAGTAATTTCTTTTCAAAATCAAATGCTTTTTGTTTTTGAGATTCAGCATTATAATCGGCTGGAAATGTCATGTTAATAGATAACATTGTGTCGTCTTCAGATTTTATGTTTGCTTTCGGTAGTAATATATAAGCTGCAATTGATCCTACAAATAATAAAAATGCAGTAAGTAGAATAATGAATTTATGAGAAAGAGCCCACTTTAATGTAGCGACATATCGTGATGAAGAATTTGGCTTTCGATGCTTTGTTTTTTTGAGTAGTAAAAAAGCCATAAGTGGAACAACTGTTAGTGCAACGATTAAGGATGATAGTATAGAATATACAACTGCTAATACCATAGGTAACATTAATTTTCCGATTGCTCCCGCTACGAGGCCGATAGGTAAAAAAACAGCGACCGTTGTTAAAGTAGAAGAAGTAATTGCGACTGCGACTTCTTTCGTTGCATCGAGAATGATATCTTTAGAGAAAGAATCTTTTTGTAAACGGCGGAAAATATTCTCGATGACAACGATACTATCATCGACGAGACGTCCAACCGCAACAGCTAAACCACCGAGGGTTAAAATGTTAAGCGTAATGTTAGATTGATGTAGTAAAAAGAGTGTTAATAAAATAGATAATGGAATACTGACAACAGCGATGAGTGTTGTTCGGAAGTTACGTAAAAAGATTAAGATAATTAGAGTTGCAGCAATTGCTCCAAGTATTACTTCTTTTCCCATGCTAGTAACAGCATTTTCAACTTGTTCATGGGTTGAAGCCAAAAGTTTAATAGAAAATTGATCTTTATATTCCTTATCTATCTCTTTAACTTTTTTATCAATCTCTTTTCCAATGGCAACTGCATTTTTACTCGGTTCTTTCATGATGATTAATCCTGTGCCTTCTTCTCCGTTTATATGTGAGATTGTATCGTAGTGTTGTTTAATTTCAATTTGAGCAATGTCTTGCAATTTCACTTGGGGTGCCACAGTGATGTTTTTAATGTCATTTACATTTTTTATGTCCCCAATGACGCGGAGGTTGTATTCTTCCTGATTAACAGTAATTGCCCCAGCTGGAGTAGAAGTTTCTTTTCCTTGTAAAACAGTTAGTACCTGCTGTGATGTTACGTTTTTGTTTTTTAATTGGTTCGGATCAAGTACGATAGATAATTCAGAGGTGGATTTTCCGAAAAACATAACGTTGGCAACACCATCAATGTTTTCGAGTTGTGGTACGATTTCTTTTTCAATTTGTTTTTCATCTGCTTTTGAAAAACCGTTTTGTTTCTGGATAGTAATTTGAGCGAGTGGAATCATAGAAGTGTTTAATTGACTAACTACGGGCTTGGTTACATCTTTAGGTAATTTAATTGTATTGACGGCTTTTTCGACTTCGCGTGCTGCATCTTTCATGTTTGCTTTTGATGTATACGCAATGTCGATACGTGATAATCCCTCGTATGTAGAAGAAGTAATGGTGTCGACGTGTTCTAAATTGCGAAATTGTTTTTCGAGAGGATCAGTTACATCCTTTGTCATCGTTTCAGCGTCGAGTCCTTGAGATAAGGTTGTGACGGTAATTGCCGGATTGTCGATACTTGGTAAAAATTCCATAGGTAATTTAGAGCCGGAATAAACACCGAGTATGGAAATGAGAAAGATCATGATGATAATGGCAGCTCGGTTTTTTAATGAAAACTTTGTTAACCTATCCATAAAATAATTCCTCCATTGGTTTATTTATAGTTGAGTGCGTCCTTTCTTACTATATAACAAAAAATGGATATTTTTCATTAATTAAATGTAAAAAAATTCTAACAATATCCTTAAGTTTATATTAGGATTGGAATGTTGTTAATTTGTAGGGGGGAATTTTCGAATGAGAAGGAAGGGGATAATGCGCGCGAGTGGCTGTTTAATGTAGATGGGATTTTTTCTTACGGCTAATTTGTATAGTTATTTTATAGAAGGATAATTATTATAAACCTTAATATAGAAGAGAATGAAAATTTGGGAAGGTATTGTGAAATTCAATTTGGTTGAATGAAGTGTAGTAGTATACAATCAGAATAACTATTTTTAGTAGAGAGGATAATAGTTATTTCTATAGAAGAAAGTAGGGTAGATAATTTTTTTATATTTTTATAAAAAAACACTTGTTATTTAAAAAGTGTGATGGTATATTAATAAACGTCGCTGATGCGGAAACGCAGAAAACGACAAAAAAGAAATTTTAAAACTTAGTTGACATCGAAAAATGAAGATGTTAATATGATGAAGTCGCTTCTGAAGCGGCGGACAAGTTCTTTGAAAACTGAACGAAACAAACAACGTGAAACGTCAATTTTTATTTTAGATGCTAGATAAACTAACTTTATTGGAGAGTTTGATCCTGGCTCAGG
>NZ_CP049978.1:752500-4765000 GCF_001816185.2 Bacillus sp. RZ2MS9
CCAATCGAACCTGGAGATAGCTGGTTCTCCCCGAAATAGCTTTAGGGCTAGCCTTAAGTGTAAGAGTCTTGGAGGTAGAGCACTGATTGGACTAGGGGTCCTCATCGGATTACCGAATTCAGTCAAACTCCGAATGCCAATGACTTATCCTTAGGAGTCAGACTGCGAGTGATAAGATCCGTAGTCAAAAGGGAAACAGCCCAGACCGCCAGCTAAGGTCCCAAAGTGTGTATTAAGTGGAAAAGGATGTGGAGTTGCTTAGACAACTAGGATGTTGGCTTAGAAGCAGCCACCATTTAAAGAGTGCGTAATAGCTCACTAGTCGAGTGACTCTGCGCCGAAAATGTACCGGGGCTAAATACACCACCGAAGCTGCGGATTGATACCAATGGTATCAGTGGTAGGGGAGCGTTCTAAGGACAGTGAAGTCAGACCGTAAGGACTGGTGGAGTGCTTAGAAGTGAGAATGCCGGTATGAGTAGCGAAAGACGGGTGAGAATCCCGTCCACCGAATGCCTAAGGTTTCCTGAGGAAGGCTCGTCCGCTCAGGGTTAGTCAGGACCTAAGCCGAGGCCGACAGGCGTAGGCGATGGACAACAGGTTGATATTCCTGTACCACCTCTTTATCGTTTGAGCAATGGAGGGACGCAGAAGGATAGAAGAAGCGTGCGATTGGTTGTGCACGTCCAAGCAGTTAGGCTGATAAGTAGGCAAATCCGCTTATCATAAAGGCTGAGCTGTGATGGGGAAGCTCCTTATGGAGCGAAGTCTTTGATTCCCCGCTGCCAAGAAAAGCTTCTAGCGAGATAAAAGGTGCCTGTACCGCAAACCGACACAGGTAGGCGAGGAGAGAATCCTAAGGTGTGCGAGAGAACTCTGGTTAAGGAACTCGGCAAAATGACCCCGTAACTTCGGGAGAAGGGGTGCTTTCTTAACGGAAAGCCGCAGTGAATAGGCCCAAGCGACTGTTTAGCAAAAACACAGCTCTCTGCGAAGCCGTAAGGCGAAGTATAGGGGGTGACACCTGCCCGGTGCTGGAAGGTTAAGGAGAGGGGTTAGCGTAAGCGAAGCTCTGAACTGAAGCCCCAGTAAACGGCGGCCGTAACTATAACGGTCCTAAGGTAGCGAAATTCCTTGTCGGGTAAGTTCCGACCCGCACGAAAGGTGTAACGATTTGGGCACTGTCTCAACCAGAGACTCGGTGAAATTATAGTACCTGTGAAGATGCAGGTTACCCGCGACAGGACGGAAAGACCCCGTGGAGCTTTACTGTAGCCTGATATTGAATTTTGGTACAGTTTGTACAGGATAGGCGGGAGCCATTGAAACCGGAGCGCTAGCTTCGGTGGAGGCGCTGGTGGGATACCGCCCTGACTGTATTGAAATTCTAACCTACGGGTCTTATCGACCCGGGAGACAGTGTCAGGTGGGCAGTTTGACTGGGGCGGTCGCCTCCTAAAGTGTAACGGAGGCGCCCAAAGGTTCCCTCAGAATGGTTGGAAATCATTCGTAGAGTGCAAAGGCATAAGGGAGCTTGACTGCGAGACCTACAAGTCGAGCAGGGACGAAAGTCGGGCTTAGTGATCCGGTGGTTCCGCATGGAAGGGCCATCGCTCAACGGATAAAAGCTACCCCGGGGATAACAGGCTTATCTCCCCCAAGAGTCCACATCGACGGGGAGGTTTGGCACCTCGATGTCGGCTCATCGCATCCTGGGGCTGTAGTCGGTCCCAAGGGTTGGGCTGTTCGCCCATTAAAGCGGTACGCGAGCTGGGTTCAGAACGTCGTGAGACAGTTCGGTCCCTATCCGTCGTGGGCGTAGGAAATTTGAGAGGAGCTGTCCTTAGTACGAGAGGACCGGGATGGACGCACCGCTGGTGTACCAGTTGTTCTGCCAAGGGCATAGCTGGGTAGCTATGTGCGGAAGGGATAAGTGCTGAAAGCATCTAAGCATGAAGCCCCCCTCAAGATGAGATTTCCCATAGCGTAAGCTAGTAAGATCCCTGAAAGATGATCAGGTTGATAGGTTCGAGGTGGAAGCATGGTGACATGTGGAGCTGACGAATACTAATAGATCGAGGACTTAACCATATAATATGAAGCAATGTTATCTAGTTTTGAAAGAATATAAAAAACTTGTTGACTTTAAAAGTTAAATAAGTTAAAATGATTCTTGTCTTAAATGAATACAGTCTGGTAATGATGGCAGAGAGGTCACACCCGTTCCCATACCGAACACGGAAGTTAAGCTCTCTAGCGCCGATGGTAGTTGGGACCTTGTCCCTGTGAGAGTAGGACGTTGCCAGGCAAAATGGAGGATTAGCTCAGCTGGGAGAGCACCTGCCTTACAAGCAGGGGGTCGGCGGTTCGATCCCGTCATCCTCCACCATATATGTCGGAGGGGTAGCGAAGTGGCTAAACGCGGCGGACTGTAAATCCGCTCCTTCGGGTTCGGCAGTTCGAATCTGCCCCCCTCCACCATTCTTAATTAATGGGCTATAGCCAAGCGGTAAGGCAACGGACTTTGACTCCGTCATGCGCTGGTTCGAATCCAGCTAGCCCAGCCATTAAGAGCCATTAGCTCAGTTGGTAGAGCATCTGACTTTTAATCAGAGGGTCGAAGGTTCGAGTCCTTCATGGCTCACCATTTTAATGAAATATGCGGGTGTGGCGGAATTGGCAGACGCACTAGACTTAGGATCTAGCGCCTTTGGCGTGGGGGTTCGACTCCCTTCACCCGCACTTTTAATAAAATAACTCATACATGTCTTGCGGAAGTAGTTCAGTGGTAGAATACAACCTTGCCAAGGTTGGGGTCGCGGGTTCGAATCCCGTCTTCCGCTCCAATTTTCAATATGACATGCCGGGGTGGCGGAACAGGCAGACGCACAGGACTTAAAATCCTGCGGTGGGTGACCACCGTGCGGGTTCGACCCCCGCCCTCGGCACCATATGCGCCCGTAGCTCAATTGGATAGAGCGTTTGACTACGGATCAAGAGGTTAGGGGTTCGACTCCTCTCGGGCGCGCTTTTATTAACGGGAAGTGGCTCAGCTTGGTAGAGCACCTGGTTTGGGACCAGGGGGTCGCAGGTTCAAATCCTGTCTTCCCGATATTCCCAAAAAACATGGGGCCTTAGCTCAGCTGGGAGAGCGCCTGCCTTGCACGCAGGAGGTCAGCGGTTCGATCCCGCTAGGCTCCACTTTATTTAATATATGTCTCGGAGGTATACCCAAGTTCGGCTGAAGGGATCGGTCTTGAAAACCGACAGGCGGTGAGAATCGCGCGGGGGTTCGAATCCCTCTACCTCCTCCATTTTTTCTTTAATGGTTTAGACATATAATAATAAAATATTTATTTTTTCCTTCATGGAGGTATACCCAAGTTCGGCTGAAGGGATCGGTCTTGAAAACCGACAGGCGGCGAGAGTCGCGCGGGGGTTCGAATCCCTCTACCTCCTCCATTTTTTTAAAATTTATATTGTCGCGGGGTGGAGCAGCACGGTAGCTCGTCGGGCTCATAACCCGAAGGTCGCAGGTTCAAATCCTGTCCCCGCAACCAAATGGTCCCGTGGTGTAGTGGTTAACATGCCTGCCTGTCACGCAGGAGATCGCCGGTTCGACCCCGGTCGGGACCGCCATTTATGTTGGCTCGGTAGCTCAGTCGGTAGAGCAGAGGACTGAAAATCCTCGTGTCGGCGGTTCGATTCCGTCCCGAGCCACCATTTTTTTATGCCGGCTTAGCTCAATTGGTAGAGCAACTGACTTGTAATCAGTAGGTTGGGGGTTCAAGTCCTCTAGCCGGCATCATTTAGGGGCATAGTTTAAAGGTAGAACTGAGGTCTCCAAAACCTCCAGTGTGGGTTCGATTCCTACTGCCCCTGTAAAGTATATGGGCCTATAGCTCAGCTGGTTAGAGCGCACGCCTGATAAGCGTGAGGTCGATGGTTCGAGTCCATTTAGGCCCACCATATATTATTCCGCAGTAGCTCAGTGGTAGAGCTATCGGCTGTTAACCGATCGGTCGTAGGTTCGAGTCCTACCTGCGGAGCCATGGCCCGTTGGTCAAGTGGTTAAGACACCGCCCTTTCACGGCGGTAACACGGGTTCGAATCCCGTACGGGTCATACAAAAAAGAGTCAGCATTATGCTGGCTCTTTTTTATTTTGTTAATCCTTTTTATTACGTTACTTTCCAGAAATAAATAAAGGAATTTTGGAAAAGCTATGGTATGTATAAAAAGGAGGAAATAAATAATGACACGAGTTAGAGACTTAATGAGTACCCATATTGTACATTGTACACCGCTAGACAATGTATATGAGGCAGCTGTTAAAATGAAGGAAGAATCAGTTGGATTAATTCCTGTTGTTGAAAATGAGCAAGTTGTTGGGCTTGTTACTGATCGTGATTTAGTCGTTCGAGGGATTGCTGAAAAACATCCTGGATCTAATAAAATTACAAATGTAATGACAACAAATATTATCTCAGTTTCTCCAAATGATTCTATTGAAAAAGCTACAGAGCTAATGGCACAGCATCAAATTAGACGATTACCAGTAGTTGATAGTGGTCAACTTATTGGCATGTTAGCACTAGGAGATTTAGCTATAAGGGAATCAGCAGATGATCAAGCTGGATTTGCCTTGAGTGAAATCTCAGAGCGTACAGAGTAAATTGAAACTTTAATTAACCGAGAGTTTAATGGTCACTCATAAAGAGCTAAATTATATATAAATTTCAGATACATTATTCTAGCATATATGGATTAAACTAATATGTTAGCGTGATGTATCTGAGACATTATATAATAAGGATACGGTTAATAATTTCGACATTTTTTTAAAATTTGTTATTCTTAATTTTTAATAAGAGAAAAGATGATATACTGATAGATATAAGTATTATGATAGATTTTGAATATAACAATATTAATTTTTAGTGGTGCGATAATAAATTAATATTTCCTACATAGATGAAAAGGGAAGGGGAATTATATGAAGGCTGTACAGGGCGATCCAAATTGGAATTTGGTTACAGATACATATATAGAACCAAATAATTTCGCTGAATTATTTTCTTTGCTTGTACCTTGTCACCCAAAAGGTGAGGGGAAAGAACGAACTATATTAGTATGGAAAGAGAAAGAATTTTATAAAGAAGAAAATTTAGCGGCATTTATCGTATATGGCATGAATAAAGCAAAGAAATTACCGCAGTTTCATAAAGATGAAATTCCAACTTTAGTGCGTATTCTTCGCTTATGCCAAGAGATTGGTTGGTATGAAGAGGCAAATGATTTTATGATAGCGCAAGGATTAGCTGAGTTTGTTCATACTTCATTGGAATATGAAACATGGGATCTTTTGACGCAATCAGTTGCTTTAAATTATTTAATTATTAAATATCGTATAGGTGAATTGACAGATAGGGATATTGAAATTTGGGATAGAGTTAAATTTAATGAGAAGTGTATAACCGATTGTAAACATTTATTATCTCATAAAGAAGTATTGGAATTTACATTCTTTTATATGTGCAAGAGAGCGAAATCATTATCAAAAGAGCAATTAAATAGTGATATGATGAGTTTAGCAATGTATTGTAATACTTTTGTATATGATTTGTATACACATGATTTATTACGGAAATATCGTAAGTGTACAGATTTCCTATCATATTATGGACCTAGTCAGGCAGTTTTAGCATGTCAAAGAGCTGTATTATCTCAAATTTCCGATCGCTTAGACCCATTAAAGACAACACATGTAGATGATTATTTATATGTGATGAAAGAAATGATGGAGCATATGACGATAGGAGTAATGGATCGATATGGTCATTTTATTGGAAAGCTACTATCTTATGTGCCATTTTTCGAAATGATACAAGTTCCACAGCATGCATATTATTGTGAAGAATTACTGTATATTTGTAAGGGCATTGAATATAAAGAAGAAACACTACGCAATTATATATTTATACAATTACATGATTGTTTACCATCATTCTTTAGGCTATTTCTTAAAAATAAGCGTTACGCAACGATTCATGATATTCTTTTCTATTGGTGCGATGACGAACAACGAATGAGCTTAGAGAAAAAATATAATCTGAGCTTTATTTATGAAAAATATGCTTGTGGATAAACAATATTTTCGATATGAAAAATTAATATAAATTAAAAAGGATCTCCAGTTTATGTGAGATCCTTTTTTGTTAGTAAAACAAGGAGAAAGTGATTAAGACAAGAAAAAACATTCCATATAGGAGAAGTTGTTCAGTATAACTTCCTTGTATACCAAAAAAAGTATTGGCTTTCTTATACAAATTCAATATGTATTTTATTGGAGTATCTTTGAAAGATTGGTACACAGTGTCTCCTCTTTCTAAGCTTCTTGTTCTTGTTTTTGTTTTTGGTTATAAGGGACATTAATATATCTAGCTACAAATAATAAAACAGCCATAAAGAATACTGGAAATACAGTAGATAAATAAAAGCCATTACTAATTATATTTGTTATGAGAGCACTCAAAAGAAAAATAGCATTATAAATATGGGCAATTTTTTGTTTTAGTTGCACTTGAAATGATTCCATCATAATTTCTAATGCAACAAAAGCAATAATAATAGATAAAAATACAATGTTTGTATTGTAAATGATTAAACAACAGATTAAACCTAAAAAGGCTACGTATTCAATTATAAGAGGTATATTGCGTGGCATACAATTTACCTAACTAAATATGGCAGTGGATTTACTGCATTTGTTTTTTCAAAATTCCATTCTCCATTATGTAATTCAAAATGAAGATGCTGCCCGTATGAATGACCTGTGTTTCCCATATGACCTATTAATTGTCCAGTTTGTACTTGATCACCAGCTTGTACAGTGCGATCCTTCATATGAGCATAAACAGTTGTATATAATTTCCCATTGATTTGATGTGCAATGAAAACAACATTGCCATAGCTAGCTGAATAATAAGATTTCACAACTTTACCTGCAGCAGCAGCTTGGATAGAGACGTTTCCTGGAGCGGCAATATCTATACCATAATGCATTTGTTCCCAGCGTATATCAAAGGTTGAGCTAATTCTTCCTTGAGCAGGGAATTTGAAAGCAGCTGGAATTGATGAAGGTTGATCTGTTTTAGCTTGTGGTTGATTTTGTACTACATAGTGTTTTGCTACATATCCGTATCCTGTGCCAAAACGAATTTTATACCAAGTTCCTACAGTTTCTACTACTTGTACTTGTGTACCGTTTTGTAATGAACCGAGTAGAGCGCTACTTGTACTAGCGTTGCTACGTACATTTAGATTAGGTGTTGCAACAGTATATTTTGTATTATTTTGAACGGTGATTCCTTTTACTAAGGGTTGTGAACCATTAGAGATGAATGCTTTTTGTACGTAACCTGTTTGGCCATTATGCGATATTTTATACCATTCGCCTTGATCTTCTTGAACGGTAATAAACTTGCCATTTGGTAATACATCTAAAATGGAAGATTCTAAATTAGGTTCAGAGCGAACGTTTAATGCATTAGCATTAACGATGTATTGATCATTAGAATGAAGTTTGTTTTTTAGTAAAATAGCATCTTTTTGTACATAACCTACTTTATTATGAACAGATACTTTATACCACTCATTAGTTGTTTCAAGGATGTTCACTTTTGTATTAAAGCGAATTGTATCAATTGATGTGCTTTTTACGTTATCTTCTGTATGTAATGCTACTTGATCGACTTTGACATACCCAGTTTTAATATTAGATAATTGTTCAGCGTTTGCTTTTTGTACATTTGTTTCACCCATAGAAGGAAGTAAAGAAGCAATCGCTACAGTAGTTGCTGTTAAAGCAGTAGCTTTCATATTCATGGAATAGAGACCTCCTCTAGTTGTATAGTTGTAATTTTATTATAGTATAAAGATATAATATAGTGGGTGTATTCACATAAATGTAATATGAAATCAATATAAAAATAAATTTTTTGAGGATAATGATTCCTTCTTATGCAATTAATTGGGGTTTTATTTTCTAAAATAGAATGTATGTATTGTATAAATTTGATATTCTGTTAATAATTAAGAAAATTAAAAAAGTTGATGATGTCTTATTAGGGTGTTATACTGACAGTGATAATTTTATAGTTTGCTAGGAGAGCTGGTGTTGCCAGCTGAGAGTAGGCCGTAAGCCTTTGATCCTTTTTATTACCTGATCTAGATTATGCTAGCGTAGGGAAGCAATTCGGACACTAACAATGAGTCCCCGTTTCTTTGCGTATAGAAACGGGGCTTTTTTATTTGAAAATTTCATATTGAAACCACTAGGGGTGCTTGATTTGCTGAGAGAGGAATAATCCTTAACCCTTACAACACCTGATCTAGGTAATACTAGCGAAGGGAAGTGGAACATCGAATAAATGTATAACTTTATTTGCTGTAACCACTTCTTATATATAGAAGTGGTTTTTTATTTAGATACATATATTGAAAGGGGATAGAGAAATGAAATTTTGCGATAGATTATTAGAAACTGTGCAACCGGTTTGGGAGATGAGTCATAATCATCCGTTTGTAGTAGGTATGGGAGATGGCACGTTAGAAAAAGATAAATTCCAGTATTATATTATTCAAGATTATTTATATCTGCTAGATTATGCAAAGTTATATGCGATTGGTGTTGTAAAAGCAACGAATCCACAAGTAATGGGAAAGTTCGCTGAACAAATTGATGGAATATTAAATGGCGAAATGACAATCCATAAACAATATGCAAAAAGACTTGGAATTTCTATAGAGGAGATAGAGTCTGCGAAACCATCTGCTAAAAATTTAGCTTATACAAATTACATGATGTCTGTATCTCAAAATGGCACACTTGCGGAATTAATAGCAGCGCTTCTTCCATGTATGTGGAGCTATTGGGAAATTGGAAAGCGTTTAAATGATATTCCTGGAGCAAGAGATCATGAGTTTTTTGGTGAGTGGATTCAAGGATATAGTTCGGAAGAATACGGTAATCTGTGTATTTGGTTAATAGATTTATTAAATGAAATGGCAGTGGGAAAGTCTGAGACAGAACTAGAAAGATTAGAGGAGATTTTCTTATATTCCAGTCGATTTGAATATTTATTCTGGGATATGTCCTATCGTAAGGAGATGTGGGGATTTGAGGAGCAAGAACATACTACAGTTTCATAATGTTTCTTTTCATTACGATGAGAAACCAATCATCCATGAATTAAATGCTTCTATACATGAGAAAGAGTTTGTCAGTATTATCGGACCGAGTGGATGTGGGAAAAGTACTTTATTTCGCCTTATTACAGGTCTAGAAAAGGTAAGTACTGGACAGATAGAACTGACAGAAACAAAGCACCATCCTGTAGGATATATGCCGCAAAAAGATATGCTTTTGCCGTGGAGAACAATTATTGAGAATGCTGCCCTGCCGCTAGAGTGCCAAGGTGTACAGAAGAAAGAAGCACAAGTAAAGGCAAAGGAACTGTTACATAAATTTGGTTTGCAAGGGTATGAGAAAAAATATCCGAAAGATTTATCTGGTGGTATGAGACAACGTGTATCTTTTATTCGAACTTTATTAACAGGCGGGGAAATATTGCTGTTAGATGAACCATTTAGTGCGTTGGATGCTTTAACGAAGACCTCTTTGCAAGAATGGTTGTTTGAACAATGGCAAGAGTGGGAAAAAACAATTTTATTCATTACTCATGATGTTGAAGAAGCGTTATTTCTTTCAAACCGAGTTTTAGTAGTGGAACAGCAGCCGATAACGACTTTGACTGAGCGGACTGTACCGCTTGATCATAACAGAACACGAAAAGATTTATATAAACCGGAAGTATTAGCGCTGAAAGATGAGCTTCTTAGTATGTTACAAAGGCAGGTACTTGTGTGATGAACCGATTGAAAGAATTAGTTCCTGCTATTACACTTTCTAGTATTTTACTAGCTGTGTGGGAAATAGGAGCAAGAATTGTAGATGAGATGTACATTTTACCGTCACCTTCTGCGATTGTAATGAAGATATGGAAACTAAAAGACATATTATTTACAGTTCATTTACCTGCAACTTTATACGTCGTTTTAATAGGTGTTGTTATCTCTATCGTATTAGGTGTAGGGCTAGCGATGTTAATGAATGCGAGTACATGGATGGAGAGAGCATTTTATCCATTATTAGTTGCTTCACAAACGATTCCGATTACTGCGCTTGCTCCGCTATTTGTTTTATGGTTTGGATACACAATTTGGAGTAAGGTTGTTGTCACAGTTTTAATTACGTTTTTCCCAATTGCGGTCAATACGTATGATGGACTGCGTAGTACGAAAAAAGAATGGGAGGAGCTCTTAGTTACATATGGAGCAACAAAAAGAGATATTTTTCTTAAATTAAAGTTGCCGTCTGCTCTTCCTTATTTTTTCTCAGCTTTAAAAATTGCAGTTCCGCTTAGTGTTATCGGAGCAGCAATTGGAGAATGGCTCGGTGCACAAGCTGGGCTTGGATATTTCAGTAAGAGAATGATGACGCAGTTAGATGGAGCTGGCGTATTTGCACCTATTGTATTGTTATCATTATTAGCTATTTTCTTCGTCGTAATTATTTCCATATTAGAAAAGAAATTCATTAGTTGGAGGAAGTATTCATGAAATTTTTAAAGCGCATCTTTGTGTTTACATTATTAATTGCAATAATTGCAGGATGTTCGAGTAATTCAGCATCAGACAAAAGTAAAAAAGAGAAAGAAATAACAGTCATGTTAGATTGGTATCCAAATGCGGTACATAGCTTTATCTATGCAGCAATTGAAAAAGGATACTTTAAAGAAGAAGGTGTAAAGGTAAATATTAAATTCCCTTCTAATCCGACTGATCCATTAACGCTGGCAGCAGCAGGGAAGGTAACAGTTGGCTTGTATTATCAGCCAGATGTTGTTATGGCGAGAGCGAATGAGCAAATTCCAGTGAAATCAATTGGAGCTGTCGTACGTTCACCATTAAATCATGTTGTATCACTGAAATCAGCGGGCATTCAATCACCGAAAGATTTAGAAGGAAAAACAGTAGGATACTCTGGAACACCTTTAAGTGAGATGTATTTAAAAACGATGGTAAAAGAAGCTGGTGGTAATCCTGATACAGTGAAAGTAGTTGATGTTGGATTTGATTTAGTACCAGCATTAATTACGAAGAAAGTAGATGCGGTAACAGGGGCATACATTAACCATGAAGTACCTGTTATGCGTCATGAAGGCCATGAACCAGCGTACTTTAATCCAGCTGATTACGGAGTACCAAACTACCATGAGCTTGTGTTTGTAACAGGTGATAAAACGTTGAAAAAAGATAAAGAAGCGTTGCAAGCTTTCTTACGTGGTACGAAAAAGGGCTATGATTTCATGAAGAAAAACCCAGATGAAGCATTGAATATTTTATTAAATCATCAAGAAAAAGAAAACTTCCCACTTGTGCCAGAAGTTGAAAAGGAAAGTATGAAAATTTTATTAGAGAAGATGGAAACGAAAGATGAGCCATTCTTATCAGATTCAAAAGAATCTTGGGAGAAACAAAATAAGTGGCTGAAGAACAAAGGAATGACGAAAGAAACCGTCCCAGCCGATGAACTATTCGAAAATATTTTAAAGTAGGCGAATGAATATGAAAAATGAGCTCCACGTAATCTCAAATGGCCATATGCCATTCGAAGAGTTAGTGAATGTAGCGATGCAAATTGAGAGTGAGATTGATTATTTGCATATTCGTGAGCGTGAGAAGAGTACGAAGGAATTATATGAAGGTGTGGAAAGTCTATTAATGGAGGGCTTTCCGGCTTCTAAAATTGTCATAAACGATCGAATTGATATTGCAATTTTATTAAATATACCTCGTGTTCAACTAGGATATCGAAGTACAGATGTAAAGTCAGTGAAAGAAAAGTTTTCGTATTTGCATGTCGGTTATTCTGTGCATTCGCTAGATGAAGCAATAGTAGCTTTTAAAAATGGAGCGGATTCACTCGTTTATGGCCATGTATTTCCGACAGATTGTAAAAAAGGTGTGCCAGCGAGAGGGCTTGAAGAAATTTCAGACATTGCAAGGTGTTTATCTATACCGATTACAGCAATTGGAGGAATTACCCCACAAAACACAGTGGATGTTCTTACTAACGGTGTAAGTGGTATAGCAGTTATGTCTGGAATTGTAAGTAGTAGTAACCCGTATAGCAAAGCGAAATCTTATAAGGAATCAATAAGAAAGTGGGCGGAAAAACATGTGTGAGAAGTATGATGTAGCGATTATTGGTGGTGGTGTAATTGGCAGTTCAGTTGCACATTTTCTAGCAGAAAGAGGACATAAAGTAGCGATTGTAGAGAAGCAACAGATTGCATCTGAAGCCTCGAAAGCAGCCGCTGGTTTACTTGGTGTTCAGGCAGAATGGGATGAATATGACCCGCTATTTGACCTTGCTAGAGAAAGCCGTGCTATATTTCCACAACTTGCAGCAGTTTTACGTGAAAAGACGGGTATTGATATTGGATATGAAGAAAAAGGAATTTATCGTATTGCTCAAAATGCAGATGAGAAGGAAAGAATTCTTCACATTATGGATTGGCAGCAGAAAACAGGTGAAGATTCTTATTTTCTAACGGGAGACCATGTGCGGGAAAAAGAGCCATATCTATCCGAATCTATTATAGGAGCAGTATATTATCCGAAAGACGGTCATGTTATTGCACCAGAGCTTACGAAAGCATTCGCACATTCTGCGGCAATTTCCGGTGCTGATATATATGAACAGGCAGAAGTATTTGATATCCGTATTGAAAATAATAAAGTGACTGGAGTTATTACAAGTGAAGGTATTGTCACATGTGAGAAAGTCGTTATTGCAGGTGGTTCATGGAGCACGAAGTTACTAGGTTATTTTCACCGTGATTGGGGTACATATCCAGTTAAAGGAGAAGTGGTTGCGGTAAGAAGTAGAAAACAACTTTTAAAAGCACCTATTTTTCAAGAAAGATTTTACATTACTCCAAAGCGCGGTGGACGTTACGTAATTGGGGCAACAATGAAGCCACATACGTTCAATAAAACTGTGCAGCCAGAAAGTATAACTTCTATATTAGAGCGTGCTTATACAATATTGCCAGCTTTAAAAGAAGCAGAATGGGAAAGCACGTGGGCAGGATTACGACCACAATCGAATCATGAAGCTCCTTATATGGGAGAGCATGAAGAAATAAAAGGTTTATATGCTTGCACGGGCCATTATCGAAACGGTATTTTATTAAGTCCTATTTCTGGTCAATATATGGCCGATTTAATAGAAGGAAAGCAAGAGAATCATTTGCTAGATTCATTGCTTTCTAGAAGCGTTTAGAAAGGGGATGGAAGTTTGAATTTAAAAATTAATGGTAACCAAATTGAAGTGCCAGCGAGTGTAAAAACAGTAGCTGAGCTACTTACACATTTAGAGTTAGATAACAGAATTGTTGTAGTAGAGCGTAATAAAGATATTTTACAAAAAGATGATCATACAGATACATCTGTTTTTGATGGAGACCAAATTGAGATTGTAACTTTCGTAGGAGGCGGTTGATTATGTTAAACATTGGACCATTTTCATTTCATTCTAGACTTTTATTAGGAACAGGTAAATTCCCTGATTTTGACGTACAGCAAAAGGCAATTGACGTTTCTGAAGCTGAAATTTTAACGTTTGCAGTACGTCGTATGGATATCTTTGATGCAAAGCAACCTAATTTATTAGAGAAACTTGATGTGAAAAAATATACGTTATTACCAAATACAGCAGGAGCAAAAAACGCTGAAGAGGCTGTTCGTATTGCAAAATTAGCAAAAGCCTCTGGGCTTTGTGACATGATAAAGGTAGAAGTTATTGGTGATGATAGAACGTTATTACCTGATCCGGTAGAAACGTTAAAGGCATCTGAAATGTTACTGGAAGAAGGATTTATCGTACTTCCGTATACATCTGATGATGTTGTATTAGCACGTAAATTACAAGAGCTTGGCGTGCATGCGATTATGCCAGGAGCATCTCCAATCGGATCAGGACTTGGTATTGTAAATCCATTAAATTTGAGCTTCATTATTGAACAAGCAACAGTACCAGTTATCGTTGATGCCGGTATTGGTAGCCCAGCTGATGCAGCATTTGCAATGGAATTAGGAGCAGATGGCGTGTTATTAAATACAGCTGTATCAGGAGCAAAAGATCCTATTAAAATGGCACAAGCAATGAAATTAAGTATTGAAGCAGGTCGTTTAGGATTTGAAGCAGGTCGTATTGCACGCAAGCGTTGTGCAACGGCAAGTAGTCCTTTAGAAGGAATGAGCGTAGTTGAATAATCGATATTCTCGCCAAGAACTATTTTCTCCAATTGGAGAAGAAGGACAGCAAAAGATAAGAGAAAAGCATGTGCTTATTATCGGTGCAGGTGCATTAGGTAGTGCAAATGCAGAGATGTTTGTAAGAGCAGGTGTTGGCAAGATAACAATTGTTGACCGTGATTATGTAGATTGGAGTAATTTACAAAGACAACAATTGTATGCAGAGAGCGACGTAAAGAATAATCTTCCAAAAGCTATAGCGGCTAAAAAACGTTTAGAAGAGATTAATAGTGATGTAACAATAGAAGCTCTCGTTCAAGATGTAACAGCTGAAGAGCTAGAAGAACTTGTTACAAATGTTGATGTAATTATTGATGCGACTGATAATTTTGAAACACGCTTTATTGTGAATGATATAGCACAAAAATATTCTATTCCATGGATTTACGGTGCATGTGTAGGTAGTTACGGTCTTTCTTACACAATCCTTCCTAGTAAAACACCATGTTTATCATGTTTATTACAGTCGATTCCGCTTGGCGGGGCAACATGTGATACAGCGGGTATTATATCACCTGCTGTATCTCTTGTCGTTTCTCATCAAGTAACAGAAGCTCTTAAACTGTTAGTAGAAGATTACGAATCACTTCGAGATGGGCTTGTATCGTTTGATATGTGGAAGAATGAGTATTCATGTATGAATGTGCAAAAGCTTCGCCAGCATAATTGTCCTTCATGCGGAGAGAATGCATTATATCCGTATTTAAATAAAGAGAACACATCAAAAACAGCAGTTTTATGCGGGCGAAATACAGTTCAAATTAGACCACCTCATAAAGAGGAAATGAATTTTGAACAATATAAAGAGTTGTTGGAAGGTCGTGTGAATGATTTAAATATAAATCCATATTTACTATCATTTTCTATTGAAGACAAGAGGTTAGTCGCCTTTAAAGATGGCCGTGTGCTCGTACATGGAACGAAAGATATAAGCGAAGCAAAAACGATTTATCATCGCTATTTTGGATAGAAAAGGATGAGTGGGATGAAAGTGAATAAAGCTTTAACAATTGCAGGGTCTGATAGCGGCGGCGGTGCTGGAATTCAGGCAGATTTAAAAACATTCCAAGAGCTTGGTGTATACGGAATGACGGCTATTACGGCGATTACTGCTCAAAACACGCTTGGCGTTCAAGGGGTATATCCTGTTCCGTTAGAAGGTATTACAGAACAGTTGAATTCAATTGGTACGGATTTAACACCAGATGCAGTGAAACTAGGAATGTTATTTAGTAGTGAAATAATTCAAATTGTTGCAGAACAAATTAAAAAGTTTGGCTGGAATAATATTGTGCTAGATCCCGTTATGATTGCAAAAGGCGGTGCATCATTATTACAGCAAGAAGCAGTTCAAGCATTAAAAGAATATTTATTACCAGTAGCAACTGTTATAACACCGAATGTCCCAGAAGCAGAAGTGTTAACTGGGATGGAGATTCATAATGTTGAAGATAGTAAGGAAGCTGCAAAAGTATTGCACGAATTAGGTGCTAAATATGTGCTTATGAAGGGCGGACATGCAGAATATCAAGGTAATGAAGTAATTGATTTCCTCTTTGATGGAGAAGAATTTATTGAGTTTAGAAGCGAGCGAATTCCTTCAAAGCAAACGCATGGAA
Organism: Bacillus sp. RZ2MS9; assembly: GCF_001816185.2. Classification (NCBI taxonomy): domain Bacteria; kingdom Bacillati; phylum Bacillota; class Bacilli; order Caryophanales; family Bacillaceae; genus Bacillus; species Bacillus sp. RZ2MS9. Next base: position 768,567 of record NZ_CP049978.1, read on the forward strand.
GTGGGTGTACATTTGCTTCAGCGGTTACAGCAGGACTTGCGAAAGGATACTCAATTCAAGATGCTGTTCAAGAAGCAAAACGATTTATTAGTATAGCAATTGAAGAGCCATTGAATATTGGTAGTGGCCATGGACCGACGAATCATTTTGCATATAAAGTGAATAGAACGCGTGCATAGGTAAGTGAAAAGCCAGTTTTATAACTGGCTTTTTTTCTGTTTACTTTTTCAAAATACAGGAGTAATATATCAGCCAGAATACATTTTTTTGTAAACGCTGAGTCCAATTATATGGAGCGGAGGAACCAATTTGTGCGTAGGCACTAGGGGTGAATCTTTCAAGTTTGAAAGTAGGGCTACTCTCAAAGTCCGAATCCGACAGCTAACTTCGTAAGCGTCTTGAGAGAGGACGGTGCCATGATGGATACATCACTTCATCGATCTGATTAGTATAGGGGAATATCAATCTATGTTTGATTTCTTTTATACTAAGGAGGATGAGGTACATGGAACTAACACTTATTTGTGTTGGAGAAGAAAGTAAGGTAGATAGTTTAAGAGATCTAGTATCATTTCAACATGAGTTAATTATTTTTACAGCAAATGAAGAGATAGCGGCTGAAGTTAGGAATTGTGGGTTTGATTGGACTTATAGCTGCAGTAAGGAGCAGGACTTTACTAGTATTTGTGAGTGTATTAAGAAGGTGATTTTACTAGGGGATGAGCTTCCAATCGTTAGTTTTTTCACAGAACACATTCGCTTTTCTTTTCAAGCACCTATTACTGTTGTTACAAGGAATAAACGATATCCAGCGAGGCTCTATGAAACAATTGGAGCTAAGTTTGTCGTGTTTACAAATTGTGATAATATTTCTTTTTTATTTTTTGAATAGGGCGGGGGAAGAAATGATGAAGGTACTATTACTTGGAGATATAGCAAATCGTTGGGCAGTATCGGTAGAGCGAGTTCAAGAATTGGTTCAGATCGATCCCCTTTTTCCAGGGCCGTATATTATATTACCATCAAAAGATGCTTTGTATTTAGAGGTGGATATTACCGAGTATGAGCAGCTACATGCAGAATTGACACAAGTTTATATTCGCGGGAGAAATTTACGTGCATTTTTACGAGGAGAATAAAGGTTGAATAAAAAGAGCGAATGCTGAGTGCAACAAGCTATGCACTTCATCTCATTCGCTCTTTTTATTTCATATTTAAAAGGTCATTTTTAAGAAAAGAGAAGAGAAATAAAGAAAATAGATGAAATAATAGTAATAATCTTCAATGTAAGCGTTTAAATGAATGTAAATATTATTATTTTCAGTAATTTACCCCTTTACAAGTGAAATATAGAGGAGTATATTTACTCTCATAAATCATTCATAAAATTTCCAAAAAAACCTAAAATCGCTGAGTTCCAGAAATGGAGCGGGGGAACCAATTTTGTGCATCGTCACTTGGGGTGAATCTTTCAGTTTTGAAAGTAGGGCTACTCTTTAGGCCCGAATCCGACAGCTAACCTCGTAAGCGTTTAGAGAGGAGGTTTACTTTTTGTTGTTCATTTTTTGAACACTGAGTAGAGCTCAGTGTTCTTTTTTAACATTTAAATGGTAAAATTTAACAAACAAAGCGAGGGATAGCTATGTTAGATGTTGTAATGGTCGGGATTTTTATTTTATTAGTTGCATCAATGGCAAGTCTTGCAAGTTGGTCAGATAAAGTTGTGAAAGAAGGAAAGCAATCATGATGATTGTCTTATCGGTTATTGTCGCAGCAATTACAGTGTATTTAGTGTATGCATTATTAAATCCAGAGAAGTTTTAATTAGGGGGAATCATTCATTATGATTTGGGTTGCAGTCATTATTACAATGCTCTTGTTTATTTTAGTAGCAAAGCCAATGGGGATTTATTTAGAAAAAGCTTTTCAAGGTAGCAAAATGCTAGATAAAGTATTCGGGCCTTTTGAAAAACTTATTTTTAAAATTACGGGTGTAAAAGAATACAATCAAACGTGGAAACAGTACGCATTATCATTAGTTTTACTCAACGGATTTATGATTGTTATTGTATATTTCATTTTCAGATTACAAGGTGTGTTGCCGCTAAATCCAGCGCATATTGAAGGGATGGAGCCTACGCTCGCTTTTAATACAGCGATTAGTTTTATGGCTGATACAAACTTACAGCATTATAGCGGTGAAAATGGTTTATCCTATTTATCACAATTAATCGGGATTACATTTTTAATGTTTGCGGCACCAGCAACGACATTGGCGCTCGTTATGGCTTTTATAAGAGGACTTGCTGGAAAAGAACTTGGTAACTTTTTCGTTGATTTTACGAGAGCGTTAACGAGAGTGTTTCTTCCTATCGCATTTATTGCGGCACTAGTTTTTGTCGCACTTGGCGTACCGCAAACGTTAGATGGAGCGGTTACAGCACAAACGATTGAAGGTGCAAAGCAAAGTATATTACGTGGACCAGTTGCATCATTCGTTTCCATTAAGGAACTTGGAAATAACGGCGGTGGATTTTTCGGAGCAAACTCTACGCATCCTTTTGAAAATCCAGGACAAATGAGTAATATTTTGCAAATGATGCTTATGATGTTATTACCAACAGCACTTCCATTTACGTACGGACGAATGGTAGGAAATAAAAAACAAGGTCGCATCCTTTTCGTGTCACTATTTATGGTATTTTTACTAGGGTTTATAACGATTACGACATCTGAACTAAACGGGAACCCGGCATTAAATGGAATGAGTATCGAACATGTACAAGGAAGTACAGAAGGGAAAGAAGTACGATTTGGAACAGTATTTTCTTCACTATACGCAACAGTAACGACAGCTGCTGAAACTGGGGCTGTTAATACGATGCATGATACGTTAACACCAATTGGCGGTCTAGTTCCACTTGTAAATATGATGTTAAATACAGTGTATGGCGGCGTTGGAGCAGGCTTTGTAAACATTATTATGTATGCAATTATCGCGGTGTTTATATCTGGGTTAATGGTTGGACGGACACCAGAGTTTTTAGGTAAAAAGATTGAAGGTAAGGAAATGAAATTAATCGCGGTCACGATTTTATTTCATCCATTGCTCATTTTAGGATTTTCGGCATTAGCTCTTTCAACAAATTTAGGGACGGATGCTATCTCTCATTCCGGTTTTCATGGTTTAACGCAAGTTGTATATGAATATACATCGTCAGCTGCGAATAACGGATCTGGATTTGAAGGATTAGGAGATAATACACCGTTTTGGAATATTACGACTGGTTTAGTTATGTTTTTAGGACGTTACTTCAGTTTAATTACGATGCTAGCTGTGGCAGCTTCGTTGAAAGAAAAAACGGTAGTGCCAGAAACAGTCGGAACGTTCCGTACAGATAATAGTTTATTTGGTGGCATCTTCATCGGAACAATTGTAATTGTTGGTGCATTAACATTCTTCCCGATGTTAGTACTCGGACCAATTGCAGAATTTCTTACATTGAAGTAATGGAGGGTAAATGATGAGACCGGTAGTAGTAAAAGAAAAACAATTAAATGAGTCACAAATACATGCTGTAGAAGATGAAGTTAGACAAGCGAAAACGATGGATCGTGATATCGTAACACATGCGATGAAGCAATCCATTGCGAAATTGAATCCGAAAGTCATGATAAAGAATCCGATTATGTTCGTTGTGGAAATTGGATTTATCATTACGTTCATTTTATCTTTTCTTCCAAGTAGTTCTAGTAGTATACCAGGTTGGTTTAATATAACAGTTTCTCTCATTCTATTATTTACAGTTTTATTTGCGAATTTTGCAGAAGCATTAGCAGAAGGTCGTGGTAAAGCGCAAGCCGATTCTTTAAAGCAGTCGAAGAAAGATGTGTTTGCAAATGTAGTAAAAGAAAATGGAGACATTGTCCAAGTTTCAGCAACTGATCTTAGAAAGGGTGACGTTGTTATCGTAAAACAAGGAGAAATGATTCCGAATGATGGCGAAGTAATCAAAGGATTAGCATCTGTAGATGAATCTGCAATTACAGGGGAATCAGCTCCTGTTATAAAAGAAGCAGGCGGTGATTTTTGTTCCGTAACAGGTGGAACGATGGTCGTAAGTGATGAAATTACAATTGTCATTACGAGTAATCCTGGTGAATCATTTATAGACAAAATGATTTCTTTAGTAGAAGGAGCTGCTCGTCAAAAAACGCCGAATGAGATTGCTTTAAATACAGTATTAACGAGCTTAACTCTTATTTTCTTGATCGTCGTTGTGACGTTGCCGATTTTTACAAATTATTTAGGGTTTCAAATTGATACTGCTGTGCTAGTTGCATTATTAGTTTGTTTAATTCCAACGACAATTGGTGGGCTATTATCGGCAATTGGTATTGCTGGGATGGACCGTGTGACAAAGTTTAACGTGTTAGCGATGTCAGGGAAAGCAGTAGAAGCTGCGGGCGATATTAATACAATTATTTTAGATAAAACAGGTACGATTACTTTTGGGAATCGAATGGCTCATACATTATTACCTGTAGGAAATGAAACGATTGAGCAAGTTGGAAAGTGGGCCGCTATTAGTTCTGTTTTAGATGAAACACCAGAAGGTCGATCTGTTATCGAGTATGTGCAGGGAAAATCTATATCATATAATAGAGAACTTGCAGAACAAGGTGAGTTTGTTCCGTTTAAAGCAGAAACGAGAATGAGTGGTGTTGATTTACAAGACGGAACGAAAGTGAGAAAAGGTGCTGTAGGTGCCGTTATTGAATGGGTTGAGTCACAAGGCGGAATAATTCCGAAAGATGTAAATCAAAAAGCAGACTTAATTTCAAAAGAGGGCGGAACACCACTTGTAGTTGCAGTAGATAATCGTATTTACGGTTTAATTTATTTAAAGGATACAGTAAAACCGGGTATGCGTGAGCGTTTTGAACAGTTACGCCAAATGGGGATTAAAACGGTTATGTGTACAGGTGATAATCCGTTAACGGCAGCAACGATTGCAAAAGAAGCTGGAGTAGATGAATTCGTTGCTGAGTGTAAACCGGAAGATAAAATTGCTGTTATTAAAGCAGAGCAAGATAAAGGGAAACTTGTAGCGATGACAGGTGATGGTACAAATGATGCTCCGGCATTAGCGCAGGCCGACGTTGGATTAGCGATGAACAGTGGTACGACAGCAGCGAAAGAAGCGGCCAACATGATTGATCTAGACTCGAATCCAACGAAAATTATTGAGGTTGTAGGAATCGGTAAGCAATTATTAATGACGCGAGGTGCTTTAACGACGTTTAGTATTGCGAATGATATAGCGAAATATTTTGCAATCATTCCAGCAATGTTTACACTTGCGATTCCGCAAATGGAAGCATTGAACATTATGAAATTAACATCACCACTGTCAGCGATTTTATCAGCATTAATATTTAACGCTGTTATTATTCCATTACTCATTCCGTTAGCGATGAAAGGTATTGCATATAAACCGATGAGTTCTAATGCATTGCTTAGCCGAAACTTACTTATTTATGGGCTTGGCGGAGTTATCGTTCCGTTCATTGGAATTAAAGTAATTGATATGATTGTCGGCTTGTTCATATAAGGAAGAGGGGAAAAAGATGGAAAAGAAACAAAGTATACTATCACCAATTATCCGTATTACTTTTACATTTCTAGTGTTGTGTGGACTTGTATATCCACTTATTGTTACTGGTATTGCACAAGCAGTGATGAAGGATAATGCGGATGGAAGTCTAATATATAATGATAAAAATGAAGTGATTGGTTCTAAATTAATTGGTCAAAACTTCACGGATCCACGTTATTTTCAAGGGCGTGTTTCTAGTATTGAATATAAGGCTGAAGCATCTGGTTCAAATAACTATGCACCATCTAATCCAGATTTAGCAAAGCGAGTAGAGAAAAGTATTGCGGACTGGAAGGAAAAAAATCCAGCTGTTCCAGTTACAGAAGTACCGATAGACTTAGTGACAAATTCAGGTTCAGGGCTTGATCCTGATATTAGTCCAAAGGCGGCCTCGGTGCAGGTGGATCGCATCTCAAAATTAACGAATATTCCGAAAGAAAAACTTAATCAATTGATTAAGGATCAAACGGAAGGCGCTGCACTCGGCTTGTTTGGAGAAGATCGTGTGAACGTCTTAAAATTAAATTTAGAGTTACAGAAATTAATAAAATAGCAACAGTGCTACCTCAATCTAAAGGATTGAGGTAGCGTTGTTTCGAATGAAAGGTAGTGTTTATTTTGTATGCAGATGATTATGAACCGAAGTTTCAAAGGCGAACGCCAGAGGAATATTTAGAATATATTCGTCAGCAAAATCGGGGAAAGTTAAAGCTATATGTAGGAGCAGCTCCAGGCGTAGGAAAAAGTTATAAAATGCTCTTTGATGCAAGGGAAATGAAAAAAGATGGAATTGATATTGTAATTGGTTTAATTGAAACGCATGGAAGAAAAGAGACGGAAGAAGCAATTGCTGATTTAGAAAAAGTTCCTTTGAAAGAAATACAGTATAAAGGAAAGGTATTTTATGAGCTTGATGTGGAAGGAATAAAAAAACGCGCGCCGCAAGTAGTCGTAGTGGATGAACTTGCTCATAGTAATGTTCCTGGTTCTAAACATAAGAAACGTTATATGGATGTGCAGGAATTGTTAGAGGCTGGTATATCGGTATTATCAGCTTTTAATATTCAACATTTAGAAAGTGTTCATGATATTGTAGCTCAAATTACGAATGTAAAAGTAAGAGAACGAATTCCAGATTTTATTTTACAAAAAGCAAATGAAATTCAGCTCGTTGATGCAACGCCTGAGGTATTAAGGAAGAGACTAATAGACGGAAAGATATATAAAGAAAAAAAAATTCAGCAAAGCTTACAAAACTTCTTTACACTTAATAATTTAGGAGCACTTAGGGAATTATCACTTCGAGAAGTTGCCGATGATATGGACGAGAAAATTAGCCAAACAGTAATAGAACCAATTGGCGTAAAAGAAAAAATTCTCGTTTGTGTACAATACAGTTCAACAGCGGAGAAATTAATAAGACGGGGATGGCGCATGGCTGATCGATTAAATGCTGAATTGTACGTATTAAACGTTGAGAGGGAAAATATAGATTCTATTTCAGCTGGAAAAAAGCAGACGATTGAAGAGTGGAAATCGTTAACCAATCAATTTGATGCGAGTTTTGTATTAGAAGAGGCGAAAGGGAGAAAACCAGCGGATGTTATTATTGAAGTCGCAAGAAGATTACAAGTGACGCAAATTTTACTTGGACAATCTGCAAGAACAAGGTGGGAAGAAATACGAAAAGGCTCTATTGTAAATGAAATTATGAGACAAACAAAGTATATTGATATTCATATTGTTGCGGATCAAAGAGGGTAAAATAGAGCCGACATTTTGGGGGCTCTATTTTAATTTTTGTACAGCATGAAAACTTAGCATTTTCATTGCATATAAGATTACAAGTAAAAACATAATTGCGCCTAGGAAGAAAATCCAAAAGTAATTTTGGTTAAATAAAAGAAATCCACCTATAAGTGGCCCTGTACCCATACCAAGATAGCGGATGAAGTTGTATATACCGATAGCTGTTGCACGTTCTTGTACGAATTCTTCTGTTAATAAAGTAGTGTGAGTTGGCATAGAAAGTCCCATACTAAAACCGTACAAAGATGTAACGATAATGATGAAGGGGATATTGATGCTATATGTGAAAGAGAATAAAACGACACATATAATATTGAAGAAACTCGTAATAAATAAAGCTTGCTTTGTTGTGAGGCGTTTTTGCAAAAACTTGTAGCAAAAACTTCCTAGCATGATAGAAAGAGACATTGGTACAAACATAAGACCAATTTTATTTACAGTTAAATGAAATGAATTTGTTAAAATACTCGGTAAAAAAACGAGAAAGCAAAAGTAAATACAAAATTGAATGAAGCCAATAAGAGTAATAGAAAATCCAGTTTTATTTTTTAAGATAAGAGAGTAATTCTTTTGTGCTTTAGACTGCTTAATTACATTTGGCTTTGTTTCTGGAAGTAGTGAAATGTTTATCATTAATAAGATAATGCCAAGTGTAGATAAAAAGAGAAATACAGATAAGTGACCATTTATACTGCCAAGATAACCACCTATGAGAGGAGCCATTGCAGGTGCGAGGGCAAGTAACATTTGGTATAGGCTCATCGCTTCTCCGCGTTCTTTTCCTTCAAATAAATCGCCGATAATCGTTGCTGAAACTACAGGTATAGCCGCTATTCCTATAGCTTGAACAGCTCTAAAAAAGAGAAATAAATAAATGTTTGCCGAAAAAGCACATCCGATTGAAGCAATCGTACTAATAATTAAACTAGGAATAAGGACAGATTTTCTCCCTTTTGTATCAATTAAAGGGCCATATATGAGCTGCATAATCGCAAGAACGAATGTAAAAAGTGAAACTGTTACATTTACAAGATAAAGAGAAGTATGAAAAGAATTTTGAATCATCGGTAAGATAGGTGTGTAAATATTTTGAGCGAAGGAACCGAATAAGGCACTAATACAGATAACATATAAAATGAAATTTAGTTTAGATTTTTTCATCTTGTTAACCCCCTTGTAATTTAGTTTCCTAGGAAACTAAATTTATTTTAACATGATTTTCTCACTTGTAAAGATGAAAAAATAATTTTAAAATGGTATATAGTTAAATTGTTTCTTCGGAAACTTAGGAGGCGAACGGATTGAAGCATGCAACGAAGCAAATGGAAATACTGTCGGACATTCGTACACTTTTGCATAAAAAAGAAGAACATTTAAAACGACAAAACGAGAAGTTTCTTCGTGAGACAGGTGTAAGTAGTATGTCTTTATCTGAGTTACATGTAATCGAATGTATCGGAAAAAATGGTTTGATGAATGTAACGGCAATTACGACAGAAATGGGCATGACGAAGGGAGCAATCTCTAAAATTTGTACAAAGTTGTTTCAAAAGCAATTCGTTGAGAAGATGCAAATGTTAGATAATCAAAAAGAAATCTTCTTCCGCTTAACGGAAAGTGGGAATGAAATATATAAAGCTCATGAAAAATTGCATAAGCAAGCTGAAGAAAAGTGGTTGTTACTTTTAGATGGATATACGAAAGAAGAGCAAGACTTTATTCAAAGGTTTATAAAGGATGTCTCCAATCATTTGGAAATATAATTGGAAGAAAAAACTCCTTTTTTTCAAGTCTTTTAAATATAATTTCTGAAAGAACTCATATATAATAGAAAAAGATACTTAACATGGTGAATAATTAAAGAGTCAATATATATAGAGGAGAGAGTAACATGCTTGAAAATACGGGGTTAGTATTAGAAGGCGGCGGTATGCGTGGTGTGTACACGGGCGGGATATTAGAATACTTTATGGAACAAGATTTATATTTTCCATATGTAATCGGTGTATCAGCTGGTGCTTGTCATGCAGCGTCGTATCTTTCCAGACAAAGAAATAGAAATAAAACGGTCAATATTGATTATGCATCACATCCGAAATATTTATCGTATAAAAACTTATGGAGAAAACGTCAGCTATTTGATATGGATTTCATTTTTCATGAAATTCCAGAAAAGTATGTGCCGTTTGATTTTGAAACATACTTTAATAGCCCGGAACGTTTCCTTGTAGGAACGACGGATTGTGAAACAGGGCAATCTGTTTATTTTGAAAAAGAAGGAACGAATGATGATGCGCTAAATTTATTACAAGCGTCTAGTTCATTGCCTTTCATTGCACCGGTAGTAAATTACCGCGGTAAACAACTGTTAGATGGCGGGATTTCTGATCCAATTCCAGTTCGTAAAGCGCAAGAGGATGGATTTAAAAAATCAGTCGTTATTTTAACGAGAAATCATGGCTACGCGAAGAAAAAATCAAGGTTTGGATGGGTTGCAGCGAAAGCTTATAAAAAATATCCGAACCTTGTTAACACGATGCTGAATCGTTATGAAGTGTATAATGAAACACTTCACTATATTGAAAAAGAAGAACAAGCTGGCAATTTATTTGTTATTCGCCCAGAAGTGCCGCTTCAAGTAGATCGTATGGAAAAAGATACAGCAAAACTACAAAATTTATACGAGCAAGGCTATGAAGATGCAAAGAGACAGTTTGCAGATTTAAAGGCGTTTTTGCAAAAATAAGTATTAGGCTGCGGAGAAGAGTTTCTCCGCAGCTTTTTTATATTGCTACTTATACGTTACTTTTTAAAAATGTATGAATGTTTAAGTGTTTAAAGAGTTTGTAAAACACCGGGGTTTCTTGTTGAGGAGAATTTATTTGAAGGATATTATGATGATGTAGCGCTACTAAACTATTAAATTTATGAGGTGATTGTTAATGAAAGGAAAAGTTTTTTCAATTACGACTTTAGTATTATTAGCAACATCAACCTCAACAAGTGCATTCTATCCAACTCTAAGCGGTAACCTACTATCTTACAGAGCTCAAACTACTACGAATCAAAATGCATCTCGTTGTTCAGTAGCAATTTCTTTTATTAAATCAAATGGAAATAATTCATATATTGAAAGCGCTTCATACAAATTAGGATCCCATGAATCTGGAAGAGTATTAAACGCAACTGTGAGTAATGGTGCATATAACGCCTTTGGTGCAAAAGGACTATACTCGGAGCATTATGCAAATGAGAATAATGACTATCAAGAAGATACACACAAAGGTACTTTTGATAGTAATGGTAACTTACGATTACAGTGGTAAAAAGCATTAAACAGTTGTCTTTATAAATATTTAGATAAGGAGAAGGGGATGTTCATCATCTCCTTCTTATTTAAAAGGAGCACAGACATGTACCTAGCTTTTAAAAATATAAAAAGCAATAAACTGTTTTTCTTAATTCTCCTTATGTCATTTTTTATTTCTTTTCTTTCTATATCAATAGCCGCACTTTTAACAGAGTCTAAACGAAACTTTATATCTGCTTTTCAAATCGGTTTTCCAGAGAAGAACCAAGTTTTAACTGTTCCGATAGCGAATGCAACTGAATTGGAAGAGATAATTCCTTTCATACAAGATACTTTCGTTAAAAGTGATATTTATGTAGAGCATTTAAAAGCATTAAATAGTTCAGGGGCAACAAAGATCATAGCTGTGAATTTAAAAGATGATTATTATTGGAAGCCATATATTTCTGAAGGACAATATTTTCATCGTGAAAATGTAAACGATATGGTTGTTGGCGATCAAACGAATGTAGAGGAGTTATATGAATTTGATGATACATATAAAAAAATAGGAACTATATCAAGAAAAGACAGTGACGTCGGTGTAGCAGGCATATACGTTCCACTTCAAAACTTACCTACTATATCTAAAAAAGGTATTATCGCGAGTAAACAATTACAATTAACAGTTGTTAATCCTACATCATCTATTCATAACGAAATAAAAAAGTTTATGGGTAGGAGTAAAGAAGTGCTTTCGGGAGATGTTCAAATACTGAATGAACGAGATCTTCAAGAACTACATGTGACACATATAGATCCAGCAAATAAGTATTATTATAAATTTATTCTTGTTGCAATTGTTTCTGGCATTTCTGCGGTTTTATTTTGGATTTATAAAAAAGAAAGAGAGATTTCATTAAAAAAAGCAGTAGGTGCCTCTAATATATCTATTTACTGCGAACTATATATTCAAATTTTGTTTATTTCTCTAGCAGCGATGTTCTTAGTTTTTATTACGTTAGAAATATTTTCGGGAACAATTCATACTTATTTTCAGACATACTTAGTAAAACCGTTAACACTATATGTATTGATATACAATGTTGTTTTTATAATTTTTCTTACAATTTTTGTTACTGTAATTCCAATCAAGCACATTATAAATATATATCCCGGAAAACATTTAAGAACGTAGGAGGTCTTCATGTTTTTTATATTTGATTCTATACGGTCTGTGAAAAAACGGTTGTTACCAAGTTTGATTATAGTAATTTCTTTAATTATTGCATTTTCTTCAGCAATAGAATTTGTTAGTAATCTTTCGGGATATCGAAAAATGATGACGGTAGCAAATAATTTATCGACTCATAAAAATTTCTATGAACTTTATGCGACGCAAGATATAACCTTGTTTAGCGAAGAAAAAGCGAAAAATGATTATCAATATTTCATGCAAGGGTTATCTAATATGATACCAATAACAAATAAAACTAATTATCTGTTCCGTAACTATTCACTTAGTTTAAAAAAAGAAAATGGAACGATAAAGACTCTTATTGTTGATAAAGATATTAATAAGTACTTTCGTATACGAATTTCACAAGGAAGATATTTTGAGGAATCGGAATTTCATAAATCAGTATTTGATATTAGACCTGTTATATTAGGGGCTAATTATATAGAAAAGGTATCTATTGGTGATGTTATACCATCTGGAAAAATGAAGCTAAAAGTAATTGGCTTTTTAGAAAAAAATTCACCATTTACATATCCTCGAAGTGGTGAAATATCGGATAATCGTATTACATTATTAGATGACATGGCGATTTTACCAATTGGAACAGAAGAAATAGAGTTCTATAGTGTAGAACTTTTATACAATGGGTTAATTATAGAAACAAATGAGAAGATAAATATAAATGAACTTCAAAAGAAAGTATTAAAGGTAACAGAAGGTAAGGGTTATTCGTATTATGTTACAAATCCGAATAAATTGTTAGAAAACGAAAAACAAGGTATTGATAATATGTCATACCCCTTATTATTAAGCGGTACAGTCTTATTTTTTTCATTTCTATCTATTGTATTAACATCAATGGCAGCACTTTATATGGAGCGTAAAAGTATTTCTATTAAATCAGCGTTAGGTGCAAGCACTTTTCAAATATGTCTTCCATTTATTATTGAGTATATGTTGCTATTCGTTTTAGCGATATGTATAGGCATAATGTATTTTCAATGGGAGAATAGCGGAGTAATTGAAATTCAGAAAGGGCTAGAAAATAGTATAGTATCTTTCTTTGGAACGTTAAAAGTCTCTATAGAATCATTGGTTGTTATAGGTGCTTTATCACTTGTAATGATCCTCGTTATATATGCAATCATTTATTTCAATGTACTAAAAATAAAAAATACATATATGAAAGAGGTGTTATAAATGATTCAGCTCGCAAATGTGGCTAAGGGATATGGAAAGAGTAATTTTAGTGCTTTACAAGATATTAATCTTACAATAGAAAAAGGCGAAATGATAGCCATTATGGGACCATCTGGTTCTGGGAAATCAACCTTGCTTAACATTATTGGTTTAATTGATAGCCCCTCTACTGGAAAGTATTTTTTAGATGGAATGGATACGAGTACATTCAAGTCAAATTATCATAAGTATAGAAACACGGAAGTTGGATTTGTGTTTCAGAACTTTTCGCTATTAGATGATTATACAGTTGTTGACAATGTAATGCTTCCGCTTATATATAGAAGAATTTCTCATAAGAAACGTATGCAAATATCAAAAAAAATGCTGAAAATGGTAGGGCTTGAGAGGCATATTAACAAATATCCTTACGAGTTATCAGGAGGAGAACAGCAAAGAACAGCAATAGCAAGGGCTTTGGCACAAGATACAAAAATTATACTTGCTGATGAACCGACTGGTGCTCTTGATCAAGAAAATGGGGAGAAAATTATGAGTATTTTACAAGAGATTAATAAAGAAGGAAAAACAGTGCTAGTTGTTACACATGATCAAAAGGTAGCTGCATATTGTCAGAGGACGATACGGTTACTTGATGGTTATATGGTATAATATGGATAATGTTATGTGAAGAGGTGATACATATGGAAAATGTCTATAAAGGACTTAGGCATATTGGGTTTATTATGATGTTTATTTTTGGTAGCGTATTTTTACTTCGCTGGTTTATTCATGATGAAATGTTAATAGATCAACTTATTGGTTTTAGTGTGGGCATAGTAATGGTTATTTCATCAGTTTTCATTCAAAAGTATAGTAAAGAATTAAAGGTAGAAGAGAAGTATTAAAAGGTTATAACCTTCTTCATATTTTGGAGGTGCCTTTATAGTTTGAATGATTGTTATAAAAGAAAAGTAGAGCATCGAATTTCGATGCTCTACTTTTTTAATGTGGTAAGAATATCAATTGATAAGCAAACAAAATTCCAAATACATATACAAGTGGGTGAACAGCACGGAATTTACCTTTTGCCACTTTCATAAGTGGATATGAAATAAATCCAAGTGCGATACCTGTTGCGATACTTGATGTAAGAGGCATGCTTAAGATTACTAAAAATGCTGGGAATGCTTCATCAAATGTGTCCCAATCGATGTGGCGAACTGAACCCATCATAAGACTACCAACGATAATTAATGATGGAGCAGTAATAGCTGATACACCAGAGACAGCACTTACTAATGGTCCGAAGAATGCTGCTAGTGCGAATAGAACAGCTACTGTAACAGTTGTTAAACCAGTACGACCACCAGCTGCAACACCAGCAGATGATTCAATGTAAGCTGTTGATGGTGTCGTTCCGAACATAGAACCAATAGTTGCTGAGAATGAGTCAGATAGAAGAGCTCGTCCAGCTTTTGGGAGTTTTCCGTCTTTCATAAATCCACCTTGTTGAGCTACCCCAAGTAATGTACCTGTTGTATCAAATAATGTAACAAGGAAGAATGAAAATACAACGCCGTATAATCCGTAGTTAATTACGTCAGATACAGCAGTAATTGGATTTGAAACGATAATTCCTTCTGGTAATCCAGGCATTGATGTAACACCGTTTGAGAATGTTAATTGTCCTGTGAAGAAAGCGATAATACCAGTTAATAGCATACCGATAAATAGTGCGCCATTTACATTTAAAGACATAAGGATAATAGTAATTCCAAGTCCAGCTAATGCTAGTAGAACTGGAGCAGAGTGAAGATTACCAAGTCCAACTAAGTTTGCATCATTTTTTGTAACGATACCAGTTAATCGTAAACCGATAAAGGCGATAAATAACCCGATACCAGCAGTAATTGCATGTTTTAAGTTTTCAGGAATTGCTTCCATTAATTTTGTACGGAAAGATGTAAATGATAGCAAAATTAAAATCATACCTGCTACGAATACAGCAGAGAATGCAATTGCGAAAGTCATGCCTTCATGTGCTTTTACAACAGAGTAAGAGAAGTAAGCATTTAATCCCATACCTGGCGCGATTGCGATTGGTAAGTTTGTAAAGATTGCCATAAATAATGTTCCGACAACAGCAGCAATAATTGTTGCTGTAAATGCTTGTTCAAATGGAACACCTGCATCTCCAAGGATAACAGGGTTTACGACAATGATATATGCCATTGTTAAGAAGGTAATAATACCTGCCATAATTTCAGTTTTAATAGAAGTTTTATGTTTTGAAAGGTTAAACATATAAACATCCTTTCTGTTTACGAATAATTTTCACAACAGTTATATATAATATTCGTTTTTTATCTATTTTGCAATAGTTTTGCATAAAAAGTTTATAACAATTCATATTTTGTGTCTTAAATTCGAATATTAATCGTAAACCGATGTGTGAATTTCAGCTTTTTATTGTGCACATGCTAAGGAAAAGGAGTTGAAAGCAGCTATGCCACAGCAAAAAAACTTTATAACAATGCCTGCGCAACATCAAAATAAGCAGCCTGGTATTGAATCATTAATGAATCCTCTACCACAGTTTGAAGATCCCAATTATAAAGGTAGCGAAAAGTTAAAAGGAAAGAATGTATTAATTACAGGGGGAGATAGCGGAATTGGACGAGCAGTTTCCATCGCTTTTGCAAAAGAAGGAGCAAATGTTGCGATTGCTTATTTAGATGAGGAAGAAGATGCAAAAGAGACGAAACAACGTGTTGAAAAAGAAGGTGTAAAGTGTGTATTGTTGCCGGGGGATTTGAGTAATGAACAGCATTGTAAAGATATTGTGGAAGAGACCGCCCGGCAGTTAGGTAGTTTAAATATTTTAGTGAATAACGTTGCACAGCAATATCCGCAGCAAGGGCTAGAGTATATTACAGCAGAACAGCTAGAAAAAACATTTCGTATTAATATTTTTTCTTATTTTCACGTTGCGAAAGCAGCCCTTTCTCATTTGAAGAAAGGGGATGTCATTATAAATACGGCATCTATCGTTGCATATGAAGGAAATGAAACGTTAATTGATTATTCCGCAACGAAAGGAGCAATCTTAGCTTTTACAAGATCACTTTCTCAATCGTTAGTGCAAAAAGGGATTCGGGTAAATGGTGTTGCACCAGGACCGATTTGGACACCGCTTATTCCATCGAGCTTTGATGAGAAGAAAGTCTCTCAGTTTGGGAGCAATGTCCCAATGCAAAGGCCTGGTCAACCATATGAGTTAGCGCCGGCATACGTATATTTAGCGTCTGGTGATTCTTCTTATGTTACTGGACAAATGATACATGTAAATGGGGGCGTTATTGTAAATGGATAGTTTTCATTTATAAGAGCAAAGTAATATTAACTCCACTTATTATAGTGAGCGCTAGGGGGGATATAGCTGAAAAAGTTATGTTTCGTCATACTATTATTTTTCATCCTACCGGTTAGTGCTTTTGCTAATACAGATCATTTAATATTAGTGAATCTTACGACAAATCAGTTGTCTTTTTTTGAGAATGGAAATTATACAAAAACATTTCCAGTAACGACTGGAAGAGATCGTACACCTACGCCTGAAGGTAACTTTTGTATTATAACTAAATTTAAAAATAAAGAATACCATCGAAAAAAAATACCTGGGGGTGCACCGAATAACCCTCTCGGTACGAGGTGGCTTGGACTAGATAAGAATGAATATGCGATTCACGGGACGAACCGGGAATGGACGATTGGAAGTAGGGAATCAAATGGTTGTATTCGCATGCATGACAGGGATATACAATGGTTATATGACAGAGTACAATTACAAACAAAAGTAATCATTTCTCGTTTTCATACGAGCCCCGAATATGAAGCGAATAAGCTTGGTTATCGCGTTGTGAGCTGGAATGGTCGAAAAATAGAAGAAGAACAAATTGGAGTACTAACGCTAGTAGACCGCGCGGATATATATTGGCAAGAACCAAATGGACAGTTAACGAAAGTGAAAACGGTATTGCCAAATGAAAGATATCCAGTGTACTCAAAACGAAAAGATGGAATATATTATATAGGAAACAATTCGTATATTATAGATGAAACAGGAGAGAAAATTCGTTACGAGCAAATTCCTTCTTCGATTTTAAGTAATATATATCAACGAAAATACAATGTTCCGTAATGGCTACCGTATTATAGACGGTAGCTTATTTATACTTGGAGTTTAACTGCAACTATTGTATTTTGCTGAATATAATACAGTACAGATAGGGGGCGGTTATATTATGAAAAGTGAATTTGCGTTTAAAGTTTTTTTAGTAACGACCTGTTTATTTATCGTGTATTTATATGCGTTTCTCGTCTTTTCTTTTTATGTTCCATATGTTGATTTAATATTGTTCTTCGGATTTATTTGGGCGTTTGTGAAAGCGAGGGAAGGAGAGAAGAGTATATATCGGCGCATTACCTTATGCGGGACGGCCGTTCTCGTTATTTTGTACTTTTTTATTATGCATGATTTTTGGAGGGGAATGTAAAAAAGCATACGATTAATCGCATGCTTTTTTTGTTTAATATTTAGGCTTAAATGTATGACAACAAGTTTCTACACTCGTTGCTACAGAACTTTCTAGCGTCTCGTTTGTTAAAACAGCAGCTGTATATGAATCATTTTCAGTTTGACCAGTTTCATCTGCATCAGGCTGAACGATGATCGCACTTGCTTGACAAAAGTTACCTTGTCCCCAAAAAGAACAGTTGGAAACAGAACATCTTACTTCTGGCATAAAACCCCCTCCTTATACATTAGTGTGGGATTTTACACCCATTTCATGTGTAGAAGGAGTTTCCTTTTCTCGTTACTTTTTCGTTTGCTCAAGCCATTCTTTTAATTTATCTTTCGGCTGTTCACCGCTAATACGGCTCACTTCTTTGCCATCTTTAAAATGAATGATTGTTGGTGTTCCTTGAATTTTATATTCATCCCAAGGAGCATCTAATTTTTCAATATCCATAACTTTCATATCAACGTTTAAGTCTTTAGCCATTGGCACTAGGACAGGAGATAATTTTTGGCAATGAACGCAAGATGTTTGATAAAAGTATACTGTTTCTTCTTTTTTCTCTTTTAAGTTCTTTTGAAGATCTGAAAGAGAGATTTTATTTGTGTAGTAGTCAGGACCGTTTGTCTTACTTTCAGTAGGATTATCAATCTTTTGGCTAGTTGAAGCGTTTTTTTCTTCCATTTGTGTTACAGCGAAAATTGCCGCAAACAAGGCGATAATAATACCACCAAATATAAGCATTTTTTTCATTCTTTCATCTCCTTATTTGTTTTTGATGACAATAAAGCTACAAACAGCGATTGTAATAAAGCCGATAAGTGCTAAAAACGGGATTGTAATAAAACCAAACCAGTTTATAAATTCTCCGGTGCAGGGTACACGACCGCAAGCTGCTCCAGCAGCTGAAAACGCTGGGACTTTTTGAATTGCATAGTGATATAAAGAAATACAAGCACCAATACTTGCAATTGGTAAAGAATAACTTGCGATGCGATAATCTTTTTTTGCTACAGCGATACCGAGCCATAAAACGAATGGATACATAAAAATACGTTGATACCAACAAAGTACACAAGGCTCAAATTTCATGATTTCGGAAAAATAAAGACTTCCCAGTGTAGCGATAAAAGAAGCTCCCCATGCGGTAAGTAAAGCATATTCTTGCTTTTTTTCTCGTCCCATATTTTATACCTCTCTTATAATAGTTACATACTAAATTATAGTATGAAGTGGTATGGAAAAGAAAGAAAAAATATGTTTATCAATAAAAGTTTTATGAGGAGAAACTTTTATTGATATAAAAATTTAAAAAAAGCGCCATTCTCCGGAAGAGAATAGCGCTATAGTTTACATTTGAATTTGTTCTACTTCTTCTACATGCGACTTTTGGGATGCGTGGTCAATATATTGAAATAGGAGCTGCAATTGTTTATCAACTTCTGGCAGTTCCTTGCTGTATTGATAAGCGTGTAAAAAATGCTCAATACGCTTAGAAAATAATTGATCGTTCGTTTGAACCATGAGAACGAGTAATTTATCCCAATTACAGCAATACGTGTAATAGAGAGCTTTATCATAGTCGTTATATGTTTGCACTGTGTACCCTCCTTACCGAGAGTTATATATAGTGTGTGATAAGTAAGGAGAAATACACTTGAAAGAATTTGTTAAGAAAAAATGAGAATGAAAAGAAAAAACGAGGAATTCCCTCGTTTTTTAAGCTTTTGGCATTGGCGTAGGTGTTGGTTTGCCATAGCCTTCTTTGTATTTATTATCGATATAGTTACGAATTTCAAGCGTTGATTTTCCTTTTTGTTTCATGGAAGCAGATTCAACTGCAATTTCTAGGCAATTGACGCAAGTCGTTGCATGGGAGTCCCAAACAACTTCACCATTCTTTTTAATTTCACGAATAAAGCAGTTTTTATTATTTTTATGTCCTACACTTTCACCGCAACCACAATAGCATGGAATCCAATCTAATAGCTCTGCATTTTGTCCAGCGACGGTGTAGATATCTTTCATTTGTGGATCAAGCTTATCTAGGAAGGTTGGAAGTGTGTCGACTCCTTTTGTTTTCTCTTGAATGTCAGCTTGCTGAGTGTGCGATGCGTGGTCATGTTCTTCTTGTTTTGATTCAGAAGATTTTTGGTCATTTGTACCAGTACTTCCGCATCCAGCAAGAATTAAGCTTAGTACTGCAAGTAAAGAAAATACATACTTTTTCATTCGCTTGTCCCCTTTACAAATGTATTAATCAAATTGTATCAGAGATTACGGTGTATCGGTTGAAGATTTTTTTGACTGATTTTTGAAGCGCCATCTTAGCGAATGAAATAGAAATAAAATTGGGATATAAGCGTATACAATATATAAACCCGCTTGAGATAGTACGGTATTTAATGTGTTGATACTTTCACGGTTTGTGAAAAGTAGAGAAGCTGAAAATATGATGAAAATAAAAAACGGTAATGTAAATTTAAATGAAATATGAAAGGAACGCTTCATCGTTTGACATGATGACCAAATGGTTAAGCAAAGGTTTGGTAAAATAATTAAAAACCAAACGAAAATAATAATATATTCAAAGCGCTGAATAAAAGGAACTTTAATTATTTTTAACATCGTTAAAGTAGGCCAAATAGTACGGTTTAATTGTCCCTCGCTGTAATACATAAAAGATACGATAGCTAAAACTACATAAATTAAGGTGCTAAAAGCAATTCCAGCATGGGCCCATCTTTTTAAAGATTTTCCTTTTTCAATAAAGGGATAAAAGATAAGAATTGTTTCAAACCCTAGAAATTCCAATGCAGAGTGTTTTGCAGATATAAGCATGTCAAAAGGTGAATGTGTAAAAATAGGTAAAATATTACGAAAATGTGCATACTTCATCGGATAGACTAAAAAGAATACAACGAACATAGGAAGAACAATACCCCAAAAACATATCCCTGTCACAGAACGGAAGCCACCTTTTATAATGTAGTAAGTGACTAATAAAAACATAAGCGTAAGCTTCCATAACTTAATGGTAGGGAAAATCCAAACTTGTATCACTTCCATATATGTACGAAGAACAGTAAGGCAAAATAATAAGCAATAAAGAGTGAAAATTACAGAAAATATAGAGCCAACCCATTTTCCAAAGGTTGTTGTATGAATACTAATTAAATCTCCGTCTTTTTCAAGCATTTTTAACATACAAAACAGTACAATATGAGTTGCAATACCTGCAATAATAAGAGAAATCCAAGCATCATAACCTGCATTTTTCAAAATTACACGTTGATATCCGAGAATTCCTATACCAATCTGGAGAGAATGCAATAAAATAAATGCAAAATATGGAGATACTGTCTTTGTTTTATTCATTGTATTCATTGCTTATTTCACCTCACTATTCTCCGATTCCAGATTGTACAATATTAAGATCTAAATTTATATCTACCGCTACATTTTTATACATATTTCGAATTTGTTTTATATTCCATTTTCTCGTATGGCTTCTAATTTCATCTCGTATTCCTAACGGATCAATTTCCTTTTCTTGAAATTGTTTTATTAAATCTTCACAGTCTTTTTCGACATTTCGTTCAATTTGTTTTTTTATATAGTTGATATTTGTTTCTTTTCTTAAATCAATCCAATTAGGAGAGTTTTTAATTAATCCATTTAATTTTAAATGGATTTTTACTTTTGGTATGTCGCCAGTTTGATCTATATCATATTTGTTTTTCCCAGCTAAGTTTTGTATCACAACCATACCTTTATGTTTATCCTTTTTTATTGCTGCTTCGTAACGTCCATTTTTCGTAGGATTAATAAGTAATTTTGCTAAAACAGAATGTCTTTTATCCGTATACATGACGACTTTATCGCCTTTTAAAAAGGCAAGTCCTTTGACAGCGACAGAATGATTATCGTCCATTTTAATATAAGGAACATAGGCATCACATACAGAAGAGTAATAATTATATAAAAAAATGTTTAATTCAGTTTGTGGAATGTTCTCATTTCTTATATTTTGCTCGAGTAAATCAGCAATATATAAAGACCCATTTTTTTTTCCGTAATTTAAAAGCTCTTCAGCCGATCCATCTACAATTGCTAGTTGTACATCACGCCCGATATTTGGGTCACGTTGTAAGTTAGTAATAATCTCTCCCATTCCGCGTTCCCCTAGAGCCTTTCCAAATAGGACGACACGCATTTGACCTACAACAACATTGTGAGGAGATTTCGCATTTAATCGTGAAGCAATTGTTTCAAGTGAACGGGCAGATGTTGTTTGCGTCTCTGGTTTAGACTTTACACCATGTGTGTACTCTGGGAATAGAATAGTTCCTTGGAATTTTTTGTTTTTTGTGATGTCAAATCCAGCAATATGAATAATACGCTGTGCATCCACTATATACGTTTGTGTACAGCCAGTTTGTAAAACGAAGAAGATAATGATAAGGTGCAATAAAATTTTTTTCATTCATTCTCACCATCACGTTTTTGCTTCGATTTGTTTGGATTGTAGCGCCATTTTGATTTTGGTCTAAGAAAAGAAGGTCTTTGTGCCGTTTGACTAAATGGTAATCGAAGAAAACCTTCTGCTGTACCTAAACCACGAAATGGATATAAAGGTAACAAATAAGGTGATCCAAGCGATTTTAATTTAATTAAATGAGCTAAAATAAATACAAATCCGACAGCGAGGCCTAATCCTCCGAATGCACCGGCTAAGAGAATAAGCGGAAAGCGTAACAACCGGATAGTAGAAGACATCTTTACAGTCGGTGTTGTGAAAGATGCAAGGGCGGATAAAGCAACTGCAATTAATAAAATTGTACTTGTTAAAGCTGCTTCAACAGATGCTTGGCCAATTACAATCCCCCCAACAATCCCGATCGTTTGTCCGACTTTTGTTGGTAAACGCGCCCCTGCTTCACGAAGCAATTCGATTGTAATTTCTAAAAAGAGTGCTTCTAGAATAGGAGGAAAAGGTACGTTAGCTCTCGAGAAAATAATAGGACCTAGTAGATCGGCAGGGATCATTTGATAATGATATGTTAAAGCCGCTGTATAAATAGCGGAGGAAAAAAGAGAAAATATAGCTCCGAAAAAACGAATAATACGAAAGAACGATCCAATCATCCACGGTAAATAATAATCTTCTGGTGAAATGAAAAAATCCAGTAACGTTGTTGGTCCTGATAAAGCATATGGAGAGCCATCTGTTAAAATTAAAACTTCCCCGTTAATTAATGCAAATACAGCTCGATCTAATCGTTCTGTAGGTAATAGAACAGGAAAAGGTGAATTGCTATTATCACTAATAAATTGCTCAATCATAGTTGAATCAAATGGGACATCAAAGTCAATGTCTTCTAGCCGTTGAATTGCGGTGTTGACAAATTGTTCATTTGTAATTCCTTCTATATAAGCAACTGCTACTTTTGTTTTTGATATAGATCCGACGGTAACTTCTTTAAAAATGAGTTGCTCCGTTACGATATTTCGGCGTAATAAGTGGATATTTGTATCAAGGTTTTCAACGAAACCGATTTTAGGCCCGATTACGCTATACTCATTTTCTGTATCGTTATATAATCGTTTTCCTAAAACAGTACTTTCGGCACGAATTAAAGCATATTGATCAGGATTCGAATTGTTTTTTAAGCGTATTAAAATATATCCACCTAATAATTTTTCACGAATATCATCAATAGAAGGGGAGGTAATAATGTCTTCAATAGAGATAATATTACATAAATCAGAGATGTTTTGGATTTGTTCCGATTCCTTTTTTATAGGAGTTAAAATGAATTGTTTAATAATAAGTGCTTCCACGACAGATTTATAATAAAACAAGCACAACGTTTCATCTTTAAGTATGTTATAAGAGACAAAATCGCTTGATTCTTTCATGGTTTGTATAAATTCTGGGATAGAACAAAGTGTTTTTGTATTAGTCTTTTTTGATTTCTTAGATGATAAACCGAACATTTTCTCACCCCTAACTTACATCATTTACTTGTGTTAGTTTTTGGGAAAGACGGGAATTTATACTTAAAAATTGAAAGTTCATAAAGAAAAGGAAGAGTAGTGAAAGCCTCTTCCTTTTTAGCATTTTAATTTGTTTTTTGTTCTTTAATAGACTTCACTAATTTCATCATTTCCGTTCGTATATCTTCTCTTTTTACATTTAATTTTTCGGCAATTTGTTTAATGTCCATTCCATCTTTTTTCATTTTTAATACATCATCAAGAGGGGTATTGCTTTTTTGAGAGATGATTGTTAACACAGTAAGATGACGCAATTTGATGTTATATTCTTTCATTTTTTGCTTTAGCTGATCAGGTGTGGATTTTTGCATAGTTGCTAACTGTTGTAGCAGTGCTTGCTTTGTTTCTTTATTCATATGATGCTTTTTCAGCTTACTTGGATCTACACCGAAATGCTCGGCTGTTTTCTCCCAAGATTTATTTTGCTTATAGTAAGCTAAAACATCTTTTATTTCTTTATTACTAATTCTTGCAATATGAGCAGCTTTCCAAATTTCATGTTTGTTATAGCCGAGTTTTTCTAGCGATTGCATTTCTTCTTCTGGAATTGGTTTATGGTGATGCATTGTTACTTCTTTTGGTGTGGCAGCGGATGTAGGGAAGGTGGATATCCCGCATAATAATGCTGCCATAGTCATACAAACAGCGATTTTTTTGTACATGTAAACTCCTCCTAGATGGATAATGTAGAAAACTGTACACATATCATTTCCATAAAATGTGAAATACTTGTGAACAAATCAAGTTTTTTTATTCACAGTATGAAATGACGTTTTTAGAAGTTTTCCAACATAAAACATTGATTAATAGTAAAAAACTAAGGTATAATCGAAATTGAAAATCAATATCAATGATGACGATAAACTTATACATATAGATAAAAATAAGGGAGAGATAAATATGACTACATATACTTCCATCGCTAATGTGATTAAAGAAAGACGCTCTGTTCGTACATTTACAGACAAAGCAGTAGAAAAAGATTTATTAATTGAACTATTAAACGATGCAACATGGGCACCAAATCATAAGCACCGTGAACCATGGAATTGTAAACTATACATCGGAGAAGGCCGCAAGAAATTAGTAGATGCAGTATTAAACTCTTTCACGGAAGAAGAAAGAGCGAAACGCGGTAAAATTTTATCAGATCGTTTTTTAAGCACGCCTGCACAAATCGTTGTATATATAAATGAAGATCCGCGTCAAATTCAACGTGATGAAGATTATGCTGCAACATGTGCATTCATGCAAAACTTCCAACTTCTTGCTTGGGAACGCGGATTAGGTTGCGTTTGGAAATCAGGCGGATTAAACTACAATCCATTATTTATAGAAGGAATCGGTTTAACAAGAGGCCAACGTATCGTTGGAATTCTTCATATCGGCTATTTCGATAAAGCGCCAGAAGGAAAAGCACGTACTCCGATTACGGAGAAGATGGAGATTATTGAAGGTTAATAGATGAGACATTCTCGTTTTTGCGGGGGTGTCTTTTTATTATGCAATCAATCCTCATGAAAGCTTGTTCTTCATCATACACTTTCTTAAGGGAAAGTGTAAGGAGGGAAAATAATGAGAGCAAGTGACGATAAAGCACTGCAATATGCGATTGCGGAAATTACGGAAATTGCGACTGGATTTGGGCTTGATTTTTATCCGATGCGTTATGAAATATGTCCAGCGGAAATTATTTATACATTTGGTGCATATGGGATGCCGACAAGGTTTTCACATTGGAGTTTTGGAAAACAATTTTTCAGAATGAAATTACAATACGATTTAGGACTTAGTAAAATATACGAACTCGTTATTAACTCTGATCCATGTTACGCCTTTTTATTAGATACGAACTCTTTAATTCAAAACAAATTAATTGTAGCGCACGTTTTAGCACACTGTGACTTCTTCAAAAATAATATTCGTTTTTCAAATACGAAGCGAGATATGGTAGAGAGTATGTCAGCGACAGCTGAACGGGTGAAAGCATATGAGCATAAGTACGGAAAAGAAGAAGTAGAAACATTTTTAGATGCCGTACTTGCCATTCAAGAGCACATTGACCCGTCGCTCATGCGTCCCAAACTTGCGTGGAGTATTGATGATTTAGAAGAAGAAGTAGAAAAGAAAAAGGTATCACAATACGATGATCTATGGAATTTAGATGATCGAAACAAAAAGAGAGAACGATCCAATATACACAAAAAGAAGAAGATCCCACCGCAACCAGAGAAAGACTTGCTCCTCTTTATTGAAGAATATAGCCGTGAGCTAGAAGATTGGCAGCGTGATATATTAACGATGATGCGTGAAGAAATGTTATATTTCTGGCCGCAGCTTGAAACGAAGATTATGAACGAAGGCTGGGCGTCCTATTGGCATCAACGCATACTTCGTGAAATGGACTTAACATCTGATGAAGCAATTGAATTTGCGAAATTAAATGCGGGTGTTGTACAGCCATCAAAAACAAGCATTAACCCATACTACCTTGGGATTAAAATGTTTGAAGATATTGAAGAACGGTACAACAATCCGACTGAAGAAATGAAACGACGAGGCGTAAAACCAGGATCTGGCCGTGACAAAATGTTTGAAGTACGCGAAATCGAATGGGATGTATCCTTCTTAAGAAACTACTTAAATAAAGATCTCGTAATGAGAGAAGATATGTATTTATTCCAGCGCCAAGGAAAAGAATATAAGGTAATAGATAAAGAATGGGAAAATGTACGTGATCAGCTCGTAAATATGCGTACAAATGGTGGCTTCCCATACTTAGTAGTAGAAGACGGAGACTACTTAAAAAACGGAGAGTTATACATTAAACATAGTTACGAAGGAATCGAGCTCGATTTAAAATATTTAGAAAAAGTATTACCATATCTTCATCAACTATGGGGAAGAACGGTGCATATGGAGTCCATTGTGGAGAGTAAGGGCGTTGTGTTTTCTTATGATGGTAAGATGGTGCATCGGAAGTATGTGTGAGGGGAAGAACGGACATAGGATACTGTGTCCGTTCTTTTTATTTGGAACCAAGTTAAATATGCTATTCTTGAAAAAAGGGAGTTATATAGAGAAATGGAGTGATTTAAATGAGCAAAATAGGGGTATGTAAGGTTGATATTACGCCGCCTGTAGGTATTGATTTTGTCGGATATCATAGAGAGACAGGAATAAATAATATTGAAGAGCGTATTTATGGGACAGTTTTTGTATTTGAAAAAGATGAAATGAAAACTGTGTTTATAAGTATCGATAATATTGGGATGTTAGTAGAAGATACGAATATGATTCGTGAGCGAGTAGCAAGTAGGCTTCATGTGCCATTTGAGCGAATAACGGTTGTTTATACTCATACGCATTCCGGTCCAGAGACAGTCGGTGATGATCCGCTAGTGCAGTCGTATAAAATGATTTTAGTAAATAATGTAGTACATGGTGCTGTTACTGCAAATAACAATTTAAAGCGATGCGAAGTTGGATGGAGTGTTACGACAGGTGATATCGGTGTAAACCGACGAGAGAGAACATCTGATGGAAAAGCAAAGATGGGAACAAATATAGATGGTGTTGTCGATAAACGAATTGGCATGTTAGCAATAAGAGATGCTGAAACGAAGGAGTTATCTGGGGTTTTAGTGTTTTGTACTGCGCATCCGAATGTTTTAAAAGGTGATAGTGATGAATTATCAACGGATTATCCTGGAATGACGAGAGAGATTCTAGAGAAGTTAGTGAACTGTCCTATTATTATCGTTCAAGGTGCCGCTGGAAATGTGAATGCGAAATATCGCGGTTCAAGGGAAGCGTTAAAACAAATGGCTTACATACTTAGTGGACATGTATTAACGATGTTACCAACAGTTACATATAGTCCAATTGTAAAATTAAGGACAGTTTCAAGTATGATGCAAATGAAGTTGAAGGATATTCCTGAAATTGATGAGATACGAAGCATGGCTCGATTAGCCGAGAAGCAGTGGGGCGTGAATACGG
The DNA here is from genome assembly GCF_001816185.2 of Bacillus sp. RZ2MS9. Taxonomy (NCBI): domain Bacteria; kingdom Bacillati; phylum Bacillota; class Bacilli; order Caryophanales; family Bacillaceae; genus Bacillus; species Bacillus sp. RZ2MS9. The sequence goes on from NZ_CP049978.1 coordinate 796,389, forward strand.
ATGAATGGCTTGCTATCGTATTAGAGAAATATAGGCAAGGTATTCGGAAGTTACGTATAGATTTAGAAGTTCAACTGTTTCAAGTTAATGATGGTATGTTTTCAGGTATACCGATGGAACCTTTTTCAGAAACTGCCTTAGCAATGAAAGAGAGCCTTCAAAATGAATTGGCTTTCTTTGGTGGATATATGAACGGATATCTTGGTTATTTACCGACAAAAGACGAATATGCATATGGCGGATATGAAGTAGAATTAAGTCCTATTGTGTATGGAACAGTTACAAATTTGTTAATGCCACCGGGAGAGAATACTGCGGAGTTGATTGTGAAAAAGGTTATGGATTTATGTAATATGGTGAAACTTTAATGAGACAGGTTTTTGAACGCAGAGTAAAGAATATGACTCATTGTTTGATTTTGTTAAGTCAATGTAATTAATAATGATAATCATTATTAATTACATTGACTTCTAAAAAAAGAAAAACTAGAATTTATAAAGGGATCTTCAATTGTTCGCTATCATTTGTATAGGAGGTAAGTTATGTTGGATAGCTTTATTTCTATAAGATGTAGGTTGGCTCTTTATAGTTTTGGTGTTCTTTTTATCTTTTTTTGTACAGTATTTTTGGTGAATCAGAAGGTGTATGCAGAAGATGTACCGTGGACATCAGTTTCAAATGAGGGAGAACGTGTACTTTTTCAAGAACAATCTTTGTATAGTAATGATCGAAGGGGAGAAGATCTTGTTTCACCTTCATTTGAAGGGCGTAAACATGGTGGGGAAGATTGGGGATACTTATTAAGAGACAGTAATTTTAATTATCCATCTAATATCCTTACACATTCTGTAATAGGAAGAGATGATCGAATTAGAGTTACTAATACAACTTTGTATCCTTATAGGGCTATAGTACACTTAGTAATTCAATTTAATGGACAAGAGGTTTATGGGTGTACAGGAGCGCTAATTAGTAAAGATACAGTATTTACAGCTGGGCACTGTGTTTACAATAAAAAGCTTGGTGGATGGGCAAAAAATGTTATTGTGACTCCTGGTAGAAATGGAGATCAAGCACCGTATTTGCCTTATAGTTGGACAAAGCTTTATTCAGTAAGTGGATGGACTGATGATGGAGATTCGGAATTTGATTATGGAGCCATTAAATTAAATGGATCTCCTGGAGATTATACAGGTTGGTTAGGATATAGAACTACTAATGTAGAGTCTCCAAAGGGGTTACTCGCAGTAGTTCCAGGGTATCCGTGTGATAAAGTAGGAAATGAAAAATATACTATGTGGACAGATTATGGACCAATTGAAGGCACTAGTCCTAGAATTTTAACATATAGGATGGACACTTATGGATGTCAAAGTGGAGCACCTGTATATCATGACTATTCTCGTACGGGTGTAACAATAATAGCTACCCATACAGTAGGAAGTAATTCTTGGAATTCTGGAAACCGGGTGACAGACGATGTTTTTAATAATCTTAAAAAATGGTCTGAATAAATATAATAAGCTTTTATGGATTTTATTTTGTGTATTGGTCATAATCGTAATGACTAGTTATATAGTAAATAATGAAAAGAAGTTTAGTAAGGTTGTTAATTCTGTAACTTTTCACGTGAAAAATAAAGAAAAACAGCCAATAAAAGATTTTGAAATTATACTTATGAAAGACGAATCACCTGAACCCAGTAAAGAAATTGGGATCTCAATAGGGAAAACAGACGAAGAAGGAAAAGTTATTTGGAGGAATGTGAGAAAGGGAAAATATATCGTATTTTTGCCAAATAACGAGACGCAGATGGTTATGATTAATGATAGAGATGCAACGAAAAAAATAAATATATCATTGTAGAAAAAGAGTCCATTGGGATTCGTTTTCTCAGGTTGTGGCATTAAAGAATTTTACGTGGAATGGATTTAACCTTATGTGAAGAAGCTATTGATTTTGAAAATTTAAATACAGGTGTATTTAAATTTTCAAAACACGTATTTATACATTGGTTTAATCGTGCAGAAAGTTATAGAACTATACGCAAAAGAACTTGGAGGTATCTAAGTTCTTTTTTATTTGTTTCAAATTTGTGAAAGAAAGACATATTGATTGAAATTAAATTTTTTATACTCTATCATATACCCATACAGGTATAGGTTTTTGTTTAATGCATGAGGAAATTAAATAATAAATAACATGGAGGTTTGAAATATGTCTAGAAAAATTGTTGTAGTAGGCGGAGTTGCTGGCGGGGCATCAGTAGCTGCAAGGCTTCGTCGTTTAAGTGAGGAAGATGAAATTATTATGGTTGAACGCGGTGAATACATTTCGTTCGCAAACTGTGGATTGCCATATTATATTGGCGGTGTCATTACAGAAAGACAAAAGTTATTAGTACAAACTGTTGAAAGGATGTCAAAACGTTTTAATTTAGATATACGTGTATTGAGTGAAGTTGTAAAGATTAATAAAGAAGAGAAAACAATTACGATAAAGAATGTAACTACAGATGAAACATATAACGAGGAATATGATGTTTTGATTCTTTCACCAGGGGCGAAACCAATTGTTCCACCTATTCCGGGCATTGAAGAAGCGAAGGCGTTGTTTACGTTACGAAATGTACCTGATACAGATCGTATAAAAGCGTATATTGATGAGAAGAAACCACGTCATGCGACGGTTATTGGTGGAGGATTTATTGGAGTGGAAATGGTTGAGAATTTAAGAGAACGCGGGATTGATGTTACTCTTGTAGAGATGGCGAATCAAGTAATGCCACCAATCGATTATGAAATGGCAGCATACGTACATGAACATATGAGAAATCACAATGTTGAGCTTGTTTTAGAAGATGGTGTAGATGCGTTAGAAGAAGACGGGGCTATTGTACGTTTAAAAAGTGGCTCAGTTATAAAAACAGATATGATTATTTTAGCAATTGGTGTGCAACCAGAGAGTAGTTTAGCGAAGGATGCAGGGTTAGCACTAGGAGTTAAAGGAACGATAAAGGTAGATGAGCGTTTTCAAACGTCGGACCCGCACATATATGCAATTGGTGATGCGATTGAAGTGAAAGATTTTGTTACAGAAACAGAAACGATGATTCCTTTAGCGTGGCCAGCTAATCGTCAAGGTCGCATGTTAGCAGATATTATTCATGGTCATACGGATTCTTTATATAAAGGTACGATGGGAACTTCTGTGGCTAAAGTTTTTGATTTAACAGTTGCTTCGACTGGAGTGAATGAGAAAATATTAAAACGACTAAATATACCCTATGAGGTAGTACATGTACAGGCAAATTCTCATGCGGGATATTATCCGAATGCTACGCCTGTGCTAATAAAATTAATCTTTAATAAAGAAAGCGGAAAAATTTATGGAGCGCAGGCGTTAGGGCGTGATGGTGTAGATAAGCGTATTGATGTTATTGCAACGGCAATGAAGGCAAACTTAACTGTAATCGATTTGCCGGATTTAGAATTATCATATGCCCCGCCCTATTCTGCTGCAAAAGACCCAGTAAACATGGTGGGGTATGCGGCAAGTAATATAGTAGATGGTTTTGTGGACACAGTGCAATGGCATGAAATAGATCACATTGTTAAAAATGGTGGATATCTTATTGATGTTCGAGAGCCTAATGAACTAAAACAGGGAATGATTAAAGACTCTATTAATATTCCGTTAGATGAATTACGTGATCGATTGGATGAAGTGCCAATGGACAAAGAAATATATATCACTTGCCAATTTGGTATGAGAGGGTATGTTGCAGCGCGCATGTTAATGGAAAAAGGATATAAGGTAAAGAACTTAGATGGTGGCTTTAAATTATACGGAACAGTAGTACCAGAACGTGTTGTATATTAATATTTTTTCATCTTCCACTTCAAAATTTGGTGGAAGATGAAAGCCTATATAGTAAGGTTTCACTTCTTGTTTTGTGAACATATAAGATAAATATTAAAAATAGGGGTTTACAAAATACCCTATAGGGTATAATATATTGTCATAGGTTATAAATAGTGACATAATGGTAATGAGGTGATTATAGAATGGAATATAATCAAGATATGAAAAATAGATTGAAACGTATTGAAGGTCAAGTTCGTGGTGTGCTTCGTATGATGGAAGAAGGAAAAGATTGCCGAGAAGTTATTACACAGTTAACAGCATCTCGTTCTGCACTTGATCGTACAATTGGACTCGTTGTTGGAACGAATTTAGAGCAGTGTTTGCGTGAACAGTTTGAAAGTGGTAATGGTTCAAATGAAGAGTTAATTAAAGAAGCTGTTCAATTACTTGTAAAAAGCCGATAATCTGTCAAACGTAAGTGTTGACAGATTTTCAAAAACGTTTTAATATACCCCTACAGGTATACGTATATAAATTATGGAGGAATCGATTATGAGTATAAAAGTGGATATGAGTTTAGATTGTAAAGGTTTGGCTTGTCCGATGCCTATTGTGAAAACTAAGAAGGCAATAGAAGGGTTAACACCAGGGCAGGTGATTGAAGTTAAGGCAACAGATAAAGGATCTACGGTAGATATAAAAAGTTGGGCGGGTAAAGTAGGACATCAATATATCGGGACGAAACACGAGGGTGATGTATTGGTGCATTATGTTAGGAAAGCAAACGAGCATGAAGTGAATGAAATTGTGAAATATCCTCATACAATTATGAATGCAGAATTACAGTCTATATTGTCTAATGGAGAAGAGAACATTGTATTAGATGTTCGCGAAGCAGCGGAATTTGCTTTTGGCCATATTCCATCCGCCATTTCGGTACCATTAGGTGAATTAGACAGCGCAGTATTAGATAAGACGAAGCAAATTTATGTTATTTGTCGAACTGGTAACCGTAGTGATGTAGCTTGCCAAATGTTGAATGAGAAAGGTTATTTAAATGTGAAAAATGTCATTCCAGGTATGGTAGAGTGGCAAGGGAATATAGAGAAGTAAATTTTTTTGAATAAAAATATACCTATGGGGGTAATGAAATGGATGTTAAACCGTTACAAGCAAAAGATGTGGCAGAGAAAGTGCTATTCGGAGAGTTATTCATTTTAGATGTTCGTAATGAGGCGGATTATGAAGATTGGAAAATTGAAGGGAAACAAGTTTCTTCTATTAATAGACCTTACTTTGACTTGTTAGATGGTGTAGATCATATTGTAAGTGAATTACCTAAAGATAAAGATGTTTTAGTAGTATGTGCAAAAGAAGGGTCTTCTATATTTGTAGCAGAGCAATTAACAGAGGCTGGATTAGAAAATATTTATTATTTAGCTGGTGGCATGAAGGCTTGGAGTGAATATGTAAAGCCTATAAAAGTTGGAGATTTAAAAAATGGTGGAAGTATGTATCAGTTTAACCGTCTTGGAAAAGGCTGTTTATCTTATATGGTCGTTTCAAATGGTGAAGCAGCAGTTATTGATGCAGTAAGAACAGTTGAAGCATATGAAGAATTTGCGAAAGAGCATGGCGTTACGATTACGAATGTAATGGATACACATTTACATGCAGACCATATTTCCGGAGGACGTAAGTTAGCGGAAAAGATAGGTGGTACGTATTGGTTACCACCAAAAGATGCAGAGGAAGTTGTTTTCTCATACGAACCGCTTGTTGAAGGATCTGTTATTACGGTGGGGGGTACTAAAATTGTAATTGACGCATTATACTCACCAGGGCATACGATTGGAAGTACGTCATTCATTGTAGATGATTCTTATTTATTATCAGGCGATATTTTATTTGTAGATTCAATTGGGCGTCCTGATCTTGCTGGTAAGGCTGAAGATTGGGTGAGTGATTTACGTAATACTTTGTATAGCCGATATAAAGAGCTATCTCAAAATTTAGTTGTGTTACCGGCTCATTATTCAAAAATAAGTGAAATGAACGAAAGTGGTATCGTTAGTGCAAAATTAAAAGATTTATTTGAGCATAATGCAGGATTAAATATTGAGGATGAGGGAGAGTTCCGTAAAGTTGTAACAGAAAACTTACCACCTCAGCCAAATGCATATGAAGAAATTCGTCAAACCAATATGGGTAAAATTCACCCAAGTGTGGATAAAGAGCGTGAAATGGAGATTGGTCCAAATCGTTGTGCAGTGCACGAATAATGAAATAAATAAAAAATGGAGGAATTGATGATGAATATAAAACAAGTGTTAGATGCGAAAGGTTTAGCATGTCCAATGCCGATTGTAAGAACAAAGAGATCAATGGATGCTCTACAAACTGGAGAAGTGTTAGAAATACATGTAACGGATAAAGGGTCAGTTAAGGATATTCCAGCGTGGGCAAATAAAAGTGGTCATGACATCGTAAAGCATGTAGAAGAAGCTGAGGTGCTGAAGTTTTGGATTAAGAAGGCGTAGCATGTTTATAAATGTAGAGAGGTTGGTTATATGAATACAATATTAAGTACGCTTTTCATTGTACTGGCTACAGCGTTTGTTATTTCACGTTTTTTACCAGTGAAAGGTGTTCAAAATATAAGTGGAAAAGAATTAAAGAGTATAGCAGGAAAAAAGGGAAAACAATTCATCGATGTCCGTACAGTAGGTGAATATAGAGGGAATCATATGAAAGGCTTTCAAAATATCCCCCTAAATGATCTAGCAAGTAAGGCGAATCAATTAGATAAGAATAAGGAAGTAATCGTTATTTGCCAAAGTGGAATGAGAAGTAAGCAAGCAGCAAAGGTATTAAAGAAATTAGGATTTCAGCACGTTATCAATGTTTCAGGCGGTATGAATGGTTTGTGAGGAGGGAATTTAAAATGAAAGAAATGACAGTAAAAGAATTGGAAGAAAAATTGTTACGTAAAGAAGCAGTAAATATCGTGGACGTACGTGAAGTAGAAGAAGTAGCCGAAGGGAAAATTCCAGAAGCATGTAATATTCCACTAAGGCTATTAGAGTTTCGTATGCATGAGTTGGATAAAAAGAAAGAGTATATTATCGTTTGTCGTTCTGGCGGAAGAAGTGCACGAGCAGTTCAGTTTTTAGAGAGCTACGGTTTTCAAGCAATTAATATGGTAGGTGGTATGTTAGCATGGGAAGGTAAAGTCGTATAGTACAGGGATACATGATTTGAGCCTTTTTATAAATGATAAAATACCCCTATAGGTAATCGGAGGGAGAACAACATGGAACAACAGAAGAAAACAACAATCGTTTTATTTAGCGGAGATTATGATAAAGCAATGGCTGCTTATATTATTGCAAATGGTGCAGCGGCGTATGATCAAGAGGTAACTATTTTTCATACTTTTTGGGGATTAAATGCTTTAAGGAAAGATGAGCATGTGAAGGTAAAGAAAACTTTTATAGAAAAAGTGTTTGGAAAAATGATGCCACGCGGTGCGGATAAGATGGGATTATCAAAAATGAATTTTGCAGGTATGGGACCAAAGATGATTAAAGGTATTATGAAAAAACATAATGCGATGCCTTTACCAGATTTAATTGATTTGGCGAAAGAACAGGGGATTAAACTTGTCGCTTGTCAAATGACAGTAGATTTATTAGGGTTAAAAGAGGAAGAGATTATGGAAGGGGTAGAGTTTGCAGGAGTAGGAGCTTATTTAGCAGATGCTTCGGATGGGAATGTAAACTTATTCATTTAATTCATCTTCTTTCTAGAAGGGAGGGGATGTAAGATGAGCTTAGTCGTATTACTTTTTATAATTGGATTTATAGGATCGTTTATATCAGGAATGGTTGGAATTGGCGGTGCGATTATTAATTATCCGATGATCTTATACATTCCGGTATTGCTGGGGTTTTCTGGATATACATCACATGAAGTGAGCGGTATTACAGCGGTACAAGTATTCTTTGCAACTTTTGCAGGCGCTTGGGCATACCGGAAAAGTAATGACATGAATAAAACATTAGTTATGTATATGGGAGCTAGTATATTAATAGGAAGCTTCATAGGGAGTTTCGGTGCTAACATATTAGAGGAACATACAGTCAATGTTGTTTATGCAGCATTAGCTACAATTGCAGCTATTATGATGTTTGTACCGAAACAAAATAATAGTGGAGATGTGAAGTATAATAAATGGTTAGCAAGCTTGTTAGCGTTCGTTGTAGGGGGAGCTTCAGGCATTATAGGAGCTGGAGGTTCGTTCCTTTTAGTTCCCATTATGCTAGTTATTTTAAAATTACCACTGCGCATGACGATCGCAACATCTATCGCTATTACGTTTATTTCCTCAATAGGGATTACTACAGGAAAAATGGTTACTGGGCAAGTAGTTATCATTCCAGCTCTAATTATTGCGGTTGCCAGTATATTTGCTGCGCCACTTGGAGCACGAGTCGGGAAGAGGCTAAATCAAAAAGTACTGCAATATGTATTGTCCACTTTAATTGTAGGCACTGCTGTTAAAATGTGGATCGATATGATATCAAAATAAAAGGATGGTGCTGCTTACAGCCCATCCTTTTATTTATTGCCCGTAAACCTAACGGATTATAGTTTTACTTTATGCCCAAATAACTTTCATTAAGTTTTTATATTCGTCATTTGCTAATTTATATAGCATTCTCGTATGTTCAAAGACAAGTGCTGGATTAAAGTTTGGTTCTGAGAATGCAAGAGATGTTGAAATATCAATTGCATTTTGCTTATTTAATGTGAATTTTGCAAAGCGATAAGATGTATTTAATTCATTGATGACATGTAAAATATCATTTGTTGATGTTGCATCAGGCACGTGAGCAACATTGAAGCAGTATATATCCACCGTAGGATGTTCGTTTTGGAAAGCAGCGATAAGTTGAATCTTTGCGCCAGCTTCAGTCTCTAATCCTACTGAAAAATGAACAGAGCCATCATTTTCATCTATATTTTCTTCCATGTATATATCGTTAGATTTTAAGTAGTCTTTAAAATCTGAGATGTTATGTTTTACTGCAGCTTTCATATGTATGAGCCCCCTGATAATTGGAATAGATTGCTACTATTTATTATAATTTAAAAATATTAAAAAAGATAGTTAGAAAGTTCTGATTTTTATATTTGGAAGAATATAAAGAAGCGGTTCTCTACCTCCATAGAGAACCGCTTCTATATTATTCATTGTCATTAGACGATGTTTCTGTATCTTCACTGCTATTTTTATTCTTATTTTTCACTTCATTGTTATTTGATTCGCGTTCACTTGAATTTTCAGACTTAGATTCTTTTGTCTTTTTCGAATCAGAGTTTGAGTCAGACTTTGTATATGCAGGTAGCCCAAGATGAGTACGAAGTTCATTTGTAACATTAGCTAATTCTTTTTTATCTGGATTGTAGTAGTAAGTTCGACCACCACCAGCAGATTTGCTACAAGTATCGTCACCTTTTGCCATGTAGCAATCATCACCTTGGATTTGTAATTTCTCAATTTCCGAATCCGATCCATATTTATAGAATGAAAGCATATCATCAAATGTTAAGTTTGTAACGAATTGTCCGTTAATATCATCAATGATGTTGCCAACTTTTGTTACAGAACCAACACTTGTTAGTTTCTTTAAAATAGCCTCGATAACGAGTTGTTGACGTTGTCCACGCATTGCATCACTATCGATGTGCCTTGTTCTAGCAAGAGCAAGAGCTTCTTCGCCATTTAGCTTTTGAACACCTTTTTCTAGATGAATAGCCTCAGCATTATCATTGCTATCTTGCTCAGTAAATTCAACTGGTACATCAACTTCAACACCGCCCAAGTCATCGACGATTTTTATAAATGATTTAAAGTTGAATTTTACAAAATAATCGACAGGAACATTCATTAATTTTTCAACTGCATCAATGCTTGCTTGTGGTCCACCATTTTTTCCGTTTTTAGCAGAACCGAATGCATGAGCGTGTGTAATTTTATCTTTTTTCTTTTCTATTGGAATATAAGTATATGTGTCACGTGGGATACTTAATAGTTTAACAGTTTTGCTATCTTTATTAAATGTTGCAAGTAAAAGCGCGTCTGTTCTTATAGCTTCACCATATTCTTTTCCACGGACATCGCTTTCATCGACACCCATTATTAAAACAGAGACATTGTTTGTAATAGGTTTTACAGCCTTATCACGTAAATCAGATTTATCACCGCGTGCTAAATCGTGTGCGGCATTTCGAACAGCAGAAGATGCTTTATTTACTAAAAACCAAGTATAACCGCCGCCTATTAATAAAACGAATAGTATAGCGCTTATAATAATTTTTATTTTTTTCTTATTTTTTTTCGGTTTATTGCGTGTATTTTCTTGCAAAGATGGGTTTTGCTCCATTTCCTGTACTCCTTCATTTGGATTGAAATACGACACTCATATCCACTTATTATAATGAAATTTAGCGAAAAAAAACATTACAAAACATTTACATTTCGTAAAAATTCAATATATTTATAAAAAGTCAGATTTTCTATATATTATTTGTCAGATGTAGAATAAGTATAAGGGCTTTTAGTAGAAATGAAAATATATATTATGAGAAAGTGATAGGGAAGTAAGATTTGTTGAAATATAGCCAAGAAGAAATGAGTAAGCTTACTTATTTCTTCTATATAATAAAGAAGAATTTGACGGATAAAGGAGAGAGCATAATGAATCATACATTATTCCGAGCAATCGCTGTGAATGAAACGGAAAATCATCAGTTTGTAAGTAAAGTTGTTGAGAGAGAAGTAAGTAGTTTACCTGAGGGAGACGTAATCATACAAGTTCATTATTCTTCATTAAATTATAAAGATGCTCTTTCAGCTACTGGTAATAAAGGTGTTACGAGAACATATCCTCATACGCCAGGAATTGATGCTGCAGGAGTAGTTGTGAGTAGTGAAGATGCTACCATTAAAGCAGGAGATCAAGTTATTGTAACGGGATATGATTTAGGTATGAATACCTCTGGTGGTTTCGGAGAATATATTCGCGTGCCATCATCTTGGGTCGTGCCTTTACCAGAAGGAATGTCATTAAAGGAAAGTATGATGTATGGGACAGCAGGTTTTACTGCGGCGTTGTCGGTATATAAGCTTATTGGGGCAGGAATCAAGCCTAATATGGGAGATGTTTTAGTAACGGGTGCTACAGGCGGCGTAGGCAGTGTAGCTGTTAGTATATTAAGTAAGTTAGGGTTTAACGTAGTAGGAGCGACAGGAAAAATGGAAGAGAAAGATATGCTACTACGTCTAGGAGCGAAAAAAGTGATTCATCGCGCGGAATTGAATGATGAATCAGGAAGACCGATGTTAAAAGGGATATACGCCGGAGTTATTGATACTGTAGGTGGACGTATGTTAGAAACAGCTTTAAAAACAGTAAAGTATGGTGGTTGTGTAACGACATGCGGTAATGTGGCAGGTCAGGAATTACAAACAACGGTATATCCGTTTATTTTACGAGGCATAAGCCTTTTAGGGATAGATTCTGTGCAATGTCCAGCAGATGTGAGAAGTGATGTGTGGACGCTCTTAGCAAATGAATGGAGTAATAAAGAGTTAAGATCTTATACAGGAGAATGTACATTAGAAGAATTAGAGGAGAAGTTTACACTTATATTGCAAGGAAAGTTAAAAGGAAGAACAGTTGTTAAAATATAATAAGAAAGAGACGCTTACATTAGCGTCTCTTTCTTATTATAATGATTGTTTTAAATTGATTTTTCCTTGTTCACCTAAAACACCGTCAGCGATATTTACAGCGTGATCGCCAATGCGCTCTAAGTTACTTACCATATCGACGAAGATGATACTTGCATCACCTGAACAGCTGCGTTCGTTTAGACGTAATACGTGACGTTTACGAAGAACACGTTCCATTTGGTCGATTTTGCGTTCTTTTGCAATAACAGTTTGAGCTAGTTCAGTATCGAAGTTTGTTAAAGCTTCAACTGAGTCTTGCAGTGTTGAAATTGTTAACTCAAGCATTTCGTTTAATTCAGCTAATGCTTCATCTGATAGTGAAACACGGTTTGAAATTTGGAAATCTACAAGTTCTACAAGGTTTTCTACATGATCACCGACACGTTCAATATCTCCAACAACACCTGCTAAAACAGAATGTTTTTCAGAATCCGTAGGTGAAAGTGGCTTTTCTGATAGTAAAACTAAATACTCGGTAATTTTTTTATCTAAATTGTTAATAGCTCCTTCTAATTGAGTAGCCATGTTTGCGTGTTTTTTGTCTTGTGTATTTAAAAATTGATTTGCTTCTTTTAATCCATGTAATGAGAACTCAGCCATACGGATAATCTCTTTTTGAGCTTCAGTTAAAGCGATGGCTGGAGATTGTTCAATAAAGATTGGATTTAAATGTTGTGGTTTGAAGTCAATCGCTGCATCTTCACCACGAATAATTTTTGTTACGATCCATGCTAACACTGCAATGAACGGGAATTGAATGATTGTATTTGTTACGTTAAATGTTCCGTGTGCAAATGCAATAGTCATTTCTGGGTTCAAGTTTAATGATGTTTGGAAATATTGAATTAAACTTGTAAATGGTACTAATAAAATTGTAAAGATAATTGTACCGATAATATTAAAGATAACGTGAACTAATGCTGCACGTCTTGCGGCAATAGAAGTACCGATTGCTGCTAATACAGCTGTAATTGTTGTACCGATGTTATCACCGAATAATACAGGAAGAGCTGCTTGTAAATCGATTGCACCTTGACCAAATAGTTCTTGTAAAATACCGATAGTTGCACTTGAGCTTTGTACAATTAAAGTAAAGACTGTACCGACAACAATTCCTAAAATTGGATTATCACTCATGCTAACTGTTAATTCTTGGAATGATTCTAAAGAACGAAGAGGTTTCATACCTGCACTCATTAATTCTAAACCGAAGAATAACATACCAAAACCGAATACAACTTGACCTACAGAATGTACTTTTTTATTTTTAAAGAAGAATAGTAAGATTGCTCCAATTGCCATAACTGGGAGAGCATATTCTCCGATTTTAATTCCGATAATAAATGCAGTAACTGTCGTACCGATGTTTGCACCCATAATAACACCGATTGCTTGTCTTAATGTCATAAATCCGGCACTTACAAGTCCGACTGTTAAAGCAGTTGTTCCTGAACTGGATTGGATTAATACCGTAACTAACATACCTGCTAGTACACCCATAAGTGGGTTTGTTGTAAAACGATCTAGAATATCGCGAAGACGATCTCCAGCTGCTTGTTGCAGTCCATCGCCCATGTATTTAATCCCGAATAAGAAAATACCTAATCCACCAATGAACTGGAAGATCATATCTTGAACATTATATTCCACGCATTCCACTCCTTAAATTTCATGTACGATGTAATTATTAACTGAACCTTGAGGCACTGTAAACGGTTTGCTAGTAAAATTTACACTAAATTTACAAAGAGAAGAAAAGTTTACAATCCCTTAAAGAAACAGCTGTGTTTTATTGGTTTTCATCTTGTATAAATCTTAATTTTGTAAAGAAATCACACTTTTTAGAATAATATTGTTCAGTCGAATATTAAGGAAAGCGTCTGCGAGTTCATCGTATATTTTTTGATGAAAGTTAAAAAAATATGTAGGAAAATGCATGTAGTTTTATAACAGCAAAACGAGGGGAAATAATTCTTTTAACACGATAAAAAAGCCACTGAATTATCCAGCAGCTTTTTCCGTGTTTTTATCGCCATGCTTTTGTTTTCTTATGCTTGTAATGTAAATGAAGAGAAAAGCAATAAGTAATAGAGAGGAGTAACGATATACAGTTGCATAGTTTGTAAAATGAGCAATAAATCCAAATATAATCGCTCCAGCGCCGATTCCAAGGTCAAATGCGGAGAAGAATGTAGCCGTTGCTACGCCGCGTCGATGCGGTGCTACGCGGTCAATCATCCATGCTTGTAGTGCAGGTTGGATCGCTCCAAAACCACTTCCGTAACATGCTGCAGCAATAATTAAGCTCGGAATTGTCGTCGTATACGACAATAAAATAATGCCTGTAAAAGTTATAATAACTCCCGGAATGATGACGAATGTATGGCCTTTCGCATCATATAGCTTTCCAGAGAATGGACGAGTTACAGCGATTGCTAGTGCGTTACATAAAAAGAAGAGACTAATATCAGCTATGCCGACTTCTGTAGCAAATAGAGTGATAAAACTTCCGATTCCTCCGTACATTAATGTAATACATAATATTAATAATGAAGGAAGTAAAGCTTTACGCTCAATAAATCCATCGAGAAAAGTACTAGATGATTGTTGTGGAGGCTGTTTCGATTTTTGGATTTGAAGTAGTTTCGTTAATATTAATGAAACAATTGTGCACGATAATGCACATAAAAAAAGAATTGTGAAGTTATATGTTTGCATAAGCCATAGTCCGATAAGTGGACCGAGGGCCATTGCAATTGTTCCAGAAAGGCCAAAATATCCCATGCCTTCTCCGCGGCGAGCTGAGGGAATTAAATCAGAAACGACAGTTCCATATGTAGTCGTTGTAATACCGAAACCAGCTCCGTGTAAAATACGAACAGCAAGCAAGAGAAAGATAGTTGAGGCGAAAAGGTAACTGCCCATAGCGAGTAAACAGATAGCAGTGCCGATCATTAAAATGATTTTTTTATTGAATTTTTGCAAGGCGTTCCCAGTTAGCGGTCTAACAAAAAGTGCCGCAACGGTAAACATGCCGACAACAAATCCGATATTGGAACTTGTGCCACCAATTTCTTTCACATAAACAGGTAAGGTTGGAATTAACATTTGAAACCCTAAAAACATACATAAGTTTGCAAAAATTAAAGCAACAAACTCTTTCGTCCATAACGGTTCTCGTTTTACGAGTATTGCTTCTCCCATATATTCATCCCCTATATAAAATTTTCTCTTTTCTTTCGAGTATATGTATTGGCCAATGCAACAGTCAAGGAAGGTGTCTTGAAAACGGATAACAATTTTTAAGATGAAAAACTGACAAATTTGTGTAAAAGCTACACAACTATGAAAAAAAGATGTAAAGTATAGATGTATAGACTTGTAGGTGTTAAGAATGATAGAAATTGTTTTTTCTTTAAAGAAAGCGGATTTAAAAGAGTAGTGAACAAGAAGGGGATATATACTTTTTCACTACATATATTTGAAAGGGTTTACAATATGATGAAGAAAGAGGCGTGTACATATGAGACGATTAGGTATTTCTATTTATCCAGAACATTCAACAGTAGAGAAAGATAAGGAGTATTTAACATTAGCAAGTAAATATGGATTTACACGTGTGTTCACATGTTTATTATCTGTGGATGGAGAAAAAGAGAAAATTATAGAAGAATTTAAAGAAACGATCTCTCATGCGAATGCATTAGGGTTCCAAGTATTAGTTGATATTAGTCCATCTGTTTTTGAACAATTAGGTATTTCGTATAATGATTTATCATTCTTCCATGAATTAGGTGCGTACGGTATTCGTTTAGATGTTGGTTTCTCAGGATTAGAAGAATCAATTATGACTTATAATCCGTATGGTTTGAAAATTGAGATTAATATGAGTAATGGTACGAAGTATGTAGATAACATTATGAGTCATAGACCAAATCGTGAAAATTTAATTGGTTGTCATAATTTTTATCCGCATCGTTATTCAGGATTATCATACGATCATTTCATTAAATGCTCGAAACAATTTAAAGATTACGGTATGAGAACGGCAGCTTTTATTTCATCATTTGATGCAACATACGGACCTTGGCCAGTAACAGAAGGGTTATGTACATTAGAGCAGCATCGTGAATTACCGATGACAACACAGGCGAAGCATTTATTCGCGACTGAATTAATTGATGATGTTATTATTGCAAACGCATATGCGTCAGAAGAAGAATTACAAGCACTAGGTGCATTAAATAAAGAGAAACAAACATTTGATATAGAAATATATGATACAACGACAGAACTAGAAAGAATTATCGTATTAGACGAACCACATTTTTATCGCGGAGATGTATCTGAATATATGATTCGTTCTACACAAAGTCGTGTGAAATATAAAAAAGAAGAATTTAAACCTCATAATACGCGCGAAATTAAGCGTGGAGATTTATTAATTGATAATGAACAATATGGCCAGTATAAAGGCGAATTACAAATTGCATTAAAAGATATGGTGAATACAGGAAAAACAAATGTAGTTGGTCGAATTGTAGAAGAAGAGATTTTCTTACTAGACTATTTACAAGCATGGGATAAATTCGGATTTACATTAAAGAAATAGAGAGAATATAAAGGGGAAAAACTACTGATTTCAGCAGCTTTTCCCCCTTTATATATAAAGAGCGAGAGGAAGAGCTATGACAAAGGTGCATCAGCGATTAATTTCTATTTTAGAGGAATTTTTAGAAGAGAAATCGATGTTAAATCGAGCTTTTTTAGCAGGCCGTTTACATGTATCAACGAAGACGATTCAAAAGGATATAAAATTATTAAATGATATATTGGAAGAAAACGGAGCGAAAATCGAATCGCAAAGAGGGAATGGGTACGAATTAGAAATTATACAAAAGAAGAAATTTGAAGACTTTTGTGTGAGTCTATTTCAAAAACAGACGGAAAAGATCCCAACTTCTTATGAAGAAAGAATAGCGTACATTCTGCAGCGTGTTTTAATGACAGAGGGATATGTGAAGCTTTCAGAATTAGCGGAAGAGATGTATGTGAGCAAATCAACGGTCAATTTAATTATGAAAGATGTTACAGATATATGTGGTTGCTATGAATTACAAATTGAGAAGAGACCATATTATGGTATACGTATTGTTGGAGAGGAATTTAATATTCGTTCTTGTTTATCACAATATGGTTTACCGCGTTATGACCATACTCCGTTCCATGAGCAATTTGAGCAGACGGAGACATATTTATCGCTACCTCATATATCACTTATTCGTTCAATTATATTAAAGTATATTGAAGGCGGAACAATATATTTATCTGATATAGAAATTGATAATTTAGTCATTCATATTGCAATCGCATTAAAGCGTTGTCAAAGTCAACATTATATGAAAGGACTGCATGCGGAGCAATCAGAACTTATACTAAAGAAAGAATATACAATTGCGAAGCAGATTTTAGGAGATTTAGAGAAAGAGTTGAAATTTTCATTTCCAGAAGAAGAAGTATTATATGTGACGATGCATTTATTAAGTACTGCTGTTACAACGAGAGATCGCTATGAAAATGTAGAAGAGCTATTAGGGAAAGATATATATGCATTTATGCAACATATTCTTTTTAAAGTAGCGGAAGAACGGAATCTTATTTTTTATTATGATGAAGAATTATTATTTGGATTTGGTATTCATTTAAAAACGTTATTAAATCGTTTGAAGTATAAGTTAAATACGAGAAATCCTCTTTTGGCAGAAGTGAAAAAGAACTATCCGTATGCTTTTGAAATTGCGGTTCTTGTTGGAGATATCATTGGTGAATATACGGGAGAATCGATCCCTGAAAGTGAAATTGGTTATATTGCAATTCACTTCGGCGGAGCGATGAGCCGTTTGCAGGAGCAAAATCAAAAGAAAAGATGCTTATTAGTTTGTGCGACTGGTCAAGGAAGTGCACAACTATTAAAATATAAAATTTTATCACAGTTCCGAGATAAATTAGAGATTGTAGGTATTACAGGCTATTATCAATTGAAAGTAGAAGATCTTTATAAAGAAAAAATAGATTGTATTATTAGTACGATTCATATACCGAGTGGCTTGCCTGTTCCAGTTATAAAAGTGAATTCAATATTTGATGATAAAGAGATTAAATCGATTGGTCAGCGGTTGTTTACGCATGTGAATACTAGTGTGCAGCCTT
The DNA here is from genome assembly GCF_001816185.2 of Bacillus sp. RZ2MS9. NCBI lineage: Bacteria > Bacillati > Bacillota > Bacilli > Caryophanales > Bacillaceae > Bacillus > Bacillus sp. RZ2MS9. Next base: position 814,267 of record NZ_CP049978.1, read on the forward strand.
ATATTAAGGAAGATTTAATCTTTTTAAATCATAATGCTTCTACGAAAGAGGATGTTATTCAGTTTTTATGTGAAAAAGCTGCTGAGAAACGCTATGTACCAGAAAACTTTTATGCTTCTGTTATGGAAAGAGAAAATACGTCTCCGACAGCGGTTGGGAATTCAGTTGCAATCCCGCATCCGATGCAGTTATTAAGTGAGGAAACTTTTCTGATGTTTTGCACACTTGAAAAGGCTGTTGATTGGGGAGATAAAAAAGTACAAGTAATTATTTTATTTAGTGTAAAGCGCAATAATAATGAAGATTTGCAAAGGCTTTATGATTTTTTATATGATATTATGTCTAGTCAAACTACGATAGAGAAACTTACTCAGACCGAGGTAATTGAAGATTTTCAAGAAATTTTATTATCATTTTGAAAAAGTATATAAAAACTTCCGTTACATAACGGAAGTTTTTTATGTTTAATTGTATGCGTTTTCATAATAAGATAAAAATATAGAAAACATATAGCTTGGGGGAATTTAAAATGGCTGATATGCAAACTCCATTTGCGTTAATTTTACATGGTGGCAATGCGAGAAGCGCGGCGCTTGAAGCAATTGCTTTTGCAAGACAAGGAGATTTCGGGAATGCCGGTGAAAAGATGAAACTTGCTAGTGAGGAAATTTCAGCAGCGCACCGTATTCAAACGGATTTAATTCAAGAAGAGGCAAGAGGAAATCATGCAGAAATTAGTTTACTGTTAGTGCACGCACAAGATCATTTAATGAATGCAATTACAGTGAAAGAACTGGCTGAAGAATTTATTGCTCTTCATAAACGAGTAGAAGAGAAAGTGACCGTATAAGATGTACATTTTATTATGTTGTGCAGCAGGTATGTCAACGAGTATGGTCGTAAGAAAAATGCAGGAAGAGGCAAAGAAACAGGGGAAGAATTATAAAATTAAGGCGGTTGATTCAGAACTAGTGAAGCTTGAAATTAAGGAAGCCGATGTCGTTTTAATTGGCCCACAGGTGAAATATTTATTTCCAGCTGTAGAGTTTCTTGCAAATTCATACAATATACCAGTTGCGATTATAGACCAACGAGATTATGGTATGTGTGATGGTTTGAAAGTGCTTAAGCAAGCAGAACAATTAGTTTTAGCATAATTATATCTTTTTAAATATAAACATTATAATGTTATAAAGTTTATTTCATTCTTTTATAGTAGAGAGAAAGAGGAGGGCTATTGATGAATGGGTTTATGAGTTTTATGGAACAAAAGATTATGCCAACAACGCAAAAAATTGCAGGACAACGACATTTATTAGCAATTCGAAACGGGGTTATTTCTACATTACCGTTAACGATCGTCGGATCATTTTTCGTTATCTTTTTAAATTTACCAATTGATGCATATATGGAATGGATTGCACCGTTTCGCCATATTCTAGATATTCCATTTCGATTTACAGTAGGACTAATGGCATTATACGCAGCATTTGGAGTAGGGGCTTCGCTCGCGAACTTTTATCAGCTCAATCAGTTAAGTGCAGGGTTATTATCTGTACTCGCCTTTTTACTAGCATCAGTTGAACCAATTCAAATTACGAAAGCTGTACCAGGTGTTATTGATGCAGGGAGATATATTTCAGTAGGAACATTAAGTGCAACGTCTTTATTCGGCGCAATTGTTACAGCATTAATTGCAGTAGAAATTTATCATTTTATGATTAAGCATAATATCTCGATTAAATTACCAGATAGTGTACCACCAGCAGTTTCAAATTCGTTTGCAGCATTAATTCCAACGTTAGCAGTTATTCTTTTATTCTGGGGCATTCGCTACGGTTTGAAATTCGATGTAAATACAACAATTACATATTTAATCGCACCATTAAAATCAGTATTAGTAGGAAATAATTTATTCGGTGGTTTATTAACAGTATTCTTAATCGTGTTTTTCTGGTCATTCGGTATACATGGACCAGCGATTTTAGGACCAATTATTCGTCCGATGTGGGATTCAGCAATTCTTGAAAATATGGAAGTGTTCACGGCTACAGGAAATGCACATCAATTACCAAACTTATTTACAGAGCAATTCATTCAATGGTTCGTATGGATTGGCGGATCAGGTTCAACGTTAGCTTTAGTAATTATGTTTATGTTCTCTAAATCTAAGTTCCTAAAAGAGTTAGGTAGATTATCATTCGTACCAGGTTTATTCAATATTAACGAACCAATTATTTTCGGTGCACCAATTGTAATGAACCCAATCTTAATTATTCCGTTCGTTATTACACCGTTAGTGACAACGACAGTATCATATTTCGCAGTTGTTTCAGGTATGATTCCACTCATGATGGCGAAACTGCCATTTACGATGTTAGCACCAATTGCAGCGGTAATTAGTACGGACTGGACAATTATGGCTGGTGTACTTGTACTTGTTAACTTTGTTATCTCGTTCGTTATTTACTATCCATTCTTCAAAATGTATGAGAAACAACAATTAGCAGGAGAGGAGAAAACAGAATGCTCGGAGCAATTATCATCTTAATTACATTCGTGGTCGGACAGTGTATTGCCCATTATTCGAAATGGGTACAAAGTAAATCTTTATTAGTGTTACTATTAGTATCAGTTTTATTTATCGGTTGTTCAATGGGTGCATATGTAATGTTAGGATTGCAATCACCGTACGTAATTATTGTACCGACAATTTTATGTGCAACGTGTTTATCTGCAAAATATAGATTTACGAGCATGGCATTAATACAACGTGTGAAGGAGATGCAAAAGCATGGAGCGTAAATTAGGAATTTCACTTTATCCAGAACATTCAACGAAAGAAAAAGATATGGCTTATATTTCCGCAGCGGCACGACACGGTTTTTCAAGAATATTTACTTGTTTGTTATCTGTGAATCGTCCGAAAGAAGAAATTGTAGCTGAATTTAAAGAAATTATTAATCATGCGAAAGATAACGATATGGAAGTTATTTTAGATGTAGCTCCGGCTGTGTTTGATCAGCTTGGTATTAGTTATAGCGATCTATCATTTTTCGCAGAGTTAGGCGCAGACGGTATTCGTTTAGATGTAGGTTTTGACGGATTAACGGAAGCGAAAATGACGAATAATCCGTACGGTTTAAAAATTGAGTTAAATGTAAGTAACGATATTGCGTACTTAGAAAATATTCTTTCGCATCAAGCGAATAAATCAGCTTTAATTGGTTGCCATAATTTTTATCCGCAAAAATTCACTGGTCTTCCGTACGATTATTTCATTCGCTGCAGTGAACGCTTTAAAAAGCATGGTATTCGCAGTGCAGCCTTTATTACATCACATGCTGCAAACATCGGTCCATGGGATATTAACGACGGATTATGTACGTTAGAAGAGCATCGTAATTTACCAATTGAAGTACAAGCGAAGCATTTATGGGCAACAGGGCTAATCGATGATGTCATTATCGGAAATGCTTATGCGAGTGAGGAAGAGTTAGAAAAACTAGGAAACTTAAATCGCTACATGTTACAGCTAAAAGTACACTTTGTAGACGAAGCGACTGAAGTAGAGAAGAGAGCTACGCTGCAAGAATTACACGTAAGGCGCGGCGACATAACAGAGTATATGGTACGTTCTACAGAAGTACGTAAAAAGTACAAAGATTATGACTTCCCAGTGCGCGAAAGTGTGCTACAGGAAAGAGGGCAAGTTGTAATTGGTAATAACTCATTCGGAAAGTATAAAGGTGAACTGCAAATCATCTTGAAAGAAATGCCGATAGATGAACGGAAAAATATCGTCGGTACAATTGCGGAAGAGGAGTTATTCTTACTAGATTATGTAGGAGCTTGGACGCAGTTTACTTGTGTGGAATAGGGAAGATAGGGGGCGTTCCAAATTTTGGACCGCCTTTTTAATATTAAAGTACTTTTAACGTCAAAATTTGTCGGTAAATCGATATCTCTTGTCGAATCGTTGATATATTATAAATTACGATAGATATATTCGAAAAATCGTTGATATATTGTAGGTTACGATAGATATATTTGAAAAATCGTTGATATATTGTAGGTTACGATAGATATATTTGAAAAATCGTTGATATAATTTCATTTACTATGTCATTTTTCAGTAGTTTAATAGAGTAAAAAAGAGCCAGCCTCAACGATGAGACTGACTCTTTTTTACTAACTAGTTTAATACTTTAACTGTAACTGTTTTACGTCCCCAGCTACTTGATGTACCTTTATCTGGCATTAAAACGTCGATTTTATTACCTTTAATAGCTCCACCAGTATCACCAGCGATTGCTACTCCGTAACCTTCAACCCATACTTTTGAACCTAATGGAATTACACTTGGATCAACTGCAATAAGTTTCATGTTTGGATTAGCTGTTAAGTTATGACCTAAAGCTGATTTTACTTGGTCGCCTGCTTTATAACCATTTTCAAGTGGATCTGCTGTGTAAGCTGTTGCTACAACTTGGAACTCACGAGAAGAAGATTGTGTGTTTTTCTCAGTTTCTTTTGCAACAGGTTGTTGTGTAGCTGGTTTTTGAACTTTATTAGCCGCTTCACGATCAGCTGCCTCTTGAGCCTTAGCTGCTTTACGAGCTTCAGCTGCTGCCTCTTGAGCTTTAGCTGCTTCACGAGCTTCAGCATCTGCCTGAGCTTTAGCTTCTGCTTGAGCCTTAGCTGCTTCTTGAGCTTTAGCTGCTGCTTGAGCTTCAGCTGCTTCCTGAGCTTTAGCTGCTTCACGAGCTTTAGCCGCTTCTTGAGCTTTAGTTTCTGCTTGAGCTTCAGCATCTGCCTGAGCTTTAGCTTCTGCTTGAGCCTTAGCTGCTTCACGAGCTTTAGCTGCTTCCTGAGCTTTAACTTCTGCTTGAGCTTCTGCCGCTTCACGAGCTTTAGTTGCTTCTTGAGCTTTAGCTTTTGCTTGAGTTTCAGCTACTTCCTGAGCTTTAACTGCTTCACGAACTTTAGCTGTATCTTGAACATTAGTCGTTTTTTCAACTTTAACTACTGGTTGAACTTTAACTGGTGCTTTACCTGTTAAGTAAGGAACATGAACATAAGCTGTTTTTCCGTTATATTCAAATTGAATCCAATCATTCTGTACTTGGTGTGTTGTTTCAATTACATCATCTTTTTTCAACTTACCAAGAATCTCTGAGTCTGTGTTTGCTCCAGCACGTACGTTTAATACGTTTGCTGTTACGTAGTAAGTGTCTTTTGTATAGTCAGCGCTTATGAAAGCTTCTTTACCGCTATTCAATTGAACTTTTGACCAACCATTTTCTGTATGTAAAACATTTACTTTATATCCATCTAATAATTTTCCTACAACTTTTGATTCAGTAGTTGGGTTTTCTCGTACGTTTAGTACGTCAGTCGTTACGATTGTTTCTGCTTTAGCAGATGTTGTGAAAATCCCAAGACCAAAAACCGCTGCTGTTGCTATACCCATAAATTTTTTCATAATAGCCTCCATTGCATTTGTTTTCGTTGACCTCATTATAGCAACCATTATTTTCTTATTTGCGAAAAACATAAAATTACAAAGCTTTCGTAACGGGGCATTAATATTCTGTAACAATTCCATAAATATCCTGATAGCGCTTCCTTGTTGTTTTTTGGCGTATCAGGGCATATGAAACACAAAATGAGTAGTATTTCAATTACTGTAACGTTAATAATATTACGGTAATATTTCTAGGTGATATCTATAGTGTTACGAAAGTAGCATATTTTACTGTTTGAATGGAAAATTAGTTATAAAACGATAATCTTTTTAGGCGTGAAAATATATAAATGAGGTGAAATTTAATAAAATATCGGTATAATTGTTACAAAATCAGTCGAAGTATGGAAAAAATTACGCCTTGATTTTCGTCTGTTACATAGTATTTTTGCAATAATAGAATTAGATAATAGCCTTAGTACCTATAAATAATGAAGAGTATTAGAATGATAGTTGTAACGTGAAACATATATAATAGAAGAAACTCAATTCAGTAGATAAATAAAAAACGTAGGAGTGTAAACTCCTACGTTTTTGTTTATTCATATCGTAAACATTCAATTGGATCAAGTTTTGCAGCTTTGTTAGCTGGTAGTAAACCGAATATAATACCAATTAACATGGAGATACCTACTGCAAGAAGTCCAAGTTCTTTTGAGACAACAAGTGGCCATCCAGCAAAGATTGAGACGATCCAAGCGAAGAAGATACCGAGCATGAATCCGATGAAACCACCGAGTCCTGTTAAAATACAAGATTCGATTAAGAATTGTGTTAATACTTTACCACGTGTTGCACCAAGTGCTTTACGAATACCAATCTCACGTGTACGTTCTGTTACAGATACGAGCATGATGTTCATTACACCGATACCACCAACAAGTAAGGAGATAGCAGCAATACCACCAAATACCATTTTCATCATACCGATTGATTCGTCTAGTTGTTTCGTAAATTCACCTAAGTCTTGTGCTTCGAATTTGTGCTCAAATTTAGGAGCTTTCATTTCGTTTAAGACAGAAACGGCTTGTTTTTCTACACTTTTACGTTCTGTCGGAGAGGTCATTGTTAATCTTACAGAGTCATACTCATTTACTCCTGAAATGACAGGCGCATTTTCAAGTGATGTATAACCTTCAGGCATAGGCATTCCAAAGTCGTTTTTCGTTTCGTATACACCAACTATTTTATACGGCTTTCCTTTTATATCTGTGTATTGATTTGATTCCCAACCACTACTAAATAATTTGTTGAAAGCTTCTTCATTTAATATAACAGCAGGGATTGCTTGGTTTAGTTCACTGTCATTTAATTCACGACCGTGAACTAATTTTATTTTCGAATCTGTCATAAAGGCGCCTGTTCCACCTTTTAAATCAAGATTTACATCTTTTGAACCAGCAGATGCTTTTACTTTCATACTTACGTCTGGATACACATCTTTAACGCCTGGTACAGTTTGCAGACGGTTTAGCATATCAGGTGTGATTTTGGCACTATCTGTTCCGTAATCAGGATTGTTGTAGTAAATCGTTACTTCGTTATCTTTTCCTTGGCCTAATTCTTTTTTAAACTTTGCGTTTGTACCATCACCCATTGAAATGATAGTAATAATGGCACTAATACCGATAATAATACCTAACATCGTTAAAATAGAACGCATTTTATGAGCAAAGATAGAGGAAAGGGCCATGCGTATATTTTCACTCGTATTCAAAATTAACCTCTCCAATCTTGGACGATATTTCCGTCACGAATTACAATTTGACGTGCTGCAGCTTCCCCGATTTCACGGTCATGGGTAATCATAATGATTGTTGAGCCTTGTTTATTTAATTCGTAAAAGAGGTCCATAATTTGTGTGCTTGTTTTTGTATCAAGTGCTCCCGTCGGTTCATCGGCTAAAATGAATTTTGGGTTATTTACGATTGCACGTGCAACAGCGACACGCTGCTTTTGTCCACCTGATAATTCGTTCGGTAAGTGAGTAGCGCGATCAGCTAAACCGACTTTTGTTAAAGCAGCTAATGAGCGCTCGCGTCTTTCTTTTTTATCGACTCCAGCGTAAATAAGAGGTAGTTCTACATTTTGAAGCGCTGTAAGTCTCGGTAATAACATGAAGTTTTGGAATACGAATCCGATCTCTTTATTACGTACGTGTGCAAGTTCTGTTTCAGTCATGTTTGAAATATTTTGACCGGCTAGTTCGTACGTACCTGTCGTCGGTTTATCTAAGCAACCGATAATGTTCATTAATGTTGATTTACCAGAACCAGAAGGTCCCATAATAGAAGTGAATTCTCCTTGGTTCAGTGTTACGTCAATTCCGTGTAATATTTGAACGGATTCTGCACCATTTTGGAAGGATTTCGTGATGCCTTTTAAGTTAATCACTGGGCGACAACCTCCATACCATCTTTTAAGTCTTTTTCAGGTTTAGAGATAATTTCCTCTCCTTTTTTCACTCCAGAAACTTTTGCTTCGCTATCAGTCTCGAATTCAACAGTAACTGCTTGTTCTTTCGCCTTACCGTCTTTTACAACGAAGACAACATTTTTGTCACCTTTTTTCACGATACTGCTTTTCGGAACAATTGTACCAGTTGCTTCGCCAGATTTACTTGTTACGTAAACGTGGAAGCCGTTTTGTAATTCGTCACTATTATCTAATGTGACAGTGAATTGATAGTTAGAAACAGTTTTATTTTCATCTATGCTCTTTAATGGTGTAGAACCGATTTCTGTTACTTTTCCTGTCCAAGTCTTACCAGCGACAGTTTTTGATGAAACAGTTACTTCTTGCCCAACTTTCATACTAGCAAGCTCATATTCAGAAAGTTGACCTTTTACCTTAAATTGACCAGCGTGACGAAGAGTAACCCCGCTCATACCTGTTTTTTCGTCAGCAGTTTTCACAATATCATCAATTACGCCATCAGCAGGACTTGTTACAGAAAGAGTGTTTACTTTCTCTTTTGCTGCTTTAATCATTTCATCAGCTTTTTCAACTTCAAACTTTTTCATTTCAAGTTGTGATTCTAATTGCCCAACTTCAGCTTCTGATGCTTTTAATGCTTCAGCAGGAAGGCCTGCATTTTTATCTTTTTGTAATTTTTGTTTCGCCGCATCAATTTGTTTTTGGAACAACGTTACTTCTTTTTGTGCGATTTTCTTTTGCATTTCTGCTTCTGTTACACCTTGTTTAGCAGTCGGGTCATTGTATTTAAATAGAAGCTGACCTTTTTTCACTTCATCGCCTTTTTTAACAGCTAATTCATATGTTCCTTTTGTTGGATCGAATGAAATAGTTTCAATTCCATTTGGAATAACTTCGCCACCAAATTTTTGCGCGTTTTGGATTTGTTTTTCAGTTACTTTATATCCGCTATATGCCATTGCTACTTCTGAACCGCCCCCAGCAAATGCAAAGTATGATCCAGCTGCAATTCCGATTGCTACTACACTAGTAATTAACACCTTATTTTTCTTTTTCATCTATTTATCACCTTTTCGTTCGTTTTAGTATCTACATTAAGTATAGAAGAGGTGAAGAATCTGACAAATCGTTTTATCTTACAATAACCTTACAGTTTTGTAAGGTATGAATATGCAAATGTAAGGTAGAGGTTGTCCTAGTGTAAGCAAATGAATTGACTCGTCGTTTCTTTCTTACAATAATATTGTATGGAGGAAAGGAGGAAGGAAGATGGAAGCTTATTTTAGCGCGCACCCATTAAAACCATTTATTCCATACTCAAGGCAACATGCCCTTATATTATTTATTATGTTGGTGGGGATATTTTTTCTGTATCAATACCAAGATTTATTACGTCAAAGTGAGTGGAATATAACAGTTCGATATGCGATTGCATTTTTATTTATAGGGAGTGAAATTGGGCTTCATATGTGGGAGTGGAAAGCGGGGATTTTTGAGTTAGCTACTTCATTACCGTTTGAATTATGTACAATTAGTTTATTGTTAGCGTCGATTATGATTGTAACGAAAAGTTATCGAATATATGAGGTTGTATTTTTTACGGGAATTATTGGTGCATCACAAGCTATTTTAACGCCAAATTTGCAGTATGCTTTTCCACATTTTCGTTTCATTGAATATTTTAGCGCGCATGTATTGCTCATTTGGGCACCACTCTTTATGACTTGGGTGGAAGGCTATAGACCGACCTTGCAATCTATTAAGCGTACGATGATACTTTTAAACATATTGATTCCGCTTGTTTCGTTTGTGAATTACAAAACAGGTGGTAATTATATGTTTTTAGCTCATAAGCCAGAAACAGCTTCATTACTCGATATGTTAGGGCCGCATCCTTACTATATTATTTCATTAGAAATAGCTGCGCTTATTGGATGTTTCATTTTGTATATGCCGTTTGCGAAAAGAGAAAGGCATGCGCATAAAGAATCACTAGGATCATAGCTTAGTGATTTTTTGTCTTTAAAATATTTACAATTCAGAAAATTAAGAATAAAATTAGGGGGTAAATTATAGAGAGAGAAGGGTGAAAATGGTCAAAAAGGTATTTTTGAATGGGATGGAAGTGACGATTCAATTTCTTATTTCGATTTTGGGGATTATTATGTTAGGGGCTCTGCCGAAATTGTTTTATGGATTTAAGCTGGATGTATCAAAGTACATACAGAGTTTACAAGAAGTGTTTGTGAACTTAATGGATATTTCCAATTTGCAATATGTGAGAGGTAAATTTTTATTTCCGCAGCTGTTCGTCCATTATAAAGAAACGATTATTATTTTTTTAGCTGCTTTTTTTATTTCATTATTTGTAGCATTTTGTATTGTTTATGTAATTATGAGTAGTTCACCGCGTATACAACATCGAATTAAATCATTTCTCATCTTCCTAGAATCCATTCCAGATATCCTTCTTATTTTAGTATCACAAATTTTAGTTGTATGGTTTTTTAAACAAACAGGTTTTTTACCTTTTCAAATTGCTTCAATTGGAGGCGAGTCGATTAGAGGATTGCCAATATTGTGTTTGAGCATCCCGACTACGATTATGTTTGTAAAAATGGTCGTGCTTCGTTTTGAAAATGAACTAGAAAAAGATTATGTACTATTTGCTAAGGCGAAAGGGCTGGGGCGCTTTCATATTTTAAATCGTCATATTTTACGAAATGTGTTGCTTAGTACATTATTCTTTGCGAAAACGAATATCTTTTTTATGTTATCTAATTTATATATTATAGAATGGATTTTTAATACGGGTGGTATTTTTATGTTTTTGAAATCGTATTTCGGTATTAGAGTTGAGGTTTTCATCGTTAGTGTGCTTCTTATATATATTCCGATTTTTATTTTATTTAAATTGTTTCATTATCTCATTCCGGCTGCGATGAAGGAGAGATTATAATATGTGGACGTATATAAAACGTGATAAAAGATTTTGGATAAGCATTGGGTTTCTTCTCCTATTAGTTCTTTTGAGCATCGGAAATACGTTATGGAATGATGGACATATTAGACAAGTTACATTGCAATATGATGTGGATGAAAATCCACAAGTGCCACCGTTTCCACCTTCATTACAATTTTTACTCGGGACAGACCGGAAAGGGTATGACCTGTTACATTTAGTCATTGAAGGCGCGAAGTGGACGATTGGTATATCTATTTTAATTGCGGCACTTAGAATGGTAATAGGTGTGTTTTTCGGTGTCGTACTCGGAACGTATATAAAAAGAGGATTTTCAAAAATTGAGGCTTTCTTTGATAGTTTTACAGTTATTCCGACAGTTATGATTGCGTATTTTTTTCTTCAATCTGCAAATGCATTTGGAAGCGGAGAGGAGACAACAACCTTTTTTGAAAGGGCTTCGTTTCAAGTGGTATTACTTGTACTGCTTGTAATGCCAGTTATTGCACTGTATGTTGCGAAGGAAGTTCGTAAATTGCGAACGGAAGAATTTGTTGATGCCGCGCGCATATTAGGCGGATCGAGAAGACGTATTGTTATAAAACATCTTTTTCCGCATCTCTATATGACTTTTATACTCGTATTTCTTCAACAGTTTACGCAGAGTCTTACTATTTTACTGCACTTAGGATTACTTGAAGTGTTCTTTGGTGCGACTGTTACGTTTGGTGGACCTATAAAAGAGGTGGAATCTTATACGCATGAATGGTCAGGTTTAATTGGAGTATACTTTAGATCATTAACAGTGCATCCATGGATTCCTCTCGTCCCAATTACATTTTTCGGGCTAACTATTTTTTCAGGAAATATGATTGTGAAAAGTATAGAAGAGGCAATGTTGAAAGTAAGGTTAGGAGGGGAGAGAAAGAGGAAAGATGTAGAAGAGGAACAGCCTGTTGTGCAGTCAAAAGAAGAGTTATTTACTTTTAAACATACGATGTGAAGAGAAAGAAGAAGCAAGCATGGATTTCATGCTTGCTTCTTTTCTTTATTTTGTAGAAACTTCACCTGCAGCTTCTGTTTGCGGAATAAAGTATCCAATTATACCACCGATTATTGCTGGAATGATCCAGCCAATTCCTAAGTTATAAAAAGGAATGGTGTGTACGATATTAGCGATAAAATCTGGTATCATTTCCACATTATCAAGTGCATGAATACAGCTAATAATAAACGCTGCGATCATCGCTCCAATGTAGACAGAAGGTTTACGTTTCGTATATTTATCGATAAATGATACGAAAACTAAAATGATCGTAATTGGGTACAAAATAATTAATACAGGTAAAGTAATTTTAATTAATAAGCTTAATCCTAAGTTTGAAATAACGAAACTAAAGATACAAACGTATAGTACAAGCTTTTTGTATGAAACATTTGTTAGCACTGTTGTGAAGTAATTTGCAAATGCACTTACAACACCAATTGCCGTTGTTAAACAAGCGAAGATAATGGCGATACTTAATAAAATATTACCGCTTGTCCCAAAAAATTGATACATAACAGTAGCTAATAGCTGCCCACCGTTTTCGAATTGTCCTAAGTTTCCGTTTGAAGCTCCAATATAACCGAGTAAGAAGTAAACAATTGTTAAGAATAGAGCAGCGATACTTCCGCAAATGATTGTATATTTCGCGATAGATTTCTTCTCTTGTATACCGTTTTGACGAATTGCATTTACAACAATTGTTGATAGTACGAGAGCGCCAATTGCATCTAACGTTAAAAATCCTTCAAGAAATCCTTTGAAAAACGGGATGTCTTTATAGTCACCGATAGGCTCTGCAAACGTTCCTGGTGAAAGAATCGCTTTTGTTGCCATAATTGCAATAATTACAAGTAAAATTGGCGTTAATATTTTACCGATATGATCTACTAGCTTGGATGGATTTAATGATAAGAAGTAAACGACTGTAAAGAAAATCGCACTAAAAACTAACATAGAATACCATTGATCTGGGAAAAGTGGTGCAATCCCGATTTCATAAGATACAGATCCAGTTCGTGGAATAACAAATAGTGGGCCGATTGAAAGATAAATAATGATAGCGAATACTGCTGCGAATTTTGGATGAACACGGCTCGCTAAAGTGTTAAAACTACCACCAGCAAGGGCAACAGCAACGATAGCAAGTAAAGATAAACCGACGTCTGTAATAATAAACCCTGTAATGGAAACCCACATATTTTCTCCGGAAGAAAGACCGAGAAGGGGCGGGAAAATCATATTACCAGCACCGAAGAAAACTGCGAATAGTAATAAACTAATCGAAAGTATTTGCGCTGGTTTTAAAGTTGTATGCATATAAAGAAAATCCTCCTAATGAGTGTTTTTGTCGAAAATTCAAATAATTTGTCGAGTAACTGTTATTATTTTAAAGGTCTGATGACTAGAAAGCAATAGGGAATTTTGAAAATATTAAAAAATAATGCATTAAATCGAATAAATATACTATTTATATGTTTAATAGGAAGGATTTAACTTTTAACATAAAAAAACACATATCGCTAGGATACGTGTTTTAAAAAAATATTTTTTTATCGCGTTCTTCTTTTAAAATTTCAACTGCTTCTCGGAAACGTTGTGAATGGACAATTTCTCGTTCACGTAAGAAGCGTAGGCTGTCATTTATATCTGGATCATCTGATAAGTTAATGAGCCATTGATATGTTGCTCGTGCTTTTTCTTCAGCTGCAATATCCTCGTATAGATCGGCAATTGGATCACCTTTAGCCTGTATATAGGTTGCAGTAAATGGAACACCAGCAGCGTTATGGTAATGAAGAGCACTGTCATGATCAGCGTAATGAGGGTCAAGACCAGCAGCTTTCATTTGTTCAGGGGTCGCATCTTTCGTCAGCTTATAAACCATCGTAGCAATCATTTCAAGGTGAGCAAATTCTTCTGTACCAATATCAGTAAGTAGGCCAATGACTTTATCAGGAATTGTATAACGTTGATTTAAGTAACGTAGTGCAGCAGCTAATTCTCCATCTGCACCACCGTATTGCTCGATTAATAATTTTGCAAGTGCGGGATTGCAAGTTCCCACTTTAACTGGGTATTGTAATTTCTTTTCATAAATCCACATAGTTTCTCTCCTTTATATTTGCCATGGCCAAGGACCTTTGCTCCATTCCCAAGGGGCATTAGAATAGCTGTTTCCAAACTGTTGGAGTGGTCCGTATTTTTCTTCCATCTTTTGTTTTAATACTCTCCGTTTATAGGAAAAGTCATTAAATTGATTAATCGCAGCGGTGTCATCTGGATGTGTATCTAAATAAAGAGTGAGTTCAACTAGTACAAAGTCCAGTTCTTGAAGCTCCAGTAAAAGTTTATAGTATTCTTCTGGTAGCGATTGATTCACGACAGTAGTCACCGCCCTTTTTTATAAGGATTTTCATAATAGTCATAAAAAACAGGCCATAAAGTCCCTTTTTGTAGTGCTTCTTTTGGTGTGAATTGTGGTAAGTTTGGCGGTTGAAAGCCTAAAAATAAATTAGGAGGAGTAGAATAATATTTTTTTCCAATAGGAGGACAGGGATCGAGAGGACTATGATAGGGCACGAATGATCTCATATATTTATTCACGAATAAACCTCCTTAAGTGTTCATTACTACGTATTGTATTCAGACATAATAGGCATTTATGACACATATAAAAAAGTAATAGGTACGGGGGGAATGAATGTGGAGAATGTGAAACAATTCATTGTATTGGAAGTGAAAAACTTAAAGGAAACTTTGTATTTTTACGAAGGGATTTTAGGAATTAAACCTAGTTTAGAAAGACCTCAATTAGATGTAACAGGGGTTTGGTATGATGCTGACTCAACGAGAATTAGTTTTATTATGAAGCGCAGTTTGGGCGGGCGTGAGAAGAGTGTTACGGACTCAGTTGATGTTCTAACGTTTTCAATTTCTAACATAGAGAATGTAAAGAAGAGGTTAGTATTTTATAAAATCGCATATACAGAAAACAAAAGTGAGAAGAGTATTGTGGTACAAGACCCGGATGGATATAAACTTCAAGTGATAGAGAAGGATGAATAGACGGAGGGGATTTAGTGGAGAGAAATTATGAAGAAAGTGCGTTGTTTGAGCATCAATTTTGGTTAAAGGTACTTACTGATCATGCACAATTTTTACTGGATGCATTAGCTCCGAAGGAAAAAGAGGATATAAAAAAAGCTACTTACTTTGTTGAAACATTTACGAATTTGTTAAATAAAGTTCGGAATGTGAATCTGATGGCATTTTCAAAAGAGGCAGAACAAGCCGCTAAGGAGATTCGGGCGTTTAAATTAAATATTATACAGAAACAGCTGGAAGGGAAAATTACGATTCATTTTACGCCAACTTTTATTAATCATATGGTAAACGAAGTGGAAGAGTATATAGCAGTTTTAGAGTTTTTGAAGAAAGGGGAAGTTCCGCCTGTTTTTCATGAATTACATTATCATCTCGTTTGGTTAACGGATGCGGCTGGTCATGCAGGCTCTATTTCTGGTGGATTAGATCTTGTTGAAAAAAGATTAAAAGAGAAAAGCGAAGAATTTACGAAGCATTTTGAACAATTTTACTTAAAGGCAGTTGAAATGACAGGGTATTTACGAACGGAGCTTCATCATTTTCCAGCATTAAAGAAGTTTACGAAAGATGTTTCACTTGAATTGAAATTATTTTCGCATTTTTTACATGAAGTGGAAGAGCTCGAGTTATCGAATGAAGTATTAAGTGCACTATCAGCTAGAATGGCAGATCATATGGCAAGAGAAGAATGTTACTACTTATTAAAACTAGCTCAATCGTCTGGGCTTGAAATGCCGAAATGTAATCCGCTTTAAAGAAAAAGAGGTCAATTTTATTTGGCCTCTTTTTCTGTTTTATTGTCTCTTTTTATTTTTGCTTGTTCAATGCTTGCCTGTAATGTCTCCATAATATTAATGATGTTCGGAGCTGGAGAGATTTTTTCAGTTTTTTCCTGTTGTTCAATTTTATTCTCGATTAATTCGGTAAGGGCTTCTTTATATTCATCTGTATACATTTCTTGTTCAAAAGGATTTGTAAGGTGGTGGATTAAATTAATTGCTGCGGTGAGTTCTTGTTTTTGTATAGGATAATTTTCGTTACTTGGTAAGTTAGGTGTATTTGTTATAGCGCGAATTTCATTAGGGTAGTGGATGGTTTGTAACATTAGTCCATCTTCAAAGTTACGGATAATAGCTAAATGTTGTTTTTTTCTAATAGAAATATGAATAAGCCCAAGTTTATTTGTACGTTCAAGAGCTTCTTTTAATAATAAATAGGATTTTTCATGTCCTGGGGTAGGTCCTATAAAATAAGAGCGATCATAAAGAACAGAATCAATTTCGTTATTTTGGACAAAAGATATAATACGAATGGATCGTGGTTCATGAGCTTGTTGTAATTCAGCTAATTCTTTTTCATCCATAATAATATATTTATGAGGTGCGTATTCATAGGCTTTTACAATATCGTTATCATCAATTTCTTCATCCGTACAATCGGGAGCGAACTTTTTATATTTAATAGGTGTTAAGCATTCTTTATGGAGACTTAAAAATTTTATGTCGTTTTCTTCTACGGCACTATATAGTTTGATGCCTATATTTAATAGTCCAAGTGAAAGTGCACCTTTCCATACAGTATGCAAATGAAACATCTCCTTTCGTTCAAAAATGATTATGTATATTATGAGATAGTAAGAAATTTCCTATACGTTTTTTGTTTTTTACGAAAGGGATTGGGATATAAAATATATTGACAAGCCCTCTGAAATATTTTAATGTGAGTGTATAAAATTGTGTATAAAGGGGAGTAACTTATTACAGTAAAGTCGTCATTACAGGGAGAAACCCTCGGCTTTATTGGCAACGTTTCGTTGTTAGTGAGACCTTTACCAGCAATGGTAAAGGCCCCTTTCTGTCTTTTTGAGGACCCTTACCATATTTGGTAGGGTCCTTTTCGTATACAAAGAGAGGAGATATAAAAATGAAAAAACTTATTAGTAGATTAAGAGTTGTATTTCATGTTCGCCGATTTGTTCCATTCCTATTTGACTTTTTTACTTCAAAAGAGGTTTCAATAAAGAAGAAAATTTTATCTGTTGCTTTTTTAGTTGGTTATGTTGCGATGCCGCTTGATTTAATTCCAGACTTCCTACCGTTTATCGGTATTTTAGATGATATTGGAATTGTGTTATTTATTTTGAACCGAATTGTAAAAATGGCGCCAGTTCAATTACAAGAAAAGCATAACGTAAACGTAGGATAGGAGTTAAAATATGGAGCAAATAATTTTAGATATAATCGAGTTTTTAAAGCAGTTTTCTTATTTTGGAGTTGTGTTAGCATTAACGTTTGAATTTATTCCGGCAGAAGTAGTGTTGCCTATGGTTGGGTATTGGGTATACGAGGGAGATATGAATTTTTGGTTGGCTGTATTAGCAGGGACACTTGGTGGAACGACAGGACCGTTAACGTTATACGCACTTGGTTATTATGGTGGTCGTCCGCTATTAATAAAATACGGAAAATACTTCTTTATTAAAGAAGAACAAATTCAAAAAGCAGATGATTTCTTTGAGAAATATGGACCAGTTGTAGCATTTGTTGGACGCTTTGTACCAGGGGTTCGAACGCTTATTTCTGTTCCGTGTGGTATGGCGAAAATGAACATATGGAAATTTAGTATATATACATTTGTAGCAATGTTCCCGTTAACGACTTTGTATGTTTATTTTGGAATGAAATTAGGTCCGCATTGGGAAAAAGCAGCGGACGTTGTTGGACAATATATGCTACCGATATTAGGCGGCGTTATTCTTATCGTTGCTAGTATCTTTGTCTATAAATATATGAAGAAAAGAAACAAAACGGAATCTATCTAGTCATTTGAATATTTTTTGAAAATAGATGAATAGTACAGGCAAAAGACTCTGAGGGACATACACATATAGGGAATATAAAAGAGAGAGGGGAAACAACTATGTCTTGTGAGTGCTCAGGGTCAGCATTAACTTGTTGTCCAGATAAAAATTATGTGCAAGATAAAGTGTGTAGTCCGTGGTCAGGAACTGTAGTGGCGACTGCTATTACGAATGTACTGTACAACAATAATATTAATCAAAATATGATTGGAACAGGGTTTGTTCGATATGACGTCGGACCGGCTCCGATCACACTGACAGTTTTAGATGCAGCAGGCGCTACAATTGATACACAAACATTAAACCCAGGAACAAGTATAGCTTTTACGTACCGTCGTTTCGTAACAATTGAAGTAACTTTACCTGCTGCAACAGCTGGAACATATCAAGGGGAGTTTTGTATAACTACACGTTATCCACTTTCATAATAGAAAAGGAGAGGGCTAAGATGTACAATTCTAACTTATCATGCTGTTCCAGTAAAACACTTGTTCAAGATCAGGTATGTATAGATTGGGCTGCTACTGGTGCGGTAACTGAAACAGTGTATACGAATAATATTACGCAAGATTTATATGCATCAGGTTATGTGAAATATGATGTAGGTACAGCTCCAATTACGGTGAATTTTTTAGTAGGAGCGACAGTGGTGAATACAATTACTGTACAACCACAAAGCAGTGGATCATTTACAGTAAGATACTTTACTACAATTCAAATTGTAACAACAGGAACGGGAGTAAGCCAAGGACAATTATGTCTGACAGTACGTTATCCAATTTCATAAGCAAAAGCATACCAAGTGGTATGCTTTTTTATATAGTTTGTAAGTTAAGGTGGTGAAGAAATTTATAAGCAAAATGAGAATTGACAACAATATTTTCCTTCCATATATCGGGTTGGGTTATTTGGAATATCAATGATAGCCACAGATTGTAAGGATTGACCTGTATATGACATTGTGTTGCCAGGATAGACTGTAAAAGTATTTGTCACCTTTCCGATAATTTGAACGGTAATTCCTGCAGTACTACTAGTACTATTATACACAGAAATGGTACCAGATATTTTAACTACACCATCTCCTTCCCATAAGATTAATGTAGGATTTTCAGAAGGTGGTGGAATTTCTTTTGTTATAAGAAAATTACCGGCAAATTCATTTGTAATTAATTCACAGCCTGGTGGTTCTGGTGGATTAGGTGGATCATAGGGAGGGCAGATGATAGATAAAGGGGCATAACAGCCGATATTTTTTTTACAAGCCATTAGTAGCTCCTCCCTTCATACTTTCTTTTTATTACTATTAAATGTTGGAAAACGATAGTTGTGTTAATAAAGGGGCGAAAAATTTCAGGAAAGTTTGTTTAATAGGCTTCCAAATCATAATAATGAATAAGAGTCTGTTAGACACAAGGTACTTGTATAAGATAATACAAGTAATGTTGGATGTTACAGAAAAATGACTGTATATTTACAAAAGTTAAATAAATTTCATTTTCACTTTAAACGAAGTTAATATGTGTTCGATACAATAACCATTGTAATTAATTCATTATATGAGGAGGATTTACGTGGACAGAACTGATTTACGAAAAGTAAAAGGCCTTATTGGATTATTGATGGTTTTTGTATTAGCATTCGTATCATTTCCATGGAGCACATCAGTTAAAGCAGAAGAGAAAAAGCAAGAAAAGGCATCAAGTGAGAAGAAGATAGTTTTTCCAGTTGTAAGTGATGTACATATTAAAAATAGTGGAACGGATGATACGTTTCGCTGGAAAAGAGCGATTGAACAGTTTAATGCATTAGCACCGAAGCAAGATGCGTTCGTAATTGTGGGAGACTTTACTGATTCAGGATCGGTACAACAGTATGATCGTTTCATGCAAGTATATAATGAAAATGCAAATAAAGATGCGGTACGAATGAATTCTCTAGGGAATCATGATTATTGGAATGGCTTATCAGAAGCTGGAGCGCAAAAGAGATTTTTAGAAAAAACAGGTATGGAATCAATTTATTATCATAAAGTGGTCAAAGGTTATCACTTCCTTGTTATGTCTCCAGAGAATGGAACAACACATGGTTATTATTCGGACAAGCAAATTAATTGGTTAAAAGAAGAAATGGCAAAAGCACAAAAAGATGATCCAGAAAAACCGATTTTTGTATTTTTACATCAACATATTAAAGATACAGTGTACGGTAGTCAGGAATGGGGAACACAAGATAGCACGAAAATTAATGCAGTATTAAAAGAATACCCACAAGTTATTACGTTTTCAGGTCATTCACATTATCCGTTAGATGATCCGAGATCGATACATCAAAAAGACTTTACATCAGTTGGTACATCTTCAGTAAGTTATATGGAAGTTGAAGGTGGTAAAGTACAAGGGAATATCCCGCCAGGAGCTAGTACGTTAAGCCAAGGTTTATTAGTAGAAGTAGATGAAGAAGAAGTGACGATTAATCGCCGTGATTTCCATACGAATTCTTGGACAGGCGAGCCTTGGAAAATTAAATTACCAGCAAAGAAAGAAACATTTACACATGTAGAAGATCGTGATAAAGAAAAGCCTTACTTTGCTAAAGATGCAAAGCTTGCTGTATCAAATGTAACAGAAAATGCGGCAACAGTAACATTCCCGCAAGCATTGGACAACCTCCTTGTTCACTCTTACCGTGTGCAGGCTAGAGATAAGCAAACGGGTGAAATAAAAAATAAATTGTTAGCATTCTCAGAGTTTTATCGTGATCCAGTGCCGAAAGATCTTACGTTTACGCTTGCAGGGTTAGATGGCGGGAAAGCATATACACTTGAAGTAGTTGCGATTGATTCATTTGGCAATGAAACCGCACAGCCGTTAACTGCGGAAATTACTACGAAAAAAGATAATATTGACCCGAATGTGAAAGTACCAAAAGCTGATGTTTTCGATGTAAACTTTGCAGATGGTACATTTAAAGACAATTCACCATTTGGTACAAAAGGTGATGTGAAGGGCAATGTGACTATTGAATATGATAAAGCATTGAAGAAGAATGTTATGAAGTTAAACGGAAAAGCAAATACATTTGGATACCTTCCATTTTCAGCTGTACAAAAAGAGAAAATAGTAAATACGTTTACATTAGAAACTGTATTTTCAATGAATGAAATTCGCGGACAAGGTATTTTGCAAAATACAGAGAGCGGCGGAATTGGATTTGAGTCTACAGGAAGTGGATATGTTGAATTATGGGCTCACATTGGAGGTAGCTATAAACGTGTTGGTGTTCAATTAGAAGCGAACAAAACGTATCATTTAACAGGAACGTATAACGGAAGCGAAGTGGCAATTTACGTAGATGGTAAAAAAGTAAATAGTCAGCCAGCTCAAGGAAAAGTTTATAACCCGAACGTACCATTTGCATTTGGAGCGGATCCTGATAGTAACGGAAATGGTGGTATTCCGTTAAATGGACAAATCGCGTTAGCAAAATTATATAGTAAAGCTTTAAGTTCTTCAGAAGTATTAGCATCATACAATGAGTTTTTTAACCGTACGAAGTTAGAGCAAGTAAATGCGTTATTTGAAGAGCTTGGAAAAGTAAAAGAAGTGTTAGCGGGTACGTATGAATTTGGTGATAAGCCAGGTCAATATTCAAAGGAAGCCTTTCAAGAATTAGAGAAAAGCTATAACATTGCAAAGCAAGCATTTGAAAATGTAGAAAGTACTGGGGAACAAATTATTCAAACATATAACGAATTAAAATCAGCTAATGTAACATTCGTACAATCAAAAGTGGTAGAAGAACAACCAAAAACAACGAAAGAAAAATTACAAATCAATATTGAATCTGCAAAAGCAGTAGTGAAGAAAGCGCAAGCTGTAAATGTAACAGATGGTTCAGTGAAATCATTGCAACAAAAAATTACAGTTGCAGAAGCTGTATTACAAGATGTGCAAGTAAAAGATGCACAGGTAGAAACGATGAATCGTACATTAGAGTATGCGATTTCACTTGTTGAAAAAAGTATGAACAAATAAGAGAGAAGAAAAGAAGCTTATCATGATAGGCTTCTTTTTTGTTATACTAAAAGTAGCATAGAAAGAAGGAGCGAATAATTTGGAACAGAAAAAGCTAAAAAGAATTCTTGAATATGTATGGATCGCGGTTGTGCTCCTTGTAGGATATTATTTATTAAAAGATAAAAGTATTTGGGTTTTATTCTTAATGACGTTTTTATTAGCAGGATTAGGAACGTTATTTATTAACTTCTTCTTTGATAGTTTGAATGCCTGGAAGAAGAAAAAGAAGGGGACGAAGTAAAGGAGGGAATATATGCAAAAGTGGAAGCTCATATATCAGGTGATTATTTTCTTAGTGCTTGTGGGTATTGGAATGATCAAATACTCGACACCAATAGGAAATTGGGCATGGTTTACAGCTTGCATCGGCATATTTTTCATTTTACAATCGTTAACGAAAAAATATAATAGTACAGAAAGATAGCTCGCCGTTTTATCGGCGAGCTATTTTGTTATGCTTTTTTCTGTTCATCATTTGTTTTTTCAATAGCTAAATGACTATGCTTTCTAGAGTAGAAGAAATAGAAGCATAAGCCGATTATAAGCCAAACTGCAAAGCTAATCCATGTTGTTTTAGACAAATTGATCATTAAATATAAGCAGCAAAGAATCGCGACAACTGGTAGTACAGGTACGAAAGGTGTGCGGAATCCGCGTTTTAAGTCAGGATGTGTTTTTCGTAAAATAAGTACTGCGCAGCAAACGAATGTAAAGGCTGTTAACGTGCCGATGTTTACTAAATTCGCTAGCAAATGTAAGTCTAAAAGGCCTGCTAATAAAGCGGCAACAACGCCAGTAATCCACGTATTTAATAAAGGGATTTTTACTCTTTTATTTACACGTGCTAACGCTTTTGGAAGTAGACCGTCACGGCTCATTGCATATGAAACGCGAACTTGTCCATACATAACGACTAAGAGGACGGTTGTCATTCCAGTCATCGCTCCAACAGCGAGTAGTCCTGCAATTGTATCCTCACCAACGAAATGCAATGCAAATGCAACTGGATCAGAAACGTCTAATTGCGTATAAGGAACCATACCTGTTAAAACGAAAGATACAATCATATATAAAACAGTACAAATAAGAAGAGAACCGATAATACCAATTGGTAAATCACGCTGCGGTTTTTTCGTTTCTTCTGCAGCGGTTGCGATTGCATCAAAACCTAAAAAGGCGAAAAACACAGTGGCAGCGCCAGTAATAATACCGTCGTATCCGAATGGAATGAACGGTGTCCAGTTTTCAGGTTTTACATATTTTGCGCCTGCTACGATAAAAGCGATAATAACTGCTAGCTTGATAAGAACCATAATATTATTAATGCGAGCGCTTTCGCGTATACCGAAACTTAAAAGACCAGTAATAAGAAGTAAAATACAGACAGCAGGTAAATCGATGAGACCACCTTTTCCTACGCCGGGGGCCGAGGCGATTATGGCGGGCAGGTGTATATTGAACCCTTGTAGTAATGATTGCAAATAACCAGACCAACCGACAGCTACTGCTGCAACGGCAAGTAAATATTCGAGCATTAAACACCATCCGACGATGAAGGCGACGACTTCTCCGACTGTCATGTATGCGTAAGTATACACACTTCCTGAGACAGGAATAGAAGAAGCAAATTCAGCGTAACAAAAGGCTACACAAGCACAAGTAAATGCAGCAATAAGGAATGATAGCATAATACCAGGACCAGAATGTTTTGCTGCAACAATACCTGTTAATACAAAGATCCCTGTCCCAATTACGGCGCCGATTCCTAAAAACGTTAAATCGAGTGCAGTTAATGTTCTAGCTAGCTGCTTTGGTGATTCAGTACTAAGCGCTTTTTTTCGTAATAATGACTTCACTTTGGACTCTCCCCCCGTTTTTTCATTTCCATAACTGCGACTATAGTATGAGCCCATTAAAAAAGAGTAAGTAAGGAAGTGGAGGTGCAGTTATGGTATATAGTTTTTAAAATTGCTGGATTAATCTTAATATAATTCAGAATATTTTGTCAAATAAAAATATGACAAATAAAATGCGGATCAATAGGGGAAACTACTTGCAGAAATGGACGGGGGTTAACGACCCACTGATTAAAGTTAAAGTAGGAGCAGATGCTATGTTATTTTATTTTGAACTTGTCGTCATTTTACTTTGTACGAAATTAGCTGGTGACATTAGTGTAAGACTTGGTCAGCCTTCTGTACTTGGTAAGTTAATTGTCGGTATTATTATCGGTCCGGCTGTACTTGGTATTATTAATAGTTCTGAACTGATTGATGAATTGAGTGAGATTGGTGTTTTGTTACTTATGTTTATGGCGGGACTTGAAACAGATTTAGAAGAGTTAAATCGGAATTTGAAATCGTCGTTTGCAGTAGCGGCCGGTGGAATTATTTTTCCTTTCATCGGTGGTTATGTAACAGGATTGCTGTTTGGATTAATACAGTCCCATGCCATTTTTTTAGGGTTATTACTTTGCGCAACATCGGTTAGTATTACGGTCCAGACGCTACGTGATCTAGGAAAAATGAATACGAGAGAAAGTACAACAATTTTAGGTGCTGCCGTATTTGATGATGTCATTGTCGTTATTTTATTGGCATTTGTAATGAGTTTTTTAGGAACACAAGATGTGAATATAACACTTGTCATTGTAAAGAAAATTATTTTCTTTGTAAGTATTGTTTTTATTGCTTGGAAAGTCGTTCCTTGGATTATGAAAATGCTTGTACCGCTTCGTGTAACAGAAGCGTTAATTAGCGCGGCTCTTATTATTTGCTTCTCTTTTTCTTATTACAGTGAAATGATGGGAATTGCAGGCATTATTGGAGCATTTGCAGCAGGAATTGCTATTTCTCAAACAGAGTATAAGCATGAGGTGGAACATAAAATTGAACCGATTGCTTATGCAATATTTGTTCCAGTATTCTTCGTAAGTATCGGAATGGAAATTACATTTCAAGGCATTGGAAGCCAGCTTTGGTTTATTATTATTATGACTCTCATTGCAATTTTCACAAAGTTAATCGGATCAGGTTTAGGAGCGAGACTGACAGGATTTAATCTCCAATCTTCTATTAGTATTGGCGCGGGGATGGTATCACGTGGTGAAGTAGCGCTTATCATCGCTGCAAATGGACTTACGGCGAATTTATTAGCGAAAGAAAATTTCACAGCGATTGTTATTGTTGTTATATTGACGACGATTATTACACCGCCACTTTTGAAGAAATATTTTGTATAGAGAGGAAGGGCTTATCTGATGTAGGTAAGCTCTTTTTTTATTCCCAAAAGCAATGATCATATAGCATGAAGGGTTTGTAATTATGGTAAAATCTATGTATGTGATATGACAAGGAGAGGGAAGTGTGAAGATTACGAAGGAGAAGGTTATCGGTGTAATCGTACTCATTGCAGTATGTATACCATTTACTGCATGGAAAGAATCAAAAGTGAAAGATTTTCCGGTTTCTATTTTTTCGGAAGAAGCAGATGGTGAGTACGGTCAGAAGCTGAAATATACTGCTTTTTTACCTGATGTTGCGATTTGGATGAACGGTTGGGAAAAGAAGTGGACAGAAGGGGAAAGAACTGTTTATCAAAAAGGGAATCGCATTGTAAATGTGTTTCATCCTCCTGGCGATGATGGTTATTACCTTCTTGAAGCAAGAGAAAATAAGTGAACGCAACCGTAAGAAGTGGAGGTTAAATAGTGAAAGCTTCAACATTACTATTTAAAATTGAAAGTAATATGGATCAATTTTCACCAGCTGAGAAGAAGGTTGCCATGTACATAATGGAGAATGCAGAGATTGTTCCGAACTTAACGACGAAAGAAGTGTCAACGAATGCAGGCGCAAGTGAGGCGAGTGTCGTTCGTTTTTGTAAGTCGATTGGGATTGGGAGCTTTAAAGCATTTAAGATAGCACTCGTTCGTGAATTAACGATTGCTGATTATAATATTAACGATTTTTCAGTGATGAATACAGAAGATGGACCGTACGATTTATTTAATAAAGTTACTTATGTGAATAAAGCTGCAATTGAGGCGAGCGTGACGGCGATAGATAAAAAAGAACTTGAAAAAGCTGCAGATCGTATTGTAAATGCCGATAAAATTATCTTTTATGGAGTAGGCGGATCAGCTACTCCGGCGATGGACGGAGCTTATAAATTTACAAGGCTCGGATTTACAGCGATGATGCTATCTGATTTTCATATGATGTTGCCACTTGTGACGAATTTAAAAGAAGGCGATATATTTGTTGCGATTTCAACATCTGGTCGAACGAAAGATGTGCTTGAAATGGCGCAGTATGCAAAGAGACAAGGTGCAACTGTTATTGGAATTACGAAACTAGATCAATCATCCCCCCTATATAAAGAAGCGGATATTCGCCTTTGTATGCCAGATGTAGAACAAGATCATCGTATTGCGAGTATTGCTTCGAGAATGACGCAACTGAATATGATCGATGCTTTATATGTGATTACTTTCAATCGAATTGGTAATCAAGTATTGGATCAATTTATGGAGACACGAGAAGAAGCGTTGCGGTTACGGAAGTTAAAGTAGAAGAAAAGATGAGGAGACTCATCTTTTTTTATCTCGCTATTTGCCGTGCAGTAAGACCCTCACTTCAAAATTCAGCGGAAGCAAAGAAAGTTAGGTGAGGATCAACTGCCCGTTAATGCCCGATTGGTGCGGGCTAATAATCAGTGGGGATGAACAAAACCCCACTGATTAAAGTTTCACTTTATGATCTTTGACAAAAATATGTCATGTTGTGAAATTTTATTTCATAAAATAAGAAAGAGTTATTGATTTTTAGTTTCTTAAAGTTATAATAAAAGTGTGAAATATAATTTCAAAGAGGGTGGCAATATGTTAGAAAATTTATCGACAGAACATCGTAATGAGAAAACAATGAATTTGGATGAGATGAGCATAAAAGAAGTGTTGCAAAGTATGAATGAAGAAGATCGAACTGTTGCGTTAGCAGTTGAAAAAGAGATAGAACAAATTGAAAAGGTTGTACAGACTGTTATTAAATCTTTTGAAGAAGAGGGACGTTTAATTTACATTGGTGCTGGTACGAGTGGTCGTTTAGGTATTCTAGATGCAGTGGAATGTCCGCCGACATTTGGCACGGATGATAAAATGGTGCAAGGATTTATAGCAGGTGGATTGAAAGCGTTTACTAAAGCGGTGGAAGGTGCCGAAGATCGCGAAGAGTTAGCAGAAGAAGATTTAAAAAGTATTGGATTAAATGAGAAAGATACAGTGATTGGAATTGCTGCAAGTGGCAGAACTCCTTACGTAATTGGCGGCTTGAAATACGCACAGAGTGTAGGAGCGAGTACAGCGAGTATTTCTTGTAATAAAAATGCTGAAATAAGTAAATATGCAAAGTTAAATGTGGAAGTAGAGACAGGTGCAGAAATATTAACAGGATCAACGCGTTTAAAAGCTGGTACAGCACAAAAATTAGTGTTGAATATGATTTCAACAGCTTCGATGATTGGTGTAGGAAAAGTATATAAAAACTTAATGGTAGATGTTCAATCCACAAATGAAAAGTTAGTAGAACGGTCAAAACGAATTATTGTGGAAGCAACAGGCACTAGTTATGAAGTAGCGGCAGAGTATTATGAAAAGGCAGAACGTAACGTAAAAGCTGCCATTGTTATGGTGTTGTTGCAGTGCGAATATGGGGAAGCACTGGAGAAACTAAAATGCGCAAAAGGGTTTGTGAAGAAAGCACTATAAAATAATAGGGAGGGGGATTCTATTATGAAGAAAGAAGAGAGAATGGCCAAGGAAATTTCGGAGCAACTTGGAGGAATAAAAAATATTCGTAGTATTGCTCATTGTATGACGAGACTACGATTAACGCTTCATGATGAAAGTAAAGTAAATATGGACCTTTTAAAAAAAGTTGAAGGCGTTATGGGTGTTATAGAAGATGAGACGCTTCAAGTTGTCGTTGGTCCAGGAACAGTAAATAAAGTAGCAGCTGAAATGGAAGGCTTAACAGGACTACGAATTGGTGAGATAGCAGATCATCACCTTGAAGATATTGGGCAAGAGATGAAATCAGAGATTAAGAAGAAAAATAATACACCGGTGAAAAACTTTTTACGAAAAATAGGAAGTATTTTCATTCCGTTAATTCCAGGACTTGTTGCGTCAGGAATTATAAACGGGGTTGCTAACTTTGCGAAAAACGCTGGTGCTGATCCAAATGCAACGTGGTTACAAATGTTACTACTCATTGGCGGCGGTATCTTTACATTCTTAGGAATTTTAGTTGGTTGGAATACAGCGAAAGAGTTCGGCGGGACACCGGTTCTTGGGGCAATTGCTGGTATTTTAATTTTCAATCCGGCGATGGCAAACGTAAAATTGTTTGGTGAAGCATTAGTGCCCGGACGGGGCGGATTATTCGCAGTTATTTTTGCAGCATGGCTTATGGTTGTAGTGGAAAGACAAGTTCGAAAAGCAGTGCCGAATGCAGTTGATATTATCGTGACACCACTCATTACTGTATTAGTTGTAAGTATTGTAACAATGTTAGCCATTCAGCCATTAGCAGGTTTCTTATCAGATGGTATTACGAGCGGAATTAATGCGATTTTAAATATTGGCGGAGCATTTGCTGGCGCAGTACTTGCGGGAACATTTTTACCTCTCGTTATGGTCGGATTGCATCACGGTTTAACACCAATTCATATGGAATTTATTAATCAAACACACGTAACACCTTTATTACCAGTACTCGCAATGGCTGGTGCTGGCCAAGTGGGCGCAGCAATTGCGATTTATGTGAAAACAAAAAACAAACGACTTCGAAATGTAATTAAAGGTGGATTGCCAGTTGGCTTTTTAGGAATTGGTGAGCCGCTATTATACGGGGTTACATTACCACTTGGGAAACCGTTTATTACTGCTTGTTTAGGAGCGGCTGTCGGTGGTGCATTCCAAGCAGTTATGCAAACGGCTTCACTTGGAATTGGCGTATCAGGGCTATCTTTAATTCCGTTAATTGCTGACAATAAATATTTACTATATTTCTTAGGTTTAGTAATTGCATATGCTTTCGGATTTATCTTTACGTACTTCTTCGGATTTAAAGAAGAAATGGCAGAAAACATATAGAGAAAGGGATTCCTTTCTCTTTTTCTATTAATAGAAAGGGAGATTTATATGATCGGAGTTTCCATTTATCTTTCAAAAGAACGAGTAGAGAAACAAGAAGAGTGGCTAAAAGTAGCGAAGGAAAATGGGTTTACATCTATTTTTACATCACTGCACATTCCAGAAGATGATCCAAATACGTATAAAGAGTTAATTCAAATATTAGGGAAACAAGCTTTTGCACATGAAATGGAGCTAATGGTTGATGTTTCTCCAAAATCGTTACACCATTTAGGGCTAACATATGAAAATGTGGAAGAGCTATTGGACTGGGGTATTACCGGTTTAAGAATGGATTACGGCATTGCGCCAAAAGAAATTGCAAGCGTATCTCATAAGATGAAAGTAGCTTTAAATGCGAGTACGATTACAAAGTCATTTTGGAAAGAATTACTTACAGAACATATAAGAGTAGAGAATGTAGAAGCATGGCACAATTTTTACCCACGTCCAGAGACAGGACTAGCAAAGTCCTTTTTACAAAAACAAAATCAATATTTACAGAAGTGCGGAATAAAGACGATGGCATTTATTCCAGGAGATGCGGAAAAACGTGGTCC
This sequence comes from Bacillus sp. RZ2MS9, assembly GCF_001816185.2. Classification (NCBI taxonomy): domain Bacteria; kingdom Bacillati; phylum Bacillota; class Bacilli; order Caryophanales; family Bacillaceae; genus Bacillus; species Bacillus sp. RZ2MS9. The sequence continues at coordinate 844,039 of NZ_CP049978.1, forward strand.
GTTATATGAAGGGTTACCAACGTTAGAAAAACATCGCAATATGCGCCCGCTTGAAGCGTACTTAGAACTTGTACAAGATTGTGGTGTTGATAAAGTATTGATTGGAGATATAAGCGCAAGTTTAGAAAGTATGCAAGAAGTAGCTAGTGCAAGTAGAGGGATTATTCCATTGCATTACAAATCATTTATAACTGATAAAGAAGTATTAAAAGTGGTAGAGCAAGTGCATACAAATAGACTAGATCCGTCTCGTGATGTTATTCGATCTGTAGAATCAAGGGAAGGAAATAGAGTGGTGATAAAGCCGATGCATACAATTGTAAGAAAGAAAGGGAGCATTACAATTGATAATGAATTGTACGGTAGATATGCAGGGGAGATGCAAGTTGCCACATATGATTTACCTGTAGATGAGAAAGTGAATGTTGTTGGAATGGTTGTGGAAGAGGACGTTTCTTTGCTGCCTTATATTGGCGCTGGAAAAATGTTTCAACTTTTTCTATGCGATAGAATAAAAGCTTGAATTAGCGCTATTTTGTAAGAAAACATTATCCGTAAAACGGATAATGTTTTTTGTTTTATTTAAAAAAGTATTTGACGAATGAAATAAAATACCGTATTGTTTTGACTTGTAAATAAAAGTTCACCATAACAAAACAAAAAGGAGAGTTCAAAATGAATCAATATATTGGGAATTTAATTATTCGTATCGTGTTAGGAGTTACGTTCTTTGCACATGGTTTAGCAAAGTTTCAATCAGGTATCGATAATGTAGCAGGGTGGTTTACAAGCATCGGTTTACCAGGTGGCCTTGCATACGGCGTAGCAACAGTTGAATTAGTTGGTGGTATATTATTAATTATCGGTTTAGGTGTACGATATGTAGGATTGTTATTCGCTCTTATTTTAGCTGGAGCTATCGTAAAGGTAAATGGAGCAGCAGGTTTATTAGGAGATGGAAAGAATCCAGGATATGAATTAGATCTTGCATTATTATCAATGGGTGCGTATTTATTCGTAGTAAAAGCAGAAGGATATGTAGATCGTTTCTTAAAAGAGAAAGTAATGAAAACGAAGTAAATTTTATTTATAAATGTTGACTTGAAGAATAATTGTAACTATAATGATTACAGCTAATAGATTAAGAGTAAAACAATTTAAATGTTTTTTTACACAAGATGTAACTGTTGTGGTTACGTCTTGTGTAAAAATAAATAAACGGGAGGAAGTAATATGCCTAAATCAAATTTAGAAATTATTAAAAGCACGTATGAAGGATCAGCTTCTTCGAATGCAAAGCATTTAGCAGAAGCCCTCTCTGAAAAAGTGGAATGGACAGAGGCAGAAGGTTTTCCGTACGGCGGAACATATAAAGGCATAGAAGCTATAATGGAAAATGTATTTAGCCGTTTAGGATCAGAATGGGATGATTATAAAGCAAGTGTAAATACATATCATGAAGTAAACGGAAAAGATGTAATTATTGCTGAAGGTATGTATTCTGGAGTTTATAAAGAAACAGGAAAATCATTTGAAGCAGAATTTGTTCATGTATGGCAACTTGAGAACGGAAAAATCGTGAAGTTTAAGCAATATGTAGATAGTCATATTGTTAGGGAAGCGATGAAGAGATAATGCTTTTTAAATGGATCGTAGGTATATGCATTACAATTATAGTAATTTTCTCGTCTATAGTTGGCGGAAAGAAATTGCTTGCATATGTGGAAAAAGAAAATAAAAATATTCAAACCGAGCGAGCGGCAAACGAAAAAGAGAAAAAAGCTGCAGAAGAAGCTCCGCAAATTAGTGAAGGTGAAATTATTTCTACTATGCATAAAATGGTGCACCAAAAGGTAAAATCCTCTGAAAAATGGGGATTTGTAGAGATGACAAAAAAGGAAATTTCTAATGTAAAAAGAGATATTGAAAATAGTACAGGTTTTCAATATAAAATGAAGTTATTTTCTATTATAAATAGGTGGGAAAAAGGAGATTTTTCTCAAACTGTTGAGGAGCATAACTTTTTATGGAGCCTTCAAGGTGGAGATACTGGCAAGGCGACGGAACGTTTATCGCCAGAAGAGGAAAAGCAGTATATAAGAGAAATGAAGAGTAAATAAAAACATCGCCAACCTAGATGACGATGTTTTTTCATTAAGAATGTTTTCGTATTAAAGGTCTAGTTGGCTGAACGGCAACAGTTTTGAAATGAGAAAATAAATAACATCCTGTTACAACGACAACTGTCCCTAAAATTTGTATCCACGTTAATTCTTCTCCGAGAAATATGAATGCTAAAATGGCTGTGAAAATTGGATTGAAGTTTAGAAAAATACCTGATGTAGTTGCGCCTAATTTTTGTACGCCAATATTCCAAAATACCATACAAAGAACTGTCGAAATAAGCCCAGTATATAAAAGTGATGTGATGAAAGAAGTATTTATATTTGAAACAGTGAAGCTACCTATGTTAAACGGTAGTAATAAAATAACGCCGAAAATACCAGAGTACAACGTTGCCATAAGTGGTGTAGTTGTTTTTGTTGCCCATTTACTACAAACAGAATAGATTCCCCAAATACAAACTGCTGCAATCATCCATAAATCACCGCTATTAAAATGTAGTGAAAATAAAAGCGAGAAATCACCTTTTAATAGGACGAGGATGACCCCGAAGAATGAAAGAATCATGGATAGGATTTGAAGTGTATTTACTTTTTCTTTTAGAAATAATACTGAAAATAATGCGATTGAAATTGCATTCAATGTAGAAATAAGCCCTACATTCGTAGCGGATGTTTTTTCTAATGCTAAAAATTGAAAGATGTTAAAAAGAGCGACTCCTGAAATTCCCATTAATATTAACGGAATTATTGCGGTACGTGGTGGAAGGATTTTCTTTTCTTTAAGCCATACCATTGGTAATAAACAAACAATCGCAATCAGCCACCTTAAACTTGTCAGTGTCATCGGTGATGCATGATCGACGAGTGATTTTCCAACGACGAAATTTCCTCCCCATAATAAGCTCGTTAGTAATAGTAAAAAGACGTAAAAATAAGGCATGATAAAATCCCCTTTTTTGTAATCAATACGAATTGTAAATAATTTTAGCATTTTTCTTTATTGTGTAATATATTATTTTGTATAATGGTGAAAACTCGATAAAATCTTTAGTTTAAAATGATATTTACAGAAAGATATTCAGTTTTATATAAATTATAAGTTGTTTTTTCGAATAATCATCGGTAAGAAAAAAGGAGGAATTGTAATGGAGTCGTCTGTTATTAAAGTGTTGGATGATTTGGATGTACAAATTTTAGATATATTGCAGAAGGATTCACAAGTAAGTAATGCAGAGCTGGCACGTCGCGTTAATTTATCACCGGCTGCGATGCATGCAAGAATAAAAAGGTTAGATGGGGAAGGTTTCATCGATAAGCAAGTTGCGATTTTAAATCAAGAAAAGCTTGGGTTTGATTTATTATGCTTTATTTTTATGAGTACGAATATTCATCAATTTGACAAGTTAGAAGTGTTGGAGAAAGAATTAGAATCGATGCCGGAAGTGTTAGAATGTCACTGTTTAACAGGAGAGTACGATTATTTATTAAAGGTTGCAAATCGTGATCGTAAAGAACTAGAGCAGTTTATTAGAAAGCTGAATAAGCTTGGTATTACACGTATACAGACGAGTTTGGCACTTCGTGAAATTAAATATTCAACAGTATTACCGATACGAGATGAGGAACCGAGCATCGATTAGATTGCTTGGTTTTTTGTTTGTATAAAGTGATTGACGAGGAGAAAAGAGAGCTGTATTATTATATAAAATTATGAATTAAAATTCATTTAAAGTTATAAATATTAATATTGAGGGGCAAGGGGATGTAATATGAAAATCTGTAATGCGGTAACCAGTGATGTGAAAGAAATTTATAGTCTTATTGAGGTTTATGCAAAAGAGGGAGTTGTTTTACCACGTTCTCTTTTGTCTCTTTATCAATATTTGCAATGTTTATATGTTATGAAAGAAGACGAGAGAATTGTTGGAGTTGCTGGATTGCATGTGTTAGGAGAAGATCTTGCAGAAATACGATCGTTAGTAGTTTCGCATACATATGCAGGGAAAGGGATAGGACGTATGCTCGTAAATCATGTAATGGAGGAAGCTACGAAAATAAATGTAAGAAGAGTAATTTCCTTAACATATGAAACAGTATTTTTTCAAAAGTGTGGATTTGATTTTATAAATAAAGAAGCGTTGCCAGAGAAAGTATGGATTGATTGTAGACATTGTCCAAAGATGGATTATTGTGATGAAGTGGCGATGGTTCGGTATGTTGGATAAAAAATTTATAGAGAAAAAGTTCCCACTATTATTTACATATATAGTGGGAACATGTATTTACATAAGAAATGGACAGGTTATTAAGAATTTGAATTCGTTTGTCTTACGGCAAAATTATAAAGTGGATCTTTAAGTTCATAGTTATACGTTAAACCGTCGATAATTCCTACAACTTTATCATTATCATAAAGGTCGAGCATAAATTTTGCCATTTGTTTTGCAGTGTGGAATTTCGGTACAACATTATCGTATTCGAACTCATCAATACCAAATGAACGTTTTGCAAATTCTGTTTCAGTTGCCCCAGGTGCTAAAACCTTTGCTTGCAGTTTTGCGCCTTGTTCTTTCAGTTCGTGAGACAGCCCTTCTGTAAAGGCACTTACATAAAATTTTGTAGCGCAATACGTAACAGCATCAGCAACAATCGTGTATCCGCCGCCCGATGAAACGTTAATAAGCTGTGTTCCGTCAACCATTGAATAATCTCGAACGAAAAGAGAAGAGAGTATTGTTAGTGCTTCTATATTGACATGCAACATCGTCTCGATTTTATTTAAATTTTGTTCGGCAATTGAGGCGAAATTACCAAAACCTGCGTTATTAATCCACGTTTCAATTTGAAAAGCTTGTAGGCTTTCATAAAGTTTATAAACATCTTCAGTAACAGATAAATCAGTGCGTCGAATGACAACATCTAACTCTGGATGCATTTCGTTAATTTTCAATTTTAATCCATCTAATTCTTCTTGTCTTCGAGCTACAAGTACTAAATTTTTCCCGCGAGATGCAAATGCTAAAGCTGCTTCATAACCAATTCCGGAACTTGCACCAGTAATAACAGTGTATTTCATATAAAATCCCCCTAAATTCAAATTTATTTATGGTTAGATTGTATTTGTTAGAGTATACTCTAAGTCAAATGTTTTTTATAAATTTGATACGTTCATAAAATATATAAGGATAAGCATGTGGAGGGAGTTTAGTATGTATACAATTAGTGAGGTAGCAAAATTATTAGGATTGAGCACACATACACTACGTTATTATGAAAAGGAAAATATATTGATTGCAAATCGTGATACAAATGGAAATCGACTTTACGAAGAGTCACATATAAAGTGGTTGCAGTTTGTAATGAAATTAAAACAAACGCAAATGCCAATAGCGAAAATAAGAGAATACGCTAGATTATATACAGAAGGAGCGCATACAACAGAAGCTCGTTTACAGCTCCTAGAAGATCATAGGAAATCTATTCAGATTCAAAGAGAAAACTTAGAGGTTACAGAGAAGATGCTTGAGAATAAAATTATTGCATACAAGGCCTCTTTGGAAAATAAATAGAAAACAAAATCCGCTCCTTAGTTATAGGATAAACATGGATTTGATCTCATAGTGTGTTGGCAAATAAAAAAGAGCAGCTAGCAAAAGCTAACTGCTCCATTCAAGGGATCTCTCCAAGGGGGAGTGGAGAAAATATTATGTTACTAGCAGTATTGACAGATTATTGAGAAATATACAAATCGGATGAAAGAAATTTTAAATAAACTTTCGGCATTGACAATTTTTAAAAGGTTCATGTACAATACATATGAATGACATTCAGTCATTTTTTATGTGACAGGATGCATTTAGCTTAGAAATGGAACAAATACAATGGTAAATGAGGATGATAGTTGTTTTTATATAGTATTGATGAAAGAGTATATTTTTTTAAAACAAAAATGACTGATAGTCAGTCATAAGAGGTGAGAGGTATGAAAAATAGAGCTTGGTTATATGTCATATTAACATGTATCTTTGAAATTTTTTGGGTGTTTGGTTTTAATACGGCTAATACTTGGTGGCATTGGATTATTATTTTAGGAGTTATCGCTGTTGATTTTCACTTCCTTTCTAAAGCGTGTGAACATCTTGCAACAGGAACTGTATATGCTATTTTCGCTGGAGCTGGTACGGTAGGTACTTTCTTAATGGATGTATTTCTTTTCGGTGGAAGTTTCAGCGCAGGCAAACTATTCTTCATTCTTATGGTAGTAGCCGGCGTTATCGGTTTAAAGTTAGCTGACAATAAAGAAGAAACTGTGGAAGGAGCTGCTTAAAAAATGGGTTGGTTTTTCGTATGTTGTGCTGCAATTAGTGAAATAGTCGGTGTGATAGGACTTAAAATGTATAGTAAAGATAAGACATTAGCCAATGGTGCGATTTATATCGGTGGGTTTGCTACATCCTTCGCATTTTTGTATACTTCCTTCTTATTTTTACAAGTAAGTGTCGCGTATGCGGTTTGGATTGGTATCGGAACAGCAGGTGCAGTTTTGTTAAACATGTTCTTGTTTGGTGAGTCGAAAAGTAAAGCGCGTATCATTAGTGTGTTTCTTATTGTATGTGGAGTGACAGGATTAAAGGCACTTTCTTAAAGATATATTGTATTTTTATCTCCTAATTGTTTATTAGGAGATTTTATTATAAAAAAATGATTTCCTCTTAGAGTTCACTATCATTGACAGTACAATCGATTATCTTATAAAATGAGTGACAGTCATTCAATATGCGTGTGAAAGGGTTTAGATGATGAATAAAAAAGAGAAAATTGTCTATGCAGCTATTGAAGTGTTTCAGGAAAAGGGCGTCGAAAAAACGAAGATTTCTGATATCGTGAAATTAGCTGGCATTGCGCAAGGAACTTTCTATTTATATTTTCCTTCTAAGTTATCTGTTATGCCTGCAATAGCAGAAGTGATGGTTGAAAAGATGATACTTGCAGTGAAAGAAAAAGTGCAAAACGATGCGCCTTTCTCAAGTAAAGTGACGCAAGTAATAGATGCGGTGTTTCACTTTATAGCTGAATATCGTGAAATACAGGCTTTAATGTATGCTGGTCTTGCATCTACAGAACATATAAAAGAATGGGAAGCTGTGTATGAGCCCCTTTATATGTGGCTAAGTGAATTTTTAAATGAGGCAAAAGAAGCTGGTGAAATTCGTGATTCGGTTCACGCAGAGCGAACAGCGAAGTTATTTATCGCTCTAGTTGAATCAGCAGCGGAACAAGTGTATTTATATGATCATAAAGATGATGAGCAAGTCGATTTGCAAAAGGCAGAAGTACTAGATTTTTTAACACATGCACTACATATAAAGAAATAGTGAGATGAACCTGTCTGAAAAGGTAGGTTCATTTTTGAGGAAAACTGAATGATAGTCATTCATCTAATGCGTATGTATGTGTGGAAGGATAGTGTGAAATTCTAACAAGTAGGGGGGCATCTCTACTCATGACTAGCCCACAAATAGAAGGATAAAGAAAAAGCTTCTTGGGCATTATTTTTTGAGAGGAACTTACGGGAAGAGGTGTTAAAAAGTGAAGAAACCGATAAAAGAACAAAAGATGGTATTGGTCATTCTTTTGAGTAATATATTTATCGCTTTTCTAGGGATTGGATTAATCATTCCGGTTATGCCGTCCTTTATGAATGATATGCATTTAACAGGGAAGACGATGGGATATCTCGTTGCAGTGTTTGCAATGGCACAGCTCATTACTTCACCTATTACAGGCCGGTGGGTTGATCTTTACGGTAGAAAGAAAATGATAATCATTGGATTATTTATTTTTGGTGTTTCAGAGCTTCTTTTTGGATTAGGAAAAGATGTATGGATGCTTTATGTAGCAAGGGTATTAGGCGGAATTAGTGCTGCTTTTATTATGCCTGGTGTTACGGCGTATGTTGCGGATATTACATCTATTCAGGAACGTCCAAAGGCGATGGGATACTTATCTGCGGCTATTAGTACTGGATTCATTATAGGTCCTGGAATCGGCGGATTTATTGCAGAATACGGTATACGTGTGCCGTTTTTCGTTGCAGCAGTAATTGCTTTTATAGCATGTGTGATTTCGATCTTTATTTTAAAAGAACCGTTAACGAAAGAAGAACTTGCAGAGATTTCTTCTAATACGAAGGAATCAAGTTTTATTGGTGATTTAAAGAAATCATTACATCCAATGTATGCAATTGCATTTATTATCGTATTTGTACTCGCATTCGGATTATCAGCGTATGAAACAGTGTTTAGCTTGTTCTCTGATCATAAATTTGGCTTCTCGCCGAAAGATATCGCAGCAATTATTACAATTAGTTCAATCTTTGGGGTAGTTGTGCAAGTATTTATGTTTGGCAAATTGGTAGACATGTTCGGTGAGAAAGTGTTAATTCAAATATGTTTAATTGTAGGTGCAGTATTAGCATTCGTCTCAACTGTAGTCTTTAATTATTGGATTGTACTTCTCGTTACTTGCTTCATTTTCTTAGCATTTGATTTACTTCGTCCAGCTTTAACGACATTTTTATCAAAAGCAGCCGGAAAAGAGCAAGGATTCGTCGCTGGTATGAACTCGACTTATACGAGTTTAGGAAATATCGCAGGACCAGCGATGGGCGGAATATTATTTGATATGAATATTCATTATCCATATGCATTTTCAGGCGTTGTTTTAATAGTTGGTCTCGGCATTACATTTATGTGGAGAGAGAAACAGTTGGCTGAAAGTTTTGCGAAGTAATAAAACCCCTTACGACGGTAAGGGGTTTTTGTTTTATCCTGATTAAAGTTTCATTTTATAAACTTAACCCAAACCGTTTTAATTCAATAAAAATCCCCTCTAATTGCTTTCCTTTATCCGTTAATGTGTACTCTACACGAGGCGGAACTTCTGGATATACTTTTCTCGTTATAATGCCTTGAGACTCTAATTCTTTTAGTCGAAGCGATAATGTTTTTGGACTAATACCATCCATTGATTTTTGTAAATCACTAAAGCGTAATGTTCCTTCGATAAGAAGATCACGAATGATTAAAAACGTCCATTTTGTACTAATTACATCAAGCGTTTTAGCGATAGGACAAGGTATGCCCGGTAAACCTTTCGTTAATTCAACTGGATTTATATCGTTCATGGAACTAGCCTCCATAAAATTTTTTTTGGATGAATTTGCTTTATAGTATCACAAAACTATACTTTTGGTAACTATATGAAAAAAATATCACTACTTCCATAAAGGAAGTTAGTGCGTATACAATAGCAATACGAAACAAAAAGGATTTATATAAGGAGGTGGTGATTTCCATGGGGATAAAAAAGTTATTTGGATTTCTTAGTTTGTTTGTTATTTGTATTGTGCTTGTAGCATGTGGTGTGGAACAAAAAACTGAAGTTCAGTTATTAAAAGAAATGCCAAAGCCAAAAGCAATGACAATTGATCCCTCACTAAGTAAAAAAGAAGCGACAGAAATGGTTCATGCGGCGCAGCGTTTTTATGCATTTTGGGATACAGGTAAGGAGGAACTTATTCCGCAGACTGTTACTAAAGATTTCTTCGATAATACATTGCCGAAAGGGCGACCACAAGGCATTGAAGGATTAAAGTTTGCAGCGCAAAATTTTCGTAAAGTTGTGCCTGATATACATTGTGAGATTGAAGACTTATTAGTTGTTGGTGATAAAGTAACAGCCCGTCTTTCTTTTACAGGAACGCATAATGGTAAGAAAATTAATTTTTTTGCAATTGATATTTTACATGTGAAAGACGGAAAGATAACAGAAGATTGGCATTTAGAAGATAATCTTACACTACAGCAGCAACTCGGCTTAATAGCTGAAGAGTAGATCATATAGGGGAGAGGAAAGCGATGAAAAATATATTTATTATAAATGGACATGAAAAATACGGTACAAAGGAAGGACGATTAAATAAAACGTTAGTAGATTATATGGTTACTGTATTAGGCGAGAATCATCATGTGAAAACAACAACGATTCAAGATGGTTACAATATTAAAGAAGAACAAGATAAGTTTTTATGGGCCGATGTTGTGATTTATCAAACGCCAATTTACTGGTTTAGTGTACCAGGCTTATTTAAAACGTATATGGATGAAGTATATGAATACGGTTTGTTCTTTAAAGGTGCAGATGAATATGGAACAGGTGGTTTATTAAAAGAGAAAGAGTATATGTTCTCTACAACTTGGAATGCACCTAAAAAAGCATTTGGAGATAAGACGAAGTTCTTTGAAGGAGAAAGTTTAGAATCAGCGCTTAGTCATTTACACCGCGTGCAGAAGTTTCTCGGTATGAGTCCGTTAAAGAGTTTTGCTTGTTATGATGTGGTGAAGAATCCGGATATAGAGAAGTATTTAGGGAAATTGAAAGATCACTTAGATGGAGTAATTAAATAATAGTATGTGAAGAAGGTACTACTAAGGATGTAGTACCTTCTCTTTCACGAAATACGTTTAAAATCTTTACTTATACAGGACTGCTTTAGTTTTTTTGATTTGATTAAATGTTTCATATCAGAGATGTTATCGTATGAAAGCTGAGTATGATAATAGTTAATGTACTCAAGTAATGCAAACATATAAATAAATAGAGTAAATGATAGCCCGCCTAAAGGTAAGTAGGGATACCAAATTACAAAATCAATAGTAAACGTAATAAATCCCGTGATAATGAATGCTATATTTATCTTTTTAAGTATTTTTAAATATTGAATCATCCTAATGGGCGTAACAGATGTTTTCTCTTTTTTTAGTCGTTTCCACTTTACGTACCAGTAAATTACTCCTTGTAATAAGATAAACTCTAAAAGAAGAAATGAGATCCAAAAAGAATATAGGGAATATAAATGTAAAGTAGGATAAACATAATTAAGTAAGTAACTTGTGAAAATAAAAGTAATGACTGAAAATAATTCACCTGTGTATAGATAGGAAAGTCTTTTTTCTAGGGTGCGTTTCATGGTTTCTCTCCTTTTATAATGACTCATATTTTAAGACATGGATGGCTGTATCCATAACTTTGCAAAATTTGCCCAACCGAATGAATCAATTGTTACGTTTTTTAAAGAAGAAGGGTATGTTTTTCTTTTTAGAACGTGATAGTTAAATAAAATGATGTGTTCTGCTTGTAAAAATTCTTCAATCTCATACATGAGTTCATAGCGCTTTTCTTTATTTTCTTCTAGTAAAAATGTATCTAGTAAACAGTTAATTTGTTTTTCGTAGTGCGGGTCCATAAACCGATTTACGAAGCAACTTTTATTTTTAAATACATTTAAGAATGCAATTTCATGATTGGCAGCAAATACTTCTCCCATGAAAATAATATCAGCATGTTTATCAATAGAGCGATTCATATAATCTGAAACGGGAAATGGGTGAAGCTCTACTTGTATACCTAAACTTGCACATCGTTCTTTTAAGAAATATGCATCATTTGCACTATCTTTAAATGCGAAGAAGTAAATATGTATCGTTTCTCCATTATATGTACTCTTTTTCAAATACTCTTTTGCCTTTTCTAAAGAGTAGGATCTTCTTGTTGCAAGGCGGCTTCTATCAGGGAAAAAGCTTGATGCAGCAATTGTCCGTCTACCCTCTATGTTACGAAGTATCATTTCAACATCATATAGTTCTCTCCAAGCTTTTCGAAAGTAAATGTCGTGATGAGGACCAGGTTTTTTAAAGTTGAAGCTAGCATAAATACAACCTATTTCTTCTATTTGTATATCATGCCTTTCATTTTCCTCTTCGTTTGGTAGTTCATAATCAGCATCTATTTGCACATGGTCAGGAATACCCCAAAATTCAATACGGTCTAATAACGCGCGCTCTTTAAAATAATGGGTGAACGCTTCGAGTATGATATTATCTTCAGAGTAATGAGCAAGTTTGAAAGGTCCAGTACCTATATAATGATGATTTTGAATACTCGTATCACGCGGTAAAATTGCGAGCTGCATTGAACTTACATAGTGTAAGAAAAATAAATTTGGTTTTGCTAAATGGAATCGAATTTGCAGTGGTGATGGTGTTTCAATTTCAACAATTTCTTCTGTTAACCATTCGAAAGGGGATTGAACTTGCTTTAGTCTTTCAAATGAAAACTGTACATCTTTAGAAGTTAAAATTGATTCATTGTGAAAATATATATCTTTTCGTAAATAAAAGGTCCACGTAAGTCCATCTTCACTTAATTCCCATGTATGCGCAATGTGAGGCTCCATTTTTTCAGTAACATCGTTATAGACAACTAACGTATCAAAAATTTGACTCGTAAGATGACTCTCTGTAGTTACAGCCACAAAAGCCGGATCTAATGGGAATATCTTTCTCGATATAGGAATCTTTAATACGTCGTACATATCATTTGAAGGTTCGTATCCAAAATGATGATGTAGTTTATTTTCTATCTTTTTTTGAAGTGCAAGGGGTAGGGGTTCTTTTAAAAGAAGAAAGATATCTTTTAATTTTTCTTGTGCTAACAGTTCATCTGTATAGGACTCAATCGCTTCTACGAAATTATGTATAAATAGAATTTCCGTTTTATTTCCGCGGCCTCGCCCTGGAGTCCAGCTAATTAATTGCTCCTCGCTCATTTTCTTTAATAAAATCTTTACGTTTTTCGTACTGCAATATAAAACATCCGCTAATTCTTGTAAGCTATTTCGCATATGTTGTTGATCTTGTGCATGTAGTCTTAGTCTAATGTAATAGTCCATAATTTTCATATATACACTTCCTTCTATCATAAAAGGGGAAACTCTTTAGAATATTCTAACCTTTTTCTTCCTTTTTTTCAAAGTAAAATAAGTAAGCATAAGGAGGGGAAACAATGGGATTTTGGAGTATGCATCGAAATATAAAAATTAGAATTATAACATCGTTTTTAACACGTACTGTGTCCACGATGATTTTTCCATTTATGGCGATTTATTTTTCCGTAAAGTTAGGTAGCGCGATTGCTGGTGCGTTACTACTTATTAATGTCATAGCTTCATTAGTAATTGGTTTATACGGTGGATATGTTGGAGACCGGCTTGGGCGTAAAAAGGTTATGATTATCGGTCAAAGTATACAAGTCATTTCCATTGCTTGTATGGGAGTTGCGAATTCGGATTACGTTGACTCACCGTGGTTAACATTTGTGTTTATGTTAGTGAATAGTTTAGGATCGGGACTTATGAATCCTGCGACAGAAGCGATGTTAATTGATGTGAGTACACCTGAAAATCGAAAAGTGATGTACAGCATTAATTACTGGGCTATTAATTTATCGATTGCGATTGGAGCGATATTTGGAGGATTACTATTTGAAAACTATAGACTACAATTGTTTATCGTATTAACGCTTGTTGCTATTATGACTTTATATGTGATGGCTGTGTATATGGAAGAAGTGTATGTAGCACGAAAAACGATGGAGAAGAAAAATGTATTAAAAGATATGGCAGATAGTTATAAAGTCGTGATGAAAGATAAAGCATTTTTAATTTTTTGTGCAGCGAGTATATGTACATTATCGTTAGAGTTTCAAATTAATAATTATTTAGGGGTACGTTTGCAGAAGGAATTTGAAACGGTTCACTTTTTATTCGGGAATGGTTTTACGTTTGATTTAACAGGGATTCGCATGTTGAGCTGGATTTCTGCAGAGAATACAATTTTAGTTGTGTTATGTTCAGCACTTCTTATTAAAATGCTGAAAAGCTTCAACGATTTGAAAATCTTATATGTAGGCTTATTTATTTACACGATTGGATTTACAATACTCGGAACGAGCAATAGCTTATGGATTTTATTAATTGCAGGGCTTTTCCAAACGGCAGGCGAGATGATGTATGTGCCAGTGCGTCAATCTATTATGGCAGATATGGTGCCAAATGAGGCAAGAGGTTCTTATATGGCGATTAACGGAATGGTCTTTCAAGTGGCAAAAATGAACGGGGCATTAGGTGTTATGCTAGGTTCATTTATTGCATCTTGGGGTATGAGTGCTCTGTACTTTATCGTTGGTATGAGCAGTATTTTATTATTTATGAAGGCGATAGGGAAAGAGCAGTATGAGGATGAGAGAAATGTTTCTCAAATTGGATGAAACTATATAAAAGCGAACCAGTTATACTGGGACTCGCTTTTTATATAATTTTTAGAACGGATCAACTTCAGCTAAATTTGGAGTAGTACTAGGCTGTAGTAAAAGATTTTTTAATGTGCCTACTTCAGAAAGCGCTACTAATATGTAGCCACTAATCAGTACAATAAGCCCAATGATGCGTAACGTTTGTAAGCTCACTTCATTATTATTCGTTTCCGTTGGATTTGGGGGCGTTGAAGGTGGATTGTTATTCATAAATAAGGCTCCCATCTTTTGAATTTATATATGTGCGAAATCATTATTTAACTTATGGATAGGAATTATATAGTCATTTTCACTATATGAGAACTGCCTATGAAAAGTGATAAGGAATTTTTGGGCGAGAAAAGAGGGGAATCCAAAAGATTATTAAAACTGAACTTTTGGATTCCCCTCTTTTTATTTATCTTGCTATTTGTGGTGGTCGGTTTTCCTGTAAACGACCAGTTGGTGAGGGCTAATTAATTATTTTCATGTAAATACAAGGAGGTTAGTTAATCAAAGTAGTTATCCTAATATACGCAACGATTCTTCAATAAACGCTGGGATGTCCTCTGGCTGTCTACTTGTTACTAGCTGATTTTGACATACGACAACCTCTTTGTCATGAAAGTTCCCGCCGGCATTTTTTAAATCGACTTCAATAGATTTATATCCAGTTACATCGCGTCCTTCAAGTGTTTGTGCAGTGATGAGTAGCTGAGGTCCGTGACAAATAGCGAAAACAGGTTTTTCCGCATCCATAAATGCTTTACTAAAGCGAACAAAACGTTCATCGGCACGAAGTATATCTGGAGAAAATCCACCCGGTATGAAGAGGGCATCAAAGTTCTCTGGAGAAACATCATCAATACTTTTATCAATCACGACTTCACTTTTCCCTTGCTTACCGTGTACCGTTTTCCCTTTTTCCATTTCAATAGTTGTGAATTCATATCCCTTTTGTTTAAAAGCTTCTACTGGCTCTGTGTATTCTGTATCCTCGAAATAATCCGTTATTAAAATAGCAATTTTTTTACTCATTCTAATCCGCTCCTTATATTATATTATCGGCTCCAGAATCTTCCTTGGGCAATGCCTTCTATAAATGATTCAATTGAAGTATTTGTTAAGTTGTAAACTCCTGCTCCATCCAGTTTAATCTTACTATGGTCCAAAGCATGAGGATTACTAAGGACATGAGCTATCGGTTTAAAATGTTTAAAAGTAGTTTCTGCAAATTCTAAAACAGGGGGTTGAATGACAGACTCACTACTAAACACTAATACTGCATCAAAAAGGGAGGAGTCTGTTGTTGTATAAGTGTCAGTTACTTTAATGGAATCATTGAACTGATAAATTTTATTATCTATGATACTATAGTTAATTCGGTGTTGTACAAAAGCTTGAATCCATTCGGACAGAAGTGAGACGCTTGGGTCACCATTTAATAGAATTGCAACATTTTTGGAATCAGATTTAAAAATAGTATTGGACATACTTAGTGCAGGTGATTTTGCATCTGAATTTACTTCGTGATTTTCCTTAGGTAAAGGAGCTCCAATAATGTTAGCGACTTCTTGTGCTAATTGACGATCGACGTGGTTTAAGAGAGCAATTACATTTGCCTTCACCATGTCTGATTTACACTTCCCAACTTCAAAGCAAAAAGCTTCTTTTATGTGCTGCTTTTCAATAGGGCTCATACTATTGTAGAAAAGTTTAGCCTGAGAATAAAAGTTAAGAAAGCTTTTACTGCGACCTCTAATTTTATGCCCATCAATCTTTTCTTGATAATGTTCATATCCTCCTTGTTCGGCTTGGACGGTTGCAGGTTGATTGTTATTTAATCCATTAGGATGATAGCTTGTTTGACCGCGATGAATCTGCATTTGATGCATACCATCACGTTGATTATTATGAAAAGGACATACAGGCTGATTAATAGGAATTTGATGGAAATTAGGGCCCCCTAAACGAGATAATTGTGTATCTGTATAGGAGAATAATCTTCCTTGCAGAAGAGGGTCATTTGAAAAATCAATACCTGGTACGACATGACCAGGGTGAAAAGCTACCTGCTCTGTTTCAGCAAAGAAGTTATCAACATTTTTGTTCAGTGTCATTTTACCAACTAATTTTACGGGAACTTCTTCTTCTGGCCATAATTTCGTTGGATCTAAAATATCAAAATCAAATTTATGTTCATCTTCTTCTGGAATTAGCTGTAATCCAAGCTCCCATTCAGGATAATCCCCTTTTTCAATTGCTTCGTATAAATCTTGACGATGAAAATCAGGATTTTTCCCGGCAATCTTTTGAGCTTCATCCCATACTAATGAATGAACCCCGAGGGTAGGTTTCCAGTGAAACTTTACGAAATGGGCTTTTCCTTCTGCGTTAATGAGTCGAAATGTGTGAACTCCAAAACCTTCCATCATTCGTAAACTACGCGGAATAGCTCGGTCGCTCATTTGCCACATGACCATATGAGTGGACTCAGGATTATGCGCAACAAAGTCCCAAAAGGTATCATGAGCGCTAGCTCCTTGAGGAATATCATTATGTGGTTCTGGTTTAACTGCATGGACAAAATCAGGAAATTTAATAGCATCTTGGATAAAGAATACTGGCATATTATTACCCACTAAATCATAGTTTCCTTCATCTGTATAAAATTTTGTGGCGAATCCGCGTACATCTCTTACTGTGTCGTTGGATCCTTTAGAACCTTGAACGGTTGAGAACCGTACAAATACAGGTGTTTTCTTTGAAGGATTAGTAAGAAAATCTGCTTTCGTATATGTTTCTAAAGATTCATAAAGCTGAAAATAACCATGAGCGCCAACCCCGCGTGCATGAACAATCCTTTCGGGAATTCGTTCGTGATCAAAATGGGTCATTTTCTCACGAAAGTGAAAATCCTCCATTAAGGTTGGGCCTCTTAAGCCCATCTTTAAAGAAAATTCATCTTCAGCTATTTTTACCCCTTGATTTGTTGTTAAAGCATGTTTGCATTGATTGTCAGTAACGTGATGCTTCAATTGTTCCGTTTTTTTATTCACAATATAGGCCCCTCCTTTACTCTGTTAATTAATAGATACCCTTTTTATTAGGTCGTAAACATGTATTATCGTTTTTGTATGTAAAATCATAAAATATCGGTTGTTTCAGTGATTCTTGTTTGAGGAAGCAAAATAAAAAAGCCAAGGAGAAAATTTATTTTCTCCTTGGCTTTTAAGATAATTCTTTTCGTTAAAATGCGGAAATTCTTTGCTTCGTTTTTGGTACAATAATAAATTTGATCCAGAGTAACCCGACAATCATAATGATAAGGCTATGTAAAAATTGACCTGTAGCAATGAGTATAACACTCGAAAATACAATGAGTTGAATACTTAGCAATATAAAGATTAAGCTAAGAAATTGCTTCATCCTTTCTTCAGTATGGGTTGGATATAATGCTACAATAATATTTCCCGAAAAATATTTCCATAGTGAACGAAGCTGCATAGAGATCATATATAAAACGATGTAAGCGATAGCGCCTTTTACGTATATATTTGGTATGAAATATAAGGCGAAAGCACCGATCAATCCTAAGCGAATATATATACCGAAATAATCATTTCCACGTAAAAATGCTAGTGTATGTAAGTAGAAGAAAGTTGCTCGTTTTTTATGTAATAAAGGTTCAATCCAATTTGTAAGCCATTTTCTTTTATTTACTTGTTTATTCAGTTGCGGAACATCTGTGAAAATGCTAGCAAATTGATAAAAACGAACGTTCATTTTTTCTTCTTGCTCAATTATGTAATCCCACGGTATTCGTTTTGTAGGCTGTTTTTTCGTATATAGAAGTAGGAAAGCAAGTAGTAAGAGTAGTCCGCCCAATATGAGAACATTTGCGGAATAAAACAGCATGTAAATGATTAGGGCGTTACAAGTAATACGAATGATCAGCCATATATTTTTTTCGTGACTATCACGCCACATCCAATGTATGTACATGTTCCAGGCTTTCGTAATCATTAACACGATAAAGATTGTACATAAAAAAGGTACAGTTAATTGTAATGATTGCATAGCAAGTGGAACGAGAATAAGGAACGTAAATAACAATGGGAAAAGCTGAATGATGTAATTGTATAGAAGAGATTTTTTGAAATAAGATGTTAATTTCTCTTCTAGTGCTAGTAAATAGACAGCATCAGGTTTTTGAATAAATGTACGGATAGGGCATCTCGTTATAAGGAATGTAAGTACAATCGTTATAATTATTAAAGATATTCCTTTAGAAGGAGATGCTTTTAGAAACTGAGCATAATAATATGCGCCAACGCATGAAATAAAGATAAAGCTATATAGTAAACCGTTAATCATACGTGCAAAGTATGTAATGATATTTTGAATATGTTGTTGGAAGCGACTGCTCCATAGCGATTCGATTGACATGTTTTTCACCTCTTTGTTCTATTATATATGTTTTACAAAAGAAAAAACGAGCAAATTGCGTTATGCAACTTGCCCGTTTTTCTTTTCGTTATTTTTTTTCTGATCACGATTCATTAATGGATAGAAAGCAAATCCAATTACGAATAAACCAATTCCGAGAAGGAACGTTTTTATATCGGATGCGCCAGTTTTAATAACCCATAGTGCGTAGCAAAGTGCGATAACTGCGACTATGCCATCTGTAATTCTTGCCCGCATTTCATTTTTATATGTTTCACCAGTTGCGACTAGTTTTAACTGGAAGATTGGTGAAACGAGATATGGAATGAGGTAGGCCAGTGTTGATACGGTAATAACGAATGTATAAGCTTCCGCAATGGTTCCTGATAATGTTGAGAATAGGAATACTTGCGACATAATGTTTGTTAATCGTAATGAGTAAATTGGACTTCCTTTTTTATTTGTTTTCGTGAAGAAGGAAGGGAAGAAACCTTCTTTTGCTGCTTGATAAGGTACTTCTGAGCTTAATAAAATCCAGCCTAAGATAGAACCGAACAGGGAAGTAAGAGCAAGTAATGCCATCAGTTTCCCGCCGCCGTGACCCATTGCAGCATTTAGTGCATCTGCTAATGGACGTTCAGAAGCTTGTAATTTATCAACGTGAAGTACACCCATTGTTAAAATTGTAATTCCTAAGTAAATCGCAACTGTAATAAGTAATCCCGCAACTGTTGCACGTTTTACCGTTTTTGGAGAAACAGCACGGTTTGATAAAAGAACGGCTGATTCAATTCCGATAAACGCCCAAAGCGTTGTAAGAGCAGCTAAATTTACTTGTGAAAGAAGACCATGTGATGCACCTGATTTATCAATCATCGGTGTGTACCATTGTCCAAACTTAGAAGCTTCGAATGCAAATAACGTAACGACGATGAATAAAAGGAATCCAGTTACTTTCGTTGTTGTTGCTAAGAAGTTTAGTTTTCCAGCTCCGCTTACACCGTTTGTTAATATAATATGAGTTCCCCAAAGTAAGATGGAACAAATCGTAAATGTAATTAGTTTTCCGACTTCTACGTTAAACGAGCCGATTGAAAATAGTAGTCGCGTATCTTTCATAATTGGGAAGAAGAGTGATAAATATCCCGCAAATGATGTAATGATGGCAACGTTACTTGCCCAGTTTGCAACCCAATATCCCCATACCATACTGAATCCAGCCATTTTTTTCTTTTTTGGTGTTGAGAATAAAGCATATGCATGACTTTGTGGTCCTGTCGTTAAATCAGGACGACGAATTGCTAAATTACCGAAAACAAGAGCTAGCATTAAAACACCAAACCCTGTAGTTAACCAAGCTAAAGTGACACCGAGTGGGCTTGCTGTTTGTGCCAACGTACTTGGCACCATGAAAATACCAGCGCCAACCATGTTACCGACAACGAAAGCTGTTAGTACCCAAAAGCCCCATTTTTTTTGTTGCATAGAAAATACCTCCAAAGTTAGTATAACCAAGTCAAGCGAGGAGATATGTATGTCTTCCTGAGTCAGGAAGAGAAGTCCCAAACAAAACAAAAAAAGCACGTAATTTGCCGCTACATGCTTTCTATCTTATAAGAAACCCACGACATACCTCTCGATAGCTCTCCACAAACGAAACGTTTGTGACAGTTCTGCACTTATTAAATGCAGACCCAGCAAGCGTGCATGGTGGACACGACTTACTTCGGCAAACATTCCTTTCTCATTCCTTCATCAATGCCACTACATCTCCTGAAATGATACTCTTAATGATTGCAACCTCTACCTCACCGAGATACGAATGAGGATTTAAATATTAAATTAACGTCTTTAAGAGTAACAAATGAATTTTTATACGTCAATGGATATAGTAATAATCAGATTATAGAGAAGAGTTTGTGATTAAAAGTAAGAGGGATTGTTATGTGATATTTGAATTTTCGTAATATAATACATGTTATTAGCGCTAGATGATTGAAAAGGGGATGAAGTAAATGTCTGTATGTCATAAACATTCAGTAATAGGTGTGCTAGATTCGGGTGTTGGGGGATTAACAGTTGCGAGCGAAATTATAAGACAATTGCCTAAAGAAAGCATTTATTATATTGGTGATAATAAGCGTTGTCCGTATGGGCCAAGAAGTGTAGAGGAGGTGCAATCTTTCGTATTTGAAATGGTTGAGTTCCTCAAACAGTTTCCATTAAAAGCGCTAGTCGTAGCATGTAATACTGCTGCAGCTGCTGCATTGAATGCGCTGCAAGAAGCACTTTCCATTCCAGTTATTGGCGTTATACATCCAGGAGCAAGAGCGGCAATTAAAGTTACAAAGAAAGGGGAAATCGGGGTAATTGGAACTGTAGGTACGATAAAATCTAATATGTATGAAAAAGCATTACACGAGCTGGATACATATTTGGAAGTGCATAGCTATGCTTGCCCGACTTTAGCCACAGTTGTAGAAAATCAATTAGAAGATACAGCATATGTCACGCAGCAAGTGAAACAAGCTTTACTTCCATTAACGAAAGAAGATATAGATACGTTAATTCTTGGATGTACGCATTATCCACTTTTAGAGTCCTATATAAAAAAGGAACTAGGAGAAGACATAACGATTATTAGTTCTGCAGAAGAAACAGCGATAGAGTTAAGTACCATTTTACAGCACAAAGGAATTTTGTCTGACAATCTGAATCCGAAGCATCGCTTTTTTACAACGGGATCTGTTTTATCATTTGAACATATCGCTGAGCGATGGCTAGGGTATCAAATTTCTGTAGAATGTGTACATTTGCCTATGAAAAATGCGTGTATACATAATTAAGATTTAGTAAATTACTTTTTTAAATAAATGAGGTTCGTTTCATAAGAAGGAAAGAATAAGCTTTTAATTGAAGTGTTTAAGGGCAGTTCAATTAAAGGGGAGATTGGATTATGGAATTATTAAGATCTCAATTATTTGCTTTAGAGTATATTTCAAAATATGCAGAGAACGAAAAACGTGGGGCTAAAGCAACGATTAATCATATACTTAAAATGTCTAATATTACAGATGAAATATTTGAAGAAGCTGTCGCTAATTTAAAATCTCATGCAAGGATTGCTTTACACTTTCATCCAGACAGACTAGATTCGAATATGAAAAGTGTTGCTGAAGCACTGTTTGAGCAAGGGGTATATAAAAGTCAGTTTGAAACATTGCTATCTAATGGAAGTGTATCTGCTTATCCTGGTGGTGAACGTGACCTTTGGGAAAAAAGAATATTTGGAGGGGCATATCAATTAGAAGGCGTAACGAATGATCAACGGCCAAAATATGGAGCGCTAAATTTAATGTTACATCCAGATGGGCCGGCTCCGCGTTTTGGTTCATGTTATTTTCTCTTATCTCCAAAAGTTTCTTCGCGCTCTACATATACATATTTAGATTCGCATCAAGATCCGAAAGAAAAGGGGACTTATGAGGAGTTTGATATGATTTTAGCTGCTCTTTTGGAAGAGACATTTGTAGGAGATTTTGCAATTGGTGAAGGGAATTTGACTCCAACAATATTAATTAATCATTTACTGGCTAACCTGAAAAGGCCGTTTATAGATTTAGTAAGCAAAGAGCCAGCCCGTAATCTTAATCATTATATCGAAGCGCAAATTCATGGAGAGATTTCTCTTAAAGAAGACGTAGAGGTGCTTGTTGCAGATCCTTCATTTAAGGGTACGGATGTAGGAAGAGTTTTAGAAGAAATTTGCCTGAAGTATGCGATTGATTTGTATTGGCACATCGGTTTTGTACTTGCGGTAGACGAAGTTCCGATGGATTTTAGAGGTTCAAAAATGCCATCTTTAGCAAGACGCATTGCACGGAATCATTGCATCGATGCAAATATAATTGGCTCTGCTGTAGTGGATTTGAAACGCAATCCATTATCTTGGAGTGATCGTGGAACTTATGAAGAAGTGCTTCAGGAATTAAAATTATTATGGCATGTTTTAGTTCGATTTGGAAAACCAAATCGGAAGTAGAACGAAATACTCCGTTTTTCGGAAGTATTTATATAGAAAAGAAGCTGATCTAAAAATAGATCAGCTTCTTTTTATAAGATTAAACTAAGTTTAATACAGTTACTTTTTCACGTGTCATAGACTCAAGGCTCTTACGAATACCTTGTGCGCCCATACCTGAACCTTTTACACCGATGAATGGGAAGTGGTCAGGGCCGCGCTCTGTGCGTCCGTTAATTTGTACAGAACCAGTTTCGATTTTGTTAGCAATTGCAAATGCTTTGTTAATGTCTTTAGTGAAGACACTTGCTTGCAGACCGAACTCTGATTTGTTAGCAATTTCAATTGCTTGTTCATCTGAAGAAACACGGATGATTGGAAGGATTGGGCCGAATGGCTCTTCCCAAGCAACTTTCATCTCTTCTGTTACGTGATCGATTAATGTTGGGTAAATTAAGTTACGCTCACGTTTGTTACCGATAACGATTGTAGCACCTTTTTCTACAGCGTCGTCAACTAAACCTTGAACGAAGTCAGCAGACTTGTCGTCAATTAATGGAACGATTGTGCTGTCTTGTTCTGGAGATCCAACTGATAGTTCAGCTACTTGCGCTTTTAATAAGCTAACAAGCTCGTCCGCTACGTTTTCGTGTACAAGTACACGTTTAATAGCTGTACAACGTTGACCAGAGTAAGAGAATGCACCGCTTACGATATGGTTTGCAGCATCTTGTAAGTCAGCATCTTCACGAACGATACCAGGATCTTTACCACCAAGTTCTAATACAAGTGGAATCATTGAAGCTTTTTTCGCTAAATGTTTACCTGTGTTTGTACCACCTGTGAACGATACCATATTGATGCCTTCGTGCTCTACTAAGTAGTCACCAATTACAGAACCGCGTCCTGTAGCTACGTTTACAAGACCTTTTGGAAGGCCAGCTTTGTGAAGTGCTTCAACCATTTTAATACCACTAATTGCACCTTGAGTTGCTGGTTTGAAAATAACAGCGTTACCCATAATTAATGCTGGTGCAAGTTTTGCAGCAGATAAGTTTACTGGGTAGTTAAATGGTGCGATTGCTAATACAACACCAAGTGGTGCGCGTTGGATAATCGCAAGTTTAGATTTTGTACCGCCCGGGAAGCTATCGCCCATCATGCTTTCTCCGTGCATATGTAAAGCTTCTTCGATCGTGTAACGAATGAAGTCAGCTGTACGAACAACTTCTTTCTTCGCATCTTTATATCCTTTACCGACTTCTTTCATAATGATATCGGCAATTTCATCCTGCATATTTACGAGCTCATCAGCCCATTTATATAAGTATTTTGCGCGATCTTGTAGGGAAGCTTCAGCCCATGATTTTTGAGCTTCTTTTGCAGATGCAATTGCTTCATCCACTTCTCCGCGAGTAATTGCTTGTACTTGTCCAATTACTTCGTGTAAGTATGGAGATGGAATTTCGATTGTTTCTCCTGAAGAGCTTTCTCTCCATTCTCCATTTAAATAAAATTTGTACGTATTGCTAGTTGTCATGATTAGTCCTCCTAAAATAGCAACTTGTAAGAGTGAGTATAAGGTGATTGTAGGGGGTTTGATAACATTTTTCAAATGAAATGTTTGTGAAAACGATTTCTTATTCTTTTTTTATTTTGTATACCCTTTCTTACAGAACATTCCTTTATTTCAGAATGATGTAGCGTATATTTTCATGCGGTTTGTGAAAAAATAATTGACAGAATACTCAATAAAGTTGTAAGATTATAAATGGAAAATAAATGAAGGGGGTGTGCGTAATGATTGTAATCGTAAATGTAATGGGCTTAGCTCTGTTAAATGGCAGAAAACATTCATATCATTACGCAACCCGTACGGATATATAGGGCATCTTTGTCTTATAAAAAGCGTACGTTGCGTATATCGTAACGTACGCTTTTTATGCATTCCTGTGCATATCGTCAAGCGGCGGTATGCTTTTTTTTGTTTATTTTCCCTTGTTTAGTTCCGATAAAAAACTTTGGAAGGTGGAAAAATGTGATGAGATTGTATGGGTTACGAAATGTAAATGTGATGGGTCTGGATAGTGGATAAAGAAATGAGAGGTAAACGAGAACGAGAAGGGAGAGGTTACATTGTTATCAGTATTACTAAAGTTAAAATGGTTTTTTAGGGAGCACTGGAAGAGATATAGTATTGCCATTGGAGCTCTTTTAATTGTGAATATAGTTGAAGTTATTCCCCCGAAAGTGTTAGGGGTTACGATAGATAATATAAAAACAGGAACGTTATCGAACGAAGCAATTATGCAATCTATTCTTATTTTAATAGGGGTTACAATCGTTGGGTATGGTCTTACTTTCGTATGGCAACATCAATTGTTTGGAGGTGCATTTGTACTTGAGAAAACGATGCGCTCTAAATTTATGGGGCATTTACTTAAGATGACGCCGACTTTTTATCAAAAAAATCGTACTGGCGACTTAATGGCGAGGGCAACGAATGATTTAAAAGCAATCGCTATGACAGCTGGTTTTGGTATATTAACACTTGTGGATTCTAGTTTATACATGCTTACGATCGTTTTTATGATGGGATTTACAATTAGTTGGGAGCTTACATTTGCAGCGCTTATTCCGCTTCCAATTATGGCGTATGCGATGAATATATATGGAAAGAAATTGCATGAAAGATTTACCGTTGCGCAAGATGCGTTTGGTGATATGAACGATAAAGTGCTTGAATCAATCGCTGGTGTGCGTGTTATTCGTGCATACGTACAAGAGAATGCAGATGAGGAAAGATTTCATCACTTAGGAGATGACGTCTACGAAAAAAATATGAAAGTAGCGAGAATTGACGCATTATTCCAACCAACCGTGAAAATGCTTGTTGGCCTTAGTTATTTAATCGGTTTAGTGTACGGGGCATATCTTGTATTTCAATCAAAGGTAACACTTGGTGAACTTGTTTCATTTAACGTGTATTTAGGGATGATGATTTGGCCGATGTTTGCAATTGGTGAATTAATTAATGTTATGCAAAGAGGAAATGCTTCGCTTGACCGTGTGAATGAAACGTTAGCGTATGAACCAGATGTAAAGGATCCGAAACATCCAAAGCTTGTGCAAGAGCCGGATTATATTCAGTTTGATGACGTTACCTTTTCATATCCTTCATCAACTGAAACAAATTTAAAAAAGGTTTCGTTTACCTTAAAACAAGGGGAGACGCTTGGGGTTGTCGGAAAAACAGGAAGCGGGAAAACGACGCTTGTACGTCAGCTTCTTCGTCAATATCCACTTGGAGATGGAGATATTGCAGTTTCTGATGTGACATTAGATAAAATGACGAATGAAAATGTACTCGGCTGGATTGGTTATGTACCGCAGGAGCATATTTTGTTCTCAAAAACAGCGCGAGAAAATATTTTATTCGGAAATAGGGAAGCGACTGAAGAAGAACTAGAGAAAGCAATTGAAATTGCTGCGTTTAAAAAGGATTTAGAGTTTTTACCAGAAGGGTTAGAAACGCTCGTTGGAGAGAAAGGTGTTTCTTTATCAGGAGGGCAAAAACAAAGGATCTCGATTGCAAGAGCTGTTATTCAAAATCCAGAAATTTTAATTTTGGACGATTCTTTATCAGCTGTAGATGCTCGTACGGAAGCAGCGATCATTGAAAATATAAGAACGGAAAGAAGCGGAAAGACGACGATTATTACGACGCATCGTTTATCAGCAGTGCAACATGCGGATTGGATTCTCGTTATGGATGAAGGCGCAGTTATAGAAGAAGGTACGCATGCTCAGCTTATCCAAAAGGGAGGCTGGTATGCCGAACAGTTTGAAAGACAACAAGGTGAAAGTGAAAGTGCGGATAGTGGGGTGAAAATATGAGCGTTTCAAAACGATTGTTTCAATACGCGATGAAAGTGAAAGGGACGATTTTTGCTGCGATGTTAATGTTATTTATTTTCGTCATCGCAGAGCTTGCTGGTCCTTTCGTCGCTAAAACGATGATTGACGATCATATCGTCGGGATAGAGAAACCTTGGTATGAAACAGAACAGAGTGAAGATGCTGTTTCGTATAATGGGGCTTTTTATAAGCGAAGTGATCGCTTTGAACAAGGCGAGAAAAAAGGAAAAGAAGTACGCGTGATGCAAGTCGGTTTTCAATATTATTTTGTACCGAATAAAGTAAATGTAGAAGGATCACGTACTGTAAAAGGGGATATGATTACCGTTCAAAATGGTAAGGCGGTGCAAGTTTATAAAGCGAAAGCATTAACAAAGGAAGAAGTATTTGCATTTTATAAGCCAGAAATAAACCGTCTATTATTACTTGGTGGTGGCTATTTTGCTTTATTAGTAGTCGTATCATTATTTGCATACGGAAAGCAGTTCTTCTTGCAAAAGGCAGCGAACAAAATTATTCAAATTATGAGGGAAGATGTGTTTTCTCATATTCAAACGTTGCCGATTCGTTATTTCGATCATTTACCAGCAGGGAAAATTGTATCGCGTGTCACGAATGATACGGAAGCCATTCGTGATTTATATGTAACGGTACTTGCGACATTCGTCTCTAGTATCATCTATATTATAGGGATATTTGCGGCATTATTTTTACTCGATGTAAAATTGGCAACGATATGTTTACTCATTATCCCGATATTAATCGTTTGGGCAATTCTTTATAGAAAATACGCGTCTGTATACAATCATAAAATGCGCTCTCGTTTATCTGATATTAACGGAACAGTAAATGAATCCATTCAAGGGATGCCAATTATTCAAGCGTTCCGTCAAGAGCGTGAAACGAAAAAAGAGTTTGAAGAATTAAATGGCGATTATTTTAAGTATCAAAATAAAATTTTGAATTTAAATGCAGCAACTTCACACAATTTGGTATCCGTATTAAGAAATATCGCTTTCACAGGTGTGATTTGGTATTTCGGTGGCGCTTCATTAAGTGCTACAGGCGTCATTTCTCTAGGGATACTGTATGCGTTCGTTGATTATTTAACACGATTGTTCTCACCGATTACAAATATGGTGAATCAGCTTGCTAACTTAGAACAATCGCGTGTTGCATCAGAGCGTGTTTTTGAATTGTTAGAGGAAAAAGGAGAAGCAGTAGAAGAAGAGCGTATGCCTCGCTTACAAGGAAATGTGAAGTTTGATAATGTATCGTTTTCTTATAATGGGAAAGATGAAGTGTTAAAAAATATTTCTTTTGAAGCGAAACAAGGGGAGACCGTGGCACTTGTCGGTCATACTGGATCAGGAAAAAGTTCTATTATGAACGTACTCTTTCAGTTTTACGAGTTTGAAAAAGGAAAGCTTACGATTGATGGTCATGATGTAAAAGAGATGCCGAAACAAGCAACTCGTGAACATATGGGAATTGTACTGCAAGATCCGTTTTTATTTAGCGGAACAGTAGCATCTAATGTAAGTTTAGAAAATGAAAAAATTTCAAAAGAGCGCATCGTAAAAGCATTGCGTGATGTTGGTGCTGAAAGATTTGCGAACAATATAAATGAAGAAATTACGGAGAAAGGAAGTACTCTTTCAACCGGAGAACGTCAGCTTATATCGTTTGCTAGGGCGCTCGCTTTTGACCCAGCCATTTTAATTTTAGATGAAGCGACATCTAGTATCGATACAGAAACAGAGGCGATGATTCAACAAGCGCTAGAAGTTGTGAAAAAAGGAAGAACGACATTTATTATCGCTCACCGACTTTCAACAATTAAAAGCGCAGATCAAATTATTGTGCTTGATAGAGGAACCATTTTAGAAAAAGGGTCTCATGATGAGCTAATGAAAAAGCGCGGGCGTTATTATGATATGTACAAAACGCAAATGGAAGGGAACCAGAGCGCTTAATAGGTAAGGTGGAGAACTTGTGATTTTCACAAGTTCTTTTTTTAGTGAATCAGGGCAGTTAAATAAGAAGTATTATTTTACCTTTCGTACAATAAATGCTATATTAAAAAATGTTACTTATTTTTTGTATGTAGCATTATTTTTCCCTTTTGTTTGATTATGAAGAAAAAGGATAAACTAAATAAGAACATTTTCATTGAAAAATTGTTCAAGATTGCATACAATCAATATAGTTTTTAAATTCCTATCAGAATACTTGGAGGATTACTATCATGAAGAAATTATTTTCAGTGCTTGCAGTAACTACATTAGCGATCGGGATTGTAGCCGGCTGCGGTAAAGAAGAGAAAAAAGATACAGCTAGTCAAGACGCGTTACAAAAGATAAAACAAAGCGGTGAACTTGTAATTGGAACAGAAGGTACATACGCACCGTTCACATTCCATGATTCAAGCAATAAATTAACTGGATTTGACGTTGAACTATCAGAAGAAGTTGCAAAACGTTTAGGTGTAAAACCTGTATTTAAAGAAACACAATGGGATAGCTTACTTGCTGGTTTAGATGCAAAACGTTTTGATATGGTTGCAAACGAAGTTGGTATTCGTGAAGATCGTCAAAAGAAATACGATTTCTCTAAACCATACATTTCATCTTCAGCGGCATTAGTTATTGCAAAAGATAAAGATAAGCCTGCTACATTTGCTGATGTAAAAGGTTTAAAAGGAGCACAATCTTTAACGAGTAACTATGCAGATATTGCTAAGAAAAACGGTGCGGAAATTATTGGGGTAGAAGGATTTAGCCAAGCGGCAGAATTATTAGCTTCAGGACGCGTTGATTTTACAATTAATGATAAGTTATCAGTATTAAATTATTTAGAAACGAAAAAAGATGCAAAAATTAAAATTGTAGATACTGAAAAAGAAGCTTCAGAAAGTGGATTCTTATTCCGTAAAGGTAGCACTAAGCTTGTACAAGAAGTAGATAAAGCGTTAGAAGATATGAAAAAAGACGGTACGTATGACAAAATAACGAAAAAATGGTTCGGTGAAAATGTATCTAAGTAGTGCATTAGTTTCAGATCGATTGTCTACTTGGATAGATATTATGCAGACTTCCTTCATGCCTATGCTGAAGGAAGCTGTTTTTACAACAATTCCATTAACGCTTATTACATTTATTATCGGGATTATACTGGCAACGTTAACAGCGCTCGCACGTATTTCTGGTAGTCGTATTTTACAATGGATTGCTCGTATCTATGTATCTATCATTCGCGGAACGCCACTTCTTGTACAGCTATTTATTATTTTCTATGGTCTTCCAACTCTTAATATTGAAGTTGAGCCATATACAGCAGCAGTTGTTGGATTTTCATTAAATGTCGGTGCATATGCATCTGAAATTATTCGTGCTTCTATCCTTTCCATTCCGAAAGGGCAGTGGGAAGCAGCTTATACAATTGGGATGACATATCCACAAGCATTAAAACGTGTTATTTTACCACAAGCAACGCGCGTATCAATCCCGCCGCTTTCGAATACATTTATTAGCTTAGTGAAAGATACTTCGTTAGCATCGTTAATTTTAGTAACAGAAATGTTCCGAAAAGCGCAGGAAATTGCGGCGATGAACTACGAGTTTTTAATTGTTTATTTTGAAGCAGGTCTTATTTATTGGGTTATTTGTTTCTTATTATCAATCGTACAACAGATGTTAGAAAAGCGTTCAGAACGCTACACATTAAAATAATCCTTTTACAAAAGGAGTTTTTGTTTTTATGATTTCAATTCAGCATTTACAAAAAAGTTTCGGAGATAATACCGTACTAAAGCATATAGATTTAACAGTTGAGAAGGGCGAGGTTGTTGTTATTATTGGGCCGTCTGGATCTGGTAAAACGACATTCTTACGTTGTCTCAATGTATTAGAAACACCAAACGCTGGTAATATTCGTATCGGTAATAAAGAGCTTAACTTCTCTCAAAAAGTAACGAAGAAAGATATTGTTAATCTTCGTACGCAAACAGGTATGGTATTCCAGCACCATAATTTATTCCCGCATTTAACAGCACTTCAAAATGTAATGGAAGGGCTCGTTACAGTGAAAAAGATGGGGAAAGAAGAAGCGAAGAAAAAAGCAAACTATTTCCTTGAAAAGGTTGGTCTTGCGGATAAAGTAGACTTATATCCGTTCCAATTATCAGGCGGACAACAACAGCGCGTTGGAATTGCGCGTGCGCTTGCGATGGAGCCGGAAGTGTTACTATTTGATGAGCCGACATCAGCGCTTGATCCTGAACTCGTTCAAGAAGTTCTGAAAGTAATGAAAGAACTTGCTAAAGAAGGCATGACGATGGTTATTGTAACGCACGAAATGCGTTTTGCACATCAAATTGCGAACCGTGTTATTTTCATGGATGGTGGTGTCGTTGTCGAACAAGGTACACCAGAAGAAGTATTTACAAATCCAAAAGAAGAACGTACGAAGAAGTTTTTACAAATGTTGCAATAAATTAAGGAAGGTCTCAAGGCATATGCCTTGAGACCTTTTTGCCATATATATTTATTTGTGGAATCCGCCAAGGCTTTGCTCAGCCATTGCAACTAGACGTTTTGTGATTTCTCCACCAACTGAACCGTTAGCGCGAGCCGTAGAATCTGCTCCTAATTGTACACCAAATTCTTGAGCGATTTCGTACTTCATTTGATCGATTGCAGCTGTTGCACCTGGTACTACTAATTGATTTGAAGAATTTTGGTTTGCCATAGGAATATATCCTCCTTAGAGTTATAAAAGTTTTTTTGGTTGGACTAGCTGGAGTTGAACCAGATTATCGCCCCGATTGGCGCTAATCCATCGGTAATTAAGTTTGTACTCATAGTATGGATGTTACCTAGAAAGATATACAAAATAATAATTTGTAAATTTTGTCAAAAAAACTTATTGATTTCGTAAATTATGAAATAAGAGTAATCGTTGTATTTTTAAGAAAACAGGCCAAACTAAGGAGGATATTAAATATAATTTTCTCATTGTAGCCTGCTACTTGTAGGCTAATTATTAGCTTCTTATTTATGATTTATTGAAATAAAAATGAAATCGGTAGCAACTTTATAGTTCTATTTTTAAGTAGGGATGGAGTGGGCACTCCTATGTCTGGATAGGTTGCTCTCTTCACTCTAAAAAAGAGAGGCTTTAAACGATAAAGTATGGAGGAATCATGATGGGGATTTGCCCGCTTTGCAACGCATTAGAATCACAAACATATTCTTGTCAAAATTGCCAAAGTATACTCCAAGATTATGGGAAGTCTGTAGATTATATAGACGATTATAGTGCCTATATGGATCAAGAATTATTAAGTGCAGTAGATGGTTTAACGCATAATAATTCAAATGAATATTGCAATCATATTTTTTATTGCGGAGTATGTAATGTGGAAACTGAGGTTGTAGTAAAACTTGTGTAAATAGAAAACTTCCACCTTATTATCTAGGTGGAAGTTTTTGTTTTTGCATTTGTGAGTGAATCATAGGAGAAGGGATACATTCGGTGTTTGATGAAGTCCCGGATTTTATTTGGGACATTTTTTCTTTTGTATCACGTAAAGAATGTTCAGTTAAGTAGATGGCATATTCGTAAAATAACTGGCGTGTCAGTTCACTTTGTTCTTTTAATTTGGCATCTTGGAATACAGTTCGCCCAGGTTTAGAGTTGGCTTCAAATAACCACGGATTTTCCTTTGTGTCTAAACCGATATCGAAACCAATCTCACCGATGTTTCCAGTTACTTGCTCGTCGAGTGCATAACTTATTTGCAGAGCTGTTTGTTTTAATTTATTTTCAATTTGAACTTGCTTCGTTGAATCTGGAAAAAGCTCTTGTAGCAATTTTGTATTACCGCCGCTATTTACATGCGTTGTTAAACTGCCTTTGCCGGCGATTTTGGCGACGATTGCACTAACTATCCAATTACCGAAATGATTTTTATTTGTATGAATGCGGAAATCAACAGGTTGACCATCAAAGCGAAGTAACGAAATACCTTGCTGTACGATAAACTTTTTTAAATCATGCCCTTTTAGTACATGGTTTAGAAGAGTTTCTAATGATTGATACTTTCTCAGTTTGTTTTCTTCATTTTCGCGATAACGACAGTAGTAGCAATTTTCTGTTTGAGAATAAAATATTTGATGAATATTTCTACCAAAGCTCCCGTGTATTGGTTTCATGTACACTGATTTATATGTGCCAAGAAACCGTTCTACTTGTTCGAAATGCTGAAATGCTTCTGTATTTGGTAATAAGGGTTTAATTGATTCTTCTTTCATAAGAAGTTGATGAACTTCCCATTTATTGAAAAACCCTGGGTTAAACCATGGAATGGAGTAGTCTTGTTCTAATTTTCTTTTTGCTCTGACAATTGGTTTGTAATTTTCCGCTTGTCGATTCGGTAGTCGATCGTAAATGACGTTTGGTAAAGGAACCTTTTTCTTTATCCATTGTTTCTCTCGAAAGAAATATCCTTCAATTGTTTCTTCTTCCCAGTTTATATGTTGAACGCCAAAGACGAATACGAACGGTCGTAATGAGAATGGTGGTGTTAACAACTCACTGAGAGCAATTGAACGATTTC
The DNA here is from genome assembly GCF_001816185.2 of Bacillus sp. RZ2MS9. Taxonomy (NCBI): domain Bacteria; kingdom Bacillati; phylum Bacillota; class Bacilli; order Caryophanales; family Bacillaceae; genus Bacillus; species Bacillus sp. RZ2MS9. Next base: position 877,364 of record NZ_CP049978.1, read on the forward strand.
CTAAAGGATTAGAAGAATCATCGTTAAAGCCAGTTGTGAAAATGCCGATCAATGGTCCGAAAATAATCGTTTGGTTTTGTGTGAATGCATGAATAGTAGTTGATTGAGGCAGTAAAAGTTTTTCGGCAATATGCTTTCCGATAATAATTTCGCGAGTAAAGGAATAATGAATTTTTACTTCTTCACTTGCTATATGACGTATGCCGAAGGAGAGGGATGTAATAGGTGGTGTAATAGAAAAAACGTAAGGTAAAGTAATGCTATTTGGATGTTCATCTGAAATATTTAATGTATATATATGTTCTTTCAAAATAGGTTTACCTCCTTTCATTATGGTGTAAAGCGACTGAATTTAAGTGGTCCGTGAAATATCTTTTCAGCTAATGAATCACTATGACGAATGTATTGTTCGTAAGGAGGGATCGTGTTGACATACATAAGCCAGATTGCACCTTTTTGATCCATAATTGTGGAAAGTTCTAGTTCAAATAACGAAGAATAAGACTGATCTAGTGTTTGGAATACTTCATTTATAATATCGTGTAAAGCGTCGTGCAATAGTTGCACACCTGTACTAGATAGTACGTATTTAATTTTTGAAAATGAATGTAATGAATCATCGTCCGTTGTTGAGGGTAAAAGCTGATTAGGAAATGAGCTTTTTTGTATAAATTGACCGATAACATTCCAAGTTTGTTCTTTGTTTTTTTGCAAAATGGTTCGAATGTGCAGTGGATATGTTAATTGATTTGGTGGTTGTAGCATAGTGTGCGCTATGTAACGTGATGAACGTATGTTAGATTTACACCAAGATATAAATTCGTCTGTGCGTTTGATTGGAATAGAAGTATGGTATTTTTCATTTACTGTATCGATCTGAAACGTTTTATTTTTGTAAGCGACTCGATATAAGTTATCTTTAGAATGTATATTAGTGGGGCGTATAATAATATCTTTAGTTTTTAACAACAGTTTGAAAATGTTTTGTATCGTCGCAATTTCAAATTTTGGTATATAAGGAGACAGTTTTTTATTAGTGAGAAATAAATCATGTAGTTCACTTGAATTAATAAGTGTGTTATTTAAAAAGGTAGTGGAAGGACGATTGTGCAAAGAGTGAATAATTGATTTTACTTTTTCAAAGTCTGTTTCCTCTTGAAAAGAATAACGATCATATATATAAGAAGGAATAGGGAATGTTTGCTTTTTCCATTTTCCTGTATCTGTATCGTAAATAAGACCAGAAACAAGGTCTGTTTTAGGATCAATACAAAATGGCGTAAACTGGGCAACGACATTATGATAAAGCCGAGCGCGTTTAGCGATTTCGGTGTAATACGTTTGCTCATAATGAAGTTTAGAAGTTAAAAGGCCGAGAACCAACGAAATCACTCCTTTACTACTATTTGCATAATAGGCGAAGCTATATATTGCAAATACGTTTTTATACCATTATACTTTTGTCCGTATGATGATATGCTATAGTTTTGGAGAAGTGAAAGGTTGATTGTAATGAATATATGGTTAAATATGTTAACGACGACAGGACTCGGAGCAATTATTGGAGGATATACGAATCATTTAGCGATAAAAATGTTATTTCGCCCTCATCGTCCTATTTATATCGGAAAGTTTCAAGTTCCATTTACACCAGGGTTAATTCCGAAGCGGCGTGATGAACTTGCTGTTCAATTAGGAAAAATGGTTGTAGAACATTTGTTAACACCAGAAGGAATCGGAAAAAAGCTAACAAATGAAGAGTTTCAAAAAGGTTTAATTCACTGGGCGCAAGTGGAAGTGGATAAAGTAATTACGAATGAACAATCACTGCGATATATGTTAGAAAAATGGAATGTAGCACATGTAGAAGAAGAAGCAACTCGAAAAATCGAACATGTGATTACAGAAAAAATTCATGCATTTTTAGCAGAGTATTATACATATACATGGGAACAGGCTTTACCTCATTCTGTACATGAAAAGATAGAGAATGCGATTCCGAATGCCTCGGCGTTTATTTTAGAGCGAGGAATTAGCTTTTTTGAAAGTGAAGAAGGGAAAGCTCGTTTTTCAAAAATGATTGATGATTTCTTTGCTTCTCGCGGAACGCTACTTAACTTAGTTGGGATGTTTTTAGGAAATGTAAGTGTTGTGGATCGTGTGCAGCCAGAAGTTATTAAGTTTTTAGGGCAAGATGCTACAAAGCAGCTTTTAACTGACGTACTGCAAAAAGAGTGGGAAAAGTTAAAAGGAAGAGATGTAAAAGAATTAGAAGCATTTGTAGAGAAAGAAATGATTGTAAGCTCCGTGCTGTCAGCAGTTAAAGTAGAGGAAACAGTGAGTAAGTTTTTAAATCAATCTGTTCAGCAAGTATGTGAACCAGTTCGAGAAACAATTATTGAAAAAGTGGTTCCAAGTGCAGTAACGAAAGGCTTAAAGTGGGGAACAGAAAATGTAGAGAGTATACTAAACAATCTACACCTTGCGGAAATTGTCCAGCAAGAAGTGTCTACATTCTCAACAGAAAGATTAGAAGACTTAGTTCTGTCTATTACGAAAAACGAATTAAAAATGATTACGTATTTAGGAGCGTTATTAGGCGGAATGATCGGGCTCGTACAAGGATTGTTACTATTGTTTCTTAGATAATAAGGTGAGTACATAGAAATAAAAGTGAAATTTCTTCACATCTCTTGCATAGTTTGATATGGTAAGAAGAGGTGCGTATGTAAATGCACTGAAAAGGCAGTGCGTATGAAAAGCGCTAGCCTTCTAAAGGAGGAAAAATAAAATGACAAAGAACATTCATGATGTTGCATATGAATTACAAAAAGCAATCGCTGAAAACGATGACTTCAAAACTTTAAAAGAGAGCTACGCAGCAGTTCAAGCTGACACAGCTTCAAAGAACTTATTCGATGAGTTCCGTACAATGCAACTTAGCCTACAACAAAAAATGATGCAAGGCCAAGAAATCACTGAAGAAGACAACCAACAAGCACAAGAAGTTGTAGCTCGCATTCAACAAGATGCTAAAATTACAAAATTAATGGAAACTGAGCAACGCCTAAACGTTGTAATCGGTGACGTTAACAAAATTATCATGAAGCCACTTGAAGAATTATATAGCGCGCAACAACAAGCGTAATAGTGGAAGACGCTCCTAGGGGAGCGTCTTTTTTGTTTAGGGAATTTAATAGTTATATCACAAAAACTCCCTTTCAAAATAGCCATTTCTTATTGATTATTTTGAAAGGGATATGTAACACATCGGTTAAATTTTTTTATTGCTGTTAATTGAAGTTTTAATATTTTTTTCGTTCAAAAACTTTTCAATCTCTTTTTGTTTCCTCCCATTTATTTTCTCAAGGCGTTTCGTAAAAGAAAAATTCGCCTTGAATAAGTTACCATCTTGGGCGAGTTTGTCTAACTCTTGATCTAGTTCTACTGAAAGTGCTGTAGACGATGAAATAAATTCATAGATTTCTTTTGAAGGCTTTTTGTAATCATCAGGGATTGTATTGTTACTAATAAAATTATGGAAGTTTGCATCATTTTGCTTCGCTAACTCTATTAGTTTTTGTAATTTTTCTCGGTCAGATTCAGTGAAATTCTTATCAGAATTTGTTGAAGCGAGAGGAATTATATTTTCAGATAACTCCCAACTATAATCTATATAATTTTTTATATTTTGTCTCATTTCGTCTTCACTAATAGTTTCATTTTTCTTTGAGGAACTAAATATATTTTCTGGAACTTTAATAGCAACATCTTTGATAGATTGTACATCATTTTTTTCCTTAGGCTGTACACTGTTTGAACAAGCTGATAGAAATAACATTGTAAGTAACATGAATGGGTATAAAATATAATTTTTCATCTTAATCTCCTTTTGCATTAGTGTCGTTGCAAAATAGCTACATTCCATTTCAAATACTTAACTAAAGCTACGTATAGATGTTTTATTATTTGATAACATATGACTGATATTAGTAAGCCGATGCAAAAAGCTATGAATACATTGTAAACATCGGAATAACTGATTTGGTGAAACCCTTTAAAGAATCCTAACCCTATTAATAAGATAGGTGAAATAATTAATAACGGTGTAGCAATTATAAGTGCTAGAAGAAGCGGTAATAGAAAGAGTAATACGAAAAAGGCGATAATGATAAATATAAAGTTTAAAAGACTTAAGCTCATAACAGAAAACAGTGCCGTCATAATGTTTTTTAGGCTGCGCCTATTGTCAGCGTTGCTTATTGCATATGAAACGTTAAGTTCTTTAGCGATAGTTTTAGGGTTTCCTAGCTTTTTAGAAATTTCCTCTTCAGATATTCCATCTTGTTTACCACTAATAAAATGAGTTTCGTACTCCGAGATAATATCCTCCTTTTCTGAATTAGGCATATTCCGTAGGGAAGAACTAAGTTGCTCTAAAAATTCACTTTTGTTCATAACAATCACTTTCCTTTATAAAATGATGAATTATGGCTGAAAATCCTATCTTTTTTCTAAACAGCACACACAATCTATATTTACTTTTTGAAAGGCGATATACTAATCGTAAATAACATTCCAAATAATGGTTATTCCATTATTTACAAATATATCATTTGCTATTGTTCTTTGCAAGGTACTATAAAATTTTTAATAATGTAAATGGGTGGAAATATTTTTGCGCATTTTTAGAAGAGATATAAAAATGTTATTTTAAGATAAACAAAAGGTTGTAAGCGTATTCTTTGAATTTTGTCAAAATAATGTCGAATTCATATTGTTGGAAAAATAATGCATTTGTAATATAATGATAAATGATACTTCACCACATTAATTAACTAGGTGAAATTAAAATCTTTATTACACAAATTATGAAACAAAGGAATGATTAGTTTGAGTACAGATGTAAAAGCAAACGACGTGAAGACAAAAACAAAAGGAGCAGATCTTGTTGTTGATTGTTTAATTAAACAAGGTGTTACACATGTTTTCGGTATTCCAGGAGCGAAGATTGACTCTGTATTTGATGTACTGCAAGAAAGAGGACCAGAGTTAATTGTTTGTCGTCATGAACAAAACGCAGCATTTATGGCAGCTGCTATTGGTAGATTAACAGGGAAACCGGGCGTATGTCTTGTAACTTCAGGACCAGGGACATCAAATTTAGCGACAGGTCTTGTTACTGCGAATGCGGAGAGTGATCCCGTTGTTGCTTTAGCTGGTGCAGTTCCGCGTACAGATCGATTAAAACGTACGCATCAATCTATGGATAATGCTGCACTATTCGAACCAATCACAAAATATAGCGTAGAAGTAGAGCATCCTGATAATGTGCCAGAAGCACTATCGAATGCATTCCGAAGTGCGACTTCCACAAATCCAGGCGCTACTTTAGTAAGTCTGCCGCAAGACGTTATGACTGCGGAAACGACTGTAGAGTCTATCGGTGCGCTTTCTAAGCCACAGCTTGGAATCGCTCCCACACATGATATTACATATGTAGTAGATAAAATAAAAGCAGCGAAATTACCAGTTATTTTACTCGGTATGAGAGCGAGCACAAATGAAGTGACGAAAGCCGTTCGTAAATTAATTGCGGATACAGAACTTCCTGTCGTTGAAACATATCAAGCGGCTGGTGCCATTTCACGTGAGTTAGAAGATCATTTCTTCGGCCGTGTTGGACTATTCCGTAACCAACCAGGTGATATTTTACTAGAAGAGGCAGATCTTGTTATTTCTATCGGTTATGATCCAATTGAGTATGATCCAAAGTTCTGGAATAAACTTGGAGACAGAACGATTATTCATCTTGATGACCATCAAGCAGATATCGATCATGATTACCAACCAGAGCGTGAATTAATTGGTGATATTGCCTTAACAGTAAATAGCATCGCAGAAAAGTTACCGAAACTTGTGTTAAGTACGAAATCAGAAGCAGTGTTAGAACGATTACGCGCGAAATTATCAGAACAAGCAGAAGTTCCAAATCGTCCTTCAGAAGGTGTTACACATCCGCTTCAAGTGATTCGTACACTTCGTTCTTTAATTAGTGACGACACAACCGTTACATGTGACATCGGTTCCCATTCTATTTGGATGGCGAGATGTTTCCGTTCTTATGAACCACGTAGATTATTATTTAGTAACGGTATGCAGACGTTAGGTGTTGCACTTCCTTGGGCAATTGCTGCTACTTTAGTAGAACCAGGTAAAAAAGTAGTTTCCGTATCAGGTGACGGTGGTTTCTTATTCTCAGCGATGGAGTTAGAAACGGCGGTACGTTTAAATTCTCCAATCGTCCATCTTGTTTGGAGAGACGGCACATATGATATGGTTGCATTCCAACAAATGATGAAATACGGCAGAACATCAGCTACAGAGTTTGGTGATGTTGATCTTGTTAAATATGCGGAAAGTTTCGGGGCGTTAGGTCTTCGTGTTAACACGCCTGATGAATTAGAAGGTGTATTAAAAGAAGCATTAGCAGCAGACGGTCCTGTCATTATTGATATTCCAATCGACTACCGTGATAACATTAAATTAAGCGAAAAATTATTACCAAACCAATTAAACTAATGGAGGCAGATTTGAGATGACTGTTGCGCAATTAATCGATATTGATGCAAAAAGAACGAAAACGAGTAATGAAGTATATCAAACATCTACAATGCTTGCGCTATTAGATGGTATATATGATGGTGTGATTAGCTTTGAGGAATTGAAAGAACGTGGTGATTTCGGCATCGGCACATTTGATCAATTAGATGGTGAAATGATTGCATTTGATAACGAATTTTATCATTTACGTTCAGACGGTTCAGCAGAAAAAGTAGAGCCAGAAGAAACAACACCGTTTGCGACTGTAACGTTTTTTGAAAAAGAAATGAGTTATACGGTAGAGCGTCCGATGAATCGTGAAGAAGTTGAAGCGTTATTACATGAATTAATGCCAAGTAAAAACTTATTTTACGCTATTCGAATGGACGGTACGTTCCGTGAAGTAAGAACGAGAACTGTTCCAAGACAAGAAAAACCGTATACACCACTCGTTGAAGTGACGAAATCGCAACCAATCTTTTCGTTTGAAAATACAGAAGGTACGCTTGCTGGATTTTGGACACCAGATTACGCACAAGGTATTGGGGTAGCTGGATTCCACTTACATTACATTGATGATGAAAGAAGCGGAGGCGGACATGTTTTCGACTATGTTGTAGAAAACTGCACGATCCAAATTTGTCAAAAAGCTCATATGCATTTAGCACTTCCAGAAATAGCAGATTTTATGGCGGCTGAATTATCAAGAGAAAACTTAGAGGATAATATTGCAACTGCGGAAGGTGCGGAGTAAAAGGAGAAGACTGTTCCACTTTGGAACAGTCTTCTTTTATTTGTCGGTAAGTCGATATCGTTTATTTCTTTGAAACAAACGGATGTCCCTCATAATAAAAACGCCACGGATAATGTACAGCTTCTTCTGCATAGTCGATATTAATACGAGGTCCTGCTGTTATTTTATATTGTAATGATATGTGTTCTTCTTTTGGAACTAATTCAATATGTAACGTATCACTTTGTAACGATACACCGCGTTCTTTTAAAGTGATGCCAAGTGCACGGCATAGTTTGCCAGGACCGTTCGTTAAATTTTTGTACTGCGCTTTTGTAATTTCGGTCTTATTGTAGCGCGCTAGTTTTATTTCTTCTATTCCATCTACCGGCTCAAGAGCTCGAATGAGAACACCTTGCGGGGTGCCCACTGGCGCTGTAATAACGTTAAAGCAATGATACATACCGTAAATTAAATATACGTAAGCATGCCCTGGTGCACCAAACATAACTTCTGTGCGATCTGTCCGTCTGCCTCCGTAACTATGTGCGGCCTTATCATCTGGGCCTTTATATGCTTCTACTTCTACAATGATTCCGCTTCGCTTTATTCCGTCTACAATATGAACAAGTTTTTGCCCGAGTAATTTTTTTGCGACTTCTAACGTGTCGCCTTCATAAAAAGAAGGAGGTGCCTGCATTGTACTATCTCCTTTGCTAAGTGTATATGTATATAGTAAACCAAATTTTCAGTAGTAATTCTAACTCGTTCTATTTGCTACATTTATTTCATAAATTATGGATAGAGTACAACAGCGAAGAGGGGGAGTGCGACATGATTTATCGCTTACTAGCTCTTAATATAGATGGGACACTACTATACAACAATGGAAAAATTGCAAAAGGATTACGAGAAACAATTGAATTTGTGAAAAGAAAAGATGTATACGTTACGTTATTTACGAGTCGTAATTTTCAATCCGCTCATAAAGTAGCAAAGGCGTTAAAATTAGATTCTATATTAGTGACACATGGTGGTGCTTTCGTTTCAGCAACGTTAGATAAGCCGTACGTTCAAAGAAGATTATCTGAAGAGAAGACTTTTAATATTGTGCAAGTGTTAGAGCACTTTGATTGTAACGTACGTATTTCTCATGAACGGTTTTCAATCGGAAATCGTGAGAGAAATACACCAAACTTAATTGCGCGCACTGTATTATCAAGTGCAGACCCGTTATTTTATCCAGTTCAATTTGTAGATTCGTTAGGTGATGCGCTTCGTGATCATCCGGTAGCGGCGCCAAAAATTGATGTTATTTTCCAAACGAAAGGTGAAAAAGAAAGAGGACTGAACACATTAAGAAAAGCATTTCAAGATGTAGAGTATGTTGAATGTGATTCAAAACGAATAGAAATTTTACCGCAAAATGTATCAAAGTTACGTGGATTACAATTGCTTGGAGAGCATTTAAATATTTCGCTAAATGAAATGGTTGCGATTGGAGATAGTATGGAAGATTTAGAGGTTATTGAAAACGTGGGGCTTGGGGTAGCAATGGGGAACTCGCCTGTAGAATTAAAGCAAGCAGCAGATTGGATTACACGTTCAAATAGCGAAAACGGTGTAGAGTATATGATTAAAGAGCATTTCCGTAAGCAATTCCCGCTTCCGTTTTTGAAGAATCATAAAAATACACCGAAACGATGACAGAAAAACGTAGCTTTTTGGCTACGTTTTTTTGTTGAGCTTATTAAAAAGAATAGAAATTTTTAAAAGTTTGAACTATGTATGAAACAGATACAATTTACTTGGTCCCTTAGAAAACTAATGTAAAGTGGGTGATGTTTCCGAAAAATTCACATCACATAAAATGTTCTTTAGATTAATTTTGTTTCGTCTTGATTGGCAATAAGACCCCATCTCAAAATTCGGCACATGCGAGGAAGTTAGGCGGAAGGTTAATGGCTCATAAAAAAACAAGTGAAGGAATAAAAAATCTTAATGTACCACAAAAAGGACATGATATGAAAATTACGTTCCATTCATCGGTTTTATGCTTCTGTTATTAGGAATACGTTTAAGATTCATGGCTAAAAATAGCTAAAAGATGTATAAAAGGCATCAGAGATATATAGTCTCTGATGCCTTTTAAGTGAATACAGATAAAATGAAAATATCTATATGGAATGATAAATATGTTAAGCTTCAATTACGCTAAGCATTCTGTTTATAAATGCAGCTGCGTGTGCACGTTGTGATGGTCCTTTTGGTACGAATTGATTAAATTCATTACCTTTTACAATTCCATATCCATACACTCTTTGTACTTCTTCTTTAGCGTAAATTAAGTTTTGGTCTACGAATGGTAGTTCAACTTGTTTTGCAAAAATACCAGCGTGTTTTAGAGAACGATCGATCATAATAACAGCTTCTTCGCGTGTAATTGTAGTATTTGGATCAAATGTATTATCACCACGTCCGCGGATTATACCTGCGCTTGCTGCACGATTAATACCGTCTCTTAACGATGGGTGTACTTGTTCTAAGTCTGTGAAATTAGCATTTCCACTTGGTAATTGTAAAGCACGAGTAATTAGTGTAGCAAATTCAGCACGCGTTACAAGACGTTCTGGGAAGTACTTGCCGTTCCCTTCTCCTTGCATAATGCCTCTAGCTGCTAATTGACGAATGTCTTGTTCATACCATCCACCTGTAATGTCATCAGTTACGGGATTTTTTTGATTTTCCTTATAGTATGTTTCAGTTCCTTTTAAGAAAGCATCCCATTGTCCGCGTTGAATCATAAACGCAGGGCAGTTTTTTCCTGACCAAAATTGGTGTTTTTGGACCTTATCTAGAGAAATATTTAAGTCGTTCATTAAATAAGCTGCCAATTTACGGGCATTTTCTACCGCTTTTTCATAGTTTCCATCTTGATTAACGGCAATTTCAATTCCGATAGATTCATAGTTTCCAGTTTTATTTCCAGCATGCCATCCAACTTCATTTACTGGAAGATGTTGATAAATTTCTTTATCATCTACTGTGAAATGCCAAGATGCGGCGCGATCAGCTGTTCCGCGTGCTTGATTATCTAAGAATTTTGCATGATTTAGAGCATTGGCACCCTTCGCTGTATTAGCTGTTTCGTGAATCGTAATATATTTAGGTACCATCGGGTAGCCAGGGCGAATATCGTCATTTCCTTTTGGGACAATCATTTCTTTAAATGTAACGCCATAAATATTGTTTGTTTGTAGAGCTTCTGGCGATCTCAATAAACTATTTTTAGCAGTACGACTGTTTTTTAATAATGAAGCTTTTGTACCTTCAAATGTAGCAGAAGGTGCATAAATCCATTTTGTTGTTTCATTTATTTGGACTTTAAACCAATTTCCAGCTTGTTCAGTAGGAGTTATGACTTGTGGCTGTAGTTTCCCTTCTTCTTTAAATGATTGGAACGGAAGGGCATGTATGGAAGCTTCTTCTTTTACGATTAATTTTTGATTAGATAGTTTATGAATCTCTTGAACTTCTAAGCTATTATCATTGTTATCTATCCATCCAGCGCCAGTTGGCGTCGTTATGTAATAAGCATTTCCTTTTTTCTTTGTCGCCGTTACGACTTGTTCTGTAATCTCGATATTCGATTTGTTTTTTAAATCATTCGCGGTATATAATGAATGTTTTTTTGAAGTGTATAGTAGGAATTGACCAGTAACCTCGATATCTTCTTCATGAGTACTATGCTCATTAACATGCTCTTTAATACTTTTAAAAACTTGATCTTCCGTATATACTTCAGCGGATTTTTCAGCACTCTCTGCAAATGAATAAGTAGGTGCAAGAACAGTTTGTAATGCAAGAGAGAGAGTTAAAACACTATAAAATTTCTTTTTCATATTTTTTTTAACACATTAGATTATGGAATCTAGTGTTAACATTCCTCCTTTTTATATTGTATTTTCACTATGTATCGATTTTAGTACTAATAAATTTTAACAAGAGAAAATGATGATGTCTATATACAGGAGCGATATTCATAAAAAGAATTATTTGAAAAAATGTAAGAGAAACAGGTAAAACCTTCTGTATTGACCTGTAAACGCCCTTCAAGTAAACTAAAGAGAGTTTGCAAATGAAAAGGTGATAATGTTGTTAATTTCAATTAAAACGTTACAAGATGATCGTTTTTTACGTCCGCTACAAAATATTGGCGGCTTATTTTTTGAAGATAGTACGATTGGATTTGAACAAGAGGAAGCAAATCTTATCGTTGATATACACATTGAGGATAATGTGAAAGCATCCGCTCAATTAACGGATGTTAGCACAGGAAATGTGTATGAAGAAACATTCTCGAAAGATTTATCTGCTTTCACAGATGAAAAAGAGCGTATGAAGCAAGTGAAACACGTTGTTTCTTATGTATATCTTTCTGTTCTTCAGCAGTTAACTGGTATTGAACAAAGCTGGGGTATTTTAACGGGAGTACGTCCGACGAAACTTCTTCATAAAATGCTTCAAAATGGTATGTCAAAAGAAGAAGCGCATCAAGAGCTTCGTGAAAGTTATTTAATTCATGAAGAGAAAATTGAACTTCTTCAGCGCATTGTTGATTGCCAATTAGCAGTTGTTCCGGATTTATACCGTTTGAAAGAAGAAGTAAGTATTTATATCGGTATTCCGTTCTGCCCAACGAAATGTGCATATTGTACATTCCCGGCTTATGCGATTAATGGACGCCAAGGCTCTGTTGATTCGTTCTTAGGTGGTTTACATTATGAAGTTCGTGAAATTGGTAAGTTTTTAAAAGAAAAAGGTGTAAAAGTTACGACGATTTATTACGGCGGAGGTACACCTACAAGTATTACAGCAGAAGAGATGGATATGCTGTATGAAGAAATGTATGAAGCGTTCCCAGATGTGAAAAATGTGCGTGAAGTAACAGTTGAGGCAGGTCGCCCAGATACAATTACGCCAGCAAAGCTAGAAGTGTTAAATAAATGGAACATTGACCGTATTAGTATTAATCCGCAGTCATACCATCAAGAGACACTAAAAGCAATTGGACGTCATCATACTGTAGAAGAAACAATTGAGAAATACCATTTAGCTCGTGAAATGGGAATGAACAATATTAATATGGACTTAATTATTGGTCTTCCTGGTGAAGGGTTAGATATCTTCAAACATACGTTAGATGAAACAGAAAAGTTAATGCCAGAATCATTAACAGTTCATACGTTATCATTTAAACGTGCTTCTGAAATGACGCAAAACAAACGTAAATATAAAGTAGCAGGTCGCGAAGAAATTACAGCGATGATGCACGAAGCAGAAGAGTGGACGCAAAAGCATAATTACGTACCATATTACCTATATCGTCAAAAGAATATTTTAGGTAACTTAGAGAACGTTGGTTATGCAATGCCGACGCAAGAAAGTATTTACAACATTGTCATTATGGAAGAAGTACAATCAATTATCGGACTTGGCTGTGGTGCATCAAGTAAATTTGTTCATCCGAAGACGGGAGCAATTACTCACTTCGCAAATCCGAAAGATCCAAAATCATATAACGATGGCTTCGTAAAATATACAGAAGATAAACTGAAAATTTTAGAAGAGCTATTTGCATAAGAAGAAAGAGGTTGTTCCGAGTTGGAACAACCTCTTTTTATCCTGCAGTAACGGGCGGTCCGATTATATCTTGTCAGTTTTTGTCGGTAAGTCGATATATTCGAAAAATCGTTGATATAATTCGAGTTGCGCTGATATATTTCAAGTTACGGTCGATATATCTGGAAAATCGCCGATATAATTTCATTTACCGTCTAGCGGTACCGTATGTAAAACTATGTCGATAATAATCAGAAAAATTAGTCAAATCATTAAAGGACAATGTCTACTTATGGACGAAATGATAGATTTATGAAAGAGAAAAGGGGGAAATTGTTGGCATGTACATGACGATAGGGAGAATTTTTGATTTATCAGTTGGTAAGTATCCGAATAAAGAGGCGTTAGTGGAACCTGAAAAGAATATTCGCTGGACGTATAAACAGTGGGATGAACAAATAAATAAAACAGCGCACGCTCTATTAGAAGACGGAGTAAGAAAGGGAGATACGGTATCTGTTTACTTATATAATTGCCGTGAATTTGTAAACGTTTACTTAGCCTGTGCGAAAATCGGAGCGATCTTTAACCCGATTAATTTCCGCTTAAAGGCGAAAGAAGTATCTTATATTCTTCAGGACGCATCCTCGAAAGTCGTTGTCTTTGAAAAAGCAGTTGAGTCAACTGTTGCTATAATTGAAAGAGATTTTCCAAATACATCTTTTTGGTCTATAGAAAACGATAAACCTTCCTATGCAAGTTCCTACCATGAAAAAGTGAATGCAGCATCTTCTGAGAAAGTAAATATCGAAATTGATGAAATGGATTATTGTTCAATGCTTTATACGAGCGGTACGACAGGTCATCCGAAAGGCGTATTACATCGTCATCGCGAAATGACTGAGCATAGTATGATTTGTACGTATTTCCTTAAATATAATAGAGATAGTGTAGGGCTTGTCGTTGCGCCTTTATATCACTGTGGTGAATTAAACGCTGGAATCATACCACGCATTCAAGTTGGCGGAAAGAATGTTATTTTGCATCATTTTGATACAGAAACAGTATTACATACGATTCAAGAAGAAAAGATTACGACGTTCTTTGCAGCGCCGACAATGTGGAATATGTTGTTGCAAAAAGATTTAGCTCAGTATGATTTAACTTCGATGAAGATTGGTATATACGGCGGAGCAGCAATGGCACCGGCGTTAGTAAAAGAATGTAAAGAACGTCTTTATATTGATCTTGTTCAAATATACGGAATGACAGAAATGGGGCCAGTTGTTGCGTTTCTCGTAGAGGAGGATCAAATTACGAAAGCTGGTTCAGCAGGCACGCCATGCTTTAGCCATGAAGTTCGTATTGTGAAACCGAACGAGGATGCACCGGCAGAACCAGAGGATGTATTACCTCCTTATGAAGTGGGAGAAATTATTTTGCGCGGCCCAACTATGATGGCTGGCTATCATAATCGTGAAGAAGCGAATAAAAAATCGATGTATAAAGGATGGTATCATTCGGGTGATCTAGGCTATTTTGATAAAGACGGTTATTTATTCGTTGCTGATCGCGTTGATGATATGGTAATTAGCGGTGGCGTAAATATTTATCCTCGTGAAATTGAAGATTTCCTTCATAGTCATCCTGGTATATTAGATGTGGCGGTACTTGGTGAGCCAGACGAATTATGGGGAGAGCGTGTTGTGGCAGTTATTGTGAAGAAAGATGAAACAATAACAGAAGCTGATTTAGAAACGTATTGCAAAGAAAGTGATGAACTAGCAGATTATAAACGTCCGCGTCATTATTTATTTGTAGATGAACTTCCTCGTAATGCGAGCGGGAAGTTGCAGAAGTTTGTGCTGAGGGAGTCATTGAAAGGTGCGAAAAAATAAAAAATGAAGGATACCCCATATCTATGGGGTATCCTTCATTTTTCTGTATTAAACAGAAGAAACAATATCTTTGTTAATTCTCGTTTCTTCTTGGTGAAGATTAATTAGTGCATTTGAAATAAGGTGGAAAAACAAAATGGATGTAATGTCCAAAAAGAAAAGACACCTTAAGGTGCCTCTCTCCGACTTGAACCATTTCATTTCATACGAATCTATCCGTATTACCATTACCCCTTTGTTATGAGTGTAAACACATACTATAAAGCAGAATCGTCTATATACACTAGATTGTTAGTTCACAAAAGACAAGAGATTTGAGATCAATATTGAAGTGACGCCACATCCCCTATAATAATTGATATGTTACGCCTTTTAAAAGAATCTGCTTTATAGAACGTGCCCACAAGTTATATTTTACTACATGTAATATTCATTTAGTGTATTTTTTGATGAATATGTATAATTACATAAACTGTATGAAAAAAAGAGAGTATACTCTGATGTTGTGTAATAAAGATAAAGCCCGCCTACGGAATAGGGGGCTTTTCTTACTTTTTATAAATATTTATTCCAATTATATTATCAGATGAGTCTAAACGAATATAAACGTCATCTGATAAAAGGTGTGCATTATATATTCTTTGTTTATATGTTGATATCTCGAAGCGTTTTCCATTTAATTCACATTCTAGAATAATCATATCGCCATGTTCTTTCCAATTTATTAATTTAGCAGTCGTATTCATATAAACCTCCTCTGAATCATTTTATGAAAATTAGTAGAGATAGTGTGAGAAAGGAGTTTATATAACAAAAAAAGACACCTTAAGTGTCTTCTTTGATTACTATAAAAGTCGTTGAATGAAATAGGTTTCTATTTTTATTTGCGTGAAAAGCCTTCTTCATCAAGGTATTCCGCAGCTTCTGGATAAGAGTTGAATGTACCGTCTAAGTTTACACCAGCGTACACGTTCCACATGTCATCCTCTGAAATAAGAGTAAGAATATGACCATCTTCGTTCTGCCATTCTTCTTCTTTCGCAGGTTCTACAGGTGCTACTACCTCTTCTTGTGATAGAAGGTCAATTGATTTCTCAATTACTGAACGTAACTCCTCTGCTGAAAACTCACGGATGTTAACCATGCCTTTATCATCTGTTTTATAACCTTTAATACCGCTTGCATATACAAATCCATTTCCATTTGGGTGTAAATGAAATACAACGTTCTTTTTATCTAAACGACTTTCTTCAAAGTGGAAGTTTACACGTTTTAATGATACGTTCTTTCTTTCTAGTTCTGGGAAAGATTCAATAATCGATAATTTTTCTTCAAAAGTTAGCATAGTGCCTCCAAGTATATAGTAAAAGATTTAATTTGTTCATTATAGCATAGTTGCAATTGTTTCCAAAGATAAGGGGAAAACTTTTCGTTGAATACGTTTACGTCACGAGAATGTAAAAAGTGAGCTAACGAATGTATCTTTTTAGGTGTACAATGGAACATGGACTTTATACAAAGGTGGTTTTTTTATGTTTCAAAAAATAGCAAAGGAATGTTTAGCAGGATTTACTGTTGCGATTGTTGCGTTACCACTTGCGATTGCATTTGGTATTGCCGCGACAGGAACATCTGAGGGAGCGCTTGTTGGATTGTATGGTGCGATTTTTGCAGGTTTATTCGCAGCGTTATTTGGCGGGACACCTGGGCAAGTAACAGGGCCAACTGGACCGATTACCGTTATTGCAACAGGAGTTATTGCGACGCACGGGTTAGAGGCAAGTTTTATTGCCTTTATGATGGCAGGATTATTTCAAATTTTATTCGGTGTATGTAAGCTCGGTTCTTACGTTCGATATATTCCGTATCCTGTCGTTTCAGGATTTATGAATGGTATTGCATTAATCATTATTTTAGGCGAAATAAAACACGTACAAAATAGTTTTTTACTTGTTGTGTTAACGATTATTGTAATGATTGTTTCTGGCAAATGGATTAAGGCGATTCCGTCTAGTTTAGTAGCACTAGTCGGTGTGACAGCTTTGCTTCCTTTATTTTCTTCTCTACTCGAAGGACTTACAGTAAAGTTACCGATTATCGGAAATCTTTCACTAAATAAAGTAATTGAAAAGATTGGAACCATTCCAGAAGCGATGCCTACGCTTCATATTCCATCTTTAAGTGGAACAGGAATAGCAGCACTTATTTTACCAGCGCTTAGTATTGCTTTATTAGGATCGATTGACTCGTTGTTAACATCGGTCGTAATGGATAATGTGACAGGTACACGTCATAAAAGTAATAAAGAGCTCGTTGGACAAGGTATCGGTAATATGATGAGCGGATTGTTTGGCGGATTAGCAGGTGCAGGTGCGACTGTAAGGTCTATCGTGAATATAAGAAGTGGCGGTAAAACGGCACTTTCGGCATGTATGCATAGTGTTATCTTATTTATTTTTATTATGGGTCTTGGTTCGGTCGTACAATATATTCCACTTGCTGTATTATCAGGTATTTTAATTTTAACTGGTATTGGAATGTTCGATTGGGGAAGCATGAAAAAGATGCATGTCGCTCCTAAAGGTGATGTCGTTGTTATGCTCGTAACGATGATTGTAACGGTGAAGTTCGATTTAATGATTGCTGTTGCCTTCGGTATTATTCTTTCGTTCATCATATATATGGTGAAATGTAAAGAACGTAAAACTTCTATCGTAAAAGAAAAAGAAGAAACGTACACAATTCAAGGGCCGCTCTCTTTCCTATCAGTAGATCGTATTTTCTCTACTTTACAAGATGTGAAGTCACCGGTTGTTTTACGTATGAAAGATGTGCGTTATATGGATGTATCAGGAGCTATGGCATTATTAAATTTTGTTGAGCAATCAAATAAAGTAGGAGCAAGTGTAAAGCTTGAGCAAGTACATCCGAGTATTGAAAAAACAATCGCAGTAATGGCAAGCGATGAACAGAAAGAGCAATTGAAAATCTTAAGTGTTTAGATAGTAATTAGAATATCTCACAATTTTACATAAATTATAATGTAGAGTTGTGGGATGTTTTTATAATGTTTTTAGTAATATGTATCGCAGTGACAGAGAGGAAGGGCTCTTTTGGCGTAACAGAAACGCTTATAGTGTGTATATATATAATGGAAGGAATTAGAAAAATATTGTGAAGAGACAGGCTTAAATGGGTTCGCTTTTCTATTTTGAAAAAAAAACCAAGTATTCAACCTATAATAAATTTGTTATGATAACCAATGGGATAAAATGAATTCCTATCGCTTAAAACAATATGTTTGAGAGTATATGTATAAAAGAAAAGAGAAAAAATATGAATAAAACATTTGTAAAAGGAGCAGCAATTTTAACCATTACAACTTTTTTGTCAAAATTGCTTGGTAGTTTTTTTCAAATTCCATTACAAAATATTGCAGGAGATGAAGTGCTCGGTATTTTTCGCCTTGTTTTTCCTGTATATATGATTGCTCTTACATTATCGGTAGCCGGAGTTCCACTTGCAATTTCGAAACTAATTGCAGAGTTGAACGAAAAAAATAAGCAAAAGGAAATTGCGAAATTATTTAAATCAGCGTCAATTATTGGGATAGCATTTGGCGTTTTCGGCTGTTTAGTCATTGTATTATTTTCTATTGAAATTGCGAATATGCTCGGTGGACAAGAAACTAGAATGCCGTTGCTTATTACTTCATTAGCATTACTCATTGCGCCATACATGGCGGTGTATAGAGGGTATTTTCAAGGTTTCGGTGATATGAAACCAACAGGGGTATCACAGGTCATTGAGCAATTTGTACGTGTGTTTTTTATGTTAATAATTGCTTACATACTAGTATTATGGGATAAGAGTAATACTGTTATTACTAGTGGTGCGATGGTTGGCTCTTTTCTTGGAGTCATTAGTTCGCTTATATATTTGCGTATAAAATATAATAGAAGTCCATACTACAATAAAAGCAATTCCTATTCGCTCCGAGATTTAAGAGAACACGGCAAAAAGATATTGCGGGTATCGATCCCAATCGCTATCGGAGCTTTATCAATGCCACTTTTAAATTTAGTAGACTCGCTTACAATACCGCATGTATTACAAGGATCATCAACAGAAATTCAAGAACAATTTGGAATATACAGTCGCGGTTTTGCATTCACGCAAATAATTGTTATTTTTGCAAGTGCAATTGTATTTCCGTTAATACCACTCTTAACTTCCGCATTGGCCAAAAGAGATATAAATTTGGCGAAAATAACAATTCAAAATACAAATCGACTAGCGCATGTTTTGACAGCACCGTTAACAATATGGTTGATGGCATTAACAGTACCGTTAAATGTCGGATTGTTCACAGATGTAAAAGGCAGTAGTATGTTAACAGTTATGATTGGCAGTTCGTATTTTACTGCGGTTATGGTATTATCAATAGGTGTTTTACAGGGCATTAACCGTTCTGCACAAGCTGCATGGATTGTTATTGGTGCGAGTTGTGTGAAAGTCATGTTAAACATGATGTTCGTGCAGAAGTTTGGCATAGATGGAGCGGCGTATAGTACATTAATTACTTACGTATTGATTTGTATTGTAAATCATTTGTATATTCGAAGCTATATTGCCTATTCTATTCATTTAAAAAGCTTTTTCGGTGTGCTAGCAATAGCATGTATTTTGGGACTAGGATTGTATGAACTATGTAATGTGATAGATGTTACATCTTCAAGAATTATGACGTTATTATTCAGTGGTATAGCATTAAGTATTACAACCATTTTGTATGGTGTATGTGCTTTGAAATTAAAATGGATATCAATAAACAAAATACCATTTTTGAAAAGATAAATATAGAAATTTAATTTTTTATTATAATTCATATGAACTGATAAAGAGGAAACTATGTAGGGTATCAAGTGTTTAGGTAAGGAATGGGTACTAGTTTATGTTAGATGAAATAAACGGTTACCTAGTTTTGGAGGAGATTTAGGGTGCGTTTAGTCTTATCAGGATATTATGGTTTTTATAATGTTGGAGACGAGGCGATTCTACAATCAATTATTGAATCGTTAAGTAAAGAGAACCCGGATATAGAACTAGTAGTACTATCAAATGATTCTAAATATACAAAGGAAATGTATGGTGTAGAATCGGTAGATCGCTGGGATATAAAAGCTGTTTATCATGCGATAAAAAACAGTGATGGAGTTATTAGCGGTGGCGGGAGCCTTCTTCAAGATCAGACAAGTACGAAGAGTATTCTATATTATACGGGTATTATGGGACTCGCTCGATTATTAAAAAAGCCGTATTATATTTATTCACAAGGAATAGGTCCAATTACAAAAGGATATAATCGTCTATTAGTAAAATGGAACTTGTCAAAAGCTTCCTATGTATCAGTTCGAGATGAGGATTCGTTTTTATATTTAAAAGAACTTGGCATAAAAAACGATATTGAAATTGTTCCAGACCCTGTTTTAACATGGAAACGGACAAAACAATCGGATTGGTTGCAAAAGCATTCGATACATGGAAAAGTAATCGCGGTTAGTGTGCGTTATTGGAATGCAAAAGAAGATTATATAAAAAAATTAGCTGCGGCATTAAAAAAATTAAAGCAAGAAGGATACCAAATTCTATTTGTTCCAATGCATGAGCCATTTGATCAAAAAGCTTCGCGTGAAGTAGTAGACTTAATGGGAGAAGAGACGTATATGCTTCCATATAAAATGGATATCGACGAGAAAATATTCATTTTATCACAATGTTCATTACTAATTGGTATGCGTCTTCATGCACTAGTTTTTTCTGCTGTAGCCAAAACTCCAATGGTCGGGATTTCATACGATCCGAAAATTGATTCGTTTTTAAGTCAAGTGAATCAGCCAGTTATAGGAAGTGTGGATGGCGAATGGAGTGCTGAGTATTTATATGAAATTGCGAAAAAGCAATTAATGCAACAAGGAACTGTGCAGCAAGAGTTACAATTGACAATAGATGAGCTTCGGTTGCAAGGCAAACAGGCAACAAAGAAACTCATTGATCATATGGAAAAAGGCACTTTATTAAAAAAGTAAAGTGTCTTTTATTTTGTTTTGAATTTAATGAAAATTCTAATTAAAAAAACGTTTTATTTTAATTCCTATTTATTATGCTAAAATGATTGTGATTATTATATAATCAAATTTGTGATAATAAATTCGTAGATTACGAGGAGGATAACCTTGAAGACTTTTTCAAAAGGTATAACAGCAGTGGCATTAACGGGATCATTACTTTTAACTCCTATTTCAAGTTATGCGGCAAATGATGATATTACAGGACATATGTTTGAGACGAATATGCGCTCACTTATTACTAAAGGAGTTTTAATGGGGTATGGAGACAATGTATATGCGCCTGATAAATTAGTAACAAGAGCAGAGTTTGCTACATTCATAGCAAGGGCTTTAAATTTACCGAAAGCTGATTCGAATTTCGAGGATGTGCCGAAGACTTACGGTTTATATGATGGTGTAAGTAGAGCATATGGAGCGAAAATTATTAATGGTCGTACGAACGAGACATTCTCACCAAATGATGTGATTACACGTGAAGAAATGTCGATAATGGTAAAGCGAGCGTTAGACTATAAAAATATTAAAGTAGCTGTAAGTCCGCTTACCTTTACTGATAAAGATAGTATTAACTATAAAGAGCATGTGCAAGTTATGGTGGCTACTCAAATTATTAAAGGGTATCCAGAAGATAATACATTTAGACCACATTTATCAGCTACAAGAGGGATGGCTTCAGCTATGTTGGATCGCATGCTTCAGACGATTGAAAAAAACGGAAATAGCAATCCTGTAGAAACTAAGAAATATGTTGTGACAAATGTAAGAGAAAACGGAACAGAGCAAGAAGTAGAGCGCTATAATACGTATAAAGAAGCGGTTACGGCTGCTCAAAATAAAGGTATGAATGCGGTAAAATACGAGAACGAATTTTTATGGATTAAAGATGGTTTTGCAAGTGCGAAAAGAATAACTGGGCAAAACATCATTAATATTTATGATGAGAATTTGTCAACAGTATATACGTATATTCAGTATGGAACAGAATTGAAAGTGTTAGAAGTTGGCGAAGATCGTGTGAAAGTTCAACTTTCTGGTTTGACAGGTTATGTGAAGAAGAATGAAATCACTTTAATTCCTACAAATGAAATGAAACAGTCGTCTTATTATGTGAAATCAGATGGATATTTATACCATAAATATTATACATATAATACAAGTTCACCTGGATATACAGAATTTAGATATGGTGTGGCACCTTCTTTCATGAAGCAAGGACAGCAAATGTATAGTGTAGATGGAAAGACATTTGGAGACGAAACTTTCTATCAATATTTCAATTATTTATCATTACGTTCGAAAACAGATTATACAGCTGAACAACTAGATAGTTATGTGAAATCGATTAAACCAGACTCTCCATTAATTGGTTTAGGAAAGAAATTTAAAGAAGTAGAAAGCAAGTATAATGTAAATGCATTATTCTTATATTCATTAGCAATTCATGAAAGTTATTATGGAACAAGCGCTCTTGCAAAAGACAAAAATAATTTATTTGGTTTAAAAGCAACAGACGATAGTCCGTATGGTAACGGAGAAGCATTCAATTCAAAAGAAGATTGTATTGAACATGCAGCAAAATTATACATGAATGAAGGATATTTAAATCCAGGACATTGGCGTTATACAGCAACATATACAGGTGATAAAGCTGCTGGTTTAAATGCGAAATATGCATCTGATGCGAACTGGGGTAAAAAAGTAGCGGGGCATATGAACCGTTTTGATTCTTATTTAGGTAAAAAAGAATACAACAAGTACAAACTTGCACGTGTGATGAATAACGTGGAAGTGAAAAAGAATCCTAGTATATCAAATGAGCGACTGTATCGTTTAAATACAAATGTAGTTGTCACAGTTACTGGTGAAGAGATAATAAATGGAAAAGCGTGGGTTAAAGTTATTTCAGATAATCCTACTGTAACAGAAGCGTATATTGCAAAAGAAAGTTTAGAATACGTAAAACATTAATTAAATAAAAAAGAAGGTGCTACTAATATTTCGTAGCACCTTCTTTTTATTCAATTTCAAAATCAACAATGATATAAGCGAGTATAACAACGAAGAAAATACTAACGGCTGGCGCTGTTAATACGTGGCCAGACATAAAGCCAATGCCAAGTGATAGAATGAGTGTGCTCGCTAATAGCATATACTTTACTTTCATGATTTTCTTAAAGTTTGTGATCATGCGGATAAATAATTTAATACCAAAGTATAGAAGAGGTATTAAGTAAATAAGGAAACCGACAATTCCAAAGGCGAAAAATAGGTCATGGAAGTCCATTTCAATTAATTTAATTTTATCTGTGTAGTTACCAGCGTAACCCATTCCGAATAGTTTTTGTGAAAGCGGTGCGTCTTTATAGTATTGTTTGTATGTTTTTAAGAATTTGTCGCGATCACTGTAAATTAAACTTTTTACTTCAGAATCTGTAAGTTCACCTTTTGCATGTTTTTTTGCATCTTCTGGATCTGCTTTAATTACTTTTCCTTCTTTTCGATCTTTCTCTTCTTGCACTGATTTTTTGTATTCGTATATTTGCATGTGAATGCCCATATTTTTTGCGATAGGAGTATGCGGTGTAAGAGCAATTAAACCTCCTAGTATAACTGCGACAACAACGGTATTTACAATATGTGTGAATCCTTTTCCTTCTTTTTTACGATTTATCATATATTCAATGAATGAGAAGAAAAGTGCTACGCCTAATGTAATAACAATTGCGCCATATCCGACTTTCGTTCCGACCATAATACTTGCATACATCGCAAGTATTGTTGGAATCCAGTAATATATTTTCGAGAAAGAAGTTGTTTTATGAATCGAATATAAGACAATGATTGGGAACATAATGGCGAAAAGAGAACTTAAATCATTTCCAGCGAAGAACCAACCTCTTGAACCGATTTTTGAGTGAGGATAGCTTGGGAAATCCGTTCCAGTTTGCATTGCGACAATCATTGTAATGCTTAAAATTAAAGTTGCATATAAGAAATATGTAATGATTTTATGAAATACATACTCTTTATTTTTTAGCTCTTTAAAGGCGATAATATATCCAAACAGTAGCACAATTGGATATACGCTCTTTAAGATGAATTTAACTTCTTCTCCAAATGAAACTGGAGATTTAACCATCATATTATTTACAAGACCGATTGCGAGTGCGATCCCGAGTAAGCATAAATAGAGGATGTACTTTTTCGCATCTTGTTGTTTGTGATGAAGAAGTAGGTACCCTAATGCAAGAAGCATAAAGGCGAAACGGACTACAACTCCAACTGTTGCGCTCATGTGTAGTATATAGATTGAAAAAGATGTTAATAAATCTAAAATTGGTTGAAACACAATGAATAGCAATAGGAAATGTGGGAAGTAGTTATCCGTTTGTTTCAACTTATTAACCATATGTTCCTCCAGTTCTTCATTCCTTTATTACAACACCCAAAAGATGGGTATAAAGCCTTTTTTACATAGTAAGGCGAATGAATTTCAATATTTGTTTTTTATCAAACTTAAGAATACACCATTTCATTGTAATGGTAAATAGATGAAAAGCATGGATAAACCGACTTTAATTTCTATATTTTTCAACGGAATGGTATGTTTTATACGGTAAATGTACAAATTGTGAGATTATTAGACAGAAAATTGAGAAAAAAGAAGGATTTTTCAGTGGTTTTCTATAATTATATAAGTATAATCTTTATGGAGAAAAGAGGGGTATATATAATGGAAATAACAAGTAAAACAGAATCTGTCGTTGTGAAATATGAAGGCCACGTTGCAACGGTTATGGTCAATCGCCCAGAGGTATTAAATGCGTTGGATGAGCCGACCTTAAAAGAGTTATTACAAAAGTTGAAAGAAGTAGCGGAAAGTTCTGCGCATATCGTTGTGTTATGCGGGAACGGCCGTGGTTTTTCTGCGGGTGGGGATATTAAATCGATGCTTTCAAGTAATGATGAAAGTAAGTTTGATGGCATTATGAATACCATTTCTGAAGTTGTCGTGACATTATATACGATGCCAAAGCTTGTTATTAGTGCAATTCATGGACCGACTGCAGGTCTTGGGTTAAGTATTGCGTTAACAGCTGATTATGTAATGGCGGATATATCATCTGTTATTGCAATGAACTTTATTGGAATCGCTTTAATTCCAGATGGAGGCGGTCATTTCTTCCTTCAAAAGCGTGTCGGTGAAAATATGACGAAGCAAATTATTTGGGAAGGTAAGAAGTTATCAGCGACAGAAGCGCTTGATATCGGCTTAATTGATGAAGTAATCGGCGAAGATTTCCAAACGGCTGTGAAACAAAAAATTAATGAATGGTCACAAAAACCGATTAAAGCAATGATTCAAACGAAGCAAATTTTATGTGAAGTAAATCGCTCTAATTTAGAGCAAACATTGCAATTAGAAAAGCGTGGTCAATATGCAATGAGACAAACAGCGGATCATAAAGAAGGTATTGCTGCGTTTTTAGAGAAACGTTTACCAGCATTTAAAGGGGAATAAAGTTTGTCCAGTCCTCACTGATTATTAGCTCGTTAATTCGGGATAAAGGGGAGAAAGTGCTAACACATTTTAGTATAATTGTGTTAGCACTTTTTTTTAGGAGTAATACATGAAGAAAATAATCGGTGTTATCACTATTATTTTGCTTACATATTCTGCTTTGCATAGTACACCATCTTTGGCAGTTCGGACTGCGTTATTTTTTGAGGGACATCCAAGTGTTGCATTTTCTGACGGGGTGACGAAAGAAAAAGATGTGAAAAAAGAAGCGATTCCAGATGAGTACCAAACTCTATATGGTAAGGAAGAAAACTCAGAGCACTATTTCTTTCCGCCTGTAAGAGCACATGAATCAGAAATTGATATGTTAAGTGCATGCGTGAAGAAAAAATGGTTTTTCTATAAAGCAGAGCTCGGATGTTATTAAATATAGGAGGATGAATGATGTCAGCATATAACAAGTTAGTAAGAGATCGTGTTCCAGAGAAGATTTTAATGTCTGGAAAAACATATACAGCACAAAAATTAACAGGGCAAGCATACATACAAGCTTTAGCGAAAATTGGAACGGAAGAAATTCGTGAATTTGCTTCTATGAAAGAACGCGAACATGCGCTAGATTCTCTTGCGGATGCGCTAGAAGTTATCATCTCATTAGCACGTGCAGAAGGTGCATCGATTGAAGATGTAGAACGCCTTCGTAAGCAAAAAGAGATAGAGCGCGGTGGATTTGAAAAAGGGATTTATTTATTAGACGTTTCAGAAGAATAGTTTTATAGGAAAAGCATAGCGTTACTGAGTAACGCTATGCTTTTTTGTTGCAATGAAGCTAATAATGAAGAAGATAGCTGTTAATATCCAGCCGATTGTAATAGAAGTAGTAGTATGAATGGCATAAGAGATTTGTAAACAAAATAATGATGCTAAAAACCAAATGAGTGCAATGTGTATATATTTTTTTGATATATTCATATTTCAGGGCTCCTTTTGTATACTAAAAAGAATTTTACTACAATTTAGAAAATTAAGCTATATAGGTAGAGGTTTTCTGGTGAATTTTGTATACTGAATAGTAGAGAAAATGAGGAGGAAACGACAATGGCACATCATGCGAAAGAAACGATGGAACTGATTAAGGAGCTTGTCTCTATTCCAAGTCCATCTGGAAATACAGCAAAAATTATTAATTTCATTGAAAACTATGTCAGTGAGTGGAACGTAGAAACGAAACGTAATAATAAGGGAGCTCTTATTTTAACGGTAAAAGGGAAAAATGATGCACAGCACCGCTTATTAACGGCACACGTTGATACGTTAGGTGCGATGGTAAAAGAAATTAAGCCTGACGGTCGCCTGAGTCTTTCTATGATTGGTGGATTTCGCTGGAACTCCGTAGAAGGGGAATATTGCGAAATTGAAACATCAAGTGGCAAGACGTATACAGGAACAATTTTAATGCATCAAACATCTGTACATGTATATAAAGATGCAGGTGAAGCAAAACGCGATGAGAAAAATATTGAAGTTCGTATTGATGAGCGCGTATTTTCAGCTGATGAAGTACGCGAATTAGGAATTGAAGTAGGAGACTTCGTTTCATTTGATCCGCGCGTTCAAATTACAGAGAGTGGATACATAAAATCACGTCATTTAGATGACAAAGTAAGTGTTGCAATTTTATTAAAATTAATTAAAAGATTACAAGATGAAAACAAAACATTACCATATACGACGCATTTCTTAATTTCTAATAATGAAGAGATTGGATACGGTGGTAACTCTAACATTCCAGAAGAAACTGTTGAATACTTAGCAGTTGATATGGGAGCGTTAGGTGATGGACAAGCATCTGATGAATATACAGTATCTATTTGTGCAAAAGACTCTAGCGGCCCGTATCATTATGCACTGCGCAAACATTTAGTAGAGCTTGCGAAAACGAATCATATTGAATATAAAGTAGATATTTATCCGTACTACGGATCTGATGCATCAGCTGCGATTCGCGCGGGATTTGATGTGAAACATGCGTTAATTGGAGCGGGTATTGATTCTTCTCACGCATTTGAACGTACACATGAAAGTTCTATTGCGCATACAGAAGCATTAGTGTATGCATATGTAATGTCTAATTTAATTGAAGAATAATTTCATAGATAATAGAGAGCTGATTAAAGATATTATTTTTAATCAGCTTTTTATTTGGCAAAGCGATTAGGAGACATGTTCTAATCGCTTTTTTATCCCGCTATTTGCCGGGCAGTAAGACTCCTACCTCAAAATTCAGCGAAAGCAAAAAAGTTAGATGGGGGCGGGCTGCCCGTAAAAGCCCGATTGGTGAGGGCTGATTAAAGCTTTTTATATACATTCATTATAAGTTATATATATGCGATTTTTTTTATACGGCCGGAAACGTATTTACTATAGATATATAATGTTATACACTATGAAAGGAATTAATTAATAGTTAATATTTTTTAGTTAGCTTGATTAAAAAAATTGTATGAATATGAAGTTTTGAGAGGAGATTTATTTTTCATGAAGTACAAAGCAATAGCCGCAGGTTTATTAGCAGCAAATTTACTAGCACATCCAATTAGTAGTTTAGCAGAAACGAAGAAATTTCCTGATGTTTCAGATAGTGCGTGGTCAAAAGACGCAATTTATTATTTAGTAGAGAGAAATGTAATTAACGGTATGCCAGATGGTAACTTTATGCCATACGGAAATTTAACACGTGCTCAGGCAGCAAAGATTATCGCAACAGCAATTGGTGCTAAAATAGATCCAAATGCAAAGCCGTCTTATAATGATGCAAAAAATAATTGGGCAGCTTCATTTATTGCAGCCATGGAAAAAGAGAATATTATTAAAGGGCGAGAACCAGGAGTATTTGATCCTGAAGGAAAAGTAACTCGTGCTGAAATGGCAGCTATGCTTGTAAGAGCATATAATCTGAAAAGCAAAGTAACAGGACCAGTTCCTACAAAATTTGCTGATTTAGAGAATCATTGGGGTAAAGAAGAAGTTAATATTTTAGTAGAATTAAAACTTTCGTTAGGTACAGAGGATGGCTGGAAACCGAATGATTCTATTACGCGTGAACAAGCAGCTCAACTTACTGCGCAAACAGATAAATTTAGCAAGAATAGTGATCGTCCAGTAGAAACAAAGAAAATGTACATAGATAGAAAATTCATTACATATCACGCACCATCATTAAGTTCTGGGATTAGTGCAAATCAGCATAATCCACAAATGGTTGAAATTAAAGAAGAACGAGATGGATGGATCAAAATTGCTACAAGTAAAGGTGATAAATGGACACCTTTAGTAGAGAAAACAGAAGTTATTAATGAAGGATTCACTACTTATGCAGAAGCTTCTTCTTCTTCAAAAGTAATGGGAACACATAACGCACAACAAGTAACTGTTATTGAAGAGAACGGCAGCTGGATTCGTATCCGTATGGGCGCTGGTTTCCAATGGGTTAATAAAAATCAATTAAATCCAGTCAAGCAAGGTAACTTCTTAGAGGGCAAAGCGATTATCATTGATCCAGGTCATGGGGGAGCGGATTCAGGTAATCCAGGTTATTATGAGAAAGAAAGTGAAACTGTATTAGATGTATCACTACGATTACAGAAAATATTTGAGAAAAAGACACCATTTACTGTGTTATTCACTCGTACAGATGATACACGTCCAGGAACAAGTGCTTCTGATTCTTTAAAGAAACGTGTAGAATTTGCTCAAAAAAATAATGGGGATATTTTTGTAAGTATTCATGGTAATGGCACGGAAGAGAAAAATGGACAAGGTACAGAAACGTTCTACTATGAATCAGCGACAGCAAGAGGAACAAATCCTAACGTATCAGAAAGTCGTTTACTAGCAGAAAAAATTCAAGAGCGTCTTGTAGATGCACTGGGAACAAAAGATCGTGGTGTGAAAAAAGGCGATTTATACGTAATTAGAGAAAATACAATGCCAGCTGTATTAGCAGAATTAGCATTTGTAGATAATAAAAGTGATGCAGATAAAATAGCTACACCAGCGCAGAGACAAAGTGCAGCGGAAGCTATTTATCAAGGTATTTTAGATTACTATGAAGAAATGGGTAACAACGTGTCTTCTTTCCGTTAATAAATAATAAGAGATTGCCATTGGCAGTCTCTTTTATTTATTAACGTTTCTCTTTATTTCCGGCATATGATATCATTTAATTTTATATACAAAAGAAAAGTATTTGAGTAATTGTAATCAGAAGAATTTTAAACGATAGAGGATGATAATAGATTGAATAATCATAGTAAAACACCTGCCTGTATATATACGTATGCATTTCGTGAGGAGGAGCGTGCTTTATGTTACTTGGAAATGCGCTCGTTCTTTGGAATGGAGTCCCACGTTAATATTTTAAAAAGTGATGTCAAAATTGACCCGAGTAGAAGTGCGTTTATAAAAGAGCGCGTTGAGGTTATGTATGAAGGGGACGACTTAGAAAGCATTTTAAAACAAGTGGAACAAATTGATTTGGCGGGAGCGACATTTAAAGTTATCTTCGTTAAAATCAATGACCTTGTTGGAGAGAATAAAATTGAATATGGAGAAAGACGTCTTATTGAACGAGACCTCGGCATGCATATTGAAGGAGAAGCGGATGTTCGTAATCCAGAGCGTGTATTCGGGATTGTTCCTCTTGGAGGACGCTGGTACTTCGGGCACTATGTAGAAAGCGAACCCGTTTGGTATCATCACATAAAAAAACCGCATAGTTATTCGACATCTCTTAGCACACGTGTTGCGAGATCAGTTGCAAATATCGCTGTACCAAATCCAGAGGGAGTACGAGCAATTGACCCGTGCTGCGGTATTGGAACAGTAGTAGTAGAAGCACTTTCTATGGGGATTAACATCGTTGGTAGAGATATAAATCCACTTGTAGTTCTTGGAACGAGAAAAAATATCGCGCATTTCGGATTTGAAGGAACAGTAACAAAAGGTCCAATCGAGGAAATTACTGAGAACTACGACGTTGCCATTATCGATATGCCGTACGACCTATTTACGCACGCCACACCAGAAGATCAACTATCAATTCTCTCAAGTGCACGCCGCATCGCGAAAAAAGTAGTCGTTGTCACGATGGAAACAATGGACGACATGATCCATGAAGCAGGATTCGAAATTACAGATCGCTGTATTACAAGAAAAGGATCATTTACTAGACAGATTCTTGTTTGTGAATAAGAAAGAAAGGTCACCCGTTTGGGTGACCTTTTTTGTTTGTATTGATGTGTAATTGGTTGGTGGTTTAGGTAGATGAATTAGCGAAATTTGTCTGTAAGTCGATATTGCATGTCGAATCGCCGATAAATTTAAAAAATCGCTGATATATTGTGTTGAATCGCTGATATATTCCGAGAATCGCCGATATCGTTACATTAGAATATTACTGTTCTTTTAATTTCTCTTGTTGTGCAAGTAGTAAATTGCGCAAGATGTGTCCGCGGTAACTTTCTAGTTTTCGTCCTTCATGATAGCGTACGCCTAATTTTTTTAGTTCAGCTACGTACCAGCCTTTTGTTCCGTAATACATGGGATCACTTCCTTTTTGCTTTTGAACAGTATATGTTGGGGGTGGAAGTAACTTTCCAGTGAAAATAATAAGACTGGTTGTATCAAGGTGCTCCATAACATAGCCTCTGGACAGTGTATAAAAAAATAGACAGTAATGTATGCTTTTTTAAACAATGTATACAAATTTATATCCTATGCGTTGGCATGATATTTGCAATAAAAAGAGTATCAACATATAGGGGAGAGATAGAAATGAAGGTTAGTAAAGTGTACACAACAATTGATGCTCACGTAGCTGGGGAACCACTTCGAATTATTACAGGCGGCGTGCCAGAAATAAAAGGGGAAACGCAGCTGGAAAGACGCGCGTACTGCATAAAACATTTGGACCATCTTCGTGAAGTTCTGATGTATGAACCGAGAGGGCATCACGGCATGTACGGTTGTATCATTACACCGCCAGCAAGTGCTCACGCTGATTTTGGCGTATTATTTATGCACAATGAAGGCTGGAGTACGATGTGTGGTCACGGTATTATCGCTGTTATTACAGTTGGAATTGAAACAGGCATGTTTGAAGTGACAGGTGAGAAACAACAGTTCATTATTGATAGCCCTGCTGGGGAAGTCATTGCGTATGCAACATATAACGGGAGTGAAGTAGAATCTGTATCATTTGAAAATGTTCCTTCATTTGTATACAAAAAAGACGTTCCTATTAAAATAGATGACTATGAATTTCAAGTAGATATCGCGTTTGGCGGAGCTTTTTATGCGGTAGTAGACTGTAAAGAATTTGGTTTGAAAGTTGATTTCAAGGATT
This sequence comes from Bacillus sp. RZ2MS9, assembly GCF_001816185.2. Lineage (NCBI taxonomy): Bacteria > Bacillati > Bacillota > Bacilli > Caryophanales > Bacillaceae > Bacillus > Bacillus sp. RZ2MS9. The sequence goes on from NZ_CP049978.1 coordinate 909,279, forward strand.
TATCTGCTATTCAAGCGTGGGGCGGTAAAATTAAGCACTACATCGAGAGCAAAATGGAAGTGAAGCATCCACTTGAAGAAGGATTAAAAGGGATATACGGCGTTATTTTCTCAGATGAACCGAAAGGAGAAGACGCAACTTTACGAAATGTAACAATCTTTGCTGATGGGCAAGTAGATCGTTCTCCTTGCGGTACAGGAACTTCCGCAAGAATCGCAACTCTTTTTGGAAAAGATGCTTTACAAAAGGGAGAAATTTTCGTCCATGAATGCATTACTGACGGGAAATTCGAGGGGGAAGTATTGTCGGTAACCGCAGTAGATACATATGAAGCTGTCGTTCCGAAAGTAACGGGGCATGCCTTTATTACAGGATTTCATCAGTTCGTTGTAGACCCGAGAGATGATTTGAACCGTGGATTTTTGTTAGGATAGAAGGAGGGGGTGGAAAGATATGCTAGTCATAAGCGCGAACGAACAAAGAAACTTAGTAAATATGAATGAAGTTATTGAATACGCGGCGCTTGCTTTAAAAGAATTTTCCGCAGAAAGAACGATTACACCAATAAGGGGCTCATTACCATTTGCGAACGAGCGAAATACGGCATTAATTATGCCTTCAGTAGCGGAAGGGCTTGAGGCACTTGGCTTAAAAGTAGTAACGGTAGTCCCGCAAAATAAACAGATAGGAAAGAAAACGATCAACGGGATTGTGATGCTATCAGACTTTCAAACGGGAGAACCGCTCGCACTTTTAGAAGGATCGTACTTAACGATGATCCGAACAGGCGCCTTATCAGGAGTAGCGACAAAATATTTAGCTCGTCATAACGCAAAAACTTTATGCATTATCGGCACGGGTGAACAAGCGAAAGGAATTGCTGAAGCTGTATTTGCGGTAAGAGCTATCGAAAAAGTCATCTTATACAATCGCACAGAAGAAAAGGCGTATGCATTTGCGGAGTATATACAAGAGAGATTCAACAAACCTGCATATGTTCACACCAATGCGAATGAAGCAATAAGCGAAGCAGACATCATCGTCACAACTACGAATGCATCCACACCAGTCTTCTCAGAAACACTACAAAAAGGCGTCCACGTAAACGCCGTCGGCTCATTCAGACCGAGCATGCAAGAACTACCCTCACATGCCATAGCTAAAGCAAACAAAGTAGTAGTTGAATCAAAAAAAGCAGCACTAGACGAAACAGGAGACCTTCAAGTTCCGATAAAAGAAGGTCTATTCAAAGCAAACGCCATTCACGCTGAACTTGGTCAAATTATAAGCAAAGAAAAAGCTGGACGCGAAAATGATGAAGAGATTACTGTTTTTAAATCGGTTGGTTTGGCAGTAGTAGATATTATTGTTGCGAAGTATTTGTATGAGAAAGCGGTGGAGCAAGGAGTAGGGAATAAGATTGAGTTTTGAGACTGCCTTTTGGTGGTCTTTTTTGTTGATGTGGGTGTGCTAGTATTTATAATTGAATCCTTTTAATATTATGTTGCAATGTATGAATTCTGTGCGGATATCAAATCATTCATTCAATTGGTATATGAAAAAAGTTGCCCCTCTAATTATTAGAGGGGCAACTTTTTACCATTCTCGCCATTCTTCTGTTATATCTTCCTCGGATTCTAAGCCAGCTATTCGTGCTGCTGTATCGATAAATTCATAGAGATCTTCTCTTTCCATTGTTTCAATAAAATAGTCATGTTCGTCATTTAATTCATTTATGTTAAGAACAACCTTTTTAACAACATGCATTATTTCAATTTCAGTTGGATTTTTTCCCAATTTCTCTAAATTATTTATGTAAGTATCAAGAACTTTATTTGTTGCACTTATATTTTCTTCAGTGAAAAATTCCCCATCTTCATCATTCTCAATCCATTGGGTTGTTGGTTTGTTTTTTTTCAGTTCATCAAATGTCATGATAACCTCCTAAATGTGTTTTTTGTCTTTAATCCCATTCTACAGTTCCGAGTATATATAACAATCATTTTAGAGGGGTTTTCTGTAAGCTGCTAGTTTTTTTACTCATTTTACGAGGTTAATTATTCGTGGTCTTCTTATTTTACGTAAAAGCAATTGATTATTCTTAATTATTCGACACATTACAACAATTTAAGATCATATTTTTTGCTATGATAAGTAAGGAATTTACATATCGTGTTATTGGGGGATAAAAAGAGATGTTGAAAAAATTTACTACATGTATTTTAGGTGGCGCTTTAGTATTCAATTTATCTGGTTGTGGCAATACATCCGACAAAACTTCTTCAGAATCTAAAGAAACCAATTCTAAACAAGAAGAAAAGAAAGTGCAAACGACTGATGAGACGCAAACGAAAGAGAATACAAAGCAGAAAAATACAGAACAAGCAAAAGAGAAATCAAAAATAAAAGAAAAAGAGTATGCTGTAAACAAGGATTTTCATACACCTAAATTTGATGTAACTGTAAAAAGAGTTGTAGAAAGAGATAAGGTTGGTAAAGAGAGTATAGGATTCCAAAAACCTGAAGATGGACATGTCTTTATTGTTGTAGAAGCAGAAGGGAAAAATATCACAAACGAACCGATGAAATTAGCCGTTTTACCATCAGTGGATTTAGTGGATGAAAATGATAATGCTTACCAAAGTGATGTGTTGGCAGCTAGTAGTTATGCGGTTGAAAAAGGCGAGACCTCTAGTATTACTAAGGGATTAAAACCAGGGGAGGTAATGAGAGAAAGTAAAGTTTACGTGATTAATAAAGAAAAATTTGATACAGGAAAGTGGTATGTAGTTGTTAACCATGAGTATAAGGAACAAATTAAATAGTGTTTATTTATGAAGAGGAGATGGCTCCTCTTTTTTTTTACAAGTTAACACAGAATTTCGTTATAATGTAGAAATTTAATGTTTTCGAAAAAAAGAATTGACTTCTATATTAGTTGTAACTAAAATGGTTACATAAAGATGTAATTAATTTAGTTACAACTAATGTCTGCTAAAAATATGATTTATATATTTAATTAAGGATGGTGGTCCATACGTTGCCACCCGGTGTAGAAAGTTACTAACACATTCAAATCAATGCATATTCCAAGCTTTAGTATTTTCTGTTACGGGGCAATAAGGTGCAATGTTATCTTTTGTTAAAAACCTTGGTGGATCTTTCTTTGGAAATATTAGTTTTGGGGAAATATAGTAAGGTATCTAAAAAAGAACAAGGTATAAAAATATGTACTTATATAAACCAAAAATTTAGTTGAGCTGGATAATAAAAAAAGGTAGGAGATTTAAATGGAGACGAAACAAGATAATCTTATTTACGTATGGGATGCATATTGTGGATGGTGCTATGGTTTTTCAGAAAGTATTAAAGGATTTTACAAAAACCACACTGAAGTACCATTAACGGTTTTATGTGGAGGGCTATTTTTAGATAATTTACCAATGAAAAACTTCTCATATATAGAAGAAGGAAATAAAAGAATTAATCAACTTACAGGTGCTGAATTTGGTCCTTCCTATCAAAAATTGGTGGAGGAAGGGACTTTTAAAATGAATTCGAAAGATGCTGCAATTGGCTTTTCAGCTTTACGCTCATTAGCGCCAGACCGTTTATTAGAATTCACTTCGGCTATGCAAAAAGCGTTTTATTATGAGGGACAAAGTCTGAGTGATCCTGAAACATATCGCAAGATTGCAATCGAGCATGGTTTGGACCCTGAACAAGTATTAGAACGTTTAAACGCTCAAGAAACAATAATAGATGTCCAAAATGATTTCAATAAAGTTCGACAGCTTGGTGTTAATAGCTATCCTTCCTTACTTTTACAAAAGGATAATCAAATTATTCCTATTGGTGGTGGCGTAATGACACCGGATAAAATTGAAGCGCGTTTTAAAAATTTATATTAAGAAAATTTAGGATATAGTAGCAAACACGTTATCTTAGGCCACCTGACATTGATCTCCGGAATATTCGCTAGTACTATTACACTTTCAGATAAATGGGAGTGGGAGATTTTATCCCGCTTTAACGGGCAGTAAGACCCCCACCTCAAAATTCAGTGGAAGCAAAGAAGTTAGGTGGGGGATCAACTGTCCGTAAAAGTCCGATTGGTGTGGGCTAATAATCAGTGGGGGATGAACAAAACCCCCACTGATTAAAGTTTCACTTTATCGGAACAAGATAAAAATATGATAATTAGTTAATAACTTTAACAAAAGGAGAATAACATACTATGTTTAAAACAATCGATACAAATCAAAAAGATGTGAAATTAACGGTGTTTAGTTCGGACGAAAAAAGCTTTATGGTCACAGCAACATTAGTTGAGAAAGCAGGACATGCATTTTTAATAAACTCAAAATTTACTCAATCTGATTCGAAAGAAATTGTTGAGTATCTGAAAAAAAACAACTTATCTTTAGATAAAATCTTTATTATTCATGGGGATCCAGACTACTACTTTGGATTAGAGAGCATTAAAGCCGTTTACCCAGAAGCTATAGCGTATGCAACAGAGTCTACTGTTGAACATATCGTTCATTCTGTCTTAGGGAAATTAAAAGTTTGGAAAGACGCCCTTGGAGAAAATGCACCAAGTAACGTGGTATTACCTCAAGTATTTAAAGAAAAAGCGATTGATTTTCAGGGGTTAACATTTGAACTAGTAGGCTTAGATCATTACAGAACTAGCCTATTTAATAAAGAACTAAAAGTATTAATTGGTGGTATCGATGTATTTAACGAAATACATGTATTCTTAGCGGATACTAGCTCAAAAGCGGCTATGGAGGCATGGATTGAGAACTTGAAAGTATTACAAGCATTACATGCTGACATAATTGTGCCTAGCCATGGATCAATCGAAAAATCCCTAAATAATCAAGCACTTACTGCGACAATGGATTATCTAAGAACGGCGGTTCAAGCTTCTGAGGAAAGTGGAACTTCAAAAGATTTTGTGGCAAAACTTGAAGCAGCATATCCAGGCTATGCAAATAAAGGTGTATTAGAATTAAGTGCAAAAGTTGTAACAAAAGAAATGCCTTGGGGTTAATGATATGAATAAATATCAAAAACTATTACATGAAACGTATGTGTTAACTGGCGAAGGGAAATTGGATGCGTTCAAAACGTATTTAAGTGAAAATGTATCTTGGACAGAAGCTGCTGGGTTTCCATATGCAGGTACTTATATAGGTCCAGATGAAGTAGTGAAAAACGTACATGAACGTCTTGGCACAGAATGGGATGACTATAGCGCTAAAGATGAAATTTATGCTTTTAATAACAATACTGTTATCGTTTATGGAAAATATAGTGGAACATATAAAGCTACAGGGAAGTCATTTGTAGCAGATTTTTGTCATCTTTATAAGTTTGATGAGAACGATAAGGTTAAGAAGTTTATTCAAATTGTGGACAGTGCAACTGTTAATGAGGTATTAAGTTAGAGTTAATCGTTTCTAATATGCCTTGTATAGGGGGAGGTTAGGATAAATGAAATTCCTAACATTACCCCTGACATTACATTTTGGGGAAGGTTTCTCCTTCTTCAAGCTTTTTATAGAAGAAAACTTATTTAAGTAGAAGAGGTAGGTATATATGAAATTAGAGAAAAGTTTAATAGTAATAATTATTTCTGTGTTTATTTTAGGAATTGTATCGACTTTGATATTTCAAGCTTCCACCGGTAATAACAAAGGGAACTCAATAAAGAGCGAAAATGTCGCTTCTGTATCAAAAGAAGTAAAAGAAAATGAAAAGAATAAAAAGATGGTAGTTGATTTCTATAATGAAGTTTTTAACAAACATAATATCGATATTATCCCTAAATATGTTAGCGAAGATTATAAGCAACATAATCCTTTTGTTGCTGATGGACGAAAAGCCTTCATGGATTTCTTTAAGGAGGATTTTGTTAAAAATCCTAATTCCTCTGCAGAGATTAAACGTGTAGTAGCTGAAGGGGATACAGTTGCTCTTCATGTACATTCTCGTACTAATTCTCAAGATAAGGGAGTTGCTATAGTGGATATATTTCGTATCAAGGATGGAAAGATTGTCGAACACTGGGATGTAATTCAAGAGATTCCAAGTGAAGCAGCTAATGATAATACGATGTTTTAGAGAGAAGATATATCTAATAATTGTTTAATTGATAGTGCTGTATAGAGTTTAGAAATTTAGATAATTAGTCATCAAATTTGGAAATCATTTAAAAATAGCATATTAAATGATGGCGCAAATTAATACGAAATAGCTCTTTAATAAAAAATCCTACTCATTAAAAAATGAGTAGGATTTTTTATTAAAGAATAGTGCTAATTTTGTGGTTCGGCACCATCTAAATTTGGAAACCATGAAAGTATAGGTACTCTATATCCACGTAAAGTAAAATCGTAATTTTTTCCTTCTTTTATGTTTGCTTGCAGATCCACTGAATGAAACTTCATCATAAGAAGGCTATCCTCATTAGAAATAACTTTTTCGGTTCCATTTTTTTGCTCAACCTAGTACAATCTTACCAATTTAAAAAAGACCACCATTACTGGCAGTCCTTTTTTGGTAGTTTTAGAAATTAAATTATAACATATTAATATACAAATTATAAATATACTTTTACAAAAGATACTATAAGTTTTTTATAATTCTTGATTTCTCAATTTCCATTTCATACTGAATTTTCCTGTAAGTATTAATAACTACCATTAAAATTATCAATCCACTAGATTATTAGAAAAAACTGGTTATCTACATAATTGTTTGGTAAAATATAGATATAATTTAAGAGGGTAAAGTTAATATAGATCAACTAAGTAATGCTAAGAAAATGTTTTATTGCATAAAAAAAGGCTCCATTGCTGGAGCACTCAAAATAAACAAACGAATTAAAACAAGAAACAGACAATTTAACTATATAGATAAAGTATAAATAAATCTATATATATGTAAAAATGCATATAAAAACTCTATTTATTGATGCTATAATAGGTTTACTCGATGATTGTTATATTTTTTTATGGTTTTTAAGCAATAAATACCTTCTTAACACCAAGTGTACAAGAAAAGAAGACATCTTAAGTGATGTCTTCTTTTCTTATATAATAACAACACAATAAAATTAAGATGGTTCAAGTGGGAGGAAGGCACCTTTGGGTATCTTTTCTTTGTCAAATTTGCCTAATAGGTGCAGCACCACATTTCTATCAAGTTAAAAATTTTTTCACCCAAAACAAAAAAAACGAGCTGAATTCACATAAATAACTATGGAAGAAAACAAAAACTTGGGATTAAAGAACTTGTGATGTATGACTATATTGGCTGTTTTTATCCAGAAGGATACATGAATCCTGATTATACATTTGTATTTAATCATGAGGATATTGAAGGAATTATATTTGTAGGTTTTATAGATGAGGAAGAAGAGGCATTTGTAGGATTGCTTAATTGAATAGGATCTAGAAACAGGTAATCTTCAAATTTTGATAAAACTAGCAATCTCCACGCCGAAATTGGTTAAATTATAAGGGGGAAAAGCTGGTCACGAAAATGATGAAGAGATTACTATTTTCAAATCAGTTGGTTTGGCTGTAGTAGATACTATCGTTGCGAATTATTTGTATGAGAAAGTAGTGGAGCGTGGGATGGGATTGAGTTTTCAGGGACTGCCTTTTGGTGGTCTTTTTTGCATAAAATCTTGTAAAGTAAGAAAAAGTTGAATATTAATATTCTAATATTCAATAGAAAGATAAAATGTTTTAAAGTTCAAAATAATACATTATAATATATTTAGTAAAATTAACCAATTTATATTTTGCTCATTATGTATTAAAGGGGAAATGAAAATGGCTGGACAAATTCGTATGTCACCAGAGGAGCTTAAATCGAAAGCAGCTCAATATGGACAAGGTGCAAATCAAATTGAGGACATTTTAAGTCAACTACAAAATTTACAAAATGAATTAAGAGGAGAATGGGAAGGTCGTGCTTTCGAAGGTTTTGATCAACAGTTCAATCAATTAAAGCCAAAAGTACAAAACTTCGCACAGCTATTACAAGAAATTAATATGCAGCTTAATAAAACTGCAGAAGCTGTTGCTTCTCATGATGAAGAATTATCACGTAATTTCGGTTTGAAATAAAAATTGTCATACTCTATATAACAGGCATTTCAAATGAGCCATACAGCTTATAGTGTATGGCTCATTTGATTGCATGCCCAACTTAGCTGGACACACGTTTAAAAAGAGTGATATTAATAGGGAATTTTCATATATTTATTGGGATTTCTTTGGCATCTTCTGAAAATTAGAGAAAGGATTTGAGTGATGGGACAATTTCAAAGTAATTTTCAAACGGCACAACAAATTGCTACGCAGATGAGAACAGCTTCGAATATAATCCAAAGTGCAACAAATCGTTCTATAACAAAGGCGACGCGTACAACACTATCTGTTAATTCAAAAGCACAAGAAGCGAATCAACAAATGTTAGATTTTACGAAACAATTTTCCACGGCCTTTCAACAAGCGATCGATAATATTCATTCAGTAGCCCAAGAGTTTGAGAGAATGGATAACGAACTTCACAACACTTTTCGCTAATGTGACAACCTACGTAAAGGTAAAATGGTAGGAGGAATATAATGAGTCAAGATATTGAAAAACAAATCAATCAAGTAAATCAAAAGTTAAGAAGTGTATTTGAAGAACAAGACCGAAATCAATCCGCGATTTACATTCAGGAGCAAGCGGAAGCAAATTTTTATGAATGGAGAGGTCGAAACCATCGTTTGTTTGATCGAATTTTAGGAACTTGGCATGGTGATAGAGAAATGTCTCAGTTTTTTATGAATACATATCAAGAGGCACAACATATTGAACGAAAAGTCACATTTGAATTGGAAAACAAAAAAGAAACGCTGCTTAAAGAAAGACGAAAGCTTAGTGATTTAGAAAACGACCTTTCCTATCAACAACAACAATTAGCGAGGGAGGTCAATGCATGAGTTTAAATATGTATTTAGGAGAAGTACAAAGCCAAACTCAAAGCATGAATGCTGTATGTAACGCTACCATTCAAGGTATGGAACAAGTCATTCAGTCAATTGATGCCTTTGCAATTGATACTGTTCTACAAGGACAAACTTATAGCAGTGCAAAATCATTTTTTGTACAAACCTTTCGTCCTTTAGCGCAAGGAATCATTTATCTGTGTGAAGAGTTAATTCGTCAGAACGATGCTTTTCCAAGTCAATTTCAATCACAAGTCGCTTCCACAGATGTAATTGAACAAGAAATATTAGAACAAATTCGAGAAATTGACCGAATGAAAGCAAGTATGGAAGCCATCAGTCAAGCTATGCCAATCCCAGGTATGGACGCTATGGTAAATCTTTTTACTGTGATGAGGCAAAAACTGCAAGAAAAACTAGAACATCTATATGAATTTAATTATACTTCTAGTAGTAATTATGATACTGCTCTCCAACTAGCTGTTAGCATTGCGACAGGTTTGGCGGAAGTTCAAAGTGGAAAAGGCTTTAGTCCTGCAAGTGGTACATTTAGTACGCAAGGGTTGAATATGGATTGGATAGCGCCTATTCAGAAAATTACAGAAAAGAAAATTACAGAAAAGAAAACTCTTGAAGCAGATAAGAAAAAGTCACGAGACGAAGATGCTAAGTTCATGGAGGGATCAGTAAAGGGTAAAGAAGGAAAGCGAATTGGATTTGAGGCTGAAGGGTCTATAATGGGAAAAAAGAGCAGCTTCTCTAATGGTGATAAGCTTACTAAGGAACGATATATTGATGAGCTTTCAACAAAGGCTATAGCTGGGCAATTGGATGTGAATATACCCTATGATTGGAAGAGTTTAAAAGAAGATGTATTTGCTAGTAAAGTTATTGGTTTAAAAGGGGAAGCAGGTATTTTAGATAACTCATATAAATTTAAATCCACAATTCCTTTCATGACACCTTTAGGTATTATACAATTAAAAGATAGAGAGGTTACAGTTACTCAAAAAATTTTTTCAGGAGAAGTTGTAGCAGGTATTGACGATTACTCCTTAAAAGCAGCATCGGAAGCTTCTACACTTAAGTATGAAGTAGAAGTAAGTATGCTACATTTTCCAGATTGGTTGCCAATTATTGGAGATACAGATCTAAAAATTAAAGGTGATTTGGGATTGGGCGCAATAGGTTTGAAAGGTAGCGTTGGAAAAGAAACTGGTATAACAGTTCCTGTTTTAGAGGGGTTTACTGTGGGAAGTAGTTTTAAATTTGAAAAATCTGAGGAGAAAAAATGATATGAAAACACCATCGTATAAACCATTATATATTTTAGTTTATGTCGTAATATCCGTATCTATTATAGGGTTAATGATTACTCCATCCAACAATTGGTGGGAAAAGTTGTTAGGAACTATCGTTCTCATTCTTTTGGGAGCAGGTTTAATATGTTTTTTAAAATTTGGACGGTGGGCGCAAGAGAAATTTTATGATAAATTTACAAAAAAACGGGATTAATATAAGACTGGAGTAATTAAGATATGCGTACAATAAATAGAATTCTGACTTTTACTGTATGTATTATGTTTATGTTGTTAATTGGGGCTTCTTCTACTATACGGTTAGAAGATAAAATTTTACTTATAGGTTTGCTGCTAATTTGCAATGTTATTGCATACTTTACAGTAGAGTATATCTATAAACGTATAGACAATAAGAAAAAATAGTAGATTTATAATTCTCGGAATTTATTCAATATTTAGGAGGCAAAAGTATCAATGAAACTATTACCAATTGGAACAGTAGTTAAGCTAGAAGATATGGAACAAAGCGTTATGATTATTGGAAGAATGGCTATTTCAGAAGATAAACGTGAATTTGATTATGTAGGTGTTCTTTACCCTATTGGATTTATAGGTAATGAGAATGTGTTGTGTTTTAACTACGATAAAATCACAGAAGAAATGCATAAAGGATACATGACAGATGAAGAATTAGTTTTACGTGAAAAGTTATTAGAAATGTAAATAAAGCTTTTGTTTATAAATATCCTTTTAGTAAGAATACTTTAAACGTTTTGGTAGAAATCTTTAAAAGATGACATGCTATAATTTAGCATGTCTTTTTTATGAAAAAAATTCTTCCTATCTAAATATCTTCCTTTCTGCCAATTTCATATGCTGCTCTAGATGCTTCGAATAACTTTTGATTACGTTGGTATTTAACTTGTTTTATGATAATTGTGGCATACTGATTTAAGGTGGTTTTGGTGCGAAGTTCTTGCAAGTAATCTACTAAACTTGGACATACCAGCAAAATCTCCGGCTTTTTGAAATTTTTGATAAGCCTAGATTTTATTAATGGGTTGATCTTCTTTTCGAGAAGGGAATAATATTTCACAGAAGGTGTGAAATGGGATGTTGATTTAGATGATGATGGTGAAGATGATAGTATTAAAGATATGGTGAAAACGGGTGTGAAAAAAACTTAGTCAACAGTAGCGGGGTGGTTTAATTCACATGAAAAAAAATACAGATTTTAATAAAAAAGCTTTTGAATATTATATGGCTCTTTATGCTGTAAATGATATAAGATCGACTATAATTACTCTTGTGATTGGGATAGCAGATATATTTGTGCTTTTGCCTGCTTTTGCGAATCCTGTTCAACCGATATATATGTACATAATAGTTCCACCAGTTGCTTTTTTAAATGTATGGGCAATATGGATTGTTATAAATCCTAGGAAGCGGCAATTACAATACACTCTATTTCGTGGGGTATTTGGCATCGTATGTTCAGTAGGATTATTAATTATAACCCAAAAGTTTGCATATGGAATGTTAGGATTACAAACTCCTATCTATTTTATTTTTTCGGTTGGTTTGTATATTTTTGCTTTGCATTATTATTATAAAAATCATATTAAAAAACTTCAGGAATCAATCAAAAAATCAAAATCATCGAAAAAAAACTCTAGTTTTGGAGTAGTGGCTTTTGTAGGATTGGGTCAACTCATTGCTAATATCAGTCTTGGTTTTGCAACACAAAAGATGGTAGCAATTGTATTAATGTGTGTATACTCCATGCTTTCGTTTATGTTGTTTCATTTCATTATGGAACTCCATAGGTACTATTATTTAAGGAAGCATATAGAAGATGGGGGTAGAACACATGAAACCTTTTAAAGAGGTTTATTGAATTTTAAGTATTGTGATTTATGGAAGGAAACAAAAACTTATGGTTAAAGAACCTGTGATGTATGACTATATTGGCTGTTTTTATCCAGAAGGAGGAAAGCTGATATGCAAGCATTTAAAGTTGGGAAATTAGTCACATTCGTTGCAATTATAATACTTCTTGTAGTTGCTATTTTATCTCCTTACAACTTATTTAAAAAGATTTATTTTATTATTGGTGTTCTTATTATTGGCGCAATTTCACTTGGTACAAATAAATTCTTTGAACTGATACACAGTAAATTTAATAAGAAATGATATTACTTATGTGATAAAGAAATTCCCCTCTAAATCCTTAATGATTTAGAGGGGAATTTCTACAATATGATTTTACTGGATTACGTGGAACTAAATTAGTCCATCACCATATTGGTGGTGGTCAAGCTGTTGGTGTTCCGCTGCCACTACATCCTGGTTTTGGAGGGATTCATAACGCAGAAAAAAAGATTGGAGCATGGGGGAAAAGATGCAGGGATTGAATCACCCCCATATTCTAATGCAGCACATCATCTAACACCTTGGAATGATAGTAGGGCAGAAAAGGCACAAAAATTATTAAAGGAATTTGGGATAGACCATGATTCGGCGGCTAATGGAGTATTTTTACCTTATAAAGTTAATAAATACGTGACTACTGAAGTCTTACACATAGGGAAGCATAGTTCAGAGTATATACTTGAAGTAGAGAGAGTATTAAGTCTTGTTAAGAAACGGGGCGGTACTCAAGAAGATGCTGTTGACGCCTTACATGATATAAGAGAACGTTTATTGAATGGTGAATTAAAATTAAATAAACCGAAGAAAGAGTAATCTTATAATAGAAAAATAACAAAGGAGAGTAAAAATGAAAATTTGGGAATTAAAGAGTTCATTTGATGACTATGAATCCTTTCAACTATTGAACTTAGAAGAAGATTCTAAAAAGTATTTTGAAGGAAAAATTGACTCGGCAGTAAAAGCATCTGATTCATGGGGAGAAATACGTATTAAATGTGTAGAGGAAGGAAATCAAAGTGATTTGCCTCATTTTTGGGGAGAAGTTGGTACACCAATGGTTAGTGGGAAAGCTAAAAAATTTTTAGAGTCTATACTTGGTGATAATGTAGAATTTCTTCCCCTAATTCATGATGTGACGGGAGAAGTGTATTATATAATTAACGTTTTAAATGCAATAGATGCTATTGACTATGAGAAAGCTATACTAAAGAAACTACGTTCTGGCTTAGTAATAGATTTCAAAAAATACGCATTCTTACCTAATATGGTTAAGAACCAAACAATATTTAAAGTTTACTTAAATGAAATATTACATATTCCTTCCGTTTTTGTATCAGATGAATTTAGAAATACATTGTTAGAAAGTGATTTAAAAGGTTTTGAATTTATCGAGGTATGGGATTCAGAAGCAAACATGTAAAAGAAAGTCCTAAAATAATTGATAGGAGTTAGTGACATGGATGTAAAGGATTTAAAAATTCTAAGAATGTTAAACAATTATGAGGGAAATGAAAAAGAAATTTTTGAACTGATTCAAGCTGAAGCAATGGTGAAATTTATATGTGGAAAAATCTGATTTTAGAAATTGAAAAAATAGAGAAAAGTTTTAATGATAAACTGAATACACCAGCAACAGATAGTGAAGTTAAGAAATTAAGAGAACGCATGAAAAAGAGTTTTAATGTTGACCTCCCGAGTGAATATGAGGAGTTTCTTAAAACTGTAAATGGATTAGATTTTAACGGGCTAGTACTTTATGGAGTTGACTCTTATTTGTTGGATACAGAAAGGGACGAATCAATTTGCGGGCTTATAGAAACCAATGAGATTTGGTATGAAAATGAATTTCAAAAAGAGTATCTTTTCCTTGGAGATTCAAATATAGCATGGTTCTGTAAAAACTTATCTGATGGTACTTATTTAGAACTTGATAAACCATCTGGTACAGTGATGAATACATATAATGATTGCAACACAATGCTTGAGGAAGCATTGAAAACAGCCCTTCTTTAATAGGAGGTAGTAAAAATTATGTTTAATTTTTTGAAAGAATATGTTGTAGCAGACAGAAGTGTCCGTTCTAAACAGAAACCTATTTTCTATCCTATATATCAAGATGAGATAGATGAGGCAGAAAGTTTATTACAAATGGAACTCCCATTAAAAGAGATGGTCCGACTTTAGTTATTCAATTGATGACAAAGGAAAATGTGGAAAACAAGCCAAAGCGATGGAATAAGTGGGATGTAATTTATGTAGAGATATCTTTCTTTACTATTCATAATTTAACAATAAAAGGTTTAGGGACAGAAAATATAATTGATTATTTTGAAATAAATACGATAGAAGAAGAAGGTTTATTAAAAATTAAGTGTAAGAATCAAATGTTAGTTGAGTGCTCGTTTGGATGGGCAAAGGTGGAAGGGGTAACCCCAGGTTTAATAGGATTACCATAATTTTGATGGGAAGTAGATAGTTAATTTTTATAATATTCATATTTTAATGTTTTGGGGTTAAATAAGGAATGTATAAAGGACATTTGAAACGTTGATAGTGTTGCAAACATATGAAGCGGAAATTACTAAAATTAAGATACCTAATTATATACCTGTATTAGGTGATTATGATATAAGTTCCAAAGGTGAGATTGTAATAGGTGGGTATGGTTATAGATTCCGCAGGAGTTTCATTTAAGTTTGAGAAGGAAGCGAGATAATAGAATGCGAAAATTTTCAAAAATAGTTATATGTGTTGGTGCGTTAATAATGATTATACTAGGCATGATTGTACATGATACATGGAAGGATAGGATTTATTTTTCTTTAGCTGTACTTTTTGTTACCGTACTTTCTTTACTATGGAATATAGTTGCTCATAATATTATGGATAAATTTAGGGGGAGAGAATGAATAGTTATGAAACTTTTACTGATTGGAACAGTAACGGGGTGGTCTAATTAACATGAAAAAAAGTATAGATTTTAATAAGAAAGCTTTTGCACATTATATGGCTCTTTATCCTGTAAATGAAATAAGAGTCCACGTAATTGTTCTTGTCCTTTTGGGGGCAGACGTGTTTGTTCTCTTGCCTGCGTTTGCGAATCCTTTTCAATTACTCTATGTATATATAGTAACTCTTCCAGTTATTTTTTAAAATTTGTGGGCGATATGGATTGCTATCAATCCTCGGAAACGACAGTTACAATACACTCTATTTCGAGGAGTATATGGCGCCATATGTTCAGTCGGATTATTGGTTATAACTCAAAAATATGCTTATGAAGTGTTACAATTACAAACTCCCATCTATTTTATTCTTTCATTTGGTTTGTATAGTTTCGCTTTGTATTATTTTTATAAAAATCATATTGAAAAGCTTCAGGAACCAAGAAAAAAATCAAAATCATCGAAAGGAACTGGTGGTGTAAAAGTAGCAGCTATTGCAGCGGGATCGGGGCAGTTAAATGCTAATATAATTCTTAGCATTGCAACACAACAGATGGGTGCGATTGTATTTATGTGTGCATGCACAGTGTTTTCGTTTGGTTTGTTTTATATGATTATAGAACTCCATAAGTATTATTATTTACGGAAGCATATAGAAGATGGAGGGAAAATACGTATAGGCTTTTAAAGAGGATTTGTTGCATTTCAAGTGTATAATTGCATTCTTCTTATGGAAGCCATTCACGAGGCTTATAGCAATGAAAGATGTATAAGTGGAAGATTATATTCTGGTAAAACATCTGAAGGAATGGAAATTAGGTTTGTTCTTATTAATGATAAGATTATAACTGTTTATCCAATGTATTAAAGAATATGAGGTACTCAAAATTGAAAGTAACTACTTAGCCTATAGTTAAAAATGCAGCGCAATATGGAGGGAGTTGTTAAGAAGCACTCCCCCTAAGTTTCAGATGAAATTAAATGATTGAATATTTACATTTAAATAATCGACTATTTATGCTTTAATGTTTATATGTACATAACTGGAATGATTAGGAAATTATATTTAATATGTTTTAAGAAAGGGGAATGTTTTTTATATGGAAACTCCAGAAAATCAATTTAAACGTGCACTTAATCCTTGGTTCTCCATTTGGACAAAACCACGTGATACAATGAAAGAAATTTTTATATCCAAACCTAAGAATGTGTTTTTACTCATTTTATTAGGCTCATTCGTACAGACTTTAGATCGAGCATCTTCTAAAAATATGGCGGATTCAATAAGTAGTCCAGTTTCAATAATCTCAATGGTTATATTCGGTACCTTCGTTGCCTTCTTAATTTATTATTTTTTGCTACCAGCGTTATTTAATTGGGTAGCAAAAAAACTTGGTGGACAAGGTACCTTTGAAAAAACACGTTACTCCGTTGCCTATTCTTATATCCCTTACGTTTATTCTCTTATATTAGTTTGGGTGCCTTCATTTTTCTTGTTTGGGATAGAAAACTTTACGAGTGAGACACCGAAAATGGAGAGTAGCATAACTTTAACGATTTTGTTTCTTATTTTTGCCATAATTGATATAGTTATTGGAATTTGGACAATCATTATTTCCTTAAAATGTTTAGGAGAAGCACACCAATTTTCAGCATGGAAAGCATTATTAACAATAATAATATCCTTTATGATTATCATTCTTCCTTTGGTAATAATAGTATTTCTTATAGTAGGGGTTACAATCTTTTAATCAATAAACTTAGAAATTTAATTGAGGTTTGGGGACAAGTATAAAAATAACAACTAAAAAATTGAAATTATTCTTAAGCGTGAGCCCAATAGCTCACGCTTTTTATTTTATAAAGAATCCATTGGTTTTATAGCTAATTGAAGGTGCTTTTTCTTTTGCGCGGGAAGGAGTGTGGGATTGATTGGTGGTTTTGGCGCTGACTTTTGCGAAATTTGTCGGTAAGTCGATATGTTGTGTCGAATCGTCGATATATGCGAAGTTACGATCGATATAATTGGAAAATCGTTGATATATTTTTTGGGGGAGTGGTATTGATTGGTAGGAAGAGTTTTTCTCGTGTATGTTACAATGAAAATAGCTTGTCAATAAGGAAGTGAAAGTATGAATGGTATACAATTTATTCAATCGTATGTAATGAAAAGTGCTGAGAAGATTGATGAGTTATATATACGTAAAGAACAGGGTATAACAATTTTCCCCATTATAAAGCAGACCCCACGCAAGATTATGAATACAGCGGAACTTTTTTTTAGTGAAGAAGAAGTTTCAGATGTTTCTACTACTATTACAAAAAACTTTTATTCACCTCATGTAAGGAAAAGAGAAAGTGATGTTTTAAAGTGGTTAACGATACATGAAATGCTAGATTGTATAGAACGAGGGATTTTCATTAAGGAAGTCCGTTTTGAGAAAGATGGTAAAACGGTTCGTGACATTTTTTATCGAATGGGATATGGCTTGTTTACATATATGGAAAAGGAACGACAGTTAGAAAAGGTAAGAGAGGAAGAGACTTTGCAGCAATGGATGCAGAAGAAGCAGTCTATGCCAAAGTACACAAACGAGTATACGGAAAAATTGTGGGATGTTTTGGAGCACATTGAAAACGATATTGAAAGTGCTTTGCCTCCTACAAATGAAAAACGTTGGTCGTTTCATAAGACGGTTCTGTTTTTAGAGTTTCTGCTCGCTACCTATAAGATTAGTTGTGAGAAGCGTACGTTTGACTGGAAAGAGATTGGCGCGGCGTATTATGAAGTGATTGGTGGTTCTAAAAAGTTTGATCAACATAAAAAAGAGTTTCTCGATATGTTAGAAGATATGTTAGATGCACCGCCGCATTGTTTAGGCTTAGTTAGCTTAGGGACGGTGACACCTATATTTTTCTGCGGAAAATTACAGGAAGGTAATACGTATTATGAGTGTGATACGGTCCGTTCATTAACAGATTTAGTAGTATTTCGGCGTGAGTATAAAACAGATGCGAAAGTGTTATGGCTTGTTGAAAATAGGGCGGTATTAACGAGGATGGCAGCGGAGAGTGATTTTGTAGCGAGTACGGGTAGTCTCGTAGTCGGAGTAGATGGTCAATTACGCAGTGGACATAAAAAGTTTATACAAAGCGTTCTTGCACATTCTCATTCTATAAAAAAGGTTATGATTTGGACGGATTATGATGGTGCAGGAGAAGTGATTCGTGATGCGCTATTTAAGTTAGTAGCACCATATGAAAGACATGCGCGCTGGATTTCTGCGGACGGAAGAGTGCTAGATAAGAAGGAGTTTGAGGAATCAACTTACGTAAGAGAAAGTGAGCAAGAAGAAAGTTTAGGAGGTGTGGATACTTGGACGGAATGGATCAGTCAGTAATTTCAATTTTACAAACAGATGCGTCGCATATTTCAGTACGAAATGCGATGAAAGATTTAAATAAATTATCAGGTGTTATTTCAGAGCTTGGGCAGAGCGAGTATTTTAATGATCCATTGAAAACGTATGAGTTTCTACTACTATTAAATATTTTAAATGAAGAAGCGCTAGGGTTGACTTCTTCTATTGAAGATGTGCGGACGTTGAAATTTCGTTACCGTAATGTGTATGGTGGTGATCCATCGATTCGCTTAGAACATTTCATTAATATTTTAGATAAATATGGATGGATTTCAAAAGGGAAAAGTAAAATTACGATGATGGACGTTGGGAAGCGAATGATTGATGTGTTAATCAGGCTAGCAAACGATTCGTTAGCGTATTACATGCAAGATGAAATAACGAGATCTTTATATCAAGCGAATCGTGATGCGGATTTAAGTGAAGCGTATGATGATAAAGGTGTATCGGGCGGAAATAAGTTAGCAAGTATGATAAAGAATGTAGAGGAAGCGGTGGAAAGACTTAAAGAGAGAGAACTAGAATATTTAGCAGATCGTTATGCGTTGCCGCAAGTACAAATTATTCATCAATTAATGAAAGAACTAAATGCTCGTTTTGTAGAGCGATTTCAAAAGTTTCAAACGTTTGAGGAAAGTCTTGTGCTAGAGCCTCTTATAAAAAGAGGAACGGGTGTTATGTTTGAAGGGTCACAAGTGAGCCTTGGAACGATTAAAAAGATTTTACATTTTACACATATTCAACAGTCTACAGTTGGAGCAAGCATTCGTCATGATGCACTTCGCCGTTTTATTGAAAATTGTTTTACGAAGCAAGATATGGAATTGCCAGATGCGCATGAGATTTTAAGTTTTATGGAGCAAGACCGTAGAGAAGGTGAGAGGCAAGATGGACTATGGATGCCAGTACAGTTCGCGGCGCCATTATCAAGTGCTGCGATTTCTAGTGGTATTCAGTTTTTGGAAGAGTACGAGCCATATACGGATCATATAGAAGAAGCTGTTCAGGAAGAATATGAAGAAATAGAAGAAATGTCAGAAGCAGAAGTGAAGAAGTTACTTGCAGATCAGCAGTGGAGTATGACGAAAGAGCAAATTCAAACGGAACGATTAGAAGAGTTTCTTATGGAACAAGAAGAAGTCGATATGGAAGAACTTGTACTTGAAGCAGGGTCTAATACGTGGGGAGATGCAGTAAATGCGTTAATCGCACTGTCAGCTTTAACGGCCAACAATAAAGCTGATATTATGGATAATCAAAATGTAAAAGAAAGAAACATAGAAAAAGAATGGGAATGGGGCAGTGACGATGATAAACAAAAACGAGTTCGAAGTCGAGAAAGGAATTAATCCGCTCACGGAATTAGGGAAACTTCGGTACGTATTGTCTCGTGATGAAGAACATACATTTATGCAACTTTTATTTTCATCTTCAGCGCGTATGAGGGCGACAAACTTTGGATTGCGCCGAAAAGAAGTAATGAAAATGCTTGGGTTAGATAATGATGATGCAGAAGGATTTGAGTCATTTATAAAACGAATAAATGGTGCGTTATGTGGCTATTTTCAGTGTGTATATGATGAACGACGTGACCAAGTGATTGTGATGATGCGAGTGCCAGCAAAGCAGGCGAGAGAAGTATTATCTTCAGAAAGTTTAGGATTACTTATGTTTATTTTTTATCATCAAGAAGTGTTGCAAAATGAGTTTACGCTATTCAATCAATTACTTAGTGCGCTTGGACATGAAACGTTGCAAGCACGTAGAAAAGTACAAACGAATTTAGATCCACTTCTAAAAATTGGAGCGATTACGAAATATGATTCACCGTCCCAAGAAGAGGCATATGCGTTAACGGCAATTGGAAGTAGAATGTTCTCCGACTCGTTCTTGCATAGAGCGGCGGAATTCAGTCAGTCGCAACAACTTCATATGGATGACGTTTTAAAATTCTTTAAACGTTACAACGTAGGAGGTGGAGAAACGATATGATTCCATACCGTATTTCTTTTTCCGGTATACGTGATTATAAACCGAGAACGATTTCTTTAATGGGAAAACGTGATCATATTTTAATATCAGGTGCAAATGGTGCAGGGAAATCAACGTTAACATTTTGCTGGGGAGCTGTTATGGCATCTACGAAAGTAAACGTGGAAGGACTTCGCTCGAAAAATCTTCCAGACAATAGAGTATGGCGAGCAAAAATTGAGCTCGTATATGAGAATGACGGATTCGTAGATGCGGCGAAATACGTAAGATTTACGCTTGTGCTTGAGCAAGAGCCAGGTCATCCATTAAAAAAAGAATATTATATTGCAGAAGGTGATCAAGTAGATGAGTGGGAGCAAGAAACGCGCTTTTCATCTTCGGACAAGCACTTTAACTTTAGAGAGTATAAAAGAATGCTTCTTCAAAAATATAAAATCGATCCAGATGCTTTCTATTTAATTTGGTATCAACAAGATGTAAATCAATTTGCTGTTATGAAGCCAGAAGAGAGATTCCGTATTTTTAGTGAGATGACAGGGATTGAAAGTATTCAAAAATCTTGGGAGTCTTTCAAAGAACAAGAACGTGATAAGGAAGCTATTTTACAAACGGCTCGTAATAATCAAATTCAGTATAAGTTTGAACTGGAGCGATGGGAGAAAGAGAAAAATCGTTATGAAGATCAACAAATCCGTATCAAACAAGGGATTGTACAATATAAAACAGCGTTATGTACACTAGAAGATCATTATGCTACAGAACGTATGAAGTATAAGGATGAGCTAGAAGATGTGAAAGAGGTTCTTGATGAGAAATATGAAGAAGCTCAGCGGGGAGAAGAACAGTTTACACAATTAGAAACGGAATTAAACGCGAAACAAGCAAGTTTTCAGAATGCGGAAAAAGAGCTTGAAATTGCCGAAGAACGCCAATTACAGTGTAAAAAGGAAAGTAAAGATAAAGAGCGAGAATGGAACGCGATTAAAGAAGAAATAAAAGATGTCACGGATCGTGTGAAAAATATAGGTATTAGTGAAGACGTTGTAAGAGCAGAAAAGAGTAGTAAAGAACAGCAGTTGCAAGAAGCTGAGAAGGAAAAAGTATATACGGAACAGATAATCAGTGAGACGAATGGTACTTTAAATGAGCTACGGTCAGAAGTTGCGAAGTTAGAAGTACAAGTAGATGGTGATGAAGCAGCTGTCGTTTCTGCGAAGAGTTATATCGAGCAATATAAATCTAGCTTCCATATGGAAGAGAAACATAAAAAAGTAGAAACTACGATGAGGCAAACGAAAAACATTGTAGAAACAGTGAAGAAAGGTCTTCAGCAAAAATATGAAGAGAAAAAGCAACTAGAGCTAAATCGTTACGTAAGCCCGAGGCAAGAAGAGGGACTTAGATATTTCAGAAGACAAGGATTACATGCTTATCCGCTTCGAGATTTAATTGAGTTAGAAGAAGACGCAGAATTTCGTAACGAAGATATTGTAAATACAATTAAGTATGCAATTTTCGTAGATTCAAAAGAATTTACCCCACCAAATGATTTGTATTACGTACCATTGCCATTAATCGTTCCCACTGAAAGTGTAATTTCATTACCACAGTATAAGTTAAGAATAAAAGAAGGCGATAATGAAAAACTCGTTTCTGTAGCGATGAAAGCTTTATGGTGGGTAAAACAATTCTTCACAGGTGAGCAGCCGTGTATTCAAAAAGGTAGTTTAATTGATATAAGAGGATTACGTGGTGAACAAGAAAAACCGGAATACATTTTAAGTGAAAAAGCAATTATGCAACGTCTAGAAGAGACAGAAAAGTGGATTGAGGAAAATGAAAAGCTGTTAATACAATATGAGAATGAGATAAATACGCTGAAAGAAAAAGAAAGAAAACTTCACGATATTGTATACAAAGTGCGAGATGCAGAAGCAGTTTTACAAAAAGCTGCCGAACGTACATTTAGAATAGAACAATTAGGTCGAAAAAAAGAAGAGAAGCAAAGATTAGAACAAGAAATACAAAGGTTGTATGCAATTAATCAAGAATTGCATACGCGTATTGCTCGTTTAAGAGAACGCCTTGAAACGTTAGAACAATACGAAGCAATTTATGAAGAACTGCATAAGGAAAAAGAAAAAATTGCGCATATGCAAAAGTTGGAGCAGCTTCATAGAAAGTTATTGGACGAGCTCAAGGGAATAGTAGAACGAAAAGATGAGCTGGATGATACGTGTAATAAACTTGAAATCGAGTGTAATAAAGCAAATCAAAAAGTAAAACAACAGAAACAAGATGTAGAAGAATTACGTACATCTATCCAGCGTTTAGAGAAGAAAAAACAATATGTGCAAGATTATTTCATAGCGACAGAAGAAAAGTTAATTAGCATACAAAGAGAAGAACAGGATGCAAATGATACGTACAGAAACTTGCTAGAACAAATAGGCTGGGAAAAACAAATAGAAAAGTGGTCTGAAGCAAAAGCGATTGATCAAAAACAAGACGCAGAGATTATGTTAAAAAGAGCCTTGGGTGAAACGGTTAATCCACTGGCGCCAGAAAATTACGCGAAGATGAAAGAAGAAAATGAAAAGAGTAATGCAGAACTACATAACGCAGAACAAATTTTGAACGAACTTCGCGAAAATATAGCGCTTATGAGAGAACGTCTAGAAACGACGATTCAGATGAACGCTCACAAAATCCATAAAAAGTTTGAACAGTACATGGAACAATTCCATTTCGAAGGAAAAGTAGAGTGGAACATGGACACAAACAAACACGGAGACATGCGCTACTATCTTTATATAAAAGCACGTAAAAAAGGTCACCGCGGCAAAATGGAAGACATTAGCGCCAAAGGACGCGGAGGAAAAGTAGGAAGCGGCGTATCAGGAGGAGAAGAATCCCTATCCTCTCTACTATTCGCACTAGCCTTACTACAAACAATTGAAGCTTCTCCAGGCTACATCATCCTAGACGAATACGACAGTGCCCTAGATGACAGCCGAAAAGAAAAAGTCTTCACCCTATTTGAAGAAGAACTAAACAGAAAAATGATCATCGTATCACCAAAAAGTCATGATCCAAACTACTTACAACACTTCTCGCAAGCACTAACAGTTATGCACGATGCGAGTGTGCCGGTTAGTCGGATTTTGCAGGTTAAGAGAGTGGCAGAAGAAACTGTAAGTAAGGAAAATTAATTATTAGCCCGTATCAACGGGCCTCCTGACTCCCACATCAAAATTTGATGTGGGAGTTTTGCTATTATATCGTGATAAGAATGCAAGTATGTACATGTTACATTTACTATTTAAAAATATGATAGTTTCAAAGAATAAACTTTTCTCGGTAAAAGAGTGAATATTATTGGAGATTGTTCGGTTGCAAGGTGAATTATAAAGTAATCGTTTTTTAAGGATTAGTAGAGTTTTTATACGATGTTAATCGTTCATAAGAGCTCTCTAAATAGAATTTTTATGTAAATATCCGATAACTCCCTCTTGTTCATATTATATAAAAAGTTCTTCTTAAGATTATTGGCAATTCTTAAGGCTCCATTCTTAGAAAAAGAGTAATATAAAACCGCTTTTTCTTTTTCGGTTAGTGAAGAAAAATAGTTAGCCTCAAAATATAAATTCGTTCCTGAATCAGCTATTATGTTACCAAAGAAACGAATAATCTTTTTAATATCATTATTTACTTTGGCAGATTCTAATTGTTTAAACAATCTACTATAAGCACTTTTTTTATTTGAAATACTTAAAATAATTTGTGTTGTATTTTCTTTCGTCGGAAAGATATTAATCATACAAAGTGCCAATTCATTTATGCTATTATTTTCTAAATCCTTATTTATAGAATGAGTTTGACAATAAGCAAATTTAGCAACAAAATTTGGAATTGTATAATTAAAAGTAAGGAAAATATCCTCTTCGTTATATATGCTGTCAATTATTATTTTTGAAAATGAGTACGTCTCCCTAAGATTTAGTAAATGTCTATAATAATCTCTCATTACTTGTGGCTCCAACCAAAGCTCTTCACATTCACTTAATAATTTTTGTAAAAATAATATTTGTAAAATGTTAGTATAGACATTTAATGCCATAGCTTTTAAACCAAATTGTAAATCTTGTATATACTGTCCTTGATAACTTTTATTTTTTTCAATTTCCTTAAATAACTCATCATCATGATGTTTGCAAAATGTATTTACTACACTAGCTTCATCATCTTTTATAGATACGAAGTATTCATCTATATTGACTTTAGGGAAATTTAAAAATCTATTAAAGGTGATGGGTTTTTCAGTTTTCCTATTACTGAGTATACTAATAATAGGATTTTTACTTAAAGTATGTGCGTAATTAATCTTCGCACTAGTACATTGTTTAGGAGAGTCAGCAGCTAAACAAAATGCAGCTTTTTTCTTTCTTAAAAAACTATCATACATTTTACTGCTAGGATTATCCTCGAACTTATCCTTTTCTATGTAATTCTCTATTTTTCGATTCAATTCTTTAGTAGCAAAAGAAATTCCTTTAGAATCTTTAAGTTGCATGTAATGATTTTCTATCTTGATAGCTTTAGAAAGACAACAGCTTTTGAATTTCTTATTACTCCCACACGGACATTTTTTTTCTTTCATCGGTCGTAGTCTAAATTCTCCATCAAATTCAGGTAATTTATTAATAAAATCAATAATATTATCAATCTTTTCTGAAGCCATTTTCTAATCGCCCTCTCATTAAAAAATATCCTCTTAATTTAAATACTCAATCTTTATCTCGATTTTTTTAGTCATTCATTTCACAAAAACGTTTGTCTTTAATCCAGTGTACAAAAGCTTAATATTCCTTAATTTTTAAAGGTGCCAAAATAAATCAAACCTGTTTGCTATTTTGGTTTATTTTATTTTGCTCCTTGGCGCATACTTTGTTTTGCTTAATATTATAATGTCAAAATTATCACTTTGATTATATACAATAAATGTAATGAAAAAACAATTATACTACATGTTGCTTAAATAACTATTTTTGAAATGAATGTATTGTAAATTAAATAAATTTATTGTCCTGCTACAGTAAAATGAAATGTCTTTTTTATTTGCAAACACTACACATCTCAAATGCAATGCAAAAGCTAGTGTTAAAGGACATTCACAAGTAGTTGTTGAGCTCCTTCGCAAGAGAGAGATCGAATTCTAAGAAAGCAGCCGACTTTTATACAAAGAGTCAGCTGTTTTTCTGTTTATTTAATACTCTAAAGATACAGTTCTTAAAGGATATAAGATATTTATGTTCAGAACGCCTGGGTAATTGATTAGAGAAAGGAGTTTTGAAAATAGATTAATTTTAGTTAGAGAAGAAGAACTTAGAAAAATATCAGTATTTGATTCTATTGAAGTTGTCTCTGTTTGTCCTTTATTTTCCAATCGGAGAATAAGGGATGAATTTTTATGAAGGAGTAAATGCAGCCTTTGTTACCACTCCCGCCATTCCTCTGTTATATCTTCCTCAGATTCTAAGCCAGCTATTCGTGCAGCTACATCGATAAATTCATAGAGATCTTCTCTTTCCATTGTTTCGATAAAGTAGTCATGTTCGATATTTAGTTCATTTAATTTCATAACTTCGACTTCGGTTGGATTCTCTCCTAATTGCTGTAAATTGTTAATGTAAGTGTCAAGAACTGTATTTGTTGCACTTATATTTTCTTCAGTAAAAAATTCCCCATCTTCATCATACTCAAACCATGAGGTTGTTGGTTTGTTTTTTTTCAATTCATCAAATGTCATGATAACCTCCTAAATGTGTTTTTTGTCTTTAATTTCATTCTACATTTTCGATCATATAAAACAATCATTTTAGAGGGGTTTTCTGTAAGTTGATAGTTTTTTAACTCATTTTATGAGGCTACTTATTCGTGGTCTTTTTATTTTCTCCTCCGCATAAATATAGTTTATCCCGCATTAACGGGCAGTAAGACTCCCACCTCAAAACTCGGCGAATGCGAAGGAGTTAGGTGGGAGTCGGGCTGCCCGTAAAAGCCTGATTGGTTTAACTAATAATCAGTGGGGGATGGACAACCCCCCCCACTGATTAAAGTTTCACTTTATCGCAAGAATGCATGAATAAATTAAAAACTTTCTATCTTTGGGAAAAAGTTTGACAATACATACGGGTAGTGGTAATTTAAAACCTATAAGAAAACTCGGTATTAATTCCGAGTTTTCTTATAGGTGTAAATAGTCGAGAGGGGTCGAAATATGAAGAAGAAGTTGTTTGTATTACCATTTGTCCTACTATTATTTATTGCATTAGCTGCTTGTTCAGGGGAAAAAGATTCGAAGCAAGCGGGCACTAGTAAATCAGGGACTCCGAAAGATGGAGGAACGTTAACGATTGGTGTTAGCGATAATCCAGATACGATGAATCCGCTTTATGCGAATGATCGTGTGTCATTAACTGTGCAGCAAGCTTTATATGCGCCGCTATATCATATGGAAGACGGTAAGAAAAAGTTTGTTCTTGCTGAGAGCTTTACGCCTTCAGAAGATCAATTAACGTGGACATTGAAATTAAAAGATAATTTGAAATGGCATGATGGTAAGAAAATTACATCAGACGATATAGCATTTACATTCCAATCTATTTTGGATGAGAAGCAAAATAGCTCAAGTCGTGAAAACTTTATTTTTAAAGGAAAGCCGCTTGAGGTGAAAAAGGTAGATGAGTTAACAACTCAATTCGTTTTACCACAAGTAAGCGCATCTTTCGAAGGTGTGATGAATGATTTCTTCCCAATTCCGAAACATGTATTTGAAGGGGAAGCAGATTTAGCGAAGAGTAAGAAAAACTTACAGCCTGTAGGTTCAGGACCGTTTAAGTTTAAAGAGTATAAATCAGATGAGTATGTTGCATTAGATCGATTTGATGATTATGTAGGTGGGAAAGCTAAATTAGACTCTATCGTATACCGCGTTGTAAAAGACCGTAATACAGCAAATGTTTCACTGCAAAATGGTCAAATCAACATGAAAATGATTGAGCCGCAAGACTTTAAAAAACTAGATAGTACTGGGAACTTCTCAATGGTGACATTCCCTGAAGGTAGATTATTCTACTTATCTTATAACATGAATACTGATCTTATGAAGAAAAAAGAAGTGCGCCAAGCAATTGCGCATGCGTTAGATAAAAAAGAAATGATTAACTCAGCATTCGTTTCGGGTGAATTTGCAGAACCAGCAAATTCAATCTTAACGCCAGACGCTATGTATTATGCGAAAGATATTAAAGACTATAAGTATGATAAAAAAGAAGCGAAAGATTTATTAGCAAAAGCTGGCGTAAAAGATAAAGAAAAAGTACGTGTGATGTATGTAACGAATAATAAAATCATGGAAAGCTTAGCACTTTATACACAACAAAAATTAAAAGAAGTTGGCTTAGAAGTTGAACTAAATGCATTAGATGCTAGTGCAGCAAGTGAAAAAGGCTTAGATAAAGAGAATAAAGAATATGACATTACATTTGGTGGTTACATAATGGGACCTGAGCCAGATTCATATAAGAGCTTATTCTTAAGCAATGCTGAATACAACTATGCACGTTATAAAAACGCTGATTTCGATAAGTTATGGGAAGAAGCTGCAGTTGAAACAGATAAAACAAAACGTGCAGAGCTATACCATAAAATTCAAGAAACAGCTAGAGAAGACGTACCTTATCTACCAATTGCGTATCCGAAAGCAGTTATTGCAGTAGATAAAAAGTTTGATGGATTGAAAGAAGCAAAAGCAATTCCTGTCACAATGTTTGAAGATTTATCTAAGATTTATGAAGTGAAATAAGAAACAATAAAGAAGCTGGTGGAAATCAGCTTCTTTAGCTTGAGGGGGGAAGTTTGTGTATAAAGTAATTGCGAAGAGGCTTTTAAATGCAATTCCGCTTTTATTTGTTATTTCTATTATTTCTTTTCTATTAATAAAACTAGCACCGGGGGATCCTGTTCGAAACTTTGTCACGCCAAACATGAGTCCAATTGATGTGGAGCGTATTCGTAAAAGTTTAGGACTAGATCAACCAATTTACGTGCAGTATATTTTATGGTTAAAAAATATTTTAACAGGGAACTTTGGTTACTCACTTCAAAATCATCGTCCTGTTTTAGATCTTATCGCAGAAAGATTACCCGCAACAATTGGGTTAATGGGATCATCTTTACTCGTCTCATTCGTAATCGCAATACCACTTGGACTATTTACAGGTGTGAAAAAGAATTCATTCTTTGACCGCATTGTAAACTTTATTTCATACGTTGGTATTTCTATGCCGGTTTTCTGGTTTGCACTACTATTAGTCTACTTATTCTCTTTAAAATTGAACCTACTTCCGAGTATGGGGATGCGCACCGTTGGTAAAGATTCTGTTTGGGATATTGTGCAGCACGGCATTTTACCTTGCATGGTGCTTGCGTTCCAAAACGTTTCTGTTTATATGAGATATATTCGCTCAAGTACAATTCAGCAATTAGAAGAAGAATATGTACAAATTCAATATGCGTACGGTGCTTCAAAGAAAACGGTTTTATTTAATCACGTACTTCGAAATGTATTAATACCAATCATTACAATTTTCGGATTATCGATTCCAAGTTTAGTAGGCGGAGCATTTATTACGGAAACAGTATTTTCATGGCCGGGTCTTGGTTCACTTGGGGTAAATGCTATTTTTAGATTTGATTATCCAATTATTATGGCGATTACATTACTATCATCATTCATGTTAATTCTCGGTAACTTAATTGCTGATATTTTATATGGCGTAGTAGATCCGCGCATTCGAATGAGGGGGTGATTTGGAATGAATAATAGGAGATTTCAAACGATAAAACATAGCTTTACGAAAAATAAGTTTGTTGCAATGGGAGTTATTATACTTGCGGTTTTAACGGTCGCATCAATTTTCGCATTCGTATCGCCGTACGATCCTAGCAAAATGTCGATTCCAGATCGCTTACAAGAACCAAGTATGAGTCATCCTTTCGGAACGGATGATTACGGAAGGGATTACTTAACGAGAGCGTTATATGGCGGACGAGTTTCACTTGCGGTCGGTTTCCTTGCGATGGTTGTTTCTATTACAATCGGTACTGCAATTGGAACAATTAGCGGATATTTTGGCGGAAAGTTAGACAACTTTTTAATGCGAGTTGTTGAAGTAATGATGTCAATTCCATCATTCTTTTTAATGCTACTATTAAATGCGTATTTAAAACCAGGAATTACGACGTTAGTTCTTATTATCGGATTACTAACATGGATGGACACCGCCCGTATTGTAAGGGCAGAAACGTTATCTGTAAAAGAGCGTGAGTACGTTTTATACGCAAAA
This sequence comes from Bacillus sp. RZ2MS9, assembly GCF_001816185.2. NCBI lineage: Bacteria > Bacillati > Bacillota > Bacilli > Caryophanales > Bacillaceae > Bacillus > Bacillus sp. RZ2MS9. The sequence continues at coordinate 939,300 of NZ_CP049978.1, forward strand.
GTATCAGGACAAAAATCACTTATGATTATTGTAAGACATATCATTCCGAACATTTTATCAACCATTATTATCGCTGCGACATTAACAATTGCGACATCGATTTTAATGGAATCATCACTTAGCTTTTTAGGTTTAGGTATTAGAGAGCCAGATTCTTCTTGGGGTAGCATGCTAAACAATGCGCAAGGATATATTGGCGAAGCTTGGTATTTAACACTCTTCCCAGGATTCCTTATCCTTTTAACGGTACTTAGTTTTAACGTAATTGGTGAAGCATTGAAGAAAGCTTTCGCGCCAAAAGGAGCTGGAAATGAAAACTAAAGTGTTACGTGAAAGGAGTGAGAAGCGTGTCTGAAAAACTATTAGAAGTGAAGAATTTAAAGACTTCTTTTTTCATAGAAAGCGGAGAAGTAGAAGCAGTTCGCGGCGTTACATTTCGTTTAAATAAAGGAGAAGTAGTTGGTATCGTTGGGGAGTCTGGAAGCGGAAAGAGTGTGATGGCGAAGTCTGTTATGTCTCTCGTTACATCACCAGGGAAAGTGAAAGAAGGGGAAATTCTTTTTCATAATGAAAATATCCTTTCTAAATCTGAGAAAGAATTACGTTCTATTAGAGGAAATCAAATTTCACTTATCTCTCAAGACCCAATGTCAGCGCTAAATCCGGTCGTGAAAATTGGGAAACAAATGATGGAAGTAATTATACGTCATCAAAAAGTGAAAAAGAAAGAAGCAGAGCAAATCGCGGTCAACTTGTTAAAACAAGTCGGTCTTTCTTCACCAGAAGAAAGGGTGAAACAATATCCGCATGAACTAAGCGGCGGAATGAAGCAGCGAGTTATGATCGCAATGGCGATGTCTTGTAACCCAGACCTTCTTATTGCTGACGAACCGACGACAGCACTTGATGTAACGATACAAGCACAAATACTAGATTTAATGAAAAACTTAAAAAACGAAACGAATATGGCGTTACTTCTTATTACGCATGACTTAGGAATAGTCGCACAAAACTGTACACGCGTTATCGTTATGTATGGCGGACTTATTATGGAAGAAGGACCTGTACTTGATATTTTCCAATCGCCGAATCATCCATATACGAAAGGGTTATTAAACTCTCTGCCAAAAATCGCAAACGGCGTAAAAGAAAGACTTTCTCCCATTCAAGGTGTAACGCCAAACTTATTAAACCCACCACAAGGTTGCCCGTTCGCAGAGCGTTGCCCGCATGCGATGGACATTTGTGAAAAAGAACGTCCGCCATATTTTGAAGTCGGAAATGAAAGACGTTCCATGTGCTGGTTAAACGATAGGGCGGTAGGTGATTTTCATGCATGAAGAAAACTTAATTGAAGTTCGGAACTTAAAAAAATACTTTCCTATTAAAAAGGGACTATTTGGCAGAAAAACGGAGCAATTAAAAGCAGTCGATGATTTAAGCTTCACTATTAAAAAGGGTGAAACATTCGGGTTAGTAGGAGAATCTGGCTGCGGAAAATCAACGACAGGAAGAAGTATCATTCGCTTACACGATGTCACTTCAGGTAACGTTTTATTTGACGGAAAAGATATCGCAAGTTTAAAGGAAAGTGAACTAAAAGAATATCGAAAACGAATGCAAATCATTTTCCAAGATCCATACGCATCATTAAACCCGGCAATGAACGTATTCCAAATTATTAGCGAACCGATGAACATTCACGGTTCCTACGAAAAAGAAGAACAAAAAGAAATCATTTTAGACCTTCTGAAAAAGGTAGGATTAAAAGAAGAACACTTATATCGCTATCCGCACGAATTTAGTGGAGGCCAGCGCCAGCGCATTAGCATCGCGCGCGCATTATCTGTAAAACCAGACTTTATACTATGTGACGAACCAATCTCAGCACTAGATGTTTCCGTCCAAGCACAAGTCGTAAACATGCTGCAGGATATTCAAGAAGAAACAGGAGTCACATACTTATTCATCGCCCATGACCTATCCATGGTAAGGCACATATCAGATAGAATCGGAGTCATGTACTTAGGAAACATAGTAGAAATTGCCGACAGCGAAGACCTATACACAAAACCGGCACATCCATACACACAAGCACTACTCTCATCCATGCCAGAACCAGATCCAACAAACATAGGAAAGGAACGAATCATCCTAGATGGAGAAGTACCAAGCCCACTCAACTCACCATCCGGTTGCAAATTCAGAACGCGCTGCAAATTCGCGACTGAAAAATGCGCACAGGAAGTACCAAAGATGGTGGAGATTGCGAAGGGGCATGAGGTGGCTTGTCATTTGTTTTAGAGTGGGGGAAGCATCGGGGGGACCTGGTGCTTTTTTGTTTTGTTAGTAAGGGGTGGGGAGTTTTTATACTAATAAATTTTATTTAGAATTATAGCGTAAAGTAATCTTTATTCGTATATCAAAATAAAATAAAGGGGTAAAAAATAAGATGACACCTTTTAGGTGTCATCTTATTTGAATTTCTTATCATATAATTTTCCTATACCTAATGTTAATAAAAAACATAATAATGATAAAGGGATATAGTAGTATATGAGTTTGTTTGGTGTATCAAAATAGCTTGGGTATGCATAATAAATTGGGAAAACAATGAAACAATGTAAAAGAAAGTACGAAACCCCTAAAATTAAGTTTTTCATAGATGATCATCTCCTTACTAGAGATTAACGATATTTTGTTTGTGATTTGCCTTTAAAGTTCTTTTGGGAATACATTACCACTTTAGAGACGCCACCAGGAGTCCCAGAGCTATATGTAATTATCATAGACATTGGTTTCCAATATGCAGAAGCAACTGAATAATATGTTCCTGCAATAAAACTACCCGCCGCGACAAGGTTACCTCCTAAAAATCCAGAAAGCCCAATTAATGCTCCATTCATTAAGTATACATTTGTCATATCTGCTATTTGTCTAGTATAAGTCGTGCCTGGTTTTCCGCACTGTATAGCAGGATAACATGTATATTGAGTTATATTAGGTGATATTATTTGTACCTCTTGTTCAATTAATTCATTTTCTAACTCTTCCGCATAAGAACTAGCAGGTGCTACTGCTAACATAGAAAATGTACAAAATGTAGATGTTACCCCAATAAATGCCTTTTTTAGTTTCATAACGATTCCCCCATCCTATTGTAAATAATGTATTTTTCTGTATATTCTTATATTATTTGTTTTATTTACAAAAATATAGACTTTTTTTAATATATTAAACATGTTAAACTTTATGTATGCGCTTTCATAGATGGTTAATGAACTAAATAATACATGTCATAATCGAATAGAAGAGAAGTGAATTTGATTATTTTTTCCGTTATACAATTCAAAAAAACCCTACATATAAGTAGAGGTTTTTAAATTATATCTTAATGAATTATGCTTTTTTAGATAAAGCAAATCGAGTTCAGGTAAACGAAGAACAGAGAATACATAATTTTAACTAGATTTACTATTAACTAGTTTATCCCCACCACCAAGCTCCGCCTCAATCTGCGAAGTCTTCGATGACTCATCCATACGCCAATACGTAATAAAGCTGATCGCGATACACCCAGCTACATAGAAGTAGAATAGTGATTCCATACCGATACTTTTTAGCCACAATGCGATGAACTCAGCTGTTCCGCCGAATATCGCAACTGTTAGTGCATATGGTAAACCTACGCCTAGTGCGCGAATTTCGGTTGGGAAGAGTTCTGCTTTTACAATTGCATTAATGGAAGTGTAACCAGTAACGATAATGAGACCGACCATCATGAGTAAAAATGCTACGATTGGTTCTGTCGTTTTTTCCATGAAGAAGAAGATCGGTGCTGTTAGCAATGTTCCGAGAATACCGAATGCCATTAATAGTGGGCGGCGTCCAATTTTATCGGATAATAGCCCTGCAATCGGTTGAAGTACGACGAAAATAAGTAGTGCGACAAAGTTAATCCAGCTTACAACTTCTTTCGGAAGACCGACTGTGTTTACCATGAACTTTTGTAAATATGTTGTGTACGTATAGAATGCGACAGTGCCTCCGAGTGTTAGGCCAACTACTGTTAATACTGCTTTCGGGTGTTTCATAAGCGTGCGAACGGTTCCTGCGCTTTCGCGTTTTTGTGATTTTATGTTTGCGAACTGCTCCGATTCATCCATCGTGCGGCGAAGCCATAATACAGCTACTGCGCCCATCGCTCCAATAATGAACGGAATGCGCCAGCCCCAAGCTTTCATATCGGGTTCGCTTAGCAATTGCTGAAGAACAATTTGAACGCCTAACGCAACCATTTGCCCAGCAACGAGCGTTACATATTGGAAACTTGAATAAAAGCCCCGGCGACCACTACTAGCCATTTCAGATAAATATGTGGCAGAAGTTCCGTACTCTCCGCCAAGTGATAATCCTTGTAGTAAACGGGCAAGAACTAAAATAATTGGCGCCATAATCCCAATGCTTTCGTAACTAGGTGTACAGGCGATAATTAAAGAACCACCGGCCATAACCGTAATCGAAAGCGTTAATGCTGCTCGGCGTCCGTGCCGATCTGCATAGCGTCCCATTAATAAACTTCCGATAGGGCGCATTAAAAATCCAACTGCGAAAATAGCCGCTGTGTTCAGTAACTGGCTCGTTGGATCTCCTTTAGGAAAGAACTCTGCTGAGAAGTAAACAGCGAAAGCAGAGTAAACGTACCAGTCGTACCATTCAATTAAATTGCCGACTGAACCTTTGAAAATATTGCCGGCGACTCGATTAGATTTTGCTTGAGCCATAATCATTCCTCCTCTTGCTTATAAATAAAATGATAATTATGAAAGCGTGTTCATTATAGTTGAATTGTACTATCTATAGAATAAAATCTCAATATTATGACAATTTTATTCTTTTTGTACTTTATGTACATGGAGAGTTTTAATAGTTGCTTCATTATTCGTTTTGCCATAATAATAGAAAAAGGAGATTGATAGTTTTGAATATTTTATCAAAGGATATGAAGTATGAAGAAATCACGCAAAGTATCATTACAAACGAAAATAGTAAGCTTAATTATTACGTTAATTTTATTTGTTGTTCTCCTATTAGCAGGAATATTTGTTTACATTCAATCCGTTGATACGAAGCGCCAAGTGGAGCAGCTAGCACTACAAACAGCGAAGTCGCTTTCTTTTATGCCAGCTATAAAAGAAGCTTTTCAAAATAACGAGCATAAAAGTACCATTCAATCCATTGCGGAACAAGTTCGTGAGCAAGCTGGTGCAGATACTGTCATTGTAGAAGATCGCTCTGGGGTTATGTATTCCCATTCTAATTCGGAGTTAATTGGCACAAAGAGTAACAATCCATATAACTATGAAGCACTCACTTTTGGAGGGTACTATACGCTTGAAGGAAATGGTGTAAGTGGTCCAGCCTTAATGGCAAAGGCACCTATTATTGTTCATAACGAAGACTACGATCAAGTAGTAGGCGTTGTAACAGTAGAGTTTTCAATAAAAGGTATCGAATCTAACATATTAAGCAGAACGAAAGAAATTATCCTCTTTTCCTTAGGTGTATTACTAGCTGGAATCATTGGTGGTATTCTTTTAGCGCGTAGCATTCGTAAAGACACACTCGGTTTAGAGCCGAATGAAATTGCAGCGTTATACCGTGAAAGAAGTGCGATATTACTATCTATAAAAGAAGGAATTATAGCTATTGATCAAAATGGTTTTATTACGATGATGAATACGTCGGCAGAAGAGATGCTACATGTAAATGATGATTATATGCAGCAACACATTTCAAAGGTTTTACCGGAATTTAATATGGAGAGAGTGCAAGAAAACGATCAAGAAATCGCGTTTCAAGATAAGGTGTTTATTTTAAATATGACGCCGATACTCGAAAATAACAGTACGGTAGGAGTTGTATGTAGTTTTAGAGATAAAACAGAACTGCAAAACCTTGTGAACACAATATCTGAGGTAAGAAAGTATTCTGAGGACTTACGCGCTCAAACACATGAATTTACAAATAAGCTTTTCGTTTTATCAGGATTACTTCAGTTAGGACATTACAAAGAGGCGATTGAATTTATCCAGCAAGAATCTAATATTCATCAAAGTCAAAACCATATTTTATTTCATCAAATTCATGATGCGAAAGTACAAGCTATTTTATTAGGGAAAATCGGAACAGCATCTGAGAAGAAAATCGATTTTCATATTGAAGGAGATAGTGCGCTGCATCCGTTACCAGACCATATAAAGGTGTCGCACCTCATTACGATCCTTGGAAACATAATCGACAATGCATTTGATGCGGTGAATGAACGAGAGGAAAAGAGTGTTTCCTTCTTTGTTACGGATATTGGGCACGATATTGTGTTTGAAGTGATAGATAGCGGGCTAGGGATACCGGTAGAAAAAATTACGACCATTTTTCAAAAAGGATTTTCAACGAAAGGAAATGATCGTGGTTACGGACTAGCAAACGTGAAAGAAATGGTAGATCTGCTAGGGGGAACAATTGAAATTCAAAACGAGAAAAATGGGGGAGCTATTTTTACAATTTACCTTCCGAAAACATTGAAAGAAAGTACATGACAAACAGGGGGATGGACATATGTTGAAGGTTGCAATTGCAGAAGATGATTTCCGCGTCGCACAAATTCAAGAGGAATTTTTATTAAAAATAAAGGATGTAAAAGTGATTGGAAAAGCATTGAACGCGAAAGAAACGATGGAACTATTACAAAAGGAAGAAATCGATTTGCTTCTATTAGATAATTACTTACCAGATGGAATCGGAACCGACTTATTACCACAAATCCATGCCGACTTTCCAAGCGTTGACGTTATTATGGTTACTGCCGCAAATGAAAATCATATGTTAGAAAAAGCAATTCGAAACGGCGTAAGTAACTACCTTATAAAACCGGTCACGTTAGAAAAATTCGTTCGCACAATTGAAGACTATAAAAGAAAAAAGCAACTATTACATAGTAACAATGAAGTAAATCAAGCACTCATCGATAATTTCTTCGGGACTTCGCAAACACAAGACATAAAAAACTTACCGACTGGTGTGGATCCGTTAACGCTGCAAAAAGTGAAGGGGATTATAAAAGGATTCGAAGAGGGCATTACAATAGAAGAAATGGGAGAACAAATGGGGGCCTCCCGAACAACCGCAAGAAGATATTTAGAATACTTAGTAGCGACAAACGAATGCACAGTAGAGTACACATACGGCATTATCGGACGACCAGAACGAAAGTACCGAATAGGAAGAGGACTATGAAAAAACGATTATTACTATGTATATGGATCATGACAGGAGTAATAGCAGGTTGTTCCTCGGAAAAATCCCATACGAATACAGTGAACATCGACAAAGTAGAAATCGTTGCTCCAAACGTTCAAGGAGCAGGATGGGACTTAACAGCACGGGCGATGAAAAAAACGCTAACAGAAGAAAAAATCTTCACAAAACCAATCACAGTCACAAACAAAGTAGGTGGCAGCGGTGATGTCGGATGGAAATATACGAAACAAAAAGGTGGTCACGTACTCGCGATTAACTCAAGCTTACTCATAACGAACAACCTACTAGGCCACAGTAAACTAACATATAAAGACTTCACGCCGCTTGCGCTACTTGCATCGGACTGGGAAGTTGTTGTCGTATCAAAAGAATCAAACATAGAAAATGCAAATCAACTAATGGAACAACTAAAACAAAACAAGAAAAACTTCAAAATCGGAGTTGCCCCCGGCCTAGGAAACGACGATCACCTATCCTTCGTACAAGTAAGCAAAGCATTCGGCATAAACCCAGCCGAACTACAATTCTTCGTCTACGAAAACAAAGAAAAAATCATAAACGCCCTAACGAACAAACAAATCAGCGCCGCAACCATGACCCTATCCGAAGCCGAAAAACAATACAAAGCCGGCAAAATAAAAATACTAGCCGTATCCGCACCAAAAAGGCTAGACCGACTACCAGAAATCCCGACATGGAAAGAACAAGGAATCAACGTCATATTCCGACACTGGAAAGGAATTATGGGCCCGAAAGATATGACGGAGGAAGAGGTTGCTTATTGGGATGGTGTTATTAAGAGGATGGTGGAGAGTGAGAGTTGGAAGGGGATTTTGAGGGAGCGGGGTTGGGAGAGTTTTTATAAGGGGAGTGGGGAGACGAGGGGGTTTTTGGAGGAGAAAGTAAGGGATATGAGAGGGGAGGGCTGAAAAATGTGGAGGATATTTAATATGTTTTTAGATATAGGGGATTGTGATTGGTAATTAATGTTATATATAAATTTGATTATGTTTATTTAGCCTTCAAGTATTTTTAAAAGGAGTCTTGTCATGTTATGATATTTACTTATTGTAAACATAATAACTGAAGTGCATTTCGTACATAATATAAGAAGTTTTTTTGAGCTGATATTTAAAAATAATTCCTTCCAGTTATTGATTTTTACACCCATTGAATGGTATGCTGCTGTATAGAAGGAAAAGTAGAATGTATGTTCTTGAGAGGTATGAATGTAAAGTGAAAAATAATATGGATGAAAATTTAGGAAAAAAGTATAAAATAATTGATTTATTTGCAGGCGCTGGCGGGTTAAGTAATGGTTTTGAGCAAACAGGAAGATTTGAAATAGTTGGAGCTGTAGAAATTAATAAGGAAGCTGTTGAGACTTATATATGTAATCACCAAAATAATAAAGAGATAATAATAAAACCAAAAAATAGTGAAATAAGTGATATAAGTAGCATTAATTTTCATGAGTTTATGATGCGAAAAGGAATTGATCCATCAGAAACGGTAGTAATTGGTGGACCACCCTGTCAAGGTTTTTCGAATGCTAATAGACAAAAAAATTATTTGATTTCAGGTAATAATCAACTTGTAAAAGAATATGCACGTGCTATAGATACGGTTAGACCGGTGGCTTTTTTAATGGAGAACGTTAAAACGATGAGTTCCCCTACTCATAAGTTTTTTGTCACAGAATATGTAGAAGATTCAATTTGTATATATAGTTCTGAACAACATTTAAGTGATATAAGCGGTGATGAAGAACCTTTTTGGCAAGAAGATGAATTAATTCTACTTGAAACTGATAAAGTAGAATATGAAAATTTACTTAACCAAATTTTAAATGTTACATGTGTGCAACCATTTATTACAAGTGAAATGGAGCTTTCAAGAATTAGAAGTGTAGTCCGCAAATTGAAGAGGAAAAAGCTTTATAATCCAATTGGCCTTAAAGAGAAGAAAGAATTAAAAGAGATTCAAAAAATTATAAAATCCCTTTCTGAATATAAGTTTGGTGAATTAGAAGATGAAGAATGTCTGGTGAATATAGTTAATGAAACTGTCGAGTCATTTAAGAAACTGACTCAAGGTAATAATACGAGTAATGAAGAAACATTAGCGAGCTTACAGGGATTTGTTGAGATTAATCAACTATTAAGATATTTGAGAGAACTTGAAGAAGAGCGTATTGTAAAATTAGGAGATCCACTCGTATTGGTTGATCAAACATTAAAGGTTATTGTTAAAGTAAAGTCCTATAATATTGTTGTATATTTAGAAAAGTTTTTTAAGCATTTAGGGTATGAAGTAGAGAAAGGGACAGTTTATTCAAATGACTATTTTGTTCCGCAAAAACGTCAAAGATTTATGATTTTAGGAATAAAATCAGGTGCTACACAGTATAAGGAAATTAAATTTCCTGAGAGATATACTCAAATAGATTTTACTGTGAGAGATGCAATTGGCGATCTAGAAGGTATTACTCCTGCTAAAAGCACTGAATCCCACAAGATTGACTATAATATTGAGCTGAATAAAACTGTAATGCAGCATTATTATCGTTCAGGTATGAACGATAATGTAATTTATAATCATATAAATACAGACAGTGAGCCATTAAGTCAGCAACGTTTTGAAGAGATAAAGAGAACTGATGGTAAAAACTTCCATAGCCTCTCATCTGAGCTTAAGGACGTGTCATATACGGATGCATCTAGAACACAAAATACGGTATATTTGAGATTAAATTATGATACCCCGTCACCAACAGTTATTAATGTTCGAAAGTCAATGTGGCAACATCCGACGAAAGCTATGGCATTAAGTATAAGGGAAGCAGCTAGATTGCAATCTTTTAAGGATAATTACATCTTTAAGGGATCTAAAGATAGACAATATCAACAGATTGGTAATGCGGTACCGCCTTTGATGGCTAGAGCGATAGCTGAGAAAATGTTGCATTACTTAGGAGAAGAGCCTAATCAATATTTAAAGGATGATTTCGAATAGGATAAAAACAGCAATTCATTTGTGAATGAATTGCTGTTTTTTTTTTACGAATTTGCTAGAATAATGTAAGAGTAAAAAAATGGGTGGTTATTATGGATACAATTTATACAGAACCTTCTGCAACTCCTGTAATTCAGGCTTTGAGAAGTATTGGTTATAATGCAAGAACAGCAATTGCTGATATTGTTGATAACAGCATTGATGCAAAAGCTACATATGTTCATCTTGAATTTGAATATGATATGGGAAATGGGTATATCAGAATAGAAGACAATGGAATTGGTATGACAGATGAAGAATTACAAAAAGCGATGACGATTGGTTCAAAGGATCCTAGGGATAAGAGGGGGAAAGAGGAACTAGGGAGATTTGGGATGGGATTAAAAACAGCATCTTTTTCCTTAGGGAAAAGATTATGTATTATTACCAAAAAAGATGGAATAGTTTCAGAGCGTTGTTGGGATTTAGACTATGTTAGTGACGAAAATGAATGGCTCTTATTCAAATCAATTCCCGCTGAAGTTAAGGATAAGGTGGGCCATATAAAGGAAGAGAATGGTACTGTTATTTTTATAGATAGATTAGATAGATTTTGTGGATTTGGGACACATAAAATATTGAAGAAAGAGAGCTATTATTCAAAAATAAAGCGTATACATAAATATTTAGAAATGGTTTTTCATATAAAGCTAGAGCAGGGATTGTTAATCACTATAAATGGAAATAGCTTATATCCTTGGAATCCATTTTTAGAAGGAAACCAGAGAAGAATTGAAGGAGAAGAGCAAGTAATAAGGGTAAATAAAAAGTTAGTCAAAATTACCCCATATGTTTTGCCACATCCATCTACATTTAATCAAGTAGATTATAAGTATGCTGGTGGTGTAAAAGGTTGGCGTGATCAACAAGGATTTTATATATATCGAGAAAATCGATTGGTTAGTTTTGGAGACTGGTTTGGTATGTTTTCGAAGGAGGTGCCGTCAGAACTAGTTAGGATAAAAGTAGAATTTTCAAATGAAGCTGACGATGATTGGAAGATCGATGTGAAAAAGTCTGTTGTTTCTATTCCGGATGAAGCTAAAGAAGATTTAATGGCAATAGCAAAATATTATCGACAGCTATCAAAGGAAATAATGTTATATCGTACAAAGGCTACTCGAACAGGTGAGAAAATAAAGGGTACTTTAAATACATGGGAACTAGCTAGTGATGATGTGAACAGTGTTTATATTTTAAATCGAACACATCCGGTATTAACCGATATTTTAAAAACAGTTAATGATGATGTGAGAAGAAAGTTAAACGTATATCTTAAATTGATTGAACTGGGTTCGCCTAATAATCTCTTGAAAACCGCTAATATGGTAAAAAAAGAAGTGCAGCAGATTGATGAAAAATCAAAAAAATTAATCATTGATTATGCTGAAATCTTATTTAGTACAGGTATCCAATTAGATGCTGAAAAGGTTGCGGAAACAATTTCTATGATGGCGGGATTTGAAGGTATAGAGATTTATACAATTAGAACAATTATTGAGAAAGAAGTGGATATAGATGTATCAAGTAATACGTGATGAATATCTAGGCATTGTAGAAAATTTATACATTGCTTTTAAGAATACTGGTATAGATAGACCATTAGAACTAGCTATGGAAACGGCTAGAAAGAAGATTATCAAATCATATATGGGTTTGGATGCGGATATGTTAGAAAGTATATCTTTAGAAGTCTATTCAAAATATGCTTCAATAAATGTTCAGAAAGCAAGCGTGATGAGAAGTAAAGATAATCATCCGTGGTTTAAAGAAGCACATCCTAACTATTCTTATTTTTGGCCGCGTTATGAAAGATATTTAAAAGAAATTAAAGAATGGTCCCAAGATACAGTTGAAACTATTGATTCAACAACAAATGATATTTTGAAAAGCCTTGGTAATCCGAAAGGTAAAGAAGACTTCGATAAAAGAGGTTTAGTTTTAGGGTATGTACAATCTGGAAAAACAGCAAATTTTACAGGCCTAATTAATAAGGCTTTTGATGTTGGATATAAACTAGTAATTGTTTTAGCTGGTATGCATAATGACTTGCGTTCTCAAACACAATTGCGCTTAGAACGTGAAGTGGTTGGAACAGTAGATACAATTACTGGAGAGAAAAAAGGGGTAGCAGTTATTAGAAATGATGGTACACAAATTGAGACTTGGACTACAGTGCAAGATGATATCTCTACTAATAATGCAATTGGTATTAAAAATTTAGATAAACCAATATTACTTGTGGTAAAGAAACAAAAAGATGTACTCCCTAAATTAATTGAACTATTACAACGTAGTATTAATCATTCAGGTATGCAACCACCAGTGCTAATAGTAGATGATGAAGCAGATCAGGCTAGTGTTGATGCTTCGGGGAATAAGGTGGATGATCCTAGTAAGATTAATCAGTTGATTAGACAACTACTAAGTTTGTTTAATAAAAAATCTTATGTTGGGTATACAGCCACACCATTCGCTAATTTACTAATTAAAGCGGATGCCGATCACGCTGAAGTTGGTAAAGATCTATATCCTAAGGATTTTGCAATTGGATTACCTAAACCAGAGGCGTATTGTGGCCCAGCAGAATATTTCAATACAACAGGTTATACGGATGACAATAAGCCAATGTTTATTAGACATTTAAGTTTAGATGATATTTCTATATTAGACAAACTTAGAACAAAAGAGGATGCAGGATTCTTTACTGAGGTTCCTAAATCTATGCAGGAATCTATGTTAGCCTTTTTACTTTCTACAGCAATTAGAAACCTAAGAGGTCAGCGTGGTAATCATAATTCAATGTTAATTCACACATCAAGACTTACAGATGTTCAAAATTCTATGTGTGGTGTTATTAAAGACTTCTATAAAAAATTATCAAATGACCTAATATATAATTCAAAAAGTGAATATATAAATAAAATAAAATACCTTTATGAAAATGATTTTTTGGAAATTCAAAATAATTTCGAGTGTTATAACGAATTTCAAGTGTTTACTTGGGGTGAGATTTATAAAGAAATTAAAGATGTAGCAAGAAAAATTGAAGTAATGGAGATTAACGGAGAAAGTGAAGAAGTCCTTGAGTATGATAAATATAAAGAAAATGGATTATATGTAATTGCAATCGGAGGCAATAAATTATCACGCGGTTTGACATTGGAAGGTTTAACTATTTCTTACTATTATCGTGGTAGTTCTATGTATGATACATTAATGCAAATGGGGCGTTGGTTTGGTTTTCGTAATGGGTATATGGATTTATGTCGTATTTATACGAGTAATGAAATTGCTAAAAACTTTGAATATCTTGCTAGAGTCATGAGGGAATTAAGGGAAGAATTCGAAAAGTTAGCAAAAGATGGTGCGACGCCTGAAGAGTATGCGATAAAGATGTTAAAACATAAGACAATGAAGGTTACAAGCCCAGCAAAAATGGGAACAGCTGAATCGCTTATTGATTATACAGGAACAATGCAGCAAACACGTAGTTTTGAAAAAAATAAAGAGTTCTATATGAATAATATGGAAGCTACATTTCAGTTTATTAATAATATAGAACAAGATTTTAAACTATATAGAAAAGATACTAAGTACCATATTGCGAAAGATGTTCCTAGTCAATTTATTATAAGCTTTTTGAAGAATTACAAAACGATTTCTTCAGCAAGAATTGTTAATAGCAAAAAAATTGCTGATTATATTGGCAAAATGAATAAGGAAAAATTGTTAGAGAAATTCAATGTAGCTGTTGTAGATATAACAGAGGCTACATTAAGAAGTCAGAAGACAATCGATTATGGTATTACCCCATGGAAGGTCAATTTAGGAAAGATATCAATAGAAAGTGCAGTTATTCGTAGTGTTAATTATGCAAAGAGTAAAGGGATTGGTACTGTAGACTTAGGAGCCATTGTTGCAGCAAATCAAGAGTTTATTGATATTGAACATAAGACTATAGATAAAAAAAAGAATAGAAAGTTAAGAGAAAATGAAAATCCACTTATTTTAATTTATCCATTGCATCCTCAAGTTAAATCATTTAAAACATTAAATATTGATTTTAATGAAAATCTTGTTCCAATTGGTTTAGCATTTTCATTCCCAGATGTAGTATCAGTTACAGGTATTAAATCTGGAGAACGAGTTGGAGAAAAGGGCGACTATATTTACAATAATACAGTTGGAAAGGGTGCTTCTAATGATTAATATCTCAGAAAGATTCAAGTTATTAATCGAACAATTAAAAAATGAGGAATCAGATGATGTTTACCGTTTAGAGCCTATTTACTTTCAAAAACCATTTATATTAATTGGGATAGATCTATTAAATCTACAACGAAGAATTTATGTTGATATTACGAATGAAAATTGGGATGAAGAGCAATTACAATCTTTCCCAAAATGGCGGGGTATTGATATAGGACAAGAGTATTTTTCTCAAATTGGCCCATTAAAAGAAAAAAATTTCTTAGTCATTTCTCAAATTGTAGAGGAAGGCGAAGAAATTTTTGAGCGAGTGCTACAAAATTTAGTAGATCATATTTTAATAGAAGAAGAGTTACCATTATATACAGTAGTATATGAGGTTTTAGATCGTTGGCATAACTTTTTCAAGCGGAAATGGGATTCTAAATTAACTCTTGAAGAAGAAATGGGTTTATTTGGAGAGCTTTATTATATTAATAAATGGCTTGAGAATTTCCCGCAAGAGCCTCCATTGATTATTAAAGATTGGAAAGGTCCATTAAAAAATCGAATAGATTTTGTGAGTAAAAATAGTGGTGTAGAAATTAAAACCGTGGCACCTAGAATAAGAGATGAAATTAAAATTTCGAATGAAAAACAATTAGAGCTTAATCCAGTTACTGATAGATTGTTTTTATATGTATTAAAGGTTGAAGTAAATGAATCAGTAGGTAAGTCTCTTCAAAACATAATTGAAGCAATAGAAAAACAACTTATTGAGCGAGCACCTTCATTAGCGGTAAAATTTAACGATCTACTATTAGAGGTTGGGGTAATGAGCGAAGATTATGATGAAAATTATTTTTTTGTACATGAAGAGTTAGCATATAATGCGAATGCGAATTTTCCAAAGTTGACTTCGGAAAATTTACCAATAGGTATTACTAATGTTTCATATTCAATAGATTTATCACATTGTAATAATTTTAAGGTTTCGTTAGAAGATGTATTTAATTTGAAATAAGGGTGATCCGGAGTGAATGAAACTAAAAGGAAATTAGATTTTTTTTATGAATTTATTGACACAATTGAACAAAAGGGAAGAGTTTTAGGTAGTAGGCATAATCCTTTTTTACAGGAGATGTTACCGTTTATAAATATTGAAGATGAGCCAGCGATTATGTATTTCAGCAAGAAAGAATCCAAGGTTCAACTAAATGGCTATTTATATCAAGAAGATATAAATACCTTGAATTTATATGTAGTAGAATATGAACCTTTTTTTGAAGAAAGTGAATTGCCTATTGCAAACATGACATTCTTGAAGGAATATGCCAATAAAGCAAAGCGTTTTTATACAAGTGCCGAACAAATTTTACAATTAGCGGATCGTTCCATGGAATATTATGATGTGACAAAAATGATTGTGGATAAAAAGGGCGAGATTGAGGAGATTAATATTTATGTAATTACAAGTAAATTTTATCTTTCAAATAAACCTATTGATTTAACTATTCCTAACATAGAAACCGTAAATGTACATGTTTGGGATATGGATCGTGTATTTAAATTATCGGAAGCTGAACAAGGTATACGAGAATTCGATATACATTTTGAATCAGAATACGGTTCAGTGTTACAAATGATGCATATTCCAAATGAAAATGAGAATGGATTAATAGATTGTTATATTGGTGTTATCCCAGCGAAGCTCCTAGCTCAATTGTATGATGAATGGGGACCGAAACTAGTTGAACGAAATGTCCGTTCTTTTTTACAAGCACGTGGTGGAACAAATAAAGGAATAAGAGATACGCTAAAGGATGCAAGGCAGCGTGAATTATTTATTGCTTATAACAATGGTATTTCAAGTGTTGCTAAGGCAGGGGATATTGAAAGAATCGGGGACTCTAATTTATTTAGTATCAAGACACTAACAAGCTGGCAGATCGTTAATGGTGGACAAACAACCGCGTCTATACATCAAGCATATAAAAATGATATTGATTTAGAAGGAGTTTATGTACAAACAAAGCTTACTATCATAAATGTTCCGCAAGAGATAGAAAATAATGATACTCAAATGGATCGACATGTGTTTGAAGATGAAATGATATCGAAAATATCTGAATATGCTAATACACAAAATAAAATTAATAAATCAGATTTACTTGCGAATACTCGTTTTATGTCTGATATTGAAAAGTTTTCCCGCAATATATGGATCCCGACACAGGATAATCGTAAAGAAGAATCTAAGTGGTATTTCGAACGTGCGCGTGGACAGTATATGGTTGATATTGGTAGACGTTCAAAAGGGAAAGAACAAACTGCTTTTAAGAAAATGTACCCAAAAGAAAACGTCATAACAAAAGTAGAAATGGCGAAATATTTCATGTCTTGGGAAGGATTCCCATATGTGTCTAGTAAAGGTGGGGAAGAAGCGTTCAAACGTTTTATGGACCTCAATAGTCTATATTGGAAACAAAGTTCTATTACAAATGATGAAGGTGAAGTAATCAAGAGTATTCTAAGTATTGATAATGAGTACTATAAAAAGCTGATTGCTAGAAAGATTATTAATGCATTTGTAACTGGAATTGTGGAAAGTATGAAGCTAAAAGGTTATAGAGCAAACGTGATCTATTATACAGTCGCGATGTTAAATTATTTATATGGTGAGGAAATTGATTTAATAGAAGTTTGGCAGCATCAGGCACTTTCAAATAAATGGGATGATGTTGTAAGAACAATAGCAAATAATGCTTTAAATTACTTAAGAGAATCTGCAGGTGATCAAAACGTAACACAATGGGCGAAGAAAGAAGATTGTTGGAAAGGGTTTATTAAAGAGTCGGCAGTTGTATTAAGTGGCATGATTTAGTTAGAGGATAAAAACAATGCTAACGAACATTGTTTTCATTTTGTGTAAAAGAGAAGATATTATTGATGAGGTAGGGGAAGCCAATTGTATAAAGCATTAATTATAGCAGTCGATCAATATAAAAAGGTGAGTCACCTTCCGAATACGGTAAATGATGCCATGGAAATTAAAAGATTACTTCTAGAATCTCCTTCTTTATTTGAGGAACAAGATGTTCAAATTTTTCATGGATCTATTTCGAGGAAAGCGATTTTACAAGCCGCATTAAGTTCTTTCTTCCAAGGTGCTAGTAATTCAGATGTATTATTTCTTTTTTGGGCAGGCCATGGAGCGATTATTGAGGGCGAAGGCTACTTTGTTCCTTATGATGGTGATGTTCAATCGGTAGGAAACTCGATGATACCGATGCACACAGTGAAAGATTTAATCGATCAGACCTTTGCGAATACAGTGTTATCTTTCTTTGATACTTGTCACAGTGGTGCTGTAACAAGAATGATACAAAATGAAATGGCTAGGGGGCTTGAAGTGAAAGGATCTGGAAAAGTTCTTATTGCAGCATGTACAGAGAGTCAAGGAGCTTGGGATCGATTAGGTCATGGAGCATTTACCGATTATTTAATTCGAGGTTTAGAGGGGGAGGCCTCTGATCGAAATGGAGATATTGATGTATATAATTTATATTCTTACATAAGTAAAAAACTAAATGAAGAATTTGGAAATCAAGATCCAGTTATAAAGAGTACACTTAATGGAAAGCCACTGTTATTAAAAAGAGTTGTTAATAGAGGAACAGAAATGGGGAATATTGAAGTTTTAGAAGATCCTAAAAAAGAATTAATAGAAGGATCTGGAGCCAACTTTTTGTTAGGAAATACAATAGTAGAATATGACGAGTATCAAGAAGTAGCGGTTGGTGAATATAGAATAACGGTTCTTAACCCTGGAAATAGAATTGAAAAAGCTATAAAAGATATGCGTGGTTATAATAAGTATCCATTTGCAATTCGTAATGAAGCAGATGTTGTTAAGGTAGAACATGTGGATATAAAAGCATCTAAGGAAAATACAGTTCTGACGATTAATCTTAAAAGTACAGGGGAGAATCGAAATAATTTCTTGTCTGAGATGTCAGTTGGAGGTGGATTAGGCCAGAGTTTATCCGCTGATCAAATAGCAATATTGCGTATTAGAAGAATTTTATTTGGAGAAAGCAGTATTCCGAATGGATATAACGCTACTTTAGTTGAAAGTATGATTCTTAACCCTGCAAATGCGAAAATCAATGTAATTCCTAATTTATTAGAAAAGTTGACAAATGAGGGGTATAGTAAGCTGAAGATACGTATAATGATAGTTGCATCACTTATATTAACAGGTACATTAGAATGTATTGAAACTCTATCTTTTACGGTTGAAGATGATGTGATTACGAAAATTAATTTAATTGGCTATCGTCCAAAATATTATTCGAATGTTGATCCAGTCAAAGTGGAGATAGAGGAATTTATTAAGCATTCAGATGTCTAATTCTTCTCGGAGTCTGCTTATTCTACAAGTTTAGATGGATAACAAATATTTTAAATAAAGTCTTTATCCTAGTAGTTACTTAATTTATTTTGAAAGATTAATTTGATATATATTTGATAATTAATTTTCAAAATGGAATAAAAAAATACGACTCGAACCTTATAGTTTCGAGTCGTATTTTTCTTTAATTTTTGTTTCTAAATTTATTAAATTAGTTTTCTTTTTAAAAAAATCTTTATTAAGAATATTCTTCCCTAAGTCAACCTCCAAATATAACAATCCGAGTTCGTTTAAATGATTTTTCAGAGCATCTTCTCTACCACCATATTCATGGATCCATGCAAATCCATCATTATTTATAAAAACAGTTGGTTCAATATAGTTATTTGAAACAAAAACATTGCAATGATATGAAAGATAATTTATTGATTGCACATCAGGGTCTATTGTCTGTTTGCATATACAAATAAAATCTATAGAATCTATCCAAGCGTCGATCCAGTATATCCAATCCTGTAATTCGGGTGTATTGAACTCAACTATATTATACTTGTGTAGTTTATTATTAAATGTATTGAAATATAGTTCTTTAGGAGTATGATATTTTTTTATCGCATCTCTTAATGAAACTACATCAGAGACTACGATTTCTTTAAAATTTTTAAGATTAATGATTTCAGATGTTAATCTAGTGATCACGGAATGCAAAATAATATTATTATTATATTTTTCGCTGATTGTATTAAGCTCGTTTTTATTAATTGGACCAACGAGCAAAAAAAGATCTAGGACCTCATGTAAAAAATCTTTTACAAAATCTTTAATTAATATGGGAAGATTACGGATATAAGGAATGTTCATAAAATACTCAAATAACAAAGAACATTCCAGAAATTTGGTTTGTTTATAGGTAAGATAATTATTTTTATTGGAAAGCTGTAAGTTAATTAATTCCCTAAAGTTACCCCGTGTCTTGTAGAAATATTCTCTTAGTTCATTTACCGAAATATTAGTATTCATTCTCGAAGCGATTATTAAAAACTCAGACCATTCTAAGTTAGATAAGTGAATGAATTCTCTAACAAGAGAGGTCATTAATGAATTATTGTATTGTAAATCTATACATTTTTCTTTATCTATAATAATGAAAAAAGATAAATCACTTTCTAAAAAAAGTATCTTATTTTCTAAAATGAATTCATTAAAACTTATGTTATTCATTTTATCTAATTCGTCTAGGATGAAAAAAATCTTATAATAATTTGCAAGAAGATTTAAGATTTCAATTAGCTCATTTTGTACTTCGTCTTTATAGAAATTTTTTGTTTTTATGATTTTTGTTTTGTATCTATCTATATTTTTGTCAGAAGTGTTTTTAGAAATATTCGCCTTAAACCCTAAAATCTTAAATGGAATACTTATTGAGGATTCAGAAAGGGCTTTAAATTCTTTGGTTAGAGCATATTCTTTATCGCTAATTTTTTCGTGAACTATATTATAAAAAATTTTTTCTTTTAATGATTCAATATGAGACTCGATTTTTTGTTTTATTTCTAAATCAATTTCTTTGATGTCTAAGTCTATCTTTTGTATGTAGGTGAATATATCTCTAAAAAAATTACTATTATTGTTAGTTAGATTGAAATTAAAAAATAGATAGTTATTTTTATTTTTATATTGGTTTACATAATAATTCATAATAGTAGATTTACCGACGCCCCTATTTCCAGAAAGCACTGTTATCCCAGGAATATGTTGATCGATTATCTTTTCGACCCTATTTATTTTTTGGAAGTGCGTAGGTGAAAATATACTAAGTTTAAGTTGTTCATTTTTTAATGGCTTTAGTGTAAAGTCTCTTTTCAAAAGTTTCTCCCCCTGTGTTTTGTATAATCCAAATACTGTAATTTTTATTATACATAAAAATTACAGTATTTGGATTGTTTTTTGTACAGTTATCTTGCACAAGAATTAATATGAAGTGCAACCAATTTTAGTAAATAGGAGAAAAAATATTAGTAGGTATTTTAAAAACTGAAAGTGACTATGAAACATATAGAAAGAATGGTTTAGATCAGTTACCAGTCACACAGTTAAAACAAGGATGGCAAGAAGCAAAGTCCATAGCATTATATGCACCGAAAAAATGGTACAGAGAAAAAAGGTGGTATTCAATACTTAGCAAAAATCAAACACATTCAACTGCAACAAAACGATGGGTATGTACACCTTGAACTAAATCCATGGGAAAAACTGCATCACCGCATACGTCCAGTGGGATATGGCGTTCAAACATACACAATAACAACTACGTCTTTATTAAAAGAAGTACAAGAAATTCTAGAACTATTCATGAAATCAAAAGAAGAACGAATTCTTTGGAAACGCTGTGCCTTTTTACGAAGCAAGTTAAGGGTGAGTGGGATCGTCGTAATTTGGATGAGGCTTCTTCTTTTAAGAGCTATTATGTTGCAGGGTATTCAGGTTTGGGTTGGTTATGAGAATGAGGTTCTTGTGGTGGGGAGAGGATCGATGTTGTTTAGGGAAGTTTTAGAGATGCTAAATGTTAGAGAATAACTATATTCTATTTGAGAAGATTGCTCAAGAGTTTATTAGGACTAAGCAGTTTAACGATGTTTTTGAAAAAATGTAGAGAAAGAGTTATGGGTCTCTCGAAATAGAAATAGAACCCAGGACTATCTATTTTATATTAATGAGTTGATTTATCTTCAATTTGATTGGGAAATATAAAAAGATAAAGCTCGCCAATTTTATTTTAGTTAACAACGAAGACGTATGAATGAGTAATATTTTGTATGTGTAAATTTGGTGAAGACACTTAAGCAGTTTTTTATTTACAAAGTAATTTCAAAGTGTTTTCGGGATGTTGAAAAGTTACACTGATAAATATATGGTTCGCATAGTACAGTAAAGAACCTATATTTTGCATCTTTAATAATGTAAATTAGTTATGTTGAATATAATTCGATGAAAAGATCGAATTAATGTGCAACTCGATGAAAAGATCGAATTAATGTGCAACTCGATGAAAAGATCGAATTAATGTGCAACTCGATGAAAAGATCGAATTAATGTGCAACTCGATGAAAAGATCGAATTAATGTGCAACTCGATGAAAAGATCGAATTAATGTGCAACTCGATGAAAAGATCGAATTAATATGCAACTCGATGAAAAGATCGAATTAATGTGCAACTCGATGAAAAGATCGAATTAATGTGTAACTCGACGAAAAGATCGAATTGAAGTATAATTAGACGAAATAATCGAGAGAGAGTATTAATATAAGAAATTAAAGTGAGTTTTTAATGATCCTTTAAGAAAACGCATAATCCATATGAGAAATACCTTAATTATTAATTGTTTAAAAATAGTCTTACCAATTAATAATTAAAGTATTATAACTAATAATTACATATAAATGGCTGAATTAAAAAATTTAAATTCGTCATTCAGTATATAAAAATGATGTATGGAGGTAAGTTATGAAGAAGCCTGTTTCAGTCTTTATAATGGATGTTACCAATTCTACTTCAAAAGGAGATTGGAATGAATTAACTAGATATTTGAAAGAGTGGGAGGGTATTATAAATAGCTGGAGTCACAATGAGGTAATAATAAAAGCAAAGCATCGTATGGGAGATGAAATATTATTAGTAGGTGATCACTATGCGACAGCGTATATAATTGCTTTTTACATGGAGATGCATTGGAAATTCAATGATCAAAAGCCTTATTTTGGTGTATCTTTTGGTTGTATTGAGGAGGATCTAGAGCATATTGAAATTGATTGGTGGAATCATCCTTTAATAAAAAGAGCAAGAATTGCGAATGAAAAAATTAAGAATAATCCCAACAGAGATACATCTGTGATTTTCGATATATGTGAGGAAGTATCAAATTTTGAAAGAGGAAAACAATTCCAAGATACAATGAATTTATTGGTACAACTTCAAAATAAGTTAATGGATGATCAAACTAAGCAGCAAAGGCTAATCTCTTCTTTATATACAATATTTAAAGAACAAAAAAAAATTGCACAAGAATTGAATAAGACATCGTCAACTATTTCGAGCCATTTCCGAAAAGGTGACAGTGAGATGATATTTAAAATATTTGAACAATTACAAGATTCGTTGGTGCTTACAGAAACTATAAACAGTCAAAAAAACGTGGAAGAAATTAAATCAATAACAAATGTGCTTAACAATATCATTAGAGAGCATATTAGAAGGAACTTAGATAAGTTTTATCCCGAATTAAATATACAAGGTGAGTAAAGTAAATGAATTTACGTAATAAATTTTAGGGTGAGGGAAGCGTTTAAAATGGTTTTGTTAGCATTAATTATTGCACATTTAATAGCAGACTTTTATTGTCAAACAGATAAAATGGTTCAAGATAAACGTAAGTATTTGAAACTGCATTTAATTCATCATGCAATAGTAACATATTGTATATTGTTAATCTTGTTCACTTTAAAAAATGGAATGTTCTTGCAGATGTTGTTGCACGCGGTATTACCAACCTTATGTTTAGTAGTGATAGCTTTTTTGATAGATATAATAAAAATAAACCGTGTAAAAGAAGCAGGAACGGTTCCCAAAATGCATGCAACCACAAAACAGTATATTGTTTTGTTAATTTTTGGTTTATTTTTAATTATATTGGCGTTAAGACATAGTGTCTTTATAGAGATGTTAGTGCAACCATTATTACTAATAGTATGTATAGTAGTGCTGCATTTTATAATAGATATAATAAAAATAGAATTAACAGGTAAATTTAAAGAAGCACATAAAAAAAATTCATGGGAGTTAGGGCTTTTTGTAGTTGATCAGATTCTACATTTCTTATCCCTTTTATTTATTTGTTATTTTATCTTTGATATTGATTTATTAAAGGTAATCAATAAAATTTTGATTTTGTGCCATTTAGTACCGGGTGATAAACTCATTATTTCTCCAATAGATATTATTATGTTTTTGATTATTATGTTTATAATTACAACCACAGTAAGTGGACATATAATTAGATTATTACTTGGGGTATTACCTAATCATCTTGCTCTGTTTGAAGGGAAATATGCGTTTAAAGATCCTTTTAATAAAGACGGAATTTTCAAGGATGATAGTTCAAAAGCTAGCATGTCGGAAGAATACACTTATTTGGTAGTCAAAGGGCAAAATTTTTCAAGAGGGAAAATGATTGGTTACATTGAACGTATATTGGTGATTGTATTAGTAATTAATAATCAATACACAGCCTTAACATTTGTTCTCACAGCTAAATCACTTGCACGTTTTAAACAAATGGATGATAGAGATTGGGCAGAGTATTTTTTACTAGGTACACTTGTTTCTGTCGTGTTAGGAGTAATATATGGAATTATTATAGGGTTTATATTGAAATAAAAAAACAAATTCAATTTAGGTTATTGTTAGAGTAAGCTTAGATATTATAATTTGAGATTAAACTTAGGTGATATTGATTGTAGTGTAGAGATGAGTAGTTAATGGCTAATTATAGGGGGGACATATTCTTCCTCATTTCTTCCTAAAAATACTGTTTCAGCAAAGGGAGCAAATTGTTATACATGAGCCCCCTTGAAAACCAAGCTTTTTTGTATGACCCCGACTGGAACCAGTGATCTCCAGCCTGTCAAGGTGGCGCTCTCCCTGCTGAGCTAGGAGGGAAACGTTGATTTAAAAGGAGGGCAAGGGCTTGTGTAAATGGAATTCTATTGAAAAAGCAGTGATTTTTGCAAGCTATGTGCCCAGTTCGTGACTACAAAATTATGTGCTTAGCTGTCTGTATAATAATGGTAAAGGGAATGAGGTGACTCATTCCTTTTTTGTGTGGTGGGGGGATTTTCCACAATCAGAGGAGTACTTGCAGAGAGAATAAGCATAGGTTGATTTAGCACATGGTATGGAAATCCAGGGTGTCCGAGAAGAAATATGATAGTGTGGAAGCTGAAAAAGAAATAGAATCTTGTGAATTAGGGTTCTCGAAAGAGAAAGTTATGAAAAATGGTACGAATTAGAATCTTATATTTTGTAAGTTATAGATAGATTGAAATAATGGTATATTAATATAGTAATTTTAGGGAGAATCACGATAAATTTTTTGAAATCTAAGAAACTGAAAACGAGATGGACGTTTATGAGTTAGCCTTTTTGAAAGAAGGAGGTGGATACGTAATGGGCGCTATGATATCTGCAATATTAGCCTTCTTAATAGCTTGCGTACTTGTATGGGTTCTGAAAGGGGACTTAAAGGAGCAAGCGAAAAAAACTAGAAATGAATTGGGACAAAAAGCATTACTATGGACAGTGCTTACCGTTGGAACTCTCGTGCTAGTCATTGTATTGGTTATAAATTCTTCTATGAATGAGCCTTTCGGACAGAAAACAGAAAACTCATATTATGACACTACTCATGATGACCCTTATGAGGGCGAGTATGATTGTGAAAGGGATATGAATGGAGTTTGGGTTAATAATGGATGCATCCGTGAACCAATGCCCGGTAAAACGCAGGAGGAAAAGCCTATAACACTAGAAGCAGAGGGGGAACTTATCGTAGACAAGGATATCCCTGCAGGACGCTACAGAGTGACTCCTATAGGTCAAGGAGGTGGCTTTATTGTACGAGATTCTGTAAGGAGACTTACTGTAAATAAAACTTTAGATAGTATTTCAACTGGCGGTGAGGGCTATGTATTCTCTTGTTATAGTGGGGATAAAATCAAAACTCAAGAAGCAGTAAAAATAACTCTAGTCGAGGAGAAAGAGTAATGGCTAGAAAAGGGGTATATTGTTATTCTTTAAATTTTTATATTGCATTATTGTAAATGAAAGGAAAAAGTGTCGAGTTTTATTTAAAATTGAAAATGTTAGCGAAGATATATTTTGATTGGGGAAAAATATAAAACTCTTGAGCGGAAGGTGAGATGAAAAAGAGTATTTCTTTGGAATGCCCTTTTATTTGTACCGTCTTTTATATCCACAACAAACAAGACCTACACTCAAGAAAGGAAAAGAAGTATGGTCATTGTTACATGGGAAACGGGTGCTTTTGACTTAATCTTCTATATCTTTTTTATATAGGTATATTTGATGAGAGTGTCTGTGAGTTCTATAAAAAGTAATAAAGGACATTTGTAATTGGGGGAGGTAAAAATTACTATTTATTATATTTTGTTAATGTTATAATAAAATCGGTATTCTGATGATTTAGTACTTTATATATTTTTTTTGCTGGAGGGAAATTTATGGACTTTTTAACATCAACAGTATTATCGGGCATAGCGTGGGATGGCATAAAAAGCATGGGATACGTAACAGGTGAATATTTAAAAAATCAACTTAAAGAATGGATGCTTGATGAAAAGTCATATGAAACTATAGTAAATAAAATAAACGATATGCCAGAGGATTACAAAAAAAGTAAAAAGTTTCTAGAAGCTGCTATTGATGATGATACACAATTACAAAACATACTTAAGTTAGCTAATGGTAGGGATACATATGGGCAAGATAATAGTGGTACCTTTGACCGCTGTAACGTAGTTTCGGGAAAAAACCATACTATTACTATTAATAATTCAAGTGAAAAAAAAAAGCCGAAATTAGGATAGTAGATATAGACATTGTTGAAGAAGAGGAAGATTTTCCAATTTTAGATATTAAACTTATAAATATTGGTGATGAAGTAGCATTTCTAAAAAAAATTGTATTCAAAATTTATGATTTTTATGAAATGGAAAATCCATATATTATTAATTTTAATAGGGTAGAATCGTCATACACATATGATATGTTATTGTCAGGATTAGAAGGTAAGTCTTATTCGATATCACAATCAATATCACCTAATGGAGTTGATAGGTTTAAAATTAAGCTGGCAAATTCTTTTGGAGACCCTATAATGCCAGCAATTTATAAGTTTAGTATCTTGATAATGTATAATGAAGGCAACTTAAATGCTGAATCCGAAGAAATGATAGTTCCAATACCATCTATCGAAGAGTGTACTGCGTATTATATACAGGAGACTGTAAAAGAAAAGGCAAAAAAGAATTACATAAATTTAAAAAGATTTTATGAAGGAAATGTTGTAAAAAGCGAGCATTTTCTTAGTATTTATGATAGCTATGAAAAGAATAAAACAGATTTTCTTTCATAAAAAGCATAATTGTTCGAGTAATTATGTGGCTTGAACATCTAACCATATATATTTTTTACTAAAAAGAATGAACTGGAAGCAAATCAATTATAAGGGACTCCTACAGGGTCTCTTTTCTTTTGTATATAATGTTCTAACGAATGGAGGTATTACCAATGTTTTATACTCTTTTTGTAAGATTATCCGCTATAATAAACTTACCATATACAGCACAGTTAAGGGCTCCAAGGAGGCTCTTAACGATAAAAGGAAGCATCAAAAAAGATAAAAAAACAGGAAAGTATTTTTTATATTGTAGATATTGGTATTGACCCTTTAACAGGTAAAAGAAAAGGGCATTCATTACCAAAAAAAGAAGCAGAAAATGCTTTAACAAAGCTGCTTTCAGAAGTCCATATTGGAACATACGTAGAACCTAGCAAACTTCTCTATGGTGCATATCTGGAATGTTGGTTCAATATCAAGAAGCACGGTGTAGGTATCCAAACAGCGAAAGTACCGAAAGGCTACTTAAACAGTCGTATCATTCCTTCTCTGGGAAATATCAAATTAGCTAAATTAATATAATTGTATATAAAAAATATTGATTCGCTGCGAGATGAAGAATAAAGAGAGGGACAATCGAGAAAATAATTAAAATCATTCTGAATTCTCTTGAACATGCAATAGATTTAGAGTTAATTACTAAAAATGTTGCAGGAAAAACGGAGTTAGCTAAGGCTAATAGGGAAGAATTAACGGTGTGGAATGAACAGGAAGTACAACTGTTCTTGAAAGTTGTACAGGATAGCAGATATTCTATCGTTTTTCATATGGCTCTTGTGACTGAAATGCGACAAGGTGAATTACTAGGCTTGCGGTGGAAAGATGTTGTTTTAAAAAAGGAACATTTAACTATCAGCCAGACGTTAAGTCATGATGGGAAGACATTTTTGCTTGGAGGAAAGACAAAATCAAGTTCAAGAAAGATACTATTACCTGCATCCACAATAGCGAAATCAAAAAAGCGCAGAGCAGTCGTATTGAAAGAGAAACTGAGTCAAGGTGAGAAATACCAAGACAATGACTTAGTGATGTGTACTCCTCCTGGAACACCAATCAATCCTGCTAACGTGAGAAGAAGTCTAAACGGTTTGATTCAGAAAGTTGCTGTTCCAAAGATTCGCTTCCATGAATTTACTTCATATGCATGCAACCTTACTAATAGGTAAAGGTGTGAACGTGGAGGTGATTTCTGAACGCTTAGGACGCAGTAACATCAAAATCACACTAGACATCTATTCGCAGGTATTATCAACGATACAAGAAGATGCAGTTAAAAAATAGAAGAGATTTTGTAGGTAATGTGACCAATTCTGTGAACACTAGCTTTATATATTATAAAAGCAAACAAATAAAAACCGCATCAAAAGCTAAATTGATACGGTTTTTATCCGTATGACCCCGAGGAGGTTCAAATTCACGAACGCTACCTTATCAAGGTAAATATCTTTTCTCTACAATCCCCTTGCACCTCCCCCAACGTCACCCCCTAACCTAAAGAAGACAAATCAAAAAGGGGGGAGCGAACCACTCATGAAAACCACCACAAAAGAAAAAAGAAACACCATCATCATGCTACTACTCTCAGCCGCAATAGGAATCTTTTCACCATTACTCATGTACATCACACTGGCACGTAAAAATGAAGTGTACAAATATCATTGCCGAAAGGCGTTCAACTTTCACTTGTTAATTTTTCTTCTATTTAATATTAGTTCGCGTATTAGTGATGTTTTGTTTTGGATTGTGTTTGCTTTTGAGGTCCTTCAAGTGATCATTGTTGCGTGGAAAGTAATACGCGACGAGCCGTATCGTTATTTCATTCGAATTCCGTTATTTAAAGAAGATAAGTATGCATTGGAAGGAGAATAGGTGATGAAACAAGAAGTGGAGATAAGGGGAAAGCGATTTTTCGTTATGATTGCATTGTTGTTTATTGCAGTTTATATCGTTTTACGAAGACGAAAATATGAGTACTTTTATGATGGTATTAGCGAGTATGAAAATCGTTATAGAGGGAATGTCCCTTTTTTGTTACTTGTTGTAGGTTTGTTTCAATATTGTAGGCAGAATGAGATGAGTTTTTCTCATATGCTTCAGTATGTGAGAGAGAAGTTAGTAGAGTAGGTGATGATATGGCGTGGATGATTAGTGAGTTTGCAAGTGTTGGGGATGTTACGGTGCGGACGCTTCGTTATTATGACAAGATTAATTTATTAAAGCCGAGTGATTATACTGAAGGCGGGCATCGGTTATATACGAAAGATGATTTGTATGTGTTACAGCAAATTCAATCGTTTAAGCATCTCGGTTTTTCGCTTGGTGAAATTCAAAATATTATATTGCAGCGTGATATTGAGACTGAAGAATTTTTAAGACAAATGAATTTTCAAAGAGAGATGCTTTTGGCGGAGCAAGAAAGAATTGCGAAGGTACTTTCGCATATGGATGAGATGACGAAGAAGTTTCAAAAGGAAGAACGAGTGGATGTTGCTTTGTTTTCTTCTTTTCTTCAAACTTTTATATGGGAGAAAGAAAATAAAGAATGGTTAGAGGAACATTTTTCAAAGGAGAGTGTTCAAACGTTTTATAATAATAAGGAATTAAAAGATAAGTTTGATCGACGTTTTATGGATGTGATAGGGAAGTTGAAAAAGTATAAGGTAGAAGAGAAGGATCCGAGTCATCATGATGTTCAAGTTACTTTGAAGGAATTTTGTAACTTAATCGAAGAGGTAACGAACTACCTTGATATCTCTCAAAGTGATATAGAGGATATAATCAAACAATCAAAAATCCCATTAGCCGAATTCCCCACTCTTTTTACGGGTGAGGAAGAACAGTATATAAAAGAAGCAATCAATAAAATATAGCCTGTAAGTAAACAGTTTCCCTATTAATAAAATGGGGAATCTGTCTTTCTGTTTTATTAAGACTAAAAACTATTTTCGATATCATGCTTTATTCTTTTTTCATTGATCATCATTGTAATACAAATCCTTCCGTTTACTACCTTTATAAGTATTTTTACAGGTAGTTTATTTGATAAGTGTTAATTTTTATTATCTGACAAATCAATCAAATAATTTTGTATTGAAAAAAACATTAAAACATGGGAATATATAGTTTGAATGAAATTAATTGTAATTAAATAAAAAAGTGAGAGGGATAAGCGATTTGAATACTTTATTTGCATTATTATTTGTTGTATGCTTAATAGCATTAATTATTGGGATTATTAAACCTCAATTAGTAGTTAGATGGGGAGAAGAAGGAAAACGAAATAGAAAAAGTGTGTTAAAGTTCTATGGAATAGGTGTAATAGCAATGTTTGTTTTAGTTGGTGTAACTGCTGATGATACGAAAAAGGCAGAAGAGACAAAAGCTGTGGCTAAACCAGCTAAAGCTGAGCAGAAGAAAGAGTTAACAGCTGAGGAAAAGGCAGCAGCAGAACAAGCAGCGGCAGAGAAAGCAGCGGCAGAGAAAGCAGCAGCAGAGAAAGCAGCAGCGGAGAAGGCAGCAGCAGAACAAGCGGCGGCAGAGAAAGCAGCAGCGGAGAAAGCAGCAAAAGAGGAAGAAGAGCGCATTGGATATGAAACAGGAATTACATATGATCAATTAGCTAGAACACCGGATGATTTTAAAGGAAAGAAAGCTAAATTTACAGGAAAAGTTCTTCAAGTAATGGAAGGACAAGGTGAGACTCAATTAAGAATAGCGGTTAATGGAAATTACGATAAAGTATTATACGTTGTTTATAAAAGTGACATTCTAAATTCAAGAGTGTTAGAAAAAGATAATGTTACTGTTAAGGGGAAATCTGCAGGTATATATACTTATAAATCTACTATGGGTGGCGAAATTAGTATTCCAGCAATGTTAGTAGAAAAAATTGATATTAATTAATAAGAAGCAACAAAGCAGTTTAACACCTAGTTAAACTGCTTTTCCATTATAATAGAAGAAAAACCAAACGGAGGGAATTCCCATGCCAACCTACAACAAACTAATCCGAAACAATATCCCACAAATAATAAAAGCTAACGGAAAAACACCCACAACAATAATCCTACCCCAAGACGAATACATAAAAGAAATCTGCAAGAAAACAGAAGAAGAACTAACCGAATACCTAGAAGCAGACACAAAAGAACATAAACTAGAAGAACTATCCGACCTACTAGAACTAATCAACGCCCTAGCCGAACACGAAGGCACAACACTAGAAGAAATCAACAAAATCCGAAAAAAGAAAGCAGAAGAAAGAGGTGGCTTCTCAGATCGAGTCTTTCTAATCGAAGTAACCGATAACTAACCCCTCCTAAGCCCCTTACAAGCCCCTACCAAGTAATAAATCACTAAGAAAAAACAAAACAAAACAAAAACACCAACAAACACCGTAGTAGTAGTCAAAAAAAATTTGAAATAACACGCCAAAAACCCTGCCATCCTCCCATATATATTATGAAGGGGCTTTTACTTTTGAACGGAGACGGGAGGAACTTTGATGGCGGTGTATCGTAATGTGCAGGTGAATTTTTGGCAGGATGATTTTGTTTTGGATTTGACGCCGGAGGAGCGGTATTTTTATGTGTATTTGTTAACTTGTTCGAAGACGACGCAGTGTGGGATTTTTCCTTTTCCGAAGCGGTTAGCGGAGATGGAGACGGGTTATAATCGGGAGACTGTTGATAAGCTTGTGCAGCGCTTCATTGATTATGGGAAGATTCTTTATGATGCGGATACGAGAGAGTTATTCGTTTTAAATTGGCTTCGTTATAATCCGGTGACGAATACGAATGTGGAGAAGTGCGTTCTTCGTGAGCTTAAGGGTGTGAAGAATAAGGAGTTTGTACATATGTTTCTTCAGAAGTGCGTAGAGGAGGAGCTGAATGTTCCTATGCTTTTAGCGCATTTTGGTATGCCGAGTGATTTAGCTGTGGATGATGTTGATCCAGTTTGTGAGGAGACAGAGGTGGAAGAAGAGGTTATAGAGGAAGAAACGGGAAGTCGCGTGTTTTCTTTTTATGAGCAGCATTTCGGTAGTTTGTCTCCTCATACTGTAGAGGAACTGAGTGCGTGGATGGAAGATTTGTCAGAGGAGCTTGTGCTGAAGGCTCTTCAAATTGCGTTTGAGAATAATAAGCGAACGATTGCTTATGTGAAGGGCATTTTGAGAGGTTGGCATGGGAAAGGTTTTACGAAAGTTTCTGAGGTTGAGGCGGATACGGCGAGCTTTCGGAAGAAGGAGTCGTCTGTTAGTACGGGGGAGACGGAGGAGTTTTTGGCGAGGTGTGAGGAGTGGGAGAAGAATGCGCCGTCAGAGGAAGAGTTGCAGCGCTTTTTAGCGGAGCGCGGGTGGCGGCCATGAGTATTCAAAATGTGGAGGCGGAAAAGACGGTGTTAGGTTCTCTACTAATTGATGGAGAGCTTATTAAGGAGTGCCGTTTGACGGAGCAGTATTTTTCGATGCCGGTGCATAAGTCTATATTTCAGTTAATGCGAAAGATGGAAGGAGAGGGGCAACCGATTGATCTTGTGACTTTCACTTCTAGGTTGGACCCGAATTTTTTGAAGGGCATCGGGGGAATGGAGTATTTTATAGGGTTAATGGATGGTGTGCCTACTACTAGCAACTTCTCATATTATGAGGGGCTTGTTCGAGGTGCGTGGAAAATGTATCAGGCTGGTGTTCTCGGGCACAAGATGGGAGAGCGTCTTATTGCGGAGAAGAGTGAGAAAGTTATCGGTGAGACGATTACGGCACTTTGTGAGTTAGAGGAGAAAGACTCTGTATGTGAGTTTGATTTGAAGGATGCGTTAGTTGATTTGTATGAGGAGCTTCATCAAGATGTGAAAGAGATTACTGGTATTGAGACTGGTTATACATCGTTAAATAAAATGACGTGTGGACTTCAGGAAGGTGATTTTGTCGTCCTTGGTGCGCGTCCTTCTATGGGGAAGACTGCGTTTGCGCTAAATGTTGGACTACATGCGGCGAAGTCTGGAGCGGCGGTGGGATTGTTTTCGTTAGAGATGAGTAGTAAGCAATTATTGAAAAGGATGGCTTCTTGCGTAGGCGAAGTGTCAGGAGGTAGGCTGAAAAATCCGAAGCATCGTTTTGCGATGGAAGATTGGGAGAAGGTAAGTAAGGCGTTTGCGGAGATTGGTGAGTTGCCATTTGAGATTTATGACAATGCAGGCGTTACGGTGCAAGATATTTGGATGCAAACTCGTAAGTTAAAGAGGAAGCACGGTGATAAAAAGATTTTAATTATTGTAGATTATTTGCAGCTTATTACGGGTGATCCGAAGCATAAGGGCAATCGATTTCAAGAAATTAGTGAGATTTCTCGTAAGCTTAAGTTATTAGCGCGTGAATTAAATGTTTGTGTAGTAGCATTATCGCAATTATCTCGTTCCGTAGAAGCACGACAAGATAAGCGCCCTCTTTTATCTGATCTAAGAGAGACGGGACAAATTGAGCAAGATGCGGATGTCATTATGCTTATGTATCGCGAAGATTATTACGATAAGGAAACGATGCAGAAAGAGATGACAGAGATTCATGTGGCGAAGCACCGGAAT
This sequence comes from Bacillus sp. RZ2MS9, assembly GCF_001816185.2. NCBI lineage: Bacteria > Bacillati > Bacillota > Bacilli > Caryophanales > Bacillaceae > Bacillus > Bacillus sp. RZ2MS9. Next base: position 973,120 of record NZ_CP049978.1, read on the forward strand.
GGGCCTGTGGGGAGTTTTAAATTGAGGTTTTTGAAGGAGTTTGGGCGGTTTGTGGAGATTGGATGATAAAATAGAAGAAGGCATATAAAAAGGTAAAGGAGTGGTTACGGATGACAAAAGTAGGTCGTTTATATGAGCAAGAGAAGCAAGAAGAAATTGATAAAGCACTTTCGGCAGCTGGAATGCTCTTTAAAGGAATGAGTGTAGAAGAAATAGCTAAAAAATTAGATGTAACAATTGAAAAGGTAAAAGAGTGGGAGAAGCGTTTATCTCATTAACAGAGGAGCAATGTTCGTCATTGCTCTTTTTTTTATGCGCTCTGACATTAATGTGGACATAAGTGCAATGGATCCGAGTATCGCTGAATAAACAATGCCGATAAATCCAGATTGTTCCCCAATGATGCAAGAGATGAAAGGCGGCATTAATATAGAAAGGGATAAGCCAACGAAAAGCATGGCAGGTAGAAGATTGCGAAACATTTTCATGACTTACAGTTTGTGTAGTAGGCTTCCATATCTGAAATAATCTAATTAAATGCATTAATTTATTTTGCCAAGAGCATCCAATGATTTTCTAGAAATACCACGCATTTCCCTATTCTCTTTATATTTTTGCCTTATCCTTTTGTGAGAGAGTTGTGTATAAAAGCTTCAAATTATATTATGTATGATATAATTTTATTTGAATATACAGATAAAGTAGTGTTTTTGTGTTTAAAGAAAAAATAAATTGGAAGTTAACTTTTTTAAAACCGATAATTTACCCTATAATATTTGGTTTGCTAGCAATATTGTTATACTTTGGGTTGTTTGCTGGTTTAGAAGGAATAAGTTCATTAATTGCTCAAGGATTTAATATGAATAATAATGCTGAAATAATAAAATCTACAAATTCCACTTTTGGTGCTATGCTTGTGGCGATGGCAACTATTTACTGGAATTTCACAAATAGTGAAGAAAAGGATAAAAATAAGAGTATAAAAAAGAAAGTTATAAAGCTTCATATATTGAAAAGAAGGATTGATAAAATTCAAAGAAATATTAAAGGTATGGAGGGCTTATTGTTAAATCAAAATTTAAGTATTGAATTAAAACAAATATTTAAAAATAAACTTGATGAAATAAAAAAGATAGAAGATGAGGTTATTGAAATAGTTGTTGAAATAGAGCATTTTGATTTGTATAAAAAAAGTAATTTGTTTTTTGAAGCTATTTATACTGAGAGATCTTTTGACACAAAGAACGAGTTGAAAGATTATTTAGTTATGCTAGAGGAGAATTTAAAAGAATTAAAGGAAATAACATCTGATAAATTAGTTTCTTACATAAATAAATAATAATATATGTGTTTGTTTTTTGCTCATTTATATATTCTATTTAGGGTGTTTAGCTCTAGCCACTAGGTTATTTACTAATGTTATTGAACTGTTTGAGAATGTAGATTATGTCACTTTTATAATGAGAGATACTGATGGATTAGGGGTTATTATTAAATATGGAATTATATATATTATATACGCAGCTATTATTCCCTTATTGTTAATGAAGGTAATAACGGCAATTGTAAGAAAAATAAACTTAAGATCTAATAATAACAATTCTACATTAAATGTTTAAAAAGAGGTGTCACATAGTTATAAGGTGACACCTCTTTTATTTGATCTAAGAGAGACAGGACAAATTGAGCAAGATGCGGATGTCATTATGCTTATGTATCGCGAAGATTATTATGATAAGGAAACGGTGCAGAAAGAGATGACGGAGATTTATGTGGCGAAGCACCGGAATGGGCCTGTGGGGAGTTTTAAGCTGAGGTTTATGAAGGAGTTTGGGCGGTTTGTGGAGGGGAAATAGTTAAAAGACTTGAGTATCACTTTGTAAATAAAATAAAGCATAAGTGTTCTATTTCATTAACTTATGCTTTATTTTTGATTCTTTGAATATGTTTCTTATTTCCCCATAAAGAAAGACTTTCTCTCTGCCGTAATCCATTGCTGCAAGTCATCTTGGCTACGTCGGACAAGTCGATTGACTAAAACATCATGCCATACATAATCCTCTAATAAGTATATATGAACGGGGTCATCTGTATAAAAAGCAATATTACGCTCTTCAAGTGATGGTCCATAAATCATCTCTTTAGAATCTATCGATACAATAAACCAATGTTCTGTAGACAAGGTTTCTGTATAAGGTGTTATGCGATGGGCTTCTAGATTTTTAATGGGATCTTCAACATGTAGGGTAATACCTTGTATTGTAACTTTATCAGCTACTTCAGATAGATCTTCTTTTAACGCTTCATACATCTCATCCCACATTGAAATGACAATACGTCGTTCTGCTTTTTTTATTAATGTCTGACAGTAGCTAATGATTGTTTGATTGTCTTTTAAAGTAATTACTCGATTATCCGTTTTTTCCTCGGAAGTTTCTAGTTTTTTTAATGAATCACTTATTCCTTCGTAAGTAGATTGCCATTCTGTTTGCGCCTTCTGTAAAAAGATTTCAACAGGTAGAGGTGAATAGCGGGTGGTGTCATTTATTTCTTCCTTCATGACAATTCCTTTTTCTACAAGGTTACCTAAAATCTCATAAATTCGCGCTCTTGGGACCCCTGAATCCTTACTCACTTGGTAGGCTGTGACAGCCCCCTGTTTCACAAGAGATACATAAGATTTAGCTTCATATTCATTAAAACCCATTTTTTTAAGCTGTTGTACGATGTAGTCCACTTTTTTTCCTCCGATGTTTGCTTTTATATTTTAACGTTACAATAACTCTTTACATTTAGCAAATTATTAGTTACTATTCTGATAGTGACTAAAGGGGAGGTTAATAGTATGGAGTTTTCTTTAGACCCATCCGTATTAATTATTTTGATTGCTTTTGGATTTTTAGCTGCATTTATTGATTCAGTGGTAGGTGGTGGTGGACTCATTGCTTTACCAGCTTTATTATTTACAGGACTGAATCCAGCAAGTGCAGTAGCTACGAATAAACTAGCGTCGACAATGGGGTGTGCAACTAGTAATATTGTGTTTTATCGTTCTGGTAATCTTGATTTGAAATCGGCGTTTAAATTAGTTCCACTCACTTTCATAGGTTCCATAATAGGGGCATGGACCGTTCATTTAATGAACCCAGAAGTACTGAAGCCATTGATGCTGGTAATGCTTGGTGCAGTCGCTATTTATACGATATTTAAAAAGGATTGGGGTAGTATTTCTACTCATAAGAAATTATCTGGTCGACACGTCATTATTTTTACCTTTTTTATTTTTGCTATTGGTTTTTATGATGGATTTCTAGGTCCTGGCACAGGTTCATTTTTAATGTTTGCTCTTTTATTTATTGGGTATGATTTTTTAAAAGCAGCAGGTAATGCGAAGTTTCTTAATTTAGGAAGTAATGTTGGTGCGTTGTTGATGTTTATGTGTGTAGGGCAAGTAAACTATGCGTATGGTCTTATAATGGGGATTGCTCAAATTGCTGGAGGGATTGTTGGCTCCAAATTTGCTATAAAAAAAGGAAGTGGGTATGTTCGTGCCCTTTTCATTACAGTAACTTGTTTGTTGTTAGCGAAAAATCTGTATGACTATGTGCAGTAAGTAATGTAGAAAAGGTTAACTATGCAGGCTACATAAATATAATAATTCCTTGTAACATATTTTAGATGCTACCTTATTCGAAGGTAGCATCTGAAAAAATTAAGGTAAGAGGATGAAAATAATACAAACGAATATTTTCGGGGTATGTTTATGTAATTTAGCGAAATAACTATTCCATATTCTTCTTATAATTAACCCGCAACAATCCCTTAAAATCCACCTCAGCAATCAACACACTTACTAATATAAGCGTCGCACCCAAATATCCTTTTCCAGTAAGCGTTTCACCTGTGAAAACGAAAGCGAAGCCTGCGGAAAAGACAGGTTCTAATGAGAAAATAAGTCCGGTATGTGTAGGCGTCGTGTATTGCTGGGCGATTACTTGCACGATGAAAGCGACTGCGGTGCAAAATATGCTTAAGGCTAGGATGATGAGCCATGAGTTGGTTGTGCTAGGCAGTTTGGGTGTTTCAATAATGAATGAAAAAATAAGACTAAATAGGCCGACGAAGCCGAGTTGTATGACGCCAAGTGCGATTGAATTCACATGTTTCGTTACGCTGCCAGTGATGATGACGTGAATGGCATAAAATAAGGCAGACAGTATGCAAAATATATCGCCATTACCGATCTTGAATTCGCTCGTTAATGTTAATAAGCCGATTCCTATTATCGTTAAAATGATTCCTACTATCACTTTCTTTTCTGGAATGTGTTTTAAAAATATAGCTGATAAGATCGGAATGAAAATGACTGTGAGACATAGTAAGAAACCAGCATTAGAAACACTCGTGTACTTTGTACCGAAAGTTGCGAAAATGTAAACGATAAATAAGACAGAAGCGAGTATAAATGCGTATTTTACAGTTTTAAAATCGACTTTGAATAAATGTTTGTAAAATATTAAACCTGATAAAAGAAAGGCAATAATAAATCGTAATGCGATTAAGTTGTATTCTTCGATGCCTTCGAGTCCAACCTTTGTAAGTAAGATCGATGCACCCCAGAAGAATGTAACTAGTAGTAGCCCTAAATCCGCTTTTAATTGTAGTTTCATTTCTATTCCCTCGTTATGTATAAATTTTTAAATCCCATACCCCTATCCCCATTCTTCATTTTAATATTAATTCTGAATATTTGTAACTTAAATTTATCGACGTTTTATTCCATCAAAAAAAGGCTGTTTATAAAACAGCCTATATGTATCTGAAAATCCGAACTTTGACTAAAGATTACGTAGAATCTCCAACCCTTTTCTTGTTAGATGAATCCCTGCTCTACCTCTTTTTATTTCCACATACCCTTTCATTTTCAGGAAGTTCAATCGGTGTCTTACCTGTGCCTCAGTTAATTTCATTTCGACTTCTTGGCTCTTTTCAGAAATAATTCTTCTTCCGATTGCTTTTCCTTTTTCTTCATAATTCATGATGAGGGTAAGGATGAAAAGGGATTCTTGATCAAGAGCGTTTGAACTTGAAGAAAAGGGTGTAATATTTTCTGCCTGATCACTATCTGTTTTCTTATGTGGAGGCTTTTGAAAGTAATGTTGATTAGGCAAATCATTTTTTGTTATTTGGTTTCCGGTACGGACAGCAAGCATATAATCTATCGTATTTTTAAGTTCTCGTACATTTCCGTACCATGGATATCCTTGCAGTTCTTCAATTAGTTCTTGTTCAATTTTGACTTTAGGGTCCGATAGCGCAACAAAATGTTTAGCTAATAATTCAATGTCATTTCGGCGCGCCCTTAATTCGGGAAGGTGTATAAAGAGTACTTTAAGCCGATGGTATAAGTCTTCTCTAAACACATCTTCTTGAATCATTTTTAGTAGATCTTTATTGGTTGCTGCAATAATTCGGACGTCTATCGGGATAATTTGGCTTCCGCCAACACGCATAATCTCTTTTTCCTGCAATACTCGAAGGAGTCGTGCTTGAAGTTTCAGACTAATATCTCCAATCTCATCTAAAAAAATAGTGCCACCATTTGCTTGTTCAAATAGTCCCATTTTCCCGCCCTTTTTTGCTCCGGTAAACGCTCCGTCTTCATAACCAAATAATTCACTCTCGACTAAATCATCCGATAAAGCACTGAAGTTAACAGCAAGAAAAGGGCCGCTATTTCGCTGGGAAGCATTATGAATAGCACTTGCAAACAACTCTTTTCCAGTACCACTTTCACCTTCAATTAATACAGTTAAATCAGTCTTAGCTAACCTTTTGGCAATTTGTTTCGTGTCTTGGATCGTAGAGCTAATCCCAACGATGTTATGAAAATTGTATTTTGCTACATAACCTTTTTTGACAAATTCTTTTCTCAATTTCCGTTCAAATCCGATGGTCTTAAGGGCATTTCTAAAAGTAACAATAATCGATTGATCATTTATATGTAGACGTTCCACTATTACATCCAAGCCGTTTACAACAAATATTCCGCTTTCTTGTTGCTTATTTGAAAGGATGAAGTTCACTAAATCGATATTATCAATAATGGCATCAATCGGATGACCAATAGCGTTTTTACTTTTTATTTTCAGCATGCTTTCCAGAAATTCATTAAAGACAACAATTCTTCCTTCATAATCAATAGCTAGTATGCCATCACCAACACCATCAATAACTTGATGAAGTTGTCGATGAGCTTTAGCTAAATTCTTTGTTAAATCTACTATTTTTCGATAGTATCTCTCAGAAACGTGGTTACCTGATTCCTCCATTAAATGAAATCGATCTAGAATGGACATGATTGTCGTAATATCTATTAATCTATGACCAATATTAATTACTTTTTCTACAAAATCAGGGATAATTTCAAGTTCGCCAGGTGTGATTGCGAGCTTGATCATTTGTATATTCGTTTTTCCAGGATAGTATGGGACATATTCAATATGGTTCAGCCCCAATTGACGCATCGTTTCAATTGATTCGTATACTGTTTTATGATTATCATTCACATATAGGGCTTGTGTTCCTTCTGGTAAAAATAAAAGCTGGTCTACGTTTTCATAATTTAATGTTCGTTTTGCTATTATTACTTCGCAGTTTTCCCCAATAAAGTCTTTCACCGTTTCTATCGTAAATGTATTCGGTAATACAATTAATGTAGAATGAAATACTTTTGGAATACTTTCTTCTACAGAAAAACTTTCGATATCTATGAGATCACCTACCATCTCCGTTAGTTGTTGATGTAGGGCTTTTCGTGTTTCTTTTAAAACGGTGATCAATACAATGTGGTTGGTTTCAAATTTGTTCATAGAGCACCTCTTTAGTTGAATGGAATTGGTCTAAAGTTGGTTATTAAATGGTTATTATGTAACCATTTAATAACCAATTATAATACATTTCAACATAGTAAACACCGATAAAGTGACAAAATATTTAAATATGTGTAAATAATTGTTTAAATTTTAATGTTGGCACGATATTTGCTTATATCAATGGTGTGTAAAGAAATAGGGAAATGAGTAGAGTCGTAATTTACATATTTAATTCTTTACCACTTGCTAGAAAAGGGGGGTTAAGAGTATACAATTTCAACAGAGAAAGACAACGAAACCATTTAAATTATGAGGTGAGAGAAAATGAAACCACTAATTGGTGTTACTGGGTATTATATTGATCATAGTGAAATAGGGAAGGAGGGCTTACGAGGGCTACCAGGTCAAGATATGGCTATCTTTTCTTATGACTACATTCGTTCAATTCAACGAGCAGGTGCAACGGTTGTTCTACTTCCAATTGAGGAAGTTGATCAAATTGAGTCCACACTTAATCAATTAGATGGATTGTTATTGGCGGGTGGCGCGGACATCAATCCTGTTTATTACGGTGATATTCCAAAAGCATATATAGGTACTGTAGAGGAAGAACGAGATAATTTTGAATTAAATCTGGCAAAGCAGGCTTTAGAAAAAGATATTCCTATTTTAGGAATTTGCCGAGGATTACAAGTGTTAAATGTTGCAGCTGGTGGAACTCTTTATCAAGACTTAGAGCACGAGATGGGGCCAGAATATTTCCATGTTCGAGAACAGTTCCGTAAATGGCAGGGCTCTCATTCCGTAGATCTTCTGGAAGAGGGGAAAATTTATGAGGCTATTGGCCAAAAATCTTTAATGGTTAATTCTTTTCACCATCAAGCAGTGAAAACATTAGGAAAAGATTTTGAGGCAAGCGCATGGTCCTTTGATGGTGTGATAGAGGCTATTGAATCCAAAGCTCATCGTTATGTAGCAGCGGTTCAATGGCATCCAGAAATGATGTCGGAAAGGGATGTCTTGCAGCAACGTTTATTTAACCAATTTGTAAATGAAATTAGTAAAAAGGTAGTTACATCCTAGCGTGTTATAAATAAAAGAATTGGTGGATAGCTTGGTACGTCATGGTAGTGGGGAAACCAGACTGCCGGCTGCCCGGAAAAGTAATAATCAGTGGGGGATGAACAAAACCCCCATTGATCAACGTTTCATTTTATTGCAAAGGGGATTGGTATATGAGTCAAGTATCAGAGAAGGCAGTTTCATTCGAGCCAGAAGAAAAAAAGGAAAGAAAAGAATGGAAAATAAACGTATTTGCAATGTTACTTGTCTTGCTAGTTATTGCGGCTGTTATTACACATATATTGCCGGCCGGAAAATATGAACAGATTGAAAAAAATGGGTATACAACAGTAGATCCAAATTCATTTAAATGGATTGAATCAACGCCACTTGGATTTTTTGATACGGTAAAATCTATTCCTACAGGTATGGTAGAAGCTGCTAATATTATCTTTTTTATTCTTATTATCGGAGGTTTTTTTGGTGTATTAAAGGCATCCGGTACAGTTGAGGCTCTTGTTTCAACGATGGCAAAAAAACTCGCTAACCGTGAAAAGTTAATGATTCCTATTATCATGCTGTTCTTTGCACTTGGCGGGTCATTAATGGGGATGGCTGAGGAAGCTTTAGTGTATGTGCCTCTATTTATTCCGCTAGCTCTTGCGGTTGGATTTGATACGATAACAGGAACTGCGATGGTACTAGTAGGAGCGTCCGTCGGATTTACAACGGCAATTATGAATCCGTTTACAGTTGGGCTGGCTCAAGGGATAGCGGGTCTTCCTATGTATTCGGGGATGGGGTTCCGCCTCGTTTTATTCGTAGTCATATATGTAATTGCTGTTACATTCGTTTATCGTCATGCGATGAAAGTAAAGAGGGATCCTGCAAGCGGAATTTACGGAAAATTCGATACAAACAAGCAAGACAGCCTACTAACAGCGAAAGTAGAGTTAACAAAAAGACATAAATGGATATTAACGGCCTTTTTAATCAATTATATTATTCTTGTATTTGGTGTTATTAAGTACGAGTGGTATATAAAAGAAATTGCAGCCTTATTTATTATTTTAACTATAATCATTGCAATTCTTGGCAAGATATCTCTTGATGATACAGTAGAATCTTTTACACAAGGATCGGCATCTTTAATCGGCGGCGCATTAATTATTGGTGTATCACGCGCTATTTTAGTTGTCTTGAATCAAGGGCATATTATAGACCCACTACTGTATCAAGTGTCGGAAGGAATGGAACATATTTCTCCTTTTTTAAGTGTTGTTGGAATGTACAACTTCCAAGTAGCGATTCATTTTATTTTAGCATCAGGTAGTGGTCATGCAATGTTGACAATGCCTATCATGGCGCCACTTGCAGATTTATTGGACATTACACGCCAAACAGCTGTATTATCCTTTTCATTCGCGGATGGTATTGGAAACATTATTTTTCCGACAGGTGGTACGCTAATGGCTGGATTAGCAATTGCAGGAATTTCATGGACAAGGTGGGCAAGGTGGATTCTTCCTTTAATTCTAATTGAATACTCGATCGGTTTAATAGCAGTTATAATTGCTCATCTTATTGGTTATGGTCCGTCTTAATAAAAGGTGGATATGCTTTCAATTATAGAAAGTTCGGATTTGAAGAAGATCGCTAAATAATGATGATAGAAAAGCCCGGTTTAGAAGGGCTTTTTTTCTATGTAAAATTTCATTTGTTTTGTTTACATAATATCTTTACAATCATTTGATAAAATATATGTAACTGCATATTGTGAGGGTGGGTGGTTATCCCTTCTTTCCATTTGGAAGGAAAGGGGGTGATAATATGGAGTTTTTGTTTGACCTTGTAAAAGAATTTGTAAAAGCGACTGTACGTGAAGTTTCAGCGTATTTTTTGCGGAAGCAACTTCTGGATAAGGACAACAAAAAACCCACTCCGCGCCGTAGGAAGCAAAAGGGTGGGTTTCGTAAAAAATAGTAACGTGTAATAACCACCACCCTATACGGTAGCAGTTAAGGAAGAGATGTTAGCGCATCTCTTCTTTTTATTATATGCCATTTTATTTGATGTCATACTTATATAGTATTCTACGGAAAATATATCATATTCCTATTTTGTGGTCAATTTGATCCCGCTTTAACGGGCAGTAAGACCCCCACCTCAAAATTCAGTGGAAGCAAAGAAGTTAGGTGGGGGTCGGGCTGTCCGTAAAAGTCCGATTGGTGAGGGCTGATAATCAGTGGGGGATGAACAAAACCCCCCACTGATTAAAGTTTCACTTTATTGCATGATTGAAAAGGTGTAGTCTTATTCCTCTTCAAACTGAAAAATATCCCTGTTAATAAGTTGGTGGAGATACTTATCCATTTCAGCCGCAGAAACGCTTCTTTCATTTTTAAACCACCATGCGCTTAATGAGGTGATTGCCCCTGAATAAAATTCAATGATTAGATCATTTGGCATCGTATGATTTTTGCGCAGTTGATGTAACGCTTCTATTTCTTGTTTTCTCGTTTCGTGACTTAAATACTGTGTCCGGTTAATAAATTGTTCATCAGACATTTGTGTCTCTAATATTTTACCGATTTCTTCATGGTGTAGAAATTGTTCCATTACTTGAAATGGTTTACTTAATCGATCTGAAACCGGTATTCCCGCAATCATCTTGCTGTATCGTTTAAATCCAAATGCTAATAAAGCATCTTTATCTTCGAAGTGTTTATAAAAGGTTGTTCGGTGTACCATCGCACGGTCACATATTTGGTTAATCGTGATCGTACTATATTTCTGTTTTGATTGCGTCATTAATTCAAATAAGGAATCCCACAGTAATTTATGTGTACGTCTAATGCGTAAATCAAGTTGTTTTTCATTATCGTTCATCTACAATTCTCCTTTTTTGTAGATTAAATATACAGTGGCTGAAAATTGATTCTCCCTTTTTAATCTACATATGTATATTATATTACATGTGTTCTGGTGTATTTAAAGTTTTTTAGTAAGAAACAGGAGGAGAATTTGCAAATGAATATGACAACTAAGAGCCCAGCAAGTGGCAAAGTTGATACTTCTAATATGAAACATACCCCTATTTTAATTGCATTACTTTTAGGGGCAATGGTTGCATTATTAAATGAAACATTACTTGGTAATGCGTTAACAGTATTAATGAAAGAATTTGGCGTAACAGCTTCAACGATTCAATGGCTTTCTACAGCGTACATGTTAGTAGTTGGGGTTTTAGTTCCAATTACAGCGTTACTTCAGCAATGGCTCACAACGAGACAAATGTTTTTGATCGCTATGGTAACGTTTTTAGCTGGTACATTAATTGCGGGATCCGCACCGACATTTTCTGTTTTATTAGTCGGCCGTATCGTCCAAGCTGTAGCGACGGGATTAATTACACCGTTATTAATGAATACGATTTTAATCATTTGTCCACCTGAAAAACGTGGTGCCACAATGGGATTAATCGCACTTGTGATGATGGCAGCTCCGGCAATTGGTCCTACATTATCTGGAGTAATCGTAGACTCACTAAATTGGCGCTGGTTATTCTATATTGTTATTCCTGTCGTGATCATTTCCATTATGATTGGAATGAAGTACATTCAAAATGTTTCAGAGTTAACAAGGCCAAAAGTAGATTATCCATCTATCCTTTTATCGACACTCGGATTTGGCGGACTTGTGTATAGCTTTAGTGCATCGGGTGATTTAGGATGGTCCGATGCGAAAGTGTATGGCACTTTACTTGTTGGGCTTATCTCATTATGTATTTTTGTCGTCCGACAATTAAAAATTGAGAATCCAATTTTAGAATTACGCGCATTTAAAGTCCCGATGTTTACATTATCAATTGGATTAATCGTCATTGTGATGATGTCGTTATTTTCAACGATGACTTTATTACCGATGTTCCTGCAAACAGTTTTACTCGTTACAGCTTTTAAATCAGGAATCATCATGCTTCCGGGAAGTGTTATTAGCGCCATAATGGGACCAATCGCAGGTAAACTATTTGATAAATTTAGTCCGAAAGTTATTATCGTTCCCGGTATTGTGTTAGTGGGGATAGCAATGTTCTTATTTAAAGGCATTACTCCTGATACATCAATGGTACAAATTATTGTTATGCATAGCGTATTAATGGTTGGACTCATGTTTGTTATGACAGCACAAACATACGGTTTAAATCAATTAACACCAGATTTATATCCGCACGGAACAGCACTGTTTAGTACACTGCAACAAGTAGCTGGCGCAATTGGTACAGCTATATTCATATCGAAAATGTCTTCAGGAACAACTAGCTATATGGAAAGCTCTGCAAATCCACTGAATCCAGTAGAGAAGTTAAACGGTTTAACATCCGGATTCCAAGGTGCATTTACACTTGGGCTAGTCTTTATAATTGTTGCGTTTATCATATCGTTATTTTTAAAAGAAGAGAAAAAGGGAGTAAAGGCAGCGAGGGTTTTACAGAACGAACATTAAGGTTTATATAAAAAAGACATCTTTCCCTAAAAAAGATGTCTTTTTTATATTTTTTTCGTAACACTTGTTTTTGATGTCTTAATACATAAGAATTGGTATGTAAAATATTTGTATTTTTTGAACATGAATAATTATTGAGAATAACGATGCAAAGCTGTGCTAATAACTAAAAGTCCAATAATGAGAGAAAGTGTTCTTATAATAAGTTCTGCCACTAATAGTTCACCAAATGATTTAGTGACATCGTATATAGATCCTGTTATGAGAATAGGTGCAATCATAATTATAATTCCAATTATTATTTGAAGAAGTAGATTGATGTTTTTATTCAAGACAATCACCTCCAAAAAAATAGGGAATGAGAATATGGGTTTTTTTGTATTATAAAATGATTATATCGTATTACATTAGACGATATAATCATTTTTAAATAGTAGAAATTAGAGACTCTTCAATAAAAAGGAATTAAATATGGTATTCTTTAGTTAAGATATGTAAACGAAGACGGGGGAAATGAAGATGGATAAGAAGCTAAAGTATTGGCTAGCATCTATTATAGGGGGAGTAGTACTTGCAACTGGTATGACTTATGGAATATTACAGTTTGCTGAAGTCCCGCTTAAGGGTGAGGACCATGTTTTTGCAGAGGTTAATAAAGAAGACATACTATCGAATGAAGCAGAAGTGAAAGGTTCAAATGCACAACTTCACATTACAGTAACTTCTACTGAAGAAGAAGTTATTTCAGCTATGCATAGCATGACTCATCAAAAAGTAAAAGCGTGTGAAGGAAAGGGAGCAACCCCTATGTCCAAAAAGAATGCAGAGAAAGTAAGAAATATTCTAAACGGAAACAATTTCAAGAACAAAGAAGAGCTATTAGCAATTACTGAAAGATGGGCAAGTAGAGATTTTAGTAAAATTGTAGAAGAACATAACTATTTTATTAAACTTCAAGGTGGCAAGATAGGTGAAGCTACAGTGATGGATAAGGTAGACGAGCAAGTATTCTGTCTCAATACTTTCGGTGATGATGTAACGGCCGCATTAATTAAATCAGGAGATCTTCAAGCGCTGTAAGGTGTTTTTTCTCTGATATAAAGAAAGCCTCAAGTATTCATATACTTGAGGCTTTTCCAATGGAAAGATAGGAATGGTCCGAATTCTTTACATTAAGAACAAAGTGGAATTACTCCTAAACCAATTAATAAAGCTGCAGCAACTGCTGGAATTGGTACAGGAATTTGAATACCTTCTACAAATAAGAAATATTGACCACTTACTATTTTAAAACAAACTAATTGCATGGCTATTCCTCCCTTCTTTTAGGATTAATACATTATATTAATTCATCTATCTATTGATATAGTTAAATTATTTATTTTTTAAAATATAGTTAATATGTGAATAGTTTTCGAAAGGACCTGCTCAATCAGTGCGGAAAAACATAAGATGAAACGAATCCATTAAAATACATGAGTGAACCTTAGTTTTCCCCTCTTATCTAAAGGAGGAACTATTATGGGTTATGGTGGTAGTTGTGGCGGTTGTGGCTTTTCTGGAGGCTTTGCTTTATTAGTTGTGTTATTCATTTTATTAATCATCGTTGGAGCTTCTTGCTTCTGCTAAAAACTATTGGAAAAGACACTCATATAGAGTGTCTTTTCTTTCGTGCAAAATGATTCCTGACAATAGCCAACTGTATAAAGTATACGGTATACTTTTGCCTCATTAGACATATAAAAATGTTGGAGGGATGTTATGAAACTAGTAGGGAAGCACATTTATATTCGGCTTTATAAAACTGCTGATGCTAACGAGTTAGCTAACTTACATATTAGAAATCGCGAATTTTTTCAACGAGTTTGCCCGTTGCTCCCAGAAGTTTTTTATACAGAAGAACATCAAAAAATACGTCTTGAACAAGCTCTAAAAAAGACAGCTGAAGGGCAAGTATACCCTTTTGGAATCTTTTTAAGAGAAAATGATAAGCTTATCGGAGACATTTCATTAACTCAAATTGTTAGGGGGGACCTCCAAAGCTGTTATACGGGATTTACTTTAGATAAGGAGCATAATGCAAAGGGCTATACAACAGAGGCTCTTCAACTTGTTGTAGATTTTGCTTTTAGGGAATTAAAGCTACATAGAATTGAAGCAGGAGCGATGCTTGATAGTATAGCATCTATTCGTGTATTAGAAAAAGTGGGGTTTAAAAAAGAAGGTATAGCGAAAGAAAATATAAGGATTAATGGCAAATGGACAGATCATCAAATATTAGCTATTATCAATAGTTTGGATGTGTAAGCTTATTTTGATTCCAATAAAGATAATCATGTAACTCTTCAAACTCTACCAACAGTTTTATAGAGACCTTTACAATTTTCGGATCAGAAACTAACCTTACAAGTCTTGAAATTCCACCTAACTCTACAATTACTCTATTTGAAAATTTTACAACTAACCACACTAAGACTCTTATTCGTTTTAGTTTTAGCTTTGTATTTGCTGCGTTCGTCACATTGACTAGTAGACCATTTAAATCCACAACTCCACAAACAATTAGATTAACACCAGGGAGATACAAGGACTTTCTTATTTGAGGATGTTAAATGCCACTTCAGTTAACGCCTCATCAAGGCCATTATTTATCCAACAAACAACATATATTTGTTGTGATAAATCAAATTCATATTACTGTGAGAATAGTGACTATGGTTAGTATTAGTTATTAAAGAGAGCTTTGGCTCTTTTTTTATTTTCTTTCGACATAATATGACAATATATGGATTAACAGTTTGGTATTATTATCTAGAAATCTTACATTTATCTACAAATTATTATTGTATTTTTAGATTTTTAAATGTAAAATATTTCAATGTAAATACATACCATTTAGGGGGATAAAGAAATTTATGAAAAAATTATTAGCTTCAGCAACAGCGGTAACACTATTAACAGTGGGGTACAGTTCTTCTGCATTTGCAGCTAAGAGTCCTAATGATACAAAAAACTGTGGCCATTTTAAAAGTCAACAAGATGCTCAAGCATTCTGGGATCAAAATGGATATGGTGTTGGAAATGATCCACACCGTTTAGATAATGATAAAGACGGCATTCCATGTGAAGATTATAAATATCCAAAGAGCACAAATACTACAACAGAAAATAAAGAAACTACTAAACCTCAAGAACAACCTAAACAAGAAAATACTAAACAAGAAAACACTAAACAAGAACCTGTTAAACAAGAAAACACTAAGCAAGAGAATTCAAAACAAAATAACCAAACAACAAATACTACACAAGAACAAACTAAGCCTCAAACAACTGCAAAAGAAACAAAGAAAAATACTAATACAGTTGTGAAAAAAGAAACGAAAAAACAAGGTGAAAAATTACCTAATACAGCATCAAACGGTGTTACAATGATGTTAGCAAGCTTAGGATTAGCATTAGCTGGTTCTGTATTAATGTTCCGTCGTAAAAAGACAAACGCATAAAATAGTTCCTTAAAACGGCAGGAGAAATCCTGTCGTTTTCAAATGGAGTGATAAAAGTGAATAAAAAACAATGGATAGGCTTATGTTTAACTGTTATTGGACTTACTATCTTTTCCTATTATTTTCTAGAATGGTATAGTGCTAGACAATCAGCAGAGTCGTTAACAACTAACGAGGCTAAACAATATGAGACCTCCACACCTTCTAAAGAAAATGAAACGCAAAACATCAATCAAACAGAGACAGAGACAAAGATTGACACTTCATTACAACCTGAAGAACCTGTGCAAATTCCCGCTTCAAAGGTAAACCATCAGTTAGGAGATAAAGTAGCATATTTAATTATCCCTAAAATACAAAAGAAATACTCTATATATTGGGGAGCTGATGATAAAGTACTAAAAAAGGGTGTAGGTATGTTTGTTAGTGACTTAACTACTACACCATCTGGAAATGGTCATACAGTTTTAAGTGGACATAGAGATACTGTTTTTACCGAGCTTGGTCAATTAAAGGAAAATGACCAACTTATCGTGGAATATGAAAATAAAACATATACATATGAAATTAACAAGCATTGGATAACAGATTCAGAAGATCGAACAGTTATTGTAGAAAAAAGTGAGCCAACATTAACATTAACAACTTGTTATCCTTTTGACTATATAGGAGACGCTCCAGATCGGTACATAATTGAAGCATCTCTATTTTCCATTCATTGAGGATGGAAAGTCCAATACACATTAATTTTAATAATATGTATTGGACTCCCATTCAAGTATCATTTTTCTTAATGAATATTTGGTATATTTTAGGGTGTTTTTTACTATTTTTATGTTAAGATATTTTGGTTGATATTCATCTTATTTTAGGAGGTTGGAAGATCTGTTACATGCTTTTTATATGGATTTTAGTTTCTATACCGAAAGTATAAAAGTTTTGGGGTTATTAGGGAATTCTACTCGCTTATCAATTGTTTGTAAATTGATTACATATGGATCGTTGTCAGTTTCTGATTTAAGTAAGCAAACAAGAATTACAGAGGATTTGATTGTACAACATTTGCGTAAATTAGCCTTTGGAAATATTGTAATTAGTGAACGTATAGGGAAAAGGCTTTATTTCAAAATAAAAGATAATAAAATAATTGAGATTATTAAGGTATTAGGATTACTAAGTTAATTTTCATTACTTTCAATATAAATGATTTTGCTATAACTCAATTGTGCAAAATCACATTTAGCCCGCCTACGGAAATAGGGAGGTTTTTAATATACAAAAAGGCGCCCATATAAGGGTGCCTTTTCCAATAGTTTTTTAGCAGAAGCAACTGCATCCGATAATGATTAATAAAATAAACAATACAACTAATAAAGCGAATCCTCCAGCGAAACCGCAGCCTTCGCCGCAACTACCACCATATCCCATAACAATAGTGCCTCCTTTAGATTAGAGGGTAAAACTAGGGTTCATTCCATGGATTTTAATGGGTTCACTTTACCTTATGTTTTTAAGAATTAATTGAGCAGGTCCTTTTGAAAATAGAAAAAAGACGCCATAAGGCGCCTTCCTTTTAGGTAGATAAGACTTTAGTTTTCCAATCTAAAGAAATTTTGTATCAGCTCTTTGAGAGTATATCATGATATTTGCTTGATTTATTATGCATTATTACATATCATTGTAAATCCCTCTATTTTCCATTTGATAAAATGTAATCCCAATATTGTTAATAATTAAATAAATATTTCTACAAATTGAAAATATTTACAAAAGATACAAAAGTGATACATTTAAGGTGCAAGTTATAAAAAATATTTAAGGGGGATTTATTATGTTTAAGAAATTAGTAGTAGGAACATTAACAACTGGTATCGTATTAACTGGAGGGATTGGAGCAACATCAGCAAGTACAGAAGGTGTAGATAATACTAAAAATTCAGCACCAATTATCCAACGTACCCAAATACTTAAAGATGATTTCAGTCTGATAAATGGTGAAAGAGAAGTATCGTTCGAGCATGTAAAAAAAGCAGATATGAGAGTTCATATGACAAACAATACTAAAGGTACACTTGATTGGTCTTTAAAAGACTCAAAAGGTAATGTTATTGGTTCTGGATCGTTAGCAGCAGGAAAGGGTTTTACAAATACGTACAATACTCTTCCAAAAGGTAAATATAAGCTTAAAGTTACTCACAGAAATGGTGGTTCTGGATCATTCTATGCAGCTGCTCGTACTTTAGACTAGTATATATAGAATCATCTTAAGTATATTAAAGAAGAACAATCAGGGAGTTTGAGGATTAAGGAGTTTTGTTATAATATCATCGTGCTAATGCAAAATCAAAAAAGGCCTACCTAGGAAAATAGGTGGGCTTTTTAATGCAGAAAAAAAGACACCCAAAGGTGTCTTCTGACTTGAATTAATATTTCAGACCGGACGGTTCGGTCTGAAATAGAGTTAAGATATTAACAAATTAATTTTCTTAATATTCACCTGTAGCATATTCTCTCTTATTCTTTTAGTTAAAAATAATAAATAGCAATCACTGCTAGCGAATTATTAATCATGTGCATTATAATTCCCACATATAAACGCCCGGTTAACTTATAAGTACAACCTAAACCAATTCCCAAAAGGAAATATGGAATTGTTTCTAAAGAAAGAAGACTAACATGCATACCTGCAAAAATAGCTGAAGAAACAAGTACACCTAACCAGGAATTTTTAAAAATTCCATGCTGTATAACACCACGATAGACAATTTCTTCACCAATGGGTGCTACTAGAGCAATAGAAAATGCGAAGACTAAAATGGGTAACGTTACTTGGCTTTCTAATTCAACTTGATTAGATGACTGAAAACTTATAAAGTCTGCTAGTAACAGCGGTAGGGATTTACATACTACAGTTAGTACTAGACCTAAAAGTAAGCTTTTTGGCAAACTCATCGTAAAATTATTTTGATTTGTAAAAGGCTCTTTAGATCTACGATAATAAAAATAAATTATTAGAACAACTAACAAATCAATTGCGTCAAACGAAATGCTCATCCCGCCAAACTGTTCATCACTAATGAAATAAACTAGTGCGATAAGTTGCTTTAAAATCATATAAAACACAAAAATCCCTAACGATATTGCCGACATTTTATTGAATCGACATTGTTTTTTTAATATACCAAACACAAAAAATCCTCCTTGAAATAATTTTAATTCGTAGAACATGATAACAAAGTCTAACTTCTTTTGCACTACTTATATAATAAAAATACAATTTAAATATATCTAAATTATATAATATCAACTTAGAAATATTTAAATAAATGGTAATAGGGGTTATCATTTACTACCCCTACGGAAATAGGCGTGCTTTCTATTCATAAAGAAAAGACACCCAAATAAGAGTGTCTTTTCCCATAGTTTTTAGCAGAAGCAAGAAGCTCCAACAATAATCAATAAAATAAACAATACAACTAATAAAGCAAATCCTCCTGCAAAGCCACAACCGCCACCGCAGCTACCACCAAAGCCCATAATAATTCCTCCTTTAAAGAGTAGGAGAAAAATAAGGAGTCACTCATGTATTTTAATGGATTCAAATTACTTTATGTTTTTAAGGATTAAATGAGCAGGTCCTTTTGAAAATAAAGAAAAGATGATTTAAGGCGCTTCACCTGAAGAGAGGTACGGCCAGCATTTTTGAAAAAAACACGCTAAGAGCATGCAGGATTTTATACAGTTTTTCGGCTAATTCAGTAAAAAACGGAAACTCTGCAACCCACCCAGGATAGGAATGTATAAAAAAATGAATAGCATTATAGGGGTACGGAAACGATTATGGGTTTCAAGGGCCACTCTGAAATTAAATACCACGCTTCGATTTTGATAAGTGTATTTGAGAAACTCTAAATCCTTTAAAATCAATAACTTGTAACCTTCTCAATAGAGTACACTCTATTGAGAAGGTGAATATGCAATTATGCATATTTATATTTTTTTATTTTAATATTAATTAAACCTAATATATAATTAAAAAGTTTTTTACGAATTGATAAGGAGATGCGAGTATGAAGAAAACCATAGGACTTATATTATCATTATTTTAATTACTTTCTACCTATGCACCAATGTTTACAAAGGAAGTCGAAGTTTTAAATCAAATAGGCCGCGTCAAAGAGAAAGGAGATTAGTATTATTATGGATCTCGTCAACATAATGCGAATTTTAGACTAAGGGATTTTCAAATTAAAAAACTTGGTTTTACTGTTTATTAAGAAGGTTCCATAAACGGGCTACTACATTTAAAACATGAAACATCTTATGAACTAATTATTGTTTAGACAGAATGACTTAGGTTGTCCTTATGCGAAATATTAGTATGAATAGAAATTTGATAATTATATAAGACGCCGTAAATGAAGGATAAAATAAGTGCTAATTTTGCAATTATATTTTTAAAAATTGAATAGGAGATCTATTATGAATACAATTAAGAAATTATTTTTAAGTTCTGTGATATGTATTTTATTATTCAGTACAGTAGGAACAGCGTATGCAGAACAAAATGGTCAAGTGAATTCATCATCTTTTATTGACGTTCCTAAAACCCACTGGGCATATAAAGAAATGATGTATATGGCTGAAAATAAGATTATAACAGGATACGGAAATGGATATTTCGGTGCTACGGATCCTATTATTCGCGAACATCTTGCTGCTTTCTTGTATCGATATTTAAAACCGCAAGATAGTACAAATAATCCATTTGTTGATATTGGTGACAGCAATTTTAAAAAGGAAATTTTGGCACTTACTGCACGGGGCATATTTAGCGTAAATGTAGAGAAACAATTCAATCCGAAAAATAATATGACGCGTGCTGAAATGGCTGCAGTGCTTGTCAGAACATTCGATTTAAAACCGCAAGGTAATTTTGACTTTACGGATATGAAAGGTCATTGGGCTAACGAATATGTCAAAATATTAGCTGGAAATAAAATCACAAATGGTACTGGTGGTGGTAATTTCAATCCAAATGGACTTGTCACAAGAGAGCAATTTTCTGTGTTCTTATATAGAACAATCATGGCAACATCAGGTATAAAAAACAATGAATCGGTTGGATGGGTTGTAGATGGAGAAAAGAAATACTATTATGACAAAGCAGGCGTGAAACATACTGGATTATTACGTTCAGGGGATGATACCTATCTCTTCGATAAAAATGGTAATCTATCTGTGGGATGGAATACCGTTGACGGGAAGGACTATTATTTTAATAGAACAACTGGTGCAGCCCAAAAAGGCTGGTTCCCGCAGGCTACACATTGGTACTTCGCAAACGATGAAGGGGCAATTCAAAAAGGTGATGTAACTTATAAAGGTAAACAGTTTCAATTCGACAGAACAGGAAAGATGGTCAAAGGCTGGGTAAAAATTAATTCATTTGATCATAATATATACGGTTCAAGAACAGTTTTAAAAGGATATAATCCTATTCAAGTTGGAGACGATGAAGTTCTTGAAGTAGTGGGAGAAGATGATCCGTTATGGTTTAGAGTAAATTATAACGGGAAGACATACGTTGTAAAAAAACTATTTGTAGTTGTGTTTGATCAATCTTTATCCAATAAAATGGATGCGATTCGTCAAGATGTAAACGATTTGAAATTCGGACTAGAATTAATACAAAAACACTCAAAACGCTTAGCTGATGCTAATCAAGCGAAGAATATCGATACGGCTATACTAGAATCTAGCGAATTGACACAAAGTTTGAATCAGTTCCTAACGACTTTAAAAGGATCTCATATACAAAGCTTAGTTGATAACATAAACGCAAAAGAAGCTGACCCAAATGTACAAGTAAAATATCAATCTATCCTCACGAACTTGCAAATGATGGAGGATGATTTTAGTAAAATCCATAAGTTTATGTTATTAAAAGATAGTATTATGGTTTTAGATAAAGCAACAAAAGACTCTGGTACAATGATTAACAATGTACAAGCTGCTAAAGATTTGATACCAGAAACGAAAAAACAAGTAGTAGAACTCGTGGCAGAATTCATGGACCAATATGCACAGATTTTTGCCGCACAACTAGACGCGGCTTATGGTTTTCCTGTAGAAATAGATGAAGCATATGTTCAACCGATAAAAGGATTCATAGATTCCTTACCGAAAGATGAATTAAAAAAACAAGCAAACGGATTAAAGGATACTGCAACAGAAATAAAAGATTGGCATGAAGATTTCAAGGGTAGGATACCCGCATATAAATCCATGGCTAAAGATTTACACACCTTTAATAAAAGTGTAGATAAATTTGCTAAATCAGTAGATACAGCAGCTAAATCTTTACATAAGCAAGCTTTGATGGTCGAAGACTTAACAAGAAGTGTTTCTACACACATTAAAGAAGCGCAACAAGCCTTCCCAACTCTTCACACAGATATCATGTCAGGTATCGACGCTACGAACCACCTTTTAGATTCCGCTAATAAGATTGCGGGATATAAAATTGATACATCTAACGTAGCTAAAAATGTCGGAAACATGGACGGTTTAACAAATCGTCTTAAGGATTTTGGTGTACCACCTGAAAAAATGAAAGAATATCTGGAAGAACAAAAGCGAACGAATGAATTAGGATCTATGGCGCTTGATTTTATTCCAGTTGTTGGACAAATTAAACAAGGTTTACAAATTTATAATGGAAGAGAATTTTTCACAGACAGAAAATATGAGCCGAATGATTATGTATGGGGAACTGTTTCTACAGTTGTAGGTGGCACTCCTAAAGTTATTGGTCGAGTATTTGGTAAATATGGAGAGTTAGAGCAAAAAGCGAAGGATTTAGGGAAAGTATCAAAGGTAACTGAAGAGATTGGATGGAGTATGCCAAGAGGTGGCGGCGTCATTGATGGGCGTAAGTATACTGAACATGCGCTTGAAAGAATGGCACCTGATACAATTCAGGTTCGAGCAGAACTTACAAAGCGTGCACGCGAAAGAGCTGAAAGGAATGGTTACACATTCGGATCAAAAGAATACATGGAGGAATTAAAAAAAGTTGATCCACGTGGTGTAACACCAAGTGTAGTAGAAGAAACAATTAAGCATGCTACTAAAAAACCTGGAAATAAACCTGGTCTATGGCAATACGATGGGAAAGATGTTAGAGTCGTATTGAATGATAATGGTGATGTTGTTTCCGTTGTACCTAATAAATCGTGAATATTATAAATAAAGTGGATTGAGCCCATTCACGTAAGGAGTTGTTAAATTGAATATACAATATGATGAATATGAATTATTAGAAATATTCGAGAGTGAACCAGAAGATTATTTTATTCCAGGTGCAGGTGCATATAGATATAATAAAATAGATAAATTAGGTTTTGAATTAGTAATGATTATGTGTTATTACGAGGAAACTGTTGAATTAAATTTGTATTATAAAAATAAATGCATCTTTGAAACCAAGATGCATTCGGCGAAACGAATCTATACCCGTAATGACTCATTATATGTCCAAGGTGGCGTAGAAAACAAAACAATCGAAGTAAAATTCAAGCCACATTTTACAGTTACAATAAATGAGTTTTAAAAACTTGAAATCAATGCTCGTAAATATTCTGAACATTCTTTAGAAAAATGAATCCGGATACAATACAAGTTCGAGCTGAATTAGAGGCACATGCCAAAAGTAGAGGGCTTGTACGTAGTACACAGAAATTTAAAGAATTTGTTAATCCTAGAGGCATCACAACTTCTGTAGTAGATTTTCTGTGCCTTTCCATTGGAAAATCAAGACTGATATAAAAAATGAGTAGAAAAAACAAGGCTCTTACTTCGTGGATACCGCTACAAAGTAAGAGCCTTGTTTCATTATATTTGTTCATACAGTTTTCCTTGTAGTCTTCTGTTTTCATCCTTCAATCGCTTATTCTTTATCAATTTTTCGAACAGGTTGCTCCCAAAAGTTTTTTATACAAAATAACATCAAAAAATACGTCTTGAACAAGTATGAAAAAAGAAAGCTGAAGGGCAAGTAATCCTTTTGGAATCTTTTTAAGAGAAAATGATAAACTGATCGGAGACATTTCATTAACTCAAATTGTTAGGGGAGACCTCCAAAGCTGTTATACGGGATTTACTTTAGATAAGGAGCATAATGCTAAGGGCTATACAATAGAGGCTCTTCAACTTGTTGTAGATTTCGCTTTTAGGAAATTAAAGCTACATAGAATGGAATCAGGAGCAATGCTTGATAATATAGCATCTATTCGTGTATTAGAAAAAGTCCTACATAAGGGGACTTTTTCTAATACATATAGATTAAAATAATAATAGAAATTTTTTATTTTTTTCCACAACTATTAATTAAATCATATTGTTTAGAAATCATTTCATTTCGAATTTGATTGAGATGTTTATTTAATGTTTCTTTTATTGCACTACCTGTTTTGCTTTCAAAACTTTTGTTTAATTCAATTCCTTGTTCAGATAAACTTTTGCATACATCATGAAATGCTTCTTTGTTTTTTTGAATGGCATGTTTTTGGCTTGCTACTATGCTATTTGTTTTGAATGCTACATCAGTTTTTAAAAGTGATTGTTGCATTTCTTTTTCTAATTGCTTTTTAACAGCTTGCAACTCATCTATAATAGTTCCAACTGCACCAACTGTAGCTTTTTCTATTTCTTTCTCTATTTTTTGAATTTCCCCTATAAAATCCATCATATTATCTCGCCGCCAGTCCTTCAAAATTTGTTCCTAATTGATTATCTTTATCTCGTAATGAATTAGCTGCATAAGCAATATCATCTCCAAAATGAATCAATTCTTTTTGTTTTTTCCGTAAAAGATGAATTAGTTCTTCTGCTAGTTGTATATCATGAAAATAGTCTTTTCCGTTTTGGGATATTTTTGCAACCTCTCTAATTGCTTCATCTACTTCATGTTCTTCTAACAGATGATATTTTCCTCCAGGTCCTGTCTCATGCTTCAATTGACTCTTTAATTTCGCAACTTCCTCTTCTTCTTGTTGTTGAAATCTTTCTATATTTCTAATAATATCAGATAATATATCGCTTATTTTTTGTATCTCTTTTGCATGACGAATGATATCATCTGGTTCTAATTCTAGTCGAACACTACCATTATTGTGGAACATTTCTAGAAATGTTGACATTGGATGTTGTCCCATAAATACAGCCGCGAGAATACTATCTGTTCCATTACTTTTTGTTGTAAATTGTTTACCAATCATAGGTGCTCCAAATTGATTGAAATTTCCTACAGCATCTTCTTTATGAGTATAATCTACTACTTTATTTTCCATTACGCCTTCATCTACTCGTTTTTTTGCTTTATCACTTAGTAATCTATAAATATTTGGTGCAGCATATGTTGTTGCATAACAATTCATTTCTGCTGCTACATACTGGGCTTCAGCAGCACCTTTACTATGTCCGGTAGTGTGAATAGAAGTAGGATTATATTTTTTCTTAATTTTTTCTGTAAATTCTAATGCACTATCAAATGATGTCGGAGCTTTTCCGCCTGCTACACCAAGGTTCTTTTTCTGTCCAAGTGTAATTTGAACTATATCTGTGGTTTTATCTCCATCGAATCTATCAAATTCAGTACCACGGAATGCAATGATTACATCGTCATACTGTTTTTTACCAGGCTTATACTTATTTGCAGGTACTACAGCGATTGCTTGTAATCCATTTTTCACTTTTGTGTCATCTGCATCAAATGTTTCTATAACTTTCCATTCTTGACCATTAGATCCTTTGATTTTTGCCTCTTCGTGCAAAAAATCTTTATTATAAACGTTATCTGATAGTTTGAAATAATCTTCATCTGTCGCAATTGGATTCTTTTTAAATTCACTCATATGTCTCAACTCATTTCATGGTATATTTTAACTATATTCAAATACAAGGGGATTTTAAATGAAAAAGAAATTGGTAATTGTTTTATCCATTATTTGTATTATAGCAGGAGGATATTTTACTATGGAATATTTAAAACAAAAAGAAATTGAAGAAAAGTTTTGGAACGAGCAAAAAGAACGAGTAGAAAAGTATATTCACTATAATATTAAAGATGTAAAATCGATTACATTTAGAGAACATAAGGTAAGTCCAATGGGCGTTCCTCATATAAGAGGTTATATAAATGGTGATAAGGGATTATGGTTTGATGCTGGTATAGGTACTACGGAAAATTTTGAAGATGATTTTGGATGTTCTGGGGAATTAGATAAACTTATAAAAAAACCTGATAAGTCGGTATCTGAAATTGAAAAAGAAGAGAAGGAAAAGAAACAAGAGTAGTCTTTGTACTATTCTTGTCTTCTCTATCCCATTTTAAGAAGAATACATTGGTAGGCTTTTTATAAGGAGATTTCTAATGAAGAAAGCAATGATTTTGGTTATATCTGCTGTGATACTCATAGCAGGAGGATATTTTACTATGGAATACTTAAAACAAAAAGAAAAAGAAGAAGAGTTTTGGAAAGTACAAGAGGCACGAGTAGAAAAGTATATTCACTATAATATTAAAGATGTAAAATCGATTACATTTACAGAAAATAAGATAAGTCCAATGGGGGTTCCTCATATAAAAGGTTATATAAATAATAATAAAGAATTAGATTTTACAGCTAGTATAAGTACAACTGAAAACTTTGAAGACAAATTTACGCGTTCTGGGAAATTAGGAAAACTTATAAAAAATCCTGAAAAATCAGTATCTGAAATTGAAAAAGAAGAGAAAGAAAAAAACCAAGAGTAGTTCTTGCGACTACTCTTGGTTTCTGTACCCTACTTTAGAAAGAGCATATGTTAACTAGCTTGGAATATAAGGGGATTTCCAATGAAGAAAGTAATGATTTTGATTGTATCTGCTGTGATAATCATAGCAGGAGGATATTTTACTATGGAATATTTAAAACAAAAAGAAATTGAAGAAAAGTTTTGGAACGAGCAAAAAGAACGAGTAGAAAAATATATTCACTATAATATTAAAGATGTAAAATCGATTACATTTACAAAAAATGATGTAAGTCCAATGGGAGTTCCTTCTGTAGAAGGATATATAAATAATGATAAGGAATTATGGTTTGATGCAAGTATAAGTACTACAGATAAATTTGAGGATAAGTTTGGTTGTTCTGGGGAATTAGATAAAATGATTAAAAAACCAGCAAAATCTGTATCTGAAATTGAAAAAGAAGAGAAGGAAAAGAAACAAGAGTAGTCTCTTTAACTACTCTTGTTTCTTTATTCTAGGGGTACCGCCCATCACCGTTAAGCTCACAGAACAGGTTGCTCTTAAAATGAACTTCATTGCTATAAAAGACTCTAATTTTTCGTTTTGGGGCAAATATTATATAAAATAATAGCTATCTCTGAATCACTAGTTTCAAAAAGCCTTCACGCAATAATGATTGCATGAAGGCTTTTGATGTTTGCTTATTTTTTTGTCTCGTTAACCCATGTAATAATGTCCTGGATGACGTATTCGGGAACGTTAGCAGGGATTTCATATTCACTAGGGAGGCTTAATTCCCCGTCACCCTCCGTGAAGAAATGATTCAATTTCGGATATTTTTTGAACTGAACATTCCCGCGGTTTGAAAGTCCTTTCTGCCATTTTGTATATTCATCTTTTACTGTTACTTGATAATCACGTGCTCCTTGCAGAATGAGTAAAGGCTCTTTTCGTGATTTTGCCTCTTCAACTGGACGCCACCTAGAAACATCATACATAAAATGAGGTGACCCAAAATTGTAGCCAGCTGGAGGATGATTGGGATTGAAAGTAGGATCCTGAATAAAAGCGACCTGTCTTTTTAGTTCATCGATTTCTTCCTTTGACGCCCCAAGGTATTGAGAATGATCAATAGCAATGTCAGTCAAAGGGCGTGCAGGTGGTGCGAGTAAGATGCTTCCTCGGACAAGTGAGGAAGGTGCTTTGCTTAGTATACGTGGCATTGTGCCAGCTCCTAGGCTATGTCCAAGAATGAAAATATTATTTGGATCAATGCCTTCCTGCTGCACTGCTGATTTTGCTGCAAATATAGCATCATCTGTAGTATCACGGTCTAACGTAACAGGTTCTGTACTCATCTTTAATGCATGTTCTAAGGTGCGTTTTTCATAGCGCAACACTGCAATTCCGTTGGATGAAAGGCCCACTGCAATGTCTCGTAAGATTTTTGTTCCCATATATGTGCTATCGCGATCATGGATGCCAGCACCATGAACAAGAACAACTACGGGCAGCTTTTCACCACGCTTATGTTTCGGAACTGTTAATGTCGCTGGTAACGGATAGGTAGAATTTCCAATGACGATTTCACGTTCTTGATAGGAGTCAGGTTGATCATAGCTAGGATGCGGGATGGTATAAGATTCCTCGGGTGGCCTTTCTCCAATTTCATCTACTTTCCCGCCAGGTGTGAATTTAAGGAGTAGCGGTATGGTAGTTCCTTCGGTATCTGCTGGAATTTCCACCGTCTGATGGACCAAGTTTCGTTCTTTTATCACGGGGGTTCCCATACTTTTTATCCCGCTCCAGCCACTTTGTGTCCACCAGTTTTGTAATGTGGTTGCTGTAAACTTGGATTGAAAAGCAGCAGACGTCAACTGTAGTGCCTCTGCATACTTACCTTTCTGGAGATATTCAAAAAATAATGATGTACGCTCCGTTAAAGAGACTAGTTTCTTTTCAGCAGATTGTTCCTCATGTGTATCTGCGTGAATAGTTGTTGTAAGCGGGAAAGATGAAACGCCTAAAGAAAAGAGTAGGGTAAAGGTAAGGACTGATTTTTGTATTTTCTTTTTTTTATTCATGTTTTAACCTCCAATATGTGATGGTACAAAACAGGTATGGTAATTAGAATTCTGGTACGAAAACTTCAAAATATTTGCAAGCAATCTCCAAAACTTGGACATACTAATATTATTATTCTAAAAAAATGTAGATTTCTTCTCTTGTTACATGCATATTAATCCCAGAAATAATCTTTTTTCCTTCACTTTATATTTTGATTATACGAAGCAAAGCTCTCGTTTTTCTTACTTGATACTTACAAATTCCTTAAGTAGAGGATATTTTAAAATTTTGGCTGTATGAATATGTAGCGGTACTCCTATGTTAAGAGATAGCTTAAGGACCGAGGATTATATTGTTTTTATAAAGAGTTGATGTTATGTTTGTTTTGTAACATATGGTGTTTTATGCATGTAGGAGGATTTATTGAAGAAATTATTAATATTGTTTTTATTAGCTACATTTTGTCTACAGATTACAGGATGTTCTAATAATATGGGTACACTAAGGGAGAAGTCTAAAACTTTAACAACTGTGAAGTCTAAACGCATCAATAAAGGGTGGTACAAACATATGTAATAGTTTGTATCACCCTTTGTTGATGTTAGAAGTCATAAGGAAAAGGTTGATAGTTAGATATTTTTCATAAAGAAAAGACACCCATATAAGGGTGTCCTTTCTAATAGTTTTTTAGCAGAAGCAACTGCATCCGATAATGATTAATAGTATAAAGAGTACAACAAGCAAAGCAAATCCTCCAGCAAAACCACAGCCTTCTCCGCAACTACCACCATAGCCCATAATAGTTCCTCCTTTAGGTAAGAGGATTAAAACTAAGGTTCATTCATGTATTTTAACGGGTTCACTTTAATTTATGTTTTTAAGAATGAATGGAGCAGGTCCTTTTAAAAATAACGAAAAGACCCCCTAAAGTGCCTTCCTTCAACTTGAACCATCTTAATTTTAATAATATATTGGACTCCTATCCGACGAATACTATTTTACTATGCTAATTTTTTTTGTTCATTGAGGGGTAGCACCACATCGCTATCAAGCTAACAAAATACACCTACCCCCAGAACGAAACTTTGTGCTAATTTGTAATAAAAAGCTCATTTTCTCGTTATGGGGTGAATTTGTTTTCTTAAGTTGGTGGGCATACGGCAGAACCCCAAATAAATTTAATAGCGTATAATTTTCATGTTTTTTCGGCGAAACATATAATGTATTATTCGGTTCGTTGTAATATATTCTTTACTTTTTGTAAAAAAGATATTACTATTACGTTAATATAACTGTATAATAGAAGAGAGGAATGACATGCTTGAAAATAATATAGTAGTAGGAAGAGCTGAAAAAAGATGGACTCAACAACAATTAGCAGATGCAGTTGGTGTCAGTCGACAAACTATAGTAGCTTTAGAAAAAAATAAATATAACCCTTCTTTGATTTTAGCTTTCAAAATTTCTAATTCACTTGAGAAAGAGATAACCGATGTATTTAAATATAAGGAGGATGAATAATGGTTAATATTGCTACGATTGTAATTTGTGTGTTAGTAGTATTGGTGTTTATTGCAGAAATTTACAAAATTACATTTGAACGTCGGATGGAGTCACAAGATGAGAGAGGGCAAATGTTCATCTTTAAAATTAAGTCATTATCTTATACTGTTCTAACCGTTGGTATATTAATTGGAGTAGCATTAGTAGCAATATTTAAGTTAATAGATAAGGAATATTTTATTTATTATGTAATGCTTGTGTTTTTTATTCAAAGTATAGTATCATCCATTTATTTGGCTATTGTTCGGAAAGTATAAAACGGTTCACTAGATAGCGATGTGGTGCTACCTCTCATATATCATTACCCAATATTTTTCTTCTAGCTCACCTTCTTCAATAACTTTTTTCCAGCCCATATTCTCATAAAACTTTAATGCTTTTTGATTTTTAGAAACACACTTTAATCTTAATGGTGTATTCATCTTTTCTATGGAAGCATGAAGTAACTGTCTTCCAGCCCCCTTACCAAAGAACTCAGGATGTACAAATAAATTGTGTATAAAGTTTTCAGGTAAATATAAAGAAGCAAATCCGAGGATATGATTATCTTCCTCTGCTAGTAGTATATGTTCTCCTTCAGTATGTTTCTCAAAATCTTCTATAGTCATTTCATTTCTATCTAGCCAATGAAAACTTTCACGCCGTGATTCTAAATATATCCTTCTTAAATTAGGGTAGTCTAATGCAGTTGCTACTCTAATATTCATTTTCTCACTCTCTCTTCCTTTTTTTAATTGAATAAATCTAACCGTTTCTAGAGTAAACGGTTAAATTTACGAGAGAAATTTATTCACTCGTATCTCTTTAAAACAATGGCTGCATTATGCCCTCCGAAACCAAATGAGTTAGATAGACCTATATTTATTTTCACTTGGCGAGCAACAGATGGTACATAATCCAGATCACATAATGGATCAAGATTTTCTAAGTTAATTGTTGGAGGAACTGTCCCTTCCTTTAAGCTCATTGCTAGAGCAATTGCTTCAACTCCACCAGCTGCCCCTAACATATGACCAAGCATAGATTTATTAGCTGTTACCGGAATCTGATAAGCTTGTTTTCCAAACAGTTGCTTAATAGCCATCGTTTCAGAGATGTCCCCCACTTTTGTACTTGTTGCATGGGCACTAATAACATCAACTTCTTCAGGCGATATATTGGCATTTTTTAAAGCTGATCTCATTGCAAGATAAGCACCTTTACCTTCCGGATGTGTAGCTACGATATGGTATGCGTCTGAACTTGCACCATATCCAATGACTTCTGCATAAATCTTTGCCTCTCTATGTAAAGCATGAGATAAAGATTCTAAGATTAGAATTCCAGCTCCTTCTGACATGACAAATCCATCTCGATTTTCATCAAATGGACGACTAGCTTTAGTGGGATTATCGTTTCTTGTTGATAATGCTGTAGCGTTACCAAAACTGGCTATTGATAAGTCTGTTATAGCTGACTCTGTTCCACCCGCAAATATAACGTCAGCTTCCCCAGAACGAATTAGTCTAAAGGCTTCCCCGATAGATGTATTTCCAATTGCACAGGCAGAAACAGGTGACATAGAAGGTCCCATCGCATTCCACTTGATACTAATTTGTGCTGCAGCAGCATTAGACATTATGGCAGGTACTAGAGTTGGGCTGACTCTTCTTGGTCCCTTCTGCCTAAGTGCATCAACATTTTCAATCAAGGTTTCAATCCCTCCAATACCTGAACCCACGTATACGCCTAACCTTTCTACATCTATACGATCGAGGTCTAACTTAGAATCTGACCAAGCTTGTTCAGCTGCAGCCAAAGCAAATTGAGAAAAACGATCTAAACGTCTTGCCTCTTTCTTTCCTAAAACTTCATCTGCATCAAAATCTTGGACGATACCCGCAATTTTTGTTTTATGATTGGTAACATCGAAAGTATCGATATTGACTATACCAGATTCCCCTTTAATTAGATTGTTCCAAAATGTTTTGATGTCGTTTCCTATAGGAGAAACTACGCCCATACCAGTAATCACAACTCTTTCCACTTTGCATTCCCTCCAATCAATAATATACTTGTATTTTACAGTCAATTTATCCTATTACAAGGGGGGGATTTATCCTAGTATAACTACTACTAGGATAAATTGATAAGATAAGGAGTTTTAAAAATGAATAATAAAACAAGGCTTAAAGCTCTGTCGGCATTCTTAAAAGCTAAGCGTGCCCAAATTAGTCCAGAGTCTATTGGTTTGTCTGCCGGAAACCGGAGAAGAACACCTGGGTTACGAAGAGAAGAGGTTGCGCAGTTAGCAGGTGTAAGCACCACTTGGTATACATGGCTAGAGCAAGGAAGAGATATAAAGGTTTCTACAATCGTACTTGATTGTATTTCTAAAGCTTTGCAATTAAATAATGATGAAACAGACTACTTATATGACCTGGCATTCGAAACAAATTCAGAAAGTACAAGTCCAAAAAAGGATCAATCAAAGCTTAGCCCTTCTTTAATACGAATACTAGATGAATTAACATATTGTCCAACTATCATTACGGATCGACATTGCCATATTATGGGCTGGAATCCTGCAGCTGCTCATGTTTTTTTAGATTTTGAACAAATACCAAATGATCAAAGAAATTTGATTCGTTTAGTATTCACTAGAAAAGAGTTAAAAGCATTGGCCGTCAATTGGGAACATTTCGTGAAAGGTTTTCTTGCTATTTTCCGTACCTATTATGGACGCTATTTAGACGATGAATGGTACAGCCAGTTTATTGAAGAAATGAGTCGTTCCCATCCAGAATTCCAGAATTTATGGCAAGAAAGTCAAGTGAGTAAGGCTCCAGACATGATAATTGAATTCAGACATGCTAAAGCAGGCAAAATGCTGTTTAATTTAACTTCTTTTCAAGTTCAAGGTGATATGGATTTACGGTGTAGTATCTATACGCCAGTAGGGGAAACGGATACAGAAAATAAATTAAAGCGATTAATGAAGAGGGTATCCGTTGAAAATTAATAAAGTAAGTTCATTACATTAGCAAAATGATAATGATTACTGAACAAAGTCATTATTCCTTATGGGAAAAAGAGTTAACTTTACTTTTTCCTTTTTGTTCAATGGGTGGATGGCGTTAGTTGAAGGATCATAGAAATGAACAGACTTTTTTATAAAAGAATGAATCAATTAAATAAAGTAAGAGCGTGTTTCGAACAATTTCAGAACACATAGGTCATTTATCTCTTTGTTCTGTACCCATTAAAGATTTCCACAGTACTAGGTCAATCTATCTTGTTTCTCGTACAGAAAAGATAGGACGAGCTCTTTTTTAAACATTTATGACTTAGCCCCCATATCTATCACCCTAACAAAAAAGGTTACCCAAAAACTATAAAAATGAACTTCGGTGCTGTAAAAAACACAAAATTATCGTTTAGGGGCTTCTTTAAAGTCTTAGCTTGATAGCGATGGGGTACCGCCACATTGCTATCAAGCTAAGGCTAAGAAAGGTCAGTTTCAGAAGGGATTTTTTCTTATTCTAAAAACCAGTGCAAATCATTGGGGATTCTGCATATCAAATAAATCCTAACGGGTTTCATTTTTAAAATTAAGCGGCTTAATTATCAGACATGGTCCAATTGTAAACGACACCTAATATATTAAAGACTGTTTTCTCCCTGTATCGATGGGGATTTTCGTCCGTTTCGCTGTAAGAGTTTCAGCAGGCGAAGAAGAATATTTGAAAATCTAATATTTTTTAGAATCGTAACCTTTATAGGTGGAGTTGTATTAGTAAATTCATGATAGCTATAATAAAAATTTTTAAACAATACCAATTAATTTTGTATTTTAAAATTAATACTTGCAAATCCAATACACCTCGTATACAATCTGTATACACATTGTATACAGATTGTATACAAAATGTAACGAGAGGTGAAAATGATGGCAGAAACATATCGTAAAGCTAAGGTATTAAAATTTCTAGACAAATTACGTGAAATGAAAGAGATGAATATAAAATATTCACAAATGTATTTGATAAACTTAAAAGAATTAATTCCTCATATGGAGAATGATATATTTTTTCTGGAAAATGTAGAAGAAATAGAAGATATTTTAGAAAATCTACAGTTTAAGAAAGAGGAAGAAAATATTGTTTTATCAAGAGAGCAACTCATGTTTTTTAAGGAAGCAACTAATGCTATAACAACAATCAAAGATATCAATATTATTTTAGAAGAAGCTGGAGAGTTTTTTGACTTAGATATTCCTGAAAGAAAAGTGAAATCTGGAATGGTAAATTACAAAATTCAATCCATTGATCCAATGGATATGACTGGTATTAAAAAGCAATATTATATTATGTTAGGGGAAATTGGTGTATCATACCCTGATGGAACAGGCGATGAAGAATTTGTAGCGGCTGCAAATAAAGTATTTCTGGAGTATGTTACACATAATGATATTACAAAAGTAGATGATGGTTTTATTGTTTCGCTACCGGTATTTGCTTCTCATCAAGTGATAAAAGATTTAACGAATGCAGATTTAACAGTTCTTGCAATGATTCCTATAAAAGAAAAAGAATAAGAAGTCATAGAAAATAAGTAAATGGCTGAATTGAAAAAGCAAGTATTAGAGATTTTAGAGGAAATATGTGAAACCGATATAATAAAAGAAAGTCCATAAAAAGCTTTGAATTTCTTGAGCAAATAGTTATAATTCATCAAATACAGAAATAGACATACAAAAATACCATCCTTTCCTATGATTCTACAGAAAGAATAGCGTATTTTTTATTTTAGGGGGATTTTTGAAGAAGGAATTAATACAATATGTAAAAATACTCTGCTATCTAGTGAACCGTTTTATACTTTCCGAATAATAGTCAAATAAATGGATGATACTATACTTATATAATCATTATCAGGAGAATCTGCAGATTTGCAGATTCTTTTTTATTTTATCGAAAGTAAACTTTTAGCCAGCAGTTTATTTTCCTACTATTGATTTTTATACGTATTTGGTGAAAAATCAAGGAGCTGCAAAAAAATACTATACCGAAAGTTCGGTATAGTAATGTGCATATCAAAGATCCCACTTTGGTATATCTCCGAAAGAGTCATAAAAATCTATGTTTTTTAATTCAGTTGCAAACTACAAAACTTTTTTTGAAAGAAATGTACATACAAATTATATTTTATTCCATAACTCTCTAACTTTTGTTCATGGTAGTCTGATATTGAAAAAATATAATATTTGGTACGACATCACTTTGTTTTTTTATAAAGTTTTGTAATTAAACTATAATATTGTATTTTTTTTGTATTATTGAAATTAGTAATAATAAAATGTATTATTGAAAAGCACAATTTATAATTCAAGTAATCAGGACTATGCGCCCATTATAATTTGAACATTCAGAAATTATAATATTGTCTAAAAATGAGGTGAGATTCATAGAAACAGTACATATTAAATGGTATGGAATGTATAGTATAAATGATTTTTATAATAGGGAAGAAGCTTCTAAGAAGGGGATATTTGCAATCTCTAGAGTATGTGCTAAGAGTGTAACATTGCTATATATAGGACAAACCAAAAGAAGCTTTATACAAAAGATAAGGGAATTTAATAAGGAGTGGCCTTTCGATGAGAGCGAATTAAAGATTACATTAGGAATAATAGAATTCCCTAGTGGTGAAATTTACTCTGAAAAGAAGGTAAAAGAGATAAAATCCCTTTTGATTTTACGACATACCCCATTAGAAAACGAAACATCTTTATTATACTATAGAGGGAAATTTAATTTAAAAATTATAAATAAGGGAAGAAGAGGTTTAATTGTTAAAAAGCTTTCTACAGGAGATCTAATATGGACATAATTGGAATCACCTTTGAATAAAATTGAAGGTTTCTTAAGTGCAGAAGCTTATCAATTTTTAATGTATTAAACTATTTTGAATAACATATGTCAGATACTTGAAAAAACACAAATTTTATTATGATATGAAATCCTGTATGGAAAGTGTAGTTTATTTCTATTGTTTAATAAAAATATTAAGAATTTTAGGGATAATACATAAAGAGTAGAGGAGAAAGTAAACACGGAGGTTTGAAGAATGGGACAAGTAAGCAGATTTCAAGAAAAACAACAGAATCGTCGTCAAAAGGCAATTTTTAATATTGCATTTACTTTGGTATTAGTGACAGTTGGTATAGTGACATACCAATTGTTTACCCCTTCTAATACATCAACGAAAGCAATTGCTCAAGAAAAGAAAGTAACAAAGATAGAAGAGAAGAAAACTGAAGATAAAGAAACAGCAAAGATAGAAGAAAAGAAAACTGAAGATAAAGAAACAGCAAAGATAGAAGAGAAGAAAACTGAAGATAAAGAAACAGCAAAGATAGAAGAGAAGAAAAATGAAGATAAAGAGGCAGCAAAGATAGAAGAAAAGAAAAATGAAGATAAAGAGGCAGCACAGCTAGAAGAGAAATCAAAAACAGAAAAATCGGTAAAAACGAACGGAACTGAAAATAATGAGGAAGAAAAAACGGCATCTCAAGAAAAGGGTTCTCAAACTAATCCTTCTTGGAAGCCAATTGGTACCGAGCAAGGAGCAAAACCTGAAATGAAATTTAAAGAAGGAACAGTAGATTGGAGTGAGATGAAAAAAGCAATTTCTTATGCTGTTGATGTTCCAGAGAGCCAATTGATTTTCGATTTTATTGGGAATAATGGTAATAATAAAGCCTACGGTAATGTACGAGATAAGCAAAATAATAAAAAATATAAGGTTAATATTGATTGGGTAGAAAATCAGGGGTGGAAACCAGTATCTGTACAAGTGGTAAGATAAATAATAGAAATGTAATGATGTAAATCAGCTGTCCATATGGACAGCTGATTATTTTTTTTGCTTAGCGTATTTTTTTGAAAATGCTGGTGGTACCTCGTTGAGAAACATGAATTAAATCTATATTTTGTTTTATTTACCTCACTACTTTATCCATAACTTCTTTATATTTATAATAGTAATTAGTTTCAAATAAATAGTTGTACGGAAGAAAATGTTCCTTGTAAGTAGTAAGCATCCTTTGCAATTTTAATTTATAATTATTTATAAAAAAGAAAAGACACCCTAAGGTGCCTTCCTTCGACTTGAACCATCTTAATTTTAATAATATATTGGACTCCCATCCAAATATTATTTTACCATGTTAAATTGTTTTATTCATTGAGAAATATAGTTTCATTTTATATTTAAAAGAATTCTATAGGCTAGAACTACCTATTAATTAGGGGGAACTGACATGTTAAGCTAATATTATAATACTTCTAGAACGGAAATTTTGAGCAATATGTATACGAGCCACATATTAAAAAAAAGACACTCTCAAGAGTGCCTCTCCTTAGCAGCCGAATCCGCCGCCCCAACAGCTAGCGCCAACGATGATTAATAAGATGAAGAGCACAACAAGTAAGGCAAATCCGCCGCCGAAACCACAGCCTCCACCACAACTACCGCCATAGCCCATATTAACTCCTCCTTCCATAAAGACCATTTATTAATGGATTTAATTTAATTTATGTTTTTAAGGATGAATGGAGCAGGTCCTTAAAAAAATAAAAGGATTTTAGAAGTTAAAAAGAGTTGACGACCTTATTTTTGTCACCGGTATCCCGCCTTCTACATATTGTATTTTATTCTGTGTATTGGGGGAAGGAGGATCTTATGGCTAATTCTGAGATGATTTTACGTTTACTTACGGATTTAAAGATTGAACAACAATTGCTGAAAGAACAGTTAGAGAAAATGCAAACAGCTGTGACTATTCTTGAAGAAAAATCAGTGACGCTTAAAGAAAAACCAGCGACGCTTAAAGAAAAAACAATGACTCCTGAAGAAAAACCATCTGTTACAAAGCAAAGAGCTTTTTCTGGACGCCCAACATCTTTTCGTGATTGGAGAGCATCTAGTCAAAAAAATTAGGGAATGTTATGTGAAATAAAAAATAAAAAAGTACAGTCTGCTGTAGAAAAGACTGTACTTTTTTATGTTAGTAGAGAATGTTAAGGAAGACGTATTTATTTTGCCTATTCCAATTCCACTTTTAATTGGAGCTCTTTATCTAACTTATCATTATTAAATTTTAAAGTTAATCCTCGCGTGTTTTTCGGTACATCGAATACAATGTTTCCGTCCGAATGTTCATCAGGGCTAACAATACCAAATTTAAATGTAGAGGTATTTGCAGCTTTAAGTACGGATTGATATTCATTGGAAATGTGATATTCTCTTCCAAATCCATCAATTAATTTAAAGTTGTTAATATCTAGTGTAATGGGTTCTTCTTTACGATTATAAACTGCGATGTCTAATACTTTAAAGACACCTTGTGCTTTAACTTCTCCAGTCCCTATAACATCTAATGACTCGGCAGATCCCATTGACATGTATACATCAGAGGAATCTACATTGGTAGGAAGTTCTTTTTGCGAATCCTTGCTGCTAAGTTTGTCATTCTCTGTTTTTTTAGAAGTCGCCTGCTCATTTTTCGCAGGCGCATCATGTGAACCGCAAGCTGATACTCCAAACAAGAATGTGCTACATAATAATGGGGCTAATAACTTTTTGTTCATCGTTTCTTCCTTCCAAAATAGAAGCACTTTAATGAGTGCTATATATTTGTCTTTATATGTATTACATTTTATATCTTATTATATTAATTTTGGAAGGAAAAGGGAAAATATTGTGCATTTCTCTGATTCGAGTTATTTATCCGTCTAAAAGTTGAAATTAAAATGAGCCCCATAAATGATAAACCATTCCACTAACAAAAAACACTAATCCTAAAAATAAAACAATTAAAGCAAGTATTCCATTTTTATTATGTTCCATAAAATTAGCTCCTTTTTCATTTACTTACATACAAAAAGCCTTTAGTCGTAATTATGGCTAAAGGCTTGGATCTTCATACTTTGTAGTTTATAAAAAAGTTGCACTGCTGTATTAATTTGGAATATGATTATTTAAAGAGAAGGTGATGAGTACATGCAGGACAAAAAACAATTCCCGCTTATATCTGGAAATCTCTCATTAGATTTAGTAAATACAGAGCTAGTTAGGCGTGGACAACGTTATGATTTATTAATAACAAATGAAGATGTATTAGAATGGCTACATGTAATAAAGGTTAATCTTCCTTTTTGGAATGAAAAAACATTTATAAGGATTCAAGAGCGCACGAATCAAGTTACATCTAGCATATTAGAGGTAAGAGAAGTACTGAGAAAACAGTTTGAGGCAATTGCTGATCAACAAGAGATTTCTAATGATTTTATTACGTATTTAGAAAAACAAATTGAGAAGGCACCATTTACATATAAAATCATTGAACAACAGCTAGTATCTATCCCGGTTGGAGAAATCGAGGATATACTCGCATCGTTAATTGCATTTGATGCTTTAACGTTAATAGCAGAAAATAAGCTTATTTTCCTTAAAAGGTGTTCAAATCCTGACTGTGTTTTATTATTTATAGATAAGAGTGGGAAACGAAAATGGTGTTCTATGAAAATATGTGGGAACCGGAAAAAGGTAGCAAAATTTCAGGATCGAAAATTTGAAGAAGTCTAGAGAATCAACTTATAACAGTTGATTCTTTTTTTATTCTTTAACTAACCTCTAAAATTGATATTTACAGGTTAGTTATGTCGAGTTATAATTGTTGGTAAATAAAGGAGGAGAACGATGGATAATATAACAGCAACTAAGCAGAAAGATCCTCAACCAATAAGTGTACGATATTTTACAAAAATGAAAGGGAAAGGAAGAAGTCCATTACAAGTAAATATAAAGGACTCTTTAACAGGACTACTAGGGGGATTTTTAACGATTATTACTTTAACATATTTAACGAGCATAACCTCTACAGAATTATTAATGGCTCCATTTGGGGCGAGTTGTGTATTAGCATTTGGAGTTTGGAATGCGCCATTATCTCAGCCGCGTAATATTATTGGAGGACATTTGATTTCAACTTTCATCGGTCTATCAATATATCATTTGTTTGGGAATGAATATTGGACAATTGCTTTAGCAGTGGGGATGGCAATAGCCGTTATGATGTTAACGAGAACGACGCACCCTCCGGCAGGCGCCGATCCGATTATCGTAATTTTAGGGGCAAATAGTTGGAGTTATTTAGTAACACCAGTTTTAATTGGCTCCGTTGTTATTGTAGTTATTGCTTTATTCATTAATAATATGAGTAGTAAAAGAAGTTATCCAACTTTTTGGATGTAGTTTGTGAAGTGAAAAATAATTTAAGTGAGTATTCTATTCTTACTATGTTTTATTTTTTATATAGTAAAAGCCTTAGTCGTAATTGCAGCTAATGACTTGGGGCCTCATACTTTGTAGTTCATAAAGAAAAGACACTTTAAAGTGTCTTCTACAGATTTGAATTATTTAATTCATGTAATTAATATTCGTTAGCATAAAACTCTTTTATTAATTTTATTTCATTTGTATCTGGATTAAACTTAAATATTTTAATTTGATTCGATTCGTCTTTGTATGCAAATGTATTCTCACCAACTTGGGTCATATTGCTGGTGTTTAAGATAGGATCGCTACCGTGATCAGTAATTTCCACAGTTTTCTCACGATCCCAGAATGCAATGACAATAATCAAAATGATAAGACATACCCGTATAAAACGTAATTCTCTTGCAACAGGATGTTCCATCTGTTAGTCCCCTTTACTGTTTGATAGAGTCTGTTTATAAAAGAGATAATTCCTAGGAATATAAATAAAAAAGACACCGTAAAGTGTCTTTTTTATTTTAGTTATGCGCATTACTTAATAAGACGCTAGTTCCTCAGTCTGGCTATGAGTAACTATGTAGGGTAATTCCATTATAACATTTTAACCAGTAATGGGTCTATATGGAATTTTGTTGATTTTCTTTTTGATTATTCAGAATGACTTGCCAAGTATTTGGATGAGGAAAGCAGTGAGACAGAAGCGACTAAACATGTTTTAGAAGAGTGTCTTCTTTTTTGTATCATTGTGAGTAAAGTGTAGAGTTATATTTCCCTTTACACAA
The DNA here is from genome assembly GCF_001816185.2 of Bacillus sp. RZ2MS9. Classification (NCBI taxonomy): domain Bacteria; kingdom Bacillati; phylum Bacillota; class Bacilli; order Caryophanales; family Bacillaceae; genus Bacillus; species Bacillus sp. RZ2MS9. Next base: position 1,014,599 of record NZ_CP049978.1, read on the forward strand.
ACATAACGGTATAATATAGTTAAGTTAAGTAAACTTAACTATTAAGCAAAACGAAATAAAAGCATGGAGGATGCTATGACTAGAACGTATAAAGAAGTAATTAATGAAATGAATCGAGCCTATACGGAACTCTATATTTTACTATTTCAAGATTTAAAGGATGAGTTTGGTCTTACTGGGCAGCAAGAGAGCATGTTATTTCATATTCATTTAAATGAAAACACGACAGCAAATAACATTGCGAGTACGTTTAATATAACGAAAAGTGCTGTGAGCCAAGTTTTATCGAAATTGGAAAAGCAACAGATGATTTCGAAACAAGTGAATCCTAACAATAAAAGGGAGTATTTCCTTACGATCGGTCCAAACGGTAGTAAATATATCGAAAGATTGTCTGAGTTAGATGATGTATTGATCGAGAAATATTTCTCGAAAATTGATATTGGAGCGTTGCAGCAAATGACTGATACGTTAACGAAAATAAATAAAGTGATATTGGAAGAAAAGCAGAAGGATCTTGAGTCTAATGAGTAAGAATGAAGATGAAGCAATTAGTAGAAAGGAGGAGAAGCGTGTGATGAGTTACATACCAAATATGATTACGATAGCAAATTTTGTGTGTGGGCTTTTGGCTATTCACGCTGTTTTCGTTCACGATATGCATGGTGCAGTTATGTTCATTATTACAGGTATGGTATTTGATCTGTTTGATGGTATGGTCGCTCGGAAACTAGATGCTGCTTCGGAAATAGGCGGAGAGTTAGACTCATTTGCGGATTTAGTGACCTTCGGTGTGGCACCATCTATTCTTGCCTATAGTGTCGCTTTAAAAGATTTGCAGTTTATCGGGATGATATGTGCGCTCGCTTATAGTATTTGCGGAATGCTGCGGCTTGCTAGATTTAACACGCAACAAAGCAAACTCCCAACATTCATCGGAATGCCCATTCCATTTGCGGCAATGTGTCTCCTCATTTTATGCCTCCTAAATAACCCAGTTTCCGTGGCATTTGGCACATGCGTACTCGCTTATTTAATGGTGAGCAAAATCAAATTCCCTCATTTAAAAAAAGATATATCGGAAAGCTTGAAGTCCGAAAGATGGGATTAATAGGAAAGATAAGGAGCATAATATGATTCGTATGGCATTAAGATCATTCAACATACAAATATATTGTTTATTAGGCGTGATGTTATTGGGATGGTTGCTGACACCTTTTCCAGCCCAGTTTGTAGGGATAAGCATCGGCCTTTTAGTGAGTATGTACTGCGCCTGGATTTTAGGAAGGCGTATCGAAAAGTTCGGAAATAGCATCGTAAAAAAAGAAAAAGCACCAATGCTCGGCATGATGAATCGGTTTGCAGCCGCCATACTCGGTGCGATTATTATGTATGAAATTGAACACAGTGAGTACATGTGGACATTTGCAGCTGGAATTATGGGTGGGTATTTCCTGATTATTATTAATTTGGGCTATTACAGTATGAGGGATGAGAAGAAATAAAGTGCTGTGTAAATAACTAATTTGGATGATTTGAATGTAAAAGCCTCAAAACTTTCTTTTCTAGAGAGCTTTTTATTACAAAGAAAAGACACCCATATAAGAGTGTCTTTTCCAATAGTTTTTTAGCAGAAGCAAGAAGCTCCAACAATGATTAATAAAATAAACAATACAACTAGTAAAGCAAAGCCGCCGCCACAACCACTACTACAACTACCACCAAATCCCATAATAGTTCCTCCTTTAATAAGAGGGGAAAACAAGGGGTCACTCATGTATTTTAATGGATTCAACTTACTTTATGTTTTTTACACAATAATTGAGCAGGTCCATTTGCAAATAAAGAAAAGACACCCTAAGGTGCCTTCCTCCGACTTGAACCATCTTAATTTTAATAATATTGGACTCCTGTCCGAATATTATTTTACCATGTTAAGTTGTTTTGTAAAATGTTCCATATCGATAATTGCAATAAACGTTTTAGTTTTGGAGTTATGTATCTGTCTAAACGTTGAAATTAATAAAAGTCCGATTGGTGAGGGCTGATTAAAGTTTCACTTTATCGAATTTGGAACTGAAAATGTACTAGCTTGATAATGAAGCCTGGCTATTAGAATTGAAAAATTGTAGTTTTATTATAATTAATAGAAATGAGAGTAGTGTGAATATAAAGCCGCTCCAAATAAGCTGGTGAATACCTAAGTTTGAAATGAACCAGCCTCCAATAGTGGTTCCTAAAGTAATTCCGAGATTTGAGAACGAAACGAATAGACTGTTACCAAATTCAGGTGCTTCTTTAGCTTCACTTATTAACCATGTTTGACCAACAATTAATCCACCAGCATGTACGATTCCCCAAATGAATACTATAAAAATCATTGGAACAAGGTAGGAACCTAAATAATAAACCAATATGTAAACAATAGAATATAGAATAGGGAATGATATTACAGTGTTTATTATGCTTTTTTGCAGGAGACCACCAAATAAATGATTACCTAAAATCATAACTATACCAAATATGAATAGCATGATACTGATGAGAGATCCATTCATGGAAGTTACTTTTGCAAGGTACTCGGCGAAGTAGCTGTATACGGAAAACATGGCTGCAAAAAGGAATGTGACGGTTAAAATATTTAACCATAATCCTGGTTTGCCGAGTATACGAATTTGTTTGCCGAAAGACATTTTTTCTTTAACAGGCATAGAAGGAAGTAGGAGTAGTATTCCAATGAATGCAAGAGTGTTAACGAATGCTCCGAATAAGAAAGCCATTTCGAGTGAAAATTGGTCTGCAAGGTAAGAGGTTAGTGGTATACCTAAAGCGAAACCAACAGTAATTCCCATGAAAACTTTTGTAACTGCTTGACCGCTCTTTTCTGGAGGGACAAGTTTAGCAGCTGTTACAAGAGCGATTGAAAAGAAGAGTGGATGAAGCGCTGCCGGTAAAATACGAAAAACAAGCATGACTTCAAATTGTGTTGTATAAGCGTAGATTAAATTTGAAATAACAAATGTGAAAATTGCTGTTAATAAAATTATTTTGCGATTAATACTAGAGACGAGCAGAATTAAAAACGGACCAGAAATAGCAACAACTAGTGCAAATATACTTACTAAAAATCCAGCTTGTGTAGTTGAAATTCCGAACTTTTCAGTGATTTGTGGTAATACGCCGACAATACACATCTCGGTAGTAATAATTCCGAACACACCTATTGCGAGTGTCAGAATAAGTAAAGGATTTACTTTTTTCATTTATAAAACTCTCCATTCGTATCAGTATTTTGAAAGTAAATTCATTAACAAAGAAGCATTATTATAAGCATGATTGGATGCCAATATTATCAGGAGTATGTAATCTGAAATACAATAACAGATATCTAAATAACTAGATATGATATATTAAAAAAAATTCTCCTTTCGATGTTTCTTGCTTTTACAGGCAGTGCAATTTATAAGAAGTCATTGGATACCTGTAAAAAAGCAGAATGTGTGAAAGCTAATAATCAATTAGTATGCTGATTGATTATTAGCTTTCATTTTATAATTCGTTTTGGACGTATTCAGAAAACTCTCGTATTGTTTTTTCATTTCGACGATAGTAGGTCCATTTTCCAATTCGGTCAGACTCTAGTAAGCCTGCTTTTTTCATAGTTAATAAATAACTAGAAATAACCGATTGAGCTAAGCCAGTTTTAAGCTGGATATCTCCTACACATACTCCAACTTGAAAGTTAAGGTCTTGTTCTAGGTAAGGTTTTTCGTCGAAATGGTTTTCTGGATTTTTTAACCATGATAAAATTTGACATCTTGTTTCATTTGACAATGCTTTATAAATTAATAAAGGTTCCATAAGGATATTATATCTACTTTTATAGATTTGTAAATGGGTTTTAGTGATTTTAAGGGAGGAAGGTATAGTTGATCCCCTTGAATAGGAATAAGATGCTCTTGATTTGTACCCTTTGTAAAGGACATTATAAAAAAAATCGGTAACCTAAAAAAGATGATTTCTGTATGCAAACAGGAGTCATCTTCTGTACATTCTATTGATAGCAAGAGTGATTATAGTACGTCATATATTTCTTAATTTCATGTTTTAACTGAACAAACGATTCACATGATTTTATATATGCTTCATCGGTTAAAGTATTACGAGGATTACGTGCAAAAATGATAATATTGTTAAGTGTAAGCATACTGTTGCCTAGCTATCAATGGTGGATTCCTAAGAAGAGTAATAATAAAACCCAACTGAAGATTTAAGAAAAATTTTATGTTTACCCCACTTTTTATTTTAAAAGTTTCTCCTATCCTATAAACAACAAAGTCATAGATGAAATTGTAAAGTTAGGGGATTCTACATGGATACAGGAGTTTTGATGAGTTATTTGTATACTTATTTTTTTACTATTATGTTTTGTATTGTGTTTCAAATTGGATTTTATTTTAAAGCGAAAAGAACTATATCTATTCTGCATTTTTTGTGGGTATATGTTTTTCTATTCTACCTTTCGCTAGTGTATAGGGTGACGCAGATCGCGACTGTATGGGATATAAGTAGATATGAAACGTGGATTCGTGTAAGTCAAATCAACTTGACTCTATTTGATACGGCAGGTAGTACGACGTATCTTTTGAACATTGTACTGTTTATGCCATTAGGTTTTTTATTACCGACTATTTGGTCGCAGTTTAGAAAAATGAAAAACACCGTATGTGCGGGATTCTTTTTTTCATTGGCAATTGAGTTAAACCAATTATTAAATAATAGAATTACAGATATTGATGATGTATTTACGAATACCCTTGGGGCAATTGTGGGGTATGTAATATATAGAGTTTTATTTAAAATGTTTAAAATGATATGTAAAAGAGAGGAAAAAAGGCTTGATACGAACTCTTCTTTAGTTATAAAATACGAGGCTGTTTTTTGTTTAGTTTTTTCATTTGTAGGTGCGATGTTCATTTATTATCCTGGAGACATGTAAGCCGGCGATCTATTCTAGTTCTTCTCGCTTATACACGGTAAAATATGAATTGTTCATCCTTTTTTCTAACTTAATAGATACAGTTTATGTATGACATGATAGGCAGGTGTAAATGTGTTAAATGTTCAATTATCTCAATACTTACTAAAAGAGTCTAAACCAGCTCTTCATACAGATGAAAAACGAGTGTATATGTTAAAAGATGAAGGGCAATCACCGTATCCTATTTATTTAAATCACCCTATTATGATAGGAGTGGGAACGAATTTGAATCAGCATACAGGATTTGAAGAAATCATTAAAGGATTTATAGGCGCACATAACAAATTTCCTATGTATATGTTATTTGAAACTTATTTATGTAGAGACTTTATTGAAGGGTTTTTAGAAGAGAATAAACTTCATTTTGAGCTAGTTTTTACTAATAAGAAAAAGGATACGAACTTTTTTAAAGTGTGCATTACCAATAGTGATGATATAACCACACTTATGAAGTATTTCTTCCAATCAGCACAAGATTCTCTCTATACGCTATTAAGCTATTCAGCAGACTGTAAGATTATCAGTAATCGTACTGGTGGGATTGAAATAAAAGCGGACAGTTTCTATCCAAGCTTTTCATTTATGTATGATGCGCAAGAATTATTTATTATTGGTGGAGAAGAAAAATGGTCTGATATCCATTATATAAAAAGGTTTTTCCATCTTGAGCAGATTACAGATGAGCTAATTATTGATTTAAGAAAATGAGAGACGAGAGAGAATAAATGAAAAACCCCTCAAGTATAGAACGACATACTTGAGGGTTTTTATGTATGAAGAAGGGCCTTGTATCATATATTTTATTCGTCGTTGCATGTAAGTCATTCGGTTTATAAAAACAATGTGCTAAAGAGAGTAAAGAAGGCTTTTCTATTTTTCCCGAGAATGAAAAGAAATATATAATCTAATTTTCGTGAATGTAATAAGGAGGCAGTAAAATTTGAACAGGAAAATTTGGTTTGTAGTTACTTGTTTTGCATTTTTAGTAGCTAGTTATATTGTTGTCCAATATTTTATTATGGATGGATTTCAAACAGGGCTTGTAAAAGTGAAGCTTATGTTTGGATCTAAATTAAGTGCGTTCTGGTATATGATGCTATTTATACATATTACAACTAGTATAGTAGCATTAGTAATTGGTCCTTTTACATTATCCACTAGATTTAGAGAAAGGAATATCAACCGTCATCGAATAATTGGGAGAATCTATATGGTTGGTATATTATTAGGAGGCGTTTCTGGACTATACCTATCTTTTTATGCTACGGGAGGATTGGTAGCGAAGCTAGGTTTCGGTTTGTTATCTGTATTTTGGCTAACATCAGCATATCAAGCATTAAATAGAGTTAAGAATAAAAAAATTAAAGACCATCGGAATTGGATGATTAGAAATTATTCTTTAACCTTTGGAGCAGTTACATTAAGAATTTGGCTACCGTTGTTTATCGTTCTATTTGGAATAGAGCGCTTTGAACTTAGTTACGCTATTATTGCTTGGTTAGCGTGGGTACCTAATTTAATTGTTGCAGAATTATTCATAAGAAAAAGACTTAATAGGGGAAAATACAAAGGAAATGAGGATTTACATTTTTGATGTGAATTTGCTGTAATATTGAGGGCAGAATTCTTCAGTAATTGAATTTTTAAATAGCTGGATTTCGTTTGTAGATTCAAAAATCCGCTAATTTTATTGAATAAATAGAAAATACTTTCTTTTTTCGTTTATTTAATTTAATATCAATAAGGGCACCAAAAAAATAGATAGAGGTGCTAAAATGTACGGTATTATTAATTATGAAGTGTTTTTACTAACAGGAATTTTATTGAATTTAATTCCTGGTGCAGACACCATGTACATTGTGGGGAGAAGTATTTCACAAGGTAGAAAAGCAGGTGTGTATTCTGTGTTTGGTATTATTACTGGTTCTTTAGTTCATACGTTGTTGGTTGCTTTTGGTTTATCTATTATACTTACAAAATCCATTGTGCTATTTAACACTATTAAGGTTATAGGTGTTATCTATCTTGTATATTTAGGGATTAAAATGATACTTGATAAGACGAATGTAGCTTTCCAGGCCTCGTCCAATAAATTGAACATTAGAAAAATATATATACAAGGGCTTTTAACAAGTCTTACGAATCCAAAAGTCTCTTTATTCTTTATTGCGTTTCTTCCGCAATTTATAGATACAAAGGCTTCAGGTCCTATGCCTTTTATCATTTTAGGACTTACTTTTACAGTAACTGGACTATTATGGTGTTTATTTGTTGCTTATTTCTCTTCATATGTTACAAAAAAATTAAGAGGAAACCAAAAGGTAGGAATGATTCTAAATAAGATAACAGGACTGATTTTTATTGGTATGGGGTTAAAGTTGCTTCAAACAAAAGCTCCTCAATAAACCTGAATAACATAAAAATGCCCCCTTTCAAGAGATGTAATCTTAGGTTTAGGCTAATTTCTACATACTAAAAAGTCCCTTTAACTTTGAAGGGACTTTTTGCTTGTTATTTTGAGTTATTTAAAAATTTATTGCAAGAAACAACCTATACTTTAATTGACGTTGTGCGAGTTTAGCTTGATAGCAATGGGGTAAGCACAGCGGATATTTCAAGGTGAGGAATGATGCAGAGTTTTAAATATTTAAACGTGATGGCATATGGAAAGTAGGAGAAGTTGCCTTTCAATAAATATACGTACAAAAATAGGATGGCCAATTGAAGCCATCCTATTTGTATTACCAACTAGCAGTTTCCGTACTTTCCTTCAACCACTTCACCCAATCCAAATCTTCTACCTTAAGCAAACTGAGCGAAACACCTTTCATATCTAAAGAAGTTAGCAATGTACCAACTTTTACGAATGTAATCTGTAATCCTTCCAGCTCACATAAACGGCGAATGTCATTTGCGAAAATGTATTGCTCCATTAATGGCGTTGCGCCGAGTCCGTTAATAAGGATGGCAAAGTTGTCTCCTTTTCTCCAGCGATAAATGCTTTTAAGTTTGTTCATTAGTTCGATTGCTAATATTTCAGAAGAGGATAGTGCTTCTTTACGATATCCTTTTTCTCCGTGAATGCCGACGCCGTAAAACACTTCATCGTCATTTAATGTGAATGAAGCTTTTCCTTTCACTGGATCGTTTGCAGGTGAAAGAGCAACTCCTAATGTGTGTAAGTTTTCTGTAACAGAACGGCCAATTGTTGTTAGTTCTTCTAAAGAATGACCTTCAAGAGCAGCCGCACCAAGTATTTTTTGAATGAAAACAGTACCAGCGACGCCGCGTCTTCTTTTATTAAAAGAAGCATCATCTTCAATTGAAACGTCGTCATTTACGATGATATGGTCAATTTTTCTTCCTTCTTCTTTAGCGATCTGCTCAGCCGCTAGAAAGTTCTCAACGTCATCTTTAAAGTTTTTAATGATGAATAAAATACTTTTATCTTTTGGCATGAGGCGAGTAGCCGCTACAATTTGTTCCACTGTAGGCGGAGTGAAAATGCTGCCGTTTACTGCCGCTGTAAGCATACCTTTTCCTACATAGCCAATATCAGCGGGTTCATGTCCGCTACCACCGCCGCTTATAATCGCGACGTTTTGCTTTAGTTTTTCGATATCCTTTACATAAATGATGTTATTTGTTTCGTCGTAATTTACTTTGTCGTTATGTTCAAAATAAAAGCCATGCAGCATATCTTGAACGATATGTTGTACATCATTCATAATCTTTTTCATTGCTTTTGCCTCCCTTTAATTACTTTGCTGATTGCTCAAGTAATAGTAGTAATTGATTGTTTATCATATTTTTCATAAGAGAAGACATAATGGAAGGATCTACTTCGCATTTACTTTCAATCCAATCTTTTATTGTTCCAACGAAGCCGTGACTATAAAAGGAGGCAATCGTATTTTTTGTCTCATCAGAAAGGCTGAATCCACAGCTTACAGATAGTTCATCAATAATCTTCATATATAAGTTTTTCGTATGCTCAAATAAATAGTGATTAAACGAGTTTTGCTCAATAACTTTAAAAGCATTTCGGTAAAATTTTTGATTTTCATAAAAGTAATCAAATAATAAATCAAAAATGTTTTCCCATTTTTCATAATCGAGAAAGTCTATAATATTTTCTTTCGTTTCTTCTCTATAAATCCAGCTTAATAGTTCAAATTTATCTTTAAAATGATAATAAAAAGTTTGCCTACGCATTTGACAGTGTAACATAATATCGCTCACTGATATTTTATGAAACGACTCTGTTTCCATTAAATATTTCAATGAGTTCGCGATTATCTTTTTAGAAATTATAGAAGAGGTCATCTGAATCATCCCTAGAATGTTAGTAATATAAAAATCCTATCTATAAATGAGAGCGGTGTCTTTAGACAGATTGTCCATTTTGTCCGTTTACTATAAAACGCTTTCATTTTAACATGAGTAGTAAGAAGAAGATTTCAAATATATCACAATATATTAAAGGAATTGAGGGATAATCACAATGAAAAAGATTATAAACAAACCAGAAACATTAGTAATGGAAATGTGTAACGGAATGGTTATGGCTCACCCAGAGCTTGAACTTTTGAAAAAATATAAAGTGATTAAGAAGAAAGAAATGAACGAAAACAAAGTAACGTTAATTAGTGGCGGCGGTAGTGGCCATGAGCCGGCACATGCAGGATTAGTCGGAAAAGGAATGTTAGATGCGGCGGTGTGCGGAGATGTTTTTGCTTCTCCTTCACAAATTCAGGTATATCAAGCAATTAAAGAAACAGCTAGTAAAAAAGGTACGTTATTAATTATTAAAAATTATAGCGGCGATATTATGAATTTCAAAAACGGTGCGCATTTAGCGACGGAAGATGGAATTGAAGTCGACTACGTAAAAGTGGACGATGATATTGCGGTAGAAGATAGTCTGTATACAGTAGGACGCCGCGGCGTTGCGGGTGTTATTCTCGTTCATAAAATTGCCGGCGCAGCAGCGGAAGCAGGTATGGATTTAGGAGCGGTGAAAGCTGTCGCAGAAAAAGCAGCGGCTAACGTGCGCACAATTGGTTTAGCGTTAACGTCTTGTACAGTTCCAGCGAGCGGATCACCTACTTTCACACTTGCGGAAGATGAAATGGAATACGGCGTAGGTATTCACGGCGAGCCAGGAATTAAGCGTGAAAAAATGTTGTCAGCAGATGAACTAGCGAACCGTATGACAAATGACCTTTTAAAAGATTTAGGAGTAAAAGATGGCGAGGAAATCGCAATTCTAGTTAACGGTTTTGGCGGAACACCACTGCAGGAACTTTACTTATTTAACAATGCAGTGACGCGAGAATTAGCTGCTAGAAACATTAAAATTAATAGAGTATTCGTCGGCAACTATATGACGAGTATCGATATGGCTGGTATGTCTTTAACTGTAATGAAGTTAGATGATGAGTTAAAAACATTACTATCGAAAGAATGTAACACACCAGCGTTTAAAGTAGATGGACCAGTTGAAAGTGTAGAGTATGTAAATGTACTTGAAGAAACAGAAGAGAAGGAAGTTTCATTTGAACTAGAAACAGCAGAAGAACACGCTGTTATTAAAGATAATGTCATTACATTAAACAACATGATTTATCTCGTTGATAAAATGAGCGATATTATCATTAAAAATGAAGTACCATTCTGTGAGTTAGACACGCACGCTGGTGACGGCGATTTCGGAATGAGTGTAGCAAAAGGATTTAAGCAATTAAAACGTGAGTGGCATTCTATTGTAGATCAAGAGAACGTAACAATCGGATCATTCCTTGATGGTTGCTCCATGATTATTATGGAACATTGCGGCGGCGCTTCTGGTCCAATTTGGGGCGGTGCATTCCGCGCAGCTAGTAAAGCAGCAGGCGAGAAGCGTGAGTTAACAGTGAAAGAATTCGCTGAAATACTGCAAGCAGCACTGCAAGGCATCCAATCGATCGGTGAAAGATCATTCGGCAGAGGAGCAGTAGTTGGTGACAAAACGCTTGTTGACGCACTTGCTCCATGTGTAGACTCTTGGTTAGATAGCGCCTCAAACGAAGTAGACGTAAAAACTGCCTTTGAAAAAGGTGCAGAAGCAGCGGTTAAAGGAGCAGAGTACACGAAAGAAATCGTAGCTCGCATGGGCCGCGCTGGTACAGTTGGCGAAAGAAGTTTAGGATACCCTGATGCAGGTGCACATGCGCTTGGAGTTATCTTTACGGAGATTGCGGGTAGTTTGAAATAGGAATTGGAAAGTCCCTCTGCCTTAAGGTGGAGGGATTTTTCTGTAGTTTTCGAGAATAATAGTATGTGTCTTTTTGTATCACCAAAAACGACCGATTTTGGTGATACAGAAGGACATAAATCTTGTTTTTTGTTATGTCTTCATTTACAACGGTTTTCAAAGGAGATATTCTTAGTAAGAAATTATATTGAAAAGAGGTTTTGATTGTATATGATGAAGCTTATTAATCGCTAATTAAAATTCAAACGGATTTTATACTGTAAAAGGTCAAATTAAGGATAATTCCTTGATTTTATTTGTTATACCCTTTTACTAGTAGCGGTTAGAAGACATTATATCTTATCAAAAAATTTCACGATATCTATTCTTTCGGGATAGGTGTATTTATAATAGACAGAAATTTGACCATGAGAAGATGTTTCTTCTTGTGGTCTTTTTTTGTCGTTTTTTGATTCCGGAAGCATGTTTCTATGCCGTTACACCTATTATAAGGCGGTGATTAACGAAAACTTAGTAGTAGATTGTTGTAAGAAATATACACTCTTTTTAGGAAAATATAATAAAAAATGGAGGATTTATCATGAATGAATATCAATTAATTAGTGACTACAAGCAAAATGAAAAATATAAGGAAAGCTTTAATGACCTTGCAAAACATGTATTTGAATTGGATTTTAAAGGATGGTATGACAGGGGCTGTTGGAATGATAACTATATTTGTTATTCTTATGTGGATGGAGATAAAGTCATCGCAAATACATCTATTAATAAAATGAATGTAATCTCTAACGGTAAGGAATATAAAGCAATTCAATTGGGTACAGTGATGACACATCCGGATTATAGACATCAAGGTTTAGCGACTAAATTAATGAATCATATCATTAAAAAATACGAGAAGAATTATGATTTTATATACTTATTCGCGAATGATACGGTGTTAGAATTTTATCCTAAATTTGGTTTTGAAAAGGTGCAAGAAAGTAGCTTCAGCTTGAAGGTTTCAAATATGATACGTCAAATAGATAAAAAGTAAGATTTACGAAAGTTAGATGTTAATAATCAGGCTGATTTTGAGCTGATGAAGGAATATGAAGCCGAAAGAATTCCGGTGTCTTCTAGATTAGGTTTGAAAAATAGTAACATTATTCACTTTAATATATTAATTATTTTTTGTTGTCTTGTTAGTTAAAGGGGTACTTAGTACAAAAAATAACCGTAGATAGTAGCACGAACACTGTTCTTGTTATAATTAATTTTTTTCAGAACGTCTATAATCCTCTTTTAAAAAATATATGTAAATATAATAAAAAACGAATGATTAATAGAAATATTCTACACCACTCGTTTTTTATCGGACTTCTTTTTATTGTACTTTTATTTTCTTTATGAGTTATTAGAAAAATAATTGTCTATATAAGTCTTTATTTTTTCAAAATTCTTTTCCATAAATAAGATTGCTGGTACTTCAATTATTGGAAGATTATTTTCATTATCAAAAGCTGGACACGGTTTGGGAACTACCAAATAGTCAACTGAGTTTTTATCCCTAATATAATTAATTGAAACATCATAATACTTAGAGAAATATTCCTTCAAATCATCCTGATTCCTTAAAAATGGTAGAGAAAATATTGAACCATAATTTATACCAGCGTCGACAATTAATACAAAGCATATTTTTTTCATAATACACCCTCCTCATATAATAAGTTTTAAGTTAATAACTGTTCCTTGAAAATTAAATAGTTTTTATCTTCAAGAGCTACATCAAAAAATGATGTATGGGTAAAATTTAGTCTTGGATACTGGGGGATTTCCCTAGATAATAGAGGTATAGAAATGGATCCATCGGGAATATGCTTACTCCCCCTGTAGTTCGACCACGTTAAAAGACTGTGACCCAGACCAAAATGCACTGCATACGCACAAGCTGTATCGGTTTCCTTCATTTACCTCTCATAGTGGTGGGAGGGCAGCTAAAAAGAAGTCCTGGTGGAAGTTTTGGAAATTAGTACCATTTTTTAATTAATACAAGTAAAAGAGACCTTATAGGGTGTTTTACTGTTTTCGCTCACATGGATTGTCTTATACATCTAAGTTGTTTCTACATAAATATCTGTAATCTCACCTATTACTATATCTTTAAAAATTTCCAACAGAACCAATAAACCGTTATAAAAAGTATTTAAAATAATAACAAATAGGTATAATAATTCCCACTATAGAAAATACAATACTTCCTAAATTAAATGCAGAAAGTTTCGCACGATGAACTTGAATTTCACCTAAATCTACCCCTCCACTAAAATGCTTATCCATAACTTTAGCGACGTTTTGTTGTTGATTAACAAAATAAGGTATTAGCCATATACAGCAGAATAAAATAATACTACCAAAAAAGAGTGTGTCAATAATTGAAGCTCTCCAATTTAATGAAGTAATGACTATGAGAACAAATTCTCCTACCATAACAATTACCATAGTTACTACATATCTGGATTTTTCAGAAACGTTTTTAAATACAGTCTCGTCCAGAATTTTTTCTATTTTAGTCCATATTAAACTGATTAACACGATTAGGCTAATTAAGAAAATAGTAAATAAAGCTTTAACTAAAAGATACTCAAATACCACCGACACCACCTAATAATTTCTAAATTAGAATGTAAAGTTGATTTTTTTTACTCTATTAAAAGATTAAATTCAATAATCTATTAACTAGCTTATCGAAAAATTTATTGATTTAAAGATACAACGCTATATGTATTAGTTATATAGGATAAGATCTCCCAAAATTCCTTTTCTAATATATATATCTTCTAATCGTTGTTGGACTTCAATTGTCTAAATATTTTATTTAGCACTTTATATTACCTAAGGGTTCGAATTTTCTGAATTAAAATTCCGTGATATTGTTAAGAAAATAATTATTATTATGATATCTCGATGTAATTGCTGCTAATGCTTTATCTTCAAGGGGAAATATAAGGTTTTCGTTACCGTAATACTAATAATAACCTAACAAACTGAATATTTACCAGAAAATACTAAAATGTATCCCTTAGCAATTTACAGTATAATACACTTTTAGAAAAAAATCGAATATTTAAGTATTTCCTTATTAATAATATGAATTAATAGAATGTTTATATTATTATACGGATTAAAGATAGCTCAGCTGTGGTGATCTTTATTCATTTTTTCTAGAGTTTATATTAACTTAGCAAACTTTGTAACAGAACCATATATAAGAGCAAATATGATAAAAGCAATATCACAAGTTTTTTATTTTTATACAGTAACCATTTGTTAGCCAATCCCTTCTCTTGATTCGGAATATTCTGTTGTTTTTTATCGATTTACAATTAGAGGTTGAACTATTATGTAATTTGCATAATTATGGTAATTTTTAGATAAATAGAAGTAGTTGAGGAGGACGTAGTGATATGAGCACAAATATTTTAATGCATGAAGCAGTTATGCAACAACTTAATGATTTTTATCAAATGATGTTGTCGCAGCAAATTGAATAAGCATGAAAAAGTTAGTGATTATTTCGATGTATGTTACGAAGCGAAACAAAAACTACTAAGCAAAGGGGCGTTAAAATAATGAAGAAGCTTATATTAGCGACGTTAGGATTAGTGATAGTATTATCATTTAGTAACAATACAGGTGATACACAACATGCTCTAAAAAAGGAAGAAATTATACAATATTCACATGCTGATCATTTTTAATATCTCATTAACAAAGGGACTCCAATTATGGAGTCCCTTTGTTAATGAGATATTGCTTTAGTTTATCTAATTGTAATAATGTTTGTAAAAAGTGTAGATATTTTCTAAATTTGCAGAGGTAATTATTTGTTAATCTTTTAAAACATTGGCTTAGTAATACCGAGGGTTATTATAGATATATTAATCATATAATTTGTCCATATCAAAATGAACGTTTTTTGCATCTAATATATTGTAAATATATTTTATTTTGGAAGGATCTGATTATATGGCTCATAAATCTACTGGAGTGTTTCGAGTTCCAGTTTCTGAAAATGGGATTATTCCAACTGCTCTCAACATTATGTTAAACAATGATTCACGCTGCCATACTAGTAATGTAACGGTAACTGTTAAGAGAAGTCAAAACACCTTTTTCCCAACTCAAAATGAATTAGTTGAAATCTCTCGTACTTTTGTTTCTTTAGAACCAAACAGAACAACTAAGATTGTGTTGTTTACTCCAGAATTTCAAGTAGAAGATTTCCTTGATGTCATCATTAGTGGAAATAAAGAGGATGTTAAGGATGTTCTTGTATATTCTTTCTTAGCAGATTCAGTAGGTCACAATCTGCCATCTACTGTTTTCAGAAATGCAGAATACACTTTTGCTTGCTGACACTGTGATGATGTATTTTTTACTGTCGTATATCTGAATTGAAATGTTACAAGTAGCAATTCACGGCATACAATCTATCGGTGAAAGATCGTTCGGCAGAGGAGTGGTAGTTGGTGAAAGAAGTTTAGGATATCCAGATGCAGGGGGTTTTCTTAATATTGTTTTTTGATATATATTGCTAAATATGTTCCCATAATTCATTCTATTGTATTGAGAATAATGTCATCTACATCAAAAAAACAGCTTATAAAAGGAACTAGTATTTGAGGTGGGTTTATTAACGAATTTTACATATAGCATGAATGAAAATGAGATAAATAAAACAATATCCCCTATTATGTTTTTTAAAATTAATTGAACAGGTCCTTGTAAAAATAAAGAAAAGACACCAAAAGGTGCCTTCCGCCGGCTTAAATTAATTTTAATATTATCGATCTAAGTTTAAAAGCTGTAGGGATTTTTACTGTGGGTTTTGTAAGTAGTTTTTACGAAATTATGAGTGTTTTTTATTTTGTAATTCAATAAGTTCATTTGGTATCACGTTTGTATAATATTCTTTTTCTGTTAGTTCAAATATAAATAATGCTTTTTTCCAGTTATAAATAACATCTTCTACATTATGTTGTTTCATTTTTAATAAACACTGACCTTTTAAATAGAATAGTTCACCTAATAGGTATAAAGTATTTAGATTAATTGCTAATTTGATACCCTTATCAATGTACTTTATTGCCTCTTCATGTTGATATGTGAAGTCGAAACATTTTGCTAAATTTAACATGAGTTTTAATTTAATTTCTTTATCTCTAGGAAAATCTAATTTATTAAAATTAGTTAAACATCTTTTGAATATATTAATACTTTTTTCATATTCTTTATTTTCTGCATAAAATATAGCCATTGTTTGCATAATATCTATTTCTCTTTCTGATAAAAAATCAGAATTAGTTAAAGTCAGTTTTAATGCATTATTTAAAAAATCTAAAGCAGTTTTTATTGATTTATCCACCATAAATATAGCAATTGCTTCATGCCACATTAGAAATTGTTTCTCATCTTTTGTTTGAAAATTATTTAAGTTTTTCTCTTTTTTTACTATTTCATAAAGTTCTTTATATTGTTTTTGCTTTAAGCAATCTTTTATTACATATTTTACATTTTCTACATATTTTAATCTTTTGTTTTGAGTTAGTGCAAATATGTTATTCGGATCAATACCAAGTCTTTCTGATAATTGATATAACAGTATACTAGATGGATAAATCATACCTTTTTCAATCTTGCTAATTTGACTTTGTGAACATATTCCATGACATAATTCGGATTGTGATATATTTTTTTTGATTCTAAGTTCTTTAATGGTAATACCCAAATCGTTAAATTCCATTTTTCCACCTACTATTTAACACTTTATTAAAATAAGAACATTCTCTAACCTTAATGTAATGTAAAATTAATATAGTTGCAATTATTGTTTTAAAGGGCTTATCGTTTCTATAAGATGGGAAGATTTTTTTATGTACAAAAAAGACACCCTAAGGTGCCTTCTTGCGATTTGCTCCATTGTAATATGGTATTGGATGCCAGTCCAATTATTATTTTACCACGTTAAATAGCTTCGGTTATTGAGAAAAAAGACAACTCATTATTTGAATGCAAAAAATCCTAGGGGGACTAGGACTTTTTGCTAGAATGAATATGATTTAAAAAAGGACTTATATAACGTAACATATGAATGTTTCGTAAATGTATCAAAAAAGTGAACAAAAGCGTTAATTTAAATAAAAAAAGCTCCGCGATAAAAGCTGCGGAGCTTCATAAGGTCGAGTTATGTCGTACTCACAAGGGATTTTAACATGAATGTTGTGGTAAAAATACTGGTAAATTTATCCCGTAAAATCCCGATTGGTTTAACTAATAATCAGTGGGGGATGAATAAAACTCCCACTGATTAAAGTTTCACTTCATTCGAAGGAATTCATGTTTTATAAATTAGATTATGAGAGTTGATATTCTCCATATTGACCAGAAAAGAACTAAAAATTCTAGTGAAATTCCAAGTGTTCGTTTCCTAGTTTTTTGAAATTCTTTTATTAAATAGCCAACAGCACTAATTGCTATAAGAATGAAAAGAATAAGTTCGAGTGTAACTGGCATTTTATCTACTCCTAATACTGTAATTTATTATATAAAGATTATAAGATATTTTTGTGGCTAGTAGTGAAAAATTTAATAAAACTATCTTTAATGGAGGTTTGTTTGAACTTCTAAAAGAATTTGTGAAAACCATTGTATGTAAAGTTTTTGCGTATGTTTTTAGGAAACAAATTTTAGAAAAAGATAACAAAAAAACCACTCCTTGTCGCCTTCGGAAGCAAAAGGGTGGGTTTTGTAAAAAAAAATGAGCTCTAATGGATATAATGTACAAAAGAAAAGACACCCAATGGTGCTTTACTCCGGCTTGATAACATAAAGGTCATCAAAAAATGTTGTATTTGAAACACGTGACGTTCCATTAATATACTATAAACTGAATGTTATTATATATTGAATATAAAATTTAGGAAGTTGGTGGGAATAATAAAATGCATAAAATCCTTATTAAAAAAGAAGCCCTAGGATTAGGGGGCTAGGGCTTCCTGTGTTGGTATATCTCGCACGACATTATAAAAAGAAAAGAACTTAATGAAGATAACAGAGAAATGTTTCGTAAATGTATCAAAAAAGTGAATAAAATAGTTATTTTAAAAAGAAGAGTAACTAGCAAAAATTAGATACTGATTTATAAAAAAATAATAGATTAATAATTAAATATAAAAAATACAAGATATGCAATATTGCATATCTTGTATTTCATATTACATTGAACCCAATCATGCCTTGAATGGAGAAGGTTTAAAAGAAATATAATAATCTAAATTGTTTACTGATCAATATGGTAAATTATAGATAAATAAAGAAATTTATGTTAATGTACTTATGGTAATATACTGTTAAAAAAAGGAAGAGGTGAAAAGTTTATATGTTTAAAAAAGGCGTATCATTGCTATTAATTCTCATTTTATCTATTTCTACATTTAGTATAGTAACTCACGCTGCTAATAGTTCAGAATCCGTGAATCAATCATTCTATGGGTATAAGGAGCCATCTTTTAATTCAGCTAAAACAAATGGCGGATCAGAGTATGGTGCTCAAAATGTAGGAGTCGTGGAAAAAAGAGATAATGGCTGGTGGAAGATTGAAACATGGGAAGGTCCAGTTTGGATTAACTTAAATGGGGAAGAACGTGTCATGGGAGATTTCTATGGATATGATGAACCTTCTCTCTCATCAAAGGTTGCGAATGCTGGAGCGAAGTACGGGCGACAAACATTTAGAATAGTAGATGGAACAACAGATGGTTGGCTTAAATTTAAGACGTGGGAAGGCGAAAAATGGATGAATCCTGCGGCTGAACAAATTACCGTCAACAAAACGATTTATGCATATAATGAGCCTTCATTTAATGCAAAGAAAGCAAATTATGGAGCACCATTTAACCCACAAAATTGGGGAGTAGTAGAAAGAAAAGAAAATGGCTGGATGAAAGTAAGTACTTATGAAGGTTATAAGTGGATCAATCCAGATGGAGAAGAAAGATTCATAAACAAATCATTCTATGCGTATAACGAAGCTACATTTAATGCAGCAAAAGCAAACGCTGGAGCATTATATAGTCCACAGAATTTTAGAGTTGTGGATGGGACAACTAGTGGATGGTTAAAGGTTAAAACATGGGAAGGCGAGAAATGGATGAATCTAGATGGAGAAGAAAGATTTATAAATAAATCTTTCTATGCGTATAATGAACCTTCATTTAGTTCAGGTAAAGCAAACGCTGGAGCATTATATAGTCCACAGAATTTTAGAATAATAGATGGGACAACTAGTGGATGGTTAAAGATTAAAACATGGGAAGGCGACAAGTGGATTAATTTAAATGCGGAAGATACAGGCGTAGAATTCTACGTGGAAGCTACTGCATACAGCGTAGAAGGTAGTCCACCACATGAAAGAATTACGGCAACTGGAATAGACATAGGGAAAAATCCTAACATCAAGTTAATTGCAGTTGATCCTAAAGTTATTAAACTAGGAACGAAAGTTTGGGTTGAAGGATACGGTGAAGCAATTGCTGGAGATACAGGTGGAGCTATTAAAGGGAATAGAATTGATGTTCTGTTTCCTACAGAAAAGCAAGCACGTGAATGGGGACGTAAAAAAGTGAAAATTAAAATAATGAAATAGGGTATATCTATTCTTAGCTTTGAAAATTATATATTAGAGAAAATAAAAGGGAGGATATTTTTATGTTTAAGAAAAGTATAGGAATTTTATTGTTTTTAATTCTATCTATCTCGACATTTAGTATAGTAACTCACGCTGCTAATAGTTCAGAATCCGTGAATCAATCATTCTATGGGTATAAGGAGCCATCTTTTAATTCAGCTAAAACAAATGGCGGATCAGAATATGGTGCTCAAAATGTAGGAGTCGTGGAAAAAAGAGATAATGGCTGGTGGAAGATTGAAACATGGGAAGGTCCAGTTTGGATTAACTTAAATGGGGAAGAACGTGTCATGGGAGATTTCTATGGATATGATGAACCTTCTCTCTCATCAAAGGTTGCGAATGCTGGAGCGAAGTACGGGCAACAAACATTTAGAATAGTAGATGGAACAACAGATGGTTGGCTTAAATTTAAGACGTGGGAAGGCGAAAAATGGATGAATCCTGCGGCTGAACAAATTACCGTCAACAAAACGATTTATGCATATAATGAGCCTTCATTTAATGCAAAGAAAGCAAATTATGGAGCATCATTTAACCCACAAAATTGGGGAGTAGTAGAAAGAAAAGAAAATGGCTGGATGAAAGTAAGTACTTATGAAGGTTATAAGTGGATCAATCCAGATGGAGAAGAAAGATTCATAAACAAATCATTCTATGCGTATAACGAAGCTACATTTAATGCAGCAAAAGCAAACGCTGGAGCATTATATAGTCCACAGAATTTTAGAGTTGTGGATGGGACAACTAGTGGATGGTTAAAGGTTAAAACATGGGAAGGCGAGAAATGGATGAATCTAGATGGAGAAGAAAGATTTATAAATAAATCTTTCTATGCGTATAATGAACCTTCATTTAGTTCAGGTAAAGCAAACGCTGGAGCATTATATAGTCCACAGAATTTTAGAATAATAGATGGGACAACTAGTGGATGGTTGAAGATTAAAACATGGGAAGGCGACAAGTGGATTAATCTTAACCAAACAGATTCTGGTAATTCTGGGGTGGTTGACCTTGCTTTAAAACAATTAGGAAAACCATATGTATTTGGAAATAGTGGACCTAATTCATTTGATTGTAGCGGTTTTATTTATTATGTATTTAAAAATAATGGATACAATATTGGAAGAACAAGCGTAGCTGGATATTGGGGAATGGTTACAAAAATAAGTGATCCTCAACCAGGAGATTTAGTATTCTTACAGAATACATATAAAGCGGGTCCTTCTCATTTAGGAATATATTTAGGGAATGGTGAATATATTCATGCTGCTGACGAAACAACAGGTGTAATTAAAAGTAAGATAAATAGTTCATACACTCAAAAGCACTTCTTGGGGTATGCTAGATTTTCAAAATAATTAAATTAAATTCAATAAAAAGACAGTTATCTATGGATAGCTGTCTTTTTATTATTTGTGTTGACTACTTATATATATTCACAAGCGAAACAACATAATATTAATACGGAAAAATATATTAATATGAATTTTTGCATATTTTAAAATTTAATATATCCCTTAAAAAGTTTTAATTGTATAATATATTTTGTCATATTTTTAGATTTTTCGACATAAACCAACAAAAATAGAGAGCGTATTGGGAGAAGACATTATGTATACAAAACTATTAAAATCAATTACATCATTATCACTTATTGGTGGTGCGTTGTTATATACAAATGGCAGCGATGTAAAAGCTGCTGAAGTGGGTGTTTTTTCTGATGTGCCGACATCACATTGGTCATATCCTGCGATTAAAGATTTAGCGAGTAAAAATATTATTTCCGGTTATGGAAATGGGATATTTGGTTTTGGAGATGTTGCGACAAGGGAGCAAGTTGCGGCTTTAATTTATCGAGTGTTAGTACCAAATAAACAAGGCGGCTCGTTTAGTAATGATGGAACTCGTTACGTATTAAAGGATGGGTCTACGTTTAAAAATCCTTACGGTGATATTAATCAAAGTTCTACAATGTTCCCAGAAGAGGTATTAACTTTAACAAATTTAGGAGTTTTTAAAGGTGATGAAAATGGCCAATTTAGACCGAAAGCTTCTGTGAATCGTGCAGAAATGGCACAAATTCTTACGAATGCTTTCCATCTTGCGGCAAAACAAAAACATACCTTTAAGGATGTTCCAAATCCATTTTGGGCAGAAAATGCAATTAGTGCGGTGCAGTCAAATGGAATCGCAGATGGCACAGGGAACGGGAATTTTGAACCGTATGGCACAGTAACACGTGAACAGTATGCGCAGTTTTTATATAAAACTTTGAAGTATAAAAATGCTGATGTGAAAGATACAGGAGATGCGGCATTATTAACAGCGTTTAAAGAGGAAGTACAAAAGCGTATTAATACATACGAGACAAATATTACACTGCCATATAAAACGAAAAATAATAATACAGACGAAGTGATGAATACACTTTTTAACGCATATAAAGAAGTGGCAAGTAAAAATGAGTATACAAATAATAATAGATCGAATGTTTCATATGGACTTTCTGGATCACCTGGAAATTATACGTTTACGCTTAAGATTACATATCGTGAAACGAAAGAACAGACGGAATATGTCATGAAACAAGTGAAAGCAATCGTTTCTTCTATCACTCAAGTTGGAATGGATGATCACGAAAAAGTGAAGGCGATTCATGATTACGTAGTAAAGCATGTTTCTTATGATACGTCTTATAAAGCTTACACAGCATATGAAGCACTTGTAAATCGTTCTGCGGTTTGCCAAGGTTACGCACTATTAACTTATCAATTATTAAAAGAAGCAGGAATTGAAAATCATTTCGTGACAGGAACTGGGGACGGACAACCTCATGCTTGGAATTTAGTGAAAATCGAAAACAAATGGTATCACCTTGATACAACATTCGATGATCCGGTTCCAGATGAGCAGGGCCGCGTAACGTATTCGTATTTCAATTTATCAGATGAACAAATCGCAAGAAATCATGAGTGGAACCGTGGAGACTATCCGCAAGCTACAACAAATTATTATAGTACACTGACAAATAAAATTGCGGCAGGTAGTACGAAAACGTCTGCATATCAGCAAATATTAAAAGATACAAAGTTAAACTATTTAGGAAATGAATATATTGCAAATAACTATACTGAATTAAAAAATAAAATGCAGCAGCGTTATAGTGCAAAGCCAGAAAAGATAGAAGTACTTTATAAGCAATCAATGAACGGTGCGCTGCAAGATGTGAAAAATGCAATTGGGGAAATCGGTTATCCGCAAGGGTCCAACCGTGTTTCTTATAAAGCGGAGTCGTATAATGCGAAAGAAGGGTATTCTTTAGTGACGATTACGTTTACGTATTAAGAATGAGAAAAAGCATCTGTTTCAGATGCTTTTTTTTATTATATTGATTCGACAAAATATGACAGGTGAAAGCGAATTGGTCTGTTATGATAATTTTTGGAATTTTACATTTTAGAGGATTAATCATGAATAAAAAGAAGATTTTCGCTGTGTTAATAGGAATTGTAGCCTTATTTGTAATTATTAATGTAGTTGTTACGAAAGAGAAAACGACATCAACCAGTGAAAAAATGTACTCTGAGAAAGAATATAATAAATTAGTAGATGAACATTTTGAAGAAACGCAAAAGTTGAAAAGTGATATGAGTGTGTTAGAAACTGAAAAAAAATCTCTTGATGAGCAAATGAAGGCGAAGAATAAGCAAGGGTAAAACAAAAACGCTATCTTTTAAAAAGGTAGCGTTTTTGTTTTGGGTTATAAAGTTATTCCTACATTTGACATATACAGTCAGACTGTATAAAATTAAACTATACAGTTTAACTATATAGTTTGGCTATATAGTTATCGTTACATTGGAGGTCTTTATGAATAGAGATAAAAATTTACCATTAACGGAAACAACGTATTACGTTCTTTTAGCTTTATTAGAGCCAGCTCATGGATATTTAATTATGCAAAAGGTGGAGGAACTGAGTAATCATCAAGTGAAAATCGCAGCGGGTACATTGTATGGTGCGGTGGAAAATTTATTAAAACAAGGGTTAATAGAATCGGTAAAAAGTGAAGATAAACGAAGAAAAGTGTATGTCATTACGGAACGCGGGAAAGAAGTATTGCATTTAGATTTTATGAGAATGCAGCACATTATTGCGGTTACAAAAAGTTTATTACACGTATAGTTAGGAGGAAACGATGATGTGGAGATTAAAATTCTTTTTAGACTTTGAGAAAGAGGAAAAATGGTTAGAAGAGATGGCTTGGAAAGGCTATCAACTAGAAAGCAATACATTTGGTTATACATTTAGATATACAGAACCGGAAGATGCGACGATTAAAATAGACCATAGAGTATTTAGTAGAAAAAGTGATTTTATTAATTACTGCACATTATTTGAAGATAGTGGTTGGGAGCATATAGCTGGTAATCGGTGGTCAGGTACGCAATATTTTAAAAAGGTAGATGAAGAAAGTGAAGATGACATTTTTTCAGATCCAATGTCACGAGCAGGGAAGTATAAGCGTCTATCTAAAACATTTTTAGAATTAGCGATCTGTTATTTGCCGATATTATTTTTATTTATGTATAGTAATACAATGAATTTAGGAGCCTTTGTAAATCCGAAAGAACTATACTTGACGCCAGGATTATGGGATAAGCAAGGTGCATCATTTCTATGGTCATTCTTATTTGAAACGCCATTTGCATTAATGAGAGGACTTTTTTTGATATTTATCCCCGTTGCGACATGTATGTTTTTCGTTTGCTCGTATAAAGCAAATCGATTGTATGAAGAGAGAAGATGATAGGAGAAATCCCCTTAAAGTAGCTGCTTTGAGGGTTTTTTTGAATTTGTAAATGACTCTTCTTAAAATAGATATGAGATTAGAGAAGGACAATGATGTATTGGAGGTCACTATATCAAAAAAGAAAATTGTACGTTTAGACGCATTTTAAATACAAAATAACCGATTCCTTATACGTTAAGAAACCGGTTATTTATTCCCCCACTTTTTTAGAGATCTTTTTCTTGTAATGGTTTTAAATGATTGATTTAAGGTTATAAACTTAAATCATAAATAAAAGATAAAATAAAAACTATATAAGAAATAAATGTAACGAAAACAAGGAAACATATAAACTGAGAATTAGATACATATTGTTCTATTCTTTTTTTCATGTTAATTCGTATTATTTTTCAAATGTGAAGTATCAATTGGAATTTGAGCTTTCCAAGAACCAATTACTTTTCCAATTCTAGTTATATTTACGTCTAAAGTAAGAGGCTGTTTAAAAACGTCTTTTTCTTCAGTAGTTATAACAAATGTAGCAACACCTTCAGGTCTATCATTATCACGAATGCCTATTTTATCTAACTTTTTACCTGCTGCCATAAGTTCAAAAGGAAGATAATCATCTGAATCATGGATAAATGATAGTCTCCCGTCATTTTTAATCTCAGGGTTTTCCTCTTGTTGCCCATCAATTTTACCATCACTCTCAAGATTTAATCCTGATGTATCAAATTCAAATGGTACTAAACTTCCGTCCGCTTTTTCCATTCTATAATGAACTGATATACGTGAATCTGCGATAAATACTTCTTTGAGATGTACAGTAATACCTTGATCTGTAATTTTTTCATCAATAGGAATATATTTACCATTCTTCATCATATCTTGTGTGATACCATTTTCATCTTTTATTCCTTCATTTACAACTTTATCATTTGTAATTGCATTAGAAAAATAGGAAGCAACATTTGTAGCCGCCACTTGTACTTGTGGAATCATTGCTGCTGTAAAAAGTGCTGCTGCAGCTACTGCTGTATAAATGAAACGTTTTGATTTTTTACTCATGTTTGTAAAGATTCCCTTCTTTTGTTGTTTTTTGTGATTTATATTAGAAACATTGTCTAACTTGGAACGACTTTCAAATGTTTTCCATGCTTGTTCTATATCAATTTTGATTTCTTGTGGTGAATTTGCAGACTCTTCATCTAGCATTACGTTTTCCCATTGATTTAATTTACTAATTTCTATTAATAAATCTTGGCATGCTTCACATGTATCTAGGTGTTTTGTGAATTCCTTTCTTATATCATGAGAAAGTTCTCCATCAATATATGTTTGAATAAACCCGATATCATAACATTTCATTTGTTATGCCTCCTCCATTTGTTTATAAATCTTGCGAAATTTCATTTTGGCTCGGACCAATAATGTTCCAATAGAAGATATTTCAATTTGAAGTACTTCTGCAATTTCTTTATATTGAAAACCAGAGAATTTCATTAGTAAAAGGGTTCGTTCTCGATCATTCATTTTATTTAGTATCGTTTGGACCTTTGTAATTTCTTCTTTTCTTATCCAATCATCGTCTAATGATGAAACATTTTGTACTTCATGGTATTGTATTTCTTTATCAATCTTCGCTTGCTGCCTTTTTTCAGATCGAAAATGGTTATAGGCTACATAAGTAGAAGATTTAATCAACCATCCAGGTATGTTTTCAATCCCTTTCCAATCACTACGATATAATTGTAAAAATACTTCTTGTGCTAACTCTTCAGCGATAGATTGATCTTTAACGATCCAGATGATTTGTTTCACAGCGTAAGCATAGTACTGCTTAAATAAATCTTCAAAGGTCATATCAGAAGCCTGACTTTCTTCATTTTCTATGGTTAACATGTTCGTTTAAACCTCACTTTCAATTTGATACCTGTATTATAGAGAAACCAGAAAAACGGATTTTGTGACAGTTTTTCTGGATATTTTTTATTATGTACTAAAAAAAGCATTCGTCTAATTAAAAGAGAAATGCAAAAAGGAAATGAAAACATAAAAACTATAACTCTTGCAGTAGTTGTCTATTAATGCACAAGAAAACAGTTAGTTTGTTGCCAAACTGTATCTAAACGTACAATTTCACTTCTTCTATTTTCATGAATATGTATAATTACATAAAATTTCAAAGAAAAAGAGAGTATACTTTCATATTGTGTAATAAAGATAAAGCCCGCCTACGGAAATAGGCGGGCTTTTTTTACTTATAAAGAAAAGACAACCTTTAAGGTGTCTTCCTTTTGAAATCTAGGTTGTCCAGTTTGTTTTACTTTGGTGCAATAGCAATATTGTTTGGAATAAAGTTTCACCATATTGCTATTAAACTAAAATATTAAGATTGCACTTAAACGAAATTTATAGCATCGAAGTTCATTTTGGAGGGGGGAATGTAATACTACATTTTTAAAGTATTCGTTACACTTGAACCTCCGCACATTGCGTAGGGCTTTTTTCATGAAGAAAGGACACTCACGTGAGTGTCCTTTCGATAGTTTTTAGCAGAAGCAAGCAGCTCCAACGATGATTAATAAAATAAACAATACAACTAATAAAGCAAATCCTCCAGCGAAGCCACAGCCGCCACAACTACCACCAAAGCCCATAAAAGTTCCTCCTTTAAATAGGAGGAGAAAAACAAAGGTTCACTCATGTGTTTTAACGGATTCCATTTACTTTATGCTTTTTACGAATAAATGGAGCAGGTCCTTTTCAAAATAGATTTATTCTTAGCAGGAGTTCAAAGGAAAAACAGGAGAATCCATATTATTCTTTAAGAGCGAATAGATAGAAATCCGCTTTTATACCTTTCATTAAAATAATACTAGCATTATATATTATAAGGAATACTTGTCCTTAATTGTAAATGAAAGGGGGGAATTGATATGAGCTATGGCTATGGTCATCCTCCTGGAAGATGTCATAAACATCACAATGAAACTTTGTCAACGGGTGTATTACGTAGACATTCCGCTACGTTATTTCTTACTGTTGAAGCTATGAATGTTGATCCAGATGATACTCGTAGAGTAACAGTTGAAATGTTTGATTGGTCATCTGGTTCTCCGGTATTGTTACCATTAATAGACCCTTCAACACAAACATTGCCACCTAATCGATATGTTACTTTTCGTTCAGCAGCTCTTCCTCCAGCACTTTTTGCTTATGAAGTAAGAATCATTCGTCCGAAAGATAGAGATGTTGTTACGAATGTTTTTGGTCTTAGTGCAATCGTATTTAACCCACAAGAAGGAAACAATGTTTTACAACATGATTTAGCAAAATTAGACCTTAAATAGATTTTATAAAGGTCTATTTATTGAGCATGATTAAAAAAAGAGTAGGATGTAATCCTACTTTTTTTTAACGTTAATTAGAATTTTAAAAGAAATCCTTCATTATTTTAGCATCTTTAATATTCACTATCACACCTTCTACCTTATCTTTCTTCTCATCTTTAGCAATCGAAATTTGCTCCTTATTATCAGCCCACACAAGAAATTCTTCTTTTGAGTCATCTTTATATGTAACAGTAATAGTAGAATGTGCAGATTCTCTCTTTTTTTGATCTAGTGTGATTTGTTTAGGAGTGCCTTTTTGGACTGCTGAAACGATAGATTGTATCATTTTTTCGTTGTCTGTTTGAGATTTGGAAGTAGTATGATTTGTTGTTTTCAGTATTTCAATGTCTGTAATATTAGCGGAATTTAATTGAAAGGTATTTTGTGTATGTTCTTGCTTAGCCTGCGAAGCTTTATCTGTAGCCGAGGTGCTTGTACAACCTATTAAAGTGAAAGATAGAGCGGTTAGTGCGCATATAGATATGATTTTTTTCATAGTATCCCTCCTTAAGTTTAATTATATAAATTTTCTGTTAATTTAGGTAGTTATTGTAAGGAGAAGGTGTTTTAAAGTGGTAAATGATGATGTTCATTCTCTATTAAAATCAAAATTCACATAACTTTTTTCATATTTTATGTTTAACATTTCGAAAATGGGTGTACTACATATAATATAACAAATAATTCATTTTAAAGGAGGAAGTTAAAGATGGAAACGAAGTATAGTAAACCTTTTGTATATGAATTTATTACGGAGAAAGAGGTCATGAATGCGGCGAATGATCTCGTGAAAAAAGGAATAGACCAAAAAGATATTTACGTATTAACGCATGAGAAAGATAGGACAGATAGAATTGCGGACAATGCAGACGTGAATACAATTGGGATAAAAGAGGAGGGACTTGGGACAAGCATTATTAACGTCTTTCAAAAAACAGGAGATCAGTTAAGAAATAAAATGCAAGAGTTAGGGCTTAATGAGGAAGAAGCGAACTTTTATGAAGAAAAACTGGATGAAGGGAAAATCTTGTTATTCGTTAAGGATTTAGAAAGAGTCGGTGAATGGTTACAAGAAAGAAGATGCATGTATTCTATTTAAATTTGTATCCTTTAAATCTATAAATCTATTACGAAAAGGAGATTGTAAATATGAGTGAGAACGGACTAAAAGAACAAGTTAAAGGTAAAGTTGAAAAGAAAAAAGGACAAGTAAAAGAAGGAATTGGTGAAGTTACAGAAGATAGAGAGTTGAAAAATGAAGGTAAGTGGGAAAAAACGAAGGGAACGATAAAAGAAAAAGTCGGAAAAGTGAAACAAAAGATAAGTGATGAATTAGATAATAAAGAATAATATATGTTCATCAAGCTTTGGTTACATACTAAAGCTTGATGAATCCAATATAAAACGAATATAGGAGGTTTAATTGTGGGACTTATTATTACGTGTATTGTAGGTGGACTTATTGGTGCGTTAGCTGGAATGATTACAGGAAAAGACTTTCCGTTAGGTATAGTTGGTAACGTGATTGCCGGATTAATCGGATCTTGGGTAGGTAGTGCGTTATTTGGTCATTGGGGTCCTGAATGGGGAGGCATCTTTATTCTTCCAGCGTTATTAGGTGCAATCGTCTTTATTTTAATCGTTACATTCTTCTCTAGAATGCTGCGGAAGGCGTAAGTATGATAATAAATAGTAATCTTAAGTTTATTATATATAGTTATAAAGTTAATGAACTGATAAAAATACATAAAAAAGCATCCAATTAAACTAATTTGGATGCTTTTTTATGTAATCTACATAGAAATGAGCGGGGGATGAAGGCCCCCGCTTATTAAAATTACACTTTCTATCATATGCCTTTCGAGAGGACTCCCACTTCTAAACGTAAGTGAAGGTGGTGAAAAGAAATAACCAATCGTTTTGTCATATCCCACATAGTTTACTGATTCAAATGATTACATACAAAGCAAATGCTGTAGGCATTCAAGTTGTTGTAACTGAAGAATCATATACATCGAAAGCAAGTTTTCTGGATAACGACTTCATTCCAACGTATGGAGAAAATGACCAAAATACAACTTTTTCAGGAAAACGAATAAAGCGCGGTATATATCGTTCAGCAAATAAAACTTTAATTAATGCAGATGTAAATGCTGCGGCTAACATTTTACGAAAAGTAATCCCAAATGCATGGACAAATGGGATAGAGGGGTTAAGCGTGAAACAGCTCGCTAATGTGTTAACTCCCCTGACGTTAATCGTCCGTTAGGTCGAAACGTTAGAAACCCCCACTTCAAGCTTTGCTAAGTGGGGGAGTGTTCATTATGTATTAAACCATCGTTACCTTTTTACAATTATTTATTCTTACGACTTGCCTTGGTTCTATATGAGATAAGTCCTCGCTATTACCTATATCAACTACAATTGTATTCGTTAGTATGTTAATAATGGAACCAACTAATTTTGTAGCATGATCGTGTCGATAAGAAAATTGAACGAAATCTCCCTTTTTAAAGTTGTGCTCTTCCATAGATAGATCCCCCTAAAAATAATGTTTATACATTATACATACACAAATTTATAAGTTTTAAACATTTGATAGTATTTTTTAAGTGTTAAGCCGAGAAAGGTGTAGAAAATTTATTTATAATGAAAATAAAAAAATATGTTTAAAATTAATTTTTATGGGTAATTAAATAATAAGAGTTTGAGATAAGGGGGCGGAAATGATGAATTTGGCAATAAATATTTTGCAAAATGATGTAGGTTATACGGTACAACTTAATGGTGAGATTGATGCGTATACGGCATCAGATTTAAAAAATAAGGTAATGCCTATTACAAGCGAAAAAGAGGTTCATATTGTAGTAGATTTTCATAACGTAGATTATATGGATAGTACAGGCTTAGGAGTTTTTATAGCTTTATTAAAAGCAGTTAAGAAAAATGATGGGAAGCTAGAGTTTACTGGTGTGTCTAAAAGGCTAAAAAGATTATTTGATATTACAGGGCTAACAGAAATATTAAATTTGAATTCCGATTTTGAAAAAGTAGAAAGAAGGTGACTAGGGATGATGGAGAGATTTGAAAAGATAGAAATGAAAATTCCTGCAAAAGCAGAATATGTGGCTATTATTCGTTTAACAATGGCTGGTGTTGCGAATCGAATGGGCTTTGCTTATGACGATATAGAAGATATGAAAATTGCTATTAGTGAAGCTTGTACAAACATTGTACAACATGCATATAAAGAAGACGTTGGAGAAATTACAATTGTCTTTGGGCTATATGAAGATCGATTAGAAATTATGGCTGCGGATAATGGAGTTAGCTTTGATTTTAATAGCTTAAAAAGTAAAGTTGGTCCGTATGATATTAATAAACCAGTAGAACATTTGCCAGAAAATGGTTTAGGTTTATATTTAATCAATACGTTAATGGATGATATACAAATTATGCATGATGAGGGCATGACAGTTTTAATGACAAAATATATACAAAGAGAGCAGGTGGAGAATGATGGAAATCCAATCTCAACCTACAAATCTTACTAAAGAAGACGTTATTAAACTAATTGCAGACTTCCAACAAAACCAATGTGATGAAGCACAGGAAAGATTGGTTAATCACTATAAAAATCTTGTATACTCCATTGCATATCGCTATTCAAAAGGTGGGCCGATGCATGAGGATATTATACAAGTAGGAATGTTAGGGCTCTTAGGTGCAATAAGAAGGTATGATTATTCGATAGGGAATGCTTTTGAGCCGTTTGCAATACCTACAATAGTAGGCGAAATAAAGAAATATTTACGTGATAAAACTTGGGGTATTCACGTTCCAAGGCGAATTAAAGATTTAGGCGGGAAGATTAAACTTGCGATAGAGGAGCTAACAGATCGTTTCCAGCGTTCACCGAAGATTATAGAGATTGCAGATCATTTAGGACTATCCGAAGAGGAAGTGCTAGAAATTATGGATGCGAAAAATAATTATCGCGTATCTTCCTTAGATGATGTAGTTGAAAATTCATCTGATGGCAGTTCGGTAGCGAGGATTGAATCTGTAGGTGAAGTAGAGCAAGGATATGAAGAGACAGAAAGGCGTCTCGTTTTAAAGGATATTTTCAACGTATTAAATGACACAGAAAAGAGTGTTATTCATTATATATTTGGAGAAAATTTAAATCAAAAAGATACAGGGGAACGGTTAGGTATTTCACAAATGCACGTTTCTCGTATTAAAAGACAAGCGATAAGTAAATTGAAGCAAGCAGCATTTTTAGATACATAAAAATTTAAAATCATTATGTTTAAAACATGAGAAAAGGGGTAGTTATTAAATATAGGAGGAGATATAAAAATGTCACACGATGTGAAAGAACTAATCGAAGGATTGAATGAAGATTTAGCAGGAGAATACTCAGCAATTATTATGTATAACCATAATGCAGCTACAGTTTCTGGTATATATAGACAAGTGTTAAAACCTTTCTTTGAATCTGAAATTAGTGATGAACAAGGACATGCCCTATATTTAGCGGAGAAAATTAAGACGTTAGGTGGTACACCTACTACAATCCCTTTACCAGTGAAACAAGTAGAAGATGTTAGAGAAATGTTAGAGTCGGCTAGACAATCAGAATATGAGACAATTAAGCGTTATGAAACGAGAAAAGAACAGGCAGCGAAATTAAATATGACAGAGTTAGTTGTAAAGTTAGAAGATATGATTGCAGATGAAACAAATCATATGGAAGAATTAGATCGTCTTTTAAATGACAAAGCAATGGTGTTAAATTAATAGTGGAAATTTATAGAATGAAAGAACAAACTCTCATTTCTGGGGGTTTGTTCTTTTGCTGTATAAAAATTATGTTAGAGTAGGAAATTTTCATTTTGTAACTGAGTATGCAATACTAGAAAAATAGAAAATGATAATAGATTTACATTTTAAATAAGAAAAGGGGAAATAACTTGTGTCCATTTTAATTGTCGATGATAATCCGGTTAACATCTTTGTAATTGAAAAAATTTTAAAACAAGCCGGATATCAGGATCTTGTATCGCTGAATTCTGCACAAGAGCTTTTCGAATACATTCAATTTGGAGAAGATTCTTCCAGGTATAATGAAATTGATTTAATACTGTTAGATATTATGATGCCTGAAATTGATGGACTTGAAGTTTGTAGGCGATTACAAAAAGAGGAGAAGTTTAAAGATATTCCTATTATTTTTGTTACAGCTTTAGAGGATGCCAATAAATTGGCCGAAGCTCTTGATATGGGGGCAATGGATTATATTACGAAACCTATAAATAAAGTTGAACTATTAGCACGTATGCGTGTAGCGTTACGCTTGAAATCGGAATTAAATTGGCATAAAGAACAAGAAGAAAATCTTCGGAATGAATTAGATTTAGCTACGCAAGTACAAAGAAACTTATTAAGTAGCCCATTAAGAGAAGATTATATAAAAATTGAAGCAAGTTACTTACCTTCATTTAAATTAGCTGGAGATATGTATTATTGGTATAAAATCGATGAAAACCGCTACGGTATTATATTATTAGACGTGATGGGACATGGTATATCTGCTTCATTAGTTTGTATGTTTATTTCGTCTGTATTACGTGAAACGATTAAATCTTTAATCGATCCAGAACTTGTCATTAAAGACTTAAATAAATATATGACTCTTTTACATAATGAGAATGACGATATTCCATATTATTTTACAGCGATATATTTAGTAGTAGATACAGAAAAGAGAACGATTGAATATGTAAATGCAGGGCATCCTTCTGGATACGTTTTAGTTGATGAAACAAATATGGTTGAACTAAATCGCGGGAGTTGTGCGGTAGGATTTTTTGATGAAATAAAAGTTAAAAAGACAGTTATACCTTTTGAGAAGAACGCTCAAATCGTATTGTTTACAGATGGTGTTCTTGAAGCAATTGCAAATGATGAATTTGAGGCTGAAGAGAAATTACGTACTTTTACAGAAAGAAAATGGGGAGATTTAGAAGGCGAGATAGAAGGGTTTTACAAGGAAGAACAAAAGAAAGCGCAATCAGATGATATGTGTCTAATTATGATACAAACGAATGCGAAATAAAAAGCGTATGAAATCCAAACAGAGGATTTCATACGCTTTTTATTGTATTTTTTGATAAATTTGTTCGCTAGGATTAAATTGGGTATAATGCGGCATTATATTTGAAAAACGAAGAGTTTCTTTATTTCCTAAACATAGAAAACCATTGTGACCTAGGCTTTCATAAAATAGTTGCTGCACTTGATTTTGAAGTTTACTTGTAAAGTAAATTAAAACGTTACGACAAAGTATAATATGAAACTCGTTAAAAGATTGATCGGTTACTAAATTATGCTGTGCAAAAATAATGTTTTGTAAAAGTGATGGATTAAAATAAGCAAAACGATTATCTGTTGAATAATAGTTAGAAAATGCTTGTGTACCGCCAGCTTGTAAATAATTTTTCGTATAAGTTTGCATTTTATTTAACGGGAGGATAGCTTGTTTTGCTTTTTCTAACACATTTGTATTCATATCTGTTGCGTAAATAACCGACTTTTCACTTAATCCTTCTTCGTGAAGTAAGATGGACATTGATAATACTTCTTCACCAGTTGCGCATCCAGCATGCCAAATTCTAATTTCAGGTTGCTTTTTTAATTCAGGAATAACATGCTCTCTAAGCGCTTTAAAAAAGGCAGGGTTACGGAACATCTCAGTTACATTAATCGAGAAATCATTTAATAACTGTTCTAAAACCCCTTCCTCGTGAATTACTTTTTCAATTAATTTTGAAATGGTAGGGATATTAGAGAGCTGCATTCTATTACAAATTCTTCTATAAATAGATGTGCGAGCATATTGGCGAAAATCAAATCCTGATAGTTTAAATACCGCTTCCAATAGTAATTCAATTTCTAAGTTCGTGCGCTCATCCGTATCTACTGATGGATCAAAATTATAATACTTATTTTCCACTCCAACTAAACCTCACTTATTTTATTAACCATACACTCATTACCGAATAGAGTTGATGTAGATTTAATGGTTTACTTATATAATCTGAAGCGCCAGCAGATAAACATTTTTCCTTATCATTTGGCATTGCTTTAGCAGTTAATGCGATAATAGGTATTTCATTTAACCCTAAGTTCATTCGGATATTTTCCATCGTTTCATAACCGTCCATATTAGGCATCATAATATCCATTAAAATAAGGTCAATATTTGTATTACTTTTTAGTATTTCTAAACACTCTAAGCCGTTTTGGGCAGTAATAATGTTGGCATTTTGTTTTTTTAATGCGTTTTGTAACGCAAATATATTTCGATGATCATCATCGACAATTAAAATGGTTTTCTCTTGGAAGACGTTATTTGTTTCGGGAGTAACGATAGTTTCTTCAACAACTTCAGCAGGAATAACATCTTCTATCGTTGCTGCGACTTCTAAATTGGATAACTGTATATCTGGTAATCCATTTGGAAGGTTAGGAATATATACCGTGAAAGTACTACCTTCTCCTACATTACTCTCTAACGTAATCCAACCACCTAACAATCTAGCAAACTCTTTACAAATAGATAAACCTAATCCTGTACCACCATACTTTCGAATCGTTGCGCCATCTGCCTGTTGAAAGGCTTCGAAAATAAGTTGATGCTGTTCTTTAGCGATACCAATACCAGTATCTTTTACTGAAATTGTAATCCAATCTTTACTTATAGACTGCATATCATGACTTAAATTACTTGTTTCTATCGAATCGAAATGTAAAGAAACGGATCCTTTTTCTGTAAATTTAAATGCATTGGATAATAAGTTTTTAATAATTTGCTCAATCCGTTTTGCATCTGTATAAAACAGATCAGGAATCGTATCACTGTCTTCAATAGTAAATTCGACATTTTTTTGTGCAGCTATATGTAAAAAGTTTTGATGCATATTGGCTGCCATGTCACTTATGTTCGTTGCTTCAAAAATGATGTCTAGTTTGCCTGCTTCTACTTTAGATAAATCGAGTATGTCATTAATTAAAGTAAGTAAGTCTTTCCCTGATGAATGAATGACAGTTGCTAATTCAATCTCATCGTCGGATAAATTGTTATCATGATTTTCTCTTAACATTTCAGATAATAGTAAAATACTATTTAACGGTGTGCGTAATTCATGTGACATATTTGCTAGGAACTCAGATTTGTATTTTGAGCTGCGTAACAACTCGCTTGCTTTTTCTTCTAATTCTGATTTAGTAATTTGTAAGTCAGCTGTCTTCTGCTCAGCCTCTTCAGTTCTAGACTCTAATTGTTCATTCGTTGTTCGTAATTCTTCTGCTTGCATTTGTAGTTCTTCCGCTTGCGTTTGCAATTCTTCTGATTGAACTTGTAACTCTTCTGTCATTGCTTGTGATTCATGTAAAAGAGTTTGAATTCGCATACGTCCCATAATGCTATGGATTGTTAAACCTAGATTATCAACGGTTTGTTGAATTAAATCTTGATGTAAATCTGAAATCTCAGTTACACTTACTAACTCCATTACTGCGATTACTTCATCCTCAAATAAGATAGGGATGATTAATAGATTTTTGGGACGTATTTCTAATACTCCGCTAGTGACATAACGAAACTCTTCGGGTATATCCCTGAGAATAAAACTTTTCTTTTCTAAGGCAGACTGTCCAATGAAACCTTCACCCATTTGAATGGATTGTTTCCCAATATCAGCACCTTGATCGGCGAAAGAAGCTTTCTTCACATAATAGACAGTGTCTTCAATTTCTTCACGTACATAAAATGCACCGCAAGAAGTTTGCGTTTTTTGTATAATTCCACTAAGAATTTTTTTACCTAACATCTCAATAGAAGATACACCTTGATACATTAAAATTAATTCTGCAAGCTCCGTTTGTAACCACTCTCTTTTCGATATTTCGTCTAGTAGGTGATTCGTTGTATGAGCAAGATCTTTTATTTCATCACGTGTGTTTACATGAATTCTTTCCGTGATTTTTTCTTTAGAAGAAATGGATTTAATAGCTTGAATTACATTTTTAATCGTTTTTGTAATGGAATTCGAAATATAGAGTGAAATGATAATAGAAATACAAGAAAGTAAGAACAATAAACTGTATAACCAAATCTCTAATTTATTATTTTCAGTATCTAATTGTGCTGCTCTTTTTTTTGTTAATTGCTCCTCAGTGCTACGGAAGTTAGTTACCTGTGACTGTAATGACTGAATTTGAGTCGTGTCGATTGTTTGTACATTATTACTATTATGATTTGCAATTAACGGGTGAATCTCTTTATTTATCCAACTAATAATATTTTCGTTAATCTGTTTTAATTTTTCTTGCTGAGATGGGTTATCCTCTAATAATGAGAAAAGATCTTGATAATGCTTTTCGTAATCCTTTTCCGCAGAATTAAGAGATTGTACGTAATTTGGATTATTAGAAATGATAAACCCTTTCGCTTTATTTTCAATTGTTAGTAAATCTTTCTCCACTTGATTTGTTAAATTGAGAACTTTAAAATCGTGATCAATAATAAAATTACGAGATTTTTGTAAATTAGAAATCTCATTGTTCAACATAATGAAAGAAACAAGTAAGAACAAAATGATAACTAAATAACCAGCCATAATTTTGTAGCGAATACTAAATTTTGCTTTCGAGTTCATTAAAAATTCCTACCTTCAAGGTTATTAAAACTTTTCTATTTTAAAGAATGAAAAACGTAATATATATTATATCAGTTTTCATAAGGCTAAACTAGAAATCCCCCTATTGTATTAGGGGGTTCTTTTTTTATAGAGGAAATCATTTTGAAATATAAAAACATATATGAAAGGTAGTAAACGAGGGAATAGAGGATAACAAATATTCTAAGAAGGGAAGAGTGTTCTTAAAGCTCTTTTTGCATCTATTCCTTCAAAAATAAATAATACAAGATCTCTCTTTTTTACAGTAAGGAAAAAGGATACTAGAGTGCTTAAGTTTTTAATAGAAGTAAGTGTTCCGTGTTTACTTATAAATACATTCGTTTGAAATGTTGTCATTAAAGCATAAAAATGATGAATCTGCGTTATTGTAGGTGTTTCATTATAAGAAATAGTAGTAGAGTGAATGGCGTTCATCGTAATATTCCTTTCCATATAGTAAGCATAACAATATAAACATACCCGTTTAAAAAAATGTTAAACATATAAATAAGAAAAAATATAATTATAGTTTTTTACGTTTAGAAAAGGTTAGGAAGGGTATACATATACTACAAAGAGATTAACTGAAGATGAATTGTAAGATGTCTATGTTTAGTAGATTAGTCTATCAAAATATACTTTTACTTTAAATAAAAAGGAGCCTGGTATACATGAATGAAATGATGATTAATATTACATTTGATTTAATTTACTTGTTAAGTAGTTCACTTGTAGTGCTTTTACTATTCGCTTTTTTCGTAAATGGTTATGTTAATAAAAAGATTAGTGTATACAGAAATGAAGAAAAATAAAGATACATTATATAAAACTTTAGGAGGTTAATAGTTATGAATGTAGATAGAAAAATAGTAGGTGTTTTTAGAACAATTGATGATGCGGCACTCGTTATTAATGAATTAAATGAAAAAGGATACTCAGCAGATAACATTTCAGCTATTGCGAAAGATCAAAAGGAAATTGAACATCTGGAAGAAAAATCGGGTGAAAAAGTGAATAGCGAAACTGCACATAAAGCAGATATCTTTTCAGCGACAGGGCTTGTAGCTGGAGGAGTAGCAGGCGGACTCGGTGGTTTATTAACAGGTCTTGGTATACTTGCCGTTTCTGGAATGGGTCCAATTGTAGCAGCAGGACCAATCGCAGCAGCTATTGGAGGAGCTGGTATTGGCGGAGGAGCTGGAAGTTTAATAGGAGCATTTATCGGCTTAGGAATCCCTGAAGACCATGCTAAAAAGTATGAAGAATATATTTACGATGGAAATATATTAATTTTAGTAGATGCAAAATTAGATGATAAGTTAGAAATCTATAAAATATTTGATAAGCATAATGCCTATAACTCTGATTTCTTTAAATAAAATGTAAACAAAGTGAATATCGTTTTTGATCTTACAACTTTGGCGCGGCCGAGGAGTCGTATGACTATAAGAGAGGAAGGGCTTATAGTAAAAGATCAAGTCCTATTATGATATTGAGAAGGGAAGAGGTGTCTATTCGTGATTGTAAAAATATTAAAGGATAGTAGCAATAGTTTCCTTTGCACAGTTCAAAGTAAAAATGGAGATCAGTATGTGAAAAAATGGTTTAGTAAACATGAAAATAATAAAGAATTAGGGCGACCAACTTTTAAAGAAGTAGAAAAGGATTGGAAAGAAAATAGAGACTCGTTTATGTATCCTAATGTTAAAGCGCTTTATTGAACATAATGGGGGTTTTATTCTTACAAAATTGTCACACTCCTGTAAGGTAATTCAATAGATTAGATATTTTTTCTGTGTCATAATAAAGACATAAGAAAGCGCATTAAAAAACTACAACTTATTAGGAGAGTGTCAGTCATGATTGTAACAACAACGTCTGGAATTCAAGGTAAAGAAATTATTGAGTATATCGATATTGTAAATGGTGAAGCTATTATGGGTGCAAATATTGTCCGCGATTTATTCGCTTCCGTTCGTGATGTTGTCGGTGGTCGTGCTGGTTCTTACGAAAGCAAGCTAAAAGAAGCTCGTGATATCGCAATGGATGAAATGAAAGAACTTGCAAAACAAAAAGGTGCGAACGCTATCGTTGGTATTGACGTAGATTACGAAGTTGTTCGTGATGGAATGTTAATGGTTGCTGTAAGTGGTACAGCTGTACGTATATAAGTAAATAAAAAACAGGCTCCCCCTTGAAGTTTATGCTTTGAGGGGGTTTTTTATTTTTCTTTTGTTCATGACTAAAGTTAAAATAGAGAAGAGCCGACGTACTCGCTCGCTTATTTCAAATGTAGTATATTATTTCTTGAGAAAAAGCAAGTAAATGGAATTTTTTGTATTTTAAGAAGGTGTTAACTTTATGACAAATAATAAAATTGCTATTTGAGGTACGAAGAGAATTAGTGGTATGAATAATTTTAGAAAGTGTATAGTTAATAGAAATAAAC
Source organism: Bacillus sp. RZ2MS9 (assembly GCF_001816185.2). Lineage (NCBI taxonomy): Bacteria > Bacillati > Bacillota > Bacilli > Caryophanales > Bacillaceae > Bacillus > Bacillus sp. RZ2MS9. Next base: position 1,055,015 of record NZ_CP049978.1, read on the forward strand.
GATGGAGTATGTAAAGAGTTATATTACATAAAATTTATTATGAATGGAGGCGGTTACACTATGTTTTGGTTAGGATGTTTTTTAGGATACATTGTAGGTTCTATTATTACATGTGCGCTACTTTACTTTGGATATAGATCCAATGAAAATAAAAAAGCGGATATGCAAAAAGGGGAGGAGAGAAAAATCAATAAAAAAGGTGTATAGTAGGCGAAAGGTAAGGTGATAGTGTTGATACAAAAATAAAGGACAGTACATATTGTATATGACTACTATGTACTGTTCCGCTTATTCTTTTTGGATTATGAGAGGTTGTTTCCTGTCTTGCTATAAATTTCATAGGCGAAAAACCCCAATAAATAGCCGATTCCAGATCCTAAACTCACTGCAAGAAGTGAATAATCTGGGAAAAACATGCCGAAAATTAAACCGATTATACAGCCAACAAGCATTCCCATAGGTATTAAACTGTCTAATAAAATTTGAGCCTCTTTTGATTTTTTCTTACCTAATGTGCCGTTGTCATATTTATGTTTAAGCCTTCCGATTACATAGACTACAATTCCCCCGACTATTAAAACAGGCGCAATTGCCGTGAGTAACCACATGTTAGAGTCTCCTTTCACCTTTTAACATGATTATACCAGATACTTACAATTAGGTATTCCTGAACGTACTATCTAGTCTATTTAAAAGACCAATCAAAAAGGCTTCTTCAATTGTAGTTAATAACTTGTCAAAAACACTTTCCCTTTCGTTTTATCAGCAGACTGCACAACATCAACTGCCGCTTTCACATCCGCTAAGTCATATGTAGAATGTACCGTCATAAAACGTAATTGCTCATTTTCTACTAAGCGAATTAAGTGACGAAACGTTTCTTGCCATTTATATGGTGATACCTCTTTATTCCAATGTCGTAAATGAAATATGTTTGCGTGCACTTTTGCTTTTGTGACAATCTCGGCCCAGTTCACTTGTATTCCTGATAGAAGACCGATCGTTAAAAAATGCCCGTTTGGACGTAAGGAAAAAGCTAATTCATTTCCATCCGGTCCTCCGATAGAATCAATCGCAGCATCCGCACCGAGCCCGTTTGTTAATTCCATAACAGTTTCATAAAGCGGGGCAGTGGAAGTATCAATTACATATGCAGCACCAAGGCGCAGTAATTCTTCTGTATGCTTATTATTTCTTGTAACGGCAATTAATCGGAAATTTAAAATTTGGGATAACTGCGCAAATAGATGTCCAATAGCGGACCCACAAGCATTCACTAATAAAACGTCATTACGCTGTAAGTTTAACGTTTCTGTACAAGTAACCCACGCCGTAAGGGGATTAATATACATTTGTGCCGCTGTGAAATCATCAATGGAATCAGGAATAGGGACTACAAAATCAGCTGATGTCTTCACATATTCTTGCCAAGTACCTTCCCCGCGTAAAGGTAACACTCGTTTACCGATAAGCTCTCGAGAAACAAAAGCGCCAACATTTTCTACAATACCAACACCTTCATAGCCAGGTATGTTAGGTAAAGGAATTCTATGAGCGTACGCTCCTGTGATGGGAATTAAGTCAGATGGATTAATCGGTCTAACTAGCATACGGACGAAAACTTCATTATCTTTCAGTGGTTCTATATTTTTATATTCAACTTGTAATACGTCTTTTGGATTGCCAAACTTATGAAATTGAATGCATGTTCCAAGCAAAGTAATTTGCCCCCTTAGTTTGATTGGGTTTATTATAGCATTTTTAGTTTGGGTGGTTACTTTGTTAGTGATAAATAGGGTTTTTAATTTACGTATTTATCAGAATTTTATAAAATGTGTATATAACTATAAAATGGGGGGATTTCTTCATGTGTACTAGTTTGACGTTACAAACTAAAAATTTCCAACATCTTTTTGCGAGAACAATGGATTTCACATTAGATATGAATCAGGAAGTAATAATCATTCCTCGGCGTTATCAGTGGAACAATATAACTGGTGAAACTATCCGAGCGAAAAAGGCTGTTGTCGGAATGGGAATTAATCATGAAGGAAGGGTCATTATGGCGGACGGAGTAAATGAAGCTGGTATGACGTGTGCCACTCTCTATTTCCCGGGATTCGCTACTTATAGTAACAGTATAGATAACCATAAAACGAATTTAGCGCCATTTGATTTTGTGGCTTGGAGCCTCACGCAATTTAATTCTGTTGAAGAGTTAAAAAAATCTGTTGATAACATTTCCCTTATAGATATACCATTACCAGTTTTAGGAATTACCCCGCCGCTACATTGGATTTTAGCAGATAAATGGGGAGAGTGTATTGTACTTGAGCCGACAACTGATGGACTAAAAATGTATGACAATCCATTAGGAGTGATGACTAATAGTCCGGAGTTTAATTGGCATTTACAAAATTTAAGACAATATATTGGACTTAAATCGCAGCCATTTGCGCCAACGGAGTGGGGAGATATACCATTAAGTGCTTTTGGCCAAGGTTCAGGAACGATGGGACTTCCTGGAGATTTTACCCCGCCATCAAGATTTGTGCGGGCAGCATATGGAAAACAAAACATTCAAGGTATAGAGAACGAAGAAGAGGGGATATCTGCTATTTTTCATATCTTATCAAATTGTGAGGTTCCTAAAGGGTCAGTAATAACAGAAGACGAAACATTAGATAATACCATCTATACGAGTGCAATGTGTATGGAATCTGGAACATATTATTACCATACTTACGATTGTAGACAAATTATAGCTATTCATTTATTCAATGAAAATTTAGATACAGCTGAGATTAAAACTTATCCGTTTCAGCGGAAACAAAAAATATTTTATGAAAACTGAAGCGCCCCTGAAAAAGTGAAACTAATAAAAACACCTCCATTTAATTTGCATACTTAGTATGCGAATTTAGGAGGTGTTTTTTATTATATGCCACTATTCGGATTCGTTTTATTTTTTACTTTTCTATTAAGCCGAAGCTCTCTTCATTCTCTCCAGTAAACTAGACAACACATGCGTACGATACGATTCTAGTTTTTTACCTTCATAAGTACGGATACCTAATTTTTTAAGTTCTTTTACATACCAACCTTTGCTTCCGAAATACATGTGATCGCTCCCCTTCAACTTTGTTTTATTTATTCTGATTGCATATGGAGGTACAGGTAATATAATGAAGGAAATGAATTTCGCGCGAAAATGGTTAACTTTGTTGCAAAAGACATATATACTAAAGATAGTATACAACGAGGTGGACAAGACGTGATTATAGAGAAGCACGAAATTCAAATTGACCAAATTACTAGCGGTAAAGTGAATATCTTTACTTTCTATCGAAATAGAAAGCAAATTGATGATCATTTTTTACGATTGCAAGAACCATCGCTTACAGCAAACTACTTCTTCCATTTTCATTTTGATGCAGAGAGCTTGCATCTACTGCAGAAAGAGTTTCCGAGCGTATATCCGTACGACGGTAGTGAAACGATTCACGACTGGACGGAAAAGATGAAAGCAGAATTGCAACATCAGATCCAAACAGGTAAATGGAATAAACGCGTACGTATCGGTAATCGTATTCTAGATGTGGTGTTTACGTGGTGTGACGAAGATATAGTAGAGTGAAAAAGAAGCGGATGACGCTTCTTTTTTTAGCGCTGGAATAAAACGAGCTTACCTGCAGTAGATGTACAGCGATGTGTTTTTTCATACAATCCTTTTTCTTGTAAGATAGATTCACCTTTTGCTTTCGCTTCTTTTTCAGTTGCCGCCTCGAATGATTCGTCTAATGCTTTTGAACCATCTTTTTCAAAGACTGTTAGAACGTATACTCCCATGAAAATTCCCTCCAATATTTAAAATCAGAATCTTATAATTATTTTGACATAAAATGCTACAATATGCAAAGAAATATATGACATTGCGTGGTAAAATAGAATGAAACTTTAATCATCGAGAATATTTTTATTCTCGATGATTATTAGTTTTCAGCGATTTAAATTTTGATAAAATGAAACTTTTGAAAGATAGAAAGGATCGTTATTTGTGAAACAAGTAAAGTTTATACATGCGGCTGATTTGCATTTGGATAGTCCGTTTAAAGGGATGGAGATGAATGTTACGCAGTCTGTGTGGGAGAGAATGAAGCAAAGTACGTTTGAATCATTTGAGCGTATTGTTGATAAAGCGATTCAAGAGCGCGTTGATTTCGTATTACTAGCTGGGGATTTGTATGATGCGGAGACGAGAAGTTTGAGGGCGCAAGTGTTTGTGCGTGAGCAAATGAAGAGACTTTCGCAATACGATATCCCTGTTTTTATTATTCACGGTAACCATGATTATTTAGGGGGAAGCTGGGCAGCAATTGAGTTTCCGGAAAATGTTCATGTATTTACTGAGCCTTATGTAGAAGAGAAATCATTTTATAAAAATGGTGAGCTATTAGCTTCTATTTATGGTTTTAGTTATTTGCAGCAAGCGGTAACGGATAATATGACAGCGCAGTATACGAAAATGAGTGATGCGCCTTTTCATATTGGTATGCTTCACGGAAGTGTGGAAGGAGATGCAGAGCATAATCGCTATGCACCGTTTCAAATTCGTGAGTTGAAAGAAAAACAGTTTGATTATTGGGCTCTTGGCCATATACATAAACGTGAAATTTTATCAGAAGAACCATACATTATTTATCCAGGGAACATACAAGGTCGTCATCGTAAGGAAACAGGCGAGAAGGGTGCATACCTTATTGAACTTACGAAAAAAGGATCGCAGTGTTCATTTTTCCATACGGCAGATGTTGTATGGGACGAAATCGAGGTTGGTATTGATGGACTTGACACTGTTGATGAACTTATGACAAGCATATCTACTGCGATGAATGAATGCCGAAGAGAAGAGGAAGGTACGCTATTAACTGTCGTATTTACAGGACAAGGCCCACTTTCACCTTATTTGCGCGACGAAAAGCGTGTGGAAGAGATTTTTCACATTTTAGCATCTGGAGAAGAGCGAAAAGATTTCGTATATGCAATGAAGTGGAAAAATGAGACGGTTTCTTTTGCGGAAATCGAACGTTTGAAAGCGGAAAATCATTTCGTCGGTAGTGTGCTAAAGGAGTTAGAAGCTTTCACTAATATGGACGGAGTATTGCGCACTATTTGGACATCTCCTGTAGCGCGTAATAGTATTGAATCTTTTACAGAAGAAGAGAAGAAAGAGATTCAAAAGGAAGCAGAAAATATTATTTTAGAACAATTATTCCAGCAAGAGAGGGATAAAAAATGAGAATTGAAAAACTCCATATTTATGGGTACGGAAAATTAGAAAATGTGGAAATGGATCTTTCTTTGCTGACAGTGTTATACGGTGAAAATGAAGCTGGGAAATCGACAATTCGCTCATTTATGAAAAGTATTTTATTCGGTTTTCCGACGAGAGGACAGCGCCGTTATGAGCCGAAAGAAGGCGGGAAGTATGGCGGTGCGATCACTGTGCAAACAGAGCAGTACGGTCGTTTGAAAATTGAGCGATTGCCAAAGACGGCAGCTGGCGAGGTGACCGTTTATTTTGAAGACGGGAAAACGGGCGGAGAAGAAATTTTAAACGATATATTAAGCGGGATGAATGAAAGTTTATTTGAATCTGTCTTTTCATTTGATATGCATGGCCTTCAAAACATTCATCAGCTCGGCGAAGCGGATATTGGCAATTATTTATTTTCGGCAAGTGCAGTCGGAAGTGATGCGCTATTGCAGTTAGATAAAAAGCTAGAAAAAGAAATGGACCAGCGCTTCAAGCCAAGCGGGCGTAAACCTGAAATTAACGTGTCACTGCAAGAGATGAAGAAACTTGAAGAGAAGATGAAAGAGTGGCAAGGGAAAATTGGCACGTATGAAAAACAGGTCGAGCAGTTAAAAGAAAGCGAAGAGAATCTTGCTTCTGTTCGCGGGGAAAAAGAGAGTGCAGAAAAACGAAAGCAAGATTATGAAATATTAGCAGCGCTTGAGCCTCTCGTTATTGAAAAGCGTGCGCACGAGAAAGTGTTAGAGAACGAGAGCGGGCAGTTTCCTGTAAACGGAATGGCGCGTTATGAAGCAATTAAGGCGAAGATGGAGCCGCTTCAATTACAAGTTGATTCGCTCCACAAGAAAATTGAGACAGTGCAATCGGAAATTGCCTCGATTCAAATAGATGAAGAGTTTTTACAAAAAGAAAGTTATGTAGAAGAACTTCGTATGCAGCATATGTCTTACGAAAATGCACGCCAAGAAATGCGTGATTTGACAGGAAGTATTACGAATATAAAAGAAGAACTGGCAGAACTAGAGCAACAAATTGGTGCTACTTTTGAAAAGGAAACAGTTCTTTCATTTGATATGAGTTTGGCAACGAAAGAGTTAATTACGCAAACAGTGCAAAAGGCGCGTGAATTAGAAACGCAAAAAGCACAGCTTGATGATCGTTTTAAAGTAGCGCAGGAGCAATTAGAAGAACAAGAAGAGAATATAAGACAGATTAAGCAACAAATGTTAGCGGATGAAGAGCGAAATGCGTTAGCTGAGAAAGAGAAGTCGTTCCAAGATGCGGCGTTTATCGGTATGGGCGCAGAGAGAATGAAGCGCAAGTACGAGGAAAAAGCAGGAGCGGCTATGCAAAAGAAAAAGCAGTGGCAAAGAGTTTGTCTTCTGTTACTCCTTATTAATACAGGCATTTTATTCACGAGCTTATTTATAGACAATCGCCCGCTTTTATTTATTAGTGTCATCGTATTTGTAGGGATTGTTCTCGCTCTTGTTTTATATAAAGATCCATCAAGCGGATTACAAGAAGAGCTTCTTACTCTTCAGCAAAGTGCCGGCGGGAGACAAAGTGAAGAAGCGATGTCTGTACGCTATGAGTTAGAAAAAGATGAAGAGATTCGGAAGTTATTTGAGCGCGAGTCTTATAAGTTACAGCAGTTGGAACGAGCGTATGATAAAGTCGTTTCATCGTATGAGGAATGGGAGAGAGAAACGTTCCAGGCGGGAGAACAAGTCCATGCATATAAAACGCGCTATATGTTTCCTGAATTTTATACGTATGCACACATATTGCCGGCGTTTGAGCGTATTGAAAAAATGCAGCAATTATATCGGGAGTTAGAGAAGCAAGGTACGCGAAAATCTTCATTATATGAAATGATTTCGCAATTTGAACATAAACTAGAAACTGTTATCGGTAGTGCGGAGTATAGTAAGCTACACGAGGCACAAAGCCGTATGCAAAATGAGAAAGAGAAGCGCCAAACTTGTAAGCAGTTAAAAGAAAAACTGGCGGAATGGCAAGAAGAATATGAGTTTATGCAAGAACAATTAAAGCAATTACTAATAGAACGAGATGGTTTATGGCATATTGCAGAGTCTACAGATGAAGAGATGTTTTTAGAAGCAGGTAAACTGGCGGAAAAACGTGAGGATGCAGAGAAACAAGTGGGGCGTTTATTACCGCAAATTGATCTGTTGGAACAGCGTTTAACGAGTTTATCATTAGCTGAACATTATGAAGCTGACGGGTATGAAGGAAAATTAAAGCAAGAAATTACAACTGTCCAAAACTGTCTTACGAAAGAGAAAGAACTGACAGAGCGTATTGCGAAACATCGTATGGAAATTGCGAATTTAGAAGAAGGTAGTACGTACGGCGATTTAATGCATGAATGGGAAATAAAAAAAGCGCAAGTGCGTGAACAAGTGAAGAAGTGGGCTGCTTATGCGGCCGCAAAGACAGTGTTAACGAAAACGAAGCACTATTATCATGAAGTTCATCTTCCTCGTATTTTACAAAAATCAGAAGAGTATTTCGTCTATTTAACAGGCGGACGCTATAGTAAAATCTTTTCACCGTCAGAGGCAGAACCGTTTATCGTTGAACGTAACGATGGTATGCGTTTTTACAGTCATGAACTAAGCCAAGCGACAGCGGAGCAGTTATATTTATCGCTGAGATTTGCACTCGCGAAAACATTCGAACATGATTATCCATTTATTATTGATGATAGTTTCGTGCATTTTGATGCGGTAAGGACGAATCGTACGATTGAACTTATAAAGGAAATTGCAAAGGATAGACAAGTCATATTCTTTACATGTCATGCGCATTTACTTGCGTATTTTCCAGAAAAACAGATTATAAAATTAACACATATGCGTAAAGAAAATGAGTTGTAGTGTGCTATACTAAAAGTAACTGATTTGGTGGAGGAATTCGAATGAAAAAGAAAATTGCAGAGTATGAAGTTGGTGAACAAGTCGATATTTTCTTGTTAATTAAAACAGCGACAAAAGGTATCGCAAGCAATGGAAAGCCATTTTTAACAGTAATCTTACAAGATCCAAGTGGAGATATTGAAGCGAAATTGTGGGACGTATCACCAGAAGTTGAGAAACAATATGTAGCGGAAACAATCGTGAAAGTAGCTGGTGATATTTTAAACTACAAAGGACGTATTCAATTACGTGTGAAACAAATTCGTGTTGCGAATGAAAATGAAGTAACAGACATCTCAGACTTCGTAGAAAAAGCACCAGTGAAAAAAGAAGATATGGTTGAGAAAATTACGCAATACATATTTGAAATGAGAAACCCGAACATTCAGCGTCTAACAAGACATTTATTAAATAAGCATCAAAACGAATTTTTAGACTATCCAGCAGCGACAAAGAACCATCACGAGTTCGTATCTGGACTAGCTTATCACGTCGTATCAATGCTTGATTTAGCGAAAGCTATTTCAAATCTATACCCATCTTTAGATAAAGACTTACTATATGCAGGCGTTATTTTACATGACCTTGGTAAAGTAATCGAACTATCTGGCCCAATTTCTACAACGTATACGTTAGAAGGAAATTTACTAGGCCACATTTCTATTATGGTGAACGAAATTGGTAAAGCAGCAGACGAATTGCAAATCGATGCAGAAGAAGTATTAATTCTTCAACACATCGTCCTTTCGCACCACGGAAAAGCGGAATGGGGTAGCCCAAAACCACCATTAGTAAAAGAAGCAGAAATTCTGCACTACATCGATAACTTAGATGCAAAAATGAACATGATGGACCGCGCATTAGGACGCACAAAACCAGGCGAATACACAGAGCGTGTCTTCGCACTTGATAATCGTTCGTTCTATAAGCCGACGTTCCATAATTAATAATGTGAATCAAATGGCCTCATTAAGTGGTAATAAGCTTAGTGGGGCTGTTGTATAATGATAATAAAGTTATTGAATTTTGATTATTAAAAAGCTAAGAGCCTTACTACATTCTACGTAGCAAGGCTCTTTAAAGTTGTTTCAAATTACATCCATCTGTTCGTTCAAGTGTAACTATTCGCAATTATTTGATATTATATAGGTGAATAGAAAGATACATTAAAAATTAGTTTCGTAGTTGTAAAAGGAGGTTATTTATATTATTTATATTATTCTTTTATAATTTTCCAAAAGGGAGAGTTTATGAAAAAGATTATTGTTTTTGTATTAACGATATTTATATTATTCTCAGGATTCGCAACACAAAGTTATGCGTTGTCAGATTCGCAATCTGCGGCAATACAAGCGTTGCTAGATGATGCCTGTCGTATATCAGGTGTGCCGGGAATGTCAATCTCAATACTTGCTGATGATGAAGTGTTCTACTTTTCTTCAGGGTATGCAGACCGTGAAAAGGGGTTGTCTGCAAGTGAAAATACACTCTATGAGTTAGCCTCGGTCAGTAAAGCTTTTACCGGTATGGGTATTATGCTATTGGAAGAGCAAGGGCTGCTCTCAATGACTGACCCTGTCCAAAAATATTTACCTTGGTTTACATTAAAGTATCAAGGGAAACCTGTTGATATGCAAAGTCTTACACTAAATAACTTTCTTCACCATACCAGTGGTCTAACAAATATTAGGCATCTTCAAAATATTCCACAAGGCAATACACCGGATATGTTGCAAAAGACTGTGGAAATGCTCGTTGATGCTGAATTGGCGTTCCCTCCCGGTGAACAGTATAACTATGGAACCGCTAATTATGACGTATTGGGTTTGGTTATTGAGATTGTGTCGCGACAAAGCTATGAAGACTTTATGAAGGAACAGGTATTTCAACCGTTAGGTCTTCACCAGACGTATGTTTATAAAGAAGCTGCTCAAGCTACTGGACAGTTGGCACAGGGCTACCGTTCTTCCTTTTTTATGACAACTCCATTTAAAGCTCCGGATTATGCTGGGAATAAACCCGCAGGCTACATCATTTCTAATACAAAAGATATGGCTCGTTGGATGGGCATACAGATGGGTATCGTGCAGGACATACCCGAAATATTTCACACGGTTATCGAAAAATCACATAGGGGTGATATGTCTGTTTCGGCTGTCAACGGTATGTATTATGCGGCAGGTTGGTCCGTAAATGCCGATCAAACGATTATAGAACACACTGGGGGCAATCCAAATTTCAGAACCGAAGTAGTCATACTGCCAAATGAACGAACAGCCGTCTCCTTGCTGAGCAACGGCACAAATACCAATACAAACATGGTACTAAAAGTTAAAGATATATTAGAAGGCAATCTAACTCAGTCATATGAAATAAGCGGCACACAGCTTTTGGATATCATTTTGTCGTCTATCACAATTATTTTTTGCCTATTGTCCGTTTTGCTATTTCTCTTAGGATTACGCAGAAGGAGAACGAATGAGCGACAGCCAATGACAAAAAAGAGAATAACCGTAACAGTTATTTTCCTGATCGCTACGATTGCTCTGGGTATACTGTGCTGTGCTTTCGATTGGTCAACAATACTTATGTGGCAAACATATAGTGTTCTTACAGCTTTGATTTCATCAGCATTATTAACAGCAAGCATTACATGGTTTGTATACACTCACCGATAAAATACCTCGCTCCCAAGATAAGCATAATGTTAAGTCATTAAATTTCAATTTATCCCGCTTTAATGGGCAGTAAGACCCCTAACTCAAAATTCAGCGGAAGCAAAGAATTTAGGTGGGGGTCGGGCTGCCCATAAAAGTCCGATTGGTGAGGGCTGATTAAAGTTTCACTTTATGAAGAAAAGGAAATGGACTTAGCGTTGTAAATCTACATTTTTATGACGCTATTCCATATAGAAATTCATCATTCTCCAGTTCAAAATGTTATGCAATAAAAAAATCTCGAATTTGAGATAAATTACTTGCTTTTTAATCACTTGAGTTGTAAAGTGATAGTAACGAAAGTGATTGAGTCATATGAAAAACATACACTCACTTGCTTTCGACTTACAAAACAAAGTAACTTATGCAGTAAAAACTAAGATGAATTTACAAAAACATAATGAGAATAAATTGAAAAGCTAAGAAGCATATTATTTTTTAGGTATCACTTGACTAGTAAAATGAAACGGAGGAATTATCAATGTATGAAATTAAAGGGCATCATCACATTTCAATGGTTACAAAAAACGCGAGTGAGAATAATCATTTTTATAAAAAAGTACTTGGTTTACGCCGTGTGAAAATGACGGTAAATCAAGATGATCCGTCAATGTATCACTTATTTTATGGAGATAAAACAGGAAGTCCAGGTACGGAATTATCGTTTTTTGAAATTCCTTTAGTAGGAAAAACGTACCGCGGTACGAATGCCATTACTCGAATTGGATTACTTGTTCCTTCAGAGGAAAGCTTACATTACTGGAAAGAACGATTTGAGACATTTAATGTGAAACATAGTGAAATAACAACATATGCAAATCGTCCTGCTTTGCAATTTGAGGATGCTGAAGGTCTTCGCTTAGTACTACTCGTTTCAAACGGAGAAAAAGTGGAGCACTGGGAAACTTGGGAGAAATCAGAAGTTCCTGCAGAGCATCAAATTCAAGGAATGGGTTCTGTGGAAATGACAGTTCGTAGACTTGATAAAATGGCGAGTACACTTACAGAGATGTTTGGTTATACAGAGGTTAGCCGCAGCGAAGAGGAAGCAATTTTTCAATCTATTAAAGGAGAGGCTTTTGGAGAAATCGTTGTGAAATATTTAGATGGTCCTACTGAAAAGCCAGGCCGCGGTAGCATTCACCATTTAGCAATTCGTGTGAAAAATGATGCAGAGCTTGCTTATTGGGAAGAACAAGTGAAACAAAGAGGCTTCCATTCTTCAGGAATCATTGACCGTTTCTACTTTAAAAGCTTATATTTCCGTGAATCAAACGGAATCCTATTTGAAATTGCGACAGATGGACCAGGGTTTACAGTTGATGGAGATGTAGAACATTTAGGAGAAAAACTTGATTTACCACCGTTCTTAGAAAATCAGCGTGCAGAGATTGAAGCGAATTTAGCACCTATTGAAGGGAAGTAATAGAAGAAAATATACAACTTTAACATATAAATGAAACCCATTGGAGGAATATAAAATGAACCAATTAAAAGGAATTCACCACGTTACAGCGATTACAAGTAGTGCAGAAAAAAACTATGAGTTTTTCACTCACGTTTTAGGAATGCGTTTAGTTAAGAAAACAGTAAACCAAGATGACATTCAAACGTATCATTTATTCTTTGCAGATGATAAAGGTAGTGCAGGAACAGATATGACATTCTTTGACTTCCCAGGTATTCCAAAAGGAGTACACGGTACGAATGAAATTTCAAAAACTTCATTCCGTGTTCCAACTGATGCAGCATTAGAGTATTGGGTGAAACGCTTTGACCGTCTTGAAGTAGAACATACAGGAATTAAAGAGCAATTTGGTAAGAAAACTCTTTCTTTCGTTGACTTTGATGACCAACACTATCAATTAATCTCAGATGAACTTGATAACGGTATCGAATCAGGTACACCATGGCAAAACGGACCAGTTCCGTTAGAATATGCAATTACTGGTTTAGGCCCTGTATTCATTCGTATCGCGAACTTTAGTTTCTTCAAAGAAGTGTTAGAAAAAGTTTTATTATTTAAAGAGGTTGCGCAAGAAGGAGAATTCTATTTATTTGAAGTGAACGAAGGTGGAAACGGTGCTTCTGTCATTGTAGAACATAATACGGTTCTTCCAGAAGCACGACAAGGTTTTGGTACGGTTCACCATGCTGCATTCCGCGTAGAAGATCGCGCTGTATTAGAAGAATGGATTGAGAGAATCAGTAGCGTTGGACTTCCTTCATCTGGCTATGTAGACCGTCACTTCTTCGAATCATTATACGCAAGAGTTGCACCACAAATCTTATTTGAATTTGCAACAGACGGCCCAGGATTTATGGGAGATGAGCCATACGAAACACTTGGCGAAAAATTATCTTTACCTCCATTCCTAGAGCCAAAACGTGAAGAAATTGAAAAATTAGTTCGTCCAATTGATACAGTGAGAAGTACGAAGGAATTTATTAAAGAGTAAAAATAGAGATAGTAAGTAGGAGAGCAAGTAGTTTTAGCGGAGTGCTGGAACTACTTGCTTTTTTATTTATCCTAGTGAGTTTTCTGACAATTATTTCTCAAGTTATTAAAAAGGAAAACTTTGGTATAATTAATTAAAATATTGAATTTTCTAATAATTATTTTTCAATACATAGAAAAGGAGTGGTAATATACGATTTTAATAATTGTATAAAAATCCTAATTTTGTAATTTTGGAGAAAAGGAGATGCGAGTGTATGGGAGCAGATGTAGTAACGCGGGAGCAAATGAAACATTCTTTAGATGATTGGTATCGTGTAATGTTGCAGCAAAATATAGAGAAAGCTACGGAAATGAAAGAGGAGATTGAAAGTAAGATTAGTGGGTTGGATGTGGATCAGGAGTTATCTTTGTATTTTACCTTATTAGATTTTAGATATAAAATGCTGACGGATTGGTTGAATATAAAAGAAAATAGTTTTGAGAGAATAGAATCTTTTGAAATTCCAACTGAAGGGTTTTTAGCATATTATTATCATTTCTTTAAAGGGATATATTGCACTTCAATGTCTAGATATGGCGATGCAAAGGAAAGTTATGAAAAAGCAAATGAACTAATGAAATATGTTTCGCACTCTTTAGAAAATGCAGAATTTGATTATCGTATAGGTAATTTTTACTATCAGACATATCAACAAGTTAATGCAATTGATTATTTGAGAAAAGCGAAAGAAGAGTTTAAAAAACATATAGGTTGCGAAATAAATATAGCGCTATGTGAAAATGCTTTTGGTCTGTGTTGTGTAGATTTGAAAAATTACGAACTCGCGGAAGAAAGCTTTAATGCTGCTATGGATATTTTCCAAAAGGTAAATTATGAAAAATATATTTTAATGGTGCGTCATAATTTAGCCTTTTTGTATGCTAGTCAAGATTTATCGGAACTTGCAGTTCGCCATGCATCCGAAGTTACAAAAAAACAGCCGAAATTTTTTAAAGCGCTATTTGTTGAAGCGCGTGAATGTTATAAATTAGGGCAATATCAATTGGCAGCAGATCTGGTTGAAAAAGGTTTGGATATTTGTAAAGAATTAAATAAGGAAGAGTTTCAATATCGTTTTATGATTTTGAAAAGCGTAAATGAAAAATCACCTACATTAAGTTTAGAGCAAGTAGTTTTAGAAGGTATTACTTATTTTGAAAAAGAAGAGCTATGGGAGTGTATACAGGAATACGCTGAAATGTTGGCCTTAAGGTTTTATAAGGAAGAGAATCACGATAAAGCTAGTCATTATTTTTACATGAGTCATAAAGCTCAAAAAAAATTGTTAAAAAAAGGAGCGCTAAAATAATGAAAAAGATTCACTTTGGAATGTTAGGGATTGCGTTAGTAGGTGTGTTATCAATTGGAGCTAATAGTTCATTTACAAATCAAGCCTTAAATATAGGAGAGACAGGAGGAGCACCAGCAAGACCAGACTATGTTAGCTTCAATAAAGGAGATACTGGTGGAGTACCAGTAAAACCAGACTATGCTAGTTTCAATAGAGGAGACACGGGTGGAGCACCAGCAAAACCAGACTATACTAGAGGCGACACAGGAGGAGCACCAGCAGATAATAAAGGTGACGGTGGCGGTATTAGCAAGCAAGACTCACACGCTGATCATTTTTAAATTAAATAATAACAAAGAAAGGGATCTCACAACGAGGTCCTTTTCTTTGTTATTAGGCCATGTAGAGAAAAGAATTGACTTACTTTAATTCTGTAACTATAATAGTTACAGAATAACCATTAGTAATAGAAATGAGTTATATTTTTCTTTTTAATTGTAACTGTTTTAGTTACAATTAAAAAGAAAACATAAAATAGCCAAAAAATGTAAAAACTTTAAATAGCAAATTGAGAAAGGAGACGGGAACTTTGAAACGGTTTAAGTTTTATTTGATTAGCGGTATTGTGCTTGTTTTGCTTATCGTATGTAACTTCGTTGATAAGCCGATTGCGAAGGTTGAAGAAGTGAAAGATACTGTTATGATGAAGCTGAATACGAAAGAGAGTATGGCGCAAATTGATGGGCAGACGATTTATTTTAAGCAAATTGGTGAGGGGAAACCTCCGTTACTCATGTTGCATGGGTTTGGTGGTTCTTCTGATGGGTTTAGTGATATTTATCCGGAACTAGTGCGAGATCATACGATTATTGCGGTTGATATTTTAGGGTTTGGGCGTTCTTCTAAGCCGGTTGATTTTCAGTATTCGTTTCCTGCGCAAGTGAATTTATATTATAAGTTAATGAAGAAGCTTGGATACGATCAGTTTGCGGTGCTCGGCCATTCAATGGGCGGAGAGATGTCCCTTAATTTAGCGTATTTATATCCGGATGCAGTGACGCATCTCATCTTGGCGGATGCTACAGGGATAGAGTCTTTCCAGCAAAAAGAAAGTTATGAAGTACCACCGCTATCGACGGACTTACAAACTGTAACTGAGATTACGAAGTATAATAAAAATGAAGTAAAAAATAGTCGTGATGATAAAGAGCATTATGATCAGCTTACGAAAATGCGAGAGCGCCGCATTGCGATGGAAGCTGATAAAATTAAGGTACCGACTTTAATTATATGGGGACGACATGATAAGAGTGTTTCGTGGAAAAATGGTGAACTGTATCATGGGCTATTTGCAAATAGTACGTTTCATATTATTGAAAAAGGATACCACGCACCGTTTCGTCAAGAACCAATTGAGTTTATGGAATATGTACAAGCATTTTTCGCGAAGCATCCACAATAAAAATTTTAAGCATAAATCCAATTCTTTCCTCATAAAGTGAAACTAATAAGGCTTGTCTAAGGAAAGGAATGAAGTGATTTGGAAACTTTACCATGGTGGGTGTATCTTGTAATTGTTGGGATTGTACTAAGTGGCTACATGGTTTTATATACTTCGAAAAAAGAGCAAGATATGGATAATGAGTTTATCGAAAAAGAAGGCGAAGTATATATGAAGCGCTTAGAAGAAGAGCGTGAGAAACGTAATCAGGATAGTGATAAGGATTCTGTATTGCTTTAATAGAAATTTTGAAAGGTTACCACTTAGTAGAAATTATTGCCGAGGTGGTAGCTTTTTTCTTTTGAGGGAGCGGTATATGGTTCATCCACAATCTAGATAGTAGAAGATAAGGAAAGATACTATTTTTTCCTTAAGCTGAGAAGTTAACAATTTATTGTTAGCTTCTTTTCTTTTTGATTAAAATTTTCTTTTAAGGACTACATAAATCCCTTTGACCAAATATGTAATTCTTTGTAAAATCTTATATATGGAAAGATTATGAATATACAGGAAATATATAGGTAGTAGATTTTAATAAATTATTCGGGGGAAATTTATTAGTTAAGTATATTAACTTGTTTGCACTACATTTTACAAATAAAGGGGTATTAGTAATCATGAAAGCAAAGAAATTAGTAAGTTTAGCGTTACCAGTTATGTTATTGAGTGGTTGTATTACAATTGAAACTGATGGTAAGAAAGCTGAACCAAAGAAAGAAGAAACGCAAAAGGTAGAGAAAGAGAATAAGACTTCTGAAAAAGAGAGTAAGTCAACTGATGGCAAGAAAGAGGATAGCTTATCTGTAGCGAAAGGTGAAGGTACAAACAGTAGTTCATCAAGTAGTCAACCAAGTTCTTCTTCAAATAATTCAACTTCTTCTAGTTCTTCAACTGGTAAGGTAACTGGTTCAGATGTTGAAAGGTACAAGGCAGATATCATAAATAGTGCTACTCAAATTGAAAATACAATGAAATTAATTGAAGGAATAGCAGATTCAGACGTAAAATCATACAAACAAAAGAAAAGTGAAGTACAACTGAGTTTAGGTGGAGCAAAGGCAACTGCAACGAAACTGAAGAATCTACAAGCGCCTCCTGAGTTACAGGGAGAACAGGCGAAGATAAAGCAGTCGATGGAACTGTATGCGGATTGTTTTCAACTTCTCTTTGATGCATTAGATCAAGAAGACGAAAGTAAAATGCATCAATCAGTAAGTAAAGCACAAGAAGGTTCGAAACTGTTTGAAGAGGTAGCGAAGAGTATCGGTAGTAAAACCAACTAAAAATAAAGTATTTAAAGGGGTATTTGTAAGTGCAGTTGGTGTAAGTGAAGAGTTAGGAATTAGTTATGGAAACACATTACAAATTTATCAAATGGACGATAATGTTCGTATTCGATATGTAAAACAATAAATAATTGGTGAAAAACTCTGTAATAAATTTTACAGGGTTTTTTGTTAGTTCTAGTTTATTTTTTTGTCTTCCTAAGCGCTAAGCATACTAGTATAAGTTGAGAAATGAACAAAACGATAATGATAGGCAGATGATGTAACTGTAACCATCTAAAGCCCAATTCATACACTATGATGGAGGCTTTTTACTTACTAATCGGATGAAAAAGGAGTGTAATCATGAAGAAACGTACTGTTAATGAAGCGGGAGGGAATGTGCCACAACCAATCCGCAGCGACGGAGCAGGTGCGATTGATTCTGGACCTCGTAATGTTATGCGGGATATTCAAAATCCGAATATGCTTGTTCCGCCTATAACCGATGCAGGGTTAGTTCCTAACTTGAAGTTTTCATTTTCGGACACTTCTATGATTTTGAAACAAGGCGGGTGGTCTCGGGAGATTACTGCTCGGGAACTACCGGTTTCGACGACGATTGCGGGAGTAAATATGAGTTTAACGGCCGGTGGAGTACGAGAACTACATTGGCATAAAGAAGCGGAATGGGCGTATATGCTTTTAGGACGGGCGCGCATAACGGCTGTTGATCAAAATGGACGTAATTTTATTGCTGATGTTGGACCAGGTGATCTTTGGTATTTTCCGCCTGGTATTCCGCATTCCATTCAAGGATTGGAACATTGTGAATTTCTACTCGTTTTCGATGATGGGCATTTTTCTGATTTATCTACTTTAGCTATTTCTGATTGGTTTGCGCATACGCCAAAAGAAGTGTTGTCGGCTAATTTCGGAGTACCTGAGAGTGCTTTTCGTTCTATCCTTTCAGATCAAGTTTATATTTATCAAGGAGAGGTGCCAGGTTCGCTTGAAAGTCAGGAAATTCAATCACCGAAAGGAGAAGTTCCTTTAACATTTAAACATGAAATGTTAAAACAAAAGCCGATTAAGACGCCTGGTGGTAGCGTTCGAATTGTAGATTCTACAAATTTCCCTATTTCCAAAACAATCGCAGCAGCGCTCGTTGAGGTTGAGCCTGGTGGAATGAGAGAACTTCATTGGCACCCGAATAATGATGAATGGCAATATTATTTGACAGGGGAAGCGAGAATGACTGTGTTTCTTGGAAATGGTACCGCTCGTACATTTGATTATAGAGCTGGCGATGTCGGATATGTACCGTTTGCGACGGGGCATTATATTCAAAATACAGGTACCGAAACATTATGGTTTTTAGAGATGTTCAGAAGTAATCGTTTTGAAGATGTATCGTTAAATCAATGGATGGCACTGACTCCTAAAGAAATAGTGGAGAGTAATATACATGTTGGCCCGCAAGTAATGGATTCCCTGCGTAAGGAGAAGAGGCCTGTTGTGAAATATCCGGGGTTTTCATATAGTCCGAAAAATGATGAGTAAAAATGAAAATTTGCGTTATTCTTTCTGGAGACTGATAAGAAGGGATGGCGTATTTTTTATGCCTAATCTAGTCTTAACTAGTATCTGTTCGTTGTATTATTGTTCGGGAAATTATTATAGAAGAAAAATATATGAAATCGACATACTACATAGCTTTATTTTCAGGTGTAACGCACAAGTTGCACAGCTAACGCAACGACAACTCGCTTTACTCTTCATTATGTATTTGTCCATACTAGACGTAGAGAGGTGATAAACACAGTATGATTTTTAGCGAACGTTTAAAAGAAGAACGAGAAAAACGAAATTGGTCACAAAATGATTTGGCTGAAAAACTTCATGTGAGTAGGTAATCTGTTTCGAAATGGGAGACGGGAAAGAACTATCCGAGCATTGAAATTATTATTCATTTAAGTGATCTGTTCGGTATTACAATTGATGAATTGCTAAGGGGTGATGAAGAATTGACGCAGAAAGTAATTGAAGATAGTAAGCAATTGGCGTATCCAAAATGGAAGGTGTTTTTTGATAGTCTATTTATGATAGGAGTATTTTTGTTTATTGCAAAAATCGTTGTATGGATGCTAAATAAGTTTGCTGGAGCAAGTATTACAATTGTAGCAGATGCGCAATATGTAATGAATCTTTTGCCCCTTGCATTCATGATTATAGGTGGTATGGGATCGGATAAGTTGAAGAAAATATATAGATAGAGGAAAGATTTGAAAGAAATCCCCTACACTAGCTGTTCTTTTCACTTAAATTGTGTACTATAAAGGATAGGATGACATAAAGAAGGGGATATAGAGAATGGAATTTCATGAACAGAAGATTTTGCCGGCAGTGAGGCAAATTAAAGATTTGGAAAAGCTATTACATAGTTCGTATGAATATATTGTTATTTTAGATATTCATGTCGGTCAATTGAAGAGTGTTATATCGCTTGCGAAGCAATATTGTAAAAAGGTGTTTTTACATGTGGATTTAATTCATGGTTTGCAGAGTGATGGGCATGCGACGGAATATTTATGTCAGGAGTTTAGACCGTACGGGTTACTTTCAACAAAGGCGAGCGTTATTATGAAGGCGAAGCAAAAAGGTGTTGTGGCAATACAACGCATCTTTTTAATCGATTCGAGTGCGATGGAGAAGAGCTGCAATCTTTTAGATAAGACGAAACCGGATTATATTGAGGTACTTCCTGGGGCATTAACGGATGTTATTGCTGAAGTGAAAGAGCGTACTGGTGTACCGATTTTAGCGGGTGGTTTTATTCGTACTGTAGAAGATGTGGAAAGAGCTTTAAACGCTGGTGCGACAGCAATTACGACATCAAAACGCGAACTATGGAAACATTACCAAAAAAAGTGACGAAAATGTGAATTTTTTCGTTGACACCGCTTTCATTTACAGTTAACATTATAGACAAGTTAATAAACGTGACGGAGAAAAGTAGAGATCCACATTTCATTGTTTCTATATAAATTTATATAGAAGCGTGCAAGCTGTGGGTCTTTTTCTTTTGACAAAAACGAATGGCCATTCATTTTACCTCTATCACATTTGGAAGCGTTTAAATTGATTGTGGAGGGATACTATGTCAGCATTTTTAGGAGAGTTAATAGGGACTGCGTTGTTAATCGTACTTGGTGGCGGCGTTTGTGCTGGTGTAAGTTTAAAGAAGTCGTTTGCGAAAGATTCTGGTTGGATTGTAATTACAATGGGCTGGGGCTTAGCGGTAGCGGTTGCAGCATATGCGGTTGGATCAATTAGTGGGGCACATTTGAATCCAGCTTTAACAATAGGATTAGCATTTAAGGGAGCGTTCCCATGGAGTGATGTACCAGGTTATATCGCAGCACAAATGATTGGGGCAATTATCGGGGCAGTTATCGTATATTTACATTACTTACCACACTGGAAAGAAACAGAAGATCCAGGAACAAAGTTAGGTGTATTTGCAACAGGTCCAGCAATTCCGAACACATTTGCAAACCTTTTAAGTGAAATGATTGGAACATTCGTTTTAGTATTTGGTATATTAGCAATTGGTGCAAATAAGTTTGCAGATGGATTAAATCCATTTATCGTAGGTTTCTTAATTGTAAGTATTGGTTTATCATTAGGTGGGACAACAGGATACGCAATTAACCCAGCACGTGATTTAGGTCCGCGTATCGCACACTTCTTCCTTCCGATTGCAGGAAAAGGCGGTTCAAACTGGAAGTATGCATGGATTCCAGTAGTTGGTCCAATTTTAGGTGGATCACTTGCAGGTTTATTCCATCAAGTTGTATTTGAAGGAAAACAAAATTCAGCACTTATTTATGTGATTATCGCAACTGTGATTGTACTAGCAATCTCTTATATGACAAGTAAAAAAAGTGGAAGCAATACAAATAGTAGAAAAGTAGCATAAGGGGGAAACCGATATGAAAAAATATATTCTTTCATTAGACCAAGGAACAACAAGCTCACGCGCAATTCTTTTCAATAAAAAAGGTGAAATTGTTCATTCAGCTCAAAAAGAGTTTACACAACATTTTCCAAAGCCGGGCTGGGTAGAGCATAATGCACAAGAAATTTGGGGATCTATTTTAGCAGTTATCGCAACTTGCTTAAGCGAAGCAGATGTAAAACCAGAACAAATCGCTGGTATCGGTATTACGAACCAACGTGAAACAACGGTTGTCTGGGATAAAACAACTAGTAAACCAATTTACAACGCAATCGTATGGCAATCTCGCCAAACAGCTGAAATTTGTGATGAGTTAAAAGAAAAAGGTTATAGCGAAATGGTTCGCGAAAAAACAGGTCTTTTAATTGATGCATACTTCTCTGGTACGAAAGTAAAATGGATTTTAGATAATGTTGAAGGTGCAAGAGAAAAAGCAGAAAACGGTGATCTATTATTCGGAACAATTGATTCGTGGCTTGTATGGAAACTATCTGGTGGTAAATCACACGTAACAGATTACTCAAACGCATCACGTACGTTAATGTTTAACATTCACGACTTACAGTGGGATGATGAGCTTCTAGAAATGTTAACAGTACCAAAGAGCATGCTTCCAGAAGTACGTCCATCATCTGAAATTTACGGAGAAACAATTGATTACCACTTCTTCGGTCAAAATGTACCGATTGCAGGTGTAGCTGGTGACCAACAAGCAGCATTATTTGGACAAGCTTGTTTCGGTGAAGGTATGGCGAAAAATACTTACGGAACTGGTTGCTTCATGTTAATGAACACAGGTGAAAAAGCAGTAGCTTCTGAGCATGGTCTATTAACAACAATTGCATGGGGAATAGATGGTAAAGTAAACTACGCATTAGAAGGAAGTATTTTCGTAGCAGGTTCTGCAATTCAGTGGTTACGTGACGGAATGCGTATGTTTAAAGATGCAAGTGAGAGTGAAGTGTATGCGAGTCGCGTTGAATCAACTGATGGTGTATACGTTGTACCAGCATTCGTTGGACTAGGAACACCTTATTGGGATAGTGAAGTACGCGGCGCTATGTTTGGTGTAACACGCGGTACGACGAAAGAGCACTTCATTCGTGCAACGCTAGAATCTTTAGCTTACCAAACGAAAGATGTATTATGCGCAATGGAAGCAGATTCAGGTATTGAACTGAAAACATTACGCGTTGATGGCGGAGCAGTTAAAAATAACTTCTTAATGAAGTTCCAAAGTGATATTTTAGATGTTCCTGTAGAGCGTCCAGTGATCAACGAAACAACGGCTCTAGGTGCAGCATACTTAGCTGGTCTTGCGGTTGGATATTGGAAAAACCAAGATGAAATTAAAGAACAGTGGCATATGGACAAACGCTTTGAACCAACGATGGAAGCGAAAACAAGCGAAGAGCTATATGCTGGATGGAAAAAAGCAATTGAAGCAACAAAAGCTTTCAAATAATCATAAACAGTGTTATAATGGTGACAAGTTAATAATTCGGTAGGAGATTTGGAGAGACCACAACGCGCTATAGAGGCGAAATCTATAGCGGAGTTTGTGGTCTCTTTTTTCGTTATCAAAGGGAGGAATTACCATGAAATTTTCAAGTAAACAACGTAAAGACGTATTAAACGGAGTAAATAAACAAGAGTTAGATGTGATCGTAATTGGTGGAGGTATTACTGGTTCTGGTATTGCATTAGATGGAGCAACACGCGGGTTATCAACAATTGTGTTTGAAATGCAGGACTTTGCAGCAGGTACATCAAGTCGTTCAACGAAACTTGTACACGGTGGTCTACGTTATTTAAAACAACTTGAAGTGAAAATGGTAGCAGAGGTGGGTAAAGAGCGTGCGATTGTATATGAGAACGGTCCCCATGTAACAACACCAGAGTGGATGTTACTTCCGTTCCATACAGGCGGTACGTTCGGATCATTTAGTACATCAATTGGTCTTCGTGTATACGACTTCTTAGCAGGTGTAAAACGAAGCGAGCGCAGAAAGATGTTTAACCGTGAAGAAACATTAAACAAAGAGCCTCTTGTAAAAAAAGAAGGATTAAAAGGCGGCGGTTACTACGTAGAATATCGTACAGATGATGCGCGTCTTACAATTGAAGTAATGAAAGAAGCAATTGAGCACGGCGCAAAAGCTGTTAACTATGCAAAAGTAGACAGTTTCTTATATAAAGATGGAAAAGTATGCGGTGTACGTGTAATCGATTTACTAGACGGAGAAGTATACGAAGTTTACGGTAAGAAAATTGTAAACGCAGCTGGCCCTTGGGTAGATACACTTCGTGAAAAAGATAACTCGAAAAAAGGAAAAGTACTTCAGTTATCAAAAGGTGTTCACTTAGTAATTGACCAAAAACGTTTCCCATTAGGTCAAGCGATTTACTTCGATACACCAGATAAACGTATGGTGTTCGCGATTCCTCGCGGCGGAAAAACTTATGTAGGTACAACAGATACGTTCTACGATAAAGACGCAGCTGTACCACAAATGACAACAGAAGATCGCACCTACATCATTAATGCGATTAACTACATGTTCCCAAGCGTGAAAATTACAGAGAAAGACATTGAATCAAGCTGGGCTGGTGTACGTCCGTTAATTTATGAAGAAGGTAAGAGTGCATCTGAAATTTCTCGTAAAGATGAAATTTGGACTTCTGAATCTGGTTTAATTACAATCGCAGGTGGTAAATTAACAGGATACCGCAAAATGGCTGAAATGGTAGTAGACTACGTAACGAACTTACTACAAAAAGAAGGTCATAGCGCATATCCGAAGAGCGACACGAAACATATGCCAATCTCTGGTGGACATGTAGATGGTTCACACGGATTCCCAGCATTCGTTGCGAAAAAAGCTGGCGAAGGTACGAAATATGGTTTAACAACAGCACAAGCAGAAGAATTCGCGAAATTCTACGGTTCTAACGTTGACGTACTATTTGACTTAGCGAAAAAACATAAAGACGAAGCGAAAGAATACAACATGCCGCTTGACGTTCTAATCCCACTTGTATACGCAATGGATTATGAAATGACAGCAAAACCAGTTGACTTCTTCGTACGCCGCAGAGGCGCTGTATTCTTCAACATCCACTGGGTATACGAGTGGAAAGAAGCAGTAATCAACTACATGGCTGCGAAACTAGGCTGGAGCAAAGAAGAACAAATGAAATATACAGCAGAACTAGAAAAAGCATTAACAGACGCTGTAATTCCTGTAGATCAACAAGAACAGGCAGCTGCGTTAGCATAAAATAGAGAACCACCTGAAGGGGAGCCTTTAGGTGGTTTTTTTATGGAATATTATTCTAACTATATTGCATAACGACATATGTTGTTATACGATGTATATAAGGTGGTGGTATTGTTGGACAAAGAAATCTTGAAGGGAAGTATAGATATTTTATTACTTTCTATCATTGCAAAACGTGATACATATGGATATGAAATAGCTCAAAGTTTAAAGGATGCAAGTGAAGATTTGTATAGTATGGGGCAGGGAACGTTGTATCCTGCTTTAAAGAGATTAGAGAAAAAGGACTTTCTTGAATCTTATTGGAATGAATCTGAGAATGGGATGAAAAGGAAATTCTATACTATTACAGATAAAGGGAAAAAAGAATTGCAGAAGAAAGTTAATTCTTGGGAGAGTGTAACAGCATTAATTCAAGCTTGTCAGAAAGGAGTTATTTATGAGTGAATTTGATGAGTATATTAAGTCTATTTTAGCCTATTCAGAACTTAGTGATATTGAACAGGATGAGTTATTTCTAGAAATGTATGATCACTTGAACAGCTTGAAAGAAGAATATATGGAACAAGGTATGAATGAAAAAGAAGCGATTTATAAAGCAATTCAAAGTTTTGGAGAATCAAAAGTTATTGGCGTAGAGATTAATAAATCGGTATACGAAGTTCCTAGACCGTTAAAGGTATTATCAAAAATTTTATGTATTCCTTATATAATCATTTGTTTTATTGTCTTTTTAGGAACGTTTATTTCAACTTCTACATTTGACTCTGTTCGCAGTTTGACAGGTGGGACTGTCTATCATCCCATTGAATTTTGGCAGCAATTTTTACATATATCTGATTTAGAAACGTTATTACAACTTTTTGGAATAACACTTTGGCAAGTTAAAGATTTTATTGCACATCCAGGTCCTTGGGGAAACTCAACTTATTGGTTAAGTGTTTTACAACATATAATATTAGTAGTTCCATTCGGATTTTTCGTTCCAGTGCTGATTAATAAAGTGACTAACTATAAGAAAGCTCGTAAGTGGTATGTTATGACCTTTCTTGTTTGGGAGATATTACATTTACTAACTTTGTCTGATGTTTTTGATGTGTGGCGGATTGCTATAAATATGCTCGGTGCGTCGGTAGGATATCTTTTATTTATAAGCATGATACAAATAGATAATAAATTTAGGATAATGCGCAAGAAGATATTTGAAAATTAGCTTGCTATTCTGTAGTTTAAATTATACAAATTTAGTTTGATGGTAATAGAGTATTGCTGAAAACATAGGTGCTATATAGTGAGAGGATTTTTTATATTCGTAATAGGTGTTGTTCCTTGTTTACTCATACTGTTATGAAGCGGGTACATAATCCGTCTTTATTGGTGCTATAAATGATGAGAGCGGCACAGCTGAACTTGAAAAAGTCTAGCTGCGTTAGCGTAAAATAGAGAACTACCTGAAGGGGAGCCCTTTAGGTAGTTTTTCTCTTGACTAAAAATAAATAAAATGTGTTACAATGATGATAGAGTATGTAGTGTGAATTTTGCATAAAATAAAAAAGACAGAAGCCTGAGAAACTTCTGCCTTGTGTAACCTAACTTGCTATTGTGGTGGTAGTAGGTGCGGTTATAAGACAATTACATTAACGTTTTAGCCGAGAACCGCCCTTACCTTTTCCACGAAGCAGGGTGGTTCTCGCTTTTTTGTATACAGAAATTAGCCACGGACCGACGTATCTTCTACCGATGACAACGCCAGCTCCGGTTAGGATACCATACACTAATTTAATTATAAACATCGCGATTATATTATCACCTCCCCCCTTTTTTCAAAATGGAAGAGATGATTGCCACACCTACTAGTTATAGCTTATTAAGTTACATTTTAATTGTATTATGTTTTAAAATAGGGAACAAGATATATGGATGAAAATTCCTAGTTTTAAATGGTGGTTGTGTAAATTGTAGTTTATCATGTATAACCTGTTTATGAGTTTCCTACAAGTTAAGGTTTTCATGCAATTGCGTTATGTATAGAAGTTTAAATACTACACTTGTATGAAGAATGTATTAGTTTTGATATTATCGATTCATCTTTGTATGGCCATGATATATTAGCTTCTTTAAGTGAGTGTTAGAAAGAAGGGGGACTCGATTAAATCGGTTCTCTTTTTAATTTAGCGATGAGGGGAATCTTGATGATATAAAACTAAGACAAAATTCTTATTGTAAACTTAAAGAGCGCCTTGGGAGAAAGACGCTCTTTAGGTGAATGCATTGTAACGACTATTCGGCTTATTATATGTAATTTACTGAGGAAGTGCTTTATAAATAATGTGATTGCCGATCGTATTTTTTTATACATTTATAAAACTTTTCCATACAGTGAGTCGTCTAATATATGGGAAGGAGGAAATGATGTGGATGAATTAACGATAGAAGCGTTTGAAATAGAAGATAAGGAGGACCTTATCGACGAAATAATGAACAAGTATGGACAAGAAGTCCTGCAGCTTGTGTATTCGTATGTGAATAATAAAGAGGTTGCGGAGGATTTAACGCAAGATATATTCGTGAAATGCTATAAATCTCTTCATACATATAAAGGGAATTCGAATTTGAAAACATGGTTATGGAGAATTGCAATCAATCAATGTAAGGACTATTTAAAAAGTTGGTATAACAAAAAAGTTATCGTGACAGAGGATGACTTTACGTATATGGAGAGTCAAAAAGAAAGTGTCGAACAAACAGTTATTCAAAATGCTGAGGATAGTAGGTTGGCTTCTGCGGTAATGAATTTACCGATAAAATATCGAGAAGTCATTTATCTATTTTATTATGAGGAATTATCAATTAAAGAGATTGCTATGGTAATAGACGTAAAGGAAAATACGATAAAAACGAGACTGAAAAAAGCGAAGGAACTTTTGAAGAAAGGATTGGAGGGATAATCAAATGGAAGATCGATTAAAAGGCTTGCGAAAATCAATGGAGAACACAACGTTTAAACATTTGAGTTTTTCTGATCAGCACCAGAAGCAGGTGCGCGAAAAAATTAAGCAATCGTCCGAAAAGGAAGAAGATATCCTTTTAGCAGTGTTACAACTTCTTATGAATGAAAAAACGGGTTATGAATTGATGCAGTTGCTAAGAGGGAGAGGGATTCAAAAATTCGAAGGTGGTGAAGGGTCTCTATACACTTTATTACATCGTCTAGAACAAAATCGCTTTATCCAATCTAGCTGGGATCACGCGGGAGCTAAATATTATCAATTAAATGATAAAGGAAATAAAATGCTGCGAAAGGCAGAGAAGAATGCTACGAAGGCACGATTTATATTAAAAGGATTAGTACAGGAGTGAGAAAAAATTGAGCAAAAAAGGGGAGCGTTTTTTAAAAGAAGTTACGAACCATATTAAATCAAAAGAAGCAAAGGACTTGGTGGCAACAGAACTAGACTTTCACTTGAAACAGACGAAGAATATGTGGATAGAGAAAGGCTTAAGTGAGGAAGTTGCTGAAGATAAGGCTGTTGAACAAATGGGAAGTCCAATTAAGCTTGGCCAGGAACTTAATAAACTACATAAGCCAAAGGTTGATTGGTTCTTAATTGGTTTATTAGTGGCTGCGATGGGGCTAGGATTTTTGCCAGTTATAGCGCTTGGACATGCTGACTTATTAATGAATAAGGTGATATTTGTAATTCTCGGTGTTACAACAGCGATTGGGATGATGCTATTTGATTATCGGAAGTTAGAGAGACTCGGGTGGCTGTTTTATACAATTGGTGTACTTATCTTGTTAATGATAAAGTGTTTTCCGACTGCTTTTTTGAATGGTGAGCCATTAATGAAAATTGGTTCCATCATAATTGACTGTCTAATGACAATACCATTCTTCCTTCTAGCCTGGGCTTCTTTTTTCAATAACAGTAGATTAAAGTTTATACATCTTCTCATGTTGTATTTATTTTCTTTATATTTATTTCTAACTACATCAACTCTTTTACCACTGTTCATCTATATCACGATGGTATTTGTTATGCTTTGGTGGAGTAAGCTAGGAAAGAAAACGGCCTGGCTCATTACAATGTTACCGATTTGTTTCTTTATTATTAGGGATTTATTTTCCTGGTCTGCCGTAAAAGAATACCGGATAGCTAGAATTTTAGGGTTTTTAAACCCAGAGCATGATCAATGGTATTTACGTTTAAAAGAGGCAATGGCATCGGCAGGTTGGTTTGGTACATATGGAAATATAAAGTCTATCCCTGCTACTCATACTGATTTTGTATTTGCAAGTTTGACTTACTATTATGGATATGTGCTTGCGCTAGTTCTTGTCTTGATTTTGTCTCTTTTTGCAGTAAGAATAATGAATATAGCTTATAAAATAAATGATGGTTATGGTAAATTACTCCTCGTTGGTGGAGTAACTCTTTTTGTATTCCATTTCGTTTATAACGTTGGCATGATTCTTGGGATATTACCACGTGTCTCTATATCATTACCCTTTATTAGTTACGGCTTGATACCAACTCTATTTCACGCATTTATAATGGGAATCGTGCTAAGTGTATATCGACGTAAAGATATTCCTTTTAGAATGAGAAAAACACCTTGATGATTATCAAGGTGTTTTCATTATAAGCTCAAAACTCTCCGAATCAGCTCCAAGTATAAAAGGACTAACCTCGCCAACGCTATAAAGTTGCAATTCATGCATTGCGCGTGTGCAAGCAGTGTAGAACAATCTACGAACGCTCTCATCGCTGTACACATCTTTAGAAGCATTGTAAATAATAACAGCATCAAATTCAATACCTTTCGCTAAGTAAGCAGGGATTACGACAATGCCTTGCTCATACTCGGCTGAGTTACTCTTCACGAGTTTAATATTATCGATATGATTAAGTGCTTCGTATGCAGCTGCGCTTTCAGCTGCAGATTTACATATAATTGCGATCGTATTGTGCTGCTCTTTTTGTAGTTCAGCAACTTTGGCAGTAATACGTTCGTGCAGTTCGTTGACATTCGATACTTTCGTCACTGTAGGTTTCTCGCCGTCACGTTCAAAGGCGTGAATGTTCTTGCCTTCCGGTACGAGAGCACGTGTAAATTCAATAATCGGTTTTGTTGAGCGGTAGCTACGAGTTAAGTTAATGCCGTTTGTTTCGTCTGGACCGTATAAATTTGTAAGTGTATCGAAATTAACCGTTTCACTCGCATGAGCAAATATCGCTTGGTTAAAGTCTCCGAGTACAGTCATTCTTGCAGCAGGGAAGAGACGTTTTAAAAACTCGAACTGAAACGGCGAATAATCTTGCGCTTCGTCTACGAGTACGTGTTTAATCGATCTGTTCGTTTGGAAGCCTTCAATTAATTCTTTTAAAAGTAAGAATGGAGTCGCATCCTCGTAATATAGTTTTCCTTCATCAAGCATGTTTACTGTTAAGGAGCAAATGTCATCCCACTCTTTCGGTTTTTTCTCAGTAACCCATGATGCATCTGTGAAAAGTTGTTTATATATGCCTGTGAAATTGATAAAGCGTAATGTTTGAACGCCTTTACGCAGTGGCTTCAATTTTTTACGGACAATCATACGTCCAAGTACTCTCGTTTCTTTTTCAAAATCATTAAAGGAGTTGTCGTCAAACTCGCCTTTTTTCTGTAAATATTTATAAGCTTTTTGGTATTCATCTTTACTAAGTAATTCAATTTCTTCTTCTACCCAAGGCTTTTTCAGTTCTGCTTTTTCAAGTACATCTATTTGCTTATTTAGCCAATCCGTTAACTTCTCAATTCGACTATGGAAGCGGAGGGAGGAGTCGGTATTGTAAAATTGTTCTGTAATTTCTTTCGCAGAAACAATCAGTTTTCCTCTAAATTTCATTCCTCTAAATAGCATGCCTGAAGATTCAAGAGATTGTCTGTACGCTCTAATCATCTCGAAAAATTGAGTGGATGCTTTAAATCGGATGCTCGCATTTCTCGTTTTATAGGTAGGATTATTCGTTTCAGTTAACATATATTCTAATTGTTCATAAGGATCTTCAACTTCAAATGACTTACTTAGTCTATGATTTAAATATTCTTGGAATGTAACTTGCTGCATATTTTCTTCGCCGAGTTCAGGTAGTACGTTAGAAACGTAGCTATTGAACATAGAGTTAGGAGAGAAGAGAATAATTTGATCTGCTTTTAGCCATTCGCGATATTTATATAGTAAGTAGGCGATTCGTTGCAATGCAGCTGATGTTTTACCACTACCAGCGGCTCCTTGCACGATAAGGAGTCGGCCTTCATCGTGACGGATAATTTCATTTTGCTCGCGCTGAATCGTAGCAACGATGCTTTGCATATGTTTGTTCGTGCCTTTTCCAAGCGCTTGTTGCAAGATTTCATCACCAATTGTAAGGCTCGTATCGAACATAGAATCAATCTCGCCATTTTGAATAATGTATTGTAATTTTTTCTCCACATTACCGTGGATTACGCCGCCTGGTGTACTGTATTCAGCAGGTCCTGGTGGATAATCATAGTACACACTCGAAATAGGTGCGCGCCAGTCATATATAAGGAAGTTTTCTCCGCTTGCATCAGTAAGTGTAGCGACGCCGATATAAATTTGATCCGCGGCAGATTCTCCTTCTTCTTTGAAATCAATTCGTCCGAAATAAGGTGCTTTATGCATGCGTCTTAATGCGGCAAGTCGATTAAAGGTGTGCTTATGGGTAATTTGTGTGACAGCTAGTGACTGAGCTTGTTGTCTTAAGTTGATAACTGTTTCAAGATAATCATCGAAAGTATCAGTATTCACTTTCACGTCATCCCAAAAGTGTTTACGAATATTGATTACTTCTGCTCGGCGTCTGCCAGTTTCGTTTTCCAGTTTATCAATTTGCTCCGTAATTGTTTCAATTACGGTATCCAATCTTTTTTGCTCTAGATCAAGTTTTTTGTTCATACGGTAAGCACTCCTTTAAAAGTGAAAAATAGAGGTTGACTGAAGATGTGTTTTGGTGTAAAATTAAGATACGGATAAATACGTTCCTTTTGTTTTATAAAACGTGTTTCTGTTCTAATTTAACATAGTTTTTTCATTTAATCAATGATAATAAGATAAACCTTGGTTCTACGTGGCGTGGATCAAGGTTTTTTTGTGTTTGAAGAGGAGTCACGCTTGTTGTCGTTTTTTGTCGGTAAGTCGATATATTTCGAAAATCGCTGATATAATTGGAGTTGCGCTGATATATTTTGAAAATCGCCGATATAATTGGAGTTGCGGTCGATATATTTGAAAAATCGCCGATATAATTTCATTTACCGAATCTAGATATAACTACTGAGAGAAGAGGAGATAAAAAAAGCTCGGGCCGAAGCCCAAGCTTTTTTTACTTCATTATTTCTTTTCGTCTTTCTTAGCGTCAGTTTTCTTCTCTTCGAAAAGATCTTTTAAATCTTTATCGTCAACTTTTACGTCAGCTTTTTTGATTTCTTTCATCATAAGATCGTTCATAAATTGAGCATCTTGTGTTTTTTCTTGAACTAGTGATTTTTTAATATCAGCTTTTGCTTTATCGAAAGTTGCATCTGCGTGATTATCAGTTACTTTAATAATATGGTAACCAAATTGTGTTTTTACAGGTTCGCTTACTTCACCTTTTTTCAACTTTTGAGCTGCTTCTTCAAATTCTTTTACCATTTTCCCTGGTCCGAAGAATCCTAAGTCGCCACCTTTTTCTTTTGAGCCTGTATCTTCAGAGTATTGTTTTGCTAATTCTTCGAAAGATTTACCTTGAGCAAGTTCATCTTTCACCTTTTTAGCAGTTTCTTCATCTTTTACAAGGATATGACTTGCTTTAATTTCTTTTTTATAATCCTCGAATTTTGCTTTTACATCTTTATCAGTAATCGATTGTTCAACCGCTTTTTCTTGAGCTAATTGAGCACGCACACTATTTTTAATAGTTTCTTCTTTAATACCTTGTTGTTTCATTAGTGTATCGAATTGATCACCGTATTGTTTTTTCATTTCATCGAACTTTTTGTCTACATCTTTGTCTTCAACTTTGTAGTTTTTAATAAGTACTTTTTCCATAACCATGTTGTTTAGTACTTGTTTACCAGCTTGTGTCTTCATTTGATCGTAGAATTCTTCTTTTGTAATGTCACCAGCTTTAGATGTAACAATTTTGTCTGATGATGATGTTCCACATGCTGATAATGCGATTACACTTGTTGCGGCTAAGGCAAGCATAGCTTTCTTCATTCGATAAACACTCCTACTATTATGTATTTTTAATTTATCCTACACCAATGAATTTTGATTCATAAGAGCCCGATTAAGTCTCACTGATACTTTTGCTTTTTTATATTGGTAAAGCGCGCTTAACAGGGCTTACCGTGGCTGAGGATAAAGTTTTGATGAATGTTTTGTTCTATAGTATAAGCAATATGTACAAAATTTAATATATCATATTTCGACGCGTTTTCATATTGATAAAGAAAAATTAACCAGCACGTGTCAGATTTTGAAAGTGTGCCATATTGGGCGTATGCCGCATATACAGAATAGAGGAGGGGATGGGGATGAATTCTCAACTTATTTTATTACTTGTACTGTTTATTTTATTGGTTATTGTAGGTATAATTTGCTTATAGAGGAAAAAAGTGAGGAAGGGGCTTTCCTTCCTCACTTTCCATGAAATATAATTTCTATATAACTAGAAATTAATAAAATTGTTATACATACATTAATAACCCGAAAGACACCGGGCTGGCGGCTCGCAGCTATTTGTTTTCGTTCACACAGTGTATGTGTCATGAAATTCGTGTAAAATATAACAAGAAGTGCGAATGCGACAAAAACAACTGTTATAAGTGTCATGAGGCGAGACCTCCTTTTGGCTAAAATACATATACATATATTGTATCACACGATATTTTGTTCGTGTTACAAAATTCAGAAATAGAAGACTTTGTGTTAGAAAGTGAGGGAGAAAATGGACGTTGTTAGAAGATTAGAACAAGCTGAATACTATGTAGACCTACTATTTAAAATGATTGATGAAGAGAAGTGTCCATTTTATTCTTTGATCATAAAGAAAAAAGCTCGTAAAAAAGATATTGAACGTATACTAAATCTTTGTGAAAAACTGAACGAGCAATATGTAGTGGAGAAAGCAGAAGGGCTTCTTTTGTTCGATGCGCTGTTAGATCAATTTGAAAAAGCGCTTCCACATCAGCTCGAAGTACACGAAACTGCGGAAGCGCTAGCAAAACAAGGTTTATTTAAGCCGCTTATGAATGAATTCTTAAGCATGATTGCGAAAAAATAAATAGATTATTTCTTAACTAACTTTTGATCGGATTCTGTAAAGTTCTCTTCAATATCTTCTAATGATTTCTCAAAAATATCGATAAAGTCTTGTCCGTAAATGTTACGCAGGATTGCAATCAGTTCGATATTTTCTGGGAACTTCCCATAAAAATTACGAAGTGCAAGAGCCCCATTAAACACTGAATTATTTTCAGGATCATACTCTTCCATTAAGCGAAGTAGTAATTCTTCCCCTTTGTCTGTAATTTCAATGTACGTATTTCGTTTATCATCTTCCTTTTTTGAGAATACAAGATAGCCGCGTTCTTCCAGCTTTTTCGAGAAGTTAAACGCTGTTGATACGTGCATAACTCCAAACTTAGCAATCTCAGAAATAGAAGCCCCTTTTAAATGATAAGCGATTGTTAAAATATGATGTTCATTAATATTTAAATCGTAAGGTTTAATCCACTGCTGCCAATCTTTCTCTACACATTTCCATAACGCTTTCGATAATTGAGCAATGCGTTGGCTGAAAATCATCGCTTCTTTTACCGAGTAATCTTTTTCTCCACTTTTCATTTACTCACCCACTTTAACATTCTTTTTTCATTACTATCTATTATGCCAGTAAAATAAAAATTAATAAAGTCTTTTTGTGAGAATTGTGAAAATTTTTCGGAAAAATGACATTCTATACAAATCATGCATAACTATGGAAGCGTTTTATGAGTCGTGAATACATACGTTGTCCTTACATGTTAAGTGATAACATATATTGTAAATGCATAAAAACACGGCATATCTATACGATATGCCGTGTCAAGGTCAATTTATATAAAAAATATTTGTTATATGCAAAAAACTAAGCAGGAATTTGTTTACGCTTTTTCTGGAACAGCTTCTTGTAGTTTCTCAATTGACTTTTGGATGTCCAAAATTTCTTTCTCAATATGGCGCTTGTTTTGAGAAATATCTTGCTTCCAGTTAGAAAGCGTGTCTTGCATGTCATCTTTTAATTCTTGAAACACTTCTTTACCTTCTGAAGCAGTTTCAACAATTTGACGCTTTAATAATTTCGTATCGGCTGTAATATCAGCTAAAGTCTTTTTAATATCATTTCCTTTTTCTTTTAACTTGCCGCGCATGTCTTTACCAGAAGAAGGAGTTGAGAAAAGAACAGCTAGTCCAGCAACTGCTCCGCCGCAAATAACACCTGTAATAAAGGATTTAGCTTTTGACATAAAAGGAGACCTCCTTATTTTTTGTTCGTATTCATGATGGGAAAAATATGCATATCTTTCTTATATGTGCTATGCACAAACAATCATCCCTGAGCATTTTAAGTAAAGAAACAAGCCATGCGGAATTTGATGACTTCAGGGAACTGGCTTGTTATGTATTACGCCTTCTTATAGTGTCATTATTTCACACTATTTGCAATTGTACTTGCGATGTTTTGTAAATTTTCCATAGTGTATTCATTTTGGTGTGATTTCCAAACAGCACCGAAACCATCTTTTTCACCGTAGCGTGGAATTAAATGAAGGTGGAAGTGGAACACAGTTTGTCCAGCTTTTTCACCGTTATTGTTAAGTAGGTTAAAGCCAACTGGATTAAACTCTGCTTTAATCGCATTTGCGATTTTTGGAACGACAGAAAAAATGTGTGATGCGATTTCTGGCGTTAACGCAAAAATGTCTTGTTTGTGAACTTTTGGAATAACAAGAGTATGTCCTTTTGTTACTTGACTAATATCTAAAAATGCAAGCACATGTTCATCTTCGTATACTTTTGAGCAAGGGATTTGCCCGTCAATGATTTTACAAAAAATACAATTGTCTGCTGTATGATTCATTGATCTCATCCTTTCAAATATCCTTAGCCGTATTTTACCATAATTACATAAGAGAACAAACACGAAAAACAGGAAGCTGACTCAGCTTCCTGTTTTCTGAAGAGGGATTGAAAAAGCATTATCGTAATTTACGTTTCGCAGACACCTCATTTATTTAAGAAATGCACGGTAAATCGGCTAAAGTTTCTGCCGTAGACACCCCATTTTCAAGTGAAATGAATTGCAATCTTTTTTAAAATGAAATTGTTTATTTTTTAAAACAGTATATGCTCTTTCAGAGACACCCCGTTTCGAAAATGAAACAAATGATCTGGTTATGTGTAAATTTCATTGTCCAACTTGGACACCCCATTTCATGATGACTTCACTATGTTGTTGTACTCATCAATTGGTGGTTGCTTTTTCAATGTGTTCCTTCTTCAATAATTATGATGTCCGCTTTCGGAAAAATATATGCTAATAAATTTAAAAATTTTTTTTGAGTACATGGATACTATGTAGTACAGCATAATTTTTGGTAAGATGAATATAGAATGAATACTAATGAAGAAAGTGGTGTCGTATGAGCGAGTTATTGCGTGTAGAAAATGTTACAGGAGGATATACGAAACGACCTGTATTAAAAGACGTTTCGTTCTCTGTTAATAAAGGCGAACTTGTCGGCTTAATCGGTTTAAATGGAGCTGGTAAAAGTACGACGATTAAACATATTATCGGTTTAATGGAACCGAAAAAAGGAACTGTCACAATTAATGGGAAAACAATTCGTGATGATATGACAGCGTACCGTTCTAGCTTTTCATTCATTCCGGAAACGCCGGTATTATATGATGAATTAACGTTAGAAGAGCATTTGAAATTAACAGCTATGGCGTATGGGGTTGATGAAAAACAATATGAAGAACGTGTAGGACAACTACTACAAGAGTTTCGTATGAAAAATCGTTTAAAATGGTTTCCATCTCATTTCTCAAAAGGAATGAAACAAAAAGTAATGATTATGAGCGCATTTTTAGTGGAGCCATCTCTTTACATAGTAGATGAACCTTTCGTTGGATTAGATCCGTTAGCGATTCAATCCCTTCTTCAAATGATGGACCAAATGAAAAAGAGTGGTGCCGGTATTTTAATGAGCACACATATTTTAGCGACGGCAGAGCGTTATTGTGATTCGTTCATTATTTTGCATCAAGGTGAAGTAAGAGCGAAGGGAACGCTATCTGAACTGCAATCACAGTTTAATATGCCAGGTGCAACGTTAGATGATATTTACATCGCGCTAACAAAGGAAGAAGATTATGAATAGCACAGCGTTATGGAAAGAACGATTTCGTCACTTTCTAAAAGAAGTTCGTACATATAGTAAATACGTATTTAATGATCATTTGAAATTTATTTTCGTGTTCATCATTGGTGCGGGAGCGTATTATTACCAGCAATGGTTACAAACGTTAACACCTTCGTTTCCGGCGGCGCTCGTAATGGCAGTATTAATTGGACTCGTGTTAACGGCTGGATCCATTCAAACGTTATTAAAAGAAGCGGATCTCGTTTACTTACTGCCAGTTGAAGAAAAATTAAAACCTTACTTCACAAAGGCATTTCTTTTTACATTTATGATCCAGTTATACATAATCGCAATTGTAGCAGCTGCGCTTGCTCCGTTATACTTCCAGCAAATGAAGCAAACAGGAGCTGGCTACATATGGATCGTACTTGCATTTGTCATCGTAAAAGCGTGGAACTTATTTGTAGCGTGGGAAAAGTCATTTTTAACAGATCAAAATATACAAAGAGCGGATTGGTTCATTCGTTTTATCCTAAACGGTTTATTTGTATATTTCCTTGTAGAACGTACTTCAGTTCTTTTCATTGGTGGAATCGTCCTTCTCATGGTGTTATACCTTGCTATCATGCATCAAATGGTAAAGGGAAAGCCACTAAACTGGGAGTATTTAATTTCTGAAGAAGGTAAGAAGATGATGCTGCTGTACCGCATCGCGAACATGTTCGTTGATGTACCAGCATTAAAAGAAAGAGTAGCACGCAGAAAATGGCTCGATTTCATTCTTTCGATAATCGGTGAAAAGCGTACATATTTATACTTATATACGAGAACGTTTTTAAGATCAGGTAACTATTTTGGATTATATGTGCGTTTGCTCGCTCTTGGAGGAGTTATTCTTTACTTCATTCCATTTTTATACGGGCGATTTATCGTAAGTTTTATCTTCCTATATTTAATCGGCTATCAGCTCTTAACTTTATGGAAACATCACCGCATGAAAATTTGGCTTGATTTGTATCCAGTACGGGGAGAAGAGAAGAAGAAAGATTTTCTTACTTTATTAAACGCGGTTCTAATCATCGGGAGCGTAATCTTTACAGTTATATTTGCACTAGCAACGAAAGATTTCATGATGACAGGAATTTTACTTATCGTAAGCATATTATTTAGTATCGGTTTTGTTTACCAATACGGGGCGAAGCGCATTGAGCGTTTAAATTGAAAGGAATGAACCTATGATTACATACGAAGAGAAGGTTATAAAAGAATTGGAGCAGTGGAAAGCTACATTCATGAAAGATTCTTCTATGATGACACGGTTCTCCAAAAAAGTGCAGACGAAAGTGCAACAGCTCATTCCGGCGAAAGTACAAAAAGTGCTAACAGAGACGATCCGGATGATGGTGCAAACGATCAGCGCCGGGTCAAACTTTATAAAGCCGAAGCTAAAAGAGACGACATGGTCACTGCAAAGACGTGACGATGAAGTACGTAAAAAAATGGATGAGTACAAAAAAATAGCAGCGGCAGAAGGGGCTGGGACGGGGGCTGGCGGTATTCTCCTCGGTCTTGCTGACTTTCCGCTTTTACTCGGCATTAAAATTAAATTTTTATTCGATGCAGCGACATTGTACGGATTTGATACGAGCAACAAAGAAGAGCGCCTTTTTATCCTTCATGTTTTTCAGCTTGCCTTTTCAAGTGATGATCACCGAAAAGAAATATGGAAAGCAATCGAAACGTGGGATACAGAAGAAGAAAATCATATGGACTGGGAAAAGTTCCAAACAGAGTACCGAGACTATATCGATTTAGCCAAAATGCTGCAGCTCGTACCAATAATCGGTGCCCCGGTAGGCGCATATGCGAACTATCAACTACTGCAAAGACTCGGAGAAGTGACGATGAATTGTTATCGTATGCGATTGCTGAATAGAGATTAAAAACAAGGCGTCCTACATGTGTAACGTAGGACGCCTTTTCTTAGAAGCTAAGTCCGATATAGCTAATTCCAGCTATAATCAATACGATAAAAAGTACAATGATTAATGAAAATCCGCTCTTACCAGCTTGTCCCGCTTCACCGCCGCCATTACCACCACTACCGCCATTACCACCAAGTCCCATATGATATCCTCCTTATTCTTATATGTTGCTTTTACTTTATAACTTTCTATATTTTCCAATAAATACCTTCTGTAGTGCTAACCAAATTGAAAATCATTTCGTTTTGTTTTATAATTTACTTACCGAACGGTAAGTAAAAATAAGTGAGGTACAGTATGACGAAGAATTTACAAACATCGCAAAACATTGTAGAGGCTTCATTTAAACTTATGGCAGAACACGGCATTGAGAAGATGAGTCTTTCCATGATTGCGAAAGAGGTAGGTATTTCAAAACCGGCTATTTATTATCATTTTTCTTCTAAAGAAGCGTTAATCGATTTTTTATTTGAAGAAATTTTCTCTGGATATCATTTCGTGAGTTATTTCGATAAAGAGCAATATACGAAAGAAAACTTTGCAGAAAAGTTAATTGCTGATGGTTTACATATGCTCTCTGAATATGAAGGGAAAGAAGAGATATTACGCGTTATCAATGAATTTATCGTAACTGCATCGCGAAATGAAAAGTATCAGAAACGCTTATTTGAAATACAAGAAGATTTCTTAAATGGTTTCCACGATTTATTGAAGAAAGGCGCAAGACTTGACGTAGTGTCACAACATGAAACGGAAGAAAATGCTCATACGCTAGCACTCGTGATTGATAATATGAGCAACTATATGCTCATGGGATTCCAGTTAAAGTATAAAGAAATTTGGATTCGAAATGTGAAAAACGTCATGAAGGAGGAGTAAAGATGAAAATGCAAAAAAACTGGTGGCTCGGTTTTCTTGGATTTATTGGGGTTTATAAAATACCAGGTATGATTGAAGCTTTTCAAGCGGATGGAAATTGGATGAAGTTAATCGGTTTCATTTGGCTAC
The DNA here is from genome assembly GCF_001816185.2 of Bacillus sp. RZ2MS9. NCBI lineage: Bacteria > Bacillati > Bacillota > Bacilli > Caryophanales > Bacillaceae > Bacillus > Bacillus sp. RZ2MS9. The sequence goes on from NZ_CP049978.1 coordinate 1,095,309, forward strand.
TTTGGTTCGGATATTTTATTCCTGAGAAGAAAGAAGATTGAATTTCAATTTTCTGTAAAGTTACGTAAAATATAGATTGAGAGTATTCATATATTAGATTACTAGATTTGGAGTGGTTACATGGATCCATTGAAAAATGAAATTCACCCTGACATGGTCAAGGTGTGGAAAGCACGTTCTTTAATTGAGCTAGGAATCAGTATTATAGTCATTTTGGCATATCTTTTCTTTATGATTAAGTTTAATTGGTGGGCTTGGATTTTCTATGTGCTCATCGGATTAACAATTGTATATACACCGTTTGATTACTTTACGTTTCCGAAACTACGTCAACGTTATTACAGCTACCAACTAAATGAAGAAGAACTTGAAATTCAGCATGGTCTTTTCGTCGTAAAGCGCGTATTAGTACCGATGATTCGTGTGCAGCACGTTACGATTGAACAAGGGCCAATTATGAGAAAATACGGATTAGCAGAATTACACATTTCAACAGCGGCAACTTCTCATAGCATCCCAGGTTTAACGATGTATGAAGCTGAAATGTTGAAAACGAAAATCGCAGAATTAGCGAAAGTGAGTGATGAGGATGTATAAGAGGCAGCATCCAATCACGATGTTATTAGAATTAAAAATAACAGATTTTATACCACTCATTATTTTTCTTTTTAGCTTAAGGGGAAAGTTTCCATTTTGGTATTTAGTTCCTATTGGTTTTGCGTTGATCACAATTATTTCAGCTATCGTAGGCTGGTATTACAAAGTATACTGGGTCGAAAATAACGTATTACATGTGAAACAAGGTCTCTTTGTGAAAAAGGAGAGCTACTTAAATAAAGAACGTGTTCAAACAATTAATACAAGTTCTAACGTACTATACCAAATGCTCGGTTTGAAAAAAATTCAGATTGAAACAGCTGGCGGGGGCGATGAAGCAGAAGTTAGCTTAGCTGGAATTACGGTAGAAGAGGCGACGGAGCTTATTACTTTGCTAAATGAGCCAACTCCAGAAGTGAAAGCAGAAAAAACGTTAGACGAAGCAGCAGAAAATACAGTAGAAAAAGCAATTGTTACAGAGGAAAAACAAACGACAGAGTACAAGTTAACGTGGAAAGAGATTTTAATAGCGTCTGTTACATCTGGTCAATTTGGAGTATTGTTCTCTTTAATCTTTTTCGTTTATCACCAAGTAGATGAGTATATTCCGAAATGGATAAAAAATAGTGTGACGTCATATGTAATGGACCACGATATATATGGCTGGATTTACATGGTAGCTATTTTACTTGTCGTTTCTTGGATGATATCTACAATTGGCTACGCGTTAAAACACGGTAACTTCACAGTGAATCGAAAAAATGATGAAGTCCGTATTTCGCAAGGGTTACTGGAGAGAAAAGAACTCGTACTAAAATTGCACCGCATTCAAGGGATTACGATAAAAGAAGGCATTTTACGCCAACCGTTCGGTTATTGTGCTGTGCAAGTAGAAGTCATTCAAAGTGAAGGGAAAGAAGAAAAAGTTACACTGCATCCTATCATTCGAAAAGATCGAGTGCAACAATTACTCGCGCATTTACAATTACCATACGAACTGAATGCAAGTATTACTTCGTTACCAAAAGCAGCATTGCGCCGCTATCTCATTGATAGTTTTATCTTTTTCGCTATGCTCGCAATCCCGCTTACTGGAATAAGCATATACTTTGAAAAGTATTACATCATGTGGGCATTACTACCGCTCGCAATCCTTATCTTTACACTTGGATACGCAACATTTAAAACAAATGGCTACAGTGTTAACGGAGAACAAATTACACTTGTCTATCGTAGCGTCGGAAAATATACAGGACTTATTAGAAGAAGACACGTCCAATCAATGGAGAAGACACAATCATATTTCCAGCGCCGTGCGGATTTATGTACGTATAAGTTTTCGAGTGCATCATCTAGTTACAAAATAGAGCATACGAGAGTAGAAGATGCGGAGAGAATGCAGGATTGGTATAAGAAGAAAATAAATGAGATGTAACTTGAGAAAGCTTGCCTATTATGAAAGGCAGGCTTTTTTGTTATAGGGAAAAGATTGGTTTAATCCATATATTAGTACAACTACAGTATATGAAAAAAGGTAATTAGCTTCTATTTAAGGGAAATCTATGGGGTTTTTGATATAAATGGTATACTAAAATATAAATAGTATTAGGAGGTTATATATGATAAGTCAGTTGAAAAGAGAAGCACTTGATGCATTAAAAGGAAGATGGGGATTAGCGGTAGGGGCAACCTTATTAATTGGAATCCTTATTGGAGCTGTTGAAATGCTAACAACAGGTATTTTCTCGATATTTTGGGGTTGGGAAGAAGCAAGTGATTCACTTACAGTAAGTATTATAGTAATGCTTGTTATTGGTCCATTAACAATAGGTGCCTATTATCTTGTTTTAAATGCAATTCGTGGGACTGATGCTCGCATTGGTCATATATTTAGATGGTTTAGCGATGGAAGTAAGTTGATGAAGTCGTTTTTAACATATTTACTAATGTATGTATACTTGACTCTATGGACATTACTTCTTATTATTCCAGGTATTATTAAATCATTTTCTTATTCTATGACATATTTTATTTTGAATGATCATCCAGAATATACAGCGAATCAAGCGATTACTGAGAGTCGTCATATGATGAATGGACATAAAATGGATTACTTTTTACTATGCTTAAGTTTCTTAGGTTGGTTCATTTTAAGTATTCTTACTGTAGGAATCGGTTTCTTATGGTTAGCACCTTATTTCTACGCGACATCAGCCGCATTTTATGAAGAGATTTCAAAAGAATATTATAAAAAAGAAGGCACTACTTTCTAATAAAACATATAAACTATCTACCCTAAAGAATGTAGGGAGCAGATAGCAGATGGTTTAGGTGTTTTGATATTTGTCCTATTTTCGGGATTCACTTCAGGATAAGGTATAGATTTTTATATAGAAATGCTTCCCTCTATGTTTTATCATAGAGGGTTATTTTTTTATGTAAAAATGATAGGAAATAATGAATAATATATGTAAAGAAAAAAGCGAGGTGAATGAGAGTGAGCAAATTTTTAATACCGTATTCATTTTCTATATTAAGTTTCTTTATTTCAGCAACAGCACTTGATTTATATGATAGGATGGGAAACGATAGTGAGCTGGTTTCGCCGAACATAATTGGAAAGATAATTCAATCTACTGCGCAAATGGGAGTCCTTACATTGTATTTCGGAGTACCTATTATTTTAGGTGGCTGTCTACTTGGTGAGCTATTGTTTAGAGGTATCATTTTACGATTTAAACTAAGCTATATTATATCTTTATTATTATATCTATTTTTAGCTTTTAGTATTGTTTTCGTAACGGTAGGCATTCCAACTACATATGAAGATTCTAATACATTTTTCATGGGGATAACTATGATTTGTGCTGTTACATTCTTTGTGGGTCGGAATATATGGGAAAACAAGTTAATAATGGAGTGACAAAATGAAATACACCTGTCCATGTTGCGGATATAAAGTTTCACTTTATTGGATCAGTTAGAAAACCGACTAGTGAAGATGTGAAGGATGCTAGTTGGCAGCGAATTTGTTAAGTAGAATGTTATTACTCAATTTAATGGGAGTAATAACATTTTTTATTTAGTACTGAAAGAATTAATGCTGTCTTAAAGTAATAAGAAGGAATAAATCGGTAAATTTTATTAATGGATATATTTTCAATAAATACAAAAGTATAGATGTATAGTCAGCTTTGTGTATTTAATGTTATCATATTGAATGATATGGAAATTTTTAATAGAATAAGTAACTAAAAATTCAAAGGTAATGAAGCTTTTGTTGTATAAAGAAAATACTTAGTAGTAATCAACAATATTAAAAATAAGATTCGTATTTATATAAATTTAGTAGAAATGGGGTTTTAAAAAGGAATGAGTATAAGCATAACGCGGCAAAAGATTTTGACGGCCGCTTCTCAAATTGTACAATGTAAAGGGGTTGCTAAATTAACCTTGGAAGCAGTGGCAAAAGAGGCGGGTTTAAGCAAAGGTGGATTATTGTATCACTTTTCAAATAAAGAAGCTTTAATAGAAGGTATGATAGTCCGAGGGGTAGAGGATTATGAAGGGGCCATTTACAATAAAGTAGCGGAAGACTCAGAGAGGAAAGGGAGATGGGTTCGCTCTTTTGTAGAGGAAAGATTAAGTAATGAGAGAAGAACAGAAGAGTTGTCTAGCAGTATGATGGCAGCACTCATGTTAAAACCTGAATTACTTGAGCCATTACAACAATCATTTCAGCAACTGCAAAAAAATATAGAAAATGATGAGATAGATTCAGTTTGTGCAACAATTATTAGATTAGCAGCAGATGGATTATGGTATTCGGAATATTTAGGGGTTGGAAGACTAAGCCCCGAGTTAAGAGAAAAAGTAATTCAAGCTCTTATTAGTAATTCATATAAATAGAATATGCGAACTATATAATTTTAAAATAATTCACCATTGCTTCTTTAATGTAGTGGTGAATTATTTTTTTTATTAGAAAAATAGAACAATTTTATAGAGTATTGAATTATAACCGTCCAGACGGTATAGTAATATTTGGTTTAAGAGGAAAATGAAACAAAAAAAGAATAAAAGATATTTTTAGCACACTATTCGAAAGGATAGGCCGCAAAGCTTAGAGTCTACGGTAATACATATTGGTTACTAAGATCGTCTGGTTGCACATTTTTGATGCAACCGGACGATCTTTTTTTGTTATATAAATATAAAAATTTAGGAGGGAACTATGCAAATGAAAAGTACTAAAAGACATATTTCAATGGTTTCATTAGTTTTTCTAGTATTATTTTCAGTGCTGAATGTGTGGGCTCCAGTTATTCAAGCTGCTGTGATGAAAAGTCCAGTGGACGAAATTAATATTTCCCGTACTGATGGCACGACATCTGAACCATATCAAGCCTCAGATGGTATGAAAGTAGAAGTGAAGTGGTCAGCTAAAGAAAAAATAAAAAGTGGAGATCAATTCACAATTGATATGCCAAAAGAGTTTCGAAAAGACCTTATGAATATGAGTTTTCCTTTAAAAGATGCTGAAGGAAAAACAGTTGGTACATGTGAGATGAAAAAGGGTCTATTAACGTGTACTATGGGTGATTACGTAGAAGGAAAGAACAACATTAAAGGTTCTTTATTCGTAGAATTCTACTTTGGTCTAGAAGCATATGATGGTGTTAAAGAAATTCCATTAGAATTTAACGTTGATGGTCAAATCGTAAATAAAGAAGTAAATGTAAGTAATACGACAGAGAGACCGAAGCCACAACCCAATACGGAAAATCTATTGAAATGGGGTTCTTATAATCAAGAAGATCCGTCTATTGCTGATTGGCTTGTATATGTAAATGCAACTGGAACAGAAATGCAAGATCTTAAATTAACAGATACATTAGGACCTGGGCATGAGTTAATTACAGACAGCGTAGTATTAGAAGAGGCTGTATTTGAAGATGGTTATGCACCAACAAATATTAAGCCAGCAAATTTATCTAACATTAAAATAAATGCAACAAAGACTGGATTTACAATTGAATTTCCAGACAGTTCAAAAGGCTATATTTTAAGATATAAAACAAAGGTTACAAATCCTGCTGCAAAACCTCATAAAAATACTGTGAAATTAGAAGGTAAAAATATTAAAACTGAAGAAAAAGTAGGACAAGTATTTGTGAGTGGTGGGGGAGGATCCGGTTCAGGTGACAATAATCCACCTAGCATTGAAAAAAATATAGTTGATGAGAATGGCAAGCTTGTAGAGAATGAGCAGCTAACACAAATGGATCAAGTTATTCAATACCAAGTTGGTACACATATACCGAACGATCCTCCTAAATACACATCTATGGTAATTAGTGATGATTTAGAAGATGTTTTAGAAGTATTAGAGGCAAAAGTGTATGATAAAAATGGCCAAGATATTACTTCTAAAGGGACGTTAAATATAGATAAACAAAGAAGTGAAGTAACATTTACGTTTGGTGAGAATTTTGATTATAAGTCATATGAAGACCAGATAATTAATCTTAGTATCAAGGCGAAAATTAAAAATAATGCAGACTTATCTTCTTACGTAGATAAGAAGATTCCTAATAAAGCGGAATTACATTTTGATGATAAAACATTAACATCAAAAGAAGTAACTATTACACCGCCTGAAGCTCCAAAAGATGGTACAGTATCGCTTCATAAAATAGATTCTGAGAATCCGAACAAAGGGTTAAAAGGTGCCGAATTTGAAGTTCGAAATAGTGCAAATGAAGTTGTTGCAAAACTGACAACGGACGAAAAAGGTTTTTCAGTACCTCAAACTTTAGCTCCTGGGACGTATAAAGTTTATGAAACAGTAGCACCAGAAGGATATCAAAAATTAACAAGCCCAGTAGAGGTTACACTTCAAGCTGGAGAAACAAAAACAATTGAAATTAAAAATACTGTGCAAAAGGGTCAAATTGAAATAAAGAAAATTGATTCGGAAAATGGTGAAAAACCATTAGCAAATGCAGAGTTTGATATAGTAAAAGACGGTGTAGTAGTCGAACATATTGTTACAGATAAAGATGGTAAGGCAATCTCTAAACCGTTAGCACTAGGAAAATATATTTTAAAAGAAACGAAAGCGCCTGAAGGCTACCAATTAAAAGAAACAGAGTTCGAAGTAAGTGTAACAGGGGACGGCATATTCCCAATACAAGTGGAAAATGCAATGGTAGACAAAGGTAATATAGAAATCACAAAAGTGGACAAAGAAAACGGGGCAGTATTAGCGGGTGTCGAATTTGAAGTCCAAGATGAGAAAGATGGAGTAGTAAGAAAAGTAGTAACAGATAAAGATGGAAAAGCAAACGTTTCAGATCTATCAGTAGGAAAGTACAAATTAGTAGAGACGAAAAGCTTACCAGGTTATAAAAAGCTAACAGAACCAGTACCATTTGAAATTACAAAAGGTATGACAAAAGCTGTATCGATAAAAGTAGAAAATGAGCAGTTAGACAAAGGCTCAGTAGAAATTACAAAAATAGATAAAGATAGCCAAAAAGTATTAGAAGGCGTAGTCTTCGAAGTGCAAGATGAGCAAGGCAAATTAGTAACTGAAGTAAAAACAGATAAAGATGGTAAAGCAAAAATCTCTGATTTATCAGTAGGGAAGTACAAATTAGTAGAGACGAAAAGTTTACCAGGCTACAAAAAGCTAACAGATTCAGTATCATTCGAAATTACAAAAGGTATGACAACAGTCCTATCGTTAAAAGTAGAAAATGAACAGTTAGATAAAGGTTCAGTAGAAATTACAAAAATAGATAAAGACAGCAAAAAAGCATTAAAAGGCGTAGTTTTTGAAGTGCAAGATGAAGCTGGAACAGTAGTAAAGGAAGTAAAAACAGATAAAGATGGTAAAGCAAAAATCTCAGATCTATCAGTAGGAAAGTACAAATTAGTAGAGAAAGAAAGTTTACCAGGCTATAAGAAACTAACAGATCCAGTATCATTTGAAATCAAAAAAGGCATGACCGAAGTTCTATCATTAAAAATAGAAAATGAAATGGTAGATACGGGAAATATAGAGATAACAAAGATAGATAAAGATAATAAAGCACCGTTAGCGGGAGTAACATTCATCGTCCAAGATGAAAAGGGTAATGAAGTTACAAAAGTAACGACAGATAAAGATGGAAAAGCAAATGTTTCAGATTTACTTGTAGGAAAGTATGAATTAGTAGAGGTAGAAAGTTTACCTGGTTATAAAAAATTAGAAAAACCAATATCATTTGAAATCAAAAAAGGCATGACTGAAGTCCTATCATTAAAAGTAGAAAATGAAATGGTGGATACAGGGAATGTCGAGATAACAAAAATAGATAAAGATAGTAAAGCACCATTAGAAAATGTTGTATTTGAAGTACGTGATTTAAAAGGAAAAATAGTTGCGAAAGTAACAACGGATAAAGAAGGAAAAGCAAACGTTTCAGATTTATCTATCGGGAAGTATGAGTTGGTAGAAGTAGAAACACCGGCAGGATACAAACCACTAGAAAAGCCAATTTCATTTGAAATTGAAAAGGGGAGAGTAACAGCGCTAAAGCTAACAGTAGAAAATGAATTAGTGGATACAGGAAATGTAGAAATTACAAAAGTAGATAAAGAAAATAAAGATGCTTTAGCTGATGCAGTCTTTGAAATTCAAGATGAAGCAGGGCAAGTAGTCGCTAAAATAACGACAGATAAAAAAGGACAAGTACAAGTTACTAATTTATCAGTCGGCACATACAAGTTAGTAGAAGTAAAAGCACCAAAAGGATATAAACAATTAGTAGATCCGATTACTTTCCAAATTGAAAAAGGCATGACAAAATCTCTTGCTTTAACAGTAGAAAACGAAATGTTAGACAAGGGAAATGTAGAAATCACAAAAGTAGATAAAGAGAGTCAAAAAGTATTAGAAGGCGTAGTCTTCGAAGTACAAGACGTACAAGGCAAAGTAGTAACAGAAGTAACGACAGATAAAGAAGGGAAAGCAAAAATCTCAGACTTATCTGTAGGAAAGTACAAATTAGTAGAGAAAAAAAGCTTACCAGGTTACAAAAAACTAACAGAGCCAGTATCATTCGAAATCAAAAAAGGTATGACAGAAGTCTTATCATTAAAAGTAGAGAATGAACAGTTAGACAAAGGCTCAGTAGAGATTACAAAAGTAGATAAAGATAGTCAAAAAGCATTAGCAGGTGTAGTCTTCGAAGTACAAGATGAAAAAGGCAAAGTAGTAACAAAAGTAACGACAGATAAAGAAGGAAAAGCAAAGATTGCTGATTTATCAGTAGGAAAATATAAGCTAGTAGAGGTAGAGAGCTTACCAGGATATAAAAAACTAGCGAAACCAGTATCATTTGAAATCAAAAAAGGTATGACAGAAGTCTTATCACTAAAAGTAGAGAATGAACTAGTAGACAAAGGCTCAGTAGAAATCACAAAAGTAGATAAAGATAGTCAAAAAGTATTAGAAGACGTAGTCTTCGAAGTACAAGACGAACAAGGAAAAGTAGTAACGGAAGTAAAGACAGATAAAAATGGTAAAGCAAAAATCTCAGACTTATCTGTAGGAAAGTACAAATTAGTAGAGAAAGAAAGCTTACCAGGCTACAAACAATTAACAGAACCAGTACCGTTTGAAATTAAAAAGGGTATGACAGAAGTTCTATCATTAAAAATAGAAAATGAAATGGTAGATACGGGAAATGTAGAAATTACAAAAATAGATAAAGATAATAAGGCACCGTTAGCAGGTGTAGTCTTTGAAGTTCAAGACGACAAAGGCAAGGGAGTAACGAAAGTAACGACAGATAAAGCTGGAAAAGCAACAGTTGCAGATTTATCAGTAGGAAAGTACAAGTTAGTAGAAGTAGAGAGTTTACCAGGCTACAAAAAATTAGAAAAGCCTGTACTATTTGAAATTACAAAAGGTATGACAAAATCTTTAGCGTTCACTGTAGAAAATGAAATGGTAGATACGGGGAATGTAGAAATCACAAAAATAGATAAAGACAGTAAAGCACCATTAGAAAATGTTGTATTTGAAGTACGTGACTCAAAAGGCAAAGTAGTTGCGAAAGTAACAACGGATAAAGAAGGAAAAGCAGACATTTCAGATTTATCTATTGGAAAGTATGAGTTAGTAGAAGTAGAAACACCAGCAGGCTACAAACCACTAGAAAAGCCAGTTTCATTCGAAATTACAAAAGGTATGACGAAAGTCTTATCATTGCAAGTAGAGAATGAACAGTTAGACAAAGGTTCAGTGGAGATTACAAAAATGGCCGCTGAAAGCAAGGAAGTCTTATCAGGAGCTGTGTTTGAGGTTCATGATGAAAAGGGAAAAGTAGTAGTGAAAGTAACAACAGATAAAGATGGAAAGGCAAAAATCACAGATCTATCTGTAGGTAACTACACACTAGTAGAAGTAGAAGCACCAAAAGGATATGAAAAATTAACTAATCCAATTCCATTTGAAATTACAAATGGAATGATAAATGCAGTTCAATTAGAAGTATTAAACAAATTGAATCATTTAGCGCCACCAGGCCCAGAAACACCAGATCCAGAAAAACCTGGAACACCAGATCCAGAAAAACCTGGAACACCAAATCCAGAAAAGCCTGGAACACCAGATCCAGAAAAGCCTGGAACACCAGATCCAGAAAAGCCTGGAACACCGAATCCAGAGAAACTTGAAAAAGAATTACCGAAGACAGGGCAGAAAATGCCTGTGGAACCATATATGGGAGCACTTCTTGTAATGATGAGTTTTGGATTACTAATATTAGGTAGAAAACAGCAGAGATAATAAAGGTGAAAAGGTATCCTCAAAGTAATTGAGGATACCTTTTTTATGTCAAATAAAAAAGTATTTAGCAAAAGAACTCGATACAAATAAAAACAAAAAGGAATACAAAGTTTGCCCTATTTTCTTAATGTGACTATATCAAAAAAGTTAGCTATATATATTTAATGTGAAAGTAAAAGATTAAAGGTCTTCGTAATGTTTGGATGAAAAAAGAGTTATCTTTGTAATTAATTTGAGTACTTTAGGAAAGAAGTCTATTTCCTAAAGTACTCAAAGGATGATAGTCCAATAACAGGTGGGAGATGAAAATCGTTTTAGCACTGTAGTAGCACCTTAAAATGTAGATAAGGGAAAATAATGTAAAAAAACTATTGTATGTTCAAAATTCTTATGTTACATTTATATTACAGTAATGTTACAAACGGTAACTTATGTTACGGTTTGTTTTCTTTTTTCTTTCGTTATGTTACAAAATGAGGTTCGTATCAATCAACCGAGAATATGTAAAGTTAAAAAAATAGCAACCTAAAAATAGTTTTTCTATGTGTATAAGAGTGTGTGTAGTAAAGAGCCTGGTGAGAGATTTACGCACATTATTAAAACTCCTTTCTGTCTTAAAAGAAGAAGAAAACCAACTATTTAGGAGTTTTAAGTAATGATAGTAAATGAAATATAATTCCTTTCCCACACACAACGTAGTACATATTTACTTTCAGTCTAATTACTACACAGACTTTTATACATATGCTGTTATTATTTTAGGGATATATAGGAGGAGAGAAAATGAAAAAGTTATTAATGGTAATTGGACTTACGTTTTTAATGTTAGCTGGATGTAGTAATGGTAATTTTGAAAAAGCAATGGATGAAGGAAAGACCGCGTTAACGAATAAAGAATATAAAAATGCCTTATCATCATTTGAACAAGCGCTAGATGAGAAAAAAGATGATTCAGATGCAAAAGTTCTTGTAGAACAAACGAAAGCAATGATTGAAGCTGTGAAGTTAAAAGAAGAAACAAAGATAGAAGAATCAATCAAGTCATTTGAAAAAGTAGAGAACATGAAGAATGGAAATACTACGCTTATAAAACAAGCGAAGGAAGAACGGACAGCATTACTAGCCATCTTAGAACAAAAAAAGAAGTATAGCGAGCAACTGACGAAAAGTGAAGAGTTAATAAGTAAGAAAAATTATGCAGAAGCAAGAGAGATATTAAATAAGCTAGTTGCAGAAACAAAAGATAACAAGAAACTTGAAGAATATAATAAAAAAGCGGTAGGATTAGTTACTAAAATTAATGAAGAAGAAAAAAATGCAAAAAGTGAATCACCAACGAAGGCACAAAAAACCACTGCAGTAACGACTCAAAAGGTAGCAACAGAAAAGAATCAAAAAGCAGAGACAGAAAAAAATCAAAAGCTAGCGACTGAAAAGAATCAGAAGGTAGAGGCAGAAAAAAATCAAAAAACTGAGACAGAAAAGAATCAGAAGGTAGAGGCAGAAAAAAATCAAAAAACTGAGACAGAAAAAAAACAAAATGCATTTACTTTTGAGAAAGCTAAAGAATATATTAAAAATGAATATAAAGAAGACTATGATTACACGCTAGAGAATACGCAAGTGGAGAATGGAAAGAAATATTATCAAATTAGAGTGCGTACGACATATAAAATAGAAGGCGCAGCTGGACCAGGATTTACTGGAGTATTCAAAGTATTCGAAGATGGTACAATTATTGAACTGCACTAATTGATGGAAAAGGTATCCTCAAAGTATTTGAGGATACCCTTTTTAGCATAAAAAAAAGCATCTAGCAAAAGTACTAGATGCAAATAAAAACACAAGGGAAGACAAAGTTCTTCCCTTTTCCCGTATGTAATTATATCAAAAAATTTATAAAAAACTAGCTATATTTAAAATATAATTTTTAAAAAAGTTATATACATAAATAATTGCAATACGCGCAGTTTTATCTTTCTGAAAAATCTATTTCTTTATTTTTGAATATTAAGACTAATGTTGATAAATCTTCAGATAATTAGAAAAAATACCCGAAAGGATATATAATGTTGCTTAATAAATAATTTTAATGAATTACGTATATTTCATTTGGTGTATTAATTGAATATCATAATTTTTAATTTTATTAAGCAAGAATCTCGGTTACTTATTGCATTTCTAACATAGGGTGAGATAGAAAAATACAATAGTGTGGAGGTTTTTATAATGACGTTTGTTCTTAGTAAAATGAGTGGCTTTAGCATAGAAGAAAAGGTACATGAATTTGAATCTAAAGGATTCCTTGAGATTTCAAATGAAATCTTTTTACAAGAGGAAGAGAATCATCGTCTATTAACACAAGCACAGTTAGATTATTATAATTTGGAAGATGATGCATACGGTGAATGTCGTGCTAGATCTTATTCAAGGTATATAAAGTATGTTGATTCACCAGATTATATTTTAGATAATAGTAATGATTACTTCCAATCTAAAGAATATAACTATGACGATGGCGGGAAAGTTAGACAGTTCAATAGCATAAATGATAGCTTTTTATGTAATCCTTTAATTCAAAATATCGTGCGCTTCGATACTGAATTTGCATTTAAAACAAATATAATAGATACAAGTAAAGACTTAATTATAGGTTTACATCAAGTAAGATATAAAGCTACTAAAGAAAGACCATCTTTTAGTTCACCTATTTGGTTACATAAAGATGATGAACCAGTAGTGTTTTTACACCTTATGAATTTAAGTAATACAGCTATTGGTGGAGATAATTTAATAGCTAATTCTCCTCGGGAAATTAATCAGTTTATAAGTTTGAAGGAGCCTTTAGAAACTTTAGTATTTGGACAAAAGGTCTTCCATGCCGTAACGCCACTTGGAACAGAATGTAGTACGGAGGCTTTTCGTGATATTTTATTAGTAACATTTTCTTATAAGGAGACAAAATGAGAGAGAATAAAATAATTATGATTTCTGGAGCCAATAGCGGTATAGGTCATGCTTGTATAAAATACTTTTTAGAAAAATCATTTCATGTAATAGCGCTTGATATTAATAATAATAATTTAATAGATTATATGAAAACAGATATGCCTTTGAAAGTAGTGCAAATTGATTTAAGTAATAGCGAAGCGATTCATAATCTTTTTACTCAATTAGATTTAGAAAAGCTTTCTCCTGATATATTAATAAATGCAGCTGGTATTCGAGAGATAACACCTGTTTTACATTTATCCGATGATATGTTTAAAAAAGTAATTGATGTAAATTTAGTAGCCCCATTTATCCTTTCTAGGGAAGTAGCTAAGCGATGGTGTGAATCGAAAATAAAAGGTTGTATTGTGAATATAGCATCGGTTTCTGGATTAATGGCTGAACCAGAGCGAGCTGCTTATGTTGCATCAAAGCATGCTTTAATCGGATTGACTAAACAGATGGCTATGGAATTTGGAAAGCAAAATATAAGGGTGAATAGCATTTCTCCCGGTGTTATTAGAACTGAACTTACAGAAGGATACTTTAGTAATACAGCCTTGATGTCTATGATAAAAAGTAATCAATCTTTAGATACTTGGGGGTTGCCGCAGGATATTGTTTCATGTATTGAGTACTTGATTTCTGATCAGGCCCGCTTTATTACTGGTTCTAATTTTGTAATTGATGGTGGTTGGACTGCTGGGAAAAATTTATAATTGAGTGTTTTTGAGGAAAAGCACCTGTCCTTTTTTAGGCTGGTGTTTTTCTCACTATAAACCGAGTTTTTATTGGAGGGGGATTAATTTGCTTCAAAAAAGTTTTAAGCAAGAGAAAACGGTACCGGCTTTAAAGATGATAGCATCAATGGTTATCTTTGGATCAGTTGGATTTTTTTCAGTTCAAACAAACTTACCTTCGTTTGAATTAGTGTTTGTAAGGTGTATTTTTGCGACAATATTTTTAAGTGTATGCTGGTTGCTTACAGGGCAATATAAACAAGATAAATGGGAACGAAAAGAAGTTATTCAAGTTTTAATATGTGGCTTTTTCTTAGTATTTAATTGGGTTTTCTTATTTAAAGCCTTTGAAAATATGTCAGTTACAATTGCTATCTCGGTTTATCATCTTGCACCAGTAATTGTACTGTTAATTGGAAGTATCGTCTTTAAAGAAAAATTAACATTCATATCTATCATTTCAATAATTGTGTGTTTTGCAGGAGCTTTATTAATTGCTGGTATCGATGGAAGTTTCTCTGTCGGTTCATTAATGTCTTCAGGTATGATATGGGGATTTCTAGCAGCTCTCTTTTATGCATTTACAACTTTATTTGGTAAAGGGATTAACAAAATGAGTGCGTATGCAATGACATTTTTACAAACATTCTTGGGGATATTTCTTTTAATACCATTTATAGATTTAGATGCTTTTAGTGGCCTCACTCAAAGTAATTGGACATATATTATAGCTACTGGTTTTATTCACACAGGGATAGTATATTATCTGTTTTTTGATAGTTTACGCTATTTATCTACAAAAACAATCTCAATATTAGTTTTTTTGGATCCGGCAGTGGCAATATTATTAGATACTGTACTTACTGGATTCCGTCCAACTTTAATGCAAATAACAGGAATTCTTTTTATTTTTATTGGTATGACTTTAACGTTAAAAAAATCTAAAGATAAAAAACTGAGCCAAAAAGAAAAGCGAATTGAAAGCGATGCTAGTATATCTCAACAATAATGAAATATATTGTGTATAAAACGATAAACCTTACATGAATCATGTAAGGTTTATTTTAGTTCAATATAATTCATATTTATAATACATAATTTTCAACACTGAGGTGTGTGTTTCTTTAATATGCTTTTGATTCATATATTTTTATTTGACTATAAATTTACAAAAATGTATATGAAATCTTATTTTTTGATAATATATAAGTAATAAATTTATAGAATTGGAGTGATGAGATGCAGCCGTTAGAAAGGGAGATTCATTCTAATATGCTGAAAGTGTGGCGAATTCACGCTTTAATTGGGACGGCAGTTATACTAACAGTCGTAATTGCGTATTTCTTTTTTATGATTAACTTTAACTGGTGGGGCTGGTTGTTTGGACTATTAGTAACAGGAGCTATTACATTTATTCCACTTGATTATTTTGTGTTTCCAAATTTACGTCAGCGCTATTATAGTTACAGATTAAATGAAGAAGAGATTGAGATTCAAAAGGGAATGTTCGTTGTAAAACGCGTACTTATTCCGATGATCCGTGTGCAGCACGTAACGATTGAGCAAGGGCCGATCATGAGAAAGTATAATTTAGCAGAATTACACATTTCAACAGCCGCAACTTCTCATAGTATTCCAGGTTTAACGAAAGAAGAAGCAGAACAGCTAAAAAGACAAATTGGAGAACTTGCGAAAGTGAGTGATAAGGATGTATAAGAGGCAACATCCGATTACGATATTGTTAGGTATTAGAGTTGCGAGTTTGTTGCCACTTATTATTCTTGTTTTATTTAAACCTGATGAACAAGTGGAACCTTGGTATTTATTTTATCTTTTCCTTCTGGTTGTTTTATTCATCATGGCTATTTTTTCAGCAATTAAATGGTATTTTAAAGTGTACTGGATTGAGAATAATATTTTACATATAAAGCACGGTGTTTTTGTAAAGAAGGAAAGTTATTTAAATAAAGAACGTGTGCAAAATGTTAGTACGTCTTCTAATGTCATTTATCAGATGCTTGGGCTTATGAAGTTAAATATAGAAGTAGCGGGTGGTGGTAGTGAACCAGAAGTGATGTTGGCTGGTATTAAAGAAGACGAGGCAAAACATTTAATCTCTTTATTACATAAGAAAGAAACTACTGTAAAAGAAGAAATAGAAGAGGAAGAAAGCAAGACGGTTTATCAGTTAACAGCGAAAGAGGTTTTAGCAGCAGCGATTACATCTGGTCGGTTCGGACTAGTGTTTTCTGGACTGGTACTTCTTTACACAAAGTTTGATTTTGTTCTTCCTGAAGGATTCACAAGTAAAGTAGAAGCGTATGTGATGGGAAACGGTGTTTATAAACTAATTGTAATAGCATTAATTTTAATGGCAATTTCATGGATTATTTCCACGGCTGGATATGTGTTGAAATATGCAAACTTTAAAATTGAGCGAAAAGGGGAAGAAATTCGTATCGTTCAAGGGTTATTTGAAAAGAAAGAGTTTGTCTTAAAATTGCACCGAATTCAAGCGATTACTGTAAAAGAATGTATGCTTCGCCAGCCATTTGGTTATTGCGCTGTTGAAGTGGAAGCAATTCACAGTATTGGAGCAGCAAGTAATGAAGTGATGCTGCATCCTTTTATGAAGAAAAAAGATGTACAGCACCTGCTCACATATTTAGAGTTACCTTATGAAATTGAAGCGGAGATCGCTCACTTACCAAAAACAGCGTTGCGTCGTTATTTCATTATGGGCTGGTTAATAAGTATCATACTCACAGTTCTAATTGTTAGCGTAAGTATATATTTAAAACAATATATTGCGTTATTTTTTATTTTACCGTTATTTATCGTGTTTTCGTTACTTGCGTATGCTAGATATAAAAGTGGCGGTTATGAATTAAGAGAAAATCAACTAACGGTTGTATATCGTAATTTTTCGAAATATACAGGAATAATGCGAAGAAGACATGTTCAAGCAGTAGGTTATAATCAATCGTATTTTCAAAGAAAGGATGAATTATGTACAACTCTTGTAGCGGTAGCTGGGCGGGGTTATGAAGTAAAGCATATGAGAAAAAAAGATTCACTTCGTATATATAATTGGTACAAAGAAAAAGGAAACACCGGTGTGTAATGGTGTTTCCTTTTTGTCATTAAATTGATATCTTTAGTCGAATCGTTGATATATTTCAAGATATGATAGATATATTCGGAAAATCGTTGATATATTTCAAGATGTGATAGATATATTCGGAAAATCGTTGATATATTTCAAGATGTGATAGATATATTCGGAAAATCGTTAATATAATTTCACGTACTGCTAGTGTTGTATTAATTTTTAATTAAACTAACACATCAAAAGTAGTCACAAAAGAAGGGCGAGAGAAAATACTCTTTTGCTGTTCCGCATGTGGATGCGCTTGAGCCTGAGGTTTTCCTTCTACTTGCGTGGGACGTTTTTTATGAGCGTTTTCGAATGAACGTGATTCTGTCCAGTCTTTAAAGTTTTGCTCTGTTTCCCACATCGTTAAGATGACATATGTATCGTTACTTAATGGGCGTAGAACACGGATCGCTTGGAATCCTGGTTCGTTTTCGATAAGGCCTGCGCGGTTTTTAAAGCGGTTTTCAAATACAGGGCGACCTTCGTCTGTTACAGAAATGTTGTTACAAACGATATAGCCAGGTTGTCCTTTGAATTCGCCGACAGCATCTAGTACGTCATACTGAAGTGAACCTTCTACAGATTCTTCTGTATTTTCTTTATAAAACATATTTTTTTCATCATTTTTTGCAGTGAAATGTGCTTGTTCTAGAGGTGTTTCGTATGAAATAATAGCCTTCATTTTAATGCCCCCTTACTAGTTTGTTTCTATTATATCAACTCTCTTAAAAAACTTCGAAGATTATATACATAAAGATACTTCTTTTTCAAATAATAAATGTACCATCATTTGGAAAGAAGGACGATGTATGAAGAAAGTAAAGTGGACTTTATTAGGCGGCGTCGCAACGTTCGTAGTAGCGATTGTACTCTATAAACTTATCGTGTTAGCTGGTGGCTATATGATGGATGAAAAGCAGCTCGTTTTCCACTCTTCATCACGTATCGTTGACCAGAAAGGGAAAGAAATTACGAAATTATACGTAGAAAATAGAGACCTCGTACCGATCGAGCAAATTCCGAAGTATGTGCAGCAGGCGTTTGTTGCGGTGGAAGATTCTCGTTTTTATGAGCATCAAGGGATTGATTATCCGTCTATATTCCGTGCTCTTTATAAAGATACGTTAGCTAGAGAGAAGGTAGAGGGTGGTAGTACCATTACGCAGCAACTCGCTAAAAACGTCTTTTTAACTCGTGAAAAAACATTTACGCGCAAATTGAAGGAAGTCGCAATTTCTCTTCAATTAGAGCAAAAATATACGAAGCAACAAATTCTTGAAATGTATATGAATCATATTTATTTTGGTCATGGGGCTTACGGTATTCAAGCGGCAGCAAAGTTGTATTTTAATAAAAATGTTGAGGATTTAACAGTAGAGGAAGGGGCAATGCTTGCAGGCCTTCCGAAGTCACCAAACGGATATTCACCGTACTATTCTGCAGAGAAGAGTAAGGAACGCCGCGATCTAGTATTGTCACTTATGCATAAACAAGGCTATTTGACTGCAGAAGAAAGCGTTCGTTATCAAGGGAAGACAATTGCTCTATATAAAAATTTAGATGAGAATGAGCTTGCATATATGCCGTATATTGATATGGTCATAGATGAAGCCGCTCGTTTATACGGGTTGTCTCATCAAGAAGTACTTCGCGGAGGATATACGTTTGTCGTACCTATGGATGAAAAGATTCAAAAGGTAGCATATAACCAGTTTCAAGATGCAAGGAATTTTCCTGGGAAAGAAGAAGGGGCGCAAGGTGCTTTCTTATTAATGGATAATCGTACGGGAGGGATTAAAGCGGCGATTGGGGGAAGAAAGTACGTCCCGAGAGGATTTAATCGTGTTTTTGCCAAAAGGCAGCCCGGATCTGTTTTAAAACCACTTATCGTTTATGCACCAGCACTAGAAACGAAAAAGTATAATCCGTATTCTTTATTAACAAATGAAAGAAATTCTTTTGAAGGGTATGAACCTCGAAATTATAATCATGAGTATTCAAAAGAAATGACGATGTATGATGCGATTTTAGAGTCGGCAAACGTACCGGCAGTTTCTTTATTAAATGAGTTAGGGGTAGAAGAAGGAAAGCAATATTTAGAAAAAGGAAATGTCCATATTGCAGATGCTGGTTTAAGTACAGCGCTTGGGGGACTAAAAAATGGCGTTTCAACATTTGATCTTGTAAAAATGTATCGTTCATTTTTAGCAAATGGAAATATTATTGAGCCGCACGTTATTGATAAAGTATTAAATAGACACGGTGCAGTCATTGGGGAATCTCCAAAAGTAGAGACGAAAATCTTCTCGAAGCAGACAGCATGGTATATGACGAAAATGTTAGAAGGAGTTGTGAAGGAAGGAACAGCGAGAGCTGGTGTATATAACGGTGCGTTAGCTGGAAAAACGGGTACAACTTCATTGCCAAATGACGATAAGGGAGCAAGAGATATGTGGTTCGTCGGCTATACACCTAACTTAGTAGGCGCTGTTTGGATTGGTTATGACCGTACGGATAAGGAGCATCAGTTGCAAGGAGAAAGTGCATCTGCGACAAAATTGTTTAAGAAAATTTTAACGAAGGCTAATGTAGAACATAAAGAGAAGTTTATGAAGCCTGAAGGTGTGGAAACAATCGGCGCTCCGATTCGACTGCGCAAAATTGAAGATGTAAAAATGAAACTATCATTTAGCCCTTTCGGTTTATTTAAAGCAAAATTAAGTTGGAAACCACTTCCAGATAACAGAATTATGTACCGAATTTATAGAGTGGAGAACGGAATTCATACACATGTTAGCACTGTAAATGGTGCTGGGGAATATGAGGAAAAGTTCGTTAACATATTTTCAAAACCGAGCTTTTACGTTGTACCATATAATACACAAACGAATCGTGAAGGAGAAAAGTCAAAAGTAGCTAAACCATAGTTTTTCTCTGTGTTATAATAAGAATGTTGTGAAAATAGTAAGCGTTTTTACGAATGTTTGTGTCAATTTAATGAACAACGTACATAATATTATGCATTTTGTTTTTACAAGCTGTATAGTAAAAAAAGATAAATATCGAACGTATTCGAAGCATTGGTAAGGAAGGGAGCAAGGGTCTTGGTAAGAACTATAAATGAGACATTTTTAAAAGCATGTAGGGGGGAACGTACCGATTATGTACCAGCATGGTATATGCGTCAAGCAGGTCGTTCACAGCCGGAATATAGAAAGATTAAAGAAAAGTATTCTTTATTTGAAATTACACATAATCCAGAGTTATGTGCTTACGTTACAAAATTGCCGGTTGATCAATATAACGTAGACGCAGCAATTCTTTATAAAGATATTATGTCACCACTACCTGCAATTGGTGTGGATGTAGAAATTAAATCAGGTATTGGCCCAGTTATTGATAATCCAATCCGTTCTTTACAAGACGTAGAAAAACTAGGGGAAATCAATCCAGAAGATGACGTACCGTACATACTAGATACAATTCGTTTATTAACGACAGAAATGTTAGACGTACCGTTAATCGGTTTTTCAGGAGCTCCATTTACATTAGCGAGCTATATGATTGAAGGCGGTCCATCTCGTAACTACCATAATACGAAAGCGTTCATGTATGCAGAGCCAAAAGCTTGGTTTGCTTTAATGGATAAACTAGCAGATATGGTTATTACATATTTAAAAGCGCAAATAAACGCAGGAGCAAAAGCAGTTCAAATTTTCGATTCTTGGGTTGGAACAGTAAATGTAGCAGATTATCGCGTATTTATTAAACCAGCAATGGAGCGTATTTTTGCAGAAGTTCGTAAGATGGGTGTACCGATGATTATGCACGGCGTAGGAGCTGCACACTTAGTGAATGAGTGGCACGACTTACCGCTTGATGTAGTCGGCTTAGACTGGCGCTTACCGATTGAAGAAGCACGTGCACGTGGCGTTCATAAGGCGGTACAAGGTAATATGGACCCTTCATTCTTACTTGCACCATGGTCTGTTATTGAAGAACATGTAAAAGGTATTTTAGATCAAGGGATGAAACAGCCGGGTTACATCTTTAACTTAGGTCACGGTGTATTCCCAGAAGTAAATCCGGATACATTAAAACGTTTAACTACATTTATTCATGAATACTCTAAAGGGCAGTTAGCGAAGTAAAGGAGAATTGCTGTATGAAAAAGAAAATTGGTTTGCTTGTAATGGCATACGGAACGCCATATAAAGAAGAAGATATTGAACGTTACTATACACATATTCGCAGAGGAAGAAAGCCAAGTCCTGAAATGCTGGAAGATTTAACAGAGCGTTACCGTGCAATTGGTGGTATTTCTCCTTTAGCTACTATTACATTAGAGCAAGCTAAGAAGTTAGAACAGCGTTTAAATGAAGTACAAGATGAAGTAGAGTACCATATGTATCTTGGCTTAAAACATATTGAACCGTTTATTGAAGATGCGGTGAAAGATATGCATAACGACGGAATACAAGATGCAATCGCACTTGTTCTTGCACCTCACTATTCTACGTTTAGCGTGAAATCATACGTTGGACGAGCACAAGAAGAAGCTGAGAAACTTGGAAACTTAACAATTCACGGCATTGATAGCTGGTATAAAGAGCCAAAATTCATCCAGTACTGGGTTGATGCAGTGAAAGGCATATATAACGGTATGTCAGATGCAGAGCGTGAAAAAGCAGTATTAATCGTATCTGCACATAGCTTACCAGAGAAAATTATTGCAATGGGCGATCCATATCCAGATCAATTAAATGAAACAGCGGATTATATCGCGCGCGGAGCTGAAGTAGCAAACTATGCAGTAGGCTGGCAAAGTGCAGGAAACACACCAGATCCTTGGATTGGTCCAGATGTACAAGATTTAACGAGAGAACTAAATGAAAAGCACGGTTATACTTCATTCGTATATGCACCAGTTGGATTTGTTGCGGAACATTTAGAAGTTTTATATGACAACGACTTTGAGTGTAAAGTTGTAACGGATGAAATTGGTGCGAAATATTATCGTCCAGAAATGCCAAATGCATCGGACGCATTTATTGATTGTTTAACAGATGTTGTATTAAAGAAAAAAGAATCTGTACTGTAAGAAGAAAGGGGGAGCCTGCTTGAGGAAAAAAGTTGTGATCGTCGGCGGAGGTATTACTGGATTAACAGCAATGTATAACTTACAAAAAAATATTCATGAAAAAAACTTGCCGATTGATACATTACTTATAGAAGCATCGGGTAAACTTGGCGGAAAAATTCAAACCGTTCGAAAAGATGGGTTTACAATTGAGCGCGGACCGGATTCTTTCTTAGCACGAAAAGAAAGTGCAGCTAGATTAGTGAAAGAATTGGGTCTCGGCGATGAACTTGTAAATAATCAAGCTGGTCAATCATTTATCCTCGTAAACAATCGGTTACATAAAATGCCGACTGGATCAATGATGGGAATTCCAACGCAAATTACGCCGTTTCTATTTTCCGGGCTGTTCTCCCCAATTGGTAAACTAAGAGCTGGTTTTGATCTATTAATGCCGAGGTCAAAGCCAGTATCTGACCAATCACTCGGACAATTTTTCAGACATCGTCTTGGAAACGAAGTGGTTGAAAACTTAATAGAACCGTTACTATCGGGTATTTATGCAGGGGATATTGATCAAATGAGCTTAATGTCAACATTCCCGCAAATGTATCAGATTGAGCAGGAACATCGCAGTATTTCACTCGGTATGCGTACGCTCGCTCCGAAAGAAGAGAAAGCTGAACCGAAAAAGGGAATGTTCCAAACAGTGAAAACAGGTTTAGAATCTATCGTAAAATCTCTCGAAGTAAAGATGCATGAAGGTACGATAATAAAGGGAACTCGCATTGAAAAAGTTGCAAAACAGGGTGATGGTTATACAATTACTCTTAGTAACGGAAAAGAAATAGAAGCGGACGCCATCGTAGTGGCAACTTCGCATAAAGTATTGCCGTCCATGTTTGCTCAGTACAAGCAGTTTCGTTTCTTCCGTAATATTCCATCCACATCCGTTGCGAATGTGGCACTTGCTTTCCAAAAGTCTGCAATCCAGCGTGATATTAATGGTACAGGATTTGTCGTATCACGAAATAGCGATTACACCATTACAGCATGTACGTGGACGCATAAAAAATGGCCTCATACAACGCCAGAAGGAAAAACACTCCTTCGCTGTTACGTTGGACGTGCTGGTGATGAAGCGGTTGTAGAACAAACTGAAGAAGAACTCGTTCAGCTCGTACTAGAAGATTTACGAAAGACGATGGACATTACAGAGGATCCAGAGTTTACAATCGTAAGTCGCTGGAAAGAAGCGATGCCTCAATATACAGTAGGCCATAACGAGCGAATGAAACAGCTCACAACATTTATGGAGAAAGAGTTGCCAGGTATATACTTGGCAGGTAGCTCCTATGCTGGCGCTGGACTTCCAGACTGTATGAATCAAGGTGAGGAAGCTGCAAAGCGTGTATTATCTCATTTGGAGAAAGTAATAGATGCTGAATTAATCGCACAATAAATTATAAGAAACGCCTTCAATCATATTGAAGGCGTTTCGTTTATTATATAAAATACTTATTCGCCAATAAACATATATAAGTTATTTGGCTTTATAACAGCATCTCCTGCATAAATAACCCACTCTGTTAAGTTATCAAAATCTAAATGATAACTATTTCCTTCACTCATATCTTCTATGAAATATGGTTCATTAATGAGTATTCCTTGAATGAAATCTTCCGTAATGTTTTGCATTTCAAACCACATATGTTCACTTTTTCCTTCTTCGTAGGAGACACCAAACTTAGCAAGGAAACGAAAATCTTCATTTGATTGTTCAATGTGAAAAATGTTGCTGAAATACCCAAAAGTATTTTTCGCATTGTAAGCCATACGATCGGTTTCACTATTTGTTTTATAGAACATGAGCCCTGTAGCTTCCTCGTGTTCTTTGAAAAAACTTTCAATATATTCTTCTGAAGTATTAAATTTGAATAAGAGAACGGATGGAGATTGATGGTATTCATCTCGGGCATCCATTCCGCCTAAGAATGTATTTTGTGCATCTATTGGTTGTAGTTTCACTTCTTCATCCTCGATTGAAGATAATTGGTCCATACTCGTTTTATGCCCTATATAAGATAATCCTTTTTCCCACGGAACAGCGACTGTATGTATAGAACCTTGCTGACTATGCGCGATAACGATAGGCTCATTCATAGGGACTTGTCCATTCTCAACGGCATTATTAGCAAATGTTTGAAAGAGATCGCTAATGCCGTAGTAGGAAGAAATGCGATTTGGAATAATTAACTCTATTTCAGTTACGCCTGCTCTTAAAAGACCATGTGTATGAAACCAATATTGCGTAGGCTCACCGCCTTTATCGTCTTCATAAACGGAATGAATAACGTATAAGTCAGGAATGTCAGGTAATAATTCATTTTCAACGTGATATTCAATATAGCTTCTAGATATCACTTTCATTGCTGCACTTGAATCGATTACAAATAACAAATCTGGGGCGAGATTCCATAAGAACTGTAACTGCTGGAAAAAGCAGTCCAGTACATCGCCTACAAATAGCGTACGAGTGAAAATTTCAGTGCCGAAAGCTGCATCTTCAAAATTACGATCTACGATTGTAGCATCTTGTCTATTGTACATTTTATATCCTTCTGGATCGTTCGGTTCATCAATATGCAGTTCATACGGTATGACTGTTTCACCCATATGTAATTCAACAATAAGGCTTGTCTCATCACTATAAACAATTTTTAAATCATCAACTTTAGTAGCGATCGTTTCTAGTCGCTGTTTTAACTGCTCAATTGTAATTCTAGTTGGTATAACGGCAATCATATCTGAAAAATGACGTTCTAATGTTCCATTCATAGCTGCGCGGTATGTTTCTGTTTGCACTTCCATCCAATCACTCCTATTCAAATGAATCCATTTTACATGCCAATTAAATGTCGATATTTTCTGTTTTCTCTCTCTAACATTATAGAGTGTATTTGTAGAAGGTGTAAAATTATTATTTTGTATTATAGTTTGAAAGCTTGTAAATTAAATAAATCTTTTGTAAAATTTGTCGAAAAATAGTTCTATATAACGAATCATTTGTTATGATAGAAATGCTGAGAAAATATGAAATAGAGAGAGGAAAATGGCTGTGAAGAATTTGTTAAGTGTCTTTTTATCATTCTTGCTATTGCTTTCATTTACTGGAACTTTAGCGCAAGCAGAAGAAACTGCTTCTATGTCAGTAGAAAAAGCAATTCAAGTATTTAAGCAGCAAGGGAAAACGAAGGGGATTGTGGAAGGATATATTGTTGGATATACGCAAAGTTCTTCTAAATATACGAAGGATCCAGCTAAGTTTGATGATACAAACGTAGCAATTGCAGGTTCACCAAACGAAACGAATCCAGACAAAATCATGCCCGTTCAGTTACCGAAAGGTGATGTGAGAACGGCAGTGAATGTAAAAGATCACCCTGAAAATATCGGGAAGAAAGTTAGTTTGACTGGGACTCTTGAATTATATTTTAGTAACCCAGGTCTAAAATCAGTAACAGCTTATAAGTTTCAAGGTGAAGGACAAAACCGTGTTAGCGATGTAGTAGCTTCACCGAACGGCGGAGAAGTTGCTAAAGGAACAGCGGTAACATTAACGACGAATACAGAAGGTGCAACAATTTACTATACGTTAGATGGCTCTAATCCTACTAATAAAAGTGTTCGTTATAATGGACAAATTATAGTGAATGAAAATAGTGTAGTGAAAGCAATCGCAGAAAAAGAAGGACTTACTCCTTCAGCAATTTCGACATTTTCATTTATTATCGTAAATAATGAACAGGTTCGTATTCATGACATTCAAGGGAAATCACATATGTCTCCTTACAACGGGAAGAAAGTAAACAATGTGGAAGGCGTTGTCACAGCGCTTGATAAAAACGGCTTTTATATAGAAGATAATCAGCCAGATAATGATCCAGCTACTTCAGAAGGTATGTACGTATATAAAAAAGATGCGAATGTAGCAGTAGGAGATCTTATTCAAGTTGATGGAGTAGTAGAAGAATATGTTGGACCAGGATATGCAGAACGATTTGAAACAGACTTAACGACGACTGAAATTAAAGCGAGCCGCGTTGCTGTAATCGCAAAAGATCAATCTTTGCCAGCACCGATTGTACTTGGGGAAAACGGTGTGAAAATCCCGGATCAGATTATTGATAATGATGCATTTGGTTTATTTGATCCAAATGAAGATGCAATCGACTTCTATGAAAGTATAGAAGGTATGCGTGTTACGATGCCAACACCAAAAATTATTACACCTCAGAAAAACGGAAATTTATATGTAACAGTAAAAAATGGTGGAGATAAAATAGTAACACAATATGGCACACCTCTATTAGATGAAAATCAATTAAACCCAGAGCGCCTTTCTGTAAAAGTACCTCGCGATTATGTAGCAAAAGTAGGAGATACTTTTACTGGAGATATAACAGGGGTAGTAGGATATGATTACGGTTCTTTCCGTATTTCGCCAATAACAGAACTGCCAGCTGTAGTGGATGGTGGATTTAAGCAAGTAGGGGCAAATATTCAGCCACGTCTTGATAAGTTAACGGTTGCTACATATAACATTGAAAACTTCTCAGCGAATAAAAAAGAAACAACTGATGAAAAAGTAAAAGCGTTAGCGTATTCTATTAAATACAACTTAAAAATGCCAGATATTATCGGTGTAGAGGAAATGCAAGATAATAACGGATCAATTAATGACGGTACAACAGATGCGTCATTAAGCGCAAAACGTATCATTGATGCAGTTCTAGAAATTCGTGGACCGAAGTATGAGTATGTAGAAATCGCTCCAAACAATAATCAAGATGGAGGAGCACCAGGAGCGAATATTCGCGTCGGCTTCTTCTATAATCCATCACGCGTGAAATTAGCGACGGTACCGAAGTTACTTGATAAAAATGTTGTTCGTATTGGAGACGAAAATCCATTGTTTGAAAGTACACGTAAACCGCTAGCGGCAGAATTTACGTTCCAAGGACAAAACATTGTTGTCGTTGCAAATCACTTAAACTCAAAACTAGGAGATGCAACGCCATTTGGAAAAGTGCAGCCGCTCGTATTAAAGAGTGAAGACAAACGAATTCAGTTAGCACAAGAAGTAAATTATTTCGTGCAAGGAATTCAGAAAAAGAATACAAATGCACCAGTTGTTGTGTTAGGTGATATGAACGATTTCGAATTCTCTAAACCACTAAAAACACTAGAGGGAACAATCTTAAAAGATATGTTAAACACAGTGCCGAAAGAGAACCGCTACACGTACATTCATGAAGGAAATGCACAAGTGTTAGATCATATTTTAGTAACAAACAATATCGCACCACACACAATTGTAGACCCAGTACACTTAAACTCAAACATTATGAAAGAACACGGACGTGTAAGTGACCACGACCCAGTACTTGCTCAAATTGATTTGAAGAAGGCTTCTTAAAGTAGGGAACGCTTAGTTGACTAAGCGTTCTTTTTTTGCATCGTTATAGAATAGTATAAAGAGATGATTCCTTTTTTTGTAATCTAATGATAAAATTGATTGAATATTTAGTTTTTAATAAGGGGGACAACAATGCAGTTACAAATAAATGGAAAGGTAATGAATCAGTTTGCAATTTTTTTTAGTACGATCATCATGCTTCAGTTTGTAGCTGATATAACAGGACTTACAAGCAATCTAGATATTACGTATAACTTAATACATACAGCAGCTTCTTATATAACATTTAGTTTGGCGGTTATTTTCACTTTAATAGGTGCAAGAAGAGAATTAAGTAAATATGCAATTGTTTCATTATGTTTAGTTGTAGGTATTAAAGCGATTTACTTTGTAGCGGTCGTTATTTTATGGGGAGTGGCAGGTACGCCATAAGTGAATAGTAAATAAACCCTAATTTCCAATATAGTAAGGAAATTAGGGTTTTATTATACTTGAAACGCTTTTCTACACCGCTCTCTTTTTTGTAGTCTTCTTTTATATTTTTTTCTATCCCGCTTTACTCCTTGTATATACATAAGTAAGCTAACGAAAAGGAAGAAAGCACATTGCGTCATTAAAATATATGGTGACATGCCTTGCAATGGTTGTTTCGGATCATATAAATGAAAAGGTGCTCCGCCTATTGAAGGAAGTATTGTATTTAGCAGGACGTAAGGAATGGAGGCGGCTGCAAATGGAAAGAGAATTGCCATATAGTCTTTTTGTGACCATACAGATGCAGCAAGTCCTAAAAGGGCCATTAAACCTGCAAATAAAAAATTAATTCCGATATATACAGCAATGTAAGTGAGAGGCGCATCAAAATATAGGTTTGCGAACATTCCATCAGCATTTATGATGCCTGAACCAACCGTAGGTGTTCCGTCTGGAATGGTTAATTTGCAAAATAATAACGATAAGATGAATGGAAGTGTATAAAGAAATCCTCCGCAAAAAAACGTAACGATATATTTCGCTACTGAATAAGGAAATATAGAAATCCCCTTACTCACAAACGGTTTAAAACCATCGGACTTATCCGAATTGTAACTTGTACTAAAGGGGAAACTCGCAATAACTGGCATTAATAATAAATAAACATCCATTTCATTGTCGCGAAATCCAATCCATTTTAAATCTGTTGATATAGGACCATTTGCTGCGTTTCCTAAATAACGAATTACATAATAATAGTGATAAATGCAAATAAGAACGAATCCACTAAGCATCATAATTAAAGAAATACGACTACAAAAAGCTTGCTTTATATTTAAACGAAGTGCACGCATCATGACTGAAAAAGCCTCCACTGTTTTGATAAACTTGTCTATTTTCTATATTACTATTAATTGTAAAGATTTTCTTGTTTTTTTATTTGATTATTTGAAAAAGAGGAATTTTGTTGTTGTGAAGTAAGGTTTAGCTGAAATTAATTTTTCTAAAATATGGTTGACAATTAAGTATTACATTTGTAATCTTGATTATAGATTACAAATGTAATACTTAGGAGTGAAACAGACGATGACAAATCAATTACCTAAAATATCTGAAGCGGAATTAGAAATTATGAAAGTACTTTGGTCGAATTCTCCGCAAACAGCTAATGAAATTATAGAAGAACTGGAAGATGCAATGGACTGGAAACCGAAAACAATCCGCACATTAATTAATCGATTAGTGCAAAAGGAAGCCGTTGCTTACCATCAAGATAAAGGGCGTATGTACGCTTATTACCCGTTAGTATCACAAGATAATTATTTGCAAGTGGAAACGAAATCTTTACTAAAACGTTTTTGCGGTGCAGCGTTTAAGCCATTACTTGTTAATTTCTTAAAAGAGGAGAAATTATCTTCAGAAGATATTAATGAATTAAAACGCATTTTAGATGAGAAGACAGAGGAGAATAAGAGGAAGGATCGATAAAAATGATAAACACGCTTATAAATGTATACCTTCCTCATTTTTTTGATTGGCTTATAGAAACGTCACTTATGGCTAGCATATTAGTCGGATTTATTTTATGTATAAAAGTTCTATTTAGAAATAAATTAACCCCCCGGTGGCAATATATGCTGTGGATCGTATTAATGATAAGACTCCTTTTACCGTGGTCGCCAGATAGCTCTTATAGCATTTACTCATTACTTTCTTATAGTTCTAGCGTATCGGAAGTTATTCCAAAAAATATGCCGGCTACTGAGAATATAGTGAACATAGAAAGCGACCGAAAAGTGGAATTGGAATCAAATTCTAAAATGGTGACAAAAACTAGCGAACCGGAAGTAAAAGTCAGTTCGGAAAAACAGACTACATTTTCTTTATACAAACTTGCTTTGTATGTGTGGCTAGCTGGGGTAATCATATTAGCAGCCATCACGTTTCTTACAAATAGACGTTTATATTCTTACATAAAGAAACAACCGGATATTACGGACGAACAGGTCACTACAGTGTTTAATCGCTGTAAGCAGTCTATGAAAATGAAGAAGGCAGTTTCATTACGTCTTGCAGGAAAGATTGCAAGTCCAACGGTTTTTAGTTTCTTTCGCCCGAAAGTATTACTATCAAAAAAACATATGAAAGTATTAAATGAACAACAATTACAATATGTCTTTTACCATGAGTTAGCTCATATTAAGAGAAACGATGTAGCTGTAAATTGGATTATGTACAGTTTAATCCTATTAAATTGGTTCAATCCAATTCTTTGGTACGCCTATTTTTGTATGCGAGAAGATCAAGAATTAGCCTGTGATGCATATGCACTTACTTTTATAGATAAAGAGGAACAAATTGCATACGGTCATACAATTATTACCCTTTTAGAACACTATTCCTATCAAGTACCAAGCCTAGCAAATTTAAGTAGAAATAAACGAGCACTAAAAAGGAGAATCATTATGATTAAAAAATTCCAAAAGAAATCGTATCGTCTTTCTTTACTTGGAGTGATTGCGATAGCAGCTATAGCAGGCGGATTTTTATTAAATGCAAGGATAACCGAGGGAGATGAAAGACAGAAGGAAAAGGTTGTAGAAAATAAGCAATCTAAAGCGGCATTTGAAAAAGCGATAGAAACAGTATATGGTACACCAGAGAATGCAAGTAGAGAATGGGGTATGTCGATAAAGTCATATAAAAGAGATACAGATCTTTTGTATTTGGCAGAAAAGAATTTTACAAAAAAAGAATTTGAGCAATATGTCCAATTATTTAAAGAGGCTAGCGAAATTCAGAAACAAGCAATGGTTAAGAAAAATGTGCCTGAGAATTATGATGGAGATACAAAGGAAATTAATCTTGAACGTTTGAATAAAACTGATCAAGAAAAATTAGCTAGTATTCAGAAGAAATTAAACCCTTTTAATGATAAATTGCAGAAGTCTTTAACATATACTATAGAAGAAGCAAAAGAACATGTACCGTATCAAATTAAGGAGCCAACTTATATACCTGAAGGTTATGAATTAAAGAGAGAATGGGCTGATTCATATTTTGGAAGAGATGTAGAATTAGTTATTAAATCAGAATATACAAAAGGGAAATATGGTTTTACAATTTACCAGTCAAGGATGTATATGGATGGTAATGTTAATGGTGGTAAGGATCCACTACACTACATGATGCCTGGAGAAGAGAATCTAGAAAGTTATAGTTTAGACGGGAAAGAAATGGTATATAATAAATATTCTCAAGGAGAGAGTAAGTTAAAAGGACTCAAAATGTTTGTACCAGCACAAGGTAAGAATAGTGATTATCAAATTGTCATAGTAAATGATATTTTTACAAGAGATACAAAGATATACGAAGAGATAATTGATGATGATCTAACTAAGAAAGAGATGGAGAAAATATTACTTTCTATGTCAAAATAATAGACAGTGTTCTTAAAACTTTGGTTTTAAGAACACTGTCTATTTTATTAAGTTTCTAGTGGGATCTAGTCAGCAA
Source organism: Bacillus sp. RZ2MS9 (assembly GCF_001816185.2). Classification (NCBI taxonomy): domain Bacteria; kingdom Bacillati; phylum Bacillota; class Bacilli; order Caryophanales; family Bacillaceae; genus Bacillus; species Bacillus sp. RZ2MS9. The sequence goes on from NZ_CP049978.1 coordinate 1,127,184, forward strand.
TTATTTACGAATATATTCTAGCTTTCCATACAAGTATACTTTTTGATAAACTATGGACAGTATGATATAACTTGACTGAAATTTTTTTATACTGGAAATAATAAAAAGAGAACTTGTATAGAATGTAAGCGTGTGGTAATATCAAAGATGTACTGATTGACTATATTATCCAATTGGTCATTTTTGGAGGTGACAATGTGGCGATAGATCGAAAACGTTCTATTATTGAAGCTGCAACAAAGTCTTTTTCAGCGTTCGGCTATAAAGCAACAACGATGGATCAAGTAGCGAAGTTAGCGAATGTAGGAAAAGGAACGATTTATACTTTTTTCAAAAATAAAGAAGAGCTATTTGGTGAAATTATTTCTAATTTAATTACAGAAATGAAGCAAGTTGCAGAAAGTGCAATTCATTCAGATGTTTCATTTTTTGAAAATGTACATAGAGCATTATATAGCATCTTGGAATTTAGAAAAGAACATCAGCTTATGATTAAATTAATTCAAGAAGAGCGCGATATGGGAACGAAAGAAGTACAAGAAGTTATGCAACAAGTTGATGTGGAAATCGTTTCTGTTATTCAATCGTATTTAAAGATTGCGATTGAAAAAGGTGAAATTAGCAAATGTGATCCAGAAATTACAGCATTTATTATGCTTCGTCTATATGTATCGCTTATTTTTGATTGGGAAAAAAATCATGAACCGCTAGAAAAAGAAAAAATTGCAGAGTTATTTGAACTTTATTTACTAAAAGGATTGTCAAACTAAGATAATCCTTTTAATTTTATAAAAAAATGACCGAATGAACAATGTGGTCATATATTTAAGTTAAGGGGGGATATAGAAAAAATATAATCATAATGAGAAAAAGTTGCATAGTAATAAATTCGGGGATAAGGCATATGTATGAACAAGTATAGCCTTTTTGTTTGGGTAAAAATGACTATATGAACATTTTGGTCATTTTATAAAAGGGGGAGAAATTATGAAAGGGAATCAGTTACTTCGGAAAGAGTTCACGGAAATTATAAAAAGTAAAAAAATATTAATTCCAATTATTGCGGTCTTATTCGTACCGATTTTATATGCAGGGATGTTTTTGTGGGCCTTTTGGGATCCGTATAAACAGTTAGATGACTTACCAGTTGCAGTAGTCAATTTAGATAAAGGCGCAGTATTTGATGGGAAACCAATTGAGGTCGGAAAAGGGCTCGTTGATAATTTAAAAGATAATAAAAGTTTTAAATGGGAGTTCGTAAGTGAAAAAGAAGCAAAGAAAGGAATGGAAGGTAGAAAGTATTACATGTTAGTGCGCATTCCAGATGACTTCTCAAGTAACGCTACAACGTTACTAAAAGACGATCCGAAGCCATTAAACTTAGAATATATTCCAAACGAAAGTTTGAACTTCTTATCCTCACAAATTGGCGGAACAGCCATTGAAAAAATTAAAGGTGAAGTAGCAAGCACGTTAACGAAAACATATGCAGAGAAAATGTTTGATTCCATTCAAGACGTCTCAAAAGGATTAGCAGATGGGGCGGAAGGAGCAAATAAACTACACGACGGATCAAGTGAGCTGCATGATGGTTCAAGTAAAGTGACGGATGGCCTTCATACACTGCAAGGGAAGTCTGGGGAGATACAGACAGGTATAGGGAAACTATTTGATGGGTCAGGGAAAGTAACAGCAGGTTTAAATACGTTAAATAGCAAAACAGGTGAAATGCAAATAGGTATTGGGAAATTAGTAGATGGGTCAGGAAAAGTAACGAACGGTTTAAATACGTTAAATAGTAAAACAAGTGAGATGCAAGCAGGTATCGGAAAATTAGTAGATGGATCAGGAAAAGTAACAGACGGTTTAAATACGTTAAATAGCAAAACGGGTGAAATGCAAAAAGGAATTGGTGAATTGCATGATGGATCTGAGAAACTGACTGGTGGCTTGAACAAACTAGTAAGTAAATCCGGCGAATTACAAACAGGAACAACTGATCTATCAAATGGTATGGAACAACTGGTTGGGGGACAAAACCAATTAGAGGTAGCTTCTCAAAAAATTGAAAAGGGTTTGCAAGATTTAAATAGTAAAGTGAAAAGTTCTGCTGCAGGTTTAGAGGAAATACAGTCGAAAGGCCCTTCTATATTGAATACAGTAAATGAGAAAATAGATGGAGCTGGGGCGAATGTAAATCAGTTAAATGAACTTACACAATCAACGGCAGGAGATGCCAAAAATGCAGAACAAGAGGTAGTGAATTTACAAAAGCAAATTGAAAGTTTACCGAAAGAATATCAAGAACAGTTACAACCATTCATAACAAGTGCTGTAAAAAGTACAGCGACAGTTCAGCAAAAAGCTGCCGGGGTAGCAGGTGGAACAAATAAATTAAATGAAGAAGTAAAACAATTAAAAGGTGAAATAAATCAAAAAACAAGTGATGCACAAAACAAACTACCGAATACAGCGAAATTGGACTCTTTAACAGAGGGTATTGAGAAATTAGCCAGTGCACAAAAAGGATTTGTTGAAAATTTCCAAGGGTTTGGTAAGAATTTAAATGTAGCAAAAGAAGGCGCAAATAAATTTAAAAATGAATCCGGTCAATTAATTGATGCGATAAATCAATTAGCAGATGGCTCGGGTAAAGTAACAGGCGGTTTAGGTGCATTATCTGCAGGAGCAAATCAAATGGCAGGTGGTGTACATCAATTAGCAGATGGCTCAAGTCAAGTAACAGGCGGCCTAGGTCAATTATCTGCAGGAGCAAACCAAATGGCAGGTGGAGTAAATCAATTAGCAGATGGCTCGAGTAAAGTAACAGGCGGTTTAGGTACATTATCTGTAGGAGCAAATCAAATGGCAGGTGGAGTAAATCAATTAGCAGACGGCTCCGGTCAAGTAACAACAGGCTTAGGCACATTATCAACTGGCTCAACCCAGCTAATCGACGGCGTAAATAAACTAGCAGATGGCTCAGGAAAAGTAACAGATGGTCTCGTAAAAGTAAACGACGGTTCAGGTGAACTTGCAGAGAAACTTGGCGAAGGGGCAGAGAAAACTGGGGAAGTAAAAGGAACGGATAAAACGTATGATATGTTTGCAAGTCCTGTAAAAGTGAAGACAGAGAAAATGGCGGAAGTTCCTAACTACGGAACTGGATTTACGCCGTATTTCTTATCACTCGGTTTATTTGTTGGGGCATTATTATTATCTATCGTATACCCATTACGTGATACAGTAGGCGTTCCAAAATCAGGATTTAGTTGGTTTATTAGTAAGTTCGGTGTTTTACTATCAGTTGGTATTATTCAAGCGATAGTAGCAGATGTTATATTACTGTTCGGATTAGGTGTAGAAGTACAAAGTATTCCATACTTCATACTCTTTAGCATCGTTACAAGTTTAGCGTTTATTGCATTAATTCAATGTTTAGTAACAGCATTTGGTGATGCGGGCCGTTTTATCGCCATCATCACATTAATTATGCAGCTTACAACAAGTGCTGGAACATTCCCGTTAGAGTTGATTCCGAAGTTTTTACAACCATTCAATGCTTGGTTACCGATGACATACTCTGTATCAGGATTGAAAGCAGTCGTATCGAGTGGAGACTTTGACTTCATGTGGAAAAACATAGGAATACTCATGATTTTTATCGTTGTATTATCATTTGGAACAATCGTTTCTTTAACTTTGATACACAAACGAAAATTTAAAAATGTGCTTGAAAATCAATCGGTTGAAGCGTAGATAAAAGCACCTTTTTGGTGCTTTTTTTATTAGTTTTGTTTTATCCCGCTTTAATGATGGGCAGTAAGACCCCACCTCAAAATTCAGCGAAAGCAAAGAAGTTAGGTGGGGATCAACTGCCCATTAAAGCCCGATTGGTGAGGGCTAATAATCAGTGGGGGATGAAGAAACCCCCACTGATTAAAGTTTCACTTCATTGGTTGAGAAAGTTCATTTGTTTTTCTGTTTTTACGGAACAAGTATATAACGATACTTATAAGAATAATTGTAGCTACAATCCAAATAAATGGACCATATTTTTCAGCAAAAGTATATAGTTTCATATTACTAGCAATTTCCTCTTTTGTTTTTCCTATTAGAATTTCAGAACCACTATACCCTTCAAGGGTATCCCCCTTTTTTATGCCAAAAATAAGAGTGTCTGATTTGTTTTCTATTCCCGTATATCGGTATCCTTTACTTTTAATTGTTAATTGAGTATCATCCTTTTTTAGTGAGTAATCTTCGATGGAAATATCTTTTCCTGACAGTGTAATTGGTTCCATCGAAAAACGAATTTCTTTTAATGCAGGAAGAACCTCATTATTTAGTAAGAGCTGCTTTGCAATATGTTGCTCTGTATCAATGTTTATCCAATTTGCTTTTCGTCGTTTATACGTATTAATTTCAAGGAGTGCGAATTCTTTATTTTGAAGTTTTTCCTCTGTAATAGGTTGCGCAGTAGTTAATGCTCCTTTTAATAAAATCACACCGTCTTTTGCAGATTGAAATGAAGAGACTTCTTTCGTTTCTTTTAATGTATTGATAGCACTTCTATAATCTTCTTTTCCTAAAAGAACAGCTCCTGTATGTACGGTTAAAATAAGATATAGAATGCTTAATACTATAATAGCTTTTTTCACTATGTACCCTCCAAAGTATGTATAAGTTAATTGTAACATAATTTACCATTTTTAATTTGTTAATTTGAATAATAGGTTGCAAATGTAAAAGTGGTAAGTCAGTTTGAAGAAAGTGTGGGTGAGAGGAGTAAAAATGAAAAGGAATTCCATAATAGGAAACCAGAAGATACAAAGAAAATAGATAGTAGAATATATACGTCTGTCGTAGTAGCTTCATTATCGAATAAGAGAGGAAGCAGTGTTGAAGCACCTATGGTGAAAAATAGCAAAAAAGATAATGAATAAGAAAAATTTATCAATTTTAGAGTGAAATATCATTTATAATCATCCTTCTCCTTAATTTCACCATATCGCATGTGCAGTTTAAACGAAAGAAAAGGATTTACAACAATTTACAGAGAAAACTAGAATAGAGGAGTTGATATGATGAAAGGAAATCTTACTTATCATTTTATCTTAAATCCGCTAATCATCTTTCTTGTTTACGCCCTTTCACCTATCTTGTTTCATAAAGAAAAATATATAAATATGAAAGATGCACTAGGAATACTTGTAGTTTACTATGTGCTTATTAGTGGGTATTACTTTATGGATGTTGTAAGTGAAAGAATGAAGAAGAATAGTAAGGACAAACAATAAAGTTTTGTTGTATAAAAATTAATGGAGGACAATAAAATGACTGAAAGTGAAATGAAATTCCGTGATACGACCATTCGTAACTTTTTCGATAAAGAGGATCGCTTAAAATCGATTCCAGGTCAAAAGAAGAAAAAACTAGTATTGTTAGAGCATTTAATTAGCAAGTTAGATGCTGGAAATCAATATACAGAAAAAGAAATTAATACATTTATAAAACAATATCATGATGATTTTTGTACAATTAGACGTGAATTTATTGTACATAGGTTTATGGATAGAGAGGATAATATGTACCGTATAAACGGGAGAGAAGTTTGGACGAAGTGGGAGGAATTAAAATAATGAATCAGCGAGGGGATCCCCGCTGATTATAAGTCTGTGCTAGTCTTGCTGTTTCTTTGTAGTAAGTCTATGAACGCTTCAACATTCGAACTTGTAATGTATCCAAGCGTTATATATTCATCTTCATAGTAAAATATTATTTTTTTGTCAAAGATTCTTCTCTTCGTTTCTATGGATAGAATTTTTTCATAATCAAATTCGGCAATGAATGTGTTTTTATATTGGCTAAAAAAGAGAAGTCTTTTATTAGTAGCAAGTAACATGCCAGGATATGGGACTTTATGCGTAATCATATAGCCAGTAAGTGAACATTTTAAAGTAGATAAAATCTTTTCTTCTTTATGTAATAGTTGTTTTGCAGCTGTTAAGATTGGATTCATTGCATACATTCCTTTTATTTTGATGTATGAATATTGTATCAAGAGTAAAAAGATTCTCAATATGCAATATTGCATATTGGACGTTTTATAGTTTTAATATTATTTTTTAAAAGAAAAAGTACGAGGTGATTCAATGATACGATTAGCAAAAGAGGCTGATGCAGAAGCAATAATGAATATTAGAAAAGAAATTATATTATCGGAAAATACTACAAAGTTTTTCATAGTATCTCCAAAGAAATTACCGAATGATATTGATGCAGAAAGAGAAAAGATACGGAAAAGTAATGAGAAAGGTAATCTTTATATTGTGTATGAAGTAGATTATAAGGTGGTAGGCTTTTTACTTTTCAACCGATATGAACTAGAACGGTTACAACACGCAGGCACAATGGGAATGGGGATTAAAGAGGCGTATTGTAATCAAGGCATCGGCACGAAATTAATTGAATTTCTTATTAGTTGGGCTAAAGGGCAGAAAGGTTTAGAGAAAATTTGCTTAGGTGTAGTTTCTGTTAATGATCGGGCAATTAAAGTGTACAAACGTATGGGTTTTGTAGAAGAAGGAAGACAACGAAAGCAAATTAAATATGAAGATGGATCATATGGAGATGATGTATTGATGGGCTTTTATATTAAATAAAGAATATATGGTATTAAGAAAAGGAATGTACATAACGTAAATTTCTAAAAGCAGTATATTGCCCATGCATTAACAGACTTTTACCTATGTATAATATTAATATAGTAAAATCATAACAACCGATATTGCAGTTTCCAATAATATACTATATAATCAATTTAAGAAAACGTTTTCATGCAAAGGGGGAGAATTTCGTGTCGACTATAGAGGACGTGGCGAAATTAGCAGGGTTATCAAGGACAACGGTTTCTAGGGTGATTAATAATCATCCATATGTTTCAGATGAGAAGAAAAAAAGGGTTCAATTAGCAATGAAGCATTTAGGCTTCGTTCCTAATTCTGCGGCGAGAAGGCTTCGTAAACAAAAAACGGAAACAATTGCGGTGCTAGTTCCAAGGATTACAAATCCTTTCTTCAGTAGATTTATTGAAGCAATCGAGATTGCTGCTTCTGAACATAAATATAAACTGATTATTTGTCAAACAAGATATTTACCGGAAAAAGAGATGGAGTATTTACAATTATTATCTACGAAACAAGTAGATGGGATTATTCTATGTTCACTAGAAAATCCGTGGGAAGATGTAGAGCCATACTTACAGCACGGTCCAATCGTGTTGTGTAATGAATATATTGAGGAAGCAAATATTCCAACAGTGAAGTTTGATCATGCGCAAGGAGCATACATAGCTGCGAAGCATGTGTTAGATCAAGGATATCGTAATCTTATTTTTTGCCGTGGTAACGAAACCAAAGTCGTTAGCCAGCAGCGAAAAATGGGCTTTTTACGTGCAATAACTGAGAAGAGCCGCCAAGTAGAAGCGATTGACTTTCTTGAAAACGCTTTCTCTTGGGAAGATGGAAAACGAATATTCCATGAAGTATTAAAGGACAAAAAAAATCCTACCGCGATTTTGGCAGGAGGCGATGAGGTAGCAGCTGGAATTATCTCAGAGGCGAAACGCCATAACTGGAGCATTCCAGATGATCTCGCTGTTATCGGTTTTGATAATCAAATATTATCGCAGATTACAGAACCAGGTATTACGACAATTGAACAGCCAATTGATGAAATGGCCAGAAAAGTTGTCGACCTGATGATGGATAAAATCCATACGAAAAATTATCGAAAAAAAGAATTGTATGAGTTTGAACTGGAGCTCTTGGTGAAAGGTTCAACGATGAAGGATAAGATGTTATTAGCCTAGTAGACTATGTCTGCTAGGTTTTTTTATGTTCAAAAACTACTATTCTTCGTGAACGCAATCATCACATTTGTTATGGTATGCTTCGTGTTGCTCATCAATTTCTTTCCCGCAGTGCGCACAAGTTTTCGTCGGTAAATTTCTGAAAAACTCCATTGGTTGATCGATCATGTCAATCCCTCCATTTCCATTTCTTACTATCATTGTATTAGTACAAAAAATAAAAGTCAACAACTGTTTTATAACAAAATTGAAAATTAATGAAAAAGTTTAGGAAATGGATTATAGTTAACAATGTAGGATGTAAGTAAAAAACTTTCTCAAGTACGGAGAAAAACTGCATTCCTACTCGGTTTTAGAAAGGATGGATACATATGAAAATGACTGTTGTCGGCTTTTGGGGCGGCTTTCCAGAAGCGGGAGAAGCAACGTCGGGGTATTTGTTTGAACACGATGGTTTTCGTTTACTTGTAGACTGTGGTAGTGGTGTACTAGCACAGCTTCAAAAATATATAACACCATCTCATATAGATGCAGTTGTACTGTCACACTATCATCACGATCATGTTGCGGACATTGGGGTATTGCAATATGCGAGATTAATTATGAGCGGGGCGAAGGGGCAACTACCGGAATTACCAATATACGGCCATACCTTTGACGAGAATGGATTCCATTCTTTAACGCATGAACCACATACGAAAGGAATCGCGTACAATCCAGAAGAAACACTTCAAGTTGGACCATTCTCGATTTCGTTCTTAAAAACTGTTCATCCTGTTACATGCTTTGCGATGCGTATTACAGCTGGAGATGATGCTGTAGTATACAGCGCTGATTCAAGTTATATTCCTGAATTCATTCCATTCACGAAAGATGCTGATCTTTTCATTTGTGAGTGTAATATGTATGCACATCAAGAGGCTGCAAAAGCAGGGCATATGAATAGTACAGAAGTAGCAAGTATTGCAAAAGATGCGAATGTAAAAGAACTTTTATTAACGCACTTACCGCATACAGGCAACCCATCTGATTTAGTAACAGAAGCAAAACAAATTTTCAGTGGCCATATTACGTTAGCGCATAGTGGTTACGTATGGAACTCATGAGGTGATACGATGTTATTTATTGATAATAAAGGGATTACAGATCCTAGAATAAACTTAGCGATTGAAGAATATTGTGTGAAGAATTTAGATATTAACGAAACATATTTACTGTTTTACATTAATGAGCCTTCGATTATCATTGGTAAAAACCAAAACACAGTAGAAGAAATTAATGCAGATTACGTAAAAGAAAAAGGTATTCATGTCGTTCGTCGTCTATCAGGCGGAGGCGCAGTATATCATGATTTAGGAAACTTAAACTTCAGTTTTATTACAAAAGATGATGGAGACAGTTTCAGCAACTTCAAAAAATTTACTGAGCCTGTAACGAAAGCGCTTAGTAAATTAGGTGTAAATGCAGAACTAAGTGGTCGTAACGACATTTTAGCTGAAGGTAGAAAAATTTCAGGTAACGCGCAGTTCTCAACGAAAGGTCGTATGTTCAGTCACGGTACGTTACTATTTGATTCTGAAATCGATCACGTCGTATCGGCATTAAAAGTAAAAATGGATAAGATTCAATCAAAAGGTATTAAATCAATCCGTAGCCGCGTTGCGAACATTACAGAGTTTCTAAACGAAGAAATGACGACAGAAGAGTTTAGACAACTTCTTCTAGAAACAATTTTTGAAGGAGAAACAGAAATCCCAACGTATGAATTAACAGAAGAGGATTGGAAAGAGATCCATAAACTTTCTGAAGAACGTTACCAAAATTGGGATTGGAACTACGGAAAATCACCGAAGTTCAACTTACAACATTCACACCGCTTCCCAGTTGGACAAGTTGACGTTCGTCTTGAAGTGAAAAAAGGAACAGTAACAGAATGTAAAATTTACGGCGACTTCTTCGGTTCACTAGATGTTCATGATATCGAAGAGCGTCTAACAGGCGTTCAATTCGATAAAGATGCATTCACTGTAGCTTTAGAAGGCGTAGATATCGCACGTTACTTCGGTAACATTACAACAGAAGATTTCTTACATTTATTCTTCTAAAAATGAGGGAGGCTGCCATCACGGGCAGCCTCTTTCTTTTTGCGTAGATTGTCAGGTTTTGTCGGTAAGTCGATATAACTGAAAAATCGCTGATATAAATTGAGTTGCGCTGATATATTTGGAAAATCGCCGATATAAATCGAGCTGCGCTGATATAACTGAAAAATCGCTCATATAATTTCATTTACCACAAAACATAAAATCACAGGACATTTGCCCCTCGTAAAGGAATATATATATTCAAAAGGAGGCTAATCGAAATGAAAAGGGTAATGTACGTTGTATTATTACTCAGCTTCGCCGTCGGAATGACAGCGTGTAACAGTGGATCGCCCTCAAGTCGTACAATTTTGTCTATCGGAAAACCGGCTGAGGATAATGTTATATATTTTACGCATACAGATAACAAACGAAAGATACATGATATACAAGACATGTTTCAAAATAAGAAGTGGAAAAGAAATGAAACATTCAGCACTGTTAATAAAACACCAGATGTCGTCTTATCAATAGATGAAGACAATATAGGGTTACCGGCATTATATGTTACCGTTTATTTTCATGAAGATGGAGCGGATGCTCTTAACTTGCACGGGGAGCATACGACATTAAATAAAGAAGAACTTGATAAACTTAGAGAAAAGATGAGTGCATATTATCCTAAAATGATTTTTGGTCTAGTGTTATAAATTACTTGTAAATAAAATCCCCTTATTTTTCCAAAGTAAACTAAGAGAAGGTGATCTGTCTATATGCAGTTAATAGAATATCACTTGCTACTTTAATTTTCTTTTAATATAATTAATTTAGAATTTTTAAATATTCTAAATTTTATAAAGGTGGGGTTTTTGTGAATCTCGTTCAATCTTTGGCTGAAACGGCAAAAAAGAAGGGGGAAAAACCGGCTTATATATTTATGGATCAGTCGGTCTCATATGACCAATTAAACAAAATGGTCACAAGGTTTTCTAGCAATTTAGCAGAAATGGGCATTGGAAAAGGGGACAATGTCGCATTAATTGTTGGGAACTCACCACATTATTTGGTCGGTTTATACGGAACAATGAAAGCCGGAGCAACTGTTATTCCAGTTAATCCAATTTATACAGCAGACGAAATGCATTATATTTTACAAAATGGAGATGTAAAAACAATCATCGTACTCGACGTCCTTCTACCTGTTATACAATCTCTTACAACAAGACTTCCTTCATTAGAAAACATCATCATATGTGAAACCTCATCAGATTTTAACCATACAGAAACCGAAAAAATGAAAACGTTTACTAGTTTTGTGGGGACTGGAGATACAACTTACGAAGGTCCTGAACTAGATGAAGAAGATGTAGCGGTTATTCTATACACATCGGGCACAACTGGAAAACCGAAAGGCGCTATGTTAACACATAAAAATTTATATAGTAATGCGAACGATGTGGCGTCGTATTTACAATATACGGCTGATGACCGCGTTGTTGCGGCACTGCCTATGTTCCATGTATTCTGTTTAACAGTTGCGGTAAATGCACCGATTGTGAACGGGGCAACGATTTTAATGTTACCGAAATTTAGTCCGAAAGAAGTATTCCGTATTTGTCGTACGTACGAACCAACGATCTTTGCTGGCGTACCGACGATGTACAATTATTTATATTTATTTGAAGAAGCAAGCGCAGAAGATGTGAAGACGCTTCGCCTTTGTATTTCCGGTGGTGCATCGATGCCTGTTGCTCTTCTGCAAAACTTTGAAAAACGTTTTAACGTTATTGTTTCAGAAGGATACGGTTTATCAGAAGCATCACCAGTTACTTGTTTCAATCCGCTAGATCGTCCTCGGAAACCAGGATCAATTGGCACAAATATTTGGCATGTAGAAAATAAAATTGTAAATGAACTTGGGGAAGAAGTACCTGTCGGCGCAGTCGGTGAATTAATTGTTCGCGGACCTAACGTTATGAAAGGATACTATAATGCACCAGAAGATACAGCTGCGACATTGAAAGACGGCTGGCTATATACAGGTGACTTGGCGAAAATGGATGAAGAAGGTTACTTCTATATCGTGGATCGTAAAAAAGATATCGTCTTAGTTGGCGGTTATAACGTATACCCTCGTGAAGTAGAAGAAGTATTATATACGCACGAATCAGTAGCGGAAGTTGTCGTAATCGGTGTTCCTGATGAAAACTTAGGAGAAGCTGTGCGAGCGTACGTCGTTTTGAAGCAAGCAAACGTAACAGAAGAAGAGCTGATGCATTACTGCACGTTACATTTAGCGAAATATAAAGTGCCGAAAAGCATTGAGTTTTTAATAGAATTACCGAAGAATACGACTGGTAAGTTGTTAAGAAGAGCATTGAGAGAGAAAGCGATGCAAGTGTAAAAATGAGGCAACCATCTTTGGAGGTGGTTGCCTCATTTTTTTTTGTATTGATTAAGCGGTGGTGCCATATATTTAAACCTGTATATGACCAACAAGGAGGGGACATACGTAGAACAGAAGAAATTAACGCTTACGTCGGGTGCAATATCTTATTTGTTAAATTATGGATGAACTCTGAAAGTGATAAGAACGGTAATTTTAATCAAAATGGAGTAGTGGACTGTGAATCAATGGCTACGGTGTTAGTAAATGCATATAAATTAGAATGGAATGAAAATAGTAAGTTACCAAAAGAATTTGCTGATTTGAAAAATCATTGGGCTCAACGTATGCCAATATTTTAGTTTAATAAGAAAATTCAAATTCCAAGTTGACACATGTGAATTACAGAATTAAAATGAAAAGAAATCGAATAGAATACATTAGAAGCTAATCAGATAAACTGAAGGCGCACAATGTTCACATTTGTGAATATATTGTGTGCCTTTTTCTATTGTATAAACTAAGGGGGCTTAACGATGAAAAAGTGGGGTAAGACAGCGTTTATGAAAAGTACAGGTGTTTTATTATCAGCAGTTGTACTTTTATCAGGGTGTGGTTCGGCAACATCCACTAGTAATTCTGAAGGAAGTGGAGATAAAAAAACAGTTGAGCTTTTAAATGTTTCTTATGATCCAACGAGGGAGTTATATCAAGATTTCAATAAAGATTTTGCGAAGTATTGGAAAGAGAAGCACGGGCAAACAGTAAATGTAAAACAATCACACGGGGGATCTGGAAGTCAAGCGCGCTCTGTTATTGATGGCTTAGAAGCAGACGTTGTTACACTAGCACTTGCTTATGATATTGATGCGATTAGTAAGAAAAAACAATTAGCAGAAGATTGGCAGAAGCGACTTGCGAATAATTCCACTCCATACACGTCAACAATTGTATTTCTTGTTCGAAAAGGAAACCCGAAAGGTATTAAAGACTGGGCTGATTTAACGAAAAAAGGTGTGTCTGTCATTACACCAAACCCAAAAACATCAGGAGGGGCACGTTGGAACTATTTAGCGGCGTGGGGATACGCACTGAAAAAATATAATAATAGTGAAGATAAGGCGAAAGAGTTTGTTAGCCAAATTTATAAAAACGTAGAAGTATTAGATTCAGGAGCGCGCGGAGCAACGACAACATTTGTTGAAAAAGGAATTGGTGACGTATTAATCGCATGGGAAAATGAAGCGTTATTATCCCAAAAAGAGCTTGGAAAAGATAAATTTGAAATTGTAACCCCTTCTATTAGTGTACTTGCAGAACCACCAGTAGCGGTTGTAGATAAAGTCGTTGATAAAAAAGGAACGAAAAAAGTAGCAGAAGGGTATCTTGAATATTTGTACTCAGAAAAAGGACAGGAAATTGCGGCAAAAAACTTTTATCGTCCGCGTAATGAAAAAGTAGCAGAAAAATATGCATCCCAATTTCCGAAAGTTCAATTATTTACTGTAGATGAACTATTTGGTGGCTGGAAAAAAGCGCAGGAGAAACACTTTAATGACGGCGGCGTATTCGATAAAATTTATCAAAAATAATGCGTACTGCTAAAGGGGGATGAGGTGAAAGAGGATGAGGAAGAAACGTGTTTTACCAGGGTTTGGATTATCGCTTGGATTTACAATGTTGTACATGAGTTTATTCGTACTTATACCACTTTCTATCGTATTTATTCAAACTTCACAGTTAGGTTGGAAGAAGTTCGCTGGGGTTATAACGAACGAGCGTGTGTTGCATTCCTATCAAGTTAGTTTTACAACTTCATTTGCAGCTGCTATTGTAAATGCCATTTTCGGTTTATTAATAGCATGGGTGCTCGTACGCTACAAATTTCCAGGAAAAAGACTATTAGATGGACTCATTGATTTACCATTTGCACTTCCGACAGCTGTAGCTGGTATTACACTTACAACGCTTTATGCGGAAAATGGATGGATTGGGAAAATATTTAGTCTGTTTCATATAAAAGTAGCTTTTACACCACTCGGAATTATCGTTGCGCTTACTTTTATCGGTTTACCATTTGTCGTTCGAATGGTGCAACCAGTGCTGCAAAATATTGATAAAGAAGTAGAAGAGGCAGCTTCGAGTTTAGGTGCATCCCGCTTACAAATATTTGTGAAAATCATTTTACCAGAAATCTTTCCCGCTCTTCTTGCCGGTTTTTCACTCGCATTTGCAAGAGCATTAGGAGAATACGGATCTGTCGTTTTCATCGCAGGTAATATGCCGATGAAAACAGAAATTGCACCACTGATGATTATGACGAAACTAGAACAATATGATTACGCGGGGGCAACAGCTGTAGCGACCGTGATGCTTATTATTTCCCTCCTTTTCCTTCTTCTTATTAATATGATTCAAAGCTGGAGTAGAAGGCATGAACTAAAAAGTGAATAGGAGGAGAGAAAATGGAACCAACATTATTAGAAAAGAAAATAGTAAAAAGCGTATCAGCTAAAAAAGAATCTAAGCTTGTACCAGGCATATTAATTACGATTACAGTTTTATTTTTATCTCTCTTTCTATTACTGCCACTCATAACTATTTTTCTAAAAGCCTTTGAAAGAGGGATGGATGTATACATTGCCGCTATTACAGATCAAGAAGCATTTTCAGCAATTAGGTTAACGCTTCTCGTTACGTTAATCGTTGTACCGCTGAATACGGTATTCGGAATCGCAGCGGCATGGCTTATTACAAAGTTTCAGTTTAAAGGAAAACAAATATTACTCTCTCTTATTGAACTGCCGTTTGCTGTGTCACCAGTTATCGCAGGATTAGTATTCGTCTTACTTTTCACACCGAGGGGTGCTCTTGGCGAATGGTTACTTGAACATGGAGTGAAAATCATTTTCTCTGTACCAGGTATTATTATCGCAACAATCTTTGTAACCTTCCCGTTCGTTGCACGTGAATTAATTCCGGTTATGCAGGCGCAAGGGAAAAGTGAAGAAGAGGCAGCTTTATCACTTGGCGCAAGTGGCTGGAAAATGTTTTGGCGCGTTACGCTTCCAAATATAAAATGGGGTCTTTTATACGGCATGATTCTATGTAATGCCCGTGCTATCGGTGAGTTTGGAGCCGTTTCTGTCGTATCAGGTCACGTGCGCGGTATTACGAACACGATGCCGCTCCATATTGAAATTTTGTACAATGAATATCAATTTTCAGCAGCATTTGCAGTAGCGACGTTAATGTCATTAATTGCAGTGTTTACACTCGTTATAAAAAACTGGATTGAATGGCGAATGGAAAAACGACAATAAGGGGGATTACGGTGAGTATTCAAATTCAAGGTGTATCAAAGCAATATGGTACATTTCAAGCACTAACAGACATTCATTTGGATATTCCAAAAGGCGAACTTGTTGCCTTATTAGGCCCGTCAGGTTCTGGGAAAACGACGTTATTACGCATTATTGCAGGATTAGAAGAAGCGGATGGAGGCTCTATTTCATTTGATGGAGAAGATTTAACAGACATTCACGTGAAAAACAGGCAAGTCGGTTTCGTCTTTCAGCACTATGCGCTCTTTAAGCATATGAATGTATTTGAGAATGTCGCTTTCGGTTTAAAAGTAAGAAAGAAAAGCTTAAGACCGTCAGCAGAAGCGATAGAAGAAAAGGTCACAGAATTATTAAAGCTCGTAAAAATGGATGGCTTTGCTAAACGTTATCCAGCGCAATTATCTGGTGGACAACGTCAACGTATTGCACTAGCCCGGGCACTTGCAGTCGAACCGAAAATTTTATTACTCGATGAACCGTTCGGTGCACTCGATGCGAAGGTGAGAAAAGAATTACGCAGATGGCTCCGAAAATTACATGACGAATTTCAAATTACGAGCGTATTCGTAACACATGATCAAGAAGAGGCGTTAGACGTTGCAGACCGCATCGTTGTAATGAATGAAGGCTGCATTGAACAAATGGGAACACCGGAAGAAGTATATGAAAACCCAGCAAGTCCGTTTGTATATGACTTTTTAGGAAATGTAAATTTATTTCACGGCCGCGTTCATAAAGGAAAGCTAAATGTAGGATCGGTCGAACTAGAAGCACCAGAGCATAAGCACGTTTCCAACGTAGACGGAATAGCCTACGTAAGGCCGCATGACTTATCAATCTCTCGTACGAAACAAAGCATAGATGCAATCCCGGCAAAAGTATCTTATTCTCACGCAGTCGGAAATATCGTATATGTAGAATTAAAACGAGACGGAACAGATGAATATTTAGAAGCAGAAATTACGAAAGAACAGTTCAAGCAGCTGAACATTCAAGCGGGTGATTTCGTATACGTACAGCCGAAAGAAGTGAAAGTGTTTATTCCGGAGGATTTTGTAATTTAAATAAAAACCGAACCACCATCTAAATGGAGGTTCGGTTTTCTTTATTTTTTCTCTACTAATTTCTTATTCTTCCAATCTAGTGTGAACAATTTATTAAATGTTTTTTGATCAACGTCTTTTACGTTGTTTCCAACCCAGTTTGCAGTTCCGAATGTGAAGCCTGGACGAAGTTGGTAGTCATCGGCGTGTTTTGTATAGGCGACTTGTAAGTTAGATTGATCTGTATTTTTTTCAGAGATAACAACAGCAATCATACCAGGAGAGAAACCGCTATTTGTTAGCGCTGGAAGTTGATCCATCGGTATTAAATTACCTTTTGCATCAGATTCATATAGGTATGTGCGAGAGTACATGAAAAGTTGGTTTCCATATAAAGAATGATAGGAGTCACGTGTGTAAATACCCCAGTTTTGATTGTTATATCCGTTAAAGAATACGTTCCATTTTACGTTTTTGTTTGTTTGGTCAATTAAATTTGTTTTATAACTAGTTTGTTTATAGCTTACAGAGTCCGACCAAGTTACTTGACCAGTTGCACCAGCTTCACCGCTAGGGCCATTAGGCGTTACAGAAGCTTTAACAGAGCCACCAAGTTGATAAGATACGCTAGATGTTACAGTC
The DNA here is from genome assembly GCF_001816185.2 of Bacillus sp. RZ2MS9. NCBI lineage: Bacteria > Bacillati > Bacillota > Bacilli > Caryophanales > Bacillaceae > Bacillus > Bacillus sp. RZ2MS9. The sequence goes on from NZ_CP049978.1 coordinate 1,144,556, forward strand.
GTTTCTTCTACAGCATTTGTAGGTGCTACGTTAAAGAAACGAGCGCTGTTATCTTGAAGGTTAAATGCAACATCATATTGTGAAGGATAACGTAATGTTGCACTAGCGCCAGGGATTGGGTAGTTATCAATAGGTGCATCACTTATAGTAGGATTTGCTTTTAGAAAACTACCAGTTGTATTAATAACGGCAATCTGTTTATCAGCGCTTGGGTCATCGATAAAAGTTACCTTTAAAGACATTGTCATATTATCAGCTTGATCATTATTAAATGTATTATAGCTCGTATGTGTTTTTGCATTTTGCCCGATATCTGTTACAACTTGCGATGTTGTTTGAGCATAAGCAGCAGGTGTTGAAAGAGTTATAGTACTACTAGCAAAAACAGCGGATAATGCTAAACATTTTAAGTATGTTTTAGAACGTTTCATACAATCACTTCCTTTTATCTTTGTCGATATATGTCGTATTACATTTATATCGTAACATGAAAATAAAACGGAATGGATGGTTATGCATAATTGCATAGATGAGTTTTGGAAGATAGAGATAATAGCATTTTATCAATCCTTATTAAGAAAATTGATGCGGTTTTATTTTATCCCGCTATTTGCTGGGCAGTAAGACCCCCACCTCAAAATGCAGCGAAAGCAAAGAAGTTAGGTGGGGGATGAATAAATCCCCACTGATTAAAGTTTCATTTTATATATTCCTCCTCATCAACTCCCCAACTTGCGTCGCAACAAACGCAACATCACTATCAATTTCATCCAATACGTAAGATTCCAAAATGCCCATGACAGCTGTTCCTAAAAACTTTAAAACGATTTGTTTATCAATGTTTTTATTTACGGATGTATTTGTGTTTAATTTTTTTTCTAGTTCACCCATGATGAACGTTAGGAACTTTTTCTGAAATGATAATGTGCTGTTGCTTCTAAATAACGATGCGAAAAATGGTTTGTGTTCTTTGAAGTATTCAAACCATATGATTGTTCCTTCTATAAATTCTTTGTTTTGCTTCTCGTAGCATATTTCTTTTAATTGGTCTAAATGATCGTCCACAATTTTATCTAATAAATTGTACTTATCTAGATAGTGTAAGTAAAACGTTTTTCTTCCGATATTTGCTTTTTCGGTAATGTTTTTAACTGTAATTTCATCAAATCCATCTGTAATTAACATTTCTATAAATGCCGATTGAATGGCGTTTTGTGATTTTATAATTCTTCTATCGATTTTCTCCATATCGTGTTCCTCCGTTATTGATACACATATTTCTTTATGTGTGTATTATCACCCAAATGCGTAAATGTGGTCATTGAAACAAGGTTCTACTCATTTTATTGTAAATATACACGTGAGTAATAACTCTCGCAAGTGTAAAATTAATAATAAGATAAGGGTGGTTTTATATATGGCAGTTACGAAGGAAAATATAAGATTTTATGCAAGAGGTTTACAAGTTGCAGGTATTTTGAACATTCCTGAAGGTGCTGAGGAAAAGAAACAAAATCCATCGATTGTTTGTGTGCATCCAGGTAGTAGCTGTAAAGATCAAACAGCAGGATTGTATGCCGAGAAGTTAGCGGAACAAGGATATGTAACGCTTGCGTTTGATGCGTCATATCAAGGTGAAAGTGAAGGTACACCGAGATATATTGAAGAGCCAGCTGCGCGAGTTGAGGATATTCGCTCAGCAGTAGATTATTTAACTACTCTTCCTTATATAGATGAAGAACGTATCGGTGTGTTAGGTGTTTGTGCAGGCGGTGGTTATGCGGTAAATGCTGCGATGACAGAGCGCCGCATTAAAGCGGTTGGTACAGTTGTTGGTGCAAATATCGGTCGTTTAAATCGTGAGTCTAACCCGATTGGTGTGTTAGAGGAAATTGGTAAACAACGTACTGCTGAAGCACGCGGAGCAGAGGAAATGATTGCAAATTGGATTCCTAAAAATCAGGAAGAGTTAGTAGCAGCGGGTATGACGGATATAGATATTGTAGAAGCAGTTGAGTATTACACAACGCCGCGAGGTCAAAGTGTGAACTCGCCAAATAAGTTAAACTTTACGAGTATGGGATCGGTAATCGGTTTTGATGCGTTCCATTTAGCAGATACGTTATTAACGCAGCCGCTGCAAATTATTGTCGGCAGTAAGCAAGGTGCATTTGGTTCTTATAAAGATGGTCATGAGCTTTATGAGAAAGCAGCTTCAGAGAAAAAAGATTTACTTGTTGTGGAAGGTGTGAGTCATTACGATTTATACGATCAACCAGAACCAGTAGGAATTGCAGTTGAAAAATTAACAAGTTTTTATAAAGAGCATTTGTAAAAACAATGTTGATATAAATGGTGCCTATAGTTGTTAGATACAAGTCTAACAACTATAGGTTTTTATTATGATGAGCGAAGCGCTTAATATTTACGTTATAAGTGCATAACAAGTTATAATAGAAGAAATCAATAAGGAGGCTGGCTGTGAAGAATCTTCGTTATCTCAATATATTTACCATATTAATTATATACACACTACTTATGTTTTACATCGGCTGGAACGGATGGGTTTGGCTTCATGCGGTATTTGGCTGGGAATCTTGGGGATATTATGCTTTTATAGTTGCATTTATTTCATATGCGTACATTCTCGTGCAAGTGTTTAAGTTTTTGCCATTTCTGCGAACGATAGGTTCGATTTGGTTTGCGGTTATACAATATGCGCTTATGTTGTTGCCATTAGCTAATATTATGGTCTTTCTTTTACAGTTTTCAGTAGAGAAAGAAGCGGCAATTATTTGGACAGGGGCGGCTGTGATAGCTGCATTTATCTTTATCTTTGCGTATGGAGTATTTAATGCGTATAGTCCGGTAGTAAGAAAGTACGAGGTGCACATACCGAAAAAGGTAGAGGGGCGTAAAAGTTTACGCATTGCGATGGCTTCTGATATGCATTTCGGTAAACTGTCTGGCGTTTCGCATTTAAAAAGACTTGTTCGTCATGTAAATGAGATGGAACCTGATATTATTTTACTGCCAGGTGATATTATCGATGATCATCCAGGTGTGTTCATTCAAAAGAATATGGGACCAATCATGAAACAAATGAAAGCACCATTAGGCGTATATGGTGTTTTAGGGAACCATGAATACTACGGTAGAGCGGTTCCAGAGTTTTTACAAGAGATGGATAAGATTGATATTCGTATTCTTTTAGATGAAGTAATTACAATTGAAGATGACTTTTATCTCGTTGGAAGAAGAGATAAAACAGAGCGAGATCGTCAAAGCTTTGAACAATTAATGAGTACGGTAGATAAATCGATGCCTGTTATCGCAATGGATCACCAGCCATTTGAGTTGAAACAAGCAGCAGCGGCAGGTGTAGATTTATTATTATCCGGTCATACACACCGCGGACAAATGGCGCCCAATCATATTGTAACGAGAAGAATGTACGAGCTAGACTGGGGATACGCACAAAAAGGCGCGTTCCACGCAATTGTTTCTTCTGGATTTGGATTTTGGGGACCACCGCTTAGACTTGGAAGTAGGTCGGAGATTGTGCAGGTAGAAGTTACATTTGAATAGGGGTTATGAAATAGAGAGCTGATGGCTCTCTATTTTTTTAAATAAAAACAAATAACAATAAATATTTATGTTGGTGCTAATTTCATAAAAGAGATAAGATTATAAGACTCGATTAAAATAAAGGGGGATTGTAAGTGATCATATCAGATGTACTATACGGAGAATTTGAAGTGGATCAAGTAGTAGAAGAATTAATTTCAAGTAAGTCTATGCAAAGACTAAAGGGAATTCATCAAGCAGGCGCAAGTTACTTAATGAACGAGAAATGGAATGTAACGCGCTTTGATCATTCAGTTGGTGTTATGTTGTTAGTGAAAAAACTAGGTGGTTCAGTAGAAGAACAGATCGCTAGTTTACTGCATGACGTATCGCATACTGCTTTTTCCCACGTGATTGATTACGTTTTTCATAATGAAGATGAAAGTTATCATGAAGAGATATTTAGTTCTGTTGTGAAAAACTCAGAAATTCCAGCGATTCTTGCGAAGTATGGTTATAACTATGAAGATATTTTGTTAGATGATTCGAAATGGACGTTACTCGAAAGGTCAGCACCAGAATTATGCGCAGACAGAGTGGATTATACATTACGAGATATGTATACATATGGGTATGTTTCTTTAGAAGAAGTTCACAGTTTTTTAGAAGATGTCATCGCTGTAGATGGGAAAATGGTTGTTCAAAGTGTCGAAATGGCAGAATGGTTTACAGAAACGTATTACAAGGAAGTAATCGATTTCTTTATGGAACCAATGAATATTTACGGAAATGATATGTTAGCGAAAACGTTAAAGGTAGCTCTTCATAAAAGGATTATTCATGCAGATGATTTTCTTCTTGAAGATGAGGAGCTTATTTCGAAATTGCAGCAATGTAATGACCCCGAAGTAGAAGCTTTATTAAGCAAAGTTCATCGAAATGTAAAAGTAAAAGAAGATAGAAACGATTATGATTTACATCAGAAAAATAAAGTGCGTCTTATTGATCCGCCGTTACTTCGTGAAGGGAAAATCGTTCAGTCGTCTGTTGTGTCAGAAAACATAAGACAGATGAGTGATATTGCTTATGAAAAAGCGGTGAGAGGGATGTATGTGAAAGTGATTTCGAATTAAAAAAGAAGTAGCGCATCGTTTTTAGAGCGCTACTTCTTTTTTATTAATGATCAAACCAATTCCAAATCTCAATATCTCCAAGAGTCGCATAACGTACGTGCGGGGAGTTTTGTAATTTTAATAACTCTTTCGATGGGCCAGTAATAACAATTCCGTATACTTTTACACCGTTATCCTTTACATATTGATAACGTTTATCTAAGTTTAGTTCTTTCTCAGAAAGCGCTGCTATTTTGCTTACTGTTTTTTTATGGATAGAAAGGACGCGCATCATTTCGGTTACTTTGTCTTCTTGCGTTTTCTGCCCGTCAGTTTCATTATCGAGGAATCTTACATGTTCTGGAAATCCTATAGCTTCTCCGCCATGTAGGATATAGTCATCTACATTTTTTCTTTCTTGTCCTGTATCTAAAGCGTACCATACAGGAGTTGGAGGGAGTTTTTGTGCCTCGAATATGCTATATAAAAGCGGTTCTAATTCTTTTAAAGTGTAAGCTTTATCAAAAGAAATTGCTACTTCTGCAACGGTTCCATCATGTACTTTTGCAAGTGTATCCCATACTTTTTTTGATGAATCCTTTAAATAATCACCCTGCTTTGTTTTTGGATGAACAAAGAAGAGTTTTGGTTGATAGAACGGATTCATCCAAGTTTGCTTCGTGATATCTACAGATGATAAGAAGCTTTTTGTTTCTATTGTACCGAGGGGCATTTCTTTTTTACCGACGGTTCTTACTAAATCAAATTGGCTATTCGTACGGAAAAAAGCTTCTACACTTGTTCCGCCTCCCATAACGCGGCTATTTGGAATAGTTGCTTCAAGTGCCAGAGAAGGAACCTCTCTAATTTCTTTTAGCCTTTTATCATTATTAGCTTGAAAATAAAAGGCTGATAATACCCCGCCGATTATATAGATAACGATGCAAATTGATAATATAAAACCAAACGTTTGTAAACGATGTTTCCACTTAATTCTCCAAAAAGGAATTTTAAGATCTTTTGGAGGTAACTTTTTCTTAATTGGTTCTGTTTTTGTTAACAGCTCATCTAAGTAAGCTTCACAAGCTTCACATGACTCAATATGACTTTCTAACAGTTCTTGTTCATCATGCGTGAGCGTTCCATTTTCATACTTCTTCCATAGTTTTTTAAATTCTGCACAGCCCATCTGTATCACTCCTTTATGCTTTTTATTTCTTTTCGTCCCCTGTGTAATTCAATTTTCACTTTCGCTAATGAGAGACCAGTCATTTCTGCTATTTCCTTATAGGAGAATCCATAGTAATCTCGTAGTAGCAGGGCATTTCGTCGTTCGAGCGGAAGAGAAGATAAACTTTCTAACCAACTAGCAATCTCAAATTTTACGAAATATGCATGTTCTGTACTTGGAACGTTTGGTAAATGGAATTCTGCAACTTCTGTTGTTTTATATTTCTTTTCTTTACGATACCAATCGATAAAGGCATTGTAGGCAATTGTAAATAACCACGGCCTAATTTCTTCTCCTTTATAATAGTCAATATGGACGAGCATTCGGTAAAAGGTTTCTTGCATGAGATCTTCCGCATAGTGGGAATCTCCGGTTAGGGAGAGAAGATAGCGAAATAAATCTTGCATATGCTCGGAGTAAATGTCTTCTAATGATTGTTTGCGTTTCACTACATTTCCCTCCCTTCATACATAACAACGAAATACATATAAAAAAGTTACAATTTTTTATGGAATTATAGTAAAAAACGTCAAGAATTGGATAGGATTCTCTTTTATCATAATACATATAAGGCGGGTGAACAGAGATGGAAAGCTATGAAACACAAATTCAAAGGTCAATTGATTATATTGAGGAAGATGTAATGGAAAAACAGACGCTGCGTAATTTAGCACGTATTGCAGGTTTTTCTGAGTCGCATTTTCATCGTGTATTTCAGGCATTAGTAGGTGATACAGTAATGGAGTATGTTCGAAAGCGGAGGTTAGCCCGGGCAGCTTACCAACTTTCTCATACGGATGAAAAAGTTATTGATATCGCATTTGAGCATGGCTTTCAATCTCACGAAACGTTCACGAGAGCCTTTAAGAAATTATTTCAAATGACACCGAGTGAATATCGAAAACAAGAAATTGAAACACCGATGTATTACAGCGTGAATGTAAAGCAAAGAAAATTAAATCCGTATTTAGGAGGCATACAAATGGAATATCGTATTGTAAATAAACCAGAATTTTTAATGGCAGGTTATGAACTGAAGACGACAAGTAAAGAGGGGAAGAACCATCAAGACATCCCAGCATTTTGGCAAGAATATTTACAAAAAGATCTTGGAACAACGATTCCGAATCGTAAAGATACGAGCCAATGGGTAGAGCTTGGATTATGTACTGATTTTAATTTAGAAACAGGGGACTTCACTTATATTATTGGAATGGAAGTTACAGACTTTGAAAATGTACCAAATGAAATTGCAAAGCGTACTTTCCCTGCAGCAACATATGCAGTATTTACAACGCCGAAAGTTCCTCATAAAGAAATGGTATCGTCTATTCACCAAACTTGGAATGCAGTATTCTCAGAATGGTTTCCGCATTCAGGGTATGAACATTGCGGAGTTACAGAGTTTGAACTGTACGATGAGCGTTGCCACGAAGATAAGAGTGAGTTTGCACAAGTAGAGCTTTGGATACCGGTGAAGAAAAAATAATAAGGTAAGAGCGAATCATTGGGAGATGGTTCGCTTTTTCATAAAAGGAGAAATGGGAAAATGTTCAAAAAACTAGAATGTGTATCTATACATACGAAAGATATAGAAAGATCAGTTTCTTTCTATAAAGAAATGGGAATGAAGCAAAACTGGATGATAGAAAGAGAACTAGAAGAAGGAGCTATTTGGACGTTAATAGGATTGAAGTTTCCAGATGAAAAAAGTTCGGAGTTAGTAATAAGCAATCATCCGGATATTAATTTTATGGAAGTCGAAGTATTAGTAGAAGATGTACAACAAACGTATGAGAGTTTAAAAGATAATAAAGATGTAAAGTGGATTCGCGAACCATTTCCAACAGAATCAGGACATGTTGCAGTAATGGAAGCACCTGATGAGAATGTGTTTGTGTTAGTAGGGAAATAGCTGAAATATGGAGTGACCTTTCATAGTGAGTTATGAAGGGTTATTTTTACTTTGTATAGTAGTAGAGGAAGTAGGTTAGTATTGTCGGTTTTTGTCGGTAAGTCGATATATTTAGAAAATCGCTGATATAATTCGAGTTGCGCTGATATATTCAAAAAATCGCTGATATAATTCGAGTTGCGCCGATATATTCAAAAAATCGCCGATATAATTTCATATACCGCTAAAACACCCCAAAAAAACGATCTGCATAATTTCAATTACCGCAAAACTCTCCCAGAAAAGAAAAAAAGACGCCACATAGCGTCTTTCCTACGAACGAAACGGAAACACAAGAATAATCGTCGTTCCTTTTCCGAGTGCACTATCAACGGAAATTGTCCCGTTATGAGCATGAACGAGCTGTTTTGTAATGGCTAGGCCAAGTCCAGTTCCTATGTTGCTTTCTTCTGTGTTTGTTCCGCGGTAATATCGTTCAAATAGAAGTTCTTTCGTTTTTTCATCCATTCCTTTTCCGTCATCTGAAATGGAGAGTGTAAAGGAATTAGCGTTTTGTGATAATTTTACGATGACAGTAGTTGTTTCGTTATTATGTTTTACAGCATTTACTAGTAAGTTTTCGATAATACGCTGGAACCATTTTTCTTCAATGAAATATTGAATTTTATTTGAGCTCGGTACGAATTCAATATTTTGATTTTGAAGTGTTGGATTGTTAATAAATTGCAATAATACTTTTTGGACGAACTGATTGATTTCAACGTTTACGTGTTGGGCAGGAAGGCTGTTATTTTTTAATTGATACGTTAAGCTTAAATCATCAATTAATGTCGTCATATATTGAGATTTCTCTTTCATAACACTACCAAATTGCTGAATATCACGATCAGTCCAGTTATATTGATTCGATTCGAGTAATAATGCGTAGCCATATATAGAGCTAAGTGGTGTTTTTAAGTCGTGTGTTAGACCGGTAATCCATTCTTCTCGTGTTTGCTGGAGGACTTGCCTCATCGCATCATTTTTTTTGAGTGTAATAGAAAGGTGTTCTAGTGAACTTGTTACATCTCTAAACAAACGGAATGACCATTTTTCTTTACCAGATCGCCGGAACCTGACGGGTTTTCCTTTTTTACTAATAGGTTCTTCATACTTTCCACCAGCGATATTTTTAAGCCAGCGCATCGCATGTAATAACGGTTTCCCGAATTTATTACCGTACCAAATAGAAAGAATGACTAAATAAACAAATACGATAAGAAGGATTAATCCGCATCCGATGAGAAACTTCTTAGTAAATACATCTTCAATTTCGTCATCTGGATAGTAGTGCTCATTTTTTGCAGTTACAACGAGAAGGTTGCCACTATTTGCATCGTAAAAGCTAGACGTGTTTTCTTTATGATTCCACGGTTCTTTTTCATTAAGGGCAATTTGTATTGCTGAAAATGTTTTTTTCTTTCCAGTTGGATAGGAAAAAACCTCTTCGCCATTTTGATTAAATATTTGAAGTGTTGCTTTTTCTTTAGACAGTAACTGTTTTTCTTGATCTGTTAATGCGAACGAATCCATCGTTAAAGAGGAATGCTCCTTTTGAATTGCTGTCAGTAACGCATTGCTTTTTAACATACCACCATAAATAACAAGTGCTTTCTTTTCTTCTAATTCAATTTCCCAATATGTAAATTTATAATTGCTTTCGATATGATGCTGTATATATGCGACTAAAGATGTCTTCGTATAAGCATCCGGAACATCATTTGGTGTATTAAAGTGGTAGAGGATTTTTCCGTTTTCATCTACAACTTGGAGCCAATCATTTTTCTCCTTTATTAAATCTTGCACTTCAGATTGTAACGAAATATGCCCATCTTCTGAAGAGATGTATCTTGAAATTGTAAAACTATCAGAATCCGGAATGTTAGGTTCGTATAAAGTACTAGTAAGAAGAAAAATTAAATAAGTAAAAGCAGCAACTACAGCGATAAGTAATGTAACTAAAACAAAAACGTGTTGCATGATAAATTGAATAATAAGTCGTTTATTAAAATTCATATCGTCACCCTACTTTGTAACGAACTTATAACCAAGCCCGCGAACGGTTTTTATATATTCTGGTTTACTTGGATCATGTTCAATTTTTTCACGTAGTTTTCGAATGTGGACCATAACAGTGTTGTCATCGCCATTATAGGCAGGTGCTCCCCAAACTTTTTCATATATTTCCTCTTTCGAAAATACGTAGTTCGGATTCTCGCAAAAGAAGAGTAGTAGTTGAAAGAGTTGAGCGGAGCATTCGACAATGTGCCCATCTACTGTTAGTTCTGCAGAGTGCTGATCAATTTCAAATCTTCCAAATGAAATCGAGTGTGATTTTTGTTCGTGTGGTACGGTTTGTTTCATATGTCTCCGAAGCTGTGCTTTCATACGTGCTACTACTTCTAATGGATTAAATGGTTTCGTAATATAATCATCTGCACCGTATGAAAATCCGGATATTTTATCTAAATCAGATGCTTTTGCTGATAGGAAGAAAATTGGACAATCTGTTTGTTGGCGAATGATTGGACAAATATCAAAACCAGATTGTCCAGGAAGCATTACATCTAAAATAATTAAATCGTAATTGTTTTGCTTAGTTAGAGATAAAGCTATTTCAGCTGATGTTGCAGTTGTAATATGAGAAAAGCCTTCTTTTTCAAGAATGGTAGTTAGTAATTGTAAAATTGCTGTTTCATCATCAACGAGTAAAATATTTGCTTGGTACATAAATATCCCTCCTAATTTTCTCGAATATCATATCATCATTTTGTAACTTATGGAATTTTTAAGGAAATTTTAAGGTTTTCTTTCGCAAAAAATTAAGAATCAAATGATATGATAAAAGTAACATAGGGGAGGAGATGAGTGTGAACCCGTTTCAAGTGATGCGAGCTAGATATTTTTTAATTGTATTTGCACTATTAATTTTAATAGCGAGAAGTAGTGGCGATTTGCTAACAAGTATATTTCATATACAAAATTCTTCTTTTATAAATATCCTTATATTCTATATCCTTCCGATGGTATGGATTTCTTATGAGTATAGAAAGCACCACATTTCATTTTCATTATTTGTTAATAAAAATGAAACATTTAACTTGGTACAAGTTTTATACATTACGGTTATGTTATGCATGTTTAGTTACGGGTATCTTATTTTGTATATGTATAGTTTTGCATGGATTACACCGGACTTTATTATGAACGCCCTGCATGAACCAATTGTAGATAGTACTGGGGGATATGTATCTCAAGTCATTAGGGTCGTATTCATCGCACCAATTATCGGGGAATTTGTTTTTCGCGGATTTTTACTTCAACGTTTTGCAACAAAATGGGGAACGAGCATAGCGACCATCGTTGTAGCAATATTGTTTGCGTTGTTACATGTTGATTTCCTCGGTGCAGCCATATTCAGCATCGTATTGTCAATCGTATATATTCGTACGAAAAGTTTACTCATGCCAATTGCAATACATATGTTAAACAATGCATTTGTAATAGGTGCGTCTTTTCTAATAAGTAGAGAAAAAATTATTAGTTTTGCCGATTTCTCAAATTATACGACATTCTTTCCTGGACTTATTATTTTTATAACAGGATTAAACTTAGTACTTATCTTTTTATTTGTTAATCGCAAATATTGGAGTAAAGAAGTGCCGGTTATATATGCAGAGCAGGAAAAGAGCTTTTCAGATGTAGTCGGGAGTAAATAAGATGAAGAAGACGGTTGAAAAAATATTAAAAGACATTATAGATTCTACGTCTATTACAGATATGTGTGATAAAAGCGTTTGTCATTTGCTTCAACCTGTAGTAGATACGATTGTGTTTCCAGAGTATTACTTATTTTCTAGTACTCATTTAAAAGAAAATATTATTTCTCTTCTTATTGTGTTCGGGGTTTTACTAATATTTGGTCTAATTGTAGAAGAAATGATGAAGCGCATCTTCAAAAAGAATGAAGAGAAGTATATGTGGATTCATAAAGTATTCGAGAAAGTAATGGTGGCTTTCCTTTTGTTTTATGGTATAAAAACAATCATTTACTTTATAGCTTTGAAACATCATTAATTCGAAATTTGAAAGGGATGTATAAAATTATATGAATGAAACGATATCATCAAATAAGTTTTTTTATTTGATTTTACTTAGTCTAGTGTTAATAACGACAGTGAATGTTATTTTGCGCTGGGAGGAAGCTTATTTTTTCATGTATTTAGCGCTCCATTTGCTAGGGATTTTATGTATAAGTGGTGGAGTCGTTACTGAAAAAAAGAATGAAGAAAGCGTTAACTATATGTGTGTGATCGGTCTTGTTTTACTTTTAGCCGTACAGGGTATTATGAAATATAGTTCTTTCTCTTTACAAGATTTTAGTTTATTAATAGATGTACTTCCTTAAAGAGGCTTTTTATTTTATCTAAAAAGGAAGTAGGGTACGTGTTGGTTTGTAAGTGTACGGATTGTGAACCGAAGAAAGTGTTTAAAGATAGGTAAAACTCTTCTTATGTAGAAGAGTTTTTTTATGTAAATAAAAAGATCCAGAGCAATTCACATAATAAGCTTGTTCTAATTTAGCGTGTACGAACTTACAATAATAATAGACAGGCAGCATAGAGGAGGGAATAGCGTGAAGAAGGTTATCGGTTGGTCGCTTTTTTTGTACGTTGGATTTGCGTTACTTATATATTGGTATTTATTTGGATGGAATCATGAACTTATTCCGGACATGTATAAGGGAACGAGTGCAGATCCAGAAACGTTTATGAGTACGAGAGAGCTTACGCTAAGCCAAGATTATTCGCGCGTGAAAAATTTACTATACTTTTTAGCGACGCCTCTTGAATGGATTATTTTATTATTTGTACTTGTGCTAGGTATTTCAAGAAAGTTTGAGAAATGGTCGAAGGAAACGACTAAAATAAGTGTTTTGCAAGTTGCGATTTATTTCTTTTATTTATCATTATTGACAACAGTGCTTGCCTTACCGATGCAATGGATTGGCCGGAAAGTGTCCGTTGATTACGGCATTTCAACACAAAGTACACAAAGCTGGATAAAAGATCATGTTATCGGTTTTTGGGAAAGTTATGCGACTATGTTAATCGTAGTTACCGTTCTATTATGGCTTATCCGTAAATTTCCGAAGAGATGGTGGCTCGCAGGATGGGCGCTCTCTGTTCCATTTACAATCTTTTTAACATTCATACAGCCTGTCGTTATTGATCCACTGTATAACGACTTCTCGACGCTGAAAAATAAAGAATTAGAAACGAAAATTTTAGCGATAGCAGACAAAGCGGACATTCCTGCTAAACACGTATATGAAGTAAATATGTCAGAAAAAACGAATGCATTAAATGCTTACGTAACAGGAATTGGCCCTAACGCCCGTATTGTAATGTGGGATACAACACTTAAGCAGTTAAAAGATAAAGAGATTTTATTTATAATGGCCCATGAAATGGGGCATTATGTTATGAAACATATATATTTTGGCGTTGCAAGTTATGTATTGCTATCGTTTATAGGTATGTTTTTAATTAGTCGTATTATAAATATGTGTATTCGCAAATGGGGAGATACATTGCAAATTTCAAAAGTAGCATGTTTCTCCATTTTACCTTTATTTTTCTTAATTTCTTCTGTCCTCTCTTTTGCAGCACAACCAGCAACAAACTACGTTTCACGTATAGAAGAAAGAGCGGCAGATCAATATGCTTTAAATATGACGAAGGATGGGAAATCTGGTGTGAAAACTTTTCAATATTTATCAAAAACAAGTTTAAGCCAAGTAAATCCGCCTGCGTTAGTAAAATTTTTCTTATACACGCACCCACCAATTTTTGAAAGAATTCATACGTTTGAACAATATGAGAAACAAAGCAAAAAGGAGTAGCATGATAGCTACTTCTTTTTTTATAGAGATATAAGTTTCATATTGGGAATATTTATCATTGCTTTTTATTACGATTTTGTAAATAATAAGCTATAAAATTCTAAAAATCTATATATAAAGGAATAAAGGTGGAAAAATGTATTTTTTACAAAATTTAAAAGTGAAATATAAATTATTAGCGCTTATTTCATTAGCAGTTTTAGGTATGGTAATTATGAGCAGTGTAGCAATTAATTCTATTAATAAGATTAAGCACGATACAGAGGTTGTAGTAGATGATTATCAATATTCTGCAATTTTATTAGAAGGAATGCTTCGTACACAAAATTCATTAGAATATAACTTACTAGAATTAATTACGGCATCACAAAATGAAGTGGCAAATAAAGAGGGGATAATTGATAATATTGAAAAGGATCTTAAAAAATATGATTCTTTATTAAAAGAATATGATGATGGTTTTAATTTAAGTAAGCAAGAGGATGAACTATTTCAGAAGATGAAGAAATCTTTGCCAAGTTATAAAGATACATATAAAAAATTATTTGAAAAGGCGAAGGCAACAAATGAGCCACAAATGGTAAATGAATTTCAGAAGGAATTAAAACCGAAGGGAATAGAGTTAGCTGGTTATGCAGTGGATCTAGAATCGTATGTTTCAAATTTAGCTGACCAAGTATTTAAAGATTCTCAAAAAATGATTGATCGTTCCGTTATTACCTTTATCATTCTTGTAGTATTTACTACAATCGTTATATGTATAGTAAGTTATATTATTAGCAAGCTCATAGTTGCTCCTTTACAAACGGTTAGTCGTATGATGGAAAGAGCGAAAGAAGGAGATTTAACCGTACATGGTGATTATACTGCTAAGGATGAATTAGGTGTATTAGTAAGTAATTTTAACGAGATGATTGCAGGGCTAAGAACAAATATGCAAGAAGTAGAGAATAATATTCAGCTTTTATTCCAACATGCAGACGGAGTAGTATCTGCATCAGAAGTATCTAGTAGTGCAGCGAAGAAAATCACTATGGATATTGAAGAAGTTGCAAATGGTGCAGAGAGTCAAATGCAAGCAATGGAACAAACTGCGGGTGCGATGGAAGAGTTGACGCAAGGAATGCAGAGTATAGTCAATACATCATCCTCTGTAAATGAATTATCTGCTCAATCAGCATTAGATGCAGAGAGTGGTAACAAATTAATGAAACAAATGATTCAACAGATGGATACAATCCAAAATTCGGTACATAGCGGTGTGAAACAAGTAGAGACTATGAAAGAACAATCAGAAGAAATTGTTAAAATCATTGATGTTATGCAAGGTATTACCTCCCAGATTAACTTATTAGCATTAAACGCCGCAATTGAGGCTGCACGTGCTGGTGAAAGTGGTAGAGGATTTGCAATTGTGGCAGATGAAGTGCGGAAATTAGCAGAACAATCTAGTGATTCTGCAAAACAAATTGAGAATCTTATTACTCAAGTTATGGGAACAACGAACCATACGGTACATATGATGGGGAAAGTAGATAATGAGGTACAGGCAGGTACACAAGTAGTAATGCATACAGAAAAAGTATTTGGAACAATTACAGAAAAAGTACAGCAAGTATCTGAGCAAATTCAAACGGTATCTATGTCTACAGATGAAATTGCAGCGAGTAGTGAGGAAATCTCGGCTTCTGCAGAAGACATGGCTCAAATTTCCCAAAGATCATCTGACCGAACTGATAGGGTAAAAGAGTCTATTCAACAGCAAGAAAAATCTGTTCAAGAGATTTCGGTTTCAATTGAACATATGCATAACGCAGCAGGAAAATTAAAACAAATAGTTGCCCAATTTACTCTTCAAAAGTAGTAGCATATTTGAGTGTTAATAAATATAAAAAAATCATCCTCTTTTAAGAAAAAAGGATGATTTTTTTATCCCGTTATTTGCTGGGCAGTAAGACCCCCACCTCAAAATTCAGCGAAAGCGAGTTATCAGTGAAGGGGGATACTACCTCTGAAATATAAACCATGAATATAGTAATCTCCATTAGGCATCTCCTTTAGGTGCCAATAAAGGGAAGTTATAAAGTGAAAAGGAGTTTATAAAGAGATTGTAGAATGTTTTAGTATATAACACCTTAGATGTGACAACTTCCTTTTTGAAAAAGAAAGAAGGGGGTATAAAGCAGAAAGGTAGTGGAAATATTTCTTCTAGAAGATTTGCATTTTATCTTACATTCACAAAAAAAATAGTACTCCTGAAACAATGAAGTTCATTTTATTTGAATGAAATAGGGAGAGAGGATAATGAAGAAAAAAATATTGGGTGTAATGATGATTGCGACAATGGCAGGAGGTATATTTGCAGGGGCGAATGTGACACCTGTAAAAGCGGAAGAGTATCCACAAATGATTGTGTTTGAAGATGTTCCATACGGATTTTGGGCATATGATGCTATTATGGATTTAGCGTATCATAAAATTATATTAGGGTATGGAAACGGGAAGTATGGTGTTGGCGATCTTATAACACGTGAACAAGTAGCTGGGACTATTTACAGAACACTTGAGATAAAAGAAGAAGGGCCAGTAGCGAATCCATATAAAGATGTTTCTGATAGTACAACCACTTTTAAAAAGGAAATTTTAGCGTTAACAAAACGTGGTGTTTTTACAGGGGATGGCCAAGGGGATTTTAGGCCGAAAGCACCAATCTCTAGAGCGGAAATGGCTGTCATTTTAAAACGAGCATTTAATTTTGAAACGAAACAAAAACATACATTTAAAGATATTCCAAAAGGTCACTGGGCAGAAGATGCAATTAGTGCGTTACAATCTAATAATGTTGTGAGAGGAACTGGGAATGGCATGTATGAATTAAATCGCCCTGTACCTAGAGAACAATATGCTCAGTTTATTAATAATGCGATTATTAATTATCATTTGAAAGAGGATTGGAAGTAGAGTGAAATATGAAAGCACAAATAGAAAAATTTGTGCTTTTTTGTTTGTTTAAAAAAGAATTATTATTCGTATTTATGTATTTTTATGGTTATAAACAAGCTTTATAATCAACCCGATGAAAAAGACATGATGTGTAATATGATTCACAAAACCGTCACGAAATGTGTCGGAAAATATATTGTCACTATACCATTTATTCTGTATATTTTTAAAAAAACATATACATATTGGGGAGATAATTTGATGAGCAAAAAATTATTAAAAACAGCTACAGCATTAACAATTATGGGTGGGGTGTTATTCTCAGCAGAGAGTAATAGTGTAAAAGCGGAAAGTGCACCGTTGCAAAAAGCAAATACAATTGTATTTAAAGATGTACCAAAAGGACATTGGGCATATGAGGCAATTCATGAATTAGCGGAACAAGAAATTATTTTGGGATATGGCGATGGAATATTCGGTTTTGGGGATAATGTAACACGTGAGCAAGTTGCAGCTTTAATTTACCGTGTGTTTGATATGGAAGAACAAGATGAATATGAAAACCCATATGGAGATATCGATGAAAATTCAACAAGCTTTATCGAGGAGATATTGGCTCTAACGGAAATCGGAATTTTCCAGGGAGACGAGAATGGAAACTTTAGACCGAAGGCGACGTTAACGCGTGCGGAAATGGCACAAGTTCTTACGAATGCTTTTGACCTACAGGCAAAGGGATCTCATAACTTTAATGATGTTTCAGCAAATTCATGGGCAACGAATGCAATTAGTGCAGTACAAACAAATGGTATTACACTGGGAATCGGAGAAGGTAAATTCGGTCCGTCTATGAAGGTAACGAGAGAACAATACGCACAGTTTTTACATAGAGCAATATTGCATGATATGGAACAAGGGCAGTAATAAAGTTTAACTAGTCAAAGTGAAATTCAAAAATAATACAAAAAGGTCGTTGTTGTATAACAGCGGCCTTTTTTGTATGAAATAAAGCGCGAAAGAATGGCGTTTTGAAAAAAAGCGAAATGAATTTTCAAAAAAAACTTCCTTTTCTGAAGATTTGTTATATAATATAAAACATGAAATCAAATCTGTTATAAAACAGTTTAAGAAGGGGATGCTAATATGTCGACGCAAACTTCACGGGTTACATTGCCCGGAGAAATGTTACCAGCGTACAGCGAAATATTGACACCTGAGGTGCTTAGTTTTTTGAAGGAACTACATGAGAATTTTAATGAGCGCCGCATAGAACTTTTACAAAAACGTGTAGAAAAACAAAAGAGAATTGATGCAGGGGAGTTTCCGAAGTTTCTAGAAGAAACAAAACACATACGTGAAGCGGATTGGACAATTGCCAAGCTGCCAAAAGACTTAGAGGATCGCCGTGTAGAGATTACTGGACCGGTAGATAGAAAGATGGTCATTAACGCTTTAAATTCAGGAGCGCATCTTTTTATGGCGGATTTTGAAGATTCGAATTCACCAACTTGGGAAAATGCAGTGGAAGGTCAAATCAATTTACGAGATGCAGTAAAGGGAACGATTTCACATGAAAATGATAAAGGGAAAGAATATAGATTAAATGAGAAAACAGCTGTACTCATTGTACGTCCAAGAGGATGGCATTTAGAGGAAAAGCATATGCAAGTTGATGGGAAAAATATGTCGGGTAGCTTAGTAGACTTCGGCTTGTACTTTTTCCATAATGCGAAAGCTCTTTTAGCAAAAGGGAGCGGCCCATACTTTTACTTACCGAAAATGGAAAGTTATTTAGAAGCGAGATTATGGAATGATGTATTCGTATTTGCTCAAAAATATATCGGCATTCCAAATGGAACGATTAAAGCAACTGTGTTACTGGAAACGATTCACGCTTCGTTTGAAATGGATGAAATTTTGTATGAGCTAAAAGATCATTCTGCTGGCTTAAACTGCGGAAGATGGGATTATATTTTTAGCTTTTTAAAGAGTTTCCGTAATCATAATAAATTCTTACTACCAGATAGAGCACAAGTCACGATGACGGCGCCATTTATGCGTTCGTATTCTTTGAAAGTAATTCAAACATGTCACCGCCGTAATGCACCAGCAATTGGAGGAATGGCGGCACAAATTCCGATTAAAAATAATCCAGAAGCAAATGAAGCAGCTTTTGAAAAAGTGCGTGCTGATAAGGAACGCGAAGCTTTAGACGGTCATGACGGGACTTGGGTTGCCCACCCTGGACTTGTACCGGTTGCAATGGAAGTGTTTAATCACATTATGAAAACACCAAATCAAATTTTTAGAAAACGTGAAGAAATATGTGTAACAGAAAGCGATTTACTAGAGGTACCGGTGGGAACGATTACAGAAGAGGGCCTTCGCATGAATATTAGCGTAGGTATTCAATATATTGCATCTTGGTTAAGCGGACGGGGAGCAGCACCCATTTATAACTTAATGGAAGATGCGGCAACAGCTGAAATTTCAAGAGCACAAGTATGGCAATGGATTCGTCATGAAGGTGGAAAACTAAATGATGGTCGTAATATTACGCTTGAATTAATGGAAGAATTAAAAGAAGAAGAATTAGCAAAAATAGAAAGAGAGATTGGTAAGGAAGCCTTTAAGAAAGGGAGATTCCAAGAGGCGACAACGTTGTTTACAAATCTCGTTCGAAATGATGAATTCGTACCATTTTTAACATTACCGGGTTATGAAATTTTATAAAAAATGAAAAGGGGATGGAACAAATGAAAAACGAAAGAATCGAGAAGTTACAAGAAAGCTGGGAATTAGATGAGCGTTGGAAAGGGATCGCACGTCCATATTCGGCAGAAGATGTAATTCGCCTGCGCGGGTCAATTGATATTGAACATACGTTAGCGCGTCGTGGTGCTGAGAAGCTTTGGACATCGCTTCATACAGAAGACTATATTAACGCACTTGGCGCATTAACAGGAAACCAAGCGATGCAACAAGTAAAAGCTGGGTTAAAAGCGATTTACTTAAGTGGTTGGCAAGTAGCAGCTGATGCAAACCTTTCTGGGCATATGTATCCAGACCAAAGTTTATATCCAGCGAACAGCGTACCTGCTGTAGTAAAACGAATTAATCAAACGCTTCAACGTGCGGATCAAATTCAGCATATGGAAGGAAGCGATGATACAGACTATTTCGTACCGATTGTAGCAGATGCAGAAGCTGGATTTGGTGGGCAATTAAATGTATTCGAACTGATGAAAGGTATGATTGAAGCAGGTGCATCAGGTGTGCATTTTGAAGATCAATTATCTTCAGAGAAAAAATGTGGCCATTTAGGCGGAAAAGTACTACTACCAACGCAAACAGCAGTACGCAATTTAATTTCTGCACGCCTTGCAGCAGATGTAATGGGAGTGCCGACAATTATCGTTGCAAGAACAGATGCGGATGCAGCTGATTTAATTACGAGCGATATTGATCCTGTTGATAAAGCATTTATTACAGGAGAAAGAACACCAGAAGGGTTTTACCGTACGAATGCAGGTCTTGATCAAGCAATTGCGCGCGGTTTAGCGTATGCACCGTACGCAGACCTCGTTTGGTGTGAAACGTCAGAACCAAATTTAGAAGATGCAAAACGATTTGCGGACGCAATTCATAAGGAGCATCCAGGGAAGCTACTTGCATATAACTGCTCACCTTCATTCAACTGGAAACAAAAACTAGATGAAAAAACAATTGCAAGCTTCCAAAAGGAAATCGCATCTTACGGTTACAAGTTCCAATTCGTAACACTTGCTGGATTCCATTCATTAAATTACGGTATGTTTGAACTAGCACGTGGCTATAAAGAGCGCGGCATGGCAGCATACTCTGAACTACAACAAGCAGAATTCGCAGCTGAAAAACATGGCTACTCTGCAACACGTCATCAACGCGAAGTAGGAACAGGCTACTTTGATGAAGTGGCACAAGTGATTACAGGCGGAACTTCATCAACGACAGCGTTAAAAGGATCTACGGAAGAAGCACAGTTTACGAAATAAAAGGAAGGGGCACCTTTTTGAAAGGTGCCCCTTGTTATTTTCTAAACGATTCGAAAAGAGAGATTGAGTTGTCGGCAAAAAACGATACTAACTTTTCTTTATTACTAAATCAACTCCACTCAGCCCTATGATCACGAATAAACTTCATATCTTTCTCATAATGCTCTAGATGTCCTTCATCGATCATTCTTTGGAAATTCAAGTCGCCTTCTTGAGCTTTTCGTTTCATATATGTACATAACCCTTCTAATCGAAGCAACACCATTCCTAAGTAATCTTCATCCATATTTTTATCATAGGACTGAACGAACAAATTCACTCTCTCTTTAATACGATCTGCATGTTGCGATGAGTCATAATGAACGGCTTCACCGGATTCAGTATAATACACTCTACTTAAAGGCACACAAGTATAGAGTGTATAAGCGATATCCCATAGTCTTGGACCAGGAGCAGCAACATCGAAATCAATAATCCCTACTGGCTTCTCATTATTAAAAATAATGTTATATATGGCAAAATCATTGTGACATAAAACCTCAATGTTATTTGGAGTATGATCCATCGGTTTCCAATCAGCTAATAACGGAAAATCACTTACAGCATCATGGTAAAGGCGGAGCATCTTTGCTATTTTTTTTAATACATCATTAGATCGCATATATTCTTTTAAAGGATAATTGCCAGCTTCTCCTTCAATAAAGGATAAAATCTCTCTATCCTTTTCATCTACACCTAAAAACTTTGGAGCATAATGAAATCCTTTGTTTTCTAAATGTTGCAATAGCTTATGAATCTTTTCACTGTCTGGCTTTAACTCTCGCCGAACAGTATTTTTAGAACGATATACGCTTGAGACGTTTCCCCCTGTTAGCCTTTCTTCTTTAGCGTAGTTTGACATGTGAAAATTCCCCCTGTGATTAAAAAATCCAATTCCAAATAGTGAATAGACCAACAACGGCAGAAAAGAGAAGGGAAGCAAGCAATGCTAGACAGCCAAAAGGAACTAGCTTATCTTTCCATGTTTCTTTATACTCATAAATTAACTCCTCTGCTACTTTCTTCTGCACTGAAGATAAAGGTTGATCTTTATACAAACCTTTTATATGGTTAGAATCGCCTTTAAACTTTAAAGCACGTGCAATATGATGAGGACTATTTCCCATTGATTTTTCAAATAATAAACATGATTCATGCATAATACCTGTTTTATGCTCTTCTAGATACCAGTAACGTCCAGCCATTTCTGGATATTGTAATTTATAATAAATATCTCCGAGTTGTTTTCGAAGATGTAATTCATTTGGGTATGTAAAGATGAGGCCATGCAATCTATCTCTTGCTTTTCCAAGATTATTATTTTCAATATCCTCTTCAATTCTTTTTAATGTTTTTTTAGGAATTTTATTGGTCATAAACTCCTCCTTATTTAGAATAGAGATAATTATATTTTATAAGAAATACTAAAAATTAGAAATTCTATTTTCGAAAAAGATTGTACATTTTATTTTAATGTGCTATGATGATGTCAGTTGAATAGTTAAATTAAGCAATCCATATGTTATCAAGTGCTGAAAACGAACGAGAAAAAGTATGTGAGAACTAGTTTATGTTTCGTATTTGATAATGTGTGGATTCTTTTTTTAGACAGGAAGACTAAAAAATTTAAAATTTGTATTTTCTTAGGAGGAAATAATTATGGCAGTAACAGGACAAGTAAAATGGTTTAACAACGAAAAAGGTTTCGGTTTCATCGAAGTTCCAGGCGAAAACGACGTATTCGTACACTTCTCAGCAATCGAAACTGACGGTTTCAAATCTTTAGAAGAAGGTCAAAAAGTTAGCTTCGAAATCGAAGACGGTAACCGTGGACCTCAAGCTAAAAACGTAATCAAACTATAATTTTATAGTTGATGATGGAAAAAAGGATGGCTAATGCCATCCTTTTTTTGTTGTGGAGAAAGTTTTTTTAGAGCCTGTTTTTATATCTAAATCTCTTTTTCGATGTTACAACTGGTAAAAAATTATCTGGAATGCGTATTAGTTTCTGTAGAAGAATTAGTTCAGCAAGAGCATTTGCTGCGTATGATAGTAAATAACTATAAATTTGTATTCTCTGTTGAAATGGGGAAATCTTTTCCAGATAGACCTTGAGTAACATCTTTTTTGTTAGCGTTGTTGTTGGAATTTTGTACGTTTTGAGATGATGTTTCTAACAGTTGTTCTTGTTCCTTACTAGGGGTATTCAGAGCATCTGAGGGAATGCTATTAACCTGCTGATTTAATGGATTTTCTTTATCCATAGTATACAACTCCTTTTTAGAATTCGATAAAAAGCAATGTAATTATAAATAGCTACTTATATATATTGTGTTTTTGAATGACATTATATACAAAACTTATATTGCAAAGTTAACTAATTAACGAATTGTTAGTGATGGATAAAGATGTACAAATTTGAATTTTTTAATAAAAATTAAAAGCGGGTAACTAGTACAAATACTCTTTCTCATGTTTTATATAAGGATCATATTACAAATCAAAAAAGATGTAGAGAACCTTAGAAGAAAATATAGTTGTTTTTTTAGGGTGAAGAAGAATAAATAAAATGATACTACAAATGTAAAAAGGCATTCCATAAAGGAAGGCCTTTTATTGTTCTTGCCCTGATTTTTTCTTCTCACGTTTTTTACATTCTGGACATTTTGATTTACGAAACGGTTTGGAAAAGAATAGCAGAATGAAAAATAAACCGAATATAATACTAGCTGAGTTTTTCACGATAATGACGCTACTATTTTTCATTTGAATCGATGGTTGGATCTCTTTTTCTTCCATAGTGGCCCTCCATATATTGGATTTACATTTTAATTATAGCAAAGTTAGTTGTTGTAATGATGTGAAATGAGGAATGGATAATAAATATTTATAGGTAGTATAAATGCTGTTTTTATAACTTTAAAATTAATTAATTTCTATATTGTGATTTTATTGTTTAACAAATGTTTAATAAATGATAAAAAATTGTAAAAAAGCGAAACTTGTAAGCTATTTCCTTTTCATAGATGCTAAAATTATATATGCAGCTGCTAATATAAATGGAAAAAAGGAGATAATAGAGTATGGAAAGTAAAGTGGAACGCTATGTCGAAAATTATGTTGTAACGAAAAATACAATGGCCTTACTTCCTGTTATTCTAAGTGAAAAGAAAATTGTTACGCGAGTCGTTGAAATGAATGATTCTTTTTTCGTATTTCAAAAACCTCTAGATATTATAGAAAGAAGTTGCCGCAAGCATGGCTCTAGTTTCTTAGGTAGAAAAGAAGGAACGAAAGAGTTAACTCATATTACACATAAAGCACCGATTGCGATTAGTCCAGCAGATCAACTTTATTTTTTCCCTACCTATTCTTACTCTAGAAAAGAGTGCGCGTGGTTGTCTCATTTTTATATTGAAAGTAATAAAGAATTAGAAGATGGAAATCTTATTATTAGATTTATAAATGGCTTTGCTGTGAAATTAGAAATATCAAAAACTAGTTTTGAAAATCAACAAAATCGTACAGCGAAATTACGTACTGAATATGAAGATCGTAGGAAAAAACAAGGGAATCCTTGTTTTAAAGAGGTCGATAAAAAAGAGGAATCAACATTAAGACCCGCTTATGAGAAGGTGTATTTTGTGAAGGAAGGCGAAGTGTGAAAGGATGGGGGAATCCCCATTCTTTTTTTGTTTGTCAGTCAGTCTTTGTAGATAAGGCGATATATTAGAAAAAACGAGTTGTAATTGAGATATTTAGAAAATCACCAGTATAATTTCATTTACCGATAAAAACCGAAAAACAATCTAAATAACAAAATGAACGACACGTCCTGTCGAATATTGATAGATTATCATAGCTAAATAATGAAGGAATTCTTATGAAAGATATGGAAACTTTAATAAATACATCTCCGTATGTCGTATCTACCATTTCCTCTTTCATATAAGCAATGATACAGTAGGGATAGTATTTAGAGTAAAGGGGTAAAGTGTAGAATGGATTTTCAGACAATCAAAGAGTATTTTTCACCAGAAAATATGGATCATATTGTTGAGAGTTATAAAGCGTTCGGACCACTTCTTGGTATTGGTTTACCGATGATAGAGGCGTTGATTCCAGCATTACCGCTTATTGTATTTGTACTGGCGAATGCTGTTGCATTTGGCTTTTGGCTCGGTTTTCTTTATTCATGGCTTGGATCAGTAATGGGTGCATTACTTGTCTTTTTCATCATCCGCCATTTTGGTCGCAGTCGTTTCTTTTCGTTTGTAAATAAGCATGAGAGAGTACGAAAAGCAATGGGGTGGGTTGAAAGGAAAGGATTCGCACCGATTTTTGTTATATTTTGTTTTCCGTTTACACCGTCAGCGCTAATAAATGTTGTCGCTGGTTTATCCCGAATTAGTGTAAAACAGTTTGGTCTAGCGTTAGCATTCGGAAAACTTGTGATGATTTTTATTTTAACGTATATCGGTCATGATTTAATGTCATTTATTCATAATCCAGTGAAATCAGTTATTGTAGCGATTGGTATTTTTATTTTATGGTATGTCGGTAAGAAAATCGAAGTAAAGTTAGAACTACATTAAGAATAGTCTTCTTTGTAAAGGAAAGCTTCAGTATTAAAGGATAAGGGGAGAAGCAGATGAAGAAAACTTTGAAAAAAGAAGGCATAGAGTGGATACGAACAATTTTAATTGGTGTATTATTAGCTGTATTTTTTCGAACGTTTTTCTTTTCAACGTATGTTGTAGAGGGGAAGTCAATGATGCCGACATTGCAAGATGGCAATATGCTAGTTGTAAATAAGGTGAGTTATCAAGTTGGGGACTTGAACAGATTTGACGTTGTGGTATTTCATGCGAATAAAAAAGAGGACTATGTAAAGCGGGTTATCGGTTTACCTGGAGATCATATTGAATATAAGCAGGATAAGTTATATATAAACGGTCAATTTATTGATGAGCCGTATTTAGAGAAGTATAAGAAAGAGATAAATGGAAGGCAACTAACAGGCGACTTTACATTAGAAGAGTTAACGAAAGAAAAGCTGGTGCCACCCGGGTTTATTTTTGTAGTAGGTGATAACCGGCTCGGGAGCTGGGATAGTAGACACTTTGGCTTTGTAAAAGCTGATACAGTTGTCGGTAAAGTTGATTTGCGATATTGGCCAATTCAAGAGGTGCAAACGAATTTTTCAAAAGGTTGATATAATGAAGTAGAAGTATAGAAAAGACAAACAACTCAGTTTGTCTTTTTTTGTGTACTATAATACAATTATAGTAGCAAACTAACGTTCGTTATGTAAGTGAAAGGTGGGGTTACATGTCACTTCGATTTGTGATTGGTAGAGCGGGAAGTGGAAAAAGTACACTTTGTTTACGCGAAGTGCAAGAAGAGTTAAAACAACGCCCGAGAGGGAAAACAATATTATATCTTGTGCCAGAACAGATGACATTCCAGACGCAGCAGGCGTTAATTGGAAGTGAGGATGTAAGAGGTTCTATTCGGGCACAAGTTTTTAGTTTTTCACGATTAGCGTGGAAGGTACTACAAGAAGTTGGCGGAGCGAGTCGTCTTCATATTGATGAAGCGGGTGTACATATGTTACTCCGTAAAATTGTAGAGTCTCGTAAAGATGGATTATCGGTGTTCCAAAAAGCAGCGGAGCAAAACGGTTTCTTTGAACATCTTGGCAGTATGATTGCAGAGTTTAAACGTTACAATGTAACGCCATCTAACGTATATGAAATGTGGCAACAATTGGATGCGCATAGTAGCAGTGCCGAACAAAAGTTACTAGCGAATAAAGTGTATGATTTACAGCTATTATACGATGATTTTGAACGTGCTTTAATTGGAAAATATTTAGATTCAGAAGACTACCTGCAATTGCTAGTGGAAAAGCTTCCGCAGTCTGAATATGTAAATGGTGCGGAAATTTATATAGATGGATTTCATTCACTCTCCCCGCAAGAGTTAGAGATTGTAAGACAGCTTATGATTTGCGGAGCGAGAGTTACGATCACGTTAACGATAGATGAAAAAACGTTAGCACAGCCAGTAAATGAACTCGATTTATTTTATGAAACGACGTTAACGTATGAAAAAATCAAACAAGTAGCGCGTGAAGAGAAAATAGAAATTGAAAAAACAATTCCACTTATGGAACAGCCGCGTTTTCATTCTCCGGCATTAGCGCATTTAGAAGCTCATTATGAAGCGCGTCCGAATGAAAAATTTAACGGTGAAGCGAGTGTAACGATTAGTACAGCTGCGAATTTACGAGCAGAGGTAGAAGGTGTTGCGCGTGAAATTCGTAAACTTGTGGCGGAGGAAAACTATCGTTACCGAGATATTGCGGTTCTTCTTCGTAATGGGGAAAGTTATTACGATGTGATGCGAACGTTATTTACAGATTACAATATCCCGCACTTCATCGATGAAAAGCGCCCGATGTCACACCACCCATTAGTAGAATGTATTCGTTCTGCACTCGAGATTATTAGTGGGAATTGGCGTTATGATGCGGTGTTCCGCTGCGTGAAAACAGAGCTTTTATATCCATTAGACGTAAGAAAAGAAACGATGCGTGAAGAAATGGATGAATTTGAAAATTACTGTTTAGCGTACGGTGTACAAGGAAAGAGGTGGACTTCAGAGGATCCATGGATGTATCGCCGTTATCGTTCTCTTGATGATACGAACGGGATGATCACAGATAGTGAACGTGAAATGGAAGAGAAAATAAATAGGTTACGTGACGTTGTAAGAACACCTGTTATTCGCATGCAAAAAAGGTTAAAGCGTGCAGGAACAGTTATGCAAATGTGTGAAGCAGTTTACTTATTTCTAGAAGAGCTGGATGTTCCGAAAAAACTAGAAGAATTACGTATACGTGCAGAAGAAAGTGGAGATTTCTTATTTGCGACAGATCATGAACAAGTATGGGAAGAAGTAATGAGCCTTCTTGATACGTTTGTAGAGATGCTTGGTGAAGAGAAAATGTCTCTTTCTATGTTTACGGACGTTATGTCGACAGGTCTTGAGGCGCTTCAATTTGCTAACATTCCACCGTCATTAGACCAAGTGTTAATTGCTAATATTGATCACTCCAGGTTATCTGACGTGAAAGCAACGTTTATTATAGGTGTAAATGAGGGTGTTATTCCAGCAGCACCTATGGACGAAGGTATGCTTTCTGATGAAGAAAGAGAAGTTCTTGGTGCAGCGGGGATTGAATTAGCGCCAACGACGAGACAAACTTTGTTAGAAGAACAGTTCGTTATGTATCAAATGGTAACGAGAGCATCTGAGAAGTTATATATTTCATGCCCGCTTGCAGATGAAGAAGGAAAGACGTTACTTGCGTCTAGCTTTATTAAGAAAATAAAAAGAATGTTCCCTAATGTGAAAGATTCATTTATTACCAATGACGTAAACGATTTATCACGTTCAGAACAAATTTCATACGTAGCAACGCCAGAAGTAACGTTATCTTACGTTATGCAGCAACTACAAACGTGGAAGCGATACGGATTTGAAGGGAATTTAGACTTTTGGTGGGACGTATATAATTTCTACGTAACTTCAGATGAATGGAAACAAAAAAGTAGCCGCGTCTTATCAAGTTTATTCTATCGAAATCGTGCGAAGAAACTAAGTACAGCAGTAAGTAGAGATTTATACGGAGATATAATTAAAGGAAGCGTCTCTCGTATGGAACTATTTAACCGTTGTGCATACGCTCATTTTGCGCAGCACGGTTTATCGCTTAGAGAGCGTGATATTTTCAAGCTTGATGCGCCGGACATCGGCGAATTATTCCATGCGGCATTAAAGAAAATTGCGGACAAGCTATTGCGTGAAAACCGTACTTGGGCGGATTTATCCATAAAAGAGTGTGAGCATCTTTCTGTTTTAGTAATAGAAGAAATCGCACCGTTATTACAACGACAAATTTTATTAAGTTCAAACCGTCACTTCTATTTAAAACAAAAACTACAACAAATCATTTTCCGTACGTCAATCATTCTTCGTGAACATGCGAAGTCAAGCGGATTCGTACCAGTTGATTTAGAAGTGCCGTTCGGTATGGGTGGTACAGGATCACTTCCGCCGATGGAATTCTCATTACCAAATGGTGTGAAGATGGAAGTTGTCGGCCGTATTGACCGTGTTGATAAGGCAGAAGATGAAAACGGGACGTTCTTACGTATTATTGATTATAAATCAAGTTCAAAAGCGTTAGATTTAACGGAAGTGTATTACGGATTAGCACTTCAAATGTTAACGTATTTAGATGTTGTTACTTCGAATGCGCAGACGTGGATGAAAAAAGGTCACGCAGCATCACCAGCTGGTGTATTGTATTTCCATATTCATAACCCAATCGTTGAGATGAAAGGTGACGCATCTGAAGCTGAAATTGAAAAAGAAATTTTAAAGAAATTTAAAATGAAAGGACTCGTATTAGGAGATGCTGACGTTGTTCGTTTAATGGATAACAAACTTTCAACAGGAAGTTCAGATATTATTTCTGCTGGCCTGAAAAAAGACGGTAGCTTTAGTGCGCGTTCAAGTATTGCAAGTGAGCAAGAGTTTAACGTACTGCAAAAATATGTACACCATACGTTTGAAAATATCGGAAAAGATATTACAGAAGGTGTTATCGATATTGCTCCTTATAAAATGGGAAATAAAGCAGCATGTACGTTCTGTAACTTCAAATCTGTTTGTCAATTTGATGAGTCACTTGAAGATAATCAGTTCCGATCGTTAAAAGATATGAAAGATAGCGAAGCGATGGAGAAAATAAGAGAGGAGGTTGGCGGAGAATGATAGAAAATTGGCCTGAAAAACCAGAAGGTAGTCAATGGACAGATGACCAGTGGAAAGCTGTTGTAGCGAATGGACGTGATATTTTAGTTGCGGCAGCAGCTGGGTCAGGGAAAACAGCAGTATTAGTTGAACGTATTATTAAAAAGATTATTAATGAAGAGAATCCAGTCGATGTCGACCGCCTGCTCGTTGTAACATTTACGAATGCAGCGGCGCAAGAGATGAAAAACCGAATCGGGGAAGCGTTAGAAAAGGTATTAATTGATGAACCAGGCTCTCAACACGTAAGAAAGCAGCTGAGCCTATTAAATAAAGCTTCCATTTCAACAATTCACTCATTCTGTTTACAAGTAATTAGAGGATATTACTACATGCTTGATGTTGATCCTCGTTTCCGTATTGCTAATCAAACAGAAAATGAATTGTTAAAAGAAGAAGTGCTAGATGACATATTAGAAGAAGAGTACGGAATCGAAGATAATACAATCTTCTTTGAACTTGTTGATCGTTATACGAGTGACCGTAGTGATGATGACTTACAACGTATGATTTTAGCGCTTCATACAGAGTCAAGAGCGCATCCAAATCCGGAAAAATGGCTTGATAAATTAGTAGAAGCATATGACGTAGAAGGAAAGACAATTGAAGATTTAGTATATGCTTCTTATTTATTAGAAGATGTGAAATTCCAGCTTGAAACAGCGGAACAGCATATTCGTAAGGCAACTGAACTCGCAATGCTTCCTGACGGTCCAGCGCCTCGCATTGAAACCCTGCAAGCAGATCTAGCTTTACTTGGAACGCTATCATCAGCTGCTCATGAGTCGTGGACAAGTTTGTATGAAGCGATGCAAAATGTATCGTGGCAAACGTTAAAGCGTATTAAGAAAAGTGATTACAATGAAGATGTTGTAAAACAAGTAGACTCTCTTCGTAATAAAGCGAAAGATGAAGTGAAGAAATTACAAGAAGAGTTATTTAGCCGAAAACCTGAAAGTTTCTTACGAGATTTTCAAGATATGCACCCAGTATTAGAAAAGCTTGTTCAACTTGTAAAAGTATTTACAGAGCGTTTCCAAGCGATGAAGCGAGATAAAGGAATGGTCGATTTTACAGATTTAGAGCATTTTTGTTTACAAATTTTAAGTGAACAAAGTGAAAATGGTGAAATGAATCCGTCAGCAGTGGCGCTCCAATATCGTAATAAATTTGCTGAAGTATTAGTCGATGAATATCAAGATACGAACTTTGTACAGGAATCTATTATTAAATTCGTAACGAAAGATTCTGAGAGTGAAGGAAACTTGTTCATGGTTGGTGACGTAAAGCAGTCGATTTATCGTTTCCGACTAGCCGAACCAGGACTATTCCTAGGAAAATATAAACGCTTCACACAAGAAGGATTGGGCGGTGGAATGAAGATCGACTTAGCGAAAAACTTCCGTAGTCGTCATGAAGTGTTAGCAGGTACGAACTTTATCTTCAAACAAATTATGGGTGAAGAAGTCGGAGAAATCGACTACGATGCAGACGCTGAATTAAAGTTAGGTGCTACCTATCCAGAAGGTGAAGATGTAGCGGCAGAACTACTGTGCATTCAGCAAACGGAAGAAGAAGTAATAGACGGAGAAGAAGGTGCAGAAGTCGAAAAAGCACAGCTTGAAGCTCGTCTTATGGCGCAGCGCATTAAAGCGATGGTTGATTCAGGTTATGAAGTGTATGACCGTAAAAATGATAGTATGCGCCCAGTACAATACCGCGACTTCGTTATTTTACTTCGCTCCATGCCGTGGGCCCCGCAAATTATGGAAGAGTTAAAATTACAAGGAATTCCAGTGTACGCTGACCTTGCGACTGGTTACTTTGAAGCGACGGAAGTAAATATTATGATGAACGTATTCCGCGTTATTGATAATCCGATGCAAGATATTCCGCTTGCAGCTGTACTTCGTTCTCCAATCGTTGGATTGAGCGATGAAGAACTTGCAACGCTTCGTGCTCATGGAAAGAAAAGCTCGTTTTATGAAGTAATGAGCTCATTCTTAAAAGGGGCACCACTTGAAGAGGAGCAAGAACTTCATGATAAATTAGAGTGGTTTTATAACTTACTGCAAGGATGGCGTGAATTTGCACGTCAACAATCACTTTCTGATTTAATTTGGAAAGTGTACGGTGAGACAGGTTATTACGACTTCGTTGGCGGTTTACCAGCTGGAAAGCAAAGGCAGGCAAACTTACGCGTACTATATGACCGCGCAAGACAATACGAAGCAACATCATTTAGAGGATTATTCCGCTTCTTACGTTTTATTGAACGTATTTTAGAACGCGGTGATGACATGGGTACGGCGAGGGCCCTTGGTGAACAAGAAGACGTTGTTCGCATTATGACGATTCATAAAAGTAAAGGGTTAGAGTTCCCGGTTGTATTTGTAGCTGGACTCGGTCGTCGTTTTAATACACAAGACTTAATGAAACGTTTCTTATTGCATAAAGATTTCGGTTTCGGTTCGCAATTTATCGATCCGCGTAAACGAATTAAATATACAACATTATCACAGCTTGCGATTAAGCGTAAAATGAAAATGGAATTAATTGCGGAAGAAATGCGCGTACTATACGTAGCGTTGACGCGCGCGAAAGAGAAGTTAATTTTAATCGGAACAGTTAAGGATGCAAATAAGGAAATGGAAAAATGGCTTGATGCGAGGGAACATAGTGAATGGTTATTACCAGATCACATACGTGCCGGGGCGTCTTGTTATTTAGACTGGATTGCACCTTCATTATATAGACACCGTGATAGTGAAATGCTTCTTGAATTAGGACAAGGAAGTATTCCAGATAAAATTTACGGGTATGACACTAGCTGGAAAGTAGAAGTTGTGGACGGTAATACGCTACTTGCACCAGAGCCAGTTCAAGAAGAGAAACAAGAATTGTTAGAAGCGCTTCGTGAGAAAAAGGCTGTGCCGTTAGAAAGTGAACGAAAAGATGAAGTGTACGACAGATTAATGTGGAAGTACGGATATGAGGAAGCAACATCTCACCGTGCGAAGCAATCTGTTACAGAAATAAAGAGAAATTACCAATCAGAAGATGGTAGTGATAACGCCTTTATTAAAAAACTACGTGCACCAATTAAAACACGTCCGCGCTTTATGGAGAAAAAAGGGTTAACGTACGCAGAGCGCGGAACAGCAGTCCATGCCGTTATGCAGCATGTTGATTTGAAGAAGCCGATTACGGTTGAAGTTCTTCAAGAGCAAATTGCTGGAATGGTAAATAAGGAATTATTAACATTCGAGCAGGCGGAAGAAATAGCGATTGAAAAAGTAATTTCATTCTTTGACAGTGACTTAGGTAAAAGGGTATTAGCGGCGAAAAGTGTTGAGCGTGAAGTTCCATTTACGATGATGCTTGCAGCAGAAGAAGCATATCAAGATTGGCAAGGGAATAGCGGGGAATCGATTCTTGTCCAAGGGGTTATCGACTGCATGATTGAAGAGGAAGATGGCATTACGTTAATCGACTTCAAAACAGATACGATTGAAGGGAAATTTCCAGGCGGATTCGAACAAGCGAAACCAATTTTAGAAGATCGATATAAAGTGCAGCTTTCGTTATATGCAAAAGCACTGGAGAAAAGCTTACAACATCCTGTAAAAGAGAAATGCTTATACTTCTTTGATGGGAATCACGTTGTAAATATTGAAGAATAGAGGGGCTTGAAAATGGTAACGGAAAAAACGTTAAGAACTTGTGAACAGGGACACGAGTACTATAAAAGTAGCGATTGTCCAACTTGCCCAGTCTGTGAGAAAGAGAGAAAACCAAAAGAAGGTTTTCTCTCTCTTCTTTCAGCGCCAGCAAGAAGGGCATTAGAACACCATGGAATTCAAACTGTAGAAGAACTCTCAAAATATAGTGAAAAAGAAATATTAAAACTGCATGGTATGGGACATGCGTCTTTGCCGAAGCTTAGGAGGGCTTTGGAGGAGAGCGGGTTATCATTTAAATAAAATGAAATAGTGCCTCTTCACTACTTACTTGTTTATACCACTATTTGTGGACAGTAAAGTTCTTGCTTATTAAAATTTTATTTTAATAATTTTGAATTAGATAAAAGAAAAAAGTAGGAGAATATCTCCTACTTTTTTTACGCTGTTCCAATCTGATCTTGATCTGCCACATCAGAATCAAATGTATTCGTTGCACTAACACCGTTAAACGTATTCACGACAAACCCAACATTGGAAGCTCCAGATCCGTTATAGGCTTTCGTGTTTTCTTTCGGAGATACGTTATAAAAATCTCCTAAGTTGAAAGAGCCGTTACTGTTTTGCACGACGAGATTTCCTACAACCGAAGGCATACCATCCACCTACTTTACTAAGCTTTTTAATTACTATATGAATTATTGTGCGGAAGGTTCATCCGTAATATATTGGCGGATTTGTATAATACGAGAGTTATTAAAACCATAATCAACATTTCCAATTTGAAAGCAACCAGAATTTAAAAGTGTGCGTAATTCAACGTTATTAACTTCAATAAAAGGGCATTCATTTACAATGTTTAATTTTACATCTGTCGTTCGTTTTGGAATTGTAATGTGTTCATCTGTAAAGATTTCAAAAGCATCAAAGCGACCTTCTCCCCGTATATAAAAAGGAATTTCACGGTGGACGGCAATAGCTCTACTTTTTAATTCCATTTGGTTTGCATCTCCAACTTGAAATACAGCAGCAATCCCTAAAGAAATAATAGAAACATTTTGGACAATAGACACATGATGCAACATAATTTCTCAGTCTCCTTAACCTGGAGTAGGAGGGACATCTGTTACTAATGGTACAAATGGACCCTCTGTAACTGTTTCAAATGGTGTATCGAGAATAGAAGATAGAATGAGGAGATTTGCATCTCCAATTAAAAAGAGTGCGGACGACGATACACCGTTCATTTTAATCTGTCCGACTTTTAACTCACGGTTTACAACGTTAAGGTTCATACATACTTACTCCTTTCGGAAATTTCCCGGTATGTGCTGAATAAAGGAGAGAAAGGCTTTGTCAATATCTTGTTTCATTGCCTGAATAATGATATCACGTAAATAATCTGGATCTGTTGAAATACCTTCATATGATTGCGCTTGTGATAAATAATAAGGGAGTCGATGCTCCATCTGTTTTTTTATGTCATCCACCATCATTTGTCGATACATTTCATCAAGCGGTGTTCGCTCTTCTTGTTCAAAATGGAGAATACGATTATATGCTTCTTCATCTAAGTATCGATGCATTTCTTGGAGGATACCTTGATAAAAGTCTGGGTTTGTTTCCGTTTCAGGGTTTACCTTCAATGTTTCTGTATCCACTTGAAAATCTTCAATTTGTTGTCCTTTTGCTGAAAATGGGTTTAAACCAATATTTAAAGTACCATTTAAATTTTCGACTTTTAATTGATCGAATTTGTATTCCACTTTTCCTACAGAAGAGGAGGGGCGATTTTTTAATTCGTTAAGCTCTTCTTGGAGTTGGCGCACTTGATCTTCTAAATTCAGGATGGCTGCTTGTTGTGTTTGAAGAGCTTGTTGAAGTTGGTGTAAGTAAGTATATATATCTTGATTCATTTGTGAAACCTCCTTTTCAATAGGGAGGGTAAAAATATTCCTGCTATATATTTATGACAAGGATGTCTTAAGAAGAACTAGTTGATGGTTTGATAGAAATAATTTGTCCTTTCGCCTGTAATGGGCGAAGCGGCTCCGTAAATCCGCCCGTATTTGAAAATTTAGATAGGGCTTTAATACTTCCGGCAGTACCAATTTGGAACACAGAAGAGGTTGTAATGCTATCAATTTTAATACTGTTGATGATGATACTTTGGTTTACATAAAAATTCAATGCAATTGCCTCCTTTAAGTTGAGCCAATTATCGCTTGATCGATTACATCTGAATCGTTGACAGTCGTTGCACTTTGATAATTGTAGACAGAAACATTGTCTCCAACGTTGAAAGAGCCGGCCCCGGCGAAAGCACGTGAGTAACTAATAGGCCTAATCGCAAATACATCTCCAATATGAAAAATACCACTTGATCCAATATTGACGATACGAATATGTCCGACCATAGCTGGCATATAAAACACCCTTCGTTTTTAAAATTTTCTTTTCTACTATTGTATGGGCGTTTTCAATAAAATGTGTGTTTTTTTGAAATAAAAGACACACACACGCTATTGCGTGTGTGTGTCGAGTGTTTGATTTGGGTGAAAATCCGTATGTACATGCCAAATTACATTTAAGAGCCTGTCCAGTTCTTGGCTACAATCCACTGTTTTTTGAGAAGTCATTCCATAGCGTTCAGCAAAATAAATCATTTTTTCACGTTTTTTTTCAATCGCTTGCTCAAACATTGAAATCGGCTCCATCTCTAAATGAAATTTTTAGTATATATGTAGTACATATTATACAAAAACTCCATAAAAAAGAAATACCTTCGCTAAAAAAAGTAAAATTTCTACATTTTATGCCAAATATAAAGGCGTAACGAATAGGGTATGAGAAGAATATTGTAAAAATTAGCGTGTATGAGAAGGTTTTTTTCTTACGGATGCGAATACAATTAAAGGGCATGAGTTTTAGGATGGAGAGTGGAAATATTGCGTTTTGTAACGGCGAAGAAAGAAGAAAAGGTATTTGTAGGTATTGTGGATGAAGAAGAAAAAAAGGTATTACACTTAAGAGAAGCGCAAAGACAAAAAGGGGAAAAGGTTACAATCCCTATTACAATGTTAGAGTGTATTGAAAGAGGAACTGAATGCTTTGAGAAAGTATGTGAAATTGTAAATTGGGCAAAAGAGAACGGGGAAGCGGCGTATTATCCGTTAACAGAGGTGAAAATATTAGCACCGATTCCAAGGCCAAGAAAGAATATTTTGTGCGTTGGAAAAAACTATCGTGAGCATGCCATAGAAATGGGCGGAATAGAGTCTATTCCAGAAAATATAATGATTTTTACGAAAGCACCAACAACAGTTATTGGCATAAATGAGCAAATTAATGGTCACCCTCATGCAACGGACGAACTAGATTACGAAGGAGAATTAGCTATCATTATTGGTAAGCGAGGGAAGCAAATAAAAAAAGAAAAAGCGCTTGAGCATGTTTTTGGTTATACGATTATAAATGATGTAACAGCTCGAGACATTCAAAGAAAACATAAACAGTTTTTCCTTGGGAAAAGCTTCGATACATTTTGTCCGATGGGACCGTATTTAATTCATAAATCGGTGGTTAATGCGCCGAATGCATTACACATTGAAACGGTAGTAAATGGAGAAGTAAGGCAAACTTCCAACACAAATAAAATGATTTTTTCAATAGAAGAAATTATTTCAACGATAAGTAAAGGAATGACTTTAGAACCAGGCGATATTATCGCAACAGGAACCCCGGCTGGTGTCGGAAAAGGTTTCACACCACCGAAGTTTTTACATGCTGGTGATGAAGTGGTTATTACAGTAGAAGGAATTGGTACTTTGCGAAATGTAGTGAAGTGAAGAAAAGAGCTATCTTGTTAAAAGATAGCTCTTTTTTATGGCCTTGGGTTATAGAGGTAATCAATAACGGAAAAAGTGTAAAGACCAATGAATGCAAGTGTACAAATGCCAAATAGTATAACCGTAAGTGCGCTTTTTTCTCGTCCAAAACCAATGATAGTAAGAATAACAGCAGTCCAAAATGATGCTTTCAGTAGTGTGAATGTAGTAGGAGTTGAGTAGTGAGTAAGCCATGTTGTGGAAAGTAGGAAGCCAAAGAATGTAACTAAAATAAAAGATGTAGCTAAATAGTTAATATGTTTACCATATCTTAATAGCATATCGCACCTCCTTTACGATTTAAAAATACAGAAAATTACAAAAAATATTAATGTAAATGAATATAAAAAGAAAGAGGTTGTCCCAACATGTCGGACAACCTCTCTATCATTACGATAATACAGCTTTAATTTTTTGGAATGCCCACTCTAAATCTTCTTCAGAGATTACTAGAGGTGGTGCGATACGAATTACGTTTTCATGTGTTTCTTTACATAGTAGACCAGCTGCTTTTAGTTGTTCACAGTAAGGACGAGCTGGTTCGTTTAATTCGATACCGATGAATAAACCTTTACCGCGAACTTCAGTGATCATTGGGTTATCAATCTCTTTTAATTGCCCAACTAATTTTTCACCTAATTGAAGAGAACGCTCTGTTAATTTTTCTTCTTCTAACACTTCAAGAGCTGCGATAGAAACAGCACATGCAAGTGGGTTACCACCGAATGTAGAACCGTGAGAACCTGGCTCGAATACGCCTAAAATGTCGCGGTTTGCTGCTACGCAAGAGATTGGGAATACGCCGCCGCCAAGTGCTTTACCAAGTATGTACATGTCAGGAGTTACATTGTCCCAGTCACAAGCAAATACTTTACCAGTACGGCCTAAGCCAGTTTGGATTTCATCTGCTACAAATAAAACGTTTTCTTTTTTACATACTTCAAAAGCTTCTTTTAAGTAACCAGCTGGTGGGATGTTAATTCCTGCTTCACCTTGAATTGGCTCTAAAATGAATGCTGCTGTGTTTGGTGTAATTGCGGCTTTTAATGCTTCTAAATCACCGTAAGGAATTACAACGATGCCAGGAAGCATTGGACCGAATCCACGCTTGTACTCTTCGTTTGAAGACATAGAAACAGAACCCATTGTACGTCCGTGGAAGTTATCTTCACAAACGATGATTTCAGCGCGGTTTGCTTCTACTTTCTTCACATCG
Organism: Bacillus sp. RZ2MS9; assembly: GCF_001816185.2. Lineage (NCBI taxonomy): Bacteria > Bacillati > Bacillota > Bacilli > Caryophanales > Bacillaceae > Bacillus > Bacillus sp. RZ2MS9. Next base: position 1,183,010 of record NZ_CP049978.1, read on the forward strand.
TAAGCCCAGCGACGAACTGTTTTAATTGCAGTTTCAACAGCTTCAGCACCTGTATTCATTGGAAGTACCATTTCTTTATTAGTTAGTTTCGCAACTTTTTCGTACCAAGGACCTAATTGATCGCTATGGAAAGCACGAGAAGTTAACGTAACACGATTAGCTTGGTCAATTAAAGCGTTAATAATTTTCGGGTGACGATGACCTTGGTTTACTGCAGAATATGCACTTAATAAGTCCATATAGCGGTTTCCTTCAGGATCTTCTACCCAAACACCTTCTGCTTTAGAAATAACGATTGGAAGTGGGTGATAGTTATTTGCTCCGTATGTGTCTGTAAGTTCGATAATATCCTTAGTTTGAATCATGATTGTTCCCCCTTTTGTTATTACAAGAAGTTTGTAAATACTCTAAATATTATAGCATTTAAATGTAAAAAAGCGAAACATTTCCTGAAAATAAATGAACATGTTATCATATAGAGTGAAAAAGTGTGAAAAGAGGAGGTAAGGGATACGATGGTACATATGCATATTACAGCATGGGCGTTAGGTTTAATTTTATTCTTCGTTGCGTATTCACTTTATTCAGCAGGAAGAAAAGGTAAGGGTGTACATATGGGGCTTCGCCTAATGTATATCATCATTATTGTGACAGGCTTCATGTTGTACATGAGTATTGTGAAGACAGCAACAGGTAGCATGCACATGTGGTACGGCCTGAAAATGTTAGCTGGTATTTTAGTTATCGGCGGAATGGAAATGGTTCTTGTGAAAATGAGCAAAAACAAACCAACAGGGGCGGTTTGGGGCTTATTTATTGTTGCGCTAGTAGCAGTATTATACTTAGGACTGAAATTGCCACTTGGCTGGTACGTATTCAAATAAAAATAAAACCACCTTATAATCTCAAAGACTTGGGAGATAAGGTGGTTTTTTATTTTATGTCGCATCGATATGCAACTCTTCTCCATTTACTTTCGTAAAACGGAACATATTTTTATTTGACGTAGTGTGACGGACGAAATGGTGCTGCAGTGTACAGATCATTTCGTCGTTATCAAACAAAAGAATATTTACTCCTTCGCGTGACTCCTCTTTCGGTAAGAAAGATAAATAATTATGACAATACATGCAATCATATAAAGAGTAGTGAAGTGATTGCAATGATTCGGTTAATAATGTGAAGACAGAGTCAGGTAATTCCTCGAGCCATTCATTATAGCTAAGAAGTAACTTTTTTCGAATACGTACCATTTCACCATTTTGCAAATGGTGTTGCTCGTTGGCGATTTGTAATACATCTTGTTCATAGAAACGGGCTGGTAACCAATTGTTATTATACAAAATTTCAAACCCATCTTCGGCAATATCTTCTAATAGAAACGCTTCATCATTTTCATCATCAAAGAATACCCATTCATTGTTTATATATTCTACATTACCGACTGTATGAGCACGGGGCTGGTTATATAAAATATGTTTACGTTGTATCATATACGATTTCTCCTTTATGAAAAGTAGTTATTCCTGTTATAGACAGTTCGTGCGTTCTTTATAACTAGACACATCTAGACATAGGTGGGCATACAATAAAACACGTTTTACTGAGTGAGAATGCTATTCCATATGTGGATAGTAGGTTATCGTCAAGTTTTTCATTTTTTAATCCGCACTCTTAGGGTGGGGATTACTGCACGTTCAAGAAAAGAAATAAGATGGAAGGATGATTTATATGTGCGGGATTACAGGATGGGTGGATTATAAACGCTCATTAGAAGGAGAAAGAGATGTCGTTACGAAGATGGCTGAGACGTTAGCGAAGCGGGGGCCGGATGATAATAAAGTTTGGATTAAAGGAAATGTCGCATTTGGGCATAAACGGTTAATTGTTGTTGATCCTGAGGGGGGGAAACAACCGATGACTTGTTTAAAAGATGAAACGAATTATGCCATTTGCTATAACGGTGAACTTTATAACACAGAAGACATTCGAAAGGAATTATTAAGAAGAGGGTATACGTTCAAAGGTCATTCTGATACAGAAGTATTATTAGCTTCTTATATTGAATGGAAAGAAGAATGTGTCGATCATTTAAACGGTATATATGCGTTTGCAGTATGGGATGAACAGAAAGAACAAGTATTTATTGCGAGAGATCGATTAGGTGTAAAGCCACTTTTTTATAAATATGATAGCGGACGCTTACTATTTGGTTCGGAGTTAAAAGCGATATTGTCGCATCCAGATGTGAAGGCGGAAGTAACATTAGAAGGGTTATCAGAAATATTCGGACTCGGACCGTCAAGAACGCCTGGCCACGGTATTTATGCTGGTATAAAAGAATTACGTCCAGGTCATGCGATGACATTTTCAAAGAACGGTTTGTGTATATGGAGATATTGGAATGTAGAAAGTAAAAAACATGAAGACTCTTTTGAAGAAACAGTAGAGAAAACGCGCTTTTTACTACAAGATGCTATTACAAGACAGCTTGTTTCTGATGTACCACTATGTACTTTTTTATCAGGTGGTGTAGATTCGAGCGCTATTACAGCTATTGCAGCGAAAGAATATGAGAGATTGGGAAAAGGGCAATTACACACGTATTCTATTGATTACGAAGATAATGACAAATACTTTAAAGCAAATGCATTCCAGCCAAATTCAGATGCTCCGTTTATTAATTTAATGACTGAGACATTTCAAACAACCCATCATCGCTGCGTCATTTCGAATGAAAAATTAGCAGAGTATTTAACTGAAGCAGTACTTGTTCGTGATTTGCCTGGTATGGCAGATATCGATTCGTCATTATTATGGTTTTGCCGAGAAATTAAACAAGATTTTGTCGTTGGCTTATCTGGAGAATGTGCAGATGAAATATTTGGTGGATATCCGTGGTTTTATAGAGAAGATGATTTACAATCGAGTGCATTTCCATGGATGCGTTCTACAGAGGCACGTGAACAACTTCTAAAAAAAGAATGGAGAAATAAATTAAATTTACAACAATATGTACAAAGGCGTTATGAAGAGTCGATTCAAGAAGTTCCTATTTTAGAGGGGGAAAGTCCGCTAGAAGCAAAAAGACGCCAATTATTTTATTTAAATATGGTATGGTTTATGACAACATTATTAGACAGAAAAGACCGCATGAGTATGGGGGCAAGTTTAGAAGTACGTGTTCCATTTGCAGATCATCGTCTTGTCGAATATGCGTGGAATATTCCTTGGGAAATGAAAATGTATAAAAACCGCGAAAAAGGTCTATTACGTAAAGCGTTAGAAGATGTACTTCCGCATGACATCTTATATAGAAAGAAGAGTCCGTATCCGAAAACGCACAATCCACACTATACAAACGCAGTAACAGTATGGCTTCAAAATCTATTAACGGATAAAGGTTCAATTTTACACGAACTGTTTGATAAAGAGCAGTTGAGTGGATTGATTCAGTCTGGCGGCAGTGCATTTCAAACACCATGGTTTGGTCAATTGATGACTGGGCCACAGCTTTTAGCTCATTTAGCACAAATTCATGTTTGGTTTAAAGAATATGGGGTAAATATTAAGGAATAAGGGAAAAGCGGCTTACAATTATGTAAGTCGCTTTTTATTAAAGAAATTGTCATATAAAATTCAAAATCACCTTATAAATAATACTTAATTAGAATTATTATTTTGACGTACTTATTATTACTTGTTATAATTGGAAACAAACGTTCTGAAAAAGATTCTCATTTATAAAATTGAGGTGTTATATAGATGACAAAGAAAAGAATAGGTTTACTCGTAATGGCGTATGGAACACCAGAATCATTAGACGATGTAGAGGCATATTATACACATATCCGTCACGGGCGTACGCCATCAGAAGAAGCGCTTGAAGATTTAATTGGGCGCTATAAAGCGATTGGTGGAATTTCACCGCTTGCAAAAATTACGAAAGAACAGGCGCATAAATTAACAGATTCAATGAATAACATATTTACAGAGTATGAATTTACTTGTTACTTAGGTTTAAAACATATTGCACCATTTATAGAAGATGCTGTAGAAGAAATGAAGCGTGATGGGATCGAGCAAGCGATTAGTATCGTATTAGCGCCGCATTACTCTACATTTAGCATTAAAGCGTATAATGACCGTGCTATTCGTCTTTCAAAAGAAATCGGTGGTCCTGTTATTGAACCAATTGAACAATGGTATGATGAACCGAAATTTATTTCGTATTGGGCAGACCAAATAAAAGAGATGTTTACAGAAATTGATAATAAAGAGAAAGCAGTCGTAATTTTTTCAGCGCATAGTTTGCCAGAAAAAATTATTGCAGCAGGAGACCCATATGTAGAACAACTAAAGCATACGGCAGATTTAATTGCAGAAGCTGCAAATATTCAAAACTATACAACGGGTTGGCAAAGTGCTGGGAATACTCCAGATCCGTGGATTGGTCCAGATGTGCAAGATTTAACGAAAGATTTATATGAAGAGCATGGGTACGAATCTTTCGTATATTGCCCAGTTGGTTTTGTAGCGGAGCATTTAGAAGTTTTATATGACAACGATTATGAATGTAAAGTTGTAACGGATGAATTAAATGCCAAATATTTCAGACCAAATATGCCGAATGCACAATCTGCATTTATCGACTGTTTGGCTGAAATTGTTTCCAAAAAAGTGAAGGAAATAGTTGACAAAGATTTAGTTTTGAATAATAATTAATTTATAATAATTTTAAATAAATAATGATTACTACGAAAGAAAGAGGAGGATCCCCCTAGATGAATCCAAATAATCGCTTAACAACAAACCAAGGTGCTCCAGTTGGAGACAACCAAAATTCTCGTACAGCTGGTCGTCGTGGACCAGTATTATTAGAAGACTATCATTTAGTAGAAAAACTTGCGCACTTTGATCGTGAACGTATTCCGGAGCGTGTTGTGCATGCACGTGGTGCAGGTGCTCACGGTGTATTCGTAACGAAAAATAGTATGAAGCAATATACGAAAGCAGCATTTTTACAAAATGAAGGAACTGAAACGCCTGTATTTGTTCGTTTTTCAACGGTTATTCATGGTCAAGGTTCTCCTGAAACAGCACGTGACCCACGTGGGTTTGCTGTTAAATTTTATACAGAAGAAGGAAACTACGATATCGTAGGTAATCATTTACCAGTTTTCTTCATTCGTGATGCAATTAAATTCCCTGATATGGTACATTCCTTAAAACCAGCACCTGATACGAATATTCAAACGCCAGATCGTTATTGGGATTTCATGACGTTAAGTCCAGAATCTACACATATGATGACATGGGTATTTTCTGATTACGGTACACCAGCAAGCTATCGTGAAATGGAAGGTTTCGGCGTCCATTCATTTAAATGGATTAATGAAGAAGGTAAAATTGTTTATATTAAATACCACTGGAAACCACAGCAAGGTGTACGTAACTTAAATGCGAAAGAAGTGCAAGAAGTACAAGGGAAAGACTTCAATCATGCAACTCGTGACTTGTTCGATGCAATCGAAAAAGGAAATTACCCAAAATGGGATTTACACGTACAAGTTATGCAATTAGATGAAATGGACTCTTTAGACTTTGATCCACTAGATCCAACGAAAGTATGGCCAGAAGAACGCTTCCCATTAATGGAAGTAGGGACAATGACGTTAAATCGTAATCCGAAAAACTTCTTTGCAGAAGTAGAGCAAGTAGCGTTCTCTCCAAGTGCAACTGTAAATGGTATTGAGCCATCGGAAGATAAATTATTACAAGGTCGTTTATTCTCTTACCCAGATACACAGCGTTATCGTCTTGGTGCAAATTACTTACAAATTCCTGTAAACTGCCCATACGCAGCTGTTCATAATCAACAACGTGATGGTGCGATGCAAGTGAATCAAAACCCATCTACAATCAACTACGAACCGAGTCGTCATGCAGAGAATCCAGTTGAAGACAAAGCTTACCGCGATTCAACTATGAAAGTAGAAGGCTATGTATCTCGTGAAAAAATTGAGAAACCAAATGACTTCAAACAAGCAGGTGAGCGTTACCGTTCATTCTCTAAAGAAGAGCAAGATAACTTAATTGCAAACTTAACAAATGATCTAAAAGACGTAAATGAACGCACAAAATTATTAGCTGTTTGTAACTTCTTCCGTGCAGATCAAGAATACGGTATGCGTTTAGCGCAGGCATTAAATGTTGATATTACGCAATATGTAGGAAATGCTCCGAAATAAATAGGAAAAGACGACCGGGCTTCGGTCGTCTTTTTTGTATAAAGTTATGTGGGGTATTTCGCATGTAAAACATGTCGGAATTTGTTGGTAAATCGATATGTTGTGTCGAACCGTTGATATATTGAAAGAAACAATCGATATATTTGAAAAATCGTTGATATATCCAAAAAACCGTTAATATATTTCCGGTTATACTAGGTGGGGTATGTTGCCCGGTGCGCAAAAAAGAGATGCAATCTATTACTAATAGATTGCATCTCTTTTTTAGTTTGCTCGCTCTGCATGTTCATAAGCTTTCTCACCATGCATCGAAATATCAAGTCCCATATGTTCCTCGTGCTCATCTACCCGGACAGGGAGGAAGAAGTTGATTGCTTTAATAATGGCATACGTCATTATAATTGTGAACGCATATGTTGCGCCGATCGCTACAAGTTGTTTCAACAGCAGCGAGGCGTTTCCGTAAAATAATCCGTTAGCGCCATCGCCGTTTACGGCAGTAGTTGCAAATAGTCCTGTTGCAATACCGCCCCAAGTTCCTCCGATGCCGTGGCATCCAAAGGCATCAAGTGTATCGTCATACCCAAATTTTGTTTTTAAGAAGAAAACGGCGCCAAAGCATAATATGCCACCAATTGCTCCGATAAGAAGGGCGGAGAAAGGTGTAACGAACCCGCAAGCTGGTGCAATAGCGACTAGACCAGAAACAACTCCGCAAGCAGCTCCCATTGCGGTCGGTTTTGATTGGAAGAACCATTCAGAAAGCATCCAAGTTAGAGCGGAGGCAGCGGCGGCTATATTTGTATTAATAAATGCAGTTAACGCTACGTCGTTTAAGGATAATGCGCTGCCGACGTTAAAACCGAACCAGCCAAACCATAATAAGCCTGCACCTAACATTGTAAATGGCAAATGGTGAGGAGAAGAACCATTTATGTTTTTTCGTTTTCCAAGGAAAATAGCTAATACAAGACCAGCAACTCCGGAAGTGATGTGAACGACGTTTCCGCCAGCGAAGTCTAGGGCGCCAAGTTCCCTTAGCCACCCACCGACGCCCCATACCCAATGAGCGACAGGATTGTAAACGATTGTTGTCCATAGAAGGATAAAAATAAGAAAGGCAGAAAATCGCATTCTTTCAGCAAATGCACCTGAAATTAAAGCTGGAGTTAAAATGGCGAACATGAGTTGAAACATCATGAATAAATTGTGAGGAATAGTAGATGAGTAGTCTGGATTTGGTGCGTAGGTAACTCCGTTTAGACCGAACCAATCAAGTGTGCCGATAAGCCCGTGCCAATCTGGTCCGAATGATAAAGAATAGCCGATAACAATCCATTGAATCGAAACGATAGCCATTGCGCTATAACTATGCATCGTTGTACTGAGTACGTTTTTGCTGCGAACCATACCTCCATAAAAAAGTGCCAATCCTGGTGTCATCAACATGACCATTACTGTCGTCATAAACATAAAAACTGTATCTCCCATATCCATGATCTCTCCTCCTGTAATGTTAGAAAAAATAACATCGTTTTGTTATGTTTCATATCATATTCGAAAAGGAATTAAAAAACAACTAAAAATTCAGAAAAATATATACATGATGTTAGAAAATGTAACATGGATTATTTTGTGAGGATTGAAATCGACATATGCGTTTCACTTGGATAATTGGTATAATATTCTTACAATTAAAAACTTGGGGGATGCGTGTGGGAAAAATACGGACTAGGAAACTATTCATTTGTTTTTGCTTAGCTTTTGTTTTGTTTGTACCAATACATACTTTTGCAGACGAAAAAAGAGAGTGGAAAGATGAAGTTATATACTCCATTATGATTGATCGCTTCAATAATGGAGAACCGAAAAATGACAAGCAGTTAGAAGTTGGTAATTTAGAAGGGTATCAAGGCGGGGATATAAGAGGAATTATAAAAAGGTTGGATTACATAAAAGAAATGGGTTTTACTACCATTATGCTTTCGCCGCTTTTTGAAAGTGGAAAGTACGATGGATTAGACGTGCGAAATTTTAAAAAGGTAAATGAACATTTCGGGACAGACAATGATGTGAAAGAACTTGTAAAAGAAGCTCATGCAAAAGGAATGAAAGTTGTATTTCAATTTCCACTTGGAGAAAACGAACAACAGGTAATTGATGCAACGAAATGGTGGATAAAAGAAGTTGATTTAGACGGAAGTTATGTTATACATAGTGAAAAAAAGCCGCGTTCCTTTTGGGATAACGCGCAAAAAGATATGCAAGTGATAAAGAAAGATTTTCGTATTATGACAAAGGAGGATAGCGAATACAACGAAAAAATAGTAGAATCGTTTTCCAAAGCGGATGTATCGGTGAAATCGTTATACGATGTGAGTAAAAAAGAAGGGGAATTTGTTACGTTTTTAGATGATCAAGAAACAAAAAGATATGCGCGTATTGCAAAAGAAAATATGTATTATCCGCCATCACGTTTAAAACTGGCGCTTACATATTTGTTAACATCACCTGGGATTCCGAATTTTTATTACGGAACTGAAATTGCATTAGATGGAGGAAGTGTACCCGATAATAGACGATTAATGGATTTTAAGTCAGACGAAAAATTTATGCAGCACATAACAAAACTAGGTGAACTTAGGCAGGCGAGACCGTCTTTACGACGCGGTACGTTTGAGCTTCTGTATGATAAGAGTGGGATGAGCATACTAAAACGAAAATATAAAGATGAAGTAACTTTAGTAGCAATTAATAATACGAAAGAAACACAAAAAGTCTCCTTACCTGCAAGTGCAATTGGTGAAAAACAAGAGTTAAGAGGATTGTTGCAGGATGAAATTATAAGAGAGGAAAACGGAAAATTTTATCTCGTTTTAAAGCGTGAAGAATCAAACGTGTATAAAGTTAACGGAGAAACAGGTGTGAATTGGTTATTTATCTCCTTAATCGTTGGTGTGAATGTATTATTTATTGCGTTTTTAATTGTAGTTAAAAGGAAACGTAGATGAGATGAGAAGTTACTCACTCTACGTTCATGTCTTCTTATTGGATTTGTAAGTTTGTTCGGTGGCGCGATAGTATTTATTCTGTTGATATGAAATTTCTTAAGAGAAACGATGTGAGAATGAAAACGTCCCTAGTGAGAGGAGGGCCAGGTTAGGAAGGGGATGTTCTTCCTAACTTGTTTTTTGTGTTAGCACCGATAGGGAAGAATCTTTGAAACAATCAATAATTGTAACTATATTGATTTTACATTACATTAAAAGTTAGAGAATACTCTTATACTAATACAGTGCTAAATAGTAGGTGGAAAAATGGAGTTTTACGATTTGGGTATTACCATTAAAGAGCTTAGAATTAAAAAAAATATATCACAATCCGAATTATGTCATGGAATATGTTCACAAAGTCAAATTAGCTATTAATCTAAATACTTTATACTTATTAGGTGAACTTTACTATTTAAAGGGATGGAATTTATTAAGATTTAAACAACAGAATGAAGAAGATATTGCAAATAACATGAAAAAAGCATTATTTATATTTGAACTAACAGAAAAAGAAAATCTGATAAAAATGGTTAAAGAAAAATATTTTGAAAACCAAAATGAAAAAAGCTACTCATAATTCATTTGGGTATTACTTGAAATATAATAGAACCTACAGGGAAAATCCCTGTAGGTTTTAAACTTATAAACTTTCTTCTAAAATATTAGTGCTTAATATAAATCTTTGAATAAGAGTTTACTTAGTGTACTTTTTATTTTGAAGTCTGCATCTTTATTAACGATGTATGCTTCTTTTTAAATCCATCCGAATATTATTGGTTCAAGTCGGAGGAAGGCGCTTTGAGGTTTCTTTTTTTATGACTTTTATCATTAACTATTTAATGTTTTTTAAATGATTACATGACATAGTTTTTTTGTACCAAGCTTTGTTGATACAGTTAGACTTATCCGTTAGTGAATTCGCATTATTAGAACATCCTACAGTATTTAGGGAGAATGTGGCCAATAAAAACCATAGTATTAATTTCTTCATATAACCACTTCTAACTCTTTTTTAATTAACATTTTTTAAGTTCCTTATTAATTTTACATTATATTAAAGGTTGGGAAATATTCTTATACTCATAAATTGTTACGTTTTGACGGGGAGAGGGATTATGAGTTACAGCGATTTTTAAGATGATTTTGGTCTAGGATGTAGTTATTAAGAAAAGTAATTCAAATCGAAGGGGGAACGTCTTGAGGTGTCTTTTTCTTATTTTCAATAAGGTCTGCTAAATGCATGTATAAAACAAATTCTACAATAAGGCCTAGTTTAATCATACGGTCACTTGTAAAGTCTTCGTATGGTTAGACTCTGTTCACTTAGCAATTTTCACCGCATATACCTTTTTATATAGTTTGTTCTCGTAATATTGTCTCTACAAGACAAAAAAGAAAACTCCTCTAATTAAGAGGAGTTTTCTTTTTAGCGGTAGTTAATGAACTGTACGTCGATTGGTAAATCAGCGCTACGAACAGCTGCGATTACTGCTTGTAAGTCATCACGGCTTTTTGCTGTAACACGTACTTGATCATCTTGTACTTGTGTTTTTACTTTTAATTTCATTTCTTTAATGATGTTGTTAATTTTTTTGGCGTTATCTTTATCGATACCTTGTTGAAGTGTTGCGCGTTGGCGAACAGTGTTGCCAGTTGCAGCTTCAACTTTTCCGTAATCTAAGTTCTTAATTGGAACGTTACGTTTTACAAGTTTAGAGATAAGAACGTCTTTTACTTGCTCTAATTTAAACTCGTCATCAGAAGTTAAAACAAGTACTTCTTTTTCTAATTTAATATCACTTTTACTTCCTTTAAAGTCATATCGGTTTTGGATTTCTTTTAATGCGATATTAATTGCGTTTGTTACTTCAGGTAATTCTACTTTCGAAACGATGTCAAAAGAACTATCTTTTGCCATAGTTAGCACCTCCAAATAAATTTCTAATCTTGTTATGTACTGTACATACTAAAGTATAGCTGAAAACGAGTCTAGACTTAAGTGTTTTCGTACTTATATTCATGTAACCTCATTTTATTATAGTGAATTTTGGGCAGTTGGACAAATACAGGAAAAATCATGTTATAATTAACTTTTGTTTGGAATGATAAAAAAGATAATTTTATATATATAGAAGGGAATTAAAAAATATGTATTTGCAAATAGGATCGATTGAACAGGTAACTGTTTTACGCGAAACGGAAATCGGATATATGGTTGGGAATGAAGAAGAAGAAATTTTCCTACATAAAAACGAAGTGGCTGGAGAAATTGAAGAAGGCGATACGATTGATGTATTCTTATACCTTGATCACCAAAATCGTATTTCAGCAACAATGAAGGAACCGATTATTACAACTTATGATTGGAACTGGGTAAAGGTTGTAGAAGTTATTCCTAGTTTAGGTGTGTTTGTTGATATTGGTGTGTCAAAAGATATACTAATTCCAGCTGATGAGTTCCCGATTTATATGCCGGTATGGCCAGAAGTAGGCGATGAATTATATTGTACGTTAAAATTAACGAATCGTGATCGTTTAATTGCTCTTCCGGCAAGAGACAGTGATATGCAAGAAATTATCGTAGATGCAACGCCATCTATGCGTAATAAAAACGTAAACGGACGTGTATATCGTTCACTTCAAGTTGGTTCATTCATACTAACGGATGAGCATTTCCGTGCTTTCCTACACCATACAGAAAGAAAAGAACAAGTCCGCATCGGTCAGCGTGTAACGGGCCGTATTATTGACGTAAAAGATGACGGTACAATTAACATTTCACTTCTTCCTCGTAAAGAAGAAGGAATGGAAGATGATGCTGCAGTAATTTATGCATATATGGAAGAACGAGGCGGAGCAATGCCGTTTTGGGATAAGAGCCATCCAGAAGATATTAAAGAACGCTTTAACATGAGTAAAGCTGCATTTAAGCGCGCACTTGGTAAGTTGATGAAAGAAGAAAAGGTTTACCAAGAAGAAGGTTGGACTTACTTTAAGAAATAAGGTGTATGAAAAAGAACTATTCTTTCTCTGAATTTTTTAGAGAAGAGATAGTTCTTTTTTATTATAAAGTAGATAAAAAGTAAATAAGGTGTAATAAAACGTTTAATCTACAAATATTTTACTGTATTTATAAGGAAAAAGGAATATAAAATGGTAAATCGTCAGAAAATATACATTTTTAGAAAAAATGTCATAGTATTGTCATTTTTATGTTGAAGCCCCTCGGAGAATTCTTTAAATTGTTAATTGTAAGAATAAAACTGATGCGAATTAGGGGTGAATGTATGGAAAAGAGGCAAGTTAAGAAAAAATGGTATAGGCAATTAATCCAACTTATCGTAGTTGCACTAATTGTTACTTCTATACCACTGAATGGGTTGGCAGAAACGGCACCACCGTTTACACCATCTCCAAATTCAGAACAAACTCCAGAAGTGGAAAAGAAAGAGGAGCAGGAATTACCAGCTCCACATCCAGATCAATTAAAGAAGGATAAGGCTAAAACACAGGCGAGTCCGACTGAGATTGTAGAAGAAAGAACGGAAACCGAAAAGGTTTTTGATAACAATGATGGTACTTTTACAAAGAGGGTATATACGGAACCGATTCATGCAGAGAAAGATGGAAAGCTAGAAGAGGTTTCGCCAAAATTAGTAGAAGCACCAAATGAAAAAATTGTAACGGAAAATACAACATTAGAACCAGAGTTTGAGAAAGCGACAAAAGATGGAAAGTACGTTCAATTTAAAGTGAAAGATCATACTATTCAGTATAAACTAATAAGTGCAAATGGTGAAAAAGGTGAAATGAAGCCATCACCAGTAACCGCAACACATGAAAATAATACAGTATGGTATAAAGGGGTCTTCCCAAATATTGATTTAAAGAGTACGACATTCAATGAAAATGTAAAAGAAGATTTTGTATTACGTGAGTATACAGGACACCACATTTTTACATTTGCATTAGAAACAGATTTAACACCTAGCTTACAGGAAGATGGTTCAATTGACTTCCAAGATGAGAAAAAAGAAAAAGTATTCACATTGCCGAAACCATATATGAATGATTCCAATGTGGATCAGCAATCAGGTGAGGCTGTAACGTCAGATGCGGTTCGCTACAATATTGAGAAGAAAGATGAAAAAACATATACATTAACTGTTACTGCCGACCCGCAGTGGCTACAAGCACCAGAGCGAAAATATCCGGTATATGTAGATCCTTCAATTGAATTGGATAACTTTGAAAATGCTTATGCTTCAAGTGTATTCGCTAATGTTAATTATTCAGGAGGAAAACTTTGGGATTCAGGCCAAAATGCTTACACGTTAAAAGTTGGGTATTATGACGCATCGATTGGCACCAACTTTTCATTTATTAAACCAGATGTTTCAAACTTAAAGGGTGCAAAGATTGAAAGTGCAACATTCCATGCCTATGCAGTTTGGCATTATTATGCGAATCAACCAAATGGTGTTTGGTTAGATGAAGTAACAAGTGGATGGAATGTTGGAAGTGTAAACTGGAATAACAAACCAGGTTCTAACAACATTGCACACGCTGATGTGGGCCGCGGAAAATGGGCCCAGTTCAATGTAACGAATACAGTGAAAGCATGGGTAGAAGGCGCGAGACCAAACAATGGCTTTAAGCTACATGCAAATGGTAATGGTCAAAACCATTGGAAGAAATTCATTGCAGCTGAAAATGGAACGAATGCACCATTCTTGGAAGTGAAATATTCCTACGCAAAACCAAATAAGCCAAGAGTACAAGCTTACTCAAATGGGAGTGGGAGTGGTTCAGGTCACTTCAATGTACAATGGGACGCAGTTCCAGGAGCAACAGGTTATAAAGTTGCCATTTTTAATGGATATGACTATGAATATATTCCTGTTGGGAATGTGACAAGCTGGACGACGAAAGATAAAAAAATATTCCCGACGCCAGAAGAAATTGCACAAGGGCGTTACTGGATACATGATGATGGAAAAGGTGCAGAAGCGCCTACTAACCCAGGACAAATATATAAAAATGCTTACGAGTCAGGAGGTCCGTACGGGGATTATAGCGGAAGAAGTAGCTACTGGATTCGTATTGTAGCAGAGTATCCGTTTGGGGATAGTCCACTTTCAGATGAAATAGTTCCATTTATTCCATTAGAACAAGTGAAAAAGCCAGATGGATCGGCCTATATTAATGCGACAGATAAAGAAACAGGATATGTCACATTAAAGTGGGATGCAGTTCCAGCGGCTGCAGGCTATAAAGTTTGGATTTATAACGGAAAAGATTACGAAGCGTTCGATGTAGGGAATAAAACAAATTGGACAACGCAAAATGAGAAAATTTGGCCAACGAAAGATGAAATTGCAAAAGGCCAATATTTACTTCATCATGATAAAAAAGGTGCAGAATTAGCAGTTGATCCATCACCTGTGTATAAGAATTCTGGCGGAATTTATGCTGGCTTTAAAAATTATTGGTTCCGTGTAACAGCGTATAGTAAAGCCGGACATGCTGAAAGTGAAATTTCGCATGAATTTGTACCTAAATTTGCTCAAGACTTTGGGTTTATAGGGATGTTTGATTACTGGGCATCAGTTCCGGTACTAAATGGTAAAGTAAATGCTACAAATGGTAACTTTATCATGAGTGAAAAAGATATTACGTTATCAGGGCGCGGACCGGATGTATCAGTGGAAAGAACGTATAATAGCCAAAGTAAAAAAGTAGGTTTATTTGGTACAGGTTGGTCTAGTGGATTAGAAGAAAGAATTTTGGCTGAAGGAAATGGAAACTTACTATTAATTTCTGCCGATGGCGCAAATATTACTTTTACTAGAACGGGAGATAATACGTATCAAGCCCCTACTGGTATATATTTAGAAATTAAACAAGTATCAGGCGGATATGAAATAAAAGATAAAGACCAAACGGTTACTTTCTATAAATCTGGAGATGCACAAGGTCGTATCCAGTATACAAAAGATAAATACGGAAATACGACGACATATGAGTATGATGGTGAATCACGTTTATCAAAAGTGAAAAATGCTTCTGGCAAAGAGTTAGTCGTACAATATGATGGAAATAATAAAAAAGCAGCAAGAGTAATCGGCCCAGATAGCAAAACGATTACATTTAAATATGATGGAGATCTACTCGTTTCTTCTACAACTCCAGAAGGAAAAGTATACAAATATGGATATGATAATGGGGTACTGACATCTATTTATGACCCACAACATACAGATGCAAAACCATATAAAACATCGTATGCATATGAGAATGATAGATTAGTAAAAGTAACGGACCCATTAGGGAAAGCTACGACATTAGCATATAATACAGGTTCGAAGGAAGTTACATTAACGAATCCAAAAGGACGTAAGACTGTTTATACGTATAACGATGCTGGAAATCCAGTGAAAACAGTTGAAGATGTGGGACGTCTTAATTTAACGACATCGTATGAATATAATGCAAACAATTTAGTAAAAACAACAACTCCTAAAAATCAAACGGAAACAGCGACCTATGACGGTAATGGGAATGTAACCTCTGTTACTGATGAAATGGGAACAGAAAAGTTTGAGTACAATAAAGACAACGGACTTATAAAAGCGACAGATAATGAAAATCGTGAAACAACAGTTGCTTATAAAGCAGCAAATACAGAAGTGTCACAAACAGATCAATCGGCCCATACGTCTTCTTTCACACAGCATGATAAATACGGTAATCCGATTGAAACAAGTAAAGAATTAGGGACAGGGGAAAACTTAGTTCAAAACCCAAGCTTCGAGATAAATGGCACAGATAAATGGGTAACAGTAAATCACAATAATTCCGGTTCCATCACAAAAGATGCAGCACCAGCTCCAGGTGGTCTTGGAGGAGAGTCGTCACTTAAGATTACAACGAAAGCAACAAGTAATGAGTGGGGCTATATCGCAGCAATTCAAGAAGTAACACTAGAACCAAATACAACTTACACATTAAGTGGTATGGTGAAAACGGATTTATCTAACGGCGCTGCTTTCTTCAATGTACAGTCATTAAATGAAAACGGTGCTGGTATAGATGATGGTTGGAACGATAATCGTCACAGTAAAGTTGAAGGAACTAGGGATTGGGTTAACCGTCAAGTTACTTTTAAAACAACAGAGAAAACGAGAAAAGTAAAAATCTATTTACAAGTAGAAAATGGTGGTTCTTCTACGAGTGGTTCTGCATGGTTTGACAAGATACAATTGGAAAAGGGAGACGTTTCTTCTAGTTTTAATCCAATTACAAATAGTAGTTTAGAGAATATGACAGAGAAAGGTTGTATTCCAGGGTGGATTCGCGGAGATGGAACAAGTTGTGATCCAAAAGATACTTCCCATGAGCAAAGCTTTACAGGGGATTCATCTATTGTAATAGAGCGCAGTCAATATGGCGGATCCGATGTTGGGTATGCTACATGGGTGAATTTAAATCAGAAAACAGCAGCCCCTCTAACGGTAACAGGGATGTCTAAATCTGAAAATGTAGAAAATGATGCACCTGACAAGCTTTCGAAAGATTACTCTATTTGGGCAGATATATACTATCAAGACGGTAGTGGAGAGAATTATCAAGCGAAATTCCCAAGTGGTACAAATGATTGGAATCGTAGTGCTGTAATGATTCCAGCGAAAAAACCGATTAAAAACGTAGCGGTGTATGTTCTCTTTAGAAAAAATAATAAAGGAAAAGTCTGGTTCGATAATATTCGTTTACTAGAAGGTAACGCTCTTATTAAAAACGAGTATGACAACGACGGAAATGTTGTTGCCACGTATGATGAAGAAGGACAGAAGAACAGCTTCACATACGACGCGTCAGGAAATAAAAAGAGCGAAACAGATGAAAAAGGAAATACAAAATTATATGATTACAACAAAGATAATCTATTAACGAAGGTTACATTAAAAAATGGTACTTCTGTAAATTATCTGTATGATCATAATGGAAATACAACAGAGAAATCTGTCATGTTTGGTGGGAAAACGCAAACACACAAATATGAATATGATGTAGATAATAAAAATACAGTCTATATCGATGCATTAAACCGTCGTATTGAAAATACGTACGATGAAAATGCAAACAAGATTAAAACAACAATGCCAAATGGTTCGATTTTAGAATCTGTATATGATACAGCAGATCGTGTCATTGGTGAAAAGCGCAACGGAAAAGATTCATTTACTTTTGAACGTGATCAAAATGGACAAGTTACGAAAGTGAAAGACCATGTCAATGGTGTAGAACGCACGAAAACATACGATAAGGCTGACCGTGTCACAAGCGCAACAGATAGCCGAGGCGGAAAAGTTGACTGGGCATATCACGACAAAGCAAACAGTAAGACAGAGAAATTAAAAGAACAAACAGTAACACAAGGTGGATACACAAATAAAGTATCGTATGACTACAACACGTTAGATCAAAACATTCGTGTGACAGATGGCTCGCAAACGTATCGATTTGATTATGACGATCAAGGAAATGTTCGTACGTATACAGCCGGAAATGGTTCAGGTTCGACGTTTAACTATGACCATGCGAACAAAATTAAAGATTTAGTAGTAGGTACATCAAACAGTATTCTACTTTCTGAACGATATGAATATGACCAATCAGGTAACCGTACGAAAATTAAACATGAAGGTGCGGGCGGGAAAGTAACAGAAACAAACTTTGTATATGACCCAATCAACCAACTATTAAACGAGGCATTACCAAACGGAACAAGTAAATCTTACACATATGATGGATTTGGAAACCGTACAAGTGTGAAAGTTGTAGAGAATGGAAAAGAAACAAAATCTATAGCGGCAACATTCAATGAAGGAAATCAACTTGTAAAATTCGGGAACGAATCGTTAACGTATGATGCGAATGGAAATCGTACGTCTGACGGAAAGTACAAGTATACATGGAATGAAAATGACCAAATTGTAGCGATTACAAAACAAGGTGAAAGCAATGCATTCGCAACGTATAAATATGATGAAAATAATCGTCGTATTGAAAAGAGTGTAAATGGTCAAGTAACACGCTACTTCTATGATGGAGACAGCATTAACCCATTATATGAGACAGATGGTAGTGGAACTGTACTTCGTCAATATGTATATTCCACAAGTGGTACACGCTTAGCTATGAAATCAAAAGGGCAAACGCTATACTATCACTACAACCCACGTGGTGATGTAGTTGCGATGACAGATCAAAATAGAGAAGTTGTAGCAACGTATGAATATGATTCGTGGGGTAATGT
This sequence comes from Bacillus sp. RZ2MS9, assembly GCF_001816185.2. NCBI lineage: Bacteria > Bacillati > Bacillota > Bacilli > Caryophanales > Bacillaceae > Bacillus > Bacillus sp. RZ2MS9. Next base: position 1,201,633 of record NZ_CP049978.1, read on the forward strand.
AGTAAAGAGTGATACGAAAGGTATCGCAGCAGACAATCCATTCGGATATGCGGGATACATGTATGATAAAGAAATTGGGATGTATTATCTGATTGCGCGTTATTATAATCCGGAGCATGGTGTGTTCTTATCAGTGGATCCTGATCCGGGTGATGAGGATGATCCGGTTACCATGAATGGGTATACGTATGGTGACAATAATCCGGTGATGATGACAGATCCGGATGGGCATTTAGCATGGATGGTATTAAACGCAGGATTCGCAGCTTATGATGGGTATCAAGCGTATAAAAAGAATGGTTGGAAAGCAGCTGCAGTAGCTGTTGGTGTCGGATTAGTTGGTGGAGCAGCTTATAAAGGTGCGAAATTAGCATATAATACATTTAAATATGGCAAAAAGCTTAATTTTACTAATACTACAGTTGGAAATTCTGTATCAAATTTTAGGGTTAATATAAGTCTGCGCCAATTACACAATAGATTAGGAAAAGCAGGATGGAATCAAGACATAACTTACCGAAATGGTTTGCAAATTAGGAATTTTACTAAAAACGGAAGGAAAATAACTACTCGCAATGGATCGAGTAATGGTGAGAATACTGCTGAGTATTATGGAAGAGGGAAGAAAAAAAAGAAAGATGTTATTAAATTTAGGTTAAAGGGAAAGGGGAAAAAGGTTGAGAAAAATAGATAGCTTATTTCAACTTACCGAGGAAGAGTATAGTTTTGTTTATAAAAGAATTGCCGAGATGGTAGATATGGAAAAAAGTTTACCAGAGTATGTAGTCAGAGGTGACCTTGATAAATATGTATTGTTATTTAGTTGTTATGATTTTGGTGCTGAGGGATTTATTGATTCGTTAAAACAAATAGGCGAAGTTTTAGGAGAGCGTACGGCATATATATGTACAAAACAAACTTTTCGATATCGAACTTTTCTATTTTGGACTAAGAGCGGATATTATGATGAAGATATAAAAAAGGCAGCAAAGTTTGATGTGAATATATCATCAGAAGACTATTGGGATATTATCACATGGCGGGAAGAAAAGGATGGAAAAGAGTTTGGATGCTCACTTCGTGATCATTTTGTACTTTATATACTATTTTCTTCTGGAAAGGTATTGTTGGTGATTGATGTTCGTGACGACGTAGCGTTGCTAATTAGTGAAAAAGATATTTATAGGGATCAGATGATTGATACAACGATATGGCAGCCTCTTTCTGATTTTCTTATTGAAACGGAGGAGTACCATAAAGAAATTTTTCGCGATGGAGGAAAAAGGTATAGGAAAGCTTTAATTGAAAACTATGCTGGTCTGCAATAAAGGAATGACAATACAAGTATTGAAAGTAGTAATATTTTATACATGTCGTTCTAGGATTATAAAATTAATTCATTGCTAATATTCTTTTTAATGATGAGTGGAATATAAAGTTTTATAGATTCAGTGCATCTCGAAAATTAAACAGGTAATTTTTGAGATGCATTTTTTATTTTAAATAACCTATTACTCCTAAGGCAGAAAGTATCACTCTGTTATATGGGATAGGTGGAAATGGGACTGCCCTTCGTCAATATATGCATTTAATAAATGGTGTACGTTGAGCAATGAAATCAAGAAGACAAACAGTATACTACAACTTCTTCATGGTAATGTCGTTGCGATGACGAATCAAGATAGAGAAGTTGTAGCAACGTATGAATATGATTCGTGGGGTAATGTAGTAAAGAGTGATACGAAAGGTATCGCAGCAGACAATCCATTCGGATATGCGGGATACATGTATGATAAAGAAATTGGGATGTATTATCTGATTGCGCGTTATTATAATCCGGAGCATGGTGTGTTCTTATCAGTGGATCCTGATCCGGGTGATGAGGATGATCCGGTTACCATGAATGGGTATACGTATGGTGACAATAATCCGGTGATGAATGTGGATCCGGATGGGCATTGGGCATATCGTCCTTGGGGAACGACACAATTGTGGGTTTATGATAAGAGAACGGCTTATGCCAATGATAGAGCAGTACGAGCCGGAATAAAAGGTTGGGCAGAGAGCTATAGTTTTAATCTTATGGGTGGAGGGAATTTTGTTAGTAAATTGGGACCATTTATAACGGGAGCATCTAAAGGGTGGAAACAATCTAAAACAAAATCAAAGGTAAAGGCATCTCAAGTAAAAGTTGGAAATCGAAAAGGGATGCAAAGTGTGTTGAAAGGTGCAGGTAAACAAGCAATAAAGGCTGCTATAGTAAGAGGTAGTAAAGCTGTAGGAGTATATGGGTTTGCTGCGGACGCAGGCATCTTCTTGTATGAATATCAAAAAGAGTATAAAAAAGCCTATATAAATTATAGGCCTAAGAAGAAAAAAAGAAGATAGGAGATGGTTTTTATTGAAGGTGGAGCAATTATTACATGGAGTATAGGGATAGGTTGGATTTTATATTTGTCAATAATGTTCTTAAAATCAAGAGAATACATTCCGTTTACTATTACAGTAATATGGCTCGTATATATAATAGTTATAATCTTCACTCCATATTTTAACTTTTTAAGTTGGGGTATTAAAATTTTGATTTTATTCTTTTTTGCGCTGGCTGTTTGTTGCTCATTTGTGTTTTATAAAACTAGGTGATTTCTTTTATTAATAGAAATTGTGTAGTTGATTGGAAGTACGATGATAGTAAGTAGGGACATAACTTTATGTCCTTACTTATATAGGACGAGATAGATCAACTTGTTGCTTTAACGAGAAAAGGTGAAAAGAACGTAAACGGACAAGTAACCCGTTACTTCTACGACGGTGACAGCATTAACCCGCTATACGAAACAGACGGGAACGGAAAAGTCCTCCGACAATACGTTTACAACAAAGACGGCGTCCGCCTAGCAATGAAAATACAAGATCAATCGGTATACTACCATTACAACCCGCGCGGTGACGTAATAGCAATGACCGACAAGGACGGACAAATAGTCGCAAGCTATGAATACGATGCATGGGGGAACGTCTTAAAGAGTGAAGCAAAAGGAATCGCAGCGGACAATCCATTTGGATATGCGGGATACATGTATGATAAAGAAATTGGGATGTATTACTTGATTGCAAGATACTATAACCCAGAGCATGGTGTGTTCTTATCGGTGGATCCAGATCCGGGTGATAGTGATGATCCGGTTACAATGAATGGGTATACGTATGCGGATAATAACCCGGTAATGAACATTGACCCAGATGGGCATTGGGCAATGGCTGCGGGCATATATTTCGTACCAGGTTTGAGACAAGCGGCATTATTAGCAACTATAGCGGTTGGTGGTGCAGTGCATATGCGGCTTGGCGTATTGGTGCAAAAAGCAGAGTCATGCAGGCCTGTAGTAAACCATCAGGACCAGACCCGAAGGCAAAGGGAAGTCCACATACAAGATATAAAACTAAAAATGGAAAAGTGACGAATACGCAACTTATGGACAAGGAGGAGTGTTGAGGAAACAATTTCGTGGAGAAGGAAAACCGCATGGTGATGTTCCTCGACCAAATGTTAAAACTAAAAATCAATACAATAGAAAACCTATAACTAAGAAGAAGTATCCGAAAGAAAAAGTGAGAAAACCATTTAAAAAGGAATATCCAAGAGGGTATTAAAATGAATATAGTTATTGAAGAATGCTTGTATTCATAACAGGAAGGAGGGATGGGCATGAAATATTATAACGGTGGATTTATGATAATTTCATATGAAAAAGAGCTTATTTATCAAACTTGCATAATTGAGGGGCTGTCCTCGACTATTTTAACAATAAGTAATAGCGTACGGCCAACATTCCCTGATTATTGGTTTTTCCCTTGGTCCAATACAAATGAAAATAAATCGATTACTAAGCTAATAAACTCAAGATTAAGGATCAGTAAAGAGGAGCATGAACAGGCGCGATGTTTTTTAGATACATTGATAGAGGAAAAAAGGTTCTCCTGGCCCAATGTTTTTAGGGATTTAGAGGATGCTAGATTTTTTAAGAAAAACTATTTAAAGGGTATAGAAGATTTAGAAATTGTTAGTTTAAATCTTTCAGAAGAGTATCGGGCGGATTTTTTATTGAATGAGCGAGAAGAGAATGATTTTGATTGTTCTATATATCATTTTATGGAAGATGCATTGCCATTCTGTATCAATAACGATGAAATGTTAGGTTTTGATATATGTGGCTATAGTAACAATAATTTTTATTCGTTTATTCATAATAATTTACAGACGGATTTTAGAAAGTATGGTAAGAATTTGAATGAATTATCACTTATCGCTAATTATGAGGATGCACAATATGTTATTCATTTAATTGATAATCAAAAGATAGAGGCAGAAGAGATATTGTGGTATCCGTGGCTAATGTTGAAGTGTTCATAATTTATAAATTGGAAACGAAACAAAGTCTATAGCGGCAACGTTTAATGAAGGAAATTAACTTGTAAAATTCGGAAACGAATCGTTACTATATGATGTGAATGGAAATCGTACATCGGATGGAAAGTACAAGTATACGTGGAACGAAGATGACCCAATTACCATGAATGGGTATACGTATGCAGACAATAATCCGGTGATGATGACAAATCCGGATGGGCATTTAGCATGGATGGTATTAAACACAGGATTCGCAGCTTATGATGGGTATCAAGCGTATAAAAAGAATGGCTGGAAAGCAGCTGCAGTAGCTGTTGGTGCTGGATTAGTTGGTGGGGCAGCTTATAAAGGTGCAAAATTAGCATATAACACATTTAAATATGGTACAAAGCTTAAGTTTACTAATATTACGACAAAGAAATCCAAGCCTAATTTTCAGGCGAATATAAGTCTATGCCAATTACACAATAGATTGGGAAAAGCAGGATGGAATCAAGAAACATTTTACAAAAATGGTTTGCAAATTAGGAATTTCACTAAAAATGGAAGGAAAATAACTACTCGCGATGGATCTAGTGGTGGTTTTAATACTGCTGATTATTATCCAAGAGGGAAGAAGAAAAAGAATAATGTTATTAAGTTTAGGTTAAAGGGAAAGGGGAAAAAGGTTGAAAAAAATAGATAGCTTCTTTCAGCTTACCGAGAACGAGTATAGTTCTGTTTATACAAGGATTGCCGAGATAGTAGATATGGAAAAAAGTCTACCAGAGTATGTAGTAAGAGGTGATCTTGATAAATATGTATTGTTATTTAGTGACTATGAATTTGATGAAGATGAATTTCTTGATTCGTTAAAACAAATAGGCGAAGTTTTAGGAGAGCGTACGGCATATATATGTACAAAACAAACCTTTCAATATCGAACCTTTCTATTTTTTACTAAGAGTGGATATTATGATGAAGATGTAAAAAAGGCAGCAAAGTTTGATGTAAATATATCATCAGAAGACTATTGGGACATAATCACATGGCGGGAAGAAAAGGATGGAAAAGAGTTCGGATTATCACTGCGTGATCATTATGTACTGTATATACTATTTTCTTCTGGAAAGGTGTTATTGGTGATCGATGTTCATAATGAAGTGGCATTGTTAATTAGTGAAAAAGATATTTATAGAGAGCAGATGATTGATTCCATGATATGGAAGACTCTTTCTGATTTTCTTATTGAAACGGAGGAGTACCATAAAGAAATTTTTCGCGATGGAGGAAAAAGGTATAGGAAAGCTTTAGTTGAAAACTATGCTGGTCTGCAATAAAGGAATGACAATGCAAATATTGAAAGTAGTAATATTTTATACATGTCGTTCTAGGATTATAAAATTAATTCATTGATAATATTCATTTTTAATGATGAGTGGAATATAAAGTTTTGTAGATTCAGTGCATCTCGAAAATTAAACAGGTAATTTTTGAGATGCACTTTTTATTTTAAATAATCTATTATTCTTAAGGCAGAGGTAGTATCCCACCGTTATATGGGATAGATGGAAATGGGACTGCCCTTCGTCAATATATGCATTTAATAAATGGTGTACGTTGAGCAATGAAATCACGAAGACAAATAGTATACTACAACTTCTTCATGGTAATGTCGTTGCGATGACAGATCAAAATAGAGAAGTTGTAGCAACGTATGAATATGATTCGTGGGGTAACGTACTAAAGAGCGACGTAAAAGGTATCGCCGCAGACAATCCATTTGGATATGCGGGATACATGTATGATAAAGAAATCGGGATGTATTACTTGATTGCAAGATATTATCAACCAGATCATGGTGTGTTCTTATCGGTGGATCCGGATCTGGGTGATGAAGATGATCCGATTACAATGAATGGAAATCATCTAGAAGTAACTCGAAAAAAGAAATCGCAAATTTATCGCCGGGACAGCGCGTTCAAAAGCAGCAAATACTAAAAAATGCAGTGAAGTCAGGGGCTAAAGGAGCGTTATTCACTGGTAGTAAAGCTGTTGGAGGGATAGGGCTGATTCCGGACGCGGCGGTTTTTGTAGATGGATATTATAAGGGATATAAAAAGGATATAAAGATTATAAGCCGAAAAAAACTAATTCTAAGAAAAGAAGGAGATAGATTAGTAAAATGGAGACGATACATACAATGATTGGTATATATAATGTTGTTTTTATTGTAGCATTATTGGTGATTATGTTAAAAAGGAAAAACTATCGAGCTACCATGGTGTTAGTAGTAGGTCTCATATATACAATTCTAGTAAGTTTTACCTCGTATATGTCGTTCTTGGGTTATACAATTAACTTGATAATTGTAATTTTTCTGGGGATTAGTTTTATCTTGGCTGGTATTTTTGAAAAAGAAAAGTAAAGTCTATTCGGTGTATTTCACAACCTAAACAAATAGTTTGATTTCGAGATACACTTTTTTATTTTAAATTAATTATTCTTCTATGACGGTAATAGAAGCAATCCATGAGGAAAAGGGAGTTATGATAATGCAAGATAATGTACTAGAAAAATTAATAAAACGACTTTCCGTATTATCCACTGAAAAAGAACGTGAAATATTAGCGGTGGATTTAAATGATATATATGAAAGTAGTAAAAGTTTTGAAAAATTGCTTGAAAATATTATAAACTCTCAGCAATCTAAAGAAGACTTAATAGATGCGCTAATTGAAGTGGAGATAGAATTAGATCACATCAATTGGCATTATAAAAGCTTGAAGAAAAAGTTGAAAATATTGATGAAAGATTAAAAAGCACGCCCTTATCTAAAAAGATAAGGGTGTGCTTTTTTTAATTTCCTTGCGGAGAAACAAGAGTAAATGTATCTTTCAAATCACTATCATTTATTTTAATATTTGCCTTTTTTAATTCCTCTTGTAACAATTTTTTGCTGAATACAGGATCAGCAGTACGTTCTTCCTCTAAGTTTTTGCGAATAGAGTTTTTTACTTCATCGTAAGGTTTTAAATCTTTTTTATCAGTTAATTTAATAACGTGATAACCGTTTGATGATTTTACGGGGTTGCTAATTTGTCCAACACTTAGTTTGTAGGCAGCCGTTTCGAATTCAGGAGCCATTGTACCTGAATTGAAGTATCCAAGGTCTCCGCCTTTATCTTTTGATAGTAGATCTTGTGATTCTTGTTTTGCTAATTCTTCAAATGAAGCACCAGCATCTAGTTTACTCTTTATTTCTTTCGCTTCATTTTCGTCACTTACTAAAATGTGACTCGCTTTAATTTCTGGCTTATAGTGGTCTTTTACGTCTTTCTCTGTAATGCTTTTCTTAATCGCTTCATTCATAGCAAGTTTGAACTTAATTTGATTTTTGAAATCCTCTTCATCTTTTAAACCATAATTTTCTAATACTTTTTTGAATTGATCTCCATATTGTTTTTTTACTTTTTCTACTTCTTTATTTACCTCTTCATCAGGTACTTTATATTTTTTTGTGATGACGTCTTGTGCCATCATTTCGTATAGCATGTCTTTTCCGTAACGATCTTTCAATTGTTTTTCGAAGTTATCCTTTGTAATGGTCGAGTCTGTTGCTGTAGCGACTGTAGCTGAGCCATTCTTTTGTTCGCAAGCAGATAGCATCAATATACTTATTAGTGCAGTAATAATGAAAATATGTTTCCCTCTCATGCCAACACCTCATCCGAATATGTTATCGCTATTGTAGAATATAGAAGTGAACATGAAGTGAATTTTTAATGTTTTTTTCCTTTAAAATGTAAAAAAGTACATCAACATAATTGTTGATGTACGATGGAATCAAAGGTGATCGGTCTTTTTAGAGTATGCACGTTTACCTTGCTGAATATTTTTTTGCTCTTGCTCATTTTTTTGTGTGCGTTTTGCGTTATTATCGCGTGCTTTTTTGTCGTTATCACTCGTATGTGGCATATGTATCAACTCCATTTCTAAACGTTGTACGTTTATCATTTCCTTTTTCGTAAAGACTATGTATAGCGGTGCATTTATGAAGGGTAAAGGTGGATTCGAAATGGATTTGAAGTTGAATTATACTGAACTTATAAAGAAGTTAATCGTTGTAATCATCGCAGGTTTATTAAACGCGATTGGGATGAATTTATTTTTAACGCCAGCAAAAGTGTATGCGAGCGGCTTTGCTGGATTGTCTCAATTATTATCACAAATATTAGGTGATTTTTTATCGATTCACATATCTACGGGAGTATTGTTTAGCTTATTTAATATTCCTGTCGTTATTTTAGCGTGGAAAAAGGTTGGAAAGGCCTTCACCTTTTTTAGTTTTCTTTGTGTTATATTTATGACTCTGTTTCTAGAAATCATCCCTGTTAGAGCGGTTTCGAATGATATCATATTAAATGCGATTTTTGGCGGGATTATTTCGGCAATTGGAGTAGGGATTGCTTTAAAGTGGGGTGCTTCTACAGGTGGATTAGATATTATCGCCATGATTTTATCAAAAATAAAAGATAAGCCTGTCGGTACATACTTTTTCTTTTTTAATGCAATTATCATTATCGCTGCTGGCTATGTATATGGATGGGAAAAAGCGTTGTATACGCTAGTGACTTTATATGTATCAACGAGAATTATTGATGCAATTCATACTCGTCATGTAAAGATTACAGCATTAATTGTTACGAAGAATGGGGCAGACGTAAGAAAGGCGATTCACTCGCGATTAGTAAGAGGGATTACAACGATACCAGCAACAGGTGCTTATACGAATGAAAATAAAGAAATGTTAATGATGGTTATTACCCGTTACGAGTTATACGAATTAGAGAGGATTATTAGACAAGTGGACCCAGGTGCATTTACAAATATACTGCAAACAGTTGGGGTGTTCGGATTGTTTCGGAAAGATTAAAGAGGACCAAAGTTGGTCCTCTTTTTTAATGTAAATTCGTAATGTTTTGCAATTGCTCTTGCATTTCACGGAGCTGAACTTTTTCAGCAGTTGAAGAGTTTGCGTAAGCGGATTGCAAAGCATTTTTTGCTCTATACACGAGATCTTGTTGCTCAGTACCGCTTGAACAAGATACGGCATTTTCAACAGCATCTCTAGCTTGTTGGAATAGTAAGTTCCCCATTTAAACCCCTCCAAAAGAAGAGTTACTTCTTGCTTTTTCTGCCTCAGCTAATGTACCTCTGTACGGGAATCTTGCATCATGCTTCATAACAGCATCGGCTCCTTGTTGGATAAAACGTTTTGATTTGTTCTTTTTACCCATTCGAAAAACCCCCTTTATTTAGCTGAAAACAATCGACGCAATGTCTCATGCGTCTACTTATAGTATGGACATTTGGCAGGAAACTATAAGTAGGGAATTTTTAGATTACAACCCAAGAACCTCTTCTAAATATAAAGCAATACCATCTTCTTCGTTCGTTAACGTCGTATGGTTTGCGAGTGATTTTAATTCAGGGATGGCATTTCCCATTGCGATGCCATGACCAGCAAATTCAATCATTTCAAAATCATTATCTTCATCACCGAAAGCGATAATGCGCTCTTGTGGAATGTTGTAATGACTAGAAATTTTTTGTAATCCAACTGCTTTATTTAATCCGCTTTTCACAATTTCAATAATCGGCCAAGGTGCGCCCCATTTTCTATGGTCGATTACTTCCGCATGCATATCCGTTAAATGTTGACGAATTGCAGTAGAATGCTCGTCATGTGCGTCAATTAATAAGCAAGTTGGATGATCGTTTAAAATATTTAATAAGTCTCCGGTAAAAATCTTAGGAGAGCCGAATTCGAAAATATGTTTTTTATCTTCATCAATTTCACGAACATACACATCGTCCATTACTTCCGCGTATATATTTTTTACGCCAAAATCAAAGCAAGCTCGGACAATTTCTTGCGCTGTTGCTAGCTCAAGAGGAGAGTGATGTGTTCCCCAGTTTGAATCAAGAGGATGATGTACGTAAGCGCCGTTAAAGTTTACGATAGGTGTGTTAAGATCAAGTTCTTTATAGTAATCGTAACTAGCACGGAATGGACGTCCTGTTGAAATAACAACAATATGTCCCTGTTCCTTTGCTTTTGCAATTGTATGTTTCGTTCGAGTGGAAATTATTTTGTTGTCTGTTAATAAAGTGCCGTCTAAGTCTAATGCGATTAAATGTTGTTTGTTCATAATTTCACCTCTTATAATAATTTTTTTGTATCTATCTGTATTTCCGTTTTTAATATGCAGAAATAAGAGGTTAGGCTCGGTGAAATCACCATAGATGGAAATTTCACTATATATCCATCTTACGTCTCAAAGTGCTGTGGTGTCTACTATTTATCGTTGGAAATTAAGAAAAGTCAACATCTTTTTAGAAAGTTCAAACAATGTTTCTTTCATTATGTACAAATTGTGAAAAGGGTTACATTGCTCGTGTGGTGAGGCATATAATGAACATGTAATCTTCTCGTATATGTTTGACTCTCCTTTGAAACTAGCCTAGAGTAGGTTGGTTTCTTTTTTTTTCTACAAGTAGGAAAGAAATCCCTGCTTACGCTTGTGTCATTCATATATATGTACAAGAATGAGATGTAGTACTGTTTCCTAAACATGACAGAAAAGCTTTCTTTTAAAATGGATATACTAATGAGGCAAGACGTCATGGAAGGAGAATGAAGATGGGACAAAATCGCAGGTTTCGTTCTGGACAAAAAGCGCCGAATGATGGCATTTACGTAGAAATTGGTGAAACGGGAAGTATGGTGAAAGATCCGCAAATGGTGAAATTAACTGCCGGTGAAAAGTTTCCGGATAACACGAATCATAACCGCCAGTGGACATATAAAAGAAAACCGTAACAGAAGCCGCAATCATTATTGCGGCTTTTTTGTCGTTACACATTGTAATTTCATTTACCGTATTTTTTAGCAGTATAATGAATGCTCTCTTTTTCTTTTTCAAATAATAAGTTTGAAAATACATAGGCAAAATTATTGTATAAAAAAGTCAGTTGGCGTATAATCAAATCAAAGGTCAAAGAAAGTCAAACTTTTGGAGGGCTGTAAAGATGGACTTAAATCAAATGACAACAAAAACACAAGAGGCGATTATGAGTGCCCAATCTTTAGCGGTATCTCATCATCACCAAGAGGTGGATACTGTTCATCTATTACTTGCATTATTAGAAGAGCAAGATGGATTAGCAGTACGTATATTTCAAAAAATGAATGTTGATATAGAAGCATTAAAGCAAGGTGCTGAAAGTTTAATTAAAAAGAAACCTTCTGTAACGGGGAGCGGTGCAGAAGTTGGAAAATTGTATGTAACGAGCGCTCTGCAACAACTGCTTGTAAGAGCAGGGAAAGAAGCAGAAAAACTGCAGGATGATTACATTTCAGTAGAACATGTGTTGCTTGCTTTTTCTGAAGAAAAAGGCGATATAAATCAATTATTTACAAGATTGCATATTACGAAAGATAACTTATTACAGTCTTTAATGACAGTTCGGGGGAATCAAAGAGTGACGAGTCAAAATCCAGAAGCAACTTATGAAGCGTTAGAAAAATATGGTCGTGATTTAGTGGCGGAAGTGAGAGCAGGGAAAATCGATCCTGTAATCGGCCGTGATAGTGAAATACGACGTGTAATCCGTATTCTTTCACGTAAAACGAAAAACAATCCGGTTTTAATTGGGGAGCCAGGTGTTGGTAAAACAGCAATCGTTGAAGGGCTAGCCCAGCGTATTGTGAAAAAGGATGTACCTGAAGGATTGAAAGATAGAACGATTTTTGCGTTAGATATGAGTGCACTCGTAGCTGGTGCGAAATTCCGTGGTGAGTTCGAAGAGCGTCTGCAAGCTGTATTAAATGAAATTAAAAAGAGTGAAGGACGCATTTTATTATTCATTGATGAACTTCATACAATAGTTGGAGCTGGTAAAACAGAAGGAGCCATGGATGCAGGAAATATGTTAAAACCGATGCTTGCGCGTGGTGAACTGCATTGTATCGGGGCGACGACGCTCGATGAATATCGCAAATATATTGAGAAAGATCCAGCGCTAGAAAGACGTTTCCAACAAGTATTAGCAGAAGAACCAACTGTTGAAGATACAATTTCAATTTTACGTGGATTAAAAGAACGCTTTGAAATTTATCACGGTGTAAATATTCATGACCGTGCGATTGTAGCAGCGTCAGTTTTATCAGATCGATATATTTCAGATCGATTCTTACCTGATAAAGCAATTGACCTTGTTGATGAAGCGTGTGCAACAATTCGTACAGAAATCGATTCTATGCCAACAGAATTAGATGAAGTAACGCGCCGCATTATGCAGCTGGAAATTGAAGAAGCGGCTCTTGGAAAAGAAACGGATCGTGGTAGCCAAGAGCGTCTAAAAACATTGCAACGTGAATTATCGGATTTAAAAGAAGTTGCAAGTGGTATGAGAGCAAAGTGGGAGAAAGAAAAAGAAGACATTCACAAAGTTCGTGACTTACGTGAACATTTAGAACGTCTGCGTCGTGAATTAGAAGAAGCAGAAGGTAATTACGATTTAAATAAAGCAGCCGAACTTCGTCACGGGAAAATTCCAGCAATTGAAAAAGAGTTAAAAGAAGCGGAAGAAATGGGCGCGCATAATAAACAAGAAAATCGTTTATTACGTGAGGAAGTAAGTGAAGAAGAAATTGCAGATATTGTTTCACGCTGGACGGGTATTCCTGTTGCGAAACTCGTGGAAGGTGAACGCGAGAAATTATTACGCTTAGAGCAAATCTTATCAGAGCGTGTCATCGGACAAGAGGAAGCAGTAAGCTTAGTGTCAGACGCAGTTCTTCGTGCTCGCGCTGGTATTAAAGATCCGAACCGCCCGATTGGTTCTTTCATCTTCTTAGGACCAACAGGTGTTGGTAAAACAGAACTTGCAAAAACGTTAGCGCAGTCTTTATTCGATAGTGAAGAGCAAATGATTCGCATTGACATGTCTGAGTATATGGAGAAACACGCAGTGTCACGCTTAATTGGTGCACCTCCTGGATATGTAGGATATGAGGAAGGTGGTCAATTAACAGAAGCGGTAAGACGTAAACCATATTCCGTTGTTTTATTAGATGAAATTGAAAAAGCACATCCAGAAGTATTCAACATTTTATTACAAATGTTAGATGATGGGCGCATTACAGATTCGCAAGGTCGTACAGTGGACTTTAAAAATACAGTTATTATTATGACTTCAAATATTGGATCTGCTCATTTACTAGATGGATTAGAAGAAGATGGTTCGATTAAAGAGGAATCAAGAGATCTTGTAATGGGACAATTAAGAGGACATTTCCGCCCTGAATTTTTAAACCGTGTTGATGAAATTATTTTATTCAAACCTCTTACAACGAATGAAATTAAAGGCATTGTTGATAAAATTGTAAAAGAACTACAAGGTCGTCTAGCTGACCGTCACATTACAGTAGAATTAACAGATGCAGCAAAAGAATTTGTTGTAGAAGCTGGTTTCGACCCAATGTACGGAGCTCGTCCATTAAAACGATACGTACAGCGTCAAGTGGAAACGAAATTAGCACGAGAATTAATTGCAGGAACAATTACTGACAATAGTCACGTAGTTGTTGATGTAGAAAATAACGAATTAGTCGTTCATGTGAAATAAAAATAAAAAAGAGTTCGGATAAAATCCGGACTCTTTTTTTAGTGTTGTTCTACTGGCTCGTTTGGAATTGCAGCTGAAATTGCTAGTACTAACACAGCAAGAACAACTGAGAAAATAGACGCTTGGTTAAAGTCGTATGTACCGCCAGTCATAGAGCCGATTACATAGCTCATCATATGTACAAGTAAGAACGACCAAATTAATGCCCAAATGAAACGCATATTTTACACCTCTATTCGTTCAATCTGTCCTTATTGTAACACAATTGAAAAAAGAATATAGAAAAATATTTGTAGATTTTTCAACGCAAATTTGCATTCCGTTCATACATTATAAAAGAGTACTTTTATATGTTTAGAAAATAAGGCGGGGGAAAAATGAGTATTACGGAACGTTTTTTTTACTTAGAAAAAGAACCATGTGTCATTTATTTACCGGAGAAGCCAAATGGATTTTCTGTTATGCTCCTCGGTGATTATAACTACTTTATTGAGAATGGTACAAGTTTATGGACACAACATGCGGGTAAATCTTATTTTTTACATGGTCTTATTGAACAAGGCTACACGGTCTTTTCCTCTAATTTATACGGAAGACATTGGGGAAACGATCAATCTGTTCGTCTGGCAAAACGTTTATATGATGTTGTTTTGAGAAAAGAGACGTTAAATGCGAAAATGCACATTATGGCAGATGGTATGGGAGCGCTTGTAGCACTTGAAATGATGAACAAATATCCTGAATGTATTCGTTCTGTTGTTATGCTAAATCCGTGTTTGGATTTACCAGAATATGTAAGTTTTGAGAAAGAGCATAAATTTTTTTACAAGAGACTCGTGAAGGAATTAAGTTTGGCGTATGATGCCAAAGAAGAAGAATTAGAATCAAAAATAAATAAGAAATCATTTACGCTTCTTCCATCTTGTGTACCTGTTAAAATTTTCGTATCAACACAAGAAAAAAGAGGAAGAAAACAGCAGTTGCGTAGATATGAGAAAATGAGGCAACTAAATCAATGTGATACTTCTGTCTTGTTCCATCTGCAAGATGTGAAATATAAAATGGTTAGGCAAACGACTGATTTCTTTAAAAAATATGAAGAAGAATTATGAAGCTCCCATATACATAAATGAGGAGCTATTTGTTTCAGAGGGAAAGGGTTGGTGGTATGGAACGCGTGCTGATAATAGGTGCACTTACGTTTGTAGGTTATCACCTTGTAAATAAAATGATTGCAGAAGAAGTGGAAGTCTATGGTCTTGATTTTGATGAATTCGATAGTATGACCAAAATTAATGAAGAGAAGTTATTATTAATTGGGCGAAATGCGTTATTTACGTATTATTCGATAAGAGATGAAGATGGATGGAGATCGGTTGAGGAAGAGAGATTCGATACTGTTTATTTTTGCTTATATGAGCCAAATCAGCAAAGTGGATTTCGGAATGAAAGAGTCATATTACAATATTTAAAGCGAATTATAAGAATGTGTGAAGAACAAAAAGTGAAGTTAAATTTAATTTCTTCTATTGAAGTAGGCAGTACAGATGAATCCGAAAATAAGCGCCTATTTTTGAAAGTAGAAGAAGGATTGAAAAAAGGGAATTTACAATATAGTGTATTTCGAGTTCCAACATTATATGGACCGTGGCAACCGTCCTTTATGATGTTTCATCAGCTTATTTTATCAGAATTAGTTGAAAAAGAGTGGCGTTGTACGATTGAGGAAAAGGGGAATGATTTACTTTACGTTGAAGATGTATGTGAATACTTATGGGAACATGGAACGAACGGGGCGCATCTTGGTATATACAATTTACTTAGTGGTAAACAGTCATTATGGGAAAAAGGTATGAATCTTTTACGCGCGGATGATAAAGTAAATAAAAATAATAGCGAAGTAAGAGATGAGGCTATCGAAGTAATTTCGATAAAAAGAAATACTCCGTTAGAATACGGTTTAAATAAGCAACTGGCACACATGAAAAAATATAAAGAGTTATACGAAGGGTAGTACGCGTGTTACACTATTGTATGTGAAAGTTTTAATGGAGAGGAAGAGTATAATATGAACGAAAAAAGCATGCAGTTTTTACAAATTGCAATGAAGCATTTACCGGAAGCAAAGGCAATTTTAGATGATAATGGAATTGCACTTGATATGGAGAAGGCACAGCCGGTGTTAGAGTTGTTAATGAAAGTTATGAACGAAGCTTACGAGCTTGGGAAAGCAGATAAAGAATAAAAAGCATCTTTTTAAGATGGAAGAGAGGCCCGAACCGTGGATAGAAGCGGTCAGGGCCTTTTTTATTCTCGCCTGGGGGAAAACCACATGCCCATCAACTTAAGAAAAGTAAATACCCCAAAAAGAAAAAATGAGTTGAATTCTCAAAATAACTAATTGTGGAGAAAGAGAATTTTCATTTAGTGTGTACTTCAAAACCTTAGCTTGATGGTGATGTGGTGCTACCCCTATTTGAGAAAGTTGGATTTTTTGGATATTAGGTCATAATAAGTTATTATTTGTACTGTTGATATATCCGCTTATTTTTCCAGTTTCGAAATTATATTCTAACGTTTTAGTTTCATATTCAAATTTCATTAATATTGAAGCTTTAGTGTTATCTTTCCATGAAATTTTATAAAGATCTGGATTATTAGCTATATTAAAATTAACTACCCTTACTTTTGTTTTCTCTACAAGTTTTTCTTTTTCTTTAAAGTAAATTTTTATGTATTTATCATCTGAGATATGTCCATATGCAATCCCTGTAATTTTTATTTGATTTACTTGGTTTGGTGACGTATCTTTTAAAAGAGGTCTTTCGATTTCTTGAAAAAAAATCCAATAAATAGGATATATAATAAATATAAAAATAAGACTCATACCTAACAAAAACTTTAATATGCAACCGCCAAAATAGTGATCTGCTCTTTTATTATTACTTAGCCATTGATTCATATTAGTTTCACCACTAAACTTTAGTATAATTAGATGGAAAATTTCAAAACGTTTTAAAGTCCCACCTCTTTTCAATTTTTTAATATGAACAGAATGTTAATTATATCTATAAAGTATTATATCAATTAGAGATTCATTTGGAAAATTTTGATTTGTATTTTTTGTATTACGTGGGGTAGCGTCACATCGCTATCAAGCTAAAATAATTTCATATCCATATAACGAAAAAAGCGTTATTCTTTTTGTGAAAATGTACAGAAAGGATGACATTTTTTATGAATCTTTCGATTCAAAACGAACTACAATTATTTGCTGAAGAATTATATGAACATCTTACTCCTTCATTTTTAGAAAATCTTGCTAGAGAACTAGGTTTTGTACAACGAAAACGTAAGTTTTCAGGTCATGATTTAGCTGCTATCTGTGTCTGGATTAGTCAACGGGTAGCGAGTGATTCTTTAGTGCGACTGTGTAGTCAACTTCATGCTGTTACAGGAACAATTATGAGTCCAGAAGGACTCAATAAGCGTTTCAATAAAAAAGCTGTTTGCTTTTTAAAATATATTTTCTCTTCGTTATTAAAAACTAAAATTTGTGAAACATCAGTGATTCCTAGTTCTTCAATCTCCTATTTTCAACGAATTCGTATTTTAGATGCAACGATTTTTCAGGTGCCAAAGCATTTAGCTAGTGTGTATCCTGGATTGGGAGGTTGTGCTCAAACAGCGGGTATAAAAATCCAGTTAGAATATGATTTACATAGTGGTCAATTTTTAAATTTCCAAGTGGAACCAGGGAAAAATAATGATAAAACCTTTGGAACAGAGTGTTTATCGACATTACACCCTGGTGACCTATGTATTCGGGATTTAGGCTATTATTCACTGGATGATTTAGATCAAATGGATCAACGTGGCGTGTATTATATATCGCGACTCAAATTAAACAATAGGGTATATGTCAAAAATGAATTTCCTGAATACTTTCGAAATGGGACAATAAAAAACAATCTCAATACATCAAAGTTGATTTAGAGCACATGATACCTTAAAACCAGGACAGTCCTATGAAATAAAAGAAGCTTATATTGGAAAGGATAAAAAACTATTCACTCGGGTAATTATGTATTGATTAACAGAAAAACAAATTCGTGAGCGTATGAAAAAACAAGTGTATACGGAAAGTAAAAAGGGTATTACGTATTCGGAAAAAAGCAAACGATTAACTGGCATGAACTTATATGTTACCAATACACCTTGGGAGATTATTCCGATGAAACAAATCCATGATTTTTACTCTCTCCGTTGGCAAATAGAGATTGTGTTTAAAACATGGAAATCCCTATTTCAAATTCATCATTGGCAAAATATTAAACAAGAGCGATTAGAATGTCATGTTTATGGAAAACTCATTGCCATTTTTTTATGTTCTTCTACTATGTTTAAAATGCGCCAATTAATTTTACAAAAGAAGAAACAAGAATTAAGTGAATATAAAGCCATTGGAATGATTCAAGATCATTTACACATTTTATATCAAGCCATACGGCAAAACACCCAAGAAATAACAAAGATCTTAGTCCGCCTGTTCAACCTCCTACAAAAAAATGGACGGAAATCTCACAGATATGAGAAAAAGACAGTCTTTGATATTTTAGGTGTTGTCTATGAGTATAATGGGTTAAAAAAACAAAAGAAAGCTGCATAATTTTTAAAAGTGATACCTATCTGAGTTTATTTGGTATGCACATTTTTAGGGATACAAAACATTTTAAGGGCATTTTTGTTTATATGAACGAAAGTTCATTGTATTTCCATACTTTAAGTTGATGGGCATGGGGGAAAACCAGAGATATGAAGAGGATAAAGGAAAGGTAGTGAGGAGAACTCTCTAGTTTAGAAGAAAAGCAGATAAAGAATAAAAAGCATCTTTTTAGATGGAAGAGAGGCTCGAACCGTGAACAGAAGCGGTTTGAGTCTTTTTATATTTGAGAGGTATGTTTCTGTTTCTTTTAATGAAAAATAAAGTGGATAATGCGTTAGCTTTCTGTTTTATGCGAAATATATTCTAGACAAAAATACATTTATGTTTTAAAATTAGTACCAAGTCATAATAATTGATATAAAACGGAGGGCTGCGATGTGAACGTGGGCATTTTAGGGATCGGAAGATATGTGCCAGAAAAAGTAGTCACAAATCACGATTTAGAAAAAATAATGGATACATCCGATGAATGGATTCGTACGAGAACGGGAATTGCAGAAAGACGCATTGCCGATGATACAATAGATACTTCATATATGGCCGTAGAGGCTGCAAAAAAAGCACTTGAAGATGCAGGGGTTAGCGGAGAAGATATCGATCTTATTTTAGTGGCGACAGTAACACCAGATCGTGCGTTTCCAGCAGTAGCTTGTGTCATTCAAGAAACGATTGGAGCGAAACATGCAGCTGCAATGGATGTAGGTGCAGCATGCGCTGGTTTTATGTACGGAATGATTACAGCGCAGCAATTTATTCAAACGGGGACTTATAAAAACGTATTAGTAGTTGGTAGTGATAAGCTATCTAAAATTGTAGACTGGAATGATCGAAATACAGCGGTATTATTTGGAGACGGAGCCGGTGCTATCGTAATGGGAGCAGTTTCAGAAGGAAGAGGCGTTCTATCTTTCGAATTAGGAGCAGACGGAAGCGGCGGTAAGCATCTATATCAAGACGAGTATGTTATGATGAATGGCAGAGAAGTCTTTAAATTTGCCGTTCGTCAACTTGGTGAATCTTGTCTTCGCGTGCTGGATAAGGCTGGTCTTACAAAAGAGGATGTGGATTTCTTAGTACCGCATCAAGCGAATATTCGTATTATGGAATCTGCAAGAGAGAGATTAAATTTACCACAAGAAAAAATGAGTATGACAATTGAAAAGTTTGGTAATACATCAGCTTCTTCAATTCCAATTGCAATGGTAGAGGAATTGCAAAATGGACGTATTCAAGATGGTGATTTAATTATACTTGTTGGTTTTGGTGGCGGATTAACATGGGGAGCAGTCGCTCTTCGTTGGGGTAAATAAGGACTGAGAGAAAAAAAGGAGTGTATTTTGTATGGAAAAAAAGAGGGTCGTAATTACAGGACTAGGAGCTGTTACACCGGTCGGAACAGATGTTGAAACAGCATGGGAAAACATTAAAAAGGGTGTATCTGGAATCGGACGACTTACAAGAATTGATCCGGAACTATTTCCAGCAAAAGTAGCAGCAGAAATTAACGACTTTGAAGTCGAGAAATATATTGATAAAAAAGAAGCGCGCCGTATGGACCGCTTTACACAATATGCAGTAGCAGCAGCGAAAATGGCAGTTGCAGATGCAAAGCTTGAAATTACAGAAGAAAACGGACCTCGAATTGGTGTATGGATTGGATCAGGTATTGGCGGTATGGAAACATACGAAGAACAATTTAAGATTTTTACTGAGAAAGGCCCACGCCGCGTGAGCCCATTCTTCGTACCGATGATGATTCCGGATATGGCAGCAGGTCAAGTATCAATCGCAACAGGAGCAAAAGGAATTAACACTTGTTCTGTAACGGCTTGTGCATCTGGTGCAAACTCAATTGGTGATGCATTTAAAGCAATTCAGCGTGGTGATGCTGATGCAATGATTACAGGCGGAGCAGAAGCACCGCTAACAAGTATGGCATTCGCAGGATTTAGCTCAGCGAAAGCATTAACATTTAATGAAGACCCAGCAACGGCTTGCCGTCCATTTGATAAAAACCGTAGCGGTTTTGTAATGGGTGAAGGCTCAGGTATTCTAATTCTTGAAGAATTAGAGCACGCATTAGCGCGTGGTGCTCACATTTACGCGGAAATTGCTGGTTATGGTGCAACTGGAGATGCGTTCCATATTACAATGCCTGCTCCTGGTGGTGAAGGCGGAGTGCGTGCAATGCGTCAAGCTTTAGCTGATGCAGGCCTACAGCCAGAAGATATTGATTACATTAATGCGCATGGTACAAGTACGGATGCGAATGAAAAATATGAAACGATGGCAATTAAAGAAACTTTCGGTGAGCACGCGTATAAAGTAGCGATTAGCTCAACGAAATCAATGACAGGTCACTTATTAGGAGCAGCTGGTGCTGTTGAAGCGATTTTCTCTATTAAATCAATTACAGACGGAGTAATTCCGCCAACAATTAACTATGAGACACCAGATCCAGAATGTGACTTAGATTACGTACCGAATCAAGCGAGACACCAAGAAGTAAATGCAGTATTAAGTAACTCATTAGGATTCGGTGGTCATAACGCAGTGTTAGTATTTAAATCGTATAAATAATAGATGAAATAAGGAGTTTTTTCGCAATATATTGCGAAAAAACTCCTTATTTATTTTTACGCCTTTTTCTCCTGTAGCATATACATAAGAAAAAGGAGGGATAAAGATGGGGATTGTTGAAACAGCTGAATGGCTACATTTATATTATGGGCGGCCAGAAAAACTTTGTGAGAAATTTACGAAGTATATTCCGTTGCCAAAAGAAAGGTTGTATCGCTTTTTAATTTCAAAAGGGATGTATCGCCCGATCATGCGCGGAGAAAAGGAAATTAAAGAATTAGAGGAAAAGGAAATTTGGAAAGAATTGAGCCTGGAGTATGATAAACTGAAAAACTGGTTAAAAGGTCCAGATGTCCCTGTCTTTATTTTATTATCAGATTCCTATAATCGAACTGTACAAGAAGAGTATAACGGTAGGGCTGGATTATCTATGCGTCATGTTATTTTCTTATTCGTATGTGGACGGAATTCGGTAGAAGAATTAAAAGTGTTATTAGCGCATGAATATCATCACATATGCAGGTTACATCAAATTGAGACGAAAGAAACAGAATATACATTACTTGATACGATGATTATGGAAGGGCTAGCTGAACAAGCAGTAACAGAAAGGTATACAGAAAAAAACAATGCACCGTGGACGGCGTATTTTTCAAAGGAAGAGGCTATTTATTATTGGAAAAATATTGTACATGAAAGAATAAGTATAAAACGAGGAACAAGGGAACATGACATCTTATTAAATGGCTTTCACTCTTATCCGAAGATGCTTGGCTATGCGCTTGGATTTCATATTGTCAAAGATTGTGTAACTTTGGAAGGAGAAGATACACTTTCTTTATTATCTATAGATGCAAAAGAAATATTGAATAAAGCAAGTACATTTCATATATAAAAAAACAGGAGTTCTATTTCCTGTTTTTTTAGTATTAATAGAAGAAAAAATAATAATTAGAATATATTTCCTCAAGTGGAATAAAGTTAAGCAAAAATGAACATAATGATTGGTACAAACAGTAGTGAAGTGAGGGGTAGTGAATGTTATATCTACATGATGTATGGGTAAATTGGTTTGAAGGTGAAGAAAATGGGTATAACGTTTGTCATTTTTACGAATGGCGGAAAGATGATACGATTGAGCTATTAGATCAAGTGCCATTATTAAAAGTAGATGCCACATTATATCATTACATCGAGAACGAATTGT
Organism: Bacillus sp. RZ2MS9; assembly: GCF_001816185.2. NCBI lineage: Bacteria > Bacillati > Bacillota > Bacilli > Caryophanales > Bacillaceae > Bacillus > Bacillus sp. RZ2MS9. Next base: position 1,224,232 of record NZ_CP049978.1, read on the forward strand.
TAGAGCTTCCGCAAAAAATGCTGGAAGACGTACATCATAAGGCTTATATTCGTAAAAATCATGAACGTTTGCAGCAAGAGTATTGCTTTGTTGTTACAGATGGAAAAGGAATTATTGCGATTGACACAATTGGTTACAATGTACCAATTCGCAAAAGCAGACTTATACCACGTCAAGAGCAGATGGTATATGAGATGGTAGAAAATGTACAAGCAGAAAAGTATGAGTTCCAAGTAGAAGAAACAGAAAAAGAACATCACATTTTATCACCATCGCCTTTCATTATGAATGGCTTGACTCGTAAAGAAAGACAGCTAAAACAATTATTATTTATGGCGTTAGATCAATTACATACAACGAAAAATACAGCAGAAATTCGCTATTGGTTCACAGAGTGGGATCCATCAGCATATGGAATGGTTCAACATATGGAATTTGAAGATATTTGGGTTAAGCTGTATGATGAAGCGAAAACAGGCTGGTCTGATAAGCATGAACAATTATGCGAGCGTCTCGTAAAAGGACAGCCATTTTTTGAAAAGTTATGGGAAATGGAAAATGAGCAAAAGGTAAATTAAAAAACCGCCAATTGGCGGTTTTTTAATTTTGTAGTAATCCAGCTCCAGCGGCAAGAATGTTCGGTGGCTTCGCGCCTTCCTGCGAGGCAAAAAGCGCCTCTACGTCAGGAGCTCCATCCCCCTCACATTCTGAACGAGCCGCTTCCGCTTTATATGTAATCCAGCTCCAGCGGCAAGAATGTTCGGTGGCTTCGCGCCTTCCTGCGAGGCAAAAAGCGCCTCGCAGGAAGGAGCTCCATCCCCCTCACATTCTGAACGAGCCGCTTCCGCTTTATATGTAATCCAGCTCCAGCGGCAAGAATGTTCGGTGGCTTCGCGCCTTCCTGCGAGGCAAAAAGCGCCTCTACGTCAGGAGCTCCATTCCCCTCACATTCTGAACGAGCCGCTTCCACTTTATATGTTACCTACGTTTTCTGCTTAGTCCCATTGCGTTTTCTACTTTGCGTAGTTGTTTGAATGCAACGCGGTTTGCTTTTTCTGCACCTTTGTCTAGAATTTCGTCTAGTTCTGGTGAGTTGATTAGTTCGTTATATTTGTCTTGGATTGGACGAATTGCTTCTACGACTACTTGCGCTAGGTCGCCTTTGAAGTCGCCGTATCCTTTTCCTTCGTACATTGCTTCAATTTCTTCAACTGTTTTTCCAGAGAATGAAGAGTAGATTGTTAATAAGTTAGAGATACCAGGTTTGTTTTCTTTATCAAATTTCACAATACCTTCAGAGTCAGTAACAGCACTCTTAATTTTCTTTTCAATTGTTTTTGGTTCATCAAGCATACTGATCATTGATTTTGGATTCGGATCAGATTTACTCATTTTCTTCGTAGGTTCTGTTAATGACATAACGCGAGCGCCTACTTTTGGAATACGAATTTCAGGAATTGTGAACACTTCACGGAAGCGTTTGTTGAAACGCTCTGCTAGGTCGCGTGTTAATTCCATATGTTGCTTTTGGTCATCACCAACAGGCACGATTTCAGTGTTGTAAAGTAAAATATCAGCAGCCATTAATGGTGGGTACGTTAGTAATCCAGCTGGAACTGAATCTCTACCTGATGCTTTATCTTTATATTGCGTCATACGTTCTAATTCTCCAACGTAAGCAACAGATTGCATGATCCATCCTAATTGAGCGTGTGCTGGTACTTCTGATTGTACAAATAAAGTAGCTTTTTCAGGATCGATGCCGCATGCTACATAAAGTGCAGCAAGACTGCGGATGTTTTTACGAAGTCCGACGGGATCTTGAGGTACTGTAATCGCATGTTGGTTTACAATACAGAAATAACAGTCGTGTTCATTTTGAAGCTCTGTAAACTGCTTCATTGCGCCTAAATAGTTTCCAAGTGTAATCGTTCCACTTGGCTGAATACCAGAAAAGATAACTGACATAAGTAATTCCTCCTAAAATTGAATGCGTGATGGGGGGAGAGAAGGCAAACAAAAAAGCCCATTCATCCCAAAAACTATAGGGACGAATGGACCGCGGTACCACCCTAATTATTTCACTACTGTGAAATCTCTCTAATCCATAATAACGTTAGGATATAACGCCAAAGCCTACTACTTTCGGTTCGGTTTGGTGCTCAAAAGCCCATTCCATACTGTACAATTACTTGTTCACACCAACCACAAGCTCTCTGAAATTGCCTCAATATGTACTCTTCTTTATCATCGCATACATATAAATTTATTTATTGTTACTTGAGCTCTTTTAATATGAAAGAACTAAAGTTTTATAACAAAATGTTTTGCTGATTATTATATCATATGGGATAGTGTTTGCAAACTACATCAAAATAGTAAAGCTAATGAGGGTCGAGAACAACCCAAGGAAGATACCTGTAATACAAATTGGATATGTCCATTTGAATGAATATGTTTTATAAATACGTTCTTTCTTATCTGTAGGTTCCTCGACTTCTTCAATTAAAGAGTCAATCTTTTTGTTCGTACCAAATACTCTTTGGAATGCGTAAATGGTTACATTGAAAAAACCATTTTGAAATATGTATAAAAAACCGCCGATAAGAATAAAAAACAGTGCAATATAAAACAAAATGTTGACAAAGTTCAACAAAAATTGAGATGAAATGAGGAATGCACCAATACTAGAAGCAATCATCGCTATAAAAATTAGTATACAAGTATGAAAAAAAACTTTATTCAAAATATTCCCCTCCGTCAAAATATTACTAGAATTATTATACTATAAAAGCTATAATAAGTACTAGGATTAATTTTTTGAAAATTATACGCAATTAAAGGTCTGATTTTAAGATGATGGTAGCAATGTTAATGTATCCCTTTACGAAAAATTAAAAATATAAATATTTTATTAAAAATTTTAACAAAAAAACAAAAAACTATATTCACAATTGTTATATTATATGTATAATGAAAATTGTAGAAACTTGGAGATTATTCTTTCAATTCTACTTTTTAACAAGTGAGGGTACAGGAAGTGCAATTAGGGGAGGCAACACAACATGAAGAAAAAGATACCGTTATTACTTGCATCAACTTTAACTGCAAGTATGTTGCTTAGCGCGTGTAGCTACCAAAAAGATGACGCAAAAGCAAAAGGGAAAGAGAACGCTACGAGTAGTAGTAACGGAAAACAGATTCTTAATTTAACAGAGTTATCTGAAATTCCGTCAATGGATGCATCATTAGCATCTGATTCTTCATCTTCTACAGCATTAAATAATACGATGGAAGGTTTATATCGTATTGGCAAAGATCAAAAGAGAATGCCTGGAGTTGCAGAAGATGTCGAAAAGCTAGATGATGGGAAGAAATACATATTTAAATTAAGAAGAGATGCGAAATGGTCGAATGGGGAACCTGTAACAGCTAAAGACTTTGTGTATTCATGGAAAAGAGCAGTAAATCCAGATACAAAAGCAACGTATTCATACATTATGTTCGATATTAAAAATGCAGAGAAAATTCATAAAAAAGAATTACCTGCTGACCAATTAGGTGTAAAAGCGATTGATGATTATACATTAGAAGTAGAATTAGACAATCCCGTTCCTTACTTTATCGATTTAACAGTTTATCCAGTATTTTACCCACTAAATGAAAACTTTGTAAAAGCACAAGGTGATAAATTTGGTTTAGAGGCAAATACAACATTATATAACGGTCCATTCGTTATGAGTGATTGGAAACATGAACAAAGTTTCCAATTCAAGAAGAATCCTTCATATTGGGATAATAAAACGGTTAAAATCGAAGAAATCAACTTTAATATTGTAAAAAATACAGCAACTGATGTAAATTTATATGAGACAAACGCGATTGATCGGGCGGCTTTAACGTCTGAATTTGTTGATAAGTTTAGAAAAAGCCCAGAGTTCCAAACAAGAAAAGAGGCAGGGGTTGCTTACTTAAGATTTAATCAAAGTAATCAGTACTTAAGTAATAAAAACTTAAGAAAAGCAATTTCAATGTCCTTTGACCGTGATAACATTGCAAAAGTTATTTTAAATAACGGCGCAATTGGAGCTTACGGATTTGTTGGAAAAGATTTCGCTGAAGGTCCAAATAAAAAAGATTTCCGAGCTGAAAATGGAAAGCTAGTTGAAACAAATCCAAAAGAAGCAAAAAAGCTTTGGGAAACAGCGAAGAAAGAGCTTGGAACTGATAAAATCGAACTAGAATTCTTAAACTTTGATAATGAAGATGCTAAAAAAGTTGGGGAATTCTTAAAAGGTGAGATGGAAAAGAACTTACCAGGTTTATCAATTAAAATTAAACAGCAACCATTCGCACAAAAAAATAAATTAGAAGATTCTCAGCAATATGATATTGCATTTGGTATTTGGGGACCAGATTTCCCAGATCCAATCTCATATTTAGATATGTTTGTTACGAATGGTTCTCAAAATAAAACAGGGTATTCTAATCAGAAATATGATGAGTTAATCCTAAAAGCTAAAACAGATACAAAAGATTTACAAGCTCGCTGGGACAACCTTCTAGAAGTAGAGAAGATGTTAATTAAAGAGGATGCAGTTATCACTCCAATCTTCCAAAAAGGTTCAGCGTATGTAGTAAAAGGTGCCGTAAAAGATATTATCCCAATTAACTATGGTGGTAAATTAACTTACAAATGGGCATCTGTTGAACAAAAATAATCTTTTTTTTCCATCGTTTACAAGGGTATATGCCTATGATGGGCATATGCTCTTATTTTAAAAAAATAAAAGTAAGAATATTTTAAACTATCTTATTGCTTTTGAGAAAAACGGGGAGGTGCTTGACTATGGGACGTTATGTATTAAAACGTTTCGTGTACATGGCTTTGACATTATTTTTAATTACTACAATGACTTTCTTTTTGATGAAATTACTTCCGGGTTCTCCGCTTAAAAACCAGGAGAAGCTATCACCGGCACAAAAAGAAATCATTCTTGAAAAATACGGATTGAATGATCCGGTACCAGTTCAATATGCACGTTACTTAGGTAACTTAGCAAAAGGTGATTTAGGGGTATCATTCCAATATGATAACCGCCCAGTAACAGACATGATTGTGGATCGTATTGGACCATCAGCCCAATTAGGTTTACAAGCGATTATATTAGGAACATTTATCGGTTTAATTTTAGGTATTGTTGCCGCACTTCGTAATAATACGTGGGTAGATTATAGTGCAACAGTTATTTCGGTACTCGGAATGTCGGTACCATCATTCGTATTCGCCGCATTACTGCAATATTTCGTAGGGGTAAAACTAGGCTGGTTCCCAGTAGCATTCTGGAAAGGACCAGAGTTTACTGTAATGCCTACAATTGCATTATCGATGGGAGTTATCGCGACAATCGCACGTTTCTCTCGTGCAGAATTAATTGAAGTTATGCAAGCCGATTACATTTTAACGGCGAAAGCGAAAGGAATTAGCCAAGGCGTTATCATTGTCAAACATGCACTTCGTAACGCGTTAATTCCAGTTGTAACAATTTTAGGACCAATGGTTGCGGCATTAATTACAGGAACACTTGTTATCGAGCAAATTTATGCTGTACCAGGACTTGGGGAACAATTCGTTAAATCGATTACTTTAAATGACTATACAGTTATTATGGGAACTACGATTTTCTATAGTGCGATCTTCATTTTAGTTATTTTCATTGTCGATATTTTATACGGAATTATTGATCCTCGTATTCGTTTAGCGGGAGGGAAAAAATGATGAAAGATGTACAAAAATTATCTCCAGATTTATTTCAACAAGCCAATCAAAATAATGTTGATAATGAAGTCATTGCCCGTCCAAGCTTAACGTTTTGGCAAGATGTAAGAAGACGTTTATTCCAACATAAAGGTGCGATGCTTGGCCTTGTATTGTTAGTTATCATTGCGCTATTAGCGATTTTTGGACCGATGGTAAGTAAACACTCGTATAAAGAGCAAGATTTAGGTCGTGCGAAATTACCACCAAAAATTCCAGTTATTGAAAATGTTCATTGGTTACCATTTGACGGTACAGATCAATATGGTGTTGACCAATATGAAAAACGTGATATTAAAGAGTACTTCTGGTTTGGTACAGATGACCTTGGCCGTGACTTATGGACAAGAACATGGGAAGGTACACGCGTATCATTATATATCGCTCTTTTAGCGGCAGCAATTGACTTAGTAATTGGGGTTGCATACGGAGGTATTTCAGCATTCTACGGCGGTAGAGTAGATAACATTATGCAACGTATTATGGAGATTATTAACGGTATTCCATACTTAATCATCGTTATTTTAATGGTAATCATTATGGGATCTGGTATTTGGTCAATTACACTTGCGATGGCGATTACAGGTTGGATAGGGATGTCGCGTATTGTTCGTGGACAAATCTTAAAGTTAAAAAACCAAGAATATGTATTAGCATCTCGTACATTAGGTGCAACAAATACACAATTAATTGTGAAACATTTAATTCCAAACGTAATGGGACCTATTATCGTAATGACGATGTTTACAATTCCATCAGCGGTGTTTGGTGAAGCGTTCTTAAGTTTCATCGGTTTAGGAATTCAGCCACCATTTGCGTCACTAGGTTCTCTTGTAAATGATGGTTATAAATCTATTCAAACGTATCCGCATATGATGTTCATCCCTGCGGTTGTCATCAGTATATTAATTTTAGCGTTTAACTTAATGGCAGACGGATTACGCGACGCGTTAGATCCAAAAATGCGTAAGTAAAAGAGGGGAGAGGCAAAGATGAAAACATTGTTAGAGGTAAAAGATTTACAAGTCTCCTTTGATACACATGCAGGTGAAGTACAAGCTGTACGCGGCGTTACTTTTGATTTGAAAAAAGGAGAAACATTGGCGATTGTAGGAGAATCTGGTTCAGGGAAATCAGTTACTTCTAAAGCGTTAATGGGATTAATTCCGAATCCTCCTGGACGCATTAAAAATGGTGAAATCGTATTTGAAGGTCGTGACTTAACAAAATTAACAGAAAAAGAAATGCAGCAAGTACGCGGTAAAGATATTGCGATGATTTTCCAAGATCCAATGACATCATTAAACCCAACGATGACAATTGGAAATCAAATTATGGAAGGTCTAATTAAACACCAAGGGATGAGTAAAGCAGATGCACGTAAAGTTGCTTTAGAGTTAATTGACCTTGTAGGTATTCCAAATCCAGAAGCTCGTTTAAAACAATATCCTCACCAATTCTCAGGTGGTATGAGACAGCGTGTAGTTATTGCGATGGCGTTAGCTTGTAACCCGAAATTATTAATTGCCGATGAGCCGACAACAGCGCTAGACGTTACGATTCAGGCGCAAATTTTAGAACTTATGAAAGACATTCAGCAAAAAACAGAAGCAGCAATCATTTTCATTACGCATGACTTAGGTGTAGTAGCAAACGTTGCGGACCGAGTGGCAGTTATGTACGCTGGTAAAGTTGTTGAAATTGGAACTGTAGATGAAATTTTCTACAATCCGAAACATCCATATACTTGGGGTTTAATCGCATCTATGCCAAGTTTAGATGGTTCAGAAGAAGAGTTATATGCAATCCCTGGAACGCCTCCAGATTTATTGAAGCCGCCAAAGGGAGATGCTTTTGCACCACGTAACCCACAGGCACTGAAAATTGATTTTGAAATGGACCCACCTTTATTTAAAGTAAGTGATACGCACTATGCGGCAACTTGGTTACTTCACGAGCAAGCTCCAGAAGTAAAACCGCCGGCAGTCGTTGAAAAACGCATTCTTCAAATGAAAGCAGGTGAACAACATGACTAAACAACGTGAGAAATTAATTGAAGTAAAAAATGTAAAGCAACACTTCGACGTGAGTGGTGGTGTTGTCAAAGCGGTTAATGATATTTCATTTGATATTTACCGCGGAGAAACATTTGGTCTTGTAGGAGAATCAGGTTGTGGTAAATCGACAACTGGAAGAACGATTATTCGTTTATATGATGCAACTGCTGGTGAAGTGTTATTCGATGGTGAAAATGTACATGGTAAAAAATCACGCGCAGAGCTGAAGAAATTCAACCGTAAAATGCAAATGATTTTCCAAGATCCATATGCATCATTAAACCCTCGTATGACAGTAGGGGATATTATTGCAGAAGGTATCGATATTCACGGACTAGCGAAAAGTAAAAAAGAGCGCATGGACCGTGTTCATGAACTATTAAACACAGTTGGTTTAAATAAAGAGCACGCAAACCGTTTCCCACACGAATTCTCAGGTGGACAACGTCAGCGTATCGGTATCGCTCGAGCGCTTGCTGTAGATCCAGAATTTATCATTGCCGATGAGCCGATCTCAGCACTTGACGTATCGATTCAGGCGCAAGTTGTAAACTTACTGAAAAAGCTACAAAAAGAAAAAGGTTTAACATACTTATTCATCGCCCATGATTTATCAATGGTAAAATACATTAGTGACCGTATTGGTGTAATGTACCGTGGCCAAATCGTTGAGTTAACAACAAGTGATGAATTATATGCGAATCCAATTCATCCATATACGAAATCACTATTATCAGCGATTCCACTTCCAGATCCAGATTATGAGCGCAATCGTAAACGTATCGTATATGATCCATCACAGCATAATTATGGTAGTGAAGCACCAACAATGCGTGAAATTCGCCCAGGACATTTCGTACTATGTTCGGAAGCGGAGTACAAGAAATATAAAGAGATTTATCAATAAGAAAAAGAGCCATTCTTCTGTTATGGAAGGATGGCTCTTTTTCTTATTGATAAAAGAATTGTATACATTTGTCGGTCAGTCGATATATTTAAAGAATCGCCGATATAAATCTCATGTATCATTAGTGATATCCATATGCAAAATTACTGAACTTGAACAGAAACATTCTCCTCTTGTTCTTCAGGTTTAACAAGTGCATAACGCTCCCATGCTCTACTTTTCCAGCGGAAGAACATAATAATGGCACGTGTCCATTCGTCGATGGCGATTGCTAGCCAAATACCAACGAGCCCCATATCTAAATGAAAGGCGAAAAAGTAACCTAGTGGTAAACTCATTAACACCATAGAGAATGCACCGATTAAAACAGGATATTTTGCATCACCAGCTGCACGAAGCGAATTAATGATGACGATGTTCATCGTACGTCCCGTTTCAAGTAGTACACTTAGTAAAAGAACACTTGCGCCTAACCCGATAATGTACGGATTATCTGTAAACAGTCCCATTAATTGTGTACGGAATGTAATAACGAGAGCGACCATACATAAAGTTACACCAATCGCCCATTTTACACTTTTCCACAAGCGTTCGTATGCTTCATCTTTTTCGCCACCACCAACGAGGCGGCCAATAATAATGGCTGTTCCCATACCAATTGCAATTGCAAATAAATAAGTGAACATGGAAATGTTAGTAGCGTATTGTCTAGCAGCTAATGATTCCGTTCCTAAGTACGTTGCGTAATAAAGGAAGACGATTTGACAAGCTTGATACATCACTTGTTCAAATGCAGATGGAATGCCAATTTTTAAAATTTTCCCAATGTATTCTTTGGATAAAGTGAAGTAATATTGTAATTTCACACGATATTCCATAACGCGGTATAGTAACCAGAAGAAAACAATAAGTGCGATCAATCGACTGATAGCGGAAGAAATTGCAGCCCCTTGTACACCGAGCTCAGGGAAACCAAATTTCCCGAAAATGAGTACGTAGTTTCCAGCGATATGAATCATATTCATTCCGAGTGAAATAAACATCGCTTGCTTTGTAAAACCGTGTACACGGATAATTGCGGCTAATGAGTTAATAATAGCTTGTAGGAAGATGGCTCCTCCGACGATAGATAAGTAGTTTTGCGCATACGTTAGTACATCGCCTTGTAAGTTCATTGCGAGCATCATATGTTTCGAAAATAAAAGAAAACCAGCGCTTATAACGAGCCCAACTATTAAATTTAATGTGACGGCTAATGCTGATATTTTAGATGCTTCCATAAAGCGTTTGGAACCGAGGTATTGAGATACAACGATAGCAGCGCCGTTCCCGATGACTTCTAATACCAAAATCGCAATATGAAGATATTGATTCGCTGCACCAACCCCAGATACAGCATCGTCTGATAATGCACTTAACATGAAAGTATCAGCGATCCCCATTAACATAAAAAGAAAAACTTCTAGAAAAATAGGCCATGTTAATAAGAATAAACTTAATTTCTCAGTAGGCCCGTTTTTTGCCTGAATTGCTGCCATGTCCGTCCCCTCTTTACCGATATCTATTTTTAGCAAAATGTATCGTAACATACTTTCTTAACCTTTGCACTCATTTTAGCCTACATATTTTTATTATGAAGAGAGTGCTATTTTATGATAAAAACAAAAGGATAATTATACATAAAATATTATGAGATATAAAATTCATTTTTCTCTGATAATTTAGAAAAGTATAAAAAATATTATTTTTAACACTTTAGTATGAATAATCAGCAATATGAAACGTTTACAAAGGTATATTTTTTAACGAAAAATTTTAATGAAATAGAAATATAAATATACAAAAAATATATTTGTGTGTATAATATGAATTATTAGAACATATATATATTTCTTTTTGTTTGAAAATGAAAGGGTTAACATTTTTTTTGGAGGGTGGAAGTATGAAAAAAAAGATACCAGTTTTTGTAGCATCAACAGTAGCGATGAGCATGATGTTAGGGGCATGTAGCTATCAAAAAGATGAATCGCAAGCAAACGCTAAAGGGGATAGCGGAAAAAGCGGCGCGAAGCAAGTTATTAACTTAATTGAAACACAAGAAATTCCAACGATGGATCCAGCGTTATCAGCTGATGCAGTTTCTTCAAGAGTAATGACTAATACGATGGAAGGCTTATACAGTTTAGGAAAAGATGATAAGCTAGTTCCTGGTGTAGCGAAGGAATTCAAAAAATCAGAAGATGGTAAAAAATATACATTTAAATTACGTGAAGACGCAAAATGGTCAAATGGTGAGCCTGTGACGGCAAAAGATTTCGTATATGCATGGCAAAGAGCGATTAACCCAGATACAGCTGCGAAATCAGCGTACATTATGTATGATATAAAAAATGCAGAGAAAATTAATAAAAAAGAGATGAGTCCGGATCAATTAGGGGTAAAGGCGATTGATGATTATACATTAGAAGTGGAATTAGATAATTCAATTCCATACCTTGTAGATTTAATGGTATATCCAATCTTCTATCCTGTGAATGAAAAGTTTGTGAAAGAGCAAGGTACGAAGTTTGGTTTGGAAGCGAATACAACGCTTTATAACGGGCCATTTACATTAAGTGATTGGCAACATGAACGTAGCTTTAAAATGACAAAGAGCGCGTCATATTGGGACAATAAAGAAGTGAAGATTGAAGAAGTAAACTTTAATATTGTAAAAGATACATCTACGCCAATTAACTTATATGAAACAAATGCAATTGATCGAGCGTCGTTATTAGCGGAGTTTATTGATAAATATAAAGGAAAACCAGATTTCCAAACAGTAGAAGATACATCTGTATTCTTCCTTCGTTTAAATCAAAAAGATCCAGCTTTAGCAAATAAAAATATTCGTAAAGCAATTTCACTTGCTTTTGACCGTAAGCCATTCGTGGATACATTATTAAATAACGGTTCTAAGCCAGCGACAGGATTAATTCCTGATAACTTCATTAAAGGACCAGATAAAAAAGATTTCCGTGCTGTAAACGGGGATATTGTAAAACCAAACGTGAAAGAAGCGAAGAAATATTGGGAAGCTGGTAAAAAAGAACTTGGTAAAAATGAAATCGAATTAGAATTATTAAATGAAGATGTAGAGTTATCAAAGAAAACTGGTGAATATTTAAAAGGTGAATTAGAAAAGAATTTACCAGGTTTAACAGTAAAAATTAAACAACAACCATTCGCACAAAAACTAAAATTAGAAGATGCGGGCGATTATGTCATGTCATTCTCTGGATGGAGTGCGGACTTCCCAGATCCAATTACATATCTTGATATGTTTGTAACAGATGGGTCACAAAATAAGATGAAGTACTCTAATCCAAAATACGATGAAATCATTATGAAGGCGAAAAAAGATGGAAGCGATGTAAATGCTCGTTGGAAGAACTTATTAGAAGCAGAAAAAATGTTACTTGATGATGCTGCGATCGTTCCAGTATATCAACGTGGTAGAGCATATTTACAAAGAGATTCAATTAAAAATATGTATAACCATAAATATGGCGGCGATTTAAGCTTTAAATGGGCGTCAGTAGAGAAATAAGAAAAAAAGCAGGTGATCACCTGCTTTTTTTAATACGTTCGTTTCTTATAAATGCCGTTTCCGCCAACTTGGTTCCAGCCAGATTGTACATCCAAACTTTTGTTAACAAACTTCATTTTTTCTTTTCCACCAAAGAGCTTTTCGCCGATGCTATTTGTAATGACACCAATCAATGCTGTTATTCCGATGATGAGGGCAGCAACCGTAATAAAATCAATAAAAAAAGCAATCATTTGAAAACTCCCCCTTTGCCTGTCTGTATGTTTATTGTATGAGATAAAAAATGAAAAAGAAAGAAATGTCAGAAAAATATTTAATTTACTTTAGAAATCATGTAGACAGGAGGGAGGATATTTGTTAAAATAAGAACAAATGTTCCTTTTTATTCTCATTTGTATAGTCTTACATTTCTTAATTGATTTATCAAGAAAAAGTAAGAAAACGTTCTCTTTTTCATAGGGAAGATTATAGATAAATAACTATATATTATATGAAAAATCTATGGGAAGTGAGTAGTAAAAGGGTTGAAAGTTATTGTTAAAGTACAGCTGAAATGAGCGTAATCATGTTACATAGCAGTGAAATACACGGGAGAGTTTTCTCAACTAGCAGGAAATTTACTGTATATTTCTTGCAAAATCTATTGTATAATGATTATAGAAGTTACTTATTAAAAGTAATTGTTGTTTATTATAAGTTGTTGCTTACATGAAATGTGATTTTTGTACTTTTCAATAAGACAAGTTATCACGAAAAATTGCTGAAGTTAGAAATTAAAACTGTATTTAGTACAGAATTTGTACTCTTTAAGGAGAGTGAGCTTTGTATGGTAACATTATATAGTTCTCCAAGCTGTACGTCTTGTAGAAAGGCGAAATTATGGCTAGAGGAAAATCATATTCCCTATACAGAACGTAATATTTTCTCAGATCCATTAACGATTGAGGAAATTAAAGAGATTTTACGTATGACAGAAAGCGGAACGGATGAGATTATTTCTACTCGTTCGAAAGTTTTCCAAGAATTGAATGTAAACTTAGAGTCTTTACCACTTCAAGATTTATATAAGATGATTCGTGACTATCCAGGGATTTTACGTCGTCCAATTATGATTGACGAGAAACGCCTTCAAGTTGGTTACAACGAAGACGAAATTCGTCGTTTCTTACCACGTACAGTAAGAACGTTCCAATTACGTGAAGCACAACGTCTTGTAAATTAATTATAATAATATGAAAACCTTCTACCTATTATATAGTAGAAGGTTTTTTTTAATGTTTCACATTGCGTAATCGAACTTGTTGTACAATAAAGCCGATGCATAAAATAGTGAAAATGAACAAATAAGGAATGCTTGCAGTGAAACTTGGATTGTTATGAAAAAAGGTTGCAAGTCTGTCTTCATGTGTAACCATTTTTCCTGCAGTATAGGCAAGAATCGCTGCACCGCAATAAATGAGGAATGGAAATCGTTCCATAAGTATTAAAATAAGTTTGCTGCCCCAAATAATAATCGGGATAGAAATGAGTAAGCCGATTATGACGAGTAAAAATCTCCCGTGAGCTGCACCTGCAATGGCAATAACATTATCAAACCCCATAACGAGATCCGCGAAAACAATTGTCCGCACAGCTTGAAATAAAGTTGTTTTTCCTTGAATAGAAGAAAGATCGTTGCTATTATCGGTTAATAAATTGACTGCAATTAATGTAAGTAAAACCCCGCCAATCAATTGTAGAAATGGAATGTCGAGTAAATAGACAGCTAGTATAGTAAGGACAATTCTTAGTACAATCGCTAAAAGAGTACCGATCAAAATAGCCTTATTTCGTTTCGATTCAGGTAAATTTCGGCTAGCTAGTGCGATGACGATTGCATTGTCACCACCTAATACAACATCGATACCGACAATCATTAGTACGGATGTTAAAAACTCTAAGTCCATTCGTCTGCCTCCATTTATGATGTTTTAATAAGCGAACTATATGTATGTGATGAAGAAAGTTGTTGTTAAATAATCTCTTCTAATAGAAGTTTCACTTTATTACAGTGTACGGGGGAATGTGGAAATGTATGTCCAAATTTTTTGTAAGTAAGAAATCGCTATAATAATATATTTATGTAGTTTATCGAGTAAAGATAGGCATATAACTATTTTTGTAAAATAAATCGATTTTATTTCCATTCTGGAGAATCTTATCATAAAATGAGAGTACAAGAATCTATTGATTTGTCATATGAGTGGGGAATCCCTTCATAACAATTCTAAGCAGGAAGGGAGAGTTGTATTTTGGATATTGAAAGAATTAATGATCATACGATGAAATTTTTTATTACGTACATTGATATAGAGGATAGAGGATTTAATCGTGAAGAGATTTGGTATGATCGCGAACGAAGTGAAGAGCTCTTTTGGGAGATGATGGACGAAGCTCGTGATCATGACGATTTCTTTATTGATGGGCCGTTATGGATTCAAGTGCAAGCAGTCGATAAAGGGATTGAAGTACTTGTCACGAAAGCAGAGCTTTCAAAGGACGGGCAAAAGCTGGAACTACCGATAGGGGTAGACAAAATTATAGATATTCCTCTAGATGAAGGCATCGAATCATTATTCCAGCAAGAATTAGTCGAAGAGGTAGAAGAACAAACAGGAACAAACTTTAATGAAGATGGTACGTTTGGCTTTTTAATTAAGTTTAATGATTTTGAAGATGTCATTTCATTAAGTCATCGTCTTATCTTTGAAGATATAAAAGATGAGCTGTATTCATTTGAGAACCGCTATTATGTATATGTGGAATTCGATGAAGTGCTACATGATGAAGAAGAAATCGATCGTATTTTAAGTATTATTTTAGAATATGGAGAAGAATCAACTTTAACAATTCATCGTGTAAGTGAGTATGGAAAACAAATTGTGAAAGAGCATGCGCTTGAAACGATTCGCAATAATTTTCCTGCTAAAACGTAGGCCGATTTCTGTAGTATGAAATCGGCTTTTTATATGAAGAATAGGAAAGCTTTCTTAGTTAGGAGGTAAGAGATGAAAAATACGTTAAAGCTGATTTTCTTTATACTGCTATTGTTCGCATTATTTGTTTCGTTACGCATGTTTATTGATGTAGCATTTTATTCAGATGTGATTGGGATAAAAGATGTTTCGGTTTTAGGTATTATTAGTATTTTATTTACAGTATCTGCGTTTTTAATTGGTTGCGTTATTTTCTTAGAGAACCGTCATCCGTCAAAAACACTTACATGGCTCATTGTGTTAGGTATTTTTCCGGTATTTGGATTCTTCGCTTATTTATTATTCGGACAGAACTTTCGGAGGAAGAGAATGTTCCAAAAGAAGGCGTTGCTCGATGAACAAGCGTTTTTACAATATAAGGGGCATGAAGATTACGAAGAACGGATTTTACGCAATCATAAGCATCAAGAGCTGTTATTTCGTTTAGCGGATCGCTTAGGCGCTTTAAATATTTCATTTCAAACTGAAACGAGAACATTAACAAATGGAGATGAAACGTTTCAGGCCATTTTAGATGGATTAAAACGAGCGAAACATCACATTCATATGGAATATTACATTGTGCGTGATGATAAGCTTGGAACGGAAATTAAAGATATTTTAATACAAAAATCAAAAGAGGGCGTAGTCGTTCGTTTTTTGTATGATGCGGTTGGAAGTTTTAAATTATCAAAATCGTATATTGAAGAATTAAACGATGCAGGAGTCGAAATGATTCCGTTCTTCCCTGTACGCTTTCCGATTTTAAACGATAAAATTAATTATCGAAATCATCGAAAAATCGTTATTATTGATGGAAATGAAGGCTTTGTAGGTGGATTAAATATTGGTGATGAATATTTAGGGAAGGATAAGTACTTCGGCTTTTGGCGAGACACACATTTATATTTGCGTGGTGAAGCTGTACAAAGTTTGCAGCTTATTTTCCTTCAAGATTGGTTTTATATGACTGGTGAGGCTGTGCTAGCCCCTGAATATTTACAAGCGAAAGCAGTTGAGGGGGAGCATTGGGGAGGCGTGCAGCTTGTTGCAGGTGGGCCTGATAATAAATGGGAAACGATTAAGCATTTATATTTTGCCATGATTGCTTCTGCTCGGAAATCCATTTGGATTGCAACGCCGTATTTTATTCCGGATGATGATATTTTATCCGCATTAAAGGTTGCTGCACTTGCTGGTATTGATGTTCGTTTATTAATGCCGAGTAAACCGGATAAGCGTACTGTCTTTTACGCATCGAGATCTTACTTCCCAGAGCTTTTAGATGCAGGTGTAAAGATATATGAATATGAAAAAGGTTTTCTTCATAGTAAAGTTGTCATCGTCGATTCTGATTTAGCTTCAATTGGGACAGCTAATATGGATATGAGAAGTTTTCATTTGAATTTTGAAGTAAATGCCTTTTTATATGATACAGATAGCATTCGAAAACTTGTTCAAGACTTTAAAGATGATTTAGAAGAATCAAGTGAAATTCATGTTGATCATTTTCATAAAAGACGTCTTCATAGACGAATTGTTGAATCAACATACCGCTTATTATCACCTTTATTATAAAAAGAGATGTCCGAAATTGGGACATCTCTTTTTTAAAAGGAATTTGTAACAAATTGTAGAATATAAGGAGCTGAAAGGGTGTGATTACGATATTTATCGCTAAAAGAGAAAACGGAGAGAAAATTCATTTACTCTATAATTGTAATGAAAAGCTTTTGCGCCGTATGCGTCAACAAGAACGATTCTTTTGTGTAGCTTGTGGAAAGGAAGTGCAAATGAAATTAGGGAAACAAAAAAGTTGGCATTTTGCTCATAAAAAAGTGAATTCATGTCTTGCCTTTTATGAAGCGGAATCAACGTATCATATGCACGGTAAAGAATTGTTATATAGATGGTTCAAGCGTCAAAACTTTCAGGTGGATATAGAGTACTACCTTCCAGAAATTAAGCAACGACCAGATGTTTTTGTAGAGAGGGCGGGCAGAAAAATTGCAATTGAATACCAATGTGCAAACCTCGCTATAGAGCAGCTGTACAAAAGAACATATTCGTATTGGCAAGCTGGTATACAGGTCATTTGGATCGTTGGTGGAAATCAATTGAAAAAGCAATCTGCATATTGGATGAAATTTTCCTCACTTATGGCTTTCTCCTTACAATCTTATCCTCAGCCACTTCTTATTTTCTTCTGTCCGAAACAAAAATCATTTATGAAATGTGCATTTGTCACTCCCTTTTCTACAAATGTCTTTTTCTCACATACTATATATTTACCAACTGATACGACTACTTTTGAAATGCTTTTTTCTCCCGTTCCTTTCGGGAAAGAAAGATTGGGTGAAGAGTGGAAGAAGAGAAAGAACTACTTCCGCAAAAATGCCCTGCCGATTTGGAATTATAATTATAAGTCATTATTACGCCTCTTATATCAATTTAAATGTACCCCAGCAAGCTTTCCTTCTGAAATTGGTGTTCCACTCCCTTCTGCATTTGCTTTACAAACAAACCCATTTATATGGCAAGCTTTCCTCTATATGAAGTGTATAGGGGAGCTTGCAGTGGGAGAGTGTATTTCTCTTCAATACGTGTGTAGTTATGTAAAAAGGTATACGAAAAGGCGGATACTTCCGTACTTTTCAAAGCACATATGGAAAGTGGCAGTTACTGAATATATGACATTCTTATGCTATATAGGTGTTTTGTGTAAAGTGGGAACTTATACGTACCGGAAAATAAGGGATGTCGTGATGTTAAAAACAGAGGAGGAAATTATGAAACATGATGAGATTTGCTTAATACATGCGCTATCTTTATTTGAGGCAAATTTTAACATGAGAGGAGGAAAAGGGGATATAATAAAGAATGATTGTGAAGGAATTACATAAGAAAAAACGAATTGTACTTAAGTAGAGATATTTAAAGGAGGGCTTAAAGAATGTCTGAACAAAACAAAGTGAAAGCATTACCAGATCGCAACGAGATTGAAGAAGCAAGTACGTGGCGATTAGAAGATATTTTCCAAACGGATGCAGAATGGGAAAAAGAATTCCAAGCTATTAAAGAGCTATTGCCGAAGTTAACTGAATTTAAAGGGAAACTTAGTGACTCTGCGGACAATTTACTTGAGGCATTGCAATATGAAGATGAAATTTCAATGCGATTAGGTAAGTTATATACATATGCTCATATGCGTTACGATCAAGATACAACAAACTCTGTATATCAAGCATTAAATGATCGCGCAACAAATTTATATTCACAAGTATCTAGTAGCACAGCGTATATTGTTCCTGAAATTTTATCGATTTCAGAAGATACACTGCAAACATTCTTGAAGGAAAATAGAGATTTAAGTGTATATGAACATGCATTAGAAGAAATTACACGTCAACGCCCGCACGTATTATCAGAAGCTGAGGAAGCTTTATTAGCGGAAGCATCTGAAGTAATGAGTTCATCAAGCAATACATTCGGTATGTTGAATAACGCGGATTTAAAATTCCCATCTATTAAAGGGGAAGACGGAGAAGAAATAGAAATTACACATGGCCGTTACATTCAGTTTTTAGAAAGTGATGATCCTCGTGTTCGCAAAGATGCATTTAAAGCTGTATATGAAACGTACGGAAAATTTAAAAACACATTCGCAAGTACGTTAAGTGGAGCAGTAAAACGTAATAATTTCAATGCGCGTGTTCGTAAATATGATTCTGCTCGCCAAGCTGCATTGAGCAATAATAATATTCCGGAAGCAGTATACGATCAACTCGTTGAAACAGTAAATGACAACTTACATTTATTACACCGTTACATCGATATTCGTAAGCGTGCACTAGGACTTGATGAGCTTCATATGTATGATTTATATACACCACTTGTACCAGAAGTGAAAATGAATGTGAAATACGAAGAAGCGCAAGACCTTTTATTAAAATCTTTAAACGTACTTGGTGATGAATATGTTGATATTTTGAAAGAGGCATATGAAAATCGCTGGGTAGATGTGTATGAGAATAAAGGAAAACGAAGCGGGGCATATTCATCTGGTGCATATGGAACAAATCCGTATATTTTAATGAACTGGCATGATAATGTAAATAATTTATTTACACTTGCTCATGAGTTTGGTCATTCGGTGCATAGTTACTATACAAGAAAAACACAACCGCACGTATATGGTGATTATTCCATCTTCGTAGCAGAAGTGGCATCTACTTGTAATGAAGCGCTTCTAAATGATTATTTATTAAAAACGACAGAAGATAAGAAAGAGCGTCTATATTTATTAAATCATTATTTAGAAGGGTTCCGTGGTACTGTATTCCGTCAAACGATGTTTGCAGAGTTTGAACATATTATTCATAAGAAAGTACAAGAAGGACATGCTGTCACGCCAGACATGCTAACGGAAATTTACTACGATTTAAATAAGAAATATTTCGGTGACGCTTTAGTAATCGACGAAGAGATTGGTTTAGAATGGTCTCGTATTCCACACTTCTACTACAACTATTACGTATATCAATACGCAACAGGATTTAGTGCAGCGACAGCTCTATCTAAACAGATTTTAGAAGAAGGACAACCAGCAGTAGAACGTTATATTAACGAGTTCTTAAAAGCAGGAAGCTCTGATTATCCAATTGAAGTGCTGAAAAAAGCAGGAGTAGATATGGCATCTCCTGAACCAGTAAAAGAGGCGCTACAAGTATTTGAAGAGAAATTAAATGAATTAGAAGCATTATTATTTGAAGAAAAGTAATGAAAAAAGACGAGGGATTGTATCCTCGTCTTTTTTGTTGAATAGATTTAATGTCGATATTTGTTGAAGAGAAAGGTGGATTTTTTTGTTTTTTCTAACTGAAAGGATAGCTTGACGGCTGATTTTTGAAATTAAAACCCTTTGAATCGTTTTTTATAATTGAAATAAGAGAGTGTGATAACGATGATTCCGAATAAAAGAGGTAAGGCAATAATTTTAGGAAAAGCTTGTAGTAGAGAGAGGATGTACAAGAAAAAAGAAACGATGACAGCTAGAAAGAGAAGAGCAATATAAGATTTTTTCATAAATAAACCCCCTAAATGACCTTTTTTATAGCTTATTCAAAAATGAAAACGTTTAGAATGTGACAAAAGTGTGAAATTCGACAAAAGGGGTTGTCATTTGACGTCGAATCTTGTAATATAATAAGCGTGAACGAATTCACATACAAACATATACCCCTTTGTTTGAACGTGAAAATTTCTCCCATCCCCTTTAATATTTTTATAAGCCGTAAAGAAGAAGACCTGGTGTTTACACCAGGTCTTTTTCTTTTGCTATCCATTTCCAATAACGTTCGCATTTTACTTCTATCATTTGTACTTTTCGTTTCAGTTGTAATTTTTTTAGTTCGCGTTCAATTTCTTGTTGCGGACAGTCATAAATAAATGCTACTTCTTTTGAAGATATAAATTGTGTTGCTTCTAGTAGCACTTCTAAAGGTGGTAATGGTTCTGGCTCAATTTCACATTTTACAAGTTCTTTCAATAATTGTACGTATACATCGTAGGAATAATTTCCAGCGATTTTAATACCTTCTTCATCTGAGTTTGCATGAAAAAAGACGAGGGAAGGTATTTCTGTAATATGCATTTCATTCGTGAATTTCAAGTCACATTGGAAAGCTTTTTTTGCACTAGCAGAATGTAGATCTTTTTTAAATTCTTCTACATCAATATTGCTATCTCTCGCACATGCAAGTAATAGTTCGCAATCAGGGTTTGATACATTTTCAAGGAAAATGTATTCTTGGAGTTTTCGCAAAAACTTCGAACCTGCTTTTCGGCCTTGCAACTCCGCTGCCTTAATTGCCATCGAAACTAAATATGGTGTTGACGATGCTTCTTGCATATGTACCTTTCCATCACATGAAAAACCTTGTAAACTGGTTGTCTTTTCCCACACAAATCGAATATTAGCAGGTTTATTCCATTTGTGTGAGGAAGCGTTCGTTCCATCCACTTTTCCTGTTACGATATGACGAATAGAGAAGTATTTCCCGTATTCAAGCCATAGTTTAATAATAAAAGGCTCAATTTCCCAGCAATCTTTACAAAGTGGATCAATAAATAAATATGCTTCTACAGACTTATGCTCGCATGCGGAAGGAGATGGCATATTTATATGCTTTGCTTCCTGCTTATCCATTACACTTCACCTGTTTCGTTTGGAGTATTAACCATGTGTTGAGCGGTTAATGCTAAACGTTCAAAAACAAACTCTCTTATATGACCATGCACTCCAGTATCATCCATTGCTTGCTCCATACATGATAGCCAAGCCTCTGCTCGTTTTGGGGTAATCTCAAACGGGAGATGGCGTGCTCTTAACATAGGATGACCATGTTCTTCAGTGTACAAATTAGGACCACCTAAATATTGTGTTAAAAATTGCTTCTGCTTCCTAGCGGTTTCTGTTAAATCTTCCGGGAAGATGGGAGATAAGTCAGGGTGTTTACTGACATAGGAATAAAATGTATCTACTAATATTGCAATGCATTGTTCACCGCCAATTGCTTCAAATGGTGTCATCGGTTGCTTGCTCATCCTTTATAAACTCCTTTTTCCATGAAATGTATATCTATTGTAGCAATGGAATGTTCGAGAGGGCAAATAAACAGCCTTCTCAAAGATTCTTTGCTTATTCTACGGGTGTAACCTTTTTTAGTGAGATGTATCCACTAGTGAAACATATTCACTAGTGGAATTTTCACTTTAGCGTGCTTTGTTTTGTTTGGCAAGGAAAAAGCGTTTTACTTTGTTATTTGTATGGCGAACAGGTATGTTATGTTGCGTTAATAAATCAATAAATGCAGCTTTTCCTGTTTCTTCATCTTGCACTTCAAATTCAATTTCATAATCATCGTGATTGTAATAGAAACTATGATCAAAGACAAGCGTTCCGCCTTTAAATAATGTTTCTGCTCTTTCTGTTGTTAAACTACCCATATATGTTAAAGCAGAAACAGGAATTTGTAATTTGTGTAATTGATCTACTACTGCTCCTTGAATGATTGTGTTTGTTTCCATCATCATTTTTGCTTCGTCTTCTGTTACGACTTGATGCGTTTCTAATAAACCGATTTCTGCAGGTTGTTTCAACGTTAACGTATAAGTTTCTCCTTTATGACGAATACGAAGTGCAGAGCCAGCTTCTTTTAACGAGAAGTCAGGTGTTTCAAAGTAGTGATTCACTTGTTTTGTAAATGCTTCAATAGAAAACGATTTACATAATGTATCGAATTCTTCTTTTGTAACGATATTTTTGAATTCAATTTCAATTTCTTGTGTCATTGTATAATCTCCTTTTGAAAAATAATTCTTTACACATTATCGCTTTTTCATAAATTTGGTTCAATGTTTTATTTGTTTGCGTCCATGTTATGATACAATAATACTGTTAAGTAAGACAGGAAGTTGAGATGGAGGAGTTAGAGCATGCAAAATAAAATCCAAGTTAAGAGCGTAGAAAAGAGAGAGAATGCTCTTATTTTTTGTGCGGAAAATAGTGAAATAGAGGTAAAGGAGTTAAGTGCGCGTAATCACGTACTTGTAGACTCAGACAATTTATCATTTTTATATATCTTAGAAAATGAATCATCTTTCATTTATGTAAGTATTCCGCACACATGCTGGGAAGCAATGCATGAAGCGATGAATAACGATGTGGTTATGTTCGTTCGCGTGAATGACATTGAAATGGAATTAGAAGGATTAAAAGAAGAAGTAGAATATTTAGTTGAAAATATTGAAGGTAATGCAAATTACGGAGAAGAACTAGTAACTGCTGTAGAAAAAGTATTTCTATAAG
The DNA here is from genome assembly GCF_001816185.2 of Bacillus sp. RZ2MS9. NCBI lineage: Bacteria > Bacillati > Bacillota > Bacilli > Caryophanales > Bacillaceae > Bacillus > Bacillus sp. RZ2MS9. The sequence goes on from NZ_CP049978.1 coordinate 1,247,487, forward strand.
CAAATGGATTGATTTTGGTGGTGGTTGAAATGAATCGAAATTGGGAAGAATTTTTAGCACCTTACCACCAAGCGGTGGCAGAGCTGAAAGTGAAACTAAAAGGAATGCGTACTCAATTTGCAATGTTAACAGAGCATTCTCCAATTGAGTTTGTAACAGGAAGGGTAAAGTCGGTTGCAAGTATTATTGATAAAGCGGAGAAGAGAAATGTACCGCTAGACCGATTGAGAGAAGATATGCAGGATATTGCTGGGCTTAGAATGATGTGTCAATTTGTTGATGAGATTAAGCCTGTTGTAGAATATCTTCGAAAACGAAATGACTTTGAAATCGTGGAAGAACGTGATTATGTTACGCAAAAGAAAGATAGCGGTTATCGTTCTTATCATGTTGTCATTAGTTATCCTGTTCAAACGATTCAGGGTGAACAAAAAGTATTGGTAGAAATCCAAATACGCACGCTAGCAATGAACTTTTGGGCAACAATTGAGCATTCTTTAAATTATAAATATAGTGGACGTTTTCCTGAAGATATTAAAATAAGGTTGCAACGTGCAGCTGAAGCGGCGTTTTTATTAGATGAAGAAATGTCTTCTATTCGTCTTGAAATTCAAGAAGCGCAAAAGGCTTTTTCAAGAAAGCAAGAAACGAAAGATTCTGAATCATAAACTAAAGGGTGTTGGGCGATGAAATTTACAATTATGTCAAAGGGAGATCAATCATCAGATACACTGGCAAGCACGATGAAAGAGTACTTGCTAGATTTTGGATTTATAATGGATGAAAAGGAACCCGATATTGTAATTTCTGTTGGGGGAGATGGAACGCTTTTATATGCGTTTCATCGTTATTATAATCGATTGGATGAAACAGCATTTGTTGGTGTACATACAGGACATCTAGGTTTCTATGCAGATTGGTTACCGACAGAAGTAGAGAAATTAGTAATTGCAATTGCGAAAACACCATTCCAAGTGGTGGAATATCCGCTTTTAGAAGTTATTATTCGCTATGTGAATGGAAGTAAAGAGTCACAGTATTTAGCGATGAATGAGGCGACTGTAAAAAGTGCAGAAGGTACATTAGTAACAGAAGTAGAAATACGCGGAGAATATTTTGAAACATTCCGCGGAGACGGCCTTTGTATCTCTACTCCTTCAGGAAGTACCGCGTATAATAAAGCGCTTGGCGGAGCGATTATTCACCCATCTATTGAAGCGATACAAATTGCAGAAATGGCGTCCATTAACAATCGTGTATTTCGTACTGTAGGATCGCCGCTCGTATTGCCGAAGCATCATACATGTGTGTTAAAGCCAGCTGCAGGAATGAACTTACAAATTACAGTGGATCATTTAACGATGGTTCATCAAGATGTGAAATCAATCCAGTATCGCGTCGCAAACGAGAAAGTACGATTTGTTCGTTTCCGTCCATTCCCGTTCTGGAAACGAGTTCGTGACTCGTTTGTTGCAGATAAATAGAAAGGGTTATATATTTGAACAGATTTACATTGAAATGGGATATAGGTCCGGCTGAAGAGGGAACTTTAGTTAGGGAATTTTTGAAAACGAAATGTATTTCTAAAGCCGCTTTAACGGATATAAAGTTTCACGGCGGGGCAATTGAAGTAAATGGTCAACATGCGAGTGTTCGTCATCAGTTGCGTGCTGGTGAAGAATTACGTGTCTTTTTTCCAGTTGAGGAAAGAAGTGAAGGGATGATGGCAGAAGATATCCCTTTAAGCATTGTATATGAAGATGACGCGGTTCTTATCATTAATAAAGAGGCGAACATGTCAACGATTCCGTCTAGAGAACATCCGACAAGGAGTGTTGCCAATGCGCTTTTATCTCATTATGATAAGCAGCACCTTGCAAGTACAGTGCACATCGTAACACGTTTAGATCGTGATACTTCGGGGCTTATGCTTATTGCAAAAAATCGTTTCGTGCATCATCTTTTATCGAAGCAGCATCAACAAAAAGCTGTGAAACGAACGTATGAAGCAATTGTTCACGGAAAGATTGTAGAACGAGAAGGAATGATTGATGCACCAATTGGTCGAAAATCTGATAGCATTATTGAGCGAACGGTTTGTGAGGATGGACAAAGGGCAGTTACTCATTTTAAGGTAATTGATAGTACATATCATAAGACACATGTAGCGCTTGAGCTTGAGACAGGAAGAACGCATCAAATTCGTGTGCATATGGCTCATATAGGACATCCGTTACTTGGTGATAGCTTATATGGAGGGAGAAGGGATGAAATGAAACGGCAAGCACTTCATAGTAAATCTTTGAAGTTTTATCATCCTATTTTAGAGAAAGAGATGTCTTTCACTATAAAGCTTCCAAGCGATATGCAAGAAGTGTTGCGGCATACTTAAAAAGGGACCAAAATTCTTATATTATAAAGAATTTTGGTCCCTTTTTTCTTAGCGGAATAATATTAAAATTTGGTTTTCACCCGTACGCTTTATAACGAAAAATCCACTTTCGGCTTTTGTAGCAATGCCATTGTCATTTGGACGACAATATCCATGTGCTTCGCAAGTGCCGTCATCACGTACTAACATTTGTCCAATTAATCCGACAGGAAGCCACTCGGCGCGATCTTTTCTTGCTACATATTTGCAAGTTGGATCCCATTCTGTATTTAAAAGAGGTTGTATTTCTTCGGCTTCCGTCCATACATATTGGCGTTTTCCAAAGTTATCTGTTTTATAACGTTTTTGCCAACTTAAAGCCCCGCTATTTCCTATAAGGGCAGGGGTTGCACTAGATATTCCTAAAATGAACGAATCGCGTGAAGTAGCTATCCGAATTTTTTCTTCGTTACTAAATGTAACGAAATAACCGACATCAATAGGTTTATAACCTTCGGTTTCAAACATTTGTGCAAAATCCGTTCCGCTTGCATTGTAAGACGCGCCCTCAATGTACATTTCTCCATTATGGGCAAGCCATTTAGCCCCGATATTATGGTCGGTGTCGCTTACACCATTTGCAATAAACCAAGAATAAGCTTCTTCTGCAGTGCCGAAGCGCCCCATAATATGGCTACCTGCAAAATGAGCTGTTGATGTATGATGACCTTCCGCATGAGAAGAGGATCCGTTAGCGATAGTTGCGTTTCCTTCTGCGTGTGCTGCTTCGCCTAAAGCAATTGTCTGTTTACCCTCCGCATGAGAATAAGCCCCGCCTGCTGTCGTTTCACTTCCCTCACTATGCGAACTATGTCCAGTTGCTTTTGAGTTTGATCCTTCTGCATGAGAGAAAGAACCTTTTGCGTGTGTTAATAAGCCTTCCGCATGTGCTGCCATGCCCTCCGCATGAGAGTGAAGCCCTTCTGCATATGCATATCGGCCGCCCCTTTTAACTTTTGTATTTTCAGGTGTAGGTGTCTCAATTATGAGGGGTTTTTCAGTTTGTATATCATTCGATGAAGCCAATGCCTCTTTTATTTTTTTTACTTTGTTTATAATAGCAGCTGGAATTTCTGGTTCCACTTTTTTATTTATTGCTACAGAAATATTTTCTTCCGTCTTTTCTTCTGCTTGATTAGAATGTATTACCTGTTCATCTTGATTTGAGAGCTGTTTATTTTTTTGTTGCATCTTTATTTTTCTGCGATCGATTATGCGGCTCATCACAGCATTTTCTAAAGAGACATATGTTGGTTTTACTTTGCTTTTTTTTGATGACTCTTGTTCTTCCAGTTCTTCTATCGCTGCAGCCCGAATACTACACCAGTTGTTAATTCCGTACATGGGCAGATATAAAGGGGGAAATTTTCTTTTTTGTTTAGAAGATTTTTTCTTCATTCTGTCACCTCCTGCGACATTATATGTAGTGTAATTAAAAAAAGATGCACTTTATTGCATCTTTTTTTAATTACTTTACCTAGTTTTATATGAGATCTGCCTAAATAATGCTAAGTAAGGTAGTTATGAAATTGGACGGAATTTCTCAGCGACAAAAGGTAAAGAAGAAGGGACAGAGATAGTCTCCATTTCAGGATAACGTAATCCGGTTAATTTGCCACCAAATACAGCACCAGTATCAATATTGACTGTCTGATTGACGAATCGAGGTTCTGCTACTGGTGTATGTCCATATACAATCCAAGCTTGCCCCTTGTATTCTTGCGCCCAATCGCGACGGACAGGTGAGCCATCGGCATGCTTTTCTCCTGTAATATCGCCATATAATACAAAGGTTTGCACTTTTTTATCTCGTCTTCCTATGTAATCTTGCCGAATCCCAGCGTGACATACGATTACTCTTTTTTCATCTAGTATGTGGTAGAGCGGTGATTGTTCATAAAGAGTGATAAACTTTTCTTTTATAATGTTTTGCTTATTAGGAGGAAGTGCCTCATATTCAGCAACAGTTGTTTCAAGTCCGTGAGCGACTGTTACATTATGCCCAAGGAAAAATCGATATAGTTTATTACAGTGATTTCCAGGAGCGTAATAAGCTTCTTTTTTATGTATGACAAGTTCCCATACAATTTCAATCATACGTAATGAATGAGGACCACGGTCTGTAATATCGCCAACGAATGCAAGTTTACGTTGGTCAGGGTGAACCGGTAGACCGCTACTCCAGTTATATCCTAGCTTCTCTGTTAAATTTTGAAACTCTTGGAAGCATCCATGAATATCTCCTATAATGTCATATTTCATATTTAAACCTCCATCGTATTTTTCATTAGTATATCTAAAAAAGGATAGAGATAAAAATATAGCGTTTTTGTGTTGTTCATTTAAACATAAAGATTTTCGTTCTTGAGCGAACATTTAAAATGAATCCAATCGCAATCATGTATGTAAGCAGTGAACTTCCTCCGTAGCTCATAAGAGGTAATGTTATCCCTGTAATGGGAAGTAATCCGATTGTCATCCCGATATTTTGGAATACTTGGAAAGTAAACATTCCGATTGTACCAGCGCAAATGTAACTACCGAAAGGATCATTACTTTCTAAAGCAATATGAATCATTCGAAAAATGAGTAAGAAAAAAAGAGAAATAATGACACTTGCGCCTAGAAATCCAAATTGTTCAGCGACATTAGTGAAAATAAAATCTGTATGTGGTTCTGGAAAATATACTTGTCCATTTTCCCACCCTTTTCCTTGCATTTCTCCGGATCCAGTCGCTAAGAATGCTTGTCTTAATTGATAGCCTTGTGCATCATATTTGTAAGGTGCTAACCATCCGTAGAAGCGATTTAATTGATATTCTTTTAAAATGTGTGCTTTAAAGAAATCTGTGTGAGTAAAAAAAATATATATTAATGTAGTTCCAGCAACGAAAGTAGCTGAAACTAATCCGAAAATAAAACGCCATCGTATGCCAGAAACTAGTATCATTGCTGCAAGCATCGCTGAAATGACCATTGTATTTCCTAAATCTGGTTCCTTTGCGATGAGTAGTAGTGGTGGCAAACTTGTTGCAAATATTTTTCCAAGTAGTAAAAAATCGTCATGTATTGTTTGGGAAAAATATTTCTCATTATGGTTTGCTATAATTCGTCCAATGACGATAATTAAAAATAATTTCATAATTTCAGAAGGCTGAAAATTTCCGATGCCTGGGAGCCTGTACCAAGCGGTAGCGCCTTTAATTGTAACGGCACCTGGTACTTGAAGTTCTAGTCCAATAAGTAGTACCATTGCAAAGCTGTACAAATACCAAGCAATTTTTTGATAACGATCGAAGTCGATAATCATAATAACACCAATGGCTATAAATCCAATGAAATACCATTGGATTTGCTTTAGTACAAAATTGACGTTTTGTAAAAATGGCGGTAAAGAGGCTTGCGCACTTGCAATAGCACAACAACTAACAATCCCAATGGCAAATAAAATAAATAGTAATACGTAGTCTATTTGATATTGAGAATTTGGATCTTTCAATGTAGGTATTCCTTTCTACTGCTCTTTATAGTAATGGATTTTATCCCGCATTAATGGGCAGTAAGACCCCTACCTCAAAATTCAGCGAAAGCGAAGAAGTTAGGTGGGGGATCAACTGCCCGTAAAAGCCCGATTGGTGAGAGCTGATTAAAGTTTCACTTTATAGTATGAGAAAGAATGTATGAACTATACGAATGATTCACATATAGTCCATACACTTTTAATTTTGCAGAGTAGTTTAATTGTTTAACTCTTTAATAATTATATCCAAACAATGGGAAAGACGTACATGTGCGTCAGGAAAAATATCTAGTTGATGAAGATAGTATTTTAAGGAACTTTTACACCATTGGTAAGCACTAAGTAGAGCTGCTCTATAGTCTGTAGTATTTTGTAAAAAGCCATATTCTTTTGCTGTTATAACGAGGTGTGTGAAATCTTCACAACCTTGAAGGAGCTTATTGTGTATTTGTTGTCCAGCATGGTAGCGAAATTGACTTAAAGGCTCAGAAATGTATATTGCATTTCCTTTAGAAAGTAAAGAAATCCATGAGGCCATATCAACACTACAAGAATATTGTCGCTCTTTAAGGGTGCCAAAAGGTTCAGTGAGCAATTCCTTTCGGAACAAAGTAGTTGTAGGCTCACCGATAATGTTGTGTCCACCCTTTAACATCCAATTACCTAAAAATATCCCGTTTAATGGGGTGTCTTCACTATATAACCTTTGTGTTGGATGGGAATCACCTATTAGATTTCCATGATCATCAATGCGTACTCGATAAGAAGTAACAAGAGCAAGATTTTTATTGGGATCTTGCTCAAAATAGGTCATCATTTTTTGTATTTTATGCTTATAAAACACGTCATCGTCCATTAAAAAATTTATATACTCACCATTTGATTTTTCTATGAGCATAAGGTCATTGTGAAATTGTCCTAGAGTAGGGATATTTCGAATGTATGTTATATTTTTATAATTTGGTAAGTATTGTTCGCGTATTAAAGTTGCTGTTTCATCATTTGTACTATCATCTCCGATGATGATTTCAATATTAGAATAAGTTTGTGCCAATGCACTTTCTAGAGCAATTTTGAAATAATGAGGCCGATTATAAGTGGGAATAAGGATGGAAACGAGAGGTGGATTTTTTTCATTCATCATACATAACTTCCTTTCAGAAGCTTTTTTTTGTAAGAACAATATCTTGGTAACTTGTATATTCATGTCTGCCGCACCATAAACCGTAATGCGGATTATTGATTATTTCTAGGCCGTACTTATTCAATAGATTGCAAATATCTGTCTCAGGATAAGCAACTGCGAAATTCGGAATATCTTTATTTACAACGTAGCAATTTTCGATTCGATGATAAAAACCTAATGTACTTTGTCCTGCATTTAAATAATAGGACGATTCAGGATTTATAAGAAAGAATGTAATGAAACATCTCCCGTCTTTTTTTAATACACGTACAATTTCAGATACGTAATGTTCTAATTCTTTTGGGAGAAGATGCGTAAATACAGAAGTTAAAAAGATAAAATCGAATGTCCCGTCTTCATAGGGGAAACGATATTGAGAGGCATCTTCTTTTCCTTCTGGATTATAGAATTGATTGTATATGTCAACATGTTCAAAGTGAAAATTATTACGCATAGTTGAAATGTTATTTTGGCACCAAGTAATTCCATCTTTAAACAAATCAAATCCATAATACGCTCCATCATCATTTAAGTAATTCAATAATGGTACAGCCATTCGACCGACGCCGCAGCCTACATCTAATACTTTTTCATTTGGTTTTAAAGCGCCAATTTGAATAAAATGCTTTAGGAACTCTTTTCCAACTTTTTTGAAGTCGCCACCTACATATTGGACGAGTTCAGGAGGGGGGAGTAAAGTCATTTCTTTGTTAAGTTCACTCATGAGTATACCCCTTTCTTGTATGAGAAGATGCAGTAAATCTATTAATAAAATTTTCAATTTGTATTGAGAGAACACAGGAAAACAATTGTTATATGTAAGGAGATTCCGAAAAAGAATACTTAATTGGATTAGAAGTGAGAGAAGGATGAGTGAAAATGAAATCTCCTATAGATTAAATCTTTTTTATTCTTTTCTCCAATAAACGCCAAATACATCAATTTTAGTAATAGGGGCTTTTAAATTTCGTTGGTTTCTAAAGTCTGTCACAGCCTCAGCGCATGGCGGTAGCCCGTAGTCATCGATAATTATATAGCCACCTTTAGAAACTTTATCATATAAGTTCACGAGACCATCCATTGTGGATTCGTACATATCACCATCAAGCCGTGCAATTGCTATTTTTTCAATTGGTGCTGTTGGTAAAGTATCTTTAAACCAGCCTTTTAAAAATTTCACTTGATCATTTAGTAAATCATATTTTTTGAAATTCTCTTGTACTTGTTCTAAAGAGACGCGTAAATAATCGAATGTGTGCAAATAATCACCGTAATCTTTTGGATATTGTTCTAGATTCGGTGCTGGCAAACCTTCAAATGAATCAGCGACCCACACATTACGATTCGTAATGTTGTTTGCTTGTAAAAAACCATTCATAAAAATGCACGATCCTCCGCGCCATACACCTGTTTCAATAAAATCTCCCTCTATATTTTCACGAACAACGGTTTCCATTGCCTCTTGTAATTGGTTCATACGTTCTCGACCGATCATGCTATGTGCTGCTCTTGGCCAATCCATTCCATCATGGCGTTCACTTTTTGAAACATTTGGTTTTACAATTTTTAAGTTATGGTTTTCAGCATATTGCTTAATGAATAAAGGGAGGGGGACTGTAACTGGCTCGAATTCTAGTTCTTTTGAAATATGTAGAGATGCGGGTAAGTATGCCTCATATTCTAACCATATTTCAAATAAAATGGTCTTCTTTAGCAATTCGAGATAAAGCTGAACAGCAGATTTACTTTCCATATTTGTGCCTCCTGCAAAATGTCATACAACAATATGATTATGTAGATAGCGAATGTTTCATGATTGAATTTGAAATTGAAAAAGCAGTAAAACTGATATCAGTTTTACTGCTAAGTAAAAATTTAAGCGATTTTTTCAATAATAATAGATGCATTTGTACCAACAGCTAATGATAGCCCAAGCCCTGTAACGATTACTTCAATTAATGATGGAGTTGTCGTAATTTGCGTAATTGCTTGAACAACGATAGGTGCTCCAACTGAGATTAAAGTGGCCCCAGTACCTGGAACAGATACCCCATTTACTTGGATTGTAAGTCCTCCTAATAGACTTACTGCTGCAGTGTATACGATAACGGTAATTTTATAGAATCCAGTTTGACTAATTACGAAAGTATCAGGATCTAATTGAGAAATTGCTGTACCAAACTGAGATCCAACAGTATTAAATGGTACTGGAGCATTAAGTCCAATATCCAAAGAAATCCCAGCGGAGTTAAATGCATACAATCCTGCTGGAAGCCCTAGTCCAGATGGTCCAGTAGCTCCAGTCGGCCCCGTAGGTCCAGTAGCCCCAGTGTCACCAGTCGGCCCTGTAGGTCCAGTAGCCCCAGTGTCACCAGTCGGCCCCGTAGGTCCAGTAGTCCCAGTGCCACCAGTCGGCCCCGTAGGTCCAGTAGCCCCAGTGTCACCAGTCGGCCCCGTAGGTCCAGTAGTCCCAGTGCCACCAGTCGGCCCCGTAGGTCCAGTAGTCCCAGTGCCACCAGTCGGTCCAGTCGGTCCAGTCGGTCCAGTCGGTCCCGTAGGTCCAGTTGGCCCAGTCGGTCCAGTTGGCCCGGTAGGTACAGTCGGCCCCGTAGGTCCCGTAGGTCCAGTCGGCCCGGTCGGCCCAGTCGGAAGGGTAAACGGTGGTATCGGTGGTAATGTAGGTCCTACAAGATTAGGGTCAAATGCACTAGCTGATAAAGATTCATCGGGATTTAATCCATTTGAATAATTATTATTTGACATAAATTCACCTCCATAAAGCGTTCATTATATAGTAGATGCAAAACCGAAAGAAAATGACACGGACATTTGAATTATTGAAAAGAAATCTTAAACTACTTGAACAATTTAAAAAAATGGAAAGTTTAGTATATGTATAACATATGATTGATTTGGAAGAGGGTGATTATGTTGAACAAGCAAGGAATTACAATTAGTTTATGTATGATTGTTCGAGATGAGGAGGAGACAATAGCCCGTTGTTTAGAAACAGTTGAAAAAATTGTGGATGAAATTATAGTAGTTGATACAGGTTCCGTCGATCGAACGAAAGAAATCGTAGAGAAATACACTTCTAACATATATGATTTCCAGTGGATTGATGATTTTGCAGCAGCAAGAAATTTTTCTTTTTCAAAAGCGACGCAAGAGTATATATTGTGGCTAGATGCAGATGATGTCTTATTAGAAGATGCTCAAGAAGCATTGAAACTTTTAAAAAGAGAATTAGATCCTAAAATTGATGCTGTTTCGATGCCTTATCATCTTGCAATGGATTCTAACGGGAAACCTTTATATTGTACAAAAAGAAATCGACTTGTAAAGCGTGAAAAACAATTTCAATGGTTTGGAAAGGTTCATGAGTATTTAGCTATTTCTGGTGAGGTTTTTAGTAGTAATGTTGCTATTACACATAAAAAAGAAAAAAAAGTAACAAATCGTAATTTGAAAATTTTTCAAAATACTGTAGCGGCAGGTGAAGAATTAAGTCCGAGAGATTTATTTTATTACGCAAATGAATCTACGGATAACCAAAAATATGATGATGCAGTTCTTCTATATGAAACATTTCTTAATCAAGACGAAGGATGGTATGAAGAGAAAATTTATGCATGTGGTAAGTTAGGAGATTGCTATGCAAAGCTAGGAATGTGGGAGAAGGCAATCGAATCTTGTGTGAAGTCGTTTCGGTATGACGTCCCTAGAGGAGAGAATTGTACAAGAATAGGATATATATATATGGAACAAGAAAAATATAATGAAGCGATATTTTGGTTTAAACTTGCCACGGAAGTACCAATGGCAACGGAAAGTCCTTTCCATAGTCCAGCTAGCTACACATGGCTACCCTATTTACAAATGTGTATTTGTTATAGCAGGTTAGGGGAGCAGGATAAAGCGTATTATTACAATGAATTAGCAGCTTCTTATGTTCCGAATAATGCTGCAATTGAATATAACCGTAAATATTTTCGGGGAGTTTTTGATAAACCATATAAAGTGTAATAGGTTTCGTTTTTTAGAAATGATTTATCGCTATTCTAACTCTAATAGATTGGTTATATATTAGAGTATCAGTAACGTAACCAATATAAATAAAAGATTTTATACTGCTATTTGCGGGCTAATAATCATTGGGGGATGAACAAAATCTGCACTTTATAGAATTCATATGAGATTTATATTTCTAATTCAATTTGCATAAGGAGTGTGTGAAATGAATCGCGAAAAAAGTTCTTTATATGAAGAAAAATCCGAGCATTATTATAATGCAGCGAATCCGAATTTATTAAAGCATATAAAAAAGGAATGGAAAGAAGTTCTTGATATTGGTTGCTCGAGCGGTGCATTGGGAGCAGCTATTAAAGAAAACGGTACACGTGTATCAGGAATAGAGGCATTTCCAGAGGCGGCAGAAAAAGCGAAGGAAAGACTAGATCATGTTATTTTAGGGGATATAGAAAAAATAGATCTTCCTTATGAGGAGGGGCAATTTGATTGCGTCCTATTTGGGGATGTATTAGAGCATTTATTTGATCCGTGGGCTGTGATTGAAAAGGTTAAGCCATATATAAAGCAAAATGGTGTGATTTTAGCAAGTATACCAAACGTTGCTCATATTTCAGTATTAGCTCCCTTACTTGCTGGAAATTGGACGTATACAGAATATGGTTTATTAGATAAAACACATATTCGTTTCTTTACATTCAATGAAATGCTAAGAATGTTTTTAAAAGCAGGATATTCAATTAGTAAAGTAGATCGTGTATATGTTGATCATAAAATGTATGAGCCGCTTATTGAGGAGTTATATGGAATTTGTAAAAAATATCGTCTTGGAAGTGGCTTCATGGCTGAGACAGTTGTATTTCAGTATATTATTGAAGCTGAAAAATCACAATTATGAGTGCTGCAGACAAAACAATATTATTTGTTACATGCATAAATGATCGGAAATTGTATGCAAACTGCGTGCGACATATATTGCAATTGTTAGTACCGCCAGGGTATATTGTCCAATTTATGCCGATTCGAAATGCGAAAAGTATGACGAGTGGATACAATCAAGCCATTTCGCATCCAGCGAAGTATAAAGTGTATTTACATCAAGATGTTTTTATTATAAATAGGGCTTTTTTATACGGATTACTTCAATTATTTGAGGAACATGAAAACCTTGGGATGATTGGGATGGTTGGAGCGCAATATGTTCCTCCGACTGGCGTATGGAACGAAGGGCGTGGAATTGTAGGAAAAGTCATTGGTTATATGAATGATTTGTTTTATATGGCAAGTTTAGAACAACCGTATCATGAATCAAAAACATTTATTCCTGTAGAATGTATTGATGGTTTATTAATGGCGACACAATATGATGTTCCGTGGCGAGAAGACTTATTTGACGGATTTGATTTTTATGATGTATCTCAATCATTTGAATTTAAAAAAGCAGGATATACAGTCGGTGTACCTGTACAGCGCGATGCTTGGTGTATCCATTATCATTTTGATGTGAATATGACGAACTATGAAAAGTATCGGAAAATATTTGTGGAACACTATATGTCAGATGTAAATAAGGAAGAATAAAAGGGGGGACAAAAATGAAAGATCATACAATATTAGTCGTTGTTTGTGTAAATAATGAGGAGCTTTTCAAACAATGTGAGAGCCAAATAAGAAACATTTTTGTTCCCTCTGGTTATGTCGTGCAAATTTTTCCGATACGAGATGCGCAAAGTATGGCAAGTGCATACAACCGAGCCCTTTCATATCCAGCGAAATACAAAGTGTATATACATCAAGATACATATCTTATTAATCGAGACATGTTTTCTACACTTATATCTCTTTTTAAAGAAAATGAAAAGCTTGGTTTAATAGGAGTCGCTGGGGCTCAGTTTTTACCGAATAACGGGATATGGTGGGAAGGAAAAAATTTAGTAGGGAAAGTGATTGAGTATAGAAGACGGAATTATCAATTATTAAATTTAGATCAGGTTTTTTATGGTAATCAACCATTTTTGTCAGTTCAGGCAATTGATGGTTTATTCATGGCAACGCAGTATGATATTCCGTGGCGAGAAGATTTGTTTCAAGGGTTTCACTTTTATGATGTGTCACAGTCTTTAGAGTTTCAAAGGGCTGGTTATTTAATTGGTATCCCAAATCAAGCAAATTTATGGTGTATTCATTACAACGGGGATGAGTTTGATGCGGATACATATGAGAAGTACCGGAAAGTGTTTGTAGAACATTACAAAGATATATTATCTCCATCATAAAGGAGAGATGAAAAGTGAAAGGAATTATTTTAGCAGGTGGTACTGGATCGAGATTATATCCAATAACGAAAGTAACGAATAAACATTTACTTCCTGTTGGTCGGTATCCGATGATTTATCATGCGGTATATAAGCTAAAACAATGCGATATTACAGATATTATGATTATTACGGGTAAAGAGCATATGGGGGATGTTGTTAGCTTTTTAGGGAGTGGTCATGAATTTGGAGTGTCCTTTACGTATCGTGTGCAAGATAAAGCGGGCGGGATCGCACAGGCGTTAGGGCTTTGTGAAGATTTCGTCGGGAATGATCGTATGGTAGTTATATTAGGGGATAATATTTTTTCAGATGATATTCTTCCGTATGTTGAAGAGTTTGCAAATCAAAAAGAAGGTGCGAAAGTGCTATTGCAATCTGTAGAAGATCCCGAAAGATTTGGCGTAGCACATATTCAAAACCGAAAAATAGTTGAAATTGAAGAAAAGCCGAAAGAGCCGAAAAGTTCTTATGCGGTTACGGGAATTTATTTGTATGATTCGAAAGTCTTTTCTTATATTAAAGAATTAAAACCTTCTGCACGGGGAGAACTTGAAATTACAGATATAAATAATTGGTATTTAAAACGAGGGGTACTTACTTATAATGAAATGAGCGGCTGGTGGACTGATGCGGGAACTCATGCTTCGCTTCAAAAGGCGAATACGTTAGCGCGTGATATTAATTTTGGGAAACAGTTTAACGGAGAATAGGTGAGAATATGAAAGTTGTAGAAACAAATTTTACCGATGTAAAATTGTTAGAACCGAGGTTGTTTGGAGACGAGCGTGGCTTTTTTTCAGAGAGTTATAATAAGCAGGTGCTAGAAACATTAGGGATAACGTATTCATTTGTACAGGATAACGTATCTTATTCGGCTAAGGCAGGAACGATTCGGGGACTACACTTTCAAAAAAAACCGAAAGCACAAACGAAACTCATTCAAGTTATGCAAGGGGCAATTTATGATGTTATCGTTGATTTACGAAAAAAATCACCAACATTTAAACAATGGAAAGGATATATTTTAAGTGCAGATAACCATCGGCAATTACTAGTGCCAAAAGGGTTTGCGCATGGATTTTGCACGCTTGTTCCGCATACTATCGTTATGTATAAAGTAGATGAATATTATAGCGCAGAGCATGACTCAGGATTACTTTGGGAAGATAAAGATTTAGCAATTCCTTGGCCAGTAACCGATCCTATATTGTCCGATAAGGATCAGATATTACCATTATTAGAGGAATATGAAGATAGTTTTTAAGTAGGAGCGTTGTTTATGAATATATTAGTAACAGGTGGGGCTGGATTTATTGGAAGTAATTTCGTTCATTACATGCTACAAAGTTATGAAACATATAAAATTATTAATTACGATGCCTTAACATATAGCGGGAATTTAAATAACGTAAAATCTCTTCTGGATCACCCGAATTACTCTTTTGTAAAGGGAGAAATTCAAAATGGAGAGCTATTAGAATACGTTATAAAAGAGCGAAACGTACAAGTGATTGTAAATTTTGCAGCCGAATCACATGTGGACCGTAGTATTGAAAATCCGATTCCTTTTTATGATACAAATGTAATTGGGACGGTCACTTTATTAGAACTAGTTAAAAGATATTCGCATATAAAACTTGTGCAAGTATCAACGGATGAAGTGTATGGCTCTTTAGGAAAAACAGGGAAGTTCACAGAGAAAACGCCGTTAGCTCCAAATAGTCCATATTCTTCAAGTAAGGCGAGCGCGGACATGATAGCTCTATCTTACTATAAAACATATCAATTACCGGTTATAGTAACGCGTTGTTCTAACAATTATGGACCGTACCAGTATCCTGAAAAATTAATTCCATTAATGGTTACGAATGCACTAGAAGGAAAAAAACTACCGTTATATGGTGATGGTTTAAATGTAAGAGATTGGTTACATGTAACGGATCATTGCAGTGCGATTGATGTTGTTCTGCATAAGGGACGTGTAGGAGAAGTATATAATATAGGTGGAAATAATGAAAAAACAAATGTAGAAGTTGTGGAACAAATTATTACTCTTTTAGGAAAAACAAAAAAAGACATTGAATATGTTACAGATCGTTTAGGGCACGATCGTCGTTATGCGATTGATGCAGAGAAAATGAAGAATGAATTTGATTGGGAACCGAAATACACGTTTGAACAAGGATTACAAGAGACGGTGAAATGGTATGAAAAGAATAAGGAATGGTGGAAACCACTAAAAGATTAGTAAGGGGCATGTTAAATGAAAGAGAGGGTTATCATAACAGGAGCAAACGGTCAATTAGGAAAGCAACTATTTGAAGAGTTAGACTCTGAAGAATATGATATATATCCATTTGATAAAAAGTTATTAGATGTGACAAATATATCCCGAATACAACAAATGGTACAAGAAATAAAACCACATATAATTATTCATTGTGCTGCCTATACGAAAGTAGATCATGCGGAGAAAGAACAGGATTTTGCGTATAGAATAAATGCAATCGGAGCTCGAAATGTAGCGGTTGCTTCACAATTAGTAGGGGCGAAGCTAGTTTATATTAGTACTGATTATGTATTTCAAGGTGCCAGACCAGATGGATACGACGAATTTCATAGTCCAGCGCCGATAAATATATATGGGGCCTCTAAGTATGCGGGGGAGCAGTTCGTCAAAGAGTTACATAATAAATATTTTATCGTTCGCACATCGTGGCTATATGGTAAATATGGAAATAATTTCGTGAAAACGATGATGCGATTAGGAAAAGAAAGAGATGAAATATCCGTTGTAGCGGATCAAGTTGGCTCTCCTACGTATGTGGCGGATTTAAATATGGTTATTAATAAGCTCATTCATACTTCTTTATACGGTACATACCACGTATCAAACAGTGGTTCATGCTCTTGGTTTGAATTTGCACAAAAGATATTTTCATACGCCAATATGAAAGTGAATGTATTACCTGTTTCAACGGAAGAATTCGGGGCTGCAGCTGCGAGGCCCAAATATTCTATCTTTCAACATAACATGCTACGATTAAATGGTTTTTCACAAATGCCGTCTTGGGAAGAAGGATTAGAGCGGTTTTTTATAGAAACCAAAAGTCATTAACAAATTTCTGTTAATGACTTTTTTGTTTGCCTTTAAGCGGTTTTATGGTACTATAATTATAGTATCAGGTACTAATAACAAGTATAAGTATTTCTGGGAGGATATATCATGGAACTATTACAAGGGAAAACATTTGTTGTTATGGGCGTTGCGAACCAAAGAAGTATTGCATGGGGAATAGCTCGCTCTTTGCATAATGCAGGTGCAAAATTAATATTCACATATGCAGGAGAACGTTTAGAAAGAAACGTTCGTGAATTAGCGGACACATTAGAAGGACAAGAATCACTTGTATTACCTTGTGATGTAACGAATGATGAGGAACTTACAGCTTGCTTTGAAACAATTAAACAAGAAGTAGGTACTATTCACGGTCTAGCACATTGTATTGCTTTTGCAAATCGCGATGACTTAAAAGGTGAATTTGTAGATACTTCTCGCGATGGATTTTTACTTGCACAAAATATTAGCGCATTCTCTTTAACAGCTGTAGCAAGAGAAGCGAAGAAAGTAATGACAGAAGGTGGAAATATTTTAACATTAACATACCTTGGCGGCGAGCGCGTTGTGAAAAATTATAACGTTATGGGTGTTGCGAAAGCTTCATTAGAAGCGAGCGTGAAATATTTAGCGAACGATTTAGGTCAACACGGTATTCGTGTTAACGCTATTTCTGCAGGACCAATTCGTACGTTATCTGCAAAAGGTGTAGGCGATTTCAACTCAATCTTAAGAGAAATTGAGGAGCGCGCACCACTTCGTCGTACAACAACGCAAGAAGAAGTTGGGGATACAGCAGTATTCTTATTCAGTGATTTAGCACGCGGTGTAACAGGAGAAAACATTCATGTTGATTCAGGGTATCATATCCTAGGATAAATATAATATTAATTTTTAAAGGACAATCTCTAAATGCTGAGATTGTCCTTTTTATTTGTTCTTAGAAAGAACGATTTTTAACGAAAGTTCTTACCATGTGATGAATATAACTATAATAGTACACGATTTATTCAGCTACGTATGGAAGTGGGAGGGACGAGTGTGAAGAATAAAAATAAAAGTTCAACAGTTGGAAAACCGTTGTTATATATCACGCAAGTAAGTTTAGAACTTGCTGCACCGAAAATAAAAAGAATTATCCTGACAAACTTTGAAAATGAAGATCAAAAAGAGAAAAGTAATAGACAAGAAAATATTGTAAGAAGTGCTGTGGAAGAGGTAATAGAACAAGAACAACAAGAAGAGCAGCAAGTGGAAGAAAAAATAGAAGAAGAAAAAGAAGAACACATAGAACAAGAAGAGCAAGAACCAGAACCAGTAAGAACTGTCCCGTATAATAAATCATTTAAGGATATGAATAATGATGAAAAAATTCATTTTTTACTAAACCGCCCTCATTACATTCCGAAAGTAAGATGCAGAATAAAAACAGCTACAGTCTCATATGTTGGATCGATCATATCGTATCGTCATGGCATTGTATCTATTATGCCGCAAAATAGTATGAGAGATATTAGGTTGTCTATAGATGATATCCAATCGATTAGTATGGCCGGTTTTTAAATATGTAAAGGTGGTAGAAAGCTTCTACCACCCCAATAGTTTTTTAGTTTACTTTACGATAGAAACGTCGCGTAAGCATTGAATCGCACAGAAACAGCTTAAATCAACAGTAATGCAAGTAGTTGTAGATATTAATCTTGCATTTGGTACAGCTAAAAACGTACAAATTGGATCGTCACCAGGTGGTACCGGAGTACCGTCACCTAATACTACAGTTAATACACGTAGCACAGCACAGCTATCATCATCTACACTTTCCACACGGAAAATTGGAGATCGGCAGCTAGTAAGGCTTGAAGATGGTGCAAATGCTTCAAAAGGTTCTCCAGTTTTTGTGTATAAAATAAAAGGGCGTGTATTTGCTACTGATGCAGTATTGTGTGCACCTAAAAATGGGATTTCACAACCAGATCCACATGTTGTTGTAGAACAATCTTGTAATTCATTGATGAATTTTACAACGTCAACTACACAATGAGAAGAGCCATGGTGTTTATTTTCGTTACAACTCATTAATGTCACTCCTTATCTTCTTGTTTGTATTTACATTAATAAGATATTGGAGTCGAGGAGATTTGGTCACAATCTCAAGACCTTTTTTTTTAAATAGGCGAAAGAGGATAAGGGTAGGTGGAATTATGCTGTTTACAAGCTGGCTTTTATTTTTTATTTTTGCGTTAGCTGCTTTTAGGCTCACTCGTTTAATTGTTTATGATAAAATTACAGCCTTTTTGCGAAGACCATTTATTGATGAATTAGAGATTACGGAGCCGGATGGAAGTGTATCAACGTTTACAAAAGTGAAAGGTAATGGATTAAGAAAGTGGATTGGCGAATTATTAAGCTGTTATTGGTGTACAGGTGTATGGGTTAGTGCTTTTTTATTAGTCTTATATAATTGGATCCCTATCGTTGCGGAACCGTTACTTGCATTATTAGCTATTGCAGGAGCGGCAGCAATCATTGAAACAATTACAGGATATTTTATGGGAGAATAATATATTTTCATAATACGAGAAAAAGCGGAGTTTAAAAGAATGAGGGAACGGAAATAAAGAGTTGTTCATATAGTAAATAGACAGAATTGACAGTAGAGGAGATGTTTGCTGTGAGCAATAATCTAAGGCAGAATTCATATGACCTGCAGCAGTGGTATCATATACAGCAACAACACCAAGCACAACAACAGGCATATCAAGAACAATTACAACAACAAGGATTTGTGAAGAAAAAGGGATGCAATTGTGGGAAAAAGAAGAACACAATAAAACAATATGAAGAATGAAACACTCATGCTACTGTGAGTGTTTTTTATTATATATAAAAAGCGGTATTTCTGTATAAGAAATACCGCTTTTTACTAGCTAATTTGTGCAACTGTTAATGCTGCAGCACGAATGTCTACAGTTCCAATTAACTGAACTGGCACAATTTGAATTAAGTCACCAGGATTTAAGTTAATAAGAATAACACCGCTGGATACGTCTACTTCACCAGTACCAATAACGTTAGAACGAACTGCTGTACCTGATCCAGGAATAATGTTAGCTGGTGTATTTAATGATAAGAAGAAACGACCAGCTTCTGGTGCAGTAGGTACGTTATCAAGACTAATTGTTAATGTATAACTAATTTGATAAATACCAGCTCGTAGAATTCGAATGCCATCTCCGACACTTACTGTATCATTTATTACAGGAACAGTAATATTTGGGTTTGGACTTACGCTAGGTAATAATAGTGGTGTAAATAGTGAAGCAAACTGAGGTGCAGACGCGTTGAAAGCAAAACCAAAGGCAGGTAGTGTACTAGCTGGCTTCGCCTCACAATCGATTTTAGTAAATTCGCAATCAGAAGAGAACATGTTTTTCACTCCTTTATCTGTTTCTACTTTCAGTTAATGAAAAGGACAGGTTCTATGTTCTAGACAAGTTCCCAATTTTAAGAAATTTACATAAGAATACTCTTTAAGCATGGATTGGGTGGCAGAATACTCTGCCACCCAATCCATGCTTAACTCATTATTTAGTTTTAAATAGAAACATCACGTAAGCATTGAATAGCGCAGAAGCAACTTAAATCAACAGTAATGCAAGTGGAGGTTGATATTAGTCTTGCATTTGGTACAGCTAAAAACGTACAGATTGGGTCGTCACCAGGTGGTACAGCGGTACCATCACCTAAAACTACAGTTAATACACGCAATACAGCACAGTCATCATCATCTATACTTTCTACGCGGAAAATAGGAGATCGGCAGCTAGTAAGGCTTGAAGATGGTGCAAATGCTTCAAAAGGTTCTCCAGTTTTTGTGTATAAAATAAAAGGACGTGTATTCGCTACTGATGCATTGTTATGTGCACCTAAAAATGGAACTTCGCAACCAGATCCACATGTTGTCGTTGCACATTCTTGTAGTTCATGTATAAAACGAACAACATTCGATACACAGTTGAAATCACACTCATGTTGATGATCTTCATTACAATTGCAGCTCATTATGTTCACTCCTTCTCGTGAGTTCTGACATACACTATTACAATATGAGTGGGATATGGCTGATATTACGTTAATTCTCACGATAAAAACAAGGAATTTATATAGGAGGGATGTACATAACGTGATATAAAAAAAGACATCCTTATTTAGTGGATGTCTTTTCAGGTAAATCTTTTCGCACAGTATATAAAAAACGAGATATATCTAATTTCTTTCCTCTGAAAAATTGCGGAGAAGAAATGTAAAGTTCTTCTTTCGCACGTGTAATGGCAACATAAAGTAATCGGCGTTCTTCTTCTAACGCTTCAGAAGTTTCCGTAACACGATCATTTGCATCTTTTAAAGAAGAAGTATGAGGCAGGATTCCATCACTCGCTCCAAGTAAAAAGACACATGGAAATTCAAGGCCTTTTGCGTTATGAATTGACATAAGTGAAACGGCATCTTTTTGCGGCATTGTTTTTAATGCTTCCATTTCTTTTTGACCTTGAATCGCCTCGTCGATAAATTGTAAATAAGCTGGAATATCGGTGAAACGAGTTGCAGACTCCATTAATTCTTCCAACATTTCTTCTTGTATGTCTTTATGCATTGTAAAGGAAGAACGATCGTTACTTTGTAAGTACTCTAAATATTTTCCTTTACCATGAATGATTTCTTTTAATGCTTTTTTCGGTTCTAATTCTTTAATAAACTTAATAAAATCGATGCGCTCATTTACCTTTTTCACTTGAAAAGGTTTTAAGCTTGGATTTAATAGTAAGAAATGAAGAAGAGAAGGGAAGCGCCCCTCACCATATTTCCATTGTTCACGTTCAATAAATGAAATACAATCATCACGTCCGATATACATCGTCGGCAATATGTTTGAAAGTGATTCTAGTCGAAACGGCTCAATCACGAGTCTTAAATGATCTAATACAGGCTTAATTAAAGAATGTTCATAAAATGATTGGCTCGCTCCGTGTTTAATAAACGGGATTTTATGAATGGTAAGCTGATCAAGTAACGAACGACTTACAGAATGTGTGCGATACAGTAAACAAAAATCTTTAAAGTTACGTTCACCACTCTCTACTTTTTCTTGAATAAGCTGCAAAATTTGATTTGCTTCATCAAGAGTCGTAGCAGGTCTTGCATAAAAAGGTTGTACACCTTCCTCACGAACAGAGTATAACTCTTTATCAAAACGTTCTTGATTTAATTTTATAACTTCATTTCCAAGCCCGACGATAAAGGGATTGGATCGATAATTCGTATTTAGTGCAATGATTGTTGTGTTATCAAATTCTTTTGGAAAAGATAAAATAATTTGGTGACTTGCTCCTCGCCAGCCGTATATCGCCTGGTCGTCATCACCTGCGATAAATAAATTATTTCTTGGCGTGGCTAACAATTTTACGATTTCATATTGTGCATACGATGTATCTTGAAACTCATCTACTTCAATGTAGTGAAAACGTTGTTGTAATTGAGTTAGTAAAGGAGCATTATTTTCTAACATATAATATGTTTCCAATAAGATGTCATCGAAATCAATATAATTGTATCTTTGTTTTACCTCTTCAAAACGTTCGTATACTTCTTTAAATTCTTGTTCGACTGGTGTTTTCGCTTTTACATCTTTCGGACGATTTAATTTGTTTTTCTCAAGTGAAATCATCGCGAGCATCGTTTCAGCATCATAATCGTCTTTTAAACGCAATTCTTTTAAGATTTTCTTTATCATAATTTGTTTATGTTTTTCATTTGCTAAAATTTGCTGATTATAACCTTGACTACGAAGTAATTTTAAGAAAACAGAGTGGAATGTACCAGCAACTACGTAGCTACTTGCTGCATGATTCATACCTGGTAACTTCGCAACACGACTTCGTATTTCTTCAGCTGCTTTTTGTGTAAATGTAAGTAATAAAATATTTCGTGGATGAACTTGTTTTACATTTACTAAATAACCAACGCGAGTTGTTAAAACAGATGTTTTCCCGCTTCCGGCACCAGCTAGTGTAAGAACAGGACCTTCTGTTGTGCGCACGGCTTCTAATTGTTTTTCGTTTAAAAAAACATTTTGTTGTTCAAGAGCGCGGAAATAAGCCGCATCTACATCTTCTTCCATAATTAAATGGGTAGATGTTTTCGGAATATGATATGTCGCACGCGGAATATCAGCGTGTGTTAACGATTTTTGTGAAAATTTTTCTTGTGTCATATGTTCACCTTCAAAACTATAGCATCAACATTTAACTTTAGCGGAAGAAAAAGAAAATAGCAATGTAAAAAAACAGGAGGGATCACCTCCTGCTTTCAAATTACAATTCTTTTATCATTACGACGTGCGGGATATTCGCTTCCATAAATACATCAGAACTTGTTACATATCCAAGTTTTTTATAGAAATCTTCGGCATGTGTTTGAGCGTGAAGTTTCAATTTCGGTAGCGAATTTTCTTTTGCATACGCTTCAAGAGAATCCATAACAATTTTTCCAATCCCTTTTTTGCGATGGGAATTTAGCACGCAAATGCGTTCCATTTTTCCTATACCATCAAGGGTGCGAAAACGTCCAGCACCAACTGGAACATCATTGTCATATATAACAACGTGTGTTGAAGTTTCTTCAAACTCATCGTACTCTTCTTCAGCAGAGACACGTTGTTCATTTACAAACACTTGTTTACGTACAGAGAATGCATCTCTTAGTTGTTCGTCCGTTTGTACAATCTGTGCGTGCAAATTAGTTGTTCCCCTTTCCAAGACGGAATGTTTCGTGTACAGTCCATGTTCCATTTTCTAATTGATATAGAAGATGGAAACGATCAATTGGTTGTTCGTAATAGAAATCTTTCATACGTAATCGGCCCAACACATCAGCATGCTCTGCATCTGATAAGCCTTGTCCGATTGTTAAATGAGGTACGAAAGCATATTCGCGTTCTTGCGTGAATAACCCGCTATGCATTTCTTCATTTAAGAAAGTAAGTTCAGGTGTTTTTTCTACTTTAAAGTAAAGGACGTTATTAACAGGTGCGAATGAACCAACTTTCCCAACATGAAGGGTGAAAGGGTTCGTTTTACTTGCGATTGTATGTAACTCGTTTACAATCGACTCTAATTGTTCATCTTGCGCCTCAAAGGGTGTTTTCAATGTAATATGTGGCGGAACTAATGCGTAGTGCGGGTCATAACGTTTACGCAATCCGTTCGCTTTATCTTGAATCATTTTAGATGGAAAAATTACAATGCCTAATTTCATGTTCCAATTCCTCCCTTTGTAAGTCTAGTTAGATTTTGAGATAAATAAATCTCTTTATCTATTATATCAAATTATTCTGAATACTGCTCTCTATTATTTCATTGATAGAATATGAGAGAAGGCTTTCGGTAAATCAGTCTGCCAATATTTCCAAGTATGATTACCTTCAAATTCCTCATAATGCGTGATGAAGTTTCTATCTGTAAGAAGCGTATTTAACTCACGGTTCGGCCCTACGAAATCAGATACTTGTCCATCAGTACGCTTTACAGCCGTTTCTTCTGTACCGATGACGTGATACAGTTCTAACGCCTGTGGATCTTTGAATTCTTTTGCTAAGTTCATCACTGTCTCATCCACAAATGGTGATTGCATAACGACTTTACCGAATGTATGCGGATACATAAGTGCAGTCATAAAGGAAACTGTTCCGCCAAGAGAATCACCAATTAAAACACGACCTTTTCCCATTTGGTACGTTGGATAATTTTCATCAATATATGGTGCAAGTTCATGAGCAAGGAAACGAATATATGCAGCATTTTTTACTTCATTTGGGAAATATTTTTCTTTACGATCATGTACATTTTTATATGGAATACCGACAATAATTGTACGGTCAATTTCTTCGGTTTCACGAAGGCGCTCAATTACACGGTGCGCTTTACCAAGCTGAAAATAATCTCTACCATCTTGTGCAATTACAACTGTATGTTTGTGCAGTGGTGTGTAATTTACTGGTAAATAAACGAGAAGTGTAACATCTTCTTGAAGTGATGCGCTATAAAATGAAATTTCTTCAATTCTCCCTATTGTTTGACTCATGTAGATCCCCCTAAATAAAAATTTACTGTAACGATTGTAAGAGCGACTCTTGTAGTGAAAAGGAAAGAAATATTCACTAATTGGTGCCTTAATTTCTATTTTACCATAATGGTACGAAGAATCTAAAAAATTAGTATTTAAGTTGCGAAAGAAAACGGATATAATGAAGTGGGATTTTTGACAGGTGAGAGGGGAGACAGGATTTGAAACAAGAAAAATCAATCGCACTACCATTAGCAATTTCTATAATTGCCATTTCCTTTGCAGCAGTTTTTGTAAAGATGTCCTCAGCACCATCTTCAATATTAAGTATGTACCGCTTATGGATTATCGTACTTATTATGCTGCCTATCGTATGGAAAAAAAGAGAGGAATTTAATAGGATTCAAATGAAAGATTGGGGCTTTTTAATTGGATCTGGTTTCTTTTTAGCACTGCATTTTCTTTTATGGTTTGAATCTTTAAAGCATACAACAGTTGCTAGTTCAACAATTATTTTGGCACTTCAACCAATCGTATCTTTAGTTGGAGGTTTTTTTCTATTTAAAGAAAGAACAACATATTCAGCCATTGCAACGATGGGAATCGCTATTTTAGGAGTAATGTGCATTGGTTGGGGAGATTTAGGTTTAAGTGAGCAAGCAATTTATGGTGACATATTATCCTTTCTAAGTGTAATAGCGGTTGTCGGTTATTTATTTATCGGGCAAACGACAGTGAAGAAAGTATCGCACTGGATTTATAGCTTTACAGTCTTTGCGTTCGCAGGTCTTTTTATGGGGATTTATAATGTTATATTACAAGTACCCTTTACAGGTTATACGAAGTGGGATTGGACTGTTTTTCTTTTACTTGCGGTTGTGCCGACAGTGTCACATGTAATTAATAACTGGCTATTAAATTATGTAAATGCAACGACAATTTCAATGAGTATTTTAGGAGAACCTGTTGGAGCATCTATACTTGCGTTCTTCTTACTTGGAGAAAAATTAAATGCAATGCAAATAATCGGTAGCATGCTCGTATTGTTTGGTGTATCTGTTTTCTTAATGCAGCAACAAAAGCGAACAGCAAAAAATGTCGTAAACGAGCCAGTGTATACACAGGAATTATAGTGTTAGGGGAGAAAAGAGAAGTTATGATACTTCTCTTTTTGTTTTATAGAAATGCGGGCGTAGAAGGGGGAGGAAAATGGAAGAGATATTAAAGAAGTATATGAATAGATTTACAACACTAAGTGAAGAAGAGCAGCAAATGATCCTCAGGGAATTACAAATTGAAGAATATAAAAAAGGAACAGTGCTCCTAAGACAAGGAAATGTTCCGTTAAAATGTTATTTTGTATTAAAAGGATGCGTTAGGCAACATAGTATAGATGAAGCAGGGAAAGAAGTTACATCAAATTTTTATACAGAAGAACAGGCAATTTCGAATTTCAACCATCATAAACAAGATAAATCTTCATCATATACGTTAACGTGTTTAGAAGATTGTACTGTAGTTGTTGGTGATCTACATAGTGAAAAGGACATGTATAATAAGTATTCACAATTAGAAGAAATGACGCGTAAAATGATCGAGTACAATTTCGGTGAAGTACAAGATGAACTTGCTGTATTTATCTCATCGACACCAGAAGAGCGATATAAAACATTGTTACGAAAACGCCCGTATTTAATTCATCGCGTTCCACAATATCAGCTAGCAAGCTATCTTGGCATGACACCAGAATCATTAAGTAGAATTAAGAAACGGCTTAATTAGAGTGTTTACCACCTTTCAATAGTAGCCATATCGCAAGTCCTAATTCACCTGCAATCATAGGTAATTGGAATAGTGATTGTATGAGTGAAATCATTGTATCGTATTGTGTAAACATTGTATTCATGACGTGAATTAGCATATAACCGGTAGCAGCAATGAACAGCAGTATACTAATAAACTTTGGTATCTGTTTAGAGAGAAAAGCTACATAGCCTAAAACGAAAAGATGCAATCCAAAAATGATCAATCCTACAGACCAAATGTATTCGAATGCACTGAGAAACAACATTGTATATGTTTCTGGATTTGCAATTGTATTTTTTGAAAGCAATAATGCCAATATTAGATTGAATATAGCAATCCCAAGTATAGCTGTATACATAAGACGAAGCAAAGCGGCTAGTAATGAGAGGCTAGTATGAATTGGTTTTAGAAAGAAATAAAGAGCCCACGCAGCGACAATATCAGTGATAAAAATGATAATCCACCCAAAAACTTCCGCTTTGAAAAGTGAATTTGAAGTTTGGATATTATGGAATGTTGTACTCGCATCTCCTTGTATAACGAGGTTTCCATGAACAAAACCGTAAGAGAAAAATGCAATGAATGCCATAACAAGAAGAGATGTGCTAGCAAATAAGGCGTACTTTCGTTCAGTCATAATATGTCCTCCTTTTCTAATATTGTTTTCATTGTAATAGGGAAGAGAAGGAGATTCATTGACTTAAATCAAGACGGGGAAAGTTTAGTAGAATTTCCATCAAAAAAAATGTATGGTTATATCCAATTTTTTATTAACCTTGTAAAAAGTAAAAACTCAAATATTGAAATCAAGTAAAAGAGTGGCTACGAAGCCACTCTTTTACTTTGGATTTGTCATATAAGGTTGT
This sequence comes from Bacillus sp. RZ2MS9, assembly GCF_001816185.2. Classification (NCBI taxonomy): domain Bacteria; kingdom Bacillati; phylum Bacillota; class Bacilli; order Caryophanales; family Bacillaceae; genus Bacillus; species Bacillus sp. RZ2MS9. Next base: position 1,274,882 of record NZ_CP049978.1, read on the forward strand.
ACATGAATGACACATAGGTCACGAAATTTGCCTTCAGCAGTTGTGACAATTACGACTGCTTTACCTGCACTTTTTCCAGTAATCGTCACGGTGTCACCTTTTGGATATATGGTGATGATATCAGAATTCATATTTGACCAAATAAGCTCTTTATTCGTTGCTTGTATTGGTAAAATAGAAGCTGATAACACAATGTTTTGTCCCGTTTTTATTTTTAATTTATGTTTTTCCATATGAACACCGATGACTGAAATAACAGAAGGAGCAATTGAAATTTTAGGCGGGTTAGGTTGCATGTTTAAACAAGACGCAGAAGTATTTGTGATAGGTGAAAATTTTCGTGTTTGTTGTTGCTGGAAAGCTGCTAACATGTTGGAGTCCCCTTTCTGTATAAGTGCTGATACTCATACTATAAAGGAGTAGTGTTATGTTAAATTTAACGAAACATAAAGAATTTGTTAAATTTGATAAAAAGATTGTCGAACTGTAAAAAATCTCTGCTGTTATGATAACAGCAGAGATTTTTTTATAAATTATGACGATGTTGTTTTTCGAAATCCTCAAATTGCTCTTTAACTTCTTTTGAAGGTTGTGTTAGTAAACTAACAATTACGATGGCTAGTAAACTAATAGCGAAACCTGGAATCATTTCATATAAGAAATCTTTTAAGAATTTGAATTGAGTCCATATAATAACAGTAGCGGCACCAGAAATCATACCGGCAAGTGCGCCCCACTTCGTCATACGTTTCCAATATAAGCTTAATAAAATAGCAGGTCCGAATGAAGAACCAAATCCAGCCCAAGCGTATCCAACAAGAGCTAAAATCGTATCATTTTGTTTAAACGCTAATGCGCACCCAACTAATGCAATAACAAGTACAGCCATACGACCGACAAATACAAGTTCTTTATCAGATGCAGAACGTTTGAAGAATGTACGATATAAATCTTCAGTTACAGCACTAGAAGTAACGAGTAGCTGTGATGAAATTGTACTCATAATCGCTGCTAGAATGGCTGCTAATAAAAATCCAGTAATAAGTGGATGGAATAAAATTTTCCCAAGTTCAAGGAAAATTGTCTCTGGATTAGATAATGTCAACTCTTGTTGTGAATAGTAAGCAATACCAATAAGACCAGTAAACATAGCTCCAACAACAGAGAAAATCATCCAGCTCATACCAATTCTTCGTGCACTTTTAAGTTCTTTTACAGAAGAAATTGCCATAAAGCGTACGATAATATGAGGTTGTCCGACATAACCAAGGCCCCATGCGAATAGAGAAATCATTCCTAAAGTAGAGGCACCTTTAAAAATATCTAGACGTGTTGGATCTACAGATCGAATTGTATCAAATGCAGGTCCAAGTCCGTTCGAATTCATAATTGTTACGATAGGAACAAGAATAAGAGCGACCACCATAATGATTCCTTGTACGAAGTCTGTCCAACTTACTGCTAAGAAACCACCAAATAATGTGTAAGCGACAACAACGCCTGCAACAATGAATAATCCAACATGATAGTTCATGCCAAATGAATTTTCAAATAATACAGCGCCTGAAACTAATCCTGAAGCTACATAAAAAGTAAAGAAAATCATAATAACAAGTCCGGATACTAAGCGTAGCATATGAGATTTGTCGTGGAAACGGTGTTCCAAAAATTCTGGAATAGTAATAGAGTTATTTGCAATTTCTGAGTAGGTACGTAAGCGAGGAGCGACATAAAGCCAGTTTGCGTATGCGCCTAGTGTTAGGCCGATCGCAATCCAACTACTACTTAATCCAACGCTAAACATTGCACCGGGTAATCCCATTAAAAGCCAACCACTCATATCGGATGCTCCAGCACTTAATGCTGTTACTGCGGGGCCTAGTGTACGCCCGCCAAGCATATAATCTGTTAAGTTGGACGTTCGTTTGTAGGCGAAATAGCCGATTACTAACATCCCGAGCATGTAAATAGAGATAGAAGTTAAAGTTAACATCTGCGTACTCATGTAGTTCCCCTTTCTTTTGTCAGGTCTTTTGATGCGTTATGCATATTTATCCCGCATTAACGGGCAGCAAAACTCCCACCTTAAAATTGGCTGGGCAAGGAAGTTAGGTGGGAGATCAACTGTCCGTTAATGCCCGATTGATTCAACTAATAATCAGTGGGGATGAACACCCTCTACTGATTAAAGTTTCACTTTATAATCTATCATGATTATTCTGAAAAATCCATATAGAAATACGAATTTTCAGAAATGTAAGCGTTTTTTGATGTCATTTTACTTTTTTAATATATAATATTCATACAAAAAACCTTATTTTTAATAGAGTATTTATTATATTTACATAAAAAGAGGTTGTTTTGTCAATATAATATTGAAAGGAAAGAAAAATAAATTTTTTAAAAAAGTATTGACTTGTGAAAAAAGTCAGGTCTATAATGAGTGCAACTTAAAAAAATGCAAGCGTTGATGAAGAAGAGTACACATGATGAACATGTCAGAGAGCTGATGGTTGGTGCGAATCAGTATGGAATTGATGTGGAATGGGCTTCGGAGCTTCCAAACCGAAACGAAAGAAGTAGGCTTTGGCGACATGATCTCATCGATACAAGAGACACGTATTGTTTTTGATACGGTAAAGTGCGTTACATTTGTAACGAATTAAGGTGGCACCACGGGAGTACCCGTCCTTTCTATAGGATGAGTACTCCCTTTTTGTGTATAAAAAATTAAATAAATGAAATCGTTTAAGTAAGAAGAGTACGTATATTGGAGACGTTACAGAGAGCCGGGAATAGGTGGGAGCCCGGTACGGTGCCATATACGGAATGGGCTTACGAGAGGTATGCTGAACAATTATTTTTAGTAGGCAACCCGGGTTCCGCCGTTACAAGGATAAGGTATAAAATTTGTACCTGAACAAAGCGGGATGCTTTTGCATCCAACACGAGGTGGTACCGCGGTATATTTATCGTCCTCTACATATTTTCGATATGTAGGGGACTTTTTTATTTTTCAGGGTGAGGTGAAGGACATGATGACGAAAGAAGAATTTATAAAACAAAAAAGAGAGAGAAAGACATTTTTAGTAATCACTGAAGAAGAAGGAGATAGCATTACGCCAATTTCTTTATATAGACGTATGAAAGGGAAGAAGAAATTCTTATTAGAAAGTTCACAGCTTCATCAAGATAAAGGGCGTTATTCTTACTTAGGATGTAATCCTTATGGAGAAGTGAAAAGCGTTGGTACGGAAGTGGAACGAACGATTTTCGGCCGGGCAGAAAAGTTACAAGGTAACGTACTGCAAGTGTTAGAAGAAGTAATCGTACCATCACAAGTAGACAGTCCATTTCCATTTTGCGGAGGAGCAGTTGGTTATATTGGATATGATGTCATTCGGCAGTATGAAAACATTGGAGCGGATTTACACGACCCATTAAATATTCCAGAAGTACACCTTTTACTATATCGTGAGTTTATCGTTTACGATCATTTACGCCAAAAGTTGTCGTTTGTATATGTATGCAGGGAAGATGATTCAACAGATTATGAGGAAGTATACGAAAGGCTACGAGTATACAAAGAGGAAGTGCTACAAGGAGAAGAAGCTGAAGTAAATGCAATACAATCCCCATTATCATTCACTTCTTCTATAACGGAAAAAGAGTTTTGTGAGATGGTAGAAATTGCGAAAGAATATATAAGAGCGGGAGACATATTCCAAGTCGTACTATCACAGCGTTTACAAAGTGAATGTATTGGGGATCCATTCGGGTTATACCGAAAACTTCGAATTGCAAATCCATCACCATATATGTTCTATATCGATTTTCAAGATTATGTTGTACTCGGTTCTTCGCCGGAAAGTTTACTATCAGTAAGGGAGGATAAAGTGATGACGAATCCAATTGCTGGTACAAGGCCGAGGGGGAAAACGAAGAGGGAAGACGAGGAAATCGCAAAAGAACTGTTAGGCAATGAGAAAGAGCGAGCAGAGCATATGATGCTTGTAGATCTTGGGCGAAACGATATTGGTAGAGTGAGCGAAATCGGCTCGGTTACGATAGATAAATATATGAAAGTAGAAAAATATTCTCACGTTATGCACATTGTATCTGAAGTTTACGGAACATTGCGAAAACAAATGGGTGGATTTGATGCGTTAGCGTATTGCTTACCAGCAGGGACGGTTTCTGGAGCTCCGAAAATTAGAGCGATGGAAATTATAAATGAACTAGAGAATGAAAAAAGAAATGTATACGCTGGTGCAGTTGGATACGTTAGTTTTTCAGGAAATCTTGATATGGCGCTCGCTATTCGAACGATGGTCGTAAAGGATGAAAAAGCATACGTTCAGGCAGGAGCAGGGGTCGTTTACGATTCAGATCCAGTAGCTGAATATGAAGAAACATTAAATAAAGCGAGAGCGCTTTTGGAGGTAATGAAATGATTGTACTTATTGATAATTACGATTCGTTCACATATAACTTGTATCAACTGTTAGGCGAACATGAAGAAGAAATTGTAGTTGTAAGAAATGATGAAATAACGATAGAACAGTTAGAAGAGATGAATCCAAGAGGAATTGTACTTTCACCAGGACCAGGAAAACCAGAGGATGCTGGCATTTGTATCGACGTCATCCGTCATTTTTATAAGAACGTTCCCATATTAGGGATTTGTCTTGGCCACCAAGCGATCATATCTGCATTTGGAGGAGACATTGTTAGAGCAGAGCGTATTAAACACGGAAAAACATCGCGTGTGAAACATAACGGAACGTCAATCTTTTCATATGTTACACAGCCCCTAACGGCGATGCGCTATCATTCCCTTGTTGCAGAGCAAACGAGCTTGCCAAAGTGCTTTGACATATTAGCGACAGCGATGGACGACGGAGAAATAATGGCAGTCCGTCACAATTATTATCCGCTCTTCGGATTACAGTTTCATCCGGAATCAATCGCAACAGAAGAAGGCGGAAAGTTAATCCGTGCCTTTTTAACAGAAGTAAAAGAGGAGGAAAGAGTATGAACAACTATCTTCGTAAATTAGTGGAGGGTCAACATTTAACAGAAGAGGAAATGTATAAAGCAGGACTACTTTTATTAAGTGAAAACATATTAGAAAGTGAAATTGCAGCTTTCTTAGTCTTACTGAAAGCGAAAGGTGAAACTGCAGAAGAAATATACGGTCTCGTTCGAGCTCTTCGCGAAAAGGCATTGCCGTTTTCGAACCATATACAAGGAGCAATGGACAATTGCGGGACGGGTGGTGATGGTGCTCAAACGTTTAATATTAGCACAACATCAGCATTCGTACTGGCAGGAGCAGGTGTAAAGGTTGCAAAACATGGTAATCGTGCTGTTTCTAGTAAAACAGGAAGTGCAGACTTATTAGAAGAACTAGGTGTAAATATTAGTAGTACGCCAAACGAAATTGATTATTTACTAGAGCATGTAGGTATTGCATTTTTATTTGCACCAGCGATGCATCCAGCACTAAGGCGCATTATGAAAATAAGAAAAGAGTTAAACGTGCCGACGATCTTTAACTTAATTGGCCCTTTAACAAATCCAGTGAATTTAGAAACACAATTTGTCGGTATTTATAAACGAGATATGTTATTACCAGTTGCACAAGTATTACAAAAGTTAGGCCGGAAACAAGCGCTTGTCGTAAATGGAAGTGGTTTTTTAGATGAAGCGTCATTACAAGGGGAAAATCACGTAGTCCTTTTAAAAGATAATGAAATAGTAGAAAAGAGTATTAATCCAGAAAAGTATGGTTTTTCAAGAGTGAAAAATGAAGAAATTAGAGGGGGGAATTCAAAAGAAAATGCAAAGATTACGCTTGAAGTATTGAGCGGAGAAAAGAGTGTTTATCGTGATACAGTTTTATTAAATGCAGGTCTAGCTCTTTTCGCAAATGGAAAAACGGAAACGATTGAAGAAGGAATTAAACTCGCGGCACATAGCATTGACTCTGGAAAAGCATTAGCCAAATTAAACTTATTAATTGTAGCAAGCAACGAAAAATTAGAAAGGGTGAACTAAAGTGGGGACGATTTTAGATAAAATTGTAGAACAGAAGAAAAAGGAAGTTGCGGAGTTATATGAAATATATACACCAGTAAAAACAAAAAGAAAGACACATTCACTTGTAGAAGCGTTACAGCAGTTTACTGTCATTGCAGAAGTAAAGCGAGCATCACCATCAAAAGGAGATATCAATTTACACGTTGACGTACGAAAACAAGTGGGAACATATGAGAAATGTGGTGCAGGAGCAGTATCTGTTTTAACAGATGGTCAATTTTTTAAAGGATCGTTTCACGATTTACAAACAGCAAGAGAAGAAAGTAACATTCCGCTTTTATGTAAAGATTTCATAATCGATAAGATTCAAATCGATAGAGCGTATGAAGCGGGAGCAGATATTATTTTACTAATTGTAGCAGCGTTAACGAAAGAGAAGTTAAAAGAGTTGTATAGCTACGTGTTAGAAAAAGGATTGGAAGCGATTGTTGAAGTTCATGATGAACAGGAATTAGAAACTGCGATTGTATTAAATCCGCACGTTATTGGCATTAATAATCGTAATTTAAAAACGTTCGAAGTAGATTTAAGCCAAACTGAAAAGCTTGGAAAAAGATTGAATGAGGAGAAACTACTTTGGATTAGTGAAAGCGGGATTCATTTAAAAGAGGATATTATTCGTGTTAAAAAAGCAGGAGCAAAAGGTGTATTAATTGGAGAGGCACTTATGACATCATCTTCTATTAGTAACTTTTTTGAAGACTGTAAGGTGAATATATGAAAGTGAAAATTTGCGGCATCACTGATATGGAAACAGCAAAACGTGCTTGCGAATACGGCGCAGATGCACTCGGATTTGTTTTTGCAGAAAGTAAGCGGAAAATCACTCCAAAGAGAGCGGAAGAAATCATTCAGGAGCTTCCAGCCAACGTGTTAAAAATCGGTGTTTTCGTAAATGAATCAGTAGAAGTGATCCAGAAAATTGCAGATGAGTGCGGGTTAACACATGTACAACTACATGGAGATGAAGATAATTATCAAATCAGAAGATTGAATATTCCGTCTATAAAATCACTAGGAGTAACTTCAGAAAGTGATATGAAAAACGCTCAAGGGTATGAAACGGATTATATATTATTTGATAGCCCGAAAGAAAAGTTTCATGGAGGAAATGGAAAGACATTTTCATGGGAACTACTTGGGCATATGCCAAAAGAATTGCGAAAGAAAACGATATTAGCTGGTGGATTAAACGCTCTTAATATAGAAGAAGCAATTCGAACTGTTCGGCCTTATATGGTCGATGTGAGCAGCGGAGTAGAGACAGAAGGAAAGAAAGATGTAGAGAAAATAAAACAATTTATTATAAAAGCGAAGGAGTGTTCCAAATGAACTACGCATATCCAGATGAAAAAGGACATTACGGTATATACGGAGGACGATACGTTCCAGAAACGTTAATGCAATCTGTACTAGAACTAGAAGAAGCATATAAAGAAGCGATGCAAGATGAGGCATTTCAAAAGGAATTAAATCATTATTTAAAAACGTACGTCGGAAGAGAAACACCGCTTTATTTCGCTGAAAATCTGACGAAGTATTGCGGAGGTGCAAAGATTTATTTAAAACGTGAAGATTTGAATCATACAGGAGCTCATAAAATTAACAATACAATCGGTCAGGCACTACTTGCAGTGCGAATGGGCAAGAAAAAAGTTGTCGCTGAAACAGGAGCTGGACAACACGGAGTGGCAACAGCTACTGTATGTGCTCTTCTCGGATTAGAATGCGTCATTTTTATGGGAGAAGAAGATGTAAGACGTCAAAAATTAAATGTGTTCCGAATGGAATTACTCGGAGCGAAAGTAGAAAGTGTAGCGGCAGGTAGTGGTACATTAAAAGATGCGGTAAACGAGGCGCTTCGTTACTGGGTTTCACATGTGCATGATACGCACTACATTATGGGATCTGTTCTCGGACCACATCCATTCCCGCAAATTGTACGTGATTTCCAAAGTGTAATTGGAAATGAAACGAAAAAACAATATGAGGCGTTAGAAGGAAAGTTACCAGAAGCAGTCGTTGCTTGTATTGGAGGTGGTAGTAATGCAATGGGGATGTTTTATCCGTTCGTACACGATGAAGAAGTTGCTCTTTACGGCGTAGAAGCAGCTGGAAAAGGCGTTCATACAGAAAAACATGCAGCAACTTTAACGAAAGGAAGCGTTGGGGTTTTACACGGATCAATGATGTATCTTCTGCAAAACGAAGAAGGACAAATTCAAGAAGCACACTCTATTTCAGCAGGACTTGATTATCCAGGTGTTGGTCCAGAACATAGCTTGCTAAAAGATATTGGCCGCGTTTCTTATCATTCGATAACAGACGAAGAAGCATTAGAAGCATTTCAATTATTAACGAAAAAAGAAGGCATTATCCCGGCGCTAGAAAGTTCACATGCTGTCGCATATGCATTAAAATTAGCTCCGAAAATGAAGGAAGATGAAGGACTTGTTATTTGTTTATCTGGCCGTGGTGATAAAGATGTAGAGAGTATAAAACGTTATATGGAAGAGGTGTAAAAAATGGGAGTAGAAAAAATTAAAGCAGCGTTTGAAAATGGTAAGAAAGCATTTATTCCGTATGTAATGGGCGGAGATGGTGGTCTTGAAAAATTAAAAGAAAGAATTCGTTTTTTAGATGAAGCAGGAGCGAGCATCGTTGAAATCGGCATTCCTTTTTCGGATCCAGTCGCAGACGGTCCAACGATTCAAAGAGCAGGGAAACGAGCGCTAGATAGCGGTGTAACAGTAAAAGGTATTTTTCAAGCATTAATAGAGGTAAGGAAAGAAGTGCAAATTCCGTTTGTACTCATGACATATTTAAATCCAGTACTTGCATTCGGAAAAGAACGATTTGTAGAGAAGTGCTTAGAGGCCGGTGTGGATGGTATTATCGTTCCAGACTTACCGTATGAAGAACAAAATATTATTGCGCCGTTACTTCGAGAGGCAAACATTGCGCTCATTCCACTCGTTACCGTAACGAGTCCTATTGAAAGAATTGAAAAAATTACGAGTGAATCAGAAGGGTTCGTTTATGCTGTTACAGTAGCGGGCGTAACGGGAGTACGTCAAAACTTTAAAGAGGAGATTCATAGTTACTTAGAAAAAGTAAAATCACACGTCAACTTACCAGTAGTCGCTGGATTTGGCATCTCAACAAAAGAACATGTAGAAGAAATGGTTACAATATGCGACGGAGTTGTCGTTGGAAGTAAGATCATTGAGCTTTTAGAAAATGAAAAGCAAGAAGAAATATGTGAATTAATATATGCAACAAAACAAAAAGAAGAGGCGTAGTCTCTTCTTTTTGTTTTGCGTAATAAATGTTAAAATATACAGAAAATACATATAATTTAGAGGGTGAGAAGGCATGCTAAGACGTAAACTACTATATCTATTCTTAACTGTACCGCTATACGCTTGGCTCATTAGCATGACGAAAATAGAGTTAATGGCTCTATTTTTAGGGTATGTATTCATCTTTTCCAACTTAAATCGCATTCAAGAACAGTCTATTTTAGAAATATGTCTATTTTCGATTAGTATAGAATTATTTAGTATCGTTTCGATTGTATTATTAAACGAATTATTTCTACGGATTCATTCATTTACATTAATGAAATTTTGGAATATTATATTGCAAGCAATATGTACTTACATTGTGTTTGTTGTGTTGAAAGAAATAGTCGGAAAGCAGACAGTTTTTCAGGATAATAGAAAATGGGAGTGAATGAAAAGGAGCCGTTTGGTTCCTTTTTTGAATCTGTTGTAAAAACAATTGAAAATTATAGTATCTGTTATATAATAGTTAAAAATTGTATTTTAAACGAAATGAGATGATAACATGGCCATATTGTTGGCACTTATCCCAATTATGATGATTTTCATTTGTTTATTTTTATTTAAACAAACGTCATTAAGGTCCTCGTTAATTTCTTATGCTGTGTCTGTTGGAATCGTTTTACTCTCGCCAATGTTTCAATTAGGGATAAGTGAAACTGTGCACGCAACGATTAAAGGATGGTTAATTTGTTTTATTGTCGGGTACGTTTTATTTTTCGGTATTTTTTTATTTCACCTCATGAACAAAATGGGGTACATCGATCAAGTAGCACGTTTTCTAGAAGCAGTTACTCAGGATCGCTTATTACAAATGCTGCTTATGTGTTTTGGCATTTGCCCGCTTATTGAATCAGTAAGTGGATTCGGTATTGGCTTCATGGTTGCAGCACCTATTTTTCTTTCACTAGGATATAAACCATTTCAAGCTGTACTACTCTCATTCATCGGCTTACTAGCTAGTTCATGGGGCGCAATGGCAACTGGTACGATTATCGGTTCGCAGCTAATAAATATGCCTCTTACAACACTTGGCACAAATACAGCGCTATTAAGTATTCCGATGTTTGCTTACTTCGTTATTCTTTCTTTACACGTTGTTGGCGGCTGGCAAGCGGTTATAGAAAAGTGGAAAGAAGGAGTAGGGTTCTTTCTATTATTTTCTCTCGGAATCTATCTTTCTAATGCGTACGTAAGTGTTGAACTAGCCGGGATATTAAGTTCTATCGTTACGATTACCTTTGGCTTTTTTATCATTAAATTAAAAGGAAAAAGTGGGCAAAATCTTATAACAGAACATGCGGCTGCAACGGAGAGAGAAGTATCCATTATAAAAATTATTAGCCCTTATATATTTCTAACAGTTTGTATTTTACTTTCTCGCCTCGTTCCAGCATTACATGATTTGTTCAGATCATATGCAGTCCTTGATTTAAAATCATACTCTTACAAATTAGAAATGCTGTATTCACCAGGATTTTGGCTCGGTATGACTTGCTTATTTACTATTATTTTCTTCCGGATACCATCTCATATTATTAAACAATCACTCTCGCAAACGATAAAACAATGGATTCCGTTTGCGATTACGACGACAATGTTTATCGCCATTTCAGAACTAATGGGTGCATCTGGTATGCATTTATTACTTGCAAAAACCGCTGGTGAAACGTTTGGAAATTTTTTCGTTTTCGTTGCCCCGTTTATTGGCGCTATTGGTGGATTTTTAACAGGTAGTAACGCAGGATCAAATGCAATGTTTATAAAACTACAAATGCAAACCGCACAAAACGTAGCACTCCCGTGGCAATATGTCACAACACTTCAAAACACCGCATCATCAGTAGCGACAATTGCTTGTCCATCACGGATTACACTAGGTGCTTACTTATGTAATATCCCTTACCGTGAAAATGAACTATTAAAGAAGACGACGTTAATGATCTTTGGTGCGGTTTTGCTTGTAGTGGTAGAAGTTATTGTTTGGTATATGTTGAGAAATTAAAAATCCTCCTAACATAGGAGGATTTTTTTTATGAGTGGATAATGATTTAAATATGAATAGCTTCTACTAAATGAATAGGAGATGAAATGTATGCCCCTAAAAAACTACGGTGTGTTAAAAGGTACAGTTATACAATCAAAGATTGGAAAAGGGAAAACACCTCATTATCAAGTTCATTTACAGGGCGAGACAGGAGTAAATTATCGTATTGCAATTAACGTAAAATCGCAAAGCTATCCGTCAGAAGTTTTATATTTTGCGAGTAACAATATTAAGTCAGAGGCGATTCATATTTTACCGACATTACCATTCGGTTTTACAGAAATAAAAAACAATGAACCGAAAGTAGCTTTAGATTATGTAAGAGGAAATCTATTTGACTCAAATCAAATGATTCCTTTGCCTCCCGAAAAAGCAGGAGCAGATAATGATTTAAATGAAAAAATAGAACGTTATATAAAACGAGCAATAGAAGAAAAAGCAATTATTTACGCGTTTGGTGAAAGATGGGGACCAGAAGAAAATACACCAGATTCCTATTTTCATTTCAAACCAGGAAACGGTATACATGATATTCATATGAATCAAGGGAATGTAGAAAAATGGCAAGGTGATGATGGCATATGGCAAGACGGAGGAATACTCATTCACTTCGAAAAGGAAGAAGAATGGATTGGTATCTTTCTTGCATTCCAATCACAGTCATGGTGTACCGATGAAGAAGGGCATGCTCGTGTTCCGGTTGAGCATTGTGATTATAAGGGGAATAATTAATAAGAAGAGGGCGTTCAAAAAGAACGCCCTCTTCTTATTTTATAAAACGAAAAACTAACGAGTGTAGAAAGACAAGAGAACAGCAGTGCCACACTAGAAAACGCAATGAGATACATATTATATTTCATAACCTGTCCAATTAGCTGATTACTGTCGTATTGAAACAGTCCTGCTATTATGTTGAATAAAAATAACACGATAAACATGACGATAACACCGTCTATTGATCCTTTAATATCTGGTTTACTTAAAGCGATATGTGCGGAAATGCAAATGGCGATAAATAAAAATAACCAAAAGGAAGGATTCAATAAATTGCCGATTGTAAATAAGCTTTTCAATAATACAAACGTCGACAAGAGCATGTTTTGAATCATTTCTACATTAATAGAAGTAGAAGCAATCGTTTTTTCGAGAGTTGTATTAAATAAAAAATATGATTCTGGTACGAAATAGCGCATTAAAAGGATTAATGCAGTAATACCAGAAATAATAGGCCCAATGCCGATGAAGAAATTCCCAATCCGTTGATACACACTTTTTTGATTGTATTGATGTTGTACGTAACCTAAAGCCCCTTGACTTGTATCTGTCGGGAAGAACTGCGTTGCTACAATCTTATGACGGAACAGCACGCACATAATGGCATGTCCAAGTTCGTGAATAGGAACACCGATCCAAGCCGTTAATAGGAATCCTTTTCGTCCAAAAGCTCTCGACCAATACATCCGTGTGAGAGATTCTAAATAGCCTAATAGAAATCCAATTACAATGATAACGCCAATTAAAGATAATAATTGGATTACGCTTGTAAGGAGTATTTGAAAAATTGAGTTTACCAATTCCATTGCCAGTCATCCAATCTGTTAAAAATATTATTTATTCTGTTTCATAATAGCATTTTTTTTCAAGATTACTAGCACATATATTTTCTTTCGGAAGAAGGATTTCAGAATCTTTTTCTTGTAGTCATGTTTTATGTACAAATTCATATATTGAATTTGTAACACCCTATACGGTATATCCTTAAGGAGGGATAAGAGAATGAAATGTCCGTCATGTCATACAGAAAATGCAGCGGAGGCAAAATTTTGCGGGAATTGTGGACATTCGTTAACGGAAGAAGTAGTGGCAAGTAGTGGCCAAGAAGAAGGGCCGGAACAAGCACGTGCGGCACAAGCAAAGGAAGCTCGGCAAAATGAAACGGTAGAGCAAGCGAAGCGGTTTGCGAGCGGCTATTTTCAATTTTTTAAACATGCATTACAAGCACCGACAGCGATTATGCAAAGCGGCGCTATTGAAGTACGAAATGGAATTGTAAGTCTTGTTCTTATTTGTTTTTTAGGAGCATGTATTTTTTATAGAATGATGAGTGCAGCATCAGCAGTTACGAGAACATTTGCACCAGATATATCTACTCCCACGTTTTTTGTAGAATCTATAACGGTCTTTTTCTTTTTATTAATTTTAACTTTATTTGTCGGATTTATTATTTTTGTAAGTGGTAAGATGATGAAATCATCTTTTTCGTTTCTTGAAGTATTCGGTATATGGGGAACGATAGCGACGCCGGCTATTGTCATATTAGTCCTTTCTTTTCTTTTTAGTTTCTTATTAATCTTTTTCTTACCGATATTATTATCCGTAGCTGCAACTTATATAGGGATTAGTATAACTGTAGCCGTATTAAAGCTAGACAATGGCGGATTAGATCTCGTTTACACACTTATTATTGCAAATGTTTTAATTGGAATTGCAACATTCATTGTACTTTGGTCTTACATTAGCACGATAATTCAAGCCTTAACACAGGGAATAACTGGCTTCTAATGAAAAGGTGGTTGACTGGATGAATGTATGTACAAAGTGCGGAGTTCAGTTTGAAGATGGTGTGCAGTTTTGTCAAAACTGCGGGACGAAGAGGGGACGTTCTGTAGTAAAGAAGAACATGAGCGGTGGTGTAAAAGTTGGCATTACACTGTTAGCGCTATTTGTTATAGCGATTATTGGATTGTATTTGTACGGATTGTCGTATTATACGCAGGTGGCACAAGTAGACCGGATGATTACGATTTTACAAGAGAGGGACGGAGAGAAATTAGCTGAGATCGTTACGGCAGATGATCCATCGGTTATGATAACGAGAGAGAGCGTAACGCCTCTATTTTCATATATAAAAGAAAATCCATCTTACGTGAATGAATTAAAAGAATATTTGAGACAAGGTGAAAAACAACGGGACGGAATAGAAAGAGCTGATTTTTCATTAACGAAAGACGGAAAGTATTTCTTTATATTTGATCGATATAAATTGAAAGCGAAGACGTACTATGCAACTTTGCTTTCAAATGAAAAAGACGTATCGTTAAAAATGAACGGAAAAGAAATTGATAAGACAGATGACAAAAAGTTTGAGAAGCAATATGGGCCATTTCTTCCGGGAAATCAAGTGTTTCAATCAGAATATAAAAATGACTACGTAAAACTATCGCGTGAGGAAAAGGTTGTACTTATGAAACAAAGCCAAAATAACGTAACGGTAGATTTAACGTTGCAAGGTCAATATATTACAGTTCAAACGAACGCGCCTGGTGCAACATTGTACGTAAATCAAAAACCAGTTACAGCGCTCGCAGGAGAAGAAATTACATGGGGGCCTGTAGCGACTGATGGAAGCGCGAAAATTTATTTAGAACGAAATGGAGAAAATGGACGGGAAACGACAAAAGTAGAGACGGTAACGGCACTTTCGTCTTATAATCTTCCATTCCAAACGAAAAGTGCAGAAAAAACAGTTGTTTATAATGTTACTCCAACGCCCGCGACTGGGTATGTATATAATGGTTTCATCTTTCCTGATAGTGATATTCGAAAATTAACGAGCACAGATTTAACATATTTATCGAAAGAACAGTTGAAAATTGCTAGAAATGAAATATATGCAAGGCATGGACATATTTTTCAAACGAAAGATATGCAAGCGTATTTTGCAAAACAGTCTTGGTATAGAGAAAATCCTTATTTTACAGGAAAGTTAACAGATATCGAAACTTATAATATTGAACTAATTAAATCAAGAGAATAGAGCGCGGGAAAAAGGTACAGTGTATATTACTGTACCTTTTCTATCGTTATTTGGCTGGACCAGGTTCCCTAGAGAAAAAGATATGAAAGAGAAATGTGACTTTACTTGCCCCTCCTGATGTACTGGCTTGCACATCAGATAAAGAACTAGACGTTAAAGCAGCTTCAGAATGAGGAGGGACGATTATTTTAAGAGCATCATCTGATTCTGAGGATGCAGTAACTGTTATTGTATCGTCAGAAAAATTTATAATTTTAACAGTACCGACTGGAAAGATGGCCTTGCGAGCGTGTGATGAAGAAGCGAAGCGGGTAGCTTTCCAGATAGTTTGTGAGAAAGTGTCATTGTCAGATAACCAAGCACGAGCACTGTATAAAGTTACACTAACGGTAAACTCCTGTTCAAGCGGGAGGGCGGGTTTCGGTTCTATCGGTTCCTCTGGAAGCTGGACGAGAAGGCCGGCGCACATGTATGTTTCACCTACTTTCAACTGGTTACTGTTATAGGATATTAAACATGTTGTTTATAAGACACGACAGTTACCTATTCAGGCATAAGTTTGTGCACAAAATTTGAAGATGAAATTCTCTTTCTTTACAATGGAAGTAGGTGTTATTTCTATAAAATATGGAAAACGTAAAGAGTATGTAAAAAAGAAGGAGTGGTAAAGTGAACTATGTCATTATTGGCGGAGATGCAGCTGGTATGAGTGCAGCGATGCAAATTGTTAGAAACGATGAAGATGCAAATGTTGTAACTTTAGAAAAAGGTGAAATTTATTCGTACGCGCAGTGTGGGTTACCGTATGTCATTAGTGGTGCTATCGCTTCAACGGAAAAGTTAATCGCGCGTAATGTAAAGACGTTTCGTGAGAAATATGGAATTGATGCGAAAGTGCGTCATGAAGTAACGAAAGTAGATACGGAAAAGAAAATGGTGTACGCAGAGCATACAAAGACGAAAGATGTCTTTGAATTTCCGTACGATCGATTATTAATTGCGACCGGGGTACGTCCTGTTATGCCGGAATGGGAAGGACGGGAATTACAAGGCGTTCATCTTTTAAAAACAATTCCAGATGCTGAGCGCATATTAAAAACGCTAGAAACGAATAAAGTTGAAGATGTAATCATTATTGGTGGTGGTGCAATCGGACTGGAAATGGCAGAAACATTCGTCGAACTTGGTAAGAAAGTAAGAATGATTGAGCGAAATGATCATATCGGTACGATTTACGATGCAGATATGGCAGAGTACATACATAAAGAAGCAGATAAGCATCATATTGAAATTTTAACGAATGAAAATGTAAAAGCGTTTAAAGGGAATGAACGAGTAGAAGCAGTCGAAACGGATAAAGGTACGTATAAAGCAGATCTTGTTTTAGTATCGGTTGGAGTGAAACCAAATACTGATTTTCTTGAAGGAACAAATATACGTAAGAATCATAAAGGAGCAATCGAAGTAAATGCATATATGCAAACGAATGTGCAAGACGTATATGCAGCCGGTGATTGCGCAACACATTACCACGTTATAAAGGAAATTCATGATCATATCCCGCTCGGAACGACAGCCAATAAGCAAGGGCGACTTGCTGGACTGAATATGCTTGATAAACGAAGAGTTTTTAAAGGTACGTTAGGCACAGGCATTATTAAATTTATGGATTTGACACTCGCAAGAACAGGCTTAAATGAAAAAGAAGCGAAAGGGCTACACATTCCGTATAAAACGGTCAAAGTAGATTCTACAAATATGGCGGGCTATTATCCAAATGCAAAACCACTTTACTTGAAATTACTATATCGCTCCGATACGAAACAATTATTGGGCGGGCAAGTAATTGGAGAAGAAGGCGTAGATAAACGTATTGATGTGATTGCGATGGCGCTTTTCAATAAAATGAGCATTCATGATTTAGAAGACGTCGACTTAAGTTATGCACCACCATATAACAGCGTGTGGGACCCAATTCAACAAGCGGCAAGGAGAGCGGAATAGCACTTTTTAAAGTGCTATTTTTTTTACAATGAGGGAGTAAATAAAGTTTCACTTTATTTTGAATATACCGTTCCCCCTTGAAAACATATTACGTATCGCTTATATTTTCATATAGTATTTATTTTTTAAACGAAGCAATGAACGAACCAGGGGGCGCAGTATGGCAATTAACATGAAAACAATCGAAGAATGGATTGCTGAATCAAATGCAAGACATGAAGAAGACTTTGGACACGTTGTGGAAGAAATGAAAGAAGTATGTGTCGGACTTGATAACGCGACATTAATTTATACGAAAAATGTATTTTGTTTCGGTAAAAAAGTAGAAGTCTTTTTCTTCTTCCAAGACCATGTCGTGATTGGACAAGAAAAAGACGAATATATTGAGATTGAAAAATTAAAGTATGATGACATTACAAATAGTAACTTAAAAACAAATGACAAAAATACTACGTTAGAATTAAAGTTTGCTAACGGACAATCTATCAATTTAGATAGTTTAAATGATAACTACGGTACGAAAAATTGGTTATTTGCTAGACAAATTAAGAGTATTTTTAAGTTAATCTAGTAAAAAAGCACGCCGTCCATCGGCGTGCTTTTAACTATGCAAAGCCCCTTTTAACCAATTCCGCGCCCGATATGCCCCAACTGGAACTTGAATAAGAGATGTTTCATTCCCAGCATCTATTCCGTACAATTGATCACATGCATTTGTATCAAAACTAAGTAAAGGATGCCCGCCCATCCCCATAGCAGTTGCAGCAAAAACGAGTTTATGAACGAGTATACCTGCTTCCATTTGGTGAATACGGTATCCTCTATAGCCTAATGCACGTGTATAGTAATCTTTCTGTCCGACTACATGTAAGCAAAGTGGTACTTGAAAAAGGTTTACGTTATCCATCGTCATACTAGACTGAAGTGGGTAGCGAAGGTCTCCATATCGAATTGGTTGTATGGAATGTGTTTTACTGTTATAAGCGTAAGCTCCGTTTTCAATATTTTTCACGCTATAAAAACATCCGTATAAGGAGACGCGTGTATTTTCATTTGTATACTTACCGTCAAGGTCGTTGTAATAGGGGAAGGAAAGGCTCGCTTCTTGTAGTAAAGTAGCGAGCTCAGCTGCATCCCATTTCGTTAAAATAAAATCCGCATCAGGAGAATATCGTTTTTTACAAAGTTGTAGGAAATCATACGATAACCGTTCTACTTTCGGTAGCTGTACAGCGTACGCATTATGTTGATAGTGCTCTTCATGATGTAGCGTTTGGAAGTGTGCTGTCGATTCGATCATAGAAGCTTCATTTATTTTTGTTATCATCGGATATTCATCTACATGTTTTGAGCGAACGAAATGTTCATGTGCGAGCGGCGGAATTTGTTGCAACAACTCATGAGAAGTAACTATTTTATTTTCACGGTAATTATTGTGAAACCAATTAGTTTCTGGTTCTGTACTTAAAGGAATAACGGCATACACACTTTCTTCACCTTCTGACAATCCGAGTAAATGGTTCAGTGCACGGTCTAGAAATTGAAAGTATACGCCGTTCGTATAACCGAACTGTTTTGCACACTCTAGCAATTGTCCAATGAGAACCCCGCTATCTAATCCTTGAAGTCGATATGAAAAGTTATTGTATTTAAAGAAGTTTTTCCAAAACATAGTGGATACGAATGCAGCACCGAAACAATCATGTATATTACAGCGATTACCGAGTGCGTCTGCCAAATAAGAATCGAAATTTCCTTCGCGAAGTAAAATAAGTCGGTGATGCGCGGCGTCATAATGGTAAATGCCGTCTGGATAATCGTCAATCTTTAAATAGATATACAATTCATTCGGGTATAAGGCACCGCCTGAAGGAATGGATCTACGTAATACATTTCTCTCGCTATTTAGCTGACATAATTGTGTTACACCAAATGAATACCAAAGGTAGTGACCAATCTCATCTAAAGTAGGTGTAGTAGAAGAGTTCGATAAAGATAATGGGATTTCTAAGGAGAGCGGGATGGTAGGAACATTTCGATATAATTTATAAGGAAGCGGTGCGTCTTTCCAGTCCACCTCATGATTCGGCATAATTTCGTCAATAGAGAAATGGAGATGATGTAAAAAAGTATCTAGCTGCATGAAATCCCTCCTTTACTATGGAAACGGATGTGGATGTGGATTTAATCTTTCATTCGTTAAAGGTTCGTCTGTATATCCAAGTGTCATCGGTACGGTATATACTCGGTCCAGTCCTGTAACTCGAGTAAGATGGTGACCAAACGTCATCGGTAGCATGCCTGGAATAATAACTTTTACACAATGTAATCCATTCTTTTCTATGAGGGGAACGGTTTGATCTACAACGATTATTTCAAGATTAGATTGATGCAAACGATTTAAAAGTTGGTGGAGATCGGATGTTAAATCCATATCAAATGACTGTGATACATTCATTTCTTGGAACGTTTGCACCGGTGCATCTTCTCGTAAAAGGAAGTAAAGACGTTCTTCCGTTTCTTTCAATCCGTACAGCATACTATGGTCTTCCATTTTATTAACGAAATAAGGATCTTGTAAGCACTTTTCGTAGTATTCTCTTTTGTGCTCGAGCTCATCGTCTGTTATAAGTAACATGCCTGCTATTTCTTGAATGGCGCTTTTTAAGGCTCGAATAGGATCTAAATGAGCGCCTCCTGCACAAACAACGTTCATTCCATTTTCACGCGTATTTTTTGCAATTACCCATAAGCTAGGAATGCCGTGTTCCATCGTCGCGTTAAAAGCGTGTAATTCATATCCGGTAATCGTACGTAACCGCTGAATCATTAATTGTAATTCTGTATCATTTGCTGAATTAAGATCCAGGCGGGGAAGAGGTAATTCGGCATACCAAGTGAGTAAGAAGGCATCACGCTCTACAATTTCTAAAATGCCGTGAAAAATCGCTTCTTCTAAACTACCGCCAATTGCACATCCATTTGATGTTTCATACACGAAAGCATCTCGATGACCGAGGCTATAATAAGCAATTGATTCAGGAACTAAAAGCGGTCTGTTTTGTGATAAAGAATATCCCCATACCCAGTTTTGCTCATAATCAGGATCAAACGGCTTGAATGGAAAGTTATCACGATTGTAATGTTCATTTGTATGGACACCGAGTGTGAGGGGATTTAGTGCATGTTCCTCTAAATCATGAAAACTACCATGCACATTTGTCTTTTTCCCTCGAGGCGACATACCGCAATATCGTTCTAAACCTTCTAAAATAGCAGTTGCTTCACTCACTGCAAATGAATGAGTTCGTCCCGCAACACCTTCATTTCCGAACATTAATGGCATGTTTATAATGACGTCAGCGAATGGTAATACAGAATGCTGCATTTTTCCGTTCAACATACCGACCCGATAATCTAAATAGTCTCTCGTTAAAAATGTGTTTAGCTCATGAATGGAACGGCAGCGATACGTTTCGGTACTTACTTTTAAACTCGGTTGTAAAGAAACTTCCGCCGCATCCGCAGTATCATCAGGTAAATTACTACATACAGGACAGAGAGGATCTGGAAGAAAAGAATGCCGCGTACATTGTAATGTTTGTAAGTTTAGTAAAATAAGTTCATTTTCTAAAGAAGAATGGTTATGAGTTAATATTTTTCCTGTTTCTGCGCAAATAAGATGGCACATTTGCAACATTCCATTTTGGGTGGCACGTACGTCACGTCTCGTTACATTATCTGCTTTAAAGGCATATTTCCGCTGTAGTTCCCACATTTCTTTTTGATCAAAGCCAGCGATAAAACGGCGTCCATCAGAACAATGGGAACATCCAGGCGTAAGAGGATGAATGTAAGGACCGATAATACCTTCGCCAAATGAAGTAAAACCACGAAGCCATGGAATATGATTTGAGCGAAAAATAAGTTCGGCATCATGATGAATAGTAGAAGGAGATCCATCATGTAATACGAGAGCGAGATGAATATTTTCAGGAAGTTCTTCTGTAAGGGTATGTTGACGAATGATGGAATATTGTTCGCATAATTGATCATGTACATAGTCTGCAAGAAGGCCATCTCCTATAAGCAATATATTTTGAATCATAAACCGTCCTCCTTTGCAATTAATACCCCATACACACCGTCTAGGTTTTCTTTCAAAAATGGTTCGATTGCTAAATCGAACACGAAGGGATAAAAATTATGTTCTTCTAAATGCTGTAAGGCAAGCTGTAAAGATTGCACACTTGGAATTTCTTCTTCCGCTTGTATTTCCACTCTAAAAGAATCCGTGTCATATAAAATAATAGAGGATTCAGGCAAGATATTAGCTCTGTAAGGAATTTCTTCATTTTGAACGTGAAAGAGTGATAGTTGTAGTGCGTTTCGTAACGCTAACGTCATATTAATATTAGATGCACCGTACCATCTATCATTTATACCAACCCAAACGACTGGAAAACTGAGAATCTCTTCACTCATTGCGATTTTAGGTGTTTCATGGATTGTAGAGAGAGCATCGTAATAAAATCTACAATGTTTATCTTGAATATCAATTAAATCAACAGTTGTAAGTTCCTCTAGCATATGTGACTGCCGCTCATACAGTTTATTGTTTAAATGTTGTTGTAGTGCCCGGTAAAATCCTTCTGTCATCGTTTCTCCAGCACCGATACCGATATTGTTATGTTCAGGAATAAGGCGGTGAATGATTTCTGCTACATATGTTTCAATTCCTGTTAAACCAGCTTCTCGGCGTGCTTCATTATGAGTCAATCCACTACGAGTCATAAGAGGCAGAAGGGGAGCTGGGCCATCTGATAGTGGAGTAGCTACTTGAATATAGCATTGTGATAATGGTAATTGATATGAATCTTGTTCATCCCATACATGGAATATACCGGCTTCTTTAGAAGTTAATGAATCGAAAAAGCGGAATACATCAGTTGAAGTATGTTGGCCATACCGATGCTCAAGTTTTTCAGAAATATTTTCTATCGTATCAATTGTAAAACTTTCATCAGTTGCAAGAGGGTGTTTTATAAAAGGATGCCACGTTCCTTCAAGTGTTTCATAGTTTAATAAAAAGAATTGTGATTCTTTTTCACGATATGAATCATCCGCGACATGTTTAAACAATTCAAAAACGATTACATTTGCTAACATGGCAGATGTAATTGGTGAGAAGGAATCCGATGAATTTTCATTTTGTAAAGTCGTTTCATGTAGCCGATGCCATGCGGATTCCCAGCATTCATCACGATTTTCTGTTACGACAGGTCCAGCTATACCGAGTGTTGATAAACAAATAGCTGGTATGAAATTCTTTTTCGTTTCTCTACAAATAGTGTGAACTGTTTTTAAACCGTCAATGTCTCCGTTTTGAGAAACATATAAAATCCAATCAAAAGGTTCGAATACTTCACGCAAGGGACGGTCAATTGTAGTATCGATTTCTTGAAGGAGTACACTGTTATCAACTTCATATGCACGTTCTATTAGCTCATGTATTCTGTCATAGTTTGTTTCATCCCGATCTGTAACGAGGTAATGAAATGTAGGTAAACCAGATTCTAATAAAGAAGAGACTAAGGAAGTGAGCATATCCCCAGAACCAAGTACAAGGACATTTGCTCCGCGGTATGTTTCAAACTTTAAAGCACCTGAATGAGAATCAGCTTCTAAAAATTCAATTTGTGAAGCATATCTGTCGAGTAGTGTACTGTTTAATTCATGAGGTGCATCTTGATTTGCATCGCGAACGAAACCATTTTCATATAAAATCTCTCCAATTTCAAATACACGGTTTTGATAGGGGAGAGGGAGGCCATCGGTTATTTCGGCTAAAGAATAATTCCCGTTAAACATTGGCATTAATTTTTCAATCCAATCATAAATTCCATCACCGTCCATACGAAATGAACTGGCGTTATTTCGAAAATAGACACCCCCGTTTGAATCGGGGAGGAAGAAAGTATCCTTATTTACTTTAAGTTTTGCATGAATTGGAAGGTTATTCATTTTAATCCTCCTTACGTTTAGGCATACATTATTACCTTATGTCATGAAATTTGTCCCGTATGAACACAATAAAAAAAGGCTGTAGAATGATTCATTCTACAGCCTTTAATAGATTTTTAATCTATCAACCTTCTAATAATAATGACTTTGGATCTTCAAGCATATCTTTAACAGCAACAAGGAAGCTAACTGCTTCTTTACCATCAACAATACGGTGATCGTAAGATAAAGCAATGTACATCATTGGGCGGTTTTCCATACGCTCGTTATCAATTGCAACTGGGCGTACTTGGATTTTATGCATTCCTAAAATACCAACTTGTGGGCTATTTAGGATCGGTGTTGACATTAGAGAACCGAACACACCACCGTTTGTAATTGTAAATGTACCACCTTGTAGTTCTTTTAATGAAAGTTTGTTGTCACGTGCTTTTTTACCTAATTCACGAATTTCACTTTCAATTTCAGCGAAATTTAATTGGTTGGCATCGCGTACAACTGGAACAACTAATCCATCTGGAGCTGCTACTGCAATACCGATATCATAGAATTTTTTAATGATAAGCTCGTCACCTTGAATTTCAGCATTTAATAATGGGAATTGTTTTAATGCTGCAACAACTGCTTTTGTGAAGAATGACATGAAGCCAAGACGTACATCATGTTTTTTCTCGAAAGCATCTTTGCGTTCTTTACGTAATTCCATGATCGCACTCATATCAACTTCGTTAAATGTTGTTAACATTGCAGATGTTTGTTGAACTTCTACAAGGCGTTTTGCAATTGTTTGACGGCGGCGGGACATTTTCACGCGCTCAACTGGTTTTTCGAATTCAGTTTTTGCAACTGGAGCAGGAGCTGGACTCTTTGGAGCAGCTGGTGCTTCTTTTGGTGCTGCAGCATGAGCTTGTACATCATGTGGTCTCACGCGTCCAAGTGGGTCTGTGCTACGTACGTCGTTTAAGTCGATTCCTAATTCACGAGCCATTTTTCTAGCAGCTGGTGATGCGATAGGACGGTTTGTATTTGGTAACCCTTGTAGTGTTGCAGTTTGCTCAGCATTTGGTGCCGCAGCTTTCGGTGCTTCAGTCGTTTCTTGTTTTGGTTGCTCAGCCACTGGTGCAGGTGTACTTACTGCAACTGGTGCTCCATTAGCATCTAAAATTGCGATAGTTGCACCAACTTCAACTGTATCCCCAGGTTCGCCTAGTAACTTCGATACAATACCTGAATCTTCTGCAATGATTTCTACATTGACTTTATCAGTTTCAAGCTCAACAACGCTGCCACCTTTCTCAACTTTGTCGCCTACGTTGATAAGCCATTGTGAAATAGTTCCTTCAGTAATAGATTCTGCAAGCTCAGGTACTTTAATTTCGATCATTTTAAATGTCCTCCCCTTATTTGCCTAACGGTGTGTTTTTTCTTCTTTTGTCTTCGGTAATCTCCATTTGTTAGCCTGGCCTTGGGCAGAATATCTGCCCAAGGAACAAGCTAGAAACCTTCATTGTTACTTTTTAGTTGCTGTAAACTTCAATTTCTTGTTTATCTTGACGGAAGTTATACTTCACATCTAAAGCATGTGCAACAATTAGTTCTTGCTCAGCTTTGTGAGCGAATGGATCGCCGCCAGATGGACTAGAGCGATCAGGACGTCCAATGTAGCCTGTTTTCACTTTATCTCCAGCAAGTTCGAACAGAATTGGAGCCATGTAATGCCATGCGCCCATATTACGAGGTTCTTCTTGAACCCAAATGATTTCTTCTAAATTTTTAAAGCGTTTAATAATAGATTGAACTTTTTCAGCAGGGAATGGGTACAATTGCTCAATACGAACGACATGAACTTCGTCTAAGTTGTACTCATGTTTACCAGACTCGATTTCTGCTGCTAAGTCAATCGCCATTTTACCTGTGCTTAAAACAAGACGTTTTACTTTATTTGGTTTCATGCCAAGGTTTTCTTGTTCTAAAGCAGGTTGGAAACGTCCTTCGCTTAACTGACTAGCAGTTGAAAGCGTAAGTGGGTGACGTAATAAACTCTTCGGCGTCATCAATACTAATGGTCGAACAGCTTCTGTTCCTAAGATAGATGCTTGACGACGCAGGATATGGAAGTATTGAGCCGCGCTCGTTAAGTTTGCAACTGTCCAGTTATTCTCAGCAGCTAACTGTAAGAAACGCTCTGGACGTGCACTAGAGTGCTCTGGTCCTTGACCTTCATAACCGTGTGGTAATAGAAGAACTAAGCCAGATTTTTGACCCCATTTTGCTCTTCCAGCTGAAACATATTGATCAAATAATGCTTGCGCAGTATTTGAGAAGTCACCATATTGCGCTTCCCACATAACAAGAGTTTCTGGAGCGAATACGTTATAACCATATTCGTAACCAACAACAGCAGCCTCTGATAACGGACTGTTATGAACAGAGAATGAAGCATTAATGTTTGGTAAGCGATGTAATGGTGAATATGTTTCATTTGTATCAGTATCGTGTAATACGATATGACGGTGTGCGAATGTACCACGCTGTGAATCTTGACCAGTTAAACGAATTGGCGTACCTTCTTGTAAAATAGAAGCGAATGCTAATGATTCAGCAAGTGCCCATTCAATTTTGCCGTTCTCTTCAAGAGCATCTTTACGGCGCTCAAGAATTTTCTTCACTTTCGGATATACGTTAAAGCCTTCTGGCCAAGATAGTAGACCTTCATTAATTGCACGAAGTGAGTCAATCTCAACGCCAGTATCAATTGACTGAATACCTTTTGCAACAACATCTGGCACTTTAACGTGAATTGTTGCATCACTCGTATCAGCTGGTGGTACTTGTGCATAGTCGGATTTTAATTGCTCTTGTATAAACTGTGTAATTGTTTCAACCTCATCTGCATTTAGAACACCAGCAGCTTGTAATTGATCTGCATAAATTGCTCTTACAGTTGGATGGTTTTTAATTTTTTTGTACACTTGTGGTTGCGTAACTGCCGGGTCATCCATTTCGTTATGACCGTAGCGGCGGTAACCAATTAAATCGATTAAGAAGTCTTTTTTGAACAACATGCGATATTGAATCGCAAGGTTAGCAGCTGCAAGACAAGCTTCCGGATCATCAGCATTCACGTGAACAATCGGAATATCGAAACCTTTTGCAAGGTCACTTGAATATTTCGTAGAACGAGAATCATAGCTATCAGTCGTAAAACCAACTGCATTGTTTGCGATAACATGAATCGTTCCGCCTGTTTGATACGCGTTCAATCTGCTTAAGTTGAGTGTCTCAGATACAATACCTTGACCAGGGAATGCAGCATCACCATGAACTAAAATTACGAATGATTTTGAAGTATCTTGATCTGGAAGACCAGATTTTTTACGATTCTCTTGAGCCGCACGTGCGAAACCTTCTACTACAGGATTCACGAACTCAAGATGACTCGGGTTATTTGCTAATGTAACGCGAGTACTAACTTCTTCGTTACTAACGACTTGTTCTCTACCTAAATGGTATTTCACGTCGCCAGTCCAGCCAGAATTAGCCACTGCGCCTTCTATTTTTGCATGTTTGAACTCAGCAAACATGTGGCTATATGGTTTTTCTAATACGTGAGCAAGTACGCTTAGGCGACCGCGGTGAGCCATACCAATCATGACATCCTCTACGCCGTTCTTAGCACCTTCTAGAACAATTTCATCTAAAACAGGTACAAGCATATCAACGCCCTCGATAGAGAAACGTTTTTGCCCAACGAATGTTTTATGCAAGAATTGCTCGAAACCTTCAACAGCTGTTAAACGTTTTAAAAGAGCAGTTCGTTTTTTATTTGATAGTGGTTGACGCAATGAATTTGATTCCACCATTTGATGCAACCACGCGCGTTCTTCACTATCTTGTATATGAGAAAATTCATAAGCTAAAGATTTTGTATAAACGTCTTTTAATCTATGAATTACATCAAGTGCAGTGTGAATACCTTCTGGTGCATCTTGCCATACCGTTTCCGCTGGAATCGCTTTCAAGTCAGCGTCGCTCAGTTCGTTCATTGCTTTCTCAAGAAGAGATTGTCCATTTGCAGCATCTTCCATCGGGTTGATGTGAGCCAACGTGTGCCCGAAAGAACGAATCTGCTCAACAAGTTGAACGACTTTAAGAATTTTTTCAATGTTACCTGTGTTTTGAGGAGAAAAATGTGTTGCTGTGTTGTCCCCTGTTACGACATCATCTTGAAACGAAGGAGCTCCAAAAATTTCAAAAAGCTCTTGTAATTCCGGATCAACAGAACCTGCTCCAGTTACGTAAAGATCATACTGCTCAATAACATAACCAAGGTTCGGACCGTGGAACTTGGCCCAAGGGTTTGTCGTTGTATTCTTCCTCGTCATTTGTTTAAACCTCCCAATGCATATAATCCTTTTCCATACAAAGGTGCATTTTGCTCTTTTTCAATAAGTAATGAATCAATAATCAATGTAAATGTTTTTCTTTACTCTTATGTTATTACAATAATTTACATAATACCAAACACTATTACTTATCTGTTTTGTAAAAAAACATTCACAATAACTTATCACCCAAGTTAATCTTTCATGTTATAAAGTAATTTTACAGAAAAATGGGGTGGATATATTTGGTATGCCTATACTAATAGCTATAATTGTTGTATTTAAATATAGGTATAATAGTTAGAATGTTTCGATAAAAACAGTTTGAATTATGTATATTGAAATAATAAGCGCTTTCATAGATATTATACAACAATATAACGGAATATAGTATAAAAAATAAAAAATTATGAATTTATCGTAAACTTTATTTAGATAGTGTTAAATATTGAAAGGAAAGTGAAGGATTTCTACAAAAAAAGTTGCTAAACATAAAAAATGCTCCATAAACAGTTAGTTTCTATAAATATGACGAAAAACACCGTAAAACAAATAACGCATTTCGTGAAATAAAGAAATAAATGAAATATTTTAAAAGGATAAAACAAATATGGAGATATTAAATTTTAAAAAAAGAAGTGAGGAGATATAGTAACATTTATTTACAGTGTTCCGTGTTTCGCTTCAAAATAGACGTGCTGAAATTTAAAAAAGTTTCTTCTATATAAATAGCGTGAATAATAATTAAAATATATGTAAAGGGAACTTGACGTAAAGTTTCCTTTACATATATACTTGGTATATGGAAGGAGGGAGAAATTTCCTTGGAAAATAAAATGGTCGAATACCGAAAAAAATTTGGACTATCTCAAGAAAAGTTGGCTGAGAAACTTGGAGTTTCCAGACAAACCATTATCTCAATTGAAAAAGGGAAATACGATCCATCACTTCCGCTAGCATTTGAAATAGCGAAAACATTTCAGACAACAATAGAACATGTATTTATTTATGAAGGAAAAGAAGAGGGGGAATAGGGATGAATTATTCACAAAAGTACTTTGTAATTATGGGGATTATTTTTCTATTTATGAGTGGATTTATGATATTAACAGGTATAATGACGCATTCTGCACCGCCAGCCATAACGTATCCATTGCTAGGGATGATGATTATGTGTTTCTGTCTAAGCTACTTGCATCCGCAATTTAAAGAAAAAGACGAGCGAATGAAACTGATTCGTTATAAAGGAATGTTTGTAACCTTTTTTGCATTAACGGCATATTATCTTCTT
This sequence comes from Bacillus sp. RZ2MS9, assembly GCF_001816185.2. Classification (NCBI taxonomy): domain Bacteria; kingdom Bacillati; phylum Bacillota; class Bacilli; order Caryophanales; family Bacillaceae; genus Bacillus; species Bacillus sp. RZ2MS9. Next base: position 1,303,896 of record NZ_CP049978.1, read on the forward strand.
TTCTCTATCGGCTTAAACTTAAAAATACTTACACTATCAGCTACTGAATTATTGAATATACTTATGGCACTTACAATGAGTACCGTCTTTATCTCATTTGTTGTTTTAGCAAAAAGATATTAAGATGGAGGAGAGAAAGGAAGATTAACATATGCAAATGATGTATGCTTTTGGCATTGGGCTTGTATTATTTTTAGCCGTATTCTTATTTATTCGTAAAGACGTTCAAGGCGGGACGTTAACGAAGCGAGGATTTTATAAATTAATCGGCTGTTTAGTTGTTATGCTTATAGCAATTATTGTAATGATCGTATTAATTAATCAGTCACTATAGAATGTAAAAACGGAACCTTACTTCGGTAAGGTTTTTCTTTATTGTTCAACCTAAAAATTACCACCAAATCCATTTACCGTAAATAATTTGTGTTATATAATCCAATGAAATGATAGATAAGGAGTGTAGTATATGAATAAAAGAACTATCTTCTATTTATTAACTTGTATACTACTGGTAGCTAGTACTACTTATATAATATGTAACAAAAGAAAACAAGTGCCACCTATATTAGTATGGGACGAACAAGAATACTATGTTACGAATGAACCTGCCAAAGTAGAAGAAGTTGGGCAAAAACTTGGCGAAGTAACAAAGAAAATTAAAACAAGTAAAAAACCTACTAAAAATAGAGAATCTAATACATTACAAGAGAAAACAGAAGTATTCACAATGATTGAGGAAGAAAAAAGTGATTACCAGCCTTTAATCATAAAGGAAGCTTATAGTGATAAATATAGGGTAGTGAGGCCGATGTTGAAAGTACTATGAAGTGAAAAGGAGAAAATGGATTGTTTTTTTGTTAATTAAGTATAAATATGTTATATTTTGTAATATAGTGGTAAATTTAGATTGTATTTGTTTGTATACAGTTGAAGTGAGGGAGTGGAAGTATGGATTGTATCAGTGATAGAGTTATAGATATTTTCTTAAAAGTCACAGATGATGAAGATAAGAGTGCTTATGAGATTGTCGAAGAGCATATTAAGATAACTAATAAAAATCCTTTAAATTACACTTGGTGGGGGAATAACCAAAATTTCAGTCCGAATAAACTAGCTGAATTCAAGAAGAATGGACATGATCCTAAAGCGTTAATTGTTATTCCAGAAAACTCAGGTGGAAGTGGTGATATAGAATTTGTAGCTGACATTATAGACGCTATCAAGTTTGAGGGAAATGGCGTATTAGCTGACGAGTGGCGACCTAAATATTATTTTAATAATCCTCGTAAGGTGTTTTTAAAACTTGCTAATTTTAAAAAAGTAAAAGGAGATACTGAATATGATGTGAGAAATTACTATATCCACTCCAATGATAAGAGGTTAGTAGATACAATAAATACACGGTATGCTTGTGGATATGTTTATAGGGTGCAAGAGTTTGTTGAAGGAAACGATAAAGAAAAAGAATATGAGGCTACTCAGCCAGTAAATAGTATGGGGGAATTTAATGACGAATACTCTAATAAACTTGCTGAAGAAGTAGATAACTCAGAAAAATATACAGAAGGGGTTGCTAAACGAGTATATGTTAATGTTTATGAACGTAACCCTGTAGCTAGAAGGAAATGTATAGAACACTATGGATGTAGTTGTGTAATATGTAAATTTAATTTTGAAAAAATATATGGTGAGTTAGGTAAGAATTTTATACATGTTCATCATCTTAAAGAATTACATACTATTGGTGAAGAATATGAAGTTGATCCTATTGCTGATTTAAGACCGGTATGCCCGAATTGTCATGCTATGTTACATAGAAGAAAGCAAGCGTATACTATCAACGAGTTAAAACATTTTTTAACTCGTTGATAGTAATCTATCATAACATTAGTGAGTAACTGAACAAAAAGGTAGAGATATATTATTCCCCTGTCAAGTAGACAGGGGAATAATAGAAATATCCCCTCTACTTGGAAGTTTAGAATAGAGGGATGACAAGGAAGTTAAAATATGGTGACGGAAGTTTACTTAATGTTAAAGGAGTATAATAAATGAATAATAAGATAAGAAAAGATAGGACGCCTAGGCTAGTAATAATGCTTACAATATTTGGTGGTAGCCTATTTGGTATTAAAATTATTTTTCAAGCTTGGTGGCAGACCTTTTCCAATAGTGCGTATACGAAAACTTTATATAATATACAGCATCTTTTAATTGGTTTTTTTGCGTTTGTAACGGCTTTTATTTTATTACGTATAGTATATTATTTTTATTTTGAATTGAAGACATTAGGCTATTATAAAAATTATGATGAGCAAAATGAAGCTATTAATAAGGCTGATGAGAATTATCGTGCTATTTTTCAGACAATTAAAAAGGCATGTTGGTGGTCAATTTTACCGTTTGGATTAGTTATAGTATTTGAAATTTTTAACCAAGAGCAGCCTATAGTTCTTATCGTAATTGGAATAATAATTGGCTGTTCTGCCCTTTTTGCAGGATATATATTGAAAAAAAGTAGAATATTAGGACGCATTAATTTTGCAAAAAAACAAAAGTATATACCTAAAATAAAAAAGCACTCTAAATCTTTTGTCTTTGTTATTTATTTTCTTTTTTTATGGACGATTATAAGTATTTCAGTTAGCAGATTGGCAGTTGGTGGGAATAAATATGTGGAAATAAATTTGAATGAAACTAAAGGTATCCCAATTACATTAATTACACAAAATATTGATAAGTTAGATATACAGATGAGGATCAACAATGAAGCTACTATAGGTTCTAAGAATTTTAAGATCACCAAAAGTGTGACCGAAGTATTTGAAAATAGAAGAGAATTATCGAAAGAATTTATAGATATAAATGAATTTTCTGAAGAAGTTAATAATAATAACTATGGAGTAAGCTTAGATAAAACAAAGTATAAAAATGAATATCAAATGGATTTGAGAGACTATATGAAAGAAGGAATAAATAAAGTTGAAATACTAGTAACATTTAAAAATGACGAGATTAATAAATATTTAAGTTTTGCTACTAATATTTATGTAGAAAATGATAAAGTTAAAATCACTGAAAAGAACGTAAAAGTTAAAGGGTAAGAATTGCAATATGGGTAAGCGGAATAAATATTAAATTTAAATAGCGTATATTTAGATGATGAATATGAATTTTAGATTGTTAGTCGTTTAGCAGTTGAAGAATGAATTAACTTAATCCTTGAGTTTGCAGTTAAATATGTTACAGTGAATTGTAACATAAGTAAGGCATATTTATTATTTTTGGAGCATCAAAGTACAATTAAATTTCTTTGATGCTTCTTTCATTTGGTGAATTTTCTTCATTAACGGTTGTTATATGAAATAAACTCTTTTGCTTTTCAGGAGCGACTTGATACAGTTTTTTACAAAAGTGTTTAATACATTCTGGAACTTCTCTAAGGCTAAGTGGAATTAAAAAAATTACAAGTGTTTCAAAGGATACTCTTGTAGAGTAATAAAAAGAAAGTATATTGATAAAAACACACCAGTTTATTTTTAAGGGAAAATCTAATTGGTGACCAAAAGAAACAGTTATTGACCAAATATTGACCAGTAAGTAAAAAAATTAGTTTTAACAATCAGCATTTATTTGTTACATAAAGAAAACCCCTTGATTATCAAGGGGTTTCTCATATGATCCCGACTGGCCTCGAACCAGCGACCTCCACCCTGTCAAGGTTTGACAGTGAATATAGGGTATCATTATATGTATAATTGTTGATAAATCGACTTTTCCGATAACTCTATTAACACAATTATACATATTTGATTGACACCCTACAAGGGATTTTAACAACAATATTTAAGAAGAAACTAGAAAAATAATGCCCATCATCTACTAAGACAAAGGGCATATAGAAAGAAGAATTTTTTATTTATATTCAAAGGCAATTTCTTCTAGATATTCCGGCATTGTTTCACCTAAATCATCACAAATGTTTTTATGTCCTTCCCAAAGACCTTTATCCGACTTATATAAAGATTTTAAACTTTCTTTTAAATGTCTAGGAGGGTATGAAGTAGAAATAGCACTATTCAAAGTACTTACTATAGTATTATCGAATCCAAAATAAATAATATAATATAGCACTAATTCTTTATTTCTATTTCCAAACTTAAAGTCGTAAACAATGTTATCACATACAAATGCACTATGATAAAATGCATCAAAAAATCCTTTAGCTTTTAAAATCATTATATCAACGTCGCTTATTTTTCTTTCAAAAGGATTTTGGCTAAATATTTCTGTCGAAATATTGTCAAACATATGTTTAAATAATTCTTCTAATTGTGTTTCTGGTATTAAATTATTTCTAATCATGTCTATAAATATTTGATAGTCCGTAGAATTTGAAAATTCTTCTTTCCATAAAACTCTCAAAAACTCTGATTCTCCATCGAAATATTTTATAACGGTAGGATCTCTTCTCAAAAGCATCATTGTAAAATCACGGTTCTCTTTTAAAAACTCAATAAGAATTTTAGTTCTATCCGTTGGTAAAGTAAACAGCCCTGACCAAATCAAAGCCAAATTCGCATCTAATGGCATAAAAAGAAATGGGCCTCTTTTAGTATTAGTTATTTTTAATAATTCTCCTAAAAATTCCTTGTAATCAATTAATTCTATAGCAAATGGGATTTGCTTTTTAATTGGTTCAATATCTGCCCCTACTGGAGTAATAGATGGATTTAGATAATTTGTAATTTGTTCAATGATATGTGCTTGTCCACCATTAACCACAAATTTTGACAAATTAGATTCTGTGAATAACCAAAAACTCTCCACATGTGGATAATCTATAGCATTTCCTTTGGCATGAGCACAGTCATTTCTTCGATTCTTCCAATAAAAATATTGTTCGTATAAATCTTCAGATAACTTAAATACAGGCTTTTTCTTATCTTTTATGATTTCTATTATTTTCTTTTCCCAACTATCATCATTTTGTAATTGTTTTTGAATGTAATTCCACTCAGAATCTTTATATTTCTCTGGTGCCTTTGATAATAACATGCGATGTTTAATTACAGTTTGAAAACCCAAATATGAAAAGAGAAGAGCAGCACGATACGCTGATGCTTTATAGCATTTTACACTTTCAGCGAATAAATCTTTTGCTTCATCTTCCATTTCTTGATTATCTAACCAATCTGAAAATCTCAATTTCATTTTTAACACTCATTTCTTTTTTATATGCAAATATCCTCACTTATTATTCTATTACATATCTCATGTCATTTTCACCCATAATATTTCTTTATATGTAAATTAAATACACAACAATACAGAACGTATATTCCACAAAATGTGATATAATAGAATAAATTAGAAAAGGGGTGTTTGTAATGTTAATCAAGTTTTTTAGACCAGAACACGTTCAAACGTTTTTAGATGGAAATTTATATTTTTGCAACACAGGTTATTTTATTGATCTGGAAAGTGAGCATGGTGATAAAGGAATTGGCGATAAACATGAAGGGTCTTTTTTCAGACATTTTGACCCAGCCACACAGGAAATTCGTATCGGTCTCCCAGGTGGGCAAATGCACAAAATAGATGTTACAAGAGCATTCTTTACTGAAAGATATGAAGCAGCTCGTCAATTTCAATTAACTTGTTTTACTGGTATTGTTGAAGAAGAAGACATGGAGCAAGTTGATGAAAATACCAAAAAAATAAAAGATGAAGTAATAGCACATTTGGAAAAAGAATTTCCTGGTAGAGTACCAGTATTGATAGCGAATGAAAATGAATTTTTTGATAGGTTAGACAATGTTCTGAAAGAAAAAGATATTCATGCTTGTCATGGTTTTGTTAATTATTTTGATGAACATGCAGAATCACCTTTAAAAGAAGAAGTTTATCAAAAAGATATTACAAGAGCATTCTTTTATAAACGAAACTTTTTTAAACCACAAAAAGAGTATCGCGTTATAACTTCACACCCTGTAGAAGGTGAATCAATGACAGTAAACCTTGGTGATTTAAATGAATGTGTTGTTAGTTTAGGAAGCATTGATAATTTAAAACTCCTTACGTTACAAAAGGTAGAAAAAGAAGAAGTAGGGTCATAAACACATATGCACCATTAGGCGATTATCTAAGCAAACATGAAGGAAATCATATCAGATTACGTTTTGAAGAAATTGAAACGATAATATCCGACAAACTACCGAAATCGGCATCTACGCATAAAGCATGGTGGTCAGATGATAAAACACATGTACAAGCGAATGCTTGGTTAGATGCTCAATGGAAAGTAGATAATGTGGCATTAGGTGAATACGTGGAATTTGTAAAATAGGTAGGAACATTTCGTTCCTACCTATTTATTTTGAATATTAATATTCAATTATTTAACGATTACAGTAATAACCATTTTCGCTGTTCCGAATTTATCAAGAAACACATGTGTGTCCATTGAAATCAATTCTTTGTGTGCAATGGCACTGTTGACTGCCATTTCTAATTTGCCTTTAGCAGACAAATCGTCTTCGAAAATCTTTGTTTTGGGTTGTACGACTGACATGTTATCACCTCCTTACATTTATCAATCTGGGAAGTAGTCATCATCAAAAATATTATGTTTAAATTCTATATGATTGCATTCTGAATTGGGACAAGCATAAATGACATCAGCTTCCCATTCGTTAATCGGTGTGAATTTTTTAATATCTAAATCATGTTGCGAACAGTTGGCACATTTACGACCACGAATATGTTTTAACGCCAACATATAAAGATTTTTATGTTCCATGTTATCACCTTCCAACTTACATACTTCGACAAATAATGGTAAATCCCTGCAAATGTAGTAGAAATAACATATACCGTATTATTGTTACAGTGTTCAATTGGGTATACGGTGTTTTACCGAGTACCTGTTAGGTACCCTCCGTTTTAGAGCGTACCTACAATTAGGTGTGCCTTGTTTTAAGGAGTACCTAATATGTCAGCAGGTACTGAACGAATCGTTCATGACCTTGTATCAACAGTAATGATACAAGGGTGTCGTGAAACACGACCTCCTTCAAAGTAAATACTGTTTACGTTGACTAGGGTTTTCAAATCCCTAGTTGGACGCAATATTGCGGTGTATAATTTGGCGGCACAAAATTGTTCCGTCAAAACGGAATTTACCGCTTTGAAGGTTCATACAGAAGTTACGAGCCTTGAAATAACAAAAGGATGTACATGGCATGTACATCCTTCTACTCCATATTCTTCAACCATTCTTCACGTTGAATCCGTCTTTCTTCCCGTTCTTGTTCTTGTCGTATCGTCTCATCACTTTTGGCAAATAAATTATTCCATACATTATAAATAAATAACATCATCATTATTACAACTGACAGAAATAACAAGATCGTCTTTGTTCTTTCCGATATTAATATTTTCCTATTCCGTTTCATTATCTTTTGGGTATCCGTTGTAACTCTGATTATTTATTCGAGCAATGCTTTTTTGCAATTCAGGTGAGTCATTAAATGCGTAACACTGATATTTTTTATTCTTCCTATTGCGTGTTGTATATTCCAAATCATGACCAGCTTTTATTAAATCCATAGCAAGCGTCTTTTTGTAAATCATTTTAATTCCCATATTATAAACCTCCTATTGGTAATTGGTTATTTATAAATGTCAAACCTTTATTTCGACAAACTTTTAAAATGCCTGTTCCGAATAATAATCGGAGCAGGTTATCTGTAGGTTAACCGAGCGTTTTAAATTATCTGAGTGAATTAGTGACTCATGCAGGTCACTATATACATTACATATAGTGAATCAATCATTCGTATAACCGTATTGCTTGCGTTTCCTGATGAGTTCTTCTCTCTTATTCATAATGTCATCACGTAAAAACAGATTCACGCCTATTGTCCGTTTAATCGGTTCTAGTTGACCTTTTTTCAATAGCATATTCATACGTGAACGACTGATGCCCAGTATCTGAATTGCTTCTGAAGTCACCAAAATTTCTGTACGAGCAAATTCTCGTTTATCAAATTTTTGTAATATGTATACATCGTTCATGGTATCTCTCCTTATATAAATAGAATTAACCTCGAAAAAATCGAGGTCAAAGCGTATTTTTCCGTTATGATTCAAACATCTAACGACCATTCAATTTGATATGGTTGTTCGTAATCAATTTCATCATATGATTCTTCCTCATTGCATAATTCTTCAAGGAAATCAGCCACCTCACTATAATGATGTGAAATCAATTCTATGAGAAATGTAGCATTACGTTCCTTCAATATTTGAGCGGTCATTTCCAAATCTTCTATAAGATTGTATTGTTCGTTTGGGTCAAGGTACCACTTTAGATACGCATGTATCATTGATGTATCGTTAGTCGAATAATACGCCATTAACTTATTAATCATCGCTTTAATGGTTCGCCTGTTTATATCAAACACCACGTAGAATGTCCTCTATCTTTTCACTCGCTTTCATATCGAACAGCTTTATTACATGCAATAAATCAATGCTTCTCGTTTGTTCGAATATCTCCGCCAACAATTCCTTATCATTCAATAGCCCGTTTTCAATGTAAAACTCTAGCGTTTTAATCCCCAATTCTTTGTCCTTATGTCCATAGAATATAGTTGTTAGAGCGGAAATTGCAGAATGTACATTTTGTCGTTTCATTCGTCTCACCTTCCATTTACCATATATTGGTATTTTGTTAACTTCATTATATGACTCTAGAAATCTACTGACAAGAAGAAATAATCCTGTATGCAAATTGATTACACAACAAAAAACGAACCACTGATATGGTTCGCCTTCTTTTATATTTTGTATTCCGCCCAATCTTTCAACAGTTCTCGCATACGCTCAGATGGTATGTAACAATTCATCGGTTGACCTTTACGAATACAACCACGGAATAGGAATTGAATCAAATCACTTACCGCTAACAAATCTTCATCTACATCAACATTTCTTGTTGTGAAGAATTGCTTGTCATTAGGATTCATAAACCGATTGTACATGTATACCATTGATTCACAATCCGCATAATCATTGGTCGCTCGAGCATTGAATGATACGAAATTATCTTTCGAACGGTCATCTTTTTTATTGAATTTGCATTTTGGATTTTTTAATATTGGAGCGTATTTTTTTATGGTCGTCCAAAAGATTTTGTTATTATCCGTTGGGCAAATGTTACGCAAATAATTGTTTGCATTGTTCTTTAATTTTTTTAAATCATCTTCCGAGGCATTCTTAAACCAAGTAGATGATAATTGATTGCGTTTTTGTCTACTTGTTAATTTTTCTCGAGAATCATAATTGGTGTTCATTTTACTGATAGATTTACCATTTTGATAATCTTCATATACATTTAATAAATCATACATTTCTTGCCTTGGTTCTTTCATTTTGTCATAAGGCACAATTGAATATCTATTTTCAATTTTACTTACGCTAAATTTTTCATATTTAACATTGTGCATGTCATAATAATTTCGCTGATCTTGTCCATCGAATAAATACGTCAAAATGTAAACTTCATCAAACGATTCAAATGCTTTTATATTCATTGTCCAATAGAATGCTTTTTCTTGTAGAATGAATAAATTTTCATTTTCCGCAATGATTTTAATATCACGGAATCTATCATCTTTATCCTGTCCATATTCATCATCTAACCAAGTGACTTTCCCGAGCTCATCTACTTCAATAACATTCCATTTCAATAAGTATTCAATATCTTTGTGACTGATATTGATTGCTTCAAGTACATTCGCAACCTCGTCCATAATCAACGTGTAACCTTCTTGTTCAATTTCTTCTAAAGTTTCTACATCTAATCGTTTGAACAATTCATGAGTAGTAACAATAGATTTTCCCAGTTCCACAAGCATTTTGAAGTGTTCGATTTTTGAACCTTTACCCTGTTGTGCATTCGGTTGGAAGAAATCCGCTTTAGTCGAATTGCTAACACGTTCAACTTCATTAAGGAATGGTGTTACATAAATGTATTTTTTATCGGAAGTTTCACCGAATCCATTTACCTTTTCAGAGTCGTTTATCATTTGAATTGCCCATGATGTTTTACCAGCACCACAGATGGCATCTATTACTTTGATTTTTGTTTCATCATTATTCATTGTCTCTGATTCCTCCCAAAAGTTGATAATAGTATTATATTGACTATTTGAAATTTGTAAGGAAAGATCGGGCAGAAACTTTAAATATTTTACGTTAGCACAAAATCATGGCAAAAGTGTGAGAACGTTGACCAAAGAACCATTAATACCAACGGTTTGCTGAGTTTTCCTTATAAGAGAATATAGTATATTTGTGAGAACGAAAAACAACAAAAAAAGCATTACCTGAACACGGAGTGTGAAGGTGATGATGAAGGCACAGCCTGAATCATCGTTTTTTCGTAGTAGTTGTAAGTTACATTGCTACTCAAAAACGATGGTAAAAGCATACGCTTTTCCCATCATCTTCGTACTTCGTACTCAGATAATGCTTTTCTTTTTTGGTTCTTTTGAATCTATATAATGAAGAGTTAAATAATTTCAACAAAGTATCAATTGGTGCCTTACAATTTCAAACTTCTCAATATAATAGTATTACCTTCAGAACACATCGAAAAAATTTCAAAAGAAAATGTCGAAACGCCTTTCGTTAAGCGTTTGGTATGTACATATATATTAGGAGGTCACGAAACGTAACCTTTTGAAACACTGAAGAAATTGAATATTAATATTCAAAAGAAAGGAAAAATGGACATGGGACAAACAATCAACAAACAAGCGGTTGAAAGTGTATTACGACCTATCGAATCAAAACTTCTTGAGGATGCAACATCTGAACAATTAGAAGATTATTTAATGCGAAAGATGACTCATCATTTTATGCGTTGGGAAATGGGCACTGAAGAGGATTGCTTTATTTGGATAAATCATCACCGCAAAAGATTAGGCCTTGAAGTTTGGCAAGATGATAAATTGATGTTGAAACTATTGAAACAGGACTTTTTCGACATTTGCGTTAGGGATTTTACTTTAGACAAATGGTTTGAATTAAAACGACAATATGGAGGAAATGAATCATGACAAATTATGTTGAGGACATTGTAAGTGAAAATAAATTTTGGAACATAAAAGAAGTGAAGGTATCGCCCAATGAAACAAGCACTTATGAAAACATGGAATATATCACCGTAAGCACGGATATGAAATACAATGAACAATTAAGAGAAAAGTTCCCATATGAATTACCACAAAGTACTCACGATATGTTGTGTGGAAGAATAACACTCTACAAAACACCAAAAACAAATGAAGATTGGCACCAACATTATATGAAAAAAGCAGAAATTGCTAGTGATGTTGCTGAAGAATATCATGCAAAAGCACATTATTACAAAAAACAAGCGAAACAAGTATTGAAAGGTTGAGTCACTTCGGTGGCTCTTTTTTATTTTTATTAAAAGGAGAAGTTACCATGAATGAACAATGGAAACAGTTTGGTCAAAGTGCTAAACGAAAGTATTATATATCACCACAAGGCAATGTTAAGTCAATAAACACTGTTACTGGTGTTGAGCAACAAATGAAATTATCTTTCGATAAAGATGGCTATCATTATTTCACCATCAACAACAAAGCATATCGGATTAATAGAGTGGTTGCACAAGCATATATACCAAACGTGGATAATAAACCATTTGTTAATCATATTGATTTAAACAGAATTAATAATAATGTAGATAATCTTGAATGGGTAACACATAGCGAAAATATGAAACATTCATATAAACATAGGAAATTAAAGCAACTACAAAATTAGTTGTTTTCTAAATACCCCCGTTATGTTTTAGAAAGAAAAACTAAGAAGAGCAGAGGACCAGTTGTACCCTCGTTCACACGACGACTCACATTTCCCAAAATTGTTTTTCTTGAAATTAATGTAAAAGGAGCAGATAAAAATGCAAGACCCGAGAACAACCGCACGTAATGAACGAACACCATTAAAATTAGCAGCACTGATGGATGAGACTATGGATTTCAATGATACATTTGAACCAATTAAAATAAATCCACCAAAGCATTTAAATAAACATGCAAAGAAATACTACAAGATAATCGTAGAAGAACTACAAAAACTTGGTACATCAAATACATTCGATGAAGCACATTTAACCAATCTAGCATTTGCATTAGGGACTATTAAGGAATGCCAGTTGGAAATTGATGAACATGGAACATTTGTTGATGGTTTACACGGTAGGAAAGAAAATCCAGCGTATAAATTATGGGCAACCACAACACAAAAATCTATCGAACTAATGAAAGAATTGAACCTCTCAGCATCGACAAGACGTATGCTCCAAGAGTCAACGAATAATGAAGAGTTGGATTTATCATGACACCACAAGACGAAAAGATTCTAAAACAGTTGAAACCGTATTTGACCGAAGAATTTCTCAAAACGTATGATTACCATGAATTAAAAATTGATAATTTCATTAAAACGATATTTTTCTCAAAAGTTTATGAACCACTGAAATATTTACTGGATTATGAACCACATACAGGTGTGTCTTACGAAAGGTATTTATATGTTAAAGCGATGTTTTGTAAATTGAAAAAAGATACAAACGCTTTGGGGAAAATCCAAGAATATTGGGATGTATTTGTTCAAGAATAAATATAAAAAACCTTTCGTTTTTTTGCGTTTTGCTCTTTATATTCTACCGATTAGCATATATATGTATTAAGAGGGTTACTGAGTATGACCTTCACATTTTTCTTTTGACATTTTGATTTTTTCGTCCCGTCTTTATCGCACGAAGACGGGATATTTTTTATAAAGGAGTTGTACACATGGCAATATTAGATAAGTCATTAATTGGTCTCATTGGCGAAAAAGAATATTTTAAACTATTACGCAAATGGGAACTGACAGAAGCAAAATTATTTAGGTATTACGATAACAAAGGCAATGAACACAAATTAAAACAAAAAGAAGTGCTAAAGAGAATTAACCGACGATTGCGAAAGCAAAATCAACCGTCAATTTCATTATCGTGGGTTAAAAAATATTGGAATGAATTTGAATGATTTCCGTTGTAGCAATTATCATCGTCGCACTTTATCGTAATCCCATGCGACATTCTCCTCGGCGGTGATAATTAGTGCAACGGAAATTGCACTATCGAGAAGTGGTAACATTCCATTTTTGTTACTACTTTTCGGATTCAATATAATATTTTCTTTTCGATAGCTCTTAGTGTCAACAATTTTACCGTTTTGTTGGCACGATAAAGCAATTGAATTTTTAACGTAGGCGTAACTCAGTGTTGCGTCTTTTTTATTTTACATGAAAGGATATGACATCATGGCATTTTTAAACTTATTTGAAAAACGTAATACTGAAGAGAAACTAACTATCGGTGGCGTTGAAATCACACCGAACAGTTCATTTGGTGGAATGGTCGTTAATGAAAAAACAGTAACACAAATTCCAACCGCTTCAGCGTGTTTAAATTTAACCGTAAAAACGGTTTCTGGTTTACCGATTAATTTACACAAAGAAAATGCGGACGGATCAATTGAAAAAGTTTTAGAAGATAAACGTGTATTTCTGTTAAATGATGAAAATGAAACGTTTATGAAAGGTTTGGTTAAGGATTATTTGTTATACGGACAAGCATTCTTATACAAGCGTTATGACGTAAAAACAGTTCTTGGTGAACCGATGAAATCGCTAAAAGAATTGAATTATTTATCAGCAAAAGATGTAGCGATTGTAAACAAATATCACGACGGCATCAAATACACAAATGCGGAATACCAATTGACCACTTTTACAGGTCAACATGTTGGGACAAATGAACGCAAAATATTTCATCCTGATGAACTATTACGTGTAATAAACATTCCAGTTAACGATTTTGAAGGCGAAGGTCTTCTGAAACATGGAGATAAATTGTTCAAGCAAGCACTTGCTGAAATCGAATATACAAATGGCATTTATGAACGTGGAGCTTTACCACTTGGTATTTTAAAAACAACTGCTCGTTTATCTCAAGCGGGAATTGATAGTTTAAGAAATGCTTGGGCTAAGTTATATGGCGGTGTTAAGAATTCTGCCAAAACAGTTGTTTTAGAAGAAGGTATGTCTTTTGACAAAATTTCAATGAATCCTAATGAAATTCAAATGAATGAAACGATGAGTAGAACTGATTCAAAAATTTGTACTCTATTCGGTGTTCCAGAATCGCTGATTAGTACAAAGGCTAATAAATACAACACTGTAGGACAAAACAGTTTGCACTTCTTAAAACATACGATTGCTCCCATTTTAGTTGATATTGAAAAAGTACTTAATAAGGAACTATTAACGGAAAAAGAAAAATTACAAGGTTATTATTTCCGTTTTGACACGAGCGAATTGTTACGTGCTACCGAAAAGGAACGCACAGAATCAATTGCTTTAGGATTAGAAAAAGGATTATTAACAATCAATGAAGCCCGTGCAAAATTGGATTTACCAAAAATTAAAAACGATTCATTTGTGTTTGGATTACAACATGCTTTATATAATCCCGAAACAAATGAATGGAAAGTTCCAAATATGGACGGTGGCACATTGAATCAAGAGAAAGGAACTGATGTAGCACATGAATGAAAAAATTGAACAACGAAGTTTCAGCCTGTCAGAGGTTAACGAATCATCTGATGGGTTATTTGTGCGTGGTCTGGTCAATAAAAGCGGTGCTTGGTCACAAACGTTATACGACAAACACGGTAAACCATTTATCGAACGTGTAATGCCAAACGTATTTGCTCGTGCGTTACAACGTGCTAAAGATGTAAAACTCTTAAACGAGCATGACAAAAACATGTTATTGGCTCGTACAAAAGATGAGACTTTGAAACTTAAAGAGACATCAAGAGGTTTAGAAATGGAAGCCAATCTTGTTCCTAGTAAACTTTCGGAACATATTCACGCTTCTATCAAACGAGGGACTTTGAGCAATATGTCCTTTGGAATGATAGTTCTCGATGATGTATGGACGAAAGAAAAAGGAATCAATCAACGTTCCATCACCGACTTAGCATTGTACGAATGCTCAATCGTTTCCGACCCAGCGTATGAAGATAGCACAATCGAAGCACGGTCAAATGATATTCGTCAGGATGTTGAAGTGCCTTATCTCGAAGAAAGGAATCAGAAAATTATGAACTTAGAAAATATGAATCTTAAACAACTCAAAGAACGCAAGCAAGAATTGCTTTTCGAAGCGAACGAAATCGAGCAATCAAAAACAACTGAACAACGTTCATTCACTCCTTCTGAGCAATTACGCCAAGAAGCGATTTTAAATGAAGTTCAAAAAATTAAAGAGCAGATCGAATCTGTTGAATCAAGAAACTTATCACAAAGAAAAGAGGAAACTATTATGACAAATCAATTAAATGCTTTTGAAAAAGAAAAACGAGGACTTGAACAATTTTTACGTCGTGAAGATGGCGAAGAAGTTCGTTCAATAACAACTGGAGCAACTCCTGGTTCTTTAACAATTCCATCAACAATTTCAGATTACATTGTAGAAAAATTAGGTGAATTTGCTCCATTATTCGGTCGCACACAAAATTTTTCACCTGTTTCAGGGAAATTAGAAGTTTTACGTGAAAAATCAATTGGTACAGCAGGTTGGTTCGGTGAAGGTCAAAATATCAATTTATCTGATTACACAATGGATAAAATCACACTTGAACAAAAACGTGTTGGTACTGCAATTGAATTATCTCAACAATTAATCAATGATTCTGGTATTGATGTTGTTGGATATTCTACAAAATTATTAACTCGTCGTTTAGGTTTAACAGTTGACGCAGCAATTTTAATTGGTGACAAAACAAAAGGCGAATTTGAAGGCATCTTAAATGATGTAACAGTTCCAGATATCACTACTGTTTCGTCTACTGGTATCACACTTGACGAATTATTAACATTAAACAACTCAATTCACCCTGATTATGTTAAAGGTGCAGTATTCATTGTAAACCGTCAAGTATTCAACGAAATCGCAAAAATGAAAGACAACAACGGTCATTATCATTTGGTTAAGGACGTCGCTGAAACTGGTGTAACTTACCGATTATTTGGACAACCTGTTTTAATCAGTGAAGTAATGCCAGCGATGGCTACTGGTAATCGTGCGGTAGTATTTGCGAACCTTGGTGAAGGTTATGCTACAATGACTAAAAAAGGTCAAACATTAAAATACATTGATAACGATACTGCAAATGCTTTACGTGGTACAAATACAATCGTATTAGACGCATATATGGATGGAAAAGTATTAAATAAAGATGCTATCGTATGCTTAAAAATGAAGTAATATATTAGGAGTCGATTTCTCGGCTCCTATTTTTTTTATGAGTAAAATCAGCATTTTATTAGATTTTCAAAGGTCAATTTTGTTTCACAATGCTATTGTAGTGTAAACATCTGAATTGTAAAGCAAACATATGAAAAAAGTTCTATCTTTTTTTATGTGGCTTCCTTACAAACCCGATCCATTCCCTATAATAGTATTATAAGTTGCATTTGTTTGCCTTCCCAAACAGTGCAATTCATATCGGTATTCCAAACTGGTTAGATTCGCAGTAATTGTTTGACGAAATCCAAAGTTGATTTCGCTACAACCACTCATCATTTATTTGGTGAGTGGTCATTTTTTTTTTTGGTTATGTATGTTATCGTTCATATATTATTTTGGATTTACGCTTTAATGCGTTGCTAACGGTTAAAAAATAGGCACGTTTCGATGTGTTCCATTTCTTCAATGACATAAATGCTTCCCAATTCAATTCATATATCGCTTTAAGAATCATATCTTTTTCAAACAACACAATGACAACGTACTCGAATAATTGTTCTTGTGGCATATTAGAGTCAGGGTCATTCAATCCATTGAATACACTCGTCATATTGGTACGTGTGGCTTTTATACTATAACGTTCATCGGTATCACTAATGGCATCTATGTTCTTTGCTCCTATTTCCATTAAACGTAAATTAGGCAATTCATCAGCATTATTGTAATGTTCAATTGTCACCGATTCTCCAATGTCTCCTATAAAATTATTTGTCCTCGTAGCACCACGCTTTTTAAACATCTTCATGAGTTTACTATATTCTTTCAAACCATCAGCAATTGTCATATTTTCATATTCTTCATCAGATGGCATACATATCACCCCTTATATGGCATACATCATTTTTACCACATACAGGAAATACCGTCATTCAAACGACTGTTCGTTGAATATTAATATTCAATAAAATATCCTTAAATATCGTTAGATATGGTCAAAAATGAGCGTATATCATTCTTGCAGCCATTCATAAAAAAATTGATTCATGGGATTGTCATATGTTTTTTCTCCACGACGGAATGAAATATGATGTATTACATTATTGATTGCTCCACGGATATAAGCCCGCAAACTATTGATTCCACGTTTGTTTTTAATTCCATCAATCACCTTTAAGAACAATTTCCTACTGATTCCATTTTTACGTGCATACACATATTCATCATGTATTATATCGTTTTGTATAACGTCCTCTTGTTTAACAATACTAGTATCTATAACTTTATTATGATTAGAAGAATAAACTATGGAATGATTAGAAAAACAACTAGAAGATGATTCAGCAATATCATGGCATTCCATATCATCATTGCGTTGCTCCGTTTGTTCACCGTTTGACATATCCGTTTGACATTCATCATTTAACTGTGAATTTTCTTCACGAGTAACTTGTGGAATCAGCGTAAATACTAGTGAAGCGAATTGTTCCGTTACATTACGATTTTGTTCGATTTGAATTAAATCAGCACATTTGTCCTTAATCTTCTTTAGGTTGCGTGAAATAGTAGAAGCGGTCACATCACATTTAATTGCAAGTGTAGAATTTTTTTGTGACACTACGAATGAGCCTTTTGCGTACGCTTGTTGTGAAATTGCCTCGATAATAGTAAACAAGGTGGATCGGTTTTTTACGTTCAATCGTTCAAGCAAACGTTTCTGAATGTAATTAATATCGCTTTTAATACACATGAGTATTCTCCTTTTCATGGAGAAGAAACTTTGCTACAATTAAATAAGCAAGTCCTTCTCGGATTTGTGCTGAACCGTTTAATCCCAAACTTTGGTCGGTGGGGGAGTAGACGGTTTTATTTTTATTTCCTTCTATTATTTCGTTTACGATTGATTACATTTTCACTTCCAAAAAATCCATGAATAGCATGTTTTTCTTGAACAGTGGTATCTGCTAAATGACTATATATGAGCACTGTTCGTAAGTCAGCATGTCCAAGGATTTTCCGCAATGATTCAACGTCACCAGAAGATGATAAATAATGAGTAGCCGCTGAATGACGTATCAAATGTAAATAGAAGCGTTTTTTTATTTTTGCTTCAATGGCGTACTTCCGCATATCACGTAACACATTGTTTTTACTTAGCATACGACCGCTCAATGATAAAAAAATTAAATCATCAACATCATCTTCAAACGCTTCATTTTCTTCTAGCAATTGCATCAGTAGGCGATAGGTTTTATTTGATAATGGTACAGTACGGGTTTTGCGTGATTTGGCATTATTGGATTGAATAATTACCGCTCGATTTGTATGGTCAATATCTGATGGCGATAACAACAACGCTTCGGTTATACGAAACATGCCATCAACGAGAAGGTGTAACAATACGTAATCACGAAAATGTTTGAAACTTTTATTGGAGTACGATTTCGCCACTTTCAGTAAGTTGTTCAATTCATCAACTGAGAGAATATCAATTTGCGTGTTATCTTTACGGAATCCTTCGAATTTATTAAATGGATTTTTGCTGATAATTTCTTGACGTAAACACCAATTGATGAATGTTTTCAAACGCTTGATTCTACTGGAAATTGTTTCGTCCGCTAATCCAATAGTTTGAGCACTTTCAGGCACGTAAGCATGACCATCAAAACGTACATATTCATTTTTTAACCAGTAGACCCAGTCGGAAATGAAGTTTGTTGTAATGTCGGTCATATAAAATGTTTGAGCATTTTGTGTTTCATGAAATGCTTTTATACTATTAAACATAAGAAGGAATTGATTCAATGATTTGGGGCGTAAATTCTGTTTTACTTTGCTATCAACAAATCTTTCAAATACACGTTCAACAGAATCTTCTTTTGAAATTTTGCTAGTTTTTCGTTTGTGGGGTTGTCGTTTTTTTACGATTTCTTTTTCAGTGAAGTATGTTAAAGACATAAAAAAACCTCCTTCATTCTCATTTAGAGTTAAAGGAGGAGTTTCAATCAAAACTTGAGCGGTACTCACCGTTAGTTTTGGTCAAAATATGAAATTATCAACAGTTGATACAAAAGGATATGACCCCGGAGAGGCTCGAACTCACGACCTCCACCCTGTCAAGGTGGCGCTCTCCCTGCTGAGCTACGGGATCCCAACTATAAATGTTACCATCAGCAATGTGTTTTCATTTCATTCGTGTAGTTGGAGGATTTGTATAATCTGTTGAATATTGTAACATTTGATGTATTCCTATAATAGCAACAAACTTTAATAGTGTAAAGATTTAATTTTCTGACTATTATTATTCCAATTTGTATATAAAAAAATAAGCCCCGAAGAGCTTATTTTAATAATAATATCACCGCAATTATCAATGAAATCATCAAAAATACAAGTATAAATAATGGAGCTCGTTCATGAGCTATCTGCCTGTAAGTGTCATTGAAGCTGTATAAATTGTATCTACAGAACCGTCAGCATTTGTAATTTTAACTTTGTAACGATATTCCCCGTTTTCTGAAAGTTGTCCACCCCAACCAGTTGTATTGTAAAATTCTTCGTTTGTTCCAGCTGGTAATTCGGAGCCGAAATTGAAGTCAGTTTCATAGTAACCCCAGCCACTTGCCCATTTCTTTTCAATAGTTACACGATAGCGCACATCTTCAGCTCTATCATTTGTGATTTTTGCAATCATATTTTGGCCGTAGCTGTACTCTGTAGCGTGTAATTGAATTGTGAAGCCATTCAACGTTTCGCTAGGACCACAAATATAACGACAGAACTCGCTTGCTCCGTCAGCATGTGCCTTCGGTGTTTCAATGTTCATAACCGTTAAACCGCCTAAAGCTAATGCGCCAGTTAATAATACTTTACCAAATGTTTTCACTTGAAATTCCCCCTAAGTATACTCTCAATTCGTTCGATAGATATCACATTAATCTAATGGAACGTTTTTTCCTTAAGTGTATTCGCTATGAATCTTTCATCTTGTAGTAATCTAATCACTACATAAAATTTCATAGTTTTGATTCCATATATGTATCATGATTTACATAGAACAAATCTGTTAATACGCTTTGGTTATTTACTTATTCCACTACTTCTTATTACCTTTTATTGGTAAAACGTTGGTTTTATTATATAACATTATTATCTATTTACAAGAGAAAATAATACTGTATGCAAAAATGCATAATAAAAAACACTGCTTGTATTCTAGATTACAGATTAAATGGAGTGTTGGGTTTCAATTAATATTTGAGTGGAACTTAATGCTAATTTTTTATGCTTAACAGTATGCATATATCATCGTTTATTAAAGTCATAATTGATAAACCTTGTTCAGGGGACGCTCTTCCTGCTGAGCTACAGAATCTTCAAAAGGGAAAGTATAAGCGATTATGCTAGTAATGTATGAAGGAATAATGATGAGAAGCGAATTCAGTAGAAAGTAGTCTTTGGATGTAGTGGTTATATTATTTACGATACCAATCCAAAGGACCTTCAGCACTCAAATCAACAAGAAAAGGGAGTAAGAAATGTAAAGGTAAGCTTATAAGTTCTGGCATAGCGTTCACCGTTTTCTTTGATAGATATTGTCTCATAAAACAATACGGACAATCCTTTTCAAATGTCACGAGTATTGCCCATACATCTTTTATTGTCCACTTCGTTTTACAATACGTACAACGCGTCATGAGGTTCCTCCTCATTTTAAGTTTTCTTCTAGTATACTCCATTCCATTGTAAGAAAGTCATTTGTATTTGGTGTGGTAAAATGTAAGTTGTTTTATTTTTATGTGAATCTATTTAGTCATTTATGAACAATTACATATCATTTGATATTTTTGCAGAATGATAGATTTTCAGTTTCCATATGCCAATTGGCCAATATATCCTTTTTACAATTTACTGAAAATCATGTATAACAGAGATACATGATTATTTTATCTCGCTATTTGCGGGCAGTAAGATCCCTTACCTCGAAATTCAGCAAAAGTAAAGAAGTTAGGTTCGGGTCGGAATGCCCGTAAAAGTCCGATTCGTGAGGGTTGATGAAAGTGTCACTTTATAAATATTCAGAAGTAGAGGGAGAAAAGTTGTAATGGTAAGAAAAACGTTCAAGATGCGCGTGTCTAAAAATAGAACGATTTCGATTAATGGATCGATTCTTGATGTGGATGTTACACATGATGAATTTTTACAAGAGTTTGTTGAGTGGGTTGATTCTAAAGGTTGGTCGTTTATGGGAATAACAGATGAGATTACGCCCGAGGAAGCTAGTCAAAAGTTAATAGATTCGTTGATTGATGAGAAGGATAAGAAAGAGTAATTCCTTCTTATTTTTATTGTATATTTATGTTCTTTATCGTAAAAGTATGATATAGTAAAAAATAGTGAAAATTCTTCCAATATAATACAAATTACATATGATTGGTAGATTTATTATTTTGTTAAGGAGTAAATGGAAAAGGGAGAGTCATATGGTAAATTTTAAGAAAATTTTGGTTTTTATTACAGTTATTTGTTCGTTTTTTTTGACGCCCATAACATTGCGTGCTGAGACGAATATTGGAGTAAATCCAGAACAAGTTGCACCACCACCTGCGGAAGGACCGAATGTTTTTAGTCAGTTTGCAACGACAATTGATGCAAAAACAGGAGATGTTTTGTATGATAAAAACGCATATCACCGAGCATATCCTGCTAGTACGACGAAGGTGTTAACAGCGATTTTACTCATGGAGCATACAAAGCCAGAGGATCAATTTACATTTTCACAATTAGCATTAGATCAAGAGAAGAGTAATTATCAAATTGAGTTTCAACCTGGAGAGACAATTAATAGAAATACTGCGCTTATGATTTTAATGGTGCTGAGTGCGAATGATGTGTCGTATGCGATTGCGGAGCGGATTGGCGGGAGTGTTGAGAATTTCGCTAATATGATGAATGAGAAAGCGAAGCAATTAGGGGCGAAAGATAGCCACTTTGTAACACCGAATGGATTGCATGATCCGAACCATTATACGACGCCGTATGATATGGCTATGATTACGAAGGGTGTGCAAAAGTATCCTGAAATTTTACAAGCGATGAATACGAAAAGAACGACAGTTACGACGTCTAGGCAGACGGTGTCTATTTTTAATAAATCTAATTTTTTTGAAAATCCATATAGCATTGGCGGTAAGACAGGGTTTACGAATGAAGCACGTAATACACTTGTTTTATTAAATGAGAAAGATGGAAATCGTATTATAAGCGTAGTAATGGCTTCTCAAAGACCTGAAATTTATGAAGATTTGAAGCAGATGGCGGAATATTCTTTCGGTCAATTTACGAAGCAAATGGTGCTTGATAAACATAATTGGCATCAAAAAACAACATATTTAAATAAAGATGTTAATTCTGAGTTGGAACAAAGTGCGGAGCTTATGCTTAAGAAAGATGAAGGGAAAAATGTGAAAACTATTTTCCGGGCGGCTTCATTAGATAAAGAATCTTTATATCATAAAGGAATACATCGTGGTGAGGTAGTTGGTGCAGTTGATATTACGAAAAATAATCAAACAATTGCGACGGTAAATGTTCTTTCAACAGAAGATGTCACTTTTACGATGCCTAAAAAAGATACAACTATGCCTGAAGTAAAAGACTCAAATGTGAAAGTAATAAGTGTTGGGATAGGTGCGATTATATTATTTGGAGCAATTTTATATGTAGTGTTGCGCCGAAATACAAAAGGAATGAAATCAGAAGGTAAATAAATTACTAATAAAAAGACTGTGTAAAATTTTGGCACAGTCTTTTTTCTGTATTTCAAATAACTAATAATTGTAAATTTTCTTATTGCAATAACTTAAAGTTCGTTATATCATTTACTTGTGTTCTTGTTAAAGAACAAAGTGGATATTGGATACTTCAAATAATATAAAACAACGGAGAGGGAGAGAGACGATGAAATTAATATGGAAGATAATTAGCAACGCGATCTCATTTGTTTTATTTGCATTGATGGTTTTTTTAGCTTTTGTAGTTATTTCTTCAAAAGCAAGCGGTGGTGATCCGACAGTGATGGGATATCAATTTAAGAGCGTTCTTTCAGGATCAATGGAGCCGACGTTTTTAACAGGATCAATCATTGCAATAGAACCAAACAAAGATGGTTCTAAATATCAAAAAGGTGATGTTATTACCTTTAAAGAGAAAGATCAAAAAATTATCACTCACCGTATTATCGGTGTGAAAGATACAAATGGAAAAGTAATGTATGAAACAAAAGGGGATAACAACAACGGACCAGATTTAGAGCCAGTACTTGCAGAAAATGTAGTTGGAAAGTATGCAGATATTACAGTTCCGTATGTTGGTTATTTACTGAATTATGCGAATTCAAAAGCGGGAGCAGCATTGCTTCTTATTATTCCAGGAGTCTTTTTACTTGGGTATTCCGCGATTTCTATTTTTGGTGCTATTCGTAGCATTGACGGAGAAAAGAAAGATAAAAAAGTAGAACAATCCGTCTAGTTCGTTTGGTTATACTTTCCGTTTAGGAAGTTAACAAATATATATTAAGGGGATATGGACATGACTTTAAAGAAAAAATTAGGAATGGGTATTACATCAGCAGTATTAGGAGCAGCTTTAGTTGGTGGAGGAACATTTGCATTTTTCAGTGATAAAGAAGTGTCAAATAATACATTTGCGGCTGGAACACTGGATTTAGCATTAAATCCATCAACAGTTGTTAACGTATCGAATTTAAAACCTGGGGATACAATTGAAAAAGAATTTAAACTAGAAAATAAAGGCTCTTTAAATATTAAAAAGGTTCTACTGAAAACAGATTATAATGTAGAAGATGTAAAGAAAGACAATAAAGATGATTTTGGTAAACATATTAAAGTAACATTCTTAAAAAATGTAGATAAGCATGAGACAATTGTGAAACAAACTACTTTAGATAAATTAAAAGGTGACACACTTACAGCTGTAGATAATGATTTATCGGCTTGGTTCTGGGATGAAAAAGGTATTTCAGCAGGTAAATCTGATAAATTCAAAGTGAAATTTGAGTTCGTTGATAATGGAAAAGATCAAAATCAATTCCAAGGCGATAAGTTACAATTAAATTGGACGTTTGATGCACAACAAACAGCAGGTGAAGAAAGATAATAAGAAAAAGGGCTATCACATGGATAGCCCTTTTTCTATTTTTCTAGTATTTGTCTATCAATTTTAATAGTTCTTTACTATAATATAGATAATGTTCTGTATAAAGAACGTAATGTTCGATGGGAGAGATTAAGATGCTGAAAAGACCGCGTAATTTTAAAAAGATGCTTATATTGCCGTGTATGTGTTCTATTACGTTTTATTTAGGATCTCAAATTATGACGCATACAGAAGCGGCGTTCATTCATGAAACGAAAGTAGAAGCGACGCTTTCTACAGCAATTATATTTCCGAAAACAGTTAATACGTTAAAAGAGCAATCTGAGAAACATAAACAGCTTATTGAGCGTGAGTATGGAACGATGAAGGGAAAATCGAAAGCAACTTCTATTGAAGAAATAAAACAGGCGATTTCTGTATGGCAACAAGGGCGTGAGAAAATTGTTGCTGAGAAGGAAGCCCTGCAAAATGTATATACTGAAATAGAAGCTCCTTACAATCAAATACAAGAAGAATTAAAGGTAAATAAAGATGAGTCGATGCAGCAAGTGTCCATATATGTAAATGAAGGCTTCCGCAGTATCAAAGAGAAGCGTGACTATATTGAGAAAGAAATTAGCTTGAAAGCTATTGATGAGCAAATTCAGGCTCTTCAGCAACAATTAAACGTTGCAATTGAAGCGGAAGGACAAAAGAAAGCCGAAGAACAGAAGAAAGTAGAAGAACAGAAGAAAGCCGAAGAACAGAAGAAAGTAGAAGAACAGAAGAAAGCCGAAGAACAGAAGAAAGTAGAAGAACAGAAGAAAGTAGAAGAACAGAAGAAAGCAGAGGAACAGAAGAAAGTAGAAGAACAGAAGAAAGCCGAAGAACAGAAGAAAGTAGAAGAACAGAAGAAAGCCGAAGAACAGAAAAAGCTAGAAGAGCAAAAGAAAGCGGAGTAACTGCTTTAGTGAAACAGCCGGAAAACAAGAATGTGGTGTAAGAGAGAGTGAACGAATAAGCAAGACTAGTAATATTTATACGAGTGTGAGGGAACGTTAGCCCTCACCTCTTTGTTTTTCTTTTTTCTTATAGTATTAAATGATTTGAGTGTGAAAAAAGTTATAAATTATCATTGTTTTTTTCTGAAAAGTCTAAATGATATTGAGAAATAAAAATAACTGAAAATATTAATAAATATGTGTTGTGTTTATATAGGGTTGTTCGTTATAATGAACATAAGGTTTTTAAAAAAGAACGCATATTAGCTAAGCTAATATAGTTTTCTTTACATCTCTTATTGAAAAATAAGTGATAAAAATATAAAAAAAAGCTAGGGGGAATTGATTGTGAGTCTGAAAAAGAAATTAGGTATGGGAGTTGCATCAGCAGCATTGGGGTTAGCTTTAATTGGTGGAGGAACATTTGCATTCTTTAGCGATAAAGAAGTATCAAACAATACATTTGCAGCTGGGACGTTAGACCTTACATTAAACCCTAAGACGCTTGTAGATATTAAAGATTTAAAACCAGGGGATTCTGTTAAGAAAGAGTTCTTATTACAAAACAGCGGTTCGTTAACTATTAAAGACGTTAAATTAGCAACAAAGTATACTGTTAAAGATGCAAAAGGTGATAATGCTGGTGAAGACTTTGGTAAGCACGTTAAAGTAAAATTCCTTTGGAACTGGGATAAACAAAGTGAGCCTGTATACGAAACAACTTTAGCAGACTTACAAAAAGTTGATCCAGATCTTTTAGCTAAAGATATCTTTGCTCCTGAGTGGGGAGAAAAGGGTGGATTAGCAGCTGGTACAGAGGATTATCTATGGGTACAATTTGAATTTGTAGATGATGGAAAAGACCAAAATATCTTCCAAGGTGATACATTGAATTTAGAATGGACATTCAATGCTAACCAAGAAGCTGGGGAAGAAAAATAATAAAAAAAGCGGGTATTCCCGCTTTTTTTTTATAAAGAAAAAGAAGTGCTGGTTGTAAGCACTTCTTTCTATTATTATTTTTGATTTTGCTTCCACTTTGTAAATTCAAGAAATTCACGAAATTGTTCTTTGGAGACACCAGAGTTCATTGCATCTTTAACGAGTTGTGTCCATTCGGAGTCTAGGTTAGTTTCCTTTGTTGTTTCATCATGAAGTAAAGTATCAACTGGAATTTGTAGAACTGCTGCGATCTTTTCAAGAAACTGAATGGAAGGGTTTTTTTGTAAATTTCGTTCTATAGAACTAATGTAAGATTTAGCAACGCCAGCTTTTTCGGCAAGTTCAGTTAATGAAATCCCTTTTTGTAAACGAAGGCGTTTTATACGTTCTCCAATCATATTTGCGCACCTTTCTATCAATATGTAGTTGTCTTATGATGTCATTATTATAACATAAACTTCGTTAAAAAGAACAAACCTATTGAGCCTGACTGGATGGCTTCATACGTTGGAAAAATTGCTCGATGTCTTGCATGGCGATACCAGCATCTAGAGCTTCAAGTATTAAATCAATCCATTCTTGATCCAGTGCGTCTGTCTTATCTTTGTACAAATGTAATTCCTCCCTAATTATCGGTCATAATTGCTGCTACAGAATACATGATAATGAAATCCGATTTTGTGTTTTATATAGTGAATTATCAAATATTGTGTAGATGAAACAAAGATAAAATCCCCATTAAACTCCCTCTATGGAAATTATAAATTGTTCGATAAAAACTTTCAATATTTTCAGAAAACATTGTTGAATTGTGATATATTCGTATGCTAACTATGAAATTTTTACAAATATATTAAAAACATTACATAATATGACTAAATATTGAAAAAATATTGAATTTTTAATAAAATTTAATTTGTAATACATATTATTTATTAGGGGAGGAAATAAGGGATGAACAAGAAACCGTTCAAAGTTTTGTCATCAATCGCATTGACAGCTGTATTAGGCCTTTCATTCGGAGCTGGCACTCAATCTGCATATGCTGAAACGCCTGTGAATAAAACAGCTACGAGCCCAGTGGATGATCATTTAATTCCGGAAGAACGTTTAGCAGATGCATTAAAAAAACGTGGGGTAATTGATTCGAAGGCTTCAGAGACAGAAACAAAGAAAGCAGTCGAAAAGTATGTAGAGAACAAAAAGGGTGAAAATCCTGGGAAAGAAGCAGCGAATGGGGACCAACTTACGAAAGATGCATCCGACTTTTTAAAGAAAGTGAAAGATGCGAAAGCAGACACGAAAGAAAAATTAAATCAACCAGCAACAGGCACACCTGCAGCGACAGGCCCAGTTAAAGGCGGTCTAAATGGTAAAGTACCAACTTCTCCAGCGAAACAAAAAGACTATAACGGTGAAGTTCGTAAAGACAAAGTACTCGTTTTACTTGTAGAGTACGCTGACTTTAAACATAATAATATCGACAAAGAGCCTGGATATATGTATTCTAACGATTTTAATAAAGAACATTATGAAAAAATGTTATTCGGCAACGAGCCATTCACATTAGATGATGGAAGTAAAATTGAAACGTTTAAACAATATTACGAAGAGCAATCTGGTGGTAGTTACACAGTGGACGGAACAGTTACAAAATGGTTAACAGTTCCTGGTAAGGCGGCTGATTACGGTGCAGATGCTGCTAGCGGCGGCCATGATAATAAAGGACCAAAAGGGCCACGTGATTTAGTAAAAGATGCATTAAAAGCAGCTGTAGATAGTGGTATTGATTTATCAGAGTTCGACCAATTTGATCAATACGATGTAAATGGTGATGGAAATAAAAATCAACCAGACGGTTTAATCGATCACTTAATGATTATTCATGCGGGTGTTGGACAAGAAGCAGGCGGTGGTAAATTAGGCGATGATGCAATTTGGTCGCACCGTTGGACAGTTGGACCAAAGCCATTCCCAATTGAAGGTACACAAGCGAAAGTACCATATTGGGGTGGAAAGATGGCAGCATTCGACTACACAATTGAACCAGAAGATGGAGCAGTTGGTGTATTCGCACATGAATATGGTCACGATTTAGGTCTTCCAGATGAGTATGATACACAATATAGTGGTCAAGGTGAGCCGATTGAAGCTTGGTCTATTATGAGTGGCGGAAGCTGGGCTGGTAAAATCGCTGGAACGACGCCAACGAGTTTCTCACCACAAAATAAAGAGTTTTTCCAAAAAACAATCGGTGGTAACTGGGCAAATATCGTAGAAGTAGATTACGAGAAATTAAATAAAGGTATCGGTCTAGCGACATATTTGGATCAAAGTGTTACGAAATCAGCAAGACCAGGTATGATCCGTGTTAACTTACCAGATAAAGATGTTAAAACAATTGAGCCAGCATTTGGTAAACAATATTATTACAGCACAAAAGGTGACGATCTTCATACGAAGATGGAAACACCGTTGTTCGATTTAACAAATGCAACGAATGCAAAATTTGATTTCAAGTCATTATATGAGATTGAAGCAGGTTATGATTTCCTTGAAGTACACGCTGTAACAGAAGATGGTAAACAAACGTTAATTGAAAGACTTGGTGAGAAAGCAAATAGTGGAAATGCAGATTCGACAAATGGAAAATGGATTGACAAATCATATGATTTAAGTCAATTCAAAGGCAAGAAAGTAAAATTAACATTTGATTACATTACTGATGGTGGTTTAGCATTAAATGGATTCGCTCTTGATAATGCTTCATTAACAGTAGATGGTAAAGTAGTATTCTCTGATGACGCAGAAGGTACACCACAATTAAAATTAGATGGCTTCGTTGTATCTAACGGAACAGAGAAGAAAAAACATAACTACTATGTTGAGTGGAGAAACTATGCTGGGGCAGATAACGCGTTGAAATTTGCTCGCGGTCCAGTATTTAACACTGGTATGGTTGTATGGTATGCAGATTCAGCTTATACAGATAACTGGGTTGGTGTGCATCCAGGACACGGTTTCCTTGGTGTAGTTGATTCTCATCCAGAAGCAATTGTTGGTACTTTAAATGGTAAACCGACAGTTAAGAGTAGTACACGATTCCAAATCGCTGATGCAGCGTTCTCATTCGACAAAACGCCAGCTTGGAAAGTCGTATCTCCAACGCGTGGAACATTTACGTATGATGGCTTAGCAGGCGTACCGAAGTTTGATGATTCTAAAACGTATATTAATCAACAGATTCCAGATGCAGGACGTATTTTACCGAAGCTTGGTTTGAAATTTGAAGTAGTAGGACAAGCTGATGATAATTCTGCAGGTGCTGTTCGTTTATATCGTTAATACTGTAAAACTACCGAGAGATTTTCTTTCGGTAGTTTTTTTGTGAGCAATGAATTTTATATAGCTGAAAAAGTCATATATAATGTAACCTTAAGAATAGAAATTTGTTATATATGAAGTTTATATAAATAATGAAAGAATTGGATAAAAATAGTGGGAGAAGGTGAGTGAATGAGTATTTCCTCTATTGTAAGTAGGCAAAAGGAATATTTTTTAAAAGGGCATACGAGAAGCATCGAAATGAGAAAGAATAATTTGAAGAAGCTTTATGAAGGCATTCAGCGTTTTGAAGAAGAAATATTTCAGGCATTGAAATTAGATTTAAATAAGTCAGTTCACGAGTCGTTTACAACGGAAGTTGGATATGTATTAAAAGAAATTTCCTTTCAATTGAAACATATGTCATCGTGGAGTAAACCGAAACGAGTTCGAACAGCACTTACTCATTTTGGATCAAAAGGAAAAGTAGTGCCAGAACCGTATGGTGTGACGCTTATTATTGCACCGTGGAACTATCCTTTTCAATTAGCAATTGCACCACTTGTAGGAGCACTGGCAGCTGGAAATACAATCGTTTTAAAGCCGTCAGAGTTAACGCCAAGCGTTTCAAAAGTGCTTAAGAGAATGTTAGATGAATTATTCCCAGAAGAGCTTGTAGCGGTAGTAGAAGGTGGCGTTGAAGAGAGTACATCTTTGCTGAAGGAACCGTTTGATTATATTTTCTTTACTGGTAGTGTTGGCGTTGGAAAAGTTGTAATGGAAGCAGCAGCGAAACAGTTGACGCCGCTCACTTTAGAACTTGGCGGGAAAAGTCCTTGTATTGTACATAAAGATGCAAAGATAGAGATGACAGCAAGAAGAATTGTTTGGGGTAAGTTTTTAAATGCAGGGCAGACGTGTGTAGCGCCTGATTATATGTACGTGCATTCTTCCGTGAAAGAAAAGCTAATTGAGGCACTGCGACATGAAATTACAGAGCAGTATAGTAAAGAACCTTTACAAAATGAAAATTACGTGCGTATTGTAAGTGAGCGTCATTTTGAACGATTATGTGGATTCTTACAAGATGGTCAAGTCGTAATTGGTGGAAACTATGAGAAAGATACTTTACATATTGAACCGACAGTACTAGCGGATATTACATGGCAAGATGCTGTTATGGAAGATGAAATTTTTGGTCCGATTTTACCAATCATAGAGTACGACAATATAGAAAATGTAATTGGCACAATCCAGCAACATCCGAAGCCGTTAGCGTTATATGTATTTTCTGAAGATAAAGAAGTACAAAAGAAAGTGACGAGTAATATTTCATATGGTGGAGGCTGTATTAATGATGTTGTCTATCACCTTGCTACGCCATATTTACCTTTTGGGGGTGTTGGAAGTAGTGGATTAGGGGGTTATCATGGGAAAGAAAGTTTTCGGACTTTTTCACATTATAAAAGCATTTTAGCCCAATCTACAGCATTCGACATGAAAATTCGTTACTCTTCTACAAAAAGTGCTTTAAAATTCATACGAAAGTTGTTAAAATGATGATGGTGTTTATCAGTAGGCGTAGCCGTATGATAATAGCCCCTTCGCAATGGAAGGGGTTTTTCTGTTCGACGTTATGTATCAGGCGAAAATGAATCAAACATACTACATAAAGAATAGAAACGAACGCTTGCTAAATAACCATTTTTGTTTGGATCGAAACAAAAAATAGTCTATAGAACATAAATATTTATTCATGAATATAAAAATTTAAAATTTAAGGTAGATAGGACGGGAAAATGAAAAAGATTATTAAAGTTGAAGCAGTTGAAAAACATTTTGGAAATCAAGTGATTATCCCACCTCTTTCTTTAGATATTAAAGAGGGAGAGTTTTTAACAATTTTAGGGCCGAGTGGCTGCGGGAAAACGACGTTACTTCGTATGATCGCAGGATTTGAAACTCCAACTAAAGGGAATCTTTTATTAGATGATGAAAGAATTAACGATTTGCCGCCATATAAGCGTCATATGAACCTAGTGTTCCAACATTACGCACTATTCCCACATATGACAGTAGAGAAGAATATTTGTTTTGGTATGAAAATGCAGAAAGTATCAGCAGCAGAGCAGAAAGAGCGTGCTGAAGAGGCAATGCGTTTAACGCAGTTACTTGAGTTCCGTAATCGTAAACCTGCGAAGCTTTCTGGTGGACAACAGCAGCGTGTTGCAATTGCAAGAGCGATTGTAAATAATCCGCGTGTATTACTATTAGATGAGCCACTTGGAGCGCTTGACTTTAAGTTACGAAAAGACTTGCAACGTGAATTGAAAAACTTACAACGTAATTTAGGAATTACGTTCATATACGTAACGCACGATCAAGAAGAAGCAATGAGCATGAGCGATCGTATTGTAGTTATGAATAAAGGACATATCGAACAAATCGGAACACCGAAAGAAATTTACAATAAGCCGAAAACATTGTTCGTTGCGACATTCATCGGTGAAAATAATATTGTGAAAAACGGGGAAGGCTATGTAGCAATTCGCCCTGAAAATGTAAAAGTACGTTCGGTTGAAGAGTCAATTTTAAAAGAATACCATCTTGGACATATTGAAGATATCGAGTTTGTCGGAAATATGGAGAAGCTTTATGTACGTGATGAGAAAACATCAGAATTACTAATGGCATATCAAACTGCTGAAGAGGCAGTACAGTGGAGCATTGGAGATAATGTATATGTAGGCTGGGAGCAAGAGGACGAGGTGACCTTAAATTGAAAAAAGGGAAATTACTCGCACTACCTACAGTCGCGTGGCTGTTAATTTTCTTCCTAATCCCGCTCGTATTCGTATTAGGATTCGCCTTCATGCAGCGCGGAGCTTACGGGACAGTAGAAATGCAATTTACGCTGGAGAATATATCCCGTGTGTTTGATCCATTATACTTAGGAACGTTATGGGAAACTGTTAAAATTGCAGTTATTACAACAGTAATATGTTTATTAATTGGTTATCCGTTTGCGTATACAATTACAATTGTTGACCGCAAATACCGCTCTATTCTTTTATTATTGGCAACGATCCCGTTTTGGATTAACTTTCTTGTTCGTTCATACGCATGGATTGTTATTTTACGTTCACAAGGTCTTGTGAATACGTTGTTATTAAAGCTTGGCATTATTAGTGAACCGTTAAATTTATTATATAATACTCCTTCTGTAATACTCGGAATGGTCTATTCTTTATTACCATTTATGATTTTACCAGTGTATGCAGCAATTGAGCAGCTGGATAAGCGTAAGCTAGAAGCGGCTTATGATTTAGGAGCAACACCAATAAAGGCATTTTGGAATATAACAGTGCCGATGACGATGTCAGGAATTGCGACTGGTTCTATTTTAGTATTCGTTTCTTCTATCGGAATGTTTGTTGTATCAGACGTGATGGGCGGATCGAAAGTAGCATTAATCGGAAACGTTATTCAAAATCAATTCTTAGGTGCACGTGACTGGCCGTTTGGATCTGCGTTATCGATTATCGTTGTTCTATTCTCTGTTCTGTTAATTTACTTATATTATCGTGCAACGAAAGTATATAAATATAATGAGAACGGAGGGGAATAGGCAAAGATGAAGAAGTTTTTAGTTTCTTATTCTTGGTTAATTTTGTTATTCTTGTATTTTCCAATGATGGTTTTAATGGTCTATTCTTTCAACGACTCTCGCATTAATGCGGAGTGGGAAGGTTTTACATTCCATTGGTATACAGATTTATTTCAAAAACAAGATGTTATTGATGCATTTGTAAATAGTATTACGATTGCAGTTATAACAACGATTGTGACAACGGTACTTGGTGTATTCTTTGCAATTGCTTTACATCGTTATAAATATCGTTTCGAAGGGGCTATTAATGGCCTTGTATATTTACCAATTTTAATTCCTGATATTTTAATGGGATTATCTTTACTAATTCTTTTCAGTCAGTTAGGAATGGAACTTGGACAAACAACGATTATTATTGCACATATTACATTTAGTATTTCGTTTGTTGTTGTTATTTTAGCTGCGCGTCTTTCAAGTATGGGACGTGACTTAGAAGAAGCTGCAAATGATCTAGGAGCAACGCCTTGGCAAACGTTTCGTTATGTAACGTTCCCAGCAATTGCACCGGGAGTTATTTCGGCAGCATTATTAACATTCACATTATCAATTGATGATTTTGTAATTAGTTTCTTCGTATCAGGACCAGGATCAACAACATTGCCACTATACATTTACAGTATGGTTAAGCGCGGAGTATCACCAGAAATTAATGCTCTTTCTACAATTTTAATTGTTGCTATCGTAGGATTAATGGTTCTATCTGAAATCTTCCGGAACAAAGGTGCAGATGGTGAAGAAAACTCTGGAGGACACCTTCCTTTATAATACGAACGATATAGAAAGTACAAGGGGGTAATAAACCGATGAAATTAATGAAAAGAATAGCTGGCGCAGCAATTGGCTTTAGCCTTGTTGCTGGTGTGCTTGCTGGTTGTGGTGAAAAGAAAGAAGAATTAAATATTTATAGCTGGGCTGACAATTTTGATGAGCAAGTGCTAAAAGATTTTGAAAAGAAATATAATGTGAAAATTAACTATGACAAGTACGCAAGTAATGAAGAAATGCTTGCGAAATTACAAGCTGGTGGCGCAAAGTATGACTTAATCCAGCCGTCTGATTACATGGTTAAAACAATGGCGAAAATGGACTTATTAGCGCCGTTAGATAAAAAGAATATCCCGAATATCGAAAATATGGTTTCTAATTTCAAAACACCTGCGTTTGATCCAGAGAATAAATATTCTTTAGTGTACACTTGGGGTGTAACAGGGATTGCATACAATAAAAAGTATGTGAAAGAAGCACCTACAAGCTGGGCGGACTTATGGAATGAGAAATATAAAGGACATGTAACGTTACTGAACGATTCTCGTGAAGTATTAGGAGTGGGTCTTAAGAAGCACGGGTTCTCAAACAGTACGAAAGACGATGCACAATTAAAGACAGCAGCAGATGATTTAAAGAAGCTGCTTCCAAACTTATTAGCATTTGATACAGATAACATTAAACAAAAATTCATTACAGAAGATGCTTGGATCGGAACAGTTTGGTCTGGAGATGCAGCATTTATCGCAAAAGATAATAAAGATGTAGAATATGTTGTACCGAAAGAAGGCGGCACAATTTGGGCTGATACGTTAGCAATTCCAAAAGGTGCAAAACATAAAGAGCTTGCTGAGAAATTTATGAACTACTTACTAGATGAAAAAGTAAGTGTGAAAAACTACGAGTCAATTGGTTACAGTAATCCAAATGAAAAAGCTCATCCTCTTCATAGTAAAGAATACCGTGATAATCACATGATTTTCTTAACGAAAGAAGAGTTAGATCGTACAGAATGGCTTGTTGATGTAGACGATAAGTTAAAAGACTATGATCGTTACTGGACAGAGCTAAAAACAAAAGGTAAATAAGTAAGGAAATGCGGTTTCTAAAGTAGAAATCGCATTTTTTCATAGTAGGAGGAAATCGTTTGAAGAAGAAGTTACATCAGTATGAGGTAATGTGTATCGGTTTGTTATTTGCTGTATTTGGTATTGTTGCTTGGCGCGTACATGCAGGTGGCGTTACAGTGATGGATACATTTGTCCGTGGATTAGTAAGAGGGCTACAAACGGAAAGTTCTCTTATATTTTTCTCGTACTTTACAAAATTGGGATCAGCAATTGGGATAGTCACTACGCTCGTTATAAGTTTGCTTGTTTTTTGGAAGAAGCGTTATTATGCTGCGATGATTGTATATCCAATGGGGATTTTAATAACACATCTTGTGAATAAAGGGATAAAAGAGATTGTAAAGAGAGAACGTCCGTCATTAAATGAAGCGCTAGATGCACTTGGATATAGTTTTCCTAGTGGACATGCAATGCTATCGATTATGACATTTGGATTTCTTACTTATATCATTGCTGCTAATTTGAAAAGCGTAGCTGGGAAATGTGTCACAACGATTTTGATGGGTATAGTAATTCTATCGATTGGATTAAGTAGAGTCATTTTAAATGTACATTACCCAACTGATATTTTAGCTGGTTACTGCGTAGGTGGTATTTTGTTAATTATCGCGATTTACTACCATCGTTTACTTACTGAGAGATTAGGGCTTAATAAAGAGAGATAGAAAAACGTCTGGAAAAACTATTATTATAGTTTTTCCAGACGTTTTTTGTTTATATCAAGATGTGATACAGTATAAGTGACAATTGAATTATTTAAAGTAGGTGAAAATGTGTGAAGACAAACGTACATAAAGTTGATAAGTGGGGGAAGTTAGGAGCCTTTTTGTATCAGTTTCGTTATACAGTAATTGTAGCGTTACTGTTGCTCGCAATCGCACTTGGGATTTTTGCTCCAAGGCTACCGGGAGTATTAGGTGGTGACGGTTTCCAAACGGAAGGCGACTATCAAAAAACAAAAGAAATTTTAGATCAAGATTTTAAGAAGTCTCAAGATACGCTTCTGCTCGTTTTTGAGAAAAATAAAGATGCTTCGCATGAGGAATTTAAAAAGCGAATAGATGAAATTGTAAAGAATGTTCAAGAGAAAGAGAGCTATGAATCTTTCCATCACCCAATCCAAAATAAAGAAATGCTACAAGATGACATCGGTTATGCGACAATTTTATTTTCCGGGAAAACAAATAAAGAAAGAATGGAAAAGACATTACAATTTGCTGATGAGATTGAGAAAGAAAGTAATGTAGCATTAAAAGTAACACCTACAGGATTTCCGAAAATTAATCAAGAGATTAATGAAAGAACGCAAAATGATTTAAAAGTAGCAGAAATGATTGGATTACCAATTGCGTTTCTTGTATTACTATTTTCGTTTGGTAGTCTTTTGGCATCAATTTTACCGATTTTGAATGGGGCGCTTAGTGTTATTAGTACGATGGGGATATTGTATTTCATCGGTGTTGATAAAGAACTATCTATTTTCGTGTTAAACGTTGCACCGATGATTGGACTTGCATTATCTATTGATTTTGCGCTATTATTTGTGAACCGTTTTCGAGAGGAAGTTGCTAAACGAACGGTAAAAGAAGCGATAGCAATTACATATCAAACGGCAGGACGTGCGATTGTATTTTCAGGATTATGCGTATTTGTTGGGTTATCCGGTTTGTTTTTCTTTAAGATAGATTATATTCAATCTGTCGCGATTAGCGGAATGATTGTTGTCATTATGAGCATTTTATTCTCACTCACACTTCTTCCAGCACTATTATCGTTAATAGGTAAAAGAATATTAAAAAAGAATCAAGTAGCACATACGCCGGCAAAAGCATGGCGTAAATTTGCACAATTTGTGATGAAACATCCAATTGCAATGATTATTGTTGTTACAACATTTATTGTTATTTGCTTATTACCGTTACGTACAGCTAATTTGCAGTTCCCTGGTGTTGAAGCTTTACCCGAAAAGAGTGATACAAGGATTGCATATGAAAAGTATGAAGAAGCATTTAATGAAACTGTCAAAACACACGCTGATGTTACGTTAGTTGTAGAGACGAAAAAAGATATGAAAGAAAAAGAAAGTCTACAAAAGATAGAAGAAGTCGTTCGAAAGTTAAAAGATGATAAGAAAGTACATGAAGTAAGAAGTTTATACGACGGGTTAACTGGAATGAAAGCAGATCAAGTTGTTGGAATATTGCAGTCGCCAGAATCAGCGAAACTAACTCCTGTATTTGAAGCATACACGCAAGAGAATAAGACGACGATAGAAATCTTTTTGAAAACAAAACCACGTACAGAGACTGCAAAACAGTGGGTACGTGACTTTAAAAAGAACTATAAAGAAACGGATGTTACGTATTATCTAGGCGGAATGACGACGTTTCAACAAGAATTAGAAGATGAAATTAAAGATAAAGTTGTAATTGGTATGTCTGTTATATTTGGATCGACCTTTGTTATATTATTATTTGCATTCCGATCTATACTCATTCCAATTAAGGCAATTGTTATGAATATACTTAGTTTAAGTGCAACCATTGGAATTGTTGTTTGGTTATTTGAAGGTGGTCATTTCGGTTTAGAAGCAAGTCCGGTTCTGTTTGTCTTACCAATCTTCATTTTTGGCCTCGTATTTGGGCTTAGTATGGATTATGAAGTATTTCTTATTTCACGTATTCATGAGCTCTATGAAGAAACAGGAGATAACGATCAAGCAACGTTAGAAGGGCTCGTTTCAACAAGTAGAATCATTACATCAGCTGCTTTAATAATGATTGTTGTAACTGGTGCATTCGCATTTACTGATATTTTACCAGTAAAGCAGATGGGTCTTGGCGTTGCATTAGCAATATTTCTTGATGCAACAATTATTCGTCTTATGCTCGTACCAAGCTTAATGAAGTTATTTGGAGACTGGAACTGGTGGTTACCATTTCGAAAAAAACGAGAAAAAGCATCGTAAAAAATGCTCATCAATATGATGAGCATTTTTTATGAATAGCAAAGCCTACATTTTGCAAATAGTATGTGATAAGAACATTACATAATAAGTAGGTGAAGGCAATGTTTCGTTATTTTAAGTTTAAGTTAAATGATACAGTACAGTTTGCCGAGAACGATGGGCATATGTATCGCATTGTCGGTTATCGGTTAGAAAAAGGATTTTATCCAAAAGATGAATGGACTCATATCATTTATGAACTACTTAGAGAATTTGACGGGTATACGATGGATGCAGAAGAGGAAGAACTTGTAAAGGTCGTTCAAGTAGAGGATGAGTATTACAAAATACAAGAAGTATCAGGTTATCGCTATCCAGTAAAAATGAAACAAAAACAACAAGTGATGAAAATAGAAAAGATGGACGATTTATTAGATGCTTACAATGATTATAAAAGGTTGGCGGATTTCTTTAAAGATTTATCGTATGAACAAAAAGCTGAAGAAGTATTATTAGAAATGAAAAGACTTAGAGCTTGAGGGGCAGTCTATTATAAGACTGTCCTCTATTTTTGACAGTGCATCAAAGTGTGTTTTCCGTTACAATGAGAGAATCAATAGAAATAAGGTGATAAACAGTATGGAAACAAAGAAAAAGGGCGAATGGTGTGAAATTATCGTTCCAGCTAAATGGAATGGTATAAGTATTGAATCGGTATTAAAAGTAGAATGGGAAATACCGAAAAGGCTATTACATCAGCTTCGTATGGAAAAAGGTGTTACGGTTAACGGGGAACAAAGAAGATGGAATGAGCTTTTAAAAGAGAACGATAAGTTACAAGTCCATATGTTTGCGGAGGAAGAGTACGGTGTAGATCCAGAATATGGTGAATTACATGTAGTATACGAAGATGATCACGTACTTATCGTAAATAAACCAGAGCAAATGGACACACACCCTGCTGAAAGAGGTGGAACCGGGACGCTTGCAAATCTTGTTGCTTTTCATTTTCAAATGCAAGGTTTAGAGACGAAGGTGCGTCATATTCATCGTTTAGATAAAGATACGACAGGTGGTGTCGTGTTTGCTAAGCATAGAATTGCTGGTGCAATTATGGATCGTCTATTAATGGAAAGAAAAATTAAAAGAACGTACGCAGCGCTCGTTGAAGGGAAAGTAAAGAAGAAACAAGGAAAGATTGATGCTGCTATCGGAAGGGATCGCCATCATGCTACAAGGCGTCGTATTTCTCCAAAAGGTGACCAAGCTATCACATATTATAAAGTAGAAAAGTATTTTAAGAAGCAAAACACGACTTTCGTAACGTTACAATTAGAAACGGGTAGAACACATCAAATTCGTGTTCATATGAGTCATAATGGTAATCCACTAGTTGGGGATGTATTATATGGTGGACAAACAAAATATATGTCCAGTCAAGCATTGCATGCGATGAAGATAAATTTCTTGCATCCAATTACGAAAGAAGCAATTGAAGTTGATGTGCCGTTTCCTACAAAGTTAAATAAAAAAATAAAAGAATTTCAAAAAGAAAATGCATAAAGTATAAGTTTTAACTTGAAAAAAGTAGATTTTTGCAGGGATTTCTCTAAAAGAAGCGAAGCCGTTAAGAGAAAAGAGAGGTGAGAATCACTTGATCAAATATAAGTATGTACTTGGAATATTTTTCGCTTGTCTTTTACTTACTCTATTTCTCTATCCCTATTTACCAAATCGTATGGCAGTACATTGGAATGTAAATGGTGAGCCAAACGAGTTTATGAGTAAACAAGTTGTTGTAGCATTTATTCCCTGTTTTATTATTTTTTCATATGGATTTTTGTATATTATTTCACATAATATATTTAAGTTTAATGAAAGAGGGCATGGTATTATAGGCGGCTTTATAAAGAAAATTACGTTATTTATGTTGTTTATTCATATGCTTATCCTCTTTATTAATTTTAGGAAGGTGATATCCTTTCAAACAGGATTAACGATTGGGATTAGTATGTTTCTTTTTATGCTGAGTAAAGAATTTAAGAAAATAAAAGGCAAAGAAAAAGATCCAATTAAATTACAAAAAATTCGTTTAGTGAGTAGACGAATTTTTCAAGTGATGGCATGGGGCATATTGTTTTCATTGTTTTTGAACTTAGAGTGGGGATTTTATGTATTGCTTAGTATAATAAGCTGTGGATCTATGTTGTTTATGTTATATATTTTCTATTCATACATAATAGAAAGCTATGAAACTTAAAAAAGAGTCTTCTCATTATGAGAAGACTCTTTTAATCTATTTACTTCGTAATAAATTGTTGTGTCCAGTAGTTGCCGCTTTCTACATAACCAACACCGATGTGAGTGAAGCCGTTATTTAAAATGTTTGCACGGTGTCCAGCGCTGTTCATCCAAGCTTGTACTACTTCTTCAGGTGTACGTTGGCCTTGAGCGATGTTTTCACCTGCAGATGTATAAGAAATACCAAATTTCTTCATCATATCAAACGGAGATCCGTATGTAGGGCTGTTATGATCAAAGTAGTTGTTTTTTTGCATATCTTCAGACTTAATACGTGCTACTTTGCTTAATTCAGTATCGATTTTTAGTGCTGGTAAGCCTTGTTTTGCACGCTCAGCGTTTGTTAATTCAACAACACGTTGTTCGAACTCACTTAAAGATTTTGCTTCTTCAGCAGGCTTTTGCTCAGCAGGTTTTTGTTCAGCAGGTTTTTGAGTATTGTTGTTTTCAGCAGGCTTTTGAGCTTCTGGTTTTTGAACTTCTTCAGCAGGCTTTTGCTCGGCTGGTTTTTGTTCAACTGGCTTTTGAGTTTCTGGCTTAGCTGTTGGTTGCTCAGTTACAACATTTTCAGTAGGTTGTTGACCAGGAATGAAGCAGTTTGGTTGGAAGTTTCCTTGTTGCCATTGTGCTAATGATTCAACTCCCATAGATTGTAAGAATGCTTGTAATTCTTGTTGGCTCATTTGTTTCATCATCACTTTTGAATGCTGAATATTTTGAACCTTTACGTTAGATGGTTGTACTGTTGCAGCTTGTGCATCTAGAGAAGATACTCCTAAAGTAAGAGCTGTTGCAGCAGCTACAGATAATAAAACACGTTTTTTCATGATGTGTGTCCCCCTATATAAAGTTTTAATTTGTTTTCACACGATTTGTTTTTGACAGCCTGTCTGACTGACAAATTCATCGTAGCATACAATTTGCGAGAAAAAAGATGGAAAAAAATTCATAGACTTTAAAATTACCTAATTTATCCTAAGAGAAGGAGGGAGCAAAAATAAGAGAAATATAGAGTATAAAAGGAATTTATAGTGTTTTTATACTTGGTTTTAAGAGGGGGTTTTTGGATAAAGTTACCTAAATAGAAAATGAAGAATCCTATTGTATCAATGGTTTGAGCGATTTTTTGAGGAATATAATGGATTGATTTTTACAAAACTGTAATGTTTCTGTTGTTCTTTTTTATAATAAAGTAACATATTTTTAATGTTGTAGCAGACAAAAAAGCGGCTATCTCTTTACATAGACGAAGGAGATAGCCGTTTTCCTATTATTACGTATGTTACGAGTTATTACGAGTTAGTTTCAATTGCTTCTAATAATAAATCCACAATGTGAATTCCTCTTATCTTATGAGAAAGCCCTTCTCGCTCAATACCCAATTTCATTTGTAATAAACAACCTGGATTTGCAGTAACAATGGTTGCTGCTTCTGTTTCATGCACGCGGTCCATTTTGTAATCTAGAAATTCCATTGATAACTCTGAATGAACAATATTGTAAATACCAGCAGAGCCACAGCAACGATCGGCATCT
Source organism: Bacillus sp. RZ2MS9 (assembly GCF_001816185.2). NCBI lineage: Bacteria > Bacillati > Bacillota > Bacilli > Caryophanales > Bacillaceae > Bacillus > Bacillus sp. RZ2MS9. The sequence continues at coordinate 1,346,077 of NZ_CP049978.1, forward strand.
TTCATTTCTCGATATGTTGCACCTTGGATAGCCTCTAGTAACATACGAGGTTCAGAAGATGTGCGCATAACATTGCGTAAATGACAAGAGTCTTGATACGTAATAACTTGCGGCGTGAGTCGTAAGTCAGTTCGCTTATGGAAGTCTAGTTCTACTAGTATAGCAGTAATATCTTTAATCTTAGAAACAAACTGCTTAGCACGTTCAGCCCAATCCGAATCATCCTTTAAAAGATAATCATAGTCTACGAGGTAAGCTCCGCAACCACCTGCATTCGTAATAATATAGTCGATGTTTAAGTCTTCGAATGCTTTTATATTGCGCATTGCTAATTCTTTTGCTCCACTCTTTTCACCAGCATGTCCATGCAATGCACCGCAGCAACTTTGTGTTTTCGGAATAACGATATCACAACCAGCTAATTGAAGAAGTTTCATCGTTGCGTTATTTGTTTCTAAAAACATCGTATCCATTAAGCAGCCTGTGAAGAATGCAACTTGTTTTTTCTTTGTACTTTCTGCAGGTAAAAATGAAGGACGATCTTTCATCGCTTTCATTTTAGGGACTTTTGGTAAAACGAGATCCATCGTTGCAAGTGTTTCGGGGAATAACTTCATAATCCCTGTTTTATGTGTTAGCGTTTGTAAACCAGAACGTTGATAAAATCCGATTAGTCCAGTTAATGTTCTCATTCGATTTTGATGGGGGAATAATCCTTCAAAAACGACTTTTCGAACAGCTTTCACTGGCACCGAGAATTTTTTATTTTGATTAATAATATCACGAGCTTCTTCTAATAAATGCCCATAATTTACACCAGATGGACAAACAGGCTCACAAGCACGGCAACCAAGACAAACGTTTAATGTATTCTCAACATCTTCATCTGGTTCGATTAAACCATCAACGACAGCTTTCATTAATGCGATACGTCCGCGCGGTGAATGTGACTCTTTATATCCGGATTGAATGTAGGTAGGACAAGTAGGTAAACAAAAACCGCATCGCATACAGTTTAGTAATTCATCTTCACTTAATCGTTCTTTAAATTCTTTTTGAATATTTTCTTTATTTAATGTGGTCATCGCTCAACCACCACTCTTTTTCGGGTGTCTTTCGCGAACATTTTTCCAGGATTCATAATGTTATTTGGATCGAAAGCTTGCTTTATTCCTTGCATAGCTGCAATACCTTCCTTACCTAATTTCATTTCTAAATATGGAGCTTTCATCGCACCAACACCATGTTCACCAGTAATTGTGCCACCAAGTTCAATTGCTTTCGCAAATATTTCAGCAAAAGCTTGTTCAGCTCGGTGCATTTCTTCTGCATTACGAGCGTCTGTCATACAAGTTGGATGTAAGTTACCATCACCAGCGTGTCCAAACGTACAAATAGGAATATTATATTTTTTTGCAATGGTATTAATAGCTTCAACCATTGGAGCTATTTGTGAACGTGGTACAGTTGCATCTTCTAATATTGTAGTAGGTTTTAATCTTGCAAGCGCTGATAGGGCACTACGACGAGCGGTACGAAGCGCATCTGCTTCTGTTTCATCTTTTGCAACACGAACATCAACCGCATTCATAGAGTGACAAACGTTAGCCATTTTTTCAATATCTCGATTGACTACTTCGGGCGGACCGTCTTGTTCGATTAATAAAATTGCTTTTACATCTGTAGGTAAACCGATTTGTGCAAACTCTTCTACTACTTCAATTGTCGGTTGGTCTAAAAACTCCAGTGTTGCTGGAATGATTTTATTTGCAATAATAGAAGAAACAGCACGTGCAGCTTCATTAATATCTTCATATAATGCAAGCATTGTTTTCTTTGTTTCAGGCATAGGAACAAGTTTTAATATGGCTTCTGTTACCACGCCAAGTGTTCCTTCAGAACCGATAAATAAACGAGTTAAATCGTAACCAGCTACATCTTTTGCTAATTTACCACCAGTGCGAATAATATCACCATTTGGTAAGACAAGTTCAAGCCCCATTACATAATCACGTGTTACGCCATATTTCAAACCGCGTAATCCACCTGAGTTTTCATTAATATTACCGCCGATTGTAGAAATTTTCATCGAGCTTGGATCTGGTGGATAAAATAAACCTTTTTCTTCTACCGCTTTAATAATATCAAGTGTAATGACACCAGCTTGTACAGTAATTGTTAAGTTTTCTTCATCAATTTCTAAAATATTGTTCATATGGCGGAAAATAAGGACGATACCGCCTTCAAGTGGACATGTTCCTGCGCAAAGATTTGTTCCAGACCCGCGTACATACACAGGAATTTTGTGAGTGTTACATACTTTTAACACTTCAGCTACTTCATTTGTATTACGAGGAGCAATGACTGCATCAGGCATTGCTTGGAAGTTTGGAGTGGCATCATAACTATAAGTTAAACGCCCCATATTGGATGTATCTACATTATCTTCGCCAACAATAGATACGAATGAATGAATAATTTGTTTTTCTAACATTGGAAATCCCCCTCAAACTGTTAACGTGTTTAGTTATAATAAACAACGTGGTAACAGTGCTTTCATTATAATGATAAAAAAGTCGAGGGATTCTTTCTATGTATAATCATCTAAAGATTAATCTGTTTTATCGTTCTTTTTTGTATGATTATCTAATAGGAGGAGTGCGAAGTATAAAACGTTTAAGTCTTTGAATTGTTTTGGATCAAGTCCTGTATGTTCTTCAATCTTTTTTAGCCTATAATGTAAGGTGTTAATGTGTATATGTAATTGTTTAGCTGTCTGTTTATAAGATTGGTTATAATCGATAAATAAGCGTAAAGTGTGCATAAGCTCAGGAGATGATAGTAAGCTTTCGATGGTACGCTCTAGAAATTGTTCACGCGTTTCGGCAGAAATATCTTGTAAACACATTTCTAAACGTAAATCTTCATTAAATACAATTTTTTTCGTTTCCAATGATACAGAAAGAGCACGTAATGCTTGTTCGTAACATATGTTCATATTGTTTGGGGTAACTGTTTGCCCAATCCCGATATATAAAGGAATAGAAAATAAAGCTTCGCAGTCTTGTTTTAACCGTTTTAAAAACTGATAAGTTTGTTCTTTGGAGCTCATCGCTGTAAATAAAATAAAACGATCATTTCCCCAGCGAACAAATAGATGCTCTTTTGTTAAAATATTTCGTACATGTTGCCATATTTTACGCTGGAGCATTGTGTCATTTTTGCCAATAGAAAACAAAACAAGTTGTTTTTTCTTATATAAATCAATGCCAAGTGTTTTGGCACGATCAAGAAAACTCGGGGACCACTCTGTATTTTGAAGCCAATCAAAGACAAAAGCTTCATAAGAACGGTGCTCAAGTTCTAATTGCTCTAAAAAGTAGTTTTCATGAATTAATAATTCGGTCATCTTACGCAATATTTCTCCGTAGCGTGAAATATTTTCAGGTTCTCCGGTAATCCCAATGACACCAATTACTTCATCATGAAATAATAAAGGAAGATTCATCCCAGCCTTTACACCTTGCAATCGCCTTTCATCTTCTTTTGTAATGATGACGGTTTTCTTTTGTTTAGCGCAGCGGAGTGCACCTTCATGAAATTGGCCAATTCTTTCTGTATCTGTACTTGCGATAATAACGCCTTCTATATTAATGATAATTATATTTTCTGTAATTAGTCTGCGTACTTCTCGTACAATTTTATTCGCTAAATCAGGAAATAGCATAATTGACACACCTCAAATTCTATTTGTTGTACATTATATATGTAAATTGAGTAAGAAAGGGGAATTTCACACTTTCCACACATTTATTTGTTATTTTACAATTATAACGAAATCATCTGAAGATGGAGGGAATCTTTTGAGAAAGTATGTTTTTCTTCTCTGTTTTTTATTTCTATTAGTAGGGTGTCAAGGAAGTTCATATACACCAATTGCTAAAGATAAAAATGTTATTATAACTACGAATATAAAAGAAGGCAGTATTAGTTTTATTGATAAAAAAGATAAAAAGTTAATTACGACATGGGAACTAAATGAGCCAATGGCCGGAATCACACTGCTTCCAAATGGCGATGAAATACTTGTATACGGTAAGCAATTAGAATATATGTATGTATATTCACTAGCGGAAGGAAGGCAAGTGGAAAAATATAAAACTGGAAAGGGCATTGTAAATGTGGTCGTATCAGCAGATAAAAAACAATTATTTGCTGCTGATCAAAATGTTCAAAAGGTAAGGTTCTTTACGATAAATGGGAAAGAGACAGGAAATGTTTCAACAGGAAAAGGGCCTATAACGATGGTAGAGTATCAGAATCGGTTATCTGTACTAAACTTTTATGATACGAAACTAACGACAATTGATACGAAGAAAAAAGAAGTTGTTCAATCCTTTATGATTCCGCCAGCATCAACAGGAGCGACGATTAGTCCTGATGGGAAAGAAATATGGATTGGCGGGCATGGTGATGGAAATCAAGTGAATGAGAAAGTATTAGTGTATTCTTTACAGAGCGGTGAAATGGTACGTTCTTTACACGCTCCATTTATGCCTGTGAACATAACGAAAGATAATAAGTACGTATATGCATTAAGCCACGGTTCGAATATGCTTAGAAAATTTGATATTAGTACGTATAAAGAGGTAGCTTCCGTTGAAATAGGCTCAAATCCATTTGCATTTTTGAAAAGCGGAGCAGAAGGATATGTAGCAAGTTATGATAGTGATGAAGTGTGCATCATGGATATGAAGAGTATGAAAATAAAACAAACAATTAAAGTCGGAAAAGGACCGTTTCAACTCATAGAGAGGGAAGGGAAGGACAATGAATAAATATAGAGTGCTAGTTGTAGATGATGAAAGTGATATGAGGCAGCTTGTTGGAATGTATTTGGATAACTTTGGATATGAGTGGGGAGAAGCTGAAAACGGAAAAGAGGCTCTTAAAAAACTAGAAACGGATCATTATGATTTCGTTGTATTAGATATAATGATGCCAGAAATGGATGGACTTTCAGTTTGTAAAGAAATTAGAAAAACGTCAGATGTGCCGATTATATTTTTAACCGCAAAAGGTGAAGAGTGGAATAGGGTGAATGGCTTACGTATGGGAGCAGATGATTATATTGTAAAACCGTTTAGTCCTGGTGAATTGGTTGCCCGTATGGAAGCTGTACTAAGAAGATATACAAAGCAAGAACAGCAAGAAGAGATTCAATTTGGACCAATTCTTATCAATGAAAAAAGCAGACGAATTGAGGCGAATGGTGAGTCGATTTCTCTTACTGTAAAAGAGTTTGATTTACTATATTTTCTTTGTCAGCATACAGGACAAGTATTTAGCCGGGAGCAATTACTTGAAAAGGTATGGGGATATGATTATGCCGGAAGTACAAGAACAGTAGATACGCACGTGAAAACGATGCGCTTGAAGCTTGGAGAAAGTGGAAACTACATTCAAACTGTTTGGGGTGTAGGCTATAAATTTGAGGTGTAACATATGTTTACGATGGTACAAAAACTTTGGCTTACAGTAGTATGTGCAGTATGTGTAACAGTGTCCTTTCTTTATTTCGTATCTTTATACTCGTATGAAAAGTTATACGTTGATAATTTAAAAACTTCGTTAGTAATGGAAGGGAAAAGTCTTGCTGCTCAATATGATAAGCGTGAAGGAATATCAACTTTTGAAGAGAAAGTAAGATCGTTTGATCAAATATCTAGTTCAGACGTTATTTTCGTATCTAATCCGCGTGATTTAAGCGCATGTTTGCCTTTTGATGTGCATCATCATTCTCTTATAAGTGAAGGAGATAGGCAAACGCTATTAGATGGGAAAACTGTGACAAAAATAGGATATGAAGAACATTTTGACCGTAATATTATGGGGGTTGTCATTCCTGTATTGGAAAATAAAAAATTAGTCGGAATTGTCTATTCGTATATTCCTTTAAAAAGTATAAAAGATTTAATCTATGATATGGGTCTTATTTTAGCACCGCTAGCAATTGCTATGATTTTAATTACGATATGGGTTGGAAGAAAAATTATAATTGCAATTACGAAGCCACTTTCGCAAATGGAGCGGGTTGCAAATCATTTGGCTACGGGAGATTTTTCGGAGCGGATTACAGTTTCTTCAGAGGATGAAATTGGACGATTAGGAAAAGCATTTAATAAAATGGCAAATTCATTAGAAACAGAAGATGTAAAGCGTAAGGAATTTTTAGCAAATGTTTCGCATGAACTTAGAACACCACTTAGTTATATAAAAGGGTATAGCGAGGCTATTTTAGATGGTGTTGCAAAGGGAGCTCAGCAGGAAAAAGTAACTCAGCTAATTCATAAAGAAGCAGGTCGTATGCAGCGTCTCGTTCATGACTTGTTAGACTTAGCACAATTAGAAGGTGAGCACTTTCCGTTAAAGAAGCAACCTATCGTTTTTTCACAGCTGATTGAAGACGTATTAGATACGTATGAGATTAAGTTTATAGAAAAGGAAATTCATATTTCAACCAATTTAAATCCAGAGGTCATTGTCATGATTGATGAGGATCGTATGCAACAAGTGCTTCATAATGTGTTAGATAATGCGATACGATATACAAATCAAAAAGGAAATATCGTTATAACTTTAGAGCAAATCGATGATTACTGTGAATTAAAAATAAAAGATACAGGAATTGGCATTGATATAGAGCATTTGGAGAATCTTGGGGAACGCTTTTACCGAGTTGATAAAGCGAGAAGTCGTCAACATGGTGGAACAGGTTTAGGCCTTGCTATTGTGAAACAAATTGTTCATATACATGGTGGACAGTGGAAAATTGAAAGTGAAAAAGATAAGGGAACAACGGTTATTATTAAACTGAATGTACAGGATGAGGGGGGCATGTTCTAATTTTTAGGGCATGTTCTTTATATTGAAGAAAATATTTATCCCGCTATTCGCCGGTCAGTAAGACCCTCACCTCAAAATTCAGCAGAAGCAAAGAAGTTAGGTGGAGGCACTGCTGCCCGTAAAAGCCCGATTGGTGAGGGCTAATAATCAGTGGGGGATGAACAAAACCCTCACTGATTAAAGTTTCACTTTATACGTAAAAATATAAATTAATATGTAATAAATATCGAAAATTTGACTATTTTATGAACAAAACATTTGTACTTCTTATCAATTCGGTCTAAAATAGTTATGATGCAAAGTTCTTATAAATCGTTTCAATTGTTGTTTGGAAGATACTGAGGTGATTTAACTGGAGTACAAATCTATTAAACCGAAAAAAATTTACGAAGAAGTATCTGAAGCTATTTTAACAATGATTAAAAATGGTACGTTAAAACCTGGTGACAAACTACTTCCTGTGCATCAATTAGCTGAGCAGTTTCAAGTTGGCAGATCTGCTGTTCGTGAAGCGCTAAGTGCGCTAAGAGCGATGGGCTTAATTGAGATGAAACAAGGAGAAGGTACATATGTGAAGAACTTCGATTCTTCTTCATTAACGAAATCATTAAACAATAGATTATTAATGAAGAAAGAAGATATTTTGAATTTATTAGAAGTACGAAAGGTGCTTGAAGTGGGGGCAGTTCGAGTAGCGGCGGCAAAACGTACGGAAGATAATTTACAAAATATGAAACATTGGTTAGATGAAATGGCAAAGAGCATTGGAGATGAAAAGGCTGGCGAAAAAGCCGATTTTCAATTTCATATGGGAATTGCAGAGTCTTCGCATAATAGCATTTTGCTTGAACTCATGAATCATGTTTCAGAGATGATTGCTGAAACGATTGGTGAATCAAGACGCATTATTTTATATGGTGAACAAACGACATCAGAACGACTTATAGAAGAGCATCAAGTTATATATGATGCGGTGTTAAAACAAGATGTAGAATTAGCGCAGCAAGCAATGCTAGATCACTTAACAAATGTAGAACATATTGTCACAGGTAAAAACGATATAAATTCGTAATTTAATCTTTTAAAAATTTAATTTTCTGATAAAATAGAGAAAGATTAAGTAAGCGTTTTCTTTAGAAGAGGGAGAGGATAGGCCATGGTTGAGCCTATTTCTTCTCTACTAAGTCATCTGATGACCATATGTTTGTTGGTGAAGTTGTAAAAAGGGGGAGTAATAGTTATGAAAGTTACTTTATTTGTTACTTGTTTAGTCGATATGTTTGAAACAAATGTCGGTAAAGCAACGGTTGAAGTGTTGGAGCGTTTAGGTTGTGAAATTGAATTTCCAGAAGCGCAAGTTTGTTGTGGTCAGCCTGCTTATAATAGCGGCCATGTAGAAGCAGCAAAAGAAGCAATGAAACATATGATTGAAACTTTCGAAGATGCAGAATATATTGTTACGCCATCTGGTTCTTGTGCGACAATGTTTCATGAGTATCCACATGTTTTCAAAGATGATCCAAAGTGGGCTAAACGTGCACAAAAAGTTGCTGATAAAACTTATGAATTTACACAGTTTATTGTGGATGTTTTAAAGGTTACTGATGTTGGTGCAAGTTTACCAGGGGTCGCTACTATTCATAAATCATGTCATATGACACGTATGCTTGGAATAAAAGAAGCACCAGGAATTTTATTATCAAATGTAAAAGGATTAACTGTGAGAGATTTGCCAAACGTGCAAAATTGTTGCGGGTTTGGGGGAACGTTTTCAGTTAAGATGACTCCAATTTCTGAGCAAATGGTAGACGAAAAAGTAGATAGTGTAATGGAAACAGGTGCAGATTATTTAATTGGTGCAGATTGTGGGTGTTTGTTAAACATTGGCGGACGTATTGAGCGTTTAGGAAAAGAAGTAAAAGTAATGCATATTGCTGAGGTACTGAATAGTCGCTCATGAAGGGGGAACATAAGCTATGTCTATGAAAATCAGTGAGAAAAAATTTAATGATCGCGTTGGTGATGGAATTCAAGATTCGTTTATGCGCGGAGCAGTATCTTCTGCACAAACGCGTTTATATACGAATCGCTTAAAAGCCGCAGATGAACTAGGAAACTGGGAAGAGTGGCGTGAACTAGGTGAACAAATTCGTCAACATACGTTAGAAAATCTTGATTATTACTTAATGCAGTTAAGTGAAAATGTATCAAAAAGAGGCGGACACGTGTACTTTGCGAAAACGAAAGAGGAAGCAGCAAAGTATATTCAAGACGTTGCAAAAAAGAAGCAGGCAAAAAAGGTAGTAAAATCAAAGTCGATGGTAACAGAAGAAATTAGTATGAACCATGCGCTTGAAGAGATTGGCTGTGAAGTGTTAGAGAGTGACTTAGGAGAGTATATCTTGCAAGTAGATAACGATCCACCTTCACATATTATTGCACCTGCACTTCATAAAAATAGAACGCAAATTCGCGACGTATTTAAAGAAAAGCTAGGCTATGAAAATTCTGATGACCCGTATGAAATGACAAAGTTTGTTCGTAAACAACTTCGTGAGAAATTTATGGATGCAGAAATTGGTGTAACTGGTTGTAACTTTGCTGTTGCAAATACTGGCTCTCTTTGTTTAGTAACGAATGAAGGTAATGCAGATCTTGTTATGTCAATTCCTAAAACACAAATAGCGGTAATGGGTATGGAACGTATGGTTCCGACAATGGAAGAATTAGATGTTTTAGTTGGTTTACTATGTCGTAGTGCAGTAGGTCAAAAATTAACAAGTTATGTAACAGTAGCGGGGCCAATTCAAGAAGAGGAAGTTGATGGACCTGAAGAATTTCATTTAGTTGTTGTTGATAATGGTCGCTCTCAAATTCTTGGATCTGAATTCCGTTCAGTATTACAATGTATTCGTTGCGCTGCTTGTGTTAATGTATGTCCTGTATATCGTCACGTTGGTGGACATTCATATGGATCGATTTACTCAGGACCAATCGGTGCGGTATTAACACCGCTTCTAGGTGGATATGATGATTACAAAGAGCTTCCTTATGCATCTAGTTTATGCGGAGCATGTACAGAAGCTTGTCCAGTAAAAATTCCATTGCATGATTTATTATTAAAACATCGTCAAGTCATCGTTGAGCAAGAAGGTCGTGCACCACTTGCAGAAAAACTGGCTATGAAAATGTTTAGTATGGGTGCTTCTTCAGCTGCTTTATATAAAATGGGTTCAAAAATGGCACCAGCGGCAATGAGTCCATTTACATCTGGTAATCGTGTATCAAAAGGTGTTGGACCACTTAAAAACTGGACGGATATTCGTGAATTCCCAGCTCCAAGTAAAGAACGATTCCGTGATTGGTATAAAGATCATAAGAAAGGCGGGGATAAATAATGACAGGATTAATTCAAAACCGTGATGCCTTTCTAGATAACATTGCAAAAGAACTTGGGCGCGCGCGTAAAACAGAAGGTGTAGAGCGTCCAGTATGGAAAAGTAATGTGAATATAGAAACGTTAAAAGATTATTCACAAGAAGAATTACTAGAAGTGTTTAAAGAGCAATGTACAAACATTCATACAACTGTAGTAGAAACGACAAACGACCGTTTAGGTGAAGACCTTCAAAAAGTAATCATGGAAAACGGCGGGGGACCTATTTTATTATCAGCAGATGCGCGTTTTGATGCATATGGTTTAACATCTTTATTTAAAGAAGAACTTCCAAAACGAGATGTTGAAGTAAATGCATGGGATCCAGAGAGAAAAGACGAAAATATGCGTTTAGCTGAAAAAGCGAATATTGGTATTGCATTTAGTGATTATACATTAGCTGAATCTGGTACAATTGTTGTACAAAGTCATAAAGGTCAAGGGCGTTCTTTACACTTTTTACCGACTGTATATTTTGCTATTATTCCACGTGAAACACTTGTGCCTCGTATTACACAAGCAGTTCAGGATATGAACTCACGCGTAGAAAATGGGGAGACAGCGGCATCTTGTATTAACTTTATTACAGGGCCAAGTAACTCGGCTGACATCGAGATGAATCTTGTTGTCGGAGTACATGGACCATTAAAAGCAGTTTATTTCATCGTATAAAAGAGGGGAAAGCAGGCCAGGAAATGGCCTGCTTTTTAGTAGAATAAAGGATAATATGAAGTAGAAGTTCTCTCCTTTTTTTGCTATGTTTTTTGGGAAAGGAGAGGAAGGGATGTTCACTTATTTATATGCACTGTTAGCAGGGATGGTGTTTGGTTCTTTTTTTATGCTAGTTGCGATGAGGGTTCCATTAGGTGCTTCTATTATTACCCCGCGTTCACATTGTGATTATTGCAAATATGTGCTAAGGACAAAAGAACTAATCCCCATCATTTCATTTTATATACAAAGAGGCTGTTGTACGAATTGTAAGAGGAAAATTCCAATTATGTATGTAGCATTTGAATGTATAACAGGAGGTATATTTCTTCTTACAGTGTATATGATTGGAATAGAACGAGAGCTTATTATTATTTTATCCCTTTTTTCGCTACTTCTTATTATTTCAGTTACAGATTACTTATATATGTTAATTCCTGATTGTATTTTAATTTCGTTTGCCTTTTTACTCATTCTCGAAAGTGTTTTTGTACAATTAGTTACTTGGACAGATAGTATAGCTGGTAGTGGTGTTATATTTATTTTGTTATATTGCATGCAAAAGATATATCCAGAAGGGCTTGGCGGAGGAGATATAAAACTACTTTCGTTACTTGGATTTATAGTAGGAGTGAAAGGAGTTTTTATCGTTTTATTTTTAGCATCTTGTTTTAGTCTTTGTTTTTTCGGGATTGGTATCGGATTAAAACGTATAGAAGTACGAAAGCCAATTCCATTTGGTCCTTTTATTAGTCTCGGGGCAATATGTTATGTATTGGCCGCATATTCAAATTAGAGAGGGAATCGAAAATGAACGTATATATGGATGATCAAAGAAGTTGCCCGTTCGGGTATGTGCCCGCAACTACAGTAGAATGTGCTTTGCAAATGGTTCGGGATTATGATGTGAATATTCTTTCTCTTGATTTTAATATGGGAGGGGGAGCGAAAAATGGACTAGATTTTGTAGAAGCTTTTTGTACAGAGGGGTTATATGTAAATGAAATTCACTTTCATACGAATGATGTCATCGGTATGCACAAGATGAAACAGAGAATGGATAAGGGAAAGGAAGAAGGAGAAATTACTCCTCACCTTGTTATTAAATACGTGGGAAGCTAAAAACTCCAAAGTAAAACTTTGGAGTTTTTAATGTTTCATATGGGCTTGTAAAGGAATAATCTCTTCTTGTTGAGCTGTTGCGATTTCAGTTTCTTCCTGTTGAACTTCAGGCGTTTTCTTTGTTAAGTAGTGGTATACCATACCGACAAATACTGATCCGCCAATAATGTTACCAATTGTAACAGGAATTAAGTTATGAATAGCACCTGAAAAAGAAATTGTCTCAGGATGCGGTGAAACTAAAGATAAAGCAAAGAGTGATAAGTTTGCAATACTATGTTCGTAACCAGATAAGAAGAATGTGAAAACAAGTAGCATCATGACCATTATTTTTGCTGTGTCACCTTTAACCTGAGAAGGTAAGAAGCAAGCAAGACATACGAGCCAGTTACATAAAATGGCTTTAAAGAATAACTGCATCGTAGGTGTATTCATCTTTCCTTCAACGACTTTACTCATTAAGTGACCGTGATCAATTGCTTCAAAAATTCCAGTTGCGTAAAATAGTAAGGCAAAGAATAATGCGCCGGCTAAGTTACCTGCATAACAAGCAACCCAGTTACGAAGTGTATCAGAAATCGTTGTTTCTTTTCTTAAAGTTGCGACAGTAAAGTACATTGTGTTCCCAGTAAACAATTCAGCACCGCCATATATAATAAGTACGAGAGCAATCCCGAAAAACATAGAAGCGGCTAAATAAGTTGCTGGTGAATCTGCAATGTGAAAAAAGTTACCTAATTTAAAACATAGTACAATAATAAAACCGATATAAATACCAGCAAGTGCAGCACGAATGAAATATTGCATTGGGTTTGTATCTAGTATTTTCTTTTTGCTTTTAGCCAGTTTGACAACATAATCTAGTCCTTGTTCTAGCATGAGTAATACGCTCCTTTAGTAAATCTTCTAAAAATACTCCTTATATGAATAAAGTACATGGAATTGTTCTTACTTTCAATAAGTTTGTGCAATGTTTCACAAAAAGGACATACATACATTAAGAAAACGTTTACAAAAGGTAGTATAATGGAATTTTTTCTGGACATTGCGAGGAAGAAAGGAAAAAGAAAAAGCGCTGTAATTACAGCGCTTTTTCGTCTAAATTCTTTTCCACTTTTACTTCTACTTCTTTTGAGAAGAACCAACCACCAACTGCGATTCCGACTAATACAATCCAGAATGTAAGCTTCCACGGAGTGGATTCTGGGAATGAATGTGGAATTACATTTAATGCAGGATGTGCTAATGTATAAACTGCTAGCTTCACACCAACCCAACCTACAATTAAGAATGCTGCAGTTTCAAGCCCTGGTTTACGTTTTAAGATTTGTACGAAAGCAGTTGCTGCAAATCGCATAATGATTAATCCGATAAGTCCACCTACAAAGATAACAACGAATTGCCCAGTATCAAGACTACCAATTGTACCTAGTCCTGTTTTTGGTAAAGTCATTGCTAGTGCAACAGCAGCTAAAATTGAATCAACTGCGAAGGCGATATCAGCAACCTCAACTTTAAATACAGTCCACCAAAAGTTCTCTTGTTTTTTCTTTGCTTCTTTTTCTTCAGTTTCTTCATCTGTATTCTTTTTAACATATGTTTTAAATAAGTGATTACCAGCGATAAACATAAGGTAGATGGCACCGATTGCTTGCACTTGCCATACATCGACTAAGAACGAAATCATAAATAACGATCCAAATCGGAAAACGAATGCCCCCGCTAATCCGTAAAATAGTGCTTTCTTTCGTTTTTCTTCTGGTAAATGTTTTACCATAATTGCAAGAACAAGAGCGTTATCAGCCGCTAAAATCCCTTCAAGTGCAATTAGGATGAGTAATACCCAACCATACTCCAATAATAATGATACATCCATGTACATTCTCCTCTCATCTCTATAACTTCTAAATAAGTGAAGAATTTCCCCACTATTTAGTTTCCCCATACTCCTGCCTATTAACTTTGGGAGAATCTGGAAATGAATGCAAAAAAGACCTCTGCCGTTAATAGGCAAAGGTCTTGCTAGACATATGTAATAAAAATGCCAACAAAGCCGGAAGAACTAAGTTCTACGTAATGACGACTTTGTTTCCAAGATATATTCTTGGACGCTACTCCCCTTTGGAGATATGTTATTGTATTCTCATTATATGGATAATTTATACGGTTGTCAACCTGTTAAAATATCTTCATTCGGATATTTTATTTTTCGGTTCTTTTTACGAGCAAATGAAAATGCCAATGTTAAAGGACCCATTTTCCCAAAAAACATCATAAAAATAATAATCGCTTTTCCAATTATAGTTAAGTGGGGTGTTAAGTTCATACTGAGGCCAACAGTCCCAAATGCTGAAAATACTTCGAAAGCACTCATCAATAGAGGAACTCGTTCAGTAATACTCAAAATTAAAATAGCAAAAAAGATAAATGAAATAGAAATAATAGTAATGGTTAATGATTTGACAATGAGAGTATCTTTAATGGATTTTTTAAATACGACAATATCTTCTTGTTGTTGTAAAAATTTAAATACGCCAAAAAATATGATTAAAAATGTTGTTAACTTAATCCCCCCACCCGTTGAAGCACTACCAGCACCAATAAACATAAGTAGCATCATTAATAGCAGGGAAGGTTTTGACAATGTAGAAATATCAACTGTATTAAAACCGGCAGTTCGCGTTGAAATTGCTTGGAAATAAGAGGCCATTCCTTCTTCAAATGGGGTAAACCCTCTCATAGAAAGGGAGTTATGGAACTCGAATATAAAAATAAAAAGGGTAGCAATAATGTTGATGATTAGAGTAGAAGAGAGCATAAGTTTTGAATGTAGTGTAAGGTTTTTAAAGTTTTTCTTTCTTTTTATGTCTACGATCACTGTAAAACCAATTCCACCTAAAATGATGAGAGAGGAAATGACGAAATTGACAATAATACTATGAGAATGGGACATTAAATTATCGCTCCACACAGAAAAACCAGCATTGTTAAAGGCTGAGATTGAATGGAAAAAACTATAATAGATCCCTTTGGTAACCCCGTATTTTGGTACCCACTCAAAAGAAAGAATTAAAGTAGCGATACATTCGACTGTAAAAGAGAATAAAAATAATGCTTTGGCAAGACGGATGACGCCGCCTATATTTGTTTGATTTAATGCTTGTTGTAATAAAATACGGTTTTGAAGACCGATTTTTCTGCCGAGCATAATCGCAATTAAGACAGCAAAGCTCATAATACCAAGCCCGCCAACTTGTATAAGCGTTAAAATGATACATTGTCCAAACAAAGTAAATACTTTTCCAGTGTCCACAACACCAAGCCCTGTAACCGTACAAGCAGAAACTGTTGTAAATAAAGCATCGAGCCATGAAATAGACGTTGTTGTAGCAATTGGAAGCTTTAATAAGCATGTACCTATAATTGATAACATGATAAAAGACAAAGTAAGAACGCGGGGAGGACTCATACGAATGTTAATCCGTTTCATGTTATATATCGTTCCTTTCTGTTTGCTCTTACTAGTATGTGAAAAAGTCCGATTATGTATGTGAAAAATAGAAAGAGGCAGAGAATATCTGCCTCTAAGCCATATGTTATATTATTATCCACGTAATTGTTGTTGAGCTAAAGAAACAAGACGTTTTGTTACTTCACCGCCAACTGATCCGTTAGAACGAGATGCTGTATTAGACCCTAAGCTTACGCCGAATTCTTGTGCAATTTCATATTTAAATTGATCAAGTGCTTGTTCAGCACCTGGAACTAGTAATTTGTTTGTTTTTGCCATGATGATACACATCCTTATGAGTAATCCAGTCCAGATAAGTACTTATCTGAATTGGTACTGTTATTTTATGTGGAACCGGCGTGCTCATACGCGGAAGTAATCGGTGTGATTAGAAGTTATTGGATAGAAAAAAGAGTAGCAAATTTGCTACTCTTTTTTTAGTATTGTCGCTGTACCTTCCACGACAATATTATCCGATTGATTATATATATTTGTTTGCAACGTAATGATTTTTTTATCGTCACGCTTCTTAATAACCTCTGCCACAACGCGAAGTGTATCACCGATTTTGACAGGGGCACGGAATGAAACATTTTGGGATAAATAAATTGTATTTTTGCCTGGGAGTTTCGTTCCAAGGATGGTAGAAATAAAACTCGAAACGAGCATACCATGGGCAATACGTTCTTTAAACATTGTCGTTTTCGCAAAAGAATCTAAAATGTGAATAGGATTCACATCTCCAGTCAATTTTGCAAAATTGATAACATCTTCATCTGTAATTGTTTTTGTAAGGGATGCTTGATCACCGACTTGAATCTCATCATAGCGAAGCTCCGGAACAGTTTGTGCTTCTTGAAATGGATTCATTTTGTCCTCCTTCTTTTCCATATCGAAAAATGTTAGCCATCTTGATGTAGTAGGAGGAAGAAAGAGTTTTGTTTGTGCTGCGGTTAGCTCCCACATTTTTCTTACTTGATGGAAGTAAATAGATTTTTTGAGTTTTCCTCGAACTTTTTTGCGAGTTCCAACTGTTTTGACTTGAACTCTTCCAAAAAACCCTCTAACTGTTTTTGAGCCTCTTCACGTTGTAATTGTTGTTGTTCAATAAATTGTTTTGTTGTTTCTTCAAATTGACCGCTTGTTTGTGTAAGAATTGACAAAGATGTTTTTGTAGGAGAAACAGTAAGTTGATGCATATGAGCAGAAAGTTCCTTCCATTTGTCCTGCCACTCGTTAATTTGATCATTTAAGGAGTTTCCAGTTAATTGTTTCACGTAATCTGTATATTGGTTGTTGAACTGAGCAGTGAGTTGTTGTAGTTCTTTTTCTAGTTCATCTACTCCTGATGTTAATTTATGCAAAGCGTCTTGTTGTTGTTTTAATGTTTCTAAAGTAAGCTGCTCTAATTGTTTCCCAGCTGAAGAGAAAAGGGAAAGTGATTGAGACCAGTTTTTCCAAAATGCATCGACTAATTCGTATGGTTTAGTTTCCATTGTTTGACCCCCAAATGTTTTTTTGCATATTGTGAACGCAGATTACTCTGCTGTACCACCAGGTGAAGATGAAGAATCCTTTTCATCCTTTTCTGGAGAAGTAGAAAATGGAAAGAATGCATTGGTGTATAACGTGAAAAACGTTCGCAACATATTTTGATAATGTTCAAAAGAAGTCGCACATGTTGTTAAATATTGCTCTCCATATTCAGTTAAAGAATAAATTCTTTTTGCCGGCCCTCCATCGCTTGTATCCCAAGTAGAAGAAATAAGGTTTTCTTTTTCTAATTTGCGTAGTGTTCTATAAACATTACCTTGGTCAACAGAAGAAAAGCCGATATCCATTAGCATTTGAATAAGTTTGTAACCATGAAGACTCCAGTCTTTTAGACAGAGAAGTAAGAAGGGAACTAAGAAGTTTTTTGGCATGGAGTTTGGTTGCTTCGCTTGGTTGCTCTCCAAACTTTCGCGTTGTTCTGGTTCATTTTGTAGCATGATTGTGCATCACCTCATGAATCAGTTAGATGGAATTTTTTGCTTATAAGTGCAATTTACACCTATCTGTTTTTAAAGTCAACACATTTGTTAGAAAATAGAAAAAAATAAAATATAGACTTGAAGTTTTATTCAGAATATTAGAAAATAGTGAATAGGTTGAATTGTTTCAAAAACGAAAAAGGGAGTGTAGGTAAAGTGATTGATCAAAAATTCGATCCACTACAAGCATGGAAAAATGCTTATGAACAAACCGAAACATTTTGGGGAAAAGCGCTCAATGAAACAATTAAAACAGAAGAATATTCTGCTTGGATGGGCAGCGTTCTAGATTTGAATTTGTTTTATCAAAAAGCATTAAATGATACGACAAAAAACTATTTAGAACAAGTAAATGTGCCGACGAAAGAGGATATCGCAAGAGTAGCTACGCTAGTTATTAACTTAGAAAATAAAGTAGATAACATTGAGGAGTTTCTAGAGGAGAAAGTCGATTCTTTAGGACAAGCTCCTACATTAAAGCGTGATGTGACGAAAGTGAAACAAGATATTCGTACGCTTGAAACAAAAGTAGATCAAATTTTAGAATTGCTAGAAAAGCAAAATGCAGTACTAGCTAAACTACAAGTACCTGTAAAAGAAGAGGTAAAGCCTGCGAATAAGCCAGAAAATAAAAAATGATAAAAGCGCTTGTTTATAACAGATAAAAGAGAGAGGGAGAATCTCTTTTCACGTATAAACAGCGAAACATAATTATATATGGACTCTATAGTATGAGTACCAAAATGATTCATAACAATCGTTCACAAATTCATTTAAGGGGGAAAAGAAATGGTTCAATTAAATGGAAAAGTAGCAATCGTAACAGGTGGAGCAAAAGGAATTGGAAAAGCAATTACAGTAGCATTAGCACAAGAGGGAGCAAAAGTAGTTATTAACTATAATAGCAGTAAAGAAGCAGCTGAAAATTTAGTGAATGAATTAGGAAAAGACGGACATGATGTTTATGCAGTGCAAGCGGATGTTTCTAAGGTAGAAGATGCAAACCGACTTGTAGAAGAAGCTGTGAATCATTTTGGTAAAGTTGATATTCTTGTTAATAATGCTGGTATTACAAGAGATCGTACATTCAAAAAGTTAAATCGTGAAGATTGGGAGCGCGTAATTGACGTGAATTTAAGTAGCGTATTTAATACGACAAGCGCTGTTCTTCCATACATAACAGAAGCGGAAGAAGGAAGAATTATTAGCATTTCTTCTATTATTGGTCAAGCAGGTGGATTTGGCCAAACAAACTACTCAGCAGCAAAAGCAGGTATGTTAGGATTTACAAAATCATTAGCGTTAGAACTTGCAAAAACAAATGTCACTGTAAACGCTATTTGCCCAGGATTTATTGATACTGAAATGGTAGCAGAAGTACCAGAAGAAGTACGTCAAAAAATCGTTGCAAAAATCCCGAAAAAACGTTTTGGTCAAGCCGATGAAATTGCAAAAGGTGTAGTATACCTATGCCGTGACGGTGCGTATATCACAGGTCAACAATTAAACATTAACGGCGGATTATATATGTAATGAAGTAAGAAAAAAGTGCATATCCATAGCAGGAATGCACTTCTTTTTTTAAGAAGGAAATCGACCAAAAAGGAGATAAAAAAATGACTACATTCGCAACAGAATGGGAAAAGCAATTAGAGCTATACCCAGAAGAGTACCGAAAAGCATACCGCCGAGTGAAAAGGGCGAGTGAAATTTTATTACGTGAACCAGAGCCGCAAGTAGGGTTAACGCCGAAAGAGGTTATTTGGACGAAGAATAAGACGAAGCTTTATCGCTACATTCCAAAACAAGAAAAAACACAAAGAGTTCCAATTCTGTTAATATATGCTCTTATTAATAAACCATATATTATGGATTTAACTCCTGGAAATAGTTTAGTGGAATATCTAGTGGATCGTGGTTTTGATGTGTATATGCTTGATTGGGGCACATTTGGTTTAGAAGATAGTCATTTGAAATTTGATGATTTTGTGTTTGATTATATTGCAAAAGCAGTAAAAAAAGTAATGCGAACTGCAAAATCGGACGAGATTTCTTTACTTGGTTATTGCATGGGTGGAACGCTAACTTCTATTTATGCAGCACTTCATCCGCACATGCCAATTCGTAATTTAATTTTCATGACAAGTCCTTTTGATTTCTCTGAAACAGGATTGTATGGCCCTTTATTAGATGAGAAATACTTCAATTTAGATAAAGCGGTTGATACATTTGGAAATATTCCGCCAGAAATGATTGATTTCGGAAACAAAATGTTAAAGCCAATTACGAACTTTGTTGGTCCATATGTTGCTTTAGTAGATCGTTCAGAGAATGAGCGCTTCGTCGAAAGCTGGAGATTGGTTCAAAAGTGGGTTGGTGATGGTATTCCGTTCCCAGGTGAATCATACAGACAGTGGATTCGTGATTTTTATCAAAATAATAAGTTGGTTAAGGGTGAACTCGTTATTCGCGGACAAAAGGTAGACCTTGCAAATATTAAGGCGAATGTCTTAAATATTTCCGGGAAACGTGATCATATCGCTTTGCCATGTCAAGTAGAAGCATTACTAGACCATATTTCTAGCACAGATAAACAATATGTATGTTTACCAACAGGGCATATGTCTATCGTTTACGGTGGAACAGCTGTAAAACAAACATATCCGACGATTGGAAATTGGCTTGAAGAGCGTTCTAATTAAAAATAAAAAAATCCAACTAGCTTATGTTAGTTGGATTTTTTTATGAAAAATAACAAAACATAGAAAGGAGAAATTTATATTTTAGGAGTATAATTATGAAACTTATGATGGGTAAGTTGTTTTGGAATACAGGAGTTTCTGTACCTTGTTATCCACTGTTAGAAAATGATATGATATGTGATGTGCTCGTAGTTGGAAGCGGCGAAGCCGGTGCTCATATAGCGCATTCGTTAGCGAAAATTGGCATGAGTGTTACACTTATTGAAAAAAGAGCAATTGCGTGTGGTAGCACAGCTGCTAATACAGGTTTACTACAATTTCTTCATGATAAATCGTTAACCTCTCTTATCCATACATTTGGTAAAGAAAAAGGGGTACGAGCATATAAGCTTTGTTATGAAGCGCTAAGAACAATGGAAGAGGTTATACCGACTCTTGATATTAATCCCCATTTTATTCCGCGAAATAGTTTATATTATGCAAGTAAAAGTGAGGATGTCTCATTTTTACAAGAGGAATATAATACGTTACAGAATTATGGATTTCCAGTTGAATATTTTACAGAAGCTGATATTAAGAAACGTTATTCTTTTGCAAAACAAGCAGCGTTATATACGCAAGGTGATGCTGAGGTGAATCCGTATTTACTAGCGTATAGTTTTTTGCATAAAGCAAACCAAATGGGAGCTAATATATATGAACATACAGAGGCAATACATATAAAAAAACGCAAAAATGATTTAATTTGTTACACGAAAACAGGAAATCAAATTGTAGCAAAGAATATTATTATGGCGACAGGTTATGAGGCGCTTTTTGGAAAGAAAGAAAAAAATACAACAGTAGACACCTCTTATGCAATTGTAACAAATGAAATAGATCAATTTGAAGGCTGGCATGAGCGATCGTTAATTTGGGAAACGGCACGGCCCTACTTATATTTTCGAACGTATCGAAACCGCATTATTGTAGGCGGATTAGATGAAGCGCTACAAATTCAAACAATTGGTGATACGAAATTATTGCATAAGCGTGATATCCTTATTAATATTGTAAAAGAGATGTTCCCGCAGTATAAAAATATACAGGCAGACTACTATTGGGCAGCCGCATTTGGTGGTACTCATGATGGTCTCCCCATTTTAAAAGAAGACGAAAAGATACATAATTTGTTTTATGCATTGCCGTATGGAGGTAATGGAACTGTATATGGAATGGTCTTTGCCAAATTATTTGAGCAGTTATTTACAAATAAAGAAAGTAAAGATTTTTCTTTATTTAATCGATAGAAAAAAGGTAGCGAAGTGATGGAATGAGAGATATAAAAAAGTTTTTACAAAAATTACGTCCTGTACAACTCATCGTTTTGTTTTATTTATTAGCGGTAGTTGTATCGGTGATATTGCTTAGTTTACCGTTTGTTACGAAGCCTGGTGTGAAATGGACATTTATAGATGCGCTTTTTACATCGGTTAGTGCGGTAAGTGTTACGGGACTGTCTGTTATTACGATTTCAGATACGTTTACTACAGCAGGAATTATTGTTTTAGCTCTTATTTTACAATTAGGCGGCTTAGGAATTATGGCGCTTGGGACATTTGTTTGGATCATTACGGGGAAAAAGATTGGTTTGCAAAGAAGAAGATTAATTATGGCAGACCATAATCAAGGAAATTTATCGGGTCTCGTAGAATTGATGCGTTCTATTTTAATTGTAATTATTTCAATAGAACTTATTGGAGCAATCTTATTGGGGACAAGATTTTTACTTTACTTTCCGACTTGGCAAGAAGCTTATTTTCACGGTTTCTTTGCAGCTGTTAGTGCGACTACGAACGGCGGATTTGATTTAACAGGACAATCATTAATTCCGTATAAAAAAGATTATATTGTTCAAATGATTCATATGTTACTAATTATTTTAGGAGCGATTGGTTTCCCTGTGCTAATGGAAGTGAAACAATTCCTTAGTAAAAGGAGACAACAATTATTCCGTTTTTCATTATTTACAAAATTGACGACAACAACATTTTTTGCACTCGTTGTTGTTGGTACAATTATGATTTTTTTACTGGAGAGAAATCATTTTTTAGTAGGAAAGTCATGGCATGAAACTGTATTTTATACATTATTCCAATCTGTGACGACGCGAAGTGGTGGACTTGCAACAATGGATATACGTGAATTATCACAACCGACGCTTTTATTTATGAGTATATTAATGTTTATAGGGGCATCTCCAAGTTCGGTTGGGGGCGGAATACGTACAACTACATTTGCTGTTAGTATATTGTCACTATACACCTTTGCAAGGGGCGGTAGAACAGTTAGAGTCTTCAAACGTCAGCTACATGAAGAGGATGTACTGAAAGCATCTGTCGTTATGACGATGGGGATTTTGTTATGTGCTACTGCGCTATTCATTTTATCTATTACGGAAAATGTACCGCTTATGAGCTTAATTGTTGAAGTTTGTTCTGCTTTCGGAACGACGGGACTATCAACAGGTGTTACGCCTGATTTAACAACTGTTGGGAAACTTGTACTTATTGTGCTTATGTTTATCGGACGCGTTGGTATTTTAACATTTATTTTAGCTAGTGGTGGAAGGGAACAACCACCTCGCTATAAATACCCGAAAGAGCGGATTATTATTGGATAGTATGAAACCATTCTACCTACGTTAGGTAGAATGGTTTTTTAGTCGTTAATGCCAAATTGTGGATGCATAAAAGCTTCATTTTTATTATCCACTTCGTTTTTTAGCAACTCTTGATTTTCTTCTGAAATCCACCCAATATCATTTGTCGGATGGATCCACTCATCGCCAGCCATAATGGCAGGATCTACTTCATCACTCCAATTGTTAAGCGGACTGTTCTCGGAATTATATTTACTGTCTCCAATTACAACATTATATTGATTCACAAAAGGTTGTTGCATCGTTTTCCCTGTTCCTTTAAAAGATGGAAAATTCATTTGATGCGGGAGCGTTTCGTCTAAAATGGGTGATTGAATCTTTTCTTTTTTCTTCAAAATTATCGCTCCTTTTTATAATGATTTCTTCATATGTAGTATTTCCATCTAACGCCTCTTATGTACTTGTTAACACTTGCCAGTAATAATTATTTTAAGTTGTTTCAAACTAGAGTAGAAAGTGATTTCTTGAGAGCAGGTGAATGTATTGGTAAAAAGAAAAGTGAAACAAAATGCGGCAATCAATAATAATAAAACTCCGAAAGAAAGCTTACCAGATGCAGAATTTGCATTAGAGTATGAAGGAGAAAATAGCGCAAAGTATGCGAATCGTAATTCAAAAAAAGGGAAACAAAAATGAGGCGTTTTTTACAAACGCCTCATTTTTTTGTGGGATTATAAAGGTTTTTTAATTATTTGTAAATTTAGTGTTTTCTATTAGCAGAAAAATGCGAAAAAACATAGAAGTAGCAACGTATTACACAAAAACAAACAACAAACAAAAGATTAATGTTGGTTTAATACTGCTTTTACACTAGTTGTTTATATTTGAGTTGTACATAAGATTTGTAAAAGGAGAGAGAAACAGTGAAAAAAACAATCTTTAAAGCTGTAGCGACTGGAATGGTATTTTCGTTATTAATGGGGTGTGGTGCAAAGAAGGAAGAAAGTGCTGGAGCGAAAGTGAAAGATGACAAATTATCTGGATCATTAACTGTTTACACAGCAATTGAAGAAGAGCTTGTACCAATTTATCTTGATTCCTTTAAAAAGAAATATCCTGATGTGAAATTGAACATTGTACGTGATTCAACAGGAGTTATTACTGCGAAATTACTAGCTGAAGGGAAAAATACACAAGCCGATGTTGTATGGGGAACTGCGGCATCAAGTCTATTAGCTTTAGATAAAAAAGATATGTTAAAAGGATACTCTCCAAAAGGAGCAGATCGTGTTCTTCCACAATTTAAAGATGATAAGCAACCTGAAAAATGGGTAGGAAATACTGCATTTATGACGGGGATTGCTGTAAATAAAGAAGAGTTAAAGAAGAAAAATTTACCGATGCCAGAATCATATGAAGATTTAACGAAACCAGAGTATAAAGGAACACTTGTTATGCCACATCCAGCATCATCTGGAACAGGATTTTTAACAGTTTCTGCATGGCTACAAATCATGGGTGAAGATAAAGGCTGGGATTACATGAAGAAACTTCATGATAATATGGCAAGTTATACGCATTCAGGATCAAAACCAGCGAAATTAGCAGGAGCGGGTGAATATCCAGTTGGCGTATCAATGGTTTATAGTGCTTTGAAAGAGAAACAAAAAGGTGCACCAGTTGAAGTTGTATTGCCGAAAGAAGGATTAGGTTGGGAAGTAGAAGCGAACGCACTTATTAAAAAAGATAATGCAAAAAATGAAAAATTAGCGCAAGCATTTTTAGATTGGGCGATTACTGATGATGTAATGAAGTTATACTTCGAGAAAAATGGATTTGCGACAATTAAAAATGATTATAAACTTCCAGATGGATTCCCTAAAGATGTAACAGAAAAGTTATACAAAAAGAATGACTTTAAGTGGGCAGCAGAAAATCGTGACAAAATTTTAGAAAAATGGGAAAAAGAGTTTGGCCAAAAAGCAGAACCGAAAAAGTAAGTGAGTGGGAGAGAGAAAAAATGAGCGAATATTTATCAATTCAACACATTCAAAAACAGTTTGATGCATTTACAGCGTTAAAAGATATTTCTTTTACTGTGAACAAAAATGAGTTTGTATGTTTATTAGGCCCAAGTGGTTGTGGGAAAACGACATTGCTTCGAATTTTAGCAGGTCTAGAAGAGGCAACAACAGGTAGTATAGCTGTGAATGGAAAAGATATTACAGCATTACCTCCTGGAAAGAGAAACTTCGGAATGGTGTTTCAATCGTATGCATTATTTCCGAATTTAACAGCACTTGAAAATATTGAATACGGCTTAAAGACAAAAAAATATGGAAAAGCAGAAGTAAAAGAGAAAGCGCTAGAGGCGTTAAAACTTGTAGATTTACTGAATGTAAAAGATAAATATCCTGCTCAAATGTCTGGTGGACAACAGCAGCGAGTGGCACTTGCACGTGCGCTCGCTCTGTCTCCAGATATTTTGTTACTCGATGAGCCGTTATCTGCTTTAGATGCAAAAGTACGTGAAAAGTTACGTAGAGAAATGCGTGATTTGCAAGAGAAAGTAGGAGTAACAACTATTATGGTCACGCATGATCAAGAAGAGGCATTAACGATGGCTGATAAAATTGTTGTAATGAATCATGCGGAAATTATGCAGATTGGAACACCAGAGGAGATTTATCAAAGACCGGCCAATCCGTTTGTGGCAGATTTTATTGGTTCTATTAATTTCTTTTCGAAAAATAACGAAGAGCATGCAATTCGTCCTGAACATGTAACAATTGTACAAAAGGACGGTATTAAAACAGTTGTGGAAAGTATGGAATTTCGTGGATCTGTATATCGAACGGAAGTGCGAGTCGTAGAAGAAAACACACACCTTTATAATGAGAAAATTGTAGTGGATATATTAGCATCAGAAGTAGAAGTAGCTGATATTAGAAAAGGAAAGCCGATTCAAATCTCTTTCTCAGAAAATCATATGTTGTCATATGGAAAGAAGGTCATTGTATAGATGGAGATGTTAGAAAACTACAAGGTAGAAAGTGCGAAAAAAAAGATTAAGAGAAGTATAGGGAAAGAGGAATGGATCCAAAGGCTTGTAATTATCGGTATGATTCTTTCCTTCCTTGTCATACTTGTATTACCACTATTACAACTATTTACACAAGCTTTTTATAATAAAGATGGAGTTTTCATTGGTTTAGCGAATTTCAGTAAATATTTTACAACACCAACTTTAGTTCAGTCTTTACAAAATACGGTATGGATTTCGGGCGCAACAACAATTATTTCAGTTTCAATTGCATTCGTTTACGCATATGCAATTGCCCGTACGAATGTTTTTGGAAAGCGTGTATTTCAGTATGTAGCGTTATTACCATTGTTTGCACCAACGATGATGCACGGTATAGCACTTACATATTTATTTGGTAATCAAGGGCTAGTAACGAAAGGAATGTTTGGG
This sequence comes from Bacillus sp. RZ2MS9, assembly GCF_001816185.2. Lineage (NCBI taxonomy): Bacteria > Bacillati > Bacillota > Bacilli > Caryophanales > Bacillaceae > Bacillus > Bacillus sp. RZ2MS9. The sequence continues at coordinate 1,372,614 of NZ_CP049978.1, forward strand.
TTATTTGAAGGTATACAAATCCCTTTATATGGACCAGTAGGAATTGTAATAGCTGAAGTTATGTATACATTTCCGCAAGCCTTTCTCATATTACTAATTGCCTTTCAAGGATCCGATTATCGTTTATATGAAGCTTCTAATATGCTAGGGGCGAGTAAAACAAAACAATTTTTCACGGTTACTTTACCTAGTGTAAAGTACGGATTAATTAGTGCAATGTTTGTTGTGTTTACACTTAGTTTCACTGATTTTGGGGCACCAAAAATTGTTGGTGGACAATATAATGTGCTTGCTACTGACGTATACAAACAAGTAATTGGACAGCAAAATATGTCGATGGGTGCAACAGTTGGAATGATTTTATTAATCCCAGCTATATTCGCATTTGCAGTTGATCGTATTACGCAAAGAAAGCAGGCGAATTTCTTATCTTCAAAAGCAGTACCATACAGAATAATAGCTAATAAGAAAAGAGATGTCATCTCATTCATATACTGTAGTGTGATTACATTTATGATCATTCTGTTATTTGTGGCAGTTGGTATTGCTGCAAGTGTGAAAGTATGGCCATATAATATGAGTTTTACATTTGAGCATTTTAATTTTTCGAGTTTAACAGGAGATGGACTTGAAGCATTTAAAAATAGCGTAATTGTTTCAGCAGTTACAGCAGTTATTGGGGCGATTTTAACATTTGTATTTGCATATGCAATTGAGAAAATAGACCAGCTACAATTCTTCCGAAAAACAGGTTACTTTTTCTCTATCGTTCCTTTAGCCATACCAGGTTTAGTACTCGGATTAGGATATGTCTTTTTCTTTAGTCAACCAACGATTCAAATTTTGGGACTATCAGTAACGAACCCGTTTCATTCTTTATACGGAACAATCGCTGTGTTAGTACTAGTAAATATCATTCATTTTTATTCTGTAACATTTGTCACGGCAACGACTGCTTTAAAGAAATTAGATCGAGAGTTTGAGCTTGTTTCGCAGTCGATGGGTATTCCATTTTATAAAACATTCTTTAGAGTAACGGTACCAATGTGTTTACCAGCAATTTTAGAAATGGTAATGTACTACTTCGTAAATTCAATGGTAACTGTATCGGCAGTTGTATTCCTATATGCAGCTGATTTTAAACTAGCTGCCGTATCAATCGTAAATATGGATGATGCAGGAAATGTGGCGCCAGCAGCTGCAATGAGTGTGCTTATTGTTGTTACAAATATTGTAGTAAGAGTTGTATATGAATGGGGAACGAAAGCACTTCGTAACCGAACTTCACAATGGCAAAAAAGATAAGTAAGAAAGGTGATGGACAGAATGAAAATTGAAGCAGTTATTTTTGATTGGGCAGGGACAACAGTTGATTACGGATGTTTTGCACCACTAGAAGTATTCATGGAGATTTTTCAAAAACGCGGCGTTGAAATTACAGCAGAAGAAGCTCGTAAGCCAATGGGGTTATTAAAAATAGATCATGTAAGGGCACTTACTGAGATGCCTCGTATTGCGAGTGAGTGGAATCGTGTTTTCCAACAATTACCAACAGAAGCAGACATTCAGGAGATGTATGAAGAATTTGAAGAGATTCTCTTCGCTATTTTACCACGCTATGCTTCGCCGATTAATGGAGTAAAAGAAGTGATTGCTTCTTTACGTGAAAGAGGAATTAAAATTGGTTCAACGACTGGTTATACGAGAGAAATGATGGATATTGTAGCAAAGGAAGCAGCGTTACAAGGATATAAACCTGATTTTCTTGTTACGCCAGATGATGTTCCAGCAGGCCGTCCATATCCATGGATGTGCTATAAAAATGCAATGGAACTTGGTGTGTATCCGATGAACCATATGATAAAAGTTGGGGACACAGTATCAGATATGAAAGAAGGTAGAAATGCTGGAATGTGGACAGTTGGTGTAATTCTTGGCAGTAGCGAGCTCGGTTTAACGGAAGAGGAAGTGGAGAATATGGATTCGGTAGAACTTCGTGAAAAAATAGAAGTAGTTCGCAATCGTTTCGTTGAAAATGGGGCGCACTTTACGATAGAAACGATGCAGGAACTCGAAAGCGTAATGGAACATATCGAGAAACAAGAACTTATTATTTCATAAAAGGGGAATAGGATCATGACTGAAAATCACTACTTATTATTAACACCAGGACCATTAACGACAACAAAATCAGTAAAAGAAGTTATGCTATACGATTGGTGTACGTGGGATGATGAATATAATACGATGGTGCAAGAAGTAAGAGCTAAACTTGTATCGTTAGCGACGAAGGAAGAAGAGAAATATACAACAGTGTTAATGCAAGGAAGCGGTACGTTTTCAGTTGAAGCAGTAATTGGTTCTGTTATTCCGGCAAATGGGAAGATTCTCGTTTGTACAAATGGTGCGTACGGTAAGCGCATTGTGCAAATGGCAGAGATGTTACAGATTGATGTAGTGGTCAGTCAAACAGAAGAGTGGGAACCTACTAATATTGTAGAAGTAGAGAAGTTATTGCAAGAAGATAAAGAGATTACGCATATTGCAGTTGTTCATTGCGAAACGACGACAGGCATTATAAATCCAATTGTAGATGTATGTAAATTAGGAAAACAGTATGGAAAGGTTACAATTGTTGATGCGATGAGTAGTTTCGGCGGGATTGAAATAGACATTGCTGATTTACAAATTGATTTTTTAATTAGTAGTGCGAATAAGTGTATTCAAGGGGTTCCTGGATTCGGATTTGTAATCGCAAAACGTGATGAATTATTGAAGTGTAAAGGGCAAGGACGCTCTTTATCTCTTGATTTATATGATCAATGGGAAACGATGGAAAAACAAAATGGGAAATGGCGTTTTACTTCACCTACACATGTTGTACATGCTTTTTATCAAGCACTACTTGAACTAGAAAAAGAGGGAGGAGTAAGAGCGCGTTACAATCGATATTACAACAATCAAAAACTACTAGTAAATAGAATGGGAGAAATCGGATTTAAGCCACTAGTAGATGAGGAATACCAATCTCCTATTATTACATCTTTCATTTATCCAAAAGAGGGATTCGAGTTTCAACAGTTATATAAAGAATTAAAGCGTTATGGATTTGTTATTTACCCTGGGAAAATTTCGAAAGTAGATACGTTCCGCATTGGAAATATCGGTGATGTACATGAACAAGATATTAATCGCTTAGTTGATAGTATTGCTAAAGGAGCTGTTATTGGGTGAAAGTGTTTTGCTTAGGTGGAGCAGGTAAAATTTGTCGCGAAGCTATTTTGGATTTAGTTCAATTTTCATCTTTTGAGACAATTACAGTAGCTGATTTTAACGAGGTAGAGGGCCGTAAAGTAGTAGAATGGCTCAACGACCCTCGTGTTGATTTTGTAAAAGTAGATGTAACGGATCACGAGGATACGGTTGCAAAAATGATTGGTTATGACATTGTAATGGACGGTACGACGATAAAGTTAAACAGATTGTCGACCCGCTGTATTGCAGAAGCAGGATGTCACGGTGTGAACTTAAATGGATTTGGTGAAGAAAATGAATCGCATGCTATATTTGTTGAAAATGAAAAGATATGTTTACCTGGATTTGGCATGACGCCGGGTGTAACGCAAATGATGGCAATGCATGCAGCAAATCAATTGGATACTGTAGAGTCTGTCCGTGTAAGTCACGGTTCGTATCGTCCGATTGCTTTTTCTGCATCAATTACAGAGACAACGACATATGAATATGATCCATATTTACCATCGCGTACAGTGTATGAAGATGGTGAATTTAAGCAAGTACCTCCGTTTGCGCGTCCGAGAGAAATAGAATTGCCAGAGCCTTATGGTAAGGCAACGCAGTATATCATTCCGCATTCTGAAACGATTACGCTAGCAAAGGCATTAGAAAATAAAGGTGTCAAACTGATAGAGACGAGAGGAACTTGGCCACAGCAAAATATGCAACTTGTACGTGCTTTATATGATTACGGCATATTGCGTAATGATCAGATTGAAATAAACGGGAAAGAAATAGGCATTATGGATTGTATTTCACAGTATTTATTGCAATCGAAAGAAGGGCAAGAAACAGAGCTTTATGGTTATGCACTTCATGTAGAAGTAATAGGTATGAAAAATAATGAGAAGCAAAGACATGTGTTATATCATACACATCCGTTATCTGATGGTTCTGTTGTAGGATGGGAAAAATTAAGAGCGTATACGAGAAACGTCGGTATTCCATTTGGGATTGCTGCAGAGTTAATTGCAAATGGAAATGTAAATAGGGTGGGTGTTGTTACGCCTGAAGAAGCCTTTGAAAATCCACAATTGATTTTTGATGAGCTAGCAAAGCGCGGTATTCATATTCATGAAGAAGTTTCTACTTATAAAGAAAATTATAGCTTTGTATAAGTAAGGACGTTTATAAGGGAGATATAAATGAGGTGAAGCTATGTCTGTAGTAGGAGAAGAAAGAAAGCGAACCATTCTTGAAAAGGTAGAATTTAAAGGGAAAGTAAAGGTTTCAGAATTAGCGAGAGAATTTGCTGTATCAACAGAAACGATTCGTCGATATTTAGAAGAATTAGATCGTGAAAAGAAGCTGAAAAAAGTGTATGGTGGAGCAGTTCAACTTCCAGGCGCTGGAGTAGAGGCACCAATGTTAGAAAGAGAAATGCTACATATAGAAGAGAAGAAAAGAATTGGTTATAAAGCAGCGACATTTGTAGAAGACGGTGATGTCATTGCAATTGATGATGGAAGTACACCGCTTCAAATGGTTCCATACCTTGTTCATCGTAAAAACTTAACGATTGTAACAAGTTCATTTCCAGTCGCAACACAATTAATTTCTTCTATTAATAAAAAGATGTTTCACGGTGAAGTTTTGTTTATAGGTGGAAAAGTATCTCCAAAGCATTCGCGTGTATCAGGGTCTATTTCTCAGCAAGTCATACAGCAATTTCATTTTCATAAAGCGTTCGTTTCGATTGATGGGTTATTACCTAGTTTTGGAGTTTCCAGCTTTGAATTAGAGAAAGCGAAATTGTCAGAGGCGATGATGAAATTAGCTGAGAAAACATATATTTTATGTGATCATACGAAGGTAGGCGTGAAAGGGAATTATCGTATAGCAGCAATTTCGCGTATTCAACACGTAATTTGTGATAAAAAAATGCCATATAGCTTTGAAGAAGAACTTAAGAAGCATAATATTCAGTGGACAGTTTGTTAAATACAGTGAAAGCACATAAACTCCCGCCTAATTTTTAGGAGGGAGTTTTATTATCTGTAAATCGTAAAATAAAAGATTTGCAGTTATGCAAAAAGTGGACACATTTTCTCACCTCTTTCATATAATTTACCAATACAAAAAAAGTTGGTCGAAGGAAAGAAGGGAGAACATGTCAGGACGAATATATAATAAACTTGTATTGTACGCGAATATTTTGCAAAAAATCGGTGTCATCAATGAGAAGGAAAAAAGTGAAATTCTTCATACGATAGGTAAAAAAGCCCTTTGAATAAAGGGCTTTTTTATTTTTTATCTTTAAAAATATAAATTTAATGCAATATTCTCATTGACAATGATAATGATATTCATTATCATTTATTTGTAGATAATTGATAATGAATATCAATTGTAAAGATTATATATGATAGGAGATATTATTTTGAAAAAAAATTACATGAAGGCGCTAGTAGTAGCGACAACATTAGCAATTCCATTTGCTACGTACTCTACTCCAGCATTAGCGGCATTAAAAGTTGAAGCAAATCAATCGGTAGCAGCAGCGAGTGATCGCACGTATGATACTGAGATTAAAATATATAAGGACCAAAAAGATGAGCCATCTATGGTTTCTCAATATATAAAAGATCCTAAAGTAACGATTGCAGCTGGCAAAAAAATTGTCACTGTAACAATGCAAGATAGTGATTATTTTCAATATCTTAGAATAGAAGATAGAAACCAGCCTGGTGTATTTCATGATGTGAAGGTTTTGTCAGAAGATAAGAGGAAGAATGGAACGAAAGTAGTTCAATTTGAAATTGGTGAGTTTGAGAAGAAGCACAATATGCAAATGCATATACTTATTCCAGCTATTGGATATGATCACAAATATCAAGTTCAATTTGAAATTAAAGATCCAACTGTAGGTAACAAAGAAACAGAGAAACCAGATGATAACTCTAATTCAGGCAATACGGAAACGGATAATCCAGTTGATAATCAAAATATGATAACAGATAACAAATTAAGAGAACTTGTGAATAAAAAAGTATTTAATAGAAAAGATTTAAATACACCAATTACGAAAGAAGAGTTATTACAAGTAAAGGATTTGTTTTTAAATACGAATGAGATACTTGATTATAGTGCATTAAAATATATGCCAAATTTAAAATCTTTAACAGTTGCGAATGCGAAGATAAAAGATCCGTCGTTCTTTGCGAACTTAAAGCAATTAAGTCATTTAGCTTTGCGTGGTAATGAATTTTCAGATGTAACGCCACTTGTTAAGATGGATAATTTAGAATCTCTTGATTTAAGTAATAATAAAATTACAAACGTTGCACCACTAACTGAAATGAAAAATGTAAAAAGTTTATTTCTATCAGGCAACCAAATAGAAGATGTAACAGCATTAGCGAAAATGGAACAACTAGATTACTTGAATTTAGCAAATAATAAAATTACGAACGTTGCTCCATTAAGCGCTTTGAAAAATGTAACATACTTAACTTTAGCAGGTAATCAAATTGAAGATATTAAAGCGTTATATTCATTACCTTTAACAGACTTAGTATTAACACGTAATAAAGTTAAAGATTTATCCGGCATTGAGCAAATGAAGCAATTAGAAGAATTGTGGATCGGGAAAAATGAAATAAAAGATGTTACTCCTCTAAGTAAGATGACACAGTTAAAACAATTACACTTACCTAACAATGAGTTAAAGGATATTACGCCATTATCAAGTTTAGTAAACTTACAAAAGCTTGATTTAGAAGCGAATTATATTTCAGACTTATCACCAGTTAGTAATTTGAAAAAATTAGTATTTCTAAGTTTTGTTGCAAATGAAATCCGTGATGTCCGACCAGTTATAGAACTAAGTAAGACGGCTTATATTAATGTCCAAAATCAAAAAGTATTTTTAGAGGAAACAGAAGTAAATAAAGAAGTAAAAGTACCTATATATGAAAAAGATGGTGAGGTTTCTACGAAAATCCGTCTGAAGAGCGATAACGGTACGTATAGTAATGGTGTAGTGAAATGGAGTACACCAGGTGAGAAAATATATGAATTTGGTGTGAAAGATCCATTCGCGGATACAGGAATTTTCTTTACAGGGTCTGTTATTCAAAATGTAGTAGAAAGTAAAGACGGTAATACGTCTAAAGAAGATGAGAAAACAGAAGTGGTAGAATTTAAAGATGTACCAAAGGGACATTGGTCAGAAGAAGCAATTAATTATTTAGCGAAAGAAAAATTATTTATAGGCTATGGAAATGGTGAATTTGGATTTGGTGATAACATTACTCGTGGACAAGTAGCTCTTCTAATACAAAGGTATTTAAAATTAGAAAATAATCTAGTACCAAAAACGGCATTTACAGATACGAAAGGAAATATGTATGAAACGGCTATTGATGCAGTGGTTCAAGCTGGAATTATGACAGGCTATGGAAATGGTATGTTCCGTCCAGATGGAGTATTAACTCGATATGAAATGTCAGTAGTATTACAAAGAGTATTTCAGTTAAAAGAAAATGAAAATAGTGCAGAGAATTTTAAAGATATACCAAATGACCATTGGGCGAAAGGATATGTGAAAGCTTTAGTGGATAATAAAATATCAAAAGGCGATGGGGAAGGGAATTTTTTAGGAGATAATTTCGTAACACGTGAACAATATGCACAGTTTTTATATAATGCAATAAAGAAATAAAGTGAAACTTTAATCAGTGGGGGTTTTGTTCATTCCCCACTGATTATTAGCCCTCACTAATCGGGCTGCCCGTTAATGCGGAATAAAAAATGAGGAAAATACGCTATTCTTTAATTAAAGAGTAGCGTATTTTTATGTACAAAATGAAATAGGAAATAGATAGGAGTATAGACATATGAATAGCCTATTTTAAAGAAGAACCACGAAACTATATTGACAAAAAAGCGTTCTCATGTGATAATTCAATTAATTTTTAGAATAATCAAAAAATATTCCTTTTACATAGAAAGGATTCGAACCTTATATGAATATTATGCCGGGGGTGACGAAATGTTATTTTTTCTGAAGAAATGGAATGAATTAAAAGATGTGAAATCTGAATTGGCACTTCGTGATTGGTTTTATGGTACCAAAATTAGCTTATCGCTATGTACGTCAAAAGAGCCGTTAACATTCTTAGTAAATGTTGAAGGAAGAGATAAAGGGCTATTTTCGGAAGAAGATTTTATTGTCGTAAATTGCATGTGCGAGTCAGTATTTGAAAATGAAGAAAAACCAGCTGCAGAGTCATTTATGCATGCGGATATTTATAAAAAAAGTAGTGCAGGATGTATTTTACAAGTGCAGACTGTAGATAGTCATTTAATATCAGAGTTATATGGGGAAGAAGGAGAAGTAACGTTCGATAAACGCAGTGTGGAGCGTGTTTTCGGAAAAGAAGGTATAACAGAAATGACAATTCCAATTGTAGAAGATGAAAAAAAATTCGCTGATTTATTAGAAAGGAATGTTCCGAATTTCATTGAAGGTGGAGGAGTAGTTCTTGTTCATAATTACGGCATGATTGTGTGGGGAAAAACGCCAGAAGAGGCGAAAAAATGGCTAGAGGGTATAGAATATTTAATGAACTATCATGTAAAGTTATTAATGATTAAGGGGGCAAGGAGCTCTGTTATATAAAAATGGATGTGATATAGCTACAAGTTAATAAATAAATGAAAGCGTTTTAAAAATAATTTCACTCATAAAATATAGGTCTCCTTATTATATATAGATTACATGTTGACATGTAAGGAGGAACATATTTTGCGAGTTAAATATCATTTTCTGCCAAAGCAGCAAGTAACATTTTGCAAAATAAATGATTCTGGTGAAGAGGCACTGCAAATGATGAACGAAACGGGATTTCGAGCCATCCCGGTATTAGCAGAAGATGAGAAGAAATTCACGGGGATTATTTATAAAGTAGATTTATTAGAAAAAAAATGCAATAGCGGATTAGAGCATGTAAGTGCAGGGGATATGCTCGACGATTCCAATGCATTTATTTTTGAAAAGGATTCCTTCTTCAGAGCCTTTTATGTAATTCGTCGGCTTCCGTTTTTAGCCGTGCTAAATGATTATAATGAATTTGTCGGTATGTTAACGCATTCGAATATATTTGATGTTATTGAAGATTCATTTGGTATGCGAACAGGTGGTTATATATTAACCATTGCAACACAAGATTGTAAGGGAACGATTAAAGAGCTTGGGACATTGTTAAAAGCATATAATATCGGTGGCCTATTTACGCTAGATAACGGTGATCAATATATCCGCCGCGTTATTGTAAATATATCAGATGAGTTAGATGAAACAAAATTAAAGCAATTAATCGGAAAAATAGAGAAAAAAGGATTCAGAGTGAGTCACGTAGATTATATTTAAGTTAAAAAGAAAAGTACCTATCTGTTATATATAGATAGGTACTTTTTTGTCCCACTATTTGTGGGTAGTAAAATCCACGCCTCAAAATTTGGTGAAAGCAAAGAAGTTAGGTGGGCGGGTGTTACCTGTAAAAGCCCAATTGGTGAGGGCTGATTATATGTGAGTAATGAACTTTATTTTGAAACAGGAGGCGGGGATAATGCTAGATCAGATAAGAAAATAAAGTCTGCATGCTCACGAATTTTAGGGATAGAAGTTTCAATAACGCGTGATGTAATTTCACCTGGGGGGCCCACATGCCCGATAGCTACCATAATAGGTTTTTCTTGAATTTTTTTGATGAGTAATTGGGCTTGTTTTGAAATATGTCCTGCTGTATACACATCATCAAAAAATAGTTGGTTTTCAATAATAGGAACTCCTAATTCTTTTCCGATTTTTGGGACGACACTATTAGGATTCGTTTTACTATCTAAGTAAAATAAACCGTGTTTTTTACAAGCAGCAAGTATAAGGCGAACAATTCTTTCATCCGCTGTTACTTTTGACCCCATATGATTGTTCATTCCAATTGCATGCGGTACTTCTTGAATGGCTTGTTCAAGTCGGTTGTTTATTTCTTCATCGCTTAAATCAGTTGTAATTGCTTTCGGCCCAAGCCATTCTTTTTTACCTTTTATAGGTTCCATTGGCATATGTATAATAACTTCATGGCCTTTCTTATGGGCAGCTATTGCGTCTTCTTTTGTGGAAGGAAGAAAAGGCATAACAGCAACAGTGAGTGGAATGGGAAGTGATAACATTTGATTAGTCCCCTTCATATTATTACCGAAATCATCAATGACAATAGCAACTTTATTCGTATGAGCATTTGCTTGAATAGGAAATAAGAAAGACGGTAAAAACAAAACAATGATGAATAATGCAATCGTATATTTTCGCATATAAATATTTCCTTTCTATTGTTATCCTGCTATTTGTGGGTAGTAAGACTCCCACCTCAACATTGGGCTGGATAGGTGGGAGATTCACTGCCTACCCGATTGGTGAATGCTAATTATCAGTGGGGCTGAACAAAAAAACACTGATTAAAGTTTCACTTTATCAATCATCATTATGTTTTGCTTTTTTATATAAATTAAACAAAAAATGTCGAAGAAAAGTAGGTGGAAAATTAAGAATCCCCGGTTTACGTAGAATTTATAAAAAAAGAAGATGAAAAAAATGTCTATTATTGCGAATGTATTTACAAAGATAGAATAATTTGTAATAATTCTCAAAGTGAGGGTAAAGATTTGTAAATTACAGGGAGAAAATGTTAAATTTTCTGATTCTTCAAATTTGCATATGATTAAGTAGTTAAAAAAAGTCAATGGAGAAGTGAAGTTAAGAGCATGGAAGTATAATAAGGGGGATATGGATGTTTACTGTAAAAAGGAAGTACACATTAGAAAAGCTTTCACGTGATATTCATATGAAACGTGAAGAAATGATTCAACTAGGATTAACAAGTGGGCTAAATAGTAGGGAGACAATTCAAGTTAGTCAAGAATTGGACAAGCTTATTTTACAATATCAATGTTATAAAGAAAAACAAACACCGAAATGGTTTTCAATTATAAAAATACCTATTTTCCAAATCGGGTATGAAGGAAAATCAAATAATTTTTGGCGAATGCTTGTGGCTGGTTTTATGAAATAAGTATAATTACCCTTATAGGATAAGGATAATTATACTATGTGTAACGGAATTTCGATATGAACTGTCGTTCCTTCATTTTCTGTACTGTCGATAAAAATATGCCCATTATACATCTCTACAATTCGTTTACATATGACAAGTCCAAGACCTGTTCCAGTATCTTTATTAGTAAAGAACGGATGAAAGAGGTGTTTTTGAATATGTTGCGGAATCCCTTTTCCAGTATCTGTAATATGCAGTTGTGCGTGTGTTTCATTGTTTTTTACTACAATGGTTAGTGTATCATTAGAAGTCATGGCCTCAATTGCATTTTTGGTAATGTTTAAAACCACTTGTTTCATATGGTCTTTCGAACAACGGATATGAACAGGATGGTCTGGCAAATGTAAATGGAATACAATGTTATGTAAATTCGCCTCAGATTGAATAATTAATGCTACCTCATTTAGAATTGTTCTTACATCATATGTTTGTTCGATGATGGCGGTTGGCTTTCCTAGAATAAGAAATTCACTTACAATTTCATTGATTCGCTCTATTTCTTGTTCAATTACGGAAAAGTAGAACTGATCTTGTTCATCTTTATATTTCTCTTTTAATAGAGCGACGAGTCCTTTAATTCCAGTAAGAGGATTACGGATTTCGTGTGCTGTACTCGCTGCAAAAGTTCCAACTAATTCAATTTTCTGTAGTTCATTTTGTTGTCTTTCAAGTTTTGTTTGACGTTTTAACAACATATATTGAGCAAGCAAAAATAAAATAGACATTAAAAATAAAGTAGCTATACACTCTATTGCAACCCACTGGTATAAGGTTTTTTGATGAATGGGTAATGGAGAAACAGAGACCTTCCAATTTAATCTTTGGAGTGGGGTAGTAAGCATATTAGAATGCGTATCACTTGTGTCGTTATTATCATCGGTTAGAAAAACTACATCATGTTTATCAGTTACCTCAAAATGGTATTGTGGTTTAATGGCATTTAAAGAAGAGGAAATGTAATCAAAGCGTAAACTAGCTAATAATAATCCTGAGAGCTCCTTCTGTTTATTAAATATGGGGGCAGCAATCATAATAGCTTTATGTCCAAGAACGCGATCAGTAATGACTGATGATACAGTGGTTTTTTTAGTTTGGAGCGCGTCTTGAATATATTTACGGTCTGAAACATCTATAGGCTTTGATTCATCTTCAGATGCGATTGTAATGACTCCTTCTGGTGTAGCGTAATATAGACCAGAAAAGCGTGCATCGTTTCCATCTGTATCATGTACAATTTGTTTAATGCCATTTATATTACCAGTCTCGGTGCCTACAACTTTTGCAAGCATGTCTAAAGCAGAAATTGCTTCACCAAGATGATGATCCAAATAATCTCTATATAAAAAGAGAACTGTATGAGCAGATAATTTGTTTTCCTGTTTCATTTTATATGTATGATACGAATAAAATGTAGCACCAATCCCTATTGTCGGTAGGATAACAAGCAATATATATATAATTATGCTTTGGAATTTGACTTTCAAATGTGGTACTCCTTCTTTTTTTATTATCATTATATATAAACTATGTTAAAATTGTCATGTTTTTATTCAAGAATGATTTTTAATATATTAGGGGAGAGGAAATGGATGAGTGAATGCTCATTCGGAATTCACATGAAGTATGAAGTGGTATTTTCTTTTTATTGCTGAGAATTTAAGTGAAGGGTTGAAAGTTGTATGACATCAAATAATGAACGAGAAGATATTTCTCAATCTTTAAAAGTATTTATTGCATTATCTCGTGTACATCGTTCTGTTATGGATACTACAAATAAATCTATACAAAGTAACGGGTTAAATCCAACTGAATTTGCTGTATTAGAACTGCTATATCATAAAGGCGGTCAACCACTCCAGCAAATTGGTGAGCGCATTTTAATAGCTAGTGGCAGCATTACATATGTTGTAGATAAGTTGGAGAAAAAGGGATTAGTAAAGAGAATCCCATGTCCGAATGACAGACGTGTTATTTACGCGCAATTAACTGAGTCTGGCGAGAACTTTATTGCTTCTATTTTTCCGGGGCATGAGAAAGTTATACATCAGTCTTTTGAAATGTTAACGAAAGATGAAAAAGATGAATTACTTGATTTATTAAAAAAAATTGGGAAGTATGAAAAATAATATGTTCCAAAGGAGCTTTGGATAAATAAATCCAAGGCTTTTTTATTTGTAATGAACTCATGGCAGTCACTGCCGAAATTTGTTGAAAATTAAGAGGGGATTCGAGAATACGTATTGAATTATAATAAAGGTATGTAATGGAGAGGAGGCTCGTTCATGTCATTTAAAGACTATGAATATAAACGCCCAAATATTGAAGAGTTAAAAGAGAAATTTACTGTTGCTTTAGAGAAGTTTGATAACGCAAAAACTGTAGAAGAACAAAAACAAGTCATTCATTCAATTAATGAGATTCGCAACGATTTTGGTACAATGGGAAACCTTTGTTACATTCGTCATTCTGTTGATACGACGGATACTTTTTATAAGGAGGAGCAGGATTTCTTTGATGAATTCTCTCCAGTTGTACAAGGATATGGTACAAAATATTATAAGGCACTCATTAATTCTCCATTTCGTGAAGAATTAGAGGCGTATTATGGAAAACAATTATTTGCTCTAGCAGAATGTGATTTAAAAACATATTCAGATGAAGTCGTGAAAGATTTACAATTAGAAAATAAATTATCATCGCAATATACACAGTTATTAGCATCTGCAAAAATTGACTTTGCTGGAGAAGAAAGAACGTTATCGCAACTGATTCCGTTTATGCAAGGAAAAGAAAGAAGCGAACGTAAAGCAGCAAGTGAAGCATACTACGGATTTTTAGCTGGAAATGAGGAAGAACTAGATCGTATTTATGATGAGCTTGTTAAAGTGAGAACGAAAATCGCAAAATCTTTAGGTTTCAAAAACTTTGTTGAACTTGGATATGCAAGAATGTACCGTACAGATTATAATGCGGAGATGGTGGCTAATTACCGTCAGCAAGTGCTAGATTATATCGTTCCCGTTACAACGGAATTAAGAAAGCGACAACAAGCACGTATCGGTGTAGAGAAGTTAGCTTATTACGACGAAAACTTTGAGTTTGCTACAGGTAACCCAACTCCAAAAGGAGATGCGGATTGGATTGTTGATCATGGAAAGACAATGTATAAAGAGTTATCGATTGAAACAGATGAATTTTTCAATTTCATGCTAGATAATGATTTATTAGATTTAGTTGCGAAAAAAGGAAAAGCTGGTGGCGGATATTGTACATATATTGAGAATTATAAAGCACCATTTATTTTCTCAAACTTCAATGGAACATCTGGTGACATTGATGTATTAACACATGAAGCAGGTCATGCTTTCCAAGTATATGAAAGTCGTAAATTTGAAATTCCAGAATATAATTGGCCAACATATGAGGCATGTGAAATCCACTCTATGAGTATGGAATTCTTTACATGGCCATGGATGAAGCTATTCTTTGAAGAAGATGCAGATAAATATTACTTCTCTCACTTAAGTTCAGCACTTCTGTTTTTACCTTATGGTGTATCTGTTGATGAATATCAACATTATGTATATGAAAATCCTGAAGCATCACCTGAAGAGCGTAAGACAGCATGGCGTAACATAGAGAAGAAATATTTACCACATCGTGATTATGAGGATAATGATTATTTAGAGCGCGGTGGTTTTTGGCAACGTCAAGGGCATATTTATAGCTCACCGTTCTATTATATTGATTACACGCTTGCTCAAATTTGTGCGCTACAATTTTGGAAACGTGCAAGAGATAATAGACAAGAGGCTTGGGAAGATTATGTGAATCTGTGCCAACAAGGTGGAAGTAAATCGTTCTTAGAATTAGTAGAAGTTGCAAATTTAACATCACCATTTGCTGAAGGCTGTGTGAAAAGTGTTATTACAGAAATTGAAGCATGGTTACATGCGATTGACGACACAAAATTGTAAAAAACATGCGCTTTTTTTCACATGTTTAACATCGACATAATGGGAAAATGATGAGATAATAAAAGAAAATTCAGAATACTAAAGAGGTGTTTCTAATAAGGAGCACCTCTTTTCACAAACAAAAGGGGGGAACAAGTATGCTTCAATCTAATATGGATGTAAGTTTAGAAAGTTTAGTAAACTCATTACAGTCTACTCGAAGCACGCTATTATCAGAAATTGAAATGTTAAATGACACAGAAGTGAATGTAAAGCCACGCCGTGATAAATGGAGCATTATTCAAATTTTACACCACTTGCATTTAGTTGAACAATCTGTCACGTCTGCCCTTGTATATGCTTTACAAAAAAAGGAAAGAAACATGACTCCATTTAAAGACCTCCAACTTACGCTTGATCGCACACATAAACGAGAAGCTCCTCAGCAAATGCAACCAACAGAAACTTTAATGAAAAAACAGCAAGGAATTCAATTGCTAGAACATTCACGCCAAGAACTATTACACGCGCTTCATAGTGTTATAGATGAAAAAGATTTATTTGAAAATGGATTAAAGCATCCTGTTTTTAATGATCTGAATTTGTATCAATGGGTTCAATTTCTTGATTTGCATGAACAAAGACATCTTACGCAGTTAAAAGAGGCGAAACATGCAATTTTGCAACGCTAAAGTGGAAGAAGTGGGAAACCACTTCTTTTTTGATACGTGCATAGTTTTCTTTCTTATTTTGGAATACTACATGGAGAAAGAAAAGAAGGAGTTGAAAAAACATGTCTAAGAAGAAGCGAGAAGAAGAGCGCGCCTGGAAAGCACGTAAAGAAAATCAACAACCGCACGGAAAAGTGAAAGCTTTTGCTGAATTAGTTGAAGGAACAGAAAAAACGTGATGAGTATTTCATCACGTTTTTTGTATGAGTGGAAAAGTTAATAAAAAGGTTGTACCGATTCCTTTTTCACTTATAATATCAATTTTTCCATTCATAGCTTGAACAACACTGAATACGACCATCATTCCAAGTCCAGTACCTTTTTCTTTCGTTGAATAAAAAGGAGAGCCAAGACGTTTTACTTGTTCTGAATCCATACCGACTCCTGTATCTTTTATATATAACTGAATATGCTTATGATCAGGAACTAATGTGAAATAAAGATCACCGCCTTTTGGCATAGCCTCAATGCAATTTTTTAAAATATTTAATAAACATTGATTTAGTTTTTGCTTTTCACCAGCGATAAAAAAAGAAGTGCTTTGCTTTATATAATGAGTACGTACATTTGTTAAATTAGTAAGCGGTGTAATTAACGACAATGCATGTAGTAATTCTTCTTCTAACTGTAATGTTTGTTCTTTTTCAATGCTTGGTTTAGCAAAGGTTAAATAATCTGTAAGAACATGATTTGCTTGTTCGATGCCGTTAATGGCAATGTCGATATACAATTTTCGTTCCTGCTCAGTACATGTATCTGATTGTAACAGTTGTAAAAAACCTTTCGTTGAAGTTAATGGATTGCGAATTTCATGAGAGATAGACGCTGCCATTTCACCAATTAAATGAAACTTTTCAGCATTTATAAGTTCGTTTTGGAGACGAACTTGAGTTTGTAATATGTGCAGTAAATATAAAATTAGAATTGTACCAAGCATTGAACATAACTCATACACAATAATATGCAGTATATAATCAGTCTTATTTGTAACCTTTGAAAGGAAGAAGGGTATCCAACTAAATCCGTATGTGAGACTGTAGATAATAGCAAGTGTTATTTTTATACGATTAGAAGTTTGATTAAAAAATTTATATGTTAATAGTAGAACAATAAATAGAAGAACAGAACCGATAAGAGATGGGAAAACACCTACCCCACCTAATAATAAGCGATATATGTTTAATACAACTAAGATAGAACCACCAGCAATAGGCCCTCCCGTTAATGTACCGACAATTAATACAATATGGCGCATATCAAATTGAAAACCATTATTTGTTTTTGCTGCAAATGTAATACAGAGTACGGTAGCAAGGCAACAGAGTACAATGAATATAGCTGAATTTAATTTAGGAGAGCGTTTCCCTTTTTGATTCCAAAATAAATGATATACGAGCATTGTAATCAGGATGAATAATATATTTAAAAAGAGATAAATAATAAAGGATTTCAGTGGGATGCCTCCTCTCTTCTTAGATTAAATTAATCATACTATAAAATGAAAGAAATGAAATAATAAATAGCGGAAAAATCAGAAATTTTTACGCTAGTATACAATATGTTACAATAAGCTGTGTCAATGAAAGAAGAAATTCCGTGCATCGCGCGGGAGAGGTTCGCGAACTCCCTCTATAAAAAACTATGGAAACAACAATATCCTTAGGTATTGTTTTGTTTTTTTATTGTGACAGTTCAAGAACGTTCTTTCTTCTTATTTATAGTAGAGAAGGAGAATGAGTGAAATGAAAAAAGAAAAAGCAGTTGTTGTTTTTAGTGGAGGACAAGATAGTACGACATGTTTATTTTGGGCAATAGAGCAGTTTGCAGAGGTAGAAGCTGTAACGTTTAATTACAATCAACGTCATAAGCTAGAAATTGATTGTGCAGCGGAAATTGCAAAAGAACTAGGAATAAAGCATACGGTACTAGATATGAGTCTATTAAATCAACTTGCTCCAAATGCGTTAACCAGAACGGATATGGAGATTACACATGAAGAAGGTGAATTGCCATCGACATTTGTAGATGGACGAAATTTACTCTTCTTATCATTTGCTGCTGTATTAGCAAAACAAGTTGGAGCACGTCATATTGTAACGGGTGTATGTGAAACTGATTTCAGTGGTTATCCAGACTGCCGTGACGTGTTTGTGAAATCGTTAAATGTTACTTTAAATTTATCTATGGATTACCCGTTTGTCATTCACACGCCACTTATGTGGATTGATAAGGCTGAAACATGGAAATTATCAGATGAACTTGGAGCATTTGAGTTTGTTCGAGAAAAAACATTAACATGTTATAACGGAATCATTGGTGATGGTTGCGGTGAATGTCCAGCATGTCAACTTCGTAAAACAGGATTAGATACGTACCTACAAGAACGCGAAGGAGCGAATAACTAATGGATAACTTTTTTGGATTTCGCATCGTAGAGAATTTGCAAAAAATGGACAAGGATATTCAGCGTAAACAACTCAAATACCATAATAAAAGAGTAATGGTCAGCAAGGAATTTACATTTGATGCAGCACACCATTTACACTGTTATGAAGGGAAATGTAAAAACTTACACGGTCACACATATAAAGTTGTATTTGGAATTAGTGGATATGTAAATGAAATAGGTCTTGCAATTGACTTTGGAGATATAAAAGAAATTTGGAAAAATGAAATCGAAATTTATCTAGATCATCGTTATTTAAACGAAACGTTACCTGCAATGAATACGACTGCTGAAAATATGGTCGTTTGGATTTATGAAAAGATGGCAGAAGCACTAACAAAAGAGAATCGAGTGAACGAATATAAAGGAGCTCGCGTTGAATTTGTTCGTCTATTTGAGACGCCGACTAGTTATGCGGAAGTAAGACGGGAGTGGATGCTTGATGAGTAAAATCCCTGTCTTAGAAATATTCGGTCCGACTATTCAAGGTGAAGGAATGGTTGTAGGGCAAAAAACAATGTTTATTCGTACAGCTGGTTGTGATTATAGCTGTGCTTGGTGTGATTCTGCTTTTACGTGGGATGGATCAGCTAAAGATCAAATTAGACAGATGACACCAGAAGATATTTGGGATGAGCTTGTTGCAATTGGAGGAGAAAATTTTTCTCATGTTACGATTTCAGGTGGAAATCCGGCATTACTGAAAAATATTGAGTTTCTTCTTTCTATATTAAAAGAAAATGGAATGCGAACGGCAATTGAAACGCAAGGGAGTAAATGGCAAGATTGGTTACTTCAAATTGATGAGGTAACAATTTCTCCAAAACCACCAAGTTCAACGATGAAAACAGATTTTCATAAGTTAGATGCTATTATTCAGAAACTAGCAGGAAAAGATATTAGTTTAAAAGTAGTAGTATTCGATGATCATGATTTTGAATATGCAGTTAAGATGCACGAACGTTATCCAAAGGTACCATTTTTCTTACAAGTAGGAAACGATGATACAAAAACAGTGGATGATGCGATGCTTATAAAAAATTTATTAGATAAGTATGAATGGCTGATTGATAAAGCTGTAAATTGTAAAGAGATGAATGATGCAAAAGTATTGCCTCAGCTTCATGCGTTAGTATGGGGAAATAAGCGCGGCGTATAACGAGAAGGGATGTTTAAAATGACAGGAAGATTAGATGAAGATTTAAAAGATGTAACATTACTAGGGAATCAAAATACAAAATATTTATTTGAATATAGCCCAGAAATATTAGAGGTGTTTGATAATAATCATCCAAACCGTGATTATTTTGTAAAATTCAATTGTCCTGAATTTACAAGTTTATGCCCGAAAACAGGACAACCAGATTTTGCAACAATTTATATTAGCTATATTCCAGAGCAAAAAATGGTAGAGAGTAAATCTTTAAAGTTGTATTTATTTAGTTTCCGCAATCATGGTGATTTCCACGAAGATTGCATGAACGTTATTATGAACGATTTAATTAAATTAATGGATCCGCGTTATATTGAGGTATGGGGGAAATTCACACCACGTGGTGGCATTTCAATTGATCCATACTGCAACTACGGGCGCCCAGGTACGAAGTATGAACAAATGGCTGACTACCGCATGATGAACCACGATCTATATCCGGAAACAATTGATAATCGTTAATAGAAAGAAAGGGCCTGTATAGTATACAGGCCCTTTCTTTCTATTATATTATGCATTTTGATTAATGACAGTATAGTTTTTATGACTTACAACTGTAAGAGGTTCCATATCTAGTTCTCTAAAATTCTTCATAATTGTTATATCAACAATAACAGAGTTTTGATTTACTTTTTGAACACGGCCTTGCATTCCACCTTTAAATTCGATGATATCTCCAGTTTCTGCGATCTGCATAAGCAACTCTCCTTGTTACAGTTTTCCCAAAAAAAGAATAAATTTGGGTTTTTTTATTTCCTCCTATTTTGAACCATATTTCCTACTTTGTAAATGTTTCCAAAGTAAAAATTCGAAAAATATTCACTTTTTGTAAGAAAATATGTAGAAAATCCATGTTTTTTAGAAAAAATAGCAAAAATGCGAGAATCTTTATATCGAGGTATAATGAAAAAGTAGAATAACCTGCTGAAGTGGGAGAAATTAGAGGCGGTAAAATGATGTTTGAATTTGTGGGGAGTGTTATAGCTTTAATTTTATTTTTATTTTCTTATATGCATTTAAAAAAGATTCGTCAATATGATACGAGTACATATTTTGATGGGATGGATGGTATCCATGCTTCGATAACACATGATAGTGGTGGAGAGATGTAAAGGGATATAACTTTATTTTCTTGCGTGGTATGATGTTTAGAACTAGTGCATAATAGAGTTCATAAGTGATGAATGG
This sequence comes from Bacillus sp. RZ2MS9, assembly GCF_001816185.2. Lineage (NCBI taxonomy): Bacteria > Bacillati > Bacillota > Bacilli > Caryophanales > Bacillaceae > Bacillus > Bacillus sp. RZ2MS9. The sequence goes on from NZ_CP049978.1 coordinate 1,393,562, forward strand.
AGAGTGAAAAGAATGAAGATTTCTTTTATTCGTCATGGTTGTTTAAGTCGTATAAGAGAACCGATGACAATTAATTCATTTCACGAATGGATGAAACAGTATGATTCCGAGTCAATGATACAAAAAGCTAAAATGCCGATAGAAACAATAGAGGCAATTGAAGCAGCGAAATTTGTCTTAACAAGTGATCAAAGGCGTGCTGTACAATCAGCAGCTGAATTGACGGATTCTTTATCTTTTATGCAAAATTCTCTTTTTAGAGAAGCTGAAGTTCCTTCATGCTTTTTTGCTCCGAAGTGGTTGAAATGCACAATTAAGGTATGGATGTTCATTGGACGAACATTATGGATACTTGGCTACCATAAAGATGTTGAGTCTTATAAGGAAGTAAGAGAGAGGGTAAGGCAAGCGGCTTACCTGTTACATCGTTATGCTCTCGTACATGGAAGTATAGCTCTTGTAGGTCATAATTATGTGAATGTAATAATTGGTGCCGAACTGAGAGCGATGGTCTGGTCTGGTTCTCCTATTTTGCACAGAGAGCCATGGGGATGTACAACATATACGTTTCACGAGGCGATGGATGGAAATATATTAAATACAAATTTAACATAAAAGCACACGATTTATATAAATCGTGTGCTTTCTTTTTAAGATATAGAAATTTTGACGTTTAATGGTTTTACGAGATGAGCATAAGGTTCCCCTACTAGCATAACAATTTCATCTTTTTTATAACCTAACTTTTCGTATAGTGAATAGGCGCGTTTGTTTTCTAAATTAACAAGTAAAGCGATTTTTTTATGCCCTTTTTCAGTTGCATAGATTTCGGCAGCTTCAATTAATTTAGAACCTATCCCTTTTCCGCCGTGTGCACTTGAAACTGATAATGTATCAATGTAATACTCATCAAGCTCAGCTTCTTTTTCTAACGTAATTGATTCATCTTTATGTAATGCTCTTAAGTGATGTACAATTGGTGCGTCAAGCTGTGTTGCTTCACTACCGTGATAAGCGACAATAATTCCAACTGCACTCTCGTCTTGTTCATAGACAAAACAGTTTTCGTAGCTCAGACGGTTATTTTCTTTTGAGAACCATGTCTCAAGTCCTAGTAATACTTCTGCTTCAACTGTGCTACCTGTGATTTTTTCAGCAATTTCATGCAGAGCATTATACAATAAAGGAGCTATTGCCATTGCATCTGTCTTTTTTGCTTTCCGAATCATAGTATCCCTCCTAGTTCTATTTGTATATTGTAGCATAGTGGTATGGAACTTTGCATAATTGAATGCCGAAATGTTTGATATAGAGAAGTAGCTATGTTAGTATATGATATTTAGTGGACATATAGTAAAACAATATTGTTTGCGAAATAACGAAAATAAAATCATGGCATAACAACGAGATAAAGTGAAACGTTAATCAGTAAGATTTTTTGTTCATTCTACGACTGATTAGTAGTCAACACCAATCGGACTACCTGCAAATAGCGGGATAAATTTACAGTTGTTGACCTATAGAATATAAGATAAAATAAAATATTGCAGAGAGGTGAAATACATGGATAAAGAATTAGCAAATACAATTTTAGATCAGCTAAAAAATGGTGAAATAAAGGAGTATGTTGTTACGAAAGATGTATTTTATACGTTCAGAGAAGTTGTTGTAAATAGAGAAGACTTTAAGCATTTCATTGGTAACGCACAGCGAGGCGGGCAAGTGATTTATACATATTCAGAAACGCCACGTTCATAAAGGAGAATTTTGATCAGTAGGGCATCTCTCACTGATTAGTAGCCTTCACCAAACGGACGTTTCATGCGGGATAAATAAAAGATAAAGGAGAGGGGAATTATGGGCGATTTTAAACAAGGCATTTTACCACATTGGGATTATATGTGGAAAGATAGAGCCGGCAATCGATTTATGGGAATGGTTATGTATCCAGAGAAACGAAAATGTTCAGCAAAAATGCTTCAGAAAATAAAAAGAGCATATGAAGAAGCAATAGAAATTAAAGTAACTGTACAAGTTCAACATACATATCAGTACGTAGAAGGACTGATTGTATACTTTGATGAAGAGGCTCCTGTATGTACAATGCTTGATAAAGATGAAAATCCACATCATATATTTGTAAAAGATATTTTGCGCATTGAGTACTCTGAATAAACTTTTCATAAATAAATTGAAGTTCCATAATAATAATCTTTTTCTATAATAGTTATCTTTTAGTATGTAACGAAAAACGAAAGTATATGTATAATATATTTAATAAGGTAAATTTGATAAATGTAATCGTTTTTTAGAGCAGATTATAGTTTCATATCTGTTCTTTTTTGCGTGATGCTGGAGAAATATATTTCTTCAGCATCTACCGTTTTATGACAAAATATATTGTTAACTTTTTTAAAAATAAGGTTAAATTCGTTGACAACTTTTTTGAAAAGCACTTTATTGACATGAGTTTTAGAATGTTGTTTCATAGTCATTGTATTGAAAAAAAACGGCTATCATGTCGAAAAGTAAAAGTTAAAAAAAGAAAGAATTTATACATATATCTTGTGTCTTATTTTGAAACGTAATACAATATATAGAGAAATCAAGAACAACATATAGAGAATATAGATTTGAGAGGGAGGGTCGGAAATGTTAGTTGCATATGATTCTATGACAGGAAACGTGAAGCGTTTCATTCACAAATTAAATATGCCGGCCGTTCAAATTGATGAAGATCTAGTAATAGATGAAGACTTTATTCTTATTACGTATACAACAGGTTTTGGAAATGTACCAGAACGTGTTTTAGACTTTTTAGAGCGCAATAATGAAAAATTAAAAGGCGTATCTGCAAGCGGCAATCGTAACTGGGGAGACATGTTCGGTGCAAGTGCTGACAAGATTTCTACTAAATATGAAGTGCCTATTGTATCAAAATTTGAGTTATCTGGAACAAATAACGATGTAGAATATTTTAAGGAAAGGGTGCGGGAGATTGCGACACATTGAACTGAATAATGAAATCACGCAAATGCAGGACGGTTTTTATCAGCTTCATAAAGATAAAGAGGCATTAGAAGTCTTTATGGAAGAAGCTAGAGAGAATACCGTTCCTTTTAATAGCGTGGCAGAGCGAATGGAGTATATGAAAGAACATGATTACTATTACAACGTTCTGGACGAGTATAGCTTGGAGGAAGTAGAGGAAGTATATAACATCGCTTATGGTGAAAACTTCGAGTTCCAATCTTATATGGCAGCATCTAAGTTCTACAAAGATTATGCGTTAAAAACGAATGATCAAAAACAATACTTAGAAAGCTATGAAGATCGTGTAGCAATTGTTTCATTATACTTAGGACGCGGTGATGTTTCGAAAGCAAGACAATTCGCAAGCATGATTGTAAAACAAAACTACCAACCAGCGACACCAACCTTTTTAAATGCGGGAAGAAGCAGAAGAGGAGAAATGGTGTCTTGTTTCTTGTTAGAGATGGATGATAGCTTAAATTCAATTGGCTTTAACATTAATACTGCGATGCAATTATCAAAAATCGGCGGGGGAGTAGCTTTAAACTTATCTAAGCTACGTGCACGTGGTGAGCAAATTAAAGGTATCGACAACGCTGCAAGTGGCGTAGTACCTGTTATGAAATTGCTTGAAGATTCGTTTTCATATGCGAATCAGCTTGGCCAACGAAAAGGTGCCGGTGCAGTATATTTAAACATTTTCCATTGGGATATTATTGAATTCCTTGATACAAAAAAAATAAATGCCGATGAGAAGAGCCGTATTCAGTCTCTATCAATCGGAATTATCGTTCCAAGTAAGTTCTTTGAGCTTGCTGAGAAAAACGAACCTTTCCATGTTTTCGCGCCTTATACGGTTTATAAAGAATATGGCAAGCATTTAGATGATATTGACATTGATGAAATGTACGATGAATTAATGAGCAATCCGAAAGTGAAGAAGAAGCCACTAGATATTAGTGCACGTGATATGCTTATTAAAATCGCTATGATTCAGCTTGAGTCTGGTTACCCATACTTAATGTTTAAATCAAATGCAAATAATCAACATCCATTGAAGGATATTGGAACTGTGAAGATGTCGAACTTATGTACAGAAATCTTCCAGCTTCAAGAAACTTCAGAAATAAATGATTACGGTACAGATGACATTATCCGTCGTGATATTAACTGTAACTTAGGATCGTTAAATATCGTAAACGTAATGGAAAATAAAGAAATTCGTGAAGCAGTTCATGCGGGAATGGAAGCTTTAACAGCTGTTTCTGATATGACGATTATTCCGAATGCACCAACTGTGAAAAAAGCAAATGACGAGCTTCATTCAGTTGGACTTGGAGCAATGAACTTACACGGATATTTAGCAAAAAATAAAATCGCTTATGAAAGTGCAGAAGCGAAAGAATTCGCTCGTACATTCTTTATGATGTTAAATTACTATTCTATTGAGAAAAGTATGGAAATCGCTACAGAAAAAGGCGAGACATTTAAAGACTTCGATAAATCTGATTATGCGAATGGCACATACTTCGAAAAGTATGAAACGACAGATTACAGTCCTGTAACTGAAAAAGTTCAGCAATTATTTGAAGGAATTCATATTCCAACAAAAGAAGATTGGACAAGTTTAAAAGAGCAAGTGCAGAAGAATGGTTTATACAACTCATATCGTCTCGCAATTGCTCCAACACAATCGATCAGTTACGTTCAAAATGCAACTTCAAGCGTAATGCCAATCGTAAGTCAAATCGAATCAAGAACATATGCAAATGCGACAACATATTATCCAATGCCGTATTTATCAAAAGATACGTTCTGGTACTATAAATCTTCTTACGATATGAATCAGTTTAAATTAATTGATTTAATCGCAGAAATTCAAGAACATATTGACCAAGGAATTAGTACAATTCTTTACGTTAATAGTGATATTTCAACACGTGAATTAGCACGTTACTACATCTATGCACATAAAAAAGGCTTAAAGAGTCTGTATTATACGAGAACGCGTAAATTAAGCGTGGAAGAGTGTGTGGCTTGTACTGTTTAATATAAAAAGCGAGACATGATGAGCAGGGTTTTCTGAACCCTGCTCATGCTCAGTTATCAATTTTTCATGTTTATTTAGAGAAGGGGCGATTGAATGCGTGCGGTAAACTGGAACAAAAAAGAAGATGATTTTAGTTTAATGTTTTGGAAGCAAAACATCGCTCAGTTTTGGACAGAAGAAGAAATCGCGGTGTCTTCTGACAAAAATACTTGGGTGCAATTATCGAAAGAAGAGCAAATTGCTTATAAGCGTGTATTAGGTGGTTTAACACTTTTAGATACGAAACAAGGCGGCGAAGGGATGCCACTTGTACTTGTTCATCTTGAAAATTTACAAGCGAAAAGTGTATTAGCTTTCATGGGTGCTATGGAAGAAGTACATGCCAAGAGTTACAGTCATATCTTTACAACATTAGCTACTGAAGAAGAAATCGATGAGATTTTTGAATGGGTAGATACTCATCCGTTACTTGAGAAAAAGGCTGGTATTATTACAAGTTACTATCGTCGTTTATTAAAACCTGAAGTAACGAAAAAAGAGTTATACATGGCAATGGTAGCAAGTGTGTTCTTAGAAAGTTACTTATTCTATAGTGGATTCTTCTATCCACTTTACTTAGCTGGTCAAGGAAAACTGACGGCGAGTGGTGAGATTATTAACTTAATAATTCGTGATGAGTCAATTCACGGCGTATTCGTCGGTATTTTAGCACAACAAATCTTCGCGGAACTTTCTGCAGAAGATCAACAAGAAGTGCAAAAAGAAACGCAAGAGTTATTAATGGAACTATATGAAATCGAAATGGCATACACAGAAGAAATTTACACTTCTATCGGTCTTGTAGAAGATGTAAATCGTTTTGTTCGTTACAATGCGAATAAAGGACTTATGAACTTAGGACTTGAGCCGAAGTTTGAAGAAGAAGAAATTAACCCAATCGTTTTAAATGGTTTACGTACAGATACGAAAAACCATGATTTCTTCTCTGTAAAAGGAAATGGTTACGTAAAAGCAACGAATGTTGAAAAGTTATCTGATGATGACTTCGTGTTTAATTTTTAATATATGATCATAAAGAAAAGCTGTCTTATTCATTGATAAGACAGCTTTTCTTTATGGTTTTGTTTACATAACACTATTATTTTCATATAACAATTTCTGTTTGAAAAATTCTATCCAGCTAACGGATAGAATTTTTTTGTAAGTAAATGGGTATTTACAATCCTTTTGTATCAGTGTATTATTTAACTAGTACACCGGTACAAGAGGAGGGAAGAAATGAAAATAGAGTTTTCTCCAAATACACCAATTTACATTCAGGTAATGGAATACATAAAAAAAGAAATTGTAACAGGACATTTATTGCCTGGTGATAAAATTCCTTCTGTACGTGAATTAGCGAGTGAATTACAAGTAAATCCAAATACGATTCAACGTACATTTCAAGAGCTAGAACGAGATGGAGTTGTTGTAACGCGCAGAGGAATGGGACGATATGTAACGAATGAAGGGGAGAAAATTATGGAGCTGCGAAAAGAGATGGCGAAAGAATTACTTCACTCTTTTATAGATGGAATGGACAATTTAGGTTTTTCAGAAGAAGAAATTCTTACAATTCTTCGTTCTTCATTACATGAGAAAAGGGAGGAGAGCGAATGACAGAGTTATTAAAAATAGAAAACTTATGGAAGAGATACGGGTTAAAAGCAGTGATCCGTGAATTAAACATAGAGATTACGGAAGGGAAAATTATAGGACTCGTTGGAGATAACGGGAGCGGGAAAACGACGTTATTGAAAATGATTGCGGGTCTGCAGCATCCTTCCGAAGGGAGTATTACAATCGCTGGTAAAAAGGTCGGATTGGAAACGAAAGAAATTGTTTCTTTTATGTCGGATAAACCAGTATTTGATGATTGGATGACGGTAAAAGATTCTTTATTTTTCTATCGAGATTTTTATAAAGACTTTGATATGCAAAAAGCAGTAGATACGATTGCGGAGTTTAAAATACCGTTAGAAGAAAAAATTACAGCTTTATCAAAAGGTATGGTTGAAAAGCTACAAATTATTTTAACGTTTTCTCGGAAAGCGAAGTTATACGTACTAGATGAACCGCTTGGCGGAATTGATCTTGTTTCTAGAGAACATGTATTAGAACTTATTTTACAGTTTTATCGCGAAGATTGTACGATCTTAATTGCAACACATTTAATTGGAGAAGTGGAAAACATTTTTGATGAAGTAATCTTTTTAAAAGATGGTGAAAGTATACTTCATGAAAATGTAGAGGAGTTACGCTTCCAACGAGGAAAAGCTGTTACGGATTTGTTTAAGGAGGTGTTTAGTAGATGAAGGCCAGTTTAATATATATGTACAATGCGAATAAAAAACAAATTTTTATTTCGTTATTGTCATTCATATTTATTGTAGCTGTCGCTTTTGTAAGTATGGGGAATTATATTAAACAAGAATCGGGAGAAGTAAGGCAAATGATTATTATTGCTGTAGTATTCTTAGTTTATATGATTTTTGCAGTATTAGTATTTCTGCAGGCAATGAATGCATTTGGGAAAATGACCGAAAGTACATTATTTCGATTAACACCGATATCGGGTAAAAAAATTGTTTTAGCAATATTGTCATATGCGGCAATTAGCTTCATGTGTTTTGAAGTAATAGGTACTATGTTTGTCTATAGTATTTCGATGAAAGTAATAAAAGGTACAGAACTCTATGGAATGTTATTTACGGAAAGTACAATTGAGCTAGATATAGTAAAACAATTATTTAGTAGTGTGTTATATGTATTTAATTTATCAAGTATATTGTTAGTTTTACTTTTTACAGTAGCTGGTGTGAAAGTGTTTTCTTTGAAAAAGAAAAAAATGGAGTATGTAATTATTTTCTTCCTATTTTTACTAGTAACGAAAGTAATCAATCTAATATATGAAATGCTGGGCCGACTTGCGCCTACACCTACTTTTATTAAAAAATCATTTTATATAGATGAATCAGTGGATATAAATCTCATACTATATCCAGAAAGTCTTATGAATTTATATAGTATTACTTTTTCAATCAGTATATTTGTTTTACTTGTTTATATAACAGGTCGCATAATCGATAAAAAATTAGAAGTCTAAAGGAGGAATCGGCATTGGGAAACGTAGTAGTAAAGTTAGAGAATGTTCGAAAAAAAATTGGTGGAACGGAAATTATCCGCGGTTTATCATTTGAAGTTCGTGAAGGGGAAGTATACGGGTTCCTTGGACCAAACGGTAGCGGTAAGACAACGACGATCCGTATGATGACAGGTCTTATTTCAATGACAGAGGGCGATATTACAATTTGTGGTCATAGTATTCGTACGGAGCGTGAAAAGGCGCTAGAGCAAATTGGAGCGATTGTAGAAAATCCTGAACTATATGATTATATGACAGGAATGCAAAACTTACAGCATTTTGCGAACATGGCAATTATACCAATTAGTAAAGAGCGCATTGCTGAAATTGTAAAACTGGTTGAATTAGAGCATGCGATTCATAAAAAGGTAAAAACATATTCACTTGGTATGAAACAACGTTTAGGAATTGCACAGGCATTACTTCATCAGCCGAAAATTTTAATTTTAGATGAACCGACAAATGGATTAGATCCAGCTGGTATTCGCCAAATTCGTGATTATTTGCAGCGTTTAGCGAAAGAAGAGAATATTGCCGTAATCGTATCAAGTCACTTATTAAGTGAAATTGAACTCATGTGTGATCGCGTCGTTATTATTAAGCAAGGGGAGTTTGTACAAGAGTACAACTTACATGAACAAGCGAAACATGATGAGACAGTCGTTGTAGCATTTGAAGTAGATGAAGTTCAGAAAGCAAATGAAATCATTACAGGTAAGGCGCAAGGAAATGTCATTGTAGTATCTATAACGAAAGAAGAAATTCCACAACTTGTAAAGAAATTAGTAAATGACGATGTGCTTGTATACGGAGTTACTGTTCAAAATAAAACGTTAGAGGATGAGTTCTTAGCAATTACAGGGGGAGTGAAAGCATAATGTTTAAATTAATTCAAAATGAATTTTTAAAGTTGCATGCGAAAAAAGGTATGTATATTTTAATTGGTGTCATTGCGGTATTGGAGATTTTGGGAGTTTTAGTGATGCTGAAATGGGGAGACGGAAGTGAATTTAAAGGTTCATATTTAGATTTTGTAAGTTCAGAGATTGGTTTAATTACTTTATTTGCAACGATATTTGGAATTACGATTGCTTCTCGTATGATTACGGATGAGTTCCAAAAAGGTACAATTAAGCAATTATTAATCCGTCCAAGAAAACGAATGACAGTTTTATTCTCTAAATATATTACAGTGTTACTTACTATAGTATTTATCATATTTGCTAGCACGATCATTTCAATGATGATTGGCGGAATTGTAATGGATGGTAGTAAAACAGAATTAACAGTAGGAATCGTAATGAAATCTATGTTATATCAAGTACTTTCACCGTTCTTCTTTGCGACGCTTGCATTTTTCTTAGCAAACATATTTAGAAAATCTGTATTACCATTAATTATCACGATGTTCTTCTTCTTTTTACAAGGAGCAATTAATATGGCACTAATGATGTTTGCAAAAGGTGTAGCGAAGTTTGTAGTATTCTTCCATTTGGATTTAAGAGCTTACGATAGTAATAAATTAATTAGTGGCGGAGCAGAACCTACATTTACAGAATTTACGTTTACAACTTCATTATTACTTGTAGCTGCATACTTTGTTGTATTACTTGTAGCATCAAGTGCATTATTCCAAAAACGTGACGTATTATAATAAAAGAAATCCCCGCTTGTAAAAACGGGGATTTTTATTACATAACTTTCTCCTATCTTTCAGCTTAAAGGAAAGCGATACGGTATATTAAATAAAATGATTACTATATATTTTAAGAGATAAGCTGTTTGAAAGTATATGAGAGAAATAGGAAGATTTTCAACTATATTCATATTATAATTTAGCTATCCAACCAGTTATTTTTATTATCTTTGGGGGTGTTCTATATGCACTATGCATTTTCACGTATAAGACTACGTAGCTTTTTTGGATGGATGATTATAGGGTTGTTCCTTACGATGATCCCATTAGGTCTATCAAATGTTTCTAAGAATACGATGGAGGTTATTTCACAAATAACTGTGTTTTTTGTATTTCCATTATTTTGGTTATACGTAAAAACCAATAAAAATAATGTTGTATTTAATAGTTTTTTTGATAAGCCAGGACGTTTACCGTGGGTATTAATTGTATTAGCAACGATAATGGGAATGATTTTTTCAGTCGGTATATCTCATATTCAATTTTACATATTAGCACATACGTTACCGAATTTCTTAGTTACTATGTTAGAAGACGGAAATGTTATTAATACGAGTAACATATATATGACGATATTTACTTTCATTTCAGCATGTGTATTAGCACCAATTATGGAAGAGGTTATTTTTAGGGGCTTCTTTTTACAGCGAATGGCTTATAAATGGGGGATTAAAAAAGCTGTCATTATATCTTCCATTATTTTTGGCTTAGGACATTTTGATGTTATTGGTGCGTTCATGTTTGGTGTTGTTATGTGTCTTTTATACATAAAGACACATAACATATGGACGAATATCGCTGTACACGCTCTAAATAATTTCATTGCAACAAGTATGCAATTTTTCGGTGGAGAAGAAAGTGGTACAATCTCAATTACTGAATTACAAGCGCAAAGTAATTTATGGATTGGTATTGGTCTTACAGTTGTTGGATTACTTTGGTTAATTCCTTATGTTTGGAAACAATGGCGTACAGTAAAAGAAGTTGGCGTGCCACGAGTACGTTTTATAAATGAGCAAAAAGTAGTGAGTTCATCACAAGAAAATGAAGTGTATAGTCAAGTGATCGTAACCGATAGATTGATGGCCATAGAGTTACCAGATGAGGCTGTAAATAAGCTTCGGTTAGAAGAAAATGATTATGTAACAGTATCTGTAGAAGAAGATAAAATCGTTATAAAGAAAGCACATAATAGATAATTAAAAAGTAGCTCCTTAGGAGCTACTTTTTAATTTGTAATAATTTCTACACGAAAATTATTACCGTTCTTTACATATTTAATATCTGTAACAGTGCGGACCGTCTTTAAAATCTCCACTTTTTCACCAATTCGTGGGATGGTTGGAACATTGTCCCAAATACCAAGCAAGTCATCTAATTGTGCCGTTTTTTCATAAAACCAGATTTTCAATGTAAAGCCCCTTTCTCGAACTTTATGTATTTTAATACATAATATATTATTTTTATTCTTATTGTAAGGGGTTTTTATATATTTTATGAATAAAAATTAATTAATCTTCTGGAAAGATATGTTCAATATCAGGAGTAAGAGATATTTCTGATAATACGATATGAGAAACAGTCGTTGCATATGAAGAAACATCATTGATAAATTCTTCAAGTTCAACGAGTGAAGGAACAGAAATTTTTACAATGTAGCATAAGCTTCCTGTTACGCGGTAACAAAAACTTGCAGATGGATAGGACTGAATAAACTGTTGCATACGTGTTGTATCACCATTTTTTAAAGTGATTTCTAAAATACAGTCTAAAACAAGTCCTGCTTTTTTATAATCGATATCGATTGTGTATTTTTGGATAACGCCTTCACTTTCGAGTTTACGAACACGTTCTGCAGTAGACGGAGCAGATAAGTTTACTCGTTTCGCCAATTCACGCATCGAAAGGCGACTATCATTATATAATTCATTTAAAATTTTTCGATCAACACGGTCTAATTGCATTTGTAAATATACCTCCAGTAAAATAATGATTTTTGTAAAGGGAAAATATAAATTAAGATTCATATGAAATGTAAAGTGAACGTTATTTATTTTACAATAAAACAGAAGGAAATAGGAGGGGAAATGATGGAGAGAATTTCATTATCAAATGTAGGAGATACAAAGTTTCAAAAGTTATTAGGGCATAATTCGGATATATTACATTCGTGGAGTACGTTAGAAGATACACTGTACAATAAAGGAACTCTTTCAGCAGAGTTGAAGGAGCAAGTGAGAAGAACATTAGCGTATGGGAATGAATGTCCGTACTGTATGGCAAAAGGAAGACCTGATGATATGCAAAAGGCAGAGGAGATTGGTGTAGCCGTTACTTTTGCGCATACATTTGTTCATGACCGAAAAGCAATAGATGATACTATGTTTCACGTATTAAAACAATATTGGACAGAAAAAGAAATTGTAGAGCTTTGCGCCTATGTTTGCTTTATTACTGCGTCACAACAACTTGGTTTTCTATTTCAATTACAGCCAAATTAAGGGGGAAATGATGACAAATCAAATAGCACTTATCATAATCGATGTACAAAAGGCATTTCAATTACCAGATTGGGGCGAGAGAAATAATATTTTTGCTGAAGAAAACATGAGAATTTTATTAGAAGAATGGAGAAAAAGGGAACGACCAGTTTTTCATATTCAGCATGTAAATAAAGAAAATGCTCAGTCAATGTTTTATGAGAGAGCGGAAACGGTAAACTTTAAAGAAGAAGTGCAACCACTACTTGGTGAAGTGGTTATTCAGAAATTCGTTAACAGCGCGTTCATTGGGACAAATTTAGAAGAGCAATTAAGAAAGAACAAATGTAATGCAGTAGTGGTTGTAGGATTAACGACAAATCATTGCGTGGAAACTACAACACGAATGGCAGGGAATTTAGGATTTACAACATATTTAGTGAGTGATGCAACGGCTACTTTTAACCGTAAAGGTTTAGATGGTAAGGAGTATAGTGCAGAAGATATTCACAATATGACACTTGTAAATTTACATGAAGAGTTTGCTACGATTGTGACGACAAAAGAAGTATTAAAATTATTTTAAGAAAATAATTGTAAATTATGTAGAAAAAAATAAGAATATTTCGTATAATCTAAGTACAATCATTTTGAAAATAGGGGTGGCATCATATGGAGCAAATTTCAGTAAAGAAATTAGAAGAGGTACTTGTTGTAGCAGGGGATGATAAACAGAAGCAAAAGGAATTTTATGAATTGCTCTTATCTACTGAGTTTTATGTTGCTGGTTCACTAGAAGCAGAGGACGGGGCAACAGAGGGAATACTTCGTTTGCGTCATTTCCAAGGAGAAGGTAGATGGATCGTTCCGTTCTTTACACAAATGGAATTTGTAAAAGATGTGTTGCCAGAAGGAACGCCCCTTATTACGATACGTGGGAAAGAGTTATTTGGTAGCATTGAGAAAGATGCTACAGCTGTATTAAATGTTGGTACTGATATAAGTAAAACATTTATTCCAGAAGAAATTGCAGATATCTCATCTGGACGAATTTTTAATTATTATAAGTAAAAGGAAAAGCGTAATCGCTTTTCCTTTTTAATTTGAATATGGAGTGGCTATACCGGAAGAAATAGAGACTGTTTTATTATTCGTGTTTATTGTCGCTGTAGCTCCAAGTGGAATACCGATGTTTGGACTTATATGTCCAATTGGTAAACCGAATAGGACCGGTATATGATATGGTGCGAAATATTCATATAATATTGCTTGCAATGATTGAGATGGCTTTGAAGGAGTGCAGTCGTGACAACTTGTGAAAATAACGCCCCTACATTCATTAAACTTTCCAGATAAAAGTAGCTGATTTAACATACGGTCAATGCGGTACGGTTCTTCACCAATGTCTTCAAGTAATAAAAGTGTATTGTCCGTATTTATCTCGTAGGGCGAGCCAATTATACTTGTTAACACAGCTAAATTTCCTCCAACTAACGTACCTGTAACTGTACTGTGAGAGCTAGATACGATACATTCTGATGCAGATAAAATGGTTGAATACGGATGGAATAGCTGATTGAAAGAGGATAAAGATAGGGAATCAATACCTTTTCCTAGTTCTTCAATCATCGGACCATGAAATGTTATAAGCTTTGCATAACGTGAAACAGCAGTATGTAAAGCTGTAATATCGCTATATCCCCAAAAGATTTTAGGGTTTTGCCGAATGATTTCATATTGAATGTGAGGGAGGAGACGAGCACTTCCGTAACCACCTCGTGCACAGAAAATGGCCTTCACTTCATTATTTGTAAATGCTTCATGTATATCGTCAAGCCGAACTTGATCACTTCCGGCTAAAAATCCATATTTCTCGTAAACGCTCTTCCCGATTATTACGGATAACCCCATCTCTTGTAATACATTCACACCTTGTAATACATTTTCGATTGTAGGTGGACCAGATGGTGCAATGATCATTACTGTATCACCTTGTTTTAATGCATTTGGATAAATCATTAAGCTCAGCCTCCTTCTCTTTCAATATATTCGCTTCATATGAAGTTCAACCCTTGCAAAAGCAGGGGAAAGCTTATCAAATAAAGAAGATATAAAGGAAATAGGAGGGGAAATGATGTTTACAAGTCGAGTAACAGACATATTAAAAATTGAGTATCCCGTTGTTCAAGCCGGTATGGCAGGCGCGATTACGACGCCAGAACTTGTTGCAGCAGTAAGTAATAGCGGAGGATTAGGGACGCTTGGAGCGGGCTATATGAGCCCAGAACAAATTCGTGAAGCGATTTATAGAATAAGAGAACTAACAGATAAGCCGTTCGGTGTTAATTTACTTGTAACGAAAGAGATAGAAATAGAAGAAGAGAAGGTAAATGAGGCGAAAGTATTACTAAGCGGAGTAAATAGAGAATTAGGTATAGAAGTAGAAGGAACGTTAAAGCTTCCAAAAAGCTATAAGGAACAATTACAAGTGCTATTAGATGAAAAAGTACCGGTCGTTAGTTTTGCATTTCAAACGTTAGAAAAAGAAGAAATAAATGATTTAAAAAGAAGTGGAATAAAAGTTATCGGAACAGCTACCCATGTGAAGGAAGCGAAAGTACTTGCCGAGTTAGGAGTAGATATTATTGTCGGGCAAGGAAGCGAAGCCGGAGGGCATAGAGGAACGTTTATTGGGAAAGAACGAGATGCTATGATCGGTACTTTTGCGTTAATACCTCAGTTAGTAGGGGCTATTCCGCATATCCCAATTGTCGCAGCAGGTGGTGTAATGAACGGACAAGGGCTTGTTGCGGCATTGGTACTAGGAGCAGAAGGTGTTCAAATGGGATCGGCCTTTTTAACAAGTGAAGAGAGTATTACGCACGATGTGTATAAAGAAGCGGTTTTACATAGTACAGATACGAGCACAACTGTAACTCGTGCGTTTTCCGGGAAATATGCACGGGGTATTCGGAATGAATTTATAGAGAGACATGAAGGAAAAGAAGAAGGGCTTCCGATGTATCCAGTGCAAAACGTATTAACTTCTAAAATACGCAAAGAGGCAGCGAAGCAAAATAAGGAAGAATATATGTCGCTTTGGGCAGGACAGGCAGCATCATTAGCTCGAATCGAATCAGCTCAGTATGTAGTGGAGCGAGTTATGAAAGAAGCAGAGAATGCAATCGAACAATTACAAAATATATACAAAAAGACCACTTGAGTAATTCAAGCGGTCTTTTCACTAGTTTGCTTTATAAAATTGTTGGATGGCTTCGTCGATGTAAACCCAGCCTTTCCAACCTAAGTGCATATGATCTTTTAAGAAGTATTTATCATATTCATGATTTGAGAAGTCGGCAATTGGATAACCAGCTTTTTCAATTTGCTCATGAACTTTCTTATAGTATGCTTCGCGGCGTTCTTTCGGGAAGCCAGCGTAGTCGTACCAAGGACCTTTGACAGGAACAGAAATGAAGAGTGGTTTTGCACCAGATTGTTTTAATAAATCAAGTACAATTTGTAAATCTTCATATTCTGGCGATTGGTCGTAAGCATCATTTTTTAAGTAACCTTCACGTTGCTTTAATTTTTTCTTAATTTTGCTATTGAAGTAACCATCTTCGATACCATATTCATTAGATCCAGATTCTGCTGCACCTGTTTGATCTGCATGTTTACGAGCTTCATCCCAGTTCATTTGTTTTAATGAAGGGTCAAGCTTTTCTTTATGCGGTTTAATATTAAACATAGTTGTAAATAAATCTTTACGATCTAAAATGTTACGGTAAATATAAGCGAAAGGTTTAGCAGCAAGTGCTTTTACTTTATACTTCGTATCATCATAAGCGATGCCTTCAAGCGAGATTTTTAATAAAGTTTCTTTTTTTACAATCTCAAAGTTTAATAAACGCTTTGCAATTTGTTTTTTCATTTCAGGTTTTAAATCATTGTTGAAAATGAAGTGGTAACCTTGTTGTTTTGAAAAGTTAGGTGCAAAGTGCGTTTCATCAATACCTTGTGGTACAAACCATTGCGGAGAAAGAACGAATACCATTTTCTTATCTTTCAATTGATCCATTGTAGATGCGAAGTTTAACACATGTACAAGGTCTTGTGTTCCGCCGCGTCCAAGAAGGAATGGCGTAAATCCTTCAGGCTTTACTTTAAAATAATTAGATGGATGGAAAGCATCCATACGTGCGAATTCCGATGAACCGTACATCGGAAGATATTTTGGATCTGCTAACATCTTTTGCTGTAAAATCATACTTTGAATTTTTTCTTCTTTTAAAGAAGTAGCAGCTTGTTCTACTTTTTCATCACTTAAAAGTGGAAGTAGGAAGCGCGTTGGAATAAGTAAGAATACAGCAAAAAGGGCCAATGCTAAAAGCATCGGACCAAATTTTGCTTTGTTCATCGGATTTCTTCCAACTTTTTAATAACCATGTTTGGTGTAGCCCACTCGTCACGGTCAAAATCAGAAATAGAAACTTCAATATCTAAACGCTCTTGGAATTCAACTAATAAAGATACTACAGCAAAAGAATCAAGAATACCTTCTTCAAATAATTGAACATCTAAGTTTTCTTTCACAATATCGTTTTCACATACTTCTTCTAAAATATCTAATACTTGCTCTTTGAATTCTGCCATTTTTAAAATCTCCTTTATATCCGAAATATATTATATGTGCAACTTCTTAATGGAATAAGAAGGGTGCATTAAAAGTATCTGTTAAGGTGTCCAGAGAAGATTAGGAAACCGAAACATACAATGTGGAACGTAATTACAATCGCAAGGATGCGTGTGAATTTATTGTTTGGCCAAAATTTATGCTTCTTGTTTTTTCGTTCGAAAATATCGAATAAAATAAACAGTGCGGCATGATATAGACCATAAATAATATACTGCGCAACAGCGCTTCCTTGGATATGCCAAATTCCCATAATGAAGAAGTTTAAAAATGCACCGATATACGAAATTGTGTAACGGTTCTTAATTAACTTTTTCTTCGTTGCAAAAAATACGAAACGCATGTAGATGAAGTCACGGAACCAGAATGATAAACTCATGTGCCAGCGGTTCCAGAAGTCTTTAATATTACGACTAAGGAATGGCTTATTAAAGTTTTCTGGCGTTTTAATTCCCATCATATAACTTACACCAATTACAAAAGAGCTATAACCAGCAAAATCAAAGAATAGATATAAGCTATAGCTATACATGTAAATCATATTTGAAAAGATTGTATCGTGTTGAGCGAATGCTGGATCCATACAATATTGCTTTATTAAGTAAGCAATAATAAATTTATACAAGAAACCTTGGAAAATACGATTTAGTCCTGTATATAGTAAATTTTGATATTCTTCAGCGCTAGGTGGCTTTTGAATATCTTTTTGGAATCTACGGTAACGATCGATAGGTCCTGTTGAAATCGCAGGGAAAAATAAAACGAATTCCCAGAAGTTAAAGAAAGAAAGCTCTTTAATTAAACCATCACGAACTTCAAATACCATTTGAACTGCTCTGAATGTTACGTAAGATATACCTAGAAAAACAACAAGTTTTAACTCAGGTAGTAACGATGCAAATGGTGCGATTTTTGCCAAAATAAGAGGCAAAATCGATAAAATAACAGCTATGCAAAATGTGAATGTACTATTATTTTTTTTTCTTAAAATTAAATAGCCTTTAATTAGGGCATATTGCCAAATAATAAATGCGGCTAACATCATTGCTTGCTTTGGTTTATCTGAGAAGATAATAGCAAGCATGACTAATGTTAAAACGGCATTATATTTACGCAACATTTTACCTTTTAATCCAGCTATGATAGTAGGTATTAATAAAATGCCCACTATAGCGAAAAAATAAAATGATCCATATGCGGTCATGCTGTAACCTCACTCAATAATTTTTTGCGATCTACCTTTCCATTTGGTGTCATTGGAATAGAAGATTGATACATGAATTTACGTGGAATCATGTAGTTTGGTAATCGCTCATTGAGTTCTTTTTTGATTGCAGATGTTAATTTGAATTCTTTTTCAAACGAATGCTCCCCAGGAACAACAACCGCTAATAAATAATCGTATTTCTCACCTTTTTTAATTGGAACGATAACTGCTCCTTCTACGTAAGAACACGCACGAAGGTGATGCTCAATTTCTTCTAATTCCATTCGATAACCATGCAACTTAATTTGGAAATCAAGACGACCATTATAGAATAGAAGACCATTTTCAACATAGCCAGCATCGCCTGTTTTATAGGCGCGCTCACCGTCAATCATAGTAAATGCTTTTTCTGTTAATTCAGGGCTTCCTAAATATCCAACGCTTACGCTTGGACCGACAATTACGATTTCACCTTTTTCACCATCAGGTGCAATCGTGCCATCTTCTTTCATAATAAGAAGGCGACAGTCTGATTTACAATAGCCAACTGGAAGTGATTTGTATTGATTAAGCACTTCTTCTGTAACGTGAATACCTGTTACAGCGACAGTAGCTTCTGTTGGACCGTAAGTATTCATAATTGTTGCTTTTGGGAAACGCTCAATTAATTTTCTAGCCACTTCATTTGGTAACACTTCACCGCAGAATAAGAATGTTTTCATGTTCGGTAGCATACTTTCAGAGAAGGATGCTTCCATTAAACACATTTCAGCGAAAGAAGGTGTCGAAGTCCATACTTGAATATCCGATTGCTCTAAAGAAGCAAACAAGTCTTTTGGACGCGCAATCATATCTTTATCGATTGCCCAAAGTGTACCACCTGTTACTAATGATGGGTAAATATCCATTACAGATAAATCGAATGAGAAAGGTGCTTGATTTAAGAATACTTGCCCTGTTTGTAAGTTGAAATCTTCTACAGCCCATTTTGTAAAGCTAACAAGGCAGTTATAAGTAATCTGAACCCCTTTCGGATTACCTGTGCTTCCTGATGTGTAAATAATGTAGAAGTTCTCATCACCTTTTACCGCATGTTCAGGATTTGGAGTGTTCCCTTTATGAGTAAAGAAAATATCTTTTAAGTTGTCTTCACTTACGATGCGAACTGGTAAATCAGTTACAGTTACTGCTGTTGCCGATAAAAGTAATTTCGCACCAGAATTTTCAGCAATACGTTGTACACGATCAGCTGGGATAGATAAATCTACAGGAATGTAAGCATGTCCAGCTTTTACACATCCTAAAAAGTTAACAATCATTTCAGGTTGCATATGGCCATACACCATAATTGGTGAACGATCGTCTGGATACTCAGAAGAAATCCAATGTGCTAACGCATCAGAATCTTCCTTTAATTGTTTGTACGTAATTTTCGCATCTCGCCAAACAAAAGCGGTTTGATCAGGCGTTTCTGCAGCCCACTTTTCAATTTGTTCTAATAACTTCATAACGTTCCCACCCTAGAATTCATTGTAAATAAATGTACTTGTGTTTGTATCATGGAATCCATACAACCAAAGTAATGCAAATAAAATTGCAAGATAATAAACCGTCTTTGCAACCCATTGTGTGAGTGGTCGAGACCATATCTCTTTTAATCTTTCCATGTCTTTCCCTCTCTTAATGAAATAATAGCTCTTTGTAGGTATCATGTCCTACATTATTGTGAAAAAAACAAAATCCCACATTTTAGGTAAAAATAAGTCAAAAGGCTCTTTTTTGATATTAGCACTAAATACTAAAAAAGAAAATCCCTAACTTAGCAATTATATTACATTCAGTATGAATTTGTAATGGGTTTGACATGTAAATAGAAAGTGGATTGTGTGAATACATAAAAGTGGACTATAAGAATACGTAAAAATACAGTATTTGTTTTTATTAATCATTCAAGACGGAGTAAACTTTTAAATTTCTAGTTCTTTTGAAAAGGAGGAAATTATCATGAATAGAGTGTGGAAGAATCTAATTTCGGAAGAAAATATCGTGAAATGGAGAAGGCACTTCCATAAGTATCCGGAATTATCATTTCATGAAAAAGAAACTTCGCAATTTATATATGATACATTATGCTCATTTTCTTCTTTTGAAGTAACGAGACCGACGAAGTATAGTGTACTAGCAATTAAAAGAGGTGTGAAGCAAGGGAAAGTAATTGCGATTCGAGCTGATATAGATGCTTTGCCAATTCAAGAGGAGACAAGTAAATCTTATACATCTGTGAATAAAGGAATGATGCATGCATGTGGGCACGATGCTCACGCAGCTATTTTATTAAGCACAGCAGAGGTGCTATCAAATATAAAGGAAGATTTTGCAGGTGAGATTCGTCTATTCTTTCAGCACGCAGAAGAGGTGTATCCTGGCGGGGGACAAGAAATGGTTGAGGCAGGTGTAATGGACGGTGTTGATTATGTAATAGGTTTACATGTTATGTCTGGATTGGAAAGCGGAAAGGTAGGAATTGCGTATGGGCCGATGATGGCGGCACCAGACGTATTTACAGTTGAAATTCAAGGCAAAGGAGGACATGCGGCGCGGCCAGAAGAAACGATAGACCCTATTGCTATCGGAGCACAGATTATTACAAATTTACAACATATCGTATCAAGAAATACGAGTGCTTTTATGCAAAGGGTTATTTCAGTTACACAATTTCATGGGGGAACGGCTGACAATATTATTCCTAGTACAGCAACTTTAATGGGAACCGTTCGTTCATTTAATCAAGCATTGAGGGTGGAAGCAGAAGGGAAAATCGAGAAAATTGTGAAAGGAATTACAGAAGCACATGGAGGATCGTATACATATACGTATCGATATGGATATGATCCGGTTATTAATGATGAATATATTACGAAAATAGTAGAAGAAAGTGCACTACATTTGTTTGGGAATGAGCGTGTTGTGAAGCTTGAACCTTCTATGGGTGGGGAAGATTTTTCAGCATATTTAAGAAAAGCACCCGGTTGTTTCATTAAATTAGGAACAGGTAATGAAAATATATATACTTGTTATCCACATCATCATCCGAAATTTGACGTGGATGAATCAGCATTAATTTGTGGAGTGGAGCTATTTTTAGAGACGACTATAAGATTACTAAAATCATAGAAAAACAAAAAAAGGCAACTGCACTCTATTGCAGTTGCTTTTATTTCTTTCCGTCAGAGAGGGCTGAGAAAGAACTATGCTCATTCATAGTATATGAATAGCTAACGGACAAGCTTGTACATTTTAATCATTTTTTTAAAAATAATTGTTGACATTGATAATCAATGTCAATTAATCTAAAAGTAGTTGAAATTGATAATTATTATCAATAGGATGGATGCGACATGTTAATGAGAAAAAATTTTCACCTTCTGCGGAGGGGATTAAAAGATAAAAATAAAGATAAAGATAAAGATGTTGATCAGCATATGGAATGGCAAAGAAATGTAATTCGGTCTGAATATGTAGATGAGAAGAAGAGCATTCAAACAGAAAAAGAGATACAAAGTAAAGGGAGAGGTTCAGTTGAGTAAGTTAGTAATGATTTTTGCAAGTATGAGTGGAAATACAGAGGAAATGGCTGACCACATTGCCGGCGTAATTCGTGAAACAGAAAATGAAATTGAAGTTATTGATATTATGGATTCACCAGAAGCTTCTATATTAGAACAGTATGATGGAATTATTTTAGGTGCATATACTTGGGGAGATGGTGATCTTCCTGATGATTTCTTAGATTTTTATGATGCAATGGATTCTATTGATTTAACTGGGAAAAAAGCGGCAGTATTCGGATCGTGTGATTCGGCTTATCCGAAATACGGAGTGGCAGTTGACATTTTAATAGAAAAGCTACAAGAGCGCGGGGCAGCAGTTGTGTTAGAAGGACTAAAAGTAGAATTAACGCCAGAAGATGAAGATGTAGAAAAATGTTTACAGTTTGGAGCTGAATTTGTAAAACACCTTTCTTAATGGCAGAAGGGAGATGAAGAGCAAGTGCATGAGAAAATCTCAATCAAAACGATGACAGATTATCATTTGTATGATTTTATGCGTTGTCCGCATAAATTTTATTTTCGTCATATAAAAAGAAGAGAACCTTCTTCATTTGAATGGCAACAAATAGCACAAATGATTGTCAATCAAATTATTAACGAGTATTACACGCTACCTGCGGGTCAACAAACGAAAATTGTACTTTTAATATTAATAGAAAAGTATTGGAAAAAAGTAAGGATTAATATGTTTGCTTCGAAGACGGAGTACTATATTGTATTAGCTAAGCTAACGGATCACTTATTACAGTTTGTTGAAAAGGATGATAGTCAGACACCACCATTGTTTTTATACGAGAAGTTTCAAACATATATGGAAGAGTTAGGTGTCCACATGTCATTGACATTTGAAGTTGGTGAGTGGAGTGCTGGGTCGTTTGTAATTAAAAAGTATGTCGTCGATGCGGATGAGGAAATGCTTGCTCTTTGTCAGAAGCTAATGACAGTATTCAGTTATAAAGCTTTCGGCGTTCTTCCAGGAAAGATTGAAGTTATTAATTTAATAGAAGGAACTAAGTATGAGTACATTCCAAAACAGGAAGATATTATAACTGGAATGGCTGATTTATCTAGAATGAAAGAAATGTTGCAACAACCTGAGCATTATACAGAGCGTCATTTTCGTTCTGAGTGTATAAGTTGTGCATTTCGTAGTGAATGCCAAGGGGAAGAAGTAAAGAAAGAAGCGGAGCAGAAGAAAAATATCGTACATTAAAGGATGCAACTTTGCATCCTTTTTTGTTGTTGACATGAAAAGCTTTTCATCATTTACCGTATATTTATAGCAGATTTTAATAAAGGGAGGAATAATCAATGAAAGATGAAACAAAAGTATTTCAATGGTTAAAAGAACAAAATGCTCCTTTTGGAATTCAACTGCAAATTTTACAAGCATTTCAACTGTATAAAGTCATTGTTGAAATGGATAAAAAGTTAATGTTGTATGAGGAGAGAGAGCAGAGGGAGAGAATGTAATCTCATCCCTGCAGTATTATTTTCAGTTGTTCTATACCCGATATGAATTCAAGTTCCTCGTTTCTAAGTTAAGTTATTCCACTTTATGATATCAGAATTTTCTTTCTATATGTTAAAATATAGCTATCATTATGAAGAAGGGCGGGAGCATTACGAAAAAAAGACTGTTAATCAGTTCTCTATGTATCGCTTTTATATTGTTTTGGTCATATAAAGAGGAGGTTTTTGCTACCTTTAAACCGATTGATCAGTACGAGTTAAATAAGGAGTTAAAGAACAAAAGTATAGAAAATTTAACTCATAATGAAATGAAAAAGGTAGGAGAGCATTTTGTGACCGAGCAACTATCAGTGTTTGGGTCTACTAATAAAGAAGATGTGAAACGAAAAGGTGAAGAACTATTTTTAAATAGAGGGTATGAACAATTAATGGGAAATTATTATCCAAATCGTTTTCGAGATTTAGAGTATAAATTTACAAACGAGGAGATACGTGAAGAGACCGATGAGAGTTTTCTTTATCAAGCTGTAGCGTACGTTGCGGGTACTGAAAATGGTAAGAGAAGCGAAATGAAATTGAATTATGAAGTGAAAATTGTAAAGGTTAATAATATATTTATGGTGCTAGAACAAAAGCAGCGCGTACAATAAAGGAAATTCATTGCTCAATAGAACATTTTGGGGTGTGTACTACTTAATGCGGAATAAAAAGGCCCTCAAGGAATAAAGGGCCTTTAAAGATTTTCATTTTGTTGACCAAGTTCTTTTTGAGCAATATATAAATTTCCTTGCTCGACTTGTTTAAGGGTATGAACAGAATCTCCTGCATATCCTTTTTGTGTTTTAACAGTTCTTTTTGAACGATTGGAATCTTGTTTCTTCATAATAATAGGCCACCTTTCATCAAAAATAAACGAAAATGATAAGTATGAGTAATACAGCAGCGAAAATGGTAATGCCCATTAAAAACGAAGTGTTTTTATATTTAGGTGGCTTATGTACATCTTGCCGATATCCAGGTGAAATTTCAGGGGCAAATTCTTCATCGAATGATTGCTTTTTTTCTTTGTCGTCCATATGTACCCACCTTTCTTTTTCATTATATTATACGTTACAAGAAAAAATATGCATAAAGAAAACAGCCGCTTTATTATTAGCGGCTGTTTTGTGTTGTATATTTTCGTTGTACTTGAAAGAGACGGATAAGTAGGAAGGCAGCGCCAAATGCTAGACCGATAATAAGACCGATCCAATAGCCTTTTGCGGCCCATTCTGTATACGTTGCTAATATATAACCTAGTGGTAGACCTATTATCCAATAAGCAATTAAAGTCATAATTAGAGCGACATTTACATCTTTATAACCACGCAGAGCTCCTTGTACAGGGGTTGCAATTGCATCTGAAATTTGAAATAAAATCGCAAAGATAAGAAATTCTTTTGCTAAATGATGAACTTTTGCATCTGTCGTATAAATAGAAGCAATTTGATCATCAAAGAAGTAGAGAAGAATCGAATATAATAAAGCAAAGGCAAGGGCTAATCCAATTCCAATCAGTCCGTATTGTTTTGCATTATCGAAACGTTTTGCACCAACTTCGAATCCGACCGCAATAGTCATTGCCATTGCTAAACTTAGCGGAGTCATATATAACAAGGAAGCAAAGTTCATAGCTGCTTGGTGAGCTGCAATAGTTGTCGTACTAAAATTACTCATCATAAGCGTTACCGCAGCGAAAATACTCGTTTCAAAAAAGATAGCAAATCCGATAGGGACGCCAAGCTTTAAGAATGCTGTCCAACTCGAAAGAGAAGGGCGGTATAATTGTTTGAAAATGTTGAAAGAGGCAAAAGGCTCTTTCGTCTGAATAATAATGACTGTAATAATTAAAATGCACCAATATGTTGCAGTGGAAGCAATTGCCGCTCCAACACCACCAAGTTTTGGGAAACCGAAGTTACCAAAGATTAATAAGTAATTTAATATTACGTTAATTGGTAATGATAGTAATGTAATAATCATCGTTGTTCGAGTTTTTCCTAATGCATCAATAAATCCACGTAAAACCGTGTAAGTGAATAAAGGTATAATTCCTATTGCGATAATACTTAAAAATTGAGCTGCAATACGTTCCACAGGTTCTTCTAAGCGCATGCCGTTTAAAATAGGTGAAACGACGAAGAAACCGATGAGGATAACAACGAAACTAGCACAAATTGCTAAATAAACTGCTTGTATGACAACGTGGGGAACGTCCTCTTTTTTCTTGGATCCAACGAGCTGTGCAACAATGGGAGTCGTGGCCATTAAAATTCCTGTTAACCCAGTACTAACTGGAATCCATATACTTGTTCCAATTGCGACACCTGCTAAATCAGTTGGGCTTGCATGTCCTGACATTGTTGTATCGAAAAAGCTCATCGCAAATAATGACATTTGCGTTACGAAAATCGGAAAAAATAGTAATACAAATTGCTTTAACTTTTGTGAGAATGAAGTAGTTTCTTTCATAAAATCCCCTTTCCGTATAAAAAAACAAACTCTTACTATCATACAATTTAATCAAAGATTAGAAAAGAAATACGCGCCTACAACATATGAAGCCAATAAAAAAAGGATGCACTTTGAAAAGGGATAAGGTATTATGATAAGGTGTGAAAAAATTACATATTATTTGTTATTAAGGAGGCACTACTTGTGGCTGATTGGTTAATTGGTTTAATCATGGGTGCTGTTGAAGGGTTAACAGAGTTTCTACCAGTATCATCAACAGGACATATGATTTTAACAGGACATTTAATTGGATTTGACGATGAGAGAGCGAAAGTTTTTGAAGTTGTAATCCAATTGGGATCGATTTTAGCGGTTGTAGTTGTATTTTGGAAACGATTATGGTCGTTAGTTGGAATTGGGAAAGTAAAAGAAGGGCCATCGTTAAATTTATTACATATTATTATTGGGATGATTCCTGCCGGGGTACTCGGTGTATTATTCCATAGTGCAATTAAAAAGGTTTTATTTGGTCCAGGACCAGTTGTCATTAGTTTAGTAGCTGGTGGTATTTTAATGATTGTTGCTGAGAAGTTTTCAAAACCAAGTACAGCAAGAACGTTAGATGAAATCACATATAAGCAAGCATTTACAATTGGAATGTTCCAATGTTTAGCACTTTGGCCAGGATTTTCTCGTTCTGGTTCTACAATAAGTGGTGGTTTATTAGCTCGCGTGTCGCATACAGCGGCAGCTGAATATACGTTCATTTTAGCAGTACCGATGATGGTAGCTGCAACTGGATTAGATTTAATTAAAAGCTGGGATGTATTAAGCTCGGCAGATGTAACGCTATTTGCAACAGGATTTGTAACTGCATTCGTTGTTGCGATGCTTGCAATTGTCTCATTCTTAAAATTATTAGCTCGTGTAAAACTAACACCGTTCGCTTATTATCGTTTCATTTTAGCTGCGGTATTCTATTTCTTCATTATGTAAAATAAAAACCTGCCGAGCTCGGCAGGTTTTTATTTTACTAATTTTTCTATCATGTTTTCCATTACATGTTCCCAAAGAGAAGTATCATCAGCTAATGTAGCACGGAAATTAGCATACATTTCTTTTTGTTTTTCTTCAAATGTTGGATCTTCTTTTTCAGGTAATGTAGCGCGCATTGAAGTTACTAATTCTTGTACTTTTGGAGCGCGTGGTCCAAAGACGGCTTGTTCATTTCCATCTTTATCAATGAAAATAAAGATTGGAATCGCACGTGCTGTTCCATTTGTTAAATATTGATCCATTAATTCTAAGTTTTCATCGCGAATTAATAAACGCATATCAATATTTGCAACTTCAGAAATTCGTTTCATAACAGGTACGCATAAAAGAGCATCGCCACACCAATCAGCAGTTAATACGATAACACGCCAGCCATCATTTTGACGTTCTTCTAATACAGGAAGTAATTCATTTGGAATTAAAAAATTATTGTAAATGTGTAGTAGCTCGTATTGGTTTACTTGCATTTCATTCACATATGTATCAAAGGACATACCTTTATCAGCCCATTGTTGTAAGTTCATAATTAACACCTCTTTAGTAAGATTTGCTTTCATTGTACCAATTTTTATATAGAAAAGCTTGTATTCTTACTCTTTCTTGTCACTTAATAATTTATTTAATAGAAAAAAGAATAGTACGACACATAATTCAGTTAAGTTGGACATTTGTACGCTTTCTATCCAATCATCAGCAGTATGAATGACGAACCAATCTAGTGTAATTTCAATGAATGAGAAAAGAGTGAGAGAAATCCAATTTGGCATGTTTTGAGTCAATGGATATAGCAGCGCTTTGAAGAAACTGAAAATAAATAATGTAATACCATCTAAGAAAGTGATTAATAAAAAAAAGAGAAGTAAAGCAGTACGTGAACTATACGCTATACCTGTAATTTGAAAGATTCCTACATATACAAAAAATATAAATGTAAAAACTATAATGAGAAAAAGAGCAATAATACTAATGATAATTGTTTTATCTTTTAGGCTGAGATTTGAGAACCTCTCCTCCTCACGCATTAAAATCCCCCTTTTTCTGGAAGTTGACTTCATTTTATCATGAAATACATATTAAAAAACTACGAATTATGGGAAAATAAGATGACAAAAAGTAAGATTTCATGTAAAATTATTAATAAGGTTTTTATTTAACTAAATGAAATAAAAGGAGCTGTCAATGTTGTCTCAAAATCGAGAGCAATTAATGGAAGAACTATCGACAAATGTGTTTGCTATGTTTCGCACATTGCGTAATGATATCGGAAAAATATTCGGTGGTTACATACCGTGGAATGAATTCATCGTTCTGAGAATATTAAATCGTACGAATAAAGAAATGGTATCGCGTGTAGCAAATGAATTAAATGTGTCGAATAGTCATATTACAGCTGTTACAGAAAAATTAATTAATAAAGGTTTTGTAACTCGTTCACGTTCTACATCAGATCGCCGAGTTGTGTATTTAGAGATTACAGAACAAGGGAAAGATTTAGTTGCGAAAATGGAAGATGCGAAAAAACAATATTTACAAGAAAGATTCTCTGCACTTTCAGAAGATGAAATGAATGTAATGATTTCAATTTCCAAAAAACTTATTTAAGTGATTATAAACAAGAAAACGCTTACGTGATAAAATAGAAGGTCTTCCTTATAGATGGGAGATCTTCTTTCGTGTGTAATAGATGTTAATAAATAAAATGTGTATGAAAAAAGATAGAGCGCCATACTACTAATACAAGGAAGGAGGGAGAAATATGACGAATCGTAACGGTAGTAAAGGGAGCGGTAATCAAGGATCACCAAAGTCCGGCCAGTTTAATCAGGAATTTAGCACTGAATTTGAAACTGGTAATGATAATAAAGGGAAAGAATATCGTTCTAAAAAAGGGAGTAAATCAAAAAAGGAGTGAATTAATTCACTCCTTTTTTGATTTACGATGCTGCCGATTGATCCGTATTATATTTTTCTTCTGATTTTGCGACAATCATTGCGCAAATTGCATCGCCAGAAATGTTTACAGCTGTTCTAGACATATCTAGAATACGGTCAATACCGATAATTAAAGCGATACCTTCTACTGGTAGATTTACTTGATTTAAAACCATTGTAAGCATTACAAGTCCAACACCAGGTACACCAGCAGTACCGATACTAGCTAGTACAGCAGTTAATACGACCATAGCTAATTGCGGTAATGTAAGTTCAACTCCGTATACTTGAGCGATAAATACAGTGGCTACTCCTTGCATAATGGCAGTACCATCCATATTAATAGTTGCCCCTAGTGGTTGTACAAATGAGCTTATCGCTTTTGGAACGCCAAGCTTATCTTGTGCTGTTTTCATTGCAAATGGAAGCGATGCATTAGAGCTAGATGTACTAAATCCAATTGCCATTACTGGCCCGAAATGTTTAAAGAAACGAACAATACTTTCTTTTGCTAATATCTTTAATAAGCCACCATATACAAAGACCCCGTGAATAATGAGTACTAACATAACGACAATCATATACTTGAACATCGCAGCGACGCCTGCAAGCCCCATTTTACCAACGGATGAAGCGAGCAAACCGAATGTTCCAATTGGGGCTAATTTCATAACGAGATTAACAAGATACATCATTAATTCGTTGCCCTGTTCAAGTAATGAATGGATACCTTGAACTCGTTTTCCTAAAATAGCTATACCGAGTCCAATCAATACGGCAAAGGCAATGATTTGTAACATGTTTCCGTCAGCCATCGCTTTTGCTGGGTTATCTGGTACGATATTTAGCAATGTGTCAACGAAAGATGTTTCAGTTTTTGCACCTTCATACTTAAGACCTTCTGTTTTAAAATTACCGCCAGCTCCTGGTTTTATAATAAGTGCAAATGTAACCGCTATAGAGATGGCAACCGCAGTTGTTACGAGAAAGAATGAAATTGATTTTAAACCGATTCTTCCAAGTTGTTTCGGATCTCCAAGGCCGGCAGCACCAAGTACGATAGAAATGAACACAACAGGAACAACTAGCATTTTAATAAGTCGAATAAACAATTGACCAATTGGGTTGAACACATATTGATTTAGTGGCTCAAAGATAGATGGAGCAGCTAAATTTAGAGTGAGTCCAACAACTAGACCTAGAAATAATGCGATTAAGATTGCTTTTGTTTGTTTCAATAAAATCCCCCCTTTTGTTTTTGTGAAATTTCTTTCTAAAGTAATTATACCGAAAAAATCCCTAATTTAACAATATTTTCTGAATTTTTTGGTTTTTAGGTGTAGATAGACTGATTTTGTGTTTGGAAAATAAAATAGACCATCACATAGGATGGTCTAGGGAAGGGGACAATTTATGTCAATTTAATTAGGGATGGAAGTTGCTTTAAGACACTGGGGAATGTCTTATAAATTAGGGAGGAACAACTTCAATACATATACTATAAAAGGTAGGTATGACTCTCATGTGAACATAGGGTGAAAGAGAGAGGGAGTTTTAAATAAAAGGTAGAAAGACAAAAAAATAAGACCATCATTTATAAGATGGTCAAGGAAGGGGACAATTTATGTCAATTTAATTAGGGATGGAAGCTGTTCAAAGACACTGGGGAATGTCTTATAAATTAGGGAGGAACAACTTCGATACATATACTATAAAAGGTAGATGTGACCTCTGTGTGAACATAGAGTGAAAGAGAGAGGGAGTTTTAAATAAAAGATAGAAAGACAAAAAAATAAGACCATCATTTATAAGATGGTCAAGGAAGGGGACAATTTATGTCAATTTAATTAGGGATGGAAGTTGCTTTAAGACACTGGGGAATGTCTTATAAATTAGGGAGGAACAACTTCGATACATATACTATAAAAGATAGATGTGACCTCTGTGTGAATATAGAGTGAAAGAGAGAGGGAGTTTTAAATAAAATGAAAATTTAATGAGTGTTTTTTGTTCATCCCCTGTTGATTATTAGCCTTAACCAATCGGGCGTTTATTGCCCACAAATAGCGGAATAAAAGATAAAGCAAACAAAAAATAAGACCATCATTTATAAGATGGTCAATGGAAGGGGACAATTTATGTCAATTTAATTAGGGATGGAAGCTATTCAAAGACACTGGGGAATGTCTTATAAATTAGGGAGGAACAGCTTCGATACATATACTATAAAAGGTGGATGTGACCTCTATGTGAACATAGAGTGAAAGATATGGGGATTTGAAAGATAGTACATATGAAATTGTTATTGCTAGCAATATAGAATTAGGATATAGAGTTTTCCAGCATAAAACGAAAAGGAATCTGAATATAAATAAAAGTTGTAATCTATGAAAAAAAAGATTATGCTCAACTATATTATGAGAATATAAGGTTTGTCCCAATTATTTAAGGGCTTTTAAAAAGCTTTTTATTGTATGAGGGGAAGCTTCACTTTAATAAGGGAGTTAGTGATATGGACGTAACAAAAAAACAAGGGCTGTATAATCGTCTTATACGATTAAACCCACCACAAATATTAGCATTAGGCTTTTTCTGCTTAATTGTGGTTGGCGGTTTGTTATTAAAATTACCATTCGCAACGAAAGTACATATTAGTTGGGTAGATGCTTTCTTTACAGCAACGTCAGCAGCGACCGTAACTGGTTTGGGAGTAGTGGATACAGCAAGTACATTTACGATGTTTGGCGAAATTGTTATTATGTTTTTAATTCAAACAGGTGGTCTAGGCCTTATGACAATTGCCATTTTAATTGTTTGGGTACTAGGTAAAAAAATCGGATTACGCCATCGTTTATTAATTGGAGAAGCATTTAATCAAACAAATATAGGTGGTCTTGTAAAATTAGTAAAGCGTGTCTTTATATTTTCGATTTGTATTGAACTTATTGGGGTCATCTTTTTATCGTTTCGCTTTATTCCAGAGTTTGGTTTTGGAAAAGGTTTATACTATAGTATTTTTCATGTAATTGCATCTTATAATAATGCAGGATTTGCTTTATGGCCAGATAATTTAACAAGATATGTAGGGGATCCCATTATTAATATTGGGATTTGCTCTTTAATTGTAATCGGAGGACTCGGTTTTACCGTATTAATTGATATATGGTATAGTCGCAGTTTTCGAAAATTATCACTTCACTCAAAAATAATGATTATTGGAACAGTAGTACTAAATGTTATAGCAATGATTGTGATTTTTGTATTGGAATATAATAATGTGAAGACGTTAGGGAATTTATCTTTAAATGAAAAACTATGGGCTTCCTTCTTTCAAGGTATTACTCCGCGGACAGCTGGATTTAATACGGTTGACTATGGAGGTATGGAAGAATCATCTATATTATTTACGATGATTTTAATGTTTATTGGTGCAGGAAGTGTATCGACAGGTGGAGGAATTAAATTAACGACGTTTGTTATCTTAATTACATCTGTCCTTTCTTTCTTTAGAAAAAAGGAGGAAATTGTTTTATTTCAGCGTACAATTAAAATGTCGACAGTAACGAGGGCCTTAGCGATTGCTGTTGCCAGTCAAATACTTATTTTAGCAGCGGTATTCATATTAATGCTTACAGAAAACTTCAGCTTTATTCAATTATTATTTGAGACAATATCAGCGTTTGGCACAGTCGGATTAACGATGGGAATTACTGCAAAGCTATCGGCATTCGGAAAATGTATTATTATGTTTGTTATGTTCTGCGGATTAATTGGACCATTAACACTTGTGTTCTCTTTAGCGCGACCAGCAAAACAAAAAATAAAATATCCATCGGAAGATGTGTTTACAGGGTAAGGTATCCCGCGTTAAGCGAGATACCTTTTTCTTTTTTAGAACAGGGAGAACAATAGACCAATAAGTGCTACTCGGAATAAAATTGCGATAAGTGCAGCAATTCCACCGACAACTGCAGCGATACCGCCAGTTACAGTAGCTCCGCGATTATAAGCGTAAATACCGAGTAAAACAGAAACAAGACCAAATAGTGTTGGAAATGTAAATAGCGATAAGATAGATAGCGCAAGAGCGATAAAACCAGCAGTTGATCCAGCAGCGGACGATTTTACAACATCTTTATCGTCTTTATCATCGTAATCATAATCAATGCGTTGTGGTGCAACCTCAGCGGCGTACTCTTCTTTATAGTCACTATAATCACTATCTATTCTATCTCTTTTTTTATAATCATCAAATTTCTCAGTCAAAGTCATGACTCCTTTCATAACAAGGTTCAATAGTAGTATGTATCTCTTTTTCTTTTTTATCCCGCTATTTGTGGGAGTCGAGCTACGTACACATCCCACTGATTAAAGTTTCACTATACCGGAGCATGTACAGGGAGTAGTATCTTTTAAAAGAAGGAAAATGTTTTTTTGAAATAGGAAAAGTTAGTATGACTTCCTCTATTTTGGAAAATATAAAAAGGAATAATGAGGAAAGGGTGCAATACATAATGGAACATCCAATTGAAAATTTAATGAAAACGGCAATGACAAATTTAAAAGAGATGGTAGATGTAAATACAATTGTTGGGAGCCCGGTTTCAACAGCTGACGGAAATGTAGTATTAACAGTATCTCAAGTGGCTTTTGGTTTTGGAGCTGGTGGAAGTGATTTTAAAGGGGATTTCATCACTGAAAAACATAACGGTGGGCAAAATCAGCATAAAGAGAACAAACAAGGGCATCCATTTGGAGGAGGAAGCGGGGCTGGGGTTTCCATTAGTCCAGTAGCTTTTTTAGTAGTTGGTTCTAATGGGGTGCAAGTATTACATCTCAACAGCAGTACACATTTAATTGAAAAGGCTTTAAATACTGTACCAAGCACTGTAGATAAATTTGTGAATGGTCGTCAAAAGTGAACTTGCATTTTTTAGGAATTATGATATATTAGAAAAAGTGCGCTTTAGGATGATCGGAATAATTGAAATGTAAATATATATGATGTGTGGAATAAGGGAGAGGAATTTATGATTAATATCAAAAACTTAGTAGTTGGCTTATTTATGTTAGTAAGCGGCTTTGTTGTATATGTAATAAAAGAAAAAGCTCCATTCTAAAACAGACAAACCGTTAATGTCTGTTTTTAATTTGCGGAAAAAAGTTGACAAGTTATTGTATTGGTGTTAAAATTTTAATTCGTGTCTCGGTTACAGCTAGTGTAAAGTAAATATCTCTTATGAATGCAATACGAAAAGTTTGCGAAAGATCGGGTAATTTTATCAACAACTTTTGTGAACAAACCCTATAAATTGTATTTATAAGCTATATATGTATACTAGTGAATCAAGGAGCGGTCAGTGGAACCGTAATGATGAGAGAGAGGTAGGGCTTTCATCCAGTATATGTTACTTTCCCGTTAGGTGAATATAAAAAAGAGGACTCCTTTTAAAAGGGGTCCTCTTTCATTTTTTAAGTGCGACTTTCAACTTGTTGACAAATTTCATCCGTTGTTAAACCGTGAGCTGTAATGACTGATCCTTTAATTGATGTATCTGCAATGCCCATCACATTAGAATCTTGCCCAGTTACAACGCAACAATCACACCCTTGTGCATCCTGTTCTGAGTTAAGTGTAACAACTTCATGACCTTGTTGTTGAAGAGCTTGTTGAACGTCTGTTAATGAGTTTTCAACGCCAATTCTAGCCATAATTATCACCTCCTACCATCTAATTGCTAGTATGCTCAAGTTCACTGCATATATTTATGAAAAGACGGTAGGAAGTAAATCTTTGTTTAGTCGTTATATACGCCAGTAAGCATTTGGCTAACGAATTGATCGTTTAATGTATCTTGTGCTGAAGAAGTATTTGAATGGATGTCGATTGAAGCAATAAAATGATTATGTTCTTTCGTATTTGGTTCTACCTCTACGTAATTATCGAATTTACAAAAACCTTTCGTATCCATTAGATCAAATAATTGCAGCATTTCTACTACCTCTTGTCTCGTTCCTTTAATTTGTACACACGCCATATTTATTTCCTCCTTTATTTTGACAAATTGTTTTTTAAAAATAGGATTATGATTACGAAATGAAAAATATGAATGTTATTTTTAGACAGCGCTATTTTTGTTATTTTCCCCCTTTTTCAGCAAAAGTCATTATATATCCCCGGATTTATAAAATCGGACGTCCGTTTATTGAATACAATAGATTCGTATCAATTGATGAAAATCCTTCTTTTAAACAAATATTTTTTTAGTGGAAATTGGCGAAAAAAATTTTTTGACTTTTTGTAAACGTTAACAATGTTGTTAAATCAGTATAAGCAAAGAAGTACGTATGATTAAAAATTATAAATTTTCTAAAAATTCACTTGATTTATTTAGAAAGGAGAGTAAACTAGGAAACAATAAAAAATTCATAGAACATAGGAGGCGCTTCTAGTGAATGAGCAATGGATTTTCTTAAATGGAGAATTTGTTCCAAAAGATGAGGCAAAAGTTTCAGTATATGATCATGGCTATTTATATGGCGATGGAGTGTTTGAAGGAATTAGAGTTTATAGCGGTAATGTTTTCCGTTTGAGAGAGCATCTTGTCCGGCTGTATGAATCAGCAAAATCAATCCTTTTAGAAATTCCATATTCATTAGATGAAGTAACAAATATTGTTGTTGAGACGATTCGACAAAATAAATTATCTAATGGATACATTCGCCTTGTTGTATCAAGAGGAGCAGGAAATCTTGGATTGGATCCCGATTCATGTAAGAAGCCGAATGTAGTAGTAATTGCAGAACAATTATCTTTATTCCCACAAGAATATTATGAGAAAGGGATTCCAGTTGTAACAGTTGCAACGCGCCGAAATCGTCCCGATGTTTTATCCCCTCAAGTAAAATCTTTAAATTACTTAAACAATATTTTAGTTCGTATTGAAGCGAAATTAGCTGGAGTACAAGAAGCACTTATGTTAAATGATCAAGGATATGTAGCTGAAGGATCAGGAGATAACGTGTTTATTGTTAAAGGAAATAAATTAATTACACCACCAAGTTCTGCTGGAGCGTTAGAAGGTATTACACGAAACGCCATTTTAGAAATCGGCGAAAAACTTGGGTATGACGTAAGAGAAGAGTTATTTACAAGACATGATGTATATGTAGCTGATGAAGTGTTTTTAACAGGAACAGCTGCTGAAGTGATTGCTGTTACGACAGTAGATGGTAGAACGATTGGCTTAGGGCAAACAGGTCCACATACGAACCGTTTATTAAAAGAGTTTCGTAAGTTAGTTGTAGAAGATGGAGAGAAAATTTACGAAGAAAATAAAGTTGGATAACAACTTTTTTAACATAAGAAAGCGTTGATAGGGAGGAGTAGTTGATTGTGAAGCCTCACAGAGAGTCGGTGGTTGCTGAAAACCGATGGTTCACGTCGACGAACATCGCCCTTGAGTGCTAAGCTAAAGCATTTGTCTAGGCTTAGACGGTAGCTCCGTTATTAGCTAGATCCATTTATGGATCACTGAGGCAAGAGTATTCTTGCGAAGAAGGGTGGTACCGCGAAATCTTTCGTCCCTTCAGCACATAGCTGGAGTGTGGACGTAGGATTTTTTTATTGTATAAAAGTTTGAAAAAGGGGGCTTATAAGAACAATGTCTTCAAAAACGGAAGAGAAACTGGCAACTGGTGCACAGCTATTGTTAGAAGCGCTAGAAAAGGAAGGCGTAGAAGTGATTTTCGGTTATCCGGGTGGTGCCGTTTTACCTCTCTATGATGCATTGTATGATTGTGAAATTCCGCATATTTTAACAAGGCATGAGCAAGGGGCAATTCACGCTGCTGAAGGGTATGCCAGAATTACAGGGCATCCAGGGGTTGTAATTGCAACGAGTGGGCCAGGTGCTACAAATGTAATTACGGGTCTAGCTGATGCGATGATTGATTCATTGCCACTTGTAGTATTTACAGGCCAAGTAGCAACAACGTTAATTGGGAGCGATGCTTTTCAAGAGGCAGATATTATGGGACTTACGATGCCAGTGACAAAACATAACTATCAAGTGCGAAAGGCCTCAGATTTACCTCGAATTATTAAAGAAGCATTTCATATTGCTAAAACTGGAAGACCAGGACCAGTCGTTATTGACCTTCCGAAAGATATGGTAGTCGAGAAAGGTGAGCAATGTAGCAATGTACAAATGGATTTACCGGGATATAACCCTAATTATGAACCGAATCTACTTCAAATAAACAAATTACTCAAAGTAATTGAAACCGCAAAAAAACCGTTAATTTTAGCTGGAGCGGGTATATTGCATGCGAAAGCTTCGAAAGAATTGACAAATTTTGCTCGTAAATATGAAATCCCTGTTGTGCATACATTACTTGGTCTTGGTGGTTTTCCACCAGATGATGAACTATTTCTAGGGATGGGAGGAATGCATGGTTCTTATACAGCAAATATGGCGTTATATGAATGTGACTTACTCATTAATATAGGCGCGAGATTTGATGATCGGCTTACAGGGAATTTAGCTTATTTTGCTAAAGGGGCTACTGTTGCGCATATCGATATCGATCCAGCAGAAATCGGGAAAAATGTGCCAACTGAAATTCCTATTGTTGCAAGTGCTAAGCGGGCATTGGAAGTATTACTTGAACCAGAAGGGGGAAAAGAAAATCATCATGAATGGATCACTTTATTAAAGGGGAGAAAAGAACAATATCCATTCTCTTATAAAAGAAATTCTGAAAGTATTAAGCCCCAATACGCAATTGATATGTTATATGAAATTACGAAGGGAGAAGCGATTGTAACAACAGACGTTGGGCAACACCAAATGTGGGCAGCCCAATATTATCCGCTGAAAAATCCAGATAAATGGGTAACTTCTGGTGGATTAGGAACGATGGGGTTTGGATTTCCAGCAGCAATCGGTGCGCAAATTGCAAAGCCTGAAGAATTAGTTATTGCAATTGTTGGTGATGCTGGGTTTCAAATGACTCTACAAGAATTAAGTGTATTAAAAGAACACGCTTTACCCGTTAAAGTATTTATTTTAAATAATGAAGCTTTAGGAATGGTAAGACAGTGGCAAGATGAATTTTACAATCAAAGATATTCACATTCTTTATTACCATGCCAACCAGATTTCGTCGCTCTTGCGAATGCATATGGCATAAAAGGTGTTCGTATTGACGATCCACTTCTTGCAAAGAAGCAAATCCAGCATGCTATTGAATTACAAGAGCCAGTCGTAATTGATTGTCGTGTACTTCAATCAGAGAAGGTTATGCCGATGGTTGCGCCAGGAAAAGGTGTTCACCAAATGGAGGGAGTGGAAAAAGGGTGAAGAGAATTGTTACAGCGACAGTTCGAAATCAAAGTGGTGTTTTAAACCGAATTACAGGGGTTATGACACGAAGACATTTTAATATTGAAAGTATTTCAGTAGGTCATACAGAATCATCAGATATATCGCGAATGACGATTGTTGTACACGTTGAAAGTGAACAGCAAGTGGAGCAGTTAATTAAACAACTGCATAAACAAATTGACGTACTGAAAGTATCAGATATTACAGAAGAAGCGATGATTGCTAGAGAGCTTGCTCTTATTAAAGTAGCAACTTCTGTAGCGAGGGCAGAATTATATAGTTTAATTGAACCGTTTCGAGCCGCTGTAATAGATGTTGGGAAGGATTCCATAGTTGTGCAAGTAACAGGTACGCAAGACAAAGTAGAAGCGTTAATTGAATTACTTCGTCCATACGGTTTGAAAGAAATTGCTAGAACAGGTGTAACAGCATTTACACGTAGTATGAAAAAACAAGATAAGCAAGTTATGTTAATTCAATAATCATTTAAATATAGGGGGAAATGAAAATGGCAAAAGTTTATTATGAGAAAGATGTAACAGTAAATGTATTAAAGGAAAAGAAAGTAGCAATCATCGGATATGGCTCGCAAGGTCATGCACATGCGCAAAATTTACGTGATAACGGATTTGATGTAGTAGTAGGTTTAAGAAAAGGTAAGTCTTGGAATAAAGCGAATGAAGATGGATTTTCTGTATATACAGTAGCAGAAGCAGCGGAAAAAGCTGATGTAGTAATGATTCTACTGCCTGATGAATTACAACCAGAAGTATATGAAGCTGAAATTGCACCAAATTTACAGGCTGGAAACTCCCTCGTGTTCGCACATGGATTTAATGTTCACTTTGATCAAGTAAAACCACCAGCTAATGTAGATGTATTTCTAGTAGCGCCAAAAGGACCGGGGCATCTCGTACGCCGTACGTTCGCCGAGGGCGGGGCTGTTCCTGCATTATTTGCAGTATATCAAGATGCAACAGGAGTTGCGACTGAAAAAGCACTTTCTTATGCTGACGGAATTGGAGCAACGAGAGCTGGTGTACTAGAAACGACGTTTAAAGAAGAAACAGAAACAGATTTATTTGGAGAGCAAGCTGTACTCTGCGGCGGAGTGACTGCACTTGTAAAAGCAGGGTTTGAAACGTTAGTTGATGCAGGATATCAGCCTGAACTTGCATATTTTGAATGTTTACATGAACTGAAGCTAATCGTTGACCTTATGTACGAAGGTGGACTTGAAAATATGAGATATTCAGTTTCAGATACAGCGCAGTGGGGAGACTTCGTATCAGGACCACGCGTTGTTACTGAAGATACGAAGAAAGCGATGGGGGCAGTATTAGCAGAAATTCAAGATGGTACATTTGCAAGAGGCTGGATTGCAGAGCATAAAGCAGGAAGACCAAATTTCCATGCGACAAATGAGAAAGAGAATAAACATGAAATCGAAGTAGTTGGACGTAAATTACGTGAAATGATGCCTTTCGTACAGCCGCGAGTAAAGGTAGGGGTTAAATAATATGAAGCAGGTTTTGTTCATGGATACAACGCTTCGTGATGGCGAACAATCACCAGGAGTAAATTTAAATGAACAAGAGAAATTACAAATTGCTAGGCAATTAGAGAGGCTTGGTATTCATGTAATGGAAGCTGGATTCGCGGCAGCTTCCGAAGGTGACTTTCAATCGGTAAAACGTATTGCGAATACAATTCAAAATGCTACGGTTATGAGTTTAGCTAGAGCGAAAGAAAGTGACATTCGAAGAGCATATGAAGCTGTGAAAGGTGCTGTATCTCCTCGTCTACACGTATTTTTAGCTACGAGTGATATTCATATGAAATATAAACTTTGTATGTCAAAAGAAGATGTGTTAAATAGTATTCATCGCTCGGTTACGCTTGGAAAATCATTATTTCCGACAGTACAATTTTCTGCAGAAGATGCGACAAGAACATCGAGAGCATTTTTAGCTGAAGCAGTAGAAATTGCAATTCGAGCAGGAGCGAATGTAATTAATATTCCGGATACAGTTGGATATACGAATCCAGAAGAGTATTATTCTCTTTTTAAATACTTACAAGAATCCGTTCCATCATATGAAAAAGCGATTTTTTCTTGTCATTGTCACGATGATCTTGGTATGGCAGTAGCAAATTCGTTAGCTGCGGTTGAAGGAGGAGCATTGCAAGTAGAAGGAACGATTAATGGCATTGGAGAAAGAGCAGGGAATGCAGCGTTAGAAGAAGTTGCGGTAGCTCTTCATATTAGAAAAGATTTTTATAAAGCAGAGCCTTCAATGACTTTAAAAGAAATTAAGGCGACGAGTATATTAGTAAGCAGGTTAACGGGTATGGTTGTACCGAAAAATAAAGCAATCGTTGGAGCGAATGCATTTGCTCATGAATCGGGCATTCACCAAGACGGGGTTTTAAAAGAAGTAACAACTTATGAAATTATCGAACCAGCGCTTATAGGAGAATCTCAAAATCTCTTTGTACTTGGGAAACATTCTGGCCGTCATGCGTTTACGGAAAAAATGAAAGAGCTTGGTTATGAATTTACAAATGAAGAGCGAGATGCGGCATTCGAAGCATTTAAAAAGTTGGCTGATCGTAAAAAGGAAATTACTGAAGAAGATTTACGCGCACTTATGCTTGGTGAAGCAGCATTTGCAGCTCAGCAATATAACATTACGCAATTACAAGTGCA
Organism: Bacillus sp. RZ2MS9; assembly: GCF_001816185.2. Lineage (NCBI taxonomy): Bacteria > Bacillati > Bacillota > Bacilli > Caryophanales > Bacillaceae > Bacillus > Bacillus sp. RZ2MS9. Next base: position 1,434,572 of record NZ_CP049978.1, read on the forward strand.
TTTCGTATCAAATAGTACACAATGCGCAACAGTTGTGCTGAAGGATGAGGAAGGAAATGTATATGAAGATGCAGCCACTGGTTCTGGTAGTATTGAAGCGATATACAATGCGATTCAAAGAATTTTAGGATTAGAATGTGAATTGGCAGATTATCGCATACAATCTATTACACAAGGTCAAGATGCACTTGCTCACGTTCATGTTGAATTAAAAGAAGGTAGTCACCAAATATCAGGTTTCGGAGTTGCGCAAGACGTATTGGAAGCGTCGGCGAGAGCTTATGTCCATGCAGCAGGGAAATTAAAATCTCTTATAGCGCTTGTGAAATAAATATTTGATAGGTGAGAGAAGCTTTCCTCACCTATCAAATTAAAGTTCTGAAAATTCAGTTAAAAGGAGTGTTAAAAATGGAAAAACGTATCGTTTGTTTAGCTGGTGATGGTGTTGGTCCAGAAGTAATGGAAAGTGCGAAGGAAGTATTGCATATGGTAGAAAGGCTATATGGACATCATTTTCATTTGCAAGATGAGTACTTTGGTGGTGTTGCTATCGATTTAACTGGGCAACCATTACCACAGCGAACACTTGCCGCCTGTTTAGCGAGTGATGCGGTTTTACTTGGAGCAGTAGGTGGACCAAGGTGGGATAGTGCGAAAGAAAGGCCTGAGAAAGGATTATTAGCATTAAGAAAAGGACTCGGTGTATTTGCGAATGTTCGCCCTGTAACGGTAGAAAGTGCAACTGCACATTTATCACCATTAAAAAACGCTGATGAAATTGATTTCGTTGTCGTTCGTGAATTAACAGGTGGAATTTATTTTTCTTATCCGAAAGAGCGAACGGAAGAAGTGGCGACAGATACACTTACGTATCATCGCCATGAAATTGAACGTATCGTTTCGTATGCTTTTCAATTAGCGAATAAGCGGAAGAAAAAAGTAACATCTATTGATAAAGCGAATGTTTTAGAGTCTAGTAAATTATGGAGAACTGTGACAGAAGAAGTAGCACTTCGCTACCCAAATGTGGAAGTAGAACACATTTTAGTAGATGCAGCAGCTATGGAATTAATTCGGAATCCAGGAAGATTTGACGTTATTGTAACGGAAAATTTATTTGGTGATATTTTAAGTGATGAGGCTTCAGTATTAGCTGGATCATTAGGAATGCTTCCATCAGCAAGTCACGCTGAAAAGGGGCCTTCATTATACGAGCCTATTCACGGATCAGCACCGGATATTGCGGGGAAAAATAAGGCGAATCCAATTGCGATGATGCGTTCTGTTGCAATGATGCTTGGGCAATCGTTCGGATTAACGAGAGAAGGATATGCAATTGAAGAAGCAGTTTCTGCAGTCCTTAAATCAGGAAAATGTACAGCAGATATCGGGGGGACTGAAACGACAACTTCATTTACAAAGGCAGTTATTCAAGAAATGGAAGAGCAAGCGTTAGTAGGGAGAGGAAGATAATGGGGAAAAGGTTACTAGATAAGCTTTGGGAAAGACATGTAGTTGCGACTAATGAAAATGGATTGGATTTATTATATATCGATCTACATCTTGTTCATGAAGTAACGTCACCGCAAGCCTTTGAAGGCTTGCGGCTTACAAATCGAATAGTCCGCAGACCAGATTTAACATTTGCAACGATGGATCATAATATTCCAACGAAAGATGTTTGGAATATTACCGACCGCATTGCGAAGCAGCAACTAGATACACTTCGGGAAAACTGTAAACAATTTCAGGTGCCATTAGCGGATATCGGAGATGAAGAGCAAGGGATCGTTCATGTAATAGGACCAGAACTTGGACTCACACAGCCAGGGAAAACGATTGTTTGTGGTGATAGTCATACAGCAACACACGGTGCTTTTGGCGCACTAGCGTTTGGTATTGGTACGAGTGAAGTGGAACATGTATTGGCGACGCAAACGTTATGGCAACGAAAGCCGAAAGCAATGGGCATTGAGTTAAAAGGAAAGTTACCGCAAGGTGTTTATGCGAAAGATATTATTTTACACCTTCTTTCAAAGTACGGAGTAGCAGTTGGAACAGGTTACGTAATGGAATTTTACGGAGAGGCCATTCATGCTATGGATATGGAAGAGAGGATGACGCTTTGCAATATGGCAATTGAAGGGGGAGCAAAGGCTGGCATTATTGCACCAGATGAAAAAACGGTTGCTTACGTAAAAGGGCGTAAATATGCACCGAAAGACTATGAATCTATTAAGAAAAAATGGTCAGAACTTTATACAGATTTAGATGCAGTTTATGATTTACATATTCTAGTAGATGTTACGGATCTAGCGCCGTACGTTACGTGGGGAACAAATCCTAGTATGGGTGTTCGGATCGATGAGAAATTGCCAGAAAAGCATGATGCAAATGACGAAAGAGCGTTTTCTTATATGGGGTTGAGTCCCGGACAAAGTACGTATGACATTCCAGTTCAACATGTTTTCATTGGATCTTGTACAAATTCTAGGCTTTCTGATTTAGAAATTGCTGCATCTGTCGTGAAAGGTAAAAAAGTAAAAGAAGGTGTGCGAGCACTTGTTGTACCTGGATCTCAAAGGGTAAGAGAAGCAGCGATGCATAAAGGATTACATCGCATATTTGAAGAAGCTGGATTTGAATGGAGAGAGCCCGGATGCTCAATGTGTCTAGGTATGAATCCAGATCAAGTGCCTGAAGGGGAACATTGTGCCTCTACGTCAAATCGCAATTTTGAAGGAAGACAAGGAAAGGGAGCACGAACGCATTTAGTTAGCCCGGCAATGGCGGCAGCGGCTGCGTTATATGGTCATTTTGTTGATATTAGAAAGGAGAGTTATGATGGAGCCATTTCGTATTCATAAAGGTACTGCCGCAGTACTGATGAATGATAACATTGATACAGATCAAATTATTCCGAAGCAATATTTAAAGAGAATTGAAAGAACTGGGTTTGGGAAGTTTTTATTTGATGAGTGGCGATATGATAATAATCGCCAAGAAAACCCTAATTTCCCGCTTAATGCACAAGAAAGAAAAGGAGCCAGTATATTAATCACAGGCGATAATTTTGGATGTGGCTCGTCAAGAGAACATGCTCCATGGGCACTTGCTGATTATGGTTTCCGCGTTATTATCGCTGGAGGATTTGCCGATATCTTTTATATGAATTGTATGAAAAATGGCATGTTACCGATTGTAATGGATAAAGATATGCGTGAACAACTTGCTAAAACAGATGCGAGAGAACAAATCACAGTTGATTTAGAAAATGAAATAATGACAACGAATACGCATAGATTCCATTTTACAATCGAGAAAATGTGGAAAGAGAAGTTATTAAATGGTTTAGATGAAATTAGTATTACAATGCAATATGAACAAGAAATAAAAGAGTATGAAAGAAAAGTGGCTTTATATTAAAAAAAATGACGGAATATTAAAAATGTATTTACATTCAAAATTAACTGTTATATACTATGTGAAAATCAGAGGAGAAAGGGAGTAAGTATTATGAATATCGTGCAATCTATTACAATGCTTACACAACTACATCATCATACATGAAACCCTTGAACCTAGCGTGAAAACGTGTAGGTACAAGGGTTATTCCCGTTGTACCTACACTCTACTGAAGAGCCTTGTAGGTATTTTGTCTACAAGGCTCTTTTTATTTTCGGCTTAGGGGAATGAAATAGGCATACATTAGAAGGGGAAAGGTGTGAAAATTTAGATGACAAAATGGAAACGGGCAAATCCAAATGGAACGAGAGATTATTTATTCGAAGAATGTACGTTAATTGAAGAAGTAGAACAAAAATTAAGGCTTACTTTTTTAGAGAGAGGTTATGAAGAAATAAGAACACCTACAATTGAATTTTATGACGTTTTTGCATTTCAAAATAGACCGATAGATGAAGAGAAGATGTATAAATTTTTTGATGAAAAGGGAAGGATTATCGTTTTACGTCCAGATATGACAATTCCTTTAGCGAGAGTTATTGGAACACAGAGATGGGATACGCCACTTAAAGTGACGTATAGCGGGAATGTATTTCGAGCGAATGAATCCCATTCTGGAAAATATAATGAAATCGTACAAAGTGGTATTGAAGTTATCGGGATTGATAATGTAAGAGCTGAAATTGAATGTGTAATAAGTGTCATTCAAGCACTTCAAAAGTTGAAGGTGCAATCTTTTACAATTGAGATTGGGCAAGTACAGTTATATAAATGTATTGTAAAAAAACTCTCCATCCATGATGAAGAAGAAAGGGTACTTAGAACGTATATAGAAAGTAAAAATTATGCAGCCCTCTCAAATTTTATCGGAGAAAAGAAATTAAATCGATGCGATGAGACAGTAAGGTTACTTGAGAAATTGCCAAGGCTATTTGGAAATTTAGAAGTTATTGAGGAAGCAGAAAAGCTTGCTTCAAGTAATGAAATGAAAATGGCAATTGCAAGAATAAAAGAAATGTATGAAACAATTGAAACGTTAGGATATGGTTCTTACATATCAATTGATTTGGGCATGATTCAACACTTAGATTACTATACGGGTGTTATTTTCAAAGGATATATATATGAAATTGGAGAAGAAATCGTTAGTGGCGGAAGATACGATGAGCTAATTGGCAATTTTGGAGAAATGCTGCCAGCTGTTGGACTCGCGGTACAAGTAAATCAAATTGTGAAGGCGCTGCAAGAGCAGCAAGAACCATATGAACGAAATCAAATTGATATTGTGATTCATTATGAGTTAAATAGATTAGCGGAAGCAGAAAGGTTACGAAATTTACTTCGAAAGGATGGGAAGAATGCTTGGTTATCTCTATTCTCTAATTTAAGCGATACCTTTCAATTTGCAAGAAAAAATAAAATAGGAACGGTTGTTGAGGCAAAGAATGAATATTTAGTGGAATATGTATGGAATGAGAAATGGGTAGTCCAGAAAGAAGGAGAGGCTTCATGCGTAACATTCAAATTGCGTTAACGAAAGGAAGATTAGAAAAACATGTCATTCCACTTTTTGAGCAGATTGGAATTGATTGTTCCGAGCTCAAAAATAAAGGTCGGAAGCTTGTATTTCAAAGTAAAAATACAAATGTTTCATTTATTTTAGTAAAAGCGGTTGATGTTGCTACTTATGTAGAACATGGGGTAGCTGATATTGGCATCGTTGGAAAAGATATTTTAATGGAAAACGAGAAAGATATTTATGAAATGCTGGATTTAGGAGTGGGGATTTGTAAGTTTTGTGTTGCTTCTATTCCTACGTATAATCCGAAGAGTTACCGAAAAAAAAGAATTGCTACGAAATACCCGCATATTACTTCTACTTATTTTCATGATAAGGGAGAGGATGTAGAAATTATTAAAATAGAAGGTTCTGTAGAAATCGCTCCTCTTCTTGGATTGGCAGATGCGATTGTAGATATTGTTGAAACAGGAAAAACATTACAAGAGAATGGACTCATTGTATTTGAGGAAATGTACTTTATATCGGCTCGGATGATTGTAAATAAGGCAGCCTTAAAAACTAAAAAAGACGAAATATTCAGCATTATAAATATGATGGAGCAAGAAATCTTATCAGGGAAATAGGAGGATTTAAAATGGAAATCATTTATGAAGACTTTAAGGAGGCATTATCTAAAATAAAAGTGCTAAGAGAAAACGCTAATATAATAGAAGAAACTGTTCAAAGAAGTGTAAGAGAAATCATTAGACATGTAAGGGAAGGGAATGATGAGGCTTTATCTTTCTATACAAAAAAGTTTGATGGTGTAGAGATGAAAGATTTTCGTGTAAGTGAAGAAGAAATACAGCAAGCGAGTATGTTTGTAGAGAATTCATTTTTAGAAGCTTTAAAAGAGGCGAAGAAAAACATTGTTTCGTATCACGAAAAGCAAAAGAAGTATTCAATCTTCGATTGTGAAAGTAAAGGCATAATTAGAGGGCAGCTCATTCGGCCATTAGAAAATGTAGGTGTATATGTACCAGGTGGGACAGCCTCATATCCTTCTTCAGTATTAATGAATGTATTGCCGGCGAAACTTGCAGGTGTGAAAAAGATTGTAATGGTAACACCACCGAGGAAAGGGGGAATTGATCCTCATATATTAGTTGCTGCAGATCTTGCGGGAGTAGATGAAATTTATACGATAGGTGGCGCACAAGCAATTGCTGCTTTAGCATACGGGACGGAATCGATTCCGAAAGTGGATAAAATAGTTGGACCGGGAAATTTGTACGTCGCTCTAGCGAAACGAGAAGTATACGGGATAGTAAATATCGATATGATTGCTGGTCCATCAGAAATTGTAGTTGTCGCGGATGAAACAGGTAATGCAAAATATATCGCAGCGGATTTATTATCGCAAGCAGAGCATGATGAGAGAGCAACGGCGATTTGTATTACAACGAATATGGAACTAGCTAAAGAAGTAGAAAAAGAGGTAGAAAGACAGTTAGAAACGTTACCAAGAAGTGAAATTGCACGTGAATCAATAAATAGAAATGGAGCCATCTTTATCGTTGCTTCTTTAGAGGAGGCACTAAAGTTATCAAATAAAATTGCTCCAGAACATTTAGAGTTACATATAAAAGAACCGATGAATGCTCTAGATTATGTGAAACATGCAGGCTCTATTTTCCTTGGGCCATATGCACCTGAACCGCTCGGGGATTATTTGGCGGGACCGAATCATGTATTACCAACTAGCGGAACGGCAAGATTTTTTTCTCCGTTATCAGTCGATGATTTCGTGAAAAAATCAAGTTTTATTTCTTATACAGAGGAAGCATTAAAAAATGTACAGCATCATATTGTAGAGCTTGCAAATAAAGAAGGGTTACATGCACATGCGAGAGCAATCCAAATAAGGTTTGAGGAGGAAAAATAATGCGTCAGTCCAGTCAAGCACGTGAGACGACAGAAACAAAAATTAAATTAAGTTTGCAGCTTGATGAAAGTACGAGTGTATCTATTCAAACGGGGGTTGGTTTTTTCGATCATATGCTGACTTTATTTGCTAGACATGGAAGATTTGGATTGCAAGTTGAGGCAGAAGGTGATGTATTTGTCGATGCACATCACACCGTTGAAGATGTTGGAATTGTACTCGGAAATTGCTTGAAAGAAGCTTTGCAAAATAAAGAAGGAATTAATCGTTACGGTTCTGCGTATGTACCGATGGATGAATCTTTAGGATTTGTCGCAATTGATATAAGTGGACGCTCATATTGTGTATTTCAAGGGGAATTAACAAATCCGAAGCTTGGGGATTTTGATACAGAATTGACGGAAGAATTTTTTAGAGCAGTTGCACATGCTGCCAATATTACATTACATGCGCGCGTTCTATACGGAAGTAATACACATCACAAAATTGAAGCATTATTTAAAGCTTTTGGTAGAGCGCTTAGAGAAGCGGTCGAAAAAAATGCCAACATTACTGGTGTAAATTCAACGAAAGGGATGTTGTAATTGATTGCCATTATAGATTATGGAATGGGGAATATTCGCAGTGTAGAGCAAGCATTAAAATATATTGAGGCAGAGTACATTGTAACGAGTGATAAAGAAGAGATATTGAGAAGCGATGGTGTGATTTTACCGGGAGTAGGTGCATTTCCGAAAGCGATGGACGTATTAGAAGAAAGAGATTTAGTGTGTGTACTAAAAGAAGTTTGTGACATAGGAAAACCACTCCTTGGTATATGTTTGGGCATGCAACTTTTATTTGAACGAAGTGAGGAACTAAAAGATTGTAGCGGGTTAGGTTTACTACCAGGGGAAATTCGTAAGTTAAAAGTTTCGTATAAAATTCCTCATATGGGATGGAATGAATTAAGGAAGGAAAGAGAATTTCCGCTTTGGAATGGATTAGTGGATGGTTCTTTCGTGTATTATGTTCACTCATATTACGCGGATTGTCCAGATGAAATTGTATGCGGAGTAAGTGATTATGGAATGCAAATACCAGGGTTTGTCGCGAAAGGAAATGTATTTGGTGCACAGTTTCATCCAGAAAAAAGTGGCGAAATTGGCATGCAAATATTAAAAAATTTTCAAGGAGTGGTAGAAGCATGGAAATCTTCCCAGCTATCGATTTAAAAGAAGGGCGATGCGTTAGACTTTATCAAGGAGAGTTTAGTAAAGAAACGGTGATGAATGAAGATCCGGTAGCGCAGGCAATCATATTTGAAAAGCTTGGAGCGGAAATACTACACATTGTTGATTTAGACGGTGCAATTGCTGGCGAGTCGTTAAATTTGCCCGTCATTGAAAAAATTTGCAAGGCGGTACGTATTCCTGTGCAAGTGGGAGGAGGAATTCGTTCACTTGTAACGGTGGAGAAGTTATTATCAGCAGGTGTAGAAAAAGTGATTTTAGGAACAGCAGCTCTTTATGATAAGTCATTTTTAGAGGAAGCAGTTCGTCTATATAAAGAGAAAATCATTGTTGGAATTGATGCGAAAAATGGTTTCGTAGCAACGAGAGGTTGGCTTGATCTGTCTGAAATTTCTTACGTTAGTTTAGCGAAACAAATGGAAAGTTTAGGTGTTCAAACGATTGTGTTTACAGACATTTCGAAAGACGGGACGCTTGCAGGTCCAAATTTTGAACAATTAGCGATACTTCAAAAAAGTGTGGGCATTCGTCTCATCGCCTCTGGAGGAGTGGCATCTATTCAAGATGTGAAAAAGTTAAATGATATGAATATATATGGTGTCATAATTGGAAAGGCGCTTTACGAGAAAACGATTGATTTAGAAGAAGTGTTACAGGTAACGAAGTTATGTTAGCGAAACGAATCATTCCATGTCTAGATGTGAAAGAAGGGCGAGTCGTAAAGGGTGTAAATTTTATAGGATTACAAGATGTTGGTGATCCGGTTGAAATAGCTGAAGCATATAACGAGGCAGGGGCAGATGAAATCGTATTTTTAGATATTACAGCGACTCATGAAGGAAGAAAAACGATTATAGATGTTGTAGAAAAAACAGCAGCTAAAGTATTTATTCCTCTTACGGTTGGCGGGGGGATTTCAAGTGTGAAAGATATGTACAATTTACTAAGAGCTGGAGCAGACAAAGTTTCAATAAACTCAGCGGCAGTGCGAAACCCGAAGCTTATAGAAGAAGGGACAGAACACTTTGGATCACAATGTATTGTCGTGGCAATTGATGCTAGAAAAGTAGCAGAAGGTAAATGGAACGTATACGTCAACGGCGGAAGAGTTGACACAGGAATGGATGCCATAGAATGGGCGAAGCGTGTTGTTAAACTTGGGGCAGGTGAAATTTTGTTAACGAGTATGGATGCAGATGGAACGAAAAGCGGATATGACCTTCGTTTAACAGAAGAAATTTCAAAAAGTGTTTCCATTCCAGTCATCGCATCAGGGGGCTGTGGTCATACGGATCACATTATAGAAGTTTTTCAAAAGACAACAGTTGATGCAGCGTTAGCGGCATCCATCTTTCATTATGGTGAGGCGACAGTGCAGAGTGTAAAGCGAAAATTAAGAGATGCAAATGTTGAGGTGCGGTTATGAAACCTAATTTTTCAAAAGGATTAATACCAGCAATTGTCATCGAAGAAGGTACGAAAGAAGTTTTAATGCTAGCTTATATGAATGAAGAAGCATATGAAAAAACGTTAGAGACGAAAAGAACATGGTTTTATTCTCGTTCTAGGCAGTCGTTATGGAATAAGGGGGAAACATCAGGGAATCTTCAATATGTGCAATCTTTATATTTAGATTGTGATCAAGATTCAATTGTTGTGAATGTGAAACAAGTAGGACCTGCTTGTCATACGGGAGAGAAGACATGTTTTCACTATCAAATTATATAGGGGGATACATATGGAAAATGCCTTTAAGTTGCTGTATAAAACAATTGAAGAACGAAAGGAAAGCCCACTTCCTGAATCGTATACAAATTATTTATTTTCAAAAGGAGAAGATAAAATTTTAAAGAAAATTGGTGAAGAGTGTGCTGAAGTAATTATCGCATGTAAAAATAATGATAAAGAAGAAGTAGTGAAAGAAATGGTTGATGTATTTTATCACTGTTTCGTTTTATTAGCTGAAAAAAATATTACATTGGAAGATGTCATGCGGGAGGTGAAAGAACGAAATGGAAAGCTTTCGAGAGTTGGGGATAGAAGGGAAATAGATACATTATAAGGGGGAATGTATATGAAAGTAGATTATCATCTTCACTTAGAAGAAGGACCGTATTCAATAGGATGGCTTGCTAAAATAAATGAAGCGCTGGAACGTTATGAACCGCTTCAAGAAAGGCATTCTATTGATTGGCTTATGAAAACACAAGAGCGTTTGCAAAAGCGTGTGAAGGAAGGGCCATTTACAACAGAATGGATGGACCTCTATTTAGAAGAAGCTGTGCGAAAAGGTATAACAGAAGTTGGGATTGTTGATCATTTATATCGTTTTCATGAAGCGAAAGGATATTATGAAAAATATGTAGATATTAGTGATTCTAAGCTCGGTCGTATACAGAAGGAATGGTTAGATCAAGTAAGGGTAGTTTCACTGTATGATTTTACAAAGGTCATTGAAGAGGCGAAAGAACGATGGAGTAAAAGAGGTGTCACACTTAAACTTGGAATTGAAGCGGATTATTTTATTGGTTGTGAAGGAGAGTTAAAAGAATTATTAGCGCTAGGAGACTTTGATTATATAATTGGTTCCGTTCATTTTCTAAATGGCTGGGGATTTGATAATCCAGATACGAAAGAATATTTTGAGAAGCATGACCTACGCGCATTATATGATATGTTTTTTAAAACAGTTGAGAGTGCGATTCGTACCGAGTTATTTGATATTATCGCTCATCTTGATAATATAAAGGTATTTAATTATCGATTGGATGAGAATGAACAGCTTTCTTATTATGAGGAAATTGCCTGTGCGTTAGTAGAAACGAATACGGCAACAGAAATAAATGCAGGATTATACTATCGTTATCCTGTTCGTGAAATGTGCCCAAGTCCACTATATTTACAAGTATTAGCTAAGTATGGTGTTCCAATTACGATTTCTTCGGATGCCCATTATCCAAATGATTTAGGGAATTATGTACAAGAAAATGTACAAACATTACTAGCTCACGGTGTTACTCAGGTTGCAACATTTACGAAGCGAGCAAGAGTAATGAGGTCGCTTGAAGAAGAAGTAACAAATTCAAAATGAAACGCAATTTTTTGATGAAAACCGTCCTTTTTGTTCAAAATAAGAAAGAATGAAAAGGAGGGTAAGAAATGGCGAAACAACAAAATAAACAAAATGTACAAGGTGCACAGCAACAAGCTTATACTTCTGAAACGAATGCTGAATCTCAATCGGTTATTGAGGAGCAAATTAGCGATACGGTTGCAGAAGGAACGATTGATGTGAAGCTTGGAAAAGAATCGCAGGAAAAAGCGTAAGAAAAGGGGAGAGTTGCATCTCCTCTTTTTTCATGGAAAAGTGTCGATTTTTAAAACTATAATCAAATTCCTTGGTTTTTATATGTGGATTTCTTACAATGAAATATAAGAGATATCTTATTTTCTATAGAAGAGGTGTTAGTAGTGGCAAAAATATTAGTAGCGGGAAAAATTCCGGAAATTGGATTAGAACTATTAAAAGATCATGATGTAGAAATGTACGATAAAGAGGAGTTAATTTCTATAGATGAATTAACAGAGCGTGTAAAAGATAAAGATGCATTGTTAAGTTTACTTTCGACAAAGGTGCCAAAAGAAGTTATTGATGCAGCGCCTCATTTAAAGATTGTTGCAAACTATGGTGCTGGTTACGACAATATTGATTACAAGTATGCGGGCGAAAAAGGAATTGCAGTTACGAATACACCGAAAGTATCAACGGAAGCGACTGCAGAATTAACATTTGCACTTCTTTTAGCAACGGCGCGTAGAATTCCTGAAGGGGATACGTTATGTCGTACGACTGGATTTAACGGATGGGCACCGTTATTTTTCTTAGGACGAGAAGTTCATGGTAAGACAATCGGAATTATAGGTCTTGGAGAAATCGGGAAGGCTGTTGCAAAACGTGCGAAAGCATTTGGAATGGATGTTTTATATACAGGGCCAAATCGTAAGCTTGAAGCTGAAAGTGAGCTGGGGGCAACGTATGTGATGTTGGAAGAATTATTACAAACAGCAGACTTTATTACAATTAACTGTGCTTATAATCCAAAATTACATCATATGATTGATGAAGAGCAGTTTAAAATGATGAAGAAAACAGCGTATATTGTAAATGCTTCACGTGGGCCAATTATGAATGAAGCAGCACTTGCTCATGCATTAAAAACGAATGAAATTGAAGGAGCAGCTCTTGACGTGTTTGAATTTGAACCGAAAATTACAGAAGAGCTAAAAGAATTAAAGAATGTAGTACTTGCTCCACACGTAGGGAATGCAACATTTGAAACTCGTGATGCGATGGCTGAAATGGCTGTCAGAAATATTTTAGCTGTATTAAACGGTGAAGAGCCAGTAACACCTGTAAATCAAAAGGTATTAGTTACAAAATAAAAAGAAACCTTCCGGACTCGGAAGGTTTTCTTATTTTTCTTTATTCGCTTTTTTAGACGGTCTTTGTCTAATGAATTGAGATAACATGTACAAAATATATAGTGGAATGGCAATAAATAAGAAAACAGAAAAATTTCCAAATCCTGTTTGATACATTGTAATAATGATTCCAACTAAAAATAGTGTAATAATGATGCTATATCGTGGAATTGGTACATCTTTTAAACTTGGGATACGAATGCGGCTCACCATTAAAAATGCGAACGTTACAAATACGGTAATAAGAACGATTTTTGGAATGGTATGTGAAAATAACGTTAAGAAAGCAACAAGCCCTCCCGCTGCTGTAATCGGTACTCCAGTGAAATATTTCATTGAAGTAGAAGATGGTGTTACATTAAATCGTGCTAAACGATATGCTCCGAAAAGAGGGAATAATCCCGCTATGTATAATCCGATGATTCCGTAGTTTGAGAAAGATGTGTAATACATTAAAACAGCTGGTGCTGCACCAAATGTTACGACATCTGCAAGCGAGTCGAGCTCTTTTCCCATTTGTGAATCAACACGTAATAAACGAGCAACACGACCATCAAGACTATCTAACATCATCCCGATAAGTACTAAAATAGCAGCTGATTTATAATATCCTAAAGATGCATAGCCGATTGATAAAAATCCGCTATATAAATTTCCGAGCGTAAATAAGTTTGGAATAGCTGCTCTATACAAAATCTGATCCCTTGCTTTCTGTAATAAATTCTTAATTAGTGTATGAAAGTTTACTTATTTTATCATACCATAAATTTATTCCTCATACGAAAGAAATTACCAATTTGTGAAAGATTTCATAGAAGGATGGTTTGAAAATTAAGTGAAAATAAAAAGAGGAAGCAACTTGTATAAAGTTGCTTCCTTTACTATTCAAATTTCGTTGTCATCGTTCCAGTTTTATATCGATTATTAGGATCGAAGCGTAATAAATCTCCATAAATTAATTTATCGGAGAGTTTTAATTCTGTTTTTGCTTTTTCAATATACGGCTGACATAGCGTCATGTCAGCTTCTTCACCCGTACTTCTTTTGTAGCACATATTTTTTGTATAAACATACTCTTCAGAAACAAAGCTACCATCACGCATTACCATAAGCGGGTCTTTCTCTTTAATAAATAAGTCAGTTCCAAATTCAACGGATTTATTTGTTTTAATACCAAGTAAATGAAGGAGCGTTGGCTTAATATCAATTTGACCGGATACTTTAGAAACAACTTTTCCTTCTTGGCCAGGCACATGAATAATAAGAGGGACTCGTTGTAATTGCATGGAATCGAATGGTGTAATAGTATCTTTTCCTAGGAACTGTGCCATAGCTGCGTTATGGTTTTCGGAAATACCGTAATGATCACCATAGATGACAATAACGGAATTATCATACAATCCTTCTTCTTTTAATTGTTTAATAAATAATTTAAGAGCTTCATCTGTGTAACGAACAGTTGGGAAGTAGCGGTTTACAACACCACTTTCCGAGTTGAATTCATCAACATATTGATCTTCCGGATTTAGAAGAAATGGAAAATGATTTGTTAATGTAATAAATTTTGTATAGAACGGTTGCGGTAAAGATTTTAACTTTGGAATAGATTGTTCAAAGAACTCTTTATCTTTTAATCCCCAACCGACAGACATTTGCTCCGTTCCTGCGTAATCATTTAAATTAAAGTAACGATCATATCCAAGCGCAGGATACATTACATCCCGATTCCAAAACGTTTTATCATTTGAATGGAAGACGGCAGAAGAATATCCGTATTTCTTTAATTGTTCTGGTGTCGCTGTGTATTCATTTGTTGCATGAGTAAAGAATACAGAACCACGATCTAGCGGATAAAGTGAGTTTTCAACGATAAATTCAGCATCAGAAGTTTTACCTTGTCCAGTTTGATGATAGAAGTTATCGAAATAGAAACTATCCTTAATAAATTCATTTAAAAATGGTGTAATTTCTTTTCCATTTATTTTTTTATTAATAACAAAGCTTTGTGTAGATTCCATTGAAATTAAAATTACATTTTTACCTTTTGCAGCTCCAAATAAGTTTTTATCAACTTGTTTGTCTTTTGAGTCTGTATAGTTTTTAATTTCAGAAAACCCATCCCCACTTGCAAATACACGCTCAGCTGAGGACTTGGATTGAAGCGTAATATCAAATAGATGATATGTGTATAAACCTAAATTCTTCACGACAGTTTGACGGTCAAATGAGCGTGAGAACATTTGTGGTTTATAAATAACTGATACAACAATTTGTAGTGCTAATAAAGCTGTTACACCGCTAAAGAAAGTTCGCTTCTCTGAGCGGGAAAGTGGTGTTTTGTCGCCAAATGATGGGAATTTACGCGAAATAAACATTAAAATAATTGCATCTGCAAATAAAAGTAATGTTTTGTACGTAAAGAGTTCTTTTATACTTGTCCCTAAATCAGCCATATTGTTTGTTTGGAATAAAACTGGGAAAGTAACGAAATCGTTATAGAACCCATAAAACATTGCGTTTCCAAATAAAATAAATGACAGTATAAAACTGATTCCAATTATAATTCGGTTTCGGTGCTTAGATGCAAGTAAAGCTAAGCCGAAAAATAAAAGTAACGCAGCTAGTGGATTGATAAAAAGCATGAATTCTTCAAAGAAATTATCAATTTTAATATCAAATGCTAGCTTGTACACAATATATGTTTTAATCCATAGTAAAACGACTGCAACGAGTGCAAATCGCAGTTTTGGAAACAGATGTTGTAGCATAATATACTCCTCT
This sequence comes from Bacillus sp. RZ2MS9, assembly GCF_001816185.2. NCBI lineage: Bacteria > Bacillati > Bacillota > Bacilli > Caryophanales > Bacillaceae > Bacillus > Bacillus sp. RZ2MS9. The sequence goes on from NZ_CP049978.1 coordinate 1,449,978, forward strand.
CCTAAAAAGCATGACAGTTCTTGAGAGTCAGTTTGCTTAACGACTCATTTTATATATACGAACAGTCCTTTGTTATTATGATTATTATACTATGAGTATCATTATACGAAAATAAAAGAAGGTTGTGGGCTTTTTTATAATAATCGAGTAGAAAAAGAGTGGTGGGAGACAATAAAACAGAATTTCTATGTATGATAATTATTGTACGCAGAAAGAATCGCGTGATAATACGGAGGTTATAATGCGAAAATTATTATATTTTATAGCATGCAGTAGTGTTATACTTTTTACTTCACCGAGTGTGTCGGTAGCCCAATATGATGCACCTCTTATGGAAGATGCACTTTATTCTGTTTTATTTCCAAAAATAAATAAAGCAATTGAAAAACAATATGGAAGTTTGAAACCTTATCAATGTCCTAAAATTATTAGTTTAAAAAAAGTGTATAGCGGTACATATTTATTTCAAGCAAGTATTGAAGTGACAAAGTATGAACGTGTTGCTGGGAAAATTGCTCCACCATTTGAGAAGGTAACGATTACATTTAATAACGAAGAAGGCGAATGGGAAGTAACAAAGGTATTAGTAAAGCGCTTACCAGACGATACGAAATTAAACTGCAAAAAAACAATATAAAAAATTGTTTGACAAATAAAATGGTCCTTTGGTATTGTTAATAGCAACAATTAGATGTTTGAAAATTAAATAGACTTACCTCATCTACTCTCAAAGGTAGAGGCCGCGATAGGAAAGAGTAAGCTATGGGAGATTTAATGGAATCTGTGATCATAGGTTGAAAGGGACTATTGCCGAAATATAAGAATAACCATCTTATTCATATATTGGGACTGCATTGAATAAATGTAGTACTGTCATAAGATTTATTTTATGGAGAGCTATTTGGAGATGTTGATGCGGTTTCTTATTTTGAGGAGATAACAACTCGTTTATTTTTTCAATATATATTTTTCCTAATAAGAAACGCGTGTGAACATTGTTCCGCGCGTTTTTTGTCTATCTAAAAGCGTGCTGCAATGAATAGAAGATTGGGGTTATGAGTTTTAGAGGAAATAAGGGAGGAATTTAAATGTATTTACACGGCACAAGCCGAATTAATGGGCAAGGACACTTAGAAATTGGAGGGTGCGATACGACGCAGCTAGCAAAGCAATACGGAACACCACTTTATGTATACGATGAAGAGTCTATTCGAGGAAAATGCCGAGCATTTCATCGTGCTTTTAAAGAAAGTGGTTTCTCTTATCAAGTAGCATATGCAAGCAAGGCGTTCTTGTGCATGGAGATGTGCCGAGTAGCTCGTGAAGAGAATATGTCATTAGACGTTGTCTCTGGGGGAGAATTATATACTGCGCTCCAAGCAGGATTTCCGGCATCACGTATTCATTTTCATGGAAATAATAAAACAGAAGAAGAAATAGTGATGGCTCTTCAGGCGAATATCGGTTGTTTTGTCGTAGATAATTTCTTTGAATTAGAAGTTTTACACGATTTAGCGATGCAACATGGAAAGTTTGTGAACATATTAATTCGTGTAACGCCTGGAGTAGAGGCGCACACACATGAATATATTACGACAGGCCAAGATGATTCGAAATTTGGATTTGGCGTTTCAAACGGTCAAGCGATGCAGGCAATTAGATTTGCTTTACAAAAATCCAATTATAATGTGCTAGGGATCCATTCACATATTGGATCGCAAATATTTGAAACAGCTGGTTTTGTTCGAGCGATTGAAGTTCTTCGCCAATTTTTAGTAGAAGTGAGAGAGCAAACAAACTATGTAGTAAAAGTGTTAAATGTAGGCGGGGGATTTGGAATACGCTACACAGAGTCAGATACACCATTAACTCTTGAGACATATGTGCGAGCTGTAACAAGTGCAGTGAGAGAACAATTTACTGTATGTGAATATCCATTGCCAGAAATATGGATTGAGCCAGGCCGTAGCATTGTAGGTGATGCTGGGACAACAATTTATACAGTTGGATCTGTGAAAGATATTCCTGGTATTCGGAAATATGTATCAGTCGATGGTGGAATGACAGATAATTTAAGACCTGCTTTATATAGTGCGCGTTATGAAGCGATGTTAGCGAATCGAGGGAATGATGAGAATGAGGAACTCGTTTCGATTGCTGGGAAATGCTGTGAGAGTGGAGATATGTTGATTTGGGATATTCATTTACCGAAAGTCGCTGCTTCTGATTTACTAGCAGTTTCCTGTACAGGAGCATACGGGTACTCGATGGCGAATAATTACAATCGGATTCGAAGACCAGCCGTTGTCTTTGCAAAAGGCGGAACATCGCAAGTAGTTGTGGAACGCGAAACATATGAAAATATTATTGGGAACGATCGCATACGTATTAAAGAACTTGTCTAAATAGGAAAAGGAGTTGTTCGTATGGGCAATTCCTTTTTTATAAAATAAAATAATTAAAATATATCGGAAAACTAGGATTGAAAAAAATCAGAATTGTGATAAAATACAAATACAAAGCTTATCAAGAGAAGCGGAGGGAACTGGCCCGAAGAAGCTCGGCAACCTGCTTATAGAAAGCAAGGTGCTAAATCCAGCAAAATGGGATCCATTTTGAAAGATAAGGTAAAATATATTACCGAACAGTCTTTTCGAAATGGGAAAGATTTTTTTTATGAATAAAAAGGGGGGCTGTTCGCGTGGGTGTACGGGAACATTTTGCTGAAGTATCCGAGAAGATTGAAGCGATGCTTGCTGATATGAAATATGGTTCAATTACAATTGTTGTGCAAGATGGAAAAGTAATTCAGTTAGAGAAAAGTGAAAAAGTACGTTTAAAGTGAAAAGCGCTGACTAGAAAAACTAGAGGCGGTTTTAACCTATTTTCATTAGGTTAAAACCGTCTTTTTGCTTTTACAGGGGGAAAAAACATGTTGACGTATGAAACGTGGGAAGAAAATGTTGTTTCGTTTTCGGAAGAAGATGAAACAAAAGGCGCGCTATCAGTATTAAAGTGGGCTTATAAAGAATATAAAGATGAAATCGTCTACGCATGTAGCTTTGGGGTGGAAGGTATGGTATTGCTGCACCTTATAAACCAAGTAAATCCATCTGCTAAAGTTGTATTTTTAGATACAAATGTTCATTTTCAAGAAACATATGAATTAATTCAAAAAGTGCGGAGGCGATTTCCTTCATTAAATATTATAGAAAAACAACCGGAACTTACGCTTGATGAACAAGAGAAGTTGCATGGTGAGAAATTATGGGAAAGTAATCCGAATCTTTGTTGTAAGATTAGAAAAATTTTACCTTTAGAAAAATCATTAGTGGTGGAAAAAGCATGGATATCAGGCTTAAGAAGGGAACAATCAGAAACACGTAAGCATACAAAGTTTATAAATCAAGATCATCGTTTTCAATCTATTAAAGTTTGTCCACTCATTCATTGGACGTGGAAAGAAGTTTGGCGATATGTATACAAACATAGCTTGCCGTATAACCCGTTGCATGATGTTGGTTATCCAAGTATTGGGTGTGAGAAATGTACGTTACCTGTTGGGAATGGTGGCGATTCAAGAGATGGTAGATGGGCTGGAAAAGTGAAAACTGAATGTGGTCTTCATTACCAATAAGATGAATCTTGAAATAAAGCTAAGAGAGGATATAGAAAAATGAGCATAGTAAACGAATTAGTAAACCGTATAGATGAGGCATATGACGTATCACAAATTGAAAAAGAAATTAAGTTAGACAATATTGCGTTAAGTGATTTAGAACTATTGGCGACAGGTGGATATAGCCCCCTTACTGGTTTTTTAGGGAAGGAAGATTATGATTCAGTTGTAGAAACGCTTCGTTTAGCAAATGGTAGTGTGTGGAGTATACCAATTACATTACCTGTAACAGAAAAAGTCGCAGAAAGCCTGAAAGTTGGAGAGGAAGTAAAGCTTGTCAACAATGGAAATATATATGGTGTCATTCAAATAGAAGATATTTTTGTACCAGATAAAGAAAAAGAAGCGTTACTTGTATATAAAACAACGGATGAGGCTCATCCAGGAGTGGAAAAATTATATGAACGACCAAACGTTTACGTTGGAGGAACTATTATTCTAACAAAACGCTTTGAAAATAATCAATTTCCTTCTTATCATTTAGACCCAATTGAAACGAGGGAAGAATTTAAAAAACGTGGGTGGAAAACAGTGGTCGGGTTTCAAACGAGAAACCCGGTACATCGTGCCCATGAGTATATCCAAAAGTCTGCTCTTGAAATTGTAGATGGTCTCTTTTTAAATCCGCTCGTTGGAGAAACGAAATCGGATGATATTCCTGCTGATGTAAGAATGGAAAGCTATGAAGTACTTCTTCAAAACTATTATCCGAAAAATCGTGTCTTTTTAAGTGTATTTCCTGCTGCCATGCGTTACGCAGGACCAAGGGAAGCGATATTTCATGCGTTAGTAAGAAAGAATTTTGGATGTACCCACTTTATAGTAGGGCGTGATCATGCTGGAGTAGGAGATTATTACGGAACATACGAAGCGCAAGAAATTTTTACGAACTTTACAGTGGAAGAGTTAGGAATTACACCACTATTCTTTGAACATAGTTTTTACTGCACGAAATGTGAAGCGATGGCTTCAACGAAAACATGTCCGCACGGAAAAGAAGATCATGTTATTTTATCGGGTACGAAAGTAAGAGAATTATTAAGAAACGGTGAGATTCCGCCAAGTACATTTAGTCGTAAAGAAGTAGTGGAAGTGCTAATTAAAGGCTTGAAAAAAGAAGTAGTAACAGAATAGGGAGAGAACGAGATGGATACGAATATTACTTGGCATACAGCTTCGGTTTCAAAAGATGAGAGAAGAGTGAAGAATGGACATCATAGTTTTGTAATTTGGTTTACTGGTTTATCAGCTTCGGGTAAATCTACAGTAGCGAATGCGGTCGCTCGTAAACTGTTTGAAAAGAATATTGGAAATTATGTGCTGGATGGGGATAACATTCGCCACGGTTTAAATAAAGACTTAGGATTTTCTGAAAGTGATCGCATGGAAAATATAAGACGTATTGGCGAAGTGGCAAAGTTATTTGTAGATCAAGGAGCAGTTGTCCTTACAGCATTTATTTCACCATTTCGAGTAGACCGCAAACAAGTACGAGATTTATTAGCGGCAGATGAATTTATTGAAATTTTTGTGAAGTGTCCGATTGAAGAGTGTGAGAAACGTGATCCGAAAGGACTTTATAAAAAGGCAAGGAAAGGTGACATTAAGGATTTCACAGGTATTGATTCGCCTTATGAAGAGCCAGAGCAAGCGGAATTAATTGTAGAAACGCACAAATATTCTATTGAAGAATGTGCAGAACAAATCGTGAAGTACTTACAAGAGCGTAGTTTTATATAGGGGGATAAACAATGAGTTATGAAAAAGTATGGGCTAACAATGAAAAATTAAATCAGACCGAGAAAAATAAATTAGAAAAAGATGGCTTAGAAATTTTTAATGATATTCCTTACTATGCGGAAAATGGTTTCGAATCTATTCCGAAAGAAGAGTGGGATGCCTTTAAATGGGCAGGATTGTATTTACAACGTCCAAAAGAAGCTGGTTATTTTATGATGCGGGTAAATATTCCGTCAGGGATTATTACAAATGCACAGGCAGAAGTACTTGCTTCTATCGCTGAAGATTATGGACGTGATGTAATAGATATTACGACGAGACAGGCGATTCAGTTTCACTGGTTAGAAATTCAGCAAATTCCAGATATTTTTAAAAGATTAGCAAGAGTTGGATTGTCTTCAGCTGGAGCGTGTGGTGATATAACGCGGAATATTACAGGTAATCCGCTTGCTGGCATTGATGCAAATGAATTATTTGATACAACGCATATTGTAAAAGAAGTATACGATTACTTCCAGCATAATGAAGAGTTTTCTAATTTACCACGTAAATTTAAAATGTCTATTAGTTCTAATATTTATAACTCAGCAAACGCAGAGATTAACTGTGTTGCATTTACACCTGCTACGAAAGAAATAGATGGTGAGAAAAAAGTTGGTTTTCATATAAAAGTAGGTGGAGGATTATCAGCCCGTCCGTATTTAGCTGAGGAATTAGATGTATTCGTTTTACCAGAAGAAGTGAAGGCGGTGGCGATTGCAATTGCTACTATATTCCGTGATTTTGGATATCGTGAAAAACGTCATTTAGCGCGTTTGAAATTTCTTGTTGCGGACTGGGGAGCAGAGAAATTTAAAGAGAAACTAATAGAGTATACAGGGCCTTTACAAAGTAAAGGGGAAAGTGCACTCAAAGGATGGAATGCAGGCTATTTTTATGGTGTTCAAGACCAAAAACAAGAGGGATTAAAATATGTAGGTTTTAATGTACCGGTAGGTCGTTTACATGCAGAAGAAATGTTTGAGGTTGCAAGAATCGCAAAGCAATATGGAAATGGACAAATTCGTACATGTAACTCACAAAACTTCATTATTCCGAACGTTCCTCCGGAAAATGTAAAAGGATTACTTAGTGAACCGCTGTTTGAAGCGATATCTGCTAGCCCGAAATCATTTATTGGTCATGCGGTTTCATGTACCGGTATTGAATATTGTAATCTTGCACTAGTAGAAACGAAAGAAAGATTACGAAAAATTGCAGAATACTTAGATACACAAATTGCACTCGATGTTCCAGTTCGAATTCATATGGTAGGCTGCCCGAATTCATGTGGTCAACGTCAAATTGCTGACATTGGGTTACAAGGGGTGAAAATGAAGACGAAGGAAAAAGGCATTGTTGAAGCGTTTGAAATATACGTAGGTGGAACATTGTTAGATGGCGGTGCCTACAATCAAAAGTTAAAAGGAAAAATAGATGGCGAGGATCTACCTGATGTACTCGCATCATTTATAAGTTATTTCAAAGAGAATAAATTACCAGCCGAAACATTTTATGATTTTGTAGGTCGTATTGGTGTAGATACATTACAAATAGCGTTAAATAACGTGCTAGAAGAAGTAATAGCGTCTTAGGAGGGACGATATGGATTTATATCGATTTGAAGCTGTGTTAGTAAATAGTATTGTTCCGATTGTTGTTGTTGCTCAAAGTGAAGAACAGGCATTTAAGCTTGCGGAGATTGAGCTTGAAAAGCATTTTTTACCGTTGCCAGAGGTAAAAGAGATTTCTTTGTTTGAAAAAAAGAAGATTCGAAAAGGTGGGGCATTTGTTATCCATGAGTAGAGATCAGTAATACGAAAAAATAAAAACTTCCATTCTTATATACGAATGGAAGTTTCATTTTAATAGAAGAAATGAGGAGAGATGATGGGAAAGGTTTATATTGTTGGAGCGGGTCCTGGCGATCCAGATCTAATTACTGTTAAAGGGTTGAAATGTATTGAGAAGGCAGATGTTATTTTATACGACCGACTTGTGAATAAAGAGCTGCTTTCACACGCAAAGCCTGACGCGGATTTAATTTATTGCGGAAAACTCCCGAATTATCACACGATGAAGCAAGAGACAATTAACACGTTTCTTATTAAGTATGCGAAAAAAGGAAAAGTTGTAACGAGACTTAAGGGCGGCGATCCATTTGTGTTTGGTAGAGGGGGAGAAGAAGCTGAAGCATTAGCAAAGCAAGGTGTACCATTTGAAATCATTCCTGGTATTTCAGCTGGAATAGCTGCTCCTGCTTATGCGGGCATTCCAGTGACGCACCGTGATGCAAGTGCAAGTTTTGCTATTGTGACTGGGCATAGGAAAGAAGGTGCTGAAGAAGAAGTGAAATGGGAGAGTTTAGCGAAAGGTGTAGAGACTTTAGCGGTATATATGGGGGTTAGTAATTTGCCCTACATATGTGAGCAACTTATGAAGCATGGAAAAGATAAAAGTACGCCAGCTGCTATTATTGAGCAGGGGACGACGTCTATGCAACGCACAGTTGTTGGAACGTTAGGGACAATTGTAGATGTTGCGAAAAAAGAGCAAATTCAAAATCCGAGTATGATTGTAATTGGAGAGGTTGTCCGTTTTAGAGAAAAAATTCATTGGTTTGAGAAGCAGACAGAAAATGCTTATCAAGTAAGTGGAGTGTTGTAAAATGAAAGCCGTCTTATATATATGTCATGGAAGTCGTTTGAAGACAGCGAAAGAAGAGGCGATTCAATTTATTACATCGTGTATGAGCCGTATAGAAGCGACTATTCAAGAAGTTTGTTTTTTAGAGTTAGCGAATCCTTCTATTGAAGATGGTTTTCGTACATGTGTGAAGCGTGGGGCCACTGAGATTATTGCTATCCCTGTTTTTTTATTAGCGGCAGGGCATGTAAAAAAAGATATCCCTTTTGAATTAGAAAAATTAACCAATCAATTTTCGGATGTTAAAGTGACCTATGGTAATCCGTTTGGTGTATCAGAAACACTTGTTAAATCGGTGTATAGCGGAAGTGGCATCGAACAGGAAGAAAAAAATGAAGTGACGTTACTTCTTGTTGCAAGAGGGAGCAGTGATCCTGAAGTATTAAGAGATATAAACTGGATTGCTTCTTTATTTCAAACAAAAGAGAAGGTTAAAAAAGTAGAAGTTTGTTATTTAGCGGCTGCAGAGCCAAAATTTGAGGAGAAATTAAAGGAAGTTGTAGAACAAAAAGAAAAGAACATCGTTGTACTGCCTTACTTGTTATTTACAGGTTTACTTATGAAACATATTGAGAAAGAAGTGCGCCAATATGAATTGGGAGAGATAAAAATCAGTCCATATTTAGGGAAGAATGAAGCGTTTCAAGATATGTTAATTCAGAAAACGACGGAGTTATTGAAAGGAGATCAGTATGTATCCACTTACAGTGCGAGTTAATGAGAAACGCGTTGTTGTTATTGGTGGGGGAAAAGTTGCAGGATTTAAAATTATTCCTTTACTCAAACAGGGTGCGGATATAGTTGTGATAAGTCCAGAATTAGATGCGAATTTAGTAAAACTTGTGGAAGAAAAGAAAATTCGTTGGTATCAAAGAGAATATGAGAAAAGTGATATTAAAAGTGCTTTTTTAGTTGTTGCAGCGAGTAGTGATTCAATATTAAATGAACAAGTTGCTGAAGATGCCGCCGAGAATCAATTAGTAAATGTTATTACAAATCCGGAAAGTGGTAATGTTCATTTTCCGGCAGCGATTCATCGTGGTTTACTTAATATAGCAGTTTCTACTGGGGGAGCGAGCCCTAAGCTCGCAAAAAAAATTCGAGATGATATTGCAAATAAATATGATGAGACATATGAATCGTATTTAGATTTTTTATATGAAGTAAGGTTGAAGTTAAAAGATTTACAGTTAGAAAAGAGGGAACGAAATATATTGCTCCAAGAAGTGTTGAAATCAGTATATGTGCAAAATGAGGGGAAAAGAGAAAGTTTTTTACGTGAGTTAGAGGAAAAGGTTTTAAAATAATAAAAGATAAAGTGCGCTTTACAAATATAAAAATATAATTTATAATCACAAGTAACTTCAATAGATGAAATCGATGAGCAAGAAGAGTACGTATATTTGATGCGTTCAGAGAGCTGGGGTTAGGTGGGAGCCCGGTACGATAAAATATACAGAATGGGCTTGCGAGAGGTATGTTGAACATTGTAGTAGGCAACCCGGGTTCCGCCGTTAAAAGGATAGAGTATCGGAATTATTCCTGTACTTGAACAAGTGGGATTTATCAATCCAATTGAGGTGGTACCACGGTATTTACATTACATATATCGTCCTCTACATGCATATTTGCGTGTAGGGGACTTTTTTATTTTCTAAAGGAGGTGTGCGAGTATGAAATGAAAGTGTATAATTAACAAAAGTTTAAATATTCAGAAAAGGAGAAATTATGATGAAAGAAACACAGCAATGGACGTCGAAAATAGGCTTTGTACTCGCAGCAGCCGGAGCCGCAGTAGGTCTTGGTGCGATATGGAAATTTCCATATGTTGCAGGTAATGGCGGGGGAGGCGCATTCTTCCTTGTATTTTTACTATTAACTTTATTTATAGGTATGCCTCTTCTAATAGCGGAGTTTGTTATTGGACGTAGCACGCAAAAAGAGGCGGTTACAGCTTATAAAGTACTAGTGCCAAATAGCAAATTATATCCTTGGATTGGTCGTATGGGAGTTGTTACTTGTTTTAGTGTACTATCTTTTTATAGTGTTGTAGGTGGATGGATTTTACTTTATTTATATTATAGTGTGACAGGAAGTTTCTGGAATGGAGCAGCTGATTATGGACAATTGTTCGGTGAAACGATTTCAAATCCATTAAGCGCGATTGGAGCACAATTTATCTTTATGCTTTGTACGATTTTTGTTGTAAGTAAAGGTGTAGAGAAAGGTATAGAAAAGGCAAGTAAATACATGATGCCGCTATTATTTATTTTATTTATTGCGATTATTGTTCGTGCGCTAACACTCGATGGTGCTTTTGCTGGAGTAGAGTTCTTCTTAAAGCCAGATTTTTCAAAGCTTACAGCAGATACGATTTTATATGCGATGGGACAATCTTTCTTCTCGCTAACTGTAGGTGCCTCGGTAATGGTAACGTATAGTTCGTATTTAAAGAAAGAAGAACATTTAGCGAAATCAGCAACATCTATTGTAAGTTTAACGGTTTTTGTTACAGTACTTGCAGGATTAGCAATTTTCCCAGCGATTTTCGCATTAGGAGTAAAACCAACTGAAGGACCAGGATTACTGTTTATCGTCCTTCCAGCAGTATTTGCAAAAATACCATTTGGTCAATTTTTCTTTATTATGTTTTTAATTTTATTCTTCTTTGCGACTTTAACATCAGCAATTTCAATGCTTGAAATTGTAGTAGCATCTGTTGCGAAAGGTAATGAGAAGAAGCGTCCGTCAGCATCATTATTAATCGGTATTCTTATTTTTGCAGTCGGTATTCCATCAGCTTTATCATTTGGGATTATGAGTGACGTGAAAATATTCGGGAAAACATTCTTTGATTTAGTTGACTTTTCGGTAAGTAACGTATTGCTGCCGTTAGGAGTACTAGCTATTTCATTATTTGTACCAAATAAAATGAGTAAAGAGTTATTGATGAAAGAATTAGAAGTGACGGAAACGAAGGGGAAAACGTTATTTAACATTTGGTTCTTCTTACTTCGTTATGTTATTCCGGTAACTGTAATAATTGTATTTTTAAATGCGATAGGTGTATTTAAAATGTTTGCATAAAAAAAGGCGGGGATCTCCCGTCTTTTTTTATGTGGATGTTGATGAGTGTAATAAACGATTATATGCTTTATAGGCTGTAGTGACTGCAAGGAATGAACCGATTAAAAATAATACTGAGCCGCCAAATGTAAATATCCGGCCAATATACGTCTCTCTAGCTTCTTCTATTTTTTGTTGTAATTGCGTATTCATATTGATCACCCCGTAAACTATAGGCATTTAGTTATAGTCTATGTAGAATGCCTATATTGTGTGAAGTGTAAATAAAAAACCTCGGTAGGCACCGAGGTTTTTTATAATCCGATATAAGGAGATGGGTCAACTGCGTTTGTCTTGCCGACATTCCATTCTCCAAGATGAAGTTCGAAGTGTAAATGTTGTCCGTATGATTGGCCCGTGTTCCCCATAAATCCAAGCTGATCGCCTTGTTTTACAGTTTGTCCATTCGATACAGAACGGCTATTCATATGAGCATATACTGTCGTATATGTTTTTCCGTTTATACGGTGAGATAAATACACTACGTTTCCGTAACTAGATGATAATTCTGAACGAATAACAACGCCATCTGCAGCGGCGATAATTGGAACCGTTCCCGAAGCAGCGATGTCAATTCCTTTATGGTTATCTAAAGAACGTACACCAAATCCGGAAGTTTTTGATCCAGCTGCTGGTTTGATAAAGCCACCGATGTTTGTATCATGTGGTGTTGGGGCCGCTTGAGTTGCTTGAGCAGATTTAGTAGCTTGTTGTTTGCGAGCCTCTTCTGCCTGGCGAGCTTCTTCCGCTTTACGAGCTTCTTCGGCCCGTTTTTCTTCTTCAATTGCTTTTTGAACAGCTTGACGTTGATTTTCTAAAATGCCTTTGGATTCTTCTAATCCTTCAATCTCTGAATCTACTTTTGCTACTTTCGTATGTAGATCGTTAATAAGAGTTTGTTGCTGTTGTTGGTTATTTTGTAATTCTTGCTGTTTTTGTTCTAGTTTTTGCTCAGATTCTTTCAGGTGTTGTTCTTTTTTCTCAACAGCCTCTTTTTCTGACGTTACAGCATTTTGATCAGATGTTTGTTTTTTTACAATATCTGTATCGTTGTTTAATATTAAACTTACGGAGTACATATTATCAACAAGATCGGCAATATTTGAAGAATTTGTTAGTACCTCTGTAATGATATTTGTACGAGGTTTTTCTTGCATAGATTGTAATCGTTGTTTAATAACTTCCTGACGTGTATCTATGTTTGTTTGTAATTGTTCTATATGTTTCTTTTTGTCAGCAATTACTTGTTGTGTTTTACTAATTTCTTTTTTTGTATCGTTTAATTCAGCTTCGTTTTTATTAATAGAAGTAGTTAATTCATCAATTTTCTTCTGTAATTCTTGAATTTCTTTTTCTATTTGTTCTTTCTCGACTGATTTATTTTGTAAGTCACTTTGTTTGCCTTCTAATTCAGATTGAATGTTAGATAATTTATCTTGATTTGTTTCAGCGTATACGGGTGAAAGTAACGGGGAAGCAAAAATCGTTCCTGCTGCTAAAACACTAAACGCTGCAAATTTCTTTTTCATAGTTGTCTGACTCCTTTCTCTATGAATGTTATATATCATAAGAAGAAGAGTGTCTATCGTTGTAATCATAATGTAAAGAAAACTTTATAAAATTGCTAAGTTTTGTCGGAATTTATCATTTTTCAACTGTAATTGTCATAGTACATACATTTTATTCATATGTGTAACAAAGGTATATTTTGGAATTAATCTGTAAAATGAAGAAGGAAAGTAATCGTTTTTATGAGGTGAAATATTACTTGGAAAGCTAATAAAACACTAGTGAGGAATCGTTCTCATGTTAGGTTTTCTGACATGAGTCTGCTTTTTGTCAAGAAAATTATTTGTGTTCGGGCAAAGTTATTTTGTTGTCAGATTTAAATTTTTGATTTATGATTTTTAACAGGGACAAAATGTAGTGAATTGTCGAATAATATGTAATACTCTTAATTTCTTAGTTTTATAGAGATAGAATGAGAGATAGAGTGACACATCGAAGAGGGGGTTACAACAAATATGAAAAGAATAGGACTTGCATGGCAAATATTAATAGGGCTTGCGCTTGGTATTGCGGTTGGGGCGATTTTCTTTGATAATCCAGCTGTTGTGAAGTACTTACAACCAATTGGTGATATTTTCATCCGATTAATTAAAATGATCGTTGTACCGATTGTTGTAGCAAGTATTGTTGTTGGGGTTGCTGGTGTTGGCGATGTTAAAAAACTAGGTCGACTAGGTGGAAAAACAATTCTTTACTTTGAAATTATTACAACAATTGCAATTATTGTTGGTCTATTAATAGCGAATATTTTCCAACCAGGAAAAGGCGTAAATATGGAGCAGTTAACAAAGACAGATATTTCGAAATATACACATACGACAGAGCAAGTACAAAGTCATTCATTTGCAGATACGTTTGTAAATATTGTTCCAACGAACATTATGAAGTCGTTAGCTGACGGAGATATGCTTGCTATTATCTTCTTCTCTGTACTATTTGGTTTAGGTGTAGCAGCAATTGGTGAAAGAGGAAGACCAGTTCTTCAATTTTTCCAAGGTGTAGCTGACGCAATGTTTTACGTAACAAACCAAGTTATGAAATTTGCACCATTTGGTGTGTTTGCACTAATTGGTGTTACAGTTTCTACATTTGGTCTTGCTTCATTAATTCCATTAGGGAAATTACTAATTGTCGTATATGGGGCAATGATCTTCTTCGTCGTAGTTGTCTTAGGACTTACAGCGAAAATATTTGGAATCAACATTTTCCAATTCTTTAAGATTTTAAAAGACGAGCTGATCTTAGCGTATTCTACAGCAAGCTCAGAAACAGTGTTACCAAAAATCATGGAGAAAATGGAGAAATTCGGTTGTCCGAAAGCAATTACATCTTTCGTTATTCCGACAGGTTATTCATTTAACTTAGATGGATCAACTTTATATCAAGCAATTGCGGCTATTTTCTTAGCGCAAATGTACGGTATTGATTTATCTATTACACAACAAATTACATTATTGCTTGTATTAATGGTTACATCAAAAGGTATCGCAGGTGTACCGGGCGTATCATTCGTTGTATTATTAGCGACACTTGGTACAGTAGGTATTCCACCTGAAGGCTTAGCGTTCATTGCTGGTATTGACCGTATTTTAGATATGGCTCGTACAGCAGTTAACGTTGTAGGAAACTCTTTAGCAGCTGTAGTTATGTCTAAGTGGGAAGGTCAATATGACGCTGAAAAAGGACAAGCTTATTTAAAAGAGATTTCTGAAAAGGGTCAAGCGGCTTAATTATAATATGAACAAGCTCTCACATAATATGTGGGAGCTTTTCTGTATATAGAAGAGGAGCAGACATAATGAAACGTAAATATGGTGACGGTTCTTCGTGGAAGAGACTAATAGAAAAGAGTTATACGGTTAAGCAAGTGGAAGAGGGAATGCTCGGAATACTGGATATAAAAAAGGTGAGAGAGCCTAGTTGTAAAGAATATGATGGTGAAGAACTTTGTATTGCAGCGGATCAGTATACGTGGATTCAATATTTCATAGACGGGAAAAACTTTGCGATTACCGCTATGTTAGATGATCAGAAAAAATTAGTGCAATATTATATCGATGTGGTGAAAGAATATAGAATAGACGATCGTGGTTTACCGTATTTTGATGATTTATATTTAGATGTAGTATTATTACCTAGCGGTAAGGTGTATGTATTAGATGAAGAGGAGCTAGAGGATGCTTATAAAAGTGGTGATGTCACGAAGGAAGAGTATGAGTTAGCTTGGTACACTACGAAATGGATATTAGCAACAATAAAAAATAGTGAATTTTATTGGATTTCAATATTGAAAGAAGAAATAGAAAGGTTAAAATGATTGTTTTATTCAAATTTTTGTATAATTACCAAAAAAATCTATACAAAAAATAATTGACTTTTGTTTTGTAAGCGAGTAAAGTTAGGGAAGAAATTATTATTAAAAAATAAATATGAAACCTTCTTATAAAGAGAGGCGGAGGGACTGGCCCTACGATGCCTCGGCAGCGGACTCGATTTCAGAGTGCTGTGCCAAATCCAGCAAGCGTGTGCTTGAAAGATGAGAAGAGCGTTTCTTATAGATGTATAAGACCTCTTCTCATCGGAAGAGGTCTTTTGTTATTCATTAGAAAAAGGTTGAAACTAGGGAGAGATGGTACTTTGAAAGAAACGAGAGGAAATGGTTTAGCTTTATTACCACTTGGGATATTTTTGGCGCTATTTATTGGTTCTGGGATTATTACAGGTGATTTCTATAAATTGCCGATACTTGTAGCGATTTCAATTGCTGTAGGAGTCGCTTTAGTGATGAATCGTAAAGAAAGTTTTAATGTGAAAGTAGAGCGGTTCGCTAAAGGTGCAGGAAATCCGGATATTATGATTATGGTATTAATTTTTGTGCTTGCAGGTGCATTTTCTGAAACTGCTAAAGGAATGGGTGGAGTAGACTCAACTGTTAATTTAGCGTTAACTATTTTACCGCCAGGATTTATCGTAGCTGGAATCTTTGTTATTGGTGCATTTATTTCATTAGCGATGGGAACTTCAATGGGAACAATTGCAGCATTAGCGCCGATTGCTGTAGGTATTAGTGGTCAAACTGATATCTCAATTGCGCTTGCAATGGCTACTGTTGTTGGCGGAGCGATGTTTGGTGATAATTTATCATTTATTTCAGATACAACAATCGCAGCTGTTCGTTCACAAGGAACAGAAATGAAAGATAAGTTTAAAACGAACTTTTTAATTGTGTTACCAGCGGCTATTATTACAATTGTATTATTAGTAATAGTTACTTCAGGGAGTGACACGCAGATTAAAGCACATAGCTTTGATTGGATAAAGATTTTACCGTACGCAGGAGTACTGATTACAGCGCTACTTGGCTGGAATGTACTTATTGTATTAACTGGTGGAACTGTACTATCTGGTGTTATCGGTCTTATAGATGGAAGTTACACGTTAGAAAGTTTCTTTAAAAGTGTAACGACTGGAATGGGCGGTATGATGGAGTTAGTATTACTTGCTATATTAATTGGCGGTATGGTTGAATTAATCCAATATAATGGTGGTATTCAATATTTAATGAATGTATTAACACGTAATATCCGTTCGAAAAAAGGAGCGGAATTTGGTATTGCTGGTTTAGTGAGTATGACGAATATGTGTACAGCGAATAATACGATTTCAATTATTTTTACAGGCCCGCTTGCAAAAAATATTGCAGATCAATATGAAATAGACCCTCGTAAATCAGCGAGTGTATTAGATCTTTTCTCATGTTGTGTGCAAGGATTAATTCCGTACGGTGCCCAAATGTTAACGGCAGCAGGATTTGCAGCGTTATCTCCAGTTGAATTGTTACCGTATGCATTTTATCCAATTTTAGTTGGAGTATGTGGGATTGTTTCTATTTTAATTGGGTTTCCAAGGTTTTCGAAAGTAGCTGAGAAAAAAGAGTATCATAAAACTGCTTAATTTAATATGAATGTTAGTAATTAAAAAACGTGCAGAGAATAGACTCTGCACGTTTTTTTGCGTAAAGGGCTGAATATGACTCGGTCTTAAGTCTGAGTAGAAAACGGTTCTTAAGCTCGTTATGGAAAGATGAAAAAATAGTTAAGATAAGAGTATCAAATCGAAGGGAGGCAAGCACAAGATGAAACAATTTCTAGCGTTTATCGCAGCCGGTATTTTGGCTTTAATTGCTCTTGGTAGTCTTGCTGGTATTGTAGGATTCGCAATCGGAGCAGGGGTTGTATATTGGAGCTATAAATCATTTGTGCGAGCTAAATCATTTTTTGGAAAGTTAGCTTGGGGTATTGTTGGTTTAATCGGTTTATCCATTGCACTTTCTCATTCGCCAGCATTAATCGGTATCGCTGCTTTAGTGGTTTTATACTACGGATACCGTGAGTGGAAAAAAGAAAAAGATGTAGTTGTTGAATCTGCTCCAGAAAGTTCTAAATCATATAGCAACTTTGAAGATGAGTGGAACAAATTAATGAAAAACTAAAACAATAAATCAAATTATAATTAAAGTAGAAGAGAGGAAGATTTATAATGAAACAATCTTTATTCGGACGTGTACGCGATGCAATTTTAGCTGATTTTCATAACGTGTTAGATGAGAAGGAAAGAAAAAATCCAATTGCGATGTTAAACCAATATTTACGTGATAGTGAGCGTGAAATAACAAAAATTGAGAAGTTAATTGGGCGTCATAAAACATTAAAATCTAACTTTGCTCGTGAGCTTGAGCAAGCACGTTATTTCGTTAATAAAAGATCAAAGCAAGCTATCATTGCTCAAGAATCAGGTGAATTACAATTGCACGAACGTGCGTTAGAAGAGGTAGCTTATTATGAAGGGCAAGTAACTCGATTAGAAGAAATGTATGCAGGTGTTGTAGAGCAAATTGATGAGTTAGAGCGTCGTCTTTCTGAAATGAAAAATAAATTAAAAGAAATGCACGCAAAGCGTATGGAACTAATGGCACGTGAAAATATGGCACATGCAAATCGTCGTATGAATACTGCGATGCATAAAATGGATGAAAATAATCCATTCTTACGATTTGAAGAGATTGAAGATCATATTCGTGACTTAGAAACTCGTATGAATGAAGAGCATGAGCGTGACACATTTGATATGAAAATTGCAAAACTTGAGCGTGAAATGAAAGAAAAGAATGATGTATCGTTAACGAAAGAGTTAACAAAATAATAGTAGTATATTATAAAACAGGCTTATGATATAGTGATAGAAGAAAAGGTGTTGGAAAGCAATGCCTTTTCTTCTATGTATATGTGACAAGAAGGGGGGAGCTGAAATGAAGAAACATTTTTCAAAGACACAATTAATGGGGATGCTCCTCATCATATTTGGGTTCGGTCTTTTTCTTGATATGATACTTGGACATTTTGAACCAGGTGGTCTCATTTTTGCATTTATTATGCTTATGTTTGGAAGGCATTATCGTAAAAAGAATCGTTATGTACGGGGAAATGTATTTTTATTTGTTGGTGGTATCGTATTTTTATTCTTCTTATTTTCATCAGCAGCATTTGTTCTTGTCGTATTTGCTTGTTTAGCTTTAATTGGTTATCAATTGATTCAACAAGGGCATCAGCAAAAAGCAATGAAGGTTGAAATTAAAGAAAAAGGGATGATAGACGAAGAGAAGCAAATATATCGTACAGAACCATATTTGAAAAATATGTTTGTAGGCAATGTGCGAATGATGGATCATATTTATGAACTTGAGGATATTAATGTTCAATATGGTGCTTGTGATGTGGAAATAGATTTAACAACTGCTATGATTCCAGAAGGGGAAACGGTAATTGTTATTCGAGGTGTCGTTGGTAATATTCGTTTATATGTGCCATATGATATTGAACTTTCTTTAAATCATTCTGTTATTGTCGGGCGTGTGCTCTTGCCAGGTCATGAAGAGACAGGGTTTAACCGCAATGTTACATTTAGAACAGAGCAGTATAAAGAGGCTCCTCGACGTATTAAAATTATTTCTTCGCTTGTCGTAGGCGACATGGAAGTGAGGAAAGTATAATGAAGAAACAAAAAAATATTTCGTGGATGTATATTCGTTATTCTATGTTGTCCTCTGTTAGTATCGCACTCATTTGTACAATTGTATATGTATGGAAAAGCGAGCAACAAGTGTATGATTTATTATGGAAGGAATCCATCGCTTCTGTTCCAATTGGCTTGTTTATTATGACTACAAGTTTACTTATCGGGGGAATTGTAGGATATGCAATCGGTTACTATATAGAGCAGCGTATACAAGGATTAAATACGTTTCTATTTGAAGTAGAGCGAGGGAATTTTCCGAGCGATGTTTCGTTTACTGCAGATGATGAATTTCATGAAGTGGAACGAAAAGTAATCGTTCTGGCTCGTCGATTAGAGGAGCAAGCTGGACTCTTTCAAAAAGTAACGAATGAACGAGCTCATTGGAATGAAGAGATGAGACAAGAAGCGATTTCTCAAGAAAGGCATCGTTTAGCAAGGGAGTTGCATGATTCAGTAAGTCAGCAGCTTTTCGCAATGTCGATGATGATGTCAGCGATTAATGAACAAATAACTGAATTTCCAGATGTGACAAAAAAACAATTGCAACTTGTTGAAAATATGGTTGTAAATGCTCAATCAGAAATGAGAGCATTGCTCCTTCATTTACGTCCTGTACAATTGGAAGGTAAGAAACTGACAGAAGGTATAGAGGAATTATTAACGGAATTATCGCGAAAACAACATATGAAAATTGAATGGCTTATTGAGCCAATAGAATTAAAAAAAGGTGTAGAAGATCATTTATTCCGTATTGTGCAAGAAGCGCTATCAAACACGTTGCGACACGCGAAGGCAAAGAAAACAGAAGTGCGCCTTCGAAAAATTGATCAATATGCGATTTTAAAAATCATTGATGACGGCGTTGGGTTTGAAGTAGGGGTTAATAAGGCTGGTTCATATGGCCTAAGATCGATGCAAGAGCGTGTTCATGAAATTGGTGGGACACTCAAGGTACTTAGTTTCCCGGCCAAAGGTACACAAATAGAAGTAAAAGTACCGATTATGATTGAGAGAGGAGGAGAAGTATGATAAAAGTATTGCTTGTCGATGATCATGAAATGGTTCGTATGGGTGTATCGGCATATTTATCTACACAGCCAGATATTGAAGTAGTAGGGGAAGCTGAGAATGGAAGAAAAGGATCAGAATTAGCATTGCAATTAAGGCCGGATATTATTTTAATGGACCTTGTTATGGATGAGATGGACGGTGTCGAAGCAACACGTGCTATTATTCAAGAATGGCCAGAAGCAAAAATTGTAGTTGTAACAAGCTTTTTAGATGACGAAAAATTGTATCCTGTTATTGAGGCTGGGGCGACCAGTTACTTATTAAAAACATCAAGAGCAAGTGATATTGCTGATGCTGTACGAGCTACTTATGATGGAGAAACAGTATTAGAGCCGAAAGTTACCGGGAAAATGATGTCCCGTATGCGTCAAAAGAAAGAGCAACCTTTGCATGATGATTTAACGGAAAGAGAGTTTGAGATTTTGTTATTAATCGCAGAGGGAAAAAGTAATCAAGAGATTGCGGACGAGTTATTTATTGCACTGAAAACGGTAAAGACACATGTGAGTAATATATTAAATAAATTGAATGTAAGTGACCGTACTCAGGCGGTTATTTATGCATTTAGGCATCAATTAACGAAGTGATAAAGTGAAACTTTAATCAGTGGGGAGGTTGTTCCTCCCCCACTGATTATCAGCCCTCACCAATCGGGCTTTTACGGGCAGTTAATGCGGGATAAAGTGAAACTTTAATTGGCGGGGAATTCCTCGCTGATTATTGGCTCGATACAATATAGATTTGGCGTTAAAACTATTGAATGTTTTTATTGACGATAAAAAATGTAAGCGTTATCATTGAGGTATTAACAGTACATATAAAGGGGAGAATGTATATGTTAGTTCAAACTATATTCGGAATGGATAAGTCTAAAAAATTAGGGGATTATGTGAACGCATTACAAGCGCTTTGTGAACAATATAATGTTGAAACAGATAAAATTGCGATTATTGAGGCTACAGAGGAATACTATTTATTTTTAGTAAAGCAAGAAGAGCACTATGATGTTGTCAAGGTAGAAACAGTTGATACGAATATTGAATATTATACGAAGGCTTATAAAATAAGCAGTTTTAATCATACTGCGTATCAAATGTAAAAAAACTCCCTTTTGGGAGTTTTTTTAGGAGGCTTTTACTTCGTGAGATTCGGTTACTAATGGAACTTTTTTCGTACCGCTTAATTTAGCCATTGCAAGACCAATAAGAGCTCCTGCTAATGCTGGTATTAGCCAGCCGATTCCTTCATTATATAAAGGGATAAATTCAAAATATGGTGTGATAAATGAAACTGAAATACCACCTTGTTTTAATCCATCAAATACGCTCACTACAGCTGCTCCAATTAAAGCACCTACATAAACAGAGCGATATCCACCGAAGTATTTATGAAGTAATGATAGTAGTACGAGTACAATCGCAATTGGATACACAACAAGTAGAATTGGAACAGAGATTGCGATAATTTTCGTTAAACCTAAGTTGGCAACTAGTAATCCTAATGCGCAAATGATACTCGCGAACGTTTTGTATGAAAATGTAGTCAATAATGTTGAAAAATATTGGCTGCACGCAGATACGAGTCCAACGCATGTCGTTAAACAAGCGAGTGTAACGATAAGAGATAATAGGAGCAAACCGTATGGACCGAATAATTGTTGTACGATAACAGTAAGTAGCTGTCCGCCATTTTTTGCATATCCGAGCGAGACGCTAGTTGCCCCAAGCCAGCCGAGTGCACCGTATACAAGTACGAGCCCTGTAGCGGCAATAAGCCCTGCTTTTGCTGTGGCGATGGCAATGGACTTACGATCATTCACACCTTTAGAGCGAATTGCATTTACAACGATAATTCCGAATGCAAGTGCTGAAATAGTGTCCATTGTTAAGTAGCCTTCCATAAAGCCTTTGAAGATTGGAGAAGTTTGATACTCTTGCATTGCTGGTCCTGATTGCCCAAGTGGTGTAAATACACTTTTAACAAACAATAAGAAAATAGAGAGTAATAAAATAGGTGTTAATACATTTCCAATACGATCAACAAGTTTAGATGGATTCAAACTCAGCCAAAATACGATAGTAAAGAAGATGATTGTATATACAAATAGCACTAGGCTGCTAGAGCGGATTGTTTCTGGTAAGAAAGAACTAACACCCATTTCATAAGCGACATTTGCAACACGTGGGATGCCCATAGATGGACCGATAGCAATGTATACAATTACTGTAAAGAAAATTCCGAATAATGGATGAACATGACTTGCAAGTTGCTGCATTCCATTTCCAGATAGAGAAATTGCGATAACAGTTAGTAGTGGTAAGCCAACTCCTGTTAGTAAAAATCCAATCATTGCTGGCCAAAAGTTTTCACCTGCATTTTGGCCAAGCATGGGAGGGAAAATTAAATTACCTGCCCCAAAAAATAAAGAAAATAGCATAAGACCCGTGAAAAAAATATGTTTTTTTGATACAGTGTTCATTGTTTTTCCTCCTTTTTTAAATTCATTTGTAAGAACACAAAAAACTCGTCCCTAAAGAAAGGGACGAGTTATATTTACCCGCGATACCACCCTAATTTACACATGTAGAAATAAATCTATATGTATACGGCTTTGCAACGTACAACATGATACGTGTTCCTTGTAACGGGGGACGGCCGGTAAGAACTTACTGTAACATTCGGTTCTACTTCTCGGAGATGATTTTCGGTTACGCGCTGAACGTTGGCTTTCAGCAAATCGCCAACTCTCTGGGGAACAGTTCTATAACGTACTCGTTCTCGTCAATGAATTTTTATTCAAGTATTCTGACAGTATTGTTGCATGTTTTTTTTAGAAAGTCAATATGTTTTTTGAAAGATATATTTATATACGGAAATATCGAAAGTAATATTCGTTGTTGTAAAGGAAATGATGAATTGTAAAATGGGAGTGAAAATTTGCGGAGAATTGTAAATTTTATAGAGAAAATTGATATTTATAGGAGTGAAGAAGGGATTGTTTGAATTTATAGAGAATAATACAACAATCCACTTGCTGGAAAGAACAAACCAAAAGAGGTGACTGAAATGCTTGCGATGGGAGTATTATTTGGCATTATTGCTATAATTGGTTTTATGTGGTTATATTATTCGCGTTCGTTTAAACAAGCAGAAGTTTTACTCTTTCAAAAAGGTAGTTTGTTGACAAATCAGTCTAGATATTTAGTATGTCCGAAGTGTGGAAGTGCACAGGCCAGAAGTGGAGGATATCAAGAGTGTTGCAAAATTAGATTATGAAAGAAAGGAAGCCTCACATTATTTTGTGAGGCTTCCTTCCTTACAACTTCATGGCGCTCCAAATTGTCCATCGATCTCTTTCAATAATAGGAGAGACGTTTTGTAATGCGTTCTGTATATGTTGTAGAAGTTGAGAAAGTTCATCATCTGTTAACTCATATAGAATGGATCGACCTGTTCGAGGAGATAAATCTTGCAATAATGTTTCTACAGAATCATGTATTTTTCGTATTTCCCATTGTGTTTGTGTGGGAAGTACATGAAGAGAATGTTTTTGTAATTCTGTCTGTATAGTGTTGGTTTTTGGACGTCTTTTTGACTCTATTTCAATAAGTTTTGGAAATAGAGAGAAAAAATATCCGCGAATGTGTTCGGGACTTCCTGGAATTGTACAATCTTCAATTGTTCGATCTTGTAAAATAAGTACACCGTTTTTATTTAATATACGAGAAGCTTCACGTAAAAATGTAGGAATGTCTTGTAAATGATGAATAACTGCACGCGAAATAACTATGTCGAATGTTTCATTAGGGTATGGGATATTATGTGCATCACCGTGGATGAATGAAATGTTTGAAAAGTTGTTACAATTTTCTTTTGCAGCTTGTAATATTTCTTTTGAAAAATCAAGTCCCACAACATTATTGGCTCCCATAAGAGCGAGTTCTTTCGTATAAATCCCACCACCACAGCCGATATCAATTATTTGCTTGTTTTGTATTTCTGTAATGTTTTTTACCATTTCAGCCCAAGAAATATGAGCGTTTCTTGTTGCATATGTGTACTTATTATTTTCATCATGAAAATTAATGGACATGATAAAGACCTCCTTTCAATGATTAGTATAGCGTATTTAATAGGATGTCACGTTTTTGTTTTATGTATGAAGATTATAAGGATTTCTTATCGTAAGAGGAGGATTAATTTGAAAGGGAAATATGTATTGGTGTTGTTGTTTGTTATGTTACTAGCAGCTTGTGGTCAAGTTGAGCCGAAAAAAGAAACAAAAAAAGTAGAAGAGACGGTGAATGAAGTGAAAGAAACAATAGGGGTAACCGTTATACAAAAAAAACATAAAGAGAAAAAGTTGCAGGAATCAGAAGCGAAGTTAGTAATAGACATTTTGAATAAAGCTGAGAAACAAGAAATAACAGGAAGCCTCGGTGAACCTGAATATGAAATACAAATTAGTAGAGATGGGAAAAAAGAAACTTATTATGCATGGTTAAGGGGAGAAGATAGACGAGGATGGGTGCAATATAAGAAAGCTATGTATATGTTGAATGAAAAAGATACGGAAAAGCTTTTGGATATATTTCCAAATGTCTCAGAACAAAAAGAAGATGAGATGCAGGTAAGCCCTTTAACGGAAGTAACAAAAAAAGATTTGCAGATTACCGCGTTTCATATTAAAACAGGCGATCAAAACGTGAATTATACGGTACGGTATACGATTTCACAATCACTATACAATAAGTTAGTGAAGGAGCAAGAATATTATTTGCAACTCAATTTTCCAGAAAAAGTTCAAAAATTAATTGGAGCAAAAGAGAGTGAAATGATTTTAGGTGAAAAAGTAAAGGAAGGGTATAAGCAATATGAATTACATGCTACTGTTCCGATAAAAAGCGCTTCAGAATCACAATTAAAATCATTAGAAACATATTACGAAAGTTATGATTTGAAAATATTAAACAGTAAAAAAGAAAAAATAGGTGTGTTTCAAAATATAATTCAGATTGTTAAAGATTATGGTGAAAAAATGAATTTTCAAAGATAAAGTGAGACTTTAATTAGCCCTTACGGATTGGAATGAATATAAACTCGTCAAATCTATATGACCTTTCCTAGGAAATGATAATAGAGAGGGGAAAGCACCCCTCTCTATTACTTTGCTTTTGCAGATGGCTCATTCATTGATTTTCGTGTAATAAGAAAAGAAATCATAAGAGCGGAAAGGATGACAAGGGCAATAAATACGTGATTGGGCAACAAATCTAATAATAATACGTAACTAACGGTATAAAAAATAAGAGTTGAAGCTAAAAACGATAGAGCACCTATTATAAGAGATTGTAAATTCATTTTTGTACACCTCCTTTTATTTATATTTTTGGCTGAAAATGGATTATATAAACATTATTTCTAACAATAGAAAAAAATATGTCATAATAGAGAAAAGAACAAGCTTTGATGAATGATATGATTCATTAATGAGGGATAAAGGAGAGGAATATGAAAAATAATAAAAAAGGATTATGGGGAATTATTGTTGCGATAGGTCTATTTTTACTGTCTAAGTTAAAGTGGGTATTTGCAATTTTTAAATTAGCAAAGTTTTCAACGGTATTTAGTATGTTTCTATCGCTTGGCGCATACGCAGTTCTATATGGTTGGAAATTTGGAGTGGCACTCATTTATTTGTTGTTTGTTCATGAAATGGGCCATTTATGGGCTGCGAAAAGAAAGGGGATCCCAACATCGCCAGCAATCTTTATTCCATTTATGGGGGCCCTTATTGGAATGAAAGAGATGCCGAAAAATGCGAAAGATGAAGCTTACATTGCCTATATGGGTCCGCTTTTCGGACTTCTGTCATTTTTACCCGCGATACCGCTTTATATAATGACGAAAGAGCCATTTTGGGCGCTTGTTATTTTGCTTGGAAGTATGATTAATTTCTTTAATTTAATTCCCGTTTCGCCGCTAGATGGTGGGCGAATTATTTCAGTTGTCAGTACTAAAATTTGGGGAGCAGGCCTTATTTTATTACTTGGCTATTCAATTTACTTTAAAAGTATTTTGGGAGGATTTATTGTTATTATCGGTTGTATGGAGTTATATAGAGTAATAAAGAGAGATGAGCCGATTAAGGAATTAGGGCATAAAATTGATGGGATGAAAGAATATGTTACTAGGCTTGAAGAGGAATTAAAAGAAACGGGTGCTGTACATCGGACTATATACGTGATGCATCATGAGATGAATGCATTAAGACAAAGAGAACGGGAAAAAGAGTTACAAATAGGTGAACTTCAAAAAATGGAAGTGTTAGAGTATCTTTTACCGAAGTTCGAACCGTTAGATTATGTTCCATATGAAAATGAAAAAGATGAGTATACAATTCACATAAGGGAAGCATTTGAAGCGTCAGAAAGAAAATTAAATGAATGGAAAACAGAAAAGGAACAACAAGAAAACTATTATAAAGTGGATGCGAAAACGAAATGGACAGTATTTGCTTGTTATATTGGATTAATGGCTATACTCGGTTACACAGCTTATGAAGGATATATTGTTTTACAAGAACATTTGCCAACGAGAAATGTATAGAAAAATATTGTCGAAATGATAGGAAGAATTTATACAGGAATTATATTTCTACGAGAGAAAGTTACAAGTATAGTCATACATTGTAATATTTTTAGTAGAGAAGGAGTTCTGTATATGAAGAAATTGTTAAGTGTATTCGGGATTATTATCGTGATGATCATTGCAAGCTATAGTCTTATGAAAGTGCTGTTACATTATGCGAATAGCCTGCTGAGGTAAATACAATAGCTCAAATAGAAGATGTGCAAGAAGAGACAAAAGTGCTAAATTTTATTCGAATGACACATGAAAGCTATAATAATTTCTTAAATTACGGTAAAGCAGAGAATTATACAGACGGGGATTGGAATCAATTTAAGCAATGGTTTCAACAACAAGAATCATCGTTAAAAAATATACATACAGAAATAAAGAATGAAAAAATAAAACGTGATGTAAATAGAAGCTATGAAATTGTAAAAAAAGGTGTGGAACTTCAAAATATTGAGTATGTAGTGTATGCCCACCGTGTATATCATGACTTGGATATTATCGTAAATAAATATAGAGGTGAAACGAATATCTGGGGATATACGGAGTTTGGCGATGGGAAAGATATAAAAGTAATTGAACAAGCTATACAAACAAAATAATAAGCTAGCTAGAATTCTAGTTAGCTTATTTTCTTTTGTAAATACAATGTTCATATATTATTCACAAAAACACCGTGTTAATAGTGATTAAAATCACAATCTGCATTATAAGATTCAGTTAAACTAAAAACAGTTAAGGAAATAGAGGAGTGGGATACAATGTTAAGTGCAAAAACAATTGAAATCGTAAAGTCAACAGTACCATTATTACAAGAAAAAGGCGTTGAAATTACAACGAGATTTTATGAAATTTTATTTTCGGAACATCCGGAGTTATTGAATATTTTTAACCATACAAATCAGAAAAAGGGAAGACAACAACAAGCGTTAGCGAATGCTGTTTATGCAGCTGCAACGTACATTGATAATTTAGAAGCTATTATTCCAGTTGTAAAACAAATTGGTCATAAGCATAGAAGTTTAGGTATTAAAGCAGAGCATTACCCGATTGTAGGTACATGTTTACTACGTGCCATTAAAGAGATCGCAGGTGCACCTGATGAAGTTTTAAATGCATGGGGAGAAGCATATGGTGTCATTGCTGATGCATTCATTAGCATTGAAGCAGAGATGTATGAAGAAGCTGCACATAAAGAAGGTGGATGGAAAGACTTCCGCAACTTTGTGATTGTTAAAAAAGTGAAGGAAAGCGATGTTATTACGTCATTTTATTTGAAACCTGAAGATGGAGGGAAAGTTTCTTCATTCATCCCAGGTCAATATGTAACGATTCAAATCAATATTGAAGGTGAGACATATACACATAATCGTCAATATAGTTTATCCGATGCTCCTGGGAAAGAATATTATCGTATTAGTGTAAAAAAAGAAAAAGGTGTAGATACACCAGACGGTAAAGTGTCTAATTACTTACATGAACATGTAAAAGAAGGAGATGTTTTACCAGTAAGTGCACCAGCGGGAGATTTCGTGTTAAATATGGATTCAACATTACCAGTTGTACTAATTAGTGGTGGAGTAGGGATTACACCGATGATGAGTATGTTAAATACGTTAATTGAACAAGATTCAAAACGTAATGTATATTTTGTTCATGCAGCAATAAATAGTAATACACATGCAATGAAAGAACACGTTAAGACAGTAGAAAATGAATATGAACAAGTTAAAGCATATACTTGTTATTCTGCACCGACTGAAAAAGATTTAGAAATGAAGAACTTTGATAAAGAAGGTTTCATTGAAAGTGAATGGTTAAAAACTATTATTCCGACAACTGAAGCAGAGTTTTATTTCTGTGGTCCAGTAGCATTTATGAAGCATATAAATGCTGCACTAACTGATTTAAGTGTGAAACAAGAGCATATTCATTATGAATTTTTCGGCCCAGCAACAAGCTTACAATAAGCAAAAAAACGAGGTATTTATTTTACCTCGTTTTTTATTTGTTCTCGTAATAAACGGTTTACTGTTTCACGACGTATACCTATCAGTTGACCAATTTCGGTTTGTGTTAATATTTCATATATAGGAATGTCACCTAAATATAGGGCGAACCATTCTTGTAAACGATGAAGACGTTCTTTCGGAGAGACGGTTGTCAATTGATCAATTCGTTGTTGCATCATTCTTAATTTAGATTGCAATTGCATAGCGATGTTAGCATACGATTCGGGATTTGCTTGAAGTCTCTCGTACCATTCACTACTAGTGATCGGTTCCACTTCTGTTTTTATTAAAGCGATAGCTGTACCGTGATATTCTTTCGGTGAAATTAAAGAATGATGAGGTATCGTTTCACCTGGAACGATAATGTTGAATAAAAATGGTGTTCCGTCTTCTTCTAGCCGAACTACTTTTAATAAGCCTGTTTTTATAAAGTATAAAGGACCGTCCTCGCCTTGACGGAATAGTACATCTCCTTTGTGTAGAATCAATGTTAGCCCCCCATTAATATGTTTCTATTTCTTCTATTTTAGCGTATATGTATATAGACAATATGCTATTTCAACAGCAATTTCATTGACGAAATGTATGCTATTACAGTAGTATACTATTTAGTGTGTAATAGTACTAGCAATGAATACGCTGTAGGGGGTTTAGTATATTGTTAGATGCGATGAGAATGACGGATATGAGAATTCCGGCGAATGCTATCATTCATGTAGAAGAGATGAAAGGTGGAGTCGTTTTATCCGTTGAAGTAGACGGCCAAATTATTTATACGATGGCTTATGATGAAGAAACAGATAGCTATGCTGAATTATATGATCGAAACGATAAGAGGGCGTGCCAAGTACATGAAGACTTCATGGGGTGGTCACTTCTTCATTAAAAAAGATGTCAATATGACATCTTTTTTTATTAAATCGATAGAATATACAAAGAAATGAAATATAAGGATAAAATTTGTAATAATTGATTTTGCATTGTTAGCACTCTGTAACTGCAAGTGAACTATTTTTTCGCTATCATAAAGATAACAGTCGCAGTTATAGGAGTGGTCAACTTGAAGAAAGTACATATTTCAAATTATATGTTATTATGTGTTTGTTTAATTTTATTTGTTCTCCTCGGAGGATTTTTATATTCATGTGTATAAGAAAAACGCATTCTAAAAAGAATACGTTATAAAAGGGAAATAATGATTAATCTAGTTCCAAGAATAATCAACGTAATACGTAATAAATTAATTACGGCGTTACCACTTAGTTTTGTATTAATGTAAGCCCCGATTTTTCCGCCAATCCATGCACCCGGAATCAGGATTAATGCATAAATCCAGCTGACATTTCCAAGTGAGATGTGAGTTGCAGAACTTACAATTGCTGATAGAAATACGATGAACATTGAAGTTGCTACTGCAATATGTGCTGGGAATGCAAAAAGAAGCATCATTGCTGGAACAAGTAAGGCACCGCCACCAATTCCAAATAATCCAGATATAAACCCAACTATAAAGGCGATAAAGATAGCAAGAAACGGTGGGAATTGGTAGTGTACAGTATTTCCATCATTATCTGTAAAAGAACGCTTAATTACAGACGTATTTGAGAGGGAAAGAGGTTTTAATTTGTCTCGAAGCATAAGTAGAATTGAGACGAATATAAGGAAAATCCCAAAGTATAAAGAAAATGTGTCTTGGTTTAAAAATTTATTTGCCCATGATCCGATAATACCACCAGGGCCGCTTCCGATAAATAAAATAAGTCCACTTTTATAATCTACTCGCTTATGCTTCATGTAAGTAAGGGTGGA
Source organism: Bacillus sp. RZ2MS9 (assembly GCF_001816185.2). Lineage (NCBI taxonomy): Bacteria > Bacillati > Bacillota > Bacilli > Caryophanales > Bacillaceae > Bacillus > Bacillus sp. RZ2MS9. The sequence continues at coordinate 1,480,443 of NZ_CP049978.1, forward strand.
AGATAGTCCTGTGAAAACGACTGTTACCATAGAAGTCCCTACTGCAAGTTGTGGTGATAAACTGTGTAATCCAATTAATAACGGAACAATAATAATTCCGCCTCCAAGCCCAACTAGGCTGCCGACTGTTCCGGCGATTAGTCCGATGAAAAGTAACATGATGTATTCCAAAATTGCCAACTCCTCTAAATAACTTATCCATCAATTATTATACACGCTTTTTAATGAGAAATAGGCTTGTTCACAAAAAAGTCGTCTTCCTAGAAAAATAAGGAAGACGACTTTTGATTAGAAAACAAAATGTAATAGGTAGTAAAACAGAGCAGCTAAAGAAGCTGAAATAGGAAGTGTAATAACCCATGTAATTAACATACGTTTTGCAGTTCCCCATTTTACCCCTTTCACACGGTGAGAAGCACCAACCCCTAAAATAGAAGAAGAGATAACGTGCGTCGTACTAACCGGTAAGTGAATGAATGTTGCACCGAAAATAACAAGTGATGATGATAAATCGGCAGCTACACCATTTACAGGACGAATTTTCATAATTTGTCCACCGACAGTTTTAATAATTTTCCATCCACCGACAGAAGTACCAAGCCCCATTGCGACAGCACAAGATAATTGTACCCAGAACGGGATATCGCTAGAAGTATGATAGTTATTAGCCATAAGTGCCATCGTAATGATCCCCATTGCTTTTTGTGCATCATTCGTACCGTGTGTGTAGGCTTGTAATGCTGCAGTGAAAATCTGGAATATACGGAAGTTCTTATTCGTTTTTGTTAAGTTAAAGTTTTTAAATACTACTTTAAAAATACTGTATACGGTATAACCAATAACGAAAGCGATAATCGGTGAAATGATTAAAGCTTCAATAATTTTAATAAATCCTTTAAGATTTAGCGAGCTAATCCCAGCGGCCGCAATTGCTGCACCTGCGATTGAGCCGATAATTGCATGCGAAGAACTACTTGGAATACCGTAGTACCAAGTAATTAAGTTCCAAGCTATCGCCGCAAGCAAAGCAGCTAAAATTACAAGAGAACCATTTTGTAAGGCGAATGGATCAACGATATCTTTTGTAATCGTTTTTGCTACACCTGTAAATGTCATTGCGCCTAAAAAGTTCATAATAGCCGCCATAATAATGGCATGTCTAGGCTTTAGAGCTTTCGTTGAAACAGCCGTTGCAATAGCGTTTGCTGTATCGTGAAATCCATTGATAAAGTCAAAAGCTAAAGCGCAAATGACTACTAAAACGGTCAGTATCAAGAGTGTATCCATGATCAAACTCCTTACGCGTTCTTCATAATAATTGTTTCTAATACGTTTGCAACGCTTTGACAGCTATCAGCTACTTCTTCAAGCTCTTCGTAAATCTCTTTAAATTGAATAATCTTAATCGGATCTTTTTCACGAGAGAATAAGTTCTTAATCGCATGACGGCGAATATCATCACACTGTGATTCATAATCCTTAATCTTAATCGCATTTGTACGAATGTCGACTAATTTTTTGTTAGACATTAATTCAACAGAGTTTGCAATCTCAATCGCACATTGATTAATTGCTTCTACGAATTTAATCATGTATTCATCAGCTTCTGTAATAGAATACATTTCGAACAGACCAGCACTGTGATCTAATCCGTCTAATACATCATCCATACTCATTGCAAGTTGTAGGATGTCCTCACGCTCAATCGGAGTGATAAACGCTTTGTTTAACTCCATAATGATTTCGTGAATAAATGAGTCACCTTTTGACTCATACTCTTTCATGCGCATAGAAAACTCTTTTAAATCGCTAGCATTTTTAATTTTATACTCCACGAAAAACTGCGCGCCTTCTTTTAAATTTTCGGAAACATTCATTAACATTTCAGAAAATTTATCTTTTTTTGATTTAAAGACCATTATTGTTACCCCCACAAAAGTAATATATGTAAAATATATTGGCTAATCAATTCTAACAAAAAACTGTCGTTTTTTAAAACATTTTATCGAAAAGTTTACAAAAACTTAACATAACTCTCGTTGTTCTATTAATAATATTAATATCCAATAGTGAATATCTTACTTGTAGAATGTCCTTTTCTTGCAAAAAGTATGAATGTAAAAGAAAAGCTTTACACTATAGGAATGACTACGTTATTATAATAAATTTAAAAGGCGGTATATTCTTCCTTTTAAAAAGAAGAGTGTAAATAAATGAAGGAAGTGAACGAATGAAATTGAAGAACACTCATTTTAAAAAAATGCTTGAGTGGTTCAATAAGAGGAAGAAACTTCGTAATTCATTAATTGTATTGGGAAGTGTATTCGTTACTCTATTTATTGCTGTAAATATAATAATTTCCATTCAAGACATATCTGAACTAAAACAAGCTGTTCCACAACCGACTTTAATTTATGATGCAAATAATGAGGTCGCAACTAAATTAGCTTCTTCGAAAACAGAAGGCGTTAAAAGAAAAGATATTCCTGATATTATGGTTCAGGCAATTGTTGCAGTAGAAGATAAGGAATTTTTTAACCATCATGGTATTTATTATAGTGGAATTATAAGTGCGGTTTTTAAAAATATTACAGCAGGAGAAGTTGTAGCTGGGGGAAGTACAATTACACAGCAGCTTGCGAAGAATGTATTTCTGACACAAGATCGTACATTTTCTCGTAAAATAAAGGAATACTTTTTAACAAAAAAAATAGAACGTACTTATACAAAAGATGAAATTATTGAAATGTATATGAATCAAATTTATTTTGGGGAAGGTGCTTGGGGTATAAAAAGGGCAGCTAAATCTTATTTTGATAAAGAGGTAAAAGATTTAACAATTTCAGAAGCTGCAACGATTGCAGGCTTAATTAAAGCACCATCTGCATATTCACCTTATAAAAACTTTAACAAGTCAATTGAAAGACGTAATGTCGTATTAAGCTTAATGAAAGAGCAAGGGTATATTTCTGACGAACAGTATAATAAAGAAAAAGAGAGCGGTCTTGTATTAAAACGTGGTGTAGATGATAAATACAAGGGAAAATATTCTCAATATGTAGACTATATTGTTAGAGAAGCAATGGACAAGTACGAATTGACACAAAATGAAATTTTAGCGGGTGGTTATCGTATTTATACAGAGCTTGACCCGAAAAAACAACAGGCTGTAGAAGACGTTGTGAATAATGATAGTTATTTCAAAGATAATGGCTCAGACCAACTGATGCAAACGGGTGTAGTTCTTATGAATCCAAAAACAGGTGGTGTACCAGCTTTAGTTGGAGGGAGAGGACCGTATCAGTTTTTACAGTTTAATCATGCAACCCAATTAAAAAGACAACCTGGCTCAACGTTAAAGCCTTTAGCTGTATATGTACCCGCGTTAGAGCAAGGGTATGAAGTATACGATATATTGAAAGATGAACCATTTAATATTAAAGAATATAAACCACAAAATAGCGATCATACTTTTCACGGTGATGTGACAATGTATGAAGCTGTGGCAAAGTCGTACAATGTTTCGGCTGTTTGGCTATTGGAACAGATTGGATTAGATAAAGGATTGAAATCTTTAGAGCGATTTGGTATTCCATTAGTGCCAGAAGATCGTACGTATCCAATCGCTTTAGGCGGTATGCATGTAGGAACATCCCCATTTGTAATGGCTCAAGCGTATAGTACATTTGCAAATGATGGTGTTCAAGTGGAAGCTCATGCGATTAGAGAGATACAAAATGCGGAAGGTGAAACGATTGGAAAGTGGTATAAGAAAGAGACACGAGTGACAAGCGAGAAAATTTCTCAAAAGATGACATATTTATTAAAAGGCGTTGTCGAAAAGGGAACGGGCGAAAAGGCGAAAGTTAATAATGTTGATACGGCTGGTAAGACAGGAACTACTCAAATTGTAAATGGCCCAAGCACCGGCGCAAAGGATTCATGGTTTGTTGGATACACACCAGATTTGGTAGGTGCGATTTGGGTAGGATATGATAAAACAGATAGCGATCATTATGTTCCGGGTGGTAGTCAAATTACGACGACAATGTTCCGGGATATTATGAAAAAAGCGAACGCAAATCCAGCTCAAAAAGCATTTCAGTTATCGCTCATATCTGAGGCTGATTATAAAAAACAATTGACTACAATAGAAGAGGAAAAACGAAGAAAAGAAGAAGAGAAGAGAAGGAAAGAAGAGGAACAACAAAGAAAAAAAGAGCAACAAGAGTGGATTGATAAAGTGAAAGAATGGATTCCTTCATTTTGGTAAAAGAAAGAGGCGAATAATGAAATTCGCCTCTTTTTTGTATGAAAAACAAAATGAAACTTTAAACGATTGAAATTATCCCTTCTCCGTACTAGTTACTACTCGTTAAGTATAATGTTCGTATTGCCAAAGGATTGAGAATCGTATGTGACAATTATTTTTCCTTTACTAATAGGTTCGAAAGGTAATTCTTCTTCGTAATTACCATTATTTTCATTGTGGATAGAAAGTGTAATTTCATCGATTTTTTTATTTGTATACTGATCTTTAATCGTTTCAGCAATTTGAAGTAACGCTTCGGAACTAGAAGCTTTCGTAATAAGCATTCCCGTTATAACTTTCTTTTCATTTTTTTTTGCATTGGAATAAGGGATGTTGCTTTGTTTCGTATACAAAATTTTGTATGGAACAGTTTTTCTATCTGCTTTTGAAATAGTGGAATATTTTAGAGTTAAAAAAAATCCTACACATAAAATAATGCATACCATAAGAGCAATCCAAATGCGTATTAGTGACATAACTCTCATTTTCATCCCTCTTTCATATCTTTGACTTCACTATTTATCATACAAAATGAGGATTAAGATAGAGTAAATTTGAGGTAAAGAAACGTAAAGAAGGAGCACTTATCCTCCCAAACAAGTGCTCCTTTTTATTAAAAGAGAGATTTAATAGACAATCAAAATCACATCTATTAATTATAAATGTGCTTAGTCCTACCAAAATATTATCGGAAATTGTGGTTAGTAAATTCGGAAGACAGATAGTGTCGCAGTTGTATCGCCCGCAGGTCCTTGAGGCCCTTGAGCACCAGTAGCCCCCGTAGTTCCTCCGCCTAGGCAACCAGATCTATATTGAACTAGAATAGCTTGACCAAGAGCTTGAAGAAGTCTTTCTGTAAGTTCTGACTTAGGGATGTTAATATGGCTACATGCTCTTAATTTGCAACAATCATTACCATAAAATACTTTTCCTTTATTTTTATTGTTCATCTTTTCATTCTTTTCTTTCATAGAATCATTAGTCATTACTATATATTAAAATGAAATTTATACTAAATTCGTGATGGACAAACTACCATTTCTAAAAAAATAAGAAATTGGCCCACCTAGAAAGAAATAAGTAAGATATAGAGAAAGGTTTATATAATGTAAAGAAGAAAAGTGCAACATAAAAAACTACATGCTAATTGTTGGGAGTGTTTAACAATTGGCATGTAGTTCGTGGATTAGTCCTTTATTTACATTGATTTAATTTTTCAAGGGTTGTTTTAGGTAAGATTGGAATTGAAATAGTGAAAGTTGTACCATCTTCATTACTAGTCATTTTTAATGTGCCGTTATGATTTTGGATGATTTTTTTTGTTACTGACAAGCCTAGTCCTGTTCCCGAATCCTTCGTTGAGAAGAATGGATCAAAGATATATTCTTGAATAGCTGGATGAATACCAATTCCATTATCTGTGAAAGTAATCCGAACGAAGTTATTAAGGCGATAACTAGTAATTTGAATAGAAAGAGGTTTGTCGCCTTGAGCATCGACGGCATTTTGAAATAGATTTAAAAACACTTGAACAAGTTCATGTCGATCAATATTGACTAAAATATCATCTAATTCATTAGAGAAGTTATAATCAATTGAAATATTATGCAAGGAGACTTCACTAGCTAGTAACTGTTGAATATAGTCACGTAAAAATGTATTGATGGGAAACGGTTCTCTTGTAAATTCCCGTGTTTTTGAAATGGCTAAAAATTTTGTAATAATATTATTTGCACGATCTAATTCAGGGATAAGCAAGTTTTTAAATAACTCTTTATTTGATGGAGAAATGCTTTCTTGTAAAAATTGTAAGTATCCTCGTACTGTTGTAAGAGGATTTCGTACTTCGTGTGCAATTCCAGCTGCGATTCGCCCTGCTAACGAAAACTTCTCAGCATCACGTTCTGTATTTAAATAATGAAAGACACTAATAACTCTAAAAATCTCCCCGTTATAATCGCGAATAATTCGGTTATTTATAATGCCATAGTTTTTGTCTAAAACTTCTTCATTATATATTTCTGTTCCCGTTTTTAATGTTTCAATTGCTTTAATTTTTTCTTCCGGCAAGTTTAGTAATTGTTGAATCGGTTTTCCGATAATATCATTTCGTATTACACCGAAATCATCTGCAGCAACTTGATTACATAAAGTAATATTCCCTTTACTATCGATAAAGGTTACATGATGTGAAAAGGCATCAAAAATATGTACAAAGTGTTTTTCAAGTTGTTCAAATAAAAATAATGAATCACAAGTAAGTTGAAAATGAGCCTCTTTATTCTCTTTTGGTATTTCTTGAATGGAATGAGTCGTTCTAGTTTTCTTTATTCGTAAACCAATATGTGGATTTTTGTATGTGAAATGATGTGGTAATTGATTCACAAGTTCTTCATAAAAACGTACTTTATTTTCTAGTTCTTCAATTCGTTTTTCATGAGATACAGTAGCATCGTTTGGAAGCATAAATAAATAACCCCTCATTTTAAAAATTCTTCCATATAGTATATCATATTTTTATAAGGATACTCTTAAAGAAAAGGCTACATGATGCAAAGTGTTTGGAAAGTGAATTGAAGATGAAGTTAAAAGGGAGGGGTATATGTGCTGTTTATTGGAGTGACAGGATGGGGAGATCATGATTCTTTATACATAAATCCCTATGAAAATAGAAATAAATTACGAACATATAGCGAGTATTTTCCTATTGTGGAAGTGGATAGTTCATTTTACGCGATGCAACCTGCACGAAATTATATAAAATGGGCAATGGAAACGCCGAAAGATTTTTCCTTTGTCGTAAAAGCGTATCAAGGAATGACAGGACATATGAAAGGTGAAATTCCTTTTTCTACGTTCGATGAGATGTTTGATGTGTATAAACAGTCTATTCTTCCTTTAATAGAAGCTGATAAATTAAAAACAATTTTATTTCAATATCCACCATGGTTTGATTGCAAAAAGAAAAATGTAGATTTTCTTCGATATACGAAAGAAAAAATGGAAGGTTTACCATGTGCAATAGAATTTCGAAATCAAACATGGTTTTATCCAGAAATGAGAGATAAGACGTTACAGTTTCTAGAACAGGAGAAATGGATTCATACAATTTGTGATGAACCACAGGCTGGGATAGGTTCTGTGCCACTCGTGTTAGAGGTTACGAATTCAGACATGGCATTAATACGTTTTCACGGTCGAAATGTTCATGGTTGGCTTGATAAAGGGGAAAATTGGAGAGCGGTTCGCTGTTTATATCGCTACAACAATAAAGAACTGGAAGAATGGGTTGAACGACTAGAGCAATTAAAAAAGAAAACAAAGGATATATACGTACTGTTTAACAACAATTCAGGTGGGGATGCAGCAGATAATGCGAAACAGCTTATGAAAATGATGAACATTACATATGGTGAGCCGAAGCCGGAGCAATTAAATTTTTTTGAATGATAATAAACAAGAAAGGCACTGTACAAACAGGGGGAATGTACAGTGCCTTTCTATATGAAAAAGAGGGGTAACAATGTTACTGAGCGTTTGGTTGATTCATCAATTGTTGGCTTCATAATAAATGATAATGGTTATCATTATCATTGTCAATGGTTTTTTTAAAAATATATAAAAAACTTTATATATTTTAAATAGAGATAAAAAAAGAACAGCGATTAATGCTGTTCTTTTCCATTGACGAATTGTTGTAAATCAAAAGGAGTTATCGCTTGGATAAATTCTTTTGAGATAAGTGTTTGAACGAGAGTGCTCTCAGAGATAGAAGCACCTGTTTTCTTTTCATAAGCTTGTTTTAATAAATCAAGTTTTTCAGCCGTTTCTTTTGGTAATTCAATTGTAAGTGTGTTCATAATTTCTCCCCCTTATTATTAGAGTACCACTACAGTATAGGAGAGACAAGAAAAGAGAATATGAAATATAAAAAAGGTTACCAAATTTTAAAATGGTAACCTTTTTTATGTATAAGAGTTATTAAGCAATACCGATATACTTTAAAGTTTTTGATGGAGTACTGTGATCAAAGAAGTGTTGTAAAAACGCAATATCAACACCTGATTTGTATGCACAATAACCCCAAGTTTTTCGAAGTGTATGTGAGCTAATCCCTTCTAATCCAACTTCTTTTGCAGCTTTGTTTAAAATGTACCATGCATGTTGTCTCGTAATAGATTTTGTTCCTTTTTGAGATTTTAACAATGGTTCATTACGTTTCCAAGTTTTACGTTCTTTCATGTAGTCTTCGATTGCGTGCTGTAAGTCTTCATTTACCGCAAACCATTTATGTTTCTTCACTTTTTCATTGTAAAATAAAATGGAATGGCGAACATTTTCATTTTCATCGATTACATCACTAACTTTTAATTGTAAGATTTCACTTACTTTCAAGCCAGAATTTACAGCTAATACGAATAATAAGCCATCACGTTTCGAAGATTGTAAAAGTATATTTTTGATAGTTTCTAATTGTTTTTCATTTTGAATAGGTTGTCCTGCTTGTTTCATTTCACGCACTCTCCTCTTTTATATGTGTAAAGGAAAGGATTAACTTGTTTCTTACTATAAAGGGAGAGTGTGAATTTCATGTGAACTCCTAGTGAAATTAAGACAAATTATTTGACTTCTTTTACTTTTTGTAAATTGAAATAGAATACAACACTGTTAGTCGTATTATATACACCATACTCGGCATGATGTAGGTCTAAAATGTTTTTTACAATAGATAATCCGAGACCGGTACCTCCAGTGTGACGGCTACGTGATGCATCTAGACGATAGAAGCGATCCCAAATTTTTTCAAGACTTTCTTCAGGGATAGGGTTTCCTGTATTTTCGATTTCGACTTTTACGGTATCTTCTGCTTCTATAATGGAGACTTGTATTTTTTCTCCCTCTGGTGTATACCGAATTGCATTACTTAGTAAGTTCACCACTACTTGCTCAATGCGACTGCGATTTGCTGTAACAAGTATAGAAGGGTCTGCATCGACGTTCACTTGTAAATGTTTTTCTTCCATGCTAAATAATAATTTTGTGTAGACTTGTTGCGTTAATTCACCGATTGAGAACGTCGTCATATCTAGTTTGTAAGTACCAGATTCCAACTTTGCTAATTCTAACATTTCAACAATCAGCCTGTTCATATTTTCTGTTTCTTCTAAAATAACATCAGTATAATACGAAGTATCCTTACTAACACCATCTTTAATTCCTTCTGCAAAACTTCTAATTACACTTAGCGGTGTTTTTAATTCGTGTGATACGCCAGAAATGAATTCTTTTCTTGTTTTTTCTAATTGACGTTCACGTTCAATATCTTGTTGTAACTTTGTATTAGCAACATTTAATCGATCGATTCGATCTTTTAAATTTACAGATAATGTATTGATACTGCCAGAAAGCCCGCCAATTTCATCGTCAGCTGTAACAGGTAATTTCTCGCTGAAATCAAAATTAGCCATTTTTTTTGTAACACGATTTATTTTAATTAATGGCTTTACAATAATTTTTGAGTAGTAGAAGGATAACAAAATAATTACGAGAAACACGATGATTAAGGCATAGACATAATAATCTTTTAAAACGAGCATCGCTTCATTAACAGGCTGCAAAGATGCTATCGCAAAAGCATATTCTGTAATCCTTCCATTTTCTATAATCGGTTTTACAAAGATACTATTTTTTATATTTTCTCCGCCATCTAATATGAAAGTACTTAATTGGTTCGAGTTAGAAGTGCCCTCTCTAATCATATCAGCAAAATATTGAACGGCTTGTAATGTTTCAATATCATTTGCAAGGCGAACCTCAGCTTTGGATGGGAGCTGTAACTTAGTTATAACACCTGTAAAGACGATTCGAGTTGTAGATTTGTATCGGCTCGCAAGTCTATTCTTAGAAGGATTTCCATTAATTGATTGAAAATCCGAATAGAAATGTTCGTTTTGCCATTGATTATAATTCGTTCCTAATTTTTGTGGTGTGATTATATTATTCTCTTGCACGACTCCATCAACATTGATTATTACATCTTTTTTTAAACCTAAATTTTCGAATTTATTATATTCTTCTGGTGTTAAAAGATTATTGAGTGGAATGGAATACTGTTTATTATTGTTGGGATTAAATACATCGATATAGTAATTGTTATCACTTTTAATAATACCGTTAGAATCTAAAAACTGCATATCGGCATTTGTTTTATCATGAAATTCTTGTTTTAGTTTTCTAACCTTCTCATAACTTTTATCACTTTTATCATAATTATCTACGAATTTTTCAAAAGCAGTTTGGACTGTTTTTACTTTCTTATTAATATAAAATTTCTCTAAAAATAGAGATTGTCCTAGGAAAAAAAGTAGGAATATGATTGTAAATAAAGTGGATGTTAATAAAAATAGTTTAAAGACGATACTTCTGTTTTTCACTGCGTCACCTCTTATGAGAAATACTGTAAATGATTTCTTTATCCCGCTTTAACGGGCAATAAGACTCCCACTTCAAAATTCGGCGAATACAAGGGAGTTAAGTGGGAGATCAATTGTCCGTAAAATCCGATTGGTTCAACTAATAATCAGTGGGGGATGGAAAAAACCCCCACTGATTAAAGTTTCACTTTATTATAACAAACGTTACAAGAAAGTAGAGGGGAGAAATCTGTCTCTTTATAAAGTAGTTATTTATAAAAAGTCACATAAAAAGAACTCGCCAGACGTATGACAAGTTCTTTAGTGTACTATTGTTGAATTGCTGCATCTAAAGCGATTTCAATCATTTCGTTAAATGTAGTTTGACGCTCTTCAGATGTTGTTTCTTCGCCAGTGAAGATGTGATCGCTAACTGTTAATACTGATAATGCATTTACACCGTATTTCGCTGCTAATGTGTAAAGAGCAGTTGTTTCCATTTCTACTGCTAATACACCGTAATCTCCAAGTTTTTTAACCATGTCCATGCTTTCACGATAAAACACATCTGCTGTTAAAACGTTACCGACACGAACGTGTAATCCTTTTTCAGTTCCAGCATCATAAGCTTTCTTTAAAAGGTCAAAGTTTGCAGCTGGTGCAAAATCAAATCCTGGGAATGTTAAACGGTTCATATTAGAATCAGTACAAGCCGTCATTGCGATAATAACATCACGAACTTTTACATCTTTTTGAATTGCACCGCAAGTTCCAACGCGAATTAAATTTTTAACTCCGTAGCTTTGGATTAATTCGTTTACATAAATAGAAATAGAAGGAACACCCATACCTGTACCTTGAACAGATACACGTTTTCCTTTATAAGTTCCAGTGAAACCTAACATACCACGCACATTATTATAGCAAGTAACGTCCTCTAGAAATGTTTCAGCGATATATTTTGCACGTAATGGATCACCAGGTAATAGAATAGATTCAGCGATTTCACCTTGTTTTGCTTCGATATGTACACTCATAAAAAAGTCCTCCTTATAATGTATTGATAGAAATCAATATCATTTGCATTATACACTACGAATCCTTTCAATTAAAATCTTTTTATTATTTGTAATATGTGCAAAATAGGAGGATTTCATAAATCATAATCTAGAATATATATCTTAAGAAGTTTTGTATGAATAGAGACAATAAAAATGGTAGGTGATGTTTTGAAAAATCTTGTCATCGGGCTTATTGCGTTAGTACTTATTGTGGCAGGAGGATTTTACATAAAAAAATATCAAGAAAACGAAGAGACTGTAGGAGATGTTCAGGAAGTAAAGTGGGATGTTTCGAATGGAAAGGAAAATGAGAAAGTAGATATTGTATTTCAGTTGTTAAACAACAAGAATAATGAAATTCGTGGTGTAAATGATCAAATGCGGGCAGTGATTGTAGATGGACAGTTAAAAAACATACAACAAATTAAACCCACATTTGCAGGGAACGGGTCATATAAGTTATCTTCCAAAATAGCGAAAGACGAAGAATATACAATATTTTTATACGAAGACAAAAATAAGTCCGTAGAGTCATTCGCTAGGAAGAATTTTGGTAGAACGAAAGAGGAGAACAATAAGAAAAAAGTGAAATTTCCAATCGACAGTGTACTTACAAAAAAAATAGGAGAGTATGAAGTTTCTCTTTTATTTGGTGCATTACATCCGAATGAACCAGTTACGTTAACATTTCAGTTTCAAGCGAAAAAGGGTGAAAAATTGAAATTACATTCAGAGAGAGGAGAAGTAGAGTCACTCTATATAGTGGATGAAACGAAGGAGAATTTTTTATACGCTATGCCTGTAGATACGGATGAACAATTACAATACCGAATTACATTTCCTGCCGAGGGCACGTATAAAATGTGGGGGAATTTCTATATAAATGGTAAGAAGTATGAAAAAGAATTTATTGTACAAGTTCAAAAAAGAAAAAACAGCTAAGAATTTAGCTGTTTTTTCTTTTTCCTATTAATTTTGTTACAGAGAGCATTGTAATTGGTAAAGAATGATTCTTCCTAAATGCTAAATATTTACCGCTCCATGCTGGTTTATATTTTTCTTTAAAATGTCGTAATCCGCTGAAACTATACGTATAACGAACGTTATTAAAGATTGCAGCAGCCACTCGTTCAGACCAGAAAGACTGTGTGGATAAACCAACATTTGAAAGTGGTGCCATACCGATATTAAAGGAGTGGTATTCATTTTCTTTTGCCCACTGGAATAAGTGGATGAAAATTGCGTCCATAATGCCGCTAGGCGCATCTGGATAATATCGCATTAAATCGACAGATAATGATCCGTTTTGATATACAGGCATGAATGTTGTGAATGCAATAATTTTTCCATCCGCATCAGATAATGTTGCGATAGGAGCGCGACTAATATATTCACGATCGAAGTATCCGAGTGAAAAACCTTTCTCTTTTTTTCCACCAAGCCATGCATCTGAAACTTTTCTTAACTCTTCATATAATTCGTCGGAGAAAGGTGGCTCATGAATAGAGAATGTATAGCCTTCTCTTTCAAAACGGTTGAAAGTAGCTCGCATGCCAGCGCGTTTCTTTCCTGTTATTGTAAAGGTATTTAAATCAACAACAGCTTCTTCACCAAGCTTAAAGAAGTTATAACCAAAATCGTGGTATAAACTCATCCATTTACTTTCAATTTGATAGAATACACAAATGTATCCAAATCGATCAGCCTCAGCTAAAAACTCTTGCAATACAGTACGATAGGAGGAAGGGTCCCCAATTGGATCACCTAGTACAATAAGTCGTTTTCCAGTTATTGAGAAGAGAATGAGTGCTTTTCCATCACTACTGAAAAAGAACTGTTTATCTCCTAAAAAACCTAAATGACTAAGTACATTTCCACCATGTTCATCTAAGAAGTTTTGTAATCTTTTATCATTAGCTGGTTGCCCGGGAAATTCATTTCGATAACGATTTGCAATGAGTGAACCAATTAGTAAAAAAGTAGGAACAAAAAAGGCAGCTGCTAATGCACTTCGTTTCACTTGTGTAATATTACGAACGACAAAATCAGGTTTGAAAGCTTCTTTTGCACCTGCAAATAAAATACCTAAGTTTTTATATAAATATAACGTTACAAGTAGGAATATAAAAACTTTTACGATATCGGAAAGTGAGACTTCCATTTTCTCACGTACAAACCTTTTACGAAGCATATACAATACAGCGAGTACGATTAATAAAATAAAAGTTTCTTCAACATCAATTCCTTTTAGTGTGTTAAAAATAGCCGCTCCAATTAAAGAAACAATCGTCATATAATAAGAACGTTTTGTTCCGTAATATATCCCCCGCGAAAGAATGAGGAGGAGAATACCGAATGTTAGCGATAAGCTAAAAGAAAATTGAATAAGATGTTTTGGAGCTAGAATATGTAAGGCGTGTGCCCGATTTATACTTGTCGGTAGAATGGTTGATAAAATAACCATTAAGCCAGCAAATACTGTTAAAGCAGCAGATGCCCAAGAACCTAACTTTCCTAGAAAGTCACGCTGCAAAGTCCATATAACACCAGTTGTCTCTAATGCAGGCGCAATAAAAGGTTTATCTTCAAACTTTTTAATGGCTACTCCTGTCATTTCAAAAGCTGCAAAAATGAGACCAAGGCAGAAGGGCAAGATGTAATAGACGAGACGATATAATAACATAGCAGGGAGTAAAACACCTGTATCGATGCCGTATTGCCCAAGCCCAGTTAAGAAGACAAGATCAAATGATCCAAGGCCACCAGGAACAAGACTAACGACACCAGCTAAAGCAGCAATAACATATACGCCTAAAAACTTTTGGAATTCGATTTCAATGCCAAATAATAGTAATATGACGTACATAACAATACCAGCAGATACCCATTCGACTAATGAAACTAATGAGTATAAAACAGTTGGGTTTTTCTCCTCTTCTTCTTGTTCCTCTGTTTGCGTCGCTTTTCTATTTTTTAATTTAGAAAATCCGATATATATAGGGACGAAAAGAGCGAAGAAGATAAGAACAGGCCATAGCCATGGTTTTTCATGCAAAATAAATCTCGTGTCTAATATTCCGATGAGACCAAGAAATGAAAGAATGGCTAATCCATTAATAAAGGCAGTTGTCATCCAAGCGATACTTTTAATAAGTTTTCCATTTTCTTTTATATATGGACGATAAAGCATTGTGCGTACGCCGGCTCCAACAAGACCACCAAACCCGATAAATCCATTTAAAGTATTAGCAATCCACGAGATACGGAAAATCTTTTGGACAGGGATATCAGCTTTTAAGTAACGAAGCATAACATAGTCATAAAAGAACATTGTTGATACAGCGAATGCACCAAGTGTAATTGCTAAAAAGACTCCTCCAGTTGGAATGTTTTTAATTGTATCAATCGCTTCTAAAAAAGAAATGCCCGCTAATTCTTTTTTTGCTTGAAAGAATACAATTGTTAATACAACAAATGGGAAGACAATTTTCCCGATTTGTAAGAAACGTTTCCATGAAAACGACATAAATACAACTCTCCTTGTATAAGAAAACTGAGACAATAATATTATTATGACAAACTTCAAGAAAAATAAAAAGGTAAATTCCTGTATAGGCGAGCTATTTTTTATATAGGTATATTTAAAAGAATATTTTGTTTATCAGAAAATTAAGTTAGAATAAGATGAAAGAGGGGGAGGGGAGTATATGATTATAAAAGGTTACGTAGGATATGAGTTAGAAAAAGCGAAACCTAATACATCAGAAGATTTTTTTAACAGATCTGAAGTGACATATATATTAAATGGTAAAGAGAAAACTTTTTCGGTTTTATACGTTCGATATTTTGAAGAAGTTTTACAAGAAATTACTCCTTTTGAAGGAAATCCAGTGTATAAAGTAGAAGAACAAAACATATATTTGCGTGATATTGTAGCGATATGTTGTTTAGTGAAAGATAAGGAGCTTCGTGCGCAAAAACGTTTGTATTTAAATAATATGGAAGAATTTCAACAATATTTTGATGAGGGAACGGTGTCGAAAGTACAAGAAATATTGGCTGAATTACATAAAAATAAAAGAGTAGAAATAGCGTGAAATGGCAAAGGAGAGAGAAAAATGTCTAATTTGATGGTTGAAAATCAAACAGAACAAGTTTCTATATTTTTAGAAGATGCTATTAATTTGATAACCAATTATGTAAATTATCATACGTTACCTTCTTTATTAGAGGAAACACCAGCAGGGAATGAGCAATATTATAAAGGGGTATTAGCATCAATGAGACGACTTCTCGTTTTTTGCGAAGAAGGACAGGATGCATGTTTTGTTTTGTTGAATAGCCAGCCATTTCGAAAAACAGCAGCTGAAAAAATTTTATATAAGATTTACCATCAAGTAATTGCAGAGTTTTTTTCACCGAAGAGTGATCATTGGTATGAAAATAGTCGGTCTGCATATACAGGGAAAAATTCTATCGTTTTTCAACAAACACCACCTGCATCTTTGGAGCAAGTGATGAAGAGTTTAGAAGGTAAATTTCAATTGATGCGTGAAGAACTAGAATATTATGAGACGGATTATCAGACAAAGATGTTACACAAATATTGATTGAGGAAAAGAAGCTAAGGTTACTTAGCTTCTTTTCCTTTTGTACAGTTATATAAGGGATTTTCATTGAATATAGTTAAGTGGATAGCATTAGGGAGGTGCAACATGAATCAGCAAGGTGTATTTACAGATTACTTTCATGAAGTAGAAAATTGGTGTGAAAGTGTTCTTCACGTATTAGATAGCCGCGCAATGGAAGTGTATGATGTCCATATGCTTGCCTATAAAATTCAGACGTTATTAGAGCGTATGAAAGAGCATGAGTATGAAACAGATGCAGAGTTTATGTATGAAATAAGCGATGATGTAGAACATATTCAGCATCACTTGCAGGAAGTATTTATGCAAGAAGAAGAGGAATATGAATTATATGAAAGAGGGGATAGTGAACGAGCTGTCCCGATTGGAGGACATACACTCCCGCCATTACCTTATCCGTATAATGCATTAGAACCGTATATTTCTAAAGAAATTATGATGTTACATCATGATAAACATCATCGGAGTTACGTGGAAGGGTTAAATAAAGCAGAGAAGATGATGGAAGAAGCGAGAAAAACAAATAAATTTGATTTAATTAAGCATTGGGAAAGGGAAGCGGCTTTTCATGGGTCAGGTCATTACTTACACACGATATTTTGGAATAACATGAAAAAAGACGGTGGTGGAAGTCCAAGAGGAGCTTTTTCACAACAAATTGAACAAGATTTTGGGAGCTTTTTACGTTTCCAAAAACATTTTACAGAAGCGGCCTCTAAAGTAGAAGGTTCAGGCTGGGCAATTCTCGTTTGGGTACCCCGGTCTGGAAGGTTAGAAATTTTGCAAAGTACACTTCATCAATTATTTACACAATGGGATACGATACCGCTCCTTGTACTAGATGTCTGGGAACATGCGTATTATTTACAATACCAAAATCGAAAAGATGAATATATTAAAAACTGGTGGAATGTTGTAAATTGGCCTGATGTAGAAAAAAGGTTTGAAACTGCGAAACAAATTGAATGGACACCATATTAGACGCAAATTCTCTGCGTCTTTTTTAATGGAAGTAGAAGGAAGATTTCGTTCATATTTTAAAAGGCCAAGCATACACTTGTACAAAAAGTGCCAAAAGGACGTGGGGGGAAATATGAGACGAATTTGTGTAATCATTACGCTTCTTATGATGTATGCAAGCGTTATGCCGATTCCTACATATGCAAAGATGAACAGCAATGTCAGTGCTCGAAATGCTGTATTAATGGAGCAACAGTCTGGTCGTGTATTATACGGAAAAGCAGAACATGAGCCTCAAAAAATTGCTAGTATAACAAAAATTATGACCGCTTTATTAGCTGCTGAATCAGGGAAGATGAAAGAAATGGTATCAGTTAGTAATGAAGCGGTGAGGGTGGAAGGATCGGCAATCTATTTAAAGCCTGGGCAAAAAGTGAAGTTAGAAGATTTAGTATACGGACTCATGCTTAGATCTGGTAATGACGCAGCGCAAGTAATTGCTGAAAGTGTGGGTGGGAGTATAGATGGATTCGTATATTTAATGAATCAAAAAGCGAAAGAAATTGGAATGAAAGATACGCACTTCTCAAACCCTCATGGCTTAGATGGAGATGGATCACATTATTCGTCGGCTTACGATATGGCATTATTAACGAAATATGCAATGGGAAACGAGACATTTAAGAAAATCTTTGGAACCAAAACATATAAATCAGATTCTTGGGATTACCCGTGGAAAAATAAACATAAGCTGGTAACGTCTTATTATGAATTTGCAACAGGAGGAAAAACAGGCTTTACGAAGAAAGCTGGGCGAACGCTTGTGACAACGGCATCAAAAGATGGACTAGATTTAATTGTCGTAACTTTGAGTGCCTCTAGTGATTGGGATGATCATATGAATTTGTTTGATAAAGGTTTTGAACGTTTCAAACAAACGAAAGTTTTAGGACAAGGAGCAATTGCTGAAATAAATGAAAAGAAGTATGCCAACCATGTTTATACGAAAAATAGTTTTTCGGTACCGTTAACTGAAGAAGAAAAAAAGAACGTAGTATTAAAAGTTGAACTCCATAAAAGTATAAAACTTACGGATGGAGTAAAGGTTGGGAAGACAGACATTTATGTTGGTAATGAAAAAGTTGGAGAACGGAATTTATTTTATAGTAAACGGAAGTTAGTAGCTACAACGGGACTTTACTGGAATAATGTGAAAGAAATTTTTTCTTACATGATAGGTGTTGGGAACGATGGTTAATCTCGTATGGGTAGCGATGGCTGTCATTGGGATTGTATACGCCATGATAAATGGCACGATGGAAGAAGTGAATAAAGCTGTATTTGACGGAGCAAAAGATGCGGTAACGATTTGTATAGGACTTATTAGTGTTTTAGTATTTTGGCTCGGTTTAATGAAAATTGCAGAGGAAGCCGGATTGTTAAAAAAATTAGTTACACTTTTTATGCCGATAGTAAAAAGGTTGTTTCCAGAAATACCAAAGGATCATCCGTCCATGGGATTTATTCTATCAAATATGATGGCAAACTTTTTTGGTCTAGGTAATGCAGCAACCCCTCTTGGTATTAAAGCGATGGAACAACTGAAAGAGTTAAATGGAGGAAAGGATTCGGCGAGCCGTTCTATGGTGACGTTTCTAGCATTAAATACATCAGCCATTACATTAATTCCTACGACAGTCATTTCCATTCGAATGACGTATGAATCAGCGAATCCTACTGAAATTGTTGGGGTAACATTTATTGCACAAGTACTTTCTATGATTGGAGCAATTTGGATTGACCGCTATTTTTACCGAAGAAGGAGTAGAAAGGGGCGGAAAAAATGAGTATTGTAAATACAATTTCCTTATGGGTAATTCCTTGTGTAATTGGTTTTATCCTTTTATATGGCACAATAAAGAAAGTACCGACGTATGAATCGTTCGTTGAGGGAGGAAAAGAAGGGATTCAAATTGCAATTTCCATCTTACCGTTTATGGTTGGAATGCTTGTGTCTATTTCTATATTCCGGTCTTCAGGTGCGTTAGACGCAATGATATCGGTAATGAAGCCAATGTTAGATTTGATCCATGTTCCAGCAGAAATTGTTCCACTAGCACTTATACGCCCTATTTCAGGCTCTGCTGGTTTAAGTATTACGACCGATTTAATTGCCACATATGGGCCAGATTCGTTTATTGGGAGATTGGCTTCTACGATGCAAGGGAGTACAGATACGACTTTCTATATTTTAACTGTATATTTTGGAGCGGTTGGGATCAGAAAAATGGGGGATGCACTAAAAGTAGGACTTTTTGCAGATTTAATCGGGATTATATGCTCAATTGTGTTCGTTTCTTTATTGTTTCAGTAATACTATTCATTTTTTACGCTATTTCGCTTATAATACGTATACGACCACTATTAAGGTGTAGCTTAATAGTGGTTTTTTTATGTGGTATTTTTGACAAAATGATGAACTTTTATTGTGAGAAATATGAAAAATATGGACAATAATAAAGGGTAAAAACATGATTTAACCTTTATATGTTTATTATCATCGCTATGTTGTTTAAGTAAGATGAAGCGAATAGCCGTAAAGCGTATGCGGTTGCCAAGTCTTTCTAATGTAAGGTAAGATAAATTCGAGGTGAAAAAAAGAAATGGAACGATTACAAAAAGTGATTGCGCAAGCAGGTATTGCATCGAGAAGAAAGGCTGAGGAATTAATTCAGCAAGGAAAAGTGAAAGTTAATGGAAAAATAGTGAAGGAGTTAGGGACAAAAGTAACTCCTCAAGATAAAGTAGAAGTAAATAACATCCCTCTTGAAAAAGAAGAACCTGTTTATTTTTTACTATATAAACCAACTGGCGTAATTTCAAGTGTATCAGACGATAAAGGAAGAAGTGTTGTAACGGACTTTTTCCCGGAAATTACACAACGTTTATTCCCAATCGGACGCTTAGATTATGATACGTCTGGCGTATTATTAATGACAAACGATGGGGACTTCGCAAACGTATTAATGCATCCTAGATATAAAGTTGAAAAAACATATGTTGCAAAAATAAAAGGGCCATTAACAGGTGAGAAAATTCGCATGTTAGAACGCGGTGTTACGTTAGAAGACGGTAAAACAGCACCAGCACGTGTGAAAATTATTTCTTGGGACAAGCGTAAAGAAATGGCTATTGTACAATTAACAATTCATGAAGGACGTAATCGTCAAGTACGTCGTATGTTTGAAGCGTTAGACTGTAAAGTAGTGAAATTAAAACGTGAACGTTATGCTTTCTTAGAAGTAGGAAGCCTGCGACCTGGTGATGCGAGAGAATTGACACCACATGAGGTGAAACAATTACGCGCGCTTGCTTCTACAAAGCCAAGATAAGCTATAGAGTTAAAAATTCACCAGTGGAGTGCTCTGCTGGTGATTTATTCAATACAACATTTACAGAAGATAATACATAACATTTATCGAGGAGAGGAGAAGTAATATGAAGAAAAATCGCTTATTATTTCGCGTTATTATTCTACTCATTTTATGTGGTGCTGTAGGATTTACCCTTTATCAAGGATTCTTTGCTAATAAAGAGAAAATGCAAATCGGAAAAGAAGCACCTAACTTTGTTGTGACGGATTTAGAAGGGAAGAAAATTGAACTAAAAGATTTAAAGGGAAAAGGTGTATTTTTAAACTTTTGGGGCACGTGGTGTAAACCTTGTGAAAAAGAAATGCCTTATATGAATGAATTATATCCAAAGTATAAAGAAAAAGGTGTTGAAATCATAGCGTTAGATGCAGATGAAACGGATATTGCAGTAAAGAACTTTGTGAACCAGTATGGTTTGAAATTCCCAGTTGCCATTGATAAAGGACAAAAGATTATAGGAACATATGGAGTAGGTCCATTACCGACAAGCTTTTTGATTGATAAAGATGGAAAAGTAGTGGAGCAAATTATAGGTGAACAAACGAAAGAACAGTTAGAAGGGTATTTAAAGAAAATTACTCCGTAATAAAGAAAGCCTTTACATAAGGGGTGCGTGTCTATAGTGCCTCTGGTTTAAAAATTCTGAGTATTGCGGTAACTTGAGGTTAGAATATACAATAGTACATATAGATACAAGGGCGGTGAGAGTGTTGAAAGAAATTAAATGTGAATGTGGACATGTTAATCCGATAGGAACCGTTTTTTGTGAAGCTTGCGGGAAACCATTTGAAAGCAATGAAAATACAAAACTATTGGATATGCGCTATGAGGGGAGTGCACGGAGATCTCTCACGCAGACAAAAACGATAATCGATAAAATTTGGAGCTTTTTCTCTTCTGTAAAAGTGGGTGTATGGCTAATCGTAATAACTTTAGCTGCATCAGCGATAGGAACTATTTTTCCGCAAGAAATGTACATAACTCCAGGGATTGCACCAGCTGAATATTATAAACAAGAATACGGATTTTTAGGACAATTATACTATCAATTAGGGTTTAATAATTTATACGGTTCATGGTGGTATATGATTTTGATTGCTTCTATCGGTATTTCACTTGTGATATGTAGTTTAGACCGTGTTATTCCACTTTATAAAGCTTTAAAAAAGCAAGGCGTAAAAAGACATCCTAGCTTTTTAAAGAGACAGAGATTATATGGGACTGGTACACCGCAAGAAGGTGACCTGGAAAGAGTGCAAAAGAATTTAAAGAAAAGAAACTATAACGTGAAAGTGGAAGACGGAAACGTTTTAGCAGAAAAGGGACGCTTCTCGCGTTGGGGTCCATATGTAAATCATATCGGTCTTATTATCTTTTTATTCGGTGCGATGCTTCGTTTTTTACCGAGTATGTACGTAGACGAAGCACTTTGGTTACGTGACGGTGAAACGAAAGAGATACCAGGGACGGATGGACAATACTACTTAAAAAACGAGAAATTTATAAAAGAAGTTTATGATAAAAGTAAGGACAAGGAAGTTTTTGATGAAGCGATTGATCGTGTAGGCGATAAAATGATTGCGAAAAACTTCCAAACGAATGCCGTATTATATAAAGCAGTAGGAGAAAATATAGCAGGACAAAAACCGAAATTAGAAAAAGTAAAAGAAGCGGAAATTCGAGTGAATGAACCACTGAAATTTGATCAATTTGCAGTGTATCAAGTGGATTATAAAGAAAGTGAATTTAAAAGTATGTCCTTTAACTTACAAAATAAAGAAAATAATCAAAAGTGGGGACCGATTAAAGTAGATTTAACGAATCCTAAGGAAAAATATGATTTAGGAACTGGTTATTCTCTAGAACTATTAAGCTATTTTCCTGATTTTTATTTTGATGAGAATGGAAAACCAAATACGAAAACGAAATTACCAAACAATCCTGCATTTGTATTTAAAATGTTTACACCTGAAACACCAGATGGTGAAGTGAGTTTTGTTGGTATTCAGCAAAATATAGAACCAGATGGAAACAACAAATATAAAATGTCGTTTGCAGGTGTTGAAATGCAAAATGCAACAGCACTTACTGTAAGAAAAGATTTAACGCTTTGGATTCTCGGCATTGGAGGATTTATATTTATGGTTGGTGTCATTCAAGGTATGTATTGGAATCATCGCCGTATTTGGATACAACGTGTTAATGATGAATGGTGGATTGCAGGGCATACAAATAAAAATTGGTTCGGTTTAAAGAAAGATATTGAAAGAGTAATAGAAGGTACAGCAATTCCACAGCCAAATGATAAAGTAATTGATAAAAAAATTAGTTAAGGTGGGGAAACGATATGGTGCAAATAAGTAGTAACTTTCTCTTTACCGCATTTATTTTATATTTAATTGCGACTCTATTTTTTGGGGGAGCCATTAAAGAAAAGGGTCATAAATGGGCAAATGTAGGAATAACGATTACAATTTTAGGGTTTATAGCACAAACAGTATATTTTGTTACAAGGTGGATTGCATCAGGGCATGCGCCAGTTAGTAACTTTTTTGAATTCGGTACATTTTTCGGCATGATGCTTGTAGGAGCATTTATTGTCATGTATTTTATGTACCGTGTAAGCATAATCGGACTATTTGCATTACCAGTTGCGCTTTTATTAATTGCCTATGCAAGTATGTTTCCGAGGGAAATATCTCCGCTTATTCCATCTTTAAAAAGTAATTGGTTACATATTCACGTGACGACTGCAGCAGCAGGACAAGCCATTTTAGCGATTAGTTTTATTACAGGCGTTATGTATTTATTGAAAAATGTAGATCAATCGACGAGAAGTAAACGTACATTTTGGCTAGAGACGGTAGTATTTACACTTGTTTGTACAGTTGGATTTATTGGAGTAACAACGGTATTTTCTAGTATGAAATATGAAGCGAAGTTTCAATGGATTGATAAAAATGAACAACAACTGGAAATGAAGTACAATCTTCCGGCTTTAGTTGGACCGCATGAAGGGAAGTTACTGACAGAAAATAAATTAGAACCGGCAGTTGAAGTTCCAGCAATTGTAAATGCAAAAAAATTAAATACTGTTATTTGGTCAGTGTTAGTTGGAACATTACTGTATATTGTATTAAGACTCGTTTTACGGAAGCGAGTATCGGCGGCACTTCAGCCGTTAGTAAAGAATACGAATAGTGATCTACTAGATGAAATCGGATATCGATCTATTGCAATTGGATTCCCAGTTTTCACATTAGGTGCATTAATTTTTGCGATGATTTGGGCTCAAATAGCGTGGACGCGCTTTTGGGGCTGGGATCCGAAAGAGGTTTGGGCACTTATAACGTGGCTCTTTTATGCTGCAGTACTACATTTACGATTATCTAAAGGGTGGCATGGGGAGAAATCAGCTTGGCTTGCAGTAATTGGTTTTGCAATCATTATGTTTAACTTTATTGTAGTAAACTTAATTATTGCCGGTTTACATTCATATGCATAGAGAAATAAAATAGGAGAGTGCATGTCACTTTCCTATTTTATTTTTGTCAACTTTTCTTCTTTTTTGAGAAAAACATGACAAAGTAGCGGTTGATTTTGTAAAATGATGTCGAGGACATTATATACAGTTCAAAAAAAATACATAGTTTTGGAAAAAAATTGAACAAAATTTATTATTCTTGTGAAGCATAATATGGGAAGTGAAACATTTAGAAGATTGCTTAAATAAACGAGAATAGCGCAACATAATAGTTAAAGAAGGGTAGGTGTGAACCGCTGAGGTGAGAGTACGCAGCGGGTAGAGATGGAAAATGAATCAAGAATTTTAATTGTAGATGATGAGGATCGTATTCGTCGTTTATTGAAAATGTACTTAGAAAGAGAACAATATACGATTGAAGAAGCAGATAATGGTGATACAGCTTTAGAAATGGCGTTGCAAAATGATTACGATTTAATCTTATTAGATCTTATGATGCCTGGTAAAGATGGCATTGAAGTATGTAAAGGGGTTCGTGAGAAGAAAGCGACACCAATTATTATGCTGACAGCAAAAGGTGAAGAAGTAAATAGAGTACAAGGATTTGAAGTTGGAACAGATGATTATATTGTAAAGCCGTTTAGTCCACGTGAGGTCGTGCTACGTGTGAAAGCGGTATTACGTCGTGCTGTACCAACAACATTCTTTACACAAGATACAACGACAAAAGATGTTACTGTATTCCCTCACTTAACAATTGATAACGATGCACACCGTGTTACTGCAGATGGCAATGAAGTAAACTTAACGCCGAAAGAATATGAGTTACTATTATTTTTAGCGAAAGCTCCTGATAAAGTATTCGATCGTGAGCAGCTGTTAAAAGAAGTATGGCAATATGAATTCTTCGGAGATTTACGTACAGTTGATACACATGTAAAGCGTTTACGTGAGAAGTTAAGCAAAAAATCACCAGATGCAGCGAAAATGATTGTTACTGTTTGGGGTGTAGGTTACAAATTTGAGGTTGTGAACGACTGATGCTTTGGAGAAGTGTAGTAGGGAAGTTATGGATGACCATATTACTTCTCGTTTCGTTTGTTCTTGGATTTGTTGCGATTTTACTTTCACAATTTTTTAGAACGTATTATGTTGATATGAGTGAAAATAGACTTCAAAAAGTCGCAACAAGTGTTACGGAATTAATTGAAGAAGGTGCCGATGTAAAAACGATTGAGAACATCGCGTACAAATTCTCTGATCCACTTTCAAGGATTATTATTGTAGAAGATGGCAAGGAAATCTCTTCTTCACCGAAACAAGAAGGGTTAGTCACCCTTACAATGGATAATTTAAAAGAAGATAAAGAATTAGCCGCTGTTTTTACGGACAAAAAAGAAATTAAGAACAACATTAGAAAAGCTTCTGATAGTAGAAAGAATAAAAGCACTGAAAATGATATTGTGATCGTTGGGAAACCAGTGCAATCAAAAAATCAAAGCGCAGTGTTCGTATATGAATCTTTACAAGTGCCAATAAAAGATATGGAGAGAACGACTGATTTCATTTTCTTAGCCGCTGGGATTGCGATTATATTAACAACTTTCTTTGCGTTCTTCTTATCTACTCGGATTACAGCACCGCTTCGTAAAATGCGTGAGGTTGCTTTTGAAGTGTCACGTGGGAAATTTGATGCAAAGGCTCCTATGGTATCTCAGGACGAAATTGGTGAGCTGGCAACGGCCTTAAATCAAATGGGTAAACAGTTGAAGTTTAATATGAATGCTTTGCAGCAAGAAAAAGAACAGTTAGCTAGTATTTTGAGTAGTATGGCAGATGGAGTTATTACGTTAAATCAAGAAGGTGAAGTCGTAGTTATTAATCCACCGGCTGAACATTTCTTACAAGTTTGGCAAGAAGAAAAAGAGATAGAGTTAAGTAAAAAATTACCTTCTGAACTTGTGGAACTATTCCATCTCGTTGTAGAAAGCGAGCAACAACAAGTTGTTGAAATTAATTTACAAAAAGGGAACTATGTAGTTCTTATGACACCACTTTACAATCAAACGAAAATTCGTGGGGCTGTAGCGGTACTGCGAGATATGACGGAAGAACGTCGTCTTGAGAAAATGCGTCAAGACTTTATTGCGAATGTATCACATGAACTTCGTACACCGATGGTCATGCTGCAAGGGTATAGTGAAGCGATTTTAGATGATATTGTGCAAACGAAAGAGGAAATAGATGAGTTTGTTCAAATCATTTATGATGAATCCGTTCGTTTAGGTAAACTTGTAAATGAATTGTTAGATTTAGCTCGTATGGAAAGCGGTCACGTAGAGTTACATATTGGTGAAGTGGACATACATCCGTTTGTGGAAAAAATTGGTCGTAAATTCCAAGGGATTGCAAAGGATAAAGAAGTTGAACTAACAGTTGATTTCCGGAATCAGATTGAAGAATATGCGTTTGATGCAGATCGGATGGAACAAGTGTTGACGAACTTGATTGATAACGCAATTCGTCATACGAATGCGGGTGGACATGTAACGCTTGTAATTGATACGAAAAATAATGGCCTCATTTTTGAAGTACAAGATTCGGGTGTAGGCATTCCAGAAGAGGATATTCCATTTTTATTTGATCGTTTCTATAAAGCTGATAAAGCAAGAACACGTGGGAAAAAGGGTGGAACAGGACTCGGGCTTGCAATTGCGAAAAATATTGTTCAAGGCCATGACGGTAAAATTTCTGTATCAAGTGTTGTTGGAGAAGGAACTACATTCTCTGTATATTTACCGAATCGTATAATTTAGATATGCTTTTTTAAAGTTGATAATGAATAAAGTTCTGCTGTTTTTTATTTTTTTGTAAACTCAATTAAATAAAGAATGGTAGAACTTTTTTCTATCTTGGTCGAATTAAAAATAACAAGAGAGGTGCTGTGAAGAAATGAAATTATATACAAAAACAGGAGATAAAGGAACGACAAGTGTAATAGGTGGCAGGGTTGATAAAGATGATATCCGTGTGGAAGCGTATGGAACAATAGACGAGGCAAATTCTCATATTGGATATGCAATGACTAAGGTTCAAGGCAAGGCTTTTAGAGATATTTACAATGAGCTCGAAAATATTCAACATGAACTATTTGATTGCGGAGGAGACTTGGCAATAGTGGAACAAAAAATTCCTTATAAAGTGACAATTGAGATGGTTGAAAGTTTAGAAAGAAAGATTGATTTATATATAGAAGAAGCCCCGCCATTAGAACGCTTTATTTTGCCAGGTGGTAGCGAGGCGGCGGCTACTATTCATATTGCACGTACTGTTGTAAGGAGAGCAGAACGCTCTATAGTATCATTGCAAAAAGAAGTGAAAATAAATGAAGTTGTCTTAAAGTATGTAAATAGATTATCTGATTATTTGTTTGCGATAGCTCGAGTAATAAATGCCCGATTACAAGTGAAAGATGTGGAGTATAACCGTAGTGCATTAGTTTTTCGTGATAAGAAAGAGAAGGAAGTGGAGTAATTCACTTTCTTTTTTTGTATACTTTTTTCTGTAATATACCAAAATAGAGAAGGTATGGTGGTAATTAGAAAACGGAGGATGTATATGAAAGTTTTAAAATGCGGCGTCATGTTATTGAGTATACTGTTTGTATCTCAATTACATGTTTATGCAGAGGAAAATCGATGGACATGGCCTGTTGAAGGTCAGATAAGTGATTATTTTGGGACAAGGCATGGAAAACACTATGGTATTGATGTAGCTGCGCCGATTGGAACGCCTGTGGCAGCTATTCAAGATGGTAGGGTAACGAAGTCTTATTATTCAAGTAGTTATGGAAATGTTGTATTTATTAAACACGGAGAATATGAGGCTGTATATGCACATTTAAATAAGAGATATGTGGGGCAGGGAGATTATATTTCCAAAGGAGAAAAAATTGGAGAAGTAGGGAACACGGGAGAATCGCGAGGTGCACACTTACATCTAGAACTTCATCAAGGAAGATGGACGATGGCGAAAAAGAATGCGATGAACCCATTGCTTGTTTTAAATGAACAAAGAAATGAAGTTGTTTCTTCATCATTATATGTCGTACAAAAAGGGGATACTTTAGTTAGTATTGCACGGAAATTTAGTATGACACTTAAGGAAATTAAAGAAAAAAATGGATTGCAGCAAGAGCTAATTTATCCTAATCAACAATTATATGTTAAGTGAAGGAAACATTTCAAAAATTAAACTTTGAACAAATTTATGTTCTTCTTAAATAAGGTTCAATGTAAATGAAATTATATGGGCGCTTTTGCTAGAACTATTGAGTGAATTAGAGCATCTATATCTAAAAGAAAACCGTCCCAAAATTTATTTTGGGACGGCTTCTTTTACCAAAAAATAAAGACACATATAAATCCAGAAATAGCTAAATAGCTATATAAGTAAAAAACTTTTGTTCTTGTTTTCTCTTTTGTTCGAAACAGTACGATAGTCGGTTCAATTAAACCGATTGTCAAACAAAGTAGGCCAAGAAGCATACAACCAATCGAAATAGAATACAGGGCGATTTGTGGTGCTTGAAATGGAATCATCCATTTTAATAAAAATGCAATAAGTGCAGTGTAACAAATACTACCGATGTATTTATTCAGTGGTGTATTAGAACGAAAACCAGGAAGTTTTTTTAAGAAAGAGCGGGAAACAACTTCTGTTTGTAAAGATGTATGCTCTTCAATAATTTTTTGAGCTTCTTTTCCTTTTTGAAAAAGAGATAAGATCCAATTTCGCTCACCCTGAAAAATAAATTGAGAAGTTGTCAAATAGTGATCAATCTTCACTTTATTCCAACTCTTCCACGGATGACGCTCACACAATTTTAATTTACTTTCTGTTTTTTTATCATACTGATAAATACTAATGCCATCTTCATCGAAAGTAGCATAGTATGTCTCGTTTGAGAATGTGCCTAAATCAATTGGGCAGTAGAAAAGTAATTCTTTTTTTAAGTAAAAGTATTCTTTTCTTAAGTTTTTTTTCATTGCTTCTCGAATAGAATGTCTCTTGTCTTTTTTCATGACATTTCCTCCATAACTCAGAAAATGTTCTTATCTTAACAATTCAATATCTTATCACTTTTAATTATATATGACTAGGTAATTCAAAAGAGAAATGCCGAATAATAAAAAATATGGATTGTATTGTAAAATATCTCGCAATTTATTTTTTTGTTACGAAAAATAAATAACTAATTTTAAATAAGTTACAATTTTTTAGTTCACAATGTTATGAGGTTGTTGTATAATGAAGGGGAAAATAGAATATCGGTCTATCTTCGGGGCAGGGTGAAAATCCCGACCGGCGGTGATGAACTATTTATGATTTTGTTCTAAGCCCGCGAGCCGTTAAGGCAGGATTTGGTGTGATTCCAAAGCCGACAGTATAGTCTGGATGGGAGAAGATGGAGGTTCAAGCGTTCAAAAAAGATATGGATTTGAACGTCTGTTTGATGTGCCTTAAATTCTCCCTTTGTGTAAAACACAAAGGGTTTTTTCGTTCTATGAAAAAATAGGCATAGCAGAACCTTTCCACTTTCCATGAGATGATCGATGGAAAAGGAGAGAGAAAGATGAAACAAAAAAACAGTGTAGTGCAGATGGTGAGTGTAGCGATGCTAAGTAGTATTGCATATTTACTAATGATGTTAGATTTCCCGTTCCCAGGGCTTCCGCCATTTTTGAAAATTGATTTTAGTGATGTACCAGCTCTAATTGCAGCAATTATCTTTGGACCAGTAGCAGGAGTGATTGTAGAGGCGATAAAGAACATTTTACATTACGGGATTCAAGGAAGTTTAACGGGAGTACCAGTTGGAGAAATTGCAAACTTTATTGCAGGATGTTTATTTATTGGACCAGCAGCTTTCTTATTTAGAAAGTATCGTACTGTGAAGAGTTTAACTACAGGATTAATGCTAGGGACAATTACAATGGCGCTTATTATGAGTGTATTAAACTACATCATCATATTCCCGGCTTACACTTGGTTTTTAAATTCACCGGCTATGTCTAGCGAAGCTATAAGAACAACGGTTGTAACGGCAATCTTACCATTTAATTTAATTAAAGGGATTGTTGTAACAATTGTATTTGTAGCATTATTCTCACGCCTGAAAGTATGGGTGTTTGCAAAAATGAAAAATGCATAATATATATTAAAACCATTAGTAGTGTGAAACTACTAATGGTTTTTTATTAAGGAAAATAAAATTTAGATACAAAAAATGCCCCTCATCAATATGAGGGGCATTTTTTGAAGTTAATAAAAGACTATTCGAATTTTAAAGCGTCTCCGTCAAATGATTCGTCAGCAACTTTAATTGAGTCAGTTGGACAGCCTTCGAATGCATCCATCATATCTTCAATTAATACATCTGGAATTTCAACGATACCTTGGTTATCATCTAATGTTACAAATGCAATACCTTCATCATCATAGTCATAAATGTCTGGTGCAGCAGCGCCACAAGCACCACATGCAATACAAGTATCTTTATCAACGATTGTATATTTTGCCATCTTTTTTCCCTCCTGATAATATGTATGTGAAAAGCTCGCCATAAAAATTATAACCTTATTGTAAAACGGTTTGTAAAACTTTTCAACATAAAATTATAATGATAATGCTTATCAATTAGAGTGTCAACTTATTTTTGAATTATGTCATAAGATTTTCAAAATACGTAAATATGATTTCGTTTGATACAATAGAATATATACAAGTATATAGTTCTTATATGATAAGTTTAATGAGCGAAAGTAGATAGTGTAATTGTACTGAAAAGAATGAAGTTAAGATTGGAAGGTGGAAGCGGTCATGCAAATACAATATACTTTGTTGCATTGTTTAAAACAATTGAATGGTGAAAGAACCGTTTCTTCTATTTATTATTTACTAAAGGGCAAACGTTCTTCGCAAACTTTACAAGATGGAAATATGTTCCGAATTTCTTTTTTGTTCGGAATATATAAATCATTGAATAGAAATGACTATGATGGTGAAGTTGCAAAGTTGTTGCAAGCGAATTTTATTCAAGAAATACATGAAAATACATATGTGTTAACACCTACGGGTAAAATGCAGTTACATAAATGGGGGGAAGTTTATGCTTTTCCGGCGCATTTGCATGGTTTACATTATGGTGAATTAGGTGAAACATTTTGGAAAAGATTATCATTAATTATTCAAACTATATCAAATTTACAACAGAATAATAC
Source organism: Bacillus sp. RZ2MS9 (assembly GCF_001816185.2). NCBI lineage: Bacteria > Bacillati > Bacillota > Bacilli > Caryophanales > Bacillaceae > Bacillus > Bacillus sp. RZ2MS9. The sequence goes on from NZ_CP049978.1 coordinate 1,512,039, forward strand.
GAAGTTTATCCCAATTCAGCAAGATACAGAAATAATGATGTGGGTGAAACGTTTTCTAACAGGAATACCATATAAGAGAAGTGAGTTGGCGAGAAAACTATGGACGGAAGTACATAATCTTTTAGAAAAGAGCAATACGATAGAAGCGACGATTGTAACATATCGACTAACGGGTTATGAACGTATTGGTTGTACATTGCAACAATTAGCAGAAATTACGAAACAAGATATATTCAGGGTGTATTTTTTATTTTGGGGTACAATGCATTTCTTTATACAAGAAGTTCGTGATAAAGAAAATGAATTTCCACTATTAGCTGAAATTATATCTTATCCAAATGAGAGAGCTGAATTATTTAGTTTATCCACGAAAAAAACATATAATTTTTGGAGACAAGGACGTTCTTTAGAAGAAATAGCGACGATTCGGAATTTAAAGGTTGCAACGATAGAAGATCATTTTGTTGAAATTGCTTTGCGAGAAAAAGATTTTTCTATTGAAATGTTTATGGAAAAAGAAAAGATAGACAAAGTAATAAAAGTAATTGAAGCATTGCAAACGCGGAAGTTACGTGTTTTGAAACAAGCGGTTGGAGAAGATATCTCTTATTTTGAAGTTCGTCTTGTATTAGCGCGGATGGAGGGTGTAAATGAAACTTGAAGAATATTTATATAAGTGGTTTGGATATTCTGAATTTCGTCCAGGTCAAAAAGGAGTTATTACAGATTTATTAGAAGGAAAAGATGTGATAGCAATGCTTCCGACTGGAAGAGGGAAATCTATGTGCTATCAGTTTCCGGGGCTTATGCGAGAAGGAACAGTGCTTGTTGTATCACCGTTATTATCTTTAATGGAAGATCAAGTGACACAATTAAAGTATGTTGTGAAAAACCGAGTAATAGCATTTAATAGTTTTCGGACATTAAATGAAAAAAGAGAAGCGATGAAAAAATTATCTTCATATAAATTTATTTTTGTTTCACCAGAGATGTTACAGTCGGAGTTATTAATTAGGGAATTGAAGAAAATTCATATTTCATTATTTGTTGTTGATGAGGCTCATTGTATTTCTCAATGGGGTTATGATTTTAGACCGGACTATAAAAAACTAAATGTAGTTATTGAAAATATTGGTTCTCCTACAGTATTAGCATTGACAGCCACAGCGACAAAAGGGGTACTGCAGGATATCGCAAATAGTTTAAATTTAAAGGGTGCCGCGGAACATGTATACTCTATTGATCGTCCTAATATTGCAATGGATGTGCAATTTGTAGAGACGATAGAAGAAAAGAAAGAGGCGCTTTTAGAGCAGGTGATGTATTTACAAGGGCCGGGGATTGTATATTGCTCAAGTAGAGCGTGGACAGAAAGGTTAACGGAATACTTGAGAGGGAAAGGTGTTACTGGTGTAGCTTTTTATCATGGTGGTATGGAACATGAAGAGCGTATGTTAATTCAACAGCAGTTTATGAACGATCAATTGCAACTTGTAATATGCACAAGTGCATTTGGTATGGGGGTAAATAAGGCGAATACGCGATATATTATTCATTTTCATTATCCAACTAATATAGCTTCTTACTTACAAGAAATCGGAAGAGCTGGAAGAGATGGCGAACCGAGTATAGCTATTTTATTATGTAGTCCGCTGGATCATGATTTACCAATTTCAATCATTGAGGATGAATTGCCAAGTAAGTCACAAATACAATTTTTATTTTCTTTACTACAAGAAAGAATGTTTCAAACGAAAGAATTACCAATAGAAGATGTAGAAGAAATTTGTTATAATGCAGCAAGATTTAATGAGCAATATTGGCGTTTCGTTCGTTATCATCTCGAACAGGTTGGAATTATACAACAACGAAGATTATTATTAGAAGGTTTGTCAGATGAAATTATGAACCGATTAATAGCTGAAGTAGAAATAAGGTTGCGTAATAAATATAGTGAGCTAGAAAATATGAAATCATGGATACAAGTTAAAGGGTGTAGACGTGAATATGTGCTGCAACAGTTCGGTTATAGGAAAGAGCAAGAGTTAATTAATTGCTGCGATTATTGCGGTATTATAAAAGAAGATTATAAAAAAAGACGAGCGCAACAATCGGATTTCGACTATAATTGGGAAACAGAGTTACAAAAGCTTTTCGGCCTAGAAAAGATGGAGGAATGATGAACATTCAAAGGCATAATGTTGAAGATATGAGTCCGCAGGAAATAAGGCTGAATCTATATATAACACAGTTAATTATTATCGGTATTGGCTGTTTACTGGCATATATATTATTTCAAGATGTAAAAGAAGTCTTTAATTTATGGAAATGGGAACCAGTATCTATACTTATTATAGGTGGTTTGTTAGCGATTGGTATTGTGTTATTAGATTATGTTGCAATGCGAGTGTTTCCGGAGTCTTGGTTTGATGATGGTGGTATTAACGATAAGATGTTTCGAGGAATGTCCGTTCTACACTTACTCGTTATTACGTTCTTAATTGGTTTTGCAGAAGAATTTTTATTTAGAGGTGTAGTACAGACTCATTTTGGAATTGTAATTGCGAGCTTCGTATTTGCAGTGTTACATATTCGTTATATAACAAAGCCATTTTTGTTTTGTTTCGTCTGTTTCATTAGTTTTGTCTTTGGTTATGTATTTGAATGGACAGGAAATTTGTTTATAACAATCTTTGCACACTTTCTTGTTGATTTTATAATGGGACTCCAATTAAGAAAATAAATGGAAGGTGGTGGTGAACAACATGAGGAAACGAATTCCTGATTTTGAAGAGGAATTAGAAGTTGAGCGAGTGGAAGAAAAAGAAAGTTTACCGCCGCGTAGTGAAATTCATAGAAATAAAGAAAAAAAACAAAAGTTTAAAATAAATCACATTTTCGTCCGGGTTTTAACATTTCTATTCATTCTGCTGCCGATTAGTATTTTGTGGTACACGGATAAATATATTCAGGTGAAGGGTGATAGTAATAATGCCGGAAAAAGTGCGTTTGAAGTAATCTTCTTTGATTCAGCTAAATCTGAGTCGCAGAAACATTCTGAAAAAGTAATAACGCATACTGTGAAAGAGGGAGAAACTTTAGAAAGTATAGCGAAGCAATATTTTTCAGATGGAAATGGAATTGAAGTAATTAAAAAGTATAATAACTTGCAAGAAGATGAAGTGAGTGCAGGTCAAGAATTAAAAATTCCGATAAAAGATAAGTCCACAAAGCAAGAAAGCTAGTGAGTTAAGCGATCACCGTTTGTTATAAAAGCCTAGGATTATCTTTATGAGGAGGGGAGTCAAAAATATGATATGGATTATATTATTCAGTACTCTCATAGGCATGGGGATTTTATTGCTTCTTGTGATGTATAAAGAAGCGATGCGTAATACGGTGTTGGAACATACTTTAGTATTTAAAGAATTTCCGAAAAGTTTTCAAAAAGTAAATGTGTTTTTTATTTCTGATATTCATAGAAGAGTCATTTCGAATTTGTTAATTGAACAAGTAAAAGGAAAAGTAGATCTCGTAATTATCGGAGGAGATTTAGCAGAGAAAGGTGTCTCTTTATCAAAAATCTCTGCGAATATTCAAAAGTTAAGAGAGGTAGCTCCTGTATATTTTGTGTGGGGAAACAATGATTATGAGATAGAATATCATGAATTAGATGCGTTATTATTAGAAAATAACGTAAAAGTTTTAGATAATACAAGAGTGGTATTTGAGTCTGAATTAGGCGAGAAAATTTGTTTGCTCGGTATAGATGATGTTGGATTGCACCGTGATCGTCTAGATTTGGCATTGGCGGATTGTAAAGAAGATGGTTTTCGTATCCTAGTTAGTCACAACCCTGATATAATAAAAAAAATGTCTGGAAATGAACAGATTTCACTTGTCTTAAGTGGACATACGCATGGAGGGCAAATCCGATTATTCCCATCTAAAAAATATTTAAAAGGTGGCGTATATAACCATTTAAATACGATTCTCTTTGTTAGTAATGGGTATGGAACAACATTGATACCACTTCGTTTCCGAGCACCTGCTCAAACACACATCATTACATTGTGCGGAGGGAAATGATGCCAACTCTTAATGGGAAATACAATATAAAAGCCGTTTCGAATATAATTGGAGTTCAGCCGAGTACGCTTCGTGCATGGGAAAGACGATATCAAATTATTGCCCCAAAGCGGAATCAAGCTGGGCATCGTTTATATACAGAAGAGCATATTCAAATTTTAAAATGGTTAATGGAAAAAGTTTCTTCCGGTATGATGATTGGACAAGCAGTTCAATTATTAGAAGAAAATCGTTTGCAGAGTACAGTTCAAAAAGAGATACATTTCGATAAAGAAGTTGTTTTAGTGGACGATTTGCTACAAGCTTTGTTAAAATTTGATGAAATTACAATTGCTGCATTATTAAACGAAGCTTTTAGTATATATTCAACAGAGAAGGTTGTTGCCAGTATTGTTCTTCGAGTGACAGACAAATTATTAACGTCAAAAAATAATAATGAGATTTCAATGGTGCAATTTCAATATGCACTATCATTTTTACAAACGCGTCTAGGGATGGTGTATCACAATGCCTCAATGTTTTCCTCTTTACACAAAGTTATTGTGTTAGAAAAGGATGCATTGAAAGGATTTATTTTTTCAACTTATTTACGCTTAAAAGGATATGAGGCGATATATATTAGGACAAGCTTAGCTGAAGATGGTATGTTATCAGCGGTAGAGGAAATACAGCCGAAATATGTATTTATATCTTTTGCTGACGAACAAGAAATGAAAAAGACGATGAACTTTATAAATTTATTACAAGAAAAAAGGGAATCTCTTTCTGTTGGATTTATCGGAAAGCTAGGCGTTCTAAACCAGTTGGACATTGAAACAATCTTAATTGGTGATACGAAAGAAGAATGGGATGGATGGTTAAAAATGTCGGAATAGTTGTTCGAAAAGAACCATCTATTTTCTATTTCATATAATAAAAATTAGATGCATTGGTTACGTAGGGAGGGTATGAGATGAGGCTGGAACGATTAAATTACAATAAGATAAAAATTTTTCTAACATTTGATGATTTATCTGAACGAGGATTAACGAAAGAAGATTTATGGAGAAATGCACCGAAAGTACAGCAATTATTTCGTGATATGATGCAAGAAGCAAATAAGGAATTAGGATTTGAAGCAGATGGTCCGATTGCAGTTGAAGTGTTTTCTCTACAAGCACAAGGGATGGTTGTAATTGTAACGAAAGAAAATCAAGAAATAGATACAGATGATGAGTTCCGTGACGAGTTTATTGAAATGCAAGTGACTCTAGATGAAAGTGAGCATATATTATATGAGTTTGCTACGCTAGATGACGTAATTAACCTGTCGAATCGCTTATATAACCTTGGTGTAACTGGCGGAAAGCTATATACGTGGGATGAGCGCTTCTATCTTTGGGTGGAAGAAGAGGAACAAATTCAATTGTTAAAGGCGGATTTTATAGCTATTTTAGCGGAATACGGTAATCCGTCTACAGCAACCATTTATCGCATCATGGAGTACGGTAAAGAATTAATGGATGTTAACGCGATAGAACAAATACACAATTACTTTGTGAAAAAACAAAACCTCAGCTAATACAACATAGCTGAGGTTTTGTTCTTATTTGGAGAAGGGAAGGGATGATTGTAAATACTCGAACATACTTTTTGAAAATAAAATATGCAGTTTTATGGGAGTGTGGTTGATGAAAATAAAAAATATTTAAATATTTAAGTATTTTACTTTTCTAAAAGTAATAAAAGGACTATAATAATAGTGAAAACGCTTGCAATAGAAAATAGTTTGTATATATTTGTTAGCGTTTTCTATTGCATTCCAAATTTAAGGGTGTATACTAGGCAATGAAGGTTTACTAAACAAGTGAAATTACAGGGGGTTTACTTACTATGGTAGCCGAAAAGGGAACTCAAACAAAAACACAACAACAAAGGGAACAACATTTTGAACTATTGAATTCAACACAAATTGTTATTAGTGAAGCGTTAGAAAAATTGGGTTATCCAAACGAAGTATATGAATTATTAAAAGAACCAATTCGTATGATGACAGTGAAAATACCAGTTCGTATGGATGACGGGACTGTTAAAATATTTACAGGATATCGTGCGCAACATAATGATGCTGTTGGTCCAACGAAAGGTGGAATTCGCTTCCATCCGAATGTAACAGAAAATGAAGTGAAAGCACTTTCAATCTGGATGAGTTTAAAATGTGGTATTGTTGATTTACCATATGGTGGAGGTAAGGGTGGAATTATTTGTGATCCACGTGAAATGTCATTCCGTGAGTTAGAAAGATTAAGCCGCGGTTATGTACGAGCAATTAGCCAAATCGTAGGACCGACGAAAGATATTCCAGCTCCAGATGTATTCACAAACTCTCAAATTATGGCATGGATGATGGATGAGTATAGCCGTATTGATGAATTTAATTCACCAGGATTTATTACAGGTAAACCGCTTGTACTAGGTGGATCACATGGACGTGAAACAGCAACAGCGAAAGGTGTAACAATTTGTATTCGCGAAGCTGCGAAAAAACGTGGCATTGATATTAAGGGTGCACGCGTTGTTGTTCAAGGATTCGGTAATGCTGGTAGCTTCTTAGCTAAATTTATGCATGATGCAGGTGCGAAAGTTATTGCAATCTCAGATGCTTACGGCGCGTTACATGATCCAAACGGATTAGATATTGATTATTTATTAGACCGTCGTGATAGCTTCGGTACAGTAACAAAGTTATTTAACAATACAATTTCAAACAAAGAATTGTTAGAACTTGATTGCGATATTTTAGTTCCAGCTGCAATTGAGAACCAAATTACAGAAGAAAATGCTAATGATATTAAAGCGAAAATCGTTGTTGAAGCTGCAAATGGTCCAACAACATTAGAAGCGACTAAAATTTTAACAGATCGCGGAATTTTACTTGTTCCAGACGTGTTAGCAAGTGCTGGTGGTGTAACAGTATCTTACTTTGAGTGGGTACAAAATAACCAAGGTTACTACTGGACTGAAGAAGAAGTAGAACAACGTTTAGAAAAAGTAATGGTAAGATCATTTGATTCTATTTATGAAACAGCACAAGTTCGTAAAGTGAACATGCGCTTAGCGGCGTACATGGTTGGTGTTCGTAAAATGGCTGAAGCAAGCCGCTTCAGAGGTTGGGTATAAAATATTATATCTTGAGAAAACGTGATTTCCTTTCGAGGGAATCACGTTTTTTTGTTGAAGTATTAAATGAGGTGTTGTATATGGAGAATGAAATGTTGGAACGAGTAGAACAATTAGAAGAAAAGGTTAATAGGTTAGAGGGAGAACTCGCAAGAACGATGAAAGCTCGCAAAATAAGTACCGTTCGGATGTTCGGGGAAGGGCTACTGTTTCTGATATTTGGTGTGGTTGTAGTAGGGCCGATTATTGCCGTTGTAATCTCAATTTTTACTTGGCTTGCTGAAAAATAAAATAAAATAAAAATAAAAAAGAACGCTTGTTCTACACGAACAAACGTGCTATACTCTCCTTAGATAAACAAAACGGAAATGATTTTAAGGAGAGATAAATGATGAAAATGACAGTAGACCAAAGATTTATGATGCCAGCAGATGTTGTAGAGCGAGTGGAAGTATTACGAAACAAACAAAGCAAGCGTGGCACATTATTACAATCGGTAAATAAATTTTTCGGTTTAGATACGAAAGAAGATTGTGTTTGGTTTTACGGTTTTTATGGAGTGGCTGTAAGTATCTTGTTGTTTATGGTGTTCACTTCAAATATTTTCGATTTTCTCTTCGCGTAAGAAATATGCGATAAGGACATTGCTACCGAATACATATATAAGGAAGTAAGGTAATCTTCTAGAGCGGGAGTTGGTAGCAATGGCGATGTTTCCTATAGAGCGCAATTATATTGGATATGGAAGTTCACGACCGGGGATTCCTCTGACTAAAGTGAGATTTATCGTAAGCCATGATACGGGGAATCCTGGAAGCAATGCGATAGGCAATCGAGATTACTTTAATGAATTACAACCGAAAGCTTCGGCACATACATTTATAGATGATAAAACAATATTGGAGATTATTCCTATAAATGAAGTTGCGTATCATGTTCGATATGGTGTGCCGACGGATAATGACTTATATGGCTATGACGCGAATAAGGCGGCCATTGGAGTGGAACTTTGTTATGGTGGTGATGTTAACTTTTGGGAAGCGTATAATCGTTTTACATGGTATCATGCGTATTTATGCCAAAACTTTGGCTTAAATCCGAAAAAAGATATCGTGTCACATAAAACGCTTGATCCAGCTAGAAAGATTGATCCTGAGAATGTATTAGGGAAACAAGGTATTAAATTTCAACAGTTTTTAGCAGATGTCTATCGGATGTACGTTTCGTTTAGATGACAAATATATGAAAAATGAATACAATAAAGATAGGTGCCTACTGCTGTAAGTAGGTTTTTTCTTGTTTTTATAAATAGTGCATTGGTAGAAGACTAGGAGTGGACGAGTATGCAGAAAGAAACAGTTATTATAATCGGAGGCGGTCCGTGCGGATTAGCGGCTGCAATTTCGTTGCAAAAGGTAGGGATAAATCCGTTAGTAATTGAAAAAGGAAACATTGTAAATGCCATTTATAATTATCCAACTCATCAAACATTTTTCTCTTCTAGTGAAAAATTAGAAATTGGTGATGTAGCTTTTATTACAGAAAATCGTAAGCCATTTCGAAATCAAGCGCTTGCGTATTATCGTGAAGTAGTAAAACGTAAATCTGTACGTGTAAATGCTTTTGAGCGAGTGGAGAAAGTTCAAAAAGATGGAGAAGTTTTTCAGGTTGAGACGACAAAGCGTGATGGAAGTAAGGAAATGTATATAGGGAAATATATTGTTGTAGCAACTGGATATTATGATAATCCAAATTATATGAATGTTCCAGGTGAGGAATTGAAGAAAGTAGCTCACTATTTTAAAGAGGGGCATCCTTATTTTGATCGAGATGTAGTAGTTATAGGTGGGAAAAACTCGAGTGTAGATGCCGCGTTAGAACTTGTTAAATCTGGTGCACGTGTAACGGTACTGTATCGTGGAAGTGAGTATTCACCAAGCATAAAGCCTTGGATTTTGCCGGAATTTGAGGCGTTAGTACGAAACGGTACAATTCAAATGCATTTTGGAGCTCATGTGAAAGAGATTACTGAGCATACATTAACGTTTACAGTTGATGGTGAAGCTTTTACAATCAAAAACGATTTTGTATTTGCGATGACTGGTTATCATCCTGATCATAGCTTCTTAACGAAGATGGGTGTTCAGATTGATGAAGAAACAGGACGTCCAATTTATACAGAGGATAGAATGGAAACGAATGCTGAAAATATTTTCATTGCAGGTGTCATTGCTGCTGGAAATAATGCAAATGAAATATTTATCGAGAACGGTAGATTTCATGGAGATGCGATTGCGCAAACCATTGCATTAAGAGAAAAATAAAAAGGAGCTGTCGGGAAAATCTCGACAGCTCCTTTTTATTCGTGCATAAACATATTTTGAATGGATTCATGAGAATTTGTATTCTCTAATGCAACAAGTAATTTAATGCGTGCTTTTTGTGCATTTAAGCCGTATGTGAATACAATGCCCATATCTTTTAAGTGTTTACCGCCACCTTCATACGAATATACGTCTTGAACGATACCGTTGAAACAGCGAGAAACTAATACGACAGGAATACCTTTATTTAATAATCTTTCTAGGCTAGGCAGTGTTCTTGGAGGGAGGTTACCTTGTCCAAGAGCTTCGATAACAATGCCGTCTACAGGAAGATTTTCGATTGCTGCTAATAATGTATCATCCATGCCAGCATATGCTTTTAGAACAACTACATTTTTAGACACTTTGTTTATCGTATATGATTCGCGATGTACTAAAGCGTGATGGAAGACAACGCCGCGTTTTGTTACCATTCCAATTGGTCCGTATTGTGGACTTTGGAATGTTGCGACATTACTTGTATGTGTTTTTGTTACATTTGTAGCGCAATGAATTTCGTCGTTTAATACGACTAAAACACCTTTTTCTGCAGCTTCATCACAACTAGCAACTTTTACAGCTGATAAGAAGTTATATAGACCATCAGCACCTAACTCATTGCTAGAGCGCATTGCACCTGTCACTACGATCGGAATAGTTGCTTGTACTGTTAAATCTAAGAAATAAGCTGTTTCTTCTAATGTATCCGTACCATGCGTAATAACTACGCCATGAATGTTGTCTTGTTTTACTCTTTCATCAATGATGACTTGTAATTGTAACATTTCGCTCGGTGTCATATGAGGAGATGGTAGATGGAACACATCTTCAACGATTAAATCAACATCGCCTTCTAAATCAGGAATGAATTTTAAAAGAGGATTTTTTTTACCTGGTTGTACGACCCCAGTTTCTTTATCTTCCTCCATTGCAATTGTTCCACCTGTGTGTAAAACTAGGATTCTTTTCAATGCTTATACCCCTTTCAAGTAAAAAAATACATTTAGAACATAACATGTTTTGAGTAAATTCGACAATGGAAATGTATAAAAGTATGCCTCGAAAATGACAATAAAATTAACTGCTATATGTACGATGTATAAAATTACGAAACGAAATGTGCAAATATAGTATAGGAGGGAGAAATTACGTTGAAAAAGATGGAGAGAATTTTTATTCGTATATTGATAATACAATTCATTTGTCTTTCTGTTGTACAATTGTTATTTATACATAAGTCATCAGTGAAATATTTATCTAAAATTGTTTATTATGAGGGTGTTATGGTAAAAAACAAAGTGGAAATCTTGCAGGTGAATCGGTAGTTTTCATTTTCTTCTATGAAGGATTATGCTACAATAATTGAGGATTTAATGACGCGAAGCAAATGAGAAGAAGCAGGGTGAACACCTGCTTTTCGTTTTGTTTTATAAGTGAAAAAATGAGGTGTTACAATGGATAAACGAATTTCAATTGCTATAGATGGTCCAGCAGCTGCAGGGAAAAGTACAGTGGCAAAAGTTGTTGCGAAGGAACTTTCTTATGTTTATATTGATACAGGCGCAATGTACCGTACGCTTACATATGCAGCCCTTGAACAAAAAGTAGACATTGAAAATGAAGAGCAGTTAATGGAAGTTGTAAAGAATGTAAATATTGAGTTTCAGCAAGGAGAAAATACACAGCTTGTATTTTTAAATGGACAAGATGTTTCTGAAGTAATTCGTACACCTGATGTGACGAATCGAGTATCTATTGTAGCGAAACATCGCCTTGTTCGTGAAGAAATGGTACGTCGTCAGCAAGAGTTAGCGAAAAAAGGCGGCGTTGTAATGGACGGCCGTGATATTGGTACACATGTATTACCGGATGCTGAAGTGAAAATCTTTATGCTTGCTTCTGTTGAAGAAAGAGCGGAAAGAAGGCATTTAGAAAATTTAAATAAAGGTTTCGATTCTAATTTAGAGCAGCTAAAAGAAGAAATTGCTCAGCGTGATAAATTAGATTCAGAACGCGAAGTTTCTCCACTAAAAAAGGCTGATGATGCATTGGAATTAGATACGACTTCTTTATCAATTGAAGAAGTTGTCCAAAAAATTATGAGCATTGTTTCTGGAGTGTTTGCGAAATAAAGAAAGGGGATAATCCTCTTTCTTTTTTTGTTTAAATAGAAATGTAAAGGATACGTGAATTGTGAGTCTCTTTCCTTGACAAATGAGCTGATTTGTAAGAAGTTAGTTAAAGAGGAATAAAACTGTCAGAATATATTCGCTATTATATTTCAAAACATACTTTTTTCAAGCTGGTTTTGCTGTATACTATTTATATAGGTTTAATATATTTTCTTGTGAATGTTATTGAAAAAGAGTATGTGATGAGAAATTCTTAAACATGCAAATGAAAACTTTGTTTTCATTTCGTATATACATAAAAAATGCTTTGTCAATTCTGTAGGGAGGTATTTCCATGGTAGAGAAAATGAATGAAGAAGTTATGGATTCAAAAGAATTACAAGTTGGTGACGTTGTTACAGGTTCTGTAACGAAGGTTGAAGAGAAACAAGTGCTTGTAAATGTTGGATACAAAACAGATGGCGTAATTCCAATTAGTGAATTAGCTAACGTTCATATTGAAAAAGCAAGCGATGTTGTAGAATTAGATCAAACACTAGAGTTGAAAATTATTAAATTAGAAGAAGATGATCTTGTCTTATCTAAACGTGCTGTTGATGCAGAAAAAGCATGGGTAGAACTACAAGAGAAATTTACTTCTGGTCATGTATTTGATGTTACTGTAAAAGATATTGTGAATGGCGGATTAGTTGTGGACCTTGGTGTTCGCGGTTTTATTCCAGCTTCACTTGTAGAAGTACATTATGTAGAAGACTTTACTGACTATAAAGGTAAAACATTAGCTGTGAAAATTGTTGAATTAGACCGTGAAAAAAATCGTGTAATCCTTTCGCATAAAGCGGTAGTAGAATTAGAACTAGATTCTAAGAAAAAAGAAGCAATTTCTTCATTAAAAGAAGGGGACGTTGTTGAAGGAACAGTACAACGATTAACTGACTTTGGCGCATTCGTTAATGTTGGTGGAGTGGACGGTTTAGTTCACATTTCACAAATTTCACACGAACGTGTAGAGCAACCTTCTGAAGTGTTAGAGCAAGGTCAAAAGGTTAAGGTAAAGGTGTTATCTGTTGATGCTGATACACAACGTATTTCTTTATCAATTAAAGCAGCTCAACCAGGACCTTGGGAAAACGTTGCTGGCGAAATAAAAGCTGGAGATATTCGTGAGGGAGTAGTAAAACGCCTTGTTACATTTGGTGCATTCGTTGAGATTTTACCGGGCGTTGAAGGACTTGTACACGTATCTCAAATTGCAAATCGTCACGTGAAAAATCCGAATGAAGTATTGGAAATGGGACAAGAAGTAAAAGTGAAAGTACTTGAAGTTCACGTAGCAGAGAAACGTATTTCTTTAAGTATAAAAGAAGCGCTTGAGGAAAATAATGTAACTGAAGATTATAGTCAGTATGAGCCAAATGCTGATTCTGCTACTTTCCAATTAAGTGATATTATTGGTGAACAACTGAAAAAATTAAAGAAATAATGAGGGGTACAAGTGGTAAGGGCAAAACGTAAATTAGATCATATTGAATACGCTCTTTCTACTGGTCAGTCTCGTACGCATGGCTTTCATGATATTGATTTTGTGCATCAAAGCTTGCCAAATTCAAATTATGACACAATAACATGTGAAACAAAAATCGGCGAACTTTCACTAAGTTCGCCGATTTTTATCAATGCGATGACTGGTGGTGGAGGAGAGAAAACGTTACATATTAATGAGCAATTAGCATATGTAGCGAAACATCATAACCTTGCTATGGCTGTAGGTTCGCAAATGGCGGCGTTAAAAGATGAAAGTGAAGCTGCTTCTTATAAGGTGATCAGAAAGGTAAATCCAAATGGTATTTTCTTTGCTAATTTAGGTAGTGAGGCAACTATCGAACAGGCAGAGCGTGCCGTTGATATGATTGAAGCGAATGCATTGCAAATTCATTTAAATGTCATACAAGAGTTAACGATGCCAGAAGGAGACCGTGATTTTACTGGAGTACTTCAGCGCATTGAGAAAATTGTTTTAAATAGTAAAGTTCCTATCATTGTAAAAGAAGTTGGATTTGGGATGAGTAAGGAAACAGTGCAGCAGTTAGCGAACGTAGGTGTAACAGCAATTGATATTGGTGGGCAAGGTGGTACGAATTTTGCTGCTGTTGAAAATGAAAGAAGACAGCGAATGCTTTCTTATTTTAATAACTGGGGCATACAAACAGCAACCTCGATTATTGAAGCAACCTCTACAAATAATAACCTCTCTTTTATTGCATCTGGGGGCATACAAACAGCGCTTGACGTAGCGAAAGCGATCGCATTAGGGGCGAATACAACTGCGTTTGCTGGTTACTTTTTACGTATTTTAATGCAAGATGGTATCGAGAAGTTAGTGGATGAAATTGAGCTCCTACATACAGATTTGAAATTTATAATGACAGCTCTTGGTGCGAAAACGATAGAAGAGTTGCAATCTGTACCTCTTGTTGTAAAGGGTGAAACGTATCATTGGTTAATGCAGCGTGGTATTGATACTGCGCATTATAGTAGGAGATAAAAAATCAACCGTTCGGTTGATTTTTTTTGTTCTATTCTTTTTCGTAATATAAAGTGGAGAAAGGAATTAGTATTATATAAAAATATCATTTCGTAAAAATTGCAATTGAAAAAGGGTTGAAAAATGTAGATGGTGTGTTGTCGAATTACTGGAGAGAACTTAATTTTTAATAGGAATAGGTGAAGATAAAAAGAAGTAATGGGAGGATATAGTGTGCAAAATATTATTTCAATATAAATAGAAAACATTAAACTGATTATGTAAAAGACGGTTTCGTACAATATCGAAACCGTCTTTTTGCATTAATTAGTGCTGGTTTTGTTTTCGAGCCTGTTCTGGTGTATCAAGTCCAGTTGCACCTGGATATTGTAGTGATTGATCACGATCGGATTCAACGCGGCGTGATTCTCGTAGTTTTCGTTCTTGGCGATCTTTACCCATAATGAATAACACCTCCTTGTTAAAAGTGTTGCTGTTATAAGAAAAAACTATGCGTAAATAAAGTGGATTAACTTTCATAAAAAGTTCCCATAATGGAAAACATAGGAGGTGAAGTTGATGGATGGAAGTACTTTTTATTTTGTAGCTTGGATAGGGTGGATCATTGTAACCTTTTTTATGAAAAAGGACCTTATTCGGTGGAAGTTAGGCGCTTGTATACTGATTTTTATAATTTGCTCTCCGTTACATGTAACGATCGCCTCATTCGTGGTATCAGTAAATGCTCTTTTACTTTGTATTATTTCTTTTATAGGGATCACGCTATATTCTGTCTGGAAAAAATTATATAGCTTACTTTCGGCGCTTATTATTGCAATGTTATATACAAGTTTTCATCTGTTAGAAATATATGATCCGATTTGGATTGTGGTGGATAGAGTGTTTCTGCTAAGTAGTGCTCTTGTGTATGCATCGGTGTTATTGCATGGAGATCGCATATTACGATTATGTTCTCTATATGTAGGGATGTTACAAGGAGAGCTGCTAGTGACATTTATTTTTAGGAAATTGAATTTTCCATATGATTACGGTAGTTTAGCATTTTTTGATATCGTCGCCATTTCTACATTATTCATGGCAATATTGTTTTGGATTGCAAAAGCATCAGTATACATGGAACGGTTTAAGAGAAAAACACGTAAAAGAAAGGCGAGGGTAATACATGACTGAATATACACCAGCCATTTTATGCGGCGTAATAGCGGGGACAGTTACAAGGGTGCTAATGCTTCGGACGGATACGCGGCAATATCCGACGAGGCTACATGGGAAAATTATTCATATTGCAATGGGGTTAATTGCAGCTGCTTTAGGAGCGATTGCAATCCCGTCTATTTTGAAAAAAGATTTTTCTGCCATTACATTTCTTACATTAGCAGCGACACAATTTCGTGATGTACGTAATATGGAAAGAAATACGCTTCAACAATTAGATGGGTATGAGCTCGTACCGCGTGGAAATACATACATTGAAGGAATTGCATTAGTTTTTGAAAGTCGCAACTATTTGGCGATGTTAACGTCGTTTGTGACGACGTTTGCATATATAGGGTTTCGTTCGTGGATTGCTGGAGTAATTATGGCGATCATCGCATTTTTTATTGCGAAAAAATTAATGTCTGGCAGAAGGTTACATGATCTTGTTGATATCGAGCATGTTCCGCTTCGGTTTGAAGGAGCGGGGCTATATATTGATAATATTTACATTATGAATATTGGATTGCCAGCAAGACAAGAAGAAATTATGAAATATGGTATGGGTTTTATTTTAAAGCCGAAATCAATTGATGCGATGGTTACAATCTCAAATTTAGGGCAACGACAAGCTATTTTACACGATGTTTCAGTAGCGTTAGGGATTTATAGAGATTCTGGTACACCAGCGCTTGTACCGTTAGCAAAGCGTGATTTAGAGGATGGCAGGGTTGGGATTTTTGTCCTGCCGCAAGATCAAGATGCAGAGAAAGCGATAGGTGTCATAGGAAATGTACCAACGTTAGAAAGTGCTGTCCATATGTCATCGGAAGCCCCGAAAGGAAGGGGAGATAAGAGATGATGTTAGAAAGTGTTATTCTGGCAGTTATAACAACGACTCCAGAAAAATTTGCAGGTGGTGCTCCTTTATTCGTTTGCGAATCGACAGAGGAACTAGAATTTGTTGCAAATAATTTAGAGGCAATTTTAGATGGTATTGCACATCGCTTACAAGAGAATGTATATATTATTGTGAAACATTAGCAACGTGTGTTATAATGTGAGGTGTTTTGATACGTTGAGAAATATTCTGGAATGCAAATCCCTTCTTGCACAAAGAAGGGTTTTTTACATAATAAACAGAAGCAAGTTGAAAGGATGAAAGTATATGCCGAAACCAGTAATAGCGATAGTAGGTCGCCCGAACGTAGGGAAATCTACTATTTTCAATAGAATTGTTGGAGAAAGAGTTTCAATCGTAGAAGATATTCCAGGTGTAACGCGCGATCGTATTTATAGCGCTGGAGAATGGTTAAATCATGAATTTAACATTATTGATACGGGCGGAATTGATATTGGAGACGAGCCGTTTTTGACACAAATTCGTCAACAAGCTGAAGTAGCAATTGATGAAGCGGATGTTATCATTTTTATGACAAACGGTCGTGACGGTGTAACAGCAGCTGATGAAGAAGTTGCAAAAATTTTATATCGTTCAAATAAACCGGTTGTACTTGCAGTAAATAAAGTGGACAATCCGGAAATGCGCAGTGACATTTATGACTTTTATGCATTAGGATTTGGCGAACCATTCCCAATTTCAGGTACACACGGATTAGGGTTAGGTGACTTACTAGACGAAGCTGCACAACATTTTCCAAAGATTGAAGAAGATGGATATGATGAAGACACAATTCGTTTCTCTTTAATTGGACGTCCAAACGTAGGAAAATCATCACTTGTAAATGCTCTTCTTGGTCAAGAGCGTGTAATTGTTAGTAATGTAGCAGGAACAACTCGTGATGCTGTCGATACACCATATAGTAAAGATGGAAAAGATTATGTAATTATTGATACAGCTGGTATGCGTAAAAAAGGAAAAGTGTATGAAAGTACAGAAAAATATAGTGTACTTCGTGCGCTAAGAGCGATTGAACGTTCTGACGTTGTTTTAGTCGTTTTAGATGGTGAAGAAGGAATTATTGAGCAAGATAAAAAAATCGCTGGATATGCTCATGATTCAGGGCGAGCTGTTGTTATCGTTGTAAATAAATGGGATGCAGTGAAAAAAGACGAAAAAACAATGAAAGCATTTGAAGAAAATATCCGTGCTCATTTCCAATTCTTAGAATACGCACCAATTGTTTTCTTATCTGCAAAAACAAGAAAACGTACACAAACATTAATACCGGTTATCGATGAGGTAAATGAAAGTCATAGTATCCGTATTCAAACGAACGTATTAAACGATGTAATTATGGATGCGGTAGCGATGAATCCGACGCCAACTCATAATGGTAGCCGTCTGAAAATTTTCTATACAACACAAGTTGCGGTAAAACCACCGACATTTGTTGTGTTTGTAAACGATCCAGAATTATTGCACTTCTCATATGAGCGTTTCTTAAAGAATCGCTTACGTGAATCATTTGGCTTCGTAGGAACGCCGATTCACATTATCGCTAGAGCAAGAGACTAATGGAGAGGATGTGATTTTATGACAAAAATCACAGTAGTAGGAGCAGGTAGCTGGGGAACAGCGTTAGCGATGGTATTAGCTGACAATGGACATGATGTACGTATTTGGGGAAATCGCCCAGAACTTATGGATGAAATTAATACGAAACATGAGAATGGTCGATATCTCCCAGGCATTACATTGCCAAGCACAATCGTAGCCTACTCTTCTTTAGAAGAAGCATTAGTAGATGTAAATATAGTACTGCTAGTAGTACCAACGAAAGCGTACAGAGATGTATTACAAGAGATGAAAGAAATTGTTACTGAACCAATTACTTGGATTCATGCGAGCAAAGGAATTGAACCTGGTACGTCAAAACGTATTTCGGAAGTGATTGAGGAAGAAATTCCAGAGCACTTAATTAAAGATGTTGTTGTACTGTCTGGACCGAGTCATGCTGAAGAAGTCGGTTTACGACAAGCGACAACAGTTACGTCTGCAGCAAAGCGTATGGAAGCGGCTGAGGAAGTACAAGATTTATTTATGAATAGTTATTTCCGTGTATACACAAATCCAGATATCGTTGGAGTTGAACTTGGTGGTGCGTTAAAAAATATTATCGCATTAGCTGCTGGTATAACTGATGGTCTTGGATTAGGTGATAATGCAAAGGCGGCATTGATGACACGTGGTTTAACAGAGATTGCTCGTTTAGGAAGAAAAATGGGCGGGAATCCGTTAACGTTTGCTGGTCTAACTGGTATGGGAGACTTAATTGTAACTTGTACAAGTGTTCATAGCCGAAATTGGCGCGCTGGAAATATGCTTGGAAAAGGACACTCTTTAGAAGAAGTGTTAGAAAGCATGGGTATGGTTGTGGAAGGTGTAAGAACAACGAAAGCTGCTCATGAATTGGCAGAGAAAATGGAAGTTGAAATGCCGATTACAGCTGCTTTATATGACGTGCTGTTCAATGGGAATAACGTAAAAGATGCGGTAGGCTCATTGATGGGACGTGTTCGAAAACATGAAGTGGAAGCTATACCTGATTTACTGTAAAGAAAAGCGACAGAAGTACATTTGTACTTCTGTCGCTTTTTTTATTTTTTGGGTCTTTTCACCATTTTTTCATTTTTGCATAGGATGAAGAGTAACTTGAGGAGAGGGTGAAAAGAATGGATAATAACATTTTTAATAATATTGAGAAGGAAGCGAAAGTAAATAAAGAGGATATTTTTAAATTAGCATCATCCGTGCAAAATGCGAATTTACGTGATGAAACTGTACTTCGTCAATTAATTCATCAAGTGGCTCTTATGGCGGGACGTGAAGTGCCGAAAGAGCAAGAGGATCAAATTGTAAAAGCGATTATTAATAATAATATGCCAACAGATTTTGGCTCGTTAAGCAAAATGTTTAAAAAATAAATTATGAGAAACAAAGAGTTTGTAGATTGCATATGATAGCCATGAAAGAATGGGAATAGAGCTGTTTTTGGGCATATTTGGTCAACCGAAGCGAGAGATACAATCGCTTCGGTTTTATTTTTGTCTAGATTGGTGAGAAATGCTGGAAAACCTATTGATTAAAGTTATATATTCGCAATTTGTAGTAAAATGTTCTTTTTGTATTTGTTTAAAGATTTTAATTTGTTAAAATAGTATAAAAATAGATTAATAAAAAGGGGTGTGTATATGTCAGAAGGGCTTATGAAAATGTGGTTAGCTTTAGGGGCAATTGGATTTATGTTTTTTGCAGTAAGTTTTATTTTATTAAGTAGACATAAAATAAAGAATAAATTTTTGAAAGGGATTACAGCGTTAGTAGCGTACACCCTTATGATTGTGTCAGGAATTGTTATTTTTCTTGTTGTATTTAGTGGACCTGTACAGCAGTAAATGGAATGGTCTCGAAAATACTACATACAGAGCAAATTAGATTAGTATGAAAAGGTGATGCTAGTGAAAAAATTACATATTATTTTAATATTTTGTTGTATGAGCCTTTTAACGGGGTGTCTGTATCCGAAAGAAAATATGAAGCAAAATGCGGTTCCTTATGAAGATCAGCTACAGGTTGTTCAAAAAGCTGTTGTGACATTTAAGGAGCAAAATGATGGGATATTGCCAATTAAGACGAGGGATATGAGTACACCTATTTATCAAAAGTATCCGATCGATTTTCAACAGATTGCCCCGCGTTACATACAAGAAGCGCCAGGGAATGCGTATGAAAGTGGAGGAGTATATCAATACGTATTAATAGACGTTGAAACAAATCCAACAGTAAAGTTAATTGATGTTAGGATGGCTGAACAAATTCAGGAACTATCTTTAAAGCTTAGGATATATCGTGATGAACATCAATATCCACCTTTTAAAAAAGTAATTTCAGATGGTGTATATGAATTGGATTTCAAAAAACTAGGATATAAAGATGTGCCACAAGTGACAAGCCCATATTCTGGTAAAGGACTTCCTTTTGTAATTAATGAAAAAGGAGAAGTTTTTGTTGATTATAGAATTGACTTATATGACGCTTTGAAAAAAAATGAAGGGCAGTTTGCGGAGGGAGAAGATATTCGAAATATACTTTCAAAAGGATCCCCGTTTGTACCAGCTTATTCTTTACCGTACACAGTAAAGGACGGAGAACCAATTTTTTTAAAATGATAAGTCATGAACCTTTCTTTTAGTGAATAAGTTCTACAAGAAAGGTTTTTTATGTTATACAACTTACGATGCAAACAAAAGATATTTTTTAATAGTCATATGAAATTGGACAAAATTATATGATATATTGTCCGAACTTCTAGAATACCATTATATTATATCAGATATTATAGGCAACGTTAGAGAAGGTATTAGTTGACTATAAACGCGGAATTATTCCCAAAAATTTTGAGGGAGGGAATCACTTGGAAAAGGTAGATATTTTTAAAGATATTGCAGAACGAACAGGCGGTGATATTTATTTTGGAGTTGTAGGAGCTGTTCGAACAGGGAAATCAACATTCATTAAAAAATTTATGGAACTTGTAGTTATTCCAAACATTGAGAATGAGTCTGACCGTCAAAGAGCGCAGGATGAATTGCCTCAAAGTGCTGCTGGTCGTACAATTATGACGACGGAACCGAAGTTTGTTCCAAACCAAGCGGTTTCTATCGAAGTAGATGAAGGACTTGAAGTGAATATTCGATTAGTAGATTGTGTTGGATATACGGTTCCTGGAGCGAAGGGCTATGAAGATGAGAATGGCCCGCGCATGATTAATACCCCTTGGTATGAAGAACCTATTCCATTCCATGAAGCTGCAGAAATCGGCACGCGTAAAGTAATTCAAGAACATTCAACAATTGGTGTTGTAATTACAACAGATGGAACAATTGGTGAAATTCCAAGAAGAGATTATATAGAGGCAGAAGAACGCGTTGTAAATGAGTTGAAAGAAGTAGGAAAACCTTTCATTATGATAATTAATACGGTACAGCCGTATCATCCAGATACAGAGCAATTACGCCAAAGTTTATCAGAAGAATATGATATCCCGGTTATTGCAATGAGTGTGGAGAGTTTAAGAGAAACAGATGTATATAATGTACTTCGTGAAGCGCTATTTGAATTCCCTGTATTAGAAGTGAATGTGAACCTTCCAAGCTGGGTAATGGTGCTAAATGAAGGGCATTGGTTGCGTCAAAGTTATCAAGAAGCAGTTCAAGAAACTGTGAAGGATATAAAACGTCTTCGTGATGTGGATCGCGTTGTTTGGCAGTTTAGTCAATATGAATTTATTGATCGAGCGAGCCTAGCGGGCATTGATATGGGGCAAGGTGTGGCGGAGATTGATTTATATGCGCCAGATGAATTATATGATCAGATTTTAAAAGAAGTAGTAGGAGTAGAAATTCGAGGGAAAGATCATTTATTAAAGCTTATGCTCGATTTATCTCATGCGAAAATAGAGTACGATCAAGTGGCGGATGCACTGCGTATGGTTAAGCAAACAGGATATGGTGTAGCAGCGCCTGCATTAGCGGATATGAGCTTAGATGAGCCAGAAATTATTCGTCACGGTTCAAGGTTTGGTGTGAAGTTAAAAGCGGTAGCGCCATCTATTCATATGATTAAAGTAGATGTAGAGTCAACGTTTGAGCCGATTATTGGTACTGAAAAGCAAAGTGAAGAATTAGTTCGTTATTTAATGCAAGATTTTGAAGATGACCCGTTATCAATTTGGAATTCTGATATATTTGGACGTTCACTTAGCTCGATTGTTCGAGAAGGAATTCAGGCGAAATTATCTTTAATGCCAGAAAATGCTAGATATAAATTAAAAGAAACGCTAGAAAGAATTATTAATGAAGGATCTGGCGGATTAATTGCGATTATACTATAAGAAAAAATCCCTCTCACTGTAGAGGGATTTTTTGTTTTTTTGATTATAAAATAGAAAAATAAACAGTCATTATCTAATACATTGTTGTAAATTGTCAAGTTTCATCAGATTTTCACATTTTCAGAGTAACAATTTCCTTAAAAATATTGAATTATAAAGGAGAATCGTATAATATAGGCGTTGATAATGATTTATCTACATCTTTGTAGTATAGAATTTGCAAAAATTGCCTACAAATGAAAGTAAGACTCATTTTATGATCATTATACAGTCTTATCTTTGGGAGGAGGTGAATGGCATGAACAAGACAGATTTAATCAATGCTGTTGCAGAAGCAAGTTCCCTTTCTAAAAAGGACGCAACAAAAGCAGTAGACGCTGTTTTTGATTCTATCTTAGAAGCTTTAAAACAAGGTGATAAAGTACAACTGATCGGATTCGGTAACTTCGAAGTTCGTGAGCGTGCGGCTCGTAAAGGTCGTAACCCACAAACAGGTGAGGAGATTGAAATCGCTGCAAGTAAAGTACCTGCATTCAAACCTGGTAAAGCGTTAAAAGATGCGGTTAAATAATCCTTACATATTAACAGGGAAGAAGAGTTTCCTTTTTGGGAACTCTTCTTTTTGCTTTTAAAAACATAAATATGCTAGAATGTGTTCGTATCACTTTTAGGTTTTCGGGAGGGCTAGCGGATGGCAAAAGTTAATTTAGAACAAATTGAACATGCAGTACGCCTTATTTTAGAGGCGATTGGGGATGACCCAAATCGTGAGGGAGTACTTGATACACCAAAGCGTGTTGCAAAAATGTACGCAGAAGTGTTCTCAGGTATGCATGAAGATCCGAAAGAGCATTTGCATAAAGTATTCGGAGAAGATCACGAAGAGCTTGTACTAGTAAAAGATATACCATTTTATTCGATGTGTGAGCATCATTTAGTTCCATTCTATGGAGTTGCTCACGTTGCATATATTCCGCAAGGTGGAAAGGTGACAGGGTTAAGTAAATTAGCTCGTACCGTAGATACAATTGCACGTCGCCCACAACTGCAAGAACGTATTACATCAACAGTAGCGAACTCTATTATGGAAGTACTAGAGCCTCATGGTGTAATGGTAGTAGTAGAAGCAGAACATATGTGTATGACGATGCGTGGTGTAAAAAAACCAGGTGCGAAAACAGTAACGACAGCAGTGCGTGGTGTGCTTGAAAATGATGCTGCAGCGCGCAGTGAAATTTTATCGTTTATTAAAACGAAGTAAAGAAAAGCGGGAAACTGCTTTTCTTTTTTTTTTTAGTAAATAAATGATATAGTTTTAACTAGACAGAGTGAGATTAGAAAGATTGCTTACATGAATGGCAGGTGTAGCCAAGTTTTGGTTATAGAAAATAGAGTGTATGTGTTATAATAAGTTTTATGAATTAGAAAACAAGGGTGATTTTTTGTGTGTGACATCTACGGAGGGTATGCGGGTATAAAAGAAAAATTGATGGAGAAATTACGCCATCCTTACTTTATAAACTATATTGAAGAACCATTTATTGATGAAGAAAAGATAGCATTGTTATATGGTGCTTTAAAGAGTGCAAACTTACATATAGAACAAATTGAGCATTACGTAGTAACAATTATGCTTGTACAAATTGCGCTTGATACGCATGAAAGGGTATCAAATAAAGCAGGCGAGGAAGAGATTGAATTCCATAAATGTCGTCAATTAACAGTACTTGCAGGCGATTACTATAGTGGACTATATTATTATTTATTGTCTATGAATCGTGATATTGTTTTAATTCGTGCACTTGCTGAAGGAATTAAAGAGATAAATGAACACAAAATTATGTTATACCAAAAAGCGCATGAAACGACGGATGACATAATGAAAAGCGTAGTAACGATTGAGTCTGCGCTCCTTCAAAAAACATGTGATCATTTTCATTTATCACATTGGAAGCCATTTATCACATACGTATTAGGTGGAAATCGCCTTCAAAAAGAAATTCAATTGTATGCTGATAAGCAACATTCACCTGTTTTTCAAGCTATGCAAGATGCTTTAGGGGATAAAGCAGAAGTAGTGATTATTGGTTGGATGAAGGAATTGAGAAAGAAAGAAAAACAATTTTTAGAAAATCACACAGACATAAATGAAATAAATTCTGTGTTAAGGAATAAATAGAAGACATAAGCAATTTTACATTGGAAGAAGGTACGAGCATGCAACAATCAAAAGAAGAAAGAGTACATGACGTATTTGAAAAGATTTCTGATAAATACGATGTGATGAATTCTGTAATTAGTTTTCAAAGACATAAAGCGTGGCGTAAAGAAACGATGCGAATTATGGATGTACAACCAGGTAGTCAAGCGCTTGATGTATGCTGTGGAACCGCAGATTGGACAATTGCGCTAGCTGGAGCTGTAGGTGAACAAGGAAAGGTTGTTGGCTTAGATTTCAGTGAAAATATGTTATCTGTCGGTAAGCAAAAGGTAGAGGCGTTACAATTAAAACAAGTAGAACTTCTACATGGGAATGCAATGGAACTTCCGTTTGAAGATAACACGTTTGATTATGTGACGATTGGGTTTGGTTTACGTAACGTACCGGATTATATGCACGTATTAAAAGAAATGACACGTGTAGTAAAACCAGGTGGAAAAGTAATCTGTTTAGAAACATCTCAACCAACAATGATTGGTTTTCGACAAGGGTATATTTTATACTTTAAATATATCATGCCGTTATTTGGAAAGATGTTTGCGAAAAGTTATAAAGAATATTCATGGCTTCAAGAATCTGCTAGTACGTTCCCAGGGATGAAAGAATTGGCTCAAATGTTTGAGCAAGCTGGACTTGAACGTGTGCAAGTGAAACCATTTACTTTTGGGGTAGCAGCGATGCATTTAGGTATTAAACCAGAATCAAAATAGAAAAAAGAAGTTTTAGGTTAAGGTGAACAATATGAAGTTACAACTTATGTACTCTTTTTTACGATCGGATATTAATGTGATAGAAAAAGAATTAAAAAAGACAGTTGCTTCTGAACAGCCATTAGTAGAAGAGGCAGCATTACAGCTTATTGAAGCTGGTGGGAAACGAATTCGTCCTGTATTTGTGTTGCTTGCAGGGAAATTTGGAGATTATAAGTTAGATGCGATTAAGCATGTTGCTGTTGCGTTAGAACTTATTCATATGGCTTCTCTTGTTCACGATGATGTTATTGATGCTGCATTTTTACGACGCGGCAGTGCGACTGTGAATGCGAAATGGGGAGATCGTATTGCGATGTATACAGGGGACTATCTGTTCGCTAAGTCTCTTGAATGTATAACAAATATCGAAATTCCAGAGGCGCATCAAGCGTTATCACATACTATTTTAGAAGTCTGTAAAGGTGAAATTGAACAAATTAAAGATAAATACAATTATGACCAAAATTTAAGAACGTATTTAAGAAGAATAAAGCGAAAAACAGCATTGTTAATTGCCGCGAGTTGTCAATTGGGAGCGATTGCTGCTGGTGCTAATCGTGATACGGTAAATCGTCTATTTTGGTATGGGTATTTTGTAGGGATGTCTTATCAAATTATTGATGACATTTTAGACTTCGTTTCCACAGAAGAGAAACTTGGAAAGCCTGCTGGCGGAGATTTACTACAAGGGAATATTACACTTCCTGCTTTATATGCGATGGAAGATCCAGTACTTCGTCAGAAAATCACATCTGTACATGAAAATTCAACAGCAAGTGAAATGCAAGAAATTATTGATGCTGTAAAAAATAGTACAGCAATTGATCAAGCATTTGCGTTTAGTGAACGTTATTTACATAAAGCTTTAGAAATAATAAAACCACTTCCACGTGGAAAAGCAAAGTACGCATTACAAAATGTTGCAAAGTATATTGGAAAACGAAAATTTTAATGTTTATTCTAAAAAATAAAATAATCTCTCTATTTCAAAACTATTGCACAATTGTGATAAGGGTGATAATATGTGTGTGGGGATATACAATTACATACATAATTCAGAAGTGGAGAGATTTTTTATGGAAAAAACATTTCTAATGGTAAAACCAGACGGTGTACAACGTGCCTTCATTGGGGAAATTGTAGCTCGTTTTGAGAAAAAAGGCTTTCAATTAGTTGGTGCAAAATTAATGCAAGTCACTCCGGAAATTGCTGGACAACACTACGCTGAGCATAAGGAAAAACCTTTCTTTGGTGAGTTAGTAGACTTTATTACATCTGGACCTGTGTTCGCAATGGTATGGCAAGGTGAAGGTGTAGTAGATACAGCGCGTAACATGATGGGGAAAACAAGACCACATGAAGCAGCTCCTGGAACAATTCGTGGAGATTTCGGTGTAACTGTTGCGAAAAACATTATCCATGGTTCTGATTCTTTAGAAAGCGCAGAGCGCGAGATTGCTATTTTCTTTAAAGAAGAAGAATTAGTTGACTACTCAAAATTAATGAATGAATGGATTTACTAATTATTTTGAAATAATTTGTAAACGCTTTAATCACTGTGATAATAGTAAAAAGTGCAAGGAGAATAGGGGTATTCTTCTTGCACTTTTTTTATTTTCAGTTAGTTACGAAGTTTGAGCTGTTATGATATGTTGATATTTAAATTAGGCCTATCGGAAATATAGAATAAGAAAATGGTCGATTTATGATATAATTTCTTTAATATTTTTAGAATGATAAAAGTTAATATAGTGAGATAAATACATATACGAAAAGAGGAATAACGTATGCGATATATTACAGCTGGTGAATCTCATGGTCCACAACTTACAACGATTATAGAAGGTGTTCCGGCAGGATTGTCTTTAGTAGCAGATGATATAAACGAAGAGTTAGCTAGAAGGCAAAAGGGATATGGGCGCGGTAGACGCATGCAAATTGAAACGGATCAAGTGCAAATTTTAAGTGGTGTTAGACATGGAGAAACATTAGGTTCCCCTATTGCACTTGTTGTTGAAAATCGTGATTTTGCACACTGGACAAAAATTATGGGGGCGGAGCCTTTAACTGAGCAAGAAGAAAAAGAGATGAAAAGGAAAGTGACAAAACCAAGGCCTGGGCATGCTGATTTAAATGGTGCGATTAAATATGGTCATAGAGATATGAGGAATGTACTGGAACGTTCGTCAGCGCGCGAAACGACGGTGCGTGTTGCTGCTGGTGCGGTTGCTAAAAAGGTGTTAGCAGAACTTGGTATTAAAGTGGCGGGCCATGTAATTGAAATTGGCGGTGTACAAGCTAAGGAGATTACGTATAGTTCAATTGAAGAATTAAAGAGTATTACAGAAGCATCTCCTGTACGTTGCTTAGATGAAGAAGCTGGTAACCAAATGATGAAAGCGATTGATGATGCGAAAGCAAATGGTGATTCAATTGGTGGAATCGTTGAAGTAATTGTGGAAGGGATGCCAATTGGAGTAGGTAGCTACGTGCATTATGATCGAAAACTGGATGCGAAATTAGTAGCTGCAATTATGAGTATTAATGCTTTTAAAGGTGTCGAGATTGGAATTGGTTTTGAAGCAGCGCATAGACCAGGAAGTGAAGTTCATGATGAAATTCTGTGGGATGAGGAGCATGGATATACACGAAGAACAAATAATGCAGGTGGACTAGAAGGCGGTATGACGACTGGAATGCCAATTGTTGTGCGCGGTGTGATGAAACCGATACCTACACTTTATAAACCTCTTCAAAGTGTAGATATTGATACGAAAGAGCCTTTTACAGCGAGTATTGAACGTTCAGATAGTTGTGCAGTGCCAGCAGCTAGTGTCGTTGCAGAAGCGGTTGTGGCTTGGGAATTAGCGACAGCTTTAATAGAACAATTCGGATTAGATCGTATGGAACTAATTCGTGAAAATATTGAGAAACATAATGAATATGCGAGGGGATTTTAATGGGAAACATACATATTCAAACGAAATCAAAAGAATATGATGTACATGTTGGTAAAGAAGCGTTGTCAAACTTAACAACGATCGTTCAAAATATGCAGCCAGCGGTATCTAACGTAATGATCATTTCAGATGAAGCTGTTGCATCACTACATTTACAGACAGTTATCGATGCATTACAAGTAGAGCAGCACGTGTTTTCGTTTGTTGTACCAAGTGGCGAAAAAGAGAAGTCTTTCGAAAATTTCTATGCGGCTCATACGTCAGCTCTTGAAAATAAATTAGATAGAAATTCTTTAATTCTTGCACTTGGAGGCGGAATGATTGGAGATTTAGCTGGTTTTGTTGCTGCATCGTTTATGCGTGGTATTCGCTTTGTGCAGGTTCCGACAACTTTATTAGCGCACGATAGCGCAGTGGGTGGGAAAGTAGCGATTAACCATCCGTTAGGTAAAAATATGATTGGTGCATTCCATCAGCCAGAAGCAGTTGTATATCATACACCGTTTTTACAGTCTCTTCCTGAAAAAGAGTGGCGTTCAGGTTATGCAGAGGTGATAAAGCATGCTCTTATCGGTGATGTGGAGCTATACCATTGGTTAAAAGAAGAAGTGCAAACATTAGCGGATCTTCATGATGAGAAGTTAATCCATATATTAACGAAGGCGATTCCTGTAAAGGCAAATGTTGTGTCACAAGATGAAACAGAGAAGGGTGTACGTGCTCATTTGAACTTTGGACATACGTTAGGACATGCTCTTGAAAAAGAGCTAGGGTATGGAAATATTACTCACGGTGACGGTGTAGCGGTTGGAATGTTATTCGCCATATTTTTAAGTGAGCAAGTGTACAAGGTTGATCTTGCTTATGAAGATATGAAGCAGTGGTTCTTGAAATACGGCTATCCAAAAATGCCAAGAGATTTGAATGTAGAGCGCCTCGTTCAATTGATGAAACAAGATAAGAAAGCAAATGCAGGAGCAATTCATATGGTGCTTATGCAGGAATATGGGGTAGTGAATGTCGTATCTATTTCAGATGAGACTGTTCATATTGCGTTAGAGGCATTTCAAAAAGATATGGTTTAAAATGATAGCGAAGTGCTGTGAAGTGCTCATTTAGAGGTATTCTCGTAATAGTGACGGTTATGACAAAAGATTACAGTAAGGGGCTATAACCGTATTGTAATCAAATTGAATGAAATGACTGGGGGAAGAAAAATGAGAGTGAAAGAGCAATTGTTAACTTTGAGAGCGTATGTGCCTGGGAAAAACATTGAAGAAGTAAAAAGAGAATATGGTTTATCAAAAATTGTGAAATTAGCATCCAACGAAAATCCATTCGGTTGTTCAGCACGTGTGACAGAAGCATTAACTTCTTTAGCGAGCCAATATGCCCTTTATCCAGATGGATATGCCTTTGAACTTCGGACAAAAGTAGCGAAACATTTAGGTGTAAAAGCAGAACAACTACTATTTGGTAGTGGATTAGATGAAGTCATTCAAATGATTAGCCGAGCGTTATTACATGAAGGAACAAACGTTGTAATGGCGAATCCTACGTTTTCACAATATCATCACCATGCTGTTATTGAAGGAGCAGAAGTTCGTGAAGTATCACTTAAAGATGGTATTCACGATTTAGATGCAATGCTAGAGCAAGTAGATGAGAAAACGAAAATTGTATGGATTTGTAATCCGAATAATCCAACAGGTACATATGTTGAGAAACAAAAATTACTTTCATTTTTAGAATCAGTTCCTAAGTCGGCTCTCGTTATTATGGACGAAGCATATTATGAATACGCGGAAGCAGAAGACTATCCGCAAACATTACCACTTCTTGAAAAGTATGAAAATCTTATGGTTTTACGCACGTTTTCAAAAGCATATGGTTTAGCTGCTTTTCGTATCGGATATGCGATTGGGGATGCGAAGTTAATCGGACAGCTAGAAGTAGCTAGGTTACCATTCAATACATCAACTGTAGCCCAATCTGTAGCACTCGCTGCATTAGAAGATCAAGCCTTTTTACAAGATTGTGTGCAAAAGAATGCTGAAGGTTTAAATCAGTATTATGCATTTTGTAAAGAATATAACGTATTCTATTATCCATCTCAAACAAATTTCATTTTCTTAAAACTTGGTATACCGGGTAATGAAGCTTTCGAACGATTAATGAAAAAAGGATATATCGTTCGTTCTGGTGCTGCATTTGGTATCGATGATGGTATTCGTATTACTGTCGGTTTGAAGGAAGAAAATGATGAAATTATAGAGTTGCTGAAAGAGCTTGTAAATGAGCAAGTACAGAAAGAAGAAACATATTCTTAAGAGATTGTGAAGGCTCCTAGTATAGGAGCCTTTTTTATCGCATTCAAAATAAAGGTTGAAGACTGCTAATTAAGTTATTCTGTAAACCACGGTTTGTATGGCTCGATAATTAGTGAGAGAAGTTATTTGCACGGTCATAAAAGAAAGCGGTACAATAGAAGATGATGGTAAGGTATCGGTGTCATATCCGAACCTTTTGAACAATTAACTACTCTGTAAGAAGAAGTATAAGAAGAAGTATGCTCATTCTAAAGGTTGCGTTCTAACAGTGAGTTGCTTATGATAAATGAACAGAAGAGAATATTTTTTAGAATTAAAGGAGACGTTTATGCAAAAGTTTGAACAAGCTGTTTCATATATTGAAAATGGTGAAGCGGAAAAAGGATTACAATTATTAAAAGAACAATTAAAAATTGCGAATGATGAAGAGAAGTATGATATCGCTCGTTACTATCATACGCTTGGATTTACAGATGAGGCATTAGCAATTACTGAAGACTTACGTTTACTGTATCCAGAAGAAAGTGAATTCACTGTATTTTTAGCAGAATTATATATTGATCTAGATAAAGAAGATGAAGCGATTGAAGTGCTTCATGATATTCCAGAAAATGACGATTTATATGTTCAATCGTTATTACTTGTTGCAGATTTATTCCAAATGCAAGGTTTTGATGATGTAGCAGAGCAAAAACTATTAAAGGCGAAAGAAATGATGCCTGATGAACCTGTTATTACGTTTGGGTTAGCAGAATTATATAGTAGTAAAGGTGAAGAACAAAAGGCAATTACTTATTATGAATCGCTATTAGCGGAACATAAAGTAATGGGTGGTGTTGTGATCGCACTTCGCCTCGCAGAAACGTTAAGCGCGATCGGAAACTGGGAAGAAGCGATTTCTTATTATGAAGCAGGCCTAGAGGAACAAAAAGATATTCACTCATTATTTGGATATGCCTTTACATTATACCAAGGTGAAGAATATCAGAGAGCAATTGGTGCTTGGCAAGAACTAAAAGAATTAGACCCTGAGTACGCATCACTGTACATGTATTTAGCGAAAAGCTATGAAAAAGAAGGAATGCTTCAAGAAAGCTATGAAACGCTTCATGAAGGAATTAAAGTAGATGAGCTTTCAGTTCCATTTTATGTAGAGTTAGCGAACATTGCGGCGAAATTAGGGAAAATAGTAGAAGCAGAGGAAGTTCTTCAAAAAGCGCTTGAGTTAGATCCAGGGCATTTAGGTGCAACATTAAAATATGCATATATCTTAAAAGAACAAGAAAAGTACGAAGAGTTAATTGCAATTGTAGAGCGTGCTATTGATAGTGGAGAACCAGATACACAACTACTTTGGGATCTTGCGTATGCAAAAAAACAATTAGAAATGTATTCGGATGCATTAAAACACTATGAAAGTGCATATACTTCTTTTAAGAATCATCCAGACTTCTTAGAAGAGTACGGTTATTTCTTATTGGAAGAAGGAAAACGAAAAGAGGCGAAAGAAGTATTTACCCAGTTATTACAACTAGACCCGACACAAATTCATATTGAAGAATTGTTATATAATTTAGAGGATTTTTCATAAGTTGGAAGGAAACTGAATGCCGCTTCTTGAATCTAAAAAGAAAAGAGAAAGACAGAGGAGGGACTTAATTGCTATGAATACCCCTGTTTCTGTAAACGAGAAGAAGGATTTTGTAAAATGGTTTTTGAATAATTACCAACTGAAACAGCGTGAATGTGTATGGATTCTGAATTATTTAATGAGTCACGACCAATTGATGCATAAAGTCCACTTCGTAGAGCATGCAAAATATTGTCCGCGTGGCTTAGTGATGTCAGCGAATTGTGTGAAAGACACACCGTTTCACTTTTTTAAACAAAATGTTATGACAACAGATGCTGAAAAATCGTTTCATGATATTCGTTTAAATCGAGATGAGGATATTTATATTCAACTCAACTTTAAATCATCGTTTCAAAATGCGAATTATGTAGCTGTATTAGAAGAAAACCCATATCTACCAAAGCATATTGAAGTAAATGAAAAAGATCGTTTACTTGCAGAAAGGTTTTTGGAAGAAAGTGTATTTTCGTTTAGGAGAGAACGCCTTTTGAAACAAATTGATGAAGCGTTAGATAAGCAGGATAAGGAAGCGTTTCATAGATTAACGGCAGAGTTAAAGACTTTATAGAATTTATTTGGATTAATTAATTTTTACAAATTTCAGACTTTTATAAAGAAAAACTACCTATATTGGGTAGTTTTTCTTTTTTTACCTCTTTTAGTGTGGTTTAATATATATAAAGTGAAAGTTCTGTCATTTGCAAGTGAAGGAGGGAAGGGATTTGAAGTGGATTGTAAAAGATGTAGAACAGTTTGAGCAAGCAAGAGAGTATGTTGATACAGGAGTAATACCGCTGTTATCAATTTCGGCAGCAAAAGAAATGAAAATGGTTGTAGAACAAGGTGAATTTATCGAATTGTTGAGCACGGAATTGGAAAGAGAGTATAAAGGAAGAGTGCTTTTACTGCCTGCGTTTACGTATTTGGTAGAAAGTCAAAAGAATGAAAAAGGTCGTTTGCAAGAATGGACAAATCATTTACGAAGTGAAGGTTTTAAGCATATTGCTTATGTTACAAGTGATTTTTCATGGAAAGAGGATATGCAAGAGTTACAGGGAGATTTATTTTGGTTTCCTTCATTAGCGTTAGAACAATTTAGTGATCAAGCAAAAAGAGAAGTTATTCATGCGCATATAAAAAATATAATGGTGATGTTGGAAGAGAAATGGGGAAACTCGCAATAAACAGAAAGTTCTTATTATTATGAGTAGTATGATATTGACCTGTGCATGAGCGTATTATATCATGATAGTGTCCTAGTTTTTATTTTTTATATAATTTATCACGAGGGGACAATTTCTGATAGAGGGGGGAAATTTTCGTGAGCGACAAAGAACATCGCGTGTCAAGAAGACAATTTTTAAATTACACACTCACAGGGGTAGGAGGCTTTATGGCTGCCGGTATTTTAATGCCGATGACGCGATTTGCGCTTGATCCGGTGTTAAGAAAAGAAGCGGGAACAGATATGGTTGCTGTTGCGCAAGTAAAGGATATTACAACAGAGCCGAAGCGTTTCGATTTTAAAGTGAAGCAGGTTGATGGTTGGTACAAGTCTGAAGAACCAAAATCGGCTTGGGTTCATAAAGATGAAAGCGGAGACATTGTTGCGTTCTCTCCAGTATGTAAACATTTAGGATGTACAGTTAACTGGAATTCGGACAAAGCACATCCGAATCAATTCTTTTGCCCATGTCACGGGGGGCGTTATACAAAAGATGGGATTAACATTAAAGGTACGCCACCCCTTGCTCCGCTTGATGTGTACGAGTCTAAAGTGAAAGATGGAACGCTGTATCTAGGAAAAGCGAAGCCAAGAGGGGGTGCAAAGTAGATGTTAAATAAAATTTATGATTGGGTGGATGAAAGATTGGATATTACACCAATATGGCGTGATATCGCTGATCATGAAGTACCTGAACATGTAAACCCGGCACATCACTTTTCTGCATTCGTCTATTGCTTTGGAGGACTTACCTTTTTCGTTACTGTAATTCAAATTTTATCTGGAATGTTTTTGACGATGTATTATGTGCCTGATATTAAAAATGCTTGGGAATCAGTTTACTATTTACAAAATGAAGTTGCTTATGGGCAAATTGTTCGTGGTATGCACCACTGGGGTGCTAGTCTCGTAATTGTAATGATGTTTTTACATACACTCAGAGTTTTCTTCCAAGGTGCGTATAAAAAGCCCCGTGAGTTAAATTGGATTGTTGGTGTTCTTATTTTCTTTGTTATGTTAGGTCTTGGTTTTACCGGATATTTATTGCCGTGGGATATGAAAGCTTTATTTGCTACAAAAGTAGGGATTCAAATTGCAGAGCAAACACCGCTCATTGGTCCTTATATTAAAACATTACTCGCTGGTCATTCCGAAATTGTTGGCGCTCAAACATTAACTCGCTTCTTTGCTATTCACGTCTTCTTCTTACCAGCAGCACTTCTAGGTTTAATGGCCTTCCACTTCATCATGATTCGCAAACAAGGTATTTCCGGTCCACTATAAGAGATTGCTAAATTAAAGGGGAAAGAACTAAAGGAGGGAGATTATGCATCGCGGCAAAGGGATGAAGTTTGTAGGAGACTCTCGGGTACCAGTAGCTCGGAAACCAAATATTCCAAAAGACTATTCTGAATACCCAGGGAAAACAGAAGCATTTTGGCCGAACTTCTTGTTAAAAGAATGGATGGTTGGTGCAGTTTTTTTAATCGGTTATTTATGTTTAACAGTGGCGCATCCGTCGCCGCTTGAGAGAATGGCGGACCCAACAGATGCTGGATATATACCACTTCCAGATTGGTATTTCTTATTCTTGTATCAGTTATTAAAGTATTCTTATGCTTCCGGTTCATTTACTGTAATTGGAGCATTTATTATGCCAGGGATTGCGTTTGGAGCATTACTGTTAGCTCCATTTCTTGATCGAGGTCCAGAAAGACGTCCATTGAAGCGTCCTGTGGCAACTGGATTTATGCTTTTAGCAATTGCATCGATTATCTTTTTAACTTGGGAATCTGTAGCACACCACGACTGGGAAGCTGCAAAAAAACAAGGAGCAATTGTAAAAACAGCGCCAGTTGATAAAAATGATGATGGCTATAAATTAATGCAAAAAAATACTTGTTTAACATGTCATGGTGACAATTTACAAGGCGGGGCAGCAGCACCGGCACTGCAAAACTTAACTTTAAAGCCAGAAGAAATTGCTAAAATTGCGAAAGAGGGAAAAGGTTCAATGCCTAAAGGTGTATTTAAAGGTACGGATGAGGAACTGAAGAAGCTTTCGGAATTCGTTGCAAAGTATAATAAAAAATAATAAAAAGCTGACTACAAAATTTGTAGTCAGCTTTTCTATTTAGTTGGATGAAGTTTGTTATAATAGAGTAGGATTTAATGAATGAATTACTTTGCTTGAAAGGTGTTGGACATACGGATTGGTGTACTTGTATGCAATGTTAAGACAACGCTCGGTATTATTATTTTTATTAATTGTTAACATATTAGGTACAATTTACGGATTTATATGGTACGGAAATCAATTGAAAGAAACGTCACCTATATTTTGGCCGTTTGTACCAGATAGTCCTATGGCGAGTCTCTTTTTTGTCTTTGTTTTAATTGCTTTTTTGGCAAAGAGAAACTGGGGATTAATAGAAGCGTTAGCGATTGTAACTTTAATAAAATATGGTATTTGGGCTGTTGTTGTAAACGGGATTATGATTTACGTAAAAGGGCCTATTGGCCTTATGGGCTACATGTTAATGCTTTCGCACTTCGCGATGGCAGTGCAAGGATTTTTATATGCTCCATTCTATCGTATAAAAAAATGGCATTTTATAGTAGCAGCTGTGTGGACGTTGCATAACGATGCAATTGATTATTTATTTTGGCAAATGCCGCGATATGGAATTATGCATTTGTTTGTAGAGGAAATTGGTTATTTTACGTTTTGGTTAAGTATTGCTGTACTATGTATTACATATTATTGTTGCTTACGTGAGCAAAGGAAACAATTTTCTTTATGATGGTTAGAACATTTAGGGGGAGAACATGGAGAAAAATAAGAGTGGTACAAAAATATTGGATCGATTGATTACTTTAGTTGTTTCATATAGCATAGCATTTTCTATTTTTGCACTCGCAACAACGGCAGTTGTCTATGGAAAATGGCTGTATTATTTTGAAATTGATTTTTTAAATATTCCTGATTTAGCGGATATGACGAAGGATGAAATTAAAAGAAATTACGATGTGCTTATTACATATTTATCCCCGTTTTATGACGGAGCATTACATTTGCCAACATTAGATATGTCCACAAATGGCCGTATTCATTTTGTAGATGTTAAAAATATTTTAGTAAAGATTCAATATGTGATGTATGCGACAATTATGATTGCAGTGATAGGCGGAATTTATTTATTAAAAAAGAAAAATGAAAAGTTTTTACTGCATGGATCGATTTTAACAATCATTTTTCCGATAGCGCTTATGTTACCAATTGCTATTAATTTTGAAAAGAGTTTTGTATTATTCCATAAACTTTTATTTAGTAATGATTATTGGGTTTTTGATCCTGAAAAAGATCCAATTATATTAATGTTACCAGAAGAGTTCTTTATGCATGCTGCGTGTGCTATTTTATTATTCATTTTAGGTGGTAGTATACTTTGTTACAGTTTATATCGATATTTCGTAAAAAAGAAAAGGATGTCACAGAAAAAATTCTCTGCTTAAAGAGAATTTTTTTCTTTGTAAAATGATAATATATTTTTCGGTCTAGTTCTGTTCTATTCTTGTCCAAATTAACATATTTTGTACTAGTAGTTATAGGGGGGACCGGGATGAAGAGAACATTAATTGGATTGATAGCATTTCTAATTATAATGTTTCCGTTACGTATATATGCTGAAGAGTGGAATGAGCTAACAGGGTTGTTAGACGACTCGTTACAGTTAGTGAAGCGTAATGAAGATGAAAAAGCGGTACAAGTATTACAACATTTCTCGGAGCGATTTTTAATAAAGGGGAATGAAAAGAAGCAGGAAGTAACACCAGATCAAGTTAGAGTTATTTCTTTAGCTTACGATAAGGCGCAACAATCGCTCTCTGAAGAAGGTTTAGGTAAGCAAGCTAAAATTGATAATGTGCTGGCATTACAACTTGCTGTTGATGCACAAGTATCGAAATATCAACCACTTTGGATGGAAAGAGAAAGGAAAGTAATGGATGCCTTTTCTCAAATGGAAAAAGCGATGGAAAAAGAAGATGCTGGGCAGTTTCAACAAACGTTAAATACGTTTTTAAATGAATTCAATATTATTTATCCAAGCTTAATGATTGCTTTGCCAGAAAACGAGGTTCAGCGTGTAAATGTTCATTTATCTTATTTAGATGAATTTCGTAACGTTATGTTAAAAACGAAAGGCGGCCAAATGCAATTAGGGATTATTAAAGGGGATTTGCAAAAGATATTTCACACAGTAAAAAAAGATGAAATTGCACCCTCTCTCATTTGGTTTATGACAATTACTGGGGGACTTATTTTCTTCACATTAACTTATGTTGGATGGAGAAAGTATAAAGGAGAAAGAGAAAAAAGAAAAAGTAATGTACATTCTAAAAATAGATAATGCAATAAATAAAGATATGGATTGTAAGGTTTATTCATTGACAATAGTGGCAGAAGAAAATAGAATGAGAAGTACTATAATTAAAACTTCAATGGAGGTTCATGATGTTTTATTTAATTTACTTCGCGATCATAATGATCATACCGTTGTATGCACAGTCAAGAGTACGTAGTGCCTATAGCAAGTATTCACAAGTTTATTCAACATCAGGTATGACAGGAGCGGAAGTGGCTCGAAAAATTTTAGATGAAAATGGATTATACAACGTAGCTGTAGAAGAAACACCAGGTCATTTATCAGACCATTATGATCCAACCGCTAAGACGGTTCGATTATCAACAGATAACTATTATGGACATTCAGTTGCTGGTACAGCAGTTGCAGCACACGAAGTAGGACACGCAATTCAAGATGCAAAAGATTATAAATTTATGCGCGTTCGTCATTCGTTAGTGCCAGTTGCAAACTTTGGTTCGAATATGTCTTGGATTTTCGTCCTAATCGGTATATTTGCACAAATGTCTGGTTTGTTGTTATTAGGTATCATTTTAATGGCAGCAGGTGTTGTGTTCCAGCTCGTTACATTGCCAGTTGAGTTTGATGCGTCAAAGCGCGCAATGCAACAAATTGAAGCGTTAGGTATTGTATCAACAGATGAATATGGGCAAGCTCGTAAAGTATTAAATGCGGCAGCATTAACATATGTAGCAGCTGCAGCTGTAGCGGTATTTGAATTATTACGTCTCGTATTAATGTATACTGGTATGCAGCGTAGCGACGACTAAAGACTATCAATTTTGATAGTCTTTTTTTGTTGTATGGATTGAATTATATAATGTATTGCAAATAGAAATAATAGAAGTAATGCGGAAAGGCGGTGGGGGGAAATGAAATATCCAGATCATTTAGTAAAACAAGTGCAAGAGCGCAGTGCTCCTTATCAACTAGAAGGTTTTTTAAGTGGACAAGGTCCTGAAAATCCCAAATTTATGTTGTTAGGAGAAGCGCCTGGTGAAACAGAAATTCATAATGGGATTCCGTTTAGCGGGAGGGCGGGAAAACAATTAATGGATTTTTTAGAGCGTATTGATGTTACAAGGGAAGAAGTATATATTACGAGCGCTGTTCGAAGTAGACCTTATAAATGGCGAGAGAAAAAAGAAAGAAATGGTGAAATCATACAAAAAAAGTATAATAGAACGCCAAATCGGGGAGAAATAGTTGCCCATGCGCCTTTGTTAGATTATGAATTAGAGAAAATACATCCGAAGCTTATCGTCACGCTTGGAAATATCGGTCTTCAACGTTTAACAGGAAAAAATAAAAAAATCACAGATGTACACGGGCAATTATTAAAACAGCCCATTCAAAAATTAAAGGATATGCAAAGTGCAGAGTTTACATGGTCAGAGAAAGAATATCATGTTTTTCCGACTTTTCATCCAGCTTCCATTTTTTATAATCGGAGTTTATTGGAGCTTATTCATGAGGATTTTGAGAAGCTTAAAAGACTTGTAATAAAAAACTAGAAAAGCTAAGGCGCTTTTCTAGTTACATTTAATTATGTAAAGGGTTTTTATTTTCATCTAACGTAAATCCTTCACCAACTACATCATGTACATCACTTACAGCGACAAAAGCATGAGGATCTACAGAAGTAATGATATTCTTTAATTTCACGATTTCATTTTTAGCAACAACGCAATACAATACGTTACGTTCCACTTTTGTATACGATCCAACAGCTTTTAAAAAGGTTGCTCCGCGCTCCATTTCAGATAAAATTTTGGCAGCAATTTCATCGTTTTTCTCTGAGATAATAGTCGCTCCTTTGGCAGCATAAGCTCCTTCTTGCATAAAATCAATGACTTTAGCACCGATAAAAACAGCAACTAGCGTATACATGCCCTCGCGGTATGATAAATAGGTAAGAATAGAGACTACGATAACGACAGCATCAAACATAAACATTGTTTTCCCCATACTCCAGCCAACATATTTGTGAGCTAGTCGTGCGATAATATCTACACCGCCAGTAGTCCCGCCATATTTAAATATTATTCCAAGGCCGATACCGATAAATGCCCCGGCGAATAAAGCTGCGAGTGTCATATCATTTTGCAAGTTTAAATGTAAGTTGAGTACTTCGTAACGCTGGAAAATCCATAGAAATAAAGATACGCTAAAGGTGCCAATTAATGTATATAAAAATGTCGTTCTGCCAAGTAACCTCCAACCAATAAAAAATATAGGGATATTTAAAATTAAGTTTGAGTAGGAAGGATCAAACTTAAATAAAAAATACAATAATAGTGTAATACCAGTAAACCCACCCTCTGCAAGGTGGTTTTCAATATTGATATTGACAATACCGAAAGAAAATATAGCGGAACCGATTAAAATAAAAATAATATTTCGCATCTTCAATTTTGATGTCATATAGAAATCCCCCTAATTATGTAATGATTGCATTGCTCCGCTGAAACAGTAAAACATAATAATAAGTAATTTCTAGTTGCTAGTGAAAATAGTAAGAACTTGATTGATGTGGGCTGATCTTTTGTGAAAAGCACAAAAGAAGGTTTCACTTTATCCCGCTCTAACGGCTGATAGGAGATGAAGCAAAGAAGAGGGGCAAACCAGCCGTAGGAACTCGATTAGTTCAACTAATCTTTTGCAAAAAGCGCAAAAGAAGTTTCACTTTACCCCGTACCAACGGCTGGTAGGAGATAAAGCTCTGAAGAAAGGCGAACCAGCCGTAGGAACCCGATTAGTTCAACTAATCTTTTGCAAAAAAACGCAAAAGAAGTTTCACTTTATTATAGTCTATCCAAAAATGGGTCGCAAATAGGTGTTTGGCGGGGAATAATATTTGTCAAATCGCGATGAATTGGCTAACATGAAAGAGGAAGGATTAGAGGTGAATAGTATGGAAGCAAAAACGATGAAAGATATGCAGAAAGAAGTAGATGCATATATTGGTCAGTTTAAAGAAGGTTATTTCAGTCCGCTTGCAATGATGGCTCGTTTAACGGAAGAAATGGGAGAGCTTGCAAGAGAGGTAAATCATTATTATGGTGAGAAACCGAAGAAAACAACTGAAAAAGAAAGAAGTATTGAAGAAGAGCTTG
Organism: Bacillus sp. RZ2MS9; assembly: GCF_001816185.2. Lineage (NCBI taxonomy): Bacteria > Bacillati > Bacillota > Bacilli > Caryophanales > Bacillaceae > Bacillus > Bacillus sp. RZ2MS9. The sequence goes on from NZ_CP049978.1 coordinate 1,553,042, forward strand.
GAGATGTATTATTTGTTATGATTTGTATGGCAAATAGTTTAAATATTGATTTAGAGACAGCACATAACATTGTAATGAATAAATTTAATACACGTGATAAAGATCGCTGGACACGTATTGATGAGGGAGAGAAAGAATAATGAAAGAAATTAAAGTAATTATCGCCGGACCAAGAGGACGTATGGGACATGAAGCAGTTCTTCTTATGGAAAGAACGGAACATTTTAATTTAGTAGCAGCAGTGGATTATAAGCATGGTGGTGAGAAGATTTCTGATTTACCTGGCATGCCAGCATTACATGCACCGATTTACGCTGATTTACATACTTGTTTAGATGAAGTAGAAGCAGATGTGTTGTTAGATTTAACAACACCAGAAGTGGGGAAACAACACGTTACACTTGCAGTTGAGCGTGGACTTCGTTCGGTTATTGGTACAACTGGATTTACAGAAGAAGAATTGGCACGTTTAACAGAGAATGCAAAAGAAAAAGCAGTAGGAACAATTATTGCTCCAAACTTTGCAATTGGTGCAGTTCTTATGATGAAATTCTCACAAATGGCAGCGAAATATTTCCAAGATGTTGAGGTAATTGAATTACATCATGATCAAAAATTAGACGCACCATCTGGTACAGCTGTAAAAACGGTAGAGTTAATTCGTCAAAATCGTGAATCAAAGCAGCAAGGTCATCCAAAAGAAGTAGAGCAACTAGCAGGTGCACGTGGTGCAAATGTAGACGGTATTCACATTCATAGTGTACGTTTGCCAGGGCTTATTGCACACCAAGAAGTAATGTTCGGTGGAGATGGACAAATGTTAACAGTTCGTCATGATTCATTCAATCGTGCATCATTTATGTCAGGTGTAAAACTATCAATTGAGACAGTAATGAACCTTGATCATCTTGTGTACGGTTTAGAAAATATTATCGACTAAAGGGGAGACAACGGATGAAAATTGCCTTAATCGCACATGACAAAAAGAAAAATGATATGGTTTCGTTTGCATACGCATATAAACCAATTTTTGAACAACATGAATTATTTGCAACAGGAACGACAGGGCTTCGTATTATGGAAGCGACTGGATTAGTTGTAACAAGATATCAATCTGGCCCTCTTGGTGGAGATCAAGAAATTGGTGCAATGATTGCAAAGAACGATTTAGATATGGTGATTTTCTTCCGCGATCCATTAACAGCACAGCCGCATGAACCGGATGTGAATGCATTGCTTCGTTTATGTGATGTATATGCGATTCCACTTGCAACGAATATGGCAAGTGCTGAAATGTTAATGCACGCATTAGAGCGAGGAGATTTAGATTATCGTAAGTTAAGAAAATGAGGGGAACAATTATGAGTGGATTACATATATTAGCGTTTGGTGCTCATGCCGATGATGTTGAAATCGGCATGGCTGGTACCATCGCTAAATATACAAAGCAAGGGTATGAAGTAGGTATTTGTGATTTAACAGAAGCTGATCTTTCTTCAAATGGAACGATAGAGTTGAGAAAAGAAGAAGCGAAGGTTGCAGCTCGTATAATGGGAGTAAAAACGAGGCTGAATTTAGCGATGCCAGACCGTGGTTTGTATATGAAAGAAGAGTATATACGTGAAATTGTCAAGGTGATCCGTACATATAAACCAAAACTAGTTTTTGCACCGTACTATGAAGATCGCCATCCAGATCATGCAAATTGTGCAAAGCTTGTGGAAGAGGCTATTTTTTCAGCAGGAATCCGTAAATATATGCCGGAACTTTCACCACATCGTGTGGAGTCTTTTTATAATTATATGATTAATGGTTTTCATAAACCGAATTTTTGTATAGATATAAGTGAGTACCTCTCTATAAAGGTGGAAGCATTAGAAGCGTATGAAAGTCAGTTTTCAACAGGGAGCGATGGTGTTAAGACACCGTTAACAGAAGGTTACGTTGAAACTGTAATCGCTCGTGAGAAGATGTTTGGAAAAGAAGTTGGAGTCTTGTATGCCGAGGGATTTATGAGTAAGAAACCGGTTTTATTACATGCTGATTTATTAGGGGGATGTAAATGAAATTAAAAATAGGTATTACATGTTATCCTTCTGTAGGTGGTTCTGGAGTTGTTGGAACAGAATTAGGAAAGCAATTGGCGGAACGTGGGCATGAAATTCACTTTATTACATCGGGTTTACCATTCCGGTTAAATAAAGTATATCCAAACATTTATTTTCATGAAGTGACGGTAAATCAATACTCTGTATTTCAATATCCACCATACGATTTAGCGTTAGCAAGTAAAATGGCCGAGGTTGCACAAAGAGAAAACTTAGACATTTTACATGTGCATTACGCAATACCACATGCAATTTGTGCATATTTAGCAAAACAAATGATCGGAGAGCGTATTAAAATTGTTACAACCTTACATGGAACAGATATTACTGTGTTAGGTTCCGACCCTTCGTTAAATAATTTAATTCGTTTTGGTATTGAGCAATCGGATGTTGTCACTGCTGTCTCGCATTCATTAATTAACGAAACACATGAGCTTGTAAAACCAAGTAAAGAAATTCAAACGGTATATAACTTTATAGACGAACGTGTATATTTCAAGCGTAATATGTCTCAATTAAAGAAAGAATACGGTATAAGTGAGAGTGAAAAAGTACTTATTCATATTTCGAATTTCCGTAAAGTGAAACGTGTGCAGGATGTTGTTCAGGCATTTGCTAAAATTGTTAAAGAAGTAGATGCGAAGTTGCTTCTTGTTGGAGACGGACCAGAATTCTGTACGATTTTACAGATAGTGAAGAATTTACATATTGAAGATCGCGTTTTATTCCTAGGGAAGCAAGATAATGTTGCAGAACTACTTGCGATGAGTGATTTAATGTTGCTTCTATCAGAGAAGGAAAGTTTTGGTCTTGTTTTATTAGAAGCAATGGCGTGTGGTGTACCTTGTATCGGAACGCGGGTTGGAGGTATTCCAGAGGTTATTCAACACGGGGAAACAGGATATTTATGTGAAGTTGGCGATACAACAGGAGTGGCAAATCAAGCTATTCAGCTATTAAAGGACGAGGAACTTCACCGTAATATGGGAGAACGAGCAAGAGAAAGTGTTTATGAGCAATTTCGCTCAGAAAAAATTGTTTCACAATATGAAACGATTTACTATGACGTACTAAGGGATGACAAAAATGGAAAGATTTAAAAAAGCTAGTTCTATTATTGAGACATTAAAGCAACAAGGACATGAGGCTTACTTTGTTGGTGGGAGCGTACGAGATCTTATTATCGATAGGCCGATTGGAGATATTGATATTGCGACATCTGCTCTACCAGAAGAAGTGATGGCTATATTCCCAAGAAATGTTCCTGTTGGTCTTGAGCATGGAACTGTAATTGTTGTAGAAAATGGTGAGCCTTATGAGGTAACTACTTTTCGAACAGAAAGCGAATATGAAGATTTTCGAAGACCTAGTAGTGTTCAATTTGTTCGTTCATTAGAAGAGGATTTAAAACGTCGTGATTTCACGATGAATGCAATTGCTATGACAGAAGAAGGCAAAATGGTTGATTTATTTGCTGGACAGGAAGCCATTCAACAGAGAGAAATTGTGACAGTTGGAAATGCTGCGGATCGTTTTCAAGAAGATGCCCTGCGAATGATGCGTGGTATTCGGTTTGTAAGCACGTTAGGTTTTTCATTAGAAATGAAAACGAAGCAAGCGATTGAAACGCATGGGCATTTGCTAGAACATATAGCAATTGAGCGTATTACAGTAGAGTTTGAGAAACTGTTAACTGGTACATATTGTGTGAAAGGTCTCAAAGAATTAGTAGAGACGAAGCTATTTTCTCATTTGCCATATTTACAAATGTCAGAAGAGAGACTGTTAAAAGCTACGCAGTATAAATGGGATTCTTTCGAAACGGATATTGAGGCGTGGGCATTTTTCTTATATTGTATCGGAGAAGAACATCCATCTGTCTTTTTACGTCAATGGAAGTTTTCGAATAAAAAAATAAAAGATATTGTTGCAGTTTTATTGGCAATTCGTACTAGAAAGGAGAAGGATTGGGATACAGTCCTTCTTTATAAAACGGGAATTCATATCGCTGAAATGGCAGAGAGAGTATATGAAGCGATGATTGAAAGCTATGACCCTACATCTGTTGAACGAGTACAATTAATGTTTCATGCATTGCCAATCCAGGAACGTCAAGAAATGAATGTGACTGGTAATGATTTATTAAACTGGGCAAACAAAAAGCCTGGTCCGTGGGTTGCTGAAATGCTTCAGAAAATCGAAGAAGCAATCGTACAAGGAAACGTAGTTAATGAGAAAGAGCGTATAAGGGAGTGGCTGCAAGCATGCAATCTACTATAAGAAAGCAGTTATTGCAAGTTTTTTCTGAAGCGGATGGCGAGTTTGTATCCGGCCAAACAATTAGTGATAAACTTGGTTGTTCAAGAACTGCTGTGTGGAAACATATGGAGGATCTGCGGAGTGAGGGATATGAACTTGAAGCTGTGCGCCGATTAGGTTACCGAATTGCAAGTAAGCCAGACAAAGTGACTGCTAATGAAATTCAGTTAGGGCTACAAACGAAGCGGATTGGTAGAACAGTGTATTTTGAAGAAACTGTTGAATCAACGCAGCACATTGCAGCAAAACTTGCTTATGAAGGTGCAGAAGAAGGAACTGTCGTTGTAGCAGAAGAACAAACAGCGGGAAGAGGTCGTTTAAGCAGAAAATGGCATTCACCAAAAGGAACAGGGATTTGGATGAGTATTATTTTACGCCCGTCAATCCCAGTTCATCATGCACCGCAACTTACTTTGTTAGCGGCTGTTAGTGTTGCACAGGCAATTGAAAAATGTACAGGTGTAAACGTAGGAATAAAATGGCCAAATGATATTTTAATTCAAGGTAAAAAGGCTGTAGGTATATTAACAGAAATGCAAGCGGATCCTGATAAAATTAATGCTGTCATTATGGGCATCGGTATTAATGCGAATCAAAAGCAAGAACATTTTGATGAAGAAATTCAGCACATCGCTACTTCATTAGCGATTGAATCAGGTAAGCCGATTGTTCGTGCAGAACTTATGCAACAAATCTATTTACAACTAGAAAAATTATATGAAGAATATTTACAAAATGGTTTCTCTGTCATTAAAATTCTTTGGGAAAGTTACGCTGTGAGCATCGGGAAAGAAATTACCGCTCGAACGATGAGAGAGACAATTACGGGGTTAGCAAAAGGAATCACAGAGGATGGTGTATTACTTCTGGAGGATCATGAGGGGAAAGTACATCATATTCATTCTGCAGATATCGAAATTAAGTAAAAGAAGTTCCTCTTTTGGAACTTCTTTTTATTTCAATAGTTTTGAGTTGAATTTGTAACATGATAATAAATTCTTTTCATCTGCAATTCTCCTTTGTTAAGTACTTTCCTCAATTAACCTGCATCATTAGTTTAAGAGTTATACTATATAGTTAAATTGATTACAGAAAAAATCAACTTGGACTTTTTTAACATGCGTTGAAAAAACATGTATCTTTTCAGGATTGAATTATCCATAAAAACTGTATAGCATATATACTCTCGTGTTAAATTTCATATACCGTAATAAGAATAAAAAATTATTTTTTCGAAAAAATGTAGTAATTCCTTTTTGTAGTTTGCTATAATTAGTTCGAATGTGGGCAGTATCAGAGCGAACTGCACCATGATTCGAAGTCATACGAAAAATAATAACTTGGATTCTGCCTTGATCCAATAACGGACTGGGACAGAGGGATGAATAATGCCGACTAACACACAACCCTTCTGCCCTTTTATGGCCAGAGGGGTTTTTTTATATGATTTCGGCCATCTCCTCTCTCCTGCATAAAGGAGGAGTAGTTTTTGAAAACAAAAACAGATTTTTTGAAGATGAAAGAGCAAGGTGAGCCGATTACAATGCTAACGGCGTATGATTATCCATCTGCTAAATTAGCAGAAGAAGCTGAAGTTGATATGATTCTAGTTGGAGATTCTCTTGGAATGGTTGTACTCGGATACGATTCAACAGTACCTGTAACAGTAGAGGATATGATTCATCATACGAAAGCTGTACGCCGCGGAGCGAAAGAGACGTTTATTGTAACTGATATGCCATTTATGTCGTATCACGTATCATTACAAGAAACGATGGTGAATGCACGCCGCATCGTTCAAGAGAGCGGGGCACACGCACTGAAGGTAGAAGGTGCTGGAGAAGTTATATCGACGATTCAATATTTGACGAACGCAGGAATTCCTGTTGTAGCGCATTTAGGTTTAACCCCTCAATCTGTAGGAGTGTTGGGTGGATATAAAGTGCAAGGAAAAGATGCGGAGAGTGCAAAAAAATTAATAGAAGATGCAAAGAAATGTGAAGAAGCTGGTGCAATAGCGCTTGTGTTAGAATGTGTACCAATGCAGTTAGCAGAACTTATTTCAGAGCAACTAACAATACCGACAATTGGGATTGGCGCAGGACAAAAAGTAGATGGGCAAGTGCTTGTTTATCATGATCTTATCTCATACGGCGTAAATCGTGTTCCGAAATTTGTGAAGCAATATACGTCTGTTCAAGAGGAGATTGTGCGTGGGATTTCACAATATGTTACTGAAGTAAAGACAAGGCAATTTCCTGAAGAAAAACATTCGTTCACAATGAAAGAGGAAGAATGCTTAGCGTTATATGGAGGAAAACAATAATGAAAATCGTAACTACAGTGCAAGAGATGCAGCAAATTACGAGCGAACTTCGTGCAAGTGGAAAGAGTATTGGTTTTGTTCCAACAATGGGTTATTTACATGAAGGCCATGCTACTTTATTACGTAAGGCAAGAGAAGAAAATGAAACTGTAGTTTTAAGTGTATTTGTAAACCCACTACAATTTGGCCCAAATGAAGATTTAGATCGATATCCTCGTGATATTGATAGAGATGAAAATGTAGCAAAAGAAAACGGTGTAGATTATTTATTTTATCCGAGTGTAGAAGAAATGTATCCAGCAGAACAAACAACAACGGTAGAAGTTGTGAAGCGCACGGACGTATTATGCGGTCAACAAAGACCTGGTCATTTTGCTGGTGTTGCAACTGTACTAATGAAACTATTTAATATTACGCTGCCAAAGCGTGCTTATTTCGGTATGAAAGATGCTCAACAAGTTGCAGTAATTGAAGGGTTTGTAACTGATTTCAATATTCCAGTTACAATCGTACCAGTTGATATTGTAAGGGAAGAAGATGGTTTAGCGAAAAGTTCTCGTAACGTGTACCTATCACAAGATGAACGTGAAGAAGCTCTTCATTTATACCGCAGCCTATGTATAGCGAAAGAAAGAATTGAGGCAGGTGAACGTAATCCCGAAATCATTACAAATCTTGTGAAAGAGTATATTGAGACGCATACGAAAGGCACTGTAGATTATGCAGATTTATATGCATATCCGTCATTAACAATGGTAGAGAAAGTCAAAGGAAGAATCATTTTAGCTATTGCAGTTAAGTTTGAAAATGTAAGATTAATTGACAATATAACATTAACAGTTAAATAAGGGGGAGCATCTATGTTTCGCACAATGATGAGAGCAAAGTTACATCGTGCAACTGTAACGGAGGCAAATTTAAATTATGTAGGTAGTATTACAATTGATGAAGACTTAATGGATGCAGTAAATATTGTAGAAAACGAAAAAGTCCAAATTGTAAATAATAATAATGGTGCTCGCTTAGAGACATACGTTATTAAAGGGGAACGCGGTAGTGGTGTTGTTTGTTTAAACGGTGCTGCGGCAAGGCTTGTACAACCAGGGGACAAAGTAATTATTATTTGTTATGGGCTAGTTACGGAAGAAGAGATTCATAAACAAGAACCAAAAATTGCAGTATTAGACGATAATAATCAAATTATTGAAATGTTAGGTGCTGAAAAAGCGGGTACGATATTATAAGTAGAAAGGCTATCTCCATTGCGGAGATAGCTTTTTTGTGCATCTTTTCATTAAGATGAGATAAAACGTGGTATAGTAACATTATATAAATTATTGTTGTTTGAAAGGTAAGAAATTGAGGTGTTACATATATGAGTAAGCGTTATGTCGTTGTTGATTTAGAGACGACAGGGAACTCCTGGAAAGATGGGAAGGATAAAATTACCCAAATTGCAGCTGTTGTAGTAGAAGATGGAGAGATATTGGAGATTTTTTCGTCTTTTGTTAACCCAAAGAGAGAGATCCCACCATTTATTACAGAATTAACAGGGATTGATGAAAGTCTTGTAAAACAAGCCCCGTTATTTCAAGATGTAGCCCCGATGATTGTTGAGCTATTACAAGGTGCGGCTTTCGTTGCGCATAATGTTCACTTTGATTGGAATTTTTTAAATGAAGAATTAAGGCAAGCTGGATATACAGAAATACATTGTCCGAAAATCGACACGGTTGAATTGGCTCAAATTCTTTTGCCGACAGCCGATAGTTATAAATTACGTGATTTAGCTAAGAAGCATGAACTAGAGCACGATCAACCACATCGTGCGGATAGTGATGCTCTTGCAACAGCGGAATTATTTTTACAATTTTTAAATGAAATTGAAAAGTTACCACTTGTCACGTTGCAATCGCTTTATGAATTAAGTGATGTGTTCCAAAGCGATATAGCTGATGTGCTTTCTGAAAATATTTTAAAGAAAGTAATGCACGGTAAAGAAGATATAGCGGAGTATGAAATACATCGAAATATTGCGCTGAAAAAGCGGAACTATTCCTTAAACCTTGGAGAAACGTGTTCATCAAAGTTTGATGCTTTCTTGAATAAAACGATGGATAAATTGGAATCACATATGCCAAAGTTTGAAAGAAGAGAAAGTCAACAACTGATGATGAAAGAGATATATACGGCGTTAAGAGATTCTCGTTTTTCACTAATTGAAGCGGGTACAGGAACAGGAAAGACTCTTGCTTATTTGCTTCCTAGTCTTTATTTTGCAAAGAGAAAAGAAGAACCTGTCATTATAAGTACACAAACGGTACAACTCCAACAACAAATATTAGAAAAAGAAATTCCGTTATTACAAAAAATAATGCCATTTTCATTTGAGGCAGCTCTTCTAAAAGGAAGAAAGCATTATTTATGCTTACATAAATTTGAGTATGCTTTGCAAGAGGAAGAAAAAAATTATGATATGGCACTTACGAAGGCGAAGATTTTAGTTTGGCTATTGCAAACTGAAACAGGTGATCGAGACGAATTAAATATTCCTGAGGGCGGAAAGTTACTTTGGAATCGTATTTGTAGCGATGCCTATAGTCCAGGTGGTATGCAAAGTAATTGGTTTAGTCGTTGTTTTTATCAGCGAGCGAAGAATAAAGCTTTATTTGCAGATATCGTTATTACAAATCATGCGTTATTATTTCAAGATTTTTCAAGTGAAGAACCGTTGTTTGCTTCATGCGAACATATTATTTTTGATGAAGCTCACCATATTGAAGAAGCTGCGAGTAGAACATTGGGTGAACAGTTCTCTTGTATGTATTTTCAATTGGTTATATCTCGTCTTGGGACGCTAGAAACAGAAGATGTACTCTCCAAAGTATATAAAATGATGAAAAAATCAGAGCAAGCATCTCGTTCAACTTTCCGTATGATAAGTTATAGTTTGAAGGAACTTAAGTTTGATGCGGATGAACTCTTCCAAATGTTACGTACTTTTATATTTAAACAAACAAAGCAAGAGCAAGGAACGAATAATATGCCGCTCATCTATAGGTATAACGCAGAACTAGAAAAAGGTAAGTTGTGGGATAGTATCGTCGAATTAACAAATCGTTTTATATATGAATTAAGAAGGGTAGTAACTGCTCTTGAGAAGCAAGTGGATATATTGCAAAGTAAGTTAGAATGGGAGATGCATGTTGTAACAGGTGAATTTATGCATTTAATTGAGTTGCTGAGAAAGATGGCAGAATCATTACAGTTACTCGTATTAGAAAAGAATTCGTATGTAACTTGGATGGAGACTGAAACGAAAGGGACGATTCATTCAACAGTTCTATACGCACAGCCTGTCCATATTGGTGAAAGATTTGCTGATGAATTTTTAACAGAAAAAAAGAGTGTTATTTTTACATCCGCAACACTAACAGTTAACGATACGTTTGATTATATAAAAGAGGAACTTGGTTTACATGATTTCGCTCCAAATACTTTAAAGGTTCCGTCACCATTTCGTTATGATGAACAGATGAAATTAATGGTTTCAACGGATGTACCTTTTATTAAGCAAGTAAGTAATGAGCGATATATTGAATCTGTATCGGAACATATTGCAAAGATAGCAAAAGCCACAAAAGGCAGAATGCTCGTTTTATTCACTTCGTATGAAATGTTAAAAGAAGCGTATGCGAATTTAAAAAATAATGATGAATTAGAGGGTTATTTATTACTCACCCAAAGTGTGAATAATAGAAGTCGAAGCCGCTTAATTCGAAAGTTTCAAGAGTTCGACAAATCAATTTTATTAGGGACGAGCAGTTTCTGGGAAGGAATAGATATTCCTGGAGATGCCTTAAGTTGTCTTGTTATAGTCCGTCTACCATTTACACCTCCTCATCAGCCGATGATGGAAGCGAAAGGTGAGTGGCTAAAAAATCAAGGTGAAGATGTATTCGCTAAATTAGCGCTCCCACAAGCAATATTACGTTTCAAACAAGGATTCGGCCGCTTAATTCGAACGAATACAGATACAGGAACGGTAGTAGTGTTAGATCGTCGTTTGACGAGTTCTTCCTATGGAAAACGATTTCTACAATCGATCCCTAACGTACCTCTTTATGAAGGACCATTAGAAGAATTGTTAGTACAATTAGAAGAACCATTAAATGAATAAAAATGGAAGAAAAATACGCCTGAAGTACTTATAAACTTCAGGCGTAAAAAATGTGGGTAGGAGGAATTTTATTTTTCTTACTTCTTGTATACAAAATGTGTTGGTTTTCGACTTGAAACCTTTTTTTGCTGTACATGTCCTGCTATAATAGATGGGTGATGAAGCAGGGGTTGTAAAGAATGTACTCTTATTGTAACCGCATTGCGTTCTTCTATAATTAGAAATTTTTGTGTAACGGAGGAGTTTTTTCATGGATAAGAAAATCGAAGTACTATCAACGACGCGTATTAAATATTCGTCGGATTTGTATAAAATTGTTGATAGTTTAAATCGTACGTTAAAAGAGCAGGACCTCATGTTCGGACTAGCATTAGACGAAAAAGATAAAGAAACAGCTGTATTTACGATTTACAGAACGTAGTGATACAATGAAAAAGTGGATTTTTGCAATCATTATTGTTATCGTTGCTAGCGGAATATATGGGGCGTATGTTTATAATAAAGCGATGGGAAAGAAAATTCCAAAAGAGTCGAAATTTGTAGAAATTGCTAAAGAAAAAGCAAAGCTTACAAAGGTGAAATCTGTTGATTATTACAACGGAAAATCTGCATATATAGTCGTGCAAGGTACAGATGAAAAGGGAGAACAACTTATCGTTTGGGTGCCTGAGAAAAAAGGGGATACTGTAGTAAGGAAAAAGAGCGAAGGTATTTCTGAAAAAGAGGCTATACAAAGAACAATAGAGCAAGTCGGCAATGAAAGTAAGGAATCAAAAAGTAAGCCGAAAGAGATTATGAAAGTGAAATTAGGCTTTGAAAATGATGTACCACTATGGGAAGTTACATATATTGATGATGACAATCGTTATAGTTATTACTATCTTGAATTTAAAGATGGAAAATTTTTAAGACGATATAGCATTGAAAAATAGATGTAGGGGGAACTACAAATGAAATTAGCAAAGCGAGTAGCTGCTTTAACACCGTCTTCAACTTTAGAAATTACAGCAAAGGCACAAGCATTAAAAGCAGAGGGTCATGATGTAATTGCATTAGGGGCAGGGGAACCTGACTTTAATACACCAGAGCATATTATGGATGCTGCACATAAAGCGATGTTAGAAGGGCATACGAAGTATACACCAACAGGTGGATTACAATCGTTAAAACAAGAAATTGTGAAGAAATTTACTCGCGATCAAGGTATTGCGTATGATCCATCTGAAATTATTGTATGTAATGGTGCAAAGCATGCATTATATACATTATTCCAAGTATTACTTGATGAGGGAGATGAAGTTATCATCCCAACTCCTTACTGGGTAAGCTATCCAGAGCAAGTAAAGCTTGCTGGCGGTAAGCCGGTTTATGTAGAAGGTTTAGAAGACAATGAGTACAAAATTACAGCAAAGCAGCTGCGTGAGGCAATTACAGAGAAAACGAAAGCAGTTATTATTAATTCACCGAGCAATCCAACAGGAATGATTTATAGCAAAGAAGAATTACAACAGCTTGGAGAAGTATGTTTAGAACATGATATTTTAATCGTTTCTGATGAAATTTATGAAAAATTAATTTATGGTGGCGTAGAATATACTTCAATTGCCCAGCTTTCTAATGCATTAAAAGAACAAACACTTATTATTAATGGTGTATCTAAATCTCATTCTATGACAGGATGGCGTATTGGATATGCTGCAGGAAATAAGCAACTTATTAAAGCGATGACGAACTTAGCAAGTCATAGTACGTCAAACCCTACTTCAATCGCTCAATACGGCGCAATTGCGGCATACGCAGGCTCACAAGAACCTGTGGAAACAATGCGCCAAGCCTTTGAAGAGAGATTAAACATCATTTATGATAAATTAATTCAAATTCCTGGCTTTACTTGTATTAAACCGCAAGGTGCATTTTACTTATTCCCTAACGTAAAAGAAGCTGTAGCTTTATCAGGATATGCAACAGTTGATGATTGGGCAAAAGCTCTATTAGAAGAGGAAAAAGTGGCTCTTGTACCAGGTACAGGATTTGGTGCTCCAAATAATGTTCGTTTATCATATGCGACATCTCTTGAACAAGTAGAGAAAGCATTAGAGCGCATCCATACATTTATGAAAAGTAAAGTGCAAGCTTAATTTTATATTTCATTCATGTAATATAAAAAACCTCCCTATTAATGGGGAGGTTTTTTTGACGGATTGTGGCAAAAAGAAATAGCTAAAGGTGTGTTATACTAGAGAGCGAGGTGTTTGGTGATGAAAAAGAAAATGATGTTACAGTGGTTTGAGCAGGGAAGCATTGCAATTCCAAAATTGCTTATGATGCATTATAAAAAATTAGGTTTAAATGAGACGGAATTTATGGTTGTACTTCATGTACACACATTTTTAGAATCAGGTAATTCGTTTCCGACTCCTTCAGAGATTTCTGAACGGATGACGATAACGGAAATGAAATGTATGGAAGTAATTCAGGCGTTGATTCAAAAAGGTTTTTTATCACTAGAAGGTGGACAAAGATCAGAAGCGATGATGTGCGAAAGTTATTCTTTACAACCGTTATGGGAAAAAATATTACATTTCTTAATGGATGAATCAATAGAGGAAGAGCAAAAAGAAAAAAAACAGCTACAAGTAAATTTATATACAGTATTTGAAAAAGAATTTGGAAGACCACTTTCGCCGTTCGAATGTGAAACGTTAGGGATGTGGGAGGACCAAGATCAACATCATCCAAATTTAATTCAAGCGGCTCTTAGAGAAGCTGTAATGAGTGGAAAACTAAATTTCCGATATATTGATCGTATTTTATTTGAGTGGAAAAAGAATGGAATTAAAACGGTAGATCAGGCTCAAAATCAAGGTCAAAAATTTAGAGCGAATCAACAAAGGGCACAACAAATGACAAAACAAGAGACGAAATTTACTGGAAAAGTGCCTTTTTATAATTGGTTGGAGCAGTAATATAGGAGGAAAAATATGCTTAACAAAACGCAAATCCGTTATTGTTTAGACACAATGGCGGATATGTATCCAGAAGCACATTGTGAATTGGTTCATGATAATCCATTTGAACTTGTAATCGCGGTGGCGTTATCTGCACAATGTACGGATGTACTTGTAAATAAAGTGACAAGAAATTTATTTCAAAAATATAAAACACCAGAAGATTATTTAAGTGTTTCTCTAGAAGAATTACAACAAGATATACGCTCTATCGGATTGTATAGAAATAAAGCAAAAAACATTCAAAAATTATGCCGAATGTTATTAGATGACTATAATGGAGAAGTACCGAACGATCGAGATGAACTTACGAAATTACCAGGTGTAGGAAGGAAAACAGCGAATGTTGTAGTTTCCGTAGCGTTTGGAATTCCGGCAATTGCTGTTGATACACATGTGGAGCGAGTGAGTAAACGATTAGCTATGTGTAGATGGAAAGACTCTGTGTTAGAAGTAGAAAAAACATTAATGAAGAAAGTACCAATGGATGAGTGGGGAGTTACACATCATCGTATGATTTTCTTTGGACGTTATCATTGTAAAGCACAACGACCGCAATGTGAGGAATGCAGACTGTTAGAAGTATGTCGTGAAGGAAAGAAGCGAATGAAGGTGAAATAAAGGATGGAACGAGTTATAGAAATACCGAAAGAATTTCACTGTTTACCATTTTTTAAAGAAAGTGTAAATTTAATTAAGTATCATACAGACAATTCTTTTGAAGAGATAATACAAAATACTTACTTTATATTTGATATTGAAAGACAGTATGAGCCATGGAAGGAAATTGAAAACAGCATTCCAGTGATGTTGAATGTATGGAAAAATAAGCATGAAGACATTGCTATACTGTTTCGAAATAGAAATAAGCAAGAGGCTGAGGGACCAATGATTCTTTTTGCAGCTCACTTGTTATCGGTTGTCTATTGGCTAAATGAACAACCTGTTCATAGTTTGAATGAAATGCAAATAAATACGAATAAATTAAAAGTGCAACCTGTTAATTTTATGGAAAGATATTCATTCATTATAAAGAAACCGAGTAATTATCATTCTTATATTCAATTAGCGCAGTTGTATATCGAAATAGAAAAGCTGTATGTAAAGAAAATGATAACAAAAAAGAAGTCCGCTTCTCGTTAAGAGAAACGGACTTCTTTTTTGTATATTAGGACTCTGTTGTAACAACAGCACCGTCTGCGTGAGGTGTATCTCCTCCGGGATTTTGGTGTTGCTGTTCTTGTTGTTTCTTAGCCTCTTCTTCAGCTTTTTTCTTGGCCTCTTCTTCAGCTTTCTTCTTAGCTTCTTCTTCAGCTTTTTTCTTAGCTTCTTCTTCAGCTTTCCTTCTAGCTTCCTCATCAGCTTTCTTTTGAGCTTCTTCTTGCTGTTTACGTTGTTGTTCTTGCTGTTGCTGTTCTTGTTGTTTCTTAGCCTCTTCTTCAGCCTTTTTCTTAGCTTCGTCTTGTTTTACTTTATCTTCATTAGCCTTTTTCTGGGCTTCCTCATCAGCTTTTTTCTTAGCTTCTTCATCGGCCTTTTTCTTAGCCTCTTCTTCAGCTTTTTTTGCATCTGGAGTTCCGCCAGGCGCAGTGAAGGATGCACCAACTGCTGGGCTTGTTCCAGTGCCTTTTTTCGCTACTACAGAGAAGCTGTAAGTAACACCTGGTTTAATACCACCAAGAGTAGCTGTCGTACCACTTATTGATAGGCTACCACTTGAACCGTCAGTTGCTTTATAGCTGGCTGCATATGCATCAACTTCTGCTGGTCCAGACCAGTTTAGTGTAACTGTGCTAGCGCCATCAAAAGTGACATTCAGACCACTAGGAGCATCTACTTTAATTTGTTTAATTGCATCTTTTTTCGCACCTTTTACGTATAACTCTCCGTTTATTTCTTGTACAGAAGAAGGACGTTCAAAGCGTGATTTATCTGTAGCGAATTTGCTCATCATTACTTGGAACATTTGCTGTGCAATTCTAGTGGAGCGATCGCTAACATAATTTTTTGGACCATCTTTTTCGTAACCGGTCCAAACAGCCATTGTGTATTGTGGCGTATATCCAGCAAACCAGCTATCTCTGTTTGCATCAGCTGGGATGTCATATTTTTGAAGAACTGATTCATCAAAGTTTTGTGTTCCTGTTTTACCTGCTACGTCAACACCTGAAACGTATGCTGTTGGACCTGTACCACCAGAACCAGGTTTTACTACGTCACGAAGAACGTCAGTAACCATATAAGCTGTATAGTCTTGCATTGCGCGATGTTCTTTCGGTTTAAAGCTTTTCTTTTTCCCGTCCGGGAAGGTTACTTCTTTTACGAAGTGTGGTTTATTATAGTTACCACTATTACCAAAGGTTGCATATGCACCTGCTACTTCTAATGGAGAACTATCGTTACTACCGATTGCTGTTGATTCGTAGACTTTTCCTTCTTTAAAGGTCATGCCTAAACCTTCAGCAAATTCTTTTGACTTATTAAGACCAACTGTTTGTGCTGTCTTTAAAGCTGGAATGTTTAATGACTTTTTCAAAGCTTCACGTAGTGAAACGTCACCTTTGTAACTCTTTGTTGCATTTTGTATTTTCTTACCATTGGAATACGTATACTCTGAGTCGTTTAATTGATGGTATGTAGACCATTGTAAATTTTCAATTGCCGGACCGTAGTCGAAAATTGGTTTCATTGTTGAACCAACTTGGCGTTTTAAATCAGTTGCCATATTATGACCTTTGAAAGTAGACTTACTTTCTTTACGTCCAGCACCAATTGCTCGAACTTCTCCAGACTGTGTATCCATAAATACGAATGACCCTTGGAATTGATCGTCCGGATACTTAATAAGATTGCCATCCATAATTTTGTCGGCGTAATCTTGAGCATCTTGATCAAGTGTTGTATGAATCGTTAAACCATCTGAACCGATATTTACATCAGGATATTCTTTTTCAACTTCTTTTACAACTGCATCTAAAAATGCTTGATACTTCATCTCAGTTACTTCTGAAGACGGTTGAAGGCCCTCAGTTACTGGAATCTTAACGGCGTTATTCATTTCTTCTTTTGTTATATAACCATGTCGATTCATTAATGATAATACGACATTACGACGATTTGTTGCTCGTTCAACATTTTCCTTTTTTGTTGGATCATAAATGTTTGGACCTTGGGGTAAACCAGCGAGCATAGCAGCTTCATGTAATTGCAAGTCTTTTAAATCTTTACCATAATATTTTTGCGCTGCTGTCGCAATACCGTATGAACGGTTACCTAAATTAATCTTATTTAAGTACATTTCTAAAATCTCATGTTTAGAGTATTGTTGCTCTAATTTGTAAGATAAGTACCATTCTTGCACTTTTCTTTTAGCAGTTTTGTCCATCGTTAGAAAGTAGTTTTTAACGACTTGCTGTGTAATCGTACTACCACCTTGGGAACCGAAACCACCAGTGACATTTTCCATAACTGCTTTTGTAGTTCGTTTAAAATCAATTCCATTATGATCATAGAAACGCGAATCCTCAGTTGCAAGAAATGCATTTTCAACTACTTTTGGAATTTGATCATAAGTAACATGTGTTCGTTTTTCAGCACCGTATTCATAGAAGAAATTTCCGTTTTTATCGAGAAACTTTGTTGATAAAGGATTAACAAGTTTGGATTTGTCTAATTTTGGAGCGTCCTTTACCATAACAAAGAAAGCGGAAACGCCGGCTACAAGACCAACGATACCAAGAAGTAGACAACCTATAAGGAATTTCTTGAAAAAGGAGCCTTTTTTCTTTGGTTTTTCTTCTTTATGTGTTTTTTTCTCTTGATTTTTCACATGATTTCGTTCTGTACGAGAACGATAATTATCTGACATTATACTTTCTCCTACCTTTCATTCTCTCCCCCAAAAGTCGAAAAAAGAGCCTTAGTGATGACTCTATCACGAAAAATAAACCATGTCTAGTACACGGATATAGTCAATCCGAGGGTGATAACCGCATGATAATAAGGATCCATGCTCTTCTATTTCTTCTTTCGTAATCGACTTGCGTCCACCAGTATTTTGACGATTCCAAAATGCAATAATATGTTTTGCATCTAGTAAATAAAATTCATCAAAAAGTGTAAATTTAATAATAACAAATGCAATTCCATTATGAGCAACGACTTGCTTCATATGTTCAATTTGATGAAGGTGGAAGTTTTGAAGTGGGAAACTAGTTTTATTTTTGGTTTCCTTTGCTTCAAAATCGATGTATTTCCCTTTGTATACACCGTTGTAATCTGTTGTAGAAGGTTGTTTAAAATACGCTTCTTTTACCACTGCAGCACTTCGAGCGGGGTAATCTACTTTTACAATTTGAAGAGGTGTAGGCTTTTTATGTACACATGCAATATTATGGGTTAAGTAATATTGATTTGTTTCATTCAATTCCTCTTCAAGGGACATACCTCTATTACTATAAGTATGTGTTTTTATAGGTGTTTTTTGAGGTTGTGAAGCTTGATTATACCTTTTTCCATTTGGGTAACGAATGGTCATAGTGTGTCCACCCCCAACTTGCTAAGAATTACTTACAAAGGTGATTATATCAAAAAATGAAAAAAGATGTGACCTTTTTGATGAAAGGTATGATGACTTATTTATGTTTACATGGAATGATTATATGAAAATTAAACAAAATCGAGAAAAAAATTTTTGTACAGAGGAAGAAAAAGCAATCATTCACAATATTAAAAAGAAAACAGAAATAGCTAATGTGGACAATATTTCTCGGACACAATCTTATCAAGAATATTATTTAAGAAATAGTGAAATCAGGTGGGCCTTTTTAGCGAGTATGGTTTCGAGAAATGCGGGCTGGAATATGACTGATTTAGAAGGGAGATATTATGCTACTGTTTTACCTAGAACGGTAAAAAAACATTTATTTCTTCTGTACGAACAGGCTAATTGGATTATTTTTTTAGATGCATTTCCTCAGCTATTATTGTATGAGGAAAGTAAGAAGAGACATGCACCTCTCTTTCATTTGTTGCAATACTTCAACGTATCAATTTTTATGGAAAAAGAATGGTTACTTTTCTGGGAAAGAAGAGATACGAATAGACTTATGACAGCGCTTATTATAAATGAACAAAATAAAATTCAAAAACCAGTCATTGAGAATACATATTTTAAAAAACATGTATTCCATACTGCACTTTTTAAAGTACAAGAAAGACTTCATATTAGTGCAGTTATCTTCCCAACAATTGAAGGGAGAATGTATGGGTTTTCGGTTTATCAATTTGAAACGTTACAAAAGCGTATAGAACTAGGAAAAAAATTAGCATGGTTATTGTTTCATCCAATTTATAATGGTTCGTTTTATAAGTTTGCACTGCAAACTACACATACTGGGTCTAGAGAAGATTATGAAGTTTACGCAAAGGAAACTCGAAAGTCTTATACGCCAACACTTAGAGATATTTATCCTGTTATTTTACATGAAGAAATAAAAATGAGAGATTGGTTTTGTGCAAATATGAAAATGAATGTGCTATTTGTACTTGAAGAACCTAAAGGGGAAGTTAATATAACAGAATGGTATAGAAGAAAGAGAGAACAAATCTATAGGCTATCTATCGTAAACCGTTTTGCTAAAAGGATCGATGAGTTCATGATATAATAAAAAAGAAGTCCCGTCTTCCATTTTGAAGACGGGACTTCTTAATTTGAAAAAATCCTGCTATGCGTGCTACAACTTTAATTTCAAAACGTAATGCTAGTAGGAGATTAAGGATGATTTGAAATTTAAATGTTCGTAATAAAGTCTCGCTTTATGTAGCAGGGAAGTTTGGGCCATCTAGCTTTGGATTGCCAGTCTCGGGTTTATTTTGTTGTTTGTTTTGGTTTTTCTTTTTTTCATTTTTGTTCTTTGCCATGGTAATACACCTCCTTTTTGTATTGTTACCATTTCTATAAATGACATACGAAATGATTTCTTTGACGAATAACAACTAGTTTTGTCATGTGGGCAGGAGTGGTGAATCATTCGGCGAAATTACATGACAAAGGAAAAGCAAAGAAGGAGGCGTTTTGTATATGGCGATGGTTCAGAAGGAAGATGTAATGAAAAAAATGGATCAAATGTTAAGTTCTCTCGATTTGCTGGAAATGAATATAGGGATTAGAATGAATCATGCATTAAAGGATGCGAGTGAAAAAATATGTAATAAGATAGAAATAACAGAAATGCATATTGAACATATGGAAAATAAATTAGTGCATCACGAAGAAAAAGGGAATTGGGTGAAGACATTTCAAACCGTCGTAGTGAGTGCATAATAAGGTGGGAAAGAAATGAAGAATGAAGCATTAATACAGTCTTCAGAAAAACTCATGCAGTATAATAATGAAGCGAATGTAAAAAAAAGAGAACTAACTGAATACGACTTTTATAAGGATATGAAACCGTTTGTAGATATGGTAGATGAGGAATTAAAGAAGTGGAAAGAACTAGCTTATACGTGGATTAAAGAAGAAAAGCCAAAGTATATACATGTACAGCAAATTGATCAAGTATACGATAATTTACAAACGAATGTGTTGCAATGCTTTGTAAATAAAGGTAAAGGTAAACGATTCTTTGAAACACACCAAGCCATTTCGTATACTTTGCAAAATATAGTTGAGCAATGTAAATAACAAGAGGGAGAGCCCTCTTGTTATTTTTATGCTTCTGTCATTGTTGTAGGTTTTGTTGCGCCGTTTATTTCTAATTCTTTTATTAATGTTCGATAATCTGATATGCATATTTTTCCTTCGAGATACCAATGTCTCGCAAAGTCTAATAATTCATTTGCATTCTCTGTGCAATACCCCTTTTTTTGAGAAAACGCTTGTTTTAAATCCCCTAATACCATGTTGATTCCTCCCCCATGAGAATCTTCTTCTTAATTATCATAGCATGGAAGGGTTTTCTTTTTTAATTTTTTAAAAATTTAAACTTCCGACAAAAATAGACATATATTCCATCACACATATTATTTTATAGGTACATATTATATATGTAGAAACTTATGTGAAGGAGGAGAGAATGCATGTTTCAACAACCTAACGTATACCAGCAAACGAATCCATATGCACAGCAAAATATGTACCAATATAATACGGATACATATTTACGGTATAATATGTATCCTTTCGAGCCTTATTATGGAAATCAAAATTATTATCAACCGTTTGAAGTGTCCTTTATGAATCAAGCTCAACAACCACAACAGCAGCAACCTTATGTGAATCAAGCTCAACAATCACAAGCTCAGCAACCATACATGAATCAACCACAGCAGCAGCCTTATATGAATTCGCAATATTATATGCCACCACCATCGCCGTATGCTAATCAACAAGCGATGTTTTATCCACCAAAACAACCGTACCCGACGCAGGGTAAGCAAAAGCAACAACAGCCAAGCCAGTTTTCTAGTTTTGTTTCTCAATTTAAAACATCAGATGGTAACTATGATGTAAATAAAATGATGAATACAGCTGGACAAATGATGAATGCGATGAATCAAGTGACAGGTATTGTAAAGCAAGTTGGAGGCTTTTTTGGTAAGTGATGTTGAAGGATTGTCTATAAAAACAATGTAAATGAAATAAAGGACTAGACAAATTTCCTTGTAATAAATGGGTATATATAACAAACGGCTTTCTCTCTTTTCTCATACTGTAAAGTGTAATCAGATTTTTTTAACGAGAGAGGAGAGAAAAAACTATGCATCATTGTCATCCTTGCTTTGGAGGGCATAAGCCTACAGGACCTATTTGTACGACTGCTCCTGTCATTCATCCGACGAAACAATGCGTAACACACTCTTTTTCAACAACGGTGGTGCCACACATTTTCCCAACACATACAACACATGTACATCATCAACAAATTAAAAACCAAAACTTCTTCCCGCAAACAAATTCAAATGTAAATGTTGTGGACCCAATCGACCCAGGATTCGGCGGCGGATGTGGACCGTGTGGCCATGGTCATCATGGACATCATGGACATCATGGACATCACGTATCACCATTTGGTCCAGGACCAAATGTATCTCCGTTTGGACCAAACGTATCACCATTCGGACCGAATATTGGACCAAACGTATCACCATTCGGTCCAAATATCGGACCAAACGTTGGTGGAATGTTTAAAAAGTAAATGATATGTTAGAACTAGCGAAATGCTAGTTCTTTTTTTGTAATTGGAGTGTTGATATGAAAGTTATTGCAGTAACAGGATATAAGCCATTTGAACTTGGAATATTTAAAAATGATCATCCAGGGGTGGAGTGTATAAAGAAAGCGTTACACCGTAAATTAACCAATTTTGTAGAAGATGGTTTAGAGTGGGTTATAATAAGTGGCCAATTAGGTGTAGAATTATGGGCTGCTGAAGTTGTTTTTGAAATGCAAGTAGAATATCCAGATTTAAAATTAGCGGTATTCACTCCGTTTTTAGAACAAGAAGAAAATTGGAAAGAAGATAATTGTGAATATTATGAATTTATCCTTTCTCAAGCAGACCATGTTGATAGTATCACGAAACGGAAGTATGAAAGTCCAGAGCAATTTAAATTAAAAAATCAATTTTTTATTGAAAAAAGTGATGCGCTTTTAGCGGTATACGATGAAGAAAAACCAGGAAGTCCCAAATATATTGTAGAAGCAGCAAAGAAAAAAGGAGAAATAGAAAATTATCACAGTTATTTCATTCTTTTTTCTGATTTACAAGATATAATAGAAGAGGAACAGTGGAATAATGCAGAGTAAATATGTAATATAGTACTCGTATATATGATTGACAAAAAGCATTGTTTCTGAAAAAATTTAGTTAATGAAAGTTTTGGTAAAAATTTGAGGTGAAGAAAATGATTTCGGATAAAATTAAATTAACAGCGAAAGATATTTTAGAAAAAGAATTTAAAACAGGTATGAGAGGTTATCAGCAAGAAGAAGTAGACAAGTTTCTTGATATGATCATTAAAGACTATGAAGCTTTCCACAAAGAGTTTGAGCAATTAAAGCAACAAAATGCTCGTTTAAAGCGTGAATTAGAGGAACAAAAACTAGCAGTAACGCAAGTTCCACAACAACCTGTACAAACACCAGTTGCACAACCAGTTTATAACAACACGAATACGGATATTTTAAAACGCTTATCTAACTTAGAAAAAGCTGTATTTGGAAGTAAGTTATACGAATGATGTAAGGTGGGAAAAGGTTTAAGCATTTTACATAGAAAAAAACGTTGCAAAATCTTTTTGTTTCCACTATACTAATGGATGTCATAACGTTTGGGTAATCGCTGCAACGCCAACGTTGTAGAGGAAAGTCCATGCTCGCACGGCCTGAGATGGCTGTAGTGTTCGTGCCTAGCCAATTCATAAGCTAGGGTATTCTGGCTGTAAGGCTGGTTTAACGGCAGGGAAAAAACCTAAGTCCTTTCGGATATGGTTTGACTACCTTTAAAGTGCCACAGTGACGAAGTCCTTGAAGAAATGATAGGAGTGGAACGAGGTAAACCCCACGAGCGAGAAACCCAAATAATGGTAGGGGAATCTTTTCCAAGGAAATGAACGACGGGAAAGGACAGGTTTTATAACCTGTAGATAGATGATTGCCACCGGAGTACGAGGCGTGGGCCGTTTGTAGTACAAAGGAACAGAACATGGCTTACAGAACGTTATGAACCAACTATGAAATAACTCAGCTCTCCTTTGTTAGAGGAGGGCTTTTTATTTGTATGAAGTTATAAAGTATGAGTTAAAATGGTTAATGAGAAAATTTTTCGTAAAATGTAATGATTAATAGGACCAATTGCTATTAATTATTGTTTGAATATACATAAGAGGTGAATGCAAATGGGAAAAGTTACTTTAATTGCAACAGCGGCAATGGGTATTGAAGCGTTAGTTGCCCGAGAAGTTCGCGATCTTGGTTATGAATGTCAAGTAGAAAACAGCAAAGTAACATTTGAAGCAGATGAAAAGGCGATTTGTCGCACGAATTTATGGTTACGTACTGCGGACCGTGTAAAAATTAAAGTTGGCGAATTTAAAGCAACAACATTTGATGAGCTATTTGAAAAAACGAAAGCATTAAACTGGGGAGATTATATTCCAGAGAATGGCGAATTCCCTGTTATTGGTAAATCTTTAAAATCTGAATTATTCAGTGTTTCGGATTGCCAACGTATCGTTAAAAAAGCTGTCGTTGAAAAATTAAAAACAACATATAAACGTACAACTTGGTTTGAAGAAGATGGTCCGTTATTCCGTATCGAGATTGCAATGCTAAAGGATATTGCAACATTAACAATTGATGCGAGCGGTGTTGGACTTCATAAACGTGGATACCGTATGGATCAAGGGGAAGCTCCGTTAAAAGAAACATTAGCTGCGTCTTTAATTAAATTAACAAACTGGAAGCCAGATCGTCCATTTGTTGATCCATTCTGTGGATCAGGTACAATTCCGATTGAAGCAGCATTAATTGGACAAAACATTGCACCAGGATTTAACCGTGGTTTCGCATCTGACGAGTGGGGCTGGGTAGGTAAACAAAACTGGCGTGAAGCTCGTCAAGAAGCTGAAGATTTAGCGAACTATGATCAACAATTACAAATCATTGGATCCGATATTGATCATCGTATGATTCGAGTTGCTCAAGATAACGCAGAAGAAGTAGGCTTGGGCGATTTAATTACATTTAAACAAATGCAAGTAAAAGATTTCACAACAAAAGAGGATTATGGCTACGTTGTAACGAATCCTCCATACGGAGAACGTTTAAGTGAAAAAGCACTCGTTGAACAACTGTACAAAGAAATGGGACAAGTATTCCGCCCATTAGATACATGGTCAGCGTATGTATTAACAAGCTACGAAGCATTTGAGAAGTGTTACGGAAAAGATGCGTCGAAGAAACGTAAACTGTTTAACGGATTTATCCGTACAGATTACTACCAATACTTCGGAAAACGTCCACCGCGTAATTCATAGTATAAAACTCCTCCAGCGCGCATATACTGGCTATTATGTAATGCGTAAAGGAGGAAGTGATATGGATAATTTCCAATTATCAATGATTCAAAAAGCTATTCACCGTACGTATGATGAGCTCGGAAAAGAAGTGGATAGTCAAGGTGCGATTGTAGATGAAATACAAAAAGCACAAGAAGAATATTTGTCAGCTCTTTCACATGAAACAGCGATTGATAAACGGTATTTAAAGTCATTAATATAGAAGAAAATTTTCCTTTTTCGAAAGGAAAATTTTTTTTCGTGAATTTCTATGTATTGCAACAGGGGAAAGTGGCTGCACACATATGAGTAGCGGTTGCTATTATCTTTTTATAGAAAAACTTTTTGGTTGGAGGCTAAGGATGTTTACTGAGAAGAGATTACCATTTGAAGTAGGAAAACAAGATAATTTTTATGATAAGTTGAATGAGTGGATTGGAGATGTGTTTTACGACATCCTTCCGGAAAAAGGCTTTGAAGAGCGTGATGAACAAATTTTTATGGCGTTTCAGTTAGAACGCGCTTTCCAAGAAAAGAAAGTTATGTTCGCAGAAGCTGGTGTAGGAACAGGGAAAACAATTGTATATCTTCTATATGCAATTTGTTACGCGCGTTATACTGGGAAACCAGCTATTATTGCTTGTGCAGATGAAACGTTAATTGAGCAGCTTGTGAAAGAAGAAGGGGACATTGCTAAGTTATCTGAAGCATTAGGGCTATCTGTTGATGTAAGGCTTGCAAAATCAATGGATAATTATTTATGCTTACGTAAACTTGAAGATGTTATGAGTGGACGAGCTCCAGAAGTAATTGAAGACGTATATTATGAATTACCACAATTCGTATTTGATCATGGTACAATGCAAAACTTTACTCACTATGGTGACAGAAAAGAATTTCCACTTTTAAATGACGAAGAATGGTCAAAAGTAAATTGGGATTACTTCCAAGATTGCTTTACTTGTGATTCTCGTCATCGTTGTGGACAAACTCTTTCTCGTGAACATTATCGTAAAGCAGCAGATTTAATTATTTGTTCTCAAGATTTCTATATGGATCATATTTGGACGTACGATGCTCGTAAGCGTGAAGGGCAAATTCCGTTATTACCAGAAAGTAGCTGTGTTGTATTCGATGAAGGACATCTTGTAGAATATGCAGCTCAAAAAGCTTTAACATATCGTTTAAAGCAAACGATGATGGAGCAACTTTTAACGAGATTATTACAAAACGATATTCGTGAAGAGTTTGCACATTTAGTAGAAGAAACAATTTGGCAAACAGAGCGATTCTTTGATGTGTTACAAGAAAACAAAAAAGAAATTGCCGGTTCTGATCGTTTAGAAATTACTGTGACAGAAAAAGTAACAGCTGAAGCAAAACGACTTTATGCGAAAATTGGTGAAGTCGGTGATGCGTTAGTATTTGAAAGTGAAATGCATACAGTAAATACGTATGATTTAAATATCGTTGATGAACATTTAGATGTATTAGAACATTCACTTCGTCTATTCATGCATGAGAAAAATGTAATTACATGGGGTGAAGAAGGTGATGGGGCCTTCACGTTAGTAATTATGCCACGTGCAGTTGAAGAAGTATTACAAGAGAAAGTATTCTCGAAGAAAATCCCGTATATCTTCTCATCTGCTACATTATCTAATAACGATTCATTCGCATTTACAGCAAATAGCCTAGGGGTAAAAGATTACTTATCATTCTCAGTTGCCTCACCATTTGATTATGAAGAGCAAATGGCAGTAAACTTACTATCGCATACGAAAGAAAATGAGTGGGAAAGAAAGTGTCAATATACACTTGAAAATATACAGAAAACAAACGGACGTACACTTGTATTATTCCGTACAACGCAAGAACTTGCAGCGTTTAAAGAATATGTAAGTAAAGAACAAATGTCAGTTCCGTTCTTATATGAAGGGGATCAAGAAATTAGTCAGCTCGTTTCTCGTTTCCAAAATGAAGAAGAGACTGTACTTTGTGCCGTTCATTTATGGGAAGGTTTAGATATTCCTGGTTCATCATTATCACATGTTATCATTTGGTCATTACCATTCCCTCCAAACGATCCTGTGTTTGAGGCGAAGCGTAAACATGTAAATGATCCATTCTGGGATGTAGATGTACCGTATATGATTTTACGTCTTCGTCAAGGGATTGGCCGTTTAATTCGTACGAGCGACGATAAAGGTGCTATATCAATCTTCTTATCTGATACAGAAGATGAGAAAGTGATAGAAGCGGTGAAAAACGTACTACCAGTAGAAGGTAAAGAATTATAAGGAGAAAGCTTGGCGCTTGCCAAGCTTTTTTTCTATTATAAAAGGAAATTAGATTTTCATGTCGAATTAAGTTTGAGGTAGAAAAAGGAGGTTTTTATACAATGACAGTAGCTACATATGAAGTAGAAAAACAATTTTTAACATACGTGAAGAAGATACAAAATTACGGAGAAGCATTAAGCTTAATGTTTTGGGACTTAAGAACAGGTGCACCCAAAAAAGGTGTGGACCAGCGCTCAGAAGTAATTGGTATGCTTTCATCGGAAGTGTTTGCTATGTCGACTTCAGATGAGATGGGAAATTATTTAGCAGAGCTTGAAGCTTTAATAAGTGAAGACAAACTTTCTGAAACGACGAAGAAAATGGTTGAAGAGTGTCGGAAAGAATATGATAGAAATAAAAAAATTCCACAAGCGGAATATGAAGCGTATGTGAAATTAGAAGCGAAAGCGGAAAGTGTGTGGGAAGAAGCTCGTGAAAAATCTGATTTCGAAATGTTCCGCCCGTACTTAGAAAAAATTGTTGAATTTAAAAAGAAATTTATTACATATTGGGGTTACGAAACATATAAATACAATACATTATTAGACATGTATGAGCCAGGTATTACAGTAGAAGTTTTAGATCACGTATTTGGTCAACTTCGTGAGCGCATCGTGCCGCTTGTAAAAGAAATCTCTGAGTCTAAAAAAGGATTAAAAACAAGTGCTTTATCGGAAAAATTTTCAAAAGAAAAACAAAAGAACTTTACATTAGAACTATTAAAGCAATTGAATTATGACTTTGAAGCAGGCCGTCTTGATGAAACAGTACATCCATTCGAGATTACATTAAATAGAGGGGATGTTCGTATTACGACACGCTATGACGAAAAGGATTTCCGCATGGCTGTGTTTGGAACAATTCATGAATGTGGTCATGCTGTATATGAACAAAATATTGCAGAGAAATTTGAAGGTACACCGTTATGTAGTGGAACATCTATGGGTATTCATGAGTCACAATCGTTATTCTTTGAGAACTTTATCGGCCGTAATAAATCATTCTGGAAGAAAAATTATGATTTATTAAAAGAGTATAGCAATGGTCAATTTGATGATATGTCAGTCGATGAATTTTATGATGCAATTAACGAATCGAAGCCGTCATTCATTCGTATAGAAGCAGATGAGCTTACATACCCGCTTCATGTTATGGTGCGTTATGAATTAGAGAAAGAATTATTTGATGGTACATTACAAGTGAAGGACTTACCAGCAGCTTGGAATGATAAGATGGAAGCATATTTAGGAATTCGTCCGGAAAATGATGCGCAAGGTGTATTGCAAGATGTTCACTGGGCTGGTGGCTCATTTGGATACTTCCCATCTTATGCGCTTGGTTACATGTATGCAGCGCAATTTAAGCAAAGAATGTTAAAAGACATTCCGAACTTTGATGCATTATTAGAAGAAGGAAACGTAACACCAATTCGTGAATGGTTAACAGAACATATTCACCAATATGGTAAAACGAAAAAGCCACTTGAAATTTTAGAAGATGTAACAGGCGAAGGGTTAAATGCAAATTACTTAGCAGATTATTTAGAAGTGAAGTATAAAGAAATTTATGAGTTATAAAAAAGAGCTGCTTACTTGCAGCTTTTTTTATAGGGGGATAGAAGATGGTTTATACATATACAGTAATGACGCAAGAAGAGGCGGAAGAGATTGCATATAACTGGCATTATAAAGGGGAATATTCCTTTTACGATATAGAGGCAGATGAAGAAGATTTAGCTGAGTTTTTAGAGGGTGAGAGTAGAGGGAATCATGTGTTTTCTGTGAAAGAAAATGGTACTCTCATTGGGTTCTTTACGGTTTGTAAAATAAATAATGGAACGGTTGATATAGGACTTGGAATGAGACCTGATATAACTGGCAATGGATTTGGTTTACAGTTCGTGAATGCTGGACTAGCTTTTAGCAAAGAAAAATACGGATGCAAATATATAACACTATCAGTAGCGACATTTAATGAGAGAGCGATAAAAGTGTATAAAAGGGCGGGATTTGAAGCGGTTGGAACGTTTATACAGAAAACAAATGGTGGTTGTTTTGAGTTCTTGAAAATGAACTATATATGTAAACGTGATTAAAAAACAGAGGGATCTTCTGTTTTTTTATTTTGATTTAGAAATATATGATACATATTGTTTACTTGTTGTAATTGAGGCTTTTGAAATTTTGGTAGAGGGTGTGTATGATAGAAGTTTAGTAGTAAATAGTAGGTTTAGCAAGGAAAGGTAGAGGTAGTATGATTACAATTAAAACGAAAAATGAAATAGATTTGATGCATGAATCTGGAAAATTACTTGCTTCATGTCATAAAGAAATTGCGAAAATGATAAAGCCAGGTATAACGACACAAGAGATTGATACGTTTGTTGAAATGTATTTAAAAAAGCATGGTGCCACATCTGAACAGAAAGGTTACAACGGGTATCCATATGCGATATGTGCATCTGTAAACGATGAAATGTGTCATGCGTTTCCAGCCGATGTTCCTTTAACTGAGGGTAATATTGTAACAATTGACACGGTAGTACACTTAAATGGGAGTCTTTCAGATTCTGCTTGGACGTATAGAGTTGGAAAAGTTTCTGATGAAGCAGAAAAGTTGTTGTTAGTAGCTGAGAATGCTTTGTATAAAGGGATTGATCAGGCGGTAATTGGTAATCATGTAGGAGACATTGGCTATGCAATTGAAAGTTATGTAACAAATGAAGGTTTTTCTGTCGCAAGAGACTTTACGGGACATGGGATTGGTAAAGAGATTCATGAAGAACCAGCAATTTTTCATTTTGGGAAACAAGGACAAGGACCTCAGTTACAAGAAGGAATGGTAATTACAATTGAACCGATTGTAAATATAGGTATGCGATATTCTAAAGTAGATTTAAATGGGTGGACTGTACGAACGATGGACGGGAAATTATCAGCTCAATATGAGCATACAATTGCGATTACAAAAGATGGGCCAATCATTTTAACGAAGTTGTAATTGGGAATGAAAGAGTTTGCAAAACTCGAACAAAGATAGTGGTTTTTAAAAATTTGTACGTGTTTTTTTGATAAATGCTTTTCAAAGCATAAAAAGTACGTTATAATCCTTCTATAAAATAAATAGTTAGCTACACTCATATAATCGCGGGGATATGGCCTGCAAGTTTCTACCGAAGTACCGTAAATACTTTGACTATGAGTGAGGACGAATATAATTGCTTGTTTAGCATTCTTTTTTTGCGAAACTCCAAAAGCGCGTCTCTCACTTGTAACGAGTGGTGGCGGCTTTTGGAGTTTTTTTATTGCATAAGAGGGGGAACAAATATGAAAGTATTACAAGAAAAGATTTTGAACGAAGGAAAGGTTTTATCTGGTGACGTATTAAAGGTAGATGCTTTTTTAAATCATCAAATTGATCCAGTACTTATGCAAGAAATCGGAAAAGAATTTGCTAAACGTTTTAAAGAAGAGAACATTACAAAAATCGTGACGATTGAATCTTCAGGCATTGCACCAGCAGTTATGGCTGCATTAGAGCTTGGTGTAAAAGTAATTTTTGCACGAAAACGTAAATCGTTAACGTTACAAGATAATATGTACGTTGCAAACGTATATTCATTTACAAAACAAGAAACAAATGAAATTTCATTATCTCGAAATCATATCGATGAAAATGATCGTGTATTAATCATCGATGACTTTTTAGCAAA
Source organism: Bacillus sp. RZ2MS9 (assembly GCF_001816185.2). Lineage (NCBI taxonomy): Bacteria > Bacillati > Bacillota > Bacilli > Caryophanales > Bacillaceae > Bacillus > Bacillus sp. RZ2MS9. Next base: position 1,584,098 of record NZ_CP049978.1, read on the forward strand.
CGGTCAGGCTGCTTTAGGTTTAATGAGTTTAGTAGAGCAAGCCGGAGCGAGTATTGCAGGAATTGGAATTGTTATTGAAAAAGCATTTCAAGATGGAGGAAAGAAGCTTCGTGAACAAGGCGTTCGTGTTGAATCACTAGCAGAAATTGCATCACTTGATAACGGCACAGTTACATTTGTACAGCAAGAAACTGCGGAGGTGAAATAAACGATGAAGCAGCATCCATTTAAAATTGCATCGCTCGGTATGCAGCATATGCTTGCAATGTATGCTGGAGCAATTATCGTTCCGCTTATTGTGGGCGGTGGACTTGGTTTGAATCAAAAAGAGTTAACATATTTAGTCTCAATTGATTTATTAATGTGCGGCGTTGCGACAATTTTACAAGCATTATCAAATCGCTTTTTCGGTATTGGGCTTCCAGTTGTGCTTGGTTGTACATTTACAGCCGTTGGACCGATGATTGCAATCGGGAAACAATACGGTGTGTCTTCAATTTATGGAGCAATTATTGCAGCTGGGTTATTCGTTGTTATTTTTGCGAAATTATTTGGAAAACTTGTAAAACTATTTCCACCTGTTGTAACAGGATCTGTCGTTACAGTAATTGGAGTTACACTTGTTCCAGCTGCTATTAATGATATGGCTGGCGGAGTAGGAAGCAAAGATTTCGGAAGTCTTGAAAACTTAGCGTTAGCATTTGGAGTGTTATTATTTATCATCATTATGTATCGTTTCTTTGATGGATTTATCCGTTCCATTTCTATTCTATTAGGTTTGTTGTTCGGTACTATCGTTGCAGCGTTTATGGGGAAAGTAAGTTTGCAAGCGGTTGGAGAGGCGGATTGGTTCCACGGTATTCAACCATTTTACTTCGGTACACCAACATTTGAATTAACACCAATTATTACGATGATTTTAGTTGCTTGCGTAGGGATTGTAGAAGCAACGGGTGTATACTTTGCATTATCTGATATTTGCAATAAAAAAATCGGTGAAAAAGAATTAACAAAAGGCTATCGCGCAGAAGGATTAGCGATGGTGTTGGGTGGCATTTTCAACGCGTTCCCATATACAACATACTCTCAAAACGTAGGACTTGTTCAATTAACTGGAGTAAGAAATCGCGTTATTATTTATACTTGTGGTGGTATGTTAATCGTTCTTGGATTTATTCCAAAAATTGCAGCCATTACAACGATTATTCCGAAATCAGTACTGGGCGGTGCGATGTTAGCGATGTTCGGTATGGTTATGGCATATGGTATTAAAATGTTAAGTAGCGTTGATTTTGGTAAACAAGAAAATTTATTAATCGTTGCATGTTCTGTCGGAATCGGACTTGGAGTTACAGTCGTTCCTACTTTATTCTCACAACTTCCTGAAAATATTCGTATTTTAACAGATAACGGAATTGTACTTGGAAGTGCGTCAGCAGTACTTTTAAATATCGTATTTAATATGGTGCCGCAGCGTAAAGTGAAAGTAAAAGAAGAGCCGGTGTCTATGCAAAGTGCGGTAAGAGAAGCGTAAAAAAGCAAGGTCTCATTATGAGACCTTGCTTTTCTTTTTAAGTGGCATCATTTTTCCGTACGTACCAAGACGCCAAATGTACTCAAGTGGCCCGTATTGATAACGTGAAAGCCACCAGCGGCTAATAAAGATTTGTAACGTGTAGAAACTAATGCAGAATATTGGTCCAACCCATAATGGAGCAGGATAATAATTTTTAAGGAATAGACCAAATACAAGTAATGTAACAATTGTATGCGAGATGTAATTTGTTAATGCCATTCGTCCAACGTATTGGAATGGACGTAATAACGTTTGCCATTGTTCTTTTTGTAATAAACGCATTAGTGTGAAAATGTAGAATATGAATAACGTTTTTCCGCTAAACATTGTAAAGACCTGCATATAAATTGGTTCATAAAATGGTTTTGATAAGAAGTAACGGACCATGAAGAACCACATTGGTAATGTAAAAAGGAACATAATAATTTGCCATTTTTTAAGCTTTGAATCTAACTCTTTCGCGCGGCGGAAAATATCCTTTTTCCCGGCGTATAAACCAAGTAAAAACAGCCCAACTGTTTCTGGAAGCATAAGTAAATTTAATCCAATTCCATCAGCGTAAAATGCATGGAAACGATTTTGTATTTGTGACAGCCAATCTTCTAATGGCATGATAGGTAAGGAAAAACCTAGCTCTTCCTTTGGTACCAATGCAACTGTAATACCAGCCATTAGCATAATGAATTGAAAAATACTCAATAAAACGATAGCCCATATTAAAATAGTACGAGGTTCTCTCTTATAAAATAAAAATAAGAAAAATCCAGCAATCGCATAAGTATGTAAAATGTCTCCGTCCCATAAAAGAACGTAATGTAAGAAACCAAATAATAATAAAATAAGTAAGCGGCGAACAAATAAAATTTTCGGATGATCTGTTTTTGCTTCAGCACGAGTCATAAAAATGTAAAAGCCTAGGCCAAATAAAAACGAAAAGATAGTATAAAACTTTGTTTGAATAAACATATCGTAAAATAGACGGATATAGCTATCTAGCCCTTCATAAACTCCTGAAATATCACGTGAGTCAATCCCAGCGATAACAGGCCAGTTCACAAGAAAAATACCTAGTACAGCTATTCCCCTAATAATATCGATGGAGTGGATCCTCTCGCCTTGTGAAATATTTTGTGTCATTTTTTTCCTCCTTGTTAAGTAATTCCCTTTTATTATACAAAATGTAAGATGGAGGGGATAGGGGATATTTCCATTTTTTTAAACTGTTAAGTTATGTAGGATGAGATATAATAAGAGTGCACAACAAGTTTTAACCTTTTTCAAAACAGGCAGTAAAGCTCCTTCTTATAAGGAGCTTTCTTTATGAAAAGTGTTGATAATGATTCTCTTTAATGATAAAATATATTTAAAATTGATAATCATTATCAAAAAGGTTGGTGTGTAAGTATGGTATATGCATTAGTAGCAGGTACAGTCGCTGTATATGCAGTTATTGCGAAGTATGTTTTAAATGGAGTAGGAACAGCAAAATGAGTGATATGACATAAAATCCCTTTCATTTGTAAAAAGAATGAAAGGGATTTTTTATTTTTAATGAGAATATGCTGAAAATTTAGTATGATAGTAAAGTGAAACTGTAATCAATGGGTAGGTGTAACTCTCACTGGTTATGAGCTCGCAAATAGCGGGGAAAAGTATATACATCTTGGATAAAGGGGAACAAGGGGATGACAAACATAGTACAGACAAACGGTATGAAAAAACTTGTTTGTTTTTATGAAGAGTGGCAAAAACACGGCGATGCAGAGAATAGTTTAAAGTTGTTTGAGGTGATTCAAAAATATAAACAAGAACAGCTTATGATAGCGTTCTGTGGTCACTTCTCTGCAGGGAAATCAACGATGATGAATCATCTATATAAAGCGCAGTTGTTACCAACAAGTCCAATTCCGACAAGCGCTAACGTTGTCAAAATTGAAAAAGGAATGGATCGTGTTGTTGTAACGGTTAAATCTGGAGAACAGTACGAGTATGACGGTGCATATTCAGCTGAAGAATTAAAACAAATTTGTAAAGATGGTGATGAGGTAATTGGTGTTCACATTTATCGGAATGATGCGCCAATTCCTGAAGGTGTTATGTTAGTAGATACACCAGGGATTGACTCAACAGATGATGCCCATCAATTAGCGACAGAATCAACGCTACATCTAGCAGACGTAATTTTTTATATGATGGATTATAATCACGTCCAATCGGAAGTGAATTTGCAATTTGTTAAAGAATTGAAACAACGTAATAAAACGGTTTATCTCGTTGTCAATCAAATAGATAAACATAAAGAAAATGAATTGTCGTTTGAGAATTATAAAGATAGTGTAAAGCAATCGTTCTCTAACTGGGATATTGAAGTAGATGGAGTATATTATACGTCATTACGAATGATGAACCATCCACATAATGAAATTGGAAGCTTAGAAACGTTAATTACTTCTATTATGAAAGAAAAAGAGCAGTATGTAAGGACTGGAATGGAGCGAGAAACAGAATATTTAATGGGGGAACATTTCTCGTTTATTGTTTCTGAAAATGAAAAAGCTCTTTTGAAATATGAGGAAGAGTTAGCATCACCACTTTCTATTTCAGAGGTAGTTGAAAAGAAGGAAGAGTTAACGGAAGCGAAAAATCGTGAGGCAAGTAAAGAGTCTCATGTGAGAAATGAATTTATAAAAGGCCTACAAGCTATATTAGATAACGCGTATTTAATGCCATTTGAAATGAGAGAATTGGCAAATGCGTACTTAGAAACGAAATTAACAAAGTTTAAAGTCGGTTTGCTATTTGCGAAAGGAAAGACGGAGCAAGAAAAACAAAGGCGTGTAGAGGCGTTTTATTCTGCCCTTCAAAAGACTGTTGAAACGCAGCTTGATTTTCATGTGAAGGAATTTATTGTAGCCTTCTTAAAAGAAGAAGGATTGTTCACGGAGGAAATTGGGAAAGACATATATGGGTTAGAAATTGCTTTCGGACCAGAAATGTTGGCTGAGGTAATTAAACAAGGCGCAGGTTTCACAGGTGATTACTTACTTCTTTATACAGCGGATGTAGCGAATGAACTAAAGAAGCGTTATTTTATAAAAGCACAGCAAATTTTTGATAAAAGTGCGGTCGTTTTAAAGCAAAAGGTGAGGGAAGCAGTTGCTCGTATTGAAGAAGAGATTGAAACATATACGATGTTGCAAACGGCGAAAGAAACACAATTACAATACAATAACAATTTGGCGGCATATGAAGACTATTTACGAAATGTTTGGCACGGTCATGTTGCTACGCCTGAAGGTTTGCAAATAGATGAGATATTGCAAAGGGAAAAGCAAATTGTTAGTGAGAAATTTACACTACAAGAGCAGAAAATCGTAAATGATAACGTAGCGATTCATGAAGAAGAGCTGAAAGGAACGGCGGCTTTAAATATTCAGCGGATATTAGAGAAAGTGAAAAAAGCTGAAACGATATTAGAGCCATTGCCAGCGCTGAAACATGTACAGCAAGAGGTAATAGAGAAAAGAAGACGTGTAGAAACAAAACAATTTACAGTAGCGTTATTCGGGGCATTTAGTGCTGGAAAATCATCATTTGCCAATGCCTTACTCGGTGAGAAAGTACTTCCTGTATCACCAAACCCGACGACGGCAACGATTAATCAAATTTTGCCGGTTACAGAGGAAAAACCACATGGAACAGTAATTGTTCAGTTTAAATCAAAGCAAGCGTTATTAGAAGATATGAAAGCTGTTTATAAGCTGTTTCATTATGAGATTGCTACGTTAGATGAAGCGTTAGCACAAATTGATAAAGTTATGAAATATCCTTCACCAACTGGGAAGCAAAAAACAACATTTAGCTTTTTACGAGCGGTACAAAAAGGGTATGATGCAGTTTCTACTTATTTAGGAGAACAAGTACAAGTTACATTAGAAGAGTTCTCTGATTATGTAGCGAATGAAGAGAAATCATGCTTCGTTGAGTATATGGAACTTTATTATGATTGTGCTTTAACAAGGCAGGGAGTAGCGCTTGTAGACACACCTGGAGCGGATTCTATCAATGCTCGCCATACGGATGTTGCATTTCAGTATATTAAAAACGCAGATGCTATTTTATTTGTAACATATTATAACCATGTATTCTCTCGTGCTGACCGTGAATTTTTAATTCAGCTTGGTCGTGTAAAGGATACTTTTGCCCTTGATAAAATGTTCTTCTTAATTAATGCTGCGGATTTAGCAGAGTCTGAAGAAGAACTTGAAATGGTAAAAGGTTATATCGCAGATCAGCTACTGCAATACGGTATTAGAAATCCGCGTTTATTTGCAATTTCAAGTTTATGTGCGCTTGAAGAGAAACAAGGAAAGAATGTTGAAAAAGAGAAGTATGGTATTTTACAAAACTCTGGGATTACTAAGTTTGAGGAATCATTTACGTCCTTTATGATGAGAGATTTAATGCTTGTTTCTGTGCATGCTCTATATGGTGCGTTGCAAGGGGCAGATCAGCTTTTAGTAAACATGATAAAGGGTGCAAAGCAGGGGAATGAAGAGAAAGAGAAGCAAACGAAAAAATATGAAGCAGAGCGTGATCAACTACTTCATATCATTTCTTCATATAGTGTACTTGCTGAAGAACAGGCGATGCAAAATGAAGTGAAAGAGTTGCTTTATTACGTGCAACAGCGTCTATTCCTCCGCTATAATGATGTGTTTACTGAATTTATTAATCCGGCATCACTTCGAACGGATGGAAATGTGAAAACACAATTGCAACAGTGTGTTATGGAATTAGTAGCATTTATTCAGCATGATTTATTACAAGAAATGCGTGCGACATCATTACGCCTTGAAAAATGGATAGACGAAGCGATGAAGCGTGCAAAGGATGAAATTGTAGTGAACTGTAAAGTAGAAAATGAATCAATTTCTATGAATGGAACAGTGGAGTATGAATACAAAGATATTACACATAAAGAACCGTTCCCTTCAGTTGAAATAAAAGATTTCAAAAAAGCACTGGCACATTTTAAAAATGAGAAAAGCTTTTTTGAAAAGAATGACAAGGCTTTTATGCAAGAAGACGCTAAATCTGTATTAGAACCGCTCGTATCAAACTATGTAGCTGATGAAAAACATTTATTTGTTCATCATTATAAGCAAGAGTGGGATATGAAGTGGAATTTATTCGAAAAAGTGATGCAGCAAGATGTGATGAACTATTATGAAAGTATATTGTTTGCATTGGCTGAAACGATCGATGTATCTCTATATGAACAAAGTAAAGAACAATTGCAAAAGCAGTTAGTAGAGATTGAAAAAGAAATTTATGTTATATAGTCGTTATGAGAAAAAGATTCGTTCAATTTTCTTTTGAAGTACAGTATCTAAAGATTTTACAAATCCAGCAAATTCATCGGTAGAAATCATATGAGTAAGAACGAGTCGTCTGCCATCTGGTGTTTCACCGCATAAGACGAATGAAGAAAATTCATATGTTTTGTTTTCAACTACTAATTTTGGATAGGAATACGTGTCGCTTTTCTTCTTCTTTCCATCAATAGAGATGACGTTGCATTTTTTCTCATTGTTGTCCATGGTGAATCCCTCCTTTCTATTATTTATGGTAGACAAGGAGGGTTTAGAACAATAGAGAAGGGGGAATTTTTTATGTCTGTTGTAATAGAACGTATTCCAAAAGAGGCTATACCGAAGGCTTTATTGTTACTTGCTGATCCAAGTGAACGGCAAATAGCTACGTATGTACAAAGAGGATTAACATACGTAGCTAAGCAGGGGGGGAGCGTTATCGGTGTATATGTTCTTTTGGAAACAAGGCCAAAGACGATGGAAATCATGAATATTGCGGTTGCAGAGCATTTGCAAGGAAAAGGGATTGGGAAGAAGCTATTAAGGCATGCTGTAGAAACTGCTAAAGGATATGGTATGTCAAAACTTGAAGTTGGTACAGGCAATTCTAGTGTTTCACAACTTGCTTTATATCAAAAATGTGGATTTCGTATTTTTTCTATTGATTTTGATTACTTTTCGAAGCATTATGAAGAAGAGATTATTGAAAATGGGATTGTATGTCGTGATATGATCCGGCTTGCAATGGAATTGAATAAAAACGTATAACTATTTAGGGGGAAGAGAAGATGGAAGTACATAAAGCAATTACAGCACATTCTCGTAAACAAAATGAAAGTGTAAAAGCATGTTTACAATTAGATGCACAGCGTGAAGCAGCTATTGAAGCTGCCGTATCTCTTGCGTCAAATGGGAAAGAATTTTCGGTTGATGTCATTAATTTTGTAACGAAGCAAATTAATGATCTTGCAAAAAATGGTGTTACCTTGCAGCGTAAATATGTTACAGAAGAAATGGTTATGGAGTATGTAAGTCGTTTGAAAGAGAAAGAAGGTCGTTAAAGATGATAGTTACAGTCGAATGGTTACGTGAGCATATAGAAGATGAGAATGTCCGTATAATCGATTGTCGTTTTGATTTAGCGAATCCTAATTGGGGTAGAGAAAAGTATGAAGAAGGACATATTCCTCATGCGTTATATTTTGATTTGAATTTAGATTTATCAAGTCCTATAGCAGAACATGGTGGCCGCCATCCTTTACCAAATATTGAGGAGTTTGCAGACAAGCTTTCGAAGGCTGGTATTGATGAACATACGACAGTAATTGCGTATGACAGTCAAGCTGGTGCAAATGCTGCTCGTTTATGGTGGTTATGTAACTATGTAGGACATGAGAAAGTATATATATTAGATGGTGGTTTCCCTGCTTGGAAAGAGAATGGACTACCGACAACAGCGGAAATTCCTGTTGCTATACGAAAAACATTCAAAGCTAATATACAAGATCATATGCTTGTAACGATGGAAACGGTCAGAGAGAATATCCGTGCAGGTGCGGATGTTACATTAATTGATTCAAGAGAGCCGAAACGTTATGCTGGTGTAGAGGAACTTGTCGATCATAAAGCAGGACATATTCCAACAGCGGTAAACCATTTTTGGAAGGATGGAATGTTGCAATCAGGACAATTTAAGAATAAAGCTGGGCAACAAGAACGATTCCAAAATCTGTCGAAAGATAAGGAAACCATTGTATATTGTGGTTCTGGTGTTACGGCATGTCCAAATATCGTTGCATTAAAATTGGCTGGATTCCAAAATGTTAAATTGTATGCAGGTAGCTGGAGTGATTGGATTTCTTATCCAGAAAATCAAATTGCAAAAGAAGAAGATTAATCACTTGCATGCAAAAATAATTTGTATTAAAATAAGGTCACAAGCAAGAGATTGCTCGAAAAACTTTGTATTTTACACATTGGAAACAATGTGATAATATAACGACAAGTAAATAATACATCCTGCGGTGTGCGTAACTTATTTATGTCTAAAACCGATGTTAGTTATACGGAAGCTCAATATTTAGCGACCATCATCAAGCCTTCCTTGTGGAGGAAGATGTACGGTAACTGTGAGGGCATCCACCTGCGAGTAGCGGGTTTTTGGACATTTACGAGGAGCGGCACGTGCGGGGGTCTTATTTCAACTAACCTTATATAAAATTCCTACGGTGTACGTAGCTTATGCATGTCTTAAACCAATAAGTTTAATATGGAAGTTCAATATTTAAATGTAGCTAACATGCCATCTTTTTAAGAAGGAAGTTACAAACATTTGTGAGGGCATCCACCTGTGAGAGCAGGTTTATGGACATCTAGAGAGAACGGCATATGTGGGGCTATATAAAAACCTTACGTTTTATACGTAAGGTTTTTTTGTTGCATAGATATATTAATATTATCTTGATTCACCTGTGAAGTTTCCGTAATAAATGTAGCACTTTCTGTCTTCATCAATCTCTCTTGAATCCAAGGAGAATTCCATAGAAATGCCGTCTCGCTGAATATATATAATATCTGAATGAAGAGATGGTAAAATTTCTTCGTAGTTCCATACATCTTGACTATCTACTAAGCTTGAACTCGTTTCACTTAGTTCTCTAATTTCAAAACCGATGTGGGAGTATGTAGGGTCTGAAGGGTCATTGGCGAAAACTTCTTTTTGAATATAAATAACTGCTGTTCCGTCTGGATCAACCGAAGTTGCAGTAACAACATAAGTATTTTTCTCTTTAATAAAATATTCACAAGTCATGCGTGCGATAATTTCAGAATTAGAAATATTGGCGTAGTTCCATAAAGCAGGATACCCTTTCGTTTCATCATTAAGTCGATATTCTAAGCGCATTTTATACCTCTTTTTCCTTTTTCTTCTACTTTATCATGCCATCCTATATAATAGGAATAGAATTTAAAAAGGGGAGTGCGAAGGTGACAAAAACGAAATGGCTAGTAGGTGGTGTCGTAACGTCTTTAATGACTGGCACTTTATTTGGTTGCGCACAAGATCTTCCCCCAAAACCGAATGATAATAGTTGTTCTGATTGGGATTGGGATGATGAACTTGGGGTATGGCAGTGTGATGATAGTAGTTCAGGTTATCGTGGGCATTATTTCTATGGTGGGCGATACTATCAAAATAAATCCACTTTTAAAAATTCATCGGCGTTTAAATCGTATCAATCGTCTGCTGAATTTAAAGGTGGAATTGGAAGCGGCTCAAAGGGAGGATTTGGGGGCTAAAATATGTCGCAATACATAAGGGATCGAAAAGAATTTTATTTAAAATATCCGAATTTTTGGTCGGATTTATATGAATGTGAGTATAGTTTGTTTCATGTTTTTTCTATAACAAATCAGACTTTGGACCAATTACACTTAGCGACTGAACGAATGGGCAAAATATTTTTTAAGACTGCTAGACTGCTGCGTAATCTAAGTGACGAACAGCTTCTAGATCTTGGCTTTCCATCCCCGAGTTTATCATTCATTAGAATGAAAGGGCTTTATCCTGAATCTGTAATTTCGCGATTTGATTTTGCTGTAACAGAGGATAACAAAATCAAAATGCTTGAGTTTAATAGTGATACACCAACTTTTATTGTGGAATGTTTTCAAATGAATGGGAAAGTATGTGAAAATCTAGGCTATGATGATCCAAACTCGGATCAAGAACGATTGCTATCTTCTGGTGTAACGAAAGCAGTAATGGAAGCGACAAAGGGATTAGATAATCCAAATGTTGTTTTTACAGCACATCATGAACATATCGAGGATTGGAATACCACTATGTATTTAAGTCAGCTATGCCATGTTGAAAATAAAGTAGTGCCAATGTCAGAACTTAGAATTACAAAAGATGCTCTAGTTGATAAAGATGGGGCGAAGATTGATGTTTTATATCGCCAAACATATCCGATAGAAGATTTAATTGAGGATCAAGATCCTGAAACAGGAGATTTGGTAGGTGTGGAACTGCTGCAACTTGTAAAAGCCGGAAAGCTTTTTATAATAAATCCTTTGTCAGCATTTTTACTTCAGCCAAAATCAATTCAGTGTCTTATTTGGGGGTTAGCAGAAGAAGAGGTCTTTTATACAAACGAGGAACAACAGTGGATTAAAGAATATATGTTACCTACATATTTAGAACCAGATTTATTTTTAGGAAAAGGTTCTTTCGTTCAAAAACCTTCATTTGGTAGAGAAGGAGATACAATTACGATTCGCGATAAGGATGAAAATATTATGCTTCAAAATGCACATCAAACGTATAAAACTGCACTGCCGATATTTCAAAAGTATACAGAACTGCCAGTCGTATCCTTGGAAACAGAAAAAGGGATGGAGAAACTGTCCTATGTGTTTGGTTCTTTTTTAATTGCTGGAAAAGCGAGTAGTATCGGTATTCGCGCGGGAGAAAAGATTACAGGAAATGAATCGTACTATTTACCGGTAGGTATAAAAAGGAGGGGGAAAAATGATTAATTTTTTATTATATTTAGCAGTAACACTTGGACTTTTATGTATTGGTCTGTTCTTGATGGAAGTGACAACGAAAGTTAAGGAATTTAAGTTAATGGCTCAAGGTAATAAGGCGGTAAGCTATGTGCTTGGAGGGCGATTACTTGGGTTAGCTATCGTTTTATATTCGACAGCAGCTAATTCAATTTCACTTCTTGATATGATTTCGTGGGGAGCAGTTGGGATTTTGGCTCAAATTATCGTCTTTTATTTAGCTGAGTGGCTTACACCACGCTTTAATATAAACAAAAGTCTCGAAGAAGATAATCAAGCAGTCGGTCTTTTTCTTATGTTTTTATCGCTTTCAATTGGGATTGTAATCGCTGGTTGTATAACTTATTAAAAACTTTACGTTTAAACGTAAAGTTTTTTATTTTATCCCGCTATTTGCCGGGCAGCCCGATTGGTGAGGGCTAATAATCAGTGGCGGATGAACAAAACCCCCACTGATTAAAGTTTCACTTTATATACGTTAGTTTGCCATACCATTTGAAAAAATTGTAGGCTACGGTTGACATCTATTTTAAATAAGAGTAACATTTTCAATGTAATGAAAATAAGTCTCTGTTAGGTGAGGCTCCTGTATAGAGAAATGCTACTGCCCAAAAATGTCGAGAGACGCCAATGGGTCAACAGGAATGATCGAATTAAGGTTTTTCTTAACGTAGCTGGTAATGTACCTATGCTATACAGTGCTAAAACTCGGTGAGGGAGAGGTCCGTAGATTTCTAATTATATTAGAAATCGTTTATTTGTGTATGTAATGGCCGCTACTCTCTTAAGGGTAGGGGTCTTTTTTGTTACCAAGCTATGAGTAATTTCATATTATAAACTATAAAATTAAACGAGGAGGTGAGGAGCATGTCAAATTCTGACTCGGTTCCGTTACCCATATACTTCAAATCAAAAATATATGATGTAGGCAGGAAACGATTTGTTCCTCCCTCTATATTTATCACAATATAGCGTTTATAAAGCGCGAGACACTTTCACAGTAAAGTGGATAAATTGAGAAACAAAGCGTTTCTTCCTATGTTGTAAAGGAGGAGACGATAATATGTTATATGCAAACAAAACTGTGGGTAACACGTCATATAAACTAAGTAAAAAATCAATAAAAGAACAAACAATGCTCCAAAAAAATAAAGATTTATTAATTGAAATTGCAACAAGAGATGTAAAATCTGTATTTGCATATTTTAAAACAACAAGAGACGGACTATCAATGAAAGAGGCACAAAAACGTATTCAAGTATATGGCCGAAATGAACTAACTTCAAAAAGAGCACTTCTTGCAGAAGTAATGATGAAGCTAGGTGACATGATTCCAGGTTTTTCAAAACAACGTGTGTGTGATGAATTACAACGTGAAACGATTACTGTATCTAGAGTAGAATGTTCTAGTAGTACAGGGCTAAATAGTGAACTGAAAATGATGGAGATACCTGTGCAAGAACTTGTACCTGGAGATATGATTTTTCTTTCGGCTGGAGATGCTGTGCCAGCTGATGTACGTATTATTTATGCAGATGATTTATTAGTGAATGAGTCTGTATTAACGGGAAACGAAGCGAATATAGAGAAGTTTGAGAGCTGCTATCACCTTGAACGTAAACGGTTTATTCCATTAAAACGGATGAAAGATTATAATCCACTTGAGCTTGAAAATGTATGTTTTAAAGGTTCGCATATCGTTAGTGGAAATGCAAAAGCTATCGTTGTTTCTACTGGAAAAAATACGTATTCAGGCATCTTGCATACTTGTTGTAGTAGAACGTCTTAATGTGTTAATGATGCTAAATATACAAAAACAATGTATAATAGACAAAGTTGAGCAAAAACGTAGAATGGTAATCTATTTATATAACCTTACGTGATAACGTAAGGTTATTATTTTTTTAATAGGAGAGGAATTATGAAAAAAGTATTATTAGTTGATGGTATGGCACTATTATTTCGTGCTTTTTACGCAACAAGTGTCTACGGACAATTTATGAAACGACAAGATGGAACCCCTACGAACGGGATTCATGGTTATATGAAACACTTATTAACAGCTACGCAAGCGATCGAACCAACACATATCGTTACATGCTGGGATATGGGAAGTACGACATTTAGAACAGAATCGTTCTCGAATTATAAAGCAAATCGTGCAGCGCCACCAGAAGAATTAATTCCTCAATTTGATTTAGTGCAAGAAATGACTGCAAAATTATCCATTCCAGTTATCGGTATGAAAGGCTACGAAGCCGATGATTGTATCGGTACGCTTGCAAAACAATATTGCAATGAAGCTGAAGTTTATATTTTAACAGGTGATACGGATTTACTTCAACTTGTTGATAAGAGCGTTACAGTCATGCTTCTGCGTAAAGGAATTGGAAATTACGAATATTACACACCGGAGAAAATCATGGAAGAAAAAGGTGTAGAGCCGTGGCAAATCGTCCATGCAAAAGCTTTCATGGGAGATACAAGTGATAATTATCCAGGGGTAAAAGGTATCGGTGAAAAAACAGCGTATAAGCTTATTCAAGAGCATGGAACAGTATCCGCTGTACTAGAAAATGTAGAATCATTAACAAAAGCGCAGCGTACGAAGATTGAAAGTGATTTAGAGAACTTAAATATTTCGTTACAATTAGCCCAAATTCACTGTGAAGTTCCAATTTCATGTTCACTAGAAGAAGGATTACACACAATGGATGAAGAAAAACTTAGATTTGTTTGTGAAGAAATGAATTGGGGAAGACCTGAAATATTAATAAATATGCTATAAAAAGTTTGGGAAGAGGGATGTTGCATAAGTCGAACTTTGACTTGGTGACACCTTCTTTTTGTTTTTGTAAACAGTATTATAATAAATAAAATTATGTCGAACTCAATTTTAAATATATAAATATTTCGACAAGATATAATGATAAAAGTTGATGAAAATAATAACTTTTATCATGAAGTGAATTAATTTCAGCATAGTTTTAGATAATCATTTTTTCGTGTTCACAAAGTTGTCAGAAAATAAACGAGATTTTCATATGAAGTTCAAATAGAATTCACAACAATCAATTATTATAAGAACACACAGATAATTCTTTATCTTTTATATAAACCATCCCCCAAGGAGGACAATGAAAATGAGAAAAAAAGTGAGAAAATCTTTTAAACAATTATTAATTGAAAATAAACAATCACTATTAAATAATAAAGAAAATATGAAAGAAATTGAAGAGAGAATTGAGAAACGACATGTAGCATATAGTGGTGCCAGTAATTAAATAAAATAAAAAAGATAGCCTATGTAGGCTATCTTTTTTATTTTATATTGAAAAAACCCTATTCAGCTCTTTAATTTTGTAAATATGCAAGATATTTTTATAGCGTTTTTCTATCAATATTACTCATTTTTCGAGGTTGAAATTGGTATATACCAATTTTTGAGATTTTCTATTCAAAATATTACAAAAAATGTTACAATACACTCAAATTTATACTATAAAATCATTTTAATATGAAAAATTGGAATGAAAAGAAAGGAGAGGAATATGAATAAAGATGTCGCTTTGAAATGATTATTATCATTTCATTAGGAGTTGATGTAAAAAGATGAAAAGATACGAAGAATTGGACTCTATAAGAGGGATTTCTTCATTAGTAGTAATGATTGGTCATCATTTAATGATTTTTTCAGCATTTCAAAATTACAGTTATGAAGATAATAAACCATTTGTTGTGTATCTATTAAAAGAAACGCCTGCTCGTCTAATTTTTAGTAGTGGTAACGAATCAGTTATTATCTTTTTTGTTTTGAGCGGATTTGTTTTGTATGAATCTATTCAAAAAAACTATAGTAGCTATGGGTCATACCTTTTAAAACGTATATGCAGAATATATATTCCTTATATTGTGGCAATAATTATAGCTATTGTATGCCAGATTACAATTAGTGAATATGGTATTTCTTATTTAAGTGAATGGTTTAATCGCTCATGGACGATTGAAAGTTCTTCAAGCTTAATCGCACAACATATTTTATTGGTTGGGAAATATAATACAGATGCATATAACGGTGTGATTTGGTCACTTGTCCATGAAATGCGAATATCAATAATTTTCCCGTTAATTTTGATGATTTGCTTACGAAAAACGTTAAGGTGTTCATTACTATTATTGTTTAGTTTTAGTATATGTTCTGTCGTAATATTATTTTTGTTTCGCTCGGGCTTAACATTAACAAGCTATGCATTAACGTTGCATTATACGGTGCTGTTTTTACTCGGAGCACTAGTTGCGAAGTATAAAAATAATTTAATAGTTTTTTATAGTAATTGTACTAAAAATACGAAAATTGCATGGTTTTTATTTGCGATTTTACTTTTTATGTATGAAGGACTTATTGGAGAAATTAAAGTGCTCAATAATTTTATATTTCGAGACTACGTAGTGGCGATAAGTGCATGTTTATTTGTCATATTAAGTTTGTCAATATCAACTTTGTCGTCCTTGCTACATAATAAATATTTGTTATATTTGGGGAAGATTTCTTACAGTCTTTATTTATACCATATTATATCGTTGTTTTCCCTTATATACATGCTCCATGAAATATTACCGTTGCCTATTATTTTAATTTTTTCACTTGTTTTTTCGTTTATACTTGCAATGCTTTCGTATGTATATGTAGAAAAATTTGCATTCGGAGTCGGAAAGTATGTAACAAAACAAGTGGATAGAAGAGAGAAAGGGTTATCTGTAAAGAGTGAATTGCAGGATGTTATTCAGAAAAGGGCGGTGAAATAATTGAAGCAAGAAATGAGTATAAAAGATTTTCAACAATTACTGAAAAGAAGATTCGTAACGATTATTTTAACGATGTGTTGTTTAACCGCTTCTTTAGTTCTTATCTCTATGTATGTTTTAAAGCCGTCATATCAATATTCAACGCAAATTCTTGTTGGGAATTTAGATGAGTTTAATAAGGAAAATTCAACAAATAAAACACAAGAAAATAAGCAACTAGTAACATCGTATGTTGATATTTTAAAAAGCCCATTAATTATTTCAACAGTCAAAAAAACTTTGAAATTAGAGCAATCAAGTTATGAATTAGCACAAAAAATCTCGGTTGTGAATACGGACAACTCACAAATTGTAACTGTTACAGTAAAAGATTCCAATCCGAAAATCGTGAAAGACATTGTAAAGACATTGGCAGAGCAATCACAAAAAAGCTTTCAACAGTACACAAATGTACAAGGGGTGAAAGTATTAACTGATCCTGAGTTACAGGAACAGGCTGAAAAATTGTTTCCGAAATTTCAACTGATCATTCCTATTTCTTTAATTGTTAGTTTTTTTGTTGGGATAGGTTTAGCTGTATTTCGAGATTATTTTGATGAACGTATATACACGGAACAGGATTTAGAGAAAATAACAACAGTCTCTGTTATTGGTCACATAAATATGGAACCAAATAGAAAAAAGAAACCTACAGAGGTTGATAAAAAATCATCTATATATCGAGGTGAACATGTCGATGTTTAGAACAAAGAAGCAGCTGCCATTCAATTTGCATGATGATCTGATGAAAGAGCAGTTTTATACGGTGTATCACGAGCTGAAAAAATCCGGAAAACAACTGTTCACAGTTAGTTCAACGAAGGACAGAGGTGTTGTTGCCTCGCTTATAGTAAATATGGGTCTAGTGTTTGCGGAAATGAAAAAAAAGGTGTTACTTATTGATGTGAATTTTTCTGACCCTAAACTACATGTATTATTACAAAGTGATCACATGATAACAGTAAACGATATAATAAGCTCTTCCTCCTGCAATTATGAATCTTTTTCTAGTAGTTTGTCTAATTACTTATATTGTATTCCTGCAAAAAAAACAGTACATACAGGGACGCCTTTAGTTGCTATGGATGAATTTGATAATGCGATTGCTAAGTGGAAAGAAGATTTTGATTACATTTTCGTTTATTCTTCTGAAGTATTTGAACTTCCTGCTACGCACATTATTGCAGGGAAATGCGATGGAGTGGTTTTAGCAGTTAAAAAGCAAAAAGATTCATTACGTACAGTGCAAAAAGTAATAGCGGATATAAATAGGAAAGAATGTGAATTAATAGGTATAATTTTATATTCTTGAATGTGGGGGTAACGATCCATGATTCGTGAAACAAATCAAGCCAAGTTGTATACGATTCCGGCTCAAGAAAAGCCTAGCATATTGAATCGAAGTGTAAAACGCTTGTTTGATATTATATTTTCAATCATATTGTTACTATTAACAATACCAATTATGTTGTTCTTTTGTATTATGATTACCTTAGAAACATCAGGGGCTCCAATATACTTTCAAGAACGTTTAGGTATAAACGGGAAGAAGTTTAATGTATTTAAATTAAGGTCGATGGTAAAGGATGCTGAAATGAACGGACCACAATGGGCAAAAGAAAATGATCAAAGAATTACAAAAGTTGGATTGTTTATAAGAAAAACGAGAATTGATGAATTACCACAGCTCTTAAACATTTTAAGAGGAGATATGTCTTTTGTAGGCCCTAGACCAGAGAGAGAGTTTTTTTATAATGAGTTTGATGCGTATATTCCAGAATTTAAGGAACGTTTAATAGTAAAACCAGGATTAACAGGATGGGCACAAATAAATGGAGGGTATAATCTTGATCCAAAGGAAAAGTTGAGGCTGGACATGGAGTATATTGAAATGAAAACATTTCGGATGGACATCCGTATTTTATGTAAAACCGTTTTAATTGTATTGAACGGTAATGGTGCAAGATAAATATATATGTAAACAAACAACATATGTAAGTAGGTTACTTGCAAAGGAGAACTTGTATGGGTAGATCTATTCTAAGCAATATTATCCATCTATTTTATAGTACGATTTTAGCTAACCTTCTTCAGGCCGTCAGTTTAATTGTTTTAGCAAACTTTTTTAACGCACAACATTATGGGATGTTTAGTGTTGCCATAGCAGTGACGTTTGTTATGTTATTTTTTACAGACTTAGGACTTAGTAATACGTTTCTTCGAGAAGGGGCAAAGGATGGAGCAGATTTAGAGCAGATTTTATCATCGTATATAAAAATAAGGATGATTCTACTTATTTTTGTTTCTATCATCGGTTATATTGCTATTCATTATATGTATGCGGATAAAAATTTAATTTATATGATGATAAACGTAATGTTTTTCATGTTAATAGGATTAACTTGGCAAAACATAGGGATTGCCTATTTTCAACTGACGGAACGTATGAAGTATATAGCGCTCATAAAAGTTGTATCAGCATCAGTTGTCATTATAATTACATGTTTTTGTATTTTCGGAGAGTTACCGGTGTATGTAACAGCTCGCTTATATGCTTTTGGGTATATGATTGGTGGTTTATTCAGTATATATATCATGAGAAGAAAGACGAAAATGAATATGAAAGTCGTAATTCATAAAGCGTTATTTTGGCAATTAACTCCCTTTATTATTAGCGGTTTTTTAATAATGAGTACGCCACAATTAGCGCCTATCTTGCTTAACTATACATTGCCATTAAGTATGGTAGGTGTTTTTGCAGTGGCGTACCGGATGCCGGCAGCTTTATATCAAGTACCAGGGGTAATTGCAGGTGCATTTTTTCCGGTGCTCTTTAAGCATTATAACCAGAATAATATAGAAGAGCATACGAAATTAAATTTGCTTCAAATTAAATCAATGGCGATTGTAGGAATATGTATGACGATCGGTTTATATCATTTAGCACCATACTTTATTTCTATATTTTTTCATGAAGAATGGAGCAATGCAGTAGAACCACTCAGAATATTATCATTTCTTATTGTGCTACAAAGTTTAAATATTGCCATTGCTGACGGTTTAACGACGAGTGGTTGTCAAAATAAGAGGACTGTTGTGCAGTGTGTAGCATTGGTGATAGGTGGGGTTATGCTTTATAGCTTTAGTAGTCTTGGTGGAGTGATAGGAGCGGCATACGCTATGGTTTTATTTGAAATAGTCGCTTTAGTGGGATATATAGCGGTAAGTGTAGTGAAGAAAAAAATTGTATTCCAAATTGTAATACCGTATACAATTTATTTTGGTGTAACCTTTATTGGAGTGCAATATATATTGCATACATATCATTTAATTGCGCTTGTTCTTAATATACTAATTGTAGTAGCTGCCATATTCCTATATGATTATGAGCTAAAAAAACTTCTTCTTTCTTTTATAAGAAAAATACGCAAAAAGGATTATATTACGAAACAGGGGATATAGCCTATGGAAAATAATATGAAAGTATCAATGGGATGGATTATTCTTCTAATATTATTTGTCATGTTAAGTAAATACAATTTATATATTGGATTTTCATTGAAGATATATATGATTTTTTTAGTCATATATTTTTGTTTAACAATTAAAGACTTTTATATTCAAAAGTTATATTTTCATGAAGTTATATTTTTACTGTTTTATTTCATTTATTGTTTAAGCGGAATTCTTTCTATGTATTTAAATGCTAGTATTCGTATGATTTTTGGCGTGCTACTCGTTTTAGGATGCTATTTTATAATGAGGAATTTATTGGGGAATACTGAAATAGTGGTACTTGAATCATCTATTGCTTATGTAGGAGTAGTATTTAATGTTGTAAGTCTAATACTATATATAATTGGTTTACAATACTTTAGTTTATACGGTGGAGAAGAGAGAGAAATTTTTGCTGGGTTATTAGTGGATAGAGGATATCCACGATTAATTGGATTGCTAGATGATCCTAACATTTTTATTTTTTATAATACAATATTTTTTATGTACTATATGACGAATTTACAAAATATTACTAACATCTTAGGATTGATTTTATGTGTTACGACAAGTCTATTAACCTTTTCAAGGGGCGGTATATTAGCGCTTGTACTTGTCGTTTTTGTATATA
Source organism: Bacillus sp. RZ2MS9 (assembly GCF_001816185.2). NCBI lineage: Bacteria > Bacillati > Bacillota > Bacilli > Caryophanales > Bacillaceae > Bacillus > Bacillus sp. RZ2MS9. The sequence continues at coordinate 1,604,592 of NZ_CP049978.1, forward strand.
TATGTATGTCTAGTTTCGCCAAAAAAATAAAAATAATTATGAGTTTAGTATTGTTTAGTGTAGTTATTTTTAGTTTATCGAATAGTGTAATGGGGGGCCAATTAGATGATATATTAAATAAACGAATTTCTGATTTTTCCCATGATAATGGAAGTGGTAGATTTACATTATGGGAAGCTGCTTTTAAATATTATTTATCCAATCCATATATTGGAATCGGTGCTTTTAACTTTTCGAATTATTATGAGTATCAATTTAATGAAAAATTATATGTACACAATACATTTTTAGAAATTTTGTCTGAATCGGGTACAATTGGTTTTCTTCTATATAGCGCGTTTTTATTCATATTAATGTTCAAGCTAGCGCAGCATACTTTGTTTCGTGAAAAACCATATCTTCTATTGACTATGATTGCATTTTTATTTCAGATGATGTCATTGTCACTCATTATTAACGAAGCGTTCTTTTTATTTTTAGCAGTTGTTGTGAAGTATATTTCAATATATGAAGGAAGGGGAAAGATAGATGGTAAAATGTCTATCAGCACATAACGAGCCGCCTTATGTTTCTGTAATAACACCTTCTTATAATAGTATACGATTTATAGGTGAGACAATTTCATCTGTACAGAATCAATCGTATGAAAACTGGGAAATGATTATCGTTGATGACGGTTCAACCGACCAATCTGCCGCAAAAATTAAAGAGATAATAGAAGGAGACTCACGAATTAGGTTATTATCATTAAAAGAAAATGTTGGTGCTGCTAAAGCTCGGAATTTAGCGATCCAAGAGGCAAGAGGAAGGTACATTGCCTTTTTAGATAGTGATGATATATGGTTGCCACATAAATTGAAGACACAATTGTTATTTATGGAAGAAATGAATATAGCTTTTTCATATGCGTCGTATAGTTTAATTGATGAAAATGGTAATGAATTAAATCGTGAAGTGAGTGTACCAAAATCTGTTGACTATCATTATTTAGTAGGAAATACAATTATCGGGTGTTTAACAGTGATGATTGATCGTGAAAAAATTCCGTATGTCGAAATGCCTAGTATACAGCCGGAGGATACAGCGTTATGGCTGAACTTATTACATGAAGGGTATGAAGCAAAAGGGATACAGCAAGTGTTAGCAAAATATAGAATTGTTACAAATTCTGTTTCGAGAAATAAAATTAGAGCAGCTTTTCGGTATTGGAAATTGTTAAGGGAACAAGAACGACTGAATTCGGTGCAAATTTTTTACTATTTTAGTAAGTATGCTTATCATGCTTATAAAAAAAATAAAATCAATGTAGTTGGGAAGACGCAATTATGAACATACTGTTGATGACAGATAAATTGATAACTGGCGGAGCCGAAAATTATTTCTGTAAATTAGAAAATAATTTGCATTATGAGGATTTTAAGATTTATACAGCTGCAGGTGATGGAGAACTATATGAATCCCTTACTAGAAAAGAAAATTTTATCTTACTTAGTCGATGGAATCATTTGAGAAATATTTATTATTTACGAAACGAAATTTGTAAACGAAAGATAGAACTTATTCATGCAAATAGTTTGCGAATGGTATTATATGCTTTTCTACTTCAAAAGTTTATAAAAAAAAAGATGAAAATTGTTTATACGAAACACAATGTAACGATATTAGAAAAGAAAATGCCAACGCTTTTTCGGTATTTCATGAATAAATATGTGAACAATATTATTACAGTAAGTGAGTTTGAAAAGAACAATTTAATTTCAATTCATGTAGCAGAAGAAAAAATAAATACAATTTATAACGGTGTTGATATTGAAAAGTTTTTATTCCAGCAGAAAAAGAAAGAATCTACATATAAAATAGGGATATTAGCTAGATTATCCAAAGAGAAAAACCATCAACTATTTGTCAAAATTGCAAATGTATTGAAAAAGAGAAATGATTTTATGTTTTATATTGCTGGTGATGGACCAGAGAAAGAATCGATTATGAAAGAAATAGAAAAATATGGATTGCAGCAAAGGGTGAAGATGCTAGGGAATATTTCAGAGCCGCATGAGTTTATAGGGAATATGGACGCCTTACTTTTATTATCTTTTCGTGAAGTGTTTCCAATGGTAGTAATTGAAGCGATGGCTACAGGGACACCAATTGTTTCAATAGATGTTGGTGGAATACATGAAGCGGTAATAGATGGAGAGTCAGGTGTTTTGATATCTGAATATTGCGAATCAGAATTCGCAAGTGCGCTTGAGGAACTACAAGGGAATGAAGAAAAGGTAACTGCTATTAGATTGAAAGCACGAGAGAAAGCAATGAGATATTTCTCGTTAACTAAAATGATAGAGGAAACGAAAAATATATATGAATTAAACAAATGACCGAGTAGGTCGTTTGTTTTTTTTATTATAGAAACTTTTAAGAGACAACTCACATATTATATGAAAAAGGTAATATGAGGAGTGAATTTATTTTGTCAGAATATATTTCATCCCAAGAAGATTGTGCGCCAGAAAGTAGCGTTCATATTGATTGTTTTGGCGCAGTTCCAAACTCGGGAAATGATAGCTCATTAGCAATTCAGCAAGCTATTGATTATTGTGTAGCGAATCGAATTTCGACGGTTAGAATTACAGGGATAAATACGTACAAAATTGTAAAGCCGATTGTTATTAAATCAAACGTAAGATTAGAGTTGGATCCTACCGTAACACTGCAAATTGATGGGGATTTTAATGCATTTGAGCTACAAAGTAACGCTTCGATAGTTGGTGGTACTCTTCAAGTTATAAATCCATTGTTTCAATCTGCTGTTATTTATGTTTCTGGTTCACAACAAATCGAAGTACCTAATCAATCTGTTATATCAAATATAAATATAATAAATACAACTCCATCGTATAAAGGAAAAGCTATATATTTTTATTGTCAAAAGGCATGGGATTTTATTAGTTTCTTTCAAGTTAAATTTATTCAAATTAAAAACTTTCAAACTGCAATACATTTGAAGACAGAATATATAAATGATATCAATACACCTTGCTGGATTAACGCCAATGTATTTCAATCTATATTTATTGATGGATGTGTGTATGGGATTGAAGTAGATGGAAATAGTGATTTGCCAAATGAAAGTTCAGGAAATACGTTTCATGATATTCAAGTGCAATGTAGACAACAAACGAACAAAGTAATTCGTTGTTCAGGTGCGTATAATACATTTGATTGTATGATCTGGGATACGTACCGAATGAGTAGTGAACAAATTGTCATTGAATTTTCTTCCAATTCTCATCGTAACTACCTTTTTTCAAATCTGCTTTCGACAACTATTGTAGATAAAGGACAATACAATGTTTGTAAGTCTACTTATGAAGAATCTCTACGAATTCAGTTACCTTTGACGTTAAATAGACCTCATTTAATAGGAAATCAAGATGATATTTTAGTAAATGCTCAGCAGAAATATAACGTTAAGCAAGTAAGTGGAAAAGTGCCGTACGGGGGAAATCTCACAAATTGCTTTAATTTAATAGATGAACAAAGTGTAAACTATATTGACGTTCCAGATAGTAATCCAGTTGTAATTGAACTGGATTTTACGAAAAAACCAATACAAATGTTAAATTGTTTTGGAATGTATTTTGGGTGGGGAGAGAGTCCAAAGAAAATTAAAATTGAATATGCATTAAGTGCAACTGGAAGTTGGGTTATCGCGTTGGATGTTCCATTAAATGTTGGCGATACAATTATATCGAATATGAAGGCGAGTCAGTTATATAAAGTTAGAATTACATTAAGTGGTTATTCTCAAGACCATAAGCGTTTTCGAATTAATCGTATCTTTGCAAGATCTTCTATGGAAAATGGGAGTGCTTGGTTAGCGACAACTGGAGGAAGAATGTTTGGAGATATTGAAATAGAGGCAAGTAAAGGTATAATCATGAAGACTGCTAGTGGAGTGAAATGGAAAGTTACTATTAATGAAGCTGGCCAACTTATTACGACTAAAATAACTTGAGATGGTGTTTAATCGTATATCATTGGACGAGTTACAACGTAGTGGAATATAGGTAATGAAAAAGAGATTGTAATTTGGTTTCAACCAAACTACAATCTCTTTTTTGTTTCAATTACTTCCACCAAATCCAAGTCCAAAGGTAATTTCGTACATTTCGAGGAGTAATACGAATGAAGCGCTCACCGTCAAAGAAGCAATTTAAATTTGGAAGTGTTTCATCTGGATTTTCTGAAACAAAGGTGACGATGTTTTCGTTACTTGTAACGGTTACTGTAATTGGTGGGTCGGTAGGTGAGACTTGAAGTTGTAACGAAATATTGGCTGTATTTTTAAAGGGATTATTAACAGGTGGACTTATTACTTGTACTGTGAATAACACGATAATTGTTTCGTTTGGTTCCAAATTAGTAGCGACTAGGAAACCGATATTCGGATTCGCTAGTGGAGAGCGTTCACCGTTAATAAAGACAGTGCCGTTTATAAATTGTAAACCTGCTGGAATAGTATCTTGTAATGAAATATTTGAGAGTGAAATTTCAGAAGTATTCGTAATGCGCACCGTGTAATCAAAATATTGATTTAAATAAGCAGAGCTGACGGAAGCATTTTTCGTGACTGTTGTAGTTATAAATTGAACTGGTATACGAACGATATTTGAATTAACAATGAAAGTAATAATTGGATCCTGTGGTGTCAATTGAAAGGCAGCGGTAACTGTTGCAGAATTTATAATTGTACTGTTTGAAGGAATAGAAGTTACGAGGACTTGAAATGTTATAGTTGCTACTGAATCTGCAGGTAAAGAGCCGATATTAATACCAGTGTCTGGACGAACATTTGGAACGGGAGTACCGTTAATTGTTACGCTGTTTTCTATAAATGTTGTACCAGCTGGAATTGTGTCTATAACAGAAGTGCTGATTGTCGGAATTGGGGAGTGATTAAATACCGCTAATGTGAATGTAATGATATCTCCTATAACGACAATAGATTTGTCAGTTGTTTTTTCAATACGAACCATTGGATCAATGACTGTCGTTGTAACGGTATTTGTTTGCTTTGTAATTGTAATAGGTGGTTTTGTTGGATCAATGATAACGGTATAGGAAACAGAAGCATCATTATTAATTGTAGATTGAAGAGTAGAAGAAGATATTGTCACTTGGAACGTAATAATAACAAATTCATTAGGAGCAAGATTTCCTAACGTAATACCATTTTCAGGATTCTCATTAGGCTGATTGATTCCGTTAATCGTAACACTACCAGCAACAAAAGTCGTATCTATTGGTACGGCGTCTATGGCAAGAAGGTCTTCAATCGTTACATTACCGCTATTCGTAATCGTAATTGTATACGTTAAAGTTTGACCAGGTAAGGCGTTTGTTACATCAGCAGACTTAAAAGCAATGACATTATCATTTTGGACAGTAGTTTTGACAGTATTTGTTGTAGTCGTATTTGTAACAGGTACGTTATTTGGGTTGACTATATAGTTAAAAGTAGTAATTGCGTTGTTGTTTAGTTCATTTGGTGTTGGAATAGAAGTCACAGTTACTTGGAATGAAACGATAGCATCTCCACCAATAGTTATAGTACCAATTGGTATGCCGCTTACTGGATTCACTCCTGGAAGAGTTTCTCCGTTTACAATGACGCTATTTTCTATAAACGTAGTACCTTGAGGAATAATATCTTGAATGATTACATCATTTACTGCAACATTACCGGTTTGATTTAGTGTAATCGTATACGTTAACGTATCACCAACCGTTGCAAATGCAAGGTCAACAGCTTTATTACTATTCAAATTCGCATGATTAATTTCTGTTAAAGCAGCTGATGAAATAATAGTTTCGGTAATAGGTGGTCGATTTGGTACCGTGTATTCATATTCAATTGTACTCGTGTTAGAGATTGGATTTGTTTGTGGAATCGAAGTAACCCGTACTTGGAATAGAATGGTTGCTGTCGTATTAGGCGGAATGTTATCAATTTGTATACCGTTAAGTGGATTGTCATTTGGCCGAGCGTTGCCATTCACGATAACACTATTCTCTATAAAGCTCGTATTTGCTGGGATGATATCTGTAACAATAATGTTTTCTACTTGTATATTCCCATTGTTTGTAATGGAAATAGTGTAAGGGATAATAGTTTGTAGGTCAGCATATTGGATAGGTGTTGTTTTTGTCGCAATTACATTAGCAGAAATAACTTCAGTGAAGGTAATATTGCTAGTGGATATTTGTTCTTCCACGTTTATTGTATAACGAGAAGTTGATTGATTTTGAACATGGCCACTAGCAGGAAGAGCTACGACGGTAACAGAAAATGTGACTGGGATAGAAATATTAGGAGCAATCGTTCCTACAAGTATACCTGCACTTGGGTTGGCATTAAGCTGAGGAATGTTATTTACTAAAACGCTACCATCAATAAAGGTTGTTCCATCAGGTATATTGTCTGTAAATACAACAGTAGTGGCATCCGTATTCCCTGTATTCGTTAAAGTTGTTGTATAAGTTAAAATGTCACCAATTGTTACAGAGGTCAAATCAACAGTTTTAAGTGAAATGATATCAGCATCATTAATTTGAACGAAAGTAGTATTGGAAGTAGTAGATTTTTGAATTGGCGCAAAGTCAGGATTGAAAATAAAGTCGTAAACGATGTTTGCAGTATTAGGTGTTGGATTTACAGCAGGTAAATTCGTAACGGAAACTTGGAATGTTATTGTAGCCATTTGACCTGCTACGACATTAGGAATGGAAAAGCCGATATTCGGATCTGCTGCAGGAAGTACAGTATTGTTAACTATTACACTTCCTGGAATAAATACTGTTCCATCCGCTATAGTATCTGTAAAAAAGATGGAGTTAGTTGTAGTCGATCCATTATTTTGAATGAATACTGTATATTCAATGGTTTCATCAATGTTAGCTAATACAGTATTAGCGGATTTTGTAGCAATAAGAATAGCATCAATAAATTGTATATTTGTACTATTGGAAGAGGTTGTTTCTGAAATTGGTGGTCCGCTTGGGTCTGGTCGATACTCATAGTGAATGACGGCGATATTATTAATGTTATTTTGTGGCGGTATAGAGACTACGCTTACTTGGAACGTAACAATAATCGTATTATTTGGAAGAATTATATCAAGATTAATACCGGTAATTGGATTTTCGTTAGGTCTTGGTACGCCATCTACAAGAATGCTATTTGGAACGAATGTGGTGCCAGAAGCAATTGCGTCAAGTAGGAGAGTATTTGTAATAGGTATTGTACCGGCGTTTGTAACTGCGACTGTATATGTGATGATTTGACCGATACGTGTAATGGATCTGTTAGCGGATTTAATTGCACTAACATTTGCCGTTCGCACTTCAGTATTTACTGCATTTGATAACGATCTACGCTGAATAATTGGAGAACTAGGGTCAATTTGGTATTCGTACGAAGTGTCTGAAATATTAATGACTGTATTGCCCTCTGGTATATTTGTAAGTTGTACTTGGAATGAAATAGTGACTGTTTCATTTGGTTGTATCGTGCCGAGAGTTACTCCGTTTTCAGGATTAGCGCCAGGCTGAGTTACATTATTTATTGCTAAGCTATCTTCAATAAATATAGTACCTTCCGGAATGTTATCAATGAACACGGTATTGTTAGCTGGAACGGTTCCTATATTTTGTAGTGTATTTGTGTAGGTAATAATTTGCCCGATTGATACAAAAGTTACATCCGCGCTTTTAACAGAAATAATATTTGCGTTTTGAAGTGATGTTGTAACAATGTTAGAATTTGCAGAGCGATTTACTGGTGGGGCTGTAGGGATACTTACATATTGGTAAGTTGCTGAAGATTGATTTACAATTTCGGTTTCAGTAGGTGGATTATTTGTTTGCACTTGAAATAGTATCGTTTTGGAACTATTTGCTGGAATTGTTCCAATCGGTATTCCGTTTTCAGGATTTAGACCTGGCTGAAGGACACCGTTAATTGTGACACTATCAGGAACGAATGTAGTCCCAGCTGGGATAGAATCTGTGAAAACAATATTTATTGCGTCAACATTACCGATATTTTTCACTTCAGAAATATAAAGTATAGTTCCGCCAATATCTACAGTTGTTGGATTGGATGTTTTTGTAATTGTCAATTGTGCTTGCACGAAATTTGTAATGACGATATTACTAGTAGATGTTTCAGTAATAGGCGGTTGCCCTGGGTCTGGTTGGATTGTATATGTTGTATTGGATTGATTTGTAATCGATTCTCGCGAGAATGAATCGTTAATAAGAATTTGGAACGAAATAAGGTGAGTATCGTTTGCTGCTAAGGTAGGTAAAGTAACACCTACATTTGGATTGGCATCAAGTATAGCTGTTCCATTAAGTGTAAAACTATTTTCTACGAATGTAGTATCTTGGGGAATCGTATCTGAAAATATGAGATTCGCAGCTGGAATATTTCCGGTATTTTCTAGTGTTATTGTGTAAGTCAAAATATCACCTGTTGTTGCTTGAGGTGCATTGACTGCTTTTAAAGAAAGGATAGTCGCATCCGAAATTTGTGTGAAAGCAGGATTAGACGTAATTGTTCGAGAGATGATAGGAGCAGTTGGATCGGCGATAAAAGTATAGTCAATACGGGCTGTATTAGAAATTGGGTTCACGCTTGGAATAGATTGAACGATAACTTGGAATGTTACAGTGACGTTTTCTGACGGTGCGATGGAGTTTAATGGTATTCCTACGTTAGGATTGGCACCTGGAACGGAAACACTATTAATAGTTACGCTATTCGGAATAAATGCAGTTCCTTCTGGGACCAAATCTGTTAAAGTAACTGTATTTGCAGTAGTATTTCCGTTGTTTTGAACGACTACTGTGTAAGTGATTGTACCGTCAGTAGATTGTACGAGAGAATCTGTACTTTTAATTACGGATAACGATGCATCAACAACAGCTGTATTAACCGTATTAGACGAGGATGTTGCTGTAACAGGAGGTTGACTTGGATCGACAATATACGTGTAACTTGTAAGTGCTTGATTTATAATCGCTCCTTGCGGTGGAATAGAACTTGCAAGAAATTGGAACGTAATAGTAGCGGAATCACCTGGTGCGATAATACCAACTGGAATACCGAGAGTTGGACTTGCATCTGGAAGTGAAATCCCGTTGAGCGTAACACTATTTGGAACAAATAATGCTCCTTCAGGAACTCCGTTAATGAGTAATACAGAGTTTGCAGGGAAGTTTCCAGTATTCGTTAATGATGCTGTATACGTAATTACATCCCCGATAGATACAATTGAACGATTTGCTTGTAAAACAGTTGTAACAGTCGCGTTATTAATTTGTGTTGAAGCGCTATTAGAATTTATCGTGCCTGTAACAGGAGGAGAGGCCGGATCAACGATGAATGCGTATTGAATAGATGCTACGTTTGTAATCGGATTTGAAGGTGGAGTAGATGTAACTATGACTTGGAAAGTAACGGTTAAGGAACTACCTGCGCTAACTGTTCCGATATTCACTCCGTTATTTGGATTTGCGCCTGGAATGGTACTTCCATTTACAGCAAAACTATTTTCAACAAAGGTCGTTCCAGTTGGAACTGGGTCTGAGAAATTTACATTCGTAGCGTTTGTATTGCCGTTATTTTGAATCGAAACTGTATAAGTGATCGTATCTCCAATATTTGCAAAGGCTGTATTAGCAGTTTTTACAGCTGAAAGTATGGCTGTATTAATAGAAGTAACGAAGACATTCGTTTCCACATTGCCAGGCTGAGCCAGTAATGCATTGCCTACGTTATATTGGAAGTTAACAAATCCTAAGTTTTGGAGTTCAGGTGTGAACGTTGTTGGATTACTTACGATTTGTACTTGGAATATGATTGTAACAGTTTGATTTGGATTGATTGTATTTATGCCAACACCGTTAATAATCGAAGCGGATGGTAATGGAGTGCCATCAACAATAACTGATCCTGCAACAAATTGTGTCCACGATGGTAAAGGGTCTGAGAATATAGCGTTGTTAGCAGGAATATTGCCTGTGTTCGTAATAGTCGTTGTATACGTAATCGTATCACCAATCGTTGCAAAAGTTTTATCTCCTATTTTAATAGTATTTAAAATAGCACTTTCAATTTTGGTTGTCACGTTGTTAGAAATAATATTTTTTGAAACTGGAGGATTAGCTGGATTAACGATATGTTGAAAGCTAACGCTAGCTTGATTAGTAAGTGGATTTATAGGCGGAATTTCATTTGCGATAATGTGAAATGCTACGATGACAGATTCGTTTGGCGCGATATCACCGATTGGAACGCCTGTAATGATGTCTGCATTTGGGATGCTAGTTCCGTTCAGTGTAAAGCTATTCGGTTCAAAGGAAGTTCCGTCTGGAATAAGATCGGTAAAAATAACATTCGTTGCACTAACATTTCCGCCATTTGTAATTGTAACGGTGTAGGTAATATCCTGCCCGATATCTACCGTTGATACATTTGAATTTTTTTGTGCAGTAAGGATAGCGCTATTAATTTGTGTTGTCGTTGTATTAGATTGATTGGAAGTTGTAATAGGTGGCTGGCTAGGGTCAACGACATAATGATATGTGGTAGAAGCAGAATTAGAAATAGAAATAGGATTAAGTGTTGGAAGTGTAATAACAGTTGCTTGGAATGTAACGATTGCCGTATTACCACCATTAATGGAACCAATATTTACACCAGTTGATAAATCGGCGTTTGGAATGGTTTGCCCATTAGCTGTGAAACTATTTGGAACGAAACTTAAATTGCTATCAAGAATATCGATAATAGTTACATCAGTTGCGGTCACATTCCCGGTATTAGGAAGGTTAAGTGTAAATGTTATTGTATTACCAATGTCCGCAAAAGTAAGATTTGCTGTTTTTGTGGTAATAATAGTTGCGTTGTTTATTTGAAGAAGTGTAGTGTTGGAAGTAGCTGCACTCGATGCCGGCGGATTACTTGGATTAACAGTAAACTCATACGTGGTTGATGCTGTATTTGGTGCAGGGTTACTAGGAGGAATGCTGTTCACTGTAACTTGAAAGACGATACTATATATTTCATTTGGTGGAAGTGTTGCAAGTAATACACCTGTATTTGGATTCGCGTTAGGTTGTAAAACACCATCGACAGTTAATGTGTTAGGAACAAATGTGAGTCCACTTGGTAATGCATCTGTGAATACAATATTAGTTGCATCGGTATTGCCTATATTGGTAATAGAAGTAGTATAAAAAGCAGTTTGCCCGATATCTGCAAAGGATACACTTTCATTTTTGGTCATAGATAATATGGCTTCTTTAATCTGTGTTGAAACAGGATTACTAATTGAAGTTTCTGAGTCAGGTGGTGAGACTAATTGATACGATGTTGATGAGAAATTTACAATTGGGTTTTCGGTTGGTAATGATGTAACAGTAACTTGGAACGAAACTGTTACTGTAGTCCCGGCTGTTATTATCCCAATATTCACACCGTTCGATGGATCCGCCTCACTTTGAGGAACTCCATTAATAGAAAATGTGTTTGCAATAAATGTAGTTCCACTTGGCACGGTATCTGTGAATATAACATTTTGTGCAGATGAGTTTCCATTGTTTGTTAAAGCGACAGTATAAGTGAGTGTGTCTCCAATACGACTAAAGGATTTATCGACTTGTTTTAATGAAAGAATGGTAGCTGTATTAATCGTAGTAAACACTGTGTTTGAAGTAACGTTTCTTGAAACAATAGGTGCATTGGGATCAGCAATAAATGTGTAAGAAGCAGTAGCGGAATTGGCAATAGGATTTTGAACAGGGGTAGAAGTAGCGGTAACTTGAAATGCTATAGATATTGAGCTGTTAGGAGCAATTGATCCAATCGTTATGCCTGTATTAGGATTCAATCCAATTTGTGTGAGTCCATTTATTGTAACGCTATCAGTAATAAATGTTGTACCATTTGGTATAAGATCCGTGAAAGTAATATTCGTTGCATTTGTATTACCGTTATTCGTTAAAATTGTCGTATAGGTTATGGTATCGCCTAGTGTTACAAGGGTTTGATCGACCGATTTTACCATCGTTATCATAGCATTTAATACAGGGTTTGTAGCAATATTCGTTGAAGTAGAGGTAGTAGCAGGAGCGCTGTTTGGATTAACAGTATAAGAATATAAAATTGTGTCATTACCCATAATTGAACTGGAAGGGGGAACAGAAATAACATTTACTTGGAAAGTAACAGTTACTGTTTCACCAGGAGCGATATTTGGTATGTTTACTCCAAGTGCTGGTTGCGCACTAGACTGCTGAACGCCATTTATTGTGACTGAATTTGGTATAAAGGTAGTGCTAGCTGGAATAGCGCTTGTGAAAGTAATATTCGTTGCGGCTGTATTTCCGGTATTTGTAATAGTAGTTGTATACGTAATCGTATCTCCAACTGAAACGATAGATTTATCAGCACTTTTTTGGGTTGTTAAAATTGCGCTATTGATAGTTGTCGAAACTGCATTAGATACATTTGTTTGTGATACGGCAGGTTGGCTAGGATCGACCACATGTGCAAATTGTACAGAGCTAGAATTAGAAATTGGATTTATACTTGGAATGTTTGTAACAAGTACGTTAAGAGTAATCACGGCCGTTCCATTTGGGTTTATATTTCCAATCTGAATTCCGTTAGCTGGATTTCCGATTTGCTGTGTACCAGAATCGTTTGTAAGAGTGCCAGATATGAATGTCGTTCCATCAGGTAAAGTATCCGTAAAAATTATATTTTGTGAAGTGACATTTCCAGGGTTACTTAATGTAATTGTATAAGAAATTGTATCGCCAATTGTTGCGAAAGTTTTATTTACAGATTTGATTGCCACAATTTCCCCAGAATTTATTTGTGTCGAAACTGGATTGGACGTCGTACTTCTTGAAACGAGTGGTAAGTTTGGACCTGTCATAAATTGATAATTAATGGAAGCGCTGTTTACAACCGGTGAGTTTGGTCCGCCTGGTCCAATTGTGAAAATTGGATTTGGAATGCTAACTACTTGCACACGGAAGGTAACGTTTATAAAATCTCCAGCAATAATATCCCCAATCGGTATCCCATTCGCTGGATTTACTCGAGGCAATAAAACTCCGCCTACTCGAACGCTATCTTCTATAAATACTGTGTTATTTGGAATCGGATCTGTAAAAATGATATTCGTAGCAGTTGCGTTTCCTATATTATCCAATAAAACAGTATACGTTAAAAATGAATTTCCAGGTGCTACGTCAGAAAATAGTCGATCTACACTTTTCGTTGCTTGAATAATCGCTTCGTTAATTTGAACTAAAGTTGGATTACTTGTAGCTGTTTCTGTCACCGGCGGCTGGGTAGGATCAATAATGATCGAGTATGTTGTGCTAGATTGGTTCAAAGTTGGGTTTGTAGCTGGTATTGAGCCAACGATAGCTTGAAAGCTAATTGTTGTCGTTCCTCCAACTGGAATTGAGTCTAAAGAGATTCCGCTATCTGGTCTAAATCCAAGTTGTGGGATTGTATTAATTTGTACGCTATCAGGAACGAATGAAAGTTCAGGTGGTAATATATCGATAAAAACAGGTGTGTTTGCTGAAGTATTTCCGCTATTGGTGAGGATAGTTGTATACGTAATTGTATCTCCAACAGCAGCAAAAGCACTGCTTGCAGTTTTTGTTGCGATAACGGAAGCAGTATTTACTTGTGTAAAAGTTTTATTAGATTGAACTGTTCGTGAAACTGGCGGTTCATTTATATCTACAATAAAGCTATATTGAAGCGATGATTTGTTCGGGATTGGATTAGGGTTTGGAAGTGTTGTAATGTTTACTTGAAAACTGAGTGTAGCAGATGCATTTGAATTCAAGTTACCAATATTGATACCGTTTTGTGGATTTGCATTAGTAATAGTTGTTCCATTTACCGTAAAACTATTTGGAATAAACGTTGTACCATTTGGAATTACATCTGTAAAAATAACATTGTTTGCGGTAGTATTACCGGAATTAGTAATGGTAGAAGTGAAAGTAAGTGTATCTCCAATAGTAGCGAATGTTGAATTGACAGTTTTATTTATAGAAAGAGTAGCATCAATAATTGGAGTAACCGTTGTATTCGTAATTGTACTATTAACAGCAGGTGATTGGTTGGGATTCACGGTATATTCATAATTTACAAGAGCATTATTTGTTAATGTGCCACTAGGTGGTATCGCTAAAATTTGTGCTTGAAAAGTAATGAATACAGTATCTCCTGGCGAAATATCTGCCAAGTGAATACCAAGTGATGGATCTAATCCTGGTTGTGGGACATTATTGATCGTTACGGAGTTTTGGATAAATGAAGCTCCTGCACCAAGCCCATCCGTTAAAACAGTCGCACTAGCAGGAGTATTACCTGTATTTGCTACTGCAATCGTATAGGTAACGATATCACCAATTGCAGCTGTCGGTGTATTCACAGACTTCGTAGCGACAATAGTAGCGTTATTAATTTGAGTTGTTATTACGTTACTTAACGTATTAGCGGATGCTGGAGGTAAGTTAGGATCTACGACGTACTGGTACGTTGTATTGCTTTGGTTCGGGATTGGATTTGGATTCGGGATGGAATTTACTTGCACTTGGAACGAAATTATCGTATTTGCATTCGGGTTTATTGGATCAATTGCTATTCCACTCGCTGGATTTACATTAGGTAGTATATTCCCATTTACTGTTACACTATTTGGAATAAAAGACGTCCCGCTTGGGATAGCATCTGTAAATACTATATTTGATGCAAGTGTGTTCCCGTTATTCGTTAAAGTAGTCGTGTACGTAATAATATCATTTACGTTAGCAAACTGTTTATCTACCGATTTCGTAGCGGCAATTGAGGCGTTATTAATAGTTGTCTGTACAGTGTTAGAAGCAACCATCTGCATTACAGCTGGTTTGGATGGATCATACGTATATTGGAATGTTGTGCCTGATTGATTTGTAATTGGATTTACAGCAGGGATAGTTGGTACAAAAACTTGGAATGCAACGGTGCGTGATGAATTCGCTCCTATCGTACCAATTGAAATGCCGGTAGCAGGATTTGCGTTAGCTACAGGGACATTATTAATCGTTACAGTATTAGGAATGAAGAGGGTACCCGCTGGAATGATATCTGTAAATGTTACATTAGCAGCAGGGATATTCCCGTTATTTGTTAAAATAGTCGCATATAGTATGACATCACCAATATCAGCGAAGTTTGTACTCGTTAGTTTTGTAGCAACGATATTAGCAGTATTAATTTGTGTAGTTACTATATTGCTAGCGGCGTTTCTAACAAGAGCAGGTAAGTTTGGATCAGTGATAAAGCTATATTGAAGTGAAGCGCTGTTTTGAATTGGGTTTGGTGAAGGTAGCCCATTTGCACTTATTTGAAACACAATCGTTGTAAAACCACCTGAAGGAATGGAGCCGACTTGAAGACCGGTACTAGGGTCTGCACCTTGTTGTAAAGTACCACCTATAAAAATACTATTTGGTACGATAGTGGAGCCATTAGGAATTATATCGGTAACAATAACATTATTTGCTATAGTATTTCCAAGATTAGCTAAAGAAATTGTATATGTGATTGGTTGCCCGACATCGGCGATAGTTAAATCTACTTCTTTGACAATCACTACATTTGCTAAATTAATTTGTGTACTTACAGTGTTACTTACAGATGTTTCTATAGTTGGTGGATCGCCCGGATTTAGAATAAAACTATACTGTGTACTAGATGAATTTAATGTTGGGTTTTGTGTTGGTAAAGAGGTGATGGTTACTTGATAAGAGACGGTAAGTGAGCCGTTAGCAGCAATGGAAGGTAGCGGAACACCTATATTTGGATCTGCGTTATTTTGGAGTACACCATTAATAAGAAAAGTATTTGGAATAAAGGTAGTACCGTCTGGATTCGTATCTACGAAAGTAGGACTATCAGCAGAAACACTTCCTGCATTCGTCAAAGTAACAGTATAAGTTAATGTATCCCCTACGGTAGCGAACGCTCGATTCACTGTTTTGGCTGAAATGACATTTGCATCGTTTACTTGAGTAAATGTAGTGGTTGAAGTAGTGTTTTTACTTACAGGTGAAGCGTTTGGATCAACGATAAAGTTGTAGGAGATAGAAGCACTATTCGAAATAGGATTTGGATTTGGAATGCTAGTTATTACTACTTGGAATGAAGCTGTAATTGTAGTATTAGCATTGATGCTACCAATATTGATGCTAGTTGGTGTAACGCCTGGTTGAGTAACACCGTTAACTATAACGCTATTTGGTACAAAGGCGGTTCCATTCGCAATTGAATCGGATAGTAATACATTGTTCGCTGCAACATTCCCATCGTTAGTAAGAGCAAAGGTGTAAGTTAATACATCGCTAACTTCCGCAAACGTTTTATCTACAGATTTATTAACGTGGAGATTTGCTAGTCTAATTGTTGATGTAACAGAATTAGAATTTGCTGTTTTTGAAGTCGGTGGCAAACTTGGATTTACAGTGTAAATATAAGAGGCGAAAGCATTATTAATAATAGGGTTTTGGGCAGTAATGTTAATGACTGTTACTTGAAAGGATAAGGTAAAAGTAGCTCCACCAGGAATTGTGCCGATAGGTAATGCAACGAGAGAATCTACATTTTGCAAAACTCCGTTTAGTGTTACAGTACCAGGATTTAATATCGTTCCATTTGGAAGTGGATCTGTTAGTTGTACGTTATTAGCGGCTGTATTTCCGCTGTTTGTAATAAGGATTGTATAACTTATCGTTTCGCCAATTGTGGCAAATTGTTTGTTAGTTGATTTTGTTAATGTTACATTCGCATTGTTAATTTGAGTGGAAACGAGATTAGAAGAAATGTTTTTTGTAACGGGTGATTGGCTAGGGTTGACGGTATATTGATAAGAAGCACTTGATCCGTTAGATACGACATTTGACGCGGGTATTGTATTTACTACTACTTGAAATGCAACATTTTTTGTTGTGCCGCTTGGGATGGATCCAATATTCACGCCGTTAGCGGGATTTGCGCCCACTTGTGTCGTGCCATCTATTGTTAAACTGTTTAGAACGAAAGTTGTTCCAGTAGGGATGACATCTGTAAAAATAACATTGTTCGCATTTGTATTACCGGTAGCTGTAAAGGAAACGGTGTACGTTAGTGTATCACCAATATCTGCAAAATTTTTATCTACTGCTTTCGTCATTGTTACAGTAGCATTATTCACTTGAGTGGAGACAATATTTGTCTTATCAGTCCCACTTACTGCTGGTTGATTTGGTACAGGAATGTATTGATATGTTGTTGTTCCACTATTTAATATTGGGTTTGTTTGAGGGATAGAAGGAACGAGTACTTGGAATGAAATAGTAGTAGTGGAATTTGCGGCAATTGACCCAATTGATATACCATTAGCGGGATTTGCGCCAGCTTGAGTAACTCCGTTCACAGTTACACTCCCTGGAATGAAAGTAGTCCCGCTAGGAATCGGATCCGTATATATCACATTCGTTGCAGCGATATTTCCTATATTAGCTAAGGCAATACTGTAAGTTAATGTTTCACCAATATCGGTAAAAAGTTTGTTAACTGATTTTGTTCCATTAATATCTGCGAGGTTAATTTGTGTTCCAGCAGAGTTGCTTGTTGCAAGACCATTAAAAGTTGTTCCTCCGGCGATTGGTGTATATTGAAATGTAATATTAGCAGTGTTAGAGATAGGATTTTGACTTGGAAGAGAAACGACAGTAGCTTGGAAAGTTACTGTACGAGAAGCACCATTATTAATTGTTCCAAGAGATATACCAGCCGCAGGATTTGCATTTGTTTGTGGTACGTTATCTACTGTTACAGTGCCGGGTATAAAAGAAGTACCGCTAGGGAGACTATCTATAAAAATAGCGTTATTGGCAGGAAGAAGCCCGGTGTTAGGGATAGTAACTGTATAAGTGAGAATATCTCCAATTGCAGCAACACTTTTATTCACGCTTTTCGTCGCTTGTATATTTGGTGAGTTTATATTAATTTGTAAGCCTACTGTATTTAACATATATGCGTCTCCGTTAGTAGTTAAACGGATTGCGGCGGATACTTGTGAGTTTGTTAAATAAGGAGAAATATCAATGGAAGTAATGTCCCAGCCCTGTCTTCCTGCGGAGATGTTTGTACTTGTAGAAGCACTTTGATTTCGCGTTCCGAATGTCCCTGTTGTATCTAAGTTTCCTGCAGCATTATTAACTTGAGAACCGAAGAAATTATTTATAGCATTGTTTGGTCCAGATAAAGCATTTAATGAACTGAAATTTGGTCCAAATAAAGCTTGATCCCCGGTTAAATCTGCATCTCCTTCGGTAGAACTTAAAAATAATCTCCCGCTTACTGGTCCTCCTGAAGGTGTTAAAAATCCAGAAACAGATACATCGGCACTACCAGTTTCTGCAGAAACACGGTTACCAGCTACATAAATGGTTAAGTTTCTTGCAGGTAAGGAACCATTTTGATAAGCGACAATGAGCGTCCATCCAGAAGAATTGATAGCCCCATTAGAAGCATCTAAAGGATCAACAAGTCCAGGGACAGAGCCGGTTGTATAAGAGCCAGATCCAGCAGCTTGAACGAGGGATGTTACATCTGCAGATCGTGTATAGAATCCAAATGTGACAGATCCAGAAACGAAAGTTTGATTTGAAGCTGTAATAGCCGAAGGGGTAATTGAGTATGTTGACACAGGTGTTGTGAAAGAAACAGGATTCCCTAAAATACTCGTAATGTTTTGATCACGAGATAAATAGTTTCCACCCCAAACGAGTTCTGCGTAAAGAATAGTACTACCAGCAGGGATATTTAAAATAGCGGTAGAACTATTTTGTGTATAGTTTAACGTTGTACCTGCAGGAAAAGTAGGTACTTGTAAAGCAGTATTCGTAGTTACGAATGCACCAATTGCACCGATTGTACCAGCACGGTTTTGATTACTAATTTTACTTAATCCTAAAGTATTACCTGTAATAGCGAGTGCGCCGTTAGTGGTGGTAGAAAATCGATTCGTAATGGGCATGTTGTCACCTCATTTCCAATATAGTCTTGGTCAAAATAGGATATGTGTGTGATAAATAAATGGAAACATGTACAAGTTGATTTGATAATAATGATTTAAATGTCTAGATAAGGGGATGGAGTATGATTGAATTGGAAATTAGAGTGGAGCGTCTTAGGGAAGCAAAAACAGGGAATATTGTATCATTATCTTCTTATATTGGGTGGGATTATAACAGAGAAGAAATTGAGACTATTTTTAACGCAGGGAATGTATACGGTGTTTGGAATGAGAGAGAGGAACTAATTGCTAGCGCGGCAATAATATTATATGGGGAGAAATTAGCGTCTATCGGAATGGTGATTGTACATCCAGATTATAAGGGGAGAGGGATTGGAAAGATAATAACGGAAGCGTGCGTTAAAAGCGTATCAGCTCATACCCCAATTATGCTTATTGCTACGGATGAAGGGAAACCTTTATATGAAAAGTTAGGATTTAGGGCAGTAAGTTATGTTTCTAAATACATATGTAACTCATACAATGCGAAAGATTATTGTGTAAGAAATGAAGATTATGTGATGAATTATGAAGAGGGTGATTTAGAAAAAATAATAAAAATAGATGAATATGCGTTTGGAACAAATAGAAAAGAGTTTTTAAAGAAAAGAATTATGCAAAGTGAACAGTGTATCGTTGTAAGGGACAAGGAACAAAATGTATTAGGTTACGGTTTAAGCATACAAACACCAGAAAATAAGATAATAGGGCCGGTTGTTGCTAAAAATGATGAGATGGCAATGAGAATTGTACATGATTTAGCAAGAGGGCATAATGGAAAATTAAGAATGGATGTACCAGAAGGAAAGAACGATTTCATGAAAGAATTAGAGGTTGCTGGTTTTAAAAAAGTGAATACACCACCAATTATGATGAAAAATAGTAATCGGTTATTAAAAAGAAATAGTGAACTATATAGTATTGCATCGCAAATTTTTGGATAAAAAAGAATCCTTTTAAATGAAGGATTCTTTTTTGAGCCAATTTAATCACGATATTGGTCATGAGTTGGCTGAAAGAGGTCTTCCTCGATATCTCGCACCATAGAAAAATGATCAACGTTATAATGACCGTGTAAAGTTTTATTGTGATGACCAATAATTTGTTCTGCAGACAATACGTTAGAATCAGTTGTTGAATGACCGTTTTTAATTAATGTAACGTCAAATCCTTGTACAGTTGCTGTCCTAACGGCAGTGTCAATGCAATGTTCTGTTTTACATCCGCCTATAACAATATGATTAATGTTTTCTTCTTTTAAAAGTTCAAGTAAAGAAGTACCGTAGAATGAATTGGTTGCTGCTTTATTAATAAAGATTGCAGACTGGGGTACTTGAATTTGATTATGTACTTCAAATCCTTCGCCACTACCAGAAGCAACATCGATATCTCTTACGAAAACAATAAGAGCATTTGAATCTATTGCTTTCTGGAGGGCTATATTTAGTGTAGATAATAGCTCGGTTTTACGAAAAACTTCATTTTCTTGCTCATTTCCATCAATTAATTCTTGCTGAGCGTCGATAATTAATAGTGCTTGTTTCATCGTGTCTCCCCTTTAATATGAAATAAGTTCCACTGTACATATTCCTTCAGATTATTAGAAAATCCTCCATTGTAAGAGAAGTAGAAGATTGATTTACAAAGTTGTCAAAGAAATTTCATTCTCATAGCGTGTAAAAACATGTATGATAGGAGATGGAGAATTTTTGAGTAGGTGGGAATAACATGCAAACAGTAGAAGATTATCTTTCATTCTTACATACGAAAGGATTTAAATTATCAGAGGAAGCACAAGGGTTTATTATGTTTGGACAAGGATATACTGGTGCGTCTGATGGGATTGTGAACGCAGCAATAGAAGCGACAATTAAACATCAATTGCAGTTTGATGGTAGTTATTTCGTTGCGTTATTAGAACGATTGAAAGAGGAAGAAATTACAGATAAAAAAAGCGCTAAGGCTTTTATGCGGAAGTTACAAGCGTAACTTCACGCAGCCTGCGCTTCTTTTTTTGTTTTGGAAGGTAATTCAACAAAAATCATGCCTAGAAAAATACATAGACATCCGATAATAGCAGAAATAGAAAGTTGTTCATTTGCAACGAGAACGCCTGTTAATGCAGCAAAAACGGGCTCCATTGCGAAAATAATTGCTACTCTCGTTGGAGAAGTGTGTTTTTGTGCCGATGTTTGAATGAAAAAAGCAATAGATGTTGCAAACAGGGCAGTTAGAAAGAGTGCGAATAAAAAGGATTGATTCGTCCATAGTGATACTGAAAATAACTTTTCCCAATCTTCAAACAAGAAAGCGCAAATAGAAGAAAATATACCAACAGCTAATACTTGAGATGTGCTTAATAATAAAGGTGATATTTTTTTAGAAAAGAAGCCGTTAATAAGAATATGGGCAGCGAAAGCGACTGCACAACCGAGAACAAGTATATCTCCTATATTTAATTGGAAAGAATCAGCAGCTGTTAATAAGTACAAACCTGTTGTAGCTACAGCAATACCAAGTACGATGAAAATGGTGGCTTTTTGTTTTAAAAAGATAAAGGATAAGATTGGGACCATAACAATGCTTAGCCCAGTTAAGAAACCTGCTTTTGAAGAAGTTGTATAGAGTAAGCCAAATGTTTGTAATAAATAGCCGACAAATAAGAAGAACCCAACTATTAATCCAGCTAAACTACTATGTTTTAATTCTTGTTTTGAAGTTTTCTGTGAGAAAATAATTTGAACGAATAATAAAATAATTCCAGCGAATAAAAAACGAATACCATTAAACGTAAATGGACCAACGAAAGACATAGCGTTTTGAACGACAACAAACGTAGCTCCCCAAATAAAAGAGACAAATAATAAAGCAAGAGGAGCAATCCACTCTTTTTTCACACTCATACCCCCGTTAATTTTGTAAGATAGCTTTTCTAGCTAATTCATCAGCTACTTTATTTTGACTACTTGGAATCCACTTAATAAAAAACAGATCGAAGTTTTTTATGTACTGTAGTGCTTCATCTAAAAGAGGTGCAAATATTTTATTTTTTGCGTATTCCTTTTCAAGAGCTCGCTCAACAAGCTGCGAATCTGTACGAAAAGAGACAGTGCTATAATTATGCTCAATGCAATATTTTAATGCTAGAAGTAAAGCGCGGTACTCTGCTTCATGATTGGACATTGTTCCAAGTGGTACTGATAATTGTACAGGCGGCTGAACGCCTTTAATAAACACTCCTGCACCAGAAGGACCAGGATTTCCTTTTGATGCACCATCAATATATACTTCAATCAAAATGAGAAACCTCCAAATTATAAGATTATCCCCTACTTAAATATTTTTTTGAAGTAGGGGATAGAGTAGTTATCCGATTGTGATGCTGTAACGACATGTAAATGTTTCATTCGCTTGTAAAGATTGAATTCCCTTTTTGTCCTTGAAATCTTTTGCTGGATTTACTTCATCAGCGATTCCATACCAAGGTTCAATACATAAGAAAGGTGCGTTATCCCCTGGTGTCCATACGCCGACAAATGGAAATTCATCAAATTCTACTTTTACAAATTTATTATGTTTATGAGAACGAATCGAAATTTCATTTGTATTCATATGTTCAAAAATAAGTGCATCATTTTTGAATAAATCGTATGTAAGTGGCAATTCAGTCGTATTTTCAGCGATTAATTGCTTTTTGTTTGAAAGATAAGGTCCTTCTAATACGCTTGTTTCTAAGCGTTCCGAACCATTAAACGATAAGTGATAATCTGTAAATGATTCACCGTCCAATAAAGGGAAGTTGAATCCAGGATGTGCGCCGATTGAGAAGAACATTTCTTTAGAAGTAGGATTGTTTACTTCATATGTTACATGAACACTTTGTCCATCTAGCTCATAAGAAACGAGTAATTCGAATTCGTATGGGTATTTTTTTAATGTTTCTTCATTACTAGTAACGATATAAGTGATCTTTGTTTCGCTTTGTTCTTTCACAGAGAAAGTAAGATCACGAGCGAAACCGTGTTGTGTTAATGAATATGGTTTACCGTCTACGTAGTATGTATTATCTACTAATCGACCAACAATTGGGAACAAAATTGGTGCACGGCGTCCCCAATAAGTAGAATCACCTTGCCATAAATATTCTATGTTGTCTTCTTTTAAGCGAACGCTCTGTAATTCTGCACCTTTGTCAGAAATGGAAACGATCACTTTTTCATTTTGAATTGTTGCTGTCATGAAGTGAAACCTCCTAAATTTTTCATATGTTTCATTATACGTTGTCTAAAAGGAAAAAGGTAGTTTATGATAGGAAATCTATTGACGAAAGAGGGGCTACCACGTAAAATATAATCTTGTTGCTTAAAAAACGAATAACGTGGTTCGAAACCATCCCACGTAAAAAAACTAAGGAGATTTTGTCATGAATATTAGAACATTAGTCGGTAATGGTATTTTAGCGGCATTATATATTGCTGTTTCTATGCTTATTCAGCCATTTGGCTTTACGAATGTACAGTTTCGTATTTCAGAGATGTTTAATCATCTCGTTGTATTTAACAAGAAAGCAATTTACGGAATTGTATTAGGTGTATTTTTAACGAATCTCTTTTTCTCACCTATGATCGCTTATGATTTAGTATTTGGAGTAGGGCAATCTATTCTTGCATTAGTTGCAACGATTATTTCTATGCGATTTATTAAAGGTGTTTGGGCTCGTATGATTTTTAATACAGTTATCTTTACGATTACAATGTTTATGATTGCAATTGAACTTCATCTTGCATTTGACCTACCATTTATGTGGACTTGGTTAACATGTGCAGCAGGTGAATTCGTAGTAATGGCGATCGGTATGCCTGTAATGTACTGGATTAATAAGCGAGTACAATTTGAAAGATTTATGTAATAGATGAAAGAGCTATTCCTTATATAGGATGGCTCTTTTTGTATGTGATTATATTGAATATAATACTGTGACTCTTGATAAAATATAATAAAATAAAGTGAGGCTTCAATTAGCCGGATAAATAAGAAGTCTTACATAAGGGGAATGTAGTATGAAATATAAAATTCATTGGTTGTATAAAACGAAGCGCGGATTGCAGACGGAATTAACGACAGAGTATATGAACATAGAAGAAGTACTTCAATTTGCAGAGGATTTTGAGAAAACAGGAAGAGTAAAAGAAATTTCATTTTATGATGAAATGGACGCAGAATGGTCATTAAAAGAGATGAAAAAGTTAAGTAAGCAAGTAGAGGAAGATCCCCAAGAAATACTCGTTTATTTTGATGGGGGATATGATGTGCAAACGAAAGAAGCTGGCGTTGGTATATGTGTGTATTATAAAAAAGGAAATACAAACTACCGGATTCGCCGCAATGCATATATAGAAGGTATATATGATAATAATGAAGCGGAATATGCATCGTTACTATACGGTATGAATATACTCGAGGAATTAGGGGTTAAGTATGAAGCAGTCACACTTCACGGTGATTCTCAAGTTGTACTGCAGCAATTAGCCGGAGAATGGCCTTGTTATGATGAGCATTTAAACCATTATTTAGATCAAATTGAACAAAAGGCGAAGCAAATGAAATTAAAACTTATATGTGAACCAATATCTAGAAAACAAAATAAAGAAGCACATCAATTAGCTACGCAAGCATTGGAAGGAACAGTTATTGATAGTCATAAAGAAATAACTGAATAGAGAGGTGCAAAGGTGGATAAAAAGCAACTCATTACAGAGGTAAATGACTTATTAGAAACGTATTGTGAAGGATGTTTCTTGCGAGAACATAATCGAAAGACAAATAGTAAATATTATGCCCATTCATTTTGTATACGGCAATGTACAGTTGGAGAAACATTGAAAAAGTATGGAGAACAGTTGTCATGAAAAAACATCCAGAGAAAATTCTCTGGATGTTTTTTAGTGTCTTGCTTCGTTTAGTTGATGCTCACATTTATTTAATTTCTTTTCCTCATTCATTAAAAATGGCTCATCTAAATCAGTTGCAACTGATTTCATAATTTCAAGCTGAGAGCGAGCTGCTTCTACAGCAGTAGTAGCATGCTCTAATGTATCTGGATCCATTGAAATTGTTGCTGATCCTACCATTTTTTGTGCTGTTTCTACACGGAATTTCACTTCTTCAAAATCATTTACTTCTGATCCCATTAATAATTCCTCCTTTGTATAGTGCGCATTTCACATAGTTTTTGCTCTGTAAAACGGAAATATACAAAGGAATAACAAAGGAGGTTACCAAGTAAGGCAACCTCCTGTTATATGTTGGATTAAAGTTTTACTACGTTAGCAGCTTGAGGTCCGCGGTTACCTTCAGTAATGTCGAAAGATACTTCTTGACCTTCTTCTAAAGCTTTGTAGCCGTCTCCTTGAATAGCAGAGAAATGTACGAATACATCGTCAGCGCCTTCCATTTCGATAAATCCAAAACCTTTTTCGTTGTTAAACCATTTTACTTTTCCTTGCATGTTACAATTCCTCCTAAAAGCGTTTACTATTTTCATTTAGTGAAATTCATTTTAAAAAATAATATAAACTAAAAATGCTATATTCTTGAATATTCTGCTAAATGATTAATTTAAATATACACGAATTGGGAGAATTTAGTCAAGTAAGCGATTTTATTTTTTTGTATTTTTAAATAATTTTCCAGTCAAATTTTTAAATAGGTATAGGACAGGCCTTGTACGTAATATTCTTAATTGAATGCTATACATAATGAGGTGAAAGAATGAATAAGTCTTACTTATTAGATAATGAAGGAATGAGAACGAGAACCGACATACCGGATTGGGTTGCAAAAGAATTTGAGATTTTTTCAAATGTTGTGTTAGAACCAACTTTTCCATGTTATTTCGGTTTAACAGCTTTGAAAAAGAATGAACTTCGTTATTCATTTCTTTCTCATAATGATTGGAGTCATTTGCCGCATACAATGTTATCTTTTTTAGACTTAATGAAAGAGAGACCGATTGTAAGAAGGGGCTTTTTCCTTTTTGTAGAACCGGAATGTGAAGAACGATCACTCGAATATTACCGTGATTCTTTTTGGAAAGTGTTACAGTATTTACATGAAAACGATAATCAAGCATGGCCAAAGCAAATTCCTGAAGACCCAGACCATTATTTATGGGAATTTTCATTTGGTGGTGAGCCAATATTCGCATTTGGAAATGCGCCAGCTTATAAACAACGAAAAACTAGACATTTAGGGAATTCTCTCGTTATTGGGTTTCAGCCACGCACTATTTTTGATGGATTAGAGGGAGATCGTCCTAAAGGAGCATATTCAAGACAAATGGTCCGTGAGCGAGTTGAAAAGTGGGATCAATTGCCGAAACATCCTAACATTAGTCATTATGGTGACCCAGAGCATCGTGAATGGAAACAATATTTCATAGGAGACGATGTAGAGCCAATAAAAGGGAAATGTCCTTTTCTTCATAGGATAGAAAAGTAAGAGCCATCATCTAGATGGCTCTTTTGTATATTTTGGATAAAAAAGGGTATTTTATTATGAAAGCTAGTCTATTTTTTAAAATTACATCATTAACTAGTAGTAAAGAGAGTAGAAAGGATAGAGCGATGATTGGAGCAATTATACAGCAAATTGTATTAGGTATATCATTAGCTGCGCCAGTAGGGCCGATTAATATTGAAATGTTAAAACGAGGAATTGAACGTGGTTTTTGGCACGCTTGGGTTGTTGGAATTGGTGGAATGACTGCAGATGTTTTATTTATGCTTCTCATTTATTTCGGTTTATCTTCTGTGTTTATGTATACATATGTACAAGCCTTCATGTATTGCACGGGTTTTTTCTTGTTATTTTATTTAGGATTTCAAAGTGTAAAACAAGGAATTTTCGAATCGAATATGGAATATAAAAAAGAAGAGGTAGGTGGCCTTAAGCAATCGTTTATGGCAGGATTTTTAATTGCGATATCCAATCCATTAAATCTTGTTTTTTGGTTTGGTATATACGGAAGTACACTTAGCTCATTACTTACGAAGGTAACGAAACAAGAAGCTTTTTTGTACAGTCTTTGCATTATTGTTGGTATTATTTTATGGAATTTAAATATTGCTTTTTCTGTACATTTTGGAAGAACTTTATTAAAACCAAAAGCGCTTGGCTACATAACAGCCGGAGCAGGTATTATTTTAGTAGGTTACTCTATACATTTTGCATACAAAGCTTTACAGTTGTTCACATAAGATTGAAGGGGAGATTTTTATGTATCGAACCACTATTGACGGAAAAGAAATTATAATTACGTTAGCGCCAAAAATCCGAAAAGAAATTACTGATAGAAATCCACTATATGAAGCGGTATTTCATAATGCTGCAAGATTGTTACAAACAAAGCAACCGACGTTTGCAGTAAATCATGAAATATTTGGGCTCATTATTGGAGAAGTGCAAAGAGGAGAAGTAACAGTGTTTGCAGTGGAACATATTATTCCGAAGCAAAATATATTTGGATCAAACAATTTTTTCTCGGCAATAGAACAGCAGGCAAATTTGTAAAGTGAATAGAATAAGAATAGAAAAGAAATAGTCGTAACGATATGTTGCGGCTGTTTTTTTGGAAAAGGGGGAAACAAGATGAAGAAAGTGGGGAAAGAGTTCTTTTTACAACATGATATTGTTATTATGTATAGCATTCTATTTATTTTCATTATTATTTTAAAAATGCAATTTTTTACGTGGTTTGGCATGTTAGCATGTATGTTTGGGATTGTTTTCTATACACTTAATGAATATATGACACATCGTTTTTTATTCCATATAAAGCCACCTAAAAACACATTTCTATTAAAAATGTTAAGAAGATTGCATTATGATCACCACGTATATCCAGATGATTTAAAACTTTTGTTTTTACCTGTATGGTTTAGTATACCTAGTTTTACTATATATTTACTTATAGCATATGGTATTACAAAAAGTGTTACTATTGCACTTTCATTTGGAATCGGAATGATTATTATGCTGCTCGTTTACGAATGGAAACATTATATTGCTCATAGACCGATTCGTCCCGTCACTAAGTTTGGAAGATGGCTAAAAAAACAACATATATTACATCATTATAAAAACGAAAAGTTTTGGTTTGGTGTTTCAAATCCAGTATTCGATTTTATATTTGGAACACTTAAAGACGGAAAAGATGTTGAGTTAAGCGAAACGGCTCGTAATTTAGAAAAGGAAAAAAAGACAAAAGTAGTGCGTTAAGCACTGCTTTTGTCTTAATGAGGATAAATAAGTAAGGTGTCACTTTATTTTGAAAAAGTATATTAAAAATTTAGGGGAAATTGCCGAAAAATGTCTATCAAAAAATCTTTGCATGAATGCATGGATTGTCTAAAATGAATATAAGTTTCTGAATATTTATAAAATTTAGTCTTTAGGTATGCAAGGGGTAAGTGTATTTTAAGTAAGAGAGGGGATCGGTTAATGAAACGAGACGATACGTCAGCACGTAAGTTGCAAAATGAGGTGAATTATACAGAGGTCGTTCAGTCGGAAGAATTTCAATTGTTATTAAATACGAAAAAGAAGTTTATCATTCCAATGAGTATTTTCTTTTTTAGTTTTTTTATCGCATTACCTATTCTAACATCGTATTCAAAGGTGCTTAATACACCTGCATTTGGAGACGTTACATGGGCGTGGGTATTTGCTTTTTCCCAATTTATTATGACATGGGCACTATGTATGATTTATAGCAAAAAAGCAGAATCATTTGATGAAATCTCCCGAAAAATTTTGCAAGATATGCAAAAAGGGAGGGGCTGAACTTGAATACTACTGCATTTGCACTATTTTTAATTATTGTTCTTGGTACGCTCGTCATAACCTATTTTGCATCGAAAAAAACGAAAAATGCGAGTGAATTTTATACGGCTGGAGGGGGATTAACTGGTTGGCAAAATGGTCTGGCCATTGCTGGAGATTACATGTCTGCTGCTTCATTTCTCGGTATAGCTGGAGCAATCGCATTAACTGGGTTTGATGGATTCTTTTATAGTATCGGTTTTTTAGTTGCTTATTTAGTTGTACTATATCTTGTTGCAGAACCGCTTAGAAATTTAGGAAAGTACACTTTGGCGGATATGATTGCAGCACGCTTTGACGCGAAAAAAGTTCGCGGAGTTGCAGCTCTTAATACGATGACGATTTCTATCTTTTATATGATTGCACAATTAGTTGGCGCGGGTGCACTTATTAAATTATTATTAGGGATTGAATATACGACATCTGTATTAATCGTTGGAACACTTATGACGGTGTATGTTATTTTTGGTGGTATGACAGCAACGAGCTGGGTACAAATTGTAAAGGCTGTATTACTTATGGCCGGTACGTTTATTATTTCTGTTATCGTTTTCGCAAAATTCAACTTCAGCGTGACTGAAATGTTTGCCCAAATGAAAACAGCTACACCATTAAAAGATTCATTTTTAAATCCAGGTGTAAAGTATAAGGATGGCCTTGATACACTTTCTTTAAATTTAGGACTAGTACTTGGTACAGCTGGATTACCACATATACTTGTCCGCTTTTTTACAGTACGTGATGCAAAAACTGCACGTCAATCTGTCGTATATGCGACATGGTTAATTGGTGCATTTTATATTATGACGATTTTCTTAGGATTTGGTGCGGCAGCGTTTGTAGGAAATGAAGCGATTATTAAAGCGAACCCAGCGGGTAATATGGCAGCACCTTTATTAGCCAAAGCGTTAGGTGGAGACTTCTTATTTGCTTTCGTATCAGCAATTGCTTTTGCAACAATTTTGGCTGTAGTGGCAGGTCTCGTATTAACGGCAGCATCAGCATTCGCTCATGATTTTTATAATGAGATCATTCGCAAAGGGAAATCATCGGAAAAAGAGCAAGTATCTATGGCTCGGTATGCATCTATTGGAGTAGCGATATTATCTATCATACTTGCATTATTTGCCCAAACATTAAACGTAGCATTTTTAGTATCATTAGCATTTGCAGTTGCAGCGAGTGCAAATCTACCAGTGATTTTATTTACAATATATTGGAAGCGTTTTAATACAACGGGTGCTATTTCCGGTATGATTGTAGGGCTCGTATCAGCAATTGTTCTCGTAGCGTTGAGTCCGAATGTTTGGAACCCTGTAGCTGGAAAAGCTATTTTTGTTGGGGAAGCGATATTCCCATATACGACACCAGGAATTATTTCAATTCCGCTCGGATTTCTTGCAGCATATTTAGGAACTGTTTTATCTAGTAAGAAAGAAGATGCAGCGAAATTTGATGAAATTCTTGTGAAATCTAATACTGGTCACGGTATTAGTGATGCGTCTTCACATTAAATAAAAGAGGAGCTTTTCGATAGATAAGAAAAGCTCTTTTTTCTTTTGTCATTTTCTTGTAAATATTACTGATTTGTAAGTAGGATTTGTCTTAATTTTGTGGAATGAAAATAGCAGGGAGAAATTTAAGTCATCATGGCACCAGCGCAGCTTTTGTGAAAAATAAGTTGTTATGGAAGGTGGAAGTAATGATGAAAACGAAGCAAACTGATGAATTATTAGCAAAAGATGAGCAATATGTTTGGCACGGAATGCGTCCCTTTAGTCCAAATAGTACAATGGTAGGGGCAAAAGCTGAAGGGTGCTGGGTTGAAGATATACAAGGAAAAAGATATTTAGATGGTATGAGTGGTCTTTGGTGTGTGAATAGTGGATATGGAAGAAAGGAGCTCGCAGAAGCGGCTTATAAGCAATTACAAACATTATCATACTTTCCAATGTCACAATCTCATGAACCAGCTATAAAGCTCGCTGAAAAATTAAATGAGTGGCTTGGGGGAGAGTATGTTATTTTCTTCTCAAATAGTGGTTCAGAAGCGAACGAAACAGCTTTTAAAATAGCAAGGCAATATTATGCGCAAAAAGGTGAACCACATCGTTATAAATTTATGTCACGTTATCGTGGGTATCACGGGAATACAATGGCGACAATGGCAGCGACGGGACAAGCGCAGCGTAGATATCAATATGAACCGTTTGCTTCAGGCTTTTTACACGTAACACCACCGGATTGTTACCGTATGCCTGAAATTGAAGGGCAGCATATTTATGATGTAGAATGTGTGAAAGAAGTCGATCGTGTTATGACGTGGGAATTAAGTGAAACAATTGCCGCTTTTATTATGGAACCAATTATTACAGGCGGGGGCATATTAATGCCACCACAAGACTATATGAAAGCTGTTCATGAAACGTGTCAAAAACACGGTGCCTTGCTTATTAGTGATGAAGTAATTTGCGGTTTCGGACGTACAGGAAAAGCATTTGGATTTATGAATTATGATGTGAAGCCAGATATTATTACGATGGCAAAAGGGATTACGAGCGCATATTTACCATTATCTGCAACAGCTGTGAAAAAAGAAATATATGAAGCATTTAAAGGGAAGGGAGAGTATGAATTCTTCCGACATATTAATACATTTGGTGGAAATCCAGCAGCTTGTGCATTAGCCCTTAAAAACTTAGAGATTATGGAAAATGAAAATTTAATTGAGCGATCTGCGCAAATGGGTTCCCTTTTATTAGAGCAACTAAAAGATGAAATTGGGGAACATCCGCTTGTTGGGGATATTAGAGGAAAAGGTCTATTAGTTGGAATTGAATTAGTAAATGATAAAGAGACGAAAGAGCCAATTGATAACGACAAAATCGCAAGTGTCGTAAATGCTTGTAAAGAAAAAGGGCTTATTATAGGACGAAACGGTATGACGACAGCAGGATATAATAACGTTTTAACATTAGCGCCGCCGCTTATTATTTCAAGTGAAGAAATTGCCTTTGTTGTTGGAACTTTGAAGACGGCGATGGAACGTATTTAATAAATAGAGAGAGGAGCGAGCTGTAATATAAGGCTCGCTTTTGTTTTTTAGTAGGAGGGGACTTTTAATGGAGAAATATGATCCTAACAAACATTATCACATCGGATATTATGAAGACGGATATGATTTAGAAGTGACGGCGTACAAAAGAATAAATGAACCAGTTTGGGATGCTTATCTTCCGCACTATGAGGTAGACGATTTTTACAAAAAAGTGGAGAAAATGAAGCTAGGTGAATATATAGATGACTATGGTATTAAAGTATATTCATTTAGTAATGACATCGATGATGAAGAAGCACGAACTATTTTTGAAAACTGGTTAAAAACGAATGGAATTGTTTAAAGATAAAATGAAAAAGGAGATTACTATCTTGTAAGATAGTAATCTCCTTTTCTTATTCTTATAGTAAATTTACTTACTTGCTTTCATTGCTTTATCTTTTGCACCAAAAGTGTATTTTAACATTGGTGGTGTAATCATTGTAGTTAAAATAACGACAATAACGATTGCTGTAAAGTAATCTTGTGCCAATAGACCTGAAGAAAGTCCTGTTCCTGCAATGATAAGTGCAACTTCACCACGAGAAACCATACCAGAACCGATAATTGCAGAAGACTTAGCATCAAATCCAGTCATGCGTGCACCAACACCACAACCAATTAGTTTCGTTAATACAGCGATTACTGTTAATGCTAAGATGAACCAAATTTGATTGCCAATACCGTCAAATGTAATATTCATACCGATACTAACGAAGAATACTGGAACGAACATAGCGTAAGCAATTGGTTCTACTTTCTTTTCTACTTCATGTTTGTAGTTTGTTTGAGAAATTGCAATACCAGCAGCGAAAGCACCGATAATACCAGCAATTCCTAATAGTTCGCCGAAATATGCGAATGAGAAACAGATGATAAGAGCTGCGCTCACGATAGACTCAGATACGCGCAGTGGTGACAACCAACGCATAATTGCTGGAACACCTTTCCATCCAATTAAAATAATAGAAGCGAAGAATACTACTTTCTTCAAGATAATCATTGTTAAGTTAACATCATCAGTGCCTAAGAAGCTCATTGCGAATGCTAATAAAATAACAACAAGAATATCATCAAATACAGCGGCTCCAAGCATCGTCGTACTTTCACGTGTTTTCATTTTACCTAAATCACGAAGTGTTTGTACGGAAATACTAACACTTGTCGCACATAGAAGTAATCCTAAGAATACAGCGTTTCCTTGTTCCATTCCCATAACAAGGCCGGAAACGTAACCACCTACGAATGGAAGAATAATACCTCCGAGTGCAACTGCTAAAGAAGAATTACGATTGGCGTTTAATTCTTCTAAGTCTGTTTCAAGTCCAGCCATAAACATTAGAAGAATAACCCCGACATTACTTAATTGAGTTAGAAGCTCTGAATTTTCAATCCAACCTAATACAGCTGGACCGATAACGATACCGACAATTAATTTACCTAGTACAGAAGGTTGACCTAATCTAACACTAAGATCACCAGCAAGCTTTGTACTTAATAAAATAAGTGCGATTTGAAAGAAAAATTCGAATTCCATCTGATCCTCTCCTCATCATTTTTAGTTTTATCATACGATTTCTCGGAATTTGCCTAATGAAAATATGTAAAACCCATTAAACAAAAGGGTCTGATTACGAGTTCTTTTGAACTTGTAATTTGAACCTGTAATTAATATATAATATATTTTGCAAAAAATCAATGAAAAAATGGGAGCTTTTTTAGAGAGAGACGGTGTTATTAGAGATATACATATAAGAATAGTGTGTGAATTTTTATATGTATGAAATAGTATGAAGTCCTTTTTCATTACAAATAATAAAGCCTAAATGCTATTTCACGAATTATAAATGTGAAAAGGAGGTTTTATCATTTGAATTCATTAAAAAATAACTTGTCTATTGTTGCTTTAGGTGGAGTAAATGAAATAGGAAAAAATATGTATGCTATCCAATATGAAAATGATATTGTCGTCATTGATTGTGGATCTAAATTTCCAGATGAAAGTTTATTAGGGATTGATTTAATAATTCCAGACGTCACATATTTGCAAGAAAATAAAGAAAAAATTCGCGGTTTAGTAGTAACGCACGGGCATGAGGACCATATTGGCGGAATACCATATTTTTTAAAACAACTAAATGTACCAATCTATGCAACAAAGTTAACGTTAGGTTTAATTGAAATTAAATTAAAGGAACACAATCTTCAAAATGATACGGAATTAATCGTTATTCATTCAGAATCAGAAATTGATTGTGGTTCTATTAAGGCAACCTTTTTTAAAACGAACCACAGTATTCCGGATTGTCTCGGTATTGTTTTTCATACACCAGAAGGTACTGTAGTACATACAGGTGATTTTAAATTTGATTTAACACCAGTAAATAATCAACATCCTGATATTCATAAAATGGCTAAAATAGGAAGTGAAGGTGTACTAGCTTTATTATCTGAAAGCACAAATGCAGAACGCCCAGGTTTTACTCCATCAGAAAGGTCAGTAGGAGAACGGGTAGAGGAAATATTTATGAAAGCAAATAGAAAAGTAATTATTTCTACATTTGCTTCTAATGTGAATCGTGTTCAGCAAATAGTTGAAGCTTGCATAAAAACAAATCGAAAATTGGCTTTGCTCGGGAGAAGTATGGTAAATGTAGTAGAAGTTGCTCTAGAGAAAGGGTATTTACATATTCCAGACGGCATGTTGATTGAAGCGAGTGAGATAAATCGTTTAGATCCAAAGCAGGTAGCGATACTTTGTACAGGAAGTCAAGGAGAACCGATGGCAGCTTTAGCGCGTTTAGCGAGTGGAAACTATAGACAAGTTGATATTTTACCAGAAGATACGGTTATTATAGCTGCGACTCCGATTCCAGGAAATGAACGTAACGTTTCAAGAATTATAGATAATCTATTTGCTTTAGGAGCAAAAGTAATTTATGGATCAGGTAGTTCTACTGGAGTCCATGTATCTGGTCATGCGTATCAAGAAGAATTGAAATTAATGCTCACTTTAATGAAACCTAAATATTTTATCCCAATTCATGGAGAGTTTAGAATGCTACATCACCATAGTTTGTTAGCAGAATCAATTGGTATTGAAAAGGAAAATATCTTTATCGTACGTAATGGAGATGTTGTAGATATTAGTAATGAAGTGGCAATTCAATCTAGAAGAATACAGGCAGGAAATATATATGTAGATGGATTAGGAATTGGAGATGTTGGAAATGCATTATTACGTGATCGTAAACAACTTTCAGAAGATGGAATGCTCGTTATAGTTATTACTTTTAATAAAGTGGATGGAGAAATAATTTCAGGTCCTGATATTATTTCTCGTGGATTTGTCTATGTTCGTGATTCAGAAGAATTTTTAAGAGAATTAAATAAATTAGCTGTTATTACAATTAATAATTTAAAGAAAGAGAATGTGAATAGCTGGGGTATTTTGAAAAGGGAGGTAAGAGAAGCGTTAGGGAAGTATATATATACAAATACAAAACGAAAGCCGATGATTCTTCCTATAATAATAGAGGTTTAATAGTAAAAAAAGAATTCTCGTATGGGAATTCTTTTTTGTTTTGAAGACAAAATGAACATATAATGAAATAAATAGAAATGGAAGGAAATAAAAGATGTTATTAAATAAACGTTTTACAATTGGAGAAATGGCAAAAATGCATAATATCGCAGAATCTACATTAAGGTATTATGATGAAAAAGGAATTTTTCATCCGTCCATTGTTGATCCTCAAACGAATTATCGTTATTATACAATCGATCAATTTTCACTATTAGATACGATTAAGTTTTTACGCCAATTAAACATTCCATTAAAGGAAATTAAAAAATATATTGATGAAAGAAATCCAGCATACGCACTCAATTTACTGGAAAAACAACAAGAGATGATGCTGAAGAAACAAAGAGAAATTGAGTATGCTTTAGCGAAAATGGAGCATAGAATTCATTTAATTAAGGAAGCAACAAAAGCAAAAGCTGAACAAATGGTAATAAAAGAGATCCCGCAGCGAAAAATAACAGCTATTGCGGTTGCCCCGAATACGACGGATGATATGTTTGAGTACTACATTCATTCGTTGCAAAAAAATATGAGGCAAATGGATGATAGCTTATTTTCTGGAGATATTGGTGTAACTGTTGCGAAAAAAGGGTTAATGCAAAATGAGTTTCAAGCATATAGCAGTGTATTTATTCTTTTGGATTATATGCCTTTTGAAGTACAGAGTTCAGATGAAATTAAAGAAGGTATGTTTGCCTGTGTATATCATCATGGGCCATATGAAGAAACTGATGAAACATATAAGAAGCTAATGAAATATATTGATCAAGAAGGATACGAAATAAGTGGAGATGCAATTGAGATTGCATTAATTGATTGGTCTGTAACAGAAGATCCTGAGGAGCAAGTAACAGAAATTCAAATTCCTATAATGAAAAAACAAAGCAATAAGTTATAGGACTCGTATAATTACAAATGAGCATCAAACGCGATAATTAAGTCACCTATTTTTTAATTCTCTATTGACCTTAAAGTTACTTGAAGGTTTAAACTAAGAAAAGAGAGTTGAAAAAAAGGAGCATATTAGAGTATGGAAGCAACAGAAAAATTAAGAGAAAAACCAATTAAAAGCTTATTTATTTCTTATTTAATACCAGCAGTTCTTGGAATGGTATTAATGTCAGTGAATATTGTAATTGACGCGGTTATGATTAGTAGAGGAGTTGGGGCGAACGGTTTAGCAGGAGTGAACGTGGCTATTCCAGCCTTTTCGATTTTCTTCTCTATTTCATTATGGATCGGAATGGGCGGGGCAACGTTATACTCCATTGCATTAGGTGAAAATAAACGAGAAAGAGCAAGGTCTATTTTTACTCAATCAATGACGGTAGCAGTTGTTATCGTAGGGATTTTAGCAGCGATTTGCTTATGGAGAATAGAAGATTTAGCATACTTATTTGGTGCAAACGAAGTGATTCTACCATATGCGTTAGACTATTTACACGTATTATTAACATTTGGAATGATATACGTTTTAGAAAATATTTTAAGTACATTTATACGAAATGATGGAAATCCTAATTTAGCAATGGCTGGTCTTGTTGTAACGGCTGTATTAAATATAGTGTTTGACTATATCTTTATTTTTATCTTTGGATGGGGCGTAACAGGTGCTGCCTCAGCGACTATTCTTTCGGCAGCGATTGGTTTCCTTGTATTATTAACCCATTTCTTTAGAAAAAGTAGTATTTTAAAGTGGACGAAATTTCATTTTGAATGGGATACGGTCAAACAAATTATGGTGATTGGTTTCCCAAGTTTTACAGCAGAAAGTACGGTTGCAATCGTAACGATTGGTTTTAATATCGCATTTGTCCAATATGCAGGAGAAGTAGGAGTAGCTTCCTATGCGATGGTGAATAGTATTCATGCAATGACATTACTATTATTCTTTGGTGTTGGAGCAGCATTACAGCCAATTGCTAGTTTCCATTACGGGGCAAATTTATCAGAGAGACTTCGTGAAGGATTGAAGTTTGCTGTGAAAATTGCAGTTGTCCTTGGAGGCGTTGCGATAATTGTCGGATTATTCTTCGGGAAATATATCATTGGTTTATTTGATGTTCAATCTCCAGAATTATTGGAGTTAACCTTAACAGGTATTAGTTTATTCTTTATCCAATACGTATTTTTAGGTTATAACATTGTGTATGGAGAGTACTTCCAATCAGTGCGACAAACGAAGAAATCAGTACTTATTATAATGAGCCGAGGATTACTATTTATTATTCCATTGTTATGGATTATGCCGAAACTATTTGGTATAAATGGAATTTGGCTCGTTATGCCAGTTGCAGAAGTAATGACAGCGATTATCGTATTTACGATGAATCGTATGAAACATCCTGTTCCATTAAATATGGCAGGAGAGAAAGAAGCGATATGATAAAAAATCCCCTTAAGCAATTAAGGGGATTTTCTTATTCCTTTAAACTAATAGCAAAAGATCCATCCGTTTCTTGAACAGAAGCAAAGGCAACGTTTTTAATATTTGTAATTCCTTTTTCTTTTAATTCTTTATATAACCATTTTTCATCTTTATGTATTAACTTTAAGTTATCATATTGAATTTGTGAATCGACGATAAGTGCAATTGGTAATCCAGCATACTTAACATCTATGTTTAAATCTTTTGGAGTTAATGGTACAAGTTCTCTTTTTGGTAAAATACTAATAGCGCCGTTCGCTTCTAAAATAGCGTATTCAATTTCATGAACACTTGGATATCCTGCAACGCGAAGATTAGAAAGCAGTTCTGCAATGGGGTATCTACTTTTTTGTAAGTTCTCAAAAATAATATCACCATGTTTAATTAAAATGATAGGGTGTCCGAGAATAAAACGATTTAGTTTGTTGAATAGGCTTAATTTTGTAAGGAGTAAATGTAAACATGTGATAACAACCATACCGAGAAATGCTTGTAAAGCACCAGAGACGGGTATGGCCTGGAAAGCTAAATAAGATAAAAAAATTATAGCCCCAAAATCATGAGGAGTTAGTTGCGCTAACGCGGATTTACCGAGTAACTTAAGCGATAGCAAAAATAAGATGAAAAAGAACGACACGTTACATAAAAAGAGAAGCAATAGAGACACTCCTTCGTGTAAAGTTGTACTTACTATTCCCGAAAGTAATATAAATATTACCTTTCAGAGGATAAATTAGGGTTTATTGGAATTTGTCTGTATACAAACAAATAAATGGATATTATCATGAAGGAAGTAAAAGAAAATAGGAGTATATGAATATGAGAAAGAAGAAAATAATGAAGGGCATTTTAGTTGTTATAATGATTTGCGCCGTGTATGCGGGGTTTTTACAATATCACATTTATAAGCATGGGCATATGAATGCAACATACGATGCTGATTACATAATTGTACTAGGATCGAAAGTAAATGGGACGAAACCATCTTATTCATTGCAATATCGTATTGATAAAGCAGCTGAATATTTAAAATCACATGAGAAAACAATCGCTATCGTATCTGGAGGACAAGGAAAAGGCGAAGACATTTCAGAAGCATTAGCAATGAAACAAGGACTAATAAAACAAAATATCGCAGAAGACCGCATTATAATGGAGGACAAATCTACGAGTACAGATGAGAATATTACATTCTCAAAACCGTTAATTCCAGCCGATATGAAAAAAGGTATGATCGTAACAAACGATTTTCACATGTTTAGAGCGAAAAAAATAGCGGCCAAACAAGGTTTACAATTAGAAGGTCTTCCGGCAAAAACACCGAAACCAATCATCATTCCATCGAATGTACGAGAATATTTAGCAATTACACAGTATTGGTTTATGAATCGAATATAGTGAAAGTGATCCCGTCTGAAACTCAGGCGGGATTTAGTTTGAGGAAAATCTTACAAATATGTCACGTTCGTGAAAGGTAAAGCGATAGTTTCTAGAATGATTTCCTGACATAATGAAGGTAACAAAAACTATTTAGAGGTGAATCGGATGAAAGGAAATAATATTTTATCTTCGTTATGTTACTTTAGTATCTTTTTTGCACCATTTTTACTACCAATTATCGTGTACTTTGTTGCAGAAGATGAAGTGAAGTATCACGCGAAAAAAGCATTTTGGTCACATGTTTTCCCATACGCAATCTTATTTGGAGGACTAGCAGTATCAGGCATGTACGGTTTAGGTTTCAATCAATCTGACGGTGCTGGAATTGGAATGGCTATCACATATGCAGTGTTCATTCTTGTAGGAATTTACTACTTCATTTGGAATATCGTAAAAGGTATTAAAGTTTTGAAAACGGCGTAATAAGATAATTATAATTTCATTTACCGTATCGATAAACGTTTTAAAAAAGGGCAATTCTTAAAGAATTGCTCTTTTTGTGCTTATAAGTTGTGAAAATTGAAAAAGATATGTTAATTTTTCATTATGAAGAGAAAAAAGGAGTGATTTTCATGAATGAGATCATACATAAGATGGAGCAACATGTTTCAGTTCGTAAGTATAAAGAAGAATCAATTCCGAAAGATGTAGTAGAAAAGATGGTGCATGCTGCGCAACATGCAGCTTCATCACATTTTGTACAGGCGTATTCTGTTATATATGTAACAGATCAGGAATTAAAGGCTAAACTAGCAGAGCTATCCGGAAATCGCCATGTGAAGGACTGTGCAGCATTTTTTGTTTGTTGTGCAGATTTAAAACGACTTGAAATTGCATGTGAAAAACATAGTACAGAGATAAAGTATGAGGGAGTAGAAGACTTTATCGTTGCGACGGTAGATGCTTCACTTTTTGCGCAAAACTTAGCACTAGCAGCAGAATCGTTAGGATACGGTATTTGTTATATTGGTGGTATTCGTAATAATCCGAGAGAAGTGAGTGAACTGCTTCATTTACCGGATAAAGTATATCCTGTATTCGGAATGACAGTCGGTGTACCAGATGAAGAACATGGAGTTAAACCACGTTTACCAGTAGCAGCAGTTCTTCATGAAAATGGATATGATGAACAAAAATATGATGAATTACTAAACGAATATGATGAAACGATGAACGCGTATTATAAAGAAAGATCATCAAACAAGAAAAACGTAACATGGACGGAATCAATGAGTTCGTTTATGTCTAAAGAAAAAAGAATGCATATGAAAGAGTTTTTAAGTGAAAAAGGATTAAATAAGAAGTGAGTAAAGAGGCAAACCTGTGATGCGGGTTTGCCTTTTTGAGAAGGAGAAATACCTAAGGCCAGAAAGTTGTTTATTCTTTCTGAACTTAGGTATTTTATTTGTTATCATATACATAAAAATAAAAATAAATAATTTTTTACAAAAGTGATAGAAAATGAGAATGAAATACCAATAGTAAGTAAAAGCGGCATAATAGCCGCTTTTTATCGTTTTATTTAGTATTTGATTTGAAATATTTTCCTTATGAAAGAAAGATTATTGCTAATTGTAAACTGTCAATAAAGTTATTTAAGTTTTGATATGGAATACCCCGCCGGAAAATACAGCAATAATTTCGTTTGAACATATCTGTTATTGCACGATCTAAAGCATCTTCTATAACAAGTTCAAACTTTCAATAAGAAGATAACCCCCTGTACAACTTAAAAGAATGTACGTAAATATTTTAAAAATCCGTTGATTAAGCCATTTAAAAATAATTTGACCTATAAACAAGCCTAAAAATACAATTGGAATGGCATAAAAACTTGATTCCCAAATGGTTTTGTTTGTGCCAGTAAAGAGTATTTGAGTTACTAGACTAATGAAATATATAAACAGATAAAAAGCTAATGTAGTTGCTCTTAACTTCTCTTTTTCAGTATTAGTTCCTGTAAAATAAAGTAACAGGGGTGGACCTGGCATACCGATACTTGTCGTTAAAAGACCAGATAATCCGCCAACTATGAAATCTCTAGATTGTGTTGATCTAACCTTAACGTTGCATATTAGCAACAATGTTAATAGTAAGAGTAGGATGCTAACTGCTAATTTAAAAGTGTTTATGTTAACGGAAATGAAAATTAAAATGCCAAAAGGAACACCAACTATACTTC
The DNA here is from genome assembly GCF_001816185.2 of Bacillus sp. RZ2MS9. Classification (NCBI taxonomy): domain Bacteria; kingdom Bacillati; phylum Bacillota; class Bacilli; order Caryophanales; family Bacillaceae; genus Bacillus; species Bacillus sp. RZ2MS9. The sequence goes on from NZ_CP049978.1 coordinate 1,646,415, forward strand.
CAAAAATAAACCTTTTCAGTAGAACAAAATCAACGTCCATTCTTATTTTCCAAATGAGTGAAATGGAGATAATTAAAGATAAAATAATGTTTATTTGTATAGCTTCTTGTGGTAGAAATAACATAAGTAAGAAAGGGGTTGCCATTATGGAAAAGCCAAAACCTGTACTTGCTTGCAGAATAGAAGCCACTAATATAATACATATGAAAAAGAATGTGATACCCAAAACAGCCCTCCTATTTAATCAAGTTTAACTAGTTAAAGTCTATTATTTAAGTGCAATGTTTCACAAACTTATTTGTATTTTAACATAAATATCTAGTTTTTTCTCAAATAGTGTTGCCATATAAGGCTCTTTAACTAAAAAATCTGACTTGTATTTTTAAACAATTTTATTATGGGGAAACAAATAATGAATGGGATCAAAATGTATTGATTATCATTAAATTATTCACTGAGATCCCCGCGATAAAACAAGAACAGCCATATAAAACTTACAAAAATACAGCATGTAGCTAATAAACAGCCAATCATTTGAGGAGAAAGAATTTCTAACAGCCCTCCTGTAAAAAACATCGATAACTGAATAAGAGATCCGTAAATGGAATAATGGAATGAAAAAACTTTACCTATCATATTTTCGTGTGTGTAAGTTTGAAGTAATGTCGTATCAAGTGGAACATTATCTCCTCTTTTATATAATTTTAGCCCTAGTGATTCATAAAAAGGTATTGATACTTTTAAGTTGCGGACAGGTAAATGTGCTTCGTAAAGACCTCTAATCATTGTAATCCCCCTTAGTAAAAATGTTTCTTATTCCATAGTAAACAATATGTTGCTAGTTGAAATTGCAAATAAGAGGGATATAAATTCATACGAAAGTATGAAAAAAAACAGCTCATATTTGAGCTGTTTTTCTATAGTTTTTAGTTCATTTTTCAAGGATAGGATATATTAATATCCGTATCCGCCGCCGCCCCAACAGCTACATCCGATGATGATTAGAAGGATGAATAGTACGATAAGCAAAGCAAATCCACCGCCGAAACCAGCGCAACTTCCACCATAACTCATATGTTTTCCTCCTTTTTAGTAAGTTAATCTATATGGTTCATGGACTACTATATACAGTATGTTTTTTGTATAGAAAACGAGCCAGTCTCATTTATAATTAGACAAATGCCTGTAGATTCATTAGGATTGCATGTTAGTGATTTGTAAATAAACCTTTACGTAATTCATAATTTAGGCATAAAAAATAAAAAATTGTAAAAAAAACCATTTTCTTATTTTTTTATGAGAGAATATGTACTATAATTTTACAAGTAATATTATGGGAAAAGGGAGTTTTAGTATAGAGATGGAGATGGGACAATTAAAAAATAAAATAGAAAACAAAAAGAAAGAGTTAATTCAACTTGTTGCGAGACACGGATTGGATCATGATAAAGTTTTGTTATTTAGTCGTGATTTAGATATACTTATTAATAAGTTTATGAACATAAAAGACAAAGTGCATAAATAAAAAATTTATAGTTTTTTATATTAAGATGTTTCACAGAAAGGAGAGGACAGTAATTGGAACATTTACAGGAAGAATTGTATAAACAAATAAAAGAAGAAAAAGGTACAGTTACAATTTTCTTAAAGAGTGGCGTTAGAATAGTAGGAGAAGTTGTTGGAGTGGATAAATTTACAGTTTTAATCTTAGTGGATGGAAAACAACAGCTTATTTATAAGCAGGCTATATCAACAATAATGAAATAAGACACTCTTGTTGAGTGTCTTATTTCATTATTGCTTGCATGCCTCAACATCAATGCCGGCAGCAATTAACTTCTTTTCTCCATCTTGTTCAATAATTTTTTGTAATTTAGATAGGAAAGAATCAAAGTTTGTATGCTTTGCTACTTGGAATGTCATTTTATGTTCAATTGGTAGCCACGTATCAATATCAGCTTCGTTATGTTGGATTTTCACCTCAAGTTTATCGAGTGCATTAGCAACTTTTGCTTCGTACGTTTTTTTCGCTTCAAACTCCATCCATAAGTCATATAATTCCTCGCCGAGAGAACCTGTTAACGTTTGTTTAATATTTAAAATAGCCTCCAGTTCATTTTTTTGTTTTTGTAGCTGTAATTCGTGACTATTCATTGTATCAAAAGCAGGAATATCACCAGCTTCGGCTTCGACTAGGTCGTGAATAATAACCATTTTAAGTAATTTCTCAATACTTACTTTTTGATCCAAATAAGGTTCAACTAAAATGGCCATTAGAGACATCCGCCATGTATGTTCGGCAACACTTTCTTGACGTCCGTTGGAAAGCCAGCTATGTCGCATTTCATATTTTAGTTTTTCTGCTAATGCAATGACTTGTAAAATGTTGTGTTCCATCGTGATCCTCCTCATTTATTCATACCATAATTCTAATATAGAAATGAAATGTGTCAATTTTATGAGTATATTGCGATAAACAGATGATAAGCGTATAATACATGTTATATGTGAAAACGTATTATTAAAATAAAAAAATGTTATATAAAAATGGAAAGGAAAGGGCAGAAATATGGGAGAGAAAAATCAAGTATTAGCTAGACCACAAAGAAGAAAAAGGAAGTTTGATATTTCTAGCCCAGTGGGCATTATAGTAGGTTTCATTATAGTGATAGCGGCAATTATGCTTGGTGGCGGTGGAATAAAAGCTTTCAAAAACTTTTTAGATATTTCATCTATTTTAATTGTCATAGGGGGAACAACAGCGACAATTGTTGTGGCATATCGATTTGGAGAAATAAAAAAATATACGAAAAGCATTTTTACTGTTTTACATAGAAGAGAAGAAGATTTAGAACAGTTAACGGATTTGTTTGTAGATTTTTCGAAAAAGTCTAAAAAGAACGGCTTGCTTTCTTTAGAGGTAGATGGAGAGCAAGTAGACAATCCTTTTATTCAAAAAGGAATTCGATTAATGTTAAGCGGTTACGATGAAGATGAATTAAAAGAAGTGTTATTGAAAGATATTGAAACGGAAGTGTATGAGTTAAGAAAAGGAGCAGCATTATTAGATAAAATTGGTGATTTTGCTCCAGCTTGGGGAATGATTGGTACGTTAATCGGTCTTATCATTATGCTCCAAAACTTACAAGATACATCGCAAATTGGTACAGGAATGGCAGTTGCGATGTTAACGACATTATATGGGTCTGTACTTGCGAATATGATTGCAATCCCTCTTGCGGAAAAAGTATATCGTGGTATTGAAGATTTATATACAGAGAAGAAGTTTGTAATAGAAGCAATTTCAGAATTGTATCGTGGACAAATCCCTTCTAAATTAAAGTTGAAACTGGATACATACGTATACGAAACAAAGGTAAGAAAGGTAAAAGGAGCAGCCTAATATTTCAAGGAGTGGTATGATGAGTAAAGGACCGCAAAAGGGATCGCCTCGTTGGATGACGACTTTTACAGATTTAACGATGTTATTATTAACTTTCTTTGTATTACTAGTTGCTACATCAAAGCAAGATGCAGTAAAATTGTCAAAGATGCTTGAAAAGTTTAGTGATACGGGGCAAGTAGATGCAAAAGTAATGGAAAATACAATACCGGATATTTCACATGAAAAAAATGATGAAAAAATGATTTCAAAAAAGAGAATGGATGAATTATATAAGAAGTTAAAAGCATATGTAGATAATAACGGTATTAGTCAAGTGAATGTATATCGAGAGGATACAGGGGTAAGCGTCGTTATAGTAGATAATTTAATATTTGATACAGGCGATGCGAACGTTAAGCCCGAAGCGAAAGGGATAATAAGTCAATTAGTTGGATTTTTTCAATCCGTACCTAACCCAATTGTTGTAGAGGGACATACAGATAGTAGACCTATTCATAACGAGAAATTCCCTTCTAATTGGGAGTTATCTTCAGCACGAGCGGCAAATATGATTCACCATTTAATTGAAGTGTATAATGTGGACGATAAAAGGCTAGCTGCGGTAGGATATGCAGACACAAAGCCAATTGTACCAAATGATTCACCGCAAAACTGGGAAAAAAACCGTCGCGTTGTTATTTATATAAAAGAGTAGTATATTATTATTTTAATAATAAAATAATAAAAACACGAAAATTCTTTTAAAAAAATATTAAATTTTATCATTTTATTTTGTATAATGAGTGAGAATGATAAGGTGAAATATTAAGATATATTTATACATAGAAGGAGAGAATTAAAAAGAATGGCACATAAAATTTTAGTAGTAGACGATGCGATGTTTATGCGAACGATGATTAAAAACTTATTAAAAAGTAATGCTGAATTTGAAGTTATTGGCGAAGCAGAGAATGGGGTAGAAGCAATTCAAAAGTATAAAGAACTTCAACCTGATATTGTAACATTAGATATTACTATGCCAGAAATGGACGGGCTTGAAGCATTAAAAGAAATTATTAAAATTGATTCAAGTGCAAAGGTTGTTATTTGTTCTGCAATGGGACAACAAGGTATGGTATTAGATGCAATTAAGGGCGGGGCAAAAGACTTTATTGTAAAGCCATTCCAAGCGGATCGTGTAATTGAAGCTTTAACAAAAGTAGCAAATAGTTAATATAGAAGGGGTGCCACAAGGAATCAAAACAGTGATAGCGGATCGACGTGTGGCCCCCTTTTTTCTCATTGTAAAACACTAAATTGTTATACATAAATGAAATGTTTGTTAGACAGGTAGGGGATAAAAATGCAAACAGATCTATTAAATATATTTTTCGAAGAGTCAGAAGAACATTTACAGTCGCTAAATGAAAATGTGCTAGTGTTAGAACAAAATCCTGCTGATATGGATGTTGTAGGAGAAATATTCCGATCCGCTCATACATTCAAAGGTATGTCTGCGAGCATGGAATTTACGGAAATGGCTGATTTAACGCATAAGATGGAAAATGTGTTAGATGAAATTCGTCATGGAAATATAGTTGTAAATGCGGATATTATTGATGTGATTTTTGAGTGCATTGATAATTTGGAGAAGATGGTTGCAGATGTGCAACAAGGTGGAATGGGCAATATTGATGTAGCCTCAACTAAACAGAAATTAGAAGCATTATTGAACGGCAATGTAGAAACTCCTACGGAACATATAGAGCAAAATCATATAGACACCGATGATGCAGTTTCGCATGAAGTGCATATAACAGTTGAACAGCAAGCGATTTTAAAAGCAGTACGTGCCATTATGTGTATTGAAGCATTGCAAAATATAGGGAATATACAAAAAACAGCTCCGAGTATTGAAGAAATTGAAGCAGATGCTTTCGGATTTGAATTTACAGTATTTATGGATACGGATTGTAGTATAGAAGAGTTGAAACAAGTAGTACTTCATGTTTCTGAAATTGAGAAAGTGGAAGTAAAGCAAGGAGAACCTATATCGAAGGAAGTAGCTTCTAAAAAAGTCGTGACACAAGAAGTTGTGCAAGTAGAAGAAAAGCTACAACCTGCTGTGGTTACGCAAGTAAAATCACCGATAGAGGCAACGAATCAACCTTCAAGTACTATGCCAGCTAAAAGTACTACAAAAACGAAAAATGCTAAAGTGGAGAATCGTTCAATTCGTGTTCAATTAGAGAAAATCGAAAGATTAATGAATATGTTTGAAGAAAGTGTAATTGAACGTGGGCGCATTGATGAATTGGCTCAAACGATTCAAAACAAGGAGCTAATTGAACATTTAAATCGATTAGGCGATATTTCAAAAGATATTCAAAATGTACTATTAAATATGCGTATGGTGCCGATTGAAACTGTGTTCAATCGTTTCCCGCGTATGGTACGTATGTTAGCGAAAGATTTAGGGAAAAAAATCGATTTACAAATTACAGGTGAAGGTACTGAAGTAGATAAAATTGTTATTGATGAAATCGGCGATCCGCTCGTTCATTTAATTCGAAATGCAATCGATCACGGTGTTGAAACTGTTGAAAAACGACGTGATGCAGGTAAAAATGAGACAGGTACGATTAAATTAGAAGCCTTTCATAGTGGAAATCATGTCGTTATTCAAATTACGGATGATGGAAACGGTATTAATAAAGGGAAAGTATTAGAAAAAGCGATTAAAAATGGCGTTGTAACTGAAGCGGATGCGAATAGATTAACAGATCGTGAAGTGTTTGATCTTATTTTCCAACCAGGATTTAGTACAGCTGAAGTTGTATCAGATCTTTCTGGACGCGGTGTCGGATTAGATGTTGTAAAACATACGATTCATAGTTTAGGTGGACATTTAATTATTGATTCTGAGGAAGGAAAGGGAAGTACATTTAGAATTGAACTTCCATTAACGTTGTCTATTATTCAATCTATGCTTGTTCAAACGAATGATAAGCGTTATGCTTTACCTCTTGGAAATATCGTTGAAGCAATTCGAATTAAGAGAGAAGACATCCAATCCTTACAAGGAAAAGATGTGTTAAATTATCGTAATCAAATTATTGAAGTGAAACATTTAAGTACTGTATTTGGTGAAAAAACAGTAGATGAGGCGTTTGCGTCATATGATGGTCAAATGGTTCCTGTGTTAATTGTTCGTAACACACATCGCAGCTATGGACTTATTGTAAACACAATTATCGGTCAAAGAGAAATAGTCTTAAAGTCATTAGGTGACTTCTTTGCAGAGAGTTCTAACTATTTCTCTGGTGCGACGATTCTCGGTGATGGACGAGTGGTCCTCATTTTAAACCCAGAAGGTTTATAATAGGAATGAAGGAAAGCTCCCCACTTGTATACAATTGGGGAGCTTTTTGGCTAATCATTACGAATCTAATAATGGGATACATAGTAACGTTTTATACTAATGAGTTTGCTAAAATAAAATAAGAGTTTATATTATTTGATAGAAAAACAGAAATGAGGAGGCAGGGAAAATGCCTGAGCAACACACAAAAGGGGATACGAGCACGATTGTGCTAGAAAAAGAAAATGAGCATTTAACGCCCCAAGAATGCGATATTCTTGGCGAAATTGCAAATATATCATTTGGTTCAGCTTCGACTGTATTATCAACAATTTTAAATAGGCAAGTAAGCATTACTGCTCCTCGTATAGAGTTGGTAGATTTATATGATTCAAGAGATGTCGAAGTTCCACATGTTGTATTAAACATTCATTTTACAAAAGGATTAGATATGGAAAACCTTCTTGTTCTTAAGCAAGATGTTGCATTGTCCATTGCTGATTTAATGATGATGGGAACAGGTGAAGTCGAGGACGGAAAAGAACTTGGTGAATTAGAGCTAAGTGCTGTACAAGAAGCGATGAATCAAATGATGGGATTCGCAGCTACATCTATGTCGGAATTCTTCCAAGATACAGTAGATATGTCTCCGCCGACGATTAAAGTTGTAAAGTTATCAGAAGAAATGGAGAAAATCTCTGAAATCGATGGGAATCATACGATTGTTAAAGTATCGTTTGATTTAAAGATAGATAATCTTGTAAACTCTAAACTTGTACAAATTGTTTCAGTTGAGCATGCGAAACAAATGGTAAATAAATTAATGCAATTATCTGGTGGAGTAGAAGAAACAGACGAACCAGCAGAAGTAGTGGAAACTGAGATTGTAGAAGAAGTTGAAAAAGAGCATTTAACACAAGAAGAGAAAGATGTGCTTGGTGAAATTGCAAATATTTCAATTGGCTCCGCTTCAACAGTATTGTCAACGCTTTTAAATCAGCCAGTTACAATTAGTACACCAAATGTGGAAGCAATCAATGTTCGTCATTATGATGGAGTACCAGTACCATTTGTTATTTTAAATGTCGACTTTGTTGAAGGGCTAAAGAATGAGAATGTATTCGTATTTACGAAAGATGTTGCCTTAACAATGGTAGATTTAATGATGATGGGAACAGGGGAAGTTGACCCAGAAAAAGAGCTTACTGAATTAGAACTGAGCGGTATTAAAGAAATTATGAACCAAATGATGGGTCATGCTGCTACGGCGATGTCAGAAATGTTTCAAGAAAAAATGGACATGACGCCGCCAAATGTTAAATTTGTAACGTTAAAAGAAGAAATGGAATATTTGGGAGAGTCAATGGAAGTGGACGAACTCGTTCAAATTACGTTCAATCTTGAAATTGGCGATTTGCTTCAATCGAAGATGTATCAAATTTTGCCAATTTCCGAAGCAAAAGAAATGGTAAGGCGACTTCTGTATCCGATGGTGGAAGAAGAAGAGATTGCCACAGAAGAAATTGAAGAAGAAAAAATTGTAGAACCAGTTGTGCAACCTATTGAATTTAAAGAAGTAAAACAAATGGAACCAGTATATATGGACACGTCCATTCTACAAAATGTAGAAATGAACGTGAAATTTGTATTTGGAAGTACAGTGAAAACGATTCAAGATATATTAAGTTTACAAGAAAATGAAGCAGTTGTACTAGATGAGGATATTGATGAACCGATTCGTATTTATGTAAATGATGTATTAGTGGCGTATGGTGAACTTGTAAATGTAGATGGATTTTTTGGAGTAAAAGTGACGAAATCACTATAAGGCATTGAAATAGGAGTTTGAACTAGTAGATGAAAAACGTAAAGTTTTTTCTAATGAGTTGGCTATGCATACATGTGTGCTTGTTCTTCCCCTTGCAAAGTCAGGCTGAGGAACAAATTGAGTCAGATCAAAAAATAAATGAAGTGAATGTACAAGAAGAAAATAAGGAATCTCAAGAATCGTCAGAACAAGTGGAAACGAAGCAAGATGAAGAGAAACAAAAAGAAGCAGAGCAACAAGAAGTAGAACAACAAGAAGTAGCAAATAAACAATTGAATGAAAGAAAGATAGAAACGGAACAGGGAATTATTACAGTAAATAAGCCGGAGCTTAAAGTTGGCGAAGAAGTGCGAATTGCTGTAGAACCAAATGGGAAAAACATTCAAAGTATGAAAGGTATATTGCAGCTACAAAAAAATGGCGAGCAATATGCGCAAGAAAGAATACTATCTTTTGAGTATGATGAAGAAACGAAGAGCTGGGTTGCTAACTATAAAGCAGGGAATTTTGATTTGCAAGGTGATTGGAATCTTCAACTCGTTCAAAGTTACAAAGAGAATGAGAAAGAAGAAATCGTAAAAAATGAAGTGAAAGTCCCGCTCATTCGTATTAAAAATGAAACGCCAACTATAGATAAAGAATTGCCAAAGTTACAGAAAGTTACTATTGATGAAGTAAAAGAGAACTTAGTTGAACGAAAACAGGGAGATTCTATACATATACGAGTAAAAGCGTTAGATATAGAATCGGTTGTAAAAGAAGTGCGCGTTACATTAAAAGGGAAAGAAAATAAAGAGCTTTCGTTTTTATTAGACTACAACAAGCATGATATGGATTGGCAAAAAGTATTTGAAATAACAGAAGCATTGCCGGCTGGGCCATACGAATTACTTGTAGAGATAATAGATGCAGCAGGTAATAAACTTGTTGAAGAAAGTGAATATACCATTTCTGTTTTGGCGCCAAAAAACGAAGATGATAAAAAGATAGAAGAGAAAGAGAAAGAAGAGAAATTAGATAATAAACTAGAAAATGAATTAGAAGATAAGAAAGAAAATGAGAAGCAAGAAGATTTGAAAATCAAAAACCCGCTTCTAGAAGAAAAATTGCCGGTTGTTCAAATTCCGAAGCAAGATGAGAAAGTAAATAAGTTTATAAAAGAACCGTTGAAAGAGAAAGAGGAATTTACTTACGTTATAAAAGAGCCGTTCGAAGACAACAAGGAAGTACATAAGGCGAAGGACCAAAAAGAGAAAAATAACAAACAAGTTGTCTCTAAAAAGAAAGAACAAAAAGAAGAAACGAAAGACAAGGAAGAAGAAAAAGGTGAACAGGGAGTACAAGCTTCGGATGTATTTACTATCATGTCAGGTTTGTTCGTACTGTTTTTAGTTTTAAAGAGTAATAAAGAATGGGGCTAATTATTTCATAGTAGTGGAGGCGCTTAAATGGAGATTAAACGTACGACAATTGAAGATAAGACGCTACAACCATTAAAACAGCCTGCAGCTATTTCGGAACATGAAATCCAGAAAGAACGAAAGCGTAGCAATTTAGTGTTTACTGGACAGTCTAAAATTATTTCGAAAAATAATGAGATAGGTATTTTACTTGCAAGTTTAAGTGATGGAAAGATTATGAAGGAAATGCTTTCTAAAGAGATGGATACAGTGTTACAACTTTTTAAAAAGTTACATACGTTATCTGAAGAAGGAAAGCAATCAGAAAAAGTGTTTGAACAAGTAATTAGAAGCCTGCAAGGACTTATTAAGCAGGCGCATATAAAAGAACTTCCTTTGTTAGATGGAACATATGATTTCGCTGAAGTGCAACTATCATTTGGTAGAAAAGTACATATTCCTTTACTAGATGTAAGTGCACTCATCTCTAGAGTGGAAAGTGATTCTTCAGAAGGAAATATAAATTTGATGGTAACGGTTATTACTGCTTATATAACGAAATTGTCTAACGAAACGATTTTAATTAGCGTTACAGACCGCATTGCTAAAGATCGGGATGTAAGTGTATGGAGAGCGCTTGCGGAAATGAACATGACACAATTATCACAGGCATTGAAACAAACGATGCAAGAACATAAATGGTCTATGACGTTTCTTTTTCTCTTCATATGGATTGTCGGTATTATTTTAATTCGAGTTATGTAAAAAGGTCGTCACTCCATTGTGACGACCTCTTTTATATTTTTTCGTAGAAGAATGTATCAAATCGCTGAAGATTGTAACGTTCGGGTGTTAAAATTTGTTCCGTACTACCAACAAATAGTACACCGCCTTTTCGTAAAGAACGACTAAATTTTTCGTAAAGTTTTATTCTTGCTTCTTCTGTGAAATATATCATTACATTACGACAAATAATCAAATCATAATTTGTATCGAATGACTGCATTAAAAGGTCATGTTGTTTAAACGAGACGTTTTGTTTAATGTTTTGATGCAATGAATATAGACCATTCTCTTTTGTGAAATGACGTTCTTTCAAATCAGTAGGTAATTCCTTTAACGAACGTTCTGTATATTGAGCGCGTTTTGCGGTTTCTAAAATATGAAAATCAAGATCTGTTGCTTGAATTTCAAAACGAAATGGAGCTAGATGCTTTGATAAAATTAAAGAGAGTGTATATGGTTCTTCACCAGCAGCGCAAGCGGCACTCCATACCTTTAATTTTCCGCTATTTTGTTCGAGTAATTTTGGTAGTGCTTTCGACTCTAAAGTTTGCCATCGTTCTTTATTTCTAAAAAACTCTGAAACGTTAATTGTAATATAGTCAATAAAATTTAAAAATAAATTTTGATCAGCGCGTAATTTGTTTAAAAAATTAGTGTAGTTTTCAAAGCCTTTTCTCGAAATGAAAGCATCGATTCTACGGCGCATTCTATCTTGCTTATACGAAGCGATATCCATATTGAATTGTTGTTTAAAACTCGCGATAAAATGATCATAATCTTGTTCAATTATCATATTTATAATAGGCACAATAATGATATTGTGCCTCCCCCTTTACATCATACGAATTTTTTGTTCAAAGCTTTTTTTCATTTGCTTTTCATGTAATCCTGGTAAATCATAAATGACAGCATCAATACCTGCTTCTTTTGCAACATCGACAGGGATGACAGATGTATGTTTGTCCCCATTATAAAAACAGAGAACTAAATCAGTGTCTTCAATAATTTGTTTAATAAAAAACATATAATCTGATCGGTAAATGGAGTCAGAAGGATGATCAAAAGCAATATATTCGGCTCCGTGTTTTTTTAAGTAATCAACGACTTCTTGAAATTCATCTGTTATTGCTTGCAATGGTTGCAGCGTGTAAAGGCATAAATTTTGAGCGAGTCTTTCATTCTCAACGAAAAAACGAAGAACCTCATTTTCGATAGATTTATAACATAATATGTAAATTTTATGTTTGTGAGCATAGTCAGTTAAAAATTTTTTAATTTCTTCTTGATCTAATGCTGTTAATTGATTTGAACCACAAAGGAAAATATTCATAGAATTGTGCCACCTCATGCTAAATTGTAACATATCTTTTATAAAAAATAACTGCAAAATATTACTGTTCAGAGTATAATTATAAATAACTGGATTTTACGATTAAGTTTAGGAAGAAATAAAAAAATAAATAGGTGATATATATGCTACGTTCTATCTCGCATAATCCAATTTTATCGCATATACCGCCTGCTACTCAAATGCCGAAAGAAGCAAATGTCAGGACAGGACTTGCATTTTCGGATAATTTGCATGCAGATCCGAAAAAAGATAAATTACTAGAACAAATGGAAGCTTTTGTCGATAATATTGGAGAAATTAAAGAGAAAATTGAAATGGAATTAACGCTTGATAATGTAATGGAATACAAAAATACAGTAAAATCATTTTTGAATTTTTACGTGGATAATGTATTGCAGTATAAAGATGTCATGTCTCGTCACCCGCGTTACGGATATTCACAGAAAATGACGATTGTGAAACAGGCAGAAATGGGATTGAATGAATTAGAAGATGTTATGAATTTAATTAATACGAAAACAGGACATTTAGAAATGTTAAATCAAATTGGAGAAATCCATGGTTTAATTGTGAATTTAGTCTTGTAAAAGGAAGGAAGCTATATGTACATACAATTATATGAAAAACTCGTTATTATTCAAAAAGCGTATGAAAATATTCAAGCGCTTGGAGAGCAAATATATGAGAATTTAAAAAATAAAAATGTAAATGCAGTTCAAAAATTGCAAGTAGAGCAATTGCAGTACATTGATGGTTTAAAAGGGTTATCAAGCTCATTAGAAGAAATGGTTGTTCAGTTCTGTAAAGAACAAGGAGTTGAAGCGTTTCGTGTAAGTGCGTTATTTTCGTATTTTTCTCAAGAAGAAATTGAAAAAATGGAAGAATTACAAAAAAACGTAACTGAATTAGAAGAGAATGTAAAAATGCTTCTTTTGAAAAATCAATATTACTTAAACGTACTATTAAAAACTACAGAAAGTATTGTGGATTCTGTTTCTGAATATAACTTAGAGCGAAACAATAATTCGCAAATCTTTATGAACGAACTATTGTAAAGGAGAAGTGAAGCTTTATGAGATTATCTGATTATAATACACCGCTATCGGGCATGTTAGCGGCTCAAATGGGGTTACAAACAACGAAACAAAACTTGTCTAACATTCATACACCGGGTTATGTGCGTCAAATGGTGAATTACGGATCTGTTGGAGCAAGCAATGGTCATACGCCAGAACAGAGAATTGGTTACGGTGTACAAACGCTAGGTGTTGACCGTATTACTGATGAGGTAAAGACGAAGCAGTTTAATGATCAATTATCTCAGCTCTCTTACTATAACTACATGAATTCAACTTTATCACGTGTAGAGTCTATGGTTGGAACGACAGGGAAGAATTCATTATCTAGTTTAATGGACGGTTTCTTTAATGCCTTTCGTGAAGTAGCAAAAAATCCAGAGCAACCAAACTACTACGATACATTAATTTCTGAAACTGGGAAGTTCACAAGTCAAGTGAATCGTCTTGCGAAAAACTTAGATACAGTGGAAGCACAGACGGCAGAAGATATTGAAGCGCATGTTAATGAATTTAATCGTCTTGCTGCTAGTTTAGCAGAAGCGAATCATAAAATTGGACAAGCGGGTACACAAGTGCCGAATCAACTTTTAGACGAACGAGATCGCATCGTTACAGAGATGTCTAAGTATGCAAACATCGAAGTATCTTATGAATCTATGAATCCTAATATCGCAAGTGTTAGAATGAATGGTATTTTAACAGTAAATGGACAAGATACATATCCACTTCAATTAAATAAAGAAAAAGACCCAATGTCAGTTGAGATTTACGGTTCAGAAATCTCTGTAACTAGCGGAGCGATAAAATCAGCGATTGATACGAAAGCAAAGATTGTTGATTATAAAAAAAATCTCGAAGACTTAATGAATTCAGTGAAAAATCAAGTGAATACAGTGATGGGAAAAGATTTCTTCGTTGGAGATTATGCAAAAGATATGAAGTTAAATCCAGAATTCCAAAAAGATGTTTCGAAAATGAAAATGTCTGCTGAAACAGCAAATAAACTAGCAGCAGTTACAGATGGAGATTATAAAGAAGGTCTTTCTTATAAACAAGCATTAGACCAATTTATAGTTCGTGTTGCATCTGATAAAAGTGCAGTAAATGGTTATCAAAAAATTCATGGCGATTTACTAGAAGGTATTCAGCAAGAAAAAATGAGCGTTGAAGGTGTAAATATGGAAGAGGAAATGGTAAATTTAATGGCCTTCCAAAAATATTTCGTCGCAAACTCTAAAGCTATTACTACGATGAATGAAGTGTTTGATAGTCTATTTTCGATTATTCGATAAGTGATAATAATTGATTGGAAATATATAAGGAGGAGATAGAAATGAGAGTATCTACATTTCAAAATGCAAACTGGGCAAAGAATCAGTTAATGGATTTGAATGTGCAACAACAATACCATAGAAACCAAGTAACTTCAGGGAAGAAAAATCTTCTTATGAGTGAAGATCCACTTGCAGCGAGTAAATCATTTGCGATTCAACATTCATTGGCGAATATTGAACAAATGCAAAAAGATTTAGCTGACTCAAAAAATGTATTAACACAAACTGAAAATACTTTACAAGGTATTTTTAAATCTTTAACAAGAGCAGATCAATTAACGGTACAGGCATTAAATGAGCCAAATGGTGAAAAAGAATTGAAAGCCATCGGTGCAGAGATTGATCAAATTTTAAAACAAGTTGTATATTTAGCGAATACGAAAGAGCAAGGTCGTTATATTTTCGGTGGTGATAGTGCAGAAAAGTCACCATTTACAGAAGATGGTACGTATCAGGGCGGAAAAAATGATGTGAACTGGCAATTAAATGATGGTTATGAATTAAAGGCATTTCGTAACGGAGAAGCATTATTATCACCGGTTATAAAAACGTTAAAACAGATGAGCGAAGCGATGCAAAAAGGTGACCAAAAAGCGTTACAACCGTTATTAGGAGAAAATAAGAAAAACTTAGATGGCATCATTAACCGTACAACTGAAGTTGGTTCAACAATGAACACAATGGAGACGTTTAAAACAATTTTAAGTGAGCAAAATTTAGCGCTTCAAGAAAACCGTAAAGAAATTGAGGATGTTGATTTAGCGGTCGCAATTTCTGACTTGGCATATATAAATGCGACGTATGAAGCGACGCTTAAAGCGGTTAGTACGATGAGTAAAACGAGTATTTTAGACTACATGTAATCTATAAGGAGTGAGAAAAATGGCAGGAACAACGATGACAGGTATTGGTGGTAGACAACAAATTTGGAACCTCGGAAATAATATGATCGATACTTCTAACTTCGTCGAATTAGAAATGAATGCTTTAGATATGAGAAAAACACCGTATACGAAAGAAAAGAATGACCTTACAAATGATAAACTACTATATACAAGTTTAAAATCAGAATTTAGTTCTTTTACACAAACTTTTAAAAACTTAGCGGCTTTTAAAGGAAATGAGAAAAAAGTAACGACAACACAAGACGGTTATATTAATGTAAAAGCTGATGGTGGTGCGATTGCAGGAACTTTTAATATGACGATTACACAGCTTGCACAGCGTCATCAAATAGCTTCAAATGACATTAAAGATATAAATGCGAAGCTTCCTAAAGATGAAACATTAAAACTAGGTGGTAAAGAACTAAAAGTAACAACTGATATGACATATAAAGATTTAATTAATAAGATTAATGATGGAGATTATGGCGTATCAGCTTATACACTTGGAAATAAAATTTTCATGACCTCGAAAAAAGAAGGAACAGATGGAGTAATTAAGTTTGAGGGGAACACATCTACACTATTTCAAGATATTGGTTTAGCTAATGCGGATGGCGTAGCACTTAATACAATCAATGAAGCGCAAAATGCTATGTATACTATTAATGGTATCAAAGGTGAAGGTTCTACTAATACAATTGAAGCTCTTCCTGGTGTGAAAATTGAGTTGTTAAAGGTAACTGAGCCGAAAGTAGAAGGAGCGCCAGATGCTGGTACAACAACAGATCCAAAAGCAAAAGGTATAGATCTAAAATTTACAGTAAATGACTCAAACGTAACAGATGCATCGAATGTTATTAAAAAAATGGTAGCTGATTATAATAAAGCTGTTTCTACAGTAGATATCTTTGCTGGAAAAGGTGGAGCTTTCCAAGGGCAAGCTATTATGCAAAGTGTACGTCAGGCAATGAACAATGTCGTAACATTTTCTCAAGATGGTAATTATTTATTCACATTTGGTATTCAATTAAAGCAAGATGGAACGATGGAAGTTAATGATGAAAAATTAACACAAGCATTAAAAGAAAAACCCGATGCAGCGAAGCAATTTTTCTTTAGTTCTAACGGTTTAGGAAAAATGATGGAAGAACCGCTTGATAAACTATTCGGTGATAAAGGTGTAGTCGGCGAGAGAGTTAAAAACATTGACTCACGTGTAAGTGATTTAGATAAAAAGATTAAAGATATTGAGACGCAAAACTTGCAAAAGCAAGATGAAATCGTGAAGAAGTATCAAAAGCTAGAGAGTACATTGGCGGCGCTTGATAGCCAACTAAAAACAATTAAAGCAATGACAAAACAAAAAAGTGATGATTAATGAAAGTTGAGGAAGTGATCGTATGCAAGCATGGCAACGTTATATGCAAAATGATATTATGACGAGTAATCCGATTAAAAATACAATTTTTATTTATGAAAGATGTATTGTAGAGTTTCGTAATTTAGAAGAACTTTTACATACTTTTAAACTTCAAGAAGGGGACGCACTTCTTGAAAAATTAGAACGTATTTTTGAAGAACTAAAGCTTCAATTAAACCCTGAGATTACGAAAGATTTATATGATAGTCTCTATGGTTTATATGATTGGATTAGCATTCAAATTCAAACGATGAAAGTAACGCGTGAAGCGAAAGATATTGATGCAATTGTGAAAGTGTTACAAGATTTAATAGACGGTTACCGCGGAGCACTTGAAAATGAACAATGATATTTATCGGACGTTTGTCAGCTGTTTTAATGAAATCGGTGAATTGCAAGTGTCAGACAGAGAGTTTGCTGAGAAGAGTGAGATGTTAAATCGCTGGATGATGACATTGGATGAAGAAACGCGTGCGCAAGTTGCAGCAGAAGTAAGCCCGTTCATTATTAAGGCAGCACAGCATATTCGGGATAAGCAAAAGATTTTGGAAGAAATGATTATGACAAATGATGGGCGAATGAAGGCTAATTCATTTTACGGTAAATATTAATAATAACGTCTGGAAACAGGTTCCCCTTTTAAAAGGGGGTCTATTCCTTCGTTTACACAAAGAACCCGCTGATTGAGGTTTCATTTTATGACTGTGATGAAATAATAATTGTAATCTAAATAATAGAAAAATGGAATTTAGTTTATATATTGAAATGTTCTATAGATTACTGTGTGTATACAGTTTTTTGCATTCTTTTTTATATTTTTGTATTTTTCTAAAGACAACAATGAAAAAATGGAATAAAATATGTAAGGGTACATAATAGTAAATATTTTAATAAACGCATATAAGAAAATAAATAATGAAGTGAAACTTCTATCAGTGGATCATTACGTTAGAAAAGGAAGGGTGTGGAATATGCCAGATTTAGTGAGTGATGTAAGCCATTATATGAATTATTTAGTAACGAAACGAAATACGGTTTCTAGTAATATTGCAAATGCGAATACACCTGGCTATAAAGCACAAGATGTAACATTTGCTGAGCAGATGAATAAAAGTAGTGCATTATATAAAAACAATGCGGCTGATTTAAAGAGTAATCCAGATTTATATCAAACGAATGAAATGCACTTGCCGACAGTAAATACGAAAAATACATATGCAAAGATTCAAACAAAATCAATGCAAACGAATAAAGACGGAAATAGTGTGGATGTAACGACAGAAATGCTAGATTTAATGAAAGCAAATCAGTTATACGGTATTTCAGTTAACGCAATTAATACACAATATGCAATTAACCAAGCGGCACGCGGACGTTAAAAGTAGAAGGAGAGACAACGGATGTTTCAGGCAATTAATGCAAGTGGCTCAGGACTAACGACAGCGAGAAAGTGGATGGAAGTTACTTCTAACAATATTGTAAATGCAAATACGACGGCGGCTCCGGGGGCAGATTTATATGAGCGTCGTAGTGTGGTGCTAGAATCAAACAATAGTTTTGCAAGTATGCTAGATGGGGCTCCTACTAACGGAGTAAAAATAAAAAGTATTGAAGCAGACAAAACGGAAAATTTAGTGTATGATCCGACGCATCCGCACGCAAATGAAGAAGGATATGTACGTTATCCCAATATTGATGTAACTGCTGAAATGACGAATGTAATGGTTGCTCAAAAAATGTATGAAGCGAATACGAGTGTATTAAATGCGAATAAAAAAATGCTTGATAAAGATTTAGAAATCGGCCGAGGATAAGGGGGAAGATAGTAATATGAAAATTCAACCAATGTTACATACACAACCATTTGGAGCAATTCAGTCAATTGGTGCACCGAAAACTGCTCAAACATCTGTAGCTCCGGAGAAAAAGTTTATTGATTTATTGGAAGATATGAATCAAACGCAAAACAATGCGCAAACAGCAGTATATGATTTACTAACTAAAGGGGTAGGAGAAACACATGACGTTTTAATTCAGCAAAAGAAAGCTGAGTCTCAAATGAAAACAGCTGCTCTCGTACGTGATAATCTTATTGAAAATTATAAGTCACTAATTAATATGCAAATTTAGGAAAGTGGACGGGTGTGTTTAAATGGAAAAGATGAAAAATGTTATTCAATCGTTAAAAACGTGGCATAAGTTAGTAATTGGTGCTGCGCTTTTAGCGATTGTAACAGGAGCACTTTTATACTTCACCTTGCCAGATAAATATGTTGTTGTATATCAAAATTTAAATGATGCAGATAAACAAGAGATTACAGCAGAATTATCGAAGTTAGGTGTCGATTACCAATTAGCGGCCGATGGTTCGATTCGTGTGCAAAAGAATGATGCTCCATGGGTTCGAAAAGAAATGAATGGGATGGGCTTACCGTTTAATTCGAAAAGCGGTGAAGAAATTTTATTAGAAAGCTCTCTCGGTTCAAGTGAACAAGATAAAAAAATGAAGCAAATTGTCGGTACGAAGAAGCAATTGGAACAAGATATTGTAAGAAACTTTGCGACAGTTGAAACGGCAAATGTTCAAATTACATTGCCTGAAAAAGAGACAATTTTTGATGAAGAAAAAGCAAAAGGAACAGCGGCGATTACGGTTGGAGTGAAGCGTGGACAATTGTTAACAGCTGATCAAGTTGCAGGTATACAGCAAATGATTAGTGCAGCGGTTCCTGGTGTGAAAGCAGAAGAAGTAAGTGTTATTGATAGTAAAAAAGGTGTTATCTCAAAAGGAGCAGATGAAGCACATTCTAGTAGTTCCTCTTCTTACGAGAAAGAAGTAGAGATGCAGCACCAACTTGAAGGTAAATTAAAGCAAGACATTGATGCAACGTTAATGACGATGTTTAAACCGAATGAATATAAAGTGAATACGAAAGTATCTGTAAACTACGATGAAGTTACACGTCAGTCAGAGAAGTATGGTGATAAAGGTGTACTTCGTAGTAAACAAGAGCAAGAGGAAAGCTCTACTGCGCAAGAAGGGGCAGATACGAAGCAAGGTGCTGGTATTACAGCTAACGGTGAAGTGCCAAACTACGGTACGAACAATAATCAAAATGGTAAAGTTGTCTACGATAATAAAAATGGCAACAAAATTGAAAATTATGAAATAGATAAAACAGTTGAAACAATTAAGAAACACCCAGAATTAACGAAAACGAATGTTGTTGTATGGGTAGATAATGATACGTTAGTAAAACGTAGAATTGATATGACAACTTTTAAAGAAGCAATCGGAACAGCGGCAGGACTTCAAGCTGATCCGAACGGTAACTTTATAAATGGTCAAGTTAACGTTGTAACTGTTCAGTTCGATCAGCCGAAAGCCGAAAAAGAGAAAGAGCCAGAAAAAAGTGGTATGAACTGGTGGTTATTCGGTGGAATTACAGCTGGCTTATTAGCAATCGGTGGTCTAGTATGGTTCTTATTAGCAAGACGTAAGAGAAAGAAAGAAGAAGAGGAATATGAAGAATACTTAGCAGAAGAGGAAATTGCTGCAAGTAATGAAAGTATCTTGGAAATTCCTGAAGAAAAAATAGTGCCAGAGCCAAAACCTGAACCAGAAGAACCGAAAGAACCGAAAGAACCTACGTTAGATGAACAAGTGCAGGATGCTACGAAAGAACATGTAGAAGGAACTGCAAAAGTAATTAAAAAATGGTTAAACGGACAGTAAGGGAGGAACAACGATGTTAGATGAAATCTCCTCCAAAGAAAAAGCTGCCATCCTTATTCGTACATTAGAAGAAGGGGTGGCAGCAAAAGTCATTGAATATATGACAGCTGAGGAAAAAGAAGTATTACTTCGTGAAATCGCAAAGTTTCGTGTATACAAACCAGAAACGTTAGAAAATGTACTAGGAGAGTTCTTATATGAACTAAATGTAAAAGAATTGAACTTAGTCACTCCAGATAAAGAATACATTCGTCGCATATTTAAAAACATGCCAGAAGACGAACTGGAAAAATTATTGGAAGATCTTTGGTATAACAAAGATAATCCGTTTGAGTTCTTAAATTCACTTACAGATTTAGAGCCACTTCTTACAGTGCTTAATGATGAGTCACCACAAACAATTGCAATTATCGCTTCTTATATTAAACCGCAACTTGCGTCTCAATTAATTGAGAGATTGCCAGATCATAAGCGCGTTGAAACGGTAATGGGTATAGCGAAACTAGAACAAGTTGATGGTGAGTTAATTAATCAAATTGGTGAGTTGTTAAAATCGAAATTAAATAATATGGCATTTAGTGCAATTAATAAAACTGATGGCTTGAAAACAATCGTAAATATTTTAAATAATGTTTCACGAGGTGTTGAAAAAACAGTCTTTCAAAAGCTGGATGAAGTCGATTATGAGTTATCTGAGAAAATTAAAGAAAATATGTTTGTCTTTGAAGACTTACTTGGTCTTGAAGATCTTGCGCTTCGCCGTGTATTAGAAGAAATTACAGATAACGGTGTTCTTGCGAAAGCACTTAAAATTGCAAAAGAAGAAATTAAAGAGAAATTATTTACATGTATGTCTTCAAACCGTAAAGAGATGATTCTAGAAGAATTAGATGGCTTAGGACCGCTTAAGATGACGGATGCTGAAAAAGCGCAGCAAACGATCACTGGTACAGTGAAAAAGCTAGAGAAAGAAGGAAGAATTATCGTTCAAAGAGGTGAAGAGGATGTCCTTATTTAAAAACAGAATTCCGAAGAATTCTGTTTCTTTTTCTGAAGAAACGTATGAATTACAATTTCCAAAACCAGCTTCAGTTCAAATAGAAGAGGAAGAATTACAAGCTGATCATGCAGAACTTCGCGCCCAGCAAGAATCGTTACATATGGAAATGAATCAGCTAAGGCAAGAGAAGCAAATGCTAGAACGAGAGCGGCAGCAGTTATTACAAGATAAAGAACAATTTCAAATGCATATTCATGAGCAAATGGAACAGATGGAAGCAGCGCGTGTGCAATTTCAAAAAGAACAACAAGAAACAGCGTATGAATGGACAGAGTTATTATGGGATCAATCTTTTCATCTAGCAGAAAAAATCGTGAATCAAGCGGTAGATTCACGATTGCTTGATGTGTTACCTATTTTAACTGGCATCGTGCAAACATTGCCAACTTCGTTTGAAAAATTAATCATTACAGTACATCCAGAAACGTTTGAACGTATTCAAGAAGAGAAGGAGAATACGAAAGAATATTGGTTACTACAATTAGTAGAATGGAAATATGATTTCTCCCTGCAGTTTGGTGAATTTGTTCTGGAAGAAGAGAAAGAGTTCTTTGAATTTAAATTTGCACCTATATTTGCGAAACTTCGTCAGAAATGGGAAGAAGAGAAGTTATTTGAGGAGCAAAATGTATGAGCCGCCTGTTAATGAATGAGAACGAAAAATGGAATAAGTTCATTGAAACACCGCTGTATACGAAAGTAGGCAAAGTTCATAGTGTACAAGAACAGTTTTTCGTAGCAAAAGGGCCGAAAGCGAAGATTGGTGATGTTTGCTTCGTTGGAGAACATAACGTCTTATGTGAAGTGATTGCCATTGAAAAGGAAAATAATATGCTACTTCCATTTGAACAGACAGAAAAAGTATGTTATGGAGATTCAGTAACATTAGTTTCAGAAGATGTTGTTGTACCACGTGGTAATCACTTGCTCGGAAAAGTGTTAAGTGCAAATGGTGAAGTGTTAAATGAGGAAGCTGAAAACATTCCATTACAGAAAATAAAACTAGATGCACCACCTATACATGCATTTGAACGTGAAGAGATTACCGATGTATTTGAAACAGGAATAAAATCAATTGATTCTATGCTAACAATTGGTATCGGTCAAAAGATTGGTATTTTTGCTGGGTCAGGTGTTGGTAAATCAACTTTACTTGGAATGATAGCAAAAAATGCAAAAGCTGATATAAATGTTATTAGTTTAGTAGGGGAACGTGGCCGGGAAGTAAAAGACTTTATTCGAAAAGAGTTAGGCGAGGAAGGTATGCGAAAAAGCGTCGTTGTTGTAGCGACGTCAGATGAAAGTCACCTTATGCAACTTCGTGCAGCGAAACTCGCAACGTCTATTGCTGAATACTTCCGTGATCAAGGCAATAACGTATTACTTATGATGGACTCTGTTACTCGTTTTGCCGATGCACGAAGAAGTGTTGATATTGCTGTTAAAGAGTTACCGATTGGTGGTAAAACACTGTTAATGGAAAGTTATATGAAGAAGTTGTTAGAGCGTTCCGGAAAAACACAAAAGGGATCTATAACAGGTATTTATACGGTGCTTGTTGATGGGGACGATTTAAATGGTCCTGTACCAGATTTAGCACGTGGTATTTTAGATGGACATATCGTATTAAAGCGTGAGCTTGCAACGCTTAGTCATTATCCTGCAATTTCAGTATTAGATTCAGTAAGTAGGATTATGGAAGAAATTGTTTCGCCACATCATTGGCAACTTGCAAATGAAATGAGAAAGATTTTATCAATTTATAAAGAAAATGAATTGTATTTTAAGCTAGGAACGATTCAACAAAATGAAGAAAATGCTTATATTTTTGAATGTAAAAATAAAGTAGAAGGCATAAATACATTTTTAAAGCAAGGTCGATCGGATAGTTTCCAATTTGATGATATCGTTGAAGCGATACAGCATATAGTATAAGGCCTCTGCATAAGAGGTCTTATTTTTTTGTTTTTTAATATTTCACAGATTTTTTTGGAAAAAAACTATATAATAGAAAAAGAGAACGTTATAATAGAAAGGGGTTATGAAAACAGGTGGATAAACAGCAGTACGACACAATAAAATTGCAAATAAACCAAGAAAAAGAACATATTTTAAAAGAAGTGTATGAATTAACAGCTGAAAAAAGAAAAATAGAACAAAAAAAAGAATATGATTTATATGTTGTGAAATCGCGTAGTAAAGTCGTACAAACTGGGCAACGTATTATGGCTGGCATGCTTTCTTCACATACGTTTTCACCTGAAAGAATAGAAGAATGGAATCGAAAAATTAAAAAAACGGAAGGTTTTATTCAAAAAAATGAAAGCCTTTTAGAGCAAGTAAAAGAAAAAGAACGTGTCATTGATGAGATGTATCAAGAAGATTGCAAAAAGCTTGCGAAAGCACAAGAAAAGCTGGAAGAAAAAATGCTTCTGGATTTGAAAATGTGTATGAATGGATGAGGTGAATGTAGTGATACAGTCTGTATTACCGGTGCAACAAAGTTTACCTCCGCAAAAAGAAAAAGGGCTAGAAGTACAATCAAAAAATGAAGATTCTTCATTCGATCGTACGATGAGAATGGAAAATAAAAAACAGCCGCAAACGGAGAAAATGAAACGAGAAGAAGCACCAAAAGAAGAGAGAAAAGATTATATTCTTTCTAAAAAATCGGTAACGGAAGAAGAACCTATTGTAAAGAAAGAAGAAAAAAAAGAGACAGAACAGTTGTTATTAGCTGTATCTGAGCAAATGGTTGCAATTGAGCAATTACATGTGCAGCCGGAATTGTTATATCAATACATACAAAAAATACAAGAGCTATATAAAGAATATGGCAATATTAAACTTAATGAATTACCTGCAGCTGAATTACAACAATTACAAGAACTTCTTTCAAATATGAATATCAAAAATGCCATATGTTTAGAAGATACAATGCAAATGGTATTAGACAAAATGAAGATGCCAGAGCAAACGATGCAAGCATTGAAGGTTGTAGAAACAGAAACTTGTAATATTGCAAAGGAACAAGAAGAGTTTAAAGACGTAGATCTTCCGAAACTTGAGAGCGATGATACAAAGGTAGAGTTGCCAGAAGTTGATGCATTAAACGATTCGAGCTCTGCAGGTGCAGAATTATTAAATAAAACGACGAGTACCGAACAAGTAGGGAAATCAAATAGTGGTGCTGAGAAAGTTTCATTACCTGACTTAGGAAAGAAAATGGAAGCGCAAGTAGAAGCGTTGCAAAAATTTGTAGTGAAACAAGAACGTGTTTTATTCCAGTTAAATCCAGAAAAACTTGGTACATTAACAGTGCTTATGAAAAAACACGGAGATCAAATTGACGTTCACGTAGAAATGGAAAAACACGATGCGAAAAAACGTGTTGAAATCATTTTTGATGAATTGAGATTAAAGTTAAAAGAAAAAGAAATCAATATTCAAATTAGCTATTCAGATAAAGATGAAAATCGCAAAGAACAGCGAGAACAAGACCAAAGGCAAAAACAGAAATTAGCAAATACAAATCATGAAAAACAACAATCAACAGAATTTGCGGGATTATTGGAGGAATAAAGCGTGCCAACAGTTGGATTAAATACAACGAGTACAAATCATATTCCGTTACAAGCAGGAGCGCAAAAAAGTAATGTACCTGTTAATGGTGTACAATCGCCAGTGCAACAAAGTAATGGAGTTTCAGCAGGAGCGCAAAAGACTCCTGGGGTAATGGGGAAAGATGATTTCTTAAAATTGTTTTTATCAAGTTTCCAACATCAAGATCCATTTAATGCGATGGATATGAATCAAATGATGAATCAGACAGCGCAGTTATCTCTTATGGAACAAGTACAGAATATGACGAAAGCAGTAGATAAGCTGCAATCAACGATGTATTCAACAGCACTTGATGGTGGAATGAAGTTTTTAGGGAAATACGTAAGAGGTGTTGACGGTGACGGAAACAAAGTAACCGGTCAAGTAGAAACGGTTCGTCTTGCGGAAAATAACGATGTACAGCTCGTTATTAATAATAAAGTTGTCTCTCTTCGTTTCGTTGAGAGAGTGTCTGATAAACCGATTGGGGAAACAAATCCAGAAGACGCAAAGAAAGACGATCAAAAAGTAACTGAAGAAGTAAAAAATACAAATTCATAAGGAGTGTCCATACGTTATGATTAAAGCGTTATATACAAGTATTACAGGGATGAATGCAACACAAAATGCATTAAGTGTAACTTCAAATAATATTGCCAATGCACAAACAGTAGGTTATAAAAAACAAAAAGCAATGTTTGATGATTTACTATATAACAATTCGATTGGTGCAAAAGGTGACGGTAAATACGCAGGAACGAATCCGAAAAGTATTGGTAACGGTGTGAAAATGAGTGGTACTGTTACGGATTATAGTGATGGTACAATTACGTTAACAGGTGGCAAAACACAAGCCGCAATGGAAGGTAATGGTTTCTTCGTTGTAGGTGATTCAAAAGGCGGAAATATGGAATTTACTCGTAAAGGCACGTTTGGGATATCTTCAGATTACTATATTACGAATACTGAAGGTCAATACGTATTTGCATACCCTGCAAATGAGGCAACTGGTGAAGTTGATTTATCTGGAATTCCAGGACCGTTGCAAATTCCAATGGGAACAGCAATTGGTGGTATTCGAACATCGAAAGGGACCATTAAAGGGAATATTCCAACTGGTGAAAAACAAATCACACAAGATTTACCTGTATATGATAATGCAGGGAATACATGGACAATGCGTGTAGAGTTTAAACAAACGAGCGAACATAATTATACATATAAAGTACAAATGCGTAATGACTCGAAAAAAGAAACAGAGTTTAAAGATGTTCCAGGTGCAGGTGGTAATATGACATTTGATGCTGTTGGAAATCCAAATCCGAAAGAGCAAGGAGCTAATATTCCATTTGATGGCGGCTCTATAAAATTAGACTTAAGCCATTTAACAAATCATCCAACAGATAAAACATTATCAGTAACAGACGTAGATGGTAGAGCAGCAGCGACGGTTAAAGATTGCTTCATTGCTGACGGTGGATACGTAATGGTAAAATATTCTGATGGAAGTATGAAATCTGCAGGCCAATTAGCTGTTGCGATGTTCCCGAACGAAGGTGGACTAATGAAAACAGGTAATGGTAACTATACGGCGACGAATACAACAGGTATTTTAGCTCTTGGTACATCTGGTCAAAACGGTGCAGGTAAAGTACGCGGTGGTGCACAAGAAGGTGCTAACGTAGATTTATCTGTAGAATTCGTTGACTTAATGTTATACCAACGCGGATTCCAAGGAAATGCGAAAGTAATTAAAGTTTCAGATGAAGTATTAAATGAAGTTGTAAACTTAATTAGATAATATATCGCATGGAAAAAATGTAATGGAGTAGAAAGGGTTTTTTATTCGTATGACAAGACAAGAGCGAATTTTACAATTGCCTTTTTTCGAAAATAAACGTGAACTTGCCGAGCAAGTATTAAAAATAGAACGAGAAGAGCATGTATATTTACCAGATCAATTTGAAATTAAGCAAGTGCCACCGTATTCATTTGGCGAAAAACAAGCAATCATTGGCCGTATCCATGAGTTTTATTTCATAAGTGTTGGTAGCGATAGTGTTTGGAAGTATCAACTGTTTAAGGATGAGATGAAGTGTCGTGAGTTTTTTGTTATGTTGCCTGATATTACGGATCAGCAGATAGCGTTTTGGTTTAATAACATAGAGTTATTGAAAAGTTCTTAAAAAGATCTAAAAAGCTCTTTTTAGGGTTGACGAGAGGACCCAGCGTTGTTTTTGAGCGGTTAGTGCCTAATAGGGCCTCGACTGGTGTGTAAGGACAAAGGTATGGAGAGTTACTAGGGTAGTATAAAAAGAGGTAAGCAAAGTTTAGTGTGGATAAACAGTTATGGTCCAGAAGAGCTCCTAGTTGTAAGAATAGAGCTATGGAGGCGTACTGAGATAGTTGGGGATGAGATAATCATTTCATAGTAGGACAGTGCCTTCTGGATAGTATGTGACAATAGATTTTTATAAAAGGAGAGGTGAGGAGGATGGCGCAAAATAAGTATCGCGTTACATTCATTTCGCCGAGTGAGGTTGAGCAGCGGACTGTAATGGCGGCGAATAGTTTGCCAGATTTAATTCGTAAAGTAGAAAGTATTATCGCAGATCCAAACGGTTATTTTGTGAATGATAAAAAAAATAATTGTTATTTTAAAGTGATTAAAGAAAATGTTACGTTTATTCAATATGAGTTACTATTTTCGGATAAGGAAATTCATATTGAAAAATTAAAACATATAGCACCGGTAGTATTAAAGCGATTATTCGAAAAAATAAATGACCCGGAATTATATGCACTCGCGCTACTTGATGTTGATATAGCAACGAAAGAATATGTGCTAGCAGAAATGAATTCTGAGCTGAGAATAAGAGTAGAGACGGAGCTTTCGAAAAAATGGGAAGCAATGCCGACAGAAATTGTAGGAGCGCAAGAAGTGTTATTAGAAGCACTTGCTTCGTTTATACAAGATTAATTGTTTTTTAATAAAATGAATCGTTCGACTATCTATATTTTTTATATAGGTAGTTGACTTTTTCTCTTTTATAAAGCTTAATAATTAGATATACGGAATTAATGGAAGGGGAGCGACACCTTTATGTCACAAGCACAAAGTATTTTATTAGAAAGCGGAACAAATGAATTAGAGATTGTTACGTATACTGTTGGTGAAAACCTATTTAGTATTAATGTTATGAAAGTACGTGAAATCATTAATCCATTCCCTGTTACAACTGTGCCAGAATCTCATCATGCAGTTGAAGGTGTTGTTCAAGTACGTGGTGAAATTTTACCTGTTATTAACTTGGCAATGGCTCTTAATTTAAAGTCAACAAAGCCACTTGATCAAACGAAATTTATCATCTCAGAATTAAACCAAATGAAAGTTATTTTCCGCGTGGATGAAGTACATCGTATTCAACGTATTTCGTGGGAACAAATTGATGAACCAGCTTCATTATCTATGGGACTAGAAGAAACGACATCTGGTATTGTAAAACTAGATGGAAAAATCATCTTATTATTAGATTATGAAAAAATTGTATGTGAAATTAGCGGCACTGGTTATGACAATAAATCAATTGCAGGGTTAGAACAAAAAACAGATCGAGCTGAAAAAGTAATTTACATTGCAGAAGATTCAGCGATGCTTCGCCAAATATTAGAAGAAACATTATCATCAGCTGGATATACAAAAATGAACTTCTTCAGCAATGGTGCAGAAGCGTTAGCGCAAATTGAAAAATTAGCGAAAGAGCAAGGCGAAAAAATGTTTGAGCATATTCACTTGCTAATTACGGATATTGAAATGCCAAAAATGGATGGACATCATTTAACGAAAGTGGTTAAGGATAGTGAAGTAATGAATCGTTTACCAGTCATTATTTTCTCTTCATTAATTACAAATGAATTATTCCATAAAGGTGAAGCTGTAGGAGCAAATGCCCAAGTAAGTAAGCCAGATATTCAAGAGCTAATTGGTTTAGTTGATAAGTTAGTGCTTTAAAAGCTTCTATTTAGCCGGAATAGAAGCTCTAGCCAAGTGTTGAGCGGTCAGTGCTTAATAGAGCCCTATGCGATGTTGAGATCAGATATATGGAGTGGTTATAGGTAAGTAGAAGAGCTGGTGTATAACATTTTTCTATTTAGTAGGAATAGAGGAACTACTTATGTAAGGAAGTTTTTCAGTGCTTAATAGAGTCTCATGCGATGTGAGTTCAGAGGTATGAAGTAGTTTTAGGTAAGAAGAAGTGAGACTTTGATTGAGGATTTGAAGACTGGGTTTATAACTCTATTCTGTTAGAGAGAGGAAGGAATTAGCCAATGCTACATATGGCTAATTCCTTTTTAGTATTCTATACTTTAAGCTGGTAGAAAAATGAAAGGTTTCTGGGGTGTTTGGTGCTGTATGTATGAAAATTCTTCATTTGAAGATTTTTGATTTAAAAATATAAGCAAACGTATTTTCGATTGTTATTTTAGTAATATTTCGTGGTAACGCAAATTTTTTCGGTGAAAAAACATTCGAAATACCATATAATATAATTAAATGTAATTAATATGCAATTTTGCATATTAATAAAAAACATTTTCCAAATTTTTATACTTTCTATACATTTTTGTATGTTTATTATTTGACAGATAATTTCGAACTGTTATAATATGGATATGTAAAAATTGCTATTTTCTTAAAAGACATGGGAGTCAGATGAGAATTGTGAAAGGATGAGGGGGAGTGGCACAGATTATGCATCACCACACAGCAATTAATGTATTAGGTCTTTTACAAAACATGTCAAATAATAAAATGAACGATATGCAACTAGAAGCGGAATTAAAAAAAATAGAAAAAGAATTCCAAGTAAAGTATGAAGAGTTAGTTGATTTACATAATAGAATGGTATTATTTCAAATAGATATAGAAAAAAATGGCGGGATGCGAGCATATGAAAAATCAGCAATTACATGGCTGAAGTCTGAACTAGAGCTACTGTATGAAGTGTATCAATTTTGTCAACGTCACGGGTTAAACATTTTAAATATTTCAAAATACGTAAGTAAAAATGAACTAAATCTTTTTCCAAAAACAGAAAGTCAATTGCAAAATACGTATTATAAATTGAAAAAACGTGAAATACCGTTTGAAAATATTGAAAAACAAAAACCAGGACGAAAGCGAAAATATATACCAGTAAAAGAGACAATCGTTGCAAGAAAACAAGAAAACGAGTACGAATTAAAAGAAGAAATCCAGCATAAAGAGGATGAAAAAAATCTTGTAACAGTTATATCTGGTATCGTTGATAACTTTGAAACAATTAATCAATGTAGTGAAAGGAAAGAAGACGAACTACATCAGTTTATGGAAGGTATTTATAAGCTTTCTAGCATGGCAGCAGGGCGTTCTAGAGAAGCAAAGAATACACGTAGTCTAGAAGGTGAATTGCAGTCGTTACAACTAGAAAATGAAAGGCTAAAACGAGAGAAAGAAGAGCTTGTACAAGATATTAAAGGCATGACGCAGCTTTTAATTCATTTCATTACAAGTTCTGATATTGATCAAATTCGTAAATTACCAACTTTCGTACAAGATTGTAAAATGGAATTACATAAACTCGGGCTATATAATGCACAAGACGGAAAAATGAAAATAATGGTTGACCGTAGCGGACAAGTTATGACGGTAACACAGTAATAAAATTTGGGTACAAAATAAAAGGGAGATACATAGTTTATATGTATTTCCCTTTTGTTTTGTATGGAATCGTTCCAAAGAAGGAAGATTCATTTTTATAATTGTAGTAGTTTAGAGACCATTTGCGGAATTTGGTTCGCTTGTGAAACCATACTAATTGCAACTTCAGTCAATAGTTTGAACTTTAAAAAATCACTCATCTCCTGCGCCATGTCTGCATCTTCAATTCGAGATGCAGCATCTGTTAACGCCATACTTTGATTATTTAAATTTTCAATATTAAACTGTAAACGATTTATCATTGCACCAAGGTCGGCACGATGAAGTGACACACTTTGCAAAGCCTCTTCGATTTTACGAATTGCCGCTCTTGCTTCTTGTTCCGTTGAAATCTTGATGTCATGTTGTGTAGGGGAAGGGGGAATATGTTTCGTCATATTTATTGTATGACCGATATCGTCTAATGTAATAGGGCGGTTTTGACCGTCAAATACGGATAAATCATTAAACTTAGTCGTCTCGCCAATATAGCCAATTTGTTCTGTTAAAGATTGAAACTCTTTATTCAGCGAATAACGGTTTTTATTCGAATTTGTACCGTTTGAGGATTGAACGGCCAAATCACGCATGTGCTGCAAAATATTCGTAACAGTTTGAAGTGCAGCTTCCGCCGTGCGAAGCATCGATATCGCATCCTCATTATTACGAATCGCCACGCGCATACCACTTGCTCTCGCATGCATACGAGTCACAACTGCAACATTAGCGGGATTATCCAAAGCGTTGTTCAACTTCTTACCAGTCGCCAAATGCTCCATTGACACATTCATACGTTTTTCATTCTCATACAACGACTGCCTAGCATTCATACTTAAAACATTCGTACCAATACGCATAATAGACACTCCTTATAGATTGATATAGTCAGTGTTCTAAAGCTAATAAACGGTTATGAAGAGAAAAAGAGACTTATGCTCACTTTATCTTTTTGTTTTCATACACGGAACGAGAATAAAATAGGCCCTGACCGCTACTAAATATGGCTAGAGCTTCTCTTTAAGCTAAAAAAAATCTTTCAATCTATCTATATAGAAAAAATAAACCTCTCTGCAAGCAGAGAGGTTTATTCAGGAAACTAACTCAAATGGCTTATTGTAATAATTTAGAAACCATTTGTGGAGTTTGGTTTGCTTGAGAAAGCATGCTGATACCAGCTTCGTTCAAGATTTTGAACTTAGTCATTTCAGACATTTCTTTCGCCATGTCAGCGTCTTCGATTTGAGAAGCAGCTGAAGCCATAGAAGAAGATTGGCTCTTCAGGTTGTTTACGTTAAAGTCAAGACGGTTTAATGTAGCACCTAGAGTTGCACGGTTAGATGCGATACTTTCTAATGCAGCATCAATTGACGCAATTGCAGTAGAAGCATCTGATGTCTCTTTTGTATAAGTACTATCTTTTTTAAATGCAGATGTATCAGTTGTAAGTGCATCACCAATTGCTTTTGCATTAGCAAGTGTTTGACCAGCAGGAGCATCAAATTTTGCTAATGCTTTTTCGATATTTTCAACTTCTGTAGAACCTAAGAATCCTTTTACTTTATCAAATCCTGCTTTGAAGCTTGCTACGTTAGCGATAGCACCTTTTAAGTCATCAGGATCAACAGAATCTTTATCTATACCCTTTAAAGCATCTGCAGCAGATTTTGTAGCAGTATGTGCAGTACCAAGTGCTGAAATATCTGCATCTGTCATTTTTAAGGTTTCTGCAGTAGTTCCTTCAATATCTAATTTATTAAGCTTTAGTGCCTCTGTAGAAACGTTAGCTAATTGAATATTCATCTGTTTGTTTGTATCAGCGTTATCCAACGTTTGAATTGCGATAGTTTCATTTGAACCATCTAATAGTTTTTTATCGTTGAATTCAGTATTTGTCGAGATGTAATCAATTTGTTGTTTTAAAGCACTGAATTCTTTATTTAAGGCTGCTTGGTTTTTATCTGTATTCGTACCATTTGCAGATTGGTTTGCAAGGTCACGCATACGAAGTAAGATGTTAGATACTGAGTTCATTGCTGAGTCAGCTGTACGGATTAATGACATACCGTCTTGAGTGTTGTTAGCAGCTACTCCTAAGCCGTTTTCACGTGCACGCATACGAGTTGCGATTGCAAGACCTGCTGCATCATCAGAAGCGTTGTTGATACGCTTACCGCTTGATAAACGGTCCATAGCGTTGCTCATTTTAGCTTGGTTTTGGCGCATGTACTCTTGAGTACGCATGCTGTTAATGTTTGTATTAATTCTCATGTTAAGAAACCCCCATTTTTTTATATTGACTTTTCTGCAAATTGAAAAACGGTAATATGCGAAAAAATCAATTTCGAGATTTATTGTAATCCCTGTCATAGCGGGTGTCAACTAAAAATTCGAATTAATAAATATAAAAAAATAACAGTTTAACAATATATTCATTTTTTTATTACATAATTATTAAAAGGATTATTGCAAACTTTAAAAAAAAACTCTAATATTAGATTATCTTTGTTTACCGAAAAGGTGATATTATGATAGTTGGAAATATAGTAAAAGAAGTGCTTGCATATAAGAAAGGGCAAATTCAGCAAAAGCTAAGTAGTCCACAAGCATTCGTTAGTAGTCGTTTTCAAGAGAAGTTGCAGAGTGAACCTGCGAAGGAGACGAAGGCTACTACGCAGCCGGCAAACATAGAAGATATGAGTCAGCCGGTACAATCTACGAAAATAGAAGCGGTTGTTAATAAACCCGTAGAAACTATTAATAAAGTAGAGGAAGCGAGTAAGTCTGAAGAAAAGGCTGAAACGAAGAAAGCAGATGAAGTGCAAGTTGCGCAAAAAGAGTTTGAACGACGTTTCCCAGAAACGAAAAATGAGGCTGCTGATACGTGGGAATTAACGAAGAAGTATAATATTCAAAAAATACGTTCTTCCAATGAAGGGAAGTATGAGGATATTATTGATCGTGTAAGTCGTACATATGGAATTCCGAAAACGTTAATTCAAAAAATGATTGAAGTAGAGTCTAATTTCAATCCGAAAACGGTGTCACATGCCGGTGCGATGGGGCTTATGCAGCTTATGCCAGCGAATGTGAAGGAGATGGGTGTGAAGAATCCCTTTTCACCAGCTGAAAGTATTGAAGGTGGCGTGAAAGAGTTAAGCGGTTATTTAAAGAAAAATAACGGCGACTTAGTATTGGCACTTGCTTCTTATAATGCTGGTCCTGGGAATGTGAGAAAGTACGGAGGCGTACCGCCATTTAAAGAAACGCAAGGATATATTAAAAAAATATTAAATATCGACGTTTCAAAATAAGAAGTTTCATATATAGAGAGAACATGAAATTTTCGTGAACATGATATGGGAGTTGGCTAGATTTGAAATTACAAGATGATATTCCGTTAACAATTTATTTTGAAATCGGAAATACGAAAAAGAAAATTGAAGATCTGCTTCATATTACGAAAGGTACATTGTATCGTCTTGAAAATTCAACGAAAAATACGGTGCGTCTTATGCTTGAGAATGAAGAGATTGGAACCGGAAAGATTTTAACGAAGAATGGAAAAATGTACGTTGAAATCGTTGAATTGAAAAGGTAGGGAAGGGGATTGTCATGAGTGGCGAAAAATTAAGCCAAGAGCAAATTGATGCCCTGCTGAAGGCGGTAAATGAAGGCGAGGAAATGCCAGCTTTCGCACAAGAAGCAGGAAAGCAAGAGAAATTTCAAGAGTATGATTTTAATAGACCAGAGAAGTTCGGTGTTGAGCATTTACGTAGTTTGCAAGCGATTGCTTCTACTTTTGGAAAACAGACGTCACAGACGTTATCAGCGCGTATGCGTATTCCAATTGAACTAGAGCCTTCAACAGTTGAGCAAGTTCCATTTACGAGTGAATATGTGGAGAAAATGCCGAAAGATTATTATTTATATTGCGTAATTGATCTCGGTTTACCAGAGCTTGGAGAAATTGTTATTGAGATTGATTTAGCATTCGTTATTTATATTCATGAATGTTGGCTTGGCGGAGATAGTAAGCGTAACTTTACGATGCGCAGACCGTTAACAGCGTTTGAGTTTTTAACGCTTGATAATATATTCTTGCTTCTTTGTAAAAATTTAGAGCAATCATTTGAAAGTGTTGTTGCGATTGAACCGAAATTTGTAACGACGGAAACAGATCCGAATGCATTAAAGATTACGACAGCGAGCGATATCATTTCATTACTTAACGTAAATATGAAAACAGATTTTTGGAATACGACGGTGCGTATCGGAATTCCATTCTTATCTGTTGAAGAAATTATGGATAAGTTAACGTCTGAAAATATTGTCGAACATTCTTCAGACAAGCGTAAAAAGTATACGTCTGAAGTGGAAATGAAAGTAAATCAAGTGTACAAACCTGTTCACGTTGCAATTGGTGAGCAGAAAATGACAATGAGTGAGATTGAACAAATTGAAGAAGGCGATATTATTCCGCTTCATACGAAAGTTTCGGATGAATTACTTGGTTATGTAGATGGAAAGCATAAATTTAATTGTTTTATTGGAAAAGATGGAACGCGTAAGGCGCTCCTATTTAAAAGTTTTGTAGAGTAGGAGGATCCATATGAAGCATGAAGTATCTCCCGTGTCATTAATGGGATTAGAAGATTTTGCAGGAAAGCGAAA
Source organism: Bacillus sp. RZ2MS9 (assembly GCF_001816185.2). Taxonomy (NCBI): domain Bacteria; kingdom Bacillati; phylum Bacillota; class Bacilli; order Caryophanales; family Bacillaceae; genus Bacillus; species Bacillus sp. RZ2MS9. The sequence continues at coordinate 1,682,056 of NZ_CP049978.1, forward strand.
TGAAGCAGGCAAAGCACATATTGATACTGTTTCAGATATTTCGATTGAACTTGGTGTAAAGCTTGGAAAGTCATCTATTACACTTGGTGATGTAAAGCAGTTAAAAGTTGGCGATGTTCTGGAAGTAGAGAAAAACTTAGGACATAAAGTAGATGTGTATTTAAGTAATATGAAAGTCGGCATCGGTGAAGCAATCGTAATGGACGAGAAATTCGGTATTATCATTTCTGAAATTGAAGCTGATAAAAAACAAGCGGCGCTTATGAAAGCGCAAAGTCAAATGCAAGATAAAGAGTAGAGGAGGAGTCATATGTCGTATATGACGACCTTATTTCAAGTCGTTTTACTGTTTGGTGCGCTCGGTTACGGTGCATATTATATGACGAAAAAGACGCGCAAACAGCAGTTTTTTAAGCAGGGTGAAAATGGACATATTCAAGTAAAAGACGGCGTGTATTTAAATCATCAAACGAGTGCCTTTTTATTTGAAGTGGACGGAAAGCAAGTGTTCACTGTTATTAGTAATAACGGTGTGCAGTCTGTGCAATTAACCGGAACAGGAAATCAGTTTCAACAAGCACTAGAAGACGCGGTAAAGACTGAAACGAAAAAAGTAGAGGATCCATCATGAGAATAAAGAAACAGTTATCATTATTAGCCGTTATTTTCGTATTTTCTATCGTTTTTTCAATTATTTTTGTAAATCCAGCGTATGCGGCCCCGAACGGTTTTATTAATTTCGAAAATGGAAAAGAGTTTACGAGTAATTCAAGTGTACAACTATTTGCGCTCGTTACCCTTTTATCATTATCTTCTTCTATCGTTCTATTATTTACACATTTTACTTATTTTATGATCGTTCTTGGGATTACACGTCAAGGACTTGGGGTAATGAATTTACCACCAAACCAAGTGCTTGTTGGACTTGCATTATTTTTATCACTCTTTACGATGCAGCCTGTACTCGGGCAACTGAAGAGCGATGTGTGGGATCCGATGACGAAAGAGAAAATAACAGTAAGTCAAGCTGCGGAAACGACAGCTCCTATTATGAAAGAATATATGTCAAAGCATACGTATAAGCATGATTTAAAAATGATGCTGAAAGTACGCGGAGAAGAGTTGCCGAAAGATTTGAAAGATCTTTCACTATTTACGCTCGTACCATCCTTTACGTTAACGCAAATTCAAAAAGGTTTACTAACAGGGATGTTCATTTATTTAGCGTTTGTATTTATAGATTTGATTATTAGTACACTTTTAATGTACCTCGGGATGATGATGGTACCGCCGATGATTTTAAGTTTACCGTTTAAAATACTCGTTTTCGTATATTTAGGTGGATATACAAAAATCGTCGACATTATGTTTAAAACGGTCGCCTGAAGCGTTTGATGCTATGTGATAGGAGTCATATAAATGAATACGTCACCAATTATAGATATTTTTCAAACCTTTTTTTATAAAGGGGTTATGATTTTAATGCCGGTTGCCGGCGTAAGTATGATTGTCGTTATTATCATCGCTGTCATTATGGCGATGATGCAAATTCAAGAGCAAACGCTGACGTTTTTACCGAAAATGGCGAGTATTGTCCTCGTTATTATCATTTTAGGTCCGTGGATGTTTCAAGAGTTAACGACGCTTATTTTAGATTTATTTGATAAAATCCCATCGCTATTGCGTTCGTACTAAGATAGGTGAACTGAAATGAATATGGAATTATGGGCGGCGACGTTTTTTGCGTTTTGCCGCATTACTTCATTTTTATATTTTTTACCGTTTTTCTCAGGACGATCTATTCCAGCTATGGCGAAGGTTACATTTGGGCTCGGTCTGTCGATTACAGTTGCCGATCAAGTTGATGTTTCTCATATAAAGACGGTTTGGGATGTAGCTGCTTATGCAGCGACGCAAATTGTCATTGGATTATCTCTTTCAAAAATTGTAGAAATGCTGTGGAACATTCCGAAAATGGCTGGACATATTTTAGACTTTGATATCGGTTTATCACAGGCGAGTTTGTTTGATGTAAATGCGGGCTCACAGTCTACTTTACTATCAACCATTTTTGATATATTTTTTCTCATTATTTTTATTTCACTTGGCGGCATTAATTATTTCGTTGCCACGATTTTAAAGTCGTTTCAATATACAGAGGCGATTTCAAAATTGTTGACGACTAGTTTCTTAGATAGTCTACTCGCAACGCTATTATTTGCGATCACATCAGCGGTTGAAATTGCTCTTCCGCTTATGGGAAGTTTATTCATCATTAACTTTGTTCTAATTTTAATTGCAAAAAACGCTCCGCAATTAAACGTTTTTATGAATGCATACGTAATTAAAATTACGTGCGGTATTTTGTTTATTGCGATGAGTGTACCGATGCTCGGTTATGTGTTTAAAAATATGACGGATGTATTACTTGAAGAGTATACGAAACTATTTAACTTTTTCTTAACGAAGTAGGGGGACGCGCATGGCAAAGGATAATAAAACAGAAAAGGCCACCCCGCAGAAGCGTAAAAAATCGCGTGAAGAAGGGAATATTGCCCGGAGTAAAGATTTAAATAATTTATTTTCCATTCTCGTATTAGCAGTTGTCGTTTATTTCTTCGGAGATTGGCTAGGGTATGAGATTGCGAATTCCGTAGCGGTGCTGTTTGATCAAATTGGAAAAAATACAGATTCAACCGAGTATTTTTATTTAATGGGGATTTTATTACTGAAAGTATCGGCTCCGATATTAATACTCGTATACGCTTTTCATTTATTCAATTATATGATTCAAGTCGGGTTCCTATTTTCTTCTAAAGTCATTAAACCGAAAGCATCACGTATTAATCCGAAAAACTATTTCACGAGACTGTTTAGTCGTAAAAGTTTAGTAGATATTTTGAAATCACTGTTTTATATGGGATTAATCGGTTACGTCGCTTACGTTCTTTTTAAAAAGAATTTAGAGAAAATCGTGAGCATGATTGGATTTAACTGGACTGCGTCACTTACTGAAATTATTAGGCAAATTAAATTTATTTTCTTAGCAATTTTAATTATTTTAATCGTTCTTTCTATTATTGATTTCATTTATCAAAAATGGGAGTACGAGCAAGATATTAAGATGAAAAAAGAAGAAGTGAAACAAGAGCATAAAGATAATGAAGGGGACCCGCAAGTTAAAGGGAAACGAAAAAACTTTATGCATGCAATCTTGCAAGGAACAATTGCGAAGAAGATGGATGGCGCAACGTTTATTGTAAACAACCCGACTCATATTTCGGTCGTACTTCGTTACAATAAACACGTTGATGCAGCACCAATTGTCGTTGCAAAAGGGGAAGATGAGCTCGCATTATATATACGAACGCTTGCCCGTGAACAAGAAATACCAATGGTGGAAAACCGTCCGCTTGCTCGTTCTTTATATTATCAAGTCGAGGAAGATGAGACGATTCCAGAAGATTTATACGTAGCTGTAATTGAAGTTATGCGCTATTTAATTCAGACGAACGAACTTGAAGTATAATAGCGCGTTTGGAGGAGATCTCTTTGTTTAAGATAGAGTCTGCAAGAACCTATTTTTCTATCTTTTTAGCAGCGTCATTCGTAGTGGCGCTCTTAATTCCACTTCCACCATTTATACTTGATATCATTATCGTTTTTCTACTAAGTATGTCAGTGCTTATTTATATGCGAGCGACAAGTATTAACGAGTGGGATGAATTAAAGTCATTTCCAACGATGTTGTTATTAATCGGGATTTTCCGCGTATCGATTAACGTTTCGACGACGCGAGCGATTTTGACAGATGGAAATGCAGGTCATGTTATTGAAGAGTTCGGCCAGTTCGTAATTGGCGGAAACTTATTAATTGGTATCGTTATTTTTACAGTATTAATCATATTCCAGTTTATCGTTGCAAACGGTGCGTCTCGTACAGCTGAAGTAGCAGCTCGTTTTACACTTGATTCTTTACCAGGGAAACAAATGTCTATCGATGCTGATTTAAACCAGCGTATTATTTCAGAAAAAGATGCACAAGCAAAACGAAAAAAATTAAATATGGAAACAGAGTTTTATGGAGCGATGGATGGTGCCGGAAAGTTCATTAAAGGGGACGTTATTTTCGGGATTGTCATTTTATTCGTAAACATTATTTTCGGTTTAATTGTCGGAATGATGCAGCAAGGGATGAGCTTTGCAGATGCGGCTCTTCATTACACGCAGCTAACTGTCGGTGACGGAATCGTAAACCAAATTGGATCGCTAATGCTTGCAATTTCAACAGGTATTATCGTAACTCGTGTATTTGACGGCTCACCAGATACAGTAACAGAAGGTATCTTTAAAGAGTTATTAGCGCATGAAGTCGTTGTATATGCGCTCGGTGGTTTATTTATCGCAATGGGTATTTTTACTCCGCTACCGTTTCTACCATTCGCACTCGTTGGCGGAACAATTATCTTCTTAGGAATTCGTAATAAAAATCGAATAAAGAAAGAAAAAGAAGACGAGCTTCAAAAAGAAATAGAAATGATCCAAGGCGAAGATGAGCAACTGCAACAAGTAGAAGATTCATTTGGAGTATTTACGGATAAATATCCAATTATAGTAGAACTCGGTTTAGATTTAGCAGCACTTGTAAAGCAGAAAATTAACGGGGAAACAGCTCGTGATAAAGTTGTTCTTATGAGGAAGTCGATTATTACTGACCTTGGTATTAACGTTCCTGGAATCAACTTTAAAGATAATACGAGCTTTAGGCCACGCGGACGTTACATTATTCGTATTAAAGGTGCGAAGGCGGCTGAAGGTGTTTTAAAATCAGGTTATTTATTAGCACTGAAAACACCGAATGTAATGGCTGATTTAGATGCAGAGCCAGCGAAAGATCCAATTTTCGGTGAAGATGGATATTGGATTTTAGAGCATATGGTGCAAGATGCACAAATGAAAGGCTATCAAGTGTTAGAGCCACTTAGCATATTAATTACACATTTAGATGTTGTCGTTAGACGTAATCTTCATGAATTAATTCAGCGCCAACATGTAAAAGACTTAATTAACTCGCTTGAAAATGATAATGGCGTTCTATTAGAAGAGATTAAGAAAAAAGAAATTGATTTATCACTTGTTCAAAATGTTATTAAACAACTTCTAAAAGAAGGTATTTCTATTCGTGATTTACCAACAATTATTGAAGGTATTATTGACGGCAAAGAAATTTATCAAAACCACGTGGATGGTGTAACATCATTTGTTCGTGAATGTATTTCAAAAGTTATTTGTGAAAATGCGAAAAATCCGGACGGAAAAATATATGCAGCGCTCTTCTCTGATTCAATCGAGTTAGATGCGGATGTTGTGAATAATTCATATCAAGGTTACTTATTAAACTGGGATTTAGATTTAGAAACACGTGTCGTTGAGCAAGTGCAGCGCGTCTTTAAGCAAGCACGTTTAATGGGAAGAGAACCAGTGTTATTAACACGTAGAAAAGATTTTAGATTTGCGATTGTAAGACTGCTAGAACGTTATCAAGTGGAAGCACAAGTACTTTGTATTAGTGAATTAGCACCAGAAATTGTTGTGGATCAAATTGCCTATATTGAATAGTAGGGGGTGAAGTAATGGAAAGTACAGAAAAGAAAGAAGCGTTAATGCGAATAAAAGCAGCTTCGAAAAATGAATTGTATCGAAAGTTATTTGACCAATATGGTACAGATTATTATTACGTTGTCGATGAAAGTGTAAAACGAAATATACCGTTTTTTTGGAAAAAGGATTATGAAATGTTAGTTGCATTTCCAGAAGAAAAACAGGAAGAAGTGAATGAAGGTACAGCTCAATTTCATGAACAGTTAATGGATGTTGTGAATGATCCTTCAGAACAAATTGTGAAGGCGAATGGAATTCAATCAGTACTGCACAATTTAGAAAACGTAACGACTTCTATGTCATACGCGGCGATGCAAACAGGAAATAGTGAAGAATGGGCAAGAAAAAAAGAGAAACTATTAAAGCTGTTTGAAAAAGGAATTGTCGTGGTGAAACAGACGAAAGAAACGGAAGTAACGAAAAAGAAAAAAGTTGTGAAACAAGTCGTTCCGGTAAAGAAAGAAGAAGTAGTTACAAAGAAAGAAAACCAAGAATCTGTACCGTTTATTATTCAAAAAGTAATTCGGATGCTAGAACAAAACGATGTGGAACAATATTTCATTCATGCATATGCTGAAAAGTTAAAAATAAAGTTTGAAAATGCGACGATGATTACGGAAGAAGAAGTTATCAGGTACATATTGGAAGATATGAAATCTCATTTCAATACGGAAAACGTCTTTGAAAAAGAAGTACAAACAATTGCATTAATCGGTCCAACTGGCGTTGGTAAAACGACGACACTGGCGAAAATGGCATGGCAATTTCACGGTAAGAACAAAACAGTTGGTTTTATAACGACCGATCATTCGCGCATAGGGACAGTGCAGCAATTGCAAGATAACGTAAAGACAATTGGATCTGAAGTAATTGCTGTGCGTGATGAAGCTGCAATGACAAGAGCGCTTACGTATTTTAAAGAAGAAGCACGCGTCGATTATATTTTAATTGATACAGCAGGGAAAAATTATCGTACGTCAGAAACAGTGGAAGAAATGATTGAAACGATGGGACAAGTAGAACCAGATTATATTTGTTTAACGTTATCAGCTTCAATGAAAAGTAAAGATATGATTGAAATTATTACAAACTTTAAAGATATTCATATAGATGGTATTGTGTTTACGAAATTTGATGAAACAGCAAGTAGTGGCGAATTGTTGAAAATTCCAGCAGTATCATCAGCTCCTATTGTATTAATGACAGATGGCCAAGACATAAAGAAAAATATACATATCGCTACAGCTGAACATTTAGCAAAACAAATGTTACAAACATCGTAGAAAAGAGGTGAAGAATAAGGCGCTTGCCTTATTCAAACGAATATGAACGGTCTTTATATAGGTTCTATGGGCATGATGAATTACATGCAGCGCATTAATGTTCATTCGAATAACGTTGCAAATGCTCAAACGACAGGATTTAAAGCAGAAAATATGACGTCTAAAGTATTTGATGTACAAGACACATATCGCCGCGGAGATGGGGCGGTAACAAATATCGGTTCGGTCGATTACGCTGTAGTACCAGCTGCAACGCATGTTAATTTAGTACAAGGAAATATACAAATGACAAATAGCGCTACAGATTTCTTTTTAGATGACGGCGCGGCCGGCACAACATCATTTTTTGTTACTTCTAAAAATGATGAAACGTTTTTAACGAGAGATGGTAGTTTCACATTAAATAGTGATCGATATTTACAAACATCTTCAGGTGCTTATGTTATGGATGTTAATAATGAGCGCATTCGTATTCCTGAAAATGTTGAGTTCTTCGTATCTAATAATGGAGAAATTTATAGAGAAGTTAACGATGGAACTTTGCAAAAACCAGATATTAAGAGAATAGTAATTGCACAGTTACAAACAAAAACAGTAGATGCAGAAACGAATGCACGTCTCGTGCAACGTGAAAACAAAAGCTTTACACTAGCAGAAGGAAACATTGCTAATTTACCGAACGGAACAGGAATAGTAAAAAATCATATGCTAGAAAATTCAAATGTAGATATGACGAAAGAGATGGCCGATCTTATGACAGATCAAAAGATGATTCAAGCATCACAGCGTGTTATGACGTCATTTGATAAAATTTATGAAAAAGAAGCGAATGAAATATTGAGATAGTGGACTCCTAATAAAGGAGTCTTTTATTAATTTTAAATTTCAGAATTATCAATTGACTTCACGGAGTTTCTTTTTTATATTAGTAGGTATAACTATAACTACTAAAGAGGTGAGAGTATGACAACGGCATTATATTTAGAAGATGTATACAAAACGAGTTGCGAAACAGAAGTGATAAGAGTAGAAGGGAATAAAGTATTTGTAAAAGAAACAGTTTTTTATCCAACTGGTGGAGGACAGGAATGTGATACGGGTGTCATTGTACAAGATGGGTCTGTATTTGAAGTTGAAAAAGTAAAGAAGGAGCAAGGAGAAATAGTTCACTATATAAAAGACCAAGCACAAGTAAAGTTAGGTCCAGTTAAATTAGAGATAAATTGGGAAAGACGTCATAATTTAATGCGTCATCACTCTTTACTGCATCTTATCGGAGCTGTTGTTTATGAAAAGTATGGAGCTCTATGCACCGGAAATCAAATTTATCCTGATAAAGCACGTATCGACTTTAATGAGTTACAAGAGTTATCGAGCGTGGAAGTAGAAGAAATTGTTGAGGAAGTGAATAAACTTATTAAGCAAAATAAAGAAATTTCCACTCGTTATATGAGCCGCGAAGAAGCAGAAAATGCTGTAGGAATGATTAAAACAGCAATAAATCTCCTGCCAACTACTATCCAAGAAATCCGCATTGTTACAATTGAAAATTTAGACGAACAAGCTTGTGGAGGCACACATGTGAAAAATACGAGTGAAATAGGAACACTTGTTATTGATAAAGTAAAAAGTAAAGGGAAGCAAAATCGTCGTTTTGAAGTAAGAGCGATTTAGATTGTGAGGGGTTACCGATGGATGAAATTATAAAGGAATTACAAAAGTTGGGATTTTCCCAATATGAATGTAAAGCGTATATTGGATTGTTAAAACATTCCCCAGTAACAGGCTATGAAGTAAGTAAACAAACAGGAGTACCTCGTTCTATGATTTACGAGGTACTCGGTAAGTTAATGGATAAAGGAGCGGTGCATATTGTACCTTCTGAACCAGTTAAATATGTACCAGTACCAGCTACCGAATTAATGAATCGAATGCGAAAAGACTTTGAAAAGTCCTTTGAATTTTTAGATGAGAAATTAAATTGTTTAGAACAAGAGCGACAAATAGATGTAATTTCGCATATTCGCTCAAATGATCGTGTTTTAAAAGAAATATGCAATATAATTGGTAGAGCAAAGGAAGAGTTATGGATTTCTGTATGGGAAGATCAAGTGCATGAAATTGAGCCATACATACATCAAAAGGAAGAGGAAGGTGTGAATATATTCTCAATCTTATTTGGAGCTCCAGAAACAAAGATAGGAGCGACATTTCACCATAATTATATGACGCCCCACGTTGTTGAAAAGAGAATGGGTGGTCATTTAACTGTTATTGCTCGTGATGGAGAGGAAGTATTAATTGCGAACTTTTCAAATGATAGCACTTCATGGGCCGTTACAACGTATGACCCAGCGCTAGTTCTCGTTGCGACAGAGTATGTGCGGCACGATATTATGGTTGAAGAAATCACGAAGGAATTTGGGGCGGATAAGTTAGATACGTTATGGCGTGAAAATATAGATTTAGTTCATGTCGTAACAGGAAAACGAACTTTAGAAGGAATGGAGGATGATAGAGATGAGTAAAGCTCAGGCACATGTAGCTTTGCAGAGTGATGATACATTTCAGCAAGGAGTAAAAGATTGTTTACCAACTGTATTTGGTTACTTGAGCATCGGTATAGCAGCTGGTGTAATTGCAAAAACAGCTGGTTTCTCCATCATTGAAATTGCGTTTATGTCCACTTTAATTTATGCAGGTTCTGCCCAATTTATATTAGCTGGTATGTATGCAGCCGGTGCTCCTGCTTCCGCAATTATTTTTACTGTATTTTTTGTTAACTTGCGCCACCTTCTTATGAGTGCTGCGCTTGCGCCATACTTTATGAAACTGCCTCTATTTAAAAACTTACTAATCGGTTCTCAAATTACAGATGAAACTTTCGGCGTTGCAGTGCAGCATGCAGCGCAAAAAGGATATTTAGGTGAAAGATGGATGATAGGGCTTAATGTAACAGCGTATTTAAATTGGATTCTTGCTACTATTATCGGCGGGCTATTTGGTGAGTGGATACCAGATCCACATACATACGGCATGGATTATGCATTACCAGCGATGTTTATCGGATTATTTGTTCTTCAGCTCATAAGTAGTAAACCGAAACTAGCAATTCATTTAAGTGTTGCAATTGTAGCGATTATTATCGCATACGTTTCACACCTATTTATGCCAGATAGTATAGCGGTTATTATCGCAACCTTACTAGCTGCGACGATTGGAGTGTTGATTGAAAAATGGAAATGAGATTAGATGTATTATTACTTTTACTAGCAGCAGGAGCTGTCACAATCGTGCCACGTATTTTACCTCTACTCGTATTTAGCAAACTACAAATTCCTGACTGGGGTTTAAAATGGTTAAATTACATACCAATTGCGATATTAGCAGCGCTTTTAGCACAAGTTTTATTTATGCATGAAACGATGCAGTGGGATTATCTTATTGCAGCAATTCCAACATTTCTTGTAGCGATATATACTCGTAGTTTATTAGGTACAGTATTAACGGGAGTGGTTGTGATTATTTTGTTACGTTTCCTTTTCTAAAAAGGATTCAGCTCATATAATAGCGAAAAGTGTAATAACATGAAAAATATAGGGGTGGTGTTATGATACTTTTAACGATAGGAGCAATTTTGTTAACGTTGTTTATTTTCTTTATTATCGGTTTCGTTACGTTTATGATGTTTGTTGATAAGGCGACACCTCAAATATATTATACACCTTGTGAATCAGTGACAGTGAAAACTAAAGGTAAACATAGAAGGAAGAAAAGTTGAATGTTAGCTTTTCTTCCTTCTTCTATTACATCCCCGAAATAACTAACAACAATAATCCAAATAAAAAACTAGTCAAGGAAAGAAAACCGATACATATGGAGAATACACGATTATTTCCCCATTCACGCCAGAAAGTTATAAAACCTAAAATACAAAGGAAAAACCAAATGGGTAAGAATATGAACTCACTAATTTTCTCGGGAAGTAACGAATAAAAAGTTGTTACATATAAGATCCAATTAGTAAAAAATAAAATGCAAACGATAATAGATTGTAAGTGGGGGCGGTTGAAAAATCCTCCTTTTTTTACGGTTATAAAAATGATAGTTAGCGCTGAGATAAAGGCAATGAGTATGAAAACAGGTAAGAGTAATGTCAGCGTCATTTGAGTCTCCTTCATAAGCTTGTTTTTATCCTGCATTAACGGGCAGTAAGACCCCCTCCTCAAAATTCAGCGTAAGAAAAGAGGTTATGTGGGGGATGAACAACCCCCACTGATTAAAGTTTCACTTTACAAGAAATGAATCTATTAAATTGTATGCTTGTTTTGTAGAGTGCTCGTTATATTTTTCAGTGTACGGATTTAGAAATCCATGTTCACCGTGTAGTTGTTTTATTTCTAATAAAGGATTCTTTTGTTGCTGCAATGTGTGAATTAAAGAGGATACTGAAAAACTAGATTCTTTTTCAGGGAATATAAGTAATGTAGCGCATGTAGGCTTTATGTGGACATAGTCGCGTATACGAGAACCGTAACATCCGATAATAAAATCTATTTTCGGATTGTTACTACATAGCCATGAGATGGTAGCTCCAACACTAAAGCCTATAAGTCCAATATGTGTATAACTACTAGAAAGATGAGAAATGAATTCTTCAATTTGCTTTTTTCCATCATCAAATCCAATATGATTTACAAAATATTCATATGCTTTTTCTTCATCACGATAATGAAATGCATGTTGTAAGTGTAGAAGATTAGGACAGAATACATCTATATGAGATGAAGTAAAGTGCTGGGTAACGTGATGCATATGGTCGTTCACACCATATATTTCATGAACAATAACGAGAGCTAATTTTTCCTTCATAGTTATAAAGTACCTCTATGAAACTTAAATTCTTTCTCAACAAGACAAATACGCAGGTGGAAGTTTTCATACCATTGCTCACGACCTCTTTTTTTCGCTTCTTTATGTAAGGTGTTCTTTTTCCAATTTTCAATCGCATCAAGTGATTCCCAATAAGAAATTGTTATTCCGAGTCCAGAATTACCTCGTGCACTTTCTACACCTAAAAATCCAGATTGTTGCTTTGCAAGTTTCTCCATTTCTTCGGCAACGGTATTATAGTCAGTTGTATCATTTGATAAATTAGAAGTGAATATAACTGCATAATAAGGCTTGTTTTTTTCTAAATTAGATGCCATTATTTTTCCCCCTTAATGTATAGTACGAATAATTAATCCATAGTTTGTATTTTAGCAGGTCACAAAAAGAAAAGAAGTAGAAAATTCTTATTTTTTCAGCTCATGTAAAATAAAGGATTGAAGAACTTTATAATAAGTAATCTGAAAGAAGAAAAATGCCACTTCAAAAGAGAAGTGGCATTTCTTATATTTCCTCTAAGCTATTAACTGGAACAGTTAATTCGCGTCCTGGGTTTTTTACTTCATATATGCGGGCGGTTTCATTGCTTTCATCGACGTGTTGAATCATAACAGGCATGCCTTGAAAATTGACATTGGCTTGTTCTGCTGACATAGAAAGCTCTATTGCACGTTGTATATTCATTTATATTCCTCCCATCATTATTATCTTTGTTAAAAAAGAGGAATAATATACCATTTAGAGACATTCTTAAAGTTTTTGTATTATTTGTAATGTTTCTTTAATAAATGAAGTGAAGATGGAATCAGGATAGCTATCTATTGCTTGAACGGCTTCTTTTGCCTCTTTTAAGGCAGATTTTTTATCTTGAAGTTCTATATAGCAAAGGGCACGATAAGACCCAGCTGTTAATACCCACGATTGATCAAGTGGATGACTCATATAATCTGGTATGGTAGCGTGTTTTAATATTGCCAAAGCTTCCTTATAACTTTTTAAGCCATACAAAGATTTTCCTTTTTCAAGATAATATAATCCATCGTCTTGAAAGATTGGTTCATCTTTTAGTTTTTCTCGAAATTGTTCTAGATGTTTTAATGCGATTGTATATTCATTAGTAATTGTGTTGTAATAGTATGCTTTTAAAATATCAATAATTGCGATGGATAGAATATCTTCTGTAAAAATGGCAAATTGCTCAGATTTTTTTATGTAATATAAATATTGTTCTTTATCAGCTGTAATGACTTTTTGGTAAGATAAAATCCGGTAAAATTCATCTGTTTTATAATACACTTGATGCTTTTTTGAAAATGCAAGTGCATCTAAAATGACTTTTTCACATTTTTCATAATTGCCGTATGCGAGTAAAATAATGGCTTCTTTTAAGTATAGTTGTATATGTGTAATCAGATCCATTTCTAAATTCTTTGCTTTATATTCATCACGAATTGTAGCAATCATCTGTAAACATTCTTTATATTTTTTACGTTTGAAGAGCATATAGTAAAACAGTAGTTTCGTTTCAGTGCTTTCTCGATATAAAGTATATTTTTCAAATATAGAAACAGCAGTTTCAACGTAATATTCAATATGATAATCGTTCATAATAACTGCTCCTGTTAGGAACTGTTTATATAAGCGAGCTGTATTTAAAGTAGAAGGTAGCTCTGTTTGAACGATAGGTAGTAAAGTCTTGTATACTTCATCGCATTTATTTGCTTTTATTAATGGCTCCATTTTTTGAATGAGTTCTACAATTTCTCCTTCATCTTCTTCTAATAAAAAGCTCATTTCACATTCAAGTTTTTCAGCAATATATTGTAATGTTTTCATAGAAGGTGTAGCTTTTCCATTTTCAATTTGACTAAGCATACTTTTTGTCAGTTCCGAACCTACCAGCTCTGTTTGTGTAAGCTTTTTTTCTTTTCTTAATGTTTTAATTTTTTCGCCGAGAGTTGCCATATTATTGCTCCTTTATATTTAAAAAGTTAAATTATATTTAACTTTATGTTGTGGAAATCGGAAAATTGATTATATAATAAGTTTAACACAATTTAACTTTTAAGGGGAGAGAGTCAAAAATGGGAGATATAAGTATAGGACAACATGATTCAAGAATGAAGATTGCAACGAGAAACATCATTTTAATGATGATTGGAAAAATGACGTCTTTATTAGGCGCAGGTATTTATACGTTCGCAATGGGGTTATACGTATTAAAGACTACTGGTTCAGGGATGGGGTTTGCAACTACGCTCGTTTGCGGATCACTTCCAAGGATGATCTGTGGTCCAATTGCTGGTGCTGTAGCAGATCGCGTCAATCGAAAATGGCTTGTCATTGGTACTGATTTATTAAGTAGTTTAACGATGCTTAGTATGTTTATTCTTGCTACTATATTTGGACCATCACTTCTTTTTATTTATATTTCAGCAGCATTATTATCAATTTGTGCAAGTTTTTATTCCGTTGCATTAACTTCGTCTATTCCGAGTTTAGTAGATGAAGGACGTATTCAAAAAGCGAGTGCTTTAAATCAAACGGCGGCTTCTTTATCAAATATTTTAGGGCCGATTATTGGCGGGATTGTATTTGGTTTCTTTTCAATTCAGTCGTTCTTTTTGTTGAATAGCATTACATTCTTTTTAGCAGTTATTTTGCAATTATTTATTGTATTTGATTTATACAAAAAAGAAGTGGCTGAGAGTAAAGAGCATTTCTTGACGAGTATAAAAGAAGGTTTTTCATATATAAAACGAAAACATGAAATATATGGTTTAATGAAAATAGCATTGTGGGTAAACTTTTTTGCGTGTGGTCTAACCGTTGCACTTCCATACATTATCGTACATACATTGCATTTATCTTCAAAGCAACTTGGTACTGTAGAGGGAATGTTAGCAGTCGGGATGTTAATTGGTGCGATTGCTTTATCGGTGCGTAAAGAAGTGAATAATCCGTTTCGTTCAATTTATACTGGACTGTTTTTGTTTGCAGGTTTAAGTTTATGTACAGTCTTTCCGTTGTTAGTTATCATTCCAAAAGTAGCAAGTTTTATTTACTATATTGCTTTTATGATGTTAACTGGTATAGCAATTATGATTGTAAACATTCCAATGCAAGTACATATGCAAAAAACGACAGATCCGAGCTACCTAGGGCGTGTGTTTGGCCTACTTGAAACAATTGCGACTGCAATCGCACCACTTGGTATGATTGTATATGGACTACTATTAGATATGTTGCCAACTAGCATTGTTATGATGACATTAGGCGTAGGTTTATTGTTAGTTGTATTAGTAGGAGTAAAGAAGCATGTAATGAAAAAGCAAGTGGATGTGTCTGTCTAAAAGGAAATGTGACTTAATAAAATAAAAATGACTAAATTAGTATTTTAGTTTTTGAAACTCTTTTTCATGTATGTTAAAGTAAAGTGAGCTTGCAAAGAAAAGGAGACAACAGCATGAAAAAATTAAGTTTTGTTATGCTTTTTCTATTAGTCGTAATGGCTGGATGTAGCAATTATGACACATATATTGAAACAGGTATGCAATCATTGAAAGATGAAAAATATAGTGATGCAGCAATGTGGTTTGAAAAAGCAGAAAAAGAGAAACCCGGGAATGAAGCGAAATTATATAAAGAAATGGCCGAGAAAATGGATCACGGAGCAACAGCATTAAAAGACGGTAAGTATTTAGAATCGAAAGACATTGCAAATGAAGTGTTACAAAAGAAAAAAGATGATGAACTTGAAAAAGCTGTAACATCAAATGCAGAGAATATGCTTCAAAAAGCAAAAGATGTGGAAGAGAAAGTAAATGAAAGAGTGGCAAAGCGTAGAAAGGTAGAAGAAGAAGGAATCGATAAAATTATTAAAGCTGTCGATAGTATAGATGAAGTGAAAGAAAAAGAGAAGAAAGTATCAGAAGCATTAGATAAGGCTGAAGAGGCGCAAGCAAAAATTGAGGCAAAGAAAAATAAATAGATTTATAGTTTAAAAGGCTGTCGTGCATAACGACAGCCTTTTAATTTTTTGTTGCAAATGAAGTGATGCTCTGTAGTAAAAAAGAAATGATTTTAGAATTCCATCTGTCCTCATGATGAATCGTATAAATATTACGCTGAAATTCAAATTCAGGGATTGGTATATAGCATAGCTCATTTCGTTGTATTTCTTGTTCGATAGCAAGTTTAGAAATCAAGGCAATTCCATTACCATATTTTAAAATTTGTTTCATCGTTTCTAATGAATCTAATTCAATTTCTGATTGGAATGTAATGTTGTGCGCTAACGTCCATTGTGTAAGTAAATCTCTCGTTGTAGATGGGTTACGATGCAATAGTATGCGTTCCTTTTCTATATTTTGTAACGATACATTGTCTTTCTTTGAAAAATGATGTTCTTTGGAAAAAGCAAGAACAAGTGTATCGGGCATTATATTCGTTTGTTTTAAAAGTGGTTCATCAAATGGAGCAGCGGAAATTATCCCAAGATCGATTTCGTGATTTTGTAGCATCATTCGAATTTCAGGGGCTGTTTTCACTAGTAGCGTTATTTTTATATTGGGAAATTCACATTGAAATTGATGAACGACTGCTGGCAAAAGATAAGTCGCTGGTACATAACTAGCGCCGATTGTTATAGCGCCTTTATGAAAATCTTTAAACTCTTGCGTGACACGTCTAGCTTCTTTCATAAGTGCATCTATTTTACAAGCATAATGGTGCAAAGCCTCACCAGCCTCTGTTAAGAAATACCTTCCAGAACGTAATTCGAATAAAGACACACCGAGTTCTTCTTCTAAGCTTTTTATATGAAAAGTAATAGTTGGTTGTTTAACGCCAAGTTTTTCTGCAACGATTGTAAGCTTTTTGTATTTCTTAATAAGTACTACAATTTCTAATTTTAAGAGATTCATTATGAATTGCCGCCTTTTTTATTTTAACTATAGAAAAAATCTATAGAAATAAATAGTTTATTAGAAGTTTTTTAATTTAATCTTTACAGTACATTAACATTAAGTATAAATCTTCCATATAGAATGAAAGCAGGTTAAGAATGAGGGGAGAGAGGTGAGACGATGGATATTAAAATTAATGGATTAGAAAAAACATTTGGAAAAACACAAGCGTTAAAGCCGTTGCAGATTGTAATGAAACAAGGGGAATTCACTACACTTTTAGGACCTTCGGGATGTGGGAAAACGACTTTACTTAGAATGATAGCAGGACTTGAAGAACCGGATAAGGGAGAAATATATTTTGGAGACCAGTGCATGTATTCTGCTACAAAAAAGATAAAGACATCTCCTCATGAACGGGATATCGGTATGGTATTTCAAGATTTTGCTTTATGGCCGCACATGACTGTTTTTGAAAATGTTGCATTTGGTTTAAGGGCTACAAAGCAAACGAATCATTTACGAGAAAAAGTAGAGGATGCGATAAAGCGAGTTCGCCTGCAAGGTATGGAGAAAAGGTATCCACACGAACTTTCTGGTGGACAGCAACAACGTGTCGCATTCGCTAGAGCAATTGTAACAAAACCTCATTTTATTTTGTTTGATGAACCGCTAAGTGCACTCGATGCAATTTTGCGAGAAGAAATGAGAATAGAGCTTATGGATATCGTTCATTCCATTGGTTTAACTGCACTGTATGTCACTCACGATCAAACAGAAGCAATGTCAATGTCAGACCAAATTATTGTCATGAAACAAGGAGCAGTATTACAAAAAGGAACACCCGAAGATATTTATGTGAAACCGTCTCATGAATTTGTTGCCAAATTTGTTGGTAAGGCGAATTGGCTTGTAGAGGGTAAAAAAATGGTTCGTCCAGAGCATGTGAGCTGGACGAAAAATGAAGTGTGCGAAATGTATACAGGTGAAATTAAGCACGTTACATATGTAGGAGAACGGTATGAAATAAAAGTAAACATGGGGGCACTCGGAATATGGACAGCTTATCACAATAGTAAATTAAGCATCGGGAAACCAGTATCGTTATATGTACCAAAAAAATGTATTCATCATATAGGGGGAGAATCGTATGAAGAAATTCAGTTCGCTTAAGTCTTTATTTGTATGTACTTTACTATTTTCTACTGTAGTAACAGGTTGTAGTTCAAAGACAGGTAATGCAGATGCAAAAAGTAAAAATATGAATGAAAAGAAAATTGTTGTATATAGTGCAGGGCCAAAAGGGTTAGCAGAAAAAATTCAAAAAGACTTTGAAAAGAAAACTGGTATAAAGGTGGAAATGTTTCAAGGGACAACTGGTAAAATTTTAGCGAGAATGGAAGCTGAAAAGAAAAATCCAGTCGTTGACGTTGTCGTACTCGCTTCCTTACCAGCGATGGAAGGATTAAAGAAAGAGGGTCAAACGTTAGCTTATAAAGAGGCGAAACAAGCTGATAAGCTGCGTTCTGAATGGTCAGATGATAAAGGACATTATTTCGGGTATAGTGCTTCAGCATTAGGGATTGTGTACAATACAAAAAATGTGAAGACGGCACCTGAAGATTGGAGCGATATAACGAAAGGAGAATGGAAAGGGAAAGTGAATCTTCCAGATCCAGCACTTTCAGGTTCAGCTTTAGACTTTGTAACAGGATACGTGAAAAAGAATGGACAAGATGGATGGAATTTATTTGAGCAGCTTAAGAAAAATGAAGTTACAGTAGCAGGAGCAAATCAGGAAGCGTTAGACCCAGTTGTAACAGGTGCGAAAGATATGGTCATTGCGGGTGTTGATTATATGACGTATAGCGCAAAAGCAAAGGGTGAACCTGTTGATATTGTATATCCAAAAAGCGGAACAGTTATTAGCCCACGTGTAGCTGGGATTATGAAGGATAGTAAAAATGTTGAAGGTGCAAAAGAGTTTATTGATTATTTATTATCCGATGATGTACAAAAACAAGTTTCTAAAGCGTATTTATTGCCTGGTAGAACAGATATAAAAGCTGAAAATAGACCAAATGTAGAAGAGATTCCAGTATTAAATATTGATTGGAAAACAGTTGAGAAAGAGCAAGATGAAATAGGAAAACAATTTAAGAAAGTATTTCAATAAGATGGTGATTCCATGGTAAATCGATTCGTATCAGTAAGACAAGTTGGAATGACGGTAGCGTTATTACTTGTGGCGATGTTAATCGTCATTCCACTTTTTCTTATTTTATTTTCTAGTGTATATGAAAATAGCAGTTGGAATTTTTTAAAGCCTTTTGAAGTGATGCAGAGTGGTGGATTAGCTGGGATTTTTCTAAATTCGATGCTTCTAGGTGCACTCGTTGTAATAGGTGCTACAATATTTGCATTTCCATTGGCATTTATTATGAGCAAAACAGATGTAGGAAAGTATAGTAAGTTAGATATTGTTTTTATGATTCCATTTATGACACCGCCGTATATTGGATCGATGGGCTGGATTTTGTTCATGCAACCTAACGGCTATTTTGAACAATTTTTCCCGATGTTAAAGACAATTTCATCATCGTTTTTTAGTTTAGGAGGTATGGTATTAATTATGAGTCTGCATTTATTCCCATTCCTTTATTTCATGCTGAAAAACACGTTACTTCAGATTGGGAGTAGTAAAGAAGAAGCTGCAGCAGTTCATGGCGGAAGTTTTTTCTATCGCTTAAGAAAAATAATATTGCCGTTATTAGTATCAAGTTATGTAATGGGTGCTTTACTCATTTTCGTAAAGACGATTGCTGAATTTGGAACACCGGCTACATTCGGACGTAGAATAGGATTCCACGTGTTAACATCAGAAATTCATAAATTTATTTCGAGTTGGCCAAT
This sequence comes from Bacillus sp. RZ2MS9, assembly GCF_001816185.2. Classification (NCBI taxonomy): domain Bacteria; kingdom Bacillati; phylum Bacillota; class Bacilli; order Caryophanales; family Bacillaceae; genus Bacillus; species Bacillus sp. RZ2MS9. The sequence continues at coordinate 1,701,710 of NZ_CP049978.1, forward strand.
TGATTTCAGTAGTGCAACAGCATTATCTTCTTTATTACTTAGTGCTTGTATGCTCATTTGGTATATGCAAAATGTATTGAATCGAAAGTATTCATATGCAATGGTTAGTGGAAAAGGTGTGAAATCTAAAAGATATACTTTGTCTATATTTACGCGCGTTGTAGCATGGATGTATGTAGTTGGTTTATTAATCGTATCAATTGGAATTCCATACTTTTCTATACTTATTGCTTCTTTTTCAAAATTAAGAGGCGGCGGTTTACATGTAAATAACTTTACAACAAGTCATTATGAGGCATTGTTTACAATGGGGTCTCCGGGATTAGAGGCTTTATGGAATAGTTTTCTTTTTTCACTCGTAACAGCGATTATTGCGGTAATGATTGGAGTCTTTTTGGCACTTATGATTCGAAAGGGGAAAAAAACCTCTGAAAAATGGCTTGATATGTGCGGTATGTTACCGAATATGGTACCAGGAATCGTTATGGTTGTAGGTCTTATTCTATTTTGGAATTCACCATATATGCCTATGTCAATTTATAATACACCAATCATGGTTATCGTAACGTATGTTGTTCTGTTTTTACCTTACACGGTGCAATATGTAAAATCATCACTCGGACAAATTGATAATTCTCTCGTGCAGGCAGGAAGTATTTTTTCTGGAAATTATATTTATATTTTTAGAAAAATAATATTGCCTCTTATTATCCCAGGCATTCTTGCCGGATGGGCGATGACATTTACAATTTCAATAAGAGAGTTAGTAGCATCACTTCTCGTATTACCTCCATCAGTAGAAACGTCAGCAACGTTTATTTTTGCTCAATTTGAACAGGGTGAAGTATCTATAGGAATGGCGATGGCCGTTGTTTCTGTTGGACTTACAACAATGTGCTTATTACTGCTGCAACATATGGAGCAAAAGCGAAAAGGGGTAGCATGATGAGAGTGGAAGTATGGGGAGGAGCAGGAGAATACGGTCGCTCTTGCTATTTTGTAAAAAATAAAGAGACGAAAATAGTATTTGATTGTGGTATTAATCGATCTTATGAGGATGGTTATCCAAAAATAGAGAGAGAAGCTGTTCCATTTTTAGATGCGGTATTTTTATCACATATTCATGAAGATCATACGATGGGTTTACCTTTATTAGCGAAGTATGGCTATAAGAAAAAAATTTGGACGACTCGTTATACGAAGGAGCAACTGCCGTTATATTATGAAAAATGGAGAAACTATAATGTGATGCAAGGATGGAATTTACCTTATAGCGACCAACATATAAAAGATTTAAATTATGTATGTATTGATGAGATTAGCAACCCAAATGAATGGTTACAAATTACTCCTACATTGCGGTTTCAGTGGGGGTATAGTGGGCATGTATTAGGAGCTGTTTGGTTTTTAGTTGATATGTGTAATACATACGTATTTTATTCAGGCGACTATTCAGCAGAGTCTAATATACTACGAGCTAATTTACCTGAGAAATTGGGCCACAATATAAAAGTTGCAATTGTAGATGCCGCTTATCACACAGATGATGTTTCGCAAAATGAAAGATTAGACGATCTATGTGCAGAAATTGAACGAGTTATGCAAAATGAAGGAATAGCATTATTACCGCTGCCACAACTTGGTAGGGCGCAAGATATAGTATTGTATTTATATGAACGATATAAAGAATTTCCGCTTATAGTAGATAAAGAAATTTTGGCTGGATTTGAAGAGATGTTCATATATAAAGGTTGGATAAAAAATAATGAAGAACTTAAATGGATTATGGAGAGTTTAAAAAGAAACATAATAGTTATGGATAATGACATTAGTATGCAAAATAGTTGCGGAATAGTTGTAATGAGTGATGCGAATATGCAAACGAAACGAGCACAGTTATACTATGAACAACTTCGGAATGAAAAACGGAATGCCGTTATTTTTACTGGGCATATTGCGAAAGGGAGTTTTGCAGAAAAAGTTATGAAAGAACATGTAAGGAGTACATGTAGGGTGAAGCGAGTTCCGTATAAAGTTCACCAAAGTATAAGAGACGTTAAAGAGATGTTAAATACATTATTACCAGAACATACAGTGTTAGTGCACGCTTTGAAAGAGGATACGGATCGATTACAACAAAAGCTAAGTACAGCAGGGTATGAAAATGTATATTCACTTGGAATGGAACGTATAGAAGTCATTTGAAATGTAAAGGGGATAGGTATATGAAAAAAGTATTTGTATTCGTAAGCATTTTCTTTTGTTGTTTCCTTTATAACGTTAAGGAAGGGTTTGCAGCTAGTCCAATGAAACCTAGTTTTGAAGTAAAGTTATTATTGAAGCCAGAACAAGTATTAGGTGATAACAAAGAGATGAAGCAAGAGGTGCTAGAACATTTCCAGGCTGGTACAAAATATGAAAGAATACAAGTGCAATTTTTAGATACTGCGAATAAAAGTTTAAGCAAGGAAGGTTGGTTTGCTAGAATTCGAAAGAAAGAATTTAGTAAAGATTTTGAATTAACATATAAAAAAAGATATCCTATTCCAAATGGTGTAATTCAAGATGCACTAGAAGTAGCTAAAAAAGAAGGATTCGATAGTAATACGGATAGTTATGAGGCGGAAATAGATTGGGGATTTGAGAAGAAAACATTAAGCATTTCAAATAAGAAAAGTTACAGCGCTAAAGGATATGGGATACTTGATTTACCAAATGAACAAGCTGCTCAAAACATGTTAATAGAAAAATTACCAGGGAAAATGAACAAATGGTTGTATACAAATTGGGGAGAGGAAATGTTAAAGAGTTCCCGTATTTACGGTCCTGTATTAATGAAACGATATACAGGAGAGTTTGAAAACATAAAAGCAAATATTGAAATTTGGCCATTAAGTAATACCGGAAAATTAGAAGATGACTTCGTAATAGAAGTGTCATTTAAAACAAATGAAGAAAGTATTGCGACAAAGCAAAGGGAATTATTAATGGCGAGTTTAGAGAAAAAAGGCTGGTTGTTACCGAAAGATAGTTTGAAGACAGAGCTTATTTTTCAGTAAATGAGAAAAAAGGAATCCATATTTCGTGGATTCCTTTTTCCAATATATGAGTATTAAGCTAAGTCAGCTGACACGAACATATCACTATTTTGAAGGTTTTTAGAGCGTAAACTATAAGCAACTACCTTCTTTTTATATTGTTTTACAACATCAACATGCTCCTCGTGACTATAAATATAAAATGTAAAATTCTTTTTGCCACGTTTTGCATTGATAATTAAAGGCGTACCCTCATTGTGTGGTGGTGCATAATAGCGATCTAAAAATAAACCTTCGTTAAAATCATGAATAATTTTTGATTTCTGTTCGCCTTCTACGTTATTTCCATGAATTGTAATAGTCACATTCTCTTCTTCAAGTTTTGGATGTGTTTCGTACTTGCTAATAATGGATTCAATAACAGTGTTAGGAAGGCTAGAAACGATAATTTTAAATGCTCCAAATACAACTAACATTACAATAAACCAAGTCGTCATAGTATATCATCCCCTTTATTCTATTTAATAATATAACTCATATGGTAATAGTACATATGGTGAAGTTTTGTATAATTTGTGAAAAATATGCCATTTTCACGAACGAAATGTTAGAAAAATCAATTTTGTTACAAAAAGTTGAAATCGAAGTATTTTAAAAGAAAAAGGTTTATAATAAAAATATAACTAATAACCACATTACTAATTATAAGGAAGTGTAACTATGAGTACTGTAGCAATCGTATATGGTATTATTCTTTCCACAATTATTGTTTTGTTTTTCGTTGGGGTTTCACGTTATATTCATAAATGGAAAGAAGGCGTTGCGAAATTAAATCACATTGAAGAAGAACTTAGTGATTTAATGTTACATCATGGTAAGTAAACATTTATTTTTTAACTAAACAATGTGAAGAATATCACAAAACGTGCTTTCCTAATGAAGGCATGTTTTTTTGTTATGTGAAAGTTAGACATATTCATGAGAGTTTCCATACAATACAGTGTGAAATAAAAAAATGATTCTTTGTTTGTAGGAATATTTATTCGTTTTTGTATAATTTTGTAATTCGGTTCGGTATAATTATGATATAGAAGGAAATTTGTTAGAGGGGGTATATTGTGAACATATTAAAGATTATAGGAATAATTGCAGGAGTCATTATAGTAGCTGTTATAGCTTTCTTTGTTATTATGAATTACTATTTGTCAAAAGAAGATCCTGATTACGTATTAAAGTACATAAAAGAACATAAAGAAGATGAAACATGTTCATTACTTATTAAAAGAAATGGAGAAGTATTAACTTCTATAAATGAAAATAAAAAATTGCCATTAGCAAGTATGGCAAAAATCATAATAGCAGTTGAATTTGCTAAGCAAGTGTCAGAAGGAAAAATCAATCGTGATGAACAAATTTCATTGCAGGAGCTAGAAAAATATTATGTTAAAAACACTGATGGTGGGGCACATCCTGATTGGTTAGAAGATGCAAAAGCGAGAGAATTAGTGGAAAATGGACAAATCGCTTTAGAAGAAGTTGCAAAAGGAATGATTCATTATAGCTCTAATGCAAATACGACATATTTGTTAGATAAGCTTGGAATAGAAAGAGTAAATGATAGTTTAAAAGAGTTAGAGCTTACTAGTCATGACAAGTTCTCTTCGTATACTGCTTCACTATATATGAGAGGGTATGTAGAAAAAGAGCTTCATGAGCCAAAAAATCAATCGTTAGAAATGATACGTAACATGTCAAAGGAAGAATATAATAAACATGTGTTACAAATTCATGAATGGATGAAAGATGAAGAAGAATGGAAAAAACGGGATATTCCATTAAAGGTAGATATGGAATTTCAGCGAATTTGGTCAGATCGATTAGTGGGTGCAAACGCTAAAGATTATATGAGTATAATGGAAAAGATAAATAGTAGAAATTATTTTCCAAAATCAATGCAAGAAGAGATCGAGAACATTTTCAGAGGAACAGTTAAAAATAGTAAGTTCGAATATGCTGGTCAAAAAGGTGGTTCTACCGCATTCGTATTGACAAAAAGCTTGTATACTACAGATAAGAAAGGGGATAAAGTAGAAATTGTCATTATGTTTAACGATATAGAAGATCAAGTTTCATATCAAAAACTGAGAAATAATATAGATTATTTTATTCAAGATGCTATAACAGATGAAGAGTTTGGAAATAAATTATAATGAAATAATTTTATTATGTAAACAAAGGGGCACTTATGAAAAGTGCTCTTTTGTAATACAGGATTTTCCAATCTTATTATTGAATATAGATGGAAAATAAGATTGGAGGTTAAAAAATGACAACAATATATTTCGTTCGCCATGCCCATTCTACATATACAAAAGAAGAACGGGAACGACCTTTATCTGAAAAAGGGCACTGTGATGCAGAAAATGTAACGCATTTATTAAAAGATAAACATATTGATGTTGTTATTTCTAGTCCTTACAAAAGAGCAATCCAAACTGTACAAGGAATTGCGAATACATATAAATTATCAATACAAACTGAAGAAGATTTGCGTGAAAGATTATTGAGCACAGAGCCAGTATCAAATTTTAATGATGCTATGCAGAATGTGTGGAAAGATTGGAGTTTTGCATACGAAGGCGGAGAATCGAATACTGTAGCACAAAAGCGCGCTGTAATATGTATACAAAATATATTAAAAAAATATGAAGGTAAGAATATTGTAATAGGTACGCATGGAAATATTATGGTATTACTAATGAATTATTTTAATTGGAAATATGATTTGGAGTTTTGGAAAACACTTCATATGCCTGATGTGTATAAATTAAATTTTGATAAAAATCGTTTCATTTCTGCTGAAAGAATAGAGAAAACAGGTCATCGGTTAAATATTTTGTAAAAGTTTATCAAAAAAAGAGGAAAGAGAGAAGTTATTGTAGAAGTATGACTTTGTAACATAAAAATTATATGTTAAAGGAGGCTGTTTACATGTTTGAGAAAGAGAAAGAAGGGCTTATTGAAGTTCACAACGTATATGAAATTGCACCAGCAGATGGAACAATTATTGGTATGGCAACAGAAGAAGAAATGGAAATTGCTGCTGAACTAGAGCTGCAGTACTATGCCCATTCTCGTTTGCTAGAAGCAAATATTCAGTTAGACGGTTCCTCCTATAAAGAGTTACTTCAGGAGTTCCAGGAGTACGAAAGAAAATCAATGAGCTTTTGGCGAGCAATACATAAGCGTTTAGCTGTGCCATGGGCATGGGTATTACGTATTGATGTTGCGAATGGCCCTATTTATGTAAGTAATGGGAATGCTTATTACGAAGAAATCGATGATGAAGAAGATTATGAATAGATAAGTAAGGAAGCAACTTTAGTTGCTTCCTTTTTTTATTTATAGAGATTGAACAGCCCCAATAATAATATCAGGCCGATCAATTTCGATTCCGTGACCAGCATGTTCGGCAAGTATATATTGGCTATGTATTGAGAGTTGTAATTGTTCATGGATCAGTTCTTGCCACATTGCTTCAAGTTGTGTTGCTTCCTCTTTTGGCATGCCACCATTAGTCAATTGAGTAATAGAATATTGAGGATCTCTACCGATAACGATTAATGGTATTTCTAATGTTTTACATAGCTCTTTTAGTGAGAGAGCACAGTTTTTCCACTCCGATAGTTCAGAAGCTGTCGCTTTATATAATGAAGGCGAGGTAGAGAATCCAATTTGCTGTTTTGATTGATCGGTGAGAATAGGTTTTAGTTCATTATAAAGTGTGTCTACATCCATTTTGGAGTATGTATTATATTTTTCAAGCCACATATCATCCGAGTCAGTTTGATCAGAAATTGGTAAATGAAGTTCATCTAAACGGTGTAAGTTCATCGAAGTAGAATCAACTAAAATAAGTGCTTGCAGCTTATCTTCATGTAACATCGCAAAATGTTGTGCACATAATCCTCCATAGGAATGACCGATTAGAATAAATGGCTCTTGAATAGCTAGTTTGTTTAGTAACATATGTAGCTCTTTTGTAACTTGCCTTATTGTACGTGGCTGATTTCCTAGCTCACTTTTCCCGTAACCTGGGCGATGGTATGAAACGACTGTAAAGTGCTGTGAAAGCTTTTTTATAATAGGAAGCCAATCATAAAATGAGCAACTCATTCCGATTTGAATGACTACAGTTTGTTTACCACCTCCTTTTATATGTACTTCTATATTTTGCCCCATTATTTCTACAAATTTATGAATGTTAATTCCCCCTAAGCTTGAAATAATTTTTGAAAAGCAAAAACGATACACCAAACACCTATACCGAGTAGGGCAGATGTACTAAGTGTAAATGAATTTTTTAAACCAATATAGACGATAAATAATAGTAGTGCTGATGCGGGGAATCCATATAATACCCCTAAAGCAAATTGACTCAATTCTTGTTTATTCCCGCCTTCAAATGAAATCCAAAATAGACTAAGTAAACTCACGAGAGGAAGGGCAGCAATAAAGCCACCTATCGTACTGTAGTGTTTAGCGACTTCAGTGATAACGCCGATAATAAGTGCCGAAACGATTACTTTAACGAGGAAATGCATATTTTGCCTCCTTCGCTAATAACGAAAATGCTTTTTCAATTAATTGTTGTTCTTCTTTTGATAACTGTGATTCTAATATTTTTATCTTTTCTTTATCTAGTAAAGTATGTTTTTCTAATACTTCAATTCCTTCAATTGTTAATGTAAGGTTTACCACTCTTTCATCTTTTTTATTTCTCTCTTTAACGATGAACCCCTTTTGAATAAGGCGCTTTATATGTTCAGATGCTGTGTTATGAGAAAGGCTAAGCTCAGTAGCGACTTTTCCAATTGTTATATCTTTCTCACGAGAAACGATTTGTAAAATACGAATTGCTTGGTGGGAAAGATTGTCCTCGTATTCGTATCGTAAGTGATAATAAATGCTCTCCCAATGTTGATTAATGTTGTTCATAATAATAAAATCCCCTTTTTTATATCGTATAGTAAGATATATTCGTTGTTTTAGAAATAAAATCCTTTTATTTGGATAAAAAATGTTGAAAAAGTTTATTTTTATTGAAATATAAGGTAATCTATGTGTAAAGGTATACATTTAGCAAGAGAGAGGATGATAGTTGTGAATACATTCAAATGGATGAGTCATGAACAGATGTATGTAGATGAAATACATGTTGAAAAATGTGGTCCTCTTTCAGTCGGCGTATATGGGGGAAATCAAGAAAGTGATGCATATGAACGAGGAGATGCGGTACTTGCTTGGTGGGACCCTGAATTACAATTTGAATTTGTTATGATTTTTGATACACACCACAAAACAAAAAATATTGATTATATAATAGAAGCGATTTCAGAAAGAAAAGAGAAATTAAAAGAGTTATTTTCCTATCCAATACATTTAGCTTTTCATCATACACATATGTACTTATTAGCGTTATTTACAGATGAGTTATTTATTAAAAAGTGTGATCAAGATGATGAGGAACTCGCTTGCTTAATTTGTTTACGAAAAGGCGAATTTTTATATTGGTTATCAGTTGGTGATTGTTTCGCGTATTTATTCCATTCTGAGAAAACGAAAAATGGAAAAGGACGATTAAATAAACGGAAAAATTACGAATATATTGGCAGGAAAAATATTTTTGCAGCAAATACACCTTGCTTTACGTCAGGTGTAAGAGGATTAGAAAAAGGAATGAATCACATTGTAATGGCAACGGACGGTATTTTAGAGTGTGACAAACGAAGGTTTGATGATGATCAATCTTTAGTAGAAATATTACACGACGGAAATAGCTTGCAGATTGAGCCCGTATTAACAAATGTACTGCAGTGGAAAGGTAGAGACTGTGCCACGATTATTGGATGGTCTATTGATACTGATAATAAACAATGTGCTAATTAATATAAAAGGAGTTCAAGGTTTTTATCCTTGAACTCCTTTTTGTTAAGCAATATGGATGTGATATGTTTTCAACCATTCATTTACTTGTAGCATATACTCCATGGCACTTCTTGCTTCAAAATTGTTAATCACTTTATTACTTTGATCAGCAATTGAAAGTAAGATGGAATGGTTAATAAGTGAGAAAATAGGATTGTTTTTATTGTTACACATATCAAGTGTTAAATTACGGATTGTTTGTAAGTAGTGTGGATCTTGTGAAGTTGGATAAGCGCTTTTTCTTCTATTGCGTACATCGTCAGGTAAAGCTGGTTGTAGTGCTCTACGTAAAATGCCTTTTTCGATATTATCAATACTTTTTATGTTGAAAGGAACATTCCATAAATATTCAACTAATCTATAATCGCAAAACGGTACACGAACTTCAAATCCAACAGCCATACTCATACGATCTTTACGGTCAAGTAAGAAAGGAAGGAATCTTGTTAAAAATAAATAAAACATTTGACGTTGTTTCGCGGATTTTTTACTTTCGCCTTCAAGAGTAGGTACTTCAAGTATCGCTTCTTGGAATCGTGTATCAATATAGTCTTCTAGATTACATTGGTTACTTACTTCATTTAGTAGAAGAGGAGATGTATTTTTCCAATTTGTTAGCCAAGGAAACTTATCTACATATAGTAGTTCTTCTTGATGAAACCAAGGATATCCACCGAATACTTCATCAGCCGATTCGCCGGATAAAGCTACGGTCGCATCTTTTTTCATTTCGCAAAATAGTAAATATAGTGAAGTTTCCATTTCACCAGCACTCGGTAAATCTTTTGCATGAAGGGGAACGAATAAGTGATTTGCTAATTCTTCAGCATTCACAATGATATCATGATGCGCTGTCCCGACATGTTCAGAAACGCGTTTTACCCAAGGAGCGTCTAAACCAGTGCGAGCAAATGTCAGTTCGAAATCTTTTGCGCTATTTACAAAGTCAACAGAATACGTATGAAGTGTTTTATTTTCAGCAGCAAATTCTTTACCCGCAAGTGCAGTAATACCGCTAGAGTCTAATCCGCCTGATAACATACAAACGAGAGGAACATCGGCAATTAATTGTCTTTTTACTGTATCTTGTAAAATAGATAAAATATGCGAAGATGTATCTTCTATAGAGTCTGTATGGAACTTACTTTCTAAATTCCAATACTTAGTAACTACTTTTTTATGACGTGTAAATGTTATAGAATGTCCAGCACGTACTTCTTGAATATGTTTAAAGACACCACATCCTGGAGTGCGAAATAAGCCTAATCCAAATATTTCATTTATTCCATTCGCATCAATTTCAGCAGGGACAGATGGATGCGCTAATAATGCTTTAATTTCAGAACCGAAAATAATACTGCCATTTCTTTCTGTAAAAAAGAGTGGTTTTACACCTAAATGATCTCGTGCTAAAAACAATTGTTGCTTCTGATCATCCCATAAGGCAAAAGCGAAAATTCCGTTTAAATGTCGTACGCAGTCTTCTTTCCATTCTAAATAAGCATGTAGTAATACTTCTGTATCTGAATGGGTTTCAAATGCATGCCCACATTTTTGAAGCTGCTCTCTCAGTTCACGGAAATTATAAATTTCTCCATTATAAGTAAGAGCATACGTATAATCACCAGCACGAAATGTCTTAGGCTGTGTCCCGCCTTCTGGATCAATTACAATTAAACGCCGGTGTGCAAAGGCCGCATGAGGTGAAAACCAAAATCCTTCAGCATCCGGACCACGATGCTCAATACTATTTGCCATCTTTTTTAAAATAACATGTTGATTTGAAAGGTCTTCTTTCCAATCTACCCAACCTGTAATTCCACACATACACATCTCATCTCCTAATTTTTAAAATAGATTAATGAAATAAAATGTACACTAAATTAAAGAGTGACTATATAAATAGTGTACTACATGAATTAAATTACAGACTTGAGAAAGTTTTCTTTGAATGCATAGTTATGTGAGAAAATGGCTAAGGGAAAGTATTCCATTACATACAAAAAATAAAAAAGATGAGAGAAAAAATTTTCTCAGACGTTATATATGGTGTAAAAGCTTTTACAAAACAATAAGGGGAATCGCTACATGAAATCAAATGAGAAAAATTTTATAAAAAGATTACAGCGGCAAAAAGAAGACGCGTTAGAATTCGTTGTCGATACATACTTACCACTCATAAAGGGGATCACGCATAAAGTTCTACTTCCCATTCAAAATGATGGACTCATAGAGGAATGTATAAACGATATATTTCTTTCCATTTGGAATAACGCAAATAAATTCCATGGAGAGCCGAGTGATTTTAAAAAGTGGATTGCAGCGATTGCGAAGTTTAAAGCAATTGATTATTACCGGAAATCGACTAAAACAGTAGAAATCATTTCAGATGAGTTTCATATCAGTACAGAAAAATCAGCAGAAGACGAATTAATCGTTATGGAAGATAGGGAAGAATTATTGAAGCTCATTAATCAATTAGAACCGCTAGATCAAAAGGTGTTCATTATGAAATATTTACTTGGTATGAAGACAGAGGAAATAGGTGACAAGTTAGGATTAACTCGGGCAGCAATTGATAATCGAGTGTACCGGGGGAAAAAGAAACTACAACAAAATGCTACGAATATTAGTTTTGGAGGTAGTGCAATATGAAAGACATTTATGAACTATTAAATGATATTGATATAGATGAAAAAGAACTAGAAGAAATTGAGGCTTCTGAAATTGAAAAGGAAAAAGTAAAACGAAATGTAAAACAATCGATACGTACGAAGAAAAAGATGAAAAGTTGGAAAAAAGGTGTCGCTGCTGCATCAATTTTAGTAGGGTTATCGGTTGCAACTCTTGGTATCGGTTTTCCTACATATGCCGGGGGATTGCCAATTGTAGGTGACATATTCCGATTTTTAGATAATGGTAGAACGGGGTTATATGAAAATTATAAGGAATTTTCGACTGAGTTGAATATGACAAAAGAGAGTAATGGGGTTAAGGTTACAATTAATGATGTAATTTCTGATGGCAGAACATTATCTATAACGTATTCACTGGAAAGTGAGCAGGACTTAGGGGAGGATCCTATCATATTAGGTGGATTGGATATAATGGACGCTCATGGTAGTTCAGGCAGTGGTAAAATGACTAAAGTTACTGAAAAAAAGTATGTAGGTATGGTAACAACGACGCATCATGATAGCAATAAAAAGGACAAAGTAAACTTTAGATGGAATATAGAGAGAATAGAGATGCCAGATAGGAAAAAATCAATACAAGGTAATTGGAATTTCGCGTTAACTGTAAAATCAGTGGATAGTAAAGAGAGAACAATTGGTGGGAGTTCAGAAAAAGAAGGTATAAAAGCAAATATGGAAAAGGTCGCAATATCGCCAGTTTCATTTATTCTTTATTACAATCAAGAGGTTTCTAAGGGCGCGAGGAAAGAATGGGATAGTGTAGATGTTGAATTGACGGTTAAGGATGATTTAGGGAATATTTATTCGGGTGAAGGAAATGGGGGAAGTGGCAACGATCCTTACAATATCCATTGGAGTGCCACCTTCCAAAAACTAAACGAAAATGCAACAAAGCTTATCGTTACACCTCGCGTGCACTTGCGAGTACATACACCTGAAAATCATGGTGGAGTAGAGTATGTGAATGGGAAAGAGAAGAAAATAGAAGTGCCGAAAAAAGAAGCGAAGAGTAAAGATATTGTGTTAGATGATATTGTCATTGATTTAAAGAAATAAAAGAGAGACTGCCTAAAATCATTTAGGCAGTCTTTTTTCGTTAAGAACTAGTGACGAATAGTGCATGCGGATGCTGCGTTTTATACTCATCTTTCCACGGAATGTTTAGTTGTTCCCACGATTCGCCGCTATCATTGGATTGAAAGACGCCATTGTTATTTAACGTGTAAAACGTATGTGGTTCGGCTTCGTTTGTAGCAAACATCGAAATGACTGTACCGATTGCAGATGGTAGTCCTTGTTGTACTTGCTGGAAAGGAGTATCTTTCGTTTTTCGATAAATATAAGACTCATAAGGGATACGATGATGAGCGAGATCAGCACTTGGCGCGGCAGAAACGAGAATCGTATCACAATCAGCTGGATCAATAGCCATGCTGTATAAATAATGATGTTCAAGTCCTGCACTACATGAGATCCAGCTGTTTCCATTGTTATAACTCTCAAGATAAGCACGATCAGGTCCGCCCATAAATCCGTCACCACATGATGCATAAAGGCGATTTGGTGCTTCAGGGTGCATAAGTAATTGATGAGCATCGATAGGAGCACCGAATTTTTTATCAATCCATGTATGCCCTTTATCATTACTTTGAATAACAGCACCAGCTTCGATTGAAACGTGTATTGTATTAGGGTTGTTTGGATCAACTGTAATCCAGCGTACGTGATGGGTAAAAGGTCTAGGCGGGAAAGCCCATGTATAAGAAGATAATAATGATTTCATATTTTTAAGTTCAGTCCACGTTTCACCACCATTTTCAGAGCGAAATAAAGCGCTCGGTTCTGTGCCGACATAAACGACCCCATATCCGTTAACTTGTTCATTTGAGCTTATTGTTATGGAAGTGATAGAGGAGTGCAAAATACCATCTTCTTTAGGGAAATCAAAGTAACGATAAGAATCTCCAATTGGTCGCCATGAATCCCCACTATCGTCACTTAACCATAGACCTCGTCCAAATGTTCCGCAATATACACGATTCTTTTGAAATGGATCAACAGCGATACAGGTAGGTTGCATATTTTGTAAGTGATAAGTCGTTTCATAGTTATCATTGTGTTCTTTCACTACAACAAGTTCACGTTCCATACAGAGAAATAAACGTTTCATTTAAGTAACCTCCTTAAAAATTCTTTCATTAGTAAACAATATGAAAATAAAAAAGAAGTAGTCTTGTTTTATTTGAGAAAAAGGGATTGTTTAAAAAATAGCGAAGTGTGTATACAGAGGAAGCGGGCGTTTACAATCAGTCAATTCGGGATAAAGATGGGGAGTTTGTTTCATACTAACATACAGATATTGTACTTAAAGGAGTATAAGTATGGGACATTTGCATGATCATGGTCATTCAAAAAATAAAAAGGCGTTACTAATTGCCTTCCTACTAACAACAAGTTTTATGATTGCAGAAGTTGTTGGTGGATTTGTAACAAATAGCTTAGCACTACTATCTGACGCGGGGCATATGCTAAGTGATGCAGTATCTTTAGCTTTAAGTTTACTTGCGTTTAAACTCGGAGAAAAAACAGCAACAACTGCGAAAACATACGGGTATAAGCGAGTCGAAATGTTAGCAGCATTATGTAACGGTGTCGTTCTTATTGTCATTTCGGTATACATTTTTATTGAAGCAATCCGTCGTTTTAAAGAACCAGTTGAGATTGCTAGTAATGGGATGCTCATTATTGCAGTCCTTGGTCTGCTTATTAATATTTTATCAGCTTGGATATTAATGAGAGGCGGAGATGTGAAAGGTAATTTGAATTTAAGAAGTGCTTTCCTGCACGTACTAGGCGATCTATTGGGTTCCGTCGGAGCGATTATTGCTGCGTTACTTATTAAATTTTTCGGATGGACTGCTGCAGATGCGATTGCTAGTATTCTTGTGTCTATTTTAGTCATTATTAGTGGATGGCGTGTAACACGTGATACGGTTCATATATTAATGGAAGGTGCACCACAGCACATAAATGTTGAAGAGGTAAAAAGTACGTTATTAAATATTCCGATTGTCAAAGAAGTTCATGATTTGCACATATGGTCTGTCACATCAGATTTTCAAGTATTAACATGTCATCTTATTATTAAAGGGAATGAAACGCAAAGTGTATTAAAAGAGGCTACGTACGTATTAAAGGAGAAATTTCATGTAGAACATGTCACCATTCAAGTAGAAATAGATGGTGAATTTAATCATGATGAGACAACTTGCAAAGTATGAAAGAAAAAGGATAAGAAAAAGTGTCATAACATTTTTCGCACGGCATACATATATATAATGTGGCCACAAGTACTTTGCAAGGTAAATATTTCATGAAATTACTTTACTTATAAAGAGTCATCTTTTATAATCAAAAGTGGTAATTGATAGAGATTATCATTTTCAATGATCGTAGAAAGGAGTTTTTTAAAAGATGAGTAGTCAACTCCGTTTTGCTGTTGAAAATCGTAAGAGGCATTTAATTGATGAGTTAATTGGAGCAGGTGTGTTTAAGATTCGCGACCGACAATTATACGAGCTGTCTTTAGAGGAATTGGAAAAAGAGTACGAAGATATGGAAGATTATGCGAATATTCAGGTGTAGCTATATAGATTAGTAAAAGGAGAGCTGGTTACGATTTTGTGTAACCAGCCCTCTTTTTATTTCGTAGAAATTATTTTTTGTATTTCTTTCATGGGACGGAGCCAGTTTTGGGTCATTATTTGTTCCATTTGTTTTTCGTCCTGCTTCTGTAATGCTTGAATGATAGAGTGATGTTCTTCAATAGATTGACTTGCTGGAACAAAGTTTTGGAAAAACAAATATTCAAGACGTAAAACGTGAAGTTGCATATTTTCTAGAAAGGGTTCAATATATTGGTTTTTAGCAATAGAAGAAATTGTATTGTGGAATTGTATATCTAATTCTAAAGCTTGTTTTGCGTCTTTTTTCTCTATAGATTGCTGAAAATGCTCATTTATTTCAGAAAGTAGTTGAATATCAGCGTTTGTAATGTTTTGAAGAGCTTGCTTTCCTATAATAGAGTGAAGACCAGCCATCGTTTCATAAATGATAGATACGTCGTCTAACTTAATAGGAGCAATTTTCGTTTTTTGCCCTGGTACCATTTCCACTAATCCAGAAAGCTCTAATATTTGAAGTGCTTCTCTTACAGGTGTTCTGCTTACTCCTAGTGCCTCAGCCAATTCCCCATCATTAATTTTTTCATTGGGCTTCAGTACACCTTCAATAATCCAATTTTGTAGTTGATTTAAAACGAGTGATTTTGCTGAAACTCTTCCTGGTTTTTTATAATTTTGAGGGACAGGCATAGTGAATTCAATCCTTTCATTGTATATTTTCCTTTTTTGCATGAACAAGCTTTAATTTTTGTTTCCCTTCATCCGGCTTTTGGCTTAAGATGAGCACCATTACAATGACACAAAAAGCGCCTAATAACTGAAAAGATTGAAATGGCACGTGTAATATAAGTACAGAAGAAATAATAGCTGCGAGTGGTTCTGTGCAACCAAATAATGTTGTTTCTTTCGGAGTCAGGTATCTTATGCTGTCTAAGTATAAATAAAAGGCAATAAGTGTCCCGAAAATGACGACAAATGTGATGAGCGGTAGGGTACTTAGTTTTACATATTTCATAGTTGATAATAAAATGAATTCGTTTGTAGAAATAAAGTGTACAATCGTTACACCAATACCCCCAATAATCATGCCCCATCCAACGATAACGGAGGAAGAACATTTTTCTAACAATTCCTTTGAATATAAACTATAAAAAGCGAGAGATAATCCAGATAAAACACCCCAAATAATAGCTGGTGTAGAAACAGCCAAGTTATGAACAGACCCGTTTGTTAGTAAGAGAAAAGTGCCTACTAATGAAAGGGTAATTGAAATGAAATCAATTTTTGATGGACGAACGTTCCATTTGAAAAGTAAGTATACAGTGATGAATATAGGAGCTAAATATTGTAATAATGTTGCCACGGCAGCATTTCCTTCTTTAATTGAAGCGAAATACGTATACTGTACAGCAAGCATACCGAATAGACCAAACAAAATCATTTTAATAGCATCAGATTTTTGTTTCCAAATGCCAAATATCTCTTTTTTTCTCGTTCCGAATGAGGAAATAATGAGCAAAATAATTCCAGATATAAGTAAACGGATCGTAACTAACCATTCGGTTGAAACATTGTCATATTGAAAAAGTTGTTGTGCAGCTGTACCAGACAAGCCCCATAAACAAGCACCGATTATGACCATTATAATTCCTTTTAATCGATTTGAATCCATATGATCTAAAATTCTCCTTTCTAAAAATACAAATTGAATACAATATGCAATATATCACAGAACGACTCGTTAATAAACTGAAATTTCTAATTTGTTTTTTATGTATAGTAAAATATTGTAGAGGAGGGGGAGTATATGTTAGCTGGATTTTTAGTTTGTTTATTTGTTGGGTTACTTATCATTTTTTTAGGGTATCAAATACATGTGAAAAAGAGGTTGTTTTTGTTAGCAGGATATCAAGAAGAAACGTTTGTTGGAGATAAAAATAAATTAGCGAAGCTTTCAGGAGCATTTTCTTATATAGTTGGAGTTGCTACTATAATATTACCGCTTGGCTTAGAAAAAATAGGTAATGTAGTTGGTATCGTATATGCTATATTAATTGTTTTAGGTACAATTGTATTCATAATTAAAGCAAACTTATTAAATAAGAGTACTATAAAGTAAAAAGGCTTCATTCTACTGAAGCCTTTTATTAATTGTTATGAAGTATAAGTAAAAGCTGGAATAGGATCAACAAATATATCCCAATCTTGTTTCATTTCTTTCTCTGTTAATAGACAACTATCTAATGATTGTTCAATTAAAGAACGGTTCATATCAATTCCGATAAATACGAGTTCGGTTATTCGATCTCCATATTGTTTATCCCAGTTTTTCAATACTTCTGGTTCTTCTGTAATCATTTGATTTCTTTCAGTTTCAGGTAATGCCGCTATCCACTCACCGGCTCCTTGAATTGTAATAGAGGAACCTGCTTGAGATAGAAGCCCTATCATATTATTACGAGATGCCAGCCAGAAGAATCCTTTCGCTCTTACAACATCTAAAGGCCATCTTTCTAGCCAATTCATAAGGCGCTCGGGATGGAAAGGATATTTGCGGCGGTAAACAAAGGAATTGATACCGTATTCTTCCGTTTCCGGTGTATGATGGTCACTATTTAATTCTTGTATCCAGCCGGCCGATTGACTAGCTTCTTCATAATTAAATAGATTTGTGTTTAAAATTTCTTGTAATGGTACTTTGCTAAACGAAGATTCAAGAACTTTTGCATTAGGATTTAATTTTTTTAGTAAATGATGAAGCTCTATCACATCTTCTTTTTCTAGCAAATCTATCTTATTAAGAATAATTACGTTTGCAAATTCAATTTGATCTATTAATAAATCAATAACTTCCCGGGTATCATTCTCATCGATTGCTTGTTTTCGGTCTAATAAACTTTCTCCATCTGCAAAATCATCCCAAAATCTATTTGCATCTACAACTGTAACCATCGTATCGAGGCGACAATTTTTCGTTAAATCAATGTTAAGAACTTCGTCTGTATAAGTAAACGTTTGAGCAACTGGAATAGGCTCACTTATACCAGAAGATTCAATAATAATATAGTCAATATCACCATTTTCCACAAGACGATTCACTTCTATCATTAAATCTTCTCGTAGTGTACAACAAATACAGCCATTTTGAATCTCTACTAGTTTTTCCTCCGTACGTGAAAAACCACCCTTTTTTATAAGAGATGCATCAATGTTTACTTCGCTCATATCATTAACGATAACAGCTACTTTTAAGTTATTCTTATTAGTCAAAATGTGATGTAGTAAGGTAGTTTTTCCAGATCCTAAAAAACCACTTAATACAGTGATAGGTACTTTTTTCATGAAACGATCTCTCCTTTAAATCGTAATGATTACGTTTTATATTAAACGATAGGAAAAGAAAAATCAATAATAAATCATAATGATTACGATTTAAGAATAGAAATAGACTATAAAATTTGTGCTGTAGTATGAAGCATTTGGACAAGCACATGTTTACATGTAAATAAAATGGAGGCGAGAAGCTTGGTCTTTAATAGAGTTTCAAAAGAATTAGTAGGCATAGCTCTTATCGCTATGTTTCTCTTTTTATTATTTTTTGTAGATTTTACAAGTCTAGTAAATTTGCACACAAATATACCGCAGGAATGGCTGAATGTGAATACGGTATTTTTAAGTATCATTTTTGAAGCAATACCTTTTATTTTATTAGGGGTAATTGTTTCTTCATGTATTCAAGTGTTTGTGACGGAAGATATGATTCAAAAAGTCATGCCGAAATCTCCAATTGTTGCAATGATTCCAGCAGTATTTGTGGGAGTTCTTTTTCCAATGTGTGAATGTGTCATTATACCAATTGTAAGAAGACTCATTCAAAAAGGGCTACCACTTCATGTAGGCATTGTTATTTTATTGAGTGCACCCATTATGAATCCAGTTGTTCTTTTATCTACTGTATATGCGTTTCCAAAAAATGATTACGTTGTATATGCACGCTTTGGGATAACAATTTTAGTTGCTCTATTTATAGGGCTAATTGTGTATTACTGCTATCGCGAAAGAAATGTTTTAAAAGACGTAGAGGTTTCAGTTCAAATAAGCAAAAAAAAGAGTTGGAAAGATGTTATGAATCACACTGTAGATGAGTTTTTTGATACTGGTAAATATTTATTGATAGGTGCTTTTTTAGCAAGTGTATTTCAGACGTTTTTTGATCGGAATATACTGGATGCAGTAGCACATAACGAAGTAATTGCCCCTTTTATTATGATGGGATTTGGTTATGTTTTATCAATTTGCTCTGCAGCCGATGCTTTTATAGCTGCATCTTTTGGACATGTTTTCTCGGTAAAGGCACTTCTCGCATTTCTTGTGTTTGGGCCTATGCTTGATATGAAAAATACGTTAATGCTATTTGCGTATTTTCAAAAGAAATTTGTATTCTTTTTGATGGGAATTGTCATTGTATCTGTGTATACCATCCTGCAAATCATAATGTTATAGGAGGTGAGAAAGAATGGAGAAAGAGGAGCAGAAGGCGTATCATCGCTATATACGTGGCATTATTTTAATTGGTTTAGCAATGCTCTTATTTAAACTACTTGTAACAGGAAATATTTATAATTTTATCGCTCCAAAAATGATCAAATTTACGTATATAGCTTTTGTAGTAATTTTAATTTTTGGTATTGTACAAGTTTGGGGAGATGGAAGAGAAAAACAGCATGATTGTAATTGTTGTAAACATCATACAACATCAAAATCAGGGATAAAAAGTTTCTTTGTATATGTTTTATTTGTTGTTCCGATAGTTAGTGCTTTTCTCTTTGGAAGTGTAACAATTGATGGAAGTTTAGCAGGAAAAAGGGGTATGAATCAAAGTGTACAGGCGAGAAGTCTGGAAAGAAACGAAAAAGAGGGGAAACAGGTTAAGTTTGATGAGCGAGAAGTATTAGTTGATTCAGAAGAAACATCAAATTTAGCAACGACTTATAAAACGGAAGAGCAAGTAGTAAAAAGTATGTTAGGACAGCGTAAACTACAAGTAAAGGATAAGGATTATGTTCAAACAATGAATGTAATTGGTCAAAATATTAATTGGTTTAAAGGGAAAGAAATTACATTTTTAGGGTTTATATATAAGGATAAAGATGTGACGGGGAATAAAGCAGTAGTGGCTCGATATGGCATAACTTGTTGTATTGCGGATGCATCAGTCTGGGGGATGATTGTTACCGGGAAAAATATTGAAAAAATTCCAGAAGAAACATGGGTGAAAATAACAGGATTATTAGATGAAACGACATATAAAGGAACAGTCTTTCCACTTGTAAAAGTAAACAAAATCGAGAAAATTAATAAGCCAACTGACCCATATGTATATGATGCTTTACCTCAATAGAAAAGAATAAATTCTTCATATTTTCATGAAATAGAATCATAATCAAGGCGATAAAAAAATAAAGATAAGAGTAATTTGGTTTGTTAAAAATATGTGCAGAAGGAGTTATGCGATGAACTGGGTTACTCATAAACCATCATTTGAATTTGAAACATTTAGTCCTATTATTCGGTCACAATCTGCGTGGAGTGGACATTTAGATTTTGCATATGACTTAGTACGATTTGAAAAACCAGAAACTTTAGTTGAGTTAGGTACACATTTAGGAGCTTCCTTTTTTAGTTTTTGTCAGGGAGTAAAAGATGGAGGGTTATCGACTAAATGCTTTGCAGTAGATACTTGGGCTGGAGATGGGCATACAGGTCCATATGGAGAAGGGGTTTTTCAAATAGTAGAAAAAGTAGTGAGCGATAACTACCTTAATATAGGAAATTTAATTCGATCTACTTTTGATGATGCTGTAGACCGGTTTCAAGATGAAACGATAAATCTTTTGCATATTGATGGCTATCATACGTATGAAGCTGTTTCTCACGATTATAATACATGGCTACCGAAAGTCGCGAAAAACGGTATTGTATTATTTCATGATATTGAAGTTAGAAGTAGTGATTTCGGCGTATATAAGTTTTGGGATGAGGTAAAAGCGAAGTACCCTCATTTTCAATTTGCGCATTCATATGGACTGGGAGTGTTATTTCCGAAGGGTTGTAGTGATAAGTTTGAGGAAATACTTAAAAATAAAGAAGAAATACAAAATATGTATAAATAAAGGTAGGGCATGCATCATTTTAATGATGTGTGCCCTATTTTTTATGTAGAAAATAATGGTGTGAATTAAAAAGCGAAGATAGTTGTAAAAAGTTTTATTGCAGCAAATATTAAAAAAGTTAGTATGGGATTTTTCTTTGTAAATAAAGTGAAGCTTTAATACGTTCATATCAATTCGGAATTTTACAGTAGTTAATTTCTTACCTAAGTGCTTTGCACTTACTGAATTTTGAGACGGGGGTCTTATTGGCCGAAAATATCGGGATAAATAAAAATACAACATTTTTTATATTTTTCATTGCGAAAAACGTAATCTACTTTTACAATAGAAAGGGTTGTGAATATATTATACTGGAAAAATAAATCGAAATAATATGAAAATTTTGTTTTGTCTTCGCTAATTGTATATTACATACATGTAAGACGACATACGTCATGTTATCGACTTGTAAGGAGAGAAAAAAATGAAAAGTGTAAGATTACCATCGATGCTAGAAATCATAGTTCTTTTATTACTATTTCTTGCTGTTGTCTTTTCCTTCCAAACGATTTTTGATCTCCCAATTCAATTAGCGCTATTTATTTCATGGTTTTTAGTAATTGCGCTTGGATTAAGATTAGGATTTCGTTATCAAGAATTGCAAGATGCAATTACGAAAGGGATTTCTAACGGATTAGAAGCGATACTGATTTTAGTTGCAGTAGGTGCTTTAATTGGAACATGGATTGCTGGTGGGGTAGTACCAACATTAATCTATTATGGATTAGAATTTATTCACCCTAGCATATTCCTATTAGCAACATTAATTATTTGTTCTATAACTTCTATCGCAACAGGAACGTCTTGGGGAACAGTGGGAACAGCAGGTATTGCTATGATGGCGATTGGTGAAGGACTTGGTTTACCACTTCCGCTTGTTGCTGGTGCAGTTCTTTCAGGAGCTTATTTCGGCGACAAATTATCACCACTTTCTGATAGCACAGTTCTTGCAGCTTCTATGGCGAAAGTAGATGTTATTGCTCACGTTCGAGCTATGCTCGTATTAGATGTTCCAGCTTATATTATTACTAGTATTATGTTTACTGTAGCTGGTTGGATGTATGGCGGCGATAATGTAGATTTGAATCGAGTAGAATTTTTAAAAGAAGCTTTATTAAAGCAATTTGATATTAAAATATGGATGCTTGTTCCGGCGGTCATTGTTATCGTTCTATTAGCGATGAAGAAACCGTCTATGCCAACAATTGCAATGGGAGCTTTAATTGGTGCAATTTGGGCAACCCTTTTCCAAGGGATGAACTTTGGAGAGGCGATTGGAACAGCTTATAACGGATTCTCAATTCAATCTGGTGTTGAGTTTGTTGACAAGTTATTAAACCGTGGTGGAATTAACGGCATGCTTGGCTCAGTAGCCGTTATTATTTTCGGTTTAGGATTTGGTGGATTACTTGAAAAACTAGGTGTTTTAAAAGTAATCGTATCAAAATTTGAGAAGAAATTAAATTCTGCAGGTAATGTAACATTGTCTACATTAATCGTGGCATTCTTAGCTAATATATTTGGTTGTGCGATGTATGTATCACTAATTTTAACACCAAAAATTATGGAAGATAGCTATGATAAATTAAAAATAGACCGTCGTGTATTAGCGCGTAACTCAGAAGTAGGTGGAACGTTAACTTCAGGTATGGTTCCGTGGTCTGATAATGGTATTTTTATGGCTGGTATTTTAGGTGTAGCAACGTTCTCATACGTTCCGTTTATGTGGTTAAGCTTCGTATCGTTAATTTTAGCAGTTATTTACGGATATACAGGCAAATTCATCTGGTATGTAGATGATGCCGATAAAGGAAAGCAAGCATCATAAAATAAAAATCACCTTCTACAATATGTAGAAGGTGATTTTTTTATTTTTTAATAGCATTTGCTGAAGTTATTTCATTCTCATATTTAGCAATTTTTTGTTGTATCTTTTTTAAGTTTTTTTCAGTGTCTTGAATGAGCTGTAAGACATTGGTCTCCTGTTGTTTCATTAATTCTAACCTTTGAAGGATGGTAGATTCTCCTTCCATAGACCAGTCGATAAATTGTTTTATTTTTTGAATTGGCATACCAGTGTTTTTTAAACACAAAATCATCTCTAAATATTTCAGTGCTTCTTCATCAAAAACTCAATCTCCTTTTTCGTTTCTTTGCAGAAAAGGAAACAGTCCTTGTTTATCGTAATAACGTATTTGAGAAATAGTTAAGTGTTGCATTTTGGCGACTTGCCCAATTGTATAATACATATCATTCATCCTTTTATTACCAAGGTATAATGCCATCTTTGTTAAGTATTTTACCATTATAGTTTGTTTCACTTAATGCATATTTAATAATAATTTTAGCACTTTCAGTGGTTGTATGGCCACCGGGGGAATTTCCATTAAGATCCGTAGTTGTAAAACCAGGAGTTACCCCAAATACTTCTGGACCGTTAGTGGCAAATTCTTTACTAAAAGCTAATGTTATAGTAGGTTACAATGGAAAGGATACAGCCTAAACTTAAGTTTAGGTCAAGAGGAATTTTTTTAAATAAATATAGAATATCTATATATAAGAGTGAGAATTCTTATCATTTAAGAGAAAGTCTGTTATTATAAGAGATGTAGGTATTATATTTTCAAGGGGATGAAAACATGGAGTACAGAATTGAAAGAGATACATTAGGAGAAATAAAAGTTCCAGCTGATAAATTATGGGCAGCACAAACACAACGTAGTAAAGAAAACTTTCCAATTGGAACAGAGCAAATGCCGCTTGAAATTGTAAAAGCATTTGCAATTTTAAAGAAGAGTGCAGCGCTTAGCAATCAAAAATTAGGAAAGCTATCAGAAGAAAAAGCAGAAGCAATTGTAGAAGCTGCGGATGAAGTGATTGCAGGGAAATGGAATGAACATTTTCCGCTTGTCGTATGGCAAACAGGTAGTGGTACACAGTCAAACATGAATGTGAATGAAGTAATTGCAAATCGTGGGAATCAAATTTTGAAAGAGAAGGGATCTGACGTACATATTCATCCGAATGATGATGTGAACATGTCACAAAGTTCAAATGATACATTTCCAACGGCGCTTCATGTAGCTTGTGTAATCGCAGTAGAAAATCACGTATTACCAGCAATTACGAAATTAAAAGAAACTTTAGCAGAAAAAGTAACTGCATTTGAACATATTATAAAAATTGGTCGTACACATTTACAAGATGCAACGCCGTTAACTTTAGGGCAAGAAATTAGCGGATGGCACCGTATGCTTGAAAAAACAGAGCGTATGATTGCAGAGAGCAATACATATATGAAAGAGTTAGCAATTGGTGGAACTGCGGTTGGAACAGGTATTAATGCTCATCCTAAATTTGGTGAGATGGTATCAGAGGAAATTAGTCAATTTACAGGTAAACAATTTGTTTCTGCACCAAATAAGTTCCATGCATTAACGAGCCATGATGAAGTTGTATATACCCACGGTGCATTAAAAGCATTAGCTGCGGATCTAATGAAGATCGCTAACGATGTACGTTGGCTTGCAAGTGGTCCACGTAGTGGTCTTGGAGAAATTATTATTCCAGCAAATGAACCGGGAAGCTCTATTATGCCAGGTAAAGTAAATCCAACGCAAAGTGAAGCGTTAACGATGGTTGTAGCGCAAGTAATGGGGAATGATGCAACAATCGGATTTGCTGCGAGCCAAGGTAACTTTGAGTTAAATGTATTTAAACCTGTTATTGCTTATAACTTCTTACAATCAGCTCACTTATTAGCGGATGCAATTGTTTCGTTTAATGACAATTGTGCAGTTGGTATTGAAGCAGATGAAGAAGTAATTAATGAAAATGTGAATCGCTCACTAATGCTTGTAACAGCGCTAAACCCACATATCGGATATGAAAATGCAGCGAAAATTGCGAAGCATGCTCATAAAGAAGGATTAACTTTAAAAGAAGCAGCATTGCAATCTGGGCTACTAACAGAAGAGCAATTTGATGAAATTGTAGATCCAAAGAAAATGATTGCTCCAAAAGAGTAATAGAAAAAGCCAGGGTTCTTAGTATAGAATCTTGGCTTTTTTGATGTTCATTTTTATGTTTCATCTACTTGCAATACTACAAGCTTCAAAATATATTATTTGTTAGCAGGCGTATTCATTACTTTCATCTGTGGGCAGTTCTCTTTTAAGAGTGAAATGAATTTTTCTTCTTCTAGTGGTATGAAAGTGGTCACTGAGTCAAATAAATTGTAATGGATTTCTAATTGTTGTCTAGTCCATTTTTTTGAATGAAGTTTTTTACCAGAGTATTTAACGTGACGAATATCTTCAAATGGAATTTCAGTATGAAAAATGAAACCGTGTTTTACAACAAGAGATGATTCCGTTACGTTGTAGTGAGAGAAATAGAATGAAGAAAGATTCACGATATTTAGCAGCATCATGAGAGTGAAAAAAATAGAATTTTCATTTTGGAAGAATAACGAAACGAAAAAAATAATTATAAATAATGTAATGAAAATGACGTGAAATGGATTTTTTTTCGCTTTAAATTTCAAGTTAGTCACCTCGGTATACTTGTTCTTTAACTAAATTAAATCATAACATTGTGATAAAACGTGTGAATATGCAGAATTGCATATTCACACGTTTTATTATTCATGTAAAATTTCTTGATGGGATAAATTCAAAAGAAGTTTTGTAATAGTGGAGTGGCATAAAGTGACTTACAAGAATAGAAAGATAGCGTTAGTCATAATTAGTTTTATGATGATTATGAGTAGTTGTGCTAATAAATTTGTTGACGATAGAAATCGAAAGCATACATTTGTACAAGCAAGTAAGGTTTTAGTAGAGACTGTAAATAGAATATATAAAAAGTAAAGGATGTTTTCTTATACGAAAACATCTTTTTTGTAGTTAAAATTGAATACTGAAGTTTTGTAATGAGTGAATACCAGTTCCATATTCACTAATCGCATATGCGTTCTGTGCAATTTACTTAACGGTAAACCAAGGGTCTTGAAGAATATTCATGTTCTATTTTACATCCTATAAAATGAATTTGTATAAACATATTCGCTTTTCGTTGTATTAAATCCTTTCGATAGATGTTTTTATAAAAGTTTATAAAATGGGCAAACGAAACGTTGAAATGTTTGTTTGTGTTGTGATAAGATGATGAAGTAATAATAAACGATATAGCGATTTGTTTGGTTTTTAAATAAACATTTTGAAGGAGTGTTTAGTATGAGCGATATTTCAGAGAAGTTTTGGGATGCGTCAATAGAGGAATTAAAGAAAGGGTATGTGTTTGATGAAGAAAAAGAGGGGTACATTTGCTTAGCTTGTGGTGAAACATTTATTAAAGGTGTTATTTATCAAGATAATCAAGTTTTGTATGAAGCAGAGAAGTTCGTCCAATTGCATATTCAAAATGAGCATACGTCTATGTTTGATTATTTGCTAAATATGGATAAGAAATTTACTGGATTAACGGATTTACAAAAGAAAATGGTTCAGTTTTTCTATATGGGACTGAATGATAAAGAAATTGTAAAAGAGTTGGATGGCGGAAGTACATCAACAATTCGTAATCATCGATTTACACTGCGAGAGAAAATGAAGCAAGCAAAAGTATTTTTAGCGCTAATGGAATTATCAGAAGAAAAATCAAAAGTACAAACCAAATTTGTACCAATTCATAGAACAGCAACGATGGTGGATGATCGATACAATATTACGGAAGAAGAAAATGATGAAGTATTAAAAGCTCATTTTACAGAAGGGTTAGATGGACCTCTCTCTAAATTTCCGAAGAAACAAAAGCGTAAATTAATTATATTGCGTCATTTAGTGAAGAAGTTTGATAGTAATAAAAAGTATACTGAAAAAGAAGTAAATACAGTGATAGAAAATGTATACCCTGATTTCGTAACGTTAAGAAGATATTTAATCGAATATGGATTTTTAGATCGAACAGCCGATGGAAGTCAATATTGGGTGAAGTTATAATCATATGAAAAGAAAATGAATAGAAGCACAGTATTATAACAACTATACAAAGAGATAGATATTGAAAATAGATTTTTAAGAAAAGGAGAAATGAAATTTGAAACCACCTGCAGATAACAATAAAGAAGGTGCGGAGTCACATAAGTTGGAAAGTGAGAGTAAACCAATTTGGAAATCGATGTCGATGTTTTTAGTACCGTTATTATTAAGTAATGTACTACAATCAGTTGGACAATTATTTGGTATGGTAGTAGTAGGAAGATGGCTTGGAGTTAATGATTTAGCGGCCATATCAGCATTCTTCCCATTATTTTTCTTGCTCGTTTCATTTGTAATTGGTATCGGTTCAGGGAGCTCTATTTTAATTGGTCAGGCGTTTGGTGCTAAAAACGAAGATCGTTTAAAAGCTATCGTTGGTACGACGCTGACATTTACCTTTATTATTGGAGTTGTGTTGGCGATAATAGGAAGTATTTTTGCGATGGATATTATGCGTCTAATGGGAACGCCAGAAAATATTATTGAAATAAGTGTACATTATGCACGGATTTTATTTATATCGATGCCAGTATTATTTTTATATTTCGCATATACAACATTTATGAGAGGTACAGGAGATTCTAAAACGCCATTTTACTTTTTAATTGTAAGTACAGCACTAAATATGATTTTATTACCAGTTCTTATTTTTGGATGGTTAGGAGCTCCGAAATTAGATGTGTATGGAGCAGCCTATGCATCTGTTATATCTACAGTTATTACGTTTATTGTCATGCTTGTGTATTTAAAGAAGAAAAATCACCCATTACAACTAGATGGAACAGTTAGAAAATACCTTCGAATGGATGGAGAGTTATTAAAGCTATTGCTAAGGCTCGGTATACCGGCAAGTATAAATATGATATTAGTTTCATTATCTGAGATTGCCGTAATCGCATTTGTAAATCGTTACGGTTCGGATGCAACAGCTGCTTACGGCGTTGTGAATCAAGTTGCAAGTTATGTACAAATGCCAGCAGTTAGCCTTGGTATTACAGTTTCTATTTTTGCAGCACAATCAATTGGGGCGAATCAATTTGATCGATTGCAGAAAGTTGTGAAGGCCGGAATTATTATGAACTACGTCATCGGTGGTGTGTTAATATCTCTTATTTATTTATTCTCAAGAGACATTTTATCACTATTTTTAACGAGTCAAACTACAATTGAAATTGCTCATAGCTTAGTTATGATTACGTTATGGAGTTATTTAATTTTCGGTCATGCACAAATTATTAGTGCGACAATGCGAGCGAGCGGTACAGTACTTTGGCCAACTGTTATTGGAGTTGTTTCAATTTGGCTTGTAGAAGTACCCGTAGCATATTATCTTTCTTACCATACAAGTCTTGGAATAGAAGGTATCTGGATTGGGTATCCAGCAGCATTTATTGTCAGCTTACTATTGCAGTATGCATATTATAAGCTTTCATGGCAAAAGAAACGAATTACACGATTAGTTAGTTAAATAGAAAAATGTCCCTAAGTTATTAGACTTAGGGACATTTTTTCGTAAGTGCAGGTTTACAAATAGCTTTTTAAAGTTATATCAAAATGTTGTCTAATGAGTGTTTTATCACTCATATAAAACTCCCACGCTTTTTCCGGTTCACCGATAATCTCAAAGGATTCCTCTGTAATATATAAAGCGCAATTATCCTCCAGTGCAATTCCTTCTATATTCCCTTGATGATTTTGTAAAAAGGAATGGAAGGCGTTCATTCTGTTTAATTGATTATAATGTGGACAAAATCTTTTATTAACAATACCCCATCCGTTACTCTCTATATAACCAGAACCTTCATAATCTGATCGGATACTAGACGTGAACCAACACATAGCACCAGCGCTATAACCAGCAATAAGTGTTCCTTGTTGCAGAGCTAATAATAATTTTTCATCAAGTCTATGTTCTTTCCATTGCGTAAGCATGTGAATATAGTTTCCGCCACCTAGATAAATTAAATCGGCTGAATGAATCATCTCCTCTATTTCATACTTAGAAGGTGAATCTGTTGTAATGCGTAAAATTTGTACTTCACAATGTAATTGTTTTTCAAACGTGTCTAAAAATAATTTTATATAGCTTTCATCATCATGACTAGCCGTTGGAATAAACAATACTTTTGGATACTGTTTATTTGTTAATTCTATAAGGCGTTCATTAATAGGCAAGTGATTTGAATCTTGTAAATCACCGCCACCAATGACAGCTAATTTCATAGTAAAGCACCACCTAATCATTTTTGTTATATAAAAATTCGATAGAAGAGAGTTACATTCCTTCCGTAATGTAATCAATAATTAGAAAATGTAGCTTAAGTATATCGGAATAGTAAAGAAACTACTGACTATATATACCAATACATTAGAAACCATTCATTGATATATAATATTTCATACTAATGTTTCAAAAAATGGAAAAAATATGTTTAAATAGATGTAATGAAGCATTCATTCATATTGAATTTATACTTATATTTTAAAAGGGTATCGGAAATAATAGCGATTTTCTAAAACAGTTTTTACTTTTAATAGGAAGTTGTATTACAATATGGTAAAATTATTTCAATATATTTATTTAATATGAAATACAAAGAAGGAGCGTGAAAAAAGTGGATTTTCGATTTGAATTTACAACGAAGCTGAAAGAATACTTAGACGATGAGAAGGATGAAAAAATAATAAAAGATGGACATAGAGATGTAATTTTTCACTATTTATATGCGTTAGAGACTGAAATTGGCGTTGTTAAAAATCCTAATTTTACTTTTTTTGCATCAGGAAGACGTTCACATATAGTGTTAGAAAACGTTGAATTTAAAACAGAAGTAAATGTAAAAAGTAATATAATTGAAATTACAAAAATAGTGGATAATGTAGTTATTCCGTTAGATACTATCGTAGCGAAGGATCGGGAATTATTTGCCCTTGGGCGTAATGAGAAGTTTAGTGTACAAATATTAGAGCAGTATCTCTTTGATACATTTGGAGATAAGTTAGGCTTATAATGAATAGAATGAGGTACGTATTTATAGGTAGTGAATTTTAGTTTGTATTACTTGCGTTTGACCTCTCATTTAATTTGTACTACAATTCGTAGTGTGAAAGGAGTCATACGATGTTTACGCAAAACTATAGGTTAAATGAGCAAGGATTAAATCATTTCTTTGGACCGCTTGAAGCGAAGATTATGGAGATTATTTGGTCTACTGAAGGTATTACTATTAAAGAAGTCCAGCAGAAATTAAGTGAAGAATCGCCTGTGAATTTTAATACTGTTATGACAGTTATGAACAGGTTAGTAGAGAAATTACACTTAGAAAAACAGACTGTGAAAAGAAGTGGCATATATCGTGCTATACAAACGAAAGAAGAATTCTTATCCAATCAAACGAAGAAAATGACACAGGAATTAGTGGGGGAATTTGGAGATTTAGTTATAACACATATGATAGATGAGTTAGAGCAGGCTGATCCGAATTTAATAAAAAAATTAGAAGACAAATTGAATCAGTTAAAAAAAGAGGATCGATGAAATGAAATGGCAAATGCGTAAAATCGTATTGTTAGCGCTCATTGTTAGTACCCTCTTTTTCAGCTTGTTATTGTATTATGTTACATATCCATTTCTCTTTCAAAATAAGGCATTCTTCCTTTCAAAGTTTTGCTTGTTTCAGTTAGAAAAACATATGAAAGAACTATCAATGGTTCGTATTATAATAGCGGGGTTATTATTAATTACTGTATTGATTGTGTGTAAAAGAATTTGGCGGCAATTTTTCTATAGTAAAAAAGTACAAAAAGTACTTATCCCATTTATTAGAAAAGGGAAACAAATATATATACTGCCGACTGCGGAAGTTGCAGCGTTTACAATTGGATTATTCCGTCCGAAAGTTGTCATGTCGGAAGGTTTGCTTCAGATGTTTTCAGATGAAGAGATTGATGCGATTATTTTCCATGAAGAATATCATCAAAATAATTGGGATCCGCTAAAATTATTTTGTTTTACGTTATTAGCAGAAGGAATGATGTACATCCCGATATTAAAAGAATTGTTACAACGATATCATACGTATCAAGAGTTAGCAGCAGATAAATATGCGATGCAAAAAATGGAATCTTCATTTGAGTTAGGTAGCGCGTTATTAAAATTAATTAAAATAAAGACAATGGAAAATCGATGTGTTACAGCTTCATTTGCAAAAACAGCAATAAATTTACGAATCGAGCAAGTGTTAAATGAAAAGGTTGCTAAGCTTACTATTCCGTTACATACGAACTCGGTATATGTAACAGTAGGGTTATTCTGTGTATCGATTGTACTTATTGTCGGAGAGTGCATATAGCCTCTTTTTTTTAGGGTAAACACTACCCTATGTAGTGTGGATAGAGTGTTGTCATTTATATCATTATACTTTTTATCGCTATATATATCTTATTTATCATATATTACAGGTATTTTATTGTATACAAATCAAATGACGGAAATGACAGCATTCTTTATTCGTCTATTCGGTGGATTTACAGGTTTTTAAAAATGAGGAGGAAGAAAAGTGAAGAAACTAATTGCTATTATACTAGTAGGTGCTCTCGTTTGGGCGGGGGTTAACTTTTATAATTCAAAGAAAGAAGAAAAGGAAAGAAAAGCAAAGCAAGCAGAGTTACAAGAGAAAGAAGTATTACCACAAGTAGGTTTTAAAGCACCTGGCATCACATTAAAAGGATTAGACGGAAAGTTGCAGTCGTTAAATGATGCCAAGGGAAAACCATATATTATTAATTTTTGGGCATCATGGTGTGGGCCGTGTGAAATGGAGGCACCTGACTTAGTTCATATGTATGATAAATATAAAAAGGATGTTGAAATTTTTGCGGTGAATGCAACTGTTAGTGACCCAGTACAAGAAGCAAGCGCATTTGCTAATCGCTATGGATTTGAGTTTCCGGTTCTACTAGATATGGACGGAGTAGCTGGACTAGATTATAAAGTATTCTCTTTACCGACGACATTTTTTGTTAATAAAGATGGAATTATAGTAGATCATGTACGAGGTGTATTACCACCAGATCAATTAGAAAAGAAATTTAAGAAATTGATTGAGAGCTAAAAGGGGATTTCGTGATGATGGAGTGGATCGTGAGATTACAACCCGTATCTCTTATAATTGGAAGTCTATTTGGATTTATGTTGATGAAACGAAAGATGAGGCATCAAAATGCATCATATGAAAAAATGATGGATGCCGTAACAAATGCGTTTATTATCATCGTATTTGTATGGAAGTTTGCACCAGCAATTTTAAATCCTGTATGGGCTTTTAAATCGCCATTGCAAGCATTATTAGCTACAGGAAGTATGCAACATATTGTAGTAGGATGCGTAATTGCTAGTGTATACATTGTTTGGAAAAGTAAAAAGGAACAATTTTCGCTTCGTATTTTACTTGATGCATTGCCTTTTGGTCTGTGTGTAAGTATTATCTTTTATTTTCTATTACATCATGAAGTAGGTGTACAAACGACACTACCATGGGGAATGAATATATATGAATCTAAATTTTTGTATCATCCTATTTTCGTATATGAGATTATCCTCAACCTTTGTATAATGGGCTTGTTATGGATGAAAAATGAAAGGCTCGGAAATGGAAAGAATATAAGTATTTTTTTAATTGTTGAGGGGTTTGCTCAAATTATTATTTCGCTTGTTAGTGAACAAAATTCGGTACAGTTTGGTCTATCAGCACAGCAAATAATGAGCTTTTGTATTATTAGTTTAGGGATTTTGTTGGTGCCGAAAAAATAAAAGATATCCATGTACAGAGAGTATCTGTGTATGGATATCTTTTATAAGCGTATTTCTTCATCATATGCTAAATCATTATATTGTAGAAACCTAAAAACCCCTTTATTAGGGGTTTTTAGGTTTCTACAGGTCTGCATGTGTTTCTTGTTTATCTGTATCCCATTTTGGAAGTTGTTTTGCTTGTTGATTTTCAGTGAAATTATTAAAGCCAAAAGCAAGTATGCATGTAAAGGTTAAAATAGCTAAACTAATCTTTTTCATTATCTTAGTGCCTCCTTAGTTAATAATTTTTGTTTTGCTTCGTAAGTTTTGAAAAAATATTTTTGAGATTTCTCTATTTTATTCACTTTATGAAATTCTACTGCTAATAATTCGTAATATTCTTGTGCATAATCGTATAATTCTTTACTGTTAAAATATGTGGTGCCTGCAATGATTGCGTTTTCTAAGTCGTCTAGAATACCAGTGTGTTGTGTTTTTAAGATAGTGAAATGGTGTTTATATTCTTGATTATTTAATTCATTACAAATTTCTAAGCCTTTTTGAACCCAATCGTTTGCAAGTTCTTTTTCATTTAAACTAAAATGTTCTTTGGCTTGTAGAAAATTGGCTTTTAGGTGTTTAGGTAATTTGTTTGTAACTATTGTAAGATGTCTAATAGCAAGGGTTGATAGATTTTGAGAAGAGTAGAGCCAACCTAAGTTATTTCGAACTTTTAAGATTAGTGTATCGTCTTTCAGCTTTTGTAAAATATTGATTGCTGAATTATAGTTCTCTTCGGCTTGTTCGAATTGTTTTAAATAAACAGAACATGAGCCTAAAATGTTTTCGCATAGAGCTATTTTAATTTCATAACGTGGATATTTTGAGAAAATCTCTTTCGCTTGATTTGCATAATTGATTGCTGTAAGTGGTTTGTTTGTATGGTGATTAAATATAGCAAATTTATATTTATATTCAGCTTCTTCTAGTTCGCCTGGTACATGTTTTAAAAGGGATTCAGCTTTTTCGTATTCTTTTTTTGCTTCATCATAATTTCCAATAATGGTAGCATGTTCAGCTTTAAAAAAGTGATAATAATAAGTAATAAAGTCTTCAGTTATTGGATTGTCTAAACGAACAATTTGACTAAAAGTATCATACTTAATGTTTGTCCAATCGGTTAGGACCTTATATTTAAAGTTTAGTAGGGAGTAGTAAAGCGATAGATTTTGATCAGCTTCAATTTTATTAATCTGTTTCTCTATTTTTTCTTTTAATTGTTTCGCTTCAATTAATTGCTCCGCCACCATTACTTGATATAAAATGTTTAATTCGTTGACAATCTGTTCATGCCCTTTTAATAACACACTCATTATATATTCCCCCATCCGATAAAAGTATCCTAATTTAATTATTTCTATAATAGCAAAATAGAAGAAGTATAAGAGTAATTTTACCATATTTTTCAACAAAATTCTGAAAAAATAATTAATTTTTACGTATTTCTTATTTTTATGTGAATATTACAAGTGCCTCTGGTAGTGGTGGGATGAATCTGACTCATGATACGTTAGCATCAATGGGAGGGATAGCTTCACTTGTAAAAATGTTTTTAGGAGGATTGTTCGGATTGGGTCCAACTGTTAAGTTTTTAACAAAAATTTCACTTTCTTATTTAATAAAAACAGGATAATCCGCATTTTATAAGAATCATCCTGTTTTTATTGATACATTAAAAAATCGGCGGAGTAACAGAAAACAAAACAATGGCATTTTTTTTAAAATGATTCACCCATTTATGCTTTAAATAAGCAGGTATCTTTACACTGTCGCCAGTTTCTAATACGTATTCTTCCTCATTTAAATATAATGTGATTTTCCCATCTAAGACAAATGCTAATTCTTCTCCTTTATGTTCTAGCACATTTTCTGATGAAGCTGTATTAGGCGGGACGGTCATAATTGCTGTTGCTAAATTTCCAGTGAAATCAGGTGAAAGCATTTCATATGATAAATTATCGATAATCATTTTCTTTCGTTTATGGGAACGTACAATTAAATCGTCTGTATTTGTATCTTCAAGTAAAAAGCTAAATGTTGGCACATCAAGAGCTTTAGCAAGCACTTTTAATGTTTGAATAGAAGGGTTAGCGGACCCACGCTCAATTTGACTTAACATAGATGGTGTAATATCGGCCATCTTTGCTAGTTCTTTACTAGTTAAACCTTTTTCTTTTCTTTGTTTTTCAATTTTTTTACCAATATCTATATTTTCCATAATGAAAATCTCCTTAAGGATTATTAAATTATATTTAAATAAATTAAATTAAAATTAACTAAAGTTAACGATTTGTGTTAAACTATATTAAAATTAATTTAATTATAATTTATTATATGGTGAGCTACAAGGATATAAGGAGGAAACAAAATGAAAGAAATAGGGGCATTACAAGCAAAATACCCATTAGTGAATAAACTTATTGCAACAGAAGAAGTATTTTGGATAAATCCAAACATAGAAAAGTATGAAAGGGCAATAAAAGATTCACCACTTAATGAAGAGAATGTAAAAGATGCGGAAGAGAGATTAAAGCGTTTTGCACCATATATTGCGAAAGTTTTTCCTGAAACGAAAGGGACGAATGGCATAATCGAATCACCTTTAGTGAAAATATCTTCTATGAAAGAAGCTTTAGAGACAAATTACAAGCAACCTATTTTAGGAGAATTATTATTAAAATGTGATAGTCATCTTCCGATATCAGGATCAATTAAAGCTAGGGGCGGCATTTATGAAGTGTTGAAACATGCTGAACAACTAGCTTTGCAGCACGGTATGTTAACAGAAGAAGATGATTATTCCATTTTAGATAGTGATACATGTAGAGAGTTTTTTGCCAAATATTCAATTGCGGTCGGTTCAACAGGAAATTTAGGGCTAAGCATTGGGATTATGAGTGCGAATCTAGGTTTTAAAGTAACGGTTCATATGTCAGCAGATGCGAAACAATGGAAAAAAGATTTATTAAGAAGTAAAGGTGTAAACGTTATTGAGTATGAAGCTGATTATAGTAAAGCAGTAGAAGAGGGGCGTCAGCAAGCAGATGCCGATCCTAGCTGTTATTTTGTAGATGATGAAAATTCCCATGATTTATTTTTAGGATACGCAGTAGCAGCATCGCGATTACAAAAGCAATTAGAAGAGTTAGAGGTTGTAGTAGATGAAAATCATCCTTTATTTGTTTATCTTCCGTGCGGAGTAGGAGGCGGACCTGGCGGGGTAGCATTCGGTTTAAAGTTATTGTATAAAGACAACGTGCACTGCTTCTTTGCGGAGCCTACGCACTCTCCATGCATGTTACTCGGTTTAATGACAGGACTTCATGATAAAATTGCTGTTCAAGATATCGGGATTGATAATGTAACAGACGCGGACGGACTAGCGGTAGGAAGACCGTCTGGATTTGTCGGTAAAACGATGGAACCATTTTTGAGTGGGAATTACACAGTAAGCGATGAAGAGTTATATAGATTGTTAAAAGAACTAGCTGACACGGAGAATATTTATTTAGAGCCTTCTGCACTAGCAGGTATGATTGGGCCAGTGAAAGTATGTAAAGAAGATGAGTATTTACAAAAGCAACAGTTAACAGAGAAGGTGAAAAAAGGTACTCATATTGTGTGGGGAACGGGTGGAAGTATGGTTCCAAAAGATGTAATGAATGAATATTATAGGAAAGGTTTGGAGTTAACGGTATAAGAAAAATGAGGCTAATTGTAGCCTCATTTTTTCATGTACATAAAAATCTTTGTTATTTTCACAATAGTTCTTTATAGTATATATAAAGGATAACTAATATTGAATAAATACAACAAAAAAGCTTTATTTTACATAATAAGAGGATGTGTATACGATGTCATTACAGACTAAATATATAGCGGGTATTTCGCTTGGGGTTATGGGTGTAGGCTTTGCGGCTTCTATCCCTTTTCAAGGAACGATAGCTGGAGAGATTATACAAGGGGGATTTGAAGCTGGGTTAGTTGGCGGGCTTGCAGATTGGTTCGCAGTTACAGCATTATTCCGTCACCCGATGGGAATTCCAATTCCGCATACAGCTTTGTTACCTAAAAACCGTAAACGAGTAACGAAAGGGCTCATCAATACGTTAGAAAATGAGTGGCTAACGAAAGAAAGTATTACGAATAAAGTAAAAGAAATGCAGCTAGCACAAATGGTGCTACAAATTGCAGAGAGAGAAATGCAGTCTGATGCTGTGAAAAAAGGCATTGTAACGATTGCTGAGAAGGCGATTGTTTCAATCGATACAGAAAAATTAGCGGTTATTATTGAAAAAGAATTAAAGACGTATTTACATACAATTAATACAAATAACATTTTACAAGTGCTTGTTGATCAATTAGTTGTGCAAGAATATGATGAGAAGACACTTGATTACATATTAGTGAAGGTAAAAGAATGGACAGCGCAAGATGAAGCTCGTTACCAGCTCGGTAGCTTAGGTATGAAGGCGATGGAAAATATAAAAGTAGATGGATTCTTGCAGTTTACTTTGAAATCATTTATGAATATTGTGGATGAAGATAAAATTGGCGGCATTTTGCAGAAGTTTATCATTAGTAATATTAACAGCTTACAAGAGGCTGATAATAGCACAAGACAACTTATATTAGCGAAGATTCGTCAAGAGATTATCAATGTAAAAGAAAATGAAGCCTTATTACAGGAATTAGAAAATTGGAAAGAAAAGTGGCTTGCGAATTGGAATGCTACTGACAAAATAAAAGAGATGCTAGAGCAAGTACAGCAAAGAGCAGTTGCTTTTGTAAATAATGAAGAATTTGCTGATAAATATGTTATTCCATTTTTACAAAAACAAATGAATAAAATAAAAGAAGATGAACAAACTGTTCAAAAAATAGAGGAGTGGTTACAAAAGCAAGTTGTCACACTTGTGGAAAAGAACCATTCGAAAATCGGTAAGCTTGTACAAGAAAACCTTGATAAGTTAGATGATAAAACGTTAATCGAAATGATTGAAAATAATGTCGGTAAAGATTTGCAGTGGATCCGAGTGAACGGGGCGGTTTGCGGATTTATGATTGGATTAGTGTTAGAAGGAATTAAAGCGATTATATGAGAAAAACCTTCCGCAATTGCGGAAGGTTTTTTATTTTTCGAGAACACTCATATTCAAATTATAAGCTTTCTCAATATTTAACTTGTATGTCCCATTTCCAGTTTTAATCGAATTTTTATACCAATGTTCTTGGGTGTTTAATTCTGGATGTTCTTCTGAAGAAGTATTTTCGTTTTTCGTTAAATCTTCTACTTGTTCCCAAGGTGTACTTCCATGTGTTTCTTTTTGATTCGTTACTGCTGTTAAAGAAACATCACTCTCTTTTGCAAGATGGACAGACACTCTTGAGCTTTCCTGTACAAACCAATTATTTTGCAATTGACCTGGATAAAGAGATAGTTCGTTATTTGAAGCACGGATTTCCACATTTTTATTTTGCGGAAGAACAAGCGTTGGTTTCACCTGTGGTGCTGAATTAAATAACGTATGCTGAACAGGTAATGATTTTAAAGTGATATACATCGTTTCTCCAGCCGTTTGAACTGAAAGGAAATCATCTCGTTTTAAATTGAGTTTTTCATTTGCTTTCGTTGTCATTTCATAAGTTCCCAAAAGATGAATTTGATTTGTATTATTTCCCTCTATCGTTAGAGGCTGATGTCCTGCATCTACTACGATTTTTTTGATAGATTCAGGTATATCAAATTGTCCGTCTGGAATATTACTCGTTTGCCTCGTTGTATTAATAGAATGACGAACTTCTTCTAGTAATCCAGTTGATAATAAACAGTAAAAAGCAATCCCGACACTTCCTAAAACGCCGATAAAGAAAATACTAAAAATATCATATTTAATAAAAGATTGCTCTTTTTTAGAGAATAGAAGGTATAGTAAAACTTCAGCTCCAAGTATGATAAGTAAAACTGGCCACCATGCAGTTAGTGTATCTAATACTTGAATTCCTTTTACGACTGAAAAAAGTAAAAAGCATCCTAACGATATAATAGAAAGCCCCATTGAGAATGTTCCAACACGCCATGTTCTCATTCTTTTGTACCACCTTTGTTTTCTTTATTTCCAAGTAACAATTTAAAGCCGCCGCCAATTAAGAGGAGTGCAACGATAGATGTTTGGAAATAGCGATAATATAGCTCGCTAAGATGAATGTTAAATATAGTTGCAAAGTAATCATTCAAAATAGGAAGGACTGTTTGATCTAATAAATAATAACCACCGAGTGTAATTAACCCGATACCGATCCATCTTTGATGATTGATAAAATAATCAATGATAGGCTCGTCATTTACACGTTCTTTTCCATACTTTGCAGTTTGCTGTAAAGCGTCAAAGAAGCTATAGAACCAAATGATTGGAACTAAAAATAAAAACGCAGAAAGTCTTAATAAATCGAGTAAATATATTGAAAGTAAAAAGGCTGCCATAAGCTGAAGGCCGCGGCGTTGTAAGCCTAAATACATATGTCCTGCTCCGGGGAACATCGCTAAAATAGAAGCGAATGTTTTATTCTTCTTTCCTTGTTCACGATGTTCTTCAAACTCTTCGAAAATAGTACGATCATCTAGTTGCTCGCCACGTTCTTTTTTCTGTAGTTGCTGAACAACGTCAAAGAAATTATAAATCCATAAAACAGGTAACGTAATAAGGAAGATAAGAAAACTTTCTTGCGATGTTAAAAGTGCAACGAAAATGATCATACTTCCGATTCCTGTGCAAGCTACTAAAAATGTAAGTCCGCGTTGCATAAGTCCTAATTGGAAATGGCCAAGCCCAGGGATGATGGATAAGAGAATGATATAAAATCGTTCGCTCTCTTTAGAGGAATTTATCACTTCTCCAGCTTCTTGCTTTTTCGTTTGGTTTATAATGGTGATAACTAAATCTAGTAAGTTAATTACCCATAGAACAGCTAGTAAAAATAGAGAAAGAAAAGCAATATCACGTTCTCTTACTACTATGGTACAAAATACTGCAAAGGAGAATAGAAATAGTGATCCCCCGCTATATAAAATAAACCGTCCTAGCTTTTTTAAGTATAAATGTCCAAGCCCAGGAATTAGCCCTAATACAAGTGCTAAAAAGGGATTTTTATTCATGCTTTGAACCTCCGTCCTTTTTCGATGTGTCTACCGATTTGTTTACAATTTGTTGTGAAATAGAAGACTCGTTATGTTTTGAAGATTTCTCTAAATTTGATGTCGCTGTAAAAATATACTGAAATAAACCACTTACCATAAAAATAATTGTAGCCGCAGTCGCAATTATGTAATGAATGATCGTGCGCTTTAGTGAGGTTGTTTTTATATTTTCATTAGACTGTAGTGTTTCAAAATTAATTTGCGTCATAACTTCGTTCGTAAATGAATCATCATTTATCATTGGAAGGTTTTCATGTTGTTCATCAATACTTTCCATATAAAGTGCTAAACAATGATCACATTCATAAAGATGTTCTTCCATAGATTCACGTTCATTACTTTCTATAAAATCTAATGTATAATTGCGCCAATCTTCTTTTGAATAATGCATCATAGAAACTCTTCCTCCTTCCAATGTTTTTTAATCCATTTTCGTGCTCGATACAGTTTCATTTCGACTGTTTTTACTTCGATGTTTTCCTGTAAAGCAATTTCTTGATAGCTCTTTTCTTCTAAGTAATGTGCGAGAACGACGTCACGGTAATTTTCTGGAAGTTCTCTCAGTTTTTGAGCAATGAGTAATTTTTGCTCTTTCGTCAATAATAAAGCCTCAATATTATGAGAGGACTGTATATTTTCCTCAGCTTCTTTACATAAGGAGAGTTCTTCACTTTCTCTAGCTTTCTTTCTCTTATAATCAATAGCGTGATTGGTGGCAATACGTGCCATCCACGTTTTTAATCCGCGAAATTGATAATTTGGGAGAGAGGTGTGAATTTTTACGAATACTTCTTGTGTAACATCTTTCGCATCTTCTTCATGTCTTAAAATAGAAAAGATAACTTGAAAAATATAATGACGATATGTTTGTACAAGGATACGAAAAGCATGCTCGCTTCCTTGCTGTGCTTTTTCAATTAATTGTTTTTCCTCAATCGGTCTCTCCCTCCTTTTTGACGCATTCTATTATATAGACGTAAAGAATGATAAGTCACCCTACACATTTTGTAAAAAAAGAATAATATATTTTTTGCGGGAGAGCTAGATGAAAAAAGGTGTGAAAAAATGGTAAAGAGAAGTATATAATGAGCAAGTAGGAAATGTTACACGTAGAAAGGATGTGAATGTTAGTAGGGCAAGGTCCATACTAACAAACATGAAAATTAAAATATTAATAGCAGATGATAACTCTTTTATTAGAGAAGGCATGAAAATTATTTTAAATACATACGAAGAGTTTCAAGTAGTAGATACTGTAAATGATGGGGAAGAAGCTGTAGCGTATTGTAAAAAGCATGAAGTTGATATTGCTCTTTTAGATGTTCGTATGCCAAATATGAACGGGGTAGAGGCGACGAAGTTCATTTGTGAAGAGACGAAAACAAAACCGCTTATTTTAACGACGTTTGATGATGATGAATATATTTTGGATGCAGTAAAAAATGGAGCGAAAGGTTATTTATTAAAAAATAACGATCCGGAGCGTATTCGTGATGCGATAAAAGGAGTATATAACGGTCAAACTGTTATGCAAGATGTTATTCTCGATAAAATTAAGTCTAATTTAATGGAAAGTAAAGAGGAAGAATGTAAAATTGATAAGAGCCTTTTCACAGAAAGGGAGCTTAGTATTATCGCATTAATTGCAAAAGGTTTCTCAAATAAAGAAATTTCGAAACAGCTTTTTATATCTGAGGGAACAATTGCAAATTATATTACGTCAGTTTTAGGGAAAACTGGACTTGAACATCGCACACAAATTGCGATTTATTACTTAACAGGGAAAGTAGATTAATGATATGGAATTTTGGTTAACTGTAAGTAAATTAATTGTCTTTTTATATATTGTGTTCAGTTATATTTACGCAAATATAGCAAATTTACCGTGGGTTATATTTACTTTACTTATTTACCTCTCTGTAAACGTAATGATTTCTATATTTAAAAAAGATACGTATAAAAAAATATTAATCTGTATGTCCATTGGCGTAGTTATGTTATTTACATGGAGGGTTCATCCATTTTTTATTTTGTTTTTACCTTTGAACTTATACGAAATTACATTCTATTACATAGAAAAGAATTGGCCACGCTTTGTCGTTATGATGCTCCCAATTACGATTGCAGATGAAAGTATTCGAATGACTTATGGATTAATTGTTGCATTTTCTTTTCTCGTTTTAACTATTGCAGATCGATATATATCGCGTGTAGTAAAGCTTGAATCGCAAAATGATAAGATGCGAAAAGATATGCAACGACTTACGAAAAGCTTACATGAAAATAAAGAGTACATAAGACAATCTGAATACACATTTAAGCTAGAAGAGAGAAATCGGTTATCGCAAGAAATTCATGATAAAATTGGTCACTCGATGACGGGTGCGCTTATTCAAATGGAAGCAGCAAAAAGGTTAATGGAAATAGATAAAGAAAAATCTGCGGAGTTATTACAAAATGCAATTCACATTTCAAAAGATGGAATTGAAAGTATTCGCATTACATTAAAAAATATGAAGCCACCAACTGAGCAAATTGGTATTCATCGTATGAAATTATTCATAGAGGAATTTGCCGGTAAGAATGATGTGAATATTCCTTTTGTATATAAAGGGAACTTAGATATGATTTCTCCCATTCAGTGGAAAATTATCGGTGAGAATGTTACAGAAGCACTAACAAATGCAATGAAATATGCTGATGCTACAGTTATTTCTATAGATATTCATGTGCTTAACAAGATGGTTAAGGTGCAAGTGAAGGATAACGGAAAAGGGGCAGCTCTTGTTAAAAAAGGTCTCGGTATTATGGGGATGGAGGAGCGAACAGCTTCAGTAAACGGAAAAATTATTGTAGATGGAACAAGTGGCTTTTCAGTGACGATGTTGTTGCCGATATAAGAGAATGGGACGAAGATGAACCATCTCATATGAAAAAAGTGAATAATCTCATGTGAAAAGAATGAACTTCTGCACTGAGCAGGTTCAT
Organism: Bacillus sp. RZ2MS9; assembly: GCF_001816185.2. Lineage (NCBI taxonomy): Bacteria > Bacillati > Bacillota > Bacilli > Caryophanales > Bacillaceae > Bacillus > Bacillus sp. RZ2MS9. The sequence goes on from NZ_CP049978.1 coordinate 1,745,408, forward strand.
TCTTTTTGTTTATACTAAAAGCAGAGAAACCGAAATAGGGGTGAAATGATGAATACATTAGAAATTAAAAATTTAACGAAAAAATTTGGTGATTTCATCGCAGTTGATAATATGTCTTTATCTATTAAAGAAGGAGAAATATTTGGCTTTTTAGGATCGAATGGTGCTGGTAAGAGTACAACGATTAATATGATTGCTGGTTTGTTAAGAAGTAATGAAGGCGAAATTAGCATACTAGGAAAAAATATAAAGAAACATAACCGATTTGCGAAGATGAATATCGGTATCGTTCCGCAAGATATTGCGATTTATGAAGAGTTAACTGCCTATGAAAATGTGAAATTCTTTGCTGGGTTGTACGGATTACGAGGAGCCGAATTAAAAGCTAGGGTAGAGGAAGCTCTTCAATTTGTAGGACTTAGTGATAAACAGAAAAGCTATCCGAAGAACTTTTCTGGCGGGATGAAACGAAGACTGAATATCGCTTGTGCGATTGCTCATAGACCGAAGTTAATTATTATGGATGAGCCGACAGTTGGAATTGATCCACAGTCAAGAAACTACATTTTGCAGTCAGTACGTAAATTAAATGAAATGGGAAGTACGATTATTTACACGAGCCACTACATGGAAGAAGTAGAAGAGATTTGTACGAAAATCGCAATTGTCGACCACGGTAAAGTGATTGCAGAAGGTACGAAAGAACAGTTAAAAGCGATTATTACAGATACGAAAGATATTTGGATTGAAGTGAAGTCAGTAGAAAATTTAGATGTAGAAAAGTTAAAAGAGATAAACGGTGTGAAAGCTGTTCAAATTGAAGAGAACGTAATCAAGGTAAACTCGGATGCAGGATTAAATAATTTAAATCAAATTATTCAGCATTTCATTAATCATGACATTGAAATTCGTTCGTTAGAGGAGCAGGCTCCCAACTTAGAAACAGTATTTCTTACGTTAACCGGAAGAAACTTACGAGATAAATAAAAGGTAAATGAAGAAAAGGTAAAGGGAGGTTCATCAATTGAACATCTTCAATATTGCAATTATGCATATTAAAAGAGATTTCAGAGACGTAAGAACTTTAGTTTTTATGTTAGCATTTCCGATTGTACTTATGCTTGTGTTAGGAACAGCGTTAACCAACGCATTTAATAGTGATAGTCATTCGATTAAAGATATACAAGTGCTATATAAAGATGAAGCGAGTAGCACGTTTTCTCAATCATTTGCAGCATTTACGAAAGAAGTGGATAAATCAGGTATTCATTTTAAAAAAGCTTCCGGCAGTATAGATGGGAAAGAAGAAGTGAAGAAAAATAAATATGCTGCTTATGTAGAGTTAAATAAAGATGGTGCAAAATTTTACGGAAGTGACAAAAGTAGTATTGAGGGGAGTATTGTGGAAGGAATGCTTACAACATTTGTTGATAAGTACAATGTAGCGGTCGAAGTTGCAAAAGTAGATCCTACTAAGGTGAGCACAGTTATTTCAAACGGAAACCATAATGATTATATAAAAGAAACATCTTTACAAGCTGCGAAAAAACCAGGTTCTATGGATTACTACGCGGTTGTAATGACAACGATGATTGCACTGTATGCTGCGATGGGAGCGAGTTCTTTAATTCGAGGAGAACGAATACGTAAAACAGGAGATCGTCTCATTGCTGCACCTATAAGTAAAGCTGAAATATTCATTGGAAAAGTACTTGGTAGCCTAGTAGCAAATGCCCTGTGCATATTACTCGTCATGTTATTTAGTAAATTTGTTTTTCAAGCGAATTGGGGCGACCATCTTGGAATCATATTTCTTATTTTATTAACACAAGTCTTTCTAGCAATTAGCTTCGGTTTAGGAATCGGATATATCACGAAAACAGCTGAAGCGTCTAGGGCAATTATTATGGTTGTTGTGCAATTAGCTTCTATTTTTGGAGGTGCATATTTCGTAGTAGAAGAAAATTTCGTTACGAATTTATCGCCATTAACTTGGGCAAATACAGCTGTTATGAAAATTATTTATGCAAATGATGTAGGGGCAGCACTACCAGTCATTTCTTTAAACATTGGAATTTCAGCACTCTTTTTATTAATTGCAATTATTGCATTACGTAGACGGGAGGGGCTATAGTATGAAGGATATTTTATGGCTCATACAAAAAACGTTATCTGTGCTTTTGAAAAATAAAAAAAGTTTACTAATTATAATTAGCTTGCCGATAATAGGGACACTCATTTCCTTCTCGATATACGGAAATGCAGGGCAAGGAACGTTAAATATCGGGATTGTAAATAAAGAAAATGAGCCGATAGCAAATGATACGATAAAGTTTTTAGAAGGATTAAATCATGTGAATGTGAGTAAGGTTAAGGAGTCTCAAATAGAAGATAAACTCACTTCCAAAAAACTTGATGGAGTTATTACATTAGATTCTGGTTTTTCAAAAAGTGTTCGAGAAGGGAAACCAGAGCATATTGAAATTTCATCGATTAAAGGTGATCAAGTAACAGGATTTATAAAATCATATTTATATAATTATATTGATAATATAGCAGCTATTAGTAAAGTAGCCGGAACAGATCAAAGCACATTCGACAATATGTACGCAGGGTATCAAAAAAGTTCATTTAAAATGAAAACTGAGACACTAGAAGATACTTCGAAAAATAAAGATATGACAAATCAAACGATGGGTTACCTTATTATGTTTATGCTGTTTTCAGCAGCGAACTTATCAGGTCATATTTTAAAAGAAAAAGAGAATAGAACGTACTTTAGACTATTATCAACGCCGATAGATGGGAAGAAGTTTATATTATCTAATGTCGGAGTAAATATGATAATACTAACAGTACAAATTTTGATTACAATCCTATTCCTAACGAATGTTTTTCATACGAATATCAATATGCCTTTCATAGTGATGATGGGCGTACTAATGCTATTTGCATTAATCGCAATTGGAATATCATTAGTCCTTGTAGCTTTTTCGAAAAACTCAGCATCGGCAAATGCGATGCAAAATATGATTATTGTACCAACATGCTTACTTGCTGGATGTTATTTCCCATATGACATTATGCCAAGTGCAGTACAAAAAGTAGCTAATTTTCTTCCGCAGCGCTGGTTGTTAGATACGATATCAAAACTACAGCAGGGAATACCATTCTCGGAGTTGTATTTAAACATTTTAATTTTATTCGCTTTCGCAATTGCATTCTTCTTAATTGCTATTTATAAGTTTGGAAGAAATAATGACGCGAGAAATTTTGTTTAATGTGAAAAGGTGTGGCTTAATGCCATACCTTTTTTGTTTGAAACTTAGAGTATCTTTTGTAGTATAGGAATGCTTTTGTAGAGCACTTCGTTATGTGAAGCATGCAAAACATATTTATTTCCCTCTAGAAGAAAAACGCTATGTAGAACAGCGTTACCGTCACCATGTTTTGTAAGTAAATCACCGACGACTTTGCCGTCTGTCCATTTCAGTTTGGAATGTGAAGGGACGACTTGTAAATATTGAGTTGTTTCCTCTCCATCTCCGGCAATGAGTGTCGTTTCAATATTTCTTTTTTGTATAATAAATCTATTTGTATTTAATATATCGAGGAAAGGGTTTTTCGTTTTCATCTTACTATAAGGAAGAAATGTAATAGAAGAGTCGGATTTTATAAATAAATAATTTCCGTAATCTTTACAAGGAATAACATCTTGTAATCCTGGAAAGTAAATGTGTATCGCCTCAACTTTATTCATTTTATGTAAGATGCTTAAGTAACAAATATATTGTTCCATATAAAAATGAACGATATTTATTTTAGAAGAGGCATGGATAGGGAGACTGCCTCCAGTCCAATAACTATAATTTGGTGGAGATCCAGCGTTTGGTGTGCAGAGTATTATAAGTTGATTCACATCATTTTTATATTCGTCACTTTGAACGTAAGAACGTCCAAGAAGGCCGCCCATACTATGACAAATTAAATTTAGTTTATCGCAACCTGTAATCTTTTTAGCATAAGCAATCGTTTGTAATAAATATTTTTGTGTAGAAAGAACAATACGCTGCCGCCAGTCATAAAAACAGATGAACAAGTCTTTATTTCGTTCGTAGCCCATACTTTCTAGCATCATGATGAATGGTTCGTAAACAAATGCAGAAAGTCCAAAACTCCAATTACCAGTGCCGGGAATAATAATATTGCTCATTGAACCGAAAAGACCTGGGATAAAAACAATAGGAGTTTTTCTTTTTCTCATATTCATATCTCCTTTAACTGTTTAGTATCAATAAAAATAAGAAATACATTTCGTATGAAAACATATTTAAATGAAACACTACGAAATAGTAAGGAATATGATTGGAAGGAAACCAAAATGATTAAAAAAATATTAAGAGTTACTTCTATTATTATTGCTATTTTCGTTTTTATTGTAATTTGTATGCATATCGATGTTACCTTAGGTAGGAAAATGGAAGCTGGAAAAAACATGCCGACAGAGTATGCGCCTCATTATAGTGATTTTCAATTATATGTAGAAGGGAAATCATTATATGAGCAGCTATTTGAAGATATTAAAAAAGCGAAAAGCTCTATCTACACTTATTTCTTCATTTTGTCGGATGATAAAAGTAGTCATACTTTTTTAAACTTATTAAAAGAGAAGGCAAAAGAAGGAGTAAACGTCTATTTATCAGTTGATCGCATTAATGATTTATCATTTGAAAGAAAGATGATAAATGAATTACGGGAAAGTGGTGTGCATTTTACATATAGTAGAAAACCTGCATTGCCATTCGGATTTTATTCACTTCACCATCGTAATCATCGCCGTATTACGACGATTGATGGGGATATTGGCTATACAGGCGGATTTAATATAGGAGATGAGTACTTAGGGAAAGATAAGCGATTTGGATATTGGCGTGATTATCATGTACGGCTTAAAGGAGAAGGAGCAAAAGATTTAGAACAGCAATTCGCTTTAGATTGGAAACGAGATACGAAAGAAGAGATAAAGAGGAGTACGAATAAAGCTAGTAAAGGGAATACATTACATACTATGACTAGTTACAATGGGCATTACGTTGCTGAAAAATATATAGAGCTCATAAAACAAGCTCAACACTCCATTGTAATTGCAACGCCGTATTTTATAGCAAAAAATAAAGAATCCATGAATGCTTTAATCGCAGCAAAAAAGCGTGGTGTTACAGTAAAAATACTTTGGTCATATAAACCAGATCTACCTCTTATAAAAGAAGCGGCGTATCCATACATACGTCAAGCTGTTAATAATGGGATTACTGTATATGGGTATAAAAAAGGAATGTTCCATGGCAAATTAATGCTTATTGATAATGAATTAACCGTTATTGGTACAACAAACTTTACTTCGCGTAGCTTCAATATAAATGATGAAATGAATTTTTATATTTATGGTGGTCCTATTGTAGGACAAGTTAATAAGGCGTTAACAGAGGATTTTCATGATTCGAAAGAAATGACGAAAGAGTTTTTTGAAAAGTTATCTTTTTGGGAGCGTTGTAAGGAGAAAGTGGCGGGATTGGTTGAGTTCTATTTGTGATGATGGATTAGAAAAGGGTGCCTACAAAAGGCACCCTTTTTGGTGGGAAATCATTATTTTTCATGCACAAGCATCGTAACATCATCATTAATCAACGTCCCCACATGTTCACCTAAACATATTTTTTTCATCACTCCAGGCTCATCAAAGTTAAAGACATGTGCTGGTAAATTGTAGTCCCGGGCAAGCAGTAATGCCGCTTGATCCATGACTTGTATATTTTGTCTAACGACATCATTATAGTTTAGTTTGCTGTACATTTTTGCTGATTTGTTATGCTTTGGATCACTTGTAAAAACACCGTCGACACCTTGTTTTGCGACTAATATGGCATCACTATTCATTTCGATGGCTCTTTGTACACTTGGATAATCTGTTGTCACGAACGGTTGCCCGTTTCCGCCTCCAAAGATAACGATATAGCCGTTATCTAAATGGTGGACTGCACGTAAGCGAATGTATGGTTCAGCTACTGCATTAAATGGAATGGACGTCATAACGCGTACTTCTCTATTTGTTTTACTTGTTAAAACACCGCGAAGCATTAAGCTGTTAATGATTGTACCTAGTGTACCGATATTATCAGCTTCTACGCGATCAATTCCCCACTCTTCAGCTAGATGCCCCCTAAAAATGTTACCGCCACCGATGACGATGGATACTTCGATACCTAAATCAACAATGGATAAAATTTCGTTTGCGATATGTTCTAATCGTTTGGAGTTAAAGCTATTTCCAGTTTGATCGGCAAGTGCACCGCCGCTTAATTTAATTAAGACACGTTTATATGGCCTCATAACAATTCCCCCTATATAGATCGCAATAAAAAAGGAACAAAGGCGAATGCCTTTGTTCCTTTTTAAGAAAATGAAAAAGAAAAGAAGAAGATAGGACGAATTGCTTTGTATAGTTTTTCATAACATCCACTCCTTTTCATTTTGATTTGTTTTAAGTATATATCTTTTTGATTATACGAAACAATCTGATTACTTATCAAGTTTATTTTATCGTTTTTTAACAAAATGGTGTCAATGAAAAAAAGAAGAAAAATATTTGAATTTTTTGTGACGAACTTGTAGGTTTTTGTATGATTTTGTAGGTTCGCTTATAAGATGTGTGAGTAGCTTTTATAAATTCAAATTGAAAGCGTTCGCATGAAGGGGATGAACATAAATGAAAAAATTCGGATTGGCAACACAAATTTTTGTCGCGCTTGTTTTAGGGATTGTAGTAGGGGCAGTCTTTTATGGCAATAAAACGGCGATTTCTTATATCACACCAATTGGGGATATATTTATTCACTTAATTAAGATGATTGTAGTACCAATTGTTATTTCAGCATTAATTGTTGCAGTAGCTGGTGTAGGAGATATGAAGAAGCTTGGGAAACTGGGTGGTAAGACAATTCTTTATTTCGAAATTATTACGACGATTGCCATTTTAATGGGATTACTTGCAGCGAATATATTCCAACCAGGTACTGGTGTTGATATGAGTAATTTACAGCAAAGTGATATTTCTTCTTATAAACAAACTGCAGATGCAACAGAGAAGAAAGGTTTTGCTGAGACAATTGTTCACATTGTACCGAAAAACGTATTTGAATCGATTGCACAAGGTGACCTATTACCGATTATATTCTTCTCAGTATTATTCGGCTTAGGAGTTGCGGCAATTGGGGAAAAAGGAAAGCCTGTCTTTAACTTTTTTGAAGGCGTACTCGAAGCCATGTTTTGGGTTACAAATCAAGTTATGAAATTTGCACCATTTGGTGTATTCGCATTAATTGCCGTTACGGTTGCAAAATTTGGTGTAGCAACACTACTTCCGCTAGGAAAACTAGTGCTAGCTGTATACGTAACTGTTATACTATTCGTTGTGATTGTATTAGGTATTAATGCACGAATGGTTGGAGTAAACATTTTTACATTAATAAAAATTTTAAAAGAAGAATTGATTCTTTCATTTACGACAGCAAGTTCAGAAGCTGTTTTACCTAATATAATGAGAAAAATGGAAGAGTTCGGTTGTCCAAAGGCAGTTGCCTCTTTCGTAATTCCGACAGGTTATACATTTAACTTGACTGGATCGGCTATTTATCAAGCGTTAGCGGCATTGTTTGTTGCACAAATGTACGGTGTGCACATGTCACTAACGGAGCAAATAACGTTATTATTCGTTCTCATGTTAACATCCAAAGGTATGGCGGGAGTTCCAGGTGCATCGTTCGTTGTTGTATTAGCAACGTTAGGTTCAATGGGGTTACCACTAGAAGGTATCGCATTAATTGCGGGAATTGACCGCATTTTAGATATGATTCGCTCATCTGTCAATGTATTAGGAAATGCATTAGCGGCCATTGTTATGTCGAAGTGGGAAGGCGAATTCGATAATGAGAAAGCAAAACAATATGTAGAAACAGTCAAAGAAACAAAAGCAGCATAAGAAATCGTTAAGGAGTGAATAATCATGGCAACATTAACTGAAGTTAAAAATGGTGTTCGAATTGAAAAAGATTTTTTAGGTGAAAAAGAAGTACCAAACTATGCATACTACGGCGTACAAACAATGCGTGCAGTTGAAAACTTCCCAATTACAGGATACAAAATCCATGAAGGTTTAATTAAAGCGTTCGCAGTTGTAAAAAAAGCTGCAGCGCTTGCGAATACAGATGTAGGAAGATTGGAATTAAACAAGGGCGGTGCGATCGCAGAAGCTGCTCAAGAAATTCTTGATGGAAAATGGCATGATCATTTCATCGTAGATCCAATCCAAGGCGGAGCGGGTACTTCAATGAACATGAATGCAAATGAAGTCATTGCCAATCGTGCTCTTGAATTATTAGGAATGGAAAAGGGAGACTATCATTATATTAGTCCAAATAGTCATGTAAATATGGCCCAATCAACAAATGATGCATTCCCAACGGCGATTCATATCGCAACGTTAAATGCATTAGAAGGCTTATTACAAACGATGGGTTATATGCATGATGTATTTGAATTAAAAGCCGAACAGTTCGATCATGTGATTAAAATGGGACGTACACATTTACAAGACGCTGTGCCAATTCGCCTTGGACAAGAATTTAAAGCGTACTCACGTGTACTTGAACGTGATATGAAACGCATTCAGCAATCACGTCAACACTTATATGAAGTGAACATGGGAGCAACTGCAGTTGGTACAGGCTTAAATGCAGATCCAGAATATATTGAAGCAGTTGTAAAACATTTAGCTGCAATTAGTGAATTACCGCTTGTTGGTGCAGAAGATTTAGTAGATGCGACGCAAAATACGGATGCTTATACTGAAGTATCTGCAGCGCTTAAAGTATGTATGATGAATATGTCTAAAATCGCGAATGACCTTCGCTTAATGGCATCAGGTCCACGTGTTGGCTTAGCGGAAATTATGTTACCAGCTCGTCAACCAGGTTCATCTATTATGCCAGGGAAAGTAAACCCTGTTATGCCAGAAGTAATTAATCAAATTGCGTTCCAAGTAATTGGTAATGACCATACAATTTGCCTTGCTTCAGAAGCAGGACAATTAGAATTAAACGTTATGGAACCAGTACTTGTTTTCAACTTACTTCAATCGATTAGCATTATGAATAACGGTTTCCGTGCCTTTACAGATAATTGCTTAAAAGGAATTGAAGCGAATGAAGATCGCTTAAAAGAGTATGTTGAGAAAAGTGTAGGAATTATTACAGCCGTGAACCCTCATATCGGTTATGAAGCAGCAGCTCGCGTTGCGAAAGAAGCAATTGCAACAGGCCAATCCGTTCGAGAACTTTGTGTGAAAAATGGTGTATTGTCACAAGAAGACTTAGAGTTAATTCTAGATCCATTCGAAATGACACACCCAGGGATTGCAGGAGCAACTCTTTTAAAGAAAAATTAAAAGAAGAGGGGGACAATCCCCTCTTTTTTGTTTACAATATAGAAATGCTATATATGAATAGAGGTAGGGATGTTATGAGCAAGTTTACAGTAGCTTCTAATGGTGCATTAGAAACAACATTAAGAGGAGCAGAAGTATTATCAACACCACTTTTAAATAAAGGGGTAGCTTTCACACAAAATGAAAGAGAAGAGTTAGGTTTAAAAGGGTTATTACCGCCAGCGGTTTTAACGTTAGAAGAACAGGCACGCCGAGCATACGAACAATTTAGTTCTCAGCCGGATGATTTATTAAAGAATGTATACTTAACTGCGTTACATGATCGAAATGAAGTATTATTTTATCGTATATTAACAGATCATTTACGTGAAATGTTACCGATTGTATATACACCAACTGTCGGTGTAGCAATTCAAAGATATAGTCATGAATATCGTAAACCACGTGGTGTTTATTTATCAATTAACGATCCATCAGGTATCGAAGAAGCATTCACGAATATCGGTGCAACAGCTGAGAACATTGATTTAGTCGTTGTAACAGATGGAGAAGGCATATTAGGAATTGGTGACTGGGGCGTTGGTGGTATTAACATCGCAATCGGAAAATTAGCTGTTTACACTGCTGCAGTTGGAATCGATCCTAGTCGTGTATTACCGGTAATTTTAGATGTAGGTACAAACCGTGAGGAGTTATTAAACAATCCATTTTATATTGGAAATCGTCACCCTCGTATAACAGGTGAAGCTTACGATGAATTTATTGATACGTTTGTACAAGCGGTAAACAAACAATTCCCGAAAGCACTTTTACATTGGGAAGACTTTAGCTCTCGTAACGCACGAAAAATTTTAGATAAATATCGTCATGATGTTTGTACGTTTAATGATGATATTCAAGGTACAGGTGCAGTTTCACTTGCGGCAGTATTATCGGCAGTGAAAGCTTCTGGTGTACCGCTAAGTGAACACCGCGTTGTTGTATTTGGTGCTGGTACGGCTGGAATCGGTATCGCAGATCAAGTTAGAGATGCGATGGTCCGCGTAGGCGTATCTGAAGAAGAATCATATAAGCGTTTCTGGTGTATTGATCGTAACGGGTTAGTTACAGATAATATGGAAGATCTTCTTGATTTCCAAATTCCGTACGCAAGAAAAGAAGCAGAAGTAAGTGAGTGGAAAGAAAATGATGTGATCGGACTTGCTGAAGTTGTGAAACATGTAAAACCGACAATTTTAATTGGTACATCTACTGTTGCAGGTGCATTTAAAGAAGAGATTATTAAAGAAATGGCTTCTCACGTAGAAAGACCAATTATTTTACCAATGTCGAATCCGACGCCACTTGCTGAAGCAAAACCAGCAGATTTAATCGAGTGGACAGAAGGAAGAGCGTTAGTTGCAACAGGAAGTCCATTTGAACCAGTTACATATAACGGTGTAACGTATGTGATTGGACAATCAAATAATGCACTTATTTTCCCAGGTCTTGGTCTTGGAACAATTGTAGTACGAGCAAGTGTCATGACGGATGGAATGTTCGCAGCAGCTGCTGAGGCAGTTGCAAGTATGGTAGATACAAGTCAGCCAGGAGCACCTATTTTACCAGAGGTCGAAGAATTACGTAATATCTCAGAAATGGTTGCAATTGAAGTAGCTAAAGTTGCAGTTGCAGAAGGTGTTGCAAGAGTGAACTTAAGTGATAACGATATCAAGATGGCAGTGAAAGAAGCAATGTGGAAGCCAGAGTATCGCCAAATAAAAGCGGTAGAAAAGGTTAGAATATAGAAAAAAAGCCCGTTTATAACAATAAGCGGGCTTTCGCTTTTACTACTGAAAAAAAGTATAGGAAGTGTCACCTTTGAATTGGAATCAATTATGGAAGAAAGATATGTCCCTTTTAATTATATTAATGGTCGTTGTTCCGATTGCTGGGGAGCTGAACTTTCATCCCTTTAATGATACGTTTCGAGTTAGCTTCGGTACACCGCTATTCTTCTTTTTATTATTATTTTTAAGAAGAGTACCAGCAGGAGTTGCAGGTATTCTTGTTGGTATATCTGTAGTCTTATTCCGAGTATGTCTTGACTGGATCATGCAAGGTTCATTTCATATGACAGAATCATTTTATTTGCGTTATCCTGTGTTCTTCTATTATTTTATTTATGGCAGTTTTTTTTCGCTTTGCAGGGTAAATAAGTTCCATCAGAAACCAATCATTATTGGATGCCTTGGAATTTCAATTGAAATTGTTGCAAGTATGTCAGAACTTGCGTTTTATCACATGTTAGTACTAGGTACAATAATAACGATTTCTGAAGTAAATAAACTCATCATTATTGCTATTTTTCGTAGTTTCTTTGCACTTGGTTTTTTAAATATGATGAATTTATATGAAACGAAATTAAAAGAATCGCAAGTTCGAAAAGAAAATGAAAATATGTTAATGCATCTTTCTAATTTATATGTGGAATCTGTTCATTTGAAAAAGACGTTACAAAATGCGGAGTTAATTACACAAGAAGCATATCAACTATATCGAAATTTACAAGTAAGCGCTGATTCAAGTAGTAAAACAGCATTGAAAATAGCGGGGGAAGTGCATGAAATAAAAAAGGATAATCAAAGGATATTTGCAGGATTATCTAAACTGTTATTAGATAAAAATGTGGCTGAATATGTAGAAGGACATGAGTTAGCAGAAATGATTGTTAGAATAAACGAGAAGTATGCTGAAATGCTAGAAAAGGATATACGTTTTTCTAAACATATAGAAGGTGAGCATGCTGCATACCACGTGTATACAGTTCTATCAATTTTTAATAACCTCGCTGCAAATGCAGTTGAAGCAATTGAAGATAAAGGTGTCATTATTATTAAGCTATATAAAAGAGATCAACATATATTTTTTGAAGTAATTGACGATGGACCTGGTATTGCACAAAAATATAAGAAATTAGTATTTAAGCCAGGATTTACTTCTAAGTATGATCAAACGGGAACACCGTCAACTGGTATTGGGCTTTCTTACATAAATGAAATGGTAACAGAACTAGGCGGAGAAGTGAGATTAGAAGGCCGAGAAAATAAAAGAGGATGTAAGTTTATCGTTTGTTTACCAGAGGGTAGTTTAAAGCGGGAAGGGGAATAGATTTGTTTTATTATATCGTAGACGATGATGAAGTTTTCCGTTCGATGCTTTCGCAAATTATTGAAGATGGAGATCTTGGAGAAGTAATTGGTGAGGCGGATGACGGAGCTTTTATTGAGGCGGATCAACTAAATTTTAAAAAAGTAGATATTTTATTTATTGATTTGTTGATGCCGATGAGGGACGGAATTGAAACAGTTCGTCACATTGCGTCAACTTTCACGGGGAAAATCATTATGATTTCTCAAGTGGAATCGAAGCAGCTTATAGGTGAGGCATATACACTTGGTGTAGAATATTATATTACAAAACCATTAAATAAAATCGAAGTTGTATCTGTTGTACGCAAAGTGATGGAGCGTATTAGATTGGAGCGTTCTATACACGATATTCAAAAATCATTGAATAACGTGTTTCAGTGGGAAAAACCGCAATTGCGTACTGAACCAGTGCAAGAAGGAAAAAAGATAGGGGATTTAGGGCGCTTTTTACTATCAGAACTCGGTATTGCGGGAGAGAATGGAAGTAAAGATTTACTTAGTATGCTGGAATATTTATATGGTCAAGAAAAGGCACAGACATTTGAGTTTGGCTTTCCTGCGTTAAAAGAAATTTTCCATCATATTACGATAAGAAAATTAGGGGATTTAGCTTTAGAGGCGGATATTGATAAAGAGAAAAAAGCGTCTGAACAAAGAGTACGTCGAGCTATTTATCAGTCGTTAAATCATTTGGCTTCTTTAGGATTAACAGACTTTTCAAATCCAAAATTTGAAAGCTATGCTCCAAAATTTTTCGATTTTACCGTAGTTAGAAAACGGATGACAGAAATGATGAAAGATGAACTCGCATCTTCTGGTCATACGCGAATTAATACGAAAAAGTTTATTCAAGTGTTGTATTTTGAGGCGAAGAGGTTGATGGAGATAGAGTGAAGAAGATGCTTATAAATAAGCATCTTCTTTTGTTAAATCAACATTTTATATTTTCTCGTGGAGCATGTAAAATGTTAAGTAAGAGAAAATGGTTTTATATTAAGGAAGTGTCAAAGCAATGAGTTTCACATTGAATAAATCGATTATTAAAGAAGTGTGCGGAGAGACCTCATATAAAAGAGGTGAAGCCTATTATAAATCAAATAAAGTGATAATAGATCAGTACGATGAAAATAAAGAAATTTGTGAGGCGACAGTAAAAGGGAACGAGGATTTCCATGTTACAGTAGCAAAAGCCAAAAAGGGTGATGTTGTTGCAAAATGTAGTTGTCCTTCATTAGCGTCTTTTCAAACGTACTGTCAACATGTTGCAGCAGTATTAATACAAATAAACTATAATCAACAAACAGGTAGAATGAGCTCCACTAGTAGCAGAAATGATCAATTGACAAGTGGTATGTTTCAGCTGTTTGCAGACAAACCACTGAGGCCAAAAAGTAAACAACACCGTTTTGATACACGTGAAATATTAGATATTGAGTTTATATGTACACCAGTAGCTACGAGAAGTGGTGGGGCTCTTCTTGGAATTCAATTGAAACTTGCCAAAGTGTATTTCATAAATCATATTAGAGAATTTCTTTCTAAGGTGGAGAAAAGGGAATCTTTTCATTGTTCAAATGAATTTACATATACACCAGATGTACATAGTTTTAAACAAGAAACGGATGCGATTATTCAGCAGCTCATTAAAATGTATCATAACGAAAAAATGTATGAAGATACGCTAGAAGTACATGCGAAACAAGATGAAAGTATGATATTTATACCACCAGCTTCATGGAAAGATATGCTCTCTTCACTTTCTAAAGTTGAATATGTACAGCTGAAACAAAATGAACAACTGTTTCAGGGATTACAAGTTTCAAAAGGGTTGTTGCCGTTACACTTTGAATTTACGAAGGGAAATAATGGCGGATTTACACTTCATATAGATGGTTTAAATCGTGTACAAGTTATGGATATGTATAACAATGCACTTTACGATGGGAAATTATATCACTTACACATTGAAGATTGTATGCGACTTATTGAATTACAAAAGATGATGAGTCGCTCAAATAGTAATCAGTTTTATATTCCAGAAAGTAAGATGGAACATTTCGTCGCGAAAGTTGTACCAGGATTAATGAAGCTCGGAACTGTACACATTGATGAAGTAATATCGGATCGTGTTGAAACACCTTCGCTAAAAGCGAAATTGTATTTAGACCGCGTGAAAAATCGCTTATTAGCAGGTCTTGAATTTCACTATGGGAACGTCATGATTAATCCGCTAGAAGAGGATGGACAGCCGTCTGTTTTTAATCGTGATGAGAAAAAGGAAAAAGAGATTTTAGACATTATGAGTGAAAGTGCTTTTGCAAAAACAGAAGGCGGTTACTTTATGCATAATGAAGAAGCTGAGTATAATTTTTTATATCACGTCGTGCCAACATTAAAAGGTTTAGTTGATATTTATGCGACTACAGCAATCAAATTGCGAATTAGTAAAGGGGATGCAGTTCCTCTTATTAGAGTGAGAAGAAAAGAAAGAATTGATTGGTTGTCATTTCGTTTTGATATAAAAGGAATACCAGAAGCAGAAATTAAAGGTGTATTAGCGGCCCTTGAAGAGAAACGTAAATATTATCGATTGGCGAATGGTTCGTTTTTATCGCTAGAGAGTAAAGAGTTTAATGAAATTAATCAGTTTATAAAAGAATCAGGTATTCGGAAAGAATTTTTACATGGAGAAGAGGTAAATGTTCCACTTATTCGGAGTGTAAAATGGATGAACGGACTTCATGAAGGTAATGTTTTAAGTTTAGATGATTCTGTTCAAGAGTTAGTAGAAAACATTCAAAACCCGAAAAAGTTAAATTTTGCTGTGCCAAATACTTTAAATGCAGAAATGAGAAAGTATCAAGTATATGGGTTCGAATGGATGAAAACACTTGCTCATTACCGTTTTGGCGGTATTTTAGCAGATGATATGGGACTTGGAAAAACGTTGCAAAGCATTGCTTTTATAGATTCTGTTTTGCCTGAGATTCGAGAAAAGAAACTACCTATATTAGTCGTTTCACCATCATCTCTTGTTTATAATTGGGTTAGTGAATTGAAAAAATTCGCCCCGCATATTAGAGCAGTTATTACAGATGGAAACCAAGCAGAGCGCCGGAAAATTTTGAAAGATATAACGGAATTTGATGTCGTAATTACGTCATATCCATTACTGAGAAGAGATATAAGATTATATGCAAGACCATTTCATACACTATTCCTTGATGAAGCGCAGGCGTTTAAAAACCCTACAACGCAAACGGCAAGAGCTGTGAAAACAATTCAAGCTGAATACCGTTTTGGGCTAACGGGTACACCTGTAGAAAATTCATTAGAAGAGCTATGGTCTATCTTCCATGTCGTCTTCCCAGAATTATTACCAGGAAGAAAAGAGTTCGGTGATTTAAGGCGTGAAGATATAGCGAAGCGAGTGAAACCATTCGTATTAAGACGATTAAAAGGGGACGTATTAAATGAGTTGCCAGAGAAAATAGAGCACTTACAATCATCGGAGTTATTACCCGATCAAAAGAGTCTCTATGCTGCTTATTTAGCGAAGCTCAGGGAAGAAACGTTAAAGCATTTAGACAAAGATACGTTACGTAAAAATAAAATTAGAATTTTAGCTGGTTTAACGAGATTGCGACAAATTTGTTGTCATCCTGCTTTATTTGTTGATGATTACAAAGGAAGTTCAGCTAAATTTGAACAACTGTTAGAGATTTTAGAGGAATGTAGAAGTACAGGAAAGAGAATATTAATTTTTTCTCAATTTACGAAGATGCTTTCCATTATTGGTCGTGAGTTAAATCACCAAGCAATTCCATACTTTTATTTAGACGGGAGTACACCAGCGCAGGAACGTGTAGAGCTGTGCGATCGGTTTAACGAAGGAGAAGGGGATCTATTTCTCATTTCTTTAAAAGCTGGTGGTACCGGACTTAATTTAACTGGTGCAGATACAGTAATATTATACGATTTATGGTGGAATCCAGCTGTTGAACAACAAGCGGCCGATAGAGCGTATCGAATGGGGCAAAAAAATACAGTGCAAGTTATAAAGCTAGTAGCCCACGGAACAATTGAGGAGAAAATGCATGAACTGCAAGAAAGTAAGAAAAATTTAATTGCTGAAGTGATTGAGCCGGGAGAAGAAAAATTAGCATCCATCACGGAGGAAGAAATACGAGATATTTTAATGATTTAATATGAAAAAGCTATGCTTTCACATGTGAAAGCATAGCTTTTTGTTGTAATAATTATATTTTGTTTTGTGCAAAGTAAAGAAATCAAATGTTATTTAAATTACTTCTTTGTACCTTTACTTTTGTATGGCTTTGCAGCTGCCTTTTTCTTTGCACTTGATTGCCAACGGTTCCATCCTTTACTTCCTGTACCTTGTCCTACACCTTTTTTCGGTTTTGCCTTCGTTTTACTCATATGATCACTCCGTTATTTAAAAATCTTATTTGATAATAGTCAATGATTTAGAAAATACTCTTTATAAATGACTATGATTGCTTTAAGTAAAAATAAACTGCTTGAATGCTATAGTATATCATGAAATTGCAAGTAAACTGAAAGGAATTATAAAGAAAATGAAAATAATAAGAAATACTGCGGATTCTATATTCCGAACGATCACATTAATTATTGTGTATACGTTAGTTTCGGTCAGTGAAACATTTTTTGGATTGACGAGGCAGAAAAAGTAAAGATGTTAAATTAACAACAATCAATAAAGCCGTAAAATAAAGAATTGAAAAATATTTTAAAACTTTTTGTTGACTTTCTTTATTTTTTGTATAGAATAATCATTAATAAAATGTTTCAGAGATGTGACAACAAAACGACTATGAAAGGACGAGTAGTAGTAGGACGTAGTTTAAGCGAGTCAGGGGTGGTGTGAGCCTGATACGAAGCCTATTATGAAGAACCTCCTGGAGTTGCTAACCGAAATCCTTTATAGGAAAGTAGACTTAGCCGGGAACTTCGCCGTTACAAGAAGAACAGTATCGAGATATTTCATCTCCGTATTGTATAAGTGAGCAACCTCTGTTGCTAATTTGGGTGGTACCGCGGAACCAAAGCCTTTCGTCCCAGTTTTTTGGGAAAGAAGGGCTTTTTTTGTTGGCTTCTTTTCACAACATCCAAACATTTTAGGAGGAAACCACCATGTATCAATCATTAATGACAGTAAGAGAGACTCAAATTGCAATTAAGGAAGTTAAAACATTTTTCGAGGACCAATTAGCAAAACGCCTTGAACTATTCCGCGTATCTGCACCATTATTCGTAACGAAAAAATCAGGATTAAACGATCACCTAAACGGTGTAGAACGTCCAATTGAATTTGATATGTTACATTCAGGAGAAGAATTAGAAATTGTTCATTCACTAGCGAAATGGAAACGATTTGCATTACATGAATATGGATATGAAGCTGGTGAAGGTTTATATACAAACATGAACGCGATTCGTCGTGATGAAGAACTTGATGCAACGCATTCCATTTACGTTGACCAATGGGATTGGGAAAAAATCGTTCAAAAAGAATGGCGTACTGTCGATTACTTACAAAAAACAGTACAAACAATTTATGGAATATTCAAAGATTTAGAAGATCACTTATTTGAAAAATATCCGTTCCTTGGAAAGTATTTACCGGAAGAAATTGTTTTCGTTACTTCTCAAGAATTAGAAGATAAATATCCAGAATTAACACCGAAAGATCGTGAACATGCAATTGCGAAAGAACACGGTGCAGTCTTCATTATCGGAATTGGTGATGCACTTCGTTCAGGTGAAAAGCACGACGGACGCGCAGCTGATTATGACGATTGGAAATTAAACGGTGACATTTTATTCTGGCACCCAGTACTACAATCTTCATTTGAATTATCATCAATGGGAATTCGTGTTGATAGTAAATCACTTGATGAGCAGTTAACGAAAACTGGTGAAGACTTCAAACGTGAGTATGATTTCCATAAAGGTATACTAGAAGACGTACTACCATTAACAATCGGCGGTGGTATTGGACAATCAAGAATGTGCATGTACTTCTTACGTAAAGCTCATATCGGTGAAGTTCAATCTTCTGTATGGCCTGACGATTTACGTGCAGCTTGTAAAAAAGAAAACATTCATCTGTTTTAATAGAAGTGAGGGAATAGCTTAAATATAGAGCTATTCCCTCTTTTTTATAAAACATTACTTATTTATTACCGAGTTCTTCCGCTAAACCGATTAAAATTCCTTCGACTCCACGAATGTAGCAGAGACGATACGAGTTCTCATACTGAACTACTTCACCAACGAGCTCTGCACCATGCTTAGTGAGTCTCGATACCATTTCGTCAATGTCTTCAACGGTGAACATGACGCGTAGATAACCGAGGGCGTTTACAGGAGCATTTCGGTTATCTGATATAGTAGGTGGGGTGAGAAATCGCGAAAGTTCAATTCGGCTGTGGCCATCTGGAGTGACCATCATAGCGATCTCTACGCACTGAGAACCGAGTCCAGTTACGCGACCAGCCCATTCACCTTCGACATTGGCTCGACCTTCGAGATTCAAGCCAATCTCCTCAAAGAAAGAGATTGCGTTATCAAGGGATTCTACAACGATGCTGACATTGTCCATTCGTAGTAATTTGTTTTTTGCCATAGTCTTATCTCCTTATGTATAAAAGTCTATTATTTAATTATCCTCATAATTATACTACTAAGTAGTTACAAATTCCTTTCAGTCAAAAACACCTTGTCACAGTATAGGAAAATGTGACAAGGTGTTTTTTAATATGTCATATAGCATCGTGTTAACGAACAGCTTTTTATTTAATAGGAAGGTAATACATTAATATGATTTTTTTAGCATTACTAAATATATCAGATTAGCTCATTTGCACTAAAGGCTCAATTTTCGCCATAAATGATTGATGCAGCGCCTCAACGCCTGTTACTAAATGAAGGCGGTCAATAACGACAGACACTTTAATTTCTGATGTACTTACCATTTTAATATGAATATCTTCTTCTTTTAAAGTAGTGAACATATTTGCAGCGACACCTGGGTTAGATACCATGCCAGATCCTACGATTGATACTTTTGCTAAGTGATTTTCATGTTCTACAGATTCATAGTGAAGAGTTTCTTGATTTTGTTCCAAAACTTCTAAAGTTTCTCTTAAATCATTGGAATGAATGGAGAAGGAGAGGTGTACAGTTCCTTCATTTGTAATACTTTGAATGATGATATCTACATTAATGTGTGCTGCTGCTAATGTAGAGAAAACTGTTGAAAGCGAGCCTTGTTCTAATCCTTTAATTGTGACACGTGTAATGTTATCCTCAAATGCAATACCTTTAACGATTGATTGTTGTTCCATGTTACATTCTCCTTTTACAATTGTTCCGTTTTCTTGTTCCATACTTGAGCGAACTTCTAAAACTACATTATGATTTTTAGCAAACTCAACAGCGCGCGGGTGTAATACGCCAGCACCGAGATTAGCAAGCTCTAACATTTCGTCATAAGAAATTTCGTCTAATTTGTAAGCATCTTTTACAACTCGTGGGTCCGTCGTATATACACCTGTCACATCCGTATAAATATCACATTTTTTTGCTTTAAGTGCAGCAGCTAATGCGACAGCAGTCGTATCAGAGCCACCACGGCCAAGCGTTGTAATTTCATTTTCTACACTTATACCTTGGAAACCAGCTACGATAACAATCGTACCTTCAGCAAGATAAGATTGAATACGATCTGTATGAATGTCAGTAATCCGTGCACTACTATGTACAGATTCTGTCGTAATACCTGCTTGCCACCCTGTTAATGAAATTGCATGATAGCCTTTTGCTTGCAGTGCCATTGTTAATAATGAAATAGTTACTTGTTCTCCTGTAGATAGAAGCATATCCATTTCACGTTTACTTGGATTTTCTGTGATAGCGTTAGCGAGTGCGACAAGTTCATCTGTGCTTTTTCCCATTGCTGAAACGACAGAGACAATGCTATGACCTCGTTCATATTCTTCAATAATTAAATTTGCTACATGTTGAATGCGTTCGACGCTTCCGACAGAAGTGCCACCAAATTTTTGAACAATTGTTTCCATTACAAATTCCTTCTTTCGTCTATTTTTAAGAATAGATTAGGAAATATATAAATCCCAATACTCCTGTAGTTACCAGAAAGACAAACAAAAAACACCATCTCAAATAAGTGAGGATGGTGCTGTTACAGGAAAAGGGAAACAGAAAACGGAGCTAATAAAAAAACCGCCAAAAAAGGAATATCATAAAAAAATGATATCTCTTTTTTGTAGATAGCTCTTCATACGTACACGTCTGTACATATGACAGTTCTGTTTCTATTCGAAAACAGCCCCAATTGATAAATGCAGAGAAATTTATCAATTTCGGCAATACTTCCTTTCATCTAAGTTCATAGACATCTCTGTGTCTCCATTAGAATACTCATAAGTATCGCAACCTCTATCTCACGTTTTAGGCGAGAGTGTTTGATTTATGAAGTTGTTGGTAACATTTGTTTTATAATAATTTAAATTTTTCGTGGAATCAAGTGTTTTATATATATTTTAAAAATTCTTTCTTTTTTTGAGGAAGTTTGTGAAAAATGTAGCAAAATAAATTCATTGCATGTACATTAAACTTATAGTGCATAGGAGGTGGGGAGAATGAAAAGGAAACAGCCTATTTATGTTGCGACAAAAATGAACACGACGATGGAAAAATTATGGGAATATACGCAAGAACCAGATATACATACAGAGTGGGATGCTCGCTTTACTGAAATTTCGTATTTAGAGAAAAAAGAAGGAGAACCACAGAAGTTTTTGTATAAAACAAAGATTGGATTTGGGCTTGAAATAGTTGGAGAAGGGGAATCAATAGGTGAAATAAGAAAAGATATTTTAATGCAGTTATGCAGTTTGATGAAAACGAAAATGAAATTGTAGATTATTTTGGTGAACCACATTTACTCGTCTCTACACTGCATTTTCATATCGATGAGTTAGGGGCAATGCATATTTCTTCAAAGAAACAATGGTTTTATATGTTTGGAAGAAAAATGCCGTTACCAAAATTTTTGTATGGTGAAGCAAAAATTGTTGAAAGTTATGATGATGAACTACAATGTTTCCGAATTCATGTACAAGTACGAAACCCGTTAATTGGATCGCTTTTTTCATATAAGGGAACATTTGTGGAAAGGAAATAAACGATATGAAAAATATAATATTTGGGCTTGCTTGCTATGTTGTTTTTCTAATATGTGAGTGGTCGAATATAAATCCTGTTGAAGCAATTATATTATTATCTGTTTTATTATTTATACCAATGTCATTTTGTATTATTGATAAAAGAAAAAGAGATGGATCGCAATTATTATTTTATAAATCCGTATCATTTTTATATCCAATCGCAGCAATTTGTGCAATGCTAGCTTTCGTCACAAATCAATATGTATTTGCGCTAGTTTGGTTTGTATATACAGGAATTGTTGCGTTATTTGGTGTAAGTAGATTGCTAGAAAGAGGATGGAAGCCGTTAGAAGAGATCGCCATAGATAGTGCGTTTATTTATTTGTTTTTAGGTGGTTTTTGGTTTTCTGCTTCAGTAGCAAAACTTTCAATTATGCATTTTAGCTCTGACATTGTTTTACTCACAGCTGCACATTTTCATTACTCGGCGTTTCTATTGCCATTATCAGCTGGTTTAATAGGGAGAAAAAGAGAAAAGAGAAGTGAAGTGTATGATGTTATTATGTTTATCATCATGATTTCACCTATGACAGTTGCAATAGGAATTACATACTCAAGAATATTTGAATTTTTTGCAGTGTTCCTATATTTATGTGCAATTTATGGGTATGGATTTTACGTTTGGAGAGCAAAATTTAATGCTATCAGTGCAAAGATTCTTCTAATCGTTTCGTCTAGTACACTCATGGTTACAATTATGTTCTCACTTATATATTCATACGGGAATTTGAAGCATGTCTTGACGATTACAATTGCTCAAATGGTTTGGATTCATGGTGTTGTCAACGGAATTGGAGTAGCGTTACCGGCATTTATCGGCTGGGTGATTGAAAAGAGTGTTCCGAATTATAAATACTATGGGAAACCAATGAGTAAGTTAAGAGGAAATGTGGCAATTGGTGAGGCTTATTTATATAGCAGCAATTTAGTAGACAGTAAGGAATACAACGGTTTAGTTGATAAAGTAAATGACTTTCATAGTGAGGCATTTGATGTGACGAAGGTTCCTTTAAGTATTATTCATTTTTATGAAAATACAGTAGAGTATGAATTGCAATCGAATATTAAATGGGCTCGTTGGTTCCGTCCGTTCGCACTTTGCTATGAGAAAATGAGTAAGCGTGTAGAACAAATACATTTAGGAATGGGCGGCAATTGGGAAACGATGCATGGCTCTATCATTAGTGTCATAGATGAGAAAGATGGAAGAGAGAATGTAAGGGCTTGGCTAAGAAAAAATGAAGCAGGTAAATCTATTTTTGTAGCTCTTTATTCAAAGCATACAAATAAGAATGAGACATATATGAATATCGCCTTACCTTTACCTTATTCGAATATGACTGGTATTTTGAAACTATATAATGATAGTCATGATTTAATTATTACTAGTAAGTTAAGAGAAAATGGTCAGGGAGATGAGGGGATTTATTTACATACTCGGTTCTTGACAATCCGTTTACCGTTAGCAGAGACTTTTATTATAAAAGAGCGCACGGATCACATACTAGAAGCTAATCATAGAATGTGGATATTTGGAGTTAAGTTTTTAGAAATTGATTATAAGATTAAGAAAGTACAGGAGAAGTAAGAAAAGCTTGGAGAGATTCCAAGCTTTTTTACGTATGTGTAATTGTTATAGCAACTTGTTTATCTAGCTCATTATCCCAAACACGTTGAATTTCAAAGGTGCCTTTTTCAAAAAATAATGGGAATCTTTCTTTAAACCAATCTTGCATAGGAAGCTTTAGTGCTGTATCGATTGGTATCCATAAGAAAGACTAAGCCCTAAAGAAATTAGGACTTAGTCTTCATTAAATACAAATGTTTGTTTCATTTTTTTACCTTCATTTACCGGATGGCCATTGTAAGAGAAATTCTTTTCTTCCCAAGTGATTACAACTTTAAAATTATGACTATTAAAGTCTAATGGGAATACCATGTAGTCAAAGCTTGTATGACTTTTAGAAATATTTTCATTAGGTGTAGTAGGTTTAAAGGTAGCTTTAGAGGTAGGGTTGTTATCAAGTATTTCCACAGATACGTTTGATACATCATGACCGATGTTTTTTACGAGTAAACTATACGTATCAAATACACCTTGCTTTGGCTGGATTGCTTGCTTGTTTGAGTTATGAGATTTATCAATTTCGACATACCATTGTTTAGACTTTGACGCAATCGGTAGTGACTGAAATGTGTAAGCACTAGCTTGTATTGGTAGTGCTAAGCATAAAAGTGTAAAGAGAGTTAATATTTTTCGTTTCATTTTTTTAGAGCTCCCATTCTTTAATGGATTTACTTGTTATTATCTTCTTTTTACGAGTAAATATACCATATAATGTAAAGTGGCTATAAGAGTAGTGAATCAATATCTTATTCAATACTCTTATAGCCGGCATAATTACGTATGTAGTAAAAAAGAATAAATTTGTTTTTCTATACTTAGATTGCTGCCCTTTTTAAAAGGACTATTTTTACGTTTTAATAAAAAGAATATACTAAGAGTTCAGTATAAATTATTTATTTTAATGTAGTTAAATGTGCTTATATATGTGAAATTAGAGAAGGAAGCTGTGTAGAGATGTTTCTACACAGTTTTTTTAGGATATGAAAAAATTACCAAAAATATGTTAAAATAACATTGTCATACAACAAGGGGGATTTGTTTTATGGAAAATGGACATCTTGCTAAAGTAGACTTAACGAAAAAAATTGAATCAAAATCTAAGTACAATAAGAAATTAGAAAAATATCAAAGGCGCTTATTAGCATTACAGCAAATTTTGAAAGAAGAAAAAATCGCGGTTATGCTTGTTATGGAAGGATGGGATGCGGCTGGTAAAGGTGGGGCAATTAAGCGGGTGACGGAACATCTTGACCCGCGTGGGTTCCAAGTAAATCCAATTGGAGCGCCTGCACCTCATGAGAAACGTTACCATTATTTGCAACGTTTCTGGCGCAAAATTCCACAGTACGGGCAAATCACCATTTTTGATCGCTCATGGTACGGTCGTGTGTTAGTTGAGCGTGTTGAAGGATTTGCTACAAAGGAAGAGTGGATGAGAGCATATGATGAGATTAATGATTTTGAAAAACTACTAACAGATGACCATTACATAATAGGGAAGTTCTTCTACCATATAAGTAAAGAGGAACAGTTAAAGAGATTCAAAGATAGAGAGAAAAATCCTTTGAAAAGATGGAAAATTACAGACGAAGATTGGCGTAATCGTGAAAAATGGGATGAGTATGTTGAAGCAATGGAAGACATGTTTGAAAAAACAAGTAAGCCAAATGCAAAGTGGCATATTATTGAAAGTAACGATAAATTGTATGCTCGTGTGAAAACGTTAAAAATTATTATTTCATTCATTGAGGATTATTTCTTAGAACATGGTATAGAATTGCCTTCTTATTATTATGAAATGAAAGAGGATATTGAAGTTTTGCAAGGTGTAGGTGTTAAAGAGTAAATAAGAAAATGGCCCTGTGAATTGGTGAAACCAAATTATGGGGCTTTTTTATTTAGAAACATTTTACAATTAACAGAATAAGGTATATAATCAATAATCATATTAACAATGTTAATATGATTATTGATTATATACTATGTGGGGGTTTTACTTTGAAGGGAAGAGATGTTGTTTTAGGTTTATTAATGGAAAAGGAATTGTCTGGTTACGATATTAAAATTGTGTTTGAAGACGTATTTACTCATTTTTTTGATGGAAGTTTTGGAATGATTTATCCAACGTTACGACAATTGGAGAATGAAGGGAAAATAAAAAAAGAGGTTGTCATGCAAGAGGGGAAGCCAAATAAGAAAATGTACTTTATTACGGATGAAGGACGTGAAGAGTTTTATCAATACATGCAGACGCCTATAGAGAAGGATGTTTTACGTTCGGATTTTTTAATGAGAATGTATTTTGGCAACTATAGTGATGATGTAACAATAAAAAAATGGATTAAAGATGAAATTGAAAGAAAAGAAGCGTACATTGCAGATCTTCGATTGAAATATGAAAAGTGGAGAGTAGGTATTACTTTCGTCGAAGAAATTTCACTAGATGTAGGTATTGCATCGTATAGTGCACAAGTGGAGACTTTGAAGAAAAAATTAGAAGAGTTAGAGGCGAAAGAAAACAATAAAACAGAAGAATGAAAAACGCATTCACAATAAATAAAGGGGTATATAAAGATGGAGCAATCAAAGGGTATTAAGATTGTCTTTTTAATGTGTCTAGGTATCTTTCTTTGTATGATTGATACGACAATTATGAATATAGCTTTACCGGTAATACAATCGAGTGTAAATACTTCATTAGAAAAGATGTCTTGGGTATTAAATGTTTATACAATGACGATTGCAGTACTTGCCATTCCGTTAGGGCGGATAGCTGATATCTTTGGAAAAGCAAAGATGTATATTCTTGGTCTGGTGATTTTTGGGGGTGGATCGGTACTTTGCGCTTTTGCTAATACAGGTGATTTTCTTATTTTTTCTCGTTTTATACAAAGTATTGGGGCAGCAATTTTATTTCCAACAAGTATGGTAATTGGTGTATCAGCTATGCCGTTAGCTAAAAGGCATGTTGCACTTGCGATTTTAGGAGTAACACAAGGATTGTCAGCTGCTATGGGGCCAGTAATAGGTGGAATTATTACGCAAAATTTAGGATGGAGATGGGTGTTCTTCGTTAATGTTCCGGTTTGTATAATAGGAATCGTGTTATGTTGCATCATGCTACAAATAAAAAATGAAGAACGTATTATCTCAAAAATAGATTGGATAGGACTACTATTAAGTAGCACAGCAATTTTTTCATTTACTCTCATATTAGTAAAAGGTAATACATGGGGATGGCAAAGTAATATTGCTTTGTCTTGTTATGCAATTAGCACTATTTCTCTTATTCTATTTATTTTAGTAGAACGAAAGATTCATAACCCAATGGTGAATTTAAAGTTATTTCAAGATCGAATGTTTGTCGGAGCGTCAATCGTTGTTATATTGAGTAATTTATTTTTAATTGGAGTTACTGTATTGCTTCCAACGTTCTTGACGAAACTACAAGGTCGAACGGAAATTGAAGCGGCTTTTTTAGTGACACCTATTTCAGCGATGATATTTTTTGTCTCACCAGTTGCAGCAACTTTAATTAAAAAACTCGGAAAAGTAACTATTATTTTGTCAGGATTTCTTGTTATGGGGCTTTCCTACTATTGGTTGCAAATGATTGATGTTCATTCAACAAATATAGAAATTATTATTCCATGTATGATATTAGGTGTCGGATATGGCTTAGTAGTGGGGCCAATTACAGTTTTAAGTGCGTCTTCGTTTGAAGGAGAATTATTAACTGCTTCTCAAAGTGTTGTATCAATGTTACGACAGGTTGGAATTGTATTGGCGGTCGCAATATTTGTCTCTAACTTAACTCATAATTTAACTATAAATAAAGAAAAAGTATATCATTATGCAGAAGAAAAGGTGCGGAATATTCATGTGAATAGTACTGAGCAAACTGAAATTTTACAAATGACTAAAGAAAAAATAGAGAATCAAAGTTTAGAGTCGAATATAAATAAGAAACAAAATGCAATGACAATGGGATTAAGTAAAGAGAAAAAGGAAGAATTGATTCGCGACAAGACGGATGAAATATTAAGAAAAGTTCCAGTAGAATATAGGGATGTAAAAAGAGAAGAAGTTATGAGGCAAGTAACAAAAGAAGTTGAAAAACAAGAGGAAAGTATAAAGAAAGAGGTACTCACATTTTCGAATGATGTGAATCATTATGCCAAGAATCAGATGGCAATGAGTTTTACAGATTTATATAAAGCAAGTGTGCCAATTATTTTAATTTGTGCTTTCGTAAGTTTGTTGTTTTGGGAAGGAAGAGCTTTGAGTAAAAAGAGAAGGGGAAGGATAGTAGAAGAAGTGTAAAGGGAAACAGGCTGCTATTAGCCTGTTTTTTCATTGTTTTCTCCTTGCATATTGTGAATAGTAGTATTTTTAATATAGCATGGGATAAGTCGAGTATGATTAGAAAGTTTTTTAGAATGAAAGGGATGAATGGAAAATGCCATTGAATATGTAACGTTATACATAGTACATTAACAAGGGGGATTAATTTTAAAAGGAGGATGGGGAATTGCTAGATAAGGCAGGGGCTTTAATAGATAATTATGTGTACACAGAAGAAGAGCAACAAAAACTATACAAACGAACGTTAATAATCGTCAGCATTTCACAAATGTTTGGCGGTGCAGGACTAGCTGCTGGTATTACAGTGGGAGCACTTCTTGCGCAGCAAATGCTTGGAACAGATGCATTTGCAGGATTACCAACTGCTATGTTTACATTGGGATCGGCATTAGCAGCTTTCATAGTAGGGAAGCTTTCGCAACGATATGGACGCCGGATAGGTCTTGCAACAGGGTTTATAGTAGGTGGATTTGGAGCAATTGGTGTTGTAATGGCAGCTTTAACGAATAGCATTATTCTTTTACTTATTTCTTTACTCATATATGGTGCCGGTACAGCCACGAATCTACAAGCTCGTTATGCAGGTACAGATTTAGCAGATAAGAAGCAGAGAGCAACGGCTGTTAGTATTACGATGGTAATGACGACTTTCGGTGCAGTTGCAGGACCAAATTTAGTAGGAGTAATGGGTAGTTTTGCGCATTCAATTGGAGTTCCTAAACTTGCAGGTCCGTTCATACTATCGGCAGCAGCATTTATACTGGCGGGTCTAGTTCTTTTTGTTATGCTTCGTCCAGATCCGTTAATTATTGCTAACATAATAGAAAGATATAAACAGGAACATACATATAAAGGACAACCAATAACAGACGAAGCGAAAGAAAATAAACGAGGTATTACAGTTGGAGCAATCGTAATGATACTTACGCAAATCGTGATGGTTGCGATTATGACGATGACGCCAGTTCATATGGGACACCACGGTCACGGTTTAAGTGCAGTAGGACTTGTGATAGGTTTTCATGTAGGTGCAATGTATCTTCCATCTCTCGTTACAGGAATGTTAATTGATAAAATTGGCCGAACTACAATGAGCATAGCTGGTGGAGTGATTTTACTTGCAGCGGGTGTCATAGCTGCGATAGCGCCAAGTGATTCTTTATTACTATTAATCGTTGCTCTGTCTTTACTTGGGCTAGGATGGAACCTCGGATTGATTAGTGGTACAGCACAAATCGTTGATTCCACAACACCGTCTACACGTGCTAAAACACAAGGGAAAATAGATGTTTTTATTGCGCTAGCTGGAGCTTCTGGTGGAGCGATGTCAGGTATGGTAGTAGCGAATTCAAGTTATGCGGCATTGTCATTGGCTGGAGGCGTGTTAGCGTTATTACTTATTCCTGTTGTGATATGGTCTCGAAAAGGGGCAAGAAATTAAATGAAAAAGAGGTTCTAGTTACTGACTAGAGCCTCTTTTTATACACTTAAATTAAATTCCACTCTACAATAAGCCCTAAATGTGTAAGACCACCACCGAATCCGTATAGTAAAAGTGTGTCTCCATTATTTAACTTTCCTTCTTTTATAGCTAAATCTAGAGCGAGTGGAATGGTGACTGAAGAGGTATTCCCCATATATTCCACGCTCGTTAATGTTTTTTGTATTGGAATTTGAGATTTTTCGCAAATAGATTCAATCATTCGTAAGTTAGCGCTGTGGGGTATGAACCAGTCTATATCATCCCCTTGCATATTTGCGTTATGTAATAAATTTTTTATGCCTTTTGGCACTGTTCGTGTTGCCCATTTATATACTTCTCTTCCATTTTGAACGATTTTTTCATTTGTTTGCAGTGGTGTGCCATTCATAGTAGTAGATAAGTTTGTTCTATATAGATGAATGCCGCCATCACCGTTTGTTCCCATGTGAGCAGCGATAAAGCTTGGGGTGTCTTCATCTCTTTCTAATAAAATAGCTCCAGCACCATCACCGAATAAAATACAGGTCGTTCTATCGGTATAATCAGTAACTTTAGATAATGTCTCTGTCGCTACGACAAGTATTTTTTCATGTGATCCAGAAGTGATTAAGCTATTACCGACGTGTAGTCCATATGTAAAACCAGCACAAGTTGCATTTAAATCAAAAGCTAGTGTATGAGGTATGTTGAAGTATTGTTGTATTTGGCAAGCAACACTAGGGAAAACGTAATCAGCAGTAGTAGTAGCGACAATGATACAGTCGACATCTTCTAAGTTTTTCTTATATGTTGTACATAAATTTTTAATTGCTTTAATGGCTAAGTTTGAGGAATATTCTTCTTCGCTAGCGATTCTTCTTTCCTTCATTCCTGTTCTTTGTACAATCCATTCATCATTCGTATGGACCATCTTTTCTAAATCGTTATTAGACAATATTTGATCTGGAACATAAGTACCAATTGCAGTAATACGAGATTTAGAATGCATAGGAACATCTCCTAATTTTTATTTTTATAACCTGATACTAATATTAGGTTATAAAAATGTCAATATAGATTTTTGTTGTATTAAAACGATAATACTTAACTTACTATGAAGGAATTTGGCGAGTGCTGTAAAAATAATATACGAGAAGTTTCTAAAATTGATAATTGCTTTTGTTATTTTTATTGTGAGAAAAACTCGCAAAAAATGACGATTAAAGTAAAAAAATAACGATTTTCTTTAGTGTGATATAGGTTGTTAAACCTTGTGAAAGCGAATTACTTATGCTACACTTTATGTAACTTAAAATGAACGGAGGGGCTTCCTTTGATCTTAATCAGATTACGTCTCAATACTTTGTGCCAATAATTGAATAGCGCTCAAAGGCTCTGTCTGTGTACAGAGTGAACGGGATTGGTCTGCCTATTTTAAAGGAACCCTTTATTAAGCTTATATGTGAAAAAGAGGGAGGGACGAATACGCCCTCTTTTTGTTTTGCCTTTATAAATAGAATGGGATTGTATAGGTGAACGCTTATTGTGGATACGTATACGATCTTGGGACTTTTTGACTATAAAATAGGATGAAAGCATAGCTTTCTTCTATTTCTTTGGTGAACCCTTATCCGTTTACGAAAACACAGGCAGCGACCTGTGTTTTTTATTTTACGTAATCGAAATGGAGGAATAAATATATGGAAGAAGTATTACAAAGAGCAGTTTTAGTTGGAGTAAATGTAGGTAATGAAGATGATTTTGCATATTCGATGGAAGAGTTAACAAATCTTGCGGAAGCTTGTGATGTAGAGGTAATTGGGCAAGTAACGCAAAATTTACAACGAGTAAATCCATCGCATTATATCGGAAAAGGAAAGATTGAAGAAGTAGCAGCGTATGTACAAGAAATAGATGCGAATATGGTCATCTTTAATGATGAATTATCTCCTTCACAAATTCGAAATTTAGAAGAGGATTTAGATTGTAAGGTAATTGATCGCACCATTTTAATTTTAGATATTTTTGCGCAACGTGCGAAAACGAAAGAAGCACAGCTACAAGTAGAAGTAGCACACCTTCAGTATATGATGCCTCGTTTAATCGGTCTTCGTGAATCGTTAGGGAGACAGAGTGGCGGCGTTGGTACGAAAAATAAAGGTGTCGGTGAGAAGAAGTTAGAGTTAGACCGTCGTAAAATTGAAGAACAAATTTCAGTTTTGAATAAAGATTTAGAAGCGCTCGTTGCCCAGCGTCAAACGCAGCGAAAGCAACGTAAGAAAAATGAAATACCTGTTGTAGCATTAGTAGGCTATACGAACGCAGGAAAATCAACGACGATGAATGCAATGCTTGAAATTTATAATGGTACAGAAGAAAAACAAGTATTTGAAAAAGATATGTTATTTGCGACGTTAGAAACATCTGTACGAAATATTGATTTGCCAGATAATAAATCATTTTTATTAACGGATACAGTTGGATTTGTAAGTAAATTACCACATCATCTTGTGAAGGCGTTCCGTTCAACGTTAGAAGAAGTAGCGGAAGCAGATTTACTTATTCACGTCGTAGATTACGCAAATCCAAATTATGAACAATTAATTGATATTACAAATGAAACGTTAAAGAAAATTGGAGTAGAAAATATTCCAACGATCTATGCTTATAACAAATCAGATATGGTGGATGTTGAAATTCCGAAAGTACAAGAAGACCGCGTGTATTTATCTGCGAAGAAACATGTTGGAATTGAAGAGCTTGTAGAAATGATTCGTTCCCATATTTATAAAGAATATACGAAATGTGAAATGTTAATTCCGTACGATCAAGGACAGGTAGTTTCGTATTTCAATAATCATGCGCACGTTTTATCAACGAGTTATGAAAATGAAGGTACGAAACTAGAAGTGGAATGTAAGACGAGCGATTACGAGAAGTATAAGCGTTTTGCAATTTAATGTAAGAGGCAACCCAGTTTGTGATTGGGTTGCCTTTTTCTATAATGTTTTACTGCTGAAAGTTACAAGGATGCAAGTCAATGATGGGAGTTAAGTTATATTTCTGGAAAAAGAAATGAAAGCAGTATAGAATAGAAATGTTTCAAAAGTCAGAATTTATTACACCTACTGTAATAAATATATATTTTGTACAGAAAGGAGCGATTCACATATGCAGGCAGTTTCACAAAAAAACACAGTAGAAACACCGACAATATATCGAATATTATTTGCGATTAGTTTCGGACATTTTTTAAATGATTCAATGCAAGCAGTTGTGCCGGCGTTGTTTCCTATTTTGGAAAAAACGATGAATTTATCCTATATGCAAGTAGGGTGGATTGCGTTTGCGTTAAATATGACGTCATCGATTATGCAACCGGTGTTTGGTATGTATTCAGATAAGAAGCCGTCACCATTTTTATTACCACTCGGTATGTTTTCAAGTATGCTTGGAATGATTGGACTCGCGTTTGCACCAAACTTTATTATTGTTATTATTTCTGTTTTATTTATTGGCTTAGGTTCCGCAGTCTTTCATCCAGAAGGCGCTCGTGTTGCGTATATGGCGGCAGGTGCAAAACGAGGGTTAGCGCAAGCGATTTATCAAGTTGGGGGAAACACGGGGAATTCTTTAGCTCCTATTTTTACAGCGCTAATTTTCGTTCCACTCGGTCAAATTGGTTCATTAGGTTTTACAGCATTTGCAGCAGTAGGAATTGCATTATTAATTTTCGTATCGAATTGGTACAAAAATGAATTAGCAACCGGCGCTGTAAGAAGGAAGAAGAGAGCTGCGCTTGAGGCGGAAAATGCAATTGTAAGTACACACATTAAATTTGTTATTATACTTCTTGTTTTTCTTACTTTTGTGCGCTCTTGGTACGGTGCCGGTATCGGGAATTTCTATCAATTTTACTTAATTGAGCATTATGGTTTATCTATAAAAAATGCCCAGTATTTCGTATTCGCATTTATGATTGCTGGTGTGTTAGGCACTTTCTTCGGGGGACCGTTAGCAGATCGATTTGGTAAGAAAAACATCATCGTATTTTCAATGTTAGGTTCAGCGCCACTTGCGCTGTTATTACCACATGTCTCACTTGTGTGGGTCGTACCTTTATTTTTATGTATCGGTTTTATTAGTTCAAGTAGTTTTAGTGTAATTGTTGTATACGCGCAAGAGCTTGTTCCGGGAAAAGTAGGGATGGTATCAGGTCTAATTGTAGGTCTTGCGTTCGGCCTTGGTGCTCTAGGTGCTGTAGTACTAGGAAAGTTAGCTGATATATATAGCCTTCAATTCATTATGATATTATGTAGTTGTTTACCGTTAATTGGACTTACTTCATGGTTATTACCAAGTGATAAGAAAACGATAGAATAGGGGATGCACTATGAAATTATGTGAAAACGTAACAGAATTAATAGGAGATACACCTGTCGTCCGATTATCTAAATTTATTCCAGAAGACGCAGCGGACGTGTATGTGAAACTAGAAATGTTTAATCCATCACGTAGTGTGAAAGACCGTGCTGCTTATAATTTACTTCACGTTGCAGAAGAAAATGGTCTCATTAAACCAGGGGATACAATTATTGAACCGACAAGCGGGAATACAGGAATTGGTTTAGCGATGAACGCAGCAGCTAAAGGGTATAAAGCGATTTTAATTATGCCAGACAATATGTCAAAAGAGCGTATTAATTTATTGAAAGCATACGGGGCAGAAGTAGTTTTAACACCAGCAGAACAAAGAATGCCAGGAGCAATTGCGAAGGCGTTAGAACTGCAAAAACAAATACCGAATAGTTTTATCCCGCAACAATTTGAAAATCCAGCTAATCCGAATATTCACCGTTATACGACTGCACTTGAAATTTACGAACAAATGGAGGGAGAGCTTGATGCTTTTGTTGCAACGGCAGGAACAGGCGGAACGATTACAGGGACTGGTGAAACGTTAAAAGAGAAATTGCCAAACTTATATATTGCAGTAGTGGAACCGAAAGGATCTCCCGTTTTATCCGGTGGTGTACCAGGTCCTCATAAACTAGTAGGAACAAGCCCAGGATTTATTCCGAAAAACTTAAATACAGAAGTGTATAACGAAATTATTCAAATTGCAGACGAAGAGGCTTTAACGACAATGAGAAACTTAGCTAGACAAGAAGGATTATTAGTTGGGCCATCTTCTGGAGCATCTGTTTACGCTGCAATCATGATAGCGAAACGTCTAGGCGTTGGTAAAAAAGTTTTATGTATTGCGCCTGATACAGGTGAACGTTATTTGAGCATGGGGTTATTTGAATAAAAAGGATAGAAACACCTTAATAGTGAATAGCTGCTATTAAGGTGTTTGTTTTATCGAATGAAGAGGGGGAGAAGAACAATGAAACTATTAAAACCAATCCATGAATATAGTGAGCGTATTACGGCGTATAGACAAGCGTTTTTACACTCAGGGGAACAACCACATGGAAGTAGTTCTTTACAAAACTTTGATTCTCTTGATGAATGGTTTGAAAAAGTGAGTAAACAAGAACTAGGAGAAAATTTACTAGCTAATCGAGTGCCATCTAGTCAGTTTTTAAGTTTTGAAAAAGGGGAACTTATAGGTTTTGTGAATATTAGACATAGATTAAATCCAGAATTATTACGGGAAAGCGGTCATATTGGATATAGTGTCCATCCGAATAAACGTCGCCACGGTTACGCTACGAAACAACTACAACTTGCATTAGCTGAAGCGCAAAAATTAGGATTGCAGAAAGTATTAATAACTTGCGATAAATCCAATATCGGTTCTGCTAAAACGATTCAAAAGGTTGGAGGTGTGTTAGAAAATGAAGTAGTTTCTTCTCGTACTGGTGAAGTTATTCAGCGCTATTGGATAGAAATATGATTAAGTAGGAATTTGAAAAGGTAATGCAAGCTGTAATATCGAAATAGATAAATGAAATATAGGGGATTACTGCAATTTTAGGGGGAAATGAAATGGGATTAAAAGAGAGAGCGATAGAGATGTCAGAGATTTATAGGCAAAATCCGAAAGTAGAAGCTATTATTTTAGCGGGTTCAGTAGCTAGAAAGCTTGAAGATGAACATTCAGATATAGAATTACATATTTTATGGTCAACACCGCCGGAAGATGAGGATCGTAGGGCCCCTATTTATCATATTGATGGGAAAATATTATCGTATCATCCGTATGAGGAAGAAGAATGGTCGGAAACGTATTTAACGAAAGAGGGAATTAAATTAGAGATTAGTAACTTTTTAACAGAGACAGTAGAGAAAGTAATTTCGGATGTGGTGGATCAATATGATATAAATTATGAAAAACAATGTATTGTATCATCCATTCATGATGGTGTTAGTTTGTATGGAGAAGGGAAAGTGAATGAATTAAAAGAAAAAGTAGCGGCATATCCAGATGAACTAGCAAAACTGATGATTTCAGAAAATCTATGGTTAAGTAATCGTTGGCACAATCGAAAGGCGCTTTTAAAACGGAAAGATTGGCTTATGCTTTATGACGTTATTTGCGAAGTACAAAGGAACGTATTCGGTGTTTTATTTGGTTTGAATAAAATGTACGTACATCATCCAGCGTTTAAATGGATGCCTAATAATGTGGAACGAATGACTATTAAACCTGAAAAATTATATGAACGTATGGCGGACACATTAATAGGGAATCCAGAAAAAAGTGTGCAGGAGTTAGAGTTGCTAATAGAAGAAGTGTTGCAACAAGTTCATACATACGCGCCAGGAGTAAATGTGGATGAGCAAGAAAAATCTATTTTTTATTTTGTGAAATAGAAAATAGTAATAAGGGGGAAGTTATGGGTTTTTTTAATAGGTTTTTTAAAAAAGTTGAAAAAGTAAATGAGCAAGAAGCTACTCTTCATGAATTAAGTGAAGAATTGTATGTTGAATCACCGGTAGAGGAAGCGACTAGTTACTGGGTATCAATGGCACAAAATATAATTGTTAATGCTGTAAAAGCGGCTGACAATGATGTGGAACGTGCCTTCGTGTTATTGAATTTGAAGAAAGGTGAGGCTTCATTTGATATTTTTTATCAAATAAATGGGCAATTGTATTTCTGGGATCAGCTAGAAAATGAGACGATAAGAAATAGAATTCAGAACGAGTTGTTACCGCAAGCTCCAGAAGTTTCCAATGCAGTAAATGAGCAATTTCGTGGAGCTGATCACCCTATAATTTCGTTCGCACAATTGCAGTTTGAATGGGAAACGAAAGCCTGGTTCTCACATATAATTTGGGAAGATAGCCTTGCTGCTCAATTGCCCAAAACTCAAATTCTAAATGAATGGTTTCGTGTAATTAAAGAAGAAACGAAAAATAGACCACTGGATAGTGATGCGAAATTTTCTTGGTATCCATCAAACTCTTAAAAAATGAATACAGAGAGACAGGTTATGTTTCTAGATGATTTGTATTATTGAATAAGTATCAATAATACGTAATTCTTTTTCTATTGCCTGTTAGAATTCGCTATGTACTAAG
This sequence comes from Bacillus sp. RZ2MS9, assembly GCF_001816185.2. Taxonomy (NCBI): domain Bacteria; kingdom Bacillati; phylum Bacillota; class Bacilli; order Caryophanales; family Bacillaceae; genus Bacillus; species Bacillus sp. RZ2MS9. Next base: position 1,782,384 of record NZ_CP049978.1, read on the forward strand.
CTACTTGTTTTCTAAACTAAAACTTATATTTCGAATTTTTAAATAGATTGTAATACATAAAAATTCGAAATATAAGTTGACACTATTTTTAATGTGTGATAAAAATGATAGTAATCAATTCGGAAAATAATATTTGGGCAATGAAAGGGTATAGTAGTGAATATCTCCCTATTTCAGAGAGCTGATGGTTGGTGTGAATCAGTATATAGATTATTCATGAAGTTCGTCCTGGAGCATCTTTCATAAATCTCATATTTTGAGGAAATGAAAGACGGTAGTTTATACCGTTATCAAATAAAGTGGTGAAGATTTTTTCACAACTAGGGTGGTACCGCGATATTTATCGTCCCTACGTATTTACGTAGGGACGTTTTTTATTTAGGTCCTAACTTTGGTGTGGCTTCATAACTAGGGTGGTACCGCGATATTTTATCGTCCCTACGTTTTTGCGTAGGGGCGTTTTTATTTAGGTGGTTTCTTAGTGTTCTTCACAACTAGGGTGGTACCGCGATATTTTTGTCGTCCCTACGTATTTACGTAGGGGCGTTTTTTTATTATTAGGGAGGAAGTGAACGTATTAGAAAAGAGTATTGATAGAACAATATAAATACCGAATTGTAACAAAGAAAAAGAGATAGAGAGGAGATTAACAAATGAATTCACAGCAATGGACATCGAAATTAGGTTTCGTATTAGCTGCAGCAGGTTCGGCAATTGGTCTTGGGGCGATTTGGAAATTCCCATATATGGCCGGCATTGGAGGAGGCGGAGCGTTCTTCCTAATTTTCATCGGTTTCACATTATTAATTGGTTTACCGCTATTATTAGCTGAATTTGTTATTGGAAGAAGTACACAAAAAGAGGCTGTTGATGCATATAGAGAGATTGCTCCTAAAACGTTATGGCCTTGGTTAGGTAAATTAGGAATTGTAACATGTTTCATATTACTTTCTTTCTACAGTGTTGTGGGAGGCTGGATTTTATTATACTTATGGAATGCAATTACAGGTAGACTATGGGAAGGAAATGGGGCATACGAAGCTACGTTTGGTGAAATCATTTCCAATCCATATTTAGCAGTTGGGTCACAGCTATTATTCATCCTAATTACTATTTTCATCGTAAGTAAAGGTGTACAAAATGGTGTTGAAAAAGTAAATAAATATTTCATGCCAGCATTATTCGTTTTATTCTTTGTTTTAATCGTTCGTGCACTTACGTTAGATGGTGCTGGAGAAGGAGTTCGTTTCTTCTTACAACCTGACTTCTCACATGTAACATCAGAAGTTATATTATACGCAATGGGGCAATCGTTCTTCTCGTTATCTGTCGGGGTAGCCGTTATGGTAACGTATAGCTCATACTTACCGAAAGAAGAAAGCTTACCACGTTCAGCATTTTCTATTGTGGCCTTAACTCTTGTTATTACATTACTTGCAGGACTTGCAATTTTCCCAGTTGTGTTCGCATTTGGAATGGAACCATCTCAAGGACCGGGACTATTATTTATCGTATTGCCAGCTATTTTCAGTAAAATGGCATTCGGAAAATTATTCTTCATCGTTTTCTTATTACTATTCTTCTTCGCTACGATTACATCAGCAATTTCGATGTTAGAAATTAGTGTTGCATCGTTAACATCAAAAGGTAAAGGGAAACGTGAAAAAATGGCCTTAATCGTAGGGTTATTAATCTTCGTTGTTGGGGTACCATCAGCGTTATCATTCGGTATATTAAGTGATCTGAAGATTTTCGGGAAGACAGTCTTTGATTTAGCGGACTATGCGGTAAGTAACGTATTAATGCCACTTGGTGTATTATTAGTTTCTATCTTTGTTCCTTTAAAAATGAAGAAAGATGTATTAATGAAAGAGCTAGGTGTAAGTAAAAATAAAGGTTATAAACTATTCATATTATGGTTATTCTTACTTCGTTATATCGCACCAATTGCGATTATTATCGTATTCTTAAATGTACTTGGCATTATATAAAAAAAGGTAGCGTATCATACAAAGATACGCTACCTTTTTATTTTGCTCTTTTTTGCAATTCATTTACTGTTACGAACTGATAGCCCTTCTTAGATAAAATTTCGTGCTTTAAGAAGGGTGTGGATGCAAGGAGAAGGAATTTATCATATAATAAAATGCAAAAGGTATATTAGGAGGTGTTTATATGGCGATTATAATTCAATTGCCAGACACTGCAACGTCTCATGCAAAGCCAAGTATGGAAATGGCGATACTTTGCGTGAGGTAGACAAGTAATATACAATCGCCTATATGAGCTCGTATCATTTTTTATATTTGGCTTTGCACCTTATTGAAATGAACCATAAAAAATAAGGGGCGAGCAGAAATGAAATACGTAAAAGCTAATGCTGTTTTACCGGAGAGTTTAATTACTGAAATTCAAAAGTATATACAAGGTGAAACAATTTACATTCCGAAACAAGAAACGAAACATTATAAATGGGGTACACGATCTGGCGGAAGAAAACAATTAGATGAAAGAAATAAAGCAATTAAAGAAGCGTTTAAAAGTGGGATTGCTATTCATCAACTTGCAGAAGAATATTTTCTTTCTGGGGAAACGATTAAAAAGATTGTGTATTCTAAATAAGAGGAAAAGAGTCTGATTCATATATTACTTTGAATCAGACTCTTTTTGTTTTATATGTATTGGATATATGAAGTGTGAACGGGCATGATAATAGAAAAAATGTGCCGTTTTTTTATTAAATGCTATACAGAACATTTGAAGAGTAGAAAGGTGAACATATATGAATCATATTGGACAAATAACGATAGAGCTTTTAATTGGTTTTTTTGTTCTATTAATTGCTACAAAAATATTAGGGAAAACACAAATATCTCAGCTAACGCCCTTTGATTTTATTTCTGCAATCGTCCTAGGTGAGCTCGTTGGAAATTCAATATATGATCCTAAAATTAAAGTATGGTCTATTTTATATTCAGTATTTGTTTGGGTAATTTTAATTTATACTATTGAAGTGATAACACAAAAAGTAAGAGGGACAAGAAGGTTTTTTGAAGGATATCCTTCAATTATTATTCGTAATGGAAAGATTGATCGTGAACAATTAAGCGTAAATCATTTGGATATAAACCAATTACAACAAATGCTTAGGCAACAAAAAGATATATTTTCAATCCGAGAAGTTGAATATATGATATTGGAACCTAACGGAAACATAAGCGTTTTGAAAAAAAGTAAATACGAATCTCCTACTGTAAATGATTTAAGTTTAAAACATAAGCCTGTATACTTACCAATTTCATTAATTAGTGATGGAAAAGTAGTTAAGGATAATTTGAGGGAAGCGGGATTTGATGAAGGGTGGCTTTATAAACAAATAAAGCAAAAAGGAATTACTAAATTTGAAGACGTATTATATGCGGAATGGAAAACGGATGATGGCTTCTTTTGTCAGGAAATGCAGCGGTAGAGAATGAGTGATATATGTAATGTTTGTTTCTAAGTTATCTTTTACATATCAAAAAACGTAATCATTGTATACAATAAAACTAGATCAACAATTTGTATGGAGTGATAAAGATGGAAGCGTTTATTAGAAGTGATCAATATAATTTTATAAAATCACAAGCTTATATTTTAGCAAACGGGCATGCAACGGCAAATGATAGAGGTGTAATTCAAGCGTTAAAATCGCTTGCGATTGAAAAGATAATACATGTATTTGAGAATTTAACGGATGAACAGAAAGAGTTAATTGATACGGTATTAACAGTTCAAAATAGAGAAGATGCAGAATCATTTTTAATGAAAATAAATCCGTATGTAATTCCGTTTCAAGAAGTTACAGCACAAACATTAAAAAAGTTATTTCCTAAGGCGAAAAAGTTAAAACTTCCTGATATGGAAGAAATAGATATGAAAGAAATATCTTATTTAAGCTGGATTGATAAGGGATCAAGCAGGAAATTTATTATAGCGAAAAATGATAAAAATAAATTTGTTGGTCTGCAAGGAACGTTCCAAAGTTTAAATAAAAAAAGCATTTGTTCATTATGTCATGGGCATGAAGAAGTAGGAATGTTTTTAGTTGAAATTAAAGGCGATGTACCAGGAACTTTCGTTAAAAAGGGAAACTACATTTGCAAAGATGGTGTAGCTTGCAATCAGAATATGAAATCGCTAGATAAATTGAACGATTTTATTGACCGCTTGAAGAAATAACGAGAAAACCTCTAGTATTTAAACTGGAGGTTTTTATTTTTTGAAGAAGTAAAATAAGCTTTCTTTGTAAATGTAGATTTATAATGAAATTTGATAAAAATATCTATTATGATACAGTTGCTTATATGCAAGGAGGTAAAACATGGATTACCTTTTATCGAAAGAAAAAGTGAAGCGATGGCCCAAAGATATGATAGCGGCGGGGCGTTGTCATACTGTTGGCCTTAAATCGGATGGCACGGTAGTCGCGGTAGGTAATAATGAATTTGGCCAATGCGATGTAGGTAGCTGGCGCGACATTCGGTTGCCTGGCAAATAGTCAATTTACAATAAATGATTAGTAATATTATTCTATTTTAGGAGTAATTATGGAATAGGATATGTAGAAAATAATTAAACTTAAATCTACTGAATAAGAATCTCTTTTGAAAAGGGATTCTTATTATTTTTCATAAAATGAGGGCCTAAATGGAATTTTTGAACAAACTATATTTCAAAATTACAGTAGAAGATATAAATAAAGTATAGAGGAGATAAAGGAATGCTTAAAAGGTTTTTACTTTCTTTACCGTTTTTACTTTCTTTACCGGATGTTTTACTTATATGTATCGTTCTTTACATAACGTACACAAATTCTTTTAGCTTTGGACAAATGTTAGTAATTTCAATTGCAATCGGAATCATTGGTGGTCTTGTTATAAGGATTGGTAACGATGTATTTATGTATATAAGGTGGACAATGAAAGAGAGGAAATCTTGAATACGTTGTATTGCTATTAGGAGGAGATGAAATGACTAAGAAAAAGAGTAGAGTGAAAAATGAAGTAGCGCTTTGGGCATTAACAGCGGTTGTTCTCATCATTGTATGGTACTTTTATCAAAAATAAAAACGCATCGTATTAAAAAAGCACGATGCGTTTTTATTATTTTTTTTGCCAATTTTCTTTAATAAAGTCTTCACGACCAGATTCCTTTTGCTCAGTAGCATATTTCTCTGGATTCTTTTTATAGAAATGTTGGTGGTATTCCTCTGCTGCGTAAAAAGGTGCAGCAGGACGAATTTCAGTCACGATTGGATCTTTAAACATACCGCTTTCTGTAAGAGCTTGTTTTGATTTTTCAGCAAGCCCTTTTTGTGTTTCGTTATGATAAAAAATAGCGGTACGATAAGATGGACCACGGTCAAAAAATTGTCCGCCATCATCAGTTGGATCGATTTGTGGCCAATATAAGTCTAGTAATTTCTGATAAGGAAAAATAGAAGGATCGAATGTAATTTGAACAACTTCTAAATGTCCAGATGTTCCAGCTTTTACTTGTTCATATGTTGGGTTTTCTACATGACCTCCTGCATAGCCAGAAAGTACTTTATGAATACCAGGAAGTTCATCAAATGGTTTTACCATGCACCAAAAGCAACCGCCTGCGAAGGTTGCGAGTTCGTATGTTTTTTCGGACATTGCTGTAATCCTCCTAAATGTATATGTTTTATATAGTATTATATAAATTGTTTTATTGCGCAATAAAAAAGATTTGAAAATATATGTTTTTTATAAACAAGATCCTCCGCTCACATCAATTAATTGTCCAGTTACCCAGCGGCTGTCTGGAGAAGCAAGGAATGCAGCAGTATCGGCAATGTCTTCTACTTCACCTAAGCGATTGAAAGCGGAAATAGTAGTAGCGTACTGCTTCATCATCGGGTCGCTCAAGAGTTCTGCATTCATATCTGTTTTAATAAATCCTGGAAGTATTGCATTCACCGTTATTCCTCGTGCTCCAAGCTGTTTTGCTAGCGTAAAAGTCATTGTATTAATAGCGCCTTTCGTCATGCTATATGCAACAAAATCAGGTAAAGAAATGCGGGTGGCAGCGGATGAAATATTAATAATTCGGCTATTGTCACGTAAACGTGGCAGTGCTTGTTGAATGATAAAGAATGGTGCTTTTGCATTTACTGAAAACATTCTATCAAAAAATTGTTCAGTCGTTTCTTCAATAAAAGCACCAGGACCAATGCCAGCATTGTTTATTAAAATATCAAATTGTGTTTCACCAGTGCGCTTTTGTAATTCAGTATCTAAAGCGTTATAAAGGTTTTCTACACCGTGTAAGGATTCTAAATTTGCGCCGATAGAAAAAGCTTGGCCACCATCTGATCGAATTTCATGAACAGTTTCTTCAGCGTCATCTTTTCGATTACCGTAATGAACAGCAACCAATGCACCGTCATTTGCTAAACGTTTAGCGATCGCTCGTCCAATTCCTCGGCTTGCTCCTGTAACTAACGCTACTTTCCCTTTTAACATAGTTTCCTCATCTCCTCATAAACTTTATAAGTTTTTCTTTATGTAGTAATGCAAACATACTTAAGTAATATATGAGCGTATGTAAGTAATGCATTCCAATTTTGATTTGAGAAAAATAAATAGAATGAATTTTGATTTTTTTGAGAAAACATGTTGACAACGAAAAGAACAACGTCCTATAATACGTGTAACAAATAAAAGTTAATTAAGAATTTTCTAACTTTATATGTTGTATATGCAAAGAAGAGGAAAGTAGATGATTATGATCGTTTCAGAGAGCTACTCCAAGGCTGTGAGGGTAGTAACAATCAAATCATTGAAGATCACCTCGGAGCATCGCTTGCGAAAGGGAAACTGAGTAGAGGGCGGCGGCATCGTCTCCGGTAAAAGGACGGAGGTCTGATTGGACCTACAAAGCTTATATTTCGTGAGAAGTATAAGGAAGCTGAGTGGTAACGCGAAACTCTCGCCTCAGCAATCAAAGCTACTAAACTGTAGTAGTTGATTGCTGAGGCGAGAGTTTTTATTTTTAAAAATAGAAGAAGAGAATGCGTAGAAGAGGAGAGTAAATGATAAAGATTGTTTCAGAGAGCTGCCCCGAGGCTGTGAGGGTGGTAACAATTCAATCATTGAAAATCACCTTGGAGCACTACTTTTGAAAACTAGTAAAAAGTAGCGGGGTTGTTCCCGATAGAAAAACAAAAGTCTAATTGGACTTGCAGAGCTTATGTTTCGTGAGAAGTATAAGGAAGCTGAGTGGTACCACGATTCCCTCGTCTCAGCAATGGATTGCTACAAGTATGTAAGTAATCGATTGTTGAGACGAGTATATTTTTAAGGTTTATATACTGAATATTCTGTTAAAATTACTCATCTCAGCAATCGATGTAGAAATAGATTGCAAAAATAGAGAAAAAAGAGGAGCGATGTGAGATGGGAAACCAGTACATTTACATGAATGGGGAATTTGTAGAAAAAGAAAAGGCAGTTGTTTCAGTGTATGATCACGGTTTTTTATACGGAGACGGTGTATTTGAAGGGATTCGTAGTTACGGAGGAAATGTATTTTGTTTAAAAGAACATGTGAAACGATTGTATGAATCAGCGAAATCTATTTTACTAACAATTCCAATGACGGTAGAAGAAATGGAAGAAGCAGTTTTACATACACTCCAAAAAAATGAATACGCTGATGCTTATATTCGCTTAATTGTCTCAAGAGGAAAAGGTGACTTAGGACTCGATCCGAGAAGTTGTGTGAAGCCGAGCGTAATTATCATTGCAGAACAATTAAAGTTATTCCCACAAGAATTTTATGATAATGGGCTAAGCGTTGTATCTGTTGCATCAAGACGTAATACGCCAGACGCGTTAGATCCACGTATTAAGTCAATGAATTATTTAAATAACGTACTTGTAAAAATTGAGGCGGCACAAGCAGGAGTGTTAGAGGCTCTTATGTTAAATCAACAAGGATATGTTTGTGAAGGTTCTGGCGATAATGTTTTCGTTGTGAAAGATGGAAAAGTATTAACCCCGCCATCCTATTTAGGGGCATTAGAAGGTATTACGAGAAATAGTGTTATCGAGCTATGTGAACGACTGAGTATTCCGTGTGAGGAAAGACCATTCACTCGCCATGACGTATATGTAGCGGATGAAGTATTTTTAACAGGAACAGCAGCGGAGTTAATTCCAGTTGTAAAAGTTGATTCGAGAGAAATTGGAGATGGGAAACCAGGAAGTGTAACGAAACAATTGACCGAAGAATTTAAAAAATTAACGAGAGAAAGAGGAGTACGTGTTCCCGGGCTGACGGAAAGCTTAGCATAAATAAGGAGAGGAGTTAATTGAAATGAAGCAGCAGTATACAGCGTATGAGAAGTTACAGTGTGAAGAAATGACAGGCGCTGGGCACGTGATTCAAGGTTTGAAGAAATTGGGTGTAACGACCGTTTTCGGCTATCCAGGCGGAGCGATTTTACCAGTATACGATGCGTTATACGAAAGTGGTTTGAAACATGTTTTAACTCGTCATGAACAAGCTGCCATTCATGCGGCTGAAGGATATGCGAGAGCTTCTGGGAAGGTCGGGGTAGTCTTTGCTACCTCTGGCCCAGGGGCGACAAATTTAGTTACGGGCTTAGCAGACGCTTATATGGATTCGATTCCTTTAGTTGTCATTACCGGCCAAGTTGCAACGCCTTTAATTGGTAAAGATGGATTTCAAGAAGCGGATGTTGTCGGAATTACAGTACCTGTTACGAAGCATAATTACCAAGTTCGTGATGTAAATCATGTATCACGAATTGTGCAAGAAGCTTTTTACATCGCCAAAAGCGGACGACCGGGACCAGTATTAATCGATATTCCAAAAGATGTTCAAAATGCAAAAGTCACCAGTTTCTTTAATGAAGAAGTTGATATTCCGGGGTACAAACCAGAACTTGTACCAGACAGCATGAAACTTAGAGAGGTGGCTAAAGCAATTTCAAAATCAAAGCGTCCACTTCTTTATATTGGAGGAGGTGTCATTCATTCAGGTGGATCCGATGAACTCTTCGAATTCGCAAGGGAGAACCGTATTCCAGTCGTTTCAACTTTAATGGGACTTGGTGCATATCCACCGGGAGATCCATTGTTTCTAGGGATGCTTGGTATGCATGGGACATACGCTGCTAATATGGCGGTAACAGAATGTGATTTACTACTTGCATTAGGTGTTCGCTTCGATGATCGTGTAACAGGGAAATTAGAACTTTTTTCTCCGCACTCGAAAAAAGTACATATTGATATTGATCCTTCTGAGTTTCATAAAAATGTAACTGTAGAGCATCCGATTGTTGGTGATGTGAAAAAAGCGTTACACATGTTGTTACATATGTCTATTTATACACAAACAGATGAATGGCTTCAGAAAGTAAAGGCATGGAAAGAAGAATATCCACTTTCTTATAAGCAAAAAGAATCTGAGTTAAAACCACAGCATGTGATCAACTTAGTAAGTGAATTAACGAATGGTGAAGCGATTGTCACAACAGAAGTAGGACAGCATCAAATGTGGGCTGCTCACTTCTATAAAGCAAGAAAACCTCGGACGTTCCTTACCTCTGGAGGATTAGGAACAATGGGGTTTGGGTTCCCAGCGGCAATTGGTGCTCAGCTTGCAAAAGAAGAAGAACTCGTCATTTGTATTGCAGGTGATGCTTCTTTTCAAATGAACATTCAAGAACTACAAACAATTGCTGAAAATAATACCCCTGTAAAAGTATTTATTATAAATAACAAATTTTTAGGGATGGTAAGGCAATGGCAAGAAATGTTTTATGAAAATCGTTTATCAGAGTCAAAAATTGGCTCACCAGATTTTGTGAAAGTGGCAGAAGCTTATGGAGTGAAGGGATTAAGGGCGACAAATTCAACAGAGGCGAAACAAGTGGTGTTAGAAGCATTTGCTCACGAAGGTCCTGTCGTAGTTGATTTTTGTGTAGAAGAAGGTGAAAACGTATTTCCGATGGTTCCGCCAAACAAAGGGAATAACGAAATGATTATGAAGAGGTGGGAAGAATGAGTCATACTTTTTCACTCGTTATTCATAACGAGCCAAGTGTCTTATTACGTATAAGTGGAATTTTTGCTCGGCGTGGCTATTATATTTCTTCTTTACATTTAAACGAAAGAGATACGAGTGGCGTTTCTGAAATGAAACTCACAGCAGTTTGTACTGAAAATGAAGCGACATTACTTGTTAGTCAGTTGAAAAAATTAATTGATGTACTGCAAGTAAATAAATTATAAGGGGTGTATGGAGTATGAAAACGTATTATGAGAAAGATGCAAATGTAGAGTTATTACAAGGGAAAACAGTTGCGGTAATTGGTTATGGATCTCAAGGGCATGCGCAGGCACAAAATTTACGTGATTCAGGTGTGGAAGTTGTAGTTGGTGTTAGACCTGGTAAATCGTATGAAGTAGCAAAAGCAGATGGATTTGAAGTAATGTCTGTTTCAGAAGCGGTTCGAACCGCACAAGTTGTACAAATGTTATTGCCAGATGAACAGCAAGCACATGTATATAAAACAGAAGTAGAAGAGAATCTCCGTGAAGGACAAATGTTACTTTTCTCACATGGATTTAACATTCACTTCGGCCAAATTAATCCGCCAAGTTACGTAGATGTAGCAATGGTTGCGCCAAAAAGTCCAGGTCATCTCGTTCGCCGTGTATATCAAGAAGGAAATGGTGTTCCGGCATTAGTCGCAGTGCATCAAGATGCAACGGGAACAGCGCTACATGTAGCATTAGCGTATGCAAAAGGTGTAGGTTGTACACGGGCGGGTGTAATTGAAACGACATTCCAAGAAGAAACCGAAACGGATTTATTCGGTGAGCAAGCTGTACTTTGCGGCGGGGTAACTGCACTTGTAAAGGCCGGGTTCGAAACGTTAACGGAAGGTGGATATCGTCCTGAAATTGCATACTTTGAATGTTTGCATGAATTAAAGCTAATTGTTGACTTAATGTACGAAGGTGGATTAACGAATATGCGCCATTCTATTTCAGATACGGCAGAGTTTGGAGATTATGTAACAGGATCGAGAATTGTTACAGATGAAACGAAGAAGGAAATGAAGCGTGTTCTGACAGAAATTCAGCAAGGTGAATTTGCGAAGAAATGGATTTTAGAAAATCAAGCAGGGCGTCCGACGTATAACGCAATGAAAAAAGCAGAACAAAATCATCAATTAGAAAAAGTGGGAGCAGAGCTTCGTGAAATGATGAGTTGGATTCATGCACCGAAAGAATTAGTAAAGAAATAGAGTAAGAGAGTATAAATGAAAAATATGTAAGAGGGGATTTGACAAGATGAGAAGTGACATGATTAAAAAAGGTTTTGATAAAGCGCCGCACCGTAGTTTATTAAAAGCAACTGGTTTGAAAGATGAAGATTTTGATAAACCTTTCATAGCGATTTGTAATTCTTTTATTGAAATTATTCCAGGGCATAAACACTTGAATGAGTTTGGGAAACTTGTAAAAGAGGCAGTTCGTGCGGCAGGTATGGTACCATTCGAATTCAATACAATTGGAGTTGACGATGGTATTGCGATGGGACATATCGGTATGCGTTATTCTCTTCCGAGTCGTGAAATAATTGCAGATTCAGTAGAAACGGTTGTAAATGCACACTGGTTTGACGGCATGATTTGTATCCCAAACTGTGACAAAATTACACCAGGTATGATGATGGCTGCACTACGTATTAATATTCCGACTGTGTTTGTTTCAGGCGGCCCGATGGCAGCAGGAAAAACATCTAAAGGAGAAGTTGTGGATCTGAGTTCCGTTTTTGAAGGAGTAGGAGCTTATCAATCTGGGAAAATTTCAGAAGAAGAATTAAAAGATATTGAAGATCATGGCTGTCCATCTTGTGGCTCTTGTTCGGGTATGTTTACCGCGAACTCTATGAATTGTTTATGTGAAGTGTTAGGTTTAGCTCTTCCTGGTAACGGGAGTATTTTAGCAATTGATCCAAGACGTGAAGAGTTAATTAAACAAGCAGCAGAGAAATTGAAAATTTTAATTGAAAGAGATATTAAACCAAGAGACATTGTAACGGAAGAAGCAATTGATGATGCGTTTGCGCTTGATATGGCGATGGGCGGTTCAACAAATACAGTGTTGCATACATTGGCGCTCGCGCAAGAGGCTGGATTAGATTACGATATGAACCGTATTGATGCCGTTTCAAGACGTGTACCACATTTATGTAAAGTAAGCCCTGCTTCCAATTGGCATATGGAAGATATTGATCGTGCGGGCGGGATTAGTGCAATTTTGAAAGAGATGAGCCGGAAAGAAGGAGTACTTCATCTTGATCGAATAACTGCTACGGGGCAAACATTAAGAGAAAATATTGCTGAGGCAGAGATTAAAGATAAGGAAGTTATTCACTCTCTTGAAAACCCTCATAGTGAGGAAGGAGGATTGCGTATATTAAAAGGCAACCTTGCGAAAGATGGAGCGGTTATTAAAAGCGGTGCAACAGAGGTAAAGCGTTTTGAAGGACCTTGCGTTATTTTTAATTCACAAGATGAGGCACTTGCTGGCATTATGCTTGGGAAAGTGAAAAAAGGAGATGTAGTTGTCATTCGTTATGAAGGACCAAGAGGTGGCCCTGGTATGCCAGAAATGTTAGCACCAACATCAGCAATTGCTGGAATGGGATTAGGTGCTGAGGTTGCATTATTAACGGATGGACGTTTCTCTGGAGCTTCACGTGGAATTTCAGTAGGACATATTTCACCAGAAGCAGCAGCTGGTGGAACGATCGCACTTCTTGAACAAGGGGATATTGTATGTATTGATGTTGAAGAACGCTTGCTAGAAGTAAGAGTGAGTGATGAGGAATTAGATAAGCGTAAAAAAGAATGGAAACGACCAGAACCGAAAGTGAAAACTGGCTGGCTTGGACGTTATGCACAAATGGTAACATCGGCGAATACAGGGGCTGTTCTGAAAATCCCACATTTTGATTGAGCCAATTTAAAAAAGATAAGGATGATATATAATGGTGCAAAAGGTAAAGGAGAGAGTGAAAATTGAAGATATCTTAATGGCTCATAATTGCATGAAAGATATCGTTATTAAAACACCGTTACAACGTGATACAGTTTTATCTGAGAAATATGATTGTGACGTTTATGTAAAACGAGAAGATTTACAATTAATTCGCTCTTTCAAAATTCGTGGTGCATACAATTTGATTCAAAGTTTACCGAAAGAAAAGTTACAAAACGGTGTTGTTTGTGCAAGTGCTGGTAATCATGCGCAAGGAGTTGCTTATACATGTAATTTATTGAAGATTCCGTCGAAAATATTTATGCCCACAACAACACCGAAACAAAAAGTATCACAAGTACAATTTTTCGGTGGTGATTTCGCAGAGATTGTATTAGTTGGTGATACATTCGATAGCTCTTTCCAAGAAGCACAGTGTTATTGTGAAGAAAATAGAATGACATTTGTTCATCCGTTTGATGATCCGTATGTAGTTGCTGGTCAAGGGACAGTGGCAGTTGAAATTATGCATGATATGGAGAAACCGGTTGATTATATCTTTACGGCAATCGGCGGTGGTGGATTAGCATCAGGTGTTGGTACATATGTAAAAGGTGTTAGTCCTACTACAAAGGTTATTGGTGTAGAACCGATGGGAGCCGCCTCTATGAAAGAGGCTTTTCTTCAAAATGATAATGTCGCATTAGAGAAAATAGATAGTTTTGTTGATGGGGCAGCGGTTAAAAAGGTAGGAAAGTTAACTTTTGAAACTTGTAAAGATGTAATTGATGACATCGTTTTAGTACCAGAGGGGAAAGTTTGTACGACGATTTTAGAACTGTATAAGAAAAATGCGATTGTAGCTGAACCGGCTGGTGCACTCTCTATTGCAGCACTTGATTTATACAGGGATGAAATAAAAGGTAAAACAGTTGTATGTACGCTAAGTGGTGGAAATAATGACATTGATAGAATGCAAGAAATGAAAGAACGATCTCTCATTTATGAAGGGTTAAAGCATTATTTCATCATTGAATTCCCACAGCGTTCAGGCGCGTTAAGAGAATTTCTTGATAAAGGATTAGGGCCAGAAGATGATATTACTCGTTTTGAGTATATTAAGAAACATAATAAGGAAAATGGTCCAGCATTAGTCGGAGTAGAATTAAAACATAAAGAAGATTATGAGCAATTAATTACTCGCTTTAAAGAAAATAATATTCAATTTATGGAGCTTAATAAAAACCCTGTTTTGTTTGATTTGCTTATTTAATAGAAGGGAAGAATAAGCATCTAAATAAAAAAGATAGATACAAGCGAGGAAATATAGTGCTTGTTCTATCTTTTTTATAGTTAAACTAGATACTCATTAAATTCAAGAAGAATAAAGCTAGTTAACCAAAAAAATATCGCAATGCGAATAATTACATACATAGTAAATTCAAAGGTAGTAAGTTTTCGTTCGCGTTTTATTTTTTTTAGAAATCTAACAGAAAAAACTGAACATAAAAGTAGAACGGCTATAGACATTTTATAAATATTTTCTAACAAACTTACATTTTCTAATAAGTTTTTCAGCATGTTTATCACCTATTCTGTAAAGTAGATTACAGAGAAATAGATCTTGAGCTGTCTAGTTTCGTTTATTTTTTATTTTCCCTGTATCATCAATTTCTACATCAGTTGAAATTGTTTGTAAATATTGAAGAGCTTTTTTCTTTTCTTCCTCATTTACAGGGGAAACTTGGTTGTTGCGAATGATATAAGGATTGAATGACATTTGGACATCCTTTCCTTTAAAAGTTAAAGTTAATACGCCAGTTTCGGCGCTTTTTCCATTCACATAACTTGGGAATAAAAAGTTACCTAATGAGTAAGCGATAGGAACTTTATTATAATACTCAAACCCTTGTAACCAATGTGGATGGCTTCCGACAATCGCGTTAGCTCCTGCTTCAACCATTTTAGGTACATATTGCTTTTGGTATTCTACCGGACGGTTTGATTTTTCAACGCCCCAATGCATATAGACGATTAAATAGTCTGCATCTTGTTTTTGTTCTTTAATTGTTTTTGTTACAAGATTTAAATCATAGCCATTCGCAACGCCAGGTTTATTCTCACGAGCTACCCAATTAGAATCAGGCATAAATCGAACGAAGGAAAGAAATTTAAACTTTTTCCCTTTTACGGTCATTTCTCGTGCTGTATATGCATCTTTTGCATTTTTTCCGGCTCCAATGTAAGGGAACTTTAATTTTTCTACGTGAGAAATCGTATCTAATAATCCATCTTGCCCATAATCAAGTGTGTGGTTATTCCCAATATTTACGATGTCATATCCAGTGTTTTTAATAGCTTGTAGTGTAGATGGATCACTTTTAATCCAAAACAATTGCCCAGGTGCTTTCTTTTCTTTCGTTGTAAATGCCGATTCTAAATTCACAAAAGAAATATCAGCTTTTTTTATTTCTTCTTTTACATGTTGGAATGGATAATCAGCCCCATTCTTTTCAATTATAGGACGTAATTGCCAATCAAACATTGTATCACCAGAGAAGGTGAGTGTGATTTCTTGGTCTTCTATTTTCTTTTCGCTTTTTGAAGCGGTTTTACTAGATTTGTTTTGTAAATCGTGTTTGTCTTTTGCTTTTGAAATAAAAGAGTAATTGATTAATAAAACAATCGGTGTAATGAAAAAGGCTATTAACAAAAATCGTTTTAGTAAAGTTTTCATATATACCTTCCCTTTTAATATTATCCCGCAATTAAATTAACACTGAATCTATTAAAGGTAATTAAAGTTACAAAAAAACAGCGGGTTATGTAGCGGAAAACATTTGTTAATATTCTCAATATTAAGTTAACATATAGATAACCTGTAAATCAATGTATAAACCAAAATATAGAAATAAAGAATTCGAAGGGTGAAGAATGAGAAATGGTTATATTAGGAGCAGTTGTAAATGGGATTTGTATTATATTTGGTACTTTACTTGGTAAATTATTTAGTAGGATTCCAGAAAGTATGAAAGGGACGATAATGAACGCAATCGGTTTAGCGGTTACTGTGCTTGGGCTTCAAATGGCATTAAAAAGTGAAAACTTTCTTGTTGTCATACTGAGTTTAGTGATTGGTACGGTAATTGGAGAATGGTTACAATTAGAAGAAAAGTTAAAACATTTAGGGGATTGGCTAGAAAATAAAGTTGGATCGAAGGGGAAAGGAAGCATATCAGAAGGTTTTGTAACAGCTACTTTAATTTTTGCAATTGGTGCGATGGGGATACTTGGTGCACTTGACAGTGGGATTCGCGGAAATCATAATATTTTATTTACCAAGGCAATTATCGATGGATTTATTTCTATTATATTAACGACAACTCTAGGAATTGGCGTAGTATTTTCGGCGATTCCAGTTGTTTTATATGAAGGTGGTATTGCAGTTTTTGCAACACAAATTAATAGTTTTGTCCCGGAAGAATTAATGAACCAATTTATAGTGGAGATGACGGCTACGGGCGGCATTATGATATCTGCTATTGGATTGAACTTGCTTAGTATTATTAAAATCAAGGTGGCAAATTTACTTCCAGGTATATTGGTAGTAGGTGTAATTGTTTCAATTATTTATGGTTACGGTTTGTTAGTAAATTAGTAGAGGGTGGAAACACATATGGAGGAATTTCAATTTACAAAACGTGTGCATAAAATATTGGAGATTGCAGCAGAAGAGAGTGAGTATAACATAATTCAACCAGTCCATCTGTTCATAGGTATGTGTAAAGAAGGTACAGGAGTTTGCGCTGAGTTATTTATGTATTTGTTTCATAAAGTCGGTCCAGATTTTTTAGAAAAACTTTCGTTACGAAAACGATTCGATTTACATCATCAAGAGTATAAAAAAATAGGGCAATATAAACTATCTTATAAGGCGATAGAAATTTTACAAATAGCGAAGAAACGTATGGAACGCTTTCAGCAAGTAGTAATCAATGAAGGACATGTTATGTATGCATTATTTCGTGTAGATACAGATATTGGTGAATTTATACATATACAAATGCAAAAAGATATATTACGTATTACAGCTGCACCGAGAGACTTAGCGGTTGATTTAAATAGTTTTAAATCTATTTATAATACATTATTTTGTCATGTAAGAAGAGCTAGTCCTTCTGATTTTGATAAGTTATCACGATTTGTGGCGGCTGAATTTGGTGAACGGTGGTTACAGTCGGTTGATTACGGATTTCGGACATATAATGAAAAGTTACCTATCTATATTGCACAGCAGGAGGAAGTAATAGTTGGTTTCGCCTGTTACGATGTAGTGAGAGGAAAGAAAGGATTGTTTAGTCCAATGGGCATAGCGAAACAAAATCGTGTGAAAGGTGTAGGAAAAGAATTATTGTATCATTGTTTATATAATATGAAGCAAGATGGATATGAATATGCGATTATTGGACAAGCAGGTCCCATTGAGTTTTACGAGAGAAATTGTAATGCTCGTTTAATACCGATAGATAATAAGTAACCAACTTCATATAGAGGAGTTGGTTTTATTATGAAAATGATGTAGAGATGTAGTGGTTTTTACTAGAAAATAGCGGGTTTTGTAGTAAATCTTGCATAAAAAGCAAATTACTAAACTTTTTACAAGAAAGGGTGTAGAATGGGTATCTAAAGAAAGAAGGTGTGAAAATGGCCAGCTGGAAACGAAATTTAATGATTTGTTGGCTAGGTTGTTTTACCACTGCAGCCGGTATGAGTTTAGTAATTCCTTTCTTATCTTTTTATATTGAGGAATTAGGAGTAACTGGCACTTCAAGTATTGCACAGTGGTCGGGACTTGCATTTGGTGTAACATTTTTAATGGGTGCGATCGTATCGCCAATATGGGGAAAGCTTGGTGATATACATGGACGGAAACTGATGCTTATTCGTGCTAGCCTCGGTATGGCGATTATTATGACGCTTATGGGGTTTGTAACGGATGTATATCAATTAGTCGCACTAAGATTTTTAATGGGAGCAGTATCTGGTTTCCTTTCAACCGCAATGACATTTATTGCAGCAGAAACTCCGAAAGAACATTCAGGTTGGGCAATTTCTACAATTTCAACTGGTGGCGTGAGCGGTTCTTTACTTGGTCCATTACTTGGTGGATATTTGTCTGAGTTAATTGGAATGCGTCATGTCTTTCTTGTTACAGGAGCTTTTTTATTCCTTTCCTTTCTCATCGTTTTTTTCTTCTTGCATGAAGAAAATCACTCTGCTCAAGCAAAAAAAACACAGCCGAAAAAAGTATGGACGATGGTCCCAGCGAAGCATTTAATTATTAGTTTATTTGTAACAACATTTATTATTCAACTTGCTAATATGTCAGTTCAACCAATTGTTACATTGTACGTGAAAAATTTAGTAGGTCCTCATACTGCACATATAGAAACAATTGCGGGAGCAGTTATGTCAGCAACAGGATTAGCCGTTATTTTGGCAGCACCAAGACTAGGAAGATTATCAGATCATATCGGTCCTCAAAAAACGTTAGTTGTAGCGTTATTTGCTGCAGGAATTATTTTTATCCCGCAAGCATTTGTAACCTCAGCTTGGCAACTATTAATTCTTCGATTTTTATTAGGTATCGCACAAGCAGGATTATTACCTTCCGTACAAACTCTACTAAAACAACATACACCAACCCATGTTACGGGACGGATATTTGGATATAATCAATCATTTCAGTTTTTAGGAAATATGATTGGTCCAGTGCTCGGGGGACAAATTGCAGCACATGCAGGCTTCCGATATGTTTTCCTCTCTACATCATCACTATTATTTATTGCGTGTATCTGGGTTTATTTTCATAATAAGAACGAAGAGGTATCAGAGAAACGACATTTGGAAGTTAGTTAACTAAGTGAATAAAAAAAGGATGAAGCAATGATTGCTTCATCCTTTTCTTTAAAATTTAAGACATAGATAGCTTAATGTACCAAGCTCATAACTACGGTGAATGACTTCACCCCTATTTTTACCACTTCCCATAGCGATAAATAAAGGAACAAAATGTTCTGCTCTTGGTACTGCTAATTGTGCATGAGGAGCATTTTTCTCCCAATTAAACAATGCATCTTTATCGTTATGCTGCATATGTTTAATAATCCAATCATCAAATTCAATTGCCCATTTTTCAGGTGTAGTTTGATTCCATTTCAAAGCTCGTAAGTTATGGACGGTAACACCACTCCCGATTACTAAAATATCTTCTTGTCCGAGTCCTTTAAGTGCTTCTCCAATTTCAAATTGTTCTTTTGCAGAAAGGAATGGATTGACTGATATTTGCACGACAGGAATATTTGCTTCTGGATACATGCGGTGCAGGAGTGTCCATGAACCATGATCTAAACCTCTCGTCATATTATGATGGACTGAAATACCTTTGTTCTTAAATTTTGTTTCTAACATAGATGCAATGCTAGAAGAGCCTTTCGCACGATATTTAATTTCATATAACTCAGGGGGAAAACCTCCAAAATCATAAATTGTTTCATACTCGTTATCTGATGAGGAAATCGTTAATACTTCACTTTCCCAGTGAGCAGTGAAAATAACAATTGCTTTCGGTTTATATGTTTCTCCAAGTGTTTTTAAAAATCGTGTATAGTCTGTATCTTGAATAGCGAGCATAGGCGAACCATGTGCTAAAAATAATGATGGCATCATAATAGTAGAAACCTCCTAAAAATTATATAGTTACTTTATGTAAGTAACTATATAATTTTATTTTCGGTTCGTCAACATAATAGTTATTGAGCTAATTGGAAAAGTGAGTCATTTGTCATAATGAAGGCAATTGCATATAATACATAGTAAGAAAAATGAATCGATATTCATTTTTAAAGATACATAATAGAGTTGGGAGCTGACGAAATGAACGTACAGGAAAGTTTCGTTACGGCATTGGATGGATCAGAAATTTATTTACGCAAGTGGTTGCCAGAAGGTAAACCGAAAGGGATTATTCAAATTGCACATGGTATGACAGAACATGCAGGTGTTTATACAGACTTTATTGCTGCGTTATTAGAAGCAGGGTATGGTGTTTATGCACATGATCATAAAGGTCATGGGAAAACAGTGAAAAGAGAAGAAGATTATGGTCATTTTAAACCAAATGTAGGTTGGAATGAGGCTGTGTCTGATGTTATTTTTGTATCAGAAACGGTAAGAAAAGAGCAGACATGCCCGTTATTTTTACTTGGTCATAGTATGGGTTCTTTTTTATCAAGACGTGCTGTGCAACTTAGAGGCGAATTATATGATGGATTTCTGATTTCAGGAACAGGTGGAAATCCAGGGCTTTTAGGAGCTATTGGTCATAAAGTAGCAACAATCGAAATGAAATTGCGTGGTGCAAAAACGAAAAGTCCAATGTTAAACTTTTTATCTTTCGGAAACTTCAATTCGAACTTTAAGCCAAATCGTACAAAATTTGATTGGTTATCTTCAGATAATAATCAAGTTGATAAATATATTGCGGATCCGTTATGTGGTTTCATTTGTACGACGAGTTTTTACCGAGAATTATTTTCTGGTGTATTAGAAGTAAATAAACTAGAAGAATACAAGAAGACGCCAAAGAATCTTCCAATACATATATTTTCTGGTGATCGTGATCCTGTTGGCGATATGGGGAAAGGTGTAAAAGAAGTATATGAAAACTATAAAAAATGTGGTGTGAAAGACGTGACACTACGTTTATATGAAAATGGTAGACATGAAATGTTTCATGAAGTAAATAAGGATGAAGTATTTAAAGATTTAATTTTTTGGTTAGATGCGCATAATAAATGAGAAAGATAATCCCAAACTGTTTGTAGTTTGGGATTATTTATTTTACAGAAATACGGGCAATAAATTCTTAAATTCACTTTACTTAATAAAAAATAAATCTTATTCTATAGTCGTTAAAAAATAAAGAAATATTGTATGAGAGGAAACCTCACTTTTCTGAAGTGAGGCTTTTTGTAGTAACGAAGTAATAGTGAATAAAACTAATTTTAAAAGTAACTTAAAATCAAACTTTTTATAAAGCAACAGATGCTCGTTCATAATAGTAGTATAATAGTGAATGAGGTGTTAATAGAATGGAAGATAGAACATTAGGTTTATTACTAGATGTTGTTGGTGAATTATTTTCAGATGAAATTTCAATTGCTGTTTCGAATACGAAAGAATATATTTACTATCGGCCAAGTAAACGAATTGATTTAAAGATTAGCGCTGGGGATTCTATAAAGGAAGGAACGATTGCTCATAAAGCGATGGTGATGAATCAAAAAACATCTGAGTTTATGAATCGGGATGTTTTTGGTATTCCTTATCATGGAATGGCTGTACCATTTTCAAACAATGGAAAGCTTGAAGGGTGCGTAACGGCAATTTATCCAGCTTTAACGGATGGAAAGTCAGTCGTTACTTTAAAAACAACAGATGGCTGGATTCCGGTTCCTTTTTCAAAGGTTATGTATTTAGAGGCTAAAGATAAAAAGACGTACGTGAATTCAGAAGAGTTATCAGGAACACATAAATACTCTCTGCAAGAATTCGAATACTTGCTTCCTAAAGATTCATTTATTAGATGTCACCGTTCATTTATTGTAAATGTTAATCATATTAAAGCGATTTATCCTGATACCCATTCTACTTTTGTACTTTCGATGGATAATGGTGAGAGAGTACCAGTTAGTCAATCATACGCTAGTTATTTCCGTAAGCTTCTAGGATTCTAAATTTTTCTGCTTTAGAACCTAAATTTGCTGTTCTGTCTGAATTTTCGGCATTGTATACTAAAATCCCTATTTTGATAGTGTAAATGTGTAAAATAATTATGAATATTCAATGAGAGAGGGATTACATATGGAGAATAATTTAGATAGAATCAGAGATCAACGTCTAAAAGATCGGGTAGTTACACCTGAAGAAGCAGCTTCCTGGATTCAAAGTGGAATGACTTTAGGCTTAAGTGGGTTTACACGTGCAGGTGATGTAAAAGCAGTCCCATTTGCGCTTGTAAACCGAGTTAAGAATGATGAATCTTTTAAAGTAAATGTTTATACTGGGGCTTCTTTAGGCTCGGATGTAGACAAATTATTTGCTGAGGCAGGAATTTTAGGGAAAAGATTACCTTTCCAAGCTGACGCGACGATGCGAAAAGGAATTAATAACGGAGACTTTTTATTTGTGGATCAACACTTATCTCATACAGCAGAGTTACTCCGCGCTGACGTTCTGGATATAGATTTCGCTATTTTGGAAGCGGTTGCGATTACAGAGGACGGAATGATTATTCCAACCACTTCAATTGGAAATTCCTTAGCGTTTTCCTTAAATGCTAAGTCTATTATTATTGAAATGAATATGGCTCAATCCACGCAATTAGAGGGACTACATGATCTATATGAACCAGGTAAACAAGGGGAGAGGCTTCCAATTCCGCTTGTGAAAACAGATGACCGAATTGGAACAATCGGTATTCCAATTGATCCTGAAAAAGTAAAGGGAATTGTGTTTACGAATCAATTGGATTCGCCATCGACAATTGTTCCTCCGGATGAAGAAACGGTCATTATGGCACAGCATTTAATAGAATTCCTTCGAGAAGAAGTTAAAATAGGGCGATTAACAAATCGTTTAGCGCCGTTACAATCAGGAATTGGTTCAGTTGCTAACGCAGTATTGCATGGAATGTTAGATTCAGAATTTGAAGATTTAGAAGTGTATTCTGAAGTTTTACAAGATGCAGTTTTTGATCTGATGGATGCTGGAAAAGTCAATTTTGCTTCTTGTTGTTCTATCACGCTTTCTGAAGAGAAAATGCAACAAGTATTTTCTAACTTTGAAAAATATCGTGACAAATTAATGATGCGTCCGCAAGAGATTTCCAATCATCCTGAAATCATTCGTCGCCTTGGATTAATCTCAATTAATACTGCATTAGAATTAGATATATACGGAAATGTTAACTCTACTCACGTTTTAGGTACAAAAATGATGAATGGAATTGGTGGGTCTGGTGATTTTGCAAGAAATGCACGCCTAGCTATCTTTGTTACTAAATCGATTGCGAAAGGTGGTAACATTTCAAGTATTGTTCCTTTCGTTTCTCATGTAGACCATACTGAACATGATGTAGATGTTATTGTTACTGAACAGGGGTATGCCGACTTAAGGGGACTTGCGCCAAGAGAAAGAGTGGAACTTATTATTGAGAATTGCGCACATCCAATGTATCGTGATCAACTACGTGCTTATTACGAAGAAGCAAAAACAAGAGGTGGACAAACTCCTCATATTTTAGAAAAAGCTTTTTCTTGGCATACGAATTATGCTAAAAATGGAACAATGCTTGAAGCGGTAGTAGAAACTGTATAGGTTTGTATCGTACGAAATAGTAAAACGAATGAGTGAGTTTGAAGATTAAATTTTAGAAAAAGAGAACACCAACTTTTAGGGATGGTGTTCTTTTTCTTTAAAAAAATTGTATTGGTTATAATAAAGATTTATAAAAATAACCTCTAATTTATGAAAAAAAGGTTTTTTGAAGTGCTTTCCGAATCAATTTAGTAGTTTACATATCGAAGGTGAGGAGAAAGAATCATGAAGATAAGAGAAGCGTTATTAAGTGAAGCAAATGAATTAAGTGAATTCGCACTACAATCAAAAGCAACGTGGGATTATAGTGAAGAATTCATACTTGCTTGTAAGGAAGATTTAACAATTACAGAAGAATACATAAAAAATAATTTTGTATATGTTTTAGAAAACGATAATGCGAAGATTGGTTTTTTCTCATTTTTACGTAATGATAAAGCTCTCGATTTCTTGTACATTCATCCTGATTACAAAGGAAAAGGTTACGGGAAAATACTTTGGGAGTACGTAATAGAAAAAGCCAATGAACTAGGATTAAAAAGTTTTACAATTGATAGTGATCCGAATGCAAAAGGATATTACTTGAAAATGGGGGCACAGTTAATAGGAGAGACACCATCAACTGTCTTTAAGGGTCGTGTACTGCCTCTTTTGAAATATGATGTGTAAAACTATTAATAGTAGGGGAAGATTAGAATGGATGATGTAAAGGAAAAAAGAATATATGAAGCACTAATAAAATCGTGGTCGATTGAAACGAGTTCAAAGTGGACAATTGAAAACCCAGCAAAGGGACAGTGTGGTGTAACGGCTCTAGTCGTTCAAGACATATATGGAGGAGAAATTAAAAAGACAAAAGTAAGAGAGGTATGGCACTTTTATAACTTTATAGATGGGCAGAGATTTGATTTTACAGAGACTCAATTCAATGGGAAATTGAATTATATGGATGTGGAATCAAATCGGAAAGAAGCATTTGCAGATACAAATGAAAAACAATATAGCATTTTGAAGGAAAAAGTAACGAAAGAATTCAAATTATCTTTTGACTCTTAATCTTTAATAAGTTACTATAATGGTGGTAACTTATTAAAGGGAACTTCATAGAGTTGAAAGGGGAAATACTTTTGAAAACAACTTATGTAAACGCTACAATTGTAACGATGAATGAACAAAACGAAGTGATAGAAAATGGATATATCATTGTAGAAAATGATCAAATTATAGATGTAAAGAGCGGAGAATTCGCTAATGATTTTGAAGTAGATGAAGTAATTGATATGAAAGGAAAGTGGGTTTTACCAGGGCTTGTAAATACACATACACACGTTGTAATGAGTCTCCTAAGAGGTATTGGCGATGATATGTTATTACAGCCGTGGCTTGAGACGAGAATTTGGCCACTGGAAAGTCAATTTACTCCCCAAATTGCGGTCGCTAGTACGGAATTAGGATTACTTGAGATGGTGAAAAGTGGTACAACATCATTCTCTGACATGTTTAATCCAATTGGAGTAGATCAAGACGCAATTATGGAAACGGTATCAAGGAGCGGGATGCGAGCTGCTGTTTCAAGGACTTTATTTAGCTTCGGAACGAAAGACGATGAAAAGAAAGCGATTGAAGAAGCTGAGAAATATGTGAAGCGTTACTATAACAAAAGTGGCATGTTAACTACGATGGTTGCACCACATAGTCCATATACATGTAGTACAGAATTGTTAGAAGAGTGCGCACGGATTGCAGTAGAGAATCAAACGATGGTTCATATCCACCTTTCTGAAACAGAGCGTGAAGTACGTGATATTGAAGCACAATATGGAAAACGTCCAGTAGAATATGCAGCGAGCTGCGGATTGTTTAAACGCCCAACAGTTATTGCACACGGTGTAGTATTAAATGAAGATGAGCGTGCATTTTTAGCAGAACATGACGTTCGAGTAGCTCATAATCCGAATAGTAATTTAAAACTAGGTTCTGGTATAGCGAATGTAAAAGCGATGCTAGAAGCAGGAATAAAAGTAGGAATTGCAACAGATAGTGTTGCATCTAACAATAATTTAGATATGTTTGAAGAAATGCGCATAGCGACTTTACTACAAAAAGGTATTCACCAAGATGCAACAGCTTTACCAGTTGAAACAGCTCTTACACTTGCGACTAAAGGGGCTGCTGAAGTAATCGGGATGAAACAAACAGGATCACTTGAGGTTGGAAAATGTGCTGATTTTATTACGATTGATCCATCTAATAAGCCGCATTTACAACCAGCAGATGAAGTGTTATCACATCTTGTGTATGCTGCTAGTGGAAAAGATATAAGCGATGTAATTATTAACGGAAAACGTGTCGTTTGGAATGGCGAATGTAAAACGTTAGATGAAGAGCGTATTATATTTGAAGCAAGTCGTTATAAACGAGGTTTGCAAAGATAACTAATTATGTGGCAGTTGAAAAAGCTATCCTTTTAAAAGGATAGCTTTTTTCTTGAACGAATAAATATTCAAAAGAATGTCGCATCTTTCTGTTCATATTTCTGCTATAATATATAACGCTTTATAATATTTTATACTTAAGGAGAACAACTCATGAAGCGAAAAAAGAGCCATTTAATGGTAATGGCACTTGTTACATCTTTATTATTAACAGCTTGTAATAATAAAGCGAATAAAAGTGATACAGAGGTTAAAAAACAAGTGTTAAATGTAACAGTATCAGAAGAAATTCCTTCTCTGGACACTGCGAAAACGATGGATGGTACATCAGCACACGTTATGCAAAACATATTTGAAGGGTTATATGTATTAAATGATCAAGATCAGCCTACTCCAGCAGTAGCAAAATCGTTTAAAAGAAGTGAAGATGGTAAGAAATATACATTTAACTTGCGTAAAGATGCAAAATGGTCAAATGGAGATAATGTAACAGCAAATGATTTTATATTTGCGTGGAAACGTGCAATTAACCCTGAAACGGCATCTCAATATGCATACATGCTCTTTTATGTGAAAAATGCGAAAGAGATTAATAAGGGAACAATGCCTCTTGATGCACTTGGGGTTAAAGCAATAAATAATTATACGTTAGAAGTTGAACTCGAACAGCCGGTTCCGTATTTTTTACAGTTGTTAGCACTACCTATATACTTACCACAGCATGAATCATTTTTGAAAGAACAAGGAAACAATTATGCATTGGAACCTAGTAATCTCATATATAACGGGCCATTTGTATTAGAAAAATGGAAGCATGAACAAGAGTTTCAATTAAAGAAGAATGCTGCATATTGGGATCGAAAGAAAGTGAAATTAGACGAAATAAACTTTCATATCGTAAAGGATACAATGACAGCTGTAAATTTATATGAAGCCGGAGATTTGGATCGAGTACCTATTAATTCGCAAATTGTAGACAAGTATAGAGGGAATAAGGAATTACATATGTCGAGTGATCCTGGAATTGCCATGCTTCGTTTTAATGAAAAAAATACCGCGTTAGCAAATAAAAAAGTGCGTCAATCTATTTCATTAGCGTTAAATAAAGATGATTTTGTTGCTCACTTTATTAATAACGGAGCAAAACCTGCAAGCGGGCTTGTACCAGTTGGTCATGTAAATGAAGTGACCGGTAAAGATTTTAGAAAAGAAAACGGAGATCTTTCTTCATATGATTTGCAAAATGCGCAAAAGATTTGGAAAGAAGCGAAAAAAGAGCTTGAAGTAGAGCAAGTAAACCTCGAGTTTTTAACGTTTGAACAAGATAATGCAAAACGGATGGCAGAATATATAAAAGGTGATTTAGAAAAGAATTTGCAAGGAATCGCGATACAAATTAAACAACAGCCATTTAAGCAAAAATTACAGTTAGAACAAGCAGGTGATTACGATATAACTATGGCAAATTGGGGGCCTGACTATAAAGACCCAATTAGTTATTTAGAGTTATTTACGACAGGGAATCTGAATAATAAAATGAATTATTCTAATGTTCATTACGATGAATTAATAAAGAAAGCGAAAACGGATTTTGTACTAGATACGGAAAACCGATGGGAAGCGTTGCGAGAAGCCGAGCAGGTATTATTAGAAGATGCTGCGGTAGCGCCGCTTTATCATATTGGCTCAGCATATGTACAAAAGGATTATGTAAAAGGAATTGAAAAGCATCAATTTGGTGGTATTTATACTTATAAGAATGCTTATATTGCTAATGAATAAATACAAAAAACCTTACTTTTTAAAAGTAAGGTTTTTTACACATGAATTCTATTAAACCGATTTTAATAAAGCGTAAAAATTCGTATCATATGGGACATCATCTTGATACATATAATTTTTTAGAACGCCTTCTTTTTCAAAGCCTAATTTTAATAGTACTTTATTGGAAGCTTCATTTTCAAGAAATACAATTGCTCCAATCCGCTTTAAATGAATCGTATGGAAACCGTATGATATAACCTCAGAAACAGCTTCAGTCGCATATCCTTTTCCCCAGTGTTCAGGCAAAAAGGCATAACTTATATTGGCTCGTTTATGCTCAGAAGACCAATCGTGAAAACCAATGGTACCAATGAGTTCTTTCGTGTCTTTTAATTCGATTCCCCATTTTATACCGCTTCTTGCATTGTAACTCAACTTAAAATTATGAATGATTTGCTTCACTTGATCAATATCTTGTAACGGTTTTTGGCCATAATAGCGCAGTACATTAGTATTAGAAAAGCATTGTAGTATACGCGGTGCATCTTCTTCGGTAAGTTCTCTTAAAATGAGTCTTTCAGTTTTTAATAAAGGAAACATATTTTCGCTCCTTTTCACATGAAAATAGAATGTATTTGTTATTATATAATTTAATCTGAAAATAAAGATTATTCAAGGCGTAAGGAAGTTATTGGCTGGAAATAGATTATAAAATTTATTTTAAAAAGACTTTATAGGATTAATACAAATAATGAAAAAAGGGTATTCCAAATTAAAATTGGAATACCCTTTTTCATTATCCTACAAATGTTTGATACAGTAAGAAGATATTTAAAATGATAACGAGTGCTGCAATTATCCAAGCGATAAATGTTGTTATACGGTGGTTAACGAGTGCACCCATAATCTTTTTGTTACTTGTAAAAATAATAAGTGGTACTAGCGCAAATGCAATACCGAATGATAAGACGACTTGGCTCATGACTAGAGCGTAAGTTGGATTTACACCTAAAGCGATAATAACTAATGGTGGAATCATTGTAATAAATCGGCGTAAGTATAACGGAATATGCATGCGAATGAAACCTTGCATAATAATATCACCCGACATTGTACCGACAGAAGAGCTAGATAGTCCTGCTGATAAAAGTCCAATCCCAAATAATGCAGCCGATACAGGACCTACTAAATTGGTAAATTGAGTGTAAGCAACATCTAAATCTTCAACGTGCAAGCCGTTTTTAAAGAATAGTGCAGCAGCAACAATTAACATACTTGCATTAATTGCTCCAGCAATAACCATTGCAATAATAATATCGATAAATTCGAAACGAAAAATCTTTTTCTTTTGTTCGTCAGTTGTTCCGACCACGCGGCGTTGTGTTAATGCAGAATGCAAGTATATTGCATGTGGCATAACTGTTGCACCTAAAATCCCTGCTGCAAGTAATATACTGTCTACACCTTGGAATTTTGGAATAAATAGTCCTGAAAGAAGGGGACTTAATTCTGGTTTTGCATAAAAAACTTGAATCCCAAAAGCAATTACTACAATGAAAATCATTCCTGTAATAATAGCTTCTAGTGGACGAAATCCTCTACGTTGAAACTCAAGAATAATAAATGATCCGGCTGCAGTAATTAAAGCGGCAGGTAGCATCGGGATTCCAAATAGTAAGTAAAGCCCCAAAGCAGCTCCAATAAATTCCGCTAAATCTGTAGCCATAATAACTAGTTCACCTTGTATCCATAAGCCGATAGACACAGGCTTTGGAAAGTTTTCACGAGCTATTTCGGGTAAATTGTTTCCTGTAGCAATTCCTAATTTAGCTGATAAAGTTTGGATTAATACAGCCATTAAGTTAGAAGCGAGTATAACCCATAATAGTAAATATCCATATTGTGAACCAGCTGCGATATTTGTAGCAAAGTTGCCAGGATCAATATAAGCAACGGACGCGATAAAAGCGGGTCCTAAAAATGGTAACAGTCTTTTCCAGCCTTTTGTTTCTCCACTTAAAGCTAAGTGAGCTGATTGTACAGTTGTACTTTCAGAAGGGAGATGTTCATCTTTTGTTATATCTTTATTCATAGTAGTTTTCCCCTTTAAAATGTTAACTTGATGAAATTATTGTATTTATTCTTACTCATTATTTCAATACATTTAAATATGTTATATGGTAATTTCATTTGAACACGAAAGTTTCCTTAATGCAAATTATATGCCTTTATACAATGGATGGTGTGATAACGTAAAATGAATTGGGAGTTTATGGTGTGATGACATGGGGAAACATAGTGAATTAAAGGGCTGTTTTTGAAATTTATGTGAACATAAAGCCGATAATACAGCATATTAATTGATGGAATTGCATTTGTATGATATATAATATATTGGGATTACAACATAACCATAGTGTTTTGGTGTGTAATCTTGTTTTTTATTTTTGTTAACTGATAGAAAATAGTATAAAGAAAAGAAAATGGGATTCATTTTCTTATTATATATGTTTTGATATGAACGTTAACTTATACATGATTTTAAAAATTAGATAGGTGGTAGAAATACATTGGCAACTACAAAACCATACAGAGTATTACTATATTACATGTACACAACAATTGAAAACCCAGAAGAATTCGCGGCAGAGCATTTAGCATTTTGTAATTCACTTGAATTAAAAGGAAGAATTCTTGTAGCAAAAGAAGGTATTAACGGAACTTGTTCTGGAACTGTAGAACAAACAGAGAAATACATGGAAGCAATGAACAATGATCCACGTTTTGATGGCATCGTATTTAAAATAGATGAAGCTGATGGTCATGCATTCAAGAAAATGCACGTGCGTCCTCGTCCAGAGTTAGTTACACTTCGTCTAGAAGATGACATTAACCCACACGAAATAACTGGGAAGTATTTAGAGCCAAAAGATTTTTATGAAGCAATGAAACAAGAAGATACAGTTATCATTGATGCACGAAATGATTATGAATTTGATTTAGGCCACTTCAAAGGTGCGATTAAACCTGATATCGAATCCTTCCGTGAATTACCAGATTGGATTCGTGAAAACAAAGAAGTACTTGAAGGTAAAAAGATTTTAACTTATTGTACAGGCGGAATTCGTTGTGAGAAGTTTTCTGGTTGGTTAGTTCGTGAAGGCTATGAAGATGTAAGTCAGCTTCACGGCGGAATTGTAACGTACGGAAAAGACCCAGAAGTACAAGGTGAGCTTTGGGATGGACAATGTTACGTGTTCGATGAGCGTATCGCTGTACCAGTAAACCAAAAAGAACATGTTATCGTTGGTAAAGACCACTTTACAGGTGAACCTTGTGAGCGCTATGTAAACTGTTCAAATCCAGAATGTAATAAGAAAATTTTATGTTCTGAAGAAAACGAAGCGAAATATTTACGTGCATGTTCTCATGAATGTCGTGTAAGTCCACGTAACCGCTACGTAATACAACATGAATTAACGGAAGAGCAAGTAGCTGTTGCATTAGAGCAAATCGAAGCAGGGAAGTAAACTGAATTCTTATAGTAAAAGGGGTACTCCAAGTTTAATTTTGGAGCACCCTTTTTTTATTATACGGTTCTGTCATTTGTCGGTTTTTGTCGGTAAGTCGATATATAAAAAAATCGCTGATATATTTCGAGTTGCGCCGATATAATCGGAAAATCGCTGATAAAAATTTCACTTACTGCAGCGCACCAAGAATTTGAAAATAACTTTCTTTAATTTTTATCTTCTTTCTCTTTAACGGCAGAAAGTACAGTTTGTTTTACCCAAGCTTTTCTTCGTTTATGCTGTAAACCCCATTGGTATAAACTTTGGGCTCCTAAAATAAGTGAAATGACAATGCCGCTAATCGCAATTAATAGAGCGAAAAATTCAAGAGGTGACGATATTTTGTTTGAATCGGTGTTTCTTAAAAGGTCAATCATAGTAAACCCTAACATTTGGCCCACTACAGAGTAGAGCGTTAAAATTAATAATAAGAGGCTATCTTTTTTAGAGGCGACATTTTCTTGATATTTAAACAAACTATCAAGATTTTGTTTCGCGTTCGAGTATAGAACCTCAATATTAAAAAGTTTTCTTAAGCGGAAGAAAATATCTTCACTTTGTGATTGGGATACTAATTCTAAAGAAAAATAATTAGCAGTGAACGAATTGATCGAATAAATTAATTTCTCTATTTCATTAGTATCTTGTTCAATGTTTAGCTCAGCATAGGCGTTTGCCATTTTTAATAAAACAATTTTATGGAATAGGTTTAATAATAAAGCGTAATAAAATTCCCCGTACATTTGACTAGCAAGTTTAGCGATTTCGCGTTCTCCTTCATTTGTTACACATGTAAAAATATGTTCTTCCATTATGAAATAACGATTTGGAGCCCATCTCTGGTAAGCGTGTTTTTTTAAATAGTCATGAATGTAAGGAAGGTTATTTGCACTCACATATGGCTTACCATCACTTGTTAATCCGGAAAGACTAGAAGTACGATAAACATCCACTTCATTAAGTTCCATACCTTCTTTTAGTGACAATAAAGTTTGGACGTACATTCTTTGGTCTTCGAAGAAAGGGAAGGTTTGAAAGTATGAACTTCTTAATCTCTTCTTTTCAAAGAAATCAGTTACGCCATGAAATAAATAACCAAAAATGAATTTTTCAACTTGGGAATACTTTTTTCCGTTACATTCAATACAAATAGTCTCATTTGTATCATTTTTAGTTTCAAGTACACGGAAGCGAGCAGCGAATTCGATTGCTTCAGATAAAGTCATGCTTGGAGCAGTGTTTACTTCTGTTCGAATTGTTAAGAAGCCAAGTTCATAAGGACAAAGTGTTACATCAATAGAGTGTATCTTGAATGGGATTGAAATAAGGTTTGTTGTTAAATGTCCAGTTAAGTTAAGGTCCTTTGAATAACGTTGCAAGCCCTTTTGATGCTCTGAGTGAGGAAAGAGAATTTTATTTGTAAATGAAAGATAGTATGCTTCCATATTTTGATGTGAAACTTTAAACTCCCCATAATATGTATTTTCATCATAGAGATGATCGAGCCGAAAAGGACGGAAATCGTTTTTTTGTAAGAAAGGGAACATATTTTGTTCATATCCAGCTTTAAACGAAAACGGGAATATAAATTGAAATATAGCTGTTGCTACATCTTTTTCCTCAATTGCTTGTATTGCCTCCATCTACATTGTTTCCTTTCCATATATGCTATAGAAACAACATGCCCAAATTTATTTGAAAATAACCACTGTTTTATACTCGATTGAGAGTGAAAATTCAGCTTATTTAGCAGAGGACATGTATAATGTTATGTATACTAAAAGTTATAAAATTGTATTTTGAAAAGGGGGATGCTGTATGCGGATTTTAGTATTAGGCGCTGGTGGAGTCGGAGGATTTTTTGGTGGCAGATTAGTCGAAAAGGGAGAAGATGTTACATTTCTTGTTCGTAGTAAACGGAAAAAACAATTAGAGGAAAGAGGACTTGTAATCCGAAGTGTTAACGGGGATTTCTCTTTCCAACCGAATTTAATAACGAAAGAAGAGAGAACTTCTCCATTTGATGTCATTTTATTTTCAACAAAAGCGTATCACTTAAACGAGGCAATTCAAGATTTGAAGCCGTTTGTTGGCGAAAATACTGTAATCATTCCATTGTTAAATGGTATCGCTCATTTATCGCTATTACAAAAAGAATTCGGCGAAGAAAAAGTACTTGGCGGTTTATGCTTTATCGAGACGACGTTAAACGATCAAGGAGAAATTGTACAAACTAGCGCTGCCAACAGACTTGTGTTTGGAGAAATTAAGTCTCAAAATTCAGAGAGAGTAAAGCATATTTCTAAAGCATTTGCAGGTACGAAATCTAGTTTTGTTTTAAGTGAAAATATTACGCAAGATATGTGGCATAAATATTTATTTATTACTGTAATGTCCGGTGTGACAACGTTAATGCGTGCACCAATTGGACCAATTCGTGAAAGTGAAGGCGGCCGTGATTTTATCCGTAATGTATTTGAGGAATCTGTACAAATTATGAAAGTATTAGGAGCTCCAATAAAGGTTAATATTGCCCAGGAACATATGAAAACAATTGATAAAATTTCGTATGATATGAAGTCATCGATGCAACGTGATATGGAGAAGGGTTCGTTTATTGAAGGGAAGCACTTGCAAGGATATTTACTGGATGTAGCAGAGCAGTTTTCTATAGCGGCACCATTATTAGGCACTATATATCAAAATTTAAAGGTGTATGAAGAGATGACCTTTAACAGATCTGTAATAGAATTAGATGTATGAAAAAATAAAAAAGATAGCAATATATAAGTGTATTGCTATCTTTTTTATTTTTTTGTATGACAAATTATTTATTTCTTTTCGTTCTATCTGTCAAATTTATTTCCTGTTCACGTTTACCATATAACTGATTAATTTCATTTGCTACTGCATCTAAATATGAATCGGAAAAAATAGGCTTCTTTTCTTTAGACATATGGGTCTCCTTTGCGGATTTTTTAGTATTCATTATGTATATTTCTCAGTGGATTATGCACAATCATTTTAATTTTTTTCTTATTAAAAATTTTTGTTTACTTTTTGAAAATAAAGGAGTATTATAATCCACAGTTTCAATTTTCTAAATCGCTGAAACCGCATGGTACGGGGGACCCGTTTTTACGGATTAGTACATAATCCGATGGGGTGAATCCTTAAAAAAGGTAGGGCTACTCATAGGCCCGAATCCGACAGCTAACCTCGTAAGCGTTATATTGAGAAGGAAGGTGGAGCTTGTGCGACAAAAAAAATAATGTCTACAAGTCTATTTCGCTATGGCTTGTAGACATTTTTTGTTTTCTGAGTAAATAGTTTACTGGCTGCAACAAGCAGAAAAGTTCGTACAAAATTATTGGAGAGTGGACAGCATTGGTTTCATCTATTAAAAGATTTTTAATTGGAAGACCGTTAAAATCAACGGAGCTTGGAGAACAAAAGCTTAATAAAACGAAAGCTTTAGCTATTTTATCTTCTGACGCATTGTCATCAGTTGCTTACGGTCCAGAGCAAATTTTAATTGCTTTAGCAGGTGTTGGAGCGATCGCTTATTGGTATTCCATTCCGATCGCTGTTGGGGTATTAGTATTATTGACAGCCCTTATTTTATCTTATCGTCAAATTATTTTTGCTTATCCGCATGGCGGGGGAGCGTATGTTGTATCAAAAGAAAATTTAGGGATGAATCCAGGCTTAATTGCTGGAGGATCTTTATTAGTTGACTATATTTTAACTGTTGCGGTAAGTGTGTCCGCTGGTACAGATGCAATTACGTCTGCGTTTCCTAGCTTACATGCACACAACGTAATTATTGCGGTTATATTTGTTATATTAATTACGATATTAAATTTAAGGGGAGTAACTGAATCAGCTTCCGTTTTAGCATATCCTGTTTATTTATTCGTTTTAGCACTATTTATATTAATTGGTGTGGGCATATATAATATTTTAACTGGCCATGTTTCACCCACTTTACATGCGCCAATTGGTACACCAGTTGCAGGGATTAGTTTATTTTTATTACTAAGAGCATTTGCATCAGGTAGTTCTGCTTTAACAGGTGTTGAAGCAATTTCAAATGCAATTCCGAACTTTAAAGATCCTGCGCCAAACAATGCTGCAAAAACATTGCTTGCAATGGGTGCATTACTTGCTGTGTTATTTTCAGGAATTGTATTTTTAGCTTATTATTACGGAGTGACTCCGAGTAAAGAAGTAACAGTTGTTTCTCAAATTGCTGAACAAACATTTGGACGTAATTTCATGTACTATTTCATACAAGGTACAACAGCTTTAATATTAATTCTTGCTGCTAATACAGGTTATTCTGCATTTCCTTTATTAGCGGTTAACCTTGCAAAAGATAAATTCATACCGAGAATGTTTACGATTAGAGGAGACCGCCTAGGTTACTCAAACGGTATTATTATACTTGGAGTTGCTTCGATTATTTTAATTGTAGCTTTCCAAGGGCAAACAGAACATTTAATTCCACTATATGCAGTAGGTGTATTTATTCCATTTACACTTTCTCAAACAGGGATGGTATTAAAATGGCTTCGCGAAAAGCCTGAAGGATGGGCTTTAAGATTAACGGTTAATTTAATTGGTGCAGTTATTAGTTTTATCGTAATGAGCATGTTCTTTTTAACTAAATTTGCACAAGTTTGGTCGATTCTTATTTTCTTACCAGTTATTATCTTCTTATTCCATCGAATTAAGAAGCATTATGATGCAGTGGGTGATCAATTAAGTTTAAAAACTTGCGAGCCTCTTATTCCAATTGAGGGGAATGTAATTGTCGTTCCTGTAGCAGGTATGACGCATGTAGTAGAAAATTCATTGAACTATGCGAAATCGCTTTCGGCAGATCAAGTTATCGCAGTATATGTTGCTTTTGACAGAGAAGAGGAAAAGAAATTTGAGGAGAAATGGAAGAAGTGGCAACCTGAAGTAAGGCTTGTTACATTACATTCTCATTATAGAAGTATTATTCAGCCGCTAACGAAGTTTATCGATACAGTGCAATATAAGGCAAGTGAATCGAATTACCGTGTTACGGTCGTTATACCACAGTTCATTCCGAAAAAAGGTTGGCATAACATTCTTCATAATCAATCCAGTTTACTTATACGTGCGTATTTACTTTATAAAAGAAATGTTGTTATTACGACAGTTCCATATCATTTGAAAAAATAAGAAAATTTTTTAAGGATAGCTTCGCGAAAATGAAGCTATCCTTTTTGTGTATATGCTATGCATAATTGCATATGGGGTTAAAAATTATACTAATATAACTTCATTGGTTATTTGAAAGTAGTGTTTTCTGTTGTGATATGTAGATATTTCAATCGATAAAGTGAATCGGATTATATTTTGAAATAAGGACATGAAAGCTTGAAAATAAAGGGAATGAAAATACTTCTTTACGATATATAAACAGCTGTGTTTAAATGACCTTACAGTACAAAACTTATATGAAAACAAAATGAAATTTCATATTTACGTATGTTGTTTAGTTTAAAATGAATAATATTTTTATGTAATATATTCACTGTGTGAATGTGGGGATTTCGATGAAATAGAAAATTTATACAATATTATTCATACTAAACACATATGAAAAATAATGAAATGTTTTGTGACGATAAGTAAGTACTGTAGCAATACGAGAGAGGTGGTTCATACATAGATCACGTTGAGAACGTTCTCTATTTTAACCATCTCAAATTATGGGCAAGAAAATAGAATAATAAAATGCGATAGTAATAGTTGCTAATACATAGGAGGAGTTAAAGTGAAAAAGACTTTAATTACAGGGTTATTGGTTACAGCGGTATCTACGAGTTGCTTCATTCCTGTAAGCGCTTACGCTAAGGAGGGGCAAACGGAAGTGAAAACAGTATATGCGCAAAATGTAATTGCTCCAAATACATTATCCAATTCAATTAGAATGTTAGGATCACAATCACCGCTTATTCAAGCATACGGATTAATTATTTTGCAACAGCCAGACATTAAGGTAAATGCGATGAGTAGCTTAACGAATCATCAAAAGTTTGCAAAGGCGAATGTACGAGAGTGGATTGATGAATATAATCCGAAGCTAATTGACTTAAATCAAGAGATGATGAGATACAGCACTAGATTCAATAGTTATTATAGTAAGCTCTATGAACTAGCAGGAAATGTAAATGAAGATCAGCAAGCAAAAACAGATTTTATGAGTGCATATGGAAAATTACAATTGCAAGTACAGAGCATCCAAGAGAGTATGGAGCAAGATTTATTAGAGTTAAATCGATTTAAAACAGTATTAGACAAAGATAGTAACAACTTATCAATTAAAGCCGATGAAGCAATAAAAACACTGCAAGGATCAAGTGGAGATATTGTGAAATTAAGAGAAGATATTAAAAGAATTCAAGGGGAAATTCAAGCTGAACTAACTACTATTTTGAATAGACCTCAAGAAATCATTAAAGGTTCTATTAATATCGGTAAACAAGTATTTACAATCACAAATCAAACTGCACAAACGAAAACAATCGATTTTGTTTCTATCGGTACTTTAAGTAATGAAATTGTAAATGCTGCAGATAGTCAAACGAGAGAAGCAGCTTTTCGCATTCAGCAAAAGCAAAAAGAGTTATTGCCACTTATTCAAAAGTTATCACAAACTGAAGCAGAGGCGACTCAAATTACATTCGTTGAAGATCAAGTAAATAGCTTTACAGAATTAATTGATCGTCAAATTACAACTTTAGAAACGTTATTAACGGATTGGAAAGTTTTAAATAATAATATGATTCAAATTCAAACAAATGTTGAAGAAGGCACGTATACAGACAGTAGTTTACTTCAAAAACATTTTAATCAAATTAAAAAAGTAAGTGATGAAATGAATAAGCAAACAAATCAATTTGAAGATTACGTTACAAACGTTGAAGTACATTAAATAGAAAAATAATTAGCGATATAGGGAGAGAAGAAAAATGACAAAAAAACCATATAAAGTAATGGCTCTATCAGCACTTATGGCAGTATTTGCAGCAGGAAATATTATGCCGGCTCATACGTATGCAGCTGAAAGTACAGTGAAACAAGCTCCAGTTCATGCGGTAGCAAAAGCTTATAATGACTATGAAGAATATTCATTAGGACCAGAAGGCTTGAAAGATGCAATGGAAAGAACAGGTTCAAATGCTTTAGTAATGGATCTGTATGCTTTAACAATTATTAAACAAGGTAATGTTAACTTTGGAAATGTATCGACTGTTGATGCAGCTTTAAAAGGAAAAGTGATCCAGCACCAAGATACAGCTAGAGGAAATGCGAAGCAATGGTTAGATGTATTAAAGCCACAGCTTATTTCAACGAATCAAAACATCATTAACTACAATACAAAATTCCAAAACTATTATGATACTTTAGTTGCTGCGGTAGATGCAAAAGATAAAGCGACTCTTACGAAAGGCCTAACTAGATTATCAAGTAGTATTAATGAAAATAAAGCGCAAGTGGATCAGTTAGTAGAAGACTTGAAAAAATTCCGAAATAAAATGACGTCGGATACGCAAAACTTCAAGGGTGATGCAAATCAAATTACATCTATATTAGCTAGTCAAGATGCAGGGATTCCACTTCTGCAAAATCAAATTACAACGTACAATGAAGCAATTAGTAAATATAATGCAATTATTATCGGTTCATCTGTTGCGACAGCTCTAGGACCAATTGCAATTATTGGTGGTGCAGTAGTTATTGCTACGGGCGCAGGAACACCGCTAGGAGTCGCATTAATTGCAGGTGGTGCAGCAGCTGTAGGCGGTGGTACAGCTGGTATCGTATTAGCGAAGAAAGAACTTGACAATGCACAAGCTGAAATTCAAAAAATAACTGGACAAATTACAACTGCTCAATTAGAAGTAGCTGGGTTAACGAACATTAAAACACAAACTGAGTATTTAACAAATACGATTGATACTGCAATTACAGCGTTGCAAAACATTTCAAACCAATGGTATACAATGGGATCAAAATACAATTCTTTACTTCAAAATGTGGATTCAATTAGTCCAAACGATCTTGTTTTCATTAAAGAAGATTTAAACATTGCGAAAGATAGCTGGAAAAACATTAAAGACTATGCAGAAAAGATTTATGCTGAAGATATTAAAGTAGTAGATACGAAAAAAGCATAATCGAATACGAATCGTTAGGGCGTTAAGTGTTGATGAATGATTTGAAGCTCCTGTTCAGTTGTGAGCAGGAGCTTTTGATATCCTTATAAAGAGAATAGGTGAAAAATATGCAGAAAAGATTTTATAAAAAATGTCTTTTAGCGGTAATGATTGCTGGGGTGGCAACGAGTAACGCATTTCCTTTACATCCTTTTGCAGCAGAACAAAATGTAACGGTGCTACAAGAAAATGTGAAAAACTATTCTCTTGGACCAGCAGGATTCCAAGATGTAATGGCACAAACGACATCAAGCATATTTGCAATGGATTCATATGCAAAATTAATTCAAAATCAACAAGAGA
This sequence comes from Bacillus sp. RZ2MS9, assembly GCF_001816185.2. Classification (NCBI taxonomy): domain Bacteria; kingdom Bacillati; phylum Bacillota; class Bacilli; order Caryophanales; family Bacillaceae; genus Bacillus; species Bacillus sp. RZ2MS9. Next base: position 1,822,247 of record NZ_CP049978.1, read on the forward strand.
CGGATTTAAGTAAAATAAGTTCGATTAATAGTGAATTTAAAGGGAATATGATTCAGCATCAAAGAGATGCAAAAATTAATGCAGCATATTGGTTAAATAATATGAAGCCTCAAATTATGAAAACAGATCAAAATATTATAAATTACAATAATACTTTTCAATCGTATTATAATGACATGTTAATAGCGATTGATCAAAAGGATAGTGGAAAATTAAAAGCGGATTTAGAAAAGTTGTATGCGGATATTGTAAAGAATCAAAATGAGGTAGATGGATTATTAGGAAATTTGAAAGCTTTTCGCGATAGAATGGCGAAAGATACAAATAGTTTCAAAGAGGATACAAATCAGTTAACAGCGATATTGGCAAGTACGAATGCTGGTATTCCAGCTCTAGAGCAACAAATAAATACATATAACGATTCGATTAAAAAGAGTAATGATATGGTCATTGCTGGTGGCGTACTTTGCGTAGCTCTAATAACATGTCTTGCTGGCGGGCCGATGATTGCGGTTGCGAAAAAAGATATCGCAAATGCAGAAAGAGAAATCGCCAATTTAAAAGATAGAATTTCAGGAGCACAAGCAGAAGTCGTAATTTTGACTGATGTAAAAAATAAAACAACAAACATGACAGAAACAATTGATGCAGCAATTACAGCACTACAAAACATATCAAATCAATGGTATACAGTAGGTGCAAAGTATAATAATTTATTACAAAACGTAAAAGGAATTAGTCCGGAAGAGTTTACGTTTATAAAAGAAGATTTACATACAGCGAAAGATAGCTGGAAAGATGTAAAGGATTATACAGAAAAATTACATGAAGGTGTGGCAAAGTAAACAGTGGACTAGTTCTGCTGTTTATTTTTTATCCTGTTTTTTGTGAGAGTTGAGCTTGCAATTATATATAAGTTTGTCATGTGTTTTATCAATGTGGCTATTGGGTAATAGTTAATCAAATTGATACGAATAACCTAAATAAATTTCTGATCAAGTCTTTTATATGTAATGTTTTAATGAAAAAAGCTATACTGTAAGCAAAACTAAAAATTGGAGAGGAAATACTACAACATGGAAAATTATTTGTTATTTATCCTTACAGCAATGTTAATCATAATGATGCCTGGTCCTGGTTTTGCGCTAGTTACAAAAAATACTATCTCGCATGGTAAAAATGGCGGGATAAAGACTGTTTTAGGAACGATATCTGGAATGATGATTCATACAATAATGGCTACGTTAGGACTTTCTGCTATCTTAATGAAATTTGCTATGTTATTTACATTTATAAAATATGCTGGGGCTGTTTATTTAATTTATTTAGCTGTAAAGTCAATTAAAAGTGCCTTACATAAAAAAGAAGATATGTCAGGTTCAGCAGAAATGGACTCTAAGGATATTGGGGCAATTAAAAGCTTTAGACAAGGATTTACTACGGCAATTTTAAATCCAAAAACCGCTGTATTTTTCCTTAGTTTTTTACCCCAATTTATTGTGAGTAATCAAAATCATTTCTTCCAATTTCTTTTGTTAGGACTCACATTTACGACTTTGACAGCAATATGGTATTTACTTTACATCTCACTCATACGTCAATTAAGAACTTTTTTAAGAAAAGAAAGAGTGAACCGTACAATAGAGGGTATTACAGGCGCCGTATTATTAGTATTTGGAGTTAGATTGTTTTTCCAAAAATAAATATGTAGATAAAACGAGAAATAAAAAAGTTGATTATTTCTCGTTTTATTCTTTAAAATCTGCAACAGAATCAGGATTTCCCCTCAAAGTATAAATTCCAAGAGGAACCGTTTTTTTATTTACTTATATACGCACAGCTGTACCACTGACAGCAACCATTAACATTCCATCACGAACAACTTCGTAATCTACGTCAATACCAACGATAGCGTTCGCACCTTTTTCTTTTGCAAGTTCTTTCATTTCGCCCATTGCAATATCACGAGCGTCTTTTAGTTTACTTTCATAAGCACCAACACGGCCACCTACAACATCACGAACGGAAGCGAATACATCGCGGACAATATTTGCACCCATAATAGCTTCACCATTTACAATATCAATATACTCAATAATCTCTTTACCTTGAATTCCAGAAGTTGTTGTTACAATCATGACTGACACTCTCCTAATATTTTATAATTTTTGATTAGCTTTCTTATGTCATAGAAAAAGTAGTTCTGGTGCCAAAAATGCTTGATAGAAACATAGAATATTTTTGGCATCAGAAACAAGTCTAGTTTCTTACAGAATGAAAGCAAGGCAATTGTTTAACATATGTATCGCTATAACATATGCAATGGATCTTTTAGAAATAAGATAAGCCGCAGTAAGTATCAACGATCCAGGTAAATAAATAGCAATATCCGAAAGTTGGTTCGTATGAAGAAGTGTAAAAATCATAATCGAAATGATAGATGCAATAGCAGTACCAATATGGTAAGAAAAACGATTTATTAATATGTGGCGAAACACAATTTCTTCAAGTATTGGACCCAGAATACCAAATACAAGCAATGTAAATACAAGAGGTACCTCTGCACCCGTTTCAAGGAGCTGCTCTTGGTTCTCTGGTTGACCAGTTGCTAGAAAATGCATAACACACTGTTCCACAATTAACGTAAATAAAACTACCATAGGAATACTTACTATTTTCAAAATTGTCTTCTCTTTAAAATAAGTAAAACTTTCAATAATTTCTTTCCTAAAGTAAATGATTCCTACAATAGCAGGTACAGTAAAACCGATGGCACTAAGAACAAATTCTGATTCAACTAAATTGACATTAGCTAAAAGTGATATGCCAAATAGTATGTACAAGCCAATTTGAAATGGTACAAACAGTGTAAAGATTATTAGCATAATGATTTCTTTTTTATTCATTTTTATAAAGTTCACTGTATTGCCCCCATAATTAAATTACCTATAATTTTTGATTTTTCTTTCTGCATAACGCTCTCCTTCTAAATATATTTATATAAGATTCTAAACCGGACGGTTCGGTCTGAATCGAAATCTAATGATACTACAAGTTTCTAGTTTTTTAAACCCTTTTTATAAAGTATTAACAAAATCAAAATGGAAAAAAGCAAATATATTTATATTTCAGTTGCTTTGTTACAATTTAATTCCAGTAATCATTAATGGTTAATCTTTTATAGAATGAAGTGAAAGTGGGAGTAGTTCAAACACTTTAGCTAAACATATTGATAAAAATTATATATAATAATCATATGTCTATACATTAAAATTAACTATATATTTTTACACCTCTACGATTTTAGATAAAATTAGTTGTATAATATGACTGAATTAAACAATTGGTCATGTTGTTTTGACGGAAAATTCACTTAATTCATGTAGGTAATACAATTTGATTAACTTCTTTTCAAACTGTATTCTTTGAGGTTTCCATAAGATAGGGATTGATAAGATATTTCTGTTCCAAACTTATTTATACTTACAAAAAAATTAAGAAAATAGAGGGTAAACATTACCTAGAATATTAGGATCGTTTTCATTAGGAGGATTACAAAGCATGACTAAAGTTGATAAGGTTAAAGAAAAAATTATTGAAACATCTTTATATTTATTTAATACTAATGGGATAACTCGCACATCCATTCAGGATATAATGACAGCTACTGAACTACCTAAAGGATCTATTTATCGTAGATTCAAAAGTAAAGAAGAAATTGTCCTTGCTGCCTACGACAAAAGTGGTGAGATTATGTGGAGTCATTTTCATAAAGCAATGGAAAATAAAAAAACAGCAATTGATAAAATCCTTGCAATTTTCCTTGTATATCAAGATGCAGCTAATAATCCTCCTATTGCTGGAGGCTGTCCATTACTTAATAGTGCCATTGAAAGTACTGGAGTATTTCCAGAATTACAAAAAGCAGCAGCAAAAGGTTATGATGATACAGTAATGTTAATGGCTTCTCTCATAAAAGAAGGAATAGAGAAACAAGAATTTAAAGAAGATATAGAGGTTATATCACTCGCTTCCTTTCTTGCCTCTGCAATGGAGGGGGCTATTATGGCAAGTCGAGTATCTAACGATAATATACACCATCATTATTTTATTGAACAAATAAAACATCATCTTTTCACTTATTCTAAATAAGTGAGAACTTGCATTGTTTCCATCCAATTTTTATAAAATTAAATTGAGTAAATACCCCTTATAAATAGTAACTTCTGTTTATAAGGGGTATTTGAATAGACTTTAGCAAAGGGAGCTTTTTACACGTTGTTTGGATTATTTCACTAATACGAACTTTAGTTGAAGAGCAAGCCATAATGAAAAAGCTGTTTTAATATACTAATTATGTATCATATGTTAAAAAACTTATGTTATTTTGTTTTTCTAAGTTTATAGCTAAGAAGAATATAAGAATTAGAGGAGGGGGAAAATTGAAATTTTTTACGATATTTGCATCAAGGAATGATACAAGTGATATAGAAGGTTTCATTACTCAAGTTTTTCAAAATGGGTTTAAGGTTGAACGCAATAAAAATGAATATACGATTCAATCGAAAAGACTATTTGGCAAAAATAAAATTATTATTCGAGTGGATTCTGAAGAATCATCTCCTGATTATTTTTTCAATAATATTCCTGGAATGATGCACATGTACGATCAAATCGAATTTCAAGAAGAACATCTTAAGAAGATGGTTTTGGCACAGATTTCTGTAATTAATACCATAATCGCTATAGAGACGAAGAAGGATTATAGTGATGAATACGTGGAGCTGTTTCTTAAATTACTTAATGAGGTGAACGGTATTGGTTTTATTCCTGATCGAACTCTCATCGGGAAGGATGGAAAAGTAATTGTATTTCCGGATGGATCCTCTGGTCCTTCAGAATTTACTCCTCAAGCATGTACGAACAAAATAAGGGGACAGAATAGTACTTCTACCGATGGGGAGAAAAGAAAACAGAAATCGATAAGCTATCTGCAAGATAAAGGGATTCTATATATAGAAGGATTGCCTCAATTGCCTCCTTTGACAAGTATTCAATTAAGAAGCCGAGAAGAGATTACGAAGAGAGCAGTAGCTTTGTTAATTGTCATACAATATGCTTGTGATGTTGCCCAAGAAGGAGATTTGAAAACTTCCAAAGAGTTCGTCATGGAGCTGCTGAATCAATTTGATGTGGTTGAATCATTAACGATGCAGGAAAGGAATTTTCTAAATTCAGAGGAACCTGATGAGAAAGAAGCGATACAGATTGCATGGCAGTATGAAGCCCAATGGGTTTTGCTTTGGTCAATAGGCCTCGTGAATACACTGAAATTCCCAAGAGAAATCTGTGACTGTCATTATGCAATTAAACTTGTTTCTGATTGTAGTTCTTTTAATGAATTTTATCAAAAAACAAAATTGCGAAATGCAGAAGAAATTTTGGACGAGGCCGACCTTATTTATCGGCTTCATTGGGCTTGTGTACATGATAGAATTAATGCGAGAGAAGCAACTGCAGGTATGCATGAAAGTATTGTTATTGAAAGACGAAGAGGCTTGTTTTGGCTAATCAATTATAAAAATGAAGATTGGGATTGTATCTCCATGGATACATGATCCATATTCTTTGTCTGTAGAGCATTTGTATTCTAGATAATCGAATTATTGCTTCATTAGTTTAATCCCTTATAGAAAAACGGGCGAAAATGCCATAGATAGGAGAAAAAATAGTCTTTGATATCCTAAGCCTCATATACAACTTGAACGGCTTTGTTATCGTTACTACAGAAAAAATGTGAATTAAATGTTAATTGATTTACATGTTTCAAGCGTATCTATATTGAGTTTGTAAATCTACACAATAAGTTTTCATTATATATTAAGTGTAGTAGAAGTTCAGATAGATAAAATTCGGTAGTCGAATTTTTTTGCATAAAGCTGTATAATGCTTGTAACGAAAGGGAAATACAGGAAGGGATTTGTAATGAGTTACTATGGAAAAAGATAAACAACAATTAAGCGTTGAAGTTGCAAGATTATATTATCAATCAGATTATAGTCAGCAAGAAATTGCTAACAAATTAAATATTTCAAGACCAACAATTTCTAGATTGTTAAAGTACGCGAAAGAAAAAGGGTTTGTTCAAATTAGCATCGCTGATCCATTTGCGGATTTAGATAACGTCGGGAATTTATTGAAAGAAAAGTATAACTTATTAGAGGCACATGTTGTATTTTCTCCAGTTCCGGAATATGCAACGATTACAGAGTATATTAGCAAATATGCAGCTGAGTATATGGAAAAGACGGTTAAAAACGGTGATATTGTTGGTGTAAGCTGGGGAATGACGATGTATGAAATCGCTAGAAAAATCGTACCGCAACATGTAAAAGGGGTAGAGGTTGTTCAGTTAAAAGGTGGTATTAGTCATTCGAGTGTAAATACATATGCGAATGAAACAATCGCTTTATTTGCAGATGCTTTTCAAACGACGCCAAGAAATCTACCCCTTCCAGTTATATTTGATAATGCAGTGACGAAAGAATTAGTAGAGCAGGATCGACATATTCATCACATTATCGAAATGGGGAAACAAGCGAATATTGCAATTTTCACTGTAGGAACAGTTCGAGACGAAGCGCTATTATTCCGATTAGGTTATTTCGATAAGGATGAAACGAGTTTACTCAAAAAACAATCGGTCGGTGACATTTGTTCACGATTCTTTGATGGGGACGGAAATATTAGTAGTGAAGAAATTAATAAGCGGACCATTGGAATTGAGTTAGAAGAACTGAAATTAAAGAAACGTTCTATTTTAGTTGCAGGTGGTAATAGAAAAATCAAAGCAATTGATGGTGCGTTACGTGGCGGGTATGCAAATGTATTAATTATCGATCAGCATACAGCAAAAGAATTGTTACATTATCAAAAAGATTAGAAATAAAAGGCGTTCTCAAGATGTTAATTTTGAGAACGCCTTTTATTTTGTTATGTATGAATGATAGGAGTTTTTTTGAACACAAATTGCCTTTTTAAAAATAATTATGGATATGGAGATACATACTACCATTGTTAACATAAAAATTTTGATTATATATTTGAAATGTTCTTTGTTAGAATGCGCTTTATTTACTACAAGAAAATTCCTTTTAAAAAAGAATGAACAAAATTTCAAAAGTGTATTTACATTTGTTCAACTAAGAGTTAGAATGAAGTTGTTAAAAGATATGAGGAGTGAAGATAATGAACATTGCAAAGTTAATTGACCATACAATTTTAAAAGCTAATACTACTAAAGAAGATGTTATGAAAGTAATCGAAGAAGCAAAGGAATATAAATTCGCTTCTGTTTGTATTAACCCAACATGGGTAAAATTAGCGGCTGATGAACTAGCTGGACATGATGTAGACGTTTGTACTGTAATCGGTTTCCCATTAGGAGCAAGCACGACTGAAACAAAAGCATTTGAAACAAAAGATGCTATTGCAAAAGGTGCAACTGAAGTTGATATGGTAATCAACGTAGGCGCTTTAAAAGATGGTGACAACGAACTTGTTGAAAAAGACATTTATGAAGTAGTACAAGCAGCAAAAGGAAAAGCTCTTGTAAAAGTAATCATTGAAACTTGCCTATTAACAGATGAAGAGAAAGTACGCGCTTGTGAATTATCAGTAAAAGCTGGTGCTGACTTCGTAAAAACTTCAACTGGATTCTCAACTGGCGGAGCAACTGCTGAAGATATCGCATTAATGCGTAAAACAGTAGGACCAAACGTTGGTGTAAAAGCATCTGGCGGTGTTCGTACACGTGAAGATGCAGACAAAATGGTAGCTGCTGGAGCTTCTCGCGTTGGAGCAAGTGCTAGTGTTGCAATCGTATTAAATGATGCAAAAGGTGCTACAGATAACTACTAATCATTAATGAAGTGAAGAGCAATAGATACACAAAGTAAAGTGTATCTATTGCTTTAATAATTGAAAAAAATGTAAGCGGATACGAATGGGAGGAGACGGCTTATGAAATACTTAATTGGTATTTTTGGCCTCGTATTGATTTTAGGTATCGCTTGGCTTGCTAGTAATAATAGAAAGAAAGTCAAATATCGCCCAATCATAACGATGGTTATATTACAATTTATTTTGGGGTTTTTATTATTAAATACAAGTGTAGGGAATATATTAATTAGCGGAATAGCAGATGGTTTTGGAGAGTTATTAAAATATGCCGCTGATGGTGTGAATTTCGTATTTGGTGGATTAGTAAATCAAAAAGAGTTTTCGTTCTTTTTAAGTGTATTAATGCCAATCGTATTTATATCAGCTTTAATAGGTATTTTGCAACACATTAAAGTATTACCTATTATTGTGAAATCTATCGGTCTAGCATTAAGTAAAGTAAATGGAATGGGGAAACTAGAATCATATAATGCAGTTGCTTCTGCGATTTTAGGACAATCTGAAGTGTTTATTTCAGTTAAGAAACAATTAGGGTTATTGCCAGAGAAAAGAATGTATACATTATGTGCATCTGCAATGTCTACCGTTTCAATGTCTATCGTCGGATCATATATGGTGTTATTAAAACCGCAATATGTTGTAACCGCTTTAGTGCTTAACTTATTCGGTGGCTTCATCATTGCTTCTATCATTAACCCGTATGAAGTTACTGAGGAAGAAGATATGTTAGAAGTACAAGAAGAAGAGAAAAAGACTTTCTTTGAAGTATTAGGGGAATACATTATTGATGGATTTAAAGTTGCGATTACAGTAGCAGCTATGTTAGTCGGTTTCGTTGCTCTTATCGCATTCATTAATGCAGTATTTAAAGGTGTAATCGGTATTTCATTCCAAGAAATTCTTGGTTATGTATTTGCACCATTTGCATTTATTATGGGTGTACCTTGGCATGAAGCAGTTAATGCCGGAAATATTATGGCAACAAAATTAGTATCGAATGAATTTGTCGCTATGACAGATTTAGCACAAGGAAACTTTAATTTCTCAGATAGAACGACAGCGATTATATCTGTATTCTTAGTTTCATTTGCAAACTTCTCTTCAATTGGGATTATTGCAGGGGCGGTTAAGAGCTTAAATGAAAAGCAAGGGAATGTAGTCGCAAGATTTGGTTTGAAATTACTATTCGGTGCAACATTAGTAAGTTTCTTATCAGCAACAATCGTTGGCTTATTATTTTAATAGATTCGTATCATATAAAAAGGAATGGTGATTGTAATGAGAATGGTAGATATTATTGCAAAAAAACGTGACGGCAAAGAATTAACGACTGAAGAAATCAAATTCTTTATTAATGGATATACAGACGGAAGTATTCCTGATTATCAAGTGAGTGCGCTTGCAATGGCAATCTTCTTTAAAGATATGACAGATCGCGAACGTGCAGATTTAACGATGGCGATGGTTGAGTCTGGTGAAACGATCGACTTGTCAGCAATTGAAGGAATTAAAGTAGATAAACATTCAACTGGCGGTGTTGGTGATACGACAACATTAGTATTAGGACCATTAGTAGCTGCTTTAGATGTACCAGTAGCAAAAATGTCTGGTCGTGGTTTAGGACATACAGGCGGAACAATTGATAAATTAGAAGCGGTAGAAGGATTCCACGTTGAAATTACGAAAGAGCAGTTCATTGATATTGTAAACCGTGACAAAGTAGCTGTTATTGGACAAACAGGAAACTTAACACCTGCAGATAAAAAGATTTATGCATTACGCGATGTAACAGGAACGGTTAACTCAATTCCTCTCATTGCAAGTTCAATTATGAGTAAAAAAATTGCAGCAGGTGCTGACGCAATCGTACTTGATGTAAAAACAGGTGCTGGTGCATTTATGAAAACAGAAGAAGATGCAAAAGAATTAGCACATGCAATGGTACGTATCGGAAATAATGTAGGACGTCAAACTATGGCTGTTATTTCAGACATGTCACAACCGCTTGGTTTTGCGATTGGTAACGCTCTAGAAGTAAAAGAAGCGATTGATACGTTAAAAGGTGAAGGTCCAGAAGATTTAACAGAATTAGTACTTGTATTAGGTAGCCAAATGGTCGTACTTGCGAAAAAAGCAAATACGTTAGAAGAAGCTCGTGAAATGCTAATTGAAGTGATGAAAAACGGAAAAGCAACTGAGAAGTTTAAAGAGTTCTTAAGCAATCAAGGCGGAGATAGCTCAATTGTAGACAATCCAGAAAAAATGCCACAGGCGAAGTATGTAATTGATGTACCTGCAAAAACTTCAGGTGTTATTTCTAACATTGTTGCAGATGAGATTGGTATTGCAGCTATGTTACTTGGTGCAGGTCGTGCAACGAAGGAAGATGAAATCGATTTAGCAGTAGGATTAATGTTACGTAAAAAAGTTGGCGATGCAGTAAAAGAAGGCGAGCCATTCGTAACAATCTACGCAAATCGTGAAAATGTAGAAGATGTAAAAGCAAAAATTTATGAGAACATCTCTATCGCTGAAACAGCAGTGGCTCCTAAATTAGTTCATACAGTTATTACTGACTAATCATCATTTCGTTTACTTTGAGGGGGAAATAATATGGGTAAGAAAAAATATATTGAAGAAGCAAACAAGATGTTATCGAAAGCGTATATTCCGTATTCTAAATTTCCTGTTGGCGCAGCGTTAGTTACGAAAGAAGGGAAAATCTATACTGGTTGTAATATAGAAAATGCTTCTTACGGTTTATGTAACTGTGCAGAAAGAACAGCAATATTTAAAGCAGTATCAGAAGGTGAGCGCGATTTTAGTTACTTAGTTATTACAGGAGAAACTGATGGACCGATTTCACCATGTGGTGCGTGTAGACAAGTAATTGCTGAATTCTGTGATCCGAAAATGCCTGTATTATTAACGAATGTAAAAGGTGATGAAAAAGAAGTGACTGTTGAGCAGTTACTGCCAGGTGCTTTCTCAATAGAAGATTTAAAATAAATTGAAAAGCCATTCTACAATTATTATTTGTGGAATGGCTTTTTTATTTTCAAAAATTGAATGTAATATTTTGTTCATACTCCGTTCATAAACTTTGCTTAAAATAATTGCAGCGAATATAGAAAGTTTACAACAGGAGGAATAGAATGAAGAAATTATATAATGCGGCATTTATTTACTTAATTATTGGTTTATTATCAGGTGTATTTGCAAGAGAGTATTCGAAAGCACAAGGAATTAAAGGATCCACAATGTTGCAATTAGTGCATACACATGTATTAGTGCTCGGTTTTGTATTCTTTTTAATTGCTTTAGCCTTATGTAAAGTGTTTCATGTACAAGAAACAAAGAGCTTTTGTGCATGGTTTGTTGTTTATAATGTAGGAGTAATCTTTACTATTGCTACAATGCTATGGAGAGGTCTTCTACAAGTAAATGGAACTGACTTTTATGGTTTAAGCCATATGGCTGGATTAGGTCATGTTATTATAAGTGTCGGGCTCGTTTGGTTTATGATTTTGCTCAAAAAGTCTTTTAAGTAGATAGGAGTGGGAAGAGTATGATAGCACTTTTATCAAGTATTTTAGCGGTTTGTATGGCTGTTGGTGTCATGTTTCTGCGCTTTAAAGCAGCGAAAAAACCGGTAACGAAAAAGAAAATTATATTGCCGCCAATTTTTATGAGTACAGGCGCAACGATGTACTTTTTACCAGAGTTTCGATTAACATCGTTAGAAATAATAGAAGCAATTATTGCAGGGCTTATTTTCTCTGTATTTCTTATAAAAACAACGAAGTTTGAAATAAGAGACGAACAAATATATATGAAACCGTCAAAAGCATTCATATTTATTTTAGTAGGCTTATTAGCTGTACGCGTGGCATTAAAGTCATATTTAAGCCAATCAATTGATTTGGCAGAGTTAAGCGGCATGTTTTTCTTACTTGCATTTGCGATGATTGTGTCGTGGAGAATTGCGATGTATCGCTCGTTTACTAAATTAAAAAAGACAATAAAAAGAGTTGGAATTTCTATATAGGAAATCCAGCTCTTTTTATGTTTTATTAAAATTCTTTAGCTCGGAACTCATTTGCTTAATTTTAAACGTATTTGAGCATCTTGTAATGCAGCAGGTGTAACGTTAAGACCATTTTGATCAACAATTTTTGTGTTTAATAAAATGGAATCTAAGCTTCCACGAAATGTTTGTGTATAGTTTTGGCGCAACATTTGTTGTTCTTGTTTTTCATCAACTGTTAATCCATTCGCTTTTTCTTTTTTTGACAATTCGTTAATACGGAATAAAATGTTTTTCATTTGTTTCACCTCTAGTTAGATTTAATTACATTAGCTACTTACTAATGTATAGTTATTGTAACCTATCTTTTAATAAGTGTCAATGTCTATAAAATGCTTTGTTTTGTATGTGTATGGATGAGAGAGGATGTAAATGAATACTAATACTTGAAATAGAAAAGATGCTAATATACAATACTATGGTAGGGTATAAAGAGTTGTTGTTTTACATTATGAAAGTAATAAGTAAAAAGGAGTATGCAATAATGAATGCAGTAATTTCAAAGAAAGAAACAATCATCTCATATACGATTGCTATTTTATTTATTTTAGCTATGGTAACAGCTGGTGTGTTATTAAATGATCCGGAAGTCATTTTGCCGGAAATAGCAGCGATGGCAATTGCTTTATGGGCGTATCGTGAGCCAGGATGGTTAAGACAACCAGAAAAAATCTTTATTGCACCGTCAATAACAGCTGTTATTGGTTTTGCAGTGAATCAAATGGATATTTCCTATATAGGAAAAGTTAGCTTAACACTTATATTAATGATATTGTTTTTATGTGTTATTCAATCCAATTTAGCACCATCCATTGCGACAGGTTTATTACCGTTAGTAACAAATGCGACGGAATGGTCATTTGTTATCGCGGTATTTGCTTTAACATTTATTTTAATGATAGGTGTTCTTATATTTAAATTGAACAACGGTATTGAGCGAAAAGTGCAAATACAGTATAAATATATGACTGTATTTCTAATACTAAATTTCGTATGGATCAGTTTATGCTGGATAACTGGTTATGAACAATTAGCAGTTATTCCACCAATATTAGTTGTTGTGTATGAATCACTTCAAAAGCCGATGTATAATGAAAAAATGGCTTTTAAACAAATATTAGTATTAACTGCATCGGCAACTGTTGGAACTTTATTGTATTTTGCAATTGATTCATGGATTGTAGTCACGTTATTAAATATGATATTAATGGTTATTTTATTAAAAAGCGTTGGAGTACGTATTCCAGCAGCGTATGCATTTCCATTATTACCACTCGTATTTCCTGATGAAATGATAAAAATGTTACCAGTAGCTTCATTTGTTGCGGGAGTATTTTTATTTGGTGCAGTACTACTGTATAAAAAGTGGGAGATGAAGCAAAAGGACATGTAGAAGAGTTAAATATAATTTTTAAAAAAGGTAAGTTCAAATGAATTGAACTTACCTTTTTGTATGTATTACCAATATAGAGCAGTATCATAAAGTCCGATTAAAATAAGGAGAACACCGGCTATACGTTGAATGTTTTTTCCTATTTTTCGGCTCTTTTTAAGTAGTGCCCCATTTAATCCTAGATAGGAGATGATGGACATTAATACGACGATAGGCAGAGCAGTTCCTATCGAAAAGAATGTAGGAAACAAGTACCCGTAATTATAGGGTAAAGATAAAGGGAGTAACGTTCCGAAAAATAGCACAAACATAGTCGGACAGAAAGCTAAAGAAAAGAAAAAACCAAGTAAAAATGAGCTGACTTCATTTTGTTTTCGAATAAATTTAATAGGGAAAAGGGTAGAGAAGAAATTTCTTCCTCTTATAATATCTGATAATATTAGACCTATTATTATTAATAAAGGTCCGATCAGTTTGCGTAACCATGGGAAATACAAAGTTAATGTTTGTTGAATTTCTTTTCCTAATAACCAGACTAAAAGTCCAAGTGTCGTAAAAGCTATTACTTTTCCTAAAATGAATAACAGTATATGTTTCCAGGTATGTCCCTTTTGTAAAGATTGATTTCCATAAAGTGTAATAGCGCTAATGTTTCCTGTTAATTGGCAAGGAGCAAGTGTACCTACAATGCCTAATAAAAACGCAAATAAAAGAGGTACAGATTTCGTAGCATTCGCGACATCTATTAAAGGAGACATGAGTTGATAGCTCCATGCACTAATTGTTGAAAACACGTCATATTCACCTTTCTAATTTAATTGTAATGTTCCCTCTTTAGTAATCTGTTTCCACGTTTTACCCTCATCGGTAGAAAGGAACACATTTGCTTTCATTGTAGCAAATGCGATTTCAGCTGAATTTTGAGGGTTTTGTGAAATATACATAATTGCATCTTTAGAATCTAAAAGTGGAATTTGTATGTTTGTTTCTTCATTTGTTGCAATTGATTTCTTCGTTACGATTTGCTTATTGATAGGGGCGTAAATAACATCTTCATTACTTAATGTAACTGCGGTCGATTCAAGTGATTTGGAGAATAGTTCAAACTTATTTCCATAATCCGTAGATAAATATACACCGTCTTTAGCACTTACCACGACTACACTAGATTGATCCGGATGTACTGAAAAGGAATGAATCGTACTTGAAAGACCTTTTAACTTACTGTTTTTCCAATCTTGTCCGTTGTTCGTACTGAAATAAAAACCTTGTTGTAATTTAGAATTTGGACGCTCATTGTATAAATAAATTGCTTCCGTATTATATCCGACAGCAAGGTTATGAAAATCAGATTCTCCGTAAAACGCTAGCTTTTCAAGTGTATTACCGCCATCAGAACTTTTCATTAATCCTAAAGGATTTTTTAAATCTGCTCCTGGTTCAGGATGACCGCTGGCAAAGAACCCGTTCTTCGTTGCCTGAAACCCCATATAATCATGTAATCCAGTCTTAGTTTCAAGCCATTTTCCATTTTGATAAACTTTTATCCCGCTATGAGTGGCGATAGAAACCCCAGATATATTTCCTGCATAGCCAATTCCGTGAATGTGCTCGATTTTTCCAGATGTAGTTTCTTTATAGAAGTTTTGCGGACTCGTATTTGCTGTTTCTATATTTTTTGACTCAGATTGCACCGTTTCTTTCTTCACGGGTGCTGTTTCGGTGTTGCTAGAACATCCAGTAATTATGAATAAGGAAGTAATTGCTAACCCTGTTGCTACATAATGTTTCAAAGTTGTGGCTCCTTTCCTATATATGAGATTTTAAGTATATGGAATAAATGTCAAGAAATTGTGGAGTGGTATGCATAATGTAGATTAGATGGGCACTAGTAAGGGGGGATTTTCTTTTTTCTATGAGTACTATTAATTGTCGAAAAATTGTAACAATAATAAAATGAATTGATTAGATCATTAGTTTTTTAATCATACATAGAACGCTAGGGGGATTATCATGAAATCAACATTTTTTGCTCAAAATAGAGAACGATTAGCAAACACATTACCAGAGGGGTCTATTACGATTTTATTTGCGGGACAAGCACCGCATATGTCAGCTGATGCACATTATAAATTTGTACCGAATCGTAATTTTTACTACTTAACGGGAATCGATGAACCAAATGTTATTTTTATGCTGAAAAAGGTTGGAAGTAGTGTTGAAGAAACACTTTTCATTGAAAAGTCAGATCCAGTAATGGAAAAATGGGTCGGTAAAACAGTTTCTAACGAAGAAGCAGAGAAAATTTCAGGTATAAAGAAAGTTGTATATTTAGATAGCTTTGAAAAGACAATGTCAAATATACTTTTTACAGAAAATGCGAAGCATCTATATTTAGATATAGAACGTCGTGATTGGAATGGTACGGAGACAAAAACATTAGCATTTGCTAAACATGTAAGAGAAAAATACCCACACGTAACAATTGGTAATGTATATCCGAACATTTGTGAATTACGAGTATTTAAAACAGAGGAAGAAATTGAAATTATTAAAGAAGCGATTGCTATAACGAAAGACGGTATTTACAACGTACTTAAGCATGCAAAAGCAGGCATGATGGAGTATGAATTAGAAGCACAATTTGATTTTACACTGAAGTCATCTGGCATTAAGTACCATGCGTTCAATACAATTTTGGCGAGTGGGAAAAATGCTACAGTTCTTCATTATGAAGATAATGATGCACAAATTCAAAATGGTGACTTAGTATTACTAGATTTAGGTGCTCAAAAAGACTACTATAACGCTGATATTAGTTATACATTCCCGGCAAATGGAACATTCTCTAGTCGCCAAAAACAAATTTATAATATTGTATTAAAAGCATTAAAAGAAACAACAGAGATTATTAAGCCAGGATTAAAGTTCGCTGCATTAAATGAGCATACAAAAAAGGTACTGGCAGAAGAGTGTAAAGCAATTGGTTTAATTCAAGAAGATGAAGAGTTATCAAAATACTATTATCATGGTGTCAGCCATTTCCTTGGTTTAGATACACATGATGTAGGAACATATAAAGATAGAGTGTTAGAAGAAGGTATGGTTATAACAATTGAACCTGGTCTTTATATTGAAGGAGAATCAATTGGAATTCGTATTGAAGATGACATTCTTGTAACGAAAGACGGGTATGAAAACTTGTCAAAAGATATCATTAGGGAAGTTGAAGAAATTGAAGAATTTATGAGTGTAAATAATGAACATGTAAAAGGAAACCAAGCTGTAGTTAAATAATAAAAGAGTCATCACTAATTTATTTGAACTTTATCTCGAATCGTGGACAATTAAAAAATCCATGATTCGGGATAGGGTTCTTTTCTTCGAAATACTAATCTTTAATTATTAATCCTAATAAAGTAGCAAACTGAACAGCTTGATATGTCGATACTTTACATCCTCTTAAATCGTTCACTGAAACTGTAAGTGTATCAAAGGTAGAAGAACTAATATCTATCCCCTTCAGTGATGTCTGATCAAAATTAGCTTCATCAAGACTACATAATTGGAATTCAACTTTTTTAAGTTTACAGTCAAAAAAATCTGCATTATTTAATGAAGTTTCATTGAAGATGATTTTTTCTAGTTTAGAATTTCCAAATGCCGCTAAATTCAAAATTGAATTCTCAAATTTAACATTTCCTAAGCTAGATCCTGTGAAATTTACTCCGATTAATTTACTGTTTTTAAATTCGACTCTGTGAACAGAAGAATTACTTAAATTAACATTTGATAAATCACAGTTTTCAAAACAAACATCTGTAATATCAATATTGCTAAAGTCTGTATTAGTAAACTTACAGTTTTTTATCACCGCATCATATAACCGCACTCTATCTACAGATTCATTTTCGAAAGTGGAGTCTATAATTTCACACACTTCCAATGTTGGATCTTCTTCATAAAAAATATCTTGAAAATTCTTTGAAGATAACTCTGGTGAAATTTTTGGTCTATCAATTTTCATCGTATATCAATCCTCTTCTATTTGATATATTTGTGTAATTTGAGTCCATTGTCTGTGAGGAACATTAGTTCTTATTATACAGAAATCTAAGTTCTTTTGTGAAGAGCATTTTAGCTGCATTTTTCTTATTTAATAATAGCAGTGTTATTGTTTCTTAAGAAATAACGTCAAAACAAATACGAGAACGGCTAATATAGTCGCTACAAGGAAAGCATTTTGTATTACTAAAATATTCGTCTCTTGTAATGTCTCCGCTTTTAGTAATTTTCCAATTAGCTTACGTAAGAGCTAATTACATCTCCTTATTTTCTTGAAAATCAACTTCTATAATGATTTTGAAAAAGAATAAGGAGGGATTGTCCATGAAGCGAGTTGTATTAGCAGCCGTTACTGTCTCTGTAATATTTTTAATTGCTGCCTGTTCTGTGACGACAAATACAACAAATGATCATAAAAATATGAATGATAACAAAACACTACAGACTGAAACAGCTACAACACCATTGAAGGTTGAAAAAGGGCCAGAAGTTACTTTAATAGCGAAAGAAGAAAAGCAAAAATTAAGTAACGGTGTTATTGTTCCAGTCTGGACATTTAATGGCTCATCTCCTGGTCCAGAAATTCGAGTGAAAAAAGGTGAAAAGGTGAAAGTGACATTAAAAAATGAATTATCTGCACCAGTATCTATTCATTGGCATGGATATCCTGTCCCAAATAACATGGATGGAATTCCGGGCGTGACACAAGATGCAGTTGAACCAGGAAAAAGTTTCACTTACGAATTTGAAGCGAACGTACCAGGAACGTACTGGTATCACTCGCATCAAGATGCTGTAAATCAATTAGATAGAGGTTTGTATGGAGCGCTCATTGTAGAGGATACAAAGGAAAAATATGATAAAGATTACACATTACTGTTGGATGAATGGGTTACAGATAAAGAAGAAATTAAAAAGCAGTTAAAAGAAATGACAAAAGGGCAAATAGGTAATAAATCTAAAGGTGATGAAAATACGAAAAAGAATGATGATAAGAACGGCATGGATCATTCTGGTATGGACATGGGCAGTGATCAAAAAGACTCTGGCAATATGGCAGGAATGGACCATGGAAATATGAAGATGGAAGGTCATGATATGAGTATGTATGATTTATTCACAATCAATGGAAAAAGCGGTGATTTAGTAGTGCCATTGAAAGTGAATAAGGGAGATAAAGTTCGTCTTCGACTTGTTAATGCTGGTTATCTATCACATGATATACATGTTCACGGTCATGATATAAAAGTAATTGCGACAGATGGTCAACCAATAAACAATCCAAAAGTTATAAAGGATAAAGTAATTTCAATCGCACCGGGTGAACGTTATGATATTGAATTTACTGCTAATAATCCTGGGAAGTGGTATGTTGAGGACCATTCAAAAAATAAAGGTGCAAAAGGAATGAAAGCTGTTATTGAGTATGATGGCAGCAAAGAGATGAAAGATAAAGCAGATGAAAAGGGAAAATTAGCGAAATTAGATATGACGAAATATGGTGCTAAAAAATTAGGTAGTTTCACGTTAAATCAAGAGTATACTGCCACATATAATATGGACTTAAATACGCAAATGAATGAAAATGAAATGGTATATACAATTAACGGAAAGGTATTTCCGGATATTGACCCAATTCAAGTAAAAAAGGGTGATTTAGTAAAAGTGAAATTGGTAAATCGTTCTAAAATGGATGATCACCCAATGCATTTACATGGTCACTTCTTCCAGGTGTTGAGTAAAGATGGAAAACCGATAGAAGGTTCTCCGATTGTAAAAGATACATTGAACTTAAAACCAGGAGAAGAATATGAAGTAGCCTTTGTAGCAGACAATCCCGGTGAGTGGATGTTCCACTGTCACGACCTACATCATGCTTCAGCAGGGATGGTAACGGAAGTGAACTATACAGATTATAAATCTGACTATGTTCCAAACCAAAACATTCCTAATAAGCCAGAATAATAGGAAGCAGTTATCCTATGGATAGCTGCTTATTCATTTTTGTTGCAAGTACTAATTTATATGTTGATTATGCCCAGGTGAAGGTGCAGGAGTATGATGTGGGAATGTCGCGAATACGGCAACTATAATTACTACACTAATTGAAAGTAATAACAAAAAACGCTGTTGGATAAAAGTAGAAAAGTTCTCCGATAACAATTGAATCACACAGGACATAGTAATCGTTATAGTAAGTAAAAGGCTAATGAACAATATACTATGAGCTTGTTGAGCGTTTAACATTTCTGTAATCATTGCTCCCATCATACTTGCCATTAATCCAGAGAACAGTCCTTCTAAAGCAGTATATAGGTGAAAACGTAGACCCACTAAAAAACCGATAAAACCACTAATTAAAATAGCAAGTAAAGTAGAATATAGTAATTCCCCCTTAAAGAGAATGCCTAAATAAAAACCAATACTTAAACCGATACTCATACTAAAAGACATAATAAATACCATATACTCCATTAGGGTACCCTTACGTTTAGAAATATTGGATGCAATAAGAATTGAGGTACAGCAAAGTGTTAAGGTAGTTAACGTATAAGCAAACATTATAATACCTCCTTGTCCTATCGTTCATTTCATCATATGTGTACTTATGATAATTTATATCTGCATATTATCTGCACAATTTCATAGATGTAAGCAAAGGAACGCTTGATTTTTTAGGGCGTCTTTTTTAATTGTAAGCATGTGAAAGAAATTGTTATATTATGAGTTTCTATTGTGAAGCCATAAAGAATAAGCGTATAATATTATAGGTCTCACATTTGCGAGACAAACCGCGAATGATAAATAAGATTGTTGTTTTATCATCGCTTCTAAACATATAGACAATGAAAGTAACACTGGAATACAGATAGGGAGTTATAAAATGAAATTAATTATTGCCGAGAAACCAGATCAAGGGTTGGCTCTTGTTTCACAGTTTAAATATCGCCGGAAAGATGGATATTTAGAAGTAGAAGCAAATGAGTTATTTCCAAATGGAGCGTACTGTACATGGGCAATTGGTCATTTGACGCAGTTATGTAATCCAGAGCATTATCACGCAGAGTGGAAAAAATGGTCACTTAATACATTACCGATGATTCCAGAGCGTTTTCAATTTGAAGTAACAAAGTCAAAGTATAAGCAATTTAACGTTGTGAAACAGCTGTTACATAATCCACAGGTAACAGAAATTATTCACGCAGGCGATGCTGGGCGTGAAGGGGAACTAATCGTACGAAATATTATTAATCTTTGTAACGTGCAAAAGCCGATGAAGCGTCTATGGATTTCGTCTTTAACGAAGCAAGCTATTTATCAAGGGTTTAAAAATTTACTTGACGAATCAGATACAATTAATACGTATTACGAAGCATACACAAGATCTTGTGCTGACTGGGTTGTTGGTATGAATGCATCACGTGTGTTTAGTATTTTGCTAAAGAAAAAAGGAATGAATGATGTATTTTCTGCTGGTCGTGTCCAAACACCAACGTTAGCATTGATTGTAAAGCGTGAGAAAGAAATTGAAAACTTTAAGTCAGAGCCTTTCTGGGAAGTATTTGCAACCTTTAATATAGAAGGAAAGAAATATGACGGAAAATGGGAAAAGGATAATGAATCCCGCTTAAAAGACCCTGATATGGCGAATAAAATTGCGGCATTTTGCCAAGGGAAACCGGCTGTTGTGAAGGAAATGAAAACGGAGCGTAAAGAGTTTCAGCCGCCGCTTTTATTCAACTTATCATCACTGCAAGCAACGGCAAATAAAGCCTTTAAGTTTTCACCGAAAAAGACGCTTGATATAACGCAAGCACTCTATCAAAAAGGGATTGTTTCTTATCCACGTTCAGATTCTAACTATGTTACACAAGGAGAAGCAGCGACGTTCCCTGATATTTTACAGAAGTTAAGTCAATTTGATGAATATAAAGGCTTATTACCGGCACCAATTGAATCCATTATGAACAATAAGCGTTATGTGAATGAAAAGAAAGTAACAGATCACTACGCAATTATTCCGACAGAGCAAGTTACAAACCCAAGCAGACTATCAGGTGATGAAAAGAAAATATACGATATGATCGTAAGAAGGCTTATTGCAGCTCATTATGAAGTTGCAATCTTTGACTATACAACGATTGTAACGCTTGTAGATGAACGTGCTGAATTCATTTCAAAAGGAAAACAGCAAATTCAAGAAGGTTGGCGTAAAGTTATTTTCCAAGACGATAAAGATGACGAAACCATTCTTCCAATTGTAGCTGAAGGTGAAGAAGGAAAAGTTGTAAAGGTGAAAGTGAAAGAAGGAAAAACACAGCCACCGAAGCGTTATACAGAAGGACAACTTATTACGTTAATGAAAACAGCCGGTAAGTATTTAGAGAATGAAGAGCTAGAGAAGGTATTGAAGAAAACAGAAGGTTTAGGTACGGAAGCGACCCGCGCGGGTATTATTACGATGTTGAAAGACCGTAAATATATAGATGTAAAGAAAAACCAAGTGTATGCGACTGATAAAGGAAAAGTATTAATTACCGCAATTGGTGACAAAATACTAGCTTCACCGGAAATGACTGCGAAATGGGAACAACGTCTTGCGGAAATTGGTGAAGGTACAGCATCACCAGCAACTTTTATGGAACAAACGAAAAAGCTATCAGCTAAAATTATTGAAGATGCAGTGGAAATGTCTGAGAAGTGGGATTTCACTGGACTACATGTTGAATCGATTGAACGAAAAGGATCGAAATTTACAACGGGTAAAAAGGTTGGTAGCTGTAAAAAATGTGATGGCGATGTAATTGATAAGTCAACGTTTTACGGTTGTTCTAACTATAATACAACGCAATGTGATTTCACCATTTCAAAGAAGATATTAAGTAAAACAATTTCGCAAAAGAATATGACAAAGCTCTTAAAAGGTGAAAAGACCGATTTAATTAAAGGCTTTAAAAAGGGCGAGAAAACGTTTGATGCGAAATTAGAGTGGAAAGATAATAAGATTAATTTTGTATTTGAGAATTAATTTGTTAAAAGAGCATGACATAAAACTGTCATGCTCTTTTGTTTTTCTTTGAAATGAAATTTAACGATAAAAAAAATGCTTTAAATAATAAAATTTTATTGTAAAACGATAAATTTTATATTAAAATCAAAATCATAATAAATGAGTGAAGTACTTTTGTTAAAAGGTAACAATCTTATTTTTTTAATTAGAGGAGGTATAATTATGAACAGTAACAATTTGATTGTTAAACATATGGATAACCCCCATGAGTTGGAGAAGATGTATAGAAAAGATCCGAAAGCTTTTAAAAAAGCATTCTCACAAGCATGGGACCAAACCCCTGATTCCCAGGTTCTAGCTGCTTGGTATGAAAGGTTGCATTTCAAGGAGAAAGTAAATAAAGAAAAAACATCTTTGTTTCAAAAAGGTTTCTTGTTCATGGGCCTTTTAGCTATTCTGGCCGGCATAAGCACCAGGATCATTTTCCACTTTGTTGAGCAGGAAGCAATTGCTCCAATAAACTTGGCTTTTGGTGTAATTCCCTTTATTGCTGCTTATTTTGTTTACAATAATAAGCCGAAAAAAAGTATTATTTATTCCCTTATAGCGTTATTCCTAGTTTCCGGGGTGTATCTTAATACGTTGCCAATAAATTATAAAGACAGTACCATACTTGCTTATTTACATCTTCCTATATTTTTATGGGTCTTAGTAGGGCTTGCGTTTACAGGAAATGAATATTCAAAAGGCGGTACAAGATTAGCCTATATTAAATTTAATTTAGAATATTGTCTTCTCTACGGGAGCATGGCAGTGAGCGGAATGATACTAGCAATATTCACCATGCGTTTGTTTAGCTTTGTTGACTTAGATATAGGAGAATTCTATTTTAGTAATGTTGTTTTATTTGGAGCAGCGGCTCTCGCTATTGTGGCTGCATACTTAGTATCAATGAATCTTAAGCTTGCTAAAAATATTACACCATACATATCTAAAATCTTTAGTCCGCTTGTCCTGGTCACATTGTTTATTTATCTTATAACGATAATTTTGGTCGGGAAAAACCCGTTCTTGGATCGTAATTTCCTAATGGCATTCAACGGAATACTGCTTGGTGTATTGGCTGTTACTATATTTTCTATCGTTGAGAGTGACTCGGACGAGAAAAAGAACATTTCAGATTATATAAATTTTTCCTTAATTGTTCTGGCACTTATTATTGACACTGTCGCATTGTCAGCCATAGTATTCAGACTTTCTTCTTACGGGATTACGCCTAATAGACTTGCTGTTTTAGGAGTAAATGTACTGATTTGGGCAAATCTCATTTGGATTATGTTTTCCTATATGCGTTTCTTGCAAAACAAATCAGGACCGACAGCTATCCAAGATGCCATTACGAAGTATTTGCCAATCTACGGACTTTGGGCAGCTTTCGTTATATTTACGTTTCCTATCATTTTTAATTAGAAAGGATCTGTTAATGTAACGAAAGGTTAATTCTCTATAACATATAAAATTTTTAGAGCCCATCGATTTATAATTGGTAGTATTATGTTTGTAGTTTCGGTAATTTCATTTGTAATGATAAATAAGAAATAAGTATTGTATGTAATCTTTCCATAATAAAAAACGTCCCAAAATGGGACGTTTTTTATTATGCGTATTGCCGTTTTTTCTTAATAAGCAACAAAACTTGTGACACACAAGCTAGTACTGGTAACTCAATCAATGGTCCAATAACGAGTGCAAGTGCGATAAGAGGTTCGTCTGGAAAAGCGGTTACAGCGATAGCGAGTGCAACAGGTGAGTTTCTTGCTAACGTTGTTAAGCTTAGACTTACTGTATCTTTGTAAGATAAATGCATCATGCGCCCGATAAATTGTCCTAGTAAAAAATTAATGATGAAGAACAATAGAACAGGAACGAGTAATAATAAAACAACATTCATATTTTGTAGTAAATATTTACCTTGTGATGCAAACATCGCTACTATTGCTAAACTTAAAAATACAATTTGAGCAGAGCTGAAAAACGGAATGAGTTTATTCTCGAGAGTTTCAGCTTTTTTCATTTTATTCATAATGAACTTTGTAGCGTGTGCAAGTATAAATGGTAAGACGATTACGATAACAATACTTTCTACTAAAACAGAAATCGCTACAGTTTTCATGACACCAGCAAATAAAAATAAATAAATGGGAAGGAGTAGAACTTGCAAAATTAAATTTACAGGTAAAATTGCAGTAGAAAGTGCTACATTACCTTTCGCTATTTCAGTAAAGATTAAGTACCAATCTGTACATGGAGTAACCATTAACATTATAAATCCAACCCAAAGTGCTGGATGATCGGAAAGAAATAGTGCTCCTAACCCCCAAGCGAGTAAAGGTGTCCATAAGAAGTTAATAGTAAGACTTGTTCCAGCAAATTTTAAATTGCGAAATCCGTTTTTTATTTCTTTTAATGGAATGCTGAGGAATAATCCATATAGCATGAAAAATAAGAAGGGGACAATAAATTTGTCTGAATACGTATGTATCATATTAAATTGTCCGAGTACGATGCCGCATGTAACAGCAAAAAGAATAATAAAAGTTTGAATCTTTTCTATAGTGCTCATGAATAAATCCTTTCTATATATGAATTTTCCTCTCTAAGTTTATTATACAAGTAATAAAGATGTATTTGGTGTTCAATTGTATCTCGCTTAATATTTTTAAGTCGAGATTTTATTTTTTATTAAAAGTTACTTGACTAAAGTAAGTGACTATATTACAATCACTTACATAAGGTAATTAAATAACAAAAAGTTGCAATGGCGTAACTTAAGGTATCTATTGGAACTTTTTCTTAGAATAAGAATTTTTATGATGATGAATAATGAATATGAAAAGAAAGATTAGGTGAAGAAAATGGGACTATTTAGCTCATTATTTGGTAAAAAAGAAGAAAATAAGAATGTAGAGGGGAATAAAAAAATGTCAAAAGTATTATTTGTAAAAGCAAACGATCGTCCAGCGGAGCAAGCAGTTAGTTCAAAAATGTATGAAACATTTGTAAGTACTTATAAAGAAGCAAATCCAAATACAGAAATTACGGAATTAGATTTATTTGCATTAGATCTTCCTTATTACGGAAATATCGCGATTTCAGGTGGATATAAACGTAGCCAAGGTATGGAGTTAACAGCTGAAGAAGAGAAGGCAGTTGCTACAGTAGATCAATATTTAAATCAGTTTTTAGAAGCTGATAAGGTTGTATTTGCATTCCCATTATGGAACTTTACAGTACCAGCACCATTAATCACATATATTTCATACTTGTCTCAAGCTGGAAAAACGTTTAAATATACAGCAAATGGCCCAGAAGGTTTAGTTGGTGGTAAGAAAGTAATTGTGTTAGGTGCTCGTGGTTCAGATTACTCTTCAGAACAAATGGCTCCTATGGAAATGGCAGTTAATTACGTAACAACTGTACTTGGATTCTGGGGAATTACAAATCCAGAGACAGTTGTAATTGAAGGACACAATCAATATCCAGATCGTTCACAACAAATTGTTGAAGAAGGTCTAGAAAACGTTAAAAAAGTAGCAGCAAAATTTTAATTCATGATAGTAAATGGAAAAACCAACATGGATGACCATGTTGGTTTTTTAGTCTATTTTTCATGTTAAAAAATGTATATTTATAAAATAAAAGAAAAGTTCGAAAATAGTATTGCAAAATATTATATAGCAAACTATAATGAATTCAAGAATAGTTGATACTTAAATTAAATATTCAGAAAATTCAATTAGTTAAAATTGGAAAATGAGATAAGGAAATTTGAATGGGGGTTATATTATGGCGAATAAAGTACCGTTTTCGTTCATAGTAGTTATTGGATTAATGTTATTTGCACTATTTTTTGGAGCAGGAAATTTAATTTTTCCAGCGATGCTTGGTCAATCAGCAGGAGAGAATGTATGGATTGCTAACGCTGGATTTTTAGTAACTGGTGTTGGATTACCATTACTAGGTGTACTAGCATTTGGTTTTTCAGGTAAAGATGATTTACAGTCATTAGCAAGTCGTGCTCACCCAGTGTTTGGGATTGTATTTACAACAGTTTTATACTTAGCGATCGGTCCATTATTTGCAATACCGAGAACAGGAAATGTATCTTATGAAATTGGTCTTAAGCCGTTTATGCCAGAGGGAGTAGGTTCTACACCTTTAATTCTTTTCACAATTATATTCTTTAGCATCACTTGTTTTTTTTCGCTAAATCCCGCGAAAATTGTCGATATTGTTGGAAAAATTTTAACGCCAATTAAGTTGACTTTCATCGGTATTTTAGTAATCGTTGCTTTTATACATCCGATTGGAGATATGCAAGCACCAGTGGAAGCTTATACATCACATGCATTCTTTAAAGGATTCCAAGAAGGATACTTAACGATGGATACGCTTGCATCATTCGTATTCGGGATTATCATCATCAATGCTATTAAAGAAAAAGGTGCGAAAACGAAAACACAAATTATGGTCGTTTGTGCAAAAGCGACAATTATTGCAGCATCTATTTTAGCAATTATCTATACAGCACTTTCTTATATGGGTGCTTCAAGTGTTGCAAAGCTTGGACATTTAGAGAACGGCGGAGAAGTATTAGCGAAAGTTTCTAACTACTATTTCGGATCATATGGCGGAGTATTATTAGGATTAATGATTACAGTAGCTTGTTTAACAACTAGTGTGGGACTTGTATCAGCATGTTCTTCATTCTTCCATAAGTTATTCCCAAATGTTCCTTACAAAGCAATTGCAATCACGCTATGTGTATTTAGTGCAATTGTTGCAAACGTAGGATTAACACAATTGATCGCAGTTTCTGTTCCAGTATTAACAGCAATTTATCCACTAGCAATCGTATTGATTTTCTTAACATTCTTCCATTCATTATTTAAAGGAAGAGCTGAAGTTTACCAAGTAAGCTTAATCGTAACATTTATCATCAGCTTATTTGATGGATTAAGTGCAGCTGGAGTTAACATTGAAGTAGTAAGCCAAGTGTTCACTAAATTCCTTCCGATGCAGGAAGTAGGATTAGGCTGGATCTTCCCAGCGATTATCGGTGGATTTATCGGATATGGCATTAGCATTTTAAAAGTGAAAAACCAAGTTCAACCAGCAACTAGAGCGGATAAGAAAATAGGTTAAATAAAAAAAGTTATAGACTTGTTTCTATAGCTTTTTTTGTTACTATTAATAATGAGAAAAAATAAAGTAGTAAGGGAAATAAAATGAAAAAAACAATTGATCATATCGGAATCGCAGTTCGTGATATAGATAGTACGATACGTTTTTATGAACAGGTGTGAAGTGACAACAAAGTTGTATACTTTACAAGAAGGTTGTTCATTCTACAACAAAGTTATACATGGTACATGAAAGATGTACACTTAAAATAATATAAGATTATATGGGAAAAAGCATAACTTTAAGTTATGCTTTTTTGCAATTTCAAAAATGGAATTTAAGGGGATTTTGAAGAATTAGTAAAGGTTAGAGTTCTATGGTTACAGAATGATTTTTAATTATTAGGTTAAATATTAAATGGAAATTTGAAGGAGAGTACCAGTTACTAATTTAAGATTTCTTTATTAGATCTTTATATAGAAAATAAAAAAAGAGCCTGTCCCTGAAACAAGCTCTAGCTACAAGAAATAGCGTAATTGAGATGTCTATATATTACCATTTACTGAATGGAAATTCTAGGTGTATTATGTTGAGAAATAAATTATAGGTATCTTAATGAAAACTTCAATTGAGATTAAATAAAGTCCCTAAATATAGGGCGTTAAAGTTTTAATTAACTACGTGTGAAGAGAAGTTTTAAAATATTCTTTTATGGGGAAAAACAATGAGAAAAACTATAAAACAGCATTTTTTATGAAAATTAAGTATGTAATCAGTTCATGATAGAAGAAAGAAATGGTTCAGTTTATAAAAAATTAATTTAAGTGTATTTTACTTTGCAGCAAATATACTTCTTGGAAAAATAGAGACAAATGTTATATGATAAATTTAAGAGATTGGGGGAATGAAACTTTGAACGAGTCATATACAGCAGAAGAAGCTGCAAAGAAGTTGAAGATATCTAAATTAACTGTTTATGAACTTATCAAAAGAGGGGAACTGCCATCTTATCGAATAGGTAGGCAAGTTCGAATTGATGTAGAAGATCTACAGAAATACATAGAGCAAAGTAAAACAGGAAGCCTAAAAAATTCCGCTCAATTATCTGAAAAACATAATTTAACGAATGCAATTGTAATTAGTGGACAAGATATGGCATTAGACATACTAGGAAAATATATGGAGAGTAGTATGGGAGAAAGAATGCTAAGAGCATATGATGGAAGTCTTACAAGTTTGATTCGTTTGTATAAAGGTGAAGGAAGCATAGTCAGTCTACATCTATTTGATGGTGACACTAAAGAGTATAACGTTCCCTATACTAAGAGGATATTAACAAATTCTCAGTATATAATCTTTAATTTACTTTTAAGGAACGTAG
The DNA here is from genome assembly GCF_001816185.2 of Bacillus sp. RZ2MS9. Classification (NCBI taxonomy): domain Bacteria; kingdom Bacillati; phylum Bacillota; class Bacilli; order Caryophanales; family Bacillaceae; genus Bacillus; species Bacillus sp. RZ2MS9. The sequence continues at coordinate 1,851,330 of NZ_CP049978.1, forward strand.
GGTTTTACGTACAAAAAGGGAATCCAAAAAATATAAAGACTTGGGAAGATTTATGTAGAGAAGATGTAAAAATAGTAAATAGAGAAGTTGGAGCGGGTATACGAGTTTTATTAGATGAACAGTTACGTATTCATAATATACATAGAAAAAAAATTAAAGGCTATGATTACGAAGAAAGTAGTCACTTTAGTATTGCAACTAGTGTAGCTATGAATAAAGCGGATGTGGGAATAGGGATTGAGAATGTTGCCAATATAACAAAAGTTGAATTCGTTCCATTAATAAAAGAACAGTATGATCTTATAATCTTAAAAAATGAGAGTAATGTTAAAATCATTAATGAAATTAAAGAAATACTGCATTCAACAGAATTTAAACAAGAACTAGAGTCTATTGGAGGATATGATTTAACATTGACAGGAGAAACTATATATGAATCTTTTTAGTTAGATTTAATGTCTTGTTTTTATTTATAATAATAAGATATAAAAGTTTATTATGTGTTTATAGATGGGATTTATACATAGAAAAAGACTGCTTTATATGAACTGAACCCAAAAAATTAGACAAATATATTAAGCAGCTACTAAGGATTGAACTCTGTATTGCACAGGGGACAATCCTTTTAGTTTTGTTTTAATTCTTTTGTGATTGTAGTAATGAATATAAGTTTCTAGTTCTTGCTTAAATTGTTCCATACTTTCAAACTCTTTAAGATAAAGTAATTCAGACTTTAATAAGCCAAAGAAATTTTCCATGACTGCATTATCTAAGCAATTTCCCTTACGGGACATACTTTGGATAACGTTATGTTTTTTAAGCGACTGATGATATTGTCGCATTTGATAATGCCAACCTTGATCCGAGTGTAAAATAGGAGTTTCCTTATCATTCAAACATTGAAACGCCTTATTTAACATTTTAGAAACAAGGGAATAGGCAGGTCTATGTTCTATATTGTAAGCTATAATTTCTCCGTTATATAAGTCTAAAATGGGTGATAGATATAGTTTTTTACCATGTAAGTGGAACTCCGTCACATCTGTTACCCATTTCTCGTTTGGTTTTGATGCGTGAAAATTACGTTTTAAAATATTAGGAGCGAATTTCCCGACAGTCCCTTTATATGAACGATATTTTTTCAATCGAACAAGACATTTTAATCCCAGGATATTCATTAAACGTCGAACGGTTTTATGATTTAATGCATGGCCTCGATTACGTAATTCCAATGTAATACGACGATAACCATACCTCCCAAAATTCTCACTAAAAATCTCTTTAATTAATTCTTTAACTTTCTTATATTTATCTGGACGTTTCGCTTGTTTCATCCAGTAATAATACGTACTACGAGCGATATTAGCGACTTTCACAAGGTCAACGACCTTATATTTATGCCTTAATTCATAAATCAATTGCGCTTTGTCTTGGTCTGTGATGTTTTCTTCTTTTGAACTAAGGCATTCAACTTTTTTAAATAGTCATTTTCCATACGCAGACGTTCATTCTCTGCTTGTAGCGCTTCTATAGAACCTTCAAGAAATACTTCGTTTTGTTTTAAATGTTGTAGCTTAGCTTTTTCTTTGGCCATGGTTAGATGCCCCTTTTTCTTTGATTTTAGGGCATCTAATCCTTCTGTTTCATAAGCTACTTTCCATTTTCGGAGTGTTTCGCAAGAAGGAATATTAAAAAAAGCAGCTGTTTCTCTCAGAGATGTCCCATTTTCATTCATATAATGAATTACATCTAGTTTATACTCGAGAGGGTAAGTTGTATAGCGTTTTTCAAACGCCTTTTCCCCTGAAAATTCAAACCGTTTAATCCATTGATAAAGTTCTCTAGGATGAACCCCTATAGAATTAGCAATGGTTTTTCCGCCTTCCGTACCTTCTAGATATCGTTTTACTGCTTGTATTTTATCTTTTGAAGAAAATTTAGCCATAAAAAATGCACCTCCAATTGTTAATTATGTGTCTAACAATTGGGGTGCACTTCATATAAAGCAGTCTTTTTCTATGTATAAAGAATTACTAATTAATAAGATAGTATATAGTTCAATAAGAATAATAGACCGATAACACAAATAGTTTTGTTTAATTCTTTTCTTTTTCCAGTTAGAAGTTTTATTACTGGATAAAATATAAAACCAAAAGCTATACCATCAGCTATATTGTAAGTCAGTGGAATCATAATAATTGTAAGAAAGGCAGGGAAATATTCCGAGAAATCATCAAAGTCAATCTCTTTTATGCTTTTTAACATTAAACTTCCAATGATAATTAGAATAGGTGCAACGGCTCCATCTGGAATCATTTTTATAAAAGGCATAAAGAAAAAAGAGATAAGAAATAGTAATCCAACAAAAATAGAGGATAAACCGGTTTTTGCACCAGCAGCTATTCCCACAGCACTTTCTAAACCAGCTACAGTAGAACTAGTACCAAAAACCCCAGCAAAAATGTTAGACATCCCAGTTGCCTGATAAGCTCGATTGAAACGTTTATTATCATTTTCAAAACTTTGTATGGTTCCTAGATTTTGAAATAATAGAATCATTGTTAAAGAAAAGGTAGCTGTCCAAAAGGATGCATTTTTCACTTGTGTAAAAGAAAAAGCATTAAACACAGCTGGGTAATGCTCATATAAAGATCCCATATTATAGGAAGGATCTAATTTTGTAATGCCACAAAGGGCTGCAACCAATGTGCTAATTCCTATAACGATTAAAAATCCACCTCTGATATTATAAATAAAAAGGATTACAGCTAATGCCAGTGTAAAAATTGTAAGTAATGTATTTGCTTTAAATAGGTTATCCAATCCAATTATTGTTACAGAAGAATCTGTAATAAGTCCACCTTTCTGAAGTCCGATAAAGGTCAAAAATAGGCCAATCCCTACAGTAATAGCATTTTTTAAGGAGTGTGGAATAGAGTTGATTAAAAGTCTAGAAAAAGGTGTAAATGTAATCAGTGTGAAAATAATGCCTGATACTAATACGACGCCTAAAGCTTCCTGCCAATTTAGTCCTAAAGATTGAACAATTGTATAGGAAAAGAATATATTTTCTCCCATTCCAGGGATAATTACGAGAGGGGAATTTGCCCAAAAACCTATTATAAGGCAACCTAAAAAGCATGTTAGAGTAGTGGCTACTACAGATGCCTCTGTACTAATCCCTGCGTCCCTTAATATGGAGGCATTTACAATCACTATATAAGAAACAGTGAAGAAACTTGTTAGAGCAGCTAGTAATTCTTTTTTTATGGTTGTATTGTAGTGTGTCATATTAAAGTGAGTATAAATCCATTCTGTCATGACATAAGTCTCCTCTGTTCAAATTTTTTATACATTAACTGGATACTTCGTTTTTATTGTGACTTTCAAAGTTGAAATTGTTCTAAATCCAAAAGTATCGTTCCATTCTAAATCGTCAATAATAAGTGACTTATCTTCTATAAAAGGTTGTATGGTATTTAAAAATACTTTTAGTGATTTTCTTGTTAGATTTGCACCGGCGCAGTAATGAGAACCAACTCCAAAACTTAAGATTGGAGGGGTGTTTGATCGTTTTTGGCATTCATTTGGGTTTTCATATTTACTCTGATCTCTATTTCCAGAAGAGATAAACAAAATAATTCTATCACCTTTATTAATGAGTTTATCTCCTAAAGGTATATCTTCATTAGCAACACGTGCACAATAGGGAAAAGGGCATTCCATTCTTAAAGATTCTTCAACTATATTTTCTAATGTTAGTAAACTGTAAGGGTTATTATGAGGTAATTTATCATTCTGCGTTTGTATGTAAAGATACATTAATGTTTTTACAGCACTAAGAAATGGTTCATGTCCATCTACTGTTACATTTGCGATTAGGGCTAAACTATCTTCTACTTGATCTACATTTTTCAGGATTAAATCGAATAAACCGTTTTTTTCGTATTTTTGTTGGTCACGAATTTCAGAAATAATACTATAGGTTTTATCAATAGAGTGAACAGTTTTTTGTGAATCTTCGAAACTAGGAACCGGAATCCAAAGGAAATCCACAGCTTTAAAAGCTTCGTGTAGAATTAATTTATAATCGTTTACATCTAGGCCCAATAAATTAGCAAGAGTGTTTTCTGTAAACGGTATAGCTATTTCATTAATAACGTCAATGAATTCATTATCTTTATTCAGAGAATTCAATACTTTGAGTGTAGAAGATTTAGCTAACTCTTCTATAATAGAGTTTGTTAAATTGATAGGTACTTGTACGTGTTTACGCAATTCCTTATGCTCAGGATTATCCATATACATTAACCATCTAGAGTAAAAATTAGAGAGTTTATCTTTATACTCAACAGGTATATCTAGCTTTTCGATGAATTGTTTTTTTCGATTAGCCTTTAATCGAGAATCTTTTAATAGTTGAGTGATATTGGTGTAATCAAAAACAAGCCACGCATTGAGTTCTTTATCCCAAATAATATTTTCTGTAGCTAAGGCCGCTGTATAAAATTTATATCTATCTTCGATGATTTTTTTTATAGTACTGTTAGTCATTTCGTCACTCCTAGATTCACTTTTATTTGTAATATTAATTTTCTTGTAATTGATATTTCATATTATTGTGAGTGATCTGGTTGCTGGAAGAGAAAAGATAAAAAATGCTTAAAAAATATATATTTATAGATATGGACCTATTTTCCAGTTATAACTAAATTATATTAAACAATAATTTTAGATATAAAACAATACTTATTTTAACGAAACATAACTAAATATAACAAAACATAACTGGATATATATTTGTTTAATTAATTCAGAATATTCTTCATCTTGTTTGTTAAGATGATGATTTTTATGATTAATGAAGTGAAAATCTTTTATTAAATTGTAAGACTATCAAGGGTTGTAACTAAGAAATAAAGCTACCAAAAGGTTTTTATCCTGAAAACAAAGAAAAAAATAATTTTGCAATTAATAGAATTGATATGATATGTTTTCTTTGTTAATAATTTGAAAAATCTACATAGTCTATTAAATTTATGTTTGATTTATTTTAAAGACATTATAGATAAGCAGAGGGGAAGGTAGATGATAGATCAGCATTGGGTAGAGTGAATAACTGTGAGTAACTTAAAGTAAAATCACTTTGTTTATTTTTGAGTTATTATATAATCTAGGAGAAGTAAGAAGGGGAGTGCAAATTTTGAAATTTGTCTTTGATTTAGATGGTACAATTTGTTTTAAGGGAAAACCAGTTTCAGAAAAAATTCTTGCATGTTTAGATAATATTAGTAAAAATGGTCACGAAGTTATATTTGCTTCTGCAAGACCTATTCGTGACATGCTACCTGTGATACATTCGCGCTTTCACGAATATACATTGATTGGCGGAAATGGATCTTTAATTTCTCAAAACGGAAAATTAATTTATTCAAAAGAGTTCGAGAAATCGCAACTAAAAAAGGTTCTTGCTTTGATAAATGAATTTCAAGCAACTTATTTAATTGACGGTGACTGGGATTATTCATATACTGGTCCAGATAATCATTCTATACTTAATAATCTAGATCCAGCTAAACTTGCTAGATCTGTTAAGGTGACCTCTTTAAATTCGATAGTTAAGATTTTAATCCTTACAGCAAGCGACATGGAAGAACTATCGAAGAGTCTAAGTTTATTAGATGTTGTTGTGCATAAACATAGAAATGAGAATGTAATAGATATTAGTCCAAAAGGTATTCACAAATGGAATGCACTGCAGGTATTAGGTGTCAAAGAAGGGGAATATGTGGCTTTTGGAAATGATGCGAATGATATAAGTATGTTCGAACATGCTGCATATTCAGTAATGGTTGGACATCATCCAGAATTAGCGCCATTCTCTAAAGAAAGCATCCCTATGGACATAGAATACGAAATAGAGATCATAAATAGGTTAGAGAAACTTTCTGAATTATACAGCCTAAGTCATAATTAAATGTTTAAAAATCCATTAATATATTTTTAAATTATTAGATGTGGAATAATTAAATATTGTAAAATGAAAAATATCCCTTTGGATGATCAAATCCAAAGGGATATTTTCCTGATTTTACCTTAAATTAACTGTTTGATTGTTAGTACAGCTTGGTAGCCAAAGTAAATACCAAAACAGATTAAAATAACACCTGCTGAAATGGAAATCCATTTCATTACAGTAGCGTTTACAAAGCGTCTACCAAAATGTATGGATGTAGCCATGAATAAATCCCATAGCATAATACCTGCAAAAATAGCTGTACTATACCATAGTGCTTGTTCTTTTCCAATTGTATTTATTGCACTAGTAAGAACAGAACCGTAAATTCCTATCCAAAATACAATATTTAATGGATTTGAAATCGCAATTGCAAATCCTGCTAAAAAAGATTTTAGAGGATGTTCTTTGTCCCCAGTTAAAGAATGGTGTACTTGTTTAGGAGCATCCTTAATACTTTCATATCCTAAGTAAAGCATGGTAATAAAACCAAAAATCCAAATACAAAGTTGAGCAATTGGAGTTGTTAAAAAAGTGGAAATCCCAAAATAAATGAGTAACATCATAATTACATCAGCTGACATAGCGCCTAATCCTACAAACCAAGCACTCCAAAATCCATTTTTAATGCCTTTATTTATTTGAGCCACATTGATTGGGCCCACAGGAGCAGACAGGGAAACACCTAACAATATATAACTAAAGATCATGCTAATCATGTTTTTTTACACCTGTAATCGGACATCTCATTACACTTTCTTCATTTGTTTCAGGTAAAATATACTGTTTCCACTCATGTGAATTTTCAGCACCATAATCACCTATATCTGGATGCATTGAAATATTATCGTAGGCTAATAAGCGTTTCCTAATAACTTTACGGACTTGTTTTCCTTGTTTGGTATCACCTGTAATATCATCTAAGGTTCCGCGGGGTTGAAGGGTAATTTCAAGACCATTTTCTGTATATCTGCTTTGTCTTTCAGCATAGATAGGTGCTCGGCAAACTACAAATATAGGTTCTCCAGCAAAACAAAATTCCCATTTGGCATGATAAGGATCTGTTGGGATTTCTGGATTCCATGGTTCGGGATCATTTTCGATTAAAAATTGTAGTACATTCCAAAATTGTTTTTTATATTCTTCTGCTAGTAATTGCTTACTTGAGGGTTTGAAGAATATCACTAGCGTAGTCCGCTTGGCAATTTGCTGATATGTCTTTATATATTCATAAATCCCATCTCTAAGCTTTAGCAGCTCTTTTTGATCATAAGCTGAGTCAATAAAAAGATATCTGGACCAACCATGTTTTTCGGAATCTACTGCAAAATAGCAAGGAAACGGTTTAGAATTATCCATAATACTTTTGTGGAAACTGTTGTAAGCGTGTATTTTCCAGTTTTCTAAGAAGTCATTGTTCTTTTCATCAAGAATTCTATTCTGATTATACAAATAAGATTTGGTTAATTGGATTACCACTGTAATCTCTCCTTCTTGTGAGTATAAAATCATTAATTGTTTTCATAAATTAAAATGTTGTTTTTCACTATATTTAAAATTTTATTGATATCCTCTGTGTGTATCTCAATTGTTAACTCAGGTACGCCTGGAGATAGTAGAAATTTATTATAATTATAGATCTTTTTATCTATAATAAGGGTAACCTCATCCTGATATCCGAAAGGGGCTACACAACCGGGGACACAGGAAGTCTTTTCAATCAACTCTTCAGCTGAACAAATTGAAACCCTCTTGCCAATTAGTTCTTTCATTGATTTTGAATCTAATTTCTCGCCTTCAATCGTAACTAGTACATAATTATGTCCGGTTTTATCTTTTAGAAATAAACTTTTACTTGGAACTCCTTCTAAATTAAATCTTTTTCGTATTTCTCTATCTGTATCATAATCCAAATTGGGTTCATGCTCGTATTGCTGATAAGAAATATTAGCTTGATCTAATAGCTGTATCACATGATTATACATAATTATCCTCCTTTATGATCTATGAAAAGGCACTTATAAAGTAATAGGATTGGGTATCAAAAAAATTCAATATAAGGGTTATACTGGAAGCTTTTTTAATATGTTAAACTTTTTCACTGAAAAAAGGTATTGATAAAATTTCTTTTAAATACAGAAATTCTGATATGATTTTATTTTTGAAAATTAAGGAAAATTATTTAGATATTGAATAAGAGAATTTGTTTTTAAAGATTAAAATGTATCATTTAATGTTTTGCATGTGGTTTTCTTAGGTTTGTTACAACAAGGATTGTCCTCTATATAATTACATATTGCTCTCGGTAGGAGTATTTAGGGCTTGGTTTGCTTCTTTTTTCATTATTAACAAAACAAGTATTATACTAATAATCAGTGAACTAACTCCAACTGATATGAAAGATGAGAATTGAAAAATTTTAACGTCCCAGAACAAGCCGGACAGGTAAGCTCCTAATGCAGCACCTATACCCATGGTAAGAACTGTGTAGGTAGTTTGTCTTTGGCTAATTAAATCTTGGTCTGCATTTAAACTTAAAATGTTCATAGCACAAATGTGATATAAAGCAAAGGTAAAAGCATGCATTAACTGTGAAATTACTAATAAAGTGATGCTTCCGACAAAAAGTTCTATTAATGTCCATCTTAGAATACCTAAAATAGAGCACAATAAGAGAATAGATGAAACATTCATATATTTTAGAAGCCTATGACCATAAGCGAAAGTAACAATTTCGCATATAACTGCAAAAGCAATTAATGAACCTATTGCAAAACCAGTATAATTATTTTCCAACAACTTAATAGAAAAGAATCCATAATAAGGTGCATGTGTTAATTCAAATAAGAAAAATACAGAATAAAAAAGCAAAAGTTTTCTTTCAATAAAAATACTTTTTGATTTTTTTTTCGTAACCTCAATTGGTTCAAGGCGAATTAGTAGAATAGAGGAAATTAACAACATAAATCCTAAAAATATTAATATAAACCAAAAAGATAGTGGGCCGAATTTAATAAGGGCATGACTTGCCCAAACTGAAAAGAAAATAAATCCGATGCTTCCCCACATTCTAATGGTTGAGTATCGTTTCATGTCACCATTTAATTTTGATAATGAAATGGTTTCTATGTTGGGTAAAATAGATATCCAAAAAATATTTAGTAAGGAGAGTGCTATAACTATAGCCAAGCTATTTTTAACTTGAGTACCAACAAACAGAACGACTAAAAGGAGGACGCATTGTATAAGGTATATGCTTGCTAAATTTCTATTTAGTTTTGATATCAGTAGGAATACATATGGTCCTAGTATTCTGGCTAGAATTGAAATGCCAAGGATTATCCCTATCTCTTTGCTACCAAAGTGTAATTGATTTAAAAAAAGGCCGGTTAGCGGAACTACAATAGCAAATGTTGCAAAGTATGAAAAGAAAGTAAAGGAACAGTACTTATCAAATGTTTTCATTTTTATCCACCTCTTTATTAAGATTGGTATTGTTATAGTAGTGATTGATCTGTATTAAGAACGTTTTTTTATAAGTTTGTAGCAACTTGTACTTGAAATTAATATATTCAGTTCTTAAGTGTATTTTATAATGCGGTTTAAATAATTTTTCTCCCAATGATTAGTGGTTTGTAAATTGGAAAAATAATACATTTAGTGATCTTCCACATGCTTGAAATAATTCTTAGTGTCTGGCGTATTTTCAACAGTAATATTTTGGAGAGAAGCCTTTTGTGTTTGTTCCTTCATAGATTAGAAAGTTATTTAATATACAAGTAAATGGTTTATGTTTATAGACTGTATTTTTAACTGAAAGGAGGTAATAGTTCTTATAATGAAACCAGTTCAGTATAAAATTCTACAGGCTATCCAACCAATAAACTTCTTTTAAAAACATACTAATTTGAAGTTATGTTCCACATTGAGTATTTCGAATTTATTGTTGGTAAATGTAAGTACGTATTAATATGAAATCAATTGTAACACCTCCTTTTTTATTATTCTGAAAATACAAAAAGAAGTATACAATAATTTTGATTTAATTGGAATATATTTCTTCGCAGAATTTAATGTATAACGGATTATAACTAAACATAATTAAAGATAACTAGATATAATTAAGTTTGAGTATTTTCAGTTTTTTTTTTCGCAAAAAATTTCTCTTATGAAATAAAATCGCATAATTCGACATGGGATATTGTTATTTTATAAACATTTATTACATTGTTTTTAAAAAAATGAGGATCCACAATACTTTATTTGTTTAAATTGAGTGGAAATTATTGTACAAATGTTTCTCAAAAATTAAATCTGAAAATATAGAAAAATTAGAATTTAAACTATAGTGAGAATGTTGTGGTATGTTCTGTTTGCGAGAATTAAATTTTGTACAAGTAATGCTTTTGGTAAAAGGAGGAGATACAAGAGTACTTTTTTGTAGGTAATTTATTTATTGTCTTTTATTAAGAAGGGAGAAAAATTATGAAAACAATTAAATCATTTTTATTATGTGCTGTTTCTGTTTTTATGTTCGCAATTTTTACAGGATTCTCTCCTGCTCTGGCGGAAGAAAATGTTAATAAAACTGAGATAAAAGTATTTGCTGCTGCAAGTTTAAAAGATGTTTTAGAGGAAGTTACAGCTAATTATGAGAAAACTCATGGAAATGTAAAGTTTACTTTCACTTACGGGGGTTCAGGCTCACTTCAACAAATGATTGAGCAAGGTCAATCAGCAGATCTATTTATCTCCGCTGCCGAAAAAAATTTCACTCCTCTAGTTAAAAAGGGGTATATCAATCCGAGCCAAGCTATTAATTTTTTAGGGAATGAATTAGTATTGGCAACACCAATTGAAAATAATATTGTGCATAGTTTTTCAGACTTGAACACAAATAATGTGCAAAAGATAGCTATTGGTAATCCTGCAACAGTACCTGCTGGAATGTATGCAAAACAAGTATTTGAAGGGCTGAATCTGTATGAAGTTTTAAAACCTAAATTTGTATTAGCAACTGATGTAAGACATGTATTGTCGTTGATCGAAACGAAGCAAGTTGATGCTGGGCTTGTATATAAGACAGATGCACTCATTTCACCTCAAGTAAAAATAGTAGATACAGCAGATTCTAGTTTACATGATCCTATTATTTATCCAATGGGTGTTCTTAAAGCGACACCGTCTCCAGTTGAAACTACAGAATATTATAACTATCTTCAAACGGACCAAGTAAAAGAAGCATTTGTAAAATACGGATTTTCAGTGCTAAATCAGAAACAGGGATTAAACAAAGCAGCATAAACATAAATTGTAGATTTTGTACAAACTTAGAGTATCCACCATTAGATAAAAAATATTTAGTGGTGGATACTTTCTTGTTTTGTAAATATCAAATTAAGTATTAACGATAATTAGATAAATAAAGAAGTTTTAATTCTTTTTTAGGAGCTACTTAAAATGAATTCTATGTTTGAAGTTGTCATATGTGATTTAGATGGTACTTTGCTAAACAATAATAAAGAGATTAGTAATAGGACATTAAAGACTATACAATCTTTAAATCAAATGAAAATACCTGTTATTCTCGCAACGGCAAGAGCACCAAGAGATATAGAAACTTATTTAAAAGAATTAGCACTTGATACTCCTAGCATTTGTTATAATGGGGCATTAATTTTTGATAATAGAAAAAGTGAAATACTTACGTCTAATATGATTGATATTTCCATAGTGAAAAAATTATTTGAAGTATTAAGAGAAGAAAAAAGCATTGAAAATTTTTTAGCTGAAAAAAATAACGAATTTTGGGTGGATGTAATTGATAAAGATGTACAGTGCTGGATTGATGCGGGTTGTCCACCACATGCAATAGGATATCCATCTACTTTTTTAGATGACCATTTATCTAAGTTGATCGTTAGGGGAAATACCGAATTTATTATCAGAATTTTAGAAAAACAATTCAAAGAACACTTAATTTATACATTTTCTGACTCCCGTAAAGTTTGGTTAGAAATTTTGTGTAAAAATGCAGGGAAAGCAGCGGCTGTAAAGTGGATAGCGAATCACTACAGTGTCCCACTTTCAAACATAGTGGCCTTTGGTGATGCAGAAAACGATATTGGAATGTTAGAACTAGTTGGTATGGGGGTTGCTATGGGGAACTCTGGAAAAGATGTGCAATTAAGAGCGAATTGTATTGCACCAACAAATGAAAATGATGGTGTAGCACACACTTTACGTGGGATTTTTTCTATATAAAGACTATAACTTATAAAGGGAAAGGATAGAATCTAATGACGAAAAACGGTTTGTTATATACATGTGGTAAATCAAAATCGATGTATCATGGTGAGGAAAATGATTCAATTATCATGCATTTTTTGGATAGTGTATCTTCTTATACACAAAATAAAAATGCTCGAATTATAGGAACTGGAATACTAAGATGTGAATTTTCTTCTCACATATTTGAGTTGCTCCATAAAAAAGGGGTACCGAATCATTATATATCCAATATAGGAATGGGGAGAATGAAAGTTAACAAATTAGATATGATTAAATTGGAGATAATTCCTCGAAATATTGCAGCTGGTTCAATTGTAAGGAATTATCCTATCCAATATGGACAAGTTTTTAATCAGCCTATTTTAAAGTTAGACCTCAAATATTCAAACGATCCGATGATGAATTCCGATTACATTGTTGCAATGGGCATTGCTACTAAAAGAGAAATAGAAGTTATACGAGAGATAGCTTTTGAATTAAATGCTATTTTAAAGGGTTTTCTTTTGGAAAGAGGAGTAAAATTAGTTGATTTTAAGTTCGAAATGGGAAGAAATGCAGCAGGTGAGTTGGTAATAGGAGATGAAATTTCTCCAGATGGTATGCGTCTTTGGGATATAGAAACAAACCAATCTCTAGATAAAGATGTATTTCGTTACAACAAAGGAGACTTGGTACATGCTTATGAAGAAATATTGAAACGTATAATGCCAGTAGAGAGTATGAAATAATAAGATGAATAATGTAGATGTGAATTTTATTGAATACTCAACTGATACAGCTAGTTTTGAGTTATCTCCAGAGAGAAAACCGGTTTTATATGTAAATCCAGGTCAAGAAATCTCAATGGAGATAATGAATGCATTTTCACAAGAGACGGATAATGAAGAGGAACTAAATAATGTAATTAATAAAGGCAAACATCATCCGTTTACAGGGCCAGTTTATATCAATGGAGCATTGCCAGGAATGACAGTAGCTATAAAAATTAAAAATATTCATTTAGCAAAGCATGCATATACATGTATTTCACGTTCTTCAGGAGTGTTGAAGGGGCAATTCACAGAACGAAATTATAAGAAAATAGAGATTAAAAATAATAGGATAGATTTTGAGGGAATTGATTTACAGGTTAGACCTAGCTTGGGAGGAATAGGACTAGCTGATCCCTTTAGAACAAGAAATGGTGCGACATGTAAATACGGAGGGAATTTAGATATCCGTTGGTTGGTTGAAGGAACAACAATTTATTTACCAGTAGCTGTCGAAGGTGGTTTATTATACGCTGGTGACTTACATGCTCTACAAGGAAATGGAGAACCCTCAGGGATTGCTTTAGAGGCATCAGGCACTTTACAAATAAATGTAAATATATTTGAAAATAATATTCCTACTCCCATTTTACAGGTAGAACAAGGGCTTGTAATAATTGGCTTTGGGGAGACATTTGAAGAAGCTGTTAAGATGGGCGTAGATATTTCTACAAAGATAATAGCTCAAGCAAATCATATGAATAAGGCAGATGCCTACATGTTATTGGGATGTACTTCGGACATTGTTATTGGGCACTTAACAGGGAGAATTAAAAGTGTAGGAGTGTTAATTCCATTTGAAGTTTTACGTATAGAAGATGTACTGATTAAAAAGTAAACAAAGAAGAAAATGAAAAATTATTAACATTTGATTTTATATTTTCTATGAAGAGAGGAATCACTTTGTCAGTTAATGAAGAGTTTATTACAATTGCTCTTTCAAAGGGACGCTTATTATCAGAAACCTTGCAGATTCTAAGAGCAAGTGGGATTAATATCCCCTTAGATTTAGAAAGTTCGCGTGAACTGTGTTTTGAGTTAAGTGAACAAAATTTGCGCTTTATCTTGGTGAAATCAGTAGATATTTTACTTTTTTTAGAGAAAGGAATTGCTGATTTAGGCGTTGTAGGAAGTGATTTACTAATAGAAAAGGGTGAAGGTTTTGTAGATATACTTGATCTTAAAATTGGCCAATGTGAACTGTGTGTTTGTGCAAAACCTGGAATAAATATAAGAGATGTAAAATCTGTAGCAAGTAAATATCCTGTAATTACAAAGAGATATTTTGATCAGCAATACCATGATATAGAAGTGATACATTTAAATGGTTCGGTGGAAATTGCTCCAGTGTTGAATATGGCGGATTGTATTGTGGAAATAGTGCAGTCAGGTAAGACACTTGCTGAAAATGGATTAATAATCTATGAAAAAATTGAAGAGATTTCAGCAAAAATAGTTAAAAGAAAAAAATCATTATATGAAAAAGAAAAACAAATTAATGACTTTTTAGCAAACTTTAATAATTATTTTTATAACATTAATGTGCCATCTAAGTTATAAAAATAACATTTTGAGAAAATAGGTGGTGTTTTGAAGTGAAAATAATAGTAATAACTGGTGCAAATCGCGGTTTGGGATACGGAATTGCAAAATCATTTGCGGAAAAAGGGCACAAGGTTATTGGATTGAATCGGACTTTGTGTAAAGAAGAATGGTTAGAAGAAATTAAATGTGATCTTTCACAAAAGATAGATATTGAAAAGTCTGTTGCCGAGATAATTAGAAGATATGGGAAAATAGATATATTAATAAATAATGCAGGTATAAGAAGATTTAATAACATTTCAAAGATAACAGAACAAGATTGGCAAGACAGTATAAGTACAAATCTTTCAGCCCCATTATGGTTGATTCAGTTTACTGCCCCTATGCTAAAGCAGAGTAAAGGGCTAATTATATTTATTGGAAGCCATGCGGGTGAATACTACTTTGAGCAAGGTGTTGCATATTCAAGTACAAAATCTGCTTTGCATGCAATGGCAGAGGCAGCAATCCAAGATTTAAGGTATGAAGGAATACGGGTTAGTCACTTATCCTTAGGGGCAATTGCCAATAGGTCCATGGAAAATGATGAATGGAAAATGCGCCCAAGGGATATAGGTCAATTGGCTGTCGCTATCTCAGAATTACCATCCAGCATAATGCCTGCTTTTGTAGAAGTTCGACCTTCTATGCCAAATAGGTCTCCAATCTCTGGATTGGAAAGATTACAGTATATATAAGTATTATGGCGATACTTTATTTTTTAATTCCCCATTTTTTACGGAAATGGGGGAGTTTTTTGTATTTAAAGGAAAAAACTGAGAAATTCTATGATATATCTACTATCTTAATGTAAGAATAATAGAAAACGTATATATTACAAAAAGAGTAGGGGAAAGCATCTAGAAATATTTATGTACTTTTATATATAATGGTACAAGTAATGATATATATCATTAAATTAAGGTAGTATAGTATCATATTGTAATGAAAGAGGAGCTTGTATGATGGAATTACAAGTTAGTCCCATCATACACTGATGTAAGGCTGTGATCCTTAACCTATAGTCCACTTTCTCTGACACACATATGCACTTAAATCAAGATGGTTGGTCCCCATGCCTACCAAGTTAAGGAATGCATTGTCCTTAAAAGCGAAAAAGGTGAATAGAATTCCTAAGGCCAGCTATAAATAAAATTTTTGTTTTGGGGATATTTCAAATTATTAGCTTGATAGGAATGCAAGGTAGTCCTATGTATTTTTAAAAAAAGACACCCTTAAGGTGCCTTCAACAATTTGAATTACTGTATTTGCTAGTTGGCAGGGGATGGAATTCGAGATGCTGCAAAACGTGTGCCGTTACCTGCTAAAAATTGACCAGCTATACTAGGTGTAGCAACTACTTCAACTATATCCCCAGCATTTAATCTTAAGATATCAACTGTTTCCACAATATTATCTCTTGTAATGCCTACTACATTTACTGCGCCATGGCTTTCCTTATCGGGTCCAATAGACACACCATTTACTGAGATAGATACAGTTATCTGATAAGGAGTGGTTACTACAGTTGGTTGAAAATGAACAGATCCAATAATGTTATATACCCCATCTTTTCTAGGAATAAATCTGGATGTAGTAGTATTATATTCATTTGCCAAATCAAATTGTTCATTCTGATAAAATACCTGAATCGTTGAATTGGCTTCAACTGCTTGGTTAGTAGCACTAGTAGCTCTGAATGCTGATTCCCTTGTATTATCTTTGTTTGAATCGCAACAATCTACATGTACTTTGACATAAGAATCATTACATTTCTTATATGATGAATAATCGTTACAATCCTCAAAATGATACTTTTTGCGCTGTTTATTCCACGAACAATCGTTATATTTCTCGTAATAGTTGTATTTACCCATTCTATTAAAACATCCTCCTTTCATTAGTAGGGTTACTACTAATAAATGTGGCTTGTCTTTTATTTGGAACGGCTTTTAAAGTTTTTAGACGCATATAATGATTTGTTAATTTAGTGGTGCTACACCATCGTCATCAAGCTAACAAAACCGAGATACCCCCCAAACCGAAAAAATAGGAGTATCTCGGTTATATATATTTGACCATAATCTCTTATTTATATACTGCTAGTTTTTGTAATAGTTGTTCTTTTATAACCGGCCATTCGCTTGCGATAATACTATAAACAACGGCATCTCTTATATAACCGTGGGGCAATTTTCTTTCATTTCGCAATACACCTTCTTTTACAGCACCCAGTCTTTCAATTGCACGCTGTGCTTTTTCATTTCGTAAATCAGTTTTTATTTGCACACGTAACATTTGTAATTCTTCAAAAGCGTATTGCAATAACATATACTTACACTCAGTATTTATACTTGTACGATGTACACTTGGATGATACCATGTTTGCCCAAGTTCAACCGTTTTATTATCATTCGAAATACTGTACAAACGTGTGCTACCTACAATTTCATTCGTTTTTTGATCTACAACAACAAATGGTAAATCAGTTCCCTCTTCAAAACCTTTTAGTGCTACTTGAACATACTGCTCCATATCTTGATAACTATCCATTGTAGATATTAAATACATCCATATTTCTTTATTTCCTTCCACAATGGTAAATAAACTTGCGACATCATTTACATGCATTAATCGTAACATAGCTCTATCATTTACTATTTTCATAAACTATTCTCCTTTTGTATAGGTGTTTCAGTAGTTAGCATTTCAGAATCATTTTTTGAATGATTCTTTAGGTTAGATATAAGCTGGATGATTGTCTATAATATTAAAATTATTAAGCATTTCCCTCTTATTACCATTTTCATATAATTATATCTATCTCAAAAGGTCCACCATATATATTTTTTCTTTGACTAGTGGAATAGTTCTTCACACCATTCCTGTAACTTTTTTATAAACATCATAATCTTATTTTAAATCTACCTTGATTGCTGTAATCATCACTATCAAGATAATAGAAACAAGTTATCCAAAACACTAAATACGAGAAACATATAAAAATGGGGGTATTATGAAATTTTACGCATCATTGCCTACTGATAACGAAGATTATGTAAATATATAAAGGTAACAGAAATAACTATTAAACGACTATATACGAAACCGCTACAACGCTATAAAGCTAATTTTTCGAACTATCTATAAAGTGAAAAAGACGTTATCCTTTCTGTAGGACTATAGGAAGGATAACGTCTTTGTATGTCTATTTCTGTATCTGATGAATTACAGCTATTTGCTCAAGAGATTCAACACTTTTTATCTCCAAATATTTTACGAGACCTTGCTAGAGATGTTGTGCTACCCCATCAATATAAAATAGAAAAAGTATGACTTGTTGGAAAGGACAAAGTTTTTTTATTTAATAGCATTAAAGTTTCTTAGGGTGAGGAAATTCTTTTAACGATTTTTAGACAATTTGAGACATTTATTATAATTCAATATTTATAGTATGTATTGAAAAATACGTTGCACTTATTACTTAATGTTGCTATTTTCTACGAACTCAGAGAAATTATGAAGAAACTTTAGAATAAATTGTATTATATCCCATTATGTTTAGTTAGTAGAGAATCTGATTATTTTTGATGAGTGATTTATAATAAAAAATGGTTTATGTAATTATTAAATTACCATATCAAGCCATACCAAACAACACCGAACCGAACCCAGCCGGGGGGATACCATGCCAAGCCCAACCTGATTAAATGACCTATTTCTTCAGCAATAGGGGGGTCATCTCCTATTGAACAGCTTAAACTGTTTCGACACTGAAAAATAGGGGGTTATATACCTTATGATATATAACTATCTTGAAACAAAACACTTGTTTCTATAGCTTTTTTTGTTACTATTAATAATGAGAAAAAATAAAGTAGTAGGGGAAATAAAATGAAAAAAACAATTGATCATATCGGAATCGCAGTTCGAGATATAGATAGTACGATACGTTTTTATGAAAATGTGTTACTAGGAACTTTAATAGATCGTTACGTAAGTGAAGCTCCTGGTGTGGAAAGCGAAGTAGCCATTCTTGAAGTGGATGGAGATAGAATTGAATTACTTGCACCGACAAATAATACGACATCTCCAATTGCCCGTTTTATTAAACAAAAAGGTAAAGGTGTTCATCACGTTGCGTATCGAGTAGATGATTTAGATGTGGCTTTAGAGGAATTGAAAGAACAAGGAATTCGAACGTTAGAGCATACACTTCGGATTAATAAGCACGGTAGAAGATTAATATATCTTAACCCAGCGGATACAGAAGGAACGATTATCGAGTATTGTGATTATCCGGAAGAGAAATAGAAGAAGGATATTTTTAAAAAGGTGTTACGTTATTACGTAACACCTTTTTATTTATGCATTTCACATTTTCTTCACAAATGATTCACGATAACTTTTCTTCTTTGATAACTTACATAAATATATTTTATGATATAATAACAATCGACTTTAAAAATGTAAGTTGTATCTATAGTGATAGTTACTATTATATTAGAAGTTTAGAGGTGGAAGAGAAATAAGAGTTATACTTTATAGAAGTTTATATTTAATCAGGTTAATATTTCGCCCGAGAATCAAACTTCGGAAGTTAAAGTAATGAAAATAGAGCGATGAGGAAGAAAGAAGTGAAATGAGTGTGAAAGTAATGAGAAGATTAGGGACATGGTTATTACTTGCATGTGTGCTTATCATATTGATACCGAAAAGTGCATCTGCTCATGCGTACGTTGTGAAATCAAACCCTATGGAAAATGAAACGTTGAAGAGAGCACCATCTGTTGTGAAAATTGAATTCGATGAGGACATACAAGTTTCACGTTTTAATACATTGTACGTGAGAGATACATCAGGTAAAAGAGTCGATTTAAAAGATGCTCATATTGATAAAAAAAATAAAAAACTATTAGAAGCCGGATTAAAAGAAAATCTCAAAAATGGTCTCTACTCTATTCAGTGGAAAGCTATTTCAGCTGATGGACATCCAATTCAAGGGGTTATTCCATTCCGTATTGGATTAGCAGAAGCGGGAACAGACGATGTACAGGTGGAAGAGATGGGGTATGTCCCGCAAATCGATATGATTATGGAACGTGGAATTTTATATGCGAGTTTCTCGCTATTTTTAGGAGTTCTCTTCTTTAATCTTATTATGTATAAAGGGAATGCAACCTCGGTTCGATCAAGGAGTAAGAACATAATATGGATCTCCTTATTTGGGATATTTATTAGCTTGTTATTCAACCTACCATTGCAAGCGAAAATAAATGCTGATGTTTCATGGCTAGAAGCATTCAATCCTTTACTATTAAAAGAAACATTACAGCTTTCTGTTTTTGGTTATGTATGGATTACTCAAATGGTTCTCATTAGTACGCTTATAATTGTTACGTATTTTGCGGTGAAGCATGAGAAGTTTTCGTCGTTTAAAGTATGGAGTATTCCAATACTATTGTTTATAGGGCTACTTGTTATGAAGGCCTTTAATAGTCACGCATACGGTTTAAAGTTTAAAAACATTGCTGTCGTTATGGATTTTCTACATTTATTAGCAGCTTCATTATGGGTTGGTGGTTTATCATCTATTATTCTTCTTTTACGTAAAGAGGATAACAAGTGGCATATGTATTGGGATATGATTAAGCGTTTTTCACCGTGGGCAACAGGTGCTGTCATCGTGATTTTAATAACAGGCCTTTTTAACAGTACATTTTTTATTCCAACAATCCACTCGTTATTTGATACGAAGTATGGATTGGCTTTATTAACAAAGATACTATTATTTATTTTCATGGGGATATTGGGAATTATTCATTATGTGAAAGGGAGAATGCGAGCGCAGCAAGGATTAGGAGCTACGGTGAAAGTAGAGTTTGTCATTGGAATTATCATTTTCGTAATCGTAGCTTTTATGACAAACGTACAAACACCACCGATGCCTCCTACTGGACCATTTACAGAGAGTAAGCAATTAGATAATGGATATGAACTTACGCTAAATGTAAGTCCGAATAAGGTAGGACAAAATAAATTCCATATTACACTAAAGGACGAAAAGGGACAGCCTGTTACTGATATGGAACAAATGATATTGACGACTCAATCATTAGATATGAACATGGGAAAAGGTTCATTTAAAGTTTCAGTAGTTTCACCAGGAGAATATGAAGCAGAAGGTATGTATATTAATATGACAGGAAACTGGAATATACATGTTCATGGATTAACAAAATCTCTTGATAGTTTCGATACAGATTTTAAATTTATTGTCGGTGGCAGATAAAAAGAAGCTATGTATGAAAAGGAGCTAATAGAAAATGAAACGTATAAAAAAATTAGGAACAACAATGATCGCAACAATTATTGCAATGGGAATGTTTTCGTTACCTGTTAGTGCGCACGTCACTGTAAAACCAGCAACTTCTGACGTTGGTTCTTGGGAGACATATACGATAAAAGTACCAGTTGAAAAAAATGTAGCAACAACAAAAGTTACACTGAAAATACCGTCTGGAGTAGAGTTCCAGCAGTATGAACCAGTGCCAGGATGGAAAGTTGAGGAGCAAAAAGATACAGCTGGAAAAGTTAAAACTGTAGTATGGGAAGCAACAGGAGAAGGGATTTTACCCGGTCAGTTCCAGCGATTTACTTTCGTCGCTAAAAATCCGGATAAAGAGCAAAAAATAGCTTGGGACGCATATCAACAATATAAAGATGAAGAAATTGTTGAATGGACAGGCGATGAAAAAGCTGAAAAACCGCATTCACTTACTACAATTGCAAAAGGTACGTCATTAACAGGAGAACATGGTGAAGTGTCTAGTGTAGAAAAAAATGAAGGTACTAGTAATATGCAATTGATAGCAATTGTCTTATCTATTTTTGCCATAGTATCGTCGGTAAGTGCGTGTGTTTTTGTAGTACGTCGTAAAAAGTAAGACGTAAGAAAGAGCCTACAAACAGTAGGCTCTTTCTTACGTTTATTTCAATTCAACTTGCTGCCTTACAGCAAGTGTTTTCGGTTTTATATTTACAAAACAAATACTCACAACAATAAATAATAGTCCGATGAATAAGCTAATGGTAATAGCCTCATGTAAGAAAATTGAACTTACAATAATAGCTATTAGTGGAATGAGGAATGTATAAGCCCCAACTTTACTTGCTTCACCAGCTCCAACAAGTGTGAAGTATGCAAGCCACCCCATTGCAATAACAAAGAATGAAATAAAGAGAAGTACGCTAACAAATGGCATACTCCAAGCGATACTAGACCAGCTTTCAAACTCTGAACCAAATCCAATTAAGCAAAGACCACCAATAATAAGCTGAAGTGTTACCATCCAAATGGCATTAACACGGTGACCAGTCTTCTTAATGAATACTGTGCCAAGTGCCCAGCCAATAGCGCATCCTAACGCGAGAAGGATTCCAATGATAGAAATATGTCCTGTTAAACTGCTAGAGCTAATAACACCTACACCAATAAATCCGAGAACAAGCCCGAAAATTTTCAAGCCGTACATTGATTCTTCAAGCCATATCCACGAGAAAATACCGAGTAAAACTGGTTGTAGAAATACAATGGCGGAAAATAACCCAGCAGGCATATATTGAAGGCCGACAGTTTGTAATCCGTAAAATATAATGATGTTAAGTAAAGAAGAAATAACGTATAAATGCCACGTTTCTTTTAAATGTAACTCTTTGTATTTCGGTAATGCGAACAGGAGTAAAATGAATCCTCCAATTAAAGTTCGAACGCCTGCAAATAAAACAGGTGGTGTATAATGCAGGGCAAACTTTGATAAAGGCCAATTGATTCCCCACATGAAAACGAGAAAGGTAAGGATGATGGCCGTCTTAGTTCGAGAAAGCTGTGTCACTGAAAGACCTCCTTGTTGTTATTCATTTCACTATGATATGATATCGACTGTAATAAATAAAATGAATCTTTTTTATGAGGAGTATAAGTGATTAGTTATGACCATTACACAACTGCAAGTATTAATAAAAACTGTTGAGTTAGGTAGTTTTACGAAAGCTGCCAGGGTATTAAATATGACGCAGCCAGCTGTTAGTCATGCGATTTCAAGTATTGAGTCAGAGTTAGGAGTTACTATTCTTATACGTGATAAGCGAAAAGGGCTCCTCGTTACGGATGTAGGAAACAGGATTCTTGTACATATTAGAGAGATTTTGAACGGTGTAGAGAAGATTGAACAAGAAGTTGCGATGGAGAAAGGACACGAAGTTGGGACGATTCGAATTGGTAGTTTTCCGAGTGCTTCTGCACATTTCTTACCCAAAATGATAAACCTTTTTAAGGAGAAGTATCCGAAATTAGAAGTGGTTCTTTGTGAAGGAACGATTAAAGAAGTTGAAGATTGGTTAGTATCGAGGGTTATTGATATAGGAATTGTTATTTTGCCTAATAAAGATATGGAGATTGTTCCATTAACGAAGGGGAAAATGGTTGCTATCTTAAGAGAGGATCATCCTCTCTGTAAGAAGGACTCTATTACAATTAGTGATTTAGAGAATGAACCAATCATATTATGTAAGGGCGGATACGAACCACCTATTATTGATATGTTTAAACAAGCAAACGTACCACTTCGGGCTGAATATGTAATTTCGACAGTTACTACAGCTTTAAATATGATTCAAGAAGGATTGGGCATTGCAATATTAGCTGAATTATCTTTAACGAATTTACCAAAAAATGTGCAAACGAGAGAATTGGAACCACAAGTATGGAGAGAAATTGCTTTAGCTGTTCCTTCATTAAAGGATTCTTCAATCGCTGTGCAGCTATTTATTGAAGAATTTCAATCGCTATTTGCAGAATAAAAAGAGGTGTCTCATATATCATAATGGGACACTTTTTAATTTACTTATAAAAAATCTATGAAAAGGATTGACTTATTTTTTAGTTGTAACTATAATGATTACATCGAGGTGGTGATTACGATGAAAATTAGTAGCCGCTTTTCCATAGCTGTTCATATTTTATCTATTTTGAAAAACAATCCATCTTCACTTTGTACTTCAGACTATATGGCTGAGAGTGTTAATACAAATCCAGTAGTCATTCGTAAAATCATGTCGTACTTGAAACAAGCTGGCTTTGTTTACGTAAATCGTGGACCGGGTGGCGCGGGATTACTAAAGGATTTATATGAAATCACATTGTTAGATGTGTATCATGCAGTGAACGTAGTCGAAGAAGACAAGCTATTTCATATTCACGAGAAACCGAATCCAGATTGTCCAATTGGTGCGAATATTCAAGCGGTGTTAGAAATTATTTTAATTCAAGCACAATCCGCGATGGAAGAAGTTTTGAGAAATATTACAATGGGGCAGTTGTTTGAAACTTTGCAAGAAAAAATGAATGCTTAAATCATATTTATATTTTTTTGTCATTAATGTAACCGATTTGATTACAACAATAAAGGTAAGGTGTAAAAGTTATGACTGTAAAAATGAAAGTATACTCAGATTTTATATGTCCGTTTTGTTTTTTAGCAAAAGGTCCATTAGATGAGGTAGCGAAAGAGAAAAATGTAGAGATTGAATGGATGCCATTTGAATTACGTCCAAGTCCATATTCAAAAATAGATCCATGGAATGAACCAGAAAAATTAGGTTCATGGGATGCTTTCATTCTTCCGACAGCGAAGAAGTTAGGAATTGATATGCGCTTGCCACGTGTTTCACCGCATCCATATACACATTTAGCTTTCGAAGGATGTCAATTTGCGAAAGAACGTGGACTAGGTAATGAGTATCATCACCGCGTATTCACAGCATTTTTCCAAGAAGAGCAAAACATTGAAGATATTGATGTGTTAACAAAATTAGCGGTAGAAGTAGGACTTCCTGAGGCGGAATTTAAAGATGCTTTAGTAACTCGTAAATATAAAGAAAAGCATCAAGAAGCAATTCAACACGCATATGATGAAGCGAATATTATGGCTGTTCCAACTGTCATGATTGGAGATGAAGTCATTCAAGGGCTTGCTAGTAAAGAAACACTAGAAAGGGTCATTGATAAAGAAATTGAAAAGGATAAAACAAATTCATTTGAAGGTATGCAATGTAATACCGATGGATATTGCTAATTCGCTTGTTATGAAATAACAAAATAAATTATAAAACAAACATTTGGAGGAATTAAAATGTCAGCAACTACAACAAACTTAAAAGAAGCAATCGTGAACCGCCGTTCAATTCGTAAAGTAGCAAAAAACGATGCAATTACGAAAGAAAGAATTGAAGAAGTGTTAAAAACAGCTTTACACGCACCAACATCTTTCAATATGCAAAGTGGTCGTATGGTTGTATTAATGGATGGAGAGCATGAAAAGTTTTGGGATATCGTTAAAGAAACACTAAGAGCCCGCGTACCAGCAGAAAACTTTGAAGCGACTGTAGAAAGACTAAAAGGCTTCCATGCAGGTGTAGGAACAGTTCTATTCTTTGAAGATCAAGCAACTGTAGAAAAAATGCAAGAAAATGCGCCATTATATAAAGATCAGTTCCCATTCTGGTCTCATCAAGGAAATGCGATGTTACAACATACTGTGTGGATGCTATTATCTGCTGAAGGAATTGGAGCGTCATTACAACATTACAACCCAATCGTAGATGCTGAAGTGAAAGAAACTTGGAACATTCCGGCAGAGTGGAGCTTAGTAGGTCAAATGCCATTTGGTGAACCAAACGAACAACCAGCAGAAAGAACGTTCTTACCTACTGAAGATGTAGTGAAATTTTATTAAGAAATACAATATGTAACGAGAAGGAAGCTGTGCTTAAAAACAGCTTCCTTTTTTGTAGTGGTGTTAATTTATGCGTATTTAGGGAAGAAATATAAGAAATAATACGGTGAGAAGGGAATTAGAAAAATGAATGATGAGAAAAAATATACAGTGGTAGGTACTGATGTTGAGGAAGTAAAGCGTTTAAATAAAAATTCAGGGTTAACGTATAATCAAGTGAAAGAAATGTTAGCAAAGCAAATGCAAAAAAAGAAGTAATTAGATTGAAATCTTTCATTTTTCCATTTAGCATTTTGATTGGAGAGAGTTAAGTAAAAGGTAACTCTCTTTTTTGTATAGCTAACCATCTTATAGAGTGGAGGAAGCAACATGAAGAAATGGGTAAAGGTAACGCTGTCTATCACTGGAGGCATTGTCTTATTAGCGTGTGCTGGTGGATATTACGTGTATAAAAATTATTTTCCAAAGGAACCTGAGCGTATTGTATATGATAAAGAAAGAGTGCTACAACCGATACATAATCAGCTTAAAGGAATCAATATAGAAAATGTAAAGATAAAAGAAAAAGAAGTCGTAAATGCGACTGTAGATGAGCTTCAAAAAATGATTGATGATGGAAAGTTGTCATATGAAGAATTAACGAGTATTTATCTCTTTAGAATACAAGAACATGATCAAAATGGAATAACATTAAATTCTGTTACAGAGATAAATCCTAATGCGATGGAAGAAGCAAGAAAGTTAGATCAAGAGCGGGGTAGAAACAAAAATTCGAATTTATATGGTATTCCTGTGGTTGTAAAAGATAATGTACAGACGGAAAAAGTGATGCCGACTAGTGCAGGAACTTATGTATTAAAAGATTGGATTGCAGATCAAGACGCAACAATTGTGAAGCAGTTGAAAGAAGAAGGAGCATTTGTTTTAGGAAAAGCGAATATGTCTGAGTGGGCGAACTATTTATCTTTTACAATGCCAAGCGGGTATAGCGGGAAGAAAGGACAAAATTTAAACCCGTACGGTCCGATTACATTCGATACTTCAGGATCAAGTTCAGGATCTGCTACAGTAGTTGCAGCAGATTTTGCACCGCTTGCAATTGGAACAGAAACGACGGGATCGATTGTTGCACCCGCGGCGCAGCAATCAGTAGTTGGGTTACGTCCATCTTTAGGTATGGTAAGCAGAACAGGAATTATTCCGTTAGCTGAAACTCTTGATACAGCAGGACCTATGGCAAGAACGGTAAAAGATGCAGCAACATTATTTAATGCAATGATAGGTTATGACGAAAAAGATGTTATGACAGAAAAAATGAAAGATAAAGAAAGAATTGATTATACAAAGGATTTATCGATAGATGGATTAAAAGGGAAAAAGATAGGGCTTCTTTTTTCTGTAGACCAACAAGATGAAAATAGAAAAGCAGTAGCAGAAAAAATTAGAAAAGACCTTCAAGATGCAGGTGCGATATTAACTGATAATATCCAGTTAAGTGCTGAGGGTGTAGATAATTTGCAAACATTAGAATATGAGTTCAAACATAATGTAAACGACTATCTTTCACAGCAAAAGAATGTACCGGTAAAATCGTTAGAAGAGATTATAGCGTTTAATAAAAAGGATAGTAAAAGACGAATAAAATACGGACAAACATTAATTGAAGGGTCTGAAAAATCTGTTATAACGAAAGAAGAGTTTGAAAACGTAGTGCAAACGAGTCAAGAAAATGCAAGAAAAGAGCTAGATAGGTATTTAGTAGAAAAAGGTTTGGATGCTCTAGTTATGATTAATAACGATGAAGTTCTTCTATCAGCTGTAGCTGGTTATCCGGAATTAGCGGTTCCTGCTGGATATGATCAAAATGGAGAACCAATCGGTGTAGTGTTTGTAGGGAAACAGTTTGGTGAAAAAGAGCTTTTCAATATTGGATATGCGTATGAACAGCAGTCTAAAAATAGAAAATTACCTAGTTTATAAAAGATTATATGAAAAATAACTGGAATCTAACAATATGAAAAGAAAAAAAGGATTCTTCTCAATTAGTAAGAAAGATTGTCTATAGGAGTTCATAAAATGTAATATATTCAATTTCCATCCATTGAAGGGGGAGGTTAATTCTTAATGAATGAAGTAAAGAGTTTTTTTCGAAGTAGAGGGTTTCAACGGTTTCTCGTTTTAATAATAGTAGCGCTTGTATTATACGCATTAAAAAGTATGATTAATTTAATATTAATTACGTTTATACTGACGTTTTTAATGGATCGATTTCAACGTTTTATTTCAAGAAAATTGAAAGTAAACCGGAAAATTGTTATTGCATGTTTATATATAATACTAGTTTCCTTTATAGGCACAACGTTATATAAATATTTACCTGTGCTGACGATACAAATTTCACAATTAATTTATCAGTTTAAACTATTTTTTCAAAATCCACCTGATAATGAAATCGTTAAATATGCACTTTCGACAATTAATGGGATGGAAGTATCAAAATATATAGAACAAGGTGTAGATGTCATCTATCAATCGATAGCAAATATAGGGAAGGTAAGTTTACAAATATTATTATCTCTAATTTTAAGCTTATTTTTCTTATTAGAAAAAGAGCGTATTATTACATTTACATCTAAGTTTAAAGATAGTAAGTTAAAAATCTTTTATGAGGAAATTGCATATTTTGGTGAAAGATTTGCAAGATCGTTCGGCAAAGTAATTGAGGCTCAGTTTTTAATTGCCGTTGTAAATTGTATTCTTACTGTCATTGCATTAATCGTTTTAGGATTTCCACAGCTACTTGTATTAGCTGTTATGATTTTCTTACTAGGGTTGATTCCTGTTGCAGGTGTGATTATTTCTTTGTTTCCACTTTGTATCATTGCTTACAACGTAGGCGGAGTTATGTACGTAGTATACATACTCGTATTCATAACAGTAATCCATGCTCTTGAAAGTTATTTTTTAAATCCGAAGTTTATGTCTGCAAAAACAAATTTACCAATATTCTACACATTTATGATTCTTATCTTCTCAGAGCATTTCCTCGGAATATGGGGGCTTATTATCGGGATACCAATCTTTATCTTTTTATTAGATGTACTTGATATAAATAATGAGGATGCGACTAAAAAATAAGAAATGATAGAAAATCACTAAAAAGTCATAGGAGATAATGAAAATAAAAAGCAATCCAAAATAAATTGGATTGCTTTTTATCTTAATTAAAGAACCGGAGCCATTGTTTCTTTCAATACTTGAACAGAGTGATCGAATTTTAATTCTTCATCTTCACTTAATTCAACCTCTAAAATTTCACGAACACCGCCGCGATTTAAAACAGCAGGTACCCCGATATAAACATCTTTTTGACCGTATTGACCTTCTAAGTAAGCTGATACAGTTAATACACTATTTTCGTCGTTTAAAATTGCTTTTGTAACACGTAGAAGTGACATACCGATACCATAATAAGTTGCGCCTTTACGCTCAATAATATGGTAAGCTGCATCACGGACGTTTATGAAAATTTTGTCTAAATCTTCTTGATTATACGTGTTGTCTTTTTCAAGCAGTGTTTGTAGTTTTTGGATACCAACGGAAACATGGCTCCAAACTGGAAGTTCAGTATCGCCGTGTTCTCCGATAATATAAGCGTGAATGTTGTGTGGACCAATATCGAAGTACTCACCTAACATATAGCGGAAACGAGCAGAATCAAGCGTTGTACCAGAACCGATTACACGTTCTTTCGGTAAACCAGATTCTTTCCAAGTTACATAAGTTAAAATATCTACAGGGTTTGTTGCGATTAAGAAGATGCCATCAAATCCGCTATCCATAATACTGCGAACGATTTGTTTAAAGATTTTGGCGTTTTTCTCAACTAAATCTAAACGTGTTTCGCCTGGCTTTTGTGGTAATCCAGCTGTAATAACTACAAGGTCAGCATCTTTACAATCTTCGTAGCTGCCTTTCCATACTCTAGTTGGAGCTGGGGCGAATGGAACAGCATGACTTAAATCCATTGCTTCCCCTTCAGCTTTTGCTTCATTTACATCGACTAAAACAAATTCTTCAGCTACGGCTTGGTTAATCATGCAGTAAGCATAACTACATCCAACTGCTCCTGTTCCTACTAATACAACACGGTTAATACCTTTTTTCATTTCAAAATTCCTCGCAATTTCATTGGTTTTGTTATGTAAGATAATACGTCTTACTTCTATAGAGTCATATCTAGTTTATTACATTTTATAAAAGATATTCAAGTATTTGAAAATGTATCCGTGCAAATCTGCGAACAAAACATAGGAATTCAGTGAACCGAATATAATTCAGTAAAATCCTTTGTAAAAGGGGAAATGGTATGGGGAACCCATTAACAATGGAAGAAATGCTTCATATTATTCATGCAGGGCTTGTTAAAAAGAATAACCCAAAACGGATTACGATTGCAGGTGCAGGGATTTCTGGATTAGTTGCAGGTTCTTTATTAAAAGAGGCTGGGCACGAAGTAACGATTATAGAAGCAAATAACAGAATAGGTGGCAGAGTGTATACGATTCGGGAACCATTTAGTGTGGGTTTATATTTTAATTCGGGACCGATGAGAATCCCTGATACCCATAAGTTAACCTTAGCGTATATTCATAAATTTAAACTACCTTTAAACCTTTTTATAAATAAAACTTTTGCAGATATCATTTATACGAATAACATTCAAACGAGATTGAATGTGTTTGAAAATGATCCAAGTGTACTTGAATATCCGGTTTTGGATAAAGAAAGAGGAAAAACGGCAGAAGAGCTAATGATTGAGGTATTAGAACCAATACTAAATTATATTAAGAAGGATCCTGATAAAAACTGGCTTATCGTTGAAAAAAAGTATAAAACGTATTCGCTTGGTTCATTTTTAATGGAGTATTATTCAGATGGTGCAATAGATATGATTGGGGTACTTCTTGATATGGAAGCTTATATGGGAATGTCCTTAATTGAAGTATTACGTGAAATGATTTTCTTTACTTCAACAACGAAATATTATGAAATAACTGGTGGAATGGATAAGTTATCGAATGCATTCTTACCACAATTAAGGGAACATATTTTAATGCAGTATAAGGTTGATAAAATTATACAAGAAGATAATAAAGTAATGTTACAAGGAAATCATGAACAAACGTTAGAGCAATTTACAATAACAAGTGATTTTGCTATTATTACAATTCCATTTTCAGCGTTAAGGTTTGTAGAAGTTCAGCCATACTATTTATTCTCTTATTTTAAAAAAAGAGCAATTCGTGAATTAAATTATATTGCTGCAACTAAAATTGCAATAGAGTTTAAAAGTAGATTTTGGGAGAAAGTGGGACAGTGTGGAGGTAAATCTATTACTGATTTACCGATACGTTTTACATACTATCCGAGTTATGGCATTCATACTCCAGGACCAGCTATCGTTATAGCAAGTTATACGTGGGCAGATGAGGCGTTAACATGGGATAGTCTCCCGCAAAGAGATCGTATTCGTTACGCATTAAAAAATTTAGCGGAAATATACGGTGACATCGTCTATAGTGAGTTTGTCACTGGAACATCTTTTAGCTGGAGTAAAAATCCGTATTCTTGCGGTGCATTTACAGCTTTCGAACCAGGCCAAGAGCTCGAGTTATTTCCGTATATTACACCACCATCTGGAAAAGTACACTTTGCAGGAGAGCATACGACATTAACACATGGATGGATGCAAGGGGCAATTGAGTCTGGAGTTAGAGTTGCATATGAAGTAAATGAACAGTGAATCTCTTATATTTACAAATGGTCATTCTTTTAATAAAATGATAAATATAAATCGTAATTATTACGCTTTGAATACATTTGAAGTAAAGAAATGGATGGTCGGTTGAATGAATAAAGTGGAGATTCATATATTAGGTGGTTTTTTAGGTAGTGGAAAATCAACATTATTACAAAATTTATTGTTAGCAGAGAAAAAGAAGAATAGAAAAGTTGCAGTATTAATGAATGAAATTGGTGAATACTCGGTAGATACAGATATTATTGGAAAAGAGAATGTTTTAAGAGAACTTCTTAAAGGATGTATTTGTTGTACATTAAAAGAAGAGCTTGAAATACAATTACATTCGTTATACCAACAAGAAAGACCAGATGTAATTTATATAGAAACGACAGGTGTTGCGCATCCAATTGAAGTGTTAGACGCGTGTGTCTCGCCAATTTTAGCTCCTTTTCTGGAAGTGAAATCAATTGTAGTCGTTTTAGATGCAGTAAGGTGGTTAAACCGAAGTATATTAAGTGCAAATGTACAACAGCTATTGCATGAGCAACTTAAATTTGGTAGTCACATTCTTGTTAATAAAGCAGATTTACTAACAGATGAAGATAAGAACACAGTATTTGAAGAAGTAAAGGCAATAAATGATCATGCGAAAATGTATGAGACAAAGTATTGTAATATATCTTTAAAAGATATAGAAGAAGCAGAATTTCCAAATGATGAGGAACATGAGACACTACATGTCAAACAGCATTTACATATACAAACGATGACATATCAATTTACGAAACCGATTGATCAAGACAAATTATATGAATGGCTTTCGAATTTACCAGATAGTATTTATCGAGTGAAAGGTTTTGTGAAATTCCGTGGAGATAAATACCCTCACCTATTCCAATATTCGTTCGGAGTACCAACTTTATTAGAACAAGACTTCGGTTTCCCGACAAACTTAGTAGTAATAGGAGAAGGACTAGATAAGAAACAATTGGCTGAAGGGTTAGAGAAAGTAGAACTTAACTCTAATTAAGGTGAAAAGACTAACTTAAAAAATAAGTTAGTCTTTTTGTATGATCATTACTGAAATGAAACAGTATTTTCAATTGGATTGCAGAATATATATTGATTGTATGTCCGTTTCCATTACATAGGAAGGTGATTATATATTTGTGCCGAATGTAGAGGGTACTACAAGAGTTTTCCATTATCTATCGAATTAGTTAGTCATGATTACGGACAGGGGATTTTGGCGTGTTTGATTCTATCAGAAAGTAAAGTATGGGGAGGATCACAATGTCGATGAAAAAACGTAAGTGGCTAAAGACAATGTTTACTGGTTGTGTTTTAGGTTCGTTATTAATAACGGCAGCTTGTTCAGGAAAGAAAACAAGTACAGAGGATGAAAAAACGATTAAGGTAGGAGTTCTTGCTTCTTTAACAGGACCGCTAGAATCGTATGGAAAACAAACAGTGAACGGATTTGAATTAGGGTTAGACTATGCAACTGGTGGAACTGGGAAAGTAGATGGGAAAAAGATTAAGTTTGTTGTAGAAGATACAGAAACGAAAGCTGATGTAGCAGTTAAAAAAGCTACGAAGTTATTAGAAGAAGAGAAAGTTGATTTTTTAGTTGGATCGTCTAGTTCAAGTGATACGTTAGCGGTTTTACCACTGGCCGGGGAATATGAAAAGATTATGGTTGTAGAACCGGCAGTTGCGGATAGTATTACCGGGAAGAACTGGAATAAATATATTTTTAGAACTGGAAGAAGTTCCTCACAAGATGCGATTGCAGGAGCAGCGGCAATTGCGAAAAAAGGTGTAAAGATTGCGACATTTGCCCCAGATAACGCTTTTGGTCGTGAAGGGATTGCTGCATTTAAAGCGGGTGCGAAAAAATTAGGTGCGAGCATTGTGAATGAGCAATACGCGGATACAAATTCAACAGATTTTACAGCGAATATTCAAAATATCATTAGTTCAAAACCAGATTATTTATTTATCGTTTGGGCAGGGGCAAATTCACCTTGGAAACAGTTGAAAGATATGAATGTGGAAGCGCAAGGTATTAAAATTTCTACAGGTGCGCCAGATATACCAGCATTAAAAACAATGGATGCATTAGTAGGTATGCAAGGTTTTTCTGTATATTATCACACACTTCCAAAAAATAAAGTGAATGATTGGCTAGTTGAAGAGCATAAAAAACGTTTTAATGGTGTAGTGCCAGATTTGTTTACAGCGGGAGGAATGTCAGCAGCAATTTCTATTGTAGAAGCCTTAAAGAAAACAAAAGGTGATACAGATGTAGATACCTTGATTAAGAAAATGGAAGGAATGGAATTTGATACACCGAAAGGAAAGATGAAGTTTAGAGAGAAGGACCACCAAGCGATGCAGACGCTGTATTCTATCACATTGAAAAAGCAAGATGGTGTTGATTATCCGGTGCCAGTGTTAGAGCGAGAATTAACGATGAAAGAAACAGAACCACCAGTTCAAAATAAATAGACTGAATTTTCTGTTGTTTTTGTATAAAGAGGGGGGACCCTCTTTATACATATTTCCTTCATACTCACGGCTTTAAAGGGAGGGATTTCGTGACACATTTGCTAGAGACGAAAAATCTTAGTGTATCTTTTGGTGAACATCAAGTTATTAAAGATGTAAATTTAACTGTCCAAAAAGGAAAGCTCATTTCTATTATCGGGCCAAATGGTGCGGGGAAGACAACATTATTTAATTTACTAAGTGGACAGATTTCACCTACAACAGGTGAAGTGTATTTTAAAGGGCAAGATATTACAAAACTATCGATTTCAGATCGAACACGCTTAGGAATCGGTCGCTCTTTTCAGCTTACAAACATATTCCCAGAATTAACGGTACTTGAAAATGTCCGTTTAAGTGTTCAATCATTCGTACAAGATTACTATAGTTTTTTCCCGAGTTCAGCAAAATTAAAGCAACAAGTTGGAGAGGCGAGACGTTTCTTAAAAACAGTATTACTTCACGAGAAAGAGAACATATTAGCGAAAGATTTGGCACATGGAGAGAAAAGAAAGCTAGAACTTGCGATGTTATTGGCTTTAAAAACGGATGTGTTATTACTTGATGAGCCGACGGCAGGTATTTCGGTTGAGGAAGTCCCTGCTATATTACAAGTGATTGAAAATATTAAGAAACATCCAGAGAGCACAATTGTACTTATCGAACACAAAATGGATATGATACTAGGTTTGTCAGATCATCTTATCGTTTTATTTCATGGAGAGTTATTAGCTGAAGGATTGCCAGAAGAAATTATGAAAGATGAGCGTGTACAAAGTGCTTATTTAGGGGGATTATATAGTGGCACTATTACAAGTGAATAATATAGAAACGTATTTAGATCAGTTTCATATTTTGCAAGGAGTATCTCTTGCTGTTGAGAAAGGGACGATTACTGTACTGTTTGGTAGAAATGGGGCAGGGAAAACAACGACATTACGTTCAGTGATGGGATTTCACCGCATTGCAGATGGTGAAATTTATTATGATAGTGCAAAAGTAAGTGGATTACCTACACATTTAATTTCAAGGAAAGGAATAGGGTATGTACCAGAAAATCAAGGTATTTTTCATGATTTGACAGTAGAAGAAACATTCGCTCTTGCTAGGGGAAAAGGTGAGGAAGTAGAAGGGAAAATAGAGTGGATGCTGGAACTATTTCCGGATTTAAAGCAGTTTTGGAATAAGAAAAGTGGGCTCTTGAGCGGAGGGCAAAAGCAAATGTTGGCTATTTCAAGAGCGTTTATTAATAGTGATGGATTATTACTTATTGATGAACCGAGCAAAGGGCTATCCCCGATAATGGTGGAGAAATTAATGGTAGCTATTTTGAAGATGAAAGAGAAAACAACAGTTTTACTTGTTGAGCAAAATTTTATGATGGCTAGTCAAATTGGTGATTATTTTTACATTATGGATAACGGACGAATTGTTCATAACGGTTTTATGAATGAATTAAAAAAGGATAAGGAAATGTGTCATAAATATTTAGGAATCTCTTAACATGAATCCGAGGTGAAAAGGATGGATGTGTTAATCAATTTATTTGTAAATGGGATTTCAACAGGGATGCTCATTTTTTTGTTAGCATCAGGTCTTTCACTTATTTTCGGTCTAATGAGCGTTTTAAACTTTGCACACGGTGGTTTATTTGCATGGGGAGCATTTACAGGTGTTTGGTTATTTAATATGACAGGAAGTTATATATTAGCTTTAGTTGGAGCAGTAGCCATGGGAATGTTCCTAGGATTTATTTTAGAAAGGTTTCTTATTAGACCGGTATATGGAAATCATGTTCGACAGCTGCTCGTTACGCTTGGAGGAATGCTCGTTCTTAGTGAGTGTATTAAAATATTTTGGGGGCCAAACCCTATTAGTGCAAAATTACCGTTATGGTTACAAGGAAGTTTTACATTCGGAGGTATTATATTAATTAAATATCGTCTATTTGTTATTTTGATTGGGATAATTATTTACATCGCACTACTACTATTACTCAAAAAGACGAAGATAGGTCTTATGATCCGTGCAGGTGTAATGGATAAAGAAATGGTTCAAGCGCTTGGTATTAATGTAAAAGCGATATTTTCTTTCGTCTTTTTATTAGGAGCAGGGATGGCAGCTTTGGGAGGATTCTTATTAGCACCGTATTCGGGCGTTATTTTCGCCGAGATGGGCATGCAGTATGCAATTTTAGCTTTTATAGTAGTAATTATCGGTGGATTAGGAAGCGTACAAGGTTCAGCTATTGCTTCTTTAATTGTTGGATTAGCTGGTGCTTTTACAGCGTATTTTATACCAGATTTATCACTTGCAATTAATATGTTAATGTTACTATTTTTCTTAATAGTGAAGCCAACTGGACTTGTTGGTGAAAAGGGGTGAAATGGTGAACAACACATCGGACCGAATTAAAGTATACTTCGGAGTATGTATGCTCATTTGTTTAAGTGTATTTCCGTTCGTAAATGATTCACGGAGCCTGTTAATTTTGTTCACTCAAATCTTCATCTTTGCTATTTTTGCAATGAGTTTTGATGTATTGCTTGGGTATACAGGAATTGTATCGTTCGGTCATTGTATGTTCTTTGGGATAGGAGCATATGGGGTAGCGCTTTTATTTGATCGACAAGGCGTATCAATAACGAACTTTTTAATTGGAATAGTAGCTGCAATTATCATTTCAGCAATAGTTAGTTATATAATTGGTTTACTTTCTTTACGGCTGAAAAGTCATTTTTATGCGATGCTAACACTTGCTATTTCACAGTTGTTTTTCGTACTTGCTGAAAAATGGCGTGGGCTTACTCACGGAGGAGATGGTTTTACATTTGGGGTACCAGAAATATTCCGTGATCGTTTTACTTTTTATTATGTATCACTTGTATGTTTATGCTTCATTTTTATTCTATTACGTCTTTTTACAAAGTCTTCTATTGGAAAAGTATTAAAAGCAATTTCACAAAATGAGCAACGTGTTGAAGCACTAGGATATAAAGTGCTTCATTATAAAATTATTGCTAGCATTGTTGCAGGAGTAGTAGCTGCGATTAGCGGTGGTTTATTTGTTATTACATTACGTTTTGTTAATACGACTGTATTTTCAATTGAAATGACATTAAATGCATTATTGATGACGATGATTGGTGGGGTTGGAACGTTAATTGGAGCAATTGCAGGAGCTGGAATTATTGAATCACTAAAATATTATTTATCAGAACTAGCGACGGAATATCCGATTTTTGAAAGATGGACGATTATTCTAGGTTTATT
The DNA here is from genome assembly GCF_001816185.2 of Bacillus sp. RZ2MS9. NCBI lineage: Bacteria > Bacillati > Bacillota > Bacilli > Caryophanales > Bacillaceae > Bacillus > Bacillus sp. RZ2MS9. The sequence continues at coordinate 1,888,455 of NZ_CP049978.1, forward strand.
GTATATTATCGTGCTACTCGTTTTTCCGAAAGGATTGGTTGGGACAGTTAAGGGACTGAAGAATATGAAACGGAATAAGAAGGAGAAAAGCGCAGAAGTGGAGCAAAATGTGTGAAAAATCAATTGTATAGAATATGAAAATCCCTCTTTTAGATTCATAAAGGAGGGATTTTTTATTAACCAAATAGTTCATCAGGGATTTGTTTGAAAGAGTTTTGATTTGTAAAAAAATGAACAGCTAATTTCTCAACTGGAACATCTTCAATTGGTACCAATTTATCATTTTTAATCGGCAAAAAGGCTATCCCTTTTCCGTCCTGAATAAACTCTTCCATAAGCGAATAAGAATCTAATTGTTGAAGTTGACGCTGAGATAAATTATTTTCTTTTAGAAATTGTATCGTCTTATTTCTAAAAGGACACTTTTTGTCATTACTAACGAAGAAGAGTTCCTTTGAATAGTCAATGATACATTTTTCTTGATCTTTTAGTAAGCCTATAGAAATTGAAGTAGTAAATACTTTTTTAAAACCTGCACCAGAATCATCCTCATAAGTGATGACCATATCAACTTTTTGTTGCTGCAGTAATTTTGGCAAATGACTACTATTTTCTACATATATTTGATAATTCATGAAATTTTCTTTAATACGCTTACTTAAATAATTAGTCAAAATCGATTGTGACGTCGCGATTATATAAGAAGACCCACTTGTTTTAATTTTATCTTTCGCTTCTTCTAATAGAGTTAATATTTGATTCGTGTAATCTAATAAAATGTCACCAGCAGGTAACAAGGAAACACCTTTGTTATCTCTATGTAGTAAAGGCGTTTCTAATTCTTGTTCTAATTTTTTGATTCGCTCAGTTACGTTCGGTTGAACATATCCTAACTCTTTAGCAGCTTTACTAATAGAACCCTCACTGGCCACAGTTTTGAATATAATAAGATCATTTATTTCCATATATCTCAGCCCCTTATGCACTATCATTATAAATGATACCAAACATAATTTATACCTATTTTACGTTAGCTACTTATCGATTTATCATAATGTATATAAGATTGAAAGCGAGTGATAAACATGATTGGAATGCAATATAAGGTCATTTTGCCAAAGGATTATGACATGGAAATTATTAAGAAAAGGGTAAAGGATAATGGTTATAAAACTGATGGTTTCCAAGCACTAAATTTTAAAGCTTATTTAATTACGGAAACGGAGAAAGACGGGAATTTTTATAACTGCTATGCACCTTTATATATTTGGAATCGTCATGAAGGGATGAATAAATTTATCTTTGAAGGGTATTACGATAACATTTTACAATCTTTTGGATGGCAACAAATAAATATAGGTGTTCCATTAGTGGTTAATCTAAGTGATGGATTTAAGAAAAGTAGATATGTTGTTGAATATGCAGGAAGTATTTCTCAAAGTAAAACACTGATTGGGACTCAATTAAAAACGATGAATGAAAATGTACAAAACAACGAAAAGTGTTTAGGGAATGTAATCGTTTATAATCCGGATAAATGGGGGTATAGTAGGTTTAATTTTTATGAAGAGAAGCCTGAAATTGCAGTGAATAAAGGTGTTACAGTATATGAGATTTTACACATTTCACGATGAAATTTTGTTGCATATAAAAAAATAAGAAAAGGAATGAAAATCTATGCCTTTTGTGAAGATTTATTATCCTGAAAACATATTAAATGAAGAAGAGTTGGAAAAAATGGGTGAATGTATCCATCTTTCATTAATTGAACATTTTAACATCCCTGAAAATGATTATTTTCAAATGTTCTTACCCTACCAACAAAACAAATTTTTATATAATCCATATTATTTGTTGGAAAGAGGAGAAAAGAGAACAGAGAATATGATTTATGTTTCTATTACATGTGGACCGGGAAGAACGGTGCAACAGAAAAAAGATTTGTATCAATCGGTATCCTTAAAAATTACGGAATATTCCGGCGTTAAAACCTCGGATATTTTTATTACACTAAATGAGACAGCTGCTGAAAACTGGTCATTTGGTCAAGGAATAGCACAAATGGTGAAAATAAAGGGAGAAAAAAATGAAAAATGAACTTATTGAAGTACATATTAAAAAGAAAATGAGAGAAATGGCACCTGCATTTGCTCATTATAGTGAAAAGATATTATTTGAGGAAGTGTGGCGGGATGCCACTTTAACATTAAGAGAAAGAAGTTTGTGTACTGTGTCAGCACTAATCAGTCTCGGTAATACAGAACAATTACAATTTCATCTGAAGCTAGCTAAACAAAATGGGGTTATGGAGAATGAATTGGTTGCATTAATAACACATATGGCTTTTTACGTTGGTTGGCCAAAAGCTATGGCAGCTTTAAATATAGTAATGAATGAAAGGAAAAGTTAAGAATAATGATAAGTAAGAATTCATGTTTATATGAATTCTTACTTATCATTATTTATGCAATACTCTATCGATATATTTATTACATTTTTTCTTGCTTTTTTATCACTTGCGTAGTAAAGTGATAGTAAGATGAACGCTAGGAAGTGACAAAACATGCGTGATAATACGATAGGATCATTAATATGGTTACGTTTAATACGATTTACGAACCAAAGTAATCAAATGTCAAATGAGTTTTTAAAACGTTTTGATTTAACGACAGCTCAATTTGATGTGCTTTTGCAAATACGTACGTATCAACCACTAACACAAATGGAGTTAGCTGAAAAGGTAACTGTTACACAAGGTGGCATTTCTCGAATGTTAACTCGTCTTGAAAAAGAAGGATATATTGTACGAAAACAAGATTGGAAAACGAAAACAATTAGTCTTACAGAGCAAGGAGAAGCAGCTTTAGAGAGAGCATTGCCAGAGCAACTTGCATTTCAATCTTCGTTTTTTGATGATGTATTAAATGAAGAAGAGCAGAAAATATTATATGAGCTGATGACGAAAGTTCATAAGCATAGTGAGAAAAAAGAATTACCGCAAGAGTAATTTTTTTTACATTATCAATTGACTAATCAAGTGAAGGTGTAGGTAATACGTAGATATACCTGACTTACCAACGTTTTTAGAAAAAAACTAATACTACTTTATTAAAGGGGAGAGTAACTATGGAAAAATACCGTATAGATATAAGAAAAGGAATTGAGTTTGGATTATATTCAATTGGTGATCATGTTTTAAATCCACATAATGGGGAGAAAATTACGCCAGAGAAAAGAATTCACGAACTAATTGATACAGCTAAGTTAGCAGATGAGGCAGGGCTTGATGTGTTTGCTGTCGGTGAAAGTCATCAAACACATTTTACAACGCAAGCTCATACAGTTATTTTAGGTGCGGTCGCACAAGCTACGAAAAATATAAAAATTGCAAGTTCAGCAACGATATTAAGTACATCTGACCCAGTTCGAGTATATGAGGATTTCGCTACAATTGACTTGATTTCTAATGGACGTGCAGAAATTGTGGCTGGTCGTGGATCTCGTATTGGGGGATATAGTTTACTTGGTTATGACGTGAATGATTATGAAGAATTATTCGAAGAGAAGATGGATCTTTTATTAAAAATTAATAACGAGGAACATGTCACATGGAATGGACAGTTCAGAGCACCGCTCGCACATGCATCGGTTATTCCGAGAGCGAAAAATAATAACTTACCAATTTGGCGTGCGGTTGGAGGTCCACCAGCTAGTGCAATTAAAGCAGGACGCGCGGGTGTGCCAATGATGATAACAACACTTGGTGGTCCAGCAATTAACTTTAAAGTGTCAGTAGATGCTTACCGCGAGGCTGCTCAGCAAAGCGGATTTGATTCAGCTAGTTTACCAGTTGCGACAACGAGTTTATTTTATACGGCAAAAAATTCACAAGATGCACTTAGTGAATATTACCCTCACATTAATGCTGGTATGCTTACACTGCGCGGTGGTGGGTATCCGAAACAGCAATTTACAAATGCAATAGATTACCGTGATGCTTTAATGGTTGGTAGCCCACAACAAATCATTGAGAAAATGCTGTACCAATATGAATTATTTGGCCAACAACGCTTTATGGCACAAATTGATTTTGGCGGTGTACCATTTGATAAAATTGAGAAAAATATTGAATTAATTGCTACTGAAATTTTACCAGCCGTTAGAAAACATACAGCAAAATAAATAAAAAAACTGAGAGTCTAATCGACTTTCAGTTTTTTTTATTTGTTCTGGAAAAATGACAAAAAAATGAACTTTTAGTCGAGGAAGAGGGAAGTTATTTTCTATTTTTGAATAACATTATTTCGAGTTTGAATTTTAAAAATACATTTTTCTCTTGACAAAAAACAAGCGTTTATCGAGGGTAGTTTCGAGGACATTTTTTCGGGTGAAAGTCAAGTGTATGAAGAGAAAAACGATTGTTTTATAGATATAAAAGTAAGAAGTATATTGAAAAAACACATTTTGCTAATGAGAAAAATCTGATTCAAAAAAATGACAAAAGACATATTTCAGACAAAATGATGTCAATAATACGTCAAAAATAACCTGAATTTACTATGCAGGTATATTATACAATTCGATTAACGAATAAAACACTACAGAAATAGTGAAAAGGTAAAAAATAGCATTACAATAGTTTGAAAAACTGAAACTTCATATTTTTCGACAATACATACAAAATGTTTTTGTCTTTTCGTATTTCTTAATAATTGAGTTTGATAAGATTGCTCAATTAACTTTTATTATAAAAACTATGAAGGAAGTGATTTTAGTATGGAAACGCTCGAATTGGCACGAATACAGTTCGCATCAACAACGATTTTCCATTACTTTTTTGTTCCGCTGTCAATTGGTTTAGCTTTTATTATTGCGATCATGCAAACGTTGTATGTGGTAAAAGGGCAAGAAGTATATAAGAAGATGGCAAAGTTTTGGACGCAATTATTCCTTATTAACTTTGCAGTAGGTGTAGTAACAGGTATTTTACAAGAATTTCAGTTTGGTATGAACTGGTCAACGTATTCACGTTTTGTAGGTGATGTATTTGGTCCATCACTTGCGATTGAAGGATTACTGGCATTTTTCATTGAGTCTACATTCCTGGGTTTATGGGTATTCGGTGAGGATAAATTACCGAAGCGAATTCACTTAATGTGTATTTGGCTCCTTTCAATTGGAACGATGTTATCAGCATTCTGGATTTTAACTGCAAGTGCATTTATGCAGTCACCTGTCGGGTATGAAATGGCAGCTGATGGTCGTGCGCAAATGAATGATTTCTTAGCCATTATTCAAAACCCACAACTATGGGTACAATTCCCGCATACAATTACAGCGGCAATTGCAACAGGTGCATTCTTTATTGCTGGTGTAAGTGCATGGAAAATTACAAAAGGACAAGAAACTGTAGTATTTAAAAAATCTTTCCGAATTTCTATCATTGTTGGAACAATTACAACGGCGCTTGTATTATTCTTCGGTCATGCACAAGCGCAACAATTAATTAAGACACATCCAATGAAGATGGCGGCAGCTGAAGCGCTATGGAATACAAGTGAGAATCCAGCACCATTTACAGTATTTTCGAAAATTGATACAGAGAAGAAAGAAAATTCGTTTGAAATTCAAATCCCTTATATGCTAAGTCTATTATCGTATGATAAGTTTAGCGGTCAAGTTGAAGGGATGAATCAAATTCAAAAACAATATGAGGAAAAATATGGACCTGGAGATTATATTCCTCCAGTGCATACAATGTTTTGGAGTTTTAGAGCGATGGTAATGAGTGGAACATTCATGCTTCTTCTAGGAGCTTACGGATGGTTCTTATCAAGAAAAGATCGTTTAGCGGAAAAAACGTGGTATTTAAAATTAATGGTGTATGCAATTTCTCTTCCATTCATCGGTAATACAGTAGGGTGGATTATGACTGAAATGGGTCGTCAACCTTGGGTTGTATTTGGTGTAATGAAAACAGAAGATGCTGTATCACCAAATGTAACATTCGGTGAAGTATTATTCTCACTTATTTCATTCACATCAATGTATTTAATTATGGGTGGAATTTGTGTGTACTTATTTGTTCGTACCATTAAGGGCCACAAGAATAAGAAAACGAAAAAGGATTATCAAAGCCATGATCCATTTGATAAGGAGGAAGAGTATGTTATCTCTTAATGAGTTATGGTTTTTAGTTATTGCAATCTTGTTTGTTGGATTCTTCGTACTGGAAGGTTTCGACTTTGGGGTAGGAATGGTTTCGAGGTTTTTAGGAAAGAATGATTTTGAAAAACGAGTTTACTTAAATACAATAGGACCGTTCTGGCACGCGAATGAAGTATGGCTTGTTTGTGCTGGCGGAGCGATGTTTGCGGCATTTCCGCACTGGTATGCAACTTTATTTAGTGGTTTTTATATTCCATTTGTATTTATGCTTCTTGCTTTAATTTTAAGAGGTGTTTCCTTTAAATTTCGTGCGAAAATAGATAATCATAAATGGAAGAGTGCATGGGATTGGGGGATGTTTATTGGAAGTATGTTACCTCCTATCCTTTGGGGAGTTGCGATTGCAAACTTTATGGTAGGTGTACCTATTGATGAGAGTAAAAATGTTGTAGGTGGATTCTTGCAATTACTTCATCCATTTGCGTTACTTGGAGGAGTAATGTTTCTCCTACTATGTATTGTTCACGGATTACAATTTCTTACGATACGTACAACTGGTAAATTGAGAGAACGTGCACGAATTGCTGCAATAAAAATTGCACCATTTTCATTAATTACACTTCTTGTTTTTGCTGGTGTGGGGTTATGGAAAACCGACATTTTCACTGCTCATGGAACAGAATGGATTATGGTGCCAATCGGAGCTTTTGTAGCACTATTAGTGTCCACTTTATTAAATAAAAGAAGAAGAGATGGTTGGGCTTTCTTTATGACGAGTTTAACAATCATTTTACTAAGTGCGAGTGTATTTATCGGTATGTTCCCACGTGTTATGATTAGCTCTTTAGGAGCAATGAATGATTTAACAATTTACAACGCAGCATCAGGAGCTTATGCATTAAAACTTATGACTTACTTTGCGATTGCTATTTTGCCTTTCGTTATCGGAAGTCAAATATGGAGTTATTATGTATTTAGACAACCTGTTAAGTCAGACAACGATTTGGAGTACTAATGAAAAGAAAAAGAGGACTTCCGTCTTATCCCGGTAGCCGTATTTTATATGTAGTGTTAACGATTATTAGTATTTTAGAAGCTTTTAGTATTATTGCGCAAACAATCTTTTTAGCACGAGCTATTACGTTTTTATTTCATGGAGAGACAGTACAAACAATATTAAGTGAAATTGTTTATTTTGGTATCGCGTTTGCAGCGCGTCACATAGTAGTTCGAACATCACAAATATTAGTGGAACGTTTTGCTGAAAAAACAGGGTCGTTACTAAGAAAACAACTAATAGAGGCATATTTCACATTAGGTCCAAGGTATGTTCAAACTGTTGGAACTGGTCATCTGGTTACCTTATCAATTGAAGGGATTGAGAAATTTAAAACATATATTGAATTAACGATTCCTAAAATGATTAGAAGTAGCATCGTTCCAGGTCTAATTGTACTATACGTTTTTACGCTAGATATTGAGTCTGGAATCATTTTAGTTGTAACGATTCCTATCGTGATCATATTTATGATTCTTCTCGGATTGGCAGCGCAAAAAATGGCAGATAGTCAGTACGAGATATATCGTGTACTTTCGAACCATTTTGTAGATACGTTAAAAGGTTTAGAAACATTAAAGTATTTAGGGAAAAGTGAACAGCACGAAGGAAAGATTGAAAAAGTAAGTAAAAGGTATAGAAAAGCAACGATGCGTACTTTGCGAGTTGCTTTTCTTTCTTCTTTTGCATTAGATTTCTTTACGAGTTTATCAATTGCGTTTGTGGCAGTTGGATTAGGGATACGTTTAATAGATGGAACGATTATACTATTACCAGCCCTTACAATTTTGATTTTAGCTCCGGAATATTTTCTGCCGATTAAACAAGTGGGAGCAAATTATCATGCGACATTAGATGGACAAATTGCGATGGAGCAAATAGAAGAGATTTTGCAACAACAAAAAGGAATACAAAAGAAAGATTTAAATGAAGATATAGTATGGAATGCCTCTAGTAGCTTGAAATTACAAGACATCAAAGTTAATAATACTGAATCTGAAAAGGCTATATTAGAAGGAATTAATTTTACTTGGGAAGGTAACGGTGCTATTGGTGTTATTGGTGAAAGTGGTGCAGGCAAATCGACGTTAATCGACGTATTAGCAGGTTTTTTATCTCCTTCGAGTGGAAAGATGTTAGTAAATGGTGTAGAAGTTGATGGATCTACTCGTGAAGATTGGCAAAAAAATATCGCTTATATTCCGCAGCAACCTTATATTTTTCCGCTTTCATTAAAGGATAACATTCGTTTTTATGAAACAAATGCAACAGATGAAGAAGTTGAAAGAGTTATTAATGAAGTCGGCCTTCGTTCACTCGTTACATCACTTCCAAATGGGATGCACGAAAGAATTGGAGAAGGTGGACGTATGCTAAGTGGCGGACAAGAACAGCGTGTTGCTATGGCGCGTGCGCTTTTAAGTAAAAAACCAATCATTTTATTAGATGAGCCTACGGCACATCTTGATATTGAAACCGAATTTGAAATAAAGCAAGCGATGTTACGTCTATTTAATGGAAAGTTAGTATTTTTAGCAACCCACCGTCTACATTGGATGAAACAAATGGACCATATTCTTATTTTAAATAAAGGGGAAATGAAAGAAAGTGGGACGTATGAAGAACTTTTAGAGAATGAGACATTACATTTTCATAGGGAAGAGAGGGGAGAGAAATGAGTAACTGGGTTAAACCTTATATAAAACAAAATAAAGGTAGAATGACTTTAACTATTTTCCTTGGTCTTCTTGGAATTAGTTCAGGAGCGATGTTACTTTTTATTTCAGGTTATTTGATCTCAAAATCTGCCCTTAGACCAGAAAATGTAATGGCTGTATATGTTCCTATTGTTGCAACAAGAGCGTTTAGTATAGGGCAAGCTGTATTTCATTATATAGAGCGCTTAGTCGGACATGATGTCGTACTACGTATATTAGAAAAAATGAGAACGAGGCTATATAGAATAGTAGAACCACAGGCGTTATTTTTCCGTTCTCGATTTCAAACGGGTGATATGTTAGGAGTGTTATCCGAAGATATAGAGCATTTGCAAAACCTATATTTACGTACAATATTTCCTAGCATATTAGCGCTAGTTGTTTATAGTATCTTCGTACTTGTTATCGGTGCATTTGATTTTGTTTTTGCACTTATTGCAGGTTGTATGTTAGCTATTATCGTTTTTCTTCTTCCATTTGTATCATTACTTTTGATGAAGAAACATCATGTTACTTTAAAGCAAGGAAGAAACCGTTTGTATCAACAACTGACAGATGCTGTTTTTGGATTATCTGATTGGCAAGCAAGTGGTCGTAAAGATGAATTTATTAATGAGTATGTAAAACAAAATGATCAGTTGTTAAAAATCGAAAAGAGAGTGAAACGCTGGTATCATATTCGGGACAGTATCATTCAATTAGTAGTAGGTATTGTAGTTATTTCGATGATCATATGGACTGGGAATGAAGCGGCAAGTGAACAAATTGCTCCTACAGTTATCGCAGCTTTCATATTAATGACTTTATCTGTAACGAACGCGCTTATTCCTATTGCAGATGCCATCGATCGAATACCGTCGTATGTAGAATCTACCCATCGTCTTAATGGCGTAGAAAGTGATAGTGTTTTACATGATGAAACGGATTTGCATGGAGAGAAAGATTATATTGAACCAAAACATGTAGATATTGAACTGAATCACGTATCGTATAGTTATCCAGATAGTAATGAGATTGTATTAAAAGATGTATCATTACAAATAAAAGCAGGGAAGAAAATTGCTATTTTAGGGAGAAGTGGGACAGGGAAATCTACTTTACTAAAATTGTTAACAGGGGCGTTAAGCCCAGTAAATGGCCAAGTTGTACTAAATGGTGAACGAGCTCATACGAATCTTTTATCTAAATATATTTCTGTATTAAATCAAAAGCCGCATTTGTTTGATACGACAATTGGAAATAATGTACGAATTGGCAAACCAGAGGCGACGGATGAAGAGATATGGAAAGCTTTAGAGAAAGCACAATTAGCTTCACATGTTACTTCTCTTCCAGACGGATTACAAACAAAAATGCATGAAATGGGAAAGCGGTTTTCTGGTGGAGAAAGACAAAGGGTTGCTTTTGCTAGAACTCTTATGCAAGAAACACCAATTATTGTACTTGATGAACCGACTATCGGTTTAGATCCAAAAACAGAATTGTCTTTAATTGAAACAATGTTTTCTGCAACGGAAGAAAAGACGGTTATTTGGATTACGCACCATCTTGTAGGAATAGAACATGTAGACGAAGTTATATTCCTTGATCGTGGCCAAATTGTCATGCAAGGTAGTCATAAACAACTTCTGAAAGAAAATGAAAAGTATCGTAAACTTTATGAGTTAGATAAAGGAATATAATTTGAATAAGCAATAATTGTAAAAATAGCTACGCCTAATGGTGGAGCTATTTTTTTTGTTAGATTGCAGGTGTATATGATTGTTACGAATTAAAAATGAATTTCATATTATACATATAATGGAGGGGATGTACATGAAGGAGCAATATAAAATCATTGTTTTAAGTGATGAATTATCAGGGGATAGGATTCGAAATACGTTAGACAAAAATAAATGTAAAACAATAGTTCATGTTGTGGACGTTTCAGATGTTGTTCGTCTAGAAAGTTCTTTTCAATATATAGTCATTTGGAGAGGGGACGCAGAAAAACTTACAAATGACTTGATAAATAGGGGCGTGCAAAGTTCAAAAATTATTAATTTAACAAAATACATGTATGAATGGAAGGATAAATTAATTTCTATCTATCAAATAAATCCGGATCTTATGTCTTTATACATTTCTATGAAAAAAGCAAAGAGTGATCCGACGTATGAATTGTTTGCTACCGGTTTGTCTTATCCGCATTGTGGCATAAGTACGGAGCTTCTCTCAAAAAAGTCAATAAAATTAACACTTCCATCGCAAGATCTATACTATGATTATTTAATAGCGTCACAACTTTTATCAAACAATCATTCATTTCAATATTGTTTAATAGGAATAGCCTATTTCTCGTTTTACTTTGATATGTCGTTATCCTCCGAATCATATAGAATTCACAAAGTATATTATCCATTGTTTCAAGATGGTCATCATACTGTAGTTCACTCTCCTCTACCCACTGATGGATTCTCCCATCTAAATACTCCGAAACCACTTCTTTCTATTTTTAATTTGCATTTTGAATATATTTTATTAGATGAACTAAAAGATGAATCATTGATACTGCCTTGGATAAATGCTGAATGGAATACTACTCCTCTTCATATTCCTTTTGAAGAACACGGGAAAATAAGAGCAGCTTCACATGCTAAATTGGCGTATCCTCAAACTTTAGTTGAAAATAAAATAATTTTTAAAAAATATTTAGAATTACTGTTAAAAAATGATATAAAACCATTAATTGTTGTATTCCCAGTTACTTCACATTATTTCAATTGTAGTAGTAAGAAATTAAAAGAAGATTTTTATAAAGTTATAAATGATTTTCAAACTCAATATTCTTTTCAAATTATAGATCTATTTGATTCACCATTATTTTGTGATGATGATTTTTATGATAGTGATCATATGAATAAAAAAGGTGCAAATAAAATGTCCGCATTATTAAATATGTTTATTCAGGAACGAAAAGTATGATAATTTGTTTCATGTTTGCATAAAAGTATATAGGCTCCATACAGTTAAAGTAATGTGATTTTTGTGTCGCGTATATAAATAATATGCGAAGAGGTGAGAGAGTTAAAATGAGAACTCGTATTGAAAGAACTGAAGAGGTGGTAGAGCAACTTCCGTTGGTAAGTGTATTAATTCCTACGTATAATCGTCCTCGTTACTTTGAAAAGGCGCTATGTAGTGTGTTAGAACAAACGTACCCTAATATAGAAATTATAGTTGGAGATGACAGCACGAATGATGAAACAGAAAAAGTGTTACAAAAATACTTATGTGATCATTCAAATATTATTTATATAAAAAATAGATCAACTCTCGGACAATTTGAAAATGCGCTAATGTTATTTAATGAAGCGAACGGTGAATATATAAATTTTTTAATGGATGATGATGTATTTCATGTGAATAAAATTGAAAAAATGATGAAGTATTTTTTCGATGATTTAGATAATGAAATTAAGCTTGTAACATCTCATCGTCAAGTCATTGATGATAAAGGGAAAGAGCTACGACATATTTATTCGACTGTCCGTTTATTTGAAGAGGATACCATTATAGCGGGAACAGAATTAGGAAATAAGGTAATTGTGGATCAAAAAAATTATATTGGAGAACCGACAACAGTTTTATTTCGTAAAAATGATTTACAAGAACCGTTTGGGATTTTTGATAAGAGGCGGTATTTATGTAACGTAGATATAGCTTCATGGTTATCTTTATTAAGTAAAGGAAAAGCTGTATATATAGCAGAGACACTTAGTTACTTTCGATTACATCCAGATCAACAGTTAAATGAATCTAATAAAATGATGGATGGGTTAGAAGATTTTTCACACAGTATTATAGCAGGAGAACAATATGGTTTCTTATCCACTGAAAAAGAGTTAGACAAAGCGATAACTAATTTTCTAGATTATGCAAGAAGGATAGTTCCATCATCAATATTATATACATTAGACTATTACCAAAAAATTAGAGCGAAGAAAATAAACATAGAAAAGAAAAAACAACATATAAATAATAATTCTTCTTTACCGAAAGTAAGTATACTTATTCCTGCATACAATAGACCTTATTACTTGGAATTAGCACTCAACAGCGCTTTGAATCAAACATATGAAAATATTGAAATTATTATTTCTGACGACAGTACAAATAATGAAGTCAATGCTATGATTCAACCGTACTTACGTGAATATGAGTGTATTACATATGTAAAAAATGAAACGCCGTTAGTTGCCGAAAACTTTAATAAGTGTGTAGAACTTGCGAATGGGGACTATATAAACTTTTTATTAGATGATGATTTATTTCATCATGAAAAGATCGAGAGAATGATGAAATACTTTTTGGCGTTAGAAAATATTTCATTTGTGACGTCATATCGTGAACTGATTGATGAGAATGGAGAGATATTACCACCTTCAACATTAAATATGAAAATCGCGAAAGAAACTACACTTTTTGAAGGAAAAGAATTAGGGAATTATATGTTAAAAAACTTGAAAAATGTAGTTGGTGAGCCGACAACTGTTTTGTTTAATCGGAATTTGTTTGACGGGAAGTTTGGATATTTTAAAGGAAAGGCTTATTCTGCTATTAATGACATTGCAACTTGGCTAGATATGATGAGGAAAGGAAAAGTAGTTTATATACATGAACCTCTTAGTTATTTTAGACAGCATAGTGGACAAAATCAAAAACAAATGCATTTTATTTTAATGACAATTGAAGAGTGGATTGAATTAATTATAGATGCATATAATAGTGGGTTTTTAAGCTCCGAAAGTGAGTATAAAGAGAGTTTATCTTATTGTTTAGAAAATGCGGGATTTATAGTTAAGGATGCAGTAAGAAATGGCGAACTAGATCAAATTTATAATGAAAAGATAAAAAAAGGCTTAAACAAGTTAGTTGCTCATATGTTTGAGAAAGAATGTTGTTATTGTCAATATTGCAATCAACAATTTGAAAAATTTTCACCTTGGCCAGCACATTATGATTTTCCGAAATATAAATTTGAAATGTGGAATAAAGATACAGGGATATGTCCAGTTTGTAATTCGATGGATCGTGAAAGATTGTACCGTGCGTACATTGAAACGGAAACGGACTTGTTAAATAGAAACTATACAATGCTTCATATTGCACCTGAAGCAAAGTTAAGAGATTGGTTTAACGAGTATAAAAATATTACGTATGTATGTGGTGACTTAGAACCAAAGGATCCATTAATGAAGGAAATTGATGTTACAAGAATTACATATGATAGTAATACTTTTGATGTAATATTATGTAGCCATGTGTTAGAACACGTTCCTGATGATGACAAAGCAATGCGAGAGTTATATAGAGTGTTAAAGCCAAATGGATGGGGAATTATTCAAGTACCAATCGTAATGAATGTAGATTTTATTATAGAGAATGAATTAATTGTAACACCACAATTGAGGAAATTAGCTTTTGGTCAAGAAGATCATGTGAGAATTTACAATCAATCGGGATTTATTCAACGATTAATGAATGCAGGATTTAAGGTAGAATTATATAACATAGCGGAAAAACAAGGAATGAAAAGTGCTAGGAAATTTGGATTATCTGAAACAGATATGCTCTATATTGTCCGAAAATGATAGGAAGGAATAGATAGATATGGAGAATATTCCTTTTTTACGTGCTTCAACTGTACCTGTAAGTGAGTATTTGGACGAATTGAAGGAAATTGATACATCTCACATATATACGAATTATGGACCTATAAATCAACGTTTTGAGGAAACAATTATGTCGTCATTTTTTCAAAACAGGGGAGCTGTTACAACAGTAGCAAACGCAACGTTAGGGTTAATGGCGGCTATTCAACTAAAGAAAAGAAGAAAGGGAAAGTATGCTCTCATGCCTAGCTTTACATTCCCTGCGACTGCCTTAGCCGCTATTTGGTGTGGATTGGAACCTTACTTTATTGATATTTCAATAGATGATTGGTATATGGATAAAACCGTACTTTTGGATAAGATAGAAGAATTAAAAGAAGAAGTTGCGATTGTTGTCCCGTACGCCACTTTTGGATCATGGATGAACTTAGAAGAATATGAAGAATTAGAGAAGAAGGGGATTCCGGTTGTCGTAGATGCGGCGCCGGGATTTGGATTAATGAATGGAGGGATGCATTACGGTCAAGATTTTAGTGGAATGATCGTATATAGCTTTCATGCAACAAAGCCATTCGGAATTGGTGAAGGAGGGCTCATATATAGTAAAAACGAAGAAGATATACAACGTATTAAAAGAATGGGGAATTTCGGATTTGATAAAAATCGTGAATGTACGATGATGGGGTTTAATTGTAAAATGTCTGAATACGCAGCAGCTATTGGGATTGCGACTATAAAAAAGTGGGATCAAAAATTAAAAGAACGTACCCGTATTTCTGAATGGTATAAACAGTTGTTACAAAATACTGGGTTAATGAAAAAAGGGTGGAAAGTCCAAAAGACAGAAGCAGTTATTCACCAATTTATGCCTATCATTTGTCCAGAAGAAGTTCGCAACATACAAGTAATTGAAGAACTGAAAAAACAGAAAATAGAAGCTAGATTATACTTTTCACCATCTTGCCACCAACAAGTTCTTTTTAAAAACTATAAGTCGACAGATTTAACAAAAACGAATAAAATAGTAAAACGAATCGTAAGTTTACCTTTATGGGAAGGAATGACGAAAGAACTAGTAGAGCAAATTGTAATCTGTTTAGAGCAGAAGGTGGTGTCGGTAGATGAATAGTTTTTATAGTCAAGAAGAACTAAAGGAAATTGGATTTTTATCTGTTGGGAAAAATGTATTGGTTAGTAAAAAAGCAAGTATATATAATCCGAGTGCTATATCAGTTGGCAATCATGTAAGAATTGATGATTTTTGCATTTTAAGTGGTAAAATCACAATTGGAAGTTATTCGCACATATCAGCGTATACAGCGTTATATGGAGGGGAAGTTGGGATTGAAATGCATGATTTTGCAAACATCTCAGCTAAAACAATCGTATATGCAGTACTTGATGATTTCAGTGGAAATACATTAATGGGGCCAACCGTCCCGAATCAATATAGGAATGTGAAAGCAGAAAAAGTTATTTTTAAAAAACATGTGATTATTGGTGCTAATTCTATTATTTTTCCAAATGTAATTGTAGGAGAAGGTACGGCAGTCGGCGCGATGAGTATGGTAAAAGAGAGTTTAGATGATTGGTATATTTACGCTGGAGTTCCCGTAAGGAAAGTAAAACCTCGTCAAAAAAAGATGCTAGAGTTAGAAATTGATTTTTTAAAAAGCATTTATTCTTAACAAAAAAGAATGAATGCTTTTTATTTTTATCCCGCTATTTGCCGATAAAGAGTCGACTGGTGAGGGCTAATTAAAGTTTCACTTTATGATAGAGCAGAGTGTATCTTAACTTATTATGTTTTAAATTTTGCTGACCAAGGCAATACTGAGCCATAGTGAATGTAAAGTTGGAGGGCGAGCGTATATGTTTGATGAGGATGGGATTGTTTTAATTATGGAACCAGCTGATGAAAGAAATTTGAGGAGATTTATTTTTTCAGTGCCAAAGTCAGTGTATGAAAAGAAGGGGCTTACATTACACTATGGAACAGCTATAGGACAAGGGTATATGGATATAATTGAAGATATTATAAGCGTGCATATAGAAATAGATGTTGTAACGATAATAGGGCATGTAAGAGGGTAAATAGCTATTTGAAAAAGGTTATAAACAATTTAGCTAGAAGTTATGTATAGAGAAAATTACAGACAATTATAAGGACGAAGGGGGTCTAAAATGAAAATAAAATCAATTGTATTAGTATTCATAGTTTCAATTGGTTTAATGGGATGTTCAATAGTGGAAGAAGGAAAGAACTCCATAGATTATGCTCAAAAGGCGACAGACTATGTAAATGAAATAAGTGCATTTGCAAATGATGCACCAGCATTAGCAGAAAAGGCCGTTAATGATAGCGAGGCTCGAAAAGAATTAGAAACGAAGCTTAGTGAAATTAAACAAGATATACCCGCATTCAATGAATTAACGCCACCTGATGTAGCAAAGGATCTTCATCAACAAATCGTCGGATATAACGAAAAGTTAAATACGTTAATTGATACGGCGAAGACAAAGATAGAAGAAGGCAAAGTGGATGTAGAGCAATTTAAAAACTCTGAGCTTATGCAGACGGTAGATCAAGTTCGAGATTTGAAAGATAAAGTGCAAAATTTAGGTCAATAGTAAAAAGCTCCGTTTGTGATAAACGGAGCTTTTTACTATTGGATACAATAAACGATTACACCAACGATAATAATCATGTTGCCGATGAGTTTACGTTTCGTTATTTTTTCTCCTAGGAAATACCAACCAAAAATTAATATGATGATATAACTTAAGGATTCTAATGCTGATGCTTGTTTTAATGCCATGCCCTTCATGGCGATAACATTTAATCCGGCGTTAATTACAAATAAAGAGTAGCCGATAATAACATAAGGATTCACATATTCTTTTATTCTAGAATCGTATTGTTGCAAAGTAGCTTTTTTTAATAATATTTGTGAGTAATTAGCTAAAATTATCCCGAAAATAAATAATAACATATAACTATTCATCTTTTGTCACCACCACAATCCCGACGATAATAATAGCTGCACCAAGTAAATGATTCCACTGAATAGTATCTCCAAATAGAAATACTGACCAAAGCATTGACCACAGTATAATAATTCCGCGATGTGAATATGCTTTTGAAATTTCGAAATGTTTAATTACTTGTTGCCATAAAATTGCATATCCGAATAAAAGTATAACTAGTCCGAAATAAGCAACAAAAAATGAGATGGAAGCAATGGGGAATTTAGCTGCCCATTTCATGTAAACCATAATGATAGAATATATCAAAAAAGCTACATGTAAAAATACGTAATTTTTAATAGTTGGTTTCATTTATTCACTCTCTTTTGCATATAAATATATATTTATACCTAATTTTTCTAATGATATATATTGGAACGTATTTTGTTTAACCTTTCACATTCCAAATTATATAGTATCATGGCTTTTATTGTAAAACAATAGAAGCTATCTATGAATTCATTTTTTCCAAGGTTCTACAATATGTATCGTTTTATTTGTTGCATCCAACTCTACTTGAACACCGATAGGTATGGTAATCATGGGATGTGTATGACAACAATCGAAGTCAGCTAGAAAAGGAATTCTTTGATTTTGAAGTACTTCTAATAGTATTTCAAAAGGTTTTCGATTTGTACCACAATCATCAAATTGCTCATGTTTTCCAAGAATGATACCTGAAATTTTATCGAATACACCGTTAATTTTAAGTAATGAAAAGCTTCTTTCAATAGTAGCTGCATCTTTTGAACTGTCCTCAATGAAGAGAATGTCGCCTTCTTGAATATGTGGCATATAGGGGCTACCCAAAATTCCTTGTATCGTGTTTAAATTCCCGCCAATAATACGCCCAGTAGCTTTTCCATCAATTACTGAAATCCAATCGTTTGGTCGAAGTTCTTTCTCCTTCGTCTTTTCTTCCCAATTAATAAATTCATCTGACCAAAATAATGGTTGTTTTATATGATAAGGAAGAGAATGATCATGTAGTAAAGTTTCAGCAAAATATTTGTATGTGCAATCAACAAAAGGTTCAAATTCGCCAAAGGAAGGGACGAGAGCTGGTCCATAAAATGTAGGGATTCCTGTTTTGGCGTAAATTCCTAGTAATAAAGCAGTTGCATCTGAATACCCAATCATTATTTTAGGGTTCTTTAGAAAAGCATCATAATCAATATAAGGTAATATTGAATTTGAATTCATCCCACCAATTGTTGACATAATACAAGAAACATTAGGATTTCTTATCAAGACATTTAGCTCCTCAGCACGCTCTTGTATACTACCAGAACGATAAAAATCATATCGACCTGTTAATGAACCTTCTAATATATGAAACCCTTTCTGTTGTAAGTAAGATTTTGCTCGTTCAAATCTTTTTGGAGAAGTGTAGGTTACTGGTGAAGAAGGGGAGTAGATCCCAATTGTGTCTCCGTATTTTAATGATTTTGGAAGTAGCATTTGTATGAATCCCTTCTATTAAATAGTTTATCTCGCTATTTGACGGGTAGCCCGATTGGTGGGGCTGATTAAAGTTTCGCTTTATTTACGAGATTTTATTATTGAATATTCTTACGTTTCAATATTGTAAGTTTAACATAAATAAATTAAAATAATCATTGCTGTATATGAATAAATATACCTTTTACCTTGACTATATAAAGGAATTGTTGTTAAGGTTAAATGTGAGTGTATAAAAGGTTTGCTAAAGGAGTTTTGAAATGAATCGGTTAAAATGGGGAAGGATGACAGTCCTATTAGTTATTATTTTAGGGATATGTTGGTTCTTATTCCAAGGAAATCAAAAGAGCATAGCGAATGTAGAGGGACAACCTTTGCAAGTGGCAGAACTACCTAAAGCAGGATTTACTGAAAAAGTAGTCCCGCCAAAGTACATCCCACCAGAAATTAACGCAAAAGCAGCTATGATTATCGATGCGAGTGATGGAGATATTATTTATCAATATAATGAAAATGAAGCTTTTGCACCGGCTAGTATGTCTAAGATGATGACAGCGTATCTCTTACTAGAGAGTATACATAACGGGAAAGTTCGCTGGGAAGATCCAGTAAAAATGAGTGCGAAGGCGGCACAAACAGAAGGAGCGAGAATCCCAGTACAAGTTAATGACACATTAACTGTTAAAGATTTATATCATGCATTAATGATTGAGTCAGCTAATAATTCGGCTGTGGCTTTAGCAGAACATATGGCAAAATCGGAGAAAGATTTCGTTCAGCTTATGGATGCAAAAGCGAAACAGTTAAAAATGTCGGAACATGCTAAATTTGCAAATGCTTCTGGATTACAAGAGCCAGATGGAAGTGAAACAAAAATGACGGCTGGTGATGTAGCACAATTGGCGTATCATCTTATAAAAGATTATCCGGAAATATTAGAAGTGACTCACTTACGCCAAAGTCAGCTAGCATTTAATAATATTAATGTTATAAGCACAAACGACATGTTAAACAAAAATAATAAAAGTTTATATATAGAAGGAATGGACGGACTAAAGACTGGATTTACAGATAGTGCAGGATACTGTTTTACTGGGACTGCAAAGCAAGGTGATAATCGAATTATTACAGTGGTCATGGGGACATCCAGTAAAACAAAACGTTTTACAGAGACAAATAAGTTAATGTCGTATGCATTTGGATTAGTTAATTAAGTAAGTAAAATACGAATCTAGATCGCTACATAAGTAAGACTGTTTGTTGTTACTAATTTTAGATAACAACAAACAGTCTTTTTATTTTAAAAAGGAAAAAGCTTCTAAATATAAGTGTTATTATTTGAGTTTGTTTGTTGCTGTGATATTATAAAGTTATAAGCTTATTAATAATAAGTTTGAGGGGCGTAATATGATATATACATATAAAATAGCCTCAATTGAAAATTGGAGGGAATTATGATGGCAAAAGATTTTTACTCAGCAATTGAAGACAGAAGATCTATTTATGCAATTAGTAAAGAGCAAGTAGTTTCTGATGAGAAAATTCAAGAAGTGATTTATCATGCTGTAAAACATACACCTTCAGCTTTTAATTCTCAAAGTGCTCGCGTTGTTGTTTTATTAGGAGAACAACATGATAAATTATGGGATATTACGAAAGAAACGTTACGAAAAATTGTACCTGAAAATAACTTTGCACCTACTGAAGAAAAAATGAATGCATTTAAAAGTGGTTATGGAACGGTTTTATATTTTGAAGACAGTGAAGTAGTGGAAAGCCTTCAAGCTAACTTTGCATTATATAAAGATAATTTCCCAACTTGGTCTCAGCAATCATCAGGAATGTTACAATTTGCAATTTGGACAGCTTTAGAAATTGAAGGGTTTGGTGCTACGTTACAGCATTACAATCCGCTAATTGATGAAGAAGTGAGAAAAGAGTGGGATGTTCCAGAGAATTGGAAACTTATTGCGCAAATGCCATTTGGTAAACCGGTAGTACATGCTGGTGAAAAAGAATTCCAACCGCTAGAGGACCGTGTGAAAATTTATAAATAATTTAAAAAGGTGAACAGGAATATAACCTGTTCACCTTTTTTATACGTAATAAGGGTTTTTTTGTCCTGCATTTTTTATCTGATTTTTTAATTCGTTTTTACGTGTTTCAATAGCTGATACTTTTTGTAATGTTATCATTGAAACGAATTGAATAAAAGCATAGTATAGCTCTATGTTTTTTTGTATTGGATCATCTATTATATTTCTCACAAATATGCCTCCTCTTTTTATTCCAATAAAACCCCGCATTAATGGGCAGCCCGAGTGGTGAGGGTTAATAATTAGCGGAGGATGTATAAAACCCTTCCTGATTAAAGTTTCATTTTATAAGGGAATGAAACTTTAATCAATTCGCTAAAATTCTTGTTTATTAAAATATGTATATAATACTATAAATATCCTATAAATTCCATTGTGGGAAAAAGAGAACAGTTGATATAGTGTGTGTTTTCTTTAAAGGAGAAATGGCTTTTGTGAAATAAATCTTACAATTCGTCAAATTATTTCAAAATTGTAGATAGTATAGAAATTTAGTTTTCTAAAAATATTATACTATTGATAAATAGAGTGATTTTTGTCATGATGAAAGTATACGTCATGTAAGGAGCTTTATAAGGAAATACATACTTGAGTTTGTATTAGGTTAATAGAGTTTTTTATAATAGATAGAAAAGGGATATTTTATATTAAAATATTAAATAGAATGTCGAATTTTCATGCGATATATAAGAAATTTGAAAAAAACATTGCAAAAACATTGTGTTTAATGATAAAGTTCACATGAAGTTCACACGGATTTCACTTTGTTCATTTAAAATGAACTCTGTGTGAAAAATAAAACTCTTGCTAAAAAATGGAACTGGATGAATATTTTACTTTGATAATATTGTAAAGTATTAAAGTTTTAGTTTTTTTTTAAGAGGATAGTAGGGAAAGGAAGTAAAGACAACTTATGAAAAAAGTAATTGCAGGTTTAGCAGCAGCTTCTGTAGCTGGCGTTGCAGTTCCAGGAATGGATTCTGCTCATGCACAAGTTTCAAATGAAGCGCTAAAAGAAATTAATGGACAAACTCAAACTCAAACTCAAACGACTGTAACTGAAACAAAAACTGTAGAAACAACTTCTGAATTAAAATACACAGTAACTGCTGATGTATTAAATGTTCGTTCAGGTGCTGGTACAGGACATAACGTTATTTCTAAAGTAAAATCAGGCCAAGTGCTACAAGTAGTTGGACAAGAAAATGGTTGGTTCAAAGTAAACGTAAATGGTCAAACAGGTTATGTAAGTGGTGACTTCGTAACGACTGGTGGCAAAACAGGAACGACTGTTCAACAAGGAACAGGTACTTACACAGTAAACGTTTCTTCACTTAACGTACGTACAGGCCCAAGTACATCTCATACAGTATTAGGTTCTGTAAACAAAGGTAAAACAGTACAAGTTGTAGGTGAAGTACAAGATTGGTTTAAAATCAACTTCAATGGTGGAACTGGATACGTAAGCAAAGACTTCGTAACAAAAGGTGGTTCTGCTGTATCTAACGAAACACAACAACCAACTACAAACAACAATACTACAACAGTTCAAACTGGTGGTTCTTATGTTGTTAACACTGGTGCTTTAAAAGTACGTACAGGCCCAGCTACATACAACGCTGTAATCGGTGGAGTAACAAATGGTAAAGTATTAAACGTTACTGGTGCTGAAAATGGCTGGTACAAAATTAACCATAACGGCCGCACAGGTTACGTAAGTGCAGACTTCGTTAAGTTTGTAAAAGGCGGAGTAAACAACGTTACAAATAACAATAATGTTACAAATAACGTTCAACAACCAGGTAAAGACGTACAAAAACCAACAACAGGTGGAGATACATCTTCAATCGCTGGATTCGCTAGATCTTTAGAGGGTAAACCATACAGAACTGCTGGTACAACACCTGCTGGTTTTGACTGCAGTGGTTTTATTTACTATGTATTAAATAAAACAGGTCACAACATAGAGCGCACAAATGTTAAGGGATATTGGGCTCAGTTAACAAAAACTAACAATCCACAACCAGGAGATTTAGTATACTTTAGCAATACTACAGAAGCTGGTGGTTTAACTCATATGGGAGTTTATTTAGGAAATGGTAAGTTTATTAGTGCGGAAACAACTTCAACAGGTGTGAAAATTAGTTCAGTAAATAATTCATACTGGAGCAAACATCTAACTGGTTACACAAAAGCATACTAAGAAAAAGTAGTTTTATATACTTTTCGTATAGAGAAAAGGCTTTCCAAGGAAACTTGGGAAGCCTTTTTATAGTTGAATAAATTGGAAGTTCAATAGTTTTTATTTTAACTTTCCATTTAAAAATCGATCATATAAGTCATGGAAATAGTTAGGACGAAATAAGTTCGCTGCATGTCCCGCTAACGGTATTTCCTTATATAGAACGTTAGGCAAAATAGATTTCAAATCAAATAGACAAGATTTATAGAGATGATCATGCTCTCCCATTACCCATAGTATAGGGTGAGGAAGTGATTTTAATTTAGATTTTAAATCGAATTCTAATCGATGTCGTAATGACTGGGCAATTATGGATGAATGTAATTGTAATCCGAAACGGTAGTAAATATTTCTTGAAATGACTGCGAACGGATTTGCTTTTAGTATACCACTTGGAAAAATAGTATTTGCGTATTGAGAGAGCCATTTAGAGTATTCATCTCCTCGCTTCTCCCAAAAATTTTGAAATACATTATATAAACGAGAAGGGTTATTGTAATGTCCTCCAATATGACAAATACTTAATACTTTTTCTGGATGCATTTGCGCAAAAATTGTAGAGATGTAACAGCCGTAACTTAGCGCACAAATATGAGCTTTTTTAATACCTTCTTGTTCATATAAGTTTAATAATTGATCTACGAGGCGCTGTAATGAAAAGTCGATTGCTTCACCTTTATCATCACCGTGACCTAATAAGTCATAAGTTATAATGTTGTAGGAGGCGGAAAATCGTTTTTGCTCTTTTTTGAAGGCGCGACGATTACCAACTAATCCATGAATAAAAATAATTGTTTCCTTTTCAGAATGTATATTTGTTTGCAAAAAGGATACTCCTTTCACTAACTGGAGATTTATATCGTGTTTTAAATTATTTATCTATAATTTACATAGAATAATATTAAGTACCAGGTAATAATATCAGATGTTTATATCTGTTGTAAAGATGAGTTTTTATGTATATTTTGTAAAAATAGAAAAAGTGTGTTTACATTCAGTTTACATTTGTATCGTATTCTAATTTTAGAAAGAACAGTTTTGTTTAATATGAGGAGATGAACAGGAATGGAAGTTAGAAATGAAATAAAGAAAAAAGGGAGTTGGAGGCAGTTTTTACGCCTTATTCAAGATACAAATCCTCCGAAAGGAATTTTAGTTTTTGCGTTGTTAATGAGTTTGCTTTCTACGGGAGCGAGTTTATTTATTCCTATGCTGACAAAAGGATTAGTAGATAATTTTTCGCTTTCTTCAATTAGTGCAGGACAAATTGTTGGGTTAATTGCTTTCTTTGTAATGCAAACTATTGCGGCAGGGTTGTCTATATATTTACTAAATTATATTGGGCAGAAGATTGTAGCGGGACTAAGAGAACGTTTGTGGAAAAAGGTACTTATCTTGCCGGTATCTTATTACGATCAAAATAGAACAGGTGATACGATTAGCCGTATGACGAATGATACAGGTGTTGTGAAAACGTTAATTTCTGAGCATTTGTCAAACTTATTAACAGGTGGTATTTCAATTGTTGGATCGTTAATTGTATTATTTGTTTTAGATTGGAAAATGACTGCGTTACTTTTAACGGTTATTCCGTTGTCTGTGTTAATTTTAGTTCCACTTGGACGAAAAATGTATAAGATTTCAAAAGCGCTTCAAGATGAAACTGCATCTTTTACAAGTGTGTTAACGCAAGTGTTATCAGAAATTCGTTTAGTGAAATCTTCAAATACAGAAAAGAGAGAATATGAAACGGGTAATACAGGTATACAAAAGTTATTACAATTTGGTTTGAAAGAAGGAAAAGTGCAAGCATTAATTTCGCCAGTTATGTCGTTTGTTTTAATGGCACTACTTGTTATTATCGTAGGGTATGGCGGGATGCGAGTTTCTAGCGGTGCATTAACAACCGGTGAACTTGTAGCGTTTATTTTGTATTTAGTTCAAATTGTAATGCCAATGAGTCAATTATCTATGTTCTTTACACAATTCCAAAAGGCAATTGGTGCAACGGAAAGAATTAGTACGATTTTAGAATATGAAGTAGAAGATCATGAAACTGGTGTGAAAGTGACAAATGCTAAGCAACCGATCGTTCTTGAAAATGTACATTTTGAGTATAACGAAGAAGAGCAAGTTTTGAAAAATATTGATTTCACAATTGAATCTGGAAAAGTGACAGCGATTGTAGGACCAAGTGGTAGTGGGAAAACAACGTTATTCTCATTACTGGAACGTTTTTATGAGCCAACTAGTGGCGCCATTAAATTAGGGGAAGAATCAATTACGAGTTATTCATTACAGTCATGGCGACGTCAAATCGGTTACGTATCACAAGATAGTCCGTTAATTGATGGAACAATTCGTGATAATATTTGTTATGGCGTCGAGGGCGAAGTAACGGATGAAGAAATTGAAAAAGTAGCAGCAATGGCATATGTTGATGCATTTATTCATGACTTACCAAACGGTTATGCAACAGAAGTTGGAGAACGCGGTGTGAAGCTTTCTGGGGGACAAAGACAGCGAATTGCCATTGCCCGAGCGTTACTTCGAAATCCGCAAATTCTTATGCTAGATGAGGCGACTTCAAGCTTAGATAGTAAATCTGAGTCTGTCGTTCAAAAAGCGTTAAATAACTTAATGAAAGGCAGAACAACGTTAGTGATTGCGCATAGACTTTCTACTGTTGTAGATGCAGATAAAATTGTCTTTATTGAAAAAGGGAATCTTACAGGTAGTGGTACGCATGATGAATTATTACAGACGCATGATATGTATCGTGAGTTTGCAACGCAGCAATTGAAAATTAAAGAGGGTGCATTATAAAATGAATCATCAGCGGGAAGTTTACTCCACTGATGATTCATTTTTAAACAATATATTAGATGCTAAGTAGAAAGGAAATGGTTCCTTTGATACCTAAAATTTTAATAGTAGATGACGATCCACACATTAGAGAACTCGTTTCTGTATTTTTAGAACGAGAAGGTTTTCAAACATATGAGGCAATTGATGGAGTAGATGCACTTCAGAAAATAGATGACGTAAAAGTCGATATGGTTATTCTTGATATCATGATGCCAAATATGGATGGATTTGATGTATGTTTTGAATTAAGAAAATACTATGATATCCCGGTTCTGATGCTAACTGCCAAAGGGGAAACATCACAAAAAGTAAAAGGATTTCACCTTGGGACAGATGATTATCTTGTAAAACCATTTGACCCTATAGAATTAGTAGTGAGAGTAAAGGCATTATTGAAACGTTACCAAATTACAGTTTCCCAATCGATTCAAGTTGGAAATGTATTATTAAATCGTAAAACATTCGAAGTTACATCTGGAGAACAAACGGTTACATTACCGTTAAAAGAATTTGAGCTGCTCTTTACTTTAGGGTCTAAATCGGGAAGAACTTGTTCGAGAGAGCAATTAATTGAAGAAATATGGGGATATGATTTTGAAGGGAATGAACGTACATTAGACGTTCATATTAATCGGTTACGTGAGAAGTTTCAAGAAGAGCAGTCGAAATTTAGTATTAAAACAATAAGAGGATTAGGGTATCGCTTAGAGGTAAGTAAATGAGAAAAAGAAAACGAATGAGTAAGTTGAAGATGCTGAAAGTATTTGGAGCGGTATTAGCGCTCTTTTCTTTTCTTACTATAATTTGGTCTATCGCATTTTATGTAGCAACTAGTATATTGAATGCTTTTGACGTAAACGTATCGCCGTTTGTTGCTTTTCTAATTAGTGATATGGTCGGTTTTGTCTTTATTATTCTTATTTGGACATTGATTGGAATATTAATGAGACCAAAACGAGAGGCGATGATTTGGACTATTATTGAACCGATACAAAAAATTGCAAAAGGAGACTTCTCCGTAAAAATAAGAAATGAAGAAAAGTATGATGGTGAAATTGGCGTGCTCGTAAAAAGTATAAATGATATGACAGATGAACTGAATACGATGGAGAAAATGAGACAAGAGTTTGTATCGAATGTTTCTCATGAAATACAGTCACCGTTAACTTCTATAAAAGGATTTGCTAGAGCACTACAAGACGATAATCTTTCGGAGGAAAAAAGAAAGCATTATCTTACCATTATTGAAACTGAAACAACGAGATTATCTAAACTAAGTCAAAATTTACTAAAGCTAACTCTTTTAGAATCAGAAGAGTATACACCAGAAAGAGTGAGCTATCGATTAGATCAACAATTAAAGCAAATTGTGTTAAATAGTGAACCACTCTGGGCTGAAAAAGAAATTGAGTTAGAACTAGATTTAGAAAAAGTATATGTTATTGCTGACCAAGAAAGTATGAGTCAAGTGTGGATTAATTTAATTCATAATAGTATTAAATTTACTCCAAGCGGTGGTACGATTACTATTCAGTTAAAGGAACATGAGACAGTAGTGGAAGTGCGTATCCGTGATTCAGGAATTGGTATATCAGAAGAACAGAAACAACATATTTTTGAGCGTTTTTATAAAGCGGATTCTTCACGAAATCGTGCCTATGGAGGAAGTGGCTTAGGTTTAGCTATTGTAAAGAAAGTACTCGACCTTCATCAAGGAGAGATAAAAGTGGAGAGTGAGGAAGGAAAAGGTACTGAATTTATTGTGCGTATGCCGAATCATGAAGAGAAATAGTGTTAGAAGGAGAACCTTCTAACACTATTTCTCTTTAAAAATGCATTTACCGTTACTGCAATTATATTGATAAGCTTTTCCTTCGCTTTTCATACTCATACACTCCCCTATGCTGGATTTGTTTTTATTTTACATGAATAATGGTAAAAAAATGAAACTTATAAATAAAAACTTTCTATAGTTACCTACAAGTAACCTACGCACATGAAAGTGCATCATTGCCTTTTTACATAAACATAGATACAATTTTAATATAATACATAACTGAGATGATTAAGGAGTGTTATACTTGGCAGAATTATTACAAGGTAAAAATGCTTTAATTACAGGAGCAGGTAGAGGGATTGGTCGCGCTGTAGCAATCGCATTAGCGAAAGAAGGCGTAAATGTAGGCTTATTAGCTCGTTCAGAAGAAAACTTAAAAGCTGTAGCAAAAGAAGTAGAAGCAGAAGGTGTAAAAGCTGTTATTGCAACTGCTGATGTTTCTTCATATGAAGAAGTGACGACTGCGATTGAAACGTTAAAAAATGGTTTAGGATCTATCGATATTTTAATTAATAACGCTGGTATTTCTAAATTCGGTAAGTTTTTAGAACTAGACGTTGCTGATTGGGAAAAAATCATTCAAGTAAACTTAATGGGGGTATACTATGCAACTCGCGCAGCTTTACCGAGCATGATTGAACAACAATCTGGTGATATCATTAACATTTCATCTACAGCAGGACAAAAAGGTGCACCTGTAACAAGTGCATATAGTGCTTCTAAATTTGGTGTCCTTGGTTTAACAGAATCGTTAGCGATGGAAGTTCGCAAACATAACATTCGTGTAACAGCTTTAACTCCAAGTACAGTAGCAACTGATATGGCTGTAGATTTAGGATTAACTGATGGAAACCCTGATAAAGTAATGCAAGCGGAAGATATTGCAGAATTTATCGTAGCGCAGCTGAAATTAAATAAACGTACATTTATTAAATCTGCTGGGCTTTGGTCTACTAATCCATAGGAATTAAATTTAACTTTAAAAGAAGGGATATCTATTCTGTAAGGGGTAGATGTCCTTTCTTTATTTTTTGTATTCGAGACAGAATTTTCGGTATAATTAAAAGTGAATGGTAGAAAGCATTGGGAAATTGAAAGGAATGGCAGTTGTAAAAGAGTGATGTAAGGAGGAAAAAGGGATGAAAAAGAAGTTTCAAAAATTATAACATGTATCGTGTATAACGAGATTAGCTCGTGGACCTCCAGTATACATAGCATTATATTGTATATTAAAAAATTGGAGGCTATAAATAGATGAGAACTGAAAAAGAAATGCTAGACGTAATTATAAATATAGCAAAAGAGGATGAAAGAATTCGAGCTGTCATCATGAATGGATCGCGTGTAAATCCAAATGTGAAAAGAGATTGTTTTCAAGACTATGATATTATGTATGTTGTAAATGATATACAATCTTTTACGTCTAATCATAATTGGGTTCATAGATTTGGAGAAATAATGATAGTACAAATGCCAGAAGAAATGTCGTTAGTTCAACCAGATGAAGATGGGAAGTTTCCATATTTAATGCAGTTCATGGATGGGAATCGGATTGATTTAACGCTAGTTCCAGTTGAGTTAATAAAAAAGTTCGTTGGACAAGATAGTTTAAGTAAACTGCTTCTTGATAAAGATAATTGTATGGAAGGATTCCCGCCAGCAAGCGATAAAGATTACTTAATAAAAAAGCCTACAGAAAAAGAGTTTTTAGATTGCTGTAATGAATTTTGGTGGTGTAGTACAAATGTGGCAAAAGGGTTATGGAGAGAGGAACTTTCTTATGCAAAAGGAATGCTTGAAGGACCAGTGCGAGATATGTTCATCGTAATGCTAGAATGGCATATTGGTATGAAAACAGACTTTACAGTTAATACAGGGAAGTTTGGAAAGCATTTCGAGCAATATATTGAAGAAGATATGTGGGAGCAATTTAAAAGGACATTTTCTAATGCTGAATATGAAAACATATGGGATTCATTCTTTGTCATGGGTGATTTATTTAGGGAAGTGGCGAACGAAATTGCTAACACGTATGAATATCAATATCCGCAAGATGATGATGAGAAAGTGACGAACTATTTAAAACATGTGAAAGCTTTGCCGAAAGATAGTACATCGATTTATTAATAATATAAAGCAGCAAGACTGTCCTAATTAAGGACAGTCTTATTTTTGTTTATGAATAACAATTTCTCTAACAAAGTGCAGATGAATCACATATGAAAATTTAGGGAGGTTTTTTATCATGTATTATTTTTATTCGCCACAAATGTTTACTCCATATCAATGGGGACTAGAACGAGATGTTTCGTATGCTTATATGCCATATAACTCATTTTATTATGGAGACTATATAAGTTCATTGCCATACGTATATACCCCTCAAAACTATGAAGTACAAATGAAAGCAGATGATCGTGGATCGTGGACACCATTTTCATGGGTTGAAAAATATGCGTACGCATTTTCAGGACCGTACAATAAAGCGGAAGTAGCTCTTACATTTGATGATGGACCAGATTCAGAATTCACGCCAAAAATTTTAGATAAGTTAAAACAACATAATGTAAAAGCGACTTTCTTCTTACTTGGTGAAAACGCAGAAAAATTTCCGAACGTAGTAAAGCGTATTGCGAATGAAGGGCATGTAATTGGTAATCATACGTATAGTCATCCGAACTTAGCGAAAGTAAATGAGGATGAGTACCGTAATCAAATTATAAAAACGGAAGAAATATTAAATCGTTTAGCTGGTTATGCACCGAAGTTTATACGTCCGCCATACGGTGAAATACTTGAAAATCAATTAAAATGGGCCACAGAGCAAAATTTTATGATTGTACAGTGGAGTGTTGATACGGTTGATTGGAAAGGTGTGAGTGCTGATACGATTACAAATAATGTGTTAGGGAATTCATTTCCTGGAAGTGTCATCCTCCAACATTCAACACCAGGTGGGCATTTACAAGGATCTGTAGATGCACTAGACAAAATCATTCCGCAGTTAAAAACGAAAGGGGCACGTTTTGTAACACTTCCAAGTATGTTCCAGACATCAAAAGAAAGAAAGTGAATGTGTTATAAATTAGGAAAATAAGGTTTATGTCGTATAATGAAAGTGTAAGTTAGGGGGGATATAATTGATTTATGCACTAGTAAACATAGGAATAAGCATATTGATTAGTATTATTTTTATATTTGCGGCAATTGTTCTTCAAAAAAATCCACCGACCGATATTAATGCGGCATATGGTTATCGTACGAAACGATCTATGAAAAATAAGGAATTATGGGGTGCGGGTAACAGGTATAGTGCAGAAGTGATGAAGCAAAATGGATTCATCATGATGTTAATTGGAAGTGTTATTAGTATACTGTTTAGATACTCCCATACAACGTTAGCTATAATGATCTTTATGCTAGTACTAATCATTCGCTTATTCATACGAGTAGAAAAAAGATTGAAGGCACTTGAGCAATAATGAAAAATAGGACTTCACGCAATATAATGCTAGGAGTCCTATTTTATTTATAAACTATTATTTTCTAGTAAGTCTTTTCCTTGTTCAACAACAAATTCATAGTATGCAAGATCATATGGATAAATATCATCAAAAGTTATCGTTATCGGTTTATTGCTCAAAACAGAAGTAGCTGTAAAAGATGAAATTTCACTATTTAATAGTTGTAGAAAAGAAGTTGCATGTATTTTCATCACATCGTCTACTTCTTCACCTGGTGCGAATGGAAGTGGATTGATGACATTGTGAAAATACATATGACAAAATTCACGATCAGTAAGATTTGAAATTTCATAATCTATTTTAAAGATTCCTTTGTATACTAAATCAGTAGTTTGAAAGGAAAGCCCCAATTCTTCTTCGATTTCACGAAGACCACCAATTTGTACATCTTCATCATGCATAATATGTCCAGCTGAAGTAATATCCCATATAAGTGGAGCTTCTTTTTTATTTTTAGAGCGTAATTGGAAATATAAGAATATATCTTTAGCATCTTTTTCTACAAACCAACAATGAAATGTTTCGTGCCAATCACCGTCACGATGCACTTCATCCCGTAATTTCTTCCCAAGTGTATTTCTTTCAGAATCAAATATTGTTAACCACTCTGTCATTTTAATTCCCCTTTCTGCAAATTTTATTATACAATATTCGTATTGAATTTTGGGAAAATAAAGAAAAAGGGGCGATTATAAGTGGAGATAGAGCGTATGGAAATAAAATCGATTATTTCAACAGAGGAAGAGTTACGGAAAATATTGGGGAAACCAAGTGAGCGAGCATTGAAAAAAGTTATTTCATCATTAGACCACCATTGTGTAGATTTCCTTTCTAAATCTCCTTTTCTAGTATTATCTACTGCAAATAAGTTGGGGGAGTGTGACGCCTCGCCGAGAGGAGACGCACCTGGATTTGTATACGTACTCAATAATAATAAAATTATCATTCCAGAAAGGCCAGGAAATCGTCGTATAGACTTTATTTTGAATATTATTTCAAATCCACGTGTAGGACTAATCTTTTTTATTCCAGGTCTTGGGGAGACACTTAGAATAAATGGCCGAGCGTATATTACAAACGATGAAGAAATTTTGAAAGAAATGCAGGCGAATGGACGTAATCCGTTGCTTGGAATTGTTGTTGAAATAGAAGAGTGTTACATTCATTGTGCAAAAGCGTTTATTCGTTCGAAGATGTGGGATCCAGAATCTTGGTTACATAAAAAAGAGTTACCTTCAGCAGCAAAAATGTTGTTAGAGCATGCGAAAGTGAATGCTTCAGAAGAAGATGTTGCACGTTCTTTAGAAGAAAGTTATACAAAAAGATTGTATTAAAAATTTTATTGATATAATTTTGTAAGGTGAGTATGTACGGGTTTTAGAATGGGGATTTATCCCGCATTAACGGGCAGTAACACCCCTACCTCAAAAGTCAGCGAAAGCAAAGAAGTTAGGTGGGGATCAACTGCCCGTAAAAGCCCGATTGGTGAAGGCTAATAATCAGTGGGGATGAACAAAATCCCCACTGATTAAAGTTTCACTTTATATATGAACCGTTGATTTATAAACTGGAGAAATGACAAAATAGGTAAATTGAGTGGCAGTTGCATAATGCTATTGTGAAATATAATAAAAAATTATTTTGAAAATAGTTAGTAAAAATAGGCTTGCTTTTTAAAAATTTGATAACTATAATAAGTTAACAAATAGACATGAACGAAAAAGTAATGATAAGGACACGAAATCATTTTTACGGTTTACAGAGAGGGAAGCCAAGGGTGTGAGCTTCCTAACACGAGAAATGATTTTACCACCTTTGAACTTCAATAGTGAACGAGTAATCTAGTAATTATTGGCGGTATCAGCCGTTATCTGAACTTGAGCAATCTAGAAGGAGATACGTCTAGATTGGAACAAGGGTGGAACCACGAAAACACATTCGTCCCTTTCCTAGGGATGAGTGTGTTTTTTATGGTATAAGAGATTGAAAATTTGAAATAATTAAAAATAGTATTGATTTTGTTTTTTATGCGAGTATAATGAGTTAACAAATAAACATGAACGAAAAAGTAATGATAAGGACACGAAATCATTTTTACGGTTTACAGAGAGGGAAGCCAAGGGTGTGAGCTTCCTAACACGAGAAATGATTTTACCACCTTTGAACTTCAATAGTGAACGAGTAATCTAGTAATTATTGGCGGTATCAGCCGTTATCTGAACTTGAGCAATCTAGGAGAAAATACGTCTAGATTGGAACAAGGGTGGAACCACGAAAACACATTCGTCCCTTTCCTAGGGATGGGTGTGTTTTTTTACTTTGAAAGGAGGTGCGGTAATATGAAACGATTTATAAGTACGGAAATAACCACCACCTGCATGACAAAAAAGCAGAGTAAGGTGATTTATAGATGTAATAATTAAACTTTTAGGAGGAGATTAGAAGATGAATAACGTTATAAATGTTGGGGTATTAGGTTTAGGTACGGTCGGAAGTGGTGTTGTTCATATTTTGAAAGAACATTATAAAAAAATCGCACTTGATACAGGATACGAAGTGAAAGTGAAAACAGTCGTTGTACGTGATTTGGAAAAAGAACGCGATGTTTGTATTGACGGGATTGCAGTAACAAGTCATGCAGATGAAGTTCTAAATGATTCAAATATTGATATTGTAGTAGAGGTAATGGGCGGAATTGAAGAAGCAAAACAGCATATTGTTAAGGCTTTACGAAATAAAAAACATGTCGTAACAGCAAATAAAGATTTAATGGCTGTATATGGTGCAGAGCTTCTTCAACTGGCGAACGATAATGATTGTGATTTATGTTACGAAGCGAGTGTAGCGGGCGGTATTCCAGTGTTAAGAGGACTAACTGATGGGCTAGCATCAGATCAAATTGAAAAAATAATGGGAATTGTAAATGGTACAACAAATTATATGTTAACAAAAATGAGTCAAAATGGATGGTCTTATGAAGAGGCTTTACAGGAAGCACAAAAATTAGGCTTTGCAGAATCGGATCCGACAGCAGATGTAGATGGACTAGATGCGGCGAGAAAGGTAGCAATTCTTGCAAACTTAGGTTTTTCGATGAATGTTTCATTAGATGATGTGCAAGTAAGAGGGATTCGAAAGGTCGAAAAAGAAGATTTACAAATGGCTGAAAAGTTAGGATTTACTATGAAGTTAATTGGTAAGGCTGAAAAACAAGGACCAGCCATTCATTTAAGTGTAGAACCGACGCTTTTACCGAGCCAGCATCCATTATCAAATGTGAATAATGAATTTAATGCGGTGTATGTCCATGGCCAAGCGGTAGGAGAAGTGATGTTTTATGGACCCGGAGCTGGGAAGTTACCGACTGGTTCTGCTGTAGTAAGTGATATTATTTCAATCGTTAAAAATATGAATCAAGTTCCGAAAAATAAAAGTGCGTTAAAAGAACCAGTTCCTTATGAATTACAAGGTGATGAAGAAGTAGTTTCGAAATATTTCTTACGCATTTCATTACAAGATGAGCCTGGGATGTTACAAAAAATAACAGAATGTTTCGTTAATTATTCTGTAAGTTTAAAAGAGGTTATTCAATTACCTTTAAACCGTGAACTGGCAGAAGTCGTTGTTGTGACACATCGAACTTCCAAGTATCAATTTGAACGAGTTTTAGAAGCGATAGAAGCTGTCGCAAGTGAAATAAACAGTTACTACATTATTGAGGAGGAAAAACAATATGTATAAAGGACTATTAAAACAATATGCGTCTTATTTACCGGTGAATGAAAATACACCTGATGTCAGCTTAATGGAAGGAAACACACCACTTATTCCATTATTAAATATATCAAAACAATTAGGGATTCAGCTATATGGTAAGTACGAAGGAGCGAATCCGACAGGTTCTTTTAAAGATCGTGGTATGGTCATGGCAGTTGCTAAGGCGAAAGAAGAAGGTTCAGAAGCAATCATTTGTGCATCAACAGGTAATACATCAGCATCAGCTGCAGCATATGCGGCACGTCTTGGGATGAAATGCATTATCGTAATACCGGAAGGAAAGATTGCACATGGAAAATTAGCGCAAGCGGTCGCTTATGGAGCTGAAATTATTTCAATAGAAGGGAATTTCGATGATGCGCTTAAGGCTGTAAGAAATATTGCTGCAGAAGAGCCGATTACGTTAGTAAACTCAGTAAATCCTTATCGAATTGAAGGGCAAAAAACAGCAGCGTTTGAAATTTGTGACCAATTGCAAAATGCACCAGATGTTCTAGCTATCCCTGTTGGGAATGCAGGGAATATTACAGCGTATTGGAAAGGCTTCTGTGAATATGAGAAAGAAAAAGGTTATAAAAAGCCAAGAATTCATGGCTTTGAAGCGGAAGGAGCAGCTGCAATTGTAAAAGGACATGTAATTGAAGAGCCTGAAACAATTGCAACAGCGATTCGCATCGGTAACCCAGCAAGTTGGTCGTATGCAGTAGAGGCTGCCGAGCAGTCTCGTGGTGAAATAGATATGGTATCAGATGAAGAAATTTTACATGCGTATAGGTTATTAGCAAAAACTGAAGGAGTTTTCGCTGAACCAGGATCAAATGCTTCATTAGCCGGCGTAATTAAACATGTTCAATCTGGGAAAATCAAAAAGGGAGAAACAGTTGTTGCGGTATTAACTGGAAATGGTTTGAAGGATCCTGATATCGCTATTTCTTCAAATCAACTAGACATCGCAAGTGTGTCAAATGATATAGAACAAATTAAAGATCATATTAAAGGGGTGATTATGTCGTGATACCATTTAGCGTTCGTGTCCCTGCTAGTACGGCGAATGTTGGTCCTGGATTTGATTCAGTTGGAATAGCTTTGTCATTGTATTTAGGTGTGGTGGTTAAAGAAAAAGCTGATAAATGGCAAGTAATCCATTCCTTTGAAGAATCAATTCCGACAGACGATAAAAATTTAATCGTTAGCACGGCATGTAAAGTATGTCCTTCTATATCACCCCATATAATAGAAGTTACTAGTAATATCCCATTAACGAGAGGGCTAGGAAGTAGTGCATCAGCGATTGTAGCTGGGATAGAGCTTGCGAATCAACTAGGCAATTTGAACTTAACTGCTGATCAAAAAGTTCAAATTGCTACAAATTTTGAAGGACATCCTGATAATGTTGCTGCTTCTATATTAGGTGGAACTGTAATTGGAGCACTTGATGGAAAGGATGTTTCCGTCGTAAGAATTGAGAGCAAGGAATTGGGTGTAATTTCTCTCATTCCGAATGCAGAATTAAATACAGATGAAAGTCGATCTGTATTACCAAAGATGTTTCCGTTTCATGAGGCAGTTAAAGCTAGTGCGATAAGTAACGTATTAGTAGCTGCATTATGTCAAAAGCGGTGGGAAGTTGTAGGTGAAATGATGGAGAGAGACCATTTTCACGAACCATATCGTTTAGAACTCGTACCATTATTACCATCTATTCGTAAATGCGCAAAAGAATTTGGTGCGTACGGCACAGCACTTAGTGGTGCGGGGCCATCTATTTTTATATTAACGCCATATGAGAAGCGTCAAGAAATCGCTGAGCAATTAGCGAGAGTATTTACAGATATGAAAGTATGTGAGCTTGAAATCGACCATAAAGGTATTATTGTAAATAAGGAAGAGCATATTGGAACGTAAAGAAAGCTGGCATGGCTAGCTTTCTTTACGTTGCAAACCTATTTTAAATTAGGTTTTTTCGGAAAAATATAAAACAAATGTTGATTTTGAATAATGTAAGTAAAGAGTGCATTCATTTTGGAGGTGATTAAATGAATAAAGAGTCACCAGAAGAAAAAAGAGAGCGTATGAGACAAAGTGAATTAAAAAGTAATCCTACGGGTTCTTTACGTGACGGACTCAATAGAGCGGAAACGGGTAGTCCAGTTGATATAGCAGGCGGTATGAATTGGAAAGGTACAGGAATAATCATTTTAGTACTACTTTTAGGATACATTGTATACACTTATTTTTTCAGTTGAAGAATGCTTGTTAAAATTTTGATTTGTTTAGTTTCATAATTGTTGAGAAAAAATGTAGTTACTGTATTACATATCTTCTAAGCGAATTATAGTTGTTCATATCAACTTTTAATACTCCAAACAGAGCTAGCAAAATGCTAGCTCTATTATTTTTTGCCACATTCCTGTAACAAAGCATCTGTATATTCATTGGTGGAGGTGCAGAGGATGAAAAAAACGATAGCGATATGTCTTCTTACAACTATGTCGTTTTCGACTTTAGTCGGTTGTGACGTAAAAGGTAGTAATGCTGTACAAGAGTCTAAAATAAAGAAAGCGACGTATAAAGATTTTACTTATGATGTAAATCCAGAAACATTCACATTAACTGTAGAACATGAGGGGGCAAAGGAACAGGCATCACAACCCCTACCGAAAATGAAGGTATCGAATGTAAAAAAAGAAAAGGATCGTACATCGTGGGAATATCCAGATCAAAAAGTAAAAATAAAATTAGAAAAGAAAAAAGACCACTTAAACATTGAAGTGGAATCGACTGGTGCAGAAAGCTTTACATGGCCGAAAGTAGAAGCTGAAAATTATACACTTCCGTTATGGGAGGGTAAGCAAATTCCGAGCAATGATGAGAATTGGAAGAAGTTTTTAAAGGATGATGCATATTCATTTGCTGAATCATTTTCTATGAAGTTTTTCGCATTAAATGGTTCGAAATATTCAATTGTATATATTGCAACGAATATGTTTAATAATGAATTGAAATTTCATTCGGATCCGAAAATAGGATTTGATTTTACACATGAATTTCCGAGCATAAATAAAAATAAAACATATGGATTTCAATTATATGTGACAAATAATGATGCGGTAAGCATTGCTAAACTGTATAAGGATGATATTGTTCGAAAAGGTGAATTTAAAACATTACAAGAAAAGGCTAGAAAAAATAAAGAAATCGAAAAGTTATATGGAGCGGCGCATTTTTATTTTTGGAATCAAAATGGTTTATTAGAAAATAATATAAATTGGCCAAAACTAAGGGAGCAAATAAATAGCCCGCTGTTTAGTCATATAAAAGAACTTATTCAAAAGAATAGTTCCGAGCCTGGGGAACTGAATGTATTGGATCAAGTAAGTAAACAAGATTTCATTGATAAGTATCAAAAAAATGTTATTTTACGTTATATAAACGAAGTATTATCGATGAAGGAATTTTATAAAGAGGATATTTTTCAAAACGTTAATCAGGAAGCTAGTGTGCTATTAAAGAAAGGTGTAGGTCACTTAACGAATACAGAATTGTATAGCTTAAATAAGCATTTATTAAAGTCGCTACTTGGTGATGCGGTTGAAGAGGTAAGTAAATGGGGTAATGCAGATGGAACGGATATATTAAAGGAAATGAAAGAGGCAGGAATAGAAAAAGCGTGGATTGGTCTGCCGAACTGGGAACAAGGATTTATGCAACCTAATTTCGTAACAAAAGCTAAGGAAATGGGGTATTTAGTTGGTCCGTATGATTCGTATCATTCCATTCACGAAAAAAGTGATAAAAATTGGAACACAGCATCCTTTAATGACCCGTCATTATACGAAGAGGCTACTGTAACGAAGAAAAACGGAGAAAAGGTGCAAGGCTTTTTAGGAAGAGGTCGCAAGTTAAACCCGACTTTATCGCTGCCTAGTGTAAAGGAACGCATGAATGATATATTACAAAATGGTCCTAAATATAATTCATGGTTTATTGATTGTGATGCGACAGGTGAAATTTACGATGACTATTCAGCGAAACATATAACGACGCAAGAGCAAGATTTAAAAGCACGTTTAAAACGAATGGACTACATTGCGCAAGAAAAGGGTATGGTCGTTGGTTCTGAA
Source organism: Bacillus sp. RZ2MS9 (assembly GCF_001816185.2). Taxonomy (NCBI): domain Bacteria; kingdom Bacillati; phylum Bacillota; class Bacilli; order Caryophanales; family Bacillaceae; genus Bacillus; species Bacillus sp. RZ2MS9. The sequence continues at coordinate 1,928,008 of NZ_CP049978.1, forward strand.
GGCGGAAATGATTTTGCTAGTAGTACGATTGCATTTGCACATGGAATTGAAACACCTGTTATTAAATGGGACGATGAAGATATGCGGAAAAATAAAACAAGTCCGTATTATGTCGGTGGATATTGGTCACCAAATCAAAATGTGCCTGAAAAATATGCAAAACAAGTACCATTGAAAGAAGAATATAAACAAGTATATTTAAACCCAGTATATTCGGTACCATTATATAAATTAGTATACAATGATTCCGTTATTACAACACATCATTGGGAATGGGGAAGTTTAAAGGCAAAAGATGAAGTTGGAAATCGAATGCTGTCTGAATTATTGTATAATGTTCCTCCGTTGTACCATTTAGATGAAGTAGAGTGGAATAAGCATAAAAAAGAAATTACAGAGCATCTAAAAGTTTGGAATGAAGTTCATGAAAAAGCAGTAAAAGAAGAGATGACGAATTTTGCGTATTTGTCAGAAGATAAGCTAGTACAATCTGTTTCTTATGGAAAAGATATTAAAATCATTGTGAACTTCTCAAATGAAGACATGGAAGTAGAAAAAACAAAAATAAAAGCAAAGTCGGCTTACATTGATAATCAGGGGAAGAAAAGCGTGTATACGCCGTTTGAGAAATAATAACGTCAAATATACTGTATTCATAGAGATTTTATAATTAGCTGGATTCTTTATTCATATCGTTTGTTAAGAAAAAGACATCCTAATTTAAAATGAAAGAGTTAATAAATTTGTAAATTTATATGTTGCGAAGTGCTAAATTTTTGAAATTGGTAAATAGTGACTTGCCAAAAATAAGTACGAGAGTATAATGTGAAATGGAATACGTATTGGGTTTAAGTAGTAACCTTACAAAATTGTAAGGTTAGTGAAAGGAAATTCAATATGAAGATAAATAGACTTACATTATACTTGGTAAAGAGAAAGAGAGGCGAATGGGTATGAGCTCTGAATTAGAACAAAATACGAGAAGTAATAAAAAGCGTTCTAAAAGAAAGTCAATAAAATGGTTCATATTAATTCCATTTTTCCTACTTATTTTTGGAGGAGTAGGATATGGCTCGTTTATATATAATAAAGCAAAAGCTGTTGTAAATGATGCGTATGCAAAAATTGATAAGTCATCAAAGCGTGATAAAGAAGTCGAACCTTTAAAGGATAATATTTCAATATTAATCATGGGTGTAGATGGAAGTGAAATGAGAAAAAGCCAATATGGCGAAGCAGTTCGAACAGATGCACTTTTATTAGCAACAATTAATAAAGATGATAAGTCTGTTAAGCTAGTAAGTATTCCACGTGATTCACGTGTTTACATTCCAACTAGAAAAAAATTAGATAAAATTACTCATGCTCACGTATTTGGTGGCGTAGAAAGCACACGCGATACGGTGGAAAGATTTTTGAATGTACCTGTTGATTATTATGTGAAGTTTAACTTTGAATCATTCGTACAAATTGTCGATTCAATTGGTGGTATTGATATTGATGTACCAGTTACTTTCACTGAACAAGATAGTAAAGACCAAGCTGGTATGATCCATTTAGAAAAAGGTTACCAACATTTAAATGGAGAACAAGCTCTTGCACTTGCAAGAACGCGTAAAATTGATAGTGACGCAATGCGTGGACAGAGACAGCAACTTGTAATAGAAGCAATTGCTAAAAAAGCGATGTCTGTTCAATCAATTAGCAAAATGGGCTCTTTACTAGATGCGGTTGATAAAAACATGAAAACGAACTTAACATTTGACGATATGCTTGCTATTACAAAAAATATGGCAGGATCTAATTTGGAAATGGAAAAAATGCAAATAGAAGGTACAGATAAACGTATCGGTGGTATTTATTATTACATTCCAAATGAAAAAAATGTAAAAGATATTTCCAAAAAATTAAATGATCATTTAGGTGTAACGCCAAAATCAGTCCGAAACGAATAATAAAAAAAGATTGGCTTTTGCCAATCTTTTTTTTGGAATGTATTTGTAACTTTTCTGTAACGATTTTTTAGTTTAGAAAAATTATACTCATATGTATGAGTATAATGGATAGGTAAAAAAGTAAAAGGACATATTCAAAATTTGTGGTAAGGAAAGATATCATATGCAGAAATGGTTAAGCATGATGGGAATTATCTTTATATTGACTGGATGTAAAATGTCTGAAGCTCCAACAAGTCTAATGGAAGCTCCTACAAATGAAAAATGGATTAATGAATTAAAGGAACAAATTGATAAAGATTTACCTGTTAATTATCGCTTACTTACTCCAATGTCTAACAAAGATAAACAGATGATTTGGTCAATGAATTTTAAACAAGATAATAAGAAAGAAGCCATCTTATTTTATAAATTGCCGAATGAAGATCATAGCGTATATTTAGCCGTATATGAAGAAATCGGAAATGGCTGGAGAATAAAGTCCACACATAAATTTGATGGAGGAGATGTAGATATCGTTGAAGTCGGTGATTTTACAGGGAACGGGAAGAGAGAGTTGTTAATCGGAATCTCTGTAAATCGTGAATCGTTAGAACATGTTATGTATGTTTTTTCGGAAGAAAATGAAGAGATGAAGGAAATATATAATCGAAGTTATACGAAGTTATTCATAGAGGATCTAAATGAAAATGGACTGAAAGATATAAGCCTTGTTACATTTGAAAAAGATGAGAAGCTGACAGTTGAGTTCATGGAACAATTTAAGACTTTATCTGAAGTGTCATACGATCCATTTATAAATAGTATTCAAAGAATACAAATGGGTCGTATATCTAAATCACTAAAGGCGGTAGTAATTGATACAGGAGTTGGCGCTCATTCAGGTATAACTTATGTAGCAAAATTTGATCAGGATCATTATGAAGTATTGCCTATAGATGGGAAAGAAGATTTATTTAATGAATATGTTGTAGAAAGTAAAGATGTTAATGAAGACGGCATTATTGAATTTGTTCGTACTGTACGTCCAAAAGGTTGGGAAGATAAATCACATGGTGATAGTCCGCTTTTTGAACGTTACATACAGTGGAGTGAATCTGGAATTAAACCAATTGAAGAACGATATATAGATATAGAAAAAGGATATTATGTGAAAATTCCTAAAGAGTTAATAGGGAAAATTACAATACCAGATCAGCAAAAAGAATCAAATTCTCAAAAGTTTTTGGATACAAGAACAAATGAAATATGGCTTGAAGTTCATATTTTTAAGCGGAAAGAATGGTTCAATATAAAAGGCTACAGCGCAGCAATTAAAACAGCTTCTCACGTATATGCAGTACCGAAGCAATCGAAATTTGAAAAAGTGAAAGCATATATAAAACCGCTAGCGGATTATCAACAAGAGTAGGAGGTGGGAATTATGTCAAAAATTTTAGTTTTAGAAGATGAATTAACAATCCGTAGCTTTATTGTTTTAAATTTAAAACGTGCTGGATTTTATGTAATAGAAGCTACTACTGGAGAAGAAGCGTTACAGATTTTGAGTGAACAAACTGTTGATATAGCACTGCTGGATGTTATGTTACCGGGAATTGATGGTTTAGAAGTTTGTAAGGTTATCAGGAAAAAAAATGAAAAAATGGGTATTATTATGTTAACCGCACGTGTACAAGATGAAGATAAGGTGCAAGGACTAGGAATAGGTGCAGATGATTATATTGCAAAACCGTTTAGTCCAGTAGTATTAACTGCACGTATACAGTCTTTATTAAGAAGAATAGAAGTACATGAAGAAAAAACGAATATTGTTACGTCAGGTCCATTTTCGTTAAATATTATAGAAGAAAGATTGTATAAAGATGGACAATTAGTCGATTTAACACCTACAGAGTATATGATATTACAGTATTTAATGAATCAGGCTTCAAAGCCAGTTTCGCGTGATGAAATTTTAAATATGATTTGGGGAACTAATTACGTAGGTGAAACGAAAGTAGTAGATGTAAATATGAGACGGTTACGTCAAAAAATAGAATGTAATCCATCAGAACCTGAATTTATTCTTACGGTGTGGGGAAAAGGATATGTGTGGAAGGAAAGTATAAGATGAAACGGAAAGTGACTCTATATTTTATGACGGTCATTACACTTATGCTTGTATTATTTGAAGTTGTATTTTCAGTCTCAATTTATCGATACTATTATAATGGTATTGTGCAATATATAGAGTCTCATGCGAAAACGAGTACACGTTTTTTTTCAGAATACAATTCACTATACTTTATTCGATTACAAGAATATAGTGGTGACATAATTAGTAGCTTTCAATTAGAAGGAACAGAATTACAGTTAATTGATCGTCACGGCTCGGTTATACAATCTTCAATTGGTGAAAAGGTAGAAGATAAAGTGAATATTCCACAATCATTATTAGAAGGTGAAATGTATAATCAAGTTACTACGAAAGGTAATAAAAAACAACTAGAGGTGCTAAGCCCACTTATACATCAAGGACAAACTATTGGTGTTTTAAAATATACGACTGTTTTAACAAATGTAAATAAAAAGATTATTGAAATCATTACGTTTACTATTTCTGTAGGTATTGTTATTTCGGGAGTTGCCTTCTTAATTAGTAGACGTTTGGCAAATTCATTTGTTGAGCCAATTGAATCCATTATTCAAGCCTCTTCACAAATTGCAGAAGGCACATTAAAGCAAAAAATTAAAGAAGATTATCCTGGAGAATTAGGTGACTTGGCACATAGTTTAAATTATATGGCCTATAAAATAGATAAGGCTGAGCAGATGAAAAATGAATTCATTGCTTCTATTTCGCACGAAATACGAACGCCTTTAACAGGAATTAAAGGTTGGAGTGAGACGTTAAAAACAGTAGATCATTTAACAGAAGAAGAAATAAAGCAAGGTATGGGCATTATTTCAGGTGAGACAGATAGGTTAATTCATTTAGTAGAAGAATTGCTAGATTTTTCAAGATTACAATCAAATCATTTTAATTTATATAAACAAAAGGTGCAATTGTACGATATACTAGAGGAGACGATTTGGCAATTAACTCCTAAATCGGAAGAGAAGGAAATTCAATTTATTACTACTATAGATCGAATTGAATTGATGGGAGATCGAAATAGGCTAAAGCAAGTTTTCTTGAATATTGTTCAAAATGCAATTAAGTATTCACATGAAAAAAGTACAATACACATTGAAGCGACTAAAATAGAAGGACAAGCAGTGATTAAGGTAAGAGACGAAGGGATTGGAATTGCTAAAGAACATTTACCATATATTGAGCAATCATTTTACCAAATTAATAATCATGCTGCAGGTGCAGGTATTGGTTTAGCTATCGTTAAAAAAATGGTAGACCTTCATGGCGGTGCGCTTAGTGTTACAAGCAAAGAAGGAATAGGAACAACAATTTTGATAAAACTCCCATTATAATACAAATAAAATCTATTTATATGGTGAAATAAAAATAAATAGATGTATAATTATATTGGGCGATTTATATATAAGATTAATAGGGAGAGGAATTCGATAGAATGGAAAAAGCTTTAAAAATTAAACAAATAGTAGTCGTTTTAATAGCGATTGCCGCAGTAGCTATTGGGTATTACATGTTTCAATCAATTACTTCACCAGCAAAAGCTGTTGCGAAACAAGAAAATGTAGTGCAGCTTGCAAGTGAACAGCCGAAAGTTGAAATGAATAAAACGGCACCAAGTCGTTTTAATGGAAAAGAAAGAAAAGTTGCTTATCTTACATTTGACGATGGGCCAGGGAAATATACGGCTGAATTATTAAATACGCTAAAACAACATGATGCGAAGGCGACGTTCTTTTTAATTGGAGCGAATGTAAAAGAATTTCCTGATTTAGTGAAACGTGAAAATGCTGAGGGTCATTATGTAGGCATGCATAGTATGACACATAATTTCGCAAAGTTATATAAAAATGGCGAGTATGTAAATGAGATGAAAGAAGATCAAGGTTTAATCGCTAATATTATTGGGAAATCACCTAAATTAACACGTCCTCCATATGGTTCGATGCCTGGATTAAATGAAGGTCTTCGAAATAAAGTGGTAGAAGGCGGATTTAAAGTATGGGATTGGACAATTGATTCATTAGATTGGAAATACAATAAAATGCCAGTTGATGCAGCTGCAGCACAAATTGCTCAAAATGTATTAACAAACGCAACAAAACCACAAGAAGTAATTTTAATGCATGATATTCACCCGCAATCAGTTGCTGCTGTGCCAGCAATTTTAAAAGGGCTAAAAGAAAAAGGTTATGAGTTCGAAGCTTATCATGAAGAAAGTCACTTCCCAGTGAACTTCTGGCATGATAACCGTATGTAATGGAGGAATGAACGTTGAAGTATGGAAAAGTAGCAGTAGTTGGAGCATTATCAGTAGGACTTTTAACAGGTTGTTTCGGTGAAAAGCCAGAAGAAAATCTATATACAGCTTTTGAAACAGCAGCAACACAAGAAAAATCTTTAGTGGATGAAGCAAAAAAATTAGAGCAGTTAGAGAAACAAGGGCAAGAATTATATGCTCAAATTTTGCAAGAAGGTAAAGATCATAATGAAGCAGTTGTGAAGAAAATAGAGCAAGCTACTGCAAATGTAGATGATCGTGAAAAAGTATTGAAAAGTGAGAAAGAAATGCTAGAAAAAGCACAGAAGGAAACGAAATCTGTTCAAAGTAATATAGAGAAGATTGAAGATAAGAAGTTACAAAAACAAGCAAAAGCAGTAGAAGAGTCGTATAAGAATCGTTATGATGCATTCCAAAAGATGAATGAAAATTACACGAAAGTGTTAGCGACTGAAAAAGAACTGTATGAAAAATTAAAAGTAAAAGAAACGAAATTAAAAGAAATCGGTGAAAAAGTTAAAACTGTTAATGAATTAAATGTGGAAGCACAAAAGTCGAAAGAGCAGTTTAACAAATTTACAAAAGAGTATAATGACAGTAAATTAGCATTCTACAAAGATGCAGAAATTAAGATTAAAGATCAGAAATAAAGAAGAATCTAAAGTGTAATAAAAAGCCGGAGAAACATCGTTATAAATGTTTTTTCGGTTTTTTACGTTAAATGAATAGAAAAGACTGGAATTGATATCATAAAAGAGTTATAGTGAGTTATTCTAAGGGAAACATTGTAAAGTAAGGAGAATGGGAATATGTCATATGAATTTTTACTCAAATTAGGTTTAGCACTCTTTTTAGGATTATTCATCGGGATAGATAGGCAGCTAAAGAATAAACCACTGGGTGTGAAAACAAGTATGGTTATTTCTGTAGCAAGTTGTTTAATTACGATGGTTTCAATTGAATCTGTGCATGTATATTCTGTTCCAGGACATACAAATATGGATCCGATGCGACTGGCCGCTCAAATTGTTAGTGGAATTGGTTTTCTTGGCGCAGGTGTCATTTTACGAAGAAGTAATGACGTTATTTCTGGATTAACAACAGCTTCTATGGTGTGGGCTGCTTCAGCTTTAGGGATCGCAATTGGTGCAGGATTTTATTTACAAGCGACAGTTGCTATGGTTTTAATTATTTTAGCGATTAATGTACTTCCGCAACTTGTGAAAATTGCAGGACCGTATTCATTAAGACAAAAGGATTTATCTATAAAAATTACTGTTAAAGAGCATCATGAGTTAGATGGTATATTTAAGCAAATTAAAAATTTAGGCATGCATGTGAAACGCGTGAAAATTAAAGATATAGATAGTGGAGCATTTCAGCAACTGGAGATGGTTATTTTAGCTCCAGAAGATTTATATACAACAGAGTTATATAGTTCCCTGAAAGAGATTGATCGAGTAGTTTCAGTTGAAGTGGAAAGTAGATAATTGTGATAAAAAAGAGTGAAGTTCAAATTCACTCTTTTTTATTTGGATTTTTAAGGAATGAAATTGATATAATGATGAGTAATAAGGGGGGAGAAATGATGGGAATACATATTAGAAGAGCAATAAAGGATGATATACCAGGTATAGCAAAGGTGCATGTTGATAGTTGGAAGACAGCGTATAAAGGGATATTTGCTGACGAAATTCTAGATAATATAGCATATGAGAAACGAGAAAAACAATGGGAAGATATTTTTCAAAAAGAAGGTAATCATCAATTTAGATTTGTAGCAGAGAATTTAAATGGAGAAATAGTTGGATTCATCGATGGGGGAGTAGAAAGAACTGGTACATATAATTGTGATGGAGAATTATATGCAATCTACCTTTTACAACAGTATCAAGGAATGAAAATAGGACAAAAGTTATTTCAAGCGTTACTATCAGAATGTGTAAAGAATGATATGCAATCACTTTTAGTTTGGGTTGTTACGAATAATCCTTCTAAAAAGTTTTATGAAAAATTTAACCCAGAAAAAATTGATACAAAATTTTTAGAGCGATTACAGGTAGAAGAGACAGCATATTGCTGGAGAGATATAAATAATATTATTATGTAAACTTTATGTTTGAAAGAGGTATACCAATTAAGGTATACCTCTTTTGTTTAACCATTTTGGATAGATTACTAATGAAAAATAGTAAGTATGTAGTTTGAAGCTGAGTATTTTTTTTGTGTATTTTTAACTAGATTAAAGAAAAGGGGGAAAACAAGGAAAATTAAATCAGATAAAAAAATTCTGAAATATACTCTTGAATTGAATATTATTATCAATTAGAATCATAATTGATAACGACATTCAATTATCGTTTATTATATAAAATTTCGATAGCTTTAATATAAAGAGGAGGACCAACATGCAGCTTGCGAAACAAATCGCAGAACATGCAACATTACAAAGCTTTTTAAACTGTTATTTAAGAGAAACAGGGAGTGGAGAATGGATTACAGAGGATGAAAGAATGAAAAGTATCTTCAGTAATACGTTGAATAGAGATACAGTCCCCACATATTTATGTTGTCGGCTATCGGCACAGAACGTTACTTTGTATGGAGAAGTTATATATAAATCATCAACAGATCGCCATTTGTTTGGAGAACAATTTTATTATCAAATTGGAGATAGTAATTCCGTTATTACAGCAGATTACGTTACAGTTATTACGTTTTTAATAAAAGAGATGTCGATCAACTACGGAGAAGGAACGAATCCTGCGGAACTTATGCTTCGAGTTATCCGCAGTTGTCAAAATATTGAGGAATTTACAAAAGAGAGAATAGAAGATACATCCGCATTATACGGTTTCCATACAACTTTTATAGAAGCGGAGCAGTCTTTATTATTTGGGCATTTAACTCATCCTACACCAAAGAGTAGACAGGGGATATTGGATTGGAAAAGTGCAATGTATTCTCCAGAATTAAAAGGGGAATGTCAGCTTCATTATTTTCGGGCACATAAAAGTATAGTAAATGAAAAATCATTATTATCAGATTCTACAACAACGATTATAAAAGAAGAATTAAGTAATGATGAGATGGTTAGTAAGGAATTTATAGCGAAGTACTGTAAGGAAGATCAATATGCATTAATTCCAATTCATCCGCTTCAGGCAGAATGGCTCTTGCATCAAGCTTACGTACAAGATTGGATAATTCAAGAATTGCTTGAGTATATTGGTCCTGTAGGTAAGTATTATATGGCAACATCATCACTAAGGACGCTATATCATCCCAATTCGAAGTATATGCTTAAGTTTTCATTTCCGGTGAAAGTAACGAATTCAATGCGTATTAATAAACTGAAAGAACTTGAGAGTGGTCTTGAAGGGAAGGAAATGTTAAATACGGCTATTGGTGAAGTACGAGAAAGATTTCCAGGATTTGATTTTATTTGTGATCCAGCCTTTATTACATTAAATTATGGAACACAAGAATCTGGATTTGAAGTGATTATTCGTGAGAATCCTTTTTATAGTGAACATGCAAACGACGCAACATTAATTGCTGGGCTAGTTCAAGACGCTATACCTGGGGAGCGTACGCGGTTATCGAATATTATTCATCGCCTAGCAGATTTAGAAAGTAAAAGCTGTGAAGAAGTAAGCTTAGAGTGGTTTAGACGATATATGAATATTTCTTTAAAGCCAATGGTATGGATGTATTTACAGTATGGTGTTGCATTAGAAGCTCATCAGCAAAATAGCGTTGTTCAGCTAAAAGATGGTTATCCGGTCAAATATTATTTCCGTGATAATCAAGGATTTTATTTCTGTAATTCAATGAAAGAGATGCTTAATAATGAATTAGCTGGTATTGGAGAACGTACTGGAAATTTATATGACGACTATATTGTGGATGAGAGATTTCGTTACTACTTAATTTTCAATCATATGTTTGGCCTCATTAATGGTTTTGGCACAGCAGGATTAATTAAGGAGGAAATTCTTCTCTCGGAATTAAGGTCTGTACTTGAATCATTCCTTCCATATAACCGGGAACCTTCTACATTTTTAAGAGAATTATTGGACGAAGATAAGTTAGCGTGTAAAGCAAATTTACTAACGAGATTTTTCGATGTCGATGAGTTAAGTAATCCATTGGAGCAAGCTATTTATGTGCAAGTACATAATCCACTCGTTAGAGAAGTGGCTGTTCGTTCATAAATAACGTTAAAATTTCACGTAATACAAATAATGGTATTTTGTCATAAGGTGGAGGGTTTTATGAGAGTGGACATGTATCATACGAAAGTATTGAAGGCGCTCGAATCAGAAGATTACATTTCAGTACGAAGAAGAGTGCTACGTCAATTAGTAGAATCGTTAATTTATGAGGGGATTATTACACCGGTTCGCATAGAAAAAGAAGAACAACTTCTTTTTCTAATACAAGGACTTGATGAAGAAGGCAAAAGTGTCACGTACAAATGCTATGGCAGGGAACGGATGACATTTGGACGTATTTCGTTAGACTCATTAATAGTAAGAGTTCAAGATGAACAGCAAGAAATACAATCTGTCTCGCAATTTCTAGCAGAAGTTTTTCGGGTTACTAGTGTAGAACAAGCTAAATTAGATTCTTTTATACACGAATTAGAACAAACAATATTTAAAGACACGATTGCACAATATGAAAGAAATAATAAGAGAGAATATACTCAAAAATCTTACGATGAGTTTGAAAGCCATTTAATAGACGGCCATCCATATCATCCTAGTTATAAAGCACGTGTTGGATTTCAATATCGTGACAATTTTCAATATGGTTATGAATTTATGCAGCCAATAAAACTCATATGGATTGCAGCGCATAAGAATTATGCGACTGTAGGTTATGAGAATGAAGTGATGTATAACAACCTTTTAAAAGAGGAGATTGGCGATCGTAAATTAGAAGAGTTTATGGAACGAATTCGTAATAAGGGATGTAATCCAAAACAGTACGTGTTTATACCTGTTCACCCATGGCAGTGGGTGAATTTCATCATTTCAAATTATGCGGATCATATACAGGGGAAATTTATTATTTATTTAGGAACATCTGAGGACGATTATTGCGCGCAACAGTCAATGAGAACATTAAGAAATATTACGAGTCCAAAGAAACCGTACGTTAAATTATCGATGAATTTACTCAACACTTCAACACTTCGTACGCTGAAACCATACTCTGTTGTGAGTGCACCAGCAATATCAAATTGGTTAAATGATGTTGTAAGTAATGACGCCTATTTAATGGATGAAGCACGTTTAATCTTGTTAAATGAGTTTTCCAGTGTAACGTATGACACGAATAAAAAAGCTATATATGGTTCATTAGGATGTATTTGGCGCGAAAGCATTCATAAGTATTTAGATGCACAAGAAGATGCAATTCCTTTTAATGGTTTATACGCTAAAGAGAAAAATGGTACACCAATTATTGATGCGTGGTTGAATAAATATGGAATGAAGGATTGGCTACAATTACTTATTCAAAAAGCGATAATACCAGTTATACATCTTGTTGTAGAGCATGGCATCGCACTGGAATCACATGGACAAAATATGATTCTAGTCCATAAAGAAGGGGTGCCTGTTCGTATTGCGTTAAAGGATTTTCATGAAGGGCTTGAGTTTTATCGTCCATATTTGAAAACGGTTGACAAATGTCCCGACTTTACTAAAATGCATAAAACATATGCGAATGGAAAAATGAATGATTTCTTTGAAATGGATCGCATTGAATGTTTGCAAGAGATGGTGTTAGATGCACTATTCCTGTTTAATTTAGGAGAATTAGCATTCGTACTTGCGGATGAATATGGATTGAAAGAAGAACATTTTTGGATGATGGTTGTTGAAGAAATTGAAAATCATTTAAGAATATATCCACATTTGAAAGGTAGATTTGAAAATATTCAATTATATGCACCTACATTCTATGCTGAACAATTAACGAAACGTCGATTATATATGGATCTGGAATCGCTTGTTCATGAAGTTCCAAATCCATTGTATAGAGTAAGACAACTTATGAAACAAAAATCAGCTGTTACAGGGGGAAATTATGCTAATCGTTAATAAACAAGAGTATAGCAAAAGTGATTTTGAATCGAGATTACAAGTTTATGAGGAAATGGAACAATTTAAAGAAGCAGAAGGAAATAGATTTGCACTTTGTCTGAAAGATCCATTCGATATTATTACGATTGTGTTTTTCTTAAAAGAAAAGAAATCATCAGTATTACTTATACATGAAGATACACCAAAAGAAACAGCTATTGAAATGGCAAAGCGTGCAAATTGTGTAGGAATTTTATATGGAGAATATGGCGATTTTACAAAATTAGAAGTAGGGAACTTTTTACTAGAAGAGCCTTCTTTATTGCAATATAGTTCTGGAACTACAGGGGAACCGAAACTAATTCGTAGAGCATGGACGGAAGTTGATACGGAAATTACCGCTTATAATGAAGCTTTAAACTGTGAAGTAGATGAAGTGCCAATCGTTATGGCTCCTGTTTCACATTCATACGGACTAATATGTGGTACTTTATCAGCAATTAAGAGGGGGAGCCAGCCTGTAATCATTACGAATAAAAATCCTAAATTCGCATTAAATATAGTTCGCAATACAGAAAAACATATTATATATGCAGTACCACTTATGTTACACATTATGGGGAGTTTTCCATTAGGAACGTTCCAGTTTCATAAAATTATGACATCAGGATCGCCTTTGCCAGAAGCACTATTTTATAAACTAAAAGAAATGACAACATATATGATGCAGCAATATGGTTGTTCTGAAGCAGGTTGTATTAGTATATGTCATGATATGAAGAGCCATTTAGATTTAGGAAACCCTCTACCTCATGCGAGTATAAGCATAGGTTCAGATGAAAATGCACCGGAAGAAATCGTCGTGAAAATGAATGATAAGGAAATCTTCACGAAAGATTTAGGGTATAAATCTGAGCGTGGCATTCATTTTATGGGGCGTATGGACGATGTAATTAATGTTTCGGGATTAAAAGTCTTTCCTATAGAGGTAGAAGAAACGATGCTTCGATTGGAAGGTGTTCAAGAGGCAATTGTATATCGAGGGAAACATCCTGTCATGGGCGAAATAGTTAAAGCGAAAGTGATCTCTCATGTTGATCCAGTACAAATAAGAGAATGGTGTATTCAGCACTTACCTTCTTATAAAGTTCCCCATGAAATTGAAAGTGTAAATGAAATTCCTAAAAATAAAACTGGAAAAGTAAGTAGAAAGTTACTAGAGATGGGAGAGGTTACAACATGAGACGGGAAGCGTTAAAGAATGCCGTGTTAAAAATTATGATAGAAAAAATGGAACTGAAAAATGTAACGCATTTAGAAGAAACGATGCGCTTAAATCAAGATTTATATATAGATTCGGTAATGATGTTACAGCTTATTGTATACATAGAAATGGATGTAAAGCTATGCGTTCCAGAGGATGAGGTAGATCCAAAGGCATTTCTTACTGTAGGATCTTTGCTTGATTTTATGGAGGAGTTACAGGAAATAAATGTGAATAACTAACCTTTAGGAAAGTGGATGAGAGTATGACTTCAATTAAAGTGCACTGTTTAGTGAGTTGTTTTTGTGAAATTATAAAAAGGCGTAGCGACATTGATTTTCGTCCATTTTATTTTGGACTATGGGATGGAGATTTTGATATAACAGAAGGCGGAATTATTTCATATCACTCTGAAAACATTAACCATGATCATTATTTACTTTGGTTTGAAAAATTGTACGGTATTAAAGTAAACGAATGGTATGATCATGCAAAAGATAAAGATAGCAATGTAGAAACGTTTTTAGAATTAGTAGAAAACAAGCCGGAAAATCGTTATGTCATTGTAATGGTTGATATGTCTCTATTACCAGAGAGGGAAAATAAATTTCATCAAAAACCGTTTCCACATTATTTAATGATATCAAAAACAGAGAAAGAAGAAGAGTGGTTCATGCTAGATCCTGATTTTCGTTGGGAAGGAAATATGGAAAGAGAAAAAGTACTTCACTCTATTCAAGATAACCCATTTGGTGGAGGGTATTTCATTGATATAGAAGGAATTGGGGAGCCAACGCAAGAAACAGTATCTAGTTATTTCACAGAAACATTCAAAAAGAACGACAATGAACTGACTATGGAGCTGAAAAATTTAATTGTAAAAATGGCAAATGAGGAAGAAGGATATGCGCTTTCTGGACTTGTAGCAGCAGTAAAACAAATACCAGTACTTGCAATTCGTAAATATAGTTATGAGCATGCCTTTGCATACTTCCGTGAAACGTTGCAATATTCGGAGCAAGAATTTGATTATTGGTGTGATCGGGTAGAGGATATTGTACAAGGATTTACAAATGTACAGTATCGTGCAATTAAAATGGCAATGACGAATAATAAAGGTATGCTAGTATCGATTATTGAAAAACTGGATGAAATGAATGCAATTGAACTGCAAATTAAGAAGGAATTAGAGAGACAGTTTCTATCATGGAAAGGTATGAAAACAAATCAGTCTGTCGCAACTTTTTAATAAGCTAACTGAATTTAAGATAGGGGAGTTTAATGCTATGAAATATTCGCTATGTACCATTTCATTTCGTCATCAATTAATTTCATTTACTGATATTGTTCAATTTGCATATGAAAACGGTTTTGAAGGAATTGAATTGTGGGGGACTCATGCACAAAATTTGTATATACAAGAACGCGAAACGACAGAACGAGAATTGACTTTTCTAAAGGATAAAAACTTAGAAATTACGATGATAAGTGATTACTTAGATATATCATTATCAGCAGATTTTGAAAAAACGATAGAGAAAAGTGAACAACTTGTAGTACTAGCTAATTGGTTTAATACGAATAAAATTCGCACGTTTGCTGGGCAAAAAGGGAGCAAGGACTTCTCGGAACAAGAGAGAAAAGAGTATGTGAAGCGAATACGTAAGATTTGTGATGTGTTTGCTCAGCACAATATGTATGTGCTGTTAGAAACACATCCCAATACACTAACAGACACATTGCCTTCTACTATAGAACTATTAGAAGAAGTAAATCATCCGAATTTAAAAATAAATCTTGATTTTCTTCATATATGGGAGTCTGGCGCAGATCCAATAGACAGTTTCCATCGATTAAAGCCGTGGACACTACATTACCATTTTAAGAATATATCTTCAGCGGATTATTTGCATGTGTTTGAACCTAATAATGTATATGCTGCAGCAGGAAGTCGTATTGGTATGGTTCCGTTATTTGAAGGTATTGTAAATTATGATGAGATTATTCAGGAAGTGAGAGGTACGGATCTTTTTGCTTCCTTAGAATGGTTTGGACATAATGCAAAAGAGATATTAAAAGAAGAAATGAAAGTATTAATAAATAGAAAATTAGAAGTAGTAACTTCGTAATGTGAAATGATGTGAGAGTCTCGTTTTAGAGTCTCTTTTTTTATGGTAAAAAATAACCAAAAATTTCCATGTATTTTAATTTGAATTTAACACAATTTATATATAAATAAGGAGGTGATTGGTAATGGCTAGAAATCGTAATTCTAATCAATTAGCATCACATGGAGCACAAGCAGCTTTAGATCAAATGAAATATGAAATTGCACAAGAGTTTGGTGTACAACTTGGCGCTGATACTTCTTCACGTGCAAACGGTTCTGTAGGCGGTGAAATTACAAAACGCCTTGTAGCGATGGCAGAACAACAACTTGGTGGCGGATATACTCGCTAATTGTAGAAGGTTATAGGAGAAAGGAAGGATTCTTCCTTTCTTTTTTTTTCAATTAATTGGTATGGATATATTGTGAACTGGATTCAAAGAATAGGAATAATACTATAATTTCCCCAATTTCTTTTGTTGTGAATGGGAAGTAGTAAAGATGTAATAGCCCTGGTGGAATGAAAAGTTACGTTCCAGCGGGGCTATTATATGGTAAGAAATATATGATGAAAGGTTTCGAAGCCAACATGTTAAAAAAAGAAAACTGTTGTTTAATTGCGCTTGCATCAGTTCCACTTGTTATGACATTAGGGAATTCAATGCTCATCCCAATTCTGCCGACTATTGAAAAGAAATTACATATTTCATCGTTTCAAGTATCCATGATTATTACAATTTACTCTATCGTAGCCATTCTACTTATACCGATTGCTGGTTATTTATCAGATAGATGGGGACGAAAGATGGTAATGGTTCCGAGTTTGCTGATTGCAGCTATAGGAGGAGCGATAACTGGTTGGGTATCTTGGAAAGTTGATAATCCCTACAATTGGATATTGATTGGTAGAGCGATTCAAGGTATTGGTGCTGCTGGTGCAATGCCAGTTGTTATACCGTGTGTTGGTGATTTATACAAAGACGAAAAACAAGTTAGTACAGGTTTAGGAATCATAGAAACATCCAATACATTTGGGAAAGTGCTGAGCCCTATTTTAGGGTCTGCTCTTGCTGCCGTTGTATGGTTCTTACCATTTTGGGCGATTCCAATTTTATGCGTAGTATCAATTGTTTTATTACTTGTTCTAGTAAAGGCAAAGAAACAAGAAGGAGAAGTACCACCACTTAAAGAGTTTATAAAATCTATTCTGTCTACGTTTCGAGAAAAAGGAAGATGGTTAATTGCCATTTTTGCATTAGGTGCAATTATTATGCTTATTTTATTCGGAATTCTCTTTTATTTGTCGACTATACTGGAATCAAAGTATGACATTCATGGTATATGGAAAGGGTGTGTGCTTGCTATCCCGTTACTTGTACTGTCACTTAGTTCATATATGGCCGGTAAAAAAATTGGAGATAATCAAAATGTTATGAAGAAGTGTATCTATATTGGTTTTTTAATGGCAGCTGCATCAGTCATCATTCCTTTATTTATAAAAGGGATTTATTTACTACTTCTTTGTCTCGTTATTATGGGGATAGGGATTGGTATGGCACTCCCATGTTTAGATGCCCTCATTACACAAGGAATTGAAAAGGAGCAAAGGGGAACAGTTACGTCATTTTACAGTTCAATGCGATTTATCGGTGTAGCAGCTGGACCACCTTTATATTCTTTTTTCATGAAAGGGGCGGACCATGAAGTGTTTTATTTGACTAGTATTTTCGCTGCCATTGGTGCTGTCATAGCAATCATTTGGATTAAACCAGCAAAGGATGCAAAGGCGGTAAAACAGAAACCGGAACCTACTTCATAATTTGTAAGAGAATTGCATGATGTTTTGAGTAACATGCAATTCTCTTTCGTTCATTAAGAATAAATAACTTGTTTTAACATATAAAGTGCGACACCCCATATGATGAGACCAGAAAATTTATTTAATAATAAAATTGTCTTTCCGGTTGAGTCTAGTCTTTTTAGAAATTTCCCCGCTAAAGCTAAGCTTATAAACCAAATCCAAGAAACGATAATAGTTGCAAGTGTGAAAGCCCATTTTTCACTTCCTATGTATTGAATAGAATTTGTTCCAATTACACCGATTGTGTCTAAAATAGCATGTGGATTTAATAACGAAACTGATGCTGCGAAAAGGATTTGCTTTTTTAAGGGCATACTTTTTTCTTGTGTTACATCGTTGGAAGGGCTACTTCTCCAAATAACAAAGCCCATGTATAGGAGAAAGAAAAATCCAATTATATATAATGAGTTAGTTAGCCAAGAAAAAGTAAGGAGTACAAGGGAGACACCTTGCACTGCAATCAATATGAGTAACGTATCACATATAGAGGCAGTTAATACTACAGGGGCTGCCCTCCAAATGTTTGGTTGGCTCGCACCTTGGTTAAAGACAAAAACATTTTGTACACCTAATGGAATGATAAGTCCAAATGCAAGAATGATACCATGAATAATTGCTTCACTCATCATATTACCTCCTATTTTAATTCATTATGATAGTGTATATTGTATAGAAGAAATGAAAATTTGTATCCATCCATATGGTTGGGGAGGTTACCAACCAAAAAGAATATAAGGTGATATGATGGAAAGATTCGTTTGGAAACCGGATATGTCTCTAGCGACGCCGCTGTATAAACAAATAGAAACGTATATAAAAGAAAGGATCGTTAATGGAGAATGGACCGTTGGAACGAAATTACCTTCACAAAGAGATTTGGCCCATACATTTGGTGTGAATCGAAGCACAATTGTAATGGCTTTCGATGAACTAGTTGCGAAGGGATATATTGAAGGGAATGGCAGGAAAGGAACAATTGTTGTAAATAATAATGAGAATGTTTCAACTTACGCACCCCCGCCTAATTGGCAGTCTTATGTAGAAACAGGACTTCATTATCCGAATCTCCCAGCTATTCAAGAGATTAATCAAGCTGAATTTTACCCACATGTAATTCGGTTAGGAACAGGTGAGCTCGCGCCGAGTCTCTTACCTGAGAAAAAGATGAAAGAAATTATGAATAACCTTTTAAAGTCAAATGTGACGCTTGGGTATGAAGAGCCGAAAGGAAATCTTTATTTAAGGGAAAAGATTTCCGAATACTTAAAGGAGCATGGCGTATATGTATCTCCTGACTCTATATTAATTGTTTCAGGAGCAATTCAAGCGCTGCAACTTATTTCTATGGGGCTTCTTTCGAAAGGGGCATCAATCTTATTAGAGAAACCATCCTATTTATATTCGCTTAATGTTTTTCAATCAGCAGGAGTACGTTTAATTGGAATCCCAATGGATGAAAGCGGGTTACATACATCATATATTAAGAAATATAAGAAGCAATTTAATGCCTCTATTTTATATACAATCCCGTCTTTTCATAATCCAACGAACTTTAGTATGAATGCGAAGAAACGAATAGAAGTGATGGAAATATGTAATGAAATTGGATTACCTATTATAGAGGACGCAGTGTATCAAGACTTATGGTTTGATGCACCTAGTTCGAAACCTTTAAAAGCCTATGATAAAAATGGAATCGTACTACATATTGGAAGCATGTCCAAAGTAATTAGTCCAGGTTTAAGAATTGGATGGATTGTTGGACCCGAGCCAGTAATTCAAAGATTGTCAGACATAAAGATGCAAACAGATTATGGTTCAAGCACTATATCCCAGCAAATTGCAGCAGAGTGGTTTACAAATGGTCTATATGATGAGCATTTGCGATTTGTAAGAAGTGAATTGAAAAAACGAAGAGATTTTATGTTACTAATGTTAGATAAATATCTTCGTGAAATAGCAACTTGGCATGAACCAACAGGCGGGTTTTATATATGGGTACATATAAAAGTACCCATTTCATATCGCAGTTTATTTGATAAAGCTCTGCAAGAAAAGGTTTTATTAAACCCAGGTACTTTATATGATAGAAGTGCAAATCAATTTTTGCGCCTATCGTATTCATACGCAACGTTAGAAGAAATTGAAATAGGTATAAAAAAACTTGCACAACTAATGAAAAAGTAAGAGGAGAAAGTAATGAAACAATATGTAATTTGCCAAATGATCAATGGAGAAAAATATTTAGCTGCTTATGCGGAGACGAAGCAAGAGGCGATTGAAAAAGCAGAACTGTTAGGATTAAGAACGGGAAATCGTTACATAGTTATAACTGCAGAAGAAGCCGAAGGCTTAACGTATCCTTAAACAATGTATGAGATTATATAGGAAGTAAATAAGTCTAGTAATATAAGAATTTACTAGGCTTATTTACTATTAAGTTGTTAAACGTTCTCGTATTTATACGCAAAGTAATAATATTATGAGTCAAGTTGACGAAAAAATCGATTTGTCTTTCGGTCTTGATTTCCTTTTCTATACTCATCAATATATTGCCTAAAGTTCCATGCTTGTAAAAATTTATTAGCAGAGTTATAACCAGAATTGTAAAGCCAGTCTTTTTCTTCCTTCGTCAGTTCAAAATTAGTACTTGTAATCGTTCCTGTTGGAATTGTAATCGTTCTTGCTTTTGATTCCTTATCTAAATGACGTAAATCATGAGCTTGCATCATTGTTTTAAATAGTCCTTTGAACATAGAAATAGGCTCGTTATAGTGAGCAGGGTCAGCTTGAATCTCATCTTTTACAAAATGAAATCCGAAAGTCGGCCAGCGAGGAGCGGTAGGTGAATCGAAGATCCAAATTGGATAATTACTTAGAATTCCTCCGTCAACCATATAACAAGGCTGCTTCCATTTTGGAGTTCTCCATTTTACGGGTTCAAAGAAGAAGGGGATTGTACTACTCATTCTTACCGCTTTAGCGATAGAGAAGCGATAATTTAAAAATCCATAGTTTGGTAAGTCGTCAGGAAAGACAACCATTTTACCATTACTAATATCAGAAGCGATGATTTTGAGTTTGTTTAGATCCGGTAAATCAGTAAATAAATGAACACCTTTTTTTCGAAGTAATTCTTCAATCCATTCTTCTATAAATACATTAGAGTATATACCTAGAGTAGTCCATGCACTTAGTCCTTTTCCGATAAAGGGGATTTTGTCAATAAAGGTTTTCTTCGTAAATTTGTTATAATCGATATCAGTTATAATGGTTTTTAGCTCTGAACAAGAATATCCTGCAGCTAAAAGTGCCGCGATAATTGCACCAGCTGATGTTCCAGCTACACGTTCCCATTCATAACCTTTTTCGGCTAACGCGCAAATTGCCCCAACATGCGCAATACCGCGCACACCGCCTCCTTCAAAAACACCATCAATCTTCATTAAACATACTTCCTTTCAAATAAAAGATTTGGAAATGGCAAAAAAGCACGTATTGTACGTGCTTTTTTACAATGGTTTTTAAGTTTACTAGCAGCCTACAAAGCCGCCCCAACAGCTAGCTCCGATGATGATTAGAAGGATGAATAAAACGATTAATAAAGCGAAACCTCCGTAACCACAACCACCACAGCTACCGCCGTAACCGTAACCGCCGCAACTATATCCGTAACCCATGTGGAATTCCTCCTTATATTAAAAATAAAAATGAACGAGGGGAAAATGTACTGGAAGAACTAAAGAACTATCGTGTTTGTAGGAACAATGTATAGTATGCTTTTTTAAACTTGTTCGCGTACGAAGGATAAGCCCGTTTTTTGGAGGCTTGTTGATTTTGTAAAGAATGAAGTATAATCTTTGTACTATGATATAAATAAGTATGTAAATATAAGGAGAATTTATGAATAAAAAAATTGAAGTATTAATTGATAAATATGAACTAACACACTTGAAAGAGGAACTTATTAATACTGTATTTCCTTGTATAAAAGTTGTGCCAAAGCAGCAGGAAACTGTTGCGATAGGTAGTTCGAAAATGGGAGGAGTTCCTGATTTACCAGCTTTATTTGAATATCCAAAGCATAAAGGAAATCCACTACAATTTATCGCGCAATTTAACTTAAGTGATTTACAAAACGTTGGTATGGATCACAATCTTCCTAAGGCGGGGATGCTGTATTTCTTTTGCATTGAAAATTATTTTGAAGAAAATGTCAAGCTAACAGAGGCTGGGGGTGTACTTTATTATGATGTTCCTGTAGAGCAATTACGAAGAGGAAATGAAGTACAAGCGAAATATAACCAGTGTGCAATTACTTTTGAACTGACATACAAATTACCAGAACTTTTCATTGAAGATGAGGCTGATTCAGATCGTTTCTTGCAATTACTTGAAGAGCTAATTCCGGATAACTACGATAACCATCAAATGTTTGGTGAGCCATTCTCTGTACAAGAAGAAGTGTTATATGAGACGGGAGAATATATGGGAGTAGACCCGCAGCAAATGACTCTTTTATTCCAAATTGATTCAGATCATAAAAATTGTAATATGGTTTGGGGAGAACTAGGGATGCTATATTTCTGTATTAGTAATGAAGATTTGAAAAATCAACGTTTTGAAAATACATGCTGCGTATTACAAACATGCTAATGAAAAAAGGTTGTTCTTTTAAAAAGAACAACCTTTTTATGTGAATTAGTTAATATGCATAATCTCATATGACCTATACGAAAAAGTATTGTATACTCTGAAACTATACGATACTTTTTCGTATAGTTATAGAATATAAGGAGTGACAAGATGGGAAAGACAAGTAAGTATGTGACAGCTGCCGCACTTTGTTCAACTATAGTAATGGGAGGCTTACAAGCGTCATCTGTATCTTATGCAGCTACAAATCCGACTACAGTGACAGCACAATCAGATGTAAAGTTATTAGATGATTTCAGAAAAGAATTAAAAAAACAGATTGATAATCGAGAAGAAAATATTACAATCACATATAAAACAAAAGATAGAAATGCTAGAAATATTATGGATCAATTGTATGGTGAGTTTAATAAAATTGTAGATGCTGATGAGTATGTAAAATATAATGTAGCGTCTACTAGATATTCCATTAAAGGAATGCCAGGGGACTATACGTTTACACTGCAAGTAAAATACCGTGAATCAAAAGAACAAACTCAATATGTAAAAGCTCAGGCGAAATCAATTGTTGGATCAATTGTAAAACCAGGGATGGATGAGCATGAGAAAGTAAAAGCTATTCACGATTACGTTGTTAAGCATGTGTCTTATGATACGTCTTATCAAGCGTATACAGCATATGAAGCATTAGCGAATCGTTCTGCCGTTTGCCAAGGATATACATTATTAACGTATGAGTTGTTAAAAGAGGCAGGTATTCAAAATCATATTGTAACAGGCACAGGAAATGGACAAGCTCACGCGTGGAATTTAGTGAACATTGAAAACAAATGGTATCACCTAGATACTACATTTGATGATCCAGTACCAGATAAAGCAGGGCGTGTAACTTACTCATATTTTAATATGTCTGACGAACAGTTAAGTAAAGATCATGAATGGGATCGTAGCAAATATCCAGCGGCAACTACAAGTTATTTTGGTGAATTAACAAATAAAATAAAAGCTGGTAGCTCAAAAACTGTCGTATATGAGCAGATGTTAAAAGAAACAAATTTACAATACTTATCTGCAGAATACGGAGCAGAAAATTATAATGAATTTAAGAAAAAGTTGCAGCAACAGTTTGCAGCCAAGCCAGAAAAAGTAGAAGTGCGATATAAGCAGTCCATGGATGGAACGATGCAAGATATAAAGAAAGTATTAAATGAAATAAATTGGCCAAAAGGTGCAAAGCGTGTGTCTTATCAAGTAGCGCCTTACAGTGCATTGGCGGGTTATTCATTAGCGACAATTACATTTACGTATTAAGCAATGGGAAAAAGCATCTGTAAAAGGTGCTTTTTTTATTAATTGATTGCTTTTGAATATTAAGAATTGTGTGATAGAATAAATGGATAAGGATGTGAATGTGGAATGAACTTGTTCGAAAGTAATATTTTTACATTGATATATACTTGTTTAGTAATCGGACTTATCGTTTTGTTTTTCATATCATTTACTTTGTTTATTAGAAGAGTATTACAAAGCAGTGCTGCAAAGAAACACCACGTGATTAATATGAACCAGAAGCTAGATCGAATCATTGAATTGCTTGAAAAAGATAAGAAATAGCGATAGAAGAGGTATGAAAAGGGGAAAGAGAATGGCCAATTATATAAAAGAATTACGTGAAAAAGTAGGACATGATTATGTTTTCTTAAACTTTGCCGGTGGTTGTGTATTTAATAAAGAAGGAGAAGTATTACTGCAAAAAAGAGGAGACTTTAACGCTTGGGGATTTCCAGGTGGTGCAATGGAGATAGGAGAATCAGCTGCGGAAACTGCAATCCGAGAAATAAAAGAAGAAACCGGGTATGATGTAGAAATAAATGAGCTTATTGGAGTGTATACAAAATATTTTCAATCATATCCAAATGGAGACAAGGCTCAGTCAATTGTGATGTTCTTTTCTTTCTCAATAGTTGGAGGTGACAAAAAAGTAGATGGTGATGAAACGCTGGATTTGAAGTTTTTCCCGTTAGACGACATGCCACCGTTATTTTGTAAACAACATGAAGATTGCCTGCAAGATTTATTGGAGAAAAGAGTAGGGGTATATCGTTAACATATAAAAAAGAAGCTAAATGAAGATTAGCTTCTTTTTTATGTTTCATTTATTTCCACCAATCATCAAACATTGACGCTGGTACTTGTCTTTTATGCTCACTCACTGTGTAACGTTTTTCAATTTTCTCTGCAACGTCAGCTGGAACTGCTTTACCTTCTAAATAATCATCTAATTGATCATAAGTAATACCTAACTCTGTTTCATCAGCTTGACCTGGTTTTTCATCTAATAAATCAGCTGTTGGCATTTTTAAGTAAAGTCGCTCGTCTGCACCTAACTCTTGTAATAATGCACGTCCTTGGCGCTTCGTTAATCCCGTTAATGGTAATAAATCTGCACCACCATCTCCGAATTTTGTAAAGAACCCTGTTACAGCTTCTGCAGCGTGATCTGTTCCGATAACAAGTAGCCCTTTTTGTCCACCAATTGCATATTGAGTAACCATACGGATACGTGCTTTCACGTTACCTTTATTGAAATCTGTTAATGATTCACCCAATAAGTTTTCATATTGATTTGAAAAAGCATCAACAGTTGAAGCAATATCAAATGCAACAGATTGATCTGCTTGAATGAATTGTAATGCTAATTGTGCATCATCTTCATCTTTTTGTACTTTATAAGGAAGACGCACTGCGATAAACGTTGCATTACCACCTTCGTTACGAATTTCTTCAACTGCAAGTTGTGCTAAGCGTCCTGCTAATGTAGAGTCTTGTCCGCCGCTAATACCAAGTACAAATCCTTTTGCACCTGTTTTTTTTACATAATCCTTTAAGAAATCAACTCGTTTACGAATTTCAATTTTTGGATCAATTACAGGCTGAACATGTAATGCTTTCATAATCTGTTCTTGTAATGTCATTATGTTTCCTCCTATTCATATTAAAGCGGTAATTAAGTTTATATGTATAATGGTACATACTTCTATCCTTTATTATTTCGCAAAATTAACGAATATACAATAGGATGTGTGTATGAATATGAATGTAGTCATTATAAATAAAGTACTACGTATAAGCAATTTTTTAAACCTTTCAAAAATGTAAGGTTTTTGTCATTTGAATCGATGGAAGGTATTTCCGCACTTTACTAATATAAAAACATAGATAGTAGAAGGGCGGAGAAGTAATATGAACATTAGAGAACTAGCATATCGGAATGTAACCCGAAATAGACGGACATACTCAGCCTATTTTTTGAGTAGTGCATTTGCAATTATGGCCTTTTTTGTGTATTCATTTTTTGCGTTTCATCCGGCATTAAGTGCAGGAGAATTAGGTCAGTACGTATTCGTAAGTATGTCTTTTGCACAGTCTATTATTTACTTATTTACATTCTTCTTTATTTTATATTCGATGGGAATGTTTTTAAAAACGAGAAAGCGTGAACTAGGAATTTTAATGATGCTAGGTATGACGAAATATCAATTAAAGCGTCTGATCTTTTTTGAAAATATTATGATTGGAATAGGGGCAATTATTTTTGGTATTCTTTCAGGTATGTTATTTTCAGGGGGATTACTATTTGTCGCTCCGATGATATTGAAACTAGATATCTCCTTATCCTATTACATACCGATGAAAGCAATTGTTGTAACGAGTATTATGTTTTTTATTTTATTTATGATCATATCATTGTTTAGTGCAGGAATGATTCGTAAAAATAAGATTATGAAGTTGTTTAGAGGATCGGCAGAGGCGAAACCGGAACCGAAAGCATCAATCATTTCTTCCATATTAGCAGTAGTATTGCTTAGTGCTGGCTATGTAGGAGCTCTTCTATCACATGGAGCAATGGTATTTATTATGATGATTCCTGTTACAACGGTAGTTATTATTGGGACGTATTTGTTGTACAAGCAGCTGAGTGTCTTTATTATTCGATTATGTAAAAAAAGTAAACGTTTCTATTGGACACAGACTAATATTATTACGTTATCAGATTTAGCGTATCGCATGAGAGATAACGCAAGAATGTTCTTTATTGTAACCATTATTTCTACTGTAGCATTTTCCGCAATAGGGACATTAGTTGGCTTCGCATCCATGACGAAAGGGATAATGGAGAGACCGATTTCGTTTCATTACCATTCTAAGCAAGGGAATAGTAACGAATCACAGCATATACAAATGATTGACAAAGGATTAAAGAAACATAGTATAGCAGCTTCAAAAACTAATATTTCAACAAAGAAAACGGAGGAACAGTCGTTAAGAAGCGCCATTTTTATAAAAGAATCAGACTATAAGAAATATGCAAAGTTAACAGGAGAACCATTTAATACTGTAGCAAATAAAGAAGTTGTATTTTTGTCAGCTAATATACCAGGGCCAACGATGAAAGAAAGAAAAGAAATTACTTTACCTAATATGAATGAAAATTTAAAAGTGAAAAAAGTTACTTCATCTTCATTGGGGAAAATATTAAGAGGAAATGTTTATGTAATCTCTAATAATCAATATGATTCATTACAAGATGGGTTTATAGAGACAAAAGATTATATGTATAAAACTGAAAGAACGAAAGATGAGATTGAAATTGGTAAAGAGCTTACGCATCAAATTAAACCGTATCAAGAATATTCAACGTTTAGTGCGGAAGAGTACGAGCAAAACCAAAGTTTACAAATTGCAGGACCGATTTTATTTGTAGGTTTCTTTATTGGTATAGTATTTTTCGTTTGCGCAGGAAGTTTCCTTTACTTCCGTTTATTCTCCGATTTGGAGGATGATGTTCGTTTGTTCGAAATGATTCGTAAAGTTGGATTGACAAGTAGGGAATTATCGAAGGTAGTTACAATTCGATTGGCGCTTTTATTCTTCGTTCCAATTGGTGTTGCAACATTACATGGAGCAGTAGCCTTAACGGCGTTAGGGCAAATGTTTGAGTACTCATTGTTTAAAGAAAATACAGTTGTATTAAGTATTTTCATAGTTATTCAAGTTGTATACTTCTTACTTATAAGATCCCGTTATGTAAAACAATTGAAAGAGAGATTACGTATGCATTAAATGTGTTTTTTTAACTCGAGTACAAAATTTTCTAAAAAGAGGCAAGTATTGTCAAAAAGTGATAAAATGGAAAAAGCGAGGTGAAAAAATTAATAGAGAGTAAGGGGGGAGAAATATGAAAGCAACAGGAGTTATTCGAAAAGTAGACGAATTAGGACGAATTGTTATCCCTAAAGAATTACGCGATGTATTGGGAATACAAATCAAATCACCGCTTGAAATTTTTGTAGAAGCAGATAAAATCATTTTACAAAAATATCAACCTTACAATGCTTGCCAAATCACAGGTGATGTTTCAGGGCAGAATATTACATTAGCAAATGGAAATATTACAGTTGGCATAGAGGGAGCGGAATATTTAGTAAAAGAAATAGAAAAGTTTTTAAACAAGAGTGAGGTTTAGTCTTAATTTATATTATTTTTCAAATACATATCATTCTTTTAAAAGACTGTAAGAGGACCATTAATTGGTCCTCTTATTTTGGTTATTAGTTGAACGACTCGGGTTGTTACTTCCTACAAATCATAGGGAAAATAAAGAAGTATTATAGAGGTAGTAAATGATGTTGAGAAATATTTGAAAAGAAGGAAAACAAAAAGAATAAAACGAATGTTACATTTACACGTATTCAAAAGTGGTCTGAAATGAAAATAATACATTTTCAGGAGGGATTACGATGAGTAGTACAGTGAATAAACAAAAAGGTATACAATTGATTCCGTTTACCGTAAATAAGGTGGTAGAACAAGTAAATGAAATTCCACCAGGTGTACAACTGATTCACGCTCCGCAAGTATGGGAAAAGAGTGTGAAGGGGCAAGATGTAGTCGTTGCCGTATTAGATACAGGGTGTGATACTAATCATATAGATTTAAAAGATCGTATTATCGGCGGAAGAAATTTCACAAAAGATTATGAAGCTGATCCAAATGTGTATCTTGATAATAACGGACATGGTACTCATGTTGCGGGAACGATTGCCGCGACTGAAAATGGTGTCGGTGTATTAGGAGTTGCACCACTTGCTAAAATGTTAGTATTAAAAGTTTTAGCGGGAGATGGTTCTGGAAGTTATGAGCAAATTATTGAGGCAATTCATTATGCTGTAAATTGGAGAGGGCCGAATCAAGAGAAAGTGAGAATTATTTCAATGTCACTTGGTGGTCCGCAAGATGTTCCAGAATTACATGAAGCAATTCAAAATGCGGTAAAGCAGGATGTTCTCGTTGTATGTGCTGCTGGAAATAATGGAGATTGCGATGATGAAACAGAGGAACTAGACTTTCCGGGTGCGTACTCCGAGGTAATTGAAGTTGGTGCCGTTAATTTAGAGCGGAAGATTGCATGTTTTAGTAATTCAAATCAAGAAATTGATCTAGTAGCGCCAGGTGATGAAATATTATCTACGTATCCAGAAGGAAAATATGCTGTGTTAAGTGGAACTTCCATGGCGACGCCGCATGTTGCTGGAGCGCTCGCCTTGCTCATTAAACAGTGTGAGAAAGAATACGGTCGAAAGTTATCGGAGCCGGAAATATATGCACAACTCATTAAAAGAACTGTACCTTTAGGGTACGAACGTACATCTGAAGGGAATGGATTAATAGATTTATTAAAAGAATAGCCATATAAAAAAACATCTCATATTCATATGAGATGTTTTTTTATATGGCTCTGTCGCATGTAATACTTCCCTATTTAAAGAGTCTTATTGTTGTTGAATACTTTTTCTTTGTTTTATTTTTTGTGACAGGAATTTTGTTTGTATTAATGATGAGGCACTTACAAAACATGTCTAGTGTAGCAAGAGGAACAGGAGCCGCGCTTGCAAATGCTTCTATGTATATTGGTCAAATGATTGGTGCGGCAATAGCTGGAATGTTATTTGCGACATCTCACAATTTTATACTTATAGGTAGTTTTACTGCGTTACTATATATAGGAGCTTTATTTTTGTTTAGAAAAAGTGAAAAACTTACTGAAAATAGTGAAACAGGAATTGTATCATAAAGCTTGTATAAATATTTCGCAAATCAGAATTAATAAGAGTGTGAATACATGAATGTGCTTTTAATTAAAGTGGTTACTAAAAGTATAGAGATAGTAGAAGAAATGTATTGTAACAAAGTTATGAGGAATCAAAAAATAAAAATCCCTATAAAGATAGGGATTTATATATCGGCATATAGTTCCTTGGAAAAGGATATACTTAGTTTAGCATATCGGACTACTTATATTTGTGAAATAGATGTGAAAGTAATGTGAAAAGTATTGTAATAAAAAGCACTGTTTTAGCTAATGTAGCTAAAACAGTGCTTTTCTCTTTGATTGAACAGTTGCAGCATTTTCATCATGTATACCTGCATCTTTTATAATTCGTTGTTTTGCTTTATTTAATAGATGGTTTACTGCTTCGCCAAAATAGTTAGCTTCGCTTTTTGTGCGGGCTTCTCGTAAACATTTATAGTTTTCTAGCAGTTCCTCTTTTTCGGAGTTTGTTAAGAAATCTTCTATTTTCTTTTTTGTCATACGAAACACCCTTTCTCCTGACAAACGACGCAATAGAAAATATTTATTTCTCATTATAACAATAATTTTAAAAGAAAGTATACACTAACGTCGCAATAATTTGTCAATTTCTTGAATCTTCTCATCAGCTTTCCCAATTTGCGTATTTTTAGCCTGTTCGCCACCAAGAGCTTGATGTAGTAAAAAAGTTTGACCGGAAATAGCAGTTACAATGGATACTTTTATAATTTCTTTTATTGAGGTGACATCGAATAAAACGAGCCCAAGAAGTGCGGCTAGGCTACCAGTAAAAATATCAGTTAAAAATCCAAAATGAAAAAATGTTTTCAAACGGCGTGGAAGCAATAACTTACCTTGGTTATTGATTAGATGGGAAACGAAGCCGGTAATGCCACCAACGAGAACAGCGGTTAGCCATTGATACATTTCCATCGAATCCACTCCTTTTAGTGAATAAGATTCGATTATTTTATATTGATTCCTTTTAATATTTCATATAAGCATATTGAGAAAGTTTGTTTGGGTATATTTTTATTCAAATTAATTATAACAGAAAATTTAGATAGATTTCAGTCTATTATATGAATCATTTTTACAATAATATGAATGCAGAAAGGGGTGCGTGATATGAATATAGATTATCGAATAAGAAGTGTAGATGGTTATACAAAAAAAATAGGGGAATTAGTAAGCCTGCTTGAGCATACGAGAGCTGTAACATTAGGCGAAGTAAAAAAATTATCAGTTGAGCAATTAGATTTAATTATGCAAAGCAGCGGAAATTCAATTGGCGCCTTATTAAAGCATATAGCAGCTATTGAAAAAGTTCATCAGCTTATTTCATTTCAAGATCGTGACTTTACAAAAGAAGAATTAGAAATATGGGAAGATGCACTGTATTTAGGGGAAGCGGGTAGAGCAATCCGTGGTCATGAAATAAAGTATTATGTACAACTTCTACAAAGTGTTCGAGAAGAATCTCTGAAGTATTTAAGTGAACAAGGTGATGAGTGGCTCATGTCAGAAAGAAAGTGGCCTAACGGTGTAGCATATAACCAGCACTATCTATGGTTTCATGTGCTAGAAGATGAAATTAGTCATCGAGGACAAATTAGAATGCTCAAAAACAAGTTATTTGAAAATTACGTAAAATAATGTAGCTTTTTATAGGAGAATTCCATATAATGAGAATAATTAAAATAAGAACGGGGTGATGTATTATGGCGAAAATAACTTATATGAATAATCAACCAAATACAAAGGTGGATGGAAAGGGCGATATTATATAAGGTAATTCGCAATCCTTCCACTTAGTACAAACTAGGGAGGATATTTATTTGAATCAAAATATTTTAGAATCTTTCGGCTGGGATTCATTTTTTGAAGAACAAGTTACAGAGAAAAATTATGAAGTAGGTCGTATTTTACTTGAGCATAAGCATATATATCGCATTATTTGTAATGATGGTGAATATATGGCAGAACTGTCTGGGAAGTTTCGGCATGAAGCGATTACGAAAGGCGATTATCCAGCAGTTGGTGATTGGGTGTATATAAAGAAAATAGAAGATGAAAAGAAAGCGATTATTCATCGTATTTTCCAGCGAAGAAGCTCTTTCTCAAGACAAGAGGCTGGAACAAGAACAGAAGAACAGATTATAGCAGCAAATGTAGATTATTTATTTTTAGTGAATGCACTTAATCATGATTTTAATGTTAGAAGGATGGAACGTTATTTATTATTAGCGTATGAAAGCGGCGCTATGCCAGTTATTGTTTTAACAAAGAGTAGTATATGTAATGATGTGGAAGAGAAAATTGTAGAAACGGAAGCTATAGCAATTGGTGTTCCTATTTTCGTTGTTGATAGTTTAGAGCATACAGGTATAGATTCGTTGAAACAATTCGTTTCTTCAGGGAAAACAATTGCTTTAGTTGGATCATCAGGGGTAGGAAAGTCAACTTTGTTAAATGCTCTAATAGGAATTGATGTAGCAAAAACGGGAGATATACGTGAAGAGGATAGTAGGGGGAGGCATACGACAACGCATCGAGAATTATTCCAATTGCCTAGTGGCGCTCTCGTGATTGATACGCCTGGCATGAGGGAATTGCAACTTTGGGAAGGCAGCGAAGCGATTCAAACAGCATTCTCTGATATTGAAGAACTTGCGACAACATGTCGTTTCCGTGATTGTAAGCATGAGAATGAACCAGGATGCGCGGTGTATAGTGCAATTGAAAACGGACTTATTACGATAGATCGTTTGAAAAGCTATAAAAAATTACAAAGAGAACTGGCGTATTTTATGAGGAAACAAGATGCAATCCTTGCCAGAGCAGAGCGTGATAAATGGAAGAAAATTTCTAAACAACATAAAAAAATGTAAAAACCAAAGGGGCCCCTTTGGTTTTTTCTATTTGTAAATTTTATAATAATATTATTCATATATATAGACAAAGGGAAATTAATTGTTTAAACTTTACAAAGTATTCACCATAATAGGTTATGAAAATAATAATTAAGGAATGGGAAATATTTATAATTAACTCAATTTAACTTTTAAATTTGAAAATTAGGAGGTTCATAATGGGTAAACTATTAAATTTGTTTCGTGATATGAAAGTAGCAAAAAAGCTATTAATTTCATTCTTTGTAATTTTAATTGCAGCCGTTTCTATAATCGGGGGCATGTCTTATCAAACTGCTAAAAAGAATTTTGAATCACAAATTACGAGTAGTGCTAACGATAATATAAAAATATTAGATAATTTAATCAATCAAATGATTGAAGCAAAATTTAACGATGTGAATAACTTTGCACGAGTAATTCAAGGGAATATGTATCAAGGGGATAATCAGGATGAGCTAAGAAAGACATTATCTCAGTATATCAATTTGAATATAGATGTTGAACAAGTGTATGTTGCCGGTAATGATAAGAAATTTGTACAGGAACCAAATATACAAATGGCAGCAGATTATGATCCAACAACACGACCTTGGTATAAAGATGCAGTGGCAAAACAAGGTGGTATTGTTGTTAGCGAGCCATATAAGGCAAAAGGAAATGGACATATTGTCGTAACGATTGCAAAACAAACAGAAGATAAAAATGGGGTTGTTGCGCTAGATTTAAGTTTAGACAATTTATTAAAAACAACAAAGTTAATCAATATTGGTAAAAAAGGATATGCCTTCATTTTAGATGGAAAGCAAAAAATCATTGCTCATCCACAAGAAAAATCAGGGGATAAAGCAGCTGATTCTTGGGCAAAGAAAATTTATGAAGATAATCATGGTGCTTTTACATATTCTTATGGTGGTAGTGAAAAGAATATGGTATTTGCTACAAACGTAAAAACAGGTTGGAAAATTGGTGGGACGATGTACGCAACTGAAGTAATTGAAGCTGCTCAACCTGTATTTTATAATATGTTAATTGTTATGCTTATTTCGTTAGTAGTAGGTGGAGTACTTATTTATTTTGTGACACTTTCAATTACGAAGCCTTTAAAGAGACTAGTTATCACTTCTAAAGAAATAAGTGAAGGGGATTTAACGCAAACAATTGAAATTCATTCTAATGATGAAATTGGTCAACTTGCGAAAGGTTTTAACGAGATGACAAATTCATTACGGACGTTAATTGGAAGGATTAACACTTCGGCAGGACATGTTGCAGCAGCATCAGAAGAACTAACTGCAAGTGTAAGACAAGCGAGTGAAGCAACTGAGCAAATTACAACAGCAATGGATGAAATATCAAGTGGGGCAACGACGCAAACAACAAGTGTAGAAAATGGTGCTATGTTACTGTTTGATGTAACGGAAGGAATTCAGCATGTAGCAAATAGTTCATCATCTATTAATATCGCTTCTGCTCATACTCGTGAAAAAGCAGAAGATGGTGGGAAACTAGTAGGAAGAACAGTAAACCAGATGCAGTCTATTGCAGAATCGGTTTCACAATCAGATGCTGTTATACAGTTATTAAATAATAAATCAAAACAAATTGGTGATATATTGGAAGTAATTCAAAACATTGCAGATCAAACAAATCTTCTAGCTTTAAATGCGGCAATTGAAGCGGCAAGAGCTGGTGAACATGGAAGAGGTTTTGCAATTGTTGCAGATGAAGTACGTAAATTGGCAGAGCAGTCTAGCATATCTTCCAGTGAAATTAGTAAATTAATAGGCGAAATACAAGACGATATGGGTAAGACAGTCAAATCAATGAATCATGTAAATGAAGAAGTTCAATCTGGACTTGTTATTGCAAATGAAACGAAGCAAAATTTTGCTGAAATTTTACAATCTACAAATGAAATAGCTAATCAAATTAAGACGATGGTTGAAACGGCTAATGGAATGTCAAAAGGGGCAAATGAAGTATCTATTTCAGTAGGACAAATTGCAATGACAGCACAAAATAATGCGACAAGCACACAAAATGTTGCGGCTTCAGCTGAAGAACAGCTAGCTTCGATGGAGGAAATTGGATCAGCGGCGGGTACGCTATCTCAAATGGCTGAAGAATTGCAAGTATTAATTGAGAGATTTAAAGTTTAATAGAGAACAGACTCCCCCTAGTAGCATTATGACACTAGAGGGTAGTCTGTTTTATTATGTAAAATCAAATGGAGATGTAAACTTCCTTTATGACGTTTAAAATGGTATTTTGCATAATATTTGTCGAAAAATAGAGGTGTTTGTTAGCTTTGTGTATAATTATTAACCTATAGAATACAAATAAAAGGAGAGTATTATGGGAGTGTATTGGGGGACAAAAAGACATTCTTGGCTTAGTTACGTCTCATTTTGGCTAAGTATTTCATTTTTTATTGTTTTTCTAATTGAAGTGTTTATATTAAAAACACTTTCGAATAGCTCGGTGCAAATTGTTAAATATTTTTATTTTATACTTGTACCAGTAAATATTTTTCTTAGTTTAAAGTTACTATTTAAGAAGAATGAAAAGAAAGCGTTACCTATTTTTAGTTTCATTGTCTCATTATTATTTGCAATTTTAATAATCGTATTAGTTTTAGCAGCTATAGGGAAGTTCTTTTAAGGGGAGTGGTATAAGTCACTCTCCTTTTTTATTTGTGGTAGTCTTACTATATGTAAAAGTGTGAATGCTGTGAGCTAATAAAAGCGGAGAGTAGACAATATTTGCATGGATTAAAGTCTGTCGTTATTTGAACTTGTAAGAGTGTATGGAGTAATGAGGTAATATACATAATAATGGAGATAGAATTAGTTATTTTATAAGTGTGTATGAAGCAAATGAATACGGTAAGAACGGTGATATATGGTACAATAGCTATGGATAGTGATAGAGATAAAGGGTATATAAAATACTCATCGTTTTTTAGTAAGAGAGGGGTTATCTTATGCTATACGAGGATTTGGAGACATTATTTCAAACAGCTCCGAAAGAAGATAGAGGCGGATGGAAATATATAATCCAAGAACAAAATGATACATTTAAAATTGGTGATGAAATACTGAAAAATCAAATGAGTGTCGAATTGTATTTTAATGAATACGATGAGGTGAAAATCACTTTATATAAAGATGGAATTCCCATTACGACTATGCAAAAAATTACGATTTCAAAAGTTGAATTAGACGAAGATGAAGAAGGTATTCAATTTGTTTTAGAACGCATGCCTAGTCGAATGATTCGGTTGCAGTTAAAGCCGTATTTAGCATTAGAAATGGGACCGTACTGGGAAGTATGTGATGATTGTGAATGAACATAAAAAAGCATCCAATAACATGGATGCTTTTTTATGTTTTTTGAAGTTGTTTAAACGCAATGATTGGAAGTATAACAATACTTACCCATCCGATGATAGGATATAGAATGTGAAGTAAGTCACTGTAACCGATGTAACTAAAGCAATAACTAATTAGTAAAATGAAGAAAATAATATTGTGATTTTTCCACCCAGTAATAGATTGCATCTGTTTTGTCATTCCGAACACATTACCAACTAAAGTTGTGAAAACTTCACCGAAAATAATGAGAACGAAGAAGAAGTGAAAAGTTGCATTAAATCTTCTTATGACTTCAGCCATTGGGATGTTATATTGATAAAATTGATCGACTGATAAGATTGCTAAATGGCTGCATAATAAAATTAAAGAAAGTCCAGCACCACCTAAAATCCCACCCAAAAAAATGGCTTTTCGATCCTTTACTTCACTGGCTAATGGGACGAGAACACTTTGGGCGAGAGAAAGGTTTAAGGCGACATATGTAATAGGGCTAGTAATCCATTTCATATTCCAGCTCTCTGCAGGAATAGTGTTATTAATAGGAGGTGTACCGTGAAAAAAGGTTGTAATAGCAAGTCCGATAATAAAAATCATCATAATAGGTACGACAAGTGTATTTACTTCAAAAACACCTTGTAACCCGCGGCTACTTATAATGAGACAAGCGATAACTGTAATGAGAATACCGAGTTGTCTTGGTAAGCGAAGTTGCTCTTCAAATACTGCACCAGCCCCTGATAACATAACGCTCGTTACGCCGAATAAAACGAGTAATAATAATGTGTTTACAACATTCCCAAATACATCCCCAAATAAATATTTGTTAAATTCTTGCGCTGAAAATGCCCCGATTTGTGATGAAAGTAACATCATCTTTGTGCCAAGCCAAATAAAAAAAAATCCACTTACACATATGCCAATTGTCCCGTATAATCCATTCACTGTGAAAAATTCAACAATTTCTCGTCCAGTAGCAAATCCAGCTCCAACGACAGTTCCGATATAAGTAGCAGCTACTTTCTTTGCTACTTGCCATTGTTGATTGTCCATGTTATCCCTCTTTCTACTATGATGAGCTTGATGTACTATTATGCATATGTATGAGCTTGGACAATTAGACGTATGAAGTGGTTGAAAAAATACATGAATTAAATGATATTAGGGAAGCATTAAAGGTGTTAAAACTTTGTTACATATAAGCCAATTGTTCGAAAGGAAAGGGAATGTATGGTAAAATGTAATTAAGTTATTAAAAGATAAACATTACAAAATGATAAGAGGAGTGATTGTATGAGTACGAAAACAAATGTTGTTGAAGTATTAAACAAGCAGGTAGCAAACTGGAATGTGTTATATGTTAAATTACATAATTATCACTGGTATGTGACAGGGCCACACTTCTTTACATTACATGAGAAATTTGAAGAGTTTTATAATGAAGCTGGAACGTATATTGATGAGTTAGCAGAACGTATTTTAGCTTTAGAAGGTAAACCATTAGCGACAATGAAAGAATATCTTGCAACATCTAGTGTCAGCGAAGGGACAAGCAAAGAATCTGCAGAAGAAATGGTGCAAACATTAGTGAATGATTATTCTGCACTTATTCAAGAATTAAAAGAAGGTATGGAAGTTGCGGGTGAAGCTGGCGATGAAACATCAGCTGACATGCTGTTAGCAATTCATACAACATTAGAACAACATGTATGGATGCTAAGTGCATTCTTAAAATAACGATAAAAAATATAAAAAAACCCATTGAAAAATTATTTCAATGGGTTTTTTATGATTTTTCAGTTTTCTTTTATGCTATAATATAGTAAAAAGGAGGCGATGCGATGTTTCGCTTTTTCAGAACTGGAAAAGAAGAGCGGGAAATTACGAAAGATGAATTAGAACAAGCGATGGCTCAGTTTTTAGAAACGAATGCTAATATCGTTTATACAGTATTAGTAAATGAAGATTATACAGTAAATTATGATTTGTTAAAACCGTATTTACCTGCATTTCCAACAAATGATTTTCTCATAACGAAGGAAACGCTTGAGGTATTTGAACATACAGCAGAAAATTTAAACCTAGTGAAAGAAATTGATGTCGTACAAAAGGCAGTAGATCAATACGTAACAGAAAAAGAAATGTTCCCAATTGTTGAAGGTAGCGAAGATCGCCTCATATGTGGAATGAAATTAGGACCTTACTTAAATCGTAGCTTAAAAAGAGACTTATATATTTCAGAAAAACATTATTTAGTTTCAAGTAAACCAGATAGAAAAAAACAAAAGAGTGGGTAGACGTAATGAAAACAACAATACATATATTGTTGTCTTTTTTTGTTTGTTAAAATATTGATTTTTCAGTCTATTCTTATTTATACTAAATGTATTGGACAGGGAAGAGCAACTATTAAGCATCATTTTGAGAATAAGGTATTGTTAGCGTGGGTTATACAAAGTGGTATAAAGATTCGCAAAATAAATATTATAAAAAGTTGCGGGGGAATTGGTACATGAAAAATAGTATGACTTACATTCAATTATTAAATGAAACGTTACGTTGTTATGCAAATAAAGGAAGTTTTGAAGCGTACAATTATATAATGGAAAACGCTACAGGTGTAATAGGGAATGAGGCGCAAATATATAATTTTAAGTATGCACTCGCAAGTGCATCGGGACTTGAAAAAGAAGCATTACATTTAATGAGAGAGGCCATTATAGAAAAGGGATTCTGGTATGGAAATGAGTATTTAATTTCCGATGAAGATTTAAAATCACTACATAAATTTGAAGAATTTCATACAATGGTGCAATTATGTAAAGAAAGAGAAGAATTAGCACATAAAAAGGAAAGACCAGATGTGAAATATATATACAGTAAGAAAGAGGGAAATCTACTATTTACATTGCATGGTAACCAAGAAAATATACAAATAGTAGAACCATATTGGAAATCTGTTTTGATACAAGATTATATGTTAGCTTTACCACAGTCTTCACAAATTGAGTTTTCAGATGGATTTGTTTGGGAGGACATAGAGAGAGGGAAAGAGGAATTAAAAGAGCATTACAATAAGTTTATAGAAAATCATACAGTAGAAAGTGTAATCATTGGTGGTTTTTCTGCAGGGGCGAGAGTAGCTTTATATACGATTTTACAACAAGATATAAATGTAGATGGTTTTGTTTTTATGGCACCATGGCTTCCCGAGATTGAAGAATGGGATGAGTTGCTAAGAGTGCTGAAGGATAAACATATAAAAGGATATATAGTATGCGGGGATCAAGATGAAGATTGTTTCGAATCCACGCAGCAATTTGTACAACTATTAAGAGAGAAAAATATAGAACATAAGTATAAAGTTGTGCCTGACTTAGATCATGATTATCCTATTAACTTTGAAGAGCTATTAAAAGAAGCTATTGAATATATAGGAAATGAAAACAATAAGTAGTAAGAAAAAGAGATGCATCACATGTGATGCATCTCTTTTTAGAATTATAAATTAAAAGCATTTGCTAGTAAGCGATAAGAATTTAATTTATGTTCAAATTGATGAGTAATCGTGACAATCATAAATTCGTCAGTATTGTATGCTTTGCTTAAGTTTATTATTTTTTCTTTTACAGAAGACGGATCACCAACAATCATACGTTGACGATTTTCTTTTATACGGAATAAATCATAAGCGCTGTATGAATAATTTTGAGCAGTTTCAATAGAAGGTGTACCAGTAGTTCGTTTTCCTTGCTCTAATAATAAGATTGATAGATCTAAACTAGAAGCAATTTTTTCCGCTTCTTCATTTGTTTCTCCGCATATAACAAAGATGGCAACGATTGAATTAGGCTTATCTCCTAAAAATGAAGGCTCATATTGTTCTTGGTAAGCCCTCATAACTTCAGGGCCTCCGAAGCCGTTAATAAATTGTGCAAATGCGAAAGAAGCTCCGTTGTTTGCAGCGATTTTAGCGCTCTCTCCGCTAGAACCGAGCATCCACATTTCAGGAGACGTTGGGATAACTGGAGTGGCTTTTAAGTTTGCATAGTGATGGTTTTCTGGTACTTGATCATGTAAGTACATTGCAACGTCTGCAATTTGTTCTGGATATTGATCAAGTGAGACCATTTTCCCTTCTTGAAGTGCGCGAGTTGCTATTGGCATACCACCAGGTGCTCTACCAACACCGAGATCGATGCGGTTCGGATACAATGCTTCTAGAACACGGAAATTTTCAGCAACTTTATATGGGCTATAATGCGGTAACATAACACCACCTGAACCGACTCTAATACGGTCCGTTTTTGCGGCAATATGAGAAATAAGTATTTCTGGACTTGAACCAGCTAAGCTTACGGAATTATGATGTTCGGATACCCAAAAACGTGTGAATCCGAGTTTTTCAACTTCTTGTGCAAGCGTAACTGTATGTGAAAAAGCTTGGGCTGCTGTGCTACCATCTGAAATAGGTGATTGGTCTAATACACTTAACTTGATCATAGAATATACCTCTCAATCTTAATGTACATCCTATTATATATTTACTTATGAAAAATGCGTAGTGAAATGCTCAAAATGAAAAGCGGATAATCTTATTTCCGCTTTTAACGAGAAAATCCGCGTTCATAATGATTCATTTCGACTAGATTTAAAATATATTCATAGTTGTCAATTTCACGCTTTAGTTGTTCACGTTCTTTTTCAGATAGTGTCATATTGCTAAGTTTTTTACATAAGTTTTGTTTCTTTAATTCTAAATGTTTTTTTGTAGCATCGTAGTCATAAGTATGTTTCATTTTTAACCACTCCTTCTTTGTAGTTGCTATATTATACGAAGTATAAAGAAAAGTGAGATCTGTCTCTTATGTACTTTTAGTGAATATTCAAATTGCAATGGTGTTATGTTTATGGGGATTTATGAATAAAATGCACTAAACCACTAACGTCCATTTGATGAAGTAAGGGGTGGAATTGTGCAGAAAGATATAATGTATAACACTGAAATGGATGAAGCGTTAAAAGTTATAGATAAAGGATTGAAGAAGACGATAAGCCCAAAACAGATTATTGTAGTGGGAGCTGGTATGGCTGGGTTAGTTTCAGCATCTTTATTAAAGGCTGCAGGACATGATGTGAAAATTTTTGAAGCAAATAACCGGGTAGGTGGCCGTATTGAAACAGTGAGAATGGAAGATACCGGATTATATTTAGATGTTGGAGCAATGAGAATTCCGTATTCGCATACATTAACGATGGCATATATAAGAAAATTTGGGCTACAGGTGAGTCCTTTTATTAATAGGAATGAGACGGATATTATATACGTAAATGGACGGAAAACGACGTTAAAACAATATGAAAAAGATCCAAGTATTCTAAGATATCCTGTGGAAATGAATGAAGTTGGAAAAACGTCAGAGGAATTATTATTGTTAGCGGTACAGCCCATTATAAATTTTATAAAAAAGAACCCAGAAAAAAATTGGGATATTGTTGTAAAGGATTTTGGGAGATACTCTACTGGACAATTTTTAAAGTATCATCCTTATCAGTATAATACTTACTTTTCGCCAGTAACAATTGAGATGATTGGTGTTTTATTAGATTTAGAAGGTTTTTTGGAACGGTCGTTTGTAGAGACTTTACGCTTTCTATACATTATGCAAGAGGAGAGCGGATTTTGTGAAATTGTGGGCGGGAATGATAGATTGCCAAAGTCATTTTTACCGCAATTAGAAGAGAATATTATATATAATCAAAAATTAATGAAGTTACATCAACACGATAATGGTGTGACAGCTTTCTATCGGAACGAGGAAACTTTTGAATATAGTAGTATTACAGGAGATTTAGTTATTGTTACCATTCCGTTTTCGACAATGCGTTTTGTAGAAGTAGATCCGTTTGATTCTATATCTCATGAAAAATGGAAAGCAATTCGTGAATTACATTATATGCCTGCGACGAAAATAGGAATTCAATTTAAAAGCCGATTTTGGGAAGAACAAGGACAATTAGGTGGCAGAATTATAACAGATTTGCCAATTCGTTATGCCTATTATCCAAGTTATGGAATTGGGGAGAAAGGACCGGCTATGATGTTAGGTAGCTATACATGGTCTTATGACGCGTTGTTATGGGATGGTTTATCAAAAGGGGATCGTATTTATTACGCATTACACAACTTAGCAACAATATTAGGTGGTCAAGTGTATGATGAGTTCATATCTGGAATTTCAAAAAGCTGGACATTGGATCCGTATGCGCTTGGAGGATTTGCACTTTTTCAAGCAGGTCAAGAATCTGAGCTGCAACCAGCGATTGTCAAACCAGAGGGGAGAATATTCTTCGCTGGAGATCATACAACGCTATATCACGGATGGATTCAAGGTGCGATTGAATCTGGAATTCGTGTAGCGGTGGAAGTGAATGAGTAAAAGGTTTTCAATTCAGAAAATTCTTTACTATATAACTTCAGATGGATATTATTATATATAAAAGAAATATAGGGAGTGTTTACAGTGAATCCGTTATTATTCGATTTTCCTTCTGAATTTTATACTGACAGACTTTTTATTCGAATGCCGAAACCAGGAGATGGTAAAGTTGTATATGATGCAATTCAGGCTTCAATACAAGAACTAAAACCTTGGATGGTGTTTGCACAAAAAGAGCAAACAGAGCAAGAAGTAGAAGAAAGTATTAGAAAATCACATATTCAATTTTTGCAACGTGAGGATTTAAGATTACTAGTATTTTCGAAAGAAACAGGTGAATTTATTGCTTCAGCCGGATTACATCGTATTAATTGGAATATACCTCAATTTGAAATCGGATATTGGATTGATACAAGGTTTAGCGGAAAAGGCTATATGGTAGAGGCTGCGAAAGGTATAACGGATTACGCTTTTTCTGAATTAAAAGCAAATCGTGTAGAAATTCGTTGTGATTCTTTCAATAAGAAGAGTAGAGCGATACCTGAGAAATTAGGTTTTAAGTTAGAAGGTACGTTAGAAAGTGCGAGTGTTGCGGTAGATGGAAACGGATTAAGAGATATGTGTGTATTTGCCATGACTAGAAATACATATGAAAAAGAAGAGCTGTAAGAAAACAGCTCTTCTTTTTATGCATTATGGTACAGGATGTCCATTAGAGCTTTCGAAAATTGTAAACCATTGTTGACGGTCTAAGTTAACTTTTGTAGCAAGAGCGGCAGTTTTTACGCGATCTAATTTACCAGAGCCAACGATTGGTATCATATTAGCTGGATGAGCAAGTAACCAAGCATACATAACCGTATCTATACTAGAAACACCTAGCTCAGTAGCAACTTTTTGCACAGTTTCACGTACACGTACGGCGCGTTCTGATTGACCAGTAAAGATCTCCCCACCAGCAAGAGGTGACCAAATCATTGGATTGATTCGTTTTTCTTGGCATAAATCAATTGTCCCTTTTTCAAAATGCTCAAGCTGCAATGCAGAAACTTCAATCTGGTTCGTAATAAGCGGGAAATCTAAGTACGAACTTAACATATTAAATTGTGAAGGTAAGAAGTTAGATACACCGAAGTGACGAACTTTCCCTTCTTGTTTTAATTGTGAAAATGCTTTTGCCACTTCATTTGGATCCATAAAAGGATCGGGACGATGAATAAGTAATACGTCAATATAATCTGTATGTAAATTTTTAAGTGATGCTTCTACACTTTGCATAATATGCTCTGCACTAGTATTGTAGTGAGCAACATATCGCTCTGGAAATTTCGGGGATGGGGGAGCGATTCCACACTTTGTAATAATTTGCATGTTTTCTCGTAAGGAAGGCTTTAATTGTAAAGCTTCGCCAAATAACCCTTCACACGTATATGCGCCGTAAATATCAGCGTGATCAAAAGTAGTGATTCCCATATCCATACAATCTTCAATGAAAGAAAGTAATTCTTGTTTCGTCATATTCCATTCTGCTAAACGCCAAAATCCTTGAATAATACGAGAAAATTCTAGCGTTTCAGCCATTTGAACTCGATCCATTATAAGTACCCCCTTGATGAATAATAATGTTTTGAAAAGGCTTTCTTACTACATGTTATTATATAGTTAATTAGGTGTACAGACAATAAATATGTTTTGCTATAAAAACGATTTTTTCTATCATGCCTTTCGAGAGGACTCCCATCTCTAAACGTAAATGAAGGTGGTGAGGTGAATCGAAAGGAATATTTTATTTTTGAGAAAAAAACGGAAACGTATGTTCTTTTTTTGCTATAATATCCTTAACAAGGAGGTGAATAAAATAGCAAAAGAAAATCCATCAAACTATAAAACTCTTCAAATCTGGATAAAAAAAGGGCATCGTATGTATTCTTATTTTCAAGAATGTTGTCATAACGCTAAGAATATGTACAACACCACAAACTTTTATATACGCCAGGTGTACACTGGATTAACAC
The DNA here is from genome assembly GCF_001816185.2 of Bacillus sp. RZ2MS9. Classification (NCBI taxonomy): domain Bacteria; kingdom Bacillati; phylum Bacillota; class Bacilli; order Caryophanales; family Bacillaceae; genus Bacillus; species Bacillus sp. RZ2MS9. Next base: position 1,972,255 of record NZ_CP049978.1, read on the forward strand.
AAGAAAAAGAGTTGCAGCCTTTGCAAAAAGAAGTTCTGGATAATATTCATAAAAATATTGGGAAGATGAATGACACACAACGTCTTGTCTATCGGAAGAAATTGGAAAAAGAGAAAGTAAAGCCTAAAGAAGAACAGAAAGAGATTACATGTAATTTGTTTTCAGAACCTAATTTTGAAAAACCTTATGTAGATTACAACTTTCTAGATGCACTATTTAAGGCTATGATTCAAAATGATTATCGAGCTTTGCCTACGCAATGTAGCCAGTCCATCATGAAAGGTTTGTTCCAAAATTGGAAATCTTTTTTTGCTAGTTTAAAAGACTATAAAAAGAATCCAAACAAATATGATGGAATGCCTAGGATTCCAAAGTATATTCGTTCTTCTGAAAAAGAGATTCTGTATACAAACCAAGATTGCATCATTAAAAACGGTAGATTTTTAAAGTTTCCAAAGACGAAATTGCAATTAAATATTGGGAAACTAGGTTTCACTGAAGGTAAACTGAAACAAGTTCGTGTGATTCCAAAATACAATGAATATGTAGTGGAATTGGTAATTGATGTTCCTTCTGAACAACAAATGATTGAAGAGAATGCTCGTTATATGAGTATTGATTTAGGGATTGATAACCTTGCAACCATCGTAACAAACACAGGTATGAAACCTGTCCTTGTTAAGGGCAAACATGTCAAAAGCATAAATCAATATTACAACAAAATGAAGAGTCATTTTACAAGCATTCTTAGAAATGGAAAACAAACGAATGAAGGACCTTTTACTTCTAAAAGGATAGAAAAACTTCATCAAAAACGTTACTTGAAAATAAAAGACGTCTTCCATAAAGTTAGTCACCACATCGTAAAACTAGCTCAAGAAGAAGAAGTTTGTAAAATCGTTATTGGTCAAAACAAAAGTTGGAAACAAGAAACGAATATGGGAAAAAGAAATAACCAATCGTTTTGTCATATCCCGCATAATTTACTGATTCAAATGATTACATACAAAGCAAATGCTGTAGGCATTCAAGTTGTTGTAACTGAAGAATCATATACATCGAAAGCAAGTTTTCTGGATAACGACTTCATTCCAACGTATGGAGAAAATGACCAAAATACAACTTTTTCAGGAAAACGAATAAAGCGCGGTATATATCGTTCAGCAAATAAAACTTTAATTAATGCAGATGTAAATGCTGCGGCTAACATTTTACGAAAAGTAATCCCAAATGCATGGACAAATGGGATAGAGGGGTTAGGCGTGAAACAGCTCGCTAATGTGTTAACTCCCCTGACGTTAATCGTCCGTTAGGTCGAAACGTTAGAAACCCCCACTTCAAGCTTTGTTAAGTGGGGGAGTGTTCATATGCTATAATGTAGAAACATATAGCTATAAGGAGATGTACGAAATGATTCCAGTAACAATATTAACTGGTTTTCTTGGATCTGGGAAAACGACATTATTAAATCGTATTTTATCAGAAAATCACGGTAAGAAATTAGCGGTGATTGTAAATGAAATAGGGCAAATTGGCATTGATAATCAGTTGATTATGAATGTGGAAGAAGAAATTATGGAAATGACAAATGGCTGTTTATGCTGTACTGTACGTGAAGATTTACTCGTTGCTTTAAAACAGTTACTGGACGTAAAAGCGGAAGGGAAAATGGATTTTGATGGTTTAGTAATTGAAACGACTGGCCTTGCAAATCCAGGCCCGATTATTCAAACATTCTTTTTAGATCCAGTCATTCAATCTGCTTACCAAATTAACGGTGTTGTAACGGTAGTAGATAGTTATCATATACATAAACATTTTGAAAAAGGATTAGAAGCAAAAGAGCAAATTGCGTTTGCTGATGTCGTTTTAGTAAATAAATTAGATTTAATTGAAGAGAATGAGAAAGAAAATCTCTTGCATGAAATTCAAGGAATTAACCCGACTGCAAAGTTAATTGAGGCGACTAACTGTGAGGTAGATATACCATCTTTATTACAAATCCAAACGTTTAAAACGAAAGATACGTTGCAAATTTACCCTCATAAAGAACATAACCACTTAGAAGGTGTGAAATCATTTGTATTACGTGAAGAACGTCCGCTGGATTTACAAAAGCTTAATGAGTGGATGTCAGCTGTCGTTCAAGAGCTAGGGGAATATTTATATCGTTACAAAGGAATTTTATCGATAGATGGAGTAGATAAACGTATCGTTTTCCAAGGTGTACATACGTTATTTGCTGCTTCGTACGATAGAGAGTGGCAAGAGGGCGAAGAGCGAGTAAGTGAAGTAGTTTTTATCGGAAGAGATATTAATAAAGAGTGGTTCCAAGAACATTTCGAGGAGTGTGTGAAATAAGTCTGCGTAAATTACAGGCTTATTTTTTATGAGCATTCTATTAGATTGCAAAACAGAATTAAATAAGGGGGAGAAACTAAAAATTGATAAATGTATAATAAAAAGCCTGTTTTCACAGGCTTGTATTTTCGTCTATTAGTAACTCCATTACAACACCTACAACTGGACCTTCATCATCAATATCCCCATTTAAGCGGAAACCAAATGATTCATACAGTCCCATTGCAAGTTTGTTGTCTGGATGTAAACTTAAGTAAATTATTTTGCATTCAAATTTTTCTTGTAAGAATTGAATGAGTAAGCGAAGGAAACGTTTTGCGTATCCTTTTCCTTGATATTGTTGGTCAATCATAAAGCGATCGAGCCATACACTTTTATGTTTTACTGAATACCATCCATACATTGCGTATCCTACAAGTGTTTCTCCATCATATAAACCTACTGACGTTCCGTTTCCTTCATATAATGATTCTGCTAAAGAAAACGCGTTACTTTCAATAAATTGTTGCTGATCTTTTGCGACGTCTAAAGCAACTACTGAACGCCAATTTTTTGCTGTTACTTCACAAATGTGAAGATTCATAATTCCAACTCACCTTCTAAATTAATATAGCTTTAAAGCTAATATGGATAATTTTACTTGTTATTTTGGTCAAGTCAAGGATAAATACATAAAAAGGCAGCTGAATAACAGATTCAGCTGCCTAGAAAATATAATGGATTAGTTTGTTGCTTCTTTCAATGTATTTACGTTTTCTTCCATTAAAGTGAAGTAATCTTTATTATTTTTTGCATCATCTTCAGAAATAGTAGCTAAGTGATTTAAGCGTAAAACTTTTGTACCAGTTTCTTTTTGAATTACGGATGCTACTTTTGGAGTAGAGAATGTTTCGAATAAAATATATTTTAGATTATGTTCTTTTACTGTTTTTGTAATGTCAGCAAGCTGCTTTTGAGATGGTTCATCAGAAGCTGAAATTCCAGCGATAGGAATTTGTTTTAGGCCGTATCGTTGTTCCCAGTAACCATAGGCAGCATGAGAAACTAAAATTTCTTTCGTTTTTGCGTTCGCTACAGCTGCCTTAAATCCATCGTCTAAATCAGTAAATTTAGTTTGAAGTGCTGCAAAGTTTTTTTCGAATTCTTGTTTATGTTCAGGTTGTAATTCTACAAGTGCATTTTTAATTTTTTCTGCCTGTTTCATTGCTAGAGTAGGATCTAACCAAACATGCGGGTCTTTATCGTGATGATGTTCATCTTCTTTATGGCCATCTCCATGATCATGATGCTCTTCTTCAGTAGAAGCACGAAGCTCAATACCTTTAGATGCATTTACAATTTTAACATTTTCTTTTTGTAATGTTTTTTCCATTTTTTCAGCAAATGGTTCTAATTCAGCGCCGTTATAAACAAATAAATCGGCTTTTGCAACTTGTACTGTTTGTTTTTGACTTGGTTCAAATGTATGTGAATCTGCACCAGGTGGGTAAATCGCTTCAACATTTACATAGTCGCCACCGATTTTCTTTGCGAAATCAGCAAGTGGGAAAATCGTTGTATAAACTGTTAGCTTTCCATCTTTCTTGGCATTACTTTCTTTTTTATTTGAGCAGCCAGCGAAAATTAAGGTAAAAATAAGTAAGAATGAAAATATAGTCAATCTTTTAGGCATGAAGTTCTCCTCTTTTCTTTTTTACGGATATATTTTCCCCAATTATAGAAGAAAAATATCATTTTAATACAAAACGGAATAATTACGTTTTAGTTTGCGAACTTAGTATAATACATCTTTAATAAAGTTGCAATAAATAATAATCATTCCGATTTGTTTTTGTTATAAAGTTGTCAAATATAGGTGTATTATTTTTGCAAATGCATGCATATGTGACAACGCTGTTTTCATATATTGAAAAGGAGGTAAAGAGGGGGATGAGCGCTTGGGTTACTTAATGGAAGCTATTTTATTAATATTAGCGGTAGTATTGCCATTATCTTTCGTATTAATTTTTTTAAGAAGATTAATAAGTAATTTAGGGGACGCTACAACAATAACGAAATTACAAGAGAGAGATGAGAAAAAAGAGTGAGTAAAGCACTATGCGTACGCATAGTGTTTTACTTGTGGTAAAATAAGAGCAGGAAACTCCTAAAGGTTGTATTTTACTGAAGGAGAGAAAAGTAAAATAAGAGGTATATGCATATATGAATAAGCGAACAGCGTTAATACTTGGTGCAAGTGGTTTAGTTGGACAAGAGATAACGCGTCTATTACTTGAATCAGATTATTACGATTCGGTTACTATTTTTGTAAGAGAGCCAATGCAATTGCAACATGAGAAGTTACAGCAGAAACAAGTTGATTTTTCGGTATTAGAGGAATATAAAGAGTTCTTTGCTGTGGATGATGTTTTTAGTTGCTTAGGAACAACAATAAAAAAAGCAAAAACAAAAGCAAATTTTAAAAAAGTAGATTATGAATATACGTTACGGGCTGCGTGTTTAGCTGAAAAACAAGGGGTACAAAATTTCCTTGTCGTGTCTTCTATGGGAGCGAATCCTAAATCATTCTTCTTTTATTCACAAGTGAAAGGAAAAATGGAAGAAGAATTGCAAAAGTTAGTGATTGGTGGTATTCACATTTTTAGACCATCATTATTAGTAGGAAATCGACAAGAATTTCGTTTCGGCGAACGAATGGCTGAAAAGTTATCTCGTATTATTCCGTTTATCTTTAAAGGAGCTTTCAAAAAATATAAACCAATTTCAGCTAAAGATGTGGCGAAAGGGATGTATATAACCGCGCTGCGAGAAGAATCGGGTATCCATACTTATAATTCAAATGAAATTACAACGATAGAATAAATAAAACCGAGAAGAATGACTTCTCGGTTTTATTTATTCGTATGAATTTTTCCTGGTGCTCGCTTATATTGGTGAGGTTCTTGCAATTCAAAGCCAAGTTCATTGGCCGCTATTCTCGGAAAATACGGATTGCGAAGTAATTCACGTCCGATGAAAATTAAATCTGCTTCGTTATTATTTAAAATTTGCTCTGCTTGTACTCCGGTCGTAATCAATCCAACTGCACCAGTTGCAATGTTAGCATGCTCTTTAATATGTTTGGTATATTGTACTTGATAACCGGGATACACATCAATATGTGCTGGTACAACTGCGCCAGAACTACAATCGATTAAATCTATTCCCTGTTCTTTCATCCACTTTGTATACTGAACATAATCTTGAACTGTTAACCCGTCAGGATGATAATCATTTGCTGAAATACGGACAAATAACGGCCCGTCCCAAACTTCATTTATCGAGTCAATGATTTCGCGTAAGAAACGATAGCGGTTTTCAGGTGAACCACCATATTCATCAGTCCGCTTATTGGAAAGCGGAGAAAGAAATTCATTAATAAGATAACCGTGAGCACCGTGTATTTCAATAACATCAAATCCAGCTTGTTTTGATCGTACAGCAGCTTGCTGAAAAGCTAATACAGTATCTTTAATTTGGTGTTTGCTCATTTCTATTGGCATTTTCATTGTTTCATTAAATGGAATGGCTGAAGGAGCTAACGCATCTGTTTCTAATTCTGCTTTTCTTCCGGCGTGAGCGAGTTGAATGGCAGCTTTTGCACCATTATCATGTATAAAAGTAGTCGTTTTATGTAAGCCTTCAATTAGGTTGTCATCCCAAATGCCTAAGTCTTTATTTGAAATTCGACCTTCAGGTAACACGGCTGTTGCTTCAATCATAACTAAACCAACTTGACCGGCAGCTCTTGTTCCATAATGAATGAGATGGAAATTCGTTACTTGGCCATTCCCGTTTTCCGATGAATACATGCACATAGGTGACATAACAATCCGGTTTTTTAATGTAACGTCCTTAATTGTATAAGGTGAAAAAAGTTCGGAATTCATCCAATAGCCTCCTAGATTGAATTTTCTTACATTGTATCATTCTCTTTTTTGTTTCTCTAATAAAACGCTTATACGAAAAATTTTGTATATTCGTGTTACAATGACTAATATGAACTGAATTGGAGGATGGCATATGTACCAGGCTTATTATGAAAGCGAAGTAGGTTTGCTTGAAATTACAGCGAATCAAGAAGGAATTACGTCTGTTATATTTGTTGATGAACGACAAGAAGAAAATAAAAATGAAATGATAGAACAATGTATAAATGAGTTAGATGAATATTTTAAAGGGGAAAGAAAAGAGTTTACGGTCCCGCTGTCTGCGGAGGGAACAGCATTTCAAAAAAATGTATGGGATGCACTTTATACTATTCCGTACGGCGTAAGTGCTTCATATTTAGATATTGCAGAGAAAGTTGGAAATACAAAAGCTGTACGGGCAATAGGAGGGGCAAATAGTCGGAATCCAATTTCAATAATTGTTCCATGTCACCGTGTAATAGGGAAGAGTGGAAAGCTTGTTGGATATGCTGGTGGTTTATGGAGGAAAGAGTGGTTATTAAAACACGAAGGTATTTTGAAATGACGTATGGATGGGAAGAGGGATTGTTTTGAAATGTATAAATTGTGGGCAACCTTGCGAGGAGGAACAGTTAAATTGTGCAAGTTGTCAGCGAAACTTGGATAATGAACAAGATGAAGGTAGCTCGTTAATAGATAAAGAACTAGAAGTATATGTAGGGAGACAATATCCGTATTACAAAAGGAAATGGGAGCTTGAGAATAAGCGGATTGCTAGGTGGAGCTGGAATGGTTGGGCTGCTATTTTCAATATAGGCTGGCTAGGATATCGTATGTATTATGTACCAGCTGCTTTATTTATGTTGTTATTAGTAGCGTGTGATGCATTTTCGTATTATATGGGATTTAATGTAGCGTTGCCAATCATTAATATGGTGCCTCTTACGTTTTTATTACTCATTTTTATTCTGTTTGGAATGGGGATTTTTGCAAATGGATTGTACTATCAATTTGCGGAAAGACGTATATACCGAATAAAAGCAAGAGAAATAAAAGATAAATCAGTTGAAAACTATCTAATCAATGATAGCGGCGGAACGAGCAAAATGGGAGCGACAATTGTTACTATTTTAGCAGTTGCTAGCATATTTTTTAGTCATTTCTTTTTTCCGACTGATCGAGACGTTATTCAAAAGGTTCGTACAAGCTCGCTTTATGAATATCCTTTCTTTTCAATAGGTGAATCTTTCGAAAATTATTTTCAAAATTCAGGTTGGATATATTATCGTGGAACGGAAGGGTTAGAATTAGTAGAATTCCAAGGATATAACACCGGAACGCCAAGACAAAAGGTGAAGATTCAATTTGTTGTCGATTATAAATTAGGTGAAGTGGAACCATACTCATTTATGGTTAATGGTGAATCTAAAACTGAAGAAGAGTTTTTGAAGCTAATGGAAGAAATATTTAAAGTTCAAAATCCATTTGATATAGAGGATGGATTACAAGTAAATGCTATTCAAGAAAGCGGCTGGAAAGAAATTTCCGATCGCTTTTTTCTATGTTTGTTAAAATAAATATTTAAAATAATCAGAATTTTTTGTATAATAAAATATATTATATAGGATTTAACTTATACATATAGATTGGGGGAAGGAAGAATGAAGAGAAAGACAACAACAATTGCTGCACTTGCGTTAACGACGAGTGTATTGGTTGCAGGGTGTGGGAATGGTGAGAAGGCTTCGACAACGAAGAAAGAATCGAATAAGGGAATGGCCGATAAACAAGTTTTAAATTTGCTAGAAACAGCTGAAATTCCTTCAATGGATACATCTAAATCAACGGATTCTGTATCTTTCCGTGTATTTGTAAATGCAATGGAAGGTTTATATCGTCTAGATAAAGATAATAAACCAACACCAGGTATGGCAAAAGATGTGAAGATTAGTGAAGATAAAAAGACATATACATTTGAATTACGTGATGCGAAATGGTCAAATGGTGATCCAGTTCGAGCACAAGATTTTGTATATGCATGGCAACGTACATTAGATAAAGCAACAGCGGCAGAATATGCATTCATTTTATTTGATGTGAAAAATGCACAGAAAGTAAATAAAGGAGAATTACCATTAGATCAACTGGGTGTTAAAGCGAAGGATGATAAAACGTTGGTAGTAGAATTAGAGCAACCAGCACCTTATTTTCTTGAGCTTACGTCGTTCCCTACATTTTTCCCATTAAATGAAAAATATGTGAAAGAGCAAGGAGATAAATACGGATTAGAAGCAGATAAATTAGTATATAATGGACCATTTACAATGAGTCAATGGAAACATGAACAAAATTATCAGTTAAAGAAAAATCCTAATTATTGGGATAAAGATACTGTAAAGTTAGACGAAATTAATGTAAGTATTGTGAAGGAAACAAGCACGGGAGTAAATTTATATGATAGTGATCAAGCAGATCGAGTTATTTTAACTTCTGAATTTGTTGATAAATATAAAAAGAATAAACCAGATGAATTTAAAACGAAGTTAGACCCGCGCATATATTTCTTACGTTTTAACCAAAAAAATGCAACATTTAAAAACCAAAAAGTACGTGAAGCGATTGATTTAGCATACGATAAAAAAGGAATTGCTGATGTCATTTTAAATGACGGTTCATTGCCAGCATATTTCTTAGTACCTGAAAAATTCACGACAGGTCCGGATGGAAAAGATTTCCGCTCTGTAAATAAAAACTTCCGTGATAGTAAAGATAACGCAGAGAAAGCAAAAAAATTATGGGAAGAAGCGAAGAAAGAGCTTGGTCAAGATACAATTACGGTTGAATTACTAAACGATGATAACGGTAGCCGTAAAAAAGTAGGCGACTTTATTAAGGAAGAACTAGAGAAAAACTTGCCTGGTATTAAAGTGAATTTGAAACAGCAACCATACAAGCAGAAGCTAGATTTAGAAAAGAAATTCCAATATGAATTCTCATTATCTGCATGGAGCCCTGATTATCCGGATCCAATGACTTATATTGATATGTTTGTTACTGGAAGCTCATTTAATGAAATGGATTATTCTAATCCGAAGTATGATGATTTAGTAGCGAAATCAAAAGGAGAGCTATTAAAAGATGATAAAGCACGCTGGAATGCACTTGCGGAAGCTGAAAAAATCTTAATTGGTCAAGACGCAGCAATTTCTCCTACGTACCAACAAAGTACAGCTTATTTAGAGAAGCCATTTGTAAAAGGCATTGCTAACCATACGTTTGGCGGGGACTTCAGTTATAAATGGGCATATATTACAAAAAAATAGTATAATAAAAGATGAGTGAATTTTCGCTCATCTTTTATTTGTATAAGGAGGAATTATAGTTGTTAAGAGGAATCAATCATATTTGTTTTTCGGTATCTAATTTAGAAAACTCTATTATGTTTTATGAAAAAGTATTAGAAGGAGAATTATTAGTTAAAGGAAGAAAATTAGCTTATTTTAACATATGTGGAGTATGGATAGCGCTTAATGAAGAGACGCATATTCCGAGAAATGAGATTCATCAATCTTATACGCACATTGCATTTTCTGTTGAACAAGAAGACTTTAAATGTCTAATACAGCGATTAGAAGAAAATGATGTTCATATTTTACAAGGAAGAGAACGTGATGTAAGAGATTGCGAATCTATATACTTTGTTGATCCTGACGGTCATAAATTTGAGTTTCACTCAGGGACACTGCAAGACCGTTTAAATTATTATAGAGATGAGAAACCTCATATGACATTTTATTAGGGAGGGATAGCATTTGCATGCACTTGTAATTGGTGGGACAGGAATGCTAAAGAAAGTTTCTATGTGGCTTTGTGAGAAAGGATTTTATGTTTCTATTATTGGACGAGATGAAGTGAAATTAGAAAATGTTAAGCGAATGAGTTCTGCACCAGAAAATATTACATGCCTTTCGTTAGATTATCATAATGATGAAGATGTAAAGCTAGCTATTAAAAGTACAATTAAGAAAAATGGCCCGATCACATTAGTTGTTGCATGGGTACACACAAGTGCAAAGCATGCACTATCAAATATTTGTAAAGAACTAGATTTGTCGTCTAAAACATATAGTTTATTTCATATTTTAGGTAGTAAAGCATCACGTATGCCTGCACAAAAAATAGGGAGTACGCGATGTATTTATCATAGAATTATTTTAGGTTTTATTTTAGAAGATACATATGGAAGATGGCTTACTCATGAAGAGATAGCTGATGGAATTATAAAAGGGATTGAAAGTAAACGAGCGGAGTGGATTGTAGGGAGAGTTGAACCGTGGGAATTACGACCAACATGGTGAGGGGGAGTAAGAAATGAAAACAACTATATATGTAACAAGGCATGGTGAAACAGAGTGGAATGTAGCGAAGCGAATGCAGGGACGGAAAAATTCTGCTTTAACTGAAAATGGTATAGTTCAGGCGAAACAATTAGGAAATCGAATGAAAGATTTACCAATCCATGCGATTTATAGTAGTCCGAGCGAAAGAACACTTCATACGGCAGAGTTAATAAAGGGGGAACGTGATATACCCATTATAGCGGATGAGCATTTCTATGAAATCAACATGGGTATATGGGAAGGACAAACAATCGCGGATATAGAAAAGCAATTTCCAGAAGAAGTACATCTGTTTTGGAATGAGCCACATCTTTTTCAGTCAACATCAGGCGAAAATTTTGAGGACGTTTATGAAAGAGTAATTGAAGGGATGCAGCTTCTTTTAGAGAAGCATAAAGGACAAAATATATTGATTGTGTCTCATGCGGCAGCAGCAAAATTACTTGTAGGGCATTTCGCGGGAATTGAAATAGAAAATGTGTGGGATGATCCATTTATGCATAGTGCCAGTTTGAGCATAATAGAATTTGAAGAGGGTATTGGTAAAGTGAAACAATTTGCAGATATAAGTCACTTTCAATAAATGTAAAAAAGGCCGCAAAACGGCCTTTTTTTGGGTGGTATAAAAACTAGCAGTTACGTTTTTTATACCAGAAGTGATCGAATTTCTTATTTTTGCAAGATGGGAATTTATGTCTGCCATCTTTGCAATCGTTCCATTTCTTTCCGTCATCACACGAATCGTCGCAAGAGCCACCGTGTCCATTAGGGAAGAATTCGCATTTTTTACAGTAACATCGTTTAGTCCAGTAAAATTTCTTTTCAAAGCGTACACATTTTGTAACGAATGTACAATGCTTTCTACGAGTACGTTTTGTAACTAAAACGCATTCTTTTCTACGCGTTACTTTCGTAACGAACGTCCATTTTTGCACGCGAACACGAGTACATTTTGTAACAAATGTCCACTTTTTAACGTGAGTACATTTTGTAACGAACGTACAATGTTTCACGCGAGTACATCTTGTTCTTGGGCATTTACAATCTTCGTTACACTCTATTTTTGTAGTGCAATCATCATCGCACTCAAAAGTACTTGGATCTTGGTGTAAGAAATCCTCCATCCCAGCACTTTTGATTTCTTCAACAGCTTTTCTAATATCACGTTTCATAGAAATCCTCCTTATCATGTATTAAAGTGAAAAGGTATTCTTTTTCCTTAACATGATATGTATGTAGGCATCTTTCTGAACAGGACAAGAGTGTAATTTTATATAAATAGATGATTGCGGATGTATGGACAAGACAAGGCGCATACATTGAATGAAGAGAACTGAGAAGGGATGAGAAAACATGCTGCCTTCATATGATTTTTTTGTTCATCCAATGTACTTAGTGGAATTGAAAAAGGACATTTGGTCAGATAGTCCAGTGCCAGCAAAATTAACTTATGGAAAAAAGAAGTATGATATTGATATCGTATACCGAGGAGCTCATATTCGGGAATTTGAGAAAAAGTCTTATCATGTTATGTTTTATAAGCCTAAAAAATTTCAAGGTGCGAAAGAGTTTCATTTGAATTCGGAGTTTATGGATCCGTCTCTCATAAGAAATAAATTATCTTTAGATTTTTTTCATGATATTGGTGTACTTTCGCCAAAATCACAACATGTATTTATAAAAATTAATGGTCAAATTCAAGGTGTGTACTTACAGTTAGAATCGGTTGATGAAAATTTTTTAAAAAATAGAGGATTACCGAGTGGTTCTATTTATTATGCAATAGATGATGATGCGAATTTTTCATTAATGAGTGAACGAGATAAAGATGTTAAGACAGAGCTCTTTGCGGGTTATGAATTTAAATATTCGAATGAAAATAGTGAAGAACAACTGAGTGAATTTGTATTTCAAGCGAATACTTTGACGAGGGAAGCCTATGAAAAAGAAATTGGGAAGTTTCTACATGTAGATAAATATTTACGATGGTTAGCAGGAGTTATTTTTACGCAAAACTTTGATGGTTTTGTTCATAACTATGCACTATATCATAACGATGAAACAAATTTATTTGAAGTTATACCGTGGGATTATGATGCGACTTGGGGGCGAGATGTACAAGGGAGACCGCTTAATCATGAATATATTCGCATTCAAGGGTATAATACGTTGAGTGCAAGATTGCTAGACATACCTGTATTTAGAAAGCAGTATCGAAGTATTTTAGAAGAAATATTAGAAGATCAATTTACAGTTTCGTTTATGAGGCCGAAAGTAGAAGGGTTGTGTGAATTGATTCGTCCATATTTACTACAAGATCCATACATGAAAGAAAAATTAGAAACATTTGATCAAGAGGCTGATATGATTTATGAATATATAAATAAGAGAAGAAAGTATATACAAGACCACTTACATGAATTGGATTAATTTTGAAAGAGATTGAAACGTTATCAATCTCTTTTTTTTGTATAATAAAGATGTATCAATGAAAATGAAGTAATATATTTGATAGAGAATGGGGATGCGGATATATGACGATTAAATGGATTGATTGGGTAAAACAAATACAATCTATAGCTCAAGCGGGTTTAACGTATTCTAAGGATGTGTATGATATTGAGCGTTTCCAGCAATTACGAGATATTTCTATTTCAATGATGTCACATTACACGAAAACAGATTGGGAAGTCGTAGAGAAATTATTTGCAAGTGAGACAGGCTATCAAACACCTAAAGTTGATATAAGAGCTGTTGTTTTTCAAAATGAAAAGTTATTATTTGTGAAAGAAAAAAGCGATGGGAAATGGGCATTGCCAGGTGGATGGGCTGATGTCGGTTATACGCCAACCGAAGTTGCAGCAAAAGAAGTTTTCGAAGAGACTGGTTATGAGGTAGATCATTTTAAGTTACTAGCTATATTTGATAAAGAAAAACATCAACCATCTCCATCGGCGACGCATGTATATAAGATTTTCATTGGATGTGAGATTATTGGTGGAGAAAAGAAAACTAGCATTGAAACAGAAGAGGTGGAGTTTTTTGGTGAAAATGAATTGCCTAATTTATCAATTGCTAGAAATACAGAAGACCAAATTAAAGAGATGTTTGCCTACATGAAAGACCCGCAGAAAGAGAAATTAATAGATTAATCCTGCTTGAATTGTACATATTGTTAAAATGAAGATATTGGCAGATTGCAGCCTTTATGTAATAATGGGATGGTATGTGAAGAAAAAAGGAGATAAAAAAGAACATGTTAGCAAACATAATAGATCAGTTATTGCAATTTTTTGCAAGCTTAGGTTACTTTGGAGTAGCTCTTGCTTTAATGATTGAAGTAATCCCGAGTGAAATTGTACTTTCGTATGCTGGCTTTTTAGTAGCAAATGGTAAAATTAGTTTTGTGGGTGCAGTTATCGCCGGAACGATTGGTGGTACTTTAGCGCAAATCTTTTTATACTGGCTTGGATACTACGGAGGGCGTCCGGTTGTAGAGAAATATGGGAAATATCTACTTATTAATAAACATCATTTAGACATAGCGGAAGGTTGGTTTAAGCGTTATGGAGCAGGTGTAATATTTTCTGCGCGCTTTATCCCAGTAGTACGTCATGCGATCTCTATTCCAGCAGGACTAGCTAAGATGCCATTAAAACTATTTACACTTTATACGGTTGTAGCGATCATTCCATGGTCAATTCTATTTATATACTTAGGTGAAAAACTTGGTGGGAATTGGCGACAAATTAAAGAGTATGCATCTGATTACACACATTACATAATTATAGGAGCTGTTCTTTTTATTGCTCTATACTTTGGTTTAAAGTATTTCAAAAAGAAAAAAGCAGCGCGTTAAAGTCAATGATTTTTCATTGGCTTTTTTTGTTTGTTTCGGTTCTAAAGAAAAGGAGTTGTCCATAATGTGTAATAATAAAGCGTAGCGGAGGAATGTGATGAAAGGGTCACCGTTTATACGTGGAACGATATTTTTAACGATGGCAACGATGATATCAAAAATGTTAGGGTTTATATATGTTATACCATTTACAGCGATGGTCGGTACGAGTGGTTACGTTCTATACACATATGCATATCGTCCTTATACCATCATGCTCAGCATAGCAACAATGGGATTACCGCTAGCTGTTTCAAAGATGGTATCAAAATATGATCAACTGAATGATTATCATACGGTTAAGAGAGTGTTGAAAAGTGGAATCGTGTTTATGTTTATAATGGGAGTCATTTCGTGTTTTACGTTATATATGCTAGCTCCGCATTTAGCTAAACTTGTCATCGATGGGAATGATCAAACGGGGAATAGTGTAGGAGCGGTTACTACTAATATTCGAATTGTAAGTTTTGCGTTAATACTTGTTCCAGTAATGAGTTTATTAAGGGGCTTCTTTCAAGGATTCCAATCGATGGGGCCTTCTGCATTAAGTGTAGTTGTGGAGCAATTTTTTCGGGTTTTAACCATTTTAATAGGAAGCTTTGTCGTTTTATATGTTTTAAAAGCTTCTGTTTCGCTAGCAGTTGGTATTTCAACGTTCGGTGCCTTTATGGGAGCTGTAGGTGGATTAACTGTTTTAAGTGCGTATTATATGAGAAGGAGAAGGCACTTAAAGAAAAAAGAAATGGCAAGTATACCACAAACAACGAAATCTTTTTTCTCGCTTTATAAGGAGCTCTTTACATATTCTATTCCATTTGTTGTAGTAGGCTTAGCAATTCCGTTGTATCAGACGATTGATACATTTACAATTAATAAACTACTTATACAGATAGGGTATATGCAAGGCGAAGCGGAAAAAATTAATGCAATAATTGGCCTTGTTCAAATGGTTGTGCTTATCCCGGTATCCGTTGCGACAGCTTTTAGTATGTCTCTCGTACCAGAGATGACGAAAGCTTATACAGCAGGAAATACGAAGCTATTGTACAAACATTTTACGAGAACAAATGTATTAGTAGTAGCGATTACGGTACCGGCGGCAATTGGAATGATGGTGTTAGCCAAGCCTGTATATACCCTTTTATTTGGTGCTGGAAATGATCCAGAGATGGGGAGAATCATTTTACAGTATTATGCTCCTGCTTGCATACTATTTTCTCTTTTTACAGTAACGGCTGCTATGCTACAAGGAATCAATCAACAGCAGAAGACGGTGCTAGGACTAGTGATTGGAATTATTGTGAAGATAGTTTTAAATATTGTATTGCTTCCGTATTTCGATTATGTAAGTTTTATCATTTCAACATACGCGGGCTATACGATTTCAGTCGGGTTTAACTTGTGGATGCTTTCTAAATATGTTATAAAGGCAACATAAGCTTTTAAGGCAGAGAGCACTCTGTCTTTTTCTATGTTTATCCCGCTCTAACGGGCAGTAAGATCCTCATCTCAAAATTCAGCGAAAGAAAAGAAGTTTGGTTGGGGGCGGGCAGCCTGTAAAAGCCCGATTGGTGAGGGCTGAAAATCAGTGGGAGGGATGAAGCCCCCACTGATTAAAGTTTCACTTTATAATATTTTTCTTATAAAAACGTTTTCAAAATAATTTTTCTATTGAAATTTAAACGTATGTTTCATATGCTGAGAATGGCGGTTTAAAAACTGTGATTTAAGAGAGGTAGATTCCTACATGTAAAAAGAATCGGGGTGATAGTATGTTAAATATATATTTAACAGACCGAAACGGAAAACTACAAGAGATTGAGGAAATGCAAAAGGGGTGCTGGATTAATGTACTTCATCCAACAGAAGAAGAAATTCAATATCTAGTACAAACTTTAAATGTAGACTTAGATTTCATTAAAGACCCTTTGGATGATGAAGAACGCTCTCGTATTGAAAAGGAAGACAATAATACTTTAATTATCGTCGATATTCCGACAGTTAGACATGACGAAGAAGGAAATTCGATTTATGACACGATTCCAATAGGTATGATTGTGATGCCGGATTGTTTTGTTACAATCTGCTTAGAAGAGAATCCAATTTTTGAACGTTTTATTAATCAACGTATTAAAGAATTTTATACGTTTAAGAAGACGCGCTTTGCACTTCAGCTCTTATATACAATTTCTACTTATTATTTAAGATACTTAAAGCAAATAAATCGAAAAACAATTGATTTAGAGCATCAATTAAATCAGTCAATGAAAAATAAAGAGATTTTCACATTGTTAGGCCTTGAGAAAAGTTTAGTATACTTTACAACGTCATTAAAGGCTAATAAAATTGTAATTCAAAAGTTAATGCGTAATAGTACATTTTTAAAAATGTATGAAGACGATCAAGATTTATTAGAAGATGTATTAATTGAAAATAAACAGGCTATTGAAATGGCGGAAATATATAGTCACATTTTAAGTGGAATGATGAATACTTTTAGCTCCGTTATATCAAATAATTTAAATAGTGTTATGAAACTGTTAACGTCAATTACGATCATTTTATCTTTACCGACGATGGTTTCTAGTTTCTTTGGAATGAACGTAAAGGTTCCGTTTGAAGGAGAAGCCCACGGTTTTGTAATTGTACTCATCATATGTGTAACACTATCTTTCACGTTAGCTTTTGTTTTTTGGAAGAAACGTTACTTTTAACGATAAGAAAGCTGCTCTAGCATAGTTATACAACTACGCTAGAGCAGCTTTTTTGCTATGAAATCTCAAATTTTAAATAGAATATAACTTGTACAATGTAATGTATATAAAGGGTATGTATTCCATATAAGCCTTGTTCAATTAATGAAATGGGGTTAAAATTACATATTGTTAATGAAAAGTTGGAGGAAATACATCATGGAATTGTTTCAATTACCGAAAGCATTCCTGCAAATGAATACAATTTTTATCTCCATATTGATCGAAGCACTTCCTTTTGTGCTCATCGGTGTATTTATTTCAGGATTCATTCAAATGTTCGTGACAGAAGATATGGTGGCAAAATGGATGCCGAAGAACCGATTTCTGTCTGTTTTATTAGCTACTTTTTTAGGCATGTTGTTTCCAGGTTGTGAATGTGGAATTGTTCCGATTGTAAGACGATTAATTGGAAAAGGCGTTCCACCATACGCAGGGATTGCATTTATGTTAACTGGACCTATTATTAATCCAGTTGTATTATTTGCTACTTATGTTGCCTTTGGGAGTAGTATGCACATGGTATGGTATCGTTCTATTGTAGCGATTATCGTAGCCATTATCGTTGGAATTATATTATCCTTTATGTTTAAAGAACATCAATTAAGAGATAATCACTTCCCAGAAGTGAATAATAAGCGTCCACTGCGTAAAAAAATGTGGGATGTATGTACACACGCTGTTGAGGAATTCTTCTCAATGGGAAAATATTTAGTACTAGGTGCGTTAATTGCAGCAGCAGTACAAACGTTTGTACAAACTTCAACACTTCTTGCTATTGGACAAGGTCCGTTTTCTTCATCAGCTGTTATGATGGGACTTGCTTACATTTTATCACTTTGTTCAGAGGCAGATGCATTTATCGCTTCTTCGTTCCAAAGTACGTTTTCAACAGCTTCACTTGTCGCGTTCCTCGTTTACGGACCGATGGTGGATATTAAAAATATGTTTATGATGCTTGCGACATTTAAAACGAAATTTGTAATTGTTGTTATAGTTACAGTTACTCTTGTTGTTTATGCAAGCTCACTACTCATTTATGCGATGGGGTGGTAGGTTATGTTTCGAGTATATATATTATTAGGTTTTACAATATTAATTGCGCAGCTTCATATTTCCGGTAACATTACGAAGTATATCAATATGAAGTATGCCTATTTATCAACAACAGCAGCAATTATTTTAGGTTTCTTAACGATTGTACAAATTATCGTCGTTTTCCAAAAAGAACACCAAAAGGAAAAAGAGAAAAATGATTGTAGTTGTGACCATGGTCATTGCGGACATGATCATTCAAAAGATGAGAATACATGGTGGAAAAAAGCATTTTCGTACTCATTGTTTTGTTTTCCAATTATCTCAGGGTTATTTTTCCCAATTGCGACGCTAGATTCGGATATTGTTAAAGCGAAAGGGTTTCACTTTCCTGTTGCACAAGCAGAAAGTAAGGATCCATTTATGACAAGACAATTTCTAAGACCTGATACGAGCATTTATTACGGGAAAGAAGGATACCGCGGTGTAATGGAAAAAGGGAAGAAAGAGTTTGTTACGAAAGATAATATTAATTTGAAAGATGAAGACTTCCTAAAGGGTATGGAAACAATTTATAATTATCCTGGCGAGTTTACTGGAAAAAAATTATCTTTTAAAGGGTTTGTTTTTAGAGATGATTCTTCTAAAAAAGAACAATACTTCTTATTCCGTTTCGGTATTATACATTGCGTAGCAGATTCTGGCGTGTATGGTATGTTAGTGAAAAAGCCAGAAGGCGTAGAGTGGAATAATGATGACTGGATTCAAGTAGAAGGAGAGATAACTACTGAGTTTTATCAGCCGTTTCATGCGAATATTCCTGTATTAGAAGTAACAAAATGGAATAAAGTTGAACAGCCGAAAGAACAATATGTATTTAGAGGAGCCGATTGATAAAATCGGTTCTTTTTTGTGGACTAAAAGTTCTGAATGTTGTTAATATTAAACGTGTAGTTCATTTAGTATAGTGATTATTGAAATATTAGGGATAGATCATTAAAGGGGTGATAACAATGACAGAAGTAAAGGGGAAAACAGCCAATGAGTCAAGGGTGTTCAAAACGAGCCGAGTCTTCCCAACAGATTTAAATGATCATAACACGCTATTTGGTGGGAAGATATTAGCGGAGATGGATATGGTTGCTTCTATTTCAGCATCCAGACATTCAAGAAAGGAATGTGTCACAGCATCTATGGACTGGGTCGATTTCTTACATCCTGTTCGTTCTTCAGATTGTGTTAGTTATGAATCTTTCGTAATTTGGACGGGAAGAACTTCGATGGAAGTGTTTGTGAAGGTAGTGGCTGAAGATTTAATTTCAGGTGAGAAGCGTATAGCGGCAACGTCATTCGTTACTTTTGTGGCACTTAGTAAGGAAAATAATCCAGTTCCTGTACCGCGTGTTATCCCTGAAACCGAAGAAGAGAAAGAATTACATCGTATTGCTGTGTTACGTGCAGAACAGCGTCATATACGTAAGGCAGAGAGTAAGAAAGTAGCCACATTGTTAACCTTTTGAGATGAATATTTAGCCATTTAAGTTACTATAGCAGTCGGAAATGGTTTTAAAATGAAAAGCGGACACCTAAAATAGGTGTCCGCTTTTATAGTTTTTTCATCCACATATCATATGACAGTAGCTACTTAGCAGAAGCAAGCAGCACCGACGATGATTAAGAGGATAAATAATACGACTAATAGCGCAAATCCATTACCATGTGCGAAGCCCATTGTTATTTCCTCCTTTTATTTTAAGATACAACATACAATATGCAAATGAGCTATTGTTTGATATGGACATATATCATGCAATGACATATTTTCTTGAATGATAATGTAATAAAAAAGGGAAGATATAGAAATAACAGTAAGTGGAGAAAGGAATTTATCCATGAAGCACTTTTTCGCTATAATCCTTTGTTTAATAGGTGTATTCATTTGGATGAACATCGATGTGGAAATGGGGAAGGAAATGGCTAGTGAATATGAATTAGGACAAGTTCGATTAGGTGAATTTCAACTATATACGAACGGTGAAGAGTTATATAGAAAATTATTTGACGATATAAACGATGCAGAAAAGTATATATATATCCATTTTTATATTGTAGGAAAAGACGAAATAAGCCAAGATTTTTTACAGTTATTAGAGAAAAAAGCATCTAGCGGAGTAGAAGTGAAATTGTCAGTCGATCGGGTAGGCGGATATAAGCTGAAGAAAAAGGTAATTAGCCGATTAAAAGAAAACGGTGTGAAGTTTACATTTAGTAAAAAACCGAAACTGAAAAATATGTTCTATTCTTTGCATCAACGAAATCATAGACGTATTGTTACGATAGATGGAAAGGTATCATACGTCGGTGGCTTTAATATCGGAAAGGAGTACCTTGGACAAAATCCAAAGTTTGGGCCATGGCGTGATTATCACGTGCGCATCCATGGTGAGGGTGCAGCGGATATGGAAAGAAAGTTCGCCGAAGATTGGAAAGAAGATACAGGAGAAAAAATGCCTATACATGAAAGTATACCTACATTAGGGAATGTGAAATATCAATATTTATTTTCAAATGGAAAAGGCTTATGGGAAAAATATGGAGCACTATTAAAGCAGGCTAAAAAGTCTTTAATTATCGCTACACCATATTTTGTACCAAGTAAAGAAATGGTGAAAGAGTTAAAAGCTGCATTAAATCGTGGTGTTAATGTGAAAATTCTCGTGCCATTTAAAAGTGATGCCATATTGTTAAAACAAGCTGCCTATCCATATTTGAAAGATATGTTACATGCTGGAGCGGAGATTTATCAATATCGAAATGGATTTTTTCATGGGAAAGTAACAATTATTGATGGAGAAATTGTTGATATTGGGACAGCGAATTTTGATAATAGAAGTTTTTATTTAAATTGTGAGTCTAACTGTATCATATATGATAAAACCGTTGTTGATGAAGTATGGAGTCGATTACAGGTAGACTTTCATAAATCAAAACGATTTTCTGAAGAAGATTTTGAGAAAATTAGTAGATGGGATTGGTTTTTAGCAAGAATAGCGAATGTTTTAGCATCATATTTATAGTATATGGACGAAAGAGAAGGGAGGCGCTTTAATGGACTGTATGAAAGAATTAATGAGATATAGTTATATACTAATATACAAGGTTGGAGAGTATGCTGGAAAGGTCAGAGACGAAGAATTAAAAAATCTATTACAGCACCATTTACCATATATGTTACAAGCATATAATGAACAAGTAAATTTTCAAGAAGGAGAGAATGTGCAACATATAACCTGTGAAACAACGGAGTTTGATTTGCATGAAATGGAAAAGGAAACAGTTAGTAAATATACAGGGGATATTCATATTGCAACCAGTTATATTGCGCACTTGAAACGATTAGCTTTAAAGTTTGCTCAAGTTGCAGTGGAAGTTGCTAATCCAGAGTTTCGCTCATTTTTGGAAAATTGTTTCCTGAAAATGAACCGTTACGCTTATAGTGTGTGGCAATATGTTATGAAGAAGGAATATAAGATTACACATCTATATGAAAATGAAAAGTTTGCATGAGAAACTAAGGCGAAATGGTATGCGCCTTAGTTTTTTTACGTCCATTGAGAGAAAAAACTAGTTTTATTGTGTATCGATTGGAAATGAAATATATAAATTAAAATTAGGATTTGTTATCAGAAGATTTACAAAAATTTACCGTATATTTACTGTTTTTCAATCTCTCCTTTAAAAATAGAGAGTAATATGAGGTTGTACATATTCTATCACAAGGAGGAAACGCAAATGAATAAATGGGTTAAATCATTAACTGCTATGGCACTTGCAAGTTCTTTATTAATGGTAGGTTGTAGTAAAGGTGAGGACAAGAAGAAAGAAGACGACACAACAACACAACAAGAGGATAAAAAGGATAAAGAAACAAGCGGAACCGAGAAGTCTACTGATTCTAAAGAAAAGAAATAAAGTAATAATAAAGCTTCCTCTCATATATGAGGAAGCTTTTTTGTTGTAAATTGACTGAGATTATTGAAAAATAGAAAGAGAATGAAAGAGGGGGAAAACAAATGAAAGTATGTATATTGGGAGCAACAGGACGAGTAGGTTCAAACATAATTAATTTAGCATTAAAGGATTCAGCTGAAGTGACTGCATTAGCGCGTGATTTAAATAGAATAGAAATACAACATGAAAGGCTACGAGTGATAGAAGGTAATGTATTGAACGAAAATGATATAAAGAAAGTGATAGAAGGAAGCGATATAGTAATTAGTGCACTTGGAACGGATCAAAATGGAACATTAGGGAAGAGTATGCCACAAATCATTAAGCAAATGGAAGAAGAAGGAGTTCGTAGAATCATAACAATAGGAACAGCTGGTATTTTACAAGCAAGAACAAATCAAAATTTATATCGTTTTCAATCAACGGAATCAAAAAGGAAAACGACAACGGCAGCGGAAGATCATTTGGCTGCATATAAAGTACTAAGTAATAGTAATAATTTATGTTGGACAGTTGTTTGTCCGACACATTTAATAGATGGTGAGGCGACAGAGGTATATCGAACTGAAAAAGATATATTGCCAGAGGGTGGATCAAAAATTACAGTGGGTGATACAGCACACTTTGCATGGGATCTATGTAAGAAAAACATATATGAAAATAGTCGAGTAGGTATTGCATATTAAAAAACCATCCCGAAGTCGGGATGGTTAAAAGATGATATAACACAAGAAGATGATAATCATAATGATTTGGAGAATTGCTTTCGCTACTGTACTGCTTAAAAAACCAACTACAGTAGCGGCTCCAACTAGAAAGGCATCTTTTGGCGCTTTTTTATGCACTAGTTCTGTTATAAATACTGATAAGAACGGTATGATAATAAGTCCGAATGGTGGGAAGAAGAACGATCCGACAATGATAGAAATCATTCCGACACGTTCGCCCCATTTAGAACTACCGTATTTTTTTAAGAAATATCCATTTGCAATAAAATCAGCAACGAAAATGAAAAGAGTAAAAATGACTTGAATAATCCAAAAAGAAGTTGTTAATTCGCCTCCATTTATACCGAAATGGTAAATCAAATATCCAGCCCAGACAGCTAGTATGCCAGGGATAATTGGATAAATAAAGGCGAGAAATGAAACAACGAAACAGGCAATGATACAAATTGTTAATAAAACAGTCACTTTATAGCTCCTTTTTAATATCTAGTTTATGTACAGCAACTTTTTTGACTTGATGGCCATCAAGTTCTAATACTTTAAATTGAAAACCAGCATATTCAATGGAATAGCCAGCTTCAATATTTAAGTCAACTGCTTGAGAAAGAAGCCATCCTCCGATTGTATCTAAATCACTATCATCAATATGTAGGCCAAACATATCATTTACTTCAGAAATAAGCACCTTTCCATCTAAAACAGTAAGCTTAGGTGTACGCTTTTCAATCATAGGTGATTCATCCGCATCGAATTCATCTTGAATTTCTCCAATGATTTCTTCAAGAATATCTTCCATCGTTAAAAGTCCGGCAGTACCACCATATTCATCCATAACGATTGCCATCTGAACGCGATTTTTTTGAAGATGGACTAACGTTTTACGAATTGGAACTGTTTCAAATACAGTTAGAACAGGATGTATATAAGATTCAAGTGGTTTATAAATACCTTTCGTTTGATCATGGAATACTTCTTTCGTATTGATCATCCCAATGATATCATCTTTATCTTTTTCGATAATTGGATAGCGTGTATATTTTTCAGTAGCGACGATATCCATATTTTCTTCTAACGTATTTTCAGTAGATAAGCAAATCATTTCGGTACGAGGAACCATAATTTCTTTTGCAACTCGATCATCAAATTCAAAAATGTTATTTACATATTTATATTCGGTTTGGTTTATTTCACCGCTTTTAAAACTTTCACCTAAAATGAGTCGCAATTCCTCTTCAGAATGAGCAAGTTCACTTTCTTTCGCAGGTTCTAATCCGAGTAATTT
Source organism: Bacillus sp. RZ2MS9 (assembly GCF_001816185.2). Taxonomy (NCBI): domain Bacteria; kingdom Bacillati; phylum Bacillota; class Bacilli; order Caryophanales; family Bacillaceae; genus Bacillus; species Bacillus sp. RZ2MS9. The sequence goes on from NZ_CP049978.1 coordinate 1,996,673, forward strand.
TGTGAAAAATATAGCTGTACTATTGAGTAGCCAAATGAATGGGTACATAATTTTATCAAATAAAATAAGCGGTCTTGCAAATTTGAGTGTGATCGCTTCTGCTTTTTGAATTGCGAAAGACTTTGGAACTAATTCACCTAATACAACGTGGAAAAATGTAATAACACTAAAAGCGATAACAAAAGATAAAGTGTTAGCCATTGTTCCAGTAATATTAATTTTTTCAAAGAGCGGTCGTAGTATATGCTCCACAGTTGGTTCACCAAGCCAACCAAGCCCTAAAGAAGTGATTGTAATTCCGAGCTGACAAGCTGATAAATAAACATCTAAATTAGATAGGACGCTTCTTGCAGCTAAAGCTTGTTTATTACCTTCATTTGCAAGTTGGTCAATTCGACTTTTTCGTACTTTTACAACAGCGAATTCTGATGCAACGAAAAAGCCAGAAATAAGAATAAGTACAAAGATGAGAAAAATATTTAATATGTCCAAGCGTGTTCTCCATTCCAAGGTTTGGAATAAAGATGTCACCTCCTGCAATTATGTTATACTTTTATAATAAATCCAAATGAAAAGAATAGTCAAAGGAAAAGGGTAAATATTGGTATGTTTCTGTAATAGTTTTTGAATTTGCTGTTATTTTGTCCGCTATACAAAAGGAATAACCCCCTACTTTTAGATTATAGAGGGTTATTTTAAATTAAGGTTTTGGAACACTTCTCGTCAAAGTGTATGACTGTTGTTTGGAGTAGTTTGTGGTCCATAGTGTTTGAAGGAAAGAAAGTATGCTATATGGGATATAGAGTAGTAATAAGCCGATTGTAACAATTATGGGTGAATTTCCGCCAAATTGAACGATAAATTGTAACAGTCCATTTGCATGAAAAACGCATTCCATAAAAACGAATGAAAGAATAATGGAACCTAAAATTGATTTATGATTCGAAGTAAGCGCCAAAAACAATGTATCCACAAGAAAAGAATCATGTTTTATTTCATATTCATTTGTGTTTTTTAAGAAAGGAATCCATTTTTTTACTGCTTGCATAACGATAATCATGGAAGTACTACATACGATGATAAATGATGAGTAGTAAGGAAGGTTTATAAATTGTGCGATGTATAGAAGTAGTAATAAGACTGAACATTGTAATACTACAGTGCAAAAAGAGTAAGGTATCCATTTCAATACAGTAGTAAACTTTTTAAACGAATTAGGTAATTTGAAAAATAAATGGCCGATACCCAAACTTATGAAAAATCCGATCGCAAGGGTAAAAGTAAAACGAACAATTGATATAAAATATATTTCCCATATGTAAGGGAATAATGGTGTTGAATGATTAGAAGTATGTATCATTTGGTTTGCTGAGAAAAAGATAGATTCATGCATCCAATCAACCTTTGGAATTGATATAGAAGAAAGCTGTGCGAAGTTTTGAAAAATGCTAATAAATCCATTTTGATAAGAATAATTGTGTGTAATAAAAAGAGCTGGAATAGGACTTATGGCAAAAATAACAATAATACCAATTATAAATTTACATATATGTGAGCGTAATAAGGACATATAACCACCTACTCTTAGAATATTCAGAAAATTCTTATTCTTATTTTAGCTTTTTTTGAAAGAAGTTACAATATATTTTTCATTCAGTAATTCAGAGAGAAGATTTGATAGCAAAAATATGCAAGTGAAGGATTCATGAATAAATTATGACAAGAAAATGAATAATTTTCAGAAAAATAAAATAAATTATTTATTTTTTTCTGAAAATATAATATAGTTATGGCACAGAAAGTATTTTAACATAAGGAGGCTTTTTATGAGGATTAAAGGGAATTACGTGCCGAAAAGGGAAGTTTTACTGTGCTCAAGTTCGATTACGATAGGGGAAGCGTTAGAGCATTTAAATAAAACGGGGTATCGTTGTGTACCAGTTTTAGATGAAAAAAAAGAGAAATTTTTAGGGAATATATATAAAGTAGATATTTTAGAATATAAAGGATCACTTGATGAGAGTGTAATACAATTATTAAACGATAAAGAAGGATTTGTGAGAGAAGATTCATCTTTCTTTAAAGTATTTTTTACAATAAAAAAATTGCCTTATTTATCAGTAGTTGATGAAAAAGGGGTTTTCCTTGGAATTTTAACGCATAAAAAAGTTTTTGAGTTATTAGAGGATGCATGGGGTGTTCACTCTAGTAAATACTCTGTCATGATTGGAACGCAAGACTATAATGGAGCAATCCAAAAGTTATCGACAGTTTTAAAGAAATACACTGGTATTCAAAGTTTGATGACTTTTGATAATGATGCCTTATTAGTTCGTAGAATTATGTTTACATTAGGAGAAGAGTTTAACGACGGTGAATTAGAGACATTATTGAAAGATTTAGAAGATCACGGATTTAGAGTTGTGTATGTGGAAGAGATGAAAAATCCACGTGAAGTTGAAACGATAGAGTAACATACAAAAGCCATCTAAATTATATTAGATGGCTTTTGTATGTTACGTGTATAAAGTTATTTGAAAATAACGATCGAATAATAGGTGAGATTATAACAATATTTGTGTAAGAGAATAAAAAATGTAGATAATTTCGATTTTCAAAAAAATCAATTTGAAAATATGTTTTTATTTTGCAACTAAATATGTTACTATATGTGTGATAAAAACAAAGAGGTCTGACATCTATACTCCACATAATAATACTCTAATGATTTGAAAATTCAAAAAAATCAAAATTTAAAATAATAATTGTATTAATGATTAGAGTAAAAATAAGGGGAATGGAGAAATTATGGAGAAAGACACTGCTTTGTAAGGGGCATATTTTATCATCTTGAGCAGAGAGGAGGATGCATAGCATATTGTAAAATATAGAGATAAACAATGAAAAAGTGCTATGCAAATGAAGAGCATGAAGGGACGTTTAAGGCCAGGTGATACGGTAGCAATTGGTTTAATGCTATTTGCATTATTTTTAGGAGCAGGAAATTTAATTTTTCCGCCAGTTTTAGGTCAACAAGCAGGAGAGAATGTTTGGATTGCTACAATAGGATTCCTTGTAACGGGAGTCGGATTACCCCTACTAGCTGTAACAGCTGTCGCGTTTGTAGAGGGGGACTTGAAAGCGCTATCTTCTAGAGTCCACCCTATATTTGCGTTTATTTTCCCATTGATTAGTTATTTAGCAATTGGACCATTTTTCGCGATTCCTCGTACTGGAGCTGTTTCGTTTGAAATGGGTATGAAGCCGTTTTTATCAGAGGCAATGGTTTCAGAGTGGTACATGCTATTTCTTTTCACGATAGTTTTCTTCGGAATAACGTGGTATTTATCATTAAATCCATCTAAATTAGTGGATTGGTTCGGAAAGTTTCTTACACCATTATTAGTATTAATTGTCGCTGTTATTGTCGGAAAGGCAATTATTGATCCAATTGGAGAGCCAGCTGCGCCGTTAGCTGCTTACAAAGAAAATGCTTTCTTTGGTGGATTTATTCAAGGATATTTAACGATGGATGCAATTAGCGCGCTCGTATTCGGAATTGTCGTTGTACAAGTTATCCGCTCTAAAGGGATAAAAGAGAGTAGTCAAATTGCAAAAATAACAGTAGTATCAGGTATTATCGCTGTACTTGGTTTAACGTTAATTTATTTATCGCTTGCTTATCTTGGTTCAACAAGCACATCACTTGGTATCTCAGAAAACGGTGGTCTTATTTTAACGAATGTTGTAAATGAGCTATATGGGACGAGTGGTAAAATTTTATTAGGGCTTGTTATTATACTCGCTTGTTTAACAACTTCTGTTGGGTTAACATCTGCGTGTGCGGGTTTCTTTACAAACTTATTCCCAAAACTTTCGCATAAAACGATTGTAACAATGGTATGTGTATTTAGTTTAATTGTATCTAACCTAGGTTTAACACAATTAATCGCAGTAACATTACCTGTGTTAATGATCATTTATCCAGTTGCAATTGTATTAATTGTACTTTCGTATTTCCATAAGTGGATTGGGAAGCGTAATACAATTTATATTGGAGCTATTTTAGGTGCATTGTTAATTAGTTTCTTTAACGGTTTAGAAAGTGCGAAAATTAAAATTGACGCGATTTCTAATGTACTACAAATGTTACCGTTATATAACGAAGGAATCGGATGGTTAATTCCATCATGTATTGGCGGGATTCTCGGTTTCTTCTTCTATAAATCAAATGAATCAAGTGAATTACAAAAGAAAGGTGCTTAGGCACCTTTCTTTTTTTGAAGGGGATTTTTGTATTTTGTCTAAGTAATAATTGGGGGGAATGATAAATGGCTAATTTTGAAGATTTTTTAAATTTGGATTTGAGAATTGGAACTGTAATACATGCAGAGGAATTTAAAGAAGCGAGAGTACCAGCGATTAAACTAGCAATAGATTTTGGAGAAATCGGGATAAAGCAGTCAAGTGCTCAAATTACGAAAAGGTATAGTCCAGAAGATTTAATCGGTCAACAAATCGTTGCTGTTGTAAACTTTCCACCAAAGCGTGTAGCTGGATTCAAATCAGAAGTGCTTGTGCTTGGTGGTGTTCCTGAAGCTGATGATGTTGTGTTACTTCAGCCTAATATGAAATTGCCAAATGGAACAAAAATTAGCTAGGGTGAAGGTAGGGGCTAATATGGATATCGGACGAGAATATTTACAATGTGCGATTTCGAACTTTAAAGCAACAAAGAAACAAGGGGAACGGGCACTTTCTCAATTATCATATGAACAAATACAATGGTCTTCTCATGAAGAAACAAATAGTATAGCGATTATTATTAAGCATCTGCACGGTAATATGCGTTCTAGATGGACGGATTTTTTAACGTCTGATGGTGAAAAAACAGATCGTAATCGAGATGGTGAATTTGAAGGATGCTATCATTCAAAAGAAGAAACCCTTATAGCTTGGCAAGAAGGATGGAAATATGTTTTTAATACGATGAATACTTTAACGCCGGAACACTTATTGAAGACGGTATACATTCGCGGTGAAGCACATACTGTCATGCAAGCAATTGAAAGGCAAATTGCTCATTATGCATTGCATATTGGTCAGATTATTTACATTGGGAAGATATTAAAAGAAAACGAGTGGGAATGTTTAAGTATTCCGAGAGGTCAGTCTACGCGTTATGTAGAGAAAAAACGTTCAACATAATAATAAGAAAGAAACCGATAAAAAATGGGAAAAAAGAAAGTCAGCCAAATAATAGATGGTTCTGTAATCATAAGAATACTGCCAAAAATAAGTCCATATATAATAAGAAAGAAATTGAAAAGTGTATTCACAGGGAGAAATCGTGAGATAAACACTTGCTGTCGTTTAAAACAATCACTGTGAAATAAATAAAAGCGGAAGTACCATGTGGCTGTAATAAGGTCTTTCTTTCTCACAATTCTTTTTTTGCATGTATGACAGATAAATGGTGGTTGCATTTCATTACGCTCCATTTTTTATTTTCATAATAATGTGAGACAAAAGTAGGTACAAAGTGTATGTTCCTATATACGCTCCTGCAATAAGGAAAAATGGATTCAGTAAAATTCCATGAATGCTCGTCATGAAAACTAAATCTTGTATTAAAACATCGTATATATTAATGGAAATAATTATACCGAGTACATACAGTGCCAAGTACGCAGAAATATGTAGCACAATAGAGATTTTTGGTTGCTTAGCGGACAAATAAAAAATGAATGATAGAGCGATTGGTAATATTCCTATTAATAGCTTCAATTCATTTCACCTCATTAACAATATAGCCGAAATTTTAACGGTCTATTCTCTAGGGCTTGTACATAACTTGAAATAGAGAGGTGATAGTATGAATCGGGGCTTTTTTTTTATGAAGTTTACAAGTATGCGTAAGTTAGTTTTATTTGTTATTACTACAATGCTAGCGACTTTTTTTCTTATTAGTATGATGGTAACCTCTATGAAAGAGACAAAGTCAACGTATTTATATAATTGGTTAAATGAGTTATCGATGAATGGTTACATGTATGTACTTGGAAAAGAGAATCATTATTTTACACAGGAGTATCGAAATTTGAATCAAGATTTTTCAATTTCTTCTTTTCTCTTTTCTATGGCTACAAATATTCGCTTTAATGATGTACGCAGTTTCGTCGGGAAAGAGCTCCCGGGGTTTGGTAAGTACGATACAGAAATTGTTATTGCGGGTGAGGGTACAAATTATTCTAACTTACCGATAGAGTCGAGTGTTCCTCTTGAAGAAGTGGTGAAGGAACGGACTAGTGGAACTGGACAAGTACCTAAACAAGATACGAGTAAAGAGAAAAAACAGCCGTCCCAAACGACTGGGAAGAGACAAGTTGCGTTTATTTATCATACACATAGCTGGGAATCTTATTTACCTTTACTTAACTTAACGAATGACCCGAATCCGAATAAAGCAACGAGTTCTGTATCGAATATTTCTATATTAGGAGATCGTTTCCGTGAACAACTAGAAGGTGAAGGGATTGGAGCTACTAACGATAAGAGTGATGTTGGTCAAAAGTTAATAAGTAAAGGTTTAAACAGTAATAGTTCGTATAAAATGTCACGAGAAATTGTGCAGCAAGCTATGGCTGGAAATAAAGATCTTCAATACTTTTTTGATTTGCATCGTGATAGTGCCCGAAAGAATGTAACGACAAAAACAATTGGAGATAAGTCATATGCAAAGCTTGCATTTGTAGTAGGGAAAGGAAATAAAAACTATGAAAAAAACTTACAATTAGCGACAGCTTTACATGAGGCGATTAATAAGAAATATCCAGGAGTGAGTCGTGGGGTCATTCAAAAAGGGTTCCAGACAGGAAATGGAATCTATAATCAAGACCTATCAGGACAAGCAATATTAATTGAAGTTGGCGGTGTAGATAATACAGAGGAAGAATTGAATCGATCAATTGATGCACTTGCTAAAGCATTTGGTGAATATTTTTGGCAGGCAGAAAAAGTGAATGGATAAAGTGAAACGTGAATTAGCCAGGACATCTATCGATAATTATTAGCGCACTTCAATCTTGAAAAAACGTAAGTGTAATGCTTGCGTTTTTTCTTTGTAATGGTGAGACGTCACAGAATAGACATAATTTGTCGTTGTTATAGTAATATCGAAATTTGTCAATTTATAGTAGGAGATTTACAAAGGAATTTTCGGGAAAGTAGAGAAAATCTTTTTATAAGGAAAACTTTTTATTATGAAACTGGTAGGGTGATTGAAGTGATTAGGGAAATCGAAATAGAAGATGCAGCATCATTTTTGCAATTAAGTAAGCAATTAGATGAAGAAACGAAGTTTATGCTATATGAACCAGGAGAAAGGAAAACTACAGCTGAGCAACAAGAAAAAATGATCCATCGATTTATGGAAAATGAATATGCAACAATATTTGTAGCAGTTGAAGATGAGAGGATAGTAGGTTTTATATTAGTGAATGGAAATAACATTCAAAGAAAGAGGCATGTGGCAAGCATTGTAATTGGTATTTTGCAAGAGTATAACGGGCGAGGTATTGGGACTAGATTGTTTAAAGAGGTTGAGAAGTGGGCAAAATTACATGATGTATGGCGTTTAGAATTAACAGTAATGGCCCACAATACAAGAGCTCAGGCACTATATAAAAAAGCTGGATTTGAGAAAGAAGGTGTCAAAAAAGCTGCTCTTATTATCGATGGAAAGGGCATCGATGAGTATGAAATGGCCAAATTATTAAAATAAGAGGTCGTTATATGAAAAAAAGATGGGCACTACTTGGTATTGTAGCTGCAATAATTATTATTGGAGTAGCAGGAATCAATTATAAAATGTATAAGGATAAGCAGGCGCGGGAAGTAAGTGTAAATAGCATATTTCCGAAAGCGAAAGAAACGATTGCTAATATGGATGGGGATATTGCGGTAATTAATAATCCGAATTCAATGCTTGTACTTGTAAATAAAAGTAGGCGTTTACCAGATGGGTATAGACCGCCAGATTTAGTTATTCCGAAAGTGCGCTACTCTAGTGAAGGTGATCAAGAAAAGAAAAAGATGAGAAAAGAGGCAGCGAGGGCGCTTGAGGATATGTTTCAGCAGGCTGACAACGAGCGTATTTTTCTTTTTGCAGTTTCTGGATTTAGATCTTTTGATCGACAAAAAGCATTAAATACGATGTATAAAAAACAAGACGGGGAAGCAAAAACAGCAATGTCTAGCGCGGTTCCTGGCACAAGTGAGCATCAAACTGGACTAGCTATGGATATTACGTCTCAATCTGCTAAATTTCAGTTAGAGACGGTTTTTGGGGAAACGAAAGAAGGTCAGTGGCTTTCTGAAAATGCCCATAAATTTGGTTTTGTTGTTCGATACACAAAAGCGAAAGAAACGATTACGGGTTATCGGTATGAACCATGGCACGTAAGGTATGTGGGAAATCCACAAGCTACATATTTGTATGATAATCAACTGACGCTTGAAGAAGTAACAGAGTAAATGATTGAGGGGAGAGACGTATAATGACGATGTTATATAAGAAAAAAGTACATGCATATATTACAAGAGAAAAAGAGGGGGTTATGCAATTACTTGTTTTTAAACATCGTGATATACATGAAGCTGGTATTCAAGTGCCAGGAGGAACGGTTAATGAAGGTGAAACGTTAGAAGCGGCTATATTGCGTGAAGTACAGGAAGAATCCGGATTGCGTCATTTATGCATAGAACGTTTTTTAGCAGATTACATCATACATATGAAAGAAAAACAGGAATATGAAAAACGCCACTTTTTTCATGTAACTTTACTAACAGATGTAAAGGATACTTGGGAACATATTGTAAGTGCTGGTGAGGAAGATAAAGGATTAGTATTTTGCTACGAATGGGTTGATATTGCAAAATGCCCTGAATTAGCTGGGAAACAAGGTGAGTTTTTACATTTGTTAGATGAAGTATACGCACAGTAATGTAAGAGTCTGAAGCGAAGTTTAATCTGTTTCAGACTTTTTTTATTTTTCGGGAAATTAAAGGTGTTTAAATAAGGATATTGAATTTCTTTAAAGGGATATTAATTAAGCTAGCTTATGCTTTTGAACAAGCGACAAAGCATAGAAAAATCCCCAACTTATCATGAATAGAATAAACAAAGAGGACAGGAATCCCTGTCCTCTTTGTTTTAGTGATTAAATTGAAATATCGTTCTGCTCTGTCTTATGATATTTTAATAAACTAAAAGATAAACAAGCGGAACATAAAATAAGAATAGAAGCGATGATATAAATTGTACGAACACCGAACATATCAGTAATAATGCCAATGCTAAGCATAGATAGTCCAGAGGCTGTTGAAAGAAGTGCACCATGTGCTGTATACATTTTGGATAATAAAGCAGGGGCGACACTTGATTGTAAAACAGTCGTTTGGGAAATATCTCTAATTTGATAACATGGTCCCATTAGAACACATAGAAAAAGCGCAATAAATCCGCTGCTTGTCATACCGTATAAAAATGTAAGAATACTAAACATAAGAGAGCCAATCGACATAGATCGTATTAAATTGTTTTGAATATAGGAACTCATTTTCCAGGCTAATAGACCACCGATTAACGTGCCAACATAATAACTTGTATTAATATATCCCCACCATTCTTCGCCCTTATGAAGGATAGTCGTAACGTATGCCATCGTAATAGCACCAATCCATATTGTCCCTGCGAAAGTTTCGATTAAGTCCATATATGTAACGGTACGGAGAGAAGGATTTTGAAATAGGAGTTTCCAACCTTCCAATAAAACAGTACTTTTGGAAGAGGGAGAATCTGCTATTCTTTCAGTATGTATGGAACGTAATGAAAAATGTAATGCAATGCATCCGAAAATCATTAAAATGTTATTAATCATGAGTGTAGAAGTAGTGCCAATGAGAAGAACGACAATACTCGTAAATGAATAAGCAACGGCTTGCACAATTTGTGTTGAAAAGGAAAAGATACTATTTACTTTTACTAATTTTTCTTTCGGTGTAAGGCGCGGAAGAATACTGTATAATAACGGAGCACTCCACCCACTACATAATGAAATGACAAAAATAAAAGTTAATAGAGCTATAATGTTTGTGGATAAGACCGGGAACAAAATCATTAATAATAGTAAAAAGACTGTTTTCAGCCATTGGAGCGTATATAACAGCGTATAAGATGGAAAACGATTTATTATAAGTGGTGCAGAGATGTTAGCAATTAGATTTGTGATAACTTGTAATAATGGAAAAAGAGCAGTAATAGTAGCTGATTTAGTTGCTATATAAATATGAGTTGTAATAATCATTACATATACGATGTCAGCGAGAGTAATGCATATTTTGGAACCTAAATAGTAGATTAGTGACAGGTTTCTCAATAAGATTATCACCTCTATAAAAAATAGTATTTAGTAATTAGAATAATTGTAATTTAAAAATTAAAATTTTTAAAGAATTTAATTTTTTGTCACTTTTTGAAAGGGATTTTCATGTATAATGAAGAATATATTGATATAGTATTATATTAATGATCATTGTAACAGTGAGTATGTACAATAGCTTGTAGCAAACGCCCAAGTGTAAGAAAGGGCGGATAAACCATTCTTTTCTTCATATACATATAGAAAATGAGAAAGAAAGTGAGGGTTGCATATGGCTGCTTGGGTAATTTGGTTTATAATAGCTGGTATTTTATTTATCGCAGAAATGTTGTCGATTACATTTTACATGCTTTGGCTTGGAATTGGAGCTGTTGTCGGAGGTCTTATTGCTTTGTTTGCTCCTGATGCACTACTGTTACAAGTTACTGTTGGTGCAATTGTAAGTTTAACTTTGACATTCTTTACGAAAAGAATTTCAAAAAACTTTCGAGAAGCAAAAGGTTTTACTGATACAGTAGATATGCTTGTTGGTAAAAAAGGGATTGTTATGCAAGCGATTACAAATGAAGCGAATGGTATTGTGAAAGTGGATGGAGATACTTGGACAGCTATTGCAGATTCTTCAATTGATGCTGGAGAAAAAGTCGTTGTTATAAAGAGGCATAGTACTATATTACAAGTGAAAAAGGAGAGTGAATAAATATGGTAGCATTAACGTTAACGATTATATTCGCACTAATTGTAGTTACATTTATCGCATTAACAATTAAAATTATTCCTCAGCAAAAAGTTGGGGTTGTTGAAAGATTTGGTAAGTTTCAACGTATCATGCACCCAGGGTTAAATATTTTAATACCAATTGTAGATCGTGTTCGTGTATATCATGACTTACGTATTCAACAAACGAATGTACCACCGCAAAAGGTAATTACGAAAGATAATGTTCAAGTAGAAATTGATACTATTATTTTCTATCAAATTGTTGAACCAGAACTTGCGACATATGGTATTTCAAACTATGAATATGGTGTTCGTAATATTACTTCAGCAACGATGCGTCAAATTATCGGTAAAATGGAACTGGATGAAACGTTATCTGGTCGTGAAAAAATTTCAACAGAGATCCGCTTAGCGCTTGATGAAGCAACAGAAAAATGGGGCGTACGTATTGAACGTGTCGAAGTTGTTGATATTAACCCGCCAAAAGATGTGCAAGCATCAATGGAAAAACAAATGAAGGCTGAGCGTAATAAACGTGCGATTATTTTAGAAGCTGAAGCAGCAAAACAAGATAAAGTCCTTCGTGCTGAAGGGGAAAAGCAAAGTAAAATCTTGATGGCTGAAGGGGATAAAGAAGCGCGTATTCGCGAAGCTGAAGGTATAAAAGAAGCAAAAGAATTAGAAGCGCAAGGGGAAGCAAGGGCAATTGAAGAAATCGCAAAAGCAGAACAAAATCGTATTGAATTGCTTCGTGAAGCGAATTTGGATGAGCGTATACTTGCTTACAAATCATTTGAATCATTAGCTGAAGTTGCAAAAGGACCAGCAAATAAAGTCTTTATTCCGTCTAATGCAATTGAAACACTTGGTACTCTCGGGGCAATTGGAGAAATATTTAAAGAAAAACAAGTGAAGAAACTACCTTCAAATGATACAGGAAAAGAACAATAAAAGTGAGGAAGAGAAATGGGATACCATTTCTCTTTTTTTGCGTATATTCCGAAAAGCTTGTACATATCCATGTATAAAGAAGGTGATGCAGTGAAAAAGTATGCAACTCGAATACATGGGAAGAAACTGATTTCGTTACTCCTTTTATATGCGCTAATAGTAATTATGATAGCGTCGATTTTGACGTCATTTTTACATACAATGAAATCAAATTATGCAAATCAATGGTTTGGAAAAGTATCGATGCAAGGTTTTGTTCAAATGATAGAAAGTGAGAATCGCTATTACGGATTTGATTATTTTAAGAAGAATAAAAGAGAGTCAGTTGGAAATTTAATGTTCTCTATTGCGACAGATTTGAAAATTAAAGATTTAAGAACATTCGTCGGTAAAGAAGTACCTGGTATGTCAAAGTATTATTCTAATATTATCGTAGCTGGGGAAGGGACAAACTTGACGAATATCCCAAATGAATCTAGTGTACCGATTGAAGAAGTAACGAAAGAACGGGAAATAGCAAAAGATAAAGTTACAGAAGCGGAAAAGAATAATCCGGTTCAGAAAAAGAACGGAGCGAAAAAAGGTGAAAGTGCAGTATATATTTATCATACACATAGCTGGGAATCCTTCTTTCCATTATTACCAGGGGCAACTGATCCATCTAGCCCAGATGTAAATGTGTCTTTACTAGGGAAACGTATGAAAGAGCAACTTGAAGGACAAGGAATTCCGGTAGTTCATGATAAAACGAATATGGGTGATTTATTAGCGAGTAAAAAGTGGGTATGGTATCAGTCATATAAAGCGTCTCATGAATATGTAAAAGAAGCATTAGCACAAAATAATAAAATTGCGTTTCCGATTGATATACACCGTGACGATCAGCGTAAGAAAGTAACAACAAAAGTAATTAACGGAAAATCGTATGCAAGATTATATTTTATAATTGGGATGGAAAATGAAGGCCGTGCTGAAAATGAAAAAATTGCAAGAGCCATCAATAGTTATTTAGATGAAAACTACTACGGATTAAGTAGAGGGATTTTTCCAAAGTATAAAAAAGATGGAAATGGCGTTTATAATCAAGATTTATCGAAAAATGCGATGTTAATTGAAGTTGGTGGTGTTGATAATACGTTAGATGAATTATATAACACAATTGATGTGTTAACAGAAGCGTTTAGTAAATATTATTGGAATGATGCGGAAAAAGTGAATGGATGAGGGACGGGAGACCGTTCCTTTTTTATTTTCGAATCTTAAAAAGTGATATAATGGAATTTTATGAATGTTAAATAAAGGGAGAGAGAAACATGCAAATACTACTAATACGCCACGGAGAATCAGAAGCTGATATTTTACATGTGCATGAAGGTCGAGCTGATTTTGAGTTAACTGACAAAGGGAGACAACAAGTACAAAGACTTGTACAGAAAGTGAAAGAAGATTTTGCGCCAGATTTCATTTGGGCAAGCACATTAAAACGCGCTCGTGAAACGGGTGAAATATTAGCAGAAGCAATTGGTTGTCCAATTCAATTAGAAGAGGAATTAATGGAGTTTAATAATGGAGTGCAAGCAGGCTTATCATTTGAAGAAGCAAAGAAATATCCAGAGCCAAAGTTTCTTCATGACCGTTTTGAAAACGGAGAATCATTTATTGAGTTTCGAATGAGAATAGAAGGAATCTTTTCTAAAATTATGATAGAGAATACATATGATCGAATTGCAATTGTTGCCCATGGAGGCGTAATTAATAGTCTATTACGTGCATTTTTCAAAATGCCAATTTCAATGGACTACTATTTCAAAATGGGAGATACGGGAATAAGTTTAATTGAAATTGAGGGTGAACAAAAAACGGTGCATTTCATTAATGATACGAATCATTTGGACGGGATGTAAAGACTTATGTACAAAGTTGTATTTTTCGATGTTGACGGTACGTTATTAAGTGAGATTGATAGAAGCATGCACGAAAGTACAAAAGAAGCGATACGAAGGTTAATAGATAAAGGAATTCACGTAGTTGTTACAACTGGAAGACCGTATAGTTTATGCTCACAATTTAAGGAACTAGGTATAAATACGTTTATTTCAGCAAATGGTGCACATATAAAATGTGGGAAAGAAGTTATACATAAATCAGTACTTTCAAGCGAAATCGTTCATGATATTTCAAATTTTGCTGAATTACATGGTCACAGTGTTTCTTACTTTACAGAAGAATTTGCAATGAATAATATTGCTTCCAAAGATGAACGTGTCATGCGAGCGTTAAATGAAACTTTAAATTTAGAGCGGTATCCTGACAAAGTTAGAAACTTATCAGATGAGATGTATTGCATATGTCTGTATGCTGATGATACAGAAGCTCAAAAATTCATTGAAAGATATCCAGCACTTACGTTTGAGCGTTTTCATGGTTACGTTATAAATGTATTGGAAGATAGTAAAGTATCGAAGCTAACTGCAATTCAAAAAGTATTGGAACATTTAAACATTAGTAAATTAGAAGCCATTGCTTTTGGCGATGGTGGAAATGATATTGAGATGTTGCAGTATGTAGGATTAGGAGTTGCGATGGGAAATGGTGGAGAGGAGTTGAAGAGAAGGGCTGATTTCGTTACAACGAAGGCGAGTGAAGGCGGAATTTCTTATGCCTTAAAGAAGTTGCGAATTATTTAAAACTAATAGTTAGTCAGTGTGAAAAATCCTGTTTTAATAATGGCTTTTGTTAATATGTATACTGTTTTAGGGAATTATTTGAGCTCTCCTACTTACAATTTAACTGCAGAACAAATCCTTTATTTTCGCTTAGCAGGGCTGTTTGGTATGTTGCTGTCACCACTTGCAGGTCTTTTAACAAAGAGGTTTGAAGTAAGGAAAGTTCTTCAAGGAGGATTGTTGATTGTTATTTTTAGTCTAAGTTCAATGGGCTTTGTTTCGGATCTATCTCTACTTGTAATGATGAGTGTCTGTTTTGTAATAGGTATTGCTATATCCGTTCCGTCTTTAGTTTCTCTTGGAGGTCAATTAGGAGGGAAAGCAAGGGGAATATACTTTTATTTTATTTTTAGGTACTAGTATAGGACCTATCATTTCTATTTATCTTATGAAAATAGGAGGTTATGCTCAAACATTTATTTTATTAGGAATGATACTTTTTATTGGTTTTGTAGCTAATTAATGAATGAGTGGAAAATCACTCAAATAAAGGAATGCGAGGATCTTTCATATGCTCGCATAATAAAATATGAATTTGTCCACGATGATGATAAAAGTGTGCAACGATTTCAAGTAACCATTCAAAGCGCGAATAAGAAATCCCCCAATAGGCAGTCATAACTTTTGCTAATTCTATTTGGGAGTAGGAAAGAAATGTTTTAGAGAGAAGGTTGTATCCTTCAATCATCGTTTGTTGCATGTGAGCAACTGTTACGGGTGTATGTTCTATATAAAAGGTATGTAATTCTTTTTCTGAAATACCATTTAAAATGAGTAAATCAGCATGACAAATAAGAGAAAGATGTGCACACATTTCAAATAATGATCGTTTTGAGTGAATCGGTTGTATTTTTAAATCGTTTTCACTATATTGGTTAAGCATATAAATAGAAGTATCAATAGCAACTTTTAGTTGATGCAATGCAGATTGAACAAACATTGTAATTCTCCTCGTCTCCGTATATAATAGTTTCTTGAGGATATTATATCATACTCAAAATTCCGAAAATTCTAGTAGTTTGACTAGCATAATGAAAAGTATTATATTGTAAAAGGTCATATGAAACGTGAAATAGAATGGAATGCAATTATTGAGTTAGGAGTTAGACCAATGAGTTTGAAATATGGAAGAGATACAATTGTAGAAATTGACTTAAATGCTGTAAAACATAATGTAAAAGAATTTAAAAAACATGTAAATGATGAAGAAATTAAGATGATGGCTGCTGTAAAAGCGAATGGGTATGGCCATGGGGCAGTTGAAGTTGCCAAAGCTGCAATTGAAGCGGGAATACATCAACTTGCAGTTGCATTTGTAGATGAAGCAATAGAATTAAGAGAAGCAGGAATTACTGTACCAATTTTAATTTTAGGATACACACCAGTAGCGGCTGTAGAAGATGTAATTCAATATGACGTTATGATGACTGTTTATAGAGTAGAAGATTTACATGGTATAAATGAAATTGCAAACCGTCTTCAAAAGAAAGTACAAATTCAAGTGAAAATTGATACAGGAATGAGTCGTATCGGTTTACAAGAAGAAGAAGTTAAACCATTTTTAGAAGAATTAAACCGTATGGAGTATGTAGAGGTAGTAGGGATGTTTACGCATTACTCTACGGCAGATGAAATCGATAAATCATATACGAATATGCAAACAAGTTTATTTGAAAAAGCTGTTAATACAGCGAAAGAATTAGGAATTCAAATACCATATATTCATAGTTCAAATAGTGCGGGATCAATGGAATTAAGTAACACATTTCAAAATATGGTACGCGTTGGAATAGGAGTGTACGGTATGTATCCATCAAAAGAAGTGGATCATTCAGTCGTTTCTTTACAGCCTGCGTTGTCGTTAAAATCAAAAGTAGCTCATATTAAACATGCGAAGAAGAATCGTGGTGTAAGTTATGGGAATACGTATGTAACAACTGGTGAAGAATGGATTGCGACTGTACCAATTGGTTATGCTGATGGTTATAATCGTCAATTATCTAATAAAGGCTATGCGTTAATTAATGGGGTTCGAGTACCTGTTATTGGCCGTGTTTGTATGGATCAGTTAATGTTGGATGTTTCAAAAGCGATGCCAGTACAAGTAGGAGACGAAGTAGTATTCTACGGTAAACAAGGTGAAGAAAATATCGCAGTAGAAGAAATAGCGGATATGTTAGGTACAATAAACTATGAAGTTACATGTATGCTAGATAGAAGAATTCCGCGTGTCTATAAAGAAAATGACGAAACAACTGCAGTTGTAAATATATTAAGAAAAAACTGAATCATTTCGATTCAGTTTTTTTATTTTTTTATTCATATCAAATGCGAATATACCCTCGTTATGTAATACGGAGTAAACTTTGTGAAACACACTTTTTAGTTCAACTAAATTAAACTATCACCGGCAGAGATGACCAGTCCCGCAACAAAGATCTAATATACGAGAGTAGGGAAGAGCATCTTGTAAAACGAGGCTGGATGGGAGTATTCAACAAAATGTCCCCAATGTTTATTATAGATGTCTGCTAAAATATCATAATTAGAATAAATTGTTTTGTTAACATATGTATTCACCTAAAAATTCATTAAATTATAATAGTCATGCCTCGTTTTAATTTCAAAACCACATTGTGTATATAGTTTTAAAGCGTGGATATTTTTCGTTTCGACGTCTAATTCAATTGTTGAAACTCCTTCTGTAATAAGGGTATGTACTATATTACAAAGAATATCTTTTCCGTATCCTTTACCTTGATAAGAAGGATGAACGGCGAATCCTGATAGTGTAGTAGATTGCTCTTGTTTAGAAACTGTAATTGTTCCTATCACTTTTCCAGCAATAAAGGCACTGTAAACTTGATGGGAAGATGAATTCATCATTTTTTGTAACCATGTAGTCGTATTTTCTACTGAATCACCAAAAGCTTTACTAGAAATTTTAATAAGATCAAGAAGTGATTCTGAAGGTGCAAGAGTAAGCTGTATATTATTATCTGTTGTTTTTTGAATTTCGTTTGTTTTGCACTCCATACTATATTCACTATATAAATATGGTAACTTCATATGTTTTACAAATTCATTCCCAGAAATAGAATCCCCATTAATAATAAGAAGAGCTTCATCTGTCTCTCTATTTTGTATTTCTTTCATTGCAGTTTGTAAAAGGATAGTTCCGAAACGTTGTTTTCTAAAATGAGGATGTACAAAGCCTATTAGTTCAAGCTTTGTTGGTCTTTCGAAATCATACATATTTAAAGCGCCAATTAATTGAGTACCGTTATAAAGAAGAAAATCGTTTATATAATCTTCATTTCGATTTTTTAAAAAGTTGATATGTAAATCTGAAGAGTAATCAAGATTGTCTTGTTGCCCACAAATATAAGCCAAATCCTTCATTTGCTGTATTTCACTTTCTGTTACAGAACGCTTTTTCTGAATATCCATTGTATATTCCCTCTCATTCGTATTTAAAAATAGGATGGGTGACTTAACCATTTTTTTAATTCCACATTACCTTGCACAGATAACAGTCGGTATAAATAACGATAAGGCTGTCTATATTCTTCTAAGTGAGGAATAGACATAATTGTTTCGTAACCACTTTTAAAGGCATGTGCTTTTTTCTGTAAATTCTATAAATTCATTATATAACAGATGATGTGTTATGAGGATAAAGATAAAAAGATAGACAGCATACTTACATTTATAGTGAAAACTCATTAAAAATATTATATTTCTCTATTTTTGTATGAATTGTCTAAAAATAATGGTGGTAATACTTGAATGTAAGACTCGTATCTTTAAATCTATGAAGAGTAAAAGTAAAATTAAGCATTCATTTATAAGATTGTGAATCACAATAATGTAGACTATAGAAAATATTTCTCAATAATAAAATGAAGAGAAAAGCATGAAGAAGTAGAATGCATTCATTTATAATAGACTTAAATTAATTAATATAATTAATTGTTAATTTTATTATATTAATTGGATAGGAGAGAATGTTATGGCAAATGTACTCGTAATAAATTTTCCTGGGGAAGGTCATATTAATCCGACTTTAGCTATTGTAAGTGAGTTAATTCAGCGAGGGGAAACAGTTGTTTCTTATTGTATTGAAGATTATAGAAAGAAGGTTGAAGCAACAGGTGCGGAATTCCGAGTGTTTGAGAATTTTCTCTCTCAAATTAATATTATGGAACGAGTAAATGAAGGTGGGAGCCCTTTGACGATGCTATCTCATATGATTGAAGCATCAGAGCGTATTGTTACTCAAATTGTAGAAGAAACAAAAGAGGAAAAATATGATTATTTAATATATGATAATCATTTTCCAGTAGGACGTATTATAGCGAATATTTTACAATTACCAAGCGTTTCATCCTGTACAACGTTTGCTGTTAATCAGTACATTAATTTTCATGATGGGCAAGAATCGAGACAAGTAGATGAAATGGATCCATTATATCAATCTTGTTTAGCGGGAATGGAAAGATGGAATAAGCAGTATGGAATGAAATGTAATAGTATGTATGATATTATGAACCATCCTGGTGATATTACGATTGTATATACTTCAAAAGAATATCAGCCACGTTCAGAGGTATTTGATGAATCGTATAAATTTGTAGGTCCATCAATTGCTACTCGAAAAGAAGTGGGGAGTTTTCCTACCGAAGATTTAAAAAATGAAAAAGTGATTTTCATTTCTATGGGAACAGTTTTTAATGAACAACCTGCTTTGTATGAAAAATGTTTTGAAGCGTTTAAAGATGTTGATGCGACAGTCGTATTAGTCGTTGGTAAGAAGATAAATATAAGTCAATTTGAAAATATCCCGAAAAACTTTAAGTTGTATAATTATGTCCCGCAATTAGAAGTTTTACAGCATGCTGATGTATTCGTGACACATGGTGGTATGAATAGTTCGAGTGAAGCGTTATATTACGGTGTTCCATTAGTTGTAATTCCGGTAACAGGAGATCAGCCATTCGTTGCAAAACGATTGACTGAAGTAGGGGCAGGAATAAGACTTAATCGCAACGAGTTAACTTCTGAATTGTTACGTGAGACTGTAAAGAAAGTAATGGATGATGTGACGTTTAAGGAGAATAGTCGTAAAGTGGGAGAGTCGCTTAGAAATGCCGGTGGATATCAAAGGGCAGTTGAGGAAATATTTAAATTAAAAATGAAGCCGTACGTAAAGATTAAATAGATGTTAAAACACACTTACTTTTAATTTGTAAGTGTGTTTTTAGTATTACGCGTTACATGTGTTACATAAAAATAGCGATAAAGGAGAAACTTTTGTGTATATAAATCGATACCTTTGAATTAGTAGTAAAATTACGTTAAAATAATACTAAGAAAATATATAAGTTTTGGGGGTAATGAATGAAGAAAGTATTTGAATACGTATTATTAACAATTGGCTCAATTATAGTAGCAGGTTCATTAGAGCTTATTTTAGCACCTAATGGATTAGTAGATGGCGGGGTAACGGCTATTGCTATTATGGCAAATAAAGTCGCAGGATTGCCGCTTTATGGTGTGTTCTTAGGAATTAATATCCCAATTTTATTATTTACTGCAAAAGTAATGGGAAAGAAATTTTTTATCCGTACATCTTATGCGAATGTAGTTACAACACTCGGATTAATTTATTTAAAACCATTTCCAGCAATTACGACTTCTGAGTTATTAATTGTACTTTATGGTGGAGTACTGTTTGGAATTGGTGTTGGGATTGTTGTTAAAATGGGTGGAGCAATTGACGGTTCGGAAATGTTAGCAGTTTGGATGAATAAACACTTTAATGTACCGATTAGTACATTTTTACTTGCAGTAAATGCAGTTATTTTCATCTTTGTTGCCATTTTATTTTCAATCGAACAAGCGATGTTCTCATTAGCAATTTTCTATATTGTTACGAAGATGATTGATTTTATATTAGATGGTATTAATCAAGGTAAGAGCGTTATGATTATTTCTGGTAAGAATAAAGAAATAGGCGATTTACTTATGAAAGAATTGCAACTATCTGTTACGTATCTACATGGAGAAGGTGGTTTTTTAGGGGAGCATAAGAGAATCATTTATTGCATTACAAACCGATTCATTTATCCGAAAATGAAAGATCTCGTTCTCTCTGTAGATCCAGCCGCTATAATCGAAGCTTCCTATTCAACAGAAACGACTGGTGTGAAACGTCCGGGAAGGAAAGCTAGGTCAGGTGAATAACTAGAAGAAGGCTGTCCAAAAAGTTATTTTGGAACAGCCTTCTTTTTTATTTTGTTGAATTGTTAACATGTTACAAGTTAAATCCACTGTTAAAAAGTTTCCTTGCAACTAGGAAACCAAGCGTCTTTTAATAATCTAGCCAACGTTTCAATTTTATTTTCTGGAATACTACCAAAGCCGAGTAATACGTATGATTCCTTACGTAAATCATTCACGAAATCATATGGAGAAAGTGGGTATAATTTAACGCTTTGTTTTTTAGCGGATTCAATCAGTTCATTTTCATTCATACTGTTATGGACACATAAAACAATATGAAGTCCGGACTGTTCGCCAAGAATTTGAACATTAGCCCCCATTTCTTTCATAATGGATTTTACTAACGCATGATGTTTTCTTTTATATAGTGTACGACTCCGATTAAGGTGACGTTCCCAATTCCCGCTTTGTATAAAGTTAGCAAAAGCAAGTTGTTGTATTGTAGCGACTGTTTGTTTGAAAATTCCATGCAGTTCTTGATATGTTTTTAAAAGGTGTGGTGGTAAAACAACATATCCCATTCGTAAAGAAGGTAAAAAAGATTTTGAGAAAGTCCCCATATAAATAACGCGTTCATTTGAATCAAGACTTTGTAAAGAAGGAATCGGCTTACCAGCGTAGCGAAACTCTCCATCATAGTCATCTTCAATAATGTATCCGCTGCAATCATTAGCCCACTTTAACAATTCTAATCTTCTAGATAAAGGCATAATAATCCCGAGTGGAAATTGGTGTGATGGTGTAACGTATGCGACATTGGAATTTGTATTGTATAAACTAGAAATATCAATACCTTTTTCATCCAATGGTATGGGATGAATTTGTCTATCACAGCTTTTAATGATTGCGTGTATACGGTGAAATCCAGGGTTTTCAATGCCGTATTCTTTTGTAGGGCCAAGCAGTTGAAGTAGTAGCCAGAGAATTGGCTGCGTTCCGGCGCCAATCACAATTTGATCAGGTGAAGAATGGACACCGCGAGAATGATATAAATATGTTGATATATGCTCTCGAAGAGCGAATTCACCTTGAGGGTCTTCTTTGGCAAATAGTGCATTTTCGTATGTAAGTATGGATTCTTGTAATGCTCGTTTCCAATTTGTAATCGGAAATGCATTTTGATCAATAAGTCCTTGGCTACAATCATATTCAAATTTTTCGTCTATCAAATTGCTCGTCTTCTTTGCTGCATTTCGCTTTTTATTTGGGATAACGTCAATATCGAAATTTGCTACAAAAATACCACGTTTCGGTTTACTTTCTACATAACCTTCAGCTAATAATTGTTGATAAGCTGATTCAACAGTAATGCGGCTAATATTAAGTTGTGATGCTAAATTTCTGTGTGAGGGTAGACGTGTGCCGACAGAAATAGTCCCTTGTATAATTTCAGCTTTTATATATTCGTAAATTTGCAAGTAAATAGGTGTGTTACTTTGTAATTGCAATGGGATAGTAAAATCCATATAAAACTCTCCTTTAAAACTGGCCTTATAAAAAACACTTAAACTGTCACTTAAGTGAAGGGCAGTTACTTTCTATAATAATGATATAACATTTAGAAAATTAAATAAATAGTTAGAGGAGAGTTAAAAATGAATGTTAAAGAAGTAGTAACAGAAGAGCAATTACATGAAGTATTACCTGTTTTACAGCAATTACGAATGAAACTTTCAAAAGAGGAAACAAGCTCTTTATTTCGAAATATGAAAGAAGAAAATTATAAACTATTTTCGCTGCGTAATGAGAATGATGAAGTTGTTAGCCTTGCAGGTGTAGCGATTTGTACGAACTTTTATAATAAGAAACATGTTTTCGTATATGACCTTGTAACAGCAGAAGCACATCGTTCAAAAGGACATGGGAAAGTATTACTCTCGTATATAGAGAACTGGGGAAAGGAAAACGGATGTGAGTCTATCGTCCTCACGTCAGCATTTTCAAGAATTGATGCTCATCGTTTTTATGAAAGAGAAGGGTATGATAAGGTGAGTTATTCTTTTTATAAAGAATTATAAAAAATAAGAAGAAGCTGTCCTGCAAAAGTTGGGAACAGCTTCTTCTTATTTTTTAAGTTATTATTGAACCGTAAATAGGTTGTAAGTTATGGTATATGTATTTGAAAAGGTTATATAGTGTATTTTGTCGAATTGTTTTAATTTAATAAAGAGGATGATTGGAGCGCTTATACTTGAAAAAAATAAAGAAACTATCAATCCCTAATGATGCTAGAGTTATTGTCATATCTGATATTCATGGAGAATTAAATCTTTTAAAAGAAGCACTACATAAAGTTAACTTTAAAGATGAAGATTATTTAATTATTAATGGAGATCTTTGCGAGAAAGGACGAGATAGCGTAGGCGTAGTAAACTACGTTATGAATCTTGTAAAGAACAATTCAAAGGTTCACGTTGTTGAAGGGAATTGTGAAGTTTTAGTTGATGCTCTTCTAAATGAAAATCCTGGTCTTATTAATTATTTATGTACGAGGAAGCATTCAATTTTTAATGAATGGCTAGAGCAATTGGGTTTTTCAGTTCATGAGGGCACTTCAATTCGTGAAGTGAAAGAAGCATTGTTAAGTGAATTTTCACAAGAACTATATTGGCTAACAGAGTTGCCAACAGCGATTGAAACAGAAGATTATATTTTTGTGCATGCCGGTCTAGAAGATAGAGTAGATTGGAAAGAAACTGAGCGCAAAAATGCGATAGCAATGCCGGAGTTTTTCAATCAATCACATAAAGCAAATAAGTATGTAATAGTCGGTCATTGGCCTGTCGTGAACTATTCTGAAGAAGCACCGTCTAATAATCCAGTTATTGATAAGGAGAAAAAAATTATTGCAATTGATGGAGGAAATGCAATTAAAGAAGCAGGGCAATTAAACGTATTTATTATTCAGAGGAAACAAACGGGCGATACGTTTTCTTATACATATGTAGACTATTTTCCAGAGTACGAAGTAATAGCGGATTTTAATGCGAATTCAGAAATGCAGGGCGGAGTGACATATCCGTATTATTACATAGAGCCTATCGAGAAGATGCAAGATTACACCGTATGTAAACAAAAGGAAACGAATAATGTGCTCACTGTAAAAAATGAATATATGAAACAACTTAAGTCAGGTGAATATACAGTGAAAACCGATATTTCTTGTGCGCAAATAAGCGTTAGGAAGGGAGATATCGTTTCTCTCATTGATGATAGCTGTTCAGGATATGATTTAATTAAAAAAGATGGCGTAGAGGGTTGGATAGAGAAAGGGATTTTAGTTGAGATAGAAAAAGTGAAAAATAAAACATTAAGCTGAAATAGGAGGGATATAACCTCCTATTTTTTTAAAGGAGTAGATTGCTTGCTGTCTTTAATAAGTAAATAAATCGTACTCGGCAGAATGATAAGCGTCATTCCTAAAAGAATTGCTAGTATAGCATAACCTCTATAGGGAGCAGAAACGATAAAAGGAAGTATCGCTAAAAAAATACCTGCTATCATCATTGAAATACTACTAATATTTGAAGCTCTTTTTTCAAGGTGCTTATCATTCCATTCTAATGAAACGGTTGATTTAGTCGTATCAATTTTGGAACTGAAATAACCTATTAATATAAATAAAAGCCCTAATGCTAAAAATATGAAATGATCAAGAGGAAGTGAAAAGCCAAGAGCGATGAGGACGATGACAATATCGACAAAAAATAAGAATAGTAACATTGTGTTGCCGATCCAATGGAGAAATTTTTGGTTACTCGCTGCTTTAGATAAAGCTAAAAATACAAAGAATAAGAAGGAACATATAATTATATTTACGATTACAAAAGTGCTTTTATCCATTGTTGATGTAGGCGTTCCATTAAAGTCCCATTTCGTAACAATACTTAATGGTAAGAAGAAATAGAGAATAATATTTGTCGTAACAATAGTAAGAAATAAAGCAATACTAAATCGTTTATTCACTGAATCACCAGCTTTCTAAATCAATAATTGGTATCTAATAACAAAATTATACAATATAATAAATGATATTAGTTTTGATTTTTCTGAAAAAATATTATAATTATATATGAAATAAAGAGGAATGCAGGAGGGAATTATGCAAAACGTTGTATTAATGGGGAAGAAAGTTACAATTCGTACAATTGAAGAATCAGATATAAAAACATTATGGAATATCATATTTAAAGAAGAAAGCCCAGAATGGAAGAAATGGGATGCGCCATATTTCCCGTTCTCAATGCAAGAATACTCTTCCTATAAAGAGAAGATGCAAACTCGTTTGAAAGAAGAACCACTGTCAAATTTAATTATAGAAAATAACGGTCAAATCATTGGGACAGTCGGGTTTTATTGGGAATATAAACCGACGCGTTGGTTAGAGATGGGGCTTGTGATTTATGACCCAACATACTGGAATGGTGGATACGGTACAGAAACATTGACATTATATAGAGATTTGCTATTTGAAAAAATGGAGATTGGTAGAGTAGGAATCACGACTTGGTCTGGCAATGAACGAATGATGAAAGTAGCGGAGAAAATAGGAATGAGCTTAGAAGGTAGAATGCGAAAGTGTCGTTATTATAACGGAACATACTATGATTCTATTCGAATGGGAATGATTCGTGAAGAATGGGAAGCGCTATGTGTAACGAAGGGATGAGAAAGAGTGTACGCTATTATTGCTACATTTGATCGTGTATTTACTAATAAAATTACAGAACTGCAAAATGAATTAACGAATATAATGGGAACAAATCAATTAGCTGGAGTAGAACCTCATATTACGATTGCGGATTATAATGAGTTAGATGTTCATTTGTATATGGAGAAACTAGGGGAGTTTGTAGCTATTCAAGAAAATATGGACGCAGTAACTTTTCCTTCTGTTGGAATTTTTCCTACTAATGGAACGGTCTTTCTAGCACCGACTGTTACCGATGAATTGTTAAAACTTCATCATTCTTATCATGATTATTTTAAAAATTTTCATGACAATCCAAATTCATATTACGTACCGGGAAAATGGGTTCCGCATTGTACGATTGCAAATAGATTACATACAAAGCAGTTTTTAAGTGTAATGGAATATATTTATGAAAAATTTGATTTTACAACAGCTTCAATTGAGAAATTAAAATTAATTAAGGTGAATTATGAAAATGGTTTTGCCGTTTCTTCTAGTATATTAGCAGAATATAATTTAAAGAGAATGGAGACATCGAGATGACATATGTAATTAGAGAAATGAAGCAAGAAGACATTCACGCTGTACAATCAGTAGCAAAAATAGCTTGGCATGATACATATGAAGGCATTATTCCAAGAGAAATTCAAGACAGTTTTTTAGACGAGGCATATTCTGATGAAAAAATGAAATATCGTCTTAAAAATACACATTTATTCGTTGCGGAAGAAGAGGGAGAAGTAATAGGATTTGCTAACTTTTCACCTGTTAGACTACAAAATGAAGCGGAATTAGGTGCGATTTATTTGTTACCAGATCAGCAAGGAAAAGGGATTGGAAGTGCTTTATTACAAAGAGGGATTAAGGAATTAAATGGGATACGTAAATTGTACATACATGTAGAAGCAGCAAATGAAAAAGGAAAACGCTTTTATGAAGCGAAAGGTTTTGCTGAATTAGAGCAATTTGAAGAAGACTTTGAAGGACATATGATGCAGACAGTAAGGATGGTTTTATATGTATAAGGAGGACTAGCAATGAAAATTTTTGATTTTAGTGAAAAAGTAGGAAAGCACATATCAGTATTTCAATCTAATTTCATAATGTCGAAAATAGTAAACCATAGAGGGAATATACATATCGGTGCTATGCATTTACACGAGAATGGAATCATCGGTAATCATGAAGCAGTTGTATCTCAACTGCTTCTTATTGTGGACGGAGCAGGATATGTATGTGGGGCAAATAAAAAAAGATAAAGGTAGAGGCGGGACAAGCTGTGTTTTGGGAGAAGGGAGAGCTCCATGAAACAAGTACAGAACAAGGATTAACGGCAATTGTTATGGAAGCGGAGAATCTTGAACAAGGGATAGTAATGCCTATTATTCAAGGGGAGTTGTGAAAAATGATAATTAAGGCGAATCAAGAAGATACCAATGAAATATTAAAATATACGGCTCAATCGCTTTTTGAAGGGACGAGAGGGAATTGTCAATTAAGTACCGAGAAAGCGATTGAAATTACAAAGCCGATTGTAGAAAAAGGAGCGTATTATTTAATCATTAAAGAAGCAAATAAAGTAATGGGATGGATATTAATAGGGGAAAATACAGACTATTTTTCTCGTGAAAAACTTGGATTTATATATGAATTGTACGTTTTCCCAGAATATCGCGGGAGAGGATTATCGCGTGAACTGATGGAAGCTGGTATTAAGGAATTAAAGGAGAAATATTCAGAAATTAGGTTGAATGTATTTACTGGGAATTTTGCAAAAAAGATGTACGAAGAGTTTGGGTTTGTTGAAAGGCAGGTAATTATGACTTTGAAGTGAGTAGAATAGTCTGAATGAGAGAAGAGAAAATAATGATTTAGTGGCTACTTTATCGCTGGAATTTAAAGCGAATAAGTATAAAATAGATGGTTTGCCTTTATTTTATAGTAGATTTATAGAGTGTGCTTAAAAAACAAATAAATTAGTATTATACAATATATCGTTATTATAGTAAAAGAGAAATTTTGGAAAAATATCATTTTTTTGTTTAGAAATTTTTAAATTATTGATATAATCAATTTGTAGAATTGATTATTGGTTAATTTTACTATTTTTTAATTTTAAGGGGGATTTAATAATGGCAGGACAAATTCGTATGTCACCAGAGGAGCTTAAATCGAAAGCGACTCGATATGGACAAGGTGCAAATCAAATTGAGGACATTTTACGTCAACTACAAAACTTACAAAATGAATTAAGAGGAGAATGGGAAGGTCGTGCTTTCGAAGGTTTTGACCAACAGTTCAATCAATTAAAGCCAAAAGTACAAAACTTCGCACAGCTATTACAAGAAATTAATATGCAGCTTAATAAAACTGCAGAAGCTGTTGCTAGACATGACGAAGATCTTTCTCGTAATTTCGGTCTACAATAAGACAGATAAAAAGAAATATATAATTTAGCCATGCAACCATACGTTGTATGGCTAAATTACTTTAAAACTAGAGTAAGATACGAAGTCTTTCATTAGATAGACTCGCAGTCGCAGGAGTGATAAGTAGTGAAAAAGTTCAAATGGAGCATCTTGTTGTTTATTATTTTAGCTCTTGTACTATCGACAGGGGTCTCCTATTTAGCATTAAATCAAAATGTTAAGAAAGCTAATGAGAATACTACACCAAAAATGACAGTTGCGTTGGTAAATGAAGATCAGGGCACTGTATTTGAGGGCAATAAAATAGCGTTTGGAGATCAATTTGTTAAAAATGTAAATAAAAATACGAAACAAGAATGGTACGTAGTTAGTCGCGGGGTAGCGGAAAATGGATTGAAAAATAATAATTACAATATGATGATTGTTATTCCAAATGATTTTTCTAGGAAAGCAGTTGCGATTGATTCAGAGATTCCAGAGAAATTAACGTTAAACTACAAAGTAAATGCAACTGGGAATAAGGATTTGAAAGCTGAGGCAGAAAATACAGCTTCTGTTATTTTAGAAGATTTCAATAAGCAAATAATCGACGTTTATTTTGCGAGTATTATCGGTAAGCTACAAGGTGCACAAGATAATATAGGTAAAATAATTGAAAAAGGAAACGTTCAAACAACTATGTATAAAAAAGATATACATAGTCCGTTAGCAAATTACACAAATCAATTTAAAACAGTACAAGATTATACAGGTGTTTCTGTTAATAGTTTCAAAGGATTTCAGGATGTTTTAAAAGGTTTCGGTCAAGCGTTAGATGAAGGGAATAAATCTAACAGTACGTATTTAGATGGTTTTAATAACTTTCAAAAAATGCAAACTGATAACAATTTGTTAGCGAATAATTTCACAAATCAATTCAATCAATATATGAATGATATGAATACAGGCGATGCTTTAAAGCAATTAAGTGCATTGGAATCAGCTAATAAAAGTATTTCAAATCAATTTACGTTTTCAGAGAAAGAACCAAATATTTTAACTGATGCTGCAGCGATTCAAAAATATTTAGCAGATGTAAAAAAACAAGTATCTGAATATGATACAGAACTTGCAGGAAAGTTAGAAAGTGATATTCAAGAGACGGTAATTAAGAAGTTAAAGCAATCTATGTCGAATGATGGAAAGCAAGAAATCTTCATAAATACATTAATGAAACAACCAGATGCTCGAATAAAGAAACAAATCGAGAATTTAATTGCGAAATTACCTAGTTTAAACATGGAAGAAATCGGTCAAAGTGATTTGCCAGATACAACGAAATTACAACTGCAAAATGTAATTCAATTTACAAAAAAATATAATAAAGAAAATAATTTTTATTATGATCCTGTAAATAAAATATCTTTAGGAAACGCTATTAAAGAAGTAAAGGATAGACTTTATACAGAGGGAATTACATTTAGTGATACTGCGAAAGTAATTAAAATGGAATCTGCACAAACTTTGAAGATAAGTATTCCGGAAGAGTTTGAACTATATGGAAGTACAGAAGCTTTGAAGATAGATGATGTGGATTACACAAGTATGTTTCTGGAGAAAAACGGAGAAATCACTATACCTCCTCGTAATGAAGGGGATATAAAAATTAATCTGAATGTGAAGTTAAAAGATCCAAACATCAATATAGATGTTTTCTCTCCTGTAATGTGGCAGTGGGAATTGAGTGGGACTCATAAACCTGAAAAAGAAAAACCTAACAAAGAAGATAAAGGAACACAAACGGAAAATAGCAAGGTGGAAAATGTGGTTCATAAATCACAGTATGGCATAATGCCGTTAGTACACAATGCTAAAAACCCTATTATTAAAAAAATGGAAAACACAACAGGGAAAGATAACGGAACTGGAGGAAACCCAGGAGGCGGAACGGGGAAAGATAACGGAACCGGAGGAAACCCAGGAGGCGGAACGGGAACAGACAACGGAACCGGAGGAAACCCAGGAGGCGGAACGGGAACAGACAACGGAACCGGAGGAAACCCAGGAGGCGGAACGGGGAAAGATAACGGAACCGGAGGAAACCCAGGAGGCGGAACGGGAACAGACAACGGAACCGGAGGAAACCCAGGAGGCGGAACGGGAACAGACAACGGAACCGGAGGAAACCCAGGAGGCGGAACGGGAACAGACAACGGAACCGGAGGAAACCCAGGAGGCGGAACGGGAACAGACAACGGAACCGGAGGAAACCCAGGAGGCGGAACGGGAACAGACAACGGAACCGGAGGAAACCCAGGAGGCGGAACGGGAACAGACAACGGAACCGGAGGAAATCCAGGAGGCGGAACGGGAACAGACAACGGAACCGGAGGAAACCCAGGAGGCGGAACGGGAACAGACAACGGGACCGGAGGAAATCCAGGAGGCGAAACGGGAACAGATAACGGTAAAGTTACTGAAAGTACAACGAATCAAGTAGTACATCAAAAAGCAGAAGTATTAACAAAAAATATATCTAGTGTATTAATAAAAGAAGCAGTAGATACAGTCGAAAGTTATCAAGGTTTAATGAGCCTTTACGAAATGTATTATGGGATTGATTTAAGAACGAAAGATGTAGGTCCTAAGTTAGAAGAGGGAAGTTTAGATGCAATTGCGACGGATCAATCTTTGTACTACGTATTAAATAAACAAAGTTTAATTGATTTAATTTCAAATCTTGTTTCATCAAGTATTACTACAGAAATAAAGCAAGATATGTCAGGTTTAAAACAAAAAATAAACTCTTATCAACAATCTATTACTAGTGCGGATCAAAATTCTATGCTACTAGCGGAGAAATTAAATGGAACGACGCAACAAGCAACTAGTATGAATGAAAATTTAGGAGAGTATTTAAAAGGTTTAGCGAAATGGCGTGAGAATAGCTTAAAGCTAGTTGAAGAGCAGCAAGTATTAACAACAAATCATGCCGGTGAGCAAACAGCTATTTTATCGTTAGATTCTGGTATTAAATCATTAATGATGCAAAGTCAGTCATTGGTCGAAAGTTCGAAGCATAGTTTAGCAACTTCAGACGATGTATATAAAACATTTGATCAAATTAATGGACAAGCAAAAGAAATTCAAGACAGCGGAACGACAATTGTTTCAAAAGCTGATCTATTATTAAATGACTTTACGAAGAAAATGGAAGATGATAAATCATTCTCCAAAAACTTTACGAAAATTTTAGCGAATAGCCGTATTGGAGATCGTCAAAATGAGATGCTATATGACTTTTTAGCTAGTCCAGTTCAAAAGCAAAATGATGGAGTAATTGTAGCAGGAAATGCTTTTACACCGTACTTAATTGTATTAACTTGTTTCATTGTTGCATTATTTACAGCATACGCAATTGCGAATCAAGAAAAGAAACGAATGCAATCAGATCATTTTGAAGAGAAATTCTCATTAATTGATATGAATGTACCAACTACAGTAGTAGCTTTCGGTATATCAATTGTGGAAGGGATTAGTATAGGTATCATTTCTGGGCGTCTTTTAAAGTTCGGTCAGGATCAAAGTTTACTATGGATTGCGTTCATCACATTTATTATGATGGCGTTTGTATTGGTCTCAACCTACTTATTACGACAAATAAAAATGGTAGGAATGTTTATACTATTAGTATTTTTAAGCATGTACCTATTTTTAACTGAGGCAGTTGGAAGTAAAGTAGATCAAATGTCGTCTGTCGGAAAGATACGTCAATTCTCACCGCTTCAGTATATAGAAAGTTTTCTAAATGATTTTATTAGTGGTAAAGATACTGGGAAAGTTATTTTTGTCGTATTGTTTGTAATTGCCATTATTGGATTGGTTAGTAATCTATTTGTATGGCATAAGAAATGGGAGGAAAAAGAAGTAAATGATCAAACAATGGAGCATAGTGGCTAAGTTATCATTTCTCTCTATCCTTTTACTGTTTGTCGCGCTACCGATAAGGAGCGCGGCTGACAGTTATCTTGGTGATGATGGGAAGATTAAGTTTAAAGTGGATCGACTTGAAGAAAGCGACCAAGAAAAAAATAAAAAGGAACATAAAGAAACAGAATTAGATAAAGCATCGATTGAGTTATTTAACAAAGATATTGAGGAAGAAATTGAGAAAAAGAAAAAGAAAGAACAAAAAGATATGGAAGCTTTGCGAGATTCTCTTTTTACAAAAACAAAAGAGAATAATAGTGTTAAAGATACGAAAAATAGTTTGTTTAGCAGTGAATACATTGTCAGAAAAAGTGCAGATGAAGTAGCAAGTAATGAAACAATGAATGAAGAGCCAATTAGTATAACAATAATATTATTATTTGGCGGTGGCATTCTACTTATTTGCATCGGTATTTATACCGTTCTTCGTAAAAGTTGGAGGTAAAGCGATGGCAATACAAACACATATCAATGTGACAGTAGATTTTAGTAAATGGAATGGAAATACATATGATTTGCGTATTCCGAATCATCAATCTATTAAATATTTATTGAAAAACTTATTAGATACGCTAAAGATTGATAATCATGAAGGTTCGCATTTTGTGATTAAAGTGAAAAATAAGTCAATTGTTTTAACAGATAATG
This sequence comes from Bacillus sp. RZ2MS9, assembly GCF_001816185.2. NCBI lineage: Bacteria > Bacillati > Bacillota > Bacilli > Caryophanales > Bacillaceae > Bacillus > Bacillus sp. RZ2MS9. The sequence continues at coordinate 2,029,536 of NZ_CP049978.1, forward strand.
ATCGTTTAATTGATCACCAAATAACAGATGGAGATATTTTGCAAGTTTTATAAAGAATATTTTTTACTTTTAGTTATTTGAAAATAAGTTATTACGGGTTATAAAGAAAAGGAGAAGAGGATAAACATGACGGAAAAAATAATTCAAATTGATGCAATGAACTATCAATTTCAAATAGAAAAAGAAAATTGGAAATTGGAGATGACCAAATCTCAAACACGTATAAAAGACTTCCGTCAATTCGATATAATTACGGGCGTATCATCTGAATTTGTACCATTAACAATAGAAGAAACGGATGATATGTTTACGTTTCTATATCAAGTAGATAAAAAATTATATAAGTGGGACGATCTTAGCCGTTTTAGAAGAAATGAGAAATTAAGACTACTTCGGAATGTTGCGCAGTTTCGTAAATATTTAAATAAACGAATCACGTTCTTTTTACATCCAGACAATATAGTTTTTAATGCTAATTTAATACCAAGTATTATACATAGAGGAATTCGAGATATTGTTCCGCCAACCCCGTTATTAGAAGAGCAATTTTTAACACAATATAAGTGTCTAATTATTGCTTTATTCTCCCAAAAACATAACTTTGATGATTTGTATGCTGGGTTACTAAAAGATGCAAAAGAAACAACATTTGAACAGACCGTTGCTCAAATGGAAAGCTTAGATGCATTACTGCAGTTTCTTGATGACAGCTTTGAGAAGGAACAAACAAAAACAGAAAAAAATATGCAGTTAGTACCTAAAAAAAGCTATAAATCGTTTAAATACTTAGCTTTTTCCTTCATAGCGGCGACAGTTATTTTAGCTGCTCCTTTAATATATTTCACTTTTATAAAATTTCCTTACCAAAATAAATTGTTAGAAGCAAATGCAAGTTTTATAGCAACTGATTATGACAAAGTCATTACGCAATTGAATGAAGAGGAGTTTGAATCATTACCGATTGCATCTAAATATGAGTTAGCATTTGCATACATTACAGCTGAAAAACTAGGTGAAGCTCAAAAGAAATCAATTATGAAAAATATTAGTTTGAAAAGTGATGAAAAGTATTTGCTGTATTGGATGTATAACGGAAAAGGTAATTTTGATAAATCATTAGATTTAGCTAAGACACTTGATGATCCTCAGCTTATTATGTACGGCCTTGTTAAACAAATTGAATCACTGAAAAATAATCCAGATTTATCAGGGGAAGAACGTGATCAAAAGTTAAAAACATATGAGCAACAATTAGATGAATATAAAAAGAAATATGGCAATTCATCAAACGATAAAAATTTGTCGGACACAGAGAAAAAAGAGTAAGCAATTGATGAGACAGTTGAAAAGGAGCAGTGAACACGGATGGAGCAACTATTAGTATTGACTTATGGAGACAAAATATATAAGTGCACATTACATCCAAATGAGCAATCAATAGTGTCGATTGGAAAAGAGTGGACAAATGATATTACGAATCCAAGTTTAGAACAAGAAGTAGAGTTAAAGTGGAATAATGAAGTAAATGCTTGGATGGTACAGGATCAATTAATAGAATTCAATAAGGAAATTGAGATTGGGAAAACAAGAGATGTGAGCTTGAAAATCTTTATATCTATTGTTGGCACAACTAAAGTGTTTGATATTGGAACGAAACATTCTCTTACAGTGAGTCAAAACGATTACGATGATATTTCTATTACCGGGACTAGTGTAGATTTAATGCTATCTCGCGAAACGTTGTACGATTCTTTTAAAGTGAACGTGTATGGCGGGGATGTATTTCATAATTATACGAAGTTAAAAGATAGCGTTATGTTGGAATCAGGAGACGTATTATATTTTGATGGTATTTTATTGGAGATTGGTAGTGAAGACATTCAAGTACTTTCTTCAGAAGATAAAGTGAAATCTGAGTTACCTATTTTAGTAGAATCAGAAACAAATTATCAAAGTGGTTATCCAGACTATCATCGTTCACCACGTATTATTTACCGTGAACCAGAAGAGAAAATGACAATTGCAAAGCCTTCAAGTATGCCATCAAAACCAACGGAGCATTTAGCAAGAATCATTGCACCTTCACTTGTCATGATTGTCGTAACCGTATTACTTGCTATTTTCATGAAATATGGAATGTTTATTATCGCATCGATTGCGATGACATTAGTAACAATCATTGTTTCTGTCACATCGTATATAAAAAATTTAAAGCAATATAAAGTCGATATTGTTGAACGAGATAAAAGCTATAGAGAGTATATAAAACAAAAAACGAAAGATTTACATGCAGAAAGTGAAAAACAGCGTCACGCATTACATTATCACAATCCAAATGTAGAAGTAATACGTAATATGGCAGTTCAAGTAAATCCTCGAATTTATGAAAAAACAATGTTACATCATGATTTCTTAACATTTAGCGTTGGAACAGGACAAGCTAATACGAGTTTTGAAATTCAATTTAATGAAGAAGAATTTAGTCAAACGAAAGATGAATTAATTGATATAGCACGTGAACTAAGACAGCGTTATCTATCGTTGGAAGATGTACCAGTTGTAACAGATTTAATGAATGGACCAGTCGGTTATATTGGTCAACGCTCTTTAGTGTTAGAGCAATTACAATTATTAGTTGCACAAACGGCTTTATTCCATAGTTATTATGACTTGCAGTTTATTACTATTTTTCCGGAAGAAGAAAAAGAAAAATGGGATTGGATGCGCTGGTTACCTCATGGAAGTGTTCGCGATATAAATGTACGTGGATTTGTATACCATGATCGTAGCCGTGATCAAGTGTTAAATAGTTTGTATCAAATATTGAAAGAACGAAAATTAAAACTAGATGAAAAAAGTTCTACTAATGAAAAAATGTACTTTGCACCGCACTATGTCGTTCTCATTACAGATGAAAAACTAATATTAGACCATGTTGTTATGGAATTCTTTAATGATGATCCGAGTCAATTAGGTGTATCACTCGTATTTGTACAAGATGTTATGCAAAGTTTACCGGAGCATGTGAAAACGGTAATAGATATAAGAGATGCAAAACAAGGGAACATCATCTTAGAGCAAGGAGAGCTTGTTAACCGTCAATTTAAACTAAATCACGTACCGAAAGGGTTCAATTTAGAAGATATTTCACGGGCATTAGCACCATTAAATCATTTGCAAAACTTAAAAAATAGTATTCCAGAAAGCGTAACATTTTTAGAAATGTACGGCGTTGAAAAAGTAAAAGAACTGAATATCACAAGTCGTTGGGAGAAAAATGCAGCGCATAAATCTTTAGCTGTACCACTTGGATTACGTGGTAAAGAAGATATCGTAAACTTAAACTTACACGAAAAAGCACACGGACCACACGGATTAATAGCAGGTACAACAGGTTCAGGTAAATCGGAAATTATACAATCGTATATTTTATCTCTAGCAGTCAATTTTCACCCGTACGAAGTAGCCTTTTTACTAATTGACTATAAAGGCGGCGGAATGGCGAATTTATTCAAAAACTTACCGCATTTATTAGGAACAATTACGAACTTAGATGGAGCACAAAGTATGAGAGCGCTCGCATCAATTAAAGCTGAATTACAAAAAAGACAACGATTATTTGGCGAAAATGATGTAAACCATATTAATCAGTATCAAAAACTGTATAAAGAAGGCTTAGTAAGTGAACCGATGCCACATCTATTTTTAATTAGTGATGAATTCGCGGAACTGAAGTCAGAACAACCAGAATTTATGAAAGAGTTAGTTTCAACAGCGCGTATCGGTCGTTCACTCGGAATTCATTTAATATTAGCTACGCAAAAACCAAGTGGTGTTGTAGATGATCAAATTTGGAGTAACTCGAAATTCAAACTAGCACTAAAAGTTCAAAATACGTCAGATAGTAATGAAATTTTAAAAACACCAGATGCTGCTGAAATTACATTACCAGGACGTGCTTACTTACAAGTTGGGAATAATGAAATTTATGAACTATTCCAATCAGCTTGGAGCGGAGCAGACTATGTAGAAAACAAAGAGGATAAAGAACATTTAGACGCAACAATCTATGCAATAAATGATCTAGGACAATATGAAATATTAAGTGAAGATTTAAGTGGACTTGGTAGCAGTAAAGAAGTAATAAGCGTACCATCTGAACTGGATGCTGTTATTGACTACATTCACGATTACGCAGAAATAAATGAAATTGAAGCATTAGCAAGACCGTGGTTACCACCACTTCCAGAAAGCGTATATTTACAAGACTTACATGCTATTCAGTTCAAAGAAGCATGGACGAAAGAAAAGAAACCATTACAAGCAACAATTGGCCTACTAGATCAGCCTGAATTACAATCACAAACACCATTAACACTAGATATTAGTAAAGACGGACACGTAGCGGTCTTCTCAAGTCCAGGCTACGGAAAATCAACATTCTTACAATCAGTCATTATGGATGTAGCTCGTCAGCATAGTCCGGAGCATTTGCATGTGTATTTAGTGGACCTTGGAACAAATGGTCTTCTACCTTTGAAAGGATTACCTCATGTAGCGGATACGATTACGATTGATGAATCTGAAAAATGTTTAAAGTTTGTTGAAAGATTAACTCAAGAAATGAAAAATCGTAAACGATTATTAAGTGAATATGACGTTGCAAATATTGAAATGTATGAAAAGGCAAGCGGGAAAGAAATACCACATATTATTATTGCAATCGACAATTATGATGCAGTAAAAGAAGCGAAGTTCTATGAAAGCTTTGAAATGCTAATTATGCAAATTGTCCGAGATGGTGCAAGTTTAGGAATTCATACCTTAATTAGTGCAGGGCGACAAAATGCACTTAGAATTCAATTGTACAATAATATTAAAATCCAAACTTGCCTATATATGATTGATCAAAGTGAAGTAGCTAGTATTGTAGGGAGATCTGATATAAAAGTGGAAGAAACAGCAGGAAGAGCGTTAATAAAACTAGAATCTCCTACATTATTCCAGGTTGCACTACCTACGAAAGCAGAAGATGAATTACAGCAAATTCAATTATTACAACAAGAAGCAAATGATATGGATCGAGAATGGGATGGAGAACGTCCGAAGGCAATTCCAATGATGCCAGAAGTGATTGATATTGCTACTTATCGTAAAAATAAAGACGTTACAAAAGCTCTACAAGCAGCAAGAATTCCAATGGGGCTTGATTTTGCAAACGTAGAAGTTGTAGCTCATGATATTGCAGTGAATGATCATTTAATGATTTATAGTGTAGATGATAGTATGAGAAAACAAATTGTATCTAGCATCCTATCTCAATTGAATAAAGATTATTTTGAAAGTGTGACGTTGGTGGATACAGCAGAGTATAGTTTCGTTCAATATAAAGACGATGTGACGCACTACATTGTAGACGAAAATGAAATCAATATGCATGCGAAGTATTGGATGGAAGTAATTCGTGAACGAGCTCTTGAATTAGCACAAGCAAGACAAGAAGGTAGAGAAATTCCTGCATTCACAAAACAACTCATTATCATGACAAATGTTGAAGAGTTTAGTAAATTTGTTTATTTAGAAATGGAGGATGCAGCGACTTTAATTGATTTATCTCGTACAGTAGGTATTTACTTTGTATTAGCAGGTCACCACGACTACATGGACCGAAATCGTGAAGCTCTACCTATGAAAATGAGAAGTAAACTAACAGCAGCAATTATCGCAATGCCATTAAATGATCAAAGTATCTTCAATATAAAATATATAAGCAACGAAGCACCATTAGGTAAAGATGAAGTGTATTACTATCAAAAAGGGAACATAATGAAACTAAAAATGCCTAGAGTAACTAACGAGGTGACAGTATGAAATTAAAAAAGAAAGCTAAGGTGATGATAGTCGTGTCAATAGTGGCAAGTTTATTAAGTGGATGTGGTTTTGGGGAGACAAAGATAGAGTATGAGAGATTAGTAGAGGCATTGGATGAAGGGGACATGAAGACAGTTATGTCTGCGAGTGATGATGGGTATGCGTATGTGAAAGAAGAGGTTAGGGATAGCACTTTTATTGAGGATAATAATAAGCAAATAGGAGTAGTTTATCAAACAACGCAAGGTATTTATAGTATTAAAGATAATATTCTTTTTGGTGAGGCACAAAAGAAAGTCAATACTCCAGTTGAGGATGAAAAACATAGTGACAACCCACAATATAAAGAAGAAGTTGTATTCAAGTCAGATATAAGATACGAAAATGGACAGCTAGAAGCTTCAAATCGAGGGGAAGATATGTCTAATATAAAATTAATGCTCAATAGAGTGCAAGGAATAAAAGAATTGAAACCAAATGTGAATAAAAAAAGCTTCAGCCAACCAGCTACGATAAGCTATAATTTATCAGAAACTCAATTTAAAGAGCTATTTAATGGGAATTTAGGATTAGAGTATGAGAAGTTTAGTTATGCAACACTACTAATTGAATTTAATTCTGCTAAGGATACAAAGGAAAATCCGATGGAAATAACAGAGATAACAATTTCGATAGGCTATAAACAAAGAAATGAAGAAAATAATATGATTAGGCATGATCAAGAAATAACAACATATTTACATAATAAAGAAGAAAATAATCGGAAATCAAAAAAAGATTACTTACAATATGAAAAGAAATTTAAAGAAAGCCATTAATATATAAGGGGGAGAATATGGTGAATGAGGAAGATTATAAATTAAGTAGTGATGTAGGAAAATTAAGATTATCGGCAAAAGATATTTATGATTATAATGCACAAGAAAAAAAATATAATAATTCTGATCCAATAATAAATAAACAGAAGTTACAAGACAACTTTAATGCTAATATTATAGCTTCTGATGATATTCATTCAGTAACTGGATTTGGGGCGTATGCTTTAGAGGATAGAAACACGCATGAAATTTTCATTGTATACGTTGGAACCCAACCGAGCCAAATAGGTGATTTAGCAACCGATGGAGCAATTGGGCTACATAATTTAACTAATTCACCTATATTGGGGTCATTAGCGGAATTTCAGTATAGTCAAGCAGAAAAATTTTATGAAAAAGTCAAGGCGAAGAATAAAGGAAAGAAGATAACTTTACTAGGGCACTCCTTAGGTGGCGGAGCAGCGAATACAGTTGCATTAAGACATCAAGAAGATAATATAAACGTATTAGCTTTAAATCCTGCGCCTGTTTTAAATAAAGATGTGGTTAAGTACGGATACGGAACCAATATGAAAAATTGCCGCAGTCTTATAAATGAATATGATCCTTTGTATGGCGCCATTAAGGCCGCAGATTTTGTAATACCTGGACAGGTTTATAAAATGGAAAATGGGGAAGGGCATTCTTTTTTATATGATCCAAAGTTTTATTCTAGGAATGGGAATGTAGCAATAGATAAATTGAAAAAGGTTAGCGAAACAGGATTTGATTGGAAATTTGGTTTTTTAGAAATATCAGAATCTGCTGGGGACCTATATAAAGGAATCACTGGAAAAAAAACATTAAGTACAACAGAAGAAGTTGTAGTGGATTTAGTGGTAAATGGAACCCCAGTCAGTGCAATTCTAGTTGCAATAACAGTAGTGGGAGATACTAGTGCTCTAGCAACAAAAATAGCAAGTATAGGTGTAGAAACAGGAAAAAAAGCTTTGAAATTTAGTAAGGAAGTTATACAAGAAGTTAGAAATCAGGTGAATGCGGCTGTGGATTGGATAGAGAATAAATTAGCAAAATGTAAGGAAAAGGTACTTGAAGTGTTAGAATCAGTATTTAACGCAGCTGTAGATTTTTTAGTAGGATGCATCATTCTTTATTTATCCCGTGATGAAATTATAGCAATTGCAAAAGAAGTAGCATCTTCTCTTGTTCAAGATATTTTAGATGTATTTAAAGGTGACTTTGAAATTGATACAAATATTGCTTCAATTGCTGGAGATTATGTAAGAAGCCATCGCCAATCATTATTAAACTATTTTATGAATGATGGTAGTAGAGGATTAAATCGTTCATTATTAGTAGAGATTTCCAGAGATGTGAACGAACTTTCAAATGATTTAAAAGAGTTAAGTCAAGATGTAACAGATGCGGTAATTTCTATGATAGCAAAAGATGAAGAGTTAGCTTCGGTTTCCTATTATTGATAAATGTTAAGGAAGGGGGTATGAGGATGGATTTACATATGATAATGTCGAGGGTTCATAGTACATTTCCGGACAGTGGTGGGCGAGATCAAATTATTAACGTTGTTATGCAACTTGAAAAAGCAGCTGTATCTTTGACAGGAGATATTAGAAGATTAGAAAGTAGTATTGATAATAGTTTGCAAGGTAAAACACGTGATGCTTTTATTGATCGTATCCGCCAATTAGAAAAAAGGCGACAAAAAATAGAAGAGAAAATTATCGTATTAAAAGGATCGGTGAATTAATATGAAAGATTATATGGAGAAAGTTTTGCCTTTAGGAAGTGTAGTGAGGTTGAGTACTGAGGAAGAAAAAGATGTAGAGTATGTAATTACTACAAGAGGAATACTTCTCGATGAAGACACTTTCTATGATTATGGTGGGGTATTACACCCAGTAGGTTTGACGGCAGAGACATATAAATTATTCAATGACTTTGATATTTTAGAAGTGAAATTTGAAGGGTATAAAAATTCTATTGAAGGAAAATTTGCTCATAATTTTAAAATATGGCGAAATGAATTTGTAAAAACGATAAAGAACAAGGCTGAAAATAATAAGTAACAATTATTAATAAAACAAGGGCTATAATATATTTAGAAATAAATAGACTTTCCTCTTCCAACATGGAAAGAGGAAAGTCTATTTTTGATTGAATAAGAATCTAAATATCTAGTATTACGTGGGAACAACATGAAAAGGAACGCCACGAATTTATAGCAAATAGAAAAAGAATAAGAGAGAAAGAGCAAAGGCGAAACAAAAGCTGAAATGAAAGTTATAAATGATACTTGTAAACTTATATTGAAGATAGAATGAATACATTATTCATAAATTAACTAGTAAAGGGAGGAATGTAAGATCTTGAATAAAGATTCTAAAGCCGTAAAAAAAGAAAAAGGTTTTTTTTGAAGGTGTAATAGCACCTATTATTGCTGGGATTATGTTTATTTTTTTAATTCTATATAAAATAGCAGAGTTTCTGGGGAAGTGGCTCATTATTTTGTCAATACCGAGCTATATTGTTACTATGTTTATTTTTTTATACCAGAAAGAATATGGAGGTGTATTGGTTTGTGGAATAGGCTTAATACTAATGCTATCGCTGTATTTTGTGTTTGTTAAAAAAAGTAAAAAAGGCTAGTTTAATATGAAATATCAAAACATTTATTTATTTCTAGTTTGTTTACAAATATAGAGTTAATACATGATTTTAGAAAAGATGGTGTAATTATATGTGGAATATAAAAGAAAAAGATTTAGATGAATTTAAAATAACATGTAGAAATCGCTTAAGCCCAGAAGACTCTGTGGGGTTTATGTTTGGAGGAATAGTTTATAGTTCATTATTCATGCTTTTTATTTTGGTAGCATTAATTAAGATTGGCTGGGGTTACTATCCGACTCTCTTTGACAAAATAATTGTTAGTATTGAATTAGTGTTATATGGTTTGCAAGTAATCTTTTTCATTCTATATCTAATTCCAAAAGCTCGTTTCAAATATCAAAAGTTGCAAGCATTTGTGATATTATTATTTGCATTTCAGCTAGGAACTATAGGATTCACATTATTTATACTTCCAGCAATTTCGAATTATTCAATTGATCAAATTACATTATTGTATGTGGGTTTATTGTTTCTAGGAGCAGTTTTTGTTCATCTGGTGACAACGATTGATACCTTTAAACAAGCAGAGAGTGGAGCATTTAGTATGGATGAAAGAGCAACTTCATTTTTTAGTAAAACAAAAGGCAATGCAATGATTGGTGTTACGATATATGTACTAGTCCTTCTTATTTTAATTTATTTTCATAATAATTATGAAACAGGGGTTTTAGTGGGGTATATGGCAGGAACTCTTGTAATGTACGCAGTAGCCATAGGTGCAGCAGAGTTCCAATTATTAGCCTATTGTAGATTTAAATTTCCATCATTTTATATTTCGTGGGAGGAACATGAAAGGGAACGTCAGGAATTCTTAAAACGTTATAAAGAGAGGGAGGAAAAGAAAGTGAAAGAAATAAAATAAGTTTTGGTTTCTGAAAATTCGAATAGAATATATAAGCAATTAAGGATTATATATAAATCAATGCTATTAAAAATTAAAGCATCTTCAATATAATCTGTACGAGTAAGTAAATATCAGTAAGTAAAGGTGAGATGTATTACTTTCCAAAAAGGAACATAATGAACTTAAAAATGCCTAGAGAAATCAACGGGGTGTCAGTATGAAGTTAAAGAAGAAAGCTAGGATGATGATAGTTCTGTTAATAGTATCAAGTTTATTAAGTGGATGTGGTTTTGGGGAGACGAAGATAGAGTATGAGCCATTTGTCAAAGCTTTGGATGAAGGTGACATGAAAAAGGTTATGTCTGCGAGTGATGATGGATATGCGTATGTGAAACAAAGAGGTATATATAGTACATATGAGCAAAAGGAAGATGGAGAGCATAGTAAAACAATCTATCAAACTTCGAAAGGCATATATAATACGAAAGATAAAAGTTTATATGGAAATACAACACAAGAAATTACCTCGGAAGTATATAATAAAAATTATAAAGAAGAAGTTAATTATAGTACAAATATTATGTATAAAAATGAAAAGGTGCAAAGTCCGGATTCAAATCTAGATGTTTCATATGTGAACTTAATTGTAGATCGTTTAAAAGGGATAGGGAAACTAAAGATGAAGCCCGGGGATGATATAAAAAAGTTTGATCAGCCTAGTACTGTTGGATACAAACTAACTGAATTAGAGTTTCAGAGTATCATTAATGATAAGTTGAAAATACAATATGATGAATATGATGGTGGATCAATCGCATTGCATATTGATTCTAAAAATGGTTCAAAGCAGATATTGGAAGTAAGTATTGTAATAAATTATAAGAAAAGAAATGATGAAGGCAAGTTAGTAAAATACATATCACAAATACATACATCTTTTGATAGTCACCAAGGTAATAACCAAGATGCGAAACAGGAATATATTGATTTTAAAGCAAAGTATAATAAGACGCAGTAATATTTAGAAGGGCATTTGTACGTAAAGATAATAGCGACATAAGTGTGATAAATGTTTCATAAATATAGTGGAAAGAATTTGAGGATAAACGCCCCAATTGCTGGAGTAGATGCAACAACTGGGGCGTTTATCTGTCTAAATTTAGCTTGAATACATGACATGTTTTAGTTAGGGGCATGGCTTTACAAGTAGTTTCTTCATAATAACGGTGTGGGGTTTTTGTGTAATCAGCTTTTATTGCTAAGTTACAACTATTTTCGTTTATAGAGTATCTCTTATTATCGATACATCGTCCACATTCCAATGTCTTTAAATCCTAGTCGTTTATAAATTCGTCCAGCAGCTGGATTGTTATAAAATAAACAAAGTGTTCGGCCTTCTTTCGTAAAGTCTTGGATCATTTTTTGTAATATGAGTGAAGCGTAACCATTTCCGCGATAATTCGGGTGTGTACATACACCAACTACCATAGCGGATAATGAATTTTCAGCGGAAGTAGAGGCGGATGCGATGATCACGCCATCTTTTTCAATATAGTATGTGCGTCCTGTATTTGTTTCGATAGCCTGCCTTAATATTTTCTCTGATTCATTGGTAGTCGGAAATTCAGCGATGTCACTTCGTAATTTCATAATTCGTTCTATATCATCGAGTGAGGCAAGTTTAATTGTTTCATGAATAGGCGTGTCAGGTAAGTTGTTGTCATTTAGACATTCGCAAAAATACATTTCATTTTTAGTACCTAGTTGTATATTTGAAGCAGTTTCAAATCGTTCTACGATAGTTGACTTACCAGAGAGTTTAAGCGGCTTATATGCGGAAAGAAGTGCCTCATAATCAGTGGTAACAAAGTCTTCTTTACTATATGGTATAAATGAATCGTGGAATCGGAGTAAAATTGATTTTAATGTTCCATTCTCTTTAAATACTCCCCATAGTTCTTGAAAATCTGTGTCATAACCGAAAGCTTCAATATCTCCAATAATAAACAAGTTAAGGGCTGCTTCTTCTTTTAGGTAAGCGAATACTTGTTCATGATCTTTCTTTGTTAATTTTCGCATCATAACGAATCGACCTCTTTTTTATTTTTCTAAATATTACAACTTAAGTTTTTTGAAATCAATATTAAATTTTATGTTTAGTTCACAAACTTTCGGAAAAACTAGGAAAGATATGACAAAGGAGGTTATGAACGGTGGATCATCCAATTCAAGGGTTAATGAAAGCAGCAATGGAAAATTTAAAAGAAATGGTTGATGTAAATACGATTGTTGGAGAGCCTGTTCAAACGGCTGACGGTGGTGTGGTGTTAACGGTTTCTAAAGTAGCGTTCGGTTTTGGAGCAGGAGGTTCTGATTTCCAAACGAATGATGGACAAAGAGCGAACGGTAACGCTGCATTTGGTGGCGGTAGCGCGGGTGGTGTTTCTATTACACCAGTAGCATTTCTTGTGGTGAATAAAGATGGAGTAAATATTCTTCATCTACAAAATGCGACACATTTAGCAGAAAAAATGATTGAATTAGCTCCACAAACAATTGATAAAATTCAATCGATGTTCCAAAAAGAAGAAAAGAAAGAGGGAAATCATCATCCTCAAAACCCTGATGAAATCCTTTAAAAACGCCTGCTTATGAGCAGGCGTTTTTTCTTGTAATCACTATGTAATAAAACACATGAAATTGTAAATAGTTTTTGAAGTTTTTTCTATGTTTCTAAAATTTTTCATGTTAAAATATGCTATAGAATTGAAACATATAAAACGAAGGTGGCTAGGTGCTTTGTCTGGAGGATCTGACCAAGTAAAGAATATGATATATATTAATGGTAATCGTCGAGGTCATTGTTTTATTACATCAGGAATTACGTTTAAAGAGTTTGCGAGTAACATCCCTTCACCGCTTCATCAAGTGTTGCTTTTGAAGCACAACTTTGAATGGACGGATTTTCATTATCATACTTTATTTGAATATGTTGAGGAAGAAAATATACATAAGTTAATTCAAGCAGAGATTGATGAATTTGATGAATTTTGTTGGGTAGATTTTGATGATGCAAGCGATTTAGATGAATTAGAGCCGAAAGAAATTGCAGAATTATTATATTTGGCTCACAAAAAAGAACCACTTGCAAGAACATTCTTTCCGCTGTTGAAAAATCGATTTGTTTATTTTTCACATGATGACGGATGGTACAACAAAGTGTATTATCGTAGAATTGCTGATTTTGTAGGAATGTTAAGTAAAGTCATTCCGTATAAACTCGGTGCTTTCGGTAAGAAACGTTTTTCTTTCTTCCAAAAATCAAAAATTTTCCCAGCAATTTCAAAAGAATTGATCATGGGACTGATTCCACTAATGGAAGATGGTCTTTACATAGATCTAGCAGGGAAGATTGAGTCAAGAAGAGGTCTTGAAATTCCGGTATATGTAGTTGGTTCGTATGAAAGTACGGATGAGGTGTTAGATAATATCGATGAATTGAAAGAGGAAGCAACAGAAACAGGTTGGCTCATTTTTGATAAGAAAGAACAAGAGTGGCAATGGGTTGTTGACTAAGAAAACTTGGCGTATGAAGTCAAGTTTTCTTGTCATTTGAAAGGAGTACAAATGAAGAAATATTATACAATTGTGGGTATTATAAGTATTATTCTCGTGGCAATATTACTTATAACTTGTCCGAAAGAATCAGATTTTAAAGTGTATGTACAGGATAAGTATGCGTTGAATTGTAATGAGAGTAGTTTTGAATGCACGCAAAATGTAGATGGTAAAAAAGAAAAACTACAATTTGAAAGTACAGATGCACGAAATGGTGTATTCTTTATGACTGTAAAGCAAACATTTAAAACAGAAGCTGGTGTTTCAAAAGAATATAGCGGAGTAGGAATGTTTGGTACATTTCTTTTTGTTTCAGAGAAGACTTTCTAGTAATAGAAGGTCTTTTTTTTATGCTTATGTTCATATAGATGAAGTAAGACAAGCATAGGAGGGGTATTGATGAAGAACACATGTATCGTTTGCGGTGGTGAGGAGTTTTTTTCCTCAACGTTATATGCACGTACGAAACAAGATTGGGCATATGCACCAAACATGTATCGATTTGAAAAAGTATTTATTGAGCATCGAGATGAAGAAAATTATCCAGTGTTTCAAGAAATTACAGCGAAACATTGTTGTGGATGCGGCCATATTATGTTGTATCATGAATGAACACACCAAGTATGACTTGGTGTGTTTTTTTAAAACGCTGACAAAGCAAGCGGATAAAGTAAAGTAAATAAAACAGAAAAACTACCAAAACCAATGGCTGTATATCCAAGTGTTCTTGCTCCGAAATTGACAGCTAATAGGCCAACTAAAATTGCTAGGGAGCCGAGCGTAACTGGATAAAAAGCAATGGAGAATAACGAAAGAAATAAAGCGACATAGCCTACCATTGCACCGGTATTTGTACCTTCTATCTCATTTGCAATTTCTTTACGCTTATGTCTAATTGGAATGCCAGCTGGTGATATTTCAGCTGCATACTCTTCGTTTTTTTCACCACTTTTAAAATGATGATTTCTTTTTCTTCGCATGTACATCCCTCTCTTTCAATTGGGTGTACCTATAGTATCTTTCATAAAGAGAAGAACATGAGTATGAGTTAAACCCAAGTAAAGCAAAAAATGGAGAATACGTATTCCATCGTTAACATATCCATCTCCTATTGAAGATAAAGTGAGGGATTTTTTCCATCACGACTGATTATCAGCCAGCAACAATTGGATTTTTATGAGCAGTTCTCTCCCATTAACTGGTCCGCATCCATTGAATTTTGAGGAAGGTGTCTTACTGCAAGCGGGATAAAACAGGAATTTTGGAAAATGATGTAGAATGAAATGAGTGATAAAGCGTGAAGGTAGGGGAATGCATGACGAAATTTAATTGGCATGAATCAGCAGAAAAGAAATGGGATAGTAGCGCAGAGTTTTGGAATCAAAATAGTCAAGAGATGTGGGACAGTGGTAGCAGAAGTACAATTATTCCGTTTTTTGAACAATACGTAAAGAAAGAAGCACAAGTGCTCGATGTTGGTTGTGGTGATGGGTACGGTACATATAAATTAAGTAGCGCAGGCTATAAAGCAGTGGGAGTAGATTTATCGGAAGTGATGATTCAAAAAGGTAAGGAGCGCGGAGAAGGACCGAATTTATCTTTTATAAAAGGCGATCTTTCTGCATTACCATTTGAAAATGAGCAATTTGAATCAATTATGGCAATTAATTCTTTAGAATGGACGGAAGAGCCATTACGAGCGTTAAATGAAATAAAGCGTGTGTTAAAGAAAGATGGATATGCATGTATTGCAATTTTAGGACCGACAGCAAAGCCACGAGAGAACAGTTATCCTCGCTTGTATGGAAAAGACGTTGTTTGTAATACGATGATGCCTTGGGAATTTGAACAGTTAGCGAAAGAACAAGGTTTTAAAGTTATAGATGGCATCGGCGTATATAAGCGCGGAGTAAATGAGAAGATGTTAGGTCAACTACCTACAGAGTTACAACAATCGTTAACATTCTTATGGGTATTTATGTTAAAAAATGTATAAAGAAATGAAAGAATTTTTAGGAGGTAAATAAGTGCAGAAAATACAAAAAACTGATACAATATCATCAGAACCAATTAAAGGGGGACTAGGGTATATGACAACTACTACAACAGTGAAATCCGATATTGAAATCGCACAAGAAGCGAGTATGAAGAAGATTCAAGAAATTGCAGCTGATTTAAATATTTTAGAAGATGAATTAGAGCCATACGGACATTATAAAGGTAAGTTATCTCTTGATATTTTTAAGCGCTTACAAGATGAGGAAGACGGTAAAGTTGTTTTAGTAACAGCAATTAACCCAACTCCAGCTGGAGAAGGTAAATCAACAGTAACAGTTGGTTTAGGTCAAGCTTTTAACAAAATTGGTAAGAAAACAGTAATTGCACTTCGCGAACCATCTCTTGGACCAACGATGGGGTTAAAAGGCGGAGCAGCAGGTGGCGGTTTTTCACAAGTCGTACCAATGGAAGACATTAACCTTCACTTTACTGGAGATATCCATGCGATCACAACTGCCAATAACGCATTAGCAGCGTTTATTGATAATCATATCCAACAAGGAAACACACTTGGAATTGATACGCGTAAAATCGTTTGGAAACGCTGTGTTGACTTAAATGATCGTGCCCTTCGTAACGTAGTAATTGGTCTTGGTGGACCTGTACAAGGTGTACCACGTGAAGACGGTTTTGACATTACAGTAGCATCTGAAATTATGGCCGTGTTCTGCCTTGCAACAGATATTCAAGACTTAAAAGCACGTTTATCTCGCATCGTAGTTGCCTATAACTTTGCAAATCAACCTGTAACGGTTAAAGATTTAGGTGTAGAAGGTGCGTTAACACTATTATTAAAAGACGCATTAAAGCCGAACTTAGTACAAACGTTAGAAAATACACCAGCTATCATTCATGGCGGACCATTTGCGAATATCGCTCACGGTTGTAACAGTGTTATCGCTACAACAATGGCAGCAAAATTAGGTGATTATGTTATTACAGAAGCTGGATTCGGTGCTGATTTAGGCGCTGAGAAGTTTTTAGATATTAAAGCTCGTGCAGCTGGCATTAAACCAGAAGCAGTTGTTATTGTTGCGACGATTCGTGCGCTTAAAATGCATGGCGGCGTTGCAAAAGATCAATTAAAAGAAGAAAATGTAGATGCATTAGCAAAAGGTATGGAAAACTTACAGAAGCATGTTGAAACAATTCAAAGCTTTGGAGTGCCTTTCGTAATTGCAATTAATAAATTCATTACAGATACAGATGCAGAAGTTACATACTTACAAGAGTGGTGTAATGAGCGTGGCTATGCAGTATCCTTAACAGAAGTTTGGGAGAAAGGTGGCCAAGGCGGAGTTGACCTTGCTGAAAAAGTACTAAAAGAAATCGAAAAAGGTGAAAACAACTACGCACCACTTTATGAATTAGAATTACCATTAGAAGAAAAAATTCGTACAATTGCTCAAAAAGTATATGGCGCAAAAGATATTGAATTTGCTCCGAAAGCACGTAAGCAATTAGCTCAATATGAAGGAGAAGGTTGGAGTAATCTACCAGTTTGTATGGCGAAAACACAATACTCTCTTTCTGACGATGCAACAAAATTAGGTCGTCCATCTGACTTTATCGTTACAATTCGTGAGTTAAAACCATCTATCGGTGCAGGCTTTATCGTTGCGTTAACAGGTACAATGTTAACAATGCCAGGTCTTCCAAAACAGCCAGCAGCACTTCAAATGGATGTAAATGAAGATGGAAAAGCAGTAGGTTTATTCTAAAAGGTTGTAATTCATCTCGTTTATCTGTAAACTATATATACATCAAGTGGCGCCTTTCCATCGAAAGGCGCCTGTTTTTTGGAGGAAATTATGTTTGATCCAACTGCTTTTGACAATTTAAAAGTAATCGTAGAAGGTGCTGTGTATGATTTTGATCTACATGGAGATATTCTTGTAACAGATCGAAAAGATATGATGGATCTTGCTTCATTAAGTCGTATATATCATATCTCATTTCAATTAACAGAACCGTTTGAACCATTAGTAGAAGCAACATTTTCATTATCTGTGGATGCAAAGAACTTGTCTGGTGAAATACTAGAAGTGCCTCAGTTTACACCAGGTTGTGAAATGAAGCTAGCATTTTCATTCCCGTTAGAACAACCAGAAGTAAAATGCGAAGAAATTGAAACATTAATGCGTTCTATATGGGGAAAAGAAAGAATGATTATGCAGAAAGTTTCATACGAATATAATAAGCAAGCGATTTCATATCATAATAAGGTAGAGGTTCTATTTCAAAAAGCGATTACAGAAGACCATGTTGATGATTTAATAGCTGTTATTTCACACATGATAGAAACGGTGCGAACAATACAGCATTTTCTTCAAAAATAGAGATAAAGGAGAAAAACAAATGATAAAAGATATGCAACCATTTTTACAACAAGCTTGGGAGAAGGCTGGTTTTAAAGAGTTAACTGAAATTCAAAAACAAGCGATTCCAACTATTTTAGAAGGACAAGACGTTATAGCTGAATCTCCAACTGGAACAGGAAAAACATTAGCGTACTTATTACCACTTTTACATAAAATTAATCCTGAAGTAAAACAGCCACAAGTTGTTGTTTTAGCGCCAACACGTGAACTTGTAATGCAAATTCATGAAGAGGTTCAAAAGTTTACAGCAGGAACTGAAATTTCAGGTGCATCTTTAATTGGTGGTGCAGATATTAAGCGCCAAGTTGAAAAATTAAAGAAACACCCAAGAGTAATTGTCGGTTCACCAGGCCGTATTTTAGAATTAATTCGTATGAAAAAGCTAAAAATGCATGAAGTAAAAACAATTGTATTTGATGAGTTTGATCAAATTGTAAAGCAAAAAATGATGGGCGCAGTGCAAGATGTAATTAAATCAACGATGCGCGATCGTCAATTAGTATTCTTCTCGGCGACAATGACAAAAGCGGCAGAAGATGCGGCACGTGATTTAGCAGTTGAACCACAATTAGTACGTGTAACACGTGCAGAATCAAAAAGCTTAGTTGAGCATACGTATATCATTTGTGAGCGACGCGAAAAAAATGATTACGTAAGAAGAATTATGCATATGGGCGATGTAAAAGCAGTTGCTTTCTTAAACGACCCATTCCGTTTAGATGAAATTACTGAGAAATTGAAATTCCGTAAAATGAAAGCAGCGGCTCTTCATGCAGAAGCAAGTAAACAAGAGCGTGAAGCGACAATGCGTGCTTTCCGCGGAGGGAAATTAGAAATTCTACTTGCTACTGATATTGCAGCGCGCGGTATCGACATTGACGATTTAACACATGTAATTCACTTAGAATTACCAGACACAGTAGACCAATACATTCACCGCTCAGGACGTACTGGACGTATGGGTAAAGAAGGAACTGTCGTATCTCTTGTAACTCCACAAGAAGAGCGCAAATTACTGCAATTTGCGAAAAAACTAGGCATCGTATTTACGAAGCAAGAAATGTTCAAAGGATCATTCGTAGAAACGAAACCGAAAGCACCAAAGAAAAAGAAACCAGCATTTACTGGGAAGAAAAAGCCTAGATAAATGATGGAGAAGGCGTAACTATTTGTAGTTACGTCTTTTTTGTTTGTAAACAAGCGATAATGGGAATTGTATTAGTGTTTTTAATGTGCCTATCATATATATGCTTCTACTGGGAGTATCGAAAAAAGGGTAGTTTATTTATTTGGTTTATACGAGGAAATAATATAAAAAAGTCAAATATTAAAATGATGCGAAATAATAAAAAGAAGGTACACATATGGATAGGAAATTAGGAATGTTTTTGAATACGAAACATATTGAAGTAAACGAAGGAATACAAAAAGCAAGGGAATGGGATTTAGAATATATTCAATTATATGCTATGAATCCGACTTTCAACTTAGCTAACATCTCAAAGATACAATGGAATACATTAAAAGAAAACTTATCTTTTAATGAGATTCAAGTCCCATCATTAGCAATTAGCTTCGGAGAAAATGGAATAATAGGAACTGAAGCTGAATGTGTAATAGAGAGTTTTAAATATATTACTGATAAAGGGTTAGGGTTAGGAGCTAACGTAGTAACAGCCCATATTGGGAAAATCCCTGATGATGAAAATAGTGAGTACTATGATAAAATGCTACGTGTTTGTTATGAGATAGGGGAATTAGCGTTCAAATTTGGAGGATTCTTCGCCATTGAGACGGGATCTGAAAAAGCAATAGTATTAAAACGATTTTTAGAAACTGCAAACTCGAAAGGACTAGCTGTTAACTTTGACCCAGCAAATTTAATAAGTGATGTAAATGAAAATCCGGGAGAAGGTTTATTACTATTAAAAGATTATATAGTACAAACTCATATTAAAGATTGTAAAGAAGTGAAAAGTGATCGTTCAACTAAGTATATAGAAGTCGCAGCAGGGAATGGTGAAGTAGATTTCGATATATTCTTCAAAGTATTAGATAAAATTGGATTCGACGGATATAACATGATTGAAAGAAATGATTATTTTGATGAACTGGATGGGATGAGTCAGTCGATAAATTTTGCAAAGAAGTACATACCAACTCAAAAGGAATAACGATAGTATTTGTAGAAAGCTACATAGAATATAAAAACCATTAGGGGGAAATGTAATGATCCATAAAGTAGGACAAATTATGTTATATGTAAATAATCAAGATGAGGCAGTAAATTTTTGGACGGAGAAGGTAGGGTTTCATGTAGTTGCAGAGGAAGATAATAAGCAAGGAATGAGATGGATTGAAATCGCTCCGAAAAGCGGTGCGGAAACGAGCATTATATTACATAATAAAGAAGTTATTTCGAAAATGAGCCCAGAATTGAATCTTGGTACACCGTCTTTAATGTTCTTCTCAGAAAATCTTGATCAACTATATACAGATTTAACAAATAAAAATGTTACTGTTGGAGAAATGGTAACTATGCCTTCTGGTAAAGTATTTAACTTTGCTGATAGCGAAGGGAATTATTTTGCGGTTATGGAGAAGAACCAATAATAATATTGCTATGTGAAAATCCCCCTCAAATATATTTGAGGGGGATTAAATTTTTGAAGTGGATTTTTCATTAGAGAGTTGTTTAATAAAAAATACTCCTTTTTCAATAGCTGTCTCAATATAGCCAACGATTTGATCAAACGTAAATACTTGTAAGTCTTCATGCAAATGTTGCTTTGGATACAACATATCTTCAAAAAGATACTTTCGAAAAGCTAAAACGTTTTCTTTAGAAACCTCTTCAATATCCACAATGTGAGCCTCTTGATTGAGAAGAGAGAAAAGCTGTTGTTCTTGATCGTAATGATGAAGCAACTTTGCATTTAACAATTTAAAATCGTTATAGTACAGGGGTGCGATAGTTTCGTCATTCTCTATTCTATTTTTTAGCCAAGGTAGAAAAAATCCACTTAGCCAATTATCATCGGCAATGAGGTGGGTATAATAGCCTAAAATAAATGGGGAATCTATATGTGATTCATATTTATGAAAAAATGAATCATAATCTATTCTTCTCGTATAGTTCTTCGTTGTACCGGCATAAAAATGTGAGGTTCCTTTTTCTTTTTTTGAATGAACAGCATCAGGGGCTACAGCTCCAAGTAAGAAAGAAGTCTTATCGTGAATTGATAGTTTCTCAGCAATACCACTAGCGATAATAACATGCATAATTCGTGATCCCATGAATGCCACCTCTGTTTCCAGTATTCATTTCAGGAAGAGGACTAAACAGTTAGTATTACTTTCCCTGTACTTTTTCTACTTTCGACCCATTCATGTGCTTTCCCTGCATTTTGAAGTGGAAAAGATTTCGTAGCCTTAATTTGTAAACGTCCGTCACGCAAATAACGGAAAACTTCATTTGCAGTTTCTTGGAGCAGTTCAGGACGTTTTTTTCGTGTGGTTCCAAAGCTAAAACCGAGTATAGAGCGGCAACTTGCATGTAAATCTTTCGTTTGAAAGTTACCAATTTCACCGCTAGCATTACCGAAATGAACGAGGCGACCGTAATAAGCAAGGCAGTTTAAACTTCTTTCAGAAACCGTTCCAGAAATAGAGTCTAAAATTACATCAACCCCTTCACCATTTGTCAGTTCATTGACTTTCTCTACAAAATCTTCATCTTGATGACAAATAACATAATCAGCTCCAGCATCTAAAGCAATTTCTTTTTTTGCTTCACTTCCGACAGTGCCTATAACTGTTCCAGCCTCTAATAGTTTAGAAAGTTGAATAGCAGTAGTGCCAATTCCGCCAGCAGCCGCATGAATGAGTACAGATTCACCTTGTTGAAGCCTTGCAACATTTGCGAGTAAATTATAGCTTGTAAAAGATACGATTGGACAAGCGGCTGCAGTTTGAAAGTCAACTTCATGGGGTAATACGAAAGTAAGATTTTCATTTGCAACAACGTATTCTGCGTAAGATCCATTTTGAGGAAAAGCAATGACACGTTGTCCAGGGTGAATATTTTTCACATGAGAACCGACACGTTCTACAATACCAGTGGCATCTATACCTGGAATAAAAGGTAGTGCTTTATTTCCTTTTTTACCATAACGTGATTTAATATCAGCGAAATTTACACTAGTAGCAACAACACGAATTAAAACTTGATCTTCTGAAATAGCCGGTATATCCAAATCTGTATATTTCATCACTTCAGGACCACCGAACGACGTTACAACGATAGCTTTCATCATATATCCTCCTAAATTTGACTATATAAATTATTTTAAATCTTTATCAGAAATTGGAAAATTATATAATAGTTATGTGTGGTTATAAGTGAAGCTTATGAACTCAATGAATCATAATATTAATTTATATAAAAAAACTTTAAAAAAATCGAACGAAATATGAATTACCTGCCAATATATAGTGTAAGACAAAGGAGGGCTGGAATATGAAGGGTGAAATAGATTACGCACATTTAATCCAATTAACTTTATCAGGAAATAAAGAAGCATATAGCAAGTTGTATGATAAAACGATTCAAGAAGTATATAAAACAGCACATTTTTTAATAGAGGATAAAACGGATGTAGATGATGTCGTTCAAGAAATATACATACAACTATATGAATCGCTTCGTAAGTATGATAGCGAGAAGCCATTTCGTCCTTGGCTAATTGGACTTGCGATTAAACAAATTCACTCTTATAGAAGAAAGAGGTGGATGCGACTACGAATTATAAAAAAAGCAGAAGAGCAAAGAAAGTCAGTGCAAATTGATTTTTCTAACGATGTTGTAAGTAAAATATCAAACCAAAAACTAATTGAACTCATTCATAAATTACCGTATAAATTGAAACAAGTTATTATCTTAAGATACTTACACGATTATTCACAAGAAGAAGTAGCACAAATATTACATATTCCAATTGGTACTGTGAAATCTAGAATTCACGCAGCATTAAAGAAACTACGTCAAAAAGAGCAAGTAGAAGAAATCTTTTTAGGAGAGGTAGGGAATGTGAAATGAGTTTAGATTGTAGAGTTAGAGAATCTATACAAGAAGAATCGAAGGGAATTGTTGCCCCGCCGGAGTTAAAAGAAAAAGTAATTGTTCAGATTAAAATGAATCGCGGAGGGAACAAAAGGAAGAAGCGTCTTATTGCAGGAGTGCTTGCGGCAGCATTTTTAATCCCGACGACTGGTTTTGCGTATCAATCTATTATGGCGGATGGTATATACGGATCTTTCGAGAATTTAAAAAAACATGCCGGAACGATGACATTAGAGGCGTATATGCGTTTTAGTGCAAAATTATCAGAGGCGAAAGATGAAATGGGTACGAAGGAATATGAAGAGTTTACAAAAGAACTAAAAAAATTAACAAATGCAAAACTTACTTACGGAGATTCGAACGGTAATATTGATTATGATCAATTATTACCGGCTAAAAAAGAGGAATTGAAAAAGGTGGTAATGGAGCTTCATCCGTATTTTGATAAATTAAATGGCCATAAGTCTAGTAAAGAGGTATTAACTCCTGAAGAGTATGAACAATATATGGAAGCATTAATGTCATATCAAACCGTTTTAGTAAAAACGAAATCGAGTGGGGGGATAACAATAGAAGAAGTACCTGAAGCGTACAAAGAAAGATTTATTAAAGCAGAGCAGTTTATGGAATATGTAAATGAAAAGGTGCAATAATTAGAAAAGCTCATAGCCTTAGCTTTGAGCTTTTTTATTGAAACAAAAAAGAGTGTTCAATTATACTTTTTCATATTTGCATTATCTTTTTGTATAAAACAATCTAAAAGGGAATAACCAGCTATTAAACTAATTATCGTAACAAAAGTTGTATTTATTAGAATAATATTAACTAAATAAGGTAGGTATTCTGCAAGTGGTGAAAAGAGTAGTGCTGGGGAAAAGGAAATGAATAGTGTAGGCACTGTAATAGCAATAAATTTATCCGGTTGAAAGCTCCAGTTTTGTTTACTTGTTTCGCGATTAATAGATTGAAGGAATCGTAATAAAATGCCAAATATAAGAGGGAAGAGTGTAAAGTAGAATAATCTTGGATAAACGTTAAAGTTCACTTGCGTGTCTGTATCTAAATAAAATTGAATTTTTACTCCTACAAATAATAATAAGACGATAAATAATGTAAAGCAGAGGTATAGCATCACTTTTTGCATTATATTCCACCATCCTTTACTCAAAATATATTCAAAAAAAGAAGAGATATACAATAACTACTGTTGTATATCTCTTCTTTTACTGTTAGTTAATAGTGGAGTTTGCTTTTTCTTGCTTCGTGAAATAATCAATAATGCCCATTGCACTAATTTCTATATCTAGATGTAAAATATTATAAACGGAATGATCTGATGGAACGTTTAACTTTGTAAGATGAGAAGAGATTTTATCCATTAACAAAGTTTGTAAAGCTTTAGTCGCTTCATCGAAATCATTATACTTTTCAAAGACTTCCTTACCAGTCTGAACGAAAATAGGTAGCCAATGTTCCAGTTGATTGTATACTTCTGTAACATGAGAGGATGCGCCGTAATGACCGAAATAAATAGTATCTACATCCATACTTTGAATATGATTTTTAGAAGCAATCATCGCATCTGGTTGAAATTGTGAAGGGGACGTTGATGGTAGATACAGTTCTACACCAACGTTTGCGAGTTCTCTATAATAAATTCCAATTGTATCACCAGTGAAAATCCCGTTTGTTAATGAATCGTGAATGCTAATATGGTGCTTCGCATGTCCTGGTGTATCGTAAAATGTAAGGGTGCGGTCTTTTGCAATTTTTAACGTATCACCATGTTGTACAATATGAACACGTTCTTCTTCAATTGGAAGAATTGGATCAAAGAGTTTATCGAAATCTTCTTTGTAGACAGCTTTTGCACCTAAAATGAGTTTTGTTGGATCAATCATATGACGAGCACCACGAGAATGCACATATAACGTAGCATTTGGGCACTTCTCCATCATTAAACCAGCTGCGCCAGCGTGATCTAAATGCACATGTGTAACGATAATGTTTTTAACATCGTTTAAATCAATATGTAATTGTTGTAAGCCGTCTAAAATATACGGAAGAGAAGGGGCTGCACAAGTTTCAATTAAAGTAATATCGTCACCTAATAAAACGTACGTACCTGTTCGTTCATTATGCTGTAAATCGAAATCATCAATAAGATATAGGTGAGAAGATAATTGCTCTACTTTTTTCATATTTACCACTCCTTATATACTGCATGTTTCTATTATACGATAAAATAGAAAAAAGGCAGAAAACGAAGCTCGTCTTCTGCCTTTTTGTAATATTATTATTTCGTTTGTTGTTTATTAATAGACATAATGAACAGTCCAACAATCCCGCCTACTAATGGAAGCATAATCTCTCCTGCTAAATTAAAGTAGGAGCTTAAGAATAAACCATTTACATCGATTACCCAGCCAGTAACATACAATAACATCATATATAGTACGAAATAAAACTCGCGATTTGAAATCGTTTCATGTTGTGCAGTTTTCATAATGGACACCATCCTTTTCTTTTATAATGGAATATAAACTGTCACATTTTGTTCACATTTCAATTGTAAAACTTTCCATCATAAAAGTCTAGTAGTATGTGTCGAATTTTGAACGAAAATAAAGCGCTATAATTATATCTTATAAGTACGTAATAAGAGATGTATATTCACGAATGTAGTATAGTATAAACATAGAATGATAGTGAAGAGAGGGGCAAAGACAATGACAGTTTATGATTTTTCAGCTAAAACAATTACCGGTGAAGAAAAATCGTTAAAAGATTACGAAGGAAAAGCACTTCTTATTGTAAATGTAGCTAGTAAATGTGGTTTCACACCGCAATATAAAGGATTACAAGAGGTGTATGATAAATATAAAGACCAAGGACTTGAAATACTCGGATTCCCTTGTAACCAATTCGGAGGACAAGAACCAGGTACAGAAGCGGACATTACTAGTTTTTGTGAATTAAACTACGGTGTAAACTTCCCAATGTTTGCAAAGGTTGATGTGAAAGGTGATAAGGCTCATCCTTTATATACATACATGACAGAACAAGCACCAGGTTTACTCGGTATGAAAGCAGTGAAATGGAATTTTACGAAGTTTTTAATCGGAAAAGACGGGAAAGTAGTAGGGCGTTTTGCGCCGCAGACGAAGCCGGTAGATTTAGAGGTTGAGATTGAGAAGGTACTTGGAGAATAATTAGGAGTTTCACTTTATTAAAAAACGTCTCAAAGAACAATGTAGTTCTTTGAGACGTTTTCTTTAAACTCACATTTTCAAGATTAAATTACTGTATCAAAGCCATCTGATTTAGGTAGAGAAGCTGCTTTTTTCATAAGCACTTCCCATAAGTGTACGGATTTCTTCCATTCTGCTGCAACCTGCCCCTGTTTATACATAGCATTCTCATAACTGGCAGTAAGTTGTTGCATATCGGCCGAGTTGTAAAGTGTATCGATATGGAGAGCGTATTCTCGGAATGTTTGACTTTCACCCCGTGGCATGCCAATTCTCGCAAATTGTTTTAAAAGTGCACCGTAAGCTTTTTGATAAACAGCATCATCCTTTCGGTATTTATAGAAATGAATAATAAGAAATGTCCTCCATATCATTCTAGTGGTAAAGAGAATGTATCCCATAATACTAATTAGTATCGTAGAGAGGAATACGTACCACCAAGACAAACTAGTTTTAGAATTTGTGACCTTTTTAGTAGAAGCGTCTTCTGTATTTTTTATTAAACTTTTAAGTTTTGCTTCATTATTTCGTTGTTGTATTTGCGTGTTATTAGAATTATTTGCTTCGCTATTTTGTGAAATAGGAGCAGGCGTATTATTTATAAAATTATAGGGATTAGTAAATCCTTTTGTTGGTTCGAATGGAATCCATCCGTATCCTGGGAAATATACTTCGACCCAAGAGTGTGCATTATCGTTCGTGATTGTATAAACATCCTCACCTTCTGCAGAGGCAAGTGCATTGTCAAGAGTTCCTTCTGTATAGCCTTTTACCCAGCGAGCAGGAATCCCAACAGAACGAAGTAGTACAATCATAGACGTCGAAAAATTATTACAGTAGCCGCTTTTTGTATCGAAAAGGAATTGATCTACATAATCTTGGCTTTTGGCAGGGAATAAGACATTCGTTGATTCGTATGTAAAAGAGTTGTCTGTAAAGTAATTTTCAATAGCTAATACTTTATCATATCGGTTGTCTTTATCATTTGTAAGATTGACAGCCAAGTCTTTTACGCGCTGTGGTAATGACTTGGGAAGTTGTGTGTACTTTGTCATAAAATAAGGATTTGTTTCTTGACCTTCATTTGTTTTTACAGCTTTCAAGTTTTCTATGGAAAACTCAGGGATCTCATATGTTACTTTATACGAATGTAAAGTAGTAGAAGAGTCTCCATTCATTGTATAAATTTTTTCTGAAAACGGGTCAACACTGTATGATACATCAGAAGCAGCCTCAACTGATACTAATCCTGCTGGATAGGTAAGGTGAGGGTAACTTTTTTGCATGGTAATTGTTGCCTCAGTCGTTTTCGTTTTTGTATTTTGTTCGTACCAGCTTACGACGTCGTTTTTATTTTTAAAAGAAATCTTTTTCGGATTTTCAGAAATTACCCAGCCTTTTCCTGTATAAAAATCTTTTGTTTCTACTCTCCAATATTGTTTGTTTTGCGTTCGTGCTGTGAAAACAATTGTAGGATCCGCCTTAAAAGGACCGCCTAATCGCGAGTCATCTAAACCATACCCAATTGTAGAAACTTTTTGTTCTTTACTTGCTTCAGATGTGTTGAATTTTAAAAAATCCATTGGGTTTGGCCATTGAGGGCCAAATTTTGGAGCAAAGTATGCAATGGTTGCTAATAATACGATAAATATTGTAAGTGGTCTAAGTAATTTTGAGATTTCTCTAGCATAATTTTGTAAGTGTTCACGTTCTTTTATTCGTTCTACTTGAAGAAGACTAAGCATAAAAAATCCGATGACAACAGTTCGAATAATAGCGTAGTTTGCATTGTATAAATGTAAGTTATGAAAAGTTGCGATATAAATAATAGTCAATACAAGAAATAGAAACCCACGTTTTTTATGAATAATCCAAAATGAAGTGAAAGAACTCAAAAACCAAAATGAGAGAAAAAATAAAACCGTCGGAAAAACTGGAGAAATATCTAGTAAATTCCCTTGGAAAAATAGGGAGGAATTTCGAGACATATCAGAAAAGAATGTTGTTAGCCAAGATGGATTTATAAAAGCATTTTTATAATATAGGGAATGAATGATAAATAGGACTGTGACAATTTTTATTGGAATCTGCCACCTCGTTTGAAAAAAAGAGAGAGCGAAGCAAATTCCTATAAATGTTACGAAAATATCTAATCTACCTACATTTGTAATACCTATAAGAGGTCTTAGCCATTCTAGTAAAAGAAGAAATACACATGCATGCATAAAGAATCTGTTCGTATCCCACTTGTATTTTGTTTGTAATGTTATCATTTGCTCACCTCAAAAAACACGTTTGTATACCGGTTTTCATAAACCGTGTTTACAAATATTTGTCGTTTTTTTAGAGTTTCTATTATACTGATTTCTCGGTGTGAAAGTTGATTCGCTTTTTCTTTCACGACAAAAACCATACATTTTCTATTTTTTATAGCAGCACAATCAGCCGCCTTTTGAATATCGGGAGAAAGATTACTGGTCACGAGTATAACCGTGACGGGCTCATAAATTTTTCTTAGTTCCATGTTTACACTCTGGGAGAGCGGGAATACACTGTCTGCTTGTACTTTTGCTAAATGACAAAGGATTTGTTGTAACTGCGTATCTCCATTGTCTAAAGGGAAAATAGTTTGTTCTTTTCCGATAGACACGAATGATGCTGGTGAATTTTGTTTCAAGACAGCCCTTACGATAGAGGCAGTAAATGTGACGACTGATTCGAATAGAGGAGACTCGGTTCTGTCTATGAATATCATGATATTATGGCTGCGCTGTTGTTCAAACTCTTTTGTCATAATATTGTTTGTTCGTGCAGTTGCTTTCCAATCGATCCATGAAAAGCGATCGCCAGGTTTATAGTCTCTGACACCGACCGAGATTGTAGAGTCTTTTGCTGAATTTATATTTGCTGAAAGCGCTCCTTGTTCGAAATGATTTTCCAATTGTCGATACGCTATATCTACATACTGGGGATAGACTAAAAATGTATTTGGAACTGAAAAAGTTACTTCTTTCTCTATCATGCCGAATAAATCGCCGGTTTTGACACGTACGCTTGAAAAAGTGTGCTCGCCTCTAGGGATTGTGTCAATAACATATTGAAACGAAATATTTCGTTCCAATCCTGGGAAGAGTACTACCTTATTCATCTTTATTTGTTTACAACTTATAAATTGTGGTGGCAGTTCATCTTCTATAACTAAATAAAGTAAGGGAAAAGGAAATTTTCTTTTTATTGTAATCGTGCTTACAAATTGTTCTCCTACTACATATCCATTCTGGTTTGTTATTCGCTTTACTTCAGCGTCCCGTAAAGCGTAGAAGGGGAGTAGTAGCGAATAAAGAGCAATGGGAATTATGCTGTAAAACAAAAACCAACTGACAAACCCGCCTTGAAACATAGCGTACATAAATGTTAAGACTAGGCATAAAGGGAGTAGCGATAACTTCATAACGTGATATAGCGCTCGCAGCATTCGTTTCATCAAGGGTTCATCGCCCTTTGAGTAGGCACGGTAGTTCGTGCAACGATTTTTGCGATAACTTGTTCGCCAGTTATTCCTTCAAATTTTGCTTCCATTTTTAGAATGAGCCTATGCGCTAAAACGTAAGGAGCTAAAAGTTTAACATCGTCTGGAATAACATAATTTCTGCCATGGATAAATGCATAAGCTTGTGAAGCTTTCATTAAAGCAATTGAGCCACGTGGACTTGCACCTAGCTGTATAGAACTGTACGTACGAGTCTGATTAACAAGCTTTACAATGTAATGCTTAATTGCTTTGTCCATACTTACTACCCGTACGCTTTGTTGTAAATAAAGTAATTCTTCTATTGTAGTAATGGTCTGTAATTGAGAGAGTGGATTTGTTTTTTCCATCCGGTTTAAAATTTCAAATTCTTCTTCTGGTGTAGGATATCCCATTTTTAGTTTCAATAAGAAACGATCGAGCTGAGCTTCTGGTAGAGAATATGTTCCTTCATATTCGACCGGATTTTGTGTAGCCATGACAAAGAACGGCTTTGGTAAAGATCTTGTAATACCATCTATTGTAATATTGCCTTCTTCCATACATTCAAGTAAAGCAGATTGTGTCTTTGGAGATGTACGATTAATTTCATCAGCAAGTACAAAATTCCCCATAATTGGTCCAGGCTTGAACTCAAATTGGAGCTCTTTCGGATTATAAATAGAAACTCCTGTTACATCTGACGGCAATAAATCAGGTGTAAATTGAATTCGCTTATAATCAGCATCAATGGATTTAGAAAGAGCACGTACTAGCATTGTTTTTCCGACACCAGGAACATCTTCTAATAGCACATGACCTTCAGCTAAGAGAGCTGTCAAAACTAAGATGGTTTCTTTTCGTTTTCCGACCATTATTTTTTCAATATTATTGATTATTTTTTCTACAGTGGGATGTAATGAATCAAGCTGGGGCATCGTAATCCTCCTAATGTTATTATCGTTTTCTAATCAATTTAGTGGACATATTTCTAATTCTATATGTAGACAGTAAAGGTCTACCTTAAATTCTGAGAATATTCAGATTATTTATTTCGATTACATCTAGTATAATTGTTTCCGTAACTAAGGGCAATACAGTAAATAATGATTTGTAGTTTTATGTAAAATCAGACTCGATATAAAATAATAACATTGGGAAAAATTTTTTTACATACAATTTATACTCTTTTCCTTATAGCAGTTTTGAAATAATATCAAAACTCTTTTTCTTTTGCAAAATAGTCGATACCTCAAAATACCATTCTCCTAATAATCACGATTAACCATAACCTTCACAACGGAACAAAAGGTTTTCTCACAAACTTATTCTCTAATAAATTTTTGACAATCTCTTGAACTGTGCGAAATGTCACATCTGTATTTTACAACCTCTCTTATAGTAAGGGTATGTAAGAGAGACGTATTAAAGGAGTGAACAGTATGAAGAAAAAAACTTCAGCACTAATGAGACGTTTAAAATATTTTTCACCAATAGATCGTTATAACGATAATCATACACAAGAAACATATGAAGATCGCGAATGGGAAAATGTGTACAGAAAGCGTTGGCAGCATGATAAAGTAATTCGTTCTACACACGGCGTGAACTGTACTGGTTCATGTAGCTGGAATATATATGTGAAAGATGGAATTGTAACTTGGGAAGGGCAGGAGCTTAACTATCCGACTACAGGTCCTGATATGCCAGATTTTGAACCGCGAGGATGCCCACGTGGAGCAAGTTTTTCTTGGTACATTTATAGTCCACTTCGTGTGAAATACCCTTATGTACGTGGTGTTCTTTGGAATATGTGGCAAGAAGAATTGCAAAATAACGAGTCACCATTAGAGGCTTGGAAAAGCATTGTGGAAAACCGTGAAAAGGCACGTACGTATAAGCAGGCGCGTGGTAAAGGGGGATTCATTCGTGCGAATTGGGATGAAGTATTACAACTCGTTTCAGCCTCTCTACTTTATACAGTAATTAAATACGGGCCAGATCGAAATGTTGGCTTTTCACCAATTCCAGCTATGTCGATGTTAAGTCATGCTGCTGGTAGTCGCTTTATGCAACTTATGGGTGGACCGATGCTTAGCTTCTATGATTGGTATGCGGATTTACCACCAGCTTCTCCTCAAATTTGGGGCGATCAAACAGATGTACCGGAAAGTAGTGACTGGTATAACTCTGGGTACATTATGACATGGGGTTCAAATGTACCAATGACGAGAACACCAGATGCACACTTTTTAGCAGAGGTTCGATATAAAGGAACGAAAGTCGTTTCTGTCAGTCCTGATTTCGCTGAATCAACAAAGTTTGCGGATGATTGGATTAGTGTGAAACAAGGTACAGACGGTGCACTTGCGATGGCAATGGGGCATGTAATCTTACAAGAATTTTACGTAGATAATCAAGTGGAATATTTCACAAAGTATGCGAAGCAATATACTGATTTTCCTTTCTTTGTCACATTGAAACAAAAAGGAGATCAATTCGTTGCTGATCGGTTCTTAAATGCTTCTGATATTGGACGAGAAACGAAGTTAGGGGAATGGAAACCTGTTCTTTGGAACGAGAATACGAATGATTTTGCAACACCTCACGGCACAATGGGGTCACGTTGGGATAATGAAAAGAAATGGAACTTGCGTTTAGAAGATGAAGAAACAGGTGAAAAGATTGATCCACGTCTTTCTTTACTTGGAATGGAGGATAGTGTTCAAACTGTACAAATTCCGTACTTCTCTGATGATGGAAACAAAATATTAGAACGTACGATTCCAGTGAAAAAGGTTATGACAGAAGAGGGCGAATTGTTCGTTACAACTGTATACGACTTAACGTTAGCAAATTACGGTGTGAACCGCGGGCTTGGCGGACAAGAACCGAAAGACTTCAATGATGACATACCGTTTACACCTGCATGGCAAGAGAAAATGACAGGAGTAAAACGTGAGCTTATTATTCAAATCGCTCGTGAGTTCGCACAAAATGCTGTTGATACGAATGGTCGCTCAATGATAATTGTCGGAGCGGGTATTAACCATTGGTTTAACTCTGATACGATTTATCGCGCCGTTTTAAATCTTGTTCTTCTCGTTGGAGCACAAGGTGTAAACGGCGGTGGTTGGGCTCATTATGTTGGTCAAGAAAAATTAAGACCAGCAGAAGGATGGCAAACAATCGCGATGGCAAAAGATTGGCAAGGTCCACCGAAATTACAAAACGGTACATCCTTCTTCTATTTCGTAACAGATCAATGGCGTTATGAAGATACACCTGTTGGACATTTAGCATCACCAGTTGAAGGTAACTCTCGTTATCAACATCACGGTGATTACAACGTATTAGCTGCACGACTTGGCTGGTTACCTTCTTATCCAACATTCGAGAAAAATGGAATTGAATTATATAAAGAGGCTGTTGCTGCTGGTGCAACAACGCAAGAAGAAATCGGAAAATATGTTGCACAAAAATTAAAAGAAAAAGAACTGAAATTTGCGATTGAAGATCCAGATAACAATAACAACTTCCCGCGCAATTTATTCGTATGGCGTGCGAATTTAATTTCGAGTTCTGGTAAAGGACATGAATATTTCTTAAAACATTTATTAGGTACAACAAACGGGTTAATGAATGACGACAGTGATTCATTACGACCAGAAGAAATAAAGTGGCATGAAGAAGCGCCAGAAGGGAAGCTTGATTTACTCATTAATTTAGATTTCCGTATGGCTGGAACAGCACTGTATTCTGATATCGTCTTACCTGCTTCAACTTGGTACGAAAAACACGATTTAAGCAGTACAGATATGCATCCATTTGTACATCCATTTAATCCGGCAATCGGTTCACCGTGGGAAGCGCGCTCTGACTGGGATATTTTCACTTCACTTTCTAAAGCTGTGTCAGATTTAGCGAAGAAAATTGATCTTGAACCAATGAAAGAAGTTGTTGCAACACCACTTCTTCATGATACACCGCAAGAATTAGCGCAACCACTTGGCAAGATTAAAGATTGGAGTAAAGGTGAATGTGAACCAATCCCGGGTAAAACGATGCCACAAATTCACGTTGTTGAAAGGGATTATAAAACGATTTATGACAAAATGACTGCGCTTGGACCAAATGCCGGAAAACAACCGATTGGTACGAAAGGGATCTCTTGGTCAGCAGAAAAAGAGTATGAGCAATTAAAGAGCAAATTAGGAGTCGTTCGAACGGATTCTATCGCGAAAGGTTGTCCAGACATCAAAGAAGCAATCAATGCTGCTGAAGCGGTATTAACACTATCTTCTACAACAAACGGTCATATGGCAGTAAAAGCATGGGAAGCACTTGAAAAACAAACAGATTTAAAACTACGTGATTTAGCAGAAGAACGTGAAGAAGAATGCTTTACATTCGAACAAATTACAGCACAACCGAAAACAGTAATTACTTCTCCGGCCTTTACAGGTTCAGAAAAAGGTGGACGACGTTACTCACCGTTTACAACAAATGTGGAACGTCTCATCCCTTGGAGAACGATAACTGGTCGACAATCTTTCTACTTAGACCATGACATGATGAAAGAATT
Source organism: Bacillus sp. RZ2MS9 (assembly GCF_001816185.2). Lineage (NCBI taxonomy): Bacteria > Bacillati > Bacillota > Bacilli > Caryophanales > Bacillaceae > Bacillus > Bacillus sp. RZ2MS9. The sequence continues at coordinate 2,064,283 of NZ_CP049978.1, forward strand.
TGGTGAAACGATGGCAACATTTAAACCAATTCTGCAACATAAACCGTTCCGTAAATCACGACCTGAAGTAGAAGGGAAAGAAATTACATTAAACTATTTAACACCGCATAATAAGTGGTCGATTCATAGTATGTACTTCGATTCATTACCGATGTTAACGCTATTTAGAGGTGGTCCAACTGTTTGGATGAATAAAGAGGACGCTGCTGAAGCGGGTGTTGCAGATAATGATTGGATTGAGTGCTTTAATCGTAACGGTGTTGTTGTAGCGCGTGCTGTTGTAACGCACCGTATACCGAGAGGAATGGCATTTATGCATCATGCGCAAGATCGTCACATTAACGTACCTGGTACGAAATTAACAAGTAATCGCGGGGGAACGCATAATAGTCCAACTCGAATTCACGTAAAACCGACACATATGATTGGTGGATATGGTCAATTAAGTTATGGATTTAACTATTATGGTCCAACTGGGAACCAGCGTGATTTAAATGTTGTAATCCGTAAACTGAAGGAGGTAGATTGGCTTGAAGATTAAAGCACAAGTCGGAATGGTAATGAACCTAGATAAATGCATCGGCTGTCATACTTGTAGCGTAACATGCAAAAACACCTGGACAAATCGTCCAGGTGCTGAATATATGTATTTCAATAACGTAGAAACGAAACCAGGTATTGGTTATCCGAAACAATGGGAAGATCAGGAGAAATATAAAGGCGGCTGGGAATTGAAAAATGGTGAAATTCAGCTAAAATCCGGTTCGAAAATGAAACGTCTTATGAATATTTTCCACAATCCAGATCAACCAACGATTGATGATTACTTTGAACCTTGGAACTATGATTATGAAACGTTAACAAATAGTCCGCAGCGTAAGCATCAGCCAGTTGCTCGTCCGAAATCAGCAATTACAGGCGAATTTATCGACAAAATTGAATGGGGTCCAAACTGGGAAGATGACTTAGCAGGCGGACATATAACTGGATTGCAAGATCCAAACGTAAAGAAAATGGAAGAAGAAATTAAAACAGATTTTGAAAACGTCTTTATGATGTATTTACCACGCATATGTGAACATTGTATGAATCCATCTTGCGTATCATCTTGTCCATCTGGTGCGATGTATAAGCGTGAAGAAGATGGAATTGTTCTTGTAGATCAAAATGCATGTCGCGCATGGAGATTCTGCGTATCATCTTGTCCATATAAAAAAGTGTATTTTAACTGGCAAACGAATAAAGCTGAAAAATGTACAATGTGCTTCCCACGTATTGAAGCTGGTATGCCAACAATTTGTTCAGAAACATGTGTAGGACGTATCAGGTATATTGGAGTAATGCTATATGACGCTGATAAAGTAAAAGAAGCAGCTTCTGTTGAAGACGAAAAAGATTTATATGAATCGCAGCTTACTGTTTTCCTAGATCCAAATGATCCAGAAATAGCAGCTGAAGCGAAAAAACAAGGCATTCCTGAAGAATGGATTAAAGCAGCACAACAGTCACCTATCTATAAAATGATTATCGATTGGAAAATTGCTCTGCCTCTTCACCCGGAGTATCGTACAATGCCGATGGTTTGGTATATCCCTCCGCTTAGCCCAATTATGAACATGGTGGAAGGGAAAGGTAGTAACTGGCAAGCAGAAGAGGTTTTCCCTGCAATTGATAATATGCGTATTCCAATTCAATATTTAGCGAATTTACTCACTACAGGGGATGAATCACACATTCGTCTTACATTGAAAAAAATGGCTGTTATGCGAACATATATGAGAGCACTGCAAATTAATAAAGAGCCAAATGAAGCTGTATTAAAAGAACTTGGTTTAACGAAACAGGATGTAGAAGATATGTATCGTCTTCTTGCCATTGCGAAATATAAAGATCGCTTCGTTATCCCGACATCTCACCGTGAACAAGTGGCAGATTTATATAGCGAACAAGGAAGCTGTGGTTTATCATTCACAGGTGGTCCAGGCTCTTGTATGACAATTTCTTAAATAAAGGGGGCAGAAAATTATGAGACAAAGTTTACAAACAGCTTTTTCTTGTTCTTCTTTTCTTCTCTCCTATCCTGAACTAGGGTGGAGAGAAGCTGTAACTGAATTGCAAGAAGAGGTTGAAACAATAGAACAGGAAGACGTTAAAGCGTCACTTACAGCCTTTATAAAGCAAGCGCTAGATAAAACGAATGATCAACTCATTGATAGTTACGTATATACATTCGATTTTGGTAAGAAAACAAATATGTATCTTACTTATATGAACACTGGTGAACAAAGAGAAAGAGGTATTGAATTACTGGAGTTAAAACAGCATTATAAAAAATCTGGTTTTGAAGTAACAGATAAAGAATTACCTGATTATTTACCGCTATTGCTTGAGTTCTTTGCAAATGCAAATGAGATAGACAGTGAACCAATTATGAGTAAATACACGGAGAATATACAAGCGTTACACGTTCAATTAAAAGAAGCAGACAGTATGTATGAACCAATTCTTGCGGCTGTTCTACTCGCTATCGAAACATGGGGTGTACAGACAAATTAGAAAGGAGAGTTGTTAAAATGATGGATCAATTTCTATGGGTATTGTTTCCCTATATCATTTTTGCAATCTTTATCGGTGGACATATTTTTAGATACAACTATGATCAATTTGGATGGACATCAAAATCTAGTGAACTATTAGAAAAGAAGATGCTCCGGGTCGGGAGTCTATTATTCCACTTTGGGATCATGTTCGTAATTGGCGGTCATGTTATGGGAATTTTAATTCCAGAAGCTGTATACCGTTCAATAGGTATCTCTGAGCATATGTATCATGTAGTAGCAATTAGTTTCGGACTTCCGGCAGGTGTTGCTTCTATTATCGGTTTAATTATATTAACGTACCGCCGCGTAACTGTAAAACGTATCATTGCAACGAGTACAAAGGGAGATTATATTGCGCTTATTTTATTACTTATCGTAATGCTAGCAGGGCTTTCTTCAACATTTTTAAATATCGATTCAAAAGGATTTGATTATCGTACAACGATTGGCCCTTGGTTCCGAAGTCTCTTTATTTTCCAACCGAAAGTTGAATATATGATGGAAGTACCAATATGGTTTAAAATTCACATTCTCGCAGGGATGGGGCTTTTCGCAGTGTGGCCATTTACAAGACTTGTACATGTATTTAGTGCCCCAATTAAATATGTAAGCCGTAGTTATGTGATTTACAGAAGACGTATTCCTAATGAGTTGAAAAAATAATACTGCTGTAAACGGATAGGAGCTAATGGTTAAAACGAAACGAGGTCTAATATGGAAGGCCTCGTTTTTGTTTACATAGGGAATAAACGTTAATAAGTAGTTTAAATTGAAAAAAGATTAGCATCTAAATAAGATGCTAATCAATGCTACAAACAGAAGCAGAGCAATCTTCACAAGCAATTTCACATTTTAAAAATTGTAAATCGTGGATTGTAATCTTTCCTTTATGAATTGAAATTGTACCTTGCTTTTTTAATTCATTTAACATTCGATTTACACTTTCACGTGAAGTTGCACAGAAATTAGCGAGTTCTTGATTCGTTAATGGTAAATCGATGAGAATACCATTTTCTTTTAATACACCGTAACTATTTGTCATTCGTATAAGAGTAGAGTACAGGGCACCTTTTTTGCCGTGTAATACTAAATCTCGGAACTTCGTTTGCATTCTTCTTAAATGTTCACTAATCCATTTCATAAATTCAAATACAAGAGCGGGTTTTTGGAGTAATGCTTTTTCTAACGCTTCACGTTTTATTACACCTACTTCAACATCTTCAAGACATTTTGAGTTTAATAAATATTTTGCATTATCCGTGAACAATGTTAATTCTCCAATAATGTCATATTCCGAACAAATTCGAAGTGTTAATTCTTGTCCGTCAGCACTAAGTTTACTAATTTGTACTTTCCCTGAGTGAATGATATAGAGTTCTGTTGCCTCCATACCTTCTTGAAAAATAAAACTACCTTTTTTTATCTGCATTTTATATTCAACAGATGCAAGTAATTCTTTTAAATCTTGAGATAATGTCATACTGTTTGCCACAGTGATCACCTTTCTTCTTATAAGCAATACATTTCCTATTTTGAGTGTAAGTATGATGAAAATGCAAGAGCTATTTAAAAATAAATTGAAATTTCAATGACCGTAAGGAGGAGTAGCTAAAGATGTGAACAAAATGCGAACAGATTTGTGAAAATTTTTTGAATGGGGAAAGTGATGTGAGAAAAGTCACATTGAATATGTAGCTTCTTTTTTATAATGAAGGCAAATAAAAAAATGAAAACTTACTAAGGATTGCAGCAGAAAAGAAGGGATATAGATGCACGAGAACATGAAAGATTCTTTAAAGCGGCCACTTCAAGATTTACGCATTTCAGTTATTGATCGTTGTAATTTTAGGTGCACATATTGTATGCCTGCTGAAGTGTTCGGACCTGATTATGCTTTTTTACAGGAAGAGTGTTTATTAACATTTAATGAAATAGAAAGGTTAGCTAGATTATTTATAAGTATGGGAGTTAATAAAATTAGGCTTACTGGCGGTGAACCTTTATTGCGTAAAGACTTACCGAAATTAATTGCAAGACTTACAAATCTAGAAGGCTTAAAAGACATTGGACTCACAACAAACGGAATTCATTTAGCAAAACAAGCTAAGGCGCTAAAAGACGCGGGATTAAAACGTGTAAATATTAGTTTAGATGCGATAGAGGACCATGTCTTCAAAAAAATTAACGGAAGAAATGTAAGTACAAAACCTGTACTGAAAGGAATAGAAGCAGCAAATGCTGCTGGATTAGAAGTAAAGGTAAATATGGTCGTAAAAAAAGGGATGAATGATAGTCAAATTCTTCATATGGCGCGTTATTTTAAAGAAAAAGAAATTCAGCTCCGTTTCATTGAGTTTATGGATGTAGGCAGTACAAACGGATGGAATTTTGAAGAAGTCATTACGAAGGAACAATTAATAGAGAAAATTAATCGTGTATATCCAATTGAGCCCGCTCAGCCTCGTTATTTTGGAGAGGTTGCGAAATTGTATCGATATGTAGGGAGTAATGCAGAAGTTGGATTTATTACTTCTGTTTCTGAGTCATTTTGTTCTTCTTGTACGAGAGCTCGTATTTCGGCAGACGGCAAGTTTTTCACATGCCTATTTGGAGCGAAAGGAACGGATTTGCGAACGCTTCTTCGAGAAAATATTTCTGATGCATCACTATTAAAAATTTTAAATGATACATGGCGATATAGAACAGATCGATATTCAGATGAAAGAACGGTTGAGAATACAAGTAAACGTCCAAAAGTTGAAATGTCTTACATTGGTGGATAGTGAAAGGAGGATTTCTTATGCAAGAGCGTTATTCAAGACAAGTGTTGTTTTCTGGAATTGGTGAAATGGGACAAAGAAAAATAAGAGAAAAGCATGTGCTCCTAATCGGTGCGGGTGCGCTAGGAGCTGCGAATGCAGAAGCACTTGCTAGGATGGGAATTGGGAAATTGACAATTGCTGATCGTGACTACGTCGAATGGAGTAATTTACAGCGGCAGCAGTTATATACAGAAGAAGATGCGCAGCAGTGTAAACTAAAAGCAATTGCAGCAGCAGAACATGTAAGAAAGATTAATTCTGAAGTGGAAATTGTACCAGTTGTAACAGATGTCACAATGCGAGAAATAGAAGAGTTAACAAAAGATGTGGATCTCATATTAGATGCGACTGACAATTTCGATACGCGTCTACTTATAAATGACATTTCACAAAAAGAAAATATACCTTGGATATATGGCGGATGTATTGGGAGTTACGGTGTAACGTATACAATTCTTCCTGGGAAAACACCATGTTTTCGCTGTCTAATGGATCATCCTATGGGCGGTGCAACATGCGATACAGCCGGAATCATTCAGCCAGCTGTACAAATGGTCGTTGCTCACCAAGTTACAGAGGCGATGAAAATATTGGTGGGTGATTATGAAGCATTAAGAGGGACGATGTTGTCATTTGATATTTGGAACAATCAATATCTCTCATTAAAAGTAAATAGACAGAAGAAAAGTACATGTCCTTCTTGTGGGAAATCACGAACGTATCCAAGCTTAATATTTGAAGCGCAAATGAAAACGGAAGTGTTATGCGGACGGAATACAGTTCAAATCCGTTCAGGAATAAAGAGAAATCTTAATTTAACCGAAATTCAAAAACGATTACAAAAAAGTGTACATGTCAAAAAAACGCCTTACTTACTATCATTTCTAGTTGATGAATATCGTTTTGTTTTATTTATAGACGGTAGGGCATTTATTCATGGGACAAATGATGTGAAAATAGCAAAACGATTATACGCCAAATATATAGGATGAACAGAAAAATCGTTTTTTCCTTATTAAAACGAGGTGAAAAAGAATGTTAGATAAACGTATACCAATTCCAGTAGCAGAAGCAGTTGCTCGTGTAATGAAATATGCCTACCAAGGTGAAATGGAAAAGGTTTCTCTTATAGAAAGCTACGGTAGAACACTTGGAGAAGATGTTATTGCAGATCATGATGTTCCGCATTTTGATCGCTCTCCATACGACGGGTTTGCGATTCGAGCGGAAGATACAAAAGAAGCGAGTAGTAGTAACCCCATTCAATTTGAAGTAATTGGCGAAATTGGAGCAGGCTTTGTTTTTACAGAAGAAGTGAAAGAATTTCAAGCTGTCCGTATTATGACAGGTGCCGCAATTCCGGAAGGGTGTAATGCGGTTGTTATGTTAGAGCTAACGGAAGGATTTGAAGAAAACGAAAAGATTTATATGGTATTAAAACGCTCTTTCTCTTCTGGCGATAACATTTCTTTTAAAGGAGAAGATGTAAACCAAAATAGCATCCTTGTGAAAAAAGGGACTGTTATTAATCCTGGAGTAGCAGCGCTTCTTGCTACGTTTGGTTATAGTTCCGTACATGTTATAAAACAGCCGGTTATTGGAATTGTAACAACAGGAAGCGAACTGCTTGAAGTACATGAACAATTAAAGCTAGGGAAGATTCGAAATAGTAACTCTTATATGATTGCTGCTCAAATTGAACGAGCCGGCGGAGTTGTACAGTATTATGGGCAATTCGCTGATGATTTAGAGACGTGTTATAACACTGTAAAAAAAGCGATGAAAGAAGTCGATATTTTAATTACAACTGGTGGCGTTTCGGTAGGAGATTATGACTATTTACCTGCTATTCATAAGAGGTTACAAGCTAATATACTTTTTAACAAAATAGCGATACGACCAGGAAGTGTGACAACTGTAGCTGAGGTAGAAGGAAAACTACTATTTGGTTTATCTGGTAATCCTTCTGCTTGTTATGTCGGATGTGAGTTATATGTTCGACCAGTCATTGGAACATATTTGCATAGGAAAGATCCACACATTTATCGTGCAGAAGCAATTTTACAAAAAGACTTTTCGAAAGCAAATCCGTTTACTCGTTTTGTAAGAGGGAGAGTGGAATTTGTAGATGGTCAATTACAAGTTACACCAGTTGGTTTAGATAAATCTAGCGCAATTTCTTCACTTGCAGAAGCGAATGCATTTATCGTTTTGCCGGGGGGAACGAGAGGATTTGAAGCCGGAATAATCGTTTCGGTACTGTTATTAGAATCAAACGTCGGAAGTGAGTGGCCGTGGGATGAATCGCTTCGATCATATAAATAATAGAAAATAGATTGCTAACTTATACAAAGATAAGAGGTGCAAAATGACACATACGTATTATGAAGTAATTGATACACCTATTTCAATTGAGGAAGTTACAAACAAAGTAATTCGTCGTGAGTGTGGCGCAGTTACTACTTTCGTTGGTACTGTTAGAGAATTTACGAAAGGGCGTCGTACGCTACATTTAGAGTATGTAGCATATAAAACAATGGCAGAAAAACAACTTGAGAGAATTGGTACTGAAGTAGGAGAGAGGTGGCCTGGGACATTTGTCGCCATTACACATCGCATTGGTACATTACAAATTTCTGATCTTGCTGTTGTCGTCGCTGTTTCTACACCACATCGGAAAGCAGCCTATGAGGCGAACGAATATATTATGGAGCGTATAAAACAAATCGTTCCAATTTGGAAGAAAGAATTTTGGGAAGATGGTGAATCATGGGTTGGTGATCAGTTAGAGAATGTAGCATATGAGAATGGTGAGCCTGAAGAGGAGATGAGAATATGATTGAAGTACTATTATTTGCACATTTACAAGAAGAAGTAAGTAAGCCAGCATTACAAATCGATTGTGAAAATATTACAGTTGCTGAACTAAAGAAGGTACTCATTAAGAAATACAACGTAGCGATTTCAAATGAAATCATGGTGGCTATAAATGAAGAGTATGCAAATGAGAATGACATCATTCAAACTGGTGATACTGTGGCGATGATTCCGCCAGTAAGTGGTGGTTGATTCTTTTCGACCTAATCATGTTACGACGTGATTAGGCTGGAGAGAATGAATATAACTATGCATACATAGGAGGGAACAGGATGAAAAGTCCTAATTTTCAATTAAGTTTACAAACTTCTAATCTAATTATAGGTTTTATGGTATGGGTCATTTTATCATCATTAATGCCTTATATTAAAGTGGATATCCCATTAACTGCGGGGCAAATTTCTATGGTCACAGCAGTACCCGTTATTTTAGGTTCTGTTCTTCGCATTCCAATTGGTTATTGGACAAATCGTTTCGGAGCAAGAAAATTATTCTTTATTAGTTTTATTCTATTATTACTTCCTGTCTTTTATATTAGTGTTGCCAATTCTATGATGGATTTAATTATTGGTGGATTATTTGTAGGAATCGGTGGTGCTGTATTCTCTGTAGGAGTAACTTCTTTACCAAAATACTTTCCGAAAGAGAGTCATGGTTTTGTAAATGGTATTTACGGTGTCGGTAACGCCGGAACAGCAATTACTTCATTTTTAGCGCCTGTTATCGCAACTTCAGTTGGCTGGAGAACGACAGTACAATGTTATTTAGTTTTACTTGCAGCATTTGCACTTATGAACTTTTTATTAGGTGATCGTAGGGAGAAAAAGGTGAATACACCATTAATGGAACAAATAAAAGGTGTATATAAAAATGAGAAACTTTGGTTTTTATGTATCTTTTACTTTTTAACATTCGGATCATTTGTCGCATTTACAGTATACTTACCAAACTTTTTAGTATCTCACTTCGGATTAGAGAAAGTAGATGCTGGTATGCGAACTGCAGGATTCATCGTACTCGCAACAATTATGCGTCCGATTGGTGGTTGGCTCGGCGATAAGTTTAATCCATTTAAAATATTAATCTTCGTATTTATCGGTTTAACACTTTCAGGTATTATTTTATCATTCATGCCTAGTATGAACGTGTATACATTTGGTTGCTTACTAGTCGCATTTTGTGCAGGCATTGGTAATGGTACAATCTTTAAACTCGTTCCAATGTACTTCTCAGAACAAGCAGGTATTGTAAATGGACTCGTTTCAGCTTTAGGTGGACTAGGAGGGTTCTTCCCGCCCCTAATTTTAACATTACTATTCCAACTAACAGGCCATTATGCAATTGGATTTATGGCATTATCAGAAGTCGCACTTGCTTGTTTAATCATTACAGTGTGGATGTATAGTCAAGAAAAGCTGTTAGTGATGTTAAAGAATCATTAATAAGGAAAAAGAACCATCCCAAAGTATTTTGGGATGGTTCTTTTAGTAATAGGCTTCAACATGTTTTTATTGATCTCTCAATAAACGCTTATTTTCTATAAGAATGTGCTTTTAAAATGAAGATGTCAAAAGTTATTCAATTAAAGGGCAGATTAGTTAAGGAAATCTTAAATCTATTCTAAAGATCGAACTCATTTTTAGAATGCAAATATTTAATTGAATCGGGATGTTTAGATGAAAAAAATATAAGTCCACTCAAGATAAACAAGTATCAGGTGTGTTAGGTAGTTTAAGCGACAAGTATAGGATTGATGCAAGTATCCTTCGCATAGTAACTGCATTATCAGATTTTTTTAGGGCCAAATTTTTTGGTAAGGTTAATGGATATTGTGAAAAAGTATACTTAAAATAAAGAAGATAGTTTAGGTCAATAAGATAAAATTATGAATTTGTATAAATAATCCATAATTTTCTTTATGAGTTATATTTGGTATGTTAAAGAAAAGAGAGGAGAGGGGAAATGAAATAAGAATTTTTGATGCACATTTTCATATTATTGGTTTAAGTTTTCTGATTATTGAGAATTGAAGGGGTTTCCGACTAATTAAATGTGATTCATATTTAGTAAAGTGTTTAATCCAACTAAAATATATTTAGAATGAGGTTTTAAATGTTTGTTTTTATTATACTAGACGTAATATTACCAATATTAATATTAATGCTGATTGGTGCAATCTTACAAAGAAAGTTCCAATTTAACTTAAAGCAGCTTTCTACACTTATTACTTATTGCTTAATGCCAGCGGCTGTATTTGTGAATATATATGATATTCGTATAGAGACAGGTTTGTTGCTCCAAATAATATACTATTTAATGCTTTATAGTCTGAGTCTGATCATAGTAAGTCATTTCATTTCAAAAACATTAAAGTTAGAAAAAGGAGAAAGTGCAGCTCTAAAAAATAGCATTTCGTTAATGAATTCCGGTAATTATGGGTTACCAGTAAGTCAATTGATTTTCAGTCACAATCCAGTGGGGGTTTCCATTCAGATTTTTATTGTGATTTTCCAGAATCTTTTAACTTATTCATATGGGATATATAACTTACTATCAGCAACAAAAACAATCGGAGGTATTATTCAATCATTTCTAAGACTGCCTGTATTTCATGCGCTCGTATTAGGGGTTCTCTTTCAATCTTTTAAAATTCAAATACCTAATTCTATCTTGCTACCTCTTAATCAGCTTGCGAATGGTTTTGTTGCAATAGCACTCATATTGCTAGGGGCGCAATTATCCAACATTAAACTTAATTTTTTCCATCGAGTCATAACATGGGCTTTAATTGGAAGGTTACTGATGGGACCATTATTAGCACTTGCTGTAATATACATACTAAACATCGATGGTATTGTTGCACAATCGTTATTTATTGCAAGTTCTTTTCCTACTTCAAGAAATACATCAACCATTGCTATGGAATATCAAATAGAGCCTGAATTACATGCACAAATCGTTTTATTTTCAACAATTTTCAGCATTATTACAGTAACTGTCGTTATTTATTTATCATATATTTTGTTTTGAATATACGTGCAAAAACGAAAAGATTTGAGGCGGTAAATGATGGACAGAAGTCCTATAGATATGAGAAGAAAGCAGTCTTTCATATATTGGGTGTCGTTTACAATTGTACCATGTTTCAAAATCTAGTGACTTAATTCAAAAAAAGAAACTTATTAGGGTTTATTTCGTATGGAAATCTTTAAAGTATTTACATATAGACTTGCGAAAAAAAGACACAATCTCGCTTATAATTAAAGTTATATGAGCTTAGGGTGATAGCGATGGGGTGGGAGTGTCAAGTAAGAATTTTATGCATAATTGCCACTAAGGGAGATGATTAAAAGTTGAGTAAACAGAATATCAGCACAATAGTTTCAGGAGATTTGATTGTTACCCATCTAATTGGCCAGATTAATACAGAGGATGTGTATGAATGGTTTAATGATTTTGAGCAGGTTTGTCAGCAATTTATTTCTGAGGGTCGGAAATACAAATTGTTGGTGGATAGAAAAGGGTATACCCCAAATCATTTTTCTGTTCAAAAAGTATGGAAAGATAAGTTCTTCAATGAAACCATTTTGAATCATAGTAAGGCAATTGCATTTCTTCTTGAAGAAGGAGAGATACTGAAGTATTTGCAACAATCCAATACAAAAGAATCCGTGGAGTTTTTTGATGATTATGAACAAGCGCTAATTTGGTTGAATGAATATCCAATATAAAAACTGAATAGAAAGAGTTGCTCGTAATGTTACACTTGTCATGAAATTTATTTGTTTACAAGTTGCAAACACCATTTATTTTCTTCATAGATTGCTTGTGAAATAAAAGAACGGAACTACAACAAAAAGAACAAACGTCCCCTAAAAAACGTTTGTCCAAAGGTAATTACTATTTTAACTAAGAAATAGATTACAATTTATGTGTACGAGAAATCTTTTTTATAAGTTTAGGCAATATAGATGTTAGTTCTTGCTTCAAACGCTTCGTAAATGATGGATCTTTACCAGAAGTTGAAATAGTGACAACATATTCATTATTTCTTATAATGCCAGGTGTGTGAAAAGATGATTCTGTACCATCACTTACAACGTTAACCCACTGGAAATCATGAGCGGCCTGTTTGACCATCATATTTACAGCGTGTTGATTTGTAGCTGCATAAATAAGGTGAGCATCTTTAATATCATCATTACTAAAAGCTTTTTGCTTCCAAGTAATATAAGAAAGTTCCTTCATTTCCTCGCAAATTTCTGGACTGACAACAGTGACGAAAGCGCCTGTATCTTTTAATCCAGACGCTTTTCGATATGCAATTTTACCTCCACCAATGATAACAACCACTTTATTTTGTAGATTAAACATAAGAGGGTACATGTTATACATATATGCATTCCTCCATTCGTTCTAACAATGTTAGTTTCATATATGTATCAAACTGAAGACAGTTACAAGTCGTAACATGATTGTATTTTTTTGTATGCAATTCAATTTTTTGAAGTAATAATCCGGTAAAGAGAAGGTATGGCATGACATATACATGGGACGCAGTCGATGTTATATCCTTGAGCTCAACAGCAAAAGAGGGAGTTCCTTTCGTTAAAAAGGAACAGGATACTGGCATACCAAGTTTTCGTTCGATGGCTGCTCCGATTTGTTGTAACTCATGTATCGGTTGTGTATCACTACTGCCTCGTCCTACGAGTAAAATACTACTATTTTGCATTGGCATAGCTTCACGTATTCTTTTCACTACAAGTTCCACCATATGTGGATGTGTACTAAAAGGAGGTACAACTGAAAATGTTATTTGTGGATATTTCTTTTGTAGTTGTTCTATTTCAAAAGGAATATCACGTTTATAGTGAGCTGCTGCAAATAATAAAACAGGTACAATCATTATTTCAGTTGCGCCCTCTAGTAATGTTTCTGTAACTGCATCCGAAATGGTAGGTGTCGTTAGTTCTAGGAAAGCAATTTTTTGAATTCTTTCGTTACGTTCTTTTATAACAGATTGAACAAAATGAATGAATTGTTCATTACCTTCTTGTAGCCGGCTCCCATGCCCAACATATATAATTCCTTTCATCGCAGCACCAAATCTTTCTTCATAATCATGTTTTGTAATTGCTCATCTACATGATGAAATCCAACTTTATTCGCATAGTGTAAAGTTGGAACGTCGGTATACGAGAAAGGGAGAGTAAGGATATCGATAAAGCCAAGTCGTTTTATTTCTGATAAAAATGTATCAATTGAGGCACGCCCTTCAAACACAATGCTTCCCCATGAGAATTCAGAAAGCATACGAGAATGAACTTCATCGAAGCGATCGTCAATAGTATACGCATGAGTCATCATATAAGAACCGGCACCAATTTTTTCTTGAATAACAGCAATTCGGTTAATGTTTCGTCCTAAATAAATCGTTGAATTCGAAGAAAATTGCGCAGGTTTACTTAACAATCCATATTGCATGAGCTTTTCTTGAATAGAAAGATTCATATACTGAAGTTCTGCCTGTAAGGAACGAATATCTTTATGATATTTACTGCATGATTGCATTAAGATGTCTACACTGTCAGCGGAACAAAATACAAGACGATCAACGGTAAAAATCATATTGATTTGTTCAGAGGTTAATGTGTATTCTTTCTTTTTGAAAGTTGGAATTTGATATATTTCTGCACCGGACTCTTGTAACATTTGCTTTATTGCGCTTTTTTTATTTGTTGCAGATGCAAATAAAACTTTCTTGCCGTGCAATGGCTTGCGTTCTTTCCAAGAGATTTGATCCCGTAAGGAAACGACATCACCAACAATTGTCATAGAAGGATTAGAAATATTTTCGTTTTTGACAATAGAAACAATGGTAGACAGTGTCCCTGTGACAACGCGCTGTTTACCAGTTGTACCCCATTCAATGACTGCTACTGGCGTATCTTCTTTTTTTCCTGCTTGTAGTAAGTTTTCACAAATTGTAGGTAAGTTTTTTATACCCATGTAGTAGGCAATCGTGTCGCTATTGTAAGATGAATTATATTTTCCATGATCGGTTAAAGGACCTTTTGCATGTCCGGTTAATAAAGTGACACTATTACTGTAGTCACGGTGGGTGAGGGGAATACCTGCATAGATACTAGCGGCGATGCTAGATGTAATACCTGGTACAATTTCATATGGAATATTTGCTGATGCTAAAGTTTCTGCTTCTTCACCAACACGGCCAAAAATAGATGGATCTCCGCCTTTTAAGCGGACTATGATTTTTCCTTCTTTCGCAAATTGAAGGAGGTGTGCGTTAATCATTTCTTGACGCATAGTATGATTCTTTGGCATTTTTCCGCAATAAATAAGTTCACATGTTTCTTTTGTATAATTAAGAAAGGAAGGGTTTAATAAGCGGTCATATAAGACGATATCTGCACGATTTAAGCACTCTATCGCTTTTTTTGTAATAAGCCCTTCATCACCTGGTCCTGCACCAACTAAATATACATATCCGTTCATATTCGCACCTCGTCTATTTTTATTTAAAAGGAAGCCAGGGGAGGCTTCCTTTTTTAAATTACATGTATATATAAATATCCCCGTCAATAACTTCTACTTCATACGTTTGAATACAACCGTCATCAGGTTTTTGAACTTCACCTGTTAGTAGTGAAATTTTCCAATCATGTAGGGGACAAAAGACGAATTCTCCAGATACAATACCTTCCGCTAATGGCCCTTTTTTATGAGGACAACGATTTTCTACAGCTCGAATATCGCCATTTGAAAGGCGGAATAGGGCGAAAGACATACCTTTCATTTGCACCTCTTTACCGATTTGAATAGGAAGGTCTTCTGCACGCATAACTTTTATTTTTTCTTTCGTTTGTATCATATAGATCACAGCTCCTTATTTCACAGTTTCTACTTCATACATCGCTTTTAATGATTTCGTTTCTAGTGCTTGTCCCCATGCTTCTTTATATGTGCCACGAGCTTTTTGGAAACGTTCATTTAACTTGGTGACCATATTTGCATCTTGCAGTATTTCCTTTATGTGATCGAAGCCTAATCGTTCTGTCCAGTAGGCAGTACGCTCTCCATAAATACCAGTTTCACGATAATATTGCATGTAAGCTGTAGCGATGCGAAGGACATCATCTTCAGTAGGGACAATCATTACAAAATCAGCTTCGCGTACTTCCGTACCACCATTTCCGCCAATATAAAGTTGGTATCCATTTTCGACACAAACAACGCCAAAATCTTTCGTCAGTACTTCCGCACAGTTACGTGGACAGCCCGTTACACCCATCTTCATTTTATGAGGTGTATCTACCATTTCTAATGATTGTTCAAGCAACATACCAAGTCCTAATGAATCTTTCGTACCGAAACGGCAGAAACGAGAGCCAACACATGATTTTACATTACGAAGAGATTTTGAATACGCATATCCAGAAGCCATATTTAATTCAGCCCATACGTTAGGTAAATCTTGTTTCTTAACACCGTATAAGCCAATTCGGCTCGCACCTGTAATTTTCACAAGTGGAACATCGTACTTTTTCGCAACTTCAGCAATTTTCATTAAATCATCTGCTGTTGTAACGCCTCCGTACATACGTGGAATAACAGAGAAGGTACCATCGTGCTGGATGTTACCATTCATTCTTTCATTCACGAAACGGGATGATTTATCATCTTCATATTCTTCTGGAATCGCCATACGTAAATAGTAGTTTAAAGCAGGACGACATTTCGAACATCCATCTTCATGTACAAAACCAAGAACGTTTCGTACTTCTTTTGGAGATTTTAAACCTTTCTCATGAATGGCCGCTACGACTTCATCACGTGATAAAGGTGTACATCCGCACATACCGGTAGACTGTGCAGAAGCATCAAAAGCATCTCCAAGTGTATGAGATAAAACTTGTTCTACAAGCGGACGACATTTACCACAAGACCCTGCGGCTTTCGTACAGGCTTTAACTTCTTCAAAAGTCTTTAACTCCTGTTCTAAAATGGCGTGAACGATTGTGCCTTTCGTAACACCATTACATCCGCAAATTGTGTCATCCGCACTCATAGTAGCAACGTCAAGTTCACATTCTTCACCAGCTTTGTGAAGAATGGAAGCTGGTGTATATTCTTGTATATCTTCTTCTTTCTTTAATATGCTAAAGAGGCGGGTACCGTCAGCTGTATCACCGTATAAAACGATACCGACGACTTTATTATCACGAATTAATATTTTTTTATAGGAACGTTTACATTCATTAAAGATGGATATTGCTTTCGTTTGATCATCTTCATAAATTTGGCCAGCAGAGAATAAATCACAACCAGCAACTTTTAATTGTGTACCGACGATACTGCCCGAATATCCATCAGTTTGTAAATTTGTTATATGTTTTGCTAATATCGCACCTTGTTCATAAAGAGGAGCAACAAGTCCATATGCGATACCGTCATGCTCTGCACATTCTCCAACTGCATAAATGGACTCATCATTTGTTAGCATATAGTCATTGACTACAATACCGCGATTTACAATTAGACCAGCATCTTTTGCTATTTGCGTATTTGGCCGTATTCCGACAGCCATTACGATTAAATCACAATCTACAACTTCACCGTCTTCAAATTGAATGCCCTCGACATGGTCTGTACCAAGAATTTTTACAGTTTTCTTTTCCATTAAAAACTTCATGCCTTGTGCTTCTAAATCTTCACGCAGAAGAGCAGCTGCTTTCGTATCTAGTTGTTGCTCCATTAAGCTAGGCATTAAATGAACAACATGTACGTCCATTCCTAAATCAATTAGACCTCTTGCGGCTTCTAAACCGAGTAACCCGCCACCAATGACAACGGCCTTTTTCTTTTCTTTAGCGGTATCTATCATAAATTGTGTATCTTCAATAGTTCGAAATCCTGTTACACCAGAAAGTGCGGAACCTTCAACAGGTAAAATAAAAGCACTAGAACCTGTTGCGATAATGAGCTTGTCGTATGTAAGAGTACGCTTCTTTTCTGTAATAATAATTTTTTCTTCTCGGTTAATACTTTGAACTCTTTCATTCGTATACAAAGTTATTTCGTTTTCTTCATACCAACTGTATTCATTCATAATGATATCTTGTATATTTGTTTTGCCTTGTAAAACATGAGAGAGCATAATGCGGTTGTAGTTTGGATGCGGTTCATCTCCAAAAATAGTAATCTCATATGAATCACTATCATGTTTTAAGATTTCTTCCATACAGCGAATGCCAGCCATACCATTTCCGATCATAACTAAACATTTTTTCATTTTCGTTTCCCCTTTTTATGTGAAATATTGAACAAAGGATTATATTTTTATTATAGAAAATCAAATAAGGGGGAGATGTGATATTTATCACATCTTTATAATGATTCACAAATTGTTAAAATTCGGTTTTATGTGAAGGGGATGTGAATATTTTTCGCGAAACGAAAAAGCAGGCCATAAGTATTTACACTCATGTCCTGCACTTGATTTATGCTTTCGTAATGGCACGCGGAAATAAAATATTATTTTCTAAATGAATATGCTCAAATAAATCAGACTCTAGCGCTTCGAGGCGTTGGTAAACAAGTCGATAAGTACCGCAAGCGCCTTCTGGAGGAGTAAAGTCATTTGTCACTTTACGAAGTTCTTTTATAATATTTCCGGCATGATTGTGCTCATTTTCTAGTTCATCCACTACTTTACGTAACTTTGTATAATTTTCATCAGTTGGATTTTGTTCAAATTCTAAAATTAATGGGAAATCTTCCATTTCTTCTTTAATTAAATGCTGTTCTAATTCCATTTTAAGTTCATGAAATAGCTTATGAATTTGAGCTAAATGAGGCTGACTTGCCCCATGAACACGTAATACTTTTGTCACATATGGACTTAACTGTGGTAATTCTTCATTTAAATAGCGATGATGCTTATTTATAACATAATCAATCAATTCACGATAAGAAGCATTTTTCCAATCAATTTCCGATTCATTTAATCGTTTCGTATTATGATAAAGCGTATTTAACTCTGTAAGCACTTCAGTAGCTGATAAATTTCTTTCATGAATTGCATCAATAAGTGGCTTATTACCGCCACAACAAAAATCTATTCTATATGATTTAAAAAGATCACTAGCTTTCGGAAATTGTGTAACAATCTCACCAACAATTGAAGTTTCAGTAAATGTATGTTCCATATGAATGCCTCCATAAAGTTTTAATGTAATATCTAAATTAAGAATAGCGATAAATTAAAATCTATGTAGTGATTGAAATCACTTATTCTGTGTCGTTTTTGAGAATAATAAGAAGAATGTTATTAAAATAAGGGGGAAAGTAATAAGTGGTAATATTTTACGTTAATAAAAAAGAAGCTTAGTAAAAGCTTCTTTTTTATTACTATTTTTCACATGCAATTCCATCGCCATCACGATCAAGATGAGAGCTATAACCTGGTTGCCCTTTATGTAAAGGAGCTTTCCCAGCTGCTCTAACTGCAGCACAATTTTTGTAGTATGCACTATCAGTATTACCATTAGCTGGTTGTGTTTGAGCTTGCTGTGCTTTTTGTTCTTCTTGTTGTTTACGAGCTTGTTCATCAGCCTGACGTTTTTGTTCTTCTTGTTGTTTACGAGCTTGTTCATCAGCCTGACGTTTTTGCTCTTCTTGTTGTTTACGAGCTTGTTCATCAGCCTGACGTTTTTGCTCTTCTTGTTGTTTACGAGCTTGTTCATCAGCCTGACGTTTTTCATCCTCTTGCTTACGAGCTTGTTCTTCGGCTAGACGCTTCTCATCTTCTTGCTTTTGAGTTTTTTCGTCTGCCTCTTTCTTTTCTAGCTCTTTTTTCTGTTCGCTATCTTTTGGCTCTTCATTATTAGAGGCAACTTTTGTACTAGTTGCTGTCGTTTTTTCAGAAGAAGGAGCTGAAATACCTAATAACGCAACAAAAATGACAAATAATACAGCTGTAATAATAAATTGTTTTTTCGCTACACCTGTTTTCTTAATAACAGATAAGATTGCTAGAACAAGGAAGAATATAAATAGAATGAAACTTAAAGTAGAAAAAAACTCGACGACGGGGTGTTCCGATTTTGTTGTACCGGCCGTTATTAATATAATAGAAATCATAAAAAGAATAACGGTAGGACGTCCATATTGTTTTGCTTTTCCATTTTTCTTAAAGAATGAAATGATACATAAGATTAAAAGAATAAAAGCAATAAAAAATAAAGCTGCACCAATATTACTTAAAATCGACATTTTCATACCTCCATTTGTAAGATTCTTCTTATTGATTATATAGGAATTTATTGGATATTACACGTTTTGTATAAATTTAGAAAATTAATATTTTTAATAGATTCATAAACATTTATTTTATATATAAGGAAAAATGGATATATTTCCTATTACTTTTTGAAAGAGATTTCATAAATTATAGTATATCGATTGAAAGGAGGAGATTTGAATGGAATTTCAATTGTTGGTAACTTGTATATTACAAGAAGGTAATGCTTACTTTTTAGTAACGAAGGTAGATGATGTTATTACGTTAAAAGTACCGATTACTGCGGGAGTAGCAGGTTTATTTTTAGCTTTAGGTGTACCAAGATGTTCTTAATTTAAATCTATAGTAGAAGAGGAAGGGACATGCCTTCCTTTCCTACTATTACATAATATAATTATGTAAACTTAAATATCATATTTGTGATAGCACGTTTGAAATGGACATGCATATACTATAATGTTTCATTGGATGTTAGCGGTGAAAGGTAGTTTTAATAAGTGCATCCAGTGATATTTTTAAGCTATGAAAATAAAAGAGGTGCTATTATATATGAAAAGAAAAACATTGGATATTCCAGTTACATTGCGAAGAGAGTGGTTTTTAATAGAGTTAGCTCATTTAACGAAAAAATATGGAATTGAAATTGCAACTAGTAAAATGGATGCTGCACCGTTTTTAAGAGATCAAGTTACGGAGTCAAAGATAGGGAAAGGGCTACAATACGATAAATATGATGATGAGTATATAATTGAAAATTAAAGGGTAACAACAAAATTAAATTAATTTATAACAAAATATAAAATAAAGCAGATTCTAAATATAGAATCTGCTTTATTATGAAATACTTGTAGTCAACTAGCCTCTTTCTAGTGTTTTTCCTACATATTTCTCTTGCGTTATTCCAAAAGAGTCACGAAGAATGCGAGCATAATCTTTAGATTCTATTGGTCGTTTATTTTTGGTGCCTTTAAAGGTTTCTGTATAATTTTTATTTGTTAATGATATGTGACCATAAGTAGTTAATTTACAAGTGATAGCTCCTTTATTAAAAGGAGATTCTTTATGCTCTACAATCACTTTTTGAATCTTATTCACTTTTTTCTCATCTATTGGATCTACAGTGAAAGCATAGCCTATTTTCCATTCGTTTGAAGGTTCAGATTGTAAGAAACTTGTAGATTCCCCGTTAGCTCCTTTTCTCATTTCTAAAATATGCGTACCTTTTCGAGTATTTCGCTTACGAATTCGATATTCTCCTGTTTGAGAGGAGATGACTTCTCCGTTAAAAGGGACTGGATGTAAAGGGAGATGAGATGCAAAACCTGCATCCACAACATAATCTTTATCCTCATGACTTAATATGATAATGACATGACCATCATCGGGTTTCCATTTATTATCGTAAAGGTCATAAACAGTACCGGCTACTTTGTATACTTGAAACCCACAATCAATTAAAAAATAATACAATAGGGAGTTTAATTCATAACAAAGTCCACCTCGTTTTTGAATAAGTAACTTTTCTATTAAGTTATCTTTTGAGATATTTTTAATAGTACCAGCCATAATATCAAGATTTTCATAGGGGAGGATCATTCCCATTTTTAAGAGAATTTCATCTAAATCATCAAGTGTTATTTCTTTTGCAGGAATTTCTAAGCGTTTAAAAAACTCCTTTTGTAATTTGGTCATCATAAAGTATTCTCCTTTCTTTTTACAGAATTTTCTTCTGCTCACCGATAGGTTAGTACTTCTAAAAAGTTAATTCAAGTGTGCGGAAATTATCATAATATATGTTTCTGGAAATATGATTTTCTATTCGGAAATTTCAGTTTAATTTTTAATCGTAGGAAAGTCTTATAATACAAGCTCCTTTAAAATTAGTTTGTATTTAATGAAAAGAAAGTACATATCTTTATTATATTTTTAAATAACTAACTAGTAATAAAATGTTTTTTTACTAAAATTTTTTCAAGATTTGTATGCTTTATATAAACAATAATGATTTAAAAAATATCTGGGTGTAGCGAAGTTAACAATTATTGAGAAACTTTTTTGTCGTATTCTATCAAAAGGAAGAGGTAGAAACAAAGAGAATAACGAGAGTTAAGGAAGAGGGTATACAACTAGTAACCTTCTAAAAATAGGGCTAACATCTTTTAAAAATAAAAGATTAGCTATTATTAAGGAAGGGAAAATATAAAATATTATAAAGAACACCTTCTTTCAAAAAAATAGGGGGAGTAATATGCGACTGATGAGAAGATGTGTGGCCTTACTAATTGTATTTTTTATCATGGCTCCAACGATTAGCACAAATGTACAGGCAGAAGTTGTAAAAGAGCTTGGAAAGGGGTTTCCTGATACAGAAGTATTCACACCTGGAGAATGGTTTTTAGGCCAAAAACCTGCTAATTATGATGAGAATAAACCGCCAATTCTCTTTGTACAAGGAAGAAATGGTAATGCTGATAGTTGGTATGGAAAGACAGTATATCATGATATAAATGATATGTATGATTATGCTTTAAAAGCAGGCTATCAAACAGTGTTTATACAATTGTATGATGCTGCAGGGAAAGGTTCGGCTAGTCAGTGGGATAACGGAAAATTGTTAGCACAAAAACTTGAAGAAATATATAATTATTTCGGTAAAAAAGTTAATATTGTAGCGCATAGTAAAGGTGGTATTGATACACAAGCCGCATTAGTTGAATATGGTGCGAATCGATTTGTTGGAAATGTTATTACACTTGCTACACCGCATCACGGCTCAAATTTAGCAGATTTGTCATATAGTTGGTGGGCAGGTTGGCTTGCTTCTATATTAGGTCAAAAAGATGATGGTACGTATTCGTTACAAATAGGTGAAATGGCAAAGTTTCGTTCAATAATAGATAACAACCCAGCAGCTAAATTAAACCGTTACTATACGGCTACTGGAACTAGCTGGGGGCCAACATTTTCTGCATTATCTATGGGCGGGTTATATTTATCATCGTACGGTTCAAATGATGGACTAGTAAATGAATGGAGTGCGAAGCTATCGTACGGTACACATTTATTTACAGATTCCAGATTTGATCATGACAATATAAGAAAAGGATCAGCTGTTTTTGCACGAATTGAACCATATTTACGTACGACAAATGTGGGATTACCAGCTTTAGTAGCATCCAGCACTAGTTCAAATGAAGATCTAGAACAATTAAATACAACTTCAAATCAAAATATTTTAGGAGGCGAATTACCACAAAATCAGTGGATAGAGCAAACCGTTACAGTTGATAAAAAAGCGGAAGGAATCGTTTCTATACTAACTGCTTCTTCTGATGTAGAAGTACAAATGGTATCTCCAAAAGGAAAAATCTATGCAAATAAAGATAGCGCTATAACTACTGGTGAAGGCGAATCTTTTTTTAATGGGGCGACAATTAGAACGTTTAAGTTTGATAAATTAGAAGTAGGCGAATGGAAAATCAAAATGATGGCGAAGCAGTCGAAAGATGCATATTTAGTTGTAAGCGATTACAAGGATGACGCACCATTTGTTCTTCGAATGCCTACAAAAGTTAAAATAAATAAACCTGAGTATAAACTGAAAAAATCACCTGTAGCACCTGAAATGAAAGGGGATCTTTCCATAACAGTAAGAGTCGTTAATAAAGAAGGTAAGTTAGTCTCTGAATTTAATGAATTACAAAATGTTAATACGAATACATTTACAGGTGCTTTGAAAGATATAAAACAACCGGGAGTATACAACGTTACGATGGATATAAAAGGGATGAATAAAGAAGGAAAACCATATAATCGTACGATTGTTAAGTCGGTTTATGTAGAGAAATAAGGAAGAATAAATAAGTATAATAAAAAGTGCAGAAATCTTGTGTTAGAAAGAATTCTGCACTTTTTTATGTGGGGAGAGATAATAAAAGTTGAAAAAACTGTTATTCAATAAAAAAAGATGCTGAAATAGCATCTGAATGTGAAGAAATAATTTTAACTTAGTTTTGTAACTGTTAATTCAACTGAATTTATACCATTGTCACAAGTTACAATACTTTGACGATTAAAACCACTATTATTTCTAAGTTGAAGAGTTGAATTAGCAGGCACTGTAACAATTGTTTCGCCAACGAGTTGAAGACATTCGTTATTTGATGAAGTATTCATTTGAATAGCGAAGTCACCTTGACTATTAGCAAGTGGATTGTTATTTAAAAATATAGTTATGACTGGGATATGTGGAAATACAGGATTTAAAGTAGTATTAATACTGGAAATGAACGAAACTCTATAATCACCAGCTTGTCTAAAGTGTATAGTAGTAGGATTTAGTAAGGAAACACCTCCTGCTAAAGGTCCAACGTGATTAAATGGAAAAGGATCTCCAAAAGGAACAGTTATAAATTCAGTTTGCCAAAAAGTTCCGTATGCAGGACAGCTTCGTTTATGTGAATGGTCACATGAACATTTTTTATTTGAACTGGAAGAAGATTTGCATGAGCATTTTTTATACGAGTTTGAAGAATGATAGTATGAACCCAAAATATTACCTCCTATTCTTAATAAATTTAAACCACATAGTAGTTTATGAAGATGAATCACAATTGGCGTGTATGCTTGTACTATAAAAGGAGATAGATTTGGAATATAAAGTGGTCAAATGATGAAGTGTAGTATTTGGGTATTACCTGTAACACCTTTTGAAGATGACAAGGTTTATAATTTGATAGAAAAATAAATGGAATTTCTAAATAGATTGAAGTAATGAGGAAACGTTTATCCCGCTATTTTCCGAGCAGTAAGACTCCCACCTCAAAATTCAGCGAAAGCAAAGAAGTTAGGTGGGGGATGAATTAAACCCCCACTCATTAAAATTTCACTTTACTATATTTATTTAGTCTGACAAAACAGAAATATTACCTTTAGCTGTATGGATGTTATCATTTGGTGAAGTTATAATATTTATCTATATTTACATTAGGTTATTCAGTTTATTTTTTATTTGCGTAGCTGAGCAGGAAAAAGTCAGAAAATATAGAATAATGTACATATGAAGCATCGTTTGTTTTTGGTGTGAATAGTAATTAAAGATACGCTAAAATATTTAAAATTGTAACGAAAGAGAGATTAAATAATAGAGGGAGCAACTTACATGGAAAATATATTAAAGGTATCTTCAAAATCAAGCCCAAATTCAGTCGCAGGTGCAATAGCAGGAGTACTAAGAACAAGTGGTAATGTGGAAATTCAAGCGATTGGGGCTGGAGCTATAAATCAAGCGATTAAAGCAATTGCGATTGCAAGAGGGTTCGTCGCTCCAAGTGGTATTGACTTAGCTTTTGTTCCAGCGTTTCAAGAGATTTCTATCAATAATGAAGAAAGAACAGCGATTAAATTAATTGTAGGCCCTAGAAAGAAAAGGTCTTAGTAGAAGAGAGCGTTACTATAAGGGAAAAAGGCCAATAGACTTCCCAGGTTAGATACGCTATTTTATGTAACCGATCCTTGGGTGTGGACACGGCATTATACCGGACTCATGTCTGTTAATTTCTCCTTAAATTTAGCGCGTGTTCTAGATACTTAAAAATGCCAAATCCTTTGTGATATAAGGGATTTGGCATTTTTGATGTTTTTAAAAATAAACAACCTTAAAACTGCTCATTTAGAAGATTTAGTTTTAGTAGCGGCCATTGAACGTTTTTATGATAGTTTACCTGATAAATGGTCTTTCTAATTCTTGCAGCTATAGACTGTTCGTGTTGGTATCTATTCAAGTCAATTTTATTACGCTCCATAACCTTTGTTTTAATTTGATTCAGTGTTCCTGCTCCATCTAGTTCGGTTAATATTGCTATAATTTCATCTAGCCATGAAGTGCTGTTGGACATACATATACCTCCTAATAAAACATGTGTACTTATTTTTATTTTAATCTTTTAAATTTATATACTCATATATTGATTCAACAAAATTAGCAAAATATAAATCTATTGATAATATTATTAAAGCGTTGAATGAGAGCTTTATTCTTTCTGAGGATGAGCAAGAGGAAGATATGTATCAAGCTAATATTGATTCGGATTTTAGTAAAGTAAAGATTGCAGAAGAAGAGAAACCGGAAAATCGAAAAAAAACTAAAATGGAATCTGGTAGGGAAGTATGGCCTCGTGATCCGAAAAAAGCTAAACAAGCTATTAAACAGGCAGAATTTAAATGTGAAATAGATGACACACATGAAACATTTGTATCGGAAGCCAGCCGAAAAAATTATATGGAGGCCCATCATCTAATACCGTTAAGAATGCAACATGATTTTGAAAATAGTTTAGATGTTGTTGGAAATATAGTTAGTATATGTCCGAACTGTCATAGGTTGATTCATTATGGAAGAGACAAAGATAAGAAAAAAGTTTTAGAACTTCTCTTTGAACAAAGAAAAGATTCTTTGAAGAAGTTTGGTATTGAGGTATCTCCCGAAGAGCTCTTTGGATATTATGGAATTCTAAAATAAGAATATTCATAGCTATAAGTGAAGGTAGAATGTTTTATACTTAAACATAGGTATTATTGTGATGGGAATTTAAATTTCGTCTTTTGAAAGTATCAATAAACTGTATTATTTTTATAGAATTATATTTTTTTATTTTGCTCTGCTTTATAGCAGAGCTCTTTTTTTGTCGTGCAAAAGCCACCTATATATGTAGGGTAAAACTTCACATACCGTATATATTTTATTAATTTATAAGGACATTGTTATGGTGGTATTTTAAATCTTTATATATTATTTTTATGATTTATTTGTTAAAATATTCTTCTGTTACATTTTTAATAGAAGGAATGATTATTTTGAAAAAAATAAAGATGATTATTGGTCTTACAGGTATTTTATCTGTAATAACAATACCTACAGTAGCAATTGCAGTTGCGAAGGATGTATCTAAATTAGAAGAGGTTATAAAAGAAACAACGAAGTTAGGAATGAGTTTAGTTATAGGGTTAATCGCTATTTCAATAGCTTGTATAGCTCTTCTGTCTAAGAGAAAAAGAAATTTAGATAAACAGTATTATTTAGATTATTTGATGCTAATGATGGGAATGTTAGTGCTCTTTTTTCTAGTTTTTCTTTTTGGATATATTCCGATAAAAACTAACTTTGCAATTGCTACAATTATCATGTATTTTGTAATAACTTTTGGTTTAATAGTATTAGCAGTTTCAGATACATATAAAGTCATAAAGAAAACTTTGGAATAAAAACCATCTAAATTAATAGATGGTGTTTGTTTCATAGAAAAAATAATCAACAAAACAAACACAACTCAAACCAGATATTTCAAGATGGGAACGTTCGTTTTAGGTTTATCCTGTTTAGGTTGAAATGAACAAACCAATTTATCAGTATTTTTATTCCCTTGTTTACATGTGCTGAAAATGAATGATATCATGCAGCTAGAATGAATGTGATATATCAAAGGGAAAGGGGTAGTACTGTGAAAAGAATAGATATGGTTCCAAAACCATTTTTTGAAACTGTTGGTCAACGAGAAACAACGTATCGTATATATGGCCATGCGATGGGGAAAGAACCTGTGCTGTTTCCTGAAGTATTTAATTCATTAAAAGAAACTAGAAAATTCATTTATAAGTATGCTCATGTTAATCCTGAATGGCTAAATAACAATGGTGATATTAATGAGTATAATAATAAACCTTCAAGACCCGATAAAGATGATAAATGGTATAAAGGTGTTATTGAACAAGAATATAGAAAGTACTCTGATTTCAATGATTGGAAGAAATGATTATTAAAGTAGCGAGTTCGCTGCTTTTTTTATTTTGGATAAAAAAAGAACTGTTGGAGTTTGCTGTGAGGTGGTGTGGGTGGAAGATGTGAACATAGATGTTCCTACATGCTCTGTATGTAACGAACCATGTATGTGGACGTTAAAAATGCCATTAACGATTACTCATTTTGATAAAACATATATCCGTGAAGCAAATACGGATAATTCTCATATATGTATTGAGTGTTTAGAGAAGGAAGTGCAAACAATTGGATAAGGGGGCAGGTGTTATGTAATTATGGCCAGATAACGAAGTCCAGACCGTAACAAAGCGTATGAAATATTTAAAGAACATAACGGTGATATTACGAATCGTAAAATTTCCGAACTATTGTCTACATCCGAAAAAACTGTAAGTGAAAAAACGGTTGGAGGATGGAAATCCAAAGATGGATGGATAGACAAATTAAATGGAGTACTCCAATGAAAGATACGGAGTACTCCAAAAAGAAACCAGGAGCACCCAAAGGTAATAAGAATGCTGTAAATAATCGTGGTGGAGCCAAAAAGGGTAATAAAAATGCTGTCGGTAATTCCGGAGGATCTGCTCCACTGCGTAATGGTAATGCTGTTAGTCATGGTTTATATAGAAAGTATTTACCGCAAGAAATATATGATTTAAAAGAAGAATTGACAGAAGCGGTTAATAATGATTTTTTAACAATCATTTGGGACAGCATTATGCTGCAGTATACTCAAATCATTCATGCTCAACGTATCATGTTTGTTAGAGATAAAGAGGACATGACAAAGGAACTGCGAAAGAAAAAGCTCACTGAAAGCGGATTTGAGGAAGAATGGGAAATTCAATTCGCCTGGGACAAGCAAGCTAGTTTCTTAAATGCCCAATCGAAAGCAATGTCAACATTAGTAAATTTTATTGAAAAATATGATAGGCTAGCTAATACAGAAGAACAAAAACTACGAATAGAGAAACTCAAGAAAGAGATCGCTGCTATTAAAGTTGATGGTGATACTAATCAGAATACAGAAGACTGGAAAGAGTCTCTTATGAAGATAGCAGAGCGCAGACGTAAACAAAAGGAAGCGGAAGCTAATGAGTAATACAGCTTTTAGTGGATTTATGGAGATTATCGATGTTTATTGGGATGATCCAGTTGCGTTTGCTGAAGATATGCTAGGTTTTTATCCTGATGAATGGCAAAGAAAAGTTCTTATGGATTTAGCACAAAGTCCTAAGGTTTCTGTTCGTTCTGGTCAAGGTGTTGGTAAAACAGGTCTTGAGTCAGTTGTTGTTATTTGGTTCCTCTGCTGTAGACCGAACCAAAAAGTTATTTGTACAGCTCCTACAAAGGAACAGTTATTTACAGTACTTTGGGCCGAAATAGCTAAATGGTTAGAAGGTAGTGCAGTTAAAAATCTTCTTAAATGGACTAAAACACGAGTATACATGATTGGCAGTGAAGAACGTTGGTTTGCTACTGCTAGAACAGCAACGAAGCCGGAGAATATGCAAGGTTTTCACGAAGACTATATGTTATTTGTATGTGATGAAGCTTCTGGTATAGCAGATCCTATTATGGAAGCCATACTTGGTACTTTATCTGGTGCAGAAAATAAATTGTTTTTGTGCGGAAACCCAACAAGAACAAGCGGTGTTTTTTATGATTCTCATAATCGTGACAGAGATTTATATAAAATACATAAAGTCTCTAGCTTAGATAGCCCTCGAACCAGTAAAGACAATATAGAAGTATTGAAAAAGAAATAGGGTGAGGGTTCGGACGTTTGGCGTGTACGTGTACTTGGTGAATTTCCTAAAGCAGAAGCAGATGCATTTATCCCGTTAGAAATTGTAAAGCAAGCAGCATCTTGTAAAGTAGAGCCGACTGGTGAAACACTTGACTTAGGTGTTGACGTTGCGCGATTTGGTGATGATGAAACTGTAATTGCTCCAAGGATAGGAAATAAAGTCTTTAAATTATTAAACCACTATAAACAAGATACTATGGAAACTGTTGGTCATGTATTGAAATTAGCTAAGGAATACATGGCAAAGTACAAGCAGTTAAAAAGAGTGGATATAAAAGTCGATGATAGTGGTGTTGGTGGTGGTGTTACGGACAGATTGAAAGAAGTTATTAAATCTGAACGATTACCATTCAAAGTATATCCGGTTGTGAATAACGGGAAGCCGCTTGATGATGAGCATTATGGTAATGCAGGTACAGAAGGCTGGGCCGTTGTAAGAGACTTACTTGAAGAGAATATGAAAGCATTTATACAGGGTGAAGAACCTACAATGGAGATTCCAAATGATGAAAAAATGATTTCTCAATTTTCTAGCCGTAAATACAGAATAACAAGTAGAGGTAAGATTGCATTAGAGCGAAAAGAAGAAATGAAGAAACGCGGATTGCAATCACCCGATAGAGCAGCACTGGTGGCTGCTAGAAGTAAACTTATATATGAGGGATTAAAAAATGTTTCTGTTCCTATTTTCATTTGGGATAAGGTATTTTTAAAGGCACCATCTTTAGAAGGAAATATAATATTTACATCATTTTTTATGGGAGATAACGTAGATGGATTAAGAGCAAAATTTGATGGCCTTTACACATATAGAGGTTCAAATTTTGTAATTGGCGATATCGTTGAAATTTCTCAAGATGGAGAAGTCAGAAATATAAATTATTTAACACCTACTACTCAAGTGTATGGGGTTCATTTTCAGAGTACAACATTGCATTAAGAGTAGAATAAGGCTGGTGATTTTATGACAATAAAAGGCATAATAATTTAACCAAAAACACTGTATCCAACCGTACAACGTAAACCACAAATACGCAAAGGCTCAAAATTAGAAATCAGTGACATGTATATTACAGGGGTGAGGCAAACCGCCACACGAAAAGGGGTTATGTTTAATTTCTCCCGAAACGAAAGTAAAACTACTGAAAAAGCAGTGATGAAACCACCACGTACTGAACCACTAGAATACGCGTGGAAGAAAATGAACATATAACTTTATCGAAATTGAGCGTGCTGCAGCAGGCTTTTTTATTTTGGTCAAAATTTGAAAGGAGGTGAGAACTTGGAAAGAATTCACGAACTCATCAAGGCATTGAATATAAGCGACGTTATTACAAGTACTCAATTTAAAGTAGGTGGTGCTATAGGCGGTGGATTAGGAACAATAATTAATTTGTTATATGGTAAAGCGAACTTAATTTGGATCTCGATTTACTGCTGGATTATCATGCTCGACTGGATTACTGGTAGTAAGGCTTCAAAACTAGATGGAACATACTCATCACAATATGGAATTGAGGGCATCACGAGAACCGTGGTGCTTTTATCATTACCAGTTCTTGCACATTTATTTGATATTGCTCTTAAACTACCTGATTTCTTTTTCTTCATGGTAGTCGGTGGATTGAGTTACCACATTTTTAATAGTTTCGCAGCAAACTGTGCACGAATTGGCTGGGGAAAATGGATTCCTGCATGGTTATTAGAAAGTGTAGCGTCCGAAATACAAGCAAAAATCGAAAGAAGTGATGCACGAAAGGAAAAACATAATACCAAATAAAAAAATACATGCCTTACATAAGGAGAGCATTGTCAAAAGACGGTGCTCTTTTTGTTTGGCAAAAAGGGGGAAATACACAATGAAAAAACCAATTAAACTATTTAGCTCATTATTTATGATTCTATTGCTCTTATTTTCGTTTGCTACAGCTTCTTGGTCTGATAAAGACGTAGCAGGAACGGTAGATGAAGGGCTTGGATTTACTATTGATGCTAAAGTATCCGTTAATGGTTCACCACAATACAAAGTACACAACAGTAAAGGCGTAACATACTATATAACTGCAAATGAAGCCTATGTGTATGTGAAGTAGAGAAAAGGTCTACTCATATGAGTAGACCTTTTTTATAAGTTTCAAGAAAATAACATACTAATAACTATTTAGAATAATTTTCAAACCCCTTGCTAATAACTACAAGTCCTATTATGAAAGAAAGTGTTCTTATTATTAATTCAGTAACTAGCAAATCACCCATAGTCTTTGAAACATCATATAATTCACCAGTAATAATAATTGGTGCCATGATTATTAGTATTCCTATTAGAATTTGAATGAACAGAATATATTTAGGTTGCAGAGAGATCACCTCCATTAAATTAGCATGTATAATGAACTTAACATGTAATTAAGAAGTAATCGATCATTTAAAAATTTATCAACTTTAAAAATATACATATCCTTCTTTATAAGTATATTTATAGTGACTCGTCGCATAAGATGCACTAAAACCTACACTTCCTGTCTTCCCTACAGTAATGGATACATTGCCATTAAAAGTAGTTGTGCCATTATTATGAAAATCACCATTAACAATATAGAAAATTCTGTTAGGATCCTCTAAATTCGCTTGAACTGTACCACTGAACGTTTTAGAAAGACCATTTGCATCTCTATTCATATTGATATGTTTTATTTCCTTAATACCCCTGAAGCTTCCACCCCATTCATTTGTTTCACAATAAAACCTTAATGAAGGGCTATAGAAAGGTGTTACTGAAAAATTGGTTGTTAGTGTTCTGTACGTAGCGGCAAGTGTTGCAGCAGATGATTGTCCACGAGCTTTCCCCTGAGCCATGAGTTGCTGAGAAATTTCTTCTCTAGGTTTATTGGTATCTGCAGCAATTTGATTAACAAGTTCCCCAAACGTTAGTACCTCACCTATTTGTACATTCGATTGATCTGTTAAATCTAATACATTACCTTTTTTTATAGTAGAATCAACTGTGTTATTCTCAGCTGCGCTTGCAATTGTTCCTCCTCCGAACATAGCAAGAGATAATCCTGCAACACTTAAAACTTTACTAATCTTTTTCATTTTTCATACCTCCTAAAATATTAATTAAGACAATATCATGCTAATTTACCTTTATTTGTTAGCATAATTCAGATATTAACCCCGAAATAATGGGAAATAAATACTTATAAACCAAATAATTACCAAAACTTTTCGACAAATAAGGTTCACGCTATACCATTACTAGCATTACAATTAGTTTTATATAGATAATTCATTCTTTACAATCTAACGATTTACCGATGTTTTTACGTCAATTGATAAAAATAAAATTAAATATTCTGAATATTATTTATAAAATTGTTTTTTGCAACTTATTACAATTAAACTTTGTTATGATTGTTTTTATATAAACTAAATAAAGGAGATTATGATATGATAATTCTGAATAATGAAAAAGTTACTAGACTATTAAATGAATGGTATAAGGTTATTCTATCTAAACAAATAACAAAGGCGACAAGAATGAAAGAAGAAGTTGATGAAAAGATTAGTGTCTTAATGGTCGAACAAAATCGAGATTTACAAGATCAAAATCTCTTATTGTACTATTCCTTATTAGATTATAGTTATAAAGTGTTAATAAATAAATCATATGTAACTCGTAGTGATTTTGATGCAGTTGAAAAACTTACAACAAAAACTATTGATGAGTATTTAAGATACTACTACCATTTCTATAAAGCTGTGCATAACACTATGATTGCTAACTATATGGAAGCGATGGAGCAATTTGAAGAAGCTGAACGACTTTTAGAGTATATTCCTAATGACATTGAAAAAGCTGAATTTAATTATAAACTTGGTGAACTATATTACCACCTTCAACAACCTTTATTAACAATTAAGCATGTTATGAAAGCAAAAGACATATACAAAAAACATGAAGATTATGTAATAAATCAAATTGAATGCGATACAATCCTAGGATTGGCAAGTGTCACTTTAAGTCAGTTTGAACAAGGAGAAGAGCTTTTTGTTAAGTGCTTGGATATGGCTAAAAAACATAACTGTACTCGACTAATTACCTTAATTCAATACAACTTAGGTTTTCTTTATGCAAAACAAGGTATATCCGCAACTGCAATTCGACATTTAATGGATGTGTATAAATCTGAAAAACCATATCATAAAACTGTATTCTTACTGGCTCGAGAACATTTCAAAGTAAATGAAATTGAAAAAGCACAAGAATTTTTGACTCAAGGCTTTGAATTAGCTGATGTTGAATATACACATCATTTACGAATACTTCGAGCACAATACGATGAAAATTATAAGCAGAATCTAGAAACAACGATTGCAGATGGACTAGATTACTTTGAATCCCAAAAACTTTATGGATTTATGGAAGAGTACTCTGGAATTTTAGCGAAAAAACTTTATCAAGAAGGTAATCATGAGAAGGCTAGCCAATACTTTAATATATCTTATGATGCTAAAGAATTACTTCAGAAGGGAAGTGCGTTAAAATGAAAAAAGTACTAATAGGATTTTTTAGTTTTGCTGCTGTTTTAACTATTGGAAGTTTTACAGAATCTTTTACATCACAAGCTGATCATGGTAGACCACCTGCACCACAAAGACCAGATTATATTTCTAATGTGGCCGATTTTGATCACGGTAGACCACCTGCGCCGGCATACGAATACGGCGATACTTATATTGATCATGGTGAGCATATCTAAAACAAAAAGAGGACGTGATATATACGTCCTCTTTTTGTTTTATTTTAATTACGACCGAATTATATTTGAAATAATATAAAGGATAATGTTCTAGTATATCAATTCCATCAATAATAATGTCTGCGTGTGGCTTGCTATCAAGAAACTGTCCAAGTGTCAACAGGAAAAAGTGTTAGTTTCTCATATAAATCTCATAATTGAGAATTGGTTTAAATAACCGGTGCAACAACAGCGAAATGCGATTCGTATATTTGCACACATTTTGTTCACGTACTATATAAAAAAGTATGAAAATCTATAAAAATAATTATTTCAATAAAATTTGTTTTAGATATTAAAAAGTGCCAAAACCCTTGTGGCATAAGGGGTTTGGCACTTTTGTGTTTTTTATATTTTATCAAATAAACAATTCTAAAACTGTTCATTCTTCTCCCAAGATTCAACGATATAATGTGCGATCGTCGGATTGAAGCCTTTACCAACTAAAAACATAATCGCAGCAACTTCTGTTAATGCGTGTTCATGTGATGTATGTTTTGCTTCATTTAAACCGTAATCTACCCATGGTTTTACGAAATCTAGTACGGGTTTCTTGAAAGGTAAAAACTGTGTACCGACAACTTGTTGAATTTGTTGTTGTGTTGGTTCAGTAATTGGTCCAGGTGGTAAGATTTGTGGTTGTGTAATGTCTAGTGTTGGTCCAGGTGGTAAGATTTGTGGTTGAGTTGGATCTATTGTTGGTGGTTTAGGTGGTGAGACACGTGCGTCGTAGTTTGGTTGATACATTTGTTGTTGGTATTGCGGTTGTTGTGGTTGAGTTGTGTATGGGTTTTGTGGTGCTGCATATGGATTTTGTTGATATTGTTGTTCTTGGTTTTGTGGTGCTGCATATGGATTTTGTTGATATTGTTGTTCTTGGTTTTGTGGTGCTGCATATGGATTCTGTTGATATTGTTGTTCTTGGTTTTGTGGTATTACATATGGATTTTGAGGATATCGCTGTTCTTGATTTTGTGGTGCTGCATATGGATTTTGAGGATATTCATAATTTGGACGTGTGTCATATGGATTTTGTTGAAATTCAGTTTCTTGGTTTTGCGTTGTTGCATATGGATTTTCGTCATATTGTGGCTCTTGCTGCTGTAACTCTTGTTCTTCGTATTGTTCTGTGTATCTCTGTTCTTGTTGTTGAGGATACAATGGTTGCCTTGGATAAGGCGGTTGATTATTATAGAACATGTTTATTCCTCCTTCATGATGATGCCTACCACCTAGTGTATGGGCGGACAAGAAAATATGTGATGAAAAAATGCGGGCGTGTTACAATAAGTAACTGGGTGAAGATAAAATGACAAAACAAGAAAAAATTCAAAAAACAATTACTTTTGTAAAACATATTTTAGAAAAAGATGCGAGTGGGCATGATTGGTATCATATTGAACGTGTACATAAAATGGCGATTTCTTTATCTGAGCAAGAAGGTGGAAATCGTTTTATAATTGAAATGGCAGCATTACTTCACGATGTGGCAGATGAAAAGCTAAATGAAAGTGAAGAAGCAGGAATGAAAAAAGTTTCTGATTGGTTAGAAGAGCTACGTGTTGAAGAAGAGGAAAGTAAACATATTCTTCATATCATCGCCAATATGTCTTATAAAGGTGGCCATGGCGGCACAGTAGAGTCACTTGAAGGGAAAATTGTTCAAGATGCGGATCGTTTAGATGCTCTTGGCGCAATAGGAATTGCTCGTACATTTGCATATGGCGGGACGAAAGGGAGATTAATGTATGATCCAACTATTCCGCCGCGTGAAGAAATGACGAAAGAAGAGTATAGAAAAAATAATGATCCATCTTTAAATCATTTTTATGAAAAACTTTTGAAATTAAAAGATTTAATGAATACGAATGCAGCAAAACAAGAGGCTGAAATTCGTCATCGTTATATGGAACAGTTTATTGAACAATTTATGAAAGAGTGGAATGCACAAATATGAAAATGTTAACTGTGGAGAACTTATCAAAATCATATGGAGAAAAGCCGTTATTTGATGGATTATCATGTAGTATTACAGAAGGACAACGTGTCGGAATTATTGGTGTAAACGGAACTGGTAAATCGACATTATTAAAAATTATTGCAGGATTAGAAACTCCTGATACAGGTGATATGACGCATTCACGTGGGTATACAATTAGTTATTTATCACAGCAACCAGAGTTTGATGAAAAACTGACAGTATTAGAGCAAGTGTTCCATGGTGATACACCTTTAATTCGTCTTCTTCGTGATTATGAAAAAGCACTATTAAATATTGAAAAAGATCCAAGTAATGAAAAAGTACAGGAACAATTGTTTGCAGTGCAGCAACGTATGGATGCAATGAGTGCATGGGAAGCAAATGCAAATGCGAAATC
Organism: Bacillus sp. RZ2MS9; assembly: GCF_001816185.2. NCBI lineage: Bacteria > Bacillati > Bacillota > Bacilli > Caryophanales > Bacillaceae > Bacillus > Bacillus sp. RZ2MS9. The sequence goes on from NZ_CP049978.1 coordinate 2,100,714, forward strand.
TCTTTTAACGAAATTAGGAATTACGGACTTCACTGCAATTGTTGGGAATTTATCTGGTGGACAGAAAAAACGTATCGCAATGGCACAATGTTTTATTGAAACACCGGATCTATTAATTTTAGACGAGCCTACGAACCATCTTGACCATGAGACAGTTGAATGGTTAGAAGAATATTTAGCGAGATATACAGGTTCGGTATTACTTGTAACCCATGATCGTTATTTCTTAGATCGTGTGACGAATCGTATTTTTGAATTAGATAATGGTAAACTATATAGCTACGAAGGAAACTATAGTACATTTTTAGAAGCGAAAGCACTTCGTGAAGAGCAAGAATTGGCACAAGAATCGAAACGCCAAAATTTATATCGTCGTGAACTTGCTTGGATTCGTCGTGGTGCAAAAGCCCGTTCTACGAAACAAAAGGCGCGTATTCAGCGTTTTGATGAGCTAAAGGCACAAGAAGGACCAGCTGCAAAACAGTCAGTTGATATTGCACTTAGCGGTAGCCGTCTTGGGAAAAAAGTACTTGAGTTAAAAGATGTAACGAAAAAATTTGGTGATAAAACGGTATTAAACAACTTTAATCATATTGTGAAACCAGGCGATCGCATCGGAATTATTGGAGCGAATGGAAGCGGGAAATCTTCGCTATTAAATATGCTTGCAGGTAAGTTATCTCCTGATAGTGGTGAAATTGAAGTTGGACAAACTGTAAAAGTTGCTTATTATACGCAAGAAAATGAAGAGATGAATTTAAATCAGCGTATGATTGAATACATTAAAGAGATTGCAGAAGTTATTCATACGACAGATGGAAAAGTAATTGGTGCATCTCAAATGTTAGAACGTTTCTTATTCCCGACGCATTCACATGGTACACCACTTGGTAAACTATCTGGTGGTGAAAGAAGACGTTTATATTTATTACGTATTTTAATGGGAGAACCAAACGTACTTTTACTTGATGAACCTACAAACGATCTAGATACACAAACATTAACAGTACTAGAAGATTATTTAGAAGATTTCCCAGGTGTCGTTTTAACTGTATCGCATGACCGTTACTTCTTAGATAAAGTAGTAGATGAACTGTTCATCTTTACTGGCGGAGGCGAAGTGCGTGAATTCCTAGGTAGTTATACAGATTATTTAGAAATGGAAAAAACGAGAGAACTTATGGAGAAAGCGGAAGTTCAAAAAGAGAAAAAAGTTGTAGAAGAAGCTCCAAAACAACAACGTAAACGTAAACTTTCATACAATGAACAGCGTGAATGGGAAACGATTGAAGATACAATTGCCGAACTTGAAGAGAAAATTGAGTCAATTGGAGAAGAACTTGCGAAAGTTGGATCTGACTTCACAAAGGCACAGGAATTATCTGAAGCACAGCAGAAAACAGAAGAAGAGCTAGAAAAACAGATGGAAAGATGGAGTGAACTATCAGACATCGTTGAAGGATTAAAATAAAAACAAGCTGCATATATTGAAAAGTAAAGAGAAAAACTTTACACTATTGGTAGAACCTATTTTAGGAGGGAAAAAATGAGAACATCTAATCCAATGTTGAAAAAAGAGGCATTCCGTAAAGAGGGAGCAAGCGCTTCTGCGATGACGATTGGCGGAACAGTAGGCAAAACGTTCATTATGCTTATCTTGCTACTTGCAACGTCTGTCTATTCATACATACAGATGATGCAGGGGACGATGAAGATGCCAGTATTAATTGGTGCTTTAATCGTTGCGGCAATCATCGCATTTGCGTCTATGTTCTTCCCGCGCATTTCACCTTTTGGTGCACCAATCTATGCAGCGGTAGAAGGGGTTGTGTTAGGAAGTATTTCAGCAGTTTATACAATGAAATTTGGCGATTCTATCGTTTTAAATGCTGTATTACTAACAATCTCAATTCTATTTGCAATGTTAGTGTTATATGCAACACGCGTAGTAAAAGTAACGGATAAATTCCGTACAGGCGTTATGGCAGCAACACTTGGAATTATGGTTATGTATTTAGTCGTATTCCTACTAAATATGTTTGGTGTAACTGTTCCATACATTCACCAAGGTGGTACAATCGGTATTATTATTAGTGCAGTTGTTATTGTAGTTGCTGCATTAAACTTATTACTAGATTTCGATTTAATCGAAAATGGTGTACGTAGTCAAGCTCCGAAATATATGGAGTGGTACACTGCGATGGGACTAATGCTTACATTAGTATGGTTATACTTAGAAATTCTTCGTTTCGTTTCTTACTTTACGAAAAATGACTAATAAAAAATCCTGCATGAGAAATGCAGGATTTTTTTATTTTTAAAGATAAATTGATTTTATGGTATAATATGGATATTGGTAACTTGAGTTAAGGGGGGATGGAATATGATGAAAGAGAAGAAAGGGATTATGAAAAAGCTATTTTCTAAAAGTTTTTTCATAGAACTAGATGATGCTTTAACGTATCCATCATCAAAAGTCATTACTTCAGCAATAGAGAGATATGCGGCTGAATGCAATGAAAGACTAAAATTTGAGAGTAAAGTTAAACAGATTACTTTCTACTTAGAAAATGTAATGTACCGTGCTGAAATAAAGATGGCTCGCGGAGGATATTACATATCTTGTACTGAAGTGTAATAAATTTTGAAACTATACATGTTTGAACTATGTATGGTTTCTTTTTTTGTTTTGTAAGGTCCAAAATAATACTTTCTACTTACGGATATATCATTTTGTGCTTTTTACCATTCAAACATTTCTCCTTACAATGAAGAAAAACATGTGAGGTGGTATAACTTATGATGAATCGAGTTGTATTAATCGGTAGATTGACAAAGGAGCCAGAATTATACTACACAAAACAAGGCGTCGCTTATGCACGAATATGTGTTGCGGTGAATAGAGGATTTCGAAATAGTTTAGGTGAACAACAAGTCGATTTTATTAATTGTGTCGTTTGGCGCAAATCGGCTGAGAATGTAGCTGAATATTGTAAGAAGGGGTCGCTCGTTGGGATTACAGGGCGTATTCAGACTAGTAATTACAATGATGAACAAGGCAAGAGAATATATAGAACTGAAGTTGTGATTGAGAGTATTACCTTTTTGGAGAGAAGGCGGGAGGGGGCATCGTAATAAAAGGTGATTTTAAGTAATAGCTTCGGAAAAAATTGTGGAAAGTATTTTAATAAACTTAAAGAGGGGATACCGCCAGCTTTTTTGAAAAAACAAGTAAAGAGTATACAAAATTTTATAACGTTTTTTGGCTAATCCAGTAACAAACGAGAATCGTAAAACCCATCACAGGATAGGAATGTATAAAAAGATGAATCGAGTGATAGAAAATAAAAAAAGGGATTCCTTCTGAGAGTAAGGAATCCTCCTTTTTGTTGCTACCGATAATAGGACGTTATGTTAACTTTACATGAATATGTTATACAATAGATAAAAAAGAGATGGGGAGAACAATGAGTATAAACTATCCATTTAAACCAAAATCAAATCGTTATTTAGTACCAGGACAATTTTGGACTATTCCTTTAGATAACAGTAAATTTGCATGTGGTAGAGTAATTGAAACAGATCCAAATAGTAGAAGGTGATTTTTAGCAGGTTTGATGGACTGGATCGGAGATAGCCCACCTATGGCTGAGAATTTAAAAGGTTGTAAAACGTTAATACAAATAGATGTTCATATTAAAACCATTCATGAAACAGCATTGGATGGTTTTATAAGTGGCTATCGTTCATTAGAATTAGATGGAATTGAAACAGAGTATTTCACTTCACAAATGGTTCATGATGAGAATTGTATGTTAATGAAAGGATATTCAGTACTTAGACAGGCGACCAAAGAAGAAGCAGATACGTATGATCAGTTCGGTTACGCAGGTTACATGATGATTAAATGTTACGCAGAAGATTTATTAGCAAATAAATAACTTCCAATAACGAAAATTATGTAAATAAGCTATCCATATGGATAGCTTATTATATTTTTTTGCTTAGCGTGTTTTTTTCAAAAATAATGGCGATGCCTCAAGAAATGGATAAAAAATAAAAATCATCGGAAACGAAAGCTTTTAAAATCCCGTTCCTAATTTAAAATGTAAAAAGAATGAAATAGTATGGTAGCGGGAAGAAAGTAGTAAAATTAAGCATCCGAGTAGGAGTATAGAGTGATAACATGTTACAATACAGCTAAGAACATGCAATAAAGGAGAGTTTTTTACGTGAAGATTAAAGCAATTGAACCGACGCCAAGTCCAAATACAATGAAAGTTATTTTGAATGAAGTATTACCATCAGGAGCGCGTAATAATTATACAAATGAAAATAAAGAACAAGCACCAATGCAAGTGCAAGAAATTTTGAAAATTGAAGGCATTAAAGGTGTATATCATGTAGCCGACTTTTTAGCAGTGGAGCGAAATGCGAAGTATGACTGGAAAGTTTTATTACAACAAGTTCGTGCTGTTTTCGGCGAAGAAGTAGTGGAAGAAAGTGAAGAACAACAACTTGCTCATTTTGGAGAAGTGAAAGTGTTTGTTCAAATGTTCTTTACAATTCCAATGCAAGTAAAGTTAACAGATGGAACGACGGAAGAACGTGTTGGTTTACCAGATCGTTTTAAAGAATCAATTATGAAAGTGCAAATGTCTGCACCAAACGTTGTAAAAGAGCGTAAATGGGTGGAACAAAGTACACGTTACGGTAATTTTGAAGAAATTGGGAAAGAAGTAGTGGAAGAGATTGTTGCTGCTTATTCAGAAGAACGTGTAAATGAAACGGTTAAAGAATTATTAAATCAAGCAGGTGCTGTTGAAGTAACGATTCAAAAGCGTGAGCCATATAAAGTAACAGAAGAGATGATGAAAGATTCTGACTGGAAAAACCGTTTTGCAGCATTAGAACAAATGGATCCTACTGAAGAAGATATTCCAGTGTTGAAGATGGCGTTAGATGATGAAAAAGTTTCAATACGCCGCTTAGCAACAGCGTATTTAGGTATGGTAAAAGGTGATGAAGTATTACCGTTATTATATAAAGCGTTGTTAGATCGCTCTGTAAGTGTTCGCCGTACTGCAGGAGATTGTTTATCAGATGTAGGTGATCCGGCAGCGATGTTCGTTATGATTAAATCTCTGAAAGACCCAAGTAAATTAGTACGCTGGCGTGCAGCGATGTTCTTATTTGAACTTGGAGATGAAAGTGCGATTCCAGCATTAAAAGCAGCGCAAGATGATCCAGAGTTTGAAGTAGCGATGCAAGCACGTCTAGCATTAGAGCGTATTGAAGGCGGAGAAGAAGCAAAAGGTTCTGTATGGAAACAAATGACGGAGTCACGTAAAGGGGAATAATGCATGATTGTTTTCTATGATAGTTGGTGTCCGATGTGTACGGCCGTTGCAGAACGTACGAAAAAATTAGATAAAAAGGGTAAGATGAAATTTGTTTCATTTCGAAATGAAGATGTAGTTGAGAAGTATGAGCTTTCTCAAGAACTACAAAGTAAGATGGAACAAAGACTGTATATTTTAAAAAATAATAAGTGGTATGACGGTATTCAGAGCATAGATGTATTAGCAAAGGCCGTTCCATCTTATTGGTTTGCAGTTCCTTTTATAAAGTTATCTATCGTACTTGGTTTTGGAAGTAAAGTATACGATTATATCGCTAATAATAGAAAACTTGTTCCAGTGGGACATTGCCGCGGTGGGGTTTGTGAAATCCCTACAAAAAAATGAAATCATCGTTATCTTTCTTTTGCACCTATTAATAGAGCGTGATATGATGAATTTGGAATGAAAGTTGAAGGAGAGATTACAAGATGTCAAATGCTTATGAAGAATACATGCGCCAAATGGTAATCCCAATGCGCCAAGAGTTAGTGCGTTCTGGGTTTGAAGAGTTAACTACAGAAGAAGCTGTAACAGAATTTATGGAAAATACATCAGGTACAACTTTAGTAGTTGTAAACTCTGTTTGTGGTTGTGCAGCTGGTTTAGCACGTCCATCAGCAGGTCAAGCGGTTGTTCGTGCTGAAAAACAACCTGATCATCTTGTAACTGTATTCGCAGGTCAAGATAAAGATGCTACTGCAAAAATGCGTGAATACTTCGGAGAAATTCCTCCATCTTCACCATCTATGGCATTATTAAAAGGAAAAGAAGTTGTTCACTTCATTCACCGTCATGAAATTGAAGGTGCAACTATGGACGAAATTATTACGAACTTAGAACAAGCTTTCGAAAAGAATTGCTAAAGAAGGGGGAGAGTAAATCTCCCTCTTTTCTTTATATAGAGGTGAAACAATGATCGTAACAACAGCAGGAAGAACGAATAAAGAAATGACAGATTATGCAAAGCTGGTAGCCGCAGAATTAAATGCTTCTTTCGTTAAACGTAATGACATACCAGTACATAAGCTGCATGAGCAGTATGAACAAGATGTGCTTGTCGTAGGGAAGAACCGATTAGCTATTTATCCGAAAGGTACGGAAGAATCGTTTTTCTTTCATCCGAACTCAGCGATGTTTCGTGTGAAAAGGTTAATGCGTGGAGAACACGATCCGTTTGTACAAGCCACGCAATTAGAGAGAGGAATGACAGTGTTAGATTGTACGCTCGGGATGGCATCAGATAGTATTGTAGCTAGTTATGTTGTTGGTGAAAGCGGAAAAGTAACAGGACTTGAAGGCAATGAGTATATGGCTTATATTATGGAAAATGGTTTGAAAACATGGTCTTCATCCGTTTCTGAAATTGATGAAGCAATGCAAAGAATTCAAGTAAAGCAAACGGAGCATTTTTCATTTTTAGCGCAATGTGAAGACAATAGTTACGATGTCGTTTACCTTGATCCGATGTTTGAAGAAACTGTCATAGAATCCGACGGAATTAAAGGATTAAAACACTTCGCTTTGTATCATGATATTACTGATGAAACAATTGCGGAGGCAAAACGAGTGGCGAGAAAACGTGTCGTTTTAAAAGATCATTTTCGTAGTTCTAGATTTGAAAAACACAATTTTTATGTATACAAAAGAAAAAGTGCTAAGTTTCACTTTGGTGTAATTGACCCTTGCTAATTGTTTGAAAAGATGTATAATAAGCAATAATTAATTAAATATACTGTCTGTGATGAAGAGAGTAGTCTTTTTTAGAAGGAAAGCGAGCTAGGGATGGTGTGAGCCTAGTACGGAAGAAAAAGATGAAGCGCACTTCGGAGATGCTTCTTGAACGAATAGTAGAGAAAGCCGAGGCCCCCTGTCCTCGTTATAAACGGGAAAGTGGTTCGTAACGAACAACAAGGGTGGTACCACGGGTTAAAACTCGTCTCTTTTTTAGAGACGAGTTTTTTGTGTTTTAAAAAATAAGGAGGTTGTATCATGGATTATAAAATGCAGTTTGTGGAAAGTTTATCTAATATTTTCACGAATGAATTAACGCAAAAACAAATTTTAGATTTAATTGAAACACCGAAACAAGATGAATTTGGAGATGTAGCGTTCCCATGCTTTTCATTAGCGAAGCAATATAAAAAAGCACCAGCTCTTATCGCAAAGGAAGTTGCTGAGAAATTCAATGATCCGTTTTTTACGAAAGTAGAAGCCGTTGGTCCTTATGTAAATGTATTTTTCAATCGTGAAACTGTAAGTGATGCAGTATTAAAAACAGTTTTAGCGGAGAAAGAAGAGTTCGGTCAAAACCACTTTGGCTGTGAAAAAACAGTAGTAATTGATTATTCCTCTCCTAATATCGCGAAACCTTTTTCGATGGGGCATTTACGTTCTACAATGATAGGAAATTCGCTGAAACATATCGCTGAAAAATGTGGCTATGAAGTTGTAGGGATTAATTATATAGGAGATTGGGGAACACAGTTTGGAAAGTTAATTACGGCTTATAAAAAATGGGGAAATGAAGCAGTAGTTAAAGAAGATCCAATACGTGAGCTATTTAAGTTATATGTCCAATTCCATGAAGAGGTAAAAGACGACGAAGAACTAGAAGAAGAAGGACGTGCTTGGTTTAAGAAATTAGAAGAAGGTGATGAAGAAGCGGTAGAGCTTTGGAATTGGTTCCGTCATGAGTCCCTTAAAGAATTTTCTCGCATTTATGAACTTCTCGGCGTAGAATTTACTAATTTTCAGGGAGAAGCATTTTATAATAATTTAATGGAAGATTTTATTGGGATTTTAGAAGAACATGAGTTGCTTGAAGAATCAGAAGGTGCATTAGTCGTTAATTTAGAAGAAGAAGGAATGCCGCCTTGTTTAATTAGAAAATCAGATGGTGCGACGATTTATGCAACGCGTGACTTAACGGCAGCTTTATATCGTCAAAACACTTATGGGTTTGATAAAGCGCTATATGTTGTTGGTCCAGAACAAAGCTTACATTTCAATCAATTTTTCACCGTATTAAAAAAACTTGGCTATACTTGGGTTGATGGTATGGAACACGTACCGTTTGGCTTCATTTTAAAAGATGGTAAGAAAATGTCGACACGTAAAGGAAGAGTTATTTTACTTGAAGAAGTACTCGAAGAAGCAATCGAACTTGCAAAACAGAATATTGAAGAGAAAAATCCAAACTTAAAACAAAAAGAAGTAGTAGCAAAGCAAGTCGGTGTTGGTGCAGTCATCTTCCACGATTTAAAAAATGAGCGTATGCATAATATCGAATTCTCATTAGAAAATATGCTGAAATTTGAAGGAGAAACAGGACCTTACGTACAGTACACACATGCACGTGCTTGCTCTATTTTAAGAAAAGAAAGTGTAGAATTTGAAACATGTACGTTTGCTTTAAAAGATGATTATAGCTGGAGTGTCGTAAAATTACTTAATAAATTCCCTCAAGTAATTGAAGCAGCTTTCAATAAAAATGAGCCATCTATTATTTCGAAATATATATTAGATGTAGCACAATCATTCAATAAATATTACGGTAATGTTCGTATATTAGAAGAGAGCGAAGAAAAAGACAGCAGACTCGCATTGGTTTATGCTGTGACGGTTGTATTAAAAGAAGGATTACGTTTACTTGGGGTGGAGCCACCTGAGGAGATGTAACATAGTAGTAAACTGACAAACTGGGTCTAGTATAAACCTGGTTTGTTTTTTTATTGGATATATATTTTTTTTGCAAAATCAATTAAAATCTTTTTAGAGAGGGTGATTCATATTGATTCGAACTTTTATTTTACAAATTCCTTGTCATAGAAGATTAGATAGGAGTTTTTTTAAACTACAAAAGTACATACCTTTATGTGCGCGTTGTACAGGCATGCTTATTGGTATTTTAATGTTTCCAATTTATTTTTATATGACACCTTCATTTCTTTTGGCAATCATACTATCATTTTTCGCTCAAATTCCGTTACTTATCGATGGGTTCACCCAAAAGTGGAAATGGAGAAGTAGCTCAAATTTGCTAAGAATAACTACTGGTGTATTAAGCGGTAATGGTATGGGATTATTCATTTCCTCTAGTGTTATATGGATATTATCTTAAGATATATAGTAATGGAGGTATTTACATAGATGTTCTGGATTTACTTAATTCTAATTTTTATTTCAGGTGGAAGTGGAATTGGTTTTATGATTCAAAATAAGTATACAGAAGCAATAATAGCTTTTGTTATTTGTATACTATTGTTTGGGCTACTGTATTATTATCTTAAGAGAAACAAAAGAAAGAGAAAAGCAGATTGTGACGATTTAGACTGTACGGATTGTTTTGATTGTGATTGTACTTGTTAAATTTTTATTCCAAATAAAAAGCTAGTGTATTATTAAAAATACACTAGTTTTTTTGCTTTGAAATTTTAAGAAAAGTGTAGGAATACGGCTATTATATAGAGAACTTTAGTTTTGTATATAAAAGGAGGCGTTAGATGTTGGAAACGTATGATTGGAACAATAAACTAACATATTTAAAAAACACGAGAGATTTATATTACAACGACGATTATGTAAGCTTTTTAGTAAATACAGTTTGGAAGATTACTAAGCCTGTACATATCGTTGATTACGGTTGTGGATATGGTTATTTAGGATTAGTATTAATGCCATTACTCCCAGAAGGTTCAAAGTATACAGGTATTGATAGTGGAGAAACATTATTAGCTGAAGCCAGAGAGTTGTTTCGTTTACTTCCGTATGATTCAGAATTTCTTGAAGGAGATGCTACAGAAATTGAACTGAACGATAAATACGATATAGCAATCTGTCATGCTTTCTTATTACATATGACTACTCCAGAAACAATGCTACAAAAAATGATACATTCAGTTAAAAAGGGTGGAAAAATAATCTGTTTTGAACCACATTGGATTTCTAATATGGCTTCTTATTTACTAGATGGGGAGAAACAATCGGAATTTATTCAGCTAGGTGTTTTGCAGAAATTATTTGAAAGTGATACGCAAAGAAATGGTAAAGATGGCAATATAGGCATGAAAATACCGATATATTTAAGTGAATTAGGTGTGAAAAATATTGAATGTAGAGTAAGCGATAAAGTGAACTTTTTAGATTCAAATATGCATCACAATGATAAAAACGATTTGTATCAATCATTAAAAGAAGAGGGGATTGCAGGTGATCCGGGTGATAAGCAACAATTTGTAGAACGTTTAATAGCCAGAGGATTAACATATGATAATGCGCTAGCTCAATATGAAGCTGAACTACGATTTTTTAAAATATTTCATGTGTATTCTTCTTTTGTATACGCTCCCAATATGAAAATTACATTTGGTGACATAGTTTGTTAAAAGGTATGATGTATAAGGCTTGTCGTTTAATGTCGATAAGTCGATATTCGACATATAATCGCTGATATATGTTAAGAATCGGTCGATATAATTTGAAAATCGCCGATAAAATGAAAGAATCGCTGATATATTTGAATTATCGCCGATATAATTTTATGTACTAATTTCAGCTTCTACAAGATTAAAACCGCATGTTACGTTATTCCATATAATTAAACAAAATACGGAGAAAAACAATCATTTTTACTATATTTTGTTATAAATTTGAATAATATTAATTAATAACATCTATTATAAGAGATTTTAGTTGAATACATACTATATGGTGTGTAAAATCTAAGCAAGTAGCAGTTTAAATATAAATTCGAGGTGAATGCATGCTAGATTTTAAGCAGTTAGAAACTTGTTTAAAAGACAAGAGATTTGTAGATGGATTACAGGAAATAAATAATGAAATTGCATATATAAAAGAAACGAATACTTTATCCTCTGTGAAGAATTGGCTTGCCAATATTCCTTCGCATAAGGAGTTCGATATATTAATTCGCCTTACTGATGAAGGGCTTATGCACCAATACAGTTCATTCCTCATTCGTTACGCTTATAAAAAATTCCCAAATATGAGAACGCTCTCTTTATATTGTGATGAGTTAATTGATGAGCGGAAAATTCTTGAAGCGGAGCAGTTGTTAAAATCTTCTTTAGAAGAGTTAAGTAAAGAAGAAATAGATGCAGATTTTTTAGCGAAAACATATTTTACGTTAGTACGATGTCTTTTAGAAATGAAACGAAACGAAGAAGCGTTAATGTATATGCAAAAAGCAGAGGAGTACAGTGCACGCGCAGTGTTTGATAAATGGGGCTACGTTTATATGCATACAGGTGAATGGGAGAAAGCGGAAAAACAATTTATTGCTGGCATGCAGCATGAAGATTGTGAAGAGTTATCTACCTATTTATTATCACAATTGTATGCGAATAAAGGAGAACAAAAACGCGCGATACAGTTAATCGATGATGCGATTGTAAAATTCCCACAAGTACCATATTTTCATTTTGAGAAGATAAAGTATTTATTAGATTTAGAGCAATATGAAGAGATGTTAGCGGTAATAGATAACATAAATACTCAGCTGCCATATCATGCCTATAATACTTACTTTGTACATTTACGTGCAGAAGCGCTGTACAAAATGAATAAATTTGCAGATTTACAAAAACTATTAAAAGAAGAAAAGAGTTTAAAAGAATCTTTATATCATAATTTAGAAAAAAATCCGGATGGAAAAAAGGTTCACTTGCCGATAGTTCCTATTGTACAAAAGGATAATTATTGTGTTCCGACAAGCTTAGAGATGATGTTGCGTATATGGGGAGAGAAACGTACACAAGATGAAATAGCAGAGTTTATTTTTGATATGACAGGTTCGAAGTTTTCAGATACTGTTTCTTATTTAGAAGAATTAGGTTATGAATATCGTTATTTTAAAGGGAATGAAGAGAATTATAAGAGACTGATTGACGAAGGAATTCCTGTTTTATTAAGTATAGATATTGAGCATGCTTCACACGTACAAGTTCTATCTGGATATGATGATACATTGCAAGCTTTCTATGTTCAAGATCCAAACTTTATAGAACCAGTTCTTGTGGAATATAGTAAATTACAAGAAAAATATCGTTATACAGGCTGTTTAGCAATCACGTTTGTTCCGAAAGAAAAGAAGGAGCAACTAGCGTTTCTAAGTGAAGAAGAAAATCGTTACTTTAAATCTATTTTTTCTCTTACGGATCATTTAGATGAACATGACAAAGAGGGAATTAGTAACTTAGTACAATTTTTAAAAGAAACGAGTGATAATCCAAATACGTGGTTATATACGATAAAGCACTTAGATGTTGAAGTAGATAAAGAATTTATTTTATATTGTATTGATAAGTTAATGGAAAAGTTTCCGAACTCGGACTTTGTTAAATTGCATGGTGCACAGTGTTTTATTCGTCTTCAAGAAGTAGAGAAAGCGGAGCAAATGCTGACAAGCGTTGAGAAGAAAAATAATCGTGCTTTATATCATTTAATAAACGGAAGATATGCGTTTGAACAGGAAAGTTATCTAGAAGCGATTTCAAGCTTTCGTTCATCGTTACAATTAGACGCAGATCAGCCTATTGCTTGGAGTTTTCTCGCTTTATCCTATATGTATATTGATCAATCTGAAAAAGCATTGCAATACTCTCAAGTTGCGTTAGAGCGTAGTCCTGAAAGGTTCACTTTAACAAATCACGGTTTAATATTAATAGATTTAGAAAGATATGAAGAAGCATATGAAATCTTTAATGACTTGTTAAAAGAGTATAAATATGAAGCGCATGTATGGTATGAACGAGCGAGATGTGCACATCAACTAGGGAAATTATATTTAGCAATAAAAGGGCTTAAAGTAGCGATTCATTTGGATAGTAATGCACCTTACATTTATACGAAACTTTCGGAAATATACGAATCTGATTTGAAGGATGAGGAAAGTGCGAAAGAAATTTTATTAAACGGTATTGAGAATTGTGATGATAAAGCACCTCTTTACGTAAAATTAGGTGACTATCATTTTCAAAATGATAGCTTGGAAGAAGCAGAAGTATTGTATAAGCGTGCTTTAGAAGAAAATGATGAGGATGTTTATTCTCACTTCGGACTTACACAAGTTTATATGGCAAGAGAACAATATAAGGAAGCAAAAGAATATATTCTTGGTCTTGAGAAGCAAATTGAAAAGAGCCAAGATTTCCTCATGAATGCAGGAATGGTTTTATGGGATGCTGAAATTGAACTTGGTGGAAATGAAGAAGGATTTAAAGTAGCGCTATCTAAGTTAGAAAATGGTATAAAGAAAAGTGATTATAATGTAGCAAGTGCGTTAGATGAATATGTGAATCGAATTAAAGGAACGGAATTTGTACAACGAGGTATAGCATTTTTAAGAACGTTACACAAAGAAAGAAATGAAGTAAGTGAGTACGGTTGTTATGCAGGTATTTTGTATGAATCTATTGGACAGTACGGCCAAGCGATGAAAAGATATAATAAGGCGATAGAACAAATGGAAACGGCATTACCGTATTACCGAATTGGCGAAACACTTATGGCATTAGGGCAATTGACGGAAGCAAAGCAGGCGTATGAAACATGTTTAGAGCTTGATGGGAATTTCGTAGGTGTACATTTACAGCTTGCGGAAATATACGAAAAAGAAGAAAACCGTTCTAAAGAACAAAGTCATATGGTTCAGGCGATGAAAGAAGAGCCGTTGCATATTAATATGGAATATTTGGCACAGCTTTCAGTAGAAATGAACCTTCAGGAAGAATTGCTGATTGAACTAGAACAATTAGCGGACGAAGTACCTGAAATATGGCGTTTAGATGCGATTGCATATGTGTACGGAGCGATGAATGAAACAGATAAAGAACAAGCACAGATTGAATACGCGCTACAATTAGATGGTGAGCATATAGAAGTACTATATCATTATGCAAAAGTATTAGTGAAAAAAAGAAATGTAAAAGCAATTGAAGTTGCAATGAAAGTAATACAAAAAGATTTTGATAATGAACGTATATTTGATGTTTATGTAAAAGCAGTAGAGCAACATAAAAAATTGTCTAACATACGAGATTTTCTTCATACGTTAAAGGTGAAAAAAGCAGAAAGAAGTACAGCATTCATGTATGCTGCAGCTGCGGTTACGGAAATATGGATTGAACGCCAGCTGCATGAACAGCCGAAACGATCTATCATTACGAGAGCTTTTTATCGTATGAAAAATCGTGCGAAAGAAATTTCAATGGTTACTATGATAATTGATTTATATGAAATCTCTTTAAAGTTAAATCCGAAAAATAGTATGGCAGCACAGCGATTTGCGCTATTTTATGAGAATGTCGAGATGAATAAAGAAGCAATAGAGATTCTACACACGTCACTAGAAAATAAATGGGATTATGACGTAGCGAAGCAACTTGTAAATCTTTTCGTTGAGTGCGAGGAAGAAGATATGTTAAGAGATGCTTTGGAATTAACGAAACAAATGGTTCGAGAACTACCAGATGATTATGATACTCTTCTTCTGCAAGCACAAGTATTCTTTAAAGCAGGGGAAGAAAGAAAAGCAGAAAAGATTATCTTACAATTAACAGAGCAAACACCGTTTGTAAGTAGAGCATTTCTTGCTTTAGGAGAAATATATCAAAGTCAAGAAAGGTTTGAAGAGGCAATTCAAGTATTAGAAAATGCTTCTGTACATCATCCAAATGAAACAGCAATTCTTCTTTCTTTAGCATCTTCATATCATGGTGTCGGTCAAACGATAAAGGCAGAAAAAATAACAAATGAAGTATTAATAATTGACGCGAGTGATTTGTTAGCAAGATATGATCGTGCTTGTTATTTAGCGCAGTTAAATAGAAATGAAGAGGCGAAGGAAGAGCTTGAATTTGTCCTTCGTGAGGATGAATCGGGATTCTTTGCTGAACTTATTGAGGATGATGAAAATTTAGCAGCATTGCGAGAATTTGAAAAGTAATTGTATAAGAATAGGGAAAAAAGATAAGGATATATTTTGAATTAGTTGACAATTAGTTGCTAAATGGCATAAAATAACTTTTAACAAAGTATACAAATCTGAAGACGAGAAAGAGTAAAATAGTGAGCTGCTCTCCAGAGAGCCGGTATATTGCTGAAAGCCGGTGTGCAGACGTTATTTGAAAATCATCTCCGAGGAGCCGAGGCTGAAAGTAAGTAAGCCCGGACGGATGTCTACCGTTACAAAGAACACGTATGATAGTACGTTGCTAAGTGCTATTAGTGAAAAAGCTAATAGAATTAGGGTGGTATCGCGGGTAAACCCGTCCCTACTTTATAGGGACGGGTTTTTTGTGTGCTTTAAAATATTCAAAGGAGTGATTGTATATGGAAAAAGTAGATGTAAAAGAATCAGCTGTAGGAAGAGAAATGCGAATTCGCAAACAGTGGAACGAACAAAATATTTTCGAACAATCAATTCAGAATCGAGAAGGCGCACAGTCTTTCGTATTTTATGAAGGACCACCAACGGCGAACGGACTACCGCATGTAGGTCATGCACTTGGACGAACAATTAAAGACTTAGTAGCAAGATATAAAACGATGGCTGGTTATAAAGTGTTAAGAAAAGCGGGATGGGATACACATGGTTTACCTGTAGAATTAGGCGTTGAGAAGCAACTTGGTATTTCTGGTAAACATGAGATCGAAGAATATGGCATTGAACCATTTATTCAAAAGTGTAAAGAGAGTGTTTTCACATATGAGAAGCAGTGGCGTGAATTCACTGAAAGTATTGGTTATTGGGTAGATATGGATGATCCATATGTAACTTTAAAGAATCCATATATCGAAAGTGTATGGCATATTTTGGGGACAATCCATGAAAAAGGATTGTTATATAAAGGACATAGAGTTTCACCATACTGCCCAAGCTGCCAAACCTCATTGAGCTCACATGAGGTTGCACAAGGGTATAAAACAGTAAAAGATTTAAGTGCAACTGTGAAGTTTAAAGTGAAAGATAGTGAAAATGAGTATTTCTTAGGTTGGACCACAACACCTTGGACACTTCCAGCAAACGTTGCGCTTACTGTCCATCCAAATATGGAATACGTTAAAGCAAAACAAGAAAGTCATGTATACATTGTTGCGAAAGAACGTGTACAAGAAGTATTAAAAGAGAACTATGAAGTATTATCTGTTCATAAAGGCGAAGAATTATTAAACACATCTTATACAGCGCCATTTCCGATGAAAGAAGTTACAAATGGTTACCGCGTTATTGCAGCAGATTTTGTAACGGGAGATAGTGGTACAGGACTTGTTCATATTGCTCCAGCATATGGAGAGGACGATTATAGAGTCGTTCAAAGTGAAGGATTGTCATTCTTGCACGTTGTAGATGAAAAAGGTGAGTATACAGAAGCGGTACCATTTTTGAAAGGGAGATTTGTAAAAGATTGTGACGTGGATATCGTTCGTTATTTAGCGAAGGAAGGTTTACTGTATCATAAAGAAAAATATGAACATAGCTATCCGCATTGCTGGCGTTGTGATTCACCACTACTTTATTATGCAGGAGAAAGTTGGTTAATCCGAACAACTGCAATTAAAGATACATTTTTACAAAATAATGATTCTGTTACTTGGTATCCGGATCATATGAAACATGGACGTTTTGGTAAGTTTTTAGAAAATATGGTGGACTGGAATATTAGCCGAAATAGATATTGGGGAACACCATTAAACGTGTGGGAATGTGAAAGTTGTAATCATCAGTTCGCACCGAAGAGCATTGCCGAATTAAGAAAGCATAGTACGAAAGAAACACCGGAAGATTTGGAATTGCATAAGCCGTATGTAGATGAAGTGCAAGTCTGCTGCGAGAAATGCGGAGGAACAATGAATCGTACACCAGAAGTAATTGATGTTTGGTTTGATAGTGGTTCTATGCCATTTGCACAATATCATTACCCATTTGAAAATAAAGAGTTATTTGAAGAGCAGTTTCCAGCGGATGTTATTGCAGAAGGAATTGATCAAACACGCGGCTGGTTTTATAGTTTATTAGCAGTATCAGCACTATATACAGGAAAAGTACCGTATAAACGAGTGTTATCACTAGGGCATGTTTTAGATGAAGAAGGGCAGAAAATGTCTAAAAGCAAAGGAAATGCACTAGACCCAGTTGATTTAGTAGATAAATTTGGTGCAGATGCGCTAAGATGGGCTTTACTTGTTGATAGTGCCCCGTGGAATGCGAAGCGTTTTTCTGAAAGAACAGTACTGGAAGCGAAATCTAAATTTGTAGATACATTAGTCAATGTGTATAGCTTCTACGTTTTATATGCAAATTTAGATGAGTATAATCCGAAAGAAACGTATGATGTAAAGCTTACGAAATTAGACGAATGGGTATTATCAAGATTGCATAGTACAACGAAAAAAGTGAGAACGGCACTTGATGATTATCAATTTACGAATGCAGCTCGTGAAATTGCAGCACTTGTAGATGAAGTGAGTAACTGGTATGTAAGACGCTCACGTAATCGTTTCTGGGAATCTGGTATGAACGCTGAGAAAGTAGCTGCGTATGAGACACTTCATGAAGTACTTGTAACAATTAGTAAATTAATTGCACCATTTACACCATTTGTCGCGGAAGACATTCATCTGAATTTAGAAGGAAGCAGCGTTCATTTAGCCGATTATCCAGTTGTAAATGAATCATTACTTCAGCCGAAATTAGAAGCGGAAATGGATGCTGTTTTACAAGTTGTTGAACTTGGAAGAAGTAACCGTAATCAGCATTCTTTAAAAGTAAAACAGCCGCTAGCAGAACTTGTATTACTTGAGCATAACGAGAATGATATGGATTGGGAATCTTATCGTGATATCGTTATGGATGAGTTAAATGTAAAAGCGTTCCATGTTGAACTCGATGAAACAAAATACACATCATATCAATTGAAGCTTAATTTTAAAACAGCGGGGCCGAAGTTCGGTAAAAATGTGAATGCAGTGAATGGTTGGCTAAAACAATTATCACAAGAAGAAGTGCAAAACTTTGTATCAACAGGAAGAGCAGTTTACGAAGCAACACCAGGAGAAGAAGTAGTTGTAACTGCTGAAGATGTGCTAGTTGAGAAAGTTGCAAAATCAGGATTCTCTAATACGACTAACGGACAATATACAGTTATGTTAGATACGAATGTAACGGAAGAATTGTTGCAAGAAGGAGTAGCGCGTGAATTCATTCGTGCGGTTCAAGAATATCGTAAACAGTTGAATTTACCAGTTAATTTACGAGTCGATGTTATTCTTGATACAGAAGTAGAGCTACAGCGAACGTTAACGAACCATAAAGATTTATTGGAAGAAAACTTACTCGTTAAACAATTTACATTTGGTCACTTAACGAACGAAGACGATGAACTTTCTTTAGGTGAAACAAAACTTAGAATTAAATTAAGTGCAGCTAATTAAAGAAAAAAGGAAGTTGGAATGATTCCAACTTCCTTTTTGTATGATGGAAATTTATCCGGCTAATTTCCTCATAATCCATTCGATAGGACCACTAGCAATTGTCTTTTTTCATAGCGTACCGAACACAATACCGTAGAAATATATTTCTACAGTATTGTGTTCAATTCATACATAAATATTGAGAAAATTTCACTTACCCTAAATGGAAAGGTAATAGAAGTGTTCATAGAGAATTACTCGTAGATTCAATTTTTATCCATCCGTTTTGCGGGGAATGATTGCCTAGTGGTAATGGGATAAGGTTGAGCTACTTTATTAGGGGGAGTGGTTCTATGTTTAATAAAAAAATGGTGGCAATGGCAATGACCGTGCCGTTAGTAATGGGGACGATTTCTACGGTTTCGGCATTGGAAAAACAACAGCAAGTAAAGTTAGAAGCTTATTCGCCACAGAAAAAAGCAACTGAATATTTAAAAGAAAATGCTGCGCAGTATGGATTGAAAACAGATCTTTCAGACTTGCAATATATTTCTACAACAGAAACATCAGTAGCTTCATATGTTAGGTTCCAACAAGTTGTTAATGGTGCACCTGTATTTTCAAAACAAATAACAGTTACGCTTAACGGAGAGGGAAAGGGAGTACTCGCTGTTTCTGATTATCAGCCTGTTACAGGTGTGAAGGAAGTAACGACAAAAATTAGTGAAAAAGATGCAATACAAAAATCAATGGCGTATGTTGGAGAAGCAAGTGAGCAAAATTTATGGGCTCCTACAGATAAAGAGTTCGGATATATTGTTGAAGAAGGAATTGCTCGTCCAGTATATAAAGTTGTAGTCCATTCTAATAATCCATTTGGTGCATGGGAAACATTTATTGATGCAGAAAATGGAAAGTTAATTAAAAAGGTTGATATAAACCGAAAAGCTGAAGGGTCAGGAAAAGTATTTTTACCTAACCCAGTCGTATCTAGCGGTAGTAAAGTAGGCTTAAAAGATAATAACGATGCAGATTCAACAGCTCTAACGAACCAACTGAAAACTGTTACGTTAAAAGGTTTAGATGGAACAGGATTTTTAATTGGAGAATATGTAACGATTTCTTCAAAAGCGAAAACAAAATCTACGAATTTACAATTTAACTATACACGCGCAAATGATAGCTTTGAAGATGTTATGTCGTACTATCATATCGACACATTGCAACGTTACATTCAAAGTCTAGGTTTTAAAAATATTAATAACCGTTCGATAAAAGTGAATGTTAATGGTACAACTGATGATAACTCATTCTATTCTCCATCAACAAAAGCTTTAACTTTCGGTACTGGCGGTGTTGATGATGCAGAAGATGCTGGTATTATCGCACATGAGTATGGGCATTCGATTCAAGATAACCAAGTTCCTGGCTTTGGTAGTTCAGCAGAAGGTGGAGCGATGGGAGAAGGATTTGGCGACTTCTTAGGTGCTACATATGAAGATGCAGTATCGACTACTGGATATGGTAAAGCATGTGTTGGAGAATGGGATGCGACTGCTTATTCTAGTTCAGATCCGACGTGCTTACGCCGATTAGATACGAATAAAGTGTATCCGAAAGATATTACAAATGAGGTACATGATGATGGGGAAATTTGGGCACAAGGCCAATATGAAATGGCACAAGCATTTGGACGTGATGTAGCAACGAAAATTATTTTACAATCGCACTGGTCATTAACACCAAACTCTAAATTCAGTGATGGAGCAAAAGCGATTAAGCAAGCGGATGCTCTTTTATATGGCGGACAACATGCTGCTGATATCGATCGCATTTGGGCAGCGAGAGGCATTAGTACGAATTAATATAAAAAGTCGTGGCATTTATAAGCCACGACTTTTTAATTTGCTTACGAACTGGTACTAGTAAATAAAGCTATATCAATGATAGTGTGAATATATCCGTATCCCATTTACTTTTTAGCTTCTTTAAAAACAAAATGCTCTTTAAATTTTCTAGATTCAACTTTTTGACCATTTCGCATCGATCGGAATGGGTGTTCTTGCCATGTAATAATAACATCAACTTCATCTGCTTTTGTAGCAACGGGTAAATTAGCGTGTTCAAATCCAGTTTTTCCACTTGCCAAACGACTTTCCTTTAGGGAAAAGAGTTCATATTTCGTTTTCTTATTTGGTTCGTTGCGGAATACTTCGACGTTTACATTATATACTTCACTATTCCCGACATTCTTTACTGAAAAATGATATGTTTGAAATTCATCTTTTTTAGCTTGAAGCATATTCTTGTTTGTTTTTTTCGGTTTATCAATATTCACTTGCCATTGATCAGAGTTTTGAGAGATTGGTAAAGATTTTGGTGAATAGGCATACGTTTCGTTTACTACAATTAAGCAAAACAAAAGGAGAAAGAAACTAATTGCTTTTTGCATATACACACCTCGCGTTAAAATTTTTATTAATATGCGTAAATGAATTAGTTTTTATGTAAAAATTGGAAAATATTAAAGGTGTAATTTTGGATGTAATACATAAGAATATGTATTACAAAATTAACTTTTCACACTTTAGAAGAAGTTAGGAGTTATAAAACCAGAATGTTTCAAAAAAAGCTTGCGTTTTATAAGGTGAGGAGTTAGAATACTCTGTAAATATAAAAAGTGATGATCAGGAAAAGTACATGGTGCAAAGGTCTACAGAGAGCAGCCAGTTGCTGGGAAGGTTGCGATACCGCATGATGGAAAGACACCTGTGAGTGTTGCTTTGAACGTGATTATTAGTAAAAGCAAACGGTACCTACCGTTATCAGGGCTAAGATGGTCAGTATGACAATTTGGGTGGTACCGCGGAAAAAATCCGTCCCTATTTATAGGGGCGGATTTTTGTATTCTTTGAAAGGGGGTGAGTGACCGTGGATGATGACGATGACAACAATAACGTAAATAAATATAAAATTACTGGAGGGAAAAATAATGGATTCAATAATGAAGCGTTCACTCACAAAAGAATGTACAAAGCAAAGTGGAAAGGTTGTATTACTTCAAGGATGGGTAAAAAAGATTCGACATCTTGGAAATGTTAGTTTTTTATTATTACGGGACAGAACAGGAGTAATTCAATGTGTATTAGAAAATGAATTGGCTGGATATAAAGTTGATGTAGAAAGTGTCGTCCACGTAATTGGTGAAATAGTCGAAACATCGAAAACAGAATTGGGTGTTGAAGTACTTGCTCATGAAGTGAAAGTAATAAACGGTGCAGAGCCACTTCCATTTGAAATAAATAAAAAGAAGTTACAAGTTGGCTTAGATCAACTACTTAATGAGCGAGTAATATCATTAAGGCATGAGCGAACCGCAGCGATTTTTAAAGTGAAATCTACACTCGTTCAAAGCTTTAGTGAATTTCTTATAGAGAACGATTTCACACGAATATTTACGCCGAAAATTGTTTCGCAAGGGGCAGAAGGAGGAGCAAATGTTTTTAAGCTTCCATACTTCCAAAAAGAAGCTTATTTAGCACAATCACCACAGTTCTATAAGCAAATGATGGTGGCAGGTGGGTTAGAACGAGTTTTTGAAATTGCACCTGTATATAGAGCGGAACATCATAATTCTTCCCGTCATTTGAATGAATATATATCGTTAGACGTAGAGCTTGGTTTTATTCATGATTTTTATGAAGTGATGCAACTAGAAACGGATGTTTTACGATATATGTTTCAACAAGTAGCGAAAAAATGTGAAATAGAACTACAACTATTACAAATAGAAGTACCTGTTATTACTGAAATACCTAAAATTACATTGTTAGAAGCACAAGAAATTTTGAAAAGTAAGTATCGTAAAGAATCTCCTGTAGGGGATTTAGATACAGAAGGTGAAAAGTTACTAGGGAAATATGTGAAGGAAATATATAATAGTGAATTTGTTTTTATTACGCATTATCCGAAAAAAGCGAGACCGATGTATACGATGCCGAATAAAGAGAATCCAGCTATTACTGATTCATTCGACTTATTATATAAAGGATTAGAAATAACGTCAGGGGCACAGCGAATTCATAATTATGAAATGTTACTCGCTTCGTTTAAAGAAAAAGGATTACACCCAGATAAATTTCAATCTTATTTAAATACATTTCGATATGGTTGTCCACCACATGGAGGTTTCGGAATTGGGTTAGAAAGGGTTGTATATAAACTTTTAGAATTAACAAATGTACGAGAGGCGAGTGCTTTTCCGAGAGATTGTACTCGTCTCATACCGTAAAAAGAATCTTCGCGATTATCGCGAAGATTCTTTTTTTATAGTTCGTTTGAAAAGGTGAAAATATAGACTCTTTCTTTTTCTAATAAGCTTAGTAAAAGTCAGTTGAAATATGAACCATTTCGACAAAAAAATCAATATACCCTTGACAGTTACAAATATAACAGATATACTTCATATTAATTTCAAAAGAAAATATATTCTAAATATTAAAATGTGTTGAATAGGAGTAGTAAGGTCATGTATTTGTACAGAGAGCTATGGGTTGGTGTGACATAGTCAAATAACATCCTGAACTCGCCTAGGAGCAGTAAGGTGGAACGGAATTACATTCTTAGTAAATCTTAACGGTTAACCTTCGATATTAGGTTTGTAATCAAACGATTACTACTAAGGTGGATTCATAATGGAATCAATAAGGGTGGTACCGCGTTAAGTAAATGGCTTAGCGTCTCTTTATATAGAGATGCTAGGCCATTTTTTTATTATATGGAAGAAGAAATGGAGGGTTTATTTGAATAGGTTTATAAAATTTATTTATTTATATAAAAAGATTTAATTAGGAGGAAAATGAGATGAAACAGACGGAGCAATGGACTTCGAAATTAGGTTTTATAATGGCGGCAGCCGGATCAGCAATTGGACTTGGTGCGATATGGAAGTTCCCTTATATCGCTGGGAAGAGTGGGGGAGGAGCGTTCTTTTTAATATTTATATTATTTACTGTTTTAATTGGACTACCGCTACTTATAGCTGAATTTATGATTGGACGCAGTACGCAGAAACAAGCAGTTGGAGCATTTAAAAGCATCGCACCAAATACGGGATGGCATTGGATTGGACGCCTTGGTGTTGGAACTTGTTTTATACTACTTTCGTTTTATAGTGTTGTAGGTGGATGGGTATTAATTTATTTATTCAGAGGAATAACTGGACAACTGATTACTCCAGGACAAAATTACGGTACATTATTTACTGAAACAATTGGGAATCCTGCTTGGGCTATTATGGGACATTTCGCTTTTATGTTCATTACGATATGGGTTGTATCAAAGGGTGTACAAAACGGAATTGAAAAAGCAAGTAAATATATGTTGCCAGCATTGTTCGTTTTATTTGTCGCTCTTATTATTCGTTCGTTAACACTTGATGATGCAATGAAAGGTGTGAAGTTTTTCTTACAACCAGATTTCTCAAAGATTACTTCGGAAAGTATTTTGTTCGCAATGGGGCAATCATTCTTTGCAATTAGTATCGGGATTTCAATTATGGTTACGTATAGTTCCTATTTAAATAAAAAAGAAAGTTTACCAAAATCAGCAATAACAATTGTTGGATTAAATTTATTTGTTTCATTATTTGCAGGTCTTGCTATTTTTCCAGCCGTATTTTCATTAGGAATGGAGCCAACAGAAGGACCTGGATTACTATTTATCGTATTACCATCTGTATTTAGTCAAATTCCATTCGGTGGATTTTTCTTAACAGTATTTCTTGCACTATTTACATTTGCGACATTAACATCAGCATTTTCTCTACTAGAAACTGTTGTTTCAGCATTAGCAAATGGTGAACAAGAAAAGAGAACGAAATTATCATGGATGATCGGTTTCGGCATTTTCTTGGTAGGTATACCATCAGCGTTATCATTTGGATTATGGAGTGATATTACGATTTTCGGAAAGAATATTTTTGATGCAGTAGACTTTTTATCTAGTAATATATTAATGCCACTTGGAGCACTATTTATTAGTATTTTCGTTTCATTCAAAATGGAGAAGAAGGTACTAGAAGCAGAGTTTTTTGTAGGTGGAAATTATGGAAAGAAAGTATTTACTTGTTGGGCATTTTTACTTCGATTTGTAGCACCACTTGCAATAATTATCGTCTTCTTAAATGTAATAGGAATTATTTAATATTAAATGTTATAATATTCAGTAAAAAAGGGGGGTGGTGATCATAAAGGAAAATTTGATAGAAGCAGGGAAATACATGAATATTAGAGGGAAAAAGCTATACGTTGAAACACATGGAAATCCTAAAAATAAGCCAGTCTTATACTTGCATGGTGGACCAGGAGAAAGTTGTTATGATTTTTCATTTCATCAAGCGGAACGTTTAAAAGATTCTCTATATGTAATTATGATAGATCAAAGAGGTGTTTGTCGCTCAGAAGAAATAACTGAAGACGAAGCTTTTGGATTAAATGATTTGATTGAAGACTGTGAGGAATTAAAAAAAGTATTACAAATTGAGAAGTGGTCTATAATTGGACACTCTTTCGGTGGATATGTAGCATTGCTTTATGCGTCGATATATCCAAGTTCAATAGAGAAAATAATATTTGAAGGACCAACTTTTAATTTTGCATTAACAAGTAGGGCTTTGTTACAAAAGACAGGACATTTATTAAAAAAGTATGGAAAAGAAGAAATAGCAAAAGAATGCTTTGCTTATTCATCTAGCGATGCTAGTTCAGAAGAGTTGTTAGAAGCTTATATAAGATTAAGCGCTGAATTAGAAGAAAAAAGAATGGAGATTTACAATAATAAGGAAAATAGGACAGATGAGAGTTTATACAGTGATGAAGAGTGGGAAATATTTTCAAATCGCTCCAAAATTCACTTTGATAGATTAAAATTAGAGGGAGCATGTCATACATCATTATTATCAAAAATAAAAGATGTACAAAATCTAATGTTATTAATAGTAGGAAAACATGATGTAGTAACGTGTGAAGAACAAATTAAAACATTTAATAAAGATGCCCGAAACGGCAAGTATATCGTATTTGAAGAGAGCGGTCATTCACCTCATTATGAGGAAGCAGATAGATTTGCAGAAACAGTCATACATTTTTTGAAATGAAGAAAAGGGTGCTTCTATAAATGAGAGGCACCCTTTCTAAATTTCTGGATATGTGATTGTGATGTTAGGCCACTTACTTTGCCAATTCTTTTTTATAACTCTGTTTTTGTACATATGTAATCGTTCTTTCGATTCAAGAAAATGAGCTGTTGGTTTCACTTGTAAGGAAAGGACATCTTCAATACCACATGGGGCTGTTAAGATAACGTTGTTTAGTTCATCAAGTGTAACTCCTAAAGCCGTTGCTGTTTCAGGGAATTTAGAAATAGCATTAACAGAAGAAGAATATGGTGGCATATTATTCACTACATGCATACGAGCTTGATTTTTTACAGACCAAGGGATAGTAGCATCAATATTCATTAATTTCGTTTCTAATGATTGTTCGTATATCTCATCTTGATGTAGACTATCATAATAAATCACATCAACATCAGGCATAGCCGTTTTAGCTTCATAGTCATGTAAAGTATCCCAAATTTTAGAACGAACAAATCCGGCACAAATCCACCAATCAGGTAGCTCTAGTGATTTTGCCATTTGTAATACATTCATCATCCATTCGTCGTTTTCTATTAAGCGAATTATATCTTTCTCTGTTTTGATCTTCATTGATAAATTCACCTTTCTAGTAAATTAATGCATCAGTTCAATAATCCATAAAATCCAGTAAGCACCTGGTACAAATAGCAGTTGTGCTAATAATGTGCCGAGAAGTCTAGAAATCATTAGCCAACCATACATTTTACTCATAGATTCAGCACCGCTTTCTGATTGTAGAGCACGTTCTGTTAAAAGAGCAATGCGTGGATCGAGTAATACAGTTAATAAAATAGTGGCGAAACCATTTACAAGGCCAGAAGCTGTACTTGCATTTGTTGCATAATCTGGATTTAAAAAAGAAGCGTAAAGGGCTGAAAGTACCCCTGCTGTATAAATAGCAGTAGCAAACATGTTAATAAGCATAATACGCTTTGGAATACCACCGATACGCAGTCTATGAATCATTTCTAACTTTGGAAAACGGACATATTTTTTTGTGTACTTTAATTTTTGAATGTTATTCGTTTTCATCATTCGAATGAAAGAACCGTCTGTTTCAAAGTTTTGAATGACATATCCAAATAATTTTGTCAAAGTTGGATAAAGAATGATCGCGATTAAAGTACCGATAGAAGCCGATAATAGTACGAGCCGTATAATATGCTCTAAATTAATAGAAGAATCTAGTTTTGCTTCATCGACAATACCACCGATTAAAAAGGCTTGTAGTAAGTTTGATGTTCTTGAAATAAGTAACACCATTCCTACAACAGACAAGGCAACCGCAATCTTCTTTAAACGTACTCCAGCTAATCGAATACTATAAGAGCTTGTTTCAACTGCGTGGATCACAATTGTGAAAGCCATTATAAAAATTAACGTAATTGACATTTGTTTCACCAGTTTCTATTAAAATAATTGTAACTTTTTTACTGTATCATATCTATCGTATTTTGTAACTGAAAGTATGTGACATATGGAAATTGATTTTTCGAAAAAATAGATAATAATAGTATAATAGGGAGAAGTGGAAGAGATGTTAGCACTTATTTATACAGCAAATTAAGTGGAGGAATGAAGCATGTATAAAACATTTCTATTTGATTTAGATGGAACTTTAACGGATCCGAAAGAAGGGATTGTAAACTCGGTTTTATATGCATTAAAAAAAGTAGGAATTGAAGAAGTACATATAAGTGAGTTAGATTCATTTATAGGTCCTCCTATTCAGCAATCATTCATAGAGAGATATAATATGAGTGAAGGAGAGGTTGAACGTGCTGTTTTTTACTTCCGTGAGTATTTAAAGCAGCGTGGATTGTTTGAAAATAATGTATACGAGGGGATTCTGAAGCTCTTGCAACAATTAAAAAGTTCAGGGAATCGCATATTCGTAGCAACTTCAAAGCCCACTGTATTTGCGAAACAAGTTATAGAGCATTTTCAATTAACGAATTATTTCGAAGACATCATTGGAAGTAATTTAGATGGTACGAGAATAAAAAAAGAAGAAATAATTGCTCATATTTTACAAACACATGAAGAACTAAATAAAGAAGAAATGATAATGATTGGTGATAGAAAGCACGATATAATAGGTGCAAATCAGAATGGAATTGCTTCAATTGGTGTTTTATATGGCTATGGCTGTGAAAAAGAACTGACTGAAGTTAGTGCGACCTACATAGTGAAAGATGTTGAAGAACTGTATCATTTTTGTGTAGAGAAAAATTTAATACAGCAGTAAATATAGATTCTAGCAATCCCTTTATAACGTATGACGATGAATTCGTTTCTGTTTAAAGGGATTTTTCATATGTAATCGAATAATTATAATTAGACATTTTTAGCATAAAAATTTGTATGAATAAGAGGAGGGATGTCAGAATTAAAAGGTTAGTAGAAATTTATCAATAAAATTTAGAATATTCTGTTTAATGGAGGGGTAAAATTGGAGTTAGTTATTATATTATTAGCACTAAGTTTACTTATGTTCGTAGCATACAGAGGTTTTTCTGTTATTTTATTCGCGCCGATATTTGCATTATTTGCAGTATTTTTGACAGAACCTAGTTATGTATTACCTTTCTTTTCTAATATCTTTATGGAGAAAATGGTTGGATTTATAAAATTATATTTTCCTGTGTTTTTATTAGGAGCAATATTTGGAAAAGTAGTGGAAATGTCAGGAATTGCAGATTCTATCGCAAAAACAATTATTGAGTTAGTTGGTGAAAAACGTACTATATTAGCGATTGTATTAATGGGGGCTATTTTAACGTATAGTGGTGTTAGTGTGTATGTAGTAGTGTTTGCTGTTTATCCGTTCGCAGCTAAGTTGTTTCGACAAGCTAATATTCCAAAGCGTTTAATCCCTGGAACGATTGTTCTTGGAGCAGTAACGTTTACAATGGATGCGCTACCTGGATCACCACAAATTCAAAATGTAATACCTACAACATTTTTTAAAACGGATATTTATGCTGCACCGATACTTGGGATTGTAGGAGCAATTTTTGTTCTTACATTAGGTTTACTATATTTAGAGAGTAGACGTAAGAAGGCAAAAGCAGCAGGTGAAGGATACTTTGGTTTTAATGATGGAAATACTGAAATGGCAGCATCTGTGCAATTAGAACAAAAAAATATGCCATTAATTAATAACATTGAAATTACAAGAGCACAACAACTTATTGCATTTATACCACTTATTTTAGTAGGTGTAATGAATAAAGTGTTTACTATTATGATACCGAAGTGGTATCCAAGCGGTTTTGATTTTTCTGCAATTGGTATGAAAGCATTTGGAAAAGTAGAATTAAGTGCAGTAGTAGGAATTTGGTCTGTAGAATTGGCACTTATTATAGGGATCTTAACAACGTTATTATTATATTGGAAGCGAGTAGTAACAGGTTTCCAAGCTGGATTGAATACAAGTATTGGTGGAGCGCTACTTGCAACGATGAATACAGGAGCTGAGTTTGGATTCGGTGGTGTCATTGCAGCACTTCCAGGCTTCGCAATTATGAGAGATGGCATCTCTGCTACTTTCACAAATCCGTTAGTGAATGGTGCAGTAACGACGAATATTTTAGCTGGAATTACAGGCTCGGCATCAGGAGGAATGGGAATAGTATTAAGCGCAATGGGAGATAAATTTATTGCAGCGGCCAATCAATTTGATATTCCATTAGAAGTTATGCACCGTATCGTATCAATGGCATCAGGAGGAATGGATACACTACCACATAACGGGGCTATTATTACTATTCTTACAGTAACGGGATTAACACATAAACAGTCATATAAAGATATATTTGCTATTACTATTTTGAAAACGGTTGCTGTATTTTTAGTTATCGCATTCTATACTTTAACAGGACTCTATTAAAAAATTTGAATCGTAAAGATTCATCAAATCGATAATTTATATTATAAAATATTAATTAGGATAAGAAGGGGTGGGGGACTTGCAAGAGGTTTCTGAGTTTCGTATGCCAAAGTCGGTATTATATGGAAGGAATTCGCTTGAAAAACTGGGAGAACAATCAAAAAAGTTAGGGAAAAGAGCTTTTATAGTTACTGATACAATTATGGAGAAATTAGGATATGTTGAAAAGTGTATGCAACAACTAAATAAGAAAGGTATTATTGTTAGCACATATAATAAAGTGGATGCTGAGCCTACAAATATACACGTATTAGAAGCGTTATCTCTTTGTAAAGAGGAAAAGTGCGATTTTATTATCGGTATTGGTGGTGGAAGTTGTATTGATGCTGCGAAAGCGGTAGCGGTTTTATATACAAATGGTGGAGAAGTTGAGGATTATGTCCAAAAGGATATTGAAATAGAAAACAATCCACTACCACTTATTGCAATTCCAACAACTTCTGGTACTGGTTCGGAAGTTACAAGTGTAGCAGTAATTACGAATAAAAAAACAGATGTAAAAATAATGATGAAGCATCCTAGTTTTATACCGAAAGTAGCAATTATAGATCCAGTTTTGACAAGTTCGTTACCACCACAAATTACGGCAGCAACAGGAATAGATGCGTTATGTCATGCGATTGAAGCTTATATTTCTAAATTTTCACAACCACTTACAGATGTACTTGCTCTTTCAGCTATTGAAAGTATTATGAAATATTTACGTATAGCATATGAAGATGGACATAATATGGAGGCAAGAGAAGCGATGATGATTGCTTCCTTACAAGCTGGAATTGCATTTTCGAATGCATCAGTTACATTAGTTCATGGAATGTCAAGGCCAGTGGGAGCATTATTTCATGTACCGCATGGAATATCAAATGCCATACTATTACCTACAGTGTTAGAGTTTACAAAAACAAGTGCAGTGAAAAGGTTAGCAAAAATTGGACGTAACTTAAATAAGGATTTGTATTCGAATTCTGATGAGGAAGTAGCAGACTACACGATTGGGGAAATAAAAAAGCTTTGCTATGATCTTCGTATTCCAAATTTAAAAGAATACGGTATCGATGAAATTGAATTTGAAAATGCTATCTCTAAAATGGCATCAGATGCAATTGAAAGTGGTAGCCCAGCTAATAACCCACGTGTTCCATCATATGATGAAATCAAAGAGTTGTATCGAGAGTGTTTTAATTATAAGTATAAAGAATTTATAAAAATATCAGATTATTAATTTCAGAATATTCTATAAAAATTTCCTTGGAAATGAAAGTACAATTATTCTATATTATTACGTTAAAACAAGACTTTATATTCCAAACTTAAAGTCTTGTTTTATTGTGTATAATATACATAATAAAACGTTGTTATTAGTTTTATAAAAAAAGTTTAGGTAGGTGTTTATATGAAAACGATAGGTCTTATAGGTGGTATGAGTTGGGAATCAACTTCTGAATATTATCGAATTATTAATGAAGAAATAAAAGAGAGATTAGGAGGGCTACATTCAGCAAAATGTTTGATTAATAGTGTGGATTTTGAAGAGATTGAACGATGTCAGTCTAGCGGAGATTGGGATGGTGCTGGAGAAATTCTAGGGAATGCGGCATATTCATTACAAAAGGGAGGAGCAGACTTTATAATCATTTGTACAAATACAATGCATAAGGTAGTTGGAAAAATAAAGGCCAAAATTGATATTCCAGTCTTACATATTGCTGATGCAACTGCAAAAGAAATTAAAAGAAAAGACATTCAAAAGGTTGGTCTGCTTGGAACTAAATATACAATGGAGCAAGATTTCTATAAGTCACGTATTGAAGAGCATGATATAAAAGTAATAGTACCATCAGAAAAAAATAGAAAAGAAATAAATAAAGTAATATATACAGAATTATGTTTAGGAAAAATAGTATCTCAATCTAGAGAATATTATAAAAGAGTCATCGAAGAGTTAGTGCAAAAAGAAGCACAGGGAATCATATTAGGTTGTACAGAAATAGGGTTATTAATAAAGCAAGAAAACGTATCTGTCCCGATATTTGATACAACTCATATACATGCAATTGAAGCAGTCAAGGTAGCTCTAGATAGAGTATAATTATATTATGTAAACTTTATTCGTATATCTGGAAAACATTCAGAAAATATTTTATAATGTAAGTGGTTACATTTAAGGGGGAATGCGTATGTTTTCAGTTCAACCAATCGCATTTGTACATAATGAAAGAAAGGAAATAAAAGATGATGAGTGGGGAGAAGTAAGATCTCGTATAACTTTAACTGAAATGTATGCAGAAGAGAGTATACAAGGGGTTGAAGATTTTTCTCATATTGAAGTTGTTTTTTATTTTCATAAAGTAACTGACGAGCAAATTCAGTATTTTGCTAGACATCCTAGAAATAATAAGGATTATCCTGAAGTAGGTATTTTTGCACAGCGCGGGAAAAATCGCCCAAATCGCATAGGTGTAACAATTGTAAAGGTGATAAAAAGAGAAGGTAAATCAATTATTGTTGAGGGATTAGATGCTATTGATGGCACTCCTATATTGGATATAAAACCAATAATGAAAGAGTTTATGCCGACAGAAGAAATACACCAGCCTAAATGGGCAACGGATATAATGAGACAGTATTGGAAGGGGAATGGAGTAAAATGAGAATATATGAGGCAACAATTGCAGATTTAGATGGACTAGCATCAGTTTTTAATAACTATCGCATGTTTTATAGGCAAGATTCTGATTTAGAAGGGGCAAAAGTATTTTTACGAAATAGAATTGAGAAAAAAGAGTCTGTTATTTTCGTAGCAGTTGAAGACGGCGAATATATTGGGTTCACGCAACTATATCCATCATTTTCTTCTATTTCAATGAAAGAATTATGGATTTTAAATGATTTATTTGTACAAGCGGCGAAGCGTGGAGCCGGAACAGGTAAAAAATTATTAGAAGCTGCTAAAGAATACGCATTAGAAAATGGAGCAAAAGGTGTAAAGCTGCAAACGGAGATTGATAATTTATCAGCACAACGATTATACGCTGAAAATGGTTATTTGAGAGATAATCGTTATTTCCATTACGAATTAACGTTTTAAAAAATTAAGTTGAAAGAGACATTTTCAAGAAAAAGAATTTCTTTGTAATGAGAAATTCTTTTTTATTTTTGCCTAAATTAAAAAATATGACGAAAATAAAACGATATTTATTTATTGTTAAACAATAAATGTTGTGATAAAATTATGTTGCCATTAAATAAGTGAGGTATTGTAAATGAATCTTAAACGAAGTTCAACAACGTTCTTAAAAGTAATTATTTTTCTTGCTGGAATTTCAGTACTTGCTTTATGCATATTTTTAGTGCCGGAAATGGCGAATTTCGCAGCAAATTTGTATCCTAATATTGCTCCGATGAAATATCTTGTTTTCATTGTGATGTATGGAGCAGCTGTGCCTTTTTACGTTGCTCTTTATCAGGCTTTCAATCTTTTACAGTACATTGATGAGAACACAGCATTCTCGGAATTATCAGTAAAGGCGTTAAAGAATATAAAGCGCTGTGCAATTACAATCAGTGGTTTGTATGTATTAAGTTTGCCACTTTTTCATTTTATAGCGAAAAAAATGGACCCTCCTATTGGGCTAGTGGGACTCATTATCGTTTTTGCTTCGCTCGTTATCGCCGTTTTTGCTGCTATCCTCCAACGACTTCTACAAGAGGCAATTAACATAAAATCAGAAAATGATTTGACGGTCTGAGGTGGCGGATATGACAATCATTATTAATATTGACGTCATGTTAGCAAAACGAAAAATGAGTGTAACGGAGCTTTCGGAGAAGGTTGGAATTACGATGGCGAATCTTTCTATTTTGAAAAATGGGAAAGCAAAAGCGGTTCGTTTTTCAACATTAGAAGCGATATGTAAAGCTTTGGAGTGTCAGCCAGGGGATGTTTTGGAGTATAAAAACGATGAGAATACTCAATAAAAACAGATAACAAATGTAAATAATAGAAGTCAATAAAGAAGGGATAGCCACTAAGCTATTCCTTCTTTACGTTAATTGCTGTTACTAATAAAAAATATAATTTGAATTGCAATGTTTGCGTATCAAAAGGGAACTTGCTACCTTTTGAGGTGATCCGTTTTGTGGAAGACAATTATTTGCCAAAAAGGCTATTTAAACTATGTTTTAAATTATTTCGAGTGAATCAAAAACTTCATTTGTATTATAGTTGATTTAAAACCCAGTTCGTTGCATCTTCAAAGTTATCTGCAATGTAGTTTGGTTCAATATGTGCCCATTTGTCTCGGTACGTATGCAAAGCATCATACCCAGCGCCTGTTCGGACTAGAATCGTAGTCGCATTTACTTTTGCTCCTGCAACAATATCAGTCCAGCGATCACCAACTACAGCACATTGTGTTAAATTAAGTCCATGTTTTTTTGCTGCTTTAAGCAGCATGCCTGTACTTGGTTTACGGCATTCACAACCATCACCGTGTTTATGAGGACATACATAAATATCATCAAAACCGAAGCCTTCTAATTCTTGTACAAAATCGGCTACAGTTGCAATTCCATCTGCGATACCAGGTTGATTTGTGAAAGAGAAAATTTTTATATTTTTAGCTTTTAGTTTTTGCAAGGATGTTTTTGTGAATGGAAATAATGAAAAAGATCCTGGATAATGTATTGTAGTGTCACCACCAATTGTACCGTCACGATCAATGAAAATTGCTTTAATGTTTGTCATAGTTATAGTCCCTTCAATTTATAAGTAGTTTAAAAATGTTTTACAAATCTGTAGCCATTTACTTCATATCCTAATTTTTTGTAAAAAGGATGAGCTTCTACTCTTTTTGTTCCACTAACTAGCCATGTGCCAATGCAATTATGTTTCTTTGCTAATTGCTCGGCATAATCCATCAACACTTGTCCAATGCCTTTCCGTCGTATGTTAGAATCAACGCTAATAATTGAAATCTCTCCATAACGTGTTACATCTTCTAAATTTTCACGTATACGAAATCCAAGTAATCCAAATATAGCTTCTTCTTCCTCGTAAACATATAAAAAATCAAACGGACTCATTTGTACGAATTGTAATCGGTTGTTCATATCTTCATAGGAAATAGAGGAACCTTTTAATTCTTTCGTTAAAGAACAAAGTGCGTCTATATCATCTATCGTTGCTTCACGAATTTGAAAAGACATATTATCCACTCCAATAAAATGTAATCAAACATTTAATATTCTGTTAAAAAATGTTTTTTCCTGCTATGAAAATAAATATTTTATAATGATATATAGATAGTTATATGTTATTCTTTTCCTTGATTGTATTAGAAATGGAAAGAAGGGGAATGCATGTTAAAAGTAAATATCCGCTCAGCTGGATATGAAATAGGCGAAAAAATAATTCATGATATAGCTTTTTCTATCGAAAAAGGTGAACTAGTTGCTCTTATTGGAGCAAATGGTGCTGGGAAGAGTACGACGATTAAAACGATACTCGGATTACTTGTAAATATGGACGGTGAAATATCATTCGGTGAAAAGAAAAATCCGTATGCATACGTACCAGAACATCCAACATACTATGATTACTTGACGCTCTGGGAACATATTGAATTATTAATGGCAGCTCGTGGAAGTGAAATGGGAAGTTGGGAAGAACGAGCGGAACAATTATTACATACTTTTCGAATGAATAAGCATAAACATGAGTATTTATCAAAGTTTTCAAAAGGCATGAAACAAAAATCGATGCTAATATTGGCGTTTTTAACTGAGCCAGATTTTTATATCATTGACGAACCTTTTATCGGTTTAGATCCGGTAGCTACGAAAGAGTTTTTAAATTATTTATATAAAGAAAAAGAGCGCGGGGCAGGAATTTTACTTTGTACGCACGTATTAGATACTGCTGAAAAAATTTGTGAAAGATTTTTACTCATTTCACAAGGTACATTAGTCGCAGATGGACATTTAGAATCTATTCAAATATTAGCGGAAATGCCGGGTAGTTCATTATTAGACTGCTTTGATGTAATTGTAAGGCGTGAACAACATGATTAAACAACAATTTTATAAGAGATTACGCCATGAACTTGAGCGGAAATGGAAGTCTATACGTTCGGTAACAGATTGGACAGTCGCATTATATATTATTATTCCAGCACTTATATTTATGGGAATCTATTATCGATCGCTATGGATAAATGAATTATCAACGGAAGAGACGATTTATTTGGGATTAGGATTACTCGCATTTTATCTAGTAACATATCCAAGAGGAGTTCGTTCATTTTTTGAGCAAGCGGATAGTTTATTTTTAATTTCGTATGCAACACATATGCGAAAATTAGTCCAGTATGGCATGATGTACACATTTGTTCGAATAGCGATAACGAATATAATAGTAGTCGTTATTATGTTACCGGTGTTGATGAAAAGTATCGAAGTAACAGAGATACAAGTCCTATTATTTTGGGTATTCTTTACTATATTTCGATTTATGTTGTCGTTGTTAACGAGATTTGTTCATGTACATGTGGGGAAACGATGGGTTTTATGGATTGTAAAAAATGTAGTATTTTCTATGAGCGTGTCCTTTTTTGGAATTAGTTTATTTTTTATTTATAAAAATCCGTTGTATTCAATTTTATTTATCGGTCTAGTAATTTTCTTAAGTAGTGTATTAGTAAAAGAGAAAATGAATTATAAAAAGTTCTTTTTTAAAGAAATCGAGAAAGAAAAGGAGGAAAGCATGCGCTGGACGAGCGGAATTATGCAAGTTGGTGGTCATGCGGCTAAACCGAGTAGTTCGAATAAAAAACCGTGGATGTTTCCGCGCTCTAAAAGACTTTTAGGGAAAAAAGCTGATTCTCGTATTGTCGAATCTTTTTTGAAAGAATTTTTCCGTACAAGTACTGCACGAATATTTTATATTCAAATTGTATGTATCAGTACTGCAAGTATAATTATGACTCCAAGGTGGATTGCAGCTATTGTTCTCGTATTTGCTGTAGTTGCAATTTCTCGCTATGCACGTGATTATTGGAATGAATTTACGAATAAGATGTTTCTTCGTTTATATTGTGATGAAGGGAAATTACTATTGTTAAGATGGAAGGCAGATCGTTATTTACTACTACCAGCAATACTTTTATATGGAATAGTTATACTTTCACAGTTTTATTTATTGCCAGCTGTGATCAGTGGCATTGTTTTTATTTTATTAATTGTATGGATTGTATTTCTACCATTAAAAAAGAGCCATTGACGGCTCTTTTTCTAGTCTGTAACACATTGATAAATAAAATATACTAAAACGAGTATGCTTGCGGCGGAATACATGACATCTAAAGTCATTCAAGTGCCTCCTCAATATCGTGGTATTAATATTGTATGAAATCTTACAATTTCATATTCAAGTGAAAAATATGTGAACGTTAACAAAATTGTAAAGTGCAAAAATTACAATCATTTTGTATAATAGAAGAAACCACCGTTATATAAAAAATAATGAGTGAAAGGGGAGGGAACATAAATGCCAAATTGGTTTAGAAAAACCTTAGTCGCATTAATTACCGTATTTACATTTGGTTTAGTGACGCCTCCTTCCATATTGCTTGATAATGCCAAAGCTGCGGACAAGCCTACGAGCACAGCTGGGCAACAAAGTTTGGAGAGTACGTCCTATACATATGAAGAAACGAATGACAGGTTAACCACCGATACTTTTATTACTTATGCGATGCAAGAAGCAGAGAAGCAGTCGATGCAAAAGTTTGGTACTAAAATTGGTCCAGTAATTGAAGATGAATTTAAAGATGTAATATTACCAAAGATTGAAGAGGCAATTGCTGAGCTTGCTAGTGATGTACCAGAAGATTCACTACAATCATTAGCGATTTCTCAAAAACCAGCTGGTGGGAATAATGAAAAGATTTTTCATGTCTACGATACGAAATCAGGAAATGATTTATTGCGTTTCCATGTAAGAAGAGATCATCCACCGCAAGATGGTTATTATTTTAATTTCCATTATCATCGTTTTGATGATGGATACTCAGGACATCATGAGTTAGGAAATATTTATTGGAATACGAATGTACCGCCGAAATGGCTTTCTTAAAAAGAACAAGAGAAAATCTTGTTCTTTTTTATTTTTATAGAAGGGACAGACAACCATGTTGTTGAATAACATAGGTTTAGAAAAAAGAAGCAAAGGGAGTATGGGAATGCAAAAATATATTGTTTTTGACTTTGATGGCACATTAGTAGATTCACAAAATATATTTGTACCAATTTATAATCAAATTGCTGAAAAGCACGGATATAAAACGGTAAGAGAAGAAGAAATTGAGTATTTACGCAAGTTAACGATGGCGGAGAGATGTAAACAACTCGATGTACCACTGTATAAACTACCGATATTAGCGCTGGAGTTTTATAAATTGTATCAACCTGCTATAAAAGATCTTATTTTGTTCCATGGGATGAAGGAAGTATTAGATGAACTACATAAAAAAGGCTACGGAATTGCAGTCATATCATCGAACTCAGAAGAGCATATTCGGGCGTTTTTACAAAAGAATGATATAGAAAATATACAAGAAGTGTATTGTTCTAAAAATTTGTTCGGTAAAGACAAGATGATAAAAAGATTTTTAAAATCGAAAAAGATAACAGAGAAAGATATGTTATATGTCGGTGATGAACAGCGAG
Organism: Bacillus sp. RZ2MS9; assembly: GCF_001816185.2. NCBI lineage: Bacteria > Bacillati > Bacillota > Bacilli > Caryophanales > Bacillaceae > Bacillus > Bacillus sp. RZ2MS9. The sequence continues at coordinate 2,139,424 of NZ_CP049978.1, forward strand.
ACGTAGCAGCGTGTAAAAAGGCTGGAGTGAACGTAATTTGGGTATCTTGGGGATATGATGTTATTGAAACAGTGAAAAAAGATGCACCAGATTACATGGTTCATAAGCCGATGGAAATTGTGCAAGTAGTACAAGGAGCGTATTCTTAATATGAATACACTGCGAGCAGGCATTCATCATATTGAATTTTGGGTAGCAAATTTAGAGGAGTCCATTTCTTTTTATAATAAGTTGTTTTCTATAATTGGGTGGAGAAAGTTAAATGAAGTAGCATATAGCACAGGAGAAAGTGAAATATACTTTAAAGAAGTAGATGAGGAAATTGTAAGGACGTTAGGGCCTAGACATATTTGTTATCAAGCTATTCATAGAGAAGTAGTTGATGAAGTAGCAGATTTTCTTTCTAGTACGAAAGTGAAGGTAATACGTGGTCCAATTGAAATGAATCATTATTCGGAAGGTTACTATACGATTGATTTTTACGATCCGAATGGATTTATTGTAGAAGTTGCCTATACACCAAATGCAGAAATGTAAGAGGAATAGATATGAAGATAATTACAGCACGGCAAAGCAATATACAAATAGTAAAAGATGCAGCGAATATTGAAGAAATTTCTAAAGGTTTCTCTCCAGATAAGAAATATGTAATTACGAATGCAAATAATGAAAAATATTTATTTCGGACAGGCGATATAAAAGAGTATGAAAGAAAGAAAATAGAGTTTCAAATTTTAAATGAAATGGTAAAACGTAACGTACAGGCACAAAGGCCAATTGAAATAGGTATATTGGAAGAAGAAGGTGTATGCTATAGTGTTTTTTCATATTTAGAAGGGGAAGATGCGAAGAAGCTATTGCCTACGTATTCACCAAAAGAACAATATGATATTGGTATAGAGGCAGGAAAAGATTTAGCAAAAATGCATACATTTGAAGCTCCTAAGGATATACTTCCATGGTATGAAAGAGCTATGAAAAAACATAGTAAATATGTAGAGGTATACAAAACATGCGGAATAAAAATAAAAAATGATGATAAAATCATAAAGTTTATAGAAGAAAATGAAATATATTTAAAGAGCCGCCCGAATCGATTTCAACACGATGATTTTCATTTATAAAATATAATTGTACGAGATGGAAAATATGTAGGTGTTGTTGATTTTAATGGCTATGACTGGGGCGACCCAATTCATGATTTCGTAAAAATTGCACTGTTTGCAAGGGATATTAGTATTCCGTATTCAATCGGACAAATAGAAGGATACTTTAATAGGAAAATACCAGAGGAGTTCTGGAAATTATACACGGTGTACGTTGGCATGACAGTTTTCTCCTCAGTTGTCTGGACATTACGAGCAGCGCCGCATATGTTAGATGATATGTTAGAGCGTCTTACTATAGTTTTAGAGGATCATAATAACTTTGAGTTATCGAAGCCAATTTGGTTTCAACCAGATAAGATTGATATGAAATAGAAAAGGTAGGTGTGATTCGCACCTACCTTTATTTTTTAACATCAAGATACTTATTTAATTTTCTTAAATGTAAGCGGCTGAGTACTTAATGTAGCTGGTACATGTAACTGAAGGGATGGGAATTCACCACTTACATTTATTTCATAAGCGAATAATAAGCTCATTTTCATTTGGAATAAGTCAACTTTTGTGGAGAAGATGTCGTAATGATGATGCCCTAATTGAATATCCATTTCCATAAATTGTACATATAACGAATCATCTCGTTTGTATACTTGTAATGTTCCGTATGCAGGATGTTCAAAAGTACCAGTATAATCCTCTAACTTGTGCGAAGGTGTAGTCCCTTTAATTTGTTCAGGGAGGGATTCAGTTGCTTCTTTCATCATTTCCTTCATTTTTTTAGTATCTTCTACAGCACGTTTATGCCAATCAATGGATTCTAATTCAAGTAGTTCGTCATAAATTTGATTAGCGAGATAAGTAGGAAGTAATGTTCCTCCAGCATTCGTTAAAATGACAAGGCCTATGTTTTCTGTTGGTATGAATGAAACAAGCGCTGAAAATCCATCGATATTACCGCCATGATGAATCACTTTTTTACCACGATAAGCGCTAATAAACCAACCAAGACCGTAACTATTTAATGGAGATTCAGGGAGTGATAAAACCGGTTGGTCTGGAATTGAATTGTGTGGTGTATACATTTGTTGTAATAATTCAGAGGAGATTAATTCATGATCTCCAAATTTTCCTTCATTTAAGTGGAGAAGTACCCAATTTGCCATATCTTCAATTGTGGAATTAATACACCCAGCAGCGCCAACTGTATCGATGTTACGGAATGGAACTGCTTTTATTTCACCGTCATTTTCAATGTAAGGTAAAGCGTAATCATCTGTAGTTTGTGAATCGTTAACAGAGAAGTTTGTATGTCTCATATTTAAAGGTTCTAAAATATGTTCTGTAGTGTATTGCTCCCACGTTTGATTTGTAATGTTTTCAACAATGTAGCTAATTGTTGCATACATTAAGTTGTTATATAGAAATGCAGTCCGGAACGGTGCATCAAGTGGTAAATGTTTTATTTTTTCAACGAGATCTTTTCGAGATAAGGAAGAACTGTACCAAAGAGCCTCATGACGACTCACTCCAGTTCGATGAGAAGCTAAATCCCGTCCTGTAACTTGTGAGCTAGCAAGTAGTTCAGATAAAGTAAAGTTAGGTATATAAGACGGGACAGGAGCATCCCAATTAAACTTTTTTTGCTGTGCTAACAAGCTTAATGAAAGTGTACCAAACGCTTTCGTTGAGGAACCGATTGCGAATCGAGTATTCGGTGTAACAGCCTCTTTTGTTTCTATATTACGATAGCCGAAACCTTCTGAAAGAATAACTTCACCGTCTTTTATAACAGCGACAGCAACACCAGGAACATTTAAATCCTTCATCATTTTTTCAACCGTGGTTTGTAAAGAAGTCATAACAGGTGTTTCAATTTTAGACATATTTCTAACCTCCAAATATAAATTTTGATCTACCGCACTATACTTTCGGTAATAGAAAATGAAAACCTTTTAAAATATGGAAAGTTAATAATTTTGTAAGAATTAGCGCAAGAAATTTTATTAATTAAGATTATTAAATTTACCATTTTTCATGTTATGATAAATTCCATATACGATTGAAAGAAGGTTTTCCTACATATGAAACATGCTGAAAATGAATACTTAAATTTATGCCGCCATGTAATGGAACATGGTACGAAGAAAGAAGATCGTACAGGGACAGGAACTGTATCTGTATTTGGATATCAAATGCGTTTTGATTTGAGCAAAGGATTTCCTTTATTAACGACAAAAAGAGTACCATTTCGCCTTGTAGCAAGTGAACTACTTTGGTTTATGAAAGGTGATACAAATATTCGCTATTTATTGCAGCATAATAATAACATTTGGAATGAATGGGCGTTTAAGAGCTGGGTAGAAAGTGATGAGTATACTGGTCCTGACATGACTGATTTTGGTCTTCGCTCACAACAAGATGAAGAATTTAAAGTACAGTACGATGAGCAAATGGAATTGTTTAAAAAGAACGTTTTAGAAGATGATGAGTTCTCAAATAAATATGGTTATTTAGGAGACGTTTACGGTAAACAATGGCGTGCTTGGAAAACGACAGCTGGTGAGACACTTGATCAATTAAAAGATGTAATTGAAATGATTAAAAAAACACCAGACTCACGTCGTTTAATCGTTTCTGCTTGGAATCCTGAAGACGTACCGAGTATGGCATTACCGCCTTGTCATACATTATTCCAATTTTATGTAGCGGACGGAAAACTTTCTTGTCAGCTATATCAAAGAAGTGGTGACATATTCCTTGGAATTCCATTTAACATCGCAAGTTATTCACTACTAACACATTTAATTGCACATGAATGTGGTCTTGAAGTAGGAGAATTTGTTCATACAATTGGAGATGCACACATTTATACGAATCATTTTGAACAAGTAGAAAAGCAATTGGCACGTGAACCACGTCCATTCCCGAAACTTACATTAAATCCAGATGTGAAATCTGTGTTTGATTTTGAAATGGAAGATTTAACGATTGAAGGATACGATCCGCATCCAGCAATTAAAGCACCGGTTGCAGTATAATTGTAGAGGAGATGAAAAAATGATTGTTTCATTTATGGTCGCGATGGACGAAAATAGAGTAATTGGTAAAGATAATAATTTACCTTGGCGTTTGCCGAGTGAATTACAATACGTGAAGAAAACAACGATGGGCCACCCGCTTATTATGGGAAGAAAGAACTATGAAGCGATTGGTAGACCACTGCCTGGAAGACGTAATATTATTGTAACTCGTAATGAAGGGTATCATGTTGAAGGCTGTGAAGTTGTTCATTCTGTAGAAGAAGTATTTGAACTATGTAAAAATGAAGAAGAGATTTTTATTTTTGGCGGAGCGCAAATTTACGATCTCTTTTTACCTTATGTAGACAAGTTATATATAACAAAAATCCATTATGCATTTGAAGGAGATACATTCTTCCCAGAAATGGATATGACAAATTGGAAAGAGATTTTTGTAGAAAAAGGTTTAACGGATGAAAAAAACCCGTATACGTATTATTACCATGTATATGAGAAGCAACAATAATAAAAAAGATTGATGTGAGAATTCACATCAATCTTTTTATTTGTATTCACCAATATAAGTTTATAGATGAGATTCGATAGTGCTATAATGATAGGTAGCATGTAAAAATGCTAAAATTTTCAAAAGTACTAATATAGAAAGAGGAGGAGAATCGATTGAGAAAGATATGGGGGATTCTTTTTCTTTGCTTAACATTCATGTTAGTTGGATGTGGTAAAGAAGAAAAACCACAAGAAGCGTTTGATACATATGTAAAAGCGTGGAATAAACAAAAATTTGCAGATATGTATGATCAACTATCAAAAAATGCAAAAAAAGATATTTCAAAGAAAGAGTTTACTGAGAAATATGAAAAAATTTATTCTGGTATCGAAGTGAAAGACTTAAAGGTAGAAACAGGGGAAGTAAAAGAAGATAAAAAAGATGAAGGTCCTGTTCCTTTTAAAGTAAGCATGGATACAGTTGGTGGTAAAATCACATTTGGTCATGAAGCAAAAATGGTAAAAGAAAAAGATGGAGATAAAGAATCTTGGAAAATAGATTGGACTCCTGATTTTATTTTCCCTGGCATGACGAAAGATAGTAAAGTGCGTATGCAGACAACACAGCCAAAACGTGGTGAAATATACGATCGTAATGGAAAAGGTCTTGCAACGAATGGGAAAGCTTCTGAAATCGGATTGATTCCTGAAAAGTTAGGCGATACTGCTCCGCAAACGAAAGAAACAGTAGCGAAGTTATTAAATATGTCTGTAGAAGAAATTGATCAAAAATTAGCTGCTAAATGGGTAAAACCAGGGTATCTCGTACCAATTGGAATTTTGCCTGAAGGGGCAACACAAAATACGTACATTGATTTACCAGGTGTTTCAACAAAACCTGTAAATGTTCGTACATATCCGTTAGGGGAAGCGGCAGCTCATCTGACTGGTTATATTGGAAAGGTAAATGCTGAAGATTTAAAAACGCTACAAAAGAAAGGCTATCAAGCTGATGACCCAGTTGGTAAAGCTGGCTTAGAGCAAGTATTAGAGGAAAAGCTACGCGGTAAAAAAGGTGGCCGTGTCTTTGTAGAAGATGCGCAAGGAAAAGAAATTAAAAATTTAGCAAAAACAGATGCTGTTGATGGAGAAAATGTAACTTTAACTATTGATAGTGTTGTTCAAGAAAAAACGTATAATGAAATGAAGGGCGAAGCTGGTTCAAGTGCAGCAATTAATCCGAAAAGTGGAGAAACAATTGCACTAGTAAGTAGTCCAGCATATGATCCTAATATAATTGCACGAGGGACATCGAAGGCACAACGCGAAGCTTGGAATAATGATCCGAAAAAACCAATGACAAATCGCTTTACACAATTGTCGGTACCAGGTTCTGTATTTAAACCTATTACAGCTGCAATTGGTCTTGAAACGAAAACGATTGATCCAAAAGAAGAGTTGAAAATTGAAGGATTAAAATGGACAAAAGATTCTTCTTGGGGTAATTACTATGTAACGCGTGTGAAAGATGCAAATCCGATTGATTTTGATAAGGCGATGAAATACTCGGATAATATTTACTTCGCACAAGAAGCTTTAAAAATCGGAAAAGACAAGTTTATGAGTGGAGCGAAAAAATTCGGATTCGATGAGAAACTACCAATTGAATATGGATTCCCTGCTTCTAAAATTGCAAATGACGGCATTAAAAATGATATTCAAATGGCAGATACGGGATATGGACAAGGACAAGTATTAATGACTCCTCTTCATTTAGCTTTAACGTATGCGCCGATTGTAAATGATGGAACGATTCCGTCACCGTATATTATTAAAACAGATAAACAACCAAAAGCTTGGAAAGAAAATGTAATTTCTAAAGGAAATCAGGATATATTAAAAACTGCAATGACGAAAGTAATTAATGATCCAGATGGTACAGGGAAAATTGCTAAAATTGATGGCATGACTCTTGCTGGAAAAACAGGTACAGCGGAATTAAAAGTATCAAAAGAGGCCGAAGGAAAAGAACTAGGTTGGTTCGCTGCATTTGATTTAAATTCACCAGATATGGTCATTACAATGATGATTGAAGATGTAAAAGGTAGAGGCGGGAGTAATATTCCAGCTGAAAAAGTAAAACATGTATTTCAAAAATAATATGTAATAGAAGGCTATCTCTATAAGTTGTAGAGGTAGCCTTTTTATACGAAAGAATTCTTAATATCTGTATACTAAATTTTAAGGAAACAAAGTAAATCATTAACTTACGAAAAAAAAGTAGCTATTTTTTATTGACATTGATTAAAACTTTTTGTATTATACTTACATAAGGTAAGTTATTAACTTTTAAAAAACAAATCTTGAATTAAAGATAAAGAGAAAAAAGGGAGAGAATACAATGACAAAAGTACTATTTATCACAGCAAATCCAAATTCAGCAGAAGGTTCTTTCGGAATGGCAGTAGGGGAGGCTTTCATCGAAGCTTATAAAAACGAACATCCACAAGACGAAGTTGTAACAATTGATTTATTCAACACTACAGTACCAGCAATTGATGCAGATGTATTTGCTGCTTGGGGTAAATTTGCAGCAGGTGAAGGCTTTGAAGCTTTAACTGAAGTTCAACAACAAAAAGTAGCAGCAATGAACACAAACTTAGAAACATTTATGAATGCAGATCGTTATGTATTCGTAACTCCAATGTGGAACTTTAGCTATCCACCAGTAGTAAAAGCATACTTAGATAACGTAGCAATCGCAGGTAAAACATTCAAATATACTGAAAATGGTCCAGTCGGCTTATTAGAAGGTAAAAAAGCACTTCACATTCAAGCAACAGGTGGCGTATATTCTGAAGGAGCATACGCAGCTGTAGACTTCGGTCGCAATCACTTAAAGACTGTATTAGGATTTGTCGGTGTAAATGATACTGAATATATCGCAGTTGAAGGTATGAATGCAAACCCTGAAAAAGCACAAGAAATTAAAGAAGCAGCAATTGCTAATGCTCGTGAATTAGCAAAACGTTTCTAATATAGAATGCTTAAAAAGTCCAAACACTTGCTGTTTGGACTTTTTTTCTTCTTTTTCCTTCGTTTGTCTAGTATAATGAAGGTCGGAATGATAATAGGTGGGGGTTCTGTATGATTCAAACGTTTTTTAAAATCTTTTATTTAATTTTAATCGTAATTGCGATTACACCGAGAATGTGGCGTCTTAAAAGACAAGTAAATACGATGGCGCCAAAAGAAAAAGACAATGCTGTGTATAAAACGACAAATTGGTTTGGTAAGAAAATGGTACGTGTAGCTGGAGGGGCAGTAGAAGTGAAAGGACTTGAAAATGTTCCGAAAGATAAGCCAGTACTAGTTGTAAGTAATCACCAAAGTAATATGGATATCCCTGTTTTACTAGGTTACTTAAATAAACCAATTGGATTCGTTTCAAAGGCAGAGATTAAAAAGTTCCCAGTTGTACCAACTTGGATGGAACTTATGAATTGTGTATTTATGGATCGTAGCGATCGTCGTCAATCTCTTCAAGCGATTAAAGATGGAATTGAACTATTAAAGAATGGACATTCTATCGTAATTTTCCCTGAAGGAACGAGAAGTAAGGGCGGCGAAGTTGGAGAGTTTAAGGCTGGTAGTTTTCATCTTGCAGTAAAGTCAGGTGTAGCAATTTTACCTGTAACGTTAGATGGTACATATAAGATGTTTGAAGCGAATGGAAATCGTATGAAGCCAGCTCATGCAACAGTAACAATTTCTAAGCCGATTACACCTGAAGATTATGCGAATATGGATATTAAAGAATTAACGAAGCATACACAGGAAGTTATCGCATCACAATTACATAAGTAATAAAAAAGGATTCAGCTTATAGTAAGCTGAATCCTTTTTTATTATGCTGTAGGTAAGACATAAAAGAGTACACAGAAGAACATCATCGCACTACCACCTAAAACGAACAGGTGCCATATGGCATGGTTGAAAGGTAGCTTTTCCCAAAGGAAGAATATAGCTCCGACAGAATATAAAATTCCACCTGCTAAAAGTAGTGAAAAACCATGTCCAGTTAGATTTTCATAAAGTGGTTTAATGGCAACGATTATGAGCCAACCCATAATGATGTAACATAAAGTTGAAGCCTTTATAAAGCGACGTACAAAGAAAATTTTGAAGACGATACCTCCGATTGCTAGTGTCCATATTATAGCAAGCAACGTCCATCCTAATGGGCCACGAAGTGTAATAAGTAGAAAAGGAGTATACGTGCCAGCAATCAATAAGTAAATGGCTGAATGATCTAAAATAGTAAATATTTTTTCTACTTTAGGATGATGAATGCTATGTAGCAATGTTGAAAACAAGTACAGTAAGAACATGCTTACACCATAAACAGTAAATGCAACTACAGCTGATGCGGTACCGTGCTTAGAAGCATGAATAATCAATATGATTAAGGCAGGGATGCTTAAAATGGCACCGATACCATGTGTAATTGCATTTGCAATTTCTTCTTTTACAAATTGGGTCATTCGTGTCATTTTTTCAGTCATAATGCAAATCCTTTCTACTATCATAAAATAATATGTCATTTCCCTTACCATATCATACACAAGAACAATAGAAAATGAAATTTGTATAATTGATTATATTTTTGAATTTTTTTGACAAAAGACAATGGATTTGTTGACGTTTTCAAACTTTTTTGACAAAATAAAATTATGTAATAGTAGGACAAGGAAACTACTAATAAAGGGGATGGGGAAATGTTTTCAAATATTGGCTTTCCAGGGTTAATTTTAATTTTAGTAGCAGTACTCATTTTATTTGGACCTAAAAAATTGCCGGAAATCGGGAAGGCTTTAGGGGAAACGTTAAAAGAGTTTAAAAAATCAACGAAAGAATTGACAGATGACGCATTTCAAGAAAAGGAAAAGAAAGAAAAAATGTAGTGTATTTTCCTTGTAATGGATAAATAAAGTGTGGTGAACGAGATGGAAGATCGGGAAATGAGCGTAGTAGAACATATTGTTGAGCTTCGAAAAAGAGTAATATATACGGTGTTATCCTTTGTACTATTTTTAATTATTGGATTTACTTTTACAAAGGATATTTATTTTTGGCTTGTAAAAGATTTACCAATGAAATTAACTGTTCTCGGTCCAAGTGATGTATTGTGGATTTTTTTCTCGATTGCTACAGTATTTGCTATCGTTTGTACAATTCCTTTTGCTGCTATACAAATTTGGTTATTTGTAAAACCGGGTTTACATCCAAATGAACAAAAGATGACAATAATGTATATACCGGTATTGTCTATATTATTTCTCGCAGGTTTATGTTTTGGATATTTCATTGTAATGCCGTTTCTATTTCACTTTTTAACTACGATAGGTAATGAAATGTTTAATACGATGTTTACGACAGAAAAGTATTTTCATTTTGTACTTAATTTAACAGTTCCATTTGCTGTGATTTTTGAATTGCCAGTCGTTGTAATGTTTTTAACTAGTATTGGAATACTTACGGCGGAATTTTTAATAAAAATAAGAAGGTATGCTTACGTAGCATTAATTATCATTGCATCTTGTATATCACCGCCAGACTTTTTATCTCATAGTTTAGTTGCAGTGCCGCTTATTTGTATTTATGAAGTAAGTATTGCGTTATCAAAGGTTGTTAGTAAGAGGAAAAAGAAAAGAGAAGAAATGCAGTCGAAAAGTGCCTCGTTATAAAGGCACTTTTTTATTTATTTGTTATACTATAGCTATAAACGTATACAATATATAGAAGAAAAAAATTATAGAATCTCCAAAATTTAGACAAACTTTGCGCTTTTATAAGCTTATACTAAATGTATTAAACAATTGATGGATAATGAGATTCCCGTCTCAGAGATATTTAGGACGGGAAGGTGAATTAGGTGGAGATGAATAGAGTATAAATCTTCTAGCCATAAGGACTACAGAAATCATATAAGTCTGATTTTACTCCACTTTAAACAACGTGTTACAGCGCAAAGTAGAGGAAGTTCAAAAATCCAATGAAAAAGAGGATTGATATTGTGATTACGAAAAGTTTTTATTTCACTCATTCAACAGGGGATTGCATTAAAATATTCGAAATCCCTGTCCTACAGGCACAGCATCCATTATCGTTTCTAATTCAGTCTCGTCTTCAATTATTTATTGCAAAAATTCAAAAACAAAAACACCCAAGATTTTCGTATTCTTTCCGTGAATATTTACAAAATTGTTTGAAGTGGAATGATTATTTAAATGTATATAAAACAAATACCCTTGAAAAAAATGCATGATACGAAGTACGGACAGGGTTAGTAAACTCTGTCTTTTTCATTTTAGATATGAAAATATAATTAATTTGATGAAATTTCGTTCCAAATTGTTGAAAGCAATGGGAATACTAGTATAATAACAAGGAGAGCGTATTGGAAAGGGAAGAAGTATAGTATGCAAAAAATTAAAATTGTAACAGATTCAACGGCAGATTTATCACAAGACGTAATCGAAAAGTATGACATTCATGTTTTACCATTATCAATCTCTGTAAATGGACAAACATATTTAGATCGCGTTGATTTACAACCTGACGAATTTATTGAAGAAATGATTAAATCAGAGGAATTACCAAAAACATCACAACCAGCTATGGGTACATTTGTAGAAATGTATGACAAGCTAGGGGAAGATGGAAGCGAAGTCCTTTCTATCCATATGACAAGTGGAATGAGCGGTACTGTAGCAACTGCAAATAGCGCTGCATCAATGACTGATACAAAAGTAACAGTTGTTGATTCTCAATTTATTACACATGCTTTAGCATATCAAGTAATTGAAGCTGCCAAAATGGCAAATGACGGACGCTCACTAGAAGAAATTTTAAAACGTGTAGATGAAGTAAGAAAGAATACTCGTTTATATGTAGTAGTGGATACATTAGAAAACTTAGTGAAGGGTGGACGTATCGGTAAAGGAAAAGCGTTTATCGGTTCGCTACTTAATATAAAGCCGATTGCTAGTCTTGAAGACGGTGTTTATAATCCTGTAACGAAAGTTCGTAGCCAAGGCCAAATTGTAAAAACATTAGCTAAGTTATTTGAGCAAGATACGGCTGGAAAAGTCGTAAAAGCTGTTGCAATTCCGCATGCGAAAGCAATTCCTTTAGCTGAAAGTATGAAAGCGGCGGTTGAAAAAGTGAGTGGATTTGCTCAATCAGAAATTTTCTATACAACGCCTATTATTAGTACTCATACAGGTCCGGGCGCAATCGGATTTATGTATTTAGCAGAGTAATAAAAAAGCTACTTGAAAATATATTTCAAGTAGCTTTTTTATGTAAATAGAAAGTAAGAAATAAGAAGAGCTACACAGGCACTACCGCTAATGATATAGCGAGTCTGTAAATATTCATTCATAGAAAACACCCTTTATCCCGCTATTTGCGGACAGTAAAACTCTCTACCTCAAATTTAGCTGGAGCAAAGAGGTTAGGTAGCGGGCTGCCCGTAAAAGCTTGATTGGTGAAGGCAAATAATCAGTGGGGATGAAGAAATCCCACTAATTAAAGTTTCACTATAGGATTTTCTATATTATATGTTGGATATAGAAAATCAGTCATTACGTTACACATGTAAAGTTTCAATTTTTTCGTTTATTTGCTTATCATTTGTTGCGTTACTATAAATAAAAGTTTGACCTAAAAAGAGTACATGCAGTTGTTCCCACGGTAACATGCGCAAATTCCAATTATTTCGAAGTCTAGTTATTGCTTCACGAGGTGTTTCATCGGCGAGTGCAAAAGCTCCGTAATGCATTGGTATAAAATGTGTAGCGTTTAAATCTAAATAAGCTTGCACGGCCTCTTCAGGTGAAACATGAGATACTTTCATAAACCATTCTGGTTCATAAGCGCCAATGGGCATAAGAGCAATATCAATTAAAAAGCGTTCACCAATTTCTTTGAAACCTTGGAAATAGCCACTGTCGCCACAAAAATATATGGTTTCCATAGTCGTTTCATTATCAATAATCCATCCGCCCCAGTGAGACGTATTCATATCAAATAAGAATCTTCTCGTCCAGTGCTGAGCAGGTACGAAGTGAAAAGAAACTTCGTTAATTATCGTACTTTCCCACCATTTATACTCTTCTACATGTTTAAATTTCTTACGAGTAAATAATTTTTTTAATCCAATAGGTACAAGATATAGAACATCATCATTCAACTGACGAAGAGTTGAAAAATCTAAATGATCATAATGACCATGTGAAATAAGGACAATATCAATTTTAGGTAGTGCTTCTATAGAGAGTCCAGGTTCTGTAAGTCTTGGAACTAGCTTTAATTTATTAGCCCATACTGGATCTGTTAATATATTAAGTCCATTCGTTTGGATAAGAAAAGTGGAATGCCCAATCCATGTGATAGTCGTTTTTTCAACATTACTTTGCAAAAATGCACTTTGTTTAACGGGTGATTGTTCTACTAAGAAAGAAAAATCTTTTTTGTTTTGCTTTCGTTCTTTACGCCAGCGTAAAAAAGAGCGAATTGATTTTTTTGTACTAACATTATCCATATTTTCATAGCGCTTTGCCATGAACATCACCTCATTTAAAATCGTTGTATTTGTATTGTACCGAAATGTTGTTAAGGAATACAGTGTAAAACATGGATTAATGTTTAAGGAATTGTTAAAAAATAGGGAGAGGTATTTACAAAAGTAACAATGAAATTAGTTTTATCACTTTTATTTAGAGAAATAATAGTAAAAAAATATATTTTGTCTAGTAATTCGCTTGAAATAAAGAAGTAACATACGTAAATTCGTACGATTTCGTGAACAAATGTAGTAAACAATTTTCTCGTAGTGTTAACTTTTGTTATTATAAACATAACCTATTTAAATTTAGGATAGAGAAAAGAGGTTTATAAATGAAGCGTTATCAAAAAATAATTGGTCTTATGGTTGTATTTTGTCTCTTTGTACTTGCTGGATGTAGTGAATCAGGTTCAAAGCTTCGTAAACCATTAAATTGGGATTTAGAAACCTTCCAATTTACAAATCAAGATGGAAAGCAATTTGGTACAAAAGATTTAAAAGGGAAAGTTTGGGTTGCAGATTTTATGTTCACAAATTGTCAGACAGTTTGTCCACCAATGACTGCAAATATGGCCAAGCTTCAAAAGATGGCAAAAGAAGAGAAATTAGACGTTCAGTTTGTTTCATTTAGTGTAGATCCAGACCTTGATAAGCCAGAAAATCTGAAAGCTTTTATTCAAAAGTTTACAGAGGATACTAGTAACTGGAATTTATTAACGGGGTATTCGTTAGAAGATATTACAAAGTTTTCAAAAGATAATTTCCAATCACTTGTTGATAAGCCGGAGAACGGTCAGGTCATGCATGGGACATCATTTTATTTAATTGATCAAAACGGAAAAGTAATGAAAAAGTATAGTGGCATTAGTAATACGCCATACGAAGACATTATACGTGATATGAAGCGATTAGTGGGTTAAAAATAAGGGTGCATAGCACCCTTATTTTTTTTGTATTAGTCTATCGATAAAATGTCATGTTGCTGGGGAAGTTTCGGCGCACGAATTTCTAATACGCCGTTTTGATAAGAAGCTTTTGCCGCTTTTTTATTAATTGAATACGGCAATTTAATCAATCTTGATGCTTCTGAAATGGAACGTTCTCGGCGATAATAGTTATGGGATGTTTGTTCTTCTTCTTCTTCAAGTATCTCTTCTTTTACAGAGACTTTTAAGTATTCACTTTGTATTTCAATTTGGATTTGTTCTTTTTGTATACCTGGTAGTTCAGCTGTAACAACGAGTTCTTCACCAACTTCATATAAATCTACAGGGAATGTTAATAAACGGTTTCCTTTTTGGAAAAAATGATTTAAATCAGCGATTACATTGCGAAGAGGTGTTTGCTCGAAGAAATCATCAATTTGCTTTAAGTAATTACGAACCGGTGGGCGAGAAGAATCTTTTTTTTCTTCACTCATGGTATTCCCTCCTAGAAATCAATTTGCAATATCATATGACAAAAGCGGAGAAAGGTGAGTGCCTAGTTTTCATGTTTTCATAAAAAATTGTTAAAAATGTGAAATGGAGTGATTTTTTTATAGTTTTTGGTCGCCATATTCAGTTGATTATGCTAGTATAAATAGGGTTGATATAGTAGTATAGAGACAGAATGAAAACTGAAAGAGGGTAAGAAGTATGTGTGGTTTTGTAGGATGTTTATGTGAAAACCCTAGAGAGTTTTCAGAAACAGAAAAACATCAATTTGAAAATATGAACACGATGATTTTCCACCGTGGTCCAGATGACGAAGGATATTTTCGTGATGAACATGTACAATTTGGCTTCCGCCGTTTAAGCATCATTGACTTAGAGGCAGGACATCAGCCGCTAACTTATGAAAATGATCGATATGTAATTATTTTTAATGGTGAAATTTACAACTATGTAGAATTACGTGAAATGTTACTTGAAAAAGGTGCAACGTTTGCAACGCAATCTGATACAGAAGTTATCATTGCATTGTATGCACATATGAAAGAAAAATGTGTAGACTACCTTCGTGGTATGTTTGCATTTATGATTTGGGATCGTGAGGAAAAGAAACTTTTCGGTGCACGTGACCACTTCGGTATTAAACCTTTATACATTGCACAACAAGGTGATACTACATTCTTCGCATCTGAGAAGAAAAGTATTATGCATGTGATGGAAGATAAAGGCGTTAATCCAACGTCACTACAACATTACTTTACGTACCAATATGGTCCAGAGCCAGAAACGTTAACAATTGATGTTAATAAAATCGAGCCTGGTCATTATTTCGTAAAAGAAATCGGTAAAGAGATGGAAATCCATCGCTACTGGAAACCTTATTTCAACGCTTCAAGTGCAACGAAAGAGGAGCATATCCAAGCAATTCGTGATGTGTTATATGATTCAGTAAAAGTGCATATGCGTAGTGATGTACCAGTAGGTTCATTCTTATCTGGTGGTATCGATTCATCTATCATCGCTTCTATCGCAAGAGAAATGAATCCAAATCTTTTAACATTCTCTGTTGGTTTTGAGCAACGTGGTTTCAGTGAAGTTGATGTTGCGAAAGAAACTGCTGAGAAATTAGGCGTTAAAAACCATAACGTATTCATTTCAGCGAAAGAATTTATGGATGAGTTCCCAAAAATCATTTGGCATATGGATGATCCTTTAGCTGATCCAGCAGCTGTACCATTGTACTTCGTTGCGAAAGAAGCACGTAAACATGTAACAGTTGTTCTTTCTGGTGAAGGCGCAGACGAGCTATTTGGTGGTTATAACATTTACCGTGAGCCAAACTCACTAAAAATGTTCTCTTACATTCCTAGCCCAGGTAAGAGCGTTCTAAAAGCATTAAGTGGTGCTCTTAAAGAAGGATTTAAAGGTAAGAGCTTCCTAGAGCGTGGATGTACACCAATTGAAGAGCGTTACTATGGAAATGCTAAAATCTTCCGTGAAGAAGAAAAAGCTGAATTAATGAAGTATTACAATGAAAGTGTTAACTATATGGATATCACGAAACCATTGTATAACGAGATTAAAGATTATGATGATGTAAGTAAAATGCAGTACATTGACATGTTCACATGGCTACGCGGTGACATTTTATTAAAAGCTGATAAAATGACAATGGCAAACTCATTAGAACTTCGTGTACCGTTCTTAGATAAAGAAGTATTCGATGTTGCATCTAAAATTCCAACTGAATTTAAGATTGCTAACGGAACTACGAAAGCTATTTTACGTGAAGCAGCACGCGGAATCGTTCCAGATCACGTATTAGATCGTAAAAAACTTGGATTCCCAGTACCAATTCGTCACTGGTTAAAAGACGAAATGCATGATTGGGCTATAAATATTATAAACGAAAGTAAGACAGAGCATTTAATCGACAAACAGTATGTATTAAACTTACTGGAAGCACATTGTGCAGATAAAGGCGATTATAGCCGTAAAATTTGGACTGTACTTGCGTTTATGGTATGGCACCAAATTTATGTTGAGCATAAATACGATACGAATAAGTTCCATGAAGAAACAAAACGTGCGTATAGCTTAGTTTAATTAGAAAAACCTTAAGATCGCATACGGTCTTAAGGTTTTTTTCATAAATAGGAAGTATTATTGATACAATAATAGTAAAAGGATGGACAACATATGATTACGTTTGAGAAAGTTACTGTAGAAAATGAAAGCGTTGTTAAAGAAATGTTTAAATCGCATAGTTTAGGTGAGAAAAAGGTACAGTACTGTGTGAAAGTTGATGATACATATATTGGTGTAATAGATTATAGTGTACAAGAGGAACGGGCTGTTTTATCACAGCTAATTATTCATTTTGATTATCAAGGTTACGGTTATGGTACAAATACGTATTTTACATTTGAAGAAATGATGAAACAAAGAAATGTGAAAGAAATAACAGTGCTACAAGAGGAATTAACAGAAAAGGCGAAGTCTTTCATAGAGAGTTTTGGTTTTGCTTCAGAAGATGAAGAGTATGTAAAGAAAATATAACGATGATTATTTATGCGATACAATAAATATAAGGCAGGTGGATGTATGACGATGACTTCTGGTCTTGTATTAATTGGAGGGTGCTTTATAGTAGCAGAATTATGTCATATAATCATTCGGAAAAGAATGAGTAAGAAAAAAAAGCCGTATGAATTACAATACATCCCTGTCTTTTTCATTATGTTTTGTATGCTTAGTACATTACAAAATTTAATGAACTTTCCACCACTTGTAAATGTTTTTTTAAAGTTTGGTTTACTTTATAGTGGTGTTGGAATAGCACTTTTATTTATTTTATTTTGCATACGTTATGTTCACTATCAATCGTATATATTTATTTTAAATTGGTTAAAGCAAGATGATAGAAACCGCCTTACATAAGGCGGTTTTTTTATTTGCAATTGTAACAGAACCTGTACATTTCACATAAAATAGGACGAGTAGAAATGCAAACATATTACAAGAAAGGGGCGGGGCAATAAAATGAAACTTGTTATAGACGCAGGGCACGGTGGATATGATTCTGGTGCTGTTGGTAATGGTTTAGTAGAAAAAAACTTAACACTTCAAATTGCTAGACGCGTTCGAGACATTTTAACGGTAAATTACCCAATTACAATTAAAATGACACGTGATAGTGATGTGTTTATTTCTTTATCGGAACGTGCTAATATTGCTAATGCTTTCAGTGCGGATTATTTTATTTCATTTCATATTAATAGCGGCGGGGGTACAGGTTTTGAAAGTTATATTTATAATGCGTTATCCAATAGCAGCACTGCATATGCAAAGCAACAAAAAATGCATACAGCTGTCAATCCTGTATTAACAAAATATGGTCTTCGTGATCGAGGAGCAAAAAAAGAAAATTATGCGGTATTAAGAGAAACCGCAATGGATGCAATTTTAACTGAGACTGCTTTTATTGATACAGCGTTTGATGCAAATTTATTAAAAAATCCACAATTTATTGAAGATCTAAGTCAAGCGTATGCAAATGGAATAGCAGCTATTTTTGGAGTAGCTCCAAATCCACAACCTCCTAACCCACAACCGACACCTCAAACGAAGGGAATCGCTTATATTCTTGGGAAAAATGTAAATTTAAGAAATGGTCCATCAACTTCTTCCTCAGTTATTCGTCAATTAAATTCTCCAGAATCTTACGTTGTATATCAGGAAAGTAACGGATGGCTAGATTTGGGGAATGGACAATGGGTGTATAATGATCCTTCGTACATTAATTTTGTAAAGACAAGCAATAGTGATGGAAGCCCGATTGGGGTTGCATATATACAAGGGATGAATGTAAATTTAAGAAGTGGTCCATCAACTACATCTGCAGTTATCCGCCAATTAAATTCTCCAGAATCTTATTTAGTATATATAAATGAAAATGGTTGGTTAAACCTTGGTGGAAATCAGTGGGTATATAATGACCCAGCGTATATTAAATATACTCAATATTAGGAATTGAAATGATAATGCAATATGGATGCGTATCCTTGTTATGTATAACAAGGATGCGCATTTTAATAACAACATTTATTTTCATACTTATGCACTATATTTTAAAAAGAAACATTAGAAAAGCGGATAGAATCTAAAAAGTATATATTAAAAAAGTTTTCTTATATACATTGACAATGTATGTAAGATACATTAATCTTTAAATGTTAATGATAATCGATTTCATCTAGGGAGGACATATGATACATACTAAAAAACTAATTATGTTCTGCATTATGATACTCATGGTTGTAATTGCAGGATGTAGTAAAGAAGAGAAAAAAGAAAATAATATATCAGCGAAAGCAAAAGATTCATATACGGTAAAGCATGCAATGGGTGAAACGACAGTAAATGGTACACCTAAAAAAGTTGTTGTTTTAACAAATGAAGGCGCAGAGGCTCTCCTAGCTGTGGGCGTAACGCCAGTGGGGACTACGAAACCACGTGCTGGTGATGAATGGTATCCTCATTTAGCGAAAGAGTTAAAAAACACGGAAGTTGTAGGAACTGAACGTGATATTAATTTAGAGGCTGTAATGAAGCTTAAGCCAGATTTAATTATCGGAAATAAAATGCGTCATGAAAAAATATATGATCAGCTAAAAGAAATCGCACCAACTGTTTATGCAGAAACATTACGCGGTGATTGGAAAGAAAACTTTACACTTTATACAAAAGCTGTAAATAAAGAAAAAGAAGGGCAAAAAGCTCTTGATGATTATAAAAAACGCATTGAAGGAATGAAAGAGAAGTTAGGCGATAAATTGAATTCTAAAGTTTCTATTATTCGTTTCGTGCCAGGTGATGTTCGTATTTATCAAAAAAACTCATTCTCGGGTGTTGTTTTAAATGATATTGGATTTAAACGACCACCATTACAAGATAAAGATGATTTTGCGATAAAAGGAATTACAAAAGAGCAGATTCCAAATATGGACGGAGACTACTTATTCTATTTCACGTCTGATAAAGATGCAGATAAGAATAATGAAGGAAATTCGTTAGCGAAGGAATGGACAGAAGATCCACTCTTTAAGCAACTACAGGCTTCTAAAAATAATAAAGTATTCCAAGTAGATGAAGTGATTTGGAATACAGCAGGTGGTATTGTAGCTGCAAATCTTATGTTAGATGATATTGAAAAATATTTTCTGAAGTAAATGAATAGTCGAGTGCATCCCTTTAAATAAGTGATGCACTTTTTTGTTTGTTAAAATACAGAAAATTCCTTCTTTTGAGTGTAGATAAGTTGTACAATTAAAACAATCATGTGATAAAGGAGTGGGGAAGAATGAAAGCTACTCATAAAGATTGGATTTTATTTAACGGAAGAATTGTAAATACGAAGGAAGAACAGCCGATGATTCCATTAGAGGAGAGAGGCTTTCAATTTGGTGATGGTATATACGAGGTATTCAGACTATATGACGGGAAGCCACATTTATTAGATTTACATTTAGAACGATTCTTTAACTCTATGGCAGAAATAAAACTAATTCCACCATTTACGAAGGAAGAATTAGTAGAAGAGTTATATCAAATGATTGAAAAAAATCAGTTTCAAGAAGATGGGAATGTATATTTACAAATATCAAGAGGTACACAACCGCGCAATCATGTATATGAATCAGATTTACAACCGACATATTTTGCAAATCTTGTTTCGTTCCCAAGACCAGTTGCTTCAATGGAGGCAGGGATTAAGGTGACAGTAGAAGAGGACATCAGGTGGAAGTTTTGCCATATAAAATCTTTAAATTTGCTTCCTAATATCATGATCAAAAACAAAATAAATGAACAAGGGTATCAAGAAGCAATATTAGTACGAGATGGTATTGTGACCGAAGGGTGTCATTCCAATTTCTTTATCGTGAAGAATAATAAGTTGATTACACATCCAGCGGATTATTTCATTTTACATGGTATTACACGTCACTACGTAATTACATTAGCGAAAGAGTTACATATCGATGTAGAGGAACGAGAGTTTTCATTACAAGAAGTATATGACGCTGAGGAGTGCTTTTTTACAGCGACGCCACTTGAAATATTCCCAGTCGTTCAAATTGGTGATGAACAGTTCGGGGCTGGTGAAAGAGGACCAATTACGAAAAAACTACAAGCTGCATACGAAGAGAGTATTCGTTTGTTTAAAGTGACAAATTAATCATGAAGAAAAAAGCTGGTATTCTTCCGGCTTTTTTTCATGATATAATTCAAGCATAGGACAAGTTTTGAAAACGCTGTAAAAAGGGGATTTAATATATGAATTATGAAGATTTTAAAGAAGTAATTCACGGAAGACGAAGTGTTAGAAAGTTTACAGATCAAGAAGTATCTACTAATGATATAAAAGAAATAATTGATTGTGCTCGTTACGCACCGAGTGATACGAATTCACAAACGTGGGAATTCTTAGTTATCATGAATCGAGAGAAGATTAAAGAAATTGAACAAATGACATGGGATGCATTACATAAACTTGCGGCAAAAGCAGCAGAAAATGGAGAAGAGAAAGCAGGGAAATTACTTACACGTTCTTTCGGACCATATGCAACAGCTTTCTCGGAGGCACCAGTATTAATTGTATGTTTGGCAACACCATATGAATCAAAGTTCCGTGAAAAGATATTTGATCCAATTGCTTTTGTTCCAGATTCCGTTTGGGAAGAAGAAGGCATTAAGAGTAGCTGTTTAGCGGCACAAAACTTAATGTTAGCTGCACATGCAAAGGGACTTGGTACTTGTCCAATGACAGGGCCAGTATTGCTAGCTCAAGATGAACTGCGCCAATATTTACAAATTGCGCCTGAAAAACAAATAAATATGGTTATTTCACTCGGATTTCCGAAAGATAAACCGAAGAAACTTCCAAGAAAAGAAGTAGATGAGATTACAACGTTTGTTTTTTAATTGCTGTATAGAAAAGACATTGAACTAACAATGTCTTTTTATTTTTGAGGGTATGTAATTCATATGTTGGGCTAAAATGATAGATAAGAGGGAATTACTATTTATTTCATAAAAAAAATTAATGTTCTATTAAGGAAAGTATGATACATTAATCGTGAGCAAGATTCTATTTGTTCATGAAAGTGTTGAAAGTAGTCTCAAAATTTAAAAGTTATTTTTGTATAATAAATTATAATGAAGTTACAGGGGGGATGAATTTTGAAAAAATTCATAATCACTGGATTGTCTGTATTGTTATTAGTTGGTTGCGGTGCTCCACAGGAAAAAGAGGACGCGCAATCAAAACAGGAAGAACAAGTTGTAAACGCAAGTGATGAGAATATGGTTGTATTTCCTGAAGGAGCAATGTCAATTGGAGAAGGGAAAGTAAAAGTTATTACCCCAGATGGTACTTCTGAAAACGGCAATATACCGACTGTATTCATCAAAAAGGATACGTTAATTCAGCAAGTTGAATTAGAACTTTCTAATTTTCAAAGTGATAAAGAAACATTCGTATTTGTAGATCAAATGTATACAGATAAACATCAAGTAACTAGTACAACGCAGACAACAGTGCAGTTAAAAGAAAAAACGCTGGAA
Organism: Bacillus sp. RZ2MS9; assembly: GCF_001816185.2. Classification (NCBI taxonomy): domain Bacteria; kingdom Bacillati; phylum Bacillota; class Bacilli; order Caryophanales; family Bacillaceae; genus Bacillus; species Bacillus sp. RZ2MS9. The sequence continues at coordinate 2,161,748 of NZ_CP049978.1, forward strand.
ACAGGTAGTCATACAATTACTGCAGTTCAGTATGAAAACAATGACCCGAAAGGAAAGGTTATTAGTTTTAATCAAGCAACATTTGAGACAAAACCTGCGTCTTAACAAGAATAAAAAGTACATTACTCAAAAAGTAGTGTGCTTTTTTGTTTGGACTAGAGTGTGCAAGAGTGAATAACTTATTTCATTTTCTAATACGATTAAATAGGAAGTAATCACTTGTTACTACTATGACAGAGAAAGAGGTTGAAGATGTGAATCGGTGTATTCGTATCGTCTTGATAAGTATGATGATGGCAGTATTTTGGTTTACGATACAAGAGATGATTCAAGCTACGCTCAATTATCAAATTCATGACTTATCAATAGGAGCTATTTGTTTTACCATTGTTTATCTATTATATCCCGCACTAACGGGCAGTAAGACCTTACCTTAAAACTCGGTATAGGTGAGGAGATTAGGTGGGAGATCAACTGCCTGTAAATGCACGATTGATGAGGGCTGATAATCATTGGAGATGAACAAACTCTCCAATGATTAAAGTTTCACTTTATGATAAACTCGGATTAAGGTGAGTTTTGCAAGAAAAATGTAGGTATTTCATTTGAAATGTCGAATAGTACATACGATGTCATAATAACAAATTTTCTATTGTTTACTGTGAAACAGGAGAAGGAGAGATAGTAATGAAACGAGCTCTTATAAATATTGATTATACATATGATTTTGTAGCTGAGAAAGGCGCTTTAACATGCGGGAAACCAGGACAGGAAATTGAGAAGGAAATTGTACATATAACGAAGCAATATATTGAAAATGGAGATTACGTTGTCTTTGCTATTGATAAACATGAAGAAAATGATGTATATCATCCAGAATCAAAGTTATTCCCGCCTCATAATATAGCTGGTACAAATGGAAGAGATTTGTTTGGTGAATTACAAGATGTGTACGAAACATATAAAAATGCAGAGAATGTATATTACATGGATAAAACACGGTATAGTGCATTTGCAGGAACAGACTTAGAGATGAAGCTAAGAGAAAGAGGAATAGCAGAAGTTCATCTTGTAGGTGTTTGTACTGATATTTGTGTTCTTCATACAGCAGTAGATGCTTATAATAAAGGGTTTAAAATTGTTGTTTATGAAAAGGCGGTTGCATCTTTTAATGCACAAGGGCATGAATATGCACTTGGACATTTTAAGTCATGCCTACATGCAGAAGTGAAGTGAAAAAAGAGGCCTTTAAAAAAGGTCTCTTTTATTTGTCCTTGTTCATTGAAAACAGCTACCGCAACGCCTAATAAATTGAGTGGTCTTGATCCGACAACTTCTCTAATTTCTTCGATATACCCCATTGTAGGTAACCTCATTAAGGAAAAATAAGAGCATATAAACTATTCGTTATTATATAAATATATTCCTCTTTATAAATGTAAGAGATGTCAAATATCTCATGTGTTTTATTTGGTAAAATATACATCAAAAAAGGTCAAACAAAAACTTTGACCTTTTTTGACCAAATGTTATAATAAAGGCAGAAAGAGATAATCTTTCATTCATAAATAATAAGGAGGAAAAAATATGCGTAATTTATTTCCAGAGATAACAAAACGTCAAAATGGTATTTTTGATTTTGGGCCTTCTTTATTAGAAGGGATGACAGATGCTTTCTTTAAGCCACTGAACATGGATACTTTTAAAGTAGATGTTCATGAGCAATCTGATAAATATACTGTGAAAGCAGATTTACCAGGTTTTCAAAAAGAAAACATTCAAGTTGATTTTGAACAAGATGTATTAACGATTCAAGCAACTAATCATAATGAAGTAGAAGAAAAAAATGAGAATGGCACATATATTCGTAAAGAACGTTCTATAGGTTCTGTAACTCGACGCTTTAGTTTTAAACAAGTTGAGGAAGAAAATGTTAGAGCAAATTATAAAGATGGCGTACTGACAATTGAATTGCCAAAATTGAAAGAAGAAAAAAGTAGTAAGACAACAATTAATATCGAATAAAAGAGCTGATAAATTCAGCTCTTTTTTTACGTAGTTAATGAATAAATGAGTTGAAATCGTAATGAGATGAATAAAGTTTTAACGTATAAAAAAATTTCACGATTTGCTCCCCCTTAGGTTATTAAAAAGGGTATATTTAAAGGGAAAGGAAAAAGAACAGCTAGACATACTGTTTAAAGTGAATTAGTAATAGAGTCAAAATACATAGTAAGGGTAGCGGCATTTTAGATTAGGATAATAGATTTTTCTGGAACAAACTTAGGCGATTATGAATGTTTTAATTAGTAAGGAAGTGGTTAAATGAGCGTATTAACGTATACGGAAGAATTTTTTAATTATGTAAGAGAGTTTTTACTTTTAAGATTTTTACTATTTGCTTTAGTTTTAATCATTATTTCTTTTGTAATAAACCGTATTATTGATTGGTTTTTTAGGAAATCAAGCTTTTTTGATGAAGAGGTAGAGCAGACGATTCAAAGTGTAATTCGATCTATTTTTAGATATATCATTATCATCAGTCTTATCATATATTTAATTAGCCAATTTGTAGATATAAAAAGTATTATTGCAGGTGCAGGGATAGCTGGAGTTGTCATCGGTTTTGCTGCACAACAGATGCTAAAAGATGTTATATTAGGCTTTGCAAGATTAGCGGACAAAGAGTTTCGGGTTGGTGATTTTGTAACTTTTAACGGAACAAATTCAGGAACTATTGAAGAGATTAGTATTCGTTTTATGCAAATTCGTGAATGGTCAGGAAAACTACTTACCATCCCGCACGGAGAGATTAGAACGATACAAAATTTTAATAAAGGATGGATGCGTGTAATTGAACGCATCACGGTAAGTTATCAGGAAGATCCAACAAGAGTGAAGGAATTGTTAGAAGAAGTATGTGTTATATGCAATGAAAAATTGAATCAAACTCTTTATAGAGTAGAGGATGAGGCTGTTGAACCATTTAAATACGTCGGTGTTACAGACTTAAATCCTAACTTGAAATATGTTGGCTATGAATTTTGTATTACAGGTTTAATAAAGCCAGAAGATTATTTTGAAACTTCTAGACAAGTAAGATTTGAATTAATGTCTATGTTCCATAAAAATCAAGTGCAAATGCCAGCAGCGAATATGGTTGTTACTACTGAAGGTTTACAGCATATCCATGGTGGACAATCTTTATCGGACAGCTAAAGTAGAATCGTTTGTTAACAAAAATTCTGCTTCCAACATTGGATAGAATAACAATAATAAAATGATTGATATAAAGAAAGGGCTGAAGGAATTCGGTTCTTTTTTTATTTATAGAATTTAGAAATTTCTTAATGTTATAATTGTAGTTGGTGATGAGAATGAACTTTGAAGAAAAAGAGATGCGTCGTTTAGAAGCATTAAAAGAAATTGCTGAATTATTAAATGAAGCAACAAACTTACAGGATATGTTAGAAAAAGTGTTGCATACATTGTTACAAGTAATGAATTTACAAACAGGGTGGATATTCTTTATTGATGAAAGTGGAAAGCACAGTATGCTTGTAGACGAAAATTTACCAGAGGCTCTTACGTGGCAAAAGAAGAAGCCGATGTGTGAAGGAAACTGTTGGTGTGTAGAACGTTTTGTGAATGGGAGATTGGAAAAAGCGACTAATATTATTGAATGTAAGCGAATAGAAGATGCAATTGAATGTAATTGGGGAGAGACAGAAGATGTTACACATCATGCGACAATTCCGCTTAGGTCTGGATCAGAAAAATTTGGTCTACTAAATGTGGCTGCACCTCATAAGACTCATTTTTCTGAGGAAGAGTTAGCATTATTAGAATCAATTGCATTTCAAATTGGAACGACAATACAACGTATTCAATTAGTTGAGAAAGAACGTAAATATGTAGTGGTAGCGGAAAGAAATCGACTTGCACGTGATTTACATGATTCAGTAAAACAATTGTTATTTTCTATTATGCTAACAGCGAAAGGTACTCTGAATATGACGCAAGATAGAGAATTGCAAGAGATGTTAAGTTATATTGGGGAATTATCACAAGAAGCATTACAAGAAATGACGCTATTAATTTGGCAATTAAGACCTGAAGGATTGGAGAAAGGATTAGCAGAAGCAATTCAAAATTACGGGAAGTTATTAGGAGTTCAAGTGGAAGTTCGAATTGATGGGATGGTTTCAATTGGGGATGAAATAGAAGAAGTTTTATGGCGTATTAGCCAAGAGGCGCTACATAATTGTAAAAAGCATGCTTCGTGTGAAAAGGTACATATTCTTTTGAAAATAGAAAATAACCAGTTACATTTTTACATAGAAGACAATGGAATAGGATTTATACAAGAACAAGTAAGGGAATCAGCACTTGGCCTGAAAAGTATGAAGGAACGTATTCAGTTAATGAAGGGATCGTTTCAAATTATAACAGAGCTGAAAAAGGGTACAAAAATAGAAATTCAATTGCCGATTTGAAGGGGAGAATAAGGTTGAAGATTAAACTGCTACTAGTTGAGGATCATCATATCGTTCGAAGAGGACTTGTATTCTTTTTGAAAACGAGAGAAGAATTTGAAATTATTGGGGAAGCGGAAAATGGCGAAGAGGCATTACATTTCGTGCAAAAAGAAAGACCAGATGTCGTACTAATGGATGTATCGATGCCGAAAATGGATGGAATTGAGGCAACAAAACGTCTAAAGCAATATGATGAGACAATAAAGGTACTTATATTAAGTAGTTTTTCAGAGCAAGATTATGTTATACCAGCACTTGAAGCTGGAGCAGATGGTTATCAATTAAAAGAAGTACAACCTGAGCAACTTGTCGCTTCTATTATTGCAGTACATCAAGGAAATGCGAATTTTCACCCGAAAGTAACACCTGCATTAATGGGGCGTTCTGCAGTAAAGAAGGAAGTAGAAAATCCTTTTTCAATGTTAACGAAAAGAGAGCAAGAGGTACTTCGCGAAATTGCGAAAGGAAGAAGCAACAAGGAGATTGCAGCAGAACTTCATATTACAGAACAAACTGTGAAAACACACGTTTCAAACGTTTTAGCTAAATTGGAAGTGGATGATCGTACGCAAGCCGCATTATACGCAGTGAAACATGGAGAGAATTATTCATAAGCATGAATAATTCTGTTATATCGTATGACAGAATACATAGGAGCAATTAAAAATTATAGTAATCCCTAATATAGGTTTTTCTTCTTTCGATAATTAGGTACAATAAAGTGAAACTCTAATCAGTGGAGGACCATCCCCACTGATGATTAGTTCAACTAATCGGTTTTTACAGGATAAAACTACGATGGAAGGGGAGGATATGCTATGCCTGGTACAAGAAGTGGGATTGGAAAGATTCAGGCTTCGTTAAATGGTTTATCACCGAAATTGCGAAGTATTGCCGAACATATTTTGAAACATCCACAAGATGTTGTACATAAATCTATTACAGAATTAGCTGAAGTTACGAATAGTTCCGAAGCTACGATATTTCGCTTATGTAAAAACCTTGGTTTGCAAGGTTTTCAAGATTTAAAGATTACATTAGCTCGTGAAATTGTACATACACCGATGCAAAATATCCATGAAGAGGTATCAGCAGAAGATAGTATGGTAACTGTTGCTAAAAAAGTTTTTCATTCGCATATTACAGGACTGCAAGATACTTTACATTTGCTTAATGAAACGGCACTTGAGCAGGCTGTACGAGCCTTACAAGAAGCAAGTCGAATTGAGTTTTATGGAAATGGTGGCTCTGGTATTATTGCAATGGATGCGTATCATAAGTTTATGAGAACGGGTATTTCTTGTATCGCTCATACTGATTCGCATTTTCAAATTATGGGGGCAGGTTTACTCTCGGAAAATTCAGTTGTTATTGGTATTTCTCATTCTGGTAGCAATAAAGGATTACTTGAAGCGTTAGAAGTAGCGAAAGCAAGAGGAGCCAAAATTATTGCGATTACGAGCTATAAGAAATCAGCATTAAGTCAACTTGCTGATATAACGTTATATACATCAACACGTGAGACTGAATTCCGCACAGAAGCAAGTTCATCACGATTAGCACAGTTAAGCTTATTAGATACTTTGTATGTAGGGTTGTCGTTGCAGCGACAAGAGGAAACTCTAAAAAATTTACAAAGTATACGTGAAACGATTTCGATGAAGCGAATATAAAAAAAGCTCTTCAAATGAAGAGCTTTCAGACTGTAGACAAACTATTTTTGGAGAGTTCAAATGCTAAAAATAGTTTGTTTCTTATTTTAGGGATAATTTATCCAATGGAATTTATATGTAGTGCTTTCTATACTATAATTTACTATAAGTGAGGAAGGTGTCTTATGAAAATATCTGTTTATGTTGCAAGTGCATTTAGCAAGGATCATAAAGGCGGAAATAAAGCAGGAGTGGTATTTATTGAGAATACATTGACCACTACTCAAAAAATGGAAATAGCCAAACAACTGGGCTATGCGGAAACCGCATTTATATCAGAATCTGAAATTGCTGATTATAAATTTGAGTATTTTACACCAAAAGAAGAAGTTGATTTATGTGGTCATGCCACAATTGGCTCTTTCGCGATACTGATGCATTTAAATAAACTTTTCAGGAATCGCTATACGATTGAAACGAACAGCGGTGTTCTTACTATTACTATAAAAGATGACATCATATTCATGGAACAAAATAAACCGATATTCTATGATGTTGTATCTCCAAACGAGTTCATCGACTGTTTTGATAGTAAAGATATAGAAAATAAATACCCAATTCAAATTGTCTCCACGGGCTTAAAAGATATTTTAATTCCTATAAAAAGCGAAACACAATTACATGCACTGCAACCTAATTTTGAAAAAATTAAAGAAATCAGCAAGTATTATAATGTTGTCGGGATGCATCTATATACTTTTAATGACAATCGAATTATATGCAGAAATTTTGCTCCGCTATACGACATCAATGAAGAAGCAGCGACTGGAACTTCGAACGGTGCATTAGCTTGCTACCTTTATGAACAGGACTACTTGAAAAAAGAAGTCTATGTATTTGAACAAGGTTATTCTTTACACTCGCCTTCTGAAATATTAGTTAAATTAGCAACCAATAGCAAAAATAAAATAGAAAAAGTTTATGTTGGTGGCAAAGGATATTACTGTGAAACTAAGTGTTTACATGTAGAAAATATTGAGTGAAGAGCTTTTTTATCGGTGAGAAGTTTGTTAATTTATTTTGTTTTAGAAATATGTGACTTACTTATAGTCAATGATAAACTCTCATTTTTAAAAATTTAAAATAAAGACCGATTTGTGTAATAATTCAAATATTGTTCATAATTTCACAAGTTGTTTATGAAGTGTCATGTTATGATGAAGATGTAATGATGATTGAACACTTAAATTTGGTAGAATAACTAGCCAAAGTAGTGAAGAAAGTAGTTGTGAGATAAACTCATTAAAATGCTAAAACACTAAAGGGGAGATCACATATGAAAGCAGTAGTGGTTAATAAAAACAGCAAAGCAAACATCGAAGTGATTGACAAAGAATTACGTCCGTTACACTCAGGTGAAGCGTTAGTAGATGTAGAGTATTGTGGAGTTTGCCACACTGATTTACACGTTGCGAATCATGATTTTGGTAACACTGATGGCCGTATTCTTGGTCATGAGGGTGTAGGTATTGTTACGAAAATAGCTGATGATGTTACTTCACTAAAGATAGGTGACCGTGTAAGTATTGCATGGATGTTCCAATCTTGTGGACGTTGTGAATATTGCGTAACTGGTAGAGAAACATTTTGCCGTGAAGTTAAAAACGCTGGTTATTCAGTGGATGGTGGTATGGCTGAACAATGTATCGTTACAGCTGATTATGCGGTAAAAGTACCAGAAGGATTAGATCCTGCTCAAGCATCATCAATTACTTGTGCTGGTGTAACTACATATAAAGCTATTAAAGTATCAGATATTAAACCTAGTCAACCTATTGTAATCTATGGCTGCGGTGGATTAGGTAACTTAGCTATCCAATATGCTAAAAATGTATTTGGTGCAAAGGTAATCGCAGTAGATATTAATGACGACAAATTAGCCTTAGCGAAAGAAGTTGGTGCTGATATGACTATCAATCCAATTTCTCAAGGTCCTGCTGATAAAATTGTGCAAGAGGAGTTTGGTGGCGCTTATGCTGCGGTAGTAACAGCAGTCTCTAAAGTAGCCTTTAACTCAGCAGTTGATGCAGTACGTGCTTGCGGTAAAGTAGTTGCAGTAGGGCTACCAGTAGAAACAATGGACTTAAACATCCCACGACTTGTACTGGATGGAATTGAAGTAGTTGGTTCTCTAGTTGGTACTCGTAAAGATTTGGAAGAGGCGTTTATGTTCGGGGCAGAAGGAAAAGTAGTGCCGGTTGTTCAAACTTGTTCTCTAGATAAAGTACAAAATGTATTCGAAGAAATGGAACAAGGTAGAATTCAAGGGCGTATGGTAATTGATTTTAAAAAACATAATTGTGATTGCAAATAATTCACTTTAAATATAAAAAGCATGAGTCTAGCAAAGGACATGTAAAAAAGTTAGACAGTATAAGAAGATGATCCCTGTATTTAATAGGGATCATCTTCTTTATTTTCTACTAATATCAATGCCAATTAATACTTGATTAATGAGAAATGATTAAAGGTTTACTTTATTTGCAAACGAAAAGGAATCTTTATGTTTAACAAATTTTTTATGATCTGGAACGTTTTGAATTGCTACAATTTGCGAATCTCTTGCTTTCAGTGCATCTTGAATCCCGATGGTCATAAGCTTAATAAATAGAATCGTAATAAAGAATGAAGCGAGAGTATAAAAAATAATCCACCATGAAAGATTCATTTCATTACGATTTAATCCAATAAGACCTGCCCAATCATTAGATAGAGAAACAGGTTTGAGCACTCCGTCATAGAGTTCACGCATTTGTATGCCACCAATTACAATGTTAAGCAACGCTAAATGGATAACGAGTATGAGTGTTTGGACGATATGTTCCATAAATAATACAAATAAGCGGTCAAGTAATAAGACTCGTAAGTGTTTTTTAATAATATGAAAACGACTAGCCCCCAGTAATTGTGAACTTAAGATGTAATCTTGTTTCATAAATTCATCAACCTCTGAGGATATGTATAAAGAAAGTGTAGGCAGAGCGACAAAAATAAGTACGAGTACTTGATAAAACGTAAATGAAATATTTGGATCTACCCCATCAGCATTTGATGTGATTATAATATTAACGGGCGTGATGAGTATGAATGCGATAAATAGAGTTGGAATATAATAAAAAACTTCTGAGCATGACTGGAAAAATCTCTTGAGTTTTGGAGCAAATAAACTTAAGAGGATTCCTATACATGTTCCGCATAAAATTCGAAAGAAGCTAATTGCCATGGCCAATAAAATAGTGAATTTTGCTCCTTCTACAATTTGTAAGAAAATAGACTCTCCAAAACGATCAGATCCAAAAGGTGGAATTAACGATGGCGGAAAGGGGGCCTTTCCAAGTAATTCGTTATTGTCATTGTAAAGTAACTGAGGAGGTTTTGGGATGTTATCTTTAAAGAACCAACTATAAATAAAACTAGCTGAAATAAGTATGAATAGATAAGTAAAGCCGATTAAAAAGCGTTTTGATTTCCAAATAGATTTCATAATGATACTCCTTTCAATTGCTTTTTCCATCTATTCATCATGAATGAGACTATTTGGAAAATGGCGTAAAATGGTAAAACAATCATAACAAGTGTGATAAATGCAGCTGGAGGTGAAACAAACGCCTTATTAAATAAAAATTGAATAATGCCTTCCATATTAAAAACAAATTCTAAAATGAATAAATTAGAAAGTAAGAAAACAAAAATCGTTTTTAAATGGTGGAAGAAGTGGATAGATATATTTTTGAATAAATGAATGCATAGTATATAACTTGATGAAAGGCCTTTTCCATATGCAACCTCTACGTAATGTTTTCCTTGCTCTTCTTTTATGTATAACACCATCATCCGAAACATTTGTAATGTAGGTAAGACAGCTAATGATAAAATAGGGAGTAAATAAGCTCGATTTTCATTAAAAGAAATAATAGTGACAGGAGATTCCCCAAATTTCTGAAGTACCCATATGAAAAATATTTGCAAACAAATCATCATCATCATATCAGGGACAGCTTCTAATATGAACACAATTCGGTTTATCCATTTTTTTATATAATCTTTTGCTAAAAAATAAAAAAATGCCATGCTAGATGATAAAAAGAGAGCAAGAAAAAAGGCTAAAAATAATATAGTAAATGAATATAGGTAAGGTTCTAAAACAGTTGGAAATAATGGTGTTTTTTTGAAATGGCCAAACTTCGGGTCTGATCCTATAATCACTAATGATTCAGGGGAAAAAACCTGTTTTAACATAGTAACGGTCTGATTAAAAAAATAAATTGGTTGAAAGGTAAATCCTTGTTGAGTGATAAATAAATAAGGTAAATTTAATAATAGTAAGAGTGATAAAAGAATTGATGAAAGCTTAATTGTGAATTGAGATATTTTATTTAACATTAAATCCCTCCGACATCTTTTTACAACATTATACAATAAATTAAGTGTTATTGTTTTTATTTTTCTGAAAAATAAAAATACTTTCGGTTTTATAGTATGCAAGATATATTTACAAGATAAAAAAGTGATAGTAGGGGGCCACGCTCTATGTTTATCAAGATAAAAGACTAGTGAACCTAAAACAATAAATAAGAGCAAAATGCACAGAATTCTCATTCTGCGGTTAGTTACTTTTCTTGGCTTGATGGTGATGTTACGTGACCGCTAAAAATGAATATTGCTTTTCAACTCTTTCTTCAAGCAAATAAGTAGAACGTATGGAGGACTATGTATGTGTTGTTAATGAGAGGAAAGGGTGTATTGCGTAACGAATATAACGTAATTTTACCGCATGGAAAAGCTAAATGTAGTATATAAGTGAAATGGAATGAGGGGATTTATTTTTTGATATGAAGAAAATTTTCTTTTTATAACTTGATAAATGAAAAAATATTTTATATACTAATTCATGTAAACGGTTTACTAAATCGTATTTTGCTAGAAATGAAGGGAAGATTCGCATGGAAACAAGGGGGAGAGTAATCGGGATTGATATCGGTACCACAAGTACAAAAACGGTTGTGTTCACAGAAAAAGGAAAAGTCATTGCATCACATGCAATCGATTACCCAATTATTCAACCGAATGTAGGATGGGCTGAGCAAGATCCTGATGTAATATGTGCCGCTGTATACAAAAGTGTAAGCGTTGCCATTGGAAAAGGTAATGTATTACCAGAAGATATTTCTTCAATCGGTATTAGTACAGCTATGCACGCATTAATTGCAGTAGATGAAAATGGTGCGCCATTAACGCGTTCTATCATTTGGGCAGATAATCGAAGTACGAAGCAATCAGAAAAATTATTACAACAAATGAATGGGCATGAAATTTATAGACGTACAGGTACACCGATTCATCCGATGTCACCACTTTCTAAATTGTTATGGATGAAAGAAGAGGAACCAGAGTTATATACAAGTGCCTATAAATTCATTTCCATTAAAGAGTATGTGATTTACCAATTATTTTCACGCTACGTAGTTGATTATTCGATTGCTTCTGCTACGGGGTTATTTAATTTAGAAACATTAAACTGGGATAAAGATGTTTTAACTATGTTACATATGTCACCAGAAAAATTATCAACCCCTGTACCAACTACATATATTTTATCAGGTATGAAGCCAGAATTAGCACAGAAGATGGGGATAAGTGCAGAAACACCAATTGTCATCGGAGCAAGTGATGGGGTTCTTGCAAATGTAGGAGTTGGTGCGATATCACCGGGTGCGGCTGCAATTACGATTGGAACGAGTGGTGCGGTTCGAACAATCTCATCGAATATAAATACAGATGAGAAAGGGAGAACGTTTTGTTACGCATTAACAGATGAGCACTGGGTAATCGGTGGTCCAACGAATAACGGCGGAATATTACTGAGATGGTTACGTGATGAATTTGGTAGTCCAGAGCAAGAAGTAGCAAGAAAGCTCGGCATTGATCCTTATGATTTATTAATTAAATATGCAGAAAGCGTACCAGCTGGAGCGGATGGGCTATTGTTCTTACCTTTCTTATCTGGAGAACGCGCACCTTACTGGAATGCAAATGCTCGTGGTACATTCTTTGGAATCAATCTTCAGCATAAGCGAGAACATTTTATACGTGCAGTGATGGAAGGTGTTTGTATGAGTGTATATTCAGTAGCACTCGCAATCAGGGATTGTACAGGGCCACTTACTGAAATACGAGTTTCAGGAGGGTTTGCAAAATCTGCATTTTGGAGACAAATGTTGTCCGATATGATGGGAAAAGAATTGCTTGTACCTGAAAGTCATGAAGCATCTGCGCTTGGGGCAGCGGCAGTTGCTTTGTATGCTGTAGGAAAAATTGATTCTCTTGAAGAGGTAAAGGATTGGATTGATATTGTCCATCATCATGTACCGAATAAAGAAAATACGGCTATATATTTAGAAATGTTTTATATGTATGAACGACTTTACAATCGCTTGAAAGAAGAATTTGATTGTATAGCTGCTTTCCAACGTAAAAAATAGGGGGATTGGGAGAAATGGTAGTTGGGATCGTACTAGCGGCAGTTGTCATACTACTTTTACTTATTACGGTAGTAAAATGGCATCCATTTGTCGCATTAATTTTAACAGCAATTGGTGTAGGATTAGCAATGGGAATGCCTTTAATTGGAACTTCACCAAAAGATCCAGGAATTATTGATTCTATTAAACTAGGACTTGGTAATACGTTAGGATTTTTAGCAATAGTTTTAGCACTAGGAACGATGCTTGGAAAAATGATGGCCGAATCTGGTGGTGCTGAACGTATCGCTAACACATTAATTAATCGTTTTGGGAAGAAACGAGTTCACTGGGCGATGATGTTCGTTGCATTTTTAGTAGGGATTCCGGTATTTTTCCAAGTTGGATTTGTACTATTAATTCCGTTAGTATTTACAATTGCGTTAGAAACTGGGGTATCACTTATTACAATTGGTATTCCGCTAGTAGCAGGACTATCCGTTGTGCACGGACTAGTGCCACCGCATCCAGCGGCAATGGCGGCAGTTGGTATTTTTAAAGCAGATGTGGGGAAGACAATTTTATATGCGTTAATTGTCGGACTTCCAACTGCAATTATTTCAGGTCCACTTTACGGGAAATGGATTGGTGCTCGTATACATAAGGAAGTACCATTAGATATAGCGGAGCAATTTATTGAAAAAGATAATAAAAAAGAGCTTCCAAGCTTTTGGAATACATTGTTTACAATTTTACTTCCAGTATTTCTTATGCTTGGTGCATCAATAGCAGAAGTTGCATTAAATAAAACGAGTCAACTAGCACAAGTATTACACTTTATTGGAGATCCGATTGTGGCTTTATTAATTGCAACCATTTACTCTTTCGTTAGTCTTGGATATGCAAAAGGTTTCTCAAAAGATAAAGTGTTACAATTTACAAATGATTGCCTTGGACCTATTGCAAACATATTGTTAGTGATTGGTGCAGGCGGAGCATTTAATAAAGTATTATTAGATTCTGGAATTGGAACGACAATTGCAGATATGGCGAAAGAATCACATATTTCACCGATATTATTAGGGTGGGGAATTGCGGCACTTATTCGAATTGCAACTGGATCGGCAACTGTTTCTATGATGACAGCAGCTGGTATTGTTGCGCCGATTGCAGCAAGCACACCAGGTGTAAATGTTGAATTATTAGCACTTGCAACTGGTGCAGGGTCATTAATTTTATCACACGTGAATGATTCAGGATTTTGGATGATTAAAGAGTATTTCGGAATGACTGTGAAAGAAACATTATTAACATGGACTGCAATGGAGACTATATTATCTGTAGTAGCACTTGGGCTAATTTCGATATTAAATATATTTGTATAGAATAGGAGATTGATTAATATGAAACTAGGTTTAATTGGATTAGGAAAAATGGGATTCCCATTAGCTGAACACTTATATGAAGACAAGCATGAAGTAGTTGTATACGATGTAAATAAAGAGCTTGTTGAAAAGGCAGGAAAACTAGGAATTACTGCACGTCATACATTAAAAGAAATGATCGCTGAACTAGAAGCTCCTCGTACAATTTGGGTAATGGTGCCTGCAGGAGAAGTTGTAGAGTCAGTACTAAAAGATGTTTATCCGTTATTAGATGAAGGTGATATCGTTATTGAAGGCGGAAATTCATTCTATAAAGATACGTTACGCCGTGCTGAAGAAGCAAAAAGCTTCGGATTACATTATGTAGATATCGGTACATCAGGCGGTGTAGAAGGAGCTAGATACGGTGCTTGCTTAATGGTTGGTGGAGAAAAAGAAATTTACGACCAATTAGAACCTTTATTTAAAGATTTAGCAGTAGAAAATGGCTATTCTTATGCTGGCCGTGTTGGTAGTGGTCATTTCTTAAAAATGGTTCATAACGGTATTGAGTACGGCATGATGCAAGCAATCGCTGAAGGATTTGAAGTACTAGATAAGAGTGACTTTGATTTCAATTATGAAGATGTTGCAAAAGTATGGGCGAATGGATCAGTTATCCGTGGTTGGTTAATGGACTTAACTGAAAAAGCATTTGCAGAAGATCCGAAACTAGATGGCATTAAAGGTGTAATGAACTCTTCAGGAGAAGGAAAATGGACTGTTGAAACTGCACTTGAACTTCAAGCTGCAGCACCAGTAATCGCTATGTCATTATTTATGCGCTATCGTTCTCAGGAAGATGATACATTCCATGGAAAAGTAGTTTCAGCACTACGTAATCAGTTCGGTGGACATGAAGTTGTGAAAAAATAAGGATGTTTTTGAAAAGAAACTTGTGCATAAGCGCAAGTTTCTTTTTTATAGTTTAAGAAATTACTAATTTAAAAATACCAATCAATCATTGTTTTTTTGTCACAAATGACAATAACCTCCTCTTAGACTTTGAAATGTACGGATTCCCGCATTATGTTTTTTTGTATTGATTGTATCAAATATAAAGCGCTGCATGAAATATATCTCAACATAAAAGTAAGAATAAATAAAATGAAGTTTTCATAAATAGTAAAAGGGTGCTTATGTCATCAGTATAGCTAAGAAATGTTGTTACATATGAGAAGAGCGTGTTAATAAAATATGAGGTGGTTAAATGGGAAATGAGCAAGTGAAGTCTGTAAAGAAAGAAAAAAAGTTATGTCTTTGTATGATCGTCAAAAATGAGTCTAGAATTATGGAAAGATGTTTAAATGCAACAAAATCAATTGTAGACTTTGTTTCTATTTGTGATACTGGATCGACGGATAATACGCCTGAAATTATTGAAAATTGGTGTAAGGAAAATGAGATACCTGGGACGGTTCATCATGAGCCGTTTAAAAACTTTGGTTATAACAGAAGCTTAGCTGTTTCGTTAGCGCAAAAAACATACCCAGAAGCAGATTATTTATTAATATTAGATGCGGATATGATTTTAGAGGTCGATCCGAATTTCGATAAAACGAGCTTAACGGAAGATCATTATCTTACATTACAATATGATGTTCATATTAAATATTGGCTTACACGTCTTTTGAAAGCTTCTTTACCATGGAAATCTGTCGGTGTTACTCATGAGTATTGGGATATAGATCGTTCAAAAGTTGGAGCGAATTACAATACGAGGGTAGCTCGGTTAGAGACTCTTGTCGTGAATGATCCCGGAGATGGCGGGAGCAAAGCTGATAAATTTGAAAGAGATGAGAGGTTGTTGTTACAAGGAATAAACGACCCAGAAACAACGCCAGATTTGCATATAAGATATTTATTTTATTTAGCTCAGACTTATTTTCATTTAAGTCAATTTGAGAATTCAATTAAATGGTATAAAAAACGAGTGGAAGCAGGAGGATGGGTTGAAGAGGTATTCTATTCGTTATTGCGAATAGGATTTTGTTATGAGCAGTTAGCAAATCGTTCAGCAAATAAACAAAATGAAGTGACAGATGCTGATGAAAAAGAAACTGTTAAAGGGCAAGAAGAGCAATATTTAGCATTAGCTGTTTTTTATTTTCAAAAAGCTTGGGAATATAGACCAACCCGGGCTGAACCATTATACCAACTTGCAAGGTTGTATCGATTACGATCTCAAAACAATATTGCTTTGATGTATGCTCTGCAAGGGAAGGAAATTCCTTTTCCAAAGGATGATCTACTATTTGTAGATTATCATGTGTATGATTACTTATTTGACTATGAAATTTCTATTAGTGCTTTCTATATACCTCATAAAAAACATTTAGGGGCGGTGTCGCAAAAGTATTTGGAATCGATAAAAGAAAAGATTCCATTTCATATAGCAAATATAGTAGAGAATAATGCGAAATTTTATTAAATACATTTTCGATTAAAGGAGTAGTGGAGTAATCATGGAATTAATGCGATGGGCGATTGAACTAGGAGAATCGGTGCATGGAAATACGTATGAAGAATTGATGCCACTACTAGACTATTATTATGATCGTGATCATTTAAAAGCGTATTGTATCGCAAATCTTCTTTTAAATATGGATGTATTAGATGAGGACCGGGAAAGAATCGAATTAAGAAGATGCATTGCTGCTTATTATGCTGGATTATATAAAGTAGCAAGAAAACATGCAAATGAGTTGGTACTTAAACATCCAGATGTAGATTTATATAAAAATAATTTAAGATTAATGGAAGTTTATTTGAATAAAGAATATGATTATTGTCTTTTTATATGCCCAAAGACATACGGTAGTTTCATAGATGTTGCGCGAGCTTTAAAGTGGCGGTTGGAGCAGGAGGGAAATACAGTAATTATATCAGAAACAATACTGGAAAATGCAAAGAATACAGTTGTTTTTGGAGCACATACATACGCATATAACCCGAATCTTCTTACGAAAGATGCAATTATTTATAATTTAGAACAGCTATACGAAGGAAGTCCATATGCGCATCCCCTTTATTTAATATTATTAAAAGATAGAGTGATTTGGGATTATAGTAAACAAAATATAGAATGGCTTCAACAAAAAGGGGTAGGAAAAGAAATAAAACATGTAGAAATGAACTATGCTCCAACTTTGGAAATAAAAAAAGATGCGTTTGAAGATGAGATTATTGAAGATATTGATATTCTGTTTATAGGTGCTCTTAATCCGAGGCGACAAGCTATTTTTGATCATCTAAAAGCGATTGCCCCGAATTTAAATATAGTTTTTAAAAATAATGCGTGGGGAATTGTTAGAAATGAATTGATTGCTAGAGCTAAAATTATATTAAATATTCATTTTTACTTATCAGGAATTCTTGAAACACCTCGCGTGTCTTATGCAGTTGCGAATAAGAAATTTATTATTTCCGAAAATAGTAATCCAGAAGATGAGGTAGAGTGGCCAGGAATTGTATTTACTCCGTACGAAAAAATAATTGAAAACGTAATGAAATATATAGAATTACCAGAAGAACGGAAAAGATTAGCGGAAAAAGCATATAATCATTTTGAAGCAAATGAAAGTTTAGGTACATTGAGCATGAGAGATGAATCAAAGTAATTGTACGAAACTCATACGAAAGTATGAGTTCTTTTTTGTTTATCATACTATTTTATGAAACAAGTTAACTCTTTATATTGTGTTTTGTATAGAAATTTCTGATAATATATAAGTAGAACTTGAAAACAAAGGGGAGAAATAATCATGAAACTAGTCGTTATTAACGGTACACCAAGAAAATTTGGTAGAACTCGCGTGGTGGCAAAATATATTGCGGATCAATTTGAAGGGGAATTATATGATTTAGCAATTGAGGAGTTACCTTTATACAATGGAGAAGAGTCGCAACGTGATTTAGAGGCAGTAAAAAAATTAAAAACGTTAGTGAAAGCTGCGGATGGGGTTGTATTATGTACACCAGAATATCATAATGCGATGAGCGGTGCGCTGAAAAACTCTTTAGATTACTTAAGTAGTAGTGAATTTATTCATAAACCAGTTGCGTTGTTAGCGGTTGCTGGTGGCGGTAAAGGTGGAATAAATGCATTAAACAGCATGCGAACGGTCGCTAGAGGTGTTTATGCAAATGCAATTCCAAAACAAGTTGTGCTTGATGGATTACATGTGCAAGATGGTGAACTTGGGGAAGATGCAAAACCATTAATTCATGATGTAGTTAAAGAATTGAAAGCATATATGAGCGTATATAAAGAGGTGAAAAAACAACTAGGAGTGGAATGATATGTCCTCACTTTATCATGATTCTCGCTTGTATTACATTCTAGGAGCCAATAGTCTATCTGCTATTGGTTCCGGAATTGTTATGATAACGATTCCTTGGCTGTTAATTAAAGAGAGTGGAGGAGAGACAACATTTGGTTATGTTTCTATCATTGCAACCCTCATTATGTTTTTATTAACACCATTCATTGGGCAAAGTATTGATCGTTTTTCAAGAAAATCTTTATTGCTATGTAACGAAGGAATCGGAATAATGGCTATATGGGGATTTGTTGGGCAACCTTATCATTCTATTCACTATATTCTTATTTATATAGCCGGATCATTCTACTATTTATTATTTTATCCTACAATATTTGCGTTCAACCAAGAGATATTTCAAGCAGAACATTATAAAAGTTTAAGTGGAACGATGGAAATACAAGGACAGTTAACACAAGTTATTTCTGGAGCGGCCGCGAGCTTCTTAATTGAAATTGTATCTTTGAAGTGGATTTTGTTAGTAGACATGTTAACTTTTGCTGGAGCATTTTTTCTTTTCTTATGTATACCGTACGTAAAGAAAAAAGAAGTGAAAAGAAAAATAACATTTAAGAAGCAATTGTTTGAAGGAATTCACTTTATGAAAAAACGTCCTAAGCTCTTTTGGTTCTTACTGGCCACTTATATGCCGTTTATAGGTGTTATGATGGCAAATTATTTAATACCAGTTTATATTTCGGATATACTTAAAGCCAATGCCTCTGTATACGCAATAGAGGGGATGATGTACGGTGTCGGAGCGGTTGTTGCAGGAATCTGTATTCCACTCATAATGAAATATGTAAAAACAGAAGTTTCAATCGTTATGACGATGTTCATTTATGTAATTTCAATTACCGCAATGATTATTGAACCTTCCGTAATTTTCTTATATGGACTTGCAATTTTTCAAGCAGTTGGAAATGCGGGTACAAGAGTGGCGAGAAATGTATTGATGATGGAGGAAATTCCAAACGAAGTAATGGGACGTGTAGACAGCTTATTTCGCCTAATTGGTACTGGAATACGAATTGTATTATTAATGCTGTTTACAGCGGGTGTATCTAAAGCCGGAGTAATGCTTCCGTTTTACGTATTAAGCTGCATATTGATCTTCTCATTAGGAATCGCTATTTATTATGTACTATCACAACGTAAAGTAGCGGCGAATGTTTCTAATAAATCAATCGTTTAAAAAAACACTTCTGCCTCCCTTTCTTTTTCTATATAATAAAAAGAAAGGGAGTGCAAACTTATTTATGAACAAATGGATCTTTCTTATCATTTTATTATTACCGCCACTATACATCATTTATATGACGTTTCGAATGAACAAAGTTGCTCGTGAAAAGTTGAGCTATCACTCTCCGTATGTTCTTATACTGGGTGCAAAGTTATTTGGAGATAGACCGTCTTTATCTCTTCAAAATCGTTTGGATGTAGCGTTGGAATATTTATTTTCCCATCCTGAAGCGAAAGTAATTGTTTCAGGTGGTCAAGGAGAAGATGAAGATATACCGGAAGCTCACAGCATGAGAAACTATTTAATGGCGCGCGGTATAGATGAGAGTCGTATTTTAATAGAAGATCAATCTACAAATACGTATGAAAACTTAAAGTTTAGTATGGATTTATATAATGTGAAACATGCAGTAGTTGTAAGTAATACGTATCATTTATATCGAACGAAAATAATTGCAAAGCGTTTAGGCATGAAGATGGAGGCACTAGCTGCTGAAACACCAATTCGTTCTAAGAGAAAAATGTATGTTCGCGAATATGCTGCTATAATGAAAACAATATTGTTCGACCGTTAGAGCTCAAATGTGAGCTCTTTTTTAATTTAAAAGCGTATCATTTGAAATGAATGCCATATTCCATCAAAATAAAGGAAACAACAGTAAAGGAGTTGTATTTGTGATTCAATTTAATCATGTGTCAAAATCGTATGAAGATGGCACGAAAGCAGTGGATTCATTGCATTTAGAAATTAAAAAGGGAGAATTTTTTGTTCTCATCGGTCCGAGTGGATGCGGGAAAACAACGACAATGAAGATGATTAATCGTTTAATCGAAACGACTGAAGGATCGATTTTAATCGATGGAAAAGATATTCAACAATATAATATAAACGAATTACGTTGGGATATAGGATACGTGTTGCAACAGATTGCTTTGTTTCCTCATATGACAATCGCTGAAAATATTGCAGTTGTTCCTGAAATGAGGCAATGGAGCAAAAAAGAAATTAAAGCACGCGTCGATGACTTGTTACATATGGTTGGATTAGAGCCGGATATATATCGAGATCGTATGCCTGATGAATTGTCAGGAGGACAAAAGCAACGTGTCGGTGTCGTGCGAGCATTAGCCGCAAACCCGAAAATCGTTCTTATGGATGAACCATTTAGTGCGTTAGATCCATTAAGTAGGGAACAGCTTCAGAAGGATATTGTACAGTTGCAAAAAAAGATTCAAAAAACAATCGTGTTCGTAACACATGATATGCAAGAAGCATTATCACTTGGAGATCGCATTTGTATTATGAAAGAAGGAAAAGTTGTTCAACTAGATACACCAGAAGGAATTATACATAATCCGAAAAATGAATTTGTAGAGGAATTCATTGGAAATCGTGGGCGAACTTGGTATGAGGGGAAAAGTGTAGCAGATGTATTGCCGCTTGATCAAAGTGTGCAATTAAAAGGGCAGGCGCTATCATTACATTCTTCTTTACAAGAAGCTTTAGTTCGTGTGCGTGATGAGGAGGTCGTTCCAGTTGAAAAAAACGGTCAATATATTGGAGCGTTAACAAGTCGTCACATTGTCAATTACATTGTTGAACAAATGAAGGAAAGAGGCTAAACAGTGACTAATTTTATACAAACGTTCCAAGAACGAAAAATAGAATTACTAACTGCATTAAGTGAGCATTTACAAATATCGCTTATTTCATTATTTTTTGCAGTAATTATAGCGGTGCCACTTGGCATCTTATTAACAAGAAAAGAACGAATGGCTGAATTTATAATAGGAACTTCTGCAGTAATGCAGACAGTGCCATCACTTGCATTACTCGGACTATTAATTCCATTAGTAGGAATCGGAAAACTTCCAGCGATTATCGCATTAGTTGTGTATGCACTATTACCTATTTTACGAAATACATATACAGGAATAAGGGAATTAGATGAATCTTTAATAGAAGCCGCGAAAGCTATGGGGATGAATAGTTGGAGAAGATTGTGGAAGGTAGAACTTCCTCTTGCATTGCCTATCATTATGGCTGGTATTCGTACAGCGATGGTATTAATTGTTGGAACGGCTACATTAGCAGCTCTCATTGGTGCAGGTGGGCTCGGTAAGCTTATACTATTAGGTATAGATCGAAATGATCATGCGCTTATCATTTTAGGGGCCGTACCAGCCGCGTTACTCGCTTTATTCTTTGATATAGTACTTCGCATACTTGAACGACCGAAACGCTCTTCTAAGCGTGTTATATTGACGATATGTATTGTTTGTATAATGATTGCTTCTCCATTTCTTTGGAGTACAGAAAAGAAAGATATTGTTATTGCGGGCAAACTTGGATCAGAACCTGAAATTTTAATTCAAATGTATAAGCAGCTTATTGAACAAGATACAGATTTACACGTACAATTAAAACCAGGTCTTGGGAAAACAGCATTTGTATTTGAAGCGTTGAAATCAGGAGAAGTAGATATATACCCAGAATTTTCAGGAACAGCTTTATCTACTTTCGTGAAAGAAGAACCAAAGAGTACAAATCGTGATGAAGTATATGAGCAGGCTCGCATTGGAATGGAAAAGAAATATAATATGATTATGTTGAAGCCAATGGAGTATAACAATACATATGCACTAGCCATGCCGAAAAAAATAGCAGATCAAAAGAATATAAATACAATTTCTGATTTAGGGAATGTTGCGCAGGAAGCCAAAGTAGGATTTACATTGGAATTTGCTGATCGTGAAGATGGTTATAAAGGAATGCAAAAATTATATAACTATAAGTTCTCGAATGTTAAAACGATGGAGCCGAAGCTGCGTTATAGCGCAATTGAATCTGGAGATGTTAACGTAATTGATGCATATTCAACAGATAGTGAATTGGAGCAATACGGACTGAAAGTGCTAAAAGATGATAAAGGGTTATTCCCACCTTATCAAGGAGCACCATTATTAAGAAAAGAAACGTTACAGAAATATCCTGAACTTGAAAAGGTATTAAATAAATTATCTGGAAAGATTACAGATGAAGAAATGCGAAAAATGAATTATGAAGTTAACGTAAATGGTAAAAGTAGTGAAGAAGTCGCAAAACAATTTTTACAAAAAGAGAAGTTACTTCGTTAAATTTACAAGAAATATACAAATTTATATGTTTGAAATGGCCGTTCATTACAAAATGAGCGGTTTTTTTGTGCATACTTATACATTTTTTCAAAAAAGTATTCCATTTTTGCTCATTTTCTTTTAGAATAAGTAATGTTTTCCTGAAAAAATATAAGAGAAACGTCTATTAGAGAAAAAGGTGACTTTAATAGTTGAACGAACATAACACCTAGAATGACAGATGGGGTGGTACAAATAGAAAAGAAGTTAGGATTTTTTCCATTAATCGCATTAGTAGTTGGAACAATGGTTGGTGGCGGTGTTTTTAGTTTACCGCATGATTTAGCAGTAGGAGCAAACAGTGGTGCAATAATAATTGGCTGGTGTATTACAGCGATGGGAATGATTCCACTTGCGCTCGTATATCAAACGTTAGCAAGACAAAAACCGGAACTTGAAGGTGGAATTTATAGTTATGCACGTGCTGGTTTCGGTGAATATATTGGATTTAATAGTGCTTGGGGATATTGGCTAGCAGGAATCTTAGGTAATGTCGCAACAATTATGTTACTGTTTAGTACATTAGGTTATTTCTTTCCAATTTTCAAAGGAGGAAATAATGTTGCGTCTATCGTTGGGGCATCACTTTTATTATGGACACTTCATTTTTTAATTTTATTTGGAATTCGTGAAGCTTCTATTATGAATGTGATTGCAACAATAGGGAAGTTAGTTCCAATCGTTTTATTTATTGTTGTAATGGTAACAGCCTTTCGCTGGGACACATTTACACATGATTTTTGGGGAGAAGGAACGATCTCACTTTCCGCTATACTTGGTCAAGTGAAAAATACAATGCTTGTAACACTTTGGGTTTTCATTGGAGTTGAAGGAGCAGTTGTATTATCTGGAAGAGCGAAGAATAGTCGAGATGTTGGAAAGGCAACAGTATTGGGACTTATTTTAGTAATGTCCATTTATATTTTAATTTCTGTCCTGTCAATGGGAGCTATGACAAGAGGCGAACTTTCTGTGTTAGAAACCCCTTCAATGGGGCATGTATTAGAGCACGTTGTTGGTCCATGGGGTGCAGTTGCGATTAACATCGGATTAGTTGCTTCACTTGTCGGTACATTAATTGGTTGGTTTTTACTTGTTTCTGAAATTTCTCATGTGGCAGGAAAAGATGGCGTATTTCCGAAAGTCTTTACGAAAACAAATAAAAAGCAAACACCGCACATGGCATTATGGATTTCAAATGGTGTTGCCCAAACTATATTTATCATCGTTTTGTTTTCGGAATCAACATATCAAATTATGTATTTCATTGCCTCAACATCAATTTTATTACCATATTTATTATCAGCGTTATTCCAATTTAAATTAGTCATTACAAACGAGCTAAAAGACGCTAAATTAAAAAATGGAGCGTTAGCTTTAATTGCTTCTATTTACTCTGTATGGCTTCTTTATGCAGCTGGTTTAAAGAATTTACTACTCGTTTCAATTGTGTATGGAATTGGAATTATTGTTTACACATTTGCAAGAAAAGAACAAGGGAACCGTTGCTTTGTAGGTGCAGAGAAGTATGTGATGTGGGCAATTATTGTTGCGGCTATCACATCCATATATATGTTATTAACTGGAAATATAAAAATGTAAAAAGTCCTTTTCATTTAAAGGGCTTTTTTCTTTGTTTAGAGAATATTTACTACATAAGATATTCAGGAGGGATGAGAATGGAAGAAAAAGAACAGTTGTCTAGAATAATTGATTTAGCTAGTGAGTTAAGGAAAGTATTAGTGCAAGAATCTTTTTTTAATCATCATCCTGAACTAAGAGGAGTCATTGAAAATTTAGCAAGTTCTGTTGAAAATTTGGCGGAATTACAAATAAGTAAAGATGAAAACGCTGAAGATCGATTACGTTACGTACTTGCGAAAATGAAAATTGCTCATAATGCAATTTTACAAGAGAAAAAAGCATTTCCTTCTCATTAATATAAGTTTTTATTTTGAACCTGGCGGATAACGTCAGGTTTTTTATTTCTAGTTTTTCGTTTCTTTCATACACTAAGAATAGTATGAAAAAAGAAGGTGACTAAGGTGAAATTACATAAAGCTCTTCAGCCAAGTTTTATAAAACGAATGTACTATATGAGATTTTTAGGGAAATTTACAAAAGCTGAGAAAGAGAAGAGTGGAGAGAATTTCTTTGTACAATGCTTATCGCCAATACCATTCACTTTACAGGAACAATTTACAAATGAACCATATGTATTTGAAGGGTTATGTAGCAATAAAAAGAATGAAAAAATCTTTTCGGAATTAAAGAAGAGGAAATTAGAAAAGCAACTAGTAATGTTTCGTCTTTATTATGAAAGAGGAAATGTATACGTGGAGTTAATATGTACAGAAGAACCGAAAGAAATAGCAAGCAGCTATAAAATGATTCCGGCACCTAAAGTTACAAATAATAAAAAAAGAGAATCTTTAGAACGAAAACTTAGCAACGGTTATTTATCATTTCTTATGCCAAAATTTCCGAAAGACTTTGAGCCTCCCGAATTATTGTGGCACGATGGAAGACTTTACGGAAACATATCCCTAAAGTCATCAATTAGCTCAATTGCCTATTTTGAACAGAAACGTGAATGTAAATATATAAACTGCAGTGACTGGACGAAGTATGTAGAAATAGCGGTAGAAGATCAATTATATTTTGTAAGTGATTATGTGTATGAGCAATTAAAAAAACGAATGCATGAAGAAGGTAAGCTAGTTGAAGTAGAGGATATAAAAGTACAAAAAGATGAATGGGAATGGGATGAGCGTGAATCGTCTTTTTTACAGTATGTACAAAGTATGGTGCATAATAAAGGGTTATATTTGGATGAAACGGATATTTATAATTTCCATATAAGTGTAAAAACAAATATGTTAACGATTCTTGGTGGTATACCGGGCGTTGGGAAATCACGGTTTGTGCAAACTTATGCAGAAGCATTAGGGTTACAGTATGGGGAAGAGTTGGTTTGGATTCCGATTTCGCCATCGTATCAAGAACCACATGATTTACTTGGTTACCTTCATCCAAATGGTACTTTTATTGAAAGTGAAACGAAGTTAGTTAGGACGTTAATGAAGGCGAAAGAAAATCCAAATCAACTGTATATAATCGTTTTTGATGAAATGAACATGTCTCATATTGAGCATTGGTTTACTCCGTTTCTATCTGTTCTTGAACTTGAAACAAAAAATCGTATTTTAAACTTGTATGAGGGTGTACAGGACATAGAGAATTCAATTCCATCAACAATTGAAATTGGAGAAAATATTATATTTGTAGGTACTGTGAATTTTGATGAAACAACAAAAGAGCTCTCTGATCGATTATTAGATCGAACGAACCTAATAACGTTACAGAAAATTCCGTTTTGTGAGATGGACATGGAACAGGGGAAAGTCGTATTACATCCACCTTTGAAAGTAACAGCGGGAGAATTTCGGATAAATTGGATGAGAAATAAAGCGATGATTGAAGTGTTTTCTGAAGAAGAATTAGAGCTATTAGATAAGTTGCATGTCGTATTGTCATCACATGACGCGTCTAAGGGAATTTCTTTCCGATGTGCAAATGCAATTGCGAATTATTTGCAAAACATACCTTTCCAAAATAATCATACCTATATGATCAGTAGAGAAGAGGGGTTTGATTTACAAATAAAGCAGCGTGTATTGACGAAAATCAGAGGGACCGAAATGATGGTTGGGCCTTTACTTTCTGAAGAAGCAAAAAGGGGGGCGACCTTAGTACCTCTTTTGCAATCTGCACTTGCAAACAGAGTATCTACATTTGAACACTCTTTAGCATATATACGAGAAAAACGTAGAGAACTGGAGCTGTATGGATATGCAAAATGAAGGGCGTTACGAAACAAAAATCGTTGATACGAATGAAACGCTCCCTTTTGTATTAAAGTTAATCATTGGAAATGAGGGGAAAGGAGATTATATTTTATTAAATCGTCTTTGTACATCTACTACAGCATTAGTTCAATGTATTTATAAAGTACAAGAATTAAAACCAATAAGATTGCAGTACAATTATGAAATTCCAATGAATATTACTTTTATATGGAATAAAGTATATGAGGGACAGAAAAATATAAAAGAGGCTCAATATGAAATAAATGAAAAAAAACAAAGAGTATTAATATATGAACATGGGAAAACAGAATTCTTTTATCCATGGCGCTGTGGTTTATACCATTTTGAAGTGCGTATAGAAGATACAACGTATTATGGCGCATTTCAAATCGTACCGAAAAACTTTTTTGATGATCAATTTGAAATGATTCAAGACTATGTGAAGTCAATTTTAAATGAGTTGATTTTGGATAGAGGTTACTATAAAAAGACCTTCTCTGCACTTAGCGATATTGAGGATTCTTCTTATTTAGTGTTACTTAGAAAGTTACCCCAAAAAATGAAAATGATAAAGCAAATCTTTAAGAAAATAGAATCAAGCTCAAAATTTATAAATGAATATAAATGGGAAGGAAAAGAGCGAAGGCCAACAAGAAAAGGAACTATAGTGGCAGAACGAAAACCTTATGCCAAACATTATAATCGTAAGTTTATGGAACAAAAAAATAGTAAGGAAAATGCATTTCTTAAATATAAAGCGATGCAATTTTATCATTATTTAATTGAAGCAAAAAGTTTTTTACGTCAAACAATTGAAATCTTAGAAAGAGAAAAAAAGAAAAAATCAGAAGAGTTTCAAGCCGTAAAAACGATTATACAAACAATTGAGCGTAATGGATCGGTAACTGATAGAGAGAAGCAAAAATATAAAAATATACATTTACTAAAAGAAGCCGATTTACGAAAGAGCTCAATGAAAATACAAGAATATAAAATATTGGCGCATATTGTGCATGAAAATGTACAATACTTTCAAATGTTAATGCATTCTTCGTTTTGGAGGGAAGTTACCGAAACAAGTAACATGAACTTACATGATTTACCGATACCACATCAACAATTACTACATCATTTAGAAGTACTCCCGCAATATACGGATCAATCTCCATCGTTATTATTTGTTTATAAGCCAACGTTTTTAGTGTATGAATATTACGCTTTTTTTATCGTTATTTCAATTTTAGAGCAAATTGGTTTTGAAGCTAGAAACTCTATCCGTGAACAAATACAAGAACATTTTTATGTAGATGGATTACAAGATGGAACGACAGTAGTTTTAGAACGAGATGATATAAAGATGCATGTCGCATTTAATGACTTAATTGAAACACATCCTCTTATTGCATTAAGTAAAGGTAGTAATTTTTACAATGGTGAGGATACGAAGAAGCCAGATATTCGCTTAGACTGTTATGTAAAAGAAGATGGGAAATACGTATATAAATCTTCTATTATTATTGAAGTGAAGTATAGTCCAATGTACAATATTTTTCAGCACGTCGGAAATACGAAAGCAACTGAGCAAATGTATAAGTACTGGTCTATAAAGTATGTAGAAGAACAGGATGGAAAGCGAGTCTATTATCGAAGGTCAATTTATGAAGTCATTTGTGTATATCCAGGAAGCCATATGCATAGTAAAAAAATTGAGTCTGGATGCGGTGTTTTCTTGCAGTTATATCCATATAAGACGAAACAAGGGGAAGAGAAATTAGCTGGAAAACATGGGATGGTACAAATTTTTGAAAAATGGTTAAAAAGCATTAAGAAGTAAAAGAAATCCTTTTTCATAAAGGATTTCTTTAGATTAAGAAGAATTATATGCTGTATGGAAAAAAACATAATGTAATTTAGATTTGAAAAGTGATACAAATGTGTTATTAAAAGGAATGTGAGCGCGGGATAAAAGTCGATTAAATTGGAATCTAATTCATTTTGCAGAATATAATAAGTCATAAATATTTTTAGTTGCATACGAAGATTTGTTCTTATATGATAGATAGTGAAAGCGTTATCAAAAACAGAGCGGCGATGGGAAAGGCGGTTAAATATGTTCCAGCGTGTTCAAACAAAGGAAGAACATTTTGGGTTCGAGCAACTATGGGGAGATTTTTGTGAAGAAAGAAACTTAATGTTCGTAGAACGTAATTTAAATCCATCACGATTTTTATTAATAGAAGATGAACATCCTATTGGTACAGTAGAATGTATTAAGTATACGGTACCTGAACAATCAAATTCTGAGTTTTTCTATCCGTTTTCTAAAAATGATTTAGTAAAAGATTTGAAGAATGTATATGAAATAGGCAAGTTAAGTATTTCGAAAACGTCTCGTGGGAGAGGACATTTCAAAAGGCTAACAGCTATTTTATTTATACATGCGTTAGAAACAAAAGCTGAATGGTACATTGCAGCAGTAACAAAAAGAATGTATATGTATTTACTTACACTTGGTTTTCCAATTGAACCAATAGATAATCCTTTTCAGTTTCATGATACTTTACAAGGTGTACCAGTAAGAATTCATGCTCGAAAAGGGGTTACGCATTTGTATTCTTTAAAAGAATTTCGTGATGTGATTCAAGGGAATGCTCATGCACAGGCATTAATTGCAGAATACAGTAAAAATATTATGTTAATGAAATAAAGCGAAGTGAATATGTATAATAAAGAGAATAATATTTATATAGGATATAACTCTTCATTAAAAAAGACCCTTATTATTTTAATAAGGGTCTAAAAATTATAATCCAAATATACTAAAAATCATTTTGCGGCGCTTCGGTTTCTTTTCTCGTTCATATGTTGGTTTTGAATCAGGAGTAATATAAATGGGTTCTTCTTTCGTTAGGGCAGCTTCTAACTTTTGAATTCGCTCTAACATTTCCTCCATTTCACGACGGTGTTGTAAAAGTTGGTACGTGACGACATCATTTGCCTTATCTTGCATTTGTTCTTCCATTCGATCAAGTCTTCTCGTAATAGTGTTTAATTGATCAGCTAATTGCTCAAAATCATTGGGTAATATGTTTTGAACAATTGTATTAACTTGAGTTTTTAATTCCTCAACTTCATTTGAGGAAGCCTTTTGAGTAGATTGAGAATTTTGAGATTGCTCTATTTGAAATCGATGGTGTTCTAACATTTGATCGACATCCTCTTGTGTGAAAATAAAGTGGCCATATTTGTTTTTCTCTATCGTAAGATTTAATTGTTGTGCGATCCGGACAACAGCCTTTGGGCTAACACCTAATTTCTTTGCGATAAATGGTGTTTTATATTCCAAAATAATCCCTCCTATATATATCCTGTTGAATGATTTCGAGCTATGAAGTAAGTTCCCTTCTAGTGCGACAAAAGAAGTGTGGAATCGGCAAAGAAAGTGTTTTTTCACGAAATTGAGTTGAGAAGAATAGTTCGTTTAAATAAAAATGTTTTATCGTAACATTTAGAATAATTTGACTAGTGTAAATGAATTAGATTATCATAATGATAAATATCTTTTTTATGTATGCATATAATATATAAAAAGGTGGTTGCTAATGTAGAATTTTGTTAGAGTATTAGAATGCTTACTTCACTTGAATAAAATTAAGTAGGAGGTGGCTTCCTTGCTTACAAAGTAAGTAAGGAAAAGTATTTGGACATATATAGTATAAGTATAGTGATTGTTTTAATTGCTTTAACGGCATTTTTCGTTGCAGCAGAATTTGCAATTGTTAAAGTGAGAAGTTCACGAATTGACTATTTAATTGCAGAAGGAAATAATCGTGCAACATCGGTCAAAACAGTCATTACAAACTTAGACGAATATTTATCTGCTTGTCAGCTGGGAATTACTGTTACAGCTTTAGGAATTGGGTGGTTTGGTAAACCTGCGTTAAAGCAAATGTTTGATACGCTTTTTGCAAATTGGAATATCTCTACTCAACTAGCAGACATTTTTGCTGTAATTTTAGTGTTTTTGTTAATTACTTTTTTACATGTTGTAATAGGTGAATTGGCCCCAAAAACATTTGCAATTCAAAAATCTGAACAAGTGAGTTTACTTGTTTCTAAGCCGTTAATTTTCTTTTATCGTATTGCATTCCCATTCATTTGGCTATTAAATGGTTCAGCTCGAATCATTACGAAGCTGCTAGGGCTGAAACCGCCGAAGGGACATGATGAGGTTCATTCAGAAGAAGAATTACGGTTGTTAGTTTCAGAAAGTTATAAAAATGGTGAGATTAATCAATCTGAATATAAATATGTGAATAAAATTTTTGAATTTGATGATCGCATTGCAAAAGAAATAATGGTACCTCGAACTGAAATGAATATTATAAGTAAAGAGATGCCTGCTGAAGAAGCTTTGCAAAAAATGTCTCGTGAAAAATATACAAGGTATCCAGTTGTTGATGGCGACAAAGACCACGTAATAGGTTTTGTGAATTTTAAAGATATTTTTACTGAATTTGTACAACATAAAGCTGTTAATAAGAAGACAGTAGAGCAATATATGAGACCAATTATTTTAGTTATCGATTCTATTCCAATTCATGATTTGTTTTTAAAAATGCAAAAAGAAAGAACACATATTGCTATATTGATAGATGAATATGGTGGAACATCTGGACTTGTTACTGTTGAAGATATTCTGGAAGAAATTGTTGGAGATATTCAGGATGAGTTTGATACGGATGAGCAGCCAGAAATTCAAAAGGTTAGTGAAACGAAGACGATACTAGAGGGAAAAGTACTTGTTAGTGAAGTGAATATGTTATTTGGTTTAGGGATTGATGATGATGGTGTTGATACAATCGGTGGTTGGATTTTAACGAAGAATATAGAGATTGCTGAAGAGGATTCCATTGAAATTGAAAATTATAAGTTTTGTGTGAAAGAATTAGATGGACATTATATAAAAAGATTAGAAGTTACAAAGATAGTAGAATCGATTGTTATTTTAGAAGATGAAAAACAAATTTCGTTACAAGAGCAAATTAGCTCGTAAACTCTGCTATATAGCAGAGTTTTTTTGAGCATAATGTTTTTTGAGGGATAAGGGCTATGATACAATGACATAAGTCAAACCTTTCACTAGGTGAAGTATTGTTGTATACATATATTTGGAAGGAGAAGAAGTATGAAAAAGCATTTATATATAAATGGAGATTGGAAATCTGTAAACACGTATAAACCATTATATGCACCATATTCTGAAGAAACATTAGCGGAAATTGCACAAGGCACGGAAGAAGATGTAAAAGAGGCTGTTACCGCTGCAAAAAATGCAATGACAAAAATGAATACATTATCTGCATATGATCGTGCGACTATTTTAGAGAAAGTTGCACAAAAAATGGATGAAAGAAGAGAAGAATTTGCAGAGATTATTGCAAAAGAAGCTGCAAAACCAATACGTGCTGCAAGGGGAGAAGTAGATCGTACTGTTCAAACATACAAATTTGCAGCTGAAGAAGCGAAGCGTATATATGGTGAGACATTGCCATTAGACGCCGCACCTGGTGCAGATGGGCGTATTGCATATACAATCCGAAAGCCGATTGGGGTTATAGGGGCTATTACACCATTTAATTTCCCATTAAATTTAGTAGCGCATAAAGTTGGACCAGCAATCGCTGCCGGAAATACAGTTGTATTAAAGCCAGCTGATCAAACGCCATTATCATCTTATGCATTAGTTGAGTTATTTGAAGAGGCAGGATTGCCAAATGGAGCTTTAAATATCATTTCTGGTCCTGGCTCCACGGTTGGTGAGGCAATCGTCAAAAATGATTACGTTGCTTCTATTACTTTTACCGGAAGTCCAAAAGTTGGAATCGGAATAAAACAAAAGGCTGGGCTAAAACGAGTTACGTTAGAACTAGGCTCAAATGCTGCTGTTATCATTGATGAAGATGTAGAGTTAACAGATGAAATAATTGAACGTGTAAAATGGGGAGCATTTGTTAATAATGGGCAAGTTTGTATTTCAGTACAACGTGTTTTTGTACATGAAACGAAAATGCATGAATTTCTTTCGAAGCTAAAGAAAGCGATGGAATCAGTTGTTGTTGGTGATCCACTGCTTGAGGAAACGGATGTATCAGCTTTAATTTCAAAAAGAGATGTAGAGCGAATTGATATGTGGGTTCAAGATGCAATTAAGGAAGGAGCAACTGTTTTATGCGGTGGTAAGAAGCGGGATGCAAGAATTTTTGAACCGACTGTATTAACAAATGTTCCAAATCATGTATCTGTGCAGTGCCAAGAAGTATTCGGTCCACTCATGACAGTAAATACATTTAAAGAATTTGATGAAGCGATTGAACAAGTAAATAATTCGCGTTACGGCTTACAGGCAGGTGTATTCACAAATAATTTATTTAAAGCAATGCGTGCAATTGATGAGCTAGAGGTTGGTGGTGTCATGATTAATGATATCCCAACGTTCAGAGTAGATCATATGCCTTATGGTGGTGTGAAAGAAAGTGGTACGGGGCGTGAAGGAATTAAATATGCAATAGAAGAAATGACAGAAATGAAATTAGTATGTATTAAAAAATAAAATAGAAAAACTTAAAACTTGCACTAAAAAACGAGTAGGAAATGTTTACGATTCCATACTCGTTTTTTACGCTGCTAGTAACTATTTAATTAAGTGTAACTTTTACTTCATTTCTTGTTTGAAAATAGTATCTTCTACATAAATTTGTTCTTTATCTACAGCAGTAGCATGAGTTAATACTAAACCGATTGGTGTTTTTGTATCTTTATTTTGAACAATTGTAAAAGGAACATTTTTTTCGTTTGCTAATTTAATGTATTTTGATAAATGTGGGTAAGCAATGCCACCATTTAGGAGGAGTTGTAATGATTGAGAAGGGCGCATGCTACCCGCCACTTCAGAGTATACATTACTTTGCATTACTTGACCGATCGTTAAAGCGATTTCCACACGCTCACGTAATGTAGTTAAATACATATTACGTTCTTCTGGTTTGTTTTGCTTTTGGCCGTAAATGCCTTCTTGGAGATAATCTTCCACATTTTTATTTACCATATTTTTCACACCTTTCATTTTCTATTGTACGCAAGAATTAAAAATGATGCAAAAAAAGTCGTTTTGACTACGGAAATAATGAAAATATGTGAAGGAAAAAGGGGATTTGCATACAATTAGTTAAATAAGAAAGAAAAAATAATTTTATCAACAGAAATTAACAAAATGTGACAAAAATCTATTAACGAATCGTATTTTTTGTGTTAATATTCAAAATATAAAGGGTATTCGTCGTATGGAAATGGAGGGAATGGAGGTTTTTCCAATCGATAAGGATATTAAAGAAATATTTTGTTCACACTTGAAAAACAATAGGCACCAATTCGTAGAGAACTGGAAAAACAAAATGATAATTTCCGAAAAAGATCCATTTAAACTAGAAGTAGTTCAAAATGGAGAGGATTTACTAGAGTTAATTATCGAACTTACTATGGAAGATAAAGATATAAATTATCTTCAACCGTTATGTGAGAAAATTGCTATTGAACGTGCTGGAGCAGATGCGAATATTGGAGATTTTGTTTATAACGCAAACGTGGGAAGAAATGAACTTTTCGAAGCGATGTGTGAATTAGATGTTAGTGCTCGTGAATTGAAACCAATTATGGCAAAAATACATACTTGTTTTGACAAATTAATTTATTATACCGTTTTAAAATACTCGGAAATTATATCGAAGAATTTAGAGGAAAAACAGCAATATATTAACGAAACACATAAAGAAAGACTGACGATTTTAGGACAAATGTCAGCTAGTTTTGTACATGAATTTCGTAATCCGCTTACTTCCATTATGGGGTTTGTCAAATTATTAAAGGCAGATCATCCGAGTTTATCGTATTTAGATATTATTTCGCATGAATTAGATCAATTAAATTTTCGTATTTCGCAATTTTTACTCGTATCAAAAAAAGAAATGTGGAATGAATCGGAACGGTTTTGGCTTAATGACTTGTTTCAAGACATTATACAATTCTTATATCCGAGTTTGGTCAATGCGAATGTTTTGATTGAAAAGAATTTACCGTATCCAATTCCGCTTGTTGGTTATCGGAGTGAAGTGAGACAAGTATTTTTAAACATATTAATGAATTCAATTGATGCTCTTGAATCAATGAAAGAAGAACGAAAAATTATCATTGATGTATTTGAAGAAGATCAAGCTATTCGAATTGTGATAAAAAATAATGGACCAATGATTCCAGCTGAAAATGTAGAAACGATTTTTGAACCATTTGTAACTACTAAAAAGTTAGGAACTGGTATTGGATTATTTGTATGTAAACAAATTGTGGAAAAACATAATGGATCCATTATGTGTCGATCAGATAACGATTGGACAGAATTTCAAATTGCATTTCAAAAATAAACAGTCTACACCAATGAATGGTGTAGACTGTTTTAATTTGTGAGTATAACGGCTTCTAATTTAGGATCTTTAGTTGAATAACCTACTATTGAAATTGTATAAATAACATTTGGTTCAACATTGAATTTCGGTATAGTCAATAAAATGTTTTTATTATCTGCGAGTGAAATTTCAATATCTGCTGTACCAGGGCTAACTTGCAAAAAATCGGTTCTTTGTTTAAAGAGTACATTTTCAAATAAATGATCTCCATCTTTTAAATCTACATTTACAACAGGGGTATCTGGAGAGAAATGTGCAAAGCGTATTTTTGCTTGACCAGCTGGTAAATGTGTATTATCAAGTATAGGTTGTAATTGTAGGTGATTATCACTATTTATTGCAGCAAGAGTATAAGTATGATTTCCCATTATTGGTACCAACGCTGAAAAGATTGGAGTTTCATTTCCGACAGGAACAATATCTATACGGTATTTACCTTGCACTAATGATAAATAAGGGCTGAATTGCTTAAATGAAATATTTTTAATAACCTTTTGTCCGTTTACTAAAATGTCAACCGCCGGTATATTTGGATCGGCATGAAAAATTCTTATATGTGATGGTAAAGCAGCTTCTTGTGAGTCTCTTGTTTCATACGCCTGTACAAGTTTTGATAGTGCATCGTAATATTTCATATATAATTCTATATATTTTTTAGGGTTACGAAACTGATAGTAACGTGCGAGCTGTTCGTATTGCGTAACTTCTTGTCCATATTTTTCGATTTCAGATTGAGACATGAACATTCCTCCTTTGTCATCATTAAAACTATATGCGAAGCAAGAAAGCGGTTATGCAAAAAAAATGATTTTATAAAGGGAAAATTAAAAAGTGACAACAAATATGTTTTCATAAAGAGGTGCTGGTGCTTACGAGAATTTCACAGAGTAAAGCAGTACATATGACTGTACGAAAGTAAAATAAATGCCAAATTGAAAGTGCATTTCAATTAACATATTGAATACATGTCCAAAAATCGCTAGAAAACTAGGGATTTTTTTAATTATAGGCAAATACACATACAAAGTGATAATTGTCCTACATAAATTATAAAGGAAAGATACTTTGAATCTGAGGAAAGGAGTGCCACTTCGGGATAGGGATATCCCGATAGTAATTGTGAATGAAGTTATGAAAAGGTTTTGTGTTATAGACTGTAGGATGAATTTGTAAACTTCATTTTTCTATTTATTTTAGCAATTGATAGTATTAACCCATAAGAGAGCGTCATGACGAACTGATTAGTGTGGTTAATCGGTTCTTTTTTTATAGTTTAAAAATGAAAAGTTTACATAATGAATAGGAATCTGAATTGATTAGTAAGGTGGGTGTCGAAATTTGTTTTAAAATATGCAATTTAAAGTAGGATAATAGGAAGGAGTTTAACGGGAGTTCCGTCGAAGTGTACAGAATGTCGGTATTTAAGGACAGCTGGCATTATGCTATAAAAACATTTGGTGATGCAGTCATTTCATATAAAAAGGAGGGTCATTTGGGCGTATAGAAAAGGGTTGGTCTTCGGTTTTTTAGTTCTGAATTTTCTGTTTTATAAAATTTTTTAAGCACTCATTTGTATATTTTATAATAGTTTTTTGATAAATTCACTGCTTTTGCAGAGGATTCTTTTTTATGAAAGAAACGTCAATTTTCTTCATATATATATACAAATTGGAGAAATGGGGGAGCGCTATGCGCGATTACTTAATTAAACCACTTGTTGGTCAGCCGTATCCAATGATTTCACATGGAAAAGGTGTTTATTTGTATGATCAAAATGGCAATAAATATTTTGATGGTTCGTCAGGAGCAATTACGGCAGGTATTGGGCATGGCGTAAAGGAGATTGCAGACGTTATTAAAAAGCAAGCTGAGGAGATTGCTTTCGTTTATAGATCACAGTTTACGAGTGAACCAGCTGAAAAATTAGCGAAGAAGTTAAGTGATTTAAGTGTAGGAGATTTGAACTGGAGTTTTTTTGTAAATAGTGGTACGGAAGCGAATGAAACAGCTATGAAAATTGCAATTCAGCATTTTCAAGAGCGAGGTATTCAAGGGAAACATAAAATTTTATCAAGATGGATGAGTTATCACGGTATTACGATGGGTGCTTTATCAATGTCTGGGCATCCACTACGTAGACAACGTTTCGTATCTATTTTGGAAGATTATCCGACTATACCAGCTCCATATTGTTTCAGATGTCCTGTTCAAAAGGTATATCCAACTTGTCAGCTGGCATGTGCGACTGAACTAGAAAGATCAATTGAAAGAATTGGTGCAGAGCATATTGCTGCTTTTATTGCTGAGCCGATTATCGGAGCAGCTGGAGGCGCGGTTGTTCCGCCGAAAGATTATTATAAAGTCATTAAAGAGATTTGCGACCATTACGATATTTTATTTATTGCGGATGAAGTAATGACTGGGCTTGGTCGTACTGGAGCATGGTTTGCGATGGAGCATTGGGGCGTAGAGCCGGATATTATGACACTTGGTAAAGGGTTAGGAGCGGGATATACACCGATGGCAGCGACAGTTGTAAGTGATCGTGTTATGGAACCAATATTACGTGGATCACGTTCAGTAATGAGCGGTCATACGTTAAGTGCAAATCCATTGTCTGCAGCAACGGCTTTAGCTGTTATTGAATATATGGAGAAACATAATCTTCCTGAAAAAACAGCAGAAAAGGGAGAGTATTTAATAAAAGGCTTACAGAAAGTTCAGCAACAATCGACAATCATTGCTGATGTGCGCGGAAAAGGGTTGCTAATCGGAGTAGAATTGCAACCGTTTACAAAAGCGTCAGAGCTTATTTCAGTTGCAGCTAAAAACGGCCTGCTTTTATATCAAGCAGTTTCAGGGCAAGCAGGAAAAGAAGATAGTGCACTGCTTGTAGCACCGCCAATGACAACTACATATTCCGAGTTAGATGAATTACTTTCAATTTTCTCTAAAAGTGTGGAAGAGATGATGCAAAAAGGAGGGCATAGTATCGCATGACAACTATTACAAATACATTCGGTAAATTAAAAGAAATTGAGGAAGTAATTTCTTTGTTCCATGATGATATGACATTAATGTTTGGGGGATTTGGAGGGATTGGATCCCCTCCATCTTTAATACAGGCAATTTTAGAAAAAGGCGTTACAAATTTGAATTTGATTGGAAATGACACTGGATTTCCTGATGTAGGTATCGGTCGTCTTGTTACAAATGAAAGAGTTAAATCACTAATTACTTCTCACATTGGCTCCAATCCAAATGCAGGAAGGCAACTAAACGAGGGAAGATTACAAATTGAGTTTTCTCCGCAGGGAACATTAGCAGAGCGCATTCGCGCTGGTGGCGTTGGTCTTGGTGGTGTTTTAGTTGATGTTGGTGTTGATACGATTGTGGAAGAGGGAAAACGAACAGTTGAAATGAATGGTAAGACTTACTTAGTTGAAACAGCATTAACTGCTGAAGTTTCAATTGTATATGCAAAAAAGGCAGATCCGTTTGGTAACCTTGTATTTGACAAAAGTGCACGAAATATGAATCCTCATGTAGCGATGGCTGGGGATATAACAATTGTAGAAGCGGAAGAAATAGTCCCGCTTGGAAGTTTAGATCCAGAGGAAATTGTCGTTCCAGGTGTTTTCGTAAATTATATTGTACCGTCGGAAGGAGTGAACTGGAAATGGGTATGGGCGTAGAAGTGAGGGATAAGATTGCTAGGCGTGCGGCGAAAGAAATACAAAATGGTATGATTGTAAATTTAGGTATTGGCATACCATCGCTTGTACCAAATCATTTGCCTGACGATATAAATGTTATGTTTCATGCGGAAAATGGAATCGTGGGCATGGGACCAACGCCAAGTAAAGGGAATGAAGACGAAAATTTGTGTAATGCAGCAGGTTTACCAACTTCTCTTATAACAGGAGCGAGTTATTTCGATAGCTGCACAGCGTTTGGGATGATTCGAAAAGGTTTGCTAGACATAACGATTCTTGGTTCATTACAAGTAAGTGAAAATGGCGATTTAGCAAACTGGATTGTACCTGGAAAACGTGTTCCAGGTATTGGTGGAGCAATGGATTTAGCACAAAAAGCGAAGCGGGTCGTTGTTGTGATGAATCATGTTGATAAGTACGGAAATGCAAAAATTGTTTCAGAGTGTACATTGCCATTAACTTCAAAGAAATGTGTAGATTTAATTATTACTGATATGGCAGTCATGGAGGTAACTCCGAGTGGACTTATATTACAAGAATTAATGAGCCCATACACAGTAGAAGATGTAAAACGACATACAGAAGCTGATTTTCAAATTAGTTCTAACTTACTAGTAATTGAATGAAGGGAGATGTAATATATGGAGCAATTAAAAAAGCAAGTTTGTGATTATATTGAGAGCCATGAAGAGGAAAGTGTGAAATTTTTAAAACGATTAATTCAAGAAAAGAGCGTATCTGGTGATGAAAGCGGTGCGCAGGCAATTGTGATTGAAAAATTACGTGAATTAGGTTTAGATCTCGATATATGGGAGCCCTCCTTTTCTAAAATGAAAGATCATCCTTATTTTGTATCACCCCGTACAAGTTTTTCAGATAGCCCAAATATTGTAGCAACTTTAAAAGGAAGTGGCGACGGGAAATCTATGATATTAAATGGGCATATTGATGTAGTTCCAGAAGGGGATGTGAATCAGTGGGAACATCACCCTTATAGCGGTGAGAAAATAGGGAATCGTATATATGGCCGTGGAACGACGGATATGAAGGGCGGAAATGTCGCACTTATGCTTGCGATGGAAGCGATCATTGAATCTAGTATTGAATTAAAAGGAGACATCTATTTTCAAAGTGTAATAGAAGAGGAAAGTGGTGGAGCAGGGACATTAGCAACTATATTACGAGGATATAAAGCAGATGGTGTCATTATTCCAGAGCCTACTAATATGAAGTTTTTCCCGAAACAACAAGGTTCCATGTGGTTTCGTCTACGTGTAAAAGGGAAAGCTGCACACGGTGGAACGCGCTATGAAGGGGTTAGTGCAATTGAAAAAAGCATGTTTGTTATAGAACATGTAAGAAAGCTAGAGGAGAAAAGAAATAGTCGAATTACAGATCCGTTATTTAAAGGAATTCCAATTCCAATTCCAATTAACATTGGCAAAATTGAAGGAGGGAGTTGGCCAAGTTCTGTTCCCGATGAATTAATTTTAGAAGGAAGATGCGGTGTTGCGCCGAATGAGACTATAGAGGCGGCAAAAGAAGAGTTTGAGAATTGGATTGTTGAATTAAATGATGTGGACAATTGGTTTGTTGAAAATCCGGTAGAAGTAGAATGGTTTGGAGCGAGATGGGTTCCTGGTGAATTAGAAGAAAATCATGAACTCATTACAACACTTCATCATAACTTTGTTGAAATCGAAGGGAACGAACCAATTATTGAAGCATCTCCGTGGGGGACTGATGGAGGTTTATTTACACAAATTGCAAACGTACCAACAATAGTATTTGGTCCAGGAGAGACGAAAGTAGCACACTATCCAAACGAATATATAGAAGTTGATAAAATGATAGCTGCCGCAAAAATTATTGCATGTACATTACTAGATTGGTGTGAGGTGAAAAAATGAAATACTATGAATCTTTTAGAGAACAGACGAATTGTTATACAGTAGAAGGCGTTTTAGATTATTTTAATAAACGTATCCGGGTAGATCACTATACAGGAAATGTTGAAAGTATTATACAGACAATTGACGAACTAGCAGAGAAACATTCTTTCACTAAATGTATTATTAAAGGAAAGGGAGAGCATGTTTCAACATGGCTCTCTTTCGGTTTTTTGTTGGAAGCAACGATACCTCATTATTTT
Source organism: Bacillus sp. RZ2MS9 (assembly GCF_001816185.2). Taxonomy (NCBI): domain Bacteria; kingdom Bacillati; phylum Bacillota; class Bacilli; order Caryophanales; family Bacillaceae; genus Bacillus; species Bacillus sp. RZ2MS9. Next base: position 2,202,880 of record NZ_CP049978.1, read on the forward strand.
CAAGGACACGATGCATACTTTTTTGTGAAATATAATAATGATGAAAGACGAAATAGTATGCATTGGACTGAGGAAGATACTATATTAAGCGGTGTAAAAGGAAAAGAAATAAAAGAAAAAGTAGTTCCAGAGAAATTTTTGCTGAGAAAAGCGACTGAAGAAGATGCAGAAGAATTAGCAACTGTCTTCGGAAATGTATTTGAAGTGTATCCGACACCTTTAAATGAAGCGAGTTATGTATTACAGACGATGAAAGAAGACGATACAATTTACTACGTGTATGAATTTGAGGGGAAAATTATTAGTACAGCATCTGCAGAAATGAACATAAAGGAAGGGAATGCAGAATTAACGAATTGTGCTACTTTACCTGAATATCGTAAACATGGATTTATGAAAAGTTTATTAATTAAATTAGAGGAAGAGCTTCGAGAAAGATCTATTTTCTGCTCCTATACAATTGCTCGATCGCTTTCTTTCGGAATGAATGCTGCCTTTCATCAATTAGGCTATACGTATACAGGAAGACTGGCGAATAATTGCTACATTTTCGATAAGTTGGAAGATATGAATATATGGGTGAAAGATCTATCTAGTTATTCGAAAGCAGTAAAACTTCCGTCTCAAAATTTGGCTGTAAAGCAAAACAGTTAGGTGGAGCTGGGTGTTCGAAAAGCTGTACTAATTAGAGTTTCGAGTTATCTAATGAAAATATAAAATTGGTCAAAATTATAGAACGGAATCGTCATGCTTACAATCGCACATAGGTGTGCTGAAAATCCGGCATGTAATTGCCGGATTTTCGGCAAGAGGGGGGATGACATTGCTAGCAGTTTCGACACAAGAAGTCATTGAAGCGATTTTGGGCAGTATTGATGAGGCTATACACGCTGTAGATGAAAATGGAATTACAATATTTTATAATTCTGTAGCTGCAAAACACGATGGATCCAAGATTGAAAAAGTGTTAGGGAAACATCTGTTAGAAGCGTTCCCGTCTTTATCAAGGGAAACGAGTACATTGATGAAAGTACTAGATACAAAAAAACCTATCGTACATCAGGTACAACATTATCAAAATTTAAATGGTGAAGATGTTTGTACAGTAAATACGACGTTACCTATTTTTATAGATGGGAATATTGCTGGGGCTGTTGAAATTGCAAAGGATTACTCTACAATTCAAAAACTTACTGACACAATTGTTGACTTACAGTCGAAAATAAAGCGATCATCTAGAAAAAAAGTGATTAAAAAGCACGCTGCATTTGAGACGATAGTGACAAATGATACGCGGTTTAAACAGACGAAAGAGTTAGCACAAAAAGTAGCACCAACAGACGCGAATGTTTTAATATATGGTGAAACAGGAACAGGAAAAGAACTGTTCGTACAAGCAATTCATGAAGCTTCTAAAAGAAAAAACAAGCCATTTATTGCACAAAACTGTGCAGCTTTACCAGAGTCGCTATTAGAAAGTTTATTGTTTGGAACGACAAAAGGAAGCTATACGGGAGCGATTGAAAGAGCTGGGCTATTTGAACTTGTTGATGGTGGTACATTATTTTTAGATGAACTGAATTCAATGCCTCTTGATTTGCAGGCAAAAATGTTACGAGTGTTAGAAGATGGAGTCATTAGAAGAATTGGTGATAATAAGACGAGAAAAGTAGATGTTCGTGTTATTACCGCAATGAACCAGCCTCCAGAAATATGTTTACGAGAGAATAAAATTCGCACTGATTTATATTATCGCTTAAACGTATTTTCATTATATATCCCACCGCTTCGTGAAAGAACTGAGGATGTACTATTATTAGCATCTTATTTTTTGAAAGAATATAATAAAAGTTATAAAAAAGGTGTACTTCAAATTGATGAGGAAGCGAAAGATAGACTGCAAGCTTATCAGTGGCCTGGAAATGTCCGGGAGTTAAAACATACGATTGAACATGCTGTTATTATTGCAGAAGGGAATACATTGACAGCCAATTGTTTACCACGTACATTCCGGAAAGAGAAGTTTTCGAAGAAGAAGGGTATAATGCCACTTAGAGAAGCACTTCATCAAACAGAAAAAGAATTAATAGATCAAGCGTTGATTGAAACGGAAGGGAATATATTACAAGCCGCAAAAATGTTGGGTATCCCTCGTCAAACGCTTCAATATAAACTGAGCAAGTACGACAAAACCGCCGAATAATCGGCGGTTTTTGTGTGTTTGCACGAATAAAAGAGCGTTTACATATATAAAAAGTAATGAATATGATGTTAAGTATTGATTTCATACAACGCTTAAAAATATTTTTTTGCTTATGTAATAGGGTTCTCCGCACATTTACTTATCAACAATGTAAAGTTGGCATAACTATTGCTTATATAAAGGATGAGCGTATAAAAAGGGGGAATAGCAATGTTACATGATGTATACAAACCAAATCGTCACTGGAAGGATATCGAATTATGGAAAGATGTTACTGAAGAGCAATGGAATGATTGGGTTTGGCAATTAACGAATACGATCAAAACGTTAGATGACTTAAGAAAAGTGATTAACTTAACACCTGAAGAAGAAGAGGGCGTTAAAATTTCAACGAAAACGATCCCGTTAAACATTACACCGTACTATGCTTGGCTAATGAATCCTGATGATCCACGCTGTCCGATTCGGATGCAATCAGTACCGATTTCGGAAGAGTTATATAAAACAAAATATGATTTAGAAGACCCACTTCACGAAGACGAAGATTCACCAGTTCCAGGGCTAACACATCGTTATCCGGACCGTGTACTATTCTTAGTAACAAATCAATGTTCTATGTATTGTCGTTACTGTACACGTCGTCGTTTTAGTGGACAAATTGGAATGGGTGTACCGAAGAAACAATTAGATGATGCAATTGCTTATATTCGTGAAACGCCACAAGTACGAGATGTATTAATCTCCGGTGGTGACGGACTTCTAATTAACGATAAAATTTTAGAATATGTATTAAAAAATTTACGAGAGATTCCGCATGTTGAGATTATTCGTATCGGAACGAGAGCACCAGTAGTATTCCCACAACGTATTACAGAAAACTTATGTAACATTATTAAAAAATACCATCCAGTATGGTTAAATACACATTTCAATACATCTATTGAAATTACTGAAGAATCGAAAAAGGCATGTGAAATGTTAGCGAATGCTGGTGTTCCAGTCGGAAACCAAGCAGTAATTTTAGCTGGTATTAACGACAGCGTTCCAATTATGAAAAAACTTATGCATGACTTAGTAAAAATCCGTGTACGTCCATACTACATTTATCAATGTGACTTATCTGAAGGTATCGGTCACTTCCGTGCACCAGTATCTAAAGGTCTTGAAATTATTGAAGGTTTACGTGGACACACATCTGGTTATGCTGTTCCGACATTCGTTGTTGATGCGCCAGGCGGAGGCGGTAAAATTGCACTTCAACCAAACTATTTAATCTCACAAAGTGCAGATAAAGTTGTACTTCGTAACTTTGAAGGTGTTATTACGACGTATCCAGAGCCAGAGAGCTATATTCCAGGAAGAGCGGAAGGATACTTTAAAGAGATTTATCCGAACTACGAAGAAAAACGTTCAGATGTTGGTATCGCAGGTCTTATGAGCGATAAGAAATTTAACCTCGTTCCAGACGACTTACAGCGTATGAACCGTCGTAAAGACTACGAAGATAATGATACGCATGCATCTTTAAAAGATAAACGTGATAAGCGCGATCAATTAAAAGATAAAAAATATCAAGCACAAATGGCTAAGTTAGAAGAAAACGACAAAAAAACTGAGGGTGATGCAGTATGAATTGTATGTGGTGTGACAGTACAGAAGCGAAAGAAAGCTTGAATACTGTATATTGGGAATTACCAGATGGTACGAAAGCCATTGAAATCCAAGAGACACCATGTATTTCTTGTTCCTCGTGCGGGATGGACTATCAATCAGACCATACAGTAAAAGAAATTGAAGATCAATTATTCTTAATTTACACGAAAGATTTACCAAAACAACTAACATATGAAGAATTAATGGGAAGACCGCGTCTATTAAAAAGAAATTATTTCGACTTTTAACCAGCTTTTATGCTGGTTTTTTTCTTTTTTGCCTTGTATAATGTACCCAAGTTAGAAAGGTAGGGAATATTTTTGAAAAAGACATTTTACCATTATATGATGAAGCATCGTGCAGCTTTATTTAGAAATGAAATTTCAGATTTAGCAGAGGCGATGTATGATGATTTAAGTTTTCCGAAGCAATCTGAAGACTATGATGAAATTAGTTCATACTTAGAGTTGAGCGGAATGCTAGAAAGTATGTCTATATTTGATGAAGCCTGGGATTTATACATACAAGATAGATAAAAACTATTTGAAAACATACAGAATACATTACTTTATTTAAAGTGAAGTATTCTGTATGTTTTTTTATACGAAATTTGTTGATTTGAAGCTAGTCTAGTTACTAGCTTTTTTTTGAGTGTAACGTAAATTTTATAAGATTATAATTTTTATTGAAAAAATTTATGAATATAAGCTTCTGTGATAAGCGTTTTTATGTAGGTTGCATATACTGATATCAAAATCACGACGTCAAAAAAAGGAGAGATAGAGATGGCAAGAAAAAAACAACCTAAATACAACGTAGGGGACATAGTCGTGATTACGCTATATGGAACCGTTGGGAAAATCACAAATATGAAGGTTTTAGATGGAGTTTATGTATACGAAGTCAATAATCACGATGGATTTTACGTAGAGCAAACGCTGCAGCACGTTACAGAGCAAGATATGAAAAAGGGCGATACGGAGTGGATTGAATTAAATTATAATTTCACGTTTGGTGATCTTGTGCAAGTAACTGGATATGATAAAGACGTTTTCCGTATTGTTGGTTTTCGTACAGAAGTATGGAGATATAAGAATGACGCATGGGAAGATACAATTTATGAATTGTCACGGATTACGGATGGTGAATGGTTAGAAGCGGATGAATCAGATTTAACGTTACTAGCCAATGCTCAAACGGCAAATGCAATTTTGAAGAAAATGAAACAAGATAAAGCAGGTATGAATAAATTGGATTTAGGAAAGTTAAAGTCAATTAACAACTCGAAAAAAGTGAGTGTTAAGACGAATCGTCAAGAAATCATTGATGGATTACTTGACATTTATAACGATTATCAATTATTGTTCGATACATTTAAAGATGAAGAATATAAAATTGTAATGGATGTTGTTCATAATTATTTAGTTAAATTGACAGAGAAAAAATAGTTAACTAGAAAGAGAGAATAAATTGAACAACAACATATGCAGTATAAGGTATGCCTACAACTATTAAAAAAATAAAAAGCCACTTTATAAGAGAGTCTGCCCATTGATCTTCATGCATGAACTCTTCTTTTGTTTGTCCTACTTCATATTGATTTTCCATTATTATTTCCCCCTTTGAATAGCTTGTACTACAATCGTATGCATCTCGTCCAAAGCTTATGACCTATAAAAAAATAAAATCTATTTTTCTAATCTCATATACATAATTTTGAGATTTTTTCATAAAACAGAAATAAAGGAGTGATGCTCATGAAGGAAATTGAAGTCGTGATTGATACGGAAGAGATTGCGGAGTTTTTTTATGAGCAACTAATTGAAAGAGGGTACGTCCCAAAACGAGAAGAAATTGAAGATCTCGCAGATATTACATTTGAGTATTTATTAGAGAAATGCATGATTGATGAAGTTTTTGATGAAGAGGATGAATGAAAGTAACGACGGGCATAACTCGTCGTTTTTTACTCTTTACAAACCTGTCACAAATATAGTCAATAATTATTGATATAATGAAAAGAAAATTTTACTCAAGAGGTGAAGGAATGTTCAAAAAAATTATTGATTCTTTATTAGGAAAGAAAAAATATCGTTCGTATTCAAGTAGTGATTATCGTCGTAGAGGGCGCTCGTATTCAAGTAGCGATTATAAACGACGTTCATCTGGTTATGGACATCAACATTATAAAAGAAAACGTAAAAGCCGTAGCTTCTTTTCAAGTAGCTGATGAAATGGCGTCGTGTACTAGCATTATTTGATAGACCACTGCGAAAAAATACAATTGTTGCAGAGCGTTATAAAATTGAATCAGTAATTGGAATGGGCAGTTATGGGGTTACATATGTCGTTAATGATTTACAAATAAATAGATATAAAGTCTTAAAACAATTAAGACAAAGTAAACAAAGATATGAGTCTGGTAGAAAATCATTTGAACAAGAGAAAATGATTTTACAAACATTAAATCATCATGCAATTCCTAGTCTATATGATCATTTCATATGGGAGAAAAAGAGCTTCTTTGTGATGGAGTACATGCCTGGTAAAAATTTTGAAGATTATATTTTCATAGATGGGTATGTATATACAGAACGTGAAGTTTTTGAGATTTTATATGAAATATTAGAAATTGTATCGGTGTTTCATAGTGAAGGCATTATTCACCGAGATTTACGCATTCCAAACATATTAATGAAAGAAAATCAAATTAGTATTATTGATTTTGGATTAGCTAAATGGAAAGGTGAGGATGATGAGCGAGCTACAACTTACGAAGGTGAACAAGCTTTGATGCGAGAAGTTCAATTTCGTAGCGACTTTTATGCGCTCGGTCATTTCTCATTATTTTTATTATATGCAGGATATGAATCTAATGAAAAACAGGAAAAACCATGGTACGAAGAATTAACTTTGGAAAATTATAATCGCGAAATGCTTATGCGAATGTTACAAATAAAAACGCCGTACTATGAGAATGTACAAGATTTAAAACAAGATGTAGCTTCTGCTTTAGAAAGGATGGAGACTCCATGTTTCAAAAGTTTTTAGCAAGCGTTGGTATTGGAAGTGCAAAGGTAGATACTGTTCTTGAAAAAGATGAGTATATTGTTGGGGAAGAAATAGTTGGAAAGGTTCATATAACTGGAGGTTCAGTTAGCCAACAAATTGAAAGCATTTACTTAACATTATCGACGTCGTATGTACGAGAAGTGGATGATAAAAAAGTAACAGCAACATATGATTTAGAGCGAGTACGCTTAACCGAACCTTTTTCTGTAGAACCAAATGAAACAGTTGACATTCCATTTTCTTTTCCAATGCCAATTGAAGCACCACTTACACTTGGTATGAAAACGGTTTGGATTCATACAGGTCTTGATATTAAACGTAGTATAGACCCAAGTGACCGCGACTACGTTCAAGTGTTACCTAATGCATTATTAAGTAGTGTTTTAGATAGTGTAAATGAATTAGGGTTTAAAGCACGTCATATAGAATGTGAAGAATTACCGCATCGATTACGTAAACAAGTTCCATTCGCACAAGAATTTGAGTTTATTCCGGTTTCTGGAGAGTACTACGGCAGATTAGATGAATTAGAATTATTAATTTTGCCACGTGCATACGACCGATTAGAAATAATTATGGAAGTAGATAGAAAATCACGTGGATTAGCTGGTTTATTCGCTGAGGCACTTGATCTTGATGAGAAGGTTATTCGCTTCACTGTAACAAGAGAAGATATCCCTGAGATGAAGCAAAAAATTAATAATTATATTTTTTAATAAACTATGCATAAAAAAGAAATGGAGAGGAAAACTAAAACAACCGCTCCATTTTTTTGCATAGTGAGGTTATGTATGTGAAACGATATCGACATTTATACTTGCTAAGTTTTACGTTACTCATTTGTTTTGTCGTATTATCACTTTCGTATCATACCGCTTGTATTGAGAACTTTGACAATATAGTCGCACATTTTATTCAAAGCTTTCGAAACGATTATTTGACGACCTATTTTACTTGGGTGTCTTTTATTGGTTCCAAAAGAATATATTTTCCATTACTCATTATTCTTGTAATGTATTTTCTCGTTAGAAAAAAGTTGCTTAGTGCGTTGCTTCTAACAATTAATTACTACGGATCTCGTTATTTAAACAGTATGCTTAAACTATGGTACGAACGAGCAAGACCTGATGTCACGCAGCTTGTTACTGCAACTGGATATAGTTTTCCGAGCGGTCATACGATGAATGCTACTGCTTTTTTAGGATTTATTGCATACGTCACAATTACTGAAGAACGTATTTCGTTGCATAAAAAATTGTTAATTATTCTTATAGCAAGCTTTGTTGTATTATCTATTTCAGTTAGCCGAATATATCTTGGCGTGCACTATCCATCTGACATATTAGCAGGATGGGCAGCTGGTGGTAGCTGGCTCGTTTTATGTGTTATATTCCATAAAACGTTCATAAAAAAAGAACCTATGTCATAATAGGTTCTTTTTTCATTGGCTCAACATGAATGTGTGCATGGTAAATTCCAAACTTTTTGCGAAGCATAGCTTCGATGTTGTCGGTAATACAGTGACTTTCTCCAACATCCATGCGAGCATCTACTTCAATTGTAATATCAACGTACGTTTGATTCCCGTACATACGTGCTCGAATATCTACAATGTTTTCCACACCGCCAATATGCTCAATAGCATCAGCGTATTCTTCCATTTTATCAGGATCAATTCCATCTGTAAGCATATGAGAAGATTCTACGAAAATCTCCCATGCAGTTTTACAAATAATAAGACCGACAATTAAAGCGGCAATAGGGTCTAAAATAGGCATTTGGAACTGAGAACCGACAATACCTACTACAGTACCAATACTTACGAGCGCATCTGATAAATTATCCTTTGCAGCGGCTTCTAATGATTTACTTTTTGTTCGTGCTGCAATTTTTTTCGTATACAAATACACGCAATACATAACGACAGCAGAAAATAAAGCAACCCATGCAGCGAGTACATTGGGCGCTGCTTGTTTCGGATTTAAGAAAGATTGAATGGCACTAATAACAACTTCTAATCCGACTGTTGCCATAATGAAGGACGCAACAAGTGATGCGATTTGTTCGGCACGCGAATGCCCATACGGATGATCTGGGTCACGAGGTTTACGAGATATTTTTAGACCAATTAATATTGCTAAAGAAGCACCGATATCCGTTAAGTTATTTAAACCGTCAGCGCGTAATGCGCTAGAGAGGGTAATATAACTGATGATGATTTTCATAGAGGATAAAAATATGTAGGCCATAATGCTGACAATAGCGCCTTTATCAGCTTCTTTATGAGAAAGAGTATCCATTTTAATCACTCACCTTTCTTTAAAGGAATTTCTTTCTATAAATAGAGTATCAAACGAAAGTCGTGTGGGTCTATACAAACATTGTTGACGTTTTATAGCTTTTTAAGAAGGGGATAACAAAGTTTCGTGAAGGAAAAATATGTTGAAAAGTACAAAGTCAGGGTGTAAACCTAATTAGAGTCTATTTACTAAAGAGATAGGAGGGGAGATGGATCAAGAAACGAATACTTTTCTTACTACATATTATTCTTATCATGACAAGGTGTAATTCATTAAACGAGGAAAAACGTCAAAAGATAATTATGAAAAAAGATGAAAGCCCTCTGGAAAATATTTTCCAGAGGGCTTTCATCTTAGTATGCTTCTAAAAACTCAGTAACTTGCTCTTCTGTTTTTGCGTTAGCACTATGTAAGTGGCCTAGCTTCTCACCGTTTTGGTATACAAGTAAACTTGGAATACCCATGACTTGATACTCTTCAGCGATACTTGGAAACTCATCTTTATTAATAGAATACCATTCAAATTTATTGAACTCTTCCATTACATCTCCGATAAAGTTGTCCATACGTACGCAATCTGGGCACCATGTAGTAAAGAACTTAACAACTACTGGCTCCTCGCTTGCGATGATGTCTTTGAATTCTTGTTCTGTTTTAATTTCTTTCATAAGTAAAACTCCTTTCAATATCACACGAATTTATATGCAAAATTCGCATTTGCAAACATGTTGCAAACTTATTATTTGTTTTTTAGTTTTGTAATTCGTTCACACTTATAAAATTGTATGTAACATGACTGCGCTACTAAGTGTGAAAATAACGGAACCTCACTTTTCTTTATAAGCTTTTTCCAGGGTTGTGTCAAACTTTTGAATTTTATACAGAAATTAAAGAAGCCCAAACTTTGATTGAGTATGGGCAGAGTGACTAAAATTAATTGCTTATTAATTTCGAATAAATATTTAAATCGATAAGCTTTCCAGCTGATTTTTCGCTTTTTCTCAGAGTACCTTCAAAAGTAAAGTTTAATTTTTCTAATACTTTTACGGAATTTACATTTGCTGGTTCAACTTTTACAAAAATTGAATCAGGTTAGAAATTATATGGTTGTAATGGGAATTGAGGGATATGAATAAAAAAATTGTATCCCGCATTAACGGGCAGTAAGACCTCCACTGATTAAAGTTTCACTTTATTAGGGATTTGCCTTAAACATTTATTACAGTCAAGAATATTTATAATAATATGAACTAAAAAAGGTCCAATTTTTGTAATGTTGGAGGGGAGTATTGTGGACATAACTCAAAGCGTGGCAAGAATAGTGGTTAATGGGAAAGACCTTTCTTTCACTTCAGTTCAAACCTCTGCATGGAATCATGGACCTGTAAATGATTTAATCGTTACGACGAATCAGAGGGTGAATGAGCTTTTTCAATTCATGTGGTCACAAGTACCGGTTACGATGTCGATATATTTTCTTCAAGGGGCGGATTTACTTAGGTTCGTTAGGGTTGCTGGAATCGATGAGCGTGTAACAGGAGAATATGTATATCATTTCATTTGGTAATAAGAAGAATTCAAAGTAGTCTAGCAGCTACTGTTTTATTTTGTCATTTGAATATAAGCGAGCGGACTAGCTTATAGTACCTACTGAAATAAAGAATCATAATATAATTTGTAATAAATTATACGGAAGTGAGTTGAAGATCATGTTTTATTCATATTTTAATTCTGAAGCTGGCATGCGACCAGCGTATGGTACGTCTATAACATATAGTGGAGCACAAAGTACAGTCCAAGCTATTCAACAAGCATTGCAAATGCAACAACAAATGCAGCAGCAAGGAGTACAACCATATTACTCATCCGTAGAGTATTTTTACCCAGTACATCATGTTACACCGTACGGAAGTTCTTTTCTTACTATTCCATATGGAACTATATACAACTTATAACTAGTAAGGAATGAAGTGGTTTATATAAATAAGGGTGCAGATTAATAGCGCCCTTATGAATAAGAAAAATAGCTAGTCCAAACCTTATAAATCAATCTTACATAATATGTAGTAATAAGTTTGAAAGGGGAATTAGTATGTCTTGTTATTACTACTGTAAGTATTGTAAGGAGTATAAAAAGAAGCATCATGATTGTTGTAAGAACACTAGTAAGTGTCATGATAATAAGGACAATCTTGTTAGAGCATCGGCATTTAGAGCTAGAAATACTGTGAATCAAAATGTTCCTGCTAATACTTTTGTGAAAGTGTTATTTCAAAATGAACAATTTGATTTAGCGAATGAGTATAATCCAGCAACATCTATTTTTACGCCGAAGACTAAAGGAGTATATTCTATTATTGGAACGATTGGTTTCTTTCCAAACGATCCAACTTTAAATTATAGAGCGCGTGTAGAAATTCGTGTGAATGGAAACGCAGCGATAGCTATCGATAATGACTTTTTTGGTCCAATAAGTTTTGGAAATGTCGTAAGTGTTTCGACGATTGTTCAATTGAATGCAGGGGATGAAGTTGAGATTTATGCACAAAGTAGTATAGATGGGGTTTTAAGTCCTTTAGAAGATGGGGCACATTTTGAAGCAGCAAGATTTCCTTCTCCAATTAAATAAAACAGATAATTAAATGTTTTTTAGTAGGTTTAGTTAATCCCCTTACCAAATGGTGGGGGAATATTATTGTTTTTCTAAAATATATAAGTAAATAGGTAAGTGTAGTTTAATTTGTAGGGGCTTCAACCTTCTTCAGATAATGAACAAAATAATATGCAAATAAGTAACATGCTTGTGAAAACTCATTGTTAGTAAGTTTACTAGTTTTCTTATTGAACAGAAAGACGGAATACATAAAAGATCGTATCATTACGTTTTTTCTTTACTATATAGAAATTACATATTGAACATAGATTTGTGTAGGGAATCCTAATACACTGAAAAGAATAACATAAAGGCGATTACACTATATAAAAACAAAATCAATCCTAAGATGAGTAGTATTGGATGCAACTTGAACATATTTGACCTCCTTGAGTATATAAAGAATTTTAATATATTGTTGGTCAATTTAGAAGGGGGACGGTTACATAAAAAAAGAGCATACATAAAAAGTATGCTCCAAAGAAAGATAGGTTTTATGAGTGGATAATCTCCATACGATAATATATGTTCTATTAATAAAAACGTGTAAAAAATCAATGAATTATCAATGGAATATCATAAAATGAGTAATTTTAATTTAGGAATGCAGTTATTTTCTTTCTCAGTTATCTTTAGGTAACAAAGTTGTGAAAATCGTGCATTATGCGGACTAACAACGGGATAACGATCGTACTTCAGTTACATATTTCTGAAAGTCTGGATATTGCGTGATAGTTTGACATTTAGGGGTGCATAGTTGATTAATTATAGACACATTTGTAATTACTTCGTTACAAGGACCGAAAAATGTAACTTTTAGTTTTGAATTTGGTGGAATTTTAAACACGATAGGTTTTTTTTCCATGAAATCAGCTCCTAATATTGAGTATTATAATTTAAAGGATATAGAGTCGTATTAGTATAATATGAAATTTCAGTGGATTTGCTTATAATAAAGAATTTCATAGTAGTAAAAGTGCTTAAAGATGTAAAGGGGAAATTGAGAATGTGAAATAAAATGTTTAATTAATATAACTAATGCATTTTTTAGTTTGTTACATATTATGTTAGTAAGAATGGTATAAGGAGGTAGTATAAAATATTGGAAGAAAATGTACAAGCTCAGCTTTCGCCACCGTGGATCACATATTTTAATGAATTAAAAAATTCAACATTTGACTTAATAATATATAGAAAATGAGTAGTGATTTTTATTAACTGAAAGGGAATTGATACTGGAAGTTTTAAGTTAATAATATAAGAGGATTTTTTCTAATATCTATAAAAATGTTCAATACTTAAATTGATAGGATGAGACTACATAACAAATAGTAAGGTATATTTCGAATATGAGAATATTTTTTGTGACATACATGTTAAAGCTAATAGAAATATTTCTGAAAGAGAATATATTTTGAAAAACAGTAAAGATTCTTTTTACTTATATTATAGATAGCTAGTTTTAGAGAGCTGAGGCTTACAATAAAACTAGCTATGAATAGGACATTCAAAAGGAGCTGGAATGTATGGGGTATATTGTAGACATTTCAAAATGGAATGGAACTATCAATTGGGATATTGCAGCATCTCAGCTAGATTTAGTGATAGCTAGAGTTCAAGATGGCTCTAATACGGTGGATTTTATGTATCAAAATTATGTTAGTGAAATGAAAAAGCATAGTATCCCATTCGGTAATTATGCTTTTTGCCGTTTTATATCTATTGCTGATGCAAAGAAAGAGGCACAAGATTTTTGGAATCGTGGTGATCAATCTGCTAAGTTTTGGGTAGCGGACGTAGAAGTTCAAACGATGGTAGATATGCAAGGCGGGACACAGGCATTTATTGATGAATTACGCCGTTTAGGTGCGGAAAAAGTAGGATTATATGTAGGGCATCACACGTATCTATCATTTGGAGCACGTAATATTGAAGCTGATTTCGTATGGATCCCTCGTTATGGAGGGAATAAGCCAGCATATCCATGCGATATGTGGCAATATACGGATTCAGGGAATGTTCCTGGGATTGGGAAATGTGATCTGAATCGATTAGTAGGAAATAAGTCACTTTCTTGGTTTATAAATTCGAACAAAGCAAATCAATCTAACATAGTGTATACACAGCAACCAAATGGCATTGGTATTGCAGTTTCGAAATATCCTGATGGATATGGAATAAATTTATATGAAAACCCCATGAATCCTCAATTTACAGGTACACTCACTCAAAAAATTCCATATTTAATCTTAGCAGGTTATTGGGGAGGCGGTGAGCAAGATATGATTTGTTTAGGGAACGATAAGCAGTGGGTATATTTAAAACATTTTAATGTGAAATGGTTTTATGCAACTTCAAAATATCCTGTCGGTTACGGAGTAAATTATTATGAAGAGCCTGAATGTATGAATTATAAAGGAAACATAGATGGATCGACATCTTTTCGAGTGTGGGGTAGAGTGGGAAAGGCGGTAGATATCGGACAGAATAGTTGGATACCTGAAAAACATGTAATTATTAAGCAACTATAGAAGCTATATTTTTTTGAGAATTATATAAAGAGCCTTCTTACTATGCATAGTAAGAAGGCTCTTTATATTTAAAAATGAAAATACATGATACATAGTCAACTCATATGAAATGAATTACATGTAGAAAACACACTGTTTTCACAATGACTGTGTATAGTTAATTTGCATAATGATAAAAGTGAGGTATTTGAATTGAAAAAGAAGAAAATATTTATTGGAACAATTATTTCATGCATGATGCTAGCATTATCTGCATGTGGTTCCTCAGACAACGTAGTAACATCAAAAGTAGGAAATGTTACAGAGAAAGAATTAAGTAAAGAATTACGACAACAATATGGAGAAAGTACTTTATATCAAATGATGTTAAGTAAGGCATTGCTAGATAAATATAAAGTTTCAGATGAGGAAGCAAAAAAGAAAGTAGAAGAAGCAAAAGATAAAATGGGTGAAAACTTTAAATCGACTTTAGAACAACTTGGGTTGAAAAATGAAGATGAATTAAAAGAAAAAATGAAGCCAGAAATTGCATTTGAGAAAGCAATTAAAGCAACAGTTACAGATAAAGATGTGAAAGATAACTATAAACCAGAAATGAAAGTAAGTCACATTTTAGTGAAAGATGAAAAAACGGCTAAAGAAATAAAGGAGAAAGTAAATAATGGTGAAGATTTTGCTGCCTTAGCAAAACAGTATTCAGAAGATACTGGTTCAAAGGAACAGGGCGGGGAAATATCTGGTTTTGCCCCTGGACAAACAGTGAAAGAATTTGAGGAAGCTGCGTATAAATTAGATGCAGGCCAAGTAAGTGAGCCGGTTAAAACAACTTACGGTTACCATATTATTAAAGTGACGGATAAAAAAGAATTGAAGCCATTTGATGAAGTAAAGGATAAAATTCGTAAAGATATAGAACAACAAAGACTACAAGATACGACAGGTAAATGGAAACAACAAGTAGTCAATGATTTATTGAAAGATGCTGATATTAAAGTGAATAATAAAGAATTTAAAGATACATTTAAATTTCTAGAAAAGAAATAATGACTGTAATCATAATTAGAAAAGGGAACTCATATAGAGTTCCCTTTTTCTAATTAGTGTGTGAGTTATAAATAGATAGTAAGACAATACAATATTACATTTAAATATTAAGAATTACAATGGAAAATTATGGATTATAATTATTTCAACGAAAGTGGATATTCTACGGTTTTCATTATGCAAGTTTATTACATATATTTACTCTTTAATAATGGATATCGAACATAATTTAAAAAATAATACATATAATGTTTTTGAATAAATATTTAACATGGATAATTAGTAAAAAGCTGAGCATTCGATTGGAAAGGATGTTCTTTTTCATATGAAAATTTTAGGATAAAGAATGAATCGTTTTAAACGCGTCATTTACCACATCAATAAATTAAGGTGGTGGAGAATATATGAAAGTAATCTTTCAAGGAGAGGGCGGCGCGAAAATTTTTGAGTCATATGATGAAAATGTAAGTGATTTATTAGCTATATTAAAAGAAACGAAAGGGATTAAAATCGGGATGGTTGAGTATAAAGTGTTAAAGTACGAACTTAATTATTTTCGTCATCCGAAAAAAGCGGATACAGAGAGAGAGTTACATATAATAGTACAACCTAAGTATATGTAATAAAATATAATAATAAAAATCATTGATTCAGTTTTGTAAAGTTCCATAGAGTATGTAAGAAAAGAGAGTGTTGTAAATGCTCTCTTTTCTTATGCTTTGTGAGTTCGTTCATCATAGTATATGTTTTCAGTTATAGATGGTTAATAAACGATAAAAATTTAAAACTTTTTCGTTTAGGCAGGGATTTTATATTTAAGTAAATAAATATACTATGAAGTATTTTTTATACGAATACTGGAGGAGTATAAAATGAGTTTAGCAAGTTACATAGGCTGTAATGTAGAAATTCCGTTAACGGATCCGGATTCTAATAATCTAATTGTTTTTGGACCGTGTTTTTCAGATGAAAGTATGCTTGAAATTGTACAAGATTATCAATTCCAAACAAATTACACATATGAGGTTTCAACTAGTTGGGGAATTGAACTTGTCGAGTGGCAAAATGTAAAGGAAAAAAAGAAGCGAAAGAAAAACTTTTAACTTTATGGAAGGTTATTTGGAAGATAGAGACTATTTCGAATTATTTAGTTGTTGGGTTGGTGATGAAGATAAGGAACGAGTAGGGGAATTGAACTTAAAAATAAATCATTTTAATATAGATGAATTATGTATTCCAGAAAGAACATTAGTTAGGATAGAAAAATAAGCTTTGAAATATTTTTTAGAAAAAGGCGATTTCACTTTGGGTGAAGTCGCCTTTTAGTTGTTATATGCATGTTATATAAGAAATGAGAAGTTTATTTGATAAAGGAAAAAAGTATGGAGATAAATAAAATTATGTTTTTTGTTAAGAAATAATAAGTATGGCTCTTCTCAAAAGAACGTAAGTTCGTGTATAATAGGAACGGATGTTCTTTTGAGAAGTAACCTAATTATAGTTTAGAAGTAAATTCGAGTTTAGTAAGTATTAAAAATAACTAAGGGATAGTATGGCTAAATAAATGTATAAATGATCAAGGAGATAAAAAATGAACGATGTAAAGATACAAAAAGAAGAAAGAGAGTGGGTTCCGTTTACAGTAATGTCCGAACAACTTTTAAATATGAGAAAGATTATTGGAGAGAAATTAAAAGTACAAAAACCGCTTTTAACAAATGAAGAAAAAGAGAGAATTTCTGATAAATTATTAACGTCATTACTGTCTGAGAAAGAAATATTGGTAACATATTTTGAAGATGGTTACATACTAACAAGCTACATGACTGTTGTACATATCAATCCGGTAAAACAAATTGTAATTTGTACAGACGCCTTTTATAAAACTTACGTATTTAACGCTATGGATATTATTGAAATAACGTAAAAGAAGCTGAGTATTAAATGGCAGCTTCTTTTATTTCTGAAATAATACAAGAAAAAGCAGCTAGCTTCGTGCTAGCTGCTGAGCCCCAGGGAAAGGGAGAAAAAGATAGGGTACTCCAAAATCGACAAGAGCTGTCAAACAGCCTGATTATAGTATAGACAAATTAAAATTTTCTATACAGAAAGTTGAACATAAGATTAGGCTGTACCCACTTGGTTTTGATCTGCAAGGTCAGAATCAAATGTATTGGTCGCGCTAACACCGCTAAAAGTATTAACAACAAAACCAACGTTTGATGCGCCGGAACCATTATAAGCTTTCGTATTTTCTTTCGGAGATACGTTGTAGAAATCACCTAAGTTAAATGATCCATTGCTATTTTGTACAACTAAATTTCCTACAACTGATGGCATAATTTTCACCTGCTTTATAATAAGTTGTTAACATTACTATATGGAGTTATAGTCCAGATGGTTCATACAATAAAAATTGTGGAATAGTAAAACGTTTGGAGCGTGGATTTCAATAAAAGTGTGTTAAAATTAATATAATAAAGTTGAGTAATTTTTTGAAAAAATTTGTATAATTGATATATATGAAAATAAAGGAGGCAAAATGTAATGAAAGATATTATGAAAAAAGTTGATTTAACAGATGCCAAATCAAGTAATCTTGTTGCATTAATTTATAGTAATGAAGTTATATTAGTTGAAGACGCATTTTGTCCAAATGAAATAAAATTAAAGTTTAATGAAATTGCAATTTTATCTGCAATTAAAACAGCTCATATTGCGAAAGTGTCTATTAGGAAAGAACTTGAAGCGCTTTTTCATGATACGGGTGTTATATTAGTGAAACAAAATGTTGATTATGGTAGTAGCCAATCTATTACCATGCATTTTGAGCAATTTAAAAAATTGCAAGATGAGATTGAACATTTAAATAAGAGTATGTAATAAAGCAGCTAAATAAAGGTTCTATCATAAAGGTGGAATGTGTTGTGTTGAAAAAGTGGTTTAGAAATTATTTGGGTGAATCGCATTGTAAACATAAATATATTTTTATTAAGATGCAGGATAATGAGGATTTTAAAAAAGGTACATTAGGTGTAGTTTATATTTACCAGTGTGAGAAATGTGGAAAAGAGAAGTTGAAATATAAAAATAATAATGAAATAAACAATGAATTTTTAGATATATAGCAAAAAGTAACCATGATGGTTACTTTTTTGTTTATGTATGCAATATCAAAACCATTACTAAAGTATGAGTTGAGTTGATACTATAGTAAATCGCTGAATAAAAATGAAGAGAGTAAGATATAGGGAAGGAGGATGAGAGAAATGAAGCGAAAAGAAATTAGTAAATCTGTAATTATTACAGGTGTGACACAAGGGTTAGGACGTGCGATGGTTGATCGATTTCATGAATTAGGGTGGAACATATATGGTTGTGGACGTTCAAAAGATAAAATTGAAGAACTAAAAAAACAGTACAGTAAAATACATGATTTCCAAGTAATTGATGTTTCAGATTCTCAGCAAGTTAATAACTGGGCAAATTGCATATTTAATAGACATACGGCTCCCGATCTGATAATAAATAATGCATCGATTGTAAATCAAAATGCACAACTTTGGAAAATTACGGCTCAAGAATTCGAAAATGTAATGAATGTAAACGTGAATGGTGTAGTAAATGTAATAAGAGCGTTTGTTCCCGCAATGGTAGCTAGGAAAGAAGGAATTATCATTAATATGAGTTCTAGTTGGGGGAGAGAAGGTGAAGCTGAGCTTGCGCCATATTGTGCCTCGAAATTTGCAATTGAGGGTATCACTAAATCTATGGCCCTGGAATTACCCCATGGCATGGCTGTAGTTGCTTTAGATCCTGGGGGGAGTATTAGTACTCCAATGCTGAAGTCATGTGCGCCACAATATATAAATGAATCGCCTACACCTGAAACTTGGTCACATAACGCAATTGAATATATATTGAATATAACAATAGATAAAAATGGAGATTCATTGACATGCCCAGCATGCGTATAAAAAGCACCTTTAAGGTGCTTTTTATATTAGTAGCACATTAGATCATTCACAAAATTACATCTGAAAAATAAAATAAAAGATTAAGGGTGAGATTTGTTTGTTTTGAAAGCTTTAGAAAATATTTGAATAGGTGATAAAAATGAATCCAAGCAGTTTAAAATTGACAGGGGCATGGTTTCAAGTAGGGGGGAATCTTACAGCTGCTATTGGAACGACAAGAGGATTTATTGGAGAAGAGAAAGTTGAATCGGAACTTGTTATTGTAGGAAGCTCATTACAAGCCCTCGGGTATATATTACAAATCATTGCGAGCAATTATGATGATGGGGAAGAAAAAAGAGAAAATCAAAATATAGGCTTAGAGAATCAAAGTAAATTACTTGATCAGATAGGAATTGAGTTATTAGCATTAGGCAATATATCAAATGTAATAGGAACATATTTTAATATAAATGAACAATTGAAAGAAAATGATTATCTTATCATTACAGGGAACAGTTTACAATCGATCGGTGCTTTTTTAGGAGTAGAAGCAGCTTTGGTGGATATAAATGTATTACAGAAAATTATTATACTGGGTAACTCCATGCAAAGTTTAGGGGCTGGATTACAAGCGTATCAAGGTGTTTTAAATGTATTGAAAGATGAGAAAGAAAATAAAGATAATATTTTTGATAAGAAGGATGAGAGAATCATTGCACTCATTGGTATTTGGATACAAGCGATAGGAACGTTAATTTCCGCAATTGGAATAACTGCAATAGAGGAAGAAAATAGGCTAGAAAACAATAAAAAGTCTGAAATACTTATATAAATAGAAGGAGATACATTGATTTTAGAGGCAGGTTAAGATTAAAATGGTAGTAGGTTTTTTTGCGTATATTTTGAAAAGTGATATATAAAATACAAAATAAGGAGTTTTCAAGGGATGATGTATTTATTAGCAATTCTTCTTCCACCTGTTGCTGTATTATTTTGTGGAAAACCAATTCAGGCAATCATAAATTTCATATTAACATTAATATTTTGGGTTCCAGGAGTTATACACGCAATTCTTGTAGTGCATGATAAAAAAGCTGATCAGCGTTTGAAAAAACAAATTCAAGCATATGATGAAATTAATAAGAGAAATCGAAGATAATTCATCTGCCAAATGTTTTTAAAAGAAAGGAGGATTAACCTCCTTTCTTTTTTAGTGGGTGTTAAGTTTAAATTTTTGTGTGGCGGAAAGAATTTTTAATGTAAGTATTATGATAATAACTTTTAGATTGTGCATGTAATAGGCCAGTATAAATGCTTTCTGGTACATTAAAGAAATCATACATACCATGCTTTAATTGGATTCGCAAAATCATAGAAAAAGGATTATAACCAACAGCAACTATATTTTTTGAGGTAACCGGAGATAGCTTCATTATTATGCAACTCCTTATTTTTCATTTTTAATAATTCTTTGTAGGTAACGGTATTGTGGTGTTGAAATCTTTATAATTAAAGAGGTATTATACCAATATTCAATATATTTAATATTGGTTATACGTAATTATAAGTAAGTTCACACGAAGTTCATATCGATATGCTATTTTTATTTCACCTTTGATTTATTAATAAGAAAATATTGACCATTTGAAAAAAAGGTATATTATTTATACGAGGTAATAAAAATTCACTTCTTTCATTATTATGCTAAAAGGGGCAGCATTATTAGAAAATTAGAAGTGAAAATAGTATGTATAAGAGCCATTCTAAAATTTGTAATCTGTGAATTGGGAAAATATTGAATGCTCCAGGTCAGTACACTTTCTTGCCTAAACGTATTTACGAAAGTGACCTCAATATTTTAAATTAAATCAACGGGAGAATTGAAAGGCAGGAGAAAGTAACATGTCAGAAAATTATCGTTCTCGCGAGGAGCGACGACAAGTTAAAAAGAAAAAACAACCAGCTTCTAAAACACAAAAACCAAAAGGTAAAACATCATTTTTCCGCAAGTTTTTAATTACTTGTTTATTACTTGGTATTGTAGGTTTAGTGGCGGGGGTTGCTACCTTTTTCGTAATGATTAAGGACGCACCAAAACTGGAAAAAGCAAAACTTGTTAATCCGTTATCCTCAAAAATTTATGATAAAAACGGGGATTTGGTATATGAATATGGAAAAGAAAAAAGGACGAATGTTACGTATGATCAAATACCTAAATTAGTAGAAAATGCATTTTTAGCGACAGAAGATTCACGTTTTTATGAGCATAGCGGAGTAGACTTTAAAGGTACTGCCCGTGCTGTTTTAGTGAGTCTTAAAGGAGATTATGGCTCTCAAGGTGGAAGTACGATAACGCAGCAAGTTATTAAAAACTACTTCTTATCTATGGATAAAACACCAAAGCGTAAGGCGCAAGAAATATATTTAGCTTATAAGCTAGAACAACAGTATTCAAAACATGAAATATTAGAGATGTACTTAAATAAAATTAACTTAGGTAATCGTTCATATGGTATCGCAACAGCAGCACAAAACTACTATGGTAAAGAATTGAAGGACTTAACATTACCAGAAGTTGCGATGCTTGCAGGTTTACCGAAAGCACCGAATAACTATGATCCAACGAAAAAAGAAAATGTTCAAAAAGCAACAGAAAGAAGAAATGTTGTTCTAAGTTTAATGAACCGACATGGATATATAACAAACCAGGAAATGGAAGAAGCATCAAAAGTTGACGTAGAAAAGGGGCTTAAGCCTGCAGCTCAACTACAAACAATGCCATACCCTGCATTTATGGATGCAGTTGTGAAAGAAGTAGAAAAAGAATTGCCAGATGCTAATATTGGTTCTGACGGTTTAGAAATTTATACAACGTTAGATCCGAAAGCACAGAAACTTGCTGATAATATTTTAAATAATAATATCATTGATTATCCAAACGATAAATTCCAAGGTGCATTCACATTTATGGATACGAAAACAGGAGAAGTTCGTGCTATAGGTAGTGGCCGTGGAGAAAATAAAGCTGTATTTAAAGGGCATAATATGGCAATTGAATTAGATCGTGCAGCTGGTTCAACGATGAAGCCAATTTTCGACTATGCTCCTGCAATTGAATATTTAAAATGGGCTACGTATCATCAAATCGATGACTCTCCATTTAAGTATTCAACGGGTCAAGAAGTTCGAAATGCAGATAGAAGTCATATGGGTCCAATTACGATGCGTGAAGCATTAAAAATGTCGCGTAATATTCCTGCAATTAAAACTGCAAAAGAAGTAGGGATTAGTAAATCAAAAGAATTCTCTGAGAAACTAGGTATTACATTTAATACAGCACCGACAGAATCGACAGCGATTGGTACAAATGAAGTATCGCCAACTGAAATAGCGGGTGCTTATGCGGCATTTGGTAATGAAGGTAAATATACGAAACCGCATTTTGTTAAGAAAGTCGTTTATCCAGACGGTAAGTCACAAAGTTTTGGACAAAAACCAAAACAAGTTATGACAGATTCTACCGCATACATGATTACTGATATGCTTCGTTCTGTAGTTACATCGGGTACTGGTACATCGGCAAATGTAGGCTCTTTAGATGTAGCTGGTAAAACGGGTACGACAAACTATTCATCAAAGCAATTAGCTCAATATAAAATTCCAGAAAGTGCAACTCGTGATAGTTGGTTTGCTGGATATACACCGCAATATACGATGGCAGTATGGACTGGGTATATGAAAGATGGTAAAGACGAGTATATTAGTAGTAAAAATACGAAAATTGCACAGTTAATCTTTAAAGAAATGATGAGCGAAATGGCTACAGATAAATCACGCTTTAAAATGCCAAGTAGCGTTATTCAAGAAGGTAGTGAGCTACGTATAAAAGGTGAAAAACGTGATTCATCGCCAAATACTAGCGTACCGGATACAACGGAGCAACCAAAACAAGATCAACAGCAAAAAACTGAAGAAGAGAAAAAGCAAGAAGAATTAAAGAAACAAGAAGAACTGAAAAAACAAGAAGAACAAAAGAAACAAGAGGAACTTAAGAAGCAAGAAGAACAAAAGAAACTAGAAGAGCAAAAGAAACAAGAAGAACAAAATAATGGAAATGGCCAAGGAACGACACCTCCAGCAAATAACGGAGGAGGTCAAGGAAATACGACACCTCCAGCAAATAATGGAGGAGGTCAAGGAAATACGACACCTCCAGCAAATAATGGAGGAGGTCAAGGAAATACGACACCTCCAGCAAATAACGGAGGAGGTCAAGGAAATACGACACCTCCGGCAAATAATGGAGGAGGTCAAGGAAATACAACTCCACCAGCGACCACACCACCAGAGACTGGCGGTAATGCAGGAGAGACCCCTGCTAATAATGGGCAATAAGAAAAATTTATAAAAAATATTAAAAAGCACTTAAGATTTGTGAAAATTACAATCTTAAGTGCTTTTTTCGTTTAAATGTAGTAGCTATGAAATGATGTGTTTTAAATGTTAAACGTACCATAAAAATTTTGAAAATAAATTGATGGAAAATGATAAAAGACTTGAGCCTGAGGTAGTGGAGCGTGGCTAGGATGATAAAAGGTAGTGCTACTTGGATGGGCACCATGATGCCAAAATGAAGGGGTAGCTTGACCTGGTGATTGGTATTGTTGCCAAATTGCTGGAAGTTCAATGCCGACATCGGAACTTGCTGTATGAACGGCGGGGGCATGTATTTCGGGTATCGAAGGAACCGCGACAGTTACTCTTGATGATAATACCCACATAAAATAATCACTCCTAAGTTGTGATAATAAATTAGTATATTCTTTTCACACGTATAAAGGTACATATATAGGACTTTCGTTTAAAATATGCGTACAAAGTCTTAAGACTAATGTAAGCTGATGGTGGGCTATTTAATATGAAAAGATACGTCTATTTGCGGAGGGAAAAGAGATAAAAAAAATATACAATGAGGGTGTTAATCGTAATATTTTACGAGTGTATGGAGGTATTTTTATGGAACGATTATGGACGAAATCATTTATTCAAATGACTTTCGCAATGTTATTTTTATTTACAGGATTTTATTTACTTGTTCCAACGCTCCCGCTCTTTATTAAAGAGATAGGTGGCAATGAATCGCAAGTTGGACTTATGATGGGGATGTTTACAATAGCTGCTGTTGTAATACGACCGATTATTGGAGGAATGTTAGATCAATATGGTAGAAGATCCTTTATTATTTTCGGACTCATCTTTTTTGGCTTAACGATGTACTCCTATAATATAGCATCGACTATTGTCCTTTTAGCTGTTTTACGTGTTATTCACGGAGTAACATGGGCTGTTTCTACAACAGCTGTTGGAACAGCAATAACGGATATTATTCCAGATTCACGCCGCGGTGAAGGTATGGGTTGGTATGGGATGGCGATGACAATTGCAATGGCGATTGGACCTATGATTGGATTATGGGTTGTGCAAAATTATTCATTTGATGGTCTATTTTTATTAGCGACGTTGTTATCTTTTATGGCAGTTGTATTATCATTAATAACGAAGATCCCATTTACGCCACAAAAAGAAAAAGGGAAAATTCAGCTATTTGAGAAATCCGTATTAACAATCACGATTGTAGTATTCTTTTTATCGTTTGCATATGGAGGAATAACAACCTTTTTACCGTTATTTGCATCATCAATTCATGTAAACCCGGGAACTTTCTTTCTTGTATATGCAATTGCATTAACAATTGTAAGACCAATTTCAGGGAAACTATTAGATAAGTATGGAGAAGTATTCATCATACTTCCAGCATTATGTATTACTATTTTAGCTATAGTTGTTTTAACTATCTCAAATGGTTTGATAGGTGTAATTATCGCAGCAACATTATACGGTATTGGATTTGGTTCAGCGCAGCCAGCTTTGCAAGCGGCAATGCTTACAATTGTTGATCCGAGTAAAAGAGGAGTTGCAAATGCTTCATTTTTTACAGCGTTTGATTTAGGAATCGGGTTAGGTGCTATTTTACTTGGAGTTGTTTCACAAATGTTTGGTTATCGTATTTTATTTTCAGGGAGTGCAATTTCAGCATTGATAGCCTTAATTATTTTCGTCTTCTTTGTAAAACAACGATTAGGAAAAAAAGAGTTTGCGTAAACTGGAGGAATAAAGATGAGAATTTCAATTGATCGTAAAGCTCTGCAATGGTTCCAGGAAGAATTACGTATAAAGCACGGTGAATCTGTACGTTTTACTGTAAGGTACGGAGGGGATAGTTCAATTCAGCCCGGATATTCTTTAGGGGTTGTTGCTGAGAAACCCGATGGCGAAATAGTGTCAGTTGAGAAGGAAGGTATTATATTTTTTGTAGATTCTGATGATCTTTGGTATTTTCAAAACTATGATTTATTTGTAAGTTATCATGAGGAAATGGAAGAAATTCAATTTAATTATGTAAAATAATAACTTTATTAAAAATGAATAAGTTTTATATAAAAATTATATTTAAGAGATAGTGAAATAAATATCATATAGTAACGAGCTGTATTTATGTACAGCTCGTTTTTTCTATTTCTCAAATAAAATTAGAATAATTGTATATTTGGCGGTGTTATATGAAAAATCTTTATATTTTGTTTTTGAAAATACGCAAAGAAGTCTATCCTTTCTTTATAAAATATAAGAATTATTTTCAAAAAATTGTATTGTTACAGTAAGAAAAGTGTAGGAAACATATCATTATAAAATAAATTGAAATCTTCTAAAAACTCTGATACATTGAAATAGAAATGTAGTTTCACAATATTGTAAAGGCTTACAGTTATGTGCACGAAGATCTATTAGGATTGGAGGAAATAATGATGAAAGCTGAAGAGAAATTTTCCCCGGGATTAGATGGTATAGTGGCAGCGGAGACGAAAATCTCGTTTCTTGACACAGTAAAAGGTGAAATTGTAATTCAAGGGTATGACTTAATCGAACTCTCAAAAACAAAAGAGTATTTAGACATTGTGCACCTTTTATTGGAGGAACACCTACCGAATGAAGATGAAAAAGTAACACTTGAAAAGAAATTAAAAGAAGAATATGCAGTACCAGAAGGTGTATTCAACGTACTAAAGGCATTGCCTAAAGAGACGCATCCCATGGATGGATTACGTACAGGTGTGTCAGCGTTAGCTGGTTACGATAATGATATCGAAAACCGCTCGTTAGAAGTGAATAAAAGCCGAGGGTACAAGCTGTTAAGTAAAGTGCCAAACATTGTAGCAAATAGCTATCATATTTTAAATAATGAGGAGCCAATTGAACCTCTTAAAGAATTATCTTATAGTGCGAATTTCTTCTATATGTTAACTGGTAAAAAACCAACTGAACTTGAGGAAAAGATCTTTGATCGTTCCCTTGTTTTATATAGTGAGCATGAAATGCCAAACTCTACATTTACAGCTCGCGTTATTGCATCAACACAATCAGATTTATACGGCGCTCTAACAGGTGCAGTTGCATCTTTAAAAGGAAGTTTACATGGCGGTGCAAATGAAGCGGTTATGTACATGCTTTTAGAAGCTGGTAATGTTGAGAAATTTGAAGAGTTATTACAGAAGAAACTATATAACAAAGAAAAAATTATGGGCTTTGGACACCGTGTTTATATGAAGAAGATGGATCCAAGAGCACTTATGATGAAGGAAGCTTTAAAACAGTTATGTGATGTAAAAGGTGATTATACACTATATGAAATGTGTGAAGCTGGAGAAAAGATTATGGAAAAAGAAAAAGGAATTTATCCAAATCTTGATTATTATGCAGCTCCAGTATATTGGATGCTAGGTATTCCAATTCAACTTTACACACCAATCTTCTTTAGCTCTAGAACAGTGGGGTTATGTGCGCACGTTATTGAGCAACATGCAAATAATCGTTTGTTCCGTCCTCGTGTAAATTATATTGGCGAGCGACATGTACTTAGTAAATAAGAACAACTGGGGAGTTGTTAGCGCCGCCCGCCAGATGGGTGTTTGACCGACACCCATCATTAATAATAACGAATTTTCGACAGAAAGGGAAGAATAGCATGATTAAAACAAATGAAATTAAGCAAAAAGATGCATTATTAGAAGAGATTACCGATTATGTATTAAATAAAGAGGTTACTAGTGCAGAAGCATTCAGTACAGCTCGTTACGTATTACTTGATACACTTGGATGTGGAATTTTAGCACTGCAATATCCAGAATGTACGAAATTACTAGGACCAGTTGTACCAGGAACAATCGTGCCAAATGGTACACGTGTACCAGGTACGTCTTATGTACTAGATCCAGTAAAAGGTGCATTTAATATCGGATGTATGATCCGTTGGTTAGACTATAACGATACTTGGCTTGCAGCAGAGTGGGGACATCCATCTGATAACCTAGGCGGAATTTTAGCAGTTGCAGATTATATTAGCCGTGTTCGTATTTCAGAAGGAAAAGAAGCTTTAAAAGTACGTGAAGTATTAGAAATGATGATTAAAGCACATGAAATTCAAGGCGTGCTTGCTTTAGAAAACAGCTTAAACAGAGTTGGTCTTGACCATGTATTATATGTAAAAGTAGCAACAACTGCAGTAGTTGCGAAAATGCTTGGCGGAACACGTGAAGAAATCTTTAATGCATTATCACATGCGTGGATTGATAATTCTAGTCTTCGTACATATCGTCATGCTCCAAATACGGGCTCACGTAAATCATGGGCTGCAGGTGACGCAACGAGCCGCGGTGTTCATCTTGCAATGACTGCTCTAAAAGGTGAAATGGGTTATCCAACAGCATTATCTGCGCCAGGATGGGGATTCCAAGATGTATTATTCAATAAACAAGAATTAAAATTAGCAAGACCACTAGAGTCATATGTAATGGAAAATGTATTATTTAAAGTGTCATATCCAGCAGAATTCCATGCACAAACGGCTGCAGAATGTGCAGTGAAGTTGCATCCGGAAATTAAAGAGAGATTAGATGAAATTGACCGTATTACAATTACAACTCATGAATCAGCAATTCGTATTATTGATAAAGAAGGTCCATTAAATAACCCAGCTGATCGTGATCATTGCTTACAATACATTACGGCAATTGGTTTATTAAAAGGAGATATCGTTGCAGACGATTATGAAGATGCAGTCGCAAACGATCCACGTGTAGATGAATTACGTAATAAGATGGTTGTTGTTGAAAACAAACAGTACAGTTTAGATTACCTTGACCCGAACAAGCGCTCAATCGCCAACGCTGTTCAAGTTCACTTTAAAGATGGCACAGTAACAGAAAATGTGGAATGTGAATATCCACTTGGTCACCGCTTCCGTAGAGACGAAGCAATTCCAAAAGTTGTTCAAAAATTCACTGCAAATATGGCAGGTCATTATTCTAGTAAGCAACAAGAACAAATTCATGAAGTTTGTTTAAATGAAGAAAAACTAGAAAATATGAATGTAAACGAATTTGTAGATCTATTCTTAATTTAATAATAGGGGGAATTTAGAATGGCTTGGGTTGTGAAAAAGCAGTCAACACAAGAGGAGCTTGCGAATCGATTCGGAGCTTTAGTAGAAGCAAATGAAATTTTGCAAATTCCAGGTGCTCATGACGCAATGGCGGCTTTAGTTGCAAAAAATATAGGTTTTTCAGCTCTTTATTTATCAGGAGCTGCTTATACTGCAAGTAAAGGCTTACCAGATTTAGGTATCGTGACGTCTACTGAAGTGGCTGAGAGAGCAAGAGATTTAGTAAGAGCTACAGACTTACCTGTTCTTGTTGACATTGATACAGGATTTGGTGGTGTACTAAATGTGGCGAGAACAGCTGTAGAAATGGTGGAAGCGAAAGTAGCAGCTGTCCAAATTGAAGATCAGCAATTACCAAAAAAATGTGGACATTTAAATGGTAAGAAACTTGTTACTACAGAAGAATTGGTTCAAAAAATTAAAGCGATTAAAGAAGTTGCACCGAGCTTATACATTGTAGCACGTACTGATGCTCGCGGCGTTGAAGGATTAGATGAAGCAATTGAAAGAGCAAATGCATATGTAAAAGCAGGTGCAGATGCAATTTTCCCTGAAGCGCTTCAATCAGAGGAAGAATTCCGTCTATTTAATAGTAAGGTAAATGCACCTTTGCTTGCAAATATGACTGAATTTGGAAAAACTCCATATTATAGTGCAGAGGAATTTGCGAATATGGGCTTCCAAATGGTTATTTATCCTGTAACTTCACTTCGCGTTGCAGCGAAAGCGTATGAAAATGTGTTTACTTTAATTAAAGAAACAGGCTCTCAAAAAGATGCACTTTCTAATATGCAAACGAGAAGTGAATTATACGAAACAATTTCATATCATGACTTTGAAGAGTTAGATACTGGTATTGCAAAAACAGTATTATCAGAAGATCAATAGATAAAGCAGCGAAGGCGATGAAAATACATCTTTGGCAAAATAAAATGCTTGATGTGAAAAATCATCGCCTTCTATTTTCAAAAAAGATATTCCACTCATCGTAGACGAGCATAAGCAAAAAGCTATGAAATCCGAATGATAGGGGGATACATATGGAGAAAACGAAGTTACCATGGGATGAATTTTTTTCACTTAATAAAGATATAAATCATACTTACTTTACACCAGAAGATTTTTCAGGTGATGAAGATTTAATCGCAAAAACGACAGAACAATTCGTTAAACAAGAAATTGTTCCACAAATGGAGAATATTGAACAACATAACTATAAAGTTTCTCGTCAATTATTTGAGAAAGCTGGGGAACTTGGATTATTAGGCATTGAGGTACCAGAAGATTATGGCGGGTTCGAGTTAGGAAAGGCTGTCTCAGGTCTTGTAGCAGAGAAAATGGGGTACGCTGGTGCGTTTAGCGTTTCTTTTAATATACACGCTGGTGTCGGTACATTACCTTACATATATTATGGAACGAAAGAGCAAAAAGAAAAATATTTACCGAAAATCGCATCGGGAGAATGGATTGGGGCTTATGCTTTAACGGAGCCAAATGCTGGTTCGGATGCATTAAGCGCAAAAACAAGCGCCGTATTAAATGAAGAGGGAACAGCTTGGAAGTTAAATGGTGAGAAGCAATGGATTACAAATGCTCATATGGCAGATGTATACGTTGTTTTTGCGAAGACAAATAAAGGAATGACAGCGTTTATTGTCGAAAGAACATGTGAAGGTGTATCTATTGGATTAGAAGAAAAGAAAATGGGGATTAAAGGTTCTTCAACAGCGACTCTTATTTTAGAAGATGTTGTCATCCCTGCTGAAAATGTTTTAGGGGAAGTTGGGAAAGGGCATCACGTAGCCCTTAATATTCTTAACTTTGCTAGACTTAAACTTGCTTTTGGAAATATTGGAACAGCAAAACAAGCAATTGGTTTGTCGGTTCAATATGGAAAAGAGCGAAAACAGTTCCAAACGGAATTAGTAGACTTTACGATGATTCAAGAGAAAATTGCAAATATGATCATTGCTACATATGGAGCAGAAAGTGCAGCTTATCGTA
Organism: Bacillus sp. RZ2MS9; assembly: GCF_001816185.2. Taxonomy (NCBI): domain Bacteria; kingdom Bacillati; phylum Bacillota; class Bacilli; order Caryophanales; family Bacillaceae; genus Bacillus; species Bacillus sp. RZ2MS9. The sequence goes on from NZ_CP049978.1 coordinate 2,233,858, forward strand.
CAGCAGGTGTAATCGATGAAGCAATTCATGAGAGCGATGAAGATCTTATGAAGAAAATGTCCCAATTTGCAATTGAATGTGCACTGAATAAAGTAAATGCTTCTGAAACACTTGCTTATATCGTAGATGAAGCTGTACAAATTCATGGTGGTTACGGTTATATGCAAGAGTATGAGGTAGAACGATTATATCGTGATGCAAGAATTAGTCGTATTTTTGAAGGAACGAACGAAATTAATAGATTAACAGTTGCTAAAATGTTAATGAAGCAAATCGAACAATTAGAAGATACTGAAGTAGACAGTGATGTAGCAAATGTAGAAAGAAACCATCGTTACATTTTATTAGCGAAAAAATTGTTGAAACAATCTTTGAAAACGCTCTCTAAAACTCCAGGTCTAAAAATTGACCAAGAACAAGAATATTCACGTGTAATATCAAATATGTTGACGGACGTGTACATCATGGAATCAGCGTTTTTACGTACGAGAAAAGCAGTACGTAAAAATGGAGAGGAAAAAGAACGTACGAAGCAACTCATAACGGATGTTATTTGTGAAGAAGGATACCGTAAAGTAGAAGAAGCGGCGATTTCTGTACTTTCAGCAGCTGTCACAGAAGAACAAGATAGAAATGTGATTTTAGCTGAAATCCGTCAATTATTAGTACCTTTATACACGAACGTATTTACGAAGAAGAGAGAAATTGCGAAAGCTATTATAAATCGTGGGAAATATATTGTGTAAATAGGAGGAAAGCGATATGAAAAAGATTGGTTTTATCGGTTTAGGTAACATGGGTCTTCCAATGTCAAAAAATCTAGTTAAATCAGGTTACACAGTATATGGCGTGGACTTAAATAAAGAGGCGGAAGCGTCCTTTGAAAAAGAAGGCGGAATTATCGGTCTATCAATCTCAAAACTAGCAGAAACATGTGATGTAGTTTTTACAAGTTTACCTTCACCTCGCGCTGTTGAAGCGGTATATTTTGGAGCAGAAGGATTATTTGAAAATGGTCACTCGAATATAGTTTTCATTGATACAAGTACGGTATCGCCGCAGTTAAACAAACAATTAGAGGAAGCTGCAAAGGAAAAGAAAGTAGACTTTTTAGCAGCACCTGTGAGCGGTGGTGTAATCGGAGCCGAAAACCGAACATTAACGTTTATGGTTGGTGGATCAAAAGAAGTATATGAGAAAACGGAATCTATCATGGGCGTACTAGGCGCGAACATTTTCCACGTTAGTGAGCAGATTGATAGTGGTACAACTGTTAAGTTAATTAATAACTTATTAATTGGTTTTTATACAGCTGGTGTGAGTGAAGCTTTAACATTAGCGAAAAAGAACAATATGGATTTAGATAAAATGTTTGATATTTTAAATGTAAGTTACGGTCAAAGTAGAATTTATGAACGTAATTATAAAAGTTTTATAGCACCTGAAAACTACGAGCCAGGATTTACTGTGAACTTATTGAAGAAAGATTTAGGATTTGCAGTTGACTTAGCTAAGGAAAGCGAACTCCATTTACCGGTAAGCGAAATGTTATTAAACGTATATGACGAAGCGAGTCAAGCTGGATATGGTGAAAACGATATGGCTGCTTTATATAAGAAAGTTAGCGAGCAATTAATTTCTAATCAAAAATAAATTATACAAAGGAGAGAATACAATGATTACAACTGAAATTAAACGAGTAAAAAATCACATTAACGGTGAGTGGGTTGAATCGACAGGTACGGAAGTAGAAGCAGTTCCAAATCCAGCGACTGGAAAAATTATCGCTTACGTTCCACTATCTCCAAAAGAAGATGTTGAAAAAGCTGTTGAAGCGGCAAAAGCAGCATTCGAAACATGGTCTAAAGTACCAGTTCCAAATCGTTCAAGAAATTTATATAAATATTTACAGCTATTACAAGAAAACAAAGATGAGCTTGCAAAAATCATTACGCTAGAAAATGGTAAGACGCTAACGGATGCAACAGGTGAAGTACAGCGTGGTATTGAAGCGGTAGAACTTGCAACATCTACGCCAAATTTAATGATGGGTCAAGCACTTCCGAATATTGCTAGCGGAATTGATGGATCGATTTGGCGCTACCCAATCGGAGTTGTTGCTGGTATTACGCCGTTTAACTTCCCGATGATGATTCCGTTATGGATGTTCCCACTTGCAATTGCTTGCGGTAATACATTCGTATTAAAAACATCTGAAAGAACGCCACTTTTAGCGGAGCGACTTGTAGAATTATTCTATGAAGCAGGTTTCCCAAAAGGCGTATTAAATTTAGTACAAGGCGGAAAAGATGTTGTAAATAGCATTTTAGAAAATAAAGATATTCAGGCTATTTCGTTCGTTGGCTCTGAGCCGGTAGCCCGTTACGTATATGAAACAGGTACGAAACACGGAAAACGTGTACAAGCGTTAGCAGGTGCGAAAAACCATGCGATTGTAATGCCAGATTGCAATCTTGAGAAAACAGTACAAGGTGTAATTGGATCTGCATTTGCAAGTAGTGGAGAGCGCTGCATGGCATGCTCAGTAGTAGCAGTAGTGGATGAAATTGCTGATGAATTCATTGATGTATTAGTAGCAGAAACGAAAAAATTAAAAGTAGGCGATGGCTTTAACGAAGAGAACTATGTTGGACCATTAATCCGTGAATCTCATAAAGAGCGCGTTTTAGGCTACATTAATAGCGGTGTAGCAGATGGGGCAACTTTATTAGTAGATGGCCGTAAAATTAATGAAGAAGTTGGAGAAGGTTACTTTGTAGGTGCGACAATCTTTGATGGCGTGAATCAAGAAATGAAAATTTGGCAAGATGAGATTTTTGCTCCAGTATTAAGCATTGTACGAGTTAAAGATTTAGAAGAAGGTATTAAACTAACAAATCAATCTAAATTTGCAAATGGTGCAGTTATTTATACGTCAAACGGTAAACATGCACAAACGTTCCGTGATAATATCGATGCTGGTATGATCGGTGTAAACGTAAATGTCCCAGCACCAATGGCATTCTTCGCATTTGCAGGAAATAAAGCGTCATTCTTTGGTGATTTAGGTACAAATGGTACAGATGGCGTTCAATTCTATACACGTAAAAAAGTTGTAACTGAGCGCTGGTTTTAATATAAAATAAACAGCCAAATTAGTTATTAAATGAAAACCACCACTATTAATAGTGGTGGTTTTCATCTTGTTAATTACTTTTTTCAAAAGCAAGTTTAATACCAAAACCAATTAAGACGACTCCCGTTAACCCTTGAATATAACGCTGCGTCTTCGGTTTTTTCATAAAAGCACTAATTTTATCAATTAAAAATATATAAAAAGCGAACCAAATGGCTGTTAAAACGAGGTAAGTAAGGCCCATTACGAGTAGTTGGATAAACGTATTATGATTTGGATTTAAAAATTGCGGTAAAAACGTTAAAAAGAATACTGCAACTTTAGGGTTTAATAAATTCGTAAGAAACCCTTGTCGAAAGCAAGAGGTGTGTTCATCTTCATTATTTAAAGATATATCGTTCGTATCAATGCCTTCTTTATTTCTTACTGCTAAAAGGGCTTTAATACCAATATAAATTAAATATAGAGCCCCAACGTACTTGAAAATAGAAAATAAAAGAGCTGACTTTACAATAAGTGCAGAAAGACCAATTACAGCAGCTAAAGTATGAATTAATAGTGCAATACATGTACCAAACACTGTTTTCACTCCACCGACTTTACCAGCAACCAATGTATTTTTCGTAGCCATTGCTGTATCTGGACCAGGTAAAATGATAAGGCAAATAGACATAATGATGAAAAGAAGATAATTTTCTATCATAGTCGCCCCTCCTTTTTATTTTTAGAATATTTGATTAAAATCAGTGTAGCACAAAAATGGATTTAATAAAATTAAATTTTGTTAAAAATAATTAAATAAAAAAGGCTATATAGTAGCTGTAATTACACTACTATATAGCTTCGATTTTATACCGCTATTTGCGGGTAGTAAGATTTTCACCGCACAAGATTTAGCTGAAGCAAAGAAGTTAGGTAGGGGATGAACAAAACATCCCCTCATGACAATTTCATTTTATGCATTAAGTAAGTTAAAGAAACGATTCACATCTTCTTCTGAAACGTCACTTAACTGTTTATATTTATAATTCGGATTTTGATCTTTATCAACGACAACGGAGCGTACTCCCTCGAAGAAATCTTCATGTCGCATGAAATTTTTAGCAAGTATAAGGTCCGTAGCGAAACATTCTTCAACGGATTTATCTTTTCCATCAATAAACTGTTTTAATGTTACTTTTAGTGAAATAGGGGATTTTGATAACAGTGTTTCTTTCGTTTTTAGAGCAAAGGAACTTTCATCTTTCTCCAATGAATGGATGATTTCTTCAATTGTATCGAAAGCAAAATGTGAATTGATTACTTCTAATGAAGGAGCAAGCTCGCTTTCTAAGTTTGGAGCAGTTGCAAATGTACGAATAACTTCTTTTAAATTAGTATGTACATCATCTTCTTTATGCCAATTTACACTTTCAAGTTCAGTAAGAAACTCTGGTAATGAATCAGATGTCATAAAGTAATCAGCAGCATTAATAAATAATACGTCAGAAGCTTTTAAAATAGATGCTGTTAAAGCAACGAATCGTCCTGTATATCCAGGCGCTTTATTTAAGAAATATGCAGCTCCGACGTCTGGGAAGAAGCCAATATTCATCTCTGGCATTGCCCATTTCGTACGCTCAGTTACAATGCGATACTTCGCACCATTTGTAAGACCGACACCACCGCCCATTACAATTCCATCTAAACAAGCAATAATCGGTTTTGTATATTGATAAATATATGTATCAATTTCATACTCTTCTTCAAAAAAACGTTCTGCATGTTGCAATGCCACTTCATTGGAACGCGCTTCATAAAGAGTTTTAATGTCGCCTCCTGCACAAAAACCTTTTGTGCCAGCTCCTTTTAACACGATAAGTGCAATACGCTCATCGTGTTCCCACTCTTTAAGTTTTTGTCCGATAGGTTGTAACATGTCATAAGATAAAGAATTAAGTGCTTTTGGACGGTTTAAAGTAATTGTCGCAACGCCGTTTTCACTAACAGAAAATAAAACTTGTTCAGTCATAATGCATCCTCCCTTACATATCTTCTTATTCTTAATTCTTGATATGTACTGAAATGTCCTTTATAAATTTTGTCAAAAGTTGACGGTAAATATTAATTTGGTCACTGCATATTTTGACGAGTTATCTTTGCAGGATTTCAGAGACTGAGGGGGAATATTACAACATTACTGTAAGTGTAATTATTTGAAGTTATAATGATAAAAGCGCTATTATATAGGTGTGAAATGTTCATTATCAATTCTAAAAGTGTGTTTGAAGAAAAAATAAATCGTACAATTGTAATAAAAAATTTTACACTGAATTAGAAATAGAGAAAGGAGAAATCGGAATGCCAGGACCTTTACTATTGTCGGTTATTATTTTGTCTTTTTTAATGATAGGAATAACGCAGTATTTTCATCATACAGATACGACAGAAGAAGTGAAGGATAAAGTACGTCTCGTATTTCCGATTTTTATAATATCTATTTCATTCTGTATTTTATTAAATAAAGATGGCTACATTGTCGCAGTGTTCTCATTTTTCGTCGCAATCGTCTTAATTACCGTTTTATATTATGTAATGAAAGACTTTATACAAAAATAAAGATGTCATAATAGGCATTTTTATTTTGGGGAAAATATAAAATTTCACATACCGTATTTTATATAAAATACATAAAGCATATAACAATAGAAAAGTGTGTACTTTGCTGTGTATGTACTTGTCAATCTTGCATAGCCACTATACTATTAAAATGTAGAGATTATAAAAAGGGGTTGTATCTATCATGAAATTTGAGATGCACACAAAAATTATTTCAAATGAAAAAGAAGTAAGATTACATATTGAAGAAAATATATTTCAATTAATATTGGATGGTTATCACTTATTTACAGTTCAAGAAATATTACCTTTATATAAATCAAATGAAGAAAGAATTGGAAGTGCAACGATATTGAAGCTAGAGTGGGAGAACGGAAAAACTACAATAAACTATCAACTCGTTTCACTAAAATCAGTAAATTAAAAGGAGTAGAAAAATATGAAGTTATTTCATACAGCGGATTGGCATTTAGGGAAGCTTGTTCATGGCGTGTATATGACTGAAGACCAAAAGATTGTATTAGATCAGTTTGTACAGGCTGTTGAAGAAGAAAAACCAGATGCTGTAATTATTGCAGGGGATTTATATGACCGAGCAATTCCACCTACAGAAGCAGTAGACTTATTAAATGATGTGCTGCAAAAAATAGTTATTGATTTGCAAACACCAGTTATTGCAGTAGCTGGTAATCATGATAGTCCGGATCGTATCCATTTTGGAAGTAGTTTAATGAAAAAACAGGGATTACATATTGCAGGTCAATTTCAATTCCCGTATGAACCTGTCGTACTAAATGATGAATATGGAGAGGTTCACTTCCATCTAATACCGTATGCAGACCCAAGCATAGTAAGGCACGTGTTGAAAAATGAAGACGTACGTTCTCATGATGATGCGATGCGCATTTTTATGAATGAGCTCTCTGAAACGATGGATAAAGAAGCTAGACATGTATTTGTTGGACATGCATTTGTAACTTCTTCAGGAGAAGCGGAGGAGAATACAAGTGATGCAGAAAGACCACTTTCAATTGGTGGTGCTGAATATGTAAATAGTCATTATTTTGATAAGTTTCATTACACAGCGCTTGGACATTTACATCAAGCGCATTTCGTACGTAATGAGACGATTCGATATTCAGGTTCACCACTTGCCTATTCAATTTCTGAAGAGAAACATAAAAAAGGTTATTACATTGTAGAACTGAATGAAACTGGTGAAGTAGCAATTGAAAAAAGATTACTTTCACCACGTCGTAAAATGCGAACAGTAGAAGCGAAAATAGATGAATTATTACAGCACCCAGTAAGTGAAGATTACGTATTTGTAAAATTATTAGACGAAAACCCTGTCTTACAGCCGATGGAGAAAATACGATCTGTATATCCAAATGCAATGCACGTTGAAAGAGCGATGCAAAGACGAGAACTCACAGATACAAATGAAGTAACTGTTTCAAGACATAAAACGGATGATTTATCTCTTTTAAAGGCTTTCTATAAAGAAATGAAAGGGTTAGATTTATCAGAAGAGAAAGAACGCCTATTTATAGATGTATTACAAACAGTGCAAGAACGGGAAGGTGAACGAGGATGAGACCGATTCAGCTTATTATGACAGCATTCGGGCCATATAAACAGAAAGAAATAATCGATTTTGAAGATCTTGGAGAACATCGTATTTTCGCTATTTCTGGGAATACAGGAGCTGGAAAAACAACGATTTTTGATGCGATTTGTTATGTGTTATATGGTGAGGCTAGTGGAGAAGAACGTAGTGATACGAGCATGCTTCGAAGTCAATTTGCTGATGATAATGTTTATACAAGTGTTGAATTAACCTTTCAGTTAAAAGGGAAACGCTATGAAATAAAACGACAACTTGGACATAAAAAACAAGGGAATAAGACCATTACAGGACATGCAGTAGAATTATATGAAGTTATTGATGGAGAAAACGTTCCAGCCGTCGATCGTTTTCATGTAACAGACGTAAACAAAAAAGTGGAAGATTTAATTGGGTTAAGTAAACATCAATTTAGCCAAATTGTTATGTTACCCCAAGGGGAATTCCGAAAACTATTAACATCTGAGACGGAAAACAAAGAAGAGATTTTACGTCGTATTTTTAAAACGGATCGTTATAAATTAATGCGTGAGTTACTTGACCAAAAACGAAAACAATGGAAAGACGTCTTGCAAGAAAAACAAAAAGAGAGAGAGCTCTATTTCCGTAATGTTTTTAAATTACCAATCCGTGATGGAGCATTATTAGAGACATTAGTGGCACAAGAACATGTAAATACGCATCAAGTAGTAGAAGCGTTAGAACAAGAAACAACCGTGTATAAGGCAGAGGTTGAGCAATTACAAGTAGAACAAGATGTTCAAACGAAGCAATTAAAGGATGCAGAAACACGTTTTCATGCAGCAAAATCTGTAAATGAGAAATTTATAGATTTACAACAAAAGAATGAGAAATATAACAATTTACAAGAGAACCGTGCAGCAATTGAAAGGAAAGAAAAATCCTTTAAACGTGCGGAACAAGCAAAGCGCTTATTACCATTTGAACAATGGTATGAAGAAGCGATGGAAAATGAGCAGAAAGCTGAAAGTTTGTTAAAACAGATAATCGTCAAACAAGAACAGATAATGAACAGCTTTGAACTTGCTAAGGAGAAGTATGAAGTAGTAAAGAATAAAGAAGCTGAAAGAGAAGATGCTAAAAAGCTTGTTCAAAGATTAGAAGAGTTACAAGCGATCATTGAATCATTAGCTGAGAGAAAGCTGAATTTACAAAATGCCGAAATTCAAATAGGGAAATTAAAAGAAAGTATGCAAAAGTTAGATCAACAACTAGAAGAGCATACAAACCAAAAACAGAGAATGTCTGATGAATTGCAGCAATTAGAACAAGCACTTGAGCAATATGTAGCTAAAGTGGAAGAACTAACGAATATGCGAGAAGATGCAAAAGTTTTAAAACAAGCATATGATGTTTGGCAAGAAAAACAAAAATTCGAGCAAGAAAAAGAAGCGGCAACTAATAAAATGCAAGTGGCAGTTCGTGCATATGAAAACATGGAGCGCCGCTGGTTAAGTGAACAAGCTGGTATATTAGCTCTTCATTTACATGACGGTGAATCTTGTCCGGTATGTGGTAGTACGAGTCATCCACAAAAAGCTACAGAGCAAAGTAATGCGATCGATGAAAAAGAGTTAAACGATTTAAGAGATAAGAAGAACATTGCTGAAAAATTCCATGTGCAAGTAGAGGAGAAATGGAATTTCTATCGACTACAATATGAACAAGTGATAGAAGAAGTTGTGAAGCGCGGCTACAATTCGGAAAAATTAGTTGAAACATATAGTGCACTTGTTCAAAAAGGAAAACAATTAGCTGCAGATGTTAATACGTTAAAAGCAAGTGAAGAAACACGTAAGCAGATTGCTGCGAACATGAAAAGCGTAGAAGAAAAAATAGAAGAACTTCAGAAACAAAAACGAGAATTGGAAACAATGCAGCACCGTACAGAAATGGAGTGTATGCAACTTCGTACGTCATATGAACATGATAAACGAAATATTCCAGAAAACTTACAAACAGTACAAGCTTGGAAAGCACAGTTTGACCAAGCTATGCAGGAACTTAGGTTAATGGAGGACGAATGGAAGGAAGTGCAGGAAGCGTATCAGCATTGGCAAAATGAAAATATACGTATTCAAGCAGAACAAAAAGGTGCTTCTAATCAATTTGAAAGTGCAAAATTAAAGAAAGAAGAGACTTTCGCACGCTTTATGAAAGAGCTAGAACAAAGCGGGTTTACAGATGAATTCACGTATAAAAAAGCCAAATTAAGCGATCCCGAGATGGAGATGTTACAAAAAGAAATTCAAGGTTATTATTCATCGCTTGAAGTGCTTGCAAAACAAATTGAAGAGTTAAACTCAGAATTAAAAGATAAAGAGTATATGGATATTACATCTTTAGGTGAACACATAAAAGAACTAGAAATTAATCTCGATATCATTAAAGAAAAACGTCAACGTGCGCAAAATGCGGTAACATATATTTCTGATTTACATGAAAACATTAGACGTATTGACGAACAAATTCACGAGGAAGAAAAAGCCTTCCAAGAACTTGTTGATTTATATGAAGTAATGAAAGGTGATAACGAAAGTCGTATATCATTTGAACGTTACATCTTAATTGAGTATTTAGAACAAATTGTTCAAATCGCAAACGAACGACTACGTAAATTATCAAATGGACAATTTTATTTAAAACGAAGTGAGCGAGTTGAAAAAAGAAACCGTCAAAGTGGATTAGGTTTAGATGTGTACGATGCATACACTGGCCAAACACGCGATGTAAAAACACTATCCGGTGGAGAGAAATTTAACGCATCACTTTGCCTAGCGCTAGGAATGGCAGATGTCATTCAAGCATATGAAGGCGGTATTTCCATCGAAACGATGTTCATCGATGAAGGGTTCGGTTCATTAGATGAAGAATCGTTAACGAAAGCGGTAGATGCCTTAATTGACTTACAAAAATCAGGCCGATTTATCGGTGTCATCTCACACGTTCAAGAGCTGAAAAACGCAATGCCAGCTGTATTAGAAGTAACGAAGCAAAAGGATGGGTGTAGTCAGACTAGGTTTGTGGTGAAGTAAGCTTAGAAAATGGAGTAGGGAATCTACCGATACTTTTAGTGTCATATGTATGAATAATAAAACGTCGTCTCTTCATATTGGAGGCGACGTTTTATTTTATAAAATATCTATGAATTATCTGTAGAAGGCGGCGTATTCTCCAAACGATTATAAGTTTTAAAGGCTGAAATTGCTGAGATAACCCCGCCTACTAAAAATAAAGCGGATCCTCCAACTAAGATGATACGACTGACATATGTTTCCCGTGCTTCTTCGACTTCTTCTTGTAACGCTGTAGGCATATGAATCCCCCCTTTATAAAAGTTGTTTTATAAATAGTATATACAAACGCCTAAAATGTGTTAAAATAACTGATGATTTTATGCAGTGGGTAATTAGATGAGTAGGATGTGAGTGGCTAAATAAATCTTCATCATAAATTTATGCGAACTTCACATAGAGCACATATTAACATTGTATTATGTATATGTACCAAATAAATAAATAAAGTGAATGTAAGTTCTGTTTTCAAAAATTTAAAATCCTTTTATTTCTATATAAAAGTTTTAATCAAGGGTTTTAAAAAATTTGGAAATAGATCTTATGAATATGGAATTCATATAAAAGGGGAATGTCTTATGACAACATATACGAGTGAAATGAGAAAAACTTTAGTTTCAGAAGAAGATGTAGATATTTTAAAAATTATGGCGCATCCAATCCGACTGCAAATTGTAAATGAATTAAGTACGAGAAAAACTTGTAATGTAACACAATTAACAGAGTTACTGAATATTCCGCAATCTACTGTTTCACAACATTTATCAAAAATGAAGGGTAAAGTGTTACGAGCAGAGAGAAGAGGTTTAGAAATTTATTATCATATTAACAATTTAAAAGCGAGTAAGATTGTTAATGTTTTAGGGTATATAAACTAGTGAAATATTTTCATATAAAATAGCCCCTGCTGTTGAGCAGGGGCTATTTTGCGGTGTTTTATGTATTTGTATTTAAAACTTTATAGTTTTTATGATTTACAATTGTTCGATCGAATTCAAAAGTACCACCGCTTACATTTGTAATTTCAACTAAGACCGATTCAGTATAAAGTTTTAATACAGATCCTGTAATCTTTAAATTATTTCGTTGAAAAAGTATAGTATCCCCTACGTTTGCTTTCATAGTACCTCCTCATTAAAGACAGAAATATTTTTTATTATTTATATTAAACCACGGATAGATATATTAGTGAATATTTAGTTTTATTTATTGGAAAAAAATTTGTTCTCTAATAGAAGAGTATAAAGTACTCCTATGTTAAAAGTTATATTTTATTTAAGTTTATCCCGCTATTTGTTGGGCAGTAAGACCCCCGCCTCAAAATTCAGTGGAAGCAAAGAAGTTAGGCGAGGGCCCTGTTGCCCGTAAAAGCCCGATTGGTGAGGGCTGATTAAAGTTTCACTTTTTAAAAAAGGGTTCAAAAACAAATGTAAATCGAGCTTATACAAAAACTACTTATTAAATAACTGTTACGTATTTAATAAGTAGTTTTTGTATTTCATCCTTCGTTTTTTGTAACTGATTCTACGTTTTTGACGCTCTGTCTTGTAAGTGCTTACATAAACGAAAACATCTTATACAATGAAGGTGTCAAATCAAAAGAGGTGACCAAAATGAACATAAAAAAAATAAATTTAGCGAATAGCATTGAAATAGAAAGAGGAGGCGGAAAGGTATGAAAAAATCAACTGTTAATCCATGGCTTGTTGTCCTTGGCACAGTTATAGTACAAATGGGGCTTGGGACGATATATACATGGAGTTTATTCAATCAGCCTTTAGTTAGTAAATACGGTTGGAGTCTTAACGCTGTTGCGATAACTTTCTCAATTACTAGTCTTTCTTTAGCATTTTCAACTTTATTTGCGAGTAAATTGCAAGAAAAATGGGGACTTCGTAAACTTATTATGATAGCTGGATTAGCATTAGGACTAGGATTAATACTTAGCTCACAAGCATCCTCATTAATATTACTTTATGTACTAGCGGGAGTTGTTGTAGGTTATGCAGATGGTACAGCATATATCACTTCACTATCAAATTTAATAAAGTGGTTTCCAGAGCGTAAAGGTTTAATTGCTGGTATTTCTGTCTCTGCATATGGTTCAGGTAGCTTAATCTTTAAATACGTTAACGCACAGTTGATTGAATCAGTTGGTGTATCCCAAGCATTTATATACTGGGGTTTAATTGTTACAGCTATGATTGTAATTGGTGCTTGTTTAATCCATCAAGCTGCAGATCAAGGAGCAGTTCATGAAACAAAAACTGAGGAATACACAACGAAAGAAATGTTAGGCACAAAACAAGTATACTTATTATTTATCATGTTATTTACATCATGTATGAGTGGCTTATACTTAATTGGTATGGTAAAAGACATTGGTGTTCAACTTGTAGGACTTAGCGCAGCAACAGCAGCTAATGCGGTGGCTATGGTTGCAATCTTCAATACATTAGGTCGTATCATTTTAGGACCGTTATCGGATAAAATTGGGCGTTTAAAAATCGTTACTGGTACTTTTGTTGTTATGGCGAGTTCAGTCTTAGTTCTAAGTTTTGTAGATTTAAATTATGGTATTTACTTCGTATGTGTAGCAAGTGTAGCGTTTTGCTTTGGTGGAAATATCACTATTTTCCCAGCTATTGTTGGTGATTTCTTCGGTATGAAAAACCATAGTAAGAACTACGGAATTGTGTATCAAGGATTTGGATTTGGGGCGCTTGCAGGTTCCTTTATCGGTGCACTTCTAGGTGGATTCAAACCAACGTTCATGGTAATAGGTGTATTATGTGTCGTGTCATTCATTATCGCAATTTTAATTCAAGCACCTAAGCAGAAAAAAGAAAAAGAAGAAGAGTATCGCAGCGTAGCATAAGTATATAAATCTTCTATAACAATATGATTACGAAAAAGCATCCTATTCTATTAATTAGGATGCTTTTTTTATGAGTTATTTTAACAAGGTTAAATTACTTTTATGATTTTCATAGATGTAAAAGTGAGTGAAATGCCTATTTGGATTATATTGAAATACAATAAATTGATACATCGTATTCGAAATATATATTAAATCTTAAATGACAAAAAAGACATTCATTAGTATTTGTAAGATATATTTTCAGAAAAATATTGAGAAAATATATACTTGAGTTTTTCATAAAGCATTGTAAATGAACGTATCTCTAGTTTAGTTTCTTCAATTTTAAAAAGAGGACTTTGAATTTTATTTATAATATAAGTACTTTTAATGCGTTTACATATGATTTTATTAAGAAGCATTAAAATGGTTTATCTGAAAAATAAAAAAAGATTGACAAGTTCATTGAGAAACATTATCATTTCGGTGTAAGATGTTAAATGAAAAACATTATCAATAAAATGGATTTTAAAGTAATGCGCACTTGACCAATTAGTTTAGTAAGTGTATTATTTTTTACAACACAACTGATAATGAAAATCAATATCATCGGTGTTGCTTAATGAAATTAATGTTTATGTGAAAGGATAGAGAAAATGAACTTAGGGGAATTTGATGGGAAAACAGTTTTAGTAACAGGTGCAGCACAAGGCATAGGCAGTGTCGTTGCCAAAATGTTTTTAGAAAGAGGAGCCACAGTTATTGCGGTTGATCAAAATGAAGAGGGGTTAAATGTACTCTTAAATCAAAATGAATTAAACAATACACGTATGAAAACGTTTCGTTTAGATGTGAGTGATAGCGCCGCTGTTGAAGACATGGTAAATCATATTGCAAATGAAATAGCGCCAATAGATATTTTAATAAATGTTGCAGGGGTTTTACGTATGGGACCAATTCATTCGTTAAGTGATGAAGATTGGAATAAAACATTCTCTGTAAATACGACAGGGGTTTTCAATATGTCCCGAGCGGTAAGTAAAAATATGATGTTAAGAAAATCGGGGGCAATTGTTACAGTCGGTTCAAATGCGGCAAATACGCCAAGAATGGAGATGGCTGCGTATGCTGCGTCAAAGGCCGCAACGACGATGTTTATGAAATGTTTAGGACTAGAGCTTGCGGCATACAATATACGCTGCAACTTAGTTTCTCCAGGTTCTACTGAAACTGAGATGCAAAGATTACTATGGGCTGATGAGAATGGAGCTAAAAATATAATTGCTGGTTCTCAAAATACATATAGACTCGGAATTCCATTACAAAAAATTGCACAACCTTCAGAAGTTGCTGAAGCAGTGTTATTTTTAGCCTCAGATAGAGCAAGTCATATTACAATGCACAATTTATGTGTTGATGGCGGTGCTACGTTAGGAGTTTAATAAAAATTCAGGAGGTTATTATATTATGAATGAACATATAGCTGTAAAGGAATTGTCAGAAAAACTTTTAGAAGATTATAAGACTGAATCTTCATTCTTTTTCGCTTCACCAACTCGAACGATATTAGCAGAAGGAGAGTTTACTACAGTAAAGCATCGTGAAATTGAAAGTTTCCCAGAGCTTGTGCAAGCGACATTAAGTAATGCGAAACAAGCTGGAAGTCCAAATCCTATCGTTGTGGGTGCTTTGCCATTTGATCGTAGAAAAGAAGTCCAACTCATCGTACCAGAATATAGCAGAATTTCTGAGCGTTTACAATTGGATACAACAAATCAGCTTGAAACAAATGAGAATGTAACATTTGAAATGACACCAGTGCCAGACCCTGAAGTTTATATGAATGGTGTGAAGCAAGGAATTGAAAAAATACAGGACGGTGATTTAAAGAAAATCGTTCTATCCAGATCGTTAGATATTAAATCTTCCGAAAAGATTGATAAGCAAAAACTTCTGCGAGAATTAGCAGAGCATAATAAGCATGGTTATACATTTGCTGTAAATTTACCGAAAGATGAAAAAGAGAACAGTAAGACGCTAATTGGAGCAAGCCCTGAATTACTTGTTTCACGTAATGGTATGCAAGTTATTTCTAACCCGTTAGCTGGTTCAAGGCCACGTAGTGAGGACCCAGTAGAAGATAAAAGAAGAGCAGAGGAATTACTTTCTTCGCCAAAAGATTTACATGAACATGCGGTAGTAGTTGAAGCGGTTGCCGCTGCACTTCGTCCGTATTGTCATACATTACATGTTCCAGAAAAGCCATCAGTTATTCATAGTGAAGCGATGTGGCATTTGTCTACAGAAGTGAAAGGTGAACTTAAGGATCCAAATACTTCTTCTTTACAATTAGCAATTGCCCTTCATCCTACGCCAGCAGTTTGCGGAACTCCGATGGAAAAAGCAAGAGAAGCTATACAGCATATTGAGCCATTTGACCGCGAGTTCTTTACAGGAATGCTAGGATGGAGCGATTTAAATGGAGATGGAGAATGGATTGTTACAATTCGTTGTGCTGAAGTACAAGAAAATACACTTCGTTTATATGCAGGAGCTGGAGTTGTTGCTGAGTCAAAACCAGAAGATGAGTTAGCAGAAACATCAGCTAAGTTCCAAACAATGCTAAAAGCTTTAGGGCTAAGAGATAGTTCACTTAATGAAAAATAGGGGGAAGAAAGAATGCTAGTAGGTTATACAGAATGGCCAAAAGAATTTGCCGATCGTTACCGAGAAGCAGGATGTTGGCTTGGTGAAACATTTGGAGGAGTGTTAAGAGAGCGGGCTGAGAAATATGGAGATCGAATCGCGGTTGTAAGTGGTAAGAAACATATAACATATAGTGAACTTAATAAAAAGGTAGATCGTTTAGCAGCAGGTTTACTGAATTTAGGAATAAAGAAAGAGGACAGAGTTGTAATCCAGTTACCTAACATTATCGAGTTTTTCGAAATATGTTTTGCACTATTTCGAATTGGAGCGCTTCCTGTCTTTGCACTACCTTCACATCGAAGCAGTGAAATTAGTTATTTTTGTGAGTTTGGCGAGGCGAGCGCTTACGTTATTTCAGATAAGGCTCTCGGTTTTGATTATCGAAAATTAGCAAGAGAAGTGAAAGAGAAAGTGCCAACTTTACAACATGTAATTGTAGTGGGAGAAGAAGAAGAGTTTGTGAACATAAATGATCTGTATATGGATCCCGTCTCATTACCAGAAGTTCAGCCAAGTGATGTTGCATTTCTCCAATTATCAGGAGGCACAACAGGTCTTTCTAAATTAATTCCTAGAACACATGATGACTATATTTATAGTTTACGTGTTAGCGCTGAAATTTGTAATTTGAATGCAGAAAGCGTCTATATGGCAGTTCTTCCAGTAGCACACAATTACCCAATGAGTTCTCCAGGGACATTTGGAACTTTCTATGCGGGTGGAAAAGTGGTATTGGCAACTGGTGGTAGTCCAGATGAGGCCTTTGCTCTTATCGAAAAAGAAAAAGTTACAATTACAGCGCTCGTTCCGCCATTAGCAATGATTTGGCTTGATGCTGCATCTTCTCGTAATGCCGATTTATCAAGCCTAGAGGTTATTCAAGTAGGTGGTGCTAAGTTTAGCGCTGAGGTTGCAAAACGTATACGTCCTACATTTGGATGTACGTTACAGCAAGTGTTCGGTATGGCGGAAGGATTAGTGAACTATACAAGATTAGATGATCCGGAAGAATTTATTATTTATACACAAGGTAGACCAATGTCTGCACTCGATGAAGTACGAGTTGTTGATGAAAATGACAACGATGTACAACCTGGCGAAGTAGGTAGTTTATTAACAAGAGGTCCATATACAATTCGTGGTTACTATAAAGCCGAAGAGCATAATGCACGATCATTTACAAAGGATGGATTTTATCGCACAGGTGATCTTGTAAAAGTAAATGAACAAGGATACATCATTGTAGAAGGAAGAGATAAAGATCAAATTAACCGCGGTGGTGAGAAAGTTGCTGCGGAAGAAGTTGAAAATCATCTATTAGCACACGATGCGGTCCATGACGTAGCAATTGTATCTATGCCTGACGATTATTTAGGTGAACGCACCTGTGCTTTTGTTATAGCTCGCGGACAAGTTCCAGCAGTAAGTGAATTAAAAATGTTTTTAAGAGAACGTGGTATAGCGGCTTATAAAATTCCAGATCGAATTGAATTTATTGAAGCATTCCCGCAAACAGGAGTCGGAAAAGTCAGCAAAAAAGAACTACGTAAAGTCATTGCTGAAAAGCTTATTACAGTAAAACAATAATAAAAACCGGAAGGAAGTGATTAGATGGCTATCCCATCTATTTCAGTATATAAAATGCCAATTGAATCAGAACTACCAAAAAATAAAGTGAATTGGACACCAGATCCGAAACGTGCAGTACTTTTAATTCATGACATGCAAGAATATTTTCTTGATGCATATAGCGATAAAGAATCACCAAAAGTAGAACTTATTTCAAATATAAAAATGATAAGAGAAAAATGTAAGGAACTTGGTATACCAGTTGTTTATACAGCACAACCTGGTGGGCAAACGTTAGAACAACGAGGTTTATTACAAGACTTTTGGGGTGACGGTATACCTGCTGGACCAGATAAAAAGAAAATTGTTGATGAACTTACTCCTGATGAGGATGATATATTCCTCACAAAATGGAGATATAGTGCATTTAAAAAGACAAATCTATTAGAAATTTTAAATGAACAAGGAAAAGATCAACTCATTATTTGCGGTATTTATGCACATATTGGCTGTCTTTTAACAGCTTGTGAAGCATTTATGGATGGTATAGAGCCGTTCTTTGTAGCAGATGCAGTTGCTGATTTTTCACTAGAGCATCATAAACAAGCATTGGAGTATGCATCTAATAGATGTGCAGTAACGACATCAACAAACCTACTGTTAAACGATTTACAAAGTGTAAAAGATGATGAGAGTGAAGGAATCACTATACAGGAAGTGCATGAACTAGTTGCACAACTACTTCGTGAGCCAGTAGAGAGTATTGATATTGATGAGGACTTATTAAATAGAGGGCTTGATTCGGTCAGAATTATGAGTTTAGTAGAGAAGTGGCGTCGTGAAGGGAAAGAAATCACTTTTGCACATTTAGCAGAACGTCCAACTGTTGCAGGTTGGTACAGTTTACTATCTTCACAAACAGCACAGGTGCTGTAACAAATAGACTACATAATAAAGGGGTAGTAAAGAATGCCTAACAGTCAAAAGATTCGTCATTCGTTATCATCTGCGCAGTCTGGTATGTGGTTTGCGCAACAATTAGATCCGCTTAATCCAATTTACAATACTGGGGAATATGTAGAAATAAACGGAAATATTCATCAAGAAATTTTCGAATTAGCTGTACGTAAAGTTGTAATGGAAGCAGAAGCACTTCATGTTCGCTTCGAGGAGGATGAAATTGGCCCATGGCAAGTTATTGAAGAATCACAGTTTCATATGCATTTTATTGACGTTCGTAAAGAAGAAAATCCTGAAGAAGCTGCTAAAGTATGGATGAAAAATGATTTATCTATGCCAGTCGATTTGAAAAAAGATACATTATTTACTGAAGCACTTATTCAAGTTGAAAATAATCGTTTCTTTTGGTATCAGCGCATCCATCACATTGTGATGGATGGCTATGGATTTTCACTTCTTAGCCAAAAAGTGGCGAATGAGTATACATCACTTATAGAAGAAACAAACAAGAATGAAAAGCCGTTTGGTTCTCTTACAAAAGTCGTGCAAGAAGATATTGAGTATCGTGAGTCTAAAAAATTTCAGGAAGATCGTACTTTTTGGTTAGAAAAATTTGCGGATGAACCAGAAGTTGTAAGCTTGGCAGAGCGAGCACCGAGAACATCAAATGGATTTTCACGAGAAACAGCTTATTTATCTAGTTCTAGCACGAAAACTTTATTAGAAGATATCAATATTTCGTTAACAAGTTGGCCGGAATTCATTGTCGCTGTAACAAGTATTTATATGCATAAGTTAACAGGTGCAAATGATATTGTTTTAGGTTTACCGATGATGGGACGTCTAGGTTCGGTATCTATTCATACACCAAGTATGGTAATGAATTTAGTGCCACTTCGTATTACAGTAACTCCCAATATAACTCTTGCGGAATTATTGCAGCAAGTTTCTAAAGAAATCCGAGATGTACGTCGCCATTATAAAT
Source organism: Bacillus sp. RZ2MS9 (assembly GCF_001816185.2). Lineage (NCBI taxonomy): Bacteria > Bacillati > Bacillota > Bacilli > Caryophanales > Bacillaceae > Bacillus > Bacillus sp. RZ2MS9. The sequence continues at coordinate 2,253,397 of NZ_CP049978.1, forward strand.
ACCGTCATGAGGAATTAAGAAGAGACTTAAAGTTACTAGGTGAAAATCAAAGGTTGTTTGGACCGTTAGTGAATGTTATGCCTTTTGATTACGGGCTAAATTTTGCTGGAAATCGTGGTATTACGCATAATTTATCAGCAGGACCTGTCGATGATTTATCAATAAATGTATATAAACGTTTTGATCAAAATGAGCTAATGATTCATTTTGATGCAAATCCTGAAGTATATAATGGCGCGGAGCTAGCATTGCATAAAGAAAGATTTATGAGTCTATTTGAATTAGTAGTAAATAATTATGAGAAAAACGAGTCGATTGGAAAAATAAACATTACTCTGCCTGAAGAAAATCATAAAGTTTTATTGGAATGGAATGAAACGAAGGAAGACGATGAGTTACTTAGTCTGCCTATATCATTTGAAAAACAAGTGCAAAAAAATCCCAATAAACTAGCCATTACTTGTGACGGTGTAAACCTTACGTATAAAGAGCTAAATGCACGAGCGAATGAACTAGCACATTATTTAGTAGAAGAAGGAATACGACCAAACCAGTTTGTAGCTTTAGTATTCCCTAGATCAATAGAAATGGTAGTTAGTATGCTAGCAGTTTTAAAGGCTGGTGCAGCGTATTTACCAATAGATCCAGAATACCCAGCAGAAAGAATTAATTATATAGTAAATGATGCAAAACCAGTTTGTATCATAACACATTCATCTGTTTCATCTAAGTTAGTTATAGAAAATGATATGAAAAAAATTGTATTAGATGAAGAAGAAACGAAACTAGCGTTACATACATATTCTCGTATGAATATAGCATGTAAGAATGATGTATCACTTTTAAACCCAGCCTATACAATATATACTTCAGGCTCAACAGGAAACCCAAAAGGTGTAATTGTTCCTATGAGAGGTTTAAGTAACTTTTTAATGGCTATGCAACAAAAGTTTTCATTAAATGAAAATGATCATTTATTAGCAGTTACAACGTTTGCGTTTGATATTTCTGCTCTAGAAATTTATTTACCTCTTATTAGTGGTGCAAGTTTAACAATTGCGCAAAAAGAAGACATACAAGAGCCATCAGCATTAACGACACTTTTACAAGAAGAAAGAGTGACCATTATGCAGGCTACACCGACGCTTTGGCAGGCGTTAGTAACTGATTATCCAGAGAAGCTACAAGGGCTAAATATACTAGTTGGTGGTGAAGCTCTTCCAGCGCATTTAGCAAATAAATTAAAAGAATTAGGTTGCTCAATAACTAATTTATATGGACCAACTGAAACGACGATTTGGTCTACTTTTATGAACATTGATGAAGGTGAAAAGGGTATACCTCCTATTGGAAAGCCAATTTGCAATACAGAAGTGTATGTATTGGATGCAGGGTTACAACCAGTTCCACCTGGAGTTATTGGGGAATTATATATTGCAGGGGAGGGACTTGCAAGCGGATATTTAGGAAAACCTGAGTTAACAGCTGAACGGTTTATTGCAAATCCTTATGGAGAATCAGGGAAGCGCATGTACCGTACAGGAGATCTTGTGAAATGGCGTAGTGATGGTGCGTTAGAGTACATTAGTCGCGCAGATCATCAAATTAAAATTCGTGGATTCCGAATTGAATTAGCTGAAATTGAAACGGTATTACAACGACATAAAAATATTCAACAAGCGATAGTAATGGTACGAGAAGATCGTCCAAATGATAAGCGCATCATTGCGTATATCGTTGCAGAAGAAAAGGAACCGATTAATCTTTCAGAAATTCGTTCTTATGTTTCAGAAAGTTTAGCGAATTATATGATACCATCAGCATTTGTTGTGCTAGAAGAATTACCATTAACGCCAAATGGTAAGGTGGATAGAAAGAAATTACCTGCTCCTGATTTTAATGGAATGCACAATGAGAGAGTTGCTAGAAATCCGAAAGAAGAAATATTATGTGATTTATTTGCAGAAGTACTTGGTGTTTCTCGAATTAGCATTGATGATAATTTCTTTGAAATGGGTGGACATTCACTTCTCGCATCTCGTTTAATGGCAAGGATTCGTGAAACGTTAAGTGTGGAATTAGGAATTGGGAAACTATTTGAATCACCAACTGTTGCCGAACTGGCGAAACAATTAAACGATGCAAAAAGTGCAAGACCAGCTATTCAGAAAGCAAGTAGGCCAAATGAAGTTCCACTTTCATTTGCACAGCGCAGGTTATGGTTCTTAAATTGTTTAGAAGGTCCAAGTCCTACTTATAATATTCCGCTAGTCATTCGTATGAATGGAATATTGAATCGGGAAGCATTACAAGGTGCTTTTTATGATGTAGTTGAGAAACATGAAACACTTAGAACAATTTTCCCTAACGTATTAGGTAGTTCCTATCAGAGAATTTTAGATATGGAAAACTTAAATCTAGAAATGGTTATAACTAATACATGTAAAGATGAATTAGAAAGTGTACTTTCAGAGGCGGTAAGATATAGCTTTAACCTCGATTTTGAGCCGGCAGTTCGTTTACAACTTTTTACAGTGAGTGAAAACGAACATGTATTATTAATTTTATTACATCATATTGTAGGTGATGGCTGGTCATTACAGCCGTTAACGAGAGATTTTACAGTGGCGTATAAAGCACGATGTCAAGGTGACAGAGTTCAGCTGGAGACACTACCAGTTCAATACGCGGATTATGCACTTTGGCAACAGCAATTGCTAGGTGATGAAACGACACCAGAGAGTCTTATTTCAACACAATTAGATTTTTGGAAAGAAGAACTTAAAGGTTTACCAGACCAAATGGAGTTACCTACAGATTTCCAGCGTCCAATTGAGACGAGTTACCGCGGGGAAACAATTCATTTTCATATAGATGAAGGTATGCATAGTAGGTTAGTAGAGCTTGCACGTAAAAATGGAGTTAGTTTGTTTATGGTATTGCAAGCAGGGCTTAGTGCACTATTTACAAGATTAGGTGCAGGCACTGATATACCAATTGGAAGTCCGATTGCTGGAAGAAATGATGATGTACTTTCAGATATTGTTGGTTTATTTGTAAATACATTAGTGTTACGTACAAATACGTCAGGAGATCCAAGTTTTAAAGAATTATTAAATAGAGTGAAGCAGGTAAATCTTGCAGCTTATGAAAATCAAGATGTTCCATTTGAAAGGCTTGTTGAAGTGTTAAATCCAGTACGTACTCGAAACAGCCACCCGTTGTTTCAAGTTATGTTAGCTTTTCAAAATACACCAGAAGCAACGTTTCATGTACCAGGTTTAGAAGCGAGCCTTGAAATTCAAAGCGTCGGTTCTGCAAAATTTGATTTAACATTTGAAATTAGTGAGAGTAACGGGGGTGATGGTACTCCGAACGGTTTACATGGATTACTAGAGTTTAGTACCGATTTATATAAACGTGAAACGGTTCAAAAACTAATAGAACGATTCATTTTGTTATTAGATGATGCAGCTACAAATCCGGATCAATCAATTGGCAGATTAGAAATATTAACTGTAGCAGAGAAAAATACAGTGTTAGAAAAGTGGAATGGTGGTTTTCAAATTGCACCAGAAATGACGTTGCCACAATTGTTTGAAAAGCAGGTTTATATAAATCCAAATTCTATTGCTGTTGTCTTTGAAGATAAGAAATTAACTTATGAAGAGTTAAATAGAAAAGCAAATAAAATAGCTCGATTCCTAATAGCAAAAGGGATTGGTCCTGATCAACTCGTTGCTTTAGCGATGCCAAGATCATTAAACATGGTTGTAAGCTTATTAGCTGTTCTTAAAGCTGGTGCTGGATACCTTCCGTTAGATCCAGATTACCCAGCAGACCGTATTTCATTTATGCTACACGATGCGAAACCAACATGTGTTTTAACGAATTCAGAAGTGGAAATTGAATGTGATGAGGCACTAAAAGTTTTAGTTGATGATGTAAAAGTAATAGCAGAAGTTGAGAAATATAGTGAAGAAAATATTGATGAAGTGGAACGCATTAAGCCATTATCTCCATCACATATTGCTTACGTTATTTATACGTCAGGCTCAACGGGTAGACCGAAAGGCGTTATGATACCTCATCAAAATGTAGTAAGACTTTTAGGAGCAACTGATCATTGGTTCCAGTTTGACGGAAACGATGTTTGGACGATGTTCCATTCATACGCTTTTGATTTCTCGGTTTGGGAAATTTGGGGACCTTTATTATACGGAGGACGTTTAGTTGTAGTGCCACATACTGTAAGTCGCTCACCGAAAGAATTTTTACAGCTTCTTGTTAAAGAAAAGGTTACGGTTTTAAACCAAACTCCATCAGCGTTCTATCAATTGATGCAAGCAGATCGTGAAAATGAAGAGATTGGCCAAAAATTATCTTTACGATATGTTGTTTTTGGAGGAGAAGCACTTGAGCTAAGTCGCTTAGAAGATTGGTATAGTCGACATCCTCATAACGCACCAAAGCTTATTAATATGTACGGTATTACGGAGACGACAGTACATGTTAGTTATATTGAATTAGATGAAACTATCGTCTCTTTACGAGCAAATAGTTTAATTGGGTGCAGTATACCTGACCTTAAAGTGTATGTGTTAGACAACTATTTACAACCAGTGCCACCTGGAGTAGTTGGAGAAATGTATGTTGCAGGTGCAGGGCTTGCGCGTGGATATTTAGGAAGAGCAGGATTAACGGCTGAACGCTTTATCGCAGATCCATTTGGAAAGCCAGGTACAAGAATGTATCGTACAGGAGACTTAGCTCGCTGGCGTCATGATGGGACGCTAGATTATATAGGACGTGCAGATCATCAAATAAAAATTCGTGGGTTCCGAATTGAATTAGGAGAAATAGAAGCAGTCATAATGAAGCACCCTAAAGTTGAGCAAGTAGCCGTTATTGTACGGGAAGATCAACCAGGGGATAAACGGTTAGTTTCTTATATCGTTGCATCAAATAATGAAGCGATTGATACGAATGAAATGCGTCAGTTTGCTAGTGGTAGTTTACCAGATTATATGGTTCCATACGCTTTTGTAGTAGTAAATGAGTTACCTTTAACTCCAAACGGTAAATTAGATAGAAAGGCATTGCCAGCTCCAGAATTTATCGCATCATCTTCTAGTCGTGGTCCAAGAACACCGCAAGAAGAAATGTTATGTGACTTGTTTACAGAAGTGCTAAGTGTACCTCAAATTGGAATTGATGACGGATTCTTTGATCTTGGTGGCCATTCACTCCTTGCAGTGCAGCTTATGAGCCGCATGAAAGAGGCGCTTGGAGTGGAACTAAACATTGGCACTTTATTTGCAGCACCGACTGTTGCAGGGTTAGCTGAAAGACTTGAGATGGGGAATGGTCAAAGTGCACTTGATGTGTTGCTTCCATTACGAGCAAGCGGGGATCAATTACCACTATTTTGTGTACATCCAGCAGGTGGATTAAGTTGGTGCTATGCAGGACTTATGAAATCTTTAGGAACAGATTATCCAATTTATGGTGTGCAAGCACGTGGTATCGCTAAAAATGAAGAACTTCCAAAAAGTTTAGAGGAGATGGCGGCGGATTACTTGAAACATGTTCGTGAAGTACAGTCTTATGGACCATATCGTTTATTAGGTTGGTCGCTTGGAGGAAATGTTGTGCATGCAATGGCGGCGCAACTACAAAATGAAGGGGAAGAAGTAGAATTACTCGTTATGCTTGATTCTTATCCTGGACACTTCTTACCGAATACGGAAGCGCCTACTGAAGAGGAAGCGTTAATCGCATTACTTGCTTTAGGCGGATATGACCCAGATAACATGGATGGTAAACCACTTACAATGGAAAGTGCAGTTGAAATCCTTCGTAAAGATGGAAGTGCATTAGCAAGTCTTGAAGAAGAGACTATATTGAACTTGAAAGAAACATATGTAAATTCAGTAGGGTTGTTAGGGAAATATGTACCGAAAGTTTATAACGGAGATATCTTATTCTTTAGATCTACTGTTATACCAGACTGGTTTGATCCTATTTCTCCAAATACGTGGCTAAATTATTTAGATGGGCAAATTGTACAGCACGATATTGATTGTAGACATAAAGATCTATGTCAGCCAGGTCCACTTACGGAAATTGGACAAGTATTAGCGAAATATTTGCAGAATAAGAAAGGGGTAAGTAGAGTATGACGAATCCATTTGAAAATGATAATTACACATATAAAGTATTAATAAATGAGGAGGGCCAGTATTCTCTCTGGCCTGCTTTTCTCGATGTACCTATTGGCTGGAATGTCGTATATGAAGAAGCTAGTAGGCAGAGTTGCTTAGAATATGTTGAATATAACTGGAAAGATTTGAATCCACAAGGTAATCAAGTTCGCGAAAAAACATTAGTAGGAAAACGATAATGAAAGAAAAACTAAATCCAAAAGTAGTTGTAAGTATCGTTTATATAACTGCGATGTTTATGGCTGCGATGGACGCAACGATTGTAAATGTAGCACTGCAAACGATAAGTAGAGAACTACAAGTACCTCCATCTGCAATGGGGACGGTGAATGTTGGATATTTAGTTAGTTTAGCTGTTTTCCTTCCGATTTCTGGTTGGTTAGGAGATCGTTTTGGTACGAAAAGAGTATTTTTAATTGCTCTTTTCGTATTTACAATTGCATCTGCTTTATGCGGAATGGCTAACGATATTACTTCATTGAATATTTTCCGTATTATTCAAGGTGCTGGCGGAGGGCTTTTAACACCGGTTGGAATGGCGATGTTATTTCGAACATTTTCACCCGAGGAAAGACCGAAGATTTCCCGGTTCATTATACTTCCAATTGCTGTAGCACCAGCAATTGGTCCTATCATCGGTGGTTTCTTTGTAGATCAAATGTCTTGGCGTTGGGCATTTTATATTAATCTACCGTTTGGAATCGTTGCATTGCTATTTGGACTTCTATTTTTAGCAGAACATGTTGAAAAATCAGCTGGTCGCTTTGATTCGCTCGGCTTTATTTTATCAGCACCAGGATTTGCGATGCTCATATATGCACTCAGCCAGGGACCATCAAAAGGGTGGATTTCTCCAGAAATTATGAGTACTGGGATAGCTGGGGTTGTATTCATTACATTGTTTATAATTGTAGAACTGAAAGTAAAGCAACCGATGTTAGATTTACGCTTATTAAAAGAACCAGTCTTTAGAAAGATGAGCATTATATCATTATTTTCATCAGCTGGTTTATTAGGAATGTTATTTGTTTTTCCTCTTATGTATCAAAATGTGATAGGAGTTTCCGCACTGGAATCAGGACTTACGACATTTCCAGAGGCGATTGGATTAATGATTTCTTCACAAATTGTGCCATGGTCATATAAGAAATTAGGAGCTCGAAAGGTAATTTCTATTGGATTAATATGTACGGCGGTTATATTTGTTTTATTGAGTTTTGTAAATCACGATACGAATCCGTGGCAAATCCGGGCATTATTATTTGGTATCGGTATTTTCTTAGGCCAATCTGTCGGTGCGGTTCAATTTTCTGCCTTTAACAATATCACGCCGCCTTCTATGGGGAGAGCGACTACTATATTCAATGTGCAAAATCGACTAGGTTCAGCAATAGGAGTAGCGGTTTTAGCTAGTATACTAGCTGGTTTTGGAGGTAATAACGTTCAATCCGATTTTTTACCATATCAAGCAGCATTAATTGGGTCAGCAATATTTTTGCTCATAGCACTACTATTTTCTTTACGTATTTCCGATAAAGAGGTAATGTCAAAGAAGAAAGAAAAAACATTATCTGTATCAGAAAAAGAGAAAGTACTTGTCAATGAATAACAATATACGTATGCTTTTTTATGAAAATTGATATTCGTTGAATAAAGGAGAGTTTACATGATAGAAAGTAAAGTTGTAGATTCTATTCCAACTTTGAATGAGAATGATTGTCAAATATGGTGGGCAAGAATTTCGGATTTACAATCATGGCATTACAATTTACTAAATGATATAGAGCGAGAGAAAGCAAATTCGTATCATCATTCGGCAGATCGAGCTCGTTTTATAATAGGTTGCGTAATAAGTAGATTAGTTCTCGGCAAGATACTTTCTATGTCACCAGTCCAAGTACCAATTGATCGAATGTGCTCAGTATGTAAATTGCAGCATGGAAGACCACAATTACCAGAAGGTATGCCGCAATTATCCGTTTCGCATTCAGGTGAGTGGGTTGTCGTTGCATTTACAAAATCTGCACCTGTTGGCATAGATGTAGAACAAATGAATCCAAGTATAGATGTTATGAAAATGGCAGAAGGTGTATTAACAGACATTGAAATAGCGCAAGTTATGAAACTGCCAAATGAACAGAAAATAGAAGGTTTTTTAACATATTGGACTCGAAAAGAAGCGGTGCTGAAAGCGACAGGTGAAGGACTAATGATTCCACCAGTACATATTACAGTATCAGCTCCAAATGATCCTCCAAACTTGTTGGTTTTTAAGGATAGACAAGAGTTAGCAAGTAATACAATGATGGAAGATGTAAGGCCTAGTTTAGATTATAGGGCTTCTGTTGCAATATTCAGTAAGGAAGTGACTGAAATTACGCAATTAGACGCGGCAGCACTTTTAAATCTTAAATAAAAAAATTACAGAAGAGGTGTTCCTCATGTTAGTAGCGGAAAATAGAAAGAATGAATTCATTTATAATGTACAAGCAATTAAAAATATTTTATTTTCTGGAGATACATCATCCATTCATGCTTTAGAAAAGCTTTTAAATGATACAGTTCAGTTTGATGTTCTTGAACAAGAGGCACTTGGTAGACAGTACATTCCGAAAGAAGCAAAGAATTTCTTTGATAAAGATGGAACATTTCTTTACCGTGTATCTAATGTTAGTTATAAAGGAAAGGTGTTATCTGAAAATCTAATTTTTGCAGACACTTCGTTTTTACCGGACGCAATAAAGAGTGAATTAGAGAGTGGAAATATTCCTGTTGAAAAGCTCATAGAAAAGATGGAAGTAAGAAGAAACGTATTATATGAAGGATATCAGCCATCTGGAAATATTATTGAATTGTTTGATGGATGTTCTGTTACAGCGAATGTGTATCCAACTAGAAAGTATCAAATTGTAAGTAACTGCAAATGTGTATTTTATATTTGTGAAGTGTATCATGCAGAGAATATAAAGCAATTGCTTAAATAAAAACAAGAAACCAGCCTATAAAATGGCTGGTTTCTTGTTTTTATTTAACAGCTTCTTTTAATTCTTTACCCGCTTTAAATGCAGGAACTTTACCAGCGGCGATTTGAATTTCTTCGCCAGTTTGCGGATTACGTCCTGTACGAGCAGATCTTTCGCGTACTTCAAAAGTTCCAAACCCGATTAGTTGAACTTTATCTCCAGATTGTAATGCATTAGCAATTGTGTCAAATACGGATTGTACAGCTGCAGAAGCGTCCTTTTGAGAAATATCAGCTGATTGAGCTACGTTTTTAATTAATTCTGTTTTGTTCATGTTTTCACCTCATAAAAAAATTTTTGGAATGAATGTTTTAGTATAATAGATAGTAAAGATAAAGCTATCACTATGATTAGAAAGAATACTATATAATTATGTTAATTTCGTTGCAAGAGACTGAATCCCTTCTATTATTTAGGGATTAATTAAGAATCGATGCATATAAAAAGCTTTAATATGAGGATGAGGGGGAGTATACGAATGATTTTTCGTGAAAAAAATGAGAAGGAAAGTATTTTAATTCGTCAACATGATCATGGTTTTTTAGCTGGAGAGATTGCAAAGCATATAAAAGAAGACTTTTTTGAAGATAAAACATATTTAAAAGAAACAGTTGATGCAATATATGAGCATGACAGAGGATGGATAGAGCTTGATAAAGTACCAGTTTTGAATGATGCTAAAAATATTCCATATACATTTATGGATTGTCCAAGCCCATTACGTTTTGTTTTTTATACGATTGGATTGAATGAAATTGAAAATTCTAATCCATACGGGGCATTGCTTTGTAGTAAACATTTTTTATCATTTCCACTAAACGAGGAAGATGAAGAGATGATGTCATTTTATAAACATGAATTAGAACGACAAAAAAGAATTTTGAAAACGTTAACAAAGGAACAGTTTGCGATGTTCGATAAGCATTATAGATTATTAAAGTTTTGTGATGAACTTTCTTTATACGTATGTATGAATAAGCCTGGTGTCAAAAAGAAAGATGAAATTGACTTATTTAAAGATGGTTTTGAAGGAACAGAAATGTTTAATAGTAAAGAGGAGAAACTTATTCAAGCTGAATGGGTGGACGAGGAAACAATTCGGATTACACCATTTCCATTTCAAACGGAATTTTATACGTATGTAAAATATAAAACGATAAATAAGCATGAAATGAAAGAAAAAGGGATTGCAAAGGCTGATAGAGAATCAGAAATGAAGAAACAAACCATTCGTTTCATACAATAAGGAGGTAATATAAATTGAAAGATTATATATTAAAACAGTGTGATTACCATGCTTGGGCTAATACTAGATTATTCAATCGATTAAAAGAGTTACCAAACTATGAGACAATTTTTAATGAGCAGATACAGAGTGTATTCCCATCCATTAAGGATACTTTTGTGCATATTTATATTACAGATCAAGTGTGGTTACATATATTGCATGGTAAAAGTATGAATGAAGCAATACAAGACCGAGAAGAGTTACGAAAACAAATTGAAACTAAATCGTTACATGAATTAGAAAAAATGTTTGAAAACATGGCAAATCAATATAAAGAGTTTTTAATTACAATACAAGATGTGAATGCTGTATTTGTTATTGAGAATCCATACGTAGGGAAATTAGAAACTTCGATTTTAGAATTAGTGCAACATGTCGTAAATCATGGTACATATCATAGAGGAAATATAACAGCGATGATTCGTCAACTTGGTCATTCATCGACAATGATGGATTTTGTACTGTATTTACATATGGTTAAAAAGCAGGGAGAGTAATATAGTTTGTAAGAAGGAGAGGCTTTAATTATAGAAGTCTCTCCTTCTATTTTATTCTGCATTCATGGTAGATCGACTGATTAAAGTTTTCTTAAGAAGCTTTATTTTCTTGTAATTGCTTAGCGTATTGTACAGCCTTATATGCATTGACTCTACCGTTTTTCCAGTACGTACCTGTACCACTAATTTTATCAGTAGTAGACTCAATAATTTGGCGGATTTGTGTATTGCTATATCCTTGATTTGCTAAAAGAGCTGCGACTCCTGCAACATGAGGTGTTGCCATAGATGTACCACTTAATGATTGATACGTGCTTCCTTTATATGTTGAATATATATTTGAACCTGGTGCTGCAACATCTACCCAGCTACCATAAGTAGAGAATGAAGATTTTCTATCTGATTGATCTGTAGAAGCAACTGCAATTACTTCGCTGTAATAAGCAGGGTAATTAGCTTTTGTATTTCCAGCATTTCCAGCAGCTGCAACTATAACAGAGCCTTTATTCCATGCATATTGAACGGCTTGTTGTAATGCAGTACCACCATTTGGAGCTCCTAAACTTAAACTAATTACTTTTGCACCCGAATCAGCAGCTTCTCGAATACCTTGCGCTACAGCATCAAGAGTACCACTTCCTTGATTATCTAATACGCGGACAGCATAAATTGAAGTTTGTGGGGCAACACCAGCAATTCCGACGCTGTTATTCGTAAGTGCTCCAGTAATTCCAGCGCAATGTGTACCATGACCATTACCATCATCAGATGTATTGTCGTTATCAACATAATCATGCCCATAAATTACTTTCGAAGCCAGATCAGGGTGTGAGCCTTGAACTCCTGTATCAATAATAGCTACTTTTACACCAGGATCACTTCGTTGGCTATCCCAAGCTTGTGGAGCTTGAATCTTTTGTAACCCGTATTGATTATTAAAATATGGGTCGTTTGGAGTCCAAAAGGCGTGAACGTAATAATTCGGTTCTGCATATTCCACATCTGGATTATTTTTATAGCTCTTTATTTTTTCTTTTACAGTACCTTTTGAAAATTGTACGACTTCAAAACCTAACTTATCATCTTTAGATAAGACATTAGCTCCGACAGATTTATGAAAAGATTGCACATTACTTAAAGATGCATTTTGTTTGAACTTAACGATTAATTGGTTAGGAACGTAATCAGTAGATGATGCTTCAGCGCTTGAAGTATTCGTGTTAAAGAAGAAACCACCAATAATAAATGACAAAACAGATAGGAAAACGATGATTTTGTTTTTCAAAAGATTTTTCCTCCCTTTTCTTGGATGAGTTTTTCAGTGACACCTTAATGTCGCATTCCTTTTCAACTATATAGTTAGACCATACGATTTATGACATTTATGTGAAAAACTTTTGAAGGAATAAAAAGGAGTAAATATTGATATAAATATATTTTTAATGATAGTAATTAAGTAAAAGAGGAGATGAAAAAAGGAACGCTCATCATGTATGAGTCATTCCTTTTTTCATAGATTAACTTGCCTGTTTTTTATTATTTTCTTTCAATTTCTCTGCTTGTAAAAAGCGATTCGTTTCAGCAACAACAATACTACTTAATCCAATTAGACCAATCAAGTTTGGAATTGCCATAAGTCCATTTGCAATATCAGCAAATGTCCATACGATTCCTAGCTTTAAATTAGCACCAATTGCAATCATAACAATAAAGATTGCTTTATAATATTTAACTGCACTTTCTCCGAATAAATAAGCTACACATTTTTCTCCATAATACGACCAGCCTAAAATAGTAGAGTAGGCAAATAAAATAATTGCGATACCGAGAATCATACTACCAGCAGTACCAAATACAGATTGGAATGCAAGTGTTGTAGCTTCAACGCCAGTTTTACCAGATCTCCAAGCACCTGTAGTAATTAATACTAGTCCTGTAATTGTACATACAATAAACGTATCTAGAAAAGTACCAGTCATTGAAACTAAAGCTTGCTTTGCAGGCGAATCAGTTTTTGCCGCCGCCGCGGCAATAGGTGCACTCCCTAAACCAGCTTCGTTCGCAAATACACCACGCGCCATTCCGATTTGAATAGCTGATGCAACTGTTGCCCCAATAAAACCACCAGTAGCTGCTGTACCATTAAATGCACCAGAAAAAATAAGTGAAAATGCTTCTGGAATTTGGTCGTAGTGATAGAAAATAATTATAAGACCAGCAATTATATAAAAGAAAGCTTTAATAGGAACGACATATCCCGTCACTTTCCCAATTTTTTTTACACCGCCTAAAATAACAATTGCGATTAAAAATGACATTACTATACCAGTTAAAGCAGGAGGGAAAGAGAAATTAATTCGCATTGCCTCTGCAACTGAGTTAGATTGCACCATATTACCAATACCGAAAGAAGCAGTTGTGCCGAATATAGCGAATAATACTGCCAGCCATTTCTTACCTAAACCACGCTCTAAATAATACATTGGTCCACCTGAATATTCACCATTTTCATTACTAACACGGTATTTTACTGCAAGTATTGCCTCGGCATACTTTGTTGCCATACCGAATAAAGCGGTAATCCACATCCAAAATATTGCACCAGGACCACCAATTGTAACAGCTGTTGCAACACCGGCTATATTTCCCATACCAATCGTTGCGGCCATAGCTGTCATAAGTGCTTGGAAGTGACTAATATCTCCAGAAGAAGAGGTATCTTCTGATTTTTTAAATGCTAGTTTGTGAGCGTATAATAGTTTACTAAACTGTAAACCTTTTAAACGCACTGTGAGAATGATACCTGTTCCAACGAGTAGCAACAAAGTTGGTAATCCCCACACGTATTGATTCATTTGTTCTAATACTTTACTTACTGTCTCCATCTTTATTCTCCTTTATTTAGAAAAAATAAAAACCACTTCAAGTAAATGAAATGGTCTCTGGAGAAACAAGGGATAGAAAAATAAACCGATACAAATCGGCATTTTCTTTCGCTTGTCTCTGTCCTTTTACCTGAGAGATTATCCGCTATAGTAGCGGATTTGCTCCTTCGGTGCTCGTTTTCCTCCACGCTCTATGAAAGCGAGAGGGAGTCTCTCCAGAGATTCGTCCCCATGCAGTTCTACTTGTAACCAAGACCTGAGAGTTTCAAAGCTGGTATAACAACTTTTTGCCCCGTCGGTAGATCAATAGACCTTCTCCTGAATGGTTCATCCGAATTATAAAATTTATAAACACATTGATTGTAAATCAATAAAAACATTATAGACATACAAATTGTGAATTGCAATCATTTTTTATTTTAAAATAGTAAATAGTTTTATTTTTTTGTAAGTCCTAATTTATCTTCAACTTCATTTAAAGTAGATAAAGCGATGACAATATGTTGATCCGCAAGTCCTAAAGCTTGTTTTGTTTTTTCAATAGTTTCATCGGTTGGAGTAGAGTTATTTGCTCCGTCTATAATTAAATTTGCTGCATTTTTCATGAAATTTGATGCGGATTTAAACTGAGTTGTGAATTGAATTAGTTGTTTTTGTATATCTATATCTGCTATATTTTCTTCAATTTTAAGCGTGTCTATTTCGTTCATAATTGTTTCGTACTGCTTGGAAACAGCACTCATTGTAACTAATAGTTTATTTCGATCTACTGAATCTCCATTCGTGTTAATCTCTTCCCAGGCAGGTAACCAATCTTTTTCGATGATGTCATTATAATGAGTAGTCAATTCATTAATTTTAGGTTGTAATTTAGTTTTGAAAGTTTTTGTATCCGCTGTTTCTACAGTTGCTTTTTCGTTGTTATTTTTAACATTAGTAACATAGAAAATCGTACCGAAAATGATGAAAATAGAAATAACAACTGTCCATTTAGTAAAAAGTAATTTCTGCAATATGTAACGCCTCCAAAATTTAAAAACTTATAATTATAATATATAATAATGATGTTGTTTTAAATAGAGAAAATAGGTTAGAAATGATTTAAAATATATCTTTTCTATACATAAATAATTAAAGTTAGTAAAATGATGAAAGTTATATGTGAGAAAAGAGGGTTTTTAGTGAAAATGAATAGAAGAAAACTAGTTTCAATTATTTCAATGGCTATGTTATTAGTTGGTGTAGTTGCATTCATATTTATGAATAAAGAATCTAAAATTAAAGATTTTCCAGTGCCAATGTCAGCAATCCATATTAACGATGATAAGGAAGAGGACTATCAATATATAAGTGTAATGCCAATTACAAAGGCGAGTGGATGGGAGAACTTAGGGGAAAACGGGCATACTGTTAGTTTTAAAAAAGGGGAGCGGAAGGTAACGGTATTACATTATCCAGGAGAAATTACGTATTATTTATTTGAGAAAAAGATGAATAAGGGAGATTAGCTAAAGATGTAATTCATTAAGAGTTACATCTTTTTCGTTCTGAATTATTTGAAATTAAATTCGATAGATGTTTTGATAGATGTAGTGATAAATATGATTAGTTCTATATGTCTATAAAGAGTATTAGGGTGATTATAAAAATATTATGCGAACTAATTATTGTGAGAAGAAGATAAATTATATGCTAAAGGGGGAATTAAAAATGCTACTAAAAACAATCTACTGTAAGGTGGAAGAAGAGAAAAAGGAATTGTTTTCAAATGCGCAAGGAAAATGGCGTGATATACGGCACCTAGATGGTTTTCATGGACAATTTGGTGGATGGTATGAAGATGAGGCATGTGTATTTACTTTATGGGAAGATAGAAGTACATATCAATCATTTATGAATGGTGCTCACGATACAATTTATTTAAATAGTAATCAAGAGGATACGTTTCTTTCATGTGAAATTGAATTATTTCAAACGTTGTATGATATAACTGATACGCATTTGAAAGACGTTGTTACAGAAGGATCATTCGTAAGAGTTGCTATATGTGATGTAAAGGTGGAAAAGGAAAATCATTTTTTACAGAAGCAAGAAACAATTTGGAATAAAGGAATGGAAAAAGCAAAAGGAATGTTAGGTGGAGTAGTTGGGAAGTCTTTAAAAAATGAAAATCGTTACATAGTGTTAACGTATTGGAAAGATGAAAAGACGCATCAACATTATGTGGAAGAGATTTTCCCAGGTTTATATAAATTAGCTAATATTCATGAAGAGATAGAAGAGATAAAAGGAAAACAAGCTGTATGTAAGGAAGAATGGCTTGTATATTAAACGCTGAAAAAGTGCATAAATGAATGTATAATAAAGATATTTTCTTATAAACAAGTAATTAATAGAAGACGTTATATACCCTTTCATGTTAATATATTTAAGTTATAATAGGAGGCTTACCCTTTTGTATTGTACGGTAGAAGCAGTGTGAGCTTGAAATTTTTTTTAGAAAAGGATGTGCCTAATTTGCGTATCAATAAATTTATTAGTGAAGCTGGAAAAGCGTCTCGACGTGGAGCGGATAAACTAATTAATGAGAGAAGAGTAATTATTAACGGTAAGGTTGCAAAAATTGGTGACCAAGTGAACCCAGGTGATGATGTACGAGTAAATGGAGAGCAGCTTCGAATTGCTCGAGATCACGTATATATCGCTTTAAATAAACCAGTAGGTATTACATGTACGAGTGAAAAATCAGTAAAAGGTAATATTATTGATTTAGTGAATCATCCTTTACGAATTAGTCACATTGGACGTCTTGATAAAGACTCTGACGGTTTAATTTTGTTAACGAATGATGGCGATATTGTTAATGAGATTTTACGTGCTGAAAACAAACATGAGAAAGAATATATCGTTTCAGTAGATAAGCCAATTACACCTGATTTCTTAGAGAAAATGGCAGCGGGTGTTAAAATTTTAGGAACAAAAACGCTTCCTTGTGAGATTACACAGTTATCAAAATATGAGTTCCAAATTATTTTAACACAAGGGCTAAATCGCCAAATTCGCCGTATGTGTGAAGCTTTAGGTTATCAAGTATACACGTTAAAACGTACGAGAATTATGAATATTGAATTGAATAATTTACCAGTTGGGCAGTGGAGAGATTTAACGAAGAAGGAGAAAAGACGTCTATTTGCAGACTTAAATTACGAACCACAAGATTGGTAAAATTGTGAAGTGAAACCAAAAAAAATTGGTTTCGCTTTTTTAAATTAAATAAATAATTTTTTTAAACACTTGCAAAAATAAAATGAATAAGATATATTAAATAACAATAAATGGATGTTTTACAAAAAGCAAAGAAAAGGACACGAGTTATTTTACCCGGTTATACAGAGAAGGAAGGAAAGCTGAGAACTTCCTAACGCAGAAAAATAACTTACCACCTTAGAGCTGCACTAGGGAAATTAAGTATCTAGTGCCGTGTATGCGACGTTATCGCAAAAGAAGCCATTATGTTTTTTTGTGATGGGAATCTGGGTGGAACCACGGATATAAGCATATTCGTCCCTATATTTAGGGATGAATATGCTTTTTTGCATTCAATTTCATAATAAGCGAAGAAAAGGACACGAGTTATTTTACCCGGTTATACAGAGAAGGAAGGAAAGCTGAGAACTTCCTAACGCAGAAAAATAACTTACCACCTTAGAGCTGCACTAGGGAAATTAAGTATCTAGTGCCGTATAAACGACGTTACCGTAAAAGAAGCCATTGTTTGTTTACAATGGGAATCTGGGTGGAACCACGGGTAAAAGCACGCTCGTCCCTATTTTAGGGATGAGTGTGCTTTTTATTATGAAATGGAGAGATGAAAAATGAAAGAACAAATGATTGAAATTAAATTTCCAGATGGTAGCGTTAAAGAATTTGTAAATGGAGTTACTTTAGAAGAAATTGCTGGATCCATTAGCAGTAGTTTGAAAAAGAAAGCAGTTGCGGGGAAAGTAAATGATGGATTATATGATTTACGCCGAAATATTGAAGAAAATGCGGAAGTGGAAATCATTACTATAGATTCAAATAAAGGGGTAGAAATTGCAAGACACTCCGCGGCACATATTTTAGCGCAAGCTGTAAAAAGATTGTATGGTGATATAAATCTTGGAGTAGGGCCTGTTATTGAAAATGGATTTTATTATGATATGGATCTTCCAAGTAGTGTAAACATAGAAGATTTACGAAAAATCGAAAAAGAAATGAAAAAGATCATAAATGAAAATATAAAGATAGAACGAGTTGAGGTTTCTCGAGAAGAAGCAGCTAAACTGTTTCAAGAAATGAACGACCGCTTGAAATTAGAACTTTTAGAAGCAATTCCTAGTGGGGAAAGTGTAACACTATATAAACAAGGTGAATTTGTAGATTTATGTAGAGGACCACATTTACCATCTACAGGTTATTTGAAAGCATTTCAATTAACTCACGTTTCCGGTGCATATTGGCGAGGTGATAGTAATAACCAAGTGCTTCAGCGCATATATGGTGTTGCAT
The DNA here is from genome assembly GCF_001816185.2 of Bacillus sp. RZ2MS9. Taxonomy (NCBI): domain Bacteria; kingdom Bacillati; phylum Bacillota; class Bacilli; order Caryophanales; family Bacillaceae; genus Bacillus; species Bacillus sp. RZ2MS9. The sequence continues at coordinate 2,271,865 of NZ_CP049978.1, forward strand.
TCTCTTCTCAAAAAGAATTAGAAGAGTATTTACATTTCGTTGAAGAAGCAGCAAAAAGAAATCATCGTAAGTTAGGCAGTGAGCTTGAGTTATTTATGTTTTCTGAAGAGGCTCCGGGAATGCCGTTTTATTTACCGAAAGGACAAATGATTCGTAACGAATTGGAAGCATTTTTAAGAGAAATTCAAAAAGAGTATAAGTATCAAGAAGTACGCACTCCGTTCATGATGAACCAAGAAGTATGGGAGAGATCAGGGCACTGGGGACATTATAAAGATAATATGTATTTCTCTGAAGTAGATAATAAAAGTTTTGCATTAAAACCGATGAACTGCCCAGGGCACATGCTTATGTTTAAAAATAAATTGCATTCTTATCGTGAATTACCGATTCGTATGTGTGAATTTGGTCAAGTACATCGTCATGAATTTAGTGGTGCGTTAAACGGATTATTAAGAGTACGTACTTTCTGCCAAGATGATGCACATTTATTTGTAACTCCAAAACAAATTGAAGATGAAATTAAATCAGTAATGGCGCAAATTGATTACGTATATAAAACTTTTGGATTCGAATATGAAGTAGAGCTTTCTACTCGTCCAGAAGATTCAATGGGTGATGATAAATTATGGGAGCAAGCAGAAGCGGCATTAGAAAATGTATTACAATCGCTAAATTATAAATATAGACTAAATGAAGGTGACGGTGCATTTTACGGGCCGAAAATTGATTTTCATATTAAAGATGCTTTAAATAGAAGCCACCAGTGCGGAACAATCCAGCTTGATTTCCAAATGCCAGAGAAATTTGATTTAAATTATATAGATGAAAATAATGAAAAGAAAAGACCAGTTGTTATTCACAGGGCAGTTTTAGGGTCATTAGATCGCTTCTTAGCAATATTAATTGAGCACTTTGGAGGTGCATTCCCGGCATGGGTGGCACCAGTTCAGGTGAAAGTCATTCCAGTTTCGAATGCAGTTCATGTACAATACGCAGATGAGGTTGCGGATAAATTAGCACAAGCTGGTGTTCGTGTCGAACGAGATGTGCGAGATGAAAAATTAGGATATAAAATAAGAGAAGCACAAATGCAAAAAGTTCCTTATATTCTTGTTATTGGGGATAAGGAACTGGAGAACGGAGCTGTAAATGTACGTAAATATGGGGAAGAGAAGTCGGAAGTGGTTACTTTAAATGTATTTGCGGCTAGTATTGAAGAGGAAATAAAGAATAGAAAATATTGATTGTAAAGAAAACACACTATTAGCAATTAGTGTGTTTTCTTTTTTATCTTACAAAAATGTAAGGTAAATGTAAGCGAAATCGAGGGAACGAGTTGTAGAAAAATGAGAATATGAAGTAGGAAAAAGGTTCATGTTACAGGTGTAACTCTTCTTGAATGAATAATTAAAAAATTCTTAAGAATTCACATGACAAAATAATAAGAAATATGTGAGAAATTAATTTTATACAAAAGGGATGGAGTGAAAGAGATGTCAACAAATGTAGTTACTGTAGAAAGTGTAGAAAAAACGTATGGGAAAAGAAATGAGAATCAGTCAAAAGCATTAAGGGGTGTATCGTTAAGTATTAAAGAAGGAGAATTTGTCGGGATCATGGGACCTTCTGGTTCTGGAAAAACGACTTTACTTAATGTGATAAGTACACTTGACCAAGCGACAGGTGGTAGTGTGACAATAGCTGGTACAAATATTACTTCTATGAAGGGCAATGCGTTATCTGATTTTCGCTCTCAAAAATTAGGTTTCATTTTTCAAGATTTTAATCTTCTAGAAAACTTATCAATTTATGAAAATATCGCTTTACCACTTTCTTTGCAAGGCGTACCGTCAAGTGAGATTACTGGAAAGGTAAATGACGTTGCGAAGAAATTAGGCATCACCGAAATTTTAACAAAATATCCGACGGCTGTTTCTGGAGGACAAAAGCAAAGAACAGCGGCGGCAAGAGCTTTAGTACATAATCCAGCAATTGTATTAGCAGATGAACCGACAGGTGCGCTTGATAGTAAAAACGCAAAAAGTTTATTAGAAGCAATGCAAGATTTACATGAAAATCATAATGTAAGTATTTTGATGGTTACACACGATGCATTTAGTGCAAGTTATTGTGAGCGTATTTTATTTATTCAAGATGGTCTTCTTTATAAAGAATTAAACCGTCAAGGTACTCGAGAGAATTTCTATCAAGACATTTTAGGTGTGCTCGCTCATATGGGCTCAGCTGCTGAGTCTAAGTAGGGGGCGAAACTATGTTATTTAAATTATCACGTCATAGTATGAAAAAGATGTTAAAAGATTATATGGTTTTACTTATTGGCCTCGTTATTAGTATTAGTATTTTCTACATGTTCCAAACGATGGCGATGAATAGTGAATTTACGAAAGATAATAGCCTAATTAGTAGTATTAGACTCGTCTTTTGGGTAGGTGCAATACTATTATCTTTCATTACTGTATTTTATATTATATATGCCAACTCTTTCTTACTCACGTTAAGAAGAAAAGAACTCGGTATGTACATGATGCTTGGTGCGAAAAAGAAAAAAGTAGCACAGTTATTATTTATTGAAACATTCGGTATGGGGATTGTCAGTATTATTATCGGTATTTTAGTAGGGATGTTACTTGCAAGTGTAGCAGGAAACTTTTTAATGAATGGAATGGAAATTTCAGCAAAAGGTAGTTATGCATCTGTATACACACCAGCAATTTTAGTCACAGCTATTTTCTTCTTAATACTATTTTTCATTACTGGCTTAATGAACAGTGTCCGATTGTTACGTAAAACTGAATTAGAGTTAATTCGTGAAGATGAAACACTAGATGAAGTGAAGAAAAGTAAAACTCGCATTATAATAATGACAGTACTTGGTGTATTACTAGTAAGTACAGGGTACTATTTTATGATCAATGTAAAAATATATGCTGAATTAGGTTTTATTATAGCAACCATCGTTACAACACTTGGAACATATTTTATCTTTAGTTCATTACTTCCATTTTTTGTGATGAAAATTAAGGGGAATAAAAAACGAAATGAAACTGGTCTAAATAGTTTTACATATGCACAGCTACGCTTTCGAGTAAATAGTTTATCGAGAGTATTAGGTACTGTAGCAATGTTAATTGCATTAGGCGCAGGTGCGATGACGGCAGGTATGGCGTTCCAAAAAAATGTAGGTATTATGACAGACTTTTCTCGTGTATATGATGTTGTAATTCATGATCCGAATGATCAAGACAAAGCTGCCTTAAAAGAAATGGAAATTGTTGAAGAAAGCAAGTACAAATATAAAGTAGATGGAGAAGCGGTTTATTATTTACGTAACGACTTAACTGCGAAACCGCCACTTGTTTCAGACCATTTTGATACAAAAACTTTAAAAGAGCCTGTTCGCAAACGTGTGACTGAACCTTTAACTGAACCTGTATATTCAGCTTTAGAGGCTCCTGAATTAGCAAAATTCCCTCATATGCCAAAGGATTGGGAAGACGCAGTTGTAAGAGAGATACAAATTACGCATAATCAATTTAGCGGAAAACCAGTAAGAATTGCAGACGAAGAGCATTATAAAGGGATTCAAGGAACAGAACATACTGTAACATTAGCAAAAGTAGATGATATGAAAAAATATAAACCGTTATTGATCGAAATAGATAAGAGACAAAAAGCACAAATTGAAAAAGCAACAGGTGAAAAGGTAGACTTATTTACGAAAATGACAATTTATCAGTTTATGAACAGCTTCATGAGCGGAACGATGTTTATGGGATTTTTCCTCGGAATTGCCTTTTTAGCAATGATGGCAAGTTCCCTTATGTTCAAAATATTAACAGGTGCTTCTCGCGACGTACGCCGTTATGAAATGTTACGAAAAATTGGTGTGAGACGTAGTATGTTAACGAAAAGTATATATAAAGAAATTTCATATTTATTTATCTTCCCAGCGATCATTGGCATTTCTCACGTTTTAGTTGGGCTTAACTTATTCAGCTTTATATTAGTTGACCCGTTTGTGAAAGTGTGGGTGCCAATAGGAATCTTCTTAGTCATTTATTTCATGTATTACTGGATAACTGTTCAACTTTATAAAGGTATGGTAATGCCGAAAGAAGAAGTAGCTAAATAGTTTATGAAAAGAGTCCTTGTGTTGAGAATAAGGGCTCTTTTTTATGTTTTTTATAAAGAAGGAAAAGATTGGATAATGGTCGAAAAATATAATGTAACTTCCAAGAAATTACTAAAATAATACTATTTTGTCGAGAGAAAGGATACGAAGTATGAAAGAAATGCTACAGTTATTTCGCAACAAAGTGTATGCACGTTTTTTCTAGCAAATATTTTAGAGCGACTCGGTTCTATGATTGCTGGAATTTTTTTAATGTTTTATTTGCTAGATTAATACGGAAAACAACCAGTTTACGCAACGATGACACAAATTATGATTGCATTACCTGCATGAATCTTTTTTCTATTAGTAGGGACAGTAGTGAATCGTTTTGATAGACAACGTATATGTACAGTAAGTAACATATGTTGTTCGCTCTGTAATATTGGAATCCTAATTTCGCTTTATTACGGGATGATTATACTTGTCTTTATATTTTTATTTTTGGAAAATGCATGTATACAATTTTTCTCTCCATTAGAACAATCGATGATACAGGGAGTAGTTGAATCAGACCAATACGGTGCAGCAGCGGGTATTAATCAAATGGTAAATAGTTTGTATGCTTTGTTTGGTGTAGGAATTGCAACGATGGTGTACTGGACTTTTGGGATTTATCGTGTTTGGTTGATTATTTTTTGTTACGTGTTTATTCCAAGCTATTTTACTAAGTGGGAAAAAGCGAATTAAAGGTATGGTTGAAGAGGTTTGTTTTTTCTGAATATTCTTTTTTAAAGGGGTAATAGTTATGTTGATGCGAACTGCTAAGTGGTGTGGGATTACTTGTTTACAATTATTCGCTGCAATTCTATGTATAATCTGTTTAGGTGCGCTCCCTCGATTATTTAAGGGATTACAAATTGATTTAATTGGTTTTTGGAACACGATTGTGTTTATTGGAGGAAAGTTACTCCAACCTTGGGAAATTACATATGGATTTCGAGATTCGAGGAAATTATTTCCGCAAATATGGATTCATTATTTAGAGACAATGTTTGTATTTATTTCGGCATTTTTACTGTCATTACTTATTGCGTATGTCCTCGTTGTGTGGGTATTACAACGGTCTCAATCAAAGCAACGAATGTGGAATGGGATTTTTGTTGTACTTGAAAGCATCCCAGATATTTTAATAATTTTATTATCGCAACTTCTAGTCGTAATAATCTTTCAAAAGACAGGCTTTATGCCAGTAAAACTAGCGGGGATTGGGGAGGAAAGGGCTCGCCTATTGCCAATAATATGTCTAACTTTGCCTACAACACTATTATTTATTAAGCTACTACTATTACGTTTCAGAGAAGAATTAGAGAAAGATTATAGTATATTTGCTAAAAGTAAAGGGCTTAGTTTACGACATATTTTAACAAATCATATTTCAAGAAATGTTTTGTTAACAACAATCTATTATGCAAAAACAAATATTTTATTTATGTTATCAAATTTATATATTATTGAATGGATATTTAATACGTACGGTATGTTTGTTTTTGTAAAAGAAAATTCGAAATTAGAAATATTTACAGTAAGTTTAATTATATTATACGTACCGCTTTTTATACTATTTCGTTTATTACATACGTTTTTACAAAATGTAATAAAGGAGCGTGTTTAGCATGTGGCAAGTTGTAAAAAGAGATGTGAGATTTTGGTTTGGTGTTACTTTTTTAAGCGTACTTATGATTGTTAGTATTGGAAATACTTTATTTTTCGATGGGAATATCCGTGAACTTACGATGATGTATAACGAAAAAGGAGAACTAGAGGCTGCTCCATTTTCACCGTCGAATAAATTTTGGTTCGGTAGTGATGAGAAAGGACGCGATCTTTTCCAGCTAATAATAGAAGGAGCGAAATGGACAGTTGGTGCGAGCGTAATTATAGCGATTCTACGAGTTATAGTTGGAGGAGGTATTGGTTTGCTTCTTGGTATGTATAGCAAACGTTCTTTTCCAGTTATAGCATCTTTTTTTGATCCGTTCAGCATTGTACCTATGGTTATGATTTCTTTTTTTGTGTTAAAGGAAGTTTTAGTGTTTGAAAATGGGACAGTACCAGAGCCGTTTCATTTAAGGGTAATATTTCAAATGGTTATCCTTACATGTTTAGCGGTACCAACAATTATGTTATATACAGCGCAGGAAGTCCGTCGGATAAAAAGAGAAGAATTTATGATGGCAGCAACTGTGCTTGGGGGCAGTAAATGGCATAGAGTGAAAAATCACGTATGGCCACACGTATTACCATCATTTTTTTTACTTGTTGCTCAACAATTTGTGAGTACTTTATTACTTCTCTTGCATCTTGGCTTGTTAGAGTTATTTTTTGGTGGAACAATTATCTTTGGTACAGAGGCAGATAGTGTAACAAAAGAATGGACCGGCCTAATTGGTCAAAACTTCCGTCATTTAACTACTCATACATGGATTGTACTTATACCGATTGCTTTTTATAGTATGACAATTTTAGCTGGAAATCTAATTAGTAATAGCATGCAAGATGCGATTAAGTTAGGAAATGTGAGAAAGCTAGAGAGGGAAAGTAAAGAATTACAAGTAGAGAAACAAGTACAACCAACTATGAATGACTTTTCTTTTTATAGAGAGATACAAAAATAAAAAAGATAGCTGAAGACAAATTGTTTTCAGCTATCTTTTTTCGTTTAAAGTGGAGGTAAATCAATCTTACCTTCTTCAAATAATTCTTTTATCATATGCTTCGTATAACCAGCGGCTTGACCAAATGTGATTTTTGCTGGCATTGGTGCTTCGTTAGCATCTACAACTACATCAATAATACAAGGTTTATTTTGTTTTACTGCATTTTCGAAAGCGGGAAGGAGTTCATCTAAATTCTCAACACGGTATCCAATACCTCCACACGCCTCTGCATATTTTGCAAAATCTGGGTTCGTTAAGTCTGTTTCGAATTCGATATTACCCATAACTTCTTGTTCAAATTTAATCATCGCAATTTTATTATTGTTTAATACGACGACAACGATTGGTAATTTATATTTTACAGCTGTTACGAAGTCATTCATCGTCATTCCAAATCCACCATCACCACAAACTGCAAATACTTGTTTATCCGGGAAAGCAATTTTTCCAGCAAGAGCACCAGGTAAACCGCAACCAAGTGTTGCGAGCCAGCTAGAAATGACAAATTGCTGGTTTGTCATACGGAAGTGTCTTGCGGTCCATACTGTTACATTTCCAACATCGACTGATAGAATTGCGTCATCATGTGCTACTTGCTGCAGAGCATGCATAACGCGTTGTGGTTTAATTGGAATGGAAGAGTCTTCTTCTTGATCGTGTAATTTATCTTCCCACTTTTTCATCATTTCTTGGTGCTGTTCTAAGAAGGAATGATCTGTGTGTTCTTTAACATTTTCAATTAACCATCGTAATGTTTTATCAGCATCACCAGCTAAACCAATATCTGTCGCATAACGTTTCCCAATTTGGGCAGGATCTGTATCGATATGAATTGTTTTTGCTTTTTCAGGTAAGAAGCCGGTGAACGGATAAGAAGTACCGACCATAATTAAAGTATCTGCATGCTTCATTGCTTCATAAGAAGGTTTCGTTCCAATTAATCCTAATCCACCGATACAAAGAGGATGCTCATCAGGAATAATTCCTTTAGCAGGTAATGTAAGTACGATTGGAGCACCAATTTGTTCTGCTAATGCAAGTAAAGATTCTCTCGCATGTTTTGTTCCTTTTCCAGCTAAAATCACAGGCTTTTTCGCTTCATTTATTGCGAGTTTCGCTGCATCTAAATCTTCTTTTTGTGGAAACAACTCAGGCAAAGTAAAAGAAGTATTTGTAACACGGGCACCATTTTTCACTTCAAATTTCGGGACATCATCTGGAATAGTAAGAACGGATACACCTTTTTTCGTATAAGCCATTCGAATTGCTTGATTCACTACGGCAGGTAGTTGCTCTGCTGACATAATACGCTGGTTATAAACCGCAACATCATCAAACATTCTTTCTAAATTTACTTCTTGGAAAAAGTCCGTTCCAAGTAAATCGGTTTCTACTTGACCTGAAATTGCTAGAACAGGGGCTTTATCGAGTTTCGCATCATATAAACCATTTAATAAATGAATAGCACCAGGTCCTGCAATTGCCATACAAACGCCAAGTTTTCCTGTTAATTTCGCATAGGCAGCCGCTGCTAATGCACCAGCTTCTTCATGGCGAACTTGAATGAATTTAATTTTATCTTGTTTTTTTCTTAAAGCTTCAATGATAGAATTAATGGAATCTCCAGGCATACCGTATATGTGCTCTACTCCCCAATCAATTAATAAATCAACTAATGCTTCACCTGCTGTTTTCCCAAACATAATTGTTCCTCCTTATAATAGGTAGATAACATTATGTTTTGAATAAAAAGGAAAAATATACAAGTAAGAAATTTATCTAGTTATTTGTAATCCAAGAATCAGTGTGGGAGGAACAAAAGTTTCACTTTAGCAACTTTAATGATGACCAGCGAATAAAGTGAACACTGTTATTAGTAAAAAACCACTAGTTGCCCACATTAGAAATGTAAGGAAAGAGAGCTGTTTCTTAGCTTTCCAAAGCATTTCATGAATTGTGACATATCCAAGTGAACCAATAGCACTTCCCATAATGAGGCCTTGCAGGTGAAGAGCTTTTCCTTCCATCAAAATGCCAAAAACTGTGCCAGTACCGAGAATAAGAGAAAGTAATAAAGTCGTTAATAAAAAGGAAATATATTTATGTTTTGTAAAAAGAAATGGAATAATTAAAGCTAATCCTTCTGGAATATGGTGAACGACGATTGCTATTAAAAAGGGAATGGCAGAGTCATTATGATTTATAAAAGCTGTACCTAACGCAAATCCACTCGGTATATTATGAATAAATATAGCGAAAGAGAGAAAAAGAAAGGTTTGCCATGCTTGTTGATCTTTTTTATGTATCATTGGATGGTGACAATAGTTATCTAATAAGCCCATAACTAAAATACCGATAGCTATACCAAGTATAGGTCCAATCATTTCATAGCTTGAAAATGTTTCAGGAATAATTTCAAGTGATAATAATCCGAATAAAATACCGCCACATAATGCGTATAAACGATGCATCTTTTCTTCAATGAGTTGGCGTGTTGCTACTCCAACAGCACCTCCTAATAGTAATCCACCGAGCGAAAAAAATGTTACAATCATTGGAATCCATAAACGTTCCATAGTATCACACTCCGATTCTATTCCCTTATTTTTAGCTTACGAAAAGGAAAGTTAGATTAGTCCAAGTAATTGTGTTTGATTATAGAGAAAAAAGTAGTGATTCGTTATAATTTATATATTAATTTTAAGTGAGAAAATGAAAAGGGGAATTGGTTATGCAACAAATTAAAAAAATAGGAAACTCATTTTGGTATATGACACCTGTTTCTGAAACAGATAGACCTATCTTAGGAATGGTCGTTGGACAAGAAAAAACGTTAATGATTGATGCAGGAAATTCAGAAGAACATGCACAATTATTTTTAGAAATGTTAAAAGAACAAAATGTATCGAATCCTGATTTTGTAGCATTAACGCATTGGCATTGGGATCATATTTTTGGATTATCTGTATTACAGAATGCATTAACTATTTCGCAGGCTGAAACGAAAAAAGAAATTCAGGCAATAGTATCTTATGAATGGACAGATGAAGCGTTGGACGCACGCGTAAAAGAGGGTACTGAAATTGCATTTTGTGCGGATTGTATCAAGAAAGAGTTTGAAGAAAAAGCGAGAAATATTAACATTATTCCTCCAACCTTAACGTTCCAGGATCAAATGGAATTAGACCTTGGTGAAGTGACATGCGTGTTAAAACATGTGGGCGGAGATCATGCGCATGATTCAGTTGTTATGTACATAAAAGAAGAAAAGATATTGTTTGTAGGAGATTGTATATATGCAGATATTTTTTCTTCAAAGTGGAACTATACGACGAAAAGAACGTTTAAATTGATAGATGAATTAGAGAAATTTGATGCTGAGACATATATTCTTTCTCATGGGGAAGCGATAAATCGAGAGGAGTTTTTACAAGAGATTCGCATGTTAAAAGCAGTAGGAACTTATACAGAAGCTCATAAGGGCGATGAAGAGAAGATAAAGGCAGCGTACAAACAAGAGCTAGATAGAGAATTAAATGCAGATGAGTTAGAAACAATAACGTATTTTGTCAATGGTTATGAAATGAATAATCTGTAAGACACTACATTAATCAAATATAATTAAATTGCACAAAAAGAGTATTGAAATTTAATTCAATACTCTTTTAAATATTAAGTTCCAAGCAATTTCTAAATTTTTTGGCTGGTTCATCATCTGGATTTATACCACTTTCAAAACTGGTAGTGAAAGGTAACCACTGCCAATCTTCGCATCCTACAAAAGCTACCCTTGACCAATTCTCAATGAATTCAATGAAATTATTCGCAATCTTATACCCATGTCCTTCTCCATCGTCGTGGCTTAGGTAAATTATCGGAGCATCTATATCATCTTTCATATCAAATGCTAAATAATCTCCATTTCCCACTTCACAAAATGCTAATTTGTTGTGCCAAACTACATCATATTCATCATCCATATTTGAAAAAACCTCGTCAACCAAGCCTTTACGTTCTTTTTCGAATTCAGAAAGACTTTCTAAACTCCAGTGAGGTGTTCCGCAAAAAATATCAGTAAATTCATTTGGTAGCTCTACATCGTCAGGTAAAAACCAGCGTAAGCTAAAATTTCCTGAGAACTCTAAAAGTACTTTTTTGAAGCTATTTGGTAGTTTAATACCCAGTTTTTCTTCTACTTGGATTATTTGTTCAAGGGAAGATGGTTCATCTATACAAACTTCTTGAACTTCACCACCTATGTATTTAATTCTAGAAGTTATAATTTCTATTCGTTCTTTTAGTAACTCATAATCCATCTTATCACCTCATGTTATATTAATTAAAGTATATCATTCTTAATAAATTTTTTCGTGTTATTAAGGTTTTTAGTAGAAGCTTTCTTTGCTAATTCAGTAATATATTCAAAGAAAACATCATGTTTTACATCATAAACGACATTTACAGGTCGTCCATCAGTAGTTTCTTCTGTACGTCCTTGGCTTGGTCCGTATGTATGAACGATACTATTAATCGTTTCAGTTTTTGCAAGGCTAGTGTTTCCGACAAAAGCGGTAGTTAGTACATCCCATAAATAGTAAGTAGAGTTCGTTGAGAAGTGAACGAGAGGAGGAACCATTGCATAGCATTGACCAAGGAAATCCATACCAATATACTTTCGCTCTTTTGCCCACTGTTCACGTATGTTTATAGTTAACGGAACTTGGTTTGTACTTTCTAGTGTCACTAAGTCGATTTTAATTTTTGCATCCCATACACGAGCCACTGCTTCAGGGTCCCAAAACGAATTCCACTCAGCTGTTCCATCATGCTCTGGTTCATGTACATTGCCAGCTTTAAGAAATGTACCACCCATCCAAACGAGGCGTTCAATTTTATCTTCGATTATGGGAGCTTCATATAATGCACGAGCAAGGTCAGTTAGGGGCCCAGTAAATAATAAAGTTGTTTTTCCTTCCGTTTGTAGAAGCGTTTCTATTAAATGATGATGCGCGGGTTTTGCCACCACGGGTGTTACAACTTTTCCAGACTCATTTAAAATTGGTAGAGCATCTACATAAAATGCATGCATCCGCCAGTCTTTCGGAAACGGGTTTTGCCCGCGAGAGTTTGAAGCGGCTACGGCAATATTACCTTTGCCGAAGCGATCGATAATTTTACGACTGGCAGACATTGCGGGTTCTAAATAGCAGTCTGCTGGGATAACAGATACCCCCGTAAGTTCAATGTTTTCCATTTGAAGTAATAAAAATAATGAAATTAAATCATCTACGCCGCCATCATGATTGAAGTACACTTTTTTCTTCATTGTAATCTCCATCCTATATGATTTAGTTAGAAATTAAATATGAATTGAGGAAAAGTCATCAATAATTTCCACCACTTCAATTTCTCCATTAATCAGTAGCTCAGGAAGATCATTTCTAATATTTCCTTTCCAATACTCTCTAGCTTGTTCGATTTTTTGAGAAAAAGGAATTCCATCTTCTTTCGGTAAAAGATTCCCGTCACCTTCAAAAGAATTTCCGATCACTCGTAGTTTAACAATCTGTAAAACTTCTCGATTGTAAGAATCAAATAATGTTTTCCATTTTAAAGCATCTTCATAGCTTTTTGAAGCGTATAAACAAGATAACCTGGAAGGGTATTCAGGGAATTCTTGTAGTCTAACCATTTCTACAATTGTTTCTCTAACTGCTCTAATTGTTTGATCCATATAACTCATAACTACTTTAGTATTTTCATTATTTATATGTAATTCGTTATTTTTATAGTGTTTATTTAAAATTTGTATGCCATCTTCACCACTAGCATTTAATTGTTCTCTTTCAAAAAAGAAGTGATATAGAGTATTGTGTTGATTTTTGTTAAAAAGAATGATTTGTCCGATATGCATTTTTTTCCTTGTTACGATGTGATATGCGTAAAATTCTGCTTCATTCATGGTTATCCTCCTAGTAATAGTGTAATGCAATGTTAAATTTAGTAATTCAACATTGCGATATATATAACCTCTATAAGTAAAAGTGAGAATTTGAGTAGAAAGGAAAAAATGAAAACGTTTTAAATTTGTTCACAAAATGTTCACTTACGAAGGGGTTTCCAATGTCGATATAATGACAAAGACTCAAAGAGAAAGGATGATGAAATTTGCCAACAACAAGAAAGGAAAACCTCCAATTTGGCATGATGATGTGCCTTGGGATGGTTATCGTAATGACGTTTTACAATTTACTAATGAATGAAACAGGAGGACAAATTTATATTAAAGAGATTGCATTAGAACTATTAATTGGCTTTATTATTGCACTATTAATTGAAATATGTATCGTTGGACCTTGTGCGAAAAAAATTGTATTCATATTGCCATTTGATAAATCTAAAAAAATAAATATTATCGTTGCAATGGCGACAACTATGGTAATTGGAATGGTGTTCTTTATGTCATTTTTCGGTATGGCTATGATGTATTTACATGGTGGACTACAAGGAGATTCATTTGTTTCCATTTATTTTTCGATTTTTATTAAAAATTTCATAATGGCATATCCATTACAATTAATTATTATGGGACCGCTTGTACGTTTCTTATTTGCAAAGTTTGTTATGAAAAAGAAATCTTTTAATGTAGCGTAATTTTCATTTATAAAACATTATATATAAATAATAAAAAAACATATCTCGCATTTTTGAGGTGTGTTTTTTTGTTCATTCCAAGTTATTTTCATAGTGATGTGACATTTGTCCTTTTGCCATTATAGGATGATGGTTTTTAATTAAGTCAGAAATAAAGGATGAGGAGATGATTTTTTGAAAGGTATTATATTTGCTATTTTTGCGGGGATATTTATAACACTTCAAGGAACCTTTAATGCGAAACTTAGTTCACATATCGGTATATGGTCGACGAGTATTATAACCCATTTAATTGGATTCAGTATTGCAACAACTGTATTTTTGTTAAAGAAAGAAGAGAAAATAACGGATTTAAAGAGTGTGAAAAAAATATATTTAGCAGCGGGTGCATTTGGTGGATTCATTATTTGTGCAGAAACTATGGCGATATATGCACTAGGAGTTACATTGACAGCTGGCACACTTATGGTTGCTCAATTGTTAACGGCAACAGTTATTGAAATGAAAGGACTGTTTCATATAAAAAAGATACAGATGGAGAGATATCATATTGTGGGAACAATAATAATGATTATAGGTATTGTTGTATTTAATATGTAAATGAAAGGAGAAATGAATATGGAGGATAGATCAGGTTTAATTACGCATTATTTGAAAACCAATAAAACGCTCGAGGTTTTTTCAGAAATAGATACAGCTTATTTTCAATTAAATCACTTTGAAAAAGGCGAGCTCATTTGCAATATAGATGACGAAATGGATCGTTTATATTTTGTTGTTAAAGGTAAAGTAAAAGTTTATACGATTACACCTGAAGGGAAGAAACTAATTCTTCGCTTTATCAATCCATTGGCCATTGTTGGTGATATTGAACTAATTCAAAATAGCAAAGCACATAATGTCGTTGAGGCTTGTTCAGATGTTGTAGCAATCTCTATTTCTAATACGGTTATTAGAAACAAGTTATTACATGATCCTATATTTATGAAGTTCTTGCTTGAAAACATTGCGAACACGTTAAAAATATCGACTCGTTTTACTGCTCTTAATTTACTTTATCCTGTAGAAGTACGTGTAGCTAGTTATTTGCTTTCAATTTCAACAGATAGTAACGGGAATATGTATAAAGGGGATTTGGATGCAACTTCAGTAACGAGTATTGCAGATTTTATAGGGGTAAGTTATAGGCACGTAATTCGGGTATTACAAAGATTTTATAATGAAAAACTAATTGAAAAGAGTAATGGAGTTATTGTAATTAAAGATTTTTCTAGAATGAAGGAAGTCGCTAAAGATAATATATATGAGCAATGAAAGGGAGAGGAAGATTTTGATTGGATTTAGTTTAGCTATATTAGCAGGAATATTAATTAGCGTACAATCTGTTTTTAATGCAAAAGTAAATGAAAATGTAGGACAGTGGTTAACAACTACATGTGTCCTTGGGATAGGTCTCATTAGCTCTATTCTATTTTATATCATTACAGAAAACAGTATTAGCATTAAAGTGTATACTGCAAATTATTTGTTTTATGTAAGTGGACTGTTTGGTATCGGGTTAATTATTTGTATAATGGGTGCAATAAAGAGTCTAGGTCCAGCATATACGGTGCTAATTAGTCTTATTACTCAATTGGTTGTTGCGTTATGCATTGATACATTTGGATTATTTGGAATGGAGAGCATTCCATTACAAATAAATAAATTAGTTGGTATAGGTTTATTAATTGTGGGAGTAGGAATTTTTAAAAATCTATTTTTGAATAAGAAAGCTATTCATATAAATGAGGATAGTGTCTAAAGGATATAAAGGGGAAAAGTGTGAATGGTCAGAACTTATACATTTAGATAGTAATAAGTGAGCGATGAGGAGAGAGGATAAATGAATCAGTTAATGTTGCAAGATGGTGTACATGATTTGGAAATCGGTGAGATTCAACATTTTAGCTCCTACGTAAAGTGCATGCAAGATTTTATCCCGCTATTTGTCGGGCAGTAAGACCCCTACCTCAAAATTCAGCGAAAGCAAAGAAGTTAGGTGGGGTTCGGGCTGCCGTAAAAGCTCGATTGGTGAGGGCTAATAATCAGTGGGGGATGAGCAAAGCCCCCACTGATTAAATTTTCACTTCACAATTATGTTTCTGCCTTTGATTTTATTGAAATTAACATTTATAACCTAAGTATAAATGTATTGAGCTCTTCTTTACTTATTATTTTTTGAACCGTAAATGAACAAACTTCAACATTTTTATTAAGTTTACAATTCTCATCATTATACGCGTACTACCGTCCCAATCTTTATTTGTAGGTATATCTTTAAAGAAAGGGGAGCAGCTTAATACTTTTATTGTAGAGGACCATTTTTCTATTAATTTTGGATTGTTTACGTAAAAATACATCATAGCACCATTATTACCGGATTTCTTTACAGTAGCATTCGAAAGATTCAGTGCGAACTTTGATTCAGCGTCAAAATATAATTCTCCTCCAGGGAAACGTTTTGACATAGCGACTACGATCTTTTTTAAATCTTCTTCTTTAAAGTAATAAAACACACCTGCTGATATAAAAAGAATACCGTCGTTTGAATTATATTTTATATCGTCAAACCAAGAAGTATCAAATAGTGATTTAGCAATGCTAATGTTTCTAGGCGTATCTTCAATTAAAGTTTTGCGAAAAGAGATTGCATCGGGCAAATCAAGGTTGTACCAATGTATTGTACCGTTATCGATTCTTGAAAAAGTAGTGTCTAGTCCGGAACCGATGTTTACAATAGTAGCATTCGGGTGTTTTATTATAAATTGTTTTATCGTATCGTCAATTTTTCGTGCACGGGTAATGTATGTGATACATCCGTATTCGCCAAATATATTTGCTATTGTTGAGAAGTCAAAATTACATTCTTTAATAATTCGAATAGCCTCTATATCATCTAAAATATCCTTATTTTTCTCACTGCCATATGCTCTTCCCCATAAGGGAATAAGCATCGTACCTTGCACGGATTGTAAATCTAATTCTTTAGCCATGAAACATCCTCCGTTTAGTAATAAACAATATATTTAGTCGTTATTTAACATTTTTGAGAGCATTGTATTTGTTTTATATAGTCCATAAGTTAAATCCCGCCTATCTTCTTCAGATAACTTTTCGAGGTTTACTGTGAAATTATTATATATTTGTTTCCATCTCTCATAATGTACTTTTTCAGCTTTTTCTGTCAGAGAGATTAATATAGCTCTTTTGTCTACCATATCTTTCTTTTTTATGATGTATCCGTTTTGTTCTAAGTTACGCACTGTTACACTTAATTGTTGTTTAGGGATGTTTAAATAACTAGCAATCATTTTTAAATTTACAGGCACCTTTTGCTGGGCGATATACTCTACTACATGTTGTTCTAAATGTGTAAATTCTGAGGATTTCTCCGATAGTAATTTAAAAGTACCTGACATATTTAATAATAAATTCATGTATTCGTTTAATAATTCGTTTTGGTTCATTGTTTTTGATTCCTTTATGAGTTTAGTTATTATTTTATTACTAAATTCAATATAAATCAATTAAAATTACTCTTTATAGTAAATGAATGTTTACTAATAACTGTTTTTTGAATTTATGTGGACTGAATTATGAGGATGCGAGAAGTGGTTTTAGGGAACAAGAATATAACCGAATATAAAATATTACTAAACGTATATAACTAATGAATACAATGTCTTTTTCAGTTATTAAGTTGTAAATCATTTTATGATAAAATCTTTTACATAATTTAATAAAGGGGTAGTATTTAATGGGTTATTTCTCAAATGGTTTATTAGTTTTGTTTGTGCTTATCGTATGTAGTTGTATAATTTTTGGTTGATAATATAATGAGAGTCTTATATAAAAGAAGTTATCTTAAGTGAGATAACTTCTTTTTATTTTATATTGAGAAGGAATTCTATCTTTCTTATTGAAGTTTGTTCTAGTTATTTTTACATCGATCAGATTTGTGTAAAGGGAATTTTATGAAATATAAACAAGCCAGAGAATAGGGAGTGTTTACATGGAAAATAGTATACGCTACACAAGTGAACACCCTACAGATTTTAATGGATTATTATCCTTATACGAATCTTTAGGATGGAATTCTCTTAAATTAACGGTTAACGAGTTAGAACGAATGTGTAAGCAAAGTTGGTATGCAATTTATGTTTTTGATGATAAGAGGTTAGTAGGGATGGGGCGTGTCATATCAGATGGAGTCATAACAGGCATTATTTGTGGAGTTAGTGTATTGCCAAAATATCAGTCTAGTGGCATCGGAAAAGAAATAGTGAAACGATTAATCCAGCACTGTGAACAAAACAAGGTTATTCCACAACTTATGTGTGTAGAAAAATTGCAATCTTACTATGAATCTATAGGGTTTGAAGCATTCTCTATTGGGATGACAAAACATATTATAAGATAGAGGTGCTTTATCCTGCTATTTGTCGGGTAGTAAAACCCCACGGATTAAAGTTTCACTTTATATTTTCAGTTTACTTGTACATATTTTCAAACTTCAACATAAAGGAGAATGGCTGTATGGAGATTGCTAAAGGAGTAGAAATGTTACAACTTGAATTTCAAGAATTTGTTATTCATCCAATTCTTTTATGGAATGATGAAATGGCAGTATTAATAGATACGGGTTTCCCAGGACAAATTGAAGATATACAAGTAAAGATGGAAAAGGTTGGGGTATCATTTGATAAGTTAAAAGTCGTGATTTTGACGCATCAGGATATTGATCATATAGGTAGTCTTCCAGAATTGTTGCAGCGCTGTCGAAGTAATATTAAAGTTTATGCGCACGAACTAGATAAGCCATATATCGAGGGGGGATTTACCTTTATTGAAGGACGGAAATGTAGAGAACCGACCAAAAGGAAAAGTGAGTGATACTGTGATTGACGGGTAAGAACTTCCGTATTGCGGTGGAATACTAATTCTTCATACTCCAGGGCATACTCCGGGTCATATTAGTTTATATTTGAAACAAAGCAAAATTCTTATTGCAGGAGACTCTATGTATAGTGTGAATGGGATGTTAGGAGGAATTCACGCCCCAACAACTATAAATATTAAGGAAGCAAAGCAGTCTTTGAAGAAGTATTTAAATTTACATATTGAATCTGTAGTTTGTTACCATGGGGGATTAAGTAAGGAGAATATAAATGTTCAACTTCAAAATTTGTAAAGTTAAAATGGAGTTTTTTGTTAAGTGACGTTGAAGTATAATCTGGTTATTAGTATATAAATAAATTATAAAAGGGCATGTTTGAAAAAATTCAAACATGCTCTTTTATTAAAGCAAATCAGTTTAATATGAATGACCTAATCCGTTCCAATAAAAAGAAACGATTTCTTGTGCTAATTCATCTATATTTGCAAGAATAGGATTGTGATTTTCATCTTTAAAATTCCCAATTGATAATAAAGATACGAAAGCATGAGCCGCAAATTTAGCGTTTCCTTTCGGAATTTCTCCGATGTGCATCGCATTATCGAGTGCTTTTTCTAGTACTTCATACATATTATCTTCAGCATTTTTTAATTGTTTCAATTGTTCTTCAGATAACGACAGTTTTGCATCTTTCATAAAATTTTTCATATCAATATCCATCGTTGCGTGTAAGTAAACTTTAGCGAAGTCTAATAATCTTTCTTCTAAAGTTTTGTTTGTAGAGAGTATTTGAGACATATTCTCACGTATACGTACCATCATTTCGATCATAGTAGCGGTAAATAAATCGGCTTTTGTTGAATAGTAATAGTAGACAGTTGCTTTCGTAACACCACAAACTTTTGCGACCTCATCCATAGAAACGACTTGATAATTTTGTGTAAGAAATAAGCGGGTTGCTACTTCTAAAATGGTTTCTTTTGTAGATTTTGTATTTTTATTTTGACGCGGCCTTCCGAGAGGACGTTGTTTTTGTTCCAAATACATTCGCTCCTGACATTTATGATTGAGATAATTATAACATAATTTTCAATCATTCTTGATTAATTAACCGACCAGTATATATAATTAATAATGGAGGAAAAAAGGAAGGTGGGTTTTTATGAAAAAGCACCCGTTACATATGTTAGGGAGGCTTGTAGCAGGGAGAAATACGCAGTGGATCACTTTATCGGTGTGGGTTCTTATTACATTATTACTTTCATTTACGTTACCACAAGTAAACAGTACGAAAGAACCGAATCCGAAAAATTTACCTGAAACAGCTATGTCACAGCAAGCGGAAGCGCTTATGAAAAAAGAGTTTCCGAATAATGCAGGGAATCCATTGTTAGTAGTATGGTATAGAGATGGTGGATTACAGTCACAGGATTATAAACTCATACAAGACGTTTATAAAGAGTTAAAAGCTAGTCCTTTAAAAGAACAATCAACGTTACCACCATTTGATACAATCCCAGAGCAAGTATTATTAAAAAGTGCGTCAAAAGATGGTACATCATTTGTTACACCGGTATTTTTTAATAAATCTGCTGGTACGGATATATTAAAAGGAAATCTTGAAGAGTTTAGAAAAATAGTGAATAGTAAGGTGGATGAAGATCCATTTAAACAAAAAATAAGTGAATCTGGTTTACATGTTCGATTATCAGGGCCTGTAGGTATTCAAACGGATGCAGTTAGTTTATTTAGTCAAGCAGATGTGAAATTGTTAGTGGCTACTGTACTACTAGTGTTAGTTTTGTTAATTTTACTGTATCGTTCACCAATTTTAGCGATTTTACCTATACTTGTTGTTGGCTTTGCATACGGTATTATTAGTCCTACACTCGGTTTTTTAGCTGATCACGGATGGATTAAAGTAGATGCCCAAGCGATATCAATTATGACAGTATTATTGTTTGGCGCTGGAACGGACTATTGTCTATTTTTAATTTCGAGATATAGAGAGTACTTGTTAGAAGAAGAAAGTAAATATAAAGCATTGCAACTTGCGATTAAAGCATCTGGCGGTGCAATAATAATGAGTGCGTTAACTGTTGTACTTGGATTAGGAACATTACTACTTGCTCATTATGGTGCCTTTCATCGATTTGCAGTACCATTTAGTGTTGCTGTATTTATAATGGGAATCGCGGCTTTAACGATTTTACCAGCACTATTATTAATTTTCGGTAGAATTGCATTTTTCCCGTTTATACCGAGAACAACTTCAATGAATGAGGAGTTTGCAAGAAAGAAAAAGAGGGCTGTAAAAGTTGGAAAATCAAAAGGCTCCTTTAGTAAAAAACTTGGAGATGTAGTAGTACGAAGACCGTGGACAATAATTATGCTAACTGTGTTTGTATTAGGTGGATTGGCTTCGTTCGTACCACGTATTCAATACACATATGACTTATTAGAATCGTTTCCAAAGGATATGCCTTCTCGCGAAGGGTTTACGTTAATTAGTGATCATTTCTCGGCTGGTGAACTAGCACCAGTAAAAGTGGTTGTTGATACGAAAGGAAAAGAGCTTCCTATTAAACAAGAACTAGAGAAATTTCCTTTCATAAATACAGTGAAAGAGCCAAAAGAGGGAAAAGAAAATAAGCAAATACAAATGTATGAAGTTTCTTTAGCGGAAAATCCATACTCAATTGAAGCGTTAGATCAAATTCCTAAATTGAAAAGTAATGTAGAAAAAGTATTAAAAGATGCTGGGATTAGTAATGCTGAAGAGCAATTGTGGATTGGTGGAGAAACAGCTTCATTATATGATACAAAGCAAATTACTGAACGTGATGAATCAGTAATTATTCCAGTAATGATTAGCATTATCGCTTTACTATTACTTGTCTACTTACGATCGGTTGTTGCGATGATTTATTTAATTGTAACTGTCGTTTTATCATTCTTCTCAGCGTTAGGAGCAGGATGGATATTGCTTCATTACGGTATGGGAGCGCCGGCCATTCAAGGTGCGATACCGTTGTACGCATTCGTATTTTTAGTTGCTTTAGGTGAAGATTATAATATCTTTATGGTTTCAGAAATATGGAAAAACAGAAAGACACAAAATCACTTGGATGCAGTAAAAAATGGTGTAATACAAACAGGTAGTGTTATTACATCGGCAGGTTTAATTTTAGCAGGAACTTTTGCAGTGTTAGGTACACTTCCAATTCAAGTATTAGTTCAATTTGGTATTGTAACTGCAATTGGCGTATTACTAGATACGTTTATCGTAAGACCGTTACTTGTACCCGCAATTACAGTTGTGTTAGGCCGATTTGCTTTTTGGCCAGGTAAACTTTCAAGAAAGAGTGAAGAAATACAAAAGGTGGATGCATAGTTAAAAAAGCCAAGGGTATTTTCCTTGGCTTTTTTCAATGTAGTTAATTAATTTTTTGAAGTCAAATCATCAGCTGCAGCGTGATCAGCATCTTCAATTGTTGTTTCGGGCATTCCGTATAAGCCGTTCATTGCTTGTTCTTCAATAGTAAGGTTTGCAGTATTATTATTTTGAATAGATGTAGTATTTTCAGTAACATTTTCTTTTTTATTCATATTTTTGTTATTCATGTATGTATCCTCCAAATTTCATTTGATTTATCTATAGTATGTGGATGGATTTCAAGAAATATGTGAATTGATTCTTACATATGTTATATAATTAAATAAATAATTAGGGTGAAATGTAAACTGTTAGGAGTGAACAATTATGGTGAAAGCAAGGGAAATAGCCTTCTAAAATAAAAAGAAAATTTTAGGGGGCTATTAGAATGAAGTTTCATGTAATTGATAGAGAAGATTGGAATAGAGAGCAGTATT
Organism: Bacillus sp. RZ2MS9; assembly: GCF_001816185.2. Classification (NCBI taxonomy): domain Bacteria; kingdom Bacillati; phylum Bacillota; class Bacilli; order Caryophanales; family Bacillaceae; genus Bacillus; species Bacillus sp. RZ2MS9. Next base: position 2,294,183 of record NZ_CP049978.1, read on the forward strand.
TTGAGCATTATTTAAAGTTGAAATGTACATTTAGTATGACTGTTAATGTTGATATCACGATGTTATTAGAGGAAGTATATCAAAAGGGAATAAAATTTTATCCCGTTTTTATATATTTAATTTCTAGAGTAGTAAATAATCATAAAAAATTTCGAACATGTTTTAACGATGAAGGAGTTTTAGGCTATTGGGAGGAAATGATACCGAGTTATACAATCTTTCATAAAGATGATAAGTCTTTTTCAAGTATATGGACGGATTATTCAAGTGATTTCCGCACTTTCTATAAAAATTATGAAGACGATATGAGATGCTATGCTAGTATTCATGGTCTTTTCACGAAAGAAAATATTCCTCCTAATGTATTTCCGATTTCTAGCATACCTTGGACTAGTTTTACTGGATTTAATCTTAATATTAATAATGATGAAAATTTTCTATTGCCAATTATAACTTGTGGGAAATATTTTAACGAAGGAAATAAGGTTATGCTACCAGTTTCATTGCAAGTACATCATTCGGTTTGTGATGGATATGATGCGAGTCAATTTATAGAAGATTTCCAGCAGTTAAGTAACACTTGCAACGATTGGCTTAAGTAATATCTAATTTTTAATTATATAAAGTGAAACTTTAATCAGTGGGGTGTCAGCCCCCGCTGATTATTAGCCCGACCCCCACCTAACTTCTTTGCTTTCGCTGAATTTTGAGATGGGGGTCTTACTGCCCGGCAAATAGCGGAATAAAATTGAAAATGAATAAAAGAAGAGACCATGTTGATATTACATGGTCTCTTCTTTTATTCATTAATACTAAGTAATTGTGGAAAATATAGGGTGATTTGTAGTTTAATAGTAAAGAGAGTGATTAGTATTAATTTTCTTTGTTTTTAAAATTTTAAGTATGTAAATGTTTAACAGGGGGGAATAAAGTGAAATTCGTAAGCATTGAAAAAGATGAAATCTTAATTGGGGATATGGCAAAATTGTATTGTAAAGTATTTGAGAAAATAAATTTCAATGAAATGATCGAGCGAATGAATAGGCATATAGAATATACAGGTTTTAAAGGTATAGTAGCAATAAATGATGAAAATGAAGTAGTTGGCTTTACTTATGGTTATCGCTCAATCGAGGGACAGTACTATAATCAATTAATGAGAGAAGCGTTACATCTAGAGCAAGTAGACGAATGGTTGCAAGATTGTTTTGAATTTGTAGAGTTAGCAGTTCACCCACAATATCAAAATAAAGGTCTTGGAACGAAATTACATAATGAATTACTAGAAGGGCTTTCAAATAGAACGAGTGTTTTAACAACACAAATAAACAATGAAAAAGCACGTTCGTTATATGAAAGATTAGATTGGGTAAATGTTTTAGAGCCATTTCATCCAAGTAAAAATGATGTTCCATATGTAATAATGGGAAAAGTATTAAAAATAAAAGTGAATTGATAATTATGGCATTCACAAAAATGGTTGGTTTGTAATAATGAAGGGGAAAACGAAAATGACGAGAATATCTATAGAAAAAGCTACAATTTTAGATGCTGAGAAATTAACAGAAATAATGAAAAGAACATTTGATGCAGAAGCAAAACAATGGCTATACGGCCAAGATGATGTCATTGATTATAACATTCAACCGCCAGGGTATTCTTCAGTTGAAATGATGGAATATTCCATTGAAGAATTGGATTCTTTCAAAGTTGTAATGGATAAAGAAATAATTGGAGGGATAATAGTTACGATTTCTGGTAAGTCGTACGGTCGAATTGATCGTATTTTTGTAGATCCTGTTTATCAAGGAAAAGGAATTGGATCACATGTTATGAAATTAATAGAAAAGGAATATCCAAACATAAAGATTTGGGATCTCGAAACATCTAGTAGACAAATTAATAATCATCACTTTTATAAAAAGATGGGCTACCAAATGATTTTTGAATCGGAAGATGAGTATTGTTACGTGAAAAGAATAAAAACAAGCTCAAACAAAGCGAGTGTAGTTACAAATAAAGATATGAAAAATAGTCAATACGAAAACTGTAATTTAGCGAATACAGGGTATTATCAAGTGAATTTAAAAAACAGTTCATTTGTTGGTAGCAATATAATAAATATGAATATGAGTAATTGTAATGTAAGTCAATCAAAGTTTAGAAATATAAATTTTAGATGGTCATCATATACAGATTTAAATCTTTCTGGCAGTAAATTTAATTTGGTGACTTTAGGTGGAGTGCAATTTAAAAATACAAGTCTCGGAGATGAGAAGGAACCTATTGTATTCGATAAATGTGATTTGGAAGGCAGCACTATAAGTAATAGTAATCTGAAAAATATTGAAATAGAAAATTGTAATATAGTCGGCATGAAACTAAATGGTATTCCAATTGAAAATTTGCTTAATTTATATAACGAGGCGAAAAGCTAACCAAATCCATATAGTTGTTAATCTTTTTGGAAATTAAGTATTATATCGAAATAATTATGTAAAAATGACATAAAGAAATACGAGTGAGAAGGTCATTCATACACGTTTCTAGAATACACACAAACAAATATATTGTTATTTATATGGAGGAGAGAAAGATGGGGATCAACGTTAGAGCAGTAGAAATACAAGATGCTAGAGCAATTCATCGTATATGTATACAGGATGACGTTTTACCGTATATGGTTTTCTTACCTAGCATGCGTGTAGAAGCTATGGAAAATAGAATTCGAAATTTAGCACCAAATCAATTTGAATTTGTTGCAGAATATGATGGAGAAGTTGTTGGATTTGTAGGTTTAACACAAAGTCCGGGCCGAAGATCTCATTCAGGCGATTTATTCATTGGGGTAGACAGTGAATATCATAATAAAGGAATTGGGAAAGCACTTCTTATGAAGATGCTTGATCTGGCTGATAATTGGTTAATGTTAGAGAGAGTAGAACTAGGTGTGTTAGAAACGAATCCAAAAGCAAAAGCTTTATATGAAAAATTTGGATTTGTAGAAGAGGGAGTAAAGATAGGGAATTTGAAAGCTCACGGAAAGTTTATTAATGAAATTATGATGAGTCGTTTTAGACCGAATGGTTTAATTGTACATAATTAAATAGTTAAAAGCATGACAGTATACTGTCATGCTTTTTCATTAGAATTTGGCTGTAATAAAAATAATACTAAACCAATAAAAATAACGGTAATTCCTAGTCCTTGTTGTAAAGAAATAGTCTCATGTAATATAAAGTACGCTAGCATACAAGTGCCAATTGTTTCACCTAAAATACTCATTGAAATTACAGTAGCACTCATCCATTTTAATAACCAATTAAAAATGGTTTGTCCTAAAATTGTAGCAATGAAAGCTAATCCAATAAAGCACAACCAAGTTTGTGTAGAGTAATGGATGAAAGATTCTTGTTGCATGAAAGCAAATATGCCAAGAAAGCCAGCACTACTTCCATAACTAATTACCGAATATGGTATAAGTGACAAATCTTTACGAACGTGTTGGCTAATGAAAAAATAAGCAGTAATGATACCGGCAGCGATAAATGCTAAAATATCTCCATATAAAGCTTCTCCACTAATTCGGAAATCTTGCCAGCCAATGATGATACTACCTGAAATAGCGATGAGGCAACCAATAACCGCTCCTTTCGTAAATCTCTCCTTAAATAAAAAATAACCACCAATCATTGAGAACAAAGGTTGTAACGTTACGATAACTGTAGAGCTTGCTACAGAAGTATATTGTAATGATTCAAACCATAGTACATAATGTGCAGCTAAAAATAGCCCAGATGTGAATCCGAATGTCCATTGTTTTTTCGTTAAAGTTTTTAGCTCATTTCGACTATTTTTATTAAATAGTAATAACGGTAACAGGATCAGTGTGGCAAAGAATAATCGGTAAAAAGCAATGATTGTCGCAGGAGCATCTGCCAATTTTACAAAAATTGCTGAAGTTGATAAGGCGAATACACCAAAAAATAAGATGAAATATGAAAGAATAGGTGATTTCAAAGTTTGTCCCTCCGATAGATTGTTTATTATAATAAACTTAATGCGATATAATGTACAAAGGTAAGTATATAAGTCCCGGAGATAATAGGAAAGGATTATTTGCCTTTGTTTAGTATGTCAGCACAAAGACAATGAAATATGCATTATGATGGACGAAAGGAAGTTTTACTATGATACATGATAGGCTTGGACAAACGGTATTAAGTTATCGTAAGAAAAATAATATGACAATTCGTGAATTCGCTGAGTATGCAGGGATTAGTACGTCACTAATTAGCCAAATTGAAAGAGGACATGCTAATCCTTCTTTAAATGTTTTGGAGTTAATTGCAAAAGCATTAAATGTACCGCTGTTTACACTTTTTATTAATGATATCGATACAGATTCGCTCATTTCTAAGAAAAAAGATCGAAAAAAAGTATATCGGGAAAACAATGATCATATTGTATATGATGTATTAACACCTGATTTTATGAAAGCACGTATTGAAATGTTAATGATGGATTTAAATAAACAAGCAAACACAACAGAAAGTCATTATTCCCATGAAGATAAGGAAGAGATTGCTGTTATTATGAAAGGGGAAGTGTACGTAGAATTGGAGGGAAAAGAATATTTTTTAGAAGAAGGCGATGTTGTACGTATTCCACCAAATGTGAAGCATCGATTTTTGAATAAAAGTGATGAATCGAATCACATTTTATTTGTACTGACACCATCTTTAGGATGAAAATATAGTGATTTTAACTAGAGGAGAAAGAAAATGGAAAACAAAAGTATTTTAAAAGGCGGCCTTTCAATTATTTCTCAATGTAAAAAAGAAACAAATGATATTTGGCATGCGCATTTTGGAGCAGCTGCAATTGCTAGTTATTTTAATCATATAAAGAGAGCTCCAAATTATAAAGATATAACATTAGAAAAATTCCGGTATGTTATTCATTCTTAATGAACGTCAATAATCTGTAAAAGGAAGCTTAATCTAGTTTCTTTTTTTGTTAGTAGTATATTATTTTTTCAAATATGTAAGATTTTACATGCGTATTTTACTTTTACTAATTATGTAAGTAGGCTATACTGAAATACATACATTTTATTTTTGGAGAGATGTAAAACGACATGGAACTAGCGAAATTGGAAAAAGTAATTGAAATAAAAAAAGAAGAACTTTTATACTTAGTATCGGATTATGGAATTCAACATGAAAAAGTATTGGCATTGAGTCAAGAATTAGACAAATTAATCAATTACTTTATGTTTTTAAAATAAAGAGAACTATGACGTGGTTTGTATATGTTATAGTTCTTTTTTATTAGGTAATTTGAAAATATATTCAAATATATTGTCTAATTTCTTACAGAATGCGCAACTTGCTAGTCGAATATAAGGACTTTTGGTTATAATAAAAAGGAATTATTAATTGTATCGGTTAGGAGCGCAGCACATATGAAAACAGTTGTTGTTATCGGTGGAGGTATAACGGGACTTTCTACTATGTTTTATTTAGAAAAATTAAAAAAGGATTATAATATTGATTTAAATTTAATTCTTATTGAGAAAGAAGAGTATTTAGGTGGTAAAATCCATAGTGTGGAAGAAAAGGATTTCATTATGGAGTCAGGAGCGGATTCAATCGTTGCTCGTAATGAATATGTTATGCCACTTGTAAAAGATTTAAATTTAGAAGATGAAATGGTATATAATGAAACGGGTATTTCTTACATATATTCTGAAAACATGTTACATCCGATTCCTTCTGATACTATATTTGGGATACCGATGAGCGCCCAGTCTTTGTTTAGCAGTACGCTAGTCTCAACGAAAGGGAAAATCGTAGCTTTAAAAGATTTCATAACGAAAAATAAAGAGTTTACGAAAGATACATCACTTGCTCTATTTTTAGAAAGTTTCTTAGGGAAAGAGTTAGTGGAAAGACAAATTGCTCCTGTACTTTCAGGCGTATATTCTGGTAAGTTGAATGAGCTTACAATGGCATCTACATTACCGTATTTACTGGATTATAAAAATAAGTATGGAAGTATTATTAAAGGTTTTGAAGAGAATAAAAAACAATTTCAATCAGCAGGAAATAAAAAATTCGTATCATTTAAAGGTGGACTATCTACGATAATTAATCGCTTAGAAGAAGTGCTCACTGAAACTGTCGTAAAAAAAGGTGCTATAACGACGGCTGTAAGTAAACAAGAAGATCGATATGAGATTTCTTTTGTAAATCATGAAACAATACAAGCTGATTATGTTGTTTTAGCAGCTCCGCATGATATAGCACAAACTTTATTACAGTCTAATGAGTTAAATGAGCAGTTTAATACATTTAAAAACTCATCTCTTATAAGTATTTACTTAGGATTTGACATACTAGATGAACAACTACCAGCTGACGGCACAGGATTTATTGTAACGGAAAACAGTGATTTACATTGTGATGCTTGTACATGGACAAGTCGAAAGTGGAAACATACATCGGGTAAACAAAAATTATTAGTAAGAATGTTTTATAAGAGCACCAATCCGGTATATGAAACAATCAAAAATTATAGTGAAGAAGAATTAGTACGAGTAGCTTTATATGATATTGAAAAGAGTCTCGGAATTAAAGGTGAGCCAGAAGTAGTCGAAGTTACAAATTGGAAAGATTTAATGCCGAAATATCATTTAGAACATAATCAAACGGTTCAAGCATTGCAAGAAAAAATGACGAATCTTTATCCAAATGTATATTTAGCTGGTGCCTCATATTATGGTGTCGGAATTGGTGCGTGTATTGGAAATGGAAAGAATATAGCCAATGAAATAATGGCTACATTAAATAAATAATACTGTAGAATAAATAAAAACTGTTCCTTCAGCAAAATGGAGGAACAGTTTTTATTTATTTTATTTGAATGGAAATTGTATTGTTTTTTACATTGTTTTCTTTTAATGTTAATGTTATTTCTCCAGACTCTTTAAATGAATACGGTGATAGTTGATAAATATCTTTTATATCATGTTTTTCTTGTAATTTATTTACCGGTATTGATACGATATTTGGCTTCCATGTTTCTTGTTTTCCTGAAGGATATTCTATAAGTATTAACGGATTTTTTAACTGTATTGTTTTCCAAGAGACGAAATATAGTTGTACTTCTGTATCTTTTTTTAATAATTCTTCGGAGAAATAACCGAATTCGCCTACATTACCGAAAACAGTATAGTTTTGATTTTTTAATTTAATATCTAAATAACTAGGTTGATATGTTACCGCATGATAAGTTCCATATGAAAGTGAGAGTATGACAGCGATTAAAATACCGATTGAAAATGTCCTAAAGCTATTACCTTTAAAGCTAGTCATCATGAATGAGTTTGGTGTGAATTTTTTTGCGAATAAAAAAATAAGTAATATGAGTAAGAGGGATAAGCCGATGAATATATACATAGGAAATCTTCACCTCCACAATAAAATAATACATTAACTATATTTTACCATAAATGTATGGGGTAGGTTGGTTGTTTAGAAGGAGAAAATGAAGAAACAATTTCTTTACAGTTCTTGATAATTTAAAATTCGATTTATGGAAATTATAGCGTCATGTTTGAGGTGCAATCAGAAGGTATCTAATTCGTGTATATAGAATTAAGAGAGAATGTGCCATTAGAAATGTTTGATTTATGGAACAATAAGGACTTTACTAATTATACATATTTTTTCTGATATAATGAATGAGTAGAGAGAAAGGAGTGATCCTATGGCATTTCCTATACTAGAAACAGAACGCTTACGTTTAGTTGAAATAGAACAATCTTATTGTCAAAAAATATATGAAATCTTTTCATTGGATGAAGTGACGTGTTACTACGGTATGAATTCTTTTACGGAGTTTGGACAAGCTTCACGTATGATCGAATCTTTTTCAAAAAATTACTTTGAGAAAAAGGCAATACGATGGGGAATTGTGTTAAAAGAAACGAACGTTTTAATAGGAACAATTGGACTAAACAATTTACAATTATGGAGTAAACGATCTGAGATTGGATATGATCTGCATCCTCGCTATTGGGGAAATGGTTATGCTTCAGAAGCAGCTGGAGAAATTATTAATTATGGATTTAAAGATTTAGGTTTGTTTAGAATTGGAGCTATTACATATCCTGAAAATGTTACTTCTTGTAGAATGTTATCTAAAATTGGCTTCCAAAAGGAAGGGCTATTGCGCGGATATATTCATCAAGGAAATAAGCAACACGATGCATTATTGTATTCTATAGTGCGAACTGATGTTGAGGACATAAATTTATAATAAAAAAAACCTCTTAATTAAAAGAGGTTTTTTTTATTATAAATTAACCTAATTTAGGTAATAAACGTTCTCCGCTTTTCATGCTACTTTTACATAAAGGGCATTTAGGCTCTTCTTCAAATGAAAAGTTCTTTCTCATCCATCCTAAACAATCCTCTGATTCACATTCCCAAACAGGGGTTTGTTCTGGTGGTACTTCTGCTACATCGTTCTTTCGATTGCGATACATGTAACCACTCCTTTTATGTAAAAAATTTTAGTTATATATTAAAAAGGTTGTTAACCTTGCTGGTAACAACCTTTTTATTGTTTGAATTATAGCTTTACAACGTTTTTAGCTTGAGGTCCGCGGTTACCTTCTTCAACTTCAAAGCTAACTTCTTGACCTTCGTCAAGAGACTTGAAGCCGTCGCCAGTGATAGCTGAGAAGTGAACGAATACATCGTTACCGTCTGCAACTTCGATGAAACCGAAACCTTTTTCGCTGTTAAACCATTTTACTTTACCTGTTAATGTCATGGTAATGCCTCCTAAAAGTAGAAAAATTACAATATGATCGGCCTTATTTGAATGAAAATAAAATTTCACATATTATCAAAAACCCATAAGGAGTACAAACTGTCCCCGATTGATACTTGATAATATGCAAAGAAAATATAGTGTTAAATTGACCTTAATTACTATTTTACAACAAATGGTGGGAAATAGCAAGTGCTGGTAATACCACTGAGTAATCTGGGTGATAATAGTAAAGGCGCAAAGGCACCTCTTTTATTTATATATTATTCCTAATTGGGATTTATGCAAAATCATGTAAGAAAAACTTAGAGTAAATATTAATAATATATTTTTCGTGGTAAAATATGGTTGGTTACTGTTGGTAGTTAAATATTATAAAAGGAGAAAAGAAAGTGAAAAATAATTCATTTATAATAATTGAAGCAGCAAAAGCAGGGAGAAAAAAGGTCCATCCAGTCTTTGCTGTAATATTAGCCATTATATTTTTGACTTTAGGCGAACTTTTTATGTTATTTATGTTATTTTTACCGAAAGCTGAAACGATATTCATGAAAGGTATTTATGACAATGTTAGAATGGTGTTAACGTTTGGCGGAGCTATATTTATTTTATTTATATGGGTTCGTTTTGTAGAAAAAAGACCTTTTTCATCCATTGGCTTTTGGAAAGAGAAATGGATGAGAAAGTATTTAAAAGGTGCGTTAATAGGGTTTTTATTTATTTCAACGCCAGTTATTCTACTATTATTAATGGGGAGTGTGAAATTGCAAGTACAACATATTACCTCAACAGTGATAGTAGGAATAGCAGGATCTCTAGTTGCATTTTTAATACAAGGGGCAACGGAAGAAATTATTGTACGAGGTTGGTTATTCCCGGTTCTTTCTGTTAGAAGTCGTATATGGGTTGGAATAATTGTAACTTCATTTTTATTTGGATTTCTTCATCTACTTAATCCAGGAATTACAATATTATCTATATCGAATATAATATTAGTGGGTGTTTTCGCAGCTTTATATGTATTGAAAGAAGACGGTCTGTGGGGAATATGTGCATGGCACTCAATTTGGAACTGGGCTCAATATAATGTATATGGTTTTGCAGTTAGTGGCACAACTGTATATTCTACTCCAATTTTTAAGTCTATAACAAATGGACCAGAAATATTGCATGGAGGCGCGTTCGGAATTGAAGGTAGTATCATTACAACAATCATGCTCACTGTCGCTTCAATTGTTTTATGGAGAAAGTTATGGGGAAGAAAAGCGAAACAACGAAATTTTAGTTAATGAAAGAGGGAGAAACTATGGGGATAATAGCATTTGAGGGAGCAAGCGCTGTTGGTAAAAGTACCACGTGCCGTGAATTAGAAAAGAATTATGGTGCTTATATAATACCTGAAGTGAATTCTTTATTTGAAAGGCCAAAAAATGAACATAGAACATGGTATTTTGAAAAACAAGTTGAGCGCTGGAATATAGCTGTTCAGAAGTCAAAGCAATATGAATTAGTAATACTCGATGGCGATATTTATCAGCCACTTAGTTATAATTGGTGTTTTCATTTTGATATATTTAATCAGCCATTATCTTTAATAGAAAATTTTTATAAAGAAAAGATGATAAATAGGGAAATTGGCTTTCCGGATCAATATTTTTATTTATATACGAACGATGAAGAACTTAGAAAGCGGAAAGTATCTGATGAGACGAAAAGAAGAAGAAACTTTGAAAAACATTTACATATATCAAAATCGTTTCAGCGTTATTATGAAAATTTAAATACTGTTACAGATGGGTATTGTAAATTAATTGAGGCAAAAAGTGTAAGAAATAATGAATTAGAAATAGTGAGAAACTCACAAAATTTGAACGTGTGTGAAGAAAGACGTTTTGATGTTTCGAAGTTAGATGCTATTACGAAGTGGTTAAAAGAAAATCGTGCATAAAGTAAAACAACGAGTGTTGTAGAACGCCCTCGTTGTTTTTTGTTTCTTTATAAATATAAAGGAAAAATTTGTAGAATATTTTCATTATTTAACAGAATAATCTTTCAATTTTAAAGGAAAAGAAATACAATATGAGGAAGTATATATAAATAATATGATAGGGGATGGGATGCGATATTTTGAATGAAGTAACAGTTTTTATATAAGAAATAATTAGGTAGTCAGAACGGAGATATTTGGGAGGAAACAAGCGAGATGAAAACATTTTTGAAAATAATAGGTGTTATAGCTGGTATGGCGGTAATTGGAGTAGGTTTAACATATGGTATGCTGCATTATTTAAATAATAGTAAACCAGCTGCGAAAAAGGCATCACCAGCTGCTCCAGCAGTAGAAGTATTAGCTGATAGTAACGTAAAAGCAGAAGATGCAAAGCTTTTAGAAAATGGAAATTATTCATTGCCGAATAGTGGTTTTAATAAAAATTTTAAATGGACAGATGAGAATATACAGACAGCATTACATGAAATGGCACATCAAAAAGCGAAAGCTGATCAAAAGTGGGGCTATATTTTTATTACACAAGAGCGGATTGAAAGCTTAATTGATATTGTAAAGAGTAATGATCTTGTACAGGGAAGTACATATGTAGAAATTTTAGAACGATGGAAACAAGGAAAATATGAAAAGGTTGATGGGGATCATAATAAGATTTGGAAATTACAAAGTGGGAATTTAGGAGAAGGAAAAGGAGTAATGTCGGAAGCTGAGCAAAAAGAATTAATTAATCAAGTGTTTATGAACAAAGGTACATATTCAGGTAGTAAATTAATTGCAGGTGGGGGACAGACTAATAAATAGTATACTAATTAATGAAAGAGAGTAATTGCTTATTAGGCAATTACTCTTTTTCTATGTACGTCTTAATATTTTAGTCTCGTTCAAGTAAGGAAAGGAACGATTGTAATACCGGGGAAATCCATCTAGATTTATGATAGATTACATAACTTTGAATAACTGTTGGAGTTTCGATAGGTTGAAAACATAGTTGTCCTTTTTGGCAACTTTCTTGTACAACGATATAAGGAAGAATTGAAATGCCTAACTCACACATAACGGATTGTTTAATGACTTCAACATTGGAAGTTTCAAATGTTTTAGCTGGAATATTTCCACTTTGACATAAAAAACGATCTACCATTGGCCTATAGCCGCAGCTTTGTTCTGTAAAAATGAACTGGGTGTCCTGTAATAACTGGAATGGATTTGTATGTGCAGCGGAATGATCTGGTAAAATCCATCCAAATATTTCATTACTCAAAGTACGCGTAATAAAATCATTATGTTCTATACTTTCTCCAATTATGAAGATAACGTCTGTTTCTCCTTCACGTAATTTTTGTAATGCTTGTTCATTTGTGTTTGTTTCAAGTACGATATTTACTTTTGGATTTTTCTGTTTGTAAGTACGTAATAATTGTGGTAATCGGTATACCGCTAATGATTCATTAGATGTAATACTTAATGTACCTTCTAAATAATCTGTATTTTGGGGGATTTCTTGCGCTTTTTCATATATTGAAAGTAATTCTAATGCATAAGGATGAAATTGATGACCTGCTTTTGTAAGTAGCACTTTTTTCCCTAACCGATCGAAAAGAGGAATATGTAAATCGTTCTCTAAAGCTTTCATATGTGCTGTAACAGTAGATTGCGCATAACCTAGCGCATGCGCAGCCTTAGAAAAATTACCATACTTCACAATGGCGCAAAATGTTTTAACATGTCTCATTTCCATAAGCGATCCCTCTTTTATTATCATGATTTGTGAATGATTATATCATGTATTTTAATTTTCCAAATGATTAAATTCTGTATAAAATGAAATTGTAGAAATATTCATTCAGGTAATATTGGAGGAGAAAAGATGATCAAAAAGGGCTATCATGTAGCTGTTGTTGGGGCTACAGGTGCGGTAGGACAAAAAATTATTGAACTGTTAGAGAATGAAATGAAGTTTAATATAGTTGAAGTTACATTGCTTTCGTCAAAACGATCCGCCGGTAAGAAAGTAAGATTCAAAGGACGAGAGATAATTATAAAAGAGGCAAAAACAACTAGCTTTGAAGGTGTAGATATTGCCTTTTTTAGCGCTGGGGGAGAAGTATCTAGACAATTTGTAACTCATGCAGTTTCTAGTGGTGCGATTGTAATTGATAACACAAGTGAGTACCGAATGGCGCAAGATGTACCGCTCGTTGTTCCGGAAGTGAATGCGCATACTTTAAAGCAGCATAAAGGTATCATTGCAGTTCCAAATTGTTCAGCATTACAGATGGTAACAGCACTTCAGCCGATTCGAAAATCATTCGGTTTAGAAAGAATTATCGTTTCAACATATCAAGCCGTATCGGGTTCTGGCATTCATGCGATTCATGAATTACAAGAGCAGGCTAAGTCTATGCTTGCTGGTGAAGAAGTGAAAAGTAATATATTACCGGCGAAAAAAGATAAAAAACATTACCCAATAGCGTTTAATGTACTGCCTCAAGTAGATATATTTACAGACAATGATTTTACTTTTGAAGAAGTAAAAATGATTCAAGAAACGAAGAAAATATTAGAAGATGAAAACCTGAAAATGGCAGCTACTTGTGTACGTGTTCCAGTTGTATCAGGGCATTCAGAATCGGTTTATATAGAACTGGAAAAAGAAGCAACCGTTACGGAAATTAAGGAAGTATTAATGGATGCACCAGGTGTTATTTTGCAGGATAACCCTAGTAAACAGCTGTATCCAATGCCATTATATGCAGAAGGGAAAATAGATACATTTGTCGGAAGAATACGTAAAGATCCTGATATGCCAAACGGATTCCACCTCTGGATTGTTTCTGATAACCTATTAAAAGGTGCGGCTTGGAATTCAGTTCAAATCGCAGAGACTTTAGTAGAAAAGGGAATACTTTAATCTAGTTTGAAAAACCGGGGAATCGATAATCATTTTCCGGTTTTTATCCCGCTATTTGCTGGGCAGTAAGACCCCTACTGATTAAAGCTTCACTTTATTTAATAATTGTTTTCTTTATTTCGCCCAACTTTAATTTAAATTAGTCGTTATTGAATTTTTATAAATATCTACTTTATGTGCAGTGAAGCGTAAGGTTTTGGATTCTGCATGAATTGTTAGGTTAATAATAATCGATAACGGCATTTCGCCCGTTTTCACAATATCTTCTATAGCAATATACTCATTTTCTGCTTCGTTATAATAAACAACAGAACGAATTACTGCCTCGTTATTTTCAATGTCAATTTCACACATCATAGGGAATTTTTCACCATTATGTAAGAATAGTTCGCCTAGTACGATTGAACCGTTTAGCTCCTCTGTAAAATTAGTAGTTGCTGCTGGTTTTACCCATGTTTCGTCATGTTCTTCGTTTTCCTCTTCATCTATTGCCCATTCCCAAATGGGGTTTTGTTTTAGGTCTTCAATAGTTAATTCATCAATTGGTTTGCAATTGCTCATACATAAATCCTCCTTTTGCTTTGATAAATAAGTTTCTTAATCTCAAAAATTAGATGATTGCTTACGAGTAAGTTCAATATAGTATTTTGCTCATTTGATATTAAACTATTTTATTTTGAAGTAAAGCTTCTGTAGCAATATTAACAAAAAAATAATTATTTAGTAAATAATTATTAGTGGAGGTTTTAAAGTGGCATGGAGTTAAGGTAAGGTAGTAAAAAACATCAAGAATGAATGGGATTCATTTGGTACGATATGGATATGTTTAATAAGAGGGGGAATTTGATGTATCAAGTAAAGGGGTATTTTTCATCGCTCAAAGGAAGTCATTATGAAATTGGTAAGCAACAAGGTGAATTTGTGAAACAACATTCTTATCTTATTCCGCAATTTATAGAGCAAGAAAACTTAATATCGCATAACCATTGGACAGAATCTAGAAATATATTAAATCAATATTGTTCTGGAATTAATGAAGAAATTGAAGGTTTTTGTGAAGTGTTAAAAATTCCTTCAAAAAATATGATGTATTACTATCAAACACTATTGAAAGCAGGTTGTAGTCATTGTGCAGTATTACCTAAAAAGACAGATTCAACTCACACTTATGTATTAAGAAATTATGATTTGTCACCAGTAATAGATGATATGCGTTTTTGCTCGACGTATGTTGAAGGTGCGTATGCACATAGTGGCTTTTCTACTCAATATTTTGGTCGAACAGAAGGGGTTAACGAACATGGATTATCTGTTACATTTTCAGCATGTGGTCAACCAGTAGGAAACATTGCAGGTTTAAGAAAGCCAATGGTAAATGGTTTACAGTGTTTTGCGGTAATTCGATTGTTGCTGGAGAAATGTAAAAATGTGCAGGAAGCTAAATCACTAATAGAAGAAATACCAATTGCTAGTAATATTAATTTAATAGTAGCTGATCCTTTAAACGCAGCACATATTGAAATATTTGACGGTCATAAATCCACAACAACGATTGATGGTGACAACCAAGCTTTTATTGTATCAACAAACCATGCAGTTAGTTCATCAATTCAGAAATTAAATAATAGGAAATTAGAACAATCTACAAAGAGATATCATGTTTTACATGAGCATTTAAATGGATATGAACAAGTGAGCATAGAGTCTTTAAAAAAGTTAGTAGAAGAAGAATATCCTGATGGACTGACTGTACATAACTATGAAGAATGGTTTGGAACTTTACATTCTGTATTATTCGATTTACATGATCGTACAATGAAGATTTGTTTCGGATCACCACTTTTAAACGACTGGTACTCATTGAAAGTTGGAGGAAGTATGCCGTTTTCTGAGGTGAACGTGAACTTTAAAAATAAAACTTATACTGACTTTTGGAGGGAAGATAAGAATGAATTGATGCCTAAAAGATAAATGAGATAAGATGATAATGAAGAGAGTGCATTTACACTGGAGGGATTACCAATGCTAAAAGTTATGTTACCATTTGTTCTTATCTTTTTTCTTGTTATTGCGATGTATATTGCTTATCAAAAGAGAAAAAAATCTGGGATAAAAGGATTGAAAAGTGCGTTAACTTCTATTTGCTTCTTTTCACTCGCAATTTTAAATATGTTTGCATATTGGTTTCACTTTGGCGGTGCTTTTACTTGGTTATTTTCAATTGCATTATTGCTAGTTGGTGCATATTTTACTAAATATATTCCAATATCTAAAAAGGTACATTAAAATCTATAAGAGTTTAATATAATGTTTACTTTGTTTTGAAAAGAGATTATTCTACTAGATCGTTGTGAAACGGTTTCATAGGATAATCTCTTTTGTTTAGTTTTGGAAAGAACGTACTGTACTTTTTAGTTGCTCAATAAATTCTCGAGTTGCAGCACACATATATTTATCTTTTCTATAAATTAGCCCTATTTCAATTGTTGGAGTAGGGTTTTCTATTTTAATAGCTTGAATGTTTTTATTTTGTAAAAAGTCTATATATGGTTTGGGTAACACTGTAATTCCCATTCCTTTGGAAACCATTTGGATTAAAGATTCCATCGTGCTAATTTCTAAAATTGGTCTTGGTTTAAAGTTGAATTTTTGACAATGAGATGTAATTAGTTCGGTTAAAAAGAAATTTTTAGGTAAAAGAATTAAAGGGTAGTTTTGTAATTCAGCAATAGATACATGATTACGTTCAGCTAATCGATGACCAGTTGGCACGACTAATGTAAGATCGCTTTTGTATAGAGGGATAGAGATAATCTCTTTATCTTGCACCGGGAGAAATGTAATTCCAATATCTAGTTCGTTTCGTAATAATTTTTCACGAATATCTCCTGTGCGAAGCCCTAATACAGAAAGCTCTATATTGGGATATAAATTATTGAAATTTAAAATAGTTAGTGGTAGTAAATAATTTAGGACGGTTAACAAAGCCCCTATTGTTAAGGAACCTTGCTGTAATCCGTTTAGGTCTTGAATAGCTGAACGAGCTTGTTCGACTTCATGAAAAATGGTTTTACTATGTGATAATAAAATCTTCCCTGCTTCAGTTAAAGATATTTTTTTACCAATTCGATCGAAAAGTGGCATTCCTACTTCATGCTCTAATGCACGTATTTGTTGACTTAGAGAAGGCTGTGAAATATTTAATTTCTCAGCTGCTTTTGTGAAATGTAATTCTTTTGAAACAGCTAAAAAGTATTCAAGTTGTCGTAATTCGATTGGAATCACCTCAAGTATAATAATAGGTTATACCTATCATTATTATATAAATAATTGAATTGAACAATGATTTTAAAGGTTTTATAATCATCTTTATATAGCAGAGAGGGTTGTAAAAATTAATTGAGAGAAAATACATGTAACACCTTTAAAGGAGGAAATAGAATGGCTAATGAATATCAATTATTATCTTTAAATATAGGATTACCAAAAGAGGTTACATACGGTGGAAAGGTAGTTCATACAGGCATAAATAAGAAACAAGTAAAGGAACCGGTATATTTATCCTTTGTAAAATTTAATGGGGATGGACAAGCTGACTTAGTTCATCATGGAGGAGTAGATAAAGCAGTTTGTGTTTATACTGGTGATCACTATCCATACTGGGAAAAAGAATTGAATCAAGATCTTGTATATGGGGCTTTTGGAGAAAATATAACAGTTAGTGGTATGAGCGAAGAGGATGTTTGTATTGGTGATACATTTGAGCTAGGACAGGCAATCGTACAGGTAACACAACCAAGGCAACCTTGTTTTAAATTAGCAAAAAAATATAATATTCCAAAGTTACCACTATATTTTCAAGAAACAGGATATACAGGATTTTATTTTCGTGTATTAAAAGAAGGATGGGTATCATCAGTCGACACCTTAAAAAGACTACAGTCTGATCCAAAAGGTGTTTCAGTAGCATTCGCTAACCGTATTATGCATAAGGAAAAACAAAATATTGAAGGGGTAAAAAGGATATTAGAAGTAAATGCACTTTCAAATAGTTGGAGAAAGTCTTTTGAAAAGCGTATAAGTGGAGAAGAAATTAATACGAAGGAAAGACTTGAAGGGATAAAAGAATAAAAATATTTTATTATAAATAGTGTATTTCTATTAGTAAAAGCTAATTAGAAAGCGCTATTTTTATAAAATAAACTAATTAATATCCGAAAATCTTAATATTTTTTTATTCGACTTATTTTCAAATAGTCGAAACATAAAATTAATTAGACTTTTTTTTTATGTTTTATGATAGTATATTGATTGGTAAGACCTCTATTTTTAAGAGTAGGTCATATAAGTATATCTAATTTAATGGAATTTAACATTTGGAGGTACAACATGGGGAATGTTGAAAAATTGGCAAGTCTTCTAATAGAAGAACCGAAAAGGGAGCAGTTATTTCCTTTATTTGAAGAAGTGTTTGGAATTACAACTCAAACATTGAATGATTTTTCGGATAAAGGATATTGGGATGATACATATAAAGCTTTATCATTTTTACAAGAAGATAAAGTGATTGCAAATGTTGCGGCATTTTCACTCCCATTATTAATTAATGGTGAAAAAATAAATGCGGCGGGTATTCAATCAGTAATGACACACCCTAATTTCCGTAGACAAGGGCTAATGACACAATTAATGAGTAAAATGATAGAAGAAATTGATAAGAAATGTGAATGTGCATTATTGTTTACGGAAAAACCTGAACTATATACAGCATTTGGATTTAAAATTGTGCAGGAATATTTGATGACTATACCATATGATAAAAATATTAATAATAACCATTCACTACTTAAAAAGTTAGATTTCTATAATATAGAGAATAGACAGTTAATACATGAAACGATTGATAGTAGCCAAAGACTTTCAAATAGTTTTTCAACTTTAAACTTCCATCCTTCATTTTATTTGAATATGTATGATTCGGAATGGAATGAGAAATTGTATTATTCAGAGAAACTAGATGCTTTAATCGTTTATGAAGTAGACAATGAAAAGTTGAAATTATTTGGAGTATTTGCGCCAGTACTTCCGGTTTTAGATGAATTATGTGGAGAAATCAATGAAAGGTTTACGGAAATCGAATTTTATTTTTCACCGGATCAATTAGGGGTTGAGGATGTACAGTTTACAGAATTACAGTCTAGCAAGTATTTAATGGTTCGAAGTGATAAAGAGTTAGATTTTAAAGGTTATAAATTCCCAGTATTAGCGGAGTTTTAAATATTTGTATAAAGGTTTTATTATGGAGGAACTATGAATATATCATATATACCTAAACATGTTGAGCAGCTCACTATAATGAATGTCCCTGAATATTATAAAATTAATGACAAGCAGGCGTTTATTGTCCGTTCGAAAGCAGAAACAGATTTTTGGCTTAAAACACATTATGGTTTTGAAGTCATGAATGGTCATGTATTTTATAATGAAATGATGACAGACTTTCAAGCTGAAGTACAATTGTGTATGAATCCAAATTCAAAATACGATCAAGCAGGTCTTTTTGTTATGATTTCGGAAAAGTGTTGGTTGAAAACTTCATTAGAGTATATTCCAGATGGCCCTTCTCATTTAGGAGCTGTCGTAACGAATAATGGATATTCTGACTGGTCAACGCAAGATTATCCAACTGAAGCAGCTAAGCAACAACTTCGTTTTCGAATTATTCGAAAACGCGGTGATTATACAATATATGTGAAAAAGAGCCATCAATGGGAACAAATAAGAATCGCTCATTTAATGGAGGATATAGGGAATGAGCCTATTAAAATAGGTTTTTACACGTGTAGTCCTTCTAAAAATAAGGGATTTGAGACTGAGTTTTTAAATTTTACAATTGAAGAAATATAGATGAAAAAACCGTATTCTTTTCATTAAGAATGCGGTTTTTGTATTTACATAATATAAAGCACATTTATTGACCAGAAAGTCATTAATACTTATCATTTAATAATGTTAAATATTAATTTGCATAATATAATAAAAGTAATGAAGAAATTACAAAAAATATCAATTAAATAAGAAGGGATATGAATTATTCAGTGGTAATTTCATGGGAAAAGGAGATTATGTATGAAATCATTTCGTAAGTTATTACAGTATTTAAAACCATACATGTTCTTCGCTATTATTG
This sequence comes from Bacillus sp. RZ2MS9, assembly GCF_001816185.2. Taxonomy (NCBI): domain Bacteria; kingdom Bacillati; phylum Bacillota; class Bacilli; order Caryophanales; family Bacillaceae; genus Bacillus; species Bacillus sp. RZ2MS9. The sequence continues at coordinate 2,314,136 of NZ_CP049978.1, forward strand.
GACCGCTATTTATGGTACTTGAGGTTGCGATGGACTTAATTCAACCGACTATTATGCAACATATCATTGATGTTGGGATTGCAAATCGGGATTTAAATTATGTAATAAAAATGGGGCTTCTTATGATAGGAGCAGCAGCACTCGGTTTAGTTGGAGGGCTTGGGTGTATGATGTATTCTACAAAAGCAGCTGTTAATTTCGCTACTGACATACGAAAAGATGTGTTTGCGAAAATAGAAACATTTTCTAGTAATAATCGTGATTCATTTGGAACAGGTAAATTATTAACGATCGTGACGAATGATATCACTTCCATTCAATCAGCAATGACAATGACATTACGTGTTCTCGTTCGTGGTCCGCTGTTATTTATGGGAAGTATAATTATTGTTTTTGTAACAGCAAGAGAGTTATTTCCAATATTACTTGTAGTTGTTCCGATTTTATTACTTGCGATTATTTTAATTGCAAGCAAAGCAAGTGGTACATTTAAAAAGGTGCAAGAGGCATTGGACAAAGTGAATACAAAGTTACAAGAAAATTTATCTGGTGTACGTGTTATAAAAGCGTATGTAAGACAAAAATATGAAATCGCTCAATTTGGAAGTGTAAATACAAATTTAACGAAGATAAATATTCGAGCTGTACAACTTATTTCTTTAATGATGCCAATCATTATGCTAGTTGTAAGTGGCGGGATTGTCGCAACATTATGGATTGGTGGAGAAAAAGTATTCAATGGAACGCTTCAAGTAGGAGCGATTTTGGCATTTATTAATTACTTGAATATCATTTTAATGTCACTTATGTCGATTAGCATGGTATTTATTCAAATTGCGCGAGCTTTTCCATCTGCGGATCGTGTACAGCAAGTGTTAAATACCGAGGTTAATATTATAAGCGCAGCTAATGCAATCGAACCTGAGAAAATCGAGGGGAATATCGAATTTAAAAATGTTAGTTATAGCTATACGAAAAATAATGAATACGTTTTAAAAGATATTTCGTTTAGCATACAAAAAGGTGAAAAAGTAGGGATTATTGGATCAACTGGAAGTGGTAAATCTACCTTAGCGAAACTGTTACCACGTCTATATGATGTGGATCAAGGTGAAATATGTATAGATGGAATAGATGTTAAGACATATGATTTGCAAAAACTCCGTGCTTCAATAGGGTTTGTACCTCAGAAGGCTTTGTTGTTCTCAGGTAGTATAGAAGAGAATTTACGTTATGGTAAAGAAAATGCAACACATGATGAGCTGGAAGTAGCAGCTGCATCAGCTTGTGCGACTGAGTTTATCAATAAGCTGGAAGAATCTTATCAATATAATTTAACACAAGGTGCGACAAATCTATCAGGTGGACAAAAACAACGTGTATCAATTGCAAGGGCACTTGTGAGAAAACCACCGATTCTCATATTAGATGATTCTACATCAGCAGTTGATGCAAAATCAGAGGCTACTATTCAAACAGCTTTAAAAACAAAATATAAAGGCACAACGACTTTATTAATCGCGTCCAAAATTTCTTCCATAATGGATGCGGATAAAATACTTGTATTAGATAATGGTGAATTAGTTGGCAATGGTACACATGAACAATTGTTAGAACGAAGTGAGGTTTATCAGGAAATTTATCTTTCCCAAGGTGGTAATTTGCATAAAGAAGGTGGGGAAGAACATGCGTAATTTTCAAGGGCAATTTGCTAATAAAGGTGGACGAAACACACCAAAGATGGGAAAAGCTAAAAATGCCCAAGGAACTGTAATGCGGATATGGAACTATATGGGCTATCAAAAAGCTGCTCTAATGTTTGTTATATTTCTAGTCGTTGTTACTACTTTACTTGGATTATTAGGTCCCTATTTTATGGGAGTCATTATAGATCAATATATTGTACCGAAAGATTTAAGTGGTACAGCAAGAATGTGTATGTTACTTATCGCGATTTACGGTGTAACTGTACTTTTAACATGGTTACAAACATTTGTCATGATTAACGTTGCATTAAAAACAATTCAAAAAATACGACAAGATATTTTTGAGAAAATCCAAACGCTTTCTTTACGGTTCTTTGATGTGCGTTCTCAAGGTGATTTAATGAGCCGTGTGACAAATGATATAGATAATTTGAACCAAGCTTTGACACAAAGTGTTGTACAAATTATTTCATCAGCGCTAACTTTTATAGGTGTAACGATTGCGATGTTCGCCTTAAATTGGATTTTAGCAATTGTAACTTTAATTACAGTACCTATTATGTTTTACGTTACAAAAAAACTAGTTGCATATAGTGGTAAAAACTTTGCGAAGCGTCAAAAAGATTTAGGTGAATTAAATGGATTTATTGAGGAAGCAATTACAGGTGCGGATGTTACGACGTTGTATGGAAAAGAAAAAGAAACTGTACAAAATTTCAATAAAATTAATGAACAGCTAAGAGTTTCAGCTACGAAGGCTGATACATTTTCAGCTTTTATTTTTCCAAGTATGAACTTTATTAATAACTTAGGTATGGGGCTTGTCATTGGGACTGGATCAGTTATGGTCTTAAACGGAATGACAACAGTAGGTGTTATTGCGGCTTTTATTAATTATTCTCGTCAATTCTCAAGACCGTTAAGTCAATTTGCGACTTTAATGAATACAATTCAAGCGGCAGTTGCTGGTGGAGAACGTGTTTTTGAGATTATGGATGAGGTACCAGAAATTCAAAATAAAAAAGACGCATTTGTTGTACAAAATTTACAAGGGCATGTTGCACTTGAGAATGTTTCATTTGGCTATGCAGAGAATAAAACGATTTTAAAAGAAGTGAGTCTTAAAGCGCAGCCAGGAGAGACAATTGCTTTAGTTGGTCCGACTGGATCAGGGAAAACAACAATCATTAATTTGTTAACTCGCTTTTACGATATACAGCAAGGACAAATTCATATTGATGGAAAAGATATAAAAGATTATGATATTAATTCTTTACGAAGTAAAATAGGAGTAGTTTTACAGGATACGTATTTATTTGCTGGTTCGATTATGGATAATATCCGTTATGGACGCTTAGATGCTACTGATGAAGAAGTTATCACTGCAGCTAAGGCAGCATCTGCACATTCTTTTATTAAGCATTTGCCAAATCAATATGAAACAGAAATTGCTTCAGAAGGATCGAATTTAAGTCAAGGACAAAAACAACTTCTTGCGATTGCACGAGCAATTTTAGCAGATGCAGATATATTAATTCTCGATGAAGCGACATCTAATATTGACACAAGAACAGAATTACAAATACAAGCAGGGCTAAATAATTTAATGAGAGGTCGCACAAGTTTTGTGATCGCTCACCGACTTAAAACAATTGAAAAAGCAGATCAAATCCTTGTTATAAAGGATGGAAGAATTTTAGAAAGAGGGAATCATGAGTCTCTTATGGAAGATAGAGGGTTTTATTTTGATCTGTATACGAGTCAGTTTAAAATTTAATAAAAAAAATGAGGTTTCTCTAGAAAAGAGAAGCCTCATTTTTTTATTTGTAAACTTTATGAATTACTTTTCTAACCAAATTAATTATCCGACCTGAAAAATACTTATACTTGCAGATACATTTGTTAAAGAGCCACCATCACTATTTGAGAGAGTGATAGTACCTGCTGAAGAGGTGTTATTTATTAAAGTCAATGTTGAAGGAACAACTGTTACGGTAAAAGCAGCAGTACCTTGATTTATTGTATGTGGTGACCCCGTACCAAAACGTCCACCTGAAATTGGTGTACCATTTAGTTGGAGGGAGAATTGGTTTTCGCGAGAAGCTTGTAATTGAAACTCTGCTACATATGTTCCTAGTGTATTAATTATAATGTTTCCAGTACCTGTGATGTGGCTAAGGGCAGTTCCTGTTATAGGTCCATTTGTGTTAAAAGTAACACTACTTCCTACTGCAATTGATTGGTTAGTAGTATCAAAAACATATAGATAGTTTGTTAATCCTACACTAGCCGCCCCGGTAGGCCCAGTGGAGCCAGTAGAACCAGTAGGCCCGGTGGAACCAGTGAAGCCAGTAGGCCCGGTGGAACCGGTGAAGCCAGTAGGCCCGATGGAACCAGTGAAACCAATGGAGCCAGTAGATCCAGTGGAACCGGTAGCCCCGGTAGCTCCAGTAGCCCCAGTAGCCCCAGTAGCCCCGGTAGTCCCAGTGGAGCCAGTAAGTCCAGTGGAACCGGTAGGTCCAGTAGGTCCAGTGGAACCGGTAGGTCCAGTAGGTCCAGTGGAACCGGTAGGTCCAGTAGGTCCAGTGGAACCGGTAGGTCCAGTAGGTCCAGTGGAACCGGTAGGTCCAGTAGGTCCAGTGGAACCGGTAGGTCCAGTAGGTCCAGTGGAACCGGTAGGTCCAGTAGGTCCAGTGGAACCGGTAGGTCCAGTAGGTCCAGTGGAACCGGTAGGTCCAGTAGGTCCAGTGGAACCGGTAGGTCCAGTAGGTCCAGTGGAACCGGTAGGTCCAGTAGGTCCAGTGGAACCGGTAGGTCCAGTAGGTCCAGTGGAACCGGTAGGTCCAGTAGGTCCAGTGGAACCGGTAGGTCCAGTAGGTCCAGTGGAACCGGTAGGTCCAGTAGGTCCAGTAGGTCCAGTAGGTCCAGTAGCCCCGGTAGATCCAGTGGAACCAGTAGCCCCGGTAGTCCCAGTGGAGCCAGTAAGTCCAGTGGAACCGGTAGGTCCAGTAGTCCCAGTAGTCCCAGTAGTCCCAGTAGTCCCAGTAGTCCCAGTAGCTCCAGTAGCCCCAGTGGAACCAGTAGGTCCAGTAGGTCCAGTGGAACCGGTAGGTCCAGTAGGTCCGGTAGCTCCAGTAGCCCCGGTAGTCCCAGTAGTCCCAGTGGAACCGGTAGGTCCAGTAGGTCCGGTAGAGCCAGTAGCCCCAGTAGAGCCAGTAAGTCCAGTGGAACCGGTAGCCCCGGTAGAGCCAGTAGCCCCAGTAGCCCCAGTAGCCCCAGTAGCCCCAGTAGCCCCAGTAGCCCCAGTAGCCCCAGTAGCCCCGGTAGTCCCAGTGGAGCCAGTAAGTCCAGTGGAACCGGTAGAGCCAGTAGGTCCGGTAGCTCCAGTAGTCCCAGTGGAACCAGTAGGTCCAGTGGAACCGGTAGCTCCAGTAGCCCCGGTAGCTCCAGTAGGTCCGGTAGCTCCAGTAGCCCCGGTAGTCCCAGTAGTCCCAGTGGAACCGGTAGGTCCAGTAGGTCCGGTAGAGCCAGTAGCCCCAGTAGAGCCAGTAAGTCCAGTGGAACCGGTAGTCCCAGTAGGTCCAGTGGAACCGGTAGTCCCAGTAGGTCCAGTGGAACCGGTAGTCCCAGTAGGTCCAGTGGAACCGGTAGTCCCGGTAGCTCCAGTAGCCCCGGTAGCTCCAGTAGCCCCGGTAGTCCCGGTAGAGCCAGTAAGTCCAGTGGAACCGGTAGTCCCAGTAGGTCCAGTGGAACCAGTGGAACCAGTGGAACCAGTGGAACCAGTAGCTCCAGTAGAGCCAGTAGCCCCAGTAGTCCCAGTGGAGCCAGTAAGTCCAGTGGAACCGGTAGAGCCAGTAGCCCCGGTAGTCCCAGTGGAACCAGTAGGTCCGGTAGCTCCAGTAGAGCCAGTAGCCCCAGTAGGTCCAGTGGAACCGGTAGCTCCAGTAGGTCCGGTAGAGCCGGTAGCCCCAGTAGGAGAATGTGGGAGAATAATACGGTTAATATCTAAAAGTGAAAAGTTAATGAACATATCTTTGTTTTGATAATCTATCGAAATCACCTCACTAGCATGTTTAAAGAAATAGTAAAGTAATAATTTTTATAGGTATTTCATTTCTATATTATTAATGCAACTTATTTTGGAAACAGTAAATAGCTATCATGACTATAGGGTATTAATTTTTAACCTAAATTTTAATAAAACCTTTATAAAGATAAAGAGCGCTTTTAAAGGCGCTCTGAGACAAGTTTCATGTTGAAAAAGGGAATTGAGGATATTATGTGCATACTGTTTTAGAATGTTGTAAATTTTTAATTAAAAATAAAAGGATCTTATAAAAATTTAAAATTTGTATTATTAGATAGTCACCATACAATAAAATATGCTTTTTTGATATAAATGTGTGTCAAATTTACCAAAATATATTTTGGCATGCATAAGAAAATTAAAATACTTTGTTAGCAAATAATAGCGGCTTCAGTGACAGATGGTAGAAAGAGTTTATGTGGTATTGTAATAATTTCAAGCGTAATTTGCGCTGAATATAGGAGTATTTGAGTTAAATCTAAAGCGAGTGTTAAAAGTATTATGAAGCTTGTAAGAATTACAAAACTACCCCAAAAGAAACTTTTTGAAGTGTTGCGGAAATCTTTTATTAAGGAAAAGAAAGAAAAAGATGCGGTAACAATAAGAATGAAAATTTTATGCTTATCAGACATTATAACCCTCCCAAAGAACAGTAATTTACATTATACTGTATTTTTCAATATTATTATAAAAAGATTTTAAAGTGAATGATAAGAAAAAAATAAAGCCATAACTTAAGACATTAGTTTAGGTTCTATTGTTTGAATACTTTGTTTTAGAAGGTATATAATCTGAAATTGAAAATTTTCCAAATGAATTGCCATTTTTTATTTCTAATCCAACATCAGGTACTCAATGAAATGGTATGAAAGATTATAGGCTGGTGATACGACATTAAATAAGAGGAATTTGCGCGCAGCAAGAGTCCTAGCTCAGATTTCTACTAGAGAAAAATATTTAGTTGGAGTTGATATGTTAATAAAAAACGGATGGATGTGGAAACTAAATATTCATGACATTAAGGATAAAGGTCAGGAAATATAATTTGGTATTCTGGGAATAACCGGAGGTCCGTAGTTAAAGTTGCATAGAATTTGTATTTTGTTTCTAATTTTTCAATTGTTGTTAAGTGATGAGAACCTAGTCCACGCTGTACACTATGTTGAGAAAGAGTCGGCCCAATTTGTAATTTTCGTTTTTTCATTGCATCGTTCCATGGACTATAAAAAAATTTAAAAATAAAAGCAGGTTCCATGTAAATGCTATAAGGATAATGCGAACCATGTCTCCCGACTCTATAGTTCCCGTGCGAATTATTGTGAATTAATCTACCGTTAAGATATAGTTGGTTTGGATTAGGTTGAATTATTATGCCGTGATAACGTTGTTTAACAAGCGGAGAGCTATATCTTGGATTAGTGTAGCCATGAGTCGGTTCGTCAATCATCATAATCATTCTTATTGAAAACATATTGCCACCCATAGTGCTAAGTGATTTGAAAAATTGTTCTTTATTATAACAGCACAGGAATTCTGTCGTATTCAATACCATTTTCCATCCTGTAATTTCTCTTTCAATTTCCATAACTTCTTGATCAACTAAATAAGCATCAAATTCGAGTGATTTTGAGTTTCGTATTTCCCAATTAGGAGCGAATGTTTTACAGATTTCAACTGAACGATCAGTGGATCCACGATTAATAAGAATGCCATGATCAAATAGCTTTGTATGGTGCATTAACCACCATGGAAGTAAATATTCTTCATTGTAAAAATGAGAAATTAAAGTAGTCTTAATCAAAATCACCTCCGTATTTAACCTGTTTCTTATTTAATATGATATGGAAGGAAACCTATTGTTAGAAGGTTTCCTCTTAAAAGCTTTAAACCACATAGGGTATGTGGATGGATTAGTATATAAAGTAGTCTGATTGATAAAGAGTGGTATTAAAAAGTACAAAATCTAAAATGAGCATCGAATTAGTGTATAACGATTGAAACAGCACTGAAAACTAATAAAACAGCCATAATGATGTTGAATAATTGGTTATGTTTTACTAATATTTTTTGGAATATTGAACCAAATAAACTCCAACTAAATGTACTTAGTAAACCGACTATACCTAGAAATAATGAGAAAAGCAGAAAACTTGAATATGAATTGTAGTAGGGGAGTATGAAAGTCGATACTACAGTCAGTCCGAATAATATCCCTTTAGGATTAACGAATTGAAGAGAAATCCCCACAGTGAATAAGTTTTTATTATCTTTTTCAACGGGATTCGTACTGCTTTTACTAGTAAGTATTTTAATAGCTAAATATAACATATACGCTACACCTAAAATTTTTAAAGGGAATTCGATTATGGGTAAGATATTAAGTAGTACAACATTAAAGAAACTACATAAAGAAGTGAGGATGAAAAAACCAAAAGCTACTCCGAAGCAAAAGTTTATGCTTCTCTTTAATCCATGTTGATTTGCGTATGTCATAGCTAAGAAATTGTTAGGACCAGGTGTGAAGCTACTTATAAATACAAATAACAAAAAAGAAAATATAGGCATTTGACCCCCCCTAATTATTTTTGTATGTTATAATGACCGAAAAGAACAATATAACGTGTGCTTTTTATTATACATAACAGTCGTTATATTGTATATAGTGTGGGAGTGTTTTTTATGGAAGAAATTCAACTTATACTAGCGAAAAATTTAAAAACTATAAGAGAAAAAGAAAAATTAAGTTTGGAAAAAGTTTCCCAATTAACAGGTGTGAGTAAAACGATGATTGGACAAATTGAAAGAGGAGAATCAAGCCCGACACTAACAACAATATGGAAAATTGCAAATGGCTTGAAAGTTTCTTTTACCTCTTTAATCAACAATCCTCAGCCTGATACGAAAGTGATTTTAAGAAAAGATATTCAAGCATTGTCTGAAGACAATGGAAAATATAAAGTGTATCCTTCTTTTCCTTTTCAAGATGATAGACATTTTGAAATGTATACAGTAGAAATAGAAACAGAAGGGAAATTAAGTTCAGAAGGGCATAAAGAAGGCGCAGAAGAATTTATTACGGTATTTGAAGGTGAATTGACAGTAGAAGTGAATAACTGTCAATATACATTAAATAGTGGAGATTCAATTCGTTTTAAGGCCGATAGATCACACTCTTATTATAATTTAGGGGAATCTTTGACTCGATTAAGCATGACCATTTATTATCCAACTGCATAAGTTTACATTTATAGTAACAAAAGATAAAACCATCTTTAAGAGATGGTTTTTATTTTTTATTACTCACAAAAAAAGACACTCATCTGAGTGTCAACATAGTATTGCTCTCGCGTATAGGATTGGAGTACGTTTCTCAAATACGTATTGAGATGGTTCGTAAAAAAGAAACTGTCTTCATATTTAATGTAACATCGGTGGAAGTCAGTGTAAATTGATAATATATATACGGAAAATTTAGTATAGATAGTTTCTACTATGAATATAGTGCAATTTGTTCTTTAATGCGCCACCACTTTTATGAAATAATTGGGAGGTTCTTATCATGACAGACTTAGTATTTAATAATGTTTATTAGAAAAAGAATGAATCATTTTTAAATCGATTCGTATAATTGTTAGAGAGGCACCTGTTGAACCACCTCCAACCAAATTAACGATGTATAATACGCCGAATAATTGAAGTGAAATTGTAGTATCGGCAATTAAATTATTGTTATAATTTGAAGTTGATATAGCGGGAGAAAAAATAGAACCAGGAAGTGGAGTAGAAGCGTTTAATAGTAGTTTTGTTCCAGCGAGTAGAGCAGTTGTCGTATTAACTTGATAGGTTAAATGATATCTTCTGGTTACAGGAATTGTAAATATATCGTTTGAGGCGTTAACTGTAAAATTACCGAGGCTTTGGTTATTAGAAAGAGGAATATTAGTTCCGCCTAATATCACAGTGATGGGATCACCTAATTTATTATTAGCGAACATAGAGTTTGTTGTAACTATTGACCCAGTATTTCTGGTAGGTTCAGTAAGTCTGTATGGAAGAATAATTTCAAGAGTCGTTGATACTAGTTTTTCTATTCTTTTTTCATTTTTATCTTGAGTATAAATTACCTCATTTTTAAATGAGAATGCAATAAGTTTCGTGTTTTTGGAATGGGACTATCATTTTATTATATTAATAGGAGTTATAGCAACGGTAAAATGTTTAATAACTGTATGAATCATTTGGAAAGAAAAAAGAATAGTTATGAAAGCATTTCTTAATAATAGACTCATACTTATGTAAGTTAATTAAAAATATGTGGAATGAGGAATTAAATTGAAGCGGAATGATAAATTATCAATAAATAAAGGTAAGATAGAACCTGAGAATATTGGACCTACATTTTCAGCTCTTCCACCAATATATATTCCAACAGGAGAAACGGGAGCAACAGGAGCAACAGGAGAAACGGGAGTAACAGGACCAACGGGAGTAACGGGAGCAACAGGACCAACGGGAGCAACAGGACCAACGGGAGCAACAGGAGCAACAGGAGAAACGGGAGCAACAGGACCAACGGGAGCAACGGGAGTAACAGGAGCAACGGGTGTAACGGGAGCAACAGGAATAACAGGAATAACGGGAGTAACGGGAGTAACGGGAGTAACGGGAGCAACGGGATCAACAGGAACAACGGGAGTAACGGGAGTAACGGGAGCAACAGGAGCGACAGGAGTAACGGGAGCAACAGGAGCGACAGGAGTAACGGGAGCAACAGGAACAACAGGTCCTACTGGGGGGATTGGCCCTATAACAACAACTAATTTGCTATATTACACGTTTTCAGATGGAGAGAAACTTATATATACAGATGCAGATGGCATAGCTCAATATGGTACAACGAATATACTATCACCTACTGAGGTTTCATATGTAAATTTGTTTATCAATGGAATTCTGCAACCACAACCATTCTATGAAGTTAGTACTGGTAAACTAACTTTATTGGATAACCAACCACCATCGCAAGGTTCTTCAATTATTTTACAATTTATTATTATTAATTAAAAAAGACAGATTCTTAATGTGAAAAGGAATCTGTCTTTTTTGTTCTGAATTACATTCGGTAACATTAAGTGACGATAAATTCAATTGTAATTGGAATTCCGCCGTCTAATGCATCCCCACCAGGAATTGTAATAGCACCAGTAGGACCAGTAGTAACACTGGAGTTCACGCTTGGTTGAAGAATACCGTTCACATATAAGTTGTAATACGTGAAAGTCGGAAAAGCGGTTGCAGTAGTACCCGCATCGTTTAAACAAGCTGTGGCAGCAATTGCAAAAGCCGCACCTGTACCTGTGCCGGCTCCTAGTGTAGATGTAAATCTTCTAGATGCCATAAATGGTTGAATGATAGGCAATTAATTTTCACTCCTTACAATATTTTATTAGAACGAAGTATAAAATAACTTGTCCACTATATTGTATGAGAGTTTTTTATAATAGAAACGGCTTCCCCTTTAAAAGGGGAGCCCAATTTTAGTAAAGAAGTGTTCTTTATGTATATGAAAAAATGATGTTGTTACTTGCGGAATATATGTAAATCGTAAATTCGGTTTTTGTATTCAAATTAAAATGTGTCTTTGAACCTAAGAGATAAACGTGGAAAAATAAAATAAACTCTTAAGTTTAGGTATTTAATCTAAGCAGTCAATTATTAAAAACATATAATTAATATGTGAGTCATGAACATAATTAAATAGCGTTTGCAAGTTTAATTATATTTCATGTTTCCTATTTTAAGTCAATATATAACACATACTCTTTTACAACTTTATGATCCTTATAATAGGAAAAACTCAAATATAAAACAAGTAAGGAGGACATAAATGACAAGTAATAATTGTTTCGGTCATAACCACTGCAATAATCCGATTGTTTTCACTCCAGAGTGTTGTAACAATCCACAAACAGTTCCGATTACTAGTGAGCAATTAGGTAGATTAATTACTTTACTAAACTCTTTAATTTCGGCTATTGCAGCGTTTTTTGCAAATCCAAGTGATGCAAACAGATTAGCTTTACTCAATTTGTTTACTCAACTATTGAACTTACTAAATGAATTAGCACCTTCTCCAGAAGGGAATTTCTTAAAACAATTAATTCAAAGTATTATTAATTTACTACAATCTCCTAACCCAAATCTAAGTCAATTACTTTCTTTATTACAACAATTCTACAGTGCTCTTGCACCATTCTTCTTCTCTTTAATTATTGACCCTGCAAGTTTACAACTTTTATTAAACTTATTAACTCAATTAATTGGTGCTACTCCAGGAGGCGGCCCAACAGGTCCAACAGGTCCAACAGGTCCAGGAGGCGGAGCAACGGGAGCAACAGGAGCAACGGGAGCAACAGGAGCAACGGGAGCAACAGGAGCAACGGGAGCAACAGGAGCAGGAGTAACAGGAGCAACAGGAGCAACAGGATTAACAGGTCCAACGGGAGCAACAGGCCCAACAGGAGCAACAGGAGCAACAGGTCCATCAGGAGTAACAGGAGCAACAGGCCTAACAGGAGCAACAGGAGCAACAGGAGCAACAGGAGCAACAGGTCCAACAGGAGCAACAGGTCCAACGGGGGCAACAGGTTTAACTGGTGCAACAGGCTTAACAGGAGCAACAGGTGCAACTGGTGGCGGAGCTATTATTCCGTTTGCTTCAGGTACAACACCAGCAGCATTAGTTAATGCGTTAGTAGCTAATACAGGAACTCTTCTCGGATTTGGATTTAGTCAGCCTGGTATAGCGTTAACGGGTGGAACAAGTATCACATTAGCATTAGGTGTAGGTGATTATGCATTTGTAGCACCACGCGCAGGAACTATTACGTCATTAGCAGGTTTCTTTAGTGCAACAGCAGCATTATCTCCATTATCACCTGTTCAAGTGCAAATACAAATATTAACTGCACCTGCAGCAAGCAATACGTTTACAGTACAAGGTGCACCTCTATTATTAACACCAGCATTTGCCGCAATAGCGATTGGTTCTACAGCATCAGGAATCATACCTGAAGCTATTCCAGTAGCAGCTGGGGATAAAATACTGTTATATGTTTCATTAACAGCAGCAAGTCCAATAGCTGCAGTTGCTGGATTTGTAAGTGCAGGTATTAATATCGTTTAATTTGTTACAATGTTTAGTAGGAAATTAAACAGGGGTTTGTATATAGTCCTTCCTAATAAATTTAGGAAGGACTATATTTTTTAGGAAAATAAGTAATAAATTAATTGAACAATTACTCTTTGTTAAGTTCGTATAAAAAAGTATAATTTACCCTTTCTCATTTAAGTAATAAGTTATGTAACTTTAAAAATTTCCAATCAGTAAAAAAAGATGAATTCTTTTAAAAAAGAATTCATCCATAAGATAAACTATTTATTTTTATTACAGTTACATCCTTTTTTCTTTACATAGCCTTGCTCCGCTAAGTCTCTTTGCGATTGGGAATTGGAAGATTGAGAATTGGAAGATTGAGAGGATGCTGAAGAGCTACTATTTTTATTATAAGAGTAGTTTTTTCGATAGTTATAATTACTCATAGTACTATCACCTCCAATTTAATATATAAATATTATATGTATGTCCACTATCAATTGTTACTATTTTTAATAGGAAGAGAAGATACAATAAAAAAATCTCCTTGGTATTTTCCTAGGAGATAAATGATGATTCTTTTGAAAATTTACAAATTAATAGCCCCAGTAAAGAGGGAAGTAATAAGAATCTTGGTGATGCGGATTATGTTGTTGAGCGAGGGGCTGGGTTGGATAATTTTTCATTTCACGGTTTTGATTGCAGTTTGACGGAGGACCAATTACAGTAGTTGATTGAATAGGGGAAACCGCTTGTTTCCATTGTTGTTCATTGAGGCAGTAAGTATGTGCCATCATATGAGCAGGAGTTAATCTTAAAATATCAGAACCGAAAATAACTTCTGGCGCTGGAGCATTGAAAATAGCTAATAAATGAGTATTATTTGCTGTAGCAATTTCATAATGCCACCACGCTTGTGGAATGTTGGCAACTTGCCCGGGTTTTATCGGTAAGTTTAATATTTGATTCGTAAATGGATTAAGTAAAGAAACAACAGCAGCCCCTGAAATACAATAAACAAGTTCAGCTGCATTTTGATGAATATGTGGTTCTACAACATTTCCTGTACTTAAATAAATATCTAATAAAGAAGTATTTTCTAAAGTATTTAATTGTTTAATACCAAGTACATTTATATAATTTTGGGCATCTTTCCGAAAAAAATTACTTTTATTTACATCATAAGTAAAATTGGTTGAGGGGGAGGTATAGTCGATGTTGGCAGTCAATTGTATTACCCGCCTTTCTATAGGTAAGTTAGGTTACAAAATTAGGATATGTGTCTAGTCTTTGTTTTGTGCTGTTGTCGGTAGCTTAATAAATTCACTTATTCCATAAAGAATAAGGTGTTAAGACCAAACTATATTCGTATTCCCATTCATACTTTGGATTGATGGAAAAAAGTAATGAAAATGTTAATTTAAAATTACATCAATCATTTATAAGGAGTGAATGTTCATGTCATTTAGTGAAATGATTAGAAATGAAGTACTCAGCTGGGCGGGTGTTTCTGAAAAACCGCATCGATTTGGTGGTATTGAAATAAATTATGGCAAGAAAGAACTTGGCCATCTTCATGGTGATAAATTAGCTGATTTACCATTTCCGAAGTTAAAGCGAGATGAATTAGTGAAGCAAGGCTTGGTAAAACCACATCACGTATTACCTGAATCAGGATGGATCAGTTATTATTTAAAGAGTGAAGAGGATATTCCATTTGCAATTGAGTTATTTCGTATGCAATATGATCGAATTAAAAAGTAATGAAATAAAGTAGGATAATAAAAATTTATTTTTATGTCACATCCCTCCTTAATCGTTCGTCTTGTATGTAGAACGATTAAGGAGGGATTTTATTATGAATACATTTGATATAGCAATTGTTGGCGGTGGGCTTGCTGGATTAACAGCATCTATATATTTAGCGAAAGCTGGAAGGAAAGTGATTGTATTAGAAAAGTCCAGTCAATTCGGTGGCCGAGGGATGACTACAAATAAAAATGGAATCTGCATGAATCTTGGTGCACATGCTTTATATAGAGGCGGGGCAGCGTTTATAACTTTTAATGAGCTTGGTATGACTCTTCCAGGTGGAATACCATCTACAAAAGCACATGGAATATGGAAAGGGGATATATTCACTATCCCAACAGATTTTTACTCAATTTTATCAACACCACTACTTTCTTGGTCTGCAAAAGTACAATTCTCACGTCTTATGATTCGTTTAGGAAATTTAGATGTAGGAGAAGTTCCGAAAATGAGTCTAACTACATGGGCAGAAAATGAAATAAAAGATCCAATGGTTCGCAATATATTTTATGCGCTATGCCGAACAACAACATATACGTTTGCTCCTACAATACAATTAGCATCATCTGTACTAAAGCAAATACAGCTTTCTATAAAAGAGGGAGTGCTTTATGTAGATGGTGGTTGGGAGACGATAATAACAAAATTAAGAGCTATAGCGAATGATATCGGGGTGCAGTTTTTGGCTAAAAAGCATGTTGTGGAAATTGAGCATTCCGAAGGTAAACAAAGAATACATTGTGTTGATGATGAGGTTTTTGAAGTAGGCGCAGTCATCGTGACGACTCCGCCGAAAGAAGCTTGTAAAATAATAAAAGGTGCAGAAGGAACAAGTTTGCATAGATGGAGTGAACAATCTGTACCGGTTACTGTTGCTGCATTAGATATTGGCTTGAGACAATTACCCAATCCTACACATCAATTTGTATTAGGATTAGATCAACCTATATTTTTCACAAATCAATCGAGAGCAGCTAAATTAAGTGAAGATGGATCAATTGTAGTGAGTCTAATTAAGTACTATAATCCTGTACTCGAGATGAATCATATTCGTGATGATAAAGAACAGTTGGAAAGTACGATGGAGTTGTTACATCCAAATTGGAAAAGAGAAGTTGTTGCACAGCAATATTTACCGAAAATAACAGTAGTACATGATTTTCCTCATATTGACCGTGTTGAAAAAGCGGGCCCTAATATACCTGAAATGCCAGGTGTTTATGTTGCAGGAGATTGGGTAGGGCATGATGAAGTATTAGCTGATGCTGCGGTAGCAAGCGGGAAGCGTGCAGCATTATACATTTTAAAGCAATATGAAAGTGAGGCAGTTCATCATGGAAACGGAGCAGTTATATGAAGCGTATCAACCATTATTATTTTCGTTAGCATACAGAATCCTTGGGAGTGTTATGGATGCTGAGGATATCGTTCAGGATGTATTTATCTCGCTAAATAATATAGAAGATCCTCAATCTATAGAAAATATGAAAGCATATTTATGTAAGATGGCGACAAATCGTTCAATTGATAAATTACGATCGGCAGCGCATAAACGTAACGTGTATGTAGGGATGTGGTTGCCAGAGCCAATTGTAGAAGAGAGTGATGAGCCATCAAAGTCATTTATAATGAAAGAATCCCTTTCCACCGCATATTTATTACTTTTACAACAATTATCTGAGGTAGAAAGGATTGTTTTCATATTAAGAGAAGTTTTCAGTTATGAATACGAAGAAATAGCTTCAATTGTTGATAAGAGTAGTGTAAACTGCAGGAAGATCTTTCAACGTGCACGAAAAAGCATGTTGGAGAAACCGAAGCAATCAAAATTAAGCACGGAGAAAATGGCTTCTTATGTTGAAAAGTTTGTATCATCATTACAGTGTGGGGATGCGGAAGGTATGTTAGAAGTATTAAAAACAGATGCTATACTCAAAGCTGATGGTGGTGGTAAAGTTACGACTGCGATTAACCCGATTTATTCTGCGGATCGAATTATACGTTTGTTCTTTGGGATTGCACAACGATTGACAGAAGAGTACACTGTTGATTTCAAAATGGTCAATGGTATACCAGGAGTTATAGTTACAATAAATAATAAAGTAACTTATGTTCTTTCGTTTGTATTTGAGGATGAGAAAATTTCAAATATTTATATGATGGTTAACCCTGAAAAACTTATGCATTTAAATGTAAAAATATAAAAAAGCGCATTTCTTCAGAAATGCGTTTTTTATTATTTTTCTAACATTTCAAGAGGTACATCTTTTTCGCCAGCTACCTCAAATTTAATTTCCCCGTCTTCTTCATAAATACGTGTAATAATCGGTATAGTAATCATTAATTTTTTATGCTGCTTTCGTTTTCTAGCAGCATCTAAGCTAATCACGTTCATTTGTAAGCATCCTTTCTTCTGGAAATATATAGACAAAGAAAATGCGTCCGAAAAGGGCGCTTAATTGAATTTGAAATACCGATTCATTTAAATGGGGTTTATATAATTTAATAACTGCAATTTTAATATGAAATAATATAAATGGAATAATTGCACGTAGAAATTAACTTTACCAAAAAACGAAACAATATGCTATAAAAAAATTCAAATCTTTGTCATATAATAGGAAAAAGGTCTTTGTTTCGCATATAATGAAAGTAGACGGGCAGCAAGAGCTTTTTCATCATATTGCTTTGGAAAGGCGATGAAAAAAATGGATACGTTAGATTCATTATTATTTCAACTTGAACAATATGGAGAAGAGCATGATCGAAATAAAAAAACACGGGAAGAAAAATTACGGAATATTACTCGTGAGATGGGGCAATTTTTATCAATTTTAGTAAAAGGGTGTAGCGCAAAAAACATTTTAGAAATCGGAACTTCTAATGGCTATTCTACATTGTGGTTAGCTAATGCGGTAGAAGAAACAAATGGAAATGTAACAACTGTAGAGCTTTCTTCAGAACGAGTTGGAGAGGCACTTGTCAATTTTGAAAAGGCAAACCTTTTACAAAGGATTGATGTTCATAATCAAGAAGCAGGGGCATTTTTAGATGCGCAATTAGATCATTCATTTGATTTTATTTTCCTAGATTCAGAGCGTACGCAATACATGTGGTGGCTTGAGCATATAAAACGCATTTTACAACCAAAGGGTTTTCTTGTTGTTGATAACGCAACCTCTCATGCAAATGAATTAGCCGAGTTTAAAAAAATGATAGAAGAAGATGAAATGTTTGAAACGGTGTTATTGGCATTTCAAAATGGAGCATTCGTAGCGCGCAAGAAGAAATAGGAGTGAGCGCAATATAATTATCACATTGAAAAAGGGTGTATGTCAAAAGATTGAGTACAGAAGGATAGGAGAACATAATTTATAGTAACATACGAAGAATCCGCCTTCAGCATGTCGTTCTCTAGGTCTTAAGTCTGAGGAAAATTATGTTGTTTACAGGTATACTTATAGTAAGAAACAGGGAATGACTGCATAAACAGGCATTTCTAAAAAAATCGATTTCAAGCAATCAGAATGTATATGAAATACGATATAATAGATGAAATATAGTGCATATAAATTCGCACATATAAATAAAGGAGCGATTTTGTTGACTGAACTCGAGAAAAAAGAACCTGTATCGATCGTGAAAGATAATAATGTAGAAGTAGTAGTTGATACAGTTATAAAAGATGCAGAATTAGAGGAACTGAATAAAGAAGCTGATCTTTATGTACAAAAGTTAAATAGCGAGCAAAATACAGATTTATCAAAAGTATTGTCTCAGCTAGGAGATTTAGGAGATAAAGAGCAACAAGCAGCAGGACAAACGTTGTCAGCATTAAAACGTCCTGTAACAGCGATGATGAATGGAAAGAACGAAGAAATTCCAAATACATTGTTAGAATTACGAAAAGTGGTATCAGAACTTGATCCGAATTCATTAAAAGCAAGTGGTATGAAGAAAATTATGTTTAAAGTATTCAAGAAAAATCCACTTGAAACATACGTGCATAAATATCAATCTATAGATAAGCAAATTGAGGAGATTATAAGATCCCTTCTAATTGGTCGTGACAACTTACAAGAAGATACAGTTGGTCTTGAAATGCTTAAAGAGCAATCGCATGATAAAATTCACGCTCTTGATAAGCAAGTATACTTAGGGAAAAAACTTGCTGGCATGCTGGAAGCTGAGAAACAAAATCCAGAACGTCAAAGAGATATTCCATTAATTAACGATGCGTTAGAAAAGATACTTGTACGTACACGTAATATGCAGCAAGCGAAAAGTGTTTTATTACAATCTATCGCATCTGTAGACATTATTAAGAAAAATAATGAAAAGTTAACAGAGGCAATTCGTAATGCAATTACGATGACGCAAAACGTTGTAACGGTTTCAGCTGCTATTCAGTTAGCGTTAACAAATCAACGGAAAACAATCGATGCAGTGAATGCGACAAATGAAGCAATTGAATCGATGGTATTAAGTAATTCTCAAGCGTTAAAACAAAATACAGAAGAAACGACAAAATTGCTTGAAAACCCTGCTATTAGCATGGATAAATTACGTGAATCATTCCAAAATGTGTTCGCTGCAATTGAAGCATCTGAAAAATCGTCAGAACGTATTATCGAGTCAAGTAAGAAGTTCGTTATTGAACTAGACACATTTAATGATGAGATGAAGCAGAAACTCATTCAGCGTCCAAGGAAATAACGGATTATTAGAGGAGGTGAACAAATGAGTTTCATTCAAACAGTATTATTACTACTCGGTACATTGCTTTTAATAGCATTTACTGTCGTTGTTTTAGTCGTATATTTCGGACGGAAGCTGTATTTTTCATGGACGAAGCCATATAAAAGAGCGCAAGATTCTTTAGACAAGTTATCAAACAAATCAATACCGTTTCTACAAGAATTTACACAACATCCACTGTTTTATCGCTGGATTCGCACTGAAGGAAAGAAAGAACAAAATACATTAAATACTCTATTTTGTGCATCAGGTCAACGTACGAGAGAACAAGTCTTCTCGATGTTACCGAAAGAAAAGCAGAAAAAAGTGCATGTAATGGCAAAAACTACGAAAAAGCTTACGAATGAAGATATTGATGTAGCTGCGATGAAAGTGAAAGATTTCTTAAGACAAGAGACACAGCAAACTGTAAAACCGACAGACTTATCATTTTACAAATTGTATTTTTATGACCGTTATCCAGACGCATTAAATACAATTCAAGCGTATAAACGCTCAATAAATCCTTCATTACAAAGAACGGTTGATGATATTACAATTTCAGTATTGAATGCACTTCCGTACTATCAAGAGCAACGCATGTTTGAACAACAACATAAACTTGAAACGTTCTTAATGAAAGATTTAACGGCCATGTTATCGTTGGTAGTACAATTACCACCTTCACAAAGACCAGAGAAAGAAGAAGAACTGAAAATCTACTTGGAAAATTTCCAAAAAGAAATGGAAGTAGTAGAGCGAGATATTCGCGACTCAATTGATCACGATTTAAATGTGAAGATGAGAGCAGCGACTGAGAAGTTTAAGAATAAATAACAAAAAGCGCCTTAAAAGCTAAGTATCACAGCTTTAGGGCGCTTTTTGTTATGAGATTTTATTTTGCACTAACGGTAGTATGACTAGAAGCCACACTTTCATTATGCAATCGATCAACTGCAGTTACGACATACGTATACGTTTCTCCAGAAATAGCGGTTTTATCTACATAAATTTCTCCAAGTGTTGTTTTTCTTACAGTAGTAAGTAAATTTTTCGGATTTTGTATATCCACTTCATTTTTCCCATTCGCGCGGTAAATAGCGTAATAAGCAGAATCATTATCTCTATTGTCAATGATGCCAATTGCAATACCTTCATTTCTTGGAATGGCACCTTTTAAAGTCGGTTGTTTTGGTGGATCATGATCAATCCAAGGCATAGGCGGGATTAATGCAGGATGTTTATATATGTCTTTTGAGAGTCTATCTTTAACTCCAAGTGGATTGTTATTAATATCTTTTAAGCTAAAATGCATACTACCTTTTATTTCAGGATATAGCCGGTTTAATGCAATTTGTCTTGGATATTCTTCTGGATCAGACCAAGCAGGGACGGAGTTATTATTAATTTTATAGGCCGCTTGACCGATGTATAGGTGAATCGGTTTGTTATTTGTTTCTTTAACCCACCAATCTACTAATATGTCATATGCAGCTGGGGTGAAACCTATATTCCAATATATTTGCGGTGTAATGTAGTCAATATATCCTTTTTGTATCCACTCACGTGTGTCAGCATAAAGGTCATCATAGTTTCTTTGGCCTGCGGTTGTGTTAGAGCCAGTCGGATCGTCAGCTATATTTCTCCATACGCCGAACGGACTAATGCCAAACTTTACATATGATTTTTCTTGTTTTATAGCAGTATTTAAATCTTTTACAAGTTCATTTACATTGTTACGTCGCCAATCTTCTATATTTGTAAATCTACCGTTATTATATGTTTCGTACGTTTTCTGATCTGGAAATTCTTCACCGGCTACTTTATATGGATAAAAATAATCATCCATATGCAGCGCATCAATATCGTAATTTTGCACGATTTCTAAAGCACCTTCTGTTATAAATTTTTTCACTTCTGGAATACCGGGATTGTAATATAACTTTCCGCCATAAGGGACAACCCAATTGGGATGTTGCCTTGCAGGGTGATTATTTGATAATCGATTTATATCGGTGTGATTCATCGTTATTCGGTATGGGTTAATCCAAGCGTGGAATTCTATATTTCTTTTATGAGTTTCTTCAATCATAAATGCAAGCGGGTCATAACCAGGATCTTTTCCTTGTGTTCCTGTAATGTATTCAGACCAAGGACCGTAATTTGAAGGATAGAAAGCATCAGCGGTTGGTTTAATTTGTACAACAACTGCATTCATACCAGTGCTTTTTACATCGTCTAATAATCTTATAAATTCTTGTTTCTGTTTTTCAATGGGTAAGCCAGTTTTTGAGGGCCAATCAATATTCAGAACAGATGCAATCCATACAGCACGTAATTCATGTTTTTTGTATGCAGTATTTACTTCAGCATAAGTAGAGTGAGGGGGAATGAAAGAGAAAGGGATGAACAAGATGACGATACAACATATCATTAATAAACGTTTAACGATCATTTATACGCCTCCCTATCATATGATTATTTAAAATAATATAGGAGGCGAGGTTGACTTTGCAATAGAGAAAATTGCATATTGAAACATTAATTTAATAGGAAAAATATTTTTAATGAAATTTACTTTCATTATAACTAAATTCATTTACTACTTCATATGCTTGTTAGTAAAGTGAAACTTCCTTTCATTTGAAGGGTAATAAATTATAAGTATAGGAGGATTAATAAATGAAAGTTTTGTTCGTCTGTTCTGGAGGAATGTCCAGTGCAATTGTTGTAAACGCTTTAAAAAAAGAAGCGGAGAAAAATGGTGTGAACATGGAAGTGCATGCAATTGGAACGAATGAGGTAGAGGAAGAAGTAAAGAATGGCTGGGATGTCGTAATGGTGGCACCTCAAATAAGACACCGATTTGACTCTGTAAAAAAATTTGCAGAGGAGGAATCTATTCCGTGTGGCATCATTCCACCGCAAGCATACACGCCACTTGGAGGCCCGACTTTATTAAAAACTGTAAATGAATTAATTAGTTAGGAGGAAGCGTTATGAATAAGTTTGTCACGTTTCTTGATAAAAACTTATCTGGCCCGATGGCAAGGCTTTCTGAGCAGAGGCATCTACAAGCAATCCGTGATGGAGTTATTTCGGCGTTACCATTTATTATAGTAGGAAGCTTTTTTTTAATAGTAGCATTTCCACCACTGCCGAAAGATAGTTTCATATCGGTTTGGGCATTAAAGAATCAAACAAGTATATTGATACCATATCGTTTAACTATGTTTATTATGTCCTTATATATAGCATTTGGAATAGGATATAATTTAGCGAAAAGTTATAAATTAGATGCTTTATCAGGAGCACAGCTTGCGGTATGTTCACTACTTTTAACATTAACGCCTGAGTTAATTGATAAAAAAGGATTCATGCTTCCGATGACAAATCTTGGAGGTCATGGATTATTTGTGACGATGATCGTCTCTATTTTATCAGTTGAGATTTTAAGGTTTTGTAAGAAGAATAACGTAACGATAAAAATGCCAGAACAAGTACCACCGTCAGTATCACGTTCATTTGAAGCACTTATACCTGCAGCATTCGTTATTATTATGATGAGTCTTATTACAGTCGTTTTTAAAGTTGATTTACATTACGTTGTAGATAAACTAGCCGCACCGTTAGTAAAAGCTGGTGATAGTTACTTTGGCGTTATTATACCTGTATTTTTAATTACGTTTTTCTGGTCTTTCGGGATACACGGAGTATCAGTTGTAGGTACTGTGGCAAGGCCACTTTGGGATGTGTATTTAGGAAAGAACGGTGAAGCTGTAGCAAGTGGAGCGAGTCATTTTCCGTTTATTGCACCAGAACCGTTTTATCAATGGTTTATTTGGATTGGTGGTTCGGGCGCAACGTTAGGGCTTGTGTTAGCTATGATTGTATTTGGTCGATCAAAATATTCGAAAGCATTATCGAGAACGTGTATTGTTCCGGGGATTTTTAATATAAATGAACCGGTTATATTCGGTTTGCCGATTGTATTAAATCCAATTTTAATTATTCCTTTCGTCATTACCCCGTTAGTAACAGCTACTATAGCGTATGCTGCAACCGCAATGGGATTTGTAACACCAACGCATATTATGCCGCCATGGACATTACCTGCTCCAATTGGTGCATATTTAGCAACAGGTGGAGATTGGCGTGCGATTGTATTAGTTTTTATAAATATAGCAATATCGTTCCTTATTTATTTACCATTCTTTAAAATGTACGACAAAAATATGCTTGAAATCGAAAAGAATGGTGACGGAGAGTCGGTTAATCCTTAATCTGCATGCTGTTATTTTGAGTGATAGACTTTTTGTCTATCACTTCTTTCACATTAAAACTAGAAAGGGGGAAATAGAATGAATATAAAATTTAGTTATAAAGGTGTGTTTTTATTACTATTTGGAGTGATTTGTGCAAATTTACTTTTTGTCCCTTTATTAGGCATGCTAAATTTATCACAAATGCATAGTATTTGGCTCGTTACAAGTATTGCGGCAAGCGTTTTGCTTACGGTAGTTGTTTCTTTCATTGATGGATCGTTTGCATCGAAAGCTCAGTTGTTTTTTAGATTTATATTGTTTTCGATTGGTTGTACGTTGGTTACTTACATGATTGTTTTTTAGTAAATAGGAGGTCATGCATGTTATGTATGTTGCAGGGGTAATGTCCGGTACTTCGTTAGACGGAATAGATGTAGCACTCGTTCATATAGATGGAAGCGGTGTAGATTCTAAAGTTGAACTCATCCATTTTACTACTGTGCCATTTTGTAATGATATGAAAAATGATATCCAGCAGGCATTATCAATAGAAAATTCAAATGTACAACTTATATGCAGTTTGAATTTTAAACTCGGTTTACGCTTCGCAAACGCTGTAAAGAAAGTTTGTAAAGAGGCCAATTTTCCTTTGAGACAATTAGATTTAATTGGTTCTCACGGACAAACGATTTATCATCAGCCACAGCAAGATGGAGGTATGATTCCTTCTACATTACAAATTGGAGAACCAGCAATTATAGCGTATGAAACGAATACGACGGTTATTTCTAATTTTCGAACGATGGACATGGCAGCTGGAGGACAAGGAGCACCACTTGTACCATATTCAGAGATTATTTTATATCGTCACCAAACTAAAAATAGACTACTACAAAATATCGGCGGGATTGGTAATGTGACTGTAATACCAAGTCAACTAAGTGAGAAAAGCGTTATAGCATTTGATACAGGTCCAGGTAATATGGTAATGGATGAAGTATGTCAAAGGTTGTTTCAGTTGTCATATGATCAAAATGGTAACATTGCAAAACAAGGAGTAGTTGTAGAAGAGGTTTTGACATATTGTATGAATCATCCATTTTTGAAAATGAATCCACCGAAATCAACTGGTAGAGAACAGTTTGGAGAAGAATTTGTCAGTGAGTTATTAAAGCGGTTTGAAAAGCATAGTAAAGAAAATATATTGACGACTGTCACAAGGTTTACAGCAAGTTCAATTGTTTATCATTATAAGGAGTTTATTCTGCCGTATTATGAAATCGATGAGGTAATTCTAGGTGGTGGCGGAAGTTATAATGATACACTTGTAGAAATGATACGGCATGGATTGAAAGAAGAAAAATGTGCATTATTCCTTCAAGAAGATATAGGCTATTCTTCAGAAGCGAAGGAAGCAATCGCCTTTGCCATTTTAGCAAATGAAACATATCATCGTAATCCGAGTAATGTGCCGAGCGCAACAGGTGCAAAGGAATCTGTAGTTTTAGGGAATATAACATTCCCTCCAATTTGAAATGAATGAGGCGAATAGATGAAATATATGATTGGAGTAGACGGCGGGGGAACAAAGACAGAAGCAATTGCATTTGATAAAGACGGAAATGAACTTGTAAGAGCTACAAGTGGTTTTGGAAATATATTAATAGATTTTGAAGAAGTTCTTGTGCATATTATGGAGGTGATTGATCAATGCCAGAAAGGTGTATTAAATGGGCATTGCGTTTGTATTTGTTTAGGATTAGCGGGTGTAAGTGGAGTAAATACGAATGAATTAACATTACGTCTAAAGAAGAAGTATGGAACACCAATTGAAGTTTTTAATGATGCGATGATTGCACATGCAGCTGTTTTAAAAGGAAAAGATGGAATTTTAACAATTGGCGGCACAGGTGCAATTTGTCTTGGAAAGAAAGGAGAAGTGTACGAGTATAGTGGTGGATGGGGACATATTTTAGGAGATGAAGGAAGCGGATATTGGATTGCATTACAAGGTTTAAAAAGAATGGCGAATCAATTTGATCAAGGAGTTGCACTTTGCCCATTAAGCTTAAGGATTCAAGATGAATTTCAACTTTTGACGTCGTCTCATATAAAAAGACTAGTTTATAGTTCTTCAAAAGATAAAGTTGCAGCAATCGCGCCATTAGTTATTCAGAAAGCGAGAAATGGGAATGATGATGCACGTGAAATTATCTTGCAAGCTGGAAAGGAATTGGCAAGGATTACAGTAAATGTTTATAACAAGTTGAACTTTAAGCACTCAACGCCAATTGCAGTAAGTGGCAGTATATTGCGTTTAGTTCCTGAAATATTTGCTGTATTTAAGAAATGCTGTGAAGAAAGTATGAAAGAAATTACATTCGTATCACAAGCAGAAATGGCAGTGAAAGGAACATATTATTTAATGAGGGATATATATTTTTAAAAATAGCGTATGAGAATTTTTGTATGATTTGTAAATATATGATGTTAAAATGTATAAAGGGAAGTGGATAAAAAAGTACAATATACATAGTTCATGAATATTGTATAAGTACTTCCATGTAGAAAGTGAATGATTATATGATTAATAGTATGCAGTTTTTGTATTTGGTCGCTTCTTATTTATTTGGGAACATATTGACCGCTTATATAGTAACGAAATGGAGATATAACGTTGATATCCGAGATGAAGGAAGTGGGAATCCCGGCGCAAGAAATATGGGGCGTGTATATGGAAAAGGATATTTCATCGCTACATTTTTAGGTGATGCAATTAAAGGGGCAATCGTAGTTTCTATTGCAAAATACCTTTTTGGAGATTCTACATTTGTAATGTTAGCTTTACTAGCTGTTTTACTGGGACATATTTATCCAATTGTATTTAAAGGCAAGGGCGGAAAAGGCATATCAACATTTATTGGAGGATTAATCGCATTTGATTATTTGATAGCGCTTACTCTTGTTGCTGTTTTCATTATATTTTATTTAATTTTTAAAGGGTTTAATAAGCCAGGGTTAATTACAATTGCTTGTTTACCAGTTTGCATGATTTTGTATTCTTATTCTATTATTACGACTATTTTAAGTGCTTTTATCATTGTGCTTATTTTATATGTAAATCGAGACTGAAACGAAATTTTAATAAGTGGAGTAAATCTCCACTTATAATTTTTATTAAATACATAAAGGAGATAAGCCATGGGGTTAATTTATAAAGTTGCTGATCAAGATCGGGAATTTGAACGTATACATAAATTGAATTATAAAACATTTGTAGAAGAAATTCCGCAACATGAAGAAACGAAAGAGCGTGTTCGTATAGATCGCTTTCATGATGAAAATACATATTTAATTTGTTTAGATGAGGATAGATTAGTAGGTATGGTCGCAGTGCGGGGAAAACGACCATTCTCGTTAGATTATAAAATCTCAAATTTAGATATTTATTTGCAAGAGCATGGAGAAAAAGTGTATGAAATTCGTTTACTTTCAGTAGAACGTGAATATAGAAATGGAAGAGCGTTGTTAGGATTAATTCGTTTTCTACATCGTTATTTGCTTCTAAATGGATATGAATTAGCACTCATTTCTGCAACAACACGTGAACTACCTTTATATGAGCAAATGGGATTCAAATCTTTTCATACGTTAGTTGGTACAGAAGAAGCAGCCTTCCAGCCAATGTATGTTACTCCTGCTATGTTTGAAGAGTCGAGTGTTGGAGGGATTATGACGAAAGAATATACGTTTTTACCTGGTCCAGTAGATATTGAAGAGAATGTTCGAAAGGCATTTTCTACGCGGCCTATTTCGCATCGCTCTAAGTCATTTCAAGTGATGATGGACAATGTGAAAAAACGGTTACTTCACATGACAAAAGCAAAACATGTACAGCTTATGTTAGGAACAGGGACGTTAGCAAATGATGCGATTGCTTTACAGTTACGTTCTTTAAAAGGGAAAGGACTAATATTAACAAATGGAGAATTTGGAAATAGATTAGTTGGACATGCAAAACGAGCACAATTACATTTTGATACGTATAAAAAAGAAATGGGAGAGCCGTTTATTTATAACGAATTAGAAGAAATAATAATAACTGGAAATTATGAATGGCTTTGGTTTGTTCATCATGAAACATCTACTGGAATGTTAAACGATTTAAACGAGCTAAATACTCTTTGTAACGAGAATCAAATAAAACTATGTGTAGATTGCATAAGCTCAATTGGAGCAATACCATTAGACTTGAAGGATGTGTATTTTGCGAGTGGTGTTAGCGGTAAAGCGATTAAATCATATACAGGAATTTCTTTCGTTTTTTATAACCACATTGTAAAAATAAACGAGGCTGTGCCAGCCTATATGGACATTGGCATGTATGAAGAAAATGAAAGCATTCCATACTCACAATCATGGAATTTAATTTATGCATTGCAAGAAGCGTTGAAGAGATTTGAAGATGAAAAGGTATTTGTAAAAATTAAAGAGACATACGAGTATGTTGAAGAAGTTATTACTGACATGGGCTTAAAGCTTGTTTCACCTAAAGAACATGCCGCGCCAATTATACTTACTATTGTATTAAGCGAAGACCATTCTTCTAAAGTAGTAGGCGATGCATTAGCATTACAAGGATACATCGTTCATTATGAGTCATCTTATTTACAAAAGAATAATTGGATCCAAATTGCATGTTTAAATCATTATAAAGAACGCGATATGAAAAGGATGTTAAATTGTTTGCAAATGTGTTTATTTCAGAGTGGGGTACATATATAAAGATTTTTTCTTTTCGTATAAAGGAGCTACGACTTACGAAAACTTAGAAATAGAACTTTGGAAGAGGTGTCAGTATGATAACTAGAAAACTACCATTACATATAGACGATATTAAAAAAGCTCACAAGATTCTAGATAGAAATGCTCGTAAAACGCCATTAGTAAAATCTTTTTATTTGACTAGTAAAACGGGCGGAGAAATACATTTGAAATTAGAAAATATGCAATTAACGGGTTCTTTTAAATTTCGTGGCGCATTTAATAAAATGTCACGGCTCACGGATCAAGAAAAAGAAAGAGGTGTAATCGCATGTTCAGCAGGTAATCATGCACAAGGAGTTGCATTATCTGCTCATTTACTCGGTATTAAGAGTAAAATTGTTATGCCAATTTCTGCACCTCAGGCAAAAGTTGAAGCAACAAAAGGATATGGATCTGAAGTGATTTTACATGGTGAAACCTTTGATGATGCAAAGGTAAAATGTGAAGAAATTATAAGGGAAACAGGTGAAACATACTTACATCCATATGATGATGTAGAGGTAATGGCTGGTCAAGGTACAATTGGATTAGACATTCTTGATGATATGTGGGATGTAGATACTGTCATTGTACCAATAGGTGGAGGCGGAATTATTTCTGGTATTTCTGTAGCATTAAAATCTTTTAATCCATCCATTAATATAATTGGTGTCCAAGCAGATAATGTTCATGGAATGAAGGCATCTTACGATAAAGGCGCAATCGTAGAACATTATGAGGCCCCTACTATTGCAGATGGTTGCGCAGTTAAAATACCAGGAGAATTAACATTTGAAATTGTAAAAGAATTAGTAGATGATATTGTAACTGTATCAGAAAAAGAGCTGGAAGTAGCGATGAAAGATTTATTACAACGTGGGAAAGCTGTTGTAGAAGGTGCAGGTGCATTAGCAACTGCTGCACTTCTTGCAGGAAAAGTTGATAGTTATATAAAAGGGAAAAAAGTAGTGGCTGTTATATCTGGTGGGAACGTGGACTTACAGCGCATATCAAGTGTATGTGAGCACTTTTTTGTCGCTAATGAAGTGAAATAGTTTTATGAAAGAAGAGCTAAGAGAAATAATCTTAGCTCTTACTTTTTGTCTACCATTTACTGTAAGTAGCAATAAACTTGCAGAATTTGCTGTCTAATGAATTGTTTTATTTAAGCGCCTATTTTTACACATATCTTTAATGTTACAATAATTATTTCAATATTGTCGAAACGTAAGCAGAAATTTAATATAATAGTTTTAATGTGCTAATGAGCGGTGAGGAGGGCAGGTCATGAATAAAGAAGAACAGGTCATGAACGGTTTCAGGGAATTATATAATAAGCTGGTTTGGCTTAATAAAGATAAGATGGAAGAAGGCCTTAAAGGGTTTAAGTCTTCTGAAGTCCACTGTATTGAATATATTGAAAACAATGCAGATTCTAACGTGACACAACTCGCAGAGGCTTTTTATGTGACTCGCGGTGCTATAAGTAGAATGACTAAGAAGCTCATACAAAAAGGCCTTGTTGAAAGTTACCAAAAGTCAGAAAATAAGAAAGAAATTTATTTTAAGCTTACCGAACAAGGGAAAGAAATTTATAAAATCCATGAAAATCTGCACAAAGAGTTTCAAGAGCGGGATAAAGCTGTATTTGAGCAAGTAACTGAAGAAGAATTCGACAGTATAATTAGCTTTGTGGAAAAGTATAGTAGACATTTGGATGCAGAAATAAAGAAACAAGGTATACATATTAAATCGTAATACATTTTAATAATAAAATGGCAGCCTTACTCTAATATGAGAATAGGCTGCTTTTTTATTATTTTATCTTTGTTGACTAATCAACAAAACAGGGTTATCATTTTGTTGACAAAGCAACAAAAAATTTTAAGGAGAGAAGTTAAATGTCTATATTTAGATCACAAAATGAAAGGGAAACTGAAAAAAGCATAGATAAACATGCGTTACTATTCGGACTTATTTCTGTATTTCTTTGTGGTATAGGTTTCAGTATCATCATGCCTGTAGTCCCATTCTTAGTACAGCCATATACAAGTAATCCGGAAGAACAAGCATTAGTTGTTACACTACTAACTTCCGTCTATGCGGCCTGTGTGTTTTTAGCTGCTCCAGCACTCGGGGGTTTAAGCGATAAGTATGGCCGTCGTCCATTACTTTTAATATGCTTATTTGGTTCTGCAATTGGGTACTTAGTTTTTGGCATAGGAGGAGCTTTATGGGTATTATTTGCTGGACGGATAATAGAAGGTATAACAGGTGGGAGCATAAGTACTATCTTCGCATATTTTGCAGACATCATTCCGAAAGAGCAGAGAACGAAATACTTTGGATGGGTGAGTGCAGTTGTAGGTGCGGGAACTATTATTGGACCAACTCTTGGGGGGTTACTTGCAAAGTTTGGTCATTCTGTACCTTTATACTTTGGAGCGTTCATAACTTTATTAAATGTTTTATATGGTATGAAATACATGCCTGAGAGTCTTGACAAAAATAACAGGTTAAAAGAGATTACTTTTGTAAGGTTAAATCCTTTTGCACAGCTAGCAAATATACTTTCCATGAAAAATTTAAAATGGTTACTTATCTCAGCGTTTTTACTTTGGATACCTAACGGATCTTTACAAGCAATTTTCACGCAATTTACAATAGATACTTTCAGTTGGAAACCTGCATTAATCGGACTTATGTTTTCAATTTTGGGCTTTCAAGACATTGTTTCACAAAGTTTTATCATGCCAAAGCTTTTAATCAATCTTAGTGATAAACAAATAGCTATTCTTGGGATGGTTTCGGAGATTATAGGATACAGTTTTATTGCGGCATCAGCTTTGTTTTCACTCTATCCACTACTAATCGTTGGAATGCTAATGTATGGTTTTGGGGATTCAATTTTCGGGCCTTCATTCAACGGGATGCTTTCAAAGTCTGCCAGTTCTAGTGAACAAGGAAGGATTCAAGGTGGAAGCCAATCTATTCAAGCTTTAGCAAGAATGATTGGTCCTATTCTTGGAGGACAAATCTATGTATCACTTGGTCATGCCGCACCTGCTTTTATGGGTATGATTCTTATAGTAGCGGCAATAGCAGTTTTGTATAAGGGAACGTATGAAACTGTATAACAGATAGATATAAGAACAAATAAAAGGGAGTCAGAACTTAGGAACAAGTGCTGATTCCCTATTTGTTTACGGTTTGAGAGCTAAGAGAAATGCTTTTGTTTAGGAATTTATTCTGCTATGCTCTCATGGTGAAGGGTAATATTCAGTGAGGTGGAACTATCATTAATTACAGTTAGCTTTATTTGAAAGTAAAAAGGTAGGTAAATGACTAGATAATTTCATTATGCTTGTGCTGAAGTAAATAATGACTCCATCTTTACTTTGCTCTTTTCTCGAATTTCAGCATCTGCGTGTCTCATAACGTATTTATGCGCTACAGCGATTGCTAAAACATCATCTAATAACCCAATCCCAATAATAGCAGCTATATCTGGAATGAAATCGATTGTTAATACGTAATAAGATAAAGCGGCTAATATTATGAATTTCGCTTTAGTAGGTAATTCTTTCTTTTTCATTGTGTAGAATAAAATAATACTTTCATATACGCTAGATTTACCGAGGTTTACAGAGCTTTTTTTGAACTTTTTCCAAAGTGTCTGTTTCTCCATATGAACGCTCCTTTTACAAAAACATAGATTTTTTAAAAGGATGGACAAAGAAGTGAGAGATTAATCAATTTTATTGTTTTTCTTAATTATATATTTCCATAAAAATAGGGGATTACCTGTTCAAAATAATATAATGTGGATTATACAATGATTCACAGTGTTTCATTACATAGTATGCAAGTAGTATTTGTTAAATTAAACAATTTGCAAATGGTATCTATCTAAAGAAGATTTCACCGAAGGTTTTAATTACTTCTAAAAGGATAGGGATTGTACGTCTTATTAGTGAAGCGCTGCAATATAAGGTACATAATAATAAAGGTATATTACTGCAAATAAAGCTTATTCATCTAAAACGTCATATTTTTACGATTAATGAACTAGCAACCTTGTTCTTGCTATATCCTTCACCTGTAAATTTTTCACTACTATATTATTGACATACAATAAATGGTTAAATGTTTCTAAAAGGTTTTGTAAACAAACAAAATTCTCAGATTGATACGAAAATGCTATAAAAAATAATAAATATATCTAATGCACTATTAGAATTTTTTCATATTATAGTATTGAGAATTGTATAAGGAGGTGGAAAAAGAATGGACGAGCGTGTACAACCTCAACTTTCACCGCCATGGATCACATATTTTAACGAACTCAGAAATTCGGTAGGGGCTGATCCAACTGTAACAGTAGGTCCGCTAATACCGACTGATGGAAATTTTATTATTTTAGTACAAACTACGGATTTTGAAAAAGCGATTGCATTAGCTACACTTCTTAAACCTACTGTGCAATTTGGCAATGTAAATGTAACTATTGTTGTTAGTGTTATTGGGGATGGAATTGTAAACCCAATTCCTTGTCCTTTAGATGCTTTTGAAATTGCACACCTTTTTCAAGTAGCTTTAGAAAGCAACTTGTATTTTGAGCAAGTTGTTGTGCAACCGCAGTTCCCAGGTGGAGCGAATGTTGTTTTTCCGGTTTTTGCTGCAAAAGTGATTCAGTTTTTTAATGATGATATTTCTAATCTATGCCAAACTTTCACAGAAGTCGCTGCAAAAGTTTTTCGTGATGTAATGAATGATGCTATATGTGGTATACCAATTTTATACTCGACAAGTTGTAGTACAAGCACTGAAAATGTATAATTTATTGATGAAAAAACTTTTCACAAAAAAGAAATACAACTGAATTTGTTCTATTAATTTAAAAGAGACATTTCTAATTTAAGGAGATGTCTCTTTTATTACATATGAAAATTACGAAACGGATACTTGTCCAATAAGGGTAAAATTCATTTATAAAAAGTAACAGCTTAGGTTAAGAGTGAAAACCCTGTCTATGATTTTACAGACGAACTTGCTAACACATATGAGAAATAGATATAAAATAACTTTGGTATCCACATTTAAAAATAGAATTAACTAATAAAAAACGTTAAAACAAAATACTGATAAAAAATTTTTTAATATGTATAGTAAAATGTATGTGGACGAAGTGGTTATTATTAAATATTGAATAGGCGGTATGGGGGAAGAAAAATGAAAATAATAGAACTACCAATTGAATTCGAATTTAACGGGCAAAAACAATGTATTTATCCAAGTTTAATTATATTACATAATGAATTAACGTTAGTCGATACAGGATATCCAAGTTTTTTACCTTTAATTGAAAATGCAATATTAAAACATGGATATGAGATAAAAAACTTAAAAAATATAATTATTACTCATTATGATGATGATCATATAGGGTCTTTATACGATTTTAAAGTGAAATATCCTCAAATTAATGTTATTGCTAGTGAAATTGAATCTAACTATATTAGTGGTGATATAAAATCAGAGAGGTTAGTTCAAGCTGAAGAAATGTTAGAACGTATGTCAAATGAAGAAAAAGAATTTGATAAATGGTTTATACAACAGTTAAAAAATATAAAACATATTTCCGTCGATGAAAAAGTGCATGATGGTCAAATGATTTTGAATAATGAATGTCAAATAGTAGCGACGCCAGGACATACTTCGGGGCATATTTCATTATATTTTCCGAATTTAGATTGTGTAATTACGGGAGATGCGGCTGTTCAAGAGAATCGTGAGTTAGTAATAGCTAATCCGAATTTTTGTTTAGATATAGAAAAAGCGAAACAGTCTTTAAATAGGATTAAAAGTTTTAAAGCAACACAGTATTATTGCTATCATGGAGGAAAGCTTACTGTATAAATTAATGAAAATCGGTCTTTCCTAAATCGAAAAGATCGGTTTTTAGTTCATATATTTTGCGATTTCAACCAAATCAGTAACATTATATTTCGGTAAAATTGAAATATATATGTAAAGAAGAATATATATAATTTGAGCAAGAGTATAGGGGGGGAAGATGGGTTCGTTATTTGATGTAATAGCAGATATCATTTTATTTTATCCTCGAAATGACATGAAATTGAAACACCATATCGCAAAATTAAGTGAATTAGAGTGGTTTCGAAATCTACATGAAGATCCGAAGTATACAAGTTTAATTTGGAGTAATAGAAAAATTAAAAGGTATATTTTTACTTCTATAAATATGGAAGCATTAATAAAATCTGAGAAAAAGCAAAAAGAATTTGTTCATCTAGTACAGGATGAATATAAAAAAAGAAGATAAGAATTTTTTTATTTTTCATATTTGGCGAAACAAATGGTACAATGAAAGCTAATGTGAAAAATAAGGAAAAGAAGTGGTCTATTTGAAAAACTTTTTAGAATTAGGAATTAGTGAAACTTTTAATCATACATTACGTGAAAATGGAATTACAGAAGCAACACCAATTCAAGAGAAAGCGATTCCGGTAATACTGTCTGGTAAAGATATAATTGGTCAAGCAAAAACTGGAACAGGTAAAACACTTGCATTCGTGTTACCGATTTTAGAAAAAATCGATCCAGCGTCTAGTGATGTTCAGGCTTTAATTGTTGCACCAACAAGGGAGCTAGCACTGCAAATTACAGCTGAAATTAAAAAAATGCTTGTTCAAAGAGAAGATATTAATGTACTAGCGATTTATGGTGGGCAAGATGTAGCACAACAATTGAGAAAATTAAAAGGTAATACACATATTGTTGTTGCAACACCAGGACGATTATTAGATCATATACGACGTGAAACAATTGATTTAAGTAATCTTTCAACGATTGTACTAGATGAAGCGGATCAAATGCTTTATTTTGGTTTCTTATATGATATTGAAGACATTTTAGATGAGACACCAGGTAGTAAACAAACGATGTTATTCTCAGCAACGATGCCAAAAGATATTAAAAAATTGGCGAAGCGTTATATGGACGAGCCGCAAATGATTCAAGTACAAAGTGAAGAAGTAACGGTAGATACAATTGAGCAGCGTGTTATTGAGACTACAGATCGTGCAAAGCCAGATGCACTTCGTTTTGTTATGGATCGTGATCAGCCATTTTTAGCTGTTATTTTCTGCCGTACAAAACTTAGAGTAAGTAAACTGTATGATAATTTAAAAGGACTAGGTTATAATTGTGCTGAACTTCATGGTGATATACCTCAAGCGAAACGTGAAAGAGTTATGAAGAGTTTCCGCGAAGCTAAAATTCAGTACTTAATCGCAACGGATGTAGCAGCTCGTGGACTTGATGTAGATGGTGTAACGCACGTATTTAACTTTGACATCCCTGAAGATGTAGAAAGTTATATTCATCGTATTGGCCGAACAGGACGTGCAGGTGGATCAGGTCTTGCAATTACGTTCGTTGCAGCGAAAGATGAAAAATATTTAGAAGAAATTGAAAAAACGCTTGGTGCACCAATACAAAGAGAAATAATCGAACAACCGAAGATAAAACGTGTAGATGAAAATGGAAAACCGGTACCAAAGCTGGCTCCGAAGAAATCAGGTCAAAATCGTCAAAGAGATAGCCGCGAAGGTTCAAGAAGTGAATCAAGACGTGATTCAAGAAATAGCTCAAGAAGTGATTCAAGAAATAATTCGAGAAATAGTTCTAGAAATGAAAATAACCGATCATTTAATAAGCCAAGTAATAAAAAAGGTAGTACAAAGCAAGGTCAGCAAAGACGTGGCCGTTAAATAGTTATAATTGTAAAAGAGTCGCAAAATATTGTGGCTCTTTTTTTGTTTGTATACAACAAGGATGATGGCAAGAAAAAAACAAAATTTCATTCACCGCATTTGAAATTTATAAAGGGAATTTTATAGTCCAAAACCATTAGTGCAAGGGTATTACTATCATTCAGCAGAACACTTTGGTTAAAAGAAAAGGTATTGAAGCGAGCGAGTATTTTCATTATACATTCCGCAATTATTGAAATAGAACAAGAGAAGTTTATGAAGGATTAAACTCGTATTGGTGTACGATCGTTGGAAACTGGAAAACTAATTTGTTAGTTTTGATCGATGAGGAACTCGGGAAGCACCACTGCCATCCTTATGGGGAAATTGCTTACGACGACGATGAAGGTAATGTAGTGATAATATGCGAAATAAGAAAAAAGGACTAGCAGTCGTACCTGCCGTCCTTTAATAGGAGAAAAAGTAATCTTGTTTAGAACTACGCATAAACAGAAAATCTGCTTGTAATTAGTTTTACCCTAAATATACGTGTCTATACAAAAAAGGGATAAGTAAAAAATACTTATCCCCGGAAGGGAAATCCCAAGTACCAAAATGGCTCGTATTGGTCTGCAGGTTCAAAAGTAGTATATGTAAAACGAAAAATCTCATACAAAAAGCAGACAACGATTTTGGTTGTCTGCCAGTGAGTTCAATGAGTTAGCTAATTGTGATAATTTGCATCCCCATTGCGAGAAGAGTGAAGCTGCTAGTTCAAACAGCTTGTTGGTATTATTTTCGATTTCTAAAAAAATATACATCAAAAGAAAGAGGTATTAGCCGTGGACACGGCGGCTTGAAAATAGTATGTATTTTTATTTGAAAAATATTCAAGGGGTGAAGAAACATGGAATGTTTAATAAAGGTGTTTGTTTTATTAATCAGTTAATTAATAAAACAAAATAGTTATTTGGGAGAAAGGGAAAATTAATATGAGATGAATTGAAGCTGTTGAAAAATTACTTGAAGTGATGAAAGAATGCTTTTGGAACGGAACATCTTTAAAGGGTGAAGCTAATGATTTTAATATTGTATCTTGGCTGATTGAAGAAGCGACGCGTAAAACAAAATAAAGATTTCATTTTGTAGCAATGGAGAATAGATATGTGTACTTATTGGGGGAAAGTAGATAAAGAGTTCTTTAAGAGGTAAGAACCGGAACAAAATAAAAGAGCGGCTAGCAAAAGCTAACTGCTCAATACAAGGAGATACAGAGAAGACTACTTTAAATGAATGTTGGCATACAGCCCACATTCAGTATTGACCGAATATTTATTTTAAATTCAATTTATTTAAAGTAAACATCCCAACAGATAAAATGGTTGCGCCTGCTACAGAACCTAGCCAGTCTCTCCAGCCTAATGTATTTAAAGATGCATCTGTTAAATCCGTAATTAAGAAGATAGCAAACATTAATACACCAAATGCTAAGCATCCCCAAAATGTTTGCAAATATTTAATAATCTTCTTTCGGAACTTGCTCATATAAATCACCCTTATTAATAATTTATATTTTTATAAATAAATTATTACATATACAAAAATTAAAAGTGCGAAATATGCAATATTACATATTGGAACTCAACAAAAT
This sequence comes from Bacillus sp. RZ2MS9, assembly GCF_001816185.2. Taxonomy (NCBI): domain Bacteria; kingdom Bacillati; phylum Bacillota; class Bacilli; order Caryophanales; family Bacillaceae; genus Bacillus; species Bacillus sp. RZ2MS9. Next base: position 2,352,134 of record NZ_CP049978.1, read on the forward strand.
ACTCCATTGATAAGTACATAGATCGAACGGAGGCATCGTTCTTTTCCTAAAATGAAAGGTGACGATAAGAAACATGAGATACGTTTTAAACAAATTGAGCGGACGTTAAAAAATAAAAATTTATAAAGGAAATAGAAAGTATGGTGTTGTATATGTACGATAATAGGAAACTTTTTGCAAACTAAACATATAATTTTAATAGACCGACAGTCGGTCTGATGGGAAGGAGAACTTGAATGCGAATTGTAAAGGAGTATGAGGAGCGTAGAAAGGAAATTTTAGAAACAGCTGAGCGTTTGTTTCTTACGAAAGGTTATACGAAAACAACCGTGAATGATATTTTAAAAGAAATTGGTATAGCAAAGGGGACGTTTTATCATTATTTTAAGTCGAAGGAGGAAGTAATGGATGAAATCATTATGAGGATTATTAAAGAGGATGTCACTAAGGCGAAAAGGATTGTCTCCAATCCCGATATCCCCGTTTTAGATAAGTTATTTAAAATTTTAATGGAACAATCACCAAAATCAGGAGATGTCAAAGAAAAAATGATTGAACAATTCCATCAACCAAATAATGCAGAAATGCATCAGAAAAGTTTAGTGCAATCCATTATACATTTATCTCCTGTATTAACGGAAGTTTTAGAGCAAGGAATAGAAGAAGGCATATTTTCTACTCCATACCCACAAGAAACAATTGAATTATTACTCTCTTCAGCACAAGTCATATTTGATGATGGTTTATTCCAGTGGAAACCGGAAGAAATGATGAGAAGAGCTAAGGCTTATATTAAAATGATGGAAGTATCTGTTGGAGCGAAAGAAGGGTCCTTTGATTATATGATCGAGGTTTTAATGAAACAGAAATAGCTTTTTTCTGTTTGGGTGTTATAGACCGGCAGTCGGTCTAGACTAAATGAAGGATGTGATGAAGATGCCAGCAAGTATTCAATCTTCCTTGAAAGATTTTCACTTAATGGTAAGTGGTCAAATTATTACTATTTTAGGTTCAACACTATTACGTTTTGCACTGTCTTTATATGTGCTAGATATAACAGGACGTGCCGATATATTTGCAGGGTTATATGCCATAACGAGTATCCCGTTTTTGTTAGCTCCTCTTGGCGGAGCGATAGCAGATCGTTTCAACCGCCGTAATGTAATGGTCATTTTGGATTTTATAAACGCTGCTATTGTATTAAGTTTTATAGTTTTGTTATTAACTGAATCGGTATCTATTTTATTGATTGGAGCAATTATGTTTTTACTAGCAGTCATTAGTGCAATGTACTCACCAGTTGTTATGGCAAGTATTCCGCAATTAGTTCCAGAGAAAAAGTTAGAACAAGCAAACGGTATCATAAATGGTGTGCAAGCATTATCTAATATAGTTGCACCTGTACTAGGAGGAATATTATATGGCATAATTGGTTTGAAAATGCTCGTAATAACAAGTTGTCTTGCTTTCTTTTTATCTGCAATTTTAGAAATGTTTATTACAATACCTTTTATAAAAAGAGCGCAAGAAAGCCATATCATACCGACAATTGTAAAAGATATGAAAAAAGGTTTTCTTTATGTTTTAAAGCAACCTTTTATTTTGAAGGCTATGTTACTTGCAGCTTTATTAAACTTAATTTTGACACCGTTATTTGTTGTTGGAGGACCTATTATGTTACGAGTAACTATGCAGAGTAGCGATACGATGTATGGAATTGGAATGGGATTAATTGATTTTGCAACCATATTAGGGGCATTGTCAATCGGTTTCTTTGCTAAAAAGTTACAGATGAAAACATTATATAATTGGATGCTTATCATAGCTTTATTAGTAATGCCAGTGGCACTATCAGTTACACCGTTTATTCTTAATTTAGGATACTATCCACCATTTATCCTCTTTATACTTTCTTCTCTTCTAATCGCAATGATTATGACAATTGTATCCATTTATGTGATTACTGTAGTCCAAAAGAAAACACCAAATGAAAATCTAGGAAAAGTGATGGCATTTATAACAGCGGTATCTCAATGTATGGCACCAATTGGGCAAGTCGTATATGGTTTTATGTTTGAAGGATTCAGTACGAAAATTTATTTACCTATATTTGCTATTAGTTTCATAATGATAATAATAGCGGTGGTGACGAAGAAAATATTAAGAAATGAAGGGAACTAGCTTCATATGCTTAGAGTATTAGCGAAACCCAATCCTAATCAATTCTTCATCATTTATTTCAATTACGAACCTATATTCTTTGTCTAATAGCCAGTAATAAAAACTGACTGCATCAACGTCAACTAGTGATTGGAATACTTTATCAAGATTTGTACTTACTACAGGGATTTCATAGCTATCCCATATTATAAAAATCTGTTCGTCAAAATCTAGTTGGTTTGCTCTAATAAGGGAAATTAGTTGTTCTTTGTTCGAAGCTATGAATTGATTATCTATCTGTTCCCAATCTATTCTTCCCGAGACAGTTATAGGAAATGAATTCATTAAAATAGTAGCAATCTGCTGGCTTTTTTCTTGGGAGAAAATGAGAGTTTCGTTTCCTAGGGATTCAAGGCATTCACTAAACAAAGGGTTTGTGTCATTGTTGTTTTTGGTTTTCAGTGCTCTTAACTTTTGTCGCAATTTCCATTGTCTTGACGATCTATCATCCATTTTTAACATTCCTTATACAATTATTTAAGAATGAGTATAGCATATAAGGGAAGTCTTTATGAAAAGGAACTTTTTAAATATAAATTAAACAAAAGCGTTATTTGAAAAAAAGCCTTTTAAGGAAAGATAAGAGGCCATCAAAAAATATAACAACATGAAAATTTTATATTATGTATATACAATTTAAAGAGTTAGTGGAAATAATAAAATGTATAAAATTCTTATAAAAAAGCCCTAGGATTAGGGGATCTAGGGCTTCCTCTGTTGGTATATCTCACACGACATTATAAAAAGAAAAGAACTTAATGAAGATAACACATGAATGTTTCGTAAATGTATCAAAAAAGTGAACAAAAGCGTTATTTTAAGGACCATGATATATCATCAAGGGCTTTATAAATATAACTATACATTCGGTAAAAGAAATATTTTGGATTGTATTTTTGTTTCCAGTTCATAATAATCACCTCTCATACAAATAGTTTAATTATATTATAAGGTTATTAAAGAGAATGTTAAGAAAACTTGATATGAATTAAGGTGAATTTAAACAAACCAGTAATTGTAATTAAAAAGCAGTTAGCTTTTGCTAGCTGCTTCACTCACTGGGAGTTTTTTTATGTAATTTAGATAAAGAAACTAGCCATTAAAAATATTGCTTCTATCAAAATTAGAGAATCAACTAAAATCAAGAACTGTTTTTTCTGTAGCTTTTGAAATTCCTTTATTAATCTAAAAACTGCACTTATTCCGAAACAGATGTATAACAAAATCATTATTATTTTTAGTATTACTAACATTCCTAATATAATTAATTAAGTATCAGAAAATATATCCAAATAAGTTTTTAACAAAAAACTTATTTAAATAGAAAATGCCAGCTGAAATGTCAAGGGTGTATCAGCTGGCACTGAAATAGATATTAAATTTTAATATTAGGTTTTTTAGTTCGTACTTTTGTTCTTATTTCTAGAAGAGATTGTACCAAATATTGCTCCGGACATTGCTCCGATCAAAGTCATAAAAATTGCACTCCATACTGCAAATGACATAATTACACCTCCTAATAATAAAATGCTGCAACTATGTTTTTATTATATATGAATTTTAGTATGTTAAGTGGGGGAAAAGTTAGAAAATTAAACAAAACCGTTAATTAAATTAAAAAAAGAGCCCCGCGATAATGGCTGCAAGGCTTCATAAGGTCGAGTTATGTCGTACTCACAAGGGATTTTAACATGAATGTTGTGGTAAACATACTGGTAAATGTATCTAATTTATTTAGAGCATTTATTTTAAACCAAAACGCTATTTGATAAGTATATGTAAAAAAAGAGCGCCTTGTAAAGGCACTCTTTGCAAAGTCTTTTGTCTACTGTCGTGTTTTTATATTTACAATTCAGTAGCTTTGAAAGTTTGTTATTTTTAACAAAAATTTAATTTTATGGAACTGAAAACCCTAGTTTCTTAGGGTAATGGTATAACAGCCAAATATATTTTATTCTTTTATATCGTAACTTAATTTTACGTTAAAAACATCAGGTAAGTGTAACCAATTGCAGAAAATAAAAGAGCAGCCAGCAAAAGCTAACTGCTTGGTTCTCCAAGGGGAAAGGAGAAAGGTTAGGGATTTCATTAAATGAGTTTTGGCTATTGCCTACCTATATTATTAACGGAATATTGAGTTTTATTCACGAAGAACGATGTTTAACTTAATGCATAGCCAACAATCAAAGTTAGTGTTAAAAACACTGATAATACCAATGTTAGTAAGACTGTTGCTACACTTCTAAGCATCGCAATCCAATTATTCATCTTAGAAAATCCTATGATGTCTGCAAAAAAGTTCCTATTGCTAAAACTAGTAATATAAACAAAGGGTGAATGTGTAATAAATCCGTGAAAAATTTGAATAGTTCAAGTGAAATTTCAAAATATAAACGGAATAGCCCAACGCAAACTAAAGAACAAATAAAGGATCATAGATTGATGTTATGCTTCATAGCTTTCTCCTATGTTATCAAAATAGTTTTACTCAATTTTAATGGAAAATAAAAGAAAAAGATAGCGGTTATAAATTAAAATGAATTTTTTAACAAAATAGATCCTTTGAATAGAAAGTGAAGTAATGTAGGAGTTTTTTCTTTGTTTGAAAGTTCAAAAAGATATATAATAATTTTCTGACTATTCATTTGTGGAGGGGTATTAATGAAAAATGAAACGTTACACACACAAGAAGACATTTTAAAAATGCTTGATTCATTATTAAGACCTGCAGAACCATTTTGGAATGAATTTTATGAGAATAGAGAAAAGGATGTTCCATTTTTTGAAAATGTTCCAGATGAGAACCTAGTTTCGTATATACAAAAAGAGAGAGTTTCAAAAGGGAAAGTATTAGAATTTGGATGTGGTCCAGGTAGAAATGCCATTTATTTAGCGACTCAAGGATTTGATGTAACAGCAGTGGATTTATCTGTAGAAGGCATTAATTGGGCTAAAGAAAGGGCATTGGCAAAAGAGGTAGCAATTCATTTTATTTGTGATTCAATTTTTAATTTAGAGGTTCAAAACGAATTTGATTTTGTATACGATTCGGGCTGTTTGCATCACATTCCACCGCATAGAAGAATAAATTATGTGGATTTAATTAAAAACTCATTAAAATCGGGTGGTTATTTCGGATTAACATGTTTTGCGGCAGGTGATTTAGATGAGCGAAATGGATCGGAAATAACAGATTGGGACGTATATAGAGGGTGGAGTCTACAAGGTGGTCTTGCATACTCGGAAGAAAAGTTAAGAGAGATATTTAAAGAATTTGAGGTAATTGAGATTAGAAGAATGAAACAAATGAAACAACCGAAAGAAATGTTTGGAGAATCATTTCTTTGGACAGCATTATTTAAGAAGAAATAATAAAGTAGATAATTGACAAACTCATCGTTTTTATAGACAATATATTAAAAGGAACGTACGTTTGGTTTTGTTGGCGTATGTTTTACATAAATACATAACAAGGGGCTGTCTCCATATGAGTAACGCAAATCAAAAAATTACTACATTTTTAATGTTTGAGGGCAAAGCTGAGGAAGCAATGAATTTTTATACGTCACTATTTGATCAATCAGAAATTGTAAGTATTTCTCGCTACGATGAAAATGGACCTGGTAAAGAGGGAACTGTAATTCATGCAACTTTTACGCTAAATGGCCAAGAGTTTATGTGTATTGATAGTTATGTAAATCATAATTTTACATTCACTCCAGCTATGTCTCTTTATGTAACTTGTGAGACAGAAGAAGAAATTGAAACGGTCTTTCATAAACTAGCGCAGGATGGAGCGATTCTTATGCCTTTAGGTTCTTATCCGTTTAGTAAAAAGTTTGGCTGGTTAAATGATAAGTATGGTGTATCTTGGCAGTTCACTCTTGCTGAATAAAAAAAGAAAAAGCGTAGCTTATTTGTTTAATGGATTTAGTTAAAAGCTTGAAAAATGAAATAACATAAAAAAGCGTTCCAACTGTCAACAGATTTGGAATGCTATTTTTATGTGGAAGTGAGTTGTTTAAAACTTACCAATTCTACGATTATTTTAAATGAATGGAATAGATGTATAATTTTTTGTCTTTTTAGAATTTTTAGCGATTATTAGCTTTTATCTGTTAATATAAATATAGACAACTATGTATGAACTATCAGGCGGGTTAATAGAAAAAGGAAAGCATAAATAGTTAATAAGTTTACACTTAAAATGCAACTAGATTGTTAGGAGGAATAATTGTAATGGATACTACACAACAAAACAGTAATGCATGGGATAAGAAGGTGGAAGAAGGTTCTAGATACACGCAGTCTGTAAGTAGCGAGATTATTGAGAAAAGCAAATCAGGTGAATGGGAGATTACAGTCACTACGGAAAAATCAGTTCCTAGAGAATGGTTTCCAAAGTCATTAGATGGATTAAAGATACTTTGCTTAGCATCAGGTGGCGGACAACAAGCACCAGTTCTATCTGCTGCTGGAGCAGATGTAACAGTTACTGATATATCTAAGAAGCAATTGGAACAAGATGAAAAGGTAGCAAAACGGGATGGTTTAACTTTAAAAACCGTACAAGGAGATATGTCAGACCTTAGTGATTTTGAGGAAGAATATTTTGATATTGTTGTAAATCCTGTGTCTAATTTGTTTGTCAAAGATGTTCATCTTGTATGGAATGAAGTTTCTAGGGTTTTAAAGAATAAAGGTGTTCTTATTGCTGGATTTACAAATCCGTTACTATGGATTTTTGATGATAACCAAGAGCAAAAAGGTATTCTGGATGTTAAACATTCAATTCCTTCATCAACATTGGATTATTTACCAGAGGATGAAGTTCAAGATTACATCGATTCAAATCAAACAATAGAATATGCGCATACTTTAGAAGACCAAATCCAAGGCCAAATTGATGCTGGTTTTGCTATAACAGGTTTTTATGAGGATGATTTTGGTGGAACAAGGATATTAGATAAGCATATTAAAACATTTATTGCGACAAAAGCTATAAAATTAAAGATGGATTAAGAATTTTTGCTTGTCGCACGGGGCGTTAGTCGAAGAAGGCTCTTAAAATAGAAAAGGATGGTACTTTCCATCCTTTTCCTTATGTATTTTGAGTGTCGAAACTATTCTCAAAACAAGTTTTACACTACTAGTTGTATAATTAGGTTATGCTTTTATATTAAGAATTTTGCTGACCGAATCTTTTCCCGAGTTTAGCTAACAATTCAGGTTGATCGCTTTGGCTCATTATAACTTCAATAAAGATAAGTTGATTCTTATTAAAAATTATATTTGCTAAGGTTTCTGCTAATTCTGCTTCATTTTCTACTTTAAATGTTAGACTTTTTTCTTCTGATCCAAATATCATTGATAGTTTATTGTAATCCCACATCTGTATGTCATTATAAAGTTGGTTTTGTCCGTGAATGGCACGTTCAACAGTGTATCCGTTGTTATTGATTAAAAATATAATCGGTTTTAAATTTTGACGTAGTATAGTTGATAACTCTTGGGCAGTTACTTGGAAAGAACCATCACCAATAATTAAAATGTTGCGCCGTGATAAATTGGCGAGCTGTGTACCAAGTAGAGCGGGCAGTGTATATCCGATAGATCCCCATAACGGTTGTCCTACATATGCAGTGTTATTAGGTAGAGGGATAGCAGCACTACCAAAGAAAGGTGTTCCTTGCTCTACAATTAAGACGTCGTTTTCTTGTAAGAAATGGTACATTTGCTGCCAAAAACGTTTTTGTGTGACCATTTGTGCTTTTGGATTGAACTCTTCAGTAAAAGGTGATGATTCTAAAATAAATGGCTTAACGTCAAGGGTATCTTTATTACGATGCTCAATTGAATCACTTAAATGTTGTAAAACATCCTGCATTACAACTGGACCGTATTTTTCATCTATAATTTTCACAGTGTAGGGATGGATTTCCATAACTTGTTCTTTTGTAAAACCTTGTGTGAAGCCGCCTGTAATAGTATCAGTTAACTTCACACCAATACTAATAATACAATCAGATTCATCAATTCTTTTTCGCAAGTACGGAGAACTTACATCACCAGTATAAACCCCTATAAATTGAGGGTGTTTTTCTGGGAATATTCCTTTTCCCATACTGAACGTCGCGATGGGAAACCCAGTTTTTTCTACGAATTGATGTAAATTTTCTTTAGCGTGAAATCGATCTACTTCAAAATCAGCTAAAATAACAGGTTTTTTGGCACTATTTATTTTTGAAATGGCATGTAGAAGCATTTTATTTAATGCTTCTTTATTACTTAAAATAGGTTTATTTATAATAGGTTCTGTCGGTTTATTAATTGGTTTATTATACACATCAATCGGCAAATTAATATGAACAGGGCGTTTTTCATTCCAACATGCACGTAAAACACGGTCAATTTCCTCAGCAGCATGCTCAGGTGTTACATTTGTTTGTGCTATAGTGATTTCTCGATACATATTGGAAAAGTGATCGAACTTTCCATCTCCTAACGTATGATGGACGATTGCTCCATTTTCCATTATTTTTGTTGGTGGCGTACCTGTAATTTTTATAACTGGCACGTGTTCCGCATATGAGCCAGCAATACCGTTAATAGCGCTTAATTCTCCAACACCGAAAGTAGTAATAAGAGCGGCGATTCCTTTTATGCGAGCGTACCCATCTGCTGCATATGCAGCATTTAATTCATTACAATTGCCAATCCACTTTAAATTTTTATGTGCTACCACATCATCTAAAAAGGCAAGATTATAATCACCAGGAACCCCAAATATATGTTCAATTCCTAATTCGTGTAGTCTATCCAATAAATATGTACTTACAGTATATTGTTTTTTCAAATGAATCATCTCCTAATTATGCAATGAATGTTTCAATAGACTGAACAAGTTCTAATGCGTTGATTAAAATATTCATTACTAGATTGTGGTATAATTTACATACAGGGGGAAAGTAGATGACACAACATAAAGAAGAACAGATGAATGAGGCATTAGCATTATTTTATTTTGCATATAAAACATTTACTGAAAAGCCAGATGAAATTATAAAAGAATATGGCATTCAACGAGTACATCATCGAATTTTATTTTTTATCGCACGTTTTCCAGGGATAAGTGTAAATGAGTTATTATCACTATTAGAAATAAGTAAGCAAGCGCTCCACGGACCGCTACGTCAACTTGTGGAAAAGGGCTTAATTGAGAGTAATGAAGCTATGCATGATCGACGTGTGAAACAGTTGTCTTTAACAGAAAAAGGTACAGATTTAGAGAAAAAACTGAGTGATGTACAAAGACAACAAATGGGTGCTATTTTTTCAAAATTTGGTGAATCATGTGAGGACAATTGGCACCAAGTTATGAATGAAATGGCAAATAGCCGATCAGGTTTTGATGCTTGGATATCGAAACGTGAAATACCAGTCGATCAAAAATAATGAAAAAACTTCTGTTTTTATCGTTTGAAAAAGAACAAATTTTATCCATACATTTGGCAACTATCGATTGGTCATAGAGTGAATGGATAAAAAGATACATTACTAGATACTTTATACGTGTACGCAATGGAACAATAAAATTCACATTTCCGAAAGGGGAATTATAATGATAAAACTTGTACTTATTCGTCACGGACAAAGCTTATGGAATCTTGAAAATCGCTTTACTGGATGGACAGATGTTGATCTATCAGAGAATGGATTAAGTGAAGCGAGAGAAGCAGGAGCAATATTAAAGAAAAACGGATATACTTTTGATGTGGCTTATACATCTGTATTAAAACGCGCAATTCGGACGTTATGGATTGTACTTCATGAGATGGATCTTACTTGGGTTCCAATACATAAATCTTGGAAGCTAAATGAAAGACATTATGGTGCATTGCAAGGGCTGAATAAAGATGAAACTGCTCAAAAGTATGGTGAGGAGCAAGTTCATATTTGGAGAAGAAGTGTTGATGTAAGACCACCGGCTCTTACTGAAGACGATCCTCGATATGAAGCGACCGATCCAAGATATAAAACACTCAAAAAAGGTGAATTTCCATTAACTGAATGTTTAGAGGATACGGAGAAGAGAGTACTTGCTTATTGGCATTCAGAAATTGCGCCGACATTAAAAAGTGGTAATAAAGTAATTATTTCATCACACGGTAACACAATTCGCTCGCTAGTAAAATATTTAGACAACCTTTCAAGTGATGGTGTAGTTTCATTAAATATTCCAACTAGCATTCCGCTTGTTTATGAATTAGACGAAAACTTACGTCCGATTCGTCATTATTATTTAAGTATGGATGGAGAAGTACCTGAAGGGGAAATTCCGAAACATATTTCTTTTTAATACGAAAATTTGAAATGAATGCTTGTCTACATATACAATATAGACTCATGGTAAAGTGAAATTTTAATCAGTGGGGTCTTACTGTCCACAAATAGCAGGATAAAAGACGTGGTACCTTCTAATATATATGCGATGTAGCTAATTTTAGAAGCTTGTCCACGTCTTTTGTCATAAAGAGAGCAGCTTGCGCATGTAATGATATCGTGAGTAGTTTTTGAATGGAGGGTGATGTGATTAATGATCTCTAACATTCGAATTGGCTTATTTGTTTTAGCGATTGTCTTTGTAGTCCTTGTTTTCTTTTATTGGAAAAATGAAGAGTTGTACGAGGAGAAGAAGCAACGTATTAGAAAGACTTGGTATGGTTTGTTTATCATATCTGTCACCGTGTATTTCATGATAAAAGGAATCGATTTAACCCTCTGGAAAAATCTTTTAATGTTTACTGCAATGGTTATTTTTGTTGATATTGCGTTCATTTTAACGCCTAATATTTCAGAAATATGGGGTGCGAAATTTAGCGATATTGGCAAGACAGTTCAATCCATAAAACGATCATTAATTGCATCTAAAGCAAGAGGAGAAATATACACGACAATTATTCAAAATGTTAATCCAGCAGTATTCGGTACGATGGAATGGCATACGGAAGAGGAATATACAAAGAGCTTAAATGCATTTTTAGATTCATATGGGGAAAAGATTGGCGCGAAAATTGTTGTTTTTGAAGCTGCGAAGGAATTAAATACAAACTTTCGTGGTATTCGCTCACAATTTAGTATTATCGTCCCGTTAGAACATATCGAGCAATTGAATGAGCAGAAAGCGGTGCAAGTAGAAAATGTCGGGATTATACCAGCAAAAATAGTAAGTGACGTTTTCATTGTTATTGATGGAAAGAAAAATAACCTGCAAGATCGGGATTTTGAAAATGTATATAATTTAACAATACATCATAGTTATTTTAGTAAATAAGGACAGAATCTTTTTCTGTCCTTTTCTTCTATACATAAATTAAAAACAAAATCCGACAAAGTTGAATAAAATTGGACAATCATTCCTACACTAGCATGTAGAGGTGATTGTAGTGGTAAAAGATTATGACAATGATTTTTTTAAAGAAGATAACGAAGATACAACAGATTTCTCTTTAATAAAAGGGGATACGTTGCAGCAAGTAGAAGAATTAGAAGAAGAATTAAAAAGAAAATCATAAGTGTACACTCTTTCTACATTTGCTATATAATATAAATAAAAGGTTGTATCTTTTTGAAAAGGGGGAGAAGAGATGGCTGAAGTCAATGTACAAAAGTCTTCGTTTTTTAAAGAAAAAAAAGAAGAATCGAATACAGATTTCTCTCTTGTGAAAGGTGCATTAACGGAGAATATAAATCGGTTAGAGAAACTGATGAATAATAGTAGTTCAAAATATATACAGGTGAAAAGAACAAAAGAAAATGCATAGAGCATTTTCTTTTGTTTTTTATTTAATAGTAAACTTATCTTTTACTTTTTTAGGTAAATCTGTTTTCTGAATCTCTTCATAGGACTTTACTTCAATTGATGATATTTCATTGTTGCTATTATCATCTTGATCTACATAAAGGCGTAAAAACGCGTCTTCATTTAATTTATGATTGTTTTCTTTTTTTGTACTTCTAAATGTAATTTGTTTTTTGACGCCATCTTCATCATATGCGGACAGCGTATAGTTTCGTAAGTTTCTATGATCTACTTTTTCGATAGTTCCTTCGCCTTTTATCTGCATGTAATATACATCTTTACCAATTCTATTTAGTGACGCTCTCTCACAGCCAATAGTAAAACTAAAAAATAATAAACATAGTGTAATAATTGCTAAAAACTTTTTCATTTTCTTTATCTCCTTTAATGTGTTTCTTTAAAAAGTATACGACTATTATTAAATAAGAAAAATCGATGTAGATTGCAACGCCCTTACAATGTTGTAAGAGTGTTGTACATAAAATGAACAATAGAAGTTAAAAGAAAGATAAAATAATGAATCATGGTATAATGATATGAGACTTACATATTATTTTTTCATTTTGAGAGGAGCTTGAAAAATGTATTCTACTTTAGAACAATTAACAAAGCACCCTGTATTTTTTCATTTTGCAGAAATTTCAAAGATTCCTAGAGGATCAGGTAATGAAAAGGAAATTAGTGATTATTTAGTGGGCTTTGCAAAAGAGCGTAACTTAGAAGTCATTCAAGATGAAGCATTAAATGTCATTATTAAAAAAGAAGCAACAGCTGGTTATGAAAATGTACCAGCTATTATTATTCAAGGTCATATGGATATGGTTTGCGAAAAAAATCAAGCAACAGTACATGATTTTGAAAAAGATCCAATTGAATTACGAATCATTGGGGACATGTTATATGCAAATCAAACAACTTTAGGTGCTGATAATGGTATTGCAGTTGCGTATGCATTAGCTTTATTAGATTCAAAAGAAATTCCGCATCCAGCACTTGAAGTCGTTATCACTACTGAAGAAGAAACGACAATGGGCGGAGCTTTTGCTATTGATCCAAATCATTTTGAAGGAAAGATATTTATAAATATTGATTCTGAAGAAGATCATAAATTACTTGTAAGTAGTGCAGGTGGTGCGAAAGCTGTTGAAACAATTCAAGTAATTTGGGATGAAACGCCAGCGAATATGGATGCATACCGTATATATGTTGGTGGTCTAAAAGGCGGCCATTCTGGTATGGAAATTGATAAACAACGCGGTAATGCGAACAAAGTATTAGGACGAGTATTACGTGATTTATCAGTACATACGGAGTTTTACATAAGTGAAGTTCACGGCGGATTAAAAACGAATGCAATTCCGCGTGAAAGTGTAGCTACAATTTTAATTCGTACAGAAGATGTAGGACAAGTAGAAGAAAAACTAGAATCATGGACACGTGTATTACAAGAAGAAATGCGTGCTGTTGATCCAGATGTTCATGTTACACTGACAAAATTGGATGAAAAAGTTGAAAAAGTATTTGCTAAAGAGACACAAAAGCAGCTTATTTCATCATTATTCTTAATTCCAAATGGCATTCAAAGTATGAGCATGGATATTAAAGGTCTTGTAGAAAGTTCAACAAATTTAGGCGTTATTGAAACGTTGCAAGATGAAATTAAATTACGTAACGAAGTGCGAAGTTCTGTAAGTAGTTTAAAACAACATGTTGCAGAAGAAATCAAATATATTGCTGAATTAGTTGGTGCTACATTTGAAATAGAGTCAGAGTATCCAGAATGGCCATACAATCCAAACTCACAAATTCGTAATTTATTTGAGAAAGTACATCAAGAAAAATACAATAAAGAAATTGAAATCTTCGCTGTACATGCGGGGATTGAGTGTAGCGCATTCGTTCAAAAGATGCCTGAATTAGATGCAATTTCATTCGGACCAGACATTTTCAACGTCCACACTCCAGATGAACATATCAGTATCTCTTCTGTAGTGAATAACTGGGGATTCTTCATTGATGTAATGAAGGGTACGAAAGAATTAGCTAAGTAATAACGACGAAATAAAAAGGAGTCTATAAAAATTTATAGGCTCCTTTTTTGTATTGGAATTTATCCCACTATTTGCCGGGCAGCCCGATTGGTTCAACTAATAATCAGTGGGGGATGAATAAAACCACTACTGATTAAAGTTTCACTTTATGAGAAGTCATTTTTCGTTAGTATGTAATATTAAGCTTGAACAATTAATAAGGATGAATTGTTGATGTTTTTTAGTACTGATGAAGGGGTGGAGAAATGAAGGGAAGAAATCATTTTATTGTTTGTATGTTTTTATTGTTTTTCACATTTAGTTTTATTGGTGTTCAGAAAATAATAGCAGAAGAAGTTGAATTTTCAGGAACAACAGCTCCATTGAATGTAAATGTTAGAGAGGCAAAAAGTTTAAATGCAAATATTGTAGATGTGATTCCCGGAAATACAAAAGTATCTTTTAAAGGATGGGAGTATGGTGAAGCGGTTAAAGATTACTGGACAGGAAATTTAGATAATCGTTGGTTTTATTATTTTAAAGATGGAAAAAAAGTATATGTAACGTCAGCGTATATTAATGGAAATCCCCCAAGTACACCAACAGACCGTAAATTATCTGTACCTAACATATTACAAGAAAGATCAAATTGGTGTTGGGCAGGCACTTCGGTTTCAGTTTTAAATTATTTTGGGAAAACTCCTTCACAAGATCAGTACGTTAGGTATGTTAAGGGTGGATCATATAATAATCCTGCAACTTCACGTGAAATACAATATGGATTATCGGGATATGGTGTTAGCTCAGCTATAAGTTCTGGAGCAAAATCTTATGATTGGTTCAAAAGTCAAATTAATAGTAATCAGCCGATGATTGCACTCATTATGTGGCAAAATGGAGCTAACATCGGACACTTTCTAGTACTTGATGGATTTTATAAAGGGACAAATGGAACAGATTATATAACATACATGGACCCTTGGTATGGTGATCATTATAATCATAATTTCAGTACGTTCCATAACAATAATAATTTTTGGTGGAGTGAAACTGTTTATAATATCCATGCAAACTAATAATATTAAAAGCGGGGGTTCATAAATGGGAAAACTACTTAAGCTTGTGATACTGTGCATGTGCTTAATGACCGTTATTATTTTCGCTAGTAAAATTAGTTATGCATCAAAAAATAAAAGTGAATCAGTACAATCGATCGCATTAAAAGATTATCAATATAGTAAGGGAAGTTCTTCTGAAAATTTAAGTTTTGAAAAAATAACAACATCTCCATTTTCGTTACCAATCTATGAAACAATTCCAGCACAGCAAATTTTAAATAGCTCTGAATTTAAGAATTTACTATTACCAACAAATGAAAAGCTGTGGTTTATTATGAAGGGTGAGCAGCCAGAAGGACTAATTGTTGCGAATGATACTGAACCGATTCGAACGGGCGGAGAAAATAGAAGTAAAGATTTATATGGATTATATAAAGCAATAAAAAATAATACAAATGAAACAAAAGATATTAGTTATTTCGAATTTGAAGGGCAAGGAATATTGGTAGTAAATCAAAATAATGATCAAGAAATATACCTTAGTAAAGGTGCCGCTGCCATATTAAAACTTCCTGCTGGTCAAAAAGTATTGAGCAGTGAAGTAATACAGAAAATGAAAGAGAGAATTGTAACTGGTTTTGAATAGTGGTAATATCTGATTTTTTTGTTTATACAAGGTTGAATAGGGAACAGGATCAATGGTAGCATTAGGGCATCTTTACTGTTTGAAACCTAATAGTGTATATAAAAAGGTTAGAGAAGTTAATTCTCTAACCTTTTTATATTAATGTCTGAAATTTAAAAAGTGATGGAGTAAACCAAATAATAAAAGTTTGTCTGCTCTTCTATTTTTATTTGCAATTTAAACTCGTTATATTCAGCTATCTATTGTACAACCTTTTTACATAGCTGAATTTTTTTATTTGAAAATAAGGGTGCATCTATAAAACCATAATGATAAACTAAAATACCTAATTCCACTCTAGAATTAATATGCCATTTTTCTTTAATATGATTAATTATCGTTGAAATTCTTCGAGGGGTAACATATATTTTTTTTGAAATTTCTGCATCTGTGTATCCTTTTGCTACATAAATAGCCACTTCTAACTCTCTTTCGGTCAACATTCTTTTCATAAAATACGCTCCTTCGAATTTATTTATATAAAAATCAAAAGAAACTATTAAAAGAAATAAAGGTGAAAAATCATATTTATTTTAATCCGGCTATTTGCGGGTAGTAAGACTCCGACCTCAAAATTTAGATGTGGCAAAGAAGTCGGACTCCCTGTAAAAGCCTGCCTGGGGTGGACTAATAATCAGTGGGGGTGAATAAAACGCACATTGATTATTAGTGAACCATATTTTAATAATTTCTCGTATTGTGATACAAGTTTGTAAAAGAAACTATAAATCCATATAATTAGTAATTGTAACTATATCAATTTTACATTACATTAAAAGTTGGAAAATATTCTTATACTCATAAAGTGTTACATTTGAGGGAGGAAAGATGGAATTCTACAATCTTGGTATTATTATTAAAGAACTTAGAAAGAAAAAAAACATGTCACAATCTGAATTATGTCATGGAATATGTTCACAAAGTCAAATTAGTAAGATAGAAAAAGGTATTATTTATCCATCTAGCATATTGTTGTATCAATTATCTGAAAGACTTGGTATTGATCCAAATTATATATTCGCACTAACCAAAAATAAAAAAATAAAATATATTGAAAATGTAAAATGTGTAATGAGAGATTGTGTAAAACAAAAACAATATAATGAGCTTTATGAAATAGTAAAAAAAGAGAAAAATGATAATAATTTCCAATCGAAAGAGGATAAACAATTTTTATTATGGCATGAAGCGATTGCTATATATTATGTAAATGGAGCAACAAGTAATGCTTTTGACATTTTAAATAGAGCACTAAAACAAACCTTAAGTAGTACTAACTTTTTATCAGAAAAAGAAATAAGCATAATGAATTCAATTGCTATAATACATGCAGAAAATGAAGAGTATGAGAAAAGTATAAATATATTAAAACAAAGTTTAATTAATTTTAATAAGATAGAATTTCCTAGAGAAAAAGAAATCAAATTAAGACTCATTCATACGTTAACAAAATGTTTACACCTTGCAAATCAATATGAAGAAGCAATAAAGTATAGTGAAATAGGTATAAAATTAGCCATAAATATGAATACTTTATACTTATTAGGTGAATTGTTTTTTGAAAAAGGTGCAATTTTATTGAAAGTTCAGCACTCTAATGAAGTTGGTTTAACAGACATAAAAAAAGCATTATTTATATTTGAACTAACTGAAAGAAAACAATATATAAAAATGATCAAGGAAAAATATATTAAAAATCAAGAATAAACAAGAAAGAATTTTAACATAAACTATTCCTAATTGTTATTTATTTCTAAAAAAAGTACTGTAATACGAACTATTCCTAATTGTTGTTTATTGCTAAAATGAATACCGTAATATTAGATAAATATAAAGGGTGGCATTTTATGAAATCAAGAGGAATTACTCGTAAAGCAGATAGTATGGGGCGTATTGTTATTCCAATGGAAATAAGACGGAGTTTAGGAATTGTAGAAAAAGATTCTCTTGAAATGTTTATAGAAGAGGATCAGATTATTTTACGAAAATATCAATCTCCAAGAGCTTGTGCACTTACAGGAGATATTTCAGACAGCAATATTTCGTTAGCGAATGGGAAGATTATCGTAAGTCCAAACGGGATGGAACTGTTAATAAAGAAGTTACAGCAATATCTTTTAAAGTAAAAGATAAGTAAGAACTTTAAAATAGAATATACTTGGAAAAAGTCCTCTATTCATTTAGGGGGCTTTTTTATTGTTATCAATAAAATTGAGAGGCCGTAGTTGGTTCAATGGAATACGGATTACCTTATAAATAGTCTGACTATTTTTTATAAAAAAACTATTTATTTACATTTTTTTGTTTCGTGTTATATTTTTAATGTTAACATAGTTGTATTGAAAATTCTGATTTTAAAATTAGGAAAACTTTAGAAAATGAAATACTCTTACTTGAATTGAAAATCATATAAACATAGTTTGAAAGTAAAGTATGAAAATGAATCAGATTTTCAAATTAAATTTGCCAAATCAATGGAGGTTCGTGGGGGAAATGTAACTAAGAAGAAATCTCTTATACTCCATGTTTTTTATTTGTAAATCGGTAATTCTAATAGCTCTGACGAAAAGTAAAGGAGTAAAAAAGAAGTGGATAGTTTGTTTAATAGAAGATAGGGTGTAAAAAATAAAACAACGGAGGTTTTATAATGAATAAAGGAATACTGCAGATTACAGAAATTGAAGAAATTACTATTCCGAATCTATTGAAGGATAAAATGAAGAATCTGATAGAAAATGAATTAAAAACTCATAATCCTTATACTTGTGATCAAGAAATAGCAGCATATTTTTCAAAAGAGTGGCTTAATTGTTTGATTGACTATTCAAAGAAAACTCCGAATTCAGACATGAAAAATCTACTACATATGATAAAAATAGCGAATTGTGGTGGGAACGTACCGCCTATCCTTATTAAAAATACTCCATGTGATCCTATAGAAACACTATTACCTGGGGAAAATCGCAGAGGTTTTAATTATGGTGAAGACGAACACGATAGAATGAAAAAATATTTTTATGCAGAATGGGTCACCTGGCTTTTTGCCACACTTTTTAATTATGATGCTTTAATTCACCCATCCGAACATGCAGGGAAAAATAGATTTCATCTCATTTCACCTTTAAACAACGATGAAGTTTTGCGAAATGTCGGTGCAAGCACCGGTGGCGGGAACTTTTATCAACATAACGATGCCACAGTGTATACAGATATGAAAGACCAATCAGATATTGAAGCAAGATTGAAAACATTCAATACGAATTTAGAAATTGTATCAAATAGACTTAATAAATCCGTGGAACGAATAGTGTCTGAAATTACTTGTGGAAAATTTACTAGAGTTGATGCTCTTTTATTAAAAGGAGTGTTAAATTTAAAAACTCAAACTCATATTGGAACGCCAAAATTACTTCAAAAGCATCTTGAAGAAAATTTCTTCAGTAAAGATGACATATTGGCGATAAGTAAAATGCCTATTGCTCATATCGCAGGAATGGCTGATGGTGAAATATCGGGATTTGTAGGGGAAATAAACCAAATTATATTTTTAGATGATAATGGTGATATTATTGCAACTTGTTTAAATGGAGCAGAGAATAGATTGATTTATGTAGGAGAAAGTGAAGAAGAAAAATTGAAATTTGACATGTTTTTAGAACTCTTACGAACAACGCCTACTTATAAGGTTCCACTTACATCTGAAGATTTATTACTTATACCAAATTCATACTATGGTAAACAAACAAATGTAACTCATGGTAGAGAAAGGTTATCTGAGGAAGAATATAAAATCCCGATTGGAAATAATAAATACGGAAGAAGAATTGTTTGCAGGCAATACGTTTCCAGCCGATTACGTGATCAGAAAGAAAGTTACTTTAAAGATTTAATTAACTAGTTTAAAGAGAGGAGGGAAGATGGGGAGGTTTGGGGTATAATAGCTCAAGCCTTCCCATATTCTTTGTATGGATTTTACTATTGAATTACTCATACTACTATTTTTAGTAGCTGTATTAGCAGGATGGATAGATACGATTGCTGGAGGCGGTGGTATGATAACTATCCCGATAATGTTATTAGTAGGTATGTCTCCTTCTGTAGCGATAGCAACTAATAAACTGCAAGGGAGTAGCGGAACTCTCATGGCAACAGTGTTTTTTATTAAGAAGAAAGAAATTAATCTTAAAGAAATGCGTTTGTCCATCTTAATGACCTTTTTTGGATCAGTTTTCGGTGGATGGCTTGTTTTACAGATACGAGCAGAATATCTAATTATGATATTACCTTTTTTACTTGTTTTTATTGGCATTTATTTTCTATTATCTCCAAATATAGCAAACGAAGATCGACCGAGAAAAATAAGTATGTTGTTGTTTGCGTTAACAGTGGCTCCGTTACTGGGATTTTATGATGGTTTCTTCGGCCCAGGAACAGGTAGTTTAATTGCTTTAGCATTCATTCTCTTATGTGGATATAGTGCTACACGGGCGACTGCAAATGCTAAGATTTTGAACTTTACAAGTAATTTCGCTGCTTTGTTGTATTTTATTATTTTTGGCCAAATCGATTGGACAATTGGATTGATTATGATGCTTGGTCAAATAATAGGATCATATATTGGGGCGAAGATGGTGCTTACAAAAGGGACGGCATTAATACGACCAATAGTGGTTATTGTTTGCTTTGTCATGGCAATTAAGATTTTTTTACAAAATATGAACTAAATGTAATCAATATATTATTTGTATCAAAGTTAGAGTGTTTTCATGTTCCTATTGCAGTATTACGCTGTTTAAGATGTGTTCAAAATTACACAATTTGACTAGTGTAATGTATTGCGTTATGCTTTTTTATAGTATAAAAGAAAGGCTTGAAGATAATGATTCGTCGTTTGAGAAAGCTAAAAAATGTAGCAGTCGTAGTAAGCTTCTAAGTAAATAGCAATATATATAATACTTAGAAGCGAGGAATAAAGTTATGAAGCATCCATTATTTAATCATTGGTCAGAAACAAAGTATATAAAAGATATAGTAACAAATCCACTCATTGAAGTAGGAGAGTACTCCTATTATTCAGGCTATTATAGTCATCAAAATTTTGAAGATGGCTGTGTAAGGTATTTGTGGGGAGATGCTAAGTCCCAAGCACTGTTCAATCCAATTGAACAGATGGGATGGCACCTTGACAAACTCATTATTGGGAATTATGTTTGCATAGCAAGCGGGGTAGTCATTTTAATGGGTGGTAATCATAATCATCACTCAGAATGGATTACAGTATATCCATTCGCTGAGCAAATTAAACAATCATATGAACCTAAGGGAGATACAGTCATTAAAAGTGATGCTTGGATTGGAATGAATGCTATAATAATGCCTGGCGTTACTATTGGTGAAGGTGCAATTGTTGCTGCAGGATCAGTCGTAAGTAAAGATGTTCCGCCGTATACAATAGTTGGTGGAAATCCTGCTAAGGAAATAAAGAAACGATTCACTGATACAGAAATAAACATGTTAATGGAAATGCGTTGGTTTGATTGGGATAGGAAATTGATTGAGAAGGCAATTCCGCTGTTATCTAGTCCATCCATCGAACCATTATTTGCTTTTTATAAAAATGAAGTGAAAAATAAATAAATCAGTTAGAAAAACTACATCCAGTATAGGGTGTAGTTTTTTATTTTTTGTAAATGTGGAACAAATGTATTATTTAGATTGTCTATTAACTGTAATCCTAAAAAAATATGAAAGTGTGAATCATTTTGAAAAATATAAGGGGATTAAAAATAAGGATATGTGTGGGAATACAAAGTATTAGCGCACCTAAAAATGTCGGATGAGATGGTCTATATGAAAGCGATTCAAACGTTTTATATGTATATACAATTTGAGAACACTTTCTATTTTTTTGCGGGATTATGTTAGAATAACGCTTTTTTTAAGTACAAAGAAATTGGAGGTAACAGAAGTGAAAGGTATGTTTTGCAATAGAGTTATTGCAATAGTAACAGTGCTTACAATATTTTGTAGCATGGTCGTTACAATTGGAAAAGCAGCAGCGGAAACAGATCCTGCTATAGACGTTGAAGCAGGGTCAGCAATTTTAATAGAAGCAAATTCTGGAAAAATTTTATATGAAAAAAATGCAGATGAATCATTGGCAATTGCTAGTATGACAAAAATGATGAGCGAATACTTAGTTTATGAAGCGGTGGATAAAGGAAAACTTAAATGGGATCAAAAGGTTAAAATCTCTGAATATGCACATAAGATTTCGCAAGATCGTTCACTATCAAATGTTCCATTAGAAAATGGTGGCTCTTATACGGTAAAAGAGTTATATGAGGCAATGGCAATTTACTCTGCAAATGGTGCAACAATTGCTTTAGTTGAACAGATTGCTGGTAAAGAGGTCAATTTTGTAAAAATGATGAACGATAAGTCAAAAGAGTTTGGTATGAAAGACTATAAGTTTGTAAACTCTACCGGCTTAACAAATCAAGATTTAAAAGGATATCACCTAGAAGGGACAACTCTAGACGAGAAAAATAAAATGTCTGCAAGGGATTGTGCAATTTTAGCACAACGTCTTATTCAAGATTTTCCCCAAATATTAAATACAGCAAAAATTCCTAAAAAAACATTCCAAGAGGGTGGTAAATATCCAATTGATATGGCGAACTTTAACTGGATGTTAAAAGGTTTAATTAAGCAATATGAAGGTGTAGATGGTTTGAAAACAGGAACGACTCCAGAAGCGGGAGATTGTTTCACTGGTACAGTAGAAAGAAATGGTATGCGCCTAATTTCTGTAGTGATAAAAGCAAAATCTCATACGGCACGTTTTGATGAAACAAAGAAATTATACGATTATGGATTTGCGAATTTTGAAGTGAAGAATGTCTACGGAAAAGATTCAGTAATAAAAGGACATGAAACAGTTCGAGTGGCAAATGCAAAAGACAAAGATGTAGTAGTTCAAACGAAGCAAGCTGTTTCACTTCCAATGCCGAAGGGCAATAAAGACATTTATAAAAAAGAATTTAAAGTATCGAATACGGAACAAGAAGCGCCTATTAAAAAAGGTGTAACAATTAGTAAAATGATTATCTCGTCTAAAGATAATACAGATCCTGGGTTCTTATCAGGTAATTCATTACAAATAGACCTTGTAACAAAATCTGATGTGGAACAAGCAAATTGGCTTACACGTTTTATACGTAAAACAGGATCTTTTTTTAGTGGTATGTGGGATCGTACGATTGATATAGTAAAAAGCTAATTTTATAGGATACAACTAAATATTAGTTTGAAACAAAAGGTTTCAAAGCACTATAGATTCTTATGTGGATAGCTTGGAATGTTAGGGTGTAATTTTTTCTTCTTACTTTGTGCATTGCAATGACACTACTTTTTTCTATAGTTTCGTATCATTTAATCGAAAAGAAATGTATCAACTGGGCAAAACAAAGAACAACAAATTTTTTGAAAAAAGTATAATTCCTAGAGGGATTTTATTTCTTTAGTAAATATACGAATATGACCGATTCCTTAGTATACTTGGGAATCGGTCAATTTTGGATTCTAAATGTAAATATAGTAAAGTGGAATATAATTGAAATCGAAAACCACTTAGAAATAACAATTACGGTGTGAGCTATTGTATAGTATAGATATGTTTAAAAATAAAGGGGGAATACATATGTGGAAGCGATTTGTAGCAATTGGTGATAGTTTTACAGAGGGGATAGGGGATGAAGTTGAGGGAATTGCATTAAAAAGCTGGGTAGATCATTTTGTTCAACTGTGTGAAAAAGATATAGAATATGCCAATTTTGCAAAGCGTGGGTTAGTAACTGAAGAAATTCGCTTGCAGCAATTGGAAAAGGCGTTAACTTTTAATCCAGATTTGGTTAGTCTCATTGCAGGGGCAAACGATGTTTTAAAAGGACGTTGGAATCATGATGCATATAAGAACGATATGGAATTTATGATAGATACATTAAGTAAAGCAGGGGCTGATATTATTATAGCAAACCTTCCTGATTTTACAGTTAGGCTTCCTTTTGCTTCTGAAAAAAAACAAGAAATAAAAGAACAATTATTAGAGGCAAATGAAGTTATACATTCACTGAGCAGAGAGTATAAGCTTCATCATGTTGATTTTTGGAATCATCATTTAGTTAATGACAATACGCTTTGGTCTAAGGATTTAATTCATCCAAACTCAAAAGGATATGTAAAAGTTGCTGAATTAATTTTTAGTAGTTTGCCTGTACAGAAGACAAAATAATAGTTTGCAATGTAACGAATATGATATTAAGTGTATGAAGCTATGTTTTTTAGTAAATGGAAAGAACTAAACATTTAGCAAACAAAGCGTTTCTACGATATATTTCTACAGTAGTGCACAAATACAGAATCACAAAGAAAGATCACTTATGGAAATAGGTGGTCTTTAAATGTTTTTATAACTAAATTAGTATATACTGTATTACTAACAATTTCGTACTACATAAAAATTAAGTTCTCTTATAGAAAAACTGATTTTATATTATCTTAAAATATAATAACATGTTCAAATGATATTTTGGGTATGTATCCTAATTGTGAATGATGTGTAATTTTTTTTGAAGTATAAATATCCAATAAATAAAATAGGTAGTAGGTGCAGAAGTATTAATACTATATTATTCAATTCTTGTTATGAGTTCATTAGTGATTGGTAATATTATATTTTTATTATCAACTTTAGTTATTGGAATTAATTTGCATAGAAAATATGTAGGATAAGAAAAAATAAATATACTTTATTGTATATTTATTTTTTTGTTTAGTAGGATTTATAGTCTCTATAAACTATTATGTTAATAAAATTAAAAAACTTAATTCTTGATATCCTTATGGCTAAAACTATCTATAAAATGACAATATAACTAAATAATTGTTTGGTATGATTTGTGGATTTAGTTTTTTATCCGAATTTTCTGATTCAAATATTTCAACTTTATGAATATAGTAGGTGAAATATTTGTGTGATAGTATTTGAGATAGAAAAAAGCCAACTTTAAAAAGGATGTGAATTGAATGTGCAAACGACTGTAAAGGGTTATATTAAGGAAACGTTTAGCCGTTATTAGTGTAAGGTAAAGATATATTTTGTAACAGTTGATATAAAAATGAAGAAATAGGTGCGCTTTCGTTTGTCTGACTATTTTAAATATATGAAAAACAAGAGTGGTTTGAGTTTTGACGATGTTAAATTCTAGGTGAGATGTCAATAATGATTAATTAAGTTTAATAAAGAGGTACCTTATACGCAAAAGCGTTTATATTAGTAACCTAAGGAGCTTGCTTTTATGAAAACTACTGATTCAAAAGGCCTATTAGGAAATAGGGTTTATTTACAAGTTTTCTCTGCCTATTCATTGCTTATGCTTGGTGTTTTTATTGATATGTTAGCGATTATGACTATAGTTGGGTTTGAATGGGAAGTAGATCCTACTATGATTGGATTGATTCCTGTTGCATATGCACTTCCTGGAATTATTTTTGGCTCATGGGCAGGTGTTATTGCAGATCGTTTTAGAAAAATTCCAATTATGATGTTCTGTAATCTAATGGTTGGTCTAATAACAATTTCTCTTTTATTTGTACAAGATATCCACTGGCTCTTAGTGGCATTAATGATTCGTTCCATTTTTATTGTTTTCTATTATCCTGCACAGCAAACACTAACAAGACAGATTGTATCCCCGGACTTGCTTACTAAAGCAGTAAGTATCAACGGAATAGTAGAGCAGGGTACAAAGATAGTAGGCCCACTTATAGGGGGCATGTTGCTGAGTTGGTTTCAACCAGAGTTCTGCCTCATTATAAGAGCTATAAGTTGTTTATTAGCTACTTTAGTTTTGATACCCACAATAAAATTTAAAGAAACTATATCGAAAGAATTTGTTGAAAAGCAAAAACAAAGTACTTGGACCGCTTGGGTACAAGGGTGGGGTTATGTGTTATCTAATCGGATAATATTATCAACCATGATTTTCGTTACAATAGCCATGGCAGTATTACAATTAGTAGACTCACAATTCCCAACTTTATTTAAGAGCTTATTCCCACATGATAAAAGTAAAATGGGATATATCATTTCTATTATTGGTCTTGGCGGAATACTTGGTGCATTACTAACTCAGAAATTAAAACAATTTCAATATGGCTGGGTAGTATGTGGAGGTATGGTTTTAATGGGAATTGGTTTTGGGGGGATTGGTTTGATAACGCCCGGTACGGTCTTCGTTTTAGCCTATTTAATTAGTTTTATCGCTGGTATTGGAAGTGGGCTGATGCTTGTATCTAATCAAGTCATATTACAAATAGAATCCGATCAAGATCAAGTAGGAAGAGTATTTGGTATACAAAGCAGTTTAACAAACGCAGTTTTAATTATTTCCCCTGCTATGAGTGGCCCATTAGTGCATTTGTTTGGAGTAACTCAACTCTATGTTTATGGAGGGATTGGGCTTGTTATTATTGGAGTAATTGGAGTTTCACTGCAGAAATATTTATGGGCTAAACATAAACACGAACCTATAAGAGCAAATAATTTTTGAAGGGAAGATTTTTATGACCAATGAGGAATGTTATCCATTAAGCCATCCGCAGCGAAGAATATGGTATACAGAAGTTATTCATTCTGATAAAGGAATATGTAATTTAAGATTTTTATTTAAACTTCATCGAAAAATGAACTATTCAAAATTAAACCAAGTTGTGAATCGCGTTATCAGTGAAAATGACGGTCTGTGCATTAGGTTAAAAGAAAATGGGCATCAAGAACCTAAACAATATTTTATTAAACATGAAGAACAAGAATTTGAGTTTTTTGATTTCAGTAATGTGGAGAATACAAATTTGCTTGAGGAATGGATTGAGCAGAAAGCAAAAGAAACGTTTACATTATTTAATTCGAATTTATACTATTTCGCTTTAATAAAATTAAACGATAATGAATGTGCGGTCTTTGGAAATGTTCATCATATTATTATGGATGGTTTATCAATTCAAATATTTACTGAGCAGATTGCAAAATATTATTATGACATGCATAACGAGAATGAGGAAGGCGAAATTAAAAATTCATATGTTCAATTTCTGACTAATGAACAAACATACTTGAATAGTAGTCGTTTTCAAAAAGATCAAAAATTCTGGTTAGAGGAATTTAAAACACTGCCATCTGTGACCGGGTTGAAGCCTTATAATACGTACCAAGTTAGTACCAAAGCATCACGTGAGACGTTTATATTAACGGAGCATTTGAAGAGAAAGATAGAAAAATTTTCTGAAGATTACAAATTTAGTTTATACACCCTTTTTGTTGCTGCTTTCTCGTTGTCCATGTATCGGTGGACCTCATCGCTTGATATTGGTTTAGGAATGGCTTACGGCAACCGTATGACTAAAATGGAACGAAAATTGATTGGAATGATGGTGAGTACAGTTCCTTTAAGAATGGATATTGATCCAGAAGAAGAAGTACTTTCATTTATTAGTAGGGTGTCCAGAAAACAAAGTAAATCATTAAGACACCAGAAATATCCATTTGATTTGTTATTAAAGCAGATTAATAAAGAGAATAACAGTAATGTGAGACTTTTCGGAACTACGATTGATTATAGGGATCGTGATGAAAGTGGTGACTCACTATGGATTCCAAACCGTGAAGAAGTACAAGATTTTGCAGTGCATATTGAAAATCTAATTGATATAGACTCTTTACATGTACATATTGATTATCGTGAGGAGCTATTTTCTAAGGAAGAGATAGAACGATTCTTTAACGTTATGCTAGTGATACTGGAAAATATTTTTGAAAACCCAAAGCAGAAGGTGGCTGAAATAGAAATCATTTCTGAGGAGGATAAAAGAAAAAGTTTAGTTGAGTTCAACAATCCTAAACTGGATGTCCCGCCTCAAGCAACTATTCATGAAATGTTCGAATGGCAAGCGATGATTTATCCAAATGCTATTGCAGTTACGTATGAAAAAGAAAAAATTACTTATAAGGAGCTTAATGAACGTGCAAACCAGTTAGCTCATTATCTGCAGAAAAAAGGAGTAGGACCTGATACTTTAGTTGGACTGTGCGTTGAACGTTCCCACGAGATGATTGTAGGTATTTTAGGGATTTTGAAGGCTGGTGGGGCTTATGTCCCACTTGATCCAACATATCCAGAGCAACGACTTCAATATATTTTAGAAGATGCTAGCATTCAGTTATTCGTAACGCAAGAAAGTTTAAAAGAATTGAACTGGTTACCAGAAAATGTTGAGTCGATTTGCCTGGATCGTGATCAAGATGAGATTGGGAAAGAAAGTAAGACTTTGCCGGTTTCTAGTGTCGGTCCCCAAAATCTGGCATATGTAATCTATACTTCGGGATCAACGGGAAATCCAAAGGGCGTTATGATAGAGCATCACAATGTCATTCGGTTATTTAAATCGACGGATTGTTGGTATCAGTTTAATGAAAAAGATACTTGGACGCTTTTTCATTCGTATGCATTTGATTTCTCAGTATGGGAAATTTGGGGAGCATTATTATATGGTGGAAAATTAGTTGTTGTTCCGTACTGGATTAGTCGATCACCTAAGGATTTTTATCAATTATTGGTGGAGGAAGAAGTCACAGTTCTAAATCAGACACCTTCCGCATTTCGACAATTAATACAAGTGTGTGAACAAGAAGATAAGAATAAAAATTTGCAGCTGCGTTATGTCATATTTGGCGGAGAAGCGTTAGAACCTACTAGCTTGTTACCGTGGTTTCAAAGGTATGGGGAGAAAAACCCACAGTTAATTAATATGTATGGAATTACAGAAACTACAGTTCATGTTACATATTATCCAATTACTTTAGATGATGTGCAGCAGGCTTCAAGAAGTAATATTGGAAAGCGGATTCCCGATTTAGAAGTGTATATACTAGACGCTTATCAACAACCTGTTCCTATAGGTGTTGATGGTGAACTTTATATTGGCGGGGCAGGGCTTGCACGTGGGTATTTAAATAGACCTGAATTAACAGCAGAGCGTTTTATATCTCATCCATTTAGTAGTGATCTGAAAGCAAGATTATACCGGACAGGAGACTTAGCGAGGTATTTGCCAGATGGGAATCTAGATTATCGTGGAAGAATTGATCATCAGGTTAAAATACGTGGTTTCCGAATTGAGATTGGGGAAATTGAGTCTACTTTACATACATATGCATATGTAAAAGAGGTAGTTGTAATTGTAAGAGAAGATCAGCCAGGCGATAAACGATTAGTAGCATATGTTGTAGGAGATGGAAATGTAGATGCGTGGAGAGAGTATCTTAAAGCGAAACTACCAAGTTATATGGTTCCTTCGGGATTTGTGGCGATGGAAGCTATTCCACTTACAGCTAACGGTAAAGTTGATCGTGAGGCCTTACCTATGCCGGAGGAAACGCAGATTAATAGTGAATGTGTTGGCCCTCGGAATAGTAACGAACAGATACTAACTACCATTTGGAAGAGAGTATTAGGTGTTAAAAAGGTGGGAATCTATGATAATTTCTTTGAAATTGGTGGCGACTCGATTCTCAGTATTCAAATCATATCTCAAGCAAGTCAAGTGGGGTTAAAACTTACTCCAAAGCAAATGTTTGAATGCCCAACTATCGCTGAGCTGGCACAAGTGGCTATAGAAACGCAGGGAGTACAAGCGGAGCAGGGAATTGTGATAGGTGATGTGCCTCTTACTCCAATTCAGTGCTGGTTCTTCGAGCAAGAACATCCACATACAGAGCATTGGAATCAATCAATGCTTTTAAGAGTAAAAGAAAGATTGGATGTGAAATTACTAGAGGGAGCGATATTAAATTTACTGAAACATCATGATGCTTTACGTTTCCGGTACGAACAGTTACCAAACGGAACGTGGAGGCAGAGAAATGAAGGGACTGATGAGCTGTCAGTACTCCATGTTGTAAAACGGAATCAAGTTAATGAAAAAGAGTGGAATAAAATAATACAAGAAGAGATGAATATTCATCAAGCTAGTTTCAATTTAATTACTGGTCCGTTAATGAAAGTAGTGTACTTTGAAGATAACTTGACTGAAAATGATCGAATATTCTGGGTGATACATCATTTAGTAGTAGATGGAGTGTCATGGAGGATTCTATTGGAAGATTTACAGGTGGTATATAACCAGATGAAACAAGGTCAAGAAATTCGCTTACCTGCGAAAAGTACATCTTTTAAAGAATGGTCTGAACGACTTCAGACATACAGTGATTCGGGTATTTCAAAAGAAGTAAAGGATTATTGGAATGAACAAGTAGAAAAAGAAACGATGAAAATTCCAATGGACTATCCAATACAAGAAACGACAGATGAATCGATTGATCAAGTGACGGGGACTTTAGGAATAGAAGAAACACAAGCATTGTTTCACGAAGTTCTAGTCACTCATAAGACAAGGATTGATGAGGTACTATTAACGGCATTAGGACAAGCTATCGTCGATTGTACAAATCAGCAAACCGTTTCTATTCATCTAGAAGGACACGGGAGAGAAGAGATGATTGAAGGTATTGATTTATCAAGGACAGTGGGCTGGTTCACGAGTATTTATCCCGTTCATCTCAATTTTCAAGGAACTCAGACACCTATTGAAGGGTTAAAGGCAGTCAAAGAGCAATTGCGTCGAATCCCAAATCGCGGAGTTGACTATGGTATTTTACGTTACTTGAATAAAGGATTACTTCCGTTTTATCAGCAAAAGCCTTCAATAAGCTTTAACTATTTGGGCCAATTTGATCAGGTGTTTTCAAGGGACTCTTTGTTTATGCAAGAGACAGGATTTACATTTTTAGATCATGCTCCAGATTCCAAACCATCTCATCTAATTGATGTTATCGGAATGGTGAAAGATGAAAAGTTACATTTTATTTGGATGTATAGTAGGGAACAGTTTTCTAAATTAAAAATTCAAGTGATAGCAGATGGTATGTTGAGGCATCTTCGTCAACTTATAAATAAACCAAC
This sequence comes from Bacillus sp. RZ2MS9, assembly GCF_001816185.2. Classification (NCBI taxonomy): domain Bacteria; kingdom Bacillati; phylum Bacillota; class Bacilli; order Caryophanales; family Bacillaceae; genus Bacillus; species Bacillus sp. RZ2MS9. The sequence continues at coordinate 2,383,069 of NZ_CP049978.1, forward strand.
AACAGAGTCTGCTTTTACGGTATCAGATTTTGCTGATGCAGAGGATCTTACGGAAGAAAGCTTGAGCAAAGTATTACTTAAATTAACAAAGAAGAGGGTGTAAAAATGGGAGACGTTATTGATATATATGGTTTATCACCTTTGCAAAAAGGAATACTGTTTCATACTTTATACGATCAAGATGATGAACATTCTTTTTCCTATATTGTACAAGTAGGTTTCTTGCTCGGGGGGCAATTGGATGTTGATACTTTTGAAAAGGCTTGGGAATATGTTATTAATCGACATGAGGTTTTACGTTCAGTATTTGTATGGGAGGAAGTAGAAAAGCCACTACAAGCGGTTTACCAACGTCTTCCTTTTACTATTCATCAAGAGGATTGGAGCACCTATCCACATGAGGAAAGGGTGAAGAAATTACAACAGTTTTTGAATGTAGATCGTAGAAAAGGATTTTTATTGGATGAAGCACCATTGATGAGAGTCACTGCGATTAAAGAAGCAAAAGAGGAAACGAGAATTATTTGGACACATCATCATATTTTGCTAGATGGATGGAGTGTGTCATTGGTCTTTAGTGAAGTGATGGAAGTTTATCTCAAGATGATAAAGGGAGAATTATTGACTCTTCCTAAATCTCTTCCTTATAAAAAATATATCCAGTGGATAAATAAACAAGATCAAAGTCAAGCAGAGGAATTTTGGAAAGAAGAATTAAAAGGGTTCTATGCACCTACGCCATTAGCAATGGAAAGAAAGGATCAAGGACAAGAGAAGGGCTATGGAGAGTGTGTTTATCAAGTATCTGAGAAACTTACTGAGAAGTTACAAGAGTGGGTACGAAATAGTCGATTAACGTTGAATACGTTAGTACAAGGTGCATGGGCTTATTTGATGAGTAGGTATAGCGGTGACAGTGACGTCGTATTTGGCGTAACTAGCGCTGGACGTCCTACTGATTTAATGGGAGCAGAGAATATGGTGGGGCTATTTATTAACACATTACCTACCAGAATTCGATTAACGGATAATACATCAGTAGTAGATTGGCTTCGTAAAATACAAATGAAAGAAATGGAACGAAGACAGTATGAGTATAATTCGTTGATAGATATTCAAGGCTGGAGTGAGGTTCCGCGAAATAGCTCCTTATTTCATACCTTGTATGTGTTTGAAAATTATCCAATTCAAGGTGAGAGAAATGATGATTTAAGATTACTAGATGTTACAAGCACGGAACAAACAAATTATCCTTTAACACTCATTGTAATGCCCGGTAAGAAAATTACTTTAAAGTTGATGTATGATCGAAGCTATTTTAATGAAGAAACAATAAATCTGATTCAGAATCACTTATTGCAAATATTAATTCAGATGACGAAGAGCCTAGATTCAAAACTATTTGAAATTACTCATTTAACAGAAGAAGAACAGATACAGTTACTAGAGGAATGGAATCATACTCAATTTAATTATTCGGCTGAAGGCATGATTCATACGATGTTTGAGGAGCAAGTTAAAAAAACACCGGAAGCAATCGCGGCTAGTTACGAAAATGAACAAATTACCTATAAAGAGTTGGAGAAGCGTGCAAATCAGCTAGCTCATTATCTACAAAAGCATGGTGTAGGCCCAGAGTCTCTAGTTGGGGTATATATGGAACGTTCATTACAAATGATGATAGCGTTATTAGGTATTCTAAAATCAGGAGCAGCGTATGTTCCACTTGACCCTACTTATCCAGAGAGTCGACTTCGATATATATTAGAGGATGCTGGAATCGAAGTACTAGTGACGGAAGAGAATTCTAAAAATTTGTTTGTATCTGAAAATATAGAAACGATTTGTATGAATAAAGATTACACTGCAATTGAAAAAGAAGAATCAACCCCATGTATAAGTGGTGTAACAGGAGAAAATTTAGCGTATGTTATGTATACTTCAGGATCTACAGGGAATCCAAAGGGAGTAATGATTGAGCATCATTCAGTAATTAATTATCTAGAATGGATGCAACATAAATATCCGCTTTCTGAAAAGGATGTGGTCTTGCAGAAAACGCCATTCTCATTTGATGTCTCTGTTTGGGAATTGTTTTGGGGCATTCACGTTGGTGCAAGTGTATCTTTCCTACCTCCAGGTGGAGAAAAAGATCCTTCTATTATAGCTGAAGTGATTAAACAACATCAGGTTACTATAGTTCAATTTGTACCTTCGATGTTATCTGTTTTCTTAGACCACTTCAATCATATTGAATTGAACATGAATTGTTCGTCCGTACGCCATGTATTTTCTGGTGGAGAAGAACTAAGTTCAGGGTTGGTTAGACGATTTCAACAGAAATGGAATTATAGTGGACAAGTGAAATTAACCAACTTTTATGGGCCAACTGAAGCCACTATTTATGTGAATGCATTTGATATTCAGCCTAATCAAGAATTTGTTTCTATTGGGCAGCCAATACAGAACACGCAATTATATGTATTAGACCAAAATCAACGCTTGCAATCAATAGGAATTGAGGGTGAGTTATATATTGGTGGTGCTGGTTTAGCACGTGGATACTTAAATCGTCCGAATCTTACTGCTGAAAAATTCGTTTCGCATCCATATCGATTTGGGGAACGACTATATCGAACAGGAGATTCAGTAAGATATTTAACTGATGGGAATTTAGAATTTATAGGTAGAATGGACCACCAAGTCAAAATGCGTGGTTTTAGGATTGAATTAGGAGAAATTGAAGCGACTTTAGAAAAATGTTCGTTTATTAAAGAGGCTGTCGTATTAGTTAGAGAAGATCGTCCAGGTGATCAACGATTGGTTGCATATGTAATAAGCGATGGAAATACCGAGGAGTGGAGAGAGTATTTACAAAAACAATTACCAAATCATATGATTCCAGCGCACTTTATAGATTTAGAACACTTCCCGCTTACTCCAAATGGGAAAATTGACCGAAAGGCCTTGCCAGCACCTGATGAGCAAGCTATTGAAGATTTAAATGTGCTACCTCGGACGCCATCGGAAGAGCTTATTGCCTCGGTTTGGAGTCAAGTGTTAGGAACAGAAAATATTGGCATTCAGGATTCCTTCTTTGAACGTGGTGGGCACTCACTACTTGCTACTCAAATTGTCTCTAGATTGCAAGAAATGTTCCAAATTAAAATTCCATTACGTGAACTTTTCAAGCACGATACAGTGGAAGCATTGGCGAAACGAGTGGATCAGTTACGAAAAGAAGATAAAAAACGAGAGGTTGCTCCTCTTGTACCTATGAAACGAGAAGAAGTTATCCCACTTTCCTATGCGCAGAAACGTCTATGGTTTATTGATCAATTAATGCCAAATAGTGCTATGTACAATATTCATGCAGCGTGTCGCTTAACAGGTAAATGGTCAATTGAAGCATTGGAGGTCGGATGGAATCAATTGTTGGAGCGTCATGAATCATTAAGGACGACAATTCTAGAACAAGAGGGTGAACCTTTTCAACAGGTTCAATCTCATGTGTTCAGGCATATTCCTCAAACGAATCTAACAGATCTTTCTTTGGAAGATAGGGAAAGAGAAATGAAACGCCTTATTCAAAACGAGGCGGAGGAACCATTTCATTTTGGACAAGGTCCTCTGATTCGAACACGAATATTGAAAGTGGACAGGGGAGAATGGGTTCTCATTTGTACGATGCATCATATTATTTCAGATGGATGGTCAATGGGAATCTTACTTGAAGAATGGATGGCTTTTTATGAAGGAGCACTAACCGGAAAACCAGTGGAATTGAAGGAGTTATCTATCCAATATGCAGATTTTGTCATGTGGCAGAAGGAATGGCAAAAAGAGGAGAGTTTGAATCAGCATCTTCAATATTGGAAGGAAGAATTATCTGGGGAACTACCGGTTTTACAATTACCGATGGATCGTCCTCGACCTGCAGTTCAAACCCATCGTGGTGCAAGTCAGTCCTTAATAGTGGCGAATTCCTTACAGGAAAAGCTCAAAGATTTAAGTTTGCAAGAAGGATGCACTTTATTTATGACATTGATGGCAGCGTATCAAAGCTTCCTTTCTCGTTATACAGGACAGGACGACATTATAGTTGGAAGCCCCATCGCTAATCGAAATGTGAAAGAGATTGAGGGATTAATAGGATTCTTTGCAAATACGTTAGTTTATCGAGCTGATTTCAGTGGAAATCCGACGTTCCAAGAACTATTGTCGCAGATAAGAAAAAAAGCACTAAAAGCATACGAGTATCAGGACATCCCATTTGAGAAAGTGGTAGAATCCGTAAAACCTGAACGGAATACAAGTCATTCACCAATATTCCAAACTATGTTTACTTTACAGAATACGAAACAAGAGTTTCTTCAGCTATCCGAAAGACAAATGGAACTCATGGAAAGCCATGTTTCTGTTGCCAAATTTGATTTGAGTTTATTTGCTTCTGAGACGGAAGAAGGATTATCACTAACCTTTGAATATAATACTGATTTGTTTAATGATACAACCATTAAACGTATGGTAAATCATTTTGAACATTGGTTAAATCAAATTGCCTCTTATCCAAAATGTTTATTATCAGAATTGAATATGTTATCGAAAGTGGAATATAAGCAACTACTAGAGGAATGGAATGAATCAGCCGTTATAGATATAGAAGATAGTACGATTCATACAATGTTTGAAGAACAAGTGGAAAAAACACCAGAAGCAATTGCAGTAGTGTGCGAAGATGAAGAACTAACATATCGAGAGTTGGACGAACGCTCGAATCAGTTGGCACATTATTTACAAAAAAATGGTGTAACATGCGAAACATTGGTTGGGATTTGCGTTACACGTTCATCCGAGATGATTGTCGGTCTCTTAGGAATTATGAAGGCGGGAGGAGCATATGTCCCAATTGATCCAGCGTATCCGGAAAGTCGACTGCAGTACATTTTAGAAGATGCTCAAATAAAGGTACTGGTGACACAGGAAAAGTTACAACAAAAAATGGTTATACCTACATTCGTTAACGTCATTTGTATTGATCGTAATCGAGCAGAAATAGAACAAGAAGTTACTACGGTATGCACGAGTGAAGTGACGGGTGATAACTTAGCCTATATTATCTATACTTCAGGTTCCACGGGAAATCCAAAGGGAGTAATGATTGAGCACAGGAATACAGTAACAATGATTCATTGGGCGCATCATACGTATTCTCGAAAGGAATTAGCGGGAGTATTAGCTTCAACTTCACTATCTTTTGATTTATCCGTTTTTGAAGTATTTGTTCCCTTAACGATGGGTGGTAAGGTGATTGTCGCTGAAAATGCTCTACATCTAGACAAGTTGTCTACCAAGGGTGTGACTTTGGTTAATACTGTGCCATCGGCAGCAAAGGAACTGGTTCGAGCAAAAACAATTCCTTCTTCAGTAAAGGTAATGAATTTGGCTGGAGAACCGTTACCATATCCGCTTGTTCAAGATTTATACGAGAGAAGTACGATTGAGAAGGTGTTCAACTTATATGGACCGTCTGAAGATACTACGTATTCCACGTATCTGGAATTAGAAAAGGGTGTCATGCATAGGGTACCACCAATTGGTAAACCAATCTTCAATACAGAAGTATATGTATTGAGTGCTGAACAAAAAATGGTTCCAATTGGTGTAGTTGGTGAGTTGTACATTGGTGGATCAGGGTTAGCACGTGGATATTTAAAACGCCCTGACTTAACGAAAAATCGATTTATACCGCATCCGTTTAAAGAAGACGAGCGAGTATACCGGACTGGAGATCTAGTAAGGTATTTGCCGGATGGAAATTTGGAGTATGTCGGACGAATTGATCATCAGGTGAAAATTCGTGGGTTCCGGATTGAACTAGGAGAAATCGAAGCGGTATTACAAAAGCATACATTAGTTAACGAAGCTATTGTGATGGTGCGGGAAGATTATCCTGGCGATCCACGTTTGATTGCCTATGTTGTAGGAGACGGTGATTCTCAAAAGTGGCGTGATTATCTCAAGGACCAACTACCAAATTATATGATTCCATCCTATTTTGTTGGATTAAATGCATTTCCACTCACTCCTAATGGAAAAATTGATAGGAAGGCTTTACCAGCACCAGAGAAGCAGGAGATAGCGAGTTGTTATATTGCTCCTCGTACGTCTACGGAAAAAACAATTGTTTCAATATGGCATGAAGTTTTAGGCATGGAAAACATCGGAATTCAAGATTCGTTTTTTGAAATTGGTGGACATTCATTACTTGCTACGCAAGCTGTTTCCAATCTTAAAGAGGCTTTTGGAATCGAGATACCATTGCATGATTTATTTATGTTTCATACGGTGCAGCAATTGGCAGAACAGATTGATCAATTGCTCGATAACAAAAATCAAGAAATGCAGAATGATAGTAAGGAGAATATAAGCCTTCAAGATTATATTCAAAAAGAAGCAGAAGTGAGTAATGATGAAGAATTACTGGAACTGCTTAAGCAATTAGAAGAGTTATCAGAGGAAGAAGCACAAGGGATATTTGAGAGTAATTTGATTGAGGAAGGGGTAAAAAAATGAGAAGTGATTTACTTGCAAAGCTGAGTTCACTTTCTCCTGAGAAGAGAGCATGGCTTCAGAAGCAAATGCAAAAAAAGGAGAATAAAGAAGCACTCCCGTTGTCTTATGCACAACAACGTTTGTGGTTTATGGACAGATTTAACCCAAACAGTTCTTTATATAATATTCCAACCGTATGGCATCTAAAAGGAAATTGGATACCTGAAGCATTAGAGAAGGGATTCAATCGACTCATTGAACGTCATGAATCATTACGAACTGTTTTTAAAGAAATAGGAGAACAGCCTGTGCAACAAATTGTCGAATTCCTTCCTAGAGCATTACCTGTAAGGGATTACTCTCAACTTCCTCTAGAAGTAAAAGAAAAAGAGGTAGATAGTTTAATTGCGAGAGAAGCGCAAGAACCATTTGATTTAATGAATGGTCCTTTAATTCGTAATCAGCTTGTTCAATTAGAGAAGGATGAATGGTTATTACTGTGTACGATGCATCATATTATTTCTGATGCTTGGTCCATTGGTATATTCATGAATGAATTCCTTGCTTTCTATGAAGAAGAAACGGGCGGAAATCCTGCTAAATTAAGTTCATTATCTATTCAATATGCAGACTTTGCGAAGTGGCAAAAGGGGTGGTTGCAAGGTGATGTGCTAAATCGTCAGCTTACGTATTGGCAGGAAGAATTGTCTGGTGAGCTTCCTATCTTACAACTGCCAGTGGATCGACCTCGACCGGTTAAGCAGACTTACTCTGGGGCTGCGCATCATGTGATTTTTCCTTATAAATTGCTCAGTCAATTGAAGGATATAAGTCGACAAGAAGGATCTACTTTATTTATGACTTTAATGGCCGCATACCAGAGCTTTCTTGCTCGTTATACGGGACAAAAAGATATTCTAGTTGGTAGCCCGATTGCAAATCGGAACCATAAGGGAGTAGAAGGATTAATTGGTTTCTTTGTTAATACGTTGGTTTATCGATCAGATTTGAGTGGCACCCCTACTTTTCGGGAGATTTTGAACCAAACAAAGAAAAAGGCGTTAAAAGCTTACGAATATCAAGATATACCATTTGAAAAAGTGGTAGAAGCTGTGCAACCTGAACGAAGCATGAGTCATTCTCCTATATTTCAGACCATGTTTACGCTACAGAATATAAAACAAGAACGACTAGATTTGCCTGATAGAAGTATTGAAATGGTAGAAAGTAATATGTCTATTGCTAAATTTGATTTGAGCTTAACTGCCTATGAAGTGGAAGAAGGTCTATTCGTCTCATTTGAATACAACACGGATTTATTTGATAGTAGTACCATTGCACGTATGGCAGGACATTTTGAGAACTGGCTAAATGAAATCACGTATCATCCAGATGAATCATATACAAAGCTGTCAATGTTATCGGATACTGAGCAAAAACAACTCCTAGAAGAATGGAATGATACGGACGTAGTTTATGGTCATGATTGTATGATTCATGAGCTATTTGAGCAGCAAGTTGCACGGACACCTGACGCAGTGGCGGTAGTTTATGAGGGTGGAAAGCTAACGTATCAAGAACTAAATGAAAAATCGAATCAATTGGCACATTTTCTACAAAAACGAGGTATCGGACCTGAATCATTGGTTGGTATATGTATTGAACGTTCTCCTGATATGATTATCGGTCTCTTTGGGATTTTGAAGGCAGGTGGGGCTTATGTCCCACTGGACCCAAGTTATCCTGAAAACCGCCTGAGATATATTTTGGAGAATTCACAAATTCAAGTGCTGTTAACAAAAGAGGCACTACAGGACTGGTTACCTAAAGATATTCAAGCAATTTGTTTAGACCGGGATCAAGTGATGATTTCTAAAGAGAGTAATTTAGCTCCGGTAAGTGGAGTAACAGCAAATAACTTGGCCTATATTATATACACTTCGGGTTCGACGGGAAATCCAAAGGGGGTAATGATTGAACATCATTCCGCTATCAACCGCCTACAGTGGATGCAGAAAAAATACCCATTGTCCGAGGAGGATACAATCCTACAAAAGACACCGTTTTCATTTGATGTTTCTGTATGGGAATTATTTTGGTGGTCATTTGTAGGAGCACGTGTTTGTTTACTTCCACCAGGAGGAGAGAAAGATCCTGCGGTGATTGAGGAGTATATTGAACGATATCGCGTGTCCACCATACACTTTGTTCCGTCGATGTTATCTACTTTCTTAGATTATATGGAACTATATAATTCGAAAAGGGATGTATCGTCTTTAATTCAAGTTTTTACTAGTGGAGAAGCGTTAAACACTGAGCATGTTCGCCGGTTTAAGGGGATCTTTTACAATGTTCAGCAAACAAAGTTAATTAACTTGTATGGTCCTACTGAAGCGACTGTGGATGTGACTTATTACGATTGTGATTTAGAAAAAGAAGCAATGATTATTCCGATTGGTCGTCCAATTGATAATACAGAGTTGTATGTGTTAGATCAATATCAACAAGTGGTCCCGATTGGTGTGGCAGGGGAACTTTACCTTGGAGGAGTAGGATTGGCACGTGGCTACTTCAATCGACCGGATTTAACTACTGAACGTTTTATTCCGCATCCTTTTAAGGACGGGGAACGATTATATCGAACGGGTGACTTGGTGAGATATATGAATGATCGTAACTTAGAATATATTGGAAGAATAGATAACCAAGTTAAAATTAGAGGATTCCGAATTGAATTGGGAGAAATTGAAGCAGCTTTACATGATCACTCATCTGTAAAAGAGGCAGTCGTGTTGGTGAAGGAAGAACGACCAGGAGATAAGCAGTTAGTAGCTTATGTAGTGGGTGAAGGGGATGCTGGAGAATGGCGTGAATATCTCAAGAAGCAATTACCACATTATATGGTTCCGGCATACTTTTTCCAAATTGAAGGTATGCCACTCACTCCAAATGGTAAAGTGAATCGGAAAGCATTATTGGAATTAGAAGAACAGTTCATAAGTGAAGATATTACTTCATCACGAACACCAGTGGAGGAGCTCATCGTTTCAGTTTGGAGCCAAGTGTTAGGAATAAAAAATATTAGTGTTCAGGATTCCTTTTTTGAAATCGGTGGTCATTCACTACTAGCTACTCAAGTAGTGTCACGTTTACAGAGAATTTTTCAAATCGAATTACCAGTACGTGAACTATTTGAATATACAACGGTGGAGTCACTGGCAAAGCGATTAGAACAGTTACGTAAAGGAGATAAAAAACGAGAGATTCCGCCACTAATACCAATGAAACGAGGAGAAGCTATTCCACTATCTTATGCCCAACAACGTTTATGGTTTATTGATCAATTTACACCTAATAGTGCCCTTTACAATATGCCAATGGTATGCCGTCTTACAGGGAATTGGCTACTTGAAGCATTGGAAACGGGATGGAATCAACTAATAGAACGTCATGAATCACTGCGGACGGTCTTTCAAGAGGTGAATGGTCAACCCGTACAGCAAATTGAACCGTATGCTTTTCAATCAATTCCGAAAACGGATTTAACTATGCTTTCTTCTGAAGATCAAGAAGAAGAAGTTAAACGTTTAATTCAACAAGAAACAGAAGTACCATTTGATTTAACAGAGGGTCCATTAATCAGGACAAGTATTTTGCACGTGGGAGAGGAAGAATGGATACTCCTTTGTACTCTACATCATATCATTTCAGATGGATGGTCAATGGGAATCCTACTTGAAGAATGGATGGCATTTTATGAGAAAGCAACGGATGGAAAGGTAGCGGAACTTGAACCATTACCGGTTCAATATGCCGACTTTGCTCAGTGGCAAAAAGGATGGTTAAAGGAGGAGGTGCTTGATCAACAACTCCAATATTGGAGGGAAGAATTGTCTGGGGAGCTTCCTGTACTCCAACTTCCTGTGGATCGCCCGCGTCCCGCAATACAAACTCATCACGGGTCGACATACACTATGGTTCTGCCAAGCACGCTACATGATAAATTGAATGAACTTAGTCGAAAAGAAGGGGCTACGCTCTTCATGACGCTTTTAGCTGCATATCAAAGCTTTCTATCTCGTTATACGGGACAAGAAGATATTCTGGTCGGAAGCCCAATTGCGAATCGGAATTATAGAGAAATTGAAGGACTAATTGGTTTCTTCGTTAACACGCTGGTTTATCGAGCTAATTTGAGTGGTAGACCGACATTTCAAGATGTACTGTATCAGGTTCGTCAAAAGGCATTGAAGGCGTATGAATATCAAGATATTCCATTTGAAAAAATTGTAGAAGTTGTGCAACCGGAGCGAAGTACAAGTCATTCGCCAATTTTCCAGACTATGTTCATCTTGCAAAATATGAAACAAGAGTTACCGGTGTTATCTAGTAGAAGTATTGAGATGATAGAAAGCCATAGTCCAATTGCAAAGTTTGATTTAAGTGTAATGGCAGTTGAGACGGAAGAGGGATTACTTTTTACTTTTGAGTACAATAAGGATTTATTCAATGCTACTACTATTGAACGGATGGCAGGACACTTTGAGAAATGGCTACATGAAGTTTCTCATCGCCCACAAAATCCGTTGCATGACCTGAGCATGCTATCAGAAACCGAGCGTACTTTGTTATTAGAAACATGGAATGACACTGTAATGGAAATGTCCCATCAGGGTCTTATTTGCGACAAATTTGAGGAGCAAGTAGCAAGGCGTCCTGATGCGATTGCGATAGTTGATCAAACAAAACAGTGGACTTATGGTGAATTGGATACACAAGCAAATCAGTTGGCAAATGTTTTACAGCGAAAGGGAGTAGCCCCAGAGTCAGTGGTAGGGGTTTATCTTCCGAGATCAGCTGAGCTGATGGTAAGTTTACTAGGCATTTTAAAAGCTGGTGGAGCTTATGTCGTTTTAGATCCGTTGTATCCAAAATCAAGGTTAGAATACATGATTGAAGATGCAGGAATTCAATTTGTAGTGACGGCGGAAGGACAAGACGGACATTTCGCACACGTCGAAATGGTGAGGTTAGAAGAATTAACGGTGGAAAGCGTAATCGCACCTACACGTCAAATAAATCCAGAGAACTTAGCCTATATTGTTTATACCTCTGGTTCTACAGGAAAACCGAAGGGTGTAATGGTTGAATATCGCTCATTAATGAATATGGTTTCTTGGCATCAGGAAGTTTATCATATTTCAGCAGAGGATCGTGCGACTCAGATTGCAGGGGTTGCTTTTGATTCGGCTGTCCAGGAGATCTGGCCGTATCTAACTGCTGGCGCAGCACTCTACTTGTCAACAGAGGAACTGAGAATTAATCCAGAAGCACTAAGGGACTGGCTCATTGATTCACGAATAACAGCTAGCTTTGCACCTACGCCTATTCTGGAAAGGCTCTTGAAATTATCTTGGCCAGATAAAACGGATCTTCGTTTTATCATTACTGGTGGGGATCAATTAACGCAGTACCCATCTAACGATATTCCTTTTGCGGTAATTAATCAGTATGGTCCATCGGAAAATACCGTTGTTACCACAGATTGTTATGTACCTGTAGGAGTGACAACAGGTACGCCATCGATTGGTCGACCGATTGCAAATACAGAAGTTTATGTGTTAGATTCTCATCTTCAGCTAGTACCAATTGGCGTAATTGGAGATCTCTATATTGGAGGGAAGAGTCTTGCACGTGGATATGCTAATCGTCCGGATCTTACAAAGGAAAAATTTATTCCACATCCTTTCAAGTCAGGAGAACGTCTCTATTATACAGGAGACAAAGCAAGTTATCTTTCTGATGGTAATCTCCAGTTCCATGGACGTATAGATGACCAAGTAAAAATTCGTGGTTTCCGGATTGAATTGGGAGAAATAGAAGCTGTTTTGCAGGCACATTCTTCTGTGAAAGAAGCAGTTGTATTGGTACGAGAGGATAATCAAGGTGATAAGAGATTAGTAGCTTATGTAGTTGGTGAAGGAAGTGTCCATGAATGGCGAGAACATCTACAAACACATTTACCAAATTACATGGTTCCAACAAACTTTATTGAGATGGAATTTTTACCACTTACACCGAATGGAAAACTTGATTTGAAGGCATTGCCTATACTTAGTGAACAATCCGCTGAAAATACTGTATACCCAAGAACTCCGCTGGAAGAACTTATCGCTTCAGTGTGGAGTCAAGTGCTAGGAATAGGAGACATTGGTGTTCAGGATTCTTTCTTTGAGCTTGGTGGTCACTCTCTACTTGCTACACAAGTGGTCTCACGCTTACAGGAAGTCTTTCAAATCAAATTGCCAGTACGTGAACTGTTCGAATATTCAACGATCGAGGCATTAGCGAAACGAATGGATCAGTTACGTAAGGGGAATGAAAAACGAGAAATTCCACCATTGGTGCCGATGGAACGTGGAAATAATATTCCACTATCTTATGCCCAACAGCGCTTATGGTTTATTGATCAATTTGCACCTAATAGTGCACTTTATAATATGCCAATGGTATGCCGTCTTACAGGGAATTGGTTACCTGAGGCATTGGAGTTGGGATGGAATCAGTTGATAGAGCGTCATGAATCTTTGCGGACTGTATTTTATGAAGAGGATGGCCATCCTGTGCAGCAGATTCAACCGTACGTTTTTCGTCCGCTTCTGCAAATGGACTTAACTAAGCTTTCATTAGAGGAGCGAGAAAGAAAGTTGGAGCAATGGATTCAAACTGAAGTCGAATCTCCATTTGATTTAGAACAAGGGCCATTATTCCGTGGGAAACTCATAAGAATTTCAGAAGAAGAATGGGTTCTTCTGTGTAATATGCATCATATTATCTCGGATGGGTGGTCGATGGAAATCTTGCTTCAAGAATGGATGGCATTTTATGAGAATGCGATTGGTGAAAAACAAGCAGAGCTGCAACCACTACCAGTTCAATATGCCGATTTTGCTCAGTGGCAAAGAGACTGGTTGAAAGATGAAGTACTATATCAACAGCTTGCATATTGGAAGGAAGAATTATCTGGTGAGTTACCAGTCTTAATGTTGCCAATGGATCGTCCGCGTCCGCCAGTGCAAACCCATCATGGATTAACTCATAATGTTTTGTTGTCACGCTCATTACTGGATAAATTAAACGAACTAAGTCGTCAAGAAGGGGCCACACTTTTCATGACCTTATTGGCATCGTATCAAAGTTTCCTTGCTCGTTATACGGGACAAACGGATATTATTGTTGGTAGCCCAATTGCAAATCGAAATTATCGAGAAATTGAGGGGCTAATTGGTTTCTTTGTCAACACTTTGGTTTATCGAGCTGATTTAAGTAATGCACCGGCATTTCAAGAGTTGTTATCTCAAGTACGGATAAAAGCATTGAAGGCGTATGAGTATCAAGATGTTCCGTTTGAGAAAATTGTAGAGGTTATCCAACCTGAACGAAATACAAGCCATTCTCCGATTTTTCAAACCATGTTTACTTTGCAAAATACGGGACAGAAGCTACCAGAACTACATGGAAGAAATATAGAAGTAATGGAAAGTAATGCTCCGATCGCTAAGTTTGATTTAAGTTTAACTGCTGCAGAAGTGGAAGAGGGTTTATTACTTACTTTTGTTTATAGAACTGATTTATTTGACAGCTTAACTATTGAATCCATGGCTGAACATTTTGGGAACTGGTTGAATGTAATCGTGGAGAATCCTGATAAATCATTAGCTAAGTTGCCTATATTATCAGGATTACAGCAAAAACAGTTGGAAGAGTGGAATAATGGTGCTGTAGCATATCCACAGGAAAGTACAATTCATCAGCTGTTTGAAGAGCAAGTAAATCGTACACCTGATGCGGTAGCAGTGGTAGATGAAAAACAGCAGTTAACGTATCGAGAGCTGAATGAAAAAGCTAATCAATTGGCCCACTATCTTCAGCAATGCGGAATTGGGAATGAATCATTGGTTGGACTTTGCTTTGAGCGTTCAATTGAGATGGTTGTTAGTATTATGGGGATTTGGAAGGCTGGAGCAGCCTATGTTCCATTAGACCCATCATATCCAGAAAGTCGCCTACGATATATTTTGGAGGACACTGGAATCCAAGTATTAGTTACGAACGAGTCATTGAAAGATTGGATACCTAAAGAAATCAAGATAGTTTGTCTAGATAGGGATCAAACAATGATTTCGCAAGAAAGCATTCTTTCACCAAAATGTGAAGTAACAGGAGAAGACTTAGCGTATGTTATCTATACTTCAGGATCAACGGGGAATCCAAAGGGTGTCTTGATACAGCATCATTCTGTACTAAACTTGTCGTATGGTTTACAAAAAGAGGTTTTCGAACATGAGATACCATCTAACATGCATGTCGGTTTAAATGCGTCAATTGCCTTTGATGCATCTATCCAGCAATTACAAATGCTGCTTTATGGTTCAAGTTTGTATATTATTCCGAATGAAGTACGAAGTGATCCGGAACAGTTTGTAGCTTATATTAGGGAGAACAAGTTAGCAGTCTTTGATATAACACCTTCAATGCTTCAATTACTTATAGATGCCGGATTGTTAGAAACGTACGATGGTGTTCATGTTCCAAGTAAGGTATTGGTTGGCGGCGAAGCGATTATGCCGTCATTATGGGAACAGCTAGTAGAGACTGATAAAATACAGTTTTATAATGTATATGGTCCTACAGAATGTACGGTTGATGCAACATGCTATCATATCAAAAAAGATAGTAAGAGAGTAACAATTGGGCGTCCATTGCCTAACATCCACACTTATGTATTAGATAGAAATAGGTTGCCAGTTCCAGTTGGTGTGATGGGGGAACTTTATATCGGAGGAGCAGGTCTAGCAAGGGGGTACTTGAATCGTCCAGAGTTAACATCCGAACGATTTATTTCTCATCCATTCAAAGAAGGCGAGAGGTTATATAGAACAGGTGATCTTGTGAGATATCTTCCTGATGGTAATATAGACTACTTAGGAAGAATGGATAATCAAGTGAAGATTAGAGGATTTCGAATTGAACTTGGAGAGATTGAGTCGACTTTACAAGAGCATGACTTGGTAAAAGAGGCAGTTGTAATGGTTAGGGAAAATCAGTCGGGAGATAAGAGGCTGGTAGCTTATGTAGTGGACGAAGGCAGTTTAGAAGAATGGCGAGAGTATCTTAAAACAAAACTGCCAATCCATATGATACCTTCCTACTTTGTCGAAATGAAAGAATTACCGCTAACCATAAATGGAAAGATTGATCGGAAATCGTTACCTATACCAGATTATCAAGGAACACAAGAAGGATACGTGCCCCCAAGAAATGAACGTGAACATAAGCTTTCTATCATTTGGGAACGTGTGCTAGGTTCAAAACGTATTGGTATGAATGATAACTTCTTTGAAATTGGTGGAGATTCAATTCTTAGCATTCAGATTGTCTCGCGCGCGAAGCAAGCTGGTTTACAATTGACACCAAAACAAATATTTGAACACCAAACGATTGCTGAGTTGGCGCAAGTAGTCAAAGAAGAACAAGGTGTACAAGCTGAACAGGGAATTATAACTGGAGAGACGATACTTACACCTATTCAGCAAAGGTTTTTTGCACAAAATCATCCTAACCCACATCATTGGAATCAATCCATGTTCTTTAGAACGAAAGAGAAATTGGACATAGGATCACTGGAAAAGGCGGCAGGTAACCTTCTACTTCATCATGATGCTCTGCGTTTAAGATATGAACGTTTACCTAATGGGGTTTGGAAACAGTGGAATGAAGGAATAGAAGAACAATTGATGCTTACTGTCATTTCATTAGACGAAGTACCGGAAGCTGATTGGCATCAGGTTATTCAAAAAGAGATTAATGTTGCACAAGAAAGTTTGAATTTACATGATGGTCCGCTAATGAGAATGGTGTATTTTGATGAAGGTGAGCACGCTGGCCGATTATTTTGGACAATTCATCATTTAGCCGTGGATGGTGTTTCTTGGCGAATTTTATTGGAAGATTTGCAAACAGCATATACGCAAGTAGTCCAAGGTCAGAAAATTCAATTACCTATGAAGAGTACATCTTTTAAAGAATGGTCGGAGAAATTACATCATTACGCTGAAACTGGACTATCAAAAGAAGTGCTACATTACTGGGAGGAGCAGGCTGAACAAGACGTAGTTAAATTGCCGGTAGATGGTACTATAAGTAATCCAGTAAGCGCAGTAACTGAGGAAATTACTGTGGTGTTAAATGAGAATGAGACCCGTATGTTATTGCAAGAGACTTTAAGCACTCACCGTGTCCAAATCAATGAAGTATTATTAGCAGCATTGGTACAAGCTACGGCAGCATGTACGGGGCAGCCGACATTGAGCGTAGATTTAGAGGGACATGGTCGAGAAGAGATTATTGAAGATGTTGATTTATCGAGAACTGTGGGATGGTTTACAAGTATTTACCCAGTTCATTTAAATATTACTAGTGCTAATACGCCAATTGAAGCATTAAAAGCAGTTAAAGAACAAGTTCGCAAAATTCCTAATAAGGGTGTTGATTATGGGGTGTTGCGTTACATGAACGCAACAATGTGTGAGCAATTAAGCTCCCAATATACACCGTCTATTAGTTTTAACTATCTTGGACAATTTGACCAAATGTTTTCTAACGATGCAATGTTTATTCCGGAGAACGAATTTAAGCGTTTAGATCATGCTGCCGGTTCCAAGCGATCGCATGTAATTGATGTAATTGGGGTTGTAACGGATGGAAAACTTCAGTTCACTTGGGTATACAATGTTGGACAATTTGCCAAATCAACGATTCAAAGTATTGCACAGAATATGCTATATCAACTGAGTACATTGATTCAATTTTCAGATAGAGAATCTGCACTGACCATTTCGGATTTTGCAATGGCTAATCTTAGCCAAGAAGGTTTGACAAATGTACTAAACAAAATGCATCGTGGAAAGAACAATCAGATTACTGATTTATATCCACTATCATCTTTGCAAGAAGGTATGATTTTCCACACATTGCATGACCAAGGGGATGAACATGTTGCACCGTATATAGTGCAATTGAGTTTTATGATTCGAGGAAAAATGAATATTCCTACATTTGAGCAGGCGTGGAAATCTGTAATTCAGCGGCATGAAATTTTTCGTACAGCATTTGTATGGGACGGAATTGAAAAACCTGTACAAGTGGTGTATGAAAATATCCCATTTAAAGTGAACAAAGAAGACTGGCGTACAATGACAAGTGAAGAGATAGAGGAAAAAAGAAAAGTCTTTTTGGCATTAGATCGAAAACAAGCCTTCCAATTTGATGAAGCACCATTGATGCGGGTAACAGTCATTCAAGAAGGTGAGGAAGAATATCGGATTGTTTGGACCCATCACCATATTTTACTGGATGGATGGAGTTTACCATTAGTATTTAATGAATTACTTACAGTCTATCAGAAGAGAATGAATGGAGAAGCTGTGAAGTTACCTAAGTCCTCACCATATAAGAAATATATCCAATGGTTAAGAGAGCAAGATAAGGAGCAGGCGGAACAATTCTGGAGAGAGAAGCTAAAAGGTTTTACTGCGCCAACTTTGCTGGGCTTAGAAAGTAAAGAGGAAGAAAAAGGTTACACAGAGAAGGTTACGTATTTATCAGAAGAGCAGACTCAAGCGTTACAAGGATGGGCGAAACGCAATAAACTTACTTTGAGTACAGTAATTCAAGGTGCATGGGCATATCTCATGAGCCGATATAGTGGAGAAAATGACATTGTTTTTGGTGTAACAAGCTCAGGGCGTTCTACGGAGATTATTGATGTTGAAAACATCGTAGGTCCTTTCATTACAACGTCACCGACGCGAATTCAATTGATGGATGATATAAAATTAATAGATTGGTTGCAGAAGATACAAGAGGAAGAGATAGAAAGAAGACAATATGAGTATGCTTCTTTGACAGAGATTCAGGGGTGGAGTGAAGTTCCTAGAGGAATACCGCTGTTCAATAGTTTATATGTGTTTGAAAATTATCCAGTGAAAGAGGAGTCTTCAGAAAATCTGGAAATTGGTGAATTGGAAGGGGTAGAACAAACCCACTACCCATTAGGGTTAGCTGTAGTTCCAGGAATCCAGTTATCGTTAAAGTTAATGTATGACCGTAGTAAGTTTAATAGAGTAACCATTGAACGAATGCTGGGTCATTTACACAAAGTGTTAATGCAAATGCTCAAAAACATTGATCAAAATCTATCGGAGCTAGTATATATTACGGAAGCTGAACAAAGAAAGCTATTGGAAGAATGGAATAATAATACTATATCCTATCCACGTGAGAATGCAATCCATCAACTATTCGAAGAGCAAGTAAATCGTACGCCTGACGCGTTGGCAGTGGTAGATGAAAAACAGCAACTAACATATCGAGAGCTGAATGAAAGAGCTAATCAATTAGCCCATCATTTACAGAAATGTGGAATTGGGACAGAGTCATTAGTTGGCCTTTGCTTTGAGCGTTCAGTTGAGATGGTTGTTGGTCTCATGGGAATTTGGAAGGCTGGAGCAGCCTATGTTCCATTAGATCCATCGAATCCGGAAAGCCGCCTACAATATATTTTAGAAGACACAGGAATTAAAGTGTTAGTTACAAATGAAGTATTACTAGGTTGGATTCCTAAAGACATTAAGACAGTTTGCCTAGATAGGGACCAAGCAATGCTTTCTCAAGAAAGCAAACTTTCACCAATATGTGAGGTAACAGGGGAAAACTTAGCGTATGTTATCTACACTTCTGGTTCGACAGGGAATCCAAAGGGAGCTTTAGTACAGCACCATTCTGTAATAAACTTATCATATGGTTTACAAAAAGAAGTTTTCTCACATGAGATACCTAGTAATATGCGCGTTGGTTTGAATGCATCAATTGCCTTTGATGTATCTATTCAGCAATTACAAATGCTGCTTTATGGTTCAAGTTTATATATTATTCCAAGTGAAGTTCGCACTAATCCAGAACAATTTGTGTCCTATATTAGGGAGAATAAATTGGAAATGTTTGATATGACACCTTCATTACTTCAATTACTAATAGATGGAGGATTGCTAGAAATAAGTGCTGATGTTCATGTACCAAGCAAGATATTGGTCGGTGGTGAAGCAATCATGCCGTCATTATGGGAACAGCTAGTAGAGACTGAAAAGATTGATTTTTATAACGTATACGGTCCTACAGAATGTACGGTTGATGCAACATGCTATCATATCAAAAAAGATAGTAAGAGAGTAACAATTGGACGTCCGTTGCCGAACGTTCAAACTTATGTATTGGATAAAAATTTGTTACCTGTTCCAGTTGGTGTAACAGGTGAGCTATATATTGGGGGTGCAGGTATAGCGAGAGAATACTTGAATCGCCCAGAATTAACAGCAGAGCGATTCATCCGTCATCCATTTAAGGAAGAAGAACGTTTATATCGTACGGGAGATTTGGTTCGTTATTTACCTGATGGTAATTTAGATTACTTGAGAAGAATTGATAATCAAGTGAAAATTAGGGGCTTTCGTATTGAACTTGAAGAGATTGAAGCGAGTATAGAGAGGCATCCATTGGTAAAAGAAGCAGTAGTTTTGGTAACAGAGGATAAATTAGGAGAGCAGAGATTGGTTGCTTATGTAGTTGGAGATGGTAGTATGCATGAGTGGCGTGAGTATCTCAAGACACAAGTACCAAATTATATGGTTCCCGCTCACTTTATTAAGGTAGACGAGATTCCTCTTACAACAAATGGCAAAGTTGATCGAAAGGCATTGAACAATTTAACTATTCATAGAGAAAATAACTTCTCTACACCAATCATTCCAAGGGATGAAATTGAATATCAGTTGATTAAAATCTGGCAGGATGTGTTACAGATAGAAGATGTCTATGTAAATGATGATTTCTTTAATAGAGGAGGACATTCTCTCCTTGTAATTAAATTAGTTTCAAAAATTAGGGAGAAGTTTGGAAAAGAGATTAAGGTGTCAACATTGATTAAGAATCCAACATTGGAAGGAATCGCATGCCTTATTCGTGATAAGCATGATATGACGAAATCAGTAGCAGCGCTAGTTCCACTACAAGAATCAGAAAAAAGCCCTTTCTTCTGTGTTCATCCGTTTATGGGGAATGTATTCTGTTACATTCAACTAGCAAGATTACTTAAGAACCATTGTTCATTTTATGGTTTACAGAATCCTCTTATAGAAAAGGGAGAAATTGATGAATTGACCTTGCCGGAAGTAATTCAACTTTACATTGAAGAAATCAAACGTGTCCAGCCAGAAGGTCCATATCGTCTTGGAGGATGGTCTTTAGGCGGTGCGATTGCTTATGAAATCGCAACTGTACTAAAGAATCAAGGTGAGGAAGTTGAGTTGTTGATACTAATGGATACTAAAGTACCTTCAGAGCAGGACTATAAAACAACGGAGGATATGCTCTCATATATATATGAGCATTTCATTCCTAGAGATCTTACTGAGCAGGGGGAAGGCCTCTTCCATGAACAAGATATGCTTGTAGAGCGATTAATTATGGAAGGAGTACTCCCGCCTGATGCAGATCTTATGAATTTGAAGCAAGTTATCAATGCTCATAGGAAATGCCTGAACATAATGGCAGATCATGATTTAATACCATACTCTGGAGAAGTTCTCTATTTTAGTGCTGAGGAAGGAAAAGAGTTGTTTACAGATTGGGGACATTTATTAAAAGGAAGAGTAAATAAGTATTCTGTCCCTGGATCACATGAGGAAATAGTAGACTTCCCCGCAGTTGAAAAGATAGCTAAGTACCTATTAAATGAATTTGAAGGGATAAAAGAAACATCCCTTTCATTAACTGAAAAGTAGAGAGTGCAAAAGATGCAACGCTATGAACGAAAAGGGCAGCCTAATAACTGCAAATAAAGTGTAGGCAATAATGAATATATCAAGAGTATTACTTTTTAAGAGGATAATGTAAAAAGTAATTGGTAGAGACATAGAAATCTTTGTAATAGAAGCGAATGCCTGATGATATTACTGAGGAAAGGTGCATATTTTCATTGATATGTAAATATGCACCTTTTCTATTGTATTTGCAATTTAATAAAGTTAATTTGAATTTATGTAACGCACATATATGAAGCCATCTTTTAAAAAAGGAAGTGATTTATCATACACATTCAAGCTGTGAAAATACCAAAGAATATTGAAAGTCATTTGTTTAAGCAACTTAGTAACTTAGTTTCAAATGAGAAGAAAGAACGAATGAAGCGTTTATTAAACTCATGTGACGTTAATAGGACCCTGATAGGGGATTTACTAATCCGATCTCTAATCTGCCAAAAGTATAAAATTAATAATGAAGAAATTAGATTTAAATATAATGAGTATGGAAAACCTTTTGTTGAAAATTTTTCTGACTTTCATTTTAATCTGTCACATTCAGGAGAATGGGTGGTTTGTACTACTGCTAATTTTAATGTGGGTATTGATATAGAAAAGATTTCAGAGATAGAGGCTCTTAAATTAGCAAAAGAATTTTTTTCAGCGGATGAATTTTATGATATATCTAATATGAATTCTGATGAACAAATTAATTGTTTTTTTGATTTATGGACATTAAAAGAAAGCTATATAAAAACGATTGGAAAAGGGCTTTATACCCCATTAAATTCATTCTCTATAAAAAAAGAATCACGAACTTTAATTTCATACAAGAATATACCTAAAAACTTTTACTTTAAACAATATAACATTGATCCAAATTATAAGTTATCTGCTTGTGCAACAAGGGATGAATTTCCGCAAGAGATAATAATTAAAGACATTTATGCAATTTGCCAAAATATATACAAATTTGAAAGTAAGGAGAAAATCAATGCAGAAGACTAAACTTTTTTGCTTTCCACATGCTGGGGGATCTGCGTTTAGTTACGCAAAATGGAAAAATCACTTTAATCCATATATTGAGGTAGTCCCGATAGAGTTAGCTGGTAGAGGATATAGAATTGAAGAAAACTTGTACCAAAGTATGGAAGAGGCAGTAAATGATGTCTACAATAAAATAGTTATGCAGATAGATGATTCGCCCTACATTCTATTCGGGCATAGCATGGGAAGTTTGATCGCCTATGAAGTAGCCAGAAAAATAAAAGATTCTAAAAACGTATCGCCTGAATTTCTTGTTTTGTCCGGTAGAAATCATCCAAATAGTAAAATAAAAAATATCCGACATAATCTTTCTAATGAGCAATTTAAAAGAGAAGTTATTGCAATGGGAGGTACACCATCTGGGGTACTGCAATCAGAAGAATTAATGGAGATTTTTCTCCCTATTCTAAGAGCAGATTTTAAAATCGTTGAGACGTATATTCATGACAAAAATACACAACCATGTGATATTGATTTTCTTATATTTAATGGGGAAAATGATGAATTTACTACATATGATCAAGTAATAAAATGGGAACGATACACAAGTAAAACGTGTACTTTTCATTCTTTTGAAGGTAATCATTTCTTTCTAAATGAAAATATTGAAGAAATAGCAAATAGTATTAAAAGAAAGTTAGATTCTAAAAGATTATCAAATAGTTTTTAGTTTTTTAAGTATACTCATAGCTAACAAAGAAAAATATGAAAGATGAAAAATACAGGCATTGCTGAAATTTTATTGAATATATGCATAGAATCCTAAATGAACTGTTTAAAGGCAGAGACTCTAAGCAAAATGTATATGAATTAACTTTAGTTTAAGTTGGCTTTACCTATAATACCATTTAGAGTCTTTATTATACTTAGTACAAAGTACATAACAGTTAGGGATGCTGTATGTAAAGCTAATGAATATGTGAAGTGAAAAGGCCGACTCTTATAATTATGAGTGGGCCTTTTGGTTTTATGGATATCAAATTAGTGAGCAACATTTCAAAGCGTATCTTGTGATATAACTAAGTAGATTTTTTTAAACAAGGGGATGATGAGATGAATAAATTGAAGGGGAAAATTGCATTAGTAACAGGGGCTAGTAGAGGGATAGGTCGAAGTATTGCCTTACATTTGGCACAGGCTGGTGCGTTAGTCGTTGTTCACTATAGTAAAAGAAAAGAAGAAGCAGAAAGTGTAGTGGATAAAATTTAAAAAGATGGAGGTTCCGCATTTGCGATTCGTGCAGACTTAAGTACTTTTAATGGCATTAATAAATTGTATTCAATGATGGATCAATCTCTTCAAAAATATATAGGTGATACTACATTTGATATCCTTGTAAACAACGCTGGAATTGGGCAGGTGTTAACGATAGAGGAATTTACGTTTGAAATATATGTAATGTTTAGATACCTAAAGGAGTCTACGTTTTGTTAGTAGGGTCTTTCTAGCTAATGATAAGGTACCAGCAAATAAACTATTTTGTCTAATTGACAAATAGAAAGTTTACATAACGTTTTTCTGGTAAACAATTATGAGTCAAATAGTGTGATCAATTAAGTTATTTAGTCCTAAATCATAAGATTTTAATACAAAATACTATAATTTGATTAATAATAGTAGTGAAAAAAATATTAAATATATCTAAGTTTTAAAGCGAATATTAGAAACTGGTGTACCGCATTCTTATTTCAATAGCACATATGCAAGTATTAAAGTCCAGAACTCATCTGGTAGCGTTATGTACAATAAGGAAATTATGGGAAATAGACAACAAAATGCTGAAACGCAAACAGTACCTGTAAAAGAGGGAGATTATATAGAATTTACTCATATAGGAGGGGAAGCAGCAAAGGAAAAAAACACGCGCGACTTTAACTAACCTTGAGAATGGAAAACAGGAATATATCGGAAAGAAAAGAACATATGGGGTTACATCTACAGGATTAATAAGACAATAAACGTATAAAAAAGTTGGGGAAATCCCCAACTTTTTTATACGTTTTAGTCAAGAAGATTCCTTCTTCAAGGAATGCGAAGTGAGTAGGTAGAGGTAAATTGGCTTCGAATAAGGTATGGCAGGAAGCTTTATCAATAAGTATGCAAATATTTAAAAAACTAATTTTTATACAAAAAGTGTATACTTACGACAAAAAAATTTACCTTAACCAACAATTTTGCTTTTAGTAAATTTAAGGTGTGTAATTAATATACATTTTTCGAGGAAAACGCAGAATTCTGTCAAATTATCTTCATTTACATGACTGTGAAAGTGGTATAAAAATGAAGCATATCCAAAATTATTAAAGGGGCTGAAAAAATGATTAAAAAACTTATTATTGGTTCTGTTGTTTTAGGAACAGCAATAGGAGTAAGTAAACCTACATTTGCTTCAACAAATTATTCTCCATCACAGTTTCAAGATAGGGGAGATGCCCAAGTTCAATCAATACCATCGCCATGGCAGTATTTAGGGCAAACCTCTAGGGAACTTCAAATTAAAACTAAGGATCAAAAAGTGCTTGCTTTTGAATTAGCAAAAGAAGCTCCATTTTACGAAGATGAATTAGTGGATGTGTGTTTTGCAATCTTAAGAGAAAATGTAGATGTAGTATATTGGACAAGTAAGGAATGGGCTAGATTTGAAGTAGGAAATTACGAGTTTAAACATGAAATGAAAATTTATAGAGATAAAGAACGTCAGCAATTAATTACTTCAATAGAATCATAAAAAAAGAAGCTATCTTTAGTAAGATATGCATCCAATAATGTAGACAGGAAAAGAGAGCACATAAAACTGTTGCGATATTGGAAAGTAAACTAAAAAAACAAGTATAATTACTTGTTTTTTTTAGTTACAGTAATTATTTAGAAGGCTTAGCTTGTATATGTTCACATATATTTATTGGATAACCATAATCCTCTCTATACTATGATTGGGATACAAAAGCTAGAAAGGTATCAATCCATTTATTCTTAAATTGAATTACCATTCCTCCGTCATGGTAGGTTTCGTTATATTTTGAAAAAACACTTCACAAACAATATGTATTACTTTATGGGAACATTATTAAATTTGAACGATATTAACAATGCTTTGTTGATAATTAGCTAAAAAAGTATTGTACGATTAAATGCATTGTGTTACATTTTTGTTACAAGTTTGTTGCGAAATGTTATAATTATTTCTATATCATTTCCTTTTGTTTCCTTAATGTTACGAAAGGTATAGATGTTTTATGTGTATAGGAGTGTGTGTAGTAAAGAGTCTGAGTTGAAAATACGTGCACACTTTAAATTTCCTTTCTGTCTGAATGAAGAAGACTACCAACTAATTAAAGGGTTCAAAGTAACAACTTTAAATAAAATGTGTTTCCTTTCCCACACACAATTGAGTACATATTTAAAGTACAGCCTAGTTGCTACACTGACTCTTGTACATATAAACATTAAGGTGAAATAGAGATAAGGATTTATTACATAATAAGCATTACTTAGCTAAACGTAAAAATATTATCTGTGCATTTTTATGAAATGTTAAAATGCCTAGATGATATTTTTTGAAGATTTCTTGGATGTGTTTATGAATAACAATTTCTAATACTTAATGATTCTCTACTACTGCAATATCCAATAATTTATGTAATAGGATTTATAAGGTGTATGTACATTCACTTATATAGGGAAAATGAGGTTTTTCATATGAAGTATAGTTATAAAATGTTTATATTTATTTGGACAATTATTTTATTGTTTTTTCTGCTTTATTATGGTTACAGTGAAATTTCCGAAAACGAGCAAGTGCCAGTCATAACAATCAAACAATAAAAATAAGAAATACTACAAAAGCAAAACATAATAAAAATAGATACCCGAAAATGTTTAAGAACAGGAACAATTACATGCATAAACAACCTTACGATTTCCATGCATACCCCACGTCATTTGGGCAATAGGGGAAAAGTATTATTATTTGGCGTGCGCAATCTTCCATCACTAGTAGAAACGGAAAGTTCCGTATCCCTGCTGAAGGAGGAAGATGTCTACCTGCCAGGGGGCGGATCTATTCAGCATCTAGAAATATTGGAATTAAAAGTGTAGAAAACAAATAGTGAAAAGGGAACATATCTTGTGTTTCCTTTTTTATTCTTGTAGATAAGTCTGGGGAGAAAACGGGGATTTCTGCACGTAACATAGATCTCATCGGTATACTAATTGTGTTTTACGTATAGCTGGGAGTTGGTGTGATGGTATTTGCAATGGATGTGAGATTCCGTCATTCTTTTCATGAAATTGAATCATTAGACATTCCAAATATATTGTTTCCGAGTCAGTGCAGGAAATTGTATCAAGTGATTGGAATCGGCATTCAAGAAGAATTCCGCAATCCCTATGTCATTATAAAAGAGCAACATGGTTCCGTTACATTCCGATTACCAGAAGAATTATCAACATGGGTGCAGAACAAATTATTACTTGTTAAAGGGGGCCAGTTTGTTTCCATACTGCATTTCAGTTAGCCATGCGAAGTTTTGTGCCATTTTTTGATCTCGGATATAAAAAGAATAGTCTGTCAGGTTAGGTGAGGAGATGCCACCTCTGACTTTCACATCATACGTAGGATGTGGTGTAACTTGAATCAATTCAGATTTATGATTCTGAATAAACATTCTAACCTTTTCAAACTTGCTAATTACGGGTTGTATCTCCATTTTAAACCGATCATAGGGATATGTTTTATTTTTATTGTAATACCTATCCAGTTCAATCAACTCTGACACTGCTGTATCAAATTCACTCTTTACTTCAGGATTTACTTTTTGCAACCATTCTTTTGCATAAGAGCGGAATGAAGATTTATAAAACAAATTCATATCAAAACCAGCTAATGTGAGTGGCTTTCCTTTTTCTTTTTGTTCTTTCATATAGGTAAATAATTGTTCAAGTTCCTCAGTTTTCCATACAGAGTATAAGGATTGTTTCATCGCTTCTGTAGCGGTTGAGTTATCAAAATTTTGCTGAACAGCTGCTGCTTCCCAAAGCCCTATTTCAAATGCAATCACATCATATTCAAGGTGTAACAGCTTGGGAGGAAGTGCTGGAAGACGGGATCCCTAAGAAAGCAAAAAAACTTGGTGTGAAATAATCAGTTATTTGTGATGGTGGATTCTCCTAGGTGGAGGGTTCGCCGTTTTTTATTATATGTTATGTTGTAGTTTTTATATAAAGCATATTGAAAAGATGGATTAAATCTTCTGGAATGATGTCTCCATAATTAATAACTTGTACAATAACCTTTCAATTATCACTAAGTCCATTCATATCAACAAGTTGTCCCATATATCCCTTTGTAGCAATATCTTTTAAAGTACGCTAAAAAATACCCTTTATTTTATCTTTATCTTATCTTTACCTTATCTTTAAATTTTTATATTAAACTTAAAACCTTAAAGTATTGATGTTTGAGACTAAAAAGGGCGGGAGATAGATGTTCATTACATAGTTTGTAAATAACCAATTACCTTTGAAAAATTAAATTTTTTATACGAGGAGGAATATATGAAGGATACAAGTAAAAAACAAATTATAAAAGTGTTCCTTATTAGTATTTTAGGCTTAGGAATAATACTTGGAATGCTATATTTTAATCATAAAACCAATATTCAAAAAAATAAAGCGCTAGCCACCGAAAAACGTGTATTGCAATATGAATCTACCTTGAAAAAAGAATTAGAAAAATATAATTTAGGAGAGAAAACAGCAGTTTTATTAGGAATTATGTACCAAGAGAGTAGAGGTGAGGGAAACGACCCAATGCAGTCATCCGAATCACTTGGATTAAAGCCAAATGAAATTCAAGAGACAAGCTTGAGCATTAAACAAGGGGTAAAGCACTTTGTTAAAATGTACAAGTATGGAACGGAAAAAGATGTTAGCATGGATACAATTATTCAAAGCTATAATATGGGGCCAGGGTATATTGATTTTATTGCTAGTCAAGAAGTTAAACAACACTCGGAGGATTCGGCCAAAAAATTTTCTAAGATGAAAGTTGATCAAAATCCAGCAATGTATACTTGTGGTGGAAATAAAAATAATTTTAGGTATCCATATTGTTATGGTGATTTCACATATGCCACAAAGGTAAATGGAAAAACAAAACTTATTGAAGAACTTCTTCGAAATGTACATAGCTCTTCTAAATAAGTTGCAGAATGAAATATAATGATACCGTCAGTCATTAACAATAATATCTAAGAAAAAACTATTTTATTTCTTAATTCACATAATTTTCAAAAATAAATTCTGTAGATGTTAATATTTGTTATATAATATATTTGTCAAAGCATTACCCTTGAAGTTTCTACGGTCAATCTGTAAGATAGTTTGTTTGGTCCTTATATTCGCCTTAAACTAAAAAGAACTTGTAGAGATTCCTACAAGTTTTTTTGTTTTAAGGGTTAAATGTGGATTTCAAATATAGTTGTAATTTTTTGAGGGGGAAAAGTAAATGTTTATAAAAACAGAAAGGTTATTAATACGGAAATTTGAGTTCAAAGATTGGCAAGCTGTTCATGAGTATACATCAGATATCAATGTTATGAAATACATACCTGAAGGGGTTTTTACTGAAGAAAATACAAGAAACTTTGTGAATGAAGACATTGGTGAAAACGCTAAGAACTTTCCTGTAGTATTAATTGATAAAGATATTCTGATTGGTCATATAGTTTTTCATAAATATTTTGGTGAGCATACATATGAGATTGGTTGGGTGTTCAATCCTAAATATTTCAATAAAGGATATGCTTCTGAAGCAGCACAAGCTACATTGGAATATGGCTTTAAGGAAATGAAATTACATAGGATTATAGCGACATGTCAACCACAAAATACCCCATCATATCGAGTAATGGAGAAGATTTGAATGAGAAGAGAAGGCTATTTCAGGAAGTGTATACCACATGGGAATGAATGGTGGGATGAATATTATTACGCTATTTTAGAAGAAGAGTAGTGTTTCAGAATGCATCATTTAAATTGACACTCTTATTCCTAAATAGGCAAGTTGACTATCTTTATTGGGGATTCTTGCTACTAAAGGCGAAGTTTATTTTCAGTATCGCTGACGTGCAAAACTTTGTATAATCTGATCTTATCTCTAAATCACAACTGTTACCCCATCACCATCAAGTTAAAGTTTCGTTTTATTTTGCTAACTTGATGGTGATGTGACGTAACCTTAATTATTTAAAAATTTTAAAAAGGCCCCTTAGTCATGTTAAAGGGACCTTGATCACGCAAATGATCTGTAAACCAATTCATTTTTGATATACAGATCATTTGTATAATAATTTTTATAAATAATTGCTAAATAGTGAATTTACATAAATGCTTTTAGTAGTTCTTGAATTAATGGGATTGCTCCACCTATAAATTTTAAAACTGCCATTGCGATTTCCATATTATTCTCTCCTCTTTTTCGTATTAAGATGTAATAAATCTTTATAACCTTATTATAGTAAGCGCTTACAATTATAACAATACATTTTCGTATGCAATATTGCATATTTATACATTAGATCTCTATTATTCATTTTTTAATGGTACTATAGCGAGGTGAGAGTCTTTAAGGGTTCTGCTTAATAGGAGGAAATATGGAAAGAGTGCAAGCGATTTACAGTAATCAAAAATTTAAGAGTTGGGTTAAACAGGTATTAGCTGTAGGAGGAGTAATAGGGTGCTGTTATTTGGTGTTATATGTTTTCTGTTTCTTAGTTATCATGTAAATAGTATACAACTAAACTAGTAGAGTCTTGCCTAGAAAGGTAAGACTCTTTTATTGTAGTACCTGGAGATGAGCAAACTACATACAATATCTCTCAGGTTTTTCAGATCACTTTGTACGGTTTCTTGTTTAGAACACTAATTCCTATCATTGAAAACAGAATTCTATGGATAAAAAATATGTTTTTACTAGATACATATTAAAAAGACAAGCATAAATTATATTAGATTTTGACAAAGTCTTTTTGATTTCGAAAAGGATTTAAATCTTACTTATAGATTTGATTCCTTTTTATATAATATAATCCTTATATTGATACGTAAATATAATACAGTAATAATGATTTAAAAGCAAGAATTTTAGTAGCGGTACGTTCACACATCCATCAACTTAAGATTTTAAAGTAGCTCTTAAACAAAAAAAATTCTTTTTTGAATTGATAGTAAACAAGAAAGGTTGGCAAATCAACAACTAAGAGACTTCTTCAGGAAAGCTAATAAGGGGTTATTACAGAAACATTGCAGTAGATTTTGTCTGCTCCTTTACTGAAAATCTACCTTAAACCAAACTCCATAAAAATATTTGTTCCCCATTGCACCCATACCTGCTAGTTGCATAACTTACTTCGTTACTTCAGCATTTGTCCTTATCCGGTCAATCTCTTCAATTTGTTCTAATAGTTCTAGTTCAACTACATCTGTTGAAGCGATCCTTAATTGAAATTCGGTATGAAAATCTTCATTCTTATCTTTAAGAGCTATCAATTCCTTACTAGAAATATTTGATACATTGAAATATTCTTACATGGTATAATTTTCTTGATGATTTTGGAACTAGAAGGGGTTTAAATGATGGGAAACTTTCAAAGTAATTTTCAAACGGCTACACAAATTGCTACACAAATGAAAAATGCATCGGATACAATTCAAGGTGCGACAAGTCGTTCTATAAAAAAGGCGAGCCGTACTACACTATCTGTTAATGCTCAAGCGCAAGGAGCGAATCAACAAATGCTAGATTTGACTAGACAATTTTGTAGGGCCTTTCAACAAGCAATTGATAATATTCATTTAGTAGCTAAGGATTTTGAAAGAATGGATAACGAACTACAAAAGACATTTCGCTAATGTGGCAACCTACGGTAAAGGGAGAAGGGTAGGGAGAATAAGATGAGTCAAGATGTAGAAAAGCAAATAAATGAATTTGATCATGAATTACGGATAGTATTTGAAAAACAGGATCGAAATCAAAAGGAGATTCAAATCCAGAGACAAGCAGAAATGGACTTTCACGAATTGAGAAATCGAAATAATCGTTTATTTAATAGGATTTTAGAAACATGGCATGGTGATAAAGACGTTTCTCATTTTTTTATGAATAAGCTTCAAGAGTCGCAACATATTGAGCGGAAATTAACATTGGAATTGGAAAATCAAAAAGAAAGATTACTTAAAGAAAGACGCAATCTTATTGATTTAGAAACCGACCTTACTTATCGGCAACAGCGATTAAAAAGGGAGTACAAAGCATGAGTTTAAATATGTATTTAGGGGAAGTACAAAATCAGACCCAAAGTATGAATGCTGTATGTGTCGCTACTATCCAAGCTATGGAGCAAGCAATCCAATCAATTGATACCTTTGCAACTGATACAGTTTTACAAGGGCAAACATATAGTAGTGCAAAAATATTTTTTGTCCAAACTTTTCGTCCTTTAGCACAAGGTATCATTTATTTATGTGAAGAATTAATCCGTCAAAATGATGCATTTCCAAGCGATTTTCAATCACAAGTTGCTTCCACAGATGTCATTGAACAAGAAATAAGAGAGCAAATTCAAGAAATTAATCGAATGATCTCAAGTATAGAATCGATTAGTATTGCTACAGTGTTGCCTGGAATAGATGTCATAGTTATTATTTTAGTGGAGATGAGAAAAAAACTGCAAGAAAAATTAGAGCATCTATATGAATTTAACTATACGTCCAGTAATAACTACAACACAGCTCTTCAACTAGTGGCTAGTATTACTGCCGGCCTTGCTGAAGTCCAAAGTGGAAAAGGCTTTAGTCCTGTAAGTGGTACGTTTAGTACACAAGGATTAAATATGGATTGGACCATTTCAATCCAAGAAATTGCTGATGAAAGAAAACGTCAAGTTGATAATCTTTTAAAGGAAGGATCAATAGAAGAGGGAGCGGTGTGCAAGAAACCTCCTGAAAAATCTACTTCTGAAAAAATTATAGATGGTATTTTAGAAGGTACGGGTCAAGCAGTTGAAGATACAATAGATGGTGTTGTGGCACTTGGTAAATGGGAAACATGGGAGACATGGGGTACGCTGTTACGCATTTAAATGAAACCTTACCTGCTATGTGGAACGCATTATCAGATTCGTTTATTAATGATGTAATAAATGGGGAAGCTGAAAGTCGTGCTAAGTGGGGAAGTTATGCTTTTACACAAATTGGACTTGGACTTATTGGTGATAAGGGGATAAGTAAAGTCACTACATTAGCAAAAGGTGCAAAATTCTCTACAGGAGTGTCTTCTTTCGCAAATAAATTGCCACTGACGGATCGGTTGGCATTTGCAGGTGCAAGTGGATTTGGAAGCAATCAAATAAAAAGTTTTGAAGTCTTACAAAAAGCTCGTGAAACATTTATGTTTTCTATGACTGGTAGAAAAGGTAGAGTTAAGGATGTACAAGATGTAATTCAGGAATATGCAGATAAAGTACTTGATAGGGTAACTGTAGAAAAGGAATATCCTAATTCTTATACGGCATCTCAAGTGTTACGTGAAGAACTAAAAGATGCTGGAATTGATCCGCCTCCATACCATAATGCCGCACATCATATTGTACCGTGGAACGATGGTAGGGCTGTGGAAATACAAAAATTAATGAAAGAGTTTGAAATAGATCCTAACTCTGCTGCTAACGGAGTATTTTTACCTGGATATCGAGCAATAGATAGTAAATATGTAACTACGGAGGCAATGCATATAGGTAATCATGGACCTGAGTATATAGAATTAGTATATAATACGCTGACAGAGATTAAAGAGTTTGGTGGTACTCAAGCTGATGCTGTTGCAGCGCTCCAAACAATCAGAGAAGGATTATTAGATGGCAGTATAAAACTAAATCAACCAAAGTAATAAAAATTGAGTAAGTAACAGATCCTGTAGGAGGGAAAGTATGAAGATTTGGGAATTAAAAAGTAAGTTTAATAACTATGAGTCTTTCCAGTTATTAAATTTTGAAGAAGATCACAAAAAATATATTGATGGAAAAATAAATTCAGTAACTCATTTAGCAAATTCATGGGGAAATATATATATAGAGTGTATTGAAGGAGATATTCATAGTGATTTCCCTAAATTTTGGGGAGGAACTGGTGCTCCAATGATTAGTGAAAAAGCCAAGCAAGTACTTGAACCTTTAATAGGTGATAATGTTGAATTTTTACCACTCTTACGCAATTCAACTAGTGAGGTATATTACTTGGTCCACGTGTTGAATGTACTAGATGCAATTGATGGTGATAAATCAATCTTTAAAAAACTGATTACAGGCCTTATAGTAGGTTGTGAAAAGTTGGCATTTGATTTTAATATAGTTCAAAATGAAATGATTTTTAAAGTTTACATAAATGGAAAAATTCATCCGACGGTTGTCTTTATTTCAGACGAGTTGAAGGCTCTTATTGAACAAAGTGAATTAAAAGGTTTTGAATTTATTGAAGTATGGGATTCAGAAGAACTTTCGTAAAGAAATTTAATAAAATCACATCAGATTAATGATGTTAATTAATACCTAAGAGAGTAATAAATAAAATAGAAGAAGCTTATGTATTTGCATAAGCTTTTTCTTATGGTTATGTATAAAAAGGCATACTAATCAATATTGAATATATATTTTGAGGTTGCAAAGTAAGTGGTGATTGTGCTCCAGGGCATAAAAATATAGCTGCTGATAATCGAATACAATCACATCATCCTATACAAAATGAATGGGCTAAAAGATGGGCTATTAAGGGTGGATTTGATTATAACGAAAAGAAAGCTCAAGCAATACTTTTACCATCAAGTTCTGGTTTACCTCATGCGAAAATTTCTGCTATGCAAAGAAAGCGAAGAAGGCTTGAAGGATATGATACTGATATAAATTATGAATTTAATGTAAGCTATAGAGAAATGATTGAGGCAGGAGTTGATCAGAAAACTGCAAGAAAAGTATTGGTAGATGCTTATAAATATTTTGATAGTTTGGGAGGTTTTGTGAAAAAATGATAAATTTATCTAATGTTTCTGGTTTAATAAAAAATAAGCCAGCAAATGATATTGAAATTCAAGAAATAGAAGATGTAATGAAAGTTGAATTACCAAATGTACATAAAGATTTATTGAAGTATACAAATGGTTTTTCTATAGGTGGAGGATTAATAATTTATGGTACTGATGATATTATAGAAAGAAATGAGACTTGGGAAGTAACAGAATATGCAAATGGTTATGTTGCTATTGGTGATGATGGTAGTGGCAATGTTTTTTTTATGTCGCAAGGTGCAGATGTACGAGAAGTAAGAGCTGTTGATTCTGGTGATATGAATCCAAATCATGCCACTGTAGTTACATTAGATTTTATTGAATGGGTAAATACGGGTTGTTTGAATCAAAAAATACAGAAAATAAAAGAAGAAATCCCAGATACGTGTAATATAGTGTTAATAGAAATTCCTAATGGAGGATTAAAAGATTTAGTAAAGATAAAAAGTGTACTCGCACTTGATATTTCAACAGGGGAACTATTAAAAGGATTGAAAAACCTTCCTTTTACATTAGTAAAAGGAGCTCCATATGGTAAAGCAAAAAAAATAATTGAAAAATTAGGATCTATTGGTTTAGCACTAAATATAATACCAAATGAAAGAATCTTTTAGCTGGAATAAACAACGAGTAAAGGTAGCTAGAATTCATGAATACATATCAAATACTAGAAAAGATTACTTGGATAAAATTTCAACTGAAA
The DNA here is from genome assembly GCF_001816185.2 of Bacillus sp. RZ2MS9. Lineage (NCBI taxonomy): Bacteria > Bacillati > Bacillota > Bacilli > Caryophanales > Bacillaceae > Bacillus > Bacillus sp. RZ2MS9. The sequence continues at coordinate 2,418,410 of NZ_CP049978.1, forward strand.
TCATCAAAAATCACGATGTTATCGGTATAGAGGATTTGCAAGTATCGAATATGTTAAAGAATCATACGTTAGCAAAAGCAATTAGTGAGGTATCTTGGTCGCAATTTCGATCCATGTTAGAATACAAAGCAAAATGGTATGGCAAACAAGTTATTGTCGTATCGAAAACATATGCTTCCAGCCAATTATGTTCTTGTTGTGGATATCAAAATAAAGACGTTAAAAATCTAAACCTACGTAAATGGGTTTGCCCTTCATGTCAAACACATCATGATAGGGATATTAACGCAAGTATCAATCTAAAGAATGAAGCGATAAGGCTTCTAACCGTAAGGACTGCGGGGTTAGCCTAATCAATTAGAGTTCGATAGAACTCTTTACTTAGGAATCCCTCACTTCTAAACGAAGTGAAAGTGGGGGGAGTTCAAGTGAGGAATTAATTCATCAAAATGATGTGTTTCCAAGAGATTTTCAATCACAAGTTGCTTCCACAGATGTCATCGAACAAGAAATAAGAGAGCAAATTCAAGAAATTAATCGAATGGTCGCAAGTATAGAAGCGTTTAGTATTGCTACAGTGTTGCCTGGAATAGATGCCATGGTTATTGGATGGTAGTTTAAAACTAAATTAATTTAACCAATCATAGATACTTAATAATTAAATTCTGAAGGAGTAAAAAGGTATGAAAATTTGGCAATTAAAAAGCTTATTTGATAACTATCAATCTTTTCAGTTACAACAAAATTTAAACGATGAAAAAGAGGTTATTACTGCTACCTCATATGAAGATTTAAATTTAACAGTGGCTTCGAAAATTACAGCTCAAGAGATTGATAGTTTTATTGCAAAATATCATTCAGATAGTCCCTTAGTTGGACATGGACAAGATTTTATCAATGCGCAAAATCAATATGGCGTGAGTGCTCATTATTTAGCGATGCGATTTTAGAATCTGGATACGGAAAATCAGAAATCGCATATCAAAAACATAATTTATTCGGTCTACGTGCATATGATGGAGATCCGTTTAAATATGCGAAATATTTACCAAGCTACGGCGATAGCATTGCTTATAATGCTAATTATGTACGAGAAAGATATTTAGAAGAAAGTGGTATGCATTATAACGGGCCAACATTAACTGGCATGAATGTGAAATATGCATCAGATAAAGGCTGGGCTAAGAAAATTGCAGGCATTATGGAACGTATTAAACCGTTTCGTGTAGAAGACTATACATATGCAAAAAAATTATCAAAGAATCCTGAAACATTAGATGTCGAAGCGTTATCAAATGAAATTCCGTATAAAATGTATGCAGACGGTTCAAGCTCAAATGTTGTATCATCAGCTACTTACTACCAGGTACCTTATCCATTTAATTTGAAAATTAAAAGTAGACCAGATGTAGCTGTCGAGGAAAATAAAGTTGGTACAGTAACTCCTGGAGCAACCATCTTTATGTATCGTGAAGATCCAAATGGATGGGTAGAATTCTCTTTTGAAGCTAATGGAGAAAAATATTGGACATTAAAAAATAAATTAAGTATGTAATTAAAAAGATCTATTGCACTAGTTTTAAAAGTATGGGATTGTACAATTGATTCTCTAGATTGGAAATACAGTAAAGTACCCGTTGATGTAGTAGCTGCAAAGATTATTCAAAATGTTGCGCAAAGTAGGTTCATTTTCAGCACTATCTCCTGGTTCACCGTAATCTTTAATGATGTAATATTCCTTATCTTAAATGTATATATTGAATATATGAATATATTGTGTTATGATGTGAATTAGAAACTCGCGTGTTTCAAATACAACATTTTTATCTTCTTGATGACCTCTTATCTTTCCGTAAGAGGTCCTTTTTTATCCCTCCGTATTGCATAGCCGCTAAAATACTATGAAAAGATACTAGAGACTACTACAATGTGATATTCTCTAGTATTTTTTCTTTATCCATATTATCTATTGTTGGGTAATCGATGAATTATTAATTTTTGTATGATTTTCACAAAATAACTTTGAACCATTATTTATTTCAATATAAAATAATAAAGGGGTATATATGAATAGATATGTCCTTTTTATGTGATGATATTGCGAATTGAAGCGTAATACTGAAACGGTAAACGAGAAGAATCAGTGCCGAAACAGATAGTAAGGAAAGTAAAACAGTAACAGCAGACAATACTTATAATGAAAACGTTCATAATGGACTGTCTATGGATGGAGAAAAAATACGAAAAGATAAAAGGGGCAAATGAATATGAACAGAGCCTTTAAAGGTACCGTATTAGCAGGGATAAGTGTGGGTTTCTTGCTAACTGGTTGTACAATAGAAACATATGTCCTAACGCAGTCCAGAATATAAGCAAGTAGATTAAGTATTCTAAGCAGATAAATGAAGACTATAGCGATGAAGAAATTGAAAGACAACTAAGAGGTATAGCATCCTGACTTTCTAAATAACATGAGTGTTTCTATAGAATGAATCCTTAGGAGGGCTATTGTGGAACCTTTAATCAATGCTATTTTATACTTTGTATTTTTATTTGGAGCACTGTTTCTTATACTGGGTACTGCATTGGTTTTATTAATCGTGGCTGCATTACCAGTAATCTGGAAGAAGAATCTATCATTCCTAATGATTAGTTTAGGTATAAATATACTTGTCATTCCATTGTCTTTTTTTATTGGCGGGATGGCAACAGATTCCCCTGGTAGTACGATGCACGATTTTTGGGAAGTATTTTTCTTTATTCAGGTATTTCCGTTTCCCCTAGTACTGCTATCTTTAGTTTGGTGGCTTGTGCGTCGAAAAAAAGCAAAAGTTCATGTATAGTGTTTTTAATGCAAATAAGCTGTCTGTTTGGGCAGCTTATTATATTTATTACTAAGCGTGATTATTTCCAAAATGAATGCAATACCACTATACAGTTAAATTGAAGGTGAAACATATTGAAATCTTATCAAACTTTAGCTCACTTGTATGCATTAGGACTAGGCTGCGGACTTTGGAATAGAGAGGAGGTTATTTCATGGTGCGATAGGTTGATTGAAGCAAGTGATCACCCGCCATATGAAATTATGGAGATATCTTTAATGTCTAAAGCAAAGCTGATATATATAGAATCGGCTTTACTGTCATATAGCCGCATAGTTGATGAAAAACCCTTGGTAAACATCCTTCTTTCAGTCTTAAATGAAAAGTTAGTAGCTCAGAAATGGAATATTAAACAAGCGATTACTTGCTCTACTCGATTACTAGTAAATAGAGGCCTGTATTGGGAAGAAGAATATTTTGATTTATACAGCCTTAATGATAGCTATGACTTAGCGCAGGAAGGTATCCATTTTAATGAAAAAGATGTAATTTCTGCTTATATCGATATATTAGATGTTTTTCGCATCCATTTTAACGAGTTTGAAGATCTCTATTTACAAGTCATGAAACAGAAGTGGCAAGGGTAGAAGGCAGGAAAAAGAATCATTGAATCGTAAGAGTTATTTCCTGTATTTATCACCAAATTTATCTAGCCAAGACAAATCTGTCTTCGTGTTGATGAATTTTTGTCTCTTAATAGCTTAATGCTATCGTTTTTAATTTTTCCGACAGCCAGCAAAGTTAGCATGTTTAATGCATAATCAGACGCCTGTAAATGAGCATTACTATTTAAATTTTTACCAGAGAGTAATTTAGTTAATTAGTAGAAAAAGGAAGGGGCCTATTTGGCTCCTTCCTTTTTCTCATACATACATAACGCTTGTTGACAACTTATGAAATAATAGCATTCATCGCTATTAAAATATAACATTAAAAGCAATTAATTAGATATGTAATTTTGCATATATTGTACTATTTCATGAATAGGAACAAAACTATTTATTCCTTTCTGTATGGAGACAAATAGATTTAGGTTTACTTGGGGTAAGAAGACCTGATCATTGATTGCTGGTTAAACTATATTTCTACGTATTTGAAACAAATTATTTCACTGAATTGTATGTTAAAGAGAGTGAGGGATTTATGAAATGTAGATTATTCCTTGATTTCTTATTCGTGATTTTACTTGGACATCGGAAAAGAAGTTACGTTATATACGATTTCAAAAGGGGATATTATTCAGTGCATCCAAAGATGCGCTCCGTTTCCTGTTTCCTATCCTACTAAATTACCATTCCAAGCAAATTTCTTCTCTTTCAAACAATTCATCCATTGAATAAAGATAATTCGGCCATACGTATCGGAGGACATGAAACTTTCTTAATACCATTTGGAATATATTTCAATATACTTCCGATACTATAACAGATTGAAAATTTCTTTATTGGAGGTATATAATGGCATATCCATTTCGTAACTTAGTATTTGAAGGTGGCGGGGTAAAGGGAAGCGCTTATATAGGTGCCATCCGTGCACTAAATGAAGAAGGGATTTTACCAGAAATACAACGATTTGGAGGGACTTCAGCAGGAGCGATTACTGCATTACTTTTAGGTCTTTCCATTCCATTCGCAGATCTTGTAAAAATCCACAAAGACATGAATTTCAAAGCGTTTAAAGATGATGATTTTTCGATTGTACAAGATAACATTCGTTTATTTTTTGATGGTTTTGGTATCTATAAAGGGGATTTCTTCACTGAGTGGGTAGGAAAGATCGTTGAAAAGTGGACAGGGAGTAAGGACACAACTTTTCAGCAGTTGTATGACAAAACAGGAAAAGACGTGTTTTTCCAAGGAACGAACGTTTCTACACACCAGCTTCGTACGTTTTCTCGCGAAACGACACCTGATGTCCCGTTAGTAGTTGCTGTGCGGATTTCGATGTCCATCCCATTCTTTTTTAAATCTGTGGAATGGGATAAAGATTATTATGTAGACGGAGGTGTACTCGATAACTACCCAATTCGTTTATTTGATCGGAAAAGTTTTGTGAATAAAGAGGAACACTTCACGACCACAGATACGATTGACGAGGTTAATAAACTGATAAGCAATATAGAGGATCATTCTACACTAAGAAGCTTACACACGAAATACAATGCATCTTTCTTTGATCCTACAGATGAAATTGTCTACAACAAAGAAACACTTGGTTTCCGTTTAGAATCTCAGGCGGAGGTTGCCATGTTAAAACATATCGCAACCTCAACAGAACATCATATTGGCCATTCTCTTATTCATTTTGCATGGAATTTGTCTCAAACCATGATCAAAGGTCATGAGAGCGGAAAAACCACCAAAGAAGATGCTGCCCGCACTGTATTTATTAATACATTCTTTACGTCGTCGTTTAATTTTGATATCACAGAAGAAGAAAAGAAAACACTCATGAATTCAGGTTATACTTCTACTAAAGACTATCTACATCAGTTTAATACGTCTGAAGTAAAATTGTTTAATCGACCATAAAGCCGAGTGCAATGCACTTGGCTTTTTTTTATCGTCCTGTAAATTCTTTTTTTAGTAGCTAATAAAAATTTAGATAGACTATGCATAGAACAAGAGAGAGGAGATAACAGAAAGTAATAAATATAAGTTTTGATGACTTCTTATTTTGTAAAACTAGGGTGTAGAAAGGGTGAAACAGGTGGAAGAAAAACGAATTATGATTTATACAATTTTTTGGCTAACACAGTACAAAAGAGAACCTTAGAACGGTGGATAGGAATGTATCAAAAAATGAATAGAGTAGCAAGGCGGATTTATTGTGGAAGTAGGGATTTTCCTTTTTCTTTCTACTGATAATAAAGCGTTATGTAGACTGGGGATGTATAAGGTATTCATTGCTATTCCTTCAAAATGCTGATGTTACATCACATTAAAATAACCTCTAATTTAAGTATTGAAATTCTCTAAATCTCGATGTATTATATTCTTGTATTTTCTCACTTTGCGAAGCCTAGAAAACATCATCACTTCTGAAAGAACTCGAACTCTAGCCGGTTCTTTGAATTTACTTGAACTTATTTTTGAATCATTGTATTATATTTTCGAGTCTTACTCATATAAATCATTATCAGGAGAATCTGCAAATTTGCAGGTTCTTTTTTATTTTATTGAAAGTAAAATTTTAGCCAGTCGTTTATTTTCATATTGTTGGTTTTTATACGTGTTTGGTAAAAAATCAATGTGTTGCAAAAAAATACTATGCTGAAATCTAGTTCGGTATAGCAATGTGCATATAAAAGATCTCACTTTGCTATATCCCCTAAAAAGAGTCATAAAAATCTATATTTTTTTAATTCAGTTGCATACTACAAAACTTCTTTTAAAAGAAATGTATGTACATACACATTATATTTTGTTCCATAACTCTCTAACTTTCGTTCACGATAGTCTGTTAAGTACAGGATTATTGGCGGGTGGTGCAATAGGTGCAGAAGATGTGAAAACAAATGAAAAAGTACAAGTTGCTGTTGCAGGTAAAGAGGGAAATATGACGTATAAAGAAATTGATAAAGCGGAATCTCCATTGTTATTTGGAATGTATCCTTTATGTTAAGATCCTAATAAGAAGTTAGTTTTTTTTGATAATTAATATTTATACAAAATGTATAATTAATATACTAAAACGTTTTTAAATTTTATTAATGTATTCCTTTTCATCTGAATGAATTATTTATTGCAACAGGTTTCCCGTTCAAAACAAGATGTTCAAACAAAAGACAATATAAGTATCTTTATAATGATTTTTCAATATAATCAATGTGTTTATGAAAGGAACTCTGTGTTATTTTTGCTTTTTTACTAACTAATACAGCTTCAAACAAAGGACACAATTGCTACATACTAAGTATAATTTATTACCTATTCAAAATTCTGTCTATTCAATCTTTCTAAAAATAAAAAAAGATTAAACTTATAAATATACAAGTTATAATGAGGGCGTCGAGACACAATTTATTACCTCTAGAGAAAATATCAAACCTCGTTTTGGATTAAAAATTCTAAAGAACTTGCCAGTAATTTTTTAAAATTGGACATACTGATATGATTACTATACGGAGGATAGCGGATTAGAAGGGAAGTTTATTCAACTCAATAAAGAAAGCGTTATCAAACAAAACTTGTTTTGAATCGATCATTCTAATAACTTAGATTCAACTACAGCTAAAAATAATAAATTATGGGGGTGCTTATATGAACATGAATGTAGCATCTATTAAAGAAAAAAAGATTGTTAAATACAAAAGTTGTTTTGATGTGATTGGGCCCATAATGATAGGCCCTTCAAGTTCACATACTGCAGGTGCTTTGGCTATTGGAACAGTTGCTAATAAATTATTTCAAGGTCTTCCTAAAAAAGTTGTGGTAAAGTATTATGAATCATTTGCTGAAACCCATAAAGGTCACGGAACTGATTTTGCAATTATTGCTGGTATATTAGGCTTAGCTGCTGATGACAGCAAAGTGCCAGATGCTATTAAAATAGCAGAGTCTAAGGGAATTGACATTACCTTTATTGAACAATTGGGTAATAGTCCTGCTGGTCATCCAAATACGGCAGATGTATATGCAGAGGATGAAAGTCGAAGTATTAGAGTAATGGGTATTTCGGTCGGTGGTGGGTTGATTGAAGTCAAAAATGTTGAAATTGATGGATTTAGCTTAAATCTGCAGGGGCCATTGCCAGTTGTTATTGCGATTTCAGAAAGAGCTGACTTTGAATTTGTTTTACGCAGGATCTTTAAACAATATGATGTGGAAATTAACAACTTTCATAGTTTGGAAGATAAAACAAAATATTTATATGCATTCGCTTTGGATTCGATATTGCCAGGTAATGCTCAGAAGGAATTAGGAGATTTAAGCAATATAGCTAATCTTATTATTTTTTAGTCACATTAAGGAGTGAAAAATATGTATATGGCCATAAAAGAAATTGTGGATGCAGCTAATAAAAGCCAAAAGCAAATTTATGAATTAGCAATCGAACAGGAAATCAAACAAACTAAAACTTCTTATGAAGAAGTATGGAGTAAAATGGAACGAAATTTAGCGACTATGCAACATGCAATAAATAAAAGTATCGAGGGCGACGGTGTATTTTCTCCAACAGGTTTGACCGGAGGGGATGCTGTAAAAATTAAAAACTATCGAGAAAATAGGAAAACTCTTTCTGGAGATTTGATGGTGTTAGGGATTCAAAGTGCTATCGGTGTTAATGAAGTAAATGCTGCATTAGGAGCTATTTGTGCAACTCCAACAGCAGGTGCGAGTGGGACGATTCCGGGAGTCCTATTTAGTATTAAAGATACGTTGCAGTTAAGTCATGAAGATATGATTCATTTTCTATTCACTTCAGCGTTATTTGGAACGATAGTCGCAAACAACGCTTGTATTTCAGGAGCGTATGGAGGATGTCAAGCTGAAGTAGGAAGTGCCTCAGCGATGGCGGCTGCAGCTGCGGTAGAAGCTGCGGGTGGAATGCCACAGCAATCTTCTGAAGCTTTTTCGATTGCATTACAAAATTTACTCGGTTTAGTTTGTGATCCGGTCGCTGGTTTGGTAGAAATTCCTTGTGTAAAGAGAAACGCCATTGGAACGGCAAATGCTTTAGCAGCAGCGGACATCGCATTAGCTGGCGTAAACAATCTCATCAATGCTGACGAAGTGATTGAAGCCATGTATAGAGTTGGAAGACAGATGCCTCGCGAATTAAGAGAGACAGGTTTAGGTGGTATTGCAGCTACACCTACAGGAATTTCCATTAAAAATAAAATCTTTGGGGAGAAACAATCAAATCAATAAGTTATCGAATATATTGTGAAGTTTTTAACAATCTTTACTCTATTGTTCGCCTAAGGATGTCTGTATATTGGGGGAGTTATCAATAAAATATACTACTATATAATTAAAATATTTTATAAGTGGTAACAAACCCTTCAGGTTGATGCTTCGCTAATTTTTTGATTTTTATTAACCTAGAAGAGGGATATTCGTTGTGGGGCACTATATAAGCTATTCATTTTTCAAGAACGGTCTATATTCCTATATCTTAAAAAAAGAATTAAGAATAGGACACAAGGAGGAATTATTATATGGATGGGAATACTGCAAAAAACATAGAATTTCAAGCTGATAACACTGCAGTAAAAAATGAGAAATATCTAGACCCTAAAAAGTGGCATAAACAGGATACTACCTGGGCATTGAGCCTTTTTGGAACAGCAATTGGAGCAGGAGTACTCTTTTTACCGATTAATGCAGGTTCAGGTGGTTTATTATCATTGCTGTTAATTACATTACTTGCATATCCTGTTATGTATTATTCACATAGGGCGCTTGCTAAAATGATTTACGCTTCGAACTCTGCCGATGAGGGGATTACAGGTACAATAAGAGAGTATTTTGGAAATAAGGCAAGTATCATTTTTAATCTTGTATATTTTGTCTCCATTTATACGATCGTGCTGATGTACTCGGTCGCACTTACAAATACCGCTAGTAGCTTTATCGTGCATCAATTGCACATGTCGGAGCCTCCAAGGTCCATTTTATCGCTTGTTTTAGTACTCGGTCTTATCGCTATACTAAATTTTGGTCAAGATATAACTGTAAAGATCATGAGCATGCTAGTGTATCCTTTTATAGCTTCTCTACTTTTTATCGCAATATCTTTGATTCCACAGTGGAATACGTCAATGCTTAGTTTTTCAGCTGTTTCTACTGCTTCAACAGGAACAGGATATTTAGGAACGATATGGATGATACTTCCAATTATAGTATTCTCGTTTAATCATTCGCCTATGATTTCGTCATTTGTTATGAAACAGAGAGCTACGTATGGAATAGATGCTACTGATGCTAAATGTGCTCAAATACAAAAAGTTTGTTATATTATGACATTCGTAGTTGTTATGTTCTTTGTTTGGAGCAGTACCTTAAGTCTGACTCCAAATGATCTTAAGGTGGCAAAAGAACAGAACTTGTCAATCCTATCATATCTTGCTAATGAGCTTAATTCGCCAGTAATCACTATTGCAGCTCCTATCATTGCATTTGTGGCTATTACAAAGTCGTTCCTTGGTCATTATATAGGAGCGTATGAGGTAATGCGTGACATGATTATCAAGTCCAGTAAAAAACGTGGGAAAGATATAGGAGAAAAAACAGTTAAGACAATGATTCTTACTTTTGTCGTATTAACATGCTGGTATGTTGCTTATACAAATCCAAGTATTCTTGGAATCATTGATGCCCTTAGCGGTCCGCTAGTTGCTGCTATCTTATGTATACTACCAATGTATGCAATCCATAAAGTATCAGTACTTGCTAAATATAAAGGGAAATCTAGCAATGTATTTGTCATTATTATAGGTATTCTTACTGTCCTAGCAAGTATTAAGTCATTATTCTAATCCACTATTGTTAGTATCGATGCAAAAACCGTGGGATATGGAAAAAAGAAAGATTCTTAACAGAACTGAATTCTATATTGTTAAACTAAAGAAATCATGGTTTTGGACAAACTCCTCACATTGGAGAGTTTGTCTTTTTTTATCATTTTAGCCAAGAAGACCCCTTCCTCAAGGAACGTAAAATAAGTAGGTGGGAGATGAATTGGCTAAAATGATAAACTGGTGACCCCGTATGTAGAAGTAAAAAAGGGGGAAACTATTGTATAATTATCGATAATTTAGGGGGCGCCAAATGAAACATAATAAAGAAGTAACACTTGGGGATTACGTTCAATTTTCATATCGTAAAAATCATAATTTGAAATTAATGGGATTTGTGGTGAATGTTTTACAGAATACAATTGTTGTAGATATTGCGGAAAGAATGGATATCGAGGTAGATGATTTTAGGCAAGTTGTAAAGCATGGTTATTATAATAAAGTGGTTCATAAGCAAATAAAGAATAGTGTTTCATAAAAAGTGCTCCTATATATATAAATTTAGGAGCACTTTTTATGGAGAGAATTTTCGCAAAGATTTTTTTGTCTGAGGTATAAAATTTTCATATAAAAATACGTTTTGAAGATATTTTCTTATTTGTTAATTAATAATTTTTTCAATCTTTATAGCTGTTATGGATTTAAAATATTATTCATAAGAATTTCACATAATTTTATTAAAAAGAAAAATACTAATACTTGTTTTAATACTTTACTTCGAGTCATTAAAACAAATTTACTAACTACGAAACAAGGAGGCATCACTGTGGACATTCGTGAAGGATTAATTCCAACAGCTTTAGGTACAGCAGTGACAGCAGCAGGTTATGCTCTTAAACAAACTCGTGGAACTAATAAAATGATTGCAAATACAGTATTTGGTTTTGGTTTAGCACACGTCGTTTTAGGTGTAATCGATCTTGTTGAACATCGTCGTTAGAACGAAAGGCAAGCATTGATATATGCTTGCCTTTTTGGGAGTACATTTATTATTCATTTTTCAAAATATGTTTGTATGGCGTAATCATTATCAATGTAATTAAATAGTTACACTACAAGGAAATTAGAAAGTAAAACTGTGAGCATTGAATTTTATGAAATGAGATGGTGATGGAATGGAATTTTCTTCTGAAAGTAATACGTATCATGCTGGTGACATTGTTTATATTTTTTACCGAAATCCTCATACTCAAGACGTAGCTAACATACAAGCTGCAGCAGTTGTAAATAATCCTGAAAGACCTAATGAATTAGCACTATTTCTTTACGAAACGTATTATCCACTAACAAATGAGATGGCTATATATGCTACCGAAGATGAGGCAAACCAAGCTTACACTTACTATTATGGTGATATTTCAGAGGGGATGTTAGAATGAATAAGCCATTTATGCCTAAGCTCGTATATTTTGAACCGAAAGCATTGGATTATCCTTTGGGGAAAGAGCTGTTTGAGAAGTTTTCAAAGATGGATGTTGAAATTCGACATACTACTTCCCATAATCAAGTAAGAGATTTGCCAGGGGATAACGATTTTCAAAAGTATCGAGTAGCAAAATCCACGCTGGTTGTTGGTGTTAGAAAAACACTGAAATTCGATACTTCCAAGCCTTCAGCAGAGTATGCAATTCCTTTTGCAACGGGATGTATGGGACATTGTCATTATTGTTATTTACAAACAACGATGGGAAGTAAGCCTTATATACGAACGTATGTAAATGTTGAAGAAATTTTAGATGCTGCTGATAAATACATGAAAGAGCGTGCACCTGAAGTAACAAGATTTGAAGCGTCGTGTACTTCAGATATTGTAGGAATCGATTATTTAACGCATACCCTTAAACGGGCCATTGAGCATTTTGGAGAATCTGAATATGGGAAATTGAGATTTGTTACGAAATTCCACCATGTAGATCATTTACTTGATGCTAAACATAATGGAAAAACAAGATTTCGCTTTAGTGTAAATGCTGATTATGTGATTAAAAACTTTGAACCAGGAACTTCTCCCTTAGCTAAACGAATTGAGGCAGCAGGAAAAGTAGCTAGAGCTGGATATCCTCTTGGTTTCATTGTAGCTCCTATTTACCTGCATGAAGGCTGGAAGGAAGGATACTATCATATGTTTGAACGCCTAAATGCTGAATTACCTCTTGATGCACGGGATGATATTACATTTGAATTTATTCAACATCGTTTTACAAAGCCAGCTAAGAGAGTAATTGAAAAAAACTACCCGATGACAAAACTAGAATTAGATGAAGAGAAAAGAAGGTATAAATGGGGGAAATATGGAATCGGAAAATACATTTATCAAAAAGAAGAAGAAGAGGATATAAAAAACTATCTGTATTCCTATATGAAACAGTTCTTTCCTAATGCAAAACTAGAATATTTTACATAAAAGAAACGAACAAAATTCATTACATCATCAATCTAAAAAATTACTCACTCAAAAAAGTGGTATTGGTCAACAATTCGCTAATAAATCATTTGAAAAATTTATATACGAAAGTCTTTTATGTAAAAATATGTTTCATTATGAACTGAATCCCAACAGTTAAACAGAAAAATACAGCGGTTGTATGAATATAAGTCCGGTATTGTACCGGGCTCATTCTTTTTAACGTTGCATCAATTCTTTTGTGAACATATTAATTTGAACATGTTTAAAAACGAACCATCTTTTGACAATGGTATTAGCGCTTTAGAAAGAACTTTCATAAAAAATGGTACTAATAATCCCTCCAAGTATTACTCCCATAGTAGAACCTAATAACAAAAATCTAATTGTTTAATTAGTAATTCTAATCTACCATTTTTTGCTGTACTATCAACTAAAGAAACAGTAAATGGTTGTTGAAACATATTAGAAAATCGAGCAATTAAAGACATAATATTATATTTAGCAAAAGCCGATGCAACTAAAGCTAATTTCGCTCCAACAAGTTGAACTCCATATCCTAAAACTTCTATAGAAGTCATAAGCATTAAAAATAAAAAGATACAAATTACTTTAAAAGTAATAAACTCCATAATTATACCCCTTAAGTTTCTATAAATACATAACTCAATATTTTCATTAAAATATAAATCAATTTCTATTTTATAATCAAAAACTATACTCCTTTATTTTGAATGATGGCATCACCTTTTATTAGAATTGTCCCTTGGTTTAGCAAATGTTTTTTTGTAAATAATATATTTGTTAAACCATTAATTAAGGGGGACTAGTATGCCGCAGGATCGAAAAGAAGAAGTGCAAAACGATACATATGAAGGAAAAGAGGTTATGCCAGATAATCCACAATATCTACCGCGTCACGTGCAAATGGAGCTGCCTCCCGAATTTTCTATAAATCCTCTTTTTGCCCGCAAAGGAGAATCAGTCGTTCCGCGCTTTCACATGCCTGATGAAGGCATGTTACCAGAAACAGCGTATCAAATCGTCCATGATGAAATGACTCTTGATGGCAATGCACGCTTGAATCTTGCAACATTCGTTAGTACATGGATGGAACCTACCGCAGAGCACTTATATGCTAAAGCATTTGATAAGAACATAATTGATAAGGACGAATATCCACAGACAGCTGAAATTGAGGAGCGGTGTGTCCGCATTTTAGCCAACCTCTGGCATTCCCCCAGCCCTCTTACAACTATGGGCGTTTCAACAACTGGATCGTCGGAAGCCTGTATGCTCGGGGGGCTTGCGTTAAAGAGACGCTGGCAAAATGCACGAAAAAGAGAGGGTAAGCCGGTGGATCGGCCTAATATTGTGTTTAGTTCTGCTGTTCAAGTCGTTTGGGAAAAATTTGCGAACTATTGGGAGGTTGAACCACGCTATGTGAAGGTTAGCCCTGAGCATCCCCGATTAGATCCTCAAGGGGTCCTTGCAGCCGTGGATGAAAATACGATTGGTGTGGTACCGATTCTCGGTGAGACTTATACCGGACTTTACGAACCGGTTGCCGCCATTGCAAAAGCGTTGGACGATTTACAGGAGAGGACGGGACTCGACATTCCTATGCATGTAGATGCGGCTTCGGGCGGATTTATAGCACCGTTTCTTCAACCAGATTTAGTCTGGGATTTTCAGTTGCCGAGGGTGAAGTCCATCAATGTATCGGGACATAAATATGGATTAGTCTATCCTGGCTTGGGTTGGATAATTTGGCGGGAAGCTGATGATCTCCCCGATGATTTAATCTTCCGCGTCTCCTATTTAGGCGGAAACATGCCGACTTTTGCCCTGAATTTTTCACGTCCTGGCGCACAAGTGCTCCTACAATATTACAATTACCTGCGTTTGGGGAAAAGTGGGTACTATGATGTCCAAAGGGCTTCTCAGAAGGTCGCTCTTTTTCTTAGCAAGGCGATTCAGGAGATGGAACCGTTTGAACTTTTGTCCGATGGTTCGGATATTCCGGTTTTCGCTTGGCAACTGAAAAAAGGTTACACATTAAACTGGAACCTTTATGATTTATCTCGACAATTGCGTGTGTTCGGCTGGCAAGTACCCGCATATCCATTGCCTCCAGATCTAGAAGCAGTGACGATTATGCGCGTTGTGGTTCGAAACGGATTTTCTATGGATCTCGCGCATTTATTTTTGAGGAACCTCAAACAGGCCGTTGCCTTTCTGGATTCCTTGGATGGACCTATGCCACATGATACGAAATGTGATAATGGGTTTCATCACTAATTAGGGAGCAGCTCTCGTCGTCGTTAAATTGAGCTCAACACCCATAACTTTTCGAGCTATCGACTGGGAAGTGGTACAGAAAAGCTGATGGTTTCAACCAAGGGATACATGATGATAGGTGATGAACAAATTGATGCCTGAGGGCTTTACAATATCAAATCATACGCCTAGTTTTCAGAAATCTATTGGCTTTTCTTCTGGTTTCAAAAGACACAATTCAAATCTGTTGAAGAGTTAAAGAAATTTGTAGCTAGTATTTCCTTTTGGGAGGTACCATTAGCTGCTTTAGGAGTTACTCCACCATTACATTGGATTTTAGCGGATAAATGGGGTAAATCTATTGTATTAGAATCGACAAGGAGTAGTGACTAATAGTCCTGAGTTTAATTGGCATTTATAAAATTTAAGACAATATATAGGTCTTAAATCGCAGCCATGCGCGGGGGATGTACCATTAAGTGCTTTTGGACCAGGTTCAGGTTCAATGGGACTTAATGGAGATTTCACCCCACCATCAAGGTTTATACGGGCAGCGTATGGTAAACAAAATATTCAGGGTATAGATAACGAAGAAGAGGGTATATCGGTCATTTTTCGTATTTTGTAAAATTGTGAGGTTCCAAAAGGAGGAGTAATAACGGAAGAAGATACATTAGATAATACTATTTATACAAGCGCAACGTGCATGGAGTCTGGTACATATTATTACCATATCTATGATTGTAGATAAATTATTGCCCTTCGATATTAGTAACAGGATAGCTGCTTAACGATAAAAATGAATTTGCCAATTTTCTTGCAAAATGTAACGGGTGCTCTACCGATTGGATATGAATATACATAATTAAGGGATTCATGTATAACCAGTGATTATGTAAAGCACTGACAATAATTCCTTGTTGTACAATTGATTTCATAAATGCAGGGATCTCTTCTTGTAGAACCGCGATTTCTCCTAAATTTAATGCATTGCCATTTTGATCCAACGATTCAAAACTTACTCCGACGGGAACTACATAGGCACTTGGTTTTCCTTGAACCAGGACCTTAAAATTGCGGTGAAAAGACACCGAACAACCACCTTGATTTATTTTACTCTTTCCTTTAAGAATTGCAGCAAATTGATCAGAAATGAAATTTAAATTAGACATAAGTTCAATTCCTTTCTCGTGCTAAATTTATTCATTTAGAAATTTAATTTAAAAAATGTAGTTCCTTCTTTTAAAGAAAAGAACTACTTATAAACAACTTTTCTCTAAAATAAACAGGCCGATATGTGCAATTTGTACCCTGTTTATTTTAGAAGAAATATAAATGCTATTTCCCAACAAACATAACTTAATGAACCCTTTCTATATATCATTATAAAGAACTCATAAAGTAGGCAATTGTACATCTTTATTTTATGTAGGTTAGATAAATATGTGCCTTAATAAGTCTGTGCTTTCTTTATGAAATTCTTATTGGTAATTAAACAATAAATTTAATATATTTTAATGATTGTATAGGGTAAAACTTAAGTTGTTTTTTCATTTTCTCTTTTACAATTGCTTGTGGTCCTTTGTTAAAATTGTAGTAATATATTGAACTGTATATAAAGATAGATATTTTAAATTTTTCATCCTAAAATAACTTACTATATCTAGCTAAAAATGTTGTTTTTTCAATGAAGAAGTAAATTTTGGGTGTATGGTTTATTGGTTATATTAAGTGTTTTGTTAATGTTAAACATAACTCTTATTGCACATACATTTTTTTAGATCGAAAAGAAGAGTTTATTCGTCTGTCAAATTCTATGTTAACTGGTAAAACAGACTAATTTTAGATGAAAGATTCTATAATAAATCTGGAGAAACAAAAATAATTAAAAACATTTGAGCATGGAGATAAAAAACGCTTAACGAAGGATATTTCAAAAGAGATGGAGCAAAGGATTCAAAAATCAATACAGCTTGTTCAAAAAAAATATAAGGTGGATGTATTAGCATTAGGAGAAGTATATAAGCGGAATAATTATAAAGAATGGAAGAAAATAAGTAAGAATTGGGATCAAGGTGAAAATTATTTTAGTAATGCTGACATTAATGTTTATGTTCATCTAGTAATTGAACATTCAGGCTCAGCTTTACCGAAGAGAGTGAAATAAGGTGATTTAAGTCGTTAGCGGATTAGAAATACGCTAAACGATATTAATGCTGGTTCTGCATTTTCAATCAGTGCAGACTTATGTACTTTAAACGTGATTAATAAATTATATTTGGCTTATTATGATCCTTTGGTTAGCACTAGTTAGAGTTATAGTAAAAATATTAAGCAGAAACGACTTATTTTTAATAATAAGAGGAAATATGTTACTGAAAAGTAAGGAGACAAATTATTACTTTTTTAAAGAGTAATTAGGTCCGTACAATGACGCATTAAAGTGATTCATAAGGGATTCTGAATGCTAAGAGAGTGAGAATGAATTACAAAAGAAAGGTGCATAGGCGCCTTTCTTTTTTTGAAGGGATTTTTTGTTACGAGTTATTACAAAATTGGGTTCAGGGGGTACTATAAAATTTTAGCTTGATGGCGATGGGGTAGCATCCACGTCTATCAACATCACTACACCTATATTTAATACTGCGTTACGTGCCTTTAATCAAGTGAAAAACAAGACCCATTTTGTAAAAACTGAAACCAACGTTTTCTAAACTGAACTTGAGCCATATCTGCATGAACATGGGCCTCCATTTTTAAAGCTTCTGGTATAGGTCTAGGATGTTGACTTTCTACAATAATTTGATCCTCTTTTAGTACTCTTAAACTAAATTTAGCTAAAATTTGGTCTAGTAAAGGGAAGTACTTTAAAAATGTCCTTCCGGTATATCCCATAATTAATGTCTCTTCTTCATCAATTGGTGTAAACGTAATGTACTGAATAAATGACTCATTCTCCTGTTTGCCACTGTGAAGCATCCACTGATGTGGGAATTTGTATTCAAGGTAAGCATTACCATTTGAGAATATAAACTGATCCAGTGTTCCCTCCAGCTTATAATTGGTTGATTCGGCTTTTGTTTTTCTACCAATCGTTTTTTTATGTACATAAGCAAGATGAGCAATATCCAGCACAGATTCGATTGATCGAGTAAGGTGTGCATTCCAAGTGGCGTGGAAGAAAGAGAGTTTAAAAGGAGTGTTCTCCATTACATGAAAAGTTTTCCATTCAGGTGGAGTTTCCTCACTATCAGGGTATATCCAAATCAACCCAATCTTTTCTTTTACAGGGTATGAGAAGGTATGAGCAAATTTCGGGATAGGTTTATTGGGTTGGGATGGAATTCTTACACAAGTACCACAACTATCGAACTCCCAACCATGGTAGGGACAGACTAGTTTACCATTTACTACTTGTCCCAGTGATAAGTCAGCGCCACGATGAGGGCAGTAAGGTGATAGAGCCTGAACTTCGCCTTTTTCATCCCGATATAATACAAAATCTTTGCCAGCAACTCTTTTTTTTACTGGAATCTTTTTTATATCTTTTGCATAACTCACAGCATACCAATTACGTGGGAATACTCTATTTATATTTAGAGTCATTTATTTTCTCCTTCTTTTTATTCACCTAGTAGATATTAGTGGTGTCTACTGTATACTGTCTATTCTATGCTATAAAATATTTTAAATGTTCGTTTAAAATTAATAAATCTACAGTTTGATCAAATCATTATGAAAGCCTGTATAATCTCTCTAAATGTAACAAAAATGACTATAGTACAATAGATTTTAAAAAGGAGAAAGTCTTATTTTATTGAAAATTGAGATATTAAGCAATATTCCTATTGCTATTAAATTCACCATTAAAGAGCTGCCACCAAAACTTACAAATGGAAATGGAGTACCTGTAAGAGGAAATAGTCCCGTAATACCACCTAAATTTACAACTGATTGCATACCAATCATACATCCTATACCAATTGCTATAAAACTGCCGAAAGGATCTACACATAATTGTGCAATTTTTAAGGAGCGAAGTACTATAGTCAAAACTCCAACCAATAGAATAAATACACCAATAAATCCTAGTTCTTCAGAAACTATTGCCATTATAAAATCAGTGTGTGGTTCTGGAAGATAACCTGTTTTTTGTATGCTATTTCCAAATCCACGACCAGTGATTCCTCCAGAGCCCATGGCAATAAAAGAGTTTACAAGCTGGTATCCATTTCCTTGCGCATCAAGAAAGGGATTGAAAATCGTAGTAATACGTGTCTTTTGAACTTCTGATAAACTATATTGAATCAAATAATATAAAATAGGTAACCATAAAATAGAACCGATGGTAGTTCTTTTGATTAGTAGATTTATATTTATTCCTGAACAAAGAAATATGCTAAAACCTATACCTAATATTAAAAGTGCAGATCCTAAATTTGGTTGTTTAAAGATAAGAAAAAAAATTGTAGCTAAAAAAAATAAAAGTTTTCCGATACCACTCCAGTTATTTTTAGCTTGTTCTTGTCGCAATGCAAAAAAACGGGCTGTTACAAGGATTGTTCCTAACTTAAGAAATTCAGCTGGCTGTATTCCAAAGATCCATGATTGAGCATTATTTACCACTTTTCCTTTCCATAAAACCATAATTAATAAAAAAATCCCCCCAACCATAATACAGATTGAGACTATTCGTTTTTTCCATATTTCATATGGGAGTAAAGCACAAATTATTAATCCTAGTGTTCCTAAAAGTAGCTTTGTTAATTGAGAATCAACAAAATGTCTACTGTTATAACCGTAATGTTGAACAGCGACAATGGAGCTTGCACTATACATCATGATAATACCTAAAGTACATGTTATGAATAGAGGAAGGAGCAATAGATAATCGATTTTTAATATTTTTTTCATTTTAATATCCTCCTGATTTAAAACAAAACATAATATTACATTTGCTAATGAATAGAATCTTGTTCTCGTTAATTACTAAATATGACTTTTGTTTAGGAAGATTCTATCGCTTATTCCCTGTTTTTTACGCAAAAATCCCCCTAGTATGTAACTAGAGGGATTCAAAATGGCATGACTAAATAAGGCTTTTTTCCCTCTAGTAGAGCTTTGGCACTATACAACGTAAAGTAATGAAAATTCATTACTTAGCTATCTTAAGAAGAGCCTTAATCCGACAATTCCTGTTCTACCCATTGGCGTCTTTCGACATTTTTGGGCAATAGCCTGTGTTTGCATAGGAGCCTCACCTAACAGGTTAAGCAATATAAATTTTATGTGTTTGTTTCGTGTAGCAAGCATAAATATATTTTTTTTGCTTGTCAAGCAACCATATTGCTAATTTTATTTGTTTTATTGCTTTATAGTCCTTTGAGAAATGATATGAAAAAATGTCTGTAATCATTCTGTATAAGTACATATTTTTGACTTGTAGTGTATCGTTTGATTAAGTAGTTTAACCATATAAATTTGATAAACAGTAAAGAAGATTTTAATCATAAAAGAAGATTTTTTGTGAATGTTCTTTTTGTATACAGAATGACTAATTATTCATCTTTTGTTATAAAGTTGGAATTTGATTAAAAATAATAAGTTTCATATGTTTTATTACGTTTCTTCGAATTAAATCTATTTGAATTCTATGTTTTTTAAGGGGAATTTTAAATTTATAATAAAATATAATTTCATTTTCTATAAAAGATTTTTTTATAAATGGAATTGAAAGTCAGTTGACAAATATTAAATTCTGGTTTAAATTTTGAAGTAATTCAATAAACTTTGTTAGGTGAGGCTCCTGTATAGAGAAACGCTGCTGCCCAAAAATGTCGAGAGACGCCAATGGGTCAACAGGAACGGTCGGATTAAGGCCCTTCTTAATGTAGCTGGTTATAAAAACCTATGCTATACAGTGCTAAAACTCAACGAGGGAGTGGTATACGATTTGATAGAAAGGCACCTCTGTGATTTCGGCAGAGCTGTCTTAATAATCATTTATTTGTATTGTGAAAAAACCTTTACTCCTTTTTGAGTAAAGGTTTTTCTGTTTAATGTTATTTATTTTTATCTTGTCTATATTCAAAAAGGAGGTAATTCTAACTAATGAATTGATTGCAATGTAACTATTATTGCTCTAATAAAAAATTTAAGACAGATAAAATAAAACAAAACCACTCATGAAACTCTAGAGTCTCCCTTAGCAATATGAGGAGGAGTTAACATGAAGAAATTATTAAAGGAATTACTTATAACCCAAAATAACTTGGATGCAGAGAAAGTTTTACGTCTTCCGTCGTATGATATTGCGCAAGAAGTAAAACAGTTTTCAATTGAAGATCAAGTCATATTACTAAATACGATTCCTGTATTAAAAAGCTCTAAAGTTCTTCAATATATGAGTGCAGAAGAAAAATATAATATCTTAATTCACTTATCTGAAAATAAAGCTAAAAAGTTACTGAATTTACAACCGATTGATGAATTAGTAGATTTACTTCTAGCGGTTCATCCGGAAGAACAGGCTAAATTAATGGCGTATCTAGATAAAATTACAAAACATAACGTAAAAAAATTAATGACTTTCAAACCTGAAACGGCAGGAAGTCTTGTTACAAGTGATTTTGTTGCAGTTAGAGGAAATTGGTCAGTAAAAATGACATTGAAGTACATTAGGGAACATTCTGAAAATGTAGAATCAATATCTTATAGTTATGTTCTTGATAGTCATGGTTATCTTGAGGGAATCGTTTCCATACACGAGTTATTACTAGCAGCAGATGAAGAGATATTATCTACTATCATGATGCCAGAGGTAATTTCAGTACACGCTGAAGTTGACCAGCAAGAAGTTGTAAAAAAGCTACTGAATTATAATTTAGCAGCAATACCTGTCACAACAGCAAATAATAAAATGATTGGTATTATAACATTTGATGACGTAATGAATGTTATGGAAGCAGAAGCTACAGAAGATATTCAAAAGTTAGGCGGAAGTGAACCATTGAATCAATCTTACTTTGAAGCTAGTATTTGGAGCATTTTCCTAAAACGTCTACCATGGTTATTACTTCTTTTTGTTGCTGAGGCATATACAGGTACAGTATTAAAGTATTTTGAAGACGAAATTGAAACTGTAGTTGCCCTTGCTTTCTTTGTTCCATTATTAGTAGGTACTGGAGGGAATACAGGAACACAGGTTGTAGCAACAATTACTCGTGCAATTGGTATTGGAGAGTTAAAATTTAAAGACATTTTCCGTGTAATGAAAAAAGAATTTGCAATTGGTATGCTTCTTGGACTTGCACTTGGGATAGCTGGGCTCATTCGTGCTTATATGTTAGGAGTTGGAGCAGAAGTTGCGCAAGTTGTAGCAATTACTTTATTATTTATTGTTATTTGGGCTTCTCTTGTAGCAGCTGTTTTACCTTTAATTCTAAGAAAATTAAAACTAGATCCTGCAGTTGTTTCAGGTCCATTTATTACAACATTTGTTGACGGAACAGGATTAATAATTTACTTCATGGTTGCAAAAACGTTATTAAATTTATAAATATACACTAAAAAAACGAAATCCGGAATAAGTGTGTTGCCTTAATTGCTAAAACATAGTGGGGAATTCAGGCATGAGGAAATCAAACACTTTTGTCTTTAGATAAATAATATTTTAATGGATTTATTGAATGTAATGAATGCTGGAGGATAAAACTATGAAACATCTAAGAAAAATCTTCAAACGAATTTTGCTTCTATTTTCTATTTTAATGATTATTGGTGTAGGAATACTATTTGGTACTAGCTATGGCCGAGAGCTTCGTATAACAATCGCTGGGAGTATATTAACTTCTCAGCATCCACAATATGCGAAATATACATTCCTATCCCAAAAGGAACTAGATAAACTGCAAGATAGAATTAATCATCCAAAATGGTCAAACAGTGATGAGCATATTTATAAAAAAATAGTAGGAAAAAGATTAGAAGAATTAAAAAATCAGCCATTAGAAATTGATGTAGAAACAATTAAAAGTAATAAAGATAGTCGCTTTCTTTTCGAAGGAAAGTTAGTAACAATTAGTAATCCTTTCAATGTTAAACTTGTTAGCCATCAAGGAACACAGGGTGCTAACAGGGGAGAAAAAATTAGTGTAATGGCAAAACGTAATCATGCACTTGTTGCTGTGAATGCAAGTGGATTTGCTGACGAAACAGGAAGGGGTGGAGGAAATGTTGCTACTGGAATTGTGATAGAAAATGGGAAAGCTATTGATACAAATATGGATAGAAATGCCCCTACAATTATTACGGGATTAACAAAGTTTGGTCAAATGATAACAGGAAATTATTCTACCCAACAACTGTTGGATAAACAAGTCGTTTCCGCAGCTGGATTTATGCCACAGTTAATTGTAAATGGAGAAAAAATGATTACAGAAGGAGACGGCGGTTGGGGGTCGGCTCCAAGAAGTATTATGGCCCAAAAAGAAGATGGTACAATTATGTTTCTAGTTATTGACGGTAGACAGACACATAGTATAGGAGCTACGTTGAAAGAGTGTCAAGATATTCTATATGAAAAAGGAGCTATAAATGCAATGGCAATGGATGGAGGTTCTTCTGCTACGCTATATTTAGGAGGAAAGATTATAAATTCACCGTCTACATTATCCCATGAAGATCGTTATTTACCGAACGCTTGGGTGGTAACAGCAAACCAAAAACAAAAAATAAAGATGACAATTGATGGGAGAAAAATAGATACCAAAACATCAGATGAATTTGATGCGAACATTTCAACGAATTTATGAATTATTAAAAATAGAACAAATACATGATTTTTATCTCGTTAGTTGGAAAATTAAAATTATTTTTTAAAATTAGAAATTATTATTTCATATTCATGATTTGCACAATATCAAACGAGAGTGATGAGGATTCCAAATTTACGGAATTCTTATCACTCTTTTTTAGTTTTTTGTAAATATGGAACAATATCCTTACTTTCACTGTCTATTAAGCGTTAAAACATTTTTTATTAAATAAATTAAGAAAGGAATCATCATTTTTAACTAAGGGAGAAGATTGAATTGAAAAAATTATGGATGCTGCTTTTCGTTTGTTTCGCGGTTATGTTGGTAGGATGTAATAAAAACGAACCGCCAAAACAAGCATTTGAAGAATATATCAATTTATGGAATGATAGAAAATTTACAAATATGTATGATCATTTATCAGATCATGCAAAAAAATCAATTTCTAAAAAAGAATTCACAGAAAAATATCAAAAAATCTATGAGGGGATTGGAGCTAATAATTTAAAAGTTAAAATGAAAGGAGAGAATACGAAAGATAAAGAGCTTTTTCTTTTTGAAGTTAAGATGGATACCGATGTAGGATCAGTTTCATTCATCCATGAAGCAAAACTTGTGAAAGATAAAGAGTCTTGGAAAATAGATTGGACGCCAGACTTCATTTTTCCAGGAATGAAAAAAGATTACAAAGTACGTATGCAAATAGAGCAAGGAAAACGCGGAGAAATATATGATCGAAATGGAAAAGGGCTTGCAACGAATGGTAAAGCGACTGAGGTTGGAATTATTCCAGAGAAACTAGGCGAAACAGCAGCGCAAACGAAAGAAATAGTAGCACAATTACTTGATATGTCTATAGAAGAGGTCGAACAAAAGCTCACAGCAAAATGGATAAAACCAGACTCCTTTGTACCAATTGGTATTTTAAAAGAGGGAACCAGACAGAATGATTATATTGAATTAGAAGGAGTTTCATCTCACCCAGTAAATATTCGTACGTATCCATTAGGTGAAGCAGCGGCACACTTAACTGGATACATAGGAAAGGTGAATGCGGAGGAGTTAAAATCACTTCAAAAACAAGGTTATCAAGCAGATGATTTAGTAGGTAAGACCGGTTTAGAGAAAGTGTTAGAAAATAAATTGCGTGGTGAAAAGGGTGGACGCGTATTTATAGAAGATGAGAAGGGGAAAGAGATTAAAAACGTAGCAAAAAAAGAAGCAAAAGAAGGAGAAAATGTTACGTTAACAATTGATGCTGCAATTCAAGAAAAAATCTTTAATGAGATGAAAACTGAAGCAGGGTCTAGTGCAGCGGTCAATCCTAAAACAGGTGAAACAATCGCACTTGTAAGTAGCCCTGCTTATAATCCAAATATAATAGTTAGAGGAGCATCGAAAGCCCAACGAGAAGCATGGAGTAACGACTCGAAACTACCAATGACGAATCGCTTTACACAAGCATTTGTACCAGGTTCCGTATTTAAAACGATCACAGGTGCAATTGGTTTGGAAACAAACACAATAAATCCGAAGGAAGAATTTAAAATTCAAGGATCGAAGTGGACAAAAGATTCGTCTTGGGGAAATTACTATGTAACGCGTGTAAAGGATGCAAGTCCAATTGATTTTGATAAGGCAATGAAGTACTCTGATAATATTTATTTTGCTCAACAAGCTTTGAAAATGGGAAAAGATCAGTATGTAAATGAATTTAAAAAGTACGGATTTCATGAAAAATTACCAATCGAATACGAACTTCCTATTTCAATCATTGCAAAAGATGGGATAAAAAACGATATTCAACTAGCAGACACGGGCTACGGACAAGGACAAGTACTAATGACACCACTTCATTTAGCATTAACATATGCACCGATTGTGAATGAAGGGAATATTCCGTCGCCACATCTTTTAAAAGAAGCAAAAGTAGCAGGGAATTGGAAAGAAAATGTGGTTTCTAAAAAGAATCAAGAGATATTAAAGAGCGCATTAATTAAAGTCATTAATGACCCTGATGGCGCAGGAAGAATTGCAAAGGTTGATGGTGTAACGCTTGCTGGTAAAACTGGTACAGCAGAACTGAAAGAGTCGAAAGAAGCAGACGGAAAAGAACTGGGATGGTTCGCAGCTTTCGATGCAAATGCGCCAGACATGATTGTTACAATGATGATTGAAGATGTAAAAGGAAGAGGGGGAAGTAACGTTCCAGGTGAAAAAATAAAACATGTATTTCAGAAATAATACTTAATTATAAGGTGAATTTTTCACTAAATTTATTACATGTTTGCTTAACTCAAAGATATAGATTGGGGGAAATATAGAACAATTAAATTTCAAAAAAGCATTCTTTCTAATCGAGAATGCTTTTTTGCTGTCATTCTAGAAAAGTTGACATTGTTAATGGTAAATAGAAGGGAATAGCAAATTGAAATGGACAAGTGGAGTGTTACGTTAAATTCAAAAAACAGATTTTCATGAGTAGAATTTTATCATTGTATGCTTTACTTGTTTTTTAGTAGTATTATTCTGCTTGAAAAAGATAAACAATGGAACAAATGAAACTTGTATCTTGTCTATATATTGAAACCATAATAAAAGTGAGGGCAGTTTTTATGTTTATTCAAATAAGTTTGAGGTGTGGAAATGGAACAGACGTTTATTGAAAAGTGTAATCATGATGAGCTGGACTATGTTATAAAAGACTATTGGCAAGATGTATGGAATTATTCATTTATTATTACGAAAGATCCACACTTATCAGATGATATCACGCAAGATGTATTTATAAAGGTGTTTAAAAATTGGAATTCATTTCGAAAGGAGTCATCTATTAAAACGTGGATATTAAAAATCACAAGAAATACGGCAATAAACTATTTGAAATCCTCTTATTTTAAAAGGATATCTTTAATAGGATTTTTTAGTGACGATAAGCAATCCCTGTCAGCAGAACAAGAATTTTTTAAGCAAGAAGAAATGAATGATGTGTGGAAGGTTGTATTAGAACTACCTAAAAAGCACCGTGAAATAATTATATTGGACGCAAAATATGAATTATCTTATGAAGAAATGGCTGAAACATTAGGAGTATCCATTGGAACTGTAAAATCGAGATTAAGTAGAGCAAGAAGTAAGGTTTCAAAATTAATAGGGGAGGGTAGTAGTGATGAACAATAAACAAAATCCTGACTGGTATAGAAAAATAAAAAAAGGGCCAATGGAGAATCGTAAAGATGAAGAAGAATTTATTTCTAAAATAAAGCAGTCTATATATGAAAATAATGAAGTGGATTTTGTAAAACATAAAAGACCATTTCGTAAAAAAGCATTACCTATTGTAGTTGTTTTGGTTTGTACAATGTTATTTTTCATTGTTCAACAACCTTGGCTTGATGATAATAAATCGCCGGTACAAAGTAGTACTCAAATTAAGCCTAAAACAAAAGATGAGTCTGCTCAAGATCCATCATTAAAACAATTTATGAATGAACTATATCAAAGTACGAACTCAAAAAATGAAAATAACTTGTACAAAGCGTTAAATGATGAAGTTCTATTTAAAGGAAAGAGTTATAGGAAGGATGAACTGAAGTTTGATGAAGATATTTTTCATGAGTTGCAAGTCGCCCTTACAATGGGAGGAGAGTTTGCAAAAGATACAAAGCAAGTATATAAAGTACCAAGTGGATTGACAGAAAGTAACCAACCAAACCAAGCGCATTTTATATATGCAACTGTTACTGGAAATAAAACGAAAATTTTATCTGAACCAAAGCGAGAATCACAAGTTTTATATGAAGTATCTAATGAAATGGTAAAAGCTTGGATTCCAGAAAAAGTACAGAATAATGGATATATAAAAATTTCGACAATTAACGGTAATACTGGATATGTACAGAAAGAGTACGTTTTAACTGATATTAAATATTCATTTATGTTCGAAAAGAATAATGAAGGAACATGGAAAATAATAAATATAGATTCTATATGGTAAAAGAGGAAGGTTCACTTTAATGAACCTTCCTCTTTGTTTTTATTCTCTTTTTGAAGAGTATTCCAGTACTCTAAAATTTCTGATGTAACGAGAGCGGCAATGTTTTTTTCTGAATTACTACCAGGGATAACGACAGAAACGGCAATTTGTGGATCTTCCGTAGGAGCATATGCAATGAAAAGAGAGTGATTTATCATTCTTGCTTGCTCATTTGGAAAACCTGTAATACCTGTTTTACCTGCGACGTCAAAGGGCAACTTTTTAATTTCCTCTATATTTTGACTCATCCCACCTTGCACGACACTCCAAAAGTTCATCGGGTAACGATTTGAACTTTCTAAAATGGGTTTAAACTTTTTGGTTTCCTTACCATCTTGACCAATAATCGCACTTACGATTTGAGGTTTATATTTGTCGCCTTTACTTGCCAAAGTTGCTGCATATTGAGCGAGTTGAAGAGGAGTATGCACTTCATTTCCTCCCCAAGAGGCATTTAATAAAGCTGAAATCCCATTTTCAAATTTATTAGATGGATGGAATTCATATTGTCCGTCTTCTTCAAAGGGTAAATCAATCCCGGTTTTAGAACGTAGGCCGAATTGCATTAAATAATCTGTCCATATATGTGCCACTTTTTCTATATTCCCATTATTTTGGTTGAATAGGGGCAGAGCTACTTTTGCTGTCATAAATGTGTTAGATGAATTAATGATAGCCTGCCTCGGTGTAATCTCCCCTGTTGGTGTTCCAGGCGCATTCGTAATGTTATTTTGATTATCATACTGAAAAGTACCTTTATCTAAATAAGTATCTTCGGGTTGGAAAAGCTTTTCATTTAATCCAATTAAAATAGTGAGTGGTTTTATAGTAGAAGCCATATTTACATAAGATTCACCATACTTTAATTTTTGAATTGCTTTATTTTGCGAAAGAGATTTAATGTTTTCTTTTCTAGAAGATACATGTGTATTTAATATATTTGGATTAAAAGCTACCGAGTTGGCCATAGTTAAAATTGCGCCAGTTTTTGCATCGCTCACTATAGCATAACCAGCTTTAGCATCAGGTGTTTTCTTAATTTGAGATTTTAATGCTTCTTCTGTCTTTTGCTGCAACTCAGAGTCTAAAGCTAGCCGCACATCTTTTCCTTTTTGTACTTTTTGAATGTTCCATAAGAACTTTTTATTATTCAATTCAAAAATAAGAGTTTTGCCTGGTTTTCCTTTTAAATCATTTTCATATTGCAGCTCAATCCCGCTTTTTCCAACAGCTATATGCTTGGACTTAAGGTCATTTTCTACATACCCAATTACTTGTGAACCAATTTCGTGTTTAGGGTAATATCGAATCCATTCATCTTTAATTATTACATTATTGGGTTTGTTTTTGTTTATGAATGCAAGTTCATTCTCATTTATATCAGAGTATAACGGTATATCATTCATAGTCTTCTTTTTACAAGATTGTTGTAATTGAGATTTTATGTTCTCTGTAGAAATATCATGTTGAAACTCGCTTGAAAATTGGTTAAAAAAAGCTAATGTGTTTGATGTATCTTGTTTCGATAGCTTTTCATCATTAGAAGTGCAATATAGAGACTTAACTTTCTTATTTGTAGCTAGCATTACACCATTTTTATCAAAAATCTTTCCTCTTTCAGCTGAAGAAGTTGCGATAGTAATTGAAATGAAGTTGATTTTTAATAAAATTAGTAAAATCAAACCTACAATAGAAAGAACCGCAAAAAATCTCCATCTTCTTGTATGTAACATATAACCCTCCCTTATGTAGCCTATTTCATCTTATATTTAATTATTTTTTTTGTAAATGTGGAACAACTTTATTGTTTAGGTTGTCTATTAAGTATTACAGCATGAAGAAAGGAATAATTAGCATGAAAATTTACTAGCAAGTTTATATGTAAGTTTAATAAGAGTTATTATACAGTTTAGCACTTCTAATGCAAGTGGCAAAAAAAATAGAGAGAAAACAAGAAGGGAGAGTTATTAATTCCGTAGCTAAACGACAAGGAATGGTTGCTTACAAGGATTAAGAAAAAAATTGAGGCGATATTTATAACCGATTATCGGTATCTAATATATAAGGAATGCTTTTAGTATTTGTAGCAATTCCTGAAAGGATTAAATGGAGGATTTATGAAAGGACAAAAAGGCAAGAAGCAGAAGACATATATATCTATTCGATTAAATATAATGTTCCTTTGCATATTTGTACTATTCTCAGCTATTATTATGCAGCTAGGAAAGGTACAAATCGTTGAGGGAGAGGCTTATAAGAACCAAGTGGAAAGTAGTCAAAATGCAATAACTAGTATTCCAGTTCCACGTGGACAAATTTTAGATCGAGAAGGGAAAACAGTTGTTAATAATAAATCTCTTCGCACAATTACGTATACAAGGGTGAAGGGAATTACGAGTGAAGATATTTTAAAAACAGCAAAAGACTTGGCGAAAGTACTTGAAATGCCTGAACAAGATATAAATAAATTAACAGATATCGATAAAAAAGATTTTTGGATGCAGTTGAATTCGAAACGTGCGGAGACAAAGATTACTAAGAAAGATATAGAAAAGTTTAAAGAAAAGGGTATAGAGGGAAAAGAGTTAGATAAAAAAATAGAAGACTTAAGACGAGGTCGGGTTACAGAGGTAGAATTAGCAGAATTAACAGCACAAGATTTAAAGGTGTTAGCTATTAAAAGTAAAATGAGTTCAGGTTATCAACTAACACCACAAATCATTAAAAAAGATGTAACAGATGAAGAGTATGCGCGGATAAGCGAAAATCTTGCGAATTTTCCAGGAGTAGATGCAACTGTTGATTGGGAACGTAATTATGTAAACGGTAATTTATTTCGTTCTGTATTAGGAAATATTACGAGTAGTGAAGAAGGATTACCGAAAGAAAATTTAGATTCTTATTTAGTACGTGGATATAACCGTAATGATCGTGTTGGAAAAAGTTATATTGAACAACGATATGAAGATGTATTACACGGCACAAAAGAAGAAGTGAAAAATATTACTGATAAATCAGGAAACATTGTTAGCACAGAAATAATCTCTAAAGGAAAAAGTGGTAATAGTTTAACATTAACGATTGATATGGAATTACAAAAGAAAGTGGAAGAAAGTATAGAAAAAAACTTGAGAGCTTTTAAGAGTTCAGAGCCACTGCTCGATCGAGCTTTTGTTGTCATGACGAATCCAAATAACGGACAAATTTTATCAATGGCAGGCAAAAAGATTGTAGAAAAAGAAGGGAAAATAGAGGTTGAGGATTTGGCATTAGGAAACATGACAACTTCGTATGAGCTAGGGTCAGCTGTAAAAGGTGCTACTTTATTAACTGGATATGAGACAGGGGCAATACATCCAGGAGATCAATTTTATGACGCGCCGATGAAATTTAAAGGTACACAAGCTAAGAAATCGTGGAATGTATCCGGATTTGGTAATATTAATGATTTACGGGCTTTACAAGTATCTTCGAATGTATACATGTTCCAGACAGCTTTAAAAATTGCGGGAGTCAATTACGTACCAAATGGCTCATTGGATATTAAACAAGGAGCATTTGATACGATGCGCTATTATTTCAAGCAATTTGGTTTAGGTGTCCCAACAGGTATTGATTTACCGAATGAAATAATTGGACAAACGAGAAAAATAGATAGTCAACCTGGGTTTTTACTAGATTTTTCTATCGGTCAGTATGATACGTATACGCCGTTGCAATTAGCGCAATATATTTCAACGATTGCGAATGGTGGTTATAGAATGCAACCTCAAATTGTACAAGAAATACGAGAACAATCAATAAAAGAAGAGGTTGGCAAAGTTATACGTTCCATAGAGCCTGTCGTATTAAATCGAATTGATATGAAGAAAGAACATATTGATCGGATAAAAGAAGGGTTTAGATGGGTATTCCAAGAAGGTGATGGAACTGGCGTGAAATATTTCAAAAACGCGCCATATAAACCAGCAGGAAAGACAGGAACAGCCCAAACTGTATATGGTGGAGATGACCCGATTGGTAGAAATGCAAAAGGAGAACGTATGGAATGTTACAACTTAACGTTAGTTGGATATGCTCCATATGATAATCCAGAAGTAGCATTTTCCGTAGTAGTTCCATGGCTTCATGATGATAAAAATGGAATTAATTCTATAATTGGAAAGGAAGTATTAGATGTATACTTTGATTTGAAACAGCAACGTATACATGGTGAAGCTACTAGTACAGGTAGTTCTAAGCAAAATTAGAGTACTTTTCTCAGGGAAGAGACCCTGTTCATATAAAGCCATTTATAAGTAAAAAAATGAAATATGAAATAAGAGATAGAGGCGTCGTAGCTACTATCTCTTATTTTGTTAATAACTCTCATACTAGCTATAATTTTTTTAGTTTATGGAACAAATTTGGTTCGGTGATTGTCTATTATGTGTACGTATAAAAAGGTGCTAAAAATTTGGAAGGAATGATGATTTTGAAAAATAAGAGGATGCTAAAAATAGGAATATGCGTTGGTATATTAGGTTTAAGTCTTACAAGCCTAGAAGCTTTTACAGGAGGGGCACTGCAAGTTGAAGCGAAAGGAAAGACTGGTCAAGTGAAACATAAAAATCAGGCAACGCATAAAGAGTTCTCTCAACTTGAGAAAAAATTTGATGCTCGATTAGGTGTATATGCGATTGATACTGGTACAAATCAAACAATCTCTTATCGACCTAACGAAAGATTTGCCTTCGCATCAACCTACAAGGCTTTAGCTGCGGGAGTATTACTACAGCAAAACTCAATTGATTCATTAAATGAAGTAATTACATATACGAAAGAAGACTTAGTGGATTATTCACCTGTTACAGAGAAACATGTAGATACTGGAATGAAACTAGGAGAAATTGCTGAGGCAGCTGTTCGTTCAAGCGATAATACTGCAGGGAACATTTTATTTAATAAAATAGGAGGACCGAAAGGATATGAAAAAGCGCTTAGGCATATGGGGGATCGGATTACTATGTCTGATCGCTTTGAAACAGAATTAAACGAAGCTATTCCAGGAGACATTCGTGACACTAGTACAGCGAAAGCTATTGTTACGAATCTTAAAGCTTTTACGGTCGGAAATGCACTTCCAGCTGAAAAACGTAAAATTCTTACAGAGTGGATGAAAGGAAATGCTACAGGGGACAAACTTATTCGTGCAGGCGTACCAACTGAATGGGTAGTTGGAGATAAATCAGGTGCTGGTAGTTACGGGACAAGAAATGATATTGCTATCGTTTGGCCTCCAAATAGAGCACCAATTATCATCGCAATTTTATCTAGTAAAGATGAGAAAGAGGCAACCTATGATAATCAACTCATTGCAGAGGCAACTAAAGTTATAGTTAAGGCTCTTAAATAGTATTTTAGTTTTCGCATTTTTAACATGAAAGTATTAAAAGTATAAAGTTAGAAAACGACTCTTTTCTTGTGATAAGAGTCGTTTTTGTATTCTTATTATTAAAAAGGTAAAAGTAAAAATATAACGAATATATATGACATATCTCATACGAAATTTCATGTACTGTATTATTATATTGATTTAAATAAATTTCAAGAAAGTATAATATAATTCAGTTAGCATATAGAAGTGTTTGATGAGAATGTAAAGGAGAAAATATGAAAAAGAAAATTAATAGAATTGTAATGATTATTTGTATATTAGTAGGTTTTACAATCTTTTTATATTTACAGAACAATTTAATAAGTATAACTGAGGTTAAAATAACCTCTAGTAAAATACCATCCTCTTTTAAAGGGTATAAAATTCTACAAATTTCAGACTTACACAATAAAAAATTTGGCGATAATCAAGATGTGTTAATTCAAAAAATAAAAAGTATAGACCCAGATATTATTGCGATTACGGGTGATTTAATTGACAGTAAATCATACGATGCAGAAGTGAGTATGCAATTAATACAAAAAATGGTAAATAAGTATCCTGTATATTTTGTGACAGGAAACCATGAACAATGGTCTGGAAAGTATAACAGTTTAGAAAAAGAGTTGAAGAAATATGGTGTCAATGTTTTAAGGAATGAACATGTAGGCATTCGAAAGGGTGAGCAAGAAATAAACTTGCTAGGTATTGATGATCCAGAGTTTGTTACTGGAAACCGTGATGAAGGAAATATTATAATAGATGAAATTAAAAAAGCAAAAATTGAAATGCAGCCAGATAGATATAATGTATTATTATCCCATAGGCCTGAATTTATAAAGGAATATACGAATGAGAGGTTGGATTTGGTTTTATCGGGACATGCTCATGGAGGGCAAGTTAGATTGCCATTTATCGGTGGATTAGTTGCTCCAAATCAAGGTGTTTTACCTAAATATACAGCAGGTTTATATGTAGAACAAAATACATCAATGGTAGTGAGTAGAGGATTAGGAAATAGTATCATTCCGCAAAGAATTTTGAATAGGCCAGAGATTGTAGTCGTGCAGTTAAATTAAGCTGTACGATTTTTTTATACAAAAGTGAGTAAAGAGATTTTATGTATTTTGCAGGAGTTAACATTACAATTTTGTTAAAAATTTTCTACGTTACATAAAGTAACAAAATTTGACCCTGATTGTTTGTTATAGTGTAAATAATCAAAAAACTTAAAATTTGTCGAGTGAAAATTGTGATAAGTAATTCATGTAAAAAAACTTAAAGGGGTGTACACATGCATAAAGAATATGAAATTGAAGAATACACAGCGATTGAGGAACAAATACATTATTATTGTAAATGTTTATTAGTAAGTCATCCTGATCAAATAATAAAGTATTTAGAAAAAAGGTTAGAAAAATATGCAGAAACATTACAATATGCACATTTATATCCTGACACAGTTATTTTACCGTTACAGCAATTAGTTATTGAATATTCTTTAGATGTTGCTAGAATTCGGAAGTATATGAATTTAAAAACGTAAAGTGAAATTTATAGTTTAAATGAAACAGAGTCGACTTTAGGAAATGAAATTCTAATGTCGACTCTGTTTCATTGTTTAATATCGTTGATTGAACATACATACTAATCAATGAAGTTTGACATATAATTAAGCAAGGGTAAAATAAAAGTGAGTACTCACTCATTTTATTGGAAAAGGAGGATGAAACGTGCAACAACCTTCCATTATTTTACGGACTGTATCAAAAAGTTTTGGAAAAAAAGAAGTGTTACACAATCTTTCATTGCAAGTTGAAAAAGCAGAAATTTTTGGTTTTGTTGGACCTTCTGGATCGGGGAAAACAACGCTCATTAAAATGATTGCAGGTATTAATGAGGCAACGAAAGGTGAAGTGCTTGTTAATAATACTAATATGCCTAATTTAAATGAAATGAAAAGAATTGGTTATATGGCCCAGGCGGATGCATTATACGAAGAATTGTCAGCATATGAAAATGCAGATTTTATAGCAACGATGTATGGACTAAAGGGAAAACGTAAAAAGACAAGAATTGCAGAGGTTTTTGAACTTGTACAATTGTCACAGTATATGAAAAAGCAAGTACAACAATTTTCAGGTGGAATGAAAAAACGCTTATCATTAGCAATAGCGCTCCTTCATGAACCAGAAATATTAATTTTAGATGAGCCTACAGTGGGGATAGATCCGCTTCTTAGAAAAACGATTTGGGAAAAATTTTATGATCTTAAAAAGAAAGGCACAACGATTATTGTAACGACGCACATTATGGATGAAGCTGAATTTTGTGAGCGTCTAGGGTTAATTAGAGAAGGGAAACTAGTTGCGGTTGGAACAACTGAAGAATTGAAAAAACGCGTGTCATCTGGACGGATTGAAGATGTCTTTTTGCTAGAAGAGGTGGTGCCATCATGAGAGTTACTGGTGTAATTATACGTATTATTCGTCAGTTTTTTCGAGATAAGCGTTCGTTAGCAATGATGTTTGGAGCGCCGATGTTATTACTTTGGCTTTTGTCACTAGTGTTTACACAGAAAGACTATATACCGCAAATTGCTGTTGTTGATATGCCCGCTCAAATAGTAAAAGTGATGAAAAATCAAGAAGCGTCAATTTATGAATACAGTAAGGAAAAGGCGATTTCTGAGTTGGAAAAACAAAAGGTAGATGCAGTATTTCGAATAGAGAATGGAAAAATGAAACTTCTGTTGGAAGGTAGTGATTCGTCAAAAAATCGTGCTGTACTTCAAGTATTGCAAAAAAGCACAGAGAAGAATGATGTATCGATTATGAAACCTGAAGTAAATTATTTACATGGCTCTAAAGACTTTACGATGTTTGATGGGCTTGGTCCTGTATTAATTGGTTTCTTTACATTTTTCTTTGTATTTATATTATCAGGTGTATCTTTCGTAAGAGAACGTTTAAGTGGTACGCTAGAAAGGTTATTATCCACCCCAGTAAGAAGATGGGAAATAGTCGCAGGTTATATTATTGGTTTTGGAATCTTTGCCTTTATACAATCCATTATTATCGTAAGCTTTTCCGTTTATATTTTAGATTTATACGTAGCTGGCTCCATATGGCTAACGCTACTTATTACATGTATGCTCTCTTTAACTGCACTAACATTAGGTACGTTTTTATCGGCATACGCAAATAATGAATTTCAAATGGTCCAATTTATACCGCTTGTTATTGTGCCACAAATCTTTTTTTCTGGATTGTTTCCAATGGAATCTATGAATAAGTGGCTACAAATGTTAGGGAAAGTATTTCCACTCACATACGGCGCTGACGCAATGAGACAAGTGATGATTCGGAATCAAGGGTTTACAGAGATTGCATTAGATCTTACTGTATTATTACTTTTTTCACTATTATTTGCAGTAGGAAATGTATTTGCTTTAAAGAAACATCGCAAAATATAATAATAACAAAAAGGAGCTTTATAAATGCAGAAGGATTGGCTGGAGGAATTAATAGCTGCAACTAATACGGATAAACGAAATGAACGTCAAATGCGAATATTAGAAGCGGCTGTTGATATGTTTGGAGAAAAGGGATACGCTTCAACTTCAACAAGTGAAATTGCAAAGCGTGCTGGTGTAGCGGAAGGAACCATCTTCCGCTACTATAAGACGAAAAAAGATTTATTACTAGCGGTCGTAATGCCAACTTTAACTAAGTTCGCTGCACCATTTTTCGTACAAACCTTTGCAAAAGAAATATTTAAATCAGAGTATGAATCGTATGAAGGACTTTTAAGGGTTGTAATTCATAATAGATTTAAATTTGCTCAAAAACACTTTCCTATGATAAAAATATTAATTCAAGAAGTACCATTTCAACCAGAACTAAAAAATGAAATACAGCAATTAATAGAAACAGAACTGTTTTCACATTTCAAAAAATTGATTGTGAAATTTCAAGAAGAAGGAGAGATTATTGAAATACCGTCATCTTCCGTATTACGTCTTACTTTATCAGCTGTATTAGGTTTATTATTAACACGATTTTTATTATTGCCTGAAGAAAAATGGGATGATGAAGCGGAAATTGAAAATACGATTCAATTTATATTGTATGGATTAACTCCACGAATTTAAGCGTTGAAATGTGAATTACATACATTACTTTTAAGTAAAAATAAATCGCCTTTAAAAAGGCGATTTATTTTCATTATATATTTTTGATAAATAAGTACTTGTTTACTAAAAACATTCTAAATCAGCGTGTTTCTTTGTCTCTTCTTCTAAGACCTAATAATCCTGCTAGTCCTAATAAACCAAGCCAAGCCCAATTATTATTTCTATCACGATTATCATTTAAATCATTTGTTGTATTGACATTTCGAGTTCTCACATCATTATTAACTCTGTCTAAGTTATTGTCATTTACTCGAGTTGAAATATCAGTGTTATTCACTCTATTCATATTATTTCCATCGTATTCAGCTTGCGCAGATGTACCTAAAAACATAATAGATAGTGCTAAAACACTTAAAATAGATGATAATTTCTTTTTCATAACAATTCCCTCCTTTCTTAATCATTAATTTCTCCGGAGCATCTGTGTATTATTCATTTCACAATATCTAAACCAGTATAATAGGGCGCACATTTATTGAAAATAGAGTTGAATGATTGTTAATATATTATTGGATATATATTTCTCATAAAAATAAATGAATCAAACTTTGCTTAAAATGTTAATCTTAGTACAATTTATAGTATACGGACTAGCACTAAGGAGGTAATGAGATGCGACAATTTGCAAAACCTACAATCGTCGTAAGTAAATGTTTAGAATTTGATGCTTGTCGATATAATGGAGAGATGATTCCAGATGTAACAATACGAAATTTGCAGCCATTTGTTACATTTATACCTGTTTGTCCAGAAGTGGAGATTGGATTGGGAACTCCTCGTGAAACGATACGAATTGTAGAAGAAAATGGTGAGAACAGACTTGTGCAACCGTCGACACGAGAAGATGTAACTGAAAAAATGGAGCAGTTTTCAAATGACTTTTTACAAACGATATCGGATGTGGATGGTTTTATTTTAAAGAATCGTTCACCAAGTTGTGGTACGCGTGATGTGAAAATTTATTCTGGTTTTGAAAAAGCGCCCGCAAAGGGAAAAGGATCGGGCTTATTTGGCGGAGCAGTAGTAAAAAAATTTTCGCATCTTCCTATTGAAGAGGAAGGCAGATTGTCGAATTTTATTATTAGAGAGCATTTCTTTACAAGACTATTTACAATCGCATATTACAAAATGATTAAACATAATAAAAATATGAAAGACCTTGTATCGTTTCAGTCGGACAATAAATATTTATTTATGGCATATAATCAAGTGAAACAAAAGGAATTAGGGCGTATAATTGCAAATCACAAAAATGAAAAGATTGAAGTTGTATTTGAAAACTATGAGAAGACTTTATATGAATTATTTATGCGCACACCCCGCTATACATCGAATGTAAATGTATGCGAGCACATTTTTGGATACTTTAAAACAAAGCTAAAAAAACAAGAAAAAGATCATTTTATAGAACTGTTACAAAAGTATGCAGAAAAGAAAATACCACTTAGTAGTTTACTTACAATTTTAAAATCATGGGCCATTCGATTTGATGAAAAGTATTTATTAAGACAAACGTATTTCGAACCATACCCTGAAGCATTAGTAGAAATTTCTGATTCGGGAAAAGGTAGAGATTATTAAACAATAAATTACATAATTCGACACAAAATATCCTATGTTGTTGTAGAACAATGTAGGAATTTTTTTGTGCATTAGTACAGAATCTGTTTTAAAATTAAGTTATGACAGAATTATAGCAATTGTCTAACTAATATTCTTGTCTTTTAAGTTGTTATGTTTGTAGTAGAAACTCGCACGCTGTCGAAACTCAATATTCGATAAGGGGTGTGTAGCGGAATGGAATTTACTCTAACTCGCGAAAAACAAATGATTAAAGAAATGGTACGTGACTTTGCTGAAAAGGAAATCGCACCGAAAGCTGTATATTATGACAAAACTGCAGAGTTTCCATATGAAACATTTCAAAAAATGGGCGAACTAGGATTATTAGGCATCCCATTCCCAGAAGAGTATGGAGGTTCAGGTGGCGATACTGTATCGTATGCGTTAGCAGTTGAAGAAATTGGTCGCGCTTGTGGTGGCACTGGTTTAAGCTATGCTGCAACAATTTCATTAGGTGCTTCTCCAATTTATTATTTCGGTACAGAAGAACAAAAACAAAAGTATTTAGTTCCAATGGCGTCAGGTAAAACATTAGGTGCCTTCGGATTAACGGAGCCGAATGCTGGATCAGATGCAGGTGGTACTCAAACGAAAGCGGTACTAGATGGCGATGAGTATGTAATCAGTGGTGAGAAGTGTTGGATTACAAACGCAGAGTATGCAAATACAATTATTGTAACCGCTGTCAACGGTGTTGAAGAGAATGGTAGAAAACGCATTTCAGCATTTATCGTACCTACTACTAGTGAAGGATTAACGATTTCTAGTCCTTACGATAAAATGGGCGTTCGCGCTTCTAATACTTGTGAAATCGTACTTGATGGTGTTCGTGTACCGAAAGAAAATATTCTTGGTGATGTAAATAAAGGTTTTAAACAATTTTTATATACACTTGATGGAGGACGTATTTCAATCGCAGCATTGGCAGTTGGTATTGCGCAATCAGCCTTTGAACGTGCATTGCAATATGCGAAAGAACGTCAACAATTTGGAAAGTCAATCTCTAATTTCCAAGCGATTCAATTTAAATTAGCTGATATGGCGACTGAAGTAGAGCTAGCACGCAATTTAGTACATAAAGCAGCTTGGTTAAAAGATAACGATAAACCTTTCGGTAAAGAAGCGGCAATGGCAAAACTATTTGCATCGGAAGCGGCAAGCCGTATTGCGAATCAAGCAGTACAGATTCATGGTGGATATGGCTATATGCGTGAATATGAAGTTGAACGACATATTCGTGATGCGAAACTATTAGAAATTGGTGAAGGAACTTCTGAAATTCAACGTCTCGTAATTGCTAGACATTTAGGATGTAGATAAAAGGGAGGAATCACTATGTTTCAAAAAATATTAATTGCGAATCGCGGGGAAATCGCTGTTCGTATTATGAAAACTTGTCAAAAACTTGGCATTCGCACTGTTGCTATTTATTCTGAAGCAGATGAAAATGCCCTTCATGTGAAAATGGCAAATGAAGCTTACTTAGTAGGTGGACCGCGTGTCCAAGAAAGCTATTTAAACCTTGAAAAAATTATTGAAATAGCTAAGAAGACAAATGCAGAAGCAATTCATCCGGGTTATGGTTTATTATCAGAGAATCCGTCTTTTCCGGTTCGCTGCAAAGAAGAAGAAATCGTATTTATCGGTCCTTCAGAAGAAATCATTACGAAGATGGGAAGTAAAATCGAATCACGTATCGCAATGCAAGCAGCAGATGTCCCAGTAGTCCCAGGTATTACTACAAATATTGAAACTGCTGAAGAAGCAATTGAAATTGCAAAACAAATTGGTTATCCATTAATGCTTAAGGCATCCGCAGGCGGCGGAGGCATTGGTATGCAGTTGATGGAAACTGAGCAAACGCTCACCAAAGCGTTTGAAAGTAATAAAACAAGAGCGCAAAACTTCTTCGGTAACGGAGAAATGTATTTAGAGCGATATATAGCAGACGCGCATCATATTGAAATTCAGCTTTTAGCAGATACACATGGTAACACAGTGTATTTATGGGAGCGTGAATGTTCGGTACAGCGCCGAAATCAAAAAGTAATCGAAGAAGCACCTTCACCATTTTTAGATGAAGGTACACGAAAGGCGATGGGAGAAGTTGCTGTACAAGCTGCCAAAGCACTTGGTTATACAAATGCAGGTACAGTTGAGTTTCTTGTAGATGATCAGAAGAACTTCTATTTCTTAGAGATGAATACGAGATTACAAGTAGAGCATCCAGTGACAGAAGAAATTACGGGATTAGACCTTGTAGAACAACAACTTCTGATTGCAAGTGGAGAGAAACTATCATTTACTCAGGATGATGTAAAACGTAGTGGTCATGCCATTGAAGCTCGTATTTATGCAGAGGATCCGAAAACATTCTTCCCGTCACCTGGGAAAATTACAGATTTAACATTACCGTCAAATGTACGGATTGATCACTTCTTAGAAAATCATGTAACGATTACACCTTTCTATGATCCAATGATTGCGAAAGTCATTGCACATGGCGAGACTCGTGAAGAAGCAATTTCAAAATTACATGATGCTCTAGAGGAATTAAAAGTAGAAGGTATTAAAACGAACACACCAATGCTACTGCAAGTTTTGGAAGACGAAGTGTTCAAAGAGGGTATTTATACAACAGGCTTTGTAACGAAACAGCTCGTTAAAAAATAAGATTTAACAATATTAAGGGGGAAAAAATGATGACGAAAGTATACGCATCGATGGCAGGAAACGTTTGGAAGATTGTTGTAGGAGTAGGAGATACAGTAGAGGA
The DNA here is from genome assembly GCF_001816185.2 of Bacillus sp. RZ2MS9. Lineage (NCBI taxonomy): Bacteria > Bacillati > Bacillota > Bacilli > Caryophanales > Bacillaceae > Bacillus > Bacillus sp. RZ2MS9. The sequence continues at coordinate 2,460,363 of NZ_CP049978.1, forward strand.
AGAGCAGGATGTCGTCATTTTGGAATCTATGAAAATGGAAATTCCAATCATTTCAGAAGAAGCTGGCACAGTTATGAAAATTAATGTGCAAGAAGGCGATTTTGTAAATGAAGGAGATGTATTATTAGAAATTGAATAGGGAGATATAGGGGGAAGCGAATTGAAACTACCTAATTTTGCTGTCATTAAAGAAGTCGGGCCACGTGATGGCTTACAAAATGAAAAAAAGATTGTTGGCACAAAAGATAAAGTAAAATGGATTCAACTACTTACAGAAGCAGGATTGTCGTATGTTGAAGTTTCCTCATTCGTTCACCCAAAATGGGTCCCTGCATTAGCGGATGCAAATGATGTATTTTCTGAGCTGAAAAGGGATCCAAATGTTACATATGCTGCGCTTGTTCCGAATCAAAATGGTTTGGAACGAGCTTTTTTGCAAAATGTAGATGAGGTGAATGTTTTTTTATCAGCAAGTGAATCTCATAATAAAAGTAATATTAATAAATCGATTAAAGAAGCATTAGTTGTAATTGAAGATATAACAAAACAGGCATTATTCGAAGGGAAAAAGGTAAGAGGCTATGTTTCTACTGTATTTGGATGTCCTTATGAAGGGGATATAAGTGTCGCAGCAGTTGACGAATTATGTAATCAACTATTTTCATACGGCATTTATGAAGTTTCTCTTGGGGATACAATCGGTGTAGCGAATCCATTACAAGTAGAACAAGTATTAGAACATCTATTAAAGAAGTATGATGCTTCGCAGTTTGCCATGCATTTTCATAATACGTATGGAATGGCTCTAGCGAATGTAGTTAAATCATTAGAATACGGTATTACAACGTTTGATAGTTCTTGTGGTGGACTCGGGGGCTGCCCTTATGCACCAGGAGCATCAGGTAATGTTGCCACTGATGACCTAGTACATATGCTCCATAAATTAGGAGTCCAAACGAATATAGACGAAGAAAAGTTATTGAGAGCTAGTCAATTTATTCAAAGTAAGTTGAATATCCAATTACCGAGTCATGTGTATAGAGCGCTTCAACATAAAACGATAAGTAGGTGAGAAGATGCTACAATTACAAAACATTTCAGTTGATTATGTAACACCTCACGTTGTAAAGATTTCGTTATATCGTGAAAGACAAGCAAACTCATTATCTTTAGCGTTATTAGAAGAGTTACAAAACATATTAACTCAAATAAGTGAAGAGTCCAATACGCGTGTAGTTATTCTAACAGGTGCTGGTGAAAAAGCATTTTGTGCTGGTGCAGATTTAAAAGAGCGTGCCGGTATGAATGAAGAACAAGTTCGCCATGCTGTTAGTATGATTCGCACTACTATGGAGATGGTTGAACAATTACCACAGCCAGTTATTGCTGCTATAAATGGAATTGCACTTGGTGGTGGTACGGAATTAAGTTTAGCTTGTGATTTTAGAATTGCTGCTGAATCTGCAAGTCTTGGTCTTACTGAAACGACACTTGCAATTATACCAGGAGCAGGTGGTACACAGCGCTTACCGAGATTAATTGGTGTTGGTAGAGCGAAAGAATTAATTTATACAGGTAGACGTATTTCAGCGCAAGAAGCAAAAGAATACGGTTTAGTAGAATTTGTTGTACCAGCTAATTTACTTGAAGAGAAAGCGATTGAAATAGCAGAGAAAATTGCTAGTAATGGACCTATTGCTGTTCGATTAGCAAAAGAGGCAATTTCAAATGGTATTCAAGTTGATTTACATACCGGATTACAAATGGAAAAACAAGCGTATGAAGGTGTAATCCATACGAAAGATCGAATAGAAGGATTACAGGCATTCAAAGAAAAACGCAAACCGATGTATAAGGGGGAGTAAATATGTTAGACCAAAAACAACAATCTAATTCATTTGAAGAACGAGTTGAAACAATTAAACAAGGCGGGGCACCGAAATATCATGAGCAAAATAAAGCAAAAGGAAAATTATTCGTTCGAGATCGTTTAGCGCTTCTATTTGATAATGGCGAATATGTAGAAGATGCATTATTTGCTAACTGTGAACAAACAGGCTTACCTGCGGATGGCGTTGTAACGGCAACGGGTAAAATACATGGTCGTACTGCGTGTGTAATGGCCAATGATTCTACTGTAAAAGCTGGATCATGGGGATCACGCACAGTTGAAAAGATTTTACGTATTCAAGAAACAGCTGAAAAACTACGTGTTCCGTTATTTTATTTAGTTGACTCTGCTGGAGCGCGTATTACAGATCAAGTAGAAATGTTCCCAGGGCGCCGCGGTGCAGGAAGAATCTTCTATAATCAAGTGAAGTTATCAGGTAAAGTTCCTCAAGTATGCTTGTTATTTGGACCTTCTGCAGCTGGTGGTGCGTATATTCCAGCCTTTTGTGACGTTGTAATGATGGTAGAAGGAAATGCATCTATGTATTTAGGATCTCCTCGTATGGCTGAGATGGTTATCGGTGAGAAGGTAACTTTAGAAGAGATGGGCGGAGCTCGTATGCATTGCTCTGTATCAGGATGCGGAGATGTTTTATGTAAGACAGAAGAAGATGCGATTACACAAGCAAGACAATACATTTCATATTTTCCAAATAACTACTTAGAAAAGACTCCATTGGTTACACCTCAAGAACCGAAACAATTCGATAAAACGTTAGAACAAATCATTCCAGAAAATCAAAATGCTCCTTTCAATATGAAAGATCTCATTAATAGAGTTATTGATGAAGGTTCATTCTATGAAGTAAAAAAATTATTTGCTCAAGAGCTAATTACAGGCTTAGCACGTATTGATGGTAAGCCAGTTGGTATTATTGCAAATCAGCCGCGTATGAAGGGCGGCGTATTATTCCATGATTCAGCTGATAAAGCTGCTAAGTTTATTAATTTATGCGACGCATATCATATTCCATTATTATTCCTTGCGGATGTACCAGGATTTATGATCGGTACAAAAGTAGAGCGTGCTGGTATTATTCGCCACGGTGCAAAAATGATTTCTGCAATGAGTGAAGCGACTGTACCGAAGATTTCTATCGTTGTTCGTAAAGCATATGGCGCTGGTTTATATGCGATGGCAGGTCCAGCATTTGAACCAGATTGCTGTCTGGCATTACCGACAGCTTCTATTGCGGTAATGGGTCCAGAAGCTGCGGTTAATGCTGTATATGCAAATAAAATTGCAGCTTTACCAGAAGAAGAGCGTGCTAGCTTCATTGCTGAAAAACGTGAAGAGTATAAGAAAGATATTGATATATACCACTTAGCATCAGAGATGGTGATTGATGGTATTGTTCATCCAAACAATTTACGTGAAGAGTTAAAAGGACGTTTCGAAATGTATATGAGTAAATATCAAGTATTCACAGATCGTAAACATCCTGTATATCCAGTTTAAAAGCCCTATTTAGGGCTTTCTTGCTCAAAAAGTTAAGGAGGGGAAAACATTGAAACAAGCAGTTTGGTTTCCAACAGAAGAGTACAAGGAAAAAACACGTTTATATGGTTGGATGAAATCATTGGGATATGAAGACTATGAAATTTTTTATAATAAATCTATTGAGGAAACAGCTTGGTTTTGGGGAGAGGCAGAAAAAGCAGTAGGCTATCAATGGATGAAACCTTATACAGAAGTGTTAGATTTAGAAAATGGTACACCGTTTGCACAGTGGTATAATGGCGGAACATGTAACGTTGTAGAATCAGCTTTATCCCGCTGGCTTGCGGATGAAGAGACGAGAATACAGCCAGCACTTCAGTACGAAGGGGAAAATGGAACTTCAAAATCATTTACATATGAAGAGCTTGACAACTGGGTAAGCCGTGTTGCAAATGGTTTGAAACACGCGGGTATTGAGAAAGGTGACCGTGTAACAATTTATATGCCGATGATTCCAGAAACAGTTGTTGCGATGCTAGCTGTAATGAAAATCGGAGCAATTATTTCACCAATATTCTCAGGCTTTGCGTCTGATGCAGTTATGACACGTGTGCAAGCGGCAGGTTCAAAAATGATTATTACCGCAGATGGATTTTCACGTCGCGGTAAAATTGTTTCTTTAAAAGATGAAGTAGATAAAGCTTGTGAACATTGCCCAACTGTTGAAAAAGTTGTTATCGTTCGTCATGCAGGAAATGATTTTACACCACATAACTATGACTTTTCGTGGAGTACGCTAGAAAAAGAAAAACCATTCATACATGCAGAGGAAATGCAAAGTGATGATCCATTGATGCTCATTTATACATCAGGAACGACTGGTAAGCCGAAAGGAACAGTACACACGCATGCAGGATTTCCTTTGAAAGCAGCTTTTGATGCAGGATTTGGAATGAATATTAAACAAGGTGATCGTGTATTATGGGTAACTGATATGGGCTGGATGATGGGGCCGTTTCTATTATTCGGTTCACTCATTAATGGAGCAACGATGGTTATGTACGAAGGTGTTCCAGACTTCCCAGAAGCAGACCGGTTATGGGAGACAGTTGATAAATATGAGATTACTCATCTAGGTATTTCGCCAACGTTAATCCGAGCATTAATGGCAAAAGGTGATGAGTATGTCAATAAACATTCTTTAAAGAGTTTGGAAGTATTCGCATCAACAGGAGAACCTTGGAATCCTGATCCATGGATGTGGCTGTTTGAAACAGTTGGAAAAGGAAATGTTCCAATCTGTAACTACTCAGGTGGAACTGAAATCTCTGGTGGGATTTTCGGTAATGTTCTTATTAAGCCAATCGCACCGATTAGTTTTAACGCATCTTTACCAGGAATGGCAGCTGTCGTACTGGATGATCAAGGTAAACCAATTCGAGATGAAGTCGGAGAATTATGCTTAGAGAAACCTTGGGTAGGTATGACGAAAAGCTTCTGGGAAGATGATGAACGTTACGTGAACACATATTGGTCACGTTTTGAAAATAAATGGGTCCACGGTGACTGGGTCATTTACGATGGTGAACAATATATCATCACAGGGCGTTCAGACGATACGTTAAATATTGCAGGTAAACGTATTGGACCTGCTGAATATGAATCTATTCTTGTGAAACATAACGATGTAATTGAAGCTGCTGCAATTGGTGTACCTGACGAAGTAAAAGGTGAAGTTTGTCATTGTTTTGTAGTATTAAGAGATCATGTAACATTCACAGGAGAATTAAAGAAAGAATTAATGAGTTTAGTAAACTCTCATATTGGAAAAGCGTTGTGTCCTAAAGACATCCACGTTGTAGAAGATTTACCGAAAACACGTAATTCTAAAGTAATGCGCCGTGTTATTAAAGCAGCTTACTTAGGAAAAGAATTAGGTGATTTATCATCGCTTGTAAATCCTGAAGTAGTTCCGTTTATTCAGGGGTTACAGTCTAGTAAATTATAAAATTAGAAAGGATCTCTGTATAAATAGAGATCCTTTTTTATGTTTATAAAAAGAAAAGAAGTGAATTTGATGAAGAAGAAAAATTCTACTATTAGTGTTAAGTATGTCTGTTTTATAGTTTTTATTAAAATACGATACTGTGGCATGTTTATTCATTGGAGTAATTAAATTTTGTTAAGGATGAAATTCAATAAAAGCGTTATTTTAATAGGCTGTTACGAAATTTAATTTGAAAGGCACATCCAAATGATAAAAAAAGAGCACTATAAAATCAGTGCTCTTTTTATTAGAAATTGCTTAGTTCTTAAAAATAAAATCATTACGGACAATTCACAATGGTAATAATGACGCTAGCCATTGTTCCAGGAGAATCAAGAAGAGAAGCAGTAACGGTTACTGTTCCAGGCCCATTAGCGGCTAGAAATACAGCGGTAAAGTTACCTGAGGCATTGGTAATGACAGCAAGAGGAACCATGAAAGCAAGAGATGGGTTACTAAACGAAAAACTGACCACTACCCCTGGAGTAGGAATACCGTTTACTAATACTTGACCCGAAAAAAATAAAGTATTATTTCCTTGAGTGGATACACATGCTGTGGTTTCGTTAGAAGTCAAGGTAATAGATGCAGGTCCAGCAGGAAGATTAAATCCAGTTGGTCCAGTTGGTCCAGTTGGTCCAGTTGGTCCAGTTGATCCAGTTGATCCAGTTGATCCAGTTGATCCGGTTGGTCCAGTTGATCCAGTTGATCCAGTTGATCCAGTTGATCCGGTTGGCCCAGTCGGTCCAGTTGATCCGGTTAATCCAGTAGCTCCTGTAGAACCGGTGGGACCGGTAGGGAATTGAAAAGGTTGAACAGTTGGAAGTGTAGGTCCAATAGAACCGGGATTAAGTGCAGCAAAAGATAAAAACTCGTCCATTATTTATCACCTCTAAAAATCGTATTACTAATAGTAAATGTAATGATAGAGCAAAGTGAAACGGACAAGCGGTTTTATTTTAACAAATTAAACAAAGTAGTTATATGATAGAAAGAGAGATTAGTATGATTCCTTTAGAAATTAAATATAAAAAGGCGATTATCTTCAAATCGCCTTTTAGGTAATGCCGTGTAATTTTATTCAGTTATTTGAAATATAGTTTCATTCGGTTTGGAAAATCCATACAGTTTCCTTGCGAATTTTAAAATTTCTTCTTCACTACTTGTTAAAGCCTTGACATCCTTGTTAAGGGAATGACCATCCTTCTTTACAGAAGATAATTTTTGTTGTTCCGTATTAAGTGTGATTTGTTTTTCTTTAATCATTTCTTGTTGGTTATTCAGAGAATATTGAAGGACAAAAATTATAGGTAATATAAAAGCCAAAGTAGTTATAATACGGCGTCTTGTTTTTTTATACTACCTTGTTGGGTATTAGGATTCACTTGCTGTGAGGGTATATTAGGATTTGATTGGTGTGATGATACTTTTGGGATGTTTCCCATTAAAATGCCTCCATTACTGATTGTCGAATTTAAACCGTTTAATAGTATTATAAATGTTCAATAAGGATTTTAGAAGATATTTTAATATAGGTGAGTTTTGTAAAGTTTAAACAAAATCTTTATTTAAATAAAAGAAACCCCGCTTGTCTCTGGGGTTTCTGAAGGCAATGAAAGTACTCGACTAATTAAAGATTCCATGAATTTTTTGCTGAAAATACTGGTGAATTCGTCTGAAGTAATGAGGGCATCTAAAGTTTTATACGTACGTGAAGTAATTAAAAATCGATTTATAAGAGTTAGCTTGTTTTTTCTTAATAGCCCACCTAATCAGTAAATACATATGTCTGTTGAAATCTTTACGTGTTCATTGATAAAAAGCTGATTATATTCAGTCAGCTTTTTGTATAATACATTCTAGTATTTATCGGTTCCAAAAGACATATTCTTTCCTTTAAGTTGGCATCGAAAATATTACCAATTTTTCCTTTTACAATGGCAACAAATAAAGAAACATTTACAACGACACTTATTTCGTTTAGAACTCCAATCATCATCACGATGACACTTTTCTTTAGATTTCCACCAATCATCATTACAATGTTTTTCCTGAGAACTCCAATCGTCATCACAATGACACTTTTCTTTAGATTTCCACCAATCATCATTACAATGCTTTTTCTGAGAACTCCAATTATCATCACAATGATGTTTTTCTTTAGATTTCCACCAATCATCACAACAATGCTTTTTCTGAGAACTCCAGCAATCATTTTTCCAGGACATTTATTTCTACCTCCTTTCAATAGTGTTCATATTATTCTATGTTTTAATAAAAAAATGGCTTGTTTATTAACCTACTATTTTATCTTTATATGATAGAGTGTCTTCTACTCGATATAGAATTCATACAAACTATGCTAATTTTTAAGAGAAAGTGGAGAGAACTACTACTAGTTATGGTATTTTTCAATAAACACTTGTTGAAGAAAATGTTCTGATTACAAATAATATCTTATTTTCGAGTACGCTTTTTAAATGTATATTTCACAATGAAAAATGGGAAATCCACAAATAAAGTCTATGTATATGTGAGTTAATGGGAAAATCTAGTGTGTTTTTAAGGGGCGTCTTATTTAAAAGAAAAAAGGTTTGTTTTAGAAAGTGGTGTCTAAACATTAAATGGAGTAGGACTAAATTCACGGCCGCTCATTAAAAAGCTTTTAATTAGGAGAAGTCTGTTTTTATAATGAATAATGAAAAGAAAGTTTGGTACAATTGTTTGTTTTTTTCTTTTTATGTGTTTGCCTCGTACCCTTTTAAGCTAGTGGACATACTTTACTAATAGAAAGGATTAGGGGGTGAGGTATTGGGTTCTCGATTTAATAATTGTAAAAAGAAGTGTACATGTAAACAAGATGATTGTTGGGAAGTATTCGAAGAGTGTAAAAAAGAACAGCATGAGAAATGTGATAATTCTTGTGTACAAGGAATTAGAGATGAACTTAAGAAATTAATTAATCGAACAGTTCAAATTAATACAGAGGGACGTACTTATGTAGGTACTGTTTCGTCTGTAAGTTGTGATGTAGTTAGGCTTGCGGCTATTCCTGGATCGGTTGGAGTAATTATTTCCATTTGCAAAATTGAAGCAATTTTCCCACCGGTTACAACGGTTACTGCTGACTTTGATTTTAATGGTATTGATGTAGCAAACAAAGCATAATTATGCTGCTTTTTTGTAAAGCCATTCACATGAATGGCTTTATTTTAATTTTATATAAAAGGAGAATATATTCTTTATATAGAAATAAGTTTGAGGTTATAAAGCATGATGTACGAAAGGAGCAAGGAAGTGATTAAACTAGAAAGCTTTAAGAAATCTGATTTTAAACAATTAATAAATTGGATTAATTCCGAAGAATTTCTAATACAATGGTCAGGAAATGCATTCACATTTCCTTTAGACGAACAGCAATTAGAGAAGTATATAGAAAGTGCAAATACACTCGCTTTCAAAGTGGTAGATGAAGAGACTTCAGACGTTATTGGACATATTTCGCTTGGGCAAATAGATAATATTAATAAGTCCGCTAGAATTGGAAAAGTATTAGTTGGTAATACGAAGATGAGAGGACGTTCTATAGGAAAACATATGATGAAAGCAGTACTTCATATTGCTTTTGACGAATTAAAACTACATAGAGTAACTCTTGGTGTGTATGATTTTAATACATCGGCCATTTCATGTTACGAAAAAATAGGGTTTGTAAAAGAAGGCTTATTAAGAGAGTCAAAAAGAGTAGGAGAAACGTATTGGAATTTATGGGAAATGAGTATGTTAGAATATGAATGGAAGAAGTAGCAACGATAGTAATTTATAATTATATTATGTTAACAAAGGGGTTTGGTGGGTATAGTGGATAATAAAACAAAAATAATTTCAATTGCAGCTGTTTCGGGGGGAGGTAAAACTACAATTACAGAAAGATTAAAGCATAAGTTTAAAAACTCAAAAGCTCTATATTTTGATAGTTACACATTTGATAAATCTCCTGCTGATATTTGTAAATGGATTGATGATGGGGCGAATTACGACGAGTGGGTATTAACACCATTAATTCATGATATTGAGCAACTTATACAAAATAATACCTTAGACTATATTATTGTAGATTATCCTTTTGCATACTTAAATAGTGAGATGCGAAAATTCATTGATGTAACTATATTTATTGATACGCCTTTAGATATTGCGATGGCTAGAAGGATTTTGCGAGATTTTAAGGAAGGTACAATAGATGAAATACATAATGATTTGGAACATTACATGACATATGCGAGAAAAGCTTATTTAGAGGCAATTCATACTGTTAAGCCGAATTCAGATGTCATATTGGATGGTTCTTTATCTGTAAGTGAAATAATTAATCACGCTGTAGAGGAACTTGGCCGAAGAGAAGTGATTGTCAATGGTTAAATGTATAGAGGAATATATACAAGTTGCTGATTTTAAAATGTATACGAAAATATTCCAAGGAAAGAAGCAGCAGCCTGTTATTATATTGGAATCAGGCTATGGTGATTATTCGAAGGCATGGAATCAAACTGCTGAAGAACTGACGGAATATGGTACGGTACTTACATACGATCGGGCTGGATTAGGCAAAAGCGGGAAGAGTTCCAAGAAACGTATTAGTTCTGAAATGGTAAAAGATTTGAGAACATGCTTAAATCTTTTACAACTGAAGCCACCTTATATTTTTGTAGGACATTCTTTTGGTGGTATAAATGCACGTTTATTTACTGATTTTTATCCTGAAGATATGTTGGGAATAGTTTTGGTTGATTCGACACCAGAAAATTATAAAGAAGCATTTTTGCCAATCATGTCTCCAGAATTTCAAGAAGCTTACTATAAACAATTTGTACATGAAAGTTCTTATGAAGAGTTTATGTTTAGTCTGGGTGAAGCAGATAAATATTGTCAGTCGACGAGAGATATTCCACTCGTCGTGTTAGCTGCTGGTAAAAAAGCTTTTTATTCGCAAGATGCACAAATAAAATGGTTACAATTGCAAGAAGAATTATTAAGATTATCAAACAAAAATAAACTAATAATTGCAGAACAAAGTGGTCATTATATTCAAAAAGATGAGCCACATTATATAACAGATGCTGTTAGGTGGATAATTGAAGTAAGAGAGAGATAAATGTGTACACTTTATTTCAATATAATTGGCAAGTAAGAGATGATTGGTTTAAGTGGTGTGAACAACTTTCAGAGGAAGATTTACTTTGCAAACTGGTGGTATTTTAGAAACATTATTTCATATTGTAGATGTAGAGTATAGTTGGATTAGTGCTCTTCAAGGATAAGAAGATAGAGAACAGCAATTTAAAGATTATCAATCGATTCAAAAAGTGAAAGCGTTATTTAATTTATATAAACGAGAACTTGAAGTTTTTTTGCAGTCATAATTATCTAGCCTAGAATGCTAGCACACTTAAAATAAGCCGTATAAAAAGTTAATCATTGTGTGCTTTGATTATATAATGTCGGCGAAATAAATAGTGTGAAGGACAGCTATCTTAACAAGTGTTTCCTGTAACGTTCATATACTTTAATTTTTTATAATTAATTAAATTTGAATTTTGTTTGTTGTTAAGAAAAGGTGAGAAGAAAATAAAAAAAGAGGGCTAATGCCCTCTTTTTCTTTTAATTTGGTAATTAATCACAGATTGGTATCCCAAGCACTCTTAGAGCTAATGCTACTTGAAGGGAAATCTCTAATCTAGCAATTTCAATACCAGCTACTGAAAGAACTAAAAAAGGTTGTCCGTTTACAAATACAACGCAACTATCCATAGTTAAACCTCCTTTCTAGTAATTTACTATAGTATATGAGTAGAACTTTAAAATGTAATAGTTCAATTGTTGGATTTAATAGAATTAATAGATTAACCCATTTAAACTAAACAAACGAACACAACGAAAGGAAACAGAGATGGATGTATGCCTCAAAAAACATAGGTTTTAAGACATGTAATGGGATATGAAATTCATCATATTGGTCAGCTGTCTGTATGGGCGAGGAAGTTAAACTTGCAACCAGTTTCAGCAAATTTGAAGAGGATGATAGAATTAAAAACCGACTTGCATCTTAAGCGCAAGTCGGTTTTATATATATAAGAAGATTTCTTAATTGAAATCCTCGGATTTTTTCTGACGTATATGTAAAAACATTAAGGTGGTAATGATTAAAAAAATCATTATAGTTTGTATAATTAAATTTTTAAACTGAAGCAATATTGTCCAAGATGTAAGGGCGTCTTTAAAAGCTTGGAGTGCAGAGTACGAGGAAGGATCAAAACCATACTGTAGCAACTTTTTTGTTTCAATAAATGAAATGTTTTCTTCATCTGCATCTAATATTACTGAAATTAGTCTAGTATCTCCAAGTTTTGCTGTACTGACAAAACTATAATTACCGTTAGTTGAAAAACTAGTTTGTAAGCCATCAACACCTTGAAGTTTAATGTTTTCATTAAGGGAATATATCATTTTATTCGTATTGAAAACCTGGGAATCTTTGAAGGTAAATTGGTAAGAGGTTAGTTTCGTAATATTCAATACATCTGGAAAATCTTTTACTAATTTTGCTGCTAGTTTAGCTGCGTCTATCGCTGTTGTAGTTGATTGTTTATTTGTATTATTATTAATTCCAGTAGAGTTTAGAAATGGAGATGGTTGTAATAACTTTAGTTCTTTTGCTTTTTTATTCATTAATATTGTAAAGTTATCTTCATTTCCAGCAATGTGTTCTGCTAGAGCGAGTGCAGAACGATTATTCCCTGCCAGTAGCAATGCATGAAGTAAATCACGAACCGTTGTTTTATCATTCGATGTTACTTGTATAGGGCTTGTTTCTACTCGGAAAACTTCGTTACTTATTTGTACTAAGTCATCTAACTGTATTTTTCTATCATTTAGTTGCTCCAATACGATATATTCTGTCATTAATTTAGATAAAGCAGCTGATTGTACCGGAGTTTCTTCATTTTTTTTATAAACAATTTCACCTGAATTAGCATTTATTAAAATAGCTGATTTAGCTTGAATAATCGGACCATTTACATAAAGATAAAAATATAAAACGATAAGTGCGGTAATAAAAAAAGATAATAATAAAATAGCGAATTTCTTTAAGAATTGCATAAGCGATCCTCCTATTATGACATCAATACTAGTATTGTAAAAAGGAATGCTTAATTAGGAAGAAAGAAAAGGTAAAGAATTTCTAAAGAATTATAAAGGATTATTAAATTTTGGGTATTAATGGAAAAAGTTCAATTTCTTATATGATAAGAAATTGAACTTTTTATTTATAATATTAACATTTGTATGGGAGTAGTTTTACAGTGAATGTTGTTTTTTCATCATCACTATATACTTCAATTGTTCCTTTATGCAATTCGACTATACTTTTTGCAATAGCTAATCCAAGTCCAGATCCACCAGTGTTTGTAGAGCGAGATTTCTCAACGCGATAAAAACGTTCAAAAATATGAGGTAAATCCGTACTAGGAATAGGTTGTCCGTAATTTGTTATATCAATTGTAATCATATTATTGCTTTCATAAGCAGTAAGGTCAATATAGCGACCTTCGCTTCCATAAGCGATAGCGTTTATAATAAGATTTTCAAACACACGCACTAATTTTTCACCATCAGCTAATACCATGAGCTTTTGAGATGGGAAAGAAGGTCGACATTCTATATTTGCTTCTTGAAATTGTATACGGAATTGAACAGTTAATTGCCCAAGTAACTCTACTATGTCAATAGGGACAGAATACAAGCTTAACTCTTTATTTTGAACACGTGTATATTCGAACAAGTCATTCATTAATGCATTAAGACGAGTTACTTTATCGTAAATGACTTGAATATAGTATCGCAATTCTACTTCATCTCTATAATTATCATGATGGATTAAATTTACGTATCCAACTATAGAAGTAAGGGGAGTGCGTAAGTCATGTGATACATTTGTAATAAGTTCACTTTTTGCTTGTTCCGCTTGTCTTTCTTCATCAATGGAGACTTTTAATTGTTCAACAATTTCATTGACCCCGATTGCTAATTCTTCTAGATAATTATGATTTACAATAGAAACTTTATGATTGAAGTTTCCATTTGCAATATAACGAATTTCTTCTATCATTTTTTTAATACAAGTTTCATAGTAAAGTTTTTTCTCGTGACGATAAAAAATGTAAAGATAGGATGAAAAAATAGAAAATAAAAACAAATAAGATACAATCATCATCCATAACGATTCTTTAATCCCTTTATACTTTTCATAACCAAAAATTCGAATGAATTCTTTACCGAGTTCAGTTAGAGTAAGTGAACTCTCAATTACACTCGTAACGAGGCGATAAATAATTAATTCAGTAATAGGCGTGAGTGTGATAGCTAATAAGAGCCAAAAAATAAGTTTCCATTTAGGGATATCTTTTAATATATCAAATGCTTCATTTCTCAATTTTATAGCCAACTCCCCAAACAGTGTGAATAAATTTTTCTCCATTTATTACTGTTTCAAGTTTATCCCGTAAGTTGCTAATATGGACCATTACAGTCTTATTTGAACCGTAACCATCTTCATTCCAAACGCGTTCAAAAATTTCTTCTGAACTAAATACTCTTCCTGTATTACTTGCAAGCAAATATAAAATATCGAATTCAATAGAGGTTAGTTTAATATACTCTCCATTTACTTTAACAGTATGATTATGTTTGTGTATTTCAACAGAGCGAATACGAATAATACCATCTTCATTCTTTTGCGAAGTAGCGTTTTGGAAAGATGATCTTCGTAATAAAGCTTTCACTCTTGCTACTAATTCTAATGGATTGAATGGCTTGATCATATAATCATCGGCACCTGTCATAAGACCTAATATTTTATCCATATCTTCTGCTTTTGCACTAAGCATTAGAATTGGTACAGTATTATTTTCACGCACTTCCTGACAAACTTCTAAACCGTTTCGCTTTGGCATCATAATATCCAAAATCATAAGGTCAACTTCATATGTAGAAACCTTTTGCAATGCTTCATCACCATCATAAGCTTTATAAATGTTATAGCCTTCATTTCGCAAATAAACAGCAAGTAATTCAACAATTTCTTTATCATCATCAATAATTAATATGTTTTTATTCATTGTGTAGTTCCTTTCCTTACAAATCATCAACATTACTATAATATCAAACATTTATGTACTTGTAGCGATGATTCTGTATAAAATTTCATGTAACGTATTAAAAAGGAGTAAAAAGATTAATAACGAATATAAAATAACGAGGATATTTAGATTCTACATTATAATGAAAGTTAGTTATAAGGGGGATTTTCTATGTTATGTAATGATATATATTCATTTACTCCAACTGGAAAAATAGAAAATGATATTAAAGCTTTTCTACTAAAATATAATAAAGAGTTTACATATAAACATTCAATTCGTGTGGCAAATGAGGCAAAAAAGATTGCAGAAAAGTTTCACGTAGATAAAGAAAAAGCAGCAATTGCAGGATATTTACATGATATTAGTGGCATTTTTCCGAACGAGGAGCGGATTGCAGTTGCTGAAGAATTTGGTGTAGAAATAGTGGAAGCAGAAAGAAAGTTTCCTATGATCATTCATCAAAAACTATCGAGAGTAATCGCAAAAGAAATATTTAAAGTAGAAGATGAAGAGATTTTAAATGCAATTTGTTGCCACACAACGTTGCGTAAACATGCAACGAAGATGGATTTAGTATTATTTGTTGCAGATAAAATAGAATGGGATCAAAAAGGGACACCACCATATTTAATAGAAATAAAAAAAGGATTGGAAAAATCTTTGGAAAAAGCAGCTTTTGTATATATTTCATATTTGTGGGAAAGGAAAGATACATTGAAAGTTATACATCCATGGCTAGAAGAAGCATACTGGGATTTAAAAGGAATTGTACAGTAGAAAGGACAAGGAAATGCAATTAAAAGAATATGTGAATCAAACATTTCCAGGAGTTACATTAGTACCCTACTTATATTCTTAGTGGGAAAATCATTTACATTTTGATTTTGGAAAAGATAAATATCAAATTGTAGAAGGAACCGACGATTTAAATATGGAATACTTTTCTCAACTATATACATATAATAAATTCTTATTTGAAGACATATTTTCAAAAGAAGATGTAGTGTTTGTAGTGACAAATGTTTATAGATTTAAAAAGGAAAACATAAAAACTCCACAGAAAATAAATGTATACAATAAATATATTAAGAAAAGAGATTTAAGATTTCATATAAGACAAGAAACGTTACCGTTTCTATTTGAAGATGAAGAAGCAGATTTATATTGTACATATCAATTTTCTTTAAAATGTCTTGCGGAAGGTATTAAGTATAAATTGCTTATACAAGCTGCTAATTATGAGGATTTCTCTGCTCTGTATCCTCGATTTGGACGAAAAAAAGAAATTTCTTATCCAAATGTATTTCTCATAAATGCAACGAAAGATATTATCATGTTTATGTATGATGATAGAGGAAGTGAAGTAATTGGGAAGAATAAAGAAATAATACGAGATTTATATAAGAAATATAAAGAATGGATTCTAGATTATGAATGAGAAAGTATAGATAACTCATTTAAATGACAATAGGGGAAGTGAAGCGTGTAATGAAACGTATTGCAATTGTCTCTGCATGGGAACCAGAACTGACGTATTTGCATCAACATTATCCAAGTGAACGTGTTGAAAAAAGAGCAGCTTGGGAATTTCATTTTCATACTATTAATGAGCTGGAAATTATATCAGTTGTTACTGGTGTCGGTAAAGTAAGCTGCGCTAGTTGTGTACAATTGTTAATTAGTGAGTTTCAGCCAGATGAGCTGTTTATGACAGGAATATGCGGAAGTTTATCAAACAAGGTGAAAAACGGTCATATTGTAGTCGCACTAAACGCAATACAACATGATGTTACTGCTGCTGGTTCAGGAGAAGATGTTTTTAATTTATATAACGGTAGAACAGCACCTATTGAAACAACAAAATCACTTGTAAGAAGAATAAAAAAAATACGATCGTATGATCCGATACATTTCGGTACATTTTTATCAGGAGATCAACGTATTCGTAGTTCAGAAATGAGATATTTACTCCATACCGTATATGGAGCATTGGCAGTTGATCAAGAAGTAGCAGCTTTCGCCTATGTATGCCAAATAAATAAAAAACCATTTCTCTGTTTAAAAGCTGCTTCAGATCAAGCAAATGATAAAACGAAAGAAGAACAAAAAATCTTTAAAATGCTAGCATGTGAAAGAGCATGTGAGCATTTAATTGCTTTTTTACGTGTTTATGAGGTTAATGTAGTAAATAATAGATAGTTTGTTATAAAACAAATCAATAGTGAGTTATATGTAGGGAAATGTCCGCTCATTTCAAATTAAGAGCTGAAATTTATAATAGATGGAATATATTATATGGGTACACGTTGAGTTTAATATAAGCAGTTGGAGGGCAATTTTATATGATTCAATATAAAAGGTGTAGTGAAGTAAATATTGATTTAGTATATGAAGCTTTTAAAGATGGATTTTCAGATTACATTATTAAGATGGAGGTTTCAAAAGAGGATTTTATACAACGTTTTTTGGGACCAGAAGGTAATTTGCTAGAACATTCTTTTCTTGCTTTAGAAGAAGGCAAATCTGTTGGCGTAATACTAGGTGGCATAAAGGATTATGAAAGTATAAAGACTATGCGCTGCGGAACATTAGCGGTTCATCCTAATTACCGCGGTATTGGTGTGAGTCAAAAATTATTTGAACTGCATAAAGAAGAGGCGATTCAACATGGATGTAAGCAACTTTTTCTCGAAGTCATTGTAGGAAACGACCGAGCGATTCATTTTTATAATAAGTTGGGCTATGAAAAAGTGTACGATCTTTCTTATTATAATTTAAATGATTTGACTAAAATAAAGAATAAAGTTTGTAAGGATATTGAAGTAAAACAATTAGAATTTCCAACTTTTAAAGATGAAATTCAGAAATGGTTAAACTTCCATATAAATTGGCAAAATGATATTGATTATATCAAAAAAACAAATAATGTATTTTATGGTGCATATGTTGATAATGACTTAAAAGGCTCTCTATGCGTAACTGAACAAGGTAAAATTAGTTTTATTTTCGTAGACAAAGGTTATAGAAATATTGGTGTTGGGATGAAATTATTACAAGTAGCAAGAGAAGAATTAAATTTATCAAGTTTATCAATTGGGTTTCCTAACAATAATTTATTAGAGGGTTTTTTTAAGAAATGTGGATTTGAAAAGAATGCTTTAGCGCAATATGAAATGTATTTATTACTCTAAGAGCGGAAAGATTTATTCTTTTCGTTTTTTATTTTGCTGTTATGTTGGTAAATGCTCCGCAATTATAATTTATAATGAGAGGGATTTTGTTTATCCTTAAGTTATTTTTTAAATTGTCAATTTCTTGCTAATAATTTTCTTTGTATAATATTCTAATTTTATGTAGAATAGATACGATGGGAGGGGATGAAATGAATAATGGATTAAAGTTTAAGATTTTTGAATTGCATTGTCTCGTTCAAAAGACTTATTCTGATATTAAAATAGCATGTGATATTGCTATTTATCAAGAAAACACTTCTAAATATTTAATTTCATTAGGATTTTTAAATAAATCATATATGACTTATATAGAAGCAAAAAGATTCTATCGCGAAAATGAAGAGCTTGTAAGTGTAGAATTTGATAATTTTTTTGATATGTATGATAAATTAGAAAATGAATTAAAACAAGTTATTTCAACTGAAGATAAAAATCCTTCATCGCTACATAACAGATTTGATCAGTTTCAGCAGAAAGTTGAAAATATAAATGACCTAATAAAAGTATTGCAAAATGCTCGTTAATGAATGCTTTTTTCTTTTTTGTATAGAAATTATGTATTAAAAACATTTTAGGGATATTATATATTGAAGAGGTGGCTTTTGTAGATTACAAAAGTCATCTTTTTATGTTAGGAATAGATTGTATACATTTTAGCAGTTTCATATAAATAATAGAAATTTATACGAGGTAAATACCATGGGAAATAAAAAAGAAATAGCTATAGTTGCATTAACAACAGGATTTGTTTTAACAAGTGTAACACCATATGGAGTAGGTCATGCAGAGGAACCTGGTCAAATGCAAGTTGAAATTCAAGAGGATTCATTCCGTACAGGTGATCTTACACAACCATCAAAAAAGGCGCCAGAGAATGTAGTGAAAGATGCACTTAAGGAAAATACGGAGCATGCTTTGTCTCCAAAACAAGTTAGTGCAGAAACAGGAGTAGATTACAAGGTTCTTCAAAAACGCGGTTCTTATGATGGAACTACACTTGTGCGCATGCAACAAATATATGAAGGAAAAGAAGTGTATGGCCACCAGTTAACTGCTCACGTAGATAAAAAAGGTATTATTAAAAGCATTTCAGGAGCTAGCGCACAAAATTTAACACAAGAAGATTTAAAGAAACCTATTAATTTATCAAAAGAAGAAGCGAAACAATATATTTATAAAAAGTACGGAAACGACATTAAATTTATTTCTGAACCAGAAGTTAAGGCGGTTATTTTTGTTGATGAAAATCATGGGCAGGCTAGCAATGCATATCAAGTTACATTTGCTGCTACAACACCAAATTATGTATCTGGAACTTATTTAGTGAATGCTCATAATGGCGATATGTTAAAAGATATGGTACAAGAATCAAGTTTGAAAATAAGTGAAGAGTATGTTGAATCCGTTAAGGAAAATAAAACTAGCAATTTCACATCATTAACTGGAACAGGAAAAGATGATTTAGGCGTAACTCGTACATTTGGTATTTCTAAACAGACCAGTGGGAATTATGCGCTTGCTGATTACACAAGAGGGCAAGGAATTGAGACATATGATGTAAATTATAGAGATATTACAAATGAAGAAAGTTATTATCCTGGCATACTAGCAACTAGCGCTTCAACAACATTTAATGATCCAAAGGCGGTAAGCGCTCATTTCTTAGCAACAAAGGTATATGATTTTTATAAAGAAAAATATAATCGTAATAGTTTTGATAATAAAGGAAAAAAAGTAGTTTCAGTTGTACATGCATGGGATTCTGGAGGGACAAATGATCCTGAAAATTGGGAGAATGCATTTAGTACTAATATTAATAACATCAGTATGCTTTTATATGGAGATCCTATGGTAAAAGCGTTCGATATAGCCGGTCATGAATTTACACACGCAGTTACATCAAGTGAATCTAACCTTGAATTCTCAGGAGAATCTGGGGCAATTAACGAGGCATTATCGGATATTATGGGAACGGCTATAGAGAAATACATAAATAATGGGGAATTTAACTGGACAATAGGAGAGCAAACTGGATCGACTTTTCGTAATATGAAAAATCCAACTGCAATTAATTTTTCAGAAGGACTACCGTATCCCGATGATTATAGTAAATATAATGATTTAAATGGAGAGGATTATGGAGGCGTACATTTTAATTCAAGTATTATTAATAAAGTTGCGTATTTAATTGCACAAGGTGGTACTCATAACGGTGTAAATGTAAATGGTATTGGTGAAGATAAAATGTTTGATATTTTCTATTATGCAAATACTGATGAATTAAACATGACTTCTGATTTCTCTGAATTGAAATTGGCATGCCTTAAAGTCGCAGCTAATAAATATGGAACGAACTCAATTGAAGTTCAAGCAGTCCAAAATGCTTTTGATGCGGCAAAAATTACAGGAGCGGTGAAAGAAAACGAAAAAACAGCAGAAAACCAAGCTCCAGAGTTAACTGTACCGTTTACGATTACACTACGTGTAGGTGATACGTTTGATCCAATGAGAAATGTAAAAGCTGTTGATAAAGAAGATGGTGATTTAACAAATAAAGTAAAGCATAAAGGCGATGTAGATACTTCAAAACCAGGTACATACATTGTGGAATACCTGGTTGTTGATTCTCAAGGGGGGAATGCAACGGCTACACAGACTGTAATTGTAGAGGGAAATGGCGAAACATCAGATTTAGAACCTAAATTAACAGTGCCTGTTGGAGCGACAATTCATGTAGGAGATTCATTTGTTCCAATGGCAGAAGTATTAGCTATCGATAAAGAAGACGGTGATCTTACTTCTAAAATCAAAGTTGATGGTGAAGTAGATACAAATAAAGCCGGTACTTACGTATTAAAATACACAGTTACAGATTCAAAAGGCCATGAAGTAACGGCGAAGCAAACTGTAACGGTCAAAGTTAGAGAAGAAGTTAAAAATGATAAACCAATACTAAAAGTACCTGCTACAACTTCAATTACTGAGGGTGATCAATTTGATCCGTTGATAGGAGTATCAGCTACTGACAAAGAAGACGGTGACCTTACTTCTAAAGTAGCGTATGAAGGAACTATAGATACAAATAAAGCCGGTATTTATGAAATAATATATAGTGTAAGAGATTCCGTGGGCAATGAGGTAAATACGATACAAAAAGTATTAGTGAAAGATAAAGAAACTAGCAAACCTAATGGTCTTGCTAATAAGACAAATAACAATAATATCTCAAATAACAGTAATACCGATAAAAAAGAATATACATATAAGGAGCTGCCAAAGACGGGTGTAAGTACAACTAACAGTGCAGCAATCGGCATATTGATGATTATTGCAGGTACAGTACTCACTTTGATTCGCAAATTTAGAAAGATACAAAAATAATAGTAGGGATCATTCGTTTGAAGAAAAGAGTTCATTATTCAAAAGAAATAAAGTAGAAAGTAAATAAAACGAAATATGGATTTTTTACTTATTAAGATTTTAATAGTTAAGCGGTACATTTGGCTTTTATAAAAATTTGCAGTTGGATACTATTCTGTCTACAGAACTATATTACATAAAAAACACGTTACTATTCTCATTAAAATAAAAGAATAGTAACGTGTTTTTTAATTTGAAAATAGTATAAATCCTATAGCTCATGAATATAGGAGTACTTCTAATTTGCCATTGATAAGTTACTGAAAACACTTTGTTTTAATGGAAGTGTCACTCTAAATGACAACATGAGATTTTCGGTATTTACCAGGTGTTTCATTGGTGAATTTTTTAAAAATTTTAGTGAAATAACTTTGATCGCTAAAATTAAGCGAAGCGCATATATCTGATAAGGGATAGGTGGTGAAAGTTAATAATTTCTTTGCTTCTTCGACTCGTTCACGTTGAATGTACTCAATTAATGAAATACCGACTTCTTTTTTAAATAATATAGATAAATAATCTGAATTCACATTTGCAAATTTAGCAAGTTGTTTAACAGATATTGGATTGTAAATATTTTTAAAAATGTAGTTTTTACAAATAGCAATAGTCTGTGAATGTTGCTGTATTTTTTGTGCCTTTACACGGTCTGCAAAGGTACAAAAAGCATTTTTTAATAAATCCCAAACAGATTCTTTGTCTTTTAAATCTTCTGTTCTTTGAATATGTAAATCATAAATTTTGTAAGCAATCCCAGATGGAAGTCCCCCTTTTATCGCATATCTAGTAGCGAGCGTGATGGATGAAATACAAATGTTTTTATGACGTCTTAATTGATGGAATGAAGATAAAGATGAAAGAGTCTCTTGTTGGAATTCGTAATAATATTTGAGGACGGTTTCTTTATCCCCGTCTTCTATAGAACTAAGTAGTTGCTGCTCTATATATAAATTATGATAAATGGATTCGTCTTTTTGCATTGAAATATATACATCTTCGTTTAAGATGCTGCTATGACTTATATGAAGTGAGTCACTGTTATTTGAAAAGGTGCTTACATCTGAATTTTTTTTATAGAGAATGTTATAGAACAATATCGCTATATTTACAAAGAAATTTTGATCTTTGACTGACAATGAAAAATAATGGTCTCTTGTTCTTTTATAATTTGGAATAAAATTAAGGTTACTATCCGCTTTACTTGTAGAAAAATTTACATGTGTCAAGGGCCCAATAATAACAGTACCGTTCACCATATAATCGCTCTTTATGTGAATTAAAATAAAGTGCCCTAGATATTCGTGAGTTCTGAAGATGGGGGAATTATATGTATCATTTCTCTGAAAAAGCATATGTAACTGTTCTATTTTTGATGTATATAACGAATGTGAATCATTTTTGGATTTAAATTCTAAAAGAATATTTTTGTTACAATCTAAAAAACAAACTGGAATTTCGAAAGATTGAAAAAACATATTGCAAATGTACTCTATCTCAACTAGACTGAGTTTTTTAGTCATATTCTTCCTCCTTACAGTTATGCGTAATAGTTAAATAAACATATATTCCTTTTTCATAAGTAGATACGGAAAACCTTTATCAATAAAAAATATAAATAAAAGTTATAAACTTCTAAGAATAATACCATAATTTAACATGAATAGCACATATTATTTGAATATACAGGTAATAGTTTTGGACAGTAACGTAAAATATGAATCGTCACACTTATTTGTTGGTTATTACTTATATGTATCAAAAAATGATTAAGATTGGATTTTAAATAGGGATAGGAAGTGAGATATGAATAGATTGACAGTAAGTGACTAGTCGAAATTAGCAGTGAAAGCTATTATGTAACAAATGTAATGATTCTTGAAATAGGGATATACGTGTAATTTAGGGGAGAAAATTACATATATCATGCGGAGAGACAACGTAATAATAGAAGATAAGAAAAGTGAATAAGTGATTGTAAACAATGGATTGTTGGACGACTATGTTTTATGTTATTCGTTTAAATCTGATACTTGGCACACTATTGCTTTTAAGAAGGTAATAGTAATAAAGAAATTTTTAAAATGATAGAAGTAGTAAAGGGGATAAGAGAAATGAAAAAAATATTTAGTGTGCTTTTAGTGTTATTCTTAACATTTTCTACATGGTCTAGTGTATTAGTAAAGGCAGATTCACCATCTAAAGGTACTTTAACGATTCATAAGTATGAACAAGAAAAAGATGGAGCGCAGGGACTAGAAGGTGACGGTTCTGCAAATCAAGAGGTGCCAAAAGATGTGAAACCATTAAAAGGTGTAACGTTTGAAGTGAAAAGGGTTGCTTCTTTTGAAAAAATTTCAAACGATGGGAAAATCGTAAAAGAAGACGTGAAACCTGTAATGGGAGCCACTCCAAATCAAGTAGTAACAGATGATAACGGACAAGCTGTATTAAAAGATCTTCCGCTAGGACGTTATGAGGTGAAAGAAGTGGCAGGACCTCCACATGTTAATCTAAATCCCAATACGTATACAGTGGATATCCCATTAACGAATAAAGAGGGTAAGGTGCTAAACTATGATGTTCACATGTATCCCAAAAATGAGATTAAACGTGGTGCAGTGGATTTAATAAAAACTGGTGTAAATGAAAAAGCATTAGCAGGTGCAGTATTCTCTTTATTTAAAAAAGATGGTACAGAAGTGAAAAAAGAGTTAGTAACAGATGCTAATGGTCATATTCGCGTGCAAGGATTGGAGTATGGTGAATACTATTTCCAAGAAACAAAAGCTCCGAAAGGCTACGTAATAGATCCAACTAAACGTGAGTTTTTTGTTAAGAACTCCGGAACAATTAATGAAGATGGAACTATTACTTCTGGTACAGTAGTTAAAATAGAAGTGAAAAACAATGAAGAACCAACAATTGATAAAAAAATTAACGGAAAATTGGAAGCGTTACCAATAAATCCTTTAACTAATTATAATTATGATATTAAAACATTAATTCCAGAAGACATTAAGGAATACAAAAAATATGTGGTAACAGATACTTTGGATAATCGTTTAGTGATTCAAGGAAAGCCAATCGTGAAAATTGATGGAGCAGAAGTAAATGCAAACGTTGTTGAGGTAGCTATAGAAGGTCAAAAAGTAACAGCTACAGTAAAAGATTTCACAAAATTAGATGGTAAAAAAGAATTTCATTTGCAAATTAAATCCCAAGTAAAAGAAGGAGTACCATCTGGTTCGGAAATTTTAAATACAGCAAAAATACATTTTACAAATAAAAATGATGTAATTGGAGAAAAGGAATCTAAACCTGTAGTTGTTATTCCGACAACTGGAATAATTGAGTTAACAAAAATTGATAGTGCTAATAAGAATAAATTAAAAGGTGCAGAGTTTGTACTTAAAGATAATAATGGAAAAATAGTTGTCGTAGCAGGAAAAGAAGTAACAGGTGTATCAGATGAAAATGGTGTTATTAAATGGTCTAACATTCCATATGGAGACTATCAAATTTTTGAAACGAAAGCACCAACATATACAAAAGAAGATGGTACAAAAGCATCTTATCAATTATTAAAAGACCCCATTGATGTAAAGATTAGTGAAAATAATCAAACGGTTAAATTGACGATTGAAAATAATAAAAGTGGATGGATTCTTCCGGTAACGGGTGGCATAGGAACGACTCTTTTTACTGTAATAGGCCTTACGTTAATGCTTACAGCGGCATTTGTTTTCTTTAGAAAAAAGTTTGCTAGAAATTAAGATTTTAGGAACATGTAACTATGGGAAAAGGGGAGAAGCAAAATGCTTCCCTCTTTTCGATATTTAAGCATATACAGAGGTGGAAATATGAAACGAAATCTTGTTTTGGGAGGTATTTTTTTATTTGGATTAGGTATTTTTTTATATCCTACTATTAGTAATTGGTTGGCGACTCGTGCACATTATTCTGAGATTAGCTCTTACGATAAGAAGATTAAAGCATTACAAAAGAAAGAAGTCGAACGTAGGGAAAAAGAAGCAGCCGAATATAATAAACAAGTTCAAATTTCTGCGAAAACATTTACAGATCCATTTTCTGAAAAAAAAAGTAATCATCAAGCGTATGCTGATGTGTTAAATTTAGGAGATGTAATGGGGTATATTGAAATATCGAAAATTAATATAAAACTGCCAATCTATCAAGGGACCTCTGAGGAAGTATTGGGTCGCGGGATAGGTCATTTAGATTTTTCTTCGCTCCCGGTAGGTGGAGAAAGTACGCATACTATTTTAACAGGGCATCGTGGTTTACCATCAGCAAAATTATTTACAGATTTAGATAAGTTGAGTGAAGGAGATCTTTTTTATATTCATTCTTTAGACAAAGTTCTTGCTTATAAAGTAGATCAAATTAAAGTAGTGTTACCACACGAAACGGACGATCTACAAATTGTAGAAAATAAAGATTATACAACTTTAATTACGTGTACGCCTTATGGAATAAACACCAATAGATTGCTAGTTCGAGGTGAGCGCGTGGAGTTAAACGAGAAAGAAAAACAAAAAGTGAGTACAGAGATATTTATATTTAATAAGTGGACTGTAATAGTTCTAATCCTATTGTTATGTGTGTTTCTAGTCGTAATTTATAAGAAAAGGTTAACTAGATAGAATGTATTTATTTATTTATCCTGCATTAATGGACAGTGGGACCGGAAATTCAGAGATAAGTAAAGAAGGTATGTAGGGAATGAAGTAAATCCTCATTGATAAATATGTCATTTTATTCGACTATAGAAAAAATACGGTAAAGGTGGGAACAAAGGAATTGAGGCTACGATTCAAGCTGGTAAGTATTCATTTTATTGTTTTGTTAATGTTAAGTGTAAGTTTTGTCGTATATGTACCAAAAGAAGTATATGGATCCACGACAAACTTAGAAGGTCTAGGTGATATATCGCGTTATAATGCAGTTGTCTTTGGTAACCATAAAGCAATAGGTGGCGACATTGAAGGAGCAATTGCAGTTCAAGGTGATATGGATGCATCGGGGTATACGATTGTAGGTGCTGCAGCGGGAACATCTAATATAGTAGGTGAAAAATGGGTTGATGAGGGATATCCGTCCTTGTTATTGTCTGGAAAACTAAAAAAATCAAGAGAAGAATCTTTTATCATTCAAAACGGAATAGTCGTAATGACAAAAGAGAGTGATCCAGATCGCATCATACAATCCTCTTATGATCGTATCGTTTATAAAGAAAAACTAGAAATTGACGCGAAATTTAATGAATTTCGCAATATAGTGAACCAAGTCAGTAAAAATGCAGGTCAATATAAAACGAATACCCCAATTCCAAATATGAGTCATGGAATCGGAAAAGATATAAACAATCCTAATATTTATGTTTCATCAGAATTGACAGGGAAAATTAATTTAGATATAAGAGATGTATTTTTGCCCAATGCTAAGGACAAAGATTTTATTGTAATGTATTCAGATGCAATAGAGGTTACATTTAAAAATGGGTCTATTCTATATGACACGAACAATATTGGAAAGGCTACAGATATAGTTCCTACATCACAACCATATTCGCCTAATTCCCCGTTTACTGAGCTATATGGGAAAATGATTTGGGTTTTTCCAAATGCGAAAAAAATTACAACAGAGGGATATGGTGTAGTTGGGAGTGTGTTTGCTCCCAATGCTGTATTAGAAACAAAAGGCGGTTCGATTAATGGACAAGCATTTGTTGGTGCGGTACAACAAACTGGTGGATTTGAGTTTCACAATTTCAAATTTAACTGGAAACATTGGAACAAGCCTAGTACAGGAAAAGTAAAAATAAAAAAGGTTGATAGTAATAATGATAATAAAAAATTGGTGGGAGCAAAGTTTAAAATTGAAGATTTAAATGGGAAAATAGTTGGAGAACTAGTAACAAATGAAGAAGGAGAAGCGATATCAAAAGACTTACCAATAGGAAACTATACTTTAGTGGAAAAAGAAGCACCTAAAGGTTACGAATTATCAAAAGATAAAATAGCTGTAAAAGTAGAGAAAGATGTAGAAGTAGAAATTAAAATAGGAAATAAGAAATTGCCCGATCCAATGGGAAAAATGAAGCTTGTGAAAGTAGACATAAGTGATAAAAATAAAAAGCTAGCAGGAGCAAAGTTTAAAATTGAAGATTTAAATGGGAAAATAGTTGGAGAACTAGTAACAAATGAAAAAGGAGAAGTAATATCAAAAGACTTACCAATAGGAAACTATACCTTAGTGGAAATAGAGGCACCAAAAGGC
Organism: Bacillus sp. RZ2MS9; assembly: GCF_001816185.2. Taxonomy (NCBI): domain Bacteria; kingdom Bacillati; phylum Bacillota; class Bacilli; order Caryophanales; family Bacillaceae; genus Bacillus; species Bacillus sp. RZ2MS9. The sequence continues at coordinate 2,487,957 of NZ_CP049978.1, forward strand.
TATGAATTATTAAAAGATAAAATAACTGTAAAAATAGAAAAAGATGCAGAAGTAGAAATTAAAATAGGAAATAAGAAATTGCCCGATCCAATGGGGAAAATGAAGCTTGTGAAAGTAGACATAAGTGATAAAAATAAAAAACTAGCAGGGGCAAAGTTTCATATAGAAGATGCAAAAGGAAAAGTAGTTGGAGAGTTAATAACAGATGAAAAAGGAGAAATGATATCAAAAGACTTACCAATAGGAAACTATACCCTAGTGGAAATAGAGGCACCTAAAGGCTATGAATTATTAAAAGATAAAATAGCTGTAAAAATAGAAAAAGATACAGTAGTAGAAATTAAAATAGAAAATAAGAAATTGCCAGATCCGACTGGGCAATTTGAAATTGAAAAAGTTGATGATAAGGATAGTGAATTAAAGCTAAAAGGCGCTGTATTTCAAGTGTTAGATAAAGAAGGGAAAGAAGTTAGTAGATTAATAACGAATGAAAAAGGAAAGGTAATTTCCAACCAATTAGCAATTGGAAAGTATACGATTAAAGAAATAAAAGCACCGAACGGATACATGTTACTTAGAGATCCAATAGAAATAGAAATTACAGAAGCAGTAAAGACACAAAAAATAACAGTGAAAAATGCGAAGAATAATTGGGTAATTCCTAATACTGGTGGGAGCGGAACAACAATTTTTTACGTAATTGGTATTATGCTAATGTTTGCTGTGCTATATTTCTGTAAGAAAAATCGTATATTATGAACTAATTTTATAGAGTTAGACAGATTGTTGCGTTAGAGAGTTTTTAGGGCATGAGTTCGGTATTGTACTGGACTCATGGTACTACATTTGTTGAAGGAGGAAGGATAATAGTAAACATAGAATATATTAATGAATTAAAATGTTTAAGAGGTGAACATGGTGGCAATAAAACAAGACGAAATTAAAGTAGTTGTCGGAGCTGGAGCGTTTAATAATAATTCAGGCTGGATTCAAACACAAGAAGATGAACTTAACTTACTAGATAAAGCTACGTGGGAAGAAAGATTTGAATACAACTCTATTTCAGCTATTTTAGCTGAGCATGTATGGGAACACCTTACTTTTGAAGAAGGTGTAAGAGCAGCTGAAATTTGTTATGAATTTTTAAAAGCATCTGGTCATATTCGATGCGGAGTCCCTGATGCATTCTTTCAGGATGAGGCATATCAAAATATAGTTCAAATAGGGGGACCCGGTCCGAAAGATCATCCAGCAGCAAGTCATAAAATCGTTCATAATTATAAAACATTAACGAAAATGTTTGAAACTGCTGGATTCGAGGTAGTTTTACTTGAATATTGTGATGAAAATGGTCAGTTTTATTACAACGAATGGGATGCAAACGACGGTGTTATTTTCCGTTCGAAAAGGTATGATTCTAGAAATAAAGGCGATAAACTTGGTTTTCCATCGCTAATTATCGATGCGATTAAGCGCTAATCATTTAACCAAAAAAGGAGTTAATCCCATGATTTCATAAGTCGCAAATGTGGCTTTTTTATTTGTACGTAAATCTATATTTAATTTTCAATACTATATAACTCGATTTAGAAAATATTTAAGTTTTTCTCAGCGTCATTCACTTTAAATTAACACTTCGTTGACATAAATATTTATTTTATATTTATATTCTTGTAAAATAAAATGAGAACATATATTCTATATGAGGAGGCAATCAAAATGATAGCTGAAATTGGGAAACTAACTGGTGGATATATAGTAAAATTTGAGCGCGAATTTCCATATACGGTAGAGGAAGTTTGGTCTGTATTAACAGAAAACAGTAAGCTGAAAAAATGGATGTCCAATTTACAGATTGAAAGCCTTAAAACTGGTGGAATAATAAAGTTCGACATGATGGACGGTTCATTCATAAACATTGATATTTTAGAGTGTCAACTAAACTCAGTACTTGAATTTACTTGGGATAAAGACCGTGTCCGATTTGAAATACATAAAGAGGAAAATAGTACTCTTTTATTCCTTAAAGAGTACATTCATGAATTAACAGATCATACACCGAGAGATATAGCTGGTTGGCATATTTGTTTAAATCTTTTTTCTTACGTTTTAGAAGGAGAAGAGAAAGAATTTTCTAAAGATGAATGGCAACAGTGGTTTGAAATATACAAGGATAAGATTCATGAAGTGAGAGGATAATTGCATAATAGGTAATATTCATTATGTAATTATTATATTGCAAATATGTTTTTAATGAGAAATAAGAATAGAGGTTCATATGAAGGTAAATCAATTGATTGCTAGTCGCGATCGAATCAATTAGTGAATTTTTATAACCTAAAGAAGGCAGAGGATATAAAAGTAAATAAAGAAATATAATTCAAACGTTATAAACAGTTGACTCTCACACAATGTCATTGTTTAAGATAAAGTTGAGCTTCAAAGTAGATGTAACTTATAGGAGGAAATCATGTTTAAAATAGGGGATTTTTCAAAACTATCTTCCATTAGTATACGAATGTTGAGACACTACGATAAAGTGGAATTACTACAACCAGTAAAAGTCGATGAGCAGAGTGGATATCGATTTTATTCAGCAGACCAATTAAAAAAAGTAAATCAAATTCAAACGTTAAAAGCTATGGGGTTTAATATTGCTACCATCAAAGAAATAATAGAATGCGATAATATAGATACCATAAAAGAGCAATTTTTAAATCGTAGTGCTCAAATTAAAGAAGACATGAATAACCTCCAAAAACAATTACGTCTCCTCGAAGACTCAATGAAAACGATGAGAGAGGATGTTGTTGAGATGAATTATCATGTTTCAATAAAAGAAATTCCAGAAAGAACTGTAGCTAGTGTTAGAAAGATTATTCCATCGTATAATTGCGAAGGTGATTTATGGAGTGTATTAATGCAAGAAATTCAAATGAAAAATATTAGTATTGCCCAACCGAATTATAGTATTGCGGTTTTCCATGATCGTGAATACAAAGAAAATGATGTGGATATAGAAATACAGCTAAGTATTCTTGGTAAGCACGAAAATACAAAAGACGTTACATTTAAAAATATGGAATCGACTAATGTAGCTTCTATAACAGTTAATGGAAGTTATGAACAGATGACAGCTGTAAATGAGGCTGCGGCAAAATGGATTGAGACAGAGGGTTACAAATTAGCAGGCCCGATGTTTAATATTTATCATGTGAGCCCAGCGATGGAATCCGATCCTAATAAGTGGGTTACAGAAGTTTGTTATCCAATAAACAAATAAGTAATAAAAAAAGGCATGTTTTATGCCTTTTTTATTTTATTAATATCTCAAAATATATAAATCTTCATCTTTGCAGTTTTCGTATCGGACTATATAAGGCAATAAAGACTTCAATTATTTTAGTAAAAGCAGCTAAAGCTAAATACAGGATTGTAGGCTGAAATAATTCCACCTACTAATGCCCCCAATGGCATAGATAATCGTGTAAGTACACGAGAAAAACCTAAAACACGTCCTTGCAAATTGGATGGAACAGTTTCCTGCCGAATTGATGTAACAATCGTATTCCATGTGATATTACATGTCATCGCGATTCCGAAAGCAATTCCGGGAGCAAGCCAATATGTACTCCACAAAGCAAATGTTAACCCAAGCGCTCCTAAAAATAGGAGTAAAGGAATAAGTACACCACGTCGAAATTTCTTTTCTAAAGGAACGGCAATTAAGCTTCCTAAAAGCCCACCTATTCCTATTAAAGTATAATTATAGCCACTTTGTGCGGAGGTAAGATTTAATGTCGATAATAAATAATACATAAGTACACCTAAAACAGCACTTGCTCCAAAGTTACCTACCATAGCTTGAAGTGACAAAGCTATATTTAACCGATCATTTTTGAGCCATTTAAAACCATCAAACAAATCATTTAGTACATTTTGCAATGTTTTTTTATTAGTATTCTTTTTATTTAAGTTTTTCATAGAAGGTAATATAATCACAGCAATTAATGTAGCAATAAATGAAAGAACATTAATCCAAAGTACTTGAAAGCCGCCAATAAAAGATATGAAAAGCCCAGCTATGATTGGACCAAACAAACTAGCCAATTGATTAACCATTTGATATAAAGAATTAGCCTTCGTTAATGATGCACCTGCGATGTGTGGAATGACTGTAACTGTTGTTACATCAAAAAGCATGGACATAACTGCTAAGATAAAAGTAATTACGTATAAATGCCAGACTTCTAATAGATGTAATGCATGTAAAATTGGTACGAGACTTACTAAAATAATATTGGTAATATCTGATATCAAAAGTAACTTTTTTCGATCATATCGATCAACTAGTACACCAACTAAAGGGCCAAATAAAACGATTGGCAATACGTTAACAGCAAATAAAGAACTCATAATTACAGCTGAACCAGTTAATTGATAGGCAATCCAAGGCAGTGCAAAAGTATATAGTGAATCCCCGATTCGTGAAATGAGTAAACCCAAAATAAAAATCTTGTATTCTTTTGAAAAAGTTGTCTTGACAGTTAATCTTTGTTCTTGTACAAATTTCACAATTGTATGACCTCCCTTTTTTATAGAGGAACTTGAAAATAATCCGTCCAATACGTATTAAATATAGAATTCTGTAAGAAGTTGTTGAATCCTACTTTATAATATTGATTTTATATAAAAGTGTAGGGAATAGAAATTAGGGCGGCTTTTATTGGATGAGGCGGAATAATTCGAGAACAAAAGGGGTTGCTGGATAAAGAGTTAATCTTATGACCTTTTCCGCAATTAGTGTTGTTAGCAGAACTAATAAAAGAGAATCCTATATTACTTCAGCGATGTTTAAATTAGCAACAAAAGCCACTGTAATAAGGGGCTTTTGTTGCTAATAATTTAATGATATGTGTACCCTCCATCTGGAAATAATACATTACCCGTAGTAAAACTATTTTGCATTAAATATAGAACAGTATGTGCAATTTCATTATTATGGCCAGGCCTTTTTACAAGATAAAGAGATTTATAAGATTCATAAGTATTATCAAGAAATACCACCTAAAGTAGAATATAGCTTAACTGAACATGGAAAAACAGTCAGTACTGTTTTGGATAGTATGTGTAGTTGGGGAAGAGGACATTTAGAACATATAGATAAAGGTGAACTATAAAATTGTTATGTAAACTTAGCGTCGTACGAAGTGAAATGGTGTTTTAATAATTTGTATTTTATAATATATAATTAAATAGTGTTGTAGGTTATTATACATATTTAATTCGTTTTTACAAAGGGGAGTTATAAGGTGAATGAATTAGAGTACAAAAGCTTTTATGATAAAGTAGGAAGATTAAATGGATGGGATTTTAGCAAAATAAAATGTGAAACTGTAGGAGATACATGGGACTTTTATAGTGAGGTAAAAGAAAGGTGTAAACCATCACATATTTTACTTGATGTTGGTACAGGTGGAGGAGAAAATGTACTTAACATAGCATCATCAGCTAAATTGTTAATTGGAATTGATAATTCTAACGGCATGATTGAAACGGCACATTCTAACTTGAAAAAATCAGGTGTACAAAATGTTGAGTTTCTTCAAATGGGTTCTGAAGCTTTAACATTTCCGAATGCCCATTTTGATATTGCTTCAAGTTGTCATGCTCCGTTTCTAGCATCTGAGTTAGCAAAAGTAATGAAAAAGGGTGCCTTTTTCTTAACACAACAAGTAAGTGAGAATGATAAATTAAAACTGAAAGAAGCATTTGGCAGAGGACAATGCTTAGGTGAACGAGATGGCACATTAAAAGAAAAGTATATGGATGAACTTATTAGTGCAGGATTTGATCTCGTGCAAGTACGTGAATATGATGTTACTGATTATTACAGTACGCCTGAAGATCTCATTTTCGTATTAAAACATACGCCTATTATTCCTAGATTTGGAGAAGAGGAAGAGGATTTTACTATTTTACAAAAGTTCATTGAAACGAATAGTTCTGAAAAAGGGATTCGTACGAATTCAAAAAGATTTATGATTATCGCTGTTAAATTATAATATATTTTAGTGTAAAAGCTGCTTTTCATTTAAAGAAAAGCAGCTTTTTGTGTGGAAAAGAATGCAGGAAATACTTGAAAATAATAGAAATAAATAAAGTGTAAATTGAAAAATCGAAATATAGAGGATGAGTGTTTTGAAACGTTACTATATTAACAATGAAAAATTAAACGTACATATTACTGAATGGGGGAATAAGGATAAACCTGTTATTTTTTGTTTACATGGATTAGGAAGTACGAGTTTAAGTTTTATAGAAATTGCTGAGGAATTAAAAGAAGAGTATAGATTTATCTCCGTTGATGCACCTGGACATGGTAAAACACCGCCCTTTGAAAGAACGGAAGATTATGAGATGCACAATTTAGCAAATTGGTTAAATGAATTAATAAATGGATTGAGAATCGAACACTTTTATTTTCTATCACATTCATGGGGAAGTTTTGTAGCGTTATTTTATTTGTTAAATCATCCAGAAAAAGTACAAGGAAGTATTCTTATTGATGGTGGATATCAAACAAAAAGGCTTCAAGAAGAAACATTGGAAGAAGAAATTGCTTATTATAAAAAGGACTTTGATGAATACGTTTTTAATAATTGGGACGAATTTTTCAAAAGTGAAAAAGAAGCTTATACTAGGTGGTCTTCATTGTTAGAAGTTGCTGTAAAGGACCTAGGGGTCGAAATGGATAATAAAGTATGGTGGCATGCCAGGGGGAATACAGCTAGTAATATAATAAGAGGTATGCACAAAGATGAAACGATAGATATATATGAGAAGCTGCCGGCTAATATTGTATTACTTCGAGCTACAGTTCCACAAGTTTGGGCGGATTATAGAGATAAGACAGTAAATGTTTTCAAAGAGAAAACTGACAGTATAGTAAAAGTAATTCCTGATACTACCCACATGTTGCACTGGGATAAACCAGAAATTGTTATAGCAGAAATAAAAAATAATTGGGGCTAACATATTCATACTAAAGTTGTAGTTTCTATATGAAAAATCCATCCTTCCGTTTGATTTTATCTATTTATAAGTGTAATACAATACAAATAGATAGTATGAAATAGGGGGATGTAAAATGATTACACATATTTCTGATATAAAACTACAAACGGTTTCCATAGAAGGGGTAAAACAAGTTTATAAGGACATATTATCTTTTCCAATAAAAATAGAAACAGCATCATTTATTCAATTTGAAGTAACACCTTATACAACAATTAGTTTTCAAGAAGTGTATGAACCAATTGCACCTGCACATTTTGCTTTTGAAATCTCATATTCAAAATTTCATGAAACAGCAAGATGGCTTGAGGAGTCTGGATTACTCATTGCGAAATGGAAAGATGGTCATATAATTGATGAAGAGGATGGTCGATTCAATTTATACTTTAAAGACGGAGATGGAAATCTACTCGAAATTATCGCACATAGATATGTTAAAGAAGATGTATTAGTACCGCAGTCACCTTTAAATATTTTATATGTAAGGGAAATTGGTCTTCCTGTTAAAAGTGTACCTATTTTTAGGGAATGGCTGAAATCAAATCTAAATATGAAAACGATGGAAGATGGGGATATTTTTAGCTTTGTAATAGGCTGCACTGCATACATTGTTGCAACGTGGTGGCAGCGACCATGGATTCCGATTGCGATGAAAGCTTTGCCACCGAAAGTACACGTTTCTTTCGGAACACCAGACGGCGCATTTTTACAGCGAATCCAAAATAACTTTAAGAAAAATAGTGTATCATTTGAATGTAAACGTAATGAAGTATCATTTATTGAGCAAGGATATACATTTTCAATTGTGCATACACCACATTTTCCTTCCGATATTCCTAGTAAATTAAACTTACCACTTTCTATTTAAGGATAGAAAGTGGTAAGTTTTTATATTTTCGTAGAGAAGGGTTTCCGCATAATTACACTGAATTTATATAGGAGTATAAGGTGTCAGCTTAATTTATAGTAAGGAGGGAAATGAATTGAATTTAGGAAATCCGATAGCTAATGGGAATACAGCAGAAATCTATCTCTATGATAGTAAGGTTGTAAAATTATTTAAAGAATATCTTCCAGATACAGAGTCTATAAATGAAGCAAAAAAACAAAAATATGCTTATTCATGCGGGGTACCAGTTCCAAACGTATTTGAAGTGACAAAGATAAAAAATAGACAGGCAATTATTATGGAATACGTAAAAGGAGATAGTATTGGTAATCTCCTGCTAAATAATTTAAATGAGGCAGAGCATTACATAAATATTTGTGTGAATGAACAAAAGAAGATTCATTCTATTCGTGTGAACACAGATGAAATAGAATCAATGAGAGAAAGGTTAGAGCGACAAATTAAATCTGTTTATAAATTGGATGAAAAACAAAAGAGAAATATATTGAATAAGTTACATTCAATCAAATTTGGACCTAGATTATGTCATGGGGATTTCCATCCGTTTAATCTAATTTTGAGTAATAAGAGCGTAAATATTATAGATTGGGTTGATGCTAGTTCAGGTGACATTCGCACAGATGTGTTTCGAACATACTTGTTGTACTCACAATCTTCGGTAGAATTAGCTGAAATGTATTTACATATTTATTGCAGAAATACTGGATTAACGAGAGATGAAATTTTTCAATGGGCACCTATTATTATTACGGCTAGAATATCTGAAAATGTAACGGCTACAAACATTGAATATTTAAATGATTTGGTAGCGCGGCATTGTAAGTAAAGAAAAGCTCTTCCTAAATTCATTTTTTATTATATCCGTTCTAACAATGCAATTGGATGAGTAAGGTTATTGAGATTTGTAATCGGATATTACATTTGTAAAGAAGGAGTCCATTTTATGAAAACTGATGAAGCAATTTCAATGCATACTGAATTTGAGCAAGTTGCTCCGGCACTACAGCTTTCGAAACTACATAAGCGTTTCGGAGAATTTATTGCAGTTAATCATATTGATTTAATTGTGCCAAGAGGATCTTTTTACGGAGTTGTTGGGCCTAATGGAGCAGGGAAAACTACATCTTTATCAATGACCGTTGGTTTGTTACGACCAGATAGTGGGAGCGCAAAAGTTTTTGGAATTGATGTTTGGAGTAATCCAAAACAAGCTAAAACGCTGATTGGAGTATTACCAGATGGGTTAGCTTTACCGGAAAGACTTACTGGTCGCGAATTATTAACATATATGGGATTGTTAAGAGGAATGAATGCCAAGGAAGTTGCTCAGCGAACAGAAGAATTACTTACAATTTTAGAGTTAAATAATACTGAAGGGACTCTAGTTATTAATTACTCTACTGGTATGCGTAAGAAAATCGGTCTTGCACTTGCACTTCTTCATGCGCCGAAATTACTTGTTCTCGATGAACCGTTTGAGGCGGTTGACCCTATTTCTGCAGCTACTATCAAAAAGATTTTACAGAAATTTGTTAGTTCGGGTGGTTCAGTAGTATTTTCAAGTCACGTCATGGCGTTAGTTGAAAAACTTTGTGATCACGTTGCAATTATATCAAAAGGAAGAGTGGTTTCTTCAGGAACAATGGGAGATGTTTGCGGTGAAGAAACTCTCGAAGACATTTTCGTTCAGTTAATAGGGATTCCTGCAGTTAAAGGAGAGGAACTGTCTTGGTTAGTGTTTTGATTCGAATGAAGTTATCTATCCTTAAAAATTCAATGAATAGTGGTAAAGCAGTTCTTTTCATTATTACAGGAATAGTTGGTTTATTGATTGCAATTGGAACCATGCTACTTTTTTCTTTTTATCCTACGGAACATAACGTTTCACATAGTATTCTTTACATTGCATTTGCTCTGTGGACAGTAGGGTGGGTTTTGGGTCCAATTATCGCTGGGGGAGATGGAATATTACGTCCTGAATATTTCGTGTTGCTTCCATTTACTCCTTATAAATTTGCTAGGGCGTTACTTGTTGTAGCTTTTATAGGATTAGGACCAATCGTTAGTTTAATAGCCTTCATAGGACTATTCATTTACGCAGCTAGGGTTAGCATATATGCAACTATAGTTGCAGTTCCAGCAATTATTTTACAATTAATATTTGTAGTATTGTTATCAAAAGTAGTAGTTAGTATTATTGGTGAGACGTTGAAATCAAGGATTGGCATGGAAGTGGGAGCAATGCTCTTTGGTTTCATTATAGCGTTTCTAAATGTGGGATGGTATGTACTTCCTGCTATTAATAAGATGACACTTAGTGATTCAACTTTACATTACATGTTTCCGTCTAGTTGGGCGATACTCGCTGTAGAGTATGCGATTCAATCCAATTGGCTATTAGCTTTTGTTTTTTTAATGCTTTTAACAATATTATGTGGATTTCTCTTTTTTATATGGACAACATTATTGATGAAAAGTACAGTGACTAAGAAAATCAAAGGAAGGATTATTACTAATAAACATAGAAAATCTTTACGTTTCTTTTCAGAAACGAAAATGGGAGCAACAATTACGAAAGAATTAAAAAGTTGGGGAAGAGATCCACAACGAGGCCGTTTCCTCCGGATGGGTATTTGGATAGGGGTATTTTATGGTATTTTAGTTACAAGCGCTAATATATCGTACTTAATGCCTTGGGCAGGGATAATTATGATTGTATTCACAAGTATGTTTTCCTGTAATATATATGGTTTCGAGGGGAGTGCATTATGGTTAACTTTGACGACACCTGACGCAGAACGAATTGATGTGCGTGGCCGTCAATTTGCATGGTTGCTAGCAGTTGGTCCAATTACAATTTTAACAACAATTATTTTCACGATTTCTAGCGGACTTACTTTCATTTATCCTTGGGTATTTACAGTAATACCAGCATTACTTGGTGGAGCTGCAGGTCTTATTATGTTATTTTCTGTATTTAACTTAGTACCAATAACTGATCCTCATCGCCGCGGGAGAGGGAGTGTTATCTCAGGTGATGATATGAATGCGAGTAAAATGTTTATAACAACGTGGTTAATGATGGTGATGGTACTAGCAACAACTATACCCGCTTTGTTAGTTGTATGGCTTGGGACATTACTACATGTACAGCTCTTACAATGGCTAGGTGTGTTGACTGGCATTTGTACAGGAATGTTTTTTGCTTGGTGGTTTGGGCGAATTGCTTACTTAAAACTTGAAAAAAGTGGATCTGAATTGCTATTTGAAATGAAGAATGGCATGAAAATATTGCGTGATGATAACAAAAAGAAAGATAACGGAAAAGCAGTTGAATTACCTAAGAAAAAACTAGCTATTGTTGTTCTTTTAGTATTTATGGGTATCTTTTTTTTGATTCATCAAAGTGTAGTCCCGTTAATTTTTGAGATATTTAGTGTAGATGATAAAGTTCGTCTTTTCTTTCTACCGCGCTATGTTCCACATATTGTTCGTATTCCTATAATCATCTTATTTGCTATATTAGGTATAGTATCTTTGTATAAAGCAATTGTAATTAAGAAAAAACATAGGAAGGAACATCAATTTATAAAAGATGAAATGTAGAATACCATTTAAAATAAATTAGTAATTATAGGATGTTGTTCAACTATCATTACCATGTAGTTGAACAACACTTATGTTAAATATTAATGAGAGAACGATTATTTTCAATCTTCATCCTATAAAGGTTCATTATCCGTATTTGTTCCTCAGTTAATTCCTCTTTATCCCAATACATATGCATTAAACTATATTCAAAAATCTCCTTTAATTTTATAAACAAAGGAAGTTTTTTTATCATTTCTGTAGATAGTTCATTTTCTTCTTGATATCCATCAAGTATCGCTTTTGTAATAGAATTTTTATAGTCAACAATATTCCCATTTCCAACAAATGAGTATTCTATCGCGCTATAGATTGGAACTGCTAAATCGAATATGTAAAAATGTTTTTCACAGTCTTGAAAATCAATCATTGTTAAGTTTGTATTGTTTTCAACTAAAATGTTTTCTAACCATAGATCCCCGTGAATTAATCCATAATTTGAAGTGGATTTTTGTAGCTCTTTTATAGAATTTAAAACGTCAGATGCAATATCCCTAATAATAGTTTCTTCTTTAGGGATATACTTAAGAAAATTATATTCTTCATTTTCATACCAATCGTTTATATGTTTAACCTGTGTAGTCTTTTCAAAGCTTTTAGAAATACGGTGTAATTTTCCGATTTGTTGACCAAGCTTTTTAAATATAGTAGAATTCCATTCGCACCTTGGTAAATGTATACCAGGAGCAGATTTATATAATACTGTAAAAAGCTCCTTGTCTAATGTTAATTTTTCTACAAGATTCCCTTGTAAAGAAGGGAGTATTGGTGGAACATCTAAGCCGTTTTGGTATAAAAAATTCGTATATGTAACTTCTTCTAATTGTTTTTCATATGTTTTATAGTTTGTAATTCTAATGAAGTAAGTACCTTGTTCTGTAAGACATTGATACATTTCATTTGTTATGGGTTTAATGGTAATAAAATGTAACGGATATTGTTCATTTATAAAGTGAAGTATTTCTGTTTCTAGCTTGTTCATTGTAACGTCCTTTCCAAATTTGAATTTTTTAACGAGAGGATTAAAGAATCATAATTTACAAAATTCTTGTTTAACTTTTGAAATCCTTTAAAATGAAATATCATGTAATTTATTTGTTAATAATTAGTAAGGTTTTGCCCAAATATTAGTTTACGGAAATTGAAAATTTAATAGAAGGATGACAAAATAAGATAGCTGAAAAAATATAAAATTAACACTTACATATAGAGTCTAAAGGTTTTAGTGAATGGCTCACGTTATAATACACAAGAAATATCAAAAGAAGGAAACGAATTTCTCCTATACTTTTAAATAGGGAGTGAAGGAAATGAATGAACATATACAGCAGATGATCGATTGGATTGAGGGCAATTTGAAAAAGGGATTTTCATTAGATAATTTATCCCGTTATATGGGGTATTCTCCGTATTACTGTTCTTTTAAATTTCACCAAGTAACAGGCATTAGTATTAGACGCTATATTCTTTTGAGCAGATTGTATTTATCTACGGAGGATTTGACGAATGATAGAAAGATTATAGATATTGCATTGGATTACGATTATTCTTCGCAAGAGGCTTACAGTAGAGCTTTTAAGAATGTTTTTGGAATGAATCCAAGAGAATTCCAGCTTAACAAAATGCCTATTCAATCATTTATTAAACTAAAAATAGAAGGAGAGTTTAAAATGAATATTTCTAGAAAAATAGAAGTTGAACAGTTACGAAATGAAAATAGTGAGTTGTTTGATAAAGATGTACTTAACATATTGAATGGCCAAATGATGTATGAAGAATTTAAAACTGAGAAGCTAATGGGTGAGTCTTATTATGCTCCATTTAACGAAGCGATGTGTGTGAATCCCGCTACTAAACATGTTTTTAATGAAGAGTTTATTAAAACAAGAGCAGAAGGTCATAACAGTTCAGTAGAAAGTTATAAAAAAAAGGTTATAGATCCGTTAGAAAAACTTTTTGCGAAAAAGTATAAATGTATTGTTTTATGGTTTGGTGAAGATATGTTTTGCCAAATGAATCTACTTGCTTTACTTTCATACCTTGAACAGTCTTGTTATGAAGGGAAAGTATACTTAAATAGTTTCAGGGAGGATGAATTTAAAGTAAATCAAATTGAACTTGAATTGGGTAATTATTCTACTATATACAATGAAGTATTAGTAAACCATAAAAAGACTTCTCATAAGGTACCACCTGTAATGTATCAGGCTATAGACTTATTTTTAGAAATGCTAAAAGAAGATAATATCGTAATGAAATTTATCTCTAAAAATCAAGGTTTATCAAATCAAGAATTATTAATAAAGTTGTTTCAACTTTTTCCAAAAATCGGATATGGTGATTCTCAGTACATAGAATTAATAAATAAAATAAAGAAGAAAGCTGAACCTAAAATATAGGAACAGCTACCTTCTTACAATTGTTCAAGTAACGCTAATTCGCCCTCTACAAATAACATTAGTTCTTTAATTGTTTCGCCAGAAAAATCAAAACGAATTCCAGCTGCTTCATATACTTCCGGTAAAGATTTAGAGCTACCTAATGATAAGGCTTTTTTATAATTTTCTAGTGCTTGTTTAGGATTTTCTTTATATTGCTTATACATTTGTAGCGCACCAAGTTGTGCAATTGCATATTCAATGTAATAGAATGGTATCTCGAATATGTGTAGTACAGGTAACCAGCCAGTTGCGATCCAATTTTCATAACCCTCAATATTTACGATGTTCGATTGGTAAGCGTTATGTAATTCTAAATATTTTTCATTTCTTTCTTTAGCGGTATGATTAGGGTTTTCATACATCCAATGCTGAAATTGATCAACGATAAGCATTTGTGGTAAATACTTAACAATATCTTTAAAGAAATCTAATTTTGCTTCTATAAATTCTGCTTTATTTTCATAAAAAATATCCCAATACTCCATCGAAAACAATTCCATTGTCATGCTAGCAAGTTCTGCTGATTCTGAAGGGATTTCTAAATATTTATGAAGCTCTAACTGCTTCATACAATCATTATGAATACTATGACCCATTTCATGGAGGAAAGTAGTAACATCATCATGTGTATGATTGAGATTCATAAAAATAAAAGATAATTGAGAAGCAGGCAAATATTCGCAAAATCCTCCTGGTCCTTTTCCTTTACGACTTTCTAAATCTAAGCAATTATTTTTATGCATACGGTCCAGTAATGTAGAAAATTCAGGATCTACTTTGTGTAAAATAAGAGAACTTTTTTCGAGTAAATCACTCGCGTCTTCGATAGGTTTTAATGCTTTTTGATTTGGTGCGGTTGCTTTTAAATCCCATGGACGAAGGGTATCTACTTGAAGTTCACATTTTTTCTCATTAAATATTTTATCAATAAGTGGTACTACGTATTTACGAATAGATTCAGCAAGCTCATAGCAGTCATCAGGCGTATAATCAAAACGTTCATGTTTTTTAAACATATAATCACGATAATTATCTAACTGAATGTTTTTTGCTTTTTGGTGACGAATTACGATTAATTCATTTAATATATGTTGTAATTTATCTTCAACAGATAAGAACTTTTCGGAAATAAGCGTTTTTGCTTTTTTTCGTATATCACGATCTGAATCTTGTAAGTAAGACTGTAGTTCAGTAATTGTTTTTTCTTCACCGTCCCATAGTGCAGTTAAACCACCTGTAATTTCGAAGTACTCTGTTACTAGTTTGTCTTCAGTTATCTCTAAATCAATGTTCTTTTCACAAAATAATGTTTGCGCATTCTTTATTTTTTTATTTAGTAAGCTATTCGTATTTAGATCAAGTTCCATTCGAAAAGGTGACTCTAAATATTTATTATCAAATGAATTTTGATAACGTTTCAAAAGAGGTCGTACATATTGTTGATCATATTCGTAAGTATCTTTAATTTTTTTATTATCTGTATTACATTGGAAAGCGATATAGTGCGATTTTAATTGTTCTTCAATTTCCCAAATGAAAGTAGATTGTTTTTTTAACCAGTTTTCAAGTTCTAGCTTGGAAGAAATCACTTCATTTAATAAAGTAGAAAGAGTATTTTCTAATTCTAGTACATTACTAATATCAATCGTATTTACACGTTGCAATATATATCCCTCACTTTTTATTTACTTAAGGAAGTATTCTTCTTCTTTACTACAATCCCTTTTTTTCCTAAGAAGTTTGTGCCCACTACTCCAAGAACAATCAAGATTGTTCCGATGATGTGATAGTATGCGATTTGTTCATGTAAGAATACAACACCCGCGATAATTGTAATAAGTGTAGATAAGTTGCTGAAAACACTTATTTTAGCTGCTTCAATATAAGATAACGAATAGTTTAATAACAATGCGGTTAGTAAAGAAGATAGCAAACCTAAATATAAAATGGAAATAAGAAATGTTCCGTTCATAAATGGTTTAAAGTATATAGTTAATGTCCCTTTGTTTATATGGCTGACGATAGCAATTAAATTAAAACTAATAAAGCCAATCGCTGTCATTGTGTAGGTTAAATCCATTAGCTTGAAATTATTCGCCATTTTTCGTGCTAATACATTATAGAAAGCAGATGATAATGCCGATAACAAAATAAGAATAACGCCGATGACGCTAGTTTCATAAGCCCCTAGACCATTCATTATAAATATATAAATGACACCGATGACGGAGATGAGTACAGAGATTTTTTGTGATGTATTCGTATACTCTTTCAAAAAATAGGAAGCTAACATCATCGTAAATATAGGGATCGCCGCTTGTATAATTCCCGCCTCAGATGAACTTGTATACACTAAGCCAAAAGCTTGAAAAGCAAAAAAAAGTGCTGGATAAAATATCGCAATTGGTAAAAGGGAAAGTATGTTTTTTAATGATATATTTAACTTTACGAATCCAAAAATAACCGGAATATTTGCTGCTATGAAAGCAACTGTAAAACGATGAGCCAGAGTATCAAGAGGGCTTGTAATGGTTAGTGTTAGTTTCACGAATAAAAAGGAAAATCCAATAATAAATGAATAGAGTAATGCTGATATATATGCTTTTGTTGTATTTTTCATAATTTCACCTCATAGTAGTTAATTTCTTACTGGCCAGTATACGTACATAGTAATCTTTTTGATCTAGTGCTACAATGTGAACAAATACAAACTGTACCGGTACAAAATAAACGTAAGAGGTGTCATAGTGTATAAGTATTTACATGTTTTAAATGATATAGAAAACATGATTCAACATGGAGTGATAAAAGAAGGAAAGAAATTACCGTCTATACGGTCACTCGTTACACAATATGAATGTAATAAAGCAACAGTTATACGAGCACTTCACGAATTAGAAAAGCGTCATATTATTTATTCCGTGCCTCAAAGTGGGTACTACGTTGTTAAAAAATCTGGAAATACCATAGAAAATAACGTGATAATTGATTTCGCTTCTTCAGCACCAGATCCAGATGTTTTCCCATATTTAGATTTTCAACATTGTATTAATAAGGCTATTGATACGTATAAAAATGATTTGTTTGTATATGGAACGCCGAAAGGGTTACCATCTTTAATACCAGTTATTCAAAAACAACTAGCAAATTATCAAGTCTTTACAAAAGAAGAAAATATTTTTATAACGTCAGGTGTTCAGCAGGCACTTGCTATATTAACTTCTATACCATTTCCGAATGGAAATGAAACTGTATTAATTGAACAACCAACATATCATCTATATATTGATTATCTAGAAATAAATAAAGTTCCTGTAATCGGTATTAAACGTACGAATGAAGGTATCGATTTGAATGAATTGGAGCAAATATTTCAAACCGGAAAAATAAAATTCTTCTATACGATACCGAGATATCATCATCCGCTTGGAACGTCTTATTCTAAAGATGAGAAAGAAAAAATCACACTATTGGCTAAGAAATACAATGTATTTATAGTGGAAGATGATTATTTAGCAGATTTAGAAACTGATTCAAAAGCAGATCCGTTATATAGCTTGGATAATTGTAGTCATGTCATATATTTGAAAAGTTATTCGAAGATTATTTTTCCAGGATTACGGGTTGGAGTTGCGGTCATCCCACGATCCATTGCAAATGCTTTCTATACATACAAAAAAATACTAGATATTGATAGTCCGATGATTTCTCAAGCGGCTTTAGAAATTTATATAAAGAGTGGTATGTTTGAACGTCATAAAAGTAAAATTAATTCTTCCTACTACAATAGATCAATAAAACTAGCAGAAACATTAGAAAAAGTGCAAAATGAAAATTCATCATTATTTACATATAATAGACAAAACACACTTGGAATACACACTTGTTTAGAAATGCAGAAAAACATAGTTACAGAAACACTTATACAAAAATTAGGTGACATTCAAATAAGTGTCGATACTATTGATAAGAATTATATGAGGGATTTTCCTAAAGAAAAACTATTAAAATTAAATGTTTCGAATGTAAAAGAAGATAAGATTGAAGAAGGTATTCGTAAAGTAATTGAGGAAATCAAGCAATCAAGACAGTTGGATTTTCAGTTTAGAAAGGAATAATTTGAATTAGGAGGTTTGTTGTGAGATTGTTTTACAATTAGTTACTCCAGATGGAGAAGCCTATATGAGGAAATATGATAGGAAGCATATACCAGAGGTTATAAAGCTGAATAAAATGAAACGATTACGGAGAAAAGTAGCAGTTGTGGCCGGAGCAACTATATATGTAACTGAATAACTATATGTTTTTTAAGAGCACTCTTAGCAAAAAGTGCTCTTTTTCATTAATGTAAATATTTACTTAGCATCTTTTTAAAATGATTTTTATCATAATTTACATATTGCGTAGCTGTATTTCGTATTGAATCTCCCGCGTAAAATCTTTCGTATAATTCGTGTCTTGATCCTAATGGGCTTCCAATAATATCCCAGGCTAACTTAAATAATTTTGTGCGTTGTTCGGCATCTATATTTGTTCCTTTAAAGTGCTTTTTCAATAAATCATCTATTGGACTCTGGAAGTCATTCGAGCTCGAAGGAAGTTGAATGAAACCACCTGCTCCAATTAATTGTAAAATTTCTATTGCACGGGGATAATATTTGGAACCAAGATTCCTTGCAGTTTCGATATATTTAAATTTCGGCAAATAAGTTTTTGTTTCATTTGTAGTACCTTCAACTTCTGCAGCAATTAAAAGTGCGCGAATTGTTTCGATTTGCATAATTAATTCTCCAAGCTTCTCTTGAACATGCAAATAAGTAGTAGCACCAATCGCTTCAGCAATTTCACAAGCAATTGCAGTTATAAATTCTAGCTTTACTACTAATCGTACAATTGCTTGGTGATAAGCTAAACTACTAGAAGCTATATCTGACTTTATTGCCCATAACGCTTCAGGGTTGTTATATAGTAAGACACGTTCCCATGGTACAAATACATTATCAAAGATTAATAGTGCATCCATTTCATCGTACTGTGAGCTAAGAGGGGAATCAACTGTAATTGAATGTGTATTCGCAAATGGTTCTCTACAAACCATATGTAATCCAGGAGAATTGGCTGCCACAATGAGAAAGTGAGCTAAATCTTTTTGAGTATCAGTCAGTTTTGCTAATGGATAGATTAATAAATCATTTGAATAAGGAGAAGCAGTACCGATCATTTTAGCACCACTTAAATAAATTCCGTCAGAAGTTTTCTTCGTAACTCTTAGTAATCCTAAGTCATTTGTATTCAACATTGATTCTGTAGATCGATTTATTTGTGGATCACGTTGAACTACGCTTAAGAACAAGTGATTATCTCTCGCTTCTTCATAATAAGATGTAATTTTATCTGGAAACTGTACATCGAATTTTTTATAAAAATATTTTGATACGTACCAGCCGGTAAGTCTCGATCTTGCGTAATCAGATAGTCTACTCATTACACCGTCTGTAGCATAACTCCACGTTTCAAAAGCGGTTCTCCTCATTAATAATTCGTTATAGGAATTCGGAATTAAAAAGGCTGTATGGACAAATTCTTTCGTTTTTGGGCTAACATATCCAATAGAATCTCTTCGTATTGGATCATCAAACAATGAAAATAAATTAGAAATGGTACTTAATGTTCCTGCAAAATGTTTGTCTGTAGTTACATCTACTTTTTGTCCATATAGCCAAACGTTACGACCATCTTGTAAGCTCTTTATATAGTAATCTTTCAAATTTTGCATATTTCCTCCTTCTAAAGACTATTCATATATTTGGACATCTTTTAATGGGGGGGAATATACGTGGAAAGTTATTACTGCCGAATCTGTAGCATTATACATTTTATGCACAGTATCTTTTTTTACTGTGAAAATATTTCCCTCTGTAAACTCTTCAATCCGCTCGCTATTATTTTCGTACGTTATATTTTGTAGCGTACCATTGACTATTAGTATACATCCTACAGATATTCCGTGATCGTGCACAAAAGTCTTTGCTTTGCTGGGGAAATTTAATACTAAAATCTCTACAAATTCAGACTGATAGATAACGTTCCGTCCGTATTCAAGATTAACTGGTGAAGTAATAAAAGGAGATATTTTATGAAGTGAAATATTTAATGATTGAATAGCGTGTATTAAATTGACCGTATCGTAGTTACATAGGTTATTAAACGTTTTTTGTATGTTATGAATCAATTGCATGTAAAACTTCCTCCTAAGCATGTACAGTAAAAGAAAACCTAATCTAATATTATATAGAGCGTATTGAATTACATAATATTGTATTGAAACATTTCCAAAAAGTTACTTCTTTTACTTAGGAAGTTCATTTAATTTGAAAATTGCGGTAATTATTTCCGTTAAAATGATATGCTTGAACTATATATTTTTTATCCCGTTAAATCCCGACTGGTGAGGGCTGATAATCAGTGGAGGATGAACAAACCCCCCACTGATTAAAGTTTCACTTTATTGGAAAGGTGATGAAATAAATGGCAGTTCTTTTAGTGGAAAATCTATATCAAATGTCTATTGTTTTACTGATTTTATGTTCATTTTGTTTTTATAGATATTTAAAGAAAATAAAAAAGGAAAGAAAGCTTACAGGTTTTGAAATTACGATGTATATCGTTACGCAACTTGCGTATTTCATTTGGGCGGCAACAACTTTTCTTAAAATGTTATCAGAATAGTAATCTTAAAGTGTTAGATGCTGAACAGTAATGTACAGGAGCAGTAACGGTATAAACGTGGGCAAGGGTAATTTCTCTAGTGGGTAAATAAATATAGTCGATAACTAGATGGATAACAATATTACTTATAACATCTTTATAAAAAGAGAGGATATAAATGGAACAATATAAATTAATTTTAAAAGGGCCTAAACAACTCAAGTGGGAAATAAATGAAATTAAGGACATACAGGACGATGAAATTATCGTTAAAACAATCGCAGGAGCGATAAGCATTGGGGCCGAGTTACCACAGTATAATGGATCCGATGTTACGGAAACGAATCCTTTTTATCCAAGAAAAACTGGATATGAAAGTTATGGTGAAGTGATTCAAGTTGGTAATAAAGTAACACATGTAAACGTAGGTGATAAAGTAGTTTCTTTTTATGGACATGAAACGATAGGGATAGTTAAGGGGCATAAAGTAATCCGAGTGCCTAGTTCTATACAACCTAAAGTTGCTTTATTATCTATTCTTTCGTGTGATGCCGCTAAAGGAGTATTGAAACTAAACCCGCGACAGGATGAAAAAGTACTTATAACTGGAATGGGAGTTATTGGTTTACTCGCTTGTAATTTCTTAAAATACTATGTAGGCATTGAGCACGTGGATGTTGTTGAGCCTAATAAAAATAGAAGAGATTTTGCAAAGAAGTTTGGTGCGAAAAACATATATGATTCAGAAGAGAAAATAATAGAAACATATAATTATGGTTTTGAATGTTCTGCTACAAATAGTGGGTTCCATACTTTGCAAAAAACTCTTAAAACTAATGGTGAAATATGTATACTGTCTGATGGTAATATAGAAGAACTAACATTAACTGCTAACTTTTATCAGAAAGAATTGCAAATCATTGGATCAAGTGATGGATCCGATTATCAAAAGCATGCAGATTGGTTTTTTGAAGAAATAGGAAAAACACCATTTATAGAAGAGATCTTTCAACATGAAATACATTATACTTCACTCATAGAATGCTTTGATGAATTGAGTTTAGGGATAATTAAACCATTAAAAGTATATGTTTCATATGAATAACGAAAAAAATGAGTAAATATTTGTCACATACCTCACAAATGTTTCGTCACATTTATGATTACTAAATGAGGAGGAACATATATGAAAATATTTGTAGCAGGTGCAACTGGTGTAATAGGACGTTCTTTATTACCACTGTTAATAAAAAATGGGCACACGGTGTTTGCGATGATCCGTAATACTTCGCAAGTAGAAGCAATGAAAAAGGTTGGTGCCATACCAGTAATAGCTGATGTATTTAATAGAGAGGCTGTATTTTCTGTATTAGAAGAAACAAATCCCGATATAGTTATTCATCAATTAACGTCATTGTCATCATGGAATTTTGAGGATAATGCAAAAATTAGAACAAAAGGCACTCGTAACCTTGTCGATGCAGCTAAAAATGTAGGGGTACAGAAAATAATCGCTCAAAGTATTTCATGGGCGTATGAACCAGGGGATACATTTGCGACTGAAAAAGATTCACTACATATTACTGCTTCCGCGCCTCGGCAAGTCACTGTTAATGGCATATTAAAATTAGAAGAAGCTGTTACTGAGTTACCTGAATCGGTTATACTTCGTTATGGCACATTATATGGCCCAGGAACATGGTATGCGGAAAACGGATTAATAGCAAATCAAGTTCGTAATAATGAGATTATCGCATCAGACGGGATAAGTTCGTTTATACATGTCGAAGATGCTGCAAGAGCTACTATGCTAGCTCTTAATTGGCCTTCAGGAATCGTGAATATTGTAGATAGTTATCCAGCAACTAGTAAAGAATGGTTACCAATATATGCAGCAGCGATAGGAGCACCTAAGCCTAAAGTTCAAGATGGGAAAAATAGTTGGGAAAGAGGAGCTTCCAATAATAAGGCACGTAAAGAGTATAGTTGGATACCTTTATTTCCAGCATGGTCTGAAGGATTTAACAACTTAATAGGTAAGTAAAACACAACTTTAATGGGAATGATAGTAAAATACACCATTAAAGGATTGGATTATTATGAATATAATTTGGGAAAGTATTATATTAACTTTTACTGGAATAATTGTTTTGAAAATGACAGGTAGTGCATCTGTCAGCCAAATGACAAGAGCTGAAATCATTATAGTTGTATCAATTGGCCGTATTATTGTAGAACCTGTATTAAGTAGAAAAGTAGTCCCATCTATATTCGCGGCCATCATATTTGCAAGCATACTACTTATCATTCATTTCTTTGAATTGAAATCAAGGAAGGTGGAACAACTTCTAAATGGAAGTAGCATTATAATTGTTGAAAACGGAGAGATTGTAAAAGAGAATTTGATTCAGGCAAAAATGTCGGAGCAACAACTATATATGCAATTAAGAGAAAAAGGGATCCATGATGTAACGAGTTTACAGCAAGTTACAGCGGAACCGAATGGGCGTATTGGTTATCGATTAATAAAAGAAGCAGAACCAATAACTTTAGAAATGTTAGAAAAAGTATTAGATCGGTACAATATAAAAAGATAATTTCTCGTGAGAAAAAGCCAATTTTTTAACGATAAAATGTAAGAGAGAACTATAATTAAAAGTTATTAAGAATTATTAAAGATGTTTATATATTGATTATGCACAAATAAAAAGGACAAGCATATAATAGAAGTACCTATTAACTTTAAGTAACCTTAACTTTCGTTAATAGGGTATCTCAAAATCCCCAAAAGAGCACTTGCGGAAACAAGTGCTCTTTTATTTTTTTGTTTCATAAATATTTATACTTGCAAATTTCGTTCAATAAAAATAAATCTGAGAGAAATAACCATATCTTTATTATACGATTATTTCTGAACTACAAACGTTATAGCATTTGTTTTTAATTGAATGTGTCTTTCATTACGAACCATATTATAAGCTAATTCTTTTATTTCAACTTTTACTTCTTTCCATCCTTTATAAATACTTTTTAATAGATGTATCATTTCATCAGTTGGGAGATTAATTTCAATTAAAGCTTCTAATTCTTCATTCGTTTTTAAAACAATTTCTTGTATGTTAGAGTTAATAATTAAACAATTAATACCGCCGTTTTTTGTCCCTTGTTTCATAGAATGGAGCACTTTTTTAAAATCTTCTTTTGATTTAACATGCTCTAAACTTGATACTGCAACGATATAATCATAAGCGTTAGAGTCAATATGATAGTTTTCAATTTCTGCTTGTTCTGTTTTTATAACCTCGAATACATCATGTTCTTTACTATAAATTTTTAGCTTTGTTAAAGCGGAATCAAGTAAATCAACACATGTAACAGTGCCATTATAATTTTTTATTATTTGTGCAATTGGAATGCTATTTCTACCGATGCCAGAGCCAAGATCAAGTACTTGCAAGTTGTTTTGTCCTTCAAAGTGATCCATCAAGTCCATAA
Source organism: Bacillus sp. RZ2MS9 (assembly GCF_001816185.2). Classification (NCBI taxonomy): domain Bacteria; kingdom Bacillati; phylum Bacillota; class Bacilli; order Caryophanales; family Bacillaceae; genus Bacillus; species Bacillus sp. RZ2MS9. Next base: position 2,512,236 of record NZ_CP049978.1, read on the forward strand.
CTGTTTTAACCGGTTTGTACAGCCAAGAGCCAATTTCAAATAGTTTATATTGTTCATAGCAAAGGTCGTGATATTTCTTTTCTTCTTGTCTTATGTAATCGATACGGTTCACATTGTTTCAGCTCCAATATTTTTATTGCAAAATGAATAGGTGGGACAGCCTTTAACATTTGTTTGAATTCGAAAAATACCACCAGCATGTGGATACTCTTTTAATTCGTCATCAGTCATTCTTGTTCTGGCTGTTGTAATATATAAATCTGTTAAATTAGGCCCTCCAAATGTACATGATGTTACATATAAAGCTGGAATTGGAATGCTTAATATTTTTTCTCCAGTAGAGGGATTCCATCTAGTTATTTTTGAACCTCCCCAATGTGCAATCCATAAACAGCCGTCTTCGTCAATTGTCATACCATCAGGTAGACCATCATTTTCAGAGAAAATGATTACATCAATTGGATTATGAATGTCTCCAGTACGTATATTATATTGATAGCGAACCACTTTTTTAGTAGGTGTATCTATAAAGTAAAAGTATGTATGATCAGGTGACCAAGCAATTCCATTTGATGTATTTACATGTGAAACTTTTTTCTCTACACTTAAATTATGATGTAAACAATACAAGGAACCTGCAGCATTCATACCGTATGTATCTGTAGAACCTGCCCAGAAACGACCAGCTGGATCACATTTTCCATCATTGAAACGATTTTCTATTAAATGTGGTTCAGGGTCAAAAATATGTGTCAGTTTTTCTGTATTTACATTAATAGAATAAAAACCGTTTTCCATAGCTAAGAGTAGTGTATCCTCTAAATATGGAACAACGCAGCCGATTTGTTGATTGAGTGCAATTACTCGGTTCGTATTAGCGGTAGGATTGTATATGCATAATTTTCTCTCCGTAATATCAACCCAATATAAAAGTTGCTTTTTTTCATTCCAACATGGTCCTTCAGCTAAACTTGCTTTAGCATCTAAAACTAATTCTATATTACTGAACAAGATGTTCACCTCGCGTTATAAGATATTAATATAATTCGATAAGAATAGAGGTAAACCTTTTAGTCAAAGGATATTAAAATTTATGCTGTAGAAAAATGACCTTCTCACAAGTGATTAAAAAAGTGTATAAACAAGGAGAGGAAAATGCATATGATGTTTTATGAGATTGTTTGCTTTTCTTGTAAGAATATATTTCGTGTTTACGAAGGCAGTGAAAAATATAAGCGATTTAAAGAAAAACCAAACGGGGCATATTGTTGTGATGAGTGTAGTCATAAAATTCAATTAGAAGCGATAAAGAATTTTTTTAGGTAATTATATGTTTTTGATTCGGAAAAGTTTGACAATAAAAGTGTTATAAATTATCATATTAAAAAAACTAATATTTAAAATGGCATGGAAGAGAAGAGTAGTTAAGAAAGAATACGTACAGAGAGCTCTGGTAGCTGAGAAAGAGCGGTATACATCTTAACGAAAAAAGACTTGGAGCTGCGCAAGGAACTAATTTATTTAGGGATGGTGCGACGGGTTCTCCCGTTATAGAGATAGGGTATAAGCATATTTTGCCGTACCTGAAGAGGTTAATATGGTGACATATTAACAAACTGAGGTGGTACCGCGAAGCTAACAACTCTCGTCCTCAAGATGAATAATCTTGGGGGTGGGAGTTTTTTTATTGCATAAAACTGAGAATACGAAAACAAAAAATAATTGAGGTGAGCAATAAATGCATTGGGCGTATGAAGTAGCACATGAATTAATTAGGAAACATCCAAATAAAGAAACGTTTGTTTGTGCATCTGGAATTAGTCCTTCAGGTTCTGTTCATATTGGGAACTTTCGTGAAATCGTAACGACTTATTTCGTAGTAAGAGCACTTCAAGGTTTAGGGAAAAAGACTCGTTTTATATTTTCGTGGGATGATTATGATCGATTTAGAAAAGTTCCAAAAAATATTGATCCATCTTTTGCAAAGTATATTGGTATGCCATACTGTGATATTCCAGATCCGTATGGATGTCATAACTCGTATGCGGAGCATTTTGAAAAAGAGTTTGAAACATCGCTTCAAGCATTTGGAATTGAAGTAGAATTTATTTATCAACATGATGAATATAGAAGTGGAAGGTATAACAAAAATATTTTAGAGGCTTTGTATAAACGAAAAGAAATATATGATATTTTAATGGATTTTAAAACTGGAGAGTGTAGTGAAGAAGAGCGAAACAATTTTTATCCAGCTACATTATATTGTGAGAGGTGTGGAAAAGATACAACAACTATTACACATTTTGATGAAGTATTAAAAACAGTCCGGTATGAATGTGAATGCGGAAATGAAAAAGAATTATCCGTATTAAATACAAATAAAATGAAACTAAACTGGAAAATCGATTGGCCGATGAGATGGATGATAGAGGATGTTATTTTTGAACCGGGTGGAAGAGATCATTCATCAGAAACGGGTAGTTATAATGTATCAAAAGAAATTGCAAGGAAAATATTCAATCGTGAAGCGCCTCATTACGTTGCTTACGATTTCATTGGTATTAAAGGGAATCATGAAAAAATGTCTAGTTCTTCAGGGAATAGCATTACACCAAGCGATTTATTGAAAGTGTATATACCAGAAGTAATTCTCTTTATGTTTGCCAAATACAAACCAGGCGCTGCTTTTCATATTGGGTTGGATGAAGATGTGATTCGTAATTATACAGAGTATGAACGATTGAAAGATAGCTATGAAAATAAAACGCTCAAAAATGAAGATTTATTTGATGCAATTAAACTCTCTAAAGTTGATAGGCAGTTTAAAGAATATCCGAGATTTAATCAAGTAGCAGGAACGTTACCGCTATTAAATTTTGATTCATCTATTTTACAAGATACATTAGAAAAAATAGATAGAAGTTATACATTAGATGCTATGATAGCGATATGTAACCGCGCAGAGTATTGGATAAAAAACTTTCAATCTGAAAAATTAATTGCGGTAAATCGAGAGAGAAATACAGAGTTTTACAACACATTAGATGAAAGACAGAAAGAATGGTTAGTAAAAGTTTGCAATATACTTCGTTCTAACAAAGATTACTCTAACTTAATGGAGCAATTGTATTCGATTTGCCATCATGACAATAAAAAAATAATGAAAGAAAATCAAAAACAATTATTTATTATTATTTATAAGCTCATTATGAATCAGTCTAGTGGCCCACGTATATCGTTATTAATACATGTGGTGGGCATCGAAAAATTCATCTCATTACTAGATTTCTAAAATAAAGCTAAAAGAAACGCAAGTACTTAGACATCTAAGTACTTGCGTTTCAAATTTTGCTAGCGTGAATACATTTTTGGACATTCATCACCACTTGGTTCATAAAAACAATGGCTTTTAAACTGTCCTACAAATGGCTGATTATACCATTCAGGTGGACAAGCTCCAACTGGACGGAAATACCAAAGAGCCCATCGTGCAGGCCAGCGCCATTCACCTTGTAAAACTTTTCGTGCAATTTCTTTTTCTGATTCACGAGCGCGTTGATAAAAATATCCATATTGTACTGCTTCAAATCCGCCGGGGCTTTGATATACAGCGTCGCGTACGGTACGGAGTTGTTTAAAATCTAAGCAATCACAAAATACACGGTTTACTACAACGCATCCAACTAACTCCTCACCTTGGCGCCCTTCGCCTTCAGCTTCAGCACGAATTAAACGAGCTAGTAAATCAACATCACTTTCGTTGTATGGAATAAGGGGCATAGTGATACCACCTTTCTGTTATAGTAAAGAGTGTATGTTATAAAACAATCTGCGTGCTTTTTTACATAAAAATAACATTTAATTTTAAGAGGAGCTTGTATAAAAAGAGCTAATTAGTAATAGTAGATAAATATAAAAGGGAGAGGTATTATGTATCGAATTCATAAAGACCATATCATTTACTCAATGTCACCAGAAAATAAGCCTTGTATGGAAGTGGAAATTGGGAGCAGTCTTGTATTTGAAACATATGATTGCTTTGAAAATCAAATCGATTCTGAAGATGTTGTGTTTCAAGAATTAGATTGGAACCGAATTAATCCAGCGACTGGACCTGTATATGTTAAAGGAGCAGAACCTGGCGATATATTAGCCGTAACGATTGAAAAGATTAAAATTGCAGAGCAGGGCGTTTTAACTACAGGTGCAAACCTTGGTGTAATGGGTGATGAGTTAAATGAAAATACAGTGAAAATTGTCCCAATACATAATGAACATGTTTTGTTTTCAAGTGAACTACAAATCACGATTAATCCAATGATTGGGGTAATTGGTACTGCACCGAAAGAAGAGAGCATTTCATGTGGCACACCGCATGATCATGGCGGGAATATGGACTGTAAAGAAATTAAAGAAGGAACAACATTACTACTACCAGTTAATGTCCCAGGAGCACTATTAGCGTTAGGTGATTTACACGCAGCAATGGGTGATGGTGAAATTGGTGTTAGTGGTGTAGAGGTTGCTGGTGAGGTAACGGTAACAGTTCAAATTATAAAAGAAAAGAAATGGCCGTTACCAATGGCTATTCAAAAAGAAAAAATGATGACGATTGCTTCAGAGAAATTGTTAGATGATGCAGCAAGTCGTGCTGTACATAATATGGTGACATTTTTACATGAAGAATTAGCAATGTCTAAAGCTGATGCAACTCTTTTATTATCGGCAGCAGGTAATTTAAAAGTTTGCCAAGTTGTGGATCCGTTGAAAACGGCGCGTATGGAATTAGGGATGGATTATGTGGAGAAACTAGGATTTACTTTTAGTAAATTTCATATTAAATAGATAAGGGACGAAAAAGGATACTTTTGTATAAAAGCATCCTTTTTTAATTTACGGATTTTGTGAAAAGAGGTAGTATTTATTTTATATAAGTATATTTGAGATTGTGGATTAAAAAGGAGTTCAATAATGGTCAAAATTATGATTGTAGAAGACGATATGAAAATTGCAGAACTATTATCAAAACATGTTGCGAAATATGGTTATCAAGGAGTTATTGTATCGGACTTTCAAAATGTATTAGACATTTTTTTAGATGAACAACCAGAGTTAGTTTTATTAGATATTAATTTACCGAGTTTTGATGGGTACTTTTGGTGTCGTCAAATTCGCGGTGTTTCTACATGTCCGATACTATTCATTTCGGCCCGTGAAGGTACGATGGATCAAGTTATGGCGTTAGAAAATGGTGGCGATGATTTTATTCCGAAGCCTTTTCATTATGAAGTTGTAGTGGCGAAAATTCGTAGTCATTTAAGACGTGCATATGGAGATTATGCACCGAAACTAGAAGAGCGAATGATTGAGCAACAAGGCCTTTGTTTATATCCTGAAAGACTTGTATTGAAACTTAGAAACGAAGAGATTGATATAACGAGAAACGAAGCTATTTTATTAGAGACATTAATGAAAAATTATCCGCGTGTTGTGAGTAGGGAAGTGTTGTTAAATAAATTATGGGATAGCGAATCTTATGTTGATGATAATACATTAAGTGTAAATACAACACGTGTGCGTAAAAAGTTACAAACGTTACATATAGAAGGTGCGATTGAAACGATTCGTAGTGTTGGATATAGATTGCATATTACTTGGGATACTGGTATAGAAAAATGATAAGGTTGTTTATACGTGATCATATACCACTTATTTGCTTTACTATAATTCAACTACTAGCTATATTTCTCGTATATTGGTTTGATGGGCATAATCATATTACAACGGCGTTATATGCAATGTTTCTAGGGGCTTTCTTTATGGGAAGTTATTTAGTGTTTCGTTATTTTACACATCGTTCTTTTTATGAGCGCTTAGCAAACCCGATGCAATCTTTGGATGAATCTGTTCAAAAATCTGATTTTGCAGCTGTATCGGCTGCTCTTCAAGAACTACTTGAGGTGCAATATCGACATTATCAAAATCAGCTGCAAATGCAAGAGAGAAAAAATAATGACCATTTAACCTTTATGAATCAGTGGATTCATCAAATGAAAACACCTTTATCTGTAATAGAATTAATTACACAGGATGAAGTAGATTCACGTTTTGAAAGTATAAATGAGGAAACTGATCGATTAAAAAAGGGATTAGAAATGGCTCTGTATGTCGCACGTTTAGAAGCATTTACACAAGATTTTTATGTAGAAAGAGTACAACTACATAAAATAGTGAATGATTCGGTACATGAGCATAAACGGTTCTTTATCCGGAATTTTGTATATCCAGAGCTTGAAATTGATAAGGACATTACTGTAGAAAGTGATGCGAAATGGTTACAATTTTTAATTGGGCAAATACTATCGAATGCGATTAAATATTCATCAGGTAGTAGAGAAAAGATTAAAGTGAAAGCTTGTAAGGAAGGTAATACCGTTATACTTGAAATTGCTGATAATGGCGTAGGTATACCGAAGCAAGATTTACCAAGAGTCTTCAAACCTTTCTTTACAGGAGAAAACGGTAGAGATTTTAAAGAATCAACAGGAATGGGGCTATATCTCGTATATGAAATTACGAAGCAATTAGGACATAGTGTAGAAATCCATTCAGAAGTTGATAAAGGTACGGTAGTACGAGTAATATTTTTTAATGTGTAAAAAGTGATCAAGGCTAAAGAACGTTGGAGATAAGTTTTTTAGCCTTGTTTTGTATTTTTTAAAAGTTTTCATATGAATAAATGATACAAATTAGTAAAAATTAAAGATATGAGCACATGAAATTGTAAAAATAAACTTGAAGAAAAATAATTGCTTTTGAAGTACAAATAATAATATTTACGCATACAGTATTATCATGGTACAATATGGTTATTAATGACAGAAAGGAATGATGGGTGGACGATGATTAACTAATCTTATTTTTAAATGTTGAAATTCAATAAATTTCAATTTCTAAAAAATAGGATTAGTCTGCCCAATTTCCATAGAACGGTATTGCTATTTATGTTACGTAATAGCTTATTTGGGTGTAAATATTTTAACGACTAATCCTGCCAAATTTATTTGGGAGGATTTTTTTATTCTCCCTTAATGAAAGGGATCGGTATTATGAAAGAACTATTAAAATTAAATGATGTTTATGTTGAAATAAAAGAAAATATGTTGTTAGAGAAAATGAATGTGACAGTAAAACAAGGGGATGTTATCGGATTAATTGGTAAAAACGGTGCTGGTAAATCAACGTTACTTCAATTAATAAATGGAAAGATTGAGCCTTCAAAAGGGATTGTTGAATGGCAGCAAATGAATATGACAACCGCATATGTTGAGCAAGAAATAGAATCTTTTATTAGTAATGATGTAATTGCAAAAGAAGCAGAACTTCTTGCGAAATGGGGCGTGCCAACGAACGATTTTCATACTTTAAGTGGTGGTGAAAAGCTGAAAATTCGATTAGCAAAAGGATTTGCTGAAAATCCTAATGTCTTAATATTAGACGAACCGACAAATCATTTAGATGAGATCAGTACGGGATTTCTCATTAAACAAATAAAAAACATGAAAGGTACAGTTATCGTTGTATCGCATGATCGATATTTTTTAGATGTTGTCGCAACAAAAATATGGTCAATTGAGGACAAAAAATTAATTGAGCATAGTGGTAATTATACGAGCTACATGAAAGCACGTGAGCAAAAAAGAAAGTCGCAGCAGCGTGAATATGAAAAACAACAAAAAAAGATAGAACAAGTAGAAACACATATAAAAGAATTGAGTTCATGGTCACAAAAGGCACACGCGCAGTCTACAAAACAAGAAGGTGTGAAAGAATTCTATCGTGTAAAAGCGAAGCGAATGGATGCACAAGTGAAGTCAAAACGAAAACGACTTGAAAAAGAGCTGGAGAAAGTGAAAGTAGAACGTGTGAAAGAAGAGTATTCAGTTGAGTTTTCTATTCAAGCGAACAAAAAAGTAGGAAAACGTTTTTTAGAAGTGAAGCAATTAAAAAAAGACTTTCATGGGAAAGTATTATTTGAAAACGTTAATTTTACAATTCAGCACGGTGAGAAAGTTGCGATTGTTGGACCAAACGGTAGTGGGAAAACGACATTACTGAAGATGATTATGGGAACGGAAACTGCTGAAGGAGAAATATGGATTTCACCATCTGCAAACATCGGCTATTTAACACAAGAAGTTTTTGATTTACCGCTTGATAAAACACCAGAAAATTTATTTTTTAAAAAGACGTTTGAAGAAAGAGGAAAAGTCCAAAATTTAATGAAACATTTAGGGTTCCAAGCTTTTCAATGGAAAGAGCCGATTGAGCATATGAGTATGGGAGAAAGAGTAAAATGTAAGCTAATGGCTTATATTTTAGATGAAAAAGATGTACTCATTTTAGACGAACCGACGAATCACTTGGATCTACCTTCACGTGAACAACTTGAAAATACATTAGCTGAGTATAACGGAACATTAGTAATTGTATCTCACGATCGATATTTTCTGGAGAAAACAACTAACACAAAACTCGTGTTTTCAAACAATACGATACAAAAGCAGCTAGAAGAACCTACTAAAACAAGAGATGATATTGAAGAGCTACGTTTAACGTTAGAAACAGAGAGACAAGAAGTATTAGGGAAATTAAGCTTTTTAACTTCTAAAGACAAAGAATATAAAGCACTGGATGAACGGTTTATGGAACTTACGAAGCAGATTAAAGAGCTATAACGTAAGTAAGGGGGATTAACATGGGAGAAGAGAGATTCACTAAGTTATTTAAAATAGATTGTGGAGATATATACTTGCAAGAATTTACGGTCAAAGATGCAGAGAGTATTTATAAAATAGCAAATCAACCGGAAATAGCAAAATTTTTACCAGACTGGAAATCAACGAAAGAACAAAGGGTGGATTGGATTGCAGATTATGAAATACCAGCAAACAAAGCATTTCTTGATGCAGTGAAAACTACGAATAACATAGATAATCATACGTTAAAGCTAGGAATATTTAAGAAAGCTACAAATGAACTCATTGGATGGTGCTGCACAGGTATGAAAGAAGAACTCCCTTCACCAAACAGAGAGATAATGTATGCTATCTCAAATGAATATCAAAATCATGGCTATGCTACAAAAGCGACTAAAGGTTTAATTGACTATTTGTTTAAAGAAACAAATTTAAATGTCCTTAACGCAATTGCTTTAATTAACAATGTAGCATCAAATAAAGTTATTGAAAAATGCGGGTTTATTTATAAGAGCCAACAGAGGATAGAAAATCAAATATATAATCATTATATATTGAGAAAATCTGAGTGGATAAAAATATAACGTTTGGTAGTAAAAGACCGATAGCAATCGGTCTTTTCTCATTTATATAATAAAGATTTATTATACATTATATTTCCTACTACTATACAATTATTATAAGATAGTTATGCGTTAATTTTAGTTTGAAATAATTATGTTGTCAGTTTTTTTAGAAATCTTACAAGCGTGTAAGGTAAATGAAAGATGAATCAATATGAGCTGTAAGATAATTCATTTACACTCTATAGTGAGCAGTGGAAATGAAGGGAGAATATACATGGAAATTTTACAGGCTAAAAGTATTAGTAAAGTATATAAAGGGAAAGTACCTTATAAAGCATTAGTAGATATTGATTTATCAATTCAAGAAGGTGAATTTGTAGGAATTATGGGTCCATCAGGTAGCGGAAAAACAACGTTATTGAATATGGTATCTACTATTGATTCTCCATCATCGGGAGAAATATTTATTAATGGCACAAATCCTTTTCAATTATCATCAGAAGAATTAGCGTTATTCCGCAGAAAACAATTAGGATTTGTTTTTCAATCATTTAATCTTCTTAGCACACTTACTGTAAAAGAAAACATCGTATTGCCGATGACTTTAGATGGTGTTTCCGTGCAAGAAATGAACAAGCGATTGGAAGAGATTGCAGAGAAGTTAAATATTACAGATATATTGAATAAAAGAACGTTTGAAATATCAGGGGGACAAGCTCAAAGAACAGCAATCGCTCGTGCAATTGTTCATAAGCCGCAATTATTACTTGCAGATGAACCAACAGGGAACTTGGACTCTAAATCTTCAAATGATGTAATGGAGATGCTGGATACTCTAAATAAAGAAGAAAAAGCAACGATGATGTTAGTTACACATGATCCGTATGCAGCGAGCTTTTGCAGCCGAGTAATCTTTATTAAAGATGGTCAACTATATAACGAAATTTATTGTGGTGAAAGTAGGCAAACTTTTTATCAAAAGATTATGGATGTCCTTTCTTTGTTAGGAGGGAAAAGGCATGACTTTTCGTCAGTTCGCATTTAATAATATTTTTCGCAATAAGCGTACATATGCTGCCCATTTTTTAAGTAGTGCATTTTCTATTATGATTTTCTTTACGTATGCTCTTTTATTATTTCATCCTGATTTACAAGGTGAGTTGAAATCGACAAGTGCAACAATAAGTGCATTTGGTACATTGGGATTTTCAGTTTCGCAAGGATTGATTTTTGTATTTTCATTTTTCTTCATTTTATATTCAGTTAGTTCGTTTTTAAAAACGCGTAAGAAAGAATTTGGTATTTTAATGATGCAAGGTATGTCAATGAGACAGCTTAAGAAATTATTATTAATTGAAAATATGTTGATTGGACTTGGTTCAATTTGTATAGGGATTTTCATTGGACTCATATTTTCTAAACTAGTCTTATTGATAAGTGCAAGTGTATTAATGATTAATAATGGTTTACCTTTTTATATACCAGTGCGGGCTGTATTATTAACTGTTATCACATTTCTTTTCTTGTTTTTAATTGTTTCATTATTTACATTTAAAATGATAAAAGTAACGGAACTTGTGGAACTTATTCGAGCAGAGGAAAAGCCAAAACCTGAACCGAAATCTTCAGTTTTATTATCGCTACTTTCTTTAATTAGTATAGGGTATGGATATTTTTCAGTATTTCGCTTCATACCAAGTACCAATTTTATTACGCTTGGAATAGGTGTGCTCCTAGTAATTATAGGAACGTACTTTTTATATACACAGTGTAGCGTGTATATATTGCGCCTTGCTAAAAGGAGAGAATCTTTCTTTTTAAAGAGAACAAATATATTAACATTTTCTGAATTAATTTACCGTATGAAAGATAATGCAACGATGTTTTTTATAGTATCTATTGTTTCAGCAGTTGCATTTACAGCAATTGGTACAACAGCCGCAATTGGAAATAGGGATTTAGTAAGGATGACAAATCCCTATACATTTTTGTATGGAAGTCTTGAAAATGACAAAGTATTGAATAAAAATCTTTCTATTATAAAAAAGCACCTTTCTGATGCTAATATTCCGTATCGAATGGCTTCATCTTCATATATATACACAGAAAATGGCGTAAATGTAATGAAGTTAAGTGAATACAACGATCTTGCTAAAGCACTAGGCTATCAACAAGAAAAAATTGAAAAAGAAGATGAAATTTTATTAATTCCTGGAGTCGTATCACAAAAACAAGAATTTAAAAATGGCGAGTATAAAAAGAATATAGAAGTCATTCAAGGTGACTGGACAAAGACATTTTATGTGAAAAAAGCTGTAGAAAATTTAGTTTTACCACACGATTCTAGAACTATTTATATCGCTGTTCAAGATCAGGTATATGATGGAATGCCTCTTACTAGTGACCCAGTTAATAAAGAAATTCCATATCGTACTTACGGATTTGTTGTAGATGATTGGATAAAAACGAAAGAGATTTCCAATCAATTAAAGAGTATATTCGATAAAGATCTTAGGGACAGAGATTTCTACTTTGAAGCTTTAACATTAAACTTGTTGGAAGCAAAGCAAAAGAATGGTTTATTACTTATGGTAAGTATTTTAGTCGGAATCGTCTTCTTTACATTCGCTGCTAGTTTTATTTATTTCCGATTATATACAGATTTGGATCGCGATCAGCAGCAATATAAAATGATTTCGAAAATGGGATTAAGTAAAGGTGAGTTAAAAAAAGTTGTAACGAGACAGTTATTATTAATGTTCTTTTTACCAATTGTCGTTGCAGTGATTCATACTGTAGTCGCTTATATAGCATTACAGCAATTAGTCGATTTTTCTATCATAAATAGCTCTATCGTTATTTTAATTTCATTTATATGTATACAAGTTTTATATTTCTTTATAACCCGTTGGCGTTATCTGCAAAAGCTTTATAAGGTTATGGAGCAATAGAATTTATTAGCTTGTAAGACTACAATAAAGTATGTAGAAAAATGAACTGTATGATGAAAGGAAACGAGATGAAAAGAACTTTAACTATTTTTATGTTAACGATACTATTATTAATAAGTTTTAGTGCATGTTCTAAAAAGGAAAATCCATTTCCTGCAAACGGTGTATTAATTATTGGAGATGAAAATAATATTTCACCAATTATTAATCGTTATCAGGAAATTACGGAAGAAAATGAAGTGTTTTCTGTGAAAAAAGGGGAAGTTGGAAATGGAAATGTCTTAATTTTAAATGAATCTACAGCACAAGCATTGATTAAAGAAAAACTTTTTCGAAAACAAGATAATGGCTCCAATTATATTATAGATACGTTACCGAAATTCCCCAAAGAAGGGGCGCTATTATTTACAAGTGAAGACAATAAGACTATGAAAAGTATTAAAATAGGAGAGGAAGAGATTCCTGTTACATACGATAGTGATGCTTGGATAGGTAACAATCGTAAATATTCAACGGAATGGTATATGATTGTAGCAAAAAATAGTGTTTATAAAGAAATAAAGGCAAATGAAATGAAAATGCATCTTCTTCATTTGAAAAAATCACTAGGTGACGAAAAACCTAAAATGTCGACAGATAATACATTGGTTAATGAAAATGTCAAAGTAAAAAAGTTAATTAAAGGTTTGGAAGGAGAAGTATCTTTTCACTTTGTAACGATTGGCGAAAAACCTTAAAAAAGAGTTCGAAGTTGATAAAAATTTCATCAGCTTCGAACTCTTTTTAGTTTATAGACAAATCAATTATTATGCTTTACATTACTTCATTTAATCGAGTCTCACTCGTTTCTTCAATCGCATTTGAATTTTGAACTGAATTATTTTGTGCTTCTTTTTCTTTACGAGCCTTTTGTAGCATTTCAAGTATAATCCATAAAGGAACACCTTTATCCTTTAACATCTTCCATAAATCTAATTCATTAAATTTATGCTCAGGCTGTTTCATTTCTTTTTCAGATGAACGAATATCAAACTTGATAGGATCATTTATTTTCTTACTTTCAAGTTTAGTAGAAGAGATAGTATTATGCTCAAGAGTAGATGGAGTTATTTTAGTAGGTTGAGATAATGTATGAATATTTGATCCGATTTGCATGCTTTTTCCTCCTTTTCAAGCAATGAGATTAGTTTTCTTATGGTTTTTAAATCTTTTTAACATGAGGCAACTATATCTAATTATAAATTCAAATAAACAGATTTACAAGTTGTATTGTAAAAAGTAAATATTTACTTGAATTAATATTTATCAACATTTGTATATGTTTTCTATATATACAACGTATATAAAATACTTTACATTATGTTTAAGTTGTTAAAGTATTCTGTTAATTTTTTTAAAAAGAAAAATGTAAACGTTTTATTAGGGGGAGAAAGTATGGGGAAGTTATTTTTAAAAATATGTTTTTTCGCATTAGTGACCGTATGTTCATTCGCAGCGAAAATATCATACGCTGAAGAGAGGCAACAAAATAATTATCCAATCATATTGGTGAATGGATTTGCTGGATGGGGTAGAGAAGAAATGCTTGGCGTAAAATATTGGGGTGGTGTTCATGATATACAGGAAGATTTGAAACGCAATGGTTATACGGTACATACCGCAGCTGTTGGACCTGTTTCTAGTAACTGGGATCGTGCATGTGAATTGTATGCACAAATTAGCGGTGGGACAGTAGACTATGGTGCCGTACATGCTGAGAAACATGGACATAATCGTTTTGGCAGAACTTATAGTGGTTTTGCGCCGAATTGGAGTGAAACAAATAAAGTTCATTTAGTTGGACATAGCATGGGTGGACAAACGATTAGAACATTAGTACAGCTATTAAAAGAAGGCAGTTTTGAAGAAAAGAATTATGTGAAAAATCACCCAGACATCAAAATATCACCACTATTTGAAGGCGGAAAATCATATGTTCATAGTGTTACAACATTAGCAACCCCTCACAACGGTACAACACTTGCGGATGGTAGTCTTCTACTGCCGTTCGTTAAAGATTTACTCATTGCAGCTGCAAGCTTTGGAGGAAACAATAATTTATCATTATATGATTTTAAATTGGATCAATGGGGTATAAAGAAAAATGCTGGAGAGTCCTTTTTCCAATATAGTAATCGTATTCTAAATAGTTCACTTTGGAAAAATACAAAAGATATAAGTCAATGGGATTTAAGTACAGATGGTGCAAAGGAGTTAAATAATTGGGTAAAGACGCAACCAGATGTGTATTATTTATCCTATAGTGGACATGCATCACAAGCAGCACCTATAACAGGTTTACATTTACCGCATATTACGATGAATAAAGTGTTGATGGGGAATGCATTTTTCTTAGGTTCTTATGCGAGATATGAAGAAAACCGTCCGTTAGTTGATACTTCTTGGTGGCAAAATGATGGTGTAGTAAATACGAATTCTATGATTGCACCATCTTCTAATGTTGCTGTAAATAATAATGGGTCATTACAGATTGGAAAATGGAATCATATCGAAACGAAAGCGAATTGGGATCATCTCGATATGGTAGGATTAAGTGTTTCAGACTCATTAGGTTTTTCTAGCATTCAAGAGTTTTATAGAACAATTGCTGAAAAGCTATCACGTTTACCGAAATAGGTAATAATAAAGCGCTCTCGATGGAATTCGAGAGCGCTTTATATTATATTGAAAGAGGGATTTGGTAGAAAAATATGGGGGGATATTATGAAAATTCAAGTTGTATTATCAGGATACGGAACAGTAGGCAGAGAGTTTATAAAATTATTAAATGAAAAATATTCATATATATATGAAACATATGGGATTCAATTAGTTGTAAGTGGCGTATTAGGGAGAAATATTGCAATACATAATGAAGACGGCTTATCACTTCATCATTTATTGATGTATGGTGGCGGTACCGCTGCAATTGAAAAATATTTAGAGTATCATCCGAAGGAACGTGCAACAACTAGCATAAGTGGTACTGTATTGGTAGAATCAACAGTTACAAATCTTAAAGATGGAAATCCAGGGAAACAATATATGAAACAAGCGATTGAGAAACAGATGGATATAGTAGCAATTTCTAAAGGGGCGCTCGTTACAAACTGGAGAGAAATAAATGAAGCAGCAAGAGGCGCAAATGTACGAATTCGATATAGCGGTGCAACAGCCGCTGCATTACCGACCCTAGATATCGGACAATTTAGTTTAGCCGGTTGCAGTATTGAAAAAATAGAAGGAATATTAAATGGAACAACTAATTATATTCTTACGAAAATGTATGAGGAAGATATGACATTTGAAGAAGCATTGAAAGAAGCACAAGATAAAGGAATTGCTGAGACAAACCCTATATTAGATATAAGTGGTTCAGATAGTGCGTGTAAATTGTTACTTTTGACAAACAGCTTAATGGAAACAGAGAAAACACTTACTGATATACATATAAAAGGAATCGAGCACGTTACAAAACAGCAAATTAGAAATGCTAAGGAACAACATAAAATTATTAAATTAATAGCATCAACATATAAGGATGAGGGTGGCAATGTGAATTTAAATGTTGAACCGTGCGAAATAGAGAAAGATCATCCGTTAGCAAAAGTAAATGGGACCGAAAAAGGAATTACGTTCTTTACAGATACGATGGGACAAGTTACTACAATTGGTGGGGCTTCTAATCCACGAGGCGCTGCAGCTGCAGCTTTAAAAGATGTAATTAACTTATATCGAAAAGATTTGTAAGACCGTACCGCCCTTTATAAAAAATACATATGTCGTGGACCTTTTGAGAATGAAATAAATATGCAAAAATGATTGCAGGGGGTAAGGAATTGTTTAAGGATTTTAAAGTTGTTAAAGATCGTCCTGTTTATATTCAATTGAAAGATTATTTGAAGAAGATGATTATGAAAGGGCATTTGCTCGGGGATCAAAAAATCCCATCAACAAGGGAACTAAGTGAATTACTAAGTGTGAGTAGAAACACTGTACTCGCTGCTTATGCAGATTTAGAGCAAGAAGGACTCATTTATGCAGTTAAAGGAAAAGGGAACTTTGTTGCGAAGGTGGATATATCTAACACTTCATCTGTTGAAATAGATTGGAAAAATAAACTTAATACAGTGACCGCATTAGCGGATGAATTAGATTTAATGAAACATGGTGTTCGTTGGGAAAAGGGAATGATTGTTTTTAATAGTATAGCCCCAGATGAGAAGCTATTTGATGTTGAAAATTTCAAAAGAGCTTTTCTTACTCGTATGTCCATTGAAGGAGACATCGTATTGAACTACGGATATGCAAAGGGATATAGACCGTTAATGAATTATTTACTTCATTACATGGAAATGAAAGGTGTAGACATTTCGAATAAAGATATTCTAATTACAAATGGATTTACAGAAGGATTGGATATTGTACTCTCTTCTTTATCAAAAAAATCCGGTCGTGTCATTTGTGAGAATCCAACTCACCACGCTGCACTTAAGCTTTTCCGTTTACATGGACTTGAAGTTCATGGGATTGATATGCATGAGGATGGTATTGATACGAATGAAGTTGAAAAAAGTTTGCGTGAAAAAGATTTTGATTTTGCTTATTTAATTCCTTCTTATCATAATCCAACCGGTATTGTTACGAGTTCAGAGAAAAGAACGGAATTGATGAGGTTATTCTCAAAATACAACGTTCCTATTATAGAGGACGGATTTAATGAAGAATTACGTTATTCAGGTTCACATTTAGCTCCATTATTAACTTTTGCGGGAGCTGGCAATAATGTGATTTATATTAGTAGCTTTTCAAAGGTACTTTTCCCTGGTTTACGTGTAGGCTGGATTATTGCAGATAAAGAGCTGATTCATTATTTAGAAAGCGTAAAAAGAGCAAGAACGATTCACACATCTACGCTAGATCAAGCTGTTCTGTTTCAATATTTACATGAGGGATATTTTGAGAAATATTTAAAAAAGGCAAGATCTGTTTATAAGAAAAAATATGAGTTAGCTGTCGGGGCATGTAACCAGTACATTCATTTCAAAAGAATGACTGGAGATGGTGGACTTCATTTATTTATAGAACTAGAAGAGCATATGAATGCCCGCACACTTTTACAAAAGTGTTATGAGAAAGGCGTTACGTTTTCACCTGGAGATGTTTTTTACTCTGATGGAGAAGGAGCGAACACTTTCCGATTAGGGTTTTCGCGCTTGAAAGAAGAAGAAATAGTTCGGGGAATTAAAATAATTGGTGATACATTAAAAAATGAAATTTGGAGTTGAGAAAATGAAAATCGGTGTTATTATGGGCGGGGTATCGTCTGAAAAACAAGTTTCAATTATGACGGGGAATGAAATGATTGCTCATTTAGATAAAAATAAGTATGAAATAGTTCCAATTACATTAAATGAAAAAGTGGATTTAATTGAAAAAGCGAAAGACATTGATTTTGCGTTGCTCGCATTACACGGAAAATACGGAGAAGATGGGACAGTTCAAGGAACACTGGAGAGTTTAGGGATTCCTTATAGCGGAAGTAATATGTTATCTAGCAGTATATGTATGGATAAAAATATTTCGAAAAAGATTTTACGTTATGAAGGTGTAGAAACACCAGATTGGATTGAACTTACAAAAATGGAGGATCTAAATCTTGATGAGTTAGATAAGTTAGGATTTCCATTAGTAGTAAAACCAAACTCTGGCGGATCGAGTGTCGGAGTGAAAATCGTTTATAATAAAAATGAATTGATCTCAATGCTAGAAACTGTATTCGAATGGGATTCTGAAGTAGTAATTGAGAAGTATATAAAAGGTGATGAAATTACATGTTCAATTCTGGATGGAAAACAGTTACCTATAGTTTCAATTCGACATGCAGCCGAGTTCTTTGACTACAATGCAAAATATGATGATACTAGTACAGTTGAGGAAGTTATCGAACTTCCAGCAGAAATTAATGAACGTGTAAATAAAGCGTCACTTGCTTGTTATAAAGCATTAAAATGTAGTGTTTATGCAAGAGTTGATATGATGGTGAAGGACGGAATTCCATATGTAATGGAAATTAATACATTACCAGGGATGACACAATCAAGTTTATTGCCAAAAAGTGCAGAAGCGGCGGGAATTAGTTATAGCGAACTATTAGATATGATTATTGAAACATCATTAAAAGTTAGAAAAGAAGAAGGGTTTTAAGGGAATTATATAACTAATTTTTTGACAGTTTCACGAAGTATGCTATGATGAATACATTATAAAAACAAAATATTTATCCACTAGGGGGGCCTTTTATAGGCTGAGATCAAATGTGATTTTGAGACTCTTAGTACCTGATCTGGTTAATGCCAGCGTAGGGAAGTGGGAAAGACGTTGCTATTTAATGAGTAAATAAATACTGTCGATTTCACTTTCTTTACGCCTGTAAAGAAAGTTTTTTTATTTTACAGCTTTAATAATTGTGGATAAATACTTATATTTTATACATTATTGGAGGGATTTAAATGACTTTTTCACAATCGTTACGTAAAGAAGTAGATTCAATTTGGGAAGCGAGTTTTAACCATCCTTTTGTAAAAAAACTTGGTGAAGGAACGTTAGATTTAGCTAGTTTTCGCTATTATGTTCTTCAAGATTCATATTATTTGAGTCATTTTGCTAGAGTACAAACATTAGGAGCTGCAAAAGCTCTTGAATTAGAAACGACAGCTCGTATGGCACACCATGCCCAAAATACATATGAGGCGGAATTATCATTACATGAGAATTTTGCGAAGAAATTAGGGATAACAAAAGAAGAAAAAGATAATTTTATCCCTGCTCCAACTGCATACGCATATACTTCACATATGTATCGTGCTGCGTACGAAGGACATTTAGGCGATATCATTGCAGCAATTTTACCTTGCTATTGGTTGTATTATGAAATTGGCGAACGCTTAAAAGAGTGCCAGCCGGAAGAGCAAATTTATAACGAATGGATTTCTGCTTATGGATCTGATTGGTTCCGTACGCTAGTTGAAGAGCAAATTACACGTTTAGATACTATCGCTGAAAAAGTAACAGAGACAGACCGCAAGCGTATGAAACAGCATTTTATTATTAGCAGTCAATATGAATATTCATTTTGGGAAATGGCTTATACATTAGAAAAGTGGCCAGTGGATACAGACGTAAAAGACGTAATTGGATAAAGAATAGAAGTAATGTTATAGCTAGGTATGGATCATACCTAGCTATATATTTTTTCTTGTCAAATTTGCGTAAAGTCATTAGTGCTACGGATATGGCGAAATAGAATATCGATAATTTGGCTCATTTACTTGTCTACGCATTAACTGGATAAACTTCTGTCACATTTATTTTACAATCAAAGAACGTAAATGTTGGTGGTATGAAGTTAAATAAGAAAAGAAACCCGAGCTGTTAGCTGTAACGGAGTTGTTTTTTCTTTGCAGGAATTTCTAAATTATCATGGAGTGTTGTTAATGCGATATGCAAATATGCATATCGTATTTTTTTGAGTTCTTTATGTGTTAAAATTAGATATAGAGATATGGAAATGTAAAGAAGCAAAAGCAGGAATATCCAATGAATTTTGAGAGGTGTTATATGTTTACAAATAAGAAATTAATTCGATTTGGTTTATCGTTGTTTGTATTTTTAGGGATAATTAATTTTACAATCAGCTATTTCCAAACATATCTTGAAACAGCAGCAGATATTAAATGGGTAATTCCAGAAATTTGGAAAACTATTTTGCTAGATGTTCCTCAAGGTATACTTGTTCTTTTAGGCGCAATTGCTTTATATGATTTCACAAAAGAGGCATCACAAAAAGACGCATCAATCTAAGTGTGTCTTTTTTAATTAACAATTTCATAGAGAGCTTTGCTGGAGAAATAGAATGAAAAGCCCTAATTAGGGCTTTTTTTGTTGGAATTTCTTAACCGTCATAAAAACTGGTCACTTGGAGGTGTTATAGCGAAAGCCACTTACAGTACAGAAAAATCTAAGCAGCAGACGGAAATATATAGGATATGGATCATAATTATTGAGAAATTAATTGAACTTAGTAAGTATGAAGATATGACGCTAGAATTCATATTTTTTAATTTTTATTTATCTCGCTATTTGCCGGACAGTAAGCCCCCCACCTCAAAATTCAGCGGAAGCAAAGAAGTTAGGTAGGGGATGAACAAAACCCCACTGATTAAATTTTCACTTTATAAAAATGAGCCCATAGTAAAAATAGGTATATGAACAAGGTGCATCATCTAGTGATAAGTCATACTTTGTTGGTGTACGTATTGAACTTAGTTTATAGCGCTATTTCTACTTAGATGTAACGAACAGGAATATAGGGAAGTATCGATGAGGTTGTATTTTATAAACGGAGGTTATGAAAATGAATCAGTTTCAACAAGAACTACAAGCGTTAAGCCTTAATGATTACCGGTCTGGAAATATTGTCTATTGGGACCAGCAAAACCAATATCCATATTACTATATTGAAGATGCTGCTCGTCGCTGTGGCGGTTGTGGTCGTTGTGGCGGTTGTGGTGGAGGTCGTTGTGGCGGCTTCCGTTGTGGTGGCTTCCGTTGTATTGGTTGCTTCGGTTGTTTTGGTTGCGGAGGCTGTGGCGGTTGTGGCGGCTGTGGTGGTTGCTCTAACTGTTTTGATGGTTTTACTGATACTACCGGTACTATTGTAACGTATGAATATTGATAACATCTATCTTGCTAGTTGCGGGCAGTAACATCCCCAAAAAAATTCAGCGAGAGCAAAGAGAAGTTAGGTGGCGGACTGCCCATAAAAGCCCGATTGGTGAGAGCTGATTAAAGTTTCACTTTATCAATTAAAAAACATTAGTTATATGTACGTGCCGACAAAGAATATAGCCATTATTCATGGATATATTCAATCATTCAAGTGAAAGAGTAACAATAAGATATATAGATGTAATCAAGATGTGATGGATAAAGCAATGACTAGATTTAAAATCTAATCATTGTTTTTTTCTTATGGTTTTATCATTAAATATCTGTCTAGTTTGGGCATTGCTTCCTTCTAGCTAATGATTTTATTACAACCGTGTAAGGTTAATGTAATGTTAATCGATAGTAAAATAAGTTGCTTAAGTGTATTTTAAATAAGATTAAAAAGTACTGTTTATCTACAAAATAATAGGGTAAATACTATGTAATTAGGAAGTGTATGAATATGGTTGAACTAAAATCTATTTTCCATTCGTATAAACTAAAGAGAAAAATAGCTAAAGATTTATACGGAAAAAGAGATGAATTATCACTGTTATTAAATGAATTTAATAATATGAAATGTACAGTAACATCTGAAAAGAAGAAAAATAATATATTATCTCGTTTGCAACTAATTTATCAAAATATGAAATCGGATAAGCAGTACCCTCTAGCAGTTGCTTTTGATAGTAAATTATTGGAGCGATTAGAAAAAGAATCTGTACATACTATTGAGGATGGTGTAACATGTCTACATTTAATGTTAGATATGAATTATGAGAAGATAAAACAATATGGTTCGGGTACAAGTAGGTCATTCGTTCCATTATCGCAGTCTTCTATTTGTCTTGCTGATTGTATTTGTTTAACAGGATTTGTAGTAGGTTTACTAGGAACAATTTCATTTGGAGGATTACTGTTATCTATATGTTCAATTACATAACGCTTAATATTTGTAAAGAGAGCGCCGATTTAAGGTGTTCTTTTTTAGTTTTTTGTAAATTTTTTGTAAATGATAAGTACAATACATTATATAAATTGTATAATTTAAATGTATTAAAATATAAATATAATGAGGTGCTGTATATGATAATTACTTTTAATTGTTAAAAGAGTCGATTTGATAATGTTTTATTCAGATAAATAGTTTTTACTTTTCTTTTAAATACTTGATTTAAATGGATTAGATTAAGTAACTATTGTTCTAGCTTTTTGATAATCAAGACAACTGAAGAAAGGAAGGAATCATTTTATGAAAAAATTAAGGCTGCTAACATTTGAAAATATAGTAGAACCCCTTTTAAATGAAGAGGTATCATTTATATACTTTCCTATTGAATGGCTGGACATCGTAGAGATACATTATAAGACGTTTTTATTAACGAGTAAGTTGAAACGTTTGAATGAAAGATTATATGATATGTTTTCGGATATATTGTTTATTCAGCATAATCCGTACGTATTAAATGAAAATATACCATGGATTGTATCAAAAGAACCGATTAAACAAGAGCAACTCGATTATATTTTTCAAAGTTGGTATGAGATTATTCATGATTGGAAGCCAAATAGATTAGTAGAACCACCAAAATATGAATGGCAATCCGATTTGATTTCTAATTTGCCAGTACTACATGATAATGAAACGTATTCTAAGTGGGTACCCGCTTTAATCTCACATATTTTTTGTGAGCGTCCTATATATTTAGAAAATACAAATGAAGAAGAAATCTATTTTTCTCCTCTTAGATCACAAAATATTTGTGAGGCGATGTCAGAGCCGATAAAAGATGAAAAAACACAAGATTTTTTCTCCTATGTATATCGATTCCAATGTATAACCCGTGGTGGTGAGAACGCTCCATTATTAAATATTTCAATAGGGATTCGGAGATTTTATCAAGAATATAATCATCCAGATATTCCTTTACTTTTAAGACGGAAACGAGGCATGATATTGATTTCTACCTCAGAGTTTGCGGCAAATAATAAAAAAATACGGTTTGTAAAACTAAAAATACAACAAGCTACAACCGGTATGAAATGGATTAAAATATTTAGAAATTTAAAAGATGATTTTCAAATAGGGGGAGAGGTGGATTTAGACCATATTCTCCAATATCCGAAAGATTATATTGTAGGGGAAAATAAAAGGGTGTTATTTCCATACAATGAGAGAATTTATAAAGTTCAAGGTACTAAAATAGAACCGGGTATAAAAGTAAAGGAAAGAGAGTATTTATTTAAAGAATTTCAGCGTAAATTCTCTTATTTCACAATACTTCCAGAATGTAAAAAGATAGCAACAAATAACAAAAATGAATTATTTCCTTTATTTGCACCAAAAGGATTAGAGACATTAACATTAGAAGTTTGGTCTGAAAATATAGTGCTGGAAATAGAACAAGCATTACTTGAGAGTCAAATTGTTTTGACTAAAGTTGGTGAAAATTCTTATGTATTGAATACAGATTTTCCAGTGTTATTAAAGATTGTGAGATACAATATTGAAAAGGTGTTACAAAATCCATATAAAATGCAATATTGCCAAAAATATAAAACAAATCTTGTAGATGATGTTACGAAAGCTGTCTATGCTACCGCGGGCGAGCGCAGTGATGCGACATTAGCATTAATCGCATTGAAAAATTGTGATGGACGAGAAAAAATTGATCCAAAACAAATCATTAGAGAGGGATTTGCACGAGCAAACCGTATTTCAACATTTATTAATTTATTTATAGGCCAAAGTGTATCGCGTAAAACAATTGTAAATAGTGTTTTTAGTTTATTAGAGCAAAAAGGATTTTTGAAGCGTAGTTGGAATAAGATAAATTTACCTTGTATATATGTTAATTTATCAATTGAACGAATATCGAAATTTGATTTCTTACCTATTCTTTCAAAAATAAAAGGAAAAGAAATTTTATATAAATTATATGGGAATACAGAATGGCAAACGATTGATTACGTATTATTAAATATAAATAAACATAATGCATTTTTACCACAACCATCAAAGAGAAATGATATGGGAGCTCTTTTTAAACAATATGTTTCCGAAACATTAATGGAAATTGTAAAATATGCAAAAGAACAAAATGAACAAGTTTACTTCATTGTAGATGCAAATTTGAGAAGGTATTGGATAAAAAAGTTACAAAATAAAGAAATTAATACAGATATTTTACCTGATATTGTTCCAGAGGTGTTAAAGGTTCCAAATTTAAATATTATTAGAATAAATACAGGTTTTGATGTACCAAGTTACGGTGTAATAGAATGTGATGATGCTCTAGATAGCATTGGCTTATATGCAGATCAAAAAGGGATGTATTATAGCACTGGTGAATATTCACTTAATTGTAGTGGGATTTTTCAGCGATATATACTTGAAATTCTACCATTAGGTGTAAAACCTGTAGAAAGGGATTATATCGCTAAAATGATACATTACATGTGCTGTAATTCTAGTATGCTTTCGAAAAAGAATGTACACATGACATATTCCATGCATATGGAAAAGGTAATAAAGAGTTATATTACTGACATAGATGCAAGAGAGTTTAAAGAATTTGATGATGAATTGGATGTAGATGTAGTAAAAGTAGAAAAGAAAGATTCAATTATTCTACTTTAAATACTAGTAAACAAATCCTGCTCGTTATATCGATCAGGATTTGTCATTTTTTCATGTAAATAAGGATATCCTTTGTCAAGTATCTTTTCGTTTACATATTTACTTTATGTGCAGACAGGATTAATATGTTTTTTAGAAATACAAAAACTATTTCATATGGAAAAACGATTTTTATTAATTGAAAAAATTTGAAAGGAATGGGGAATTGTGAAGAAATTAGATGTGCTCTTAATGCTACTGAGCGGCCTCTTTCCAATTGCAGGACTTACAAAGCAAATCCCTCTAGAACAATCTATATATATTGGAGGGCTTTTATTTTTTACTAGTTTCGGTAGTTATTTTGCTAAAAAGATGTATTCACGTATATGCAGTTGGATAGCGTATGCGCCATTTATAACATTACTGTTAGTTATTTGGCATCAAGATATTTCAACAAGCTCAATCATAGCAAATGCGAAAATTGCTGCATGTGTCGCGTTAATTCCATGTTTATTCCGTTTTCGTACATATGGACTTACTTTGGGCTTATTCTCATTATGGGCCGCTTTACTATGGGATATAAAAGAAGTACAGTCGTTAGTCATACTTGAACGCATAACGAGTTTAATGACAAGCCATTATGTATATATATTACTATTAATTGGAGGACTTGTAATAGGAGGATTACTTGCGATGTTCATTCACCGCAAAGAGAAAGATAATAATAAAGAAAATATAAATCTACTTGGACCAAAAAAGAAACGCAAAAGATTATCATTTAAGATTCGTCTTCCAAGATTACCGAAATTAAAGATGAAACTATTTAAGTTTGGTGGGAAAGAATCTAAAAGTAAAATGCCAGAAAAAATCCATGAATATAAGTACGAAGAACCAGTTGCAACATATGAAATGACAGAGAAAATAGATCCATACAAAGAAAATGCAGTTCAAGGTCAAACAAGGATGGAACGCCGAAGAAATAGGTATAATGCATAATGAAGTTTAATAACCCCGTAATGACTTATCTTAATATTGATAAATCATTACGGTTTTTTTATGTAATGAAATGAAGGTTGCTATTGCGGAGGGGAATAGCATATTTTATAGATAGGAACTAAAATAAGGGGAGGATAAAATGCTTATCATTACATATATATCTGCTTGCATATTATTCTTAGTTAGCTTTTTACATGTATATTGGGCTTTCGGAGGTAATTGGGGGACAAATAGTGTTATTCCAACTAAATCAGGGGAAAAGGTGTTTACACCTCGCGCCCGAATGACATTGTTCATTGCATTATTATTAAGTATGGCAGCAATAATTTTGTTGCAACAAGCAAATATTGTTCATTTTGCAGTTCCTAATGTTATTATTCAAGTCGGTTCCTGGATTTGTATGATTGTCTTTTCTATTAGAGTGATTGGTGAGTTTAACTATTTTGGTATCTTTAAACGACAAAAAGATACGCACTTTGCAAGAATGGATACCGGTTTATATATTCCACTTTGTGCATTTTTATCTTTATCTTTCCTATTAGCGATAATTTTGTGAGTGAATAATAGTAGTTTCTTTTCTCAACATATATGTAAACGTAAGAAATCTAAGAGTAAATAAAAAGGATGTAAGCGCCTTCTTGTCGAAATGTAAATTATTATGAAAGGCGGTGACACTATGAAGTATGTAAAAGTTAGTATGAATGGTGGAAGTGAACATAAATTCTCAATGACTTTAGATCGGTTTAAAGAACTTATTACTACAGAGAATGGGATATTAGAAAATAAATTAGTATGTATTGAAAATGTAATGATTAATCCTACTAATATATCTTCTGTAGTTGAAAAAATTGGTGTACCGGCTAAGTTTATGGAAGCTTAAAATGTTAGATAAAAAACATCCATTAGGGATGTTTTTTAATTTATAAATATGATAATCGTACAGTAAATATTTGAGTAGATTTTATAGCAATGACTATGCATATATTAAGTACCTGAACATGGTTCTTAATACATGCACGAAATAATAAGTACAAGCATATATTATATAGTAGGACAAAATCTTCGTGTCCTACTTAATACTCAGAAAAAACCTCTAATCACATAAGAGCATCCAATTGCAGGGTGCTCTTATTTTTTATGAAAATCTACTACGAGTCTTATTTTATAGTAGGATGCAATAATAAAGGGCTATTTTGAAATAGTGTTCTTTAGCCTTTAATGTTAAATTTATCTTTAACGTTAATAAATATTAAAAATAATATGATAGCAGAAATTAAGTTAGATAAGTAGAAATTTTGATGAAACAGTAGTTCGAAGATGACATAGAAAGTAACGAATAAGGCAATAGCAGGTAGTATGCAAATAAATATAAATCTCCAATTTTTTAAGTAATGTTTATAATTAGTAAGTACTTTCTCCATAAATATAGCTCCTATATTTTTGTTTTTATATAATTATACATTTAGATACAAAGATTTTCAAAGTAAAATATTTAGCAATTCAAAAATATAAGGAGAGCTTTTGTTGAAAATCCAGATTGCTGTAGCAATCTGGATTTGACTTTAAAGAACTATACTAAAATGATACACTATAATCTACGTTATTTTTGAAATGAATAGAGGGATTTGTGTGATAGATAAAATTAAAAATGCTGTAGAGGATATGTACGAAGATGAGGCTAAAGATTTACTTCAAAGTATTCTCATACAGTTAAACTTATTAGAAGAAAACTACAGTGAAGATACAATTAAAAATTTGATGGATATTCCGAAACAATTAACGAGTAATCCTACTTATAAAAGGAATGTAAAAGAAAGTACGCACGTACATATTGCTTTTGATGATTCAACGGCTGGTTGCTTAAAATATATGTTAAGTCAAGAAGAATTATTTGAAGAGAGTGTTGTTGCTTTTTCGGAATTCTTTTCAATTGGACCGATATATAGGTTGCATACGAATGAGGGGCAACTAGCAAGACAGAAGTGGTTAATAAATAACTTAACTGCTTATGATAGTTATTTTGAAGAAGAATATTTATCAAGATTTATAGCAACTATAGAAGAACTACATACTATTCCTGTTGAAACGCCTATTACAATTTGGAAGGCTGATAATGCACATGAACATGTAGGCCTAAGTTTTGTAATGGCACAATTAAAGGATAAGAAAAACATTCGAGTTATTAATACGTCTGAAGCAAGTAGAGAAATATTAAAACAAGAGTATGATATTCGTGGAACGGGAGAATTACCACCTGAAAGTTTAGCTCTATTCCAAAAAAGTTTTATAAAGCTACCTTATTTAACTGAAGAGAAGCGCATGAAGTTTGAAAATGAGTGGGATAGATTATCGGAAAGCATAGAATGTTTAAGAGTTTGGAAAGAAAATGAAGTGCATTCTGTACAGGAAGATTATTTTGATCAATTTATAATTGAATGCGCGAAAAGTGTGGGTGCTGATCGAGAGTTCCTTAAAGCTCCTAGAGTAATTGGTGAAGCACTTGGTCTTGTTGAACAGTTAGTTGGAGATACTTTCTTAGAATATCGCTTGAAACAATTAATTAAACAAGAAGTATTTGAATTTGAAGGTTCGTTAGATGAAATGCGTTTTTATAGTGTGAAGTTAAGGAAATAATAAACACATTCTATTTTTGAAAGGCTCGTATTTTTAATAATACGAGCTTTTTAAGTTGAATTTGGGCTATACATAAGCTTCCCAGAGAGGGCATATCACATATGAATGGTAAAGGTAATGAATGAAAAGAAGGTGATTTGTTAATATGTATAACCAACAAAATTATCCATATGATCAAGCGATGTATTATAATCCACATGACTACGGGTATGAACCTACAAATGAAGTGAGAGATATTGA
Source organism: Bacillus sp. RZ2MS9 (assembly GCF_001816185.2). NCBI lineage: Bacteria > Bacillati > Bacillota > Bacilli > Caryophanales > Bacillaceae > Bacillus > Bacillus sp. RZ2MS9. The sequence continues at coordinate 2,540,809 of NZ_CP049978.1, forward strand.
ACAAGAAGATTACAGACCAGATGATGCAGAAGATGCTCCAACGTCACCACCTCCGTCACAAGCGCCGTCGTTACCGTCTACATTTGCTTCTCCAGCACAACCAGGTAATATGAAATCATGGATGTGTAACTGTCTAGGAAGATGGGGCTATTTACGTTTACATCGTCCTGGTCCTTTCGGAAGAGATTTATGGTTCTTCCCGACTGAAGTGAGAAGAAATGGAGTGTCAGGTTACACGTGGCAAGGTGGTCGTCGTCGTAAAGTAAGTTATCGCTATCAACAAATTAGTAATTTTATGTGCTTCGCATAAAGAGAAGTGGGAGAGTGAAACGATTTTACTCTCTCACTTTTTTATTTTTCAATATACGAAGTAAGATTTTGATTAAAAATTTACAATTTTCACGTTTTTATTAGAGTATAATGCATATGTTGGGTTGATTTTCAAAAACAAATGAGAGTGAGGGAATACAATGTCAATGAAAAACAAAGTTGGGTTAAGCATAGAGGATGGCATTAATTTAGCTTCAGCTCAGTTTAAAGAAGATGCGTATGAAATTTATAAAGAATCGCGAAAAAAACAACCTATATTATTTGTAAACCAAGTTGAAATCGGTAAAGAATGGCTCATTACTAGATATGAAGATGCTCTGCCACTTTTAAAAGATAATCGTTTAAAAAAAGATTGGACAAATGTGTTTTCTCAAGATATAAAGAACATGTATCTTTCCGTTGATAATAGTGACCACTTAACAACGCATATGCTAAATTCAGATCCACCTAACCACAGTCGTTTACGATCTTTAGTTCAAAAAGCTTTTACACCGAAGATGATTGCACAATTAGACAAAAGAATTGAGAGAATAGCAGATGATTTGATAAGTGATATAGAGCGAAAAGGTACATTAAATCTTGTGGATGATTATTCATTTCCATTACCGATTATTGTAATAAGTGAGATGCTCGGTATTCCAAAAGAAGATCAAGCGAAATTTAGAATTTGGTCTCATGCTGTTATTGCAACACCAGAAACACCTGAAGAAATAAAAGAGACCGAAAAACAACTATCTGAGTTTATTACATATCTTCAATATTTAGTTGATATTAAACGAAAAGAGCCAAAAGAAGACTTAGTGAGTGCTTTAATACTTGCAGAGAGTGAAGGGCATAAACTTAGCGCTCGGGAACTATATTCAATGATAATGCTATTAATTGTAGCAGGACACGAGACGACAGTGAATTTAATTACAAATACGGTATTAGCACTTCTTGAAAATCCAAATCAATTACAGTTATTAAAAGATAATCCAAAACTAATTGATTCGGCTATTGAGGAAGGATTGCGTTATTATTCTCCAGTTGAGGTTACAACTGCAAGATGGGCAGCGGAACCTTTTCAAATTCACGACCGAACAATCGAAAAAGGAGATATGGTTGTCATTGCCTTAGCTTCTGCAAATCGTGATGAAACTGTATTTGAAAACCCAGAAGTATTCGATATTACTCGGGAAAATAATCGTCATATTGCCTTTGGTCATGGTAGCCATTTCTGTTTAGGCGCTCCACTTGCGAGGTTAGAAGCAAAGATTGCTATTACTACTTTGTTTAATCGAATGCCTGAACTACAAATAAAAGGGAATCGTGAAGAAATTAAATGGCAAGGTAACTATTTAATGCGTTCTTTAGAGGAATTGCCTTTAACTTTCTAGAATAGTTAAAAGGAGACATGCATACATCGAAAATGATTTACATAGAGTATGTATGTGTTATTTAAATTCGAAACGGAAGGGTGAAAACATCCCAATGATCAACTAATTCTATTTGTAAGAGATCTTCGTTAAAAAACGAAATATTCTTCTGAATAGGGTTAGTCTGTACATTTATAGAAAAGGGATGTATTTCGCTCTGCGAATATATAGTCTTTTTATATGATTTGTGCTGCCTCCTGTTCAGAACATGAAATAGGAGGCTTTTTTATGTCGACAAATGTAGTAACGAAACAAAACAATGGGGTATCACAAGTATTAAAAAATCGGTTTGTTCAAGGGATTTTAGCATCAGCATTATTTTTACAAATAGGAATATGGGTTCGAAACTTTGCGGTATTACTATATGTAATGGAAATGACAAAAGGTGATGCTTTTGCTATTTCGATGATTTCAGTTGCTGAATTCGCTCCAATTTTTATTTTTTCATTTATTGGCGGTACTTTTGCTGATAGGTGGAAGCCAAAGAAGACAATGATATGGTGTGAAACGTTAAGTTCCATTTCAGTATTCGCTGTATTAATTACGCTTATGTTTGGAACGTGGAAAATTGTGTTTTTTGTGACACTCATCTCTGCAATCCTTTCACAGTTTTCACAACCATCTGGAATGAAGTTGTTTAAACAACATTTATCAACGGAACAAATTCAATTAGCAATGTCTATATATCAAACGATATTTGCAATATTTATGGTATTAGGACCAATACTAGGGACATTTATCTTTCATAGTTTTGGAATTTATATTTCAATCATCATAACAGGTATTTCGTTTTTACTTGCGGCAGTTGTATTGTTATTCCTTCCGAAAGATCTTGAAAACGACGTAGAAAAGAAAGGTATCACTCTGTTGCAGGAGATGAAGGATGGTATTAAGTATGTCAAAAAGAAAAAAGCATTAACTTTGCTAGGGCTTTGTTTTATGGCTGCAGGACTAGGTATAGGATTAATTCAGCCATTAGGTATATTTATTGTGACTGAGCAGTTAGGATTATCAAAAGAGAGTTTACAGTGGCTACTAACAGTAAATGGTGCGGGAATGATTGTTGGCGGAGCATTAGCAATGGTATTTGCGAAAAACGTTGCTCCGCAAAAGATGTTAATTATCGGTATGCTTGGTCAAGCAATTGGTATTGGCATTATAGGATATTCTACAAATTTATGGGTGACACTTACAGCGCAGCTTTTTAGTGGTTTAGCTCTTCCTTGTATCCAAATTGGTATTAATACGCTTATTATTCAAAATAGCGATACCGATTTTATAGGTCGTGTAAATGGTATTTTAAGTCCGCTTTTTACCGGTTCAATGGTAGTAACGATGAGTATAGCTGGCTCATTAAAAGAGATGTTTTCATTAAGTATGATGTATGAAGGGACGGCTTTACTTTTTATAATTGGATTATTGTTTATTTTACCTATATACAATTTAAAGCCAGTAATAGCGGTAGAAAGTGAAATAAGTGGTAAAGGAAGTGCTATACAAAATGAATCCTAATCCAAATGTTAAATACCCTATTGAAGGCAATCAAAACGTTCAATTTATAAAAAATATAATAACAAAACCTAATATACTTGTTGGTGACTATTCTTATTATGATGCGAAAGATGGAGAAACATTTGAAGATCGAGTATTACATCATTATGAATTTCTTGGAGATCGCCTTACTATTGGAAAGTTTTGTTGTATTGCATCTGGAGTTAACTTTATTATGAACGGAGCCAATCATCGGATGGATGGATTTTCGGCATATCCATTTAATATATTTGGAAATGGGTGGGAGAAGTATACACCTAGTTTGTCTGATTTACCTTATAAAGGTGATACAGTTATAGGAAATGACGTTTGGATTGGTATGGATACAACAATTATGCCCGGAATAAAAATAGGGGATGGTGCAATCATTGCAGCTAAATCTGTTGTGACTAGAGACGTCGCACCATATACAATTGTTGGTGGAAACCCTGCAAATAAAATAAAAGAGAGATTTTCAAATGAAATAATTCAAGAATTATTGCAAATTCAATGGTGGCATTTTGATATTGAAAAAATAACTGGAAATATTGATGCTATTGTACGCGGAGATATCGAACCATTAAGAAAGCTAAAAAGGGAATGGAAAATGGATGACAAATAGTATCATACCTCCGAATTTTGTTAATGATAATAGAACAAGGAGGTGTGATACTATGGCACAAGACGTTTTATGTGAAGTAAACAACTGTAAATTTTGGGCGAACGGTAATAAATGTAGTGCAGAGGCAATTTACGTAGTAAGTCATAAAGGTAAACATGCATCTACAACGGAAGAAACAGATTGCAAAACATTTGATCCAGAAGTGTAAATTCTTTAAGGGTAGCCAAATCGTGGTTGCCCTTTTATTAATGATAGTATTGATAATAAATATCATTTTCATTCATTAATTTTAGCTTTTTTTGTTATTTTTTCATATTTTCTTCATAAGTGATGTAATCCAACTCAATTCATGTTCAATTCGTGATTTACTAAATTCAATGACTTCAGTAATAAAGGCTGAGGTAACCTCTAGAGACTGAATAGCGGTAAGTTGACTATGTAGTACGTTTTGACGTACAGTCAAAATCTCTTTTCTAGCTTCATATTCAAGTTTTTCAAATAGCGCGATACGAACAAGAAATTCTGCATTATTTGTCGCAAGTTTTTCGGGAAACTCTCGTAACATTTCAGAAAAAATTTCTTCTCCTGTTTCTGTTATATCGTACATATTTCGGTTTGGTTTTCCAACTTGTTTATGTATTTTTTTCGTTATAGCACCCATATTTTCAAAGCGCCGAAGGGCAGGGTAAAGCATGTTGTGATTTAATTCAAAATTCTCACCTAAACGATTTTGAACATTTTTTTTGATTTCATATCCATGTTTTGGTCCGGTCGTTAATTCTGCTAGTAGTAAAATATCAACGTACATAAAAATCCCCCTTATATATTTCTCAAGTTCTTTAATGAAAAATCCCCTTTAGTATATGTTAAAATAACATATGATAGTTTATACAACTTTGAACTGCCGACCTATCACTTTTATTGTAAAAGAAAAGGGAGGAAAGAACTATGGCTTCACCTGAAAATGTTATTTTAGTTCATGAAATTTCAAAGCTGAAAACAAAAGAAGAATTATGGAATCCATATGAATGGTATCGTTTGATGAGGGATAATCACCCAGTTCATTATGATGAAGAGCAGGATGTATGGAATGTTTTTTTATATGATGATGTAAATCGTGTTTTATCAGATTATCGCTTATTTTCAAGTAGAAGGGAGCGCAGACAATTCTCAATCCCTCCTTTAGAAACTAGAATAAATATAAACTCTACAGATCCACCAGAACATCGCAATGTACGTTCCATTGTTTCTAAGGCATTTACTCCAAGAAGTTTAGAACAGTGGAAACCTCGAATACAGGCTATCGCAGATGAACTTGTACAACATATCGAAAAATGTAGTGAAGTTAATATCGTTGAACAGTTTGCTGCACCTTTACCTGTTACCGTTATTTCTGATTTATTAGGAGTCCCAACAACAGATCGTAAAAAAATTAAAGAATGGTCTGATATTTTATTTATGCCGTATAGTAAAGAAAAGTTTAATGATCTGGATGCTGAGAAAGGGATAGCATTAAATGAATTCAAAGCATACCTTCTACCGATTGTTCAGGAAAAGAGATATCATTTAACCGATGATATCATTTCTGATTTAATTCGAGCTGAATATGAAGACGAAAGATTAACCGATGAAGAAATTGTAACCTTTTCATTAGGTTTACTAGCAGCTGGGAATGAAACCACTACAAATTTAATTATTAATAGCTTTTATTGCTTTTTAGTAGATTCACCTGGAATTTATGAAGAGTTAAGAAAAGAACCTAACTTAATTTCAAAAGCGATTGAGGAAGTATTACGCTATCGCTTTCCTGTTACATTAGCCCGGAGGATTACAGAGGATACAAATATATTTGGTTCTTTAATGAAAAAGGATCAGATGATTGTTGCGTGGGTTAGTGCAGCGAATTTAGACGAGAAAAAATTTTCACAAGCCTCTCAATTTAATGTACATCGAACAGGAAATGAAAAGCATTTAACCTTTGGGAAAGGTCCTCACTTTTGCTTAGGAGCACCACTTGCACGTTTAGAGGCTGAGATTGCATTAACTACCTTTATAAATGCTTTTGAAAAAATAGAGCTATCTCCATCTTTCTGTTTAGAAAAATGTATATTGGAAAATGAACAAACATTAAAATACTTACCTATTCGATTGAAAGCTAAATAAAAATCTTAACAAGGTGCATACATTTGCATCTTGTTTTTTGTTTCTCAATTGTGAGTTTTCGGTAATCACCTTAATATGGAATTGTATAAAACGTAGAGGAGGATTCTTATGTTGACTTGTAATGGAAGTAAATCATTTCAAAAGTTTATTAAAGGTGTTACAGATCTTATGGAAAACGGTTTATTTGAAGAAGAAATAGTGTGTGGCATTGAAAAGTTACTAGAAGAACTTTTAGAAAAGAAAACATGGCTTCCGTTAGATAAACAGAAGGCCAATTTGACTCAATATGCACGACATTTATTGTATGAAGATCCGCTCAAACGTTTTGAAGTACTAGCTCTCGTATGGAAAGATGGACAATCTACACCTTTACATGATCATGACGGCACATGGGGAGTAGAAGGCGTTTTTTCAGGAAGGATTATGGTGCAGAACTTTATACAAACGAAACAACTTGGAAATTCACTTGTTTATTTAACACATACAGGAAATCTTTATTTGGGAGAAGGAGAAACAGATAAAGTAATTCCACCAGCGGATTGTCATATTCTTGAAATTAGCAAAAATGAAAGCGTTATTACGATTCATGTCTATGGAAAACGGTTAGAAAAGTTTAAAGTATATATCCCAACTGAAGAAAAAAATGTGTACATGTGTGAGACAAAATACATTAGTTATAATTCATAGTTTAAAATCCAAAGCTTTTTTAAAAAGAAAAGCTTTGGATTTTATTTTTAATTATTTCTTGACCTGAAACGCTTTTCATAAATTATAAATAAGAAGTACCTCACGAGGATTGTATGAAAACGATACCTAATAATTAATTAGAACTCGTGTATTTATAGAAAGTGGTGAAGAAATAATGAAATTAATCGCAATTGATTTAGATGGAACTCTTCTTTCGGGGAATAAAATGATAAGTAAAGAAAATGCAGAAGCAATTCGAACATGTCAAGAAGCTGGCCATGTTGTAGCAATTTGTACAGGACGTTCAATTGTTGACATTGAGCGATTATTGTTAGAAGTTGATTTAGAGTGTCCAATCATTGCAGAAAATGGTGCTCTTATATATAAAGATAAAAAAATGATGAAGAGATATCCAATTCAAAATATGCAGGCACTTGAAATTGTAGAATATCTTGAAGAGAATGGTTTATATTATCAGCTCTATACTGATAAAGGTGTGTATGTACCGGATTATGGAGTAGAGAGTGTACGTAATGAAATTGAGCATGTGAAGAATTCAAAAGAAAATTTCGACTTGAAAGAGTTAGAAACAATCGCAGCATTATATCTTGAGCATACAGCGTTTCATAGTGCGGAAAGTTGTAAACCAATTGTAGAAACAGATATACATGTGCATAAACTATTACCATTTTCTTATGAAATTGAGAAATTAAAAAAACTCAAAGAAACATTTCTTCATAATACAGATTTAGCAATTACATCTTCATATTGGCACAATTTAGAGATTAATCATCGAGATGCTCAAAAAGGGAATGGATTATATACTTTAGCAGAACATCTTAATATTCCGGTTGAAAACACTGTAGCGATAGGTGATGGGCTAAACGATGTTTCTATGATGGAAAAAGCGAACATATCAATTGCAATGGGGAATGCAGTAGAAGAAATAAAAGCAATGTGTAAATACGAAACGTTATCAAATGAAGAACATGGTGTGGCACATGCTTTATATAAATATGTAATGTAATTAAAAAAGAAAAAAGAATCCAAATGGATTCTTTTTTCTTTTTTATTAGGGGTAAGGTATTCTATGAGATTCATAGAAGCCTTATTACATTTTATTATATAGAATATATTGGAATAAATGTTTATATTTTTCATAAAAATTGTGAATATTTTATGAACTTTATACTTATTGCATGTTTATACCGCTATTAGTAACGTGTATGACTCTCAAGTGAAAATTCAGTGAATGTAAGGAGGAATTCAAGTTACTAGACAATAAGTGAGGAATCAACGAAATATATACTAATTAAAGGTATATTCAGTATATATATTCTTTTCTTATTTTAATTGAAAAATAAAATTTGTTCGAATAATTATTCTACAGCTATATACCTACACTAGCTTTCTTCGTATAATGGAGAAGTATGAATTTTAGATTTGTATTAATTTTACATATTGAGGTGAAAAAGGAATGAATTCGCGGCTAATGGAACTTATTGATGTGAGTACAATAGAAACCATGGCAGAACAATTTTATAAATTAACTAATATATCACATCAACTTCTTGATGCTGAAAAAGAATGTGTTTTTTCATTCGGAATGAATGAGATAAAAAAGAGTAAACTTCCAAAGATTGAAATCCCCATTTTCTTATACAATCAACATTTAGGATCTTTTGTTGTATGGTCCAAAAAAAGTGAAATTTTCAGTTGTCAAAAATACTTTGAAATGCTCTCAAGTTTAATTTTAGATGGCGCAATAAAAGTATTTCAAAGTAAAAGTACAACGTTGCTTTCTCGGAAAGAGGAGGAACTACATACGATTTTACAAAACATGCCTGTTATGGTCGATGCGCTTGATTATAATGGAGATTTTGTTTTGTGGAATCGAGAATGTGAAATTGTAACAGGTTATACCGCTGAAGAAATAATTGGAAATCCAAATGCACTGCAATTATTGTATCCTGATTATAATTATCGCCATCAAATACAAAAGAAATTTTTAACTTGTGGAAAAAATTTCAGAGATTGGGAAATGCACTTAACATGTAAAAATGGTGAAATCAAAACAATAATGTGGTCGAATATATCAGAACAGTTTCCTGTAACAGGATATAGTTATTGGGCTGTTGGTGTAGATATTACACATTTAAAAGCGATAGAAGAGCAGTTAAAACAACAAACATCTGAACTGGAATTAATTTTTAAAGCTTTACCAGATTTATGTTTCTTAACAGAAGATGATGGCACAATTATAGATTACAAGGCAGGATCTCCTACAAAGTTTTACGTACCTGCAGAAGCTTTTATGGGAAAAAAGTTTTACGAAGTATTACCATCTTCAGTAGCACAGCAGTTTCAGGAAGCCATTAATCAAGTGAAGGAAAAAGGAACGAATGTAATTGTAGAATATCCACTCACACTTAATGGAAGTATTGATTTCTTTGAGGCTAGGTGCTTACCATTATTACATGATAAAATTATGATTATTGTACGCGATATTACAGAGAGAAAAAAGACAGAAGAATTGCTAAATAAATCAGATACGCTTGCAGCAATTGGTCAATTAGCAGCTGGCGTGGCTCATGAAGTAAGAAATCCTTTAACTGTAATTAAAGGTTTTATACAGTTATTTCAAATTAATAAAGAAGATCAAGAAAAATATTTTGATCTTATGCTCTCTGAAATTGAAAGGATAGAAGCGATCCTGCAAGAATTTCTGGCAATTGCTAAAACAGATGAGATAAATACAGAAAAGAAAAATATTTATCAAATTTTTAAAAATGTCGTATCGTTAATGAATACAAAAGCAATTATGACAAATATTCAAGTTGAACTATTTACGGATGACAAAGATATAATTATTGAATGCTCAGAAAATCAATTGAAACAAGTATTTATTAATATTTTGCAAAATTCAATCGAAGCTATGCCAAATGGTGGGGAAATTTCAATTCACATAAAAGAAATAAATGATGATGGTGTCATCATTCATGTAATAGATGAAGGAATAGGAATACCTGAAGAAAGAATTAAGAGATTAGGTGAACCTTTTTATAGTACGAAAGAAAAAGGGACTGGTATTGGATTAATGTTAAGTTATAAAATTATTGAAAGTCATCAAGGGACAATTAGTATCATGAGCGAGGTTGGTGTCGGGACAACAGTAACTATTTACTTACCGAAAGTACTAAGTAAACAATCTCTTTCTAATTGTGACGACAAATGTATAGCAATACGCACTAGTAGTAATTCTTAAATCAATTAATACCCAATAACAAAGCGATTAGTGAAAACTAAGCTTTTTGTTATTGGGTATTTTTTATATTTAATTTAGTAAACTTTACCTTTTCTTTACCTTTGTTTTAATTTCTATTAAGTTTTAAACATTATATTAATATTTGTACAAAGCAATGTATAGAAATTGTACATTACTTTTAATATAGAAATGTGATTATTATTTGAAATATTGTAAGGAGGAGATTATGACAAGGTGAAAAAGCAAGAGAAGAAAAGTGGTAGAGTAGTACCTCTCCGGTTAAATATTTTATTCCTTTGTGTATTTTTATTATTCTCTGGCATTATTATTCAGTTAGGGAAAGTGCAAATTTTTGATGGAGAAACATATAAAAATGAATTAGAGAAGAGAGAAAATGCAACCGTGGGCCTTTCTGTACCACGTGGGAAAATATTTGATCGTGAAGGAAATCCAGTAGTTGATAATAAGTCTTTACGTACGATTACATATACAAAGGTGAAAGGTGTAAAACAAGAAGAAATATTAAAATCAGCAAGACAACTTGCAGATATTATTGAAATGCCACAAGAAGATATAGATAAGTTAACTGAGACTGATAAGAAAGACTTTTGGATGCAATTGAATCCAGAACTTGCTCAAGACTTAGTATCAAAAAAAGAAATAGATAAGTTCCGAGATAAGGATATTACCGGAAAAGAGCTAGACAAAAAAATAGAAGATTTAAAAAGAAAACGCGTTACAGATAAAAATCTTCAAGAACTAACGGCTAAAGATATAGAAGTGTTAGCTATTAAAAGTAAAATGACCTCAGGTTTTCAAATGGCACCTCAAATTATTAAAAAGGACGTTAGTGAACAGGAATATGCGGTGATTAGTGAAAATTTAGCGAACCTTCCAGGAGTAGACGCATCAGTTGATTGGGAGAGAATCTATGTAAATGATGGATTATTCCGTTCTGTCCTTGGTAACGTTTCAAATGCTGATGAAGGATTGCCACGTGAACGATTAGATTATTATTTAGTGCGTGATTATAGCCGAAATGATAGGGTCGGCAAAAGTTATATCGAACAGCAATACGAAGATGTACTTCATGGTACAAAAAAAGAAGTAAGAAGCATTGCTGATAAACAAGGAAATACTATTAGAACGGAAACGGTTTCGGAAGGAAAAAGCGGTAAAAATTTAACTTTAACCATAGATATGGAATTACAAAAAAAAGTAGAGGAGAGCATAGAAAAAATATTAAAACAATATAAAGGATCAGAATCAATGTTAGACCGTGCTTTCGTAGTGATGATGAATCCTAAAAATGGCCAAGTATTATCAATGGCTGGGAAAAGGCTTGTAGAAAAAGACGGGAAAACGGAAGTAGAAGATTATGCTTTAGGCACGCTGACAAGTTCATATGAGCTTGGATCAACGGTTAAAGGTGCGACAGTGTTAACAGGGTTTGAAACAAATGCAATAACTCCTGGAACACATTTTTATGATGCACCTATGAAGTTTAAAGGAACTAAGGAAAAGAAGTCTTGGAAAAATTTTGGTGATATAGACGATCTAAGAGCGTTACAAGTTTCTTCAAACGTTTATATGTTTAATATCGCATTAAAAATTGCTGGCGTGGATTATGTAAAAAATAGTTCACTAGATATTAAACAAGAATATTTTGATAAAATGAGGTATTATTTCAGGCAATTTGGACTAGGTGTACAAACTGGTATTGATTTACCAAATGAAACTGCAGGGCAAATTGGAAAAAAAGATAATCAGCCTGGTTTCTTATTAGATTATTCTATTGGGCAATATGATACGTATACACCACTTCAGCTTGCACAATATATTTCGACTATCGCAAATGGAGGATATCGAATGAAACCACAAATTGTTCAAGAGATTAGAGAACAAACAGTTCAAAAAGATGAGGTTGGTAAAGTAGTACAATCAATAGAACCCGTTGTTTTAAATAGAATCGATATGAAACAAGAATATATTAATCAAGTAAAAGAAGGATTTAGAAAAGTATTTCAAGAAGGAGATGGAACGGGAGTAAGAGCGTTCCAAAAAGCACCATATAAACCAGCTGGTAAAACAGGGACCGCACAAACTGTATATGGTGGAGAAAATGAAATTGGGCGAAATGCGAAAGGCGATCGTAGAAAATGTTATAACTTAACATTAGCTGGATATGCGCCATATGATGATCCAGAAGTAGCATTTTCTGTTGTAGTACCGTGGGTTGAAAATGATAAATCGGGCATTAACTCCGATATTGGAAAAGAAGTTTTAGATGCTTATTTTGATTTGAAAAATAAGCGGTTAACTGGTGAAGCGCCAAAAATAGATGCCTCTAAAGAGAATTAAAATGTACGAAACGTCTCTAGCATTCCTGTGAACTAGAGGCGTTTTTATCTGGGAATAGATTAGAAATGAGGTATATATGAAGCTGTTTATTCTAAAATATTGGAGGAACATATGTAGCTACATATTAATTATAATAGGGGTTATTTTTATTAATAAGTCCTTTTTATTTTGTATGGTAGAAGGAATTTCGATGCAACCTACTTTGAATGAAAAAGATTATATACTTGTTAATAAGGTAAACGTCTGTTTATCGTCTTTTCATCATGGAGATGTTGTCATTATAAAAAAAGAAGACGAGCCTACTTACTATGTGAAACGAATTATTGGATTATCGGGGGATAATATACAACTAAAAAAGGATGAGGTATTTATTAACGGTAAAAAGCGTGATGAGTCGTATATACATTTAGATATGTCACAAGTATCCAATCGTTTTTCAAATTTTAGAGAAATAAAAGTTCCTACGCATAAATTATTTGTGTTAGGTGATAATCGTAATCATAGTAAAGATAGTAGGAATACACTTGGACTTATTGATGAGTCAAATATAATAGGTAAAGTAGAAATGGTATTTTATCCATTTGATCATATAAAATGGATAAAATAATTCTATTAACTATTCACGTTTTATAAAATCAATCATATATTAATAGCATAGGACAAGCAGAAAAGCTTGTTCTAACCTCACAGAACACTCCTTATCACGGTTAGGCATCTACATAGGTAGATGCTTTTTTTATGTTGATGACTGAAAATTATTTATCAATATAATGTAGCAAGCATATTAGGACTATTAGGGGAAGATTACTTGTACAAATAACAGTATGCTTAATTAAAACAATGAAATGTAAGGAGTGAGGAATAAGTGCTAAATATTTTAGTGGTTAATTTTCCAGCAGAGGGACATGTAAACCCTACATTAAATTTAGTAAAAGCTTTTACTAAACGAGGGGATAACGTACATTATATTACAACGGCAAACTTTAAGGATAGAATTGAAGATTTAGGAGCTACTGTACATATTCATCCGGATCTATTAAAAGAGATTTCTATTGATGCTGAAACCTCATCTGGGTTAAATGCTTTCTTTCATGTGCATGTTCAAACTTCTTTATATATATTAGAAATTACGAAACAATTATGTGAAAGTATAAATTTTGATTTCGTAATTTATGATATATTTGGCGCAGGAGAGTTAGTAAAGGAGTATTTACAAGTTCCAGGTGTAGTGTCCTCACCTATATTTTTAATTCCGCCAGAATTTTTGAAGACATTACCTTTTCATCCAAATGCAGATATGCCATTCCAACCAGAGGAAATCTCTGAAAAATTACTAAATCAGATGGAACATAAATTTGGAGTAAAACCAAAGAATAATCTTCAATTTATGAATAATAAGGGTGATGTTTGTCTCGTATACACAAGTCGCTATTTCCAACCTAATAACGAATCGTTCGGAGAAAATAACATTTTTATTGGACCGAGTATTTCAAAGCGTAAAACAAATATAAAGTTTCCACTGGAATCACTTAAAGAAAAGAAAGTTATTTATATTTCAATGGGAACACTGCTTGAAGGACTCGAACCATTCTTTAATACTTGTATTGATACTTTTTCAGATTTTGATGGGATAGTTGTAATGGCAATTGGTGATAGAAATGATATTTCTAAAATTAAGAAAGCACCAGATAATTTTATAATTGCTCCATATGTACCTCAATCAGAAATATTAAATGAAGCAGATGTTTTTATTACACATGGCGGTATGAATAGCGTACACGATGCCATTCATTATAATGTCCCATTTGTAATAATACCGCATGATAAAGACCAGCCAATGATAGCGCAAAGATTAACTGAGCTTGAAGCGGCACATAGACTATTGAAAGAACATGTTAATGTGCACACTTTAAAAGAGGCCGTAACAGATGTTCTTTCAAATGAAAAGTATAAACATGGTATAAGAAAACTTAATGATAGCTTTTTAGAATGTGGTGGTTCAAAAGAAGCAATTGCAGTTATTGAATCTCTTTTAAATAAAGTAAAACTTTAATCGGTAGGGATTTTACTACCCATAAATAGCGGGATAAATAGTCGTAACTGTATACAAGCATAGAGGTTCTCACCTTTATGCTTGTATATTCTTATCCAGCAAATTGCACAGCAGTATTTGCGTGTAAAAAAGCAGTATCAAAAACGGGAACAGTAAGATCATTTTGGGAGATAAGTAAAGGTATTTCAGTACAGCCTAATAATATACCTTCAGCGCCGTTTTGAATTAATGATTTTGTAATTTGTAATAACTTTTCTTTAGATGTTTCTGAAATGATCCCTCTACTTAATTCATCTAATATGACATGGTGGATAAAGGTTCTTTCCTCTTCATTTGGGATAATTGTCTCAATGTTATATTTCGCTAATCGTGATTTATAGAAATCTTGCTCCATCGTTTGTTTTGTTCCTAATAGTCCGATACGTTTTATACTCTGTTCTACCATTTCTTTAGCACTTACATCACCAATGTGAAGAAGCGGGATAGATATTGCTTGTTCTACTTCCTCGGCAAATAGATGTACGGTATTTGAACACATTAATAAACATTCAGCCCCAGATTTTTCAACTTTCTTTGCAACTGTAACTAGTTCATTTTTCACTTCTTCATATTGATGATTTTGTAATAAAGTAGTTACTTCACCAAAGTCCATACTATATAAAACTAACTTTGCATTTTGATCGTATTGAGAGAGTGTAAGTGTATTAATATGTTTATAGTATAATGATGTAGATTCCCAACTTAATCCTCCAATCAAACCAATAACTTTCATAATGCATTCCTCCCGAAACGATTTTGAATTTATTATTTCATAATTCCGATAAGAATACAATGATTTAAATGATCTATTTAACAAAAAAATAAAAATAGTAAGAAAAGTGTTGAAATTTACATTCTTTAGTGCCATAATACGAATTACAAATTAATACTTATCCAGAGAGGTGGAGGGAACGGCCCTAAGAAACCTCAGCAACCCCTATGCAATTTTATAGGAAGGTGCTAATTCCGCAGAGGACACGATGTGTTTTTTGAAAGATAAGAGGATTCTTGAACGTGAAAGAAAATGACCTCTTATGTAAGAGGTCATTTTTTTGTTGTATAGAAAGGGAGTGTCGATGCATAATTCATTTTTAAATTAAATATAGAGTAATAAAAGTTGACTAATATGAGAGGGGAATTGTCATGAACAAATTATCAACAAAGTTAGTAGTAGCAATCGGTATTGGAGCAGCATTATACGGGATATTAGGACTTTGGGGATTTTCTATTGCACCGAATACATTTATTAAACCAGCATTAGCTATATTAACTGTTTTTGGAGCATTATTTGGTCCAGTGGCAGGACTGTTAATCGGACTTATCGGTCATACCGTAACAGATACGATTGCTGGCTGGGGTATTTGGTGGGGCTGGGTTATTAGTTCAGGTATTATTGGTTTTTCAATGGGGCTTATTCAAAAAAGAGTTGGTTTTAGTGTGAAAAACGGGTCATTTAACAAGGGGGATATTTCTTATTTAGCAATTACTGGGCTAGTTGGTATTGTCATTGCTATTATATTTGCTGGGGCATTCGATATTATTGTGATGGGAGAACCATTTGACAAAATTGTTATACAAGTATTAGGAGCAACAATTTCCGATGTCATCGTTTTCTTAGTACTTGGATTGCCACTTACAATTGGTTTGGCGAAATCCAATAAGAAACATACACATTTAAAAATTGAAAAGTAGGGATGTTAACATGCAACCAATTATTTCGTTTGAACAATTCACCTTTCAATATGGGCATGCTGTGCAGCCTACTTTAAGTGATATTACCTTTCATATATATCCTGGGGAAAAAGTGCTAATTGCTGGACGAAGTGGCTCAGGAAAGTCGACATTAGCTCATTGTATAAATGGGCTAATCCCATTTTCTTACGAAGGGAATAGTACAGGTAACGTTTTAATTGCCGGTAAAGATCCGAGGGAAGGAAGTATTTTTGAACAAAGTAAACAGGTAGGAACAATTTTGCAAGATCAAGATGCTCAATTTATTGGTCTGACAGTAGAAGAAGATGTAGCTTTTTATTTAGAAAATGAATGTGTAAAGCAAGATGACATGAAAAAGATTGTTTCGGACTCATTAAGAAAGGTGAAGATGCATACGTTTCATAAACAAAGTCCACATGAATTATCAGGAGGTCAAAAGCAAACAGTTTCTCTAGCGGGTTTATTAACAACAAATGCGGATATATTATTGTTCGATGAACCGTTAGCTAATTTAGATCCACTAAGCGCCTTACATACGATAAAACTTATGAAAGATATACATGAACAATATAATAAAACGATTGTTATTATCGAACATAGAATAGAAGAAATTTTAAACCTGGATTTAGACAAAGTTATATTAATTGATGAAGGTAAAGTCATTGCGATAGGAACACCAAAAGAAATCTTAGCGTCAAATATATTACCACGTATCGGCTTAAGAGAGCCTATTTACATCGAAGCATTAAAGAGATTACATTTTGATAGTAATAATGACGTAATATATCCAATGGAAAACCTTCAAAAAGAAAAGGTAAGCAACGTTATAAAAGAGTGGATGGAGAAACAAGTCATATTAAAAGGGAATACTAAAAACAAGGAATTACTTAAAGTGGAGAATTTATCATTTTCATACTCTAATAAACAAAAAGTATTAGAAAATGTAAACCTTTCAATATATGAAGGAGAAATTGTGGCACTGTTAGGACATAATGGAGCAGGGAAATCAACATTAGCTCATAGTCTTATAGGCATAAACAAAATGAAAAATGGGAAAATCTTGTTAAAAGGTGAAGATATTAGTTCTTGGTCTATTCGTAAACGTGGGGAAATCATATCTTACGTGATGCAAAATCCAAATCATATGATTACACAGCCTACTGTTTTTGAAGAAGTTTCATTTACATTAACATTACATAATTTTTCTAAGGAAGAAATTAAGAATAGAGTAGAAGGAACTTTAAAAATTTGTGGTTTATATCCATTTCGTAATTGGCCAATTCAAGCACTAAGCTATGGGCAAAAAAAGAGATTAACAATCGCATCTGTATTAACAACAAATCCTAAACTTATCATATTAGATGAACCGACAGCGGGACAAGATTATTATCACTATAAACAATTTATGTCTTTTATTAAAAACCTAGCTAAAAAGGGAATTTCATTTGTTTTTATCACTCACGATATGAATCTCGCGCTAGAATATACAGACCGTGCAGTAGTTCTACATGAAGGGAAAATTATTGCGGATAATACAGTGTTTGATGTATTAGGCGATCAAGAAACGTTACAAAGAGCCAACTTAAGAGAGAGTTCTTTAACCAAGCTTGTTAAATTTAGTGGGATTGCATGTCCAGAAAAATTTATGGAGCTTTATTTAGACAGTAATAGGAGGGAGGAAGGTGCATAGTACATATTTTCATCGTATGGATGGGGTAGTGAAATTGTTTTTATTTATTTTTTGTATGACGCTTACTTTTTTGTTTTTTGATTTTCGGGTGTTGCTAATATTATTTATTATTGGGTGTATCGGGCTCAGCATTGCTAAAATTCCATTTCGTAAAATTTTAATTGTTTTTAGTGTCATATTTACATTTAGTTTATTAAACTCTGTCATGATTTTATTGATTACACCAACTCATGGATCTGAATTAACTGAATCATATACCGCGTTTTTACATGTTGGATATGCAACGATTACATATGAAACATTATTTTATGCAGCTACACTTTCATTAAAGTATTTTACGTTATTACCATTTACACTTCTTTTTATTTACACGACAGATCCAAGTGAATTTGTAAGTAACTTAAGTAAACTTGGTATTCATTATAAGATTACTTATGCAATAAATATTGCACTACGTTATATTCCTGACATCCAGTCTGAGTATAAAATTATTAAACACGCGCAAGAAGCGAGAGGAGTGGCTTTTGAAAAAGGAGAAGCAAGTTTATGGGTTCGTATGAAGAACCGTGTTTTAATTTTCTGGCCACTAATCATTCATTCTCTAGAAAGAATAGATACGGTTTCAAATGCAATGGATTTAAGAGGATTTGGAAAGAAGGATAAACGTACATGGTTTTATACAAGTAAGGCGAAACGTGAAGATTTCATCGCTTTATTTGCCGGTATTTTCATATTTATTGTTGCGGTATATTTAAAATTAAACGTATTTCAAAACTTTTGGTATCCATTTAAAAGCACTCTTTAAACGAGTGCTTTTACTTATTTTTATGTAGACATGCTCAAAAAAGGGATATACACATAATGTATAATACGAACCAGTTAAAATGATCAACTACCTATTAGTTTTCAAACCAAAAGGAGGAGAAAATATGAGTTACGGTGGTTCTTGTGGTTTTGGTGGAGGTTTCGCTTTATTAGTTGTGTTATTCATTCTATTAATAATTGTAGGATGCAGCTGCTGGGGCGGAGGATACTAATTTTTAATTAGTCTTCACAAATGTAAACTAAAAAAACATTGAAGATACTTATGTATCGAAACAAATAAAAAAGGAGCGACTATGCTCCTTTTTTATTTGTTTTAATGCGTATTCTTACTATATTTCGGGAACGTAATCGTTAAAGTCGTTCCTTTACTAACGATACTTCTGATTTTTAAACTTCCATGCATCGTCTCAATAATCTTAACAGCAACCATTGTACCTAAACCGGTTCCTTTTGTTTTTGTACTAAAATACGGTTCACCGAATCGATGTATTTGCTCCTGTGACATTCCAACTCCGCTATCTTCAATTCGTATTTCAACTTTACTATTATTGATAGATGAGGAAATATTTAAGGTACCACCATTAGGCATTGCTTCAATACTGTTTTTGATTAAGTTTAAAAAACATTGTTGAAAGTGCTGTTTATTACCAACAATGGTTGCCTCAGAAAAATCCTGTGTAATATGTATCGTATTCATATTACACAATGGCAATATCATATTAATAACTCGATTTAACTCTTGTTTTACTGAAATTTGATCTAGTTTTTCTGGAGCAGGTTTGGCAAACGTTAAGTAATCATCGATAATTTCTTGGGCACGATTTAACTCTTCAAGTATATGTTTAATATATTCGTCTCTTGATTCAGGAGTTAAATTTTGTGTTTTTAAAAGCTGTGTAAATCCTTTTACAACCGTTAAGGGATTCCTTACTTCGTGCGATATACTTGCAGCGAGTTGGCTAACAATCTCCATTTTTTCCATTTTAATTAATTTTGAGCGCATTAATACAGCATCTTTAATAACTTCATTTATATAAACAATAAATAACATTAAAGTAGTCGGTAATACCATGAAATAAATAATATACAAATTATTCACTTCAAAATCTGATAAGGTTAATACAATGAAAGTTGTAAATATTGCTAGGAAAAAGGTTAAAAACATGGAAAAAGCTACTTTAAGTTTTCTATTATATGTATTAAATTTTGAAGATGCGAGTGCTGTAACGATGAACATTATTCAGTAAACAACAACTGTCAGCATGTTAAAGCCATAAAATAAAAATCTCGTAATTAATAAAATTGTAAACAATATGATACCGACAGGGAATCCACCATAAAGCGTACCTATTATGACCGGAATTTGTCTTAAATCATGAATACAACTTTCATCCATATAGATAGGATATCGCATACATAAAATAAGTGGGATACTAGAACAAAGGGTGATCAGTAGTATTTTATATTTCTTTAAATAGTGCCGGCTATCATATATGAAATAAAAAACAAATATACTACATAAAATGTATAGAAGATTATTTAATACGTTTTGATTAATATAAACAAAGTCCATAATATTTGCCTCGTTATTCTGAATTTACTTAACATATGTATTATACATAATAACATATGTTAAGGTGAATAAACCTTGTTAATACAAGATTAGTTTGGCTTTTTGTTATAAAATGCAAACATTCTACAAACGTTAGCTATCCAAAGATATTTTTACCAAAATTTTTTACTCCTTCTTCCTGCATGTTCGGTAAAACATGAGAATAAATCCTAAGAGTTAATGAGATGTCTGTATGACCTAATCTCTCACTGATAATTTTAGGATTAACTCCTTGTTTCAATAGTATAGTTGCGTGTGGATGTCTTAAATTACGAGTTTTAATTTTTTTCACTGCTGCATTTTTTATTTCCTTATAAAACTTTTCCCTGAAAGCATTTCTGCATAACCCCCCACCTGATTTATTACAATTAATTAAATCTAAATCTTGATAAGCAGAACTGATTGGTAATAAGAAACGTTTGCATGAGATTCTAAATAAATATAAAAATACTAAAGGAAAGTAAGGTATGAAAAAACAGGTGTTTCAAGAAAAGTGGACGAGCTAGGTCGTGTAGTAATTCCTGTAAGAGTTTATTTGGGAAGTGGCTTTTAAAACTGATGTTGTTGAGTACATGTGGTAGTAAAAGGTAGATGGACATATGAAAAAAGTAGAAATTGATGTTAGTAGCAACAAACTTTTAATAGTTTAGGACGAAAATGTAACAGTAGTCAATCCACCAATGAGCGGATTTGGTGAGCAAGTCGCGGTTTAGATAAAGGGTAAGGTTGATTGTGTAGATACTAAGTTTACTGAAAAGATAAAATGATTATTTTTAGAAAGATACCCAGACGGATTTAGTCGAGAAGCTAGTCAAAATCGCGTAGATGTGAAGTGAAAATCGTAAAAAAAGAGTCATGAGTGGAAAGGCTCATAGCTCTTTGTATAAGGGTAATGGTTTTATAGGTAAATATTATTATTAAATTCTAAAAAATTCAATGTTAGTAAATTAATTGGTATGTGATTTGGGTTTTATAGAAAGAGAGCAGCTAACAACAGCTAGCTGCTCTGCAGGTTCTGTAAGACAAAACAGAAAAGAATATTAACAGAATATAAAGGTTTATCCTGGTTGTTTGAACGTAGTTAAAGAAAGAATATCACATACTATCAATGTTAATAAAAACTATCTGTGGCTTTCACTTCTTTATTTTATTCACAAATAGTTCCAGTAGCTATTCCGGTTGGAGCGACACCTACTGGGACATTAGTGATAACAGTATTCGTAGCAATATCAATAACGGAAACAGTATTACTAGCTTGATTTGTAACATATGCTCGAGTGCCATCAGGTATGATGGTTACTTGATCAGGGGATAAACCAACAGAAATTGTATCAATCACAGTATTTGTCGCAACATTTATTACCGATACATTATTGCTAACCTTATTTACAACGTAAATAAGGTTTCCACCCGGTGTAATATCTATACCAACAGGTTCGGTACCTACGTTAATTGTATTAATAACTGCATTGGTAGCGGTGTTAATAACAGAAACTGTATTGCTGTTTTGATTCGTGACATACGCACGAGTACCATCTAGTGTAAACACGATTATTCTAGGACGAATGCCAACAGGGATGGTAGCAATAACTGTGTTGGTAGCAGTATTAATGACAGAAATTGTGTTGCTTAATTCGTTTGCAACATATGCAAAGGCACCATTTGGGGAAACAGTAATCCCTTGTGGAGCGATGCCAACAGGAATAGTATTAATAACTGTGTTTGTTGCCGCATTAATGACAGAAACCGTATTATTACCATGATTTCCAACATAAACAGTTGTGTTATTTGGAGAAACAGCTACACCTATTGGATTAGTTCCAACAGGAATGGTAGCGATAACAGTATTCGTAGCAGTATCAATAACGGAAACGGTATTAGAAAAAATATTAGTAACATAAGCACGAGCTCCATTTGGTGAAACTGTTACTTCAAGTGGTGCATTACCTACAGTAATTGTATCAACTACTATATTTGTTCCGGTGTTAATTACAGATACTGTATCATTTGTAGGGTCATCTATGAGTCCTGCATTTGTAGCATATACTAGGAAATTACATGCAGGTCCGGTTGGCCCGGTCGGTCCGGTCGGTCCAGTAGGTCCCGGTGGACAATCACAATCTCCAGTAGGTCCTGGTGGTCCTTCAGGTCCTTGAATACCTTGCACACCTTGAGGTCCAGTAGGTCCCGGTGGTCCTTCCGGCCCTTGAATACCTGACACACCTTGAGGTCCAGTGGTTCCCGGTGGTCCTTCCGGCCCTTGAATACCTGGCACACCCTGAGGTCCAGTGGATCCTTCCGGCCCTTCAGGTCCTTGAATTCCTTGTACACCTTGAGGTCCAGTGGGTCCCGGTGGTCCGGGAATTCCCATTCCGGTCCCTGAACCAGTAGGTCCCGGTGGTCCCGGAGGCCCTTGAATCCCTTGTACGCCTTGAAGTCCTTGAGGTCCCGGTGGTCCTTCCGGCCCCTGAATCCCTGGCACGCCTTGAGGTCCTTCCGGTCCTTCCGGCCCTTCCGGTCCCTGAATCCCTGGCACACCTTGAGGTCCTTCCGGTCCTTCTGGTCCTTCCGGCCCCTGAATTCCTTGCACACCTTGAGAACCCTGAGCGCCTCTAGGTCCAGGAAATCCTCTAGGTCCAGTGGCTCCAGTCGGCCCCGGTATTCCGATGTTACTTAATAGCGAACTATTTAAGATTCCTTGTAAAATTAAGTTGAATGTTTGCTGTAATAAGGGGTCCGATATATTTGAACAACTTATAAGTGAAGACAAGCTTTGGAATAGAAATTGGAATAATGCTGAGATTTGAGTGAGGGATGCGGTAGGTAAGGAATTAATTAATTGATTTATAGTTCTTATAACTAAATTTCTATTTGGTGTATTTGGTTGTACTGTTATTAATAAATCATTTAATGCCTGTAATGCTGATTGGAGTATTTGTATAGTTGTTGGATTTGGTGTTGTGAAAAAAGAAAGGATGGCTTGATTTAATTGATTTATTATTTGTAATAATTCTTGTTGTTGAGAATTCGAGAAAAAAACAGGTGTACAGCAATTACTTTGATCACAAGGGGATATAGAAATAAAACAGGGTTGCTGAAATTTATCACACGGATTTTTGGAATTTGATTTTCGATTATATCTCATAAATACCTCCTTTTAAAAATTGAATATTAAGTAATTTTTGGTGAATTATTAGCAACTGAGTTTGTAGGTATATGTTTAATGTGAAATGTTTTTTCCTTCAAAGTATATGCCAATAAAATAGAGGTGTTCATATGGGATATATAACCAATACTTGGTTGTTAGGAGGATGTTGTAATCATAGGAAAGAAAATGAAGGTTACAAAGTTTATAGGCAAGCGATTGTATTTTAAAAAAGCGTTATTGTAATAAAATTTGAAGTTTATTAAAAAGAAGGAATGAAGGAAGATGTAAAAGATTTTGAAAAATCCATAAAAAATTCAGTAAAACTCTGAATTCTTCTACACGTATTTTTATTTGTTAATCCATTTAGAAATAATAGGAATTTGTTGTGCCTATTAAAATATGTACTGTTGGTAATTATAACATGAAAATGGATTGTAATAGACTAATGCATAAAAAAGAACAAGTAATAAATTAAACAAAAGCTTTATTTTATTATAGATAAATAGGTGACTCAGCAATTGTGCTAGCCGAGTCACCTAGTACTATGGAACCAAATAATGTTCTTTTTCTATATGTAGTTATGTGGAGTTCTTAGAGGCTAGCCCAATAGACAGTTAAGGGATAAATAAAATCATTTTAGAGAGTTTTACATTTTATTATGTTAATGCTACAACAGCAAGAGTTAAGCCCAATGTATTTAATGTATTAGAATATGGTCCTACATTAACAGTAAGAGTACTTGTTATACCTAAAGGTGTAGTGAAAATAGCGGGTGCTGATACAGAAGTGAATCCTGCAGTATATCCCAGAGAAGTACCAGAGCCAATGATTGGATTATTATTAAGATACATAGTGATACCTGCCGAATTACCTCCTGGTTGAATGATAACTTGCACTTCATAGATTGCCAAATAGGTTCTTCCACCTTCAAGTAAAACAGTTGTTGGTGGTGTGAATGAGATTGCCGTACCATTAGAATTTACCACGGTATCTAGTGGAATCGCAGAATTTACCGAGACTATTGATGGGGTAGTTTGAACAACATTTAAACTGTTAGCCGTGGGGGATGGACAAGTGCAAGGTTTGTGAATGTTAGAGTTATTATCATTTTGGTAATGCACAAATAATCAAGCTCCTTTGCGTAAGATAATTTTTTATCCTATATAAAACGTAGCTTTTTTGTATCTAAGTGATTTTTAATAAGTTTTTAAAGATAAGTCGAATATTGTTGGTCAGTTAACTTTTAAAAGTATTTGATACTCTGGAATTTAAAAGTGCATCTGATAAATATATATGAATGTTTTTTAAGGACATTACTGTAAGTTAGGAAACATAATAAAATAGTTATTTTGTTAAATAAAAAAACATGCACAAAAATTGTGCATGTTTAAAAAAGTTATGTCTTGTCTATGTAAATATATGCTTAACTAATATATACCGTGTGTATGTTTGAACAAAATGGTTATTTATTAACAAATATAAAGAGCGCTTTTTAAGATGCTCCATGACCAAGATGTGTATCGATAAGGATACCAAAAGATTAATAATGAGATGATCATGATTATTGTATGTACATTTCTAATGAATGTGAAATCTTTAAATGCAATCAAAAAGAGCACGCATATAAACATGCTCTTGGACAAGAAAGGTAGATTTCTATGAGTGGATATCTCCATACAATACTATATGCTTGTCCAGTTAAAAGGTGAAAAGTTTTAATGAAATCTTTATTTTATTAATTTGTAGGTTGATACAGTTCCCCAAACGAAAAGAACCAAGTAAAAAAGTCTTTGTAGTAGACCTGCAGGTAAGGGGAAAAGAAAAACAAGTGAGATAATGATTGTTATTACTATTAAGTTTAGTAAGCAGAAATATGTCCATTTTCTAGTTTTTTTAAGATTCTTTGCAAAAATAAATAGTCCTGGAAATACAGTAAGCATACCTATCCAAACTAGAATAGAATGTCCAATTAGGTTTACATCTGCAGGAATTAATCCTGAGACTATAGTGGAAACTCCTATTATAATTATAAAAAATGTTGCTATTTTATTAATTTTTGTTTTTTCTAGATGTTGTGAAATATATAGTACTCCAATACAAAATGTTATTCCATTAAGAATAAAGAGTAAATTCATCCAAAAGTGATTAGGAGAGCATATTTCATAAGGAGCTATTTCGTAGGTGAATTCTCCACAGGTTGTTACACCTAGATCACTCATTGCATGATGCAAATAGTTATAAGATGCTGTAGAAGTGAACATAAAGAAAGGTTCAATTAAAAAGTATAGACAAGTTGCAATCCAGCTAAATAAGCCAATTTTATTTGATATATACATTAGATACCTCCTTTGAAAAAAGTATATTTCCATTATAGGTGGTTACATCATCAAAAGTGAAAATTTTCAAGTTGAGAGTCGATAACCATTTTTAATAATATAGGGTTTTCTAGACAAATGTGTTTAGCGGAAAGACGTGTGAAAAATGGATGGGGTATAACTTAACAAAATCGTTATTTGAGAAAAAGGGATTAGTTTAGTTTTGATTCTGCTAATCCTCAACCAATTATAAAAAGCAGGCCGAATATGAGAGGGTAAAAAATACACGAAATTATTATACTAGTTATAACGACTTTTTTTGATGTACCTTTTGGAGCGAAAATAATTAAAACCAGTGATACAAATATTAAATAAATTAAATTACTATCACTATAAAAGGTAAAAAATACGATAATAGTTAACAAATTTGAAATGAAACCGAATTATTTTCTCATTACTTTAGCCTTTCTTGGAAAAATAAATAATCCAGATTATACCATGAATGAATAAGGTTTAAGTAAAATTTTAACAAAAACGTTATTTGAATAAAAAGAAGTTAGATAAGGATGAAGAATAGTCATCTCTTATGCTGGGGAGCTTAACGGATATGTAAATGAATTAAGGATGAGTATATGTTGAAAAGAAAAGTGGTTAGTTTGTTTTTGGGAATTACTATGGTAGTTTTATTTTTAAATCCGTTAGATACCAAAGCGTTTAATATTGATAATCAAGAGTTTTATGATTCTTATAATACTTTATTAGCACCATATGCAAGTCAAGTTATCAGAAGGAAGCTTGGACCAGATCATCAGTATAGTTTGACGGACACAAAAATTATAAAAATTGAACGTTTCCCAGAAGAAAACTTTAATTTTATTGTTACAGTTCAATATAAAACTTATATAGGAGCTCATAACCCTCCGAATGGCATAGAAACTATTACTTTTAATATAAATCCAAGTGGAGTAAAGGTTATAAATTTTGTTCATAAAGATGCTTAAAGAAGAAGTAATATTATTCGTACATTGATGGAAAGGATATTTGAACTGAAAAATGTTATAAAAATTTCATTTTGTAGAAATAAAGAAACTAAAAAAGAGCACCATGCATCAGTGCCCTTTCAGATAGGAGGTAACACTTTGAGTTGGATACTTAAAAAGTATATGGTATAGAAGAGAAATACGACCTAAAATTTATTATCAACTCAATACAAAAGAGCAGTTAACGAAGGTTAACCGCTCAGTCCTCAGAGAAAGGAAAAAGAACATTACAGATGTCAATGTGAATTCAAGCTGTATCAGCCCATTTATAGTATCGGTGAAATATAGAATTTTATTCGTGTGAAACATAAAAAGAGCAGCTAGTAAAAACTAGCTACTCAGCCTTCGGGTATGAAGGGAAATCAGAAACTGTATATACATTATTAACGGAATATTGGGTTTTATTCAGGAGTTAGAGGGAAATGAATAAATTTAGACTGTTCCAACTTGGTTTTGGTCTGCAACATCAGAATCAAATGTGTTTGTTGCACTAACACCGTTAAATGTATTGAGAACAAAAGCAACGTTAGATGAACCTGAACCATTATAAGCTTTTGTATTTTCTTTTGGAGAAACGTTATAAAAATCACCTAAGTTGAAAGAACCGTTACTATTTTGCACAACCATATTTCCGACAATAGATGGCATAGCTTTCACCTTCTTTCCTAGGAAGCATTTAAATTAGTATATGGTGTATGCGTCTAGTGGTTCATCTGCAACTGAGAATTTTGAAATGAAGTTTGATTGAAAATCTAATAAAATAATCCTTTTGAAATTATATAGGTACAATTCACATTTGAGCCGCTTTTTGAATGTAAGAAGGTATTAAATTAATAAAAACGCCTAAAATGGAAAAAACTGTTTTATAAGAAGGAGTGAGAGGATTGGATAATTTAAAGAAAAAGAAACTAAAAAAAGCAATTGCTCGTCGGACAAAGGTTATACAAAAATATGAGAAAGACAGAATAGATAAAGCTTGGAGGAATCTTTTTATACAGACAAGTATAATGAAATAAATATAGTCCGGCTAGAAAACTAGAGGACACCAATTCATTAAAGCAGCAATTCAAGTTGTTTTAATGAATTGGTGTCCTTTTTATTTTGGAAGGGGGAGATAGGAAAATATGAGGGCACTACAAGACTAATTACGTGAGTGGAAAAAGCAATTGAATCAAACAAGAAAGAAAAAAAGATATAGAGTTCAAGTAGTTGTGAGATAAATTGAAAATAGAAATTGATAAGTAAAAAGATAAATAATTAAACATGCGGATGTATTGAATGCAAATGAAATAAAAATTAAATAGGTATATTTTTAATTTTTAAGTTAAGTATAGAGAAGAAATGAATTATCTAGATATTAAGAAAGGATGGATTTTTACAATGAGTTCAAATGAATCAAATTTCAGTTTTACCAGTAACAAAGATATTGTAAAGTACCTTAATGTAAGAAAAGACCCTGTTGATTTAAGAGACAAAATGTTTCGGAGTTACTTGTTTAGTAATGAGGCGGATTTGCCAACGCAAGTCGATCTTCGTCCTAAAATGTCAGGTATAGTAAATCAATGGAATATAGGTTCTTGTACGGCAAATGCAATTGTTTCAGGGTTACGA
Organism: Bacillus sp. RZ2MS9; assembly: GCF_001816185.2. Taxonomy (NCBI): domain Bacteria; kingdom Bacillati; phylum Bacillota; class Bacilli; order Caryophanales; family Bacillaceae; genus Bacillus; species Bacillus sp. RZ2MS9. The sequence goes on from NZ_CP049978.1 coordinate 2,569,228, forward strand.
GAATATCTATTATTACAATCAGGTCGTCCATTTACTTGCTTATCTCGTTTGTTTTTATATTATCATGAACGAGAAATAGAAGGACATATTCAGGAAGATAGTGGAGCGAATGTTCGTGATGGTATGGGGGTTCTTAAAAATATTGGGGTATGCCCTGAAGAGGATTTTCCTTATACCGAGAATTTTAGAGATAAGCCATCACCAAAGGCTGAATCAGATGCTGCACTTTATAAAATTGGAACCTACCATCGTATTCAAGATTTATCGGGATTAAAGGCTGCACTTGCTCATGGATTAGTTGCTGTACTTGGATTTGCTGTACCAAAATCTTTTATGTCAGAAGAAGTGAAAAAGACTGGTATAGTTCCAGTATCAGGAACAGATGATGTAATTGTTGAAGATGGTCAACCAGCGGGACATGCTGTTTGTGCTGTTGGATATGACGATGATAAGCAAACGGTTATTATTCGCAACAGCTGGGGAGAAGACTGGGGAGATAAAGGATATTGTTATTTCCCATATGAATTATTTAAAAATGGAATTGTGCAAGATATGTGGACAGGTCGTTAATTAGAAAAGTGATGGAAGTATGGAAACTACAAAACACGTTATACGTGTTACGGGTAGCATAAAAGAGCTTGAAAAAGATGTAGAAATAAAAGGTGTAATGCATTATCATCTATTAATTAATGATATATCAGTTTTACATACAAGTGGTGCAGAGGTATCGTATAAAGATTATGTACAAGCTATGAAGCAGCATGTGATTTCTTTTGGTAACTATGCATTCTGTCGTTTCTGAAAATGATGCACGCGTAGAAGCCCGTGATTTCTGGAACTGTGGTGACAAGAGTGCAACAGTTTGGGTGGCTGATGTAGAAGTGAAAACAATGGATGATATGCGAGCAGGTACACAGGCTTTTATCGATGAATTATGTAAATTAGGTGCTAAGAAAGTCGGTTTATATGTTGATCATCATATGTATGCACCTTTTGGTTGTGAAATATTTAAACAAAAAAGTGTTAGCAAGTTTGCAAACGAACTTGCTAACACTCATACAAAATAGACATAAATTATCGCTGATATGTCTTCCTTAATAATAGCCATAATCAATTAGAACACACTAATATGAAATGCTCATAAAATCATTCTTGCTATACATGATAATAGTATAAACTCTATATTTCTTTTAATAATTTAGGGTTATATCTTTTCTGCATCAGCCGCTTTTAACCACGCTTCGTAGAATTCTGTAACTGATGCATACCGTTCTGCCCGATTGTCATTTACAGCACGATACGCTACCTTGTATAATTCCTTACTTGCTTCCCATTTTATAAAAGAACGATCTTTTTCACCGCCTAAGAGCGAGAAAGCCATTGCTCCCATATTAAATACATTTGTTCTTTCATCAATTATAGCGTTTAGTTCAAATTCCTCTGGTGACATAAAACGGGAGGAACCCCATAGCCGGCCCATTTTATTTATGTAAGGTTTCTTACTGTATAAATCTATATCACAAATTTTTGTTTCGTTTGTATTAAAATTATATAAAATACTACCGTCATAAAAATCTATCGCTACATAATTTTTCTTTTCTACATAAGTATGGAAAGAAAAAATGGAATGTAAAGAATGAATTCGTTCTATAACAGGTAAATGTCTAAATTTATAAAATGGAGAGTTTGGATTTTCATATTTCTCAGGAGGTGGGAAGCGCCAATGCGAATGAAGACATTCACCATCAAACCAATCGAAAATTAATACATATCCAGATTGAACTGGAAAATGATCAATTAATTTTATGAGCGATTCATGCTTTAAATCTTCATAAATAGTAACTGAATTTTTTAGCCTTTCAATAGCATCACCCGTTGTTCCTTTATATGCAATTGTTTGTGCTCCTGCGTATTTAATAAATTTCTTATGCCCATCCTTTTCTACACCAAAACTTATATTACCTGAATCTTGCTGGTCAAAAACTGCAAATACGGTCCCTAATTTAATAAGCCAATCAAAATTATGATATTCTTTTAATTGGAATGCTACACTATTTAACTGAATTTCGACGGAATTATCTTTCATAGATTACCTCACATTTAATATAATTAAGTTGTACATTCCACTATTCGACATATTTTATGGAAATCCTATGCTAACAATATAAAATTTTATAAATATAATGATAAACACTTATAAAGAGGTGAATACAATGGATCAACAAATTGTTATTAAACCGTATCAAAAAGACTGGGTTGAAGAGTATATAAAAGAAAAAGAGAAATTCTGTTCCTTGTTAGGACAAGAAATAATCGCTGTTGAACATATAGGAAGCACAGCAGTAGAAGGATTAGGAGCTAAACCTCTTATTGATATGATGATTGGCGTAACAGAATTGCAAATAACTGAAAAGTGGATTGAAGTTCTATCGGAAATTGGATATGAGTATGTTCCAAAAGATGCAACCAATTGGCGTTTTTTTAGAAAGGGAAAATGGAGAGCAGGTACTCATCATTTGCATGTTTATATTTATAATAGTGACGAATGGAGGAACAATATTTTATTTCGTGACTTTCTAATAAGCCATGAATGGGCACGTAAAGAATATAGAGAATTAAAAGAGATGCTTGCTATTACATATGCTTTTGATCGTGTTTCATATACAAAGGCAAAAGCACCGTTTATTCAAAACATAATAAAGTTAGCTGAAAAAAATCAATAATAATTGTCAGTGATATTGAAATTCTCATTTTATTTTAATCTTTCTCTCATGTTCTTTTCTTTTTTATTTGATAGACTGCTTGTTACAAAGCTTTTGTGAGTAAGGAGATTAAATAAAATGGAGAAGATATTAAGAAATAAATATTTTCGTGTGTGTGTTAAAATTATGGGCATTACTATTATTATTTGTAGTGTATTGATGCTATTTATTAATGTTATATACGGCAATGTTTTGAATGTAAAATGGTTAAATAAAAAATTAGGCTCTTTTGGTGAATATGGGGCTATTATCGCTGCTTCATTATGGTTTTTACGCCATATATGGGTGTTTTTAAAGAAGAAAAATATACAAGGATTTAAAAAAGTTAAAGAAGTGTATCTATTTGCAAAAAAGTTTCATGTATTAATTGGATACGCTATAATAGCTGTTGCAATTACTCATGGTGTTTACTTTTTTATAAAAGGGAGTCCTCATATTTTACTCATATACAGTGGCATATTTTCTCTATTAGCCTTAATCGCACTAGGGATTGTTGGGTTTTATTTACAGAAAATAAATAAGAAAGAAAAATTTATGATGTATAGAAAAGTGCATCAAATCATTGTAATTATATTTGGAATAGGATTATTTATTCATTTAATTGTCTAGGAGGAACTACCGTTGCAACACATTTTAATTATTGAGGATGAGGAAAGTTTAGCAGATTTTCTAGAATTAGAACTAAAATATGAAGGGTATAAAGTAGATATACAACTAGATGGAAGAAAAGGGTTAAGCGCAGCACTTGAAAAGAATTACGATCTCATTTTGCTTGATTTAATGCTGCCTGGATTAAATGGACTAGAGGTATGTCGTCGACTAAGAGCGACTAAAAATACACCTATTATTATGCTGACTGCTCGTGATAGTATTATGGACCGTGTGACAGGTTTAGATAGTGGAGCGGATGATTATCTTCCGAAACCATTTGCAATTGAAGAACTGTTAGCACGTATGAGAGTGATATTTAGAAGAGAAGAACATATTGAAAACAAGCAGGTTTCATTTCTTACATTCAAAGATTTGCAGCTTCAGATTGAATCTCGAACTATAACTAAAGGAAATGAAGAAATTGAACTTACAAATAAAGAATTTGAGTTATTGCTTATGTTTATGAAAAATATTAATCGCGTACTTACTCGTGATGTTTTACTGGATCAAGTATGGGGATATGATGCAATTGTTGAGACAAATATTGTTGATGTATATGTTCGTTATTTGCGAAATAAGTTACATAGTGTAGATAAGGAGGAGTATATCCAAACAGTGCGTGGTGCGGGATATATAATGAAATGATAAAAAATATTATGTTTCGAATTCGAAATCTACCTATAAAGTGGAAACTAACACTTTGGTCCACTACACTAGTATTTATTTTATTCATCTTATATAGTGCTTTGCAGTTTATTGTAATTAATAAGTGGACTATAGATTATGAACAGAAACAAATAAATAGGCAAGTTACGGAAATAGCGGCATATTTCCAAGATAAAAATGATACCCTTTCGAGTAAAACATTTAAAAACAGTAAAGATTTTCTAAACAATATGATTGATAAGCATCAAATGATTCGTATTATTGACATGGATGGGGAGCCGATTATTACTGTTTCACGAGATTTTAATGAAACGTGGATAAAGCCGAAACAGGTTATAAAAGATGAGTCATTTATAAAAAGGCATTTAGAAGATCGAATATTAGTTAAGCGCATACCAATTAAAACGAAAGAGTTTACTGGAACTATTGAACTTACGAAAAACCTAGAGACATTTGATTATTTATTAAAAGTTATTTTAGTGGTAATGCTTATTGCTGGAATATTTGGATTGATATTTAGTTTTTTAGGTGGGATTCTTATAACGAAGAAACTATTATCAAGTGTTCAAAATATAACAGATACGATGAAACGTATTAAAAAGAATGGACTAAATGAACGGGTTCCAGTACGAGAAAATAATGATGAGCTTGCAAAATTATCATTTCTCTTTAACGAGATGATGGATGAAGTAGAAACTTCTTTTACACAACAGAAACAGTTTGTCGAAGACGCATCTCATGAACTAAGAACACCGTTAACAATTATTCATGGTCACTTAGCGATGTTAAACCGATGGGGGAAGAATGATCCAGCAGTATTAGATAAATCTCTTCAATCTAGTTTAAAGGAAGTAGATCGTTTAAATAAATTAGTTTCAGAATTGCTAGAACTATCAAGAGCTGAATCTGAACAATTGCATCCAATAGCAGCTGAGCCAGTTCATGTAAATAGCGTATTAAAACATGTTACACAAAACTTTGTAGTACTCCAAAGTGATTTTCAATTTGATATGAAATTCGGGGATGACGAGGCTTATGTGTCAATGCCATCATCTTACTTAGAACAAATTATTATTATCATAATGGATAATGCAGTTAAGCATACAAAAGAGGTTAATAAATATATTTGCATAGAATCCAGTTTACAATCAGGGAAAGTTACAATTCGTGTAATAGATCATGGAGCGGGAATACCTGAATCCGATTTACCATTTGTTCTTAATCGGTTTTACCGAGTTGACAAAGCGAGAAGTCGAAAACAAGGTGGAAACGGACTAGGTTTGTCTATTGCAAAACGACTTGTAGAAAAATATAACGGAGCTATTAAAATAGAGAGTAAAGAAAATGAAGGAACAATCGTTACGATTACATTACCATGTATAATAAAATAAGCCTTCAAAGAAGGGGTGCGTTTTGCATTCCTTCTTTTTTTACGATCAAATCATTTTGTTTATTTCGAAATTTCTAGTACATTAAAATTATTAAGGGGGAATAATAATGAAAGCTATCGTACATCAATATAAAACTGGGTTTGACGGTGTAGAATATAAAATATCACCTGAGAGAGCACTTAATGATGGGGAAGTTAAAGTGAAATTAAAATCAGCAGGCTTAAATCATCGGGATTTATTTATTATGAATAATAGAAAAGAAATGCAATTACCTTTAATCTTAGGATCAGATGGTGCAGGTATTGTTACGGAAATTGGAAACGGTGTTTCTGATAACATATTACATACAGAAGTTATTATTAATCCTAGTATTGGATGGGAACATGCTACTGAAGTACCGGAGTTACCGGAAGTGCTAGGTGGGCCGAAAGATGGAACGTTTGCTGAATATGTAATTGTACCAGTTGAAAATGTTGTAGAAAAGCCGTCATATCTTACTTGGGAAGAATCAGGTGTTTTATCTTTATCCGCATTAACTGCATATAGAGCGCTTTTTACTAAAGGTAGATTGAAGCGCGGCGAACACGTTTTAATTCCGGGAATAGGCGGTGGTGTTGCTACATTTGCCATGTTATTCGCGAAAGCAATTGGCGCAAAAGTGAGTGTTACTTCAAGGGTAGAGAATAAAATGGAACTTGCTGCAAAATATGGTGCAGATATTTCTTTTCATAGTGCCGGAAATTGGGAAGAGAGCTTACAAGGTGAAAAAGTAGATTTAATAATAGATAGTATAGGTCCAGCAACTTTTTTGAAATATTTTGATGTATTAAAACCAAACGGAAGAATCGTGAATTTTGGTGCAAGCTCAGGAGATAAAATTGAATTACCATTACGCGCGCTATTTTACAATCAAATTGATATTATGGGAACATCCATGGGTAGCCGTGAGGAATTTAATGAGATGATAAAGTTTATAGAAAAACATCAAATTAAACCAATTATTGATAAAGTTTACTCGTTAGAAGAAGCAATTCGAGCACTAAGCCGTATGGAACATGGAGAACAATTTGGAAATATTGTACTTCAAATGAATTAAAAAATATGATTTTACAATTAGTATATTTAAATGAACATGTTATGTATTCCAAACATGAAAAAAATACGAATCGCCTTATTATAAAGGTTTACGAACTTTATACATAAATAGCGTATAAAATTTGTTTTATAATTGTCACATGAGTAATAGTAAAATGAGAATTAGATGAGAAAAGTTTAAGCCCATTTTCATAATGGTATTGTATACTGTGTAAATCAAGAACACTTGTAAGTAGGGAGAGCGTATTATGAATTACACAGTATTTCAGTGGTTTAATAATTTTGCTGATTCATCCAAACTATTAGATACGATAATGGTTGCAATTACAAATAGCGCTGCATACGTAGCCATTTTATTTATGCTTATCTTATGGTTTAATAATGGAAAGAAAGAGAATGCAATTAGAAAACAATATACAGTTTTATATACGACGCTTTCGGTTATTATTGCATTAGTAGTAAATGTTCTTATACATGCGGTATATTACCATCCGCGTCCGTTCGTATCACATGATGTACATCAATTAGTACCACATGCAGCAGATTCATCATTTGTTAGTGATCATTCTGTACTTGTATTTTCAATCGCCTTCGTATTTATTCTTAGAGGAGAAAAACTGAAATATATCGCGCTATTATGGGCAGTGTTAGTCGGTATATCACGTATGTATGTAGGTGTTCATTATCCTTTAGATATACTTGGTGCAGCTTTCATAACACTTGTTACGAGCGGTTTAGTAATGCAAAGTACACGTATGTTTGAACCAATAGCGAAATTCGTATTCAAAATGTATGCATTAGTAGCGAGACGAATTCCTTTCTTAGCAAAATATAACCATATCGCATAATTTTCTTATAAAAAGTTCCCCTTTGGAAATCCAGAGGGGAACTTTTTATAGTAAATAAGAAAAGAGTTTAGAGTGATATGCAATCAAGTTTTGGTGAAGTTAATATTCAGAAATTTCACGCACCGTACTTTAATTAAATAAAACAAAAACAAAAAATAACAATAGTTAGTTTCGTATTGTTTTAAAGGAATTAAAAAGAAAACTTCGAAACATATAGTATCGTAAACAAAAACTACAAATTATAAAACGCATCTTCGTACGAATCCATTCCAAAAGAGAGGAGATAAGTATGCAAAAACTTCAAACGAATAAAGGCGCTCGATATATGATGATTGCTTTTATTGTTTTGTTTCTTATTATGATTTTGCGTATAGTCTATATTCAGGCAGTAGGAGTCGTGCATAATGTAAATGTAAAGGACCTCGCGGATGAACAACATAATAAAAAAGGTGTTTTAGAAGCGAATCGTGGCACTATCTATGACCAAACGGGAAAGGTGTTAGTACAAGATTCTACAACATATCGAGTTGTTGTGAATTTAAAAGGAAAAGATAAAGTGAAAAATAAAGATGAAACCGCACAACAATTAGCCGATGTGCTTGAAATTGATAAAGAAGAAGTATTAAAAAACTTTCATGAAGGGCGTACGCAAGTTGAAATTGGGAAAATTGGTCGGAACTTATCTAGGGAAACGAAGGAAAAAATTAACGATTTAAAAATACCAGGTGTATCTTTTATGTCGGAAAAAGCAAGAGTGTATCCGAATGAAGATTTTGCATCCTATATACTGGGTTTTGCTAGACCAGATGATAAAGGGAATACGGAAGGAAAGTTTGGGCTTGAAAAGAGTTTGGATAAATATTTGCGCTCTACAAACGGGAATATAGAATATGTGGGTACACGAAGGGGGATTCCGCTTACAAATGATATAGGTAAAGTAGAACCTGCTAAAAATGGGAATAACGTGTATTTAACGCTTGATAAACAAATTAATAGCTTTTTAGAAGAAGCGATGAACAAAGCACAAGAGCATTATGATCCTTCTATGTTAATTGGAATTATTGCTGATCCAAAAACAGGAAAGGTTTTAGCGATGTCTAGTAAACCTAGTTACAATCCTAATGTAGGTGATATCGAATACTTTTTAAATGATCCGATTGCAAATGCATATGAACCAGGTTCAACTATGAAAGTTTTTACGTTAGCAGCTGCCATTAATGAAGGTGTATATAACGGAAAAGAATATTTTCAATCTGGAAAATATTCCGTTGGTTCCTCTGATATAAAAGATCATAATGGTGGATTTGGATGGGGGTCAATTACATTTGATGAAGGTTTTGAAAGATCATCAAACGTAGCTTTTTCTATTTTAGAAGATCAGTTACTGAAACCAAATAAATTTAAGCAATATATGAATAAATTTGGATTCAATCAAAAAACAGGAATAGATTTACCTGGAGAAAGTAAAAATACTTTATTATTAAATACGCAAATTCAACAGGTTACAACTTCTTTCGGTCAAGGTTCTACAGTAACTCCGATTCAATTAATCCAAGCAGCTACTGCTATAGCAAATGACGGGAAAATGATGCAACCATATATCGTTGATAAAGTTGTAAATCCAACAAATAAAGAAGTTATTATGGAAAATCAACCGAAAGAAATTGGGAATCCGATAAAAAAAGAAACAGCGGACAAGGTTAGAAGCTTAATGGAGCGTGTTATAACATCTTCAAAAGGAACTGGTACAATGTATAAAGTAGATGGTTATCCAATTGGAGGTAAGACAGGAACAGCACAAATCCCGAATCCTGAAAACGGCCGATATATGGAAGGGAAAGAGAATTACATTTTCTCCTTTTTAGGAATGGCTCCAATTGATGATCCGGAGTTAATCGTATACTTAGCTATTAAGCAGCCAAAGTTAAAAGGAGATGAGTATGGAGCTCAGCCTCTTGCTGAAATATTTAAACCTGTTATAAAAAACAGCCTTGAATATTTAAAGGTGAAACCGTATACAGAAAAACAAATAGCTGATGCAACGAAGCAATCTCAATTAAAAGTACAAAATTATGTAAATCAATCGATGGGTACAGCAGAGAAAAGTGTAGAAAAAGAGAAGCTACAGCCGGTAATTTTAGGAGAAGGAAAAATAATAAAACAATATCCACAGTCTGACGAGGTCATGAGTGAAGGTGATCGTATATTTTTATTAGGGAATAACGCACTAATGCCAAATGTAAAAGGTTGGTCCATGCGTGATGTTATGTATTTCTCTAAGCTTTTGAAATTAGATTTGAAAACTTCTGGTACAGGTTATGTAACGAGCCAAAGTATTGAAAAAGGACAAAATTTACAAGAAGGAGATACACTAGAACTAGAATTAGAACCGCCGTTACAACCGTTAACAGAGGCGAATACGAATTAATTCAGGGATTTGGAAGGAGCTAGATGCAAATGGCTCTTTCTTTAGAGCTGTAAGTAATTTCACGCACCGTAATTTTCAGGAAAAACAATGAATAAATGAATTAACAGAGACACATTATTAAATATCTGATTATTTTTTATTTACAGTTAAAAATGATTGTGATAATATGGAAAAAATCAAATGCAGTGAAGAGAAGAGTAAATAAAATGAATTTTTCACAGAGAGCTCCATTTAGCTGAAAAGGAGTAAAAATTCTTTATTGAACCAAGCCTCTGAGCAGCGCATCGGAACCTATTATTAGGGGATGGTGTGACGGGAGCTCCCGTTATAGAGCTATGGTATAAGCATGAGTTAGAATGCAGTACCTGATAAGGTTAATATGGTGACATATTAACAAACTAGGGTGGCACCGCGATGATAAATCTCGTCCCTAAGATTAAAAGTCTTGGGGGTGGGATTTTTTTATTGTTTTAAAACAATTTGGAAAGCGGGGGCCAAAAATGAAAAACTTTCTTAAAGATTGGAAATATCCTTTATTACTACTGTCCGGTGTTGGTATTGCGAATTTAGGGGCATGGATTTACTTAATAGCACTGAATGTACTTGTCTATAATATGGGTGGCTCAGCCTTAGCTGTTGCTGCTTTATATGTAATAAAACCATTAGCCACTTTATTTACAAACGCTTGGTCTGGGAGTATGATTGATCGTTTAAATAAACGGAAGTTAATGATTCACCTCGATATATATCGTGCGTTATTTATCGCTATTTTACCTTTACTTCCGTCAATTTGGATTGTTTATGTATTTGTATTCTTTATAAGTATGGCCAGTGCAATTTATGAGCCAACTGCTATGACGTATATGACGAAATTAATTCCAGTAGAACAAAGACAACGTTTCAACTCATTACGTAGTTTAATAGGATCTGGTGCATTTTTAATTGGTCCAGCGATAGCAGGGGTTTTATTAATTGCGAGTACACCAGAGATTGCTATATATATAAATGCTATAGCATTTCTCTTATCAGGATTCATTACATTACTTTTACCTAATCTTGATAAGAAAGAAGCTTTGGATACAACAAGTAATACATTATCTCTTACAGTATTAAAAAAAGATTGGAACACTGTTATAAATTTTAGTAGAAAACATGTGTATGTCGTATGCGTGTATTTCTTATTTCAAAGTATGTTCGTATTAGCAACTGCTACTGATTCACTTGAACTATCGTTTGCGAAAGAGGTATTACTACTAACAGATAGCGAATACGGTTTTCTAGTTAGTATAGCTGGTGCAGGAATTATTTTAGGTGCCATAACAAATACAATTTTATCAAAGAAATTAGCACCTTCATTTCTAATTGGAATAGGATCATTATTCATCGCAATTGGTTATTTAATTTATGCTTTTTCAAATGTATTTTTAATAGCTGCTATTGGATTCTTTATTTTATCTTTCTCTATGGCATATGCAAATACAGGATTTTATACATTTTACCAAAATAATATCCCTGTTCATATGATGGGACGGATCGGGAGTATATATGGACTTGTTATTGCGATAGTAACAATCTTTATTACAATATTATCTGGTGTTGCGACTCAGTTCATTTCTATACAACTTGTAGTTATTGTAGGTTCATTCATCATGTTATTTATTACTATCGTCTTGTGTGTGTTTACTTTATTCCCATCACAATCTAAGTTGTATTTTACTGAATCAATAAAGTGAAACTTTAATCAGGGGGCATCCCCCCCACTGATTATCAGCCCTCACCAAGCGGGCTTTTACGGGCAGCAGGGTCCCCACTTAACTTCTTTGCTTTCGCTGAATTTTGAGATGGGGGTCTTACTGCCCACAAATAGCGGGATAAATTCGAAATGAACTTTGTGTTCTCATTAACAATTTATCGTATTTAATAAAAGGGTTCTTTCCCCTTTATATGGAAAAATCAATAAGGGGAAAGAACAATACCGAAAGATAAGGGTGGTTGTCGTGATAAAAACAAAAGATGAAATTGATAAAATTATAAAAGAAATACAAAAGAAAATAGATTTCTCTGGAGTAGTTTTAGTAAAAAAAGAAAAAGACTTAGTCTATGAAAAAGCTTTGGGTTACGCAAACCAAAGTGAATGTATAAACAATACGATACAAACAAGTATACAAAATTACTTTTAACTCCTCACATTCAAGTAAATGATAAACAGTCCTACGGCTATGGAATATGGATTGAAACACGAGAGAACAAGGTATTCAAATATCATGTAATGGGATATGATTATGATCCAGGCGTCAGTTTTCGCGCGGCTATATATCCAGAATTAGGAATAACTTTAGTTATTACGTCGAATAAAGGGGCAGGACCTGAAAAATTAATAACAGAAATAGAAAGAGCTTTTTAATTATATGGATTTAAAAGAAGAGATACGAAAATAATTTAAACGGGTTCATGATTGTTTCTGTTTTGAAAAATATTTTAGTTAACGAGGAACCCTTTATTTATTAAATAAGTTTTTTTGTAATTCTGTACAATTATATATAATTATATGGATTTTTAAATTAGAAAACATTACTATATAGTTGTAAATTTTTATTATTAATTCATATGAAAGGATGTGTTAACAATTTGTATATGATTAACGGTAGTGTATTTATTATTTTAGGAGTTATTTGTTATTTAATTGTACGTGGAATATTAATTGGTACCAAAAATACAAAACATGTAATTTGGTGGAAAGAAATAATAAGTTTTTTATTTGTGATCTACATTTGTATGGTTGTTGCAGTAACTTTATTCCCTTTACCAATCGGTTTTCCTTTTAATATTGAAAATCTGAATCGCTCGGTCAATATAATACCATTCACATCAATTATTAAAGACATCAATCAAATTGGTAGTGCTTATGATGGAGATACCCTATTTATGATTGGTCTAATTGTAAGAAATGTAGGCGGGAATATTTTATTATTAATGCCTTTAGGATTTTTAGCACCAATCCTATGGGATAAATATAAGAAATTCAAAAATACAATTTTATTAGGATTTTCTATATCAGCTAGTATTGAATTGCTACAATTAATTGAGTCTTTATTTAGTGGAGTGGGACGTATTACTGATATTGATGATGTGATCTGTAATGTTATAGGTTCTATTGTTGGATATTGTATTTATATTATCTTTTTAAAAGCTATTAATAAATTTAACATTCGAGTGTTGGGTAAAGTTAATTCTAAAGGTGTGGAATTAGTTGATAAATAGGAGTTTAAACGAGTTATTAAAGGCGTACGAGTAAAAAGTACGTCTTTTTATTTTTATAAATAATGCTTAAGGCTGATGAGAAATCACATTTTCCATCTTACACTTGAAAGTAGCTATCGTATTTCAAGTATGGAATGAAAAGAGGAGAATATAATCTTTAAAGATAAACAAGTTTATAGGAGGATTCTAAATGGATATTTTACTTGTTATTCTTATTATTGTTTTGATGCAAAGTAAAGAACGAAAAGTGAAAATAAACCGTATTTGGCTCATTCCGGCTTTGTTGTGTTTTGTAACAGTTCAATCCATTATTCATATGGGACAAATAACTTTGCTGCAAGGACTACTGTTTGTTGTAATGCTTGGAATTGGCTTATGTCTTGGGATTATACGGGGAAGAGCTTTAACATTTCGATTAGATAGTGAAACAGGTCATGTACTACGAAAAGGAAATTGGGTAAGTACAATAATCCTTCTTGTTATTTTAGGAGCAAAAATTATGATTAAACAAAGTATGTTTTCGGGTAGTACGCACCAGACATTAATGGTTGTAACAAATGCCTTTTTATGTATTACATTAGGCACTGTGATTAGTAGACGTTATTATATTTGGAAAAAATATAATGAATTAACACAAAAAGCGTAAATACATTCATCCCTTGTTTAACATTGCTAAGAACGGTAATACTAATTAACATTGAACTTTTACAACAAGGGATGATAATATGATATACATTTACACAGATTTTGGTGGAACACATACTACCTCACTAGCTGCAGCGTATCATTTAAATAAATTACCAACGGATCGCAAGTTAACGAAAGAAGAAATTTTGAATGTAGATTACTTTAATAAATTGAAAACAGAAGATATGGGAAAAATTATTTTTCATGGCATAGATGAACATGGTCATCCTGTATATACGATTGGATGCGGCGCATCAAAAGTTGTTGTACCAGCGATGAAGCATTTAGGAGAAATCTTGCAAAAACATTATCAAAGTCATGAAAAGATTATTTTTTCTAATACATCACCAACCGTACCTTTACCAATGACTTTCGGTGGGCTGTTTTCTAGAAGGTTCCATATCGATTTTATTGGCGTACCGTTACTCGTATGGGGAGCAAAAATTTGCTGTGATAATATACAAAGGCTTGTTAGTTATACAAAAGAAGCTGGCCGATTAACGAATGATTATGTTGTAATTTTAGATAATGAAACTTTTAAATAGTATATGATAACAAGAAAATCGAGCAAATTCCTTGATTTTCTTTTTTATTTGTGAAATAGACAAGAAATAGTCACATTTAATATACATCTACTATAGCCAAAACAATAAAGTCCTGTTACTATTACAGGGATATTCTCTTTTCATAACATAAATATATAGAAAAATTAGAAAAGAGGAATTGAATTAAGGGAGGAACAACATGAAGCGTGTTGCTTGGATTACTGATAGTACAACTGCGAATTTTAAAACAGAAGGAGATAACTTTGTTATCCCAATCGAAGTTATTATTGATGGAATTTCGTACAAAGATTGTGAAGAAGGTGTACGTGAAAGGGTTTATAATGCGTTAAACGAAGGTAAAACAGTCACTACTTCACAACCTAATATTGGGGAAATGGTAGAGTTATTTACGAAATGCAAAGAAGAATATGAAGAAGGATTTGCAGTTGCTATTAGCGGAAAAGTAAGTGGAACCTATCAAAATATGAAGTTAGCTGCAGAAATGGCAGGTTTTCCATTAACGGTATTAGACAGTGAAACAACAAGTTATCCAATGGATGAACTAATTAGAAAAGCGAAATCGTTATACAATGATGGTATGACTTTACAAGATATACACAAAACATTAGTAGATGAAAAAAGAAGACCTTTTCATGTATTCCCAAAGAGTTTAAAAGGTCTATATGCAAGTGGCCGTGTAAAGGGCATGCAATTTTTACTTGGAAGTTTATTAAGTGTTAACTTAATATTAGAAGTAAAAGGTGGAGAGCTTTTACTTGAAAAGAAAGTTCGTAAAATCCAAAAATGTCGAGAATATATTAAAAATGAACTTGAAAAAGAATTACCAAAAGTACTTCACATGTTCCATGCTAACGATAAAGCTGGAGCTGAAGAATGGATTGCAGATATTAGACAAGCATTCCCTGAAATGGATTTCAAATTATATCCATTACCAATTTCATTTGCGGTTCATGCAGGTGAAGGAACAATAGCAATTAGTTATTAAGAAGAAAACCCGTGAATAATTCGCGGGTTTTTTTATTTATAAATGGTGCACACCACGCCACCATCAAGTTAAATTTTTATAGCACTCTAGAACGAAATTTGTGTTAACTCGAAACAAAAATCTTATTTTATCGTTTTTTGGGAGCAACCGCAATTTCTTGACTTGATTTGAGATTAAAAATATAAACCTTTTCCTACTGGCTGAACAGTTTCTAGTACAATATCAACCATTTCTTCATTAAGTAGGGTCCTTATAATCCAAGCTGATAGTTCTTGAGCAGCAAAACAACCCGCGGCAGTCGAGATATTTCCTTCGTTTACGAAACTTTGCTCAATAACGTCTACATCAAATTCTTTTAGCTGTTCTACTGCGGAGGGATATGTAGTAGCTTTTTTACCAGTTAGTAATTTTTTAGCTCCTAATAGTAGTGAACCAGAACACATAGATCCTATTAATTGTCTTTGAGGATCTACATGAATGCTATTAATATATTGTTGATTTTTATATAAATCCTTTACACCTTTACCACTTGCAAATATTACAGCGTCGGCAAAAGGGATATCAGATATGCTTCCTGTCATGGAAATACGCAAGCCAGACATAGATATATGAGTTTCTGCCGTTCCTAAAAGCTGGACATCCCAATCAGAAATACCACCGACTAAACGTACACGATTTAATAAATCCCATGGTAGAAAAACATCTATATCGGTAAAGTTATCGAAACAGACTATTGCAATTTTCATTTTCTAACCCTCCACTTATGTATATCATTTTATTAATAATATAAACATCTCTTTTTTATGTTCTATATGCAGTTATAAATCCCTGTATATTACACGTATATGAAGGAGGTGTAGTGATTTTTTAACTCCTCTAAACATAAAAAGATATAAAATCTTTTTCTTGGTTTCTATCGATTTTTTGTACAAAACCAAGATCTGTAACAATAACTCGTAAGGTATTGGGGATGAAAACCTTTAAAATTCTCAAGGAAATGGGTGTAATTTATTACACATACAAATAGAAATAAAAACGTCATCCTTTCTTATGAATTCTCAGATAGAAACACGTTTTTCGTTTTTTTTTTTTTGCATTTTTTCATTAGCTTGCTAATCTATATATAATATGATTTTTATAATTTCCCTAAAATAATTTTGACGTATTTATTTTTTCAATATAAAATAATATTCATCCAAATTTAACCAACAGCATATAAAAGATGTATCTTTTTATATGCATAGGTATAAATCTCTTTAGTTTTAAGGGAAAAGGTTAATATGAAAGTAAAGAAACTAGTTACGCTTGCAGTACCATTTATGCTATTATACGTGTCAGTTCAATTAACCAGAATTCTTCAAGGCCATTTCAGCAACTGAACGAAATCGGACTGGATATTAATTTCGAGAAAAATTTTCCATATAAACAAAGTATTGTAATAAATCCCGAAAAATGTTAGAAGGTATACAAGAAGGTGACATCATTTATGTTACGGACTTAACTCGAATTACTCGTAGTACAAAAGATTTATTTGAATTAATCGATAACATACGGAGTAAAAAGGCAAATTTAATATCCTTAAAAGATACATGGCTAGATTTATAAGAAGATAATCCCTACATCCAATTCTTAATTACTGTTATGGCGGGTGTAAACCGATTAGAACGTGATCTTATCCGTATGCGATAGCGTGAAGGCATTGAACTAGCTAAGAAATAAGGAAAGTTTAAAAGTCGGTCAAAGAAGTACCATAAAAATCATGCAGGAATGAATTATGCAGTAAAGCTTTATAGAGAGGGAGATATGACTGTAAATAAAAACTTATGAAATTACAAATGTGTCTAGGCCTCATTATATAGAAAGCTATCGGAAAGGAACAGTTGATGAGTTATACCAAATATCGGAAATATATAATAGAAAATAAGTTTCATATAGAGGTGAAATTATATGCCTAAAATTGACAATATGCTAGCAATTCTATGGATGCTACGTTCAGGTGAAAAAATTACTGCAAAACAGATTTCAGAAAAGTTAGAGATAAATATAAGAACTGTGTATCGTTATATTGATACAATTTCAACTAGTGGCGTACCTATAATTTCAGAACCAGGCCATAACGGTGGATACACTTTATTGAACAATTTTGTAGAGGCTCCTCTTTTTTTTGATTTTGAGGAGCAAACTTCACTATTTCACGCTGCTGTTTTTGCAGAAGAAGCCGGATATTATGGAGGTGAAGCGTTAAATAGGGCCATTTCAAAACTAAGTAAATACTCAAATCAAGAGCAGGAAACAAAAATAAACCAACATTTAACTAGTCTTGAAGTAATAAGTCGATTAAATTCACTCTCTGTAGAAACTTTTTTGAAGGAGTTGGAGCAGGCCGTAGCTGAAGGGTACTCAGTAAAAATTCTTTACCATAAAAGTGGCGAAAAGCAATTAAATTATAGATTGGTCGATCCATACAGAATTATCTATTGGAATAATAAATGGTATATGATTGGATTTTGTCATCTTAGGAATGATATACGTAGTTTTAGAGTAGATCGAATTGAAAGTTTAATGTTAACCGAAAATAAGTTTAACCAGCCAGAAAATTTTTCAGCACGTGACTTTTTTATAAAAAGTCTTCTTCCACCTATAGAAGATAAGGAAATTATTATTTCTTTGGTTATTAATGGGGATAAAAGTGTATTGGCTGATATTTGCCAACATTGGTTTTTAGGACATTATTTACAAGAACGGACTTCAAATCAAGCAGTGTTTCTTCTTGAAAAAGACATGATACACACATATGTACCTTATTTGCTTTTACCGTACAATAAATCTATTAAAGTTATTGAGCCAATAAGTCTTAAGAATAGAATTATTGAAGTTCTGTCTGAATTAATAAAATTTCATCAAGCATGATAACTTCCCTGACGTTAACTGTCAGGGAAGTTATATTATAATAGCTATATAAATTGTGATTGGAGTGTTATTAGATGCAAACAAAAAAAGCTTTTTTATATGTATTTAATACAATGTCGGACTGGGAATATGGATATTTAATTGCTGAACTAAACTCAGGAAGATATTTCAAAAAAGATTTAGCACCTTTAAAAGTAATTACAGTAGGAGCTAATAAAGAAATGATTACTACTATGGGAGGACTGAGCATAAAACCAGATATTTCCCTTGATGAATGTACTCTTGAGAGTAAAGATCTTTTAATTTTACCCGGAGGGACTACTTGGAGTGAAGAAATTCATCAACCTATCTTGGAAAGAATTGGCCAAGCTTTAAAGATTGGCACTATTGTTGCTGCAATTTGTGGTGCAACTGATGCCCTCGCGAATATGGGATACTTGGATACTAGAAAGCATACAAGTAATAACTTAGAATATACTAAAATGGTATGTCCTAACTATAAAGGAGAAAAGTTCTATGAGTTGGAATCTGCGGTATCTGATGTGAATTTAGTTACTGCATCAGGAATAGCTCCTCTGGAATTTGCAATGGAGGTACTTAAAAAAATAGATGTATTTACACCAGATGCATTACATTCATGGTATAACCTAAATAAGACTTATAAACCTGAATACTTCTTCCAGTTAATGAATTCAATAAAGAAATGAAATAACTAAAAAGCTCAATTTCTCTATTTTGATTTGCAGAGAAGTTGGGCTTTTTAATTTTGAATTCCCTTATCGTTGTAAATTGGCATTTTCCTGATGCTATCCCTATGTAACCTTCTATAGTAATCCTACTCCAATAGTTCAATAAATCGATGCTATAATGTCCGTTTATAGGTACATTTCATTAAGTAGAAAGTAATAAATTTATTGAGGTTTAATAATTTTAATACTGATAATTTGACATACATAAAACCAAAAGTTGCATGTTATATTATTAGGCACAACAATATAAATAATGTTGATAAAAAAGGTGAAAGGATTTTTAAAGATAAAAATAGAAATCTATATAAAAAAATATCTAAATGGTAGGGATATTATGAAAATCGGTAAGTTTGGAGAAGTAAATAACATAAGTATTGATACAATTAGACATTATATGGATCTCAGTCTCATTATTCCTGAAAAAAAAGGAGGACACTATTTTTTTGATGAGTATTGTCAAACAGATTTAGAACTTATATTACATTACAAAGATTTAGGATTTAGCTTGAATGAAATTAAAGAACTATTTTTTTATAAAAATTTAGCAAAATCTATGAATTACGAAAAAAATACCTTTTACCAATCTTTATTTAAACTAAAATATGACAAAATGGAACAGGAAATAGAACTTTTGGAGAAGAAACGGGATAAATTAAAGGGAGTATTACATGATTTATTATTAATAAATGAAACTTCTAATTCAATTATAGGGATAGATTTAAGTGTACTACATTTACTCGCATGTTCTAAGTGTAGCAAAAAATTAATTCTTCACGATGGAATTATTACTAACAATCAAATTACAGAGGGGAAGTTAATTTGTAATTGTGGTGAAGAATACATGATTACTTCAGGAATTGTAATTGCTGGTAAATTATTTAAAGCAAATGAGCGGACGTCACTTGATGATACTATTGCGGATTATATTCATGAAACTGATAATGCTTATTTGGAAAATATGCATAGAGAAGGGGAATGGGCGAAAAAGAAACTATTACATTTAGATTTAAATAACAAATTAATACTAGATATAGGATCGGGACTCGGATTCTTTTTGAGAAATATTTGTGAAGAACTACCAGAAGATTGCCTATACATTGCAGTGGATCGAGATTTAGATAAACTTTTATTTTTAAAAGATGTATTAGCGAGAAAAAATCCTAAAAGAAACATTCTCTTTATTTGTGCTGATTTTTTGAACATCCCTATTCAAAATCAGTCTGTTGATATTGTAATTGATCACTCTGGTACGAGCAATTATAGTTTTGAGCATGAGAATTTTTTACTTCACGAATTAAATCCACTTTTTAAATCTGATTGTTATTTATTAAGTTTATTTATTTTATTTAAAAATTTCAGCTCAAATAGTCAAATTACAAATAACTTTCGAGCAAATTTTTCACTTTCAAAAGTAACGAAAGAAATCCAAAATCTACAGTTTCAATCGATTGATGAAAGTACTTCAAATTATTTGATACGAGGGGGAAAGTACGAGGATTTCTTTGTTCAAGGAGAAGAAATTTATACATATTCATTTTTCGGAAAAAGATGGGGTTAACCCCGTCATAAAAAGTCCGTTTTTATAACGGGACTATTTATGACGATTCCTATCTATACTTTTTACGATGAAAAGAAAAAGAGAATGTTAATCTAAATGTTTAGCACTCACTGGACAGTCTCTTGTCGGTGTATGTCTAGTAAGAGAAAAGATAGCCAAACCTAAAGATAATAAAACTAAAGATCCACCAACCCAGGCCATATTGGCGACATTATGTACTTGTTTTAAAGCTATACCTCCAACTGCAGAGCCGAGTGAAATTCCTATTTGTAGGGCTGAATTATTAAAACTTTGCTGTATATCTGACGTATCCGGGGCAGTTTGGATTAAATAACTTTGTTGAGGTGGTGCAAGCCCCCAACTCAATGCAGCCCAAACTATCATAACAGGAATAAATAGGATAATAGAAACTGCAGTAAACGGTAATATAAATAAGATTAGAGCAAATAGAGTAATAACTATCAAAATACTTTTTTGAGCGCCTATTTTATCTGATAATACACCGCCAAACGCACCGCCACTTACTGCAGCTATACCAAACACTAAATAAAATATGCTAATCCAATAAGGGCTTAGGTGAAACTTATTTTCTAAAAAAGGAGTAAAATAAGCATATAGAGTATAGTGTCCTGCTAACATAAACATGGTAGCTAGATGGGCAGATCCTAGTTTAAGACTACAAACGGCCTTTAATTGGATAGATAAAGGAGTTCGGTTTTCCTCTCCAGGTATTTTATCTAAAAATACTGAAATTAAGATAATAGACCCCAATGATAAAATAGCTATACATAAAAAAATAATTCTCCAGCCAAATGTGTTTGAAATTAATATGCCTAGTGGTACTCCTAGTACAAGTGAAGAGCTAATACCCATATAAATTAATCCTAATGCTTTTGCTCGATAAGCGGGATTAACAATTTTAGCTGCAATTGTTAGGGAAAGTACTACAACTAAAGCAGTACTCATAGCAGTTAAAATTCTTGCTATCATCATAAAAGTAAAGTTCGGACTAAAATAAGTAAGTAGATTACCAATTAGAAAAATGTAAAGTGAAATAATATATAATTTTTTTCTTTCCACTTTACTTGTGAAAATCAATAATACAGGACCTGCTATTGCATAAGTAAAGGCGAAAATTGTAATTAATTGACCAGCAGAACTTAATGAAACATTAAAATCTTTAGCGATGTCTGGCAATATTCCTCCAACGATAAGCTCTACAAGACCTACCGCTATCGTTGCTAAAGCTAATATAAATACTTTGAAATTCATTTTTTATATTCCCTTCTCTGCATTATTTACCGTAGAACAAAAAAACTCCTGACTACAAACGCTAAAAGACGCATTTTGTAGTCAGGAGTTGTTGGTTCCTGGTAGAGACCCCCAAGCCATATTCTTGGAGTTATACATGATTCTCATATGTAATTAATCAACGTAATAGAAGATACCATATTATTTTTTAGATTTCAATAAAAAATTTGCATTTGTACATGTGATCTTATTAATCATTTTATTTTTTATCGTTGTAGGAGGCACTAATATCTTCAGTTGATGTGCACGGGGTTAACCCCATCTTTTTTCATTTCTTTGTAGTAATTTTTAAACACAGTGTATTGATATTGGGTTAACCCGAGAATTTACACTTTATGTAATACAAAGAAAAGTGGGGGAAAAGTGATGGGAAGTTTACGATTACATATAGAAAATAAAAAAAGAAACCAAGAACTAAGAAATATTTGTTTATATTCAATTGCAAAAACAGTATCACTATTCGGTAGCTCAATTTATAGTTTTGCATTAGGATTGTATGTTTTACAAATAACCGGATCTGCGTTACATTTTGCGATTACGCTCATATTAGGAACGATTCCAATGATTGTTATGAATCCATTTGCTGGTGTCATTGCTGATAAGGTTGATAAAAAGAAACTCGTCGTTTGCATGGATGTACTAAGCGGGTGCTTATTAATAACTGTTTATATATTAAGCAACTATTATGGATTAAACTTATTCATTATTTA
Organism: Bacillus sp. RZ2MS9; assembly: GCF_001816185.2. Classification (NCBI taxonomy): domain Bacteria; kingdom Bacillati; phylum Bacillota; class Bacilli; order Caryophanales; family Bacillaceae; genus Bacillus; species Bacillus sp. RZ2MS9. The sequence goes on from NZ_CP049978.1 coordinate 2,591,806, forward strand.
TACTACTACCTTTCTTATGACAGTATTTACAACGTTTTTTGGAATAGGATTAGAGGCCGTAAAACCGAATATGGTTACTAAAGAACGGTTAATGAGTATTAATTCTATAAGTAAAATTATCGATTCTATATCTTTAATTTTAGGGCCTATGTTAGGGGGGATTGTTTTTGCAGTCTTTGATATTAAAATTTTTATAATTATAAATGGTATTTCATTTATCCTTTCGGCTATTTCTATATTGTTTATTAACTTTAAATTGTTTGAGCAAAACATAAATGAGGAATGTTCAATTAGAGAAATTAATTTTATTGAAGATATAAAGGAGGGATACTCTTACTTATTGGAGCGGAAAAGCTTAAAAAATACTTTTAGTATTTTAATTTCACTTAATTTCTTTTTAGGCTTTGCTGTAACTGTTCCATTGCCATACATTATTAACACAGTTCTCAATCTTAGTTCTAAGCAATTTGGTATGATTCAAGGTACTTTTCCGATAGGTATGATAGTTGGTGCAATATTAGTAAAAAAGATAACTGATTGTTTTTCTTATTCTTATCTATTGAAGAAAATAAGTTTTATGTTGGCAATTTTTATGATAGTTTCAGGAATACCTGTTTTATTTAAATCTATTGTAGTAAATAATTTGGTATATGTTACTACGTATTGCATGATTATGTTCTTTTTAGGATTTATGATAGCACAAATTGATATTCCTTTAATGTATTTCATGCAAAATGAGATTCCTGAAGAATATAGAGGAAGAGTTCTTAGTATTGGATTAAGCTTAGGTAAAATAATGCAGCCAATAGCACTTGCAATATCAGGACTGTTATTAAATTTCATTCCAGCCTACACGCTTCCCATTGCAGGAGGGATTGTATTTTTTACTTTGAATAAAATTTTAGCAAATAAGTTAAATTTAGAAATTCATTCAAAAGATTATAGTGTTTAACGTAACTTAAAAAGCGCAGGATCAGCATCCTGCGCTTTTCTATCGTAATTCAGCTGTTTTTCTAATAACAATCTTATCAATATCATCTTCTTCATCACCAATAAATAACCCGCGCTCTTTTAAATACGCTTCAAAATATAAATCTGCTTCTGCACGTTCATCATACGGTTTTACAGATAAAACGAAACCTAATTTGTTTTGTTCCTCTAGATGAGAAGTGGAAATGTATGCCGGTACATTATGGCGTAAAAAGAGTTCTTTAACCGGAATAATCATATCTTTCATTAATTTCGTTAGCATACCCATTTCAAACTCGAAATTAAAGCGATCTATACTAGATAAATCAGCGAATGCTACACCGATAAAACCTGTATTAAATACTTCTTGATATTCTACATCTTCGTCATGGCCGCCGTAAAAATTCTTTTCGATTAAATAATTGACAAAATAAGCAACGCCATCACTTTGTTCAAATGGTTTCGTTGAAAGAACAAAGCCAATTTTCTTTTGTTTATGTAAATACACACATGACATGTATGCTGAAATGTTATGTTCTTTAAATAAAGCACTTGTTGCTCCAGAGAGACCATCTAATACGTGATGAACAATTTGAAGTTTTTTACGAGCGAAATAATAGGATTTCTTTTGTAACTCCAATGTATCAATAAAGACAGAGCCGATAAAGCCTGTATTTGAAATAATAGGTGCTTGCTTTTTTCTTCCTCTGCGCTTTAATGGAGCCATTGTTAAAATCATCCCTTCATGTACGTTTAAAATAAAAAGAACGTTTGTTCGTATGTTTATATTTTACTATTAAAACGCTATAAAGTAAAGGGTTTTTGACGAAAAAAACAACAAAAAAGACACCTGTAAAGGGTGCCTTAAACGCTGTAGGGAAGAGGGTTCATCCCTACAATTTATATTATGATACAGAAACAATCTCTTCTGTATCTTCTACATCTAAATGACAGTCCATAGTACGAACATCTTGATCTTCATGACTTCCGAAATAAATAGTAATTTTCATATGTATCGCTCCTTTATTCTAGGAATACCTAAAATAATTACTAGTAATGTTAATATTTATTATATACCACTTTTTTCATTCCGACAACGTTATATCATTTTTAATTATTTTAAACTATAGAGCACAATTTAAAGAGGTACTTTTTATAGAAAAAGGTAAATTTCTAATATGTTATATTTAATATAGAAGAATTCGAGGAGTACTTTTTATGAAAAGGAGAACTATTGATGAATTATAAACAACTACTAATAGATAACTTTGCATTTAAAACTTCATATGTTGCGCAATTTGTGCCCGGAATGAGTATAAAAGAAACGCAAGATTATATTGCTGTTGATTGCGGATTACCTGCAGATACATTCAATGTCATTACTCTACTAAACAATAATTTAACGGTAGGGATAGAGAAATTATATAAGGAGGTAGACTACTATAATCAAAAGAAATTTCCAATGAGTGTTTGGTTATGGGATGAAGAGCAAGAGCGGGATATAAAAAGCAAGTTAAATAAAATCGGTTTAAAAGAAGCGGAACAGAATATTGCGATGGTAGCAGGCTTAAAAACAATTTCTCCAATAATAAACATGCCAGTAAGTTTTACAATTCGACAGGCATCTTCACCTGCACAAATAAAAAAATTTGGAGAAATGTTAGCTAATCTATTCGGCACATCAGAAGAAGGTATACATGTACAAGCATTCTATAATCAAATTTCTAATCTTGATTTATGGAACAGTGAAAATATGAAACTATTTTTAGGATTTTATGAAGGGGAAGTCGTAACTGTTGGTTCATTGATATGTTCAAAAGATAGTATTGGTATTTATGACATCGCAACTAAAGAGGAAATGAGAGGACGAGGATTCGGATCTACTATGTTCAATTTCCTTCTGCAAGAAGCACAAAAATTAAAAAATATGTATTGTGTGTTACAAGCTTCACCCGATGGAATCAACATTTATAAAAAATCGGGATTTCAAGCTATTGGCAAAATGACTGTATTGGAAAATCGACATTTAATTGAGTAAATCATTCAAGTTAAATCGTCTTTATATAGGAGCTTATAAATCGTTATGAAAAAGATATATCTCGTTACAATAATTTTTATAGTAATAAGTATCTTTGTTTTTCAGAAAATAAATGAACATAAGTATACTAAAGCTATTAATCAATCAAATCATATAAAAAATATCGCACATAGAGGTGCTTCTGCGTATGCACCTGAACATACAATAGCAGCATATCAATTAGGCCAACAAATGAATGGAGATTATATAGAAATTGATCTTCAAATGACAAAAGATGGACATTTAGTGGCTATGCATGATGAAATATTAAACCGTACAACGAATGGTACTGGGCTGGTAAAAGAGCATACATTAGAAGAAATAAAGCAACTAAATGCTGGCTCTCTTTTCAATGAAAAATATCCGAACTTAGCAAAGAAAGAATTTGAAAATGCAAAAGTCCCAACATTAACAGAAATTATTGAAACGTTTGGGCATAACGCGAACTATTATATTGAAACAAAAACACCTGATGAATATCCAGGAATGGAAGAAAAATTATTAGAAATTATTAATCACTACGAAATACAGGATAAAGTTATTATTCAATCGTTTAGTGAAGAAAGTCTACAAAAGATTCATAGCTTAAATAGTAATATATCCATAGTACAATTATTACCTTATAAAAAAGCAGTTCAATTAACAAAATTAGAGATAGAAAAGTATAAAATGTACTGCATAGGTCTTGGCATGAATTACAAATATATTGATTCAGATTATGTAAATAAAATAAAGAAAAACGGATTAGAAGTTCATCCATTTACAGTAGATAATGAAAAAGATATGAAAAAGTTACTTTCATGGGGAGTCGATGGGATGTTTACTAATGATCCGGATCGTTTACATTCAATATTATTGGATTTGAAAAGTCATGAATAAGAAGTGTTATTCATAAAGGGAAAATTTACACAACCTGTATATTAGGATTATCAATGCAAGAAGGCATGTAGCATATAAAAAGAAAATACCAAAAACCGCAACTGGAAGACTTAGGTTGTGGTTTTTTTATTGCTTCGATTTCAACTTACAAAGTTTGAAGCTAGAAGTGAAAACCTTTTTAGCTGAATTGGCTTCCTATGTATTTGTACTTCGTATCGTTGTAGGTATATGTACAACCCGTGAGAAGAGTTTTGCATAGGATAATAGAAAAGGAGATGTTGCATATTGAAATACCACAATAGAAATGTAAGTAATCTGAATAAATTAGCGGATAATACGAAAGCTGCAGCTTTTAAGTGGTATCAGTACTGTATCGACAATGGAATTGAAGTATTAATTTATGAAACAATCCGAACGGTCGAGCAACAACGTGAATATGTTCGTAAAGGAGCATCACAAACGATGCGCTCATATCACTTAGTAGGACAGGCATTAGATTTTGTTCCAATTCAGTCGAATGGTACAGAAGATTGGAATGGCTATAATAAAGAACCGTGGGCATCAGCAATTCGTTATGCTAAACAAATTGGTTTTGAATGGGGCGGTGACTGGAAAGGATTTGTGGATAGCCCGCATTTGCAATATAACTACAAAGGATATGGAACGGATACTTTTGGAAAAGGTGCTCAAAACGTAGTGGCTCCTCCCACGTCGAATGATAGTGTAGGGATTGCTTATATTAACGGTAGTAATGTAAATTTACGAAAAGGACCTGGTACTGGATATGGCGTTATTCGTCAATTAGGGAAAGGAGAGTCCTACAAAGTATTTGGGCAATCAAATGGCTGGTTAAATCTCGGTGGCGATCAGTGGATTTTTAACGATCCATCATATATTCGTTATACGGGAGGAAATGTGCCAACACCTTCACAATCATCAAATGAGGGTATAGGTGTAGTTACTATAATCGCTGATGTATTACGTGTTCGTACCGGCCCAGGAACAAATTACGGCATTGTGAAAAACGTGTATCAAGGTGAAAAATATCAATCATTTGGATATAAAGATGGTTGGTATAATGTTGGTGGAAATCAATGGGTTTCTGGTGAATATGTTACGTTTGTAAAGTAAAAATAAGAGCCGTCCTGTTGGGCGGCATTTTATTTTAAATATTCATAGGGCGAGCACTCATGATATCATTCGTGATACATAGATTATAATTTTTCATTCTAATAATCAGAAAGTAATCAAAATGTAATTAATTTCAACTACGCTTTTTATATTTTTTTGATACACTGGCTACGAGGGGGATACCAATTAAGGTGGGTAAAAACCAAAACCATATTGGCGGAAGTAAATTTATAATGGGAATATGGATGCCGACATTTACTAAAAGTGCGGTGACTGCACCTATATAAGAACCTAACATACCTCTAATGTGGTGATGGAGCCAATTTTTCCAACGTTTTTTTCGTGCGAGGTATCCATAAATCGCAAATGAATAAGAGAAAATTGCTACATAAAATAAATATGCGATTTTATCCCAGTTTATAATGGATAATATAATGGCAGTAACGGTGATAACGACATAGGATGCGTGATATATTTCACCCCATTCCGTATGTTTACCTTTCTTCTTTTGAGCAACCATCGCTATTATCCCAGTTATTAAACATATCGTTCCAAATAATATGTGGATGGTTAAAAGAATGTTGAAAATGCTCATCATAATTCCTCCCTTTTTATTTTTATAGTATTGCAGCATAGGAGAAAAGTTGAAACATATTGTTTATTCACTTTAATATATTGAAGTAAAGGTACTTCAAGAACAAGTTTAAACGGACAAATTTTTCTTGAGTTTAGTGAGACACGTATTACGTGAAATGAAGGAGAGACTTCCATGTTTACATCTATTACATATTTACAATCGGGCAATGACAAGCAACAAAAAATATATGATGTTTTGAATAGCCTAAACATAATGGAGGATTTAGCTTTATATAATCCCGTTCTTTGCGGGACAATCCCGATAAGAATTGATACTCCTCAATCTGACTTAGATATTGTAATGGAAGTATATAACTTTGATGTTTTTGAGCAAGAAATGAGATCTTTATATGGTTCTTATAGAGGGTTCAACATAAAAAAGAAAAAAATGAAAGGTACTGAATCGATAAAGGTGAATTTTGAATTCGAAGGTTTTGAATTTGAATTATTTGCTCAACCTAAGCCAGTGCGTAATCAAAATGCATATAGACATATGATAGTGGAGCACATGTTATTAATGCAGCATCCTCATATAAGGGAAGAAGTTATTCACTTAAAGGAACAAGGTTTAAAAACAGAACCTGCTTTTGCTCAAGTATTAAATATTGACGGAGATCCTTATGAAGAACTTATTTTATTAGGGCAGGAAATGAAATTGTGGTAAATAAGATACGTAAAAAAATCCTCCAAAAACAAAAGAGGATTTTTTTATGCTGTTAACTTCCGAATTAATTCACTGAGCAATTTAACCCCGTAAGTCATTTGTTCTGGAGAAGCATATCCATATGATAAACGAATGTACTGATCTGATTCTTCTTCATAAATACGTCCCGGGTTTAAAAGAATTCCTTTTGATAGTGCCTCTGAAAATAGTTTTTTCATCGGAATGTTATGTACAACCTTTAGCCATATAAAAACTCCACCACTAGGAATATCCCACGATGCAATATCTGCACAATATTTATTTAAAGCTCGTATCATTATTTGTCTTCGTTCTTTCAGGTGCATTCTTACGTTTGCTACATGTTCTTCATAAAAACCTTCATTTATCCATTCAGCAGCTACTCTTTGAGATAAAGAACTCGATCCATAGTCTGTTTGCATTTTTATATCTGACAACCTATCAATAACAGGCTCAGGTCCAATTATCCATCCAATTCTAAGTCCAGGGCTAAGTGTTTTAGAGAGGCTACCAATATATAATACATGTCCATGTTTATCCATCGACTTTAAAGAAGCTGGAGGTGATTCATCAATCCATAACTCCCGGTAAATATCATCCTCGATGATAGGCAACTGCTCTTTTTCACATATTTTTAATATTTCTTTTCTTCGCTCTTTGGACATCAATATCCCCGTTGGATTTTGAAAACAAGGGATTGAGTATAAAATATTATTCTTTTGACTATATTTAATTCGTTTTAATAAGTCATTAGGTAAAATACCGTGATAATCCATTGATATACCGGATAAATTTATATTTGCTGATTGAAAAACATGAAGTGAATATAAGTAAGAAGGTTGTTCAAGTAAAACAGTTGATTTTCTATGTAAAAGACCAATTGATATTAATTGTAATGCTTGGAGTGCACCAGACACTATTAATATAGAACCCGGTGATGCATGTATTCCAAATGATCTTACATATTTGCTTATTGCTTCACGTAACGGATAAAAACCTTTTTGTTCTTCGTATCCGAAATAATCTAATTCCTCACTGACTTTTTTTATTATAGATTGCATAGTTTCGAGCGGGAAAAGATGAGGTGCAAGTTCACCTTTACTAAGATGGATAAGCGTTTTATTTGCTTCTGCTGCATTTATTTCTCGCACCATTAACTTACTTGGTTTATGAATACCTGCCTTTACATATTCACTCCAATCGGGCGGGGGATTAGTTGCTAATAATGACCATGTATTATTTGTTACAATTGTTCCTGCTCCGATTTGTCCTTGAATTAAACCATCTGCCATAAGTTCATCTAGCGCAGTTATTACAGTACTTCGATTTACATGAAATAATTTTGCTAACTGCCGCTGACTAGGGATTTTACTTCCAATTGGCCATTCTCCGTTTTCAATTTTTTCTTTCATATAGTCTATTATCTGCCGATATTTGGGCACTTTTTTATCGTTTGTCATATAAAAAACTCCCTCGTTTATTTAAAAGATTCAAAGTGGTTGGTTTTTCCGATAAATAACTGGTTGAAGACATTGTATCAACTATTAAATATGATGAAAAGAAATAATTGGTAATTTAAAAATGGTTGGTTTATTAGGGAGGGAGAGAAAACATGCATAATAAAAAATGGGATTTACGCATTATATGTGCTCATGCTTTTACAATTCTTATATGGGGAACTGCTTTTCCAGCAATTCGTATGGGGCTTGAATCTTATACGCCTGAACACCTTACTTTACTACGCTTATTAATCGCTTCATTTATACTTTTGTTATTTTCATTTATATACAAACTACGACTACCGGATTTAAAGGATATCCCAGCAATTTTTATATTTGGTGCTTTAGGGTTTACTATTTATCACATCGCATTAAACTACGGCGAAAAAACAGTAAATGCTGGATCTGCAAGTTTAATAATTTCAGTCACTCCAATAGTGACGGCAATTCTTGCTTTTGTTTTTTTGAATGAAAAAATGAAATTAAATGGCTGGATTGGTGGTGTAATGAGTTTTGCGGGAATTGTCTTAATTTCATTTAGCCAAGGCGACGCTATTCAATTAAATAGCGGGGGATTATTTATATTATTAGCGGCGATTTCAGAAAGTCTATTTTTCGTTTTCCAAACATCTTACTTAAAAAAATACGGCTTCTTACCATTTACCATATATACAATTTTGTCTAGTACTATATGTATGCTTATTTTCTTACCCGGAGTTTATCAAGAAATATTAGCAGCTCCTCTTGAAGTTAACTTGAGCGTTATATATTTAGGTGTCTTTCCAACAGTACTCCCGTATATTGCATTGGCCTATATTATATCTCGTGCTGGTGCTTCTGAAGCAACAAGTTCTCTATATTTAACGCCAATAACTGCGTGTTTTATTGCTTGGATATGGTTAGGAGAAGTGCCAACTTTAGTTTCGATAATTGGCGGAGTGATTACTATACTTGGAATTGTGATTGCTCATATACCAGTATTAAGAAAAGAAAAACATAGGAATTTAGCAAATAATCAATCCGTATAATGTAATTCAATAATGACTTTAAGATACTTTTTTATATAGTTTCTTTCTTATGTTGATAAATATAATATTTTGTATTTCAGTTAAATATTGTATGTTACATTTTATGTAGTAAGCATTTTAAAAGGAGCTGACAACATAATGAATGGAAAAAGAAAAATTTTCACATGTATTTCTATTGTAGGAATTGGACTAGCTAGTTTTTCTAATTTTAGTTTCGCAGCAAGTGTAACGGACAATTCAGTACAAAATTCTATTCCCGTAGTTAATCAACAAGTAGCTGCTGCAAAGGAAATGAAACCATTTCCGCAGCAAGTTAATTATGCAGGTGTTATAAAACCGAATCATGTTACACAGGAAAGTTTAAATGCTTCTGTAAGAAGTTACTACGATAATTGGAAAAAGAAATATTTGAAAAATGATTTATCTTCTTTACCTGGTGGTTATTATGTAAAAGGAGAGATTACAGGTGATGCTGATGGGTTTAAGCCACTTGGAACTTCAGAAGGTCAAGGGTATGGGATGATAATTACAGTATTAATGGCTGGTTATGATTCGAATGCTCAAAAAATCTATGACGGTTTATTTAAAACAGCAAGAACTTTTAAAAGTTCTCAAAATCCTAATTTAATGGGATGGGTTGTCGCAGATAGTAAAAAAGCACAAGGTCATTTTGATTCTGCTACTGATGGAGATTTAGATATTGCGTATTCTCTTCTTCTTGCTCATAAGCAGTGGGGATCTAATGGAACAGTGAATTATTTGAAAGAAGCAAAAGACATGATTACAAAAGGTATTAAAGCTAGTAATGTTACAAATAATAACCGACTAAATTTAGGAGATTGGGATTCTAAAAGTTCACTTGATACGAGACCATCTGATTGGATGATGTCACACCTTAGAGCATTTTATGAATTTACAGGTGATAAAACTTGGCTTACTGTTATTAATAATTTGTACGATGTTTATACGCAATTTAGTAATAAGTACTCTCCAAATACAGGACTTATTTCAGATTTCGTTGTAAAAAACCCACCACAACCCGCACCTAAAGACTTCTTAGAGGAGTCAGAATATACAAATGCATATTATTACAATGCTAGTCGGGTACCATTGAGAATTGTAATGGACTATGCGATGTACGGCGAGAAAAGAAGTAAAGTCATTTCTGATAAAGTTTCTTCGTGGATTCAAAATAAAACGAATGGAAATCCTTCTAAAATTGTGGATGGTTATCAATTAAATGGATCTAATATTGGTAGTTATTCAACTGCTGTATTTGTTTCACCGTTTATTGCTGCAAGTATAACAAGTAGCAATAATCAAAAGTGGGTAAATAGCGGTTGGGATTGGATGAAGAATAAGAGAGAAAGTTATTTTAGTGATAGTTATAATTTATTAACTATGTTATTCATTACAGGAAATTGGTGGAAACCTGTACCTGATGATACAAAAATACAAAATCAAATAAATGATGCAATTTATGAAGGATACGATAATTAATTAAATTTGAGAATGGTTACTCAAGAAAGGAATTAGCATACGCTAGTTCCTTTTTAATATTTTGTAAAACATTATCCATTCTAAAATTTGCATAGATATACTTGCTTTTTTCATATACATAGTTACTAATGACTCGTTTTTTTCGTGAGAGGAGCGTATTTCTTGGAAAAAGTATTATTTTTCGGAGACCCAGGTATTGATGACTCATTTGCCATTATGTATGGCTTACTGCATCCCGAAATTGAAATTGTCGGTATTGTAACTGGATACGGAAATGTTGAGCATATACATGCTGCACATAATGCAGCGTATATTTTACAGTTAGCAAATAGACAAGACATTCCTGTCATTAGTGGTGCAACAAAACCACTTACAGAAGAAATCACTACGTACTATCCTGAAATTCACGGAGCAGAAGGATTAGGGCCCATCCATGTTCCAGAAAATATATTATCTATTCCAATATACAATTTTGGCAGTATTGCTGCGATTCTTATAAAGTACGGAAAAGATTTAACGATTGTTGATGTAGGAAGATCTACCTCGTTAGCAATTGCTTTTAATTTGTGGAATGATTTAATGCTAAATGTAAAAGGAATCTATTTCATGGGTGGTGTTTTTTTAGAAGTAGGAAACGTTACGCCGTTAGCAGAGGCAAATGTGTATGGAGATCCTATAGCAAGTAAAATTGTTTTCCATCAAGCAAAGAATTTATTAATATTCCCTTTAAATGTAACAAACAAAGCTGTGTTAACACCAAATGTGTTTGACTATATTCAAGCTAATTCAAAGAATCCATTCCATACGATAATGAAACCAATGTATGATTACTATTTTTCTGCATACCAAAAACTTAATCCATCTATCGAAGGGCCATTGCTTCATGATGTGGTTGCTATAAGTGGATTAGTAAATCCAAACTTTTTTGAATTTGTACATCGTACAGTGAATGTTGATACATACGGAGATACGAAAGGACAAACATTTGCTGATTTTCGCCTTAGCTCTATATCTGAAGGAGCCCGTATAGCTTTAGAAATAGATGCAGAAAAATTCATTCAAGATTTTATAAAAATTATGTTATAAGTTGTTGTCGAAAAAGGGAATTATTTCAATGCGTTGAATATAAACATACATCCTCTATATAAGGGAGCTTACAATATTGAATATCCAGTTAAAGGTTGTTACGAGAGAAAATTGGGAAGAAGCATTAAAGCTACAAGTTAAAGAAAATCAGTTGAAATTTGTTCCACCCGTAGCAGTTTCGCTTGCTAAAGTATATATAAAACCAGATGGTGACAATGTAGAGTACATACCATTCGCTATATACCATGGTGACCTTATGGTTGGTTTTGTTATGCATGCTGTTGTAAGAGAGACATCGGATATGTATTGGATTAACGGATTTATTATTGATCAATCGCAGCAAGGTAATGGTTATGGAAAAGCAGCATTACAAGAAAGTATTAATATAATAAAAAATACTTTTAAATCGTGTAAAGAAATAAGATTAACAGTACATAAAGATAATCTCTCTGCAAAGAAATTATATGAACGATATGGTTTCATATCATTAGGACAAGAGTATGATGGTGAGCAAGTATATCGTTTATTTGTTTAACTATTAGGAAGTAAAGGTGTAAATGAAATATGCAATTTACTGAAGTGAAAATTGAAGTGTTCATTCCTGAAGAATATATTGAAACATTAAGGGATGAATTAAATAAAATTGGAGCATGTAAAACGGGCGAATATGACCATTGCCTTTCCTATAGTTCAGTGAAAGGATATTGGAGACCTTTAGACGAAGCATCTCCTCTTAATGGAGAAATTGGGCGAATATGCGAAGGGCAAGAATGTAAAGTTGAAATAAAGTGTAAACGAGAACTTGTAAAAGATGCTCTTGAAGTTATTAATGATATTCATCCGTATGAAACACCTATGATTTATATTATACCAATACTAAATGACTATTTTGAGCAACTATACATTGAATAACTAGGAGGGATTTCAATTGAAAAGTAAATTCCATCATATTGTACGAGCAGTCATGATAAAAGATGGGAAATTATTAGTTGCTGAATATATCGGCCATCATTATTTTTTACCTGGTGGCCATGTTGAAATTGGAGAATCAGTAGAGAATGCATTAATAAGAGAGTTAAGAGAAGAACTTGGAGTAAACTGTAGTATACAACAATTTTTAGGAGTCATAGAAAATCAATGGCAAGATAAAGAAGTGCTCCATCATGAAATTAATCACATTTTTGAAGTAGAGTCACAAGATTTACATACGGACTTAACACCGAAATCGAGCGAGTCTCATTTAGCATTTCACTGGATAGATTATAATAAAGAAGCCTTAAATCATTATGAAATCATGCCAATGCCTTTAGTGAAGGAATTACTAGAAAGAAAGTTAAGTGATGAACTACTAAATTGTTGGATTAGTAATTTTTAAATCACTTTATTTATAGTAAATACGTCCATCGAATAAATATAAAGAAAATAGGCTGAAAAACAAGGTACATCACCTAGTGTAAGTTCATATTTTGTTGATGTACGCATTTAGTCTATAGTCTTGTTTCTATTTTGTTTACAAAAATATATAAACTTTAACGTTTGGGCGAAATTTATATTTATAAATGGAGGGGTTCGTAATGAATCAGTTTCAACATGAATTACAAACATTAAACCTTAATGATTATCAAACTGGTAATGTTGTGTATTGGGATCAACAACAAAGCCAATATCCATATTATTACATCCAAGGCGATGCACGTCGTTGTGGCGGATGCGGAGGTTGTGGTGGACGCTGTGGCGGTTGCGGCGGTGGCAGATGTGGTGGTTGCGTAGGTTGTGCCGGATGTTTTGGTTGCTTTAATTGCTGGAACTGGTGGATTATTTAAATATAGTACATCATTAATATTTTATATGAAAGAAAGGTGTAAATACTGTTTATACTTTTCTTTCATGCTGTAATTTTGATGTGTATTAAGGGGGATTTATTTGTATACATATGATAAGTTGATTTCTTGGGTAGAGAATATAAAAGAAAAAAATCATAGTTCTGCTACAGCAATTTGTATTATAAAAAATAATAAAGTCGTATTAGAGCATTATAGCGGTTATCACTCAAATACATCGACTAATAAAAAAGTAACCGCATCTTCGCAGTTCAACGTTGCTTCTGCTAGAAAAAGTTATTTAGGATTAATGATAGCGTATGCGCTTTACGAGGGGAAAATAAACTCTATTGATGATGAAGCGATAAAATATTTTAAAGACTTTAATCCTGCATTGCTTGGTAAAACAACGATAAGACATTTAGTAACACATTCGCACGGATTAGAAGAAATGAATGACGGGACAATTTTTCGTGAATTTGAACCGGGACAAGCATGGGCATATAGAGATATTAATGTAAGAATGATGACACGTCTTATTTATCAGCTATATAACAAAAGTTTTCCTGAATTGTTAAAGGAGCGTGTTTTTAAGCCTGCTAATTTTCAAGAAACAGGTTGGAGAGTTCAGCGAGATGAAAATTTAGTTGACGTTGTTAATAATCCAAATGAAGACGCGACTAGTGAAATTGGTACGGTAGATGACGGTACTGAAAAAAATCTGTTTGTCTCAGCTAGAGAATTTGCTTATTGGGGCAATCTTCATTTAAATCAAGGTGTGATAAACGGTAAGCAAATTGTTCCAAAAGAAGTTATAAAAATCGCTACGAGTTTGCAGAGTCCAACATATGTAAATAAAGAGCTACCACAAAATGGCTTGTTTTGGTTCGTTCAAAATGAACCTGCACAATTAAGCGAACTTGGTGAACGTGTTCCAAAAGGGTCATATCAAATATTAGGGATTACTGGACCGACTATTTTAGTAATACCTGAATATAATGTAGTTGTTGCAAAAATGTATAACAAAAGATATAACTACGGCGGTGATAATTACTTATATTATTTACGTGAATTTAGTAATTTAGTCGCTGATACATTTAGTAACGGTAATAGGGCATAATTACTCCTATAACAAAAAGGAGTGATTGTAAGTGAAAGATAAAGTGAACAAAAATAAAAAACAAAATATAAAAGATGTAAATACAGAGCAAAATGCAATTTATAGCGATCCTAAAGATGCAGCTAATATGCAAACTGTACCGCAGCCGGAGGATTTTGATGAAATCGAATATTAATTTTTCATCCGACTATATGATGAATGAAAAATACGTCTTAAGTCTCATCACATATAAGAAATTATTTGATAACATATATACATAAGCATTTGAAAATGGCTTATCTTAACAAAGCTTTCTTTAGAAACATCTGATATAACCTGCAAAAGACACTTCTTTATGAAGTGTCTTTTTGTGTATATGAACTTAATTACCATTTTCCGTACAGTATCTTGCAAATTACGATGGATATACTAACTGTGAAAATCCATGTCAAGATAAAAGAAGGGGACAGTTAGTATGAAACAAACTTCTATAAATCCGTTACTAATTGTTCTAGGTACAATCATTGTTCAAATTGGCCTTGGAACAATTTATACATGGAGTTTATTTAATCAACCCCTTGTAAGTAAGTTTGGATGGAATCTTAATTCAGTAGCGATAACTTTCTCTATAACAAGTTTTTCTTTATCATTCTCAACTTTATTTGCAGCAAAATTGCAGAAAAAATTAGGACTTCGGAAACTTATTGCTACTGCAGGAATTGTTTTAGGACTCGGCTTAATACTTAGTTCACAAGTTTCTTCCTTACCACTCTTATATTTATTAGCTGGTGTCGTTGTTGGTTATGCGGATGGAACAGCTTATATTACATCACTATCTAATTTAATTAAATGGTTTCCAAATCGGAAAGGGCTTATTTCAGGTATATCTGTATCAGCTTATGGAATGGGCAGCTTAATCTTTAGATATATAAACGGAAATCTTATCGATAATCTTGGTGTATCACAAGCATTCTTATATTGGGGCATTATCGTGTTACTTTTAGTATTAATCGGATCGTTCTTCTTACGTGAGGCAATTGTAAGTAATGCTGTAACTGAAACATTGCACAATGACTATACTCCGCGTGAAATGATGCGAACGAAACAAGTATATCTGCTATTTTTTATGTTATTCACCTCGTGTATGGGTGGTTTGTATTTAATCAGTATGGTAAAAGATATCGGTGTACAACTCGTTGGACTTAGCGCAGCAACCGCTGCAAACGCCGTTGCTATGATTGCAATTTTTAATACAGTAGGTAGAATTATTCTTGGGACGTTATCAGATAAAATCGGCCGAATGAAAATTGTCTCTGCAACGTTTATTATTATAGGATTGTCAGTCTTTACTTTAAGTTTTATTCCGCTAAATTACGGAATCTATTTTGCTTGTGTAGCAAGTGTCGCCTTTTGCTTCGGCGGTAATATAACTATATTCCCAGCTATTGTCGGAGATTTCTTTGGATTAAAAAACCATAGTACAAATTACGGGATTGTCTACCAAGGTTTCGGATTTGGTGCGCTTGCAGGATCATTTATTGGAGCGATACTCGGGGGATTTCAACCAACTTTCATTATAATCGGTGTTTTAAGTGTTATTTCCTTCATTATTTCAATATTAATCCGCCCACCAAATGTAGAAAAGAAAAAGGAACTAAAACATTTACATCGGAAATTAGCTTAATTTTAAAAAGAGTCCTCATGTTAGGGCTCTTTTTTATTCCATTAACTTTGCTTCTTTACGAACTTATTAAAGACAGGACAATTTCATTATAAAATTGAATAGATAAGTAAAAAGGAGCGTGACACTTAAAATGAAAATAGTACAGCAATGGGTACAAGAAGATAGTGATTACATAAGAGAGAAAGTAATTGAATACAATCAAAAATATCTTGCAGATGAAGAAAAAACACCTTCAGAAAAGGTTAGTTTCATAGTAAGAAATGAAAAAGAAGAAATAGTAGGTGGGGTAACGGCAATAACTTTTTGGCACCATGTACACGTTGACTTTCTATGGGTTTCTGAAGAATATAGGCATGAAGGTTACGGAAGCAAGTTAATAAAGCTTATTGAAGAATTTGCAATTGAAAAAGGGTGTAGGTTAATTAATTTAGATTCTTTTAGTTTCCAAGCACCTGATTTTTATAAGAAACATGGATATAAAGTAATTGGAGTAAGTGAAGATCATCCGAAAGGACATAATCATTATTATTTAGAAAAACGGTTAAAAAGTATATAGAATTTGTTAACGTTAGTATTTGAAATACAAATGCAATAAGGGCGAGGTTATTATTAATTTCAGTATTAATTGAATCAATTTTTATACTAAAACTGCAAGAACGTACTTTGGATAATCTTCCTAAGGTACGTTCTTTTTTTATATCAGTAGCCTATTCTTATTAACTCCAACAATAGCGGTAAAGGCAAGACTTAACTAACTAACTTATATATATTAAAAGGAGTTAATGGTAGAATGAATAGAAGACAGAAAATTCCTTTTATTTAAAATAGAGGAGGTACATATGAAAAAAGTTAATGTTACATACGCGATTTTGTACGATAAAACTAATGAAAAGATCTTAATGGTAAAAAACAAAGGGGAAAATGGTTCTTATTATACATTACCAGGTGGCGCAGTTAAACTAGGAGAAACATTAGAAGAAGCAGTAATTCGAGAAGTAAAAGAAGAAACAGGGTTACATATAAACGTAAACGGGATTTGTTCTATCAGTGAAGCCTTTTTCGAGGAAAGAGATCATCATGCAATTTTCTTTAATTTTCTAGGCGAAATAATCGGCGGGGAGACATATATATCAAGGCCAAAAGAAATCGAAGAGATTACTTGGATGGAATTACATATAGCAGCACCGTATTTACGCATACCAGAACATTTACTATATTTATTACAAAAGAAAGAAACAGTACCTTATTTTTTTAACGGAACAATCGTTCATCAATCTTCATAAAAATATTATCTCATGTAAGGCGGGGGAAACATGGAGTTTATCGTTAATCACAAACAATTCACTCAAGCACTTTCAGAAGTCAACAAAGCAATATCAACAAAATCTTTAATTCCTATATTATCTGGTATAAAAATAACTGCAGATCAATCTGGAATTACTTTAATTGCAAGTAACTCAAATATTTTTATTGAAAAATTCATTCCTGTTTCAATTGAAGACGAAAAGATTGCAACTATTTTAAAGGTAGGAACTATTGTTGTACCTGCAAAGTATTTCATTGAAATAATAAAGAAAATGCCAAGTGATATCGCAATAAAAAGTAAGAATGAGCAAACTATTAAGATACAATCAGAAGAAATCACATTAAGTTTAAATGGATTTCCTGCAGATGAGTTTCCGAATGTACCGCTTATAGACAATCATGCAGAAATCAAGGTAGAGACAGAGCAATTGATTGAAGTATTTAAACAAACAGTCTTTGCGGTAGCAAAAAATGAATCTAGACCTGTTCTTACTGGGGTGCATATAGAGTTATCTAATAATAAGTTAATTTGTGCTGCAACTGACTCACATAGACTAGCGATACGCGAAACATTACTTTCCTCAGATGTAAAAGCAAATTGTATTGTACCAAGCGCAACCATTAGTGAACTTCTAAAATTAATGAACAGCAATTCGGAATTCGTATATATCTACCTTTCAGAGAGTCATATTATATTTACGCTCGGAACAACTACATTATATTCAAGACTAATTGAAGGGAAATATCCTAATATTTCTAACCTTATTCCAAATGATTTTAAAACGATTATTAACGTAGATAGAAAAAAGATATTACAAGGTGTAGACCGATCAAGTTTATTAGCAAGTGAATGGGCTAATAACAATGTTAACTTAGAAATCATAAACGAATCCACAATTAAAATTTCTTCAAACGCTTCTCAAATTGGGAAAATATCTGAAACGCAACAAATAGATGCGATTCAAGGTGAAAAACAATTAAATATATCTTTCGATGGGCGTTTTATGGTTGATGCTTTAAGAGCAATAAAAGAAGAAACGATTACTTTAAGTTTTGGAGGTTCTATGCGACCGATATTGATTGAAGCAGGAGAGCAATCTGCAACAGTACATCTTATATCGCCAGTAAGAGCTTATTAAGGATAGAGGAAGGGATTAATAGACAAAGCAGCAATGGTAATCTGAAATACAAAGCAAAATAATAATAACCTGAATATAAAAGCCATAGATTAATCGATATGGGGTGAGTACGATGAAGAAAATAATTGTTTTACTCATTGGTATAGTTTTAATTATTTTTGCTTTTTATCAATACAACAAAAAAGACTATGCAGCTAAAAGTACTAACTTGTATGTAGAAAACTTTAAAGGGGAAAATGATTCAATAAAAATACAATCTGCTATTAATAAAGCAGAGTCTAGTAAAATTAAAACTGTATTGCTTGATGATAAAAAGTATAAAATCACGTCACCAATCATTGTTAAAAAAGGTGTGAAATTATTATTTGGTTATGGATCCCAATTTGTAGTTGAGGGAAACTTTAGAGTTTTAGAACTAGAGAAAAACGCATCCATTGAAGGAGCGTATATAACTATTGACGATCCTAAATTTAACTCTGAAGTTATTTATTTAGACGGTAAAAATAAATATTATAACACTTGGAACAAAACACAAATAAAAGATATAAATATTATCAATTGGACGGAAACGAATAAAGGTACCGGAATTTCTTTATACTCTGCTGGAAAAGAAAATGAAATTTCGTTTGTTAACTTCGAAAATATTAAAGTTGTAGGAATGGAAACTGGACTGAAATTAGTAGCGAAAAAACCGAGCACCGGACAAGCTTGGATAAATGCCAATCGTTTTATGAACTTTTCTTTAGAAGACTGTGTAAATATGATTTATATGGATAGTCAAGTAACTACGCCAAATGAAATTAGTGGGAATCAATTTACAAACCTTCAAATACAGCCTTCAAATAAAACAAAAAGCATTATACAGGTAAGTGGTCAACATAATGAATTTCATGGGATGGTGTGGGATTTAAATAAAATAAAACATGAAAACGAACTCATTGAACTGACTGATAAGAGTATGAATACAGTGGTTGAAATGTCCAGTGTACCAGCAAATAGAGTATTAGATAGTGGGAGATCCAATATAGTGAAATAAGTTTAAATACAGAAAAAAGAGCGAATTCTTTATAAGAGGATTCGCTCTTTTTATATTTTAAAATTAAATTTCCTTCCACCAAGCGGATAAAGGATAGTCTGTAGATTTTAACGTAATAGATTCGCCAATTTGTGGCGTTGTAATTTTAACTCCTAAACGGTTAGCTTCTTTCGTAACACGTTCTATCGGGTCACTCCATTCGTGTAATGCTAACGTAAAAGCACCCCAATGAATCGGAAGAAGTAATTCTCCTTTAACATCAATATGAGCTTGTACCGTTTCTTCAGGCAACATATGAATAGCAGACCACCTCGGATCATATTGCCCGCATTCCATTAATGTAAGATCGAATGGACCGTATTTATCACCAATTTCCTTAAAGTGAGGGGCATAACCGCTATCACCACTAAAGAAAATTTTAGTCTCTTGACCAAGAATAAGCCATGAACACCATAATGAACGATCTCTATCTGTCATACCACGTCCAGAGAAATGCCTTGCAGGCGCACATACTAACTTAATATTATCAAACGTAATTTCGTCCCACCAATTATGCTCACTAATTTTACTAGGTGAAACACCCCATTTAATAAGATATTGTGCAACTCCAGTTGGAACATAAAAGTGTTTTGCGCGATTTTTTAACTGCATAATACTTTTGTAATTCAAATGATCATAGTGATTATGAGAAATGATAATCGCATCAATTTCTTGAAGGTCATCACGTTCTAAAGAAAAAGCACCACTATAACGCTTACTATTAAACAAGGGAAATGGGGAAGAGGCATCTCCAAACATCGGGTCTAATAACAGTTTTTTACCTTCTATTTTCAAAAGAGAAGCAGAATGGCCAAACCATGTAACACTCTCTAACGCTTCATTATCTTTATTTGATAAAACAACAGGCAAATCCTTTATAGGACGCAGCTTTGATTTTATTTTAAAGTAATCCGTCATTAAACTTATAATATCTTTCGGTTTAAAACTCATATCAGTATGAATTTGATTTGTATATTTCTTATTCATTCGTTCTCCTTTTTACGATTAACAATTTACGTATGTTGTTATTGTAGCTATTTGTAGTTTAAACTATATTATTTTACCTTTCATCTAAAATGCCTTCTATTTCATAAATCCGTCAAATTCATTATTTGTATCTATAAAGTACAAATCGCATAGCAGCAGCTAAGACAAATATTAAGTACATGTAAATTGTTTTTATTTAGTAAATTCCTTCTTATACGCAACAAAGAACATATGTTTCATTGTATGTTATAGAAGAAAATATGTCTCTAATAAAAGAAAGGAAGGAGAGGATGTAAGTGCACATAGAGCGAAAAAAGAAATCAAAATGTAAACTATCAAAATCTGAAATCATGCATTTGTATACTGAAGGGAAGAGCACCTCAGAAATCGCTATGCTTGCTAATGTGTCTGCAAGGTATATTCGTATGGTTTTATCAGACAGCAACGTCCCAAGGCGCGCTATAGGGAGTTGGAAGAGAAAGTATGACATAAAAGAAAATTATTTTAAAACTTGGTCAAATAATATGGCTTATATTTTAGGATTTATAGCAGCTGATGGCGTTATACAAAAAGAAAATCAATGCGTCAGTATATCACAAAAAGAAAGTTATATTTTAGAAGATATAAAAAAAGAATTAAACACCAACCAGCCACTTTATCAAAACAAAAAAACAGACGTATATATGCTAAACATTAATAGCAAAACAATAAAAGACGACCTTATGAACATACATGGAATCATGCCATGTAAATCATTAAATATTAAATTTCCATTCGTGCCTGAAGAATATTTACATCATTTTGTTCGTGGATATTTTGATGGGGATGGTCATGTTAATTCTCATAAATACTTTGTTAGCTTTGTTGGAGGATCATATAATTTTATGAATTCTTTTAAAGATATCCTTGAGAATAATAAATTCCAATTAAGTTTTGTTGACAAAGAAAAACAATATCGTATTTACCTAAGTGGTAAAAATAATGTTAATAAATTTTCACAGTGGATTTATAAAAATAAAGGTTTGCATTTAAAGCGTAAATACAATATTTTTCAAGAAAAAGAATAATTGTAATGATGATCGAATAATTCACAAACAAGTTCAATTATAAAATTAAAATTCACGATAAATTATTAATTAAAATCAAAGTAATTCCTAAAGCAAACAAATTATAAATATAGTTTAGTCAATTTCAAAGCAACTTGTTTAAATTTAATAATTAAACAAGTTGCTTTTTATTATGTTTTATTAATTATTATTTATACTAATCCAGCATCAACGAACTTTTCATTAATAAATAAAGAAAAGGGAAGTATACCAAACTAAGCTAACTTATAATAAGTTTATTATTTTTTACTAGTAGACATAATATATATTATAGGTAGTTACAGAAACAAAGCGATATCGGGTATCAAAAACCAAGTAAACTATACTTAATGAGACGAAACAGAGATTTTTAGTGAGATTTACACAAAATCTTATCTAAACGAATTTCTACAGTTTTTATCATTTATTTTGCTATAAATCCATCACAGCAAATTCAAATCAATAATCAATTAAGAATTATCGAATCAAAAACATTTTTGATCGACAAGAAATTTTTTTATACAGAAAAATTATTTCTATACAAAATATAAATTAATAATTATATTTTATGTTTTACTTTATGAATTTATTGCTATTTGCACACGTTTTACAACTTCACATTATTTGTTGTTATTTCTGTTATTTAGGCTTGACTTTCATTACACTCATTGTTTCTTATCCTAGTTAACATAACGCTTATTTTTAACATAAAAAAATCCTCCTCACCTTCAGGAAGATTTTTTATTTGCTATTATTTTATTTATATCTTCTAGTAACAATCCCAATTGTAAATGACATTGGAAAAATCTAGATTTAACAGCTCTTCCTTACGTATAAAGAAATTAGCAACCCCAGAATCGCCCCACATAATATTTAATGAATCGTCTGTATCAATTTGCAGCAATAATATGTCATGTTGCTGGTATTTTTCTTCCCATTCTCTCGGATCTGTCTGTGTGAAAAATGGATATCCACCAATTTTATGTCCTTGATCTTTACATAAATCATCATACAGTTCGCCTAATTCTGTATTATTTTCTTCATCAACAATTTCTTCCCAATCAATGTTATCACTAAAAATCATTTCAAATCGATAATCTCTTGGTGTTACTGGTTGATAAGCTAACTCAAAATTCAGTTTTGCTGCTTCAGGTATGATAAAGTCTTCTAATTCTAAAGTGTTTAAATAACTAAAATCAGTAATTACCTTATTTAAATTTTCTATAATTGTAGAATGATAAATAATTCGAAAGTCTTTTTGGATTGTTGGATGATCAAAATCTGCTCCATAAAGCTCATCATCAGCACTTACGAAAAACTGTAACATTCCCTTTTGAGGCATATATTCAACATGCGGAATTTCTTCAAAGTTTAACTGCGCAAGTAGCATCATAGGTTGTCCATTTGAGTCTTTAGGATGCTCTTGATCTATAGGTAAATACGGATAACCACCAAACTTACTCTCAAAAAGTGTTGTCTCTGCTAATGTTCCAGACACTTTAACATACGGTTTTATACTTTCTTCTAAAATACTACGATACTGCTCTAGTTCTGTCGGAATTTGAAGTTGATACGTATTCTTCATCACATTTGCCTCCCTTTAGTAATGAATTGAAAATGCCTTACTTAATTATATAGCAAGAAATAGCTTTGTGAAAAATTGTTAAAAGTCCGTTTTCACCCTCGTTTTTTGCGCACTTGGTGGACAAAGTAAATTGTGTTCTAAAACCTTTTTATTAATAGTTCGAATTAAATCCGCTGCTTCTGCCGCATTTGTATTTTCTTTTAGTCTTTCTTTTAAATCGTCAATTTCTTTTGAAAGCTCAATCCACCTTGGTAAAACATGATTATTTGCTAAAGTTCTATAAAGTTGTTTTTCAGGATTGTAAGAAAGATCTTTATCGAGATTAAGAGGTTTACCTTTACCAGGTAAATTATCAAAAGCTCCTTTCTGTTCTGCTTGTTTAACGATAGAACTAATATGATCCTCATACGTATACGACCAAACTTTCTCATCTTTTACTAAAATCTCTTGCTTTTTTAGTTTTTTATCTAGTTCTTCTTGATTCATAGCTTCTCTCTCCTTTTTATTTTTTAGTGTCGTTTTTGTAAAATTCAATGCCCTTAATCCTTCGAATAGCTTTTCTCGCCACCACACGCTATCATGACCGCCTTGAAACTCTTCATAAGTAATTGGGTATTCCTTTTCTTTTAAAGATTTATACAGACGTCTATTAGCCGTTAAAAGAGGTTTGTTTTCAAGTTCTCCTACTGCTATGTAAGAATAGAGATGAGTCGCATTAGAATCTATTGATTAAATTTGATTTTCAATCCAAGGAATTGCATTTTCATAATCATCTTTTTTCCAATGTACGGATCCAGACATTGACAACACATTTCCGAAAACATGTGGATTTTGAAGTGTTGCATAAAAAGCTGCTAAGCCACCAAGACTGAAACCAGCAATTGTTGTATGTTTTGCTTCTTGATGCACACCACGGAAGTAATTCCTCCTTGAAAAATGCATTCATTTTATCATTATAAGTTAGCTCTTCTAATCGATCGACAGGATCTATAGCAACAGCAATACAAGATGGGATTTCATTTTTGTAAATTAAATAATTAAGTGTTTTTGCGATTGGAAGGTTATGAATGAATTCCCATCAAATACAATGAGAAGTTCTTGAAGATGTGAAGTGTGAGAATAATCATGAGGCGTATAAATATGAATTTTACGTGTGTTATTTAAAATCGAACTATAAAAAGAATATGTTTCAATCTTTCCGGATGGATAATCATTTGAAGGAAAACGACTGCTATACTGCACGTCCATACCTATTTTTAACACAGACGCTTTATTGGTACCTTCTCCATCACCTCTCTTTCTCCTTTGTAGTATTCTATATGTAGTTTTTTCATTAGAATCCCTATATAAAAGTAGTCGTAAGTTATGTGTTTAGAGAAGTTATTGATTAGAAAGATGATCAATTGCTTGAATAGAAAGTTCCAATGATTTTATTCTTCTTTCTAACAGTGTTCTTTGAGGACTCCCAAGCTTTGACTTAACATAAATCTTTTCAATTGATGGCAACAAACCAATTAGAACATTTCGAGCGTCTGCTAAATCCTCTTGGGTGTAATGATGGGTTTCTTGATTCCAAATACTTTCTAACATAGCTAAGCCGATACTAGCTGCTTTGAGTCTTTTTTTCACTAATGTAGTATTTGCACCTTTTTGAGTCATCTGAGATAGCGCATTTTCAAGTTTACGGATTGTTGACTGTAAAGACTGTATAGATTCTACTTTATCTACATTTGATACGTTTTCCATATTAAACCTGTCCCTTCTTCGTTTCTAAATTAGTTTTCTTGATATTTGATAATACCATTTAGAAGCGAATTTTACTTGAAATATTTGAGTTGGACATGAATTGAAAGGAAAACAGCTAACAAGCTTCTATCTCCTCCCTCTTACATATTCTATATGTACTTCTTTTTTCTCGTTAAAATACCTACATGGACAAGGTGTTAATATTGTATATTTTATGAACAAAAAACGTACAAGCAGCATCACTTGTACGTTTTTTGTTCAGTAAGATAATAAAGTAATAGCTTACGGGTCTTTTCATAATTCATGAAATCTCTATATAAAATGGGATAATTCATAATCTCTGTTTCTAGAAAACGATATTGCGGAAACCACTCAAAAAACGATTTTCTTAGCCACTTAATTTGATTAAACACAATCTCCTGTTCATTATTATTAAGCACGTAACTTAAAGTACCTGCTGTATGCATCCAATAATAATTTAAATCAGCGCTTATACAATCATCTTCTGTAAACGTATTATTAAAATCTTTTCTTATTTTTCGAATGTCACAATTCGGAAACGGTTTATACAGTGGACTAGACGTGTTCTGCAATTCATTAAAAATAACCTTTTTACCTACCACCCCTTTATTTCTCTAGCCAATTTAATAAGTTTTCATAATGATATTGAGCATCGATATACCCAAGATTATATAGATTAACGAGCTTTTCCTTATTTCTTTCTATTCCGCTTATAGGAAGCTGTACACTTGGTTGAATTACATAAAAATTATCTTTTTGTTCTTCTTGATTCATATAAGATATCGTCTCGTTATAAAAACGATAATGGTCTACTAAATTCTCTGCGATTTTCGGATATTTTCTATATAGAATTTTAGCTAGACCAGAAAATTTATTTCGCTGCTTCTCGTATCCTTCTGGCTTTGTCATAATTACAACGTTCTTTTCATAACCATCAGTTTGAGCTTTTAAAACTGGTATAGGATCTATAATTCCTCCATCTAGTAATTTTCGATTATCATATTCTACAGCAGGTGCTATAAACGGCACAGAGCTGGATGCACGGATGATTTTTAAAATATCATTTCCATGTTCTGTTTTATTATAATAAACAGCTTGTCCTGATTCGCAATCAGTCGTCCCTATAACAAATTGTTCATTACAGTTTAAGAAAGTTTGAAAATCAAATGGAACAATTTTATTAGGTACTTCATCAAATAAAAAGTCCATTCCAAATAATTCGCGTTTTCGAATTAAATTTCGATAAGATATATACCTGTAATCTGATACTAGCTCTGTATTTACTTTCTTATTTCTCCCTTGTTGACGCGACAAATAGGTTGCTCCCATACAGGCTCCAGCTGATACGCCGACTACATATGGAAAGAATAAGTTCTTTTCCATGAAATATTCGAGTACACCTGCAGTATATAAACCTTTCATTCCTCCGCCCTCTAATACTAAACCGATATTCTTCATTCTATATCCCTCTGCTTCTTTTTTCTTAATTTCATATTAGCATAAGATTTTAAGATGAGGTTATATAAACTAATTACAACAATAACCAGAAACTACTAAAGTAATGTGATAATATCTTTGTGAGTAACATGTTACAATATAAGTAATTCATTCCACATATATTAAAGGAGGAATTTAATATGGGTTTATTTAGCGGTATTTTAGGAAATGCATCAAATACGAGTTCTGAAAGTGTAGAACGTGATTTAGAGAAGATTATGCTAGACGATGAAAAAGTAGAGCATGCTTATAAATTAATTCGTGATCTAATCGTATTTACAAATCGTCGTCTTATATTAGTAGATAAACAAGGAGTAACTGGCAAAAAAACAGAATACCATTCTATTCCTTATAAAAGTATTACACAATATAGCATCGAAACGGCTGGGCATTTTGATTTAGATGCAGAACTTAAAATTTGGGTGTCTAGTATGGAGGAACCAATTACGAAAGAATTTAAAGGTGACGATAGTATTTTAAGCATTCAAAAAGCGCTAGTAACCTTTACGACAAAGTAGTGGTTTTTGAATCTTTATTCATTTTCGAAATTACTAACCCGAGCATTTTGGAAGAACATACATTATTTTTGTATATTTAATCTAAAATAACATAAAAAGGTAAAGCGTATTTTAAATGCTTTACCTTTCTTTTTTGTAATAAACAAGTGTAGTTTTATCATTTAATTTCTTTATTACTTTTGTTCTTTTATACCCCATTTTCTCGTATAGAAAACAATTTCTTTCTTCTTCTAAAATCGTAGCAAGTTCAAAACTTCGTGCTTCTGGAAACATTTCTTCAATTAAAATAAGTACCTTCTGAGCAATTCCTTTCCCTTGATAGATTGGATGAATAAACATTGGACTAATCCAAAATTTATAAGGTAGTTCTTTTGCGGATATACATATCGCTCCAACAAGTTTCGAATCTATTATCACCTTATAAAAATTACTGCTGGGATTATTTATTCTAAAAATAGTTTTTTCAATAGTTTCATTTGCTGGATTTGTTTCATAGTCTTTATATTTATGTAATAAAGAGCTAAATGAGTCTATTTGCATTTGAAATATAACTTCTGCATCAGTTTCTGTCACCTTTTCTAATATAATCTCCATGTTACCAATTTAGACGCTTTCTTAAAGAAGTAATATGAGCGGTATGGTGACGACCATGCCATGCATATAGTCCTATTGCAACAGCAAGTTTTGTTTCACCAGTTTCAGGATGGTTAAATGTCTTTTCTAAATCTTCAATTTCTAGAGAATATAAAAGATTAACCCATCTTTTATGTAATGAATCTAGCATTACTAGTGAAACATCTACCGGTAATTTTGAATCAGGTAACTCTGCCCACTTCTCTTCTTTATACGGCTTAATAGTTGGATTCTTTTCTGTCAGTGCTAATTTAAAGCGTATGTAGCTATTCATATGGCTATCAACGACGTGATGAACTACTTGACGTACAGTCCAACCTCCAACGCGATATGGTGTATCTAACTGCTTCTGATCTAAATCTTTAATTGCCTTTGTTAGTTCATTAGGTAAATCTTCAATTTCTTGAATCCATGTATCAATCATTTCTTCAGTTATAGGACGTTTGTATGTAAATTGGCCAATTGGATAACGTAAATCATTCATGAATAAGTCCTCCTTATTATAAGTGCGAAGTATTTCTCCAAATATAGTGTACAAACTTCACATGTTCTCCATTTAATTCTACAGATGTTATATCTGATTCGTTTTGATAAGAAGAAAATCCGCTTTTTTCTAGTACAATTTGTGATGCGAGATTATTAGTCGTTGTTTTAGCATGAACTTCAGTAATTTCATTATTTTTCGCTACATCTAAAATTAATTTTACGGCTGCTGTTGCAACTCCTTTTTTAGTGAATTTTTCTCCGACACGATACCCGAGCGAACTAATTCGAGTTTCCGTATCTATATCTACTAAATTGATTCGCCCTACAATTTCTTTTTCTTCATTACGAATTAAATAAAAATAAGAATCTCCATCTGCCTGTTCAATTAATAAATCGTCTAGTAGTTTTTGGAAATATTCAAATTCAAAATATTTCGAGCCACGATTTGGTACCATTGTTTCAAAAAAAGATTTATTTGTAAGTTCAAACGTAAATAAATCCTTAGCATCTTGTTTCTTTAGTTGCTCTATGTATATTTCCATCCCGTATTCTCCTTCTTGATTTACTAACTGTTATACATTCTTTTTTAATCAATTATATTCCTGCTATTTCTTTCGATTAAGTAATACAGATAGTAGCACTTTCGGATGAAAGAGATGAAATGGACTACGAATTAAATTCATCACTCGTACTAACCGAATATAAACATCAGAATTACTTGCGGATAGTCGATATATTTGCTTCGTATACCATAGTTGAAATTTTTGTTTTGTAGTTAATTCTCTCTTTAGTTGCGGGTGACGTGATATTTCTGTTGTTGTCATATCCCAAGGAGTTTCTATTATAGTAGCTGCCTTTTTATAAAATTGTTGTGTAAATGTTTTATCAAGTTGTTTTCTATCTTGCAAAAGTAATTGCAATTGGTGAGCCTCCATAGCAGCAACTGATACGCCTTGGCCGAAAACGGGATCAAAACGACATTGCGCATCTCCAATAACTAATAATCCTTCTGGTACATTATTCACTAAATCAAATCGCCGGCGTACTTGATAAGGAATTTTGTATGTCTTTATATCAGTAATTCCCTCAGCCTTATTTAAGAAGTCTGTAACATTAGAAATTGATAGATTTTCAGCAAAATCATAAAACTCATCATCTGTTTGTGGTGCTTTCTCATTTGCGTATCCACTAAAAGTAACAAAATAACGATTATCTTCTATCGTTTGAATAAGAACGCCATAAGGGTTATCAGGGAAACTAGGAGACATTAGCATATTACAACAATCTAACTCCTCATTTTCTTTAAGTTTGAACATTTTCGTTGCGTAAAATAAATCAATACGAACTTTCTCTTCTTGTACTTTAATTTCGTATTCTCGTAGCCACTCTATACTTTTTGAGCCAAATCCACTCGCATCAACTACAAGATCCGCATGAACTTCTTCTTGTGTGTTTGTCTCTAAATATTTAACTTTTACTCCACACACTTTGTTAAGCTTTGCATCTACCAATAACCCTTTAACCAATGTTTCATATTTAATAGTAATATTTGAAATTTGATGTATTCGTTTTTGAATATGCCATTCTAGCAAAGGACGACTTTGTTGAATCATATGTACTTCCCCTATGAACGGTTGTTTCCATAGACCGAATTGATGCCATTTCAAATCACGCGTAAAGTTGTTTATAATACTACCCGCTTCTATTAATTCATTCGTAATATTAGGAAACAATTCTTCAATTGCGTTTTCTCCACCTTTTAATAACACGTGAGGATGATTACTTTGTGGAACTCTTTTTCTCGAAGACTTTCCATCCCACCTTTCATCAGCTTCTATAATGATTACTTCTTTAAAAGAAGTTGATAATGCTTTTGCTGCAAACTTTCCTGCCATACTTCCACCAATAACGATAGCCTTATTAAACATATTTTCCCCCTTAATAAAAAGAGATCCTGCCTTGTATGAATGAAACAGGATCTTAAACTAATTAACTTCTTTATCATTATACTTAAAATACATCAGTAAATTGCAACATTAAAATTAAAATACCTAATCCCCATACGTAATACGCGAATACTTTTAAGGAGTGACGTTTTAAATATTGAATCATCCATGAAACGGCTATGTATCCAAAAAACGCTGCTGATAACGTTCCGACAATTAAAGATGTACTAGAAATAGATTCTGCTTTCCCTTGAAAAACGTCTACAAATTGCAAAATGATAGCTCCAACGATGGCTGGTGTCGATAGTAAAAAAGAAAAGTAAGCAGCAGTTTCACGGTCTAATTTTCTCCATAATGCAGCGACAATTGTCATTCCAGAACGGGAAATGGCTGGAAAAATAGCAGCAGCTTGAAATGAACCGATAATTAATGCGTCTTTATATGTTATGTCATCCATTTTTTTACGACCATTCTTTTGTTTATCTGCCATGTAGAGAAAGAATCCGGTCACTAAAAACTCCCAACCGATCGTGATTCCTGTTTTTGAAATATCTTCAAAGAAATCTTTAAACAATAAACCAATTACAACTGCGGGTATTGTCCCAACGATAAGTAATAACATGAGCTTTGAAAATGGGTTTTTAATTAAATATATAAATTCTTTTTTGTAATAAATAAAAACCGCAAGTAAAGTCCCAATATGCAGCATCGTATCTAAAAATAAGCCAGCCTCATCTAATCGGAACAAATGCCTTCCTAAATAAAGATGTCCGGTACTACTGATTGGTAAAAATTCTGTTAAACCTTGAATTATACCTAGTATGAAAGCTTCTAACCAATTCATGATGGTCTCCTTTCTCTTTTGCTTGTACCAATATATGAGGGTTAAATTTTCGATATGAAAAAAACTATATTTCTCTATGAATTTACTTTTTATTTATGGATATATATGTAAAGAGAGTTAAGGAGGGTTATTATGTGGAAGCACACAAAATTCGGTAATGTATTACTTTGGGTGGGCCCTATCCTTGTATTTTTAGGACTATGTATGACAAATGTTATTTCAGATATTCCTTTCTTTGAGGGAAAACATAAAACGGTTGGTATTGTACTTATATTTATAGGTGTAATCTGTTTTGTTGCTGCTAATCATTTGAAAAAAGGAGAAAGATATGAAGAATAAATCTAAATAAAAAACAATCCTTGCATATTAGCTAGGATTGCTTTTTATTAATGTTGATTATTTGTAGAATACTTTATCAACGTTATATTTCGCTTTGTATTCATTAATGATATATGTTTCGTAAATTTCTCTTTCTGTTGGATCTTCTACGATACATGCATCAATGCGGTATACTTCATCACGGTGATTTTTAATTGGTGAAACATTATCTTCAAAATGCTTCTTAATACGTTGTCTAATTTTACGAGCTTTACCTACGAAAAGAAGTTCGTCATTAATATTGTAAAACATAAAAATGCCGCCTTTATCTCTAGGGAACAAGTGGAAATCAATAAATCCATTAATTGGAGTAATGATTGGCTCGTCTCCTTTAATAACTTGTTTACGTTCAGTAATTGAAACATCAGCTTCAGGAATATTAATTTTAATCAAGTTCATTCACGTCCTCTTTTATTATAAAGATAAATAATAGCATACATAAGTAAGAAAAGCTATGTTCAGAGGCATATTTCATTTTATAATTCAAATATTATAGGTGTATCATGTAAACTTTTCTTCCAAATCATATGATCACTGGATTCTCCCCAGTAATCTTTCAATACATAGCTAGGTTTTCCAAACTTTTTCATCCATATACTTTGCGCATTTTTATATCCACTATCTAAACAATATTCTGTTATCCCTCTGCTAAGTAATGTAAGAAACATTGTATGTAGTAATAAACTCCCTATTCCCTTTCTCTGATACTCCGGAAGTATGAATACAGTTCCTATTTCATACAAATTTTTAAGTACACCACCTGTACAACTATTAATCAATGTACTTGCTGGACCGATTTCGATTGTTCCAATGATTTTATCGTTACTTGTATCAATTGCTAATAAAAAGTAACGACTTTCTCCGTTACTATCAAAGTCACTTTTCAAATACTGCTTTTTTGAGTTAATTTCATTTTCTATGTCATCTAATAATTGTGACAATCCTTCATTTTTGTATGTATTCGTAATAACTATACGGAAAAATAAATATAGTTCATCTACATCATTCAAATTCGGTCTTCTAACTGCAACGTTAGTCATGAATTCAATCTCCAATCCTCATTATGCCATTGTCAATACAACACTTTATATAATCTATTCATCATTATTCTGCAAAAACCTGCATAAATCCAACAGTATAGAAAGCTCATTATAAATATTGATAAAATAATTTTTATATCCATAGTTGTATGAACAGCAGGACCAAGTACCGGAAAATGGAAAACATCGAGAACGATCATAATACCTATAAGTAGACAAGTTGCTGAAAAAGAAACAATCCAAATTCTCCTCTTTAATTTTAAAAAGGATACTCCTAAGGCTAGACCTAATAAGCCTGTAGTAAAAGGAAAGACAATTAGTTCACTGGGCTCAATAATAAATAATAGAAAAATAGTAAGAATATAAGAAAGTATTCCCTCACGAATAGAATAGAAAATAGCAAAAAAAATCGGTAATGTCGAAAATGGACTAATGAGCAAACCTATACCAGGAACTAAGTTCCCAGCTGCTTGAAACATGGTGGCCAATGCACTCATCAAAGCTGTAAATACTAACTTATTCGCAAGGGACAATTTTCTTTTATGAACAAAGCTCGTATCATGTTCTATCATCAGTTGATACCAATAACGTACAAACCAATTCATTAAAATACCCCCTAAAGATACCACATTCATTACTTTCTATATTATTCATACACTTATGGTTTATGAGTTGCTTTCTACTAGTTATAAATCACTATATAATAGATACTTATAGATTGAAGATTTTTAGGGGGACAAGTCAAGTTGTGCGTTTTGGAAGCAGAATAAACTCTTTATGTTTTTAAACTGAGAATTTATATCGTATCAAGGAATAATTTCAAAAATGGTACCTTTGTTAAAATCAGTTACTTTCATAGAACTGTAAACTCCTAAATATAATTTAGTTTGATCCGAATTTGTTCCTAAACTCATATAATAAGCTGGTTGCGTACCAAAATCATAATTGGTTTCAATAGCATAAAAGTCAGCATGTTTACCGTCTGTACCTGCTCTAGTATAGGCTAAAACACCCTTAACTGGAGACTGAGATTCTCCTTTCTTGGCAAGGTCAGTAAAAACAACGCTACCTGTTAAATTTGGAATTGCATTTCCCATATATGGCTGAACTCCTGTAAGTGAAGTTCCTCCAAACTTATCTGTTCTAGAATCTTTATGAAAATAACTAAGTAGAGGCAGAATACGCTTCACTGAAGTTTGTATTGTTTCATCATAATAAACCATTGTTCTCTCATCCAAAGTCTGATTCTCAGAGCAATGTCGTATAAAAGAAGTAGGCAAATCCCCTTCCCATCCTCGCCACCCAAAATTGATAAACCCATCTTGATTGAGAGTTAACCTCATAAAATGCATTTGAACAAGTTCTGTTACCGGTATAGGTTTATATTGAACAAATGAAAAAATAGACTCTACAATATCTTGTCCGACATTTCCGGCGTATTTGATATATTGATTATAAAACCTTTGAAATGAAATGCCAGTTATATTACGTACTCCTTTTGCAATTACTGTAAGTGTTTCTTGTATAGATAAAGGAAGTTCATTAAAGCGTGTAACTACAGGAGGGTTATTTATAAATGTATTTTTACTTACATCGATTTCAATTATTTTTCCTGCTATTTCTAAATCATCTTGGCTTAAATTAAATGGATCATAACCTGATCCGCCATCTCCATTTGTAAAAACAAGTTTTCCAGTCTCAGGTGAAAAGTTTAAACTATTGACTCCGTTATGATTAAAAAATGGTCTTCTTACATTCAGTAATGTTCGTCGTTTTTGAGCTTGACCATTAGATTGTAAAGTCCATTCTTCCACTGTATCAATGTGATCATATTGCGTATTTCTATTAAACCACTTTAAATTTAACGTTTTAGGGTCACAAGGATTCGGTTTAAATTGCTCAGAAAATGCACCTGGCCCTTGAGTTCCAGCTACTGAATAATGAAGATAAAATAACCTATTTTGATAAAATTGTGGATGGAACGCAAGTCCAAGCAATCCGCGTTCATCATAACCGCTACTAGAAACACCTTCTTCAAATGTACCTAATTTAATAATTAGGTGACGAATATCTAAAAATGTCTTTATAACTCCGTCCCCTATGTAAAAAATCTCCCCTAATTGAGTTGCGATAAATAGTCTTTCGGTCGATTCACCTGGAAGTATCGTTGTTTTCAATACAGTTGGTAAATTTACGTTATGAACAATGGGTCGTAAACTAACTTTAACTTTTGTCAATTAACTGTACACCCCTTTTTCTTCTTTTTTATAGAAGAATATGATTAGAGTAGTTCTGTTAGTATCAAATAAGTCGCATTCCTTTTTATTACAATTTTGTATATAATATAATTATAAATAATCTGGGGGACGAACTATGATAATCGTACTACAAATCATCTTACCACTGATTTTCACAGTCTATTTATTTACCCTCTATCGTAAAGGGACGTATGGATCAGCTTCATTTCTTTTAGCAGTCATGATAGGAATTTTCGGTTTAGAGAATATTTTTCAGCATGCTAGTCTAACAGATCATGCTATTTATCCATATTGGGGCAGTTTGAAGGCTGTTGTTATCGTTTTATCAGTCGTATTTCTATTTAAAAAAGGTGGTTTAACAGAAAAATATTGATTTTTAATGCGTTACATATTTTCTTGTTAAATTGCTTTTATTTTATAAAAGAAGAAATATTTATGTAAAAACACGAAGGGATGTGTTACATATGTCTATAAATATTATTTCAATAGTATCTATCATAATATGGATTGTGTTAATTACAGAACTTATAAAACCTTCAAAAGAACAGAATGGACGAAAAATAGTAACTTTAGTAACTGCTGGTTCCGCATCAACACTTATTTTGACGGTTTCATTTATTCAAAATGTCCCGTTTTGGAATTGATAGTGATATAACTAACAAAAATATGTATAAATAAAAAGATTAGGATTTACTCCTAATCTTTTTATTTTTTGAGGTAACACCATATGCCCAGCAAGCTAAGGTCTTGAAATAGCCCCTAAACAAAATTTGAAATTTTTCTAAAGTTATTTATGTGAATTTAACTCGTTTTCAGGAACATATATGGTCCTTTTATAATTTGAAGTTCTTTTTAAGCTTCTTATATTTTCTATACGAACGCCTAACAATGTTTAACATAAAATACGGTATTTTAACCGGGAAAGGCAATTTATATATGAAAGGAAAATAAAAGGTGAAATATGCCTTTTCTAGATCTCTCCACTTACTATCTTCTTTTATTTTTAAGAAATCAGATACATCGACTACATATCCCCTTCCTTTTTCCATCATCACATTTTTCCCGTGAACATCACAAGGAGTTAACCCTTGTTCCCTCGCATACTCTAAAGCCTCATTAATATCAAGTATTACTTGCTTAGGAATTTTAATACCCTTATGAATAGCATCGTATAAGGTAATTTCTTTTAAACGTTTCAATACTATGAAATTTTCCCCTTTATATATAAGCTTTGAATAAGAAGGATGATCTCCAATTCTTCGGTATACTTCTGACTCTTTTTCAATTCCTTCTCCTTCTCGCACGTAAACTTTCACTACCCAATCTTTGTATTCTTTGTGCATGAATACTGCGGCATAATTACCTGTTCCTAAACACTTCCAAAGTCTAGGAATATCTTTAACTACTACAGGCTCGAATTCATCCTCACTTCTTATACTTACCTCTTTTAATAATTCGTCATTTATCAATCCCACAAAACTATTTATACTCATCATTCCCACTCCGGTTTTGCTAAAAGGGGGCCCACCCACATTTTAACGAAAATATACACTAAGCGAATTTTAGCATAAAACGAGTCATCTTTCTTCCTAAAATAAAAAGCTGACTCGTTTTATTTGAACTGTTGAATACTTAATATTTATTTCGTTATTCATAGTCAAAAACCGTACGATATAAAAATATTTCTAACTATTTTCATTTTTTCAGAGGCAACTGTATAGGGCTTTTCTTCGTGCAAGTTCTCTTCGTTCATTACCCATGCCAAATCTATAAAATATTGTTTAGAAGTGTAGCAAGGGTTTGTTAATGGTTCAATTCTTCTTCCACAACTATTTTTGTTAGCAAAAACTTTTATTGTTTTAATAGTCTTTTGTTTAATTCCCACAATGCTGTTTTGTTGCTATCCCATTTCAAAAGCGTTACTGCTTCCTCAAAGCATAACCATTTATAATTAAAGTGTTCTTTAGATAATGATATGTTTTTTGTAGGGACTTTAACTCCAAAAGAAAATTCTTTTATTACATAAACCTCTTCTCCCCAAAGGAATCCTCTAACTACATCCTCTACTGGTAGTGAAGACACAGAATCTAATTGTATATATGGACATTCTCTTGTAATACCAGCCTCTTCAAACGCTTCCCGTTTTGCTGATTCAATAGGAATCTCACCGACTTCTCCGCCACCAGCTATTCCTTGCCAATAACTATAATCACTTCGGTTGAAAATAGCATATTGAATGGAATCAGTAGTTTTTATATAAGGAAATATCAATACTTGATATGGCGCTCTCATTGCTTAAGCTCCTCTCAAAAAATAAGTTTTAAATAAATATAAATAAAGAGCCGACATCACAATTCTACATTATTAATGCAGGTTTATAATGTCGGCCTTCTATTTTTAAAGAATTTTATTTTTCATAAACAGGCTTACTCTTAACAGAGGGAAAACTGCTTATTCCTTGTCGAATTTGTTTAGCATGGTTCTTCCTAAATGTTAGCAGTACCCTATATTATTCAATTGCGCCAGCAACATCATAATCATTTAAATCTAACTCAATTGGTTGTCCCAGCGCTAATTTAGCAA
Organism: Bacillus sp. RZ2MS9; assembly: GCF_001816185.2. Lineage (NCBI taxonomy): Bacteria > Bacillati > Bacillota > Bacilli > Caryophanales > Bacillaceae > Bacillus > Bacillus sp. RZ2MS9. The sequence goes on from NZ_CP049978.1 coordinate 2,629,022, forward strand.
GTTCCGCTCCTAAGTATGGACCAGCTGTTAAACCCGAAGCTCCTAATCCATTCGCAACGAGAATTCCTTCAAAGTTAGGTAGTGGTCCGATAACAGGTAAGAATCCTGGTGTGAATGGTCTGAATCCAACTCTCGTTTCAAGCATTGTAGCATTTTCTAAGCCAGGTGCAACTGCTAATGCCTTATGGAATACTTCATGTAAACCACCTGCTGTTACACGATGATCGAAACCAGTATCATTCTCATGTGTTGCACCAATTACGACATGCCCATTGTCAAACGTTAAAATATATTGATCGTTCGGTGGCATAACAACTGGCATATTTTCTGTTGCTGTATTCTCGATTTGCAGATGAACAATTTGTCCTTTTTGGAATGTAACTAAGAAATTAATTCCTAATGGATTCAAGATTTCATTCGCCCATGCGCCTGCAGTTACAATAACCTTTTCTGCTAAAATTGTTTCATCGTTTACTGTAACTCCCGTAATATGATTTCCTTCACGGACTAATATAGCATCGCCTTTTATTAAAGTTGCACCATGTTTTTTCGCAGCACTTATTAATGCATTGCGTAATAATCTTCCATTTACTCGTGCAGCACCACTAATATGAACAGAACTATATTCGTCTGATAATGCTGGGAATAATTTTTTTGTTTCTTCAGCTGATAAGCGAGTGATTTCACCAATCTCTGGGGCATCTTCACGTCGTTTATAAGCTCGCTCTTCCATTTGATCTAACTTTTTCTCGTCAGTATGTAAACTAATTGCACCTACACGATTATATCCTGTGTCAGTTTCACCGTCTTCTTCTAATTGCTGAATTAACGAAGAATAGTAACGTGCACCGCCTTTAACAATTTTATACCATGCTTTATTACGACGCTGCGATAGCCATGGACATACAATACCTGCTCCTGCATCAGTTGCTTGTCCTAATTGTTGGCGATCCACGATAGTAACATTCGCACCTGCCTTAGCAAGATGATAAGCAGTAGACGCTCCTAAAATTCCAGATCCAACTACAATATACGATTTCATTTCAAACACCTTTTCTCTTTTGCTAATTATATAAATATAAGAACATTCCTTAGTATAATGGAAGGAATGCTTTTTTCAATGTACTCATCACAATTAATTGTTGCAGCATTGTGACTTTCTTAATCATTATTTTTTCTTCTTACGGAATAATTCAATTGTTTTATAGCCTTGTGAAAGGATCTCTATCATTTTCTCTAGACGTTTTTCACGTGTTTTTTCTTGTTTTACAGAAAAAAGATTACGTGCCCAATCTTTCTGATATCCAGGCGTTAAACTTTGATAAAACTTAAGTTCATTCGGATGATTAGCTAATAATGCTTCAACATCTTTAATTCGATCTACATAATCGGCAACACATTGACTCATAGCAGATGTTTTCGTTGTTTTTTTCTTCTCGCGTTTTAAACCTACAACAGTAAAGACTTCATCCATACTTACCATTCGTGCAAATTTAATGTCGCTTTCTCCCACATAACCATCTTCTCCAACGTTTAATGCCGGAAACATCTCATCACGGTGAATAAACGTACTATAACGAGCATTACCTTTTTTCGGATATGCGAAGAATACGTAACCTTTTTCAATTAGTAATTCTTCATTACTAATAATAAAATTCGTTTGTTTCACCATTTCATCAAGCGTTTCTACAAATATAAAGATAGCATCGTGTTCTTTTGAGAATGCAGTTTCTTTACCTGTAAAAATGTCATAATCACTTGGTTCGTTAATAACGACCATATTTGTATACTTATTAAGTTTCAATTTATCAATAACTGACATAATAATCTTCCTTTACATTCAAAATTCATTGTACATACTTTTTCGTACTGTTCTAGTGTATTATATGTATTAAGAAAATCAAACTTTAAATCGTATTATTCTGCTGCAAAAGAACATAATTCTTTACTAGATGGGGTGGTTTTATGCCATATGTAATTCGAGATGAAGGGCTAGTTTTACAAGGGGATGATGGAAAAGAACCAATTTTTCATACATATGAAGAAGCTGAGAAAACATTAAAAACACTAACTATACCGCAGTTTCCGAAACATATTAGAAGAAAACCATTTACACCAAAAATAATAAAGATAGCCGCTTCTGAATAAGAACCGGCTATCTTTATTATTCATAACTTAATAGCAAATAAAGTATATAAAAACTCTTTATATTGATCTTCTGTAATTTCATGCTTAGTTTTTTCCCCACGAATAGCTTCAGTTAAACTTGTATTCGTTAATGAAATATGACCGGAGTTCGTCAACTTTACTGCAATTGGTCCTTTATTAAAAATAGACTTCTCATCTTCTATCACTCTTCTTTGAACATCGTTTACTATTATCTCATCAATATTATGTTTATAAAAAGCATGACAAACTTTCCATTCTCCATCAGTATCTATTCTTTCTAAAACATAATTTCCCTTACTCGTATCTTTTCGTCTCACCCGGTACGAACCATTTTTTGAAGAAACAGACTTACCAGTAAAAGGTACAGGAACAAGAGGTACTAACGAAGCTATACCTACATCAATTAAATACTGTACATTATCATAAGTTAAAATAATTGTTATATGGCCATCCTCAAGTGCCCATGCATTTATATCGTTTTTATAAACCGTACCTAATGCCAGTTGTACATCATAGCCACAGTCTCTTAAGAAATAGTAAAAAAGAGTATTTAATTCGTAGCAAAGTCCACCACGGGAACTAGTTAAAATTTTCTCTCGTAAGTTTTCCAGAGAGATTTGATTCGTATTTCGTGCTATAACATCTAAATTCTCAAATGGTATAGTGTGTGCAAATGAAAAGAGTATAGTAGGTAATTCTTCAAACGTTACTTCATTACGTTTTTTAAGATTTAATCTTGTGAAAAGCTGATTTTGTAAACTTTTCATAATTAGCACCCCTTAAAAATTTATAAGTTTAAATAATATATGCTGATTGTAAATTTTAAGGGGCACTGTAACAATGTACATTTCATTTAACTGTACCGGTACAAAAATTACGATTCACAAGGTAAATTAATAGAAGGCGTCATTACAAATGTCTTTTCTGTAATTACTTCTTTTTGGGGAAAATCAAAAGCTACGAATATAAATTTAATAGTTTATCTATAGGCAAATTATTAATATCACTTAAATCAACAAAATAGTGAAGTTGCCACGTTTGGCTCCTTTTAGCTTGATTGCTAACAGTGGTATCCCAAACAGGATAAATTCTCATTGCCATTTTCCCTGTTTGACTTTGTGTTCTCAATATTTTTTCTTTAAGAAGAATCTCTTTAGGAAAAATAAATTGTCCTAGTTTATTATCAGCAATACAAGTGATTACTAATAAATCAGGAGCAGCTTCATAAGAGAAAGCTCTATTTCGCATATTTTCATCTTTCTCCCAAAAAGAAACAAATTGACCAATTTTATTAGGAGTAACTTTTGATTTTCTAAAACGAATGGTTTTGTTATTTAAGTGGAATAAACATCCTGCATATTCTGCGTTTTGCTTTTCTTCTTTTAGATTCGTAATCATTAAATTGTTAGGTTTGTAAACTATATTGTTTAAATCTCGGATCGTATCATTAAAATTGTTCAAGAAAACTCCCCCTTTATTCATCTCTTAGTTTACCACAAACATCAGTTCTTCTATATCGTATATAATCATGAACTAAGTGAAATGGGGGAATTTAGCAGGATATAATTATTACTTTAATGTACTTAGTTTTTCAATTGCTTGTTGTTCAGTTGCTAAGTAAAAAATATCTTTTCCTTTATTACATTCATAAATAAAATCCTTTAAGCTTTTACTAGTATACATAGAGAAATCTCCAACAATAGCAATCTTTACCTTGTAGTTTATAAACTTTTGAAGGATATCGCCCGCAAGCCGTGTTTTTAGATCAAAGAAATCTTCACTTATTAAAGATTTATGGATAATAATATGTTTCGCATCTACCTCATATTGAACTGTTGCCATAGTATCTAATGCAGACTGAACATCCGATATTAATACCTTATCGTTCCTAATGACTGCAATATTGATTCCATCGATTACTACTTTCTTTATTTCCATAGTCCCACCCCTTTATAATTTATACAGTATAAGTAAAATTGTTTTACAAAACTTCGTATTAATCATAGATTAAATTAGCTTCAGCTATTAAAATGGCCTCTATTTTTTGTTGTAAATATATATTTTTTTATTACTAATACGGTCAATGAAATTAATGATAGTTTCTCTTTTTTTATATTTTTGAATATATATATGGAATTACTTTTACTTGTTATAAAAATATTGTGGAGTATCATAACTTAACAAACTATCCAAAGTGTTAATCTCGGCATATGGTTGTATTTTGGTAGTATTCTTGATTTTCTGAGGGTTAAACCACACACCTTTTATATTTGCATTTTGAGGACCAGCAATATCCTTTTCTAAGTCATCCCCAACAAATAAAGTATTTTCCGGTTGTAAATTTAGCTTATCTAATGCTAGTTCGAATATACGTTTATCAGGTTTACTAAATCCCACTTCTTCAGAAATAATGATTGTTTCAAAATACCTATTTAAATTCGTGTTAAATATTTTAGCTTTTTGCCTCTGAGTTGAGCCATTTGTTATAATTCCAACTTTAAAGTGCTTCTTTATTTGATTTAAGAAATGAATAGTATTTTGGTCTATTGAAAAACATCTAGGGAAATTATTATTCCAAAAATCTTGGATGTAATTGCGTGGCAATCTATACCTTGGCGTGAATTCATCAAACAATGATTCTAAAACTGTCGTTTTATTACTTATGCCATATTCTCTTTTATCGTATTCTTTGAATTTCTGTAACATGTTGCTTTTAGCCGCACCATCTACATTTTCATAACACTTTTCTAAAACAATTAAAAATAATGCCTCTACTGCTTTATCCCTATCAAGTAATGTATCATCTAAATCAAACAGCATCGCTTTATAACCCATCAAATAATTTCACAACCTTTCTCGCATGATTTAAATAATCCTTAGTTCACACCTTAATCGTTTACTAAATTAGCAAAAAACTCTAAAGTTTGTGAAGTACACTCTATAATTTCGCTAGCTTTTTTTATATTGAAATTCATTTCCGTTTCCCCTTCTAATAAGTAGCGAAAGTATATGTTCACACAGTTTAAGAAATCACATACAATTCCCAATATTATACATTGGTTTTTTAGAAATATAAATCGTTCAGCTTTTCATACGATAAGTTTTTTCAAGCATACAATTATTTTTTCATAAAAAGGAATATGGCTAATCATGTTTTTTTGGAGAATACACATTCTTGAAAATGAAGCTAATACGTTAAACGTCCTATGAAGTTCCTATTGTATCTCCACATAAACTCCAGATAGTACGGCTATAATGACTACCAGAGGTGATATTATGAAAAACTATCATATTCTCGTGGTAGAGGACGATCAAGAAATTCAGGAATTAATTAAACAATTTTTAATGACGCAGCATTATACAGTGATAGTCGCTTCAGATGGACTAGAGGGTATGACACAATTTAATAAGCAATCATTTGATTTAATTCTTCTAGATGTCATGATGCCCAATCTTAATGGGTTTGAAGTTTCTAAAATGATTCGAAGTCAGTCAAACGTACCAATTATTATGCTAACTGCGTTGGAAGAAGAGGAAGATCAAATGAAAGGATTCGACCTTGGGATCGATGATTATATAACAAAGCCCTTTTCATTTCATGTTTTGATTAGACGAGTCGAAGCTGTACTTAGAAGAAGTTATGATAAAAATGTAAATAATCATTTGATATTTAAAGAAGTGCGTATTGATGTGGATGCATATAGAGTATATGTAAATGACGTTGAAATTATATTAACGACAAAAGAGTTTGAAATTCTACAACTACTATTTCAAAATGAGAGAAAAGTACTCACAAGAGAAAATATCGTAGAGAAAGTCTGGGGTTACGATTATTTTGGAGAAACACGAATAATTGATACACATATTAAAAACCTACGCAAAAAATTAGCTATCCCTTATATTAAAACAATAAAGGGTATTGGTTATAAAATTGATGAATAGTATTGTGAAACTCATGAAAATGAAGCAAATTACTTATAAACTCTTTATGACTACATCTCTCATTTTATTATCCTTTGCAGTATTGATTTATTTAACTTTATACTTCTTTCTCCCTACGTTTTATGAGCAATATAAAACAGATCAACTTCAAACAGGGATAAACGAAATCATTGATAAGTCTAAAAATCTTACGTTTCAAGATGCGATACCACTTTTTGATGAATACGCCAAAAAAAATAATGCGATGCTTTATCTTCAAAATAAAGAAGGAGTAATTATTTACTCTCCTTCATTTTCTTTTATTCAAAGTGGTACGCAAAAAACAGTAGTTACTAAAGCAACACGATTCGAGAATGCAAGTACCCTCAGCAATTCATATAATGTTACGAAACCAATTCAATTCCAAGATGGTAATTTAACGCTTATAGTGTTTGCTACATTTCAACCGATTGATGAAGCTTCACAGGTTTTAGTACGCTTTCTCCCCTATATTAGTATCATTGTGCTCGTTATTGGTATAGGGAGTGCTTATTTTTATTCCAGGTTTATTACAAAGCCACTTATTTATATTAATGAAGGTGCACAAAAGATGGCAAATTTAGATTTCTCCGAAAAAATTGAGGTTCGCTCTACAGATGAGTTAGGAGAATTATCTAATAGTTTGAATGACATGTCTATTAACTTACAACAAGCTATGTTTGATTTAAAAAAAGCAAATGAACAATTAAAAAATGATATTGAAAAAGAAAGAGAAATAGAAACAAAACGCAGAGAGTTTTTTGCGATTGTAGCACATGAATTAAAGTCCCCTCTTACTGTAATGAAAGGATACTTAGAAGGAATGATATACAATATTGGCCCTTATCAAAATCGCGATCAATATTTAAAGAAGAATCATCAAATTATTGAAAGTATGGAACAATTAGTTCGTGAAATTTTAAGCGTATCGAAATTAGAACAACACACCTTCAAACTAAAAGTAGAGAAAGTTAATCTTTCAAAATTAATAGGTACAATTACAAAAGATCTCGAATTTTTTGCTTCTCAAAAAAACATCGAAATAATAAAAGAAATTGATTTTGACCTTTCTATTTATACAGATTGTGCTCTTTTAGAAAAAGCATGTAAAAATATTATACACAATGCGGTTATGTATTCACCACATAATGAAAAAGTCTATATAAAGTTAAGTGAGGATTCGAAACAAGGTCAAATCAAAATGCAAATTATAAATACAGGTGTCAATATTAAAGATGAAGATTTACAACAAATTTTCAAACCATTTTATCGAATTGAAAAATCAAGAAATCGAAATACTGGAGGAAATGGTTTGGGGCTATATATTGTTAAACAAATTCTTGAAACACTAGATATAAAGTATTCAATGAAAAATATGGAACATAGTGTGCAATTTTGCATGAGTATTCCATTATCTAAACATAAAAACAAACAAACTCTCCTTTAAATAGGACGAGTTTGTTTGTTTTTATAGTAAGTATAAACTTATTAACAGGTTTTTCATTTGATGATATGTATGTTCTTAGAGCTGCTTTTGATAAGCAATCTATGCAAGATCTTCTTGGGAATTTAATAGTTGTTCGCCAATCTACCCTGCATTTACTTAGAAGCTTAGATAAAGAAGCTTGGTCACAAAGAGGAAATGCGAATAATTCTGAAGTTACAGTTCGTGCATTAGCATACATTATTGCTGGTCATGAGCTTCATCATCTTCAAATTATAAAAGAACGTTACCTTGGTTCTGATTTATATCCAGCAACTTAATATTTGAAGAAAATGAGTCCTATTTATGTAGTGCTCTTTTTCAGTATTTATAACGAATTAGCGCTTAGAACCATGGCAATTAAATGCATTTATTTATAAAATTCACCACATAATATTTATGCTATCCCTTCTTATTCTGTACATAATTTTCTTTAGGCTGATATACTATAAACGCAATAGTTCTGGAAAGGTGATGATAGTATGTATGAACAACAAAATAATAGAGATAGAGATCAAAAAATGATGTTTTCTATGCAAGGAGTTCCCACAAATAAAATTAACATGCATCAATTACCTAAATGGATTAGAATTTTTGGCTATTGTGCGTTTGGTTGGATAATAGTATTTAGTTTAATTATGATTGTAGGTTTAATTCTGCAATAACTATACAGAGTAGGTAAACGGGACGATATTTAGGTCATACATCTAGGTAATGTCCCGTTTTTTATGTGTGATTATCCCATGATATAGGTAACCAATTATAATAAAAAGAACCTGTAGAATATCCTACAAGTTCTTTTTATTATATTATTAAAACGGGAACAACAAACTATTTTAACATTCAGTACAGGGAGACCATTTTGATTATGGCTTGATTTTATTATAAATCAAATATAAGCTTTTGAAAGGTCTAGATTTTGAAAATTATGTGAATTAAAAAGCTACGATGTTTATATTAGATTTCATTTACGACCAACTTCTTCTTACTTAAATACACTGCACGATCTGATTTTTTAGCAACCTCCTGTGAGTGCGTCACAACAATAATGCATTTATTCTCTTTATGTGCAAGTTCTTGAAATAGTTCTATTATATCCATTGCAGTTTCCTCGTCGAGGTTTCCTGTCGGCTCGTCTGCAATCAGTAAATCAACATTACAAGATAGTGCTCGAGCAATTGCTACACGCTGTTGTTGTCCGCCGCTTAGTTGCAGGACGTTTCGTTTCGCTTCAACTTCTGTGAGTCCTACCCTTTCTAACAATTCTAATGCTCTTGCTGTTTTATTTTGCACTTTAACACCCGTAATTTCCATTGCTGTTAAGACATTTTGAAGAGCTGTCATATAGGTTATCAAATTATAAGATTGGAAAATTACAGATACATTTTGATTACGGTATCGATCCAAGCCAATTTTTCTAATATCTTTACCATTATACAGTACATAACCATTTTTAGGGACATCCAGTCCACAACCTAAGCTCAGAGTTGTGGTTTTACCAGATCCAGATGGTCCTAAAATCGTGTAGAAATGTCCTTTTTGAAAAGAAAAGTTAACATTATCTAGTATCGCTACATTTTTCCCATTACTTTCATAATAATAATCCAAATTTTTAAACTGTAAAATCGTCTCCATATTAAGCCTCCTCATTCATCTTTTAAAAGAATTTGTTTTGGGTTTAAACGTAGAATAGATAATGCTGGAAGAAGCGTTGCTATTATAGCAATAGCTAGTCCAATTCCACCCATTTTCCCTACATCTTCTCCTGTTACACTTACATCAATTTTATCAATTGGTTCTTCTTTTTGATTTTGTAGAGTACCACCAGATCCAGCCATCATTACAGTACCATGTTGCGAAGTATCTGTTTCTTCGCTTGCAGTAGCAATTTCATTCGAAAGTAAATTATCTCCGATATATTGAGAAACTTTAGCTCCTGTTGTTATGGATAATCCAAATGCTAAAATAGCGACACACACTACTTCTACTACGAATTGCGCTATCAATTTCCACTTTTTCTCTCCAATAGACAATAGAATTCCCATTTCTTTACGACGTCCTTTAATTGATAGCATAATGATTAATCCTAAAATAATTGCACCTGCAATCGATACAACATAAATAATCATTTGAGAAGTCGAAGAGATATTTTCGATAGGACCAATCATTTGCTTGTACAATGAATCATGCGCATCTAATTTATAATAATTAAAATCAATGTTAGATTTTTTTGCTTCTTTTTTAAATGCATCAATATATTGTGGATCATTCAAGAAATACACGACTTGACCACTACTTATACCTTGGTCTACTTCTAATTTTTTCATAGTTGAATGCGGCATATATAGTTTATTAGCTGGATCCATAATAGGAGGAGCCTGTTGACCCATTGCTTGCTCATTTGTTTCGTAAATGCCGATAATTTCAACCTCAAGAGTTTCCTTCTTATCCCCTGATTGTACTTTAACTTTGTCTCCTACTTTCAAATTGTTTAATTCCGCTAATCGTTTTTCCATTAAAGCTACATTCTGATCTTTCATTTGCTCTGTTATTGGTTTTCCATCAATGATTTTACTTTTTCCGTTTTTAAAGCTTTCTTGTAATGCAGTCTTGCGAACTCCCTCAATCATAAAAGAAGCATTCATATCTATTTCTGTACCAGAGCTTGAACCGCCTCGCGCAGCCGTCATTCCCACTTTACCTTTTCCTTCTTCTTCTCCTTCTGAAGCTCCTACTAGTTTAAGCCCATCAGAAATACCGAAAGTGTTAGCTATGTAATTATAATCTTTTACATACTTGGACTTCGCTAATTGATCTGTTTCTTTTGCATCGAGCTGCGGCGGATTTGGCATTTCTCCAGTTTCCTTAGCTTTTTGACCTATTTTGTCGAAATCAAGACCTAAAGTAACATCTGCACCAAGTTTTTTTCTTGCAGCATCCGCTGCTTTTTTTGATGCATTTTGGATTGTGAAACCTGAAAGAACCAAATTTGTAACAATCAGAAAAACTGCCATCAAAATTAATGATGTTCCTATCCTTTTTTTCATACTGAGAATTGCTCGTTTCATAAAATTCATTTTTCTTACCTCCTTGATAACTTGTATTCTATATAGGTTATCTAGAGTTTATATGGAGCTAATCGGTAGTTTAACTAGAGATATAAGGAGTTTATGTGTAGTTATTCATTTACCTGTTCAAGAAAAACTAGAACACAAATTCAAAAATGCAGTCGTTTTTGAATATTGGTAAGGAGTTAGTCAATTTAAGAGACTTATAGAAAAGAGAGGTTAAGCTTAATTTAATGTATATAATATAAAAAATATATTTATTGTATAATTTCTATACAATAAATATAGAGAAGCTATTTGTGAATATCTAGATGGGAATTGTTAAGTTCCTCATAGAAATTACATCTTTTAATAAGAAAAGAAACAAGTTAACATTCTTTTATAAGGATAAGAATATTAACTTACTTCTTAAATTTTAGTATAAATTATTTATTGTAAGCTTTATAATATAATATGCAAATTTATCACCTATTTTTATAATTCAAGCACCTACTATTAGGAAAAGAGAATATTTCCTAATTAATTTAAAACATAAATTTTGTCTATGTTTTAAACAATATGTATTTTGGAGGAGGTTAATTTGATTTTTTCAAAACTCATTGATCGGTACGCCTTATATGATTTACACAAAAAAAGAAGTGTAGCGTTTCAGTTTACTTCCCTTTCTAACACTTCATTAAATATAAAGAACATAGAATCTTTTTATAAAGTAAAACCATCACATTTTCATTTTGACATTAAGCATTCAAAGCAGGAAAATGAATACATAGTTGGGCAATTCAACTATAAAAGTTCGGTTCAATCCGGTGATTCACACAACGACTCTGTAACTGGGGAATTATTCTTACATAAAAATGAAAATGCACCTCATGTTATCTTTGTTCACGGTTGGAGAATGGATTCTAACGAACGTGTGAAAAAAATATTCCACGATCATATGACCAGCCTGAAGTGGAATATGTATTATTTCACTCTACCCTATCATTTTGAAAGAAAACCCGATCAATCCTTATTCAGTGGAGAGTATATGGTAAGTGCAAATATTGAACGAACATTACAAGCAACTAGACAAGCGGTAGCTGATTTACGAGCTTTGATTAAATGGATTAAAGCAAATAAAAAGGGGCCCCTGATTCTAATAGGAATTAGTTTAGGCGGATTTATTACTAACTTAACCTCTCTTGTTGAAGAAGAAATTGATGTGTTAGCATCCATTTTCTATGCAAATCGACTTTCTTATTCGATTTGGAATACAACTCCAGGTAAATTTATTAGAGAAGACTTGGAACATCATGGTGTTACGTATGATGATTTAATAGATTATTGGAAAATCACTGAACCGAGTCAAGCATTGCCAAAAGTAAAAAAAGAAAATATTTTATTAATTTCAGGTAAGCATGATCTATATGTGCATTCTGAGGATACAGACTACTTGTGGGAATCTTGGGAAAGACCTCCACGATATATTTATAAATGTGGGCATGCCGGGATCGTTCTTAAACGTAAAAAAATTGCAACTGATACTATTGATTTTATTCAAAATCGATTGAACTCCCCACACTTATCCAATGTCATGCCTTAAATCGCGAGATTACTAAGTACAAAATCTTATACTTATATTGTTATATTTTTTACTAGTCACCTTTGTAAACCTTAGCCCCAAGCCTTACACGATTGAAAATGAAATAAAATAAATAAGGAACTAATTTACCATATGGAAAAACATTGCTCAGCATTTTCACCAGTGGTCCCTGTATATGCAATATTACATACAAAAATCTTTATGTATTACGTTATTAATTTAAAAATAAATTATTCATCCATAAATCTATACCATCCGTATTTACAGTTATGGATACCCTAATTACATATGAAAAAGAGAGAAGAACATTGGCTAGTTCTTCTCTCTTTGTTTATTTTTAAGATAACTATCTATAAAATTTTGCTTTTCATAATTCTTCATGAGTCTAGAAAAGAATCTAATCCTTTTCTAGACTCAAAAATAAATTTTTCTAATGTACATAATTACAACGACATTAAACCACTTTGCTCTTAAATCCACTACTTGTATTATTGATTGCATGAAACTCCTTCTTGAGAAAGGTTTTAATTTCCGAATATTCTGTTGACCGTTATAACATATCCAATTCACAATTAAACTACTTAGAATACACTTCATTTATTTGAAAACAATTACAAATAGAGGTGCTAAAATGAAAACTAGAGTAAATCCAGAATTATTACAAGGATTAGAGATGTTTCCGGATCTCGATTTACGCCCAGAAAATTTGCAATCAATCAGAGAAGGAATAGCTCAAATGAGACCACCTACCGTTGTTGATGACTCTCTTTCTTTAACAGATAAAGTCATTGTTGGGCCTGATGATAATCCGTTACCATTACGAATTTATCGTCCAAAATCAAATCATGAATCTTTACCTGTCTTATTATGGATACATGGTGGAGGTTATATCTTAGGGTCTATAGATGATAACGATGATACTTGTATGAGGTTTGCAAAAGAAGCTAGCTGTGTGGTCGTGTCTGTAGACTACCGCTTAGCACCTGAACACCCTTACCCAGCACCAATTGAGGATTGTTATTCAGCTTTAAAATGGATTGCTGATAATGCAAAGTCATTAAACATTGATTCGAATCGAATTGGGGTTGCAGGAGTAAGCGCTGGCGGTGGACTAACAGCAGCATTATCATTATTAGCACGAGATCGAAAATATCCTTCAATTTGTTTACAAATGCCACTATATCCAATGATTGATGACAGAAATGATACACCTTCAGCGAATGAAATTAAAGAGGGATTTGTTTGGAACCAAAAGGCAAATGAAGCTGGCTGGAAAATGTATTTAGGAGAAATGTATGGAACGGATCAAATCCCTGCCTATGCAGCACCTTCTCGAGCTGAGGATTATAGTGACTTACCGTATACTTACACATTTGTTGGTCAATTAGATCCATTCCGCAGCGAAACATTAACCTATGTAAGCAAACTAGCACAAGCTGGTGTTGATGTGGAGTTTCATTTATATCCAAATGCCTATCACTGGTTTGAAGGGTTAAATCCAAATGCCGATGTATCTATTTATGCTGTGAACGAAATAGTACAAGCAATAAAGACTGGTTTCAAACGAGTATCCAAGGTTGAGGCTTAATCCCATTACAAGAGAAACACTTATAAATAGTATATATGTATTTATCATTTAAATATAATAGCCGATTCTAAATAAGAATCGGCTATTAATATGTAAAATCCGCCTAATATATCAAGGTTGAGAAACAGATATAAGATGTTTAGGCGATGTGTTTATTTCCTCTGCTAATGCTTTTATGTTCATCATGATTTGAAGTATTTCTTCTTTTGTGGTTCTTGGGTTGATAGAGCAAAGTCGAATTACTACTTTTTCTTTTAATTTAGTCGTACTTAGCATAGCAAATCCTCTTTGATTAATTTCTTCCACCAATTTTTTGTTTATTTCATGAATTGTATCTGTAGATGTTAGCTCACATGGAATATAACGAAAAGTAACAATTCCTAATTGGGCAGGTGTTACTACTTCCCAATCTTTTTCTTTCCTTAAAAACTCTTCAACTTGTTCAGCTAGCATAATGCCATGATCAATTGCCTCACGAAAAGCTGTAACTCCGAATGCTTTAAAAGAAAGCCATACCTTTAATGCTCTAAATCTACGAGAAAGTTCAATTCCACGTTCCCCAAAATTCACTTTTTCTTCTATATTAGTTTCTGTATCCTTAATATACTCTGGGATCATACGGAATGTTTCACTTAAATATTGGCTATTTCGAATAAGTACACAACCAACATCATAAGGCTGAAAAAGCCATTTATGCGGGTCTAACGTTAAAGAATCGGCACGATGAATTCCACTTAATAACTCCCTTCCTTTTTCACTGAGAATTGCTGCAGCCCCATAAGCCCCATCCACGTGTAGCCATATATCTTCATCACCACATACATCAGCCAATTCATCGAGGGAGTCCACCGCTCCGCAATTCGTTGTCCCTGCATTAGCAATAACACAGAATGGTTTTTTCCCTTTTAATCGATCTTCTTTTATTTGTTTTCTTAAAGTACTAACTGAAATTTTTAAGTCTTCATCTGTCTCAATTCGGCAAATTTGATGCTGTTTAAAACCTAATACTTTAAGTGCTCGATCTACAGAAAAATGAGTTTGGTTAGAAAAATAAACAATCGCATTTTCTATGTCATTATTCAGCTTGACCTGTCTCGCTACAGTAAGTGCAGTCAAATTAGCCATGGAACCACCACTGACAAATAGTCCTTCAGCTGAATCAGGGAATCCTAGCATTGATTTTAACCAGTTAATTGTCGTTAATTCAATTTGTTCGGCACCTGCACCTACTATCCAAGCTGTAGGAAATACATTAAACCCACTTGCTAAAAAATCTGCTAATACACCAACATAATTATTAGGACCTGGCACAAAAGCCATAAAATGAGGATGATCCACATGAGTAATTTGATTAAACACATTGTTATTAAGAAAATGAAGTAATTCTTTTGGATTAGATCCGTTTTCCGGAATCGTTTCAATTAGCTTGTCTCTAAAAATATTACTATCAATCGTTTCTGAAACTGGTTTACTTTTTAAATGATTCATATGATCAACAATCAAGTCAACCGCTTGATATCCTAACTGACGCATCTCTTCGGCTGATAACTGTAATTTTTTTGTCATTTGATTTACTCCTATTCTATTTAAAAAGGCGAGTTCTTGCTCGCCTTTTCATTTTTTATAATTTGTAATCACAAATTGTTTGTATTGGATTTTGAAGAATCGTGTTGATTAACCCATGGATGTGATTTAATATTTCCTGTATTTTCTCTGCTTCATATACGGTTTGATCATATCCAAACTTTATTGTAAGTCTTTCTTCAGGGAAGCACATAATTCCATACTTTACATGTGGCTCATCAACAACTTCGTAATCCGTGATAGCAAAATGTCTGTTTTCATTTGAAGAAAAGATTGCTGGATTAGTTGGATAGTTTTCAAAAACCCAAAGATGGTCAGTCAACTCAGTTTTTAATTCACTTTGCTTTTGTATATCAACAAATGAATAGTATGCATACTCATTACATTTCAATGTCTCTAGTTGTACCTTTTGCAGGAAGTCCACAAAAGATTGCGTTTCTGTCCATGCTAATCGGATAGGCAAAACATTTGTGAACAGACCGAACATATTTTCAATTCCTTCTACTTCGGGAGGTCTGACTGATACTAGATTAGGCAATACTACTTCTCTCGTTCCGTTGAATTTGCCAAGCAATATTCCCCATACAGCTAGTAATGCCGTATTCATAGTTATATTATTTTTAGTTACAAATGTCTGTAACTGATTAGTCAAATCCTTGTCTAATGTTAAATCCATAAAAGTGAAGTTTAACCCTTCACTTTTAGATGGGACTTTCTTTTTAGGAATACTAATTTTCTGATTGTATCCTGATAAATAATCTCGCCAAAAATGACGTGCTTTCTCATGATCTTGTGCCAAAGTCCAATCTATAAATGTTTCAAAAGGTTTTACCATGGGTAACCCCGCCGTAGTTCCGGCATTTGTAGTTTCGTAGAGCTGGAATAATTCGTCTATCAAAATGCTGACGCTCCAACCATCACATAATAGATGATGGGAACTCCAAATTACTTTATGCTCGTTATTACCTAGTTGGAATATACAGAGACGTGTCATAAGTTCATCATTTTTAAATCCTCGACTTAAATTTTCATTCATCCACTGTTTTAGGAATTCTTGCTGTTCTTGTTTCGTCATCTCAATCAAGTTTTTTATTTCTGAATTTATTTGAACATCATATAGAACAGCTTGCCAAGGTTTTGCTTGTTCATCTTGCACAATTATTGTTCTTAAAGAATCATGACGATCAACTAATTGTTGGAAACACTGAATAAAGAGTTTAATATCCAGCTCCCCCTCAAGTGCCCAAATTGTTTGTTCAAAATATGCATTTGTATCAGGTTCATTCGTAGCATGCTCATAAATAACTTCCTGGAAAGGTGCTAACGGGTAAATACGTTCTATTTTTATATCCGGCATTTTTTCTTGTATTTTGTTAAGTGTATGTTGATTAAGTTGTTTATCTTTAACATTTAGTAATGTAGCTTTATTATCATTCATTATGTTTACATCATTTGTTTGTGAACTTGAAAACTGGTCTAGCTTTTTAACAAATTGAACCATGTCCCTTAATATAGGAAATGAAAATATATTTTTTGGTTCAAGCTCGAATCCTTGTCGATACAGTCTGACGGACACTTGAATCGCTTTTATCGAATCTCCACCTAAGGCGAAGAAATGATCATTTACTCCAACTTGATCTATTTTGAGTACTTCTTGCCAAATACTAGTTAATATTTTTTCCATTTCAGTTTTTGGGGCAATAAATACTTCATTTTTTTGTTTCTCCGGAGTAGGTAGCGCTTTTCTATCTAATTTCCCGTTTGGAGTCAGGGGTAATTGGTCCAAATAAACAAAATAAGAAGGAATCATATAATCTGGCAAGTGATCTCGCAAATGCTTTCGTAGTTCTGTTGTACTAATATTTTGCTCAGTTACCACATATGCAACTAAAAATTTTATTCCGTTCTCATCTGTTTGATCAATTACGACAGCATGTTCGACTTGTTTATAAGTTAGAAGACAATGAGAGATTTCTTCTAACTCTACTCGATATCCCTGAATTTTCACTTGGTAATCTTGTCGGCCTAAAAATTCAATATATCCCTCAGAATGCATTTTTCCACAATCTCCTGTTTTATATATAAGACCAAAATCAGGATGTGACACAAACGCTTCATTTGTTTTCTTTTCATCATTTAAATATCCTTTAGCAAGGCCCACTCCCCCGATATATAAATCTCCAATTACACCAACAGGGCACATTTTCTTTTCATAGTTCAACACATAATACGTTTGGTTTGCCAAGGGCATCCCATATGGAATACTATTCCAATGTGATTCCACCTGTTTGACCGGATAATAAATTGACCAAATCGATGCTTCTGTTGCCCCTCCTAGTGAAACTACTTCTGCAATTGGAAAATGTCTTTTTATTTTTTCTGGTAAAGAAAGCGGAATCCAATCTCCACTATGTAAAACTAAACGTAAAGAAGGATATTCAAAATGAGAACCTACTTGATCCAATGCCAAATCCATGATTGCAGGCACTGTATTCCAAATTGTAATCCCTCTACGTTCGACAGTGCGGATTAATTCTTGCATGTCTCTTGGATCACGAATCATTATTAACATTGCACCTGTGCTTAAAGCTCCGAAAATATCGTATACAGATAGGTCAAAACACATGGAAGAGATACCAATAATACGATCATCTTCATTCACCTCATATTTTTGATTTATGTCTTGAATAGTATTTGTAACCGCTTGGTGAGTAATAATTACTCCTTTTGGTTTTCCTGTACTTCCTGAAGTGTATATAATATAGGCAATATCTTCTGGACCAGCAATAGCGGGCATATCTTCTGTTGTATAAAATGACAAATGATTTTCTTCATAAAGACTAGGTTCTAATAAAAGCTTGCATGAGCTATTTTTTAAAATATATGTTTGGCGATCTAAAGGATGATCGGGATCAATCGGAACATAAGCGGCACCTGATTTTAAAATACCTAACATATTAACAATTGTGTCAACTCGCCTTTTTGCTAAAAGACCCACTTTGTCACCTAGACCAATACCTTGCTCTTTTAAGAAGTGGGCAATTTGATTAGAACGTTTATGAAGTTCCGAGTATGTTAACCATTCTTGTTCAAATACCACTGCTACTTCATCGGGTGTACGTTTTACTTGGTCTGTAAATAATTGATACAGAGTAGTTGAAGGTATTTTTTGTGTTGTTTCATTGTATTGCTTAATTAGAGTTCGATCCGATTCTATCATCTGCAAAGATGTTATATCGCTTTGTTTCACCAATTGTTCCAATAAGTCAACAAATTGGGAAAACATTGCTTCTATTACATCAACATCAAACAACTCTTCAACATAGTTCCAGCTAATTAATAACTCTCCATTTTTTTCAATTACTACATTATCCAAATACACTTGTGGAGTCCGAGCATGAATATAGCGAAGAGAACCAAGTTGTTCCCAAGAGAAAGCACCTGCACCTGCTAACATCGAGGTGAAAACGATTGGCATAACTGCTTTTGGCGTCATTTGATGATATCGAGTAAAATCTCGAATAAAGTTAACTCCATCGTAATGACGATGTTCAAGGCCATCTAATAAAGTAGCTTGCGTTTCTTTTACTCTAGTAAAGAAAGTTTGCTCTGGTTTTACATCAACATCCAATAAAATAAGTGATGTGAAATCTCCAACAATCTGTTCTACTTCATCATGAACAGGATAACGGTTAAATACAGTCAAGTTAATTGCTAATCGACGTTGATTACTCCAATATGCCAACACATCACCATATATTGTACAAAGTAGAGCGGAAGGCGTTACCTCTTTCTCTTGTGCTAACTTTCGTAGCTTTGTCCATTTTTTATTATCCAGGATTTTTGTAAGTGATTGGAATTTAGGAGTAGCAATCTCTGCTGGATCCTTTTTTAACAGCAAAGAAGGTGCAAACGGAAAGTCAGGAAGCTTACTTGTCCAATAATCTTTTGCTGTTTTATATTCTTCGCTTTGTTCCATTTCATCATAGATAAACATATAATCTTGAAAATCAAAAGATAAAGATTCTAATTTTTGATTTGGTTTATAATAATAATGCAACAAATCCTGTCCAACAATGTTCATGCTTGCTCCGTCCATTAATAAAGCATCGTATCGAAAACATAATAAATACGTGTCTTCTTTTAAAAGAAAAGCTTTCAATTCAAACAAAGGCCATTGCCCCAAAGGGAATACATGGTTAGTCATTCGAGAACGCTCTTCTTGTAAGCGAGCATGTTGATTCCTATCATCTAAATCTATGAGACTCACTATTTCAATCTCGTAATCAGGAACGCTTTGTAATATTTGCTGTTTTCCCTCTGGTAAAATTACAGCTCGCAACATTGGATGACGATGAATTACCTTTTGAAAACTTTTTGAAAGACGATTGATATCCAATGCTGTTTCATATTCAAAATATGTTTGAGGGGAAATACCACTTAATTCAAACTGTGAATTCCGTCCTATCATATACGCGGTCTGAACTTCTGTTAAGGAAAATGGCTTAGACAAATCTTTAACATGAGTTGGTCTACTTTCAAGGTTTTCCTCTTTATGCTCTAGCTTTACACAAGAACTCAATTGAGCGATTGTGGGGTGCTTAAAAAAATCTGTTGTACTTATTTTTAAGCCGTCTTTTCTTAATAAATTAATTACCTGAAGTGCTTTAATAGATTCTCCTTTTAATGCAAAAAAATTATCATGAATACCGATTCCCTCGATCTCCATAACTTTTTCCCATGCACGCACTAATTTTTGTTCAATTTCATTGCGCGGAGCAACGTATGGAATTGATACATAATCTATTTGTGTTATATCCAACAATCTTTTTCTATCCACTTTTCCATTTGGATTCAATGGAATCTCTTCTACCTGAATCATTTTTTCAGGAATCATAAACTCAGGTAATTTATCACTTAAATATTTTCTGATTTCATCAAAAGACACCTTGTTATCCGATACATAGTAGGCAGCTAATAATTTCCTATTTCCATACACTTGATCAACAACGATAGCCTGGTTTATTTCTGGATATTCCCTTAATTGAGTTTCGATTTCTCTTAATTCAATCCGATACCCCCGAATTTTCACTTGATGATCCATTCTACCTAAATATTCAAGTTCTCCATTAGGCAACCAACGAACGAGATCACCTGTATGATACATCATTTCCCCTGCCGCAAAAGGACTCGGTACAAACTTTTCATCTGTCAGTTTATTTTTACCAAGATACCCTCGTGCTACCGCTACGCCAGCAATGCAGAGTTCACCGGGAATTCCAAATGGTTTTAATTGGCCATACTTATTCAATATATAGGAATGATAATTCGGGTTAGGTTTGCCAATCGTAACTTCTTTGGAAGTGCTCAAGTCTTTTACTGTTGCGCAAATGGTTGTTTCTGTGGGACCATAAATATTTAAAATTGTTGCTTCACTGATACAACGAATTTTTTCAACCAAATCAATGGAAAATGATTCTCCTGCTAATAAAATAGATTTTAAATCTTTTAGAAAAATCGCCCATTCTGGATCACTCAAAATCACTTCCATTCGCGATGGCGTTGATTCCCATAAATCCACCTTATGTTTTTTGACCAAATGAGCCAATTCTTTTGTTGCAAACTGGTCCTCTGTAGCAATTACTACTTTTGAACCTTGCGTTAAAGGAAGACATATTTCTAACAAGGAAATATCAAAAGATACACTAGCAAGAAACAAGAATGATTGATTAGCTTTTACTTTTTCTCTCATTACATTTAAAAAATGAACTAGCGATTTTTGTTCTATCATTACCCCTTTTGGATTTCCTGTCGATCCTGATGTGTAAATAACATAAGCTAAATCATTAGGATTATGTTCTCGTACTAAATTACTTTCTTCACCTTGAAAAAGATATTCTTTATCAAGATACAGTACTTCACCTGCAAATTGTGGCAATACTTCCTCTGTTCGCTTACTAAGTAAATATTTTGCTTGACTATCTTGTAACATATATTCAATTCGTTCAGTTGGGTAGTTAGGGTCTATTGGTAAATAGGCTGCTCCTGCTTTTAAAATCCCCATCATACCAATAACCATTTCTAATGACCGATTTACCATAACGCCAATAATACTTTCTTTTGAAACACCTTTACTTTGAAGAATAGAAGCCAATTGATTCGCTTTCTTATTCAATTCTCTATATGTCAAAGATTGATCATTACAAACAACAGCAATTTGATCTGGAGTTTTTAATACTTGCGCTTCAAACAAATCTTGAAATGATTGAAACAAGTCTATGCCTGTTTGAAAAGTATTCAATCCTTCTAACAACTCTTTTTCTTCTTCTGCAATAATACAAATATCTTTCAATGCCAAATTCGGATTTTGTGAAACTTGCTTTAAAACATAACAATACGAATTGGCAAACTGTTGCAAAGAAGAGAATGAACGGGACTTGCAAGAAATTTGAAATTCAAATTCATTATGTATTTCATTCCATTTTCTTCGTATCCATAGGGCTAAATTATTCTCTGCGTATTCTTCTAGCGAATTTTCATTATGTAATCCTTCCATCCCGATTACAATTTGAAAAGGAGTTAAATTGTGTTTAACTAATAATTCAGAGAGCGGATACTCCTGATTTTCATACCCGAATAAAGTCGTTTGTTCAATCTCATTTACTAATTGTTTAAAGGTGTGATGCGGCTGGATTTCACTTCCTAAAGGAATCAACTTATTAAGATTCTCACTTTGTTCAAGATTCTTTTCAATTATAGGAATACCAATAGTAATTCTTTCTTGATCTGTATAATGTGCCAAACAAACCCTTAAAGCGGCTTGAAACCAGCTAAATAATAATAAATCTTGAGACTTACTTATTTTTTGTATACTTTTACTAAATTCTACATTCACTATGACTTGAACGTATTCACAAGGTGTTTCTTTATTTAGTTGGTAATCGCTATTAAATTTAAATACAGAAAAATCGAGAATCTCGGAAGATAATTGCTCCTTCCAAAACGCTTCTACTTCTTTATTTTCATGAATCGAACTTCGATCTTTAATGTGCATTTTTATCTTTATCCCCCCTAATATTCATTTCTTCTACTCGTTAATTTTCAAGCCAACTTCAAGCCCATGGAGAAACACTTGATGACTATCCAAACATAAAAATTGCTGAATATCTTCAAATTTCATATGACCAACTGAACAAATCCCTAAATTTAATGTCTCAGCAACCATATTTAAGGTAGCAGTGATAATGCCTGACTCAATACAAGCAAATAAATATCCATCTGAACCGTATTTCGGGATGGAAGCGTTCGCATTATAAACCAAATAAACTGAGAAGGCAGATTGAGTAAATAAATCCTGATTAATTAACTCATGATCACTTTTGATTACTTGATCAATATTGTTTACAATCACAAGACTATTTTTTGATGGGTTATAATAATAAAATCCAGCTTTCATATCCTCTATACGTTTTGGTTTTACATAAACAAAGATATCAATGGGATAGAGCCCGCCTGCACTTGCGTAATGATAGTATATTTTTTCTTCCCTAACCTGTTTTAGAGTTGATAAGAATCGGGAAAATTCCGAAAAACTAATATGTTTTTCCATATCAAATTGACGACAAGACCTACGTTCCTTGATTATAGTAGGTAGCTCATTTGTTGTTTCAAGTTGAATTTCGGTCGACCGTGCAGCAACGTGCGTGCGATTTAATTGTTCACTCATATACTTATCTAACTTTTCTTTAGAAAAGCGAATCTGGTTGCTATATGGATTTGAAAAAATCTTTTCTTGTGAAGAAAATACTTCTCTTGGGTGTAATATGTTACTTACTAACACACGATTTTTTATCATGAGCTCTATGTTTTTGTGTGTCTCTTCTACATTTCCTAACGAAAAGCGCTCTACTAGTTCACTAATTTTCACACCTTTTTGAGCCATAAAATAAAAATCTGGAAACCACTCAGACAGAATACCTGTAAATCTCATTTCCCCTATCAAAACTTCATTATGCAACTTCTCCCAATGCTTAATCGGAGACCAGTAATAAATTTTCTCGCTCATATAACCCTCCATAAACGTTTAACTTATTTTTGAAATGCAATTTTCTAATTTACAAAAATTTTTTCGGATTCTGCTCCTTGTCTCATAGTGATTATAAATACATGCACTTTAACGAAACTTGAAAATAATGAAATAACTTTTTCTTCATTAAAATTTTTTATTTCATCATAAAAAATGATTTCTTTTTGGATATTTCACATCCTTTCCCATAGTAATCCTATAAGGTATAAACCATTTATAACATTGAGAATATTCATGTATTTCCAATGTGAAATTATTGTAATGGATTGGAGAGCGGTTGAATATAGTTATTAAATCAAATAATGTTGAGAAAGTTTTATTTATTATATCGATAAAATTTTATGATGTAATTTATTACAAATAGATTAAGAAAAGAGTTTTAAATTTTTCTTAATCAGTTAGTGTGAAAATATCACATACTATTACATACAATCGAGTTACTTACATTTCATATTCAAAATAGAGAAAAGACACCTTGAATGGTGTCTTTTCTCTATTTTAATTCCATATACTTTTTACGCCTTTGTTATTTTTAAACGATTTGTAGGAATTAATACAAATCGAACATCTAGTTCGTTATATGTTCGAATATATAATAAACATTATATGAATTACGAATGTATTTCAGGTAATTTTATAAATAAACTCAAAGATATCTTCTCCTCCTACTGTCACAAAAGAAATAATCTATTGCTTATTTCTTTTATTAAATTGTAATATAATTACAGTATGTGAAATTATATTACATTAACTTTAAAAACGAAGTGAGAATAATCTTCACTTCGCTTTTTTTATTTGCAATCCTTGTTAAATTTGCTCAATGCAGTATTTATTTCCACATTCTTCGCTTTTATTTAATCGGTTTCTCTGTTTTTAAGACAAATGAACTTAATGCAGGAACTTTAATTTTATTGTCATGGACAACATAAAGTGGTTTACTTCCCGCCTGCTTGCTGTCTACTAGTACTTTCCAAGGCCCTTTCGATGGAAGTGTTATTTCAACAGCTTCTCTATTTGCATTGTGAGCCACTGTAAAGTATTCATTTTTATTCCCCTCTATTGTATAAGCTATAGTATTTTTCGGAGCATCAATAAATGATACGTGTGTTTTTATTTGCTCTGCAGATGTCATTCGAAAAGCTGAGTACTTTTTGCGTAATTCTATTAAACCCTTCATATAATCTACTTCATTATTAAACGTTGCACGGCGCAACCAATCCATCTGGTTAATTAAATCTGGAGATTTGTAACTATTATGATCACCATATTTCGTCCGCATAAACTCTTGTCCTGCATGTAAGAAGGGAATTCCTTGTGATGTTAATAAAATTGAAGAAGACAATTTGTGCATTTGTTTTCGCAATTCTTCACTGTCACCTGGATTAGTTAACTCAAGTTTATCCCATAATGTATGATTGTCATGTGCTTCCACATAAGTTAATACCTGTTCCGGATCTTGATAGGTAGACGAATTTGTATCGTAGTCAATACCTGCTGTAATGCCTTTTTTAATACGATCTTCCATGTTTTGCTTTCCATTTACAAAACCATTTTCCTTTTCCTCAAATACACTACCTTTCAACCCATCACGTATATTATCGTTAAAATGAGCAATCCCTTTCATTTTCTCTGCATTTTTTTGATTTGCTTTCAGCTCAGCTGCAAGAGGTGTATTTAAATCCCATCCTTCTCCGTGTAGTATAATAGAAGGGTCAATTTGATTAACAGCTTTACGTATTTCATTCATCGTTTCATAATCATGAATACCCATTAAATCAAAACGGAATCCATCTAAATTGTATTCTTTTGCCCAATATGTTACGGAATCTATCATAAATTTCCTCATCATTTTTCTTTCTGAAGCAGTATCATTTCCTACTCCAGTTCCATTTGCAAATGTTCCATCTTCATTGTAACGATAATAATAACCTGGAACTAACTTATGAAAATTAGATTCAGCAGCATTATACATATGGTTATATACTACATCCATCACTACTCGAAGATTATTATCATGTAGTGTTTGAACCATTTGCTTTAATTCAGTTATTCGAACAGTTGGCTCATAAGGATTTGTAGAATAGGAGCCTTCTGGAACGTTGAAATTTTTAGGATCATATCCCCAGTTATATTGCGGTTCATTTAAAGTCTCTTCATTTACTGAAGCATAATCAAATATCGGTAAAAACTGAACGTGAGTAACACCAAGCTCCTTTATATGATCAAGTCCTGTTTTTACACCTCCTGGCCCTTTTGTTCCTTTTTCTGTTACACCTAAATACTTCCCTTTCTGTTTAATACCACTTTCAGGTTGAATGGAAAGATCGCGTACATGTAACTCATAAATAATAGCATCTTCCGGATTTTTAAATTTTGGCTTTTTGTTTGCTTTCCATTTTTTCGGATTTGTTTCTTCTAAATTAACGACTGCACCTTTATCGCCATTTACAGAAGCAGCACGCACATATGGATCAACCGCTTCAGCCCACTTATCACCAATTTTGACCTTATACGTATAAAAGAGCCCTTTTTGGTTCCCCTTTAGTTCTGCTGTCCAAGTTCCCTTTTCACCTTGTTGCATGTTTATTTCAGCACCTATTTTATCGTTCCAGTTTTTATATGTAACTAACTTCGCTTCGCTTGCAGTAGGAGCCCATAAACGGAACTTTGTATGTTGCGGAGTATATGTATTTCCTAAATCGTTGCCACCATAATAAAATAAATTATCAAATTCTTCGCTACGAATGACTTTACCAATTTCAGTATTCGTATCAGCTAAGTTTTCAATTTTAACTTTGTATGTTTGTTTTAAATCAATTTTCTGTTCCGTAATTATTTTAACCTTATTAGTAATATCTCCACTGTTTGTATCATAAGGAGTAATATTTTTAATTTTAATGCCTTCAATTTCAATTTTCTTTTCCTTAATATGAAACGGGACATTAGTCGTTACAGTAATTTCATTGAAACTATCAATAGTTGCTTTTTGAATTGAGAGATCCGATGAAGGCTTAGAGTTATATACTTTTTCATCACCCGAAAGAATCCATACTTCAGCACGACCGTCCTTTATATTTTCAATCCAACGATCCCCACCATCTTTTTCCCATTCATTTGTTCGAACTATAAATCCTACACGATTATAGTCACCGTCTATTTTTATCTTAGCGTATTTTCCAAATTCATCTTCACCAGTAAATTCATAAGATGTACCATTTGCATTTTCTCCCCATAACCAAAGATTCCAGTCTTTTGTATTTCCAAGCTTTTCTTTGTAATGAATGATAATTTCAGTTGTTTTCGAATTTGAAACTGCCTTCACACTCTGAAAAGAGAAAACAGATGATAACATAATGATTAAAGTAAGTAATAAAACTGTTTTGTTAATTAATCTTTTTGTAATTTGCACCACATACACCCTTTCTTCAAATATTACTAACGATTTATTATGCTTTCACTGAATAAAACTGCTTAAATTTATCTAGAAATCTCTTTAACTTCACCTCCATATTGGCTATTTTCACGTATGTATTTCAATGACCTTTTAATACGAAAGCGTTTGCATTAACGCTTAAAAAAATAGATTTGTTTATGCCTTCATATATTTGTAAATACTAAAAGATCAGGGAAATCATTTTAAAGCAATCGTTTGTTATCGCTTTCATTTTATAGACTTTCTATCAAGAGGTCAATATATTATTAATTTTCTGTTTTTATACACTTTAAACCTTATTGATTTGTCACTACTTCTTAAAGAGAAAGCGCCTCATTATTGCTTAGTCAGTTTATTTTCAATAATACATTGCTACGTAAAAAAACAGCTAATATCCTTAAAATGACATTAGCTGTTTTTTCATAATGTATTAATATATGAATGAGAACTATATTTCTAAATTACTTAATTTTTGCTGCATCAAATGCTTTTTGAACTGCTTGAACTTCAGCTGTATTCGCACCATATTTATTAGTTGCCACTCGAATACATGCTGATCTCAATTCTTTGAAATTAGAAGTCATGTTTAACTCATCTGTATTTGCATAATAGAAAATATCAAACATTTTATCTTCACCAATTCCTTTAACAGTTACTCCGTTATGAGTTCCGCCTTTCGCAATGAGATACGCAACTTTATTAATAATACTTGAATTAAAATGAACACCGCCTTGATCCCATCCATTAAAATCGTTAAATTCACTGTAATCATCTGGATAAGGTACTCCAAGTGAAGATGGAACAGAAGCTGGGTTTTCCATATCACGGAAAACAGATCCCGTTTGTTCTCCCATTGTCCAGTTGAATTTTCCATTATTTACGTATTTCTCAATAGATGTTCCCATAATATCAGATAATGCCTCATTAATCGCACCGGATTCTCCGTAATATTCAAGATTAGATTCGCTAGAAGTAACAGCGTGTGTAAATTCATGTCCAGCTACGTCATATGCTTTAACAATAGGATCGCCATATACAAGCATACTTCCATTATTAGCACTTAATGCATTCTGCCAATTTTTCGGATCATTCGTCTCTTCAGAATCCCAAGCGTGTACAACTGAAACTACTTTTTGTCCTTTATTATCAAAGCTATTACGCTTGTATTTATCTTTATAAAAATCAAATACTTTTGTTGCTAAGTAATGAGCACTTACTGCTTTCGGATCGTTAAATGTTGCCGAAGTACTAGTCGCTAATGTACCAGGATAATAGCTTTCTTCTTTAGTAATATCTCTGTAATTCACATCATATGTTTCAATGCCTTGCCCTCTTGTATAATCAGCAAGAGCATATTTGCCATTACTTTGTTTAGAGATACCAAATGAACGAGAAATACCTAAATCATCTTTTCCTGTTCCAGTTAATGATGTAAGACTGCTTTGTTTACTTTTCTTTAAAGCTCCAACTAGTTTGTCACTGGCTTTTAAGTTAGATTCTTGTACCATATTTTTTAACATATCACCATTTTGTGCATTTACTAAATAAGTACCAGAAACATAGTTTGGTGTTGCAGCTTCAAAGGTAACTTGGTATGCATTTTTAGCTTGTCCATTATTTTCATCAACAAAAATAACCTCTTTAACTTCCGGCTCAGAAATAAACTTGAGATCGTTTCCGTACTTCGTATAAATAAATTGTTTTGCTTCATCTTTTGATAGATTAATAGGTTTTTTCAATTCTTCTTGTTTTAAATTTTGTGCGCTATCACCTGAAACACTTTTAATAACACCATTATTATCTACGTGTGCAGTTAATTGATGTCCATATACTTCTTTTCCTTCGTATGTTTGTTGCATACGCACAAGTGTAGTTCCATCATACGAACCACGTTTTTGAAGAACTTTATAATCTACTCCTGCTTCTCCATTGACTTGTTTTTGGGACAGAGCTTGCTCTGTTTTCTCCTTAAGTGCATCCTTTACTACATTTTCTGGTGCCTTTTGTGACGGTTGTGTAAGTTCACCCGAACGGAACGATTCCTCTTGAATTTGGGCTTGTAGTTGATCTGTTTCCTCTGCATGACCTACGCCATATGGTGCCACAGCTGTTAAAGCTAATCCTGTTGTTAATGCTACCTTAGTTAATGTCTTTTTGTTTTTCATTATTTCACCTCGTATAATTTTTGAAATAGAAAGCTTGTACAAAGTATACTGTCTATTTCTGTCGAAAAAAAGAGAAAATACGAAATTTATGTAACATTATGCAAAATTACATAAATTGTGGTCAATATTATAAATAATGAACGGAACACATATGTACATTAATTTGAATAAAAGAGAATCCTTATAGACGCTCATCCAATTGGTTAGTTATTAATTATCTATATTCATTCTAATAAAAGTATACTTACATCTAAATAACAACATAAAAACCCACTCTTTACTATTGTAAGAGTGGGTTTCATACTATTAAAATAACAATCACTATAAGAAACCTTATAATTTATATTTTTTTAGTAATCCTATTAAGTTTTTTATAAAATTCACCTTTTGTCTTTGCATGATTAAACTCATTTGGATTAATATTTGCTTTTTGTGAGAGTGCTACAATTTCTTCTTTTGAAATTGAGTCTTTCGTATTTATAGATGCTATATTTGTGTATTTTCCGTCTTCTGTTTTTGGAATTTCTAAAATCCCTTTATTCACGAGATCAACTACAGCCTTATGCTCTGAAGAATGTAAATCTACACCAGTAATTTTCCAATTACGCATAACTTTTGGAGTGTATACACCATTCTTTACCTCTTTTAAATATGTAATAGCAAGGTTACGAATGGTTCCGCCTGTTTCTCCAAATGCATTCTCTTGTTTAGATGACCAAATTTGTTCAAACTTACGCCCCTCTAAAGCTCCCCCTTTTGCCTGAAGAGCCTCCATTCTATATGCATTCATTCCCAGCGTCATAACATCGCTCGTTTTGATTGGTTTGTTTGTACGAATAGAGCGTAAATTTGTAATTCTACTTCCATATGGTTTTGTTAAGTCAATTTCGTATTTTACTCCTCCAAAGAAATCGTTCGTACTGTATTTAGATGCACGGCGGGTTTTATCAAAGCTAACGGTTACATCTCCGGCACGAGATGAGTTAAAATATCCTGCTGCCCATTCCATATAGTCTTTTAAATCTTTTCCAGAAATCTTATATACTGTAATTTCTCCCAAGGCATATTGGTAATTGTACGCAATATCTTTTTTCTTAATAGGACCTATATCCAAACGGGCATAATCATTATCAATTTGATGGGCTACTACATCTGCTTTACTGTAGTAGAGCATGACTTCATGAAAGAAATCTGATAAAGGTGTTTCTTGAATCTGAACACTTGGAATACCCTTTATTTCATTTTCAGGAACAAGATTTCTACCCTTTAATTGAGCGACTACAACATTTGCATCTCCTCTCGCATATTCATGAAAAGGTGTTAATGTTTCTTCAAGTGTAGGATCAGATAATATCGTTGTTCCATCAGCATTTTTTACAGGTATAGCGGTAGCAGTTTTATTTTTTAAAGTCAACTTCCCATCTTGCTTTGTAAAAGTAAGGTCAATACGTGAAATATGTGTTCCATATTTATCTGGTTCTGTAATAATTACGCCATTTACAACTTCTTTTTTTACAAGTTTATGCATGTGAGCCGCAAAAATAGCGCTTAGTTCCGGACAAGCATTTGCAATATCTTGAACACCAGTACCAGGGATACCATTCTCATTTTCTAATCCCATATGCATAACTCCTACCATTACATCTACTTTACCTTCTAATTCCTTAATTGCCTTTTTCGTCTCTTCTACCGGATTTTTCACCACTAAACCATCTAAGTGATCTGTCCCTTTTTCAAAATCACTAATCATTGGTGTATTCATACCAATAATCCCAACTTTAATTCCACCTTTTTCTACAATTGTATATGCAGGAAGAAAGCGCTCTCCATTTTCCTTATAAATATTTCCTGCTAACGTTTTTCCCTTATATTGCTCACTAACTTTTTTCAATGTATCTAATCCAAAATTGAATTCATGATTTCCAAATGCCCAGGCGTCATATCCCATTGTATTCATCGCTACCATCATTGGCGATTGTGGTTTATCGTTGAATAATTCTACTGAGTTTCCTTGAATTGTATCCCCAGCATCTACTAATATGGTATTTGGATTTTCTTGACGGACCTTCTTTATAACCGTATAAAGCTGCGTCAAACTTCCACTCATATTTGCTCCATCAAGCGCATAATCCCAAGGCATAAATCTACCATGAATATCTGCAGTACCTAACAATGTGATATTAACTTCAGATTCCTCAGCCTTAGAGATAGGTGGTTTGACTATTACTGCTGTTCCAAGCAGTAATAGAATTACAAAGTAACATACATAGTTCTTCCATTTCATTTTTTGCATAATAATAATATTTCTCCCCTTTTTGTACTTTCATAAAGTTGCTTGAACTTTAAAAATGTAACTTATTATTCAGGAAACTTCAACTACAAAAGATAATTTTGAAGGTGGTTCTGTTGCAAAATAAAGAGAATAAATTGCATACATCCCCTAACAGAATTGTATTTTATCGTTTCCTGACAGAATACCCCTTCCTTAAGCGTGTGAAGAGTACTTTCAAAATAAGGACATATCATTCATCATCATAAAATCATTATTTCAATTTACTAAAATTCGCATATAAAATATGTTATGATGATTATTTTTTTGAATTTCATTGTCGAAGTATTTCCTTCTCAATGAAAATACTTCCAAAAAAATAACCCCGCTCTTCATTTAAGACGGGGTTACACTTATACAGAAAATCGGATAGTTTCATATTTTCTTAAGCTTATTGGTTACTTTCAACTAATTTCATTCTATTTTTGTTTTCTTCTGAATCAATATGAATCAACCGTTTTCCCTGTTTATAATACGCATCAATAAATAGGGAATGATTTTTACTTTTCAATTTCACAAAGTAATTTTATCTCTTTTATTTGTGAAATATGACGCTGTTCATGTAAATAAATCAGTTCTATCCACTGATCAAGGGATAATTCTCCAAGAGCTGGATGCATCACTGCTTTTTTCGCTAATATAGACTCATCTTCTATTGTACTCAGGAAACGCATCAATTCTTTTCTTGATTCGTTTAGCATATTGAGCATTTGCTCCACTTCAAATGGTTCTATACTTGGTTCAATCATTTCTGGAGCTATAAACTTTTTCGTTCTATCTAATAAAATAGTGTGAATTTCTTTACGCTCATTTTGGGTACTATCTAACTTTTTTAATCCTGATGAAATAACTGTTATAACTCTCTCATCTAATAAAACTAAATGATGACAAACTTGTGCAATACTCCATTTATCCTTATCTGGTTTCCTATTAAATTGAGCATCACTCAACAAATTAATTTCCTCAACTAATTGATCTCTCGTTTCATAAAACTTGTCATTTACAAATGTATCCATGTGGATTCTCCTTTCATTGCAACCTACATACTTAAATTCCTACGCTAGAAATATTATCTTCAAAAAAAGTTTTTCTTTCACTACTATTCCAATTTCATTTTAAAGCTACAAATGAAATTATTTGTTTTTTATATCTTTTTAATTGGCACAAATAAATTAACCTTTAACTTTCCGTCTAGATCTTCAGCAACATTATTTAAGCAAAACTCTAAATTATCTCTATCATAATCTGCATCATACTCACTATTTGGTAGCCACTCTGCATACATGTATTGATACGCTTCACTTAATTTATGAGGTTCATCATAGAACTGGTATAGACCATATGTACCTCCATCTAATCTTTTAAATTGCACCTCATGATGCTTTTCTTTATCGAAGTTTTCAGGAATCGTAACACATGCATCATGCCGGCACTTATGACTTGCAACAAGTTCAGGATTATCTAATGATATTCCGATAAATGATTGCTCTGGTGGATAAAGTTTATTTTCAATTGACCAATTCAGTAACTTTCCCCAGTGATCTTGTGGTTCAAAGTAGCTACCAGTTCGTCTTATATATGCTACTTCTAATGGTGGAAATTTTTTTATAAAAACTTTCATTTACATCTTCTCCCCTATAAATATGTACACTGTTTATTTAGCTTTCTTTAAATATTTATTCCTTCTTAAATAAAAAGAATCCTCTAATCACATGAATTTTAATTGAAATACAATTGATTACTATTACTACTACTAAAGTAGTATGTACTTTCATACTTTTATTTGATTTTAAATTCTTTTTAAATCGATATATTAATTGTAAGAAAATAAAAAGGTGGAGGATTTTAATTGATTAAAGGAATATACGAAGCGCATTTACCAGTATAATGTCCTATCAATTTATCATTAAATAAATGTAAAAAATGACCCTATTTATTCATTTTTAATGCGTATGTATGTACATTTGTTAATTTATTCGATATATTATGGGTATTGAATGATTACGTGAAGTGTATAGGTCGCTTATATAACACCTTATATTTTTATATCCGTGAAAACTACAAAGTGTATGAAAATCCATTTGTCAAATGAATTTAGTGCGGAAGGAGGTTTGTGGTTACTTCATAGGGTATAATAATCAGTTTTTTACTGATAAAAATATAGGAGGCGACATAATGTTTCGTACGATTTCAAATTTCATGAGAGTAGCTGAGATAAGAAGGAAAATCCTTTTTACACTAGCGATGTTAATCGTTTTTCGAATTGGCACGTTTATTCCAGTTCCTCATACTAACGCAGAGGTATTAAAAGTACAAGATCAAGCTAACGTTCTAGGTATGTTAAACGTATTTGGCGGAGGAGCATTGCAACACTTCTCAATCTTTGCTGTAGGTATTACACCATATATTACAGCTTCCATCATAGTGCAGTTACTACAAATGGATGTTATACCTAAATTTTCGGAATGGGCAAAGCAAGGAGAAATGGGCCGTAAGAAATCAGCTCAATTCACTCGATACTTTACAATCATTCTCGCATTCATACAGGCCATCGGAATGTCTTATGGCTTTAATAATATAGCAGGTGGACAATTAATAACAGATCAAAGCTGGACTACATACTTATTTATTGCGACAGTTTTAACTGCAGGTACTGCATTTTTACTTTGGTTAGGCGAACAAATTACCGCTAACGGAGTTGGTAATGGTATTTCGATGATTATCTTCGCAGGTCTCGTTGCCGCCATTCCAAATGTTGCAAATCAAATTTATTTACAACAATTCCAAAATGCTGGCGATCAGCTATTTATGCACATAATAAAAATTGTTTTAATTGGACTCGTAATTTTAGCGATAGTTGTTGGTGTTATTTACATTCAACAAGCTGTACGTAAAATACCGATCCAATATGCAAAAGCTGTTTCAGGAAACAATCAATATCAAGGAGCAAAAAACACTCATTTACCGCTTAAAGTAAATAGTGCTGGTGTTATACCAGTTATCTTTGCTTCTGCATTTTTAATGACGCCGCGTACAATTGCGCAGCTCTTCCCTGATTCAAGCGTATCAAAATGGTTAGTTGCAAATCTTGATTTCGCACATCCAATTGGAATGACACTTTATGTCGGTCTTATCGTTGCTTTCACATACTTCTACGCATTTATTCAAGTAAATCCTGAACAAATGGCTGAGAATTTGAAAAAGCAAAATGGATATGTTCCTGGTATTCGTCCTGGTAAAGCAACTGAACAATATGTAACTAAAATTCTATACCGTTTAACATTTATCGGTGCAATTTTCTTAGGTGCTATTTCTATATTACCGCTCGTATTCACGAAAATTGCTACGTTACCACCTTCTGCTCAAATTGGTGGTACAAGCTTACTTATCATTGTCGGTGTAGCACTAGAAACTATGAAGACGTTAGAAAGCCAGCTTGTAAAACGTCATTATAAAGGCTTTATTAAAAAAGTGAATTAATTATTAAAAACACAGTTGGTTATTTTTCCAACTGTGTTTTTGATTTTATCAGTCCTGTAACATACAGGGCTATTGCTTTATTAAATTACATCTCCTTCTCTAATAACCGCCCTTTTTTGAAATAAGTCCGTAGTGTTGAACGATTGGCCAAAAATACACCAATCAATATAAGACAAGCCCCCATTCCCATTGTAGGATTTAAAGGTTCTCCTAAAATGATATATCCCACAATTATTGCAATTAATGGTGATACATATAACCACGTCGATGGAAATACTGGATTTGTTTTTGATAAGAGCCAGTAATATAATCCGTGTCCACCAATCGATCCGATAAATATGAGATATAAAATAGGCCATTGCACACTCCATGAAGTTAATACGGTTACATTTGGTTGTTCTACAATAATAGATGCGATTAGTAGTAAAATCCCTCCATAAAACATTTGAATACCGTTAATAAGAAATGGTGATACATTTGATAAATCTGACAGTATTTCTTTCGAACGAATAGAGCCTATTCCGTAAAATAACTCCCCTATAACTAACACAATACAAGCAATACTCCATATGAAACTTACTTGTTGATGCATTCCTGGTAAAGAAACAAATATAACACCTGCTAGTGCAATAACTAAAGCAACGAGTTGTTCCATTTGTAATTTCTCCCTATTCCTCTTTGCTTGTATTAATAAAATCATCATTGGTCCCGTAGCAGAAAGAACAGCAGCTAATCCCGAAGAAATATATTGTTCTGACCAATATAAACTTGCGAATGTCATAAATGTTAAACAAAATCCAGCATACATAATGCGTTTTGAAAATATATGTGGCATAATTTCTTTTCGCTTTAATTTAAAAATAATCATAAGGATTATGCCCGCTAAAAAGAAGCGAATTCCTGCTGAAAACAACGGTGGCGCCCCTGCTTCAATTCCAATTTTTATCGTTAAAAATGTTGTCCCGAAAATAATACATACTAAAATGTAATTAAAAATGACCATTTTGCTTCCTCCTTTTTACTCTTAGAATGAGTATAGAGGCTATGGTGTATAACAGTGTATCGGTACATATAACAGTTACTTCAAGTTGTAGTTGATTCCCTATATATTTTTCGCTTTAATTAAGTTAAAAAGAAAAATAGGTGAACCTATGAAAATTGTATTGCGTAAAGAAACAAACATACCGTATTACAAGCAAATATATATGCAAATTGTTGACAGAATACAAAGTGGTATGCTTTCACATGGTGAATCTCTTCCTTCTTTACGTTGTATGGCCACAGATTTACAAATCAATGTATTAACAGTTCGTAAAGCGTATAAACAGTTAGAAACGAAAGGGTATATACGCATCGAACAAGGAAAAGGTGCTTACATATATAAACGGGTAAAGAAAGATTTCAAACCAATTCCGTATAAATGGCAACAAATGAAAACGATTAATGTTATGCGTTCTCAATATGCAATGAATAAGCACCGTAAATATTATAATTTTTCACAAGCAATTCTGTATCCTCGTCTGTTACCAAATCCATTTTTGGCAGATGAAATGCATAAATTGCTGGATAAAAATCCGATGTTGTTAGCAACTTATGGGCCAGTTCAAGGCGATTATGAATTGCGAGTTGAAATAGCAAATTACTTAAATGAACACCAGAAATTAGTGACAGACCCATCTCAATTATTAATTACAAGCGGCGCACAACAAGGAATTGATTTAATTGCTCAAACATTATTAAAACCTGGAGATATTGTATTAGTAGAAAGTCCATGTTACAGTGCTGCGCTTGATATTTTCATCAATAAAGGTGTTCAAATCATTCCCGTTTCTCTTGATAATCATGGAGTTCGCTCCGACTTAATTGATGATATTTGTCAAAGTAAAAATCCCGTTTTATTGTATACGAATCCCACCTTCCAGAATCCGACAGGTACAGTAATGAGTAAAGAACGAAGAATGGAACTTATAGAACTATCGGAGTTATATCAATTTTTTATTATTGAAGATGATTCTTTCGGAGAAATATATTTTGAGGATGCTATAATCCCGCCCCCAATCAAAAGTTTTGATAAGGATGGCCACGTAATATATATAAAAGGATTTAGTAAAACGTTAGCACCAGGACTGCGTATCGCGGCACTTATTGCCGATGGTCCTATTTTTGAATGGCTATATGCAGTAAAAGGTTCAATGGATATCGGTAGTCCTTTATTAACACAGAAGGCACTTCTACCGTTTTTACGTGCAGAACGTATGAAAAACCATTTAGAAAAATTACGTACAGCTTTACAAATGAGACGTGATTTAACAATTGATATATTATCGCCATTAAAAGAACTACACTTTGAAATACCAAATGGAGGTTTTAATTTATGGGTGACACTACCTGATTCGATAGATCCCTTTACCTTATTACAAAAAGCAAATGAAGTAGATGTCTCTTTTTTACCAGGAACAGCTTGTCTATTAAATTACGAAACAAATGATAACCAATTAAGAATTAGCTATTCAATGTTAAACGAGAAAGATATGGAAATTGGATTAGAAAAATTACACGATACAATACGAAACAGTATTTGTTAGAAGTAATATCACAATAGCTAACAATAAATAATACCTGAAAATGAAAATGTATAGTATGGGATATTATTTATTGTTGAGCTTTTTCGTTATTCTGAACAACCGGTTTTAAAACTTGTCTTTCTTTTAATTCTTCAACAATACCATATTGATCAATAACAATTGCTTTCATTTCCTCTCCTCCTTGCTGTTTATTTTAATAACATACAATTATTTCTCAAAATTTTTTGCCTTGAATTAACATATAATTATTTTTGGGGGTAATTATGCAAGAAGCATTATAAAGTGAAACTTTAATCAACCCTCGCCAATCGGGCTTTTCCGGGAAGTTGGTCCCCTCCCAACTTCTTTACTTTCCCGGAATTTTGAAATGGGACTCTTACTGCCCGGAAAATAGCGGGATAAATTCCAATACGAATCTTACACACATCTTAGAATCATCCAAAATTGTTTTATTAATTAAATTCAAAAGAAATGAGGCTAACTATATGAGTGAAAAGATATTTAAAATAAACGGAATTGATATATGTACAGAAAGCTTTGGGAACCCTAAGAACCCTGCTATTTTATTAATTATGGGCGCTACATGTTCCATGGTTTATTGGGATGAAGAGTTTTGTGAGCTGTTGGCTAGTACGGGGAAGTTTGTTATTCGCTTTGATAACCGTGATGTTGGGCGCTCTGTTGCCTATGAACCTAGAACTTCCAATTACACAGTAACAGATATGGCTGAAGATGCAATTGGAGTACTAGATGCTTATCATATTGATAAAGCTCACCTATTTGGCATGTCATTAGGTGGTATGATTGCTCAAATTGCCGCTGTAAAACATCCCGAAAGAATTTTGACGCTAACTTTACTAGCGACTAGTGTAATAGGATCTGATGACAATACTCGCGATTTACCTCCAATGGATGAAAGGATTTTAACACATCATGTAAATGGCACAAGTATAGATTGGGCAAATAAAAATGATGTGGCAGAGTATTTAGTTTCAGGATCTCGTCTATTATGTGGATCAGAACGAATATTTGATGAAAATAGAGTTTATAAACAAGTAAAACAAGAAATAGAACGCGCAAACAATTTATTAAGTATGTTTAATCACGCTTTACTTCAAGGTGATGATGCATATGAAGGTGTACTTCAATCCATACAAGCACCTACATTAGTTATTCACGGAACAGACGATACAGCACTACCATTTGAACATGGCCTCGCACTAATTGATGAAATTCCAAACTCAGTACTATTAACCCTTAAAGGGGCAGGCCATGAAAACCATCCAGATGACTGGGAAAGCATAATTAATGCTGTTTCTAAACATACATCTAAAATTTAGATAAATAACTAATGGAAGGGTCACAAATTGTATTGTGCCCCTTCCATTTACAAACAAAACCCCATCACTGTATTCGTATGTATAGTGATGGGGACTTCTTATATTTTTCTATGTTTAAAAAAATGGACAATCTAATTGATCAACAGATTCCCATAATTTTTTTTTTGCATTTTCAGTGGATGTATTTGTGTCTAGTGTCATGTTTTTAAAAGGGTTTACTTCGACTTTTAATAAGGATGAAGGCTCCACATATAATGAGAAAACATGGCTGCTTGGTAAAGCTTTAGAAACATCAATATCTCCTACTTGTTTAAATAGTTGCTGCGCAGCAAAGAAGAAGAAATTAGTTGGATTTGATTGTTTATTCAGCCACGCAAGCATTTCAGGTGATACCGATTTATGAATATTGATTTTTACTCGATCACCACGTTTATATCGCCTAGATCGCATACTTCCACCAACTAACTTATCGTTAAGTTTGTAAATCCTAACTCTTTTTGCTTATGCTCTCTATATTTTGGCGAACAAGTATAGACTAATAATCCTCGTGCATTTGTAAATAACGGATTATCTACAAAGATTACATTTTTGAGTCGTCCTTTTTGCTTTAAAATCATTTTTAAACTGTTTTTAATAATTACTGCACCCCCGCCATAAATAAACACGTATGGATCGTCTTTCATATCATCAATTTTATTTATAATATCTGTTGCAACACGCGCTGCTAAACCTAATAGCGCTGGCTGTGATTCCTCAACTAATAATGTATTTCTCGGATGCTTATCATTTAAATAAATTTGATTGAATTCTGTAATGCTATCAATCGTTTTAGTTGGATACTTCCGGTTCCATCTCGTAATGATTTGTAGTAACGTCTCTTTTACACCATAAGATAAACCTTTACTTAGTTGCGGACGGAAATTCACCCCTAATGAAACGACTTCTTCTGTCGTCCCTGCGCCAATATCAAAAGAGAGTAGAGTTTTATCTACAAAATCAATTTCAGAAACTTGATTTTGCTCACATTCTATTTTATGTTTCACAACATTTCCTTCTTCATCGTATACAATGCCCCACGTCCCAGAAGCACCCTCAGGTAGGCATTTACAATACTCAATTGAAACATTAATTGTCACATCGCGTCCGTTCGGATAATGGAAAATAACCTTATGATTTCCCATATAACGTTTTGCATTTTCAGCAGCTATTTCTTGTGTAATAAGCTGCATAGGAAGAGCGACAGATAAATCATAACGAATATTAATATGGCTAGAAGTTGGACTTTGACGCATAGCGCTTACCGCCAAACCTGATAGTATTGTAATAACCATTAACTCATCCGTTGACTTATTTGATTTCTTCTCTACCTCAGTACCTTTTAATTGATCTTGAATGACTTTTTCTCCAACGATGTATCGTACATTATTTAGCATTAACGATGGCGAACTTATAGTCACATCAATGTGGTTTTCTAATTCAGATAATGAAACATCTACCTCATCTAAGAGTCCTGTAGGCTCACCTATATATAAAGAATAAATACTCGGAATAAAAATAGGGTCTTGCCCTTTCACCATTAACTTCAAACCGTTGTTTCCTGCATCTGCACCAGCTTTTAAAAGTATAGACATAACTACCCCCTAAATTAATCTGACATCCCTTCCAAATATATGCGAGCCCATTCTTTTACATTCAAATGTATTGTAATTTTTTATTTATCATAGAACTAAAATATTACATACTTACATATTTCGTGTAAAAAGTATTTGACATGATACTTTTCCAATTTTATACTTATATTTGTAAAGAGTTTTTTACAATCGAGGGGGCAATTATTTATTGAATACTAAAAAAACTATTTTTATAATCATTGTTTTAGCATTAATTGCAATACTAGTACATGGCACATATAAATACATAACTGAAGGTTCTATTTTGGGTGGTACGATTTTTGCAATTTCGTTAATACTTAGTAATTTAATTAATTACATTACTTGGGGAGATCCCCACGGTGTATCAGAAGAAAGTCAAGATGAAATGGGACAACAAATTACATATAAAAGCTTTAAAATTGCATATTTTGTGCTTGTAATTGTAATGTTCCTTATATTAATCTTCTCTGAAGGATTTTCTATGGGGGCTAATTTAGATGGAGTAAAAAACCTCCCTCTGTTCATCGCAATTTGCTCTTCCTTCTTTATTTATCCTATTGTCGAACTCGTAGTTGCAAAACAATATAAATAAAAAGATGAGGTTTTCTACATGTAGAAAACCTCATCTTTTTATATTTACATACCCTCTACAATTGCTTTTAATTTGTTCACAGTCCGCCAATTCCTAACTGTAGCTGGTGTATGTAACTTCTGAAACTGGTTCATTAATTTAGAATTTCGAATGCTATTTTTGAAAAACAAATAAACGACTTTCTCATCTATATAGCAATCTTCAAGTTCACTTTTAAATATAAGCAATTGACTACTCTCTTCTTCAGAAAGTACATTCGCTAAAAAAGCAACATGAACACTTTCTCCTTCTAACAATGAATGAACTTCATACGGACATTGCTTAATAATATTTATAAATTCATCATGTGTTCTTAGCATGACTGGAACATCGAAATCAAATTCATTTTTTATTTCCGTTTGTATTCGGTCTTTTAGAAAGTTTATATCTTCCTCAGATTCGAACACGATATTACCACTTTGTATATACGTTTTCACTTGTTTTAACCCTATTGATTCAAACACTCGTTTTAACTCAGCCATTTTGATTACTTTATGTCCACCGACATTGATTCCTCTTAGTAATGCAATATAAAGTGTCATACTATTCCCCCCACAATAAAATGAACTTATCAATTGAATCGATTTCCCCACTCATATTTCTCGGATATTTGTTTTAATTCTTCTAACATATCATGAATAGATAATACCTCAAATAAAATAATATACTCACTTGAAAAATGGTGATGATAATGATTTGGTTTATAATCTTTTAAATCATTTTTATAACTCCAAGTTGAGATATTAAAAAATTCACAAACTAACACTGTAAGAAAAACTGCAATCCCAGTTTTAATCACTCTTCCCCCAACGATATTCCATTTTCTATCTTGATTTATTTTTTATATCCTTCATTTCTATTTCATTTTATATACATATATTGTATATTATTAAAATAAAAAAACCTACTACATGAATATTCAAGAGTAAGTTTTCTATCTCATTATTTCATTATAGACAAATGCATTATTATTTGTTGGCCTATTGGTCCCATTCTTCTAAAACCTTTATCTTGGAAGCCGACTTTTGCATATAAATTTTGTGCAGGAATATTTCTTTCATTCACAGCAAGTACAACTTCATTTTTTATTGGAAAATAACGTTTTACAAACTCGTCTAATAATAACAATGACTTTTTAGCGTATCCCTTTCTTTGTCTATTGTGATTTATAGAAAATGAGGTTAAAAGTAAAGCGTTTTTATTGTCTGTGAATTCCTGTACTCTATCGCCTGTTTGCAATGCGAAAAGACCCACCGGTACCCCATTGTAATCTAAAATAACAATCACATTTTTTGTACGATCACTTTTTGCTTTCTCCAGTAATGCGCTTGGATCTGATGTAAACTGAACTTGTTCACTTGGTAAAGTAAATGTTTGTATAACTTCTTTATATTTCTCCTTATACGGAACTAATTGAATTTCCCCTGTGTGTATGTTCATGCTAAACTCTCCCATTTTTTAGCTTATTAACTTATACCTTGCTGTGCTTTTGAATGCACTCTTCCATCTAAAAAGGTAATTTCAACAAATGAATTTGGATTGTTTCCTTTCCAAGCAAAAATTTGTTTAATTTGTGTAGAATGTTCTACCCCTTCTTCTATAAGTAAATCTCCTTCAAAACCAATTAAATCTTTCACTTCTGTATAAGTCATCCCTTCATTTATACTCGAAAAATGATTTATATTGATAGACTCTTTCTGTTGCCTTTCCATCACAGTAGAAGAAGTTGCTGTTTGATTTTTCACTTCTTTTCTCTGTTCACACGCTGTCATACTGAAACCTAAGCATAAACTAAACAATATACATGCGCTTTTTTTCATCATAACAGTTGTCCCTCCCATCATAATTAAACCATATTTTTCCTTAAAAATAAACTGAATATTTAATATTATATTTAAAAACCTCGTACAATT
This sequence comes from Bacillus sp. RZ2MS9, assembly GCF_001816185.2. NCBI lineage: Bacteria > Bacillati > Bacillota > Bacilli > Caryophanales > Bacillaceae > Bacillus > Bacillus sp. RZ2MS9. The sequence goes on from NZ_CP049978.1 coordinate 2,672,070, forward strand.
AAGTACGAGGCTAATTTCATTTATTCAAATGATTATTTGATTGATCATCCTGTTCTTTTCTTAACTCTTGTTCTTCATCTTTCGGTAATTGTTTATCATTATCTTTAATTGGATTCGTTTCTCTATTTTCTATCATATCATTTGGAACTTGTGGCATTACTCGGCCCACAATAGCGGCTAATTCATCTAGTATACCTTCACCTGTTTTTCCTTTTTTAATTTGCTTTCCGATTTGTTTGAGCCGTTCATACGTATCAACATCTGCTACAACGACTGCATTAGCACCGTCAGGGTCATTTTTTAAACTTTCTGCAACAGAGTATTTAATTGATTCAACTCGAGTTCGATCAAGTTTTGCTTTTACATCAATACCTACAATAGCATATTTTCCAACAACGACCGCTGTTGCATCATTCACACCTGGCACACTTGCTGCTAAAGATGCTAAATGATCTGCTGCTTTTTCATTTGGCTTATTTGATTTATTCGTATAATTAACATTTTTCATTGAAACATTTTTTTGTTCCGGCTTTTCATTTGGATTGTCTTTTTTTCCAATACTGCATCCAGTTATAACGAAGCAAAGCATCAATATATATATTAGAGTTTTCATTATTTTCACCACTTCACTATTAAGGTTTAATCATAAATTTTTTCAACAGCTTGCATTTTCTTTACCTTTTCCTCGGCCCCGCTATTAGCATTAATGAATATTTGGTACGTATCTTTTCCTAAAGTGCCTACAAATTCATAGCAAAGTACTTCATTATGCAAATCATTGACTACTAAAGCTTTACGTTCTTCCATGACTTTTACATCCGGATTGATTTTCTTTCTTGCTTCTGCTGCAGTTAGCTTTGCCGATGGAACTGTTCGCTTTTGATGTGACGCTAAATATTCTTTTGCGGAGAACCCAACGATAGAACCATCATCTAAAGCAATTTTCATTTGGATTGCTTCTGGATAAATTCGTACTCCATTTTCATTTACTACATACGTAAATACACCAACATTATCATATTGAGAGCTATCATAAAGCTCCATATTATTAAACTTATGGTCCTTTAAAAATTTCAAACCTTTACTACCTGCATCGTTTAAACTAACTTTCTGTTCTTTAATTTCGCGGTTATTCATAACCCAAATTGGATATCCGCCTTTTCCGGTAATATCCATATAGAACTCGTTGTTCGTTGCTTCATCTTTAATTTTCACACTATAGAAGGATTCTTTCGCACCTTTTCCGCTTTTCTCAACATCTACTTTTTCATTTCCTTTTAAATTCAAAAACGATTTGGCAATTTTCGCCGCTTCATCTTTAGAAATTGCCTTTCCTTCCGCTTCAAATCCGCCTTTTTTATTTTTTTGCGCACTTGTAAAGGTCGGTCCGAAGTTTGTAGAAGAATATGATGTTACGTTTTTCTCTACAGTTTTCAATCCATCAATAATTGTGTTATCTGCTGGATCGCGATTTGATGCAAGTGCCATTTCTACATCCATCCAGCGTAAATTATTTTTCAAAACAAGATGTTGTACTTTTCTTAGTTCATCTTGTATATTTCCTGCATTTGAATATAAAGTTTGCAACGTTTTATATTCTTGCTCATTTAACGGTTCTTTTTCTAAATCACGAATGGCTGCACGGTAACTAAAATCACCGATATTCGCTAAAAATTCTTCCGTTTTATTAAATGGCATTAATGTTAAAGGAAGTTGCCCTACATCTGAGCGAGCTTCAGATGTTAAACGCCATACATCCGCTAATGCAGGTGATAAAGATGATCGTGAATTCATCGCAAGTGTTGTGCCAATTTTATCGTGTAATAAATCGACTTCGTATGCTAAATCATGGAATGCACGTTGATAGCTATTTTCCGCTCGAATTAAAACTGCATTTTTCTCTTGGTGCTCTTTATAGCCCCAATAGCCTGTTCCTACTACACCGACTGTTAATAATACAATGATAATACCTCGTAACATTGTCCCACCTCCCCTCTATTTACAGAAAATATGTTTACCGATTTTTTTAATTTGTGGACGAGTCCAAATCCATTTACTAGTCGCGGTATCTGGATTGAAATAATATAAAGCATTTCCTGTTGGATCCCATCCGTTAATCGCATCTAAAACTGCTTTTTTTGCTGTTTCATTTGGCGTTAAATATATTTGCCCATCGGCTACCGCTGTAAATGCTCTAGGCTCAAAGATTACACCTGAAACAGTATTTGGGAATGACGCACTTGTAACACGGTTCAAAATGACAGCAGCTACTGCAACTTGTCCTAAATACGGTTCACCACGCGATTCTCCGTATACTGCGTTTGCCATAAGCTGAATATCATTTTGAGAATAACCGTTCGGAACATTTGTCCCTTTATTTTGAGGTGGTTTATTCTCTTGTGCAGTGCCACCGCTATTTCCTTTATTCGTTGTCGTCCCTTTATTAGCAGTTGACTTGTCATACTTCGTTGCCTTCACGAGCATTTGCTTCGTTTTAGCTCCAGCTAAACCATCAACGGGTAATCCGAATTTCTCTTGAAAATTCCGAAGTGCCCAATATGTACCCCATCCGAAAACACCATCCACTTTTCCCGTATAAAACCCGTTATATTTCAAACGAGATTGCAGTTCAATGACATCTTCGCCAGATGCTCCTCTTTGAATAACTTGATTAGAAAAAGCTTCTACATTCTTTAATTGTATACTACTGACCATTAAAGACAGTCCTATGAACGCAAGTAAAACTGCTATTTTAAAAATAGCTTTTTGGCGCATAATTTTCCCTCCTTAATTACGGAAATGATTTCTTGGTTATGTTTTGTAAAAGCCTCGCTTTTATGTAAAGAAGACAAAAAAATCCAAACTCATATCGTTGAAAAAATATGTAAACAATATACAAAAAAGATAAAAGGAGTTCATCATGAAGAAATTGTTAAAGCGTGTCGCACTTGTCATTCTGTTCCTAACAACATGTTCAAATATATATACAGGCTCATCAATTGTTCATGCGCAGCCGCCGTATGCCAAATGGGGTAAGCTTGCCGTAGAAAAGACGAAAGAACAATACCCAAAAGCAGAAATTATTGACTATCTTCATATAGGTAGAAAACCAAAAACAGTTCAAATAACTGTTGAAAAATTTAAATTGTGGTTACGTGAGAACGGAAAAGAATACGGTGTTTTTGTTGATGTAGAATTTGAAACGAAGACGGAGAAATTTATAAAGTTGTCGTTTCAGAAGACGAGTAGATAAAGTGAAACCTTAATCAGTGGGGGTTTTGTTCATCTCCCACTAATCATCAGCCCTCACCAATCGGACTTTTACGGGCGGCCCGACAAATAGCTGGATAAAGTGAAACCCCCACTGTTAAAAACAGACACAGTGGGGTTCTTGCATTTCTAAAATTCTTTTCTAAAGTTTCGATTCCCTAAAAATCTTACCAATATACAAATAGCACCAATTACAACTGCTATCCCTATACTGTATAAAAGTACTTTACCATATCCACCTATTCTCGGATCTAAAAACGGATATGGATACCAATTCACGATTGGACCACGTATTAAGCTATATACAACGTAAAAAAACGGGAATAAAAGCCAACTTGCAGCTTGTTTCCAAGTGATTTTCTTAATAGGTGGATTTAAAATCCAATCTAAAAGCATTGTAATCGGCATGATATAATGTAGCACAGTATTTACCCATGGTATTGCCGTTTGAAGTGACTCTTCTAACCCTCTTAGTAACAAAAAATAAATGAGTCCTGTCGTAAGTATATATACCGTCGCCGCACCACGAAGTATACTAAACTGCTCTGAGCGACCAAATGTAGCTGTTCCGATACTACTTAAAAGGAGAATACATGCAACTAAAATGTTACTTTCGATAGTAAAGAAACTAAAAAAGTTAACTGGATTGAACGGTTTCACTTGTGCCCTGATTATGAATTGCGTAATAATGGCGCTACATACTAGAAGACTTAAACAGAATCTAAATAAAGATAAAATTTTTTCATCCTTCATACATTCCCTCCTTTTCTTATATATAATTAGAATTTCCCTGTACATGCTCAATAAATAGTTTTAATGGAACGAGCCCACGTTTTGGCATATGACTACTTATAATAGCTACTACTTCTAACTGAGGAATGATAACGATGTATTGTCCGCCGTATCCCATAGCGAAATATATACAATACGGTATGTGAAATCTTTCGGTATGTAATACCCACCAGTGATATCCATATGCGCCGACATGTTCATATGTTTCAAAATGCGCCCTACTTGACTCTTCTAACCATTTCGCTGATACAATTTCTTTTTCATTCCAATATCCATTTTGCAAACATAATTTTCCTAATTTTAATAAATCGGTAGATTTCATTTTCATACCGAAGCCGCCGACATATATACCCTGCGGATCTTGTTGCCACTCGTATTCGTTAATTTCTAATGGATTAAATAAATATTTCTTTGCAAACCGCTCTGTCGACATTCCAGTAGCTTCTTGAATAATATAGCTCAGTAAATGAGAAGAACCTGAATTATAATTCATTTTTGTAGCAGGTTCTTCAATTATTGGCTTTTCTAATATGTACTGTACCCAGTTCTCTGATTCTACAAAGTCATTTGGGAATACTACTCCATTCCCAAACTCTTTCCAGTCCTCACCAGTAGTCATTGTTAATAAGTGATATAGTGTTAAATTATGTTTTCCCCTAGGTACATTTTCAATCCACTCTGTGATCGGTGTATGTATATCATTTATATAGCCCTTATCAACTGCAATACCAATTAATAAAGATACGATACTTTTTGTAATCGAATTTATTTTATATAAGTTATTTGCACATTCGGGTGTTTTATAATACTCAGTTGTTAATTGTCCTTTTTGATAAACAAGAAATGTATTCACTTTTTTCTTTTCGAATTTATTTTCTAGTTGCTTGAAATCCAAAAACTTTACCTCCATTTAAATAGTTAATCCATTTATTATATCTTGTTCCTTCATTTTAAACATAATTGTGCTCAAATAAAAATAAACCTGTCAGCCATAATGAACTGACAGGTTTATTTTTATAATTTCGTACGAACATTCCAAAGCTCTGGGAAGAATTGTTGATCAAGTACTCGCTTTAAATAAGAAACACCGGAGGATCCACCTGTACCCATTTTATGTCCAATAATTCTTTCTACTGTTTTCATATGACGGAAACGCCATTGTTGTAGCCAGTCTTCAATATCAATCAATTTTTCAGCAAGCTGATATAAATTCCAATATTTTTTCACATCCGCATACACTTCTAACCATGCTGCTTCTACTGTTGCATCTTCTTCATAAGGCTGCGTAATATCACGGTTTAACACATCTTTATGAATAGGGAATCCTTCTTTTACTAATGCTTGAATCGCGACATCATATAGACTTGGTGCATGTAGCGCTTTATGAAGTCGTGCATGTAATTCTGGATCCTTTTCATAAATTTTTAATGCATGTGGCGTTTTATAGCCAAGTGCATACTCAATCATACGATATTGATACGATTGAAAACCTGAAGCTTGACCGAGTGAATCACGAAACTCAATATATTCTGATGGTGTTAATGTCGCAAGAATATCCCAAGATTGAATAATTTGAGACTGAATTTTTGATACACGTGCTAACATTTTAAAAGCTGGTTGTAATTTATCTTGTTTAATAGATTCAATCGCCGCATTTAGCTCATGTAAAATGAGCTTCATCCAAAGCTCACTTGCTTGGTGAATAACGATAAATAACATTTCATCATGATGGTCTGATAATCTTTTTTGAGAAGATAGTAAACTATCTAATTGTAAATATTCCCCATACGTCATATTCTCTTTAAAATCCGTATGAATCCCTTTTTCCATAATTACTTTTTCATTTTCTTTCATATTAGCCAAACGCCCCTTTTATATGATTCTACTTATATTGGTCTAATAACGGCTCGAACTGGACTTCCATCCGCATCAGTTAATGCAAGTGGTAATGCAATCAATTCATAATCACCGTCTGCTACATGATCTAGTACGACATTTTCTAAAATATGAATTCCATGTTTAAATAATTGATGATGCGCTGCTAATTCTTTATCATCTAGCGGATCAACTGATGGGACATCTACTCCGATTAAACGAATACCTTTCTCCGAAAGAAAAGGTGCTATGTCTGCACGTAAATGAGGGATCACATCTGGAAATTCTTCAGCTTTTCCATGTGAAGATGTACGTAATAATAATCGTTCTACACCTTCTAAATGAAAGCTTTCTAATTCCTTTTTTCCGATGCTTTCAAGATTAGAAACGTCAATAATCCGTGCTGGGCCAACATAAACTTGAACATCTAAATCCAATACTTTCTTTCCATCATTATCAAAATGAAATGGTGCATCAATATGAGTGCCTGTATGAATACTCATCGTTAACTTTCCAACATTTACTGAGCCACTTTCTTCTTTTGACCATGAAACTTCATATGAGAACGGTGTGTCTCCTGGCCACGTTGCAATATCATTATTTAGCGGTTGTGAAATATCAATCCACTCTGATGTTTTCATGCTTATGCCACAACCTCTCGCTTATTTTCAAACTGTTTATACTCTTCTTCTTTCATAATTTTCTTTAATATTTGTACAGATTTCCACACTTCTTCATATATGTTATATAAAGCGACCGGCGCAAGTCTTACTCCATTAGGTGCTCGGAAATCAGGGATAACTCCATTTGCTTTTAGCGCTTTACAAATACGTGCTGCTTCTGCATGTTCTAAATATATGTGCCCGCCACGTTTTTCATCCTCTAATGGATTTCCAATTGTAAATCCGAAATCTTTTAATTCGTGATCAATTAAATTCAGCATATATCTTGTAATATGTAAAGATTTTTCGCGTAAACGTTCAATACCAGCATCTTTAAACATTTCAAGAGAACCAATTAAAGGTGCTGTACTTAATACGTGCGGTGTACCAATTTGATAAGCACCTGCATGATCGGCAGCTGTTAATGTATGCTCCATATCAAACTGTTTATCTTTTCTAGAACTAAACCATCCAGACAATCCTGGCAGTCTATTAAAATGTTTACTATTTACATAAAGGCCTGCAACACTACCCGGTCCTGCATTTAAATATTTATAATTGCACCAAACAGCAAAATCGACATCCCAATCTTTGAAATGATGCGGAATAGATCCTATTGAATGGCATAAATCAAATCCAATGTGAATGCCGCGTTTATGAGCTTCCGTTGTTAAACGTTTCATATCAAGAATTTGACCACTTCTATATAAAACAGAAGGTAATAAAATTAAAGCGATATCATCTTCCATCGCATGGATAATATCTTCTTCAGAAAGTGTTCTACCATCTCGGCTTTTCACTCTTACTAAATGCTCCTCTGGATCTAATCCTTTTAAACGAATTTGACTTTGAAGTGCATAAATATCTGATGGGAAAGTCAATTCATCCGCAAGTATTTTTGTACGTATTCCTTTCGGCTCATAAAACGTCGCAATAACTTGGTGTATATTCGCAGTTGTGGAACCGGTTACAATAGTTTCTTCCGGTAAAGCTCCAATAAGAGGGGCTGTAAGTTTACCTAATTTCTCTGAAAGGAAAAACCACGGATGCTCACCTTCTGTCCAGCCGTCAATACCATACTCTTTCCACGAATCTAGCAAAGTAAGTAATGATTTCTCTGCTCTTTTTGAAAGTAGCCCTAATGAGTTTCCATCTAAATATATAGTACCTTCTTTTTTATAGAATTCAGTTTGAAAATCTTTCAGTTCATCATGTTTATCACATTCAAGCGCATACTCATAAGTTGGTTGAAATGGTTCTTTATACATGGTGTCACCTTCTCTTAATTTTCTTTTTATTCTAACTAATTGAAATATATCACCTTAATTGATACAACGTCAATGATATTATGTCAGTTGACTTTATATATGAACTTCTTTTACAATACAATTATATTTTCAGATATTTCAGTATAAAGAGGTGATTCTTTGAAAAACAGTACCCTTTCATCAAGAAAACACCGCTCCTTAGAAACGAAGAAGAAACTATTACACTCTGGTTACACTATTTTTATACGTAACGGATTTCAAAAAACGACAATTACACAAATTATTAAACATGCAGAAACCGGATATGGTACAGCATATGTATACTTCAAAAACAAAGATGATCTCCTAATTAGTTTAATGGAAGATGTTATGAATCGTTTTTATAATATCGCTGAACGCTCTTTTTCTCCACAAACAAAAGAGGAAGCACGTATAATGATCCAAAATCAAGTTAGAGCATTCCTGCAATTAGCAGATGAAGAACGCGCTATTTTGCAAGTTGTAGAGGAAGCGATAGGATTATCAAGAGAAATACGGCAAAAATGGGATGAGATTCGGGAACGTTTTATAACAAGCATTAAACAGGATATTACTTACTCTCAAGAAAGTGGATTAGCACAACCTAATTTAAATAAAGAGATTGTAGCACGCGGTTGGTTCGCGATGAATGAATCGTTTCTTTGGACTATTATGCAAAATGACAAAAAGATTAACTTAGAGGAAATTGTGTATACGTTAACGGAGATGTATACGACCGGGTTATATAAATAGCACACCTTCAATAAATAAGGTGTGCTATTTTACATCTATAAAAATATATTATCCGGGTATGGTAGTGCTAAAGGAGGCTTTTCAGAAAATGAGAAATATTGTAGTTTTAAAGATTCACCATCTATCGATTTCAGTTTTCCACTAGTAATTTCACATTCAAACACAACAACAATATATTCTACTTGATCGCCATTCGGATATATATGACGGAACCTTTCCCCTCCAAATACCCCTTTTTGTTTTTTCACTTGTACTTTCAATCCTGTTTCTTCCCATACTTCCCGAATTACTGCTTCTTCTGGAGTTTCTCCAGGTTCAATTGCTCCAGCCGGCAAACTCCAATATTCTCCGCCAGGATATTGAAATAAGAGTTCTCCCTGCTCGTTTTTAATAACTGCAGCTACACTTGGCATGAATATTAGTTCATGTCCTAATTGCTCCCGGATTTTTTTATAATATAGCGACATCGACATATAATTCTCTCCCACTCCATTAATGAATAACTGTATTTTCTGACATATATTCTATAATAATACCAATAACAATTTCTATATAGAAAGGATAAGAAAATGACCCAAGTACAACTAGTAAATAGCTTTCTATCATTTTTAGGAACGACAAAACAGCCTACTAGCTTAAAGTTTTTAAATGAGCTTATTAAAGCTCATCAAGAAAAAGTAAAAGAACCAATACACTTATCAAATATGAAAGAACTTATTTCAAGGTCTAACGATTGGCATACATCTCCTGTATTAAAGAAAATTCAGATTTTCGGTTATATCGATGGTATTCCAACTTCTATTAATGATAATGTTTTAAAACGATATTTCCAAGGTAAGAAAAGAGAACAAATCATTACATCTTCTGAACTTAATTATTGGATAACAGAAAGATTTTGTGTTGATAAAGAAATATATGAAAGAGCTATTGAGATTTTCAATGAAAAATTTTCAAATAGAATATTACAAACAAGTTCTTTAATATCTTTAGGCTGAGGTAAATAGCTAGTTGAAGGAGCAATTTCAAAATTAAAGCTTATATGTCCACATCCAGTTAGCCACATATAGTGACATTTCAACTCTTCATCGAACATATATTTCACAATATCTATAAATAATAAATCTCCTGCGTATTGCAACAGAAACTCCATATTCGAGCTACAAGTATAATAATTGTCAATGTCATCAAGATTTTTTATATTATATTCCGCCAAATCCCATAAAAAATCTTCTTTTAATATATTTTTAATTTTTTCAACAATGCTTATCCCCCCGAATTTTCCCAAGAATAACTCTCTAATCTACTTAAAATAATTTCAGTAAATTCTTCAGCAATGTCCTTAGAAATCTCACCACGATTTCCAATAATATCCCAAGCAATATTAATTGAAGTCCATCTCATCAATGAATTCTTTTCAAATTTTAAAAACTCTATTATTTCCTCCTCTTTCATTTCACTTAGAATTGCTTTTAATTCACTTTCTTCTAATTTACTTCTTTGATCATAATCAGTTTGATTTAGTATTTTTACATATTCCTTACTTTCTTGATAAAAAGCAATCTTTACTTGTTCTGGTGATAAATCCGCTAATAGTTTTTCAATTTCTTCAGCGCCTATTTCTTTACCTTTATTTATACATTTGAAATAACATCCCATTTTAACTTTTCATTAATTTCACTCATAAGTTGGGGTATTACTACTTCACCATATTTTTTAAAACATTCATGAGTTCCTTCGTAATTTTAAAATAAAGTTTGATTAAAAATATCGTGTTAACCCGTATTCTATGGTCAATAAAAAGAATCCATTTTGAAAAAGATTGATCAAAATGGATTCTTATCCAGCAGGTTTATGTTTTGGTTTTATAAAAAAGTTTGATCATTTTCTATCAATGAAAACAATTAATTGACTATTTTTATTATGAAGAGGTCGGAGCAGGAAATTCATCAATTTTGATACGAAGTAAACTATAAGGTTTCTGTCGTAAGTCTTTTCCATAATGAAATCTAGGCTGTCGATGTAATTGGTTCACAATGACATACAAATATTGATCCGGACCAATTGAAAAAGTATCCGGCCACAAAATTCTCGGATCATGTGCGATAGCTTCCATTATGCCATTTGGCAATATCTTACGGATACTGTTGTTTTCATAATCTCCAGCATAAACAGCTCCCTTTGCATCGGTGATCATTCCATCAGACGCACCTTTTTCTCCCCAATACTCCACATGATAAGGTAAATTCATGTCCGGTATCGTTCTGTCTCTCAAGGCTTCTGTTGAGATCGAGAACAAATGCCGACTGGTTAGTGGAGCAAAAAATAATATCTTTCCATCGGGAGAAATCGCAAGACTATCAGACGCCAACCTAAATGGAGAAGTTGAACCGTCTTTGTTTCGATTCATTAAAATTTGACCTTCTACTTTCGGTAAAAAATAGGGATCGGGTGAAGTTGAATTTGCTCCATTTAACCGTCTAAACGCGTTTCCATTTGATAAATCTACGACGATAATAGCTCCTGGTCCTCTTGAAGATGAATCCGTTATATAGGCATAACCTGCTTTTCCAACACGAAAATCAAAACGGACATCATTCAGATAAGTTGTAGGCAGGACAACATCTTCTGTAAAGGTATATACTTTTCTTATTGTATTGGTTTCTAAATCAACAGCGACTAATTTTGCCCCCCCTTTAATAGGTTCAGAAAAATTGGGTGCCGCTGTATCTAATATCCAAAGCGTTCCCCTTCCATCAGCAACTACACTTTGGACACTGATGAAAGTCATTGGGATATTCTCGGGATTAACCAAATTGGTTTGTAAATTAGGATAAGGCTGCAATTTATCCTCAAAAATTTCCGCCACCGTAAATTTAACATCGTCTCCCCATTTCGGAAAGCAAATGAAAATACGACCGGTTTCTGAAACAGTAACACCTGTAGGCATAGCCCCATAAAATGCATAAACTAGTTCTAAATTACCGAAATATTTTTCACTAGGTAACATAGGTTTCATAATATCCTCCTCAAGCATTCAAACGGGATATCTCCTATATATGATTTATATTTTTTCTAGTGCATGTTTCTTAATAAGTTTTTCTATACGAAAAGATGATTGAATTGATTGTTTTCGAAATTTAATAAGTCTGTCAGAAGAAAGGAAACATTTTAATTTAAAGGTCTCCAGATGAAGTAGAATTCAATTAGCAGGTAGCGAAGTTCAACATTCCCGAATCAACGTTAAGCTAGTATAAAAAATGGGGAAATATCCCCCTTTAAATTTGTGAAAAAATGTACTTAAGCTAAACTGCCCGTTAGTTTAAGTGTAACACTTCACAAACAATATTTTGAGTATTCTTATTATTCCTGTTTCCTCAACAATCTGGCCCTTTAATTGAACAATACAACTGAAATTTAAGGGCCAAAAGAAAAATCTTATATTAATACAGGGTTTTATCAATCTTTTTTATAAATTATCAAACTTTATTTTAAGTCAATACTACACTTTATTCCATGTTCCATGAGTGACTAACGGGTGCTTTGAACAAGAAAATAAAGGGGAGTACATATTATACATGACTAATATGCGCTCACCTTTATTTTTTTAGGATTTTTAGCTTTTAGGTCTTGATAATAATTTTTAGTGGTTTTATTAACAATTTATATTTAGTAAAATTGCTTTTTATGAATTTAATATAAGTCCAAAGAATTTCCTGGTCAATATAATAACGTATATCAGCACACTTTTTCTTTATTCAGTCTACTTACAATTCCAACTATAAATTTATATTCAATCCTCCTCTTCTTAGTTTTTTTAAACCCTTCTTTCGTATCAAAAATAAAACACGTTTTCCGAAACCAAATTCGTACATATAAAGACTCAAAATAAATAGGTTTTATAATTCCTCGTTCCTCAAATTCAGTTCCATCTTTATTTTCAGTTTCTGTTCGAACGAACCACCTATTTCCGAAGCCAATTTCAATATACTTCACATAAGTCCCCCTTTCGGAAATTAATTTCTAACTGTTCTATTATTTCCCCGGTAAGCGCACATTCCGACAGAACATGAGCCCACAAAGAAAAAGTAGATTGCAAAAATCTACTTTATAACTTATATTTTTGCATTCGTTTATAAAATGTACTACGGGGTACATTTAATAGTTTTGCAGCTAACGAAACATTTCCATTTGTCTTTTGTAATGCTTCAATCATGCTATCACGCTGTATTTTTTCGCGAAAATGTAATGTATGTTCTGTTTTATTTTCAACTTGTAACTCAAGTTGTTGTTGATTTCCCCTCATTGTTTGTAACAAAAAATCTACTTGTTTTTCGCATATTTCCCGTCCTTGCGACAAAATGTAAATGCGTTCTAATACATTTACTAGTTCCCGAATATTTCCGGGCCATGTATGTTGTAAAAATTGATTGTATATACTCTTTGGAAATACAACATTCCAATTCTTCTGTTCGCAAAAGTGTTGTATAAAATATGGGATATCCTCTTTTCTTTCTATTAACGATGGAACATATAACGGATAAACGTGCAAACGATAATATAAATCTTGACGGAATTTCCCTTCTTCTACTAACCGTAGTAAATCTTTATGTGTGGCAGTAATAATACGAATATTTACTGGTACCAATTTTGAACTCCCAATTGGAGTTATTGTGCGTTCTTGTAAAACACGCAATAATGCTACTTGCATCTCTGGTGGTACTTCACCAATTTCATCTAAAAATAATGTTCCTCCGTTTGCTTGTTCAAATTTCCCTTTATATCCTTGACGTCGCGCACCTGTAAACGCACCTTCAGCATAACCGAACAATTCACTTTCCATTAATTCTTTAGGCAAAGAACCGCAGTTAACAGCTATAAAGGGCCCGTCTTTTCTTGGACTATTTTCATGAATCGCTCTCGCGACATATTCCTTTCCTACTCCTGTCTCACCACATACATACACACTAGCATCAGTCGGTGAAACAAGCTTAATTTCTTCTAGTGTGTGTTGAAATGCTCTGCTTGTCCCGGTAACTCCTGAAAAAGTAATCCCTTTTATAAATGTGAGAGCAGAATATGTATTCATTTGTTTATTTTCCTTTAAATACATACATTTCCCAATCATTCTTTCATTACTATATACTGGTATCTCTAATTTAGTTTCCAATCCATGGTGCATTAACTCTTCAAGTTTCATTCTTGACCAATTATTTATTCGTTCACGAACGCTCTTACTCGCAGAAACGATAACATCACGATGATTACAAATAACTACTTGTTCATCACTATCAATGACATCTAAAAAACGATGGATTAAGTGTAATTCATTTTGATGAACTCTTATGCTACATTCACGTTCTATCGCATGTGCAATTGAAGTTACCATACCGAGCATATATGGATGCGAAAATTCAATCGGACACGAGAAATCTAGAACACCAATTAATTTCCCATCATCATTATGAATGGGAGCAGCCGCACAACTCCAGCTATGAGATGCCACGGTGTAATGTTCAGCACCACTTATCATAATAACTTCTTCAATTTCTAGCGCTGTTCCAATTGCATTTGTACCAACAGCTGATTCCGTCCATTTTACACCTTCAATAAAATTAATATGTTTCGCTCGCTTTAACGTTTGTTTATTTCCACTTAACGATAGAACATAACCATCTGGATCGATTAATAATGCCATCATTTGTAGTTCATCAATGGTTTTTCTCATATTTTGTATTTGAGGTAATGCGATATCAAGGAAAATTTCACTCTTTTTCTTTTGTTCTTGAAAAATGTTAGAAGACAAAATTTTCTGACCTTTATTCATGTGAGGATTAACATTAGCCTGTTTACATCGATGCCACGATTCTGAAATTCTTTGATTTATGCGATTTGAATCAAGAACACCTTCATTAACAAACTTTTTCCATGTATGTAAGTAAAACGGTGAAGCTAACATTGTATCATCTCCCTTTTAATTGTTTTGGAGATTTATAAAACATACTTTTATTATAAAACTGAATAAAAGCGTTTTCAATACAACTAGCAAGACGACACAAATATGTTAATAATTTGAATATCTTAATGCACTTCTTTATTCTTTTTTAGTAGCACTATATTTTGTATAATGGACGCAAAGAAAATACATAACCAAAACCACTTTTGTGGATTACCATTTATAAAGAAAACAATCACGGCTATTGCAAATAAAATAGTGGATGCTAAACTAAAATATAATTTTGTTTTAATTTCTCTTATCCCTCACCCCTCTGTTACTTTACAGTACATACTAACTCTTCATTTTTCATCTCTACTATGTACTCCTGTAAAACATATTCTTTCCCTCCATGGTTTTCATACCATTCATGTATTCCTTTAATATGCCTCTCGTCACTTCTAATTTTCGATTCTATTTCATTATACTGTTCATAACTATCATATTCCCATATGGCAAATACTTCAGACGTACCATTCTTATTATCTTTCATCCAGCGTCCTATTAGCCTAGAACCATGCTTTAATTGATTAGGTAAGTTCGTGTGATTGAAATGATCATTAAATACTTCTATGAATTCATTTTTCACTACATAGTACTTCCTTCTGTAAAACATACTTCTTCACCTCTTTCATGAAAAGTATTAGTAAATCTTCCCATCACTACCGTATTATAATACTTTCCATCCGATAGTCTTTTGTCATTTTTCAAAATGCCTTCTACTTCAAAACCTAATTTTTTATAAAGATGAATAGCTTTCTCGTTTGTCTCTAATACTTGTAAAGATATTTTATTTACTGCATTTTCGTCAGCCCATTTAATAGATTGTTGTAATAGGCTCTTCCCCATTCTATATCCCCAAAACTCTTTTAAAATACAAACGCCAAACTCCACTTTATGAGATAATCTCTTAAAATTTGATCCTTCACATCTTGAAAATCCAACAATTCGATTGTGCACTTCTACAACTAAAAAGAGATTCTTCGTTTCTTCACTATCTGTTTTTATTATTTTTTGAAACCCTAGGTCATCTATAAATCCCTCTCCAGCATCTCTATCCATATTTTCAGTTTCTCCATCAATCTGAACTCTAATTTTCGATAACTGCTCAGCATCTTTTTCAGCTGCAGAACGAATTGTATAAGTTAATCCATTTATATGATACTCTTGCTCTTTTACAATCATGTCAAACTCCTTTCAAATCAATATAATGGCGCTATTACAACTTGTTTACCTTGTTTCTCAAATTCCTGAACAGTTTCTTTACTAGCCTCTTCGTCAGTTATAATAAGGTCAACTTCTTTTAGAGACTCTCCTCTTATAAAACAATCTATTCCAAGTTTATTATGCGGAGCTAAACAAATATTTCTTCTAGCAATTTCACTTACTCTTTTACTAAAATAAGCAACTTCAGGTGTTGCAGTACTAATACCTTGTAATGAAATGCCTCCACCTGTAGAGAAATAAAGATCAATAGAAAATCTACTTATCAATTCAGAGGCAAATGTATCAGTAATATTTCCTGAAGGCTTTACTTTTCCACCAATTAAATATGTATCGATGTTCTTATATTCTCTTAGATGACCAGCTATTTCTATAGAATTCGTAATAACCGTAAATGATACTTCCGGTAAATATTTCAGCATCGCATTATGAACGGGAGCCCCGCCAATAAAAATAGAATCATCTTCTTGTATATAAGATGTCGCAACTTTTGCAATTGTGTTCTCATATATTGAGCTATCACTATAACGTTTAGCTGGTTCCGCAGCTAAGTTCCTCACTCGCGTAAGTTCAATTGCACCTCCGTGCGTTCTTTTTAATAAACCATCCTTTTCCATAATAGACAAATCTCTTCTTATAGAATCAATAGACATTTCAAATCTTTCCGCAAGTTCCTTTGCGATTACTCTTCCATCTGTATTAAGTAGTTCTAAGATTCTCTCTCGACGTTCTTCAGTAAACATGTTATCACCACCGTTATTGGAGATTCAGAAACTTAAACTTTATTTTAATTATATGTATGCCTCTTCTGTTTTACAATATTTTCAGTTCTTATTTATTCCGTTTTATACAGTCTTCTCCCCCTTTCTATCCCATTAATTTGCCAACCGAATAAATGTATATCTGTATATTACGCAAAAATACTTTCATTTACCTTCCTGTTGATGTAAAATTATTCCTATGTTTTACTTTTTAATACAGAAAGGGATTACTATGAAATCATTAATCAAAACGACATGTACAGCATTATTATTTACTGGAATATTAACAGGATGTAATAGCAATACTACATCAAAACAAGAAAAGAGCGCTCTCGAAAAGAATGCAATGCACTATGGAGAAATAGTTAAAAACGAATACTATAGAGCAACAGTTGAAAATGCAAAGTTTGAAAAAATAGACAAAGAGCGGCGCCTTACTACTCGTGTTATGATTAATAATGTTCGGGACGATGGACAAACTATTGATCTTTCGGAAATAAAATATTTCATACAAGATGAAAAAACTGGTCAGAAATATGAAGGTGAAGCTCATCCGATAGATGACGAGCACTATAAAAATGTTCCACACGAATTCTCTTTAACTACTGACGTTGTGTTTGAACTGAAAACTTCACCAAAAGATTTAAATAATATGTATTTATACATAGATAGCAAAGCTGCGCCGTTAACAAATACATATTGGAAGCTTGATAATTTAGTATCTAAATAGAAAGACCAGTCTTAAATGACTGGTCTTTTTACATTCATACATTTACCTTTCATTAACACTTATATTCATTTTCTAATAACAACTTGAATAACATCAGCTAAACCAGTGTGCCCTTTCCCTTCAACTCGCTCTTGTTCGCCATTAAAGAAATGAATTACCTTATGTTCTTCACACCAAGTAAGGATATCAATTGGATCATACAGCATATCAACATCTTTTGGTCCACCAGTACCATAGTTTATTTGTTTTTTTGAGTAAACTTCAAACATAATTAAACCATCAGGCTTTATCGTTTGTATCATTTTACCTAATATCATTTTTTTATAATCATCATGAAAATGTCCAAATACCATAATTGCTGCATCATATTCATTTTCTGGCAAACTATCAGCTAATAAATCTACTTTTTTTGTATGCACGTTTACGTTATGCTTCTCTGCCAATTTTTTTGTCTTCTCTAATCCATCTTCCGAATAATCAATAGCTGTTACTTCGTTCCCTTGTCTTGCTAGAAATACAGCATTTCTACCTTCTCCCTCCGCAAATGCTATTACTTTATTGTGATTTGCTAAACGAAATGCTTGTTCTTTAATAAATGTATTAGGTTCTTCCCCGTAAAAATATTCATCTGATTTATATCGATCATTCCAAAATTTAGTCATCATCTTCTCTCCTTCTTCATATCATTTTCTAACTACAATTAAAGATATCAAAGAGTCTTTTTATCCTTAATTAATTTAAAAATAAAAGCAGATTAAAAATCCACTTTTATTTTTTTCGCAAGATCTACGATTTTTTGATTTCGTAACTCTTCTTCCATTTTCTCTTCTGCTGCGAGCATTACTTCATTAATTAAACATCCAGGTTTGTCATGTAAACAACATTCAAACAATGATGTTTTACCTTCAATTGCATGTATAATATCTAAAAATGAAATATCTTCCCAATTCTTACTAAGTGAGTAACCGCCCTTTGGACCAGATGATGAATGTATCATCCCTTCCTTCGTCAACTTAGTTAGTATTTTAGACAAGTACGTTGGTGAAACATTTTGCATTTCTGCTAATTGGTGAACACTAACTAACTTATTTGGTGTAGCCTTTGCCAGAAAAAGCATTGTATGAAGAGCATAATTTGTAGCTTTAGAATATTTCATAATACAGCTCCTATTGTAGACTTCATGTATCTACAATAACTTTATTTTTTTATTATGTCAAACGTTTGTAATACTCCATACAACATTATTTCTTCACAAGTAATACATCTGCCGCACAAATCGTCACTTCTCTAAATGGAGAGTCAAATAAAACACCTAGTTCAAAACCATCTTCAGTAAGAGCTATTTCATGATATAACCACCAAGCATTTTCAAAGTTTTCCGGCATAGAACACTTTGTTACTCCTATAAAGGTTACTTCAAGTTTATCAAATTCACTAAAAGTACCACTGCAATCTAATACGATAGACAAAGTATCTTCTGATTCTCTCTTTATTACTTTAATTACACTATCGTGTAGTAATGTCTTGTGTAACTGAGCGACATTTGACGGAAGTTTTTTCTCAATGGAATTAAAATATTCTACGTATAATTGATCTAATTGTGCCACTCTTTTCTCATAATCTGTTGTCCACTTTTGCATACGTTTTTTCAGTTCACCTAATGGGTATTCTGAATTAATTGTGATGTTTTGTATAATTGAGTATATCGATTCAGGAAGGAATTTTAATAAATCTATTTTCCTTTCCTCTATTTCTTCCTTTAAACTTTGTATATCCATTTCTGACCATTCTTTTATAGACTCTATAAAACTTACAAATTCTAAAACTTGCATTTTTTTATACCAATCTCTTGTAAAATATTTCAATGACACCTCTCCTAAAACATTTTTAAATCCAGTAAAAACAATATATCCACTTATTATATCATTCCAATAACTATTTTTTCTAAAGAAAAAATGTAAAACTGTAAATATTCCGCCTATTATTTCTAAAACTTCAGAATATTTACAAAAGTATAAAATTAGAATACATTTTAGCTGTACAAGATTCACCTGTACAAAAATTCAAACAAAAAGGGATGGTTATATGTTGAAGAAATTAGTAGCAGGAACATTAGTAGCGGGTTTTGCATTAACTGGAGGACTAGGTGCGGTAAGTGCTGAAGAAAAAAGCAACACAATTAAGTCATTTGATTATTTAAAAGTGGATGAGCAAAATGTTAATTCATTTGCAAAATTAAATGATCAGGATAAGAAAAATATCCAAATTACTATGGTATTACCAGAGCAAAATGAAAATGGGGATTGGCTAGCTTATGGTTTTACTAGTCGTGAAACATTAGATGCGTATATTGAAAAGGATAAAAAAGCAATTAAAAATAAAATTAATCCTTTAGGTAGCGGTGCTGGTAGTACTGATTTTTATGAACATAAAGATAAAGGTGGCCAATACATTTACTGGAGTAGCGGCTTTAAAAACTTACCATCTAGCTGGAATGACAGAATTTCTTCTGTAAGTACAGCGTCACCTTCTGCAAGTTATTCAACGACACTTTGGGAGCACACTTCAACACAAGGATATGGAAAAGGCGTTTTATTTAAACACGCTGATTGGTACGGTAAAACTGCTAATTTAGCTGCTGATTGGAACGATATTACTTCAGCGATTGAAATTAAATAGTAATAAGACATTTAATTTCTTCTATAAAAATTCAAACCACTATTCTCTCTTTCATTTAGAGAATAGTGGTTTATCATATTTCTATTTAAGCATGTACAGCATGTCCTACTGCTTGCATTAACGCTTCATGAATCGCCTCAGATAAAGTTGGATGTGCTGCAATATAATCTCTCATTATATCAGCGGTAACTTCTGTATGAATCATTACGGTTCCTTGACCAATAAGTTCAGTTGCATAAGGACCGATAATAGAAATCCCTACAATTTCTTGGTATTTAGGTTCCACAATGACTTTTACTTTCCCTACTTGTTCTCCTAAAATAAGAGCTTTTCCGTTCGCTGTAAAAGGAAATTCTCCGATGAGAATATCACCATATTGTTCTCTTGCACCTTTTTCACTTAACCCGACACTAGCTATTTCTGGAGCTGTGTATATACATCGAGGCACAGCGTGATAATTTACTTTCACGTCTTCTCCACTTGCGTGTAATGCTGCTGTCGTCCCTTCATGGAAGGCAACGTGAGCAAGCTGAATTCCACCGATCACATCACCAGCTGCGTAAATATGTAATACGTTCGTTTGCATATGTTCGTTCACAGCAATCCCTTTATTTGAAAACTGAACCCCTGCTTTTTCTAAATCTAATTGTTGTACACGTGGTTTTCGGCCGACAGAAATGAGAACATATTCCGGGTTAGCTTCTTGGATACTGAAGCTTGCTTCTTATAATTATTTAATCCTTTTAAAGCAGCTCCTGTAAATATTTCTACGCCATCACTTTCTAATTTCTCTCTTAAAATATGTGCGATATCTTCATCTTCACCTGGTAATAATTGCGGTGCCATTTCAACAATCGTAACTTTTGTCCCAAGGCGACTATAAATACTTGCAAACTCGCATCCTATTACACCACCGCCAATGATTAACAATGAAGATGGTACACTCTCAAGAGACATCGCATGGCTACTATTTAAAATCCATTTTCCATCAAACGGAGCGAATGGTAATTCTGTAGGTTCGGAACCAGCTGCGATAATAAACCTCTCTCCATCCACTACTTCTTCTTTATTTCCTTGTACAACTCGCACACGATGATCCGTTTCGAATTTCGCTTTTCCTTTTACAACTTTAATTTTATTTTTCTTCATTAAATATTGTATTCCTTGGACGAGTTGCATTACGATTTGTGATTTCCTTGCCTGTATTTGATCCCAATCAATTGATATACTTCCTGTATTAAGCGTAACCCCATAATCATTCGCTTTTCTCACAATGTCATGCACTTCTGCACTTTCTAACAATGATTTCGTCGGCATACACCCAACATTTAAACACGTTCCGCCAAGGTCAGCTTCATCAATAAGAGTGACCTCTTTTCCATTTTGAGCCGCGGTAATTGCCGCTACATATCCAGCTGGTCCGCCTCCAATTACAACTAATTTACTCATTCTCTCACCTTCTCTTTATAAAAGAATTGTTATAGGTTCTTCTAAATAATATTTAATTGTGCGTAAAAATGCAGCTGCTGGTGCACCGTCTAGTACACGATGATCGAATGTTAAACTTAAAGGTAACATACTACCTTTTTTAAATTTTTTCCCTTTATATACAGGAACATGTTCAATTGCGCCAATACCTAAAATACCAGTCTCAGGTGTATTTAATACAGGTGTGAAATATTCAATACCAAAGCTACCTAAATTACTAATTGTAAATGTCGTTCCGTGCATATCATCACTACTTAAGCTACCTGCTCGCGCCTTTTGTGCCATATCCTTAATCTCTTTAGACAACTCTACTAAAGATAAATTATTTGCAAAGCGAATAGCTGGAACGACTAATCCTTTTTCTAATGCGACTGCCATGCCTAAATGCACATGTTCAAATTGATGAATGGCATCATCTATATAAGCGCTGTTCATTTCTTTATGCTCTCTAAGTGCTAATACAACAGCACGAGAAACGAAATCCGTAATGGTTAGTTTGTTTTCGTATCGTTTTTGCACAACTTCCGCTATGTCTTTATGTAATGCAACTAAATCTGTAACATCTACTTTCATCGTTAACGTTAATTGCGCACTATTTTGTAAGCTTGCATGCATACGACTCGCAATTGCTTTTCTCATACCAGTAACAGGAACGACTGTACTTTCTTCTTGTTCAGGTACTTCTGGATTTGCTACTCTTTCTTCTAGCGCCTTTAATACATCTGCCTTTGTAATCCTTCCGCCAGGACCTGTACCAACTAATGCCTTGATATCCAGATTTTCAGACTTTGCAATTTTCTTCGCTACAGGTGAAATTTTAATTCTTTGCTTCGCTACTTCTTTCCCATTTGGTTCTTGATTTTGTACTTCTATATTAGATGTTTTTTCTTCTACCACATGTGTGCTTTCCTGCATTTCTACTTTTTCATTTGGTTTACCGATGTAGCAAATTACAGTACCAGGCGGCACTCCTTCATCTTCACTTACAGCTATATCAAGTACCGTACCATCAGCTGGCGCTTCAATTTCCGTTTCAATTTTTTCTGAATTAATACTAGCAATTAGTTCTCCTTTTGCTACATTATCGCCTGCTTTAATATTCCAGCTCGTAATAATACCTTCTTTCATCGCCATACCTAACTTCGGCATTACAACTTCTACAGCCATGTGTCTCTCTCCCTTCTCATCGTTTTATTACACATGTAATAAAGATTGGTCTCCAATCATTTCTGATACAGTTTCAATTACTTTTTCTGGCGTTGGCAAATACAACTTTTCAAGTGGTGGTGAGAACGGAACAGGTGTATGTGGTGCTGTAATTCGTTTAATAGGTGCATCTAACAAATCAAAACCTTTATCCGCTACAATTGCCGCAATATCTGTTGCGATACTACATCTTGGATTCGCTTCGTCAATAACGATAAGACGATTTGTTTTTTCAACAGATGATAAAATAGTATCTTCATCAAGCGGTGATAAAGATCGTGGATCAATTACTTCTACTTCAAGCCCCTTTTTCGATAATTGCTTTGCAGCTGCAAGTGCTGTATGAACTTGTTTTCCGATTGCGACAATTGTTACATCAGAACCTTCTCGTTTAATATCTGCTTTTCCTAAAGAAATTGTATAATACCCTTCCGGCACTTCACCTTTCATATTGTAAAGTGTTTTATCTTCAAAGAAGATTACCGGGTCGTCATCTTCAATTGCCGCTAATAATAAGCCTTTTGCGTCATATGGAGTAGAAGGAACGACAACTTTTATACCTGGAATGCTCGTAAATAAGGCATACAAACTTTGTGAATGTTGTGCAGCTGCACTAAAACCAGCACCATGCATCGTACGTACTGTAACGGGTACTTTTGCTTTACCTCCAAACATATAACGGAATTTCGCACCTTGGTTTAATACTTGGTCAAGACAACTACCAATAAAATCATTAAACATTAACTCAGCTATCGGACGTAACCCAGTTGCAGCAGCTGCCATCGCAGCTCCCATATAACCCGCTTCAGAAATTGGTGTATCCAATATACGATTTCGGCCAAACTCTTGTACAAGTCCTTTCGTAACACCAAGAACACCACCCCAAGCTTCATCATCTTGCAGATGATCAACTTGTGCACCGCCTGCAACATCTTCACCTATTAAAATTACATTTTCATCACGACGCATTGAGATTTTCATCGCTTCATTAATTGCAGTTGACATACTTACTGTTCTAGTCATAATTTTTCACCCTCCTCTTATTTGTAAGAAACGTATACATCTTTTAATAATTCTTCATCGTCTGGGTATGGACTATTTTCACTAAATTCAATGGATCTTTGTACTGCATCATCTACTGCTTTTTCCATATCAACAAGTTCAGATTCCGTTAATAAACCTTCATGAATTAAATGCTTACGGAAATTCACAATCGCATCTTTTTCATTTAAATGTTCTTCTTTTTCTTCTGATGTTTTATATGTTTGCGCTTCACCTTCAAAATGACCGTAATTACGATATGTCATACATTCAATAATTGTTGGACCATCACCATTACGCGCACGTTCCACTGCTTCCGCAGCAGCTTTATATACAGCTAGAAGATCTTTTCCATCTACTTGAACGCCTGGAATATTATAAGCTTTTGCACGATCCGCAATAGAATCACAACTTGAAGCATATTCAAATGTAGTTGCTTCACCGTAACCGTTATTTTCTGCAATAAAAATAACTGGTAACTTCCAAATCGCCGCTAAATTAACCCCTTCATGGAATGTTCCTTCATTATTTGCTCCGTCACCGAAGAAACAAACACTTACATCTTTTGTTCCTTTATATTTAGCTGTCAATGCTGAACCGCAAGCAAGTGGGAAACCCCCGCCTACAATGCCATTAGCACCAAGCATTCCTTTATCTAAATCCGCAATATGCATGGAACCGCCTTTACCTTTACATAATCCTGTTGCTTTCCCGAAAAGTTCAGCCATCATACCATTTAAATCACAACCTTTTGCGATACAATGTCCATGACCTCTATGTGTACTTGTAATACTGTCACTATGCGTTAAGTGGGCACATACACCAACTGCTACCGCTTCTTCACCTGCGTATAAATGAACAAAACCTGGCAAAACGCCTTGCGCGAACAATTCATGCACCTTATCTTCAAACTTACGAATCTCTAACATTTTTTCGTACATCCAACGAGCTTGTTCTTTCGTAATTTCATTCCCTTTACTTTCAGTTGTTTTTAACATGTCCAGCCCTCCTATTTTCTTGTTCGTCTGTTATATTGCAAGTACCGTGCCAAATTCTAATCCTTGATTTAATAGGTTTTCTCTTTTCTTTCATAATAAAAAAGTGGACAAAATGAGACATCTGTCTCGTTTTGTCCACTTTTGTTCACCTAATTTGAGAACTATTATCTTATTCATTATCAAAGCTCTGCTGTAATTTTCGGATGTAAATAATTTGGCCAATATGATATGCATTATGAGTTGTTACATTCGCTAACACTTCCCACCACTTTGCAGAAACAGGAAATCCTACTACATCACTTTCAACCTTTTCTTCATTTATAAGATTTTGCCATTGTAACAGTTTTTCTAGTAGTTTTTCCCGTAATTCATCGAAAGTTTGATTATCTGAAAGCATAAAACTTTTGTTATTATCTCCTATAGAGGGTACTGCATTAACATTTGATTCTTTATACCTAGTTTGCCACGTAGAGTTCCAATACAGTAAATGTTGTACAATTTCAGCTATACTATTACTCTCTTCATTCGGTTTCCAGAAAGCTTCCCTCTCAGATAAATCCTTAACTGCATCTGAAAATGGCATATACCAACTGGGATCATTTGCATTTGCTAATAACTGATCTGCTAATACATCTTTCACATGGACCATTTTTCTTCCCTCCTGTTAAAAAGATTCATTTCATGACAATACTCACTTCTCTAAATACGCTGAGTTTGTAAGATTTCCTCTTTTTAAGCATAACCCCATACATATGCACATAAAGAAACCGAAAGCACCTAATACATAAGCTAATGCATAACCACTTCTCTCAATAACCCAGCCCGCAATTCCAGGTCCAATCATTTGCCCAACTGCATAGAAAACAGATATAAAACTAATTGCCATTGAGACATATTTCGGAGATACTTGCTTTGAAGCTGCAACTTGAATTAATAATAGTATACCTCCGAGGCTAGAACCCCAAATAATTGCCGACACGATAAAACCAGTTATATTTCCAAATATAATTGGAGCCATATCACCTATAATAGCTAATAAAAGCGCACTACATAAACTCTTCTTTATACCAATTCGATCCGAAATAAATCCCCAGACAGATGCTCCTACGATTGAAAAGATGCCAGCAATTGCATAAACAGTCCCCGAAATTGATGCTGAGATACCACTATCAATCATAAAACTAGTTTGATATAAATTTGGAATTAAATATACAACACCAACAATAAAATACATCCATGCAATGATATATAGTTCTTTCGTTTTCCATAAAAACGATTTATTACTCATTTTTTGCTCATCTTCAGTAACTTCTGGATTTTTCAAAACAACTGAAGCGGCAAATACAATGATACATGTAATAACTCCAAACAAAAACCATGCACCACGCCAACTATACTCAGGAAATGTGCGCACTACATAAGGAACAATTATTCCACTAAATAGCATACCTATACCTGCACCGCTTAATAACAGTCCCATTACAGTTCCTCTTTTGTCTGGAAACCACCCTACCGTTATTGACATGAGTGGTGTATATACAAGAGCACTACCAGCTCCAGCACATAGCATACAAAAAGCAACTATCCAAAACGAAGAAACAAACGCTAATCCCATTAAGCTTATAACGACGAACCAACTGCCTATTAATAAAACTGATTTTGCGCCAAAACGGATAGTAAATATTCCAGATGTTCCTACAGTTAATAAATAACCTAAAAAAAGTATGGTTCCTAGCATACCTGATTGAGCCGTAGATAAGTGAAGTCCTTCCTGCATAAATGGCAGTATAATTCCATATGCCATACGGGCGAAACCAGTTGTTGTTATAATAAGAAAGATTCCTATTAATACAAATATCCAAAAATGACTTTCATTCCGCTCTTTCATTTAAATTCCTCCATAAAAAATTATTTCCAATTGGATGTTGATTGTAATTATAATGATTATGACAAAATACAACTACCAAATGGTGGAGGAGTTTACGGTATAACGGATTTTTAATACATACGCAAAATTTCAGAAGGTTTCATTCCATATTTCTTTTTAAATGACTCTGAAAAATGACTAATATTATTGTATCCAACAGCAACTGCCGTTTCGGTCACATTACTAGTTCCCGAACGCAATAAAAGCATTGCTCTTTCCATTCGCTGTTCTCTTAAATATGCAAATGTGGACGTGCCAAATAATTCTTTAAAACCAATTTTTAATTTATAATCATTTAATCCTACTATTTTAGCCAATTCTAATAATGATGGGGGTGACTCCATTCTTTGAAGTAAAATTTCTTCAGCTTGTTTTATTTTATTTAAATCCTTTTTGGATAATTGGCTCCTTTTATTTGCATCACAATCATTCAGTAATACTTTCCCAAAGTATATAGAAAGCAATTCGAGCGCTTTACTTTCTATTTCGAGTTGATTAATACGATCCTTTTGGGGATTCTCTAACATTCTCTTAATAATATTAGATGTTAGGGCATCAATGGGGGTTTGAAACTTTTTAAAAGATTGATTTCCTATTATAGTATGAAAATCATGAATTTTTTCAATAGCACAATTTAGCATGAAATGATTAAACAACTGTACAGGAATTCCAATTGCTAATGAATATAGTGGAGTTTCTTTTTCATATTCAAATAGAACTTCAAAGTCATTCATAAAATATAAATAGCTATTCCCAGCCATTAATTTATTTGTAGAGTAACCAACTTGTACTTCCCCGGATCCTTGTAAACAAAAATTAAGTTCCACCATTGCTGCATCCGATGCAAATTGAATGCGATGGTTTTTATGAAACTGGTAATTTGATAGCACTATTTCCATTCCAGAAAACGAGCTCCACCTTCGCACTTCACCCATACCTATTGTTTTTGGCACATACATATATCTTTCTTCTACAACTTGTAACCCATGAAAATATTTACTAAAAATATCATGAAAACTGTTAGTCTTCATGAAATCCACACTCCTTTTATATACAAATTACAATCAATTGATAATTATTTTCAATTATAACAAATATCTTTATACAATAAATAGCTTTTACCTTTATATCTCGTTATGATAAAAGAAAAAGAAAGCGAGCCGACAATGAATAAAAAAATTGCAATTATTACTGGGGCTTCAAGTGGATTCGGCCTATTAGCAACGCTTGAACTTGCGAAAAAAGACTATTTAGTCATTGCTACAATGCGAAACCTAGAAAAACAAGGAACCTTACTATCTCAAGTTACTGAACTCAACTTACAGCAAAATATAAAAGTTCAACAATTAGATGTAACCGATCAAAATTCTATACATAACTTCCAATTATTTTTAAAAGAAATACAAAAAGTAGACCTTCTTGTTAATAACGCAGGATATGCAAATGGGGGCTTTGTAGAAGAAATTCCAGTAGAGGAATACCGCAAACAATTTGAAACGAACCTATTTGGGGCTATATCAATTACCCAGCTTGTCTTACCGTATATGAGAAAACAAAGAAGTGGAAAAATCATTAATATTAGCAGCATTAGCGGCCAAGTTGGATTCCCTGGTTTATCTCCTTATGTATCTTCAAAATATGCATTAGAAGGCTGGAGTGAATCACTTCGCTTAGAAGGAAAACCTTTCGGAATAGATGTTGCTTTAATTGAACCAGGTTCTTATAACACAAACATATGGGAGGTTGGGAAACAACTCGCTGAAAACCAATCTGATACAACATCTCCTTACAAAGAGTATATGGATAAAATACAAAAACATATTAATAGCGGCAGTGATACATTTGGTAATCCGATAGATGTTGCTAATAAAATTGTAGAAATTGCTGAATCTAAGCGTACAAATTTACGATATCCAATCGGTAAAGGTGTGAAATTTATGATCTTTGCGAAGAAGATTCTTCCTTGGAGATTGTGGGAATATCTTGTTTTGAGGAGTTTTAGGAAGTTGTAAATAAAAAGAGTAACTATCAAGATAAATAATGGTAGCTACTCTTTTTAAATATTCATCATAAAAAAACAAAACGATATTAATATGTAGAAAGAGGATCAAAATAAAGTAACATTGAAACCATAAAAACAAATGCAAAGAATCCAATTATAGAAAGAATATATTCCTTTGTTTCTCTGTTATACTTCCATTCCATCCATACGCGTAATAAGGAAATTGCTCCAAAATAAGTAAGTACAGCAATTCCTATATTAGCATTTTCTACTTTGAACAGATAAATAAAACTTACTATAAGATATATGATAAAAAGACCTATTTCTAATTTTACATGTAAACCATTTATATGTTTATATATCCAAACATTCCCCTTTGGCATATTTAATTTTTTCCTTAAAAACTTTTCTAAAAAATATCCTCCAATTATCATACTAATAACTATAATCCAAATAGTAGAGTTGCCCATTGCATTCCCTCCTATTAAATTAATTATGTTTTCGTAACAAAGTGGACTATATAATTTTTTAATGTTTCGATAATATCTTCATTTTCTTTATGCTTACTTCTTTAGTAGTAGTTTTATCAAGACATGTTTTATGTATTGTACAACAACAATCTATTTCCCATCCTTTTCTTCGGGATGTATAACCTTTTTCTTGCTATTTTTTCAAAATGAATGTAGATAGTACTCATAAAATTAATAGAGTTATTTTTCTAATTGACAAAAAAACCTATCCTTTTATTTTCTTACTTTCATTTTCTCCGGCTGATCACTCGGATACGTAGCATTCCTTTTATTTTCTACGTCCCAACTAATAATTGTCGCACTATCACGTCCCAACTGATGATGCACGTGTTCTAAAACATTGTGAATATTTTCTTTAAGTGTTTTATCATTTCTGTTCATAGCATTATACAAATTTACAGGTATTTCATATCGGCGTTCCCCGCATTCTAATACTCCATCTGTCACCATTACAATTCGGTTCTTTCCAGTACGTAATTCACGAATACCTGATGAATAGCAAGGAACAGGTAAATCAAATGTGTTTACATTTCCAATCCATTCGTAAAAATGACGTTGATTTAATGCATATTGTCCTAACTTATGTAACTCTTCATGAAATACATACACTAAACAATCACCGATAGAAAGCCACCATATATAATTTTCTTTCCTTACACATAGTAAGCAAGCTGTTTCACCTTTAATTTTTTTGCACTTTTCCTTAAATGAAGATGCCTGAAAAATTGTCAGTATATGATTTTCAACAGATTGAAACACTGTATTAATTGGTTCATTCAAAATTACTTTTATATTTTCATATTCTTTTTCGATTGTATTTACTACTAAATCAACACTTTCTGCACTATTATGTCCATCTAATATAGCTGCAAATTCCCATTCACCATTTGACCAAACTAATGCACCATCTTCATTCTTTTTCGCTCCAGCACTTTTATTCCCGCCATATTTACCAAGTACAATATCACCATATTGTTTAACTGAAATTTCTCCTAAACACATTTCTATATTTCCAACCCATGAATATTGTGTATTATTTTTTGTATGCATACTCATTTACCATATACTTTCGTATTCTTTCACATAGTTTTTTTATTTTCTCTTCGTCACCATATGGTGCGCCAGTCCATTTCGCTATCTCGGTTGGTGACCAAAACTCTTTTGGTGTATTCGGATAACGCGGAATAATGTGCATATGCATATGTGGTACACCATTTCCTGAAACAAAAGTGTAAATATGCTCTGCACCTTCGCTTTCTTTTAGCGCTTTACTTACTCTACTTGTTATAAGTCCGAACGCTTTCGCTTCTTCATCTGTTAGTTCAGCAAGGCCAGGTACATGTCTTTTTATATCTATCATTACATAACCCAGGTATGTTTCTTCACTATCCCAGTGGACATGTCCAACGTAAACGAGTTCATCTTCGTAAATAGCTCCACCTGGAACTATAATATTTCCTATATGTTTTTTGCAAATGAAACAGTTTTGTTCTATTTGATTGTTTGTTGACATATCCATCACCTTCCTTTTCATATATAATATCACAAAAAAAGGAAAAACAGGTTTCGTATTCCGAATTTTCATTCTTTTGATACAACAATTTTTGAAATGAATTTACATCTCATTATTTCTTCAAAAACGCAATCACAATTATAATCCCAATTACAATTCCTATTACTAAATTATTTGTAAAGTGCCCTTGAAATACACCAATTACAACCCCTATACCGACACCTATTGCCAAAGCATCATTTCTTTTTTTATTTTTAGCCAAAATCACATCTCCTCCCACCATTTCTCCCTAAATAACATACATTTACTTGAATGTATTAATATACGCACTATCTCGCTTAAATATTTCCAAAAAATGTACTGTAACTTCACATATAATATTTTCCATTTTCTGTACATACTCCTTTTATATTGGAAAATTTTCAAGTAACTATTAATTATACATAGGCATTTACTATAAGAAAGCTTCGTAATTTATTGAAGGAGGAACGATTCAAATGTATCCTCATTGGAATCCAAATATAAATCAACAGTATGTTTATTCCCCTCATCCCGCAAGGAATACATTGCATCATGATTCACAATATATGATGCAGCGTATTGCAAGTCTTGAAAATCAATTAACTAAATTAATCTCATTAATCGAGGAAAATAATCAATTAATTAAATCAATGGAACAACAAAAAAACCAAGTTTGTGCACCAGCTGGAGGTTCTGTTATCGTTCGTATGTGATTTGGATGCAATAAAAAACACACTTTGTATTATAAAAGTGTGTTTTTTATTCATTATTTTCTTTTCGTATGGAACCCTTGTGTAATTCGATCTAATATAATTGCGATTACTACGATAGCTAATCCAGCTTCAAATCCCATTCCGATATTAACTTGTGTTACAGAGCGATATACATCAACTCCAAGTCCTGGAGCTCCTACAAGTGATGCTGTTACAACCATCGATAACGAAAGCATAATGCTTTGGTTCACACCAGCCATAATCGTTCCGGTTGCAAGTGGTAATTGTACTTTAAATAGTTTTTGTGATGCTGTGGATCCAAATGCATTCGCTGCTTCAATTAAATCTTCTGGAACTTGTCTAATTCCTAAGTCAGTAAAACGAATTGTCGGTGGCATTGCAAAGATTACTGATGCAATAATTCCAGGTACTACACCTACTCCGAAAAATGTAATCGCTGGAATAAGGTATACGAATGCAGGCATTGTTTGCATAAAATCTAATGTTGGTTTTAAAAATTTTGAGAAACGTTCATTTTGAGATGCTAATATACCAATTGGAATTCCGACAATAATTGAAATAATAACAGACGTAAGTACGAGTGCCAATGTTTGCATCGTTTGTGCCCAGTAGTTAATATTCAAAATAAATAATAATCCAATAAGCGTAAAAATGACTAAAGATAATTTCCTCGTTGTGTACCAAATGAGGAAACATAAGATAATAATCATCAATATGGCGGGTATTATTGTTAAAAAATTAGTGAGTAAATCAACAAATCCGCCAATAATATAAGAGAATCCTCGGAATAAGCCTTCAAAGTGCTCATATAAACTTGCAACAAATGAGTCGACCCATTCCCCTAATGGAATCCGCGGTATACTATTCATCGTCTTTCACCTCTTCCTCAATGTTTCCTGCAAGAGCTTGAATGACACTTTCACGTTTAATAATTC
The DNA here is from genome assembly GCF_001816185.2 of Bacillus sp. RZ2MS9. Classification (NCBI taxonomy): domain Bacteria; kingdom Bacillati; phylum Bacillota; class Bacilli; order Caryophanales; family Bacillaceae; genus Bacillus; species Bacillus sp. RZ2MS9. Next base: position 2,704,489 of record NZ_CP049978.1, read on the forward strand.
CTCTTAGCCTTTTCTTCTCATCGATTACTGGTAACGGATATTTCATCTCTGCCATTTTTGCATATGTCTCTTCCAGTAAAGTATCCAAATACACATGCGGAATATCATTAAGTAATAAATCAGCAATCGGCCACTGTTTTTGTACTGCTTTACTCGCATCATCCGCAGTTAATATACCTAAAAACTCATACTTTTTGTTTACAACATATACAGTTGAAACACCTGCATTCCTCATAATTTGAAGGGCTACACGAGGTCCACGATCAATTAATAAAGTTTCTGGTCGTTTTAAAATAGACTCCGCCGTAATTACTTTTCCTAAATTCACATCCGCAACAAACTTTTCTACAAATTCATTAGCGGGGCTCATCATAATTTCTTCTGGTGTTCCAATTTGGACGATTTCTCCATCTTTCATTAATGCGATACGATCTCCAATTCGAAGCGCTTCGTCTAAATCATGCGTAATAAATATAATCGTTTTTTCCATTTTATCTTGTAACTCTAACAATTCATCTTGCATTTCTTTTCGAATAAGTGGATCTAATGCACTGAATGACTCGTCCATTAGTAATACATCTGGATTATTCGTTAGTGCCCTTGCGATTCCAACGCGCTGTTGCATACCACCACTAAGTTGACTTGGGTAATTATCTTTATGATGATCGAGTCCTACTAACTGTAGCGATTCTAACGCTTTTTTCTCTCGCTCTTCAACCGGAACTCCTTGTATTTCTAAACCATATGCAACATTTTGTATAACTGTACGATGCGGAAATAGAGCGAATTTCTGAAATACCATACTCATTTTCGTTCTTCTTACTCTCCGTAACTCTTCTTTTCCCATCGTTGCGATGTCTTCACCATCTATGTATATATGACCTGCAGTTGGTTTAATCAATTGATTTAACATACGAACTAGCGTAGATTTCCCGCTACCAGACAAACCCATAATAACGAAAATCTCTCCAGAGTAAACTTCAAACGTTGCTTTTTTCACCCCAACGTTCATTCCTGTCTCTTTTAAAATTTCCGATTTACTTTTTCCTTCTTTTAATAAGGAAAGGGCCCTTTGCGGATGTTTCCCGAATACTTTTGTTACGTTTTCAACACGCACCTTTGTATTATCCATGTCACTACTCCTTTTCTACCCATCTATTCACATAGTGTTGCGATTTTACAAAGAAATATTACATAAAAATGACATTCATAAGATTTCTTTAAAATTCTCGTTTCCGTTCATAATAAGAATGCTTACTTATACATTTATTTTATAAGGCAAACGTTACTTAGGAGGTTTTCGATGCGAAAGAAAATTTGGTTTATATGCCTTGCATTATTTATTACTATGATTTTCACTTCATGTAATGCAACAAATGCAAATTCGAAAGGAAAAATTAAACTTGGTGTAACAAGTTGGAAAGAAAATATTGCAACCGCAAACATGTGGAAAGTTTTATTAGAAGAAAAAGGCTACAAAGTTGAGCTCATGTATTTAGAAAAAGCCGCAATTTGGACTGGTGTCGCTCGTGGTGATGTTGATGCGAATTTAGAAGTATGGCTACCAGTTACAGATAAACCGCTAAACGATCGTTATAAAGATGATATTGTCTTAAAATCAAAATGGTACGAAGGTACTGGACTAGGTTTAGTCGTCCCTTCTTATATGAAAAACATAAACAGTATCGAAGATTTAAATGCTCATAAAGATGAACTAGAGAATAAAATTGTCGGTATCGAACCCGGTAGTAGTCTTATGAATTTAACGAATAAAGCAATGAAAGAATATGATATAAAACTAAAACTTGTCCAATCCTCTGAAGCTGCGATGATGAGTGAACTAAAGAAAGCATATACGAAAAAGAAACCAATCGCTGTTACGCTTTGGAATCCGCATTGGGGCTTTTCAGAATTTGACTTAAAATATTTAAAAGACCCTAAGAAAGTATATGGTGAAAAAGATGACATTTATTACTCTGTTCGTAAAGGTTTCGAAAAAGACCATCCGGATATCATAAAATACTTTGACAAATGGAAGATGAACGATGAACAGCTTGGTACATTAATGGTCGAGTTAAATAAAACGAAAGATCCCGAAGAAGCGGCGCGAAAATGGATTAAGAAGAATCAAGCGCTAGTTGATGAATGGATAAAAGATTAATAAAAATAGGCTAGAGGGTTAGCATATCCTCTAGCCTGTTTTTAACTTATTTTTTCGTAACAACGTTATCTACAATCCCATATGCCTTCGCTTCTTCTGCAGTCATAAAATAATCTCTTTCTGTATCATGTGCTACTCTTTCAATCGGTTGCCCCGTTTTTTCTGCAATCATTTTATTAATATCATGCTTTAACTTTAATATTCTTTTCGCAGTTATTTCAATTTCTGTTGCTTGCCCTTGTGCACCACCAAGCGGCTGATGAATCATAATTTCACTGTTAGGGAGAGCAAACCGTTTTCCTTTTGCCCCTGATAATAATAACAATGCACCGAATGATGCCGCAAAGCCCATGCATAGCGTTTGCACATCTGGTTTAATTAAATTCATCGTATCTAATATTGCAAAACCTGCTGTCGTTGAACCGCCAGGGCTATTGATGTATAAGAATATATCTTTTTCTGCATCTTCTGCTTCTAAAAATAATAATTGCGCTACGACACTACTCGCTACTTGATCATTAATTTCTGAGCCGATAATAATAATGCGGTCTTTCAATAACCTTGAATATATATCATAGGAACGTTCTCCTAATTTTGTTTGTTCTACTACATATGGAATTGCATTCATTTTAAATCCCTCCAATACTTGTTATGCTGCGTAAAGCATATAACTGTAGGAAGAAGGGTTTTTCACATTAAATAATAAGACTGGCTGTTTAGATGGTAACTTAGTAAAATCTATTGTCGGAAGAAGCTTCGTTAATAATTCCGGTCTTTCCTCACGAATAGATGTTACAACAACTTCAATATCCTCTGTGAATTCGACTATCTCAATCCCTTCTTCACTTACAGTTTTCAGCCTATTTCTACTCCGAAATAAAGAAGCTTTCACTGCACCTTCTGATACAGAACACACTTTAGCAATATCAGCGATACTATATTGAAAAACATCTTTTAATAATAAAATTGCGGATTGCTGTACATTTAATGAAGACAATACTTTCCCTACCATTTCATGCAAATCTGCAATGTTCTCATGTGGTTCTTCAAATGTGATTTGTTCTCTTATTTTTTCATGAACAGACTTAGACTTCATCTGATCTAACCAACGATTTCTTGCTATTTTATAGACGAGTGTCATACAAATATCTTTATTTCTATATTTTTGAAGCACTTTACACACTGTTTCTTGGGCGAGATCTTCCCCATCCCATTTGTTTTTCGTTAAAAAAGTACAGTATCTTTTTAACTCTCCATATTGTTCAATTAAAAAGTTTATATTTGAATGATTCATATCGATATGATTCTTTAAAACATGAGTTACTTTTGTGCACAAAATAACCACTCCTTTTCAGCGCTTACTTAATAAACGATTCAACATTAAAAAAAGTTACGGGGATATAAAAAAATAATGTTTATGTTCAATAATTCGCGGTCATAAATATGTTATGTACAATTTTACGTGAGGAGGAACAAATTTGCCAAAATTAACAATTGAAGGTACGGGAACTTTTGATGTGAAAGAAGGAACAAAGTTAGTATTAGCAATTGAAGATAGCGGTGTCAACATTCTTCATCGTTGCGGCGGGAATGCACGTTGTACAACTTGTAGAGTAGAAATACTAGCAGGTGATTTCTGTGAAGCGAGTGCGAATGAGAAACATGCAATGACGGAAAAAGGAATTGAAGATCATTTACGATTATCTTGTCAAATGCGTGTACATAAAGATATAGTCGTTCGTCCGGTACTTACAGTTGAAAATTCAGGTCTTGATGCTGGGCCACGCCCGGCGGAGTAAAGTGATGAATTTAAAACAGCTCGCTGGCGAATATGCTGCTAACTTTGTAAATGATGGCATGAAAATTGGGCTTGGTACAGGTTCTACTGTATATTGGACAATACAAAAATTAGGTGAACGTGTAAAAGAAGGATTATCATTTCAAGCTGTACCGACATCAAAGGAAACTGAAGCATTAGCACAGCAACTAAATATCCCCCTAATTTCGTTAAACGACGTACAAAGCCTTGATCTTACAATTGATGGAGCGGATGAAATTGATTCAAATTTACAACTTATAAAAGGCGGTGGTGGTGCATTACTTCGTGAAAAAATCGTTGCCTCTTCCTCTAAAGAACTAATTATCATTGCTGATGAATCGAAATTTGTAACACATTTAGGTAATTTTCCATTACCTGTTGAAATCATCCCTTTTTCATGGAAACAAACCGAAAATAAAATTCAGTCTTTAGGGTGTCAAACCACATTACGTTTGAAAAATGATGAAACTTATATAACCGATAACAATAACATGATTATCGATTGTATATTCCCTAATCATATTTCTAATCCTGCCCATTTACACACCCAATTAAAAATGATTACTGGTGTAGTTGAAACAGGGTTGTTTATAAGTATGACGAGTACAGCAATTATTGGTACTAAAAATGGGATAAAGAAATTGTAATAAAAGCTAACTTTTTAAAGTTGGCTTTTTAGTATGTTCTTCTTCTCTTAATAGTGCTTTATTATGATATACTAGGAAAACGCAAACTGATTACACTAGAAAGGACTGAACATTTTGCAATTCAAACTTATAACAGAACTTGCTGATTTAGAAACTGCCTTTCATATTCGAAAAGAAGTATTTGTAAAAGAACAAGGTGTCCCTCTTGCAGATGAATTCGATACATTCGATGAAATCGGAGAGCAATGTAAACATATTTTAGTTTATTATCATGAACTTCCTGTAGGCACAGGTCGTATACGATTTGTTGATGGTGTCGGAAAATTAGAACGTATTTGTATTTTAAAAGATTATCGTACATACGGATTAGGTAAAGTCATCATTCAAACGTTAGAAGAACTTGCTCGTAACGAACAAGTTACGAAAGTGAAACTACACGGTCAAACACAAGCTGAAGGATTTTATAAAAAATTAGACTATGAAACTTCTTCTGATATATTTATGGAAGATGGCATTCCGCACATACTTATGACGAAAATGTTATCATAATAAAAAGGGTAGTATATGAATCTTATGTATTCATACACTACCCTTTTTTATTAATAGAAAAGTGAATTCTCAAGATTACCTTTTGCATCAAAGCCCATCATCTCTTAGTTCATACCTAAGTAAAGCTTACACTGTTTTCCATAATGATAATGCATAAATCCAGTTTGGATCACCATTTCCTTGATAACTCTGGACTGCTTCATATACTTTTCCTTCGTGTAGAACTCTATCTCCCTTTTTATATGCTTTTTTTGCATCCCACGCTTCATATGAAGCGCTTTCGGTTTTTGTAGTAATTGTGAATATATCACTCTGTACGGATTCATTTCCAGCTACATCAACAGCTTTCACTACATATTTATAAGTAGTATTAGCGAGCAGATTTTTATCCAAATAAGAAGTTGTATTGGATGTTGCAATCTTTTTCATTGATCCTTCTGTTTCTCTATAAATATCATAATGGTCTACACCAATATTATCGTCAGATGGACTCCACATTAAATCCACACTTGACGCTGTCGTTCCCATACTATGTAATCCTTTTGGTTGTGTTGGTGCTTCTGTATCAGGAGTCTCAACTGTCGTTTTTACTGTAAGCGCTGTACTTTCTGTCGATACATTGCCAGCTGCGTCAATTGCTTTTACAGTATAAGAGTATTCTGTACTTGGCTGTAACTTCTTATCAATAAAATGAGTCCCTGGTACTGTATCAATCATCTCTCCGTTACGGAAGATTTGATATCCTTTTACCCCTACATTATCCGTAGAAGCGTTCCATGTTAGTTCTACACTATTCGCTGTTACTTTTTGCGTCTGAAGTCCATTTGGAATACTTGGTGCTTCTATGTCTGGTTTCACATCATTAATAAGATTAACATCAATTACATTATAGAATGCATTTGCTGTATCAGCTACATCCCATACTGCTAAAATCACATGATATCCACTACGATCAGTAGGTACATTGATTTTATGAGTTAAATTATTTGAAGCTGCAGAACCATCATGTTGTACAGTTCCAATTGGTTCGAAATCTGCTCTTGTTAGCGCTTTATTTGGATTCCATCCTTTTTTAGTAATATAGTAATGCCACTTACTCGTTAAGTGAGGCGCAGTATACTTCCAAGTAAATGTATTTTCCCCACCAGTGATTGTATTTTTAAACCAACGATTTGCTGTTTGTTGATCTAAAATACCACCAAATTTTCCGCCTGCTGAAGCAATTTGTCCATCTACTGGACCACCTTGTGGGAACCCTTTTGGAGCTTCTAAACTTTGTGGTTCATACATAACACTTCCACAGTTTACATTTAGCGCACCATAAGTTGGACTACATAAAGCGGATCGGCTACCGGGCTTTTCAACAAAACCGTGCGCATAAGCATTTTGAGGAATAAGTGTCGTACTAATAATTCCAGCTGTTAATGCTACAACTCCTAAACTTTTTTTGTTCATTTTCATATTTTGTAGTTGTTTTAAAAATCGATTATTCATGTTCATGTCCCCTTCTTGTTATACTTTGTAGTGGAATGTGGGCTTTGATGTAAAAGAATAACAAGAGACAAACTTGTACCGATGTATGTGTTAATTATGCATACACCGCAGTGAAAATATATTTTTTCCTTGTGAAACATTTCACTTTATGAATATATCATGACATAGAACTCGCCTAAGCATGTGCAGAAGTTGTGCAGAAACAGTGAAATTATTACTAACATATAAAACCACATCCTGAAATCATAAAGTAAAACTTTAATTAGTTGGGGTTTTACGGTCGGTTAATACGGGATAAAATAAAAGTGTGCAGCAGAAATTGTAGACTTAGTTCTCAAAATTCACATTTAGTATTTTCATTTTTTCCATTTAAACAATTCTTCTCTTCCTACAACAGAAAAGTGTCTATATCATTTAATATAGACACTTTTTTCATGTATAACTTTATATTTATTACTGACCTACAAATGTAAAGATTTCATCAACAGCTTCTTTATATCCACCCGATGTTCGGAATGATTCCTTCAAATTCAAAGCAGCCTCTTTATATGAAGGGTTATTTAAAACTAACTCCACACTTTCACGCAATTTCTCCACGGTTAATTCATTCATATGTAATTGAACTCCTGCTCCAAGACTCTCCACTTGCTTTGCGATTGCTGGCTGATCTGCACTTTGCGGTATTACAACGAGCGGAATCCCATTATACAGTCCTTCATGCACACTGTTCATCCCGCCGTGTGTAATAAATAGTTTCGTATAAGTAAGCAGTTCGGTTTGAGGCACATAGTTTTTCACAATGAAGTTTTTAGGGATTTCGCCTAGATCACTTATTTTTGTTTTATTACCAATAGACATGACAATTGTATGCTCGCTATTCTCAAAGGCCTTCATACACAGTTTATAAAAATCAATCGCTTCATTAAAAACAGTACCTAATGAAATATAAATCGGACTTTTTTCTTGAATTGAAGTAAAATCAACGTCTCTGTTTTTTACTTGTGCAGAGATAGATGGTCCTACAAATTTATATGTTTCATCAAACGTATCACCAAAAGGCTGGAACTCCTTAATTGTATACACAATAGTAAGGGGTGCAGGATTACAGAAAACTTCATACGGTGATTTTATTTCAACACCATATTTTTCAGCAATTCCCTTCGTTAAGTTTTGAAAATCATTCTGTATTTTATCATGAATTTCTACTGGGATATTTTTTGACAGATGACCTAACATTTGCTCAAAAGATTTTTCATCCTGCGCAAAAGATGTACATGAATTTATAGATGGCAATTTAAGAATTTGAGCAATTAAGTGCCCACAGCCAAACATAGAATCATGAATTATGTAATCAAAATGTTCACCTTCAATTTGTTCTAGAACACTAGGTATAACAACATCTGCTGTATGTAGAAGACCGTTTATTCTTTCCTGTAAATAATTTCTGCCTCCAGATAGAAACGCTTTTATAAATTTTTGATCGTCAATCGTTCGTACAGTAGCACCTGTCTTCTCAATTCGTTCCCTAAAAGCTTCTATTGAAAAATAAACGACCTCTTCACCACGAGAAATCAATTCTTCTACAACTTGTAAAGTTGGATTTATATGTCCTTCTGATCCAGCGTTAATAAATAAAACACGCGCCATAATAAACACTCCTTACGTTAAATCGTTTCTATGTTGGAAAAGTACGGATTCTCTCCATACTCTTTTCTTAGTTGTTCGTATCATGTTCCTACTAAATTGATCTAGCAAGTCTAAAACCGAGATCATCTATATGAAATGTAGGATGGCTTCGACGACGACAAGTAGCGCCGCACCCTCTCGCTGTTTCAGCCCAACTACCACCACGAAAAATGCGGTATGATCCGTACACTGTTTCATCATACAAATCATAACACCATTCCCAAACGTTCCCTAGCATATCATAAAGTCCCCATGCATTCGGTTCTTTTTGGCCAACGTCATGAATCTCTCCATTTGAATTTTCATTATACCACGCTATATCATGAAGTTTCCCGTATGTATATCCGGTTGTACTTGCTTTACATGCATATTGCCACTCTGCCTCACATGGTAATCGGTAGCCATTCGAATCTAAATTACATTTCACAATTTGACCACCATCACTAATAGAATAATATTCTTTTAATCCCGCTATTTTTGAAAGTACATTACAAAACGCAATGGCATCGTTCCATGAAATATTTACAACTGGTTTATGATTTTTTTCAAAATTATTTAATGTGCTATTTGTAATAGCATCATATAGTTCGATTGTTACAGCATACTTTGCAAGAAGAAATGGTTGAATTTGTACTAGCCATTCTTTTTTTATTCGATCATCTCTTAATACTACCTCTCCAGCTGGAATATTTACCATTAATGAATTGATTGTTTGAATTAAATCATTAGTCATTTTCTATTCCTCCAAACGTTCATTTTATATGAATTTATAGTCATATACTCATTACAAAATACAATTTTCAAAAAGCGTTAAATTTTTCATAATAAAAAACGATTAGTTTAATTAAACTAATCGGTAAGATCCAAAAAGAATTGTTGTGTCACATTCTATTATTATATGTGCTCTAAAAATTTCCGAACCTCATTTGGAGATTTTAAAACAATAACCTTTTTCTCTTCGGACAATTGCTCTAACCCTTTTAAAATTGTAGGTCGTTTAGCATTAGGATATTTCCATATCCATTTAAAAAATTGCAAATCAAATCTTTCTTCACATCCCGCGCCCATATCTGGTCTTGTTTTATTCCGGTATTTTACAATTCTTTTAAACGCACGATAAATACAAATTGTTCTATGAATATCAAGGAAGATAATTGTATCAGCTGCATTCAGTCTGATATCCATCGTCCCGCCATAATTCCCATCAATAATCCACTTCTCATCTTTAATTAAGTTATTTTGAACTGCTATTTGTTCTTCTCTCGGAACACCTTCCCAATTCGGTTTCCAAAATAATGCATCAAGATGATGCACCTTAATATTTAATTTATTTCCTAACTGCCTTGCTAATGTAGATTTTCCTGAACCACCAGAACCAATTAATATTATTTTTTTCATACCTTTACGATACATTCTATAACTTCTTCAATAGCTTCCTTATTAGCAAAAATCCAGAAGAACATTTCTTCATTTAACTTTAATAAATCTGGTAACTGGACAAAATAAGCAATAAAGATAATTTGAATTGAAAGCATAACATACCAAATAGCTTTTAGTTCTTCTTTCGTTAAATCATTTTGTTTATAATAACCTTCAAAGACTTTGCTAACGATATGTAACCATTTCCCTCTTAATCTTTCATTACTAAATAGCTCGCTTAATACACTTGTACAGCAATAACATAAATCAAATATTTTTACATTATTTTCTAAAATCTCAAAATCTATAAACCCTTCCAGTTTATCATCTTTAAAGATTACATTCGATAGATGCATATCACGATGAATAATTTGTCTCGGTAATGAATGGACCGTTTCCTCGAAAGCTGCGTGCATTCGCTCCATCTTTTGAATTACCTCTCGATGAACATACTCATTCTTTTCTAAAATCGGTATAGCCCATTCAAATACCATCTTATATAAATCTCTTTTTATTAACTCATGGTCACTATTCACCGAATGTAATGCTTTGTGCAGATTAGCTATTTCTTCTCCAATTGTACTTGCTAGCCTTTCCAGCTTATTCGTATCTTTTATTTCTAAAACACTTCCGGCAACATACTCATATAAGCAATAATATTTTTCTTTATATAATACATATTGTTCATCATTTTCTGTCTTTACTACTCTCTGTACTTTAATTCCCTTTTCATACAGTTGCTTCAAAACATCGAATTCAACTAGAAGTTGCTTTATCGATCCCGTTCTCTTTAAAATGTACTCTTTATTCTTGCATAAAACCTTCGCTACTTTTGGTTGCATTACAGTAGCTGTGACATGTTCATTTCGAAACCAAAGCTTTGCAATTTCCAGTGCTTGTTCCATTTACAAATACCCCTTTTACAATTCTTATTTCTTCCGAAAAATAACCTCACACAGTATTCCCACTCCAACACCAATTGTATAAGCCACTACATCACTCCACAAAAAACCGTATCCCAACACGAGTCCCCCCAAAGTCGTTGCACGAATGCTATCTATCCATTCCGCATGATACAATTGGCTCGCTTCAATCCCGTAGCAAAACATTAAACTAATAAAAGCCAACTTCTTCGTCTCTGTTTTAGGAAACAAAAATCCAAAGCCAGTGAAAATCATTAATGCCCATAATGCATCACCTAAATAATCATTTAATAGATGTGGTAGTGCAAAAGCAAACTTTCTTGAGCTAAGACCTAAAATAATAACAACTATAGTAAATAGTGCATATACTACTCTATTTCGTTTCGTATTCATTTTAAAGTCTCCTAATATGTAATGTAAAACTGTAAATAGCTAGTAAAACAAAGTTATTTTACTAGCTATTTATTGATTGCTTTTATGATAAGAAAATGTGGATTCATATTTAAATAATGATATGATTTTTCGCTTACTTCTTTCATTTTTTCAATTGCCTTCGGTTCCATTATCTCTTCTAATACAAAATAATTTGTAGTTTCATTTAGTATGTCTTGTAATGATCTTCTAAAAAACTTGACTTCAATAGTAATATTCGGTTTAACCCAAGTATCTATTAATAACTGTTTTTCAAAATAATTTTCACATGGAAACTTTGTGAAATCCATAAAAGGATGATGAATAGAATAAATAAGTTCTCCACCTGGCTTCAATACACGACTAAATTCTTGAAATACTTGATTCCAATTTTCTATATAATGAAGAGTTAATGAACTTACAATCACATCATACGTATTATCTTCAAATGGCAATGTTTCTTGCAGATCATGACAAAGGAACGTCGCTTCTTCTCCTATATTTTCTTTTGCTGCTTTTACCATTTCAGGACTTACATCAATTGCTGTAACATTTGCTCCTCTTCCTATGAATTGAGAAGTATACCATCCAGCTGCACATCCAGCATCTAATATCTTTTTTCCTTCTAGTTCCTTTGGAATAAGCTCCATCATCGCCGGTCTTTCATAATAACTGTTATATGGATTTGCGAAATCTAGATTTTCTTTATATGTACTCGCTAATTTATCATACGTATCTTTAATCGAATCTTTCATTACACACACTCCTAATACATATTAATCCATTAACTCCTGCTGCTTTTTCTTTGAAAATGATTGTAGTACTAAATCATACGACCAATCAATCATTTTATTAATTTGCTCCTGCTCTATACCCTTATGAATATAAACGGTATTCCAATGTTTTTTATTCATATGATACCCTGGAATAATTGTTTCTGGATAATCTTCTCTTATTCTTAATGCGACTTCTGGATTACACTTCAATGTAATCGCAGCCTTTTCACCTTCTTCATGATTTACTATCGCAAATATTTTATTATTAAGCCTCATACATGTTGCACTCCAGCCATCTGGAGAATCTTCTGTCGCTTTTCTTTTCGATAAACAGTACGCTCTTGTTGCATTCATTTTAATTGGCACCTCTTATTCTTTCCCTGTTTGATTACGATGCATCACAATTTGCTTCGTTGCTTGAAATTGCTGCTCACCGTAAAACTTTATTAGCTTCTCTCCGCAAAATAGACTAACAATATCAATATGAGATATTTCTCGAAGTAATATTGTAAGCATTTTCTCTCCAATACCTTTATTTCTTACATTCTCATGTACGACAACATCTTCAATGTATGCTCGAAAAACACCATCAGAAACGACTCTAGCAAATCCAACTAATTCATTTTCTTCCCATACTCCAATGGCTATACTATTCTTTAACATTTTTTCAATATCGACTTCTTTTCTTTCTGGCCACCAACCGACAGAATCATAAAGCTTCTTAATTTTTTCTGCACAGATTGGTTGTTCTTGTTGCAATTTATACGTGTACATATGCTTTCTCCCATCAATCAGTATACATAATATTATTATAATCTCTTTTCAAAAAAGTGCTGACTATGACCTTTTGGATGATCTTCAACGATACCATACTCTCGGTAACCGTGCTTTTTATAAAATTCTGGCGCTTGAAAACTAAATGAATCTAGCAATATTAATCTGCACCCTTTTTCCTTCGCAATTTCTTCAATTTTATGTAACAGTTGACTACCATAACCGTCATGACGAACTGATTTATCAACCCATAAAAAGTCGATATGAAGATGATAAAAATACATCGTACCTGTTACACCACCAAATATTTTTCCTTCTTCATTTTTTACTACGAGGCTTACTTTTTCCATCGGCTGTTTTACTTCATCTGTTAAGATGGACATATTATATTGAATGACTTTATTTTTAATGTATTCTCCTTCAATACGTGTACCGTTCTCTATATGTTTCATATACATTGCTTCCTTTCAACTTAGTAAGCTACATTTTATTTTTCCCCTTTAAAATACTAATCAAAACGAATCCACCATATGTAACAAAGCATGAAAAGCCAATTATCCCTGGTACAGAGACATAGCCTACCCTTATGTAATTTATAACTGCAAAACAAGCGATAGACAATAAAATAGATGGCCAAAATATAACAGCTATTTTTCTTCGCCCTCGTTTCGATGTACTTTCTTTCTCTTCAGAAACACGTGTGCCAAAAAGCAATACAATACAAATAAGGATCGCTGCAAAGTAAATTGTATCTAATGACAAATTGTGATCATATAGGGCGATTCCAACTTCAAGAGCAATAATCGTTAAAATTAAAATAATGATTGTTAAAGTCTTTAAGTTTCTTTTCAATCGCTCACTCCTAGCATGCTTTCACTATATTCTTTGTATATGTACTTTAAAACTACTGCAAAAGCTTCATCTACCTCTTTATTTTCACCGCGATTCGGTAAATCTTTTCCCCCAATCACATAAAGAAGTGGAAGTTCGTTAAACATTCCTATTATACCAATAAATTCAATATCGAATATAAAAAACCTTTTCAGCAGCTCATATGAGCTATTAAAATAAGAAAAAGGTAGCATGAATTTTTTCTTGCTACCGAAAAATATTTATTCTTCTATAGGATTTTCAGGACCGTTAAGTTCCAGCTGATAAAAAGCTAAATCTAGCCATTTATTAAACTTATAACCAGCTTTTTTTATTGTTCCTGCATGAACAAATCCATAGTTTTGATGCAAGGCAATACTTTTCTCATTCTCTGCATCAATTCCAGCAATTAAGGTCATATACCCTATTTCCTTTGCAATTTTGATTAATTCTTTCATTAATGAAGACCCAATGCCATTTTTTCTATATGCCTTATCTACATACACAGAATGTTCAACTGAATATTTATAAGCAGGCCACGCTCTAAATGGGCCGAATGTCGCAAATCCTACTACTTTATTATCTAATTCATATACGATAATTGGATACTCTTCAGCCTTTTTTTGTTCATACCAATCTATTCTATTTTCAAGGGTTACAGGTTTATACGCATATACAGCTGTTGTATAAAGTATCGCATCGTTATAAATATCTAAAATGTATGCTAAATCTTTTTTCGTTGCTTCCCTTATCATTATTTTCTTCCTTTCATCATGTTCACCTTATTTTACTATCTTTTTAATAGTTTTATTTTATCGAAATTTCCGATTTTTATCTACATACGAATACTAGCTTTTCGGAAACCATCAAATATATTTATTGCAGCAGATAACATGTAGAAGAAAATTCCTCCCCCAATGAGCCACGTTTTAAACTCCTCTGAGGAAATAGTAAATGCATTTGCCAAATACGTAATAAACCCTGCGTTAAATACATGTGGATTTACTACAATTACAATGAATACTATCGTCCCAGCTATTTGAAGAATAGCATTCCCAATCGCCAATCTTTGCGTCCATTGTCCCTGCACTAATTTATAAAGGGATATACATATTTCAAAAACGATCATAATTACAACGATTGGCCAGTACTGCAATAAAACATCTTGATTAAAAGTTGGCGAGACAAACTTCAGTCCATTTGCCGTACCGTTATATACGCCAACAAGATAATTCGCATAAAAGTAAAGTGTAGCCCAAACTGCTGTCCACATTAAACCTCCAAAAACTTCAAACTTCGAGATTGCTTTTTTCTTTGGGATATACGAGATGTTTTTCAAATCATCTGGTGTCCATTTTTTTAAACTTGTCGTCAACGGCTCTATACCTTTGTCTTTATCTGTTCTTTCTAAAATAACAAACACAACTGTCAACCAGAAAAATACATGGAGGCCCACTTCAAAAATTTCCCCAATGCCTTTACCTATCAATTGTAAAATAACATTTAATACCGCTTGATCACCACTATAGCCTATAAAATTTTCTGCAACCATTGATATGAGTGCAATGACAGCTGCGATTGGTATAATCATTTTTAACAACGTTGTATATACATCAAAATAACGTGGTCCAATTAAATGCATCGGTCTATCCAAATAACCATTAGCCAATGAAACCGGACTCCCCAATTTTTCGAGAACGCTCTTTACATCTTCCTCATTATAATCTTCAGGTAACATATCATCTATAGTTGACCTTAGTTCAAGTGTAATATCTTCACGATTTTTTTCAGGTAATCTCTTCGCAACCTCTTGGATATAGAGATCAATTAAATTCATTCTCTTCCTCCTCCTTTAATAAGTTATAAAGTTCTTTCGAATCTTTTATCCATTCTTTTTTCAACTGCAAAAATATTTCTAATCCATAATCACTTAAAACATAATACTTACGAGGTCTACTCTCCGTTTTATCCCAACTACTCGTCACTAATTCCTGCTTTTCTAATCGGCGAAGTAGTGGATATAAAGTACTTTGATCAATTGTAACCCCTGATTGCTCTAATAACTGGACAAGTGAATATCCGTACTGCGGCGTTCTTAATTGACTTAAAACAGCTAACGTTAATGTCCCTCTTCTTAACTCAGTAATTAACGAATTTAATAAAGTATCCATTCACTCACCTCATTTCCATTACTATATGTCATACAGTATGTGTTTTATACTATGTATCGTACAGTATTAATGTGACAAAAACTATAATTTTTTACCAAAAAACAGATAATGAACAGCTCAAATTATATGATTTGTGCTTTTTTAGCTAAGTTATATATAACACTCTATAAGGTAACAACCTTAACTACTAATTTTGAAGTTCCAGTAATGCTATATTAAGTTACAAATATCGTATACATATGATGTGAACATAACATCTCACTATAGGAAGCTATAAAAACGGTGAATTACCATGCTTGAATAATTCCCGTTTTCAGCACCTAATCAACGTTATTTCCTTCATAAACTTCATCTTGTTCAAAATCTTTATTTTTGTTTGGTTTATTAGAGAAAAATAAAAAAAACAATTAAATTAGGTTAATTGTTTTTCAAATACAAAATCTTTATTTTTTTAAATAACCTATGATATTCGAAAAGACAAATTCTCCAAATGCAAGTGGTATATAAATAAACCATAACTTTAATATTGCCTTTGTTTCTTTGTGATCAGAATCCCCCATTAAAATCAACCCTATCCTTTATTTTCAAATATTTTGATTTTAATTCCAATAATAAGAAGATTATACCATTTACAAGTTTAATAGTCTATGTTTTCTAAAAATTAAATAAACATATCCCCTCAATATTCAGATAAACATAATAACTTTTTTACGTTTCATCTTCAAATTCAATAATGAGTCCTGTTAGAACCGCTACATTACCAATCGATTGGATCCCGTGACCAATAAAATCCATCTTAAATTCTTCCCACTTTAATTTATGTAATGATATAATAACACTAAATTTTCAACACGTGCTTAATAGATTGGGGACTTATAATGGATAAACCTCTCACTGCATTACAAACTATTATTATACATATGAATACAACTGAGCATTGGCATAATTTTATTTGTTACTGTCAGCATCGCGAAGCGGGACTTCGAAAATTAGCTTTTAAACATTTAGAGACATTTATTACAAATGCAAAGAAATGGGAATCAAAAGATCAAGAAGAGTTTGCCATTTCGCTGTTTACTATTTTAGATGTATTAAACGAAAAAGATGAGGTCTTAACTTTCTCACTAAATAGTTTTCTAATTGACATTCTATATAGATGGACAGAAAACAACCCATTTGATTCAAGACCTTTTAGATGGATAGGAATTTATATGGACTCTAGCAATAAAGAAGACGATTTAGAAAAATCCCTTCGAAAAGCGATTGAATTAGGTGGTGATACCGAACAAGAAGCCATGATATACCTAGTTTCTAATTACATCAATACTTTAGAATTTGGTACACATGAATTCCCTTCAGGTTATTGCGGAGATTTAAGTGAATGTATAGAAAAACTTCCCTATATGCTTCAATTAATTGATAGAATTCAGAATAAGAACATAAAGGAGCAAAACATTGGGCAAATACAAGAACAACTACACCTTATTCTAGATTGGTTAAAACATACACAAATTCCAGTAGATGCCGTTCGTGTACGGGAAAAAGAACAAACTAAGGAATTAGAAAAGGTCATTGTATATTATTTACACAACAGCTCAAGTCGTTAATTCATCGTGTACAGAGATAATAAAGTTGTTTAAAAAACGCCAGTCATGTTATTCAACAATCGGGCTATATAACGGAATAAATCCTTGTAAAAATTAAAAATATTTGAAATAATCGTCATTAAGTTGAAGTAGAGCGATTGCAGAAAAAGGTGATACGACTTTTTCTTACTTAATAATTGCACGATAGTTAAAAAATTCAACTAATTATATTCCGAAAGGGTGTGTGTAGTATCTTATCAACTAATGTTTTTACTTATAAATCTAAGGATGGAAAAACAATAATAATTAGAGAAGCTAAAGAACGGGATGCAGAAAGAATACTAGATTCTGCTTCAAAAGCTTTAATAAACGCTCCATACATGCTAAGTACGGTTGAGGATGTAAAAAAGGTGCGTATCGATGCTATTCAAAAAACGTTAAAAGCTTATCATGAAAATCCAAATTATGTACAGTTTATTGCTGAAGTTGATGGTAAGTTAGTCGGTGCAATAGATTTTAAGAACGGAAACAAAGAAAAAATTAGTCATCAAGGGGCTTTTGCGATGACCATACTACCCGAATATCGAAATTATGGTATTGGAAGAGCTCTTCTAGAAACGTTAATCAATTGGGCTAAAAATAACAGTAAGATTGAAAAAGTTTGTCTTGAGGTAATGGAAGATAATCTAGGTGCAATCCAGTTATATAAGAATCTAGGCTTCTTTGAAGAGGGTAGAAAAGCAAAGGGTGTAAAATTGGATGGTAGCTATCAAGATTTAATATTAATGGCTTTATTCGTTTAAAATTGAACATTAATTTCAATATAAAAAGAGGGTCTTCATAGTCATCTCTCTGTTAAGTAGACAGTAATAGAAACCCTCTTTTTATATTTATCCCACATTAGCTTGCAGTAAAACTCCCCACTGATTATAGTTTCACTTTATTTTAATCCTTTAATTAAAGGTGACGCTTCCCCACTATGGAAAATCCATAGGTCATGAAGTGACCTCGTACATCCAACATATAGTAACTTTGCATCATGTTTTGTGTCTTTGTAATGTTCTTCATCCACATCAATTAAAAGCACCGCATCAAATTCTAAACCTTTCGCTAAATAGACAGGTACTACTGATATACCACCTTCATATTTACTTTGGTTTGCTTCAATTACGTTTACCGTTAATCCTGCATTTGTTAATTCCACATATATATCACGGCATTCATCTTCTGTTCTTCCGATTACCGCAATTGTTTTCACATCTGCATTTTGCAAATGTTTTACCGTCTTCACAATTTCAGTAAATTGATTTTCCGCATGAATTACTTTCACATCTTCTCCACTGCGGAAGACTGGTGTTGCGAGTCCTACTGGGATTTCTGCATTTTTAATTATTTCATTTGCAAATTCAATAATTTCTTTTGTAGAACGATAACTTCTTGTCAATTCATAATAACCGGTTTCTTGGAATACTTCCTTAAAAGCATTCCAATCTTCAATTCCTTGGTAATCATAAATCGCTTGCGATAAATCACCTAATATAGTGAAAGAATTACCTAATGTAATTTCTTTTAATACATAAACTTGGAAAGGCGAAAAATCTTGCGCTTCATCAATAACAACGTGATGAAACTTCTGCCCGATTTCAATCCCTGTTATACGATGATGTATGTATATTAAAGCTGGTAAATCTTCTACATACACTTCTTTTTTACGACAACTCTTTTCTGTTTCTTTAACAAGTTCTTCAGGTAATACCTCGAGTATTTCTTTACTTTTTACTATTGAACTATACAGTGAAAGAGCACTCATTTTCGGCCAAAACTTCATATATGCGTTCAGTCTCTTAGTCGCTTCTTTTTTAAGTAATTTTTTCTCGTTTGTTTCCCCGAATTTTTTAAGTTCAATTTCAATCCAGCGCTTCATTCGTCCTACTAATCGTTCTCTTCTTTTCTGTAAAGGATAATGTTTATATTCAACTTGCATCCATTTTTTAATATCTTCTACTGGAATAATCGCTCTATCCCACGCCTCAAAATCTTTTGTCGGAACTAACTCATTTTCAAATTGGATCATTCTCTCTTCAATAAACGTCTTAAATTCCAACGTACCCTTTAATTTACCTAGCATTACCTTCTTTTCATCACGATTAATTGAAAATGCTTCTTTCAATTTTTCTTCTGTCTGCTTTAGTTTCACTGAATCATCTAACGTACGTAATGCCCAATCCGGAAACGTTGTTTGACTAATATTCCCTACACCTAATTCAGGAAGTACACTCGAAATATAGTCTAAAAACAGACTATTCGGCGCAAATACGATCATTCTTTCTGCTTCTAGTTGTTCACGATATTCATAAATTAAAAAAGCAAGGCGATGTAAAGCAATTGTTGTCTTTCCGCTCCCTGCAACCCCTTGAATAAGTAATGGTAAATTTCTTTCCGCTCGAATAATATCATTTTGTTCCGATTGAATCGTTGAAACAATATCCTTTAGCTTATTATCTTTATTCTCACCTAATCGATATAGAAGAAAATCATCGGCATGCGATACATCTTCATTTCCTTTTACATATGTATCAACAACACGTTCAAGTTCTCTTTTTCGAATGGAAATGTTTCGTTTTAAATACACATCACCTTCTACTAAGCCATCTGGTGATTGATAAAATGCTAATTCTTCTCCACCGGTAAATGAATAAAACATACTTGCGACAGGCGCCCGCCAATCAATAATGATTGGCTTCATCGTGTCCATATCCGAAACCCCTACTTTTCCGATATAAATCGGCATAACTTCTTCTTTTCCATCTTCCTGAAAATCTAACCTTCCAAAGTACGGCTCTTGCACACCAATACGTAAGTTTTGTCTATTAGACTCCCTCATACTTTCAAGAATTTGCTCTTTAAAATCTTCTCCATAATAAACCGGGGTTTTTTCAAGCTTATCCAATTGCTCATCCATCGTATGTAAAGTATCCTTCATTTTTTGTAACTCATCTTCAAATATGTTGCTCATTTCGACGATTCCCTCCTGTCCGTTCTAATTTTTCAGTCGAAGTATCATTGTATTAAAAACCCAATCATAAAGTCAATAGTTTCCGTTTAAATTTTCCGAAAAAACTTACTTTTCATCTTTCTAATTTAAAAAGAATATGCAACATCAAAATCACACAAATACACATATAGTATAGTGATGCATACAAAAGATACTACTTTCTATTTGTCTCCTATTTAATTTATCTATTAACAAATATTGTAAAAAATAAAGACTTTAATCAATGGGCGTTTTACTACCCACAAATAGTAGGATAAATAAAAGTAAAGGAGGCTCTTCAAATGAATATTTTGAATCTATCTCAAGATTAAATATGCTTCTATCTGGCTGTATCCTTATGGTTTGTTGGTCAATTATGTATGTTGAAATATATAGACTTACAAAATCAGTCTGGCCATGTGTTATCATGCATGCAATCGAGGATGCTGTTCCTACTGTTTTAGTTACAATAACAGAGATTATTACTCTTACAAACAGTAGTGATTTTTGGTTAAATCCTACTAGCGGGGTCGCTGCTACTGTTTTATTTCTCGGAATTGGAATCGTACTAAGAACTATAAGAATAAAAAGAGAACGACAATTATTCCCACAATAAAAAGCAGATAATGAATTCGTCATTATCTGCTTTCCAACTTTTAAAACTACCTTATTATATTTTTTGATACATAAGCCAGTCACCAGAGTCTATCACTTTCTTTAACATCTTTTTATTCTGAGCGATATACACATATGCCTCAATTTCCCTATCAGCAACATATACTGTTTGCGTGATTCGATCATATAAATCAGTCTCCGCATTACCTGTATATTCTTCTAGTTCATCTAACTTACACAATATCTCATCATTTACTACATAAACTTCTCCATACACCTGTTCTTCAATCGAATAAGTCATGGCCGGATATCCTTCATTCGTATCAAATAATTTTCCATATGTCCAAGCTCTGTCTGCGATGCATGTTGCACCTTGCATATAATGAGCATTCGTTTGTCCTCTTCTTAATGTGCCATAAACGAACACATGATACATAAATTCTTATCCCCTTTATATGTCTCTACTTTCTTATTTGTAAATAAGCACGAATCATAAAGTAACTCACTTCATTCGGAAGCTGTTCTTTAATAGATTTCAGCCCACCCTCTGCATTTTGAACGGCAGTTTCAATAAGAGATTCATACTCTGCTGGAACAAAGCTTTGCCAATCTACTTCCATTCCATCCTCATAGCAGCGAATTAAATGGTTTTCAATTGTTTGTCTTGATAAGTTACGTTCTTTTGCAATCTCATTCAAATCAATACCTTGTTTATACATTTCATATGTTTCTAAATGAGAATTTGCGGATGCTTTTCCTGACTTTTTACGCTCTGAAACTACTTCTGTCTTAATCGTTTCAGCATAATTTGGATTTTCCTCAATAAAATGCTGAACTGCTTGTAAGAAGTGCGAGCCATATTTCACAAGTTTGTGTTCTCCGATACCTTTTACCGTCAACAATTCAGAATCATTTTGCGGCATTTTCACACACATATCTTTTAATGTTTGGTCAGAGAAAATAACGAACGGAGGTACACCTTCTCCTTGTGCAATTTCTTTACGTACTTCACGAAGCACTTCAAATAAAGGATGGTCTTGAACAATTTGTCTTGTCTCTACTCGTTCTTTTCGTAAAACATTCTCTTTACCAAGTAATACTTCTTTCCCTTTTTCAGTTACTTTTAACGTCGGATAAGTGCCATGTTCAACTGCAATTAACTCGTCTGAAATTAAAAACTCAATAAACTCACTGACCTCTTTTACACTACGGTTCGATAAAAGCCCATACGTTGGTAAAGTATGAAAATTAAATTCAATAACTTTCTTATTCTTCGACCCAGTTAATACTTGCGCTATCATTTGCTTTCCAAAGCGTTGGTTCGTTCTAATCATGCATGATAAAACCATTTGTGATTCTCTTGTCACATCGATGCTCTCGCGATTGTCTGTACAATTACCACAGCGTCCACAATCTTCTTTCGGTTCTTCTCCAAAGTATTGCAAAATGAATGATTGTAAACATTGTTCTGTATGACAGTAATCGGTCATATTTTGCAATTTTTCAAGTTCATTTGAAAAACGTGATTCTCCAGTTGATTGATCAATTAAAAAACGCTGTACTTGTACATCTTGAGAAGAATATAACAATATACATGTACTATCTAATCCGTCACGACCAGCACGTCCTGCTTCTTGATAGTAACTTTCCATATTTTTTGGAAGCTGATAATGAATTACGTAACGAATATTCGATTTATCAATACCCATCCCGAATGCAGATGTTGCTACCATTACACTTACTTCATCTCGTAAAAAGAGTTCTTGTTGCTCATTTCGATCACTATCACTCATACCAGCATGATATTTTGATACAGAAACACCTGCCTTCATCAAATCTTCATATAACTGATCGACTACTTTTCTAGTAGCTGCATATATAATCCCGGATTCCTTTTGATTTTGACGAATATAATCCGCCAAATATGCATTTCGATCTTGCCCTTTAATGACAGAAAACGATAAGTTCTCACGCTCAAACGTTGTCATAATTGTATTTTCTTGATTAATTTCAAGTGTGTTACAAATATCATCACGTACTTGCGGTGTTGCTGTTGCTGTTAATGCTAATACGAGCGGCTTTTCTGGAAGATAATCTAATATGCGATGTATATGTAAATAACTTGGACGGAAATCATGTCCCCACTGTGAAATACAGTGTGCTTCATCAATCGCAATCATAGGGATTTTCATATCAATAAGTTGATCAACAAACTCCATCGAATCAAGACGCTCAGGCGCCACATAAAGTAACTTGTAATGTCCTTGTTTCGCTAATTGAATTCGCTGATTTGCTTCTGCAATAGATATAGAACTATTAATATATGTAGCTGAAATGCCATTCTGTACCAATGTATCTACTTGATCCTTCATAAGTGATATTAGAGGCGATATAACCAACGTCGTTCCTTCAAATACTAATGCCGGAATTTGATAACAAATCGACTTACCGCCACCCGTTGGCATAATACAAACCGTATCTTTCCCATCTAGTACATTTTTAATTGTTTCATCTTGTCCTCTTCGAAACGAAGAATAACCAAAGTAGGACGCTAAAAGTTCTTGTGCTTTAGTAAACAAAAAAGAGTCACCCGCTTTTCTTTATCTTTCATCTACTTCTATTATATCAATCACTTATGCGACTTGAAAGGGATGATTAGATGCTTATTGTTTTTTCATTATTCTATGTTTCTTCACTTATTTAATATGAATTAGCATCATTATTTTATATGTTTTACAACATTTATAACGTAAATCCAGTACACAAGAAGAAAGAGTTTCAATTTAAATGTTCATTTTATTTCCCTTTCTTGAATACTACTAATCGTATACATATAAATTCAGGAGGTTACTATATGAAACATCGTAATATGAGTTCCATCAAGGCAAAAACGAAAACACAAAAACTCCAATTCTCTAATAATGATGCGTGGAAATATGAATCATACTATAAGTACCAGCCATTATTCTCTTATAAAAAGTTTTTTAATTTTCTTTCTCAACTTTTTAGACGTTAATATATGTGCAAAAAATATATCATTCACAGAATTTTTCTCAATATTAAATGTATAGACTTACTACAATTCAGTTGTTACCATATATAATAATCTGTTGGATAAACCCCTTAAGTTGACCTGCTTATATTAGCAGGTCTTTTTCATGATTACATACTTCTGTGTACCTCGACTTCCAAGTCTTTTCTCCATTTTATAACCATATTTAGATCCCAACAATTAATGATAATCATAAATTGTTGGGATTTAAATTGTTCACATATAATTATGCAATTCTTCTTTCTCAATACACAAAACACATTTTACTTGTTACTATAAAAGTACTCCAGATGAGTTTTTTGCTCATCGACATTATCTAGTTATTGGGGCCTGCCGCGGGAAGCAGGTCCCTTTGACTGTATGAAGGTCCCAATTTCATTTGGACACATTTACCAGGTTTTTTCAAAAGAATTTTATGATAACATTACGTAGTCGAGTCCGACATCTCGGCAATACCCTTTTGAGGGTCTGCAACTTCCCTTACAGACCCTCTTTTACTTTATATTCAATTTATTCATATATACCACAACACCATTCATTGAATTTCTCCATTTCAAATTCCCTAAAAATAATCTAGGACACGTAACTAAAAATAAATCTTCATCATACTTTGAGTTATACATGTTCAAAGGAGTGTTACTATTTATGTATTCTTATTGGCAATCGTATTACTCCCCCTACCATAACCCTTATGTAAACTATGATTTATCCGTACGGAACTACCGAATTAGTAAAAATGAGAATTTTTTAAAAGGGTATATGCGTTCTTTATGGGAACAACACGTCGCTTGGACGAGATTGGCTATTATAAGTATAGTATTTAATTTACCAGATGTTAATGTTACTGTTGGACGACTTCTACAAAACGCAACACATATGGGACTATCACTTGAACCATTTTACGGTGAGGATGCAGTGAAAAAATATAGTGCATTAATTAAAGATCACTTAGTAATTGCAGCGGATCTTGTTAAAGCCGCAAAAGCTGGTAATCAAAATGCAGCGGCCGCTATAGAGAAAAAATGGTACGCTAATGGTGACGCAATTATTGAATTCCTTAACAGAATCAACCCATATATAGATAAAGAAGAATTTAGAAAAATGTTTTATGAACATTTAGCACTAACGAAAGCAGAAGCACTTGCCTTCCTAAATAAAGATTATGAAGCAGGAGTAAAACTTTACGATAAAATTGAAAAAGAAGCATTAGAAATGGCTGACATGATAACAAACGCAATCGTAAAACAATTCCCGCAAGTATTTCAATAAAGTGAAACTTTAATCAGTGAGGGGTTTGTTCATCCCCCACTGATTATCAGCTCTCACCAATCGGCTTATTTAGTTTTCTCTCCATGATATTTCACCTCTCCTCTTTACATTTAGCTTATATCGATATATTTTATTAATATCCGTTTTTTATAGGAGGAAATAGTTTGATTAACGCGATTGGTCTCGTTTTTATACTTACAAATAAACACGAGAAAAAAAAGAAAGTTTACTTAAATGAAAAATTTGCACTAATAGATATTATTGATTCTAAAGAAGTATTTGATGATGAAGGGAATCCTTTAGTAGAACTAACATGTAAATACAGTATATATTTAGATGAAAAATATTACTGTAAATCTCTCGATGATTATACCGGACAAGTCTTTCCTTTCTTAAGTGCAAAAATAGGAAAAGGTCTTCTAAGAAACTTAAACTACTACTTTTCTTACGTTGATGCCTATGATAAGAAACCACCAGTTAAAGAAATAAGACCACTTATGAAACAAGTAACTAACAGATAGCCAAAAATACCAAAAAAAGAAAGCATCTAACCCTGGATGTTTTCTTTTTTATTAAAAACTCATTAACTTTCATCCTCTTCTAAAAGTATGTATCCAAGCATATTTTAAATTAAAAACATTGGAGGATTAGAGTGAATGAAATACTCAGAAACAATTATAAGCAAACGACTTCGAATACTTAAAATGACGGGTATGTTTTTCATGCTAGTGTTAATAGCATGGATTGGCTATACAAAATTACTTTATGAAAACGGCTTTCTTCAAGAAAAAAAGAATTCAGTAGAAGTAATGAACACTAGCATTACAGGAGAAATAGAGCAGCTTTTTCATATAAACTTGCAAGGCTATCGAAAAACAAGCCTTGATGCTGTTATAGAAGCCAGTAAAACCGATCCAAGTGAACTATCCTTAATTGAACTAGTCAACAAATCCTGCTCGCGAGATTGCATAGGTGAACCAGTTACATATGTAAACTCAAACAATGGATATATCTTTTATAAGGAATCTAATGGAACTAATGTAGCTATAACGGTTAAAAAGAAAGACACATGGGTAATTGTAAAGAAATCTGTTCAAGATGGAATATAATCACCCCAAAAAAGAGTACGCATCGTACTCTTTTTTATTATTAATACCCTTCCTCTTCATGCCTACAATGGCATTTCGCTTTTGTTTTACAATGACATTTTTCACACTCACACTTCGGTTTCTCTTTGCAACAACACTCGTGAAAATCATTGCGCTTACATCTACATCTCCCAAACATTAAATCATCCCAAAATTTATTACAATCTTGAAAATGTCCACAATGACAAGTATTTCTCATAAATATGCTTCCTCCTTGATAGAATTCATCATATTCTATGTTTGAAAGTATACAAAGGCTTGTTTATTAGTCTATTTTCTCCATATTATAAGTAGAGTTAAAAGATTAAATAAAAATAAAAACCGTCACATGACGGCTCTTATTTTTATTTAGCAAACTACTTTTATCTCACGTACTCATAGTACCATTTACGTGCATCTAACCAAGCTGTAAATTTATCGATATTCCCGGACGGATAGCCATTCGTTATAGCATAACCAATGCCATCTTTTTGAACGACAATTTGTCCATCAATACCCGCATCAACCATAGCTTGAGCCAAAGCTTGTAAATTACTAAATGCTACACCACCAGTTTTTACTTTGAGCAAATCCGCTGCACCTCCTCCAGTTTGTCCTGTAAGAGCAAATACAATAGAATTAGCGATTTTATCAACATTCCATTTTGCCATGTCGGATTCATTATCAATAAACCCTAATTCAATAAGAATAGCCGGTGCCTTCGTTCCATTTAATACTGCTAAATCTGTACGTTGTTTCGCACCTCGATCACGCCATCCAATATCTTTTGCTAGTTGAGCTGAGATTTTAGCCGCCAAATCTTTCTGATCATAATATAAAACCTCAACACCCTGTCCATTTCCATCACTTGCATTAAGATGAAAAGAAATAACTAAATCCACAGCATGGGAATTGCTATTCCGAATGATATTATTTAAATTTTGTGATTGAGTTGCCCCTACCTCGTCCGTATCGTCATAAACCGTGTGTCCTAGGGCTCTTAACTTAGCCGCCACGGCATCTTTAACTTGCCTATCTAGAACGTGTTCTTTCCGATTCCCGAAATTAGCACCTTGAACAATACTATTGTGTCCTCCGTGCAAACTATATCTAGCCATTATTCATCAACATCTCCTTTCTTAATATCTTATTCAAAACTTGTCTTATTGCTATTCCCACTTACAATCTTAACTGTGCCCATACGTCCTATATTTTCTAAAAGTGATGCAATTTGTTTTCGATATAAAAAAGCTATCGCTTCATAAATCGAATGATTTATTCTCTAAATTACTTTTACATGAATGACGACACGAACAAAAAAGCATCACCCTTTCGGCAATGCCTAAAAACTCTATTTTACTTTTCAGCTCCCTAAATAAATAGAGTTTAAAATCACTGAAACTACACCTATATTTCCTCCCTTTCCTTCACAGCTTCTTTCAACCTCTGCAACATATACCCAATTCCTTTACACCCCTCTAGCGGATATGTAATCATTTCTTCTGGATATAACTTTGTCACTACTTTTTTATGCTTCTTCCCTGCTAGTAAGACGATTTCGTCAAACTGTAGTAAACTTTTATCTACCATCTGTTTTTGTAATTGCTCTATACTTATTACCTCATCGCTTTTTGAATCAAATGCAAGATCATAGTTTTCTAATACAATATCACTTGGTCTTAAAAATCCATGTTTCGCTGATAATATAACCCAGTTTTCGAAAAACATAGTTGCGTACGCCTGACATGCTTTTCCGAACGGACTAATATATACATCTTTTGCTTCCATCGGTCCGTAGTCTGAATGTTTATCCCAAATTTTCTTTTTTCCGCATGGAATTATACATAGCCTTTTCATATATATTTCTACTCCCTTTACTTTGGTAAATAAAATTCGTTATTTTGTACATTTTTTTCTCGAGATACTATATAATAATTCTGAAAGTTAAAATTACACATTTTACCATATGCGTACTATAGATTACTCTCATTGCAAATATTATAATACCATAAAAAATTTTTCATTTTTTCTTCAAAATAATGAAACTAAATTATAATGCAAGTATGTATTAATAAAACAATAAAGGAGGTTCATAAAAATGAAAAATATTATTCCTGCACTATTAGTCTATTTTATCGTTTGCGTTATTTCCGTTATCATCCCAGCATCTGAAGGCTATAATTATGTCGGCTGGAAGTTATTTGTTGGGCAAGTGTATGCGATACCTATTTTCTTCATTACTACGATAATCACATTTTATATAAACAAGAAAAAATCTTACGAATAAACGATTATAAGGATAGCTAACGCTATCCTTATTTTAATTCGTTAATCAAAACTTTATATCCTTTCTTCTAAAAAGTTAAACGCAACATCTGTATTTCAGCGTTTAAACGCAGTTCCTCCGAAATCCAGCTCTCTAATTTTGAAACAGATGCAATATTTTTTCAAAAAGCCCCTGTAATTTACTTTTCAATACTTCCATATCATTAAGCATACACAATGCGACTGTTTAAAAGTTAAAAATTTCTGCTTATTATAAATAAAAAAGGACAAATAGCCAATCTGACTACTTGTCCTTACTGTTCATCTGTACGCAATACGATTAAGCTTGGAATGCTTCTGTTAATACTGGTACGATTTGTTTTTTACGAGATACAACACCTTTTAAAGTAGCTGTATTGTTTTCTAGTGATACGTTGTATGCTTTCTCAACAACGTTTGCTGCTTTACCGATCGCAAGACCGACAGAATCGTTAGTTAAGATATCAGTTACAACGAATAAGAATAGGTCTAAACCTTTTTCTTCTACTACTGCAGAAATTACTTTTTCAAGTTCCGCTTGGTGTACAAGAACGTCGTTTGTATCAACAGCGTTTACTTGTGCGATTTCAACTTTCGCATTACCCATTTGGAATTCTTTAGCATCAAGAGAGATTAATTGCTCCATTGTTTTTCCGCTTAAGTCAGCACCAGCTTTTAACATTTCTAAGCCGTAGTTATCTGCATCTACACCAGCGATTTCCGCTAATTCACGAGCAGCTGCTACATCTTGTTCTGTGCAAGTTGGAGATTTGAATAGTAAAGAATCTGAAATGATTGCAGATAACATTAAACCTGCAACTTCTTTACGAATTGTTACGCCATTTTCTTTGTACATTTTGTTTAAGATTGTAGCTGTACAGCCAACTGGCTCACAACGATAGTATATAGGATCGCTTGTTTCAAAGTTAGCAATACGGTGATGGTCAATAACTTCTAACACACGAACTGATTCGATATCGTTAGCACTTTGTTGACGCTCGTTATGGTCAACTAAAATAACGTTGTCCACTTCGCTTGCTACTGTCTCAACAAAACGCGGTCCTTCTACTTTAAAATAGTCTAACGCAAATTGAGTTTCACCGCTGATTTCGCCTAAACGTACAGGCTCAGCATTCATTCCTAATTCTTTTTTCAATTCTGCATAAGCAATTGCAGAACAAATTGCATCTGTATCTGGGTTTTTATGCCCGAAAACTAGTACTTTTTCCATGTTTTCCACCTCTTCATGAAAAGGATATCTTAAAGAAGCAAATATGACAATATTTAAAGCATATTTTTTTATAAATAATTGCACTTTCTTCTATATTTTTCATCATTTTCATAAAAAAAATCATCTAAAATGAATTAGATGATCGAAATGTATGTTTCAATTAAAATAGTGTAGGAGCTTGCACTACATTGTTAAAAGTAAAATTTGAGGATAAGCCATTATTCAAAAGGTTTACATCTATAACTTGATAAAACGCATTTCCAGTGTCTGCAATTTCCCAAACAGCTAAAATAAGATGGTATCCACTACGGTCAGTTGGTACATTTGCTTCGTGCGTTACTGTTGTCCCTGGTCTAGCTCCACCGTCATTTTTTACATAGAATGGCACTAAATCTAAATCTGATCGCGTCAAAGGTTTATTTGGATTCCAACCTTTTTTCGTAATATAATATTTCCACTCTTTCGTACTATGAGGAGCCGTTAGTTTCCACTTGAATGTATTCGTCCCGCCATTTAACGTAACTTTCTTCCACCTATCTACAGTTTGAACATCTAAAGCGGGAAAATGACCAGCCCCTGCAATTTGTCCATCAGAAGGTCCTAGTTGTGGAAATCCACCTATCCCTTCTACACTTTGTGGTTCATATTGAATTGGTCCACAATTTACATTTACACCTTGCTTACATAAATAAGATCGGCTCGCTGGTGATTCTACATATCCATGAGCTGAAGCCTTTTCTGAAAACCCAAATGTTAATAATCCCGTAAGTAATACGCCACCACTTAAAATAACTTTCTTCATCTTTTGTAAACTATTCTTTTTCATTCTTTCATCCCCTTCCCATAATAAAGCGAAAATAACTATAGTCGGCTAGTCATCTTCTCTACATTTATTATAAGACGAGAATCATTACTAAAAGAACCCTCTAAAAACTTTCTCAAATTCATTTAGTGCGTTAATTAGATTATAATTAACTATTTTAACACCGCCAGAAAAATATAGACGGTGTTAAAAATAGTCGTTTATTATTCACTTACTAATAATTAAGCACTCTCCCCGTTTGATTATAACTTAAATGTTTTTATAATAAAGAACCGTAGCATCTAACTTTCCATTCGGAGAAATTGCATACCCTGGTATTGTTCCAACTTCTTGGTAGTCTAGTGATTTGTACAATTTATTGGAAGGATCTCCTTCTCTAGTATCTAATACTAAAAGAGACCTGTTTTCTTGCTTTGCTCGTTCCTCTGCTTTTTGCATAAGCGATCGTCCAATACCGTTTCGTCTAAAGTTTGGATGAGTCATTAATTTGCAAATCTCAGCTCTATGAATTCCGTTAGGCTTAGTAAC
The DNA here is from genome assembly GCF_001816185.2 of Bacillus sp. RZ2MS9. NCBI lineage: Bacteria > Bacillati > Bacillota > Bacilli > Caryophanales > Bacillaceae > Bacillus > Bacillus sp. RZ2MS9. The sequence continues at coordinate 2,735,758 of NZ_CP049978.1, forward strand.
TAATTGTAATTGAATACTCCCTGCTACTTCGTTGTTTATTTTAGCCACATACAATATCACTTCTGGCGCTAATACTGTTTGCCAATACTTTGTTGCATCTTTTTGTTCCAGTGGAGGCAAAAAACCAATTGATGCCCCATCATTTACAACCATTTTCAAAAGTTTCGAAAGTTCTTCTATATCATTTTCTAGTTTCTTAATTTCTTCAATTACTAAATTTCGCATTACTTTTCCCCCTTTTGTTTCATTGTAACAATTTTTAAAGAAGGAATAATGAAATAATAAGAGGAATTTATAGTTAAGATATGATTTTTTGTGAAAGGATAACGATATGAAATATATATTAGATAGAATGTACGCAAAAGAATTACTCGAATGGGCATATGAACAAAACCCGGGCCCTTGGTTTGAACATTCACTACATGTTGCTCATGCAACTGAAAACATAATTATAGAACTTATAAAAAAAGGGTACAAGCTAGATGCTGACACAGCATATAACGCTGCCCTTTTGCATGATATCGGAAGATACAAAGGTTTTACCAAATCGGTCATTCATTCCTATGATGGTTATATGTATATGAATGATTTAGGGTATACAGGAAACGCTGTTATTTGTGTGACACACTCATTCCCATGCAAAAATGAACATATAGATATCGCAGCAGAATGGAGTCTCGTTCCTGACCATATGAGAAGCCGATTAGTTGAAATATTAAATGAACATTGTAACTACGACTTATACAATAAAGTAATTACTCTTTGTGACGCTCTTGCTGATGCGGATGGCTTTACTACGCTGGAAAGAAGATTAATTTCTGTTGGTTTGCGTCATGGTACAACATCTCATACATCTTTACATTGGAAAGGGTTTTATGCGATTAAGAAAGAATTAGAAGCTTTAATCGGTAAGAGTATATACACAGTTCTTCCTGATGTAGAAAAATCTATTTATGAAGATATAGAATATTAAAGTGAATACAAATTGAAAACGATAAAATTTGTATGTATGTTTCTAAAAGACTCTTTCAAAAGTGGAGGGATTTCTTATTAGTAAAATAGGATTTGACTTGATAAACCTTGAAAGGAATTTTGATTTTGGCTATGAAGATATAAAAGAGATTTCTATGAGATGTAAATTTTCTAACTGTTCACATACAAATGAACCAAACTGCGCGGTTAAAAGAGCTATATCTGACGGTGCTCTTTCTGAAGAAGTAGTTAACAGTTACTATAGAGATTTTAATGAGGCACATTATGTTTCTAAACAGAAAAACAAAACAAAAGCTATTGATTATATGAAACAATTGAAGCTTTTTACAAAACCTTAAAACTAAATAAATAGTTTTTATTTCTCATTCCTACTAAATTTAAAATTCTCCATTATTGTATAACCATAAATTGAACCCATCCTAGATAATTTTTATACTTAAATTTAATTTCACATAAAAAACGTTTTAAACATAAAGTTTAAAACGTTTTTTTATTCAATGCTTTTGATTTTTCAATTCTGTTAAACACTCTTGCACTAAAGTTACCGCTTGACTCATCGCAGCTCCGCCAGCAAATGCTGCTGAAACACCACATGCTTCCAGAATCTCTTTATCCGAACATCCTTGATCAAGACAACCTTTTGTATGATAAATTGTACAATACTCATCTTGCGTTGCTAAACTAATTCCTAATGCAATAAGTTGTTTTTCTCTTTTTGTTAAAGAACCCTCTTGAAAACAAGCTTGCGTGAACGCATTATATGTCTCAGCGATTTCAGGAATTTGATTTGTAAAACTACCTATACCTTCTTTATAATGATGTAGAATATCATTTATCGAACTATGTTGCTCATGTTCCATCTTATTCCCTCCAGTCATATTATCCATACTTATTGTAGTATGTGATGAAATGGAGGCAATATACCTTCTTTTAAATTAAGAATTTTCAATTAATTTGAGTTATAATTTTAAATTATCATCGACAATAACTTTTTCTCTAGAACTTTTTCTTTCAACCTCTTTACTTCTTTCTTCCCAAAATGTTAATCCTTCAATCCCCACATTTTTAGGATTAAATACTGGATCTTTCCCTTCTTTTTTCTGCGTTTCATAATCTTTTAACACTTTTAATGCGGTTTTACTTAAAAGTAAGATTGCGATTAAGTTTAACCATGCCATACTACCGATTCCTAAATCTCCAAGATTCCATAAAAGCGACGCTGATTCAACGCTACCGATGTAAACCATAATTAAAAATCCAAATTTCAAAACTGGTTTTAACCAGCCATACTTCAGTTGACGATCTAAATAAGTAAGTGTCGTTTCAGCGATATAGTAATAAGCGAGTAACGTTGTAAATGCAAAAAAGAAAATCGCAATTGAAATAAATATTGGACCAAACCCTGTTATCACAGTTTCAACTGCTTGTTGTGTATAAATTGGACCAGCTTCCACATTTCCTATGTTTTGTACAATGGCGGTTTTCCCTTCAGGTATAACATTATACATACCTGTTATTAAAATCATAAGAGCTGTCGCTGTACATACGACAATTGTATCGATATATACGGAAAACGCTTGAACTAATCCTTGTTTTGCGGGATGCGATACTTCAGCAGCCGCCGAACTATACGTCGCTTCTCCGACACCAGCAACGTTTGAAAATACAGCGCGTTTTACGCCCCATGCAATAGCTGCACCAACAATTCCACCAAACATTTCATTTACACCAAATGCGCTAGAGAAAATTAAAGCAAACATACTTGGAATCTCCGTTACATTCGCAATTAATATGATACATGTAACAATTACATAACCAATTGCCATAAATGGAACAAGCATTTGAGAAACGCCAGCAATTCTCTTTACACCACCAAAAATAATTGCTGCTAGTAACACGACTAAAAATATACCAGTTATATATTTGCTAATACCATTAGAGTTTTCAAATCCAACTGCGATACTACTAGATTGAATACCTGGTAATAACACGCCATATGAAAGTGTTACAACTACTGCTACAATGACTGCAAACCATTTCATTTTCAAACCTTTCTCAATGAAATATGGAGTACCGCCGCGATATTCATTCCCTACTTTACTTTTGTATACTTGAGATAATGTTGATTCTACAAACGCGCTCGCTGCCCCTAACAAAGCCATTACCCACATCCAAAATACAGCTCCAGGACCGCCGAAAGCAATTGCTGTCGCTACCCCTGCAATATTACCAATTCCAACTCTTCCTGATAAGGCTAAACAAAATGCCTGAAAAGATGATATTCCCGTCTCTGAACTCTTTCCTTCAAATAATAGTTTAATCATCTCTTTAAAATAACGGATTTGCAAAAAGCGTGTTGCAATCGTGAAATATACGCCTGCCCCTAATGCAAAAACAACTAAACCGATACTCCACACTTGCCCTACTAACCATTCTACTAAATTCTCCATCCAAATCCCCCTTATCATTCTTTGGAAAAGCAATTTTGTATATAAAAAAAAACGGACAACTATTATCAAACTTTCTAGTTGTCCGCATCTTTCATTATTTCATCCCTCAATTTTTATCAGTAAAACGCCCTATTACTTTATATTTACCCAAACACTTTTCACTTCTGTATAATTATCAAGCGCATATGAACCTAATTCGCGGCCAATACCAGATTGTTTATATCCACCAAATGGTGTAGCTGCATTTTCTAAGTTATAATCATTAATCCACACTGTTCCTGCTTTTAATTTATTTGCTACTTGATGACCCGTTTTGATATTTTGCGTCCATACACCCGCAGCAAGGCCATAGGATGAGTTGTTCGCTCGTTCAATTACTTCTTCTGTCGAATCAAATGGAAGTACGACAACAACTGGTCCAAATATTTCTTCCTTAACGATTGTCATATCGTCTGTAACATCTGTGAATATAGTTGGCTTAACGAAATAACCTTTTTCAAGCGCACGTTCGCCACCAGCCGCAACTGTAGCACCTTCTTTCTTCCCTTGCTCAATGTAATTTAACACACGCTCTTGTTGTTTCTTAGATACGAGTGGACCCATTTCCGTTCCTTTCTCCATACCTGCTCCAAGTTTTACGTTGTTCGCCATTTTCACAAGTGCATCTACTACAGTTTCATAATGTTTACGATGAACAAACACACGTGATCCTGCGCTACAATTTTGACCGTGATTATACATAATACCTTGGAATGCACCATTAATCGCTTTTTCCAAGTCCGCATCTTCTAAAATGATATTTGGTGATTTTCCGCCAAGCTCTAACGTTACATGCTTAATCATTTCTGCAGATTGACGCATAATATATTTTCCTGTAACAGTAGATCCTGTAAAAGCAACTTTATCAATGTCATGATGATTTACAATTGCAGCCCCTGCTTCAGGACCAAAGCCTGGTACAAAGTTTACAACGCCGTTTGGAAATCCAGCCTCTTTAAAGAGTTTCGCTGTATATAGTAAAGATAAAGGCGTTTGCTCTGCTGGCTTTAATACAATCGTACAACCTGTCGCCAGTGCAGCTCCCATTTTCCAAGAAGACATAACAAGCGGAAAATTCCACGGAATAATTTGTCCTACAACACCAACAGGTTCATGTCTCGTATAATTCAAGTAATCTTTTGAAATCGGGATTGTTTGCCCAATAATTTTTGTAGCCCATCCTGCGTAATAACGATAATTTTCTACAGTCGCTGAAATATCATCATCAAGTGCTACTTGATATGGCTTTCCATTATCTAAAGCTTCTAGTTGCGCTAATTCTTCTCTATGTTCTTCAATTAAATCTGCTAATTTATAAATAAGATGCGCTCTTTCAGCAGTAGTCATTTCTGCCCACGGGCCAGATTCAAATGCAGATCTTGCCGCTTTTACTGCAGCATCAATATCCTCTTCTTGCGCTTCACATACGACTGCTAGAACCTCTTCTGTTGCTGGATTGTACGTTTCAAACGTCTTTCCGCCAATAGCAGAAACAAATTCGCCATTAATAAACATTTTAATTTCTTCATTTAAAAACGCTTCCACTTTTGGTTTCAGCTCAATATTTGTCTTTAACATTATGTTCTCCTCCTTATTTAAACAGCTGCATGAGCTGCAATATTTGATAAAATCGTTTGAAGCTTTTGATCTTCTTCTACAGTTAACCCTAGTCTTGGATAGCGAGAAGGTCCTCCCGCTTGCCCATGTAATTCCATAGAACGTTTAACGATTTGAACATATTTCCCTGATCCTTCAAGAAACTCGCAAAGTGGTAAAATAGCATCGTTTATTTCCCACGCCTTTTCTAATTCACCATTTTGAAAATGCTCATACATTTTTGTAACGAGACCGGGAACAATATTTCCTGCTACTGAAACCCATCCCGAGGCACCAACTAAATATGATTCCATAACTAAATCTTCAGAACCACAGAAGACTTGGAAAGCCCCTTCACTTTGTCTTACTAAATCTCTCGCTTTTCGAATATCTCCGCTAGATTCTTTAATATGTGTAACATTTCCACACTCTTTTCCAATACGGAGCATTAGCTCTGTACTCATATCAACACCAGAAGTAAATGGATTATTGTATAACATAATTGGTATATTTACAGAGTTTGAGATTTCTTTAAAATGAAAATAAATCTCCTCTTCCTTCGGTTTACAATAGTAAGAGTTTATAATTAATACACAATCCGCTCCGTGCGCTTCTGCATGTTTCGTATATTCAATTGTTTCTTTCGTCGTCTCTGCTGCAGTTCCAACAATAACTGGAATACGGCCATCAATTTCTTTCAACACGGTTGCTACCATTTTAAATCGTTCTTCTTTTGATAAACTTACAAATTCTCCTGTACTTCCATTAATGATGATACCTGCAACGTTTTGTTCGATAAAGTAATTTACATTTTGCTTTACCCCATCCCAATTAATTTCCTGAAATTCATCCATCGGTGTTATTAATACTGGAAATGCTCCTTTAATTTTTTGCATATTTATCTCTCCCTATCACATTTTATTTTAATAAGAAACCTGCCGGAAACGGATCCGTAGGGTCTAATAGAAATGTCTGCATCCCTGTAATAAACCCTCTACTTTCAAAACGGAAAATGTATCCTAGTTCCTCCTTCTTCACTTTCTCCACAGTTATAAAACTATTAAATATACTTTCATTTTTAAAAGGTTTATCCGCCATATAATCATTTTTAAATAACGCATGAACATAGGAAACAATAGTAGAAACAAAACCTGGCGAACGTACGATAAAGTTATCTTCATGAAATGTAATCGACTTTATATGGTTCTTTTCTTTTTGCGAAGGATCTACTAAAATAAGCCTTTTTATTAGCGACTGTTTTTGTATAGTCTGTAGTGTAGCTTCTCCCCATCTTTTCAATTCAGAAATGTTTTCCATGCGAATTTCTGGCGAATACGCACCTTTCTCTACAACTGCATATACTTTATCTGCTTGTATGAGAGAATAACTTACATTACCAACCTGTAAATTTTCCTCAATCATATAGCATAGTTTGCTTTCAAACGAAACCGATATAACTTCATCATTCTCTACATACGCATGAACTAAAAATATTCCAGATAACGTTTCAATTTTATATTGATTGGACTCTCTCTTTTTTAAATAACCACTTTCGAGTAACATCGTTATTACTGCAACAATGCCTCCATAATGAAGCGGAATCGAACCTTCATGATTAAAAAATAATACAGCTGCATCCACTTCATTATGGATAGATGGAACGACAATACACCCATTCAAACCGATAAAACCACGTGGTTCATTTAATAAAAGCTTCATCTCTTCTGCTAATTCACCTGAAAATTGTTCATTTAATTGCTCCAAACTGTAGTAGTATTTGCATGGTACGTCTTTCATTACACGAAATGCCTCGCCATTTACATGTACGTCTACTGCTGTATACATTTTTTGAATGTTCATTTTATATCCTCCGTTTCATGTTCCATCGGCGGAATTAGCAAAAATCCTTCTTTAAGTGGATCCATTTCATTGTAAAAAAATCTATGCATACCCATAAGCCAAGCTGATCCCGTAATTTTCGTTATGACAGCTTCAATATTTTCAACATGTGTCGTATTCATGACATATCCTTTAAATAAAGAACCAACGATACTCTCATGAATGAACTCTTCACCAATTTCGATTTCTTTCTGAGCGTATAATACAGCTAGCTTCGCAGATGTTCCTGTACCGCATGGAGATCGATCTATTCCGCCTGGTGGTACAACAACTGTATTTTTCACATGCGCACATTCATGAGTAGGATCTGTATAAAATTCAACATGTGTTAATCCTCTTATAAACGAATACTCTGGATGAGTGATTTCAAACTTCTCATTAATTGTGTTTCTTATATGAATCGCCTTATCGATGATTGTAGATGCATTTTCTGGTACTAATTCTAGATCTACTGATTTCGCATCAATAATGGCATAAAAATTCCCTCCATACGCAATATCAGCCTCTATAGTCCCAATGTCTTTCACTTGTACAGTAATATTTTTCAATAAAAAAGCTGGTATGTTACAGAAAGATACTTCTTTTGCTTTTCCATCTTGAACAGCAATATCTACTTCAACTAAGCCAGCCGGTGTATCTAGTTTTAAAGAAGTAATCGGTTCAACTACCGGAATTAAACCTGATTCAACTAACGCTGTACATACACCGATTGTATCGTGACCACACATCGGTAAATATCCACCTGTCTCTATGTATATAACACCTATATCAGCCTCAGGATGACATGGGTCTGTTAATAATGCTCCTGACATTACATCATGACCACGCGGTTCATTCATTAACAATTTTCGAATCCAATCATACTCCTTTTTCATATGTAACATCTTCTCTGCCATCGTCTCTCCAATCAACTTTGGAAGTCCACTAATTAATGTCCTCGTTGGATTCCCACCTGTGTGTGTATCAATCGTCGTAAAGACTCTTTGTGACCTCATCCGTTTAACACCCTTTCTGTAAAACGACTCAAACGAAGTGGTTCAATAGGAATAATTGTCTCTTTTTCATTTAATAACTCTTCAATTACTTTTCCAGTAACTGCTGCAAGACTAATCCCATCACCTTCATGTCCAGCGGCAATGAAATAATTCGGAATATGTTCCACTCGTGAAATAATCGGTAAATGATCTTCTGTCCACGGACGTAAACCAGCGTAAGAACGAATTACCATCATATCTGCCATTTTCGGATAAAAGCGAATTGCTCTATTTGCGATACATTTAATGACTTCATTATTTATCCTCGTATGAAATCCTACAAATTCACGACTACTACCAATTAAGAAATTTTGACTTTCAGTAGGCTCAAATACGAGCGCAACCCCGTATTTTTCAGTTAAAGCATCCACTTTTCGTTTTCCGCCAAATTTAGAAATTAAATAACCGAATTCCATTACTTTACGGCATCCTACGTGTTGTTGCCTTGAAGCTACAATAATATGCCCTTTTCTCGGTTCAATTGGTATATTTATATTTAACATCTGACCAATCTTAGGAGCCCACACACCGGCTGCATTTACAACTTGTTTTGCTGTAAAAGTTCCATTCGTAGTTTCTACAACAAATGAACCATCCGTCTCTATTTCCATACTCTTTACTTCCGTCTGCTTAAAAGCTTTTGCGCCAAACTTTTGTGCCTCTGACAGAAGCGAGAAAGCAAGGAGATATGGATTCACAGTTGAATCCGTCGCACATTCTAAACCGCCTAATAAATCATCAGCAAAAAAAGGCGACTCTTCCCTTATATCTTGCCTATCAAGCATTCGAAACGGTAATCCAGCTTCTTGTTGCCGATTTACCCATTGCTGCGCAGCTTCCATCTCTTCGTCTGACTCACATACGAGAATACTTCCTGGTGCCCTATATTCAAATGAATGCTCTAATTCTTCACTTAAATCAGTTACTAATTTTTGACTTACTAAAGACATTTGACTATCAAATCCCGGGTCTTTATCAATGGCCAAAATATTCCCATCACACCGTGAAGACGTCCCGCTGACAAATTCCCCTTTTTCAATGATTGTTACGTCTCTTCCGTATTTTGAAGTGTAATAAGCGATAGAACACCCTATTATTCCACCACCTATAATTAAAACGTCGCAGTGCCTCACAATATACTCCTCCTTTCCTAGCCCTCTCACTTTCTTTTTATGCAATTGACGTGCCAATTCTGTACATATACAATTTTTATAAAAAATATTTTTATTTGTAAAAATATTTTAAATTCATAGTAAATAGGTGTATTATTTTTTTATCACTGTCAAAATTTTTATACATAACAGGAGGACATTATGGAATTCTCATTTCCGACTATACAAGAATTTTTGGAAAGCGTTTTAATCAATCATACATGTAGCCTTGATCGCATTAAGAAAATAAACGAAAGGTTTTATTACCTCCCTTCTACTACAGAAGAATATAATTGCGCAATTATTTATGTAGATGACTCATTCACTGCATTAATTGACGCTTTTTCTTATGAATTAGCTGTTATCATCCTTAACGAAAACGATGAGCCGATATGCTGTATAACTTCTCAGCAAATGATTCCATTTCTTTATAAGTCCTACAATGAACTACAGTCATTTTATGACACTGTAATACAAACAACTGACTCTTCTGTTACAGTAATTGATAGTAAAGAATGCGTTCGAACTTGGACAGATGGTGCTGAAAAAATATTTTCAGTCAACCATAATGAGATTATTGGGCAACCGATTACTCGTTTTTTTGATTATAAAGACTTGGAAATTTTACAATCTTTACATGATGGAAAAAGCATAGTCGCTCAGTTCCATCAGCCTCGCCCCGATTTATTCGTATTAATTAATTCAAATCCAGTTTATTGTAATGATGAAATTATAGGAGCAGTCGTTTCAGAAACAGATGTTACAAATCAAGTCGCTTTAAATGAAAAACTATTTAATATGTCACATGAAATGCACCGTTTAGAACAAGAAGTGGCAAAGTATAAAGATGAATCCGATCCATTCCTTGCGATGAATGGAAAAAGTCCTGTTATACAAAGAACGATACAATTAGCTAGAAAAGTTTGTTCGGTGAAATCAACTGTTTTAATACTTGGGGAAAGCGGAGTTGGAAAAGAAGTATTTGCGAAAGCAATTCATGAAGCAAGTGAAGCAGCGAAGGCGCCTTTCATTTCGATTAACTGCGGGGCAATTCCAGAAGCATTATTTGAAAGTGAATTATTCGGTTACGAGCGTGGGGCATTTTCTGGAGCAAATAGTAAAGGAAAAAAAGGTAAAATTGAACTCGCGCAAGGCGGTACTTTATTTCTTGATGAAATAGGTGAAATGCCACTTGATATGCAAGTAAAACTGTTACGTGTACTGCAAGAGCGAAAGTATTACCGAGTTGGTGGTGAAAAAGAAATTAATATTGATTTCCGTATTATCGCTGCTACAAATCGTGATTTACAAGAAGAAATGAGAAAAGGAACTTTCCGAGAAGATTTATATTACCGCTTAAATGTAGTTAGCTTGCAGATTCCACCGCTGCGCGAAAGACGCGAGGATATTATTGAATTAACCTATTCTTTCTTAAACGATTTTTCAATCAACTATAACAGACCAATTCGTGACTTACCTTCAAGCATTATGCATGAACTGCTTCATTACAATTGGCCAGGTAATATTCGCGAACTTCGAAACGTTGTTGAACGGCTTGTGGTATTCGCAACAGACGGAATTATAAAACAAGAATATTTACCATTTCATACGACTGAAACTTTAGACAACCATACAGCCCATTCCCTATTACTCAGCAACAATAATACAATCCTTTCTTTACAAGAAGAGATGGATGAGCATGAGAAAAAAGTTATTGAAAGGGCTTTACGAATTTTAAATGGGAATAAATTAGAATGCGCAAAACAACTTGGTGTAACAAGGGCTACTTTATATAACCGTTTAAAGAAACTTGGACTTCAATAAAGAAGCAGTATGCACCGATCAGGCATTTACAGATAGCCCTCTCCTCCTCTATATTGGCATGATTTTTGCATATATAATTTGTAAAAACCGAACTAGAGGAGGAATACACATGACAAATAAAAACAACTTAATCGTTTGTCGTTGTGAAGAGGTTACATATGGGCAACTTCAATCGACAATTGCTGAATATAACTGCTCGGCAAGAGAATTAAAACTAAGAACACGTGCTGGCATGGGATTTTGCGGTGGTCGCACATGCAGAATAATGATAGATCGAATGATTGAAAATGCGAATCCTGACGTAACTCTTAATGAACTACCGTTAAAATATCAACCACCAATACGTGCAGTTACTTTTGGATCGGTAGGTGAAAGTAAATGAGTAGAATTACACATCACCCTATTTTAGGCACTTTACAAAGTAGTAAGCGTATTACCTTTCAATTTAACGGTCATCAATACGAAGCATATGAACATGAAACGATAGCTGCTGCCCTGTTAGCAAATGGAATTAGGACAGTAAGAGTTCATGAAGATAGCGGAACACCGCGAGGTATTTATTGTAATATCGGGCACTGTTCCGAATGCCGCATGACAGTAAATAATCAAACAAATGTACGCGCATGCTTAACTGTTGTAGAAGAAAACATGGTTGTTGAAAGCGGGAAACAGCATCCGAATATCGTGAGAGAGATGGTGAAAAAACGATGAGTGATGTAATTATTATTGGTGCAGGGCCAGCGGGATTATCTGCTTCTATTTCTTGTGCTCGTTTCGGACTAAAAGTGCTCGTTATTGATGAATTTATGAAGCCGGGCGGGAGATTGTTAGGACAGTTGCATCAAGAGCCTACTGGAGAATGGTGGAACGGAATAAAAGAATCGAAGCGACTTCATGAAGAAGCAGCATCACTTTCAGTACATATCAGGTGCGGTGTTTCGGTCTATAATTTAGATAGAGATGAAAACAATTGGTTTGTACATACTAATATCGGTACGTTAGAAGCACCTTTCGTACTACTTGCTACTGGAGCTGCGGAATATTCTATCCCCCTTCCTGGCTGGACACTTCCAGGAGTGATGTCAATTGGAGCAGCTCAAGTTATGACAAATGTTCATCGCGTGCAAGTTGGAAAAAAAGGAATTATTATTGGTGCTAACATTTTGTCTTTCGCCATTTTAAGTGAATTGCAATTAGCGGGAATTACAGTAGATCATATTGTACTCCCTGAGAAAAGCGAGTTAAGTCAAAAAGCTGGTGAACCTGAAGAAGTTTTAAACTCTCTTTTAAATGCAGCTCACCTCGCTCCTTCTGCTTTCTTACGAATAGGTAGTCACTTTATGAAATTTGATTGGATTCGAAAAGCTGGATTAACATTCTATCCAAACAGCGGAATGAAAATAAACGGAACGCCACTTCACCTTCGGAAAGCAGCTCTTGAAATTATCGGAACAGATCAAGTTGAAGGTGTACGTATTGCTAATATTGACTCTAAAGGAAATGTTATCAATGGAACAGAGAAAATATATGAAGCAGATTTTGTATGTATTGCCGGGGGATTATACCCACTTGCCGAACTTGCAGCTGTAGCTGGTTGTCCCTTCCATTACATTTCAGAATTAGGCGGACACGTTCCTCTCCATTCCGAAACAATGGAAACTCCTCTTCCTGGTTTATTTGTAGCCGGCAATATTACAGGCATTGAAAGCGGAAAAATTGCGATGGCGCAAGGAACAGTTGCAGGTCTATCTATTGCTAAATATGCAAGCAAAAAACGTGATATAGTCGACCAACAATTATCTCACGCCATTCAAAACGTTCACTTTGTTCGTCAGAAATCTGCAATTCAGTTTAATCCGATGGTAGATATCGGTAGACGAAAGATGAATGAAATTTGGCGTGATTACTCTTCTACATATGCACATACTAAAAAGAGCTGCTGAGATTATTCTCGACAGCTCTTTTCTCTATTCATCTGAGTTATTAAATTTCGCTAATGCGTAAATGCCTTCTTCATCATCTAATTCAAGTTGTAACCTCGCTGCGAATGGATTGACATTATATTCTCTGTCAAGCAATAAGCGTAAAGCTTCGATTAAGTTTGCTTGAATTAAAATTTGCTGGCGACCATTTACCTCTACTTCCGCAGAGAAACCGTAGTCGTCATCATACATGAGTTCAACTAATACTTCTTCTGGACCCACTTGTCTTTTTTCAGCGATATATATACAAAGCGCATTTATAAGCTCTTGTTCAGAAATTTTTATTGTTTCCATGCTACTTCATCTGCTTTCTTCTTACGTTGGTCTTTGAAGTATTTAAATGCACGAACTGCTAACATTACGATACCAGCCATTACTAACATATTTACCATAAACGCTAATACAGAACCAAGAGCTCCCATATTTGCAAATAAGCTACCCATTAGTAAACCACCAAGACCACCTAGTAATAAACCTTTCATAAAGCTTCCTTTATTACTTTTTGGTGCCGTGTTTGTTGCTTTCGTTTTTGAATCTGGAGTCGGTTTTTGAGAATTTACATTTGAGTCTTTTTTGTTTAAATCAACTTTTGACTTTTGACCTGAACTTGGTGTAAATGATTTTTTACCAGATTTGTAACTTTTCGCTGCTGCATGATCTACGAATATAAAGCTGCTAGCCCCAAAGATAACCATGAATGCTGTCATTACTGCTACAAGTTTTTTCAACATATTATATCCATTCTCCTTTTATATAGATATATGTGAAATCTATCTTTCTAGTAAATTCAGAATGATAGATTTGTTTTTAAGAACATTTTAAAGGTTCTTATGAACTTATTATATGAACTTTTGTCGAAATATGCAAGTATTATTTACTTTCAACAGTTTGGTCACAAAGGAAAAATTAAGCAAAACAGAATTGACTTTAAATGAAACAAAACATATTATAAGTTCATAAGAACTTTTTATTATTTTGGAGGTGAAAAGATGGAAACATTTCATCTCACACGAAACGAAATGGCTACCCTTCTTCTATCACTAAGAGGATGGAATACGAAAAAGCCTCTCGGTATTTTACAAGAAGCTTGGGCAAAGTCACATAAAAAAGATATTGAAAGCGGACAAAGCGTTACAGCTTTTATTACTACCGCACTTTCACCTATTTTTGAAAAGCTGATTAAAATTGACGATACTGATGTCGGTTTTTCTTTAAATGAAATAGTTGCGCTTGGCAATCAGATTGAAAACACAAGTTTCTCTGTAACTGCTATGCAAAACTGGGTGAAACGAGATATAAAAGAAATGATTGGCTCTCCTCAAAAAGGGAAAAAATATTCAATCGAACAAGCAGCCTTACTATTTATTGTCGAAGATTTAAAAACAGCACTTGATTTTGAATCCATTCGTAAGCTATTACGCCTTATTGTAAATGACCCAGCCGATCGAAGTGATGATTTAATCAATCCTGTTCATTTATATGTAGCATACTCTTCTTTATTTGAAGAACTCAATCAAGGGAATTGCTTACAATTAAATGCAACAGATACCGTTCATACAATTGAAAACATCGTAAAAGAAAAAGCTGATAAAATCGCAAGTAAGTTCGATCAAATTAATAACGAACAACGCGAAGCAATTCGTAACGCTATTATTATTGCGACCCTTTCTGTACATACCGCTTATGTACAAATGTTAGCAAAGCGTTACGTAACAGCAACTTTATTTTTACAGAACTTAGATGTGAAGCCTTAAAAAAACAAGCATCCCCCCGTCATATACCTAGGACAGGGGGATGCTTGTTTTCAATCAATATAAAATACAAAAATCATTTTACATCTAAGTTTCATTATAAAATAACTCTTGATTATGTATTATGTAAAAAACATTACTAACCTAACATTCAACAATGTTCATTTCTTTCTATTAAATTCCTATCACATTTTCTCGATAAACTTAATTACTTCATCTTTATAATTATATTTGTCATTAATTTCTTGTAATAATTCAATATCATGCGTATGAGTTTTTCCTGTCTCTAACAGCTCACGATATAAATCAATGTAAGGAAGATTTTTATTCATGGCATTTTTATATTCCTTTTCTACATCTTAAAAAACCTTTTTAAACCTCACATCAGTAATCCCTGCCTCATCAATTTCAAGAATTGCATACTGAGCACGCAAGTCAGAGTTTAGCTTATTCCACTTGTAAAAAGGTTGTCCAACTGTTCCTGGGTTAATAATTAATTGATCATTGCTACTATAGCGCAACAATTGATGGTGGGTATGAGCGTAAATCGCAATATCATAATCACGATCAAATAGCCGATCAAACTGTTCCTGATTATTAGTGGGCCACAAATCTCCTCCGTAATTTTTATTTTGTAGATTATGACTAATACTGATTGATAAATCATTAACCTGTTTTGTTATATGTAATGGTAAATTTTTAACATGCTTAATATAGTTTTCATCCAGGTTTTCACATTGATACTGAACTAATCTAGAAACATAAATATCAGTTGCGTTATCAATATCAATATTTTTATTAAGAACGTCAAGAAAACTATCTTCCCAGTTTCCTTGTACATAAGTATCAACGTTAATACTTTCTAATATTTCAAACAAATCATTCGATCCAGGACCAGGCATAATTAAATCTCCTAAAAACCAATAATCAGTCACACCTTCTTTCATAGAATCTTCGATAACTGCTTTTAAAGCAGTTGCATTTCCATGTACATCTGCCAGTACAGCAATTTTATGTTTCATGTATTTTATTCCCTCCTCTAAATTTACGTTTCCATCTCATTCATTTTTTATTTTCGAACCAAATCAAATTGAATAGGCATATTCTTTTTTAGGCAATTTTACTATCTCTTGAATGAAATTTGATTTCTCTAAAATGTCCTCTAACTGCCCCTCACTATGGACGTAAATACCACCTGCATATGAACTGTACGCCTTTTTCTCAGTTATTATTGCTAAATTGTTATTTTCCTTTTTAAAATCACCCTCCACTCCTTTTTGAAATGATAAACTTTTAGTTGGTGAAACATAAAGTTGAATTAAAGATACTATTTCAACATCATCTGATTTTGCAAAGCACTGTATTTCATTTAAAATCATTTCATCTTGTAACGGAAGAAAGTCTTCTACTTCTAACTTCTCTCCTTTATGAAAGAAGTTTTGAAGTTCAGGAGTATAGAACGAAAGATTTTTCTCCTCTATCATTTTAAAAATTGTTTGCAGCAATATGTCTTTTCCTATCACAAACGGGTGGCCAAATCCATTATTGTAAAGCCCTTCTTTCATTTTCATTAATTGTTCGATGAAGGGGATTCCCGATTCTTCAATAACAAGTTTACCGTCAATTAAACGCATGTTAGCAATCAATCCTTCTATCTGTAAACCTTCTAATTCAAGCGACGAGTAATATAAATCTCTATTCCAAAAATCTAATTGATCCATTCCTAATGAATTAAATAAGAGCTCATCTATAATTGGAAAAACTCCATCTTCTGTTAAAGCTTTCGTTACATCATCTAATAATCTAGGTGTTTGATTTAAAATCGTACGTATTTCTTCGTCCTCTTGAATGATTCGTACCGTCCACTCACTATGATCTTCACCCGATATTTGCTGAAAACAATGTGAATATGGCCCATGTCCAACATCATGTAGAAGGGCTACAGTAGATACTTGCTTTCGTTCATATTTCGATAAATGTATGTCACCAATCTCAGTAAGATGTTCTATCACTTTATTTACTAGCACATATACACCTATCGAATGTTCTTTCCTCGTATGTATTGCGTTCTCATGTAAAAAATAAGTATGTCCTTGTTGTTTAATATTCGCCAACCTTTGAAATGCTTTTGTATCTATCAATCGAAGGATATCTCTATCACGAATAGAGATTGGTCCATAAATCGGATCTGTAATATACATACGTTCTCCCCCTATTTTTGTAAATGAAAGACTTATATCATTATACTTAATTTTCAGTCTATTATCATTGATATATGAGAAATTTTTAATAATCTTTTCATTAACCCTTCATGAAAACGTAGCTTATATACTTTACTATAATACTTATGAGAGACATAAAAGAATTGAAATAGCAATCCCCTATGTAAATAAGGTATAATCTACATATAGTGAACCTTTTACGTAATTAAATAAAAGGTTCTTATACTCAAAAATTCATAAACTAGAAGGTGCAACAATGTTAAGTAGTTTTATTCATTCAGTATTAACGTTTTTTGAAGGATTAGGTTATTGGGGCATTATGCTTGGACTTATGATTGAGATTATCCCAAGTGAAATTGTCCTTGCTTATGCAGGATACTTAGTATTCAATGGAAGTATCTCATTTATAGGCGCAGTTGTATTCGGTACAATTGGCGGTGTTATTGCCCAAATCTTTATTTATTGGCTTGGACGATATGGTGGACGCCCTATATTAGAACGTTATGGAAAATATATTTTCATACATAAAAAGCAAATAGACGCTGCAGAAGATTGGTTTAATCGTTACGGAACTGGTGTCATTTTTACAGCACGCTTCATTCCAGTAGTGCGTCATGCGATTTCAATTCCTGCTGGTATTACAAAAATGCCTTTACTACGTTTCACTACACTAACAGCACTTGCGATTATCCCTTGGTCTATTATTTTCATTTATTTAGGTGAAAAGCTAGGTGAAAATTGGGAAAATATTAACGATATTGCTGGTCCGTATGTGAAATCATTCGCAATTGGTGGCGTCGTACTTATACTTTTATACTTCGTTATAAAAAAATGGACAAAAAAGCGTAAAAATCTTGCTTAAGAATATAAAAAAGCCGCTATAAATTCAGAATTATAGCGGTTTTTTATTTATATTAATCTTCAGGAATTATATAACACCTTTCCATCTACATTTATATGGATAAGCAACCATTCAATCATTTCTTTCGTATATTATCTCAAAAAGGAGTGATTCCCCTATGCATTGGCAGCAAAAAATACCATACTTAATCGGACGCCCTATCGGTATCTCTTTCATAAATGGGCAAGGAACTTCTGGTGTATTATGTTCAAGCTCATGATGGTCAATTATATGTGTATGAATACCTTTATCAAGCCCAGTTCGCAATGAAACATTATGATTATGGACAGATTCAAGATATACATGCATTCCCAAATTGTCCTCACCAAAATCCTCTATACTAAAAAAATCGGAACGGCTCATAGCCATTCCGATTTCTATACTTTATTTCTCAGAATTAAATTTATGCACTGCTTCATCAAAATAAATCCAACCTTTCCAGCCCAAATGAATCGTATCTTTTAAGAAATACTTATCATATTCATGACCAGAGAAATCAACTACTGGATATCCTGCTTTCTCAACCTGTTCTCGAACTTTTTTATAATACACTTCACGGCGTTCTTTCGGGAAGCCAGTATAATCATACCAAGGCCCATTTACGGGTACAGAAATAAAGAGTGGTTTGACATTTTTCTCTTTAAATAAATCTAAAATAATTTGTAAATCATCGTATTCTGGTGATTCATCATATGTTTCATTTGCTCTAAAGTTTTTTAAACCTTTTAGTTTTTTCTTCAGATTATTCTTATGATAATACGGATTTTCAATTCCGAATGTATTTGTAGTAGACTCTGCTTTCCCTTCTTGTTCTGCGTGTTTACGTGCGTCTTCCCAAGAAATTGAACGAAGTCCGATATTTGTTTTCTCTTTCATCGGTTCGATTTTAAATAAAGAGTTAAATAAATCTCTATGATCTAAAATATTTCGATGCATATAAGCAAGTGGTTTAACTAAACCTGCTTTTATGTTATGTTTCGTATCATTATATACAATACCTTCTAATGAATTTTTTAATATATCATCTTCTTGAACAACTTTATAATCTAATAGCCGTTTCGCGATTTGCTTCTTCATTCCTGGATTTATCTCATCATTAAAAATAAAATGATATGCTTGTTGTTTGGAGAAATTATTAGTGAAATCCCCTTGTGATACACCAGTCTTTGTAAACCATTGTGGTGAAAGAACAAACACTACTTTTTTACCTTCTAATTCATCCATAGTAGATGTCATATTTAAAATATGAGCTAAACTTTGTGTACCACCAGTTCCAATTAAAAACGGTGTAAAACCAGCTGGATTTACTTTGAAATAATTAGACGGATGATATGCATCCATTCGTAAAAATTCTGATGAACCGTACATCGGTAAATACTGTGAATTCTCTAACATTTTTTGCTGTAAGAAAACACTTTGTAATTTCTCTTTTTGTAAAGAAGTTGCCGCATCTTCTACCTTCTTATCACTAATAAGCGATACTAAACTTTTCGATGGGATTAGAATGATAATGAAAAAAAGCACACACGCTAAAATTATAGGACCAAAAGCATGCTTCATTTTCATCTTCTGTCCCTCTTTCTATCGTTATTAAATTGTAACCCTTGTTTTTGACACGTCATCTTTTCTCTCCTTTGTCTCTATACATGTTCCATTCTATTTATCTATTATATACATGTATGTATTTCCTTCCTTGTTCTATTAAGCCCTATATAAATAGCGCAAGAAAATGTTTCCATAGAAACATTTTAATTATACAAGATTCTACATAAATTTCACACTGGAATTTTAGTAATAATTTTATTTTTTAACAATGAAAAAATATATGAAATGTCTAGAATTCTTTGGATGATGTATGGAGTTCAAAATATGATAATAAGCGCCCGCTATGATCAACTTCATGAGTATATATAAACCCGAGCTTTCGTAAAAGTTTTTTCGAGCTCTCATTTGCTACTTTAACTCTAGCAATTATTCTTGTTACATTCAAAGTCTCTATTGCATATTTAATGGAAGCCTCTGCTGCTTCTAATGCATACCCATTCCTCCAATGTTCTGGGTCAAGAAGATACATAATTTCTATTTCACCTGTTTCATCTACCTTTCTTAAACCACAATGTCCTAAAATCTTTCCTGTTTCACTATTAAATAACAACCATACCCCGAAGTCATACTGTTCCCAATGTAAGATAAGTTGCCCAATATAATCATTTGTTTCTTCCTTCGACATTCCTCTTGATTTAGCCAGCCATTTGCCAACAGTATCTTTTTTTAATATGTTATAAAACTGATCAATATCTTCTACAATTGGTTTCCTCATAAATAATCTTTTTGTATAAATTACTTTCTCTTCTTCAAACATAGACATCATTTTCCCTCCAAATACTGTTTACAGACTAATAAATTATACCATGAACTATTTTTCTAACTTTAAATAAGAAAAAACAGACTATCACATACGTGAAGTCTGTTTCCCCATTCTTTTATTTTTGTAAATCTGCCCATTTTAAACTTGTAGCTGGACCAAATTGATGTACATATAAATCTTTCACATATGGTTTTTGTAAGTAAGATAATCCACGCTGGAATACCGGTGCAATTACTGCATCATCAAGTAGCATTTTTTCAGCATCTTGCATTGCTTTCCAACGAGCCTTTTCATCATTACCTAATTCTGTTTTAATCTTCTTAATTAATGCATCATATTCTGGATTTGCATATTCTGTATTATTAACACTGCTTCCAGAAAGGAATACTTCTAAGTAAGTCATTGGATCTGGATAATCTGGTAACCAGCGTGATAACGACATTTCATATTCTTTCTTCTTCTCAAGTGCTAATTTTTGCGTATGCGGCTGTAATTTCACATTCACTTTTAATCCTGGTAAGTTTTTCTCAAGCTGCTCTTTAATGTACTCTCCAACTTTTTTAAAGTTTTCTAAGTCATAATTTAATAATTCTAAAGTCACTTCATTTGTACCTGTCTCTTGTTTTGCTTTCTCCCAATATTCCTTCGCCTGTTTTACATTTGTCTTATTAAACTCACCAGACGTACTTCTAAAATCTTTCTTATCTGGGCCCTTTAAAAATCCTTTTGGTACGTAATAGTTCGCTGCAACCGATCCATCATTTAAAAATGAATCTGCGAGTCCCTTCTTATCAAAAACTGTACTTAGCGCAAGACGTGCATTTTTATTTTTAAGAATCGGTACATTTTCATTAAATCGGAAGAAGTACATAACTGGATCTGTATATTGTTTTAGCTCTTTATTATTTTTATATTTATCTACGAATTCTGTAGAAATAACAGCTCTATCAACTTTATCTGTTTCATATAAATTTACCGCAGTTGAAATTTCTTTTACAATTTGATAGTTTACTTCATCTAACTTCACTTCTTTTTTATCCCAATACTTATCGTTTTTCTTCATTGTAAAGCTAGCTTCATGCTTCCACTCTGATAATGTAAACGGTCCATTATATACCGCTTTATTTGCTTCTAATCCATATTTATCACCTTGCTCTTTCGCATATTTTTCGTTAATTGGATAGAAGGATGGTAAAATTAATAATTTCGTAAAATACGGTACAGGATGTTCTAGCTCTACGACGAATGTTTTATCATCCTTCGCTTTTACTCCTAATTCATCTAGACCTAGTTGTTTTTTATTTATCTTCTCAGCATTTTTTACATCGTACGCAATGTATGCATATTGAGAAGCTGTATCTGGATTAATCAATTGCTTCCAAGCGTATACGTAATCATGGGCGGTTACTGGATCTCCGTTAGACCATTTCGCATCACGCAATTGGAATGTATATGTCTTTCCATCTTTACTCACTTCATATTTTTGTGCGCCGGCTTCAATTTCTTCATCATTTTTCGATAGACGAAATAGTCCTTCCATTACGTTATTTAAAACGTTAAACGAGACTGCATCTGTTACTTTCCCTGAATTTAACGACGGAATTTCACCCGTTTCTAGTAACTGTAATACTTTCTTCTCATCTTTGGGCTTTGTTGCAGTTTTTTCTTTTGCGCAGCCAACTAAAAATGAAGAAACTAATAGAGTACTAACTAATGAGTAACGAACAACTTTTTTCATTTAAAAACCCCCTCTATTTTTAAGGTAAGTAACGACGAGCACCAGCGTATTCTTCTATATATCCTGGTGTATTTAGCGGTATAATCTCTACCGATCTTTCAGCTCTTGGTGAGTGAATCATATTGCCATCACCAATATACATTGCGACGTGATGGACACTACCTTTCCCTTGATCATGTGCAAAGAAAATTAAATCTCCTTTTTGTAGATTTTCTTTATCAACTGCAACTCCTGCTCTTGATTGCGGTCCAGAATCTCGCGGAATTGTAATGCCGTGCGATTTATAGATCGTATGCGTGAAGCCAGAGCAATCAAATCCAAAACCACTTGTACCAGCCCATATATACGGTAATCCTAAAAACATTTTCCCTGTGTTAATTAAATCATCGGCCGCCGGAGTTGGAATATCAGTTTGAGATTGGTAAACTGTTCCATCATTTTTACGTATCCATGCTTTTTGCCCATTTGGCAACAATACACGGTATGAAATTGTGTCTTCACTTAATAGCGGCAGTCTTGTATTATAACTGACTTCAAGTGATTTATGTTTTTCAGAAGGGTTTATATATAAAATAGCTGTTGGTTTGGTTATTAAGACAAAAGGTTCATTTGTTTTATCTGCAAATTCTTGATTATATGTTAATTGTTTTTCAGGCATCCAGCCCGGATAACCTTCTTCATTTCGGGGTGTTGGCTGTCCATGCACTAATACCTTCACCCATTCGCCTTTCTTATCAATAACAGTTACTTCTTGACCGAGTAACGCTTGTGTTTCTAATTTATTTGCATTTGTTAACCATAGTTTCTCGTCAAGTGTCATTGATTTCGTCCATTTCCATAGATCCACTGGATTTGTTGTACTCGGTGTATCGATTGGCCTTAATGAATCAGGTACTGTCCATAACGTTGCAGCAGATACATCTATAAATGCTTTATTATCCTTCTTTTCTTCAGCATTTGCCAATGTAAACGATGAAAATATAAATAAAGTTGTTAAAAATGCAGTTCCTACTTTTTTCATATTTATCCCCCTTAAAAGATAGTTTACTAGTCTCTTCTCCTAAGACTTACTATTCACTGTCGATTGAAGGTTTACCTTTGATCCAGAATAAGTCATTCCTTCTGGCTCTTCCATTAACCAAAGCGGTGCATCAAGATCAAAATAATGAATATTAGGATGCGCTGCCGCTAAATGCGCAACAGCACTAACGGAAAGTGAAGATTCCATCATGCTGCCCACCATACACTTCACACCAGCTGTTTCTGCGATATCTGCAATACGCCATGCTTCACGTATACCACCACATTTCATTAATTTAATATTAATGAAGTCTGCATATCTTCCTTGAACGAGCTTTAATGCGTCACTTGCTGAAAATATACTTTCATCGGCCATAATTGGCGTTTGCACACGATCTTTGACATACTTTAGCCCATCCCAATCTTTCGCATGTACTGGTTGTTCAATAAATTCTATATTTAAATTACGATTTTCCATTTCTTGAATAATAGAGACCGCTTCTTTTGGACTCCAACCTTGATTCGCATCTAAACGTAATATCGTATTTCTTGGTACCACATTTCGAATTGCCTCAATACGTTCCAAATCTAAATGCGCCTCTTTACCCACTTTAATCTTTAATGTTTGAAATCCTTTTTCTATATGTTTCTTCGCTTCTTTTGCCATTAATACAGGCTCATCCACACTCACTGTAATATCGGTATGAATTTCTTTCTTCCCGCCTAACAAGGCATATAACGGCACATTTTGATATTGGCAATATACATCATATAAAGCGATATCTACCGCTGCTTTCGCACTTGAATTTCCAATACAACTCATTTGAATGCCCTGTAGTAACTGCTGAAACTGAATGATATTTTGACCAATTAAACATGAACGCATCGGTCCTAAAATCGCTTCTTCCATTCCGCTGGTGAAATCCCCCGTAATAACTGGCGTTGCGGCTGCAGCCCCCTTACCAATCACTCCTTCGTCTGTATGAATATAAACATCTATACTTTCAATTTCTGTTACAGTACGAAGCGCGGTTTTAAACGGTGTATGCAGTTTTACACGTCTACGATTTACTTTTACATCTGTAATTTTCATTTTGTTCATCCTTTCATTCTCCAATGAAGTGAAATTTTAATCCACCGGAGATTTATACCCACGGATTATTAGGTAAACCTATTGGGCATTTACTCTTCTATCTCTCTACTTTGTTTTCGTTTACTTTTGATGTAGGACGATAATGTGAAATAAAAAAATCCAGCCATAAGAATGATTCTTACGGCTGGATTTTGTCTATGATTGAGTAGACAAAGCAGCAATCTGATTATATTTTTTCTGTGCATCTTTTAGCGCTACAAGTAACGCTTTTTGAGAAGAACCGAAATATCGGTTCTTTACTTCCATTACTAACGCCGGGTCATTTATATTTTTATGTAGAAATAAATATTTAACAAATTGAGATGTTAATGCAATTGTCGCTGAGCAGTCTGCATCTACAATTTCCCCTGTATCCTTAACAAGTATAAATGCTACGAAATAGCTTTTAAACTTTTCAGTAATGGGATTATTTTGAGGTGCTTTCGCATCCCCTACGATATAAATTGTATTTGAGGCGTACACAGCTATCTTCCTTTCTTATACGAGGATAACGGGTTTCTTAATAGTCGTATGAGCGAGGAACTCAACGTTGATTAAAAAATGTATCCGCTTACCTTGTATTATAATATAATTGACAGAATTTTAACAACATTTATTTTAGTGCATATTCCATATTTATGAAAATAGCTTAAACTCTTCATTTCTACAATATGTGATTGTTCCTTGTACCATGACATTCATACATAAAAAACTGCACCCCCAATTGTTAGACGGTGTCTAACAATTGGGGGTGCAGTTCAATGGCTAACTGTTTTTATTACTTTGGCATCACAAATATAGTTTCATTTGACTTAGAAAATTGATACTCTTTTCTCGCTAACTTCAAAATTTCTTCCTCATCGTCTGTTAAATTTTCTATGTTAGTCTTTAAAGAATCTTTATCTTTCTTTAAAGATACTAATTGCTTCTTTTGATCCGTAATCGTATCTTTCTTTTTATCAATTACTTCTTGTTGTTTCGTTAAAATATATTGAACATATAGAGTAGTTGCCGCAATAAAAAGGACCATTAAAATAAGTCGCCTTAACTTCTTTTTATTTATCCTACGCTTGTCACTAGGTTGTGATAATTGCTCTGGTATATTAGGAACATTTACTCGCTCGAGTTTCCTCATTCAAATCCCCCTAACCCATATTTTTCACTACCATCGGCACGTTTTCTTACTAAACTAAATTCTATTCTTATAAAATAAACTCCTTCACAAAAATATCCCATAAATTAACCAATTAAAGATAGCATTCGACGACATTTCCATATTTACACCGATTTTTTTTATACATGCTGCTATAAAATAGTAGTTTCTGTAATTCTTTTTCTACTATTGTAGAAGAGTTTTTTCACACACAAAATTCCTTCCCCACATATCCATGTTATAACATGCTTACAAGGAGGGGGAATATGTATTACCGCACATTAGGTAAAACTGGAATAACTGTTTCTGAAATAGGTTTTGGCGCATGGGCAATCGGTGGTGATGAATGGGGACCTGTTAACGATAAACAATCTATAACCGCTATAAAAAAAGCAATTGAGTGTGGTGTGAATTTTATTGATACTGCGGATGTGTATGGTTTAGGACATAGTGAAAAGTTGGTAGCTACCGCGATTAAAGGACATCGTAATGATATTATCCTATCAACGAAAGGTGGTTTAATCGGACATCACTACGACCCTAATGGAGTTCCTGTATATGATACTCCCGAAAAAATCATCGCCGTATTCGAAACAAGTTTACAACGTCTTCAAACAGATTATATTGATCTTTATTTTTGTCATATTTGGTGGCATAATCGTAGAGAAACAGAAGCATTTCTACGTGCATTTGACATATTAAAACGTGATGGCAAAGTAAGAGCAGTCGGTGTTTCGACTCATGATTTACAATACATTCATCATTTCAATAACAACAACGAAATTGATATCGTACAACTTGATTACAATATATTAAATCGAAAACCAGAAAAAGATATATTACCATTCTTACAAGAGAAAAATCTAGGAGCTGTTATTCGTGGTCCATTAAAAATGGGCATTTTAACTGGAAAATTCACAAATAAAACAATTTTTCCAGATGGAGATTTACGCAAAGATTGGCCAAATGAAACTTGGTTTCAAGAAGACTTACAAACCGTAGAGAAACTTCGGCTGCTCTCAAATAAAAATCAGACCCTAGGGCAACTTGCACTTCGCTATGTACTCTCTCATCCGGCAGTAAGTGTTGTAATTCCTGGTGCAAAAACAGGAACACAAGCACAAGAAAATGCAAATGCATCTGTTCGCCCTATTTTGAGTGATGAAGAGCTTAACTATATTCATTCAATATAAAAAGCCCAATCCGGGCTTTTTAATTTGGCAAACTAATATCATACTCCATTCGCTTCGCTGTGTCCTCCGCAACATGCACACCTAACAAGTTTTTCACAATATGAAATGCCATATTAATTCCAGCTGAAATTCCGGCAGATGTTATAATATGTCCTTCATCTACAAACTTTACATTTTCTATAACTTCAACATTTTGAAACTCATTTTTAAACTTTTCAATACTAGCCCAATGTGTTGTTGCTTTTAAACCTTCCAGTAAACCTGCTTTCGCCAGTAATAGCGCTCCTGTACAAACTGAAGTCATCAGCTTTACTTCTTTCATTTGTTGGCGAATCCATTTTATTACTATTTCATTTTTTATTTCATATTTTCTAGCACCTAGCCCACCCGGAATTATTAAAATATCCACTGGTGGTAAATTTTCAATACTATAATCTGGCTGTACCTTCAATCCATTCCTTGCTGTAATCATTTCCCCATTCTCGCTAACTGTATAAACAGTAAATGTTTTTTCTTCATTCACCTCAGTTACAGAAAAAACTTCAAATGGCCCTGCAAAGTCTAACACTTCTACTTCATTAAATAAAAATATACCAACACTCCATTTATTCATCATAAGTTCACTTCCTGTTTCAAATGATGTAAAAGGTGATTATATCCTTTTTCTAATGCAATATCATACGCTGTTTTCCCATCATTTTTCTTAATCATCTTATTAGCTCCATTTTTAAGGAGCAACATAATTATTTCTTCATTTCCTAATAATGCTGCTTCGTGGAGTCCTGTCCAGCCACCACTTTGCATAATATTTACATCTGATTCTTTTTCAATTAAGAAAGCGACAAGTTCACTTTGCTTGTTCGCAATTGCCGCTTGCAAAGGTGTATTTTCATTTTCGTTTTTCGCTCTACTATGTATATCTGCACCGCTTTCTAAAAGAAAACTCGCTATTTCTTTCTGTCCAAAATAAGCTGCTAAATGAAGTGGTATCCAGCCATCTTCACTACATTCGTTAACAATACTTGGACTCGCCTTTATAAACTTCACTACTTTTTCCTTATTACCACTTATAACAGCTTGTGCTATTGATTGTAAATGCTCCATAATAATCTCCCATCCTTCAAAATATTTAAGCATCTCCTTCTACATGTTCTATTAATTATTATATTTTCCTTTTAAAATCTTAAGTTTACATAATAATATTATATATATTACTTTTTTGTGCTTAATGGCTGAATAGCAATAATGTTAAAAATACTGCCTTTAAACAATGAAGACCATGATTTCATTAGAGTTACTGAAAAAGCAAGCAAAAAACTATACACATAGTTTTCATCATATTTGTTCAGTTTCATGAACTAAAACAGGTAATGTTTATTCTGCTATTTATGCTTTCAACATATCAAATAATATTATTCCAATAAAAAAACAATCCCTTTTTAAAATGGATTGTTTTTTTATTTCTTTTTTATACTGTTTATTTTATTTTTGTATTTTCAATGATGAAATAATTACATTTACAAAAATGAAACACTACTATCTTAACCCCTCTTATAGTGAATTTTTCGTTTGAAAACAAAAAATTCACTTCCACCTTACGATTGAAAAAACATATGTAAAAGTCTCTAAAACAGCTGCCTTATCATACTAATCTATAGCAATTCTGTCTTCTTCCCTTACCTGTTTCCTTTAACACATACGATTTTAAAACTAGCGCCGTTAATGAATCTGTTAATGTTTTATATGATAAATTTGATAATGCCAATAGATCGTTCGTATATAGCATTCTATGCTTCTCTAATAATAATAGTACTAATCGTTCAGACGGTTTTAATGCCTCATCACTTTCTAGTATAAAGTCTATATTTTTCATTTCTCTAATTATTACTCCTTATATAAAAAAATACTTTAGACGCTTATTTAATATAAAAATAATACATAACAAAATTATAAATATATTAAAATAGCACCATCTAAAAACACTATTATACTATAACATAGAAGTAGTGTTTCCCCAAATAGGAAATGCTTTTTTATATCGCTTATAAGATTCTTGCAAACCTACATAATATTTTGTACCATTACCCGCCAAGTTTTCTTCTAATTTCGCTGCCCATCCTGATGTATTTGTAATCAATGAAGTTCTTCTAAATTTATAAACAAATAAAAAACGGTTCGTCTATCATGCCCTAAACATGAATGACAACCGTTTTCCAGCTTCTTCTTAATTAACATGTTCTATCTTAAATATTTCTTGCAATATGCGGCTTACTGTAATGACTTGTTCCACCGCCACCAACTACTACTTTACCGCCTTTTTCAAAAATTAATAATTTACTTGAACCATCTGCAAGAAGCACTATTACTTCAGCATTATTACTTGTTGCTACATAAATTACATAACCACTCTTTGATATACAAGTTTCCCAATTCGAATCAAATTCTGATCTTACTACACGATTTGAATACACTTGATTTTCAATTCTATCTTGTTCTACGTTTTCCAAATTGATTCCTCCCACTTCACTAAAATAGCATTTATAGGAAAATAACAGCCCTATATAAAATAGTAGCCGACTTTAACATAAATAGTATATGTAATTAGTAGGAGAATGCTTGGACAACGAAAACGAAATAGACTTCAAAAATTTCACAATTGAAACTTCTCTTTAATCATTTCCGCTACTTCTTTTGCACTCAAATACGTGTTATTAATTTTTATATACTCTTCTTTTTCAATTTCACCATGAAGAGAGTTTAATCTATGCTTTTTCATCGTTTCTTTCAAATTATTTTCAGACCACTCAATATCTCTTTTTTTCGGTTTATGTTCTAATCTATTCGGGCTTTTATTTCGTTCTAATCTTTCATCTAATTCCGCTTCCAGCTCTACAAAATACACTGTTCCACCTTTTGATTCAAAAATACTTTCTACATGATGTATATAATCCCAATCCGCTTGGAGGTCAAATGCCCATATATACGTAAAAATCATTCCAGATAAATCACTTTTAGATACTTCTTCAAATATTTCATTACGAAATAAACTTACTAGTCTTTTTGCTTCTTTCGTACTGTAATCAAAAATTGGACTTACTAAATCAATTGTCATGTGGTTATGAAAAAGTTTTAAACCGGTTAATGTTGCTAATTCTTGCCCCACTGTCATTTTTCCAACTGCTTGTGGGCCAAATATTAATATAAGTTTCATTTATTTCCCTCCAATCTTTCTCTATAAACCATTACATAAAATAAAAAATAAGGCAGCCGATTTTAAATCGATTGCCTTATTTTTTATTCATAGTTTTAGTTCTATTCTTTTCGCACAGCTTCAAAAGTAATCATTTGATTTGCATTTGACGGTTCTTTTTCATAATCATATTCAGCAGAGCACGTAATATTAGAGAAACCTATACTTTCTAAAAGAAGTTTAAACTCTTCTATTCCATACCAGCGCAGCGCAAAGCGTTGTAGTTCTGTTTGTAATAACTGTCCTTTACTCCACTTTTCATATTTCAAATATGATACAGTAACTTGGTTCAGCCAATCTATTTCAATTGATTTATTTTCTAATGTGATTCCGTCTCCACTCGGCAAAGAGAAAGTCGATGTATGAATTTCCCCAGTCTTCCAGTCATGCGGAAGCATAATATCTACGATTAATCGTCCATCTGGATTAAGATGTTCATAAAAACATTTCAATGCATTTATAGAATCCACACGATTTTCAATTAAACAAAAAGATCCAGTAGGAATGATAATTGCGTCATATTTATGCGGAAGTGAAAATTGTTGCAAGCTTCCTTCATATAAATTAGGATGTAAGCCTCTCTCTTTACAGCGCTTACGGCAAGAATCTAGCATTTCAGGTGAATAATCTATCCCATCCACTTTAAAACCAGCCTCTAGAAGCGGAATGATGACACGTCCTGAACCTACTGCGGCTTCGAGGATTCTTCCTCTACAATCTTTTAAACGTTTTTTGTAATACTCAATATCACCATTTAAAGAATAACCGACTGGTTTTGTGTAATCATACAGTTCTGTACAAAGTGTACTATAAAAGCTAAACATTTATTTTCTCCTCCGTTTTTACGTACGGAAGATTTCAATTCAACTAATCTTCCTGCACCTCTGATTTTAATGATATTTCGAAAGAGCTGACTGTCATAATATATCACTCACTTTCCATAGAATATAATGATATTGTATTACATAACCTTCCAATTTTAAATATAAAAATTAAAAATTCAGACTACAAATTAAAGAGCTTACTTTAGTAAGCTCTTTAGAAAAAATATTTATTTCACAATCGGCAATGTCACTTCACTTAATTTCACTGTAAGTTTCGTGCCAGCTTTCGGTCTAATTGTATAATCATAATCACTTGCAATTAAAACAACTCCGATTTGATGCCCCGCTTTAAATACATAATCATCTGGCTGCATGTCCCATGTAAATGTATAATCTTTGCCCGGTTGAATCGCTGTTGAATTTTCTATACTCTTTAAGTTTTGTGGATCCATCCAGCCTCTCGTTACGATTTCCGGCTTCGCTCCTCCATAGTCAACAAGTAATGCTGTTAAATTTGATACAGATCGATCAATATTTCCTGTAATTGAAATCTTTGGTGTACCACTTATACGCGTATCTTTTTGCAGTACAGGCATTGTATATACTAATCGATTTGCTACTTCTAATTCTGGGTTTGCTACTAATTGGTTTGATTTCATTTGTGCATCATCTAAGAATGAGAAAACTTTATTAGCCGATCCCATACTTAATGGCAAATTGACTAATTTATTACTTAAATACATACGGATTTTTGAAGGTACAGCTGATGGATCTGGCCAATTTTTTATCTTTTGCCACGTTTTATTTTCTCTTTGCACATCAACCATTGGTTCATCCATAATTCCATTTTCAATTCCGTATAACCAATAATCTAACCATTTATTTTGTGTTTGCTGCCAGTTATTACTTGATGTCCCACCGTGACCACCTTGATGTAGCCACATTTTACGAGGAACATTATTTTCTCCAAGTGCTTCCCACCATTGCGCGAACTGTTTTGTTTTAACATTCCAATCGTTTAAACCATGAACAACAAATACACTCGCTTTTACATTTTTAGCATCTTTTACATAGTTACGTTTATCCCAAAAATCATTATAATTACCTGTTTTTCTGTCTTGTCCAGCCGTTAACTCTTTTATAACTTGTCCGCAAACTTCAGGGTTTTCCCTTGTCAGTACTGCTTCTGCCATATTATCTGTATCTTCCCCTTGATATCCGCCTGGAGCAATGACTGCACCATTTGCACGATAATAATCATACCAACTACTAATTGCTGCGATTGGAATAATTGTTTTTAAACCTTCGACTCCAGTAGTCGCAACAGCATTTGGTAAAGTACCATTATAGGAAACTCCAGTCATACCTACATTTCCTGTAGACCAATTTGCCTGAACTTCCTCACCCTGTTCTGTAAATGCTTTCGCGCGACCGTTTACCCAATCAATAACAGATTTTGTCCCGAGTATCTCTTGTTCATCTCCAGTTGTAGGGCATCCATCTGATTTTCCAGTACCGATACTTTCGCCTAGAATAACTGCATAACCTCTTGGCACGTAATAGTTCCCATACGAACCAAGATTAACCGCTCCATACGGTTTTCCTTCATACGCATACAATTCTTCATCTACATTATATACAGGAACATCTTTTAATCCAGATCGATATGGACTCATTTCATAAATAACAGGAACTTTCACATTCGGATCTGTCTTTGGACGCATAACTTTTATCGATACTCTGTCTTTCTTACCGTCTCGATCACTATCAACTTCTGTCTCTACATATAAATTTTCGATAATAGCTTCATCGAGAGAATAAATCGGTTTTGTCATCCCATTTTCTAATTCAATTTTCGTACTTTTAGTCTCTTCCTTCTTCTCTGCATGCACATCCATAGTAAAGCTAGGTATAATTGTTGCAGATAGCATTGCTGACAGTGTAATTGCCATTTTCTTTTTACTCAAAATCTTCCCTCCCCTTATTCGTTCTCTTTTACTATATAACAAAATAACTGAAAATTCAGTTTTATTTTATATAAAAGTTGAGAAACTCAAAGATTTCTTATTAAGTAAAATTTAATGCAGGTATGAAAGTATTTTCCCACTTCCTCCTTCTTTATAAAGTGAAACTTTAATCAGCCCTCACCAATTGGGCGTTTACGATCAGCAGGGCCACTTCTTTGCTTTAATTTTGAGGTGGGGTCTTACTGCCCGGCAAATAGCGGGATAAATAGAGAAAAAGACAACCGATATTTCTATCGCTTGCCTTACATTCCATTTATTATTTTTCTAACTCTTTAAAGGTATCTTTCAAGTCTTTATCAGATACCTTTATATCTGCATTTTTAAGCAGTTCTCTAGTAACTTGTTGATGGAATTGAGGATCTTGTATACGTTGCTGTTCTAATTCTTTACGAATATTCTCTTTCTCTTCCTCATACGGTTTAAGCTCTTTTTTATCCGTTAGCTTAATAATATGATATCCGAAAGAAGATTTAACAGGTTCACTCAATTGACCAACTTCTAACTTATACGCAGCATCCTCAAATTCTTTCACCATCATACCAGGTCCAAATTCAGATAGTTCCCCACCTTTTTCTTTAGAACCTGGATCCTCTGAATATTGTTTAGCCAATGCCGCGAAATCTTCGCCACTATTTAATTTTTCTTTAATTTCTTTTGCTGTCTTTTCATCTTTTACTAAAATATGGCTAACTTGAAGCTTTGGCTTATAATGATCTTTAATATCTTTTTCCGTTACGGTTGCTTTAATAGCTTTTTCAAAAGCAAAAGTAAGCTTTAATTTCTCTTTCAACTGATCTTCATTTTTCACACCATTGGATTCCATATATGTATTAAAATTATCGCCCATCTTGTCTTTTAATTCTTTTAGTTGTTTCGTTACCTCTTCATCCGTAACTTTATATTTATCATTTAATACTTTTTCTACTACCATTTCAGATAAATTCTGTTTACCGTAGTTTTCTTTTAATTTTTTGTTAAAATCACTTTCTGAAATGCTTCCTGATTTTGTCGTTACAATATTATCTGATGAACCACATGCAGATAAAGATAACGTCATACCCATTAAAATGCTACCAATTACTAATTTCTTTCTTTTCAAATCTGAATACCTCACTTCATTAAATTCAAATATAACTATTTAAATATAACGTTTTCCTGTGAACTTCACGTGAATTT
Source organism: Bacillus sp. RZ2MS9 (assembly GCF_001816185.2). Classification (NCBI taxonomy): domain Bacteria; kingdom Bacillati; phylum Bacillota; class Bacilli; order Caryophanales; family Bacillaceae; genus Bacillus; species Bacillus sp. RZ2MS9. The sequence continues at coordinate 2,769,481 of NZ_CP049978.1, forward strand.
AATGAAAGTAGAACATTTGCTAATTCTCCATTTAATACATCAATTTTGAAAATTATGGTGATTCATCCTGTATCGCTAATCTCTAAAGCTGCAAAAAGGACTAATATTTTCATTAGTCCTTTTTCACATTTATATAAAATTGAATTTCTCCATCTATAGAGGAAACTCCATATTCAAAACCATGCCTTTCTAAAATACTTTTCACTATCGCTAAACCTAATCCTGTACCTGATTTTTCTTTACTACGAGAAGATTCTAGTACATAAAAAGGCTCCCAAATTTTCTCGATATCCTTAATTTTATCCGTAGGAATGCCATTTTTTATTTGGAAATATATACTTTTATTTCTATCTTCTAATGTAATTATTATGTTTTGATTTGCTGTATATTTTATCGCATTAGAAATTAAATTTTGAAACACCATTCTCATTTTATTTAAATCTGCATAAACGATTGTATCGCCCGCATTACAATTTACTTGCAAGTTAATTTCTTTCGAATCCAGTTCAATCTGATGCTTATCTAATATACTCTGGACCAGTGGTTCAATGGGGAATTCTTCTTTTTGTAAAATATCTCTTTCTAGTTTAGAAAATCGTAATAATTCTTCAATTAAGTTTGATATTTGATCTGTTTGTTTAATAATTGTATCTACATAAGTCCCATCATCTAATCCATCTTTAATCCCCATAGAGTATGCTTTTACTAATGCGATCGGTGTCTTTAATTCATGCGTTACATCACCCATAAATCGTTTTAAATGTTCATTACGATAAGTTAAGTCTTGATGTGCTTCATGTAGTTTTTCACTCATGATATTAATACTATTGGCCAACTCTCCTATTTCATCATTCGTTTTCACTTTCGTTCTTTTAAACTGCAAATGTGAAATATCCTGAGCCACATCACTTAACTCTTTCAGTGGTGTCGTTATTATTTTTGAAAGTATCCACACAAGTAAAATAATAAGAAGGAGCGAGAAACATAGGATATATAAGTAAAATGTATTTAACGTATTTATAATTTCATTTGAATTCGCAATGGAAGTCCCAATTAAAATTATCGTATCATCTTTCGCAATATATTTAGCAAAAAAACTCGCTTTTACCTTTCCTTGATCGTACAGTTTATTCGATTGCCCTTCCGTCTTCACTTTCATAACTTCGTCTTTCGTAATCCAAAGCTTATTTAACGTTACTTTCTTTTTCGTAAGTTGCATGCGTAACGCGTCGTTCATAGCATCTTCTGACTGATTAATTGGCGTATACGCAATTGTAACATTATTTTCACTTTCAATTGTATGAATAACATCTTCTAAATCATTGACTGGCGCATTTTGTATTTGAGTTGTAAATTCATTTAAGTTTTCACGTGTTTTATAAATATTATATTTCGGCAGGAGAAAGTTAATTAATAATAAAGAAATTGTAAATATAAGAATAACGGTTAAAGAAATGCTGAGAAATAGCTTTTTCCCAAGTTTATTCACTTTGTTCCTCCAAACTATAACCCAGCCCACGATGCGTCTTAATAATATTTTCTCCAATTTTTTTACGCAGCCTTCTTACATGTGTATCAACCGTTCTCTCTTCTCCAAAATAGTCAAATCCCCATACAATGTCTAACAATTTTTTACGAGTTAAAATAGTTCCTTTATGATTTAAAAAGCATTTTATTAATTCGAGCTCTGTTTTTGTAATTTCTAACTCTATATCATTTTTATATACTTTATTTTTGGCGAAATTTATCTTTACATCTTGTACTTGAATAATATCATCATGCTGAATAAGTTTTTTCGCTCGTGTAATTAGTACTCCTGGATGAAATGGTTTTTTTACGTACTCATCTGCCCCACTTTGAAGCGCTGCTAATTCATCTTCACTTTCACTTTTCGCCGTAAGCATTAATACTTTTACGCTTGAATTCTTTTTTATTTCCTGACAGACAGTAATACCACTATGTTTCGGCATCATCCAATCCAAAATAGCTAAATCAATTTTTTCATCATAAAATATTTGAAGTGCTTCCTCTCCGTCTTTCGCTAATAATACTTCAAAGCCTTCTTTTTCAAAATAAGCTTTTAAAATCCTTAACATATCTTGTTCGTCATCTGCAATTAAAACTTTCATATTTTTTCCTCCATTGCTTTTAAACAAAAACCAATTGTATCATACAACATCTTTGTTACATGAATGTGACAGAAAAATATTTAAAGCTTTTGAGGGGATAGTAATGGTGAGGTGTTGTACTATGATAAAAAAAATCGGGGTCATTTCTCTTCTTCTATTTCTATTATCAACAAATGCGTTCGCAAATACAAATCAACAAATTGAAGTATTTGATTGTCAAAAAGAAATGGTCATTCAAAAACAATCTTTAGATCCAGTAATCCAAAAAGACGCAGTTCAATACGCTAAATCAATTACTGGTCCATTTAAAAACTTAAATGTCGTTCCAAAAGATGGCTATATGATAAAAATCCCTTTATCTAAGCCGGTTTCTATTACTAATCAATGGTTACACACTACAATAGACGAAGTACTTATACTGCTCCCACTAAATGAAAAGCCTTATATTATGCTTTATGATGATGAAAATAATCCGCATTTTTATTATGTAAAAGGTAAACCAGGATTATTATTGAAACAAATGAAGGTTAAAACATAATTGACTGAAAAGGAGTCACCTTATAAGCTAAATTTTAAAAGCTAAGGTGCTCTTTTTTATAATAACAATTTAGTAAATGAAATTATAAAAGTTGTTTTTTAATATAAGGATCGCAACTTCATATATCAGCGATTTTTAAGATATATCGATTTACCAACAAAAAACCTGTTCGTAGCTATTATTTGGATAGCAATCTCTATAATAGTTTGTAGTGACTCGATCCCTTATATAATCCCCCTTTTACAAATCCATTCGCAGTATAAAACACATCCCCTTGCTTCGTGTCAGTATGTAAAACAATCACTTCAAAATACTTTTCCGCATGACATAATAGTTGGTTTAATAATAAGTTCCCTAACCCTAAACGCCGATAATCCCTTGAAATATAAAATCTCCTTAACCGCCCAATCTTATTGTCTTTTGTGTACGGATCCTCATTTAAACCTCCAACTCCAATTAACATATCACCTTGGAAAACACCATATAAACATTCTCCAGTTTTATTGAATACATTTATTTTGTTTTTATATTCATTTATTAGCCTTATAAGGAAATTAAAACCTTCTTCTTCACTGTCTTGAACGAGATGACTGAATTCATATTCCATTAAATTTTCTATTTGTTGAATATGTATATCTTTCAAGTCCATTCCCCCTAAGTATGAAAATACATAAAAATGCTCGAGAATCATTTATTCTGAGCATTTTTATGGTTGTTACTTTATGTAATTTATAGCGTGCGTATTCTTCACTTCATATGTAAACCGATAATACAGTTGATTAATTTTATTATGAAAATATAAGAGCCTTGCTACAATCTAGTGTGTGATAAGGCTCTTTAAAGTTGTTTAATTCTTATCGAATTAAAGCATGTGTTTGTTTAAGTGTATACATTCATCATTTATTAATTGATATGTTTGTGTAACCACTGTTCAAATATCTTTAACTGTTCTTCGGTATGAAAGTAATGTTCACCCGTCTCCATAACTTCTAATTCACAACGATGTTTTTCTGTAAAATAGTTAATAGTTTCAAGTTCACACAGTTCATCCTTAGCTCCGTACATAATATATGTATCTATATTCCATATATTAATAGGATGTTCTTTTACATAGCATAAATAATCCCAATGTAACTTTTGACCAATAGGTGTCTCTATAGTCATTTCTTTTTGCAAAAGCTCTGGTGTTACATTAAACCATTTCATCATATTTTCGATAATTCGTTCCATATTAACTACTGGTGATAAAAATAATGCCTTTTCTACCACATCATTTTGATAAGCTAAAAGGCTAAAATACGCTCCCATACTACATGCAAACACGTTTATTTCTTTCCAATGTTCTTTTGCATAATTCATAATTATAGATAATTCACTAACACAAATCTGTACTTTGCAAGGCGTATTATCATCTTTTCTTTCTCCATGCTCAGGTAAATCAAAGCTTAATACTTGATAACCTTTTTGTTTGGCTTCTTCAGCTAATATTTGAATAATTGTATCTTCCTTATTTGACATATTTCCATGTACTGCAATAAAAATTTTATCACTCTTATCTCCCCATAAAACCGCAGGAATATTACTAATTTTAAAATTATTTTTAATCATATTCCCTCCATAAACTAAGACATATAGGACTTGGCAAAAAACGCACACACTTTATTTACCTCTGTACAGCAGGTAATATCCCCTTCAACTCCATTAAATCATCTATTACTACATCAGCCTGAGCAAGTTCATCTTCTTGCGCAAAATCAAAATTACACCCAATTGCAAGTAAACCGTTGTCTTTCGCTGCATTTATATCAGATAGCCGGTCACCAACTACCGCTGCCTCTTTTATATCATATTTGTTCATAATACTTTTAACTAAGTCACCTTTATTTAGCGATTGTATTTGTTCAATACTAAACGTTTCAATCACCCACTTGTCTAAAGCATAATAAGTTACGATTGCTCGTAAATATTCTTTCAAACCATTACTAGCAATGTAAATGGAACAATTATTTTCTTTTATATATGTAAATATTTCTTTTACATTTGGATATAAAGCGCCTTTTCCGCTTTTTATGTTTTCAATAAGTCTATCTAAAAAATATGCATCTGTTTGTTCTCTTATTTCAATAGAATGATCCGGTAATAAAGCTTCCCAAACTTTCGGTAACGGCACACCCATAATTTCTCTATATTTATCAATTGGTGTTACTGTATCCCATAATTGTAATGATCTTAAGTGATCAAAAGTATCATCTAATGATAATTCTAAAATTTTATCTGTTTGAAATAACGTACCATCCATATCAAAAATTAATGCTTGTAACATTCCTATCTCTCCTTTTGGACTATGGTTTTACCAGATATATTTTTAAGCATCTCAATAATAATTTCTGAGCAATAATTCGCAGCAGTTTTCGCGAAGTCATCATAAGAAATTTGAGCTTCATCATTTGCGCTGTCAGAAATACATCTTATAATGAGAAACGGTATATCATTTATATAGGCAACATGTCCAATTGCTGCCCCTTCCATTTCTGTACAATGAGGTGCGTATTCGTCTATTAATTTCGCCTTTAACTTTGAATCTTCAACAAAACATTCACCGCTGACAATTCTTCCTTCATGAACTGCAATCTGTAAACTACTACTAATACAAGCTTTACGTGCTAACTCTACCAATTCCTTACTTGCAATAAATTCTTCTTGGAACGGAAATAAGTTTTTCATTTGAGTTTTACTTACATCATGATGAGTAACATTCGTTGAAATAACTATATCGCCGACTTTTACATCTGAATGTAATCCACCAGCAACGCCCGTATTAATGATAGAGTCTACATCAAATTTATGAATTAATGTTTGCGCGCATGCAGCTGCATTTACTTTCCCTACACCAGAACGTGTAATAATTACTTCTGTTCCCATGAATTCTCCAATATAAAAAGGCATTCCCGCTATTGTCTGTTCCTCTTGTATAACTAGTTTTTCTAAAAGTAAATCTATTTCAATTTGCATTGCTCCAATAATGCCGATTCTGTTCATGTATGTAGTCCCCTTTATTAATTAATCCCTTTAATCCGCTCAGACATAACCGATAATAAAAATTTCGGAAGTACAAGTTGTCTCTTTAATCTTTTCGGCTGTGAGAGTAACCTATACAGCCATTCAGTTCCAGTATCCCTCATTATTTTTGGTGCTCTTTTTACAGTACCAGATATTATATCAATCATGCCTCCGATACCAATAGATAGCGGAACGTTTAATGTTTGTATGTTTTCATAGATGAACTCTTCTTGTTTTGGTGAACCTAGTCCTACGAGTAGTAAATGCGGCTTGAACTGCTTAATTTTCATTTTTATTTCCTCTATTTCTTCACCATTTACAAATCCATGCTGTCCTTTAAATTGTGCTCCTGGGAACTGCTCATTTAATTTTTCTAATGCCTTGTTATTACTTTCTGGCGCAGCTCCAAAAAGAAAGACACGATATTCATTGTCGTTACAATATTTTATTAAATCGTGAGTTAAATCCGCCCCAGTAACACGTTCTTTCAAACTTCCTTTTAATATTTTCGAGCCAATTATGACACCAATCCCATCCGCTGTTATTAAATCCGCAGATAGTAACATCTTTTTAAATTCCTTTGATTTTTCCGTATTTTCCTTTGCAGACATAACAATTTCAGGATTTGCAGTTACTACAAACCTTGGTTTCTCTTGTTGTTCATGTAGCCAACCTTTTAATAAACTTATAGCTTTTGCATATTCTAAAGTTGAAAAAGGTATACCTTTTATAAACTGCTGATCCACTGTACTCTCCCCTTACATAAGCTGCAAATATTCATCAATGTCTTTAGAAATTTGAATAAAAGCTTTATTCCAAAATTCATAATTTCTTATATCTATTTCAAAATGTTTTTTCATAAGCTCCTCTACTGGAGCCTTTCCTGTTTCTCGTAAGAACTCTTTATATTTCGAATGAAAAGTACTTTTACCTTCTTGAGCTATTTCTAATAAGCTAAAACTTACTAAATATCCAAATGTGTATGGATAATTGTAAAAAGGAACATCTGCTATATAAAATTGAATATATTTCATCCATACAAACGGCTGGTATTCACTTAAAGCTTTTCCATAAGCTTCTTTTTGTGCAATTATAGATAATTTCTCAATTTCATCAGCACTTAAAGGACCCTCTTTACATTTTTCATAAAATGTTTTTTCAAACTGATACGATGCTCGTATTGCCATTACATAATTAAAACTATTTCTTATTTTCCAGCTAAGTAATGACTTTTTCGTATCTTTACTATCCGTTGTTTCAATTAGATAATTTACGAGTACCGTTTCAAAGAAAATAGATGCTGATTCAGCCGTACTCATTGGCAAATAATCATCTAAAAAAGACGTAGATTGTTCAAAACTCATATTATAAAAGTGCCAAGCATGTCCTAATTCATGAGCGAGCACTCTTACACTATCTATACTCCCATCATAACGAATGGAAATTCTCGATTCTTTCTCACTGAAAAATGGAGCACAAAACCCACCTGGTGGTTTATTCTCTCTCGGTTCAGCATCTACCCAACCACTTTCTATCGCATTACGTGCAAATTCTGCTAATTCTTCATCAATATTCTTACATGCATCATAAACGTTTTGTATTGCTACTGAAAAAGGAATCATGATCTCATTACTTTCCTTTACCGTCATAAGTTCATGCCATGTAATTGAAGCTTTTCCTTTCTTATATACGTTTAAAGCACTTACTAATTTATCAAGGTTTTCTTCTGTCGCATTCCACATTTGGAATAATACAGTTTCTGAAATGCCATTCGCATGAAAAGATTGTGTTAAAATCTCTCTATCTTCTATTTCATTACTCTTTGCATTACGCAATCTCCCTATTTGATTTAATACAGTAGCAAAGATTTCTTTTTCCTTATGTAAAGTACTTGTAAGTAACTCGAATACTTCTAATCTTTCCTTTTCATTATCACTATTCATTGCAATAGTATTTGCTTGTCCAAAGGATAATTGTTTATTATTGTGCTCTATTTCTATCCTATCCCGTAATTGTATGTACATATTTTCCCAAGCATTAAGCTCATCTTTTATTAACTTAGTATTATCTGAAGTTTCCACTTCATTATGTTTTATTACTTGCTGTAATTCATTTTTTAGTTCCTTCACTTTCACGGTCAATTTAGTAAGGTCAGATGGTACACTTTCTTCAACTGATCTACAGTACAAATAGTATTCTGTTTTCTCAATAGCTTGTATTAGCTTTGAAAGAACCTCTACATCTTTTGTTACAAAATATTTCTCTTTCAACTCCAAAATTGGAAATAGAATATCCTCATTCAAATACAAGCGATTTAAATCCCATCTAGCAATTTCTTGCATTTTTATAGTCGCCTCCTATTTTTACAAATAGTTACAGATATTTCTTCCTACACAATTATATATGAAATGGCAAAATTTTGATATCTTCAAATATTTAAATTCCTATAAATACATTCTTATTTATACTCTTTTCTTCTGCTACCGAAACCTACATAACATAAGCATATGAATGATACAGCCACTGGAATAAGTATTACTCCCCCAATAAAAGGATAAACCGCTATGCAACATGTAAAAGCCACTATAGAAAAAATTTTCCCTAACTTATTCTTTATTAATTTCATCCCGGCCGCAGTACCAACTATATATGTAATAATTCCTAATGAATTTGGTATTAATACAATTTTATCTATACTGACTTGTAAAACGAAATTTATTAACAAACCTATAATCGCGATAAAGCCTACAACTTTTACTGCATTTGTTGGCGTTTCTCTTTTTTCATCAATATGTGCCAAATAACGTGGTGCAACTTCTTCCTGCCCTAATGAATAACCTAAACGGCCCATACTTGCTATAAATGCATTTGTCGTTCCTAAACAAATGATAAAAGCTAAAAATCCAATTATCCATGCAAATTGGTCACCTAAAGTTCGCTTGATTACCAGCACTAAAGCTGTAGTATTATCAGCGTTTATATGATAAGACTTCGTTCCAATTACTGATAATGCAATACCAATATATAAAACTCCAATAATAACAATCGCAAATCCTGTGGATAAAATAATATTTCTTTTTCTAGGTGTTTTAAATTCTGGCGCTAAACTCGTAATGGCTTCCCAACCGAAAAACGACCAAAAAATTAATAATGATGCCTCTAAAATTGGGTTTATTTTTTGCATAGAAATATGTACATTTATATGCTTCATTTCAATATAAGGTAATGAACTTATAATTGTTACGATTAAAATAATGAAAGTTAATACACCTATACATATTTGAAATAATCCACTTATTTGTAACCCATATAAATTGAAACCAATTGAAATACTTAAAATAATCAGCGCTATAACGTACGAAAAATATGCTGGTAACGTAAAGACCTTCACTATATACATGCCACCAGTCAAAGATACAACGATTTGCCCAACACTACCTGCTATATAAAAAGACCAACCTATAATAGCACCTACATTTTTGCCAAAAGCTTTTTCTGAAAAAGTAGCAATTCCACCTGTACTTGGATGCTCAATCGATAAAAAAGCGAATGTGAACGCAAGTGGAATACTAAGTGCTATCATAACAAGCCAGGAAACAATCGCATTCCCTTCTGCTACACTCGCTGTCATACCAGGTAATATAAGAATTCCTGATCCTAGAACCGCTCCAACGTATAAAGCAGTTCCCCTTTTAATTGAAATTGTTTCATTAAAATGATTAGACATTACATGCACCTCCATTTATATTTTAATTATAGAAAGTTGTCAGTCTATTTGATATTCAAAATTGTATGTAGTCTGGCATTAGATTTTACATTATGTATTTATTTCAGAATTTCACTTTCGTATTTGTAAAGGAGCATAATTCATGGATGAAATTGATAAGAAAATAACCCTATTACTGCAAGAAGATGCCAGAATGACAATTACAGAAATGACTGAGCACTTACACCTCACCCGCCCTAGTGTTACCGAAAGACTAAAGAGATTACAAGATACTGGAATAATTGAGAAATATACCGCACGGATATCATTAGATGCAGTTGGAAAATCAATTCAAGCATTTTTAAGAATTGAAAATTTAAAGATTCCTTGTAAAAAATTTGAGGAAAAAATATACGGAGAACATAGAATACTTGAATGTCACCGAGTAACAGGTGAAAGTAGCTATTACTTAAAAGTAGCAGTTCACTCTATGAAGGAATTAGAAGAATTAATTGATATCGTTATTCCGTTTGGAACAGTCAAAACTTCGATGATTTTATCTTCACCAATACCATATCGACCGGTAATCACAGATTAAAGAAAAAAGGATTGATCAAATGATCAATCCTTTACTCTACTTCATTTAAGAAAAATAACGTTATAACGCCAGGTCCTGTATGTGCTCCGATTGCTGCACCAATTGTATTTACGATAAATACTTCACAACCGAATCTTTCCGTAATTAATGATTTTAATGCTTCCGCTGTTTCTAAGTCATCACCATGAGTGATACCGATTGTTTGACCTTTAAGGTCTTTACCACGCTCTTCCATAATATCAACAATTCGGCTTAATACTTTCTTTTTCCCTCTTACCTTTTCAAGTGGTACAAGTTTTCCTTCTTCCACGTTTAAGATAGGCTTAATGTTTAGTAAACCACCGATAAAACCAGCTACTTTACTTAAACGTCCACCTCTAACAAGGTACTGTAAGTCAGCTACATTGAAGATGTGCTCCATATGGTTCATTAGAAAAGCGACACGGTTTAAAATATCTTCTTTTGATGCGCCGTCTTTTGACATTTTAGCAGCTTCTAAAACGACAAGACCTTGACCAAGCGAAGCACATTTTGTATCAATAATTTCTAAATCTAAATCTGCATATGTTTCTTTTACTTCCTCTTTAATGACAACTGATGATTGATATGTACCAGACAGTTCAGATGAAAAAGCTAAATATATACAAGGATTACCTTCTTTTGCATAAGAAACAAATTTTTCTTGGAAAGTTTCAAGTGAAGGCAATGATGTTCTATAAACAGCACCTTCTCTCATTTTTTGTAATAATGTAACTGACTCTAATGTTACTCCATCTAAATACTCTGTTTCTGCTTCATCATATACACGGAGTGGAATTAAATCAATATCATATGCTTGCAGCAATTCTACTGGTAAATCCGCCGCACTATCCGTAATGATTTTAACACTCATTTTTAAACCTCTATTCTGTTATAAATATAAAATAATAAAATAAAAATAGTACTTTTAAATTATATACGTAAAACTTAAATGAAGAAAGGAAAACACTTTATATTGTATGCACTATTCTTCAAAACTTGAACTATTAATGAAAATGATTCTATTTTAAACACCTTTTTCTTATTATTTTTCTATAACACGAGTAATTTTATAAGTATTTTGTATCCGTATATTTTACTTCTTTAACTTAATATTAACTTTTCAAATTCATACTGTTTAAAATTGAAAAGCCAAATCCAATAAAGGAAATGGCTTTTCAATTTTCATAAAATAACCAAACTTTATTTTCCATCACATTGTTTGTTTACATTCATACTTTGGTGATGTTGAATATTAGTCCAGTTATGATAAATATTTATAGCCTGTACTATAATTAAAACAGTGAATATTTACCTGTAAGATGCACTATATCTAAATAAGGTTAAACATTTTATAAAATATTTAATTTTACTAGTAAAGCTAATAAAATTTGGAGAAGAATTTGAACATTTACTGCTATGTCTGTATCTGTAGTCGTAACTGTAACATTTCTAGAATTTCTAATAACAGTTTCTTGTTTATTAATTTGTTTAATAGATGATTTTTGAAACAATTCTTGTGCTACACGGTCAGCTTTTTCACTATCTGCTATAGAAATACTTATTATAACCACGATAGCTGCTTGTAATGCAGCTTGAATAGATAACGCAGCTTTTGTATCTGTAGTAGTAACTTCTACATCTGCTGAATCAACTATTGTAATAGATTCTTCAGAAATTTGGTAAGTTTTACTTTCTTGTGCTGCAGCTTCTGAAACGGTAGCATTTTTAAAAGATGGATGAGGATTTGAGGAGTCTAATGCACTCCACCTTTTATTTTCATCTGAATGACATGTTTTTTTCATACATTCACCCCCTTTCAATCTAAATAATTATTAACTTGTGATTGTATTTCAGAAACAATACTTTTAATTTGCTGCTTTTTTTCTGGCGATAAATTTTTTAGTTTTTCTTCATTTATCCCATGCCTATTAAAAATATCTGAGAGTAAAAGGTCTATAATTATATTCTTTTGATCCTTATCAAACTTAAAGGAAGAAAATTTATTTAAATCATCCATTTACAATATTCACTCCTATCAGTTTTCTATAAAAATTTAGATTAACTACCAGCATTATATGTATTTAAATAAAAAATGCTTGGACAAGTAACTTAATCTTTTATTTTCACGGCTTTTTACTAATAAAATCAAAAAGCTGTCTTCTAATACGAAGACAGCTTTCCTTTACTTCACATATATAAGTTTTATTCACTGTTAAATAATAGGTTCACCTTTGTTATTGTGTAGTTTTCCACACTTAATTTCCCATCAATCTTGAATATTAATTCAGTCATAATGAGAAAGTCCAAGCTTGTACCACATATTACAACAAAAAATATTTACTTAGAGTGAACCCTTATAGCTAAATATAAATAGGATAGACACTTTATAAAATGTTTAGTTTAACTAGTAACGCTAATAAAATTTGAAGAAGAATTTGAATATTCACTGCAATATCTGTATCAGTAGTTGTTACGGTTACGTTTCTGGAATTTTTAATAAATGTTTTTTGTCTATTAATTTGTTTAATAGATGATTTTTGAAACAATTCTTGTGTTATTTTATCTGCCTTTTCACTATCTGCTATAGAAATACTTACTACAACCACAATAGCTGCTTGTAACGCGGCTTGGATAGATAGTGCAGCTTTTGTATCTGTAGTAGTAACTTGTACATCTGCTGAATCTACTATTTCAATATATTCCTCAGAAACTTGATCGATTTCATCTGTTTGTATAGCTTCTTCTAAAAAATTTGCATTTTTACTAAATGAATAAGAATTTACTGATTCGGAATCCTGTTTTTTTGGTTCAGAACCCCGATTTAATGGATCACGTTTTTTCTTTCTTCTACAAACTTCACAATCACACATAAAATCACCCCTTTTAGTCTAAAAAATTAGCAATATAAAAATATTGGCTAACTACTAGCATTTTATGTATTTTCAAAAAAATTGTTTGGACAAGTAACTGAATTTATATTTTATTTCTAATTCTTTTTTGTAATAACAAAAAGCTGCCTTCTAATAAGAAGACAACCCTCTTTTATTTCACATTTATATAAAAGACCCATACTTAAATACACTAAACTTCATATGATATATTGCATCCTTTCTTTTTAGAATAAGTAGTCGTTACTGAAGGGCACTTTTCGAAGTGCTCTTATCTTTAATCCCCCTCTTTTTCAGGAAGAATTTTTTTTACTAAATCCTAATATGATTTGTATCACTAGGGCTGGCGATTACCACGTTTCCTTAATAGCTTCAATGAATACAGTAGCTACTAATTAAAATAACCCTATGATTTTCTCTACACTTAAACAATCTTGCGTTACCGAACACATAAACTAATTTTTATTTTGACTATGTAACACTAAATTCACAAGATTATTATCCTATGTTTGGTGAAGCCATCATTTCAATGCCAGCAATCCCACACTTTTAACTAATAACTTAAACAAATGTGCTATCTCAAGGTTCTTTTGATATAGTATCTTATGTTCTATATAATGAAGAGAGCGCTAGTATTTCCAAGGAGGATGTATATGAGTATTCAATTGGCTACATCTAACGATTTAGAATGGGTTAATAATCAATATGACTCAATAGGATTTGTACGGAGTGATTTAAAGAGAGATAAAGTTGCAATTATTACATATAACAACGAGTATGCAGGTGTTGGCCGATTAGTCCAAATAGATGAAGATACTTTAGAAATGGGCGGAATTTTTATTCTGCCTCAATTTAGAGGGCTACAATTAGCTGGTGAGCTTGTTTCATTTTTAGTAGAAACTGCAAAAAAATCACAAATACAAAATGTATATTGTCTTCCTTTTGAGGAATTAGAAAACTTTTATAAGAAATATGGATATACTGAAGTCGATACTACGAAAGAAGCAGTCCATCCAATCATTCTAAAAAAATATAATTGGTGTTTGGAGAATTACGATAAACACGTTCTACTCTTCAAATTGTAAATGTAATAAAAAAATATATTCTCAATCGTTTTTCTATCAGTACTCCTAATGGGAGCTAAGGATTAATCAAAGATATTTTATCTCTCCTTTTATAAATGGCTGATTAAAACTCAATGTTCTGTCAATACTATAGGTAACATGATTGTATTTCTCCATTCCCCCTTGGAGAAGAGCAGTTAGCTTTTGCTAGCTGCTCTTTTATTTCTTCAAAAAGTCACATAAATATCTTTAATTCCAAACATTCAAAAGATAAAATGTGATAAAATTGTTATGAAGATATTTACCAACTAATACATACGCCCTAGACTTACGTACTAGGGCGTATGTATTTTTTAGTATGTAACTCCTTCACTCATCTATTATCTACAAAATAAGTATCATATGCCTTATCAAATTCATATCCTAACTTTTCTGCTAGTTTAGCAGATGTAGTATTCGCTGCGTCCCAGTTTGGATACTTTCCATTTTCTAAGCAATCCAATATAATAGCTGCACTAACTACAGTTGCCAAGCCCTCTCTTCTATGATTGTGATCAGTCGCAACTTCAATTTCAATCCCATCATTATAAATACTATAGGAGGATGCACCGCATACAACTTCTCCATTATATAAAATGCTATAACCTATACCACGGTTTATATAATCTTCTACCGAATGAAATTGACTTGTAAAATCTTCAGATATCTTATGTAATTTGGGGCTATTTGCGATATGCTCATCTATTCTTCTTAACTCATATTCTTTTGGAAGTGTTGATATAAAAGATTGTAATTTTGAACGATTAAAAACTTCTGGATTTCGTTTGAATTTATAACGTAAAAACTTATCTATTTTTCTTTCATGGAATGTTTCTAAGCGTTGTTTCCACTCTTCACTATTTACGATAACTAAAATTCTTTCTGGAATATTACGTAATAACTCTTCTGTTTCTTTCGTATTAGGGTCTCCAGCGTAAAATGTAAAAATCCCTACCGTAACTTGTGCTACTGTTGGATTTTCAAGATCATTTACCCAAGCAGTACCCATATGCCCTTGTAAATAAGAAAGTAAAACAACGTTATTGAAATCCTCAAACATAGAAACTAGTTTTTTTCTTGTATGTATATTCGCTTCATATATCATTTATATTCCCGCCTTCTTTAGAATCAACTACTCTTAACATTTTCATGAGCGCTCCATAATTCGTATTCATATACACACCCACCTGTTCATCATAAAAGCAATTGACTATTAAATTAAAACTTCGAATATTTATAAAATATCAGTAAACATAAAATGATTATAACATCTACTAACTATGAAATGATCAACCTATAAAATAAGTCAACAATAAATATATTTCTTACTCGTTAACAAACGGTTTGAAGGATCAACATAATTAATTATGTAACAACCCTCAACAATAGTTTGAGGGTGCATTTAAATACATGTATTATAACTCATTTTTATAAATAAAAGATTCCGTCTCACCGTTCTTATATACTTTAGTCAATTTAACAACTGACTTGTACGTATTATCGTCATCCTCTATCATTTTTTTCATCTCTTCTATTTCGGCATCACCAGTTCCGCCCTCTATTTTTAAACAGTTCGAAATGGCAAGGTATCCGCTTGATGCCAATATAAAAATAAAAATCGTATCAGGAAAATTAATAAATAATAATCCGTAGTTTAAAGGGTCTCCAGCTGGCTGTGATAAAAGTAATCGAAAACCTACCAGTTCAGGTACTTGAACAAAATCTCTAGAAACTCTCGGTTCACAACCCACTTATACTCCATCCCTTCTCTATATAGAATTGCTACTACATACATATAAGAAGAAAATAAGAAAAGCTTGGACAATATAACTTTAACGTAACATTATCGTTACCTACTCGTACATTTATATGGAAATTACACCAATTTTGAGTAAGGACACATAATTTTTACTATAAATACATATAACAATTTCATCTTTCATAAAAAAAACGTTATAATGAGGTGTAGCCTCTACGATTACGTTATAAAGGAGATTAAAATTATGGCTAAAATTAAAGTGTACCAAGCAAAAGAAGAAAATATGGATGCAGTAAAAAATATCATTGATGTTGAGGAACAAAACCCAACTGCTGAAAATTTACAAAATCTATATGCGTGTGTATTAGATACTGAAGATATGGCATTGCCTGAATCATATATTGAAGAAGATATCTTAATTGATTCTATTGAAGTTATGGTTAACGCTTCTCAAAGCAAAGTAAGAGACTTAGGCGCATACGATGTAATCGAAGTTCAAAACAAAGGCAAGAAAACGCAAATTTTATTACTTGCAGACGAAGAATACGAAATTATCGAAGGCTAATCTAACACCGTACATACGAAAAAGCTCCTTTCCAATTGGAAAGGAGCTTTTTCATTACGCTTTTGATGTTTCACTCTTTTTATTCATTTGTTCTTTCTTAATTACCATACGCTCATTTCCCATAAAGAAAATGAACATGAATGCTAATCCAGCTGGTACCAATGCCCACATGAATGTTTGAACAATTGAACTAGAAAGAGCGTCAATAATCTTATCTAATATTTGCGGAGGGATTTGAGATCTTGCCGATTCTGATAAAATGGCTCTTGAATCCCCTAATTTTGTATTCATTCCCCCGCTCATCCCTTTAAATGCTTCTTCTAATTGATCTTGGAAACCTGTTCTTTGGATCATTCCGAAGATTGTAATACCTAGTGTCATTCCTAATGAACGAATGAAGTTACTCGTTGAAGTTGCAGATCCACGCTGTTCCATACCGAAGTTATGAATTGAAGCCATACTTAGTACAGAGAATGAGAAACCTACTCCAAATCCGATAATAATCATATAAACCGTTAATAATGCACGACTTGTTTCTGGCGTTAATGTACTTAATAAGAATAATCCGATTAACATAATAACAGCAGAAATAATCATAATGTTTCGGTAGCTCAGCTTAGTCGTTAAAAATCCACCTAACTGCGCTGTTACGACTGATCCTAGCATCATAGGTAAAAGTAATAATCCTGAGTTTGTTGCAGTCCCGCCGTATACACCTTGAATGAATAACGGAATGTAAACAGTTGCTGACATAAATGCAGCACCGTAACATAATGCAATAATTGTACTCATTCCGAATAAGCGCTGCTTAAACATCTCAAATGAAATAATTGGTTCTTCTACTTTTCGTTCAATAAAAATGAATGCGATGATTAAAATAGCGAATCCACCAAATAAACTTAAAATAAAGCTAGAATCCCAATCATATTTTTGTCCGCCTAGTTCAAGCGCAAACATTAAAGAAACTACTGCACCAACTAAAGTAATTGCGCCAAACCAATCAATCTTTTGCTTTCTATGAACGCGTGATTCTTTATAAAAGAATGTAATAAAAATAAGTGCTAAAATGCCAAGTGGTAAGTTAATATAAAATACCCAGTGCCAGCTAATGTAATCGGTAATATATGCGCCAAGTAATGGCCCGAAAATACTAGATAATCCAAATACAGCTCCGAATAAACCACCCATTTTCCCGCGTTTTTCAGGTGGAAAAATATCAAAAACGATAGTAAACGCGATCGGCACTAATGCCCCGCCGCCAATACCTTGAATGGCACGATAAATACCTAACTGTGTAATATTTTCAGCAGTACCACAAAGTGCCGAACCAATCATAAAGACAATTAAACCGAAAATAAAGAATCTCTTTCTACCATACATATCTGATAGCTTACCGAAAATAGGCATGCCTGCCATTTCTGCGACCATATAGGCAGAAACGACCCATACAAAGTTTTCGAGGCCTCCTAAGTCACCAACGATTGTTCCCATCGCCGTTACGACAATGGTATTATCCATCGATGCCATTAAAATACCTAGCAATAAGCCCGCCACAACAAAGCCGAGCTTATTATTCTTCTCAACCATATCTCTTGCTCTCCCTCATACTACTTATATTTGTTTATGTTCTTTTACGACTGCATTACCTTTTTGATTAAAACTAGTATGATATTCTACAACACTAATTTCACATCCAGGACCAATTGTGACGTTGTTGCCTCTTACAACTTCAGCAATCGTATGTTCTAAATAGATATCATCTCCTTCAACAATTGAAGTTTGGAGGTTTCCAGCATGACTAGTAAAAGGAATAAATCTCGCTTTTTTACGAACGGTAATTTTTTTACCACCAATTTCTCTTACCTTACTGCCTTCATAACGAAGTGAGATTTGAATATTTTCAGCATTAAGTAATCCATCACTTTCAAGACCACCAGTTAATGATAAATCTTCTACTTCAATATCTCCCTTTACATTTAAAGCACCTTTTACATCTACGAAATCACCTGAAAACTTTCCTTCAATATTTATCATACCTCTAACTTTTGTTTTTTCAATATGAGCATCACCATGAATTTGTGTATTACCATATACTTTTACATATTCCGCATCTACATTTCCTTGTACTTCGTTATCTCCATACACGACATAGTTTTTCACTTTCACATTACCGCGTACATCACTCGTTCCGTACGTTTTAAACTCATTGCAACTCATATCATTCGTAATTGTTCCTTCACCGCGAATCTTCACTTTATTATAATCTCCGCCTGCTGAATTACCAGAACCATTTACTGTGAGACTATGTGGATGTTCCATACTGATTTCTCCCTTCCGTTAAACCTGCTTAATTTCTTTTACATTTGCATTTTTATCAACAGTAAGAACACCGGTATATTCAATCAGTTCAATCTCACAGTTTGCTCCTACTGTAACATTGTTTCCTCTTACCGTTCTTATGTGAGCATAATCAATATCGATATTGTCACCTTCTAATAGTTCAGCTTCTAACTGCAAGCCAAATACTGTTTTAAATAGCCTACTAAATGTACCTGATCTATGTCTTACTTTAATCGTTTGACCACCAATTTCTTTCGCTCGACATGTACCGTGAATATTTATATTAATTTCATCTGCGCTTAATAAACCACCGATTGTAAATTGTCCTTCTGAAGAAAAAGTATCCACTTCACAATTACCGTCAATTGTAGCTTGACCATTGACTTTAAATTCTTCACCAGTGACATTTCCACCTATCGTACCTTTTCCTGCAATTTTTAAACTGTTTGCTTTTACATTTTGCGTAATTGTTGCTTTTCCATCAATTCGCATCGTTTCAGCATGAACTGTGCCATCAACTTTACCAGATCCGCTAATTCGTGCACTGCTACTTTTCAAATCGCCAGTAACTGCACCGTAACCGTTACATTCAAATTGCTCACATTCAACATTTCCATTCACAGTTCCTTTTCCGTTTAATTGCACTTTATGAAACTCGCCACCATTCGATGAACCGTAACCATTTATAATCAAATTATCTGTACGCATACTTTCTCCTCCACTACAACAATTTAGTTTTTAATGCTTCGGTATATTTCATAATCGCTTCGCGTAAAACGATTTTGGTGCCTTTTTCAAAAATTAAATCGTCCACGTTTGAAACCAATAAACATGTAGAAATACCTAACTTTCGGACAATAATTAAGTCACAAGTTTTATGTTTAATTGCTTCATAATTTTCACGTAAAACTTGCAAGACCATTTTTCCTTCTTCTAAACTAATCTCTCCTGATTGTAGTAATTCTTCTAACATGTACACATAAAGAATATCTACAAATTGAAACTCTGCTCTTTTATTCGTTTGTTCTATGAAAAATTGTAAAACTGGTTCTGATGCAATCCCCTTGCATAAAATGTCTTCCTTTGTTAAAAGAATTTCTCTCACACTCGGCGAAAACATGTTCGCTAGTTCATCAAGTGATAAATCCTCTTTCATCGTTTGGATTTTATCGATACGCTCTAATATCTTTTCTTTCGGAAAAAATGTCTCTTGACCTGTAAACGTTGATTTTCGTACAAACCAATCTTCCGGAATTAAATTTTTTCTTTTCCACCTATATAACTGTCCGTATGAAATACCAGTTAGTTCTAATAAATCTTTTTTTGAAATTAAATCTGTACTCAACTGTATAACACTCCTTCCTGATAACAATGTAACATAACACTGTTACGCTGTAAATAGACTTTTATCACAAGTAGCGTAACAATGTGTAAAACAAACCTATTCCTACATACAAAAAAGGCTCTTACACACCTTATGAAAATGTGCAAAAGCCCTTATATATCAAGACTTAAACCATATATTATAAAAATCAATCCAACCTTGTGAATTAATCATTATATTTTGAACTTTTTCATGTGTACTTACCTCTTGTTTATTACGATATAAAGGAATAATATGAATTTGACGTAACAAAGTATCCTCGATATCGCGTAACAGTGTAACTCTTTTCTCTAATTCTTCTTGTCTAAAATAAGGAGACAACTTTTCATGAAAGTCCATGCTGCTTTGTCCATGAATAAAACTATTTTTTGTAAGAAACATATATAATAGACTATCTTCTATTCGTTCACTAATTGTAGCACTATCATGCATCATATCGGCCTTTTGTATCGTACTTACTTCCAATAGCTCTTCTATATCAAGAAAATTATTTTCTACACGAATCCCGTATTTCGCACACTCTTTTTGTATCCACTGTGCATCTTCAACATGATCTCGTCCTGTAAATGTGTAGAGTTGTAGCACTTCATTATGATAAGTACTCCTTTTAATTAAACTTTCTACATCTTCCTCAATCTCTACAATGCTTTCACCTGCTAATATTAGTTTTTTTGCCACTTCTCCACGTTCTCCGCCGAGTTCTTGAACGATTGTATAACCATGAATGATGTTATATAACGCTTTCCGAAATAACGCATCTTGCATTGGTCCTTCTTTCGTAAGATTACATGTTATATATGTCACGTTCGACTCAAGCCGAGACAATTCTTTATTATGTTTTTCTTTATCTTTATACTGCGCCTTTACTAAAACATCGTATGTACTTACACCTTGTTCTACATTCCACAACTCAATACGATCTAAAAAAGGTCTTTCACGAAAATATAAAGGATGTCCTTCTAAAATGAACAGATTTTCATTACTTTTATATAATTGAAAAGGCCCTGTTCCAATTAGCTCTCCTGCTTCATCTTCATTCACGATAGAACACTGTTCTGCACTTAGCATATGTAAAAACATTCGATTTTCCGTATGTAATTGAATTTCGAAAACATAGTCATCCACTGAACGGATATTTTCAACGTGTTGTAACATCCATGCGTGTGCATTATTTTCCAGCTTCATAAATCGATTCAACGAGTATATAACATCATGTGCAGTAAGTTGTTTTCCATTATGAAAGTGAACTCCTTTTCGTAAGTAAAACGTCCATATTCTTTCAGCGTCATTATATTCCCAGTGAAATGCAAGTCTTGGCTCTATAATGTTTGTATTACCGTCTACATACACGAGTGTGTCGAATATATGTTTTACCATATGGCATTCTGAACGCATTGTAGCGTATACAGGATCTAATGTGATATCTAAATTCATTTGTACTTGCAACCGGAGTACATCTCTTCTCCCTTCAGATGTCATTTCAACCTTATGACCAAATATTGAATCCACCCAGGAATGATATTCTCCCTTTACTGATGGAAAATGTGAGCTATAGCGTTCCACAAATATACTTCCGCTTTTCACATCCCCTTTTTTCGTTATTTCTTTTCCTCTATCTAAAATTAAAGACATCGGGTGCTTTTGAAATATTAACTTAGACCGATTTCCTCTGCCACGACCTGGAAACCACTTGATCCAATTTAACTCATCTAATTTTTTTATAATTAATTTACTATTGCGCTCTGTACAAAATAATGTACCAGATATATTTTGCACTGTTACTTCCAATCGTTCTCCCTCTTTTTTTCCTTTTCCATAAGCAATCCATAGTTCAATGTATTGATCTAAAATAAACATCATACTCCCCCTAAAAGGTGAAAAATCCTCCCTATAGTCTCTACCCTTTTTCCAACTCTCCTTTCATCTTATCATTTCAATATAGAAAGGAGGAATTAATATTGAATTATCTCTTACTTCGTTACAATAAACCTATTTTTATTAGATTGTGTGGTGAATTATTAACCCGAACGACTGAATCTATGTTAGCTCTCATTATGATTATTTACGTCAATAAAATGTTAAACGGCAATGTAATAATAACTATGCTAATTTTCGGATTACAGCCACTTTCAGACATTTTATTTACACTTATTGCTGGAGGAATTACTGATAAATATGGCCGAAAAAAGATTATGTTACTCGGATTATTACTACAAGGTGTTGCAATCGGCAGTTTCGTTTTCGCTCAATCTGTTTTTATATTTGCACTGTTATATGTCATTAATGGTATTGGCCGTTCCTTATACATTCCAGCTCAGCGTGCACAAATTGCTGATTTAACAAAACAAGAGCAGCAAGCAGAAATTTTTGCTCTCCTACAAACGATGGGAGCAATTGGATCCGTAGTCGGCCCTTTAATCGGTGCATGTTTTTATAATACTCACCCAGAATATTTATTTATCGTGCAAAGTGTAACCCTTACGATATATGCCGTTGTTGTTTGGACCCAGCTCCCAGAAACCGTTCCACCTATGAGTAAGTCGAAACAAACAGTTGAGGCAAGTTCACCAAAGCAATTTATTTTTAAACATTATGCCATATTCGGTCTTATGGTTTCTACACTTCCTATTAGCTTTTTTTATGCACAAACTGAGACGAATTATCGTATTTTTGCAGAACATGTATTTCCTAATCTCGTATTCATACTCGCATTTATTTCAACATGCAAAGCCATTTTGGAAATCATACTACAAATCTTCCTCGTAAAATGGTCTGAACGATTTTCTATGGCGAAAATCATCCTTATTTCTTACGCCTGCTATACAATAGCTGCAGTTGGCTTTAGTTATTCAACGACGATATTGTCGTTATTCTTCACCTTACTCTTTTTAGTCATTGGAGAAAGTATTGCTCTAAACCACTTGTTACGATTCGTTTCAGAAATTGCACCTCACAATAAACGTGGTTTATATTTTTCAATTTACGGTATACACTGGGATATATCTCGAACGTGCGGACCAGTTATTGGTGCAGTTTTATTAAGTAAGTTAAATGGAAGTATGCTGTTTTATATTTGTGCTAGTTTCTTATTAATTGGAGGTATTGTTCAAGCACTGTTTGTTCAAAATTTAGAACGTAAAAAAATCATGAACCAGCCTACACATAATTTATAGGTTACTACTTTTTCAGTAAATCAATATTTCTTGTTGGATGAATATTAAAAAACAAAAGTGAAGTATTTCGCGTATGAAAGTATGTTTTATATGGCAGGAGACGTTCCTTATTTACAACTAAAAACACCTCACTTAAGGAAAGTGAGGTGTTTTTGAAATCACTTAATTTCTTATCCTGCCATTTTATTAATACTATCCTCTGGTGAAAATACAGAAATATGATCTACCTTACCAGTCGATTTTGGAATGACAAATTTCAGCTCATACTGGTTATTTACTTTGTATACATATATTTTATCTTCACCATTCTCTTTAACTGAAGATGGTTTTCCTAATGCTTTTTCAATTTCTTGTAATGTAATCAATTTTAGTTCTGCATGATATGAGCGTACATCAAAAACTTGTGACCCTTTATTAAATCCGAAAACAATATTTTTATTTGTAAAAGTTGCGTACATTCCGTTCCCTGCATATTCGGTTTTATTTGCTTTCCCCCACGCTTTTTCAATTTCTTCAATATCCTCTGTATGGGCTCCAAATGGTACATTAGGTACTTTTCCTTCTTTTGCGAGTTCAAACAAATCTTTAACGTGGTTAATTGATTTTTGATTAAGTGTTCTATTTTTCGAATCTGGGTCAGGCGATGGTTTTGTTGTTTTTTCATTGCTTGGTTTTGCTTCAGGATTTTTCTGTTCTTCTGAAAAATTACTTTGTTCATTTTTATTATTTTCCGAGGTTGGATTTGTTTCCTTTTTTTCGTCTGTCCCTTTACATGCGACTAGCGCAAACATACATGTAAACACCAAAAATAACATAACTATTTTTAAATATATTTTCATCATTTTTACCCCCTATTGCATCTTATTCATTTCGTTAACCAACCCATTACATTACTTTTCAAATTATGTTTGTTCCAAAAAGTCAGTGCTTCACTCTCTCCAAAAGCTTGTACAAAATATATTACAAAAGCTGTTTCTAAAAAGTAACCAAGTCTGTTATATCCGAAGTAACTACCTCTTGATAAACGAAACCATTTTCATCTCCTTATTTAAACCTTCTCTTCTCAATGATAATATCCTCTATCTATAACTTAAAACATGCTCTCACAACAGCTCCTTGAAACAGAAAAAAACCAGTAGGAAGTGATTACTCTTTTCCTACTGATTGAAATAAAATTATACGGTAAATCTTAGCTTCTTAAAAAATGTAGCGATAGTATTTTTTACAGTTTCAAAATTATAAGCAAACGTGTTATCTCCACTTAATGATGAAATACATGTTAAACCTGCAGCTTTAATAAAAGCTTTTACATCTACAAGCATAGAATTAGCCTCCATGAATTTAATTACAATCATTATAACAGGTGTTTTACGATGCTAACATGAAAGTAATAAATAAATTTCTATTATTAATTTATCCCGCTATTTGCCGGGCAGTAAGATCCCCACCTCAAAATTCAGCGGAAACAAAGAAGTTAGGTGGGGGCCCTGCTGTCCGTAAAAGCCCGATTGGTGAGGGCTGATAATCAGTGGGGATGAACCCCCCCCACTGATTAAAGTTTCACTTTATTTAGCTCACAGTACACCATTCCAATGTCATATAAAAAAGCTGCCCAAAAAGGGCAGCTTCAAATATGTATATTACACTTCGATTGATTTACCATCTTCAACAATATGATAAAGTAAATGCGCTAAATGATGAATTGGACCGTATTCTTCCTCTTCCTCATCTGTTTCACCTTGGAACTCAAGATCGTTTAAGTACAGTGCTAAAAATTGATAGTATAGTTTTAAATCAAATCCGTAGCACGCAGTTGGCTCTTCATGATCACCTTCGTATTGTAACATTAAGTATTGATCGTTTCCTTCTGCATCTTCTGCGTCAAAGAATACGAAGAATCCAACGTTTGTATCTAAATCAAATAGATGACGAGTGCCTTTTTCTGTTGCTTTGTTAAAGTCCTCTTCACTTAATTTATGTACTGTTGTCGCTTTAGCATTATCTTCTTGATGGAAATTTACTGTAAATGTTTTCAATGCTGACACCTCCTGATTGTATAATACTAGCATAACATATAAAAAGGACTGCTTACAAATGTAAACAGCCCTTACATTCATTTTCGCATTGCTCGTAATAAGAAGCTTACGATGAAAATCAAAATGATCGCACCGATTAAAGCTGGAATAATTGCATATCCGCCAATGACTGGACCAAAACTACCAAGTAATTTCGAACCAACCCAAGAACCGATAATACCAGCAATAATATTACCAATTACACCACCAGGTACGTCCTTTCCAGTAATTAAGCTCGCAAGCCATCCTAATATACCACCGACGATTAAAGACCAAATCATATAATAACCTCCTTTGCATTTCACCAATCAAAATATAATTAGAAACAATTGCTTACCATTAGTTATGTGACATTTTTCATAAGTTATTCATGTTGTTCAACTTTAAGATTTTTGAGAATAATACACACAGATTAAACCTTTTTTTGAACTAACGATTTATCCGACTTGTTATTACACACATTAAGGACAATCTGGCTTCAATATTGTTCGCATAAACTCTTCTTTAAAAGCTGCATAGTTAAAACCAACAGCAATTCTTTGAATCGGCCGATTATCAAACCTTGTTGGCTCAGCTATTTTTCTAAAGTCTGCTACACTTTGGCCCCTAGTCACATCATTTGTCGTACTAATCCACACTGCCGATTTTTTATATTCGAAAATACTGTCATCTATAAACGAGATAAACGGTAGTAAATCGTGTATAGGACTTCCACCAATACCCGGATATTCTTTTTTATAGAAGTTCTCATAATAAAAATCAATCATTGGTTTAATGAGTTTCGCCTGTCCAGTTCCTTGTTTATCTATTATATTGGCCATTTCAGGCGTAATAAGCGCGCCCTGTGTTACATTTAACGGGTATATGCTAGCGTTTTTCGCATATTTCATAACAATATTTGCTGCAATTGGATCACCATAAAAATTCGCTTCAGATACTGGTGTAACATTACCTGGAAATAGGAAAGCGCCGCCCATTATATAATACGAACAAATACGATCCATTATATTTGGATACAATAAAAATAACGTAGCAAGCGTCGTTAGTCTCCCTGTCGCCACAATTATAATATCTTCTGGACAAGGTTCGATTAATTTGATTAATTCACAAAAATTTTCTCGTTTACAAATTCTCATCTCAGGTGGAATAATAGGACCTAAACCGTGATCCCCGTGGATTTCAGGGAAAAACAAAGGCTCTTCAGCTGTCATCGGTCTACTCGCACCTTCAATAATTTTCACTTGTGTAGCATAGTACCTTTCTAAAAAATAAACATTTTCCGTAACGATATCTCGTGATACATTCCCGTACTCAGCAACAATACCTAGAATATCTAATTTACATGTTTTATTTGCATAAATTAACGCTACGGCGTCATCAATACCAAAGTCTCCAAAAAAGATAATTTTCTTATTAACTATTCTCACCCCTCTTCAGCATAATCTACTATTATTATTATGTGAAAAAGACAAGGCGGTGAAACAGCGCAAACTAAAAAAGCCGCCTATTTATTGGCGACTTCAATCTTTTTATAAGACAAATATGCAAGTACATTTTTACTTGAATCGTATTTCGGGTTATTTCCTTTTCTCGGCTCTCTCATATGTGTCTTTTCAAATCCAGGAATGTCTGGCATTTTCCCCATAAATTCAAGCATTTCTTCCTCAGTACCTTCAATGCGTACACGAATCATTATAACTATTCCTCAATTCTCAGTTTCTCTGTACTAAGTATATCGTACTTCAGAAAGACTGCAACACATTTATCTTTTTAACGTTATACTTTTTTTACATATAAACATAGCCATTTCAGTATAGAACGATTCTACTTTATTATTTTTAAATTGAATATTAAAATATTCCTTCATTTCGTTTGGTGCTTTCATCATACATTCTGTTAATTTTTCACGCTTTTGTAAAGGGACATCCATCATATTACACCACCAGTCAAAATCAAACTTCTTATCAAAAGTAAGACATGACTGCATTTGCAAACCATTTTTTTCTAATAAAGTAAGCCATTCTGTCTTTTTTAGAGCTCGTTCATGACTTGGGTCACGCTTTTTTTCTATAAAATTATAAAATGTATCATATTCATTATTTTCTGGCGAAACATTATCTATTAAGATGAATAATCCATTATCCTCCAACGTACGATTTACTTCATAAATAAATTGAGCCGGACTCGTAAAATGATGGGCTGCAATCCGGCATGTAATTGTATCAAAAAAATGGTCTGCAAATGGTAAATTCTCTGCATTTCCTGCTACAAAAGATACATTTTCATGACCATTCTGCTTTATAAAAACTTTTGCTTTTTCTAACATCTGTTCTGTTAAATCAAGTGCAACTACTTCTTCAAACATAGGTGCTAACATATTTGCCACATGCCCGCCACCAGTAGCAACATCAAGAAGACGATTATTATGACGAGACTCAACTTGTTGAACTACATATTGTAAATCCAGTCCTTTAGCATGTATTTTACTATTTACATATTTATCTGCATTGCTGCCAAACTGTTTTTTCACAAGCTCTTCTTTACTCATATTATCATCTTCTTTCTATTGTTATTTACATATACGACTCATATAATTATTACAATTCTCTTAATGTATTTTCAAATCCTCTTTTCATCTCACTTCTTATCATATTTACCTTTCATTAAAATAATATAATTTTGCATTTTATTATTAAACAAAAAAAAGGCTATGGGAACTTCCCCCCTAACCTGAATAAATATTTACTACATTTTTATTTCTTCGTATATATCTATATAATATAAATCCTCTTTCAACTTCATAATAACATCTACTTCGTTATAAGTAGCCTCACGAGCATGTAAACCAAATTGATCCATACCAATCCATATCCACCCAGGTGTAAGATATAAAACATCTATATTAAAATAATCTAACTTAGTAAGCTCCGATGTAATAAATTTATCTTTATTAGCGATTTGTTTATCTATTAAACCGTATTCTTTCCCATTTTCAAATAGCGATATAAATTTCCCTACAATCGGATGTTCACGAACAATAAAATGATATTCTTTTTCCTCTATATTTACCACAATCAAACGAGAAACAGATAAATCAGGCCCTGAATTCGACATATTTGTTTATTCACCTCCTTATATAGGCTTCTTAAATATGATAACAAATGAATATTCAAATTAAGTTAATATAATGTAAAAAATAAAAAAGCTGATTTCCCTTTAGAAATCAGCCTTTATAATTTGATCAACTTTATTCTTTTACAAATTATTATAATGTTTCTTTTTCCTCATCATTTCCAGAAACTAAATTTCCTATAGCATCTGCTGTTACTTCCACTACAAATTCACAAATACCAGCCACAACTTCTCCAATTATTTCATCCATCTTTTTACCCCCTTATTTTATGTAACCTATTTGCATTATAGAAGAAACTGGTAAATACAAACTATCGAAAAAGGTGACATAAACCTTACAGAATTGTAAGCTCTTTCATTTCTTTACTTATCCCCTTTGAAACTCCAAGTATTTTTAGCAGACATATAGGCCATCATAATATGAAGCAAGTAATAATCTAGTGTCAGGAGGCGTTTAATATGTATTACGTAAAATTAATTAAAGGTCAATCTTTCTACGCTTTTGATCATCGTTTCTTAGTGTCTGAAGAAGAAGAGGTTTCAGAGAAAATTTATAATTACTTGCGACGTAATGAATTTTTTGAAGTACGTAAAGAAGAATATTCTGCTTAATTACAAAAAGCATTAAGAAAAATATCATCTTATTGTGATATATTCTTAATGCTTTTATGTGAATTTCTTCTTTTCAATAATTATTGTTGACTCTATTAAATAATCCAGTATTTGTCCAAGCTAATTCTTCACTATTTTCATATTCTAGTATATGAGGAGGTGAAGAATATGACTCATATCATTGATTACCAAGCTACTCAGCCTATAAGTAAAACTGGTGAAACAACTTTTGCAATCCCAGCTTCTCCAAATAAAGCAATTTTAGCAAATTTAAAATTGAGAATTTCAAGTAGAGATTCACGAAATAATCGAGTAGAATTAATCGCTACAATTGGTGTAGAAGGTATAACTGAGACTTCACAAGTTTTATTCCGGATTTTCCGTGATAACATTGAAATTTTTAATGCACAAGTAGGTATTGAATCTACAGATTCTGAACAATTCTACGTACAAACATTTCAAGCTATAGATCAAAACGTTAGCAGTGGAACACACGAATATTCATTAACTGTAGAAAACCTTACTAGTGGTGCAAGCGCAGAAGTTGTTGGCCCATTATCTTTTAGCGCTTTAGCTATTGGACAAGAGCGTAAATGTTGCTAAGTGAATCTAATATTTAATTTTGTACTTGAGAAAAGCGAGGCGTAGTTATACGTTCTTGCTTTTTTATATGTATCCTTACTTTCTATTAGCTTTAATCATAAATTTTTTACGTTTTGATTCACTTATTTCATCAATTAACACATCAAATTTTTGACAAATCAAAAAGATTGAAATCCAATTATGAAACACGTAATATAGACTCTGACTCTAAAAAAGTTCGTATGAAAATAGTGCATAAATAAGGAGGTTTTATATACGAGTTTTTCATTTTTAAAAGACGGAGAGGTTTTATGTTATGTGGCGTAATAAAAACGTTTGGATTGTTCTAATTGGGGAGTTTATTGCAGGTCTAGGATTATGGCTTGGTATTCTTGGCAACCTTGAATTTATGCAAAAATATGTCCCTTCTGATTTCATGAAATCAGTTATATTATTTATCGGACTATTAGCCGGTGTTCTAGTTGGACCTATGGCTGGCCGTGTCATCGATCAGTATGAAAAGAAAAAAGTTCTTCTTTACGCTGGGTTTGGTCGAGTTTTAAGTGTTATTTTCATGTTTTTTGCTATTCAATTTGAAAGTATCGCATTTATGATCGCATTTATGGTTGCTCTTCAAATTTCAGCAGCATTTTATTTCCCTGCATTACAATCTGTAATTCCACTCATCGTACGTGAGCATGAGTTATTACAAATGAACGGTGTACATATGAATGTTGGTACAATTGCTCGTATTGCAGGCACTTCACTAGGTGGAATTCTTTTAGTTGTGATGAGTTTACAGTACATGTATGCCTTCTCAATGGCAGCATACGCCTTATTATTCCTCTCGACTTTCTTCCTACAATTCGAAGACAAGAAATCAACAACACCAAGTAAACAAGCTGCAAAAGATAATAGCTTTATGGAAGTATTTCGTATTTTAAAAGGAATTCCTATTGCTTTTACAGCACTTATATTAAGTATCATCCCTCTATTATTTATAGCTGGGTTTAATTTAATGGTTATTAACATTAGCGAAATGCAACATGATCCTACGATTAAAGGGTTCATATATACAATTGAAGGTGTCGCATTTATGTTAGGTGCCTTCGTAATTAAACGTCTATCTGATCATTTCAAACCTGAAAAATTACTATATTTCTTCGCAGTTTGTACTGCTTTTGCACATCTGTCATTGTTCTTTAGCGATATAAAATGGATGGCTCTTACATCATTTGGTTTGTTTGGGTTTAGTGTTGGCTGCTTCTTCCCTATTATGTCGACGATTTTCCAAACGAAAGTGGAAAAAAGTTATCACGGTCGCCTCTTCTCATTCCGTAATATGTTTGAGAGGGTTATGTTCCAAATCGTCTTACTTGGCACAGGCTTCTTCTTAGATACAATTGGGTTACAATATATGGTTCTCATCTTTGGAGTCGTTTCATTATTGATTATTTCTATTTCCCTTTCTAAGCAGAAACATTATGAAAAACAGCATTCGCAATCTGCAAATTTATAAAATAAACAAAGAAGTATGGGTCTAATATTGAATCCATACTTCTTTGTTTTATAATACGCCTATTTATTACGTTTATTGAAATTACCTAAAGGAGTATCCCCCTTTTATTTCGAATAGATTATAAAAAGTACTCTTTATAAAAGGAGTGGTAAAATGTCTGATGGCATCGAAGTATTTATTGTCCTGCTCTTTGCAATTGCTCTGTTTAGCATCCTAAACTTTTTAGCCATTTCCTTATCTGGACATAGTTTTAAAAAAAGAATCGTGGCAGGTTTCATATTTTTACTACTGACTCCCATTATCTTTTTGACTATCGCAACATTTGCTTCTATATTCGATAAAGCAGGATTTGGCGCAGGTACGTTAGCCTTTATGACCGCAAGCGTATATATATTAAATGGAATAGTGATTCTGCTTTCCTCTTTATTTATCCTCAAAAAAGACATAACATAGGCTATAGTACTAGCATGAATCTGACTTTACACTAGATTCATGCTTATTTAATTTCTCCTAAATTTTTATATGAAATTAAATAATTCTTTAAAAAAATTTAAACTTTATTTATTATAATATCCCTATCGTATTCGCACGTTTATTCAAATTTAAAAGAAAGGAGCACAAAATGAAAAAGGTTCTACTTACAATTCCTATACTAATCATCCTACTTAGTGGATGCAGCAATAACGATATATACGGTTCTTGGGAAGTCGTTGACAATAAAAAAGGTGAATGCCCTGTATATTATAAATTTGAAACAGTTGTCAAAAAAGAAAATAAAGAGGAAATTGTGCAAAATTTAGTAGAAATGCAAACAACAAAGAATAAAGACGATTTATATAAAGGCTCATTTGTCAAAAATTCTAATGTATATCACATTGATTATGGTAATTCATTTACATCGGACCAAACTTTAAAAGTTGCCGACGGTACATTAAATGTATACTTTTTGACAGCCGAAAAATTATGCACATATAAAAAGAAATGATTACATTTCAGAGGAGACGCAGAAAATATTTTCTGCGTTATTTCACTTTAGAAATCGTCCGCAAAAATAGCCCTTGTTTTCGTATTCTTTTTTATTCAAAACATGAGAAATATACTTAATAAAAACTAGAAAATATCTTAAGTTATATAAAATGAATCCTATAATAGACATTTCAATTAACACATCTACGCTATTTACATCGTTACTTTTCAAAATAGGCTAATCCTCCCTCTAAATTTGTCAATCGTTTTAATTTTCATAAAAAAATGATAAAATGTAAACATGTGTT
Source organism: Bacillus sp. RZ2MS9 (assembly GCF_001816185.2). Taxonomy (NCBI): domain Bacteria; kingdom Bacillati; phylum Bacillota; class Bacilli; order Caryophanales; family Bacillaceae; genus Bacillus; species Bacillus sp. RZ2MS9. Next base: position 2,801,939 of record NZ_CP049978.1, read on the forward strand.
TTCAGAATAATTAAAAACGCAGAATGAAAGCACTGTTTTTAGGAGGGGTTTTGATGACTTACACGTTAGCAACTAGAATGAAAGCATTCCAATCTTCTATATTTAGTGAATTAGGAGCCTATAAAAAAGAAAAAATTGCAGCAGGTCATAACATGATTGATTTGAGCATCGGAAATCCTGATATGCCGCCCGCTGATTTTGTAAGAGAAACAATGGTACATACAGCGAGTGAAAAAGAGAGCTATGGGTATACATTATCAGGTATTCAAGAATTTCACGAAGCTGTAACTGAATATTACAACAACACTCATAACGTTTTATTAAATGCGGATAAAGAAGTTTTATTATTAATGGGTTCACAAGACGGGCTCGTTCATTTACCTATGGTTTATGCAAATCCAGGTGATATTATATTAGTTCCTGATCCAGGATATACAGCTTATGAAACAGGTATTCAAATGGCTGGTGCAACATCTTACTACATGCCTTTAAAGAAAGAGAATGATTTCTTACCAGACTTAGAAGTCATCCCTGAAGAAATTGCCGATCAAGCGAAGATGATGATTTTAAACTTCCCAGGGAATCCCGTTCCAGCAATGGCTCATGAAGATTTCTTTAAAGAAGTAATCGCATTCGCGAAAAAGCATAATATTATCGTTGTCCATGATTTTGCTTATGCTGAATTTTATTTCGATGGTAATAAGCCAATTAGCTTTCTCTCTGTACCTGGTGCTAAAGAAGTTGGTGTAGAAATCAATTCTTTGTCAAAAAGTTATAGTTTAGCAGGTAGCCGTATTGGATATATGATTGGAAACGAAGAAATTGTTCGTGCACTTACTCAATTTAAATCTAATACCGATTACGGTGTATTTTTACCAATTCAAAAAGCGGCATCTGTAGCACTAAGAAATGGCGCTGCATTTTGTGAGAAAAACCGCGATATTTATCAAGAACGGAGAGATACTTTAGTCGATGGATTCCGAACATTTGGCTGGAATGTCGATAAGCCAGCTGGTAGTATGTTTGTCTGGGCTGAAATTCCACAAGGATGGACTTCTCTAGACTTCGCTTATGCATTAATGGATCGTGCGAATGTCGTTGTTACACCTGGTCATGCATTTGGACCTCATGGAGAAGGCTTCGTACGTATTGCACTCGTTCAAGATAAAGAAGTGTTGCAACAAGTTGTTGAAAATATTAGAAATAGCGGCATTTTCGTCCTTGAAAAAGTAGATGAATTAGTTAAAAATTAGTTCCCACTCCCCTGCTTAACTTTAGCAGGGGTATTATTAATTGGAGGTACTTTCATATGCATATTAAAGACACGCTTCCCCATCGTTATCCATTTTTAATGATTGATAAAGTAACAAATGTAAAACAAGGTGAATCCGTTACAGGATATAAACTCATTACAAATAACGAATGGTTTATAAATGATAGTCAAAAACATATGCCTCATATGTTAATTGTAGAATCACTTGCCCAGCTTAGTGCATTTGTACATACAAGTGATTCTGAAGGACTAGGATTTCTCTCCTCTTTAGATGGAGTTGAATTCCACGGAAAAGCATATCCCGGTGATAAACTTGATTTACATTATGAGCTAACGCGCAATCGCCGAGGTTTTATTCTTGGTAAAGGTATTGCAACTGTAAACGACCAGCCTATTGTAACTATAGAAAAACTATTAATATATCAAGCAGATTAAAGTGTTCCTTATATCAGTTGGAAATATCTATTCTCAACCAATTAAGTAAATAGGAAAACATATTACGTAGTTAGGAGCAGGAAAATGGAACGTACTATCGGTATCGATGCTGGAGGCACATTAACGAAAATAGCTTATTTTAACGAAAAAAAGCTATTAACTTTTGAAAAATTTTATTCACATGAACAACATAAAATAATAGATTGGATTAAAAACAACAATGGCATAAAACAAATATGTATTACGGGTGGTAAATCGAAACTATTACAGCATCTGCTTACAGGTTCATATAAAATAATAGAGCTAAACGAATTTGAATCTACTCTTGCAGGTGTCCAATACATATTAAAAGAAGAAAAACACACTATAAACAATTTTATTTTAACCAATATCGGTACAGGTACTTCTATCCATTATGTTTATAATGAACAATATATTCGCGCTGGTGGAACCGGAGTTGGCGGTGGGACTATTATGGGACTTTCAAAATTGTTAACAAATATAGATCATTTTGAAGATGTAATTCCTCTAACAAAAGTAGGATCTAGAAAAGAACTAGATATTACGGTTGGAGATATTTATGGTGGTATTCTCTCACCTATTGATAATAGCTTAACTGCTAGCAATTTTGGTAAAGCCGCTATTTCAGAATCGAAATATAATAGCTCAGACATACTTGCTACTATACAAGGACTTGTCGGTGAAGTCGTTACTGCATTAAGCCTTCAATTCGCTGAAACAAAAAACATTAAACATATTATTTATATTGGTTCGACTTTATGTAATAACGTACAACTTCAACATATTATAAGTAGCTACACCGAATATCAAAATAAAACACCAATCTTTTTACAAGATGGTGGTAATAGCGGTGCAATTGGTGCATTACTTCATGCTACGAAATAAAAAGCTGACTTTTGTCAGCTTTTTAAAAATGGCACTTCAAATTCAATAATTGATTCCCCGTTCTCTTCAATTCGCTCCACGCTTATTCTATCAATCACACAATTTAACTTCCCATGAAAACTAGGAATCTCCTTCACTACTTCAGCAGCTAATTTGGCACTTTCTTTTCTTCCGACTGTTACATGCGGGATGTACGGAATGTCTTCTTTCAAAAATTGTAATAAAGGTCCTGTATACAGCCTATCATGTAGTTCTTCTATTTGTTTTCTTCCTCTATCAACTTCTAAAAACAAATAGTTTCCTACGCTAGTGATACGATTTGCAAACTCAATTTCAATTTTGCCTCCCCCTTTTGATACATTAAAAATATGAGATTTTAATTCATCATTTGAAATATTACTCTTAAACGGGAATACGATTGTTATATGCGGTGGAATTAATCCAAATAAAGGATCATGTTTATGTCTAATGTTCTCTATTTTATCGATGGACATGTTGTTTAGAAAAAGTAAAATTGTACGCATTTTTATCCCCTCAACTTTTCCTCATTATAATATGTATCAGATTCTATGACAGCCTGCCCTTCAACAACTTGTTTTGCTTACCTATAAAAATAAAAAAACTTCTCAAATGAGAAGTTTTCATATAGCATGATTATTATTTTCCCGCCAAACTTTCCTAAACTTTATATAACAAGCAATTCTCCATGGAATAATATACGAGACAGCAACAACGTAAAATAATAAACCAATCGTTTGTTGATCTAAATCAACGATAAATTGTCTTGAACCATATCTTAAAACGACAAGTGCAATAAAAGTAATTAAAAAAGCTGCACTTTTTTTCGTATAAATATTCCCATCATCTCTTCGCTCATAATTTGTTAGTGCTATAAGTGGTACAGAGAAAAGAATCCCAATAAATGCTGCTATAGCCACTTGTAGTACAGCTGGATGTACGGGACCTAAAAACCATACAATACCTGGTGTTAAAAATAGTAATGGCCATAAAATACGTTTTCCCGATCCCTTTATTGGCTTATACATGGAGCGATAACGACGCCAAAATATTAGTAGTGCAATGCATAAAAAAACGGTTATTAATGAAGAAGTATCTCCCATTCACTCTTCCTTCTCCCCTAAAATAATTGTATTTAAATTGTATCTTCAAACGAAACCTTACGAATAAATAGAGCGCTAATTACAATATATATGCAAATAAGAACTATCGAAACTAATATGAAATTAGGTATTTCTAGTAACTCCATCTTCTCCTCTCCATTATTTCAACTGGCTCACTGGATATTTAGCAAATAAAGATTTCCGAAAATCTTTATCTTCCACAAGCATTTTAATTTTTTCTTCATTGCCGTTAAAGAACTTTATAACTTTATTTTTATCCCATATATCTTTTTCTTTTGGAAAATCATCGAATATTCTATGCAAAATTGATAACATTTCTTCCCTCGTTATCTTAAAGTTTTTATTCTCTACCTGAAACTCATAAATTTTTGCATTTGGCACTAAAATCACTAAATATATAGCATTAAAGAAAAAATTCTTCTTCATCGTATCCTTCTCATCAAACCAATACGTCTCAATCATTTCTTCTGTAAAAGCCCCACTTTCTTTTGCGCCATAGTTCACTTTTATATTTTCATTTTCTAAACTTATACTTTGAACTGTTCCACCACCGGGTAAATGATTAACAATTGCAACCACATCTGAATTATTACCAACGTATGTCCCAGTATATTTCTTAAAATCATCTGACCTAATATCATATATATCTTTTATTCTTTCTCCATTAGAACAAGCCGCAATGAATAAAAAAATTGTTAGCATAACGATCATGTTATGATGCATATATTTCATTTAGCATCCCCCATTTTTATCGATATTTCGTTAATTACAATATTTACTTTCAAATCCCTTTTAAATATACGCATTTTAATCAAAATTAAAAATTTTCATTTTTTATGTTTACAATTATCCATTAATTGTATATACTTACTAACGTAAGAAAAAAATTCTAAAAGGAGGTCGAAGGAAATGATGAAATTACAATTACATGCATTAACTTTAGCGTTAACTGCACCTGTGTTTTCTGGACAATTAAATATGAATTCGACCACCCTAATGGAGAATTGAAAATCGTACTTTATTTCATTTAATTCATAAATTCGCCACAGGAGGCCGTATACTTTCCTGTGGCTTTTTCACGCCCAGCCATAGGAGAACTGTATCTTCCTGTGGTTTTTTTGCGCGATTTTTTAGTCTCTTACATTATTTTTCTAAGAAAGGAGCAACATTCAATGACTATTAGCGTATTGTTTTTAAGTATTACGATTCAAAGAAATATAATTTCCAAAGATGAAATTCTTCATAATGAGCAAATTGAAAAAGCTATGAATGATGTTAAGGAGCGCCAAGCACTTTACTGTGATCACCTGTAATTCCTTTTCGAAAGGAGGAATTCATTTATGACTTTTCATATTTTCTTTTTTACGACTGTACTTCAAAAAAATAATTTATCTGAAAATGAAATCAATCGTAAACAACAGTTAAAACAACTGACTGATAAAATAACTGACATTAAAAGTTCATACTACACTCAAATGTATTAAAAATATATTTTAAAGGGGTAATATATTCATGAAATTTAAAGCATTCTTTTTAACAATCACCATTCAAAAACGTAAACTTTCACAGAAAGAGATTTTACGTGAGCAACACATCCAAAATATTATGGACGAAGTAAAAGAACGCCAATCTTCTTATTACACTCGTCTTTTCTAAAACACTTGTAAAGGGGCAATTATTTTATGAAATTTAAAGTATTCTTTTTAACCATTACCATTCAAAAAAATAAATTTTCCGAGTCTGAAATGCTTCATGAGCGACAAATTAATCAGGCTATGGATTCTGTAAAAGAAAGACAAAGTCATTACTGTAGTCACCTGTAATTTCTTATTACACTCGTTCTTTCTAAATCACTTATAAAGGGGCAATTATTTTATGAAATTTAAAGTATTCTTTTTAACCATTACCATTCAAAAAAATAAATTTTCTGAGTCTGAAATGCTTCATGAACGACAAATTAATCAGGCTATGGATTCTGTAAAAGAAAGACAAAGTCATTACTGTAGTCACCTGTAATTTCTTATTACACTCGTTTTTTCTAAATCACTTATAAAGGGGCAATTATTTTATGAAATTTAAAGTATTCTTTTTAACCATTACCATTCAAAAAAATAAATTTTCTGAGTCTGAAATGCTTCATGAACGACAAATTAATCAGGCTATGGATTCTGTAAAAGAAAGACAAAGTCATTACTGTAGTCATCTGTAATTCCAATTCGAAAGGAGGAATTCACATATGAAGTTTCACCTATTCTTTTTAACGATTACGATTCAAAAAGAAACAATATCTCAAAATGAATTAAAACAAGAAAGACAATATAAACAAGTTATTGATGAAATTCGAGATCGTAGAAGCAAATACTACACTCACCTTTAATCGTTTAACTATATAGAATTGAAAGGAGTCGATTATGATGATGATAGCACGCTGTAAGGAAATGATTTGGATAGTTCAGAGGGATTCCACATAGTTTTATAGAGCTTATATCACACAAGTTCATCGCTGAATTTGATGTATAAAAAATATATAATAAAATCAAATCAACCCGCTTTTAATTATTTTTTTATAAACAAAAGATACACCACTTAAAAAGAGGTGTATCTTTCTCAGGTTTTACTATTTCCGATTACTTCTCTTCGTTTTAAACAATCTCACTAAGTTTGAAACAACTGTTTTTGTTACTGCATAAACTGGTACTGCTAAAATCATTCCGATGATTCCAGCAAAGTTACCTACCCCTAAAATTAGGATAATAATTGTTAATGGGTGGATGTTTAATTTCGAGCTCATAATACGTGGTGAAATAATATTACTTTCAAACTGTTGTACAATTGTTACGATAATAATTACGTATAAGGCTTGCATCGGAGATACGAACAGTCCTACAATAACAGCTGGTGCTGCTCCGATAAATGGACCTAAGTTAGGAATGATGTTTGTAAATGCTGCAATAATTCCTAAAACGAAAGCGTACGGTAAATCGATAATTAAATAACCGATAAAAGTAAACGCACCTACAAATATACAAACGAGCGCTTGCCCTTGAATATATGCAGATAATGTTTCGTTCGTTTCCTTAATGATACGAAGCCCCTCTTCACGGTAAGACTCTGGTAATAAACTTACCGCTTTCCCTGGAAAGGCATGTCCATCTTTAAACATGTAAAATAAAATGAACGGTACAGTAAATACAACTAATGCAACGTTCGTGATAATACCAAATAAAGCCGTTGCACTCGACGTAATTGTATTTGGTATATCTTTTAAGTATTCAATCGCATTTTTTTCAATTGTTTCAATGGAAACGTAGTTTTGTGTAGATAACCATTCAAACAACCTATGATGTGATAATTCTTGTATGTATACTTTTCCCTCTTTTATGTAGCCTGGCATATTTTTTACTAAGTCCATTAGCTGTTGTGAAATCGTAGGAACAACTACTCCAACGCCAACTGCAGTTAATGTTATGATAAAAAGATATAACAGCAATATCGCTAAATTTCTAGGTACTTTTTTATTCTCCAAAAAGATTAATACAGGATTAAATATGAAGTATAAAAAAAGCGCGATTAAGATTGGGAAAAATAATGTTGATATGAAGATACCAATCGGTTGAAATAAAAATGATATTTTTGTGCAAATAAATATGATTCCTACAACCATTAGCACTTCTAATGTCCAAAAGTGCACTTTTGATTTCAAAAAAATGGCCTCCTTTAAACTAGCACTTCTCTTCATTGTACCAAAATAAGTATGAATTTCACATAATATTTTCCTTTACAATATTCCAAAATACCAATAAATACACTACAATGAGATTACATACAAATTTGCAGGTAAAGGTGATAAAAATGACACAATGCATCATTTGCAGAAAAGATACGAAAGAACTTAGTGAACAATATGTCATTCCAGAAATATTATGTGGATATTATTTCACAAACTCAATTTGTGATACTTGTCATGAACAAATGACAACAAATATTGATCGTCCTTTAATTAGGCATAAATTGAGTCAATTTAAGATTGAACAAATGAAAAGACAAATTGATTCCCCACTCTATACGAATGAGCACGGTGAGGAACTTGCAGCTGCTGAGACTGATGTTGTCGAAGTAAGCGACGAAATTCTTTATTCTAATGCATTAATTATGAAACTATGTAAAAAGCACGATATTTCCTTACATAATGAAATTTGGAAAGAGGAATGTGTAACGAAAGTAGCCAGTTCTATTCAACGTGAATTGCTATTGGATAACCGTAAATATAAAATGAGTATATTAAAAATGGCTTATACATTCGCTGTACAAACAGTTGATGGCTACTTTGAAGATCAAGATGCGATTGATATCTCTACCATTCTCTCAAATGCAGATTTCGTGGAACTAAAAGAAAAAAGCATTGTACGTGATTTAAGCAAAAGTTCTTTATGGAATACGCTAAATACAAGTAGTGAAAATCATTACTTTATTTTACTTAGCGATAAAGACGGTCTGTTTTGCTTCATTCGTTTGTTTGACATTTTTGATGTTGTCGTTCATTTATCAGAAAAAAGATTTGACCTTCCATCACCCATTGTCGGTGTAAATAATGTGAATACACAGAAATTTTATGTCCAAAGTTTAAAACAGTATATGGATGGGCTGTTTAAAGAAAAAGCACCTACTATATAACAGAGACCAGAACATACGGTCTCCTTTCTTGATGAAAAGACACTGTGTTATAATGAGTATGAAAAGAACAATACAATCACATAAACCAATTATAAATTGTATATAAATAAAAAAGACTAGTGTGCGGCTACACACTAGTCCACGTAACTTAGCAGATTGGATTGTTCATTTATCCTATTTGTTTCTTACAAACAAAACAACCCACATTCTATAGGCATAGGTGGGTTGTTATTTTTTGAGCTTGTCTATTAAAACGACGACGAACGTTAACAATGCAACGAGAAACAGTCCACCCTGCAGTAGCAACGCTATTTCACTCACGTATTATCACCCCCCTCCTACTCGGAGAAGTGATAATTGAACAACCAACCGCACCTTAAGTTACCCTTTAATTTTACCATATTTTCTAATAATTTACGATGAAAACCCGCAAGCGAATAACTTGCGGGTTTTTTATCCCGTGTTAACAGGCAGTAAACAAAATGGAGCAATAAATAAGTGAAACTTTATTTCTCACTATTTTTTTAATGCATATGCATCAGCAATCATTTCACCAACAATTTTATTTTCTTCTTTCTTCTCGTCTTTCAATAATGGGAATAACAATTCTGCCACTTCATACGCTTCTTCTAAATGCGGATATCCTGATAAAACAAACGTATCAATTCCTAACGATTCATATTCTTTTATCCTTTCTGCTACTGTATGCGGATTGCCTACAAGTGCAGTACCTGCCCCACCTCTTACAAGTCCGATTCCAGCCCATAAATTAGGGCTTATCTCTAACGACTCTCTCGTACCTTTATTTAAATGGGTCATCCGTTTTTGACCAACCGAATCATATCTTGCAAATGTCTTTTGAGCAAGCTCAATTGTTTCATTATCCACATATTGAATTAAACGTTCTGCCTCTTCCCATGCTTCTTCTTCTGTTTCTCTTACAATTACGTGTAATCTAATGCCAAATCGCACTGTACGCCCCTTCTCTTCTGCAAGTTTTCTTACTTCTTCTATTTTCTCTTTCACTTGCTCTGGCGGCTCTCCCCACGTTAAATATACATCACTATGTTCAGCTGCTACTTCTTTTCCAGCAGCTGACGATCCTCCGAAATATATAGGAGGATATGGTATTTGAACTGGTGGGAATACAACTTTACTATCTGTAACTTTAATATGTTTTCCTTCTAAAGAGATCGTTTCACCTTGCAATGTCGATTTCCAAACTTTTAAAAATTCATCCGCTGCTTCATATCTTTCATCATGATCAAGATATAATCCATCTCCTTGTAGTTCAACTGGATCTCCTCCAGCTACTACATTAATAAGCAGCCTCCCATGTGAAATTCTATCAAATGTAGATGCCATCCTCGCTGCAACTGTAGGGGACATTAGTCCTGGTCTCACTGCTACTAAAAATTTTAGTTTTTCTGTTTCAGCAGCAAGAGCTGAAGCTAACACCCAAGGGTCTTCACATCCTTGACCAGTTGGAAGTAAAACACCCGTATATCCTAAATAATCAGCTGCCGCAGCAACTTGCTTATAATAACCATATTCAGCTGCTCTTCCTCGTTTTGTCGTTCCTAAATATCGACCATCTCCATAAGCCGGAATAAACCATAATAATTCCATACCTTTACACACCCCTTATTTATTTTGAATCGTATACTAACACATTCTATATAAATTACCCCTAATAATTTATATGTTAATTCCCTGTCTCACCTTTAAAGTTATCTCGCCATCTTAAAAACTTCACTTCTAGTAAACGTACTAGAGAGTCAGAAAACTTTCCAACAAATGCAAATATAATTATGCCGACAAATACGATATCTGTATTTGAAAATTGCCTTGAATCCATAATCATATAGCCAATACCTTCTGTAGACCCCATAAGTTCTGCTACTACTAAACTCACCCACGCAACACCTAACGATAACCTTGCTCCTAGTAAAAGGTTAGGCAATGCAGCTGGTAAAATTAGTTTCGTGATTAATTTTCTTTTACTAAACTCTAACACTCTCGCAACATCAAATAACTTTGAATCCACACCTCTAATACCTAAAAATGCGTTTACGTATAAAGGAAAAAATGCACCATCTGCAATTAATAACACTTTTGATGTTTCACCAAAACCGAACCATAATACGAAAAGCGGCGCAACAGCTAAATGAGGTACAGTTCTTAACATTTGCACAGATGGGTCTAAATATTGCTCACTTCTCGTTGAAAATCCAACAATCGTTCCTAAAATGATTCCTAAGCCCCCACCAATAAAGAAACCAGCCGCAGCCCTGAATACACTAATACTTAAATGGCCGAATAACTCTCCTGTTTTAATAAGCTCTTGGAAAGCTAGAAAAATATCTAATGGTGTTGGTAAAACTGTTTTAGAAACAAGACCGAATACGCCAGCCAACTGCCAAATTATTAATATAATAACCGGTATAGTAATCGCCCTTACTAAAACTTTTACATTTAACTTTCGTACCTTCTTTATGCCATTTTTCTTAATCGTTATACTCGCTGGTTTCATAACAGCTTTCGTATTTTCCACTTTACAAAACCTCTTTTCACTTCGCTTTCAATGCTTTTTCTACGAAAGAATTATCTACAACTTTTTCCGTCTTAATTTCTTTCTTTATAGAACCGAGCTTATATTGAAAATCCGCAGTCTTTTGTTGTTCTGCTATTATTTCCTTAGTTACCGGAACTAAAATTGGTTTGTCGTGATTAAACACTTCTTTTACAATCTCTGCATCTATCTTTTTTACAGAAGTGTATACTTTTATTGCTTCATCTAAGTTAGCATCTTGCCATACACGTGCTTTCTCATAAACTTTGAGGAAATTCTCAACTAATTCTGGATGTTCTTTCGCAAATTTTGTCCTCGTAATTAAAAATTCTGGTGAAGAGACATTTAATGTTTCACCGTCTGCAATCACCTTCGCACCTTTATTTAACGTATGTAATGATATGAAAGGGTCCCAAATCGCCCATGCATCTACTGATCCTGATTCGAATGCAGGCTGCGCTTCATCTGGTTGTAATTGAATGACATTTACATCTTTTGCATCAATACCTTCTTTATCAAGTGCTCGATATAATAAATTAAAGGCACTACTTCCTTTTGCTACTGCAATTTTTTTACCTTTTAAATCTTTTACACTCGCAATCTTACTATCTTTTTGAACGAGAATTCCAGTTCCTTTTCTCGCATAACTTGTATTGGCGATTTCGGTAAATCCAATACCTGCTGCTTGCGCTGAAATGACTGGAGAATTCCCTACTTCACCAAAGTCTAACCGGTTTGATGCGATTGCTTCAAAATAAGGAGGTCCACTTTGGAACTCTGTCCATTTCACTTTAACTCCTTCTTTTTTAAACTCCTCTTCAAACCATCCCTTTTTCTTTGCTAGTAATAGCGGGCTTAATCCTTGCTGTATACCAATTTCTATTGTTACATCTTCTTTCTTACTACTTGCTGTACTTTTTTCACATCCTAATAAAAATACTGATATAGCTAAAGCAAAAGAAAGAATTTTTAATTTTTTATACATATAAAATCACCCTTTTCCTATATACTTGTTTGAATCAACCCTCCATATTCAAACTGCTGTAATACTTTCGTTCGAAGTTGTTGGAACGATTGAGAAGTTTTATTTCGCGGATAAGGCAAATTATTTTCAATCACTTTATGTATTTTCCCTGGTTTTGCACTCATAATGATGATTCGGTTTGAAAGATATATCGCTTCGTCTATATCATGTGTAACGAATATCATTGTTGTTTTCTTCTGCTCCCAAATATTTAGCAATACTTCTTGTAAATGACTTCGAGTAAAAGCATCCAGCGCTCCAAAAGGTTCATCAAGTAATAATACATTCGGATCTCTTAATAACGCTCTCGCTATCGCAACACGTTGTGACATCCCGCCTGAAATCTCTTTCGGATACGATTTTTCAAAGCTATCTAACCGAACGATTTCAACCCATTCTCTCACCTTATCTTTCACATACTTATCTTTTAACGACAAATCTGCCGCTATATTTTCTTCAACTGTTAACCATGGAAAAAGCCTATGTTCTTGAAAAATAAAACCTTGTTTCTTACTCGGTTTTAAGATAGGATCCCCGTCAATAACAACTTCCCCTTCAAAATCATTATCTAGACCGGCAACAATTTTTAGTAATGTACTTTTTCCGCACCCACTCGGACCAATTACTGTAACAAAATCCCCTTTCTCTAATTGAAAATTAATATTCTCTAATACTTGAACAGTACCAGTTTGTTTCAAAAAATATTTTGATACCCCATCAATTGAAACAGTCATTTCTTCTCCTCCTTAAAATGATTCATATAAATGAACAGATTCAGTATTTGTGCAATAAAAAAACCAAAGGCATTTTATCAACAGATAAAATGCCTTTGGTTTCTCCAATCAGCAATACGTTATGGAATTAAGTACATATTATACAAATATTTCCGATAAGTCAACTAGGTTTTATCAAAACATACATATGATTCGTTTGAATATTTTTACTGTTGTTTATTTGAACGATATCATTTACTTACTATTTTTTCTGATTTTTAATCCACTGTAACCAATAAGAAAACTCACACGTTAAATGCATTTGATGGGATTTAATAACTAAGCGACGAAATTTCTACAAAAAAAAGAGTAATTTCAAGAAATATGCTACTAACCTTAGATTTATTAAAAAAGTTAGATCATATAACTTGAGACTACTCATTCCCCATTCAAAATATTTATGTAATTAAATTTTATTTCCTCTGCACCCTGGCTGTCTCCAAAACTATTGGTGGCAGCTCTTTTTGAATGATTTCTTTTAATCCATAAAGAGCTTTCCTCACATAACCACCTTCGAAATTCCCTAATGGTTCTGGTAATTCATCTTCATCCAATATGAAGTATTCTCCATTTGGAAGTACCATAATATCGATGATTAAATCTTCAAAGGAAACCACTTCATCTTTTATTTGTGTGTTTTTTACAATATTAAAATAGGAACCTAAATACTTTCCTTTTATATCTCTCCATACGTATAAATTGTACGGACGATCTTTCCAGTAATATGCGATTGTATAACTTCCTTTTGGGATTGTTAACTTAGTATCATTTGCAGTCATTGTAAATGAATACTGCACCTCGTGAAATAAAACGATACTTTGTGATTGCTTTTCAAGTAATAAGCAATTGTGATCTACTATTGTTGAGTTATACCGGATTTTTCTTTCTATAATTTCAATTTTCGATGTAAGTAACTTATTCATTATTTTGTTTCCCCTTATGCTAGTTCTATCCTCAATTATATCCATTTATGTAGTGATAAAGAAGTATATAGTTTTTTATATAATGAGTTATAAAAGTATATAATAAAAACTCCTTCTTATTTAGAAAGAGTTTTTCACTATCCATGTTTCATATTTTTTCACTTCTAACGGAAGCTCATTTGTTTTTATGTAACTAACAGCACTATTACTCATGTTTTAACTTTTCCTTAACAGTTGCATCCAATACCTGTTTCCTTTCTTTTGCCGTTAGCAATTCACCCTTGTAGAACGCAATATTATCAATTTGTGTAAATGGCATAACAATTTTCTTTCCTAATCCGATTTGAATGACTACTTGTTCTTCTGTTACGACAAGGGGATTTTTGCGCATCGCTTGTATTTCAGCTATAAAATAAATCATCGCGTATACATTTAAAATAAGTAAAATCCATGCTATTACTGGATTCCACTGATGTAGTAAATAATGAAAACCAATGCTTTCAATTATTGTTGCATGAATAATCATGATATACACACCTATAGCACCAGTCTTTTTATGATATGAGTATACAGATTTACCTGTTGGTACTTTTTCACGCCACGATAAAAACGCATAATAGATTAACTTACACTCTGTTAGAATGACATCTACTAACTTACTTCTTTTCATAGTGGCGTCAAACGCTGCATCAATTGCATAAGAAAAGGAATAATTTTCTCTTCTATATTCTTTATATTTTTTTATTATTTTAGGAAGCACTCTAACAATTTTATAGAGAAGGAATAATTCTAGACCTACAAATGCAATTTCAGCCGCAACAATAATATAAGAGATGAATGAAAAAGCTTGTAAATAGTCACTTGGAATAATAAATCTTGCAAAAATATAACCAGCTATTACAACAGGAACTATATACGTTAACGAGTATCTTTTTCGAATAATGAAGAAATACGTGATGATTGGAATGACAAACATGCAATCTAATAATGACCCAAGCACAACTTCTTTCGGCGCAACTGGTACAATTGGAAGGGCATACAATAAATAGTTTGGTAGCATAATTAAAAAGACGAGTCCAATCCAAACACCTTTTCGCCTTCGTGATAGTGTAACCTCCATACGTTCACTCCTTTATTTAAAAACCTCATTTAAATGGTCTTTATAAAATGAAATGGCACGTTCAAATTCTTTTACTTCCTCTACTTTCACGACAGTTTCAAGTAATAATTTCATCGCTGATTCGTGATCGTTTACGTTATATTTTGCTAATGATAAAAATACTTTCATCGGAGCGTTCTCTGGGAATTTTTTCACCCCAGCTTCTAATACTGTAATTGCCTTTTCATATTCCCCTATACAACGATATGTACTTCCTAAACCAATATAAGCACCGCAAAGCGATTCGCCATCAAGTCCATTTGCGATTGCCTGCTCATAATACGGAACTGCTTCTGTTTCTAGCCCCATTACATCATGTATCCACGCACACTGATACAGTACTTCTGCATCCTTTGTAAAGTTTGTTAATCCTATAAGCATCTCTTTAGACTGCGCATATTTCTTTTCGTTTCTAAGTTTAATAGCTTGCTTTAATAAATGTTCCATAGAATCCACTCCTCACCAATTATTCTGTGTATAGCTCTTGATTGGTATACGCTTCACATTCGTGTAAAAGTAAAATTCCCACCAATTAAAGTTTCGCTTACTTATTACTATGCGGATTCATTCTCATCTAAAAACTTAATTTTAAAAAGCAGTGACACGATTACATAATAACTCTAAGCTTTTGACAATTTCTTTCGCTGTTTCATCTTTCCCATTACACAATTTCCCTTTACCATCCTGTCCAATTACATAATGCACAGCTCCGCGCGAATATAAAGAATGTGGTGAATTCGCAATCATTACATTCGCCCTTGCTTCTTTCATTCTATTTTTTGCTCTTTCAAACAGTTCTTCTTCATTTAAATCACTTTCAAGTTTAAAACCAACAAGTACTATTTCTGGGTCCCATTCTTTTATTTGTTTTAATACTTTTGGAGCCTTTTGAAAGTGAATAATCGGTGCTATATCACTTGAAATTTTTCCGTTCATATTAAGAACATTACCATCTTGATCACAAATTTTCTCCACAATCCAATCTGATCCAGCCGCTGCCATAATGACTGCATCAATCTTTTCATGTGATATGATACTTTTCATTTTATCTTGTAAATCAACGATTCCTTCAAATGGATGTAATTCTAACCCTCTATGTACATCACTCGGTTTCTCCGCAAAATAACCGTGTAAATATATAACATGTGCCCCTTTAGCTAGAAGTTCTTCTGCGATTATCCTTCCGATTGTACCTTTGGCCATATTCGTATGCCCGCGTACTTGATCCCATTTTTCTAGACAACCACCGCTCGTAATTAATACCTTTTTCCCCTTCATTGTAACCATCCCTTACTAATTTTTCTTACGAAACCATTCTGTTCCAAAGTCAACTATATCACGCTGTTTCATTAGACGACACGTTGCATTCCCTATCTTCCCATTTTTTACAGTTCCTTTTCGCTCAAACTCCACACCAATTTCTACAAACTTCTCAGATTCGTAATCCATTTCAAAAAACTCTTTCCACACTCTTTCACCGTTTTCTATAATAGGTGCTCCTACTTGTATTAACTCACATGCACCAGAACGCACCTCGGATAAATGAACAGACGTATTGGAATCATATCCAACACCAATTAATAATACGTACCCGTCTAAATCATATATTTTTCTTAATGGAGATTCTTCTCCAAAGCTCATTGATAACGAATGGTTCATTGTTATTTCTACTGCATGTTTTCCCCATGCAGCAAAACTTCCTAACGGATGATTACTACGTACTACATTCGGATATGTACGAAAACATTCAACTATTTCACCCATTCCCCTTGTTGGGGTTATACGTGAATCAAATGCTGGGACGTTATCTCGGATAATTTGCCACCAGTCTTCCGGTACAGGTGGTCTTGACCAATGTTTCGGATCGGACAAATCCGAAGATTGCGTTGGCATTATTATCGTTCCTTCTTCCGTAACAACTTTCATTAATGCTTCTACTACAGCAACCGCACCACCAGATATCCACCCGATAGAACTTAGTGATGAATGAACGATAATTGTCATTCCTTTTTCGACTCCTAATGTTTTTAAATCTTTTGTTATTGTTTCGATTGTATTTGGAAATTGTGTACTTGCTACTATTTCATTCATTTTCATATTGGTTCCCCCACTAGCTACGTAAATTTAAACTTTTATATAAATATATTATCATATTTTTCTTAATTTTTAACTTAATCATTTTTCATATCTATAAAAAATGGTAATATTATTACACAAAAAAATTTTTAAATTATAATATCCAGATTTAAAACACAAAAAGAAAGTGAAGATTTTACATCCAACCATAAAAAGCTGTTTTATACATAGACGAAAGAGCTCATCACAAATGATGAGCTCTTTGTTTACTTTATCCTTCAATTGTAACCCCAGTAAACATTGATAAGTTTCCCGTTATTTTCTCACCTACACGTAAAAATAAGCCTGCTGCTCTTCCGCTTATACAGTGAGAGCCAATTAATAGTTTACCAGTATATGGACCATCCCATGTGTCAATGGTATAGTCAGGCATTTCTATGTATTGCTGGTATATCTTCCTTTGTTCAAAGTAATACTCTGTTTTATCTTCAGCTAATAATTCATCATTTTCGTATATAGATACTCCGCCACCTTCACGACCAAATACAGGTTTGGAAACGTATGATTCATGTCTTTCTAGAAATCGCTTATTTGAAAAATATGTTGGTAGAAAGTATTTATAAATAATGTCTTGCTCTTCTTCTGTAAAGAAAACACTTTCTTCATAAAGCTTCCAAATTAGTGCGAGTACACTTTTGTTTTGCATAACAAATGCGGCTGGCGGATTAATAATTTTCACTCTTTCTTGCGCAATATGATCTAAAAATTGTAAACCAATCCTTTTTCCATTCTTATCAACGTCCGTTACTAAATACTCTATTGGATACAGTCTATATAAATATTTTATTTTTTCTCCACTCGGCGTATATATACCATCTTCCGCAACGACAATGTCTTGTATTCCTACATAGTCCGTTGACTGATTTAAGCAATACGTTCTTAAAAACTGAACCGTTTGACTATCTTCATCGTGCCAATCATAACTAGTAAAATATATCGTCTCTTCAGGGCCTATATGATAGTCATGTTTAATTTGTTCCCATGCCTGCACAATATGCTCTTCTATATGGTTTGGGTGATTTACATCATGATAACGGCATAACACTTCATTTGCGACAGACGGTTCTAAATAGCCTGTTGGCGTATCACAATTTACTTCTATTAATTTTATATCGTCACCATTTACGATAAAATCAAACCTTGTAAAATATGAAAATAAACCATTATGTTTCATTCTCGCCATTTCCCACGCTTCAGCTGGGAATCCAAGTTTTTGAAAATCTTCTGTCGTATTTACAATATATTGATACGTTCTATATAACACATACATGATTTCTTCTGTCGCTTTTGAGATAGCAGTATAAGTTTTTGCTGGCATGCGATACATCCCTGTTGCCATATATTGATTCCATTCTTCATTCTCTAACAGACTAGGCCAAGTGAAACCATTCCTACTAGCCTCTTCTGCAAGTGAAAACCATACTTTCATATACTCTTCTTGCTCTCGTTCTGTATACATTACTCCATTACCCTTTCGTTTTAGGATCCTGCTGGCGCTTTTGCGTTTCCAATTCCACTTGAACCAGAGTTTACTTTCGGTGTTTGCGTAGTAGATGATTTTGGCGTATTTGTATCTGGTGTTACTTTATTGGATGGATTTGGCTGCTGTTTATTTAAATCTACTTTATTGGAAGTATTATTGTTACCGTTAGAACCACCAGTATAACCACCGCTACTACCGCCACCTGTTCTACGCTCATCTTTTTCACGATATGGAATAACATTATTTGCATACGGTTTCTTCATTAAATTTGGTTTTGCTGTATAATTCATATTTGAAGTTCTACTCGCTAATAAATATCCTGCTACAAATGGAAGTATCGGTAAATGAGAGTTTTCATGATAAGATGAAAATGACGGATTATTTTCCTTGCATAACTCATCTTTCTCTACATTTTCATTGGTTGGGGCTTTATCATCACAATTTAATGTTTCTTGTTCATTTCTTTGTTTTGCACCATCTGTTTTAACAGCTGTACTTTCTTGCTGAGCAGTTTCTTCTTCATAATCACTACAACCTGTTAATAAAAAAGATGACACCCCTATTGAAGTAGCTATTTTTATAAACTTACTTTTCTCCATTCTCACGTGTTATACACCTATCTTCTTTTATCTATATTTTTCCAGATACCTATATTATATAATGAAATTATTATTTTTTTCAAACTATATTCAATATGTACAATTATATATTTTCATGTAACAATGAAATCTTTCTATCCCTGGATATTTTTCTCCTAAACTTTTAACTTGAAAACCAATTCTTTTATAAAATTCTACCGCCCCATCGTCTGTCTCCGCTTCTATATAAGTCAATTGGTATACTCTTACAATCTCTTTAATCATTTGCAGTGCAATTCCTTTTTGACGATAATCTGGAGCCACTGCTATATGACATACTCGTGCTTTAGTTGCTCCGATTACTTCAATACCTAGACAAGCTTTTTCTTCATATTTGTACAAAGTCCCTTTATTACTTTGATAAAATAATACTGCTTTCTTTAAGCTTATTTCATTTGGACCGACGGCATATTGTAGCACATTTAATATTGAATCTTTTTCAATTTGTTCAACGCGATGTAAATTCATATTTTCATCCCTTTCTATGAAAAAAAGACTAACTCTTAATAAAAAGAGCTAATCTCATTACGCCGTTATTTTTTCTTCTTTTTTTACAACGACAGCCACATAACTATGAAGTATCATTCCAATAATAACGAGACTCATACCAATCCAAGATAATGATGACGGAATTGGTGCAGATAACCAGATCAGCTCTCCTACTAGCGCAAATAAAACTTCACCAGACTGCGTCGCTTCCACTGTTGCTAATTTTTGCGGATCATCTTTCACAAGATCTGTTGCAAAGAAAAATAATACTGTCGCGATTAACCCAGAGCTAACTGCTACAATAAAACATTGAAAAACTTGGCTACTTGACGGTAATCCGCCTGTTGATACTTCGTAACCAGATAATAAAAACCAAAATGGTAAACTTGCTAATGTCATACCGAGTACTCGCTGAAATACATCTAATTCCCCTTTACAAACTTGCATCATTTTTCTATTTCCAAGAGGATACGCAAATGCTGCAATAAGTACAGGAACTACACATAAAACGGTTTCACGAATACCTAATGAAGAAGCATGTTCTGCTTGCATGAGAACAACACCGAATAAAATAATGCCCGACATAACTAATTCCTTCATCGGAAGTTTTTTATGTAGTGGATCCACCGTAAAAAATGGTGTTAACAAAATCCCTGCAACGATTGTAATTTGCCATGTTGATGCAACAAGCCAACCTGGTCCGAACGCTCCAGCAAAACTAAGCGGTGCATAAAAGAGACCAAATCCAACGATACTCCACACTAACCATTCTTTCGGATTGTTTTTCATATATTGAAAGAGTTGCTTTAAGTTCCCTCTATACATAACAATAAGTAATAGCATTGGAACCATAAAATAATACCGTAATGATGCACTCCAAATCCAGCTTCCACCTTCTAAGTCCATTGCCCGGTTTAAAACAAAGGTAAAGGCAAAGAAAAATGATGCCAGTATCCCTATAACAATTGCTTTCATTGTAAAACCCCTTGTATTTAATTTTTTATCTCTATGACATATATTTTAGTATACGCGATGAAAAATCTACATACAAACTTACATTTCACTTTGGGATGATGAAGGAATTGTAGTAGATTTACATGGGAATAAAGTGCATTGGTATGAAATCGAGGCCATTACATATCAAAATTTTCAAGGGTCAAAATCTACTTTAATCTCGACCCGCTATAAAAGATGGCTACCAACTATTGCACATTCAATTTACTGGTTTTCTATTGAGAAACCAAAAGATTATCATAAAAATTTAATGATAGCTTGGGAAGAAAAGCGAACGAATAAAAACAAACGCCTCCTTTAATTATTATTTAGGGGCGTTCGTTCATTCAAAAATTAAAGAATATGTAGTTTATATTCTCTGTATAATTTCCTCAAACGACTGATATGAGCTTGATGATACCGATTATGATCTGCTATATGCCATATTCCCCATCTTATTGTCGCAGTTTCGCCTTTTTCATACAAAACTTCCCGCATTAAATCAGTTTCTGTTAGTGTCATACATTCTTCATAAAACAATTTTTGCACTGCTTCATAATCTTGCATTAACTCTTGCAATGTGTTTTTTCTTAAACTTGGTAATTCTCCTACTTCATTTAACATAGGACCATATTTATTTTCAAATGCTGGCGGAACATCTTCTCCCTTGAAACGATACACCCAATGTAAATCAACAACTGCTAAATGCTGAAGTAACTGCCCAATACTATTTTCATTATTTTCAGACCCTTTATAGGATAGTTCGTTCTCTTCAGTACCTTCGACTAACCTTTGCAATCTATTAAACGTATCAGCAACCGTCGCATACAAAATCGCTACTTGAGGGTCCATATTTCTTTCTAAATAGAGATCTTTCATACAAAACTTCCTCTCTTAAAAGAACAACACCATATGTTCATCATCACTATACACACCATTCATTTTTATAGCCCTTTTTTCAATTCCGTATGTTTTAAATCCCATTGATTCATATAATCGTTTGGCTGGTTCGTTCGTTGAAACAACCCCTAAATTCAATTGCTCTAGCTTCATCTCTTTTGCCCTTTCAATTGCTTTACGTATTAAATCACGTGCAAGACCACTTCTTCGATTTTCAGTATCTACATACATTGCAACGATATGTCCTTTATGCTTATATGCGTCTTTTTCTTCTGTTAATAAAGTAACAACCCCAACTAAACGATTTTCATTATTAAAAGCACCAAATGTAAAACTACTATTGGATGAAAGATTACTAGCAACTCGTTCAAGAGGATTTTCTTGACGTACTGCTTCTTCATAAGTCGTTATAAATGCTTCTGGATTTACTTGTAATGCTTGTAAACGTAACTCCCAATATTGTTTTGCATCCGCTTTTGTAAGTAATCGAATCATTTTATCTTCCCCTTTTTAATTTACATAATATTTTTATAGGCTACTTTTTTGATTCATACTCTTCTTTTAATATACTGTAACGATTGCGATGAATGAACTTCCCCTGTCTCAATCGATCATTTCTCATTAACCCTTCGCATACAAATCCGGCACTTTCATAACTCTTTTTAGCTTTTGTATTATCTTCATCTACACGTAACCAAATTTTCTCCAATTCAAACTGAGAAAAACCTATTTGTAACATGCTGTTTAGAGCTGCCATTCCAAATCCTTTACCCCAATAGTCTTTATTTCCAATCGCAATTCCTAGTTCAGCATTTTTATTTGTTTTATCAAAATTTTTAAGGTCTACCCATCCAATATGTATACCTGCCTCAGTAACGATTGCCCTTTGTTCATAACCATTTTTTCGGCTTATACAAGCTTCAATCCAGTTTCTCGTATCTCCACGAGTGAACGGAGGATATTGATCTGGTACGACTAAATGCTTTGTTACATCTCTATCTAATGACCATTGATAGCGATCTTCTACATCATCTAGTGTCAATTCTCTTAATTGAACATATGGTACATTCATTTTTCTCTCCCCTTTTTATTTACCAATAGAAAATCCTTCGAACACTCTTCCACCATACTGTTCTAACGTCTTTTCTATAAAATGAATTAATTCATTTTTCTCTCCCGTTTTATAAAAATGATCAAAAGCGGCTACAAATTTGTTTGCATATTGCTCATCATATCTTCTTAGCACTCTAATAAACCATTTTGAACTCCCAAGCCACTTACCATTTACTCTTAATACATATTCATGTACTAAATCCGCTAATAAATTAGCGATAAACAATTCTTCTTCTCTTTTTGTTGCACCAATAAAGTCATCTAAAGTATCCGTAATAAAATATCGCTTCTGCTTAATCGTTTCTTCGGTCCATTTAGCTGGTCCTTTATGTAGTAAATCATTCGCTTCTTTTTTTAATTTCTCAACAATTTCCTTTTCCCCTTTTAATGCAATCCCTTCCGAAACTAATTGTGGTAACGACGGTCTCCCTCGATCACAATCCATTTTGAAAAAGGTTTTATATGTTTCAAAATTATGAACAAACACCTCAACAGGCCATCCATTACTATAGAAAGATTCCCTATAGCAAGAAGTTAAACTTTGGTCAACTATTACAATATCAAGGTCAGATGTTTTCGTCGCTTCTCCTCGTGCAACGCTTCCGCCGAGTAAAGCTACATCACAATTAGAAAATTGTAATGTAATTATGTTTTGTGCTGCGTCAATTGCTTTCATAACCGATCCTCTTTTCTTATTTCACTTTCTTTTTTTCAGCTCTTTCTCTCGCTTTTTTTATATAGCTTTCTGCATCTGGTGTTTTACATGATGTTGCACCATGATCAACCTCTACTTTTCCAATTTCACGTGCAATTTCAATCGCTTGTCGCTCTAAGTCTTCATTACGAATTCCTATTGCGATTAAAGCACTATTCATCGCTTCTTTTTTTCTATTTTTTTCATTATGTATATTTTCTTTAATCTCTTCTAAGTACGGAGAGAAGAAATCATCATGTAACGTTTTATTTTTAATCGCTATATTTGCTAATAAAGACCAGCCAGCTCTTCCAATCCATTCATCATTAGACTTTGTCCACTCTTCCATTCTTTCTATTGCAATTGGCGAAGTACCTATAGATGTCATAAGAACATCCATCAAACAGTAATAATCAACATCCTGAATCCAACTATTAAGCTGTTCTGTCGTTATTTTTTTCGGATCTAAAATATAAGTTGCTAATGTCATTGCGTCCATATTTTTCGTTTCCCACAATCCAACTGCTAAATCATGATCTTTTTTTATCTTCTTTTTTAACAATTTTAAATTCGCAAAACTAACTCCAAATAACGGCTCTTTCGCTCCGTGGTTTTTATACGTTTTTCGATTTTGTTCTGTTCCATATTCCTCTAGTTGCTGCATTACTTCCTCAAGTAACATATACCCACCTCTTTATCTTTTATGTTGACTGTATATATGTATGTACGATATATTCTACATTACTTTTTGGTTTTCCTATATTTATTTTTAAAATACGGTATGTGAAATTTTTAAACATTGCACAGCTACACCATCAAAAAACTATACATGTTAAACATACAGTTTTTTGATGGTATCAATTTTCCGTAGAATAAGATATAAACTACGAAAGAACTTTTAATGAGATGTGTATTTCCAACATGTTTAAAAAACTCTTTAAAATGGTTTACTATCATACTTTTATACCTCCTTCATAAATTATGTTTACTACATTTATTCTTAGCCAAAATACTTTCTACATTTTAATAACTCTCTCAATAAGATTTTCTTATATAAAAATCCCTACAAACGCTGTAGGGATTTATGTCTAAATCATTTTGCTACACTCTATTTCATATGAAAATAGTTTCCTTATTCAGATGCATTCATAAGCACAATTCTCCAACCATCTGGATCCTCTATTGTGGTTCCTTTCTCTATCCAATACGGGTTTTCTGGTTCCACCTCATGGTAGCCCATATTACTTAATCGATTTACTATATTTTCAATTTCATCTTTATTAGGCATATAAAAAACTAGTAAATTATCTTTTGTCGGTGCCAGACATGGACTTCCATTAACATGTGAAGTAAACTCCAAATGATACTCTTCATCTGGTAATCCAAACATAACCCCGTCATATCCTTCATGATTGTGAAATTCCCCTATACGTTTTAATCCTAATCCTGTTTCATAAAAACTAATCACTTCTTCCAATTTATCTGTTGGTCTTGCAATTCTAAATTGAACCCAATTCTTCATGCAAATCTCCTCCTTTTCATTTTCCAAAGCTTTATAGTAATTAGTATAGGTTACATATATTCCCTTTAACATCCCTCATTAGTGTGAGCTTCCTAAGTTGAAAGACCTATTAGTTAATAAACAATAGGACTTTAGTATAAATTGCTATTTTGCATTGTTTCTAATGTTATCCATGACTGCCCAATTGGATTAACATATGGCCTTTCCTCATTACAAATTTTACAGTGAGAAGGTGCTTCTTCATTTTCGGGATACTGTACTCCACATGTAGTGCAAATATAATTATTCATATTCCCGCTCCTTTTTTCATATAATTGTTCCTTTACCAATATTTGGAACAAAAACGAAGTGATACGAAAGTATGATTTGGTGATTGAAAGTTTAAATAATAAAGTTTAAATTCATTCTATTTTTCAAAACTGCAATTGATATAAAATCTTGCATACTTTTGGGTAAACTTTTTTACAAGTGTAAAAAAGTTTCTTTGCATTTCCCTACCTATAATTGCTAATATAGTAGAGTAGAACTTTTATAGAGAGAAGGAAAATTATGCACAATGGAATTCGAATGACAACTTTAGTAAAAAGGGCTATGTTAGTTTGTGCGGGAGTATTATTCACATACGAAGCGGCTTTTGGATCAGTACATACTGCTTTAGCTAGTACAGAGGATGAAGCAAAATCTGTTCAACTTGTAAGTGAGATTCAAACATCTCTTGCTCCGAAAGAAGCTCCAAAACATTATAACGGGCAAGTTAGAAAAGTCGCTTATTTAACATTTGATGACGGTCCTGGAAAATACACAGCTGAGCTTTTAGATATGTTAAAGAAAGAAAATGCAAAAGCAACATTTTTCCTAATTGGTTCAAACGTAAAAGCTTTCCCTGATCTTGTAAAACGCGAAGATGCTGAAGGCCACTACGTTGGGATGCACAGTATGACTCATAACTACAAGAAACTTTACACTGAAGGTCATTACGTAGATGAAATGAAGGAAGACCAAGGCTTAATCGCTGGTGTTTTAGGTAAATCACCAGTATTAACTCGTCCAGCTTACGGCTCTATGCCAGGATTAAACGAAGGTCTTCGCAACAAAGTTGTAGACAATGGCTTAAAAGTTTGGGATTGGACAATTGATTCTTTAGACTGGAAATATAACAAAATGCAAGTTGATGCTGCATCAGCTAAAATTGTAGAAAACGTTCTAGCTCATTCTACAAATCCAACAGAAGTTATCCTTATGCATGATATTCATCCACAATCAGTAAAAGCAGTACCTGGAATTATTAAAGGACTGAAAGAAAAAGGATATGAATTAGAAGCATATAATGAGAACGAACACTTCCCATTAAACTTCTGGCATGATAATCGTATGTAATGAAAAGACTTGATCCCCTCTAGTAGGTTATCAAGTCTTTTTTATCGTTTTTAGAATTTCCTTATAGAGAAAACCTATACACGCTTGCACCATATCAATATTATACGTCCCTTCCCTTTTATCAAATAAATTTAACTTTGAAATATCACATGCTATCTTTAACCTAGTTTAAATAAGTAGATGTTATATAATCGTATTTATAGTGCAAACTGAAGAAGCTTGGAATCAATTTAAGAAAGAAACGCGATAAGTAAAAAACTACAAAAGCGACTTATTCAAAATAAAAACATACATATCAGAACAGTCAAAAAAGGATTGAATATACAATTTCAATCCTTTTTTATATTATCAACACTTTAGCACATATTACTCTTAAGGAGTGATATGTATATGGATTTTCTTTCACCTGAATATTTGTCTGCCTTGCTTGCCATTATTGTAATCGATTTAGTGTTAGCCGGAGATAACGCCATCGTAATTGGATTAGCAGCAAGAAGATTACCGAAAGACCAACAAAAGAAAGTTATCATTTGGGGAACTATTGGAGCAATTGCCATTAGAGCCCTCGCTACCTTAGTTGTCGTTTGGTTATTAAAAATACCTGGATTACTCCTAATTGGTGGTGTACTTCTTATTTGGATCGCTTACAAGCTGATCGCTGAGGGCAAAAATCATGATATTAAAGCCGAAGAAGGATTTTGGTCTGCTATTAAAACCATTATTATTGCTGATGCGTTAATGGGCATTGATAATGTACTCGCTGTTGCAGGAGCTGCCCATGGTAACTTTTCTTTAGTAATCATCGGATTATTAGTGTCTATTCCAGTAGTCGTATGGGGCAGTACATTAATTTTAAAATGGGTGGATCGTTTTCCTGTCATCATTACGATCGGAGCAGCCGTTTTAGCTTATACTGCCGCGAAAATGATTGTAGATGAGAAATGGTTCGCTGGATTTTTCGAAAGTAACCCTTTCGTTAAATGGGCATTTATCATTATTATCATCGTCGGTGTAGTTTTCTTCGGAAAGGCAAAACAAAAAGCAACAGCTGGTTCTGTCTCATAATGATGGTATATTTACAAATAAAAGGCGCTATTCATATGAATAGCGCCTTTTATTATTTATTTAGCTTCCCCTTCCGGAGTCGTTTTTACCTTCGTTTTGTTTTTATCACGGTTGTTATAGTTATACTTCGAACGATCTACTGGAGTGAATCCTTCCGGTGTGTAGAATCGTAATAAGTCACCATTTACGACTTGGTCAGAGTATTTTAGTGAGTTTTGAACCATTTGTTCATTTTTCTTTATTTCATCTGTAAATTCTACAGGTTTTCCAGTAGTTGTATCATAGTATTTGCCGTTTAGTGCAGTAACTGTTGGGCTTACGTAGTTACCGTTACGGAACGCAACGACTTGCTTATGATCTGGTGATAATAAATCAGAACCGAATTGAACATAATTCTTTGTATCTGTACCTAGTAAGTGTAATAGCGTTGGAAGAACGTCAATTTCACCACCGTATTGATGTTGTACGCCACCTTTCACTCCTGGTACACGAACGATTAATGGTACACGTTGTAACTGTGCATTTTCAAATGAGTTCATTTCTTTACCCATTACTTTTGACATTGCTGCATTATGATTATCTGAAATACCGTAATGGTCTCCGTACATAACAATAATTGAGTTATCATATAAACCAGATTGTTTCAAGTAATCGATGAAGCCTTTTACAGATTCATCTAAATAGCGTGCTGTTTGGAAGTACGTATCTACTGATGAATCACCTGTTGTTGCTGGTTCAATCGTTGCTTCTGCCTTATCGATTGGATAAGGGAAATGGTTCGATAACGTAATAAACTTTGTATAGAACGGTTGTTTCAACGTTTGTAATAACGGAATAGATTCATTAAAGAACGGTTTATCTTTTAATCCGTAGTTTACTACGTCTTTTTCATTCATATCGTAGTATGACGCATCAAAGAATTTATTAAAACCAAATGATTTATAAATATCGTCACGGTTCCAGAATGTTTTGTAGTTACCGTGGAATACTGCTGATGTGTATCCTTGTTGTCCTAAAATAGCTGGTGCTGATTGATACGTATTATGAGATTTCGTTGTAAAGACAGAACCTTGCGGTAAGCCAAACATTGAATTCTCTAACATAAACTCCGCATCAGATGTTTTCCCTTGTCCTGTTTGATGGAAGAAGTTATCAAAGTATAGTGTATTCGCATCTTTTGTAAATGAGTTTAAGAACGGTGTAACTTCTTGACCATTTAATTTGTAATCAATTAAGAAGTTTTGGAATGACTCTAAATGAATGTAAATTACGTTCATTCCCTTTCCTTTACCGAAATACTCAGGATTTGGACTTGCATAAGTTGATGTTAAATAATTTCGTACTTCTGTCATATTATCGCCATCCGCTAATGCTCGTTCTGTCGATGCTTTCGCACTTTGAATTCCATCATAAATTGTGTAGTTGTATGCACCTAAATATTTCACAATATAATTACGGTCAAACGTTCTTGTTAATAATTCAGGACGGTCAGACTCTGCAAGACCTAAGTTAACACTGAATAATAAAATACCTACTACAAATACTAGAGATAATTTATGCTTCGCAACACGAATTGGTTTTGGATTTGCAAATTTTGTTGCGACTAACACAATTAATATAATCGTGTCTAAGAAGTATAATGGATCATAAAGATGTAGCAACGCAAGAATACTACCACCTAAATCTCCAAAGTTATTTGTTTGTGTTAATGTCGGGAACGTAATAAAGTCACTGAAAAAGCGATAGTATACTACGTTTGCGTATAAAAGAATCGACAATAACAAATTAATGATAATTAACCAAATATAAGATCGTTTCCCTTTTGCAAATAATGCAAGTCCTAAAAATAGAACTGCTGAACTAAGCGGGTTAAAAAACAGCAAGAATTTTTGGATTGTGTTTGAAATTCCTAAATTGAATTCCGTTACATAAGCTGCATATGTTTTGAGCCACAATAAAATAACGGCAAACAGAAAGAATCCAAAATGATTGCTTAACACACTTTTGCTCTTTAATAAGAACTGTTTCATTTCTCCACCTCTTTTGATCATCCAAGGCTTATTTTTTTATAAGTCTGTCTCTCTATTCAAATTTTCTTCTTCAAATAGATTATCTTTATTTAACTATATGAAGAATATTAGTAATTATAATTTGAAGCTAGTATTTATTCAACTATTTCTTTCTAGACATTTTGACCTTGGTTTCTATTTAACAAAATAAATTTGTAACATTTCCTGTTTTCTCCCAAGATTCATCCACTAATTATGACACCCCATACTATATACCTTTATAAACTCATTCGCAAACTATTCTATCTCCAAATTTGGTACATATTTCACATGACAAAATAATACGATTTGATTATATTACTCCACTTACATTTCCCTTCTTCAACTAACTCTTTAAATCTTAAAGTCATTACATCCCTTCCATACATGAAAGAATTCTCCTGTTCATTAATATTATATTTGAATAATTATTCATTTGATCGACCAGCGATGTTACGTTTTCTCGACAAAAAACTCGCTCTAAAAAGAACGAGTTTTTTCATTATATATTATTGACCTTTGTACATTGCATCTACTTGTTTTTGAAGTTCCTCATTTTCTAAGAACTCATCATAAGTAGCCTCTTTATCAATTACACCGTTTGGTGTTACTTCGATAATGCGGTTTGCAATTGTTTGCACGAACTGATGGTCATGAGATGTGAATAAGATTGTACCTTTGAATGCAATTAAACCGTTGTTTAATGCTGTGATTGACTCAAGGTCTAAGTGGTTCGTTGGATCGTCAAGTGTGATTACGTTCGCACCACTTAACATCATTTTAGATAACATACAACGAACTTTTTCGCCTCCAGATAATACAGAAACGTTCTTCTTAACTTCTTCACCTGAGAATAACATCCGGCCTAAGAAACCACGTAAGAAGCTTTCAGACTCATCTTGTGGAGAGAATTGACGTAACCATTCAACTAAGTTGTAATCACTGTTCTCAAAGTACTTAGAGTTATCTCTTGGGAAGTAAGATTGAGAGGTTGTAACACCCCATTTGAATGAACCGCTATCCGGCTCCATTTCACCCATAAGAATTTTAAATAATGTTGTCATCGCAATATCGTTACGGCCGATAAATGCAACTTTATCACCTTTATTTAAAGTGAAGTACACATTATCTAACACTTTTTCACCATCAATTGTTTTAGAAAGACCTTCAACAGTTAATAAGTCATTTCCTACTTCACGCTCAGGTGTGAAGCCAACGAATGGGTAACGACGTGATGACGGTCTAATATCATCTAATGTAATTTTGTCTAATAATTTTTTACGAGAAGTTGCTTGTTTCGCTTTAGAAGCGTTTGAACTAAAGCGTGCAATGAAGTTTTGTAACTCTTTTACTTTCTCTTCTTTTTTCTTATTAGCATCTTGTGTTAATTTTAAAGCTAATTGGCTTGACTCATACCAGAAGTCATAGTTACCAACATAAAGTTGAATTTTACCGAAATCAAGGTCAGCCATGTGCGTACATACTTTATTTAAGAAGTGACGGTCATGGGATACTACGATAACTGTGTTTTCAAAGTTCATTAAGAAATTTTCTAACCATTGAATCGCTTTTAAGTCCAAGTGGTTGGTAGGCTCATCTAATAATAGAATATCAGGTTGACCGAATAAAGCTTGAGCAAGTAATACTTTTACTTTCTCTGCCCCAGTTAATTCTGACAATTTCTTATCATGAAGATCTTCACCAATACCTAAACCTTTAAGAAGAATTGCAGCTTCTGACTCAGCTTCCCAACCGTTAAGCTCAGCGAACTCACCTTCAAGTTCAGCAGCGCGCATTCCATCTTCATCACTAAAGTCTTCTTTCATGTAAATAGCATTTTTCTCTTGCATTACTTTGTAAAGTTGCGTGTGACCCATAATTACTGTTTCTAATACTGGGAACTCTTCATATTCGAAGTGGTTCTGTTTTAATACTGCTAGACGCTCACCTGGCGTAATATGTATGTCACCTGTTGATGGTTCAATTTCTCCAGATAAAATCTTTAGAAATGTAGATTTACCAGCACCGTTTGCTCCGATCAAACCGTAGCAGTTACCTGGCGTGAATTTTATGTTAACATCTTCAAATAATTTGCGATCCGCGAAACGCAAACTAACGTTACTTACTGTAATCATTTGTGTCCTCCTACTAATACCGCTTATTTCAGCGTTTTCTCACCGATTGTCTTAAAAAATCGCATATTACGACTCAATTATTGTAGACTATAGCTATTATATAGTAGAAGCTGGATGAATAGCAACGGTTGATTACCTTTCTACAATGAAATCGGATAGTTTTTGTCCCTTCCCCTAGCTATTGTATGTATATCATCGACCTCTTTCTCATATAACCTTTCACTGCTCATTCTGTAATATATCGGATTCATTTTCATCTGAAATATTATATACCGAAAAAACTGTAGAGAAATCATTCCCTACAGTCTCTTCTTATTTCGTATTTATTATTTTCTCTTTGTAACTCTTCATTTTACTCGTTAACCCTATTAACGCCGGTAATAATATCGGCATCACAATTAAAGCTAATAGAAGAAGTGCAACGCCAACTACTGATGCAACTTGTATAAGTGTTAATAC
The DNA here is from genome assembly GCF_001816185.2 of Bacillus sp. RZ2MS9. Classification (NCBI taxonomy): domain Bacteria; kingdom Bacillati; phylum Bacillota; class Bacilli; order Caryophanales; family Bacillaceae; genus Bacillus; species Bacillus sp. RZ2MS9. The sequence continues at coordinate 2,833,872 of NZ_CP049978.1, forward strand.
ACCTGATGGAATTAATGCTGCAAATGTCCCGCCTAAAATTAGCGCCGCTGATAATACAACTCCTCCTATATGACGAGATGCAGTTACAATTTTCGTTACCGAATCCCCTTCTATCTCGTTATAGCGCATCATTACGAAAATACTATAATCCACTCCTAAAGCGACAATCATAATGAAGCTAAAGAATGGAACATTCCAGCTTAATGAATCTACATGTAATACATGTGCACTAATTTGTTCGCTTATACCGAGTGATGCGAAGTACGCTAATAGTAATGAGCCAATAATAAATATTGTGTTTAGTAATGAGCGTGTAATTACGATTAATACAATCGCAATTCCAATTAACATAATTGTAGCTGTACGTAAGAAATCTTGCCCTGTTACTTCTTTTAAATCAACGTTTCTAGCTGTTGTTCCGCCAATTGCTGTTTTCGCATCATGTAATTCCGTTCCCTTTACAGTGCCATCGATTGTTTTATTGATTTCTTGAATAATTGGCATCGCTTCTTTTGAATACGGATTTACATCTAAAATGATAGTCATTTTAGCAATTTTTCTATCCTGTGACATGTACGTGTTCAATGCTTTTTGGAAATCCTCTCCCTCTAGCACTTCTTTTGGAATATAAAACTTCTCAGAGCTCTTCGATTCATTGAGCTCCCCTAAATATTTTTGTGCGTCATGCAGGCCATTACTTACTTTTCCAAGCCCTTCTGTACTTTTAGATAAACCGGATTGTAATTGCCCCATCTTTTCTTGCAGGTCTTTAAGGCCCGTTAAAAGTTGTCCTTGCCCATCGTTTATTTTCGTTAATCCAGATTGTAACTCAACTGATTTATTTGCAATTTGTTTTGAACCTGAAGAACCTTCATTTAATCCATTTTTAAGATCGGCTGCTCCCTTTTGTAACTTATTAACTCCATTGCTCATTTCTTTTAAGCCGTTATCCACTTTCAGTAACGATTGATTCGCTTCTTTAAATGAACTCATCGCCGTTTTGTGCTGTGTTGCTAATTGATTTAATTCATTTGAAAGTACGCTTAATTTCTTTTGAGCCTCTTTAGCAATTCCTATCGTTTGTTGTATGTTTGGATCATTCGCTAATTCTGGTTTCGTTTGAACGAAATTGGTCATTAACATTTCAATTTGTTCATATCCCTTTTTCGCACCATCAATCGCTTGAAAAATACTTCCGAAGAATTGATCGTAAGAGTTTAAACCTTTTTCTAACTGTGCATAACCAGCATGCAGCTGCGACGTTGCATTAGATAGAACATTTATATTTTCGTTTACTGAAGCTAAACCACTCTCAATTTGCTGTGCTCCTTGTGCACCGTCGTTTATGCCATTTGATAATTGATGTAAAGCTGTTCCTAATGCTGATACCCCGTTTTTCGCCTCGTTCGTTCCATCAATTAATTTTTGAACATTCGCAAGACTATTTGAATCATTACTTCCCATTTTATTTTTCGCATCTGTTAATCCATCATTAATTTCCTTTATGCCACCATCGGCATCTCCTAATCCTGTATTCAATTCTCCCGCTTGCTTATTTAAATATAATTCTTTTATCTTCTCACCAGTTGGACGTGTTGGTGCATATACTTCTGACACACCTTTAACTTTCGAAATTTTATCAGTTAATTCGTCTAAAATTTGTAGAGAAGTTCCTTCATCCAGCTTTTTATCAGATTGAATGACTAATGTACTCGGTGAAGAGAAACCAGGCGGAAAATGATCCTCTATTACGTTAATACCCATCTTGGATTCATACTTATTATCCACTTCAAATAAATCATTGTAATTAAGTGTATTAGAGTATTTTAATACGAAAGGAATCGATATTACGAATACGATGATTAAAGCGACAAATGGCCTTGCTACTGAGTTTTTCGCAAAGAATCCCCATAAGCGACTATCCTCATGACCTTTAAATGTTTTAACTGGATAAAACATTCCTTTTCCTAAAAGCACCATGAAAAATGGATTTAAAGTCGTTAATACGAGTAATAATACTAAAACACCAATTGCTACCGCTGAAGTCGATTGATATAATTTAAAACTTGCTAAAGCAAGTGATGCAAAACCAATTAGCACCGCTATTCCGCTATATAATACAGTTTTACCTGCTGATTTGAATGTTTCTTTCGTAGCTAAAAATGCATTTTCTTGTTTACTTAATTCTTCTTTAAACCTCGTATATAATAAAATGTTATAATCTGTTCCTACCCCAAACAGGACGACGACTACGAACACTTGTGTAAAGTTTGAGAATGGAAAATTAAATTGATCTACAAGCTGGGCAATAATCCCCATTGAAACTAAATACGATATACCAACTGTAAGAAGAGAAACAATTGGAACAACTGGTGAACGGAATACGAGGATTAATACTACAAGAATGAAAATGATTGAAATAACTTCTGTCTTTTTCACTCCCTCTTGAGAGGATTTAAGAAAATCACCCGCTATTAAGTCACTTCCTGTTAAATACGTTTTTACCCCTTTCGTTTGCACTTTTTCATGAAGATTATTTGAAACTTTTGATATTTCACCATGTTTTTTATCTATCGATATTTGCGTTAAAATAGTCGTATTATCTTTAGAAACTAATTGTTTCTCCAAGTCTTTATTGTCTAAATGTGAAACAACTTCCTTAATTCCTAATTGCTCTTTTTCATTTTGCAGGGCGTTGATTGTTTTTGTTATTTCCTTTTTTTGTTCATCTGTTAAAGCTGCCTTATTGCCACTATTAAAAACGGCTATAATTTCATACTTTTCAACCCCTTCTTTATCCATCTCTTTCATCATCTTGTCAGCAATACTGCTTTGCTTTGTATTAGGGATTGTAATTTTCCCTTTTTCTTTCACTAATTGATCCATATTAGGCATCGTTACGACCATTGTAATAGTAATAACTATCCATAATAGAAAAGATAAACTTCTCCAACTTTTTAACTTGCTCATTTGAATCATCTCCCGTTTTGAAAGTTTCACGTTAGTAACGGAATGAACGTTCATTCCTATTGTTCTATTACATTATTTTGTAAATTCTATTAAACTAGTCTTTCCGGAATGAATGTTCATTCCCTTAGTTACACAAACATCCTTTCCTACTCTCATTTTTTAAATCTATTTAGGAATGAATATTCATTCCTTTCCTTATAAAGCTATAGAATCAAATGATTCTAATAGCGTTCCAAGAGCTTTCTTCTAATTCTTTTACTAACTCTTTCGAGTATTCTAATTGCCCTGTTGCAATTACTTTCGTTAATTTTTCTAGCGGTTGATATACAATAATAATTAAAGCAACTGGAGGCAATGGACGAAGAAAACCTTTTGCGATTCCATCTTCAATAATATTCATAAAGAAGCCTATAAAATCATCAAATATTTTCTTACTCTGTTCATCAAGAAAATAACTATCACAGTGAGAATTTGTAAATAAAAAAGCATCTACATTGTTTCTCGCAAATTCAAATAAACGGTTGTACGTATGACTAAACTGTTCACGAATATTTGCTTCAACAGGAAAATCCGTTTTTATTATTTCAGAAAGCTGTAACATACTTTTTGAAAATAATGAGTTAACAAGTGCCTCTTTATTTTCAAAATAGCGATAAATAGTACCCGCACCGACTTTTGCCTTTTCAGCGATCATTGGAATTGTCGTACCATCGTAACCACGCTCTGCAAAAAGTTGCATCGCAGCATCAAAAATATCCTCTTGTTTGTTTTTAGCCATTTTTTCCACCTCTATTTCCAGGAATGAAAATTCATTCCGTTTTTAATTATAAATTACATGGATTAAAAGTCAAGTGCGTGACAAAGTATAGTTACGTTTTAGTGAAAAAATTATATCAACGATTATTAGAATATATCGGCGCATCTCCAATTATATCAGCGATTTTCAGGATATATCGACTTACCGACAACCAAAGAGAAAGCTGTCCCAAAAATTGTTTTTGGGCAGCCCAATTTTCTATTGAAAACTTAAAAGAAATCATAAATAAATGCTTCTCGTACCGGAACTATTTTCTCAAACGCTTGTATTTCCTCTTCACTTCCGCTAATTAATTCTAATTCATTCAGTTGTAACGGACGTTTATAGCCGAACATTATTGTAGATAACTCGTTTATATCCAGTTTGATGCCTTTATCTATTGTTTTCTCTTTTATTATTGTTATTTCATGATTTGCAAGTCTCACTGTTATGTTATTCCACGGAGCAAATGCGTCTGTAATGTTTAGGATCACTTCTTGCTGTACATTGTTCCAATTCAACTCATATTGTTTTAAGAACTGCTCTACATCTACAATTCTTCCCATAAAATATGGTTTTATTTCTGTCTTCACGCGTGGCTCTTGCAATGAATATAATAACGGTTCGCTTTCACTTACTGTCATTTCAATTTCTTTAATCATAGAATCATGCTGACAAATAAAGTTCCACAGACCATTTCGTGCTTCATTATGCAGTGGTACAAATTCTTCTACTGTCATTTTATAGTTTTCTATTTTGTATAACATGTAACCTGCTGCCTTTTTATTTTCATCATAGTAAATCGCTAATGTTAAATCATCATAAACCGCTTGTAACCACCAGTTCTTCTCTCGAACTAACATACATGAAAAACGTTCTGCAAATGCTTCATAGAGCTTCTCGACTTCTTCTGGATGATTTTCTTTATTAAAACGTTTCACAGTACCATTTACTTGTTTTTTCATCACTAAATCGCTCTTACTTATATGACATTTGAGTAGATTCGCACAAAGTTCCCAGCCGTATTTACGATAAAATGAAACAGCAAATGGATGTAACATAGAGACTGTAAAGCCATCTTTTTTCATTGTTTGAAGTGAATGTTGAAGTAGCTCTTTTACATACCCACTTCTTCTGTACTCTGGATACGTCGCTACTCCTGCAACGCCACCCATTTTAAATTTTTCTTTACCTATGTAAATATGAAACGGGATGAGGTGTAGTTTTGCAGCTAAGTCTTCCCCTTCCATAATGCCGTATATTTCATGACTTTCCTTCATTTTTGTAAGTTGCTGCTGTAATCGTTCCTCATCTACTTTATATTGAAAAGCGTATTCTGATAAACGTAATGCTTCTCTAAACTTATCTTCTTTTAATTGTATGACATTCATATAATTCTCCTCCATTCTCTGTTTGAATTGTATCATAATTCTTACTATTATAGTTCGATAAGTGAAATTACAAGGACGTTTTAACAAAAAAAGCAGATACATCACGTATCTGCTTTCCACCCTTTTTATTTAGCTAACTTTTGAAGTTCGTCAAAGAATGTAGGATATGATACACCTACTGCTTCTGCATCTTCAATAATTGTTTTTCCTTCTGCCAAACAGCCAGCAATTGCAAGCATCATTCCGATACGGTGATCACCATAACTATTTACTGTATTGCCTTTTAGAGCTGATTTTCCGTAAATGATCATACCGTCATCAGTTGCTTCTATGCGAGCTCCTAGTTTCGTTAACTCAGCAACGACTGTATCAATACGGTTTGTTTCTTTTACTTTCAATTCATGTGCATCTTTAATTACTGTAATTCCTTCTGCTTGTGTTGCCGCTAATGCGATTACAGGAATCTCATCGATTAATCTAGGGATAATATCTCCGCCAATTTCAATTCCTTTTAATGAAGATGTTTTGATTGTAATATTTGCAGCTGGTTCTGATGCCCCTTCATTAATTAGATCTACAGTGAACGTAGCACCCATTTTTTCTAAAACATCAATAATACCTGTACGGGTTGGATTCATTCCTACATTTTGTAATACTAGTTTACTATTTGGGATGATTGCACCTGCTACTAAGAAAAACGCTGCTGATGATACGTCACCTGGCACTTGAATGTCTGTTGCTGTTAATTTTTGTCCACCTGACAGCTTCACTGTTTTCCCTTCGCGAGTTACTTTAACACCAAATGCTTCGAGCATTCTTTCCGTATGGTCGCGTGAAATATGTGGTTCTGTAACAGCTGTTACACCTTCTGCACGAAGACCTGCAAGTAAAATAGCCGACTTTACTTGTGCACTTGCAACAGGAGAAATATATTCAATTGCTTTTAAATCGCCGCCACGTATTGTTAACGGTGTAAATGTTCCTTCTTCTCGGCCGTCTATGTTTGCGCCCATTTGTTTTAATGGGTTTGTTACACGCTTCATCGGTCTTTTTGCGATAGATTCATCACCTTGTACGCAAGAGAAAAATGGTGTGTTAGCTAATATACCTGACATTAATCGGATTGTTGTACCAGAATTACCAACATCTAATACAGCTTTCGGTTCTTGTAAACCTTCTAATCCTTTACCAACTACAGTAACCTCATCACCGTTTTGCGTAATTTCTACTCCCATTTCTTTAAAACATGAAATCGTACTTAAACAGTCTGCACCGGGCAAGAAACCTTTAATTATTGTTTTCCCTTCTGCAATAGAACCGAACATAACAGCACGGTGTGAAATGGATTTATCACCTGGGATTGTAATATTGCCATTCAATCCGTTATTAACAGGTTGTATTGTTCTTTCTTTCACGTTTTTCACCTTCTCATTTAAATTGTTTCATAAGTTTGGTATTCTTCTTCTCCAAGCGCTAGCTTTGCTTTCATACGATCTTCTTCCCTTTGGAAGCTAATACGTAATACCCCAAGCAGTCCTTCACGCGCTTCTAATATTTGCAAGTTCGTAATACTAATTTCCTCGCGCGCTAAAATACTCGTAATATGAGCCAATGCCCCCACCTTATCTAATACATCGACGTATAAGTCGTGATAGGCAGGAATTGCCCCTCTCTTTCTTACTGGTAAAGAATCACGGTATTCTTTCGCATCTGCAAAATAGTTTTGAATCTCGCCTGCATCTCCGGTAGAAACTGTTTTATATAAATCTTCCATTTCAGAGATCCACTCTTTTAATAATACCATTAAATGCTCTCGATTTTGCTTTACAATATCACTCCACATTTTTGGACTACTAGATGCGATACGTGTAATGTCTTTGAAACCTCCAGCAGCTAGTTGATGAATGAGCGGATTATCTCCTGCATGTTTCTCAACTTGCTTTACTAAACCTGCTGCGATAAGGTGCGGAAAATGACTAACGATCCCTGTTACATAATCATGTTCTTCCGTATTTAAAACAAGAAAATGTGACCCTGTTCCTTTTAACCATACTTTAAGGTCTTCCACTTGTTTATTTGGCACGTGATTCATCGGTGTTAAAATGTAAAATGCATTTTCAAATAAATGTGCCTTTGCACTTTCAACTCCCGTTTTATGAGAACCCGCCATCGGATGTCCACCAATGAAAGAAACATCCTTTGAAAATAAAGCTTCCGCTTCGTTCATAATAGACCCTTTTGTACTACCAACATCAGTCACTATAACATCTTCTCGTAAACGGAATGACGCAAGTTTGTGTAATAGCTTCTTCGTTTCTTCAACTGGAGAAGCAAAAACAATTAAATGTGCCTCTTCACATGCACGCTGTAAATCAACTCCTATTTCATCTACTACGTGTAATTCTTTTGCACGCTCTACTTGCTCTTTAAATATATCGTACCCTGTTATCGTTACATCGTGCTCTTTCTTAATTGCTAATGCGAGAGAGCCTCCTATTAAACCTGTTCCAATTAATACTACCTTTTTACGCATTTGCCTCATCTCGAGACTTATTTTTTTTATTTTCAAAGTGTTGTTTTAACACTGAAATCACCCCTTCATTTTGCTCCCTTGTTCCAACTGTAATACGGACACCATTCGGGAACGGACGAATAATAAATCCTGCATGTGCACAAGCTTCATAAATCTCTCCAGCATTATCTACCGGTAAGAAGATGAAATTAGTTTGTGACGAATAAAATGGTATACCGTTTTCCTTACAGAAACTCTCGTATTGCTGTAATCCTTCTGTATTCATGTGAACTATTTCTTTAATAAACTCGTCATCACCAAAAGCAATCGTCGCTGCTTTTTGCGCTAATGAAGATACGTTAAATGGTAAACGTACGACATTTAATTTCTCAATTAGCTCTTCCTGTCCGATCGCATATCCAACGCGGAAAGAAGCTAATCCGTATGCTTTAGAAAACGTTCTAAGTACAAGAATGTTTTTATGTTTTTCTAAAAGCGGTAATGTCTTAGGGAAATCTTTTGCTGTTACGTATTCATAGTACGCTTCATCAATGACAATTAACGTATTTTCACTAATGCCTTCAATAAATTGAGTTAATTTTTGCTCATTCACATATGTGCCCGTCGGGTTGTTTGGATTACAAATCCATACGATTTTCGTATTATTATTTACCGCTGACGAAATTTCGTCTAAATCGTATACACCTTTATTTAAAGGAATTTCTTTCACTTCACACCCTTCAATAATCGCATGATGGCGGTACTGCGGGAATGTTGCACCTGCTGTTACAATGTTATCTCCCGCTCGTAATACGGCGCGGCTTATCATTTGAATGATTTCATCTAAACCACTACCACAAAGTACTTGTTCCATTTGCACATGCAACTTATCTGCGATTGTTTGACGGAGCGTTGTAGCACCTCCGTCAGGATATAAAGCATGTTCCAACCAAGAGTTTTGCAACTCTTCTAAAACTCTCGGTGAACAACCAAATGGATTTTCATTCGATGCTAATTTCACAAACGAATGATCTCCGTACACTTCTTTCATTTGTTCTGGTGATTTACCTGGTTTATATGGTTGTAATGATGATAGTTGATCTTTTACTTGCACGTTAAACCCACCTTTTTATTAAAATTCTTTTGCGTAGTTATTGTGTTGCATAATGTTTTGTTTTAATAATTCCATACGATCTTTTCCGAATTGTTCGACTAGTGCATCTGCAAGTTCCCATGCCACAACAGATTCAGCTACTACACCCGCTGCTGGTACTGCGCAACTATCAGATCTTTCAATACTCGCTTGGAATGCTTCTTTCGTATCAATATCAACGCTTGCTAACGGTTTGTATAAAGTAGGAATTGGCTTCATCACGCCTCTTACGATAATTGGCATACCTGTTGTCATACCGCCTTCTAAACCGCCGGCATTATTCGTTTTTCTCGTGTATCCTTTTTCTTCATCCCACAGAATTTCATCATGCACTTTGCTTCCTGGTTGTCGTGCCGCTTCAAAACCTACGCCGATTTCAGCACCTTTAAATGCATTTATACTCATAATTGCACCAGCAAGTTTTGCATCTAATTTACGATCGTAATGAACGTAACTACCAACGCCAATCGGCATACCTTCTGCAATGACTTCCACAATACCACCGATTGAATCTCCACTACTTTTTGCGTTGTCAATCGCATTCATCATTTCTTGCTCTACTTCTTTATCTAAACATCGAACTGGTGAGTTTTCAGTAATTGTTTGAATTTCTTCAATTGATAAGTTTGAAATATGTTTTGCTTTTACTCCACCAATTTCAAGAACATGTCCTGCAATTCCCACGCCTAATTCGCTTAAAATTTGTTTTGCAACTGCACCAGCAGCTACACGAACTGTCGTTTCTCTTGCAGATGACCGCTCTAATACGTTTCTTATATCACGATGACCATATTTAATTGCTCCATTTAAATCTGCATGTCCGGGACGTGGTTTTGTAATTGTACGTTTCATGTCTTTACTTTCTTTTTCCGAAATTGGCTCTGCACCCATTACTTTCGTCCAATGTTTGAAATCATCATTTTTTACAATTAACGTAATCGGTGATCCAAGTGTCATCCCGTGACGAACACCACTTACAATTTCAACTGTATCTGTTTCAATTTGCATACGTCTTCCGCGTCCATGACCTTTTTGTCTTCTTAATAATTCTTTATTAATATGTTCTGCCGTAAGTGTCAAACCTGCTGGTACACCTTCTAAAATAACTGTTAACTGCGGTCCATGTGATTCTCCAGCTGTAATGTATCTCATTTCTCTTGCCCCTTTACTATTTTTTTGTACAAAAAAGTCCCTACTGAGCGCTCAGTAGGGACGATGTTTATCGCGGTACCACCCTAGTTGTAGACTTCTTTCGTCTACCTCTCTTCTTCTTTAACGATCGTTCGACCGTCTTACCCTCCAAAAGTTGTCGGGAAAGATGCTCCAAGGCTGTAATTCATGCTTACCTTTGTACTGATTCACACCGACCATCAGCTCTCTTTAACAGTGAGATAAGCACTACTGTTTCCTCTTCAATGCATATATGATATGGAATTAAGATAATTTATTTTTGAAACCTTTTAACTCATCCATGAATCTATGGAATTCTGGAATGTCCATTTGTTGTGCAGAATCTGATAATGCAACTGCTGGATCTGGATGAACTTCAGCCATTACTGCATCTGCGCCAATTGCAAGTGCCGCTTTCGCTGTTGGTAATAATAAATCTCTGCGTCCAGTTGAATGTGTTACATCAACGATAACTGGTAAATGTGTTTCTTTCTTTAAAATTGGTACTGCAGAAATGTCTAATGTGTTACGTGTTGCTCTTTCGTATGTGCGGATACCGCGCTCACAAAGAATAATTTGATCGTTACCTTGCGCAATGATGTATTCCGCTGCGTTAATGAACTCATCAATTGTTGCTGCTAATCCACGTTTTAATAATACTGGTTTGTTAACTTTACCTACAGCTCGTAATAAATCAAAGTTTTGCATGTTACGTGCGCCAACTTGAATTACATCAACGTAGTCTAATGCCATTTCAACATCGTTCGGATTTAAAATTTCACTAATAATTGCTAAGTCAAACTCGTCTGCTACTTGACGTAAAATTTGAAGTCCTTCTACTCCTAAACCTTGGAAATCATATGGAGAAGTTCTCGGTTTGAATGCACCACCGCGCATTAATTTTAAGCCTTGGTCTTTCATCGCTTGCCCTACTTGACGAACTTGTTCTAAGCTTTCTACTGCACAAGGTCCCATGATGAACGTTTGTGTTCCGTTTCCAATCAATTCACCTTTTACATCAACAATTGTATTTTCTTGTTTCTTTTTACGTGATACTAGTAACGCTTTACGGTTATCATCTTCTTGTAACTCTAAGCTTGCTTTGAAAATCGTTTTGAAAATATGTTGAACTGTTGATGTTTCGAATGGTCCTTCGTTATGCTCTGCAATCATATCAAGTACTTCACGCTCACGTACTGGATCAAAGCGTTTCGTGCCTTGTACTTGCTTTTGCTCTCCAATTTTTTGAACAATTTCACCACGTTTGTTTAAAAGGTGTAATAGTTGTAAGTTAATTTCATCTACCTGTTTACGTAATTGATCTAATTCATGATTTGCCATTTGGAAATCCTCCTCTAATGTTTTAAAAGTATAGTAAGAGAATAAAAAATTCTCTATTTTCTGAACTGACTAATTATACAAATTTATAGTGGAATCGATACCTCTTCTTATTTTAAACTAATAATTCGTACAAAGACATGAACTACTAGTTAAAAACCCACTTTTTTGTACAAAAAAGCCCTACTGATTCAATCAGTAGGGACGATATTTATCGCGGTACCACCCTAGTTGTAGACTTCTTTCGTCTACCTCTCTTCATTGTTAACGATCATCTGACCGTCTTTCCCTTCATAAAGACAATACTATCTTTACTACGAAAAAGATGCTCCAGGACTGTAATTCGCTCTTGTTTATGTACTGGTTTGCACCAACCACCAGCTCTCTGTTACAGGGAAACAACAACTACTGCTTTTCCTTTCAATGCATGACTATTTAATTTTCAAGTTGAACCACTAAAATACAAAAAGTCCCTACTGAATAAATCAGTAGGGACGATATTTATCGCGGTACCACCCTAGTTGTAGACTAACTTTCCGTCTACCTCTCTTCACTGTTAACGATCAATTGACCGCTTTTTCCTCATAAAGACAAACTATCTTTATTACGAAAAAGATGCTCCAAGACTGTAATTCATGATTATCCCTGTACTGGTTCACACCAACCACCAGCTCTCTGTTACAGTAAGACTAACCACTACTGTGATCTCTTCATTGCACTTTGTTTATTCAAATGTTTTTGAAATTGAATAAGTATGATTCGTATTATAGAACGCTTTTCAAAACACTGTCAACAACTTTTTATATATTTTTTTAAATTCCACTTTCGTCCTATAATTCTTTTTGTAAATCACCCATTACAATTCCTATGCGAATTATTTCATTTTCTAGTAAATGTAAAACATATTCCTCTACTTCATACTGAACTAATAATTCTTTTATTTGTATGATTTCTTTTTCAAATAAAACGGCTTCGTGACATGTTTGTAGTAAAATAAAAAACACATTTGCAAACATTTCTTTATGCGCTTTCATACTTTCTTTTTTATGAAGCATTTCAATCAATAACCGCTTCATTTCCTCACCTGTACATTTACCATGTACACTTGAAAATGCACGAGACATAATACATAATCCTTTTTCTAATATTTCATCCATGTATAAAATAATACGTAAAAGCATCACATATTCTCTCGCAGTTATCTCACCCATTTTTGGTCGTTCTCGCAAAAATACACTGAGCCAAGCTGTCCAAAACTTTTGTTGTTCTTTTACACTTAATGTTTTGACGTAATAGCATAAAAACTGCATAAACTTAATTTTATTTTCTTCATTTTCTAGTATGAGTAACGGGTATAACCAATTTGTTTTTTGCTCCCAATATAGTACACATTTAATAAATACAAAGCTAAGCCACTTCAAGAAAGCTTCCCTCGTATGCGGATGTAATACTTCCAAATGTTCTATCGCATACTTAATAAATCGCTTCATTTCTGTAAATAAAGGTAAATTTATTTGCGTGTAACATAAGCCGGCCCATGCATATTCCGTAATCTCATTTTGTTTTTTTAAATCTAAGTATGGTAACAAATATTTTCGGCACCATTGTTTTTCAATATGATATAGAAATGTAATATCTGCTATTAAACGAGCAAACATAAAGTTTGTTCGTTCCGAATTAACCCTTACTTGTTCTTCAAATAAAAATAAATATTCATATACATTACGATCGTATAAATGATCATATGATAACAACTTTAATAATACAGCCGTCATTTTTCCAACTGGATGCTGAATTGATTCATTATAAAAATCTTGTTTCCCAAGCTTAAAGTCTGTATCACTCTTCATAACTTGAGGAAACACTGAAAAAGCAAATCGTTTTACAACACGTATACTGTTCTCTTCTAACTCTTCTAGTCGATTACTAATTTCATATAGAAAACTACTAATTAACCAATGAAAAGCAGTATTTCTAACAAATTTCTGCAATAGCGGAATAATTTTTTGGATTTGCTCATTCGTCAATCCTCGATTATTTCGCCATTCTCTAATACAAACAAACCATACTTCATTACTTATTTCTTGCACTCCTACTAATTGGTATGCAAATGAAATACTCCATTCTGTGTTTAATTTACATGCTTTTGATAACATCTCTAAAAAATGGCGTTGTTCAAAAACACCATCTTGCGAAAATTGCTGAACTTGCTTCATAATTTCAACATCTTTCAGCTGCAATAATCCGTCAGCAGTTACATTACAAGTAATGCTTTTTGCTGTATCCTCTTTCTTTTGTACACTGTATCGTTCAGAATGAAAATGAGGATGCTTTTGCTTCATTAACTCATACCCATTTGCCGTAGATGGGCTATTTGAATCACACTTGAATAATAAGTCTAATACGAGATATGCATCAAATACCCTCTCTTCTGTAAGATGCTTTATTACAGTTCGAGTGACTTCTTCTTTTGTTTTTTCTAAACAATATGCATAATGCCTTTTTAAAAGTTGAAAAACTTCGTGTTTATAAGTGAAATCTAAAAGAAGTCCTTCATGTAACAACCATTTCATTTTGTCATCTACACGAACAAAAATATTTTTATTCATCGCATCAATTGCAATTCGCTTTTGAAGTACACTATTTGCTTCTATCATTTCTGTAATATAATAATCCGCTTTTTTCTCATTGTTTTCGCATAAATAAGTTAGACACTCTTTTACAATTCGTATTAAAAATGCAAGATCATTTTGATGAAACTCTTTCTCTACATTTTCCTTATTTCTTTTTTTCAGTGCCGTTTGTCTTAACGACAACATTCTCAATTTTTCTAATCCAATCATCATAATTGGAACAGCATAATAAGCGATATATGGCCTCATCTTTTCGTTCCAAATTTGCTCCACATGAGAAAATGTAGATACTGGTAAGCGACTCGATTCCTCGAGTTCTATTGATTCTTGCGTATCATTCCCCCATTTTCTTACACGTTTCAACTTCAGTTTTCCGTCTAAAATAAAAGTTAGTAACAATAAGGCAATTTCTTTATGCTCAGGAAAAGAACATTTTTGCAGTAACTTAGAAATCTTTTCTATAGAGCTACTATCTTTTTCAGCTGTTTCTAATAAAAGGAGTGTCCACCTTGCAAACAACAGCGGGTCCATCTTACTCTTCGTTTCGTTTAAGTAGTTACAAATTGTTCTCCATAATAACGGTGATATTTTAGAATAGTTTTTATAAATTAATTGAAATAATTCTTTCTGATGACTAAAAAGAAATTGTTCCACTAACCATTCTGCAAGTAATTCATCTACTTCATTATAGTTTGGCGTAAGCATAAACAAATTTTGTAATTTACCTTCTGCTTCTAACCATTCGACCCATTCATAATCATGAGCAAATTCCACAAAGTAACGTACTGTTTCAATTTTTTTAATCGATTGCTTTATGTATGATAATTGTTCCTGTTCTACTGACGGGGGAACCGTTACAATATCCCGAATACGCATTCTTTTCGTAATATAATTATCACCCATTAATTCAGCCCAGCGTTTTACTGCTTTTACGAGGGGTTGATGGTTATTCACCTTATTCGGATACACAATTGGTCTTATCCCTAAATGTTCCCAATGGTACGTATTTTCTCCTTGTGCGACAAAAGCAAATCGTCTTGTACTTGGTGGTAAACCAGTTGCTAAATATTTCATTACTGGGTCATTATGACTATATCCAATGAATAAAACGGTGTAATTTGAGAATAGATCAACTAAAAATCTTCTCGCCCACCCTTCCGTTAAGTAAGCCCTTCCAAAATCACCATCTGTTAAAATTAAAGCCTCTTTCTCCTGTTCTACATTACCATGTATATAAGCAAGACCTTTAAAAGCTCTCCCAGTCGGTAAAGCTGGAGCGTAATAAACATTGATATCTCTATTTATTTCTTTAATTGCTGTTGTAAAATGTTGATCAAAATTTGTTGTTACAATGCGGATATCTGTATCTAAAGGAAATAGCCTTGGAATTGCATAATGCAATGGATTCGGTTTTGATTTCTCTATATGAACAAGATCTCTTGCGACTTGATGTACATCTTTTGTTTTCGCAATTTTACCAAGATAATAATCATGTGGTTCTGTTATTTCACGTTTTTCGACATATAACGTTTTTGCAATTTCATCAACTAAATCATCAAAATTCGGTAAGTTTGATTTCCCTTTCATAGAAACTCCCGCTCCAACAAATAATACTAACTTTCCTTGCTCAAGGTGATCAATTAACTCATCTGGAATTTCTACTTCTGAAGTAATCCACATCCTGGATTCCCCCTTACCTAAAAATGTCATACACTCTCATTTTACTATAACATTTTTTCGTTGTTTTTATAATATTTAGACTAAATTCCGAACATGAAAAAGTTTTATGTAAATAAATCCGTTACAATGTATGAACTCCAGAATTTATTGAAAAACTATGTATAAATCGGAGGTGTAAATTTTGAATGATTTCACAGTAGTGCTTATCAAGTTTATATCGTGCATTATCGCATTTAGCATTGGGCTTGCTTTATTTTTCCCTGCAACGTTTGTTCAAATTATTTCATTCAGTCTCTTTGTTACAATCGTATCCTACATGTTCGTTGATAAAATCATTTTAAATCGAATTGGCAATACTGGTGCCATTATGTCGGATTTCTTATTAACATATTTAAGCGTATGGATTTTCGGTAATATTTTATTAGACAACTATATGCAAATTGCATGGGGCAGTATCCTTTCTGCCATCGTCTTCACTTTATCTGAAGTAATCGTTCATCGCTTCTCTAACTCTCATACAAGGCACAACAATGATAACATTCGTATTAATCGCCGCTTTGCATATGGTACAGAGTTTGCTGAAGAACAAAATATATTGGATAAAGATAAAAAAAAGTAACGTTTTAATGCAGGAGCGCCCTTTTTAATTATGTGGTGCTCCTTTTTTTATTTTTTCATTATGGTACGTGAAATTATATAAGTGATTATTTCAAAATACCGACCTACTAACAATATTTGACGCTATTTTTTCTAATAAAAAACTGCCTCTTATTTAGAGGCAGCCACTTTTAAGTCTTTTACTGCAACAACATCCGCAAACGCTCCCAATACTGCGTTATGATGTTTCACAATATCTTCAGCACGTAACACTTCTGTATTAAATGTACTATGTGCATCACTCACTAACGTTACTTTATATCCTTCACTACATGCTCTGCGCGTTGTCGTATCTACACAATACTCTGTTTGCATTCCCGAAAGAATAACGTGTTCAATTCCTTTCTCTTGTAACACTTCGCTTAAGTTTGTATTATGGAATGAATCTGGAGTCGTCTTTTCAACTATATGATCTCCTTCTTGCGGAGCGATGGCCGCATGGATTCGCCATCCATCCGTACCTTTTTCTAACGGATGATCTTTAGGACCGTTATGTTGGATATAAATAACTGGAATATCATTTGAACGACATTCCCTAATAAGCTCTTGCAATGTTTGTAAAAACTTTCCCCCATTATGTACTGGCATTCCAGCTGTATACATACCCGCTTGCACATCAATTACGATTAATGCTTTTTTCATTTCACACATCCCCCTTTGTTTGTATAAGCCATTATTATTGTTTATATTCCATCATCCAACAATCTTCTAATTTCCCCTCATGCAACTCATGTTCCTTTAAAATCTTTACTTTTTTAAATCCACTTTTTTCATAACACTTTATTGCTCGTTCATTATTTACTTTCGGATCCATTGCAATTGCTTCTGCTCCCATTTCACCCATAATATATGTAATTGCTGCCTGAACGAGTTTTGTTCCAATTCCCTTTCCCCAATAGGCTGGTTCACCGATAAATTGGTCCATACCCCATACATTTTGTGATTCTTTATAGCCATATAACGCTTTCCACTCTGAATCCACTGGGTACATTTGTATGTAACCAATCGGAATGTTATCAAATTCTATTAAACATCTTTTTTCATTACTGTTTGGACTATGTATAAAATGATCAAGCACCTTTTCTACAGATTGCGGATTATCTCGTCCTTCGTAATACCGCAGGACTGCTGGGTCCATTAACCATTTAGAAATGATAGATGCATCATCTTCCATTACGTATCTAATCAATAAACCTTCTTTTTGAAAAAGCATATTCTACCTCTATTATTCCTTTATATTTTTTCTTGCTGTTACATCTTTCATTGCACCTACTAATGCATATGGTAGTAATGTAATCGCAAAAAATGCTGTAAATACGTTAAATTGCGGGATTGTATAGAGTGTGAACCATTCAGTGAAAAATTGAGAATTTAATATTCTATTAAAAAACTCTCCGCCTGGCCTAAAGTTTGGTACCCACCCAGTTATTTCACACAAAATAAACAGTAACTGAACAATAAAAAATGCCCCTAGATAACGAAACTTACCCCCCTCCTTAAATATCCATCATATTGATTATACACTTTCCTCACTTTATTTGTTAAAATTTTCTATATAATTAATACTGTTGGGGGAATACATTATGTCTAATCCTATATTTACATCCACTTTAATCATTCTTAGAGGAAACTCCGCAAGTGGTAAAACAACGATTGCAAAACAACTACAAGAACATTTCGGACAAGGGACACTTTTAGTATCACAGGATGTTGTACGTAGAGATATGCTTAGAGTACACGACACAATGGGTAATTTATCACATGATTTACTATTTGAAATTACGAAGTACGGAAAAGGAAAATGTGAATTTGTTATTTTAGAAGGTATATTGAACAGTCATAGGTATGGTGAGATGTTAGAAGAATTAATTCGTTATTTTGATGAAAATGCATTTGCATATTACTTTGATTTATCATTAGAGGAAACTATTAGACGACATAACACAAGGGACAAACGACACGAATTTGGTGAAGATTCCCTACAAAAATGGTATAATCCGCACGATACTATTAAGGTTGCCAGAGAAACTATTTTTACAGATAACTTTACGCAAAAAGATATATTTGATGCAATTCTTAATGATGTTGCGATCAAAAAACAAGCCTAACATATTATGTTAGGCTTGTTATGTATTTTGTATTTCAGTTTTTATAATTGAACAATCTATACATAAATAATAGTATATATTCATTTCCCCAAACTGGAAATTAACTACTGAAATAAGTCCACGTTCCTCAATATCTTGAGTAATTGTAGCAACATATTTCATCTCTTTCGCACAAGTTGGACACGCCAAATCCTTTGGAAGATCATCATATAACGGTACCCCTAATAATCTACATACATATTCAGAACCGAACAAGTCAAAAGCTTCCCAGTAACTATCTTCATCTGTAGGTATATCTTCATTTTTCATATTTATAAGCTTTACCGTTGTTTTTGGTAATAAAACTGGTAACTTATATTCCTCTTCCATTATCCATTCTTCTGTATTTTGCTGCTGTATGATTTGAACAGTTTTCCCTCCATCACTTAACTGAAAATATTGCGGTTCCCATACCATCGCGCAGTTTAAACATGAAACGAATGGTAAAATATTTAGTTCATTACTTTTAAGTTCAGCAAGTCTCCCATCTTTTAAATCAAAACAGAGAATTTGATGCATCTTTTCACCGCATAACTTACATACTGGCAAATTACAATCTTGACCGCCAAAATAATGATTATATGAACCTCTTCCTTCAATTACTCTATACCCTTTCCTTTCTTTGCAATGTGCACCATATAATTCTGTTGTCATATTCTATCCTCGCCTTTTATAAGAATGATTCACAAAATGATAATAATTAAGACTAAAAAACATCGTCTTCCTGAATAGTTTCCATAATAAATTCTTTTAAACTCGGAGATATTTCTTCCATTTCGTCATCCGCGTGATACCAAATGTATATTTCATCATCCATTTTTCCATTATTTATTTTAAAGCACAATTTATCCCCTGAACCATCGTCACCAATTATGATAAGGTTTTCTGGCATATACTCATCTCTCATGTCAACATTTTGTCTAACTATATCATCCCAAGTTTTCGTTACATTTCTATTATCTTTAATCGGATATAGTATCCATTCCCCTATTTCAGCATTATTAACTAATTTAATAAGATCCCTATATTGATTTGGGAAAGCAGCACCTAACTTTTCTTCAGTTTCTTTTATTTGCAGCTCCAATACACCTTGTTTCTTTGTTTCAATATATTCTCTTACTTCTTTCATGAAATACACCTATCCTTTGAACTTAATTACACTATTATGAGTGAAAGTGTTTAGTAAACGATTTGATCCAATTTATACATTTCATTATACGTTAATCCTTCGTTTTCAACATACTACTCTTCTCTACTTCTCAATAAACTTCTGTTCTACTTCCTTACCTCATTCTTAATAGTTTTATTTTCTAAACATCATACAATTTTTATGTTTTGTTACAGATTTAGTAATAAGCCATTTAAAAATCCTATTATCCTTCTACTAAAAAAATAAAAGCCAGCCTCAATAAAGAGAACTGACTTCTATTTGGATAATTATTGTTACTATAAAATTTTCACTTTAACAGTTTGTCTTCCCCAATTCATAGCTTTACTTTTTGAACCCATTAAAACATCAATACGATTACCTTTAATTGCACTTCCAGTATCACCAGCGATAGCTTCTCCATAGCCTTCTACCCATACTTTAGATCCTAATGGGATTACTTTCGGGTCAACTGCGATAATTCTCATATTCGGATTTGCCGTTAAATCATGCCCCATCGCAGTTAAAACGCGTCCACCATATGTACCATTTTCACTTGGATCAGCAGTATACGCTGTCGCTACTACCGTTAATTCACGTTTAGCAGACTGTATGTTGTTTTTAGATGCTTCTTTCGCTCTCTCTTCTTCTTTAGCTTTTGCTATTTCTCTTGCTTTTTCTTCTTCTTTAGTTTTTGCTATTTCTCTTGCTTTTTCTTCTTCTTTAGTTTTTGCTATTTCTCTTGCCTTCTCTTTTTCTTTAGCTTTTGCTATTTCTCTTGCCTTCTCTTCTTCTTTAGCTTTTGCTATTTCTCTTGCCTTCTCTTCTTCTTTAGCTTTTGCTATTTCTCTTGCTTTTTCTTCTTCTTTAGCTTTTACTATTTCTTGCGCTTTCGGTTCTTCTTTGACTTTTGCCTCTTCTTTAGGCTTTACTATTTCTTGCGCTTTCGGTTCTTCTTTGACTTTTGCCTCTTCTTTAGGCTTTACTATTTCTTGCGCTTTTACTTCTTCTTTGACTTTTGCTTCTTCTTTAGGCTTTACTATTTCTTGCACTTTCGGTTCTTCTTTAACTTTTACTTCTTCTTTGACTTTTACCTCTTCTTTAGGCTTTACTATTTCTTGCGCTTTCTCTTCTTTTTTAACTTTTACTTCTTCTTTGACTTTTAACTCTTCTTTAGGCTTTACTATTTCTTGTGCTTTCGTTGTTTCTTTCGCTTTTGCTACTTTCTGCGTCTTTACTTCTTTCTTTTCTTTAACTGATTTTTGTCCTTTCGCTACTTGCTTCGTTTTCTCTTCAGTTTTCTTTTCAGTTGGTGCTGTACTTGATAGGAAAGAAACGTTTGCATAAGCAGTTTTTCCTTTATACTCAAATTGCAGCCATCCGTCTTTTACTTGATGCGTTGATTCAATTACATCATCTTTTTTTAGTCTGCCAAGAATTTCTGAATCCGTGTTTGCTTCAGTACGTACATTTAACAAATTCGCCGTTACATGATACACATCTTTTGTAAACTCCGAACTTACAAACACTTCTTTACCGTTCAATTCAATTTTTGACCAGCCATCTTCGGTATTTATGACTTTTAACTCTTGCCCATTCTTTACTTTTTCGACCACTTTTGATTCTGTAGTCGGTTTTTCACGTACGTTAAGTACATCTGCTGTTACAATTGTTTCTGCGGTAGCAGTTGTGGTAAACGCCCCCAATCCAAAAACAGTTGCTGTTGCTGCGCCAATTACTTTTTTCATATTAACCTCCATTAAATTTTTTTGAATTTTATCAAATGCCTCCGTAAAATTGTATAATTTTACATAATATCAAAACATTTGCAACAGTATATTAATATTGTTTAATATACTGTTATTAAAACTCCTTACTCCAATACTATCAAATTCTCATTTCTAATTCTATATATTATAAATCTCCTTATCTTTTATAAAAGCTCCATACCCTTCTTCACACTAAATAGTTGTGGCAATTCCCGCCAAAAATAAACTTACGATTGCTAAAATTTGAGTAGCAACAATAGCCCCTCTTAAATGAAACTTATAATCTTTATATCCTTTCATACCTTCCGTACTAGGAATCACAACAAACCTTGGAGTAATCCAGCAAAAAATTAGCAAATCAATTATAAGTAAATCTACTAAATTGAAAATCATTAAAATACCAAAAGTGTGTAAATAGGCATCCATATACATTAACTTTTCATGCTTATGTAGTATATATGTAGAAACGAAAGGACTACCGAAAAGAATAGTATTATATACAATATTAAAATAAATGCTTTGCTTTTTTTCATGAATCGATTTTGGAAAAACTACTTTTTGAATATCTTTCGGATAATCAGTTAACGATAGTCGAGGATTATAATATAAGGACCCTAAAATCATTACAGATAGTACAATAGACATGATGACACCAACGTACATCATTTGCTCAAATTGATTCATATGCTGTATTCACCCTTTTCTGTAATTACTATGATAGTCATTCACTTAATTACATATTGTATGTACGTACATAATCAAAAATTAACAACTAGCTTTAATAGCGAAGCAAACAGATGTAAACGTACTAAAAGCAATTATCGATCCGAATAATATCCCTTCTCGCAAAATTTTACTAAGTGTAGGTTTTACATCGGAGAAAGTTTGTGAGATTGATGGATTACCTAGGGAAATTTTGAGCACATACATATAATTCCAAAAAGGCAGCGCTACTTATGTAGCACTGCCTTTTTCTTTATTGGAATAATCCTTTTCCTTTATTCATTTACTTATAAAGTATTGTCAGTTCTTCTTTATGTTCTGTATTTCCACATTATAAATATTTCACGTCAAGGAGAGATGACTGAAATGAATAATCAAAAAATTGAACTTACTGGTCGTATCGTTACACCTAATGATCCTGATTATAATTCAGCGCGTGAAGAATTCAATACATTCTTCAACAAATTTCCGTTAATCATTGTTTTTGCTCAAAATACGCAGGATGTAGTAAACGCTGTTCGCTGGTCAAGGCTACATAACGTTCCTATACGCATGCGCTCTGGACGTCATAATTATGAGGCATTATCCGTCAGTAATGCTGGTCTTGTAATTGATGTAAGTGAAATGAAACAATTAGAAATAGATCACAATAATGGAACTGTAACTATCGGGACTGGATGGAGAAATATTTCTTTAATTGAAACACTTGCAGCTGAAGGGTTAGTTGTGCCGAGTGGTGTTTGTCCTACTCCCGGGATTGCAGGTGTTACTTTAGGTGGCGGACATAGTATTCTCTCTCGTCCGTTTGGATTAACTCTCGATCATTTACTTGAATTAGAAATGGTAGACGCGAATGGTTGTATAATACGCGCTAACGCCAAGTGTAACTCCGATCTCTATTGGGCTTCGCGCGGTGCTGGTGGTGGTAACTTTGGAATATGTACTTCGTTTAAGTTTCGAACACATAAAATTAATACGGTAGGATTTGCAGAAATAAGCTGGGGGATATCAGATTTAAAACCTGTATTAACCTCTTGGCAAGAATATACGCTACCTTGCGCTAATAAACGATTTACAACTACTCTTTTTATGTCTGCAGGATTAG
Organism: Bacillus sp. RZ2MS9; assembly: GCF_001816185.2. Lineage (NCBI taxonomy): Bacteria > Bacillati > Bacillota > Bacilli > Caryophanales > Bacillaceae > Bacillus > Bacillus sp. RZ2MS9. The sequence goes on from NZ_CP049978.1 coordinate 2,857,063, forward strand.
AACCATCATTATTAATGCAAGGTGTATTTCTCGGTTCTGTACAAGAATTGCAGTCGCTACTACAGCCATTACTAGAAGCTGGTTCACCAATGCAAGTAACTATCGAAGAAATACCATGGGCAGAAGCAGCAGCGAAAATAGCTGAAAAGCAACCTGCAACACCTTTACCATTTAAAAGTGTTGGTCCATATGTATATGAACTATTACCAGAAGAAGGACTATCCATTATCGATCACTTTATTAATAATGCACCTCCTTTTTCCACCACCTCCGTATTTTTCCACGGATTAGGCGGTGCTGTTGCTGAGGTGCCAAATGAGGCAACTGCTTACTTTTACCGAAAAGCACTATCAAACATGTCAATATTCGCTACTTGGGAGCAACCAGAAGGTGCCGCTGGAAGTATTCGATGGGTTGAAGGCTTCCGCTTAGCGATGCTTCCATTTACAAAAGGTGTCTACGTTAATACGCCTGACCTATCCATTAAAAATTGGCCAGATGCATACTTCAGTTGCAACTTTGACCGATTAATGGAAGTAAAAGCGAAATATGATCCGAAAAATATTTTTAACTTTCCGCAAAGTATTCCGCTTTTTTAACTGTTTGAATTTTTTTCCAAACCGCTAAGTAAACATTCATTTTATATTGTTTACTTAGCAGTTTAGTATAAAGACTCTTTTGTTTACATAATAATATTACAGATTATAAGATATTACTTTTTTACTTCTCTTTTTACTTATAATGACTCTTCCTATATTAAAAGCAAAAGCGATAAAAAAGATAATACTACCCATTAGAAATACTTCATTATAACTACGAATAATTCCTTGCTTATATTTCTCCTTTAATTGCTTGTAAATCTTGCTCTCTCCATCAGTTTTTAATAATATCTGTTGTTTTTTATTTATGGCTTGCAATACTTGTTCCCTTTCTAAATTTGACAAATCACTTTTTTTAATTGCGGTCACTACTTCCCTATTTACTTTCTCTTTTTCAACTAACAACTGATGATTCAGAAACATCACGAGTATCGCTACTCCAACAATACTTCCAACTGTTCTAGAAATATTACATATACTTGCAGCAACACCTGACTTTTCAATCGGCACACTTAAAACCGCTATTGTTGTATATGGCGCTAATGTGCAACCAGTTCCAATCCCAACGATTATTAATCGCCAAATATAATCCCATGTAGTAAAGTTTGAATCTATTTGACTAAATAAATATGATGATAAAATAAATGTTAGTAGCCCCATGCTACCTACTAATGAACTTCCCCGCTTCGCTGCAATTGGTGTTACTATTGCTGTAACAAGCATTGAAACAATCGCTAGCGTGCTAATTATTAAACCTGACTGTAATTCAGACATACCTCCTACTTGGACAAAATAAAAAGCAAGTATAAACAAAAAGTTCATTAATCCCATTCCAACAAAAAATAAAGAAAAATTTGCGATTGAAAATTCTTTATTTGTGAATAACTTTAATGGCAACATTGGATTTTTACTTTTCTTTTGAATGATAAAAAATAATATAAAACCTATGAGTGAGAGCATAAAAAGAAGTATTAAGCTTATCGTGCTTAAATGATTTGTATTTAATTGTATGAGTGCATATACAAGTAAGCATAGTGCAGATGCAGAAGTAATCATACCTGCCCAATCTATTTTAGAGCTTGCAGCATGATCATATGATTCCTTAATACAAAGAATCACGAAGATGAAAGATAAAATACCAACTGGTATATTAATAAAAAACACCCAACTCCAATTTAATTTGTCAGTTAAAACACCTCCAAGTGAAGGGCCAATTGCCGCTGCTAATCCCCCAAAAGCTCCCATGATGCCTCCTATCATACCTTGTTTCTCTCTCGGTACTAAATTAAGGCCTAGTGGCATAGCAACTGGTACGATAACTGCGGCGGAAATTCCTTGTATTATCCTAAAAGCTACTAATGTATGAAAAGAAGTGGCTATACCACACATAAACGAACTAACAGAAAATCCCAATAAACCAATAATATACAGCTTCTTGCGACCAAACTGATCCGCCAAACGTGCTGCAATTAATAAACACGATACAAAGGCAACATTATAACTATTAGCAACCCAAGAAATTGTATCAATTGAAGTATGAAATGTCTTTGTCATTTCTGGTAATGTGATATTCACAATATTTGAATCTAAAATCGCCATAAAAAAGCCTGCAATTAAAGCTATTAATGCAAATGTATTCCTCATTTCTGCCACCCTTATTCGTTTTATTGATTTAAAATGCCACTCACAAATAAATTTACACATGTCTCTATATACTCTTCTAATTGAATTTCTTCTTCTGATATACTTACATTCATAATGTATAAAAACAATTGTCCATAAAACATATTCGCTACCAAACGGTAATTACAGGTAGAAATGTGTCCCTTCTCACCAAGTTGCTTTAAATATTTTTCTAAGTGATTCACTAGATGTGAATTCAACTCATGTAGTAATGCTTTCATTTCACTATTTTGTCTTGATTCTATTAGCGCAGCCCAAATATAATTTAGCTTTGGCAAATTGATTTGAATGTATGTTTCCGCCACTTTCGTCAAGTCCTTATGTAAATCACCAGTAAATTGCTCTTCTATTTCCTCTAACAATGCCACTGGTGTCGTCCGTAAAATAATGCTCTCCCTAAAAAGATTTTCCTTATTTTTAAAATTACGAAATATCGTTAACTCGCTTACCCCTGCTTTTTCTGCTACTTCACGAATTGTTGTCGCTGTATATCCTTTTTCACCAAACAATAACGTAGCAGCTTCCATAACTTTTTCTCGCGCTGTTAATTTACCCATCTTTATTCCTCCATTCAATATGTAAGTAAGTGATTACTAACATATTACCATAAATGAATAATGAAAGTAACTAGTTACTTTCATTATTTTCATTAACTATTCAATCATCGAAAGTAAAACGTTCTCAAGCTCTTTTTTAGACAGCATACTATCATTTATATACACTTGATATGCATTTCTCCCTTCCCTTGCTGGCACAACTATTTTCATAGCCCTTACATTCGATTCTTTATACTCACCGAATGTAACGTCATAGCCATTTAATTTATATTTCTTTATATCTCCAGTAAAATCAGGCCTTCTTTCAGATGGTTTATCAAATGGTCTATCAATAAAGTAATCTTTATATTCTCCTTCAACAATTTCTAATTGATGAATTGTAAAACCTTTTTGTACAACTTCTACTAATTCACTTCGTGTTTCTTTATGTAAAATAGCTTCATCCATTATGTAAGGCCGATCTTGTTCATACATTTTCTTCTTTTCAAAGATTCGAAATCGTCGCCACGATTTACGACGCCAATCCTGTACTTCCTTGACAACTAGTCCATGTAACCAAAAACGAAATGAACGATTTATATCATAGTTTGTTATGGACTTCCACATATTGATGTACACTTCATTAACTATATCGTCTACATCTTGGTTTTGACTTCCTACTAAAAATACTACTGTTCTATAAATATCTTTACATGTATATTCATAAATAATCTGAAAGGCTTCTTGGTCCCCAGACCCCATTTTATATAGCCATTCCTTTAATTGTACTTCATCCAAAGCTCCGTTCCCCTCTCATGATCCTTCACACTATATTCGCTCGTTTTTCACAAAAGGTTCATTTTACATGAAAATTTATTTATTACAATAAAAATATAAGGTATATTTTTATGAAAAGGAGGAATTCAAGAATGAATACAGAGGATAAAATTTACGCTGAAAAAGTGTTAAAAAATCTCTTTATCGGATCACAAGTTGATGGATTACAATTTGGTATTTCTTCAGGCGCTATAAAGATTCAATTTACAAACTTTCACGACTCCGTTGATTATGACGAGCAATTATATATCAATATCGAATCAAAATGGTGTTTATTTAATAAACCTCAAAAAAGATACCCATTAAATGAAGATGAATTTGAAGTTTATTCTGAGGAAGAAGAATATGAAAGAATATTTAAGATAAGAAGACAAAAAGTTACCGATATACAACTTGGCTTAGAAAGCCCTCATTTAATTATTACATTAGATAGTGGACAAATTATTTTTTTAAATGGTTTTCATGATTATTATGAATGTTGGCATGCTGGTGTCCTATGTGAGCAATGGCTTGTAGTCGCTGCACCTGGGAATGAAATCGCCACTTGGGCTCCTGATGCGTTTATCGATAAGTAAACTGTCTTCACGAAGAAGAAACGAAGATATTTTATGAAGTACTATACTAATGAACTACATAATCATTTCTATTACACGTAAACAAAATGACCATTTTGCTTTAATAGAACTCACTTTATTAAAGTTGAAAGGATGATAATGATGGCATGTGTCCATGATTTTGGAATAATTGACGAATTTAATTCTCAAAAAAGTTACAATGATTATACACCAGAGAAATATCATTGTATTTCTGTTAATGATGATATTATCAGTAGTTTAAATCAAAATTTATCAATTATGAAAACTTACTTTCATACAGTCAAAAATCAGGAATACGGTTTAGCTTATTGTGGTATTACAATTATCCCTCCTGAATCTTTAGCAATTTTCTATGAAACAGTTACATCTTCAAAGTTCTTCAGAAAATCTGATGAGCTGAATGAGTTAGCTTCAAAAATTGTACAAGCTGCAGCAGAACAGAAGTACATGATCCATTATGGGGTTTAAATGTAATTCAAAAAATGCTTAGGATTTCTCCGAAGCATTTTTTGTATGTTACTAATACATTTATTCCTTAACCATTTAGTCAATGCTTGAGCCTATGGTCCCTTCTTTTACAAGTGAGGGCGCCCCTATTAATCTAAATAAGCGTCTCATTTCCAATCTTCCAGCTAAACCATCTCCCATGCCCTTCTGTTTCTCCAACCGTTTCACGATATTCGTTTCCGTTAATATAATAATCAATATGAAGGTCACGATCCCACATGTTATTATACAGGTGGAATACATCACGTTTTGCGCCAATTTCTTGTATTTGTTTTTCTAACTTATGTTTTACTTGTTCTTGTATTTGATTTGCGACGTGTGTATGGAAAATACAAATAACAGCTTCTTCACTTATTTGTTCAATAATAGATGATAATAGCTCTACACCGTCTCCTTCTATTAATTGGACAGATTCATTTTTCACTAAAGATGCAGCTTGATCAAACATCTCAAGCCTTTCTTTATGCTCTGGCCAAATTAAAGCACGTAACCATAAATAATCTTCCTCATCATGTAAATCATTCACATGTAAGTCCAGTCCGATTCTTTCTACGACAGATGGGCTTTCTTTTAGAAAATGCGGTACATTCTCCCCTCTTATTTCAGAAGTTACATGCACATTTGAATTTATATTTCCGTACATTTCATCCGTCCCGTACGAATAACAATATTGGTCCCAGAACAGTTGCAACCCAGAACTTGTCCCAATTTCAATTAACGCTAACGGCTTCTTCACTTTGTTAAATATGTAGCAGAAACTTGGGTATAAGTATGCGCACCGTCTTACTTCATTTGTTTGAACGAGTTTCGTTTGTAACAAAGTAATGATTTCTTCTCGGTACTCTTTACAGAAATCTTTAAAATGATTAAAAGCTTTATCTAAATTTGTATCAGCATTTTCAACTAAACTACTATAATACGTTTTTAAATGATGTTCTTTCCCTGCTAGCAATAAATAATGTACTGCACCTAATAGTAAGTTTGGGACTGGTTGACCTACCTGAGCATAGGACGATAGTGTAAGTACTTCCTCATCTTCAGCAATTTTCATTGATAAATATTCATATAAATCACTTGACCCTTTACATTCCTTTATTGAAAAGTTTCGAAATAAGCTTGAAATTTGTTCTTTTGTACACATTAGAGTCCCTCCTTTTTTTTTCAGAATAATCTTACCATTACAGAAAGAATAATCCCATAAAAAGGTACTCGATTTAGTCACTTAAGGATACGTAAGCTTTTTCGAGATAATTTCAAACTGTAATTTTTTTCTATTTATCACCTTAAAAGAGCTTGTTAAATAAGATTTTTAGCGAATAAAACGTTAAATAGTTTAAAATTATCAGATAACACTAGATATTTTAGTCTATTAATTATTATAATAGAGTATGAGATGGTTATATAATTGAGACAAAAAAGGTATACACCTAGGTGGGGCCTAGGCGGTGTTTCTCTTTTACGGCTTAGACATAGAAAACACCTACACTTTTTTGCCAATATAGGGGATGGAGAGATTATCATGAGCAACATGCAGCAAAAAACAGACGTTATCTTAATTGGTGCAGGAATTATGAGTGCAACGTTAGGCTCATTACTAAAAGAATTAGCACCAGAATGGGAAATTAAAGTTTTTGAAAAACTCGCAAGTGCCGGGGAAGAAAGCTCTAACGAATGGAATAATGCAGGTACTGGGCATTCTGCGCTATGCGAACTGAACTATACTTCCGAAAAAGCTGACGGATCTATAGATATTAGTAAGGCTGTAAAAGTGAATGAGCAATTCCAGCTTTCAAGACAATTTTGGGCATATCTTGTAAAGAGCAAATTAATTCGTAATCCACAAGATTTTATTATGCCACTACCTCATATGAGTTTAGTACAAGGGGAAAAAAATGTTGAGTTTCTAAAAAACCGTTTTGAAGCGCTTTCAAAAAATCCACTGTTTCAAGGAATGGAATTTTCTGATGCTCCTGAAACATTAAAAAAATGGCTTCCACTCATTATGGAAGGTCGCACATCTAATGAACCGATGGCGGCAACGAAGATTGACTCTGGAACAGATGTTAACTTCGGTGCATTAACACGTATGTTGTTTGATTACTTAAAAACAAAAAATGTCGAGCTAAACTACAAGCATAGTGTCGAAAATATTAAGCGCACGAAAAATGGTTTGTGGGAAGTAAAAGTACACGATATGAATAGTGGTAAAATTGAGCATCATACTGCTAAATTTGTCTTTATTGGCGGCGGTGGCGGTAGCCTACCTCTACTCCAAAAGACTGGTATCCCTGAATCAAAGCATATCGGTGGCTTCCCAGTAAGTGGACTATTTATGGTATGTAAAAACCAAAAAGTTGTAGAGCAGCATCATGCGAAAGTGTACGGTAAAGCTAAAGTTGGCGCTCCGCCAATGTCTGTACCTCATCTAGATACGAGATATATAGACAATAAAAAAGCTTTACTGTTTGGACCATTCGCAGGCTTCTCACCTAAATTCTTAAAAACTGGCTCAAATCTTGACTTAATCGGTTCTGTAAAACCGAATAATGTCTTAACGATGTTAGCCGCTGGTGTAAAAGAAATGGGACTTACAAAATACTTAATTCAGCAAGTTATGTTATCACATGAAAAACGTATGGAAGAATTACGCGAATTCATTCCGAACGCGAAAAGTGAAGATTGGGATATTGTAGTTGCTGGACAACGTGTACAAGTAATTAAAGATACTGATGCTGGCGGTAAAGGAACACTTCAATTTGGTACAGAAGTAGTAAGTGCAGCTGACGGCTCAATCGCCGCATTACTAGGCGCATCACCAGGTGCTTCTACTGCTGTTCACGTCATGCTTGAAGTATTAGAAAAATGTTTCCCAAGCCGCATGGTAGAATGGGAAGAAAAAATAAAAGAAATGATTCCTTCATATGGCATTTCACTAACTGAAAATCCAAGATTGTTCCAAGATCTTCACACTTCTACTGGTCGTACACTTGGATTAAACGAAAAAGAAACTGTTCATAATTAATGCAGAAATAAAAAAACGTCCGATATATTCGGACGTTTTTTTGTCTACTAAAAATTATACTTATCAATATTATCTTTCGTAAATACAACTCGTTCTGGTAATACGATAATTCCGTTCCCTTCTGCCTCATAATCATATCCTTGAATGGAGTTTGGCTCTACTTTCACTTTTCCAATTCCTTTTACTTCGAAGCTATCCCCTACTTTTAACTTCTTCCCTTTTACAACAATTTCATTTGCTACATACGTTGCGAGAGCACCTTGTTGTTTTACATCCCATAAACCAAATTGTTGTACTGTTCCTCGTTTTACATAATCACGCATAACGTTCGGTGTAGAAAATCCAGTTACCACTACTTTTTTATCCATTTTTAAGTTTTCAGCTGCCTGCGCCATTGCTGGGAGTGCTGTTGCATCTGGACAAATAACTGCGTTAATATCTGGATACGTTTTTAATATGTTCTCCCCTACGGATAAAGATTTTTGTGCATTATTTTCACCATACTGCGTCGTTACAATTTCCCAGTTCGGATATTTCTTTTTAATAATTTCTTTCGCTTTCGTTACCCATTGGTTTTGATCCGTTACTGTCGGGCTAGAATAAAAGAATGCTACTTTTCCTTTATCTCCAATTTGCTTAGAAGTCATTTCTATTAATAAGTTAGCAAGTTGGTCTGGTGTTCCTTGGCTTATATAAAAAGAACGATCTTTCGGATTCACATCAGAATCCCATGTTAAGACGGTCATTCCTTTTTTCTTAGCACGTTGTAGTGATTGCGATAAACCATCAACTGATGTAGAGGAAACCATAAGTGCATCATAGTTTTGGTTAATAAAATTATTTATATACTTTACTTGCCCTGATACACTCGCTTCAGACGGCCCATCATATTTCACTTGTACGCCTAGCTTCTCTCCCATCTCCTTTGCTCCTTCACCTCCCGATGTGAAGAAACCAACTCCTGTTAATTTCGGAATAAATGCAAATTTCACATCATCAGCCTTTTTCTTATCTGCCGTTTGGCTAGAACACGCAATTAAACCGATTAAACAAATACATACAATCAATACAATCCCTAGTTTTCTCTTCATGACATTTCCCCCTTATGCAAACTCTGTCTTTTCCCCGCTAAAAATTGATGTAATTTGAAATGTCTCATAATAACTGAAAGAATAAGGATAATACCTATTACTACATTGGATTGTTCATTTGTTAAACCCGTCATTTGCAAGCCATACTGCATGAGCCCAATGAAAATACTCGCCAGTACAGTACCGAAAATACTTCCTTTTCCACCTGTAATAAGTGTCCCGCCTAATACAACTGCTGTAATAATTGGTAATATTGTTTCGCTTCCTATATCAGCACGTGCAGAACCGAAATATGCAGTTAAGAAAGCTCCTCCTAATCCACCTCCTAACCCAGAAAGTATGTAAGCAATGATTACTACTTTCTTCGTCTTAATCCCGGTGTATTTTGCTGCATTTTCATTCGCGCCTGTTAATTTTACGTGGCGCCCATATATCGTTCGGTGAAACAAAATCGTGCATACAATTGTTAATAAAATAAGTAGCCATAATAAATTGGGTATTCCTATAAAACTACCATTTGCTAGTTGTACATAAGTATCAGGTAAGCCGCTTATCCCTTCATATCCAGAAGCACCTGCCCCTCCTGAAATGACGAGTGCAATTCCTCCGTATAAAAACATCGTTCCGAGTGTAACGACTAGTGGTTCTACATCTGTCAATTTTATAATAAGCCCATTTAAAGCTCCTGCTAAGCAACTGACTATAAGTGCCATTATTACTGCTAGTAAAATATGAATTCCATTCATCCAAAACACACCAATTAAAATCGAGGTTAGCCCCATAATTGATCCTACAGATACGTCAATTCCTCCTGTTACAATAACGAAAGTCATTGGAATTGCCGCGATTGCTATGAATAGAAAATCATTTGTACTAAAAAGGAGATTACTAATATTTAAGAAATTGCTGTTTATAAAACTAAAGAGAATGAATTCTATAAGAAGTAATATGATTAACACACCTTCCCATCTGTAAAAATACTTCATAGATTCATTCTCCTTTCTGCTTTCCACTTCTTCATGACGCTATCTAATATGATAATAAGTAATAGTAAAAAACCTGAAATAGCATTATTCCAAAATGCTGGTATTTTTAAAAAGATAAGTGAACTGCTTATCACTTCTAAAAACAATGCTCCTAGTGCAGCTCCAAATATAGAACCTGTTCCTCCTTTTAGATGAATTCCTCCTAGCACAGCAGCTGCAATCACCTGTAGTTCCATTCCTGTACCAGTTTGATTTGGAACGAACCCAATATTCATAACAAATATGCAACCAGCGAGCGCAGCGCTTATGCCTGAAATCATAAACGCATATATCTTCACTTTATTAACAGGTATACCAATAAGCCTCGCGCCATCTTCATTATCACCTACCGCATAAAAGTATCTTCCCAATGGCACTTCTCTTAAAAAAAAGTATAGTAGTAGTAAAATAATAAGAACGAACCATACAGTTATAGGTAAACCAAGAATGATGATAGATGACAGCTGCTTAAAATCGTTTGGAATATCTTCAATCCACTTCCCGCCTGTGAAAATTAACATTGCACCTCTAACAATTCCTAACATGCCTAATGTCATAATAATGGCTGGTACCCGAAACTTCGCAACTCCAATACCATTTACGAAACCGATAATGGCCCCAAGTATAATAACTACAAATATCGACAAGAATGCACTATACCCATTCGTTAACATCATTCCGCAAACTGCTGCACTTAATCCCATGCTTGAACCAACTGATACATCTATATTTTTCGTAAATAAGACGAACGATTGACCGATTGCTAGCACGACTAAAATAACGCTTGATTTCATCAGTAAAGATAACGAGGTAAATTGAATAAAACTAGGGTTTATCATCCCTACAATAGCTATATAAATTAGTAGTAACATTATGATAGACGTTTCGTGCCTTTTATACATACGTTTCATTCCGTTACACCTCCGTATGCAAGGCGTGTAACTTCATTCACACTCAGTTGTTCTTTTTCCATATGAGAAACAAATCGCCCATTTCTCATTACATATACACGGTTTACTAATTGGATAATTTCTTCAACATCTGAAGAGATTAATAAAATTGCGAGTCCTTCCCTTTTCATTTTTTTTATCGTCTCATACACTTCAAGCCTTGCTTTCGCATCAATTCCGCGAGTCGGCTCATCAAGAATAATAATTTTAGGATTACATGCAAGATACTTCGCAAGCACGACCTTCTGCTGATTACCTCCTGATAAAGATGCCAATTCTTTATTCATATTCTGTACAACAATTCGGAACTGTTCTATAAACGAATTAACTAAAGCGCTTTCTTTTTCTTGATTTATAAAAAAGCGATTATTTTGATATAAACTTGCTGCTGCAATATTTTCTTTAACAGAAGCAATTGAGAAAATTCCATTCCTCGCCCTATCCTCTGGCACATAAACTAGTCCTTCGTCTAGCCTTTTATGCAAAGAACACGTATCAATTGATTTTCCCCCCAATAAGATAGACCCTGATTTTATAGTTTTCAATCCAAATATCGCTTCTGCTAATTCCGTTCTGCCAGATCCTATAATGCCAGCAACACCTACAACCTCACCCGCATGTACAGTGAATGATATATTTTCGAATGCGTGACCATTTATATCAACCACTTCTAATATTTTTTTCGTCTTTGCTGTCTCTTGAACTACTTCTATTTTCTCTTTCTGTTTATATCCTTTTGGCAATAGTCCCTCCATCAGCATGTCATATGTATAGTCACATACATCACCTTGGCTTACAACCATTCCATCACGTAGTATTGCTACTTTGTTGGCAATTTCAAAGATTTCTGGAAAACGATGCGTAATATAAATCATCCCAATTCCTTTTTCTTGTAAACTTTTCATCAACACAAAAAGACTCTTAATTTCGTGTGTTGTTAATGTCGATGTTGGCTCATCTAGAATAAGAATCTCAGCTTCTCTTATTAATCCTCTAACGATTTCTACTAACTGTTGTTGCGCAATAGATAACGATTCTCCCTGTTCATTAAGATCAATATCCCAACTTAAACTGTCAATTAATTGCTGAACTTTTACTTTAAGCTTCTTTCTATTCCCCTTTAATCCAATACATATATTTTCTTCAATGGTCATATGCGGAAAAATGAGCGGTTCTTGTGGTATTAAATAAATCCCTTCTTGGTGTGCTTCTTTTGGATTTGCAAACTGCTGTCTCTTTCCTTTCACATACATTTCTCCACTATCATACGAATATAACCCCGTTAATATTTTCATTAATGTCGATTTCCCGGCGCCATTTCCACCAACTAAAGCGTATATATCACCATGCTCTACTTGTAAGTTCACTTCCTTTAGCACAAGTTGATTCGAAAACGCCTTACTCATTTTCTTCACTTGTAATAAGGGCACATTCTCCACATGATGTCACCTGCCTTTACCCAGAACATTTTTTGAGAAAATGATTATTTGTTCTACTTGTTTTGTAGCATTGTATATTCCTTTTTTTATATCTAGAACACTTTTTTCTACGTACTATTAATCGTTTCAACTGGAATAAACAAAATATATGGTACATATGTTTAAGCTGTGGTCAATTGTTGAAAGGGATGAAGAGTATGTCACAGCTGAACTTTGAAGAAAATTTATTAACTAAAGTAGCTTGGTACTATTATAAAGACCAATTAACACAACAGGAGATCGCGTCACTTCTTCATATTTCAAGAAATAAAGTCGTCCGGTTATTAGATAAGGCACGCAGTGAAGGTATCGTTACATTTCACGTAAAAGGAACCGGTTTGCATTGCTTGAGCATTGAACGTGACTTAATGAAAAAGTTCCACTTAAAAGATGCTTTCATTATCCCTACTCCAATAAACAATTATGCTACTTCTCTCGGAAAAGCCGCTGCACAATATTTAGAGACTCATCTCCAACAAGGTGATTTACTCGGCATCGGCTGGGGTGAAACGATAAGTAAAATGCTAGAAAACATTCATTTTGAAAGTTCTATTAATCTTTCATTCGTAACGCTAACAGGCGGAGTAAACCACTATCTTTCAAGAAAACAAAACTATTTACACTACATGCAAGGTGATCTTCATATTATTCCTACTCCTTTTCTAGCATCTTCTACTGAAATGGCACGAAGTATTTTATCAGAACCAAGTGTGAAAGATATGCTTCATGTCGCTTCACTTGCACATACAGCAGTTGTCGGTATTGGCGGGTTATCTCAAGACGCTACAATTGTAAAAGAAGAAAAATTAACGCTACGTGAAATGACATATATTCGAAGTCAAAACGGGGCGGGCGATATTTTAGGACAGTTTTATAATACGAATGGTGAGTTATTAGAGCTCTCGCATCATAATCGTCTAATTGGCACACCACTTATGATTCTTCGCAACATGAAGCATGTCATTGGTGTGGCTGGAGGTACACAAAAGATAGATGCCATTTATGGGGCTTTAAAAGGGAAATTTATTCATACATTAATTACTGATGAAGAAACTGCGCTCTCCTTATTAAGAAAGGAAGGTGATTCTTAATGTCTACTTTATTAGCTTTCGATGCTGGTACAGGAAGCATTCGAGCTGTTCTTTTTGATTTACATGGCAATCAAATTGCAGTAAGCCAAAAGGAATGGGTTCATAAAACTGATCCTCGTTACCCCGGTTCTATGAATTTTGATGTAAAAGAAAACTGGCAACTTGTACAACAGTGTACGAAAGAAGTTCTGCAAAAAAGTAATATACTTCCCTCTTCTATTCAAGCTATTAGCGCTACAAGTATGCGAGAAGGTTTTGTTTTATATGATAAAAATGGGCAAGAAATATGGGCATGTGCAAATGTTGATGGCCGTGCATCCGCTGAAGTTAGTGAGCTAAAAGAAATCCGCTCACATCTTGAAGAAGATTTATACAGAAAATCTGGGCAAACTTTTTCATTGGGTGCTTTACCACGTCTACTTTGGATTAAAAAACATGAACCAGACGTCTACAACAATATTCACTCCTTTACAATGTTAAATGATTGGATTTTGTATAAATTAAGCGGCGTACTGCAAATCGATCCTTCCAACGGTTGTACGTCTGGAATCTTTGATTTACAAAATAGAAATTGGGATAACAATGTCGCTAAAGAGTGTGGTATATCTTTGCCATTTTCACCAAAAGTAAATGAAGCTGGCACTGTGATTGGTAATGTTACAAAAGAGTGTGCAGCACTAACTGGTTTACTTGAAGGAATTCCTGTCGTCGCTGGCGGCGGTGATGCTCAAATGGCAGCACTCGGGACTGGAGTCGTAAAACCAAATCAAACTTTAATATGCGGCGGCAGCTTTTGGCAACAGGAAGTGAATATTACAGAGTCAACAACGGATCCAAATGCGGCAATTCGAGTAAATTGTCACGTCGTTCCGAACCTTTGGCAATATGAAACGATTGCCTTTTTCCCTGGCCTCGTTATGCGTTGGTTTCGAGACGCTTTTTGCCAAGAAGAAAAAAAGCTCGCTGAAAAACTCGGTTTAGACGCTTATGAATTATTAGAAGAACAAGCGAAAGACGTACCTGTCGGTTCATATGGTATTATCCCTACTTTTTCAAACGTTATGAACTACATTTCTTGGCGTCATGCCGCACCTTCATTCTTAAATTTAAGTTTAGACGCTGACAAATGCGGAAAAAAAGAAATGTTCCGTGCTATTGAAGAAAATGCAGCCTTCATTACACTTGGAAACTTAAAATTAATAAAAAATCTAACTGGCACATTCCCTTCTGAAGTTATTTTTGCTGGCGGTGCCGCTAAAGGAAAACTATGGCCACAAATTCTATCAGACGTACTCGGTATTCCTGTAAAAGTACCTGTTGTGAAAGAAGCAGCTGCTTTAGGAACTGCGATTGCTGCTGGAGTTGGTGCTGGCATATATTCATCTATGGAAGAAACTGCCGAAGAGTTTGTACAGTGGGAGCAAACATTCGAACCAGTTACTGAAAATCACGAACTATATAAAGAGTTCTATGAAACATGGAAAACTGTATATGACAGTCAGCTCGCTTTAGCTGATAAAGGGCTCACCTCACATATGTGGATTGCGCCTGGTGCACTGTAACACATTACATAAAGGAGTGAACTGTATGTTAAAAGCGAATGAAAATGACTTCTCCTATCGCTTCGGTGATAACGGGCCGAAATATTTAATACAAGGTCCAAATATTGATCTTGGCCTTGTTGTCATTCAACCGGGCCAGGAGTTTCAAAACCATTATCATACGACGTGCGAAGAGGTCTTTTATGCATTAGAAGGTGAAATAGATTTCTATGTGAATAATGAAAGAGTTCCAATTAAACAAGGTGATGTCCTGCAAGTTCGTCCTCATGAATCTCACTATCTTATTAACCATTCTGACAAACCTTTTAAAGCTGTTTTTATTAAGTCACCACATTTACCAAATAAAGATACTGTACAAACGGAAAATCCAACATTAACGAAGGAGTGATTTGGAATGACTTGGGGATTTAAAAATCGATTAAATACAATTTTACCTGATGGCAGAGCGGTAATGTTAGCAATAGATCACGGTTATTTCTTAGGACCAATTCACGGACTAGAACAACCACTTGAAACAGTTAAAAACTTACTTCCTTACACGGATTCTCTCTTTTTAACGCGTGGTGTACTTAGCTCCTGTATTCCTGAAAACTGCAGCACACCGATGGTTATGCGTGTATCTGGCGGTGCTACTGTCGTCGGTAAAGATTTAGCGAATGAAACAATTGTTACACCTGTAAAAGAAGCAGTGAAGCAAAACGCAATTGGCGTTGGCGTTTCTGTTTTTGTCGGATCAGACTATGAAACACAAACTGTTACAAATCTCGCAAATGTAGTCTCTGAAGCTCACGATTACGGCCTACCTGTACTCGGCATTACCGCAGTCGCAAAAGAATTACAAAAACGTGAAGCTCGCTTTCTAGCACTTGCTTCCCGCGTATGTGTTGAAATGGGTGCTGATATTATTAAAACGTATTACTGCGAAGGATTCGAAAAAATAACGAGCACATGCCCTGCCCCAGTCGTCATCGCGGGCGGCCCAAAACTAGATTCAATTGAAGACGCATTAAACATTACGTACAATGCGCTGCAAGAAGGCGCAATTGGAGTAGACATGGGCCGAAACATATGGCAATCCGAGCATCCAGCTGCGATGATTCAAGCAATACATGGCATTGTAAAAAATGGATTGAATGTGAAAGAGGCACTTGAACTTTATGATGATGTGAAGAATTAAAGTAAAAAAGACAGACTATTTATTAGTCTGTCTTTTTTACTTTACAGTGAAACTTTCTTAATCCGTCTTCTAATATGATACATATTTAAATTTTATACACCTTCAAATGATTACTCTTGATGATTACTATTAAGCTTTGAAACTTTCTTATCTTCTCTATAATCAAGACAAGACACTTCAATTAATAAGCCATTAAATACTGTAAAATAAAAACCATAACTACTACCTCTCATCGAATAAGGTTCCTTGTCTATTTCAATGCCGCCGGCTACTAAACGATTATATGCTTGATCCACTTCACTTGATGTATCCACTAAAAAACCAATATGAAAAGCTTCCGGATACGTAACTTCCTTATTCCCTTTAAATGCTTTTGGATCACTTAGTACAAGTATAAAACCACTCTCATCACTCATGACTACAAGTGCTTTCCCTTTTTGCTCCAAAAATTGAAAATCAAAAAATGTTTCAAAGAAATGTCTCGCTTCCGATAAATCATCAACACATAAATTTAAATGATTCAGCTTCATGTACTCATCTCCTTTTAAACTGAGGGTATATGGATTCATTTTTTTCATAACACTTAAATATGTAAGGGAAAATATTCAAGCGTTCCGTCTAAGACTATGCTTTATAAGTCTAATATTTTTTTCTATAGCCTAGAACGTTTTTTAAATGAATGAAAGATTTCCTATCATTCCCATCCCCCCCAGTAATAAAAAAGAGGATACATGTTTGCTTCTACAACATGTATCCTCTACTTATATATTACGACTGTTGATAAGCCGATTTCGATGATTTCACATAATAAACCGCATGATCCACATTAATAATATGATCTGGCTTTGGTTTACCACGTCCCGCTCTATGTCCAGCTAAGTGTTCTTCACTTGTTTCCCAGTTTTTCCATGCTTCTTCAGATTCCCAGCGAATCATAACGACTACTTCTTCGTCTCCTCGTCTTACTTTTTTCACAAGAACGCTCAAGTCGATAAAGCCTTCAAATTTTTCAATTATACCTTCTCCAGTAAAACGTTCTACAACTATATTTGATGTACCTTCTTTTACTGTAAATGTTTTCGTTTCGATAAACATATATCCCACTCCCTCTTTGTAATACGAATACTAGTATTCTTCTATTATAATTGATTATGATAATTATTTTCAATTGTAAAGTTTTAATTTTTTGAATTATGCTGATTTCTTTTCTATCGCCTCATCTAAAAATTTGAAATATGGAAGTAACATTCCTATTAAAGAAGTGACACATATAATTGCACCGATAATTAAATATAGCGCTCTTACTCCCCACATTTCACTCAATATTCCCCCTACTAACACACCTAATGGCATAGCGGATCGTATGAAAAATAAACGCACTGAAAATACTTGTCCTATCATATTATTTGGGACGATTTGTTGGCATATTGTTGTGTTATGAACATTGAAAAATGCAATACAAATCCCTGCTATTACTTCAATTAGTATTGCAATGATAATACTATGATTGAACCCTAGCGAAATGTATGTGAGTCCCCCTATAAACAATCCCCCAAGCATAAGTATACGCCGGCTTTTATATGTTACTTTTCCGACTAATACTGAGCCAATTACGTAGCCAAGTGGAAAACCTGCCATAAAATAGCCGTACTCTGCATATCCCGCTAACAGCTCGTCTTTTATATAAGGAAGATTTGTGACCATCGTTACCCCTACTCCAAACTGCACGAAAGTAAGAAATATACCGAGCCAAACGATGATTGGTTTTGTAAAAAAATATGTAAAACCTTGAAGAAATTGTTCTAGCCACGTTTTTCGTATATCTGTTGTAGTTCTCTTTTCTTTTATATAAAGTAAGAAAGCACCACTAACAAATAGACAAATACATACGAAAGATAATGTAAGTTCTGTTCCAATGAAATGAATGACTACTCCGCCTAATACTGGCGCAAGAAACATCATGAGACGAGTCATTCCATCAATATACGCATTTGCGTCTTGAAGTTGTCCTTGACTTACAATGCTCGGTGTAATTGCTTGACTTGCAGGTGTATAAAGAGGTGTAATAAGTCCCACTACAATTTGAACAACATAAATGTGCCAAACTTCTATACTACCTGTAACTAGCATCACCAAAGGTAATAAGAATACGGACGCCCGTATCCATTGTGAAAAAATCATAATCCACTTCCGGCTCCATTTATCAATAAATGGGCCACTTATTAATTGCAGTATGAGTGATGGGATGAAATATAATAGCCACATACTACTTAAAGCCATTTCCGATCCTGTTAACTCATATACTAGAATTGAATTACATAACGTTCCGAAAGCCCCTCCTAATTCAGAGATTGCACTACCAATCCACATGAAAAAGAACGAACGATTTTTCAATATATTTTTCAATTTCACACACCAACTTTTCTTTTATATTCCTCCCTTTATGTACATTCTCGTTGTTAATTATCTATTCAAAAACATATCTAATTCTTTCGCTAAAGACTGTACTGCTTTCTTTCTTAATACATATTTTCCGTCATGTATATCAACTAACTTCGCTGCACGTAACAATTTCAAATGATGGTGTACAGTCGATTTACCAAGCTGTAATCTTTCCGTTATTTCCTGTAATGTACGTTCTTTTTCAAATAACATTTTTACAATTCGCAATCTCGCCTCATCCCCAAGAGCCTTATGTTTTTGAACTAAAAAATAATTCGGTTCATACGGATCTTCAGGATGAATGCTTTCATTTGCAACTGGATAATGAAATACTTTCGTATCATCAATATCTGCTTCAATATTCCACGGTCTGTACGTCATTTGCGGAATAAGAAGTACGTGATGAACACTTGGCTCTGGCATATAGTTCACTCCGCCAGTCGCCCACTCGACAAACTCTTCCGGCTTCATCTTTTTATTCATTTCATTTTTCGCTTCATAATCTCGTTTTAATATAGAAAGTATTTGTTCTTCCTCTCTTTTAATAACACTCTCATACCAACCTGTCATAACAGCGATTAAATGCGATTTCAGCACTTGTACATCTACATTACATATAAAGCTAATATAAGTAGAAAAAAACTGATGATTATCTGTTAGTTCCTTTAGTTCGTGTATTGCACATACAACTCCCGTTGCAGCTAAACGTCTTTTCTCTTCATACTTCTCTCCTAAAAACGGTAAACATATAAATTTCAAATCTTCTTCTGAAAATGAATCAATTTTAAAATTAAACTGCGATAAATCTTGAAAATCCTCTTCATACAATAACTGGAGTAATGCTTTCCACGTATTATGTTCTTCTACAAACTGTAAGTGTTCTCTCATTTCTTCTGTTAATGCTTTCTTAATTTCTTCCCATTCACTTTGAGTCTTTTCAAGAGTATCAATTAACCTTTTATGAGTAATCGCTGCAATGCCAAGTGCACATTCGAAAAGTATCGAATATTTCACCTGAACGTTGTATGTTTCCCTTTTTCTGCTCGTTATGTGATAGACCTCCATTTTTATCCCCTCCTTGTTTGCTATATAACATATTCTATTTTTATCGAATTTTACCTTCTATATTTTTAGAACCGTTTTGCAACTTTAAAAAAACTTTAATCAATGAGCAAACAGAAAAAGGTTTATACTCTTTTCATTCTGACTCAATGAAAGCCTTGATTATTAAATATCATATTAAAAATGAGATTTTTTAATGGCTCAATTATACGTTGTATTTCACTCTCTTGTTCAACTATAGAGAAGGTTTATTGAAGAGAAAAGCGAACGCTTCAAGTACATGATGCCTTACAATCTTCATTAACCGCCCTTCAAGAAGCAGAACTAGATCAACTAAGTCCTTCTCTACCAGTTTGGCAACAATATATGAATATCCTTTTGCATGATGCTTATCATACAGGACAAATTATACAGCTTCGGAAACTTCAAGGTTCATGGCCAACTCACCGTTCTTATTTATAAAGTGAAATTTTAATCAGCTCTTACCAATCGGGATTTTGCGGGCAGCCCATCCCCACTTCACTTCTTTGCTTTCCCTGAATTTTGAGGTAAAAGTCTTACTGCCCGTTAATCCGGGATAAACGATGTTTAAAATCGCATACGTTTAATATCCAACAAAACAATTGAAAACAACTAATTGTTCGATAATTACTGCGATTGCTCAAAATAAAGCAAATTAAAATACATTGATTCCTAACATAACTTACATGCTTCATAACTTCTAATCATAATCCAAATTTGGAAGAATAGATGCTTTTTTATATACAAATAATAAGCCTCAAGGAGTTGTTGACATGCATTTCATATTGAATATGTTAGGGATTTTCGTTGTCATATTAATCGTTTTCTTATGTTCGCCTAATAAAAAACATATAAAATGGAGACCAATTGTAATTCTCATCCTATTGGAGCTTTTTATTACATGGTTTATGTTAGGCACAAAGCTTGGCAGTATTATCATTAATAAAATTGCGTCATTTTTCAGTTGGCTACTAGCATGTGCGAATGAAGGTATTCGATTTGCATTTCCTTCAGCTATGGAAAGTCAGCACATTGATTTCTTCTTTAGTGCGTTACTTCCTATCATTTTTGTTATTACTTTTTTCGATATTCTATCTTATTTCGGAATCTTAACTTGGATTATTGATAAAGTAGGTGCAGTTATTTCAAAGATTTCTCGTTTACCAAAGTTAGAAAGTTTCTTTTCGATTCAAATGATGTTTTTAGGAAACACCGAAGCACTTGCGGTTGTTCGTGATCAATTATCTGTGTTAAAAGAAAATCGATTATTAACTTTTGGAATTATGAGTATGAGTAGCGTTAGCGGATCCATTCTTGGCGCTTATTTATCAATGGTGCCAGCAACATATATTTTCAGCGCCATTCCATTAAATTGTATTAACGCATTAATTTTAGCCAATGTATTAAATCCTGTGGAAGTTTCGAAAGAAGAAGACGTTGTTTACACACCTTCAAAACATGAAAAAAAGGATTTCTTTTCTACTATTTCAAACAGTATGTTAGTTGGGATGAATATGGTTATCGTTATTTTAGCTATGGTAATTGGTTATGTAGCTTTAACAGCATGTTTAAATGGGATTTTAGGATTTTTTGTAACGGGG
Organism: Bacillus sp. RZ2MS9; assembly: GCF_001816185.2. Lineage (NCBI taxonomy): Bacteria > Bacillati > Bacillota > Bacilli > Caryophanales > Bacillaceae > Bacillus > Bacillus sp. RZ2MS9. The sequence goes on from NZ_CP049978.1 coordinate 2,878,343, forward strand.
TTAACAATTCAAAAAATCTTCTCCATTATCTTTAGTCCTTTTGCATTTTTACTCGGTTTATCAGGCAGTGATGCTATGTATGTAGCTGAATTAATGGGGATCAAAATAACGACGAATGAATTTGTTGCAATGATGGATTTAAAATCAAACTTAAAGTCGTTACAACCGCATACGGTTGCGGTTGCAACGACATTTCTAGCTTCTTTTGCTAACTTTAGTACAGTAGGTATGATTTACGGAACTTACAATTCATTATTTGGCGGAGAAAAATCATCAGTCATCGGTAAAAATGTTTGGAAGCTTCTTGTTAGCGGGATGGCTGTTTCTTTATTAAGTGCTATGCTCGTTGGGCTATTTGTATGGTAAATAATTTTTATAATAAAAGACACCCAAGCCAATTGAGTGTCTTTTATTATTATTTTCGAATTTGCCCATTTCCACGAATCACATATTTTGTAGAAGTTAATGCTGGAAGCCCCATTGGTCCTCTTACGTGTAACTTTTGTGTACTGATACCAATTTCCGCTCCGAATCCAAATTCGGATCCATCTGTAAAACGAGTCGATGCATTATGATAAAGTGCCGCGGCATCTACAGAAGTAAAAAACTTGCTGACGTTTTCCTCGTTTTCAGTAATAATCGCTTCAGAATGCATAGATCCATACGTATTTATATGATGAATCGCTTCTTCAACAGTGGAAACCACTTTCACTGCTAGTGTGAGAGATAAAAACTCAGTTTCCCAGTCTTCTTCTGTCGCAAGTAAGATAGAAGGATCAATCGCCACTGCTTTATTATTACCACGTAGCTCCACTCCTCTTTCCTTCAAGGAAGAAAACAACTCGCTACCATATTGCTCTGCCCAATTCTCATGAAGTACAATCGTCTCAATTGCATTACATACAGATGGACGCTGCGTTTTTGCGTTTATAATAATATTAAACGCCATTTGTTTATCTGCTGTTTCATCAATGAATATATGACAATTTCCCGCACCTGTTTCAAGTACTGGAACAGACGCTTCTCTCACTACTGTATCAATTAATTGTTTACCGCCTCTTGGTATAAGAACATCCAAGTACTCGTTCAATGTAAACAACTGTTTTGCACTATCTCTCGTTGTATCTTCTATGAGCTGTACACTTTCTGAAGGCAAGCTAGTTTGCTTAAGCGCCCGGTGAATAACGCTAACGATAGCTTTGTTAGAATGTATAGCAGAAGAACTACCACGTAGTATTACTGCGTTTCCTGTTTTTAAACAAATTGTAGCAGCATCAACAGTTACATTCGGTCTTGCCTCATAAATCATTCCGACAACACCAAGTGGTACGCGCATCTCCTGAATAGATAGTCCATTTGGTCGTTCCCATGCACTTACACATTCTCCAATAGGATCACGTAATTCAATTAACTGCTTAATACCCTCTGTCATATCAACAATTCGTTGTTCATTCAGCAAAAGGCGATCAAGGAGTGAATGAGAAAATCCTTTCTCCTTACCTTCTTCAATATCCCGTTTGTTTTCTTCTAAAATATAAGCTGTTTCTACTATCAGCTGATTAGCAATTGCAGCAAGTGCTTCATTTTTTTGATCTGTAGTTTTAAGCACAAGTTCTCTAGCAACCTCTTTTGCTTTTATCCCCTTTGCCAACACTTCATTCATTTTTATTTCCTCCTTTTTAAAGTGAAACCCAATGATCCCTATGGATGACTTCATAACTATGTCTCTCGCCTCTTACTTGAATATCTTGGCTTTGCATACCTTTTACATCTCTTAGTTCCTCTGCACTATATGTGCATTGTCCTTTTCCTATTACGCGCCCTTGTTGCGTTACAACCTCTACAACTTCACCCACTTGGAAAAATCCTGATACATTCGTAACACCAGCTGGAAGTAAACTCTTCCCATGCTGAATGATGGCAGTAGCTGCCCCAGCATCTACTTCAATTTGTCCGCTAACAAGCGAATGCAAGGCAATCCATTGCTTGTTCATCTTCATTTCTTTTTGAGGAGCATTACCAACATACGTTCCATCACCCTTACCCTTCAAAACATCTACAAACTTTTCCTGTCCACGTCCTGTTCCGATAAATACACTCACACCAAGAGAGAGTGCTGTCTTTGCAGCATCGATTTTTGATTTCATACCGCCAGTCCCAAGTTTTGAGCCTGCATCTCCTGCAAGAGAAGAAATTTCTTCCGTAACTTCAGGAAGAAAATAATATTTTTTTGCATCCGCATTTTTCTGAGGATTTTTGTCATATAACCCGTTCACATCCGTAAAGATCATAAGCATATCCGCCGAAACAAGCCCGCTTACTAAAGCTGACAGCATATCATTATCACCGAACGTTAGCTCCTCTAAAGAGATGGAATCATTTTCATTAATAATTGGAAGAGCGGAACGGTTTAATAATTCTCCTAACGTAGCGTAAGCATTACTATATTGTTCTTTTCTAGAAAAATCACTTCTCGTCAGCAAAAGTTGCGCAGTAACGATGCCATATTTACGGAATTCCTCCGTGTACGCCTGCATTAACAAACTTTGTCCGACAGCTGCTGCAGCCTGTTTCCCTTTAATCGTTACAGGTCTGCTAGGATATCCTAGCGCTGAAAAACCTGCAGCGACGGCTCCAGATGTAATTAACACAACCTCGTGCCCATCTTCTTTCAACCGAGCCAATGCGGCAACGTGATCTGAAAGCTGTTCTGTAGAGATGCCTCCATGACTATCTGCCAAGGAACTACTCCCAATCTTTACAACAATTCGTTGTTTTTTCACTTTTTTATCCCCCAAGTCTAAAATCAAAGTTTTTTTATAAATTACACTTCATTCACTTTGTAACTATATCTATTCTCATCAATGCTGCACTGAAGTATTTAAGAGCAAAATAAAAATGACCGCTTCGCCCTTAATAAAATAAAAAGGACGAAACGGTCATTGTTCCGCGGTACCACCTTAATTGATATACATAGATATCCACTTGGTGCCTATAACGCAGGCGAACGCCTAAACTTTCATTTAAGACTCAGGGATAGGTTCGATATATTCTATACGAGGAATCTTTCAGCCGGTGAATTCCACTCTCTTTCGCAAGAAGACATATGTACTAATTCCCTTCAACGATTTTCAATCTAATTTTTTTATATTATGCGATATAGTTCGATTCGGTGTCAAGAGGTATTTTTAAAAATAAATAGAGCCACAAGTTATTTGTATGAAATTATCGCCCTACTGAATGAAAATACAAAATGATATAAGTTTAACTCATATTCATAAACATAAAACCTTACATTATAGTGTATATATTTACATAATGTCGAATATAATTAATTTTTGTCTTTTAGTGTTGCAAAAAGGAATATATTCTCTTAGAATGTTTCTTTATATTGCACAGGGATGTTATTCTTATTCTAAGAAAATAATATCAAACCGATATAATTGATTATAAAAGGAGCAAGATTGAGTTATTATGGATAAACAAATTGGATTCATCGGTTGCGGAAATATGGGAATGGCTATGATTGGCGGAATGATAAACAAAAATATAGTGTCTTCAAATCAAATTATTTGTTCAGATTTAAACACTGCTAATTTAAAAAATGCTAGTGAAAAATATGGGCTAACTACAACTACCGACAACAATAAAGTAGCTAAAAATGCTGATATTTTAATTTTATCAATCAAACCAGACCTATATTCATCAATAATTAATGAAATAAAAGAAGTAATCAAAAACGATGCTATCATCGTTACGATCGCTGCTGGAAAAAGTATTGAAAGTACTGAAAATGCCTTTAATAAAAAAGTAAAGGTTGTAAGAGTAATGCCTAATACTCCTGCTCTTGTTGGAGAAGGAATGTCTGCATTATGCCCTAATGAAATGGTGACAGAAAAAGATTTAGAAGATGTACTAAACATTTTCAATAGTTTTGGTCAAACAGAGATCGTAAGTGAAAAATTAATGGATGTTGTCACATCCGTAAGTGGTTCTTCACCAGCTTATGTATATATGATTATAGAAGCGATGGCAGATGCTGCTGTACTAGATGGTATGCCAAGAAATCAAGCATATAAATTCGCTGCTCAAGCTGTGTTAGGCTCTGCAAAAATGGTACTAGAAACAGGAATACATCCAGGTGAATTGAAAGATATGGTTTGTTCTCCTGGCGGAACGACAATAGAAGCTGTAGCAACATTAGAGGAAAAAGGATTACGAACAGCGATTATTTCAGCTATGCAGCGTTGTACGCAAAAGTCTGTTGAACTATCTGGTCAAACTAAAAAATAAAACTATAAAAGAGATTACGTTAGCTATGAATTCACATAATTTTAATTAAAAATTCACTACATGATAAACGGCCAAACTCATATAAAATTGAGCTTGGCCGTTCTACTTTTTAATTATATTAAAATAATTTGATTTGACTCTTCTTTAAAGGTTCTGTTTTATCCCTTACCTATTCCCTACTATGATTGTGTAATTTTATTAGAAACTAATAATTTTTCAATGCATTTCGGTAACATATCTAATAGTGTTTCAAATGCGTAGTTTACATCTAGACGTTCTGTCCATTGATGTGCATCTTTTCCTACCGGTCCCATATTTAATACTGGAACATCAAACTCTTCTAATTCCTGAAGCGGAATTGAATAGCCTTTATCCCATAATGGCATATTGTCTACAAGCGAACTCATTGAATCCAGTGGATACTGCAAGCCTACATAGCTTAAATCTGAAATCCCCCCAAAATAATTTTGGTTTTCAAATGTAATTTTATGATTGTAATGTGCGTACTTTTCCATTTCTACAACTACCTCTTTTATTAAAGGATTGTTGCGTGAACTCACAGCTGGATAGTACGGCGGAGCGAAGAAAAGTACAATCATCGGTGCCTTTTCTTTACATAAAATCGCTAATTTATCTACTAAATCAATCGTTACCGCACGATCATCTTTCTCTCCTCTATTTTTTATAATATTAGATTGAATATGATCTATTTTTTCTCGTCCATGTTGCTCAATTGCATATGTGATAAGCTCTTCATAAGTTAATACATTTACTTTGAGATTAGGTGGTATAAATGGATTATATTTAGAAAAACGATATGCATGTTTTTCATACGACTCTTCTATTTTCTCTGCTACTTTTGTTACTTTTTGACGTAACAATGAAACTACATCTGTCATTGATTTTTCTAATAAAAACAAATTAAATAATGTGACTGCACGATGCGGAATTTGTACAGAATAATCCTCTTTTAAGTCCCTTTGAAGTAAGTTAGTTGGCGGCGGACTCGCTTCCCCTTCTACAATATCACAAAGGTCTGTGTTTAACTCTAAGTCTGCTGTTATTAATGAAGCCATATAAATCCCATTTAAACCTGCAAAAGGTTCACCTACATGTGTCTCTTTTCCGTAGCACAGAAAACCAGGTAACACTTTACCAATAGAGCCAGTGTAAATATACTTATTTTGGTCACCAGGATGTCTTGAAAACATAGGCTCTGAGTTTAAGACCGTTTTATAATCTAAGTTATGCTCTCTTGCTAAATCTAACAGTCTCGGAACAGCGGCCCTCATCCCTACCGAATTCACTTCCTCATCTGGTACAGCCAATAAAAGAACATTCCCATCGAATCTTCCTTCACATGCTTGTTCAATCATTGCCATTTGTAATGCGAGGCCACATTTCATGTCCATTGTTCCTCTACCAAACAGCCAATCTCCATGTTCTATATCTTCACGTACATGGTCTGGAAGTTCATCTTTATGAGAATAAAACATAGATGTTAACTTTTTAGGATTAAATGCATCTTCTTTCCACACTCCGTAATCTTGTACATCTACAACATCAAAGTGACTTACTAGAATTACAGTATTTTTTGTACTATCGCTTTTCTTTACTAGTGCTGTAACAAAAAATCGTCCGTCCCCTGTCGGATTTTTTTGTAAATGATGCTTGTTTTCTTTGAAGTACTGTAAATCAGATAACTGTTCCACAACAAAGTCTGGCAATATTACTTCAGCTTCTGAACCAGTAATACTAGGAATTTTAACAAGACCGCTTAATAATTGAATCAATTGTTCTTTTGATTGCCACTTTGACATATAAATCCCCCTATTTTTCCACATTATGAAAACCAATTCCAGTATATGAATAAAAAATGACGACAGCTATCAAAATTATAGTTCTGATGTACTGCCGATTTTTATTGATATTTCATGAGCTGCTTGTTTTACCTTGCTAATAAGAAAAGATAGTCGATCATCATTAATACGATGACTAATTAACCCAACACTTAATGCTCCTACTACTTTATGATTAAATCCGATAATAGGTGCAGCTACTGAAGCTGTCCCTTCTGTTTTTTCACCATAACTGACAGCATATCCTTCATTTTTTATTTGCTTTATTTGATTAAGAAGAATTTGCTTTTGTTCTGGTAATGAAGAAAGTAAATGCTCTACAATATGTTCCATTTCATTCGTTTTCATATTGGCAAGCATCGTTTTATTTGCGGCACCAATTGAAAGTGGAATTTGTTCCCCTAGATTATCAATAACTCGAATTTTTAAAGGACTATCAATTCTTTCAATGATAATAGAATGTGTTCCGTTTGGAATATTCAAATAGACACTTTCTTCCACTTCAGCAGCCAAACGTTTCATCACTTCTCTTGCAACAGATCTATAGTCTACCTTCTCCAATTGACGCAACCCTATTTCCATCCACATTGGTCCAATTTTGTACTGTTTTGTCTCTGAAATTTGTGTAACTAACCCATGCTCCATTAGAGAGTTAAGTAATCTATGTACTGTACTAACCGGGAGATGTGTTCCATCAGCTATATCAGAAATAGCCCAGTACTCTTTTTCATTTGTAGAATTCAATAATTTAATAATACTTATCGCTCGATCAATGGACTGTACCATAACTCGCCTCAACTTTACTCGTAGTATGTTAGTACGTTTAATTAACTATCAATTTAGCAAACATTCGAAATGAAATCAATATATTTATTCAATTTTCTAACAATAAAAATATATCACTAACAACGAATTGAAAACGCAAACAAAAAAATATTGACTTTTCTTTTTAATTATCTGAAAATTATAACAAGATTTCACATCACGGAATACATTCCATAATACGGAAAAACATCAAACTTTATTCTATCAACTACGAAAGTGAGGAAAACAATGGCGCAAGTAAACAATACAAACAATGAATTAAAACGTACGATGAAAAGTAGACACTTATTCATGATTGCACTCGGTGGTGTGATTGGAACGGGGTTATTTAACGGATCTGGCTTTATAATAAGTCAAGCTGGACCTGGTGGATCCGTACTTGCCTTTATGGCCGGTGGATTATTAATGTATTTCGTTATGCTATGTCTTGGTGAACTCGCTGTAGCCATGCCTGTTTCGGGTTCTTTCCAGGAATATGCCACTAAATTCATCAATCCTGCAACTGGCTTTACAATCGGATGGTTGTACTGGTTAAGCTGGGCGAATACGACCGGTCTTGAATTTACAACTGCCGGTATTACAATGCAGCGCTGGTTTCCTGATATTCCTGTTTGGGTTTGGTGTTTAATATTTGGCGTTACAATCTTTACTATTAACGCATTATCTGCTCGTAGTTATGCAGAAACAGAATTTTGGTTTTCAAGTATAAAAGTATCTGCCATTATAGCTTTTATAATTCTTGGTGGCGCCGCTATGTTCGGCTTTATTGATTTAAAAGGCGACGAACCAGCTCCACTCCTTTCAAATTTCGTAAATCATGGTGGTTTATTTCCGAATGGACTTGCAGCTATTCTATTAACAATGGTTACAGTCAATTATTCCTTCCAAGGTACAGAGCTTGTCGGAATCGCAGCAGGTGAAAGTGAAGATCCAGCAAAAACTTTACCTCGTTCTATTAGAAATATTATATGGCGCACAATGTTTTTCTTCGTCTTAGCAATCTTTGTTCTTGTTGCTTTAATTCCTTGGGAAGAAGCAGGACTCACAAAGAGCCCATTCGTTGCTGTTTTTGATAATATCGGTATTCCATATGCAGCTGATATTATGAACTTTGTTATTCTTACTGCTGTTCTTTCTGTTGCAAACTCAGGACTATACGCTGCTACTCGCATGCTTTGGTCTTTATCAAAAAACGAAATGGCTCCAGCATTTTTAAAGAAATTATCATCACGTGGGATTCCTCTCAACGCTTTAATCATGACAATAGCTATTTCTGCTTTTTCTCTTTTAACAAGCGTCGTAGCTGCTGAAACGGTTTACTTATGGTTAATTTCCATTTCTGGAGTCATAACAATTATTGTTTGGATGTCAATTTGTGTTTCTCAATTCTTTTTCCGCAAACACTATTTAGCTGAAGGTGGAAAATTAGACGACTTGAAGTTCAGAACTCCACTCTATCCCCTTGTACCAATTCTTGGTTTTGGATTGTATGGCATTATATTAGTAAGTCTTATCTTTATCCCAGATCAAAGACTAGGCATTTATTGTACTGTACCATTTATCATCTTTTGCTATACTTACTATCACTTTAAAGTTAAGAAAAGAATTGCAACTAACACTCAAAGTGAAACTAAAATTAGCGAAACTTCGTAATATTGTACGATACAAAAAAGACAACACGTGGCGTTTCACTTCATGTGTTGTCTTTTTTTATTATTTAAATATGAGTTCACCTGAATTTAATGGATTTTTCTCTTCTCCTACAAAAGTAGTAAAATTTTCATTTGAACTTGCTACCTCAGTTGGATTTATCGTATTTCAATTTCGATATAATAATAAATAGGTATATCAGATATAGCTGTACATTATTAGAACTACATTCATTACTCAACTGGTAGTTACCAAGAAAGAAAGGAATGATCATAATGATACAGAACATATACGAGACTCATTTACATGTAAGAAATTTAGAAAAAGCGATAAATTTCTATCAAAACAAGCTAGGATTAACGTTAGCAAGAAAACTCTCCAAAAGAAGAGTGGCTTTCTTTTGGGTCGGAGAAAATAAAAAACAAATGCTTGGACTATGGGAAGTAAATAATATCGAAGACTTTGAGCTGAGACATTTTGCTTTTGGTGTAAATTTAGAGTTTTTAATGACTTCTAAAGCGTGGTTAGAGGAGCGTGGAATAGAAGTGATAGGAAGTCAAGGAAAAGGAAATCAAGAGCCAATTGTCCAAAGGTGGATGCCCGCTGCAAGTGTATACTTTCTAGATTGTGATAGAAATAAATTAGAATTCATTTCTATGTTACATGACAATCCAGATGAATTAGAATATGCATCCTATTTAAGTGTATGGAATGCGGAACACCAAGAAAAATGAATGAAATTTCCGTTCAAGTCTTTTCTAATTTTTTAGATATACTGTTGTACGATCCCCCTTTTGCTATTAATTTTCGTCGGATTTATGAACAGTTATCGTAATGGAACATTCATGATAACTCCAATTGTTAACATAATGCATTTATTGCCACCTTGTATTTGTACTTACGTACTAGCAATTCCTAACCTGCTTCCATTACAATTTGAAACATTTAATTTTTCTTCTTATCTGGCATCTAATCTTTAAACAAAAACTCCCCTTAAATCGAAAATGATTAAGGGGAATTTTATATACGATGCAATTATAGTTCAGATTTCACCCGAACAGAAACATTATTTTTAATTATATTTTTGACATCTTTAAAGCTAACAAAATTGTTACTTTTCTCATCCCAAAGACGGAAACGGAGTGAACGCAAGCTTGTAGCAAGCGTAATTGTTGGTACATTTTTTAAAGGAAGGGTATTGTTGTGTGCCTCTTCTAGTTTATAGTTAGGTACTCTTGGACTTAAATGGTGAACATGATGAAATCCAATATTACCCGTTAGAAATTGCAAAATTTTTGGAAGTTTATAAAAAGAACTTCCCTCCACTGCCGCTTTCACATATTCCCATTCTTTATCTTCTTCAAAATAAGAATCCTCGAATGTGTGCTGTACGTAAAACAGCCAAATCCCTATTGAACCTGCTATTAAAAATATAGAACCATGTACTAAAAGAAACGATTGCCATCCAATTGCCCAGCAAAGCATTCCTACAATAGCAACGATTAAAATATTCGTTAAATAAGTGTTCATACGTTCTTTTTTTCTAGCACCTTTTCGGTTAAATCTATTTTTAAGCAAGAAAACATAAATCGGGCCTAACCCAAACATAACGAATGGATTGCGATATAAACGATATGCTAAACGGAGTCTAAATGGTGCTGCTACATATTCATCTACTGTAAGCGTCCAAATATCCCCTGTACCCCTCTTATCCAAATTACCACTCGTAGCGTGGTGAATAGAATGCTCATGCCCCCACTGATCAAATGGGAATAATGTTAAAACACCCATACACGTTCCAACTATTCTATTTGCACGTCGACTTTTAAAGAATGAATAATGGGTACAATCATGAAAAATAATGAAAATCCTTGTCATAAATCCAGCGGCTAACAGTGCTGGAACTAATGTTAACCAATAAGAAACTGACAAACTTTTATAAGCAAGGTACCATAAAATAATAAATGGCACGATTGTGTTGATCAGTTGCCAAACACTTTTTTTAATCGTTGATTTTTCAAAAGGAGCAACTTGTTTTTTTAAATTTTTAGTATTTTCTAAGGTCATTGTTCTAATTCCTTTCCTTTTTGTTGCTAATTCATATTATAGCACACTATTAGTATCAGGTGTTAAAAGTAGCTATAATAAATATTTTATACTATGAAAATCTCTTTTTTCTTACTCATTACTTACAAATTTCTTACGTCCAAAATAGCTTCTATAATTGGACAGACGGAGCATTTTATGTATCAAAGAAACTTCATATTTTTCCAATAAGTACATAAAAAACAGCGAGTTTTTTCACAAGAAGAAAAAAGCTGCAATCAGTCAGTTTCACCGACTTATCGCAGCTTCTCTTCTTTTTACCTTATTTTATCGATGAAGCCAAACTGCACCTGCAGACTTGTCTTCAGCTTGGCCTACCACTTCAAACTTCAGTCCTAGCTTCGGTAACTTACGTCCTGCATCAGGAATAACGCTGTTGATGTATTGCTTAGAATCATCAAATTTTGTCACTCCTGGTAATCCTTTATAATCAAAGATACCGCGTGTTGGTGAATTTACTTTCCATGCTGGTGTTTGATCAAATGAGAATGCCGCATCGGCAATTTGATAACGCGTACTGCTCTTCACAGTAGGTTGTCCGTTTAATGTCCCTACAATTGCCTCTGGATGAGAATCTACTACTCCTAAGAACCCTTCACCTGGATGAACGCCTACCCAGTTATCTGTAAAGCTTTGATCCGCATACCATACAACCATTCCTGTATTAAATACTGGGCCACGTGCATATTGTAACGCAGTGTCAGAACCAGCGTAATTTCTCCACTCTACATAGTAATTATGTTTTTTCTGTTCAAATCCGTTAGACACAGTAAAGCCTTTTAACGTCATTGCAGGCTGACCTTCTGCATCATCAGAGAAAACAACTTTTCCATCTACAGTTAAGGCTGCATTATCTAACGCAAATCCTTTATAAGCTACTGCAATATCTGTTAAGTACTCAAATTGCAGTTTTACTTTTTTTCCTTTGAATTGGCTTAAATCGTATGATTTATCAACCCACTTACCATCAGTTGTATCCGCGCCGCCTTTTATATCTTTTTCGCCCATTCTATCAATGCGTGTCTTCGTTCCATCTTCTGCAATCGCATATACGTCAAGGAAATCATACTTCGCTTCAAGTTCGTAAAATGCCTTATAATCGAACTTAGCATCCTTTGCATTTGTTAAGTCAAATACTGGTGTCTCAAGTGTTGTATGAATGTCATTTCCTTTTGTACTGTAATAGAACTTCTTACCAAACGCTGATTCGATATTTTTTATATCTTTGTCCGGCAAGTTAACACGAACAATTCCAGGTCGTTTAGATTTTGTAGTACTTTGATCTACATATGTTGCAACACCGATTCCTTTGCTAAGTTTGTCATAATCTACTTCAAGAATATTCGCCCAGTTCCCCTTCATATTCTTTTGGAAAAACTCTTTATTTTGTGGCGAGAAACTCGTTGGCTCTGTTCCTGCAATTTTTCCAGCCCAGCTACCACCACTCATAATAGACCATGACTCAACAGGTTCACCTTGTCCTGAGTACTTTGTATCATATTCATCTGGTAAGCCTAAATCATGGCCATACTCATGTGCAAACACACCAACTGCTCCGTCTTCAGGCTCGATTGTATAATCATATGCAGCCATCTTTCCGCCCCAGTTCGAAACAGAAGATTTCGTGCCATCAATTGCATATGGTTTTGAACCTAATTTTGAACGATGTGACCAAATCGCATCATCTTTCAATTTACCGCCGCCAGCTTCTTGACCAACACCAGCATGTACAACCATTAAATGATCAATAATGCCGTCTGGCTCGTTTTTATTTCCATTACCATTTTGATCGTACTGATCATATTGATCAAAGTCTGCTAAATTTATCCCTTTTGCTACCGCTGCTTTTAATGCTTCTTTCACAAGATCTTTTGGTCCTAAAGGTCCCTTGTTATCATGACCAGTACCCGCATCAGCACCATAATCTGATGCTTTTCCTGGAACAGTAAGCCATTCTGTTACAGTCCCATCAACTGTATAGCTACCACCAGATTGTTCTTCATAATATTGCTTAAATGTGTTAATCTTCGATCCATCAAATAAAGTAAATGGTTCATCACCAAATAACATTTTTTGATAATGTTCACGATTAAAGTCCTTAGAATACATGTATCCTGGCTCTTGATCAATATTGTTATGCTTAAAATCGCTAAATTCTACAAGTAAAACAAGTACTTTATCTTTTCGAACAGCTCCATTGTATTCTTCTTGCTTCGCTGATGTAGTAGGTACTTTTCCATTTAATTTCCCAGGGTTCAATGCTGCACCTTGTCCAGCTACTGGGCCTACTTCAGGCTGCTGCGCCTGTTCATTTTCCCTCATTTTTGCATCTTTTACTTTTTTCATAAAGTCAGAGGCTTCTTGCGTAAGACTATCTCCTGTTAAGATTTCTTTCCCAGGGTTTTCCCCTTTCTTTTTCTCAACATATTTTTCGACAGCTTTTGAAGTCTCAGCTTGTGATGCAGATTGATCAATTACCCCCCGTTGTTTTAGCGCTTCAGCCAAACGCTCCTCCGGTATTAAGTGCTCATCTATTGGTAGAGATGATGTTGGTGTCTCAGCATACGCTGCGTGACCTCCAAAAGCAAACGTACTACTTAGTACTGCTGCTGTTGTTAATACCGCTAATGGTTTTAATTTCTTTTTCTTTTTCTTTTTCAATGTATTTCCTCCCCAGTGTCTGCAAATTATCGTTTTTTGCCGATAACAACATAATATTCGTTATAATACGAATATTCAATCTTTTTCAACAAATAAAATGTTGAGAAATATTTTTTTATGCAGGGTGAAATACATAAGATATAAAAACAAACAGACTCTTCTATAAATAACAGTGAACTTTTATATGTTCTTAGTTACAATCAAAATCCAGTAAATCTGGGATTCATACTTTTTTAATAAAAATAAGAATTAAATATTTTCTATACTATTTAATCTATGGATTACCATATTACTCACTATTCTCATTATTACAAGCTAATAGTGGTTCGTACATCATTATAGCGTGATTCTCTGTTACATATTGATCTTCTATTAACTGTTTCTGTTGATTATATACTTTACGTTGAATCACATTATGTCGTATATAACCGCCCCAGTATGCAGGTTGAATTGAGTGTTCTTTCTCATACACTTCATATTGATAAAGTTGCGGATAGACTGTTCTCCATTCACCAACTAAATGTTCATCTGTCATATAAAGGTGAAGTTGATACAGTTGGTCCGTTTCATTTTTAATTTGTAAATCCAAATAGTTATAGGAACAAGTCGCCCCACTCCCAAACGGTTGAGTGCGCCTAGAGTCAGGAAAGACATCAAAGCTATGACGATATCGTTCTGTTACTGTCAGTGGTGTATGTAAAGTCATCCAATATATTAAATTCGAAAGCTGACAAAGACCTCCTCCAATACCTGTTTGAAAAGATCCGTAATGTAATACCATACCTTCTACATACCCTTTTTTCCTCGTTGGCTTACCTATTAAACGCCAGTAAGAAAATGTTTCTCCCGGTCTAATGACGATACCATTTAGTTTTTTAACAGCAATTTTCAAATTAACAACCTTATTCTGTTGATACCACATATCTACATCTTTGAGCTTACGAAGTAATATCGTTCGGTGCTGAATTGCTGTACAAGGTAGCTTTTCTTGTTGAAACCTTTTTGCATATGTTTTTCCGTCTGCTAACCACTGAATGTACCTCTTTGTAGAGTAATACCACTTCCCTAGCATAATGCGATACTTAGACCGCTGTTTAGGACGTAAGTGCACTATATTCATTTTATTCCCTCTCTCTTTCTTCAACTAAATTCTAATATATTTCTAATTCAATAAATTACAGTTTTCTTAGCTGCATAATAATTTCCGCAAAAAAATAATAAATTTACTCTAGTGGAGATTTTATTTTGATGATTGCTTTATAATTATATAAAACTGAGCTTCAATACAATAAATTGAAATAAACATATTATAAATATAACGGATAACCTTAAATAAAAAATAATGAACATTAAAGAAATTCTAAAGTATTAATATATTTTTCGTAAATATTAATTGATAACACATTAGACTTTACTATATGTATAACTTCTTATTCTACAAAACGAAATTTTTTAATGTAAGAAAAAAATATAATTTCCCTTTAACATTTATACAAGTCTCATATGGAAAACTTTACAAAACAATTCGAACACTTATATTTAGAATAAACACAAAAAATTGCCACCAGTTAACTTAACTGGTTGGCAATTTTTTAACGAGAATGCTTTACAAATAGTTGAATTGCTTCTTCTGGTACATAGCACTTTCCATTGCTCTCTACAATAATACTTCTTAATTCATACCCTTTACCATTGATACGAATTATATTTTTGTTACCAAATAATTGTGCTTCTACTTTATTATGTTTTACTACAAGTAACGGGTTTGCTCCTTCGGTTTTGTCGGCTGTTACAGTTGCACCGATTTTCTTAAAGGCTTGTTCACTCTCTAAAAATATTTTATTCGTTACTTCTTCTAAGTTAAAGCCCATCGCTTTCGCCATCGTCTTCGCAATGTCTGTATTTTGGATTAAGCCTTCTGGTTTTTGAGGTCCATAAGAATGTAAGAATACATCCTCACCTGTATGTCCTCCTGTCGTAAAGCCGATATTTGCACGATTAGCCAATAATGTAGTAAAAATTCGTCCTACATCCATTTTCTTTTTTGCCACTTTTAATTGTTCTTTTTCATCATGAGTTAGATTATCCAAACCGTATAGTTTAGCTACATCTTCTACATTTGATAAATCAGATTTCAGTTTATTTATAGTTCCTTCAAGTGTCATTTTCGCCTTTTTCAATGGATCAATGTATACAGAAACCGGTGTAGTATTGTATCCTTTTGTCGTATTCCTATTCCCTATAGAGATGCCGCTGTTACCATGATCAGTTAAAGCGATGAGCATCGTATCCCCATCTTTCTTCGCAAATTGTAACGCCTTTGCTACCGCTTCATCAAATGCTAATACATCACTAATCATCCCAATTGGATCATTAGCATGAGCTGCCCAATCAGGCTTACTACCTTCTACGAATAAAAAGAAGCCATCTTTATCTTTTGATAATGTTTGAATTGCTTTTTCTGTCATTTGAGAAAGTGTTGGTTGTTCTGGATTTGTTGCTATACGATCCATATCAAACGCAAGAGCATGATGTGAGAAAGAGCCCCAAATTTTATTAGATTTGGAGTTCAATAACGCATCTTTCGTTTCAACGAAATCGTATCCTTTGTCTTGAATCACCTTTACTAAATTTTCACCATCTTTTCGGATTCCATTACTTTTCATAGGTAACAGCGCCGCTTTTCCCCCGCCTAATACGACATCTATATTTTGATATACTTGCTGCTTCGCAATTACGTCAAAATGTTTGCGATTGACATGGTGAGCAGAGAATCCGGCCGGAGTAGCATGCTGAATTTCAGATGTAGCAACAATGCCAGTTGCACGACCAGTACATTTTGCGCCTTCTAATACGTTTGCGACCGGCCGTAACTTTTCTTCTTCTTTTATTGGCTGTAAGCTAGGCGAACTTACAATAGAAGGTAATATACCTACATATCCTGAATTCGATTTATTTCCAGTTGCTAAAGCTGTTGCTGCTGGCGCTGAGTCTGTAATAGCTGATTCCGCCGAAAACGTACGAACACCTCCTGTTACAATTTGATCTAACGTAAGCGGTGCCCCTTTATACCAGCGAGCCAATGTTGTCGCCGTTGAACTCGTTCCGTCCATAACCATCATAATTATATTTTTAGGCTGGTGTTCTACTTTTTTCACCTTAGCTTTGGCCGCATGATAATTCATCATACTTTCCGTACTTAATACGCTTACTATTATAGCTCCCACTAATAGTAACTTTTTCATCTTCACACCATAATTCAACATGATTGTTCCTCCATAAACTTTGCATTCATTTCAATACACCTTATTTCCTTTTCCATACCAAAACCTACATATGTTTTATTAGTTCCCAATTCTCATAAAGCTAACAATAGTTACTTTCTCTTTCTTTAATTAAATATCGATATGTATCATTTATCTTATAAAAAAGATTTAACATCCTTTTCATTAATTACTTGTTTAACAATAAATCCTCGATTAAAAGAAATAAAAATTTATTGTTAAACAATAAATTTCATGTTAAATTAATAAGATATTAAATAAATGAGGTGCTTTTTATGAAACAAGGATCCACACTCTTTTTAAAGACCGTTGTAATTCTGATCGGAATCCCCGTTCTTGCTATGTGCATTTTTTTAGTCCCTAAAATAGGAAATTTCGCCGCAGAATTATATCCAGATATTGCATATATTAAATATCTTGTATTTATCAATTTATACGCAACAGCAATACCTTATTACTTCGCACTGTACCAAACATTTAAGCTTTTAAACTATATTGATAAAAATAACGCATTCTCAGAGCTATCTGTTCAAGCTTTAAAAAATATTAAGTACAGCGCATTGGCAATTAGTGTATTATATGTATTAGGTATGCCACTTTTCTATCTCGTGGCAGAGAGAGATGACGCCCCTGGCATTATTATTATCGGGATGATTATGATTTTTGCTTCAATGGTAATCGCGGTCTTTGCTGCCGTTCTCCAAAGACTATTAAAAGATGCTATAGATATAAAATCAGAAAATGATTTAACGGTCTGAGGTGAATAATATGGCAATTATTATTAATATTGATGTAATGTTAGCAAAAAGAAAAATGAGTGTAACAGAACTTTCGGAGAAGGTTGGAATTACAATGGCTAACCTTTCTATCTTGAAAAATGGAAAAGCAAAAGCAGTCCGTTTTTCAACTTTAGAAGCAATATGTAAAGCATTAGAATGCCAACCGGGTGATATTTTAGAATATCAACCTGAAGATACCGAGTAAAAAGAGTCCTTCATACGAGAAGGACTCTTTTTATTACACATTACGGCGCAAAACTAATTTGACCAGTAAACAATAGGATAATTGCTATGATCCAAAATATAAAAAATGATGAGGACAGTATTAATGAAAGAATAGCAATTCCCTTCTTCTCTGTTCTTTTCGTCATTGTGATTATTGAAAGCATGATACCTACACCTGTAAGGGCAATTGTAATATAATCCCCAACTATATTACCTGCATTGGCTATCCTTGTTGGCGTTATAAAAACGAATAGAAAACACAAAATGCCGATGAGTAAAGATACATAGCTTATTATACTGTACTTCTTTTTAGGAACTATTTCAGTTTTCATACTAACCCCACCCCTTCTATATAGCTATGAGTTCATATTAACATGAATAACCATAATTTAGTTAAAATAAACTGGCCACTTCCTTAATAAAGATGGACGATTATCCTTTAATCTCTAGTAATTATTATATACAGAAAATAAAGTGAAATTTTAATCAGTGGAGGTTTTGTTCACCCTCCACTGATTATTAGTTGAAGCAATCAGGCTGCCCGTTAATGCGGAATAAAATGAAAGAGTTCTAAAAAATAAAGACTGTACCTTTAAAATAAAAGATTCAGTCCTTATTAATAACTTTTTTTATAAAGAAAACTCTCTATCACTCACTATCTTAAAAAACTCCGAGTAATGTGATAAAGAATAATCCGCTACATCACAATTACCTTGAAACATACATGTTGAAATACCTAATTCTTTTGCAGGTAATAAATCTAATTCTCTATCTCCAATAGCTAAATCAATATTATGCTTTTTATGTAAATGATTATAAGCTAAAGAGTTGGGCTTTCGGGGAAAGCCATCGTCAATTGTAACCATATCTACAAAGTATTTTTCCCAGCCGTAATATTTTAAAATGTCCATAACTCCTGCCCTATGTTTATGGGTCATAATCACATTTTTATCTGCAAATTTCAAAACCTCTTCGACACCTGCAAAAGGTTTCATATCTTTTGGCGTGAATTTTCCCTTCAAAACTTTAATCTTTTCTTCCTGCTCGCATGAAATATTATAATACTGAATTGCATGAGAGTATGATATTTTTAAGTTTTTGTATATTTCTTGTTTTTCTACTGAGTCACCTAATATTTCAGAAAGCATTATTGTATATGCAGGATACGTATCAAATAACGTCCCATCAAAATCCCATAAAATATTCATTCTATTCACCTTCTATTTTCAAATCATTGGATGACTAAATCCGCCCTATCCCTCGGCAATTCCGTTTCTAAGTAATAATCCTCTGCTTTCCAATACCTATTTTCAAACTTTGAAAGGTTCTTCTGTGTCTCCTCACTCTCACGTAGAAACCTTGTCTCTCTTGGACAGTCCAAATAGACCATATAATGAAAGAAATCTCTCCATTCTTTTCGCTGCAGAAAAACTCCTTCAATAACAATTACGCCTACAATAGGAATCTGTACTTTTTCCATTTCACATATATCTGTTTCTTCATGAAAAAAAGGTAATTTCAATTTTGTTTCGTGTTGTAGCTTTTGAAAAAATTTCTGCCTTAGCCATTCAATGTCCCATTGTAAATAATAATACTCGTACCATTCTTCATATCCAGTATGATATCGTTTATTACGCTCCACTATATGATCATCAATATGGAAAATATGAAACGGAATGCCTTCTTGTTTCATATTTTCTTTTAAATTGGCTACAAATGTTGTTTTTCCAGATCGACTTAAACCATCTATACCTAAAATGAATCTATTTTCCCTATGCTTCTTCATAATCGTTATAAGTTCGTTTGTACTCATTACTTCTTCCACTCTTCTTTTAATAAAGAATATAAAATGGTATCATGAGCAACTCCATTTTGAATCATATGTTTTCGAAGTAATCCTTCTTCTTGAAATCCTGCTTTACTTAATAATTTTTGAGAAGCTTTATTTTCTACATATACAACAGCAGCAACTCTAATAAGTTGCAATGTTTCAAACCCGTAAGTTAAAATTGCCTGTAACGCTTCCGTTGCATACCCTTGTCCCCAATATGTATCGTCTAATTCATAACCAATTTCAGCTCGTTTATGATGATTATTAATTAAATGAAATCCGCACGTTCCGATTAATTGGCCCGTCCCTTTTTTCTCGATTCCCCAGCGAAATACACTGCCCTCTTCATAACGATTTTTAAACGTTTGAATCGTTGTTTTCGCTTGCTCAATATTTTCAAAAGAATCCATTCCGAAATAACGTATAACTGATTCTTTCGAGAAATATTGGAACAGCGTTTCTGCATCTAATAGTGTAAGTTCTCTTAGTCGTAAACGTTCTGTTTCTAGTTTCGGAAATCCCATCTCTCTTTCTCCCTCTATTCTAATGAACTGCAAATTTCAATATAATTTCCATCTGGATCAGCAATGTAGGCAATTGTTTGTCCCCACGGTTTTACAATAGGTTCAACTAAAATCTTGATTCCTTGTTCTCTAAATTGCTCAATCGTTTCTTGTACATTCTCAACAACGAATCCTAATTCGAAATGAGAAGACTGTAATTCACCTTCTGTAAGCGGTAGTCCTGTTAATTCTTTCACATCTTGCCGCGTATTCATCGCTAAAATGGTAGTTCCAGTATTAAATTCAATATATGTTCCGTGCTCTGCTTTTATAGGTAACTGTAAAATATCTTTATAGAACCTTAAACATGCCTCAAACTTTTCTACATATAAAATGATGTACTTCATTTTCAAATTCATTTTACATCCCCCTTTGTATCTATTCCTAAAATTTCGACAAAAGTCTCATAAAAACCTTGTTCCTTGTAGTAATGAGCAAAAAAAAATGAGGCCGATTTCTCGGCCCCCCAGCTTATTGGCATAAAACAGGAGATTTGGTTTGGACATAACCAGTTCGTACTTTTATTATATTTTATTTTTTCTGAATTTTAAATACATTAAACACCTATTTATATTGAGAAAGTTTTTTGCTTGCATAAAATTAAAGATTTTAAGAAATGATACAAATGGAGGTGTATACATATGGAACCAATGCTATGTCCAAGTTGTAAAACAAACCGTACCCGCTTTAATATTCTTGAGCAACAAGTAAAACCAGTCAAATTAAATCCACAAACTGGTCAAGTAGAAGAAGAATACACAAATGAAACGATGAATGCTTTTCATATGGCCTATCAAGGACCTACATACCGTGTCCAATGCGCTGTATGTGGGCTTGTTGAAAACCCAGAACAATTTATTAAACCTGCTCAAAATCAGTCTTTCTAATAAAAACATGATTATCCCTTATAGAAATAGATTTTTCTATAAGGGATTTTTTCGTTTAATACGGTAAAAAACGTATTTCTTCCTTATTACATGTTAAACTTCGCACTCTTTTGCTAATATTCAAAAAAGGGCAATACATCAAGTAATATTAATATTTAGGATTTCGGATCATTTTAACTAGTGGTTTATTATTAAGAATCATTTCTTATTCATTTATGATTTTTATTTGGTTATAAGATTTTAATACTTAACTAGTAGTTCTACACCTTAATTGCATAGTTTTTATTATGTAAAAAAGAGTGAGCAAATTACGTTTATATAGAAACAAAAGAAGTTGATCTCGGTTTTCCCTCTCATCAACTTCTTTTAAACTCCACTCTTTATTATAATATTTCACTTTTTAATTTTTTGATTTTCCAAGAGAGTCTTATAAAAAAGTACATCCACATACAACCTGAAAGACCTGTCGTAACTTTCGCCCACATTGGCAATCTTGATTCCATCGGGCTTAAAAATAGGTTATACATTGATGGTAATATACTTGCTGATATAATAACAAGGAATAGCAATAATTCATTTAGTTTTTGTATCCTCGTCTCTTTTTCTGAGTAAATATCAGGCAATTCATTAACCTCTTCTACCTCTTTACAAAAATAATTCCATCTTGTGAAACTTGTTACGCGTTTCCAACCTGACATTTCGTATATTTCGAAATACTCTTGTTGTTGTTCTTTCGAATCTCTATAAACCAATCTAAAATCAGCTTTGTATATTACATCTTTTGGCTCAGTTTTCTGAAACGTATACATTAAATTATATTTTTGTAATGCCCAACCTTGCTGATGCATCTTTCGTAAAAAAGCTTCTTCTTTTTCTAAATTCCATGCCGTAAAAAATTTTAATACCCTTTTTATCTCCATCTTCCATTCACTCCCCTAATATACTATTTCCATTCCTTACAGATCTCTGCAATCTGTTATATTCTAGCTCTAACACTTCTCTCCCAAACGGCGTTAACTCATAGCACTTCTTTCTATCTGTAGAGGCAACTTCAACAATTAATTTTTCTTTAAGTAATTTCGTCGTATTCCCGTATAAAGTACCAGGACCGAGCTTTACTTCCCCATTTGTCATCTCTTCTACCATTTGCATAATTCCATATCCGTGCATTGGTTTCACTAGTGATAACAATATGTAATATGTCGCCTCAGTTAACGGAATATATTTTTGCGCCTTCCCATTCATTATAACTACCTCCGATACATCGCCTTATGATATATCGACTTACGATACATCGTATATCGATATTGTATAATCATATTCCAAAATATGCAAGAGTAATTTAATAATTAAATATCCATTTCTTTGAATTAAAAAACCATACAAATTTTCTGAATAATTTGTTAAAATATAGAAATATTAGCTCTTTTATAATGAAAGGAATGGTACATATGATAAATAAATTGAAAGAAAACATCGGATCTGTGTTTGTTGGGAAAGAAAATGTTATTGATCTACTGCTCGTTTCACTTCTTGCTGATGGACATGCACTACTCGAAGACGTGCCTGGTACTGGGAAAACGTTACTGGCGAAAACCATTTCCAAAAGTATTGGTGGTAGTTTTTCTCGCGTTCAATTCACCCCCGATGTACTTCCAAGTGATATAACAGGTATTGAATACTTCAACCCAAAAACAAGCGAATTCGAATTAAGAATTGGACCAGTTATGACAAACATTTTGCTGGCAGATGAAATTAACCGTGCAATGCCGAGAACGCAGTCGAGTTTGTTAGAAGCGATGGAAGAACGACAAGTGACACTCGAAAAACAATCTACGCCTCTGCCGAAACCGTTCTTTGTTATTGCGACGCAAAACCCAATTGAATCACAAGGGACTTTCCCTCTTCCAGATGCACAGCTTGATCGCTTTTTAATTACGATTTCAATCGGTTATCCTACTCCTGAAGATGAGCTACAAATGATGCGACGTTTTCGGAACGATTTACCATTAGAAAGTGTCACATCTGTCATCTCATTAGAAGATATTTTAGAATCTCAAAAACGAGTAAAAGAAATATTTGTTTCGGAACCGTTAGAACATTACATTATTAAACTTGCTCATGCTACAAGAAATCATGATTATATCGCTAACGGTGTAAGCCCACGTGCTACATTAGCTTTAGTACGTGCTGTTCAAGCTTTAGCCTTTTTACGCGGGAGAGAATATTGCACACCAGAAGATATACAATTGTTAGTTCCTTCTGTTTGGAATCACCGTATCGTCTTATCAATGGAAGGTGCATTACGTACGACAAAAAATGATATTATGAAAAGTATTTTAAAAGAAGTTGACGTACCTGTGGAGATTGAGCAAGCATGAATGGACAGCGTGTTGTAACTGTGCCTTTATTTTTTCAACTCCATATTATTCAACTAACCGTTCCAATCGCGTTACTTTTCACATTCTTTTTCCCGCAACGAATGCTTATGTTTCTCTTTTTCTTCTATTATATATTTGCGATTTTTATTTATAAATATGTCGCTTTCATAGAGAAGAAGTTTCAAATCATAAATGAGAAACAAACTACACGGCTTTTTCCTGAGGAATCTGGACAGTTTTTTATTCATTTAAAAAATGGAGCCAGCATACCGCTCGTTAATGGTGTTTGTTACTTTCATTTAAATTCGTCCCTTATACCGCATAAAGAGCAAGGCATTGAACAAATATCAAAAACATTATTCTCTTTCCCATTTTCACAACCCGCACATTCGGCACAAAAATGGGGTTTAACATTAACCGCAACGAAGCGTGGTGTGTTTCAAATTGAACAGTTTGAATGTGTATTAAAAGATCCATTTCATCTATTAACTGTACATTTACCTGTTTTTGATAAATTAAGGACTGAAATTATTGTGTATCCTTCTCCTAAAGAAGTAGCAGGTTTGCAAGAACTTCAGCAACTTTTGAATGGATTTTATCGAACGAATTTTTCTTTTTACAATGATGAAACATCTATTATCGGTGTAAAGCGATATGAGCGTGAGTCTTTCCGCTCTATTCATTGGAAGGCATCTGCTAAAATGCAACAATTACAAGCGAAGCAATATGAACCTGTAAAAAATTATAGTTGGACGATTTGTCTTTCTTTAGCTGCCGATCGTGGATTTGGTTGGAAAGATAATGTAGAAGAACTTATTTCATATGCAACATACATTTTCCAGTACACAACGAAGCACCACATTCCGTTTGAATTGTTTATTAGTGTATTAGCAGAAGGCGGTGCATTACATGTACCGTTAAATGAAGGACAAACACAATATGCAAAAGCTTTAGAAGAATTAGCCCGTATTTCAGATGATAGTACGTTACTTCCGAAACAAGGATTCCTTCATTATGTAAAGAGAAAGAGAGAACGATCGTCTACAATGATATACATTGGTTTACAAAGAAATGAACTCCCTCTTCTCTCGCAGCCAACGTTTCTCATTACTAGTGAAGGGATGGTGGAACCAGTTGAAAACTTGGCTATATCACATTCATGATTTCATTCTGCTCCTCCTGCTTTCATTATTAACAGAAAGAGATGAACTAATTAGTATTGCAATATTTTTAACAACAGGCTATATTGGAGTATTTCTTATTCATAAATTTATGCAGAAAAAAACAACAGGATTTGTAATACTTTTAGTTCTTCAAATCGTTCTTTTCTCTTTATTTTTACCTTTTTCTCTTTTTGGCACAATCATATTACCACTATTTTTCTTTATCGTACATGCGATCGGACCTGGATATCCAGTTCAAAAATCTTTAGGTGGTATTGTATGGTTTGTTGTTTCAGCTATATTTTATGCACCCTTTCCACCGTTGTGGAAACTATTAATGTTAGCCTTGCATCTTATGATTACATTTTGGTTAACCGGGGCAAATCGCAAACAACAACTATTACGTTTTGCTTCTATCATTATGATTGGCTTAATGAGTATATTAATTGTTCAAGTATTTCCTTTCATTCGACTTATTTTTGGTTTTATAACGGAAGTAGTCGCATTAGGCGTCGGCTATGCTTTAATGCCATTAATTAAAGCAGCGGAATTAAAAGATACTGAAGATGTTTGGGCAAATAAAGGACATCTCTTAAAACCCAAAATTGAAGACGGAAAAAAAATTCCTGATTTTGATCCAATACTCATAAATAGCGCTACAATAATAGTCTGTACAGCTATCACTATTTACGTCGTTTGGAAAATAGTAAAAAAACGAAAACATTTAAGTTTACCAAATATGCCCGCCTTCGAATCTACTATCATTACTGATAAAGAAGGAATAAGCC
Organism: Bacillus sp. RZ2MS9; assembly: GCF_001816185.2. Taxonomy (NCBI): domain Bacteria; kingdom Bacillati; phylum Bacillota; class Bacilli; order Caryophanales; family Bacillaceae; genus Bacillus; species Bacillus sp. RZ2MS9. The sequence goes on from NZ_CP049978.1 coordinate 2,903,638, forward strand.
AAAATCGTTTTAAACGAAATAAACCGCCACATAACGAAATTCGGAAGGAAATTTTCAAGCTAGAGAGTAAGTTAACCCCTCCTTTAAATAGAAAACGGGGAGAAACTGTTGAGGCTTGGCTAGAAAGAATAAACGATGAAGAAGATGTAAATATTCAAAGTGATATTATTATAGATGCTTATAATACGGTGCGTTATTCAAATGGTGCAAACACTGTACTTCTACATGAATTTAAGGAAGAGATTCATAAGCTTTATGCATATCAAAAAAGTTTGAAGAAACGAAAGAAATAACGTAACAAAAAGACTCCTATATTTGAACTGAACCCAAAAAATTAGACAAATATATTAAGCAGCTACTAAGGATTGAACTCTGTATTGCACAGGGGACAATCCTTTTAGTTTTGTTTTAATTCTTTTGTGATTGTAGTAATGAATATAAGTTTCTAGTTCTTGCTTAAATTGTTCCATACTTTCAAACTCTTTAAGATAAAGTAATTCAGACTTTAATAAGCCAAAGAAATTTTCCATGACTGCATTATCTAAGCAATTTCCCTTACGGGACATACTTTGGATAACGTTATGTTTTTTAAGCGACTGATGATATTGTCGCATTTGATAATGCCAACCTTGATCCGAGTGTAAAATAGGAGTTTCCTTATCATTCAAACATTGAAACGCCTTATTTAACATTTTAGAAACAAGGGAATAGGCAGGTCTATGTTCTATATTGTAAGCTATAATTTCTCCGTTATATAAGTCTAAAATGGGTGATAGATATAGTTTTTTACCATGTAAGTGGAACTCCGTCACATCTGTTACCCATTTCTCGTTTGGTTTTGATGCGTGAAAATTACGTTTTAAAATATTAGGAGCGAATTTCCCGACAGTCCCTTTATATGAACGATATTTTTTAATCGAACAAGACATTTTAATCCCAGGATATTCATTAAACGTCGAACGGTTTTATGATTTAATGCATGGCCTCGATTACGTAATTCCAATGTAATACGACGATAACCATACCTCCCAAAATTCTCACTAAAAATCTCTTTAATTAATTCTTTAACTTTCTTATATTTATCTGGACGTTTCGCTTGTTTCATCCAGTAATAATACGTACTACGAGCGATATTAGCGACTTTCACAAGGTCAACGACCTTATATTTATGCCTTAATTCATAAATCAATTGCGCTTTGTCTTGGTCTGTGATGTTTTCTTCTTTTGAACTAAGGCATTCAACTTTTTTAAATAGTCATTTTCCATACGCAGACGTTCATTCTCTGCTTGTAGCGCTTCTATAGAACCTTCAAGAAATACTTCGTTTTGTTTTAAATGTTGTAGCTTAGCTTTTTCTTTGGCCATGGTTAGACGCCCCTTTTTCTTTGATTTTAGGGCATCTAATCCTTCTGTTTCATAAGCTACTTTCCATTTTCGGAGTGTTTCGCAAGAAGGAATATTAAAAAAAGCAGCTGTTTCTCTCAGAGATGTCCCATTTTCATTCATATAATGAATTACATCTAGTTTATACTCGAGAGGGTAAGTTGTATAGCGTTTTTCAAACGCCTTTTCCCCTGAAAATTCAAACCGTTTAATCCATTGATAAAGTTCTCTAGGATGAACCCCTATAGAATTAGCAATGGTTTTTCCGCCTTCCGTACCTTCTAGATATCGTTTTACTGCTTGTATTTTATCTTTTGAAGAAAATTTAGCCATAAAAAATGCACCTCCAATTGTTAGTTATGTGTCTAACAATTGGGGTGCACTTCATATTCATAGGAGTCTTTTTATACTTCTACGTTGCTTTTTAAATGGAAGCATTCTTCCCTGCTTCAATTTCTAATGACTCTTCATGCCACCAAAGTGTTTCTTCAGGATCTTCTTTAGCGATTTGGTGTGCTTCTTTTTTCGTTTCTACTGTAGGATATGAACCTTTTAGCGCACGCCCTGAAGTCGTAACGAATAGTACACTAAATACAACTAATCCAATAATACTTACACCTGCTAAATAAAATGCCGGTGCGAGCGGGTTACCAGTTGCATGAACTAAGTATGAACATACGAGCGGTGTTGTTCCACCGAATATCGATACAGAAATATTAAATGAGATCGAAAGTGCTCGATAACGTACATCAGTGAAAAAGAGTGATGGTAATAATGAAGGTAATGTTCCTTCATATACACTTAAGAAGAAACCTAGTACGAAAATACCTGCAAATATAGCTGCAATATGTCCGTTACCTATTAGTAAAAATGCTGGAATTGCAAATACAGTTAAACCAAGTAAACCAATTTGCACAACGCGTTTATTACCAATTTTATCACTTAATTTACCGAAATATAGTGCTAGTGGAATCATAAGTGCCATCGTAATAGAAATAATTAATAAGCCTGTTGTTTCTTCGACTTTAAGTACTTGAGTTAGATAAGAAGGAATATACGAAAGAATCATATAATTTGTAATATTAAAGAAGGCGACAATTACTGTGCTTAATAAGAAGTCTTTTTTGTGATATTTAATAATATCCATAAATGAAAATTGCTCATTGTCTTCAGATTCCTCTTGTGCTTTTTCCATCTCTTCAAAGATTGGAGATTCATCTAGATGACGGCGTAAGTATAAACCGACCAAACCAATTGGTGCAGCTATTAAGAATGGAATACGCCATCCCCAGCTGAGCATTTGCTCATCTGTTAACAATAACGTCAAAATGGTAACAATTACCGATGCAGCAATGTAACCTGAGAGTGTTCCAATTTCAAGACCACTACCGAGTATACCACGCTTTTTATCTGGAGAAGATTCTGCGATATAAACCATTGCTCCTGAATATTCGCCGCCTGTAGAGAAGCCTTGAATCATTCGGGCAACTAAAAGTAGTATTGGTGCCCATACACCAATTTGTTCATAGGTTGGTAGTAATGCGATGAATAATGTAGAAAGTGCCATTAAAATAATAGTAGTACTTAACACGATTTTTCGGCCGTACTTATCTCCTATTCTACCAAAGAATACACCTCCGATTGGTCGAACGAGAAAGGCTGCTGCAAATGTACCGAATGTAAGTACAAGTTGCAATCCACTATTATCAACACCTGAGAAGAATAATTGACTTAAAATTACCGCTAAATACGCGTATAATCCGAAGTCAAACCACTCCATTGCGTTCCCTATACCAGTAGCAATTACTGCTTTCCTGGCTTGTTTAGGATTGACAATATTAACGTCTTGAGGTTCAAAATTTAAATCATTATTTTGTTGCATATAATAAAACAGCTCCTTATTTAATTTAACTTCTTTAAGCACACCTTCTCTTATTGAATAAAATTAATTCGAAGCACTTAAGGAAAAACAACGTCTCCTTATCTGTTATTATTATTTCACATAATTAATTATTTGTCCAATTAAATGCTCTTTTTATATAAAATTAAACCCTGTTTAACTTGTTATAAAATGACGTTTAGCTTATATAATATATACCTTTACACTACAAATGAAACTTTCATTTATTTATATTTATAACGTTTCTATAATTGCTTCCTCTAACTTAGAAATCAGTAACTTTTACTTAAGATTTGCATATATTTAAAAAGTGAACTCATTAACTCGAATTCTGTTTTATTACATTTAACTATAATATTATTATAGTTTTAAAGGAGGCTCTTTTATGTTGGAAATAATACTTTTACTTACTACTGTTTCTTTTCTCTTCATTATTTCTGGATTTTTCATTACCTTAAAACAATATAAAGAAATAAAAAATATAAAGACTATATTAACTACAAAAAAAGAAAATGAGAAAACTACATCCGAAAACTCAATCCCTATGCAATTAGACCTTAGCGTTCTCAATAATTTACTCGCGTCTGGAATAAATAAAGGTTCCAATTCAAGTAATGAAAATTCTAAGTCTGATAAAACTAAATAGTCGTTACGTATATAATAAAATATATATCTCCTATTTTATCTAACCTTATTAATAACTACCTCTGATTAAAAAGGAGACTACTTATGTGTAAAAATCCGATTTCTATTATTATTCGTATACAGCATAACATAAAAGTTTTACCTGAAATTTTGAAAGCCTGTGAACAACTACAGCCTTTAGAAATTATCCTTACTATTAACGGATGTATCGATGATTCCATTGATATTGCACAATCTTACAATTGTAAAATTATCACATTAGAAGAACCGACAGAATCAACTAATTGTTATGTAATTGGTGCCAAAAAAGCAAAAGGTAAGTACCTCTTATTTTTAGATGCAAATTACAATATCCCCCCTTCCTTACTTAAACAATTTCTTCAACCATTACTAGATAAATCAGCTGACTTAGTATTAAACAATTTAGATGATTTTTTTTATCAAAAGCAAAAGCCAACTATAGAAATGATTTGGCAGCAAGTTACGAATCATTTCTTTCATCGTCCAGATTTACATGTTAACTCACTATTATTTCCTCCCTACGCGGTAACAAAGGAAATTCTTGAAGCAATTACTCCAGAAAGTTTATTAAATCCGATATTAGCACAAATGAAAATTATTAAAAATAATTTTCGCATTAGCAATCATTTTAAAATTTCTATACCGCAAATTCCCTCCTTCCCCTCAAAACAACTCATTCGTTATCACCTAGAAGCAATTGAAAATTGGGTAAATATATTACAAGATTCAAGAGGAAACTATACTGATAATAATCGAAGGCGGGATATTATTTTAGAACTTCAAAACGGCGAACAAAGAGCTATATCCAAAATAATTACAGGTAAAGAGTTTTATTCAAATACTTATGGAAATAAACAATTATCCATCATTATCCCTGTTCAAAATGAAGAAAAAACGATAGAATCTATCATTTTTGAGGTGCAGAAATTAAAACCTTTAGAAATCATCATTATTGTTAATGGATCAACAGATAAAACAGAGGAATTGGCGAAGAATTGCGGTGCAACAGTTATTACTTACAAAGAAGCACTCGGCATTGATACCGGACGTGCCGTTGGTGCATATTTTGCAAAAGGTGATATATTATTATTTATTGATGGTGATTTCTTAATTCCTAGTTCTGATTTATTACCATTTGTACAATCTGTTCAAAATGGAACCGATTTAGCTTTAAATAAATTAGAGCACTACTACATGTATCGTGTTCCTTATACTATCGTAACTGCATGTAAGCATGTTGTTAATTTAGCATGTAATCGAAAAGATTTAGGTATGGGCTCCACAACTGCTGTCCCTCATGCTTTTAGTCGAAAATGCATTGATACAATTGGGTTTGATTCTCTTCTTTCACCAACCTTAAGTCAAGTTAAAACAATTTTAGCAGGATTGCATGTACAAAATGTTCATTCTATCGACGTTGACAAGATAAATCGAGTTCGACCAGAAAAACACTTCTCGCAGGAAGGCTACCTTTCATTAGCAACGCAACAAATCATTGGTGATCATATAGAAGCAATTTCTTACCTCATCGAACAAAAAAGAAACACTGAATGCTTTTAATTGTATATTCTTACCACCAAATAATATATGAATTTATTTTAAATATATAGCAAAATAAAAAAGATGGTTGTAACCATCTTTTTTATTTTCACATTAGATCAAAAGAAAAGTAGCAGGCAGGCTTTTCATTTCTGTATCTTTCTTAAGAAGTTTGAAAATAGAGGCTTGTTAATGAAGAGTCAACACTTAAATCATCTTTTAGTGCAATTGAGAAACATGCAACTAATGGTAAAGTAATAACAATTGATCCACTAGGACTAATTACAATAGTAGGACTTGTCCCACATGTGCCTCCACAATCGACTACTGCATCAATTCCACTACCAGGGGTAATTGTAATTTTAAGACACACATCTAAACAAACATTATTCGTAGTACATGCCATAACTCTCCCTCCTTTCTTTTAACAATATATGCAGTAAATTAAATTCGGACACGACTCTCTTACTAAGTCTTATAAATTAGATGTTATTTTATTATTAACTGCATAGAAAATTAACGTTTTATTAAACTATCTAAATCAACTAAAAAACTCAAATCATCCTTTACTGAAATAGAAACACATATAATAAACGGTATTACATTAAAATTAGATAAACATTCATCATTGCACCTTACGAATATTTCTGCCCCACCATTTGGATTGACTTTAGTTTCTAAAGAAATATTAAAACAACTTTTATTGATGCAAGACAAGATATTCCCTTCTTTCTTATATCTAATATCTATTTATCCAAAAATAAAAATACAACTTTATTTACCCTTTACCTTCCATACTTAAAATAAAAAAGATAAAGGCTTCTTCATATATAAAGAAGCCTTTACCTTTTAGTTACTTGTTCATTTACTATCAGTCAGTGAAACATGCTCTTCACTTGTACCTGAGCTAAAAATAATAAAAATTTTTGATTTTAGTTTCATTGCAATACTAAATATCGTCAAGTTGCATAAATGAAATGTTTAAGTTACTCATTCAATAGACAAATTTACCTTTTAAAATAAATCTTTAAAATCCTTATTCTTCAATAAATATGAAAGTCCTTCTAAATGATCCCCAGTAATTCTCAATACAGCTGGTGGATGTCCTATCGTCGCAAAATGCTCTTGTGGCCGAATACGATTTGGTTTCATTACATCTACAAAATGGACACATCCGACTTTATACCCTTCTAATATTGCCTTTACTTGTGCAACACACGCTGTGTGAAGAGTGTCCCAGCCAATTCCCTCTAAACATTTTCTACTAATAGCATGGGGAACAGCAATTGTAGATCCTACCCCTAAATCTTTACGGTTACAAGCAATATTCAAAATATATTTATATAAACTTACAATATATAGAGGAAATCTAAGATTTAAATTTAAATCATTTAAAACCATATCAACACCATCCGCAACAGCTTGCGTTAACGGATGAAGATCTTTTGCTGGAATAGCAAAATCAGCATCAATAAAGAGAAGTATATCCCCTGTGGCTTCTTGTGCACCAATTGCCCGTCCTACATCATGCCCTAATCTTTCTTCATAAACAATTACTGTTGCCCCTGATTGCTTAGCGATTACTTCTGTCTGATCTGTTGACCCATTAATGACAACAATTATTTCTTTCGGTTCAATTTTTCTTGCCTCAAGAATAACTTCTTTAATCGTTGCTTCTTCATTTTGTGCTGGTATAATAATTGATAACTGTTTTCCATTATAAATTGATGAATTCATTCCCCATCCTTTATGGAAACGTGAATAATTCTTTTGTTTTTTTAACTGCTCTATAATTTCTCTTTTTCTTCCTCCATCTGTATAGTTACCTCTATCATCTTTTCGTTGTAACCAACTCTCCAAAGCTTTTATATTTTCTTTAATCTCATATACTTCTAATTTAGTTAATTCATTTTTATAGAAAGAGGTTTCGTTTGCGGGCATATTATTCAAGGAGGTGTTAGTGATGGCTGACGAGGATTGTAGTCGCCACCCTTTCTCAATAAGAGTGACTTGGGACAGAATAGGGTTCTGCAAGATATCATATCCAATGTCTTCAATTGCTTTTTTAGTAATAGCATATGGCATAGATAACATCGAATCATATTTTAAATCCATACGCCCCAATACATCGTTTACTATTTTTCTATACACCATAGCAATACTTGGCCATTCTACTCTCATCTTTTCAAAACATACGGAGTCTATGTTATTTAAGATTACATCCTGTTCCTTTTTCAGTATCGGTTCTATAAATCGCTCTAATTCTACCGAAAAAATAACATCTTCCCCATCTAAAAATAAGACTACATCACCATTGGCGATTTTTGCCCCATGAACTGGTGCTTTCCGTTTACTTTTCTCCTCAATCACAACAACGTTACTTTCAACAAATGTTGGTATAGATTGTATCGCACTCATTCTATCATCAGCTACAATAATAATTTCTATTGGTTTTATATGCTGCACTTTATTTAAAATTTGATTCAATTTTGATTTTTCTTCTCCTAAAACTATAACGACTGATAGGTCCACTTCTTTTTGTTCTTCTTTTACAGTCTGATTAGGTTTTACTTTTTTTATATATTCAATTGTTTCACTCTTCCCTACAGCTGCATGCCCTGCTTTTTTATCAAAATATAAGTCAATTATAATTTGATTTACTTCCGTGTCTTTATCAAGTTGCTCTAATTCAGAAATAAATGGTAGTAAATGATTTTGCACATCAAATTCACACGCGAAATTTTGTAAAAAATAAATATTCGGTACATATTTAATGTGATTAAAAAATTTCACAACATTAATTCTTTCGCCAAATTTCTCCTCAATTTCTTCTCTTGATAAATTTGGATAAGACAAATCGAAAACTAGATTTATTGGTACAGGTATCCATTTTAATAAATTTGTTTGAGGATTATTAATTAAAGCTGTGGAGCCCTTAACGAATCCAGCTAAAATTAAAGACATAAATCCTCCCCCGGAACTGCCATAAAACAACACATTTTTCGAATCAACTTTTAACTTTACAAATACTATTTCTAAAATATTTGCTATATCTTGTAAATAAAATCTATTTAACTCTCCCTGTCCCCAGCCTAAAGATAATTTTCCAAGATATAACGTAGGGTCATTATAATATATAACAGTATCTTCAAATTCATCCATCCAAGAATGTCGATGAAAAATAGGTGGACCAATTGGCTGTTCTTGAAACCCACCTGCTCCGGATCCAAAAACAATAGTGTTAGAAGCATCGGGCTTAATACGAATTAAAAATTCATACGTTACTTTATCCCAATCAACCTTGAGTATAAATGGTTCTGTAATTTGAAAATCCATTTGCCATAATTGTTCATATGAAATGTTAATTTTTTTGTACTGGTCTAACAGTTTAATCACCCTTTCCATCTATTTCAAGATGTTCTATTAAGTAAGAGAGAGCTTCAACGTGATCACCAATTATTCTTAATACTGCCGGAGGATGTCCATTGTGACTTACATTCTCCATTAAACGAATTCTATTCGGTTTTACAACATCAACGTAATGTACACATTCTACTCTATACCCTTGTAATATAGCTTTTACTTGTGCAAGACTAGGGCATAGTAAGCTTTCCCAGCCTATTGCATCTAAACATGATCTACTCATAGCATGTGGAATTGCTACTAATGAGCCATTGCTTAATTCTGGACGATTATATGCTAAATTAAGCATATATTTTACGACGTCTACAACATAAAACGGAGGATGTAACATCGGATTCAAATCATTTAATGCTATGTCTACACCAGCTGAAACTGCTTTTGTAAAATGATGCAAATTACTTCCTGAAACACTAAAATCACCATCAATAAATAAAAGAATATCTCCTGTAGCTTCAAGCGCTCCAATAGCACGTCCAACATTATGACCAAGTCGTTCGTTATATTCAATAATAGTAACACCAAGTCTTTTAGCAATATTAGCCGTTTGATCTGTCGAACCATTTACAACGACAATTATTTCTAGTGGTTCTATTTTTCTCGCCTCAAGTATTACTTGTTCTATAGTCTCTTCTTCATTTTGTACTGGTATAATGACAGAAAGTTGTTTCCCGTTATAAATTGAAGAATGCATTCCCCAGCCTCGATGATACGAAGGATACTGCTTGCTTTCACCTAATCTTTGAATAATATCTCTTCTTTTTCCTGCATCAGTAAAACCTACTCTTCTTCCCTTTTTCTCTATCCATTTGGATATACCAATTAAATATTTTTCCACTTTCTCTTTTTCATTTTCTAATAATTCTTTTTTAAATAAATACCCTTCTTCTTCGAACATTTCATCTTTAGATAACGTTCTTATTGCATATTGATCGTTAATCCGCCAGCCTTGATTCACTATGTTCATATGAGCTAGAACGATATCTTTTATATAATCAAAGCCGATATTTACCACTACTTCTTTCGTAAGTGCATATGGTAATGAAAGTATTGAATTGCTTTTTAAATCTGGTCGACTTAAAATTTCATTTAACATTTTTCTCCAAATAATATCCATATTCGGACATTTACCAACTTCTATAAATTTATCTATTCTGTTTAATACTACATCCGCCTGATTTGTAACAACTGGCTCAATAAAATTCTTCATTTCAGTTGAAGATAATAAAAAATTACTATCTACAAATAACAATACATCTCCTTTTGCTGCCTTTACAGAAGCTTCATACCCATCATAATACGTACTATATTTATCCATCAAAACAATATGGCATTTATGTTTCTTTGCTATTTCATACAAATTACTTCTATCGTTAGGAACGAAAATTATAATTTCAAGAGGATTTAGCTTCCATATAGATTGAATTGACTCTTCTAATATTTGCTCTCTTTCACTATACAAAATAATAACCGTTAACGATTTCATTACACGCCCCCTTTACACATCATGTGACATAAAATATTAAGTATTACCATTTCCTGTGAATTCGCTACTTTATTAACATATTCAAAAGTGAATTATACTGTGTAAAAACAACCGTCTATTTTTGAAAATATAAGTTCTGCACTTACCTCTTTTCTCTTATCATTGTTTGTTACAACTCTCACCATTTAAAAATAAAAAAAGTCCTAATTTCTTTAGGACTCTTTTAAATAAACTTATCAATATTATTAATTTTATATACTACCTTTTTCCATGTTATACCGCGATCTTTTGTAGTAAATATTTCTTTTTTATTACACGCCCAACCTTTACGCCGATTAAAAAAATGCAAACAAAATACATTTTTTAATAATGGATTGCTTGATACTTTAATCCATTTTGCTCCTTTTTTTATTATTTGATACACACTCCCATTTTCACTATTTATAACCCAGCCATAATAGGAACTAAAAAACGAAACAGCCACTTTACTAGTATTTATTGTTTTATTTGAAATATGCCACGAATTCCCCTTATCAAATGAGTAATTCATTAAAAATACATCATCATTCTTTTTAGTTGGTATTACTAATAAGTTATTTTTATAGATTGCTTTATAAGCCATAGCAGTCCCATTATTAATTCCTTCAAGACTTGGAATATCTTTTATAGGATGCCAACTTTCCCCACCATTTATTGTTTTAAATACCGTTGATGTTTCATAATGTTTTTGTAGTGAAATAAACCCAATTAGATCGTTTATAAATGTTATCCCTGAAATACTATCACTAATACTTATATTTTTTATTACTTTCCAAACTTTCCCTTTCGTTTTCAAATAGTATAAATTATGTTCAAATTTATTTGATGCAAGCTTTCTAGATAATACAATCCATATACTATCCATATTCGTAGCATGCAATTGTACTTGAACATCAGTCGATTTCTCCCAATCTTCTTCAACCGGTAAAATAAACTCACTCCACCTTTCTCCTCTATTAACTGTATAAAATATAGCTGGCAATAAATCGTCATTCTTTTTTGTTAAACCATATGCCCAAGAGCTTCGAGCGTTTATTGGATACCCAAATAATACAATTGAATTAAGAGGATTGACAACATCCCATTCTACTCCTCCGTTTCGAGTATATAAGGTAGCCTGCTTTTTATTTGTATATTGAATACTAGCCCAACCATATTTATCCGTTCTCATTTGTAAAGAAGTAAATTGAATATCATTATTTTCCAATATATCACCTCATTCTTATTATTTATATATTCGTATGCTATTATTTTCAAAACGTTCTATCATTAGTTATTTAAACCACCCGCTTTATCTACTATCTTTATACTTTCCCTTTTCTTCACCACTCAAATATAACGAAATTCCTTCTATTTTTCCGTTATCATATACAAACGACTATATTTTACAAAATTCAACTATAAAAAATGCACTCCAATTGTAAACTATCCCCAACAATTAGAGTGCACTTTATATAAAATATAGCTTTTAATTTTTAAGCACTTACTACAGTAGCAACCTTATCCATACAAGTAATAAATTGAGTAATAAATGTATCAATTTCTTCTTTTGTAATTATATATGGAGGAAGTAAACGGATGATATTCCCTTGTGTTACGTCAACTAATATCCCTTTCTCCATTAGCTCTACCTGTAATTTTTTCACATTTTCATTTGTATCATTTAAACTAATTCCAAACATCATACCAGCATGACGTACTTCCTGAATATAATAAGAATTTTCTTTCTGAATTTCTTGTAATTTATCATTTAAATATAGTGACGTTTCATACGCTTCGTGCATTAAACCATCTTCAATCAATGTGTTTAATACCGTTAACCCTAAAGCCGTTCCCATTGATGAATGAGCAAATGTTGTTCCATGATCTCCAGGTGCAAATACATCACATAGCTTTTCACCTACAATAATTCCTCCTAGCGGTATCCCGCCTCCTGCTCCTTTACCAATTTGAATAATGTCCGGTGTGATATTAAAGTTTTGATACGCAAACAGTTTCCCGGTTCTCCCCATACCACTTTGAATTTCATCAACGATAAGTAGTAGATTGTATTTCTCACATAAGTTTTGAACGCCATGTAAATATTCACGCGATAAAGGATAAATCCCCCCGCTTCCTAAAACCGGCTCTAGCATAATCGCAATTGGATTTTCATGAATAATTGTTTCTTCTAATTGCTCTATATTTTCGCGCTCTACTTCATATACAGGAATCGATGTTTTAGGGAAATTTTGATATACACTTTCTTGTCTCGTAAAATGAAGTGCCCCTAACGTACGCCCATGGAAACTATTCTTCAGCACTACAATTCCTTCACGTTCTTCATTCTTATTAGCTCTATATTTATCAATTAATTTCAAAGTTGTTTCTGTCGCTTCCGTACCAGAGTTTGTAAAAAAGACCTTTCCGTTTTTTAATGAGCAATCCACTAATTTCTTTGCATACTCAATCGCAACTGGGTTTAAAAAATGAAACGGTAGATGCAACGATTTTGTAACTTGCTCCATTGTCGTTTGTACAATTTTAGGATGATTGTATCCTAATACATTTACTCCTACGCCAGAAAATAAATCTAAATACTCTTTACCATCTACATCATATAGTTTACATCCTTCTCCTCTTTCTATCGCAACCTTCGTACGACAATACGTAGACATCATATATTCTTTATCTAATTGAAACCAATCCGACATGTTAAATTCCTCCTATTTATTTTCCCTGTTTATTTCTGTTCATTCTCTATAAACTCATGTATAAATTCATTTTTCAGATTAAAATTTTAATAGTAATTTTCTTCACGATATTCATTTTTCCATAATTTCTTCTATTTCAACAGGTCCACTACATACACGTTTTTTTCATCTAGCGGTCTGTTACTACTTTGCATATCATACATAATCAAGATTATAAAATCATATTTAGTAACAATAGACGAAATAAATTTGGAGGCTATATCGATGAATGAAAACTATGATAAACAGGGGCAATCTTTACTAGGGAATCACTTTAATGAAAAAGGCGAACGTAATGAACAAGCTACCCTTCACTCACAAACAGTTGGTTCACGTGGACCTGTTCTAGAGCAAGATAGTGTACTTCACGAGACGTTACAAGAATTTATTCATGAAAAAATTTTAGAAAGACCTGTTCATGTAAAAGGATTTGGTGCGTTCGGTTATTTTCAAACGATATATTCGATGTCTGAACATACTAAATTAAGTTTTTTACAAAATTCTAATGAGAAAGTTCCTGTTATGGTGCGATTTTCGTTAGCTGTTAGTACGAAAGGAACACCGGATACTGCTAGAAATGTACGCGGTTTTTCTACAAAATTTTATACAAAAGAAGGCATTTTTGACCTTTTATGTAATCACATTCCTGTTTTTTCTGTCCGTGATCCGATGCGTTTCCCTGAAACGATTCAAGCATTATTGCCTTCACCTAAAAATAACTTAATAGACCCTAATAGATTTTGGAGTTTTGTCGCTAAAGCACCTGAATCTATTCATTTTGTTGTCCGTTTATACTCTAATAATGGTACGGCCAAAAGTCTTCGCCACATTCCAGGACATAGTGTTAATACATATGTATGGAGAAATGCGGAAGGTAATCGAAAGTATGTAAAGTATCATTGGTACCCGTTTGAAGGTGTACAGTACATTACTAGTAAAGAAGCAATTAAACTAGCTGCCGAAAATCCTGATTATAGCGGGAAAGATTTATATGATGCTATTGAAAATGGTAAACCAGTGGAGTATGGTTTATACGTCCAGCTCATGGATCCGAAAGATGAAGCGCACCTTTCTTATGATCCTTTAGATGACACAAAAGTATGGGATGAACAGACGTATCCTCTCATACCAGTCGGGAAAATGGTATTAAATAAAAATCCTGAAAATTTTATGGAACAAGTAGAAAAAGTCGCATTCTCTCCTTCTAATTTACTGGATGGTGCAGAACTATCAGATGATAAAATGCTGCAAGGGCGCGCTAACATTTACAGTGATTCACAAAGAAGAAGAATTGGTCCAGAATTTCGCAAATTAACGATTAACCAGCAGCAAGATTGGACACCTGCTAATCAAATTACAACCGGTGAAGGAAGGTACGTTGAAGGTAAACTTGAAAGAGCTTCTATAACGAAACAGGATGACTTTACACAAGCTGGTGAATTTTATACGAAGTTACAGCCAATAGAAAAAGAACATCTCGCCGAAAACTTAGCTAGTGATTTGAAAGTTATATCCGATGATATTAGGGAGATCGTTTTGGGGTATTTCAATCAAGTATCAACTGATTTGAAAACAAGCATTGAGACAAAAATGAAAGAGCATTAAGAAGATTAAAACATGCTTTACGAATGAGAATTCAGATCTATATTAATTATTTTCTTATCAAAATCCAATGAGGTTATTTAATTTAAAAATATAAAGCCAACATATCCCTGTTCTATAATTAGAACAGGGATATGTTGAATTAGTTTAATGTTTAACATTACATACTTTATTTCGCTAAAAAATGTAATAAGTAGCCTTTCAAAACAAACTATAGTAAACTATTTTACTTGTACCGTATAATTCCCTGTTCCACCACCATACTTATATACACTTAAGTAATATTTCCCTGGCTTTGCATTATAATTTCCAAGCAATTTGTTCCCATCACGTTTTGTTGCATAAGCTACATAATTATTTAAATCTGATTCAGAATATAATACCCAGTTCAATCCAAGATTTTGTTCGTTCGTAACAGAAATTTGTAAATCTTTTTGATCCTTTACATCAATAACAAATTTATCCCCCTGATCTTGATCGCTCAAGGTTCCTCTTAACAAAATATTCAAAGATAGTGGGTTTGCTGTTTCAAATGAATTATTCGGTTCTTTTTCTACAGCCGTACCTTCTTCCGTATTCACTCCGCTAAACACAACATCATATTCAAATTGCCCAGCATTATTTACACGGTAATTTACAAAATAAGCAGTCAATGTTTTATATCCAGTCCACTCTTTTCCTGAGAGACGTTTCAACATATCATTTGTTGTTTCATTCATCACTTTCCAGTCCTCAACTTCTCCTTTAGCCGCACTTCCTGTATATGTCCCCTGTAGTGTAAATGTATTAAAGAATTGTGATTTATTCTTTGTTACTTTCACATCTTTTAATTTCGCTTCATTCGTAATATCTGACGTAACGTCCGAAAGCGATTTTGGATCATGCTGAGTTAAATACTCATCTGATACTTGTGGAATTGTATACTTATCACGATTATCAATAAGCATTTGCATATAAGATTGATATTCTTCATTTAACTTATTATCTTTGCTTAATGTAGCACGGTATTCATCGTAACTTGAAACATCATTTGCGCGAATTAAATCATGTACTTTATCGAACATTTCTGGGCGCTTATTATACATATATGATTGCAGTGCAAACGAATAATTATAAAAATCCCACGTTCCATATTTCGCATTTAATGTTTGTGATGCTGTATAACGTTTTGCAGGATCATTAGATAACCCACCAATTATACTTTTTCGTGGTACTACACTATCTAATCGCGTTGCACCTGCAAAGAACTCTGCATTCCCTTCTTCAAACCATGTTAAACGTTCATTTTGATACATTTCCCCTTGGCCCCATAATCCCTGAACTTCGTACCTTCCCTGTAAGTAGTGCGTAAATTCATGGCGGAACAATTCTTCCAGACTATAAATACTTTGCTCTGGTGTACGTTCATATGTAAAGAAAGTCCCTGTCCCTTCAATATAAATCCCACCATTATTCGTTTCATATCCGTACAGTTGACGATTAAATTGATACTCATCTGGGCTATTATAAATAACCATCGTTAACACATCATCAGCATGTCCACTTTCAAGTGGTTTATCGCTACCAACTGTACGATAAAATTGAGAACGCACCTCTTTTGCCGCCCAGTATAGACGTTTAATTTTCTCTTCGCTAACTTTATCCCCAGCTTTAAAGACAATTGCACCATCATCAAACGTATACGTTTTCGGTAAATATTTCTTTTTACCCTCTTCTCGAATTTGATCTAAATTTACAGTTTTTCCATTCGCATCTATTCCTCCATAATTTGTAGTAATTTGTTCTGCCGCAACAAAGTATTGCTCTCCTAAATATGGATAAATTCGCATTGCATCTGTAACAACTTGTTGTCCTTTTGTGGGCGTGCTATGAAGCTTGCCCAATCGGCCAGCATAGTAAATTCCATTATTAATTAACCATCCGTTTTTATTTGTTACTGTACCAAGTAGTGCAAAACGATTTATTTCATTAATAAAGTTATCAATATTTCGATACCACATCGTATCTTTTGGCTCTTTGCCAGTCGTGTACATATCCGTCTGAATATCAAAGTCAATTCCCTTCATCAACTCATATATAGCGTCTCCTTTTGTTCGGTCTTCAATGAAAGTTGCAAGATTATCGTTATATTGTTTAAAAATTTCACCTGCATATAAAACCGTTTCAACATCTGCTGATGCATTTCCAATTAATTTTCCATATGATGCAATTACTTTATTTTGTTCTGATGTACCAAGTTTGAAATTTGGATTTTTTGCAATTGTTTTTAAAGCTGGTAAACATTTATCATGGTAGCTACGCTCATTTAGTTTGCTTAATTCATCATGGTAAAAACCTAAATAAAACGCTGCACGTAGAGCTTCTACTAATGTTTCAATCCCTTTTGAATCATCTTGCGTATAAGCTTGTCCTTGTTCTGCTAGTTTATTAATAATCGCTTGCATTCGGTTATCATCTTGATAGAATTTAAGACTATCACTATTAAACTGAAATAATTCTGGAATTTGATACCATTTAATTGTCACAAGAAGATCAGTTAATTGTTTATTATTTAATTGATTTAACTCAGCCATCGAATACTTTTTTTCTTCAGCTAACGGCTTAATATTATCGGTTGGTGCTAGTGGACGCTGCGATAAATCCGCTAATTTTAACCGTTTTGTAAAAGATTCATTTTCTTGTACTTTTGAAGGGTGCGCCAATTCATCAACAGATTTCTGTATTCCTACCGGCTCCATTTGTAATACGTTCTTCACATTTTTCTCTTTTGTCTCTGCTTGAATTTGCAAACCATTACATGTTATTGTCACTAGTCCAACACCAAGAATCCACTTAGAAATTTTCGAATATTTAACCATACCATTGCCCCCTAATGATTTAAATGAAAATTCAGAATTTTAAAATCAAAAAAACCACTTATTTGTATGTATTTACAGTTCCCCTATAAATACAACTATGATTAATAATGCAATAGTAGCTTGTTTTATACTATTACGAGTACAGATTCCTTACATACAATCTCCCTTCCTTACATGTAATACAAGCAAAAACCGTGCCAATCATATTTCTTATGAATAGCCAACATTCTTTTATAAATACTGTAGAATAAAATATACATAGGTGTTTCGGCAATGTATAAATCATTTGACACAAAATCTAATGTTTATGAAGAACAAATTCATTGAATGTTATAAATTCATTAGGCAGTAAATAATCCCCAATTATTAAATCTCTCAAAAAAAGGTAAACAAACATATTCCATAAAGCTAATATGTTTGTTTACCTTTTTCTATTTCAAATCAACAGCAAACTATCGTTGAATAAAATAGCATGAATAAGTATTTTGTTATTCATTTCTCTTTTTCATATAATCTTTTTCACATTGCAACGGCTTGAATTTCACTTTTTTCCCTTTCTTCTTTTTCGTTTTTATAACGAGCCATTCCCCTTTTTCAACGTCTAGTTTTAGGCTTTTCATTACATTGATATTATCTTGTTCTTTATAAAGTAAAAATGCTTCTTGCGCCCTCACAAATAGGCTGGGCTGTTCGCTAAATCTACCACTATCATAAATTTTAGTTAGCGAAGTATAATAAGAATCATTTTCCTTTCCACCATACATCAAATGGGCAGCCTCCAGATCTCTTTTACTTACTTCCCAAAAACTATGTTCATCAATATTTAAATTAAATGTGGATTTAATGTCCTGTATTATATTCTTCACATACTTTTCATCTCTAACTTTTCTTTCTTCGAGACAATCCGAAGATAACTCTGGTGCATCTGATTGGGAATGTACAACGTGTTGTATCGATACACACAGAATAAATACGCTTAAAATGTAAAATATTTTTTTCATATTTACATATCACCTCAAATGATTTAGATACTATATCATTTGAGGCTTACAATATTCTTATGCTAATAATAAGAAAGATCCTATAAAATAAAATTTTTATAGGATCTTTCCTTTTAATATTGCTTTATCAAATTCACGGGCGGGGCAACTACCTTACTACTTTTCACATCATATAATCCTATAGGTGTTACTCGTATAAAAGGCAAGTGCGTCGCAGAAAAGAATAAAATTGTAAATGCTGGATCATCATACGCGTAGCCACGCTCTTGTAGTAATTTCACCATCTGTTTCTCTTCCTGTATTAATTCTCTCATTTTTAAATTAGACATAATCCCGAGCAATGGTAATGCTATTTCGTGTAACACTTCATTGTTTTCTACTATGACCATTCCACCACCGAGATCTTTTACTCTACGAAAAGCTGTAAGCATATCTTCTTTTCTTTTTCCTATAAGAATGATGTCACCTGTACCAGAATAAGAGCTAGCAAGCCCACCTAGTTCTTTTGCAAAACCTTTCACAGCTATATTCACTTGCCAACTGCCATCACGAGCAATCATCATAAGGAAACATTCATCATGATCTGTGGACAATTCATCACAGTCTATATTGATTTCACTAGTGTATGGTTTTGTAATAACGTTATTTAATAAGTGTATCCCCGTTTTATTAGAGAAAATCATATCCTCTTTTTCTATTGACCAATCTAATGATAATGGAGTTACTTTATGTTTACTCCAGTCTATATGTAATGCCTCATGTGTATTTACACCGTCACGCTTCACCCATTTCCCCTTTGCAAGGACACTAATTGGTACTGGGTTTTCTTTACTTTCTAAAATATTGATATTAGCAATTCTACCTGTCGCAATCGAACCATGTACATGTTCCATATTATAATAACGAGCAATATTATAACTTGCCATATCGTATGCATCTATTACTGGCACTCCTTGTTTTATCGCGGTAGAAATCATAACGTTTGTCATTCCATTCTCATAAAACGAAGGATGTGAGCCGTCTGTTGTAAAAAAGAATCTATCAAACTGCTTTACGCCTAGTTCCAACAATTCTTTCAGTAAAACTTCTAAATCTGGGCGGATTGAAGAATTTCTTAGGGAAACAGTGTAACCTTGCATAAGACGAGTGAAAGCTTCCTGCCCTGTCATCGCTTCATGATCACAATCTGTACCTAACAGTTTTAACTTCGCTAAAGTCGTTTCAGATGCACCTGGAAAATGTCCTTCTACTTTCTTCTGCAATCGCTTCGTTTCCTGCATCCAAGTTAACATTTCATCATCGCCATGTAATAGTTTTGGCCACGCTGTTAGTTCGCCGCCTTGAAGAACTGCTTTATGCTTAAGCCATTCTATTATTTCTTCACGATTAAATAAAGTTTCCCCATTTTGCAATTCAGTTTGTCCATCAAAACGACACCACCAATACATACTTGCTGGAATCTTTTCAAATTCATCTAATAAACGAAATGCTTCTTCACGTTGTAATGTGAAAAATAAAGTTAAATTATCATTAATAAAAGTTGTTGTCCCAAACTGCATCGCATGATTCGCTAAAGTTTCAGGGTTATATAATTGATATGGATGTGCATGAGGTTCTATGTAACTTGGAACTACATACTTTCCATCACAATCAATGACTTCACATTCATGCAGTTGCACTGGCAGCTTTTCCCCTACATAAACAATCCGGTCATCATAGATCCAAATATTTGCTTGCATCCACTCGCGCATATAGGAATTTAAATAAGTTGCGTTCTTACATAAAATGTGCGGACTTCTTTTACCATCTATTACTTCAACATGCTCTCGTAATTGTTTATTACTCCATTTATAATGATTTTCTCCCATTGTATTCAACTCCAAATCAACTCATAATTATTTTGATTAAAACGAGAAATAATTAACTAACTAAAGTATTTTCCATTCATAACTCCCCTATTGGCGCCCTTATATCCTTCATTATATTTAATAATTTTAAAAATAACAATTTTCAGAACTACATACCTTTTTTATCCAAAATAAAAAGAATGTCATGTAACTGACATCCTTTTTATTTTTATCGTAAGCATTAAGATTGATTTTCACTTTGAAATACACTTGATGCCATATCATAAATGCAACTACTGTCCATAGTTGCGAACTTAAAAAAGCACCTCTTTTAAATATAACTATAACAAAATTCCATTCACTTTCTTTTCATCTATTTATTAAATTCAATTTGCATCATTTTATTAAACTGCGGAACAATATCGACCCCACCTATAGAGTTGAGACTGATAGCCAATGTATGTTTGCCTCCAATTACTCCCCCAGCAAAAGTTGTAAATCCAGGAATTCCTCCTCCATGCCCCCAAACTGAAACACCGTTTGGAAGTTTAGTCTCATAGATTCCAAGACCGTATGCGTCACCAACCCCTTTTCCTTCTATAGGAACTGTAGTAAGCATTTCTTTTAGCTCGCGTTCCTTCAGTAACTTACCACCGAGTAAAGATGAAAAGAACTTATTTAAATCATCCGCATTAGAAATCATATCTCCAGCTGCATTAGCTAAACTCGGATTATAATAAGTAATATCTTTCAACTCGCCTGTTCCTTCCATTTTTACATATCCACGAGCATGATTCTTTCCTGGGATGACGGGTGAATTTCCTGGTAAAAACGTATTTGATAGGTCCAAAGGTTCAATAATTCGCTTTTCGATTTCTTCCGCATAACTATTTCCAGTTATTTTTTCAATAAGCATTCCTAGTATTACGTATCCTGTGTTTGAATACAACCAGTCTTTTCCCGGCGAAAAATCTGGAGGCAGCGAAAGACCTATTTTCACTATTTCTTCTGCTGTATACGTTTTTTTCGAATTCATTATGTCCGCGTCTTTTGACTTTAAGTATTCAGCGATACCACTCGTATGATTCAAAAGTTGTCGTATCGTAATTTGATTACCATCATACCCATTTCCTTGCACGAGACCTGGTAGCCACTTTTCAATTGGATCGTCAAGTTGTAAGCGATTTTCTCCTACTAATTGAAGCACAGTCGTCGCAGTAAACGACTTCGTCACACTACCAATCCGAAAGCGATAATCCGAATTCACCGGTTTCTTTGTACTTAAGTCCGCCACGCCAGCAGTAAAACTACTAGTTTTTCCGTTATTAGACGCCTTAGCTAATATTCCTACAGCACCAAGCTGTACTGTTTCCTGCATTACTTGTTTCCAGCCATTACGATTCTTTTGATCATGTACTTGTGACGAACTAGAAATATTTTGAGTTGACTCTGCAGTCACAGTAAAACCAGGTGTGAATAGAGCAGTACCCGCTAATAAAACTGCAAAACTTGCTAACTTAATTGAATTACATTTTTTCATAAGGCTTTCTCTCCTCCATTAATATCGGATTGATTCAAGCTATACTTTCATCCTATATGATAAATCTCTCTTTTTTCTTATCCATTCCTTACGAAATACTTACGTTTAAATTTAAATACGGTAAACTGAGGAAGCGTTATGCATGCAAATAAAAAGAGAACATGTTTTCATTTTTTATGTAAACATGTTCTCTTAAACATTTAAAATTCTATATCAACTTTTCATCCTATTCTTTACACAACTAATTTATATTCCTTTTTACCAGCCCGCACTAGCATTCATACCATTTCCAATAATAGAAAGTAATAGCGGCCATAATACTGGTCCTAGTGTAAGAAATACATTTAGAAGTATGAGCATTCTATATCCAACGGTGAAATTGTGATTTTTACGATTAACAAATACTAAACTGATTAATGATATTATAGTTGTTAAAAATAATACTAACATTAGCAACCAATACCACACCATTAAACTAAGACTCCATGGTGTTAATAGCTCATGTATGATACAAAATGAGATTCCTAATACAGAAAAACTAAAACTAGTCACCGCTGTTTTTATAAGCCATTTATTTATTTTTTTATCGTATGTATTTTTACAATATAAATCTATTAAAGTATATAAAGATAAATATGCCATTAATACACCTATCCAAGACAATAACCAGTCTCCGTCCCCTTTGAATAATACGTACAGTAACCAACACATACCTACTGCTGAAAAAACAAAGGAAATAAGTATGCTTTTTAATACCGATTTCATTACATTTTCACACCCTTAAAAAATCAAAAATTAATTATAATTTATAAAAATTAAGTATAGGTTAACATGTAATGAAGTATAAGTAAATAAAGTTAATTTTGTTTATCTATTTAAATACGGTTTCATATAAGAAAATAATTCATGTTAATCAAATTTCCATATAAAAAAGAAAAGGTGAATATTTATGTATCCACCTTCCCATCTCCCTCTACCCACTTCATTATTTCTTCCACATCTAAATCCGTATACGTCTTTTCACCATAACGAACAGACTCATATAACGAGATAATATCCCTTGTTCTACAAATTCTTTTTAACCATTGTTGCATCGTTTCATAGGATCTTCTCTGTTCATGAAATGGTAATGTTCTTTCCCATTCAACTAACGTTTTTCTTATCTTATCTGTCGGTAACGGCTGTTCTAACTGATGAATGACTTTTTCATTCTTTATGCTTCTTACCGCAGTTTGCTTTGTAATCAATTCTTTCTCCTGTACTATTTCTGTTTTCGTCAAATTTTTCCTAATATACTTGTAGATGGCATATATAATTGATATTGCAATTATCACATAAAAAGCTATAGTAATCCATATATTTGAAAGAACAGAAAGCACGTCACTCCATAGACTTTCTCTTTCGAAAGGTTGAAATTTTTTACCCGTTTTCGTTCTTATACCTGTATCTTCTACTTCTTCATATTCATCTTCATCTATTTTGGAATCATCGAAATTTTCACCTATACTAGTAAAATCATAATTTCTTTCCGATATTGTCTTAGTCTTACTGAAAAAACGCTCTTTTACTATGTCTTGTACATACACAACACCTTGTGATAACGTTATCGCACTAATCGCAAAGAAAAGTATGATTAAAGTTCTTACACTCCATAACTTCACTTTCATATGCCGCTTCTTATTCACCATGACATAAGCCCCTTCTTATTCTTTCATTACAATCCATTTATTCGTTCTACTGTATTTCTTTGGTGAAGTACCGATAATTAAAGGAACCGCATCCAGTTCCTTTCGACGAAAGCCTGCTGTGTAAAAGTAAGAAGAAGATATAGGCGTATCTTGGTCTGATATCGAGGCAAGTACCTTTAATACATTTTGCAAATGTTTCCGATTATCCCCATTTTTTATATGTAGCAAACCGTTATCTTTTACACTATTGATCCATACTTCAAACGAACAGTTTTGCATAAGAAGTTGTTTGCATATACCTGCTGTTAATTCAATTAGTTGCTCTATATCATTTCGCAAAGAAACACCACTTTTATTTTGCAAGTTGAGATAAATCGCGTATTTATCACATTGTGTTCGCTCATACTTTTTCGCAGTTATCGTCCCTGTTTTCGCTGTTGCACTCCAGTGGACGGAACGAAAATCTTCATTTTCATAAGACTTTACTCCCATTACTTTCGTTTCATCATATAAGGGTGAAGACATCGCTTTTCGAAATCCTCGTGACCATTCTTGTAATTCAGGAACTTGTATTTTCGGAACAGCTGGTAAGACTAAATAAGAGGGCGTATCAACTTGTTTATATGTTATATGGTTCGTTATAAATCCAAAGAGATCAGTAATAACAATTTCAACTTCTTCCCATTTCGCGATGCCTCTTTTTAACGCTACAGCTTGCAAATCAAATGAAACTGACTCCCTTCCTTTTAAATTAAAATTCATATAATAATTTGAACCTGTACTATGATTTTTGTTTATTTCATCATGATTCCAAGTTAGCTTATTTTCACATTTAAATCGAAATACGATATTAAGAATAGGAAATATCGACTTGTTTGAAATTTTCATTTTGCACATATTCGTTTCACCTATAAAAACATTCGAATTCCCTTGACTGTATTCCCATTCAACACGAGATACTTTACGTATATATACATGCATAGCACCTATTAAAATTACATATAAAAATACGAGAGATAAAAACAGTAGATTACTTGAAAATACACTTAAAATAACGGCTACAACTGACATAACCCCCATTACGAAAGGCTCCGCTAAAGGTGTATACACAAGCTGTTGATTCATCGTACATTCTCCACTGGCACACTAATCGTATGAAGAATTTCTTTCATAATTTGTTCTTTCGTCGTTTTCATCTCTCCCTCAATCGTTAACGTTAAACGATGAGCACAAACTGATGCAGCGAGCGTCTTAATATCATCTGGTGTACAGTAATCTCTTTCATTTAATATTGCCCGTGCTTGAATTGCTCTCATAAATGCCAACGTTCCCCGAGGGCTTACACCAATTTCAATTAACTCATGGTTACGAGTTGCTTCAATAATTTCAAGGAGATAATCTTGCACATCATTCCCTACTAACACTTCTCTTGCACGCTTTTGCATCGTAATAATTTCTTCACTTGAAATAATAAAATGTAACGTTTCTAATGGATCATTCATTTGAAACCGATTCATCATTTCCTTTTCAGCTTCTCTCGTAGGATAACCTTGGCGTATTGTGAGTAAAAACCGGTCTAACTGAGCATCTGGTAACGGAAATGTGCCCGCTGATTCGAGTGGATTTTGCGTTGCTATAACTAAAAAAGGTTCTGGTAATGAATGTGTCTGTTTCGCAATTGTAACAGTACGCTCTTCCATAACCTCAAGTAACGAAGATTGTGTTCTCGGTACAGCTCGATTAATTTCATCCACTAATACGATATTTGCAAAAATGGGTCCTAACCTTGTTTTAAAATCCGATTCCTTTACATGAAAATATTCAAGACCAATAACATCTCCAGGCAAAGTATCCGCTGTAAATTGTATTCTTTGAAATTTAGCGTCCACACTTTTAGCCAAACTTTTCGCTAATGTTGTTTTTCCTGTCCCAGGTACATCTTCTAATAAAATATGTCCCCTTGCTATAAGAGCTATAGCTGCCAGTTCAATCGATTCATCTTTTCCTATGATAACTTTCGAAATATTATTAGTAATCTTCTTTAATGTACTCATATAGTATCTTCCACCTTTTAATTATCTAAAAATTAAGAATTTTTTCAAATTATAACATGTAATTCGAAGATGAAATAGAGTGAAAATGAATCTTTTATTTTTTCTTCATTGCACGCAAAAAAGCACCTATTGTCGTATATTGACAATGAGGTGCTTAACTCAATCCAACACCCTTCTTTCCCTCTAATTTTTAGTAACGATACATCCTTTTTTCTGCCACGCATGCATTGTTTTCAATTAACTAGTAAAATGCATTCTAATATTACATATAATAAAAAACATTTCGATTTGTTCGTTATAGAACTTCCTCTACATCGACACTCTCTATCTTTACTTCATACATATTTGGGATACTTGCTTCTTTTGGTACCCATGCATAATAATTTTGATCATTTTCTAATATAAATTGAACTAACTTTGTTTCTGAAACATTCCAGAAATTTTTAAGATTATCAATGTAGTCTTCTAAATCTTCTTTATAGTCCAGTTGTAATATATAATCTCTTACCGTCAGGGCAAACACAATTAAACTTCCTAATAGATTTTTTTGCTCATTTTCTTCTTCATACTCTTGTGATAAGAACCACACTTGACCTATTCCTATCGTTTTTTTGTATTTTTCATAAAAACTACTATCATCCATATTCTCATAATCATGTATTAATTCATTGACCAATGAATGCCATTTTGGCGGAATAATATTTTCCAATGCAGGATTATGTTCAATTCCTTCTACTATATCCTCGATTTCTTCTGTCTCATCTTCATAGTGATATTCACTTAGGTCTATATGCTTGAATTTCATTTCATTTTTGTAATGTGCCAAATCATATGGATAGTGATTATTATCTTTTAAACATGTATCATCAAGTTCCAAAATTTTCGCAAGCGCCGCCGTTTCAAAACTCCAATATCCTACATATCCAGGTTCTTTATGGGCATTTTTCCATTCATAATCATAATGGCCTTTAAACCATTCTTTCTCCATATACGTTTGCAATCTTTTAGACGCTTCTTTTTTATCTGTTTGTGCAAGTTCTATAATCTCTCTCGTTTTTGCATATGGATTTTCTTTATAATATCTATTCGTCACTTTTGTGTATCCGATATCACTAGCGTATAAGAGGAAATCAATTACTGCGTCATTCATATTTTCCTTCTCAACTAGCTTAGCTAAACTTACAAGATTCTTTTTCTCCGTCTCTAATAAAATCCCTAGAGATATCATCCAAATTAGATTTAAATATCCAACTTCTTTTTTTCCTATATGCTTCAAATTAATAAGAGCGTTGTCAAAATCTCCTTCTATTGTATGGATAGCTTCTCCTAGGGAATATTTTGCATTAACATTATCCAAATCGTATATAAAATTTGACTGATAGAATTCTTCTATGATACTTATATTATCATTAGGATACCTTTGAATACCTTTTTTTTCATCTTCTTCTAAACTTTTAATTTCAACTCTATTTTCCTCAATAAACTCTTTATTATATTCTATTACTTCTCTACATTTTTTTTCTATACATAAATGATCTCTCATACCTTTCAATTCCTCCTGGCTTCTAAACTTATGGCCATTCTCCAATAATGTCTCCCTTTGCATCTATTCTATAAGTTTTAACGTTCCCAGTACTATCAACTTTTGATAGTACTCTTTCCACTTCACCTTTTTTCAATGCATTCGTAATTTTTATTGATAATTTCATATCTCCATCAACAGCCTTCAATATCCTACTTTTTCGCGTCTTCGCACCATTCAACCAATCATTTGACATTTGTCGTCCATCTTTAGTTTTCCCCAATTGTGAACTACCAAACTTAGCTTCATCTATAACGTATTTGATCTTTGATTCTGCATTTGCATTTTCGTATAATCCATCAATTCCTTTTACTATTTTATCATTTATGCCTGATGGTGCACTTTTTCCGACTGGCTTTAAATCAAATCCAGCTTCTTTTAAACTTTGATTATTCAATAAATTGTCACTAGATTTTATTTCACCATAATTACCTTTTTGCTTATTTGTAGCTGTTTTTGCATCAAAATTATCTACAGTTGTATTTTTGTTACTGCTAGGTTTACCGTTAGCCGCACCTCCACCAGAAGACCGGATTTTTTGAATAGTATCCTTAGTATTTTGAATCGATTTATTCCAAACAAATCCACCATGTACAAAAAGACTTGCCCCAGTAGCTGTTGCTGCTATATCTAATGGAATAACAATTGGTGACGCTAACCCACCAGTTCCTACTTCTGCCACGATAGTTAAGAAATTAGATCCGCCTATGAGCGAAATACCTTCAAATATTTCTACAATGGACCCGGCTATTTAATAATTTTGCCCTGTTTTTTTAATGTTTTTTGACATTGAAAAACATACTATATAGCATCAATTGAAGCCTATGTGCCTGTGAAATGTGAGGTACGAAAGTGCATTCGCTCAAATAATAATTTTCAATTTAAATCAACAAAAGAGACCTCAAATGTGAAGTCTCTTTTGTTGAGTCTTTTTCATCTATAACTTCCTCTTTACTTATTCAATATCAGACAATCTTCCTTATTGAAATATAATAAAATCCTAATAAAAACGCGTTCTTCAAAAAGTTCTTTTTCTGCCCTACGAATCTAGTAAAATGGCTATAAGATATTACAAATTTAAGCTACGCTTAACTTGCACCAATAAATCCATTAATCCATTTCTTTCTGGATTTTTTTCCACTTCTTTTTTCACATGTTCTTCCAAATAATTATAAAAAGTTTCAAAGTCCAAATACACTTGTTGTTCAGACTCAACAGCTGGAGAATCTAATTCAACTAACACATGTTTATCATCTAAAGGTGTAGGTAGCTGTGACATATCAAATTCATCTAAATCAGACTAAAAATGAACGAATACTATTTCTTGTCCAAACCCCTCTTTTTTTACAAAAAAACTCAAAGCTCTTTCCAAGTACTTACCGTTTATAAAGTTAAAATATATTGACATCAATTCATCATTTTTCTCTTTATCTTCAATAAATTCAAAATTACTATTCATTTTATCCTCCTATAAATATTGTATCTTGATAATATCAGTCTAGAATTGGGAAAAAGTTAATTATCTCCCCAGCATCATTTAAATAACCTCTGAACTTCAATCCATTTATTAATTCCTAATTAGTTCTGCATCAATCTTACTTCTAGCTCACTAGATCCCTTACCAACATTACCCTTATAGCTACTTTAACACAAACTAAAAAATCCACAGTGTAAAAAGTTGAACACTGTGGATTTTTACATTTATTTTCCTTGATAATGCACCATATCATAAGGGTAGTATAAAGTATTTTTTAAACTTGAATCATCTAATTTTAAAATCTTTACGATTGCTCCGCTTTCGTAACTCCAATAACCATTGTAGATATCATTTTTATTTTCATGTGAATCATACCAGCCTGTATCACTATGCCCCTTATACCATTTTCCCTCTAAATATTCTTTCAATTCCTTTACTGATTCTTCTTTATTCTTTGCATTGACCACACGATAAATTGATTTATATGGGTCTGCAAAGATAAATTCTGTGGTATTCCCTTCCCAATTTTCATCTTTATAACTAAATAAAAAATCAATCAAATAATCATTCAATTTCTCTTTTTCTACCAACTTTTCTAATTCAATTATATAATCTTTTGAAACATCTAGCATTATCCCAATAGAAAGAACCCACAATAAATCTATATATCTATATTTGCCACTCCACCCCTTTTTCATCGCCTCAATTATTTCGGGGTAAAAATCTCTTAGTACTTCCATAGGTCTTCCCATTGAATATAAACAATTAAATTTATCAATACAAATTGATTCAATATATCCATAAGCTCTTTTAATACTACCTAAATCATTTGGTCTTTCATTTTTTACTTTCATTGCTAATTCTTTATACTTTTCTATTCTATTATTTTGTCTATTTAAATAATCCTCGAAATAATCTTCATTTTTTAAAATATCTCTCATTTCATTCTCCTTACTCAATTATTTTCTTCCCAGAAGAATCCAAAATGCTTTTAACCACATTACCATCCTTATCAACATTAATTAGTATATTTTGTACATTTTCAGGATTCAAAAACATTTCTTCTCCAACAGTTGATTCCAAACGTCTAGAACCATCTATCCATGTTTCGCTCATTTGCTTTCCATCTTTTTTATTTGAAAGTTGCGCAGTATTATACTTAGCCTCCGCTATTACATACTTAGGCGGCGGAGATGAATTTTCATATATACCATCTATTCCCTTAACAATTTTTTGATCTAATGTTAATACACGATCATCACTAATTCTAGTATATGTTTGACTTTCAAAAAAGTCATCCATCTTCATTTCACCATAATTCCCTTTACGCTTCGTTGTTTTTAAAGCTACTTCGCCACTTTCTACTGATTCTATTACCGTACGTTGTTGTGCTCTAGCTGCTTCTAATGTTTGGGCTACTTTTCCAGATTCCTTAGATATTTCACCAGTTTTACCCGTACCCTTACCACCATCTTTAGACTTCGCAAACTTATAATAACCTTCTATTAATTCGCCTTGAGGTATTTTGGTTACGTTAGTTCCACCAATACTAGAGAATGCATAGGAAGCCTCTCTCTTAAATGATTGTAACATTTCAAGCGTAGGCTTCAATTCTTTTGCTAATTTTACTACATTAGCAATTATACTTACTCCATTTGACGCTTTTGCTCCTTTTGCGATATGGCCTATTGAAGATTCAGTTAGACTCTTATATATCTATATAAACAAATAATAAAAACAACATGTTGATGAAGTTGCTAAAAATCAATTAGATATTATGGAAGGTTATACAAAATCCCGAAATGTGGATATTCGAATAAAAAACTCCAGTCATGATTCATAAAATCACTGGAGTTTTCATCTTAATACATACTATAGTTTTTATCATTCATCCGATTACAAAAGCCGTTTCCTAATCGAACGAGCTTCTACCCTCTTTTCAATAAGACTACATTCTCGAACTATGATTATTTGATAAAATATTTCTTCTTATTTCAATCAATTAAATCCATATAATATAAATCATTTTCTGATATTTTTGCAAGAAAATCTTCTAGTGAATCGGCAATTTTAAATTCATCATAATAAATCCCATTATTTTCTTCTGTTGTTAATTTAATTGAAATTAAAACTGTTTCATTACCTTCAAAAAAGATTATTTCTTCTTCAAGATCATCATAAACTTCAATGTCTGGAAAAAATTCATAATCATTTTGCTTTAATCGAAAATCTCTAATAGAATAAGGATCCATAATACGATTAATATTGTACTTAGAACCTTTGATAAAGCCATACCCAACATTTAAGAAGAAATCTTTTAGTTCTTTTGGAAATTTCAAACCTAATACCTCTTCCACTTCTTCTATCTCTTCTAATGCTACTGGATAAAAGCTATTATGTTTATTTGATACTAGATAATCATACTTCATATTATTTACCTCCATTAAAAAGTTTATTTCCTGGTGAACCCGAACCATGAATACCAGCTTGATGCTCATTAGGAAATTTAGCAGGATGGATATTCCACCACTCATGTTCCCCACGATAAGAGTTTTCAATTATATGATGAGCATCATAAGGTTCTCCTTTTTTTCTTAAGATTTTTCCTGTTTTCTCTGAAATCACATCTTCTGTATAAGTTGGCCATTTTTGACCAGTTTGTTTTTCCCATTCATCAATTAATGAATTCTTAATTTTATTAAACTCTCGTCTATATCTCTTTGTTTCTGAAGACGTCATCTTTTTATATTCTGTATTTCTTAATGCACTTTTTAATTCTTCCATTTGTTTTTTTGGTATTTTTCTATTTGTCTGTGTTTCAATATCTCGTACATATTTTCTAATTAGTTCTCCATCAATCTTACTTCCAGCCCCACTGACGCCCTTACCAACACCACCCGTACCCTTACCACCATCTTTAGACTTCGCAAACTTATAAAAAGCTTCTAATAATTCGCCTTGTGGTATTTTGGTTACAATAGTTCCACCAACACTAGAGAATGCATAGGAAGCATTTCTCTTAAATGATTGTAACATTTCAAGCGTAGGCTTCAATTCTTTTGCTAGTTTTACTGCGTTAGCAAATGTACTTACTCCACTTGATGCTTTTGCTCCTTTTGTGATATGGCCTACTTTATTTAGTGCCCTATCGCCTAATATTGTGGTAGCTATTTGTGTTAATCCATAGGTAGTCAATTCTGTACGACTCTCTGCATCTCCCTCTATCATATCTCGTTTTATTTTATTTGAAAATGCATGCCACATATTTTTTGCAGTTTCATCCAAATGGAAAAGTGCATAGGTTACATTAATAAAAGTTCCTATGTCCATATTACTTAAAGCTATTGCGGACTCGATTTCATCACCAATAGCTTTCCCCGATCCTCTTTGAATAGCTTCCCACATCTTTTTCGCTGTTTCAAACGTGCTAACTATACCGTCTGCCGCATCGTCCCAAGCATTTCTAACCGGAGATTTCTCCTCAATTATGTTATTTGTTTCTATATCTTTAATTGACTGATCGTTTTTTCGAGCTGTTTCTTCTATAATCCCCTGAATCGAACTCACCCAATCCATATTCAACCCTTGTGTACTAAACGTACCACTCACAGGGCTAAATCCTTTCCCGCTTTGCACTTCAGCGAGTCCGGCTGTGATGCTAGCCGCTAATTGGAGGGCGGTGCTGTAGTTGTTGCTGGATGAATGATTGAATTCATATAAATGCTCTAGTTTTTCTTCCAGTTTTTTTCTCATTGCACCTAATACCGTTACAATTGCACCTACTCCGGGCATTGGTGTAAGTACTTCTATTGCTTCTATACTTGTAATCGATTGATTAATTCCCCTTATTTGTTCTCTTATTTCTTGTTCAATCACATCTGTCGAAGCAACTTTCGCTTGGAACTCATTTGGAAATGCTTCATTTTGGCGAATTAATTCTTCACATAAGCATATGATTCCTTGCGCTAATGGCCGAAATGTTTGGACAAGGTAGGCTTTTGCACTACTGTATGTTTGTCCTTGTAATACTGTGTCTATCGCAAATGCATCAATAGATTGAATGGCTTGTTCCATACTTTGAATCGTAGCATTACATATAGCGTTCATACTTTGAGTTTGACTTTGTACTTCTCCCAAATACATGTTTAAACTCATGTATTGGCCTCCCTTTGTAGTTGCTGCTGTTCATAGGAAAGGTTGTTTTCTTTCTCGCTGAGATGCCGTTTTTCTTTAAGCAACGTCTCTTTTTCTTTTTCTAATTCGAATGTAAGTTTTCTTTCGTACTGCCCGATCTCTTGCCGCATATTCGTAAAAAGGTGAAACACTTCTTTGTCGTCGTGCCAAGTTTCTAGTATTCGGTTAAATAAACGATTGCTTCTATTTTTCCATTCATGAAAACTAGCCTCAGCTCGTTCTTGATTTTGCAGCGCGATTCGGTTTTCATTTTGTTCTTCAAATATAATTCGTAATTTTTGATTACATTGACTGATTCTCGTTTCAATTTCTTGACTCATCTTTTCTCCCTACCTTTTCCCCTTTACGTAGGTTGTTACATTATTGAAAAGTCTTTTGAAGTCCAGTATCCATTTTCTCAAATTCATTTGCTACGGAATGGATATTATCAATCGTTTGTTGAAAAGCAGCGCAAAATTGTGTCGTGATCTGTAAATTTTGTTGATTTGCTTCTTGCGCTTTAAAGTTCACAGATAGTGTCGTACGCGTTGCCTTATTTATAGAGCGACTAGTAGCACTTTGCATTCGATCTGAAGCATTTCTCATTTTCGTTGCAAGTTGCGTTGCCCTATGCAAATTACTTTGAAATTCTCCCATCACTTACTCCCCTCTACCTTATATTTTCAAGAAAATTATAACATGGAAAAATATTCCAATAAACCGAATGTTCGAATTTAACACGTAATTCACTGCTATTACTGAATATGAAAGCAATACTTATCTTTCAACATAACTGTGTCGAAAGTAGGTTCTACTTATACAAAAAAAGATGACCTCAGCTATACGCTAAAGTCATCTTTTCTACCTTATTATTTCACTAACTCTCCATTATAAGCTTTTATATCTAATGGAGCAGTTAAATACTGTGCTGCTTTACTAACGAAAGATGTGAAGTGTTCACTCGTATTATGGCTCGCAACTGCTGCTTCATCTTTCCATACTTCTACCATCGTATAAACACTTTCTTTTTCTGTATCTTTATATAAATCATAAGATACATTTCCACTTTCTTCTCTTGAACCGTGAATGAGTGGCTGAATTTCTTCTAAAAATGATTGTTGTTTTGCTGGGTCTACTTGAAATATTGCGTGAATAATAATCATGGTGTTTCCCCTTTCATATTCCATATATTTCTATGACCTAATTAGATTACTTCCACTCAGCAACTTTGTCAATTGGAAGACGTACTGATTGGTAACCACTATCAGCAGCTTTTCCGATTGAAATTAACATTACTGGTACGTAACGTTCTTTATCTAGTCCAAATGCTTCTGCGATTTGGTCTTTTTCAAATCCACCAATTGGACAAGTATCGTAACCGTGAGCACGAGCTGCTAGCATAAATTGCATTGCTACAAGACCACCGTCAATTAGCACTGTATCTTTCATGACTTCTGGTGTAACCATTGAGAAGTAAGCTGAAAGTTTTTTCATTTGATCTTCTTTTACTTCTGCTGGCATTAAACCGCGCTCTACTGCTGTACCATAAATTTCTTCTGCGTTATCAAAGTTATTTAAATCACCAAATAAAGCGATCATCGCTGAAGATGTTTCTACTTGTGATTGGTTGAATTTCGCAAGTGGCGCAAGTGTTGCTTTCGCTTCGTCACTTTCAATCACTACGAATCTCCATGGTTGCATGTTTACTGAAGATGGTGCAAGTGTTGCTTCTGTAAGAATTTCTGTCATTTCTTCTTTGCTAATTTTCACTGAAGGGTCGTACTTACGAATTGAACGACGTCCTGTTAAAATTTCGTTAAAATCATTTGTTTTTACTGAGTTAGTCATAGTTGTATTCTCCCTTTTTTATAATTCTTTTATATTTTCTTGAATGTGATTTAACATATTTAAAAGATTATCGCGTTCTTCCTCACTTAATCCTTTAAATGCAGATGCTGCAAAACGTTCTTTTTCCTCTTGAAATGCTTGAATTTTATTTCGTCCCTCTTCAGTAAGAGAAACTAACGTAATTCTGTTATCATCTGGATTTTTACGTCTTACAATCATTTCATTGGCCTCAAGCTGCTTTAAATGCCTTGTTATCGCAGCATTATCAATATTCACTTCTTGTTGAAGTGCTTTTTGACTAATTTCACCTACTTCATATAACTGAAGTATAAGCTCTAATCGAGACTGGCTCATACCCGTACACCCTTCAAATTTCGAACTTACTTCTTTATTTAGAAAGTGTAATTTATATAAAATAATCGCTTCTTTTGAGCATGAACTTGTCAAATTAACCCTCCTTTACAATCAAAATAAAAGCATTTGATGTATCAATAGTTGATATGTCAATTAATATAATCTATATCGATTTAGAATGCAAGCATTTTGTTTTCATTTTATTTTTTCCAAATTAAGGCGCTTTGTAGCGTTACAAATAATGTTAATTGCACTATAATAATACTAATTTAAAGAACTGGAGAGTGATTGATAATGCGGCAATATACAAATAGAAATGAGGAATTGAAAATGGAAAATGAAATGAGGATATTCACAAATGACAACAATAAATATAGGGATTGTCGCGCACGTAGACGCTGGCAAGACGAGTTTGACTGAGCGTATTCTTTATGAAACGAATGTGATTAAAGAAATTGGCCGAGTAGATAGTGGTAATACACAAACTGACTCAATGGAATTAGAAAGACAACGCGGAATTACGATTAAAGCATCTGTCGTTTCTTTCTTTATTGATGCTGTAAAAGTAAATGTCATTGATACACCTGGACACGCTGATTTTATCGCTGAAGTGGAGCGATCATTCCGCGTTCTAGACGGTGCGATTTTAGTTATCTCTGCCGTTGAAGGTGTGCAAGCACAAACAAAAATTTTAATGCGAACATTACAGAAACTAAACATACCGACTATTTTATTCGTTAATAAAATTGATCGTAGTGGCGCAAACAATGAAAAAGTTATGAAACAAATAAAAGAGGTTCTTTCAAATGAAGCATTCCCCTTCTATTCTGTTCTAAACGAAGGAACGAAAGAAGCCCGGATCATTGAATACAAATCATATGACGATTGTATGGAACTGTTAGCACCATTTAATGAATCATTACTTGAATCATATGTAAATAACGAAATAATACCGGACGCACTATTAAGAGAAAAACTAGAACAGCAAATACAGCAAGCGAATGTGTATCCAATCTTTTTCGGTTCAGCAATGACTGGTATGGGCGTAACAGAACTTCTTGAAAAACTTCCGGCTCTCATTCCAGCTCTTACATCGGCACAAGAGGAACCATTATCCGGTGTTGTTTTTAAAATTGAACGTGAACCTTCTGGAGAAAAGGTTGCTTATATAAGAGTTTTTTCAAGTAGCTTACATGTTAGAAAATATGTTAATATACAGCGCAGTAAGTCTCTATTTCATAAAGAAAAGATAAAAAAAATGTGCCTATTTCATAATGGAGATACCGTTCAAACTTCTACCGTTCCTAGCGGTGAGTTTTGTAAAGTGTGGGGGCTGAATGATATTAAAATTGGTGATATTATCGGTGAACGTACGGATTATATAAAAGATATTCACTTTGCCGAACCACAAATGGAAGCTGCCATTGATGCGGTACCTAAAGAGCAAATTCATAATTTATACGCTGTTCTTATGGAACTATGTGAAGAAGATCCGCTCATTAAAGTTTGGAAAGACGATGTTCATAATGAACTATATATTCGCCTTTTCGGTGAGGTACAAAAAGAAGTAATTGAAACAACACTTTATGAGAAATATAATTTGCAGGTTAATTTTTCAAATACGCGAGTTGTATGTATCGAGAAACCAATTGGCGTAGGCAATTCTGTTGAAGTAATGGGTGAAAAAGAGAATCCATTTTACGCAACAATCGGATTCAAAGTTGAACGTGGTGAACTTAATTGCGGTATAACATATAAATTAGGTGTTGAGCTCGGCTCACTACCTTTAGCATTTCATAAAGCGATTGAAGATACGGTATTTCAAACGTTAAAACAAGGATTATATGGGTGGGAAGTTACAGATATTATCGTCACGTTAACACATACTGGTTATGCTAGTCCTGTTACAACAGCGAGTGACTTTAGAAACTTAACACCGCTCGTTTTAATGGATGCTTTAAAACAAGCTGCAACATATGTATATGAACCAGTTAATGCGTTTGAATTAACTGTACCGGAGCAAGCAATTAGTACCGCAATGTATAAGCTCGCTGCCGTTCCAGCAACTTTTGCAGAGCCTATATTCAATAACAATTCTTATCAGTTAACAGGATCATTACCTGTTGCGAAAACAGAGAGTTTCAAACGAATACTACATTCATTTACAGAAGGAGAAGGCATATTTACAACGAAGCCAGCTGGTTTCACAAAACTTATGGCTCCCTTCCCTACTCGAAAACGTGTTGATTATAATCCGCTGAATCGTAAGGATTATTTACTTCATGTTTTGAAGGCTTATTAAAGTAAAAGAGGTGCAATTCGCACCTCTTTTGCATGTATTAATAGGTTAGTTTGTCCTAACAACTTCTTTAAGTTTTCCTATTATTTTCGCTATAGCCTCAATTGAATTTTCCGTTTCATATCCCCCAACATTTACAGAATGATTTGCATTTTTGACAACTTCAATCTGTAAATTCGTTTTATATAACTGATCAATTTGATCTGCATTGTATTGGTGATCTTTATCCCCAATAACTAAAAACCCTTCGTGTCGACTATGTAAGATAGAATCAAAAATTGTATCAAACGTCAGTAAAGGTGTAAGTAGTATCATTTTTGACTGCGCGAATTCTTCTCTCTTCACTAAATCATTTGCAATCGGAATTGTTCCGAGTGACTTCCCTAAAAACATAGTCTCGTTGTATTGCTCATCTTTTAATACTTCATTTATTACAGGATTAATATCATCCATCATTACTTTCGTTACTTCTTCCATTGGTTTATTCATTAATTGTCCATCATAAGAATAATGAATATGTACAACATCTATTTTATGTTCAAGCATTAACATCGTTGCGTAATAAAATAACGGCTTATCATAATTGTATCCTGAACCTGAAAACATAAAACAAACCGTACTAGAACCTTTTTCGATATGTGTGTAACGAATTACTTTGTCATTTATATGTACCTCTTTTTTAGTCCCCTTCACCGTTTTCTCCTCCGAATACGTTTACTTTTGTAATACGTTTACTTTTGTAATACGATATGTTCTGTGTGAACTGATACATCCTTTACTTTCTCTTTTATAAATGCAGGCTGTAAGTTATATGTATGCAGTTCTTCTACTGGCACCCATCTAAACAAATACGTTCTACCCTCTTCTTCCAAAATATATTGATCCGCTCCACTCGCAGGTAACTCATGTAGCTCTACTTCATAATAAAAACTAATTTCATGAAACTTTCGCTCAGAAAGTGTAAAGAAATTTTCTACTGACCATATTAATCTCTTCCCTTTAATAGGAACACCTAGTTCTTCTGCAAGTTCTCGTTGTAACGCATCCTCACTATTTTCTAGCATTTTCACTCTTCCGCCTGGTACATACCAATAATGTTCCCCTTTGTTTTGAAGAATAAGTATTTTATTATCCAGTTTACAAATTGCTCCGACGCGGTAATTAAAACATGTTTCCTCTACTTTAAACGTAAGATCCAATCTTAACGCCCCCCTTATACAAATATTGAATTATTACAA
This sequence comes from Bacillus sp. RZ2MS9, assembly GCF_001816185.2. Taxonomy (NCBI): domain Bacteria; kingdom Bacillati; phylum Bacillota; class Bacilli; order Caryophanales; family Bacillaceae; genus Bacillus; species Bacillus sp. RZ2MS9. Next base: position 2,942,364 of record NZ_CP049978.1, read on the forward strand.
AACAATTATGTAATTGCTGTACAAATAAGGTTACTAAATTTATTCACTTCATTCAATCATTTCCTAATTTTCTGAACCATTACTTTTCATCGTTACAAGTGTATATACATATGTTACAATCATATTGCACACTAGAAAACATTATGGGGGTACGGATGGAAACGTTATTAATCCAGCAAACTGAGAAATCAAATAAGTTTTGGAAAATCGTTGTGAAAGAAAAAGACTATGTTGTGTTTTACGGAAAAATCGGCACAGCTGGCAGTGTGAAAGCGAAAGAGTTTGAAACAGAAGAAGAATGTATGAAAGAAGCTAACAAACTAATTGCTTCCAAACGTAAAAAGGGATATACAGACCCGTTGCCTGGGGAAGATTACATAAAAGAAAAAACGATAACAGAAGAAGAATTTTGGGAACTACTTAATCGTGCAAAAAGGAAAGGTGAAGACCAAGAAGAACAAATAGAATGGCTTACTTCCCACCTTGCTAAACGTACAGTACATGAAATTGTAGCTTTTGATACGCATATGCATCGTCTTTTGAAAGATTCCTATACCTCCCGTTTATGGGCAGCAGCCTATATTATTATGGGTGGTTGTTCAGATGATACTTTCGATTACTTCCGCGGATGGTTATTATATCAAGGAAAAGAGACATACGAAGCTTGTATTGAAGATCCAGAACGATTAATTCCTGTATTAGAAAATTTGAGTGAGTATGACGTCCCAGAAATAGAAGAACTTTCTTTATATTTCGGTTTCACTGTATATGCAGAAAAAACTGGTGACGAAGATGATACTTACTTTACACTTTACCATGTCTTATCTAATGAAGAATTCGACGATGTAGATTTTGAATTTGACTGGAATGAAGATGATGAAGAAGGTTTAAAAAAGATGTTTCCTAAGCTATGGGAGATGTACGGAGAAGAACCGATTGAGTGGTAGATTAATTATTCGTGAAAAAGTGCCTTGTTTCTTTAGTAACAAGGCACTTTTTTTGATACTATATTTAAATTATCATCTTTCCACTCTCCCACCACTCCATAAAAGTCTTTAAAGAAGGAGCAACCCACGTTCTACTATCATTTTCATGGTTCCATACATATATATCATCTCTTTGTACTTTTCCATTCAAAATGGAATAGCCAAACAAATCACCATTTCCCCCATCAGCAAAAAATAATAAACAGTCAAAAGGCATGTATAAATCCTTAAAATCAACTATATTTCTCATACTCATATTTTCAGTTTTAATTTTTGAAGCAGACCATATAAAGTCACCGTATTCACCTTCTATACCGTTTGTTTCCTGTAATAATTGATATAAATCATTCGGTAACTCCACATGTAAACATTTTTGTATATCAGTAAGTTCATCCTTCGTAGCTGGGTTTTTCAAGCTTAAATTTGATGAGATACTGTGAATGGTGTCTTTCCACATCACCTTTTCCTCCTTATGTGCAATCAAGCATATTCAAAGAACTCCGCTAAATTTATTGATACCATCTTTCTAACAATTCCTTCTCCCTCTCGCCTGAAATACCTGCTTTTAATTCCCATTCTTCCGTACTCTCCATCCACTCATACACATCTGTAACTGTCTCGTCTATTCTTCTAAAAGTAAGCCCTTCATTAACCGCACTTTCGATACAAATAGAAAACCCGCCTCTCCACGGCTTCGTCTCACCATCTAATGGGAAAGTTTCTGGAATCCACAAAGGCATTTCTGTCCAAGGCTGCACATTGTGTTCACTCATAAACGATTCGTCTACCCAAACAAATTCAGCATCGCTATTCGTAACTTTTTTACACGTATTTAACAGCTCTTCCATCGTCAATTCATCATTCGGACCTGTTATATTGAATGTACCTGCTTTATTATTTTCTGCCATGTTGAGTCCAAATCTCGCGACATCTTTTATATCAACTATCTGCACTGGACGATTTTTTCTTCCTGGAACTAACACGTTACCTCCTTTTGCTACACGCCCGATCCAGTATGGAAGTCGATCTGTATAATCGAACATTCCTGAAAGAAGTCCTGCTCTTACGTGTAAAACACGCCCCGGCCAATACTTCTCTGCTTCTTTTTCGCATAATACTTTCAGCGCACCATAATGCTCATAAGGAGATATTTCACCATTCTCTACAGCCTTTATTTGCTCTTCCGTCGGTTCAGGTTGTAATATATAGTCTTCTTTTATGTCATGCGGAATCCAATCTTTATATACGGAAAGGCTTGAGATGAATATATAGTGTTCAATATTATCTTTAAGTACTTCTCCAACATTTCTAATGTGATGCGGAGAAAACCCACATGTATCCACAACAACATCCCATTTTCGATTTTCTAAACTTGATACATCACCATTTCTGTCACCGATCAGCTGCTCCACTTCAGGAAAAACTTCTTTGTTTGTTCCGCGGTTAAATAATGTAACTTCATGCCCTCTGTTCAAAGCCTCTTCTACAACAGCTCTTCCCAAAAATCGTGTACCACCTAGTATTAAAATTTTCATTGTTCTCCCCCATTCCTCATTAAAAATCGTTTCTTTTGTTAAACGAATTTCTATCATAAAAAGTTACGGGGGATTTGTTGTTTTACTTTAATCCTACAAATAAAAAGAATCCATCTTGAAAAATTAATCAATACGGATTCTTAAATTAGATATAATTGTTGAATTACTAACTCCGCACAACTTCCCCATCAACTAACTCAATAATTCTAGTACACTTATTCGCTACTTCTATATCATGGGTTACAATAATAATCGTTCGTCCTTCTTCATTCAGTTGTAATAGCAAATTCATAATTTCTTCTCCTGTTTTTCTATCTAAATTCCCTGTCGGTTCGTCAGCCAATATTAATTCTGGTTCACCTACTAACGCTCTTGCAATTGCGACGCGCTGCTGTTGTCCACCTGATAGCTCGTCCGGTGTTTTATGCATATGTTCTTTTAAACCTACTTTTTCTAAATAGAACTTCGCCTTATTTTCTCTTTCTCGTTGCTTTAGCTTTCTATATGTGAGTGGTAGCACTACATTATCTAGTACAGTATGTTCTTTTAACAATGCAAAATATTGAAATATAAATCCAATCATTTCATTTCTTGTTTTATGAACTTTATTTGCTCTAATTTCAGTTAATGATTTTCCATTTAACATATATTCACCCTCATTTGGCATATCAATTAACCCTATAACATTTAGTAATGTACTCTTCCCTGAGCCTGATCGCCCCATTACCGCTATAATTTCGCCCTTATTTATCGTTAAATTTATACCGTTTAACGCGAACGTATTATGATTCTTATTACTATACACCTTCTTAATATCTTTTAGTTCAATTAACCCCATTATTCCATCCCACCTATTAATGTTTTCGGTTCAAGCTTTCTAATAAATAAGAAGACAATTACATTCGAGACAACGATGATTAATAATAAGAATAGAAATACTAAAAACAATATAGGCATATCCAATTTAAAGTCTAATACCGTTGCTTCCTTTAAATCCTTCGACATTTGTAATAGAACCCCATACCTCCATGAAAAGTAAGTTATCGACATTCCTAAGCCAGTTATTGCTACAATAATGTTCTCTAAAACAATTTGAATAAACATATCAAATTTACTTTCGCCAAAAGCTATTTTTATACCAAATTCCCGCTTTCTCATCAAGATAGAAACAATGGTCGTTACTACAATTCCGACGATCGAGAATACAACGAATAAGATTCCTACTATAAGTTGAGGTATTTCCGAATAGCCGTTAAGAGTAACATCTTCATTTATTTCATCACCTAAACTTTTTAAATGAAACGTACCGCCGTTTCCTTTAAGTTGAATTGATTCTTCTAGTTTCTTTACATCTGCACCTTTTTGTAAATATAAAACTGTACTTTGATGTAGTCTTAAAAACATTGCTTCATATTTTTCAAATCTATCAAATGACATAGGCATTATCATTGCGTAATCCAACTTCAAATATGTGTTCGTCGTATTATTATTTACGATAAATTTATTTTCTGGCAAAAACCCTATAATTGTATATCGATCATTAATTGTATCTCCAACTTGAAAATATTTCTTAAAGTAAGAACCCATTAAAACTTTTGTTTTTTCTTCACTATTTTTTTGAAAGTCATCATGCGAGAAACCTTCTTCAGGTTTTAAAGGTAAACGTAACATTTTATAGTAATTTTCATCTACAAAAATTGTTTTAATAGTAGGTCTTTCATCGTGAAACGTTTTATGTTTCAAATCAGTAATCATACTGTTTTGAAATGGTCTATTACTTGACTCTATTTCAATAACTCGCTCCTCGTATGTACCATACGAAATCACATCTTTATTTTGATGAATTGTATTATAAACCGCTTGAATTTTCTCTTTATTAAATTGATTGCTTTGTAATCTATCTGTCGTCATTTCAAAAGTAACTAAATATGTTTTATCCACATTTAATACCGAGCTGGATTTATCGTTTAGATGGTGTAAATTATAAAATACATTAATTGAACTCGTTAGAGTTGCTAATCCAAATGTAATCTGTATTAGAAGAAGTACGGAAAATAGAAATCTCTTTTTTAATGCTATGAACGCACTTTTTATTCTCATCATTTTTACTCCTTTAATGCTTTAGCAGGTTCACTTTTAAGCACATATACAAATGGTATTACAGAGAGGATGAAAGCTATAGTAAGTGAAAGAAATACACACATTACAATATGAGTAGACTGTAAACTAATACTATAACTTGTAAACTCTATAATATTTTCACTCAAAATGCTAAAAATCCATTGTATGCATATTGCACAGGCTGATGCAGTGATTGCACATAAAAATAATTGACTAAATATAAAAATAAAAAGATTTATATTACTTGCTCCCAAAGCTTTCCTTAACGACAAACTTTTTTTCTTCGTATAAATCCAATAATAACTTACTATTATATTGGTAATGAAAGCTATACATAAAAGCCTATATGGAAAACTGAGTAACTCTTCTACGGCTTCACTTGAGTTTTTTTCCTTTTCATAGTTCTCTTTTTCACTAATCACTTTGGCATTTATATCTTTATTGTTCTGTTTCATATGCTGTATGAAAGTTTCTATTTCCTTGATAGGGTTTTCATTAGAACGAACAATCATTTGGAATGTATTATCTTTTTGTATCATCTGTTTCACCTCATCTGGCATGTCATTTAGAGAGACGAAAATTTTAATATTATACTCATATCCAGTATTTTCTCCAGCTACGCCTTTAACTGTATATTCCTTATTAAATAATTTTATTGTTGCCATATCCTTATAAATTTTCTTCCCCACTATTACACTATTTTTTTCATCTTGTCCCATCTGAGAACCTTTTAGCAAAGGTGGAGACCAATTTTTATTAAGGAGACCATTCATTATTACGTGGCCGATATCCGGAATAGTAATACGAATATCATTTGTAATAACACTAGCGTTTTTAAAATCAGATTCTATTAACGTCTGAAATTGTTCGAAATTGATTTCCCCCATATTAGTAAGTTGAACTGAATAGTAATAATTAAAATAACCATTTTTACTATCATAAAATTTCTCATCATAATAATCTCGCGTCGACATTGCGATCAGGATTGGCCATATTGTCAATACAAATCCAATAAATAGCATAATGAATATTGTTTTGTTCACCACTATTTCTTTTAATACTAGATTCATATATCCTCCTCATTTTAAAAACCGTGAAAAAGGTATGTATCCTTTTTCACGGTTTTTGTTGATTTTTATTTAATTACCATTTCCTTAGAAGTGTACGCACTATCCCCTACCATTATCCATTCATGACCCGAATAACCTCTGGTCACCGGTCCTTTGGATGCAACGCTAACGTTTATACGATCTGAAATTTTAGCATCATACAATGCTAACTCTTTAGAAGTCCCATCATCAAAGCTAGCTCTTACAGTCATCTTGTAAAAATGAGGTTCGTCCTTTTTTGCAGTATAGGCAGTTGCCTTAGCTTTTGCTCCGCTTCCTGTCCACGTTGCATTATTATCCCAACTAATCGAAGCAAATGAAACGGAAGAAACCATACCTAATAAAGAAGCAATTAATCCTGTAACAGCTAAAGTTTTTGGAAGTAAGCTTTTCATATATCCTTAATCTCCCTTTTTAAAATATTCACTTAAATATTTAAGTATTTTTAGGCCTTGTCCCCATTATACATAAAGAAAGACTTTTTATATTAAAAAACCCTAATATTTACACTTTTAACAAAACCCTTACATTCCCATGAACTTTACGTCACAAAACAAAAAGATGGTATAAAACCAAAATTCACCCCATCTTTTTACTACCATTATTGATTTGACTGTATGCCAGGAAGAATATATTTCACAATCAATTCCCATCTATCCCGTGCATTCGGCATAGCTTCAGAAGCAATTACTACAACCAAATCCTTCTCTGGAATACAACAAATCATATTCCCACCGTCACCCATAGCACAGTATGAAAAGATTCCATCTTCTTCTCGAAACCACCATAAGTAACCATATTGATTTTGGTTCATTTCTGTTGATTCTTTTATCCATGATTTTGATAGTATTTGTTTTCCATTATGAATACCTTCATTCAAATACAGCTGTCCAAACTTAGCTATATCCCTAACCGTTAACGTTAGTCCCCAGCCGCCCGTCGAAATGCCGTTTGGATCGTGAACCCATCCTTTCACATCTTTTCCGAATAAGTCATCGAATCCAAATGCTTTCATATTGTAGTTTGGAATTTCGCTCATGCCGAGTGGTTGAAATAAGTACTCATTCGCAAATTCACGTGCACTTTTCCCTGTTGCATTCGTAATCATTGCTGATAGTACATGCGCTCCTGCAGATGAATATTTAAAAGCTCCAATCTCTCCACCGTTCCCCATTCTATGAAGTGTATACTGTACCCAGTCTGGTTGTGTACATAATTCTTCTAACGGTTCCTGCCAGTCTACAAAAGGGTATGGAGCTGTCATTGTAAGTAGGTGTCGCACTGTTACTTCAGATGACTTTACTTTATATTCAGGGAAAAACTCTATTACTTTTTGATCAACACTTTTTATATAGCCCTTATCTATACATATTCCAATTAGCGCAGAGATTATCGTTTTTGTAACTGACGCTACATGAAATGTATCATTTTGTCCGTAATCGTTATAATATTTTTCAAAAATAACATTACCTTTCCGCACTACTAACATACCATTCATATTTTCATATTCTTCTTTTATAATCTGATCTAACTTTTCAGCAGTTTTCATTATTCTTTCCCCTTTAACCTATGATTAAAAAGGTTCGATAGGTACATATATATCAACTATATGTTTATGCTTTGGATTATTTCTATATACTTCAAAAGGATACGAGTCTCTCGGTTTATATCCGCTATTTGGCAGCCATTCACCGTATAAGAAATCCCATGCTCCTTTATATTCATCTTGGAATATTTCAAAATGTCCTACTGCATATTTTCCAGAAGGTATTACCATTATTCCAACGTCGTTCGTTTCTACTGTGGATTCATCTGAAATTGTTACACATAGACTTGTTCTTAAATGATGGTCCTCAGTAAATTCATGATGATCGTGGTAAATGGTTAATACTTTCGTATCCTCAAATACATGATCGTTTTTCTTCGCCGCGTAACGAAATAATTTTTCTATCATTTCTGGAAAAGCTATAGCTAACTCTTCATATGTACCTGTATGTCTTATGTATGCGACGTTTATATCGTCCGCTGTTACAATTTCAACATTTCCTCGAACCTTCTTACATTCATTGTATTGAGGAATTCCCCTTACGTCTTTGCAATTCTTGCTATTATCGTTTCGATATTGAGACGGACTTACACCGTAATAATTTTTAAATGTTCGGGAAAAAACTGCTGAATCTGTGAATCCGAAGTGATACGCAATATCTGTAATCGTCATGTCTGCGCGATATGTAAGTAGATGTGTTGCCCTTTCTAGTTTCAAGCGATTCACATACCGCGATAATGGCTCATCAACTATTCCTTTAAAAATCCGATGAAAATGATACTTCGAAAATCCTGCTATATCAGCTAGCTCTTCAATGGATAATGAACTGTCTATGTTTGATTCTATATAATCTTGAACCTTATGTATGCGTCTTACATACTCATTTCTACTCTGTTTATTCTCCATACTCTTTATCTCCTCACAACAAAAAGAACCATCCTAGAATACTTTTAGGACGGCTTTCTATTCGTAATAGATTCTTCCATATTCTATTGTTAAATCGATATAATTTCACTATATTTTTTAAATTGATGGTAATGTGGCAGCATCCCGATTTAATTGAAAGAAACAACTATTTTTTTATAGCCCTACGCAAATTAATAATATTATTGGGATTTAGCTCCCATTGTCTCATAAGTTCTTTTTGTCTTGTTTTTAAGTCTTCAAATGGTTCTTCCACTATGTCGATTTTATTAAATTTCCCTTCGAAAACTAAAGCATTTTTTATCTTTTTATATCCACCAAAACCTAAGTCATCATTTAGTAACCAGACTACTCTCTGTATTTTTGCGAATAAAATACCTCCTGTACACATTGGACACGGTTCCAACGTGCTATAAATAGTAAACTTCTCATTTTTTATTTTTGCATCAAACATTGCTTCCCCTGCATTGCGAATAGCGTCTATCTCTGCGTGAGCTGTTATGTCTTTTTGTGGATGCACTCTATTTCTTCCTCTTGCAATGACATTATTATTTCCATCAACAATAACTGCTCCTACTGGATATGTATTTTCTTTTAATGCCATTTCAGCTTCTTCCAATGCCATCTGTAAAAAATATCTATCTCTTTCAAAATGCATATAAATCCCCTTCTTTTGATGAAATTATTTTACAGAAATTGCTTTTGACATCCCACTCACTTCTATCAAATTAACAAAATAAAAAAAGATATCATTATGTCTGCAACAACAGGGCAAGAATGGTGTTTTGATATAAACTTAATTTAATAGAATTTGTGATACAATCCAATCGCCATTAAGCTAAGAAAAACAAATACCCTAAAACGAGAAATTTTAAGGGATCATAAAATTTTCAAATTTTTAATTCTTGTTTTGACGTTTCTTTTGTATGCTCCCTATAACCCCAAATACAATCGCTACTGCTAAACATACGATTGAGAAAGTTTGTAATACGTTTGTCGAAAAATAGCCTACCCCTAACACTACTGCTAAAACGATTCCTGCTACTAACATTCTCCGTTGCTGCATATCCATGCAATCATTCCCCTTTTATCTACACATTTTTCAAAAATAAAACTCTACTCCCGCCATTCCCATCATAATTTGTATGTACCGATACACCCTCTACCTCATCATCCCCAGCCTCAATTCGAAAACCGATTTCTTGATGAAACTGTATCGACTTTTTATTAGTTGGTGACGTAATTGCTTTTACAACTGTACGATTATTTGCACGAGCGACATCAAAGAAATAAGAATACAATGTCGATGCGATTCCTCTTCTTCTATACTTCGGATTTACACCGATAAAATGAACGTATGCTTCATCTTTATATGTTTGTGAAAAAAATCCGCATAAGAAACCTAACGTTTCGCCCTCTTCTTCAATGATAAAACTCGTTTCTTGAAAGTGAACAAAAAACAGTTTTGGCAACATGGCAACCATGTCTCTCCCGCCCCACCATTCATTTAAAACTGAATGAATCTTTACATAATCTTCCCCTTGGATATTTCTTACTCGCATATGTTTCTCCCTCTCACTCACTTCATTTTTTCATAAATTTTAATGACTGTTTCTACTAATAGGATGAATACCCATATCCCGCAAAATACAAGAACAGACTGGAATATGGATCCAATTATCATAACACCAACTGTACCTGTTATTGAAAAAGATATTCCACCAAGCCCTGGATCTTGTATAAATGCTCCAGCAGAAAAAGCAGTTATAATTGATACTATTAAATAAATAACACTCGTTATTTTTAATATCTTTATAGAAAGATACGAGGTTTTTTCTTGTTCCACTTGTGATAATTCGATTTCCCCGCTCTCAATTCCTTTTTGCAAACAGTCTTCACATAGAAATTCTTCCTTAATTTTTTTACCACCGTGCATCGTACCTGTTATTTCTTTACATCTTGAACATTTTCGATTTATCATGTTGTTATCACTCCAATCTGTTAAGATTATACTTATACAATTCTACGTTTACCTTAATATTCCTTTTATGTATTTTATAGAGAAAGGTCGTGTTTTATGATTTCAAAACTCACATTTGGCTCTAAAAAAATTAACGTTCATTATACATTAAGGCCTAGTTGTTATGCGATTATTTTTCAATCATCTTCTTCAAAGATTGCTGTTATCCAAAAAGGAGACCGTTACTTTTTACCTGGTGGCGGTATGGAAGGTAATGAAACAAAAGAAGAATGTTTGCACCGTGAACTACTAGAGGAATTAGGATGGGCAATTAAAATTGATCAGTATATCGGTAATGCTGCTCGATATTTTTATGCAGAAAAGGAAGATATATATTATTTAAACGATGGATTTTTTTATATTGCGAATATGGTGCAGAAACAAACTGAAAACTGTGAGGAGGATCATGTTCTAAGGTGGATGTCTCCATTGTATGCTATAGAGCTTCTCATACACGATCATCAAAAATGGGCCGTTGAACAAGCGCTTTTATTACAAAAACAAAAAGGATCTCCTTCTATATGAAAGAGATCCTTTTTACTGTTAACTTACTTTTTTCAAATTGAGAGCTGGCTTTTTGATTCCACCTTTTTTTACAACATATAAACCGATGAAGATAATAAGCCCGCCAACTAGTTGCATCATATTAATTTGCTCCCCTATTGTTACTGCCGCAAAGATCACTGCAAACAATGGCACAAGATACATATAAACCATTACTTTCGTTGAGCCTATTTTACTAATACCGACATACCACATTGCAAGTCCGAATATGGTCGCAAAGACGATTGAATATGCTAGTGATCCCCAGCTCGGCATATCTACTGGCCACGTTAGTGTGTTTACATTGAGTAAACAGTATATAACGAGAGGTACAATTCCAATTAAAGTAGACCATGATGTAACTCTCATTGCGGAGTATTTTGTAATGAGTGGTTGCGCTAAAATTGGATACCATCCCCACGCAATTGCTGCGACTAATCCAATTATATTTCCGAGCCACGCATACTCGTAAGTAGCTCCTCCTGTATGTCCTGTTAATAAAACGAATGCTGCACCAATAAAGGCTACGATTGAACCAATTTGTACTTTCATCGAAAAACGTTCTTGTTTGTGCAATACTGCTAATATCCCTGTAAAAATAGGTGACATTGCAATTAATAATGAAGCGTTCGTTGCTGAAGTATATTTCACAGATAGCATAAACATCGTTTGATACATTGTCGTTCCAACGATGCCGACTGCTACTAATCGTAACCAATCTTTTCTTTCAATACGTAATGAGCGTTCCATCATAAAAGTAATAAGTAATAATACCGGTGATGCTACTAAAAATCGTAAACTATTAAATTGAATGGATGACATATATGCCACGCCATACTTTCCTATTGTATAATTTGCTCCCCATACTAATGCAACAGATACTAGGAGCCATTCCATTTGCCATCGTTTCATCCGAATCTCCCCTTCCATATTTAGCATAGTAAAATTGGCTGGATATAACACCGTCCAATTGGCTGTTTTTTTACCCAGCCAATTTGTTATACTGAATGTATATAAGAGATGCGGAGGCGTTTGTATGGAATGGAAGCTAGATAACGACAGTAAAATCCCTATTTATCAGCAAGTTGTTGACTTTATTGAAAAACGTATTACATACGGAGAACTTCCTCCAGGAAGCTTCCTACCTTCCGAACGAAAATTAGCTACACAGTTAAATGTAAACCGAAGTACAGTAACGACTGCTTATAACGAACTACGTGCTATGGGAATTGTAGAAAGTACGACTGGTAAAGGTACACGTGTAAGTACACATATGTGGGGCGTTTCTCCAACATTAACGCCTAACTGGAGAAATTTCGTAGAAGGCGGTACGTTCTTACCAAACTTACCGTTACTTCGCCATATTCGGGCAGAAGTACAACAAAATGAAAATATTATTGATTTCGCAAACGGAGAACTCGGTTGTAATCTCTACCCACACGATCAACTACAAACAATTTTACGAGAACAACCGTTAACACATTCATTAAGTTATGATCATCCGCAAGGCTATCTCCCGCTAAGACAAGCGGTCGTAAAATATATGAAAGAATATTTAAAAGTTGAGGCGACTGAACAATCCATTATGATTACATCCGGCGCCCAGCAAGCACTTCACCTTATCGTGCAATGTTTATTAAATCCAGGTGATGCCGTCGCTTTCGAAAGTCCATCGCACTGTTATTCCTTACCCCTATTCCAATCAGCAGGTATTCGTATTTTCCCGTTACCTGTTGATGAACATGGTATTAATCCAGACGATGTGCAAGAATTATATAGAAAGCATCGTATTAAAATGATCTTTTTAAATCCAAACTTCCAAAATCCTACGGGAACGATGCTTCATCCAAACCGTAGAAAAAAACTATTATCACTTTGCGCAGATTTACGAATTGCAATTGTTGAGGATGATCCATCCAGCTTGCTGACGCTAGAAAAGAAACAACCTTGCCCTACTTTAAAATCGATTGATGAAAATGGAACAGTTATTTATGTACATTCTTTATCAAAAATGATTGCGCCAGGATTACGAGTCGGCTGGCTCGTCGCTCCACAATCTGTAGTAGAAAGGTTATCCGACGCAAGGCATCAAATGGAATTAGGAATGAGTATTTTCCCGCAGTGGCTTATGCAGCAGTTTTTCGAAACTGTACCATTTCAGTCGCATATCGTACCGTTACGAAAACAACTAGCAGAAAAAAGAGACGTTATTGTTCGAGCTCTAAACGAGCAACTTCATGATAAAATCTCTTTTTCAAATCCGACCGGTGGAATATACATATGGGGAAAATTAAAAGAACCGATAAACGAAAAACAACTTATTATGCAAAGCTTAAAACAAGAAATTGCTTTTATGCCAGGTAGTATTTTCGGCGCGAAAGATGGTTATATTCGTTTATCTTATGGAAAAGTGGATATTGATCAAATTGAGGAAGGTATTTCTCGTTTGCGGGAGGCTATTTTGGTTTGTGAAAAATAACTTTACATAAAGCTCTATCGTTTGACAAAAGAAAAATCTACCATTATTATCAACACGAACCTAGTTTTCCCGCATTAACGGGCAATAAAACTCCCACCTCAAAATTCAGCTGTAGCAAAGAAGTTAGGTGAGAGATCAACTGCCCGTAAATGCCCGATTGGTTCAATTAATAATCAGTGGAGGATGAACCCCCCACTGATTAAAGTTTCACTTTATAGGAGTGATAAAAATGGAAATTTATGTTGATGCAGATGCTTGTCCTGTAAAAGATGTAATTATTTTTGAAGCTACGAGTGCAGAAATTCCTGTAACTCTAGTTACTAGCTTTTCTCATTATTCTAATGCTCAGCAGCCTAAAGGTGTAGAAACAATTTATGTTGATTCCGGAGCAGATGCTGCAGATTACCGAATTATGCAGTTAGCAAAAAAAGAAGATTTAATCGTAACACAAGATTACGGTCTTGCTTCGCTCGCTTTAGCAAAAGGCTGTATCGTTCTACACCATAAAGGCTATAAGTATACGAATGATAACATCGAACAATTGTTACAAACACGATATTTAAGTGCAATGGTTCGAAAAAGTGGTAAACGTACAAAGGGACCGAAACCATTTACAGCAGAAGATAAAGAGAAATTTAGAGAGCTCTTTAAAAGTATGATCGCACTTTAAAAATGAATCGTCTATTTGCAAGGAAAACTTCGCAAAACAAAGAAGAGAATATCGTAATGAACATTCTCTTCTTGAGGTTTACCCTTTAAAATGAAGGTAAATTATCTAAATTATTTTCTTTTATTCCATCAGGTTCACTACGTATAATATCTCTGCCATACTTATGAAATACGTCCACATGAGCTAACTTCCCTGATTTTGCTTCACTAAGAGCAGTCATATAATCTAACTCTCTCCCGCTACTTGTTTTAAAAGCAATCAAATCACCTTCATCATTTTTACGAACAGCAACAATTTGTTCTGCTCCTGAAGTAACTTCCTGAGCTATTTCAAATTGAGCTTGCTCTTCCCCTTGATGTAAATAATCATTATATACTTTTTCAAAGTCTTTTTTGTCCATTAAACTCACCTCCAAAACATTTTATTAGTATGGTTGGGAGGTGTTGGTTTTATGTACTTTTCTGTTAGAAAAACGAATTTTTAATACCTACGCAAACCCTTTAAAGTCTCCAATATATCATCTGTAAAGGCTGTACTACCCTCTGTCTCTAAAGCTCTGAAATATAAACTTCTTAAGAAAGCTCTAATATTTTGTACTAAAATATCATATTGAGGATGCGGGATGTCTTCAACAATTGCTATACTATGTAACCAATTGCTCCACTCTTCTTCAGTTAAAAGATTTTGGTTACGTAACGACATAATTGGTGCTACTAATCTCTCATCCTCAAAGTGAATGTATACGTAGTCATGTAAGCGGACCTTCTGACGAACGGCAGCTAGTATTGCATATGAGAACTCACGATTTTGGATTGTACGTGCTAAAGCATCGAGTGCATCTGCTGCATGTGCAGTAGAGTGCGCCCAGCCTTTCCCTTCTACATAGCCCCTTACATCTTCTTCTAAATATACATATTCCAGCACTTGTTCTGCTACACTGTACAGTTGTTCTTCGGATAACAACGGTTCTCTTTCATGAACAGATAAAATAAGTGGTGGAATTAATACGGAGAATGCACGTTTAAATACAGAGTCTGTTCCCTTTTCACCAATTTTATAAAATAAATAATCAGGACTAATTGCTTGTAGCATTAACCCTCGTAATTCTTTTTGTCTAAACACATCATTTGTAATCCATGTATGAAGCGTACTATAAATTAAATCATCACGTAATTCAGCATCTGGTGATCCGATATAATCTAGCATCCACTGCGCATATGGATATGCATCTACGTCTTCTGGTACAGCATAATTGTTATTTTTAATTTGTAGTAGTTCTTCTTTTAGTTCTAGTACTTCATTCATTATATTTCTTGTCCCCTTTTTGCGTTTTTTATTGTCTTATCCCCTTTTATTTGCTTCATAAAATTAATTTAATTATAACAATAAACAAAAGGCTATACATATATTTCTGATTATGTATTACGCTCTTTCATGAAATATAACTTCTGGATTTCCTAAATCACTATTCTTAAATATAACATTCGTACACTCTTTCGGATTATGCTCATCTATATACATTTTACAAGCCGCGTGATACCTGTTTAAAAACATCTTCTCTGCTTCTTCATAACTTCCAAAAGCTTCAGTTTCCCGCTTAGCACCACGTTTTCTCGCAATCTCAAAATTTGTATCTACAAAGATTTTGTAATCAAATAAATGCGCAACGTCTTTTTTCAATAGAAACGTTCCATCTACTATTAATATCATATTTTGCGTGGCCAATAGCGGCTCATTATGTACAGGCATATCCGTTATTAAGTTATGAGAAATCGTTTCATACTGTAAATTTCCGTTAGGTCCTAAAGGCATTAATAATCTTTCTTTGAAAGCTATATAATCGTGTGCATCTTCATAATACCCTCTTGCAGATTCTTTTCCTTTTGCATAGCGAATCACTCTTGGATTATGAAAATCATCAATGCTGGCGCGTGTTACTGGTAATCCTCGTTTTTTTATTTCTTCCGCTAGTTCGTTTGCAAATGTTGTTTTTCCTGAGGCTGTAATACCGCTTACTCCAACTCTTATTGGATGGGTTAAGTTTAGCTTTACAATATGATCTGCAATTTCTTTGATTCGTTGTTTTCGGTTCATGATATCTCCCTTTATAATTAGTTGACATAATATAATTATAGATAATAATTCATGTCACTATTTGTCAGTAAATTGATATCCTTTCTCGAATCGCTGATATCTCGAAAAAATCATTGATATATTTTAAGTTATGATAGATATATTTGAAAAATCGTTGATATATTATTAGCTTACTTTCCCTTAAACCCTCGATATAAAGCAGTCCGTAATTCTTGTTTGTATTCTTCAATTTCTGGCATTTCGAGTTCTTCTGCTAGTCTGATAGCTAATTCAATATCATACGGTACTCGTACAAGTTGAATAGAAAAGCTCGCTGCTTCTTTTTCATTGTAAGTCCCTTCAAATATTAAATAGGAAGCTTGTGTTATTTCAAGTGGGTTTCCTACGCTACCGGCATTACATAACGTTTTCCCTCTGAAATTTTGAACGAATGCTTGGTGAACGTCACCGTAACAAACGACATCTGGTTTTCTTTCCCCTTCTATATTTTCCGTCAGATCACTATTTTCGAACATACTAATACGTTCTTCTCTTGAAGCGTGTGGTTGAATTCTTTCATATAAACTTCTCGGTGAAGCGTGAAACATACGAATGAATTTCCCACTCATATAAAACTCGATTGAAAATGGTAAGTTTCTTAAATAGTCATTTTGTTCTTCCGATAATTGTTTTTGATGCCATTTCAATGCTTCAAATTCAGTCGGCTTTGTAATAAAATCATCCCAGTTTCCCATTACGACTACTTCACATTCTTTACGAATGATTTCAATTGCTTCACTGGAATGAGGTCCTTTTCCTACTAAATCTCCAAGGCAAATAATGCGCTCGATTCCTCTTAATTTAATATCATTCAACACGGATTCTAATGCTTGAATATTACCGTGAATATCTGAAATTACTGCTATTTTATCCATATAAATTACTCCTTTATTTATTAAATTCACTTGATTGATACCATTTTGGAATATAAGATGAAAAATGATTATGATCTTCTAAAATTCCATTTAATCTTTCCTTCATATCATCTAATAAATATGGTGTGCTTCGGTTTGTCCATACGATATCAGCCGGGAATATCATTGCTGCATATAATGAGTACAGTTTCCAAAAATGTAGATCAGGTTCTCCTCCGCAATAACCGTGAACTTGTCCAATCGCGAATGGTTTGCTTATATTCGTTGTAAATAGTGCTACTTTATGAAAATCATGAATAGGATCACCAATATCGAATCTAGCAAAATCAATGACAGCCCGAAACTCATTTTGGTCAATCATTATATTAGCCGGATGAAAATCGTCATGTAAAAATACGATGGGACGATTTTTTAATAAATCTTTATGATTTCCTACAAAATCTATCACTGTATTTAAATGAAAAAAGTCTACTTCATATTCTTTCAACGCTTCTAAGTATCTCTCATATTTACTCCATATAGACATTTCCCATGAATTACTTTTATCTTCTTTTTCAACTAAATGAATCTTTTTTAGTACTTCTCCAGCCTTTTTTCCAGCCCTATACTGCTCTTCTGTAGACAACGTTCTTAATATATCTTCACCATCTAATCCATCAATCCATTCAAAAACTTGTACACATTTATTGAATTTTGTAAGACTAATAAAATGAATTAATTTTGGCATAGGAATATGTAAAGAATCTAGCTGCTGCATATATTCATATTCTTCCTGCTTCCGTTCAAAATATGATGAATCGCATACTTTAATAAAATACGAGGCCCCACTCTCTAATTCAATTTTATATTTCTCATCGAATGAAAAGCCTTTTGAAATAACAGTCGCTTTTAACATACGAGGCCATTCTAGTATTCTCTCTATCTCTCTAAGCATTTCTTCCACAACGTTCACCTCTATCAATATATGTACAAACTCCCTAACACTTCATGCTCTCGTTTATTTCCCCCTTTAAACTCTACTGCAAATGGATATTCGCCATGATTCTTTATGTATTCTTGCACTAGACCTTCTCCAACCGGTTCACAAAACTGTACTTGAATGTCACCAAACGATACACTTTGACACTCGGCATTCCATTTTTCATTTTTCACAACTGAGCTTGTAGATAGCTCCATTACTTCTTTCCATTTCCGTACTGTTTCTCGAACATTTTTTACTGCGTAATGAATCGTTTCAATTTGTTGCACTTTGTTTTTATGTTCAGTAATCGTCCCACTGTTACGTAAATCGTTTCTTCTTTCTTCGTCCGTTTCATTCCACTGTATAAAGAAAGGTAATTTCGGTCCGTTCTCTTCTTGCTTAACGAATAACATTTTCCATTCTAAAAGTCGGCCATCTTTTCTCATACGTTTCCCTTCAAATGGCCCTATCGTATGTAAGCCGTACTTATTAAAGTTAACTGCTAGCTCCTCAATTGCATCTGTTCGGATCGCGATTTGTAGCATTCCTTCTCCATTTTGTAGTTTCACCACTATTTCTTGTACTAATGGATTTTCTGCTTCTTTCGCTTTTTCTTCATGTTGAACTGCTAAAAATTCTATATATGATAAATCAAAATAACTTAAACTATTCCAAGTACCCCAATTCGTATGCTCTCCGCCTAATACAGTATGAAATCCAAGTTCCTGCATTTGTTTTGCCGCTTCCTCCGGTGTACCATGAACTGTGTGAACGAGATGATCAAATCGTAACATGTCTTTCTCCCCTTTCTCTCCATCCTTTTATTGTATATTTTATTTTTCTTTCATTCAATTCAAAAACTTTAAAACCTAGTTGATTTATACGATTAATATGTATTATAATGAAACAAATTTAATTATTGCTGATTGGAAAAACCAAAGGCACTTTTCTCATACGGGAAAAGTGTCTTTTTCATTTATTATTACAGGGGGATTATTTATGCAGAAATTAATTGTCTTTGCTATTATTGGATTTTTCGCTCAATTGATCGATGGAGCACTCGGAATGGCGTATGGGGTAACGTCTACTTCACTATTATTAATGTTTGGTATTGCACCGGCTGTAGCTTCCGCATCGGTTCATTTAGCTGAAGTCGTTACAACTGCAGCTTCTGGCGCATCTCATATCAAATTTGGAAACGTTGATAAATATACAGTTTCCAGGCTTACATTACCTGGGGCAATCGGCGCATTTATTGGGGCATGTTTTTTAAGTAATTTGCCTGGAGATGTAATCAAACCGTACATTTCCGTATTTTTATTTACTTTAGGGGTTTATATTTTATTACGATTCATCATTCAAAAACAAATTGTCACTTCAAATAAGCGTATGTCTGCCAAACAACTTGTGCCGCTTGGTTTATTCGCTGGATTCGTTGATTCAACTGGTGGCGGTGGTTGGGGGCCGATTACGACACCCGTTCTTCTAGCAAGAGGAAATGAAGCTAGAAAAGTTATTGGATCTGTAGATACGAGTGAATTTCCTGTTTCACTCGCTGCAACAATTGGCTTCTTCATCTCACTTGGCTGGGAACAAGTAAGCTGGGTTTGGGTATTTGCCTTAATGCTCGGCGGTATTGTCGCAGCTCCAATTGCTGCATGGTTAGTCCGCATCGTTCCGCCCCATTTACTTGGCGTATTAGTTGGTGGTCTTATTATCTTCACAAATATTCGTACACTGCTTACTACATTTAAAGTGGATCCAACTATTATTTCACTTTCTTACGTTGCAGTTGGTCTTGTCGTTATTATTTCTATTTTCATTGCTGTTCGAAATCATTCCAATCGTCCTAACGCATCAACGGCTGAGTATCCAAATGATCAGAAGCAAATGCTACCATAACTATAAAAAAATACCGCTCAATTTAGAGCGGTATTTTTTATTTTTCTATTTTCCAATTAATCATCGTTTCTGTAGCATTTACTCTCTTCATATGTAACTTTTCTAAAACACGCATCGAACTATAGTTATCTAGGAGTGTCTCTGCAATTATTGTTTCTACCTCTCCTGTTTTGAAAGCCCAATCGATTAGTTCTTTTACAGCTTCTGTTGCATAGCCCTGATTCCAATATTTCTCAATAAATCCATAGCCAATTTCTACTGTTTGATCCTCGTTTGGTTTCCCTTTAAATCCAATATCACCTAAAACGCTATCATCTTCTTTCCGAAAAACATACCACGCCCCCCATGGTAATAAAGCCTCATCTTGTTTCACATTCTCTACATGCACTACAATATGCGGACCGCTATTATATCCTTGCTCGTTAGCGACTTGAATCCTCTCTTCTGTACACGGCACTATATAGAGCCTTTTTGTTTCTAATTTCATTTTGATTTCCCCTTTTTGCTTAAACGTTACTCTAATTATAACAAATAATATGACTTTATTATGAATGTCGAATTATATTTTTCTGAATTTTCTTTTTATTTAGAGGGTTTTTCAATATTTTTTGCGAAACATTTGTATAACAATTTTTTCTTTGCTTATTGCTACATAATAGTAGGTTCGGGTGGAGTTTTGCAAGCGTTTCCTATACAATAACCGATATTTTTTGACTTTTCCTAACAAAATATCTTGCAATATATTCAGAAAGTCATTACAATTGCCATATATTAAAAATCTTAGCAATATATAAATCCTCATCAATCCGATGAGGTAGAGGTTGCGACTTTTAATAGTAAAACGGACGAGACACAGAGAATGTCACTGACTCCGTTTGAAAGGAAAAGTTGCCGAAGTTTATATTTCTTCTCTGGAAATATGAGCTGGGGCTGTCTCCGAAAGGAACAGAACTGTCACGTTTACAAAATTACCGTGTAAACGTGGGGTGCTATCTTAACGGAAGGGTATGATGGGGTGGTTATTTGTGAAACGTTCCGCCAAATTCCTTTGGCGGTTTTTTGTATTTTTCTCCCCCGCTCCTTCCTAACCTACAAGAAAAGGAGTGTTGAACATGAATAGCGCAACAAATCAATCTACCTCTAAAACGCAAACTACACAAGGACAAGGTGAATTAAAACGCGGATTAAAATCGCGGCACCTTACGATGATTTCTCTCGGCGGTACAATCGGTACCGGACTATTTCTTGCCAGCGGTGGTGTCATTCATTCAGCTGGTCCTGGCGGCGCATTAATTGCATACGCCGCAATTGGAATTATGGTATATTTCTTAATGACAAGCTTAGCTGAACTTGCAGCTTACATGCCTGTTACTGGATCTTTTAGTACGTATGCAACAAAATTTGTTGATCCATCACTTGGTTTTGCACTTGGATGGAACTATTGGTATAACTGGGCGATTACGATCGCTGCTGAACTTGCAGCCGTAACATTAATTATGAAATTTTGGTTCCCAGATACCCCTTCTCTTATTTGGAGCGGATTATGTTTAGCTATTATTTTCCTTTTAAACTATTTATCTGTTAAAGGGTTTGGTGAATCTGAATATTGGTTCGCACTTATTAAAGTAGTTACAATTATTATCTTTTTAATTGTCGGCTTTATGATGATTTTCGGAATTATGGGGGGCGAAACTGTTGGATTCAAAAACTTCACTGTTGCAGATGCACCATTTAACGGCGGTATCATGGCAATTATCGGTGTATTTATGGCAGCTGGTTTCTCCTTCCAAGGAACTGAATTATTAGGAGTAGCTGCTGGTGAAACATCTGATCCAGAACGTAATATCCCAAAAGCAATTCGTTCAATCTTTTGGCGTATTCTTTTATTCTATATCCTTGCGATTCTCGTTATCGGTTTATTAATTCCTTATACAACTGAAAGTCTTGCTGCAAGTGATGTAACAGTAAGTCCATTTACACTTATTTTCGAAAAAGCGGGCGTTGCCTTTGCTGCTTCTGTTATGAACGCTGTTATTTTAACTGCTGTACTATCTGCTGGTAACTCTGGTATGTATGCATCAACTCGTATGCTTTGGGATTTAGCTCGCCAAGGAAAAGCACCAAAGTTTCTTGGTAAATTAGATAGCCGCGGGGTACCTGTTAACGCATTAATCGTAACATCGATTGTCGGTAGTATCGCTTTCATTGCTTCTTTATTCGGTGACGGTGTTGTATACATTTGGTTATTAAATGCATCAGGAATGTCTGGCTTTATCGCTTGGGTCGGCATTGCAATTAGTCATTACCGTTTCCGTAAAGCATATATTGCACAAGGAAAAGATTTGAAAGACTTACCATATAGAGCAAAATGGTTCCCATTCGGTCCACTCTTCGCATTTACACTTTGTATCATCGTAATTTTAGGACAAAACTACGGGGCATTTATGGGTGAGTCAATCGACTGGAACGGCGTACTCGTTTCTTACATTGGTTTACCACTCTTCTTAGTACTATGGTTAGGATATAAATTTACAAAAAAAACAAAAGTGATTCCACTTGATAAATGTGAACTAAAATAAAGTGAAACGAGCAAACAAATTTGTTTGCTCGTTTTTTGTTGCAAACCTCTTTGCTTCCCTATTGCTCCTGTTTTTGCAATAATAAAGGAAATATAAATAAAGGTTGGGATACAATGAACATTCGCATTACTGATGAAGCAAAAGCAGCTATACATAGATTAGAACGTGAAGACAAAAAGATCATTCGCATTAGAGGGACAATGACAAACTCTTGTAGTATTTTCGTTGATGTCGATTTAATTTGGGATACATATAACGCAGATGATGTTGTATATGAAGATGCAGATCTTATCGTACAAATGGATTCATTCACGAAAGACTACACTGGTGATACGGTGAAACTTGATTATAAGACGACAGGTTTTAATATTACGACTCCGAGTGAGACGTTAGTTTATGGATTGTCGATTAAAAAATAAAAATTGTTTTCATTTGACCACCGAGGTGAAAAAATGGGTAAATATGTTCCGTTAAAATTTTTATTTAACGAAGAATTAGCAGAAAAAATGGCTGATTCTATTTGTAAACACGATCCTACTTTCTCTAAAAGAAACTTTGTATCTTCCGTAACATGTAAAGTTGAAAATTTAGAGTTAAAGCAGCGTATTGAAATAATAGCAGATGAATTACATAATGCATTACAAAAAGATTTTAATGAAGCAATACATATATTACTAAAAACATTAGGCCCAGAAAATACAACAGAAGTAGGCACATTTACAAACGGATATATGTACATGCCTCTTGCAAAATACGTTGAAAAATATGGACTTAACAATTTTGAATCCTCTTTCAACGCTATGTATGAAATAACGAAAAGAAATACTGCTGAATATGCCATTCGGCCTTTTCTTCAAACATACCATGAAGACACACTAAACATATTACAAAAGTGGATTCATGATAAAAACAGCCACATTAGAAGATTAGTTTCTGAAGGTACGAGACCAAGGCTTCCTTGGGCTAAAAAAATAGGAGCTCTAAAAGATGATTTTAAGTACAATTTACAGCTTCTTGAACCATTAATGAATGATTCTTCTAAATATGTCCAAAAATCAGTAGCCAATCATATGAACGATATTACGAAAGAAGATAAAGAACTTGTTTTTCAATGGTTGCAGCAGTTACGTGATAAACAACATCCTATTAACCCTTGGATTATAAAACATGGGTTAAGAACAGTGATAAAAAGTGGTACTTTGCCAAGAGATTTTTCTTTTTAAGTATTTTAAACGAAACCGCTTATGCTTCAAGAATGAAGTATAAGCGGTTTTCCTTTTGAATACAGAAATAACAAACATAAAAAGTACTTTAAATTTCTTTTTTATATCATTATTTTACTAACTCTTCTATGTTATTACTTTCCTTAATTTTTTCGGATGATAGCCAGAGTGAATAACTTGTTCCATCCTTGTTCCTTAAATATATGTTAAATTCCTTATTATATAGTTCTTCTTTAAGAATAGTGACTACCTTTCTCAAATCATCTATTACATATGGATCATTTCTATATTTTATCTCACTGTCATTGAAAACTAATGTCAATTCATACTCTAGACAATTGCCGTCTTTCGGGTGTGGACAAGTAATATCCTCAATTTCAAAACGATCATTTTGAATTTCATTTAACCTTACGCCTACTTTTGTTTCAGTTTGAACCAAATATGTCCAATAACCGCTTACTGTGTTTTTCATTGTTAAAAGCAGTTCTTCTTTCGTTATAGCTTTTTGCACATTTTGAAAAGGCAAGCCTATAGATTCACCATTATAATCCTCAATTTCAAGTGTTGTTATCTTTCTATTACTCTTCTGAATGAATTGGATTAGAGCATATAAACGATCTAATTCTTTTGATTCAAATTGACTGTAATCAATCTTGTCACTCATTTTTAAAGTTAATAATAACTTATCCGTTGGTTTCTCCTCTATATCATCATCCACTATATATTGAAAAACATTTTTATTTTCAGGTTCCACGTAACCTAATTTTTTAATTTCTTCTAGCATTGGTTTAAATTTCTTATATTCCTCATATGTTTTTTTCCGTATTGATATTCATCACCTTTTATTCTTGAATATAAGAAGCCATCTACCTCTACTCTAAATTGAATATTTTTGTTATTTTTTGCTTGAACAGTATGATATGTATGCCCCATATTCCCTTCGTTTATAGCACCCCAATGTGTTACAATCACATCAATTCCGTGCTTTTTTTTCACATATTTTTTCACCTGATCGTCATCTTTATAATTACACCCACTTAAACATAAGAAACATAACAATAGTAACATTACATTTTTCATTCTTTTCATATAGCACCTTGCCCTCTTTTCGCATAAACAAAATATTCCATATATAAAGAATACTAAATCGCTGAATGTTTTCAAAGAATTAAAATATTTTTACACTCGGTTTATATATCTATTTCTTTTATTAATGGCTCTAATAAGTTTTAATATTGATAATCGAATATAATAAAAAGAAACCTAAATTTAAGGTTTCCCATTTTTACCAACAATTTAAATTTTAATAGATATTTTTTAGCCAAGTAATAATTCGTAGTACCTGAAACGACTCAAACCAAGTAATGAAAAACAGGAAAACAAAGAAAGAGATAAGTGATATGAATTTTAATCTTCCATCTTCACGTCTAGCAATCGCTATAATACTCAGAACCACTCCAATTAAAAAAGAAATATACCCTAATAGGATAATAGGCTCAGAATAGCTATCTATTATCCTATTTAATCCAAATAATAACATTCCAAAAGTCATCAAGGTTATTGAAAATAAACTAAATTTTTTCATAATTCAACCTCCAATATAATTTTACTATTTTATGGAGAGAATAATTTTTTTATGCGTATGAATGAACAATTATACTATAAAAGTAGATAACTCAATTTATTTTTTCATTAAACAACTGCCTTCTTTTATACCCTCAAAGGATTTTCACTCAATTAACCCGAATATATAAATAACAATTCTCACAAGGAGTAACTTTATATGAATCTATTCGAACACGAAACATAAAACCGTTCCACTTTAATAAGAGGTCCTCCCTTTTTCTTTTCTCATCATATCATCCATTAAAAAAATAGGAGGACATAATTATGAAACGTGATCCATTATTTTTAACTTTATTAGAAAGTGCAAATACACATTTTAGCGGCTGGGATTTTTCTTTCATTTCAGAAACAGGTCGAATGAAGAGCGAGCCTTTATCGTGGTCATACGGCAGTACTGCTTTTCAGCTTATGCAACGTGCAGAATCAATGCTCGATATGGGTACTGGCGGCGGAGAGTTTTTATCTATGTTACAACCGTTCCCGTCAACTATATTCGCTACTGAGGGCTACGCTCCAAATGTGCCAATTGCTCGAAAGAAATTAGAGCCTTTAGGGGTTGCCGTTGTAGAAGTGACCGATGATACTGCTTTGCCATTTCAAGATGGTCAATTTAATTTAATTATAAATCAACATGAATCGTATGCTGCTTCTGAGGTAAACAGAATTCTTTCTCCAAGTGGCGTTTTTCTTACACAACAAGTTGGCGGTCTTGATTGCGCGGAACTTAATGAGCAGTTTGGCTCACCACTAAATAGCGAATTTGCAAGTTGGTCTCTCGAAACCGCATGCAGTGAGTTAAAGCAAAATGGATTTACTATCTTAGATGCAAAAGAGGAATTCCCTTTCCAACGCTTTTATGACATTGGCGCTATCGTCTATTATTTAAAAGCGATTCCGTGGCAAATTCCTGATTTTACTGTTGAAAGGTATTGTGAGGAATTATATCGTATACATGAAATCATCTTACAAAAAGGTTATTTTGATGTGAAGCAACATCGTTTTATGATTAAGGCGATTTGTAGCTAACAAAAAGAGGTGGCAAAGCCACCTCCTTTTTGCTCCGTTTACATATGTTCTCTACTCTTTCATAATAAGAAAAGTTATATCATGCATATTACAATTATGACCAATGAATTGTATTTCTGAAACATATAATCACCTCGCATAAGTGAAACTTTAATAAGTGGGGTTTTGCTCCTTTCCCACTTATTCTATTATTTTCATTTTGAAAAAGGATAATATACAAATTCCACCTTGCCAATTATGTTATCTTCTTCAATATATCCTAAGCCATTTCGACTATCTCTACTTACTTCGCGGTTATCTCCCATTACAAATAACTTATTTGGCGGAATTTTTGTCTTTTGAAAGTTATAAAACACTTGTGTGTTGTTAAATAAATCTTTGTTTGTATATGGTTCTTCTTGCTTTTTATCGTTCACATATACCTTTCCGTTCGTTATGTTAATTACATCACCAGGAAGCCCTATTACACGTTTCACATAATATTTCGATTCATCCGCTTCCTTTATAATGACAATTTCTCCGTGTTGTAAATTAGAAAGACGTACTACTGCTTTATTTACAAATACGTAGTCTTCTTCATATAAAGTCGGCTGCATCGATTCCCCTTCCACCTTACATAAAGTAAAAGAATGGTAGCCTATGACTATCACCAATATAAATAGTATGTACTTTCCCCAGCCTCTCTTAATCTCCTTTTTCATATCCATTCCCACCTTATAAAGCGCTTTTTAACTCAAAAAATATATCACTGCACAATATGTTTCCATGCAGTGATACTATTTTTACTGTGTCTTGTTCGGTTGTTCTACTGGAATTGAATTTGTATTTGATCTATTTGTTTTTAATTCAAAATACGCATCCAAAATCTCTTTACCAATCGCAGAATTAATTCCTGATTTATCATCATTCACCCATGGTACAACAACTGAAAAAGCTACTTCCGGATCAGCATCATATGGTGCATAACCGGCAAGAGTTAAATTATAACATTTTTTTCGGTTGTTGTTCTCATCTCTTCCAATATCACTTTCTCCACCATATACTGTCTCAGCTGTTCCTGTTTTTCCCGCTGGTTTATATGGTAGACCTTTAAACGTTCCGGTACCTGTTCCGTCAGCTTCTTGAAAAACTCTTCTAAATCCTTCTTTTACATGATTAATGTACGAAGTGTCCATATCCACTCTATTTAATACAACTGGTTCAATCGACCGAACGACTTTTCCTACATCCTCTGGTCTATTCGGTTGCTCTCTCACTTCTTGTACAATTTGTGGTTTCATTCGGTAACCGCCATTTGCAATGGTTGAAATATATTGCGCAAGCTGAAGCGGCGTATATGTATCATACTGTCCAATCGCGTAATCAAGTAAAAATCCAGGTATGTTATCAGTTCTACCTACTTGACCGATTGATTCATTTGGTAGGTCAATACCAGTCGACACACCTAGGCCAAATTGTCTAAAATAGTAGCGCATTTTATTAAATGTTTCTTGTTTAATGTCTAATGGATTGTTTGGGACATAATTAATGCCTGCCATTTTTAAAGCCGTATTAAACATATAAACGTTCGATGACACTTGCAAAGCTCTTAAATCATCAATATCCCCAAATTCTTTCCACGATTTCTTCGGCTTAGAACTTCCTTTAAAATACATTGGCGCATCAAAGAAATGTGTATACGGCTTAATCGCTTCTGTTTGATATCCAGTTAATAAAGTAGCACCTTTTACAGTTGACCCTAACTCATAAGAACTTGTCATCGTTCCTAATGCATAATCTTCTATTTGCATACCGCCATCTTTATTTACAATTTTCTTTCCTGCCATTGATAAAATTTGACCGTTTTTCGGATTCATCATTACTACGAACGCACGATCCATCATCGGCTCTGCAGCATGAAAGGCTCGTAAATTCTTTTCAAGGCTTCCCTCTACTCTTTTCTGTAAATCCATATCGACTGTTAACATCAAGTTATTTCCACTTTTTCCTTCAGTCACTTTTTCTGTTCGAACAATCTTCCCTGCTTTATCCATAATATTTTTAGACTGTTCTTTCGTTCCATGTAGTGCATCTTCGTATTGTTTTTCAATGTAACTTTTACCAATACGGTCGTTTCGATTATAATCACGAACTAAATAATAATCTAATTGTTCTCTTGGCAACCCTTCATTTTCATTAGAAACGCTACCTAGTATAGAGCGCAGTATTTTATCATTTGGGTATTCACGTTCCCAATCTACTGTCGTATCTACCCCCGGTAAACTTGCCAACCTTTCACTAACGACAGCATATTCATTTTGACTTACATCTTTTTTAACGATTTGCGGCGTCATTTTATATCCCGCATTCATTTTGCTTTTAATGGCTAGTACTTCTAGGTCTTCTTTTGAAAGTTCACTTAATTCTTCTTGTGTAATTCTTTCCCTCCGTAACTCTTCAACTTTTTTATCTAATTCTTTCCCTTCTATCTCCTGCTTTCTAAATTTACTCTCATCTTCTTTCGTTACTTTCGCTGCTGCCCGCTTTTCATTTAACTGCATCCAAAAATCCTTTTTATCTGTTTCTGTTAACTTGTCTATGTCCTCTTGCGACATTTCAATTAGTTTGGCTAAATCTCTTGCTACTTGTAAAACTTCTTTCGAGTCTACTCCTCTCATTTTCGTATATGTAACGGTTCGCAATGGTTTATTATTTACAATAACGTGACCTTGCCGATCAAACATTTTCCCTCTAGGAACGGGAGTGCTTACCGTTACATCTTCCTTTTTATTTACTTCATTTCTATACGTTTCTCCATCAATGATTTGTACTTTACCTAATTGAATTATAATAGCTGAAAATAAAAGAAAGACAATAAAAAATAGTACATTTAACCGAAATGGAATATGAGTCTTTTTCTTTTTCGATAGTTTTTTCTGCTCCTTTTTCTGTCTCATTTCGCTCCCTCGCTTCATTCTATTAACATTTCTACGCAAAGTCATTATGTATCAAATTTATTTATATGATATATATAGAATTTTATATTAATTATAAAAGAAATAAAAGATTTAATTTTCAGTTTTCTATTTTTATATCCTATTTATTACCATTCCCTGAATGCAAAATAAAATGAATATTATTCTAAAAGAAAAATGGGGCAAATTGATTTTTATACCATTAGTTTACATTTCTTTGTATACTAAAGAAATATATTCATAAAAGACATTACTTAAGGAGCGAACGAAAATGACAGATTCATTTACAATACATACTAATGCGTCCCATTGTTTAAACTTTATGATTTACATTCAAAATATGTATCTCAACCAAAAAGAGAAAAAAGGAAATTTACGTTTTCCTTACATAGCAAAAACATTACATTTCTCAAGTGACTTTGAAACAAATTTCAAAGAATTATGGCATTCACTTCGCAAACAAATTGCTAACAACCGATATGATTTACAAATTTTTCATGAAGAAAACCATATCTTCTATGAGAAGCTTTTTAACACCCAATTATGTAATGAAGACTCTTTTAAAGAATTAGTATGTAGTTTTCAAGTATGGTGGACTAGCATAGTAGGTCAACTTTCATTAGAACGTTCTGTAGATGAATATGGGCAACAACTTTTTAACGATTTAGTTTTATACTTAAAGCAAAACGAAATAGAACCTTTACAACAGCTACATATTAGCTTACTTTATGACGATTGTTTATTGGTTAAAGAAAACATTTCTTCCTATTCTGCTATTTTGCCGACTAAAACCTTTTTTATAAATTATAGAGATGTGGTTACTACATTATCGACCTGTTTTCATGTTGCTTAATACAGCGATTACCCAAATAAAAAACTGAGGTGGATACCTCAGTTTTTTCGATAATTTATTTTATTGAAGATAACCCTTCAACAAACTCACCAATCTTATTTTGAAAAACAAAATCAAAGTTATATTCTTGTCCTGTTAACTCTTCATTTACTAAAATTGTCGTTGCCCCGATTTCCCTCTTTGCGATTTGTGGGAATGAAGCGACAGGTTGTACTTTTAACGACGTTCCTAAAACGATAAGTACATCTGTTTCATATAAACGTTTCATCGCATTTTGATATTGAGGCAGTGTATCTCCGTATAAAACAACGTCTGGATTTAAAATGAAATTACACTTCTGACAACGCGGCACTTCATGATCAATGATATACTGTAAATCATATCCCGCTTTACACTTCGGACAATGTGCTGTTTGAAGTGTTCCATGTAAATCAATGACATGTTTACTGCCACCTAATTGATGTAAACCGTCAATATTTTGCGTTAAAATCGTAATATCTTTCCCTTGTTCTTCTAGCTCAGCAAAAAAACGATGTCCACGATTTGGTTTATATTGATGGAACGTATTAATTTGAAAGATTTCTTTATAATGCTTCCAAAATTCTTTCGGACTTCGGTTATAGTACCCTCTTGATAAATACATCTCCACATTCGCATCAGCATACAATCCATTTGCTGAACGGAAATCTGGGATACCACTTTCCGTACTTGCACCAGCGCCTGTTAATACTGTAATTTTCTTCGCTTTTTCTAAAATTAAACGTACTTCTTCAAATTGTTGCACAAAAATCACCTCTATGTATTTTCCTATTCTTATTATACCAGTTGTTTACAGGAGGTGTTGTACAATTCATTTTACTTAATGCGTTGCGCCCCCAATCTCTACAATATCTACTTCAACTGTCATCGTTACTTCAATTGCCAATTCTATTCCCTTACTAATAGTAGAAAGTGACATACTCGGTTGCCCTGGATAATTACTCGCTTGTTCTGGTAAAAACGGAATATGAATGAATCCGCCTTTTATTTTCTTATCATGTTTCTCTAATTCATGCATAAGTCCATAGAATAAGTGATTACAAACGAATGTGCCTGCCGTCTGTGAAACAGATGACGGTATGCCCTCTTCGCGAAGTTTTTTTACGATTGCTTTCATCGGAAGTGTAGACCAATACGCAATCGCTCCTTCTTCTACAACCGGTACATCTACTGGCTGATTCCCTTCATTATCAGCAATTCTTGCATCATCAATATTAATTGCGACACGTTCTATCGTAATATCTGGTCTGCCCCCAGCTTGTCCGATACATATAGTAATTTCCGGCACTAGTTCTTCTATATACTCTTTTAATACGCTTATTGATTTATGAAATACAGTTGGTATTTGTTTGCTTATTATCTTGTATTCTCCAATTGTTTTTTCATGCAAACCTTTTGCTACTTCCCAAGCTGGATTGATATTTTCTCCGCCAAACGGATCAAACCCTGTTAATAATACTGTTTTCATAGTTTTATCCTCCTAATTAAAAACGATATACAAGGCCGTACATAATAAACATATTTATGATAAAAATTGAAAGAGCAATTGGTACTTGCGCTTTAATAACCGCATTTTTATCCTTTAGCTCTAAAAGCATCGCAGGTACGATATTAAAGTTTGCTGCCATTGGCGTAAGCAGTGTTCCGCAATATCCAGCAAACATACCGAGTGCTGCCATAATTGCTGGGTTTCCGCCGTGCATTTGAACTATTAAAGGTAAGCCAATTCCGCCAGTAATAACAGCAAACGCTGCGAATGCATTTCCCATTACGACTGTAAATAGCATCATGCCTAAACAGTACGCCATAACAGCAACGAACGGATACTCTGTCGGTAACACTTGTCCGACTAAATCAGAAACGACTTGTCCAACGCCCGACTTCGCGAAAATACCGCCAAGTGCCGCTAACATTTGTGGTAAAATAACAGCCCAGCCGACAGCTTGTAATAGTCTGCTTCCTTCTTGAACAGGCGTTGTTATTTTCGATTTTGTAATACGCATCGCCGCGACGAATGCGAGTAATGCACCAAGCGCTAATGCAACTAAAGTTACTTTATCTGGATCAACAAGAGAGACATTTCCCCATTTAATTTTCCCTAACGTCAACGTACCGATAATTGTAAAAATAGGAATTAATAGTGCAGGCATAAAAATTTTATTTTTTAATTTCTCAGCATGTTTTACACGTTCTTGTACTGGAACTTCTTTTTCCTCTGATTTTGTCACTTTATTTAGCGAAGCTAAAACGACCATAGCGAGCACGATACAGCCAACGTAAAACGAAGGAATTACATTTCCAAATAAAAATGTAACTGCAAACAATGCCCAAAATAAACTAGAACCGAATCTGTTTGGATGTTCACGATCGAATGCGATACGAACAGCGATAAAAGCAACAATTATCCCTAATACATAATAGATTGTATCCATTGTGATGATGTTCATATTAGATTGCCTCCTTCTCTTCTTTTCCTTCTGCCTTCATTGTTTTCTCTATATATTTATCAAACCTTCTAAATCTAATCCAGCTTACAATAAGTGCAGATATTGCTGTCGGAATGCCCCAAAGTGCCATATCCCATACACCGACATGCATACCTACTGAATCGAAGAATCCTTTCATTAATAAAATAGCACCAGTTGCGATGAAAATATCTTCTCCGAAAAACCAAGCTGTATTTTCCGCAGCAGCTGCGTTTGCTTTAATCTTTTCTCTTAATTTTTCAGGAAGTTTACCGTATTTACCTTGCGCAGCCCCTTCTGCCATCGGTGCAACGAGCGGCCTTACTGTTTGCGCATGCCCACCAATATTAAGCCCTAGTGCTGCTGATGATTCTCTTATCGTAAAATATGACATTAATACTCTTCCAGTTGTTGCTCCTTTTGATTTCGTTATAAGTGCTTCGGCTCTTTCTTTTAAACCGTAACGCTCTAAAATTCCGATTACCGGTAAAGTTAATATAATTGGCATAGACATATATCTATTTTCTATGAAAAATTTACCGAACATGCTGATCACATCATAAAAACTTAATCCTGAAACCATACCAGTAACAATACCTGCAACCATAACTACTAAAAGTGTATTTAATCTAAATAAAAAGCCCACTGCCACTAATAATATCCCGATTAATTTCACCAATTCCAACACTTCCCCTCATTTTTTATTTCGGTGCACATATAGAAATACCATAATACCCGAATGTTCTGTATATTCTTTCTGCAAATTGCACTGCTTTTTCCCCATCACCGTGTAAACAAATCGTTTGCGCCTGAACTGCTACTTTCTCTCCATTGATCGAATTTACATGGCCTTCTTTCACCATTTGAAGTACTTGCTTTATCGCTTCGTCTTCATCTTTTATAAGCGCATTTTCTTCTGTACGGCTCGTTAATGTACCATCTTGCTTATACGTACGATCCGCAAAAGCCTCTTGTACGAGAGTTACATTGTATTTTTCTGCAGCCTGTATAAACGCCTCGCTATTTGCTAATCCGTAAAGTAATAGACTTGGATTTATATGATAAATTGCCTTTGCGATTGCATCTGCAATTTCCGGATTAGACGCCGCCATATTATATAAGGCACCGTGCGGCTTTACATGATGCATCTTCCCACCAGCCACTTTTACAAACCCGTCTAATGCGCCGATTTGATATAAAACATAATCGTATACTTCACTTGCTGAAACATTCATGTTTCTTCTACCAAATCCAATTAAATCAGGAAATCCAGGATGCGCCCCTATTGCTACGTTATACTCCAAAGCTTTTTCAACAGTTTGACGCATAATAGACGGATCACCCGCATGAAAACCGCAAGCAACGTTTATAGAGGAAACGAACGGAAGAATTTCATCATCATTCCCCATTTTATAAGCTCCAAAACTTTCTCCTAAATCACAGTTTAAATCGATTGTAGTCACAATGTATTCCTCCTAATTCCAGCTTCGTAAAGCAATGAATTTCTTTAATAGATTCATATTTACTTCTTGTTCTATGTACAATTGTTCCGCTTCTTCAAGCGTAATTTTCTCAAAAGAAACATAGTCCCCCGGCTTTAGCTGGGCAAGAAGAGGTAAATCTACTGAAATGATATTTCCCATTCTCGGATAGCCACCTGTCGTTTGCCTATCTGCCATTAATATAATCGGCTGTCCACCATTAGGAACTTGAATGGTTCCAAATGTAACAGGACTCGATAAAATCTCTTTTTCTTCAATCCTATTTAAAACTTCTCCCTCAACCCTGTAGCCCATACGGTCAGCATAATTAGATACCTTATACTCTTTCGTAAAAAATGCCTTTCTACTTTCTTCTGTAAATTGATCGTATTCAAAGTCAGCTATGACACGAAGCTTAGGATGTTTCTTATACTTTGGTAGTACGCTGTTGTTAATTGCCCATTTCGTTTTTATACGCTCATCTTTTTGTAAGTCTTGAATGAAACGATTCGCCATTTCTGATTGTGCACCAATTTGGAAGTAGTCACCCTTTTGCAGCATTCTTCCTTCTATACCACCAATCGTAGCACGTATGTACGTACTTTTGCTTCCCATTGCACGCTCAATATGTATACCACCCGCAAAAGTCACATACGCTCTACAACCATTTTTCACTTTTCCAAAACAAAGCATACTACCTTCTTCCGCTAAAATGGGACGCCATAATGGGATACGTTCTCCATTTAACAACGGTTCCATATCAACCCCACCAATTGCGAGTAAAGTCGTTTTCTTTATTAACAAATTAGGACCTAAAATCGTCATTTCTAATCCTGCTTCATTCTCTTCATTACCGACTAACATATTGATGAGCCTAAGCGCATTTTTATCCATAGCACCCCCAACAGGTACACCAAACTGTTGATAATAAGATCGCCCTAAATCTTGGACTGTTGTAAACATTCCTGCATGCAAAACTTCTACATCCATTCTTTAGCCCCCTCAAGCGATACGTACTCTTCCTTCGTTATCGGGATAAATCGTAAATACATACCACTTTGAATATATGTTGGTATTTCTTCTTTCGGATTAAATAGAGTAATAGGTGTTCGGCCGATAATATTCCATCCACCTGGTGTTTCAAGCGGATAAATACCTGTTTGATTTCCCCCAATACCTACTGAACCAGGAGAGATTTGTAATCGTGGTGTTTCTTTTCTAGGTGTTTCTAATTCTTTTGATAGTCCTCCTAAATACGGGAACCCTGGTGTAAAACCAAGCATATATACAAAATATGTAGTTTCACTATGTATTCGAATCACATCTTCTACTTGTAAACCGTGATAATGCGCGACCTCTTCTAAATCAGGTCCATATTCTCCCCCGTAGCACACTGGTATAGAAATATGTTTCACATCCTGTTTTACTTCTTCTTTATAAGAATCACACAGCTCCTTTATATACTGGCGAACGTAATCATATGACCTTTCACTTCTCTCATTTCTCTTCCATACTTCGTATACATTGTAGTAAACAGCTAATGAAGTAAACGACGGAACACACTCAATCATTCCTGCAAACGGATGTTGCTGCAGTGCTTTAAATAACCGCTGTACTTTCTCATATATACCCATCTTAATTTCTTCACCAAATGTAACAATAATTGCTTGATCCCCTAACGCAGAAAATTTCATCCTACTCCCTCTTTCTATGCCAAAAAGCCGAGTTCTTTCGAAATGCGATGCGCTGTTTCTTTCACCTTCGCAATAAAATATGAAATGTTACTTTCGCTGTACTCAATTGCTAATCCTGAAATACTAATGCCTGCCACAACCGTTCCATCGCTCGCGAAAATGGGTGCTGCTATCGCGGCTGTATGATTTTCTAACTCAGAATAACTAATTGTGTAGCCTTCCTTTTTTGCCATTTGCAACACTTCTAACAATTGTTCCTTATCCACGATTGTTCCATCTGCAAACTGTTTTAAATCCACTTCCTCTATGTATCTCCGTTTCTCTTC
This sequence comes from Bacillus sp. RZ2MS9, assembly GCF_001816185.2. Classification (NCBI taxonomy): domain Bacteria; kingdom Bacillati; phylum Bacillota; class Bacilli; order Caryophanales; family Bacillaceae; genus Bacillus; species Bacillus sp. RZ2MS9. The sequence continues at coordinate 2,978,434 of NZ_CP049978.1, forward strand.
CTCAGAGAAATACGATAGTAAAATTCTTGGACATGCACCAGCATAAAGCGGTGCTCTTCTTCCAACCGCCGTATACACGCGTACCGGCTGAACACCCTCCATCTTTTCAACGTAAATTGCGTCATTATCATCTTGAATTATTAAATTAACTGCCTGTCCTAAACTATCTCTAAGTTCTTTCATATAAGGAATTGCTATATTTCTTACTGATAATCGGTGTGAAACAAGTTGACCGAACCGTAAAAATACGACCCCTAAACGATATTTCCCCTTTTCGTTTTTTTGTAAAAACGCCATCTCTTCCAACGAACCAATTAAACGATAAACAGATGTTTTCGGCATATTTGTAAGCTGAACCATCTCAGTTAAACTTAGCTCTTCATGCTCATAAAACAACTCTAAAATATCCATTGTCTTAACTGCCGTTTTATTTATACTCATTCTATCTCCCTTTCGTTCCAAATTACGGAACTTAAATTCCGTTTTTCGAAACAAACATATAATTTAAAATTATAAAATATTCTTTCAATTCAATCAATAGATTTTAAGCAAATAAAAAAGTATGGAAGAATATCTCTCCCATACTTCACCACACTTTATAACGCTCTTACTTGTTCCAACGGCCAGAAAACAGCTTGTCCTTTTCCGACAATTTCATCTTCTGAAATAAAGCCAAACATGCGACCATCCTTAGAAACTTCACGATTATCCCCTAAAACAAATACTTGGCCTTCTGGCACTTTCGTTTTCCCAGTGATTTGTTCTAACGTAAAGTCTGGAGTTAATACACGACCTACTGCTTTTTCTTTAAACTTTTTTAAATATGGTTCTTCCATCGCTTTTCCGTTTACATATAAAACATCATTTTTATACTCAACTGTATCGCCTGGCAAACCAATTACTCGTTTTACTAAATCGTATCCTTCTTTTCCGTGGAAGACGATAATATCAAAGCGATCTAATCCACTTATACTATAACCAATCTTATTCACGAGAACTCGTTCGTTATTTTTTAAAGTGGGCATCATTGATTCACCTTGCACTAAAGAAGGTGTAAATAAAACACCGCGAATAATAGCAATTAATACAAGGGTAAAACCTATCGTTTTAGCCCAAGAGAATAATTCTTTCTTTGTATTTTCCTTCATCGTTTCTCCTCTTTCTTAAGCACTTATTTTATTATTTCAACTAATTCTTGTACTAAATTAGGATCTATTTCAGAAAAACATGATTTTCCTTCTCTTACCGCTGTACCGACATGCGCCTGCGTGATTCCAGTTTCATCTAGCAATCGCTTTATATTTTCTTTCGTCACGCCAGCTCCAGCTACAAGCTGAATTTGACCATCACTTACCTTTTGCATTTCTGTAAGCACCGGAATATTCTCTACTATATTTCCTTGTCCACCTGAAGTTAAAACGTGAGTCACTTTATGAAACTTCTTTAAAGTTCTCATCGCTTCTACTGGATTTTCTATATCATCTATCGCACGGTGGTACGTTACATTTATTCCATCTACAACAGATAGTAAGTCCGCTAATTTCTCTTCATCCACTTCATTTCGTTCATTTAATACGCCCAATACTACACCAGCTGCTCCTAACTTCTGTGCAACTATAATATCTTCTTTCATCATTTCAATTTCTTCTTCCTTATATGTAAAAGACTTCGCATGCGGACGAATCATAACATGAATTGGGATACTTACCGCTTCTACCGCTTTTTTTATAAAAGCATAACTCGGTGTTAAACCACCTTCTGTATAAGATGAAATTAATTCAATCCGCTTCCCGCCAGCGCTTTCAATTCGTTTTACATCTTCTAAACATGTTGCAATAACCTCTAGCATGAGATGACCTCTTTTCGTGCTTTTTTCTTATTATAACATTAGTAAAAATAAGAAGCCTAGCTTTCTCCTTTAAAACTTAAAAAAGAAGAATGAAAAGAAAGATTTTTTAATCAATATGTAAGAACATAGCTTTTTCTTTTATAGTTTTTATTCTATCTATGAAAAGTGTTAATATATTTCTTATGAAAAAGCCTCCCTTTATACTTACTTTATTTCAGTTTCTTATTTTTTACATTTTACCATTTAAAAATATACACCAAGTTTCCCATACATCTATCCCTAACGACTCAATTTATTACTATTTCATCAATTCTAAATGTAAAAATACCTATTAATCTTTAAATTTTGTTGATAACGATAATTATATTATCAACTTCAAATTCATCAATATCCCCTGCTTATTTTGAGTTAAGCAAGGGATCTAATTAGCGAATCAATGAATAACTCTTCCATCTTCTTATAATGTTTAATATTAAATGTTCTCTATTCAAAACCCACAACAATTTATAGCATCAAATAAAATGTTCTAAATCATATCGTACTACATCTGGTATATACGTGGATTTATTTAATATAGTATAAGAAATTTGACGACTATCTCTACAAACAGAATATTTTTTCTCTTCTTGTATTGACATTAAATCATAAACTAGGAAATAATCACTATCTTTTAATGAAAGTGCACATCCTATTTCCATAATAAGAAATGGGTCAATATGATAAGGAATAAACAATTCAAATCCCGCAGAAACTACAAAAGAATTCTCATTCCAACTAGGGTGACTTATACCTTTAGCTAAACACCATCCTTCCGGTGTTAACCGTACAAATTTTCGACTTTCCTTCTCTATCTGCTCAACCAATCCATACCGAATTGCCAAACTATACCCTAAGTTTTCAACTGATAAAATATTTAGGTCAATCCATTCCTCTGGACTCTCTTGATATTGCCCTACGCTTTGTAGCCAGGATACAGAAAAGTTAGGACTTAGTTTCTGATAGAATCGTTTTAAATTTGTAGCAATATCTCTTTTTCTCCAAATCAATAGCCCATCATCATCTACACTGTACTTCGAATCTTGTTTTTGTAGAACTCCAGTACACACAAAATAGTCTAGGAATTTATAAATCCACACTCGTTCCTCCTCGCAAAAATATAAGCTTTGTATTGCTTTTCTAACAAATTTATCATTCTTTGTTTGCTTGCATACAAATTGTGGAACCTTTGCAACATAAGAAAAAAACAACATACATTTCAAAAAAGGTGTATACATTACCTTTTTTGTTTCTTCTGCGAAAACTTTTATCACATACGTCCTACTTTGTTTTCGTATTTCTTCTTGTATATCTGATGGGATTTTTTTATTAATTACTATACCAAAACGAGATAACTCTCGAATACTTACCTCCGATAGTAACTGACTCCTATAACTATAAAATATCATTTCGTTCTGCACCTCACTAGAGAGACAAGGAAAAACAAACTTTTGCAAATAATTTATGCCCGTTAGTTTATTTGCAATTTGTGATATTATCCACTTTGTTGAAAAATTATCATTTTCATTCATAAGCTTCAACTCTTTGGCAATACTAATAATAACTGATTGATCTAACTGCTTTAATGCCTCGGTTAGATTCATATCATTTCTCCTCCTGTTTTCCTATCCATCCCGCTTTGTGTACCTTATATGGAAATCCATAATGAAGAAGACTAACCCTCCTCTTTCTATAATCGTTTTCTTCAATAGTTCCATCTGACACAAGAGAATATAAAAATCCCTCTTCTTTCCCCTCCTCCTTCGGGAGAAGTTTTCCAACCCTTAAATATTCTTCCCTTTCAGATCCTTGTTGATACGATGTGGCAATAATAACCTCCACTCCTTTTAATAGGACTTTTTCCGCTTTTAAAGAAGAAATATTGCAACAACTAATCTGCCTATCATTGAACTGCTTAATCAATACTTCGTTTTGTTTTTCATCACTCTTCCCATATATACTATCTATGTCAAAAAGTTTTCTATACTTCTCTATTAACTCTGTACGATAGGATGTAATTACCGTTTGTTTTTTTGTATATTTCATTAATAATTCTTTAACAATATTATCTTTTTGGGTATTAAACGCAGCTAATTCCCTTTTTTTATTTGTATTATTACCATAACTATTATATTGTTGCTTCATTTCTGTAGAAAGTGGTATACGCATTTCTATACAAGTAATAGGGACACTATACCCTTTTCTAATCAATTCTTGATGCAATATTTCATACCATTTTGGTCCAACTAAAGCAAAAACCTTAGCCCCTTGTTCATCCGCTCTTGCTAGCGTAGATGCTAGTGCCAACCTATAACGTGTTTGAATCTCAATTGTCCTTTCATAAGTTTTAGCAGGTAACTTATGCGCATCATCATAGATGACAAAACCATAACCATTAAATATATCCATATTTTTAACAATATCTGCGTATGTACCAATAGTAACAGGATATTTTTTTTTGTTTTTCAGTTCATATATCCCAATATAATGTTCTGTAAGATCCGTCTTGTCTAATAACTCTTGTTTCCAACGTTCTGCACTTTCCTGATTTTCAACAAGTATTAAGGTCATAGTCTGAAAATATTCCATTATCTTAAGCGCTACAATCGTTTTTCCAGCTCCAGGTGGCATAATAATTGTCCCACCTCCACTAGCTTTACTCTCATATTTCCGAAATGCTTCAGCAGCATCTTTTTGATAATCTCTTATTATGAAAGTCTTGCCACCATATGTTCGAGAAACTAAGTGAACACCTAATGGCTCTCCTGGGTTGAAAGTATAATCTTTGACGAACAAATCATGATTAAATAATATTTTTTTTATTTGTATTCGATGACGCATTGCAAACAATTTGGAATAAGAGTTTGGATTCCCAATTACTTTAGATTCAATAGATTTAATACCTTGAATTTTCTTGATAACACTTTCATGTTTGGCTACAAGTAATAAATCACCACACTCTTCATGAAACTCCAGTGTCCCATACGCTTGCATATATCTCCGAATTTCCTCTTTAAACGTAACCGAAATTTTCGTATAAGAGTATTCATCTAATACTTGCAGAATATCCTCAGTTACTAAACCTTTGGCAGCAGCCGTCCACAAAGTAAAAGGGGAAATAAGAAAAGTGCTTACTCGCTCAGGGGTTTGAATTACATCAGTAAATGGTAAAAGCTTATTCATTACTTCTCGCTCGGGATCAAGCCAGTCTAACACATATAATTTTTTACTTTTTGCATGAACAATAAGCGGTTTGTTATACATTTCACATCGCTCCAATTCTTATAATCATGCTACTGAGTAATTGGATTGTTGAGTATACAAAGGAAAGGGCCAATCCATTTATTAATAATAAAACAAAACTAAACATAGCTATCCAAAAAATCACATTTTCAAAAGAAGAGCCTACCTTAAAAGTAAATGGAGCTTTATAACGCTTATTATCAAATGGAAGAAATAAACGTACTCCTTGATGAGTAAAATAATCTCCCATAAGATGAAATAAATATCCCATGCTTATTCCTAGCAAAAAAGAATACTGGAAAATAAAATACAAAAGAGAGATAATAATCCAGGCCACAAAAGAGTGAGTAAGACCTCTGTGTCCAAGTTTCTTTTTTACAAATTTTGCAACGCCCAAAGAACGTCGCCCTATGTATGAATTTGGTTCATCAATATCTGGCAAAAGACTTCCTAACAATATTCCTGTTACATATCCAAATGAAAAAGGATAACCTGATATAAATGAAAGTGTAGCCCCTATTGCAACAGATGTAGCCATATGTGTATCATAACGCACTACTCTTTCCTCTCCCTTATAAGAAAATATAGTAATACTTTTATTACAATATGAATGCTACATATATACTATGACAAACACTATTTATACTGTACTTTTAAGTTGTATCTTATAAAAGTATTCAGCAGCGTTAAGTAAAAACAGCAACTGATTTAATTCCTAAACATATTTCAACAAAAATAAAATACATTTTCCATTGTTACTTGTATCTAACAATCGAAAATGCATTTTATCTAGAGGTTACTTTACTTTTAACTAATAAATAGTAACCTTTTATTTTTTCTTCTATTTGTAATTCTCTGCATTCGATTTTTTAATCGCTGATAACCATGGGTGAATCATTACAAAAATATCCATAAATTCACAACGATATTTTTGTAAGTTTGTACTTTACCAAATTTTATTTGTTTGCAATTAAAATTTATTTCAGCTGCCTTTTTAACTTAAATACAAAAAACTAAACTCAATAATTATATCAAGTTTCTCATCACCTTCTAATGTGACTTCCATAATTATTCTATACTACATATAATAAATAAACCCTGAAGTACAGCGAAACAGAACAAAAATAGCAGAACCTAAATGAATTAGGTCCTGCTATTTTTGTTGAATCCCTAAAACATCACGACCGAAACGCCGCATCCGCCAGCATAGACAATGTTGCATCATCCATCGGTGGATTATGCAGTCCTGCTCTGACGTTTAAATAGTAACGATGGAGCGGATTTTTTTCTGATAAACTTTTTGCTCCTACGATGCGCATCGATTTATCCACTATAGATATCGCCGCATTTGTTGCAGCATATTTCACGGCTGCTAATTCTGCTTGCAGTGATAGTTTATCTTCTGCCTCATCGTACTTTTTCGCAATTTGATATAAAAAGACGCGAGCTTGCATAAGCTCGAGTTCTAATTCTCCAACTAATCTTCTAACATTCGGCAATAAACTAATAGAATGGTTTAAACTGTTTGGCTTGTATGATTCCGCAAATTGAACTGCATAATTTCTTGCTGATTGTGCAATTCCTAAATAACATGCTGGTATATGTAGCAACCAGCCAACACCCTTTTGTTTTACTTTCCCGCCTTTTATATCTGTAAAAAAGCGACTTTCTATCTCTACATTTTGTAAGACAAGGTCGTGGCTAGCAGTCCCTCGCATTGCAACGCTATCCCACGTTTCTTCAATAGATACACCGAGTGTATTTCTTGGAATAACAAACTCACCAACTTCTTCTTGGCCTTCCATACTTGCTGAAATAATAAAATAATCAAGTACTGGCGCCATCGTTGTAAAAGTTTTTCTTCCATTTATAACCCACTTCTCGCCTTGTTGAACCGCTATTGTTTCTGGTTTGCCGCCACGCGTCGGACTCCCTGTTTTCGGTTCTGTTGCTGCCCTGTTAAAGAGCGCACCATTACGTACTTCTTCGCAAAACCATTTGAACATCTCATCATTCCAAGAGCGATTTTCCGCTAGCTCTTTCACAATGCCAAGATGCCAGCCAATCGATAATGCAGTAGCTCCGCAGCCTTCCGCGATTTTCTCTTGAAATAAAACAAAGTCATATAAAGAAATCGCACTACCACCAAATTCCTTCGGTAACGTTAATTTCGTATATCCGATATCTTTCAAATCATTTATATTTTCATACGGAAATGATCCCAATTCACTTAGCTGATGCTCCCTTTCCATGAACTTCGGAATCAATTTATTTATTTGTGCAATAATGAAAGATTGTTCTTCTGTTTCAACAAATGAGAGTGCCATACTATAATCTCCTTTATGTTCGATTCATCAACCGCTCACTTTTTCATTATGATTATATGAAGCTACCTCTCTATTGTTTCACTATTCCGATAAAAATACAATGTTTTTGACTAATAAGAAAAGTTCCTATTTAAGGATAGGTTCTTTTCTTATGTTAATCTCCCTTCAATGCCTTTAATGGCAAAGAGGTTACATATCCAATATACGAGAATAATTCTTTAAAGAAGAATGGAATTTCTGTGTCTAACGTTTTATATGCTGATGTCGGCGTTGGTGAAGCATACGCTTCAATATTAATATGTTTTGCAATTCTCATTGCGCGTTTCATATGAAGTGGATCACTTACAATCGTGTATGTGCGTATTCCGTTCTCTATTCCAACTTGCTTCGCATTTTTTAAATTTTCTTCGGTGAAAAGGGATTTAGTTTCAATTAAAATATCTTCCTCTTTTACACCTTGTTTCATTGCATATACTCTTGCAGTACGTGCTTCCTCAAGTTCTGCCTCGAACTTTGTACCACCTGTAAAAATAATCTTTTTAATATTTCCGTTCTTATATAAAGAAATCGCATGATTAATTCTTTCTTTAAATACAGGAGATGGTTTTCCGTTCCACGAAGCTGCTCCTAGTACGATACCAGCATCCGTTTTCACGTCATCATTTGCTTTAAAACGATAACTCCAAATATCGTAAGCTGCATAACTTACATATAAAATAGCAGAACAAATCATTAGTAAAAATACTTGAAAGATTCGTCTTTTCTTACTCTTCTTATTTTCTTTCATTTGTAATTGCCTCCGTACATCATCCATACTTCTATAAAAACATTTATATCAAATCGTTTTGTTTGAGTTTATTTAAAAGAAGGAACTTTACTTGTTATTTATGTATAAAAGGGTTTTCATTTAAAATTGAGGATTATCAATTCATTTTCATTTGCGGTTTTCATTACATTTTTTAAATTCCTAAGTTTATTACCATACAACTACATTGTAACGAATTTTTTCTCAGAAGGGAACGATGAAACAAAAGGAATTAAAATAAAGTAGCATTTTGTAAGAAAAAAGGTATATTTTTCATGTCTCACGAACAATATACCTTTCAAAACACGAATTATAACTTTTCTTTATATAACTCTAATTTTTCTAACAATTGTTCTTTTACGCCTGGCCATTCACTCGAGATAATACTGTACACCACCGCATCTCTCACATAACCATTCGGTAATTTTCTTTCATTTCTAAGCACACCTTCTTTTACTGCGCCTAATCTTTCAATTGCTCGTTGTGCTTTTTCATTTCTTGCATCCGTCTTAATTTGCACTCTCAGCATATGCAGTTTTTCAAAAGCATACTGGAGAAGCATATACTTACACTCTGTATTTATACTCGTACGTTGTACACTCGGATGATACCACGTTTGCCCTAACTCAACTGTCTTATCTTCTACTGAAATATTATATAAACGTGTACTTCCTACAATCTTATTCGACTGTTGATCTACGGTTACGAAAGGTATTTGATTACCTCTTCCGTAACCTTTTATCGCTTTTTGAACGTATTGTTGCATATCTTGCACACTATCCATTTTAGAGATTAAATACGCCCAAATATCCCGATTTCCTTCTACAATCGAAAACAAAGTTTCGACATCAGTATTATCCATTAACCGCAACTTTGCTCTTTCGTGAATAATTTCCATTTTTAAGCCCCCTTTGTTGTTACTATATCACAAGAACAAAAAACGTATTATAATAATATAAAAATATAGAGCGAAGAATTCTTTTCAAATATATTCTTCTCGTATAAGGTAGGAAGACTCATCAGTAACCCTCAAAAAAATAATTTTTTGATAATTTCCAATAAATTCTATATAATGATAAACGGGAGGGGATAAAAAATGCTAGATCAAATTACTTGGGGAACGCCAGGCAGCTTATTATGCTTAGGGTTCTTTTTTGCGGGACTAGGAATCTTCTTAAGAAGCGTTACGTCGTATACGAAAAATAAATAAGAATATCCCGCTTTTAAACAAAAGAAGCCCTCTTTTTACAGACGGCTTCTTTTTTATAACTTTATCTTATTAAAACTTTAAAGCAATAAATAAGCAATCGGCGTAATAATAAGTAACGTTAAAATCGTTCTCTGCACATATAAAATAATAAGTTCAGATACTTTTAATGGAATATCTGTTGATAATATACAAGGAATGGAAGCGGAGAAAAACAAAATAGATGATACGGAAACAACTGCAATGACAAACTTTGTCACAATTGGTGCACTTACTACTAATAATGACGGTAAAAACATTTCTGCAATACCAACTGATGCGGCTTTAGCAGCTAATTCTGCTTCCGGTAATTGTAATAGCCATGTAAATGGATAGAAACTATAACTAATCCAATCAAATATTGGCGTGAACTTCGCTAAGACGATACCAATTAATCCTACTGACATAATAGATGGTAAAATTCCCATCGTCATAATAAATCCATCTTTTAAATTCACTGCAATATTTTTCATAATGCTCGGTGCAGACTTTGATACTTCTAACGCATCTTCCCAAGCACGTTCTAACATTTTCTCTTTATAAACAGGCTCTGGGAACCCTTCTTCTGTTACATATGTATCTGGTTTTCTACTGAGGGGCGGGATTCTTACGGTGATAGCAGTCACGATGAATGTTACAACAAGTGTAGTCCAAAAATAAACATTCCATAAATGCATAATATCTAATGTTTTTGCGATGATAATCATAAATGTAGCGGATACTGTAGAAAATCCTGTAGCGATAATCGCCGCTTCTTTTGTCGTATACTTTCCTTCTTTATACACGCGGTTCGTAATAAGAAGGGCAAGCGAATAACTTCCAACGAAGGACGCAACTGCATCAATCGCCGATCTCCCCGGCGTATTCCATAATGGCCTCATAATCGGCCGACAAAATGTACCGATAAATTCAAGCAATCCATATCCGACTAATAACGCTAAAAACGCCGAGCCAATTGGAACGAGCAAACTTACTGATATGACTAGCTTCTCATACAAAAACGGTCCAACATCTGGCGCAAAGAACCAAGCTGGTCCTACTTTTAAACAATATAATATGCCAAAAACAACGCCAACTACTTTTAAAATAGAAAAACAAATGTCTATGATAGATGCATTCCATTTCTTCGTATAAAATGGATAAATCGCACCAATCGCCATAACGAACAATGCATAATAAGGTACTACGCCTGGAACCGAAGCCCTAATCCACGATACGATATGATCAATCATAATAGACGATGCACCGTTTATCGTAACAGGAACGAAAAACATAAACACTCCAACGAGACTAGCAAGTATAAACCGAAGAATAATTCCCTTCTCTCTCCCTGTCTTAATTACATTACTCTTTAATTCAATTTCACTCAAAATTCGACACCTCCTATTATCTAAATATTCTGTATAATAATGTTATATTCCTTCTTTCCATTTCTACTATTTAATCATATGAAAAAGCCTATTTTAAAATAGGCTTTTCTATTACCTCTCATAATCATCCACAATCACTTGAATGATACGATGCGATTCTTCTGCCACCTTCTCATTACTATCCCTATTTGCGTCATATGTAATTAACGCCTTCCAAAGTGCCCATCCTCTTGCTCTATTCCATGTTTCTTCATTCATACGTAACACTTCTTTAAATACGTTTCTGCTATTCTTATCAAAAAAAGTCCACGCCATCGCTGCATCACAAGCAGGATCTCCTACACCTAAAATACCAAAATCAATTACAGCACAAAGTTTTCCCTCTTTAACGAGTAAATTCCCCGGTGCTACATCTCCATGAATCCAAACTGGCTTACGGTCCCATGTTGAACTAAGTGCTACATTCCAAAGGTGCTTTAATAATGCCTCGTCAAAAACATCCTTATTATTTTCAATAGCAACTCTCGCCTCTTCATCATATATAGATATAAGTCCGCCGCAAATTCATTTAAATCCCGAACGTTTTGTTTCGTAACTGTTTCTCCCTCTATCCACTTATTAATAGACCAAGGCAATGGATACGCTTCAGACGGATTTCCTTTCGCAAGTGGGGTAGAAATCGGTAAAGAAAGCCCCTTACTTAATATAGGAAGCCAACTATTTTCTTTCTCTACTTGCGGTGCATATGTCACATCACTTGGCAATCTTACACTCATCTCATCCCCTAAGTGAAACGTCCTATTATCATGCCCACTAAACTTTACAGGTTTCACTTCTAAATGGGCCCATTCGGGAAACTGTTCCTGTATTAACTTTTCAACTAAACTTACGTTAATTGGATGCATTCACATTCTCCTTTTCTTTTGAAACTTACTAAGCCCATCCGTACTTCCAACATATTCAAAATTATTTTTCTTATAAAAATCATTCAACGTACGATTATGCCCCACGCAATCTAACTTCAAATACTCTTTGTCATGTTGTACATTCTCTTCTATCCACTGTAAAATCCATTCTCCAATTCCGTTCCCCTTATACTTCCGTTTCACCGCAAATCTATGAATATATAATGAATTAGAAACTTCCTCTTTACCAAAAATATGTTCATCCCATTCATTTTGTTTAGGAGAAACTGTAACCGTACCAACTATTTCATCTTCTTTCAGAACAACATACGTATATTTCTCTCTTATACATTCTAGTATTTCAGCCGTAGCTTCCTCTCCTAAAAGATACTGCCACTGATCCACTTCTTTATATTGTAGCCATTGTGCTACTTCTTTTAATAGAGTAATAATGCTATCGCTTTCCTCTTCAGTAGCAGTTCGAATTGTATATTCTTTAACTGTATTTCTCTCCATATCGCTGTTCCCCTTTCCTATCGCTATCATACTGATAAACGCGTTCTACCGTCATTTTCGTCGGTAACGTATTCAACATAATAACCTTGATTCCTTGCGTTTTCATACATCAATTCAATCTGTTTTTGATCTTTAGCGTAAATTGTGACGTATGTACAATCCGCAACTAGTAAAACTAATTCACACTTACTCTCTTTAAATTCTTCATATGTTTCAATATCTACTACTTCCTCTCCTTTTGAATACGCTTTTAAATCTGCAAAAATAACATAATATATATTGTCTTTAAATAATATTTTCAAATCTGATCCTTCCACTATACTTGGTCCTTCTGGAAATAATGCCTCATCCAATCCACCACGTGCTATTAAGTATGACTCCTCACTCCCTACCCACCAATCATATGAAGAAATATCAATTGGCTTTAACACTTTCCAAAGTAAATTATCATATTCATTTGGAATATCTACTGTAATTCCTCTTTTCATTTATTTGCTCCTAGCTTATTTATTTTCGTTTTCATTTCATACATTATATACCAAATTAAATTACCATATTTTGTCGATATCTATGTAACTTGTATTTCACCGCGAAAAAAACCGTCCCACTACTTATGAAACGGTTTCTTTATGCTTATTAAGTTTTTCATGCAATTGTTGCACTGCGCTTTAAAATAACTTCTAATATATTCACCACATCAGTCATTCTTAATGCTCACTTCGACTTCACAAAATAATATAAAAACCATACCGCATGATTTTGTTCATCCGCAGCTATTCTCCGTAACAAATCTTTCAGATGTGCATCCGATGTCTCATCTGAAATTTCCAAATAAAAATCTACTGTCTTTTGCTCATCTTGTATAGCGAACTCTAATCCTTGTAAGTAGGTATTCGGACAGTCTTCGGTAATCTGTGGTTTCGGCTGCCTGCCAGTTAAATTCGTATAAATTTGTACAAAGTGATGAAAATGTTTTATTTCATCATTACGAATTTCAAGAATTTGTTTTTTCTCTGCTTGACTTGGAGCCATATTCGCTAATTTTGCATAGCAGCTTATGGCGCTATACTCTCCATTTATAGCTTTTTCAATATCACTTATCAACTTATCATTTTGCCTATACCAATCATAATAATTTGAATTATACATCGTATCCCCCCATACTTTCGCTTAACATTTTATGCATTTAGAAATAGTAGGAGCCTGTGTATTTAACGGGACGGCTTTAGATTGAAAGAAAAGTTTGAGAAAAGGGTCTATTTTGGAAAGGAATTGCTTATGCATAAAATAATACTATTGTATACTGTTGCTATAAACTCTCGCGGGAGTTAGGAAAATAAATTCGCGAATCAACGATTGGTTCAACATGATGCGGTGCGAAGCTATTACGAGTTAAGTGACATAATTAGGAGGTTCCACTATGCCATCTTTATTTAAAACTATGGAGTTCCAGCTAAAAACCGAACGACTTGACCTGAGTATGTGGGAGGAATCCGACTCAGTTTGGATGAGGAAATTAATTGGCGAACGTGGTGTGGACATGCCGACCCTCGACTCCGTTCGTAACCGGCTTATTGAGATGCGTAAGAAAGCAGATGAAAATGGCATTTCCCTTCTCACTATTCGAAGAAGAGACGAAGGCGATTTCATCGGATACTGCGGCTTGATTATCGGTCGTTCCACACTTGAAGAGCCAGAGATTGCATACGAGTTGTTCCGCAGCGCTCATGGTAAAGGTTATGCGACTGAGGCGGCATCTGTTGTACTGGACGCGGCGATTGCTACTGGACGCCAAAGACTTTGGTCGACTGTAGGCGCTTGGAATATCGCTTCCCTCCGGGTACTAGAAAAGATAGGATTTAAGCGTCATCACAGTACGTGGGATGACGAACGTGGTGAGATTGTCTGGAATGTACGTGACCTTTAGAGATCCCGACTTAATTCTAAACATAACACTTTTCAACAATTAGGTGTTTACATTGAGGAAAAGCCAGAAAAATTAACAAACTTTATTATCAGCAAATATTCATTCTTCAGCTTATAGATTTCATCAAAAAAAGCCGTTTCACTAATTAGTGAAACGGCTTTTTTTTAAGCGTTCAATTCTGTTTTATGCCCTTTTACTACACTACGTTTGAATGCAGTTGCTAATATAGTAACCATACTTACTATACCAATCCAAACGAGTACAGTAACAGGAGTATTCCAACTTAACCCTTTTCCGAAGAAGAAGATTTCTCTTAGGCCTTCAATCATAAATTTCATTGGTAACCATGAGTAAACCCAGTCTTGATAAAACGGAGACAACATCTCAGGTGCTAATGATAGTAACGGCGCCCCGAAGAATAGTAATAAAGCGAATAAACCGATTCCTTTTAGCCCAACCAATGAAAGTACCGCAGATATCATTAAGAAGAAACTAAAAGAAGTAATGGATAAGAATAGAGCTGTATCCGTGAAGTTCGAAATATTTAACCCTACCATCCCATCCGCAATCCATGTAAGACCAAATCCAATTACAAGTGTCGCAATAGCTCCTGTTACGATTTGGTTTACTTTTAACAGAAAGTTTTCTTTTCTTGAGCTTACTGGCATTTTACTAATCGCAATAAAAATAATCGCTGCACTAGCTAAACTTGCAATCCATAACGGCTGGAACAATGATATTGGTGAGTTACCGTTCGCACTATTTTTGCCGACCTCATTCATATTTTTCACGTTCTTTACAATAGGTGTTACTAATTTCGCAGCTTGATCTGTTGTTACAGTAGCTCCTTTTGCTTTCAATCCTTCTAATAGTTGTGTACGAACAGTATTGTTCATATTATCAACAATCGCCTGTAATATTTGTCCTGCCATAGTTGATGCAGCCGTATTCATTCCTTGATTAATATATATTTCTATCTCAGGTGAAGATGGCTGTGGTGTTCGTAACGACGCTTGTTTTGCGCTAAATTCTTTCGGGATGACTAATGCCGCGTAATACTCTTTATTGTTTAATCCCTTTTGAACGGCTTCTTTATTTTTTACTTCTACCCACTTCACTGCGGGTTCTTCCTCTGATTTCGCTGTTTTTTTCATGTTATCAACGATCGTTTGCCCCATATTCATTTTCGGTTGATTTGGAATTTCTACACCTTGATCCTCATTTACAATTGCAATTGGCAAGTTTTTCGGCTTTGGTTGAACAGTTGGAAATAACGTTAATGAAAAAATAAAAACAACAAGTAGTGCAATAACTGGTGATAACAATAAAAGTTTATTTTTAAACATTTTCTTTTCTCCTCCCTTAATTCGATCTATAATAACCAACAACGTGTTGTTTATTTATATTTTGAATTATATGTTCGAGTTGAACCTTATACAATAATCAAAAATCGTGAATGTGTTGGTTATAAGACACATTTTCTAAATGTGTTGAGTAAAATTAAGGAGGGATATGCTTTGCGCGATAATAATTTAGATTTGCGTGTTGTTCGTACAAAAGCTGCCATACGAAATGCATTGGTGGAGCTAATTGAAGAAAAAGGTTTTGACGCCATTACAGTGAAAGATATTACAACGAAAGCAAACATTAATCGCGGTACTTTCTATGCGCACTATCAAGATAAATTTGATTTAATGACAAAATGCCAAGAAGACATTATGTACGAGTTTTCTAACATTGCTAAACAGAAATTCCCAGAAGTTATTGCTGACCTTGGATCAAATCCTTCTCCAACAATGCCATTTATACTTATCACTTCTATTCTTGCATTTCTAAATGAAAATAGTGATTTTATGAGAGCTGTACTAAGTCCGAAAGGAGATTTATCTTTCCAAACAAAACTGAAAGACTTTATGTGGAAAACATTATTTGAAGATACGAATGGTCCTCTCATTAATAAGGAGAATTTACTTGTTCCAAGCGAATACTTAACTTCTTATATGGCATCTGCGCATATAGGTGTCATCCAACAATGGTTAAATAATGGACAAAAAGAAACACCTGAGGAGATTGCTCGCTTTTTATCAACAATCGCAGTTCATGGACCTTTTTATGCGGCTGGCTTAAAGAAATAAGTCAGCTATATAATAAAAGAACATCCACTATAATAGCGGATGTTCTTTTATTTCATTACAACACTTCAATATACCCTTCTGTTCCATGTACCCGAATTCGTTGTCCGTCTTTTATTAATTTCGTAGCATTCTCTACTCCAACGACTGCTGGTAATCCATATTCACGTGCGATAACTGCTCCGTGCGTCATAAGTCCGCCAACTTCAGTGACTAACCCTTTTATAGACACAAACAATGGTGTCCAGCCCGGATCAGTAAAAGCTGTAACTAATATATCGCCCTCTTCTAAATTCGCTTCTTCCATGTTTAAAATAACGCGAGCTCTCCCCTCAATCACTCCTGAAGAAACAGGCAAACCTACAATCGCATCATCTGGGAGGTTTTCTCGTTTATATTTACCTGTAATGATTTCTCCATCGGACGTCATTATACGAGGAGGCGTTAGTTTTTCGTATAATTTATAATCATTTTTTTGTTTATGAATAAGCTCATAATTTAGTTTATTCGTGCGAACAACTTCGTGAAGCTCTTCAAAAGTTAAATAGTATATATCATCAACTTCATGAATGACACCGCTCTGCACAAGTTGCTCAGCTTCTTTCAGTAACGCTTGCTTATATATGAAATAACGATTAATCATACCGTATTTTGGATATTCACGATAACCGATAAAATTACGGATATTACGAATCATTCGCTTCGTTTCTTCTACTTTTTGTTTTCCATCTGGTAAGTGCTGTAATCGATCTACTAACTCTTCTTCTTTTTTCAAAGCTTCTTGCAGTCCTTCTTCAAATTTCCGCTTACTCGCACCATATTCAAAATCTCTTATATTATTTAAAATCATCGGGATAATTGTAGTTGGCTTTTCACTCCAGCGCGTTTTCGTAATATCTATTTCTCCGCTACATCTCATTCCGTATTTATTTAGAAAAGTTAGAATAGCATCTCGAGCTTCTTCTCCACCTTTAAACTGAACTAGTTCATTTAAAAAGCTATCATCTTCTACATGTTGTAAATAAGTAATAACTTCTTTGTACGGCCGAATCACATCAGCGACATCCATTAATGCTAAACCCATTTCAGATGTAATATTATTTTGTACGGATTGAGAAAGCGTGTCTGCTGCATTTTTTTCACCTAACCATTGCTCCATCTTTTCATTTATCCATGTTGAAGCATTCATACCAGCCATAATGACAGCGATACTTTGCGGGTTAAACAATACTTTCTTTAATTGCTGAATATCTTCCAAAATAAAATCAAGTACGTCCACTCCTGATTTCAGTTGCATATTTTGTTTTAACTCTTCAAGTGATGCTTGACTATTCTGTATTAAATTTGTAACGATTGCCGGATCATTTTCAATTTCCGGTTGAGAATTTGCAGGTGGCACACTTTTACCAACACTCTTCCCTTTTTCATCATCTGGTAATAATTTAATAAAATTATCTCGCTTAACTATAGTCGTTAATGCATCTCTTACGAGTGGATCCGATTTTCCTAAAGTGTTTATTAAGTAATCTCTGCTAGCAGGTAAAGCTAATTGTTGCGTAGCATCGACAAATAACCTACCTCCCGCTTTACGCATAGGGGCACTAGTCGTTAACAGGAAAAAAGATAAACCTAATGGTTTCATCGCATCGGTCATCATTTGTTGATGGCCAACGGATATATACACATGATTTCCCTCATCATTTTCTTCAGGAATTGGATATAAAGTCGTAATGGGGCGACTTTGGACAATATAAAATGTATCATGGGCTAAGCACCATTCAATATCTTGCGGACAACCAAAATAAGCTTCGATTTGTCTTCCGATGCGTGCTAGTTGTAAAATCTGTTGTTCAGTAAGTGTTTGAACTTTTTGCTTATTAGGAGCAATTTTCTTTCTCTCTGTTCCGCCTTCTTTTCGTCCATAGATGGCTAATTTTTTCGTTGCGATGATCTTTTCGACGATTCCCTCTTCTTTTACCTTATAATTATCGGCAGAAACCAATCCAGATACTAGCGCCTCACCAAGTCCAAAGCTGGCATCGATTGACAACACCTTCCTATTTGAAGTAATCGGATCCGCAGTAAATAAAATCCCTGAAGCCTCAGGGAAAACCATTTTTTGAACGACAACACATATAGAAACTTGATTATGATCAAAACCGTTTTGCATTCGGTATATAACCGCTCGATCTGTAAATAAAGAAGCCCAGCATTTTTTAATATGCTGCAAAATGTTTTCTTTTCCAATAATATTTAAATACGTATCTTGTTGACCAGCAAACGAGGCATACGGTAAATCTTCAGCCGTAGCACTAGAACGCACTGCATACGCATGTTCATTTCCAAAACGCGAGAGATAATGAGCTACTGATTCCACTACATCAGAAGGGATTTGTACTGCCATAATCACTTCTCTAATCTTCTTACTCATTTCACCAATTTGAGCACGCTCTTCCATTTTCAACTTTGTTAGCTGCTGCAACAAAGTTTGAAGCTCTTCATTTTGCTCGATAGCCTTTTCATATCCTACCGTTGTAACACAAAAACCTTCGGGTACTTGTATACCTTGAATGTTTGTTAACTCCCCTAAATTCAAACCTTTTCCACCGACGAGCGAAAGCTGCGTGTTTTCTATTTCCTGAAAATTGAGAACGAAAGAACTCATATAACATCTCTCCTTACTATGCATGTGTTCTTGATTGTAGCAGTAGTCAATACGAATAAACAGTCTATTTCGAACTTGATTTACATGATATAATTAAGTTAGGAAGAGATAACTATTTTTATTTCTCCCCCTCTAATCCACTTCAATTACATCTCCAAACTTAAACATTCTTTGATTATGAAAAGCATCCTACAAGTAATCGTCTTATTTACTGGATTTATACCAGCTACTGTTATGTAATTTTTATATAGATAGCTATTTTTATAATATGTAAGTAAAACCTCTTCTTCACCTAAATATGAAGTTAACAGCTTATTTTCAATCCTTTCTTTTGCATCTTGCGTTAAGATTGGGCGTGAGATCTTTGTTTGCTCCTGTATCATTTCTTTAATACAGACGAACTGCTCTGGCATACTAGCAAACGGTTAAATATACTACAGTATTTTTCCTATCATTTGGTTAGCTGTTATTGAAGTATATACGTTCGTATTTTAATGATGATATGTAATGATTGGTTGAATGTTTCTTACACTAATAAAAAAGCCAATTCCCTTAGCGTACAGGGAATCGGCCTTTTCTATGTTAAAAATTGCTTAGCGTACGAAATTCACGTTTTGTTGATGCTTTCCCTCCAAGTAAAAATGGACAGTTTTGTTTGGAGGCGTTATATAATTCTTAAATTGATGGACATATAAATTTAAACTAAATTATATACTCGACACTCTTCACTAAATAAATTTGTATCATATGTATGTTCTATATAAATTTGATGCCATACCATAAAGGTTAGTACTGTCCAAATTTTACGACTATGATCACCTTTATCTGTGCGATGTGCCTCCAGTAAGTTTAATACATATTTTTTATCAATTAAATGTTCGGTTTTACTCTCTTTAATAATATTCAGAGCCCAGTCATACATTTCATCTTTTAACCAATGACGGATTGGCACTGGAAAACCGAGTTTCTTACGATCTAGTACATGATCTGGAACGATACCACGTACGGCTTCACGTAAAATAGCCTTTGTAGTTCTATTGGCAATTTTTAATTCGGTTGGGATTTTAGAAGCTACATCAAAGACTTCTTTATCTAGAAATGGAACACGTAATTCTAGTGAGTGAGCTGTAGACATTTTATCTGCTTTTAATAAAATATCTCCACGTAACCATGTGTACATATCAATGTATTGCATTTTACTTACATCATCATAATCCTTAATTTCATTATACAGTGGTTTGGTTACATCCTTATAGTTAACACTTTCATTGTAAGACTTTATTAACTTAATTTTCTCTTCTTCACGGAAGATCTTTGCATTACCATAATAACGTTCTTCAATTGGTGTACATCCACGCTCTAGAAAGCTTTTCCCTTTAAACCCTTCTTTAAGTACTCCACTTAAAGCTTTTAAAACCGTTCTCCCAGAAGTGGGAATGTATGAGAACATTTTTAAAGAGTTTGGCTCACGATAAATATTATATCCGCCAAATAGCTCGTCTGAACCTTCACCAGACAGAACAACTGTTACATGTTTACGTGCTTCTTTTGCAACAAAGTACAATGGTACTGCTGCTGGATCTGCTAATGGATCATCCATGTGCCACATGATTTTTGGGAATTCATTCATAAATTCTTGTGGTGTTACCAACACACTATAGTTTTTTACTCCTAATTTCTCAGCAGTTTCTTTCGCTACATCTATTTCACTAAATCCACGGTGCTCAAAACCAACAGAGAATGTTAGGAGATTTGGATTTATTTCTTTTGCAATAGAAGCAATAATAGATGAGTCAATCCCACCAGATAAGAATGCACCTACTGGAACATCGCTGCGCATATGTACTTTTACTGAGTCATATAATACATCACGAATTGCTCGAATGTGTTCCTCTTTTTTGTTATCTGAAGCATTGAAATATGGTTTCCAGTAGCGATAAACCTCTATCTCTTTTCCAATTTCTTTTATGAAATAATGACCAGGTTCAATTTTATTAATATCATTTGTTAATGTTTCTGGTTCTGGTCCGTATTGGTATGTAAAATAATGTTGGAGAGCAGTTGGATTTACACCCTTATCTTGCATTACATGTAGGATACTTTTCTTTTCAGATGCGAAGAAAGTTATATCGTTCTGTTGTGCAATGTAAAGTGGTTTAATTCCAAAATGATCGCGAGCACCAAATAATTTTTTCTCTTGACGGTCCCAAATTACAAAAGTATACATTCCACGAAGATAATTTACACATTCTTCTTTTACTTGGGCATATAATGCAACAATAACTTCCGTATCTGACTGAGTTGAAAAACATGCTCCCTGTTTAATTAACATTTCACGTAATTCTATATAATTATAAATTTCACCATTGAACATAAGTATATAGCGTTCATTATCATATGCTAGCGGTTGATGTCCCGCATCCAAATCAATAATACTTAACCGTCTAAACCCAAATTGAACATGCTCGTCACGAAAATATCCTTGGTCATCCGGACCACGGTGGTATAACAGATTCGTCATATTTTCAAATTTTATTTTTTCTGTTTCTGAATATCTTTTTGCAGTATTATACAAGCACCCTACATAGCCACACATTTTTTTACCTACTTTCAAATTATCTACTCTCTAAAATTTTTATAGTGTAATCCACTTTCAATAAAAGTCAAAAAAATACGCTCGTCAATTAAAGCTTCACAAATAAGTTCTAAGAAATTTAGATAAAAAAGACATTTTTTTGATGATCTAAACTAATTGAAACTTTAATTAAATTATATATCTATAACAAGATAGAGCAATGTTACTTTTTCTATTATAATGATAGATATGTTCTATCTCCCCTCTAATAGTTATTCGAAATTCAATCACTATTTAATTAATTTTCTAATCTGTTCTTTACTTTGTTCAGAAATAGGAAATCCTAATTTTATAATTTCATTTGTAAGCAATTCAATAAAATTTCTAGTGCCAAACCCAATAAATTTATCTCTACGTAAAATAAGGTTAACTTTCCTACTAATTGTAGGATTTACTATAGGAATTGCTAATACATCATTATCTACAGTAATATCAAGTAAAGTTTTAGAGACAATTGTCACTCCAAATCCATTTCTAACAAGATCAAATAACGATTCGATACTAGAGGTCTCAATAATTGGAGACAAGTTTATTTTTTGTGGTAAACATGTATAATTCAATAACTTTCTACATTCATGACTGTCTGGGAACAAGATTAATGGTAATTTATTCAATCCTGAGAATTGTATTTCTTGTTCATTAACTAGTGAGTGGTTATTTGATACCACTAAAAATAACTCTTCTGTGTATAATGGTATTTTTACAATTTTTTCATCTTCGAATACGTACTCGGAAGAATCAATTGTAACAGCAAAATTAACCTGATTCTGGTTTATTAATTCTAGTATTTCATCTGAACTTATAATTTTTACTGTTACCTCCGGATAATTTTTATGAAAATCTAATAATAAAGTGGAGACTAAGTCTGTTAGTTCGCCAGGCAAAGTAGCAATTGCAATGTTACCTCCTTTTATCTCCTTTAATTCACTGATTTGTTCTTTTACATTATCTAATGCATTAAAAATATTTTTACATTCGTTGGCTAAAATAGAACCAACGTCAGTGATGGCTATTTTCTTTCCCATGCGGTCAAATAACGGCATACCTATTTCGTCTTCAAGAGCTTTAATTTGATGGCTTAATGTAGGTTGCGTAATACCTAGCTTATCTGCTGCTTTTGTAAAATGAAGTTCTTTATAAAGTGTCATGAAATACTCTAACTGTCTTAATTCCATATAAAAATAATCTCCTTTTTAAAAAAATAATTATATTTTTTTGCATATCTTTATTCATATTATAAGAAATCCTTAATTTTTCAGCCTTATAAACGCTCCATACTCTCCCTTTACTGTATTATTGCCTAAATGTTCTATTCCTTCATTTATAAAAAAACGTAATTTTCTCTAATTAAATTTACTAGAGAAAATTACGCTTTTGTTATTTGAGATTCGATAATAATTTTGCTTAGTGGGTATATTTAATTTCCTATAGCCTTTCCCTTACAAAAATTTTGTTGGCTATATATGATTTATTTCACCTTTCAGCTTAAAGATTTCTATCTATTTAACAATGAGTACCCTTATTTTTCAATTTCTAAAGGGATGTTGTGACTATAAGTTTGACTAGAGCTTCTAATTTGAAATCCTTCAAAGAAATCAATAGTTAAATTATCATCAAGAAAAGCTAAAGAGGCTTTGTTTATATAAAATGATTTCCAGTTTGTTTGAATTTCTTCGAAACCTACATCTGATTTAATTAATTGTATTCTTACAACCCCATCCAATGGACGCCCGCAGCCTCCCATTTCATATTGTAGAAATCGAAAATGGTTAGGATATTTAGTCTCTAAACTTTCGAAATGTTTAATAGCCGCTTCTGTAACAGTGATATTAATTTGCATATTATTTTCCCGCCTTTTCTATTTTGGATTGAAAGTAGAATAATTCAAGAACTCCCAATTATAAGATTCATAACAAGGTACTTCAAGTACTTCAATTATTTGAAATTGTACTAAACGTTGTGCACCAGGGAACTTTGAGAGAATATCTTGATCAATGTTCCAAATGATACTTGCTTCTCCTGTGATTTGTAATGTACCACCAGTATTAAAATCAAAAAACAGTAACCCAACATTGGGATTTTGAACAATATTTCCTAAGGTATTGAACAACATGTTTCCTGAGTAATCTGGAAATATAATTGATTTTTCATTAATGACATGAACAAATCCTGGCATCCCACCCCTATGGGAAATGTCCATCTTTCCCTCAGAACTTGCACTTGCAATAATAAAAGTATCGGATTCACTAATCCAATTCTGTTGCTTTTTATTTAAAGTGTTAAGCGGATGAAGTTTCTTATTTACAATTTCTTCAACAGCTTTATATTCGAATCTTCTCGCCTGTATATATTTAGGACAATTACCGAATACTTGTTCAATTTTGATTTCAAAGTTTCCATCTGGATAAACTATCGAAACCTTACCATTTATTCGTATTCTTATTCTGGAAGCAAAATCAATTACTAAAATCCCTACTTCTTTATGTTGTAAAATATTTAGAAATAAAGGGTCACCTTCGTTTATTTTTGTATTGATTTTAACTATGTCGGCTTCAATAGCTTGTATGATACCAGGATTTCCTGCTAAAAATGAACTCCAAACTCTTCCTCTTTGATCCATAGAAGACATCACGAATGAATTCTGTCCATTGAGAAAATTCATGAACTTCTTTGGGAGTGTCTGTTGAATCATTGTACTTGCAGAGTTTGCAATCTTTTGTACACCTAGTAAATCGTGTACAGTACGCTCTCCAGAATGAAAAACCTCCATTTATTATTCCTCCAATCTACTTTGCAATAGCGGACTAGCTAAAACACCTTCAAATAATTAAATGAAATAAAAAACATCTGATTCCCAAAAAATGCAAAGCGAACATTGATAATATAAGCTTTGTCATAAACAAGCTTTCATTACTTTTTATTAATATACATTGAATAATGAAAGCCATTCACTACAAGAAAATAACTTCATTTCACACTAGTCCTCTTTTGCAAAAGCATAATGGATTCAAAGGATTACCTTTAAGTTCTAACCTAAATATATACAGATATCTTTACATTTAAAGCCACGCTTTACAAGATACTTTATATACCCCTTATCGTGAGATTTTTATCTATTAAAGTTACTTATCATTTCGTATTGCTATCTTGTAAAGCAACTTCAGTTTAACTCTCAGTTAACTATTAATCAATTCTATAATTTCTATAGTTAACATAGATGACATCTATTATTTTGAGTACATAAAACATTTATATATTAAGGATAAATTTAATTCGTGAAATAGGAGGCGCCAAAATTTTTTAAGTTAAAAATAGTTATTTGAGTTTGTTTCTTTATGATTTATTGAAACCTTAATCATAGATAATTTCTATGAAAACGATAGAAATGATTACATTGATAAATAATAGATGCTTTATATAATTAAGTTAAGCTCATGAGCTAGCAAGAAAATGGACAATATCAATTATTTATAGGAGGCAATTTATATGCAAAAAACAGTTGCAGGTATAGTAATTCCAGATAGTAAAATAGCAGTAGAGGCGCAAGAAATTCTTCGTGAATATGGTAACGATTTACTTTGGAATCATTCAAATCGTGTTTACTTATTCGGTGCTCTTCAAGGGAAAAAAGCTAATCTTAAGTATGACGAAGAGCTATTATATGTTAGCGCTCTATTCCATGATCTTGGACTTACAAAGAAATTTAGTAGTCCAGACAAACGTTTTGAAGTAGATGGTGCAAATGCTGCACGTAGTTTTCTGCAACAACATGGCATGGATAATGAGTCAATTAGACTGGTTTGGGATTCGATTGCACTTCACACAACGATTGGAATTGCTGAATATAAAGAACCCCAAGTTTCATTAATTTATTCTGGAGTAGGATACGATGTTATGGGGGATGGATATGACGAAATTTCAGAGGAAATTCGCGAGCAAGTTGTATCTGCTTTCCCTCGAGATAATTTCAAACAAAAAATCCTTCCTGCTTTCCTTGAAGGTTTCGCTCATAAACCTGAAACTACTTTTGGAAACATTAAAGCAGATGTTTGCTCGTTACTTCTTCCAGGCTTTAAACGCAAAAATTTCTGTGATTGCGTTTTACATTCACCTTGGAAAGAATAGTCATTACACTTACGACTGTTATAAAAATTAGAACGAGCTAATTAATTTCTAATTTAATGTAGTTAAATATTACTCATAGAGATAAAAAGCTTGCCATTTTCATTAATGGCAAGCTTTTTTAAGCAAATAATATCTAATACTAGAAGGATCAATTTTGGAGCACTCCATACATGCCCATCAACCTAAGATTTTGAAGTATCCCCAAAACAAAAAATTCATCCTTTCATAGTTGTCCATAGAAATTTAGTTCATTTTTTCATTTTGAGGAAGAACGTATTTTTCAACTTGATAGTGATGTGATACTACCCCATCTTAGAAAAATTATTAGATGACAAAATGGAATGCAAGATTGGATCCTCACACTCCATCCAACACATGAACTAAAGGAGAAACTTATCCAAAGTGAAAAATTGGAGAATTAACGGGAGTTAAGTTCGAGGCTATTGAAACTAAAGAAAAATACTTTTTATAAAATAGTGAAAGAATATGGAGAAAACGAAGTGGCAACTAACTTATAACGAATTGAAGCCGAAAGTTTCTTAGCGTAGAAAATTCGGCTTCTTTTATATGGAAGATTGCTCTACAATATCAGAGTGAAATAATCACCTGATTCATAGAAAAACCGCGGTTTATACTGTAATCCGTGCCATAACAAAGCATTAGCCAGTTCCCATGTGTTCAATTAATTGAAATGCTGTCGGGGGTGGACCATTTTCGAGCCTCAAGCGAATTAAATTAGCACACTCTTCAGGGGTTAGTACAGAAGTATCGATTTCTAAGTCATAAATACCGAGCTCATGGACGGACTCTTGCCATAGTTTTACTGGTAATGGGATTGAACCATCTTCTGAGTAACCAACTTTCCATGTTTCTATCCGTCGTTTCATAATAATTTCAATTGGACAATGTACCCCCACAAACATAACTGGCAGTCCCTTTAGTATCCGTGCACATTCGGGCAGAATTCTCCATGGGACGGAATAATTGTCATGATGACCAACATCAACTACGACGTTTATCCCTAAACGACTATGTGCAGCAATAGACTCATACATGGCTTTATACATAAGTATAACCAAGGGCTCAATATCGGGTCGCTCGCCACCAGGGCGTAACCCAATACCTGGCTGATAGCATTCTGGGGTCATTTGCATGAACCCATCTACTCCTAAGTTCATCCACACACCTTTAAACGTGCTCTGGATTACAGTGGTGATGCTGGATTTCCCAGATCTAGGAGTACCGTTCATAATAACAATTTGTCCAGGTTTATCCTTTGGTAACATACAGGAATACCCCTTTCATGATTCTACCTTTTAATCTTAACTCCGATTTCCCCTTTAAAGGATTAACTTACAACTTCAAGAATGATCCTCAAGAGTCCTTTCTTATTTCACAATCTGGCCCAATTGTTGAATAACTTTATTATCTCTGTACATTAACATTAGGGGGAATTTTGTTTTGTTAGCTCATACAACATCAATTATAGTGGATGTCGTTTCTTTTTCTAAAGGCTACGACGTGTAAAGAATTTAAAGACCCCTCAGGAATCAATGAATTCCTAAGGGGTTGCCTACGTGATATAACATATTTACAATTACGTTACGTTTAAAATACGTATCTTTTTCATTTACCTTATAACCACCCTATTTAAGTTTATAAGAACTATGCTTTTGAGATAAAAGTCATTACTTGTTTTATAAACTCGTAACCAAAATAACCACTAAATCCGAATAGGACTATTGCGGCAAATATAGATACTCTTTTAATAAAGGTTGGATTTAGAAAACGTCTAGTAAAATGAACAAAGCTTAATAAGATCATATCATGCATAAAGATACCTAATAAAATACCTACAGCTATTAATATAAATGTAGATGTACTTGCATTACCTAATGAAGAAACGAGAACCGGGCCAAAGACCCCTATCCAAAATACAATATTAGCCGGTGATATAGCAATCATAAAACCAGATAAATAAGCTGATAATAAAGATTTATTAGGATCTTCTCCATCTATGTTAACTTCCGACTTTGCTTCTTTAATGCTTTCTATTCCAATAAACATTAAAAATATAAAACCTAGGAGCCACATAACTGTTTCTACCCATGGATTGGTTAATACACTAGAGAACCCTAGATAAATCAGGACTATTAAAGATAAATCTACAGTCATTCCTCCTATACCTACAAACCAACCATGTACGAAACCATTTCTCATTCCTTGTTTAGTCATTTGGACTGTCATAGCACCTGCGGGTATTGCTAAAGATAAACCTAACAAAATATATGTGAAAAGTGTTATAATCATAAAAATTCTCCTATTATAAGTATTGTAATAATCAAACCCTTTTTCTTTTTCCTCGGGTTCAGCAAATAGAACTAGAGCACGGCGACTTTTCACATTACTTCTAGCAAGCATCAAAAACTCATAAGAAGATAAATGCCTAAAATCCCATAAGATCCTTTACATGTTCAGCATTCTTTTTAGATGTTAATTTTTCAAGTAATAAAAACGCAACATCAAAAGCTGTGCCTGGATTTGATGATGTAATAATATTTCCATCTTGTACTATTAAATCATTTTGTACGATTGCACCGAAATTCTTTAACTGCTCTTTTCGTTTACTCGTTGGATGACTGTATGTGGTAGCTTTTTTACCTACAAGAATTCCACTTTTTCCAAGCGTTAATGATGCAACACAAATACTGGCAATAGGCTTCTGCTTGGCATAAAAATGTTGAATAACATGTAAGAATTCTCTACTGTATGCATCCCGATAAAAACCAGCCTCTTCAAATCCTCCTGGAATAGCTAGTGCATCAAATTCATCTAATTGAATATCATCAACCGTTTTTTCCGGTATGACAGTAAAATTCCAAGTACAAGTTAATTTATTCCGAAGACCAACTGTTACGACCTCGGTTGATCCATCTCCCTCCCATTTATTCCAGCCTAGTACATCTGTAAATACACTAGCTTCTACTGCTTCAAACCCGTCAGCTAATAATAATAAAATCTTTTTCATATCGTAAACCGCCTCCTTCTACCCTTATTTTATAGAAGTATAGAAGGCTGATAAATAAGTTCAATAAGGATATTTGATTGTTTTTCTTTATTTTATAAAGAATTTAGGTTATTCTATTTTATAAAAAAAGGTTGGATAATTTATGGATCAAATTGATAAAAAAATCGTGGGACTATTACAGTCAAATGCAAAAATTTCAATGAAGGATTTAGCGGAAGCGGTTCACTTATCTTCCCCGTCAGTAACTGAGCGAGTACGAAAGTTAGAGGAACAACAAATTATTGAAGGTTACCATGCACATGTTTCTCTAAAAAAAATAAATCGTCCAATTTCTGCACTTATACTGTTTAAATCAACAAATTGTAAATCATTATCTAACTTTTGCTACAATCATCCAGATGTACTTGAGTGTTACAGAGTAGCAGGAGAAATTAGCTATATTGTCAAAATAGCAACACATTCTGTAGAAAGTTTAGAACAATTTATTGATGATTCAATGCAATATGGTACGCCATCAACGAATATTGTGTTATCTTCTTATGAAAAAAAGATAATTACTCCTTTTATTAGTGAAGAATAAAAATACTGGCATAATCAATTAACTATTGCTTATGCAGAAGGATAATTTTTGTATGTTATATTAAAAAATAAAGACGTTATATTTTTTTAAAAGGAGTGTAATTACAATGGATTTTTCTAATAAATCAGTGATCATAACAGGGGCTGGAAATGGAATCGGGAGAGGAATTGCTTTACATTATGCAGAAAAAGGGGCCAATGTTATTTTAGCAGATATAGACGAAAAAGCAGGTGCAAAAACAGTTACTAAGATGAAAGAACAGGGTAAAGAAGCACTTTTCGTACAAACAGATGTAAGGCTGGAAACAGATATTATTCGATTAATGGAAGTAGCTAATCAAACATACGGTCAGATAGATATTTTAATTAATAATGCAGGAAAAGAGTTATTCAAGTCTCCTTACGATATTTCGCTAGAAGAATGGGACGATGTAATAAGCACAAACCTAAGAAGCGTTTTCTTGGGTTCACGTGAAGCAGCAAAGTATATGCGTCATAACAAAGAAGGTGGATCTATCGTGAATATTGCCTCTACAAGGGCGATTATGTCTGAGCCAAATTCAGAATCTTATGCTGCCACAAAAGGTGGGATCGTTGCTATTACACATGCGCTCGCAGCCTCATTTAGCGAAGATAGGATTACCGTGAATGCTATTTCCCCAGGTTGGATTGAAACAGGAGATTATTCAAAATTAAGTAAAATTGATCATGAACAGCACCTATCAAAGCGTGTAGGAACACCAGATGATATTGCACGAGCCTGTCTGTATTTAACAGCCAGCGAAAATGATTTTGTTACAGGTATAAACCTTGTCGTAGACGGTGGAATGACGAGGAAAATGATGTATGAGGAATAGGCGGTAATCAATCAAGAAATACAGATTCGCTATCAATAAAGCCTACTTTATCCAAGGTGATTTACCGAATCATCATGTGAATTTGAAATACAATTGAACTGTTTATAAAAAAGATGAACCGGAATTTCCTATCTCTAATAAAGAAGGGATTTCCGTTTTTCTTTCGGATGAAACATGTGAAAATGAATAAAAACCATGAAGTACTCAATGCAAGGACACCAGCTACACTAAGAGCGTTAGTTAGATAAAAAATAGAATATATCATATAGCTAGTAAGAGATATTAGTATCACTGAACGGGCTGTTAATAGCTATTGAAAAGCATAATTTAATCAATCTCAATTACATCACAAAACTTAAATATCCTTTGATTATGAAAAGCATCGGTACAAGTAATCGCCTCATTTAATGAATTTCTATTAGAAACTGTTCTGTATTCTTTATAAACCTACGTTAAAATATTCAGATGAACCTTTTATTAACTCATAACCCCTCCTCAAAAAATAGTAAAAACTACACTTGTGAAATCAATATTTTCTGTTTGCACTTTATATAAATCGATATGTCTCCACCTTAATTTTTGTTTTTTGTAATCCCCACTAATTCTTTTCTCAAATCCCCCAAAATGGATTTGAGAAATTAGGGAACTATAATGTCGTATTGAAACATATTAAGGGGGACAAAAGGTGAACAAGGAAATGAATTATGGAAGTGATTACAAGTTTATTCCAGCAACTTCAATTGAAAGTGGTCATGGCCTCGAAGTATTACCTGATTTATTTTGTTACACGATTCAAATCGTCAATATATGCTTTGTTGGAAATCCTCAGACCAATGATTTTGTTTTAGTTGATGCTGGAATGCCTAAATGTGCAAATGAAATTATCTCTATCGCTGAAGATCGATTTGGTACCAATAGTCGCCCAAAAGCAATTATTTTAACTCATGGGCATTTTGATCATGTTGGAGGAATAATTGAACTCATTAAATATTGGGATGTTCCAGTCTATGCCCATCAAATGGAGATACCGTTTTTGACTGGACAACAAAGCTATCCAGAACCAGACCCTACAGTTGAAGGTGGTATGGTAGCGAAAATGTCTCCCCTGTTCCCTAATGAACCGATTGATTTAGGAAATAGCGTAAAAGCACTACCTACCGATGGAACTGTTCCCCATATGCCAGATTTTAGATGGATTCATACATCAGGGCATACTCCTGGGCATATTTCATTATTCAGAGAGAAAGACCGAACTTTAATTGCTGGGGACGCTTTTGTTACAGTGAAACAGGAGTATCTGTATAAAGTAATAACTCAAGAACAGGAAATAAGCGGACCCCCTCGTTATTTAACAACAGACTGGAAAGCAGCTAAAGAATCAGTCATTAAATTAGAAGAATTAAAGCCTCTAGTCGCTATTACTGGACATGGGATACCAATGTCAGGTGAATTGCTATGAACAAGCCTCAAAACACTCGTTCAAGAATTTGATAAAATTGCTGTACCTGATTACGGAAAATATATAGATAAAAAGATGCATTAAATGCGGAAATACTTTGTTTATTTTTATATTAATGAATTAAAACACCAACGAATATTAAGTTTAATATGAAAAAACACTGTACTTAGGCAACATCTCTATTATAAGAATGGAACTACCCTTTATGAATAAAGCTCGATATTCCGCAAATACTATCCATAGTATAAGCCTGCTTCTTACCCAGGTTGTACTTCTTACCATTAAGGGGTGATTAAAACGGGTTACGCTATATAAAAGCATAATCCGTTTTTAATGAAATATTGTATTCCATATACGTTTAAACAATGGAGGAAAATGATGAAACATATTGTTGCCTTATTAATTAAATACACAGCGATAACTGCAGTATTGCTAATCATGCTCAGTATCTTTCAAGGCATTTCAATTCCTAGAGTATTACTAATTTCTCTTTTTCTTACGGGAGCTGCCTATTTAATCGGAGACCTCTTCATTTTACCTAAATACGGAAATATGATTGCTACAATGGCAGATTTCGGCTTAAGCTTTTTCGGAACTTGGTTACTAACATCCTTGTTTACTAATTTAGATGCTACTCGTAACATTGGACTTTCTTCATTTATAGCCGCTTTAATTATTGGTGGAACAGAAGTTTTCTTCCATATTTATATGAAGAGGCTAGTGCTACGTAACGACGATGAATTAAAAAATCGCAATCATATTCATCATGATAAATATGCTATGGAAATATCAGATGAATATATAGATTCTTCCACAATAAATAAATCCAAGCTTGAGGATACATCTAAAAAATAAAAAAGTGGCCAATGCCACTTTTTTATTTTTGTTTATTAAGCTTGATCAGAATTTCTTACATGTAACGGAGGTGGAACTACCCACCCTTTTTTCTTACTTAAACGTAGCAGAGTTACACCTGCCTGCGCTTTTTTCATATGAAATTGGCCAAATAGCATCCCTACATCTTCTCGAAGACATTTTCCCATCACTTGACTACATGTCACAAGTCCAGCTGCTAATCCTGCAGAAACAGCAGCAGCAATTTCAACATCATTAATACGTGCTCCCGGAGGAATGTCTTCGATAGATGCAACTGGTCGTTCTGGAGGAGCAGGCGGTAAAGCGACCCCATTAATCTTTAAAAGAGCTTTTAATTCTTCTATTTCCGAATTCATATCATTTTCAATTAAGCCTTCTAAAAACTTCTTCAAGTCTTCATCACCTGTATGATTCATAAATACTTGATGGCTTGCAATCGCACCCTGTGCAGCAAGAAGATAGCTCCAAATGTCAAATACTTCACCGTAATGTAACGGTTCATTTTGAGGATTTCCACTTAATATACCCATTTTTAAATTCCTACCTTTCGAAAATATCATAATAAATATTGATTTCAATATTGAAATCAAATTTTTAAGTATGCTTTTTCCTGCAAAAGATTTTCTACTATGCATGGAAAACACCTTTCCAACACCGCGTGTTTATTGTTTAGGAAAGTAGTTTACAAATTAAATACTCAAAGATTATGAAAGAAGATTATCAATAATCTTTGAGTGAGTATCTGTTTAATATAAGGTTTTTTATTTTTATGAATACACAAAAGAAATTGATTTACATATTTGCTATATTTTAAGCCAATTTACTTAGCGGTTAGCTCTACCACCAAGTTGTTGTTCTGCCATTGCTACTAAACGTTTTGTAATTTCGCCACCAACAGATCCGTTTGCACGAGCTGTTGTATCTGCACCAAGTTGTACACCAAACTCTTGTGCAATTTCATATTTCATTTGATTAAGAGCTTGTTCAGCACCTCGAACTAACAATTCATTACGACTTCCACTATTATTGTTTGCCATCTTATTTCACCTCCGATGTTTTTAATATGCTACAAATTATGAAATAATAATTATCCTTTTTATGGGAATTAGATTATGAATAAAAATTGATTTTTTTCTTAAAGTAGGGCAAAACATATAAGAAAGAATAACTGATATAACATACTTTCATAACAACACTATGTATACTTCCTAATTCCCTTCAGTAAATAAAAGAAAGATTTCTATTTCACCAAGAGATTAAATAAAATTATGTTTTGAGACATAATCCAAAAGGAGATATGAGATGAAAGCTGTAACCTATCAAGGACCAAATCAAGTACAAGTTAAACAAGTTGATGATGCAAAGTTAGAGAAAAAAGATGATATTATTGTAAGAATTACTTCAACCGCTATTTGCGGTTCTGATTTACATTTATATCAAGGTAACATGCCCTTACCTCAAGGATACATTATCGGCCATGAACCAATGGGAATCGTTGAAGAAGTCGGGCCAGATGTCACTAAAGTGAAAAAAGGCGATCGTGTTGTCATCCCCTTCAACGTTTCTTGTGGACATTGTTTCTATTGCCAACATGAAATGGAAAGTCAATGTGATAACTCAAATCCTCATTACGATTCTGGTGGATACTTTGGTTATACGGAGAAATTTGGTAATCATCCAGGCGGACAAGCAGAATATTTAAAAGTTCCATTTGGCAATTTCACTCCATTTGTTATACCGGAATCATGCGAGCTTGAAGATGAATCCCTACTATTTTTATCAGATGTTTTACCTACAGCCTATTGGAGTGTAATAAACGCAGGCGTTAAGCCAGGTGATACTGTTATCGTCCTTGGTTGTGGACCTGTTGGATTAATGACACAAAAATTTGCTTGGATGCAAGGTGCTAAACGTGTAATTGCAGTGGATTACTTAGATTATCGGATGAATTATGCAAAAAAGATTAACAATGTTGAGGTATTTGAGTTTACAAAATTCCCCGATATGGGAGAACATTTAAAGGAAATTACTCATGGTGGTGCCGATGTAGTTATTGATTGTGTGGGGATGGATGGAAAAAAATCGCCACTAGAATTTCTGGAACAAAAATTGAAATTACAAGGCGGAACTCTCGGCCCTATTCAAATAGCTACGAAAGCCGTAAGAAAATATGGAACGGTTCAAATGACTGGCGTTTATGGTGGCAATTATAATGCATTTCCACTCGGAGCATTTTGGGTTAGAAATATTAATCTTAAAATGGGACAAGCACCTGTCATTCATTTTATGCCAGAACTATTTAAAAAAATAACAAATAAAGAATTTGATCCAAAAGAGATTATTACACACAAAATCCCCCTTGAAGAAGCGAGCTACGGTTATCAAATTTTTAATAATCGTGAAGATGATTGTATAAAAGTCATTCTGAAGCCTTGAAGCTACAATTCATTATTCTTAATGAAAAGATAAGATTACATTTCGTAATCTTATCTTTTTTTATTAAATGCTAAGTATCTATCCCCTATTTTCATCTCACATCTAAAATAGTTATTTTCAAAAATTTTTCATTTTGAGATAATAATTAATTGATAAAAACATGAATTAAAGTATTAAGTAACCAAACAGCGGACACGATAACAATGTTAACTAACTTAAAAGAGGTGTACTTTAAAAAACTAGAATTTATGAAATGAGTTCCAATCAAACTTTTAGAGAAACACTTGCATTTTTAATTGTACGTGATAATGCACATCAAAATGCTTTCGCAAAAGCTTTAGAGACATTGGGTGTTGAATGGGGGAAACTCTTCCCTGTGCCCAACTATGATATTAATAAATACCCAGAGTGCAGAAAGTATGTAGACATGGGATTCCATAACGCACAATTTAATTTTAGTTTAGATCCAACAAGAATGGGAGAAATATTCCAAGGTGAATCACCAAGTAGAAACAAAGGAACATTAGCAGTAACTGACCCGCCAAAAGGTTTTCCTGTACCAGAACTTCCTGAAATACCAAATGAGCATAGTCCTGGATTAAAAGATATGGGTCTTTAAGATCATTATGGCCAACTATTGATTCATGGTTGGTCATAGTTATTTATAAAGATTCATGTAAACTTGTTGTTAACATGATAGGATATTTTAATAAATCCTCTTTATTTAAAAGTGGTGTTGATCATATTTCTGCTCCTCTTAATGTTGTTTCTATGAACCATTAAACGCCACTGTATACTTACTTATAATCTCCCTACCTCTATTCACGTATAACATCCCTATATTGTAAACAAAGAGGAGGGACTTGTCCCCCCTCTTCTTTTAATTTTTCTTTAAAAGAATTGCTCCTGCAATCCCTGGGTGTGTCATTTCGAATGGATCTAGAATTAATTCTAAGTCCTCTTGTGACAATACACCATTTTTCACACAAAGTTCTCGAACGGATTGCCCTGTCGCGATTGCTTCTTTCGCAACGCGAGCTGCTGCTTCATAACCAATATGAGGGTTCACAGCTGTAATAATTCCTACACTTTTCTCAACATACTCTTTTAAGCGCTCTTCATTCGCTTCAATTCCTTTTAAGCAATTATCTGTAAAGGCACGGAAACCGTTATTCATAATGCTAATCGATTGCAGTAAGTTGAAAACAAGTACTGGTTCCATCACGTTTAATTCTAATTGTCCTGCTTCTGAAGCAAGGCAAATTGTATGATCATTACCTATTACTTGGAACGCAATTTGATTAATAACTTCTGGCATAACAGGGTTTACTTTCCCTGGCATAATAGATGAACCTGGTTGACGAGCTGGTAACATAATTTCCGCTAAGCCAACACGTGGACCTGATGCCATTAAGCGAAGGTCATTCGCGATTTTAGACATATTCATCATACATACTTTAAGTGCTGCAGATACTTCAGTATAAGCATCCGTATTTTGCGTCGCATCTACTAAATCTTCTGCACCAACAAGCGGTAGTTCACTAATTGCAGCTAAATGTTTTACAACTGCTTCAATATATTCTGGATCTGCATTTAAGCCTGTACCAACTGCAGTTGCCCCCATATTTACTTCATATAAATGTTGACGCGATTGTTGAATTCGTTTCATATCACGTTCAAGTACGCGAGAGTATGCTTTAAACTCTTGTCCAAGACGAATTGGCACCGCATCTTGTAAATGTGTACGCCCCATTTTAATAACATGGTCAAACTGTTCTGCTTTTAATTCAAATACATCATGCATATAACCCATCGTTTGTAATAAGCCTTCTAATGCATTTAACGTTGCGATATGAATCGCCGTTGGGAATGCATCATTTGTTGATTGCGCCATGTTCACATGACTATTTGGACTAATATAATGATAGTCTCCCTTTTCCATTCCTAATAATTCAAGAGCACGATTGGCAATGACTTCATTTGCATTCATGTTCATTGAAGTACCTGCTCCGCCTTGGATTGGATCGACGATGAAATGATCGTGCCATTTTCCATCAAGAATTTCTTGAGCAGCTTCTGCGATCGCGCCACCCTTGTTCAATTCCAATCTTCCTACATCTGTATTAGCAAGCGCTGCTGCTTTTTTTACAATTGCGAACGCTCTAATTAAACTTTCATGAATTTTGTACCCTGTAATCGGGAAATTTTCAACAGCGCGTAAAGTCTGAATTCCGTAATATGCCTCAATAGGTAATTCCTTTCCTCCCAAAAAATCATTCTCCACTCGCACGTTCTTGTTTGTCATTGCCATTTTAATTTCTCCTCCATATTAAATGTAAAACCTAAATAAATCATATGAAGTCATTACCAATCCTTATCAGATTTTATTGTTAAATCGTAGGCTAAAGGCTCTTCAATAATTTTTTTAATCTCTTCTAATTTATTAGTTTTCCCAAGCGCCCACATCAATTTTGCTATGATGGCTTCCGTATTCATATCTCCAGACAATATTACTTGATGTTGTGCCACTTTCCGTCCTACTTCATAGAGAAGTATGTCTTCTCCTTCTTCCAGGCATTGAGTAGTAATCACTACAGCAATCCCCATTTCAGTCAACTCTTGAATTTTCGAAAGCAAGTTCCTTCCTTCAAAAGGTAATCCACCGTTTCCAAAACTTTCAATAATAATTCCTTTATACAAATCTTTTAAACAATCAAATATCTCTGGTTTTGTACCTGGATACAATTTCATAAGAAAAACATCCGTACATAAATTAGTATTTATTGAAAGTTCATTATGGGAGGACGTTGGCTTCCAATGATATTTCACTTCATCTTCATTTACCTCCGCAACATATGGATAATTCACACTTTCAAATGCATCATAACTTTTTGTTCGCATTTTAACTGCTCTCGTCCCAATAATCACCCTACTATCAAAAACAATAAACACACCGCCAACATCCTCACAGGCAAATCTAAGAGCATCAGCTACATTTTTCTTTGCATCTGTCTTTTTAAAACTAATAGGTACTTGTGAACCTGTTAAAACAACTGGTTTTCTTAAACCTTGCAGCATATAAGATAACGCGGAAGATGTATAAGCTAACGTATCCGTTCCATGTGTAATCACAAACCCGTCATAGTCATCATAGTGATTAAAAACAGCATTAGCTATTTCTTTCCAGTGCTCAGGTTGCATATTGGTACTATCAATATTCATTAAGATTTTGCAATCTATTTCTAAGTTTCGAGAAGACTTCGAAAAATAATTCAATAATTCCTCAGCAGACAATCCTGGAACAAGCCCCTCATTCCCCTCCACAGATGCAATTGTCCCACCAGTTGCAAGTAATAAAATTTTCTTCATACACAACCCCTCCATAAAATAAACAACGATATATCGTTCGCGTAATGCGTATTTATATTTATCATTATAGAACTTAATTTGAATTAATCAAGATTTTGTATTCAATACGCGTACTTTTTTTCTATTCTTGATTCTTTTTCTATGCTATAATTAATTTAATAAAATTAGATGGGGTATGAGACGAATGCTGGAACGTTTATCTAAATTAAGAAAAAATCAAAAATGGTCCTTACAAGAGACAGCAGATCGACTTGGGATTGCGAAAAGCACCTATGCTGGTTATGAAAATGGTTATAGATTACCTTCATTACAATCTTTATCTAAAATAGCCGATTTATTTGATACATCTGTAGATTATATATTAGGTCGAATTGAACATTCACATCAAAACAAAGATGTAATTGATATTACAAGACTCCTAAACGATCCAGATGCAACACTTTTAGTAGATGGAGAAGCACTGTCAACAGAAGAGATAATAGATTTTATTGCTTTTGTGAGAAGTAAACGAGAACTAAGTTCCAAGAGAATAGAAAATATTGAACCAACATGTAAAAGTTAATTCAATAAAAAACGAAGACACTGCACTCTTTAAACTTAGAAATACTTAGACAATTAATTTGTAAACGGTTTATATAATAGATTCTTAGCAGCTGGCCTCATTTGGGGACTTATACTTGGAAACAATCCCATTGGTTATATGATTCAATTATTTTTCATCATTTGTGTGGGGTAGCAGCTATTTTCGGAGGTCTCACATCCAATAAATCAATTATCATGAAACAAGGACTTCTCGCTATTTTAGCGTTGCTTGCCCTTTTATCTGTCATATAGAACTAAAGCTTTTCAATAAAGGAACTCACTTTTGAAGAATACGCCATTCTTTCTGTAGATTTATAAGAAAGAATGGCGTTTTTGTATGTCTATTTCTGTATCGAGAGAATTTGAAAGTATAACAGAATTCAAACAAGAATTAGCAAAGTATATAAAGTACTATAATCATGAAAGAATCAAGGAAAAATAAAAGGGAATGAATCCGGTATTGTACTAGGCTCATTCCCTAGAGGCTACTTAACAAACCGACCTTTCTAACTTTCGGGGACACAGTCTAGTTGAAGTGCTACAAGCAACGAATTTACTATTTTAAAGTTAAGTGTTTAACCTTGAAGTATTTAATTCTTTTTTCCAGACAAAGCATACATTATATCTTGATGCTTTATTGTCCTCTTATAATTATGTGGTATCGGGAATTTGTTTCGTTGTTCTTTTATTATAATTATGATTACTATAAGTGATAAAGCTACAGGTATAAAAACGATTAACAAAGCATCTTAATGTTTATGAAATTCTTTGTTAATCGTTTCTCTTCTCCCTAATCTCCTGCGAGACTATATTTTTTATTAAAATTTCCCATATCTTATTTGATTTATTCTGTGACACCAGATTGGGTTACTTTTACATCAGCTGTTACACGAAAACGTAAATCTTTATAGGATTCTTCCCATTCTTGACTGTTCCATTTTCTTACGTGAGTTCTACCAAGCTTTCTAAGTCCTATAGGATCTGTGTCTTTTTTAATAAATCTCTTTATCAATGTAGTTGCTTTTTTTTCTATTTCTTTTTCCATAATTTTTTCTAATTTTTTTATTTCTTTAGGATTATCTAGATTTTTTGTTTTTGTAAATTCTTGAATTTCAGCTTTAACTTGAATATGAGCATTTACGAATGGATGCTTACTATTCCCCTCCATCTTATATTTTGTTCTAGCTTTTATATTCTCTATCGTAGCGTAAGTATTTGAAGAACCAGGTAGTTTGAATTGGTATGTACCTTGTTTAAAATTATCTGTCAACAATTTAAATACAAATAAATCTTTAGGGTTCACTTTATCAACCATTTTACATCTTTTAAAAAGTGCTATTCCATCTAACTCCAACACGTTACCTTTTTTAGATATTATCGGTAAATAGGAATCTCTCGCATCATCATTAAGTTGGTTTAAAAACATAAAAAAATTTGTTTTGGGCTGCGTTCCATTGTCCATATTTTGCTCCAGTAAAGAGGATAGATAGGAAGCAATTTCTTTTTCTTTAGAATAGTTCCCCTTTAATAGTGATTCCCCTTTTACATTTGTAATTGCTAAATAAATTGCATTTCCTACACTAGGATTTCGGTTCAAAGTCTCTAAAATTTCCTGCATTCCCTTTTCAATTATTTTTTCATTAAATATAATAACACGCAATTGCCCCAACTCTAGAGGTCCAGAAGATTTTTCGGATGCTCTTGCAAGAACTTCTCTACCAGTCTGGCCTGATGCTGAATAGATTTTTGTTTCACCTTCCCCGCCTCCTTTATAAGCTGAAATCGCAAAGGTTCCTTTTAGCTTACCGTCTGCTTCGGTATCATATGCCGCAACTTGAACTAAGTCAATGTCATCCACAATTTTCGTTTTAGCACAACCTATTAAGAAGACACTTAATATAAGGAAAAGTATCCATCGCTTCATGTTTATCTCCTTAACTTTATTTTGGCCGTTTGAATTAGCCATAGTACAGGTAGGTATACATATATATATACAAAGCCCATTTGACCTGTCCAAGTATTTAATAAGTTAATTTTATTACGATTATTCAAGAAAAATGATAAAACAAAGATGAATAGGATGATAACTGGCAAAACATATTTTTGCTTTATTCCCAGTGCCTCTTTTATACCACGACTTACTCCCCATAATGTAAAGGAAACATTGGGTAATATAAAAAAAGCCCAAACAGAAACAATAATGTATTCAAACCGCTCTATAAAGGGAAATTGTATAATTTTAATCATGCTTAAATATGCCCATATCGCACTCGCTAGTTGTTTTTCACTAAAAAATGCAAGAGTTAAAATCATAAGGTATGTGTAGACAATAGTCGTTACTAAATTTGCATAGTGCGCATATTTTTGAGACGTTTTTGCCTTTTTAATAAATGGGTAGTACAGCAATAACATTTCAAATCCAAAAAAACTAAACATATTTCCTTTCATTCCTTTCATAATTTCTAGGAATGAATGCTGTGCAATTGGAAATAAATTCTGGAAATCTGCATACTGCAAAGGATAAAAAAATGTGAAGATTAGAATGCTTGGGATAACGATTCCAAAGAAGCCGATTCCGGCAACTACACGAAATCCTCCAGTAACAATGTAATAACATAGACCCAAAAAAGCCCCTGCTATAACCCAAGATGAAATTGAAGGAAACATCCAAACATGTACTACTTCGATATAAGTATGTAGTGTTGTTGCACCTAACAATACAATATAGGATAAAAAAATGAAGTTGAGCAATCCACCAATCCATTTTCCAAGTACGTTTTGATTGATTGCAATGATGTCTCCATTACCCTGATTTAAAATCTGATATATGATCCAAATCATAACATTAACAGATATTCCAAAAAGTAGCGTGCTAATCCACGCATCATTTCCAACTAATTTTGCACTAATCCTTTCAAAACCAAGCATACCAACTCCCAACTGTATAGTAATAATTAAAAAAAATACCATATATGGCGAGACTTGATACTCAATTGGGATCTGTTTCATAATGCTCCTCCCTGTTAAATTCAATCATCAAAATCATTTCGTGATATGATTTTATTTTTCTCTACCTCTTCTGGATTAAAGCGAAAACGCTGTTTAGACCTTGAAAAAATAGGACGTCGAAACATCGCTGAGATTGGCATACGTATAATGCTGTCTTTCCAATCTGTAGGACGTGTAGGATAAAAAGGGAACAAATAAGGACGTCTTAATGATTCTGTACGTAATAAGCGTACTAAAAGGAAAGAACTTGTTAAAACAATTCCTAATAAGCCCAATAGGTGTGCAGATATTATAAAAGGAAAACGAATTACTCGAATTGTATTACCAATTCGATATATTGGTGCTGTAAATGAACTAAGAGCTGAAAGTGCAACAATGATAATAAGTACGTTACTTGTAAGACTTGCTTCTACCGATGCTTGTCCAATTACAATACCACCTACGATACCGACAGTTAAACCCACTTTAGTTGGTAAACGTGCCCCTGCTTCTCTCAGTAATTCAATCGTTATTTCTAAAAAAAGTGCTTCAATTAATGGAGGAAAAGGTACTTTACTTCTCGATATGATTAACGTTTCTAGAAGTTCTTTTGGGATAAGCTCGTAATGATATGTTAAGATCGAGACATATAATGGCGTCGTTAAGACAGAAAATATAAAAGCAAAAAGCCTTAATAGACGAAAAAAAGAGGCTATAATCCAAGGCATGGTGTAATCTTCTGTCGTAGAAAAAAAATCAATTAATGTTGTTGGAAGAGTGATGGCATAAGGCGAGCCATCTACAAAAAGTGCAATTTTCCCTTCTGCTAATACAGCTGCCACACGGTCCGGACGTTCTGTATTCAAAAATTGAGGGAATATAGAATTCGGGTTGTCTGCAATTAACTGCATCAAATAAGTAC
Source organism: Bacillus sp. RZ2MS9 (assembly GCF_001816185.2). NCBI lineage: Bacteria > Bacillati > Bacillota > Bacilli > Caryophanales > Bacillaceae > Bacillus > Bacillus sp. RZ2MS9. The sequence continues at coordinate 3,021,311 of NZ_CP049978.1, forward strand.
TATCCAAAACATGGTCTGTTTTTATTTGACTTACCCTTTTTATAATTTCTTGTAGATTTTGATCATTTACAATTCCCTCAATAAATACAATCGCAACAGTTGTGTTAGAGAGAGAGCCTACTTTCAATTCCTTCATTTGTAAATAAGGTGTTGGGAGCTTTCTACGTACTAAATTTAAATTTACATCTAAATCTTCGACAAATGCGATTTGCGGACCCACAATATTGTATTCAATTTCAGCTTTTGTAATATCCCTTTTTTCTTTCTTTGACACATTTACTAACAAACAATTTAGTTTATCTGTATCGAACTGAATAAGTATATAGCCATTTAAAATACTATCCTGAATATCTTCAATTTGATTTGTTATTTTTGAATTTTCAAAGGGTAAGACAGACCGAATATCTTGTAATGAATCGCAGCTCTTCTCTTTTATATAAGTTAAAACCTCTTCATGAAATATATTTACATCGATTAAGGTTCTAAAATATGAAATGACTATAGAGGATTTGTTTGAAGCGATCTCCAACGTTATAAAATCTTTAGATTTTTTTAGTAATTGCATTAATTCCTGCAAAGATTTTATAGAGTGAACAGGTACTTTTTCATGTGGTTTCAATTGATAATACCCTTCCTTTCAAAAAGAACCTATATATAGTTTTTAAAAATTTCTATTTTAAAAATGAGGGATATTTATATGTCAATATGCTCATTAAAAATAATGCCTTTTTAACTAACTTAACCAAAATTAGTTAAAAAATGTATTACAAGTAAAAATTTGAAATATCCCCAAGAAAAATTACAATATTAAAAACATCCTTTCTTTTGGTTCTAAAGAAAGGATGTTTTTATAACAGGCTTTTTCAAGTGTCTATTCTATAGGGTACATTTACCAGTGTTCTTCTCTTTATTATTTCATTAAGTAACATTATCATTACATTCTGTATGGTTTCTTAAAAAATTTCAGTAAAAGAACATATTAATTTTGAAGTGTACAAATAGGGAGAGTGACTTCAACTGTAGTTCCCTTATTCACTTCACTCTCAATAAATACCTTTCCCTGATGTGTTTCAATGATTTTATAACAGATCATTAACCCTAAGCCAATCCCCTCTTCTTTAATACTATAAAAAGGTTCTCCGAGGTATGGTATACGTTCTTTTGGAATCCCACACCCTTGATCGATAAAACGAATACTTAATTGATTATTATCAAGTATATTTAATTGAATGAGAATTTCTCCTCCCATCGGCATAGATTCAATTGCATTTTTTAATATATTAACAAATACTTGCTTTAATTGATTTCCTTCACATGAAATCAATGGAATACCAGGGTTAAGATCAATTCTAATTTTTATATTATTCATCATTGCTTGAGGGTGTAGTAGCATTAAAACTTGATCCATTAGCACACTAATATCATTAGGTTTTATTTTTACCACCTGTGGTTTGGCTACCGCCATAAATTCAGTTGTAATACTCTCTATACGCTCAATCTCTGATGATACTATATTTATATAACTTTGATTATTTTCATTTTCCGTTGATTTTAGTAATTGCATGAACCCTTTCATTGCAGTTAATGGATTATTAATCTCATGAGCCATTACAGTCGCTAATTGTCCTACAACAGCAAGTTTTTCAGATTTTCGTAATAATTCTTCTGTTTTTAGCCGTTCAGTGATATCACGAGAAATACTTAGGAAAACTTTTTTACCATTTAAGTTAAAAACACGAACACTAAACTCAGTTGTTATTACTTTTCCTGTTGGAAAAACATATTCATCTTGCAAAGTGAAGGAAGTTTGTCCCTTTTTAATTTTTTCAAATAACCTTACGATTATTTGAGAATCTTGTGGTACTACATTTGAAAATGATAATGAGAGCAACTCTTCTCTACTATATCCAAATCTTCTACACCCAACAGGGTTTACCTCAATAAATCGACTTGGAGCATTATCTTCATTCAGCTCTACTACATATACCGCATCAGTTGCTTGTTCAATTAGTGCACGGTACTTCATTTCACTATCTCTTAATTGCTGGTGTAATCGATGTCGTTCTCTTTCTGCTTGTTTTCTTTCAGAGATGTCTCTACATATTGCTGATAAAGCTATCACATTTCCTCTTACATCTAGTATAGGAGAAACTGTCAGACTGACATCAAGAAGACTCCCATCGCTCCTTTGTCTAACAGTTTCTAATCTAGTAACCACAGATTCACCTGTTAGAATTTTCTGAATATTTTTAAGCGATTCTTCCATTAAAAAATCTGGTACACAAGGTAATCTCTTACCTATGATTTCTTGTGATGACCACCCAAATATCTTTTCATAAGCTTTATTCGCTTGTAAAATATGCCCTTCTCGATCAGAAATGGTAATAGCATCTAGATTGTGCTTTATAAATGATTCCAATAATTCTTTGGTAGCGCTTAATTCTGATTCTACCTTTTTCCTTTCGGTTATATCAACTGTAGAACCAACAACTTCAATAACTTGTCCATTTCGTTTAATCGGCCTAAGCGCAATAAGAATAATAGTTTTATCATTTGGCCAAGGTAATTCAAATATAATTTCTTTTCCTTCCCATGCCTGAAGATAGTACTTCATCAATTGTGGAACTAAATGTGGAGGAACAATAGAAGCATCAATAGTACGTAAGCTTTTTCCTACCACCTGTTCAGAATAAAATCCGTTTTGATAATAAAACTGTCCATCACATAAAGTGTGTATAAAGTGCTTACCCACTTTTTTAAATTTAAAAATTCCTCCTTGAAGCTCATGTACGGTATCTGCAAGTTCTTGCTTCGATTTTTTTAATTCTCGATTCATTTTAGATAAGTCCTGTGTTAAATAATACAATCTCCGGTAGGCTTCCATAAGAAATAGCCCAATTAAAAGTCCTAACGCTATATATAATAAGCCTCCTGTGTAAAGTAATGTAGTATTAAATAATACGCCAACTAACCACTTTATTCCAATAAAAACAGAAAAATATAACGATGCACTTTTAAAAGGATGTAGTTTTTTAAAATAAGTTTTAAAGGTAGAAAATAGAATCCCCATACCTAAATAAGCAATCACAGGAGGTTCCCAGTACCCTCCTGTGTAAAAGATACGCATTACAATTATGCTAATTAACGTAATCCAACCAGCAATACGACCAAAGTAAATAAAAGATAGAATAAGAGGAACAACTCGAAGATCGTAGGAAAATCCCATGTATGGAAAAGAAAAGAACATTAACGTAACTGCAATAATCCCTCCATAGAGCTTTTCAAAATATCGACTAGAATTAATTGTAAACACTTGAATAAATATTGCTGCGCTAACTAATAAAGAAAAAATAGAAAGGTTGATGAAATAATCTTTAATAATCATGTAATGTCCCTCCTTGCATTAAGTGTATTCGACAAAAAAGCTAAAAATCCTACAAATTGTATAAACAGTTCAAATGCATAAATTTTAAACTAGGATAAAATCTAGAAAAGTAAATAAGGGGCACAGCAGATGAGATATTTTAATGAAAAATAGTTCAAAAAAGATAATAGTAACCGTTGACTACTATTATCTTTTTTCTTTAATTTATCGTAATATGTCTGAAACTCTAAGGGACGTGGTATGTCATTTCATCAAACAATGATTATATGCTGAGTGATGAATATAGAAATTTCAGCAGTCATTTTTGAAAAATAACATAAAAAACAAAACTATCTTTAAAAATAGAAAAAAACTATATAAATGTCAACTAATCTATGTACAAAAACGTTTACTTAATTTTGCATAAAATCACTCAACTTAGGAAGCTAAGTAGTTCTTCAAGGTCGATAAGAACACCTGTAGATGCTTCAGGATAACTACATAATTGTATGAGTAATGTACTTGAAACCTTTCGGTAAAACCATACACATAAGACAACTAACTCCTTTGTTCAATATTTACTTTTTCGCTGAACAAATTCTTTTTCTTGAGCAAAATATTCTAGGATATAAGGAGATTTTTCAATTAACTTGTTGTCTAGTTTATTGTCCAGCTCCAATTACTTCGTTACTTTCAGATTCAGTTCATTATATTTTGTACTTTGTCTTTATACACAAAATATTCTTTACCATCCACTACTGCTACTACCGCAAATTCATCATTTGGATTGAATGAAAGCCAATCAGCCCACATGTTAGTATTAGCCCCTCCACTCCACATATTATGAACAGTGTTTTTAGTTAAATTCATAACTTTATAAGACGCATTTGGCGCATTTGTTCCAGTCTTTATTTCAAAAGTGTATGCGTTATGAATTTTTTTATAAAAGTAGAAAACGTTTGATGGACGAAGCTGATTCAAAAAATCCTGTTCTTTTTTCTCTGCAATTTTTATCCCTTCTTGCAAAGTGACAACATCTGTTTTTAATGTTTTCCAACTGTTTTTCGCTGCATTCAAGCTAGGGGTTAAGAATTTATATTTATTTTGATCAGCTTTTTGATCAGCTTTATCAATATGTCCCAGTACACCCGAATATTGAGAATCTAAATCCTCCCATTGCGTAGACATATAAGTAAGAGCAGTGATAGCACTATCAAGCATACTATGCATATCACTAATATTATGAAATGCAACTCCAACTACACGATTCAATGTTATTTTATAATCTACAGTCTGACGCAATTTTGCTAATTCAGGTTCTAGCCAACCTAACTTACCTCTTGCATCACCTATCATTATGCCACCAGCAATCAAGGTTGGAATAAAGGGGATTTTAACCATGTCTAAGCCCTTAGATTCTATGTCTTTCTGATATTTTACTTGTCCTAAAAGGTCCTCTAGACGCTTTTGGTCAGCCTCCACATCAGCACCTTGGTTTTTTAAAATCGATTGCAATGTCTCTTTATGACTTCCAAATGTTCTAACATCTTCTCCAATAGCATTTTTTAATTGAATTAATTCTTCTTTTAATGCTTTTGCAGACTTTTGATTTTGTTGAATTCCTCCCTGTAAATCTGTAATCCCTTTTTTTAAAGTATCTCCATTTCCAGTATTGATCGCCTCTACTAATGTTTCATAATAATTTTCAAATTTTGTATTGTATTCTATAATGCCTGTCAATGTATCAAAAAGCTGTTTTTTTACTTGTGTATTCCATGTAACAGCATGTGCTCTTGCATTCTTTTGATCTTGTACAATTTTACTAGGTAAATCTGCATTTCCATTAATAGTTATTCCTTCAAAACTCACATCTGGATTATTAATTAGCAAATAAGAATATTCATTCATAGCTTTTGCAAATAAACCAGCATCTTGCAAAGCTTTTTTCATCTGTTCTTCATTTGCTGAAAAAGACATATTTTCAGTGTTCGTTTGTTCAATTTCAATTGCAAAAGTTTCTAGTGGTATGACTGCATAAGTAGTTGTTATAGTTAAAAATGCTGATACAGCGAGTAGTTTATGAGGGATTTTTTTCATCATTTCGTATTCCTCCTATATAAGGTATGGTTTCAAGTTCTAATCTTATTAAAAAGCGATGTCTTTCAAAATGAGTTCTACATCTTTTATCAGTATCGTTTGAACTTTCTTTAGCAGCCTTCAAATCATTAAGTATTAAAGAAAATGTATATAATCTGCTTCAAATTAACCGATTCTGTTGCAAATTTTAAAAAAGCAATTAAACTACAAGGTTATTTTTTATTCGAATCATACTTATATATAATTGAAAGGCGAAGTCTTTAATGAGACTCCGCCTTTCTGTTATATAAGGATTTATTAATTATTACTTTTCTGTTTAACAGTGTAATCATAGACTTTCTATGTTTTAGTTCACTTTACAACAGAATTAATATTTCCCTATTTTTGTGGAGTAACAGTTTCCACTTTTAATTCCTTTATTCCTTCTTTTAATGTAACAGCATCTGTTCGTAATGTTTTCCAACTGTCTTTCGCTGCATTTAAATTAGGTTTTAAGAATTTGAATTTATTTTGATCGGCTTTTTGAGCTGCATTCTCAATATGCCCTAGAACGCCCGAATATTGAGAATCTAAATCATGCCACTGTGTGGACATATAAGTAAGAGCGTTAATAGCATCATCAAGCGCCTTGTGCATTTCATTAATATTACTGTAAGCAACTCCAACTACACGATTTAAGGTTACTTTATAATCCACGGTCTGACGTAATTCTGCTAATAAAGGCTCTAACTTACCTAAATTATCCCTTGCTACTCCCACTATGATACCGCCAATTATTGGTAGACCCAAAATAGCACCCTTCATTACATTAAACCCATCAGATTCTAATTGTTTATAATAGTTTACTGATCCTAATACTTCTTCTAGACGCTTTTGATCGGCATCAACATCTGCACCTTGATTTTTTAAAATTGACTGCAAGAGCTCTTTATTACTTCCAAATGCTCTAACATCGTGTCCAATAGAGTCTCTTAATTTAGTTAATTCTTCTATTAGTTGTTGTGCATACTTTTGATTTTGTTGAATTTCACCTCGTAAATCTGTAATCCCTTCTTTTAAAGTTTCTCCATCCCCTGTATTAATCGCCTCTATCATTGTTTCATAATAATTATCAAATGTTGTATCGTATTCAACAATACCATTCAGTGTATCTAAAAGCTGTTTTTTTACTTTCGTATCCCAAGTAACGGCATGTGCCCTTGCATTCTTTTGATCTTGTACGATTCTACCAGGTAAATCTACATATCCATTAATGGTAATTCCCTCAAAATTCACATCAGGATTCTTAATTAACATATAAGAATAGGCATTCATAGATTTTGCAAATAATCCAGCCTTTTGCAAGGTCTCTTTCATTCTCGCTTCATTTGCAGAAAGAGCCGTATCTCCATTATTCGTTTGTTCAATTTCACTTGCAAAAGTTGTTACTGGTGAAACTACATTAGCGGTTGTAATAGTTAATAGCGTCGATACAGCGAGTAATTTGTAAGGGATTTTTTTTATCATTTCATTTTCCTCCAATTTAGGTTTTAAATTTCAGTTCTACTCCTGTTTAAAAGCAATATCTTTTGAAATGAATTCTGCATCTTTATGAATATCATTCCAACTTTCTTTAGCGGCTTTTAAATCATCTGGTATTAAAGAGAATTTGTGGTCTTGCATAGAATCGATATTATCCAATAAATCTGTATAATTTGCGCCCATTGTATTCCATTGCTTTTGAATATTTGTTAGAGACAATATCGCTTGATCTACAGTCTGGTATAAATATGCCAATGTTTCTTTCGCGTTAGTAAGCGAAAGAACTGCTTGATTAGCACGATCTGCTTTCATACTTAATTCTCCGATTTTGTTAGAAATTTCATTATAGGAATCCATATGCTTAGATGCTGTGACACCAGCCGCTGTTCCTAGACCGATACCAGCTGCACCAAGAGCCGAGAGTCCACCAACAACAGCCGGTGTTGCTGTACCGCCAGTTACAACAATAACTACCGCTCCTCCAATAGCTGCAATAACTAAAATAGCTGCTCCCAATCCACCACCAATTGACCATGCTAATACATCATCAAAATGTTTTTTCTGAGTAGAACGAAGTTGCTCAATTTCAGCTTGAAGTTGTGGAATCGTTGCCTGTTGACCTGCTAATATTGCAGTTAATCCACCTTTCCCATCCGGACCACCAACATTATTTTTAAAATCTGTAGAATTTTGATATAGTTTCCCTTTGAAGTCTTGTAGCATCTTAATCACATCTGTAACTTCTTTTGAATTTGTATTGATTGTAGTAATTAAATCATTTATACCCTCTTTTAGACCTGCCTTATCTTTCTTTTGTACAGTTTCTACTAATGTGTCGTAATAATTTTGAAATTGTTCATCGTAATTTACAATATTACGAGCAGTTTTTTGAATCTGTGGCTTCGCTGTATCTAACCAGTAATTCGCATTGATTCGTGACAGCTCTTGATTAAGGTGAATATTTTTGAGCAACTCTCCCCCCTCTGAGCCTAAATCGATATTAGATAAATTTACATTTGGTTGCTTAATCATTGTTTTTGCGTATAAATCCATTACTAGAATATGAGACCCTGTTTCAGCTAATGCTTTCTTCAGTCCTTCGGGGCCTAATGCATAATTGCCTACTTTTTGTTCTTGAGCGGTCGTTTCTTGTGCAAATGCATGAATAGTGTTACCGGTAGTAGCAGTTATAACTGTTGCTAATGTAGCTAAAGTTAATACTTTGAATGGAAATTTTTTCATGACTATTCTCCTTCTTTCGCTAAATGCTTATAATCTTTATGAATTACCAAAAAACGCAATATTAAAATTTATATACTTGTTCTTCAAGGTAACTTATTACATTTTTTAATTGTCTTAATGTATCTTTTTGAGACTGCTCGTTAGTTGTATCAACATTAGTGGATAATTTTGTAATACTATTTTTTATTAGATTTAAATCTTCTTTATAGCGCTTTAGTAGATCCAGTTCTACATCTACTTGATTTGCAAACGTATGCAAATCATTTTGTGTAAGAAGAAGCATTGATTTTTGTAAATCAGCTATTGATAATTTCGTTGTTAAATCATATATTTTTTGATTTTGTTTCTCTAAATCATCTAAATATGCTCGCTGTTCTGCTGTTAATTTATTTACTTCAGCAAAAACGCCAAATGTTTTCTTAATCTTTTCGGTATCAATGACCTTCATCAGGTCATACTCTTGTGTTTTTGCTGCGGCTGCGGCTGCTATTTCACCTTGTTTGCTTTTCTCAATTGCTTCACGAGCTGCTTTTTTTGCTGCTTCAATCTCTAGAGCAGTTTTACCTTGTTCTGTCGCTTCTTGCGCCGCTTTTTTCTCCGCTTCTAAAATAGAGTTGTTAATTTCTTTTCCTTTGTTATACGCTGCCACCCCTGCTTGAGCAGCCGGTTCAATAATTTCTTTTGAAAGACTATAAACTTCTTTGAATATAGCAAATCCCTGTTCATTTAAAGCCCCTGGTATTAATGCAATTTGCTGTAAATCATTTTGAATTGCTTTTTTGGTATTTAATATTTCATTTTTTAACTGATCTATTTTTCCTGTTCCATCTGTACTTAGTATGCCTTGCGCAGTTGCCACATTAGTATCAAAATCTTTTAATTTTTTATCAAGCTGTAATTTAAGATCTGTTAATTCATTGATTTGTCGTTGCGCATTTTCTTGATTCGTCATAGCCATTTCTTGAAGTACTTCAAGTCTATCCGAAAACCCTTCTCTATCTTCTTTATTGTCTACAAACGATTTTAATGTCGGGTAATAACTATTAAATTTTGTTACAAATCCTTTACTTTTTGAATTTAATAGAATTAACTGTGGATAGAGTTCCGATGACCATTCCTTCATATCTTGTTTGATTAGGAATTGATTGGTATTTAAAGCTGGGACTTCCTCTAGCTGTACATTAGGACTCATTAAAGATTGATCAATATACGTTTGGACTAATTTAGAATGCGCACCTAATTTTCGTAATGATGAAGAAATATCCATGTTTTCTTGTTGAGTTTCTGCTTGAACGATTGGTGTTGCGAGAGTATTGATAGGAATAGTTGCTCCAGTTACAATGGATGTTATTAAAAATCCTGTCATTATTTTAGTTTTCATTCCGTACACTCCTTTACCATTGTTTTTATAACTTAATTCATATAACTTGTACGACCGCTCTCTTTGTAAACTGGATAAGAAGGAGAAATCTTTCAGATACGTTAATATCGTTGTTTTTTACTTCTAATAGGATATAAGGATTTTATTTATCTCTCATTTCGATACTCTATTTTTTAAAATATAAATAACAAAAATTTATTAACTATATTTGAATCAGGCACCTTATGAGTAGTAAATTATTAATTCTTTCCTAAAGTTGCGGTTTAACTTACAGAATCGTGAGGATCAATAAACCAATGCTTACAGTTAATCTTGTCATAACATTGTTTAATTTCAATTTGATAATATCCCTCTTAGTTTTGTCAGCAAACTCCTTACTAGACAACAAAAGATGAAATTATACTGTACATTGCTTATACTTTTATTGCGGAATAACTTCACTTTTGTTATGCAGAAACTTAGAACACGTTTATTACCAATTTGATTCTTGACCTCTCGTAAATAAATTGACTATTTAGAAAATTATTAAAGACATAATGTTACTTATAACTTCACTATAATTCCTATTAGCGTAACCTTCTCCTTTCTGTCTGGTCATACCAGTTATGTTGTTCATTAAAACATTAAATTTTTAATGCGTAAATAGAAAAATTTTGTCGATTAAGCTCGATAATTCACTGTTAAATAAAAATATGTCCCGAAAAAAATTATATAAATATAGTTATTCGTAAATTTCATTTCTGTAATTGGAATGATTACAAATTAATGTGTATACGGTTAAAAATAACTATTTTAGCTCAACCAAGAAATTTTATTTTAGAAAAAATACTTATAGAATAATATAATAGGTCTTTTTATACTTTTTTACCTTTATTTACTTATGTATAATTGCATAAAATGTAGATATATTTAGTAATATATGTTACATTATTGATTTTTCACAAAAATCCTAATATCATTATTAATAAATATCCAGTATGAAGATATTAGTCTATAAACTTATCTTCGTTATAAACATAGGTTTTAAATTACAAAAAAGCTGCAAAGCTTCCTTGGAACACTTTGCAGCCTTCTGTCTTTTTATTTCCTTTAGCAAAATAACGGTTAGTATATTTTTTCAAATTAACAATATGGTACAAAGATTTCCATTGAGCTTTTGCTCACATATGTGTTTATAAAGTCTTCAAGAGCTATTTGTTTGAGCTGACATCAGACTAGTTTATCTGATTCAGAACTATACCGATAAAGTGCAACTTTAATCAGTGGGGGTTTTGTTCATCCCCACTGATTATTAGCCCACACCAATCGGGCTTTTACGGGCAGCCCGCCCCCCCACCTAACTTCTTTGCTTTCGCTGAATTTTTAGATGGAGGTCTTACTGCCCGGCAAATAGCGGGATAAATTCAGCACATGATTGTTATTAAAAAAATAGATATACTTTGTTTCTCCATTATTTTTCTAACTCCTAAAAATTGAAACTGTTCCGCTAACAAGATAATATCTGGTTAATCTCATACGTCTATTTGAATACAAGTTCTTTTTCTAGACAAATCACAAACTCTTTCTAGCGTAATAAGTCCAGTATTTTCATCTTTTGGGGTACTTACACCCATGTTTAAGTCTTTACATTGGAGACAGCAAATAACAAGCTTATATTATTGTATATTTTTCACGGTACTGCCTAGGAGTCATGCTAGTGATTTTTTTGAAAACTCTTATAAAATAACTTTGGTCATTAAAGTTAAGCCAAGCACAGATATCTGATAACGAATAAGTAGTGAGGGTTAATAATTTCTTTGCTTCTTCCACTCGTTCCCTTTGAATATATTCGCTTAAAGTAATTCCCATTTCTTTTTTAAATAGTTTAGACAGATAAGTAGGCGTAATTTCTAAATGATTAGCAAGTTCATTCAGAGATATTCCATCGTAAACATTTTTATTAATATGTTTTATACATGTAGTAACCGCGTAAGAATACTTTTTTGCATTGTATTCTTTCACACGATCTGCAAAGGTACGTAAAGCGTCCCCTGACAATCGCTTTACAGATTCTACACTATCTAATTGTTCCAGGGTTTGTATATATAAAATACTATGAGCAAAAGCAATATCTGGTGGCAGATTTCCTTCTATTGCATATCGAGTGGCTAAGGTAATCGCAATAATTCCAAGGTTTTTTTGATTCCTGAGCGGATCCTCTATTAGCATAAGTTCAACATCTTCTTGTGAAACCGCATACATATACTGTATTAACTTTTTTTTATTTCCTTCTTTGATAGTCGAAAAGAAATCATTTACTAATGCCATATTGTGTGTTTTAGGTTTGTTTTGTCGGCGTTTTAAAATATATAAATCAGGTTTCACAATTTTATTAGGAACTTCCTCTAGTACTTTATTTTTTTCCAAGACAATATCTACATCTAACTTTTCATTGAAAATCATGTAATGTAATAAAATTCCCATATCAATTAATGTAGTTTTTTTAATCTCAGATAAACACTGATAATAGGCAAGTCTTTCTTGAATGTTATCATTTGATTTAAATTCTTTCTGAAATTTTATGATCATATCATCTGAATCTTTTGAATGTATAGTAGGACCGATTATAATAGTCCCTTTAATATCATCATGATTTTCTATATGAATTAGAACAAAATTTTCAAGATAGTTGTTACTTCGGAAAAGTGGCAAGTTAAAGGGATCGTTTTCTTGATAAATATCACTAAGATGTTCTTCTTTTGAAGAATAAAAAGGACTACAAACATTATCAGATGTAGAATGATATAAAATTTTTCTGTCTGTAGACAAAATATGCACAGGGGCATTAAATGCTTTATGTGCAAGATCACACAAGTGTTGTATATCGATAGAAGTATTCATTACATTCTCCTTTATAGATCCATAAAATATATTTTGTTATATATAATTCACGACAAATAATACTATAAAATATCAAATTAGTACAATTCACAACAAAATATTACTATATCTTTTTTATAAAAATCATATATTATTTAATTGTAGTTAGCATCTAAATATCAGAGTAGATACGTAAAGGAAATACACTAAGTTCTTTTCTTAATTCTACAAAATATAATTATTGAATTTGAGAAAACAGTGAAGTACTTCAAAATACAGTGGTAGTCAATGCGAGGACCAAGCTGGAAAAAGATTTAAAATAAAGCGAAAGTAACAGGAGATACTGTACCACCGCAAGAAACAACAGTCAAAGTTCCAATTCAATCATTTATACAAATTGAATTCAAAAAATAAATACTGCTAATTTAAATGTGAAACTGAAAAACTATTTTGCTCCAAATTTTAGAAAAAGATAATAAAGAAGTTGTGAAATTGGAAACAGATGAAAGCGATACGGCTATTTTTGAAGCACTATGCTTTGAAAAGTACAAGGTGGAGGAAATTCAAGTACTCAATTAAATATTTAATTGAGAGAAAGGTCTTTTCATCAACTAAAAATAAAAAACGAATGGAATATTCAAAAACATGACACTATATTACTGGTCGTAACAATAGTTTTACTTTCCACAAAAGAGGAAAAAATATATAGACTTTACAAATACTAAGAATAGCAAACTAGCTAGTTTTATTACCTCATCACATAAAGTGAAACTTTAATCAGTGGGGGTTTTGTTCATCCCCCACTGATTATTAGCTCTCACCAATCGGGCTTTTACGGGCAGCCCGCCCCCCACCTAACTTCTTTGGCTTCGGCTGAATTTTGAGGTGGAGGTCTTACTGCCCGGCAAATAGCGGGATAAACTTATTATTAATTTCCAAATACAATAGTTGTTAATCAACAAAAAAACTTCAATAATTAAGGTGCACAGTAAATTGACCTCAAAACAGTAATTACTACAATATCAGTTTTTACTTATTCTATAAAAAAGAAATATCACTTAATGATTATTATTTTATATCGATTTAGACATAGAACATTTTATTATATCGGCTTAAGTATTATGGAATTAAAATTGCAAATAACGCCAAAACTCTTTTAAGGGCTCGTACATCGTTCGTATCAGGTTGATTATCTTTTGATACCTATGTCATTAACACAAATAAAAAAGTTTATTACAAAGGAATCTGAGAGGTTTTTTCAATTTCGAAATTTATTTTTTTGTAAATTAAAGGAAAAATAATCCATATATACGGATTATTTTCTTAGTGTACTCTGTATTGACCTGTTAACTGTTTTTCAGCCATTCGAACTAAGCGTTTTGTAATCTCTCCACCGATCCGAACCATTTGCAGATGATGTGATGTATCAGGTCCCAGTGTGACTCCTAGTTCAAAAGCAATTTCATACTTCATTTGCTCGATAGTACTTGTAGTAGCAGAAATAAGAATTTCATTTGTATTACTTTCGCATCTTTGAATATTTATAAATAACATGTACCTAATTATGCTATTTACGCATGAGTAACCTAATTTATTCCAGTATTTTTATAGGAACCCTTTCCCTCCCCTTATTCCACCAATTAAATTTGAAACACAAATGTACATTGCATTTCAATATAACAATAAAAGCTACAAAAGCAACGAATTTACTATTTTAAAGTTAAGTGTTTAACCTTGAAGTACTTAAATTCTTTTTTCCAGATAAAGCATACATTATATCTTGATGTTTTATTGTCCTCTTATAATTATGTGGTATCGGGAATTTATTTCGGTGTTCTTTTATTATAATTAAAGTTTGAAGTTCTATGTTCAATACTTTTGCGAGGACATGATAGTTATATCCATTGTTTAACAGAGAAATTATGTCATAAAACATAGTTTTTCCACCCACTAATTTTACTAATTTATTCTTTAACTCATCCCCTTTTTCTTTAGCTTCATCAATTTCTAACAACATAGATTTTTTATTTGTCTGCTTAATGTATTGAGTATACAACTCTGGGAATTCTTTTTGTACTTCTTTGTTTAATACTGGTTTATATTTAATCATATAAGTAACTTGTAACAATGAGCGTTTTAACAAACTATCTTCAATGAGATACGCTACTTTATTAAATAAATGGACATATTCCTCAATATTGGAATAACTATTAAAATGAGCTAATACTCTACTTTTTATACTAAAAGCCTTGCCTACATAAATAATATTGTCATTATAATCTTTAATGAAATAAATACCACTGTCAGTTTTTTTCAATTTATTATCTAATTCTTCTATACTCATAAAATGCAATTCACTCATACTTCTCTCTCCTTAGCAGTTTTAAATCGTAAAAAACAAGCAAGGTTTCTAAAAAAGTACTTAGCTGCCCTAGCATCTCTAATTTTATCTCTTGCTAAATGTCAAAAAACTGTTTCTATGTTCCTCAACTATCAATATGATTATTAATAAAATTTTCTATCGTTATTATCTCGCAATTTTATCATGTAATTTCGAGATCGTTTCCTCATTTAAATTACTGTGTTTTATCGAATAAAGGAAATATATTACTACCCCAATAGTAATCCAAATACTAAAGTACACCCATGTCCTTAACGGTAAATTTAGCATTAAAAACACACAGCATACAATTGCAACGCATGGTAATACAGGTACAAAAGGTACCATAAATCCACGTTTTAAATTTGGGTGTGATTTACGTAGAATAATAACTGATAGACAAACTAACGCAAACGTCACCAAACTACCGATATTAACTAAATTAACTAATTCTTTCAAATCAATAAACCCAGCTATTATAGAGCTCCCTATTCCTGCCAATCCAGTTATAAAAGTGGGTGCTCCAGTTTTCTTATTAACTTTCGCAAATGATTTCGGTAACAATCCATCACGACTCATTGCAAAGAATACTCGTGTTGCCGCATACATATTGGAAAAAATAACAGCCATAAGGCCAATTACAGCACCTGCAGCAATTGCACCAGCGACTTTTCCTTGTCCTACAACTTCCATTACATAAGCCATCGCCTCAGGAACATTTAATTCTTTATAAGAAACCATTCCTGTCATAACAAGGCATACCATAACATAAATAATTGTACATATGATTAATGATGCAATAATACCGATTGGAAGATTACGTTTCGGATCTTTTACTTCTTCTGCTGAAGTTGCTAATATATCAAAACCCGTAAAAGCGAATAAAATAGCTGCTCCACCCGTAAAAACTCCACTTAAACCGTATGGTGCAATTGGTATCCAGTTCATTGGTTTTACATAGAATATACCAACCGTAATAAACAACAAAATCATTCCAATTTTAATCAATACCATTGTATTATTGATTCGTTTACTTTCCCTCGTACCACGGGATAACATCCATGCTAATATCAATGTAATGATTACTGCTGGTAGATTCACAATACCACCATGCGAAGGAATCGTTACTAGAGCTTTAGGTATCTCTAATCCAAATCCCTTTATTAAATTGTGGAAATAGCCTGTCCATCCAGCAGCGACAGCCGCTGTTGCCACGATATATATTAATAGCAATGACCAACCTACTAGATGAGCAACAAACTCACCAATTGTTGCATATGAGTATGTATATACACTACCAGACGCCGGGAGTGTAGAAGCAATTTCCGCGTAACATAATGCTATAAATCCACATATAATTGCTGCAAGTATAAATGAAAAAACAACTGCTGGGCCAGCATTTCTTGCTGCTACTAATCCAGTTAACACAAGAACACCCGTTCCAACTATCGAGCCTACCCCTAACATAATTAAATCAAATGCTCCTAATGTTTTCGTTAAAGTCTTGCTTTGATTATGCTCTAACAATTGTGTAACGGATTTCTTTTTTAGTAAATTACTCATATTTTCTGTATCCCCTTTAAAATAAGGTTTATTCTTCTCGTTAGTGTTGTATATAAATTTACTTAGTTATTAACTAGCCTCATAATATTTCTTTTACATTAAATAGATTTAAAATATTATATAAATTCGCTTCTCACTTACTAGTTAAACTAGACATTTCCATAGATTTTTGCGTACAACGTTTCATAGCTGAAATGATAGCTGTTCTTAAACCTTTTTCTTCTAGCGTTACTACAGCCTCTATCGTCGTTCCACCTGGAGAACAAACCATATCCTTCAATTCACCTGGATGTATTCCTGTTTCCAATACCATTTTTGCAGAACCTAATACAGCCTGAGCAGCAAATTTATAAGCTTGTTTTCTCGACATACCGCCAAGTACAGCAGCATCTGCCATGGCTTCTATAAACATATACACATATGCTGGAGAAGAACCACTAATAGATGTAACAACATCCATTAGTTTTTCATTTATAACCTCCGTCTGGCCGAAAATATTAAATATGTTCAGTACCTCTTTTATATCTTTTTCTGTAACCATTTCATTAAAACATAACGCAGACATTCCTTCTCCAACAAGTGCCGGTGTATTAGGCATTACTCTAACAACTTTTAACTTTCTACCAAATTCATTCTCAGTGCTCTTAATACTTTTTCCTGCAGCAATAGTTACAACGATTACATCATTTTTTATTTGATCTTTTATTTGGTTAATTACCGATGAGTATAAATCTGGTTTGATTGATAAAATTAAAATGTCAGCGCTGTTAGCGACTTCATTGTTGTTAGTAGTTATAGTTATGCCATATTCATTACTAGCATTTTTTAAATTAATAACATTTAAATCTGAACAAATTATTTGATCTGGAGAAACTATATTTTTTTTAATCATCCCACCTATCATAGCAATACCCATGTTTCCACATCCGATGAATCCTATTTGTTTATTCATAATAATTTGCTCTTGCTCCTTCTACTCTAAATTTTATTGATTTTGAAATTATTATTCTAAATAAGGGCTATTACAATTACTTGGTTTATCAATAGAATTTCAAAATTCTCCTTCCTATATAGAGCTTACATATACCTCTAATAACTTCTTTGCTTTCGCTGAATTTTGAGGTGTGGGTCTTACTGCCCGGCAAATAGCGGGATAAAATCATTTCTTTAATCTATAATAAGAAGGACATAAAAAAACAAAAAGTTACAAAAATTTTCAAATTAAAACTTTTATAACTTTTTGTTTTGATGTAAATATAATTTCAATTAATGTATCTCACCGTTTTAAACTTGACGCTCCATAATCTTGTATAGTTACATTTATATGATATTTAATCGGTACTTTACTAAATGTTTGATCCCAATCTTTTTTGACTTTCTCCCATGTTCTCGGGTGTTTAATTCTTAATTGGTTGCCAAAACCCGCAATATCGACTTGGTATTCTTTTTGTATTTTTTTTGTAACATGATGTACTAAGTGCTTTACTTCTTTTTCAATAGCTTTTTCTTCCCTTTTTAAAAATTCATTTTCAAAATCTTTTCCTGATTGCATCCAATTTTCAGACAAACGCCCTTCTGATTCAATGTTTACATCAAAGGAAATATTATTTCCGTTAACATGTGGTATGATTTTGCTTTTTATTGACTTTATTTCGTATATAATGAGTTTCTTTGATTCTTTATCAAAAGTTTTTACCACACCACCATTCCTTTTTCCATTTATCCATACTACTCCTTCCAATTCCTGTTCATTTAAAAAGCCCATCAACTTTTTTGTCTTCCCTTTAATTACAGCAGCTCCTGCAAATTTTGTTTCCCCTTTTATCGAGATTACATTTTGCAAAAGAAAACTGGACCCTGACCGCATCTTTCCTTCCAATTTAGCGAGCGAGACAGGAGGTAAAATCCTTGTTGTTCTATTTCTATTATCTGCAATTCCAGACAAACGAAATGCTGGGATTTCTCCTTTTTTGTTTGATTCCAGTACCTCCTTCGCTAGACCCTTGCTAATTAAGAGCATACAGCTAAGCCGAACTTCATTGTCACGGAGATACTGTTCAAGTAATTGTTCTAAACTGAATGTACGTACAAGACTATCACTAATAACAATGTTTTTTAAATGTGGGCTGAACATTGTGCTCTCTCTTTTCAATGAAAACTCACGAACAATTTGATGAATGGAATCACCGGTCTCAGAAACATTTATATAACGTTTTTGTTGTCCATTTCCTTTACTTTGTGCTTGCGAACTAACAATTTGATAAGTAGCTGTTATAAGATTTCTTTTAGGATAACCTCCTTCCTCATCCTCTTTCTCAATTGTTGAATCCTTCCCTTTATCTAGTGCTATACCTGCAGTTAAACTCAACTCTTCTACTTCTTTACTGCTCCAACATCCTGTTAAAAATAGAAGCAAAAGCGTCCATAACAAAGCCAAATAGAACCGCATATAATTAAATTTATTTTTCACACTACTCCTCCTTTTAATCGCGTAATAATAAGAAGAAGCAGTGGCAGTAAACCAAATAAAAATAAAGCAGCATTACCGAGCATATCCCCCAATTTAAGCAAGTCATTTATATTTTTCGAAGTCATAGCAATGATGTAAATGATTGGAATCAAAGCAAAAATAAACGGATGAATTCCCTTTTTAAAGAGTTGTGCTAATCCTAATGCAGCTGCATAATAACTAATCGTATAGGTAGCAAATATTTGCATAATCCATATTACAAGCAATAAAGATTCAAAACGTTCAAATATCAATCCAGAAATTTCAAAACTGCGCATAAGATCAATTGTCGGCCATGTTCTTGTTACAACCCCATCAATTGATAATGCACCAATGACCATTACAACAGTTATTACATAAAAGATTAACGGAATAGAAATTCCAACTAAAATAGCTTTTACTGCTTTATTTCGTTGTTCCATAAATACCAAAAGAATTAACATAATTTCAGGACCTGTATATGCGAGAGACGTTGTTTTTATCCCATCTAACACTGGTTTAATCCCCAAACCCAATACGGGACGGAGATTATCTATCTCGAATATTCCGATGCTCATAAAGGAAATGATTAAAAAAATAAAAACAGTAATAGGAAATATTATTTCAAACATCCGTGCAATTGAATTAATACCACTCATAATCAAATAGAGACCTATCCACATAAAAGGCATAACAATAGCCCATGTGGGGGTTCCTTCGAGCAAAAAAAAGCTTATTACTTCTGCCATTGAACGAATTTGAAATGCTGAAGTTGTAAGAAAATACCCTATAATAAGAAAACTAAGCAACCTGCCTATCCATTTCCCTACAATATCTTGACTGTATTGGTAAAATGTTTTTTCTGGAAACTGCTGACTTAATTTGACCATAATTACTCCTGAAACCATTGCCAGTATTCCACCTAATATCACACTTAGCCATACATCTGGTGTTTTCACTTTTTCCACAGATGCTCTGGGCAAAGTGAGGATTCCTGTCCCAAGTATGTAATTTACAATAATAACAACTGCTTGCGAAGTTGTTATTCGGTCTTTAAGTTTAGTAATCACTGAAGGCCACTTCCTTTCGTCATCAGCTACCTTTTGCGGATATTTTTTTTGGTATGCATTATTTTTGGTCGACGTCTCATTATTTTTAATGGCATGCGAACCATAAAATCTTTCCAGTCACTAAATCGATATGGAACAGCAGGACTGGTATAAGGAACGCCAAAACTTTTCAGTTTCACTAAATGACTGCAAAGTAAAAGAAAGAAGAGAATAACTCCATACAAGCCAAATATCGCAGCACAAAACATAGCTATAAAACGAAGAATGCGTAACGTAATTCCCACACTATATTGCGGAATAGTAAAAGAAGAAATAGCTGTTACCGCAACAACGATAACCATTATTGGACTAACAATTCCTGCTTCTACGGCAGCCTGACCAATTATTAAACCACCCACAATTCCCATTGCAGGCCCAATCGGTTTAGGCAGACGTAAACCTGCTTCTCGCAAAACTTCGATAGCTACTTCCATAATTAACGCTTCTATTAAAGCGGGAAAAGGAACTCCTTCTCGCGATCCGATAATAGAAATAGCGAGCTTAGTGGGA
Organism: Bacillus sp. RZ2MS9; assembly: GCF_001816185.2. NCBI lineage: Bacteria > Bacillati > Bacillota > Bacilli > Caryophanales > Bacillaceae > Bacillus > Bacillus sp. RZ2MS9. The sequence continues at coordinate 3,041,825 of NZ_CP049978.1, forward strand.
ATTAATCCTGGATGAAATGAAATAAAAGAAATATATAGTGCTGGGGCAAATAATGAAACAAAAGCTGTCATGAAGCGTAATAAGCGGAGAAGCGTACCAGGAAGCCACCTTTCATAATAATCTTCTGGTGATTGCAGCAGCATACTAAATGTAACTGGAGCAATTAAAACAAATGGTGTTCCATCTAACAAAATAGCTACTCGACCTTCCATTAAAGCACTAATAACACGATCAGGTCGTTCTGTATTTTGAATCTGCGGAAAAGGACTGAGATAATTATCTTCAATAAGTTGCTCTATATAACCAGATTCGAGTACACTGTCTATGTCAATTTTCTGAATTCTGTTTTTTATTTCATCCACCAATTCTGTACTAGCAAGATCTTTAATAAATGCGACAACTAACTCTTTCTTTGCACGTTCTCCTACTGGTAGCTTTACTAATGATAAGTTCTCATCCGCACAGTGTCGTCGCAAAAGTGAGGTATTATCACTCAATACTTCAGTAAAACCGACCCGTGGCCCTCTGACTAATGCCTCCGATACTGGTTCTTCAATATTTCGTTTATTTGCTTTTGTTGTACCAAGAATAAACACATCTGCTAAACCATCAATTAAAAGAGCTGTTGAACCTATCAATACTTTGGGTATTAAATCTTTTATGTAATGGACTTCTGCTACTTCACTAATTGTAAGAACTTTATTTTTAATATATTCTTTTGAAACAGTCCCCTCCACATAAGAAGATTCATTTTTATATTCATCAGAAAAATCATCCATTAGTAATTTCATAATATGTTTGTCAATTATCTCTTTATCTGATAGACCATCAATAAAAACGATCCCAGCTTGAATATCTGTGCGTCCAATATTAAACTTCCGAAAGCGAACATCAGAATTATGTCCGATTTGTTGCTTTATAAGTTCTAAGTTAGAGGCAAAATCATTTGTGAAATGAACGTTTGCATTTTGAGATAGTTTATGCTCTTGTTTCGTTTTAATTTGAATATTATTTTTTTTCACTTGTTTGTCTCTTGACTTCCACCAACTCATTCTTCCCACTCTTTCTCTGACATACGAACCCAACGAAAAAATCTTGAGATAGTATACGGAATTAAAAACAAGATAAAAGCTTGTACAAAGACTTTCCAATCTGGAAGATAAGAGGTAATTATGTTCCACATTTTTATCACCCAATTTATATACTCTGCTAGGATTGAGATTTCTAAAAAACGATATGTACTTAATAAAAAATAACGATAAGATTAAAGAGCAGAAAAGCGAGACATTATGCTTATTTAGTACAAATAACCTAATTAGTATAAAAACATTTCTGACCTAAAATACCATTTCCAATTATAATTTGTTAAATATTATCTCCTTTTCCCTTATTTATATGCCCGCATTTGAATTTCAAATAATATAAGGATCAATGATATTTCCTCTTAAAGAAAAAAAGATGCTAGAAGATAGCATCTTTTTTTAAATTCAACTTACTATGTAGTTATATTTTATTTTGAAAATACTCGTTTTTTTAATGAATATTAATGTTTAAAAAAATAAAAAATACATATTCTTTTGTTCTAAGTTCATGCACTTCTACCAAATCAATACGGAATTTTCTGATTTTAAAACTAATATGAAATAAAGGAGAATAAAAAGAAAAACTATTATCAATCTATCAATTGAAAATAATACTTAACAAGAGTTTATCATCTTAACTCCAAGTGTATTCGTTTTGCTTCAAAATAAAGAACTTGAATAAATTTTTTCGTATCAATACGAGCAGGTAATGTTGGTTCATTATTCAATTCTGTCATCTTTCTCCTTACGGTAGTAAAATCAAAAAATCTAGAAGCATAATTTTCGAACTTCGGGTTTAAAAAATCAGTAAGTCCAAGGGATGCTAAATGGTTTAATGATTGATAAATTGCTCTCCGAATCCGTTGTTTGGAAGCTTCTATGAACCTTTTTAATTCGGCATCTTCGGCTGAATCCCCAAGTTTTTTTTGAGCCAAATTCATAAAAATCTCTTTTAGTGAGGGAAAGCCTTGTTCCAACGTGTTATCTTGTTCATATTTATATAAATAATCTAGCATATCCATCAAATCTTTACTTCCACTTTCACTGGCTATTCCTAATTCAGACAAAAGAAAATGAATGGAATTTTGAAAATGATTAAAAGTATTTAAATGTTTTTCATTACGGTATTTTTCTTGCGTACTTGAATTACTATCTAATTTTAGTACCATATTAAGCGATTCTTGAATGTTTTTTATCGATTTTTCCAAACGAATTCGTTCAATGACTTTCCGAACAACTGTTAATACTTCAATCCGGTTAATTGGCTTAATAATATAGTATTCAACACCAAGCGAATAAGCTTCAGCAATTAATTCTTTTGATTCTACTTGAGAGACCATGATGATTTTCCCTTTAAACGAAGGTTTTATTTGACGGATTGTTTTTATTCCATCTTGAATCGGCATTAACAAATCGATAAATAAAATGTCTATATTTTTAAGGATTAGCATTTGTTGCTCTAAAGATAAACCATCCTCAGCTTCTCCTATAACCTCCCCAAGATCTTCATCCTCGATAATTTGAGCCAACATTGAGCGAACCGCTTTTTCATCATCTACTATATAAAAATACATAGAATCACCCTTTCGAAATTATATGATCAATCCCTAATCTAATTATAAAAATTGATCCTTTTCCTTCGGTTCTGTCCTCAAGCGTAACATCACCTTCAAGTTGTTCGACCATTTCTTTAACATACGATAATCCGATACCTGTCGATGGGTTGCCTAAATCATCATATTTAGAAGTAAACCCAGGCTCAAAAATTGAATCTTTATATTTTGAAGAAATACCAGGACCATTATCGCCTATTTGAAATTCAACAAAATGGTGGTCTTTATTAATGTCAATTGTGATGGTTCCCATACCTTGGATAGCTTCTACAGCGTTTGTAACGATATTATTTATAATAGATAAGATTGTGTAAATATGATAATGAGAATGCACACCATCAATTTTATACACAAATTGGATGTCTTTCTCTAGCAACCGTGCATATTTCGTATTTGCCCGTATAATGATATTTACTAGTTCATGTACAGACATATAATCTGTAAAACTTTCATCAGAAATTAGTTTTGAAAGTCCCGCAAAAATACGTTGGTTATCCTTTTTAACGTCATGGACCTCACCAGCAATTTGTAATGCCTGTTGCCTTAAATCCCCAAACTGAAAATCCATCTGTTTGTGCTCAAAAGAGTCTAAGGTTTTATATAAATCATAGGATTTTTTTGTTATATTCTCAGCATCTTGTAATGTTTTCTTTAAATGAACAGCATCTTCATATAAATTAGAGATAAGCATGAGCATGTGTTCATTTTGCTTCTTTATATGTCTCTCCCTTGATTGCGCTTCATACAATTTCATCATATTGAAAAAGCTTAGAACTATAAAACTATGGGAACATGCGATAACAATAATCTCATTTATTGCCTCGGATGTGATCGATGTTTTTAATACGAAATATTGAATCATTAATTCCACACAGTCTGACAGTATTTCAATCATGCAACCAATAAAACCAATCATTAGTGGTTGATGATAAAAACGTTTGATTTTTGCTAAATGAAAGAGATACGAATAAGTAAAATAAAAGAAAAAACTAGGATAGTGCGTATGAAAAGCGGCTAGCCAATCCATATTTCCCTTTATAATGACATCCATTGAGATACGAAATACTACAACGACTATCGCTGTTAAAAAACCCGGTAAAAATGCTGGAATTCGTCGAAACAATAACAAAAAAAAGAAAAATGTTGGTGCGCCAAAGCTCATTCTAAATGTTTCATTTAAAGGAAATGACTTTATTTCACCTACTAAGGGTACTGTAAGTATCATTAAAACGAGAATATAGATGTCTTTTTTTACTAAATTACTAAGATTCAAAATAATCACTTCTCACTTTCGCCTAACAGTCAGTATACAAACCTATTTGCATTAATACAATACTTACTCTATTTTTTTCAAAAACTGATAAATAAGATATAAACGAAAGCATTATAGATTGTGAGTATTCATTACACCCTTCTACTTTAGAAAGATACTTTATAACTCAAAAATGTTCAGACACAATATAAGGTCTGAACACTTTTGGACTCGCTCTAACACCAAAATATCTGTGCTCCTTTTTAAAATATACTTAAATCCCATTCTTTTGCAATATGTTCTAACAACATAATTCCTGGTAAACTATTCCCATATTCATCAATGGCTGGTCCGTAAATACCAATACCACATCCATCTTGGAATGATAAATCCTTCCTAGATTTTGAGGGAACAAGTGTCATAATTCCACCGGATACCCCACTCTTAGCTGGTAATCCAATGAAAGCAGCAAATTTTCCAGAAGCATTGTACATTCCACAAGTTAGCATTAAAGCTTTTGTTAACCTAGCTACTTCTTTAGGGAGCACTTGTTCTTTGCGAATAGGATGATATCCATCATGTGCTAGTATAAGCCCTATTAAGGCAATATCTTCTGTATTTATTTCAATCGAACATTGTTTTAAGTAAACCTCTAGTGTCTCCTCCACATCTGATTCTAGAAAACCATTCTCCTTTAAATAGTATGCTAATGCTCTATTACGATGAGCCGTTTCCCATTCTGATTGAAATACTATTTCATTAATAGCGGGACGCTTCTCTATCATTTTTTCAATTAATACGTATAGAGATTCTAATTTTTCTTGCACCGATGTCCCTGGCAAAAGTGAAGCTATCGTAATCGCTCCAGCATTGATCATAGGATTAAAAGGTTTTCCTGGTTTATGTATCTCTAAACGAATAATTGAATTAAAGGCATCTCCAGTTGGCTCTACGTCAACTCGTTCTAATACATAAGAAATACCGCGACTTAAACAAGCGGCTATAAAACCGATTACTTTTGATATACTTTGTAATGTGAAAGGTATCTCCCAATCTCCTGATTTTATCATTGTTCCATCTGGCTTTACTATACAAATACCTAACTGCGATACATTTATTTCCCCCAGAGCGGGAATATAACTGGCGCTTCGTCCCTTAGCTGCATACGCTCGATAATGAGCTACCCATTGATCTAAGCAAACTTTTTCTTGACCCTCAACTTGAACGCTAGAATCCTTTATCATTTAATCATATTCCCCCGTACTATTAACTTTATATAGAATGATTTTTTCTTTACTATAATCAATAATATTTGCACTAGAACCAAGAAAAATATTCAGACATATTGCAGTCTGAATATCCTTCTTATTACACACTTTTCTTTTTTGAAGTTTTCTCATAACTATCCCAACATTCAATATTTTCAAGCCCTTTAATGTTTTCTTTATAAAAAACAGGATCTTTACCAGCTTTTTTCTGTTTTATATAATCTTGTAACGCCGCAAATGCTACTTTTGAAAGTAAGGTAATAGCAATTAAATTAATAATAACCATAAAGCCCATAAATAAGTCCGCTAAATCCCATACAATTTGAATCTTTGCAACAGAACCAAATACAATCATAGCCAACACACTTATTCTGTATATCATTAACCACACTTTACTTGTATGTAAGAAGCGAATATTTGTTTCACCATAATAATAGTTGCCAATTAACGCACCAAATCCAAATAAAAAAACAAAGATAGCAAGACAACCCGATGCCCAAGGACCTATGTGTTCACTTAATGCTGCTTGTGTAAGTGCAATACCATTTAACCCCGGTTGTTTATATGCATCAGACAGCAAAATAATAAAGGCAGTGCTAGTACAAATGATCAGTGTATCCGTTAATACACCAAATGCTTGAATCAGTCCTTGTTTCACCGGATGACTTGTTGTTGCTGTTGCGGCAACGTTTGGTGCACTTCCCATACCAGCTTCATTTGAGAATAAACCGCGTTTAACTCCATTCATAAGTGCTGCACCAATTGAACCGCCTGCTATTTGTTTAAAACCAAATGCGTTTTGAACAATAAGAGAAAGAACTTCCGGCATTTTTGATATGTTGGTAACTACAACAAATAATGCAACTCCAATGTATAATACTGCTAAAAATACCACCTTGTATTCAGCCATTTTTGCAATACGTTGTACACCACCAAAAATAATCGCAGCGAAAGCAATGGCCATGATTATCCCAACTGTTAGACGATCTGTACCAAATGAGTTTTGAAAAGCAATTGTAACTGTATTTGATTGTACTGAATTGAATACAAGACCAAAAGTAATTGTGATTAAAATAGAGAATAATACTCCCATCCAACGTTTATTCAACCCTTTTTCCATATAATAGGATGGACCACCGCGGAAACCAGTTTTATCTTTTACTTTATATATCTGTGCTAATGTGCTTTCGACAAAACTGGAGGCCGAGCTAATAATAGAAATAATCCACATCCAAAATACAGCTCCAGGACCACCTAATGCAATTGCAATCGCAATTCCTGTGATATTCCCTGTTCCAACGCGGGCTGCCATACCAATACAAAACGCTTGAAAAGGAGAGATTTGATCTTTAGAACCACTTTTCCCCTCCATTAATACACGGACCATTTCTTTTAACATTCGAAACTGTACAAAATTCAATTTAAATGTAAAATAAATTCCGCAAATAACAAGCATAATAATTAACAATTTAGACCATAAAAAATCATTTGTTGATCCGACTAACTCTACAAAAAATCTTTCCATATTATCACTCCATACCAAAAATTTATCTATCATAATCTATATAAAATCACCTATATTCCTTGGCATAAATACCTCATTCATATTCAAATACAACAAGGATAAAAATTTTCTATATTAATAGAATTGGCCTGTTTAAACAAACATCGCAACACGCAACCTCAAAACTGAATTTTCTAAAAACTTACCATTTATACACACGATGCTCTATCCCCTTCTGCAAAACTAATATTCTTATCCACTAATGTTGTTGTACTATTATGTTTGTTTCGTTTACCGGTGATTTACATTTAAATCATAATAATCAATAGTGATTAACTGGTTTTTTGTTAATTTTCTTAAGAACATGGAAATATCTCCTTTCTTACTACTAATCTCAAAAATAGGCTAGGTAAAAATTTCACGAAAAATCTATAAAGCGCTTTCAATCTTTAACTAAGAGAAGCTTGTCTTTAATTTATAATTAAAAGTACAGAATGTTACGAAAAAGTACAGATTTTTATAAAAACAAAAAAATATTTTAAGATTTTTCATCTAAAAAAACAGTGAGATTTTGTGAATTTTATACAGTATCCAAACGTCGCAGATTTTGTTCTATCTATCCTTTGACAAGCCTCTATTTTCTTCATAAAAACATGCATATTTTTTCTCTTTTAGAAGTTCATATAAAGTATTTGAAATCAAGAATCAACGGAATATTATAAGAATATTTAAAAAATAAAACATTTAATTTATTTATGGTATCATACAAAAAACATTTGTTTTCTCAATTAATCCCCCTAGTTGGATTCGTCTATATTGCACATATTTACAACATGAAAGACACTAAGAAAAAAGGATTTTGTTGAAGGGATGAAACATTACAAAACTCTTATTTAGGACCTTATGTCATCCTCTTTTCTAGCAATATCGAGTTATCCCAAAAACGTATATTTACTAACATAGATTACAGGTGGTGTATTGTGAAAGAAATAGTATTCGTTCAAAATAAAAAAAGACTCCTTATGAAATTCGAATTTTTAAAAAAGGATTTAGTACTTACCATTTCACTGATACTAGCAATTGTAAGCTGCTTAATACATTCGCCAAAGATCGAATATATTAACTTTGAAGTGTTAATTAGCTTATTTAATCTAATGGTGGCCATTAAGGCCTTGGAACAGCTAAAGATATTAGACAAACTTGCCGTTGCGATTTTAAATAAATGCAATAACAGCAGGTCAATATCTATTATTCTAATTTTGTTATGCTTTATTTGCTCCATGTTTGTAACAAATGATGTTGCTCTCCTCACTTTTGTACCAATAACACTTGTCATTAGTAAAAAAACACAAATGAACATGATGGATACAATCATCCTGCAGACAATTGCGGCAAACATCGGTAGTAGCTTGATGCCTATGGGAAACCCACAAAATTTATACCTATATTCTTACTATGGAATTAAGCTCATCCCATTTTTAGGTTCAATCCTGCTTTTAGCTGTACTTGGAATTAGTTTGTTATTTATATTTACTCAAAAACTTCAAAAAACAGATTTGAAAATAGAACTACCTGTTATTACCGTGAAAAATCGAAAAAAAGCTACCGTCTGGATTTTGATACTTATTACTATCATTGCATCTATTTTTGGTGTTATTAATTATTACATTGCGCTAATAGTCACACTGATAGCAGCATTTACGTTAGATAGAAACTTACTATTTAAGATTGATTACTTTCTTCTAATAACCTTTGTCTGTTTTTTTATTTTTATCGGAAACATTTCCCATTCCGATGCACTGGGGACATTTGCTCGCGCTAATTTAAGAGGAGATACTTCAGTCTTCTTTAGTTCCATATTTTTGAGTCAATTGATTAGCAATTTTCCTACTTCAATTCTTCTATCAAACTTTACTTCTGATTGGAAAGCTTTATTACTAGGAGTAAATATTGGAGGGCTTGGAACAATTATCGCATCTTTAGCCAGTGTAATCTCCTATAAACTATTCATTCAGGCCAATGTTAAAGAGAGTAAGGCATATTTAATTAAATTTAGCATTTACAACTTTTCATTTTTAATCATACTTACATGTATACAATACTTTATCTTTAAATTTCTAAAAATTTTTTAAAAAATTGATTCCTTTAGAAAAACCCAAATATCTCAATTTAATGCTGAGATATTTGGGTTTTAATATAGGTATGTTTAAAGAGCTACAACAAAGTTACCATCAATTTAATATTTTGAGATGTTCCCAAAGCGAAAACCTTTTAGCTTTTACGTTATTTAATAGAGTTTGGTTCATTTTTTATGCACTCAGTTATATAATAAATGACTGAATTTATAGGGTAATAACTTTCAATTAATAATAGAAAGTTATTACAATGTTATTTCATTTTTGAAGTCCTCTTCACAAAATCCTTAATGTCCCTCAATTTTTTCCCGCTAATATTATCTTTGATGGTTAAATTTAGTTCAATTTCTAATTTTGCAAATACTGCTCCTACACAATTATAGATACTTAATCCCTCTAAACTCTTTCAAGCGGTAATCCATTCCGATAGAAATTACAAATGACAAAATTTATCCGTTTTTCCTACTTGCTAAATTCAGCAAGTAAAATGTTTTTAAAAACTTCTGGGTTATTAAGGTTTAAACTGTTCGAATTGATAGCGAGTGTATGTTTACCTCCAAGTGTTCCACCAGCAAAAGTGGAAAACCCAGGAACGGCCCCCCTGTGTCCCCATACCGAGACACCGTTCGGAAGCTTAATTTCAAGTATTCCAAGACCATATCCGGTTCCCTCTCTATTTGTAGGAACTGTAGTAAGCATTTGTTTTAACTGCTGTTCCTTCAGTAATTTGCCACCTAGTAAGCAAGAGAAGAATTTGTTTAAGTCATCAGCAGTAGAAATCATATCTCCATCCGAGCTACCTGGGTTAATATAAGTAACATCTTTTAGCTCACTCGCTCCGTCTAGTTGCAAATAGCCACGGGCATGCTTGGTGCCTGGAATCACGCTTGAATTACCAGGTAAAAATGTATTTGACAAATCAAGCGGTTCAATAATCCGATTTTCAACCTCTTCCGCATAGCTGTTTCCTGTTACTTTTTCAATAAGGATTCCTAGTATTACATATCCTGTATTTGAATAAGACCAACCCTTTCCTGGGGCAAAGTCTGGGGGAAGTGAAATCCCCATCTTTACAAATTCTTCAGCCGTATACGATTTTTTTATATCCGTAATATCAAAGTCTTTTGAATTTATATAGTCAGCAATACCACTTGTATGATTCAATATTTGCCGGATCGTAATCTGGTTACCATCATATCCGTTTCCTTGAATAACACCAGGTAACCATTTTTCAATGGAGTCGTCTAGATTCAAACGGTTCTCTCCAGATAATTGAAGTAGAACTGTTGCAATGAACGTTTTCGTCACACTGCCAATGCGAAAGCGAAAATCTGCTTGCATTGGTTTCTTAGTTTTCAGATCCGCTACCCCAGCACTATAACTCCAAGTTTTATCCCCCTTAGAAATTTTAGCGAGTATTCCTGGGTATCCAAGTTGCAGTTCATCTCGCATTGCTTTCTTAACGGAAGTACGATCGCTTTGCGTACTTGTTTGTAACGAACTAGATACATTTTGCGTAGATTCTGCTTTTACAACTGATGTTGGTGTTATGTATAACAGGGAACTTCCACCTATTAAAAGTGCTAGACTTGCACATGTAATTTTACTGCGTGTTTTCATAAAAAATTCCTCTCTTCTATTAAAATTGTATAGATAGTTGATAGCAGTGTCATATACGAGCCACACAGCTATCCATTCTCTCAATGATGAAAAGGCAACAATACATTTGCAATCATTGTACTCATTATTTTCACAAAACACTCTTGTTACTAATTGTTATATATATGCCGTACTTATCCCCCCTTCACGCCTCCTTATATTTTTATCCTACACAATGAAAATCTCTTTTTCCTTACCTATCCCTTACAAATTCCTTACATTCAAAATCACTTGTACACTAGGGTTGAAGTAGCATCTGTGCCCGAAAACGCAAAAAAATAGATTACCTGCACACGAAAAAGTATAGTGCACAGGTAATCTATTTGTTTTTAAGATTAACAAAAACCTAATTTATCTTTTGAATTCTTCCATCAATAATAGACTGAATTGGTTCTTTTGATTTTTTTATATAATCTACTAATGCTTCAAAATCAGTTGGTCCTGTTTCAGCATCTTTACCGTTTTTAAAAGATACAAATCCATCTCCCCCTGAAGCTAAAAATGCGTTAGCAACGACGCTGTAAGTTTTAGAAGGAATAATTTCTTCTCCATTCGTTAAGCGAATACTTGTTACTTTTTCTCCATTGGGCTTGTTCGCATCCCAAGTGTATTGGATTCCTGAAATTTGAAGCATTCTTGTTATGTCTTTTTGCCATTGTTGATTTAAAATACCACGAATGTCTTGACCTGTTAAATTTACTTTTATTAATTGATTTCCGAATGGTTGAATACCATATATCTCTCCCCATGTAATATCACCAGCATCTAAGTCATTACGAATACCACCAGGATTCATAAGTGCAATTTGGGATTGCATTGTTGTACGCTGGGCATCAGCAACTAAATTTCCAAGAGTAGATTCACCAGCCGTATTGAGTTTGCGATCTAGTGACGCAATAGACTTACCTACAACTTCATTAACAAGAGGTGCGATTTTTGCTTGATATTTCTCCATCTTCTTCTTTATTTTTTTATCAGGCTCTATGCCTTCATGATAAGTTGTAACAATTTCTGCTTTTTTCTCAACAATATCTTGTGTTTTACGATCAATCTTTACATCAACATCAGCAAAAGCCATACCATATGAATTTGCTTGTACGACAAGTTTATTATTAACAGTTCCATTTACATAAGTGTGGCTATGGCCACCAAAAATAACATCGACTTCTGGATCAGTCTCATTTGCTAATCGGACGATATCACCATTTGTTACGCCGTTCCCATCTGTTATACCTCCGTTATGTGCAAGAACAACGATAGATTTAACGCCTAGTTTTTTTAATTGCTTTACGGATTTGTTAATAGCTTCAACTTCATCTGTAATTTCTACATTCTTTAGCATAGTAGGCATAACAAGGTTAGGAACATCCGTTGTTACGACTCCGATAAATCCAACAGGAACTCCTTGTACCTTTTTTATAGTGAATGGTGGTAAAAATAAACGACCGGTGGATTTATTATAGAAATTTGCAGCAACATATGGGAATTTTGCTCCTTTAAAATTCCCTGTTTTCTCATGGTATCCACCATAAATAAGGCGGTTCATTTCTTCAACACCTTCATCAAATTCATGATTCCCTATCGTTCCAACATCGAATTTCAAATCATTTAGAAATTCAATCGTAGGTTCGTCTTGTAATAATGCTGAAACAGGAGTACTTGCTCCAACAACATCTCCAGCATGTACCTTTAATGTATTCGGATTTTGTTTTTCACGATCACGTAAATAAGCCCCTAAGTACTCAATTCCCCCTGCATCTTTATTGTTAATTTTTTTTACAGTGTCTAGTTGCCCATGAAAATCGTTAATACCGAGCATTTGTACATCTATGTAGCGGTTTGATTCTGTACTTGCTTGGGCTGAAGGCATAGCAAATACACTAGTAAAAGTAACTGTACTTAATGCTAAAGCAACTGGAATGATTTTTTTCAACATAAAATTTCTCTCCCCTAATTAAAATCTGACATAATACGATGTTATTTTAATATATTAAGAGAATTATTTCTATAAAAATTCAACTAATTATAAAAATTAATAAGATTTTATTGTTTTCTGACAAAACATTTCTTTATTTTGAGGATTATTCAAAATATTATCTTGATAGTAATATAACAATACTTCTAAGAAATCTAAAAAACTCTAATCAATATATTTTAGCTGTTAAGAAGAGTATTCAATCCAAAATTAATGGAGATTTATCAACCTAACATCTCAATATCACCATTAAAAAAGATGCTCCTGGATTTATCCAAGAGCATCTTTTATAAAGCTTTATTTTAACTTGTTTATAATTTATTAATTAACAATTATATAGTTGTAATTAGTCCTTTAAAAATGATAGGAGTGCTTCATTAAATTCTTTAGCATGCGTTGCATTTAGCCCATGTGGACCACCCTTTATTAACGTTACTTTAGAATTAGGAATTGCTTCATGTGTTAATTTCCCACTATATTCATATGGTACAGTTGCATCAGAATCACCGTGAATAATAAGAGTAGGTATATTAAACTTCTCCAAGTCTTTTCTAAAATCTGTCTTACTAAAGGCGGGAATACAATCAAGTGTTCCTTTAGGTGATGCACTGGCTGCAATATCCCAATTATATAAACGGAATGGCTCACTAACTAAATCTGTTCGATTACCAGCCGCGAAAAATCCCTTAGTAAATTCATCAAGAAATGCAAGGCGGTCATTAATCACACCACTTTTGAACGCTTCAATTGTTGCATCATCTAATGCCCCTTCAGGATGATCCTCTGATTTGTATAAATATGGAGGTACTGCTCCAGCAAAAACAGCCTTTTCAATACGATCTGTTCCATACGTACTAATATACCGGGCTACTTCGCCTCCACCCATAGAAAAACCAACAAGTGTGACATTTTGAAGCTCTAAATGTTCTAATAGTTGATGTAAATCAGAAGTAAAGGTATCATATTCATACCCTTCCCACGGCTGAGATGATTTTCCAAATCCTCGACGATCATATGTTATAACTCTGTATCCAGCCTCAACAAGAGCGGGAACTTGGTATTCCCAAGATCGACCACTTAACGGCCAACCATGAATTAGTACAACTGGTTTTCCTGTGCCATAATCCTCATAATATATCTCAATTGGTTCTTGATTTTCGGTTCCTACAGTAATTTTAGCCATGCTTCTACCTCCAAAAAATATTCTAATATGTATCCTTTTCTTCAATAATCCGGATGAATGTCATAACCTATTCATGCACGTTTATGTTGTGAACTCTAAGTATGAAACTCTATTGTCCCAATGCATTCATTTTCTCCTTTTGGAACAATCCCCCCTCTAATACCTTTTTCATCATAAAATAATTACTTAACATTACTCCTATTCAATTGTAATAACAAAAATAGGTGACTATCAATATTGTTCTATCTATAGGATGTATAGGTAAAACCAATCTATTTTATAGTGAAAACAACTATAGTTACGACCTATACGAATTATAGATAATTTAGAATTGATTAACGAATCAGTTTTCAAATACTATAAAATTGTATAGCACTTCATGTTCTGTGAATGCTGCTATAACCAATATTATTGGTCAGCTTAGTTATAAACGAAGAAACTTATGATAGTATTCGACTATTTAAACTTTCTTCGATTACTTAATTTTTAGGAGGAATACATAATGACTGATCTCTATTCTCGTATTAACAAAGATGATGCTGTCGTACTTTTAGTAGATCATCAAACTGGTCTTATGTCCGGACTAGTACGTGACTATGGTGTTGATGAATTCAAGAACAATGTTTTAGCTCTTGCTCATACTGCTAAGTTTTTTGATTTACCAGTTATTTTAACAACAAGTTTCGAAAACGGGCCTAATGGACCTTTAATGCAAGAATTGGTTGATCTCTTTCCTCATGCACCAAAAATAGCTCGACCTGGACAAATTAACGCATGGGATAATGATGATTTTGTAAAAGCAATCGAAGAAACTGGAAAAAAACAACTTATCATCGCAGGCGTAGTTACGGACGTTTGTGTTGCTTTCCCGGCACTTTCCGCTATAAAAGCTGGATATGAAGTATTTGCTGTTACGGATGCTTCAGGAACTTTCAGTAAACAAGTTGCAGATGCTGCCAATACTCGTATGGCACATAGTGGTGTGCAACTTATGAACTGGTTTAGCGTAGCTTGCGAATTACAACGCGATTGGCGCAACGATGTCGAAGGTTTTGGCAATTTGCTTGCTAGCAATCTTCCAGGCTATCAAAATATAATTGGAAGCTATAGGGGAGCTCAGCGAGATCTTAGTAAACAAAATGCATAAAGTGAAACTTTAATCAGTGGGGGGTTTGTTCATCCCCCACTGATTATTAGTTGAACCAATCGGGCTTTTACAGGCAGTTGATCCCCCACCTAACTTCTTTGCTTCCGCTGAATTTTGAGGTGGGGGTCTTACTGCCCGTTAATGCGGGATAAATGTATCTCAAGGAAATAGCTTTAAATCACCTTTTTTAAAGTAGATAGTATGAATTTAGTGCTGATTAAATCAGCACTAAATTTAAATTAAAAAGTATAGCAGATCTCCAATTGACAGAATATACATCACTTTCAATAAACAATTAAAAAAGGAGCGTTTTATTATGAGTAATTTAGAATTGTTAAATCCGGAGAACAGCGCATTAATTTTGATTGATTTTCAACCTCAAATGACTTTTGGAGTTGCAAGTATTGATAGACAAACATTGATTAATAACGTTATGCTACTTGCTAAATCAGCAAAAACTTTTAACGTACCTACTATTCTTACTACAGTTGAGACACGCAGCTTTTCTGGTTATTTTTGGCCACAAATTCTTGATATATTCCCAAACCATGAAATTATAGAACGCAGTTCAATGAACTCTTGGGAAGATCCAAAATTTGTTGAAGCAGTTAAAGCAACAGGTAGAAAGAAATTAATATTTGCAGCACTTTGGACTGAAGTTTGCCTTGCATTCCCTGTGCTTGAAGCAATGAAAGCTGGCTATGAAGTGTATGCAGTTGATGATGCTTCAGGTGGTACTAGTCTGACAGCACATAACGCTGCTATGCGTCGTGTAGAACAAGCTGGTGCAATTCCAGTGACAGCAATTCAAGTTTTACTTGAATACCAACGTGACTGGGCACACAAAGACACTTATGATGCTGTAATGGAAATTGTAAAGGAGCACACTGGCGCTTATGGTCAAGGAGTAGAATACGCATATACTATGGTGCACGGCGCGCTTCCAAGCAGGAAAATATGAAACAAGAAGGAGTAGCTGTCGAAGAGACTTATACAGGGAACACGATGGATGCTGCTGATCCAGTAACAACGATTGTTACATGGGAAATTCAACAAGGTAAAGAAAAACAGTTTGAAACATGGAGACATGAAATCGAAGCTGCCGCTACTAAATTCCCAGGGCATTTAGGTGTAAATCTAATAGTCCCAAATAACGAATCGAGAGAGTATACTGTTATTTTTCGCTTTGATACGTATGAGCATCTACGTGCTTGGCAAGAATCAGACATTCGCCGGGATTTGTTAAAAACGGCAGAACAATTTCAAGTTACTAATCCGAGTTACAAAACTGAAAGTAGTTTGGCTTATTGGTTTGTTACTCCGAAAACGCCAGTTCCACCGCCAAAATGGAAAATGTCTATCGTTACCCTTTTGGGTGTATGGCCTCTTAGCATGTTAGTTCCTAAAGTGATAGGACCTATTATAAAACATATGAATCCTATTATGTCGGCCTTTTTTGTTTCAGTATGTATAGTGTCCTTGCTATCATGGGTAGTCATGCCGATTTTCGGTAAATTATTTCATCCATGGTTACAAAATAATAGAAAGTAGACGAGGTGTGAACATGAATTTACCGGATATGATCTTATATAACGGAAAAATTACTACCCTTGACCCTTCTCAGCCTGAGGTATCTGCTATCGCCATAACTGATGGTTTAGTCACTGCAGTAGGTGGAGATGAGCTTCTTAATAGTGCCACGGAAAAAACAAAGAAAATAGACCTTAAAAGAAAGAGAGCTATTCCAGGCCTGAATGACTCTCATATACACGTTATTCGTGGTGGTCTGCATTATAATATGGAATTACGTTGGGAAGGCGTGCCATCACTTTTTATTGCTCTAGAAATGCTCAAAGAACAGGCAAGGCGTACACCTGCTCCTCAGTGGGTAAGGGTAGTTGGAGGTTGGTCTGAATTTCAATTTAAAGAGAGACGGTTGCCAACTTTGGAAGAAATTAATGCCGTTTCTGAAGACACTCCTGTCTTTGTGCTACATCTTTACGATAGAGCACTTGTAAATCGTGCTGGGCTGCATGCACTGGGATATACAAAAGATACACCAGACCCTCCAGGCTGCTTAATTGAGCGGGATAAACGAGGTAATCCAACGGGCCTTTTAATTGCGAATCCTAACGCTTCTATTCTTTATTCAAGTTTGGGTAAAGCACCAGCACTTAATTTTGACGACCAGATTAATTCAACTCGCCATTTTATGCGCGAATTAAATAGATTAGGTATTACAAGTGCTATTGACGCAGGTGGTGGATTCCAAAATTATCCTGATGATTACAAAGTTGTTGAACATTTAGCCGAGAAGGAACAATTAACTTTGCGTATTGCTTATAATCTATTTACGCAAAATCCAAATCATGAATATGAAGACTTTGCTTCATGGGCAAAAATTGTTTCTCCAGGTCAAGGAACTGATAAGTATAAAATGAATGGTGCCGGAGAGATGTTAGTATTCTCAGCAGCCGATTTTGAAAAATTTCAAATGCCACGGCCTGAACTAGCTACGATGATGGAAGCTGACTTAAAGAAAGTAATTTCTCTATTGGTGGAAAACCGTTGGCCCTTCCGTTTACATGCAACTTACGATGAGTCAATCACACGTTTCTTAAATGTATTTGAGGAAGTTAACAGTGAAATTCCTTTTAATGGTCTACGATGGTGGTTTGACCATGCAGAAACAATCTCAGATCGTAGTATGGAACGTGTTAAGGCTTTAAATGGCGGTATTGCCATCCAAGACCGCATGGCTTTTCAAGGTGAATACTTTGTTGATTTATACGGAAAGGAAGCTGCAAAGCGTACTCCTCCGATTTATCGTATGTTAGACCTTGGTATACCTGTTGGCGCCGGTAGTGATGCAACTAGAGTTTCCAGCTATAACCCTTGGGTCGCTCTTTATTGGATGGTTGCCGGAAAAACCATTGGTGGACTTTCGATATACGATGAAAAAAATAAACTGGATAGAAAAGTAGCCCTGGAATTATATTCAAAAGGAAGTGCGTGGTTCTCTGGTGATGAAGGTAAAAAAGGAACCCTTGCAGTAGGTCAGTTTGCTGATCTTGCTGTATTGTCTGCTGACTACTTTACTGTGCCAGAAGAAGAAATCAAAAACCTTGAATCATTACTCACAATTATGGGCGGACAGGTTGTGTATGGAAATGATGAATTTAAAAATTTATCACCTGAATTGCCGCCAGCATCACCTGACTGGTCACCGACGGGAGTTTATGGTTATGGCGGTGCTAACCTAGCCAACACTATACTTTCTCACGATGCCCATGATAACAAGTTACATAGTTGCAGTAACCCTCTCCATCAACACACTCATACCGTAATAGGAAAAGATGGAACTACATGGGGTATCGGTTGTACTTGCTTTGCTTTCTAAATCAAAACCACCGGTATAATGCCGGTGGTTTTCTTTCTGCAATAAGGATATGTAGATTCGAAATAGCATTGTATATCTCTATTGGAATCTATTACTATTTAATAGGACAAAAGAGTTGATAGCTTAAACTTGATTTGATTTTTACATCCTTCTCTCCGTGCAAAGCCTACCCCTTTCCCTTAAGTAAAAGTCAAAAATCGATCACACCACACATATAAAGCCACTGCCCTTTGACTTTAATATTTGCTTTATCTTAAGACTTATAGATTTTTTCAAATTTCACACTAGAATCATTATTAGTTCTATTACACTGATACTTTTTGCGAATCATTTAACTTCTGCATAAAGATGCGTGCAGCAAAACTTAAAAATTTATCATCAAAGTGAATAAGATTAATATCTTGACTTGGTGTTGGATCAGTAATACGAACTATGCTCAAAGTATCATTATTAACAAAGTTAACCAGTGAACGAGGTATTATGGCAACCCCATGTCCATTGTATACAAGGCTCAATAGAGAAATAGAAGATTTTGTTTCTATATTTGCTTCAGATAAAGATAACCCTAAACTCTCACAATATATTTTAATAGATTCACGACAACTACATGAAACCATTATTCTACTCAGCCCTACTAATTCTCGAAAAGAAACAAATGATTTTTCATTCAAAGGATGATTTTTTGGAATGATAAGGACGAGCTCTTCACTATACAAAAGGGTGTTTGTTAATGTGTCTGGAATTTGAGCACTACGTGTAATCCCAAAATCAATATTTTTGTCAACGATTTGATTTACGGCAACTTCGGATTCTACAATTTTCACTACGATGTTGGGATAATGTTGTTGAAACTTCATAATATAAGGTGTTAAATAAGTAAGGTCCTCTAATAGACCTCCTATAGTAATCACACCTCTTTTTACACCCTTTAATTCAAAAATTTCATTATAAACGTCATCAAATTGTTGCATGATAAATTTTCCTTTATCAAATAGCAGCTTACCCGCTTCTGTCATTTTGATACCTCTTCCAACTCGATGAAACAAAGGTGTATCAAGTTCACCTTCTAACACACGTATTTGTTGACTTAAAGTCGGCTGTGAAATACCTAGAACTTCCGCAGCTTTAGTAAAACTATTATTATTACAAACTTGAATAAAATACTCTAAATGACGTAACTCCATTCTTGATACCCACTCTCCGCTTTATGAAAGATTTATAATGAAAAGGACGATATGTATACGTGAACATAACAACTTTATTTCCTACTATATTAATTGCAATTACATAATTTCTTTATTTTGTACTACAATACATTTACTACTATTTATTAATTTTCCCTCCTATTTATTTAATTTATATTTAATTAGGATATTACTAAACAGAAATAACATCTAAAAACTTACACTTTCTGTGCGTAATATCCTAACTTTTTCAACTGTTTACTTATCATTTTTTCTCAATATAGTCCAAACTACCAAATATTTGCCGAATCCCCTCTTTATGCTGAGGAAAAATTAGTGTCACCAATTCAATACTTTCTGAAATAATTGATGCATACGTGACACGGCGGTCTTTAGGACATGGTTTCACCTCTTCTTTTCCAACCTATCCACTACATACGTGATACAAAAACTTGCAAGTAATATTTTGTCCCCAATTTTTTTATAGGCTGATCAGCTTTACTGTATAGTAGCTCAAGCACTGCAAATTCAGTTGCATTAAGTCCATAAATTTTTAGATCCTTTTCAATAAGTTTAGTGATTGGCTGTAATTCCCTTGATAATATAACAATTAACTTTAAAGATAAGCTCTCATCGTTAATCACGCTCACAATTACCAATCCTTTACAAATTATCTTGAATTCGAGATTTATTATATTATCGTCTAAATATTATGTCAATCATTCATTTTAGCTTTATCAAGCCACTTATAATTTATTTCTCAACATAAGACATATGGAATTGTTAGAAAATAACTGTTAATATATAGATATCTCAATTACGTTATTTTTTAGAGGGCTTGTTGTCTAGCGCAAGCTCTCTTTTTTCATAGTCTAAATGGAATTCGGACACATTTTATATGGTGAGTTTTGCCCTCTTTTAGCGATAGAGACAAAAAATCTGGTTGTGATGTAAAAACTTCAAAATAACCGCAAATAATCTATAAAACTCAGACATATCAATGAATACGCATTCAAGCGATTCCGATCCACAATGCTACACTCCATCCTCCGAAAAAGGATCCAACAGCAACACCCAAAAAGAAAATAGACATGAATAATCCATTTAAGCGACTACGAACTTCTGGTTGCAAAGAGAAAATCAAACGTTGACTTAAAACTGGAAGAGGAATATCGCACTCGATGTTTCCAGCCCCGTCGACTGCAAGCAAAGCAACTTCTAGAGAAGGGAATTTAAAGAGGAGAATTGAAAGAAAACCTTGATATTGAATTATCCATCGATCTCATTTACGGACCAATTTTTTATCGGTTGCTAGTAACCGGTGATAAGTTGGATGATTCCTATGTACATCACTTGGTAACAAGCGCATTCGATGGAATACGATAAACATGAATAACATTCGAAAAAAGAATTAAATGCGCCTTCCTCCTATACGAATAAAATTTCGCTTAACTTAATAAATAAAATATCTAATTATTTAAGCTGATGTATATGAGTCGGTCCCCCACATACATCAGCTTAAGAGTTGAGAATTACCCTAAATGAATGAACATGCAAAAAAATTTATTCTGAGGATTTTACGATATTTTATTTAATCGAAATGTGACATAACTCCTAATATTAGTCTTATTAAGACGCAAGCTCCCTCTCTTCTATTTTTTAATTGAATATTTTAGGTTTATAATGATTTATTTTTAAAGATAATTACCTAATTTATTAACTTATTTTAGAGTAAAAAATAGGAGAAGCCTATCGTGACAGACTCCTCCTAAAAAAACAACCGTTATATACATATTGAAAATAAATTTATTTTATTAATAATGAATATTCACCAGTGTTATCATCAAATTTATACACATTCAAATAATATTTCCCTGGTTTCGCTACGAATTTTCCCTTTATAGCATTTCCTTCATCTTCACCACAAGCTACGTAATTTTGCATGTCTGATTCATGATAAAGTACCCATGTCATCCCAATGTTTTGTTCATTTACCACAGAAATATCTACTTCTTTTGGAACTGTAACATCAAACGTATAAACATCTGTTTGATCAGGAGCAATCAGATTTCCTTTTACAAGCTTATTAAACGGGAGTACCTTTTCCTCTTCAAGGGATCCACCTGTTTGCGGATCTTGTTTTACAGTAACTTTTGTTTGTTCTTTACTTTCTTTTCCTCTACTATCTTTCACTGTTAGTTCCACAGTATATGCTCCTTTTTCTCCATATACATGGGTAGGGCTGACTTCTGTACTTGTTGTACCATCTCCAAAGTTCCATAGATAAGAAATAATTTTTCCATTTTCACTTTCTGTACCATCACTATGGAATTGAATTCCTTCATTTACTATCCCGCTATATGGTCCATTCATATTTACTATAGTCGTTGTTTTTTCTTTTTCCTCTGTTGCAACACCATGGAAAACAATATCATATTCAAATTGATTGGCTGCATTCACACGATAGTTAACAAAATAGGCTGTAACTGTTTTATAGCCGCTCCATCCTGTTTGAGACAACTGCTCCAAGGTTTGATTGACTTGTTTACTCATTGTTTTCCAGTCTTCAGACTCACCTTTTGATGTACTACCTATGTACTTGCCTTCTACAGTAAATGTGTTAAAAAATTGAGACTCATGTTTTGTGATTTTTGCATCTTTTATATTAGTTACATCGACAATTTCTTTCTTCACTTCAGCTAACGGCTTAGGTGCATGTTGTATTAAGTAATCATTTGTTACTTGTGGTACATTGTATTTATCTTGATTATCAATCAACTGCTGCATATACGTTTGATATTCTGTATTCAGCTGTGCATCTTTACTTAATGCTTCACGATACGCGTCATAATTTTTCACATCGTTTGCACGGATTAAATCCTGAATCTTATCAAAGGTTTCAAAGTGGTGATTATATAGATAAGACTGTAGTGCAAAGGAATAATTATAAAAATCCCATGATCCATATTTTGCGAACAAAGTTTGCTTTGCAGTATAACGGCTTGCCGGATCAGATGATAAGCCACTTATAATACTTTTACGTGGAACAACATTATTTGTACGTGTAGATCCTGCAAAGAATTCTGCATTCCCTTCTTGGAACCAAGTTAAGCGTTCATTTTGATATAGTTCTCCACTCCCAAATAAACCAGGAACCTCGTACCTTCCTTGTAAATAATGAGTGAATTCGTGACGGAATAACTCTTCTAGACTATAAATACTCTGTTTTGGTGTACGCTCATATGTAAAGAAAGTACCCTTCTCTTCAATATAAATACCGCCGTTGTTCGTTTCATATCCATATAATTGTCTATTTAATTGATAATCATCTGGATTATTATAAATTACAATTGTCAGCACATCATCTGCGTTACCTGGTTCTAGTGCTTTATCATTTCCAATTACACGGTGATATTGTGCCTTTACTTCTTTGGCTGCCCAATATAACCTTTTAATTTTCTCTTCTGTTACTTTATCGCCTGTCTTAAAAACAATAGATCCATCATCAAATGTATATGTTTTAGGTAAGTATTGTAACTTCCCTTCTTCACGTATTTTCTGTAAATCTACTGTATTTCCATCATAATCTTTTCCACCGTAGTTTGTTTTGATTTGCTCTACCGCTATAAAATAAGGTCCACTTAGGCGAGGATACATATTCATCGCTTGTGTAATAACTTCCAATCCTTTGTTTGGATTGCTATGAAATTTCCCTAAACGTCCTGCATAATAAATCCCATTATTAATTAGCCAACTATTCTCAGTTGTTAAATTCCGTATGAGAGCAATTCTACTAATCTCATTTATAAAATTATCAATTTTTCCATACCACATTGTTGCATTAGGTTTTTTATTCGTTTCCTGCAAATAAGACTGTAGATCATAATCAATACCTTTTACAATTTCATATACAGCTTGTTCTTTCGTATAATTTTTAGCATACATAGAAAGGTTATCATTAAACTGTTTTAAAATATTTGCTGCATACTGTACTGTTTCAGCATCACTAGAAGCATTACTAATTAACTTTCCATACGCAACTACTACTCTATCTTGCTCAGCTGTACCTAATGTAAAGTTTGGATTTTTTGCAATAGCTTTTAATGCTGGTAAACATTTGTCATGGAAGCTTCTCTCATTTAAGTAACCTACTTCATTATTAAAATATCCCACATAAAAAGCAGAACGTAATATCTCAACGAAAGTTTCAATTCCCATTGAGTCCTCTTTCGTAAAAGATTTTCCTCGTCGTCCTAATTCATTAATGATAACGTTCATACGTTCTCTATTTTGATAAAAAGCTTTCGTATCTTGATTGAATTGAAATAAGTCTGTAATTTGATTCCATGAAACTCTTGATAGCGTATCAATGAATTGACTATCAGGCATTTTATTCAGTTCTGCCAGAGTATAGCTTTGCTTTAATTGCCTGTCATTATGTTTCATCACCGAAGTTGGCCTTTGTGAAAAATCACCTACTTTTAAACGCTCTTCAAAAGTTAAAGTTCCATCCGCTTTTGTAGCATGTGCAATTTCATCTTTTAAAGTTTCTATCCCAATCGGTTTCATCTGTAACGTATTATAGGGTGCTTTTTCTTCTGCGGATACCTGTGTTTGAATACTTCCAAATGATAATGCCATCGTACTAATACCGATCATCATTTGAGTAAATTTTAAATTCTTGTTCATAACATTTCCTCCATTTATATATTCCACCCAAAAATATAACATTTTATTTTAATAAATTATCATAAAATGTATTATTACATATTGTTTAATATGTATTTCTGTATAAATTAATATTAAACAAAGCATTATTGAATCTCTTTCTTTTTCCATACATACTCATAAATTGAGTAAACTTTTTGTTTGGAATTTACAGGTTCGTTGCACGAAACCAGACTCTCTGGCAAGATTTCTTAAGATGTTCGGGGATAAATAACATTGAATTTCTTGAGCAAATAGTTGTAGTTCATCAGATACAAAAATAGACATAAAAAACGCTATCCTTTCCTATGATTCTAGAGAAAGAATAGCGTTTTTTTACTCGTTCAGTACTTAGTAGGTATAACTTTTTATATTTCAAATGACTTTTCTCTCTAAAATTATTTTTCATACAAATTTTCAGATTCTAAAAAATCTATAAATTTCTTATAATGTGTCACTGTTCTTTCTAAAGCAATCATTAAAACAAATATAAAATAAATTGCTTGAATTCCATTCATATAATTAAAGAGTGATTCAAATATATATACAATACTTGCAATCATAGAACAAAACCATAAATAAAATTTCATTTTCAGTTTTTTAATTTTTTGCTTAGTTGTCTTACAAGGCTGGCCATGAACTCTTATAAACAAATAAATTGCTGTATGCAAAATAATAATTGAAAATTGGAAACTTCGATTGTCCTCTGAACTAAATTCAGAGAAACCTATTTCTAATGAATGTAATACTATCCAAATAGAAAACAAAGATAGCACGAAGACATATAAAAAACCAAATAATAATTCAAAAATAAATAACCAAGGTTTATTTAATATTGAGTAAAATGGATTTAGATATTTTATGGTTAATAAAAATTTCTTCACTAAATCAGTAATAATAATTGATGTATTAGTTATATTCATATAGAAAAGTAATGTTATTGGAACCAATAACATTATAGCAATGCCCCAAATGGTAATCTTAATACCGGATAAAAAGAAAACAGCTCCAAAAATTACAACTGAAAAAATAAAAGTTGATATTGGAACAAACATTAAAAATATAAGAGTTCTTATTAAGATTAACTCCCCTAAAAAATCTTTTATTATGAAAACATGTATTTTTTCCTCCTTGTAATTCTTCACAGTTTCAACTATTTCTTTCTCGGATAAAAGAAAATACTTCAATCTATTAAACATAAAAAAACTCCTTTATATTAATTTAAAAAAGATTGCCCTCTGTATGCTACAGAGGGCAATCTTTCTTGATGATTAAAATATATACCCAACTGTTAGCAAATATATTAAAAGACATTGTCATTAATTCACTTTAAATTTCACTTCTGGGTATTTGGAGTCCAATTTTTCAAGCGCAGAGCTATCGTCTACCTGTTTCACATATCGATCAAAAAAAGCGAGACTGAATTCGTTTATAATACGGTGAACGTATCTTGGATCTTCATCTAAGCTTCGTAACAAAGGAGAGAACAAATGAAAATCAGTGAAACTCGTATGATTGGTATGGGGAATAACCATTGACATGCCACCACCTGCAAGTGCATGGTCACTACGAACTTTTCCCTCTAAAAAATCTTTCGTGGAATCATCACTAATCTCTGCATTCATAATCAAAAACGGTTTTCCAACTCTAGATTTTGGAACATTTTCCCCATATAATGTACCATCCATATTGATGGCTGCTTTGACACGGGAGTCTTCCACTAACACTTGCGCAGCTGTAGCTCCACCATAAGAATGTCCAAACATTCCAATTCGGGATGTATCCATTCTTCCTGTAAAGCGATTATCTTTATCGCTTTGGTTAAGCTTCTCTATTTGATTAAGTACAAAAACAACATCTTCCTTCCATAATTTGATATGGCGATCTCGTTCGGCAAAATCAGTTAAATTGATCGACTGTACAAAAGCGGTTCTGCCATCTGGAAAGACGGTAGCTGCAGCATCATAGGTATGATCAATTCCTACGACGATGTAACCTTGGCTGGCCAACTCCTCCACCTCAAACGTGTTTTGATTGCGAAAACCGCTTAAACCATGGGAAAAGAGTAGGACCGGATAACGTTCCTCTGAATCTGACAATTGAGCTTCCATGAATGCATTCGACTTCATCAAGCCTAGATGATGAAACGCGAATGCTGGAATAGACAATGATTTTTCCAACCCCTTGGCAATCTCATCCGAGTTATGGATATAAGGTGCGCGATTCATCTCTCCTTTTTCTTTTGCAGGATACCAAACCTGAACCATCAGCTCGCGCCGGCCGTTCAAATCTTTCATATAAGGTTCTTCTCGATTATAATCAATCCAATGATAAAGTGTAGTACCAACCTTGAAGGGACCGCTCGTTTTTTCAAATAAAACTACCGGCATGAGGGAAGGAAGCATGACCGCAATAGTCAAATAAATGACCAGTAGCGCTGTCTTGACTGTGAATGCCCCACAACTTTTAACGTTCTTTTTTGATTCAGCAAATAGATAGCAGCTTGTTAAAATAAATGGGGACAAATAAGCAGGAATCATCTGCCAGCGATACCCTTCTACGATAAGCTGCACAACAACCACACAAAAGGCAACTGTTAGAATGAAGACAGACCATTGTTTTATTTTCTCACTAAAAAACAATATACAGCCTAGAATACTAAAATTCACAATGATTATAACAGTCTCAAAAAAATCCATTTACATTCCTCCTATACCCGTATTTTATCTTCAAGGACATCCCAGCCAAATTGAAAAAACAATTTAAAATTACAAACTTTTCGTTTCCATCTCTGATTACCTTAATTCGTACCTTTAGTACCGAAAAATTATTTTTGGTACTCATTTTATATTATACCGAAATCTTCCAGACTGTAAAGTATAATTACCCTTAAGTAAAATCGACATAAAGTGAAACTTTAATCAGTGGGGTTTTCTTCATCCCCCACTGATTATCAGCCCTCACCAATCGGACTTTTATGGGCAGTTGATCTCCCACCTAAATTCTTTGCTTTCACTGAATTTTGAGGTAGGAATCTTACTGCCCATTAAAGCGGGATAAAAATAAAAAATGAGCGGGGCTACGTTAACCTGTATGGTTATTGTGACCCTACTCATTTTTTATGTAGAAGTACTATTTAATCCTTACTTGTGATTCCATGCAATATGATATCGGCCATCATTGCAAGTGACTCTTGTAGAGTAATTTGGTTAGAGGCTATACTCCCCTGTTCAAAAATTGATTTCATTAACGTTTTGAGTGTTTGGATTAGCACTGGAATGTCCATTGAACGTAAAACACCGCTATTGATGCCCTCTTCAACTAGCCCAGTAATTACCTCCCATTCTTCATTTATGCCTTGTTCTATTTTTGCCCACTGCTCTGGATGGTAACGTCGCAGTTCAATCAGTAAACGTACGAAGCTGTGCTGAAAATCCTTAGGCACAATTAAAAGAATCCCTTTTAATTTTTCCGGTATGGTCAAATTCGAATTATCGATAATTTCCCGAAAACGTATTTGGGCTTCTTCATTTATTTGCTCAACTACATAACCAATAAGCTCGTCCTTAGATGGAAAATGCTCGTAAAGCGTACTTTTGCTTACACCTAGATCACGAGCTAAATCACTCATTGTGAATTTTATTCCCCTTACATGAAAAAGCGCAATAGCAGTTTTGGCAATCCGATCTTTCATCATTTATTCACCTCATACCAAAATAGTAAAGTTATTATCTCTCCAGTACTATAATAGTACTTCGAGTACAAGAATAGTTTAACTTTTTATTTCTTGAAGGTCAAACGTGATGAAGATGAAGATGATGACATTTCACTTCATAGCCTTTAAATGAAAATATTATGTTTTTTATGGAAACCAAGTTTATTTTTATCATTGCGGGGACATCAAAACTTTAACTTGATAGGGATATGGCACTACCCCAATTAATAAATATTATTAACTATATGTCTATCATATTTTTTATAAACAGGATCAATTAGATTTAAAAAAAGACTTCTTTTTCTTTACTCTTAATAAATCACCTGTCCACCCTTTGAATCGCATATACATATACATACCCCCTGTTGTGAAAATAATAAATAAGAGAGCCATTAAATAGCTATATTTCCATTCAAGTTCAGGCATGTATTTAAAATTCATACCCCATAATGCTCCTAAGGCTGTCAAAGGCGTACTTACAGCAGTTAATACAGTAAGAGCTTTCATAATTTCATTCCCACGATGAGAAGAAACAACTTCTTGTAAATGAATCATCGTGTCTAATTCTTCTTGGTACTCTTTAACAAGTTGTAATCCACGCTCTAATTTTACGTGTGTTTGTTTATAACAAAGGGTGTTTGTTAGTTTTTCTAACCAAGCTTCTTTTAGGCCTTGTAACACTTCTTGTATTAAGCGAAACACATGTGTGTTCATAAATAATTCATGACGAATATGATAAATCCTTTCTAAAACTGCTATGTTATTATGATGATAAAAATCCCATAACACATTTCTGAAATTGTTTTCAAAATAGTCAACCTTTCGTAAATAGTGAGATATAAATATCGATAAGATGGCACATAGTCCTTCAGCGGAACTATTACAATTTTTTATACCTATAGGGAAATTATGTATTAATTCTTGAAAATCTTCTTCCTCTTTTTCTTGGACCGTTATCAGTATCCCATGAGCTACGAAATAATGAAGAAATTTTTGAATTTTGGCGTCCTTTTTATCTTGATCATATAAAAACGAACCATATACACAAGTTTGACTTGGTGATAACGTATAAACATATAATCCATTTTCACAAGGAGAACTTATTTTCTTTACAAATTGAGAGAAATAAGATGTTACATCACGGGGGATTATAGAAGAAATTTCTTCAAACTCACTAGTTTTCACATGATACCAACTCCATTTCGTCATTTTTATGCATTCCATATTATTCTTCCTTTCTAAATAGTTTTATGTTTGATCGAATCATATCCGTAATATGAAATTTGTATGTAGGTATCCATATCTTGGAGGAAAAGTTTTTAAATCATCTAAATTACAAAATAAATGCATAGGAGGTCTTATTCTTTAAAAAGGAAGACCCCCTATATATTAGTTATTTTTATTCTCAATTTTAAACATTTCCTCTATACAAGCACTTTTTATCTTTTCTTATTTATATTTTATATTTGGAAAAGAAGCCACACAATTTGGCACGTCTATTCAACGAAATCCATTTCGGTCGTCATTATAATTTGGATTTATATGCAGATTGATTGGTGATGTCCTCAAATACTTGACTTCCAATAATATAGTATCCATGAAGCGCGGCCTCTTTTGAAGCGTCTACCATACGGAAAGAAACAATTTCACCTTGCATTTTTTCAATTTGTTTTTTGTGGAGATCTACTACTCCTCCTGTCCAAATAATAGTATCATACTGGTCTAACTTAAATTGTTCTTGTAATACACGCATGATGTCTTGGAAATGTGTATCCAACTCTTTTTGAATTAAAATATCCACCTGACTTGTCTCATAATTTTCTTCTTTATCTCCATATCCTTTTTCTAATATTTTTGGCATGTCATTAATATGCAATTGATTACTTTCACCCGCATGATTCTGCAGGATATTCTTAATATTTTTCAAAGGCTTGCTACATCCTAGTTCCGTCTCATAATGATTTAAAATGACATTCTGTTTCATATCTGTCATTTCTAATGTACGAAATCCACCATCAATAATTAAGATGCGATCTTGTTCCTGAATGATTCCCTCTTTTAAGAAATAGGCATGTAAAGCGATCGGTTGCTGAAGAATCAAAGCATTTTCAACCGTAATATTAATAAATTTCCCATCAATTTGTACGGAAGTTTCTTTTTTTAGTGCACGTTGTAATTGCTCATGCTGACTACCAAAACAAGTGACTGGAAGCCCGGTAACAACTAAAGGTAACACGACATTTTCTTTATAATCCTTTGCAATGCAACCAAATATTTGTTGTTTAAACTCTTCGCTTTCATAATAATTTTCTATTTCTTCGTCAAATGGAGGAAGAAATGAAGCGTCAGATTGATGTGCTTCATTTCCCATGTAGTATGCAAAGTCTAAGTCTATAAAACTTACTTTTGTTAAATCTTCACTTTCAACATGATTAGGTACAGGAGCTAGTGTGGCAGCTTCACTCTTAATCGTCACCTCAGAATCTACATCCTGTCGATATGCCCGCTTAGTAAAACCAATTCCTACATCAATTGCATACAGAGATTTCATACTTTTTTCCTCACTTTCTCTTTTTAGAATTAAATCTAAGCACTCTCTTCTTTCCCTTCTTTCACATATTTCTTTTCATTTTCCGTTTTTTCTCCGTCTAGGTTCTTACTATTTTGTTTTATTTCATTATCCTTTTCATCTTTTTTCTTTTTGTTATTTTCGTTTTCTGTTAAATCTTTAATAGTAGAAATTACAACCGGTGTGGCTGTAAGCAGTTGTGGTAATGTTTGTTTTGCAACATTAGCTGCAGTTACAGAGAATTGTTTACTTGTCTCGGTTACCTTCTCTAATGTTTCCTTTATGTTTCCTTCTTGTAGTTTGTCTTTTACGCTTTTTCCTTTTGTTTGTATAGCTTTCCGATTTTCTTTTTTTAACAGAGATACCATGACTCCGGTCGTAATCCCAATCACAGCATATTTAAATATTGTATGTTTCATTTTTCTCACCCTTCTCTACTTTTATTTTCTTCCATGCTACAACCTAAAATAATTAACTTATCTATTTATCAGATATTGCAATCTATTAGAGAGAATGATAGTTTTGCGGCTGCCTATCACTCGCCGTTAATGTTTCATCTGTTACTAGAAGTAAAATTCTCCCTTGATCTAGTTTTTCTTCATATAAGTTAGCTTCCTCCTTCGACAACCCCATTTCCTCCATTTGATTTCGGAGCTCGTCCCCTTTTTTGGAGAAAAAGTTGATAATACTTGTGCCCAACCCTTGTTCTTTTACTCCAATCGTATTTGTGTTTGTATCATCCGCAATCTTTTTTGTTATATGTTTTTCATGTGTTAAGACGTAAATGTCATCTTGGTGAATCCCTTTCAATTCTAGCTCTTTTACTTTCATAACTACTTCCTGTTCATTTTGATATTCATAAACCACCGGTTTTCTTTCATTCTTATGCATCGTATTTTTCCTCCCTTAGATTTTTTATTTTCTTATTTAGTTGTTATGTAATATGTAATACACCTATTTTAAAGATGTTAAACCTAAATTTTCAAAAAACTTCACATAATAGGTTATTAATGTTTTTGAATATCAAGGAAATGTCACGAGCACTTTGCTTTGATAACAGTGTTACAAATAACGCTTTATTTGGAAGACAAGTCCATTATTTTATAGAAATCATAGAAAAATAAAAAAGCACTCCTTTTCAAAGAGTGCTAAAAAAAACATATAACCTAATAAAAATATTTCTATTTTGATTACAGAAAGAAAGTCTTTATTAAAACATATGGTTGCTAATTTAATTGCGATCTGCCTTGCACCCAAGCAGCAATATCATTTATAACATACTCAGGAATATTAGCAGGACTATAATATTCATCCGGTTTACTTATTTCCCCATCGCCCTCTGTAAAGAAATGATTTAACTTTGGATATAGTCGATAATCAACGTTATTTCGTTCTTTTAATTGTTCTTTCCAAAGAGGAATTTCGATTTTTGATTGAACTTGATAGTCTCTTTCTCCTTGAATAATAAGAAGTGGTGTCTTTTGTTCTTTTGATATTTCTGCTGCTTTAATTTTCCGAATAGAATCCCAAAATACTGCTGATCCTAAGTAAAAATCTTTTGGAGGATTCTGACCAGAGAAATTTGGATCATTTAATAATTTAAATTGCGATTTGTAGAATTTATATTGCTCCTGGTTCATTGCTCCAATAGAAAAAAGATACTCAAATTGATCTAAAACAACGTCTTGAATCGTACGAGCTGGTCCACCCATTACAATTGCCCCAGCAATATTTTGATTTTGGTCTTTTTCAATCATTTTCGGAAGCATCATTCCACCTTGACTATGACCAAGAATATATATTTGATTCTTATTTATTAGAGGCTCATTTTTAAGAAATTGAGTTACAAGAAGAGCATCATCTGTTGTCTCTTTATCAACTGTATAGAAGGGACTGAATTGTGTTTTCAGCCCATGTTCATACGTTCGTTTATTATAGCGAAGGACAGCAATTCCCTTCGATGCAAGACCTTCAGCTAAATCGCGAAATGGTTTTAAAGCAAACGCTGTTTCATCCTGATCAGTTGCTCCTGATCCTTGAACAAGAATAACCGCTGGAAAAGGACCATTTCCTTTTGGAACCGACAATGTTCCTGGTAATGGAAATGCACCACTTCCAACTACTACTTCTTTATCAACAAATAATTCAGGCTTACTATATGATGGACGCTCAGCAACAGGACTAAACGACATGCTTAGTTGAAAATCGTCTATTTTTCCAGATGGATCTAGTTTAATTAGTAAAGGTACAGTCATTTTTTCAAAAACTAATTGAATCTCCACATTTGTATGAACAGGATTTGTCTCTTTTTGTGTAACCTCTCCAATTTCTATAAAAGAACCTGCTTGTAATTGAACTGGCAGTCCCTCCCAATAGCTCTTCAACCATTCTTCGGATATTATTTTCTGTAATGACCTTGAGGTTAAATCAAATGCAGATTTATAATCTTCACTATTCATATGGCGAATAAATGAAAGAGTAGTAGATATAACAGGATTTTCATCATCACTATTGTCTATTTTTTTTATATTTGTGTTTACTTCCTTTAATTTTGAAATAAATTGGTGGTTAAATGGATTATTATATGTATTAGGATATAAATTTGTTTTCAAAATTTCCGTATTCCGTGCCTTATACAAATTTGAAGAACTCTTAAAATTTTCAGGTGAAATTACTTCCTCCGCATATGAGACTGAGGGAATTGCTATTGTAAAAATTGCACTGATAAGTAATAACTTATTACTTATTCTTCTTTTCTTACCCATACTTATTGATTCTCCCTTCAAAATTTAAAATTTCTAATACAATATGCCAACTATAAGGAAAATAAAAATTACCAAAGAGATTAATAATCTATTTTACGATCCCCCTCTCAAGTTAAAAATCTATCATTAACAAACTTCAATAAAAAACGCCTTCCCCCTCTTTTTTTATTGTTGGATTTTCCAATGACCTAGAAGCACAGCACGAAATTACATGTAACCGACCCATGAGATTCTCTGTTTCAAAAGAAAAAAGCCCCCCACTAGATGCTTTCTTTAATTGTTCTCACTATCATTTATTCAGGTAATTCTCTTATTACTATAAGATAAATTCATTCTATTTCCTAAACCTCACTTATTTCTTAATTCACTCATACCAATATAAAACCTAATAACCTACCATCAAAAAATAAAGAAAATAGGTTATTTGGCTATTCATTTCGTAAACTTAATGCTCAAATTAGTTTTTTTCACAAAGTTAAACTTTATTAAGAAAAACTTAAAGAATTTCCCTCTATATTCATAAGAACTTTTTTCTATACTCAAAAATGTAAATAGACAAAAGGAGAAACGATCATGAAGAAATTTGTAATTTGCATACTAGGAATAGGCCTCCCTATATACTTACTACCTTTTATATTACGCGGAGATTTAGACAGATTTAATCCGATTGCTGAAGAAAAAAATGTATATGCCGTTGCGAAAGGATATGGTGTTCCAGATTATCATCATAAAGGAAAAGCTATGTACTCACTAAAAGCTGTTGACGAATTAAGTAATGAAAAAGAATATACAGTTGGAACGAACACGCCTAATGATTTTATAAGAAAAACTTACTTAAAAATTCATGTAAAAGGAAAATATGTGTATTCTTACGATATTATTTCTAAAGAGGATATTCCTGAGAAAATAAGGGGACAATTGGAGATAGCAAATAAATAAAAGAGCCAATTCATACGATTTGGCTCTTTATTCTCTCTCCCATCTACCGTTTGGATAATTCTTTCGGTAGATTTATTAAATTCGTTATCATTGTTCCAATAACCATTGTTCAATTACTTTTACTGTTTCATCTCGTTGTGCTTTTGCCGTAATTAAACTCGCATTATCACCTTTTTGCTCACCATACATGCCAAAATGAGCATGGTTTCCCCCTTTTATCATGTGCATAGTTGTATTTTTCGACATTAACTTTTTATTGTTCTCTATTTTTTCTAAAGTTGCTAAAGCATCTACTTCTCCATAAATTGATAACATCGGAATCGATTTTGTAGAAAAGTCATCTGCAGGATACGAACCTAAGAAAATGATTCCGTGTACCTTGTCTTCATGCTGAGAGGCATACTTAGAAATCATAGCTCCGCCCATTGAATGCCCCGCAACATACCATTTTTGAACTTCAGGATACTTTTCAATTACACTATCTACCTCATTTATTCCAAATATCGCTAAGTTTAATGGTAACTTAGGCATTACTACAAAGTGCCCATCTTTTGCAAGAGCTTCTCCTAAGTAACTATAAGCCTCAGCTTCTACTTTAGCTCCTTGATAAAAAATAACCCCTACTTTCGCATCTTTCGCTCCAAAAACGATATTATCTTCATCTTTTTTATCATCTACTAACGACAAAGCCTCTTGCGTCGGTTTATAAGTAAACTGAGACCAAGTTAAAAAAGTAATACTTCCTATAATTAAAATAGCTAGTAAAGAGTACAGCGTAATTTTTATCCATTTCTTCACAAAGATGACCTCCATAAGATGTATATATTCCATATTTCGGATTATCATTAACACACATAAAAACTCGAGCATTTTTATTATGCTCAAGTTTTTATTTACGCCTTTAATTTATACTATAAATGGTCCAAGATAAATATGTAGCAAATGCAGTCCATAAAAAATATGGAATTAGCAACCATGTCGATACTTTAGATAAATTGGAAGAAACCGCTATGAGAAGCAACGTAGTAATAGCGACTAGTAAACAATCTATTGTTGCTAAAAACAAATTCTTTTGGCTAAATTGAAAATAGCTGAACGCTTGATTGAATATATAATTTAAAAGGAATAAAAACCAAAATGTTTTTGGCTTAAATCCATAGTTGTTGTAAATAATTGCTACTGATAATGCAATAAGTCCAAATAATACAGCCCATATCATTCCGATTGTCATACCAGGAGGTGTCCAAGACGGCTTTTCTAACGCATCATACCAAGTACGATCAATAGGGAATAAAACACTAGAAACATAAAACAAACCATATGTTAGTAAAAATACTATAATACTAGATTTTTTCATAAACATTCTCCTTTTTACTAGAAGATTATAGAAACTTTATATGATTAGTATGTCCTTATAATGGATAAAATTCTAAATACATATTGTTTAACCTATTTCATACAAATTCTTTCATATTTTTATATGCACAAAGGGCTCTCTCTCGTGCTGCCTTATGATCAACAATCGGATAAGGATATGTATTCCCAAGTTTTATATTGGATTTTTGTAAAATATGCTCAGGTGCTTCCCAAGGTTTATGTATATATTTGTTTGGGATATCTCTTAATTCTGGTACCCATCTTCTTATATACTCTCCATTTTTATCAAACTTTTCTCCTTGTGTGATAGGATTAAAAATACGAAAGTACGGGGATGCATCTGCTCCACTTCCAGCAACCCATTGCCATCCCATTGTATTATTTGCAATATCAGCATCTAGTAGTGTATCCATAAACCATTTTGCACCTTCTTGCCACGGAATTAACAAATGCTTTACAAGAAAAGAGGCTACAGCCATTCTTGCCCGATTATGCATAAAACCGGTTTGCCATAGTTCTCGCATTCCCGCATCAATAAACGGATAACCAGTTTCACCCTTCTGCCATACTCTTAATAACTCCTCTTCCTTATTCCACGGAAAATGTTCAAAGTTTTTATTAAGAGGTTTATATACTGTAAACGGATAGTGATATAGCAAATAATAAGAAAACTCTCTCCAAATTAATTGGCGTATAAAACTAATCACTTGTTTTTCAAAAAAACTACATTGTCTTTCGGTACTTTTATTTATTAAGTAGTGATACATTAACTTCACTGATATTTGGCCAAATGAAAGATATGGCGCCAACATTGAATGAGCATTTTGATTTGGAAAATCTCTTCCTTCACTATAAGAGGCTAATTTACTAGAGAAAAATTTCTTAAATGTTTTGTATGCCCCTTCCTCTGTAGGCTCCCATATTGCTTCCATATGAGATGTCCACGGTATAGTCGGCAACAAGTGTAATTCTGAGACAGATAAGCTTGCTGGTAAAGAGCTTCCCCACTTTATACTCTGTACTCTGCTAATAGGTTTAGGTATTACCTGCTTTTGAAATGCATTGTAAAAAGGCGTAAACACCTTATATTCAGTGTTATCCTTCTTTTTTATAATCCACGGTTCTAATAATAAATGCGAATTAAATTCCTTACAAATAATACCTTTATCTTCTAATATCATTTTCATTTTTTGATTAGATTTTAACCTGTCTGGATCATAACAACTATTCCAATATACAGCCGTTATATCTAATTGTTTTATGAGAGAAAGTAATTCTTCCTGTGTATTTCCTTTGCGGATTATTAAAGTAGAGCCCAATGCCTTAAGTTGCTTTTGGACATCTATTATAGCATGGTATAACCACCACTTTGCCGCACTTCCTATTGAAAAAGTTTCATCTTGTACATATACCGGAAGAACCTCCCCGGACTGAACAGCCTCAAATAGAGCTGGGTTATCATATAAACGAAAATCTTTTTGAAACATCACGATAATTTTGTTTTGCATGGCTATCCCCTCTTACTCTTAAAACATAATAGATTCTTTATGTGAATAATCCTCTTTTTTACTTTTGCATTATTATATTAATAATTCTTTGTAATCGTAAACAAACGTTTCCATAGTTATTGGACTTCTATCTAGTAAATTCGATAAATCTGATGTGACTTTTTTAGCTAACCCTAATTTTGCAGTTGTATATATTCCAATCATAACCCAAATAAAGTCACTGTTAAGTCCCTTTTGAATCATTCTTTTTCTAAATTTAAATATACTTGGATTTGTATAAGTAATATCTTTATTTATTATTTTTGAAATAATAGCAGCAACTTCATAATATGTTAATGCCTCATTTCCCGTTAAAGAATAAGCTTTAAATTCATGTCCCTCTTCGGTTAATATTTTAGCTGCAACTTCTCCAATATCCCGTACATCTATAAAACTTGTTTCCCCTTTACCAGCAGGTACTTCAATTATTTTTTCATTTCTTAATTCATCACCATGTTGTGATAATAAATTTTGC
Organism: Bacillus sp. RZ2MS9; assembly: GCF_001816185.2. Lineage (NCBI taxonomy): Bacteria > Bacillati > Bacillota > Bacilli > Caryophanales > Bacillaceae > Bacillus > Bacillus sp. RZ2MS9. Next base: position 3,079,321 of record NZ_CP049978.1, read on the forward strand.
ATAAAAAAACTCGGTCTTAGGAATGTGTAAGGGATCCCAGAAGCCTTTATCATAGCTTCAATTTTAGCATGAGGTACTATCGGATTTTTTTCTACACCTAATAAAGATAAAAATACAATGTGTTTTATACCTATTTCTTTTGCGGCATCTACAACAGGCTGGAAATACTTTTTTGCATCAGCTAGATGTGGTGGTCTTATTAGAAAGACTTTAGTAACACCTGTTAAAGCCGCCTTTACAGATGAAGGGTTTTCAAAATCAAAATACACTCCTTCAGTTTCTCTACTGCGCGTTGTGACTTTGAAAGTAGCATTTCTTTTTATTAGGCATTTTACAACCTCTTTTCCTACATTCCCTGTAGCACCTGTTACTAAAATCATTTTAATCACCCTTTATTTTTTTGTAAATTTTGAATCATACTTTGCAAAACTCGAACTGTATTTTCTACTTCCTCTTTAGGAATACTAGCTGTAGCATTTTTTATAACTTCATCGCTTACATTTTCTATCTCCTGTATTAATGTCTTAGTTTCATCTGTTAAAAATATTAAATGTGACCGTTTATCTTTAGGATTATGTTTTATAAGAATCCATTCTTTTTGCAATAATCTTTGTATAATCCCGGTTACTGTTGGACGGTCTGCTAAGAGCCTTTCAGCAATCATAGCTGGGGTGGTTCCATTTGGATAAAGAGATATATCCTTTAACACAGACCATTGCTGAGCTGTTATTTTATATTCTTTTAATTGATTTGATAATTCTGTTTTCGTCATTATACTTACCTTGTGTAATAAATAGCCTAAATTATTCATATAACCCCCAATATAGTTAGCACACTAATTATATAGTTAGTATACTAACTATAATGTGTAATTACAAACTTCAATTAATAGTTTATATATAAAAGATATATCAAATTCTTATTTTGTACTATTTCATATTATATTTAAAATCTTCTTTAATCCTGTTTTGCATGTATTGTACACTCTATATACAAAGGTTATTCCTTGCTGTGACTTTAAATAGGCATTTACAATTGTATCTAGCATAGGTATTTCTTATTGTCCGATTAGTCATATTTATTCTTAATTCTGCAAAATAAAAAGAAACTGGAGAAAAATATAGGAAAACAATTTGATAAACAGTCAAACTTAAATACATTTATTGATTCAACAATCCTATGGACTTTTCAAAACAAAAATGCTATAAATACACTTTTGAATGAAGGTAAGCTTATAGCCAATCCTATTTTTGTTAGTAAAGAAGATTGCACAGCATATAAATACATTGTAAGACACATGAAACAGAAAGGTATTGACTTTACTATAGATTTCCCCATTTGGGCATGGCATTCATGCAATGGTTACCAAAAGAAGCCTACTATTGTTTATAAATGCTTTATTTAAGCATTTATATTAGTTACATAATGAAAATTTTTAAATAGTTTTTAAACATTTTTTAAAAGTTGTAATTCTACATGTATCGTAAGACTATTTCCATGACTTTCAGCCCATACTTTGCCCTCATGCAATTCAATTGTGCGCTTTACAATTGCTAAACCAATTCCGGATCCGTGTATTTGACTCGACCGTGATTTATCAACTCGATAAAACTTCTCAAACATCTTGCTTAATTCTTGTGCTTCAAGATGATCTGTTTTATTTGTAATACAAATAAATGCCTTATCTTCTTCTTTTTTTAGTTCCACTATTACTGTTGAATTTGAAAAACTATATTTTTCAGTATTAGATAGTAAATTATCAAATACACGCACCAGTTTTTCTATATCTGCCCATACCCAAATATCCTTATTAATGATATTTAGTTTAACAATTAATTGCTGTTTTTCAAAAATCGGGATATACTCTCCTACTAGCTGACCTAACAAATTGCCCAATTCTACTTTTTCTTTTCTCAACTTAACATCAGGTAAAGATAATTTTGTGTATTCAAACAATTCATTAATGAGAGTTTTTAATTTTAATGTTAAATTATACGTATTTTGAATATACATTTCTAATTCTTCTTTATTTCGATATTGTTTTTCATTTACTAATGCTAAATATCCAATAATAGACGTTAAAGGGGTACGCAAATCATGAGAAATATTGGTAATAAATTCACTTTTACCTTTCTCAATTGCTCTCTCTTTCTCAAAACGCTCCCTTAATTGACTAGCCATCCAATTAATATTATAAGCTAAAGAAGATAATTCATCTTTTCCTTTAACACGTATGGAATGTTTCCAATCTTTTTTTACAATCTTTTGAATACCTCGTTCAATTTCTTTAATGTATCTTGTAATAGGGATCATAAACAGCAAAAATAAAAGGATGAAAATTAATATACTGCTCACCAAAGCAAGTAATAAATTTTGATTATATTGAGTTGGTGAGATTGTTTTATTCGAATTTGGAGATTGTACCATTACATATCCAATTCCATCTTGAAATGAAACTGGTGAAACAAACAATATGAATTTCTCAAACAAAGGATTTCTGACGTTTGGTGTAACATTTAATTTCTCCTGTAATAATTCCTGTGGGAGATTATCCTGCAATTGAAAATTATGTGAACGATAGATAATATGGCCTTTATAATCTAATACTAAAAACCTTAAATTTTCATTCTTCTTTTGGATAGATTGAATCATCGGTATAACTTGTTCTATATGCCCAGATTCCAAATTACGCTTTTGTATATCATTAGTTATCCCTATCGCTATTTCCCTTATTTCGGCTTCTTTTTCAATCTGTTGATTATAAGAAAGTAGATTTGCACTTTTCATTGCTATGAGAAAAAAAGTAACAACCGCAACGATGAAACAGAGCAAAAAAATTAAAATAAGCTTTATATTTAAGCGTGTAGAAAAGAATATATTATCCCTTAATTTCGTACGATCGATCATACTCTATAGCCAACTCCCCATACTGTTTTTAAATAAACAGGCTGACGAGGGTTTTCTTCAATTTTTTCCCGTATTTTAGTAATATGAACCATGACTGTATTATCTGATTTATAAAATGAATCTTCCCAGACCATCTCGTATATTTTTTCTACACTAAAAACCTTTCCTTTATTTCTCACTAATAAAGAAAGTATGTCAAATTCCTTTGGAGTTAACCTTACTTCTTCATTTCTAATGAAAACTTGTCTTGTCTCCTCGTCTACCTTAAGATGGCCTATTTCATGAATAAATTGTTTTACTTCTTCTGTTTGATAAACACGATATCTTCGTAATTGAGATTTAATTCTTGCCATTAATTCAAGTGGATTAAACGGTTTGGTAATGTAGTCTTCTGCCCCACTCATTAATCCCTGGATCTTATCTATATCCTCATCTTTAGCTGACAAAAAAATTATAGGCATTTGATACTGTTCTCTTATTTTTAAACAAGCCTCTATGCCATCCATTTTCGGTAACATAATATCTAAAATGATTAAATCAATTGTTGTATTTCTTAAAGTTTCTAAAGCTTCTATAGCATCCGATGCATCTATAATTTCATACCCTTCATTTTTTAAATAAATGGATACGATTTTTCTTATCTCTATATCATCATCTACAATCAAAATTTTTTCTTTCTGCATCATATTTTCTTCCTCTCTGACATCTCGTTCTATGCTGTAGTATTATACATTTAGTTTTACCTTACACGTATAAAGTGAAACTTTAATCAGCCCTCACCAATCGGTCTTTTACGGGAATCCCGCCCCCCACCTAACTTCTTTGCTTCCACTTAATTTTGAGATGTGGGTCTTACTACCCGTTAATGCGTGATAATACACTTTGCTTTTTTAAACATATTGAAGAAACCATCTGTTTTGCAAGTTGATTTGAACTGGGTAAAATAGCCCCCTACGATCCGAGGCCGCTTCACATACTCTTACATAAAACAAATAACATTCATAAATTCCTCTCTAATGTTAATTTAGAACATACAATCAATCTACTGAAAAAATCTTAATTTTCACCCTACAAAAATATTAAGATTTCTTAAAATTGAATGGAGAATTTACATATTAAAAATGGACAGTTCCCTATACTATTAGACCTGTCCAAATTAACGTTTTTAATTTATGAATTAAAATATTATACTTTTCTTTATTTTATAATATCTGTCACTATAAACATTGATTTTCTATCTCTCTAAGTACATCATTTCCAATATTATCTATCTTTTCATTTTTTATAGTGTTATATAAACTCTGTAAAACTTTTAACTCTGTTCTTAAATGTAAAATGACACTAGATAATATATATAACTTAGCTACACTCTCTTTTCCACACTTCTCTTCATATACTTTTTGAAGGGTAGTAAGATATAACGTCAGTTGAGAAATTTTAGTTTTTAGCTGTTCTAGAATTAATTCTTCTTCCCCATATTGTGCAAAAAGTAGCGCTTCATATATAGGACGATGCATATCCTCTTTCTTTATCATTTGCTCTAATAATAAATGTTCAAATTCTTGTTTACCACTTTTAGTAATACCGTAAATAGTCCGTTCAGGACGTTGTTCATTACGAATAATATCAACAACCTCTATAAAACCCTTCTTTTCAAGTTGCTCAAATGTATAATATAAAGAGCCTTTAGTAATTTTTATATAATATTTCATTTCACTATTTTTTAAAAGTTGCTGGACTTCATACGGATGCCTATTTTTCTCCATAAGAAGACCCAGCATAAAAAGCTTTGTATTCATAACTCTCCACTCCTTAATAACCTATACCAATAGTATAAGCTAAAAATAAGTAAAGAATCTTTTTGTTTTATAAAATTTATAACTTCAAATTCACTTTATTATCCTTTGTACCAGCTTTGACATTCCCCATAAATAATATTGCCATAAACGAAACGATAATTGGAATTAAAGCTAATAGAAAAACAGTAGTAATGGAAGATGACATAGCAGCTATAACCTTTTCAAGAATAAAAGTAGGTATACTGGACCTTACATCTGAGCGAAATATTGCACTCGGATCACCTAGATTATTTAACATGCTGGAACCATGTTCTATTCCCTTAAAAGCATCCTTTAAGTTAGCTGTAAAGGTACTATTTTGAATGGAGCCAAAAATCGTTACTCCAATTGTCATACCTAGTGAACGAAAGAATGAATTTGTTGAAGTAGCTGAACCACGGAATCTCGGTTCCATATTATGAATAGAAACTGTGGGAAGCAAAGAGAACGAAAATCCAACTCCAAACCCCGTTATAATCATGTATATCGTTAAAAGTACACGGCTTGTTTGTGGATCCATCGTTCCTAACAAATACATACCTATCCCAAAGGATATTATAGATAATAACATCAAGTTGCGGTAACTAATTTTCGTTTGAAATATTCCACCAATTGCACTACCTACTACAGAACCTAACATCATTGGGGTTAAAATTAATCCAGCATTAGTTGCTGTTCCACCATATACAGCCTGAACAAAAATAGGAATAAATACTGTTAAAATAACAAATGTTGCTCCATAGAAAAACGTAATAATTTGTGATATTGCAAACTCCTTACGCTTAAACATCCAAAATGATATTATCGGATCTTTCACTTTTCTTTCTACCAATAGGAAGCCAACAAAAAATACAATAAACGATGCAAATAACCCAATGATTTGTATCGAATCCCACTTAAATTCTTTTCCTCCCAATTCTAAAGCGAACATTAAGCTAATTACTGCTATGACGAGTGTTATCGCCCCCCACCAATCAATATTTTGCTTAGTAGGTGGATTATTTTCTTTATAAGCTTTTAAAATAAAAATTAATGACATTAGACCAATTGGAATATTGACGTAAAAAATCCAATGCCAACTTATATTTTCTGTTATATACGCACCTAATAAAGGTCCTAATACACTTGAAGAACCAAATACGGCCCCTAATAATCCAGTCATTTTCCCTCTTTTTTCAATAGGAAAAATATCAAATACAATGGTAAAGGCGATTGGCATCAGTGCCCCCCCACCTATACCTTGAATTGCACGATAAATACTTAGCTGAACAATACTTTGCGCAGTACCACATAATGCAGAACCAATTAAGAAGATTAATAAACCAAAAATATAAAACCTCTTTCTACCATACATATCAGATAATTTCCCGAAAATAGGCATACCCGCCATAACTGCAACCATATAAGCAGAAGTAACCCAGATGAATTTATCCAATCCACCCAAATCTGAGACAATTGTACCAATTGAAGTGGCAACAATTGTATTATCCATTGCAGCCATTAAAATGCCTAGCATTAACCCAGCTATCACTAAGCGTAAGTTGCTCTCTTTTGCAACCATACCTCTTTCCTCCTTTTTTCACACTCAATAAAATATATAGTCTAATTAAACTATATACTCATTATAGTCTAATTAGACTATTTTTCAATAAATCATAAGAAAAAAACAAATCCCCCCAAATATATTGGAGAGATTATAATTGTAGAATTGCTTCCTATATAAAGTAATTAAAACCGTAAAAACTATTACTTTTTTATACTACCTTGATTTTGCATACATGTAGCTTACTCATTTAGTTTTGGTCTAGTTTGTAAATATAAATTCAAATCCGGACTTGAACCGCTAATAATTATATCTCGAACAATTTTAGAAAGCACCATACTATATACTAATCCATTATCTCCATACGCATAGATAAAGTGACAATTTGGAAACTCTTCATACATTCCAATTATAGGTAAACCATCATGAGTACCACCATAAAAAGCACTTAAATAAAATTCAGGTTCAACTGTTATATTGGGAAAGAGCTTATTAAATTCATTTACTAATTTCTCTTTTTTATGGATTAATTTTGAATCTCTTTCTTGAGCAATGTTTGTATCTTCATCTAACCCACCTATAATAATCCTGTTATCTGCAGTAGTTCTCATATAAATATATGGTCTCGCAGTTTCCCAAATGAGAGTACGTTTATACCAAGAAGATAAATCTTCTACAGGATTAGTAACAACTGCATATGAGCTAATCAGTGTAGCGTTCTTTTCCTTTTTAAATTCCAACCCTTCATATCCTGCAGCCACAATTACTTTATTGGCAGTAATAGAATTGCCCCCCTTTGTATAAAAGATAGCACATTCTTTCTCTAACTTTTTGCCAACAATCTCTGTATCTTCATAAATTTGAACTCCTTTATTAGCAGCTTGTTCTAATAAACTATGTGTAAATTTATAAGGATTTATTTCACCATCATTATACGTATAAATAGCTGCACGTTTTTTAAATGGATATCTCTGTCCAATTTGTTCCTCTGATAGCCAAGTCGCTTTAAAATCATGCTTATGTAAATAATACAGTTCTTTTTCTAATTTCTTTATATCCTCTTCATAACTTGCATAATATAAACTGTCACGTCGTTTAAAATCAGAGCAATAAGGCAAGTTTTGATCAGCATATTCAATATCATTAATAGCTTGTTCACATAATTTCATATGCTTAACTGCATACTCTTCTCCAAATGTATTTACAAGTTCAAAAAACATCTTGTCACCTAAATATTGAATCAGTGCTGTATTTGTAAGGTTACTTCCGTGTCCTACCTTTCTTTTATCAACGACAACAATATTTAAATCTGATTCACTCAAATAGTATGCTGATTGAGCACCTGAACTTCCTGCTCCTATTATTAGTACGTCACATTTTATATCTTCTTCCAAGCGAGGATAAGAAGATGTATTAGAAAAAGTTGTGTTCCAATATAATTTCCCTTTCTGTAAATCCATTTAAAGTGCACCGTCCTAAATAAAATAGTTATATCCCCATCTGTATCTCCAAATCATTCTTACTATATACTTCTTATCAAATTTATTTTTGCTACCATTAGATTATTAATGCAATATTTTGTTCACCCATATATGGTATTAAACTAGGCTTATAAAAAGTTAATAGTATATATATTATTTATTTTCATTTAGAAATTTAAGAACTTGGTTAAAAGCTTCTTCACCTGCTGGAGTGTTCATTTTAAATTGAAATTCATGTGCTAACTCGCCAGAGATATTTTTATCAAAGAAAAGTGTATCTACAGGTACTCCTTTATTTTGTAAAGTAGAAGCTAATGCTTTACCTTGCTCTTCAAATGATGCAGTATTTCCATCTGTGATGAACGTTGGTGGGTAATCTTTTGTAACGTGTTTATAAATAGAGGCGATTTCCATTTCAGGTAATGTTTCAAATTTCTTTTTCCCAAAGTAAGCCCAGCCAGTAGTACGCATAAAGTCTTGCACTTCTTTGGATGTTTCCATTTTAGCTAATGCAGGCATATTATACGGGCCGCAAAATAGCAATATACCTTTAATTGTAGAAGGAGCAACAACAGCGTCAATCCCGGTTAATTTCGCATAATCTGGAGATGTTTGAATAGTAACAAATTGTCCAGATATTTGCGCTCCCGCAGAATCTCCTGCAAAATATAGGTCATCTAGTTTTACATTATATTTCTTTGCATTTGCTTTTATATATTCATAAGCCTCACCAAGTTGTAGTACTGGTGTAGGATACTTTCTTTTAGGAGCAAGAGCATAATTTATATTTATCACTGTATAACCACGAGCAGCTAATTCTACTGCATAACCAGTAATGTCTGATTTATCTCCACCTACAAATCCACCCCCGTGCACCCAAAAAATAACAGGTGTTTTCCCTATAAAATTTTTGGGATAAATAATGTCTAATGTACCATCAGGAAATTTAGAATTATAATTGATATCTTTAACAATTCTTGTCTCTTTTAGAGCGTTTTTATAATTATTAGATTGAACAAACATTCCACCTTCAAATGCTTTTTTTATGAGAAACGCTTTCGGAATAGGTGAAACATTCCAAAAAACAACCCCCGCAATAATCAATCCGAAAACAATAAAAAGAGTTAGCAACATTCTTTTTTTCCATATCACTTTAGGTTTTAACTTTTTTATTCTCATAATTAAAGAATCTCCATTCTTTTTAATAATAATCTTGAAATAAATCACAACATAATTTTTTATTTTCCGCTTGCTAATCCGTCCTTAAAATCTCATACAAAAGGTTATATATTTTTATTATGTACATATTAGATATCTCCTATAAAACACATGAAAAATTCAAACAAAAAGAGCAAAAGATCCCCATTTATAGAAGATTTCTTTTGCTCTTTGTAAAGGACACAAGTCCAAATAAAAGTTGCTTATTTATCGATAACTTACACATAAAAATCCATTTGTTTCAGTACTTTATTAGCAGAAACTTTAACAACCGTTTCTTTTTCACCCGTTCTATCAATTATGAAACCATGAACTTCAATATCAGAAGGTACTAATGGATGATGACGGATCATATCTATACTCTTTTCAATATTTTCACTAACATTTTTTTGTCCACTCAGCCATTGATTAAGGCTACCACTTGAAAATTCAGGCATGCAATTTTTAAAGAGATAGTCTAATTCTATATTATCTTTTATGAAATCACGTTGAGTTTGTAGATTAACTGAAGAAGTTTCTTTATCCTCTATTCCGACAACAAAAATTTCTTTAACATTTTCTTGATAAATAGCAATAATAATAGATCTCATTATATCTCCATAAGGATGTACAATTACAGAATCATAGCTGTGTATAGTCAACATGTTTTCTTGTTGAATGTTAGTTACTTGTTGGATACTAGGCTCTATTCCGTGTTCAATGTCTGTTAATAATAAAACTTTTTTATTCTTTGAATTCATATGGAGCACTCCTTCTTCATTATTGTATTTATGAAACTTTTAAGCTAGTAACAATAATAATTGTTACCAGTTTTTCCAGCTTCCCTCTGGATCAACACTTGCAAGTCTAACCCATCCATTTTGAACTTTTTCTCGAAATGTGAAATCATTATTTAACAAACGTTCTATATATTCAATAGGTGCTTGAATGACAATTAGTAAACGAAGTGGTGAATGATACGTCTCACTATCTGACTGCATAACGGATTGCCAAGGTAAGCCTGGCAACAGGTCACTAGCATTCCCTTGCATAACACCGAGACCCGCCGTTACGGTTTGGGTTGTTTTATTTCCACTACCATAATAATGAGGAGCTACAGTTGATGCGTAATATTGTAGATTTATCCACTGTGCAACTGTTCCTGGTCCTGCAATAATGTTAGCTAATATATCGCCACTTTCATCCTGTTTCCAATCATAATTATGAAGGAAAGCCCTACCTTCTAAGTCACAATCTTGAGTTAATTCACGCTGTCCGATAATAAAAGATGCATTACGCGCTAATCCCCATTCTGGACGTATTTCACTCCAATCTTCTGCAAATCGATGCGCCTCTTTACTCGGATTTTTTATTTTCGTTTTAAAATTAGGTAATTGCGTTAAACGTTCTCTATTTGCATGTTGGCTCACATTTGGCATAATCGTCTCGATACAATCAAACGCTTCTTGCGCAGTTTTCGAAAGTTCTGGGACGTAAATCCATTCCAATTCGTCCACTGTTGTTTTATGTTCAGCTGCTGCAAAAATGGTATCCTTAGGAATGTTAATGCCTTCAGCAAACAACGCCTCTCTCACTTCTGGAAGATTACATAAAGTCGCAAAAACTCTTGCATTGAATCCTCCTGCTGCTCCGCCACAAGCACCACACTCAAGTGCTGCCGCATAAGGATTGTTCGTACTTTGACTACTATGTCCGCACATTACAACTAAAGGAGCAAATTTTTCTGTCAGTCCCACCATTTTTAAAGCTTGACGCACATAGTTCACTTTTTCTTCTTTCGTAAAACCGATAGGTATCTCACCTTTTGTGTCATGAACATGATTAAGCGAGAATGTTGTATCAGGTTTTTGTAACATAGTTTTACGAAGTTTACGAATGAAACCACCAACTCCTCTTGGGACAAAGCTTCTTGTCACCATCTGTAGACCAAGTAAAGGACCACTTAACTCAGGTAGCGCCATACTTGTCAGTACGTTCTGTTTCATCGTTTTAAATGTATAACGCACCGAACTGCCTACCCTCTTACGTTGCTCATAAGATTTAAATTCATTTTCATCTGTAAGCTCTTTTATTTGATGCTTCGGTTTCAGTATAACTGGCAAGGAAGGATGGCTGTCATTACTACCTAGTTCACTAGTCGCAATTGGTAACCCAAAGAAACCAGCTATTCCAAACGTTTCAAACGGACCTAGTTTTTCTAAGTGGCGACGAAACGGTTCTGAACGTACATCAATACAAAATGCTAATTGAGCTAATACACGCTTTTTATCATTGGTTGCACGTTGTTTAGAAGCAATCTTCTCTCTTAATTGCTCTGCATGCGTTTGTTCCCAAGCTTCCAGCCAAAGTTTCCTGCGAATATTTTCATCAAAACGATATGCAAATGCTAACAATTCGCTTTGTTCAGCTGCAGACATTTGTGACCATTCCCGTGTTGAAATATTCCCCCAATAGATCCAAGAAGCTATAAGTGGGACGATCGAAACTTTTTTCTCAACCTTTTGATTTTTTAAAGGTAAATAAGGTTTTGCAATAGCCAGCTCCATAGAAATTCGAACTGCTAAATATTCTATTAAAAGCCCCTGTTCCTGAATCGATTGTTGTGAGCGCCATCGTATCATTCCTGCCCACCCAGGTAAAGAAAGTAAGTGCCCTTCAAGATAAGCTTGTATGTTAGATTCAGAAATTCCTAGTTCAAATAACGCTCTCGCTAAAGCTACTTCGGCATCTTGTGGCCAATCTTTTAAAACTTTACGCTCATTTTTACTGAGCGCTGGATCAAATGTAATAAGGTGTTGCCATGCGCGATAAAAACCTTTCTCTCGATTTGGCATCGTCCAACTTGATCCGGAGTCATCAAGATATAATTTACACCATTTAATGATATGATAATTAAGAATATCAGATAGGTTTTCACTATTTTGATTCTCTATAAGCGAACTTATTGGCTGCATAACAGAGGCTTTCATATTTGCTGTATTTATATAACTCATTTCTTCTGCCAATTTATTTAATTCTGGCGATGATAATAGACTAGAAGGTAATTTTTCTAACTTTAAAGCCGCTTGGCAAAATCGCTCTACTTTCTCTCGCGGAATATGAAAAGATTGTGAATCCAGCCAACGAGACAAACTCATTTGTAAAAATGATTCCTCAATCTCACCTTTCGCTTTTGCCGAATGAATCATGGAAGTACTAGGATACATATCCACATTACGAGCTTCTTTTAGCCAATTTGCGACTTGTTCAAATGATTGCTTTTCAAGTCCCATCCAAGGGTGGTGAGCTGCAAACGTAGAGATAGGCCAAAGTGGTGCAATAACTCGGCTAGCAGATGCAACTAAATCATTTATATTATTTTCTTGCATATCAATGTTTGTATCTTTCTTTAATATTGACGATATGCTCATCACGAATTACCTCCCTTTGATACATAATGTTTCAGATAGCTTGGGTGACTTTCTACTGATTTTCTTCTCGCCTCACCTACTCGAACTAACCAAAGATAAAGTACAGCGAATAAAGTAGAAGATTGATGACGAGTAACGAAAGTACTAGTAACACTACTAAATAGTAAAATACATATAACAAAGATAACGGCTGGAGCTGAAGGTTGAACACTTTGATAAATATCAGTATGCAACCATTTATAAAGAGAATTATGAACGGTAAAGTAAATGAGAGAAAATCCAATCAAAACAATTACGCCAGCAATTCGTCCCATTCTTCCCTCTCCAAAAACAACAAGCTGTTTCCATGAAAAGTATAGTGACCAGCCTAAGATTAACGCACTAACTAGCTGATACCCCTCTCCAGAAGTCATAAACCAGAAAGTAATTGCTATAAATACTCCTAAAACACGCCCGACTATAATCCATAAATTGGACATCTTTTCATTAGACTGATTCACTATCCCAAAACGTTGCACTGAAGAACCAGCTTGTAAAAACAGTGTAGCTTTAAACAAACCATGTAAAATTAAATGAATAATAGCCGCTAAATAAGCGCCTAATGCACATTGAATAAGCATAAATCCCATTTGTGCAATAGTTGAACCTACTAGCTGACGTTTATAATCAACTTGGACTAAACTAATTCCTGTTCCGATTAAGACAGAAATACTAGAGAAAATAAGTAAAAAGATTTGTGCAATATCATCATGAAAAAGAGGTGAAAATCTAGTTAACATGATACCGCCAGCATTTACTAAACCTGCATGCATAATAGCTGAAACAGGAGTTGGAGCAACGGCAGACTCAATTAACCATCTTTGAAAAGGCCATTGTGCTGCTGGAATCATCACAGCTAGTATAATGAATAAATTGATTACTGTTCTTTCTAATGTTCCAAATTGAACTAAATTTTCATTCGTTAAAACTGATGTTAACTGCCACTGTCCAGTTATTTGAAAAAGCCAAATGATAGCTGATAGCAACGCAATCCAACTTATTGTAAATAAATAGCCAGAGATTTTTGTTGCTTCACTAACTACTTTCCACCCTTTATTTAGCCCTATGAGTAGAACCAATCCTATAAGCGTTGCTCCCCAACAAATAATCATGAAACGAAGATCATCACTTAACCATGCAACCGAAGATACACCTGTAGTAAATGTAAAAAGTACAAAGTATTTTCGATATGAGCGATCTCCCATTAAGTAACGTACAGAAAAACGCTGAATGATTAAACCAATTGTAAGAACAAAGAAAGCCATTAACCAAGCTAAAGTATCTAGATGCCAAGGCCCCACAACTCTATCTCCATTGTTATTAACAAGTGCGAGCAAAGAAACCAATGAAGGTAAAGCAGCGATACCAATATGGATATGAACAAAACGTAAAGGAATCCTTGCATGTAAAAACAATAATCCACTTAGCCAAGAAGCACTAAGCGCCATAAAAAATAAAGTTAACAGTGTTGATGAACTCAGCGAAATTAACATGTTAAATACTCCCTTCTAAGCGAAAATAACCTATAAAAATTCCTTTTAATTACGATAGTTTTTTAAATTTCAATTTTCATTCACTCTTTTTAGTGCATCGTTTTTTCCCATAAAAAAAACCGACAACTTCCATAATTCAATGATTTTATATCATCATTGAATTATGGAGATTGTCGGTTTCCCTTCAACTAACTTCAATAAAGTTTTTTGAAGAGCTCCCATTTTATAGAGGATAATAATGTATGTATTACTCCTGTTAAAAAGAAATGTATATTTCTGATCTCCTAGATTATGCAATCAATATATCAATTTATGTTATACGCTATCTTTTAATTAAGAAACTTTTTCATTTAGTCAATATGACATATTAAAAAAATGCTAAAGCCTTAATTATAGCAAGCTGTTAAAATGAGCATCTATCAATTTTTTAAAACAATTATAAGATAAACCATATTAAGCAGTTTGTCAATTTATTTATCCGTTTTTTAAGAGTTATTAGAATTAAGTTTTATTATACCTAAATAACTTCAAGTTTTTAATTATTAGCCTGTTAATAAAGTGCAAAACTTGTAGGTTTCTTAATCCTTCCACTAACCTTAAGGTATTTTTAAAATTTCTCCTCAAGATTATGAAGCAATTTAAAAATCATTACTCGTTCGCCTGTACGGGAGCTTATATCCGTATGAAAGCTTTTCACTTTCTCTCCAGTTAATTCTAGTATAATCTCTTTCAGATCATCAATTCCAGATTCAACTAGCTCCGAACGATTCTTCTTTATCGTTAGCATCCCGTCTTTTGTTTCGCAAACACTATATTCAGCCGGCGTTAAAACACCTTGTAAATTTACGATAATCATATCCCGTAATATATCTGTCTTAACGGATATAGACCCGCGTCCTAGATAGTCCTTTTCCCAGTGAGTAATTGCTTTGCTTATCTCTGATTCAATAGAGCCTTTTGAGCTTTTCATCTATGTATCCTCCTTCAATAAAATAAATTTACAATAACAATATAATAATCCGGATTGATTTTATTTTCAATTATTGAGAAGAATTTATTGGGATTGCAAAAAAGAACTCTTATAAAATTAAGAGTCCCTTTTATATTAAATGCGCTTTTCCTTAGTAATGTAACGCAAAATAGCACTTAGGCATTTGTAGATTTATACAACATATTTCGAAGCAGAATACAAATAAACCCTAATACTAATGCAAACATGCCTACAAATAAAATATATTTCGTTCCAATTTGTGCAATAATTATCCCTGCGATCCCAGTACCAATTGTAGTCCCTAAATTACAAGAAGTTAAAAATAATCCATTAGCGAAATCTGGTGAATTAGGTGCTGAAGACATCATCCAATATTGATTGACATTACCACCAATCCCGCCAAAAACACCCCAAATTACAATAAAAATTGCAGTTGGTATCGCAAGATCTGATACAAAGAAAAAGACAAAATATAATATCATTAGAGCAATGGGATAAATGATTACCGTACGGAAAGGAGCTATTGTCAGTAATCTCCCTGCAAGAATATTCCCGACAATATTTGCTAACCCATAAAAAAATAGCATGATACTTATCATATACGGCGACATTTTCGTAACTACATCTAAATATTCGGCTAGATAACTATAAATTCCAAATACCGCTCCATTTAAAAAAGTTACAGCAAGTATGGATAGCCATGTGATACCTTTCGTTAAAATCTTAAGCTGCGAACCATAAGAAAGCTTTTTCTGAACAGGCATAGAGGGAATAAATACGATTGTCATAATAAACGCAAAAATATTAACAAGTGCAAAAAATGTTAATGATATTTCAAGTGTAAATACATTTGCTAAAAAGTTGACAATCGGTACACCTAAAACCATACCAGCTGAAACCCCAATAAACACTTTGGCAACTGCTTTTGGAGCTTCTTTTGCACTAACTGAAGTTGCTGCTACTGATAAAGCCATCGATACGTACACTGGATGAAAGAAAGCCGGAATTACTCGTGCAACTAAAGCAACTGTAAAATTCGTTGTAAAAATTGAAATAACGTTGCCGATAATAAAGATTGCTAGTACGAACAACATAACCGTTTTTCGATTTACACCCGAAAAAACTAAAGGAAGCGTTGGAGCCGCAATGGCAATGGCGAGCGCGAACAAACTAACCATTAAACTTACCTTCGAAACACTTACATCAAAATGATCTGATAATGCCGGAAGCAAGCCAATATATCCCATTTCAGTATTAAGAATACCGAAAACCCCTACTGCTAATATAAAAATTAATACACTTTTTGAATTCTTCATAAAAAACACTTCAACTCCTCTTTCACTTCTTATCAATGCTTTTGGTAATGTGATTATAAAATGGTATTATTGAGATAACAAATACCTATATTGAATACATTCCCATAACAAATAGGCATACGAAGGAGAAGAGTTTTTTGGACATACGTGTATTACGCTACTTCATTGCGGTAGCAACGCAAGAGAATATATCTGCTGCTGCAAATGCATTGCATTTATCTCAACCTACATTATCAAGACAGTTAAACAACCTGGAAGAAGAGCTTGGAACTACTTTATTTGTGCGAGGAAATCGAAAAATCACTTTAACAGACGAAGGTATGTTTTTATTAGATCGAGCAAAAGAAATTGTGGATTTAATAGAAAAAACAGAAGCTAATTTTAACCAAAAATCTGAAATTATTAGTGGAGAAATTCATATTGGAGCTGGAGAAACAGAGGCAATGCAGTTCATTGCACAAACTATAAAAAAAGTTGTTGTCCATCACCCTAACATTAAATTTCATTTATATAGCGGCAACGCTGATGACGTTACAACAAAATTAGATAGTGGTTTATTAGATTTTGGTATCGTTATTGAGCCAGCAAATAAACAAAAATATGACTACTTAAAGTTGCCAGCTACTGATGTATGGGGCGTACTTATGCGAAAAGACAGTCCCTTAGCGGAAAAAGCTTATATCCATCCAACAGACTTACTAAATAAACCTCTTATCATATCAAGACAAACGGCTGTAAGTAATGAATTATCAGGATGGCTTGGAGAGGAAATTGAAAACTTGAATGTTATAGGTACATATAATTTACTCTATAATGCATCCTTACTCGTAAAAGAAAATATAGGCTACGCATTATGTATTGATAAGCTTATGAATACGTCTGGGGAAAGTACACTTTGCTTCCGCCCCCTATCTCCTAAGCTAGAGGCTGGACTAAATATTCTTTGGAAAAAACATCAAACATTTTCAAGTGCTACAAAGATTTTTCTAACATATTTGCGAGGAGGTATGTAAATATTTTCTTACAAAAACTACATGTTTGAAAAGCAGCATAACCTTCTTTCTAGGATAAATTTTTAGAACGAAACACATATACACAAATGTAATACATCAATGAGATAACTATTCCTTGATTATTTTTTAATTTTTTCTTTTGCTTTTTCTGGAACATCACTTTCTTTTACTTCTTCTAATGAAAAAACATAACCTCCTTTTACTCGAACTTTTATATAAGTATCTTGATATTCATGTTGGCCGGTAATCCCTACCTTAATTACCGATTCCTTTCCTGATTCATCCACTCCATTTAGCATATACATAAATCTCCTAGGGTAATCAGGGTCAGGTTCAGATGGTTCCTTAGTAAGAGCATAGACATCTTTTTCTATCACAAGTGGATTATATCTATCTATAATTTCGTTTTCTGTAAAAGTTAATCCCGAACACACTATAATTAGCACTACAACTACTCCAGCAATTTTAAATAATAATTCTTTCATGTTTAAATTTCACCTTTCGTTAATTAATATATTTATAATAATATTTATATTTTTAAATTTTAAAATGATAAATATGTTGTATAAGACCTTTCTAAATATAATGGGTATATCTTAATAAAAAGTAAATAAATAACTTAAGTTTTTCTTAATCTCCCATAATGAGTCATTATCATAACGGACATAGACACTGTAACAGTGAATAAGAGCTATCGAAAAAATAAAGTTACCTCTCTAAGGAGCTACCTGTAGCAAAAGAAAAAGACGATTTCTTTATCGTATAGGAAATCGTCTTTTGGCTTAATTATTGATTTAGTAATAAAAACACCTTTTTAAAATAACTATGTTTATACTATAGACGTTGATCTTTTTGGAAGTTTAGACGAAAATGATCCTCGTCATTATATACCCCAAATCCATACCCTTGCTCTTTATAAAATTTAATAATTTCAGGAAGGGCTTGTAATGTTTGCGCCTTTTCATGCATTAAAACAACTTCTACTTCTTCTGTTGTCTGTTTCTTTACATTATCGATAATCTGAGTTGGATTATCTTTTAATTTCCAATCATTTGAGTCTATTGTCCAATCCCAAACTTTTATTGCTGCTTCTACAATTTGGTTACGAATTTCCTCACCCTTTAATCCTGGTGCAGATCCATATGGCGGACGAACTAATTTAGGAGTTGTACCCGTAATATTATGGATAAGAGCTAACGTTTCTTTCATCTCCGGTACAAATTGTCCTTTTTTGTATAGCTTATCACTATTATGTGTCATACTATGAGCACCAATATAATGTCCTTCTTTTACCGCTCGTTTTACGTTTTCCTGAAAACCTGTATTTTGTAAATTGCTACCTTGCATAAAAAATGTCGAGGCGACATGTTGCTCTTTTAGTACATCTAAAAATTTCCCAGTTAGTTCGCTAGGACCATCATCGAATGTTAAATAAACAACCTTTCCCACCGGTTTTCCATCAGGTCTTTTCTGTTTTGCTGGTGGTGTTTCTTTTTTCTTTTCTTGTTGTTGCGTGTTAACTTGATTACTACTTTCGTTAGCTATTCCCTTCGCTGGGATAGAGTTCCATTTTCCTATTAAAAAGAAGGTGAAAAAGGTCGTTGCTAAAACAACTCCTAGAGATATTATTACCTTAGTTAGTCGACTTGTTTTTTTCTTACTTTGTGATTCTTTCATTATTTTTCGATCCTTTCCCTATTAATTTTTATATTCATTATTTATACAGCTGAGCATTAACTCCAGCTGATGTTTACAATAAATAGATTAATAGGGGAAGGTGAAGATAAAATGCAGATAATGTCGAATTTAGTTAAAGAATAACGTATGGCATCCACTCTTTAAAAAAATATTTGTTTCTCTACTACAGTTAAATTTGAAAACTGGATATACATCCAAAATAAAAGATACTACTCTTTCTAAACAATATTTTCATATCAAGATAACAACATGCTGGTATAAAGATAAAATACAAAGATAGCCGTACTATTGAAATTCTATTATAATTTTGTAATTGGAATTCATTTGAACCAAATGAAGAACTAGAAGAAATATTATTATGTGGAGGTGCCCCGATGAACCTTGTAATTAGAGAGTTAGAAACAAATGATTTAGATAATCTCCCGGAGATTGATGACAGTTTTATAGTGAATGCTCGGTTAATTCTTTCTCTTTCCAAAGGAAATAAACGTATAGAATATACAGTAGAAGACGTTCCGAGTTATGAAAAAAGTTATTTACAAAATCAAGATGATAATGAAGAACTGGCTTACAATGAATATATAAATAAACCTAATCAAGTCATTTACATAGCACTGTTACATAACCAAATCATTGGATTAATGGTATTGAAAAAGAATTGGAACCACTATGCTTACATAGAAGATATAACGGTAGATAAAAAATATCGTACACTCGGAGTTGGTAAAAGATTAGTTGATCAAGCAAAGCAGTGGGCAAAAAAAGGCAATATGCCAGGTATCATGCTTGAAACGCAAAATAATAATGTCGCAGCATGTAAGTTCTATGAAAAATGCGGATTTGTAATTGGTGGGTGTGATTTTCTTGTTTATAAAGGTTTGGATAAGACAAGTGATGAAGTTGCAATTTATTGGTATATACATTTCAAATGATAATAGTTTATAACGTAAAAAACTCAAAATAAAACCCCAATTTCTCTATACTAAAATCGAGAAATTGGGGTTAAGTTATTTAAAACAAATAACTAATTAATAATCCTGCTGACAACAAGAAGCCGAAAATCGTATTTGTCATCGCTGTTGATTTCATTGCGATGCGCATATATCCAGGATCCTTTGCCCCTTTTTGGAAACTTTGAATCGCAGAAATTGGCTTTCTCAAACCTAGGAACATAACTAATGCCCAAGGGCTTATATAACCCATTAATACAATTACGGCAATCCATAAATACGCAATGAAAAAGGCTACCGCTAGTGTTACCACAGCTTTCTCTCTTCCAAGGAGGATTACTAATGTCTTTCTTCCACCTTTAATATCTTCTTCGATATCTCTGATGTTATTCGACATATTGATTGCACCGACTAAAATTCCAATTGGAATGGAAATCAATACACTTTCAATCGTTATCGTATTCGTTTGAATAAAGAAAGCAATGAGTACAAAACATGTCCCCATTAACAATCCGGAAACTAATTCTCCAAACGGGGTGTACGCAATTGGTAATGGACCGCCTGTATATAAATAGCCAACTGCCATCCCAATTAAACCAATGACAACTAACCACCAGCTGCTATTCATACAAATATAAATGCCGATAAGTGCTGCTACGACATATAATAAAAGCGCAACTGTTAACACATTTTTTGGCTTCAATCCATGACGGACAATTCCGCCACCGATGCCAACGGATTCAGCGGTATCTAATCCACGTTTGAAATCATAGTACTCATTAAATAAGTTCGTTGCTATTTGCAATGCTAAACATGCAACCATCATCGCAATAAATAACAGCCAATCAATTTTGGCAACATAAAGTGATGCCACTGTTCCTAAAATTACAGGAGAAAACGTCGCCGTTAATGTATGTGGGCGCGTCATCTTCCATATTAATTTAGCGGAACTAATTTCTTTTTCTGTCCCCATAACTCTGTTCAATCTCCCTACATTTTAAGTATAAATTACTAGCAGTATCTTTCTATCTATTTCCTGCCACGCATCCATTCATTATATCAATAAATGATTATCCTTTCTAACAAATCAACTTTTAATAAAGTAAAAATTATAAAATGAAACTTTACCATATTCACATAATATTCTGTATTATTTCTAAGAGTGGTTTTAAAGCGATGCGATAAGTAAATGAAATACATAATAAAAAAGAGCCAATCTCCAACACAATAGAAGATTGACTCTTTCCTTTATTTACTCCCCTGTTTCAGAAAATCGCTTTATACGTTCTCCAATTTCATCGCGAACACGTTGAAATTCAGACCATTCTTTTCCTGCTGGATCATCAAATCCCCAGTGAACACGATTCACATGCTGCGGAGTAGATGGGCATACAGCATCCGCATGACTACAAAGCGTAACGACTAAATCAGCACTATTTAAAATGTTTGCATCAATTATATCTGATGTTTGATTTGTTATGTCGATATTTACTTCGTTCATTACTTTAATTGCGTTTGGATTTACTCCATGTGCTTCAATTCCTGCAGAATACACATTCCACTTATCCCCTAAATATTGTTTACCCCACGCTTCTGCCATTTGGCTTCGGCATGAATTTCCCGTACATAAGAAATAGATTGTCTTTTTGTTTTCCATGGTATTTTCCACCTTTATTTTTAAATTCAGACTGGTTGGTCATTAAAATATTTACGTTTAAACCAAAAAGCAACGTTTACAAGTGCAATCATTACAGGTACTTCAACTAATGGTCCGATAACTGCTGCAAATGCTGCGCCTGAATGAATACCAAACACCCCAACTGCTACAGCAATTGCTAACTCAAAGTTATTACTACCTGCTGTAAATGCTAACGTTGTTGTTACCGGATAGTTTGCACCAATTTTTCTTCCCATAAAGAAAGATACAAAAAACATTACGATAAAATAGATTAATAACGGAATCGCTATTCTTACCACATCTAGTGGCACGCTAACAATCATCTCTCCTTTTAAAGAAAACATAATGACGATCGTAAATAGCAATGCAAGTAATGTAAGTGGACTAATTTTAGGTATAAACACCTTTTCATACCACTGTCTTCCTTTTAACTTAACTAGTACAAAGCGTGTCAACATACCTGCTATAAAAGGAATTCCCAAATAGATAAATACTGATTTTGCTACTTCTATCATTGTAATATCGACAATAGCACCTTCAATCCCTAACCATTCTGGAATTACAGTTACAAATACGTATGCATAAACTGAAAAAAAGAGCATTTGGAATACCGAATTAAAAGCAACTAAACCTGCCGCATACTCTTTATCCCCATCAGCAAGATCGTTCCAAACGATTACCATTGCAATGCAACGTGCTAATCCAATCATAATGAGACCAACCATGTATTCTGGTTTATCAGGAAGAAAAATAATTGCTAACACAAACATAAGTACCGGACCAATAATCCAGTTTTGTACTAAAGATAGAACTAACACTTTTACATCTTTAAATACTCGGCCCATTTCCTCATAGCGAACTTTCGCTAATGGTGGATACATCATTACAATTAAACCAACAGCAAGTGGAATAGACGTCGTTCCAACCTGTAATGTATGTAGTCCGTCTACTACACTAGGAAACACAAACCCTAAACCAATCCCAACAGCCATCGCTAGAAAGATCCATAGTGTTAAATAGCGGTCTAGAAAAGATAAACGTTTCATTTTATTTCCCATCTCCTATTAACAACAAGAATTTTTTTCTACTACTTTAGAAGTCGTACAACAAGATGGATCTTCTATTTTGTGAACATCACTATCTGCTTTTGTATAAAAGAACTCCCACTCATTACCATCGGGATCCGTTACCCAAAACTTATCTTGTACTGCATAGCAACAAGTCGTATCCATCTCATCACGCGCGAAGAAACCTTCTTTTTCTAATCGTTCTTTATGCAATGTAATTTCTTCAGCTGTATCCACTTGGAAACCGAAATAATTTACTTGGTTTCCCTTCACTTCATCTCTTACGTTCAGTGTGAAGTTAAGTCCTGGCGTCTCTAATAAAAATTTTGCATAATCTGTTTTCACTTTAACTGGTGATACACAAAATACCTTTTCATAAAATTCAATAGACTTCTCTAAATTCGTAACGTTTATACCGATGTGAACATATCTCATACCTTATTCCTCCTTTATATATATCTTTAATCAATTTTTTTTGATTAATAGTGCAAAATTTTAACAGCAGCTACCTTTTCCTGTTTTTCTAAAGATACAACACAATTCTTCTGATAATAAATTATTCACTTCCGCATCATTTAAATCATAATAACTCCACGTACCTTTTGTTTCTTTTACAATTAAACCTGCATCTAATAAGATCTTTAAATGATAGGACAACTTAGATTGCGTCATTTCAAAAACTTCTGTCAAATCACATACACACGTCTGGCCTCGCTGGCAAAGCTCATACATGATTTCTAAACGTTTTTGATCAGCCAACGCTTTAAACTTTTTCTCATATAACTGAAAATTTCGTGCCACTGTAGTTCACTTCCCTTCATCAACTTTTTTTGATGTTTATAGTATATACGCTAGTGAGTTTATTATGCAACTTATTAATCAAATTTTTTTGATTTAGAAAAACTTCCTCCCATTATATCTTTGCTACAACTAAAAAGAACCCTAGCCTTTTCAAAAATGAAAAACTACGGTTCTTTTTACAACTTAATAGTTACAATATTTCCGAGAAATGGAGTCTCTATAACTGTTTTAAATTTTAATTTGACCATTATAGAGTAGTGCCCTACCATCAAGCTAAGAAAAACAAATACCCCAAAATGAGAAAAATCGATATAACTCTTCGGCAAATAAAGATAACTCTTGTTTTTAGTGCATAATCATAAAAAGCACGTCACCCTTTCTCATTAACATAAGAGAATAGTAATGTGCTTTCAATTTCAAAAATAGTCTAAATCCTTAAGTTGATGGTTGTGGGGCGGGCCCCAATAAGAACGGTATCTAAGATTGTATGAAAGGTGTTAGTTCCATTCAAAAGGCCTCAGCCGACGATTAACTCAAGTACCGGTTTCGGATGACTCCCATGTGATGAAGTTCGTGTCCTGCGATGCCGTACGCGAGGGCGCGCGCCGTAATGCTTAGGTTGTTGGCTGTACCCTTGCGGTTCCACGCCTCCGCCGGTAGCCCGCGCAGCAATGTGACCGTTGATTGCCGGACGGCCTGGTAGTCTTCGGCCAGTTGCGCGATTGTCCAGCTTCCGAAAGGAGGCATGAACAATTCCTGATCGAAACCGGTCAGCGGCGTCTGGTCCCCTCTTGCGAACCGGAGCAGGCGGTAGGTTATGACGCGTTCCGCGTCTGTAATGTGGCCCACAACTTCTTTCAGTGTCCATTTTCCTTCCGCATACCGATATGCGGCCTGGCTTTCGGTCAACGATGCCAGGAGCTCGGTCATTTGCTTTTCCTGGGCGAGCAGAATGTCGATGATGTTACCGTCTGGCACCAAACGGATATATTCGCCGGAGCTCCCAGCGTATTCTTCTTCTGAAGGTCTTTGATTCATGCGTAGTCACCTCTTTATGTATATATAGAAAATTATAGGACTCGTCTATGTCTAATCAATTCGCGAAATGATAGAACTTTCCTTTTAATAATTGAGGATAAGCAACTATTTAGTCAGTCAGTCGCCACACTATCCTGATTCGTTAGCACAATAAGCAACGCTAATCA
The DNA here is from genome assembly GCF_001816185.2 of Bacillus sp. RZ2MS9. Taxonomy (NCBI): domain Bacteria; kingdom Bacillati; phylum Bacillota; class Bacilli; order Caryophanales; family Bacillaceae; genus Bacillus; species Bacillus sp. RZ2MS9. The sequence continues at coordinate 3,103,969 of NZ_CP049978.1, forward strand.
ATAATGCATAAAAATTATCTGTTATACAATATTTCAAAGTTATTAATATATAAAGGTAACACCTTCTTTTTTTAATTTAAAGATGAATTTTCAATTATATTTTGAAATAGACCGAAGTAAAACACACTAGTCTAACTACTTTTCTATACAAGATTTTATGCAAAAAAGAATAGCGAAGACCCTAGAATCCCCGCTATATCAATGATGTATAAAATCTTGTATAAGAGATAGATAGACATAGAGACAAAAAATTTAGTAAAAATAAGGATGCTATGAAAAACTTGCTAACGATAATGAGACATTATGTTAACCTTATATGAATATCCTATACAATCAAAATCACACGATGTATCACCTCACCCGAATGGTATAATAAGGAAAATGACAGGGGCTTCTTCAAAAACGTTAGGAGGATACTATGGAACTGGGATTAGAAGATAAAATTAGGAAATATTTAGTGAGCAAATATCAGTGCCACTCTGTTATTGTCTATGGTTCCTATGCGAACGGTGACTACTCTGAGGACAGTGACATTGACTTGTTATGCTTTACTGATGTACCCACCCATTCAAACGATATAAATATTTTGCAGGAGAAGCAGTTGGATGCTTGGATTTACCCGACTGAGAAAATAAGGGACATAACAGATTTCCTTCGCATCCAAAACGGGTATTCAATTTTGGATGAACGAGGTTTGTGTGCTAATTTTCTAAACCAGATTCAGGAACTATACCAGCAAGGTCCAGAACCATTACAAGATACCCAGAAAGAGTTTCTGAGAGAGTGGCTTAACAAGATGTTAAAGCGTTCGGAACGGGGAGATATAGAGGGGAACTTTAGGTTTCATTGGTTGTTGGTTGATAGTTTGGAGATTTACTGTAACCTGCACGATACATGGTACTTTGGACCAAAAAGGACATTGAAATGGATGTCTGCACACGATACTAACAGTTACAGATTATTTGAAAAAGCCATACACCCAAATGCAGACCCCTATGATGTAACCGCTTGGATTGCGTATATTACACAAGAATAATCCACTTCCAATAACGAGAATTATGTAAATAAGCTGGCCATGTGGACAGCTTATTTTTTTTGCTTAGCGTGCAAAATTCGCGTCTCGTTGGCGGTACCCCATACCCATCAAGCTAAGATTTTGAATTATTCCAAAATGAAAATTTCATTCTTTCATAGTTGTCCATAGAAGTTCAGTTCGTTTTTTTCATTTATGGGAAGAACGTATTTCTTAACTTGATAGCGATGTGGCGAGACCTCTACAATCAATTTATGGATAATCAGATTTAATATCAAATGTAAAAGTTACCAATATATACATATAAACCAGTATTATAGTTAGATACTGGTTTATTTGATGCTTTTATTTATGTACTTGTTAATTTAGCATAGATGATAAAAAATAAGGTTAATTGTCCTATTATCGTAATATTCGGCACTACTATAATTAAATTAATAATAAAAAAGACTGCTAAAATCCCTAAAAACAAGCATAAATGATAAATGTTCAAGCGGTGTTGTTCAAACCTGTATTGATGAAAAACAATTGTAGTTGACAGGAAATAGAGCAATACAGAACCAAAAACAAAATATAAGATAAAAGAATAATAGACCTCATGTAAAAATAATAATCTAATGGATGCTGCAACCATACTCAAAGACATTAAAATAAATAGATGACCGTAAATAATAATTTGACCAGAAGTTTGTCTAGACTTGTCGAGTTTCTTCTCCATGTTATCGAAATATTGCCACCACATCGAAATAATGAGGATAAATGAAATAATCGCAAAGCTTATTGAATCCCAATTTCCTTGTTTAGGTTGAATGACCACAAGAGTGCTTATAAGAGCTTCCCCAAAGAGAATAATAGAAAATAGACCAAATCTCTCTAACAAGTGGGCTGTATTTGTAGGAACCTTTTCTAAACACTTTCTTCCAAGCAGTGGTACAATAATATCGATAAGAATCCCAAAATATAACACAGCATATCGAATCCAAGAATCAAAAAAGACGGATAATAATGAAATAGCGATTCCAATCCAAAAATATCTTCCTAAAAAGAGGGCTGCTTTTTTTCGAGCCCCCTCTTCTATACGCTGGACCACAAGATATTGAATTGCAGTCACGACCCTTAAGCCAATATAGCCAATTAAAAAAGAAAGATAATAAGGATCAAAATCAGCTGATAAGCTTGATGTCATTATTAGGACAAAAAACATTTGCAAGATCAAAAAAATTCGTTGATGAAATAAATCTTTTCCAAACCGGTTAACAAAGATGGTTTGCCCTACCCAAGCCCACCAGATCGGAATAAAAATTAAGACAAACTTTACTAAATACTCTGCATGGATGTGACCATCTTCAACATGAAGTAAAACATGAGTCGCAGCCGTCACTGCCGCCACAAATAACAAATCATAAAAGAGTTCTAACCACGTCACTTTCTTTTCTTCCATTTCTGCACTCCCTCCTTATAGTAATAGTATGCTAAAAATATATAATAATTGGAAGAGAAAATAATATAGACATAAACCATTTCTCATCGCGGGCGTAGTTACGGATGTTTATGTTGCTTTCCCAGCACTTTCCGCTATAAAAGCTGGGTATGAAGTATTTGCTGTTACGGATGCTTCAGGAACTTTCAGTAAACAAGTTGCAGATGCCGCCAATACGCGTATGGCACATAGTGGTGTGTAACTTATGAACTGGTTTAGTGTAGCGTGCGAATTACAACGCGATTGGCGCAACGATGTCGAAGGTTTTGGCAATTTACTTGCTAGTAATCTTCCAGGTTATCAAAATATAATTGGAAGCTATAGGGAGGATTTATGGAAAGGTATTATACAATTTCAAGTTATGCACCATATATAAGAAGAATCCAACAAACTATGATTAATCACTACATTTTCTTTCATAGGATAGGATGTCAACGTAAAAAAAGACACTTTCTATAGTGTCTTTTTTGAAATAGTATACCTATGTTAGCTTTTTACACTCTAAAATAAAGTCGATATCCTCACAAGTAGTATCCTCATTGTAAATACGTTCAATAACTTCCGCTGCATACTCTTTATCTTCATATGTTTCTGCTAATCTCTTTATATAGTTTTTTACAATTTGTATTGCTTCTTCCAGGTCTAGATTACTTTTCATTAATTCAGGGTTGAAATATCCCAATTCGTACACTCCTTTTCATTAATGGGGTACCGCCACATCAACTTAAGGGATGTATTAAACAAAAACGTAAGCTTTCTGGTTTCGGTTTAAATAAAAACCTGTCAATAAGATCAGGATTGCATTGGAAATGTATCTCTGTTGTTTTTTGTTATATATTTGGATCAGTATACAGTTATGCCAAATCCAATAGTAAGAATTAATCCTGCAAAGATATATGGTAGATTAACATTTACATTAAGTAAAATGCCTCCCGTTGCTGGCCCTATTATATTCCCGAGACTTGTATAAGTAGAATTCATCCCTCCGATAAATCCTTGATTTTCTCCAGCTATTTTAGAAAGTAATGTTGTAATTGCTGGTCGAAGTAAATCAAATGCCAAAAAGATGATAAACGTTAAAATCGCGACCATCCAATAATTACCGACAAATGTAGATACAACTATAATTATAGCGGCTATGAATAAGCTATATTTAATGATCCCTTTCTCACCAAATTTTTTTACTAATTTTTCAAAGAACATGATTTGTGCTATTACTCCTAATATGGCGCTTACTTAAATAATTATTGATATATCTTTAGGTGTAAAACCAAACTTTTTATCAACAACAAAGCTAAACATATGTTCATAAGCTGATAAACCACATCCTAAAACAAAAACAAGTAATAGTGGGATAAAATATAAAGGGTGAAAAGATTGTTTAATTTCTTAAAAAAAACTAACTTGTATTTTGTTATCTTGCATTTTAATTCGTTGTTCTTTAGATACAGGATCTTTCAAAATGAATACTGAAAAACACGCAGCGATACCAGAAATTACTGCTGCAAAAAAGAACGGTGCACGTATGCCAAAATCAGATATAAAGCCACCAATACCAGGTCCAATTATGAATCCTGTACTAATAGCTGCTGATAAATACCCTAATGCTTTTGCTCTGTTTTCTAATGATGTTGTATCAGCTATAAAAGCAGTGACTGCCGGCATCATACATGCAGAACTAACACCTCCTAGTGCTCTAGAAAGAAATAATACCCATATTTGATTTCCAACTCCAAATAAAAATTCAGAAAAGGAAAATAGAATTAACCCTGCTATGATCATTTTTTTCGACCAAATATATCTACCCATCTTCCGGCAATAGGAGATGTTAATAGTTGAAAAATGCAAACATAGCAATTAAATATCCCATAGTGTCAGTGCCTAAATGTAATGCCCTCATATAAGATGGCATTACAGGAACTACAAGACCAATTCCTAAAAATACGATAAATACATTAAATAATGCTAAAACTAAAGCTAAATTTTTCCTATTGTATATATCCATATGACTTTCCTCACCTTATGATTAATTATATATAGACATAAAAAAGCTTTTTTATATAATTGTCTTTAGCATAAACCCTAAAGTAACTTTAAGGTCAATACAAAAATTAAAGACGTAAAAATATCTATAAGGCGTATCACCAGATCAGGTTGCCCCAAAACGATAAAATGAACTTCATTGTTATAAAAGACTCAAATTTTTCGTTTTGGAGCATTATAAAATTTTAACTTGATGGTGATGAGGCGGGACTCCAAACAGTACGATTTTATTTCAAAGACACAACGATCTTACTATACACTTTTTATTTATCCCACACTCTCATCTGCTAATATTACTATTTTCTATTACTAATGTTGCCGTTTCACTCGGATGGCTAAGAGGAAAATGATGGCCATATGGAACAAAATCAACTTTACCAAGATGCGATGGAGCAGAATAGGCTCTGTCATAATCCCCCCAAATAATGTGAAGATTATACTTTGTTACTTCATTGAAATCACCTTGATCGTTTTTCAGTAGTAAACTGTTAAGCTGAACCGTAGTATTTAAAATTCTAGGAGAAGTAAAACTGTTCCTTATTTTTTCAATATAATGTTCAGGGATGCTCTCCATACTTTCAAACAAACCATTACTTAATAAATATCGCTCTATGAAATTAGTAGTTGCCAATTTTAATGTCCATTTGTTCATAAATTGAGGAACATTTAGCGATTTAGCATTTTTTTTAACTACAGGTGGCTGAAGTAAAGTGATTGCATACTTCTTATCTATGTACTCTTGTACCAATGCTTCCAGAAGAATAAATGCACCGAATGAATGACCAATTAGATGTGCACCATTTGTAGCTTTCTCCAATAACTTTTTCACTACATTCAAATAGATATTTAGAAGATTTTTATCTCGTTTAAAAGGAGAACGCCCCAAACCTGGAAGATCCAAGATCCATACAGGTTGACCAGTTTTTTCATGAAGCTCTTGTGCTAAAGGAATTAAATCCTCTCCATCACTCAATAAACCATGTAATAAAATAAACGGTTTACCCTCTCCTTGTAATTGGTAAACGGTATTGTTATCGCATAATGTTCGTTTAAATACATGATTATGCTGGCCATTTTGATACATCATTCGATAATCCAGATCAGCTACTACGGCAGGGAAAAATTTCATTACACTCGTCTTCCTAAACCAATCTCCTCCCATAATTTTTTTCGCTGAAACATTTGAAAATTTTCGTTTTGTAATAAAATTCAGTCCATCAGAAGGAATTTTTGTTATTTTACTTACTCCACTATTCATAATTGTTTTCATAAGCGGCATTGGAACCGAGATTTTTGATGCCCTCATATTCATACTTTCCGACATAATAGGGGTCACCATATCATTTCGGGAATATCGTACGTTTAGACATAATTTGGACACAAATCAACCGATTTCTTAACGTACAAGGAATCGGCTAATTCTTTACATACTCTTTGATAATGACAGAATCCGGAATCATACACAATTGTTGATTTGAAATACAGCACAATATAGAGATTACGTACTATGTCGGACTATTATGTGACATATAATTATTGATGCATGAATTCTAAAATAAAAAATACTTAATAAATAATAATATCAATTTATATTTTTTTCTCTAAATCTTTTTTTAATTCTGATATTATTTGTTTTTTGTTATAGTCAGTATTATTATCTTTATGTTTTTGAATTAATAATGCACTATAACCTGATGTATAAGCTGTTGCGAATGACACACCTGTATCGAGGGTCATTTTACTATTAAAATACAAGGAAAATATGTCTTCCCCTGGAGCAAATACATCTACTTTTTTCTTTTCAAATTCTTTAGAATACATTTTCCCTTTAACATTCAACATTCCTACACCAACGACTTCGGGATATGCGCCAGGATAAGCTTTATCCGAGTCACCTTCATGTTTAATATTCCCCGAGGAAGAAACTACAATTATATTCTTTTCACTAGCCTTTTTTATTGCCTCATGTAATTCATTATTTTCATTTGGAAACTCTAAGCTGATATTGATGATATCCACATTTTGTTCTATTGCCCAATAGACACCTTTAACAAGGTTTTCAAATTTCGCATCCCCGTTTCCATTAGCTACTTTAGCAATATATAAATCGGATTCTGGAGCAATTCCTAATAGTGTATGATTATTTTTACGAGCACCAATGATTCCAGCGATTTTTGTTCCATGCCCATTATCATCGGCAAATTCATCTATCTTATCACTAGTAAAATTGGCACCTTTTATGTAACTCAAATCACTATTATTTTTATCAATGCCTGTATCAAGAACAGCAATTTTTATATTCTTCCCATAAACTTTTTCATCATTCCATTTTTGAAGATTATGATTAATATCTTTTTGCATAACCTCCTGCTGATTTTTTGTACCTAATCCTTCATCGGAATCATGATTTTCGTGTCGTTGTTGATTTTCCTGTTTTACATGATTTTTGTGTCCTTCGTGATTTTCATTACCCTTGGCGGTTGTTTGGTTACTACATCCAATTAGTAAACTACAACTAACAAGAAATGCAAGAGCGCCTATTGCGTTGTTTTTCATAATTCTTCTCCTCAACTGTTAAGATATCTTCATACTATTAATGAGTATGCCACTTTTCACGATGACCAATTAGAGGCGAACAGTTGCGAACATATGCTTTGCAGTATCGCATTCTAGCATCCATCTTACCTAAAGTAGAATCTAAAGCACATACTTGCATCGCTAATATTGCTTTATAGCAATCTGAGGTTATAAAATTCCATGGACCCCATCCATTATCATCTAAACAGTATGGGAATCCACCACCTGAAATGATTCCATCTTGTTCATCTTTAGAATGATCCACATAAATTACCGATTTTGGCCATTTTTGATTAAGACTTTCTTTTAATTTTTTTGCAATTTCATGATTTCCTTCACCTAGTGAAGTAAATCCTTCTAAAGTACTGGAAAGTCCTTCTTTATGAGTAGCAACACTTTCTTTAATCTTGTTCATGTCTTCTTCGCTAATTCCAAATTCCTGGGCGTTTGCTTTTAAAATTTCATCCATTGAATAAAATTTTTCATGATTTCCCTTAGCGGTTTCAACTTTTTTCTCTAATTCTGTCTGCATTCTTTCTTGATTGGCAACCATTTCATTCATAAATCGATCATCGTCAGTTTTTTGAGGAGCCTTTTGTATTTTTTGAGCATCATAACTTGTAATCATTTGTTCGGCGACCTGTTTAGGTGTCATATCCTTCATTTCTCCCTCATGATGCGATTCCGCGGATGCAGACAAAGGGCTACCAACTATTAAAGTTAATGCCAATGCTCCTACTAATTTTACAATTTTTTTCATTGTAATTCCCCCTTATTTAATATTCACATAAAATATTACCAGTTTTTAGAAATAAATCAACAGATTTTTCTATTTTTTTCAATAAATTCATATTTTCAGATGATTATATATTTAAGCGCTCCCTTTTTTGTGTAATAAATTTTGAAATATTAATAAAACATTGGTAATATTTAGATAGGAGGGATAAACAAATGGTACTTAATAAAAAGATAATATTTCCATCTTCCATTCTACTAGTAATATGCCATATTTTTATTGCTTATTATTGGGTTGTTGATTGGAAAAAACTAATAACCCCATACGGACTAATTATTTGGATAAGTTCGACACTTTTTGGTTTTTTACTTTATCGATATTATAAAAAACTAAAATTAAATAAGGAGTTTAATTTTAGTGCTTTATTATTAATTATTTCTTCATCATTTATGGTGTTATTAGGAATTATTTTTGTATTTATTTCAATAGTCGTTAGCTCTATGCCTTAAACATTATCTGAATTACAAATGAAAGAGAGCATGAGTATAATAATTATTAAACAGTTGTCCCGGCTTTTATTTAATAACAAAAATAAACACCCCCATGTTGAAAAAAGATTAATCAAAATGAGGTTCCCTCTTTAATTTTAGTACAAATTTTGTATACAAATTAACAATTGTGTCTGGTTCGGGATTCTGTCATCAGCAAAGATTATGTAAAGAATTAGCCGATTCCTTGTACGTTAAGGAATCGGTTGATTTGTGTCCAAATTATGTCTAAACGTACGATATTCCCGAAATGATATGGTGACCCCTAATACTTAATAATTCAGCAATGTTCTGATCGTGCTGTTTGTCTTCAACAAGTGTATATGTTTGAATAGTCGGTTGCTCCAATCTGAAAACCTGCACAATAAACTTCGCAAGCTCAATGTTTGAAATAAGTGGTAACCTATATCCCTTACCTCCAGGAATCACTGGCATGAGCCCTCTTCGCATACTCTTCACAAGCAAACCTAATCCTGCTATCTGCTCTGTACTCCCTGTTTTACTACTACCGACTACAGTTGGCGGATTAATTACAGAAAGCGGATAACCTACTGCTGATGCCTGCTGACGGATATAAAGATCTGCTAAAAATTTTGTTCTCTCATATGGATTTTTTATTTTCAAATAATTATTCCCTTCTTGAAACACATCAATTGCAATCTTGCTATTTTTATCATCAAAGGGACTCATATAACCTACAACATGAATAAATTGTTGCAAGCCCTTCAATTGATGAATACTTTTAGCTAATTCACTAATATGTTTGGCGCCATTTAAAAATACGGAAGCTACCTCTTTACTTGTCGCTTGAATATCCATGGGGCCTCCTGCGTGAATAATCACATCCGTTTTCAATACCCTCTCCTTATCTTCAGCACTTAGACCTAAATCTATTTTCGTCAAATCACCTTCAATAAAGTGCATAACTTCCTTTTTTAAGATACCTCTTTCTTGAAAAAGGCGTATTGCTTTACTTTTCGACCTCACTAAAAGAAGAATTTTAACATCCTCTTTGGCTAATTCTTTCACTAATTGCTTTCCAATAAAGCCTGTTCCACCAGTTAAAAATACTGTTCTCATATAAAATCCCCCTTTTTAGTACTATTCAGTACTAATTCGATGTAAAAAAAATGCTTCTTTTATCGAAGCATTTTTAAAAAATGATCTGCTGTTTTCGTGATTACAGTTGCATCCTTCAATGTTTCTGAAATAAATAACGCTCCTTCAAGATTTGTAATAAAAAGTGATGCAACCTCATCAATATGAATCGTATTTCTAAATTCTCCATTCTCTACCCCTTGTTTAAGTAATAGAGAAACTTTCTTTTGTAATCCTGTAAAAAAAAGACCTATTTTTTCTTTTATTTGCGTGGCCTGTTTAGGACTTTGAATATAAAGAGTAATAAATGGACAGCTCCCCTTATACTCTCTCGACTGAACTCCTTGTGATAATTGCTTTAAAAACAGTTGGATACGATCTTCAACTAAAAATTGATTCTGAGAAAGTACGTCATCAATTGCAGATTGATACATTTCAATCCAATAATCAACGACCGCTTCTAATAATACTTCCTTATTAGAAAAGTGATAATACACATTAGACTTTGAAACTTTGCTTACACGTACTAATTCATCCATACTTGTATAAGCAAACCCTTTTTCTAAAAATAATGTTGCGGCTACTTCAATCACACGTTTTTGATTCATTAATTTTACCTTTGTCATAACTAGAACTATATAGTACTAATTTAAATATTACAAGTATTTATGTTAATTTAGAAAAAAGTTTGATTAAAAAAGTTCCACTAACATTGATTTTACTGCAAAAAATCTTAGCATCAGTGTTACGAAAAAAAGAAAGGGAGTGGATCCCCCACTCCCTTTAACCATCTACCCCTGATTCTTCTGCGCTTCTCTAAACTCCTCCTTCACCTTCTCTAACAACCCTTCTTCCGTAATTAATCGATGTGCCGTATTCGCTAGTACTTTTGCCGATGTAATTAATGCTTTATCTCCAAGTTCTGAACGTGCTGCTTCTCTAAATTCATTCGTATGTGCAATTAAATCATCTGGTCCGATTTTAATGTACGGATGAATTGTCGGTACGACTTGGCTTACGTTTCCTGCGTCGGTTGAACCAATCCCTACTCTTTCTTTACGATTTACATCTTCACCTAATAGTTCTAGTTCTTCCGCTACGATATCGTTATATGTTTTTGTTACGAGTAATTCATCGATTTCATTTTGGAATTGATGGATTTTTACTTTCGCACCTGTTGCTAATGCTGCTCCCTGTGCGATATTTTTTACTTTTTCTGTTACTTCTGCACATCTTTTTCGCGTTGCTGCACGGATGAAGAATCTTGCTGCGGCATAGTCAGGAATAATATTAGGTGCTTTTCCTCCCTCTGTAATGACGCCATGAATTCTCACGTCTGACGGAAGTTGTTGGCGAAGTGCGTTAATACCGTTATAGAGCTGAATAACCGCATCTAATGCGTTAATCCCTTCTTCTGGCGAAGCTGCAGCGTGAGCTGTTTTTCCGTAAAAATGAAAATCAAGCGGATCGACCGCTAGTGAAGGACTCGTTGTCGCTGTCTTTCCGCTTGGATGAATCATAAGCGCCGCATCAATGTTTTTAAATAAGCCTGCCTTTACATAACTCGATTTTGCGCTACCGTTCGGTCCTCCTTCTTCAGCTGGTGTTCCGAACACGACAACTTCCCCGCCAATTTCTTCAAGCGTTTCTGATAATGCAATTGCTGCTGCAACGCTAATTGTGCCGATTAAATTGTGACCACACGCATGGCCTAGTCCTGGTAAAGCGTCGTACTCCGCTAAAAATGCGATTGCTGGTCCTTGTTTTCCAGAGCTTTTTCGCGCGATAAATCCCGTTTCATGTCCAGCTATATTGTGCTGCAACTGAAATCCTGCACTGCCTAGCAATAAACTTAACGTTCTAGATGCATAAAACTCTTGGTTACCAATTTCCGGATTCGCATGAATATCATGACTTGTTTCTATGTACTTTTCCTTATTTCTTTCGATACTCTCTTCAATTGTTTTTCTTTGTGACGTTACTCCTGTCGCTCCCATTTCTCTTCCCCCTTATATTTTCACATAAAAAAGCCTCTTTCTAAAAGATAGAAAGAGGCTTCTGTATATACAGTCAAAATGAGCTTCTTTCTTATCTTTCAAGTTACCTTGCTGGAATTGGCACAGTATTCATAACGAATCCGCTGCCGAGGTATCATAGGGCCAGTCCCTCCACCTCTCGTGATAAGAATTTTCATAAAATTATATTAAATTATTTTTTATTCTAAGTTCATTCCAAGTAAAAGTCAAGGAATTCCTATCTGAATTTACCGAATATCTAAAAATCCTTTTAATACACCAATTGTCTCAGTTGCTTGCAGTCTTGCACATACGTACGGAAATTCCGTACTACCTTCAAACATCATTTGAGATGTAAGCGGTGCGCCTGCCCAGAAGATTTCATCATCAATTACGATAAACGGGAATGCTTTATTTTGTCTTTGTAACTTTACATTTTTCATTGGAACTGGTCCATCACTATAAACTGTTATTTGCGCATTTGTACGCATTAACGCTTGCCATACTCGTTTATCCACTTGTTTTGTACTTGGAAGTGAAATAATAATTTTTCGTTTTGCGGCTAAAATATCTTTTAATACCCCTTTCGTTTCCTCAAGATTCATTTCCATAAACCAGCGTAAACGTTTCGAAATTTTTCGTTCCCACAATTGTCTTGATGTCGTACGATCATACACATCTCCATGACGTTCTATATGAGCTGTTAATTGTGATAACGCTTGTTTTCTCGAAAGGTTTTTACGCATATAATGACAATCTGATAATTGAATGAACTTCCCTCTCGCCCTTGTCACTGCAACATTGACGAGGCGATGGTTTTTATGGTCAAAGAATAAAACGCCTGGTCGTTCTTGCGGATAGCTATCCACTGTATCAAATATCATCATATCTCTTTCAGAACCTTGAAACTTATGAACCGTCGCCGCCAAAACTGGTATATTTTGATATTTCGTTCTCTGCAATATTTCCCTGATACACGTTGATAAAAAGCGGGATTGTGCCCTGTAAGGTGTAACAACACCTATCGATTGAACACCATCTAACAGTCCGATTAACATCATTTGCATCGCTACTAAACCAGACATAATATTAAAACGAGAACCTGAAGCAGCGTCTTTTAACGAAAAGGCGCCCATTAAGCTCGTATCAAATAAAACACTCGCCTCATTTGCGAATGGTTGCAATTGCGCAAGTTCTTTACGTTCTGAAACAGACGGATGATCGTATACTCTATTTTTATAAATAAATGAATTTGTAAACTTCGATATATCCGCATGCATACGTCTTTGTTCCTGCAACATAAAGAGGTTCGGATGTGCTTCTGATTTATTGACAGACTCAACAATCCCCGCATGGTAAAACATATCTTCCCCGAGCCATTTTCGAACGAGTTCATGATTCGCCATCGCAATTGGAGGTAACTGTAAAAAGTCACCACAAACGACGATGCGTTTTCCAAGTGATGCAGCTAATGCAATTTGCGGAACATATGCCATACTCACTTCATCTACGACAACTAAATCAAATGTACGCTCATAAATCAGTGAATCAATGGCACATTTCGATAAAGTCGCACCGATTACTTTTGCATTTTCAATATATTCTTTTTCTACTTCTTTAATTTTCGCTTTTTGCTTTCGAAGATCACTTTCAATCTCTTGTATACGCTTCTTATCAGCAGAAGTCGCTTTATATGATAAAATCTTTTCACGGAGATCTTGTCGTGCTTCCTCTAAATAGAGTCTTTCTTCTCCCCAAGATCCGTTCGTCGTTTCAACTAACTTCGATGCAAGCAACGTTTCATGATTTCGTATATGATCATGCTGGCTATAACCGTAACGAACAATTTCACCAGGCGTCCATTTCTTTTTCTTCTCAATTTGCTTCGTTACTTCACTCATTAATACGTCCACTGCCGCATTACTATGAGCTAACACAAGTACCGATTTTCCTTTTTGATAATGCGCCGAAATAATACGTGATAAATTGTAAGACTTCCCTGTTCCAGGTGGTCCCCACACGTATGTTGTCGGATTGTAAAACGAACGATACGCCAATTCATTTTTCGGATTTTTCATCTTCTCAATATGTTTCGGACTGCTCGTCCCATCAACAAGACGCTTTATACGATTACGTTTCAGCTTATCTTTACGTGCTTCTTTCAATCGCTCTTGTAGTTGCTCTAACAATTGCCACGGTTCACTATATAAAACCGCTTCTCTTATTTCACCTTGTATATAATCATTTAATTTCAGCTCTATTTCTAATCCATGTATAGATAATACTTCCCCTGTCGCTTCCTCACCATCGAACTCAATTCGAATGGGTGAACCTTCAGGTAAGCTTACTTCCGAAATAAGCTGAAATACGTATACTGTACTTTCATAATCTGTATATAAAAAACGACCGTTCATGATAGAAATTTTACTACCACCTATCGTTTTCCAATGTTTAATTTCATACGCTAATGCATAATGCCACTCTTTCATCGTTTCCGATAATGAAGGAGTTTGAGTAGTTGTATTCATCGTATAATCTCCTTCCTTCTCCCCAAACATACTTTCTCACTATACCATATAACACGCTAAAATTTGTAAGGTTTTTATCTTGCTTATTTTCTTAATTTTCAATAATATATTGTATATAATTTTCAGAAAGAAGGAATCTACATGCCAGTTAGAAGAATTGAACACGTTGGACTTATGGTTGCAAACTTAGAAACATCTATTTCATTTTATGAAGAAGTAGTCGGCTTACAGCTCATGAAACGTATGGGTCATCCGAATCCAGACTTAAAACTCGCTTTTTTAGGTGTAGAAGAATCAAAAGAAACGATACTAGAACTCATTGAAGGCTACAACTCTTCTCTTCCGGCAGAAGGAAAAGTACATCACATTTGCTTTAAAGTGGATTCATTAGAGGATGAGATCGAAAGACTAAAGAAACAAAAAGTAACCTTTTTACTAGGAGAAGAAATTGAAACATTACCAGATGGAACACGTTACATATTCTTCGCTGGCCCTGATGGAGAATGGATTGAGTTTTTTGAGACGGAGAGATAAAGTAAGACTTTAGGATAGAAAAGGAGCCGGAATTCCGGCCCTTGTTTTTAATGAAACATATTTTATTATAGGAATAAAAAGAAATAGGATATCCTCTCCTATTTCTTTTCTTAGTGTTATAAAAATCTTTCTAATAACTCTAACTTGCACAATGCTTCCCGTTAATATAATAGGCTGATTCTGTGAAAACTGTAAATACAACCTCTACTTCTGGAAGTCCAAAATCCATTACATATGTAGTAATGGCCTTGGCAAATCGATCACGAATTTCCTGTCCACGCTCGAACCATTTCACTTCAATAAGAGGAAACGCTTCTATTTCTTCTCCATTGAATACAAACGTAGAACTTGGTAGTTCCAAGGTGAAATTATCCGTACCACACTCACAGATATCTGCGAGTTCTTCTACTAATGGCTTGCTTATGCTTTTTAATTGTTCAGTAGTAATTCCACGAAACACAACATGCGGCATGTTATTCCCTCCGTTACATAGCTTTATATTTCCTCATATCATAACACAATTTATTTTGCTGCACTAACATCTATTCGTACATTTCAATGACATTCTTAAGAATGATCATATGTTATTGAAGCTAATATAATCAGGAGTTAAGGAAAAGCAGACTGATAGAATTAAAGGTGAAGAGGTAATACTTGACCTCAATTCTAATCGTCATATAATCAATGCCATGCACAAAATGACTCATCAAAAAGTATTATCTCATGAAAAGCAAGGATTTATTAAAATGACTCCAGAAAACATCGAAGCAGTACGTTGAGTAATTGATGAAAATAATAGTGGAACCTTACAACATAAAGAATAGTACCTCAAGATTTTGATTGGTTGGTATGAAGGCGATTTCTCCCTTATCGTTTTATGATATGCTAATAACATTTGGTAAAATACGGTATCTATAGACAGTCAAACACCTTTAAAGATACCTCGTCCAGTTCTTGCTGTTGCAAGATAAACAGCATATAATCAGTTAACCACCCA
This sequence comes from Bacillus sp. RZ2MS9, assembly GCF_001816185.2. Classification (NCBI taxonomy): domain Bacteria; kingdom Bacillati; phylum Bacillota; class Bacilli; order Caryophanales; family Bacillaceae; genus Bacillus; species Bacillus sp. RZ2MS9. The sequence goes on from NZ_CP049978.1 coordinate 3,119,558, forward strand.
CATTAGTAACGAACACATAAAGAAAAGGCATTCCAAATATGAAACGCCTTCTTTCGTTTTATAAAACCATCCAACACGCTGAACTTTTCAATTTAATATAATCACTCGTTTAACTAAAGAAATTGATTACGTGCATAACGCTCTTCTCACTTTTCTTGCAAAATTTAGTGGATCATCAACGTCTTCGATATTAACGTAAATTAAATTTGGATCATCACATAACCACTCATTGTGTATAGACGAAACGATTATTCCTTGTTTAATAATTGTCGCCACAAATTCAGTGACTTCTTTTTGTAAAAGTGCTACTCGGCCTAGGCATAATGCCCGTCCAGTTTTATTGTCTCGTGATTCGAATGAAAAGGAAGTTGTTACTCTAAAACGTTTTCCCAAGATTGTGGCTCGTATTTCATCACGGTTTATTGTTGCCACGCATTTCCCACCAGCGAATCCTTCTTGACCGCCAATGATTCTTGCAAACTGTTGACAAATTGATTCCTCATTAACCGCCATACCTTTAATCATTCCTCCTTTTACTATTAGATTATGAATTCATACATAGGTCTGAAACGGCAATGAATCTAATCTATTATAAAAAAATGATGGCGATCTACCGAAAGCTATTAACTCAATTATTCTTGATCGTATGAATTGTTATCAGAGTTTAAATGGTGCAGAATTTTTATTTTATGCCTAATGGACATCGGAGACTGAAAGCAAAACTCAGCTATTATAATGGTAAGACATTTTTAAAAAGCATAAAAAAGACACCCTAAGGTGCCATCCTCCGACTTGAGAATTATATCTATGTATGGAGAAATTTAGAAAAGACAAATACAAAAGAGAAGATTCTAACTATAATTTATAGAACTCTTATGCTATGACTTACTTACATATTTCCTTATTTACCAGAAGAAGAATCTCAGTTACATTATTTTCTGAACAGTCTCGTTAAAGCCATCCCAAGAAATCCAGCACCCATTCCTATTAGCCATCCAGTTTGGGCATTTCCTAACATAGATCCCACTCCTCCACCAAGAAACATACAGCCAACGAATACTAATCCTCCAATTCCCCAATTCGGCCGTTCCATAATTCAATCACATCCTTTCAATAAAATATATGCGATTAGCTAACTCAACTTTCTTCCTTAAGATAGTTCATTACTTTGCTTAGGTTTAGCACTTCAGGGAATTCATAAGATGCGAAGCTTGAGTCATTTATATAGATTGTAGAAATACGGGTATCAATCGTTATTAAAAATAACTGACGCATTTTAAACATCATCGATTTTATCATTTTGGACAACCTATTCTGTTAAATTGATATACATGCGAAAAAACTATCAAAATAAAACCCCAGAAATCCAAAGGTCTCTGGGGCTCCATTATATATTTAGCTCTTTTTGCTTTTTGTTTTGTTTATGTCTATACAGCAATTTTCGGCTTATTAGAGAAATCACTAATAAGGTCAGAATTAATAAGATAAGTTGCATAAATGATAAATCAAAATATTTAGCACCTGTAACGATTAAAAGTGTAGAAATCGTGCCTTTTACAACGAAAAAAATAATAACCCATAATCCGCCTTTTTTCCAGTTCATTTTATATTACCCTTTCCTACGTTTAAATTCTTAAAATATTTAATGATAGTTCTTAAATGTGACAACTTAATAGAAATCTATTATATTAACAAAAAATTCATGTCTAATTAAATACAATGATTCTATATTAAGTGAAAATGATATTCATTGTCAATTTTATTGACTATTTGAATACTTATTATTTCTTTCTACTTTGTTTCTTATAAGCAATACGCTCTTGTATTCAAACAAAAACACCTCCATTGCATTTGCACACTTAGTATGCGAATGCAAGAGGTGTTTTTTCATATACCATCAGGTAAGATTTCCTGCTTTGTTTATTTCTTGATACATAGCTATTTTTTAATACACAATAACTGGATCATACGTGTTCAAACTATCATATACAGTTTTTGCAACATTAGGAAGAAGGTTCACACACCCACCTGATCCTCCTGTTAAATAAGCATTATTTCCCCAGTCTTTGCGCCAGCCGGCATCGTGGAATCCTTGACCACTATTTGTGAACGGAACCCAGTAATCTACTTTAACCGCATAATCAGCTTTTCCTACTGCGTTACCTCTTAGCGTATATGGTGTTCGTTTATATAGGACGTACCACACACCTGGTGATGTATCTTCACCAGTACTATGTTTACCAGTTACTACATTTGTTGTAACAACTAATTTTCCATCTTTGTAAATCCAAATTTGTTGCTCTGCAATTGAAACTTCTGCATACGTGTCTCCGATGCCATTATTCGATGTTGTTTTATAACCGATACCTTCCTTCTCCCAACCATTCCCGTGAATATTAGAAGCAGAAAGCGATTTTTCGCCTTTCTCAAAGGCTTGTTGAACTTGTTTAGTTTCTTTTTCAACATCTAGTGCCCAGCCGTATCCTTCTCCTTTTACTGATATGACTGAACCGGAATGAGTTTTAAATGAGAAATCTTTATTTAATGTTGATTTGGCATTATTAATTTCAGTAATTTTCTTCTTAATGTCACTCGCATCAATTGTAACTTTCATATCCTTTGACATAGAGGCATTTTGAATTAAATCTTTCGCTTTTAAAGGATAAACTTCATCCTGCACTTTATACTCAACAGACTGCCCAAGAAGATTCTGTAGTGCTTTCTCCTCTTTTTTGACAATCGGATCGTCTTCTTTAATAGGTTTTATGTATGCAGACTTCAGATGAATTTCGCTTTTATATTTTTGCTTATCATAATCTTTCAGTAGACTAGTAACATCATACTGTTTTCCTTCAACACTTTTCGAAATAACAATTTTCCCTTGTTCTAGCTTCGCCATAGCATCTTGAGGCGCTTTTAATTTCTCATTCATAGAGATGAGCTTTTCTTCTACAAGTTTTTTCATCGTTTCACTACGATACTGATCTGCCTTCTCTGGTAGCAATGAATAATTTTCTCCCTTTGAGGAAGGGAAAAATGTCCACTGGTTTTTTAATAGTTTCTTAACTTGAGGCAAATCTTTTTCCGTAAGTTCTGTTTTTGTATCTTTTTCATCTAAAATTTGTTGTTGATCAACATAGACTTTGTTTGCTAGTCCAGATGTCTTTAATTTCTGTATTGCCTGATCAGCGCTCAGACCACCAACTTTTGTGTCATTAATTGTAACATTCGAATTGAAGTGAGTTGCCTGATAATAACTCATTCCCCCAATAAGAAGTGCAATTACACCAATACCCGCTGCAATAAACTTCCAATTTGTATAACGTTTTTTTGATCTTACTCGTTTTTGATCAATTTCTTCAACTGATTCATTTGTTGTATTGTTGTTCATCAATCTTTCCCCCGTATGCATTAACGTCAAACGATTTTCAACTAAAATCATAAACTAGTGTACCTTATTTTTCCTAAAATTTCATTATTTCCGACCACATTTTATCGCAATTTAATGATTAAATTTAGATTTTTCAATAGTACGATGCATTGCACAGCCCTTTACAAGTTATAAAATGAAATTTCAATCAACCGTTATACCAAGGAAATTAACTACATCTTCTTTGGAAAACTTTTTCTCTTTACGCAAATACGAATTATATTATCCATTTTATGAACATCACCTCCTAATTTTGTCAAAAAAATAAACGATAGTCCTTCTATCTAAAATGTAGAAGGACTATCGTTTTTTCAGTTAGAGTATTTGTATAATCGTTTAAGTTTTTATTTCCTGAAGGTCAAACTTGATGAAGATGATGAAATTTCATCTCATAGCCTTTAAATGAAAACATTATGTTTTTTATGGCAACCAAGTTTATTTTCTTAGCTTGATGTCCCCCACATATCCAGCAGCCTAAGATGAAGTAAGAGTCTGTTCAACTAGATTTTTTCTAATATTTTTAGGAGCATCTTATTTCGCCTCGTCATATTTCACTAATTGAATTTAAAACACATCCGTATGCTATTTAGTAAAATTTACGATTCGAGACGTAATTATTGCAGTAATCAAGATAATACTAGCGGTTATCAAGCCAGATTCTCCAATCCAAATCTCAGTTTGATACCCTGTACTTGCACGTGTGAAAGGTCCTTGAATAATGGCATTCCAAGTAGCATGGATGATAACCGAAGGCCAAATGCTACCTGTGATAAGTCGTAAATAAGCTATAATATAACCGAATGGTACAATACAAAGATAGATACCAAGTACTGAAAGAACGACAGATGGTCCCGCTACATATAGACCAGCAATAACTATTGGAACATGCCACGTTGCCCAAATCAATCCACTAATAAGGATGGGCCGTGAAAACTCTGCATCGACTAGCCTTGTGAGCATATAACCTCGCCAACCCATTTCTTCTCCCAAAGCTGGGATTAAGCCAAGCAAACTTCCGAAAATGCCGCTCAATACTACTAGATAAATGAAGCTGAATGGTGCCGTTACATACTGAAGCCCAAGCATATTGTAGATCGGTTCTAAAATAAACATACCAACTTCGGGATACTGAAACCCCGCAATTCCGCTCGACCAGGCGATAGAATAAGTAATTCCACAAATAATCATAGGGATTAGCAGAGCAAAACCAATCCCTTTCCATATCTTTAAGTTACCGAGACTAAAAGATACATCTTTAAACCCTTCTTTCAGTATTATGCGAGTTAAAATAGAAGATAATGCTGGGGTAAACATATATACCACAATAAGTGGCATACTTTTCGTAATTATTATTACTACATTTAGGATAATTGAAGTAATGATTAAGATACTCAGAAAAAGTTGAAGTCCTATTTTAGCACGTTGGATTTTATCTTTATTGTGGAACGATTTTGCGTGTAATATCATTTTAATCCGCCCTTCCCCTATAATTCACTTGTTTATCGAATATACTTCTTGTCATTTCCACAGACACAACTTAGAATAAAAATATTTTTGTATACAAATTCATTCATCTTTAAAATCCCTCCCCAATTTATAATCTAGTCTTACTTACGACTCATCAATGTAATTATTATTTATAAGTTGTCATAGCGGATAGTACAAAAGTGTAATGATTAGTCTATGACCTGTGTCAATTAACCTTATGACAATATGTAACTAGAAAATATGATATGGGATAGATAACAATTGAATTAAGGCAATTGATTCGTGCAAGTACAATGAATCAATCTTGCTTTTACAAATAATTCAATTGAGGTGAAAAAAATGAATAAGAAAAGAATAATTGCAATGGTTAGTACAGCTTTATTAGTCACAGGATATGTAGAAGTAGGAAAGGCTCAAACAATAGCAGTCGAAAATTCAGGTCAATCAATCCAAAAAAATATAGTTAAATCTATACAATCACAGGCTTACCCATTAAAAACGATAGAGCCGTCAAAAAAATTTGAGGATTTAAAACCACTTAAGAAAATGATTGGGAGCGCACAATATGTAGGTTTAGGGGAGAATACTCATGGAAGCTCTGAAATTTTCACTATGAAGTTTCGCCTTGTGAAATATTTGGTTACTGAGATGGGTTTTACAAATTTCACAATGGAAGAAGATTGGGGAAACGGCTTAAAGCTAAATGAATATATCCAAACAGGAAAAGGAAACCCTAGAGAATTTTTAAACTTGTTATATCCTACTGATGAAATTATAGCCATGATTGAGTGGATGAAAGATTATAATGCTGATCCATCCACTAAAAAAAAGATCCAATTTATTGGGCTCGACTTAAAGGAGTTGGACCAAGGTTGCTTTAATAAAGTAATTGATTATGTAAGGCTGCATCGACCAGATTTGCTGGCAGAAGTAGAAGAAAATTATAAAGAATTGCCGTCTTTTACTGGAAGTTTACAGGAATATATGAAACTTGCTCCTGAAATAAAAGAAAAGTTCAAAGGAAATGCTGAGAGAGTATCCCAATTACTAAAAGATGAGAATGAGCAAGCCAACACAAAAATAGTTTCACCCGAGTACATCTGGGCGAAAGCAACGGCAAGTGCAATAGAGAAATTTACAACAATGCTAATTCCTAACGACCATCCAAGTCTGTTAAAGTTACATGAGCAATACATGGCCGATCATGCAATGTGGGCGCAAGAAACATTCGGTGGTAAAACGATGGTATGGGGACACAATATTCATATAGCTAAAGGAATTATCGATGATGAATCATACCCTTATGCTGCGGGGCAGTTTTTGAAGGAACGTTTAGACAATAATTATGTCACAATTGGTAGTACAACTACGGGGGGGGAATTTCACCTTATACAGTGAATATGATCCTTCCACTGGAGGTAAAATTACATCGCGTGCGATTCCACAAAATGTAAATAGTTTCAATTATACCCTCGGAAAAGTACCATATAACATGTTTTTATTGGATAACCGTCACCTTAAAGGACCAGCAGAGAAGTGGGTTAAAGCAAAAAGACCATTACTAAGTATAGGGGCACAACTCTTCCCCAACGAATCGGCATACTTTGATAAGTCATTGCTTGAGCAATTTGATATTATTTTTCATATTCGAAAAACAAGTCCATCTCATATTAAATAAAAGTACAAAACAATCCCGTTCTTGCAGATGCAAGAACGGGATTGTTTTATGGTGATTCATATAAGCATCTTTTTTAACCAGAATTAGGTTACTCTCCCCTTTTTATCATCATTTAAAAATGTCATATGACACTTTTACACTAGTGAGAATGACAAAAAAAGCAGTACAATTCGGTTATTACATAGATAGGAGCGAGAACTTTATGAAATCAAGATTCATCCAGAATGGTTATTTTTTATTGCTAACTTTCGTTACAGGGTTGTTTTATTTTTGTTTTTATCTAATAGCTCTGCTATTCAGTTTCACCCTTTCATTTACGGTAATTGGGATTCCACTAGTTATACGCGTACTACAGACTACGACACCTTTTATCCAATTCGAGCGCATACAGACGAAAATTTATACAGATATTTCAACAGACTCTTATGATAAAAGTATAACAATAGATACATCAAACTGGGCTCAGGTGAAATTAGTGCTTACAGATCGTCGTACTTGGTCTGCTGTCTTTTGGTTAATGCAGAAATTTGTGATTGGCATTTTTAGTATCATTTGTGCAACCATTTTTTATGTAATGCCACTTATGTTCTTGTTGGCACCACTACTGTATCGCTACATTGAAATGAATATTATATTCATACAGATAGATACTTTTACTAAGTCACTCTTTGTAATGTTTATGGGTATAGTATTTACCGCCATAAGTAGTAGAATAGTAGATCGTTTGACAAAGAAAATTGGAGGCTATACACGTAGCATGATTCGGCAACTAAATCGATAGAAGTTTGCCTTCTGTGAGAGAATTGCAGTGTAAAATTAAAAAGTATAACAATGTATGAAGGATTAATTTATAATATAGGAAGTAAAAAGGTAGGCTACTTAGGGGGTAAATGACTTGTTAGATATGGTTAAGTATTGGTTTTGGTACGATTGGATTATGTTAGGGATACGTCTACTTACTAGTGTGTCTATCATCCTAGCTACATTAAATTTTCAGGATGGTTTAACATTACCACTTTGGATTATTATTCTTTGGGAAATTATTGCCTTCTCTGTTCCATGGGTAGCCTTACTATTCAATTATAAATATTATTTGTTCACAGAAATACTGCTATATGGTGGACAATGTATATATTTAACCTCATTATTTCCGGAAGCTTACAACATATTTCTTATATCAGTGTTTCTAATTGCTGCGAATAGTAAGCATTTTTCCTATTATTGGACAGCTCCAATAACAGTTTTTATAACGACTGGAATTTTCTATGCGGTTGCGCCAAGTAATAGCTATTGGGTTATGGTCACCTATTATGGATTCGCATATGTAATGGGCTTCGCTTTTCATTTATTAATCGTCAATCATAAACAAAATGAATCAATTCGTAAACAAAACGCGGTACTTGAGCAATATATGTCTCAGATTGAACGCATCACACTGGCGGAAGAACGGAACAGACTGTCGAGTGAGCTTCATGATACAGTTGGTCACGCTTATACTTCTATTATTATGGGGATGGAAACGTTGCGCACCGAACTTGCTACTGAAATGGGTATACAGAGGCTAGATTCTCTGCTTGAAATGGGACGGAAAAGCATCGAGGACGTGAGAGGTTACCTACATCAAATGGATTCTCCATGTCAATCTCCTTCCTTGATTCAATCTCTACAAAATCTTGGAGCCGAATTTCAGGAGCACGCTCAGGTAAATGTAAGTTTTAGGACATTCGGAGAGGAATATCAACTATCTCGGCAAGCGAAGATCACATTCGTTCGTTGCTTACAGGAGTCCCTTACGAATGCAGTACGTCATGGTCAAGGGACTGAAATTATAGTTTCATTGCAGTTTGAACAACAATATACGAGGTTAGAAGTTCAAGATAATGGAAAAGGAAATGTAGAATGGCAGGAAGGCTTCGGTATGAATGCGATGAAAGAACGGGCAATGAACTTGCAAGGTCATTTGTCTGTATATACAAAGCCAGAGGAAGGAATGCTTGTTACATGCACCATACCGCGACAAACTGAAATAAAAGATGGACTTATTCGTTTGTTAATTGTAGACGATCAGCCATTTGTCCGGGAAAGTTTGAGGACACTACTCGATAGATATGAAGATTTAAATGTAGTCGGTTTGGCTGAGGATGGCAATGAAGCCATCGATTTGTGTGGGCGCCTTCAACCCCATGTTATACTTATGGATTTAGATATGCAGCACATGGATGGAATTGAAGCAACCAAAAAGATTAAGCAACAATGGCCACATATCCGCGTATTGATTTTTACAACGTTTCAAGATACCGAACAGGCAGTGGAATCACTTCGCAACGGTGCGGATGGTTTTTTACTTAAATCTATTGAAACGTTGGAGCTAGCCAATACGATCCGACTTATTCACAAAGGTGGGACACTAATTGATCAGGGAATGTCTCACAAAATATTTGAGAAGTTTGATGAGCAAAAAGAGACACCACAATCAAAAGCAGCCGTTTATGAGCTAACAGCTAGGGAGATAGAAATATTACAGCTAGTAGCAAAAGGACTTCGATACACTACCATAGCATCAAGGTTATATTTGTCAAATGGTACGGTCAGAAATTATGCTTCTACAGCTTATACAAAGCTAGGAGTCTGTAACAAAGAAGAAGCTGTTCAAAAGGCTCTAGAAATTGGAATTATTGAATAAAAAAGTGTTTTTTGTTTCTTTACAGCAAGATGAAATGTAGTTACAAAATACATAGAGGATAAACTTATGAATTTAATTGGATATCATTTTTTATAGGTAAATTTCTTGAAAAATTTAACCCTGTTTAAAAAATTTAAATAGCGTTGCTACATATTGAATGTAGCAACGCTATTATTTTCTATATTAGAAATTAGACATCTTTATTATTGCTATAGGGAAGGCTGTTTCAGGTCTTTTCACATGAAGATTCCTCTAAGCCAAATGCCCCCTCCCTAATACACTTGTTGCCTCTGAAAATAACTATTTAAAAATATGGTTGCTAATTTCATTTCAATCTTCCTTGCACCCAAGTGGCAATATTATTTATAACATACTCTGGGATATTAGCAGGCTATAATATTCATTCGATTGACTTAATTCTCCATCTCCTTCTGTAAAGAAGTGATTTCACTTTCGATACAGTCGATAATTAATGTTATCTCTCTCTTAATTGTTCTTTCCAAAAAGGATTATCTATCATTCTTTATGAATAACATCATTACATTGATCTTTTTTTCGAGAGTACAATTCCTTTATATAATTGAACTGTAATCAAGTAATAAATCGAGTAAATTACTACAAAAATAACAAGTGGTAAGCAAATACGAGAGTACGGATCGATTAAAATAGGACTAAACATGTTCATACCAAATAATATATGAGTAATCCCGACAATTGCTGGGAATAAAAATATGAAGTATAACTCTTTATAGATTGAGTTTGTTAATAATTCTCGGCGGACAACAATTTTACGAAACGTTTGATAACGTGCCACATCTTTTGATGCTCCCGACAGAACTTTAAACATTAAGCAACTTGCCATCGTTGCTAAAAATGCAACTCCAACGAAGAACTCCATAAACATTAGTCCGCTAGCAAAATCATGACTCACAATATTGTGACGAAAAACCGGGAAAATAATAATAACTAGTTACTATTATTATTTATTTGTCACTTTTAAAGCATCTAACACTATCTTGGTTGCTTCTGCAATAAGCTTATCATCGTATTTAGCATCCTCTTTATCATGATTAGAAAGTATCGCAAGAACAATTGGTTTTTTATTTGGTGGCCAAATAATTGCGATATCATTTCTGGTTCCATAAGATCCCGAGCCAGTCTTATCAGCTACTTCCCATCCTCCTGGAACTCCGGCACGAATTAAATTGTCTCCGGTAGTATTCCTTTTCATCCAATCTATTAATAAATCCCGTTTCTCAGTTGAAAGTACATCTCCTAGCGTAAAAGCCTGAAGACTAGTAGCTAATGCCTTTGGGGTACTAGTATCACGTACGTCTCCTGGAGGCACTTCGTTTAATTCTGGTTCAAAACGTTCAGGATTTGTAACGGTGTCTCCTACTTCTCTTAGTGATTTTTTGAATTCACTAGGTCCACCTAATTGTTTAAGAATAAGATTTTGTGCAGTATTATCACTATATCGAAGAGAAGCATCTGCAAGCTCTTTCAGGGTCATACCACTATCAACATACTTTTCTGTAATTGGATTGTAATTAACAAGATCTTCACGGGTATACAAAACTCTTTGATTTAGATCTTCTATTGATTTCTTTTGTAAAAGTACTCCCACAGCTAAAGCTTTGTGGGTAGATGCGTATGCAAACCGTTCATCTGATTGATAAGTAACGGTTTGATTCGTATCAGTGTCCAATGCATAAATACCGAGTTTAGCATCAAATTCTTTTTCAAGTTTAACAAAAGAATCATTACCAGTAATTTCTTGTTTGATTTGATTTGTTTGTTTCGTTTGTTTAGGTAATTCAGATTGAGTATTACCATCGGAACAGCCTATAAGCGTTGCACATGAAAGAAATACTACAGGTACCATCTTTTTGTAATGTAAAATGTTAAAAAACTTGTTTAAGACTATCATACATTTTCAACCTCTTTCAAGAATATATGTTTTTTTAGGTGTTATACATATCGATACAATTAAAGAGTGTATCGGATATCACTCTCTTGCATCTCACTTTTCATAAAATGAGTGAACTATCATGAACCCCTGTTTTATACGTATACTTAATAGACAACCTAAATAACAAGTTTGTTCCATTTTTATCAGTAGTCGTATCTAGAAACCTAAAAAAGTCCATTTAGAAAATCTAAATGGACTTTTTCACTCATATAATCCTATCTATAGTTAAACGAATAAGATTAAATAAATTTAATTTTTCTTATTTTATCTAATAAACTGTTTAGGCATTTCTTTAACGTGCTTATCGTCATCACGCCAATCATAGGTTTCTTTCTGTGAAACATCTAAAGTTTGATCTCCAATTCTAACAATATTCTTATTTACCCATTCAATATATGGATCTGTATCTGGATAGTTCCAATATATATTTTTCTCTGAATCTGTATCAAGGTTAACTAATTCACCCCTAACAGCATCCGCACTTAATGATCCTGCATTATGAAAATAAGTCTTGATGAGATATTTTCCATCTGGGGATTTCACTGTTCGAATGAATTCCCCTTTTGGAACACCTTGCAAACTAAAAAGTTTCCAATATCCAAATCCAATTATAATTACTAACATAGTAAGTATAGTTAGTAATACTTTTCTTTTTGTTTTTTTAATTTCACCTTTTGTATTTATAATACTCATTCAACTCCATTCCACAGAACGCATACCATATTATACCATTAAATAAATGGTATAATATATCAAAAATAAAAATCCTCCCGTAATAGCATTATAAAAAGGGCATGTGATGGTCTCCCTATTTATAAAGTGAAACTTTAATCACCCTCACCAATCTGGCTGCCCGTTAATGCGGGATAATCATGAAAATTCCCCTTTAAGAAAAAAATAAAAAATCAGACAGTATACTTGAATTGCTCTTCGCAAGAGAATATACTAATAAAGCAGGCTATGACGTTCCTTCCTTCTAACTTCTTTGGCCAAATAGGGATGTTACTTTCCTGCTAAACACATAGGCTATGACAATTCTTCCTTCTTTGTAGAAATTTCAAATTGTTTTAGAGTTGTCAATTCCCTATGAAAAATAATTAGACTATAAAACCTCTTTCTTCTTTGGGATTGCATAAACTTTAGTTTATCAACCATTGATGTAGAGGTTTTCTTTTCTTAATTAACAAATTACCACTTAACAACTAAATGTTATATCCCTAATTTCCCACTAAAAAATAGCTATGTACCCTCTGTGCATTTTTCTACAATTAGTGTGTTTATACATATAAAAATAAAAATCTACCACTGAAAGGAGGACAGTCAGACTATTCCCCTCTTTTATAAGGCGTGAATAGCTGGCGTTCTCATGAAAAATTCTATTTACATAAGAAGAAGTTTGAAAGTAATTATAAAAAGAGAAGAAAATAAACTACCGAACATTTATTTAGCCACTGTTTTAAAAAACTTGGAAAATTTAGGATTTACTTTTTCCGAGCCTTTAATAGAAGAGTTGCAAACACTTTCGGTTGATGCATTCACATCGTTTTACAAAGAGTTGGTAAAACATTTAAAAGAAATGGTTGGAGCACATATTCAGTTTACTCCTATGTATCCAAACTTTCCGCAACAAATGATGGATTTAAGTGACGCTGATTTATACATTAATGCCATTATTCATTATGTGACGTTGCGCCTACCTGTATCAAAAGTAGAAGAACGACTCCCTCTTTTAGATAGAGTTGATTTGAAAGTTATTGACTTAGGAAGTGAAGAAGATTTCAATCAAATGATTTCTCAATTGATTAGTGCAAACAGCTCTATTTCCTCAACTGATAAGACGGATGTAGAATGGGCTATTACACACACTGAAGATGTTTCCTGTTTTCTACCTAATGTAATTCCTCATAAGGAAAATATGTCTTTTATAATTGGGGTTTTATTAATAAACAGAAAAATATCAGCCGATGCTGCTGCAAAGTATTTTAAAACAGCAACTGATGTTCTTCGCCTTGCAGTTGCTTTATCTGAAGGCGATGTGAGTTTATCATCCTCCGTCCGATTCAAGAAGTTTAACCGAGCAGAAAGACGCTTCCTTTTAGGATTGTTAGAGCAATGCGGAAACATTACCGAAGATATGCTTCGATACAAAAAACGTTGGATTCGTTTAGGTGAAATTCTTCATCCAGCAGAATATCATACTCGTTTCCCAAAAACCCACCGAGCATTTGAGATTCTTCGCAACAACATTAAAGTTGAAACATTTAATGGAAAAATAGAAGCAGCTTTGTTGAATCGTGATATCATGACAGCAAAAAATCTTTTAAAAACTCGCCCGGGGGAATTTGCCAGACGCTTGGATCATTTAATCCGTTTATGTAGTGATAAGTCAACAGATGTTTTCAATATTCTCGAAGATTTTCTAAGTATAATAGGAAACGTTTCTACTCCTGTATTACTTCAACTCACAGCTCATTTTAAGCATCGAAATGATAAAAATGAATTTCGCACCTTTTTTCCAAAGGGTAATGTAGCAAAAGCTATAGGTATCGAAAATACACTTCCATTTATCTCAGAGGATATTTGTTTAATGATTGTAAAAATGTGTGAAGATACTTTAAAAAATCGCTTCGCAGAACTTCCAAGTCTCGGAAAAGTATTTTTGGATGAACAGTTAAAAAATCACTTAGTTCCCTTCTCTCAACGTTCAGCCAGCAAAGCGCTTCGCACATTATCTCGAGGAAGTAAAGTAGATTTGCCAGAAGGAGATACGATTCGTTTTTTCCTATGGTGGAAAGAAGGCTATGTGAATGGACAACATACAGGACGTGTTGACATTGATTTATCTGCTGCAATGTACGACGAAGATTGGCAATACAAAGAACATGTATCCTTCACGAACTTACGTTCAAAAAATTTCAAAGCCTACCATAGCGGAGATATTACTTCTGCACCAAAGGGGGCATCTGAATTCATTGATTTCGATATTCCGTCTGTGCTGAAATATGGTGCACGCTATGTAGTAATGACTTTGCTTTCTTACACAGACCAACCGTATAAAGATTTACCAGAATGCTTTACTGGTTGTATGGTTCGTCAATATCCTGGTTCAGGTGAAATATTTGAACCTTCTACTGTTCAAGATAAAGTGGATATTACTGCCGACACCCAAATCTCTATTCCAGTTATTTTAGACTTAAAGGAACGAAAATTGATTTGGACAGATTTGTCTCTTACGAGAGATCTAACTTATGATAATACCATCGAGGCTAATCAAAAAGGTATGATACTAGTTGGGAAGGCTTTAACTAATTTAGTTAAACCGAATTTATATGACTTGTTCCGATTACATATTGAAGCTAGAGGTGAACTCGTTCAAGACATCGAAGAAGCAGAAAGCATTTTTTCTTTGGATAAAGGGATTACTCCTTTCGATATTGAAAAAATAATATCTGATTTTATAGCTGACTCAAAAGGCTAACTACATTACAAACATTGATAATGCGTGGAAAATATCGATGTATAATGTCTATGTGAAACAGGACCTGATAGATGCATATCAGGTCCTGTTTTTTATTTAGTAGATACTAAATAGTCCGGTTAATCACTATTCATCTAAATACACTATACTAATAAAGTGAAATTTATTCGAAAGAAGTTCATTAGTTAATATGTATCTAATTAAGAAACAGTCATATACCAGCCCAAACATCTTTTCCATATCGCCCTTCATCTTGCACACGATCCAACCAATTTCTTGCTTCTTGTTCACTGACTTCATGAATTTCTTGATATGCTTGACAAAGGGTATCTTCTACATCCGGAGCCATTTTACTTCCATCACCACATATATAAAGATGAGCTCCATTATCTAATAACGAAATTAAATTGATTCTATCTTGTTTTATTAAATGCTGTACATATGTTTTTGGATGTCCCTCTAGACGAGAAAAAGCTGTGTGTAAAGAGATTAATCCATCTCTTTCATCATTTTCTAGTTCTGTACGATAAAGATAATCTTTTTCAGGATGACGACAACCAAAATATAGATGTGCTTCTCCTAAGTTAATACCTTTTTGCTTTTGAACACGACGCGCTTGCAAGAATCCACGGAATGGTGCAATTCCAGTACCTGGCCCAACCATAATAATTGGTGTTTCTGGATCTTTAGGTAATTCAAAGTTTGATTGTGGCGTTCGAATGAAACAGATAATCTCATCTTTATTATGACGCTGAGCTAAGTAATTAGAAGCGACTCCTTCATATGTCCCTTCCCCACTCCATGCAGGCGCATTAACAACACCGACCGTAATGCTCAGACGATTCTGTGCAACGAGTGGAGAGCTTGAAATAGAATAGTAACGCGGTTTGAGCGCAGGAAGAAGTTCTAAAAAGCGTTCAAATCGGATTTCACAAGCCTCATACTTTTCAAGAAGGTCCAACATTGAAATCCGTTTCTTTAGTATTTGTTCATGGTAAACTCCTTCTTCTAATAATGCTTCCAATTCTTTTTTATGAGGAGGACATGCTGTGAATGTTACCATTTCTCGTATTTGTGCTCGAGTGGCTGCTTCTTGAACTTCAACACTATAACTAAGAAGGTCCAATAAACTAACAGGACTGTCTAAAGGTATGTGATTTATACTTCGTCCACTTGCACTCAGTATAACTTGATCCTTCCCATTTAATCCAAAGCGTCTTAAAATTCGGTTGATATTTTTCTCGCTATTAACTGGCAGCACTCCAAGGTGGTCTCCTTCTTTATATGTAGCGCCTTCCGGCAAGGATACCTCGATATGTCGTGTACTTCTATCACTGCTGGATGATTGGAGTTCACGATTTTCTAGTATAGACGCATAAACTGCTTCATATGTTCGTGCAAGAGGAGATCCTCCAAGACGACTGACAAATTGCAGACTCAAAGTACTGCGCTCTTTTTCCATATTTTTGTTGAGCTCCAATCCAAATGCCTTCATCGCATCAGACCACATGCTTTGTTTCCATTGCTCGAGCTGTTCCTCGAAATCACCACTTGCATCTGCTTCTCCGCGTTTAGAAAATCTTGTTGCTCCTTTTTGAGCCATCTGCTCATCAATGTATCTTGGAATCCGTTGATAAGTACTAGCCCAATTATGATCTCCACAACCAAAAACTGCGTATTGAACCCCTTTTAGCTCATCTGTTTTTAGTTCCTCCAACCATTGCACAAACTGCCCTGCATTACTTGGCGGTTTTCCATTATAAGAAGAAGTCACAATAAGTACCGCTCCTTCTTTTGGCAAACTTCCAATTCGATCGTTAAGAGCTACCACTTCCGTTCGAACTCCTTCTAAACTAGCTGTATCTGCTAATTCTCTTGCAATACCTTCTGCTACCCCTGTATCCGAGCCATACAGAACAAGAAGTGAAAGATTATCGGCCCCAATAATAGAAGGTGTCTTCTGAACGTGCTGCTTAATTTCATCGTTTTTCAGCTTGTCCTCTGTAGGTGCAAGAGCAGTAGGATGGCTAATAGTTTGTTTTCGGGGTAGAATCCTAATCTTAAAATCACCGGGCTTTAGCGTTAATGTTTGTTTTACGTCCAGCTGATAGTTTTGATAATCAATTAATTCAAAATGTTGAAGAAGCATTCCCATTACAAGAGTGGCTTCATGAAGTGCAAATTGCATACCGATACATGCTCTCTGGCCATTTCCAAATGGCTTATAAGCATGATGAGGAACCTTATCCAGCTCTTCAAATCGTTCAGGTTGGAATTCTTCCACATTGTCTCCCCATGCATCTTTATCCCTATGTAGCTGTGGAATAAGAACAGAAATACGATCTTCTCCTTTCTTAATTGGGTATTTCCCGCCAATCACTGTATCTTCTTTTGCATAGAGACTGAATGCTGGAGCGGTAGGCCATAGACGCAGTGATTCATTTAAAATCATCCGTATATACTTCAGTTTCATAACTTGTTGGTATGTTGGAGTAGGATCTGTCAAAACACGGTCTACTTCTTCATAGGCTTTTTTCAATTTATCCGGATTCTTTAATAAAAAGTAAATTGCAAAAGATAACAATCCACTTGTTGTCTCATGCCCAGCTATTAAAAAAGTGATAATTTGGAAACGAATGTTTTCATCATCTAATTTTTCACCAGTTTCCGGATCTGACACATTTAACATACGGGAAAGTAAATCATTTTCTTCCTGATCTCCACTACTTTTACGTTCAGCAATAATATTATCTACTAAAGAAAACATAGATTGGATATCATGCTGAAATTGACGTTTCGTTCTCCACATAAGTTTGTCTTCTATATCCAGCCGCTGCAATTGGTGCATCGCCTCATCTAGAGCACGGGTCATGCTAGTAATAAAAGGATGAGGGGTCTCACGATAAAAGCTATTAAATCGGTAATTAAAACCACATAGACCAATTGTATCTAACGTAAGACGAGTCATATCCTCCGGAACATCCACGTTTTCATTCGGATTAAGCCGTGCCCATTTTTGAACGAGTTGTACAGCAATATCAACCATCATAGCATGGTAATCTTTCATTGCCCGTTGGCTAAATGTAGGCATCAAAATATTATGAGCTTTTTTCCAGTTAGGCTCGTGAGTCTCGCTTGTAAATAATCCGTCTCCAGCAAAGGCGCGAACTTTTGCTAAAGCACCCTCTATACTTTTATCGAACCGTGTTTCGTCACAGACTTCTGCTACCAGTTCATGTCCGGAAACGACAATTATGGTATCACTTAAAGTTTGAATTCGAAAAATGGGACCATACTCTTCCGCCAGCTTAATAAACGATAGAGTCGGTTTATCTTTATCGATTAATGGGAGATTACCCAGCGGTCCATATGTTTTCGGCTGAGGAATGGCAGATACTTTTTTTTCCATTTAAAACACCCTTTCAAAAAAGCATGAAATAACATATCCCATTTAATAAAGAGGAAATAGCAACTAATCGCCTGGGATAAAGATATGTAATTGATTACCTTATTTTATCTTTTCCCTAACTATTCATGATTATGATATTACGTATAAGCTTGGCAATTAGATTTATAACTTGTAGAAAAATACTAAATTAAAATGAAGCGAATAAATATAGTTGGAGCCTTTTAATGTTGGTGTTAAAAGATAATCTAAACTTGTAATGTTTATGAGAAATTGCAAACGGATCTCATCTCTTGTATTTGTTTATAAAAACGATTATTTTAATTCATTTTCTTCTAAAACACCCCAAAAATAGAGAAGTTGACGAGCTTAAGATTGTAGTATTCGAAAAATCAGTAGTTTAGTTAAACCAATACGATAAGCAAGTATACCGTGTTACTAATGAAAGAGGACCTGATATGAACATCAGGTCCTCTTTTACTATATAATTATTTCCCTGCTTCTTTTAGTTCTTTTCTAGCTTTAAATACCGGCGCCTTAGCAGCAAAAAACTTGTAGGAATCATTATCAAGCGTTTTATTTTTCTCTACCGATTTAGCTTCTCGACAGCTTCCGCACTTGTATCTACACGTTTAACGAAAAAAACTAATAGTAGTGCAACAACATTCATGCCAAGCGCTACATAAAACGAATATTGAATTCCAGATAATAAAGCCTTCTGAGTTACTATTGCCTTCGTAGTTTCTGTAAAGGTTGCTGGATCTATATGAGACATTAAACTTTCAGCTTTTGTTTTTGTTACAGAGTTCATAATCGTAACAAGAATAGCAGTACCAATCGAACCGGACACTTGTTGAGCCGTATTATTAACAGCTGTACCGTGCGGGTTTAAGCGAGTTGGCAATTGATTAAGACCATTTGTCATAAGTGGCATCATAACCATCGCCATCCCAAACATCCGCAGTGTGTAGATAAGAATAATATGTGTGTGACTAGAGTCAATTTGCAGACTTGCCAACATATAAGTTGAAACAGCTGTAATGGAAAGCCCCACTATGCCAAGAATCCGAGGACCATATTTATCAAATAGTTTACCTGTAATTGGTGACATAATCCCCATTATAACCGCACCTGGAAGCATCATCAGTCCAGAGCTCAGCGGAGAAATGCCACGGACGTTTTGTACATAAGCTGGTGTTAAAATCATACCCGAAAACATGGCCACCGCGTTGACAATTGCAATTACAGACGCAAGTGCAAACATTGGGTACTTGTAAACACGTAAATCCAATAACGGCTCATCCATTTTTAATTGACGAATAATGAAAGCAATTAGGGCAATTGCGCCTATGATTAAGGTTGTTAAGACAACTTTATTTGTCCAACCATCGGAGCTTGCAGAACTGAATCCATATAACAAACCGCCAAAACCGACAGAAGATAATAGTAATGAGAGATAATCAAGTTTTGCATTTTTGTTTTGTTTCATGACATTCTCAGATTTCCAAATCCCTAACAGTAAGCTAATGATTGCTAACGGTAAAATCATTTCAAAAAGCAAACGCCAGTCATAATACTCTACAATATAACCTGATAGTGTCGGCCCAATTGCTGGAGCTGTAATCATAACTAGTCCAAAAATCCCCATTGCTGTTCCCCTTTTTTCTCTTGGAAAGCTTACTAGCATAATATTCATTAACAAAGGTCCCATAACTGAAGAGCCTGCCGCTTGAACCATCCGACCAGTAAGTAATAAACCAAAGTTAGGTGCTACAGCCGCTAAGGCAGTACCAAGAATAAAAATCACCATAGATGTAATAAATAGGCTCCTATTGGAGAAACGCGTTATTAAAAATGCTGAGGCCGGAATTAATATACCACTTACAAGCATATACCCTGTAGAAAGCCACTGGATCGTTGAATAATCTTGAATGTTTAAATCTTTCATTATTGATGGCAAGGCTACATTTAAAAGGGAGTTATTTAGAAATGAAACAAATGCCCCAATAAAAAGGATTACAAGCATTACATATGGTGGTTTTCTTTTATGTAATGTTTCACTCATATATTTAATTGCCCCTTCATTATAAATTTCATTGATTCGTTTAAATCGTTTACATATTTGCACAAGAAAATATTACCCTTGCAGTATTTTGCCAAACTCTTCGAATGGATATTCTCTTTTTAGCAATTCCACTTGCTCAACATACCATTTTAAAATCTTTTTGTTGATTAAACCTTTATAAAAATGTTTGTTAACGGAATTTAAATTAGGCTGAAATACAAAAAAGAAGCAACTGAAAATCCCCTTCTAAAATAAAGTGAAGCTTTAAATCAATGAGAATTTTACAGGCAGCGAGAAAAATCAAAAAGACTACGCACCCATTCCTTTAAATACAGGCTTGTAGATCTAGTTATGTAACCATCCATAAAAAGGAATATTACATAGGCTAAGTCTAACATTACATTTTTAAAGTGAGGAGAATAAGCGTATGGACCAATATTGGTATTTGAATTCAAAGGGAAATGGGCAACAATATACTAACCAAATTTCATTATATTCACAGCCCGAAATAACTACATCTGAGGTAATGAATGATTTGAAGCTTCCTGAGAATTGGAGTTACCGAGTCTATCCAGTTAGTTGGGATTCATCAGCCAATTATACGGGGTTCAATCCCCAACCTCCTCCCTTCTCTTGGGGGCAGCAGCCAATTAATTATGCAGAGATACTACCACAAGGTCACCCTGCTAATTGGACTCCATTACCAAGTCATGCAGGTTTTAATTTTCAAAAACCTCCCTTCCCCTGGGCGCAACCATTCAATCATACAGGGATGTTCGCACAAGGTCATCTTGCAGCTTTACTATCGCCGCCAGCCAAGCCTTTTCATTTCAATACCAATAACTCGGGTGTTTTTGGAAACCCTCCAGGATGGGGTGGTCCGTGGGCCCCAATGGGATGGGGAAATAACGGAGGTAACGGTCAGCTAGGAATGCTTGGAAACTTACTTACAGCAGGAAAAGGCACCATGAGTGGAATAGGAATGATCAGTAGTCTAATCGGGATGGGGAAGTTCTTCTTTTAGTTAATTAGAACAGGAGAATGTGGCTGTAGCTTTAATCAGCCACATTTAAGGACAGTAATCTCCCACCTAACTTCCTAGCATAGCATTCGCGGAAATTTTAGGTGGATATGTATTGTTACAAGTTACTGTTTTACTTTGAGTGCTCCTTTACTTTCTTATCAAGTGCCTTACTATAAGCATCTTTGTTTTCCTGTGATAACTCATAAATTGCTTTTTTCCAATGCTCTCCGTCTACACCTGATAAAAATTCAGTACCTTTCATTGTAGCTTCTTGAATCTTCTGTTTATCTTCTTTACCAGCATCCTTAATTAACTTCGTTGCTTTTCTTGCCTCTGTTACCCCTTCTTGTATGGATTTGTGAATGTCTTTGTATGTATCAGGTACTTTTATGTGTTCCATATTGTCTAAAATTTTATCTATCTCGTTTGATGTTTTTAAAACAGCTTTTGCTTTTTCTTTGTCCTTTAAGGATTCTCCTAAGTTTAGTAACAGTTCATCCTTCTTAAATTGGAACTCTACCACTTGCTCACATATGTAGTACGGATACTGTTGTTCAGAAATTACTGTTTTCGTTATTGCTTTACTAGTTTGCTCAGTCTTATGAGTAGAATCTTTATCTCCTACCTCGCATCCGACTAACAGCATAAATGGAACTGCTAACGTTACTAGTTTCTTTGCTCTCATTATGTATTCTCCTTGTAGAAAGTATTGTAAGTAATTAACATATCAAACTATAACACACATTACATTATGGTTCACTTCCATTACGTTTTAAAATGTAAAATAAGAATACACCCCATAAGCCGCAAATAAGATTAATAGAATAGAAATGCCGAGTACCATATATATGATCCATTTTAAATTTGAGTTCATATCATCCTCCCACCTCTAGATAATTCCAGTATATAACAAAAAAGCATTGGATACCCAATGCTTTTTACACTTACGCAAATAAAGAAGTATTCGCATATAAAGCTGGTGAACCACCTGAATGTACGAATAAAATATTGTCTTCCTTATTAAATTTATCTTTTCTAATTAAGTCGATTAATCCCGCTACTGCCTTACCTGTATACACTGGATCAAGTAAAATACCTTCTGTTTTCGCAAGTAACTGAACTGCCTCTACCATTTCCGGCGTTGGTAACGCATAGCCTGGTCCTACATATTCATCAAAGCACGTAACAGCGTCGCGCGAGATAAAGTTTGGAATACCAACATGTGCTGAAGTTTCATCTACAAGTTTTGCTACTTTCTCTTCTTGCTCAGCTTTTCCTCTACTTACGTTAATCCCGATTACAGGAATATGGCTTTGTGTTCCAGAAAAACCAGTAACTAAACCAGCATGCATACCGCCGCTACCACTTACACAAACAACTGAACTGAAATCAATTCCTTGCTCAAATGATTGCGCCATAATTTCTTGCGCACAAGCAACGTATCCCATTGCGCCCGTAGGGTTTGATCCACCAACTGGAATTACATATGGTGTATTACCTTTTTCACTTACTTCTTGTGCTACTTTATGCATTTCTTCCATAAGATCTGCTCCGTTCGGTACAACAATGACATTTTCAGCACCTAATAAGTGATATAAGAAATAGTTTCCGTTAAAGTCTCTCTTCTCTTCTGGCTCAAGCCCTTCCTCTAATACAAGGATACATTTCATTTTTTCTTTTACCGCAGCTGCCAGTGTGAGGCGGCAATGATTTGACTGAATACCACCAGCTGTAATTAACGTATCTGCCCCCTTTTCCTGTGCATCCGCAACTAAAAATTCTAACTTTCTCGTCTTATTGCCACCAGCTGTTAAACCAAGTAAATCATCTCGTTTAAAATAAATAGTCGGGCCACCAAGTGCTTCAGAAAAGTTGTTTAACTTTTCAATTGGTGTATATGATTCTGTATATTTTTTTCTCGGGAATTTAGCTAAATTCATTGTAACGCTCCTTTTGTACTTCTTTCACAATATATGTAACGTTACTATTATTACACGTAAAAATGGTGAAGTCATCTTTCTCGGTTAAAAATGTATTAGAATTTCATTTTGATAAGTAAAACCGTATTAATGATTTTAACTTAATTACGGTACATGAAATTTATATCAACGATTTTTTAAATATATCGTTCATTCCTTTCAATATATCAACGATTTTTCAAATATATCTATCGTAACTTGCAATATATCAACGATTTTCTTAATATATCGATCTATCGACAAAAAAACGACAGACAGGCAACCCCTTTCTCATCAACAAAAAAAGAGCCCACACATTCAAATGCAGACTCCCTCCAATCACTTATTTACCGAAAAACGAAGTAACTGTGTTAATCCCGGCTCTAAATTCATTTCACCTTTATGGCGTACGTATACGACTTTATCCCCATCAAATTTCGGAGGGTTTGCTTTACTATACGTATGCCACTCATTCGTTCCTTCTATAGAATACTCCATATATTCAGTTGCACCGACAATTATATTTTCACTATCATCTGCCGTTACATTTGGTGCCATCTGCGCAATTTTTGAATCACTAATTAATAACTTCTTTATATCCTTATCACGTTTGTAATCGTAAGCTGTCACAATTACATCGTTACCATATGCTTTCACTTGTAACCCTTGTTTAAATGAATAGCCATCTGGAGCAGTTTTCTCTCCTCCATTTGGTCCTGCTGACATCCAGCCTGTTTCAATCCCGCCCGTATTTACAACAGTGAAACCTTTTTCATCTCCACCTTTAATTTTCTTTTTACCAGCCCAGTCAGGTAAGTTTAAATCCCAATGCGTATGACTCGTGAAGAAAACAACTTGCGGATAGTCTTTTAATATATCGTACAATTTATCCACGTTTAAATAATCTTGTAAATATGGTGATTGTCTTGATCCAGATACTGTATCAGGTAAAACGTGATGAGAGAAAATAAAGATTGGTTTATTTTTATCTTTTTGACTATACTCTTCTAAATTTTGTTTTAACCAACCTAATTGCTCATCACTCATATATACTTCATCCCACATTTTTGAATCGTGGTATTTCATATATTTTTCAGTTCCTAAAAATAAAAGTGGATAGCCATCTAATTCTTTTTTATGATATACCTTTTCTTGTCCACTAAATTTCAGATAGCGGTTAAATAAAGTTTCCTCAGTTACACCATTTGGCCATGTACTTTGGGAGAGTTTCCCATCTGCTGTCCATTTACCAGCATAAAACTCATGATTCCCAACAGTAGACCATACATTTTCTGGATGCTTATTTTTATTTAACACACGCTTTACATCATCATATTGTGACTGTTGTCCAGTCGGCGTTATATCCCCATTCATAATAAGCGCTCTAGAAAGTGGCGTTACTTTATTCATATCTTTTAATACGTGATCAAAATCTCCTAAATCACCTTGAATGTCACTAATAACATTAAAAGTTGTAGCTGATTTTCGAACTTGCTCTTTCCCTTCCGCATGTGCTGAAAATGTCGGTAATAATGCCGCCATAACTGCTAACGAAGCAACTGTCTTTTTCATACAAATTCTCCCCCTAATAATAGAATGTACCAACTGACATGTTCTGCTTCTCTTAGGTGCTTGTCCAATTCACATTATAAGGGGAGATTGTAAAGATTAATGGAATAAAAAATTAAGTGTTTTTTAAGAGATTTTGTCTTTTCTACACACTCCACAATTAGCAATTCGCGCCAATCTAGCTTTCTAGTCTTTAACATTACATAAATGTAAATGAATATGATGAATCTCTTAGTTTAATATGTTGTCTTTTTAATCTCTGTTATATAACCGCCACAAAATATGCTATCTTTTCAAGTTCTCTTTCTTTAATAAACGTTACTCCTCTTTTAATTAGCCTTAAAATTGTAAAGTGGCTTAATAATATGTTTAATATCAATTGTTTCTTTTGTATTCTCAATAATTTCATCCATTGGCTTATATACCATTGGTGCTTCATCTAAAGTACTTTCTGCAACAGATGTAGTCCAAACCTCTGTCATTGTATTTTGAAAATCCTCTAAGTTAAGTACTTCTTTCGCCTTCTTGCGACTCATAATACGCCCTGCTCCATGAGGGCCAGAAAAGTTCCAATCTGGATTTCCTTTACCAAATGCAATGATTGAACCATCTCTCATATTGATTGGAATGATTACTCGTTCATCTTTCTGAGCTGAAATAGCACCTTTTCTTAGAATCATATTGTCCATATCGATGTAGTTATGGATTGTAGTGAATTGATCTGTTACTTTCCAATCCATTGTAGTGACGATTTCATCAATCATTGCTTTACGATTTAACTCCGCATATTTTTGTGCAATTTTCATATCATTCATGTAATCTTTAAATCCTTGTCCTTCTAAATAAGCTAATTCTTTACGAATCACCGGTTTCTTAATTTCACGTAAAGCTTCATGTATTTCTTGTTGTCTGCCTTCTTTCGTTAAACGCTCAATAATTTCTTCTTTAATAGATTTAACGTTTATAAGTTGCTCGTAAGCAAAGTTTTGATAATACTCTGCTACTTGTTTCCCTAAATTACGCGAACCACTATGAATAACAATGTATACATTTCCTTCACCATCCTCATTCAGTTCGACAAAATGATTGCCCCCGCCAAGTGTACCAATACTTTTTTGAGCACGTTGCAATGTAAACGGGGCTCTTACACTATCAAAATCAATCATTTTTGAAAATCTATGTTCCTTATCTCGAATACGAAAACCACTTGGGACAAGTTTACGTATCGTTTCATCTAAGTAATCGAAGTTGATTTCCTCTTTTTTCTTATTAATTATAACAACCTCCATGCCACAACCAATATCGTACTTACCTCCCAGTTTCCTGAAAGTGTGGACTATACCTTCTCTACAGTCATCGAGATATGCAGTCTCTACTGTAGGCTCACCGTATTAATTATTCCTCTTCAACTCAAAATGGATGAGGAATAATTCTGTACCTTAGTCTGCTAACATGGTACAAGTCTCTGAACCATTCGATTATGTCACCATAACCACTGGCTGCTGATTGCCCTCGCCTTTTATCGTTAGGGTTCCCAGTCAATTGAGTGAGTAGTTTAAAGTCTGAGCCGATTAGTTAACCCCGACTAAATTAGGAACAATCTTATCTTGAATTGTCATTGTTGTCCCAATCGTGCAACCTGCACCCGCATGTGTATCTGGCATAATACGAATCTTGCTATCCTTTACGAATTCTTGGTTACAAAGATCAATAATTTGACCTGCTGCAGTTTTTTCTACATTCGTAGTAAACACTTTTGCTTCATTGTATTTCCCTTGTAATTTCAACATCTTCTATTTCCCCTTTCCTTTAGTTTCTACAAAACATTAATTTATATATATTTATAATTATATTTTCCACCACTACAGCTCATTTCCTTTTTTATAAAAAAAGACACAGAGATTCCTCCCCATGCCTACTAATTTCCTACCTTTTCACCGCATGCACATAATGCACCGTCTCAAAAGCTTTCAAATAATCGTTTCGTCCTTCAAAATATAATTTATTTATGTCTTCTGGCGATAAATGTTCATAAATGAGTAAGCCCGCCTTCTCTAACAGTGCTTCCATTTCGGCATAAGAAAAACATGATTTCATTGGTTCTCCGCCTACCGCAGCCATTTTCACCATATTTTCAACTCGATTGGACAGTCCCTTTTCCGTAAACAAATTTTCATCGGGATAATCAAAAACGATAGAACTACCTGCCGGAACCATCTCGAATAAACATTCTAATAAACTAGCAAGTTCCTCTTTCGTTAAATAGTACGTAACACCTAAAAGGCTAAAGAAAGTCTTTTTATTTTCAAATCCTTCATTGCGTAACTGTTCATAGGAAAATCCTTTCGTAAAATCCATTGAAACAAAATGAAGGTTATTTGGAACTTCAATTTCTACTTCTTTTATTCTTTCCTTCTTAAACGCCTGCGTAGAAGGATGATCCACTTCAAATATTTCTATTTTATTCTCTAACTCTCGGTTTCTAAAACTGAACGTATCTAAGCCTGCACCGAGTATGACGTATTGTTTCGCTCCTAATGTAATTTCATGTAGTAATACTCTTTCACAATATGCGGCACGTGCTAAAGGTGTTGGTGATAACTGAACTTGTGTAATCCATTTTAATATTTCTTTTGGATTGTCTTGAAACCGCTCTGCAATGTCTGTATTGAAAAAGTGAATCCCTTGAACCATGTTCGTTTCAATATTGTTACGTTCTTTTTGTGAAATGAAATCTTTAGCTACATAATCATTAAAGATTTTAGGACTATCAAATTCACTATGATATGCCCTGCTGAAAGCTGATACTAACGACGTTACACTTGCTTCACCTTGTTTCACGTACATACACTCTCCTTCATTTTTACAACAAAAATAGGGTTCCCCTGGCCAGGAGAACCCTATTATACACTTTATTTTTATATTGGTAAATTATAGCATAAATAAGTTTTTTTGTCAAGTTTTCAGCCTACTAACGCTCAACAATTTGTGTAATCTCTAGCAGGAAGATTTCGATCTACACCGAATATTCCAGTTCATAACAATACAAATGGAGGCCAATATGAAACGATTCGTCATTATTACTGTAGGAAAAACACACAGCGGTAAAACTACATTTGCAAAAGCTTTAGAAAAAGAGTTACCCCACTCTTTCGTTATGGATCAAGATAACCAAGCTAAATTTATTAACACGCATTATGAAAAATTACAGCCGGCTGAAGGTGCTAATACATTTAAGCACGGTCTTTCAAAATTCATTGTTGATTATGCGAAAGAACATACAAATTTACACCTTATTATTTGTAATTCCAATCGCAGTAAAAGCGGAAGATTCTATTTACTAAACGAATTATTTCCACAGAATGAATATGTACGCATATTAGTTCATTTTGACATTCCAGATGATGTACTTTACGAAAGAGTGGCTCGAAGCACGCGAAGTACGAATATTTTTAGAGGTGGATATTCTAGTTTCAAAGAAGTATTTGATCAACAACAAACTGAATCACTTCACGATGATGTGGTAGATCCTATAGAAAATGAGGCTGATTATTTGTTTGTTATTCGCAATAATAAAGATATAAGCTTTACTATTGAAGAAATTGTTCATCTAGCTAAAGATTTATCCCCTACTCCAAAATAAGAGATTATAAAAATTACATAATCATAGATTATTATGCAAATACTTCCTCTAGGCAGCGCAGATGGTATATAATGATGGAAGAATCTACTTCTATATGCTCAATTTTACACAAAACAGCTCATGCATATGAAAGAAAAGAGGTACAAAAATATGAAAACAAAACAAACAATCGCTGCGTCTACACTAGCTTTAGCAATGATTGCTGGCGCGAACTCTGCTCATGCGGAAGTAAATGATACTACTCCCCAGCAAAGTACAGGAGATCGATTAGCTGAAATTAAGCAACATAAACAAGAGTTAGATGCGAAATTACAGCAACACAAAGAAAACGTGGATCAAACATTAAACGAACTTAACAAAGTTAAGGAAAATGTTGATACGAAGGTGAATGAACTACATGAACGTAAACAAGTTGCTGATGAAAAAATTAACGAAGTTAAACAGCATAAACAAGAACTAGATGCAAAACTGCAGCAAGACAAACAAATCGCCGAAGATAAAATCGCTGAAATTAAAGAGCATAAAAAACAAGTAGAAGATAAAGTTGCTGAAGTAAAAGAACATAAGCAAAATATCGATAACAAAGTGAATGAGATTAAAGAACATAAACAAACTGTCGATGAAAAAGTGAATGAAATGAAGCAACATAAAGAGAACATTGATCAAAAGGTTAATGAACTTAAGGAAGTTAAAAAACAAGTAGATGAAAAATTAGCTGAGTTAAAGAAAGCGAAACAAACTGCTGAGGACAAACTCGCTGAACTAAAAGAAAACAAGCCGAATACCGGTAACACGTTAGAGGAACTTAAGAAAATTAAAGGCAATTTAGACAGTCTTTCCGCTAACTTAGAATTAGCTAAACAAGATGTAAAAAACAAACTAGCTGTTTTACAAGAAGCTAGACAAGATTTAATTAATAAAATTAACGAAATTAAACAATCGAAACAAACTGTTTCAGATGATTTATCAAAGAAAAAACAAGACTTAGATATTAAAATCAACGATTTTAAGCATACTGAGAAAAAAATTGACGACAAATTAGCTGAGTTACATACAACGAAGCAAAATGTTGATAACAAGATTAATGAAGTATCACAGTCTAAACAAACGCAAGCAGATAATGGTACTAAAAACAATAACGCTAAAGAACTTCCTAACGCTGGTAGCGAGCAATCAAACAATATGGCTCTAGGAATGCTATCTGTATTAGGCGGTGTTTTATTACTTACTCGTAATAAAATTAAAACGTTATTCTCTAAATAAGTCCATAAAAAAAGGAAAACCGCACATACATGTACGGTTTTCCTTTTTTTATATTAACTGTCCATCTCGAAGCGTCAATATACGATCACATACATCAAGCATTCTTTCATCATGTGTAATCATAATTGCTGCTTTTTGGCTCTCTTTCACTTCGCGTTTCATCATTTCAACAACTTCACGTGCGCGTTTTGAGTCTAAGCTTGCCGTTGGCTCATCCGCTAATATTAAATCTGGGTTGTTCATGAACGCACGAGCGATTGCTACCCTTTGTTTTTCCCCGCCAGATAGTTGATTTGGATAATGATTCTTTCTTTCTCCTAATCCAAATGCCGCTAATAAATGATCTGCACGCTTTCCGGATTCTTGTTTACTTTCTTTTTTTAGCTTTGCAATGTAAAGTAACTGTTCTTTCACATTTAAATATGGAACAAGGTTTGCAAACTGGAAAATGAAGCCGATTTTTTTCAAACGAATGTCTGTCATTTCCTTTTCTGATAGCTTCGTAATATTTTGCTCGCGAATGTAAATATCCCCTTTTGACGGTGATAATAAAGCACCAGCGATTGATAATAACGTACTTTTCCCTGATCCAGAAGGACCGACGATTCCGATAAATTCTCCGGCTTTCACATCAAGCGATATCGGATGAAGGGCTGTTACTTCCGTATTCCCTTCTCCGTACACTTTACTTACTTTGTCTAATTTTAATAATGAAGTCATTACATCCCGCCTCCAATTGCTTCTAATGCATCAACTTTTAATACTTGGTATAACGAAATAAGTGTTCCTAAAATACTAATTACGATAAAGATTGCTGCATATTGCGCAATCATCGGTGTTGTTAATAAGAATGGCATACCAGCTGGTAAAATTTGTTCTAACCCTTGTACAAGAACGATACTGATTACCATCGCAACGACTGATAAGAATAACGCCTGCACGACTAAGCTATTTGCTAAATAAGAGTTCTTCGTACCAATTGCTTTTAATACGCCTAATTGCTGTGTTTTTTGCAGTGTAATAACGTAGAAGAATACACCGATTAATAACGCAGCGATAACAAGTAAGAATGCAATGATCATCGTCAATGTTCCTTGCTCTTCTTTAAATCCTGGAATACTTTGCAGTACTTCTTTTTTGTCGATAACATGTGCATTTTTGATTTCTTTATCTGTATTCAGCGCAATTGCACTATAATCTTTTTGATTTGGTTGTGAAATAGATCCCCATACGTCTTCATTTACATACACAACTGGTGTATGGCTAAACATTTGATCTTTCGTAAATCCAACGATTGTAAATTCTTTCTTTGAAACAGGATCAATAATTGTATCTCCAATATCAATTCCTTTTTCTTTAATTGATTCGTCAGCAACCATTTCGTTATTTGCTGTACCTAATTTCTCACCTTTTACAATTTTGGGTTCTAAAAATGAATCACGTTCACTTGAGAAAATAGCGACATCCACTTTTTTCGAACTATCTTTCTTTTCATATGTTGAAACTTTCACACGAAACGGAACCGCTTCTTTCTCGCCTACTTGATTTACTACGTTATCTACATCGTCTTTCTTAATTTGTGAACGAAGTAATTTATTTTCCGCATCATCTGCTAAAACGAACTTATTTGCCTCCATATTTTGAATCGATGAAGCATTATCATATGATAGTCCATTTGCTAATCCTGAAATAACAAGAACTAAAAATGATAATAACACCATAATCAGTCCGATTAATCCGTATCTTAATTTTGATTGTTTCAATTCACGCAGAGCTAAAAACATTTCGCTCGCTCCTTCCTCTTTCTTTCTATGCACTTATCATAAAAAAGAAATATGAACGGAATATGAACAGAAGATTACAGAGGGGAAATTAAATTACATCTGATACTTTTTGAGCGCGGGAAAGGTGTGGCTTTATAGCAGAAATACAGTACGTGAAATTTATATCAGCGATTTTTCAAATATATCAGCGCAAATAGAATTATATCGGCGATTTTCAAAATATATCGGCGCAACTCAAATTATATCAGCGATTTTCCGATTATATCGACTTACCGACATAAAACGACAAAAAAAGAGGCCGTTCCGAAACAGCCTCTTTCTTTCCATCTATTTCGGAAGCTCCACCAGAACGGTTGTTCCTTCCCCCTTCGTACTATACACCGAAACGTTTCCATGATGCAGTTCAACAATCTTCTGCACAATCGACAACCCTAAACCGCTACCTTCTACGTTTCTCGTCCTTGCTGTATCTACTTTGTAAAAACGGTCAAAAATACGATCCATTTCTTCTTTTTCCATACCGATTCCGTTGTCTGATATAGAAATAATGACACTAGACTCTAACTCTTCGACGAAAAACTCAATCGTTCCACCATCGTTTGAAAACTTAATGCTATTCGTGAAAATGTTACTCCAAACTTGATGAAGTAAGTTTTCATCACCTTTTATAGTGATATCTGGCACATTAAATTCAACGGCGATATCTTTTTCCCGCCATTTCCACTCAAGCATAAAAATGACGTCTTTAATTTGCTTCTGCAGATTGAATTCTCTTATTTGTAGAACCTTTTCCTCTTTATCTAATGAAGCGAGCGTAAGTAACTGTTTACATAAACTAGACATTCGCTTACTTTCACCCTCAATAATTTGTAAGTAATGATTTCTTTCTTCCTCACTCATCTTTTCTGTTTGCAACGTCTTTGAAAAACCTTGTATGGAAGAAAGTGGCGACTGAAATTCATGTGAAACGTTCGAAACGAATTCTTGTCTCATTTCATCTAGTTCTTTAATACTCTTCGTCATCTTTTGGAAGCTTGTAGATAACGTTCCTATTTCATCTTTTCGTTTTACATCTAATTCAATTTCATATTCCCCACTCGCAATTTTTTGCGTAGCCTTCGTAAATTTACGGATTGGGCGAACGATGTAACCTGCTGCAATCGCTATAAAAATAATACTTAATAGTACGATAAACCCTAATAATACCGCTAGAAAAATTCTCATCTCGCCGAATTGTTGTTGAACGTCAGGGCGAATGAATAAAGCGTACTGTTTATCACCGTGTTGTACTGGGACACCGACGCTATTAATTAATTCATTATCGAAAAAACCTGTAATAAAGAGGCGCGTTGGATAAGTAGAAACACCATTAAATGTCTCCCCCTGCAATACTTTATGAACGGTATCATCACTTATTGTCGTCTTACGAAACGCATTACCGATACGCTTTCCATTCTTTTGATCATCAACAATGTAAATCTCATACCCTAATTTTGCAATAGAATGCAAATACGTCTCTTGATTTTCTTCACTTTGCTTTTCATATAACGATTTAACTTCTTCCGCATACTTTAAAATCTTTTCACTGTTATATGGTTTTAACTTCACTTGATAATATACGTTTGTTAATAAAAAGCCGATAATACTACTAAGTAGCATAATGCCGACCGTCATAAATACAAATCTAGAATATAGTGATTTCATCTTATTTCAACTCCAACTTATACCCGAGGCCGCGCACTGTTGTAATTTGAAAATCATCCGTTCGTTTTGAGAAACGATCTCGCAGCCTTTTCACATGAACATCAACTGTTCGTTCATCTCCTTCAAAATCCATTCCCCATACTAATTCAATTAGCTCTTCTCTTGAAAATGTTCTTCCAGGATAACTAGCAAGTTGTGATAATAACTCAAATTCCTTTAAAGGAAGCAAAATCGTTTGACCGTTACACTTTACTTCTACACCTTTTCGATCAATTGTCGTTCCGTGCAACGTAATAATATCTGCACTCAGCATTTGATAACGTCGTAATAAAGCTTTCATACGGAAAATCACTTCAGCTGGTTCAAATGGTTTTACAATATAATCGTCCGTACCAGAAATGAATCCTTTTTCTTTATCAACTAACTGATCTTTCGCCGTTAATAAAATAACCGGTATATCATGATACTTCCGGATTT
This sequence comes from Bacillus sp. RZ2MS9, assembly GCF_001816185.2. Classification (NCBI taxonomy): domain Bacteria; kingdom Bacillati; phylum Bacillota; class Bacilli; order Caryophanales; family Bacillaceae; genus Bacillus; species Bacillus sp. RZ2MS9. The sequence continues at coordinate 3,153,180 of NZ_CP049978.1, forward strand.
CTTCACATAACGTATAGCCATCAACGAACGGCATCATAATGTCTACGATCGCAAGATGAATATTTTCCTTCTCTAAAACGTCTTGCGCTACCTTTCCATCTTCTGCTTCAAAAACTTTAAACCCCTCTTTTTGTAAATGGTAATGCAACAACTCTCTAATATGCTTATCATCATCAGCTAATAAAATATGTATCATCTTCATTAAACCCTCTCTCGTTCATCCTTCTACATCACTACATTAAGAAACAATTGGATTTTTTGCAAGAAAAAGAAAAAGAATCTATTTTGAAAAAAGATTATTCAAAATAGATTCTTACGTTTTAGTATTAAGATTATTTTAATCAAAAACAATTTCTAAGCCTTCGAAATATCAACAAATCCTTCTCCGAACACATCACGAACATCGTGTATAGCGATGAACGCCGCCGGATCCGTAGTTTGAACAATCCGCTTTAGCTTCACTACTTCTTGCTTATTAATAACAACATAAAGAATTTCCTTCGGCGTTTTCGTGTAATAGCCATGCCCTGAATATACAGTAACCCCTCTCCCCATTAAGGTTGTCACCTTCCCGGCAATTTCATCTGGATTATCAGAAATAATCGTAATAGCCTTCTTCGGATTTAACCCTTCAATTACAAATTCCATCACTTTCGTTGCTACATATAGCATAATAATTGTTATCATCAGTTTTTCTGCACCAATGATGAAATAAGATGAAAATGCAACGATTAAATCGAAGAACAGTAGACCGTAGCTAATGCTCCAGCCTAAATATTTATGTGTCATCCTTGCTAAGATCGTAGTACCTGCAGTTGTTCCGCCAACGCGAATGATAAGACCAATACCACACCCGATAAATATTCCTCCGAAAATGGCATTTACAAGCATTTCATCCGAAGCAATCGTCCAGCCTTCTGTTAAATGAAGAAATAGCGAGTTAGTCACTACAGCGATAATCGTATAAATTGTTGTGATTTTATTTAAAAATTTATAACCGACTATTAACAAAATCGCATTTAAAATTAAGTTAACTAAACCTGGTGACCATTCAAATAAATAGTACGTAATAATCGTGATACCTGTTACCCCACCCTCACCAAACTCGTTCGGGATAACAAATAAATTGACACCTAAAGCAAAAAGAAATGCACCAATAATAATAAAAATAATGTCTGTCGTTCTTTTTTTCATACAGTACCTCACTTCTTATGTAAATATTTATTCTGTCATAAACTCTCACCATTATATCGTGGAATATTCAAATCGAACAGTGGTTTGTTTTTTATTTTAATATAGGATGATAAATCAACTTTATCCTATATCCACTTGTAATTAAGAAAGTAAAATAACTGTATTTATTATGTACTACAACTAAAGTTTTGATTTCACATGCAATTCATGCTAAAAATGAATAGGAACACGTACTCGCATTAACTTCGAGTACAAAACAAATAGGCGAAGCTATAGAATAGGCTTCGCATCAAACGTGTGCTCACAGAGATTTATATTCATAAATCTCTGATTTTTTCACTTATCTTTCTCCATATACTCTTTAATTTTCCGTTCTTCCCATTCTTTTCCGAATATCCCAAATGGAAAAGTTGTTAAACCGTGTATAACGATACCAATCCCCCAACCTCCAAGTGGATATAAAAACCATAATTTACTTGAATCAGAGCTTATATTTATGAAAAAAAGCATTAAGTTAACTAATATATAGACCGTTAAATGAATGTAAAACGCTTTTAAATTCTCCACTCTTTTTTTAGCTCGTAAATAATTCTCATCTCGCTCCATATATAAACACCTCTTTCATTATTGTATTTTTTAACTCGCTCTGATTTAAACATCATATTCTAGTCGGATATCCCTTATTCTCAAAAAATACAAAGCAAAAAAGTATCCAGCAAATGGTCATACACATCACCATTTGCTGGATACTACATGATACATTTGTTATTTACAGGATTTTAATTAAGACCAAATCCATACACCATCATTATTTTCAGCGTTCGTCTTTGCTTCATGAACTTTTTCAATATGATCAACTGTGTTCCAGTTAATAGAACTTCCGCCCCACCCTACATACTTCATATCAATTTTCACTTTCTCACCCGCATTAAATACTTGTCCCTTTGTTAAGAAAACATCAATAATAGCTTTCTTCCCATTTAGCGATGGATACTCAACTACAACATATTTAGTAGCACCGTCTCCCTCATCTTCCATCGTTCCTACTTTTGATACTTCTCCAATTACATAATTAGGTGAGCCATCTTCTTTCATGTGCATACCTAACTTGTTTGTTGTATTTTCAACTGCAGTTGCAACCATATATTCTGTAAAATTACGCATCATAGATCCAGTAGCTTTTACTTCATCTCCTACTTTCACATTTGAAAGTGAATCAATATACACACTAACCGGTTCCTCATATTGCTTAGATTTTACAACAATTACACCGTTATCTACTTCTACTACTCGTCCTTCTAACGTCGAGAAATTCGATTCAATAGAAGCTGCACTCGCTTTTGTTACTTCTAGTCCTGGTAAATTTGTTCCTGATAATGCTGCGATCCCTAAAGCACCTGCTAAAATTAATTTTTTCATACCCATTATGAAACATCTCCATTCACGATGATTTTATTTTTTTGATTGGTATCGACCAACCTGTAATCATTATAGTTACAGGTAGTAAAAATAACAACCGTTTTCCTCATGCAATGTTGCATACTTTGATTTTCAAATATAAATCGGTTATTCCTATATTCAACACTAAGACTGAATTCTTGAATCCCAGCAGGTAAACGGATTGATGATGAAGAAACTAATGTCATACATCATGTTTTTCAATGATACAGTTTGTATAATCGTAGTCCATTACATTATGTAGGAGCGGAGTTAACATGTTAAAAAAACAAAGAGATTACAGCCAGGAGATACCGTGGCGACAGTAAGTCCTTCGTGGGGAGGAGCAGGTGATTCTGAAATAAGATAACGATATGACAGGACTCAAATAAATAAAAACACTCCTATAAGATATGACTGTGAATTGGTACTTTTCAAATGATATGAAGATTACTTATCTAATGATAAAGGGGGATTTACGTGTATGGACGTAACATTTACAGTAAGTAAATGGGATGAAAAACTAATTGATGATACTAGAAAAGATTTCCCTATTAATATTGCCCATGTTGAATATGATATTGATGGAGAATTAAAAGGAAAAGCTTTTGTTGAATACTTATTATATTATCTAGACTCAAATATAAATGATGGTCACTTGGCTACGGCTAAAATTTCTGGATTTTTACACTTTGAAGGAATTTATAAGGGGCAACAAGGGACATTCACAGCTATAGAGCAAGGAATATTTGATAAAGGAAATTTAGATTCCCCAGGAACAATTATTAAGGCTACCGGTAACTTAGAAAATCTGAGAGGGTCCTATAATTATCAGTTTACAGGTCAAACTAGTAAACTAATTTTAGAATTTGAACGTTAGCAAAATACCTTATAATTTAGTGGAAAGGACATTTCTTGTAATACTAGGAATGTCCTTTTTGTCAACGAGCTTATTCAAGTTAAAAATGAACAGAGTATATTATCAATATACAGCAATGCATATCATTTTCGTTATGGTGGGATTAAAAACCTAAGCCCGAGTGACATGGCCCCCACCTATTCATTACTTTTCCTACTAACTAAAGAATAATCCCAGAAAAACTCCCCTTCATAACTTCCTTTTCAAGTTGATTCCTACATATAAACATCGCAGTAATATTTGTACGATTTTTTTCATCGGGTTCAAATTGTTCAATGGTTAAGTCACAACGAATTGTGTCACCACTAAACACAGGACGTAAAAATTCAAAATCCATCTTGCGAGCTAGTACGTTATAATCACCGCCAATTTTTGTAGGTAGTGTTGATGTTAAAAGCCCTTGTACAACAAATCTCCCCTGCTCATCTGGTGTAACATGATGAACACCTTCATCTTTCGATACTTCCGTAAATAACGCAACATCTTCTTTTGTAAACGTTCGTTCAAAGGTGATTTTTTCGCCTACTTGTAATTTCATCCCATGCCCCTCCTCAAAAACTCTTTTAAAATAAGAAAAACCGAAACTCAAATCATTTCGGTTTTTCAAAACTATAGAAGTCAATATTTACTTTAAAGAATGGACAAACAACCCACTACGCAGTTTCGGTTCAAACCACGTTGATTTCGGTGGCATGACTTCTCCGGCATCTGCGATTGCTAATAAATCTTCCATAGATGTCGGATATAATGCGAATGCTGCTTTGTATTCGCCGCTGTTCACAAGGCGTTCTAGTTCTTCTAATCCGCGGATTCCTCCGACAAAATCGATACGTGAATCAGAACGCGGATCATGTATTTCAAGTACTTGGCTTAATAAATGATCTTGCAGGATAGATACATCTAAACCTCTAACAAGATCATTCGCATCAAATGTTTCTTCTTTCACAGTAAGCTTATACCACTTCTCATTTACATACATACCAAATGTTTTTGGCTCATTTGGTTTATACGGAGAAACAGGTGCTCCTTCTACATAAAAGTACTGCGTAATTTGATTTAAAAACTGTTCCTCTGATAAGCCATTTAAATCTTTCACAACTCGGTTATAGTCCCAAATAGATAACTCATCATGAGGGAATAAAACAGATAGGAAGAAATTAAACTCTTCTTCTCCTGTGTAATTTGGATATTGTTCTCTTCGCATAAGCCCTACTTTTGCAGCTGATGCAGAACGGTGATGCCCATCTGCAATATAAAGATTAGGAATATCTTCAAATGCGTTTACTAAAGTCGTAATTACATCTTCATCTGCAATCTTCCACGCAACATGCTTAACACCGTCTTCTGCTGTAAATGTATAAATTGGCGCATGCTCTTCTTTCCAGCTTCTAATTAAATGCTTTACTTCATCTTTTGTACGGTAAGTTAAAAATATCGGACCTGTATTTGCGTCACACACATCTACGTGGCGAATACGATCTAGTTCTTTTTCATGACGTGTTCTTTCATGTTTTTTAATTGTATCATCTTCATACTCATCAATAGATGTACAAACGACAAGGCCTGACTGCGTTCTTCCTTGCATCGTCAGTTCATAAATATATAGCGCTGGCTCTTCATCTTGTATGAACACTTCTTCTCGTATAAATTGCTTTAAATTGTCGCCCGCTTTTTCATACACGCGATCATCATACGGTGACAATTCAGGATCTAAATCAATTTCTGCTTTATCAACATGCAAGAAAGAATATGGATTCCCTTTTACAACTTCCCTTGCCTCTTCACTATTTAATACGTCATACGGTAAAGCTGCCACTTGTGCCGCTTTTTCCTCTACTGGACGAATGGCCCGAAACGGTCGTATTTTTGCCACATTCCTCTCTCCTTTACACAATCATTCGAACGGCTACAACACCTGTAATTTTGCTTATATTTTCTACAATATTCTCTTTTATTATATCATCAATTCCGTTATCGATATCAATCATTGTGTATGCCCAAGAATGTTTACTACGATTAATCATATCGGCAATATTAATATGATGTTCCGCTAAGCATCCTGTAATTTGCCCTACCATATTCGGGACGTTTTGATGCATAATTGTAATTCGTTTCTTTCCGATATACGGCAATTCTACGTTTGGATAATTTACTGAGTTACGAATATTTCCTGTCTCTAAATATTCACGTAATTGACGCGCCGCCATTACTGCACAATTTTCTTCCGATTCAGACGTTGATGCGCCAAGGTGAGGCGTCGCTGTTACATTTTTCATCTTTATTACATTTTCATTCGGGAAATCCGTTACGTAATGTGTAATAATATCTTCTTCTAATGCTGTTTGAAGAACCTTTTCATCTACAAGTTCTCCTCTAGAGAAATTAAATAGACGCATCCCTCTTTTCATCTTCTCTACAGCGTGTTCCCCAATGATCCCCTTCGTTTGATTCGTAAGAGGAATATGCAGTGTAATATAATCACACGTTGCAAAAATTTCATCAAGGCTAAATGCTCTTTGCACATGTGTAGAAAGACGCCAAGCTGTTTCAACTGAAATATAAGGATCATATCCGATAACATCCATGCCTAACGCTAACGCATCGTTCGCAACTAAAGCACCGATTGCGCCAAGTCCGATAACACCTAGACGTTTCCCTGCAATTTCTGATCCAACAAATTGTTTTTTTCCTGATTCAACAAGCTGTGGTACTTCTTCACCCTCTAAGTTTTTCGTCCAACTTACACCATTAATAATGTTACGTGAAGACATAATAAGACTGGCAATAATGAGTTCCTTTACAGCGTTTGCATTTGCCCCCGGCGTGTTAAATACTACAATTCCTTTTTCTGTACATCGCTCGACAGGAATATTATTTACACCAGCGCCAGCTCTTGCAATCGCCTTTAAGTCTTTTGAAAACTCTTCTTGATGTAGAGAGTAGCTACGAAGCAAAATTCCATCTGGATGATTGATTCTATCTCCTACTTCATAACGTTCTTCAGTAAAAACTTGCAAACCTTTTTCTGCAATTTGATTTAACGTTTGAACACGAAACATATCCCCATCTCCCTATCTATTCTCAAGCTCAAATTCCTTCATATAATCTACTAATCGTTTTACGCCGTGTGCTGGCATCGCATTGTAAATACTGGCACGCATACCGCCAACTGAGCGATGTCCTTTTAACGTAACAAGGCCGCGTTCCTTCGCTTTTTGTAAAAACTCATTGTTAAGTTCTTCTGACGGTGTTGTAAATGGAATGTTCATAAGTGATCGATACGCAGGATCAACTGGTGAAGTAAACAATTTAGATTCATCTAAAAAATGATAAATAAGTGAAGATTTCATTCTATTTTGTTCTTCAATCGCAGATACTCCGCCTTGCTCTTTCAACCACTCTAGTACAAGTTTTGTTACGTAAATACTAAAGGATGGCGGTGTATTATATAAGGAGTTATTTTTACTGTAAGTTTCATAATTTAACATTGTCGGACAAGAGCGATCTGCTCCCCCAATTAAATCTCTTTTTATAATAGCAATCGTTAAGCCCGCAGGTCCTAAATTCTTTTGCGCCCCCGCGTATATAAGACCAAACTTCGAAACATCATATTGTTCTGACAAAATATTTGAAGACATATCCGCAACGAGCGGCACTCTTTCTATATGTGGAATATCCACATATTTTGTCCCCTCAATTGTATTATTCGTTGTAATATGTACATAATCTAGTTTTTCATCGCTTAGTAAACCGTCCAGTTTAGGAATCGTAGTAAACTTCTCTTGCTCGGAAGAAGCAATTACTTGTACTTCCCCAACTTTTTCGGCTTCTTGCAGTGCCTTTTTAGACCATGAGCCAGTTAGTACGTATCCAGCTTTTTTATACGTATTCATTAAGTTCAGTGGTATCATAGAAAATTGTAATGACGCACCACCTTGTAAAAATAAAACTTCATACTCATCAGGGATGCTCATTAATTCACGAAGTAAGTTACTCGCTTCCTCTATAATACTTTGAAAATAAGAAGATCGATGACTCATTTCCATAATAGACATGCCTGTCCCGTTATAATTTACAAGCTCCTTTTGCACTTTCTCTAAAACTGGCAAAGGGAGTATTGATGGTCCTGCTGAAAAATTATAGACTCTCTCCATTACCCTCATAACCTCCCTATTTCTCATTTTTATTAATTTTTAAACTTTCTGAATTATAACCCAAAATATAATACGTGGTCAATTTGTTTTCTATTATTACGGCGCAAGACGCAATGGAATCGCTTGCATGTGCAAACTATTTTTATAAACATACAAAAAAGTGTTAAGTACATAATCGTACTTAACACTCTAGTAATAAAGTATAATTGCTAATTATCCGTGAAGAACCGATCAAAAATTTGATAAATAGCAGAAAGACCAATGAGCCAATAAATAGTGTCCACAAGCGCCGGCATAGAACCAAACCATTTCTCAACTACATTGTAATCTAACGCTACAAACAACCAATTCAAACCGCCGAGAATCACCAAAATTACTGTAAGGTAAGACAAAAATTTCATTATGATTGCCCCCTAGGTGATAAGATGGTGAAAGGCCTTTCACTAGAAATATATGTAGTAAACTTCAAAACTTACCTATTTTGTAAAAATTATTTTCGGTACCAGCCGTTAATAACTGCCTCCGCTTCTTTACTATGTATTTGATACGGATGTGTACTATCATTAGAGCCAATAAACCAAATTGAAAAACCTTTAAAATATGGTTTCGGTTCTAATACATCGCGGTAAGCACGCCATCCATTTAATTGTACATCTTTCGAAAACACATTAGAAACATCTGGATTCCACGGATTTTGCAGTCCAAGTTCACGCGCTGGAACGTTAAATCCACCAAAATAAACGGGCTTTCCTGTTGCATTATGTAATTGTTCCAATTGCTGAACAACATTTTGTCCACGGTTATATACTGTCGTCGCAAATAAACCTTGCTTCACTTCTTCATATGACGGATTCCTTTTTCCAGAAACTTCAAACCAACTATCGATACTAACAATATCTACCTTCTTTAAATACGGACGGTTTATTTTCTCTATAAACTTCGCTTCATAAGAAGGATCCCAGCTTGCTGTTAACCACCAGTTCATTTGATACAAAATATTTCCTTTATACTGATTACGAACAAAATCAATTGTATCGCTCCAGTATCCTTCTGCATACTCCATATTCACGAAATTAGAAGCAATCTTTAGTCCATACACATTGTATTTACTTGTAATGGAATTAAAAATATCTTGCAGAATAACCGTCTTCCAATTCCAGAAGAAATCATTAATGTTACTTGGGTTCCATTCTGTCTCTCCAACATTCCCCTGCTGAATATATGGGAACGGTTCCACTATAACTTGAATATTACGCTTTAATAATTCTTGAATTAAAATAATAGCTTGTTGCTTTTGCGCTTGATTAATTACCATGTTAGTAGAAGTCACATTTGGGATATCTACTTGAATCGGTACATTTACTGTATTTAAATTTAAGCGCTCCACATCCGCTAATACTTTCGCTACATTTCCAACTTCCCATACTGTTACGTTTCCTGATTTGATTTTTCCAGATTGAACAGTATTTACATCTGCCTGTACATTTCCTTGAAAACAAAAAGAAAACAACATAATAAACACTCCTAAAAAACTTATTAAACTCTTATTTTTCTTCACAACTTTCCCCCTATAATTTTTGCCTTTCTTGATTATTTTATACAACGTTTCACATTTATTCCAGAAAAAAATGAAGTGCCGTTCAACTATATTCATATAAATCTTCTAAAAATAGTAGGAAAAATAAAAAAGGAGCAGATTTCCGCTCCTTTTTATCCTTTTACGATTGAAATTATTGAATCCCTTCTGGTAACTTAATTGAATCAAACTTTTCATATGAATCAATCTTTATACTCACAACTGCATCCAATTTTTCCTTATCTGTACTAGCTTTTTTATCTGAGTTACTTTCACTCACTTTTATAGTTGTTCGCATCTCTTCAAATTTATAATCTTTTGTTATTATATATTCAATGTTAAACGCATCCATATTAAATCCTTCCGTTAATTTTTTCATATCTCCATTAATTTTTTGTAACGTATCTACCGCTTCTTTTCCCTTTAATTCAAGTGTAAGTTTATATGTGTCTCCATCTTTCTTTGCTTTCATTTTCTTAGCCAAAGCTTCCGGTAAATCTAACTCATTAAGTAAATTTTTACTGACCATTACATCATTTACATTAAATTGATTATTAGGTATCGTAACTAACTCTCCTGTATCAGGGTTTTTCACTTGAGCAGCGACCTTTCCATCTACTTCATACGTTACAATATCTGTACCACTTATTTTCATTTCAGCTCTAGAATTCTTCAGTTTCGGCTCCATTTGTATTTTCATTTTAATTTCTTCTGATTGGCCGCTCCCCTTCATTGACATAAGAGATGTCAATGTAAGATATTCCTCTTGTTTTAATCCGTCAGCTGCTTTTTTAAAAATATCTTTCGCTACTAACTCTTTTTCTTTTTTTACAGATACTGTTTTAGGTCCACTTGTTTTTTCACTGCTACAACCAGTTGTTAAACCTACTATTAGCGCCAAACTAGATATTACAACCATTTTCTTCATACTGATTCTCCCCATTTCCCACTTAAAAATATTTTCATCCCATGTATAGTAAATCAACTGAAATAAATATATATACAATAATTATTTAACCTCTAAACGAAACCAGTTATTCAATCCGTATACTAATGTAACTAAAGCTCCTATCACACCAAAAACAACAATATTTATACCAATTGACGAACCAAATAAAACAGCCATCATTGACACCATCAGTAATAGCATAGCAATACTATTTATCTTAATTTCTACTACATCGCCATCCTTTACTTTCTTTTCTTTACTTCCAAAAAAGAATTGTTTTACTTTAATATTCGCTTCATCTAATTCAAAAGGAAGCGTATATTCTTCGTTATTCTCAAGTTTCATTACTACTTCGTTATCTACCTTTACAGCAACTCTTGCTGCTCCTCCCATTACCCCTGTTGCTCTTATTACTTTAATACTCATGCTAAATCTCCTCTCCCCCTATGACTTCTCCATGTCATTCATTTTTGTAATTCTTCTCTTATGAAATCCTTGAATGTAAAACAAAAAATGTATTTGTATGACACCGAAATCTTTTACGCTATACACCCATTTCTCGTTAAACAAAATATTCCAACAGAAATTATAACAAGTTCCTACAAATTTTTTTGTCAAATTTTGTCGCGTTTACAAAAAAAGAGACTCTTACATATAGTAAAAGTCTTTTCTATCATTACCGTGGCTGTAACGTTAACATTTTCCCTTCTATTCCCGCTGTATTCAGTGTAGTCGTATGATAAATCATCTATTTGATCATGATACCAATCCCTTCTAAAAGGATAAAAATCCTCTTCCCCCTAATTCGCTTCTATTATGAAAGAACCTTTTGAAACATTGAAAAACCCCTTTCATTTTCCTACCAATGAAGGGGTTTTTCTTATCGTTCGCTACGCCAACTTTCATTATGCCCAAGATTTGAATCTGTCGCTACTTGCACATCATATAACATTTCACTAAAGAAGCGTTTATCTACTTCTTTTGGTACAATGCGTCTTTCATCATCAATCTCATCGTATTCATATGAACCACGATTCACTGTACCTGCTTTATAAAATTGAATGTCAAATACACATACATCTTCTTCATCTTCATAACCAATCGGTGCTCCGCTAAATGACAATTGCACTCCTAATCCGGTACGAGTATCTTCTTTGTACAATGTATAATATACACCGCCATCTTGAACAGACCCACGGATCCATCCAAGCTTCGTCATCTTACCGAATAACGAACGACCATTTAGTAAAATACCGCCAAATCTCTCAATAGCACTCTCATCATTCTCTTCTACTACAAACACTGGACGCTCAATTTGTAGGAACGGCTGAACAATTCCCGCACTTTCTAATTGCTCTTTCCATAATTCCTTCTCCGCCCCAGACAATTCTAACGGATGAACGAAACCAATAACAGTGCCAGATGAAAGTTCATAACTCTTCCCGTCAATTGTACAGAACACGCCACCTTCTGCATAACGGAATGCCTTCAGCAACTTCCCTTCCTTATACTCACCCCAAATGAGTGAAATAGAAAATTGCTTCATAATTGGATTATCCATAAATACAGACTTCCATGCATTATGTGACCAATAACGCTTTAATGAAAGTGCCGTTTCCAATCGTTGTTTTTGCATGGAAAGAGTATTTCGGAGTTCCTTCTTTAAAGAGGCTAATTCTTTTTTAGCCTCTTCAGCCTTTTCTACATCATCTTTTGCATTCGGCTTTGGAAGTGACTTCATACGTTTTCCTTCTTCTGTCTCTAATTCAATTTTTGACTCTGTAGTTAAAATGGCAGTAAAACTTCGATTCCCGAAATCAATTATTTTTTCACCATGTATAGTAAAGCCGAGGTCCGGCACCAATTGATCTTCCAGCTCTTCCTCTGTTATACCACGTGTTTTCGCAGCAAGACTTAGCGCTTCTTTTGCTGCATTACGTACTTGCTTATGTTTATATTTAAATGCTATTGCATGAATAGACATAAGTGCAAGCTTAGATGAAGACAAACCTAAAGCACGAACGGCATCCGCTGCTATCTTTCCTCTCATTTGAAGCACCCATTCATCAATTTGCTTTATAAGTATGTCGACCATTTTGTCGTCACTATACATTCCGTATAGCGAAAGAATTCCACGTTTCTTCACATCTGCGTCTTGAGAAATCCATATTTGATATATTGTTTGCACATATTCTTTTAAGTCCTCTTCATTTAAAGCTCTACCAATTACTTCTGCTGTTTCTTTCTTCTCAATAACAGCATCTGAAATATACTGTTGTAAATAGGCTAACGGAATTGCAGCATCAGCAATTTCATCAGAGTCACGTAAACGGATTTGTGGCTCATCCCCAATCAATTGCAGAAGTGAATTTCTTGTTTGTTCAGTTAAAATACGTGCACATAGTTCTTCTATCTTTTTTTCCTCCGTTTGAAATAAAAACGAGAATTTTCCTGCGAAAGATTCATTTTTACTTTCTTGCAAAGCTTCCTGTACAAGTTTCGTATATTTTTCAAGCTTATACTCTATAAGTATTTTCATCACATTTTCACGAACAATTTTCTTTTTATTATGAAGTTCAACTGCTACATCTGCTGCAGCTTCTACATCTTTTGAAAGCAGTTTAACTACAGACTCACGCATTTTTTTAGATGAATCTCCTAAGCTTTTAATTAAAATTGGACGCATTTTAATCATGTTATCCTTTGCTAACTCTTCTAAAATATATGCTTTGGCCACAGCAGAATACTCATCAAATCGTTCAATGATGTACGCTTGTTCTTTTACAATTACACAAACAAGCGCTTCCTTCGCCTTATTTCGCTCTTCACTGTAGCATGCAGCTTCTTCAACTGCATAAGCGATAAGCTTTTTCTTACTTAATCCATACGAAAGCAGATCTTCTAATACTTGTTTCGGTTCTACTCCCCTGACAGAACATTCGTAAAGAAGTTCGTATAAATTAACACTATCTTCATCTCCAAACTGTAGTGTAAGTACAGCTTCCCTCTTCGCTACATCATCTATATCCCAAAGAAGCGCAACCTCTAACACCGGCATACCCCAATACATACTTCTATATTTCGGATTTTTAAGTATTTGCTCCATATCCTCAAGTGACAATTCCCTAGTAAATAATCACGATATGTATCCCGCACTGTAGACAATTTTATTTGCAAAGCAGCAACAAAAAATTCTTCTCGCATTTTCCCTATATTTAGCTCATATCCTTTTTCAGCTAACGTTCGTGCGATGATGAGATAATTCATTTTACTTACATATTGCAAAGTACATTGAATAAATTCAGGATCTTCCTCCAACATAAAGCATAGCAATTCATATTCATACGTCTTACAAAAATCCTCACTATTTAAATCATGTTGCCTTAGACGATGCGCAAAAAATCTTTCCTTAGAAATCCAAAACTGTGTACAAAAACTTTGAATTTCTTCATATGTTTCTCTATTTACACTACCAGTTTTTTTGTAGTTTTGAGACTGACCGAGAGTGTGACACATATAACGTGTTGCATAGTTTATAAAACCCCAAACATTTTTCTTCGCCAATATTTCAATATATCGCCTCGCAACATTCGAATATTTATGAACACAAAATAATAGCCGCCAAATATGTTCCGGTAAATTCCCACCTATAAATACTTCACTATCATCTTTACCTTTTAAATACCGTTTAACTGCTTCAACCTTTTCCTTTTCCCCTAGCAGTTTCAATATAAATTCTGTATGTTCTTCTAACCTCTCATTCAATAAAGAACTATATGTACGAAACTTTTCATAATCTACATCAAACATTACAAGAAGTAATGTTACTTGCTGGTTAGTTGGTAAAGTATGTAATTGTCCCTCTATATAGTTCGGATTCTCTCTTGTTAACTCTCTAAGAAAAACATCTGCTTCATTCACATAACTTGAAATACTGGATAAATATTTACATGCGATTGCTACAAGTTTGTCCAAAGGAAGTGCACTTTTTTCTAAATAAATCTTCATTTTAGAAAAACTGACATGCGCAAAACGGACTACAAGAACATTTAATAATTGCTCCTCGAGTATATGGTAAAATAATCGAAAAAAATCCGGATCTTGTTTATGCACTTTCCTAAAATCGTTTATAAATCGCTCCGCAAAATCGCTTCTTTTTTGATCACGAATTGTCGTTAGTTGAATATCTTTTAAAATCTCTTCTTCTTTTGTCTGTAAATATCGTTGTGATAATTGTTTCTGTTCTTCTGTCATATTAATATATTGAAACAACTCAGATGTACTAGTAGTCAAACTTTGTACCCCCCGCATCTTTTTATCTATTATAAAATACCCTTATTTAATGGTAGTATAGCATAAATCCCACAAAAACGAACATACATTCTATGTCAGGTTAATGTAAATTAAAATACACTACTCAAAATACATTTCCTTCTCTCTAAACTTCCCATTACGCACTTCTCCCCACTAAAATCCTTTAATTTTTCACTACACCAATTCCTCAAAATCCCCTTCACATAAGCTAACGTTTTCTTATTATTTTCAAACGCAATTTTAAGTACCTCTAACACTTTCTCTCCAGAAAGTCTTTGTATCCAATTCTTCAATTCCTTCACAATATATGGGGATAAACTACTAATATTTTGTTCATAAAACTTATAAACTTCACTATTTGGAACGTCCTCTTCTATGGTTTCCACCTCTATCTCTTCCGCTTCTTCTTTCTCTTCAATAACTACTTGTGAACTACTATTATCCTCTTCTTTTGGCATACCAAAATGCTGCAGTACTAATGGAATCTTGTATTCTTCTTCAAGGCATTTACGTAAAAATATATGTATGAACTTATTACTTTTTATAGTCTTTAACTCACGTAATACGCACTTCTCCACATTCGTATTTGAAATAGGGTTATAGTGTAACCAATTTATTATGAATACCTCTTTCGTTTCCGTATCATATAAAATCTTTCCATACTCAACAAACCTGTTTAGCAACTTCTCAACAGTCTCCATACTATAACCTGTTTCAAGCTCTGCCACACGCTTCGGTAATATGTAAATACCACATTGCTTTGTTTTCGTACCAGTTAACAAATATATGTAAAAATAACGTTCCTCTGGCGTTAAATCTAATATGAATTCATCTTGCCAAAAGTTCACCTGCACATTACGGTATACCGCCATATGTTTCCCTCCACTCTTTGCTAGTAAATAGGAAAATTTTAATCCTTCATTATAAAGATAGGCATACGGGAATGGTTTTGGCATTCGAATTACAATTTTTTTACTACTACAACGCCGGTTTCATTTTTTCGCGCTTGTTTTGTTCTTGTTTTTGTTTTTGTTTTTGTTTTTTCTTAGTGATTTATTACTTGGTAGGGGCTTATAAGGGGCTTGGAAGGGCATTTTACATTACAATCTATGAAATACAATTTGTTCTTCCTACTAAATAGGAGCTATTCCAAATTATTATTTTGGATAGCTCCTTTCAAATTCTTCTTATTTTTTACTTCTACCAATGTCAGCTTCTACATACAATTTATTCTGCTATTTGCGGACAGTACAACTCTCATTTCAAAATTAGGTGAATAAACTGCTCGATTGCAATGCGAGTGGCCCTCACTGATTAAAGTTTCCTTTTATTTTTGCATTGAATCTAACATCTTCACAATAAAGGCAGCTGCCTGACCACGAGTTGCTGTACCTCGGGGATCAAACTCATTATTTCCAATACCATTAACTACCTTTAGACTGTATAATCGTTGAACCGATTCTTTGTATGTTATTAAATGCTTATCTGTAAATGGTAATGCTACTAACTCACCTGTAATTCCTTTATATCGTAATGCTTTGTCAATCATAATAGATACTTCTTCACGAGTAATTGGTGAGTTAGGATCAAAAATCCCTTCACCACGACCATTAATAATTCCTGCACTTGCACAACGTTTAATACCGTCATGAAGTGATGGATGTGCCTCATTAATATCTACAAATGACTTATTTCCCTCTGGTAGTTTAAGAGCATTCGAGATTAATTTCGCAAACTCCGCTCTCGTTACATTTCGATATGGCGCAAATACACCATTACCTTCGCCTTGCATAATACCTAGACTGTTTAATTTACGAATATGCTCTTCAAACCAGCCACCTGTAATATCATCTTTTGGTTTTTGTACTTCTTCCTTAGGCTTTTGTACTTCTTCCTTTGGTACATTGTAGTTAATTTTAATCCAGCTTGGGTCATAGAAAATCCATTCTCCATTACCTACTTTATACCAACCATTTTTAACCGCTAATACTTTGTAACGATCTCCGGTTGAAGCTTTACGTACAACACGATGTTCAATACCCGCATCACTACGTACATTGATGCCACTACCATTTACCACTAGTTCCATGCTAGGTTCAGCTGGATTATTTTCATTTGGATTAAATGAGTCATTTTTATCTTGTAAAGGCGTATCAATCTGCGCATTTATATTTGCATACCACTGAATTCCTTGTACGAAACCAGCCCAATTACCACGTGAAATTAAAATGTCAGGACATTTTTTCCCGCTCCATTGTTGATGCTTGTAAATATGATCTGCACCAATTCCTTCTTTGTTCATTAAATAACCTGCAAGTCGTTTTGCATTTTCTAAAGCTTTATTGTAATCACCATCTTGGTTAACCGCGATCTCGATACCGATAGACTCCCTGTTTCCTGATCCATCTCCATCTCCTGCATGCCAACCATTTTCGTTTGTTGGTAAGTGTTGATAAATTTGTTTATCGTCTACAGTAAAATGCCATGAAGCTGTTCGGAAAGTGCCTTCAGTTGCTTGCTTGTATAAATATTTCGCATGATTTTCAGCATTAGCACCAGCGGCTGTATTTGCGGTCTCATGAATTGTAATGTAACGTGCTTTCATCGGATTTGCAGGACGAATATCAGGATTTCCTGCTGGAACAATCCACTCCACAAATGGAACTCCTGCAAGTGTTCCATATTTCTTCGTACTCTGTGCACTATATTGAATACCTCTTGGCTTTGCAACAGGTTTCATTTGACGATCAGA
Organism: Bacillus sp. RZ2MS9; assembly: GCF_001816185.2. Lineage (NCBI taxonomy): Bacteria > Bacillati > Bacillota > Bacilli > Caryophanales > Bacillaceae > Bacillus > Bacillus sp. RZ2MS9. Next base: position 3,170,475 of record NZ_CP049978.1, read on the forward strand.
TCCATCATTTCGACCATCTACAGATTCAAATGCCTTTTCAATGTTTGAAATAGCTTCCTTTTCTGCTACTTGTCCCTTCTTAGCATTTTTCATTTTGTTTAATTCTTCTGTTTCATCATGTTTATGCTTATATTCTTCTAAAAGCATTTTTTCATTTTCAGATACTTCTGCTTCGTTAATTTGTACATGATTAGGAACTTCCAACTTGAAATTAGAATAATTTAATCCGCTCGTTCCGTGTTCTCCTTGGGCAATATTAAGTTGATCAGTTTGAGAGTTGTTTATCTCTTCTGCTGATGCTGATAAAGGTACGCTCCCTAAAATCACTAGACTTGTTGATAATGCGATTACTTGTTGTTTGATTGTCTTATTCATTATTATAATAAATACATACACACTCCCACCGTGTATGTATCTCAACCTCCCTTTATTGTCACATTAATTTTTAAAAATATGAATCTACTATGTACTTCTATTATATTTTCTTTTTATTTACATATTTTAATTATTTCATTTTATACTCATTAAGAAAATATTTATATGTCATCCCTACAGATGAATTTCATCTAACATACTTTTTACAAATTTCGTCAACAAACATTATTTTACAACTAATTACAAATACCGTCAAAATAATCAATTTAAACTTAGACAAATAACTGGCATACAATTTCATAATAAGAGATCCTATACTATCGAAATACATCTATTACAAATTCCCTTTAACGTTTTCAACAATCTCATTTATCGTATTCCGATCAAACTTATCACTAATTTCATATGACTCACGATCTCCTACGAATTGCACGCCTACGATATCATTGCGATCCTTACCGTATTGCACTTCAATAATAGATCCTCGCTCTATTTGTTTCCAAATGAGACCTGCTTCATCTTTATTATCTAAAATAATGCAGTCTTCAATATTTTCATCAATCCCAATTAACTTATTATCATCCATATATCCAATCTCGTATTGTTGCCGTTCTTTCGCTTTGCCACTTACTAATATACCTTTGCTACCATATGAGTAATCCATATAGTCCTTTTTCTCCGTTTGTACCGCTTTCGGCTTTTGTGCTTCAGTTTTTTCAGCAGCCCCACAACCTGTAATAAGACTGATTGGGATAACCACTATTAATACTAATCTAGTAAATTTTTTTATCATTTGTAACCAACCTCATATATTTAATGCAAAACTCCATTTATTACTCTATTAAAGAATAACATGATACTAAGTAAACAGAACGAAAGATAACATATTATTTACATACTCGCACTTTAATGAAGGACCAGGCCATTTAAACCTAGTCCTACATAACTTTAACTTTGCTTCACATACTTAATTGTATTAAATGACGTCTCATTAAATAATCGCAAGTTTTCCCCATCATAATCTTGAACTTTATATGCTATTTTCTTTTTTTGAATTGTATCTTCTACACCGTCTACTAAACGTTTATTGAGATGTAAATAGATTGTAAAAGCTTCCTTATCATATTCCCAAGTTCCTTCAATATAATTCTTTTTATTTGGATACTCACCTTTACCATACGTTTCAAATGTCTTATCACCTTTTAAAATGAGTGACATATTGAAACCGTCTGTTCCTTGGAATCCCCAATTACCAATTAATTCCGTACCATCTTTTACATTCTTCATAACATTATCTGTATTAATTCCAGCTTTCTTATCTAACTCTTTCAAATCTTTCATTGATACTGTACCGTCACCGATTTTAATATCCCCTTCAAGATCTTTAAATGCCTTAAGCCAGTAAATATCTCCTTCTTTCACTAACTTTTCAGATTTCTCTATTAACTCTTTATCAGTCTTATCACCTTTTTCTCTTTTTTCTTTTCTGGTGAATACTTCATTTATTAAAGAAAAAGACTCTCTAAAATAACTAATTGCTTTTTCAAAATCTTTTTGTTGGTTTACATACTCTGCAGGGGGATCTATCGACTCAAATTTATCTAACACTTTATTTAATTCTTTCACACTATCTACTATATCTGATTTCTTTTTCTTACCGTCAAAAACCTCTCTTGTAATATTATTATGCTCCGCAAACAACTTATCAAACTCTACCCCTAATTTATACACTTTATTAGGATAGTCTTCCTTTGAAACTTTTTCTTTCTTACTATTAGACTTCGATTCTTTTACTTTAGACTCTTCCGTTTTCTCCTGTTTAGAAGTGTTCGTTTTCTCAGAAACTCCACAACCAAATAACAACATGACCGGAACTGCTACCCCTAGTAGTTTCTTTGCATTCATGACTAATTTCTCCTTCTACTTGAATAGATTACTCTTGCTATACCCATCCTCTTTTTTATCTTGTAATTAAAGTTACAATCGCAATAACTCCTAGAATCGGTCCCCAATATTCCATTTTTATAAAAAATAATGAGTGCTTTTTGTTAAACATAACTTTTTCACCAGTTTCGGTATCTATATAAACTTTCCCATCTGGCTTATTAATATATTTACCTAAATACCAAGACATAACCCCTGATATAATAAACATTACCGCCATTGGCCAACTATGGTCTTGAAAATATGTAGCGTCCCCCGTTATAGATCCAAAGATAGCCTTACCCAAAAGAGTATTAATAATTACAATAATTGCGACTAAAAAACCCCAACCAGACCAAATAATCATCTATTTCTCCTCCTAAAGCGTACAACTTTGTACTTTATGTTAATTTGAACTGCAAACGAAAATGTTTAAAAAACCGAATATTCAGACGTTAATAATTATATTTAGCTTACATTCGATTCTAACTTTAATGTCCTAAATGCAAATGAACCAGATATAATTTGTAAAATTGTCGGAATAAGTAAAAAGAATAATGACATAAATAACATAACTATAGGAATCACAATCATACAAACTCCATAAACTTTATTATTAACCTTGTTTACTAAACACGATAAAATGAACAATCCTATTTGAACCGTTAAAATAATAGAGTAATAAGCTAAAAGTTCGTAATCAACACCTTCCATAATATTAAACGCTACAACTATTAATATTATGGAAATAATAATTCCCAAAATGCCACCAATTAAACCTAATACGAATTCAGGTGTTCTTTTCAATTCAATCCCCCTTTTATGAACCACTAACAGCTTGTATATTTTTCCCATTCACCATCATACCAAATATTCACTGGAAAAACTATACATACTTTTCATTCTTCCTTACCTTACAGTGACCTTCTTACCATTATAGATAGCTTGTAGCAGTCACAAAATCAAAACCTTCAAAATTACTAACCGGTTTCGATACTTTTAGAAAGTAGACATACCCCTTGAATACAATTAGTATTAACACATGAAATACGAAAGGCTTAAAAAGGCTTTCACATGAAGAAAGGAAGTTGCACAACTATGGATTTTAAAACAGTTATGCAAGAACTTGAATCTCTAGGTAAGGAACGAACGAAAAAAATATACATATCTAACGGTGCGCATGAGCCAGTATTCGGAGTAGCTACAGGTGCTATGAAACCAATCGCTAAAAAAATAAAATTAAATCAAGAGTTAGCTGAAGAGCTTTATGCCACAGGTAACTACGATGCTATGTACTTTGCAGGTATTATTGCCGATCCAAAAGCTATGAGTGAGTCTGATTTTGATCGCTGGATAGACGGGGCATATTTTTATATGCTATCTGATTATGTAGTGGCAGTAACTTTATCGGAGTCAAATATTGCACAAGATGTTGCTGATAAATGGATTGCAAGTGGGGACGAGCTTAAAATGTCTGCCGGATGGAGTTGCTACTGTTGGCTTTTAGGAAATCGCAAAGACAATGAATTTTCCGAAAGTAAAATTTCCGATATGCTTGAAATGGTGAAAGATACAATTCATCATTCTCCAGAACGAACAAAATCCGCTATGAATAATTTCCTAAACACCGTGGCAATATCATATGTACCACTACATGAAAAAGCAGTCGAGACTGCAAAAGAAGTTGGTATAGTTGAAGTCAAACGTGATAATAAAAAAAGCAGTTTGCTAAATGCTACAGAGAGTATTCAGAAAGAACTTGATAGAGGAAGACTTGGTTTTAAGCGTAAGTATGTAAGATGTTAAAAGTATGAAGGTGTCAATCTAGGAGAGATTGACACCTTTTTAGTGGACATTACTAGACTAACGGAACTGCAAGTTAAAGGGAACCAATCATTCATCTCCCCCCTATACATCTCAAACTTCTTCTTTCAATTTATATACCCTATCTCTTTTCTCATCATCTTTGATAAAAATAAGTTTTCCTTCTGTAACAAAACCTTCTAATAGTAAACATACTTGTCCATATGCTTTAGGCTTATTCGTAGTGAATCTTTCATCGGGTATTTTACCAGATCGTATTAATCGTTCACATAGCTCAAGCGCACTTATTTCTTCAGAATCAATTAATTCTAAAATATCTTTTTGTAATGGTGATAAAGGGGCTGGTACCTTACATACCTCAGCTACCTCCACCTTTTCTTTTTCTTCTTCAAATAAATCTTCAAATGAAATTTGATTCATTACATCTTTTCCTTTCTAACAATTGATTTATATAACATGAATTGAATTCTATAGGTACGAAAACTTTAAATATTAGCTATTGTTATGTATTGCTTACCTCATTACATGAATTTCAAACTCATGTACATCATTTCATATAGTATATTTTGATTATACCAAATATACGTTCTGTCTTCTATTGTAGAATTTTTATAACAGAAATGAAAGTAATAGTGAACATTTTTCTTCTCTTTAGTTGTATAGAAAACTATGTAAAAATTTTACATAATAAAATTATAGTTATCTGTTAAATTTCTACGCTAATACGCAAAAAAACACTCGTTGCCTTTAATCGACAATCGAGTGCTTTAAGTTCATCTATTTTTAAGTAGCATAAATTTATAAATTTTGTAGTAACAGTATGACACCATTTATATGTCGTGACAACGACTATGTTAACACTTACGAGTTTGTATGAGTTCGTTAGTTTAATATACATTCCATATGTTTATATTCATCGCCAAATAAAATGCTATCTCACCTAAGATTTTACTTTATTTTCTATTCTATCATTGCACACAGTACTCCATGATGGTACAACCATGATGGAGTACATACTTTCAAAAAACCTTTTATTTTTTCTATCTACTTCACATATACTTTATTTTTTATTCATATATACTTATGCGTATTTAAATTTAGCACCACGAACTTTATTATATCCGTCCATAAAATATAATTTAGTATAGTAAGGTTTATAAAATCACTATAACTAAGCTCATTTATTTACTGTAATGAGTTTTTAATGTTTATTTATATTTTAGGAATATCAATTATATTTCCTGGTGACTCATTAATAAGAATATCTGAAATACTTGGGTTCCTTTTTTTCAACTTGAATATTTGAATTTTTGTTAATTCAGAGCTAAATGATATATTTTGTGTTTTAAACTCCAAATTCATAATTTTATTTTGAAGTTTTAATATAAAAACCTTCCATTCTTGTAATGGAGAATTCGCAACTTCCTCTGGACTTTCTAATAATCGATATCCGTCTGCATAATGAAACATTAGTAATCCCGTTCCTAAGTCACAATCTTTGTTTTCAAGAATTGCATTTGGTATATCAAATCCACTATTCCAATTATAATTTGCTGCAAAACAATGAAGGAGTATTGGATTATCTATATTCTTTATTCGGCTAATTGTATCCTCTTTATTTGTATTATAAAGTAATTCTTCAAGCAAACTAATATCTTTATTTTCCATTACACCTTACCACCTTACTGATATTTACTTATTTTGTATTTCCAATTGTTTTAGCTTTCTTTCCCAGAGTTCTACTGTTGCACCTTGGCTTGGGTACAATGGTAAACCATTCCCCTGTAATTTTCTTAATTTTTTTTGCAAATCATATACCTGCTTTTGTAAACTATCAATACTTTGGCTAATATCCATTTTATTTAATGCTCTTGCAACTACTTCATTGTAAACAGAATAATATCCTCTGTGTCTAGCCATTGTACTTATATTATCATCTGGTACTCTTAGAAAAATACCATTTGATGAGTCATCAAAGTTCATACCTATCTTTTTAATGACAGGATTATCTGCCATTTCAGAAGGAATAATATGCTGTGCTTGATATCCACTCCATTTAGTTGAACGTCTAAGCCCCATTTCTGTCATCATATTTTTTCCTAATTTAGTAGAATTTCCTCCTATTGCAATACCCGGAGTACCAGGAATAATCCTACTACCTTCACCCGTACCCTTAGAAACTTCATCGACTTTCCTTTCGAACTTGCTAATTAGATTTCCAAGCTTTTCCGTATCAACTTGGAGGGACCTCAATCCGAATAAATCAGCCGTTTGACTAAGCCTAACCTTAACAGGAATTGGAACATTCTGATATTCCTTTTTCCACCGTTAAGCCGTGCTCATTCCGTCATAAACAGGGAGCTTGTATTTAACTTCATAAATACCTAGAATATCCGGATGTGGCGTTTTTGTTACACCTTGATTAATATTCTTTATCGGATCACCGAAGTTGTCTAAAATGTACTATTCAAAGTTTTCAAGGTTGTGTCCATCTTTTATACCTATAGTCTGTTTTGCTTTAAAACCTTCTACTTCAATTAAATGCTTATCATAACCAGTCTTAAAATTCACTTTAATTTTCGGATTAACTTTAGGAACTTCACCAGTCCCCTATGTTGTACTTTTAAATAATTCGGGGAAAAAGAAGAGGCTTTCTCTAAGTCGTTAGACCATAAAGAAAGCCCCGTTTAAATTAAAGAGATTAACCAACTATTAACTAATTCCAATCAATAAAATCCTATCATTAGTTTTCAGGAATATATAAATTATCCACAAATTCAGAGAAACTTTTAGAAATTAGTCGGATGTATTCCTCTCTTAACTCGTTATCTTCTTCAAAGTAATCCATATCACAATGATATACACTACCTCTATCTTTCCCATCAATTGATAAACAAATCAAACTCCCCGCGGGGTCAATTCCAATTGGAAGAAAATTACTTGGTACCACTTGCATCAAATTATAACTTCTTAATTTCTCTTCTAGATTTATTTCATTTTCTATTGATAGAGGAAAAAACATTGAAACAGACGATGTTATTACGCCTTTCTTAGTTGTATCATTAGTTTTAAATCTTCGTTGCTCAGTTTTCCCTCCATTTTTAGACAGCAAAAATTGTTTATAATCAGCAGGTAACAATATACCATACTTATTTTCGAAATCTTCGATATCTTCAATGCCAATAGGGGTAAAAGTATATTCAAAATCTAAATTCCTCATACAATTAACCTTCTTTCCTGTTCATTTTGTTTTTCTCAATCAGAGTATAATCTCTCAATCAATTCAGAAAAAGAGTCGCATATTAATTTAATTTTATCCTCATTCACTGATTCCTGATCATAGAAAACTACTGACGGAGAATCTTTAGTATCACAGTAATTAAAACAAATAAGTCCCCCAAATGGGTCTCTTGCAAATGGAATAATACCTTCCGGAAGTGAAGTTAATTCATAAACAACTTCTATATTTGCATCTTTGCTTGTAAAACTTAATAGACAATCAAAGACTGCTCCACCCTCATCATCATTAATATCATAAATATTAGGCTCAGGATAACCACCGTTATTTTTTTTAATGCATTCACGGTAGTCATCTGGAAATCTGACACCAAATGAATTCTCCACAGCAATAATTACTTGCTCATCTATCGCTCCATCCGTAAATAGCCAAGTTACTCGGCTCATTTTATCATCTCCAAAATAATTTTCTTCAGTTTACCTGTTCTACCGTCATCTCCACCACCCCAAATTGCTCTACCACCTGTATGACCCGCAACCTGATGTTCATAGTAATCAACAAGTTGCATTTTACCAGTCTCTTGATGATGATGCCATGTGACTGATTTTGGCTTCTTACCTAATTTGAATAACTCAATATCTGTTTGGCTGAATTGTTTTGCTAAGTTTGGATCTTTCATTATATCGTCATATAGTTTTTGTGAGAGATATTTAAACTGCACTGAGTCAGGCTCTAAATGATATGACTCTGATAAAGATGTTTCATATTTTGAATTAAAAATTGGGTAACCATCTTTATCATATTTAACTTTATAAGTTTCCCCATTTTTCTTAGATGTAAATGTATAAGTAGTAATTCCTGTAGAATCATCTACTACTTTTTCTTCAAAATCTCTTGGTTTATTAGGTTTTCTACTATAAGGAGGTAAATCTCTAGCTGCTTTTGTCATAGCTTCTTCATATTCTGCAGTTCTTTCATTAGTCGGTTTAATTTTTTTAGTTTGAGTACCTTCCCCCGTACCCTTAACCCCACCACTCTCCAAATTCGAGATCCTACTCTGAATACTCGCCTTTGAGGCATCATAGGCTTCTTGGAATTTTCCGCTATAGTTCGTTCCAGATCTAACGACACTTCCATCTGGCAGTATTTCTACACCTTTAGCGAATGGGGTTACGGAGTCCATGTGCAGTGATACTCAAGTTGTTTAATTTTGTGTCTAGAAATGCAATAACCTTCTGCCTGTTAATTTGGTACGAGGTTATTAAAGTTGTTTAAAAATAAGTTTTATTTGTTGCACTTTTTCATTTAAGTGAATAATAAAAGTGTTTAATTTCTGGATAGCTAATAATTAATAATCACCCCTTTAATATTCAATCCCAAACATTAAAAATTACTTCACCGATATTTTCTGGTCGCCAATATTTAGCATCTTTTAATTCTTCTTCTGTTAAGTTGTGTTCCCTAGGTATAAAAGGCTTTTCTAAATAAGCTTTCGACAAAACTTGATAGTACGCTTCAAATTCACTTTCTAATATGGGCATATCAATAAAACTAAAAATAATTTTTCCTTCTACATTTTTATCCGCAAAAGCTAAGAAAGGATAAAACTCATGCAATAAAATAATAAATTCCTTATCGTCTATTATCACTATCACTTCAAAAAAATTTTTGGGATAGTGTGGTTGTATCCATTCTACTATTTTGAATTTACATGTCCTCAATACATCATAAAATATTCTCTTTGTTTCATTTTCATTATGGGAATTTAAATGTATTGCTTTCAAACCTGTAATATGTGGCGGTATTTTCACTCCCAAAACCTCATTCCCTTTTATTAACTAACCACAGATATCGAAACATTATTCCTTTTATTATACGAGAAACTCAAAAGATGATATTAAATTTCAATTCTGTACGATTTTTCAAACAACTTTATTATTCGTGGTCAGTCCACACCTTTGGCTAATATATTTTCAATTATATAATAATAGTAATTTTCATTAGCCTGAATTCATAAAAAATAATTTCTAAAAATTTATAGCATGTCTATCTATTAAAAAAGCACTCGTTCCTTTAGTTGACAATCAAGTGCTTTAAGTTCATATGTTTTTAAGTAGCATAGATTTGTAAGATTTATAAGATCTGTAAGTTTTGTAGCAACAGTACGACACCTTTTACATGCCATGACAACTACTAAGTTAAAATTGACGAGTTTGTACGGGTTCTTAGTTTAATATACTTTCCATGTGATTATATTCATCACTCAGTAAAATGTCATCTCGCCTAAGCTCGTACTTTGTTTTTTCGACGTACAATGAATTAGAGAAACTATTCAAAGTTGCATAAACTCTACCTACTAAATTAGGATTTTTTTGTTTATATAAAAACTTTGCAACAGAACCTTTAAACTAAACTTCAAATCCAATTACTATCCATTCATCAACTATGTCCCAAAAATTCATATTATATCTAGGCTCTTTATTCGTCCACCATAAAGTCGCATTATCATTCTTAGAATTCTTATAATCTACTGCAACATAACCACCCATACCACTTTTAAAGAAACCAAAAGTAGTTTGTAAATCAATTTGTAAAGGTTCTTCTAACTCCTCAATAATACCCCATTCATCATCATCAAAAAAAGTTACATTTTCTAAAGGAACTAAACCCATAGATTGACTCGCATAAAAATAGAAACCATTATGAACAGTTCGATAAAAATTTCGTATTGTTGAAGGAATCTTATCCCAAGATTTTTCTAATTCTTCATTATTAAACTCATCTTTGGGATTTCCCCCTTCATAATATAGAATTTCCCCATTATCTGTTTTAATAGTGTATAAAATTGAATATCTACCATTTGTGTTCATAAGCTCTACTTCTTCAAGGTGCCTAGACAAATAAGAAATAGTGTTTCTTAATTCCACTCCTACTTGCTCTTTCCATATCGATAAAATACTCTCAACTCTCTTGTCTACGTTTTCTTCTTGAAACAATTCATACCATGAATTTGGTATTTTCCCACTATCAAGTTTATTAATCTCATGGCATGATATAAGTTGTGCATTTCTTTTATATTTTCTTAAAAAACCAAGTTTTTGTTCCATAATTCTAGCTCCTTTATTTATCTATATCCTTTTTATTTCCTTCAACAAAATCATCAATTTGTTTTTGTAATTTCATTTCTAATTCTTTTTCCTTCTTTATCATTTCTTCTCTAAACTTAGGATCAACTTCAATTTTTTCTTTCTTATAAATTGTCCAATCAGAATAAGATTTAGACCCCTTAGATTTATTGGCTGCTTCACTTAATCCTAGAAAATTCTCTTCATTGTTTAAAACCTTAAGTTGTTGTTCTTTCGTTAATTTATCGAAATTTTCCATCTTTGCTATATTTTTCATTGATACGATATGATCAGCTTGAAGTCTATCTGTAATATACTTACCAGGTAAAGCAGGGTCAGGCGTTCCTATTTTATCCTCAATGCCCTCATTAACTTTTTCCCGTAGCTTTGCAGTAGGCGTTCCATCTCTTAATTCATCATATAATTCCTTTGAGATTCTTCTTTCCCCGCATCGAGGCGGTGTTCCAATATCACCCGTGCCCTTAGTTAAAACAAAAAGCGATAACTGGATTTTCAATTATCGCTTACTAAATCAAACCATTTAGTTCACTATAAAGTAACAATTTTTTTATTAGCTATAATAGTTTTAAGGTTGGTGTAATTTCTGATCATATTATTACCTTATGCACTAACGGCTTCATTATTATACTTTCATAGTATCTTTTAATATCTTACTATTCCTTACTTACAAGTATTCTCTCGATTAAAGTCAAATGCTGCTTCAACGCCATTTTTCATTAATTTTTGTAATAATACATCAAGTCCATCTGTGTAATAACAATGAATTTCTTCTTTATATAATGGTAATAATGTATGGAAGTATACTGGCCAGTCACCCTCTATTCTTTTACCATCTTCACGAAATTCCATTTTGAATGCACCTGAACATTGTGGAAGCGGTGGTACCACCATAACACCGGAAAATTTTGTTTCTTCACTATATGGATGAATTGGCGCATTTAGATCTTGTTCTGCTCCACCTAACTGGGCTACATACGAATTTTTTAAATATTCCTTTGATTGATTTGGAAATACAAGCCACTGCCCCAACCAATATCCATGTCGCATTACATCTTGTCCAAAGTCCTGTAAAAGGCGTAAAGGCCAAGCATATTTCGAACTCGCCAAAGCGGCTACTGATACATCCCAATCCTTAGGTAGATGCATGACAAGCTCTGCATAACCACTATCTACACTCGATGGAGCTGGCATACGGAAATAGCTATTTCGATACGTTACTACTGTATGAAAATCAACCATTTTATTTGGTCCAACATCATATAATTCTACATCGGTGATCATTTTTGTATTGGCTTCTATATGATTCGTAATCATTCCATAATGTAGCTGAATATGTGACTTAAAATCTTCTATTGACGTTGGGCGTATCATTGGATTATTTTCTATTTTTTGTTCATCATTTTTCTCATCAGATTCCCATACTAATTCAAATTCAAACCCTTTTAGTTCACTTTTTGCAACTCTCTCTTTAAATTCGTTTGATACGAAAGTTTGTACAGATACAATCGGAAAATCTCCATATTTATGCTTTGTATTCAATGTACAAAAAATATGCTCCCCCCTAATTTCCTCTGTAATAAATGCAAATTTATCAAATCCACCAAAATCATCAGGGTCCGCATTCTCATAATCAATACAATCTAATACATTTAATACATTTATTGCATAACATTCGTATCGTTCATGAACAAGTGGAAGAATTTCAACTTTCCTTTTAATTAAATCAAATACTACTTCTATCGCTTTTTTTGTAAAAACAAGTGGTATTTCACTTAATAAATCTGATGGTTCCCCCTCATTTAAAAGTTTCATTTGCAGTGGATCCCATTTATCAATTACTGAATGACCTTGAAAAGCATTATCAAAGATTTCTTGTCCTTCCTCATTCTCACACTCTAATTGATCAAAATTAGAATTGCTAATAATTTTCCATATTTTCATTAAACTACTCCTCTTAATCTTTATATAGGAATTCTATTTTCCCCGTTAATAAATTATTTCTAGTATTCTCTATAAACTTCAATATCTCTTCACGCTTAAGCTGTTTTGTATATCTGTTAAAAAACCAGTACAACGTAATATTATTGTATGAAATAGTTTCTGCAACTCTATTACAAAACCAACGTTTACCCTATTCATATCTAAAACATTGAAAATACCTTTCCAGAGCATTTATTTCATCTAAGGAATTTTCAACAGAATATATTTTACCCTTACTAGCTCTATCTATGAAAAGGCAACAACCTGCTTTTTCAACAATTTATAAAATATATATTTGTATTTTTCAACCCAAAAGATATAATTCTTTTAGAGTTTCCATAAAATCAGAATCCGTCTTTACTCCAATCATATTAATCAAATCATAAAATTGGCTTATTTTAAAAGAAAAATTATATAGAACAACTGCGGCACTATTTAACTTTCTAGATTTATCTATATAAATCTTAGAGTCACCTTTTCCTAAAAATAATACATTATATCTATCATTTGTGCTTTTTTCTAAAATTATTCTGTCTGGCTTAAGTGCATAAAAAGAATAATACTGTTCATCTAAAAAAGTTTTGAATATCTTTTGAATAATACTTAATGATGTTGCATTTTTAATCTCATTTTGAATATTTTCATCATATTTTCTTACTTCTAACTTACTTTTCGAAAAAATATATAAAGCCACTGCTGATTTATATTTATCTGAAAATACATCTACTTTGTATTCTTTTCCTCTAACAACTTCAAAAAGCTCATACTGATTATTTACTTCATTGAAAGTTAACTTAACTATAGCTTCAGGATAATCTTCTCCACTTACCGGTGCAACATAAATAATATCTTTTTCCCCTTTAATCACTTTAAATTCAGTTTCAATTAAATTGTATATACCAATTAAGTCCATATTTTACACTCCATTATGGGTTTATTAATTTTAATCTCTGCCCATTCTTCTACGATGTTATCCATCGTTTCTATTAATTGAATTCAAATTGTTTATATAGCCTGAAAAATCACTCAATAAAATTATAACATGTCTATCTATTAAAAAAGCACTCGTTGCCTTTAGTCGACAATCAAGTGCTCTAAATTCAAATAATATTTTCTAAGAGTTTAATTTATTGATTATATAAGACATACACGGAACCAATAGCAATTTTCCAACAATATTATTTTGAATTAATAATTGTATTAAACGGTGCTTAATTCAAATACCCTCTATTTTAAGCCCTAAAATCAGTTAATCAGTACTAGATATTTTCAATATATCCCCTAATTCGCCTAACAGTTCTATGTTTTTTAAAGCCAACTCAACAGGTATGTCTTTCATTAACACGAATGGTAATTGTTTTGATCCTTTTAATAAGTCAAACAATCCCTTTTTGATGATAAATACCTCTTGTATTTTCTTTAAATCCATAGCCCCTCCTACTGGTGGACTTACCAATATAAGATTACACAGTTTTTCCTTAAACACTTCCTGTTCTTCGTCCACACAGTCAATATCTATCGCTCCGTCATTTATCCACTGTATAAAATTCTCACTTACTGTGGTTGCATAATTCGGATCCATAATCCCCGAATCAACTTGTACTAACGCTGTTGCGTTTTCATTTGCAGTCATTAACAGTATTTTGCCTCCACCATTACTTCCTACAGCAACATAACCCTTTGCATATTCATGGACTTCATATGTTTTATTCATTTCATCTATTATATCCACTCCAAATATAACGACTCCATTATCGGACACAAAACCATTTGTATGCTTTAGTAATTGTTTATAAGCATTAGGGAGTATTAATCCTATTTCCTCTTCAATTTTTTTAATTTCATTTTCATCAACTGGAGAATATAATTCATAAGTCGACAATTTTTGAACATTTATCATTTAAATCCTCCTAATCCATCAAAATATCTATATGCTTCTCGCATTACTTTTTTTGCTACTTTTAAATCTACACCCGCTTCAATCATTTCTTTATAGCTAATATTAAATTCGTATATTATATCCGTACTAAAACCTTCATTCCTTCTTCTAGCTCTTTGAAGGGCGGATATTATAGTATGTGGTTCACCAGAGGTAGATTTGAGTAATATTGATAGTGCTTGTCGACTGCTATAATTATTACCGCTTGTTTTAGCCCATATCTTAGCCCATTCATCTTGTATTGCATGATGCGCTTGTACCAATCCATCATTTTTGGTATTCCGAAAACCTAGAGCACGATTCTTATTTGGACTCATTTTTTTATACAAGTCAACATCTTCAACAATATAACCTCCATTTTTAAGTTGACTCCTAGTGGACCTTTGCGGAAATGCAATACCAGCCCTTTCATTAATTAGCATGGAGCTGTTCAGAAGTTAATTCGCCATATTTCCCTCTTAAATATTCTAATCTGGATTCTCCCGTACCCTTAACCCCTCCACTACCCTTAGCAAGTTGATAAGCGTCATCCTTAGCTGCCGTACTTGCCTTTGAAAACTTTCCAGCTACTTCTCCAACAGTTGAAGATTCTATATAAGGAAGCTTCATTCCTATTCCAGTATCCACCATCCTAACTGCTACTGGAATAGGAGTATTTTTCATAGCATCTAGTGTATTCTTTAAAGTCTTATTTTCCTTAAGCGATTGTACCACATTATTTCTACGCTAAAACGCAAAAAAGCACTCGTTGCCTTTAATTGACAATCAAGTGCTTTAAGTTCATCTGTTTTATAAGTAACATTAATCCGTCACTATTCTTTTTTCAATAGCCTAACTAAAGTTAGTTGATTTGGATATTTTACATATTTACTCGCTAATAATGCATTCCTTAATTTAACAGAGAATATTTTAAGATTTATTTTGCTCTTCATATTCTTTCATCTCTTCGAATTTTCTTCGCTCATTTTCATTACTCGGTTTCTTCCCTAAATATTTATATTCAAAATAATCCACTCGGTCATTCGGTCCAAAAGTAGATTGATACCATTTAGTATACCCATAATAAATTTTTAATTTCCCCTCAGATGTCACAATCACGTCAAAAGGTTTATAGACTTTGTATCAAAATTTTAAAAACCTTTTATTCAAAACCGATAACAATCCATTCATCTACAAAATTCCAAAAGTGAACATTATATTTAGGCTGGCTCTTAGCTGACCAAAAAGTAGCATTGTCATTCTTACAATTTTCATAATCTATAGCTATGTAGCTCCCCATACCATTACTAAAGAATCCAAAAGATGTTTTTAAATTAATCCTTATAGGTTCTTCCAATTCATCTATAATCCCCCACTCTAAGTCATCATCCCCAAAGTAAGTTATAGCTTCTAATGGCATCAATCCCATTGATTCACTTATGTAATCATAAAATCCATTATGAACATTTTCATAAAAGTCCCTAATAGATTCAGGAATTTCTCTCCATGAAGATTCTAATTCCTCATTATTAAAACTATCTTTAGGGTTTCTTCCTTCATAATATAAATCTTCTCCACCTTGATTTTTTATTGTATACAAGATTGAATAGGTGTCCTCACTTACCATCAGTTCAATATCCTCAAGGTATTCTGATAAGTAAGCAATAGTATTAGATAAATTATTATCTACATATTTTTTCCATATACTTAAAATTTTCTTGATTCTCTTTTCTCTATCATGTTCACTAAATACTTCCACCCATAAAGCAGGAATTAAAGGTGAATTTATATTCTTAAATTCATTTGCATTAATCAATTGAATATCTTCATTATACTCTCTTAATATATCTAACTTAGAACTCATTTTTTCCCATCCTTTTTAATATTATTTTATATTATTCTTTGTTAAAATCATCAATTTGTTTTTGCAATATTCTTTTAATCTGTCTTTCTCTTGTAATCATCTTGCTCCTAAAATCAGGACTAACTTCTATTTCATCTGGTGTTCCCTTTTTATAATGTGTCTTAATTCGTTCATTAATTTGTCCAGGTGTTAACTTACCAAATTTATCATGCAGTTTATCCAAGCGATTTGCATATTTTCCTCTTTGAAGCTTTTCACCTTCACCCGTACCCTTAACCCCACCACTCTCCAAATTCGAGATCCTATTCTGAATACTCGCCTTTGAGGCATCATGGGCTTCTTGGAATTTCCCGCTATAGTTCGTTCCAGTTCTAACGACACTTCCATCTGGCAGTATTTCTACACCTTTAAAGATTGGGGATATGGAGTCCGCACCTTTTGCTAATGTATTTTCAATTATATAATACTAGGAATTTATGTTAGCCTTAATTCATAAAAAATTACTTTTTATAAATTTAACCCAAGTTTCTCGTTACCACATTTCTATATTATAACATTAACTCAATCGTATCTTTTAAAGCTTCATTTACATTAATAGCCTTTTAAATAAAAAAACTGAAAGAGGATTAATCCACCTTCCAGTTTCTTCTTTCATTATTCTATCGGCCCCATAAATTGAGTAATTAAATAAACATGCTCGATAAGTTTGACTTTTTGTAAGTTTTCTACTTTTTCTGGTCCACCTAGTGCAAGTAAAGGTGTGTAACCAAAACATTCATCTATTTCAAGCTTTCCGTATTTATTTAATGCCTGCTGATAATGCTTCCAATCCAATCCTTTCTCTAAAAAATAATCATCTTTCGTATTTTTAAAGAAAAACTTGAATTTTCCAGCTACTACATCTACCGTACCTTTTCGATACTTAAGTAATAATAAATAGTTATTTTCCCACACAAGAATATCTCCCATACCTGTTGTAAAAATTGGGATAGCTTCTTCATAACGGATATAACTTTCCTTTAATATATCTAAATATTTTTCTGGGTTTATTGCTCTTAAGTATCCATTTAACATACTCCCAAACCCATAGCATTTCCATAAATCTATTATTTGATCTGGAACTTTCCCTGTATACTTTTCAATAACCTCTGTTGATGGTTTTTCGAAAGATATAAAATCATTTATATTTTCCATAGTATCCCCCTACTCCGATTTCAATCTAACATTAAGATATGTCAAATTTTTTTCTTCCTCTGATAAGGTGTCAGCAACTCGTCTAATTTCCTTATCCACATTACCAATCCTGCTTTTCCACTGCGAACCTATTGATGAATTAATTCTAGAATCACCCATGCCAGTTATTTTTAATGGATTTCCACCCGCAATTTGATCTGGGTCATGTAATGTAGCTTTATCCTTTATCCACTTTAAAGCTTGCTCTTCTGCTTCCCTAAATGAAAAACCTTCTTCCATAAATTCATCAATTTTATCTTGCACAGCTTGTTTTCGTGTTAATCTTTGAGCTGAATTTGCTTGTTTTGATCTCCCATATTTTAAAAATTAGTTCCGATTCTAAATAAACTCATAAACTGTCAATTTTCCCAGTCCATCTTCTTGGTTTTTTAATTGTCATATAAACTCATCTTCATTATGTTTCCGATTACGTTTAAATTTGATTCCAATTTCGTCAGTACGCGAGCTATTATTACCCACTCCGCTAGTTTTATTACTTCCTTCTAATTTACTATGCCCATGAGCAAGTTGATAAACGTCATCCTTAGTTACCGTACTTGCCTTTGAAAACTTTCCAGTTACTTCTCCAACAGTTGAAGGAAGCTTCACTCCTATTCCAGTATCCACCATCCTAACCGCTACTGGAATAGGAGTATTTTTCATAGCATCTAGTGCATTCTTTAAAGTCTTATTTTCCCTAGGCGATTGTACCACATTATTTCTACTCTAAAACACAAAAAAGCACTTGTTGCCTCAAATAGACAATCAAGTGCTTTAAGTTCATATGTTTTTAAGTAGCATAAATTTGTAAGATTTATAAGATCTGTAAGTTTTGTATTAACAGTACGACACCTTTTACATGCCATGACAACTACTACGTTAAAACTTACGAGTTTTTACAAGTTCGTTAGTTTAATGTACATTCCATGTGTTTATATTCATCGCCATGTAAAATGTCATCTCGCCTAAGCTCGTACTTCGTTTTCTATTCTATCATTGCACACAGTACTCCATGATGGTATTACCTTCATGGAGTCTCTATTTTCAAATATATCGTTTTTCTTTTTTCTAATTCAATACTTTAATTATCTTTAGTTCGCTTGCCTTATGTGTTAGTGATATATAACACCTTTCTTATAGATAGCTTTGGCACTATAGAGTGCTCCTAAAAACATTATCTTTCCTCTCTACACAAATGAATATAATGACCAAATTCAGGAAATACATCCCAGTTTCTTTCAAGGGTATCGCTAATCTCACGCTCCTCGACTAAGCCGGTCTTTAAATCCCTTTTTTCCATTGCTATATAGCCATTTTCTCGGAATCCCAAAATCAAGCTACTTACTTCTGTATCAGTTTCATCATCATATTCCCAATACGTAGCTGTTCTTAAAAATATCTTACTGTCACTCACAACTTCAAAATCATAATTTAAATACTTACGAATCAAGTCATCATAAAATCCCACCGAAACCCATTCATTTGTAACATTTACAATATACTTAAGGTTTTCATCTTCAGTTAATACCGCCGTATATGGTTCATGTTTTTGATGGTATGTGTATGCATCACGGTCATCTAAAATATTCCAAGGCTTCTTTTTAATGTCCGACCATTCGTCACAATAATAAATTTTCATAGTCAATTATACACCTTCCCTTTAATATCCCTAATAATAATCCTATTTTTTGTTGCTTCATCAAGAATCGTTTGCGGAATTGGTTTATTTTGAACTGGTACTTCTAATATTAACTCACCTTTAAGCCGCCCCCTTTGAGAGCGTTAGGATTAAAAGGACCATTTGATATTTTAGAACCTGAAGGATATTTTTTTGTAATTTCATTTAAATAACTCTTAGCTGTCTTTTCTTGCACTTCACTAAGTTGAGTGAATTTTCTAGATACTATTTCCTTATTGTGCGCATATGAGTCAACTACGTATTTTTTACCCCCTACTTCTTTTGCTTCCAACTCTACCTCATTATAAGGGTAACGAGGACGATTTTCCTTATTAAAATTATTCCCTGCTTCCCATCGCTCTTTAAGCCAATCCGGTACACTTTTCTTTTTAGGTGTAGCTTCACCCGTACCCTTAGCCACACTACCTTCCTTACTAACTCCTGAACCTCCACTACCCTTAGCAAGTTGATAAGCGTCATCCTACCACATTATTTCTACGCTAAAACGCAAAAAAGCACTTGTTGCCTTTAATTGACAATCAAGTGCTTTCAGTTCATATGTTTTTTAGTAGCATAAATTTTGTAGGTCTTCGCTTGATTTTATATTACATCTTTCTATAAAAAACTGCAGTCCAATTATATCTAACACTTGGGCTACACTTCATATCAGACATTTTTTCATATAAATGTTCTTAGTATATTATTTTTGTAACTTTAAACTAGCAATTAACTCATCTAAACTATCCGAAATCTCTTCAAATGAACCTCGTTCAAAATCCTCCAATTCAACCTTACCACTTACATTATCTAAAACAACTATCAAACCGTTCCCCTCTACACCTATTGGAGTCTTATCAACCTTATTATGATTGTTTTTATACCCTTCTAAATTACTTTCGAAGGAATCCAATTCAATATTTGGTAATACAGGTTCTAGCCTAATATAATGATTACCAATAAATCCATCTAAATCAGCAAACCAATAAGAATTAAAATAATCATCAATTGAAGTGTGCAGTTTAATTTCAAATCTTTCCTCAATCTTCGTTAAATCATTCTTATTATTTTTTTCAATAGGTTTCCATGAAATTTCTTCTTCATCATCCATTTCACCCTGATATATAAATGAATCAACTTCTTCGTTATATGGCGTTTTAAATAAAAAATCTAACCCTTTATCAAAATATTCTTTTCTTAAATTAAAATATTTGCTCATAGCATCCTTCATTACCAAAATAATCACCCTTACTTTTCTAAGAATTTTTCTAATAGTTCAGCATATTTTTGGTCATTTCCCCAAACTCCTGCGCTTTTCTCAGCATTATGAATCCCTCCTAAACCTGGATGTAGCTTTGAGGGTACAGCCACAGCTTGACCTCCACCACCAATGTGATGATGTATTAAAGTGTCATTATATAATTCTTTTAAATCATATTGGGGAAAATGTTTTCTAAACGTTGGATTGTTTATAGGTGCGAATCCTAATTCTATTTTTTGTCTATTTGACCTATTAAACGCTTCTGGGTACTTCTCTAACATCTCTTTCCAATAAAAATCTTTATCGCGTAACCAACCCTCTGCATTGGTGTTTTTTTGCCCTTTACCAACATAGGGCATCTCAACAGTTAAGCGAGGATCCGCAGTATATTTAGCCTCTAGCTTACCTAAATCAGCACCACGATATGTTCTAATAGGATCATTAATATCACCTATCTTCTTAACCGTTTCACCCGTACCCTTAACCCCACCACTCTCCAAATTCGAGATCCTACTCTGAATACTCGCCTTTGAGGCATCATGGGCTTCTTGGAATTTCCCGCTATAGTTCGTTCCAGATCTAACGACACTTCCATCTGGCATTATTTCTACACCTTTAGCGAATGGGGTTACGGAGTCCACACCTTTTGCCACTAGACCTTTAATGAAGTAGTCCGCATCATTAATCTTATCTACGGTTTTCCAACCTTGTATTTTTAAATTTTTTAATAGATTATTTTCCTTAAGCGATTGTACCACATTTCCACCCAAATTTGGATTAAAACCAGGCATTCCTTCTTTGAATTTTAATAATTTGGCTAAATCAGCTAATTCACTCGTGCCTTTGAATGCTTTTACTCCTTTTCCTAATAGCCCTACAGCTGGGATTGCATCTAATCCGCCAAAAATGATGTTTCCTGTTCGTTCTTCTTGGCTCAATTTCCGGTGTGTTCCCCAGTCTTCTCCGTCGATACCGCTTTTTATTTGTACAGCGCCGTATACAACTGCCGCAGCGGTTCCAAGTGGTGGACAAAGGATTGTTGTGATGATGATTCCTACGCCTATTCCTATGTCTCGCACCATTTCTAGTTTTTTCTGTTCATCTTCTATCGATTTGTATTCAAATCCCCGTGTGGATGGGACTACTTTCTTGTATTCTTCATAATTTAATTTTGCATCTGGATTTTGTTTTTTTAGTTCTTTGTATTCTGCCCTAAGTACGTTATCAAATGCAGGTGAATCTCTAAAAATATCTTCTACTGTTATTTTATCTTTCTTCTTCTGTATTGTTTGTGGTACACTTCCGTAGCCTGCATGCGCACCTGGTAATACTGTCGTTGTTGTAGAGCCAATTCGGTTATTTGTTTCAAAACTGAGAATAGATGTATCTCTCATTTTTTGAGCGAATTTATCCATTTCTACTAAAAAAGGTTTATCTATATGTTCAGAGACTAATCGCCCTGCTTCTCCGCAATATTTTTGTAATGTCGAATAGCTATCAAGTAATTCCCCGATTTTTTGCGATTGATCTTTAGGATTAAAATGTATACTACCATCCGAGTCTAAATCTCGTATTCTTTCATCAATACTTTTTAATAATTCATTTGCGTCCCGTAATTTTATGAGTCCATCTTTTGTAATTCGATTCATACCATCTCCCATGTTTTGCCATGGTTCAGGTCTATATTTCACATCCATTTCGTTTTCATCCCCCAGCCGTATGGTGATTTCTACAACTTACTTAATATTTCACGTAATTGTTCGTCCTTTTCAAACATTTCTACACATGCGTCCCTTACAACTGTCGCCGACCTATAATAGTGTTCAGACAATTCAAGTGTTTTGTGTAATATATCAGGGTATTTTTCAATTACTCTCATCGCTTCACCTTTTTGATAAAAATCACTACTTAATAAACTCTCAATATTCGTTCCAATGACGTCTACATGGATTTTATATATATTTTCTAACTTCATTACTATATCAAGTAGTTCTTGAAAATTAACTAATACTTCTTCTCCACCAGAACCACTATCTCCCATTGATACTTGCATTATTGAATACCT
Source organism: Bacillus sp. RZ2MS9 (assembly GCF_001816185.2). Lineage (NCBI taxonomy): Bacteria > Bacillati > Bacillota > Bacilli > Caryophanales > Bacillaceae > Bacillus > Bacillus sp. RZ2MS9. Next base: position 3,192,977 of record NZ_CP049978.1, read on the forward strand.
CCTAACGAGAATTGTCTCGGGTCAATTAACTTTTTATATGGCATTTTTAACACGTCATACAATTTCTTATTAACCGCATAGAGGCTCACCCAGTCATATCGATTACGATCTACATCTATTTGAACGAAATCTTCTCCTTCAGTGAAATATAAGAAACATTCCCATTTTCCTCCTCTATTACTTCGAGGCCTCGTATACGTTTCTATCGCTATAACGTCTTTATTTGATAAATCTTTTTCCTCAAATGTTTGTTGTTCTGCCTCTGTCATTCTCTTTGAGAAAAATGTATCTTCTATTTCCCTCGGTTCTCTCAATAAGAAAGGAATGCGTGTTAATAAGGAAAAATATACGTCTGGCTTTGGTATGTAGTCGATTTCGTATTTTTTATTTGGCTCTATTTCCGTTAATACAGCCACTCGGTCTTTATCCTCTTTTAAAAAGCCAATTAATACATTATTCATTCTCGTGTATTCATAACAATTTTCATATTCCTTTAATAGTTCAATCATTTGAAAGGCTGCAGGGGTAATTCCATTTTCACTTGTAAGTAAGCCTTTTTCTTTTAAGCTCGTTGTTGCTTTCGTAACACATTCTTCATCAAGTAAAATAATTACGTCACGATTTGGTAATCCAAATATATCCGTAACTCCAGCTGCACCTGCGAGAACATATAATTCAGCAGGTGCAAAACTCATTTCTTTCCCCATTCTTTTATCCCTCGTTTCTCCATCACAGTTGTTTTATCGCCCTTACTTCCGATTTATCTCCGTACGTTTGAATGCTTTTATCTAACTCTTTCAAAGCTTTCGTATGTCCTTCAAATGCCTCTACCATTTCTGAATTATATTGAATGATCAAATCAAGATAACTTAAAAATGCATCTCTCGTTTTTCCATTCCATTTCGCACCTGTGACATATGCTTTTAAGTCTTTCGCTTGGTTTAAAGAATCCTTCATACCATTTTCAATGTTTTGTGCGTAAGAAATGGCACTTGCAGTGTTACTTCCTATAATTTCAACCTCTTTACCACTCATGTTCGTTCCCTCCATTCTTTGTATGCTTAATGGATAAGTTTTTCAAATTCCTTTTTCTTTTCTTCAAAAGCCTTGGTCGCTGCAGCGTATGATGACGCTTTCTCCGATTCTGCTTTCGCTTTATATTCCAAATACTTTGCATAAGCTGTACTTTTTGCAGATCCAACATCGCTTAATGCACTTTTAAAATAGGATACTAATGTATGTAATTCTTCATCCTTTTCATGACGTTTTTGTTCAAATTCAACTGCCGGAATTTTATTAGCTTCTAAGCCATTACTTTTACTCTCATACTCTCTCTTCGCTGATTCAGCCTCTTGAATGAATTGCTTTAACTCTCTTTCTTTATCTTTTAAATAATCATGTAAATCATCATACCGATCTCGTTTCCTCGCACTTTCTGTAAAACCAGACGCATTTAAAAAAGCATTGTACAATTCATCTAACATCTTTCTCCCCCTTTAGCACAATAACTATGTAGTTAAATTCGTATATTTAAACATGAATATTCATTACATTAAGAATTAACAAATAATTATTTTTACATATTGCTATTTTATCAAAGGGATTTTAACATTTCCATATTTTATGAATGGCTTTCGCATTTTTCTTCAATAAAGTGAAACTTTAATCAATATGACTATGTATTTATGTGCAGAAATAATAAAAAACACTGCCAGGCGCAGTGTTTTTTATTACTACCTTTTATCCAATTCATTCGTATTAAATCCTTGCTTGAGAGTAAGACCAGTTCTTTCTTATTTCACCAACAACTATTTCTGGATAATCCCAATGAAGCGTACGAGTAGGCTCCCGGACTCGTTTTACTATTCCTTAGGCTGTTTTATTTCTATATTCATTCCAATATTTTGGCTCAGTCGCTCTTAAAAGAACGATAGAAAAAGGATCTGATATGAATATCAGATCCTTAACTTTAATTTCTTAATACATACATCTTTTTACACGATAACTGGTTCATACGTGCTCAAATTATCATACTCAGTTTTTACAATACTAGGCGGAAGGTTAACACATCCTCAGATTCACCTTTTCTTGTAGCAGTGCATAATGTTTAATAAAATTAAAGCATATTTTTACTTACCAGACTTAATTTTTTCGTTATATTCTTCTAAAGTTAACCCTTTTTCTTTTAGATAAACGGCAACTTCTTTTCCTACATAACGATAGTGCCATGGCTCATACTTAATGCCAGTAATATTCTCTTTATCTTTTGGATAGCGGAGAGTAAACCCATATTCTGCAGCATTCTTATCTAACCATTTGAATGCATCGGTAGTTTCAAATTTTGCATTTAAATCTTCTACAGTATTTTGCCATTCAACTGAAATAATGTCTAACGCTAATCCAGTATGATGTTCACTTGCACCAGGATACTGAAGATATTCCAATGCCTTAGCACTAGCCTCTTTATCCGACAAACCTTGAGATTTATAGCTTTTAACTGAAGCATCATAATAAGTTTGTTGTAATTTTATAGCTCGATAACCTGATCTTAAATAAAGATTGATTCCCTCTTTTTTTGCAGCTGCTACCATATCCTGATAGGAAGTTGCAATTCTACTATCTATTTTCATATTTGGCTTCGCATTTTGGGTGATACTTGTTAATTCAATTCCTAGTTCCTTTGATAACATATGCTCTCTATTTACAAGGATAATTCTCCAATCATTAACATCAGAGATAGGTAAAACATCTTTTTTCTTCGCATGTATTTCATTTTTATTTTTATCGTTATTATTAGTAGTTGCCTGAGATGTTTGCTTTCCACTACAAGCAGCAAGACTCCATCCCATTGCTAATACCAATGCTAAAATTATAAATTTTTTAATTGTATCTCATTCCCTTTTTGTTTATTAGTCTTTATACCAATTTCCCAACACGTCTCTAGGAATCTCCTTGAAATCCTTCAAAGAAACGGGGCCGACAAATTTTTTAATTCCATGTTTTTTAGAATTTTCATCCGAATAATCTTTTAAAAATTGAATTTTAAATTGTTTCTTACCATCGGCATAGTCGGTTACTGTCGGTACGATTGCCGCTTGTCGTATACCAAAAGTTTTATCTTCATACTTAACAAATTGTACATAAGATAATCCTCCAACTAATGTTTCTAATTTTTCTTGCGCAGAAATAAGATTTCCAAGAGAATAATAGATTAGCGTTTCATGTCCATCTTTATTTTGTTTCCACTCAATTGGTTGAATTACATGTGGATGATTTCCAATTACTACATCTACACCTAGATCTGTTAAATATTGAGCAACTTCTTTTTGTTGCTTTGAAGGTGTTGAGGTATATTCTACTCCCCAATGCACCATAACAATCACCATATCAGAGCTACTCTTTGCCTTTTCCACATCATTTTGTATCGCTTTTTTATCAATTAAATTTAAAGCCCAAGACTTATCAGCTGGAATTTTAATTCCATTCGTACCATATGTATAATTTAATAACGCAAAACGAATACCATTTTTTGTAATCGTTTTTATTTCATTACGCTCGTTTTGACTCTCATTAATACCTAACGGGATAACATCCGGATATTTCTTCCAGTATTCTCTTGTATTCGCAACACCTTTAATACCCATATCCATAGCGTGATTTGTCGCTTGCGTCACTATATTGAATCCAGTGTCCACTAAAGATTGGCCTACTTCTTCAGGTGTATTGAAAGTTGGATATCCCTGTACTTTCAAATTATTTCCGGCAATCGGAGTCTCCTGGTTCACTATAGCAAGATCACTTGATTTAACAGCTTTTTTGATATTTTCATAAATATAATTATAATCATATGAACCGTCTTTTTGTTTGCCATCTTTAATTACTGCATCATGATATAAATTATCACCCGTTGCTATTAAATTCACAACCGATTGTACTTTTTTATCTTCCGTAAAATTAGGAGACTGTTGGATAGGACTTTTCTCTACCCAATTTGGTGCTTTTAATGATGTATCTATATTGGATTCAGCCGGTGGTAATGAAGCTTTAGATGTCTTAACATCTGTATTACCACAAGCGGTTAAAAGCACTAAAAAAATAAGACATACTAAAAAAAACTTTTTACTTCTCTGTAAAGTATCTAACATGTGATCCTCTTTTCTGTTTTATTCCTTATAACCAGTTCTAACAAATCATTCTTTAAAACAACGTATTTTGGTTTTACCCTTAATTATGGAAGGACACTCTGTTACACCTGCTTCGGAATATACTAATAATTGTTTTCCGCTTTCTAGCAATCTATCGATTCCATCAGAAGTGATAGGTTACTAGAAAAAGATGATCCATCAGGATGTCGACTAGTTTGATATACCTATTCCAATTGCAATAACTCGTTTAATATTTAAACAAGATAGGAGAATCGTTCATATAGCCTCTTCTCTCGCTTTATGTTTAAGGTGCCTCCAAAAAAGGGATCGTTGCTGTACCCCTTTGCATAGTGCGAAATTTTTGTAACTAATTTCTTTCATTCAAGCGACAAACATTATACCGATAACAATAAGTAAGACCCAAGAACTTATTTTACCAATATACGAAAAAAGTAGCAATCTTTTGTCCCATATAAAGAAGCCCATTAGGAGAAATGAACGAGAGATTCATTCTATTCAATTCCTTCATTGATTAATAAAAAAACAAGCCACCCAACTATTGGATGGCTCTATACTATAAAGAGAATTTGTTATTGGATTACTTCAATTTCCCTTCAAAAACAATCTTCCTACCGCACGGCTCAACTACTGTTTTGCCGTCTTTCTTTACTTCATGAAAGATTGGCTCTTCCATACGACGAGACGGAGCGTAGCCTTCTTGTTCCATACGTGCTAAGCAGTCTGTAATTGTTTCATTTTCAAGTACTTCAAATTTCTTTTTATTAGGTTGTTTTGTCATGCCCTAACCTACTTTCTATTTTTCTTGATGCAAATTGATTTTTCATGTAGACCATATATAACATTGCGAGAATTCCCATTATAATCATAACCGCAATAAAAAAGCTTGTATACTGTATTTTTTCTATAAATACGCCGCCTAATACAGGTCCCATAATACTTCCTAAACTAAAAGCGATTCCGGATAATATATTACCTGCAGGTAGTAAATGTCTCGGTAATAAATCAGTCATAAATCCAAGCCCTAAAGAGAAGCACGATCCAATAACCATACCCGCTAAAAGCATGCAGGCAAAGACGATCCAGTAATATTGATCAAATACGGCGGCAAGTAGAAAAATGCCCGTACTTATGCTAAACGTCCACGTTAATATACGGTCCCTTCCGTATTTATCACTCAATATACCGAGCGGAATTTGTGTAATAATACCCCCAACTGCAAATGCTGGTAATAAGAAGGATACATCTGAAACAGACCACCCTTTACGAAGTGCGTATACTGGTAAGTTACTGTTTAACATTGCTTCAAGTACGCCATATGCAAGTGGTCCTAGCAGTGCAATCCATCCTAATCCAACAACTTGTTTATAACGAGAAAATGATGATTCACTCTTCACTTCTCTTTCATCTTGCGCTGGGAATGCATTTTTTGTTGGAAGTAGTAAAAGCCAACCTATTAAACAAAGTAAAGTAGATATAATAAATGGCGTTGCAAGACCGTACTGCACAGTGCTTGCTAAATACGGGCCAACGGCAAAACCAATTCCGAAGAATACACCGTATATCGATACTTGTCTCCCTATTTTACTTGGGTCTGATGTTGTCGTGATCCACGTTTGTGTTCCGACATGAAGCATATGATCTCCGACTCCAACTAGAAATCTAAGGATAAACCATACCCAAAACGAAAATGTTTGTGTAAAAAAGAATAATGAAATAATAACGAGAAACCCACCTATAACAATAATCGGCTTCATTCCAAACCTTTGCATCGGTTTTTCAAGAAACGGCGAAATGACTAATATCCCAATGTACAATGCCGTCGCATGAATACCATTAATACTTGAACTAACCCCTTCTTGTTCAAAAATCATTGCAATGGCCGGTAAGAGCATTCCTTGTGATAAACCCGAGATTGCTACAATCCCAACCATAATCCAAAAAGTAAAACGCATTGACATCCCTTTCCCTCTCCTTCTCACGCTTCCACTTTTCATTATAAACTGTTTCTGCAAATGCGTGTACGAATATTCGCAATAAAAAACAAGCTAAAAGAATGAATCTTTTAGCTTGTTACCTTATCCTTCCCAAACTTGTGCTTTCACATTGTTATGAAATTGCTTAAAGTATGGATGTTTATAAAAAGCAGTTTCATATAAGTATTGCTGTGCGTTTGCGATTGGTGGCTGCGGATATTGCATTTGTAAAGGAACTACAGCTGGCGAAACTTGCATATACAGCGGGTTTATCATCATTTTTGTATATGCGTAATGATTATATGGCGAATAAGCGATGAAAAATGGTTGATGCATTGATAATCTCCCCTTTTACCTACAATGTTATAGTATATGCAATACCTTTCATTTCGGGGATTATTTCTGTTCTAACCAATTCTCTACATGTTTTATAAATACATCTAAACAATCAATAAACGGCGAGTGTCCGCAATCTTCTAATACCTTCAACTCTGCATTTGGCAAATGTTTCGCTAATTCCTCACCGACTACTTGGGGTACGACATAATCTCTATCACCTTGTATGACGAGTGTTGGCGCTTTAATACGATGAATTTGCTTACTTCCCTCTACAACCCCATTATGTTCATCTGAAATATTAAATGTAATGAGCGCATAATTCACATCTACGAAATTACGTTGCGTTAACATATCATCTAAATACTTTTCATAACGGTCCGGTTCAGGTTGGTTATGTGTATATATTAATAGATTCCATACTGTACGGTAATATAGTTTGTTCATATTTTTTATCGCGTCTAATACTGGAGCGATTTGTACTGGATCTTGTGCAATTTCTTCTTTCGTCTTTACTAAACTTGATACAATCGGCTGCCCATTCGTATCTTTTTTAAAGATTGGGTAACCTTTCATTCCTACTGATTCTACTAAAATTAACTTTTCTACAAAAGTTGGGTGATTCGCTGTAAATTGCATCGCAACGCCACCACCCATTGACCAGCCCATTAATGAGAATTTCTCTAGCTTTAACTCGTCGATAAATAATTTTACATCTTCTGCAAAGTCTTGTAATGAATCTATCGATTGATTATACGTTGATTGTCCAAATCCTCTTAAATCAAGAGCGTAAATATGATATTGATTTTGCAATTTTTCAATGACTAAATCCCAATGTTGTGACGATGTCATGTTCCCGTGAATGAGTACAAGAATATCTGTATTTCGCCTTCCAACTTCCTGATATGCAATCGTTTCTCCGTTCGATAGTGAAACAAACTCCATTGTTGCAGGCTTAATCATCACAAGTTCCCCCATTCTATTTAATAGAAAGAAAATTCTTTACTTAATTAAAGAATAGCACGTAGAATGTACGTTCGCAACATAAAACCTATAAGAATTTTTTACATAAATCAACATGTCTATTACTAGACAATTATTATAAAAAAGTATATAGTTAGCTAGGTAACTAATTTGAAAGGATCAAAATACATGGACGAAAAACAACATTTTTTTCACATCGTCAGCCAGACTTCTCGAAAGTTTACGAAGAAATTTAATGAACGTGTATCTCCAACAGGGTTATTTAGTGCGCAATGGGCTGTTATTTTCCGCATTAATCAAACTGGTTCTTGTACGCAAACAGAATTGTGCCAGTATTTAAATGTTGAATCACCAACGATGACTCGTACGTTAACACGTATGGAAACGATGGGATGGATTATTCGTACAGAAGGTAAAGATCGCCGTGAGAAGCTCATTTCTTTATCCGAAACAGCGATAAAGATGATTCCAATATGGCAAGAAGAAGTTGATACTTTCGAAGAAAAAACGCTAGAAGGTATTAACGAAGATGATTTACATCAAGCATTTCAAGTGTTACAACAAATTATTAAAAATTTAGATTAAATTGGAGGGATGACGATGCAAAGTGAGAAACTTTGGACGAAGGATTTCCTCGGAACTTGTTTTAGTAGTCTATTTCTCTTCTTAACATTTTACATGCTTATGACTACTCTGCCTGTCTATGTAATAGACGGCCTAAAAGGAAAACCTGAGGAAATTGGTTTAGTTGCAACTGTGTTTCTTATTTCTTCTGTTTTATGTAGACCATTCACAGGAAAATGGCTCGATGATTTAGGAAGAAAGAAAATATTATTTATTTCACTTTCATTATTTTTAGCCGCTACTGTTATGTATTTCGGTGCGCAAAGTTTATTCTTATTACTTGCCCTTCGCTTCTTACACGGTATTGGGTTCGGGATGGCAACGACAGCTACTGGTACGATCGTAACTGATGTTGCGCCAGCTCATCGACGAGGCGAAGCACTTGCATATTTCGGCGTATTTATGAGTCTGCCGATGGTAATTGGTCCTTTTTTAGGTTTAACAATTATTTCTCATTTTTCGTTTACTGTGTTATTTATCGTTTGTTCCGTATTTTCATTACTTGCATTTTTATTAGGACTACTTGTAGATATTCCACACGAAGCACCTGTTAGCAAACAAAAACGTGAAAAAATGAAATGGAAAGACTTAATCGAACCATCTTCTATTCCAATTGCACTTACAGGATTTGTTTTAGCCTTTTCTTATAGTGGTATTTTATCCTTTATTCCTATTTATGCGAAAGAACTCGGTTTAAGTGAAATTGCAAGTTACTTCTTTATTTTATACGCACTTGTTGTTGTCATTTCTCGTCCATTTACAGGAAAGATTTTTGATCGCTTCGGTGAAAATGTACTCGTTTACCCTGCTATCATTATTTTCACAATCGGAATGTTCATATTAAGCCAAGCACAAACTTCATTTTGGTTCCTTGGCGCAGGTATGCTAATCGGTTTAGGTTACGGAACATTAATTCCGAGTTTCCAAACGATTGCGATTTCTGCCGCTCCAAACCATAGACGTGGTTCTGCGACAGCTACGTATTTCTCATTCTTTGATAGTGGTATTGGCTTTGGTTCTTTCATTTTAGGTATTGTCGCAGCGAAATCCAGTTATCATAATATGTATTTTATCGCAGCTATTATCGTTGCGTTCACTTTACTTTTATATTATGGATTACACGGACGAAAACAAAAATTCAAGAAACAACCTACAGACGGAAAAATTTCCGCTTAACGTTAATAAGGAAAGTAAACTTCCCCGTTTACTTTCCTTATTTTGTATTTCTTTCAAGACGAGCGTATACTTATAGTAGAAATAAAAAGGAGGGCCATATATGAAACTAAAAAAATCTCCCCTACTCTTACTTATACTAACATTCATATTTGTAATTACAGGGCTTGGGTTTACTTACTTCAAACAAAATAAAACGACCCCATCAAAACATAATGTGACAAAAGAAAACTGGTTAAATGACCCTTACTTACGTTGGTCATATACTCATATGAAAGAATTCACTTTAGTTAATAACGTAAAAAACAATCCTGACCAAATTGCTCACTTCCCTTCCGCATTGCAAAACTTAGACGATTTTGCTGTGGAGCGTAGATTCGGAAATACAACTCCTCTAAAAAAACTTTTAGATGATAACAAAACAGATGCTTTTGTCGTTGTACATAATGGACAACTTGTTTACGAACGATATTTCAATGGGTATAAACAGAATGAACCTCATGGTATGGCATCATTAGCAAAAGTCTTTACCGGGGCAATTATACAATCTCTCGCTGAAGAAAAACGTATTGACTTAGAAAAAACAGCTGACACTTACATAAAAGAATTAAAAAACACACCGTTCGGTAATGCCACACTTCAGCAATTAATGGACATGCAAGTGTCAGCAGAATACCCGACCCACGGATATGAGCAGCCTGGGCTAGAAAATCAAGATGCACAATTATATTTAGCTAGCAATATTTTACCCCGCGGCAAAAACTACGACGGTCCGATGAAAATTTATGATATGTTACGAGAAGCCGAAGAAACTGCACCGCCTGGTTCTTCCTTTTCTTACAATAACGGATCAACAGAAACGCTCGCTTGGATTATTAAAACTATTACTGGTAAATCACTAGCTGAAAATGTAAGTGAACGAATTTGGTCTCAAATTGGTATGGAAAAAAACGCGTATTACGTTACAGATGAAACAAAAATAGAACAAGCTAGTGCTGGATTAAATGCAACTGCTAGAGATATGGCGAGATTTGGGCAATTACTATTAAACAACGGGGAATATAACGGAAAACAAATTCTCCCTTCTTCTATTACAGAAAGTGTAAAAAATGTCCAAGAAGGTGAACTTGCAATTGGCCCTGGAGCTTCTATTTCTTATCATAATCAATGGTGGATTCCGCACAATGAACAAGGTGCTTTTGAAGTGTTAGGTAGTTACGGACAAACACTTTACATCGATCCGAAAGCAAATATGGTAATCGTTCATTTCTCTTCTAACGCAACGCCAAGTAATGAAATACATTCGGTTTATTCAAATATGTATATTGATATTGCACATTATTTAGAAAAGCTTCCACAGTAGTGGAAGCTTTTTCTTGTTGGGATATTTTATTTATACTCCTACATATTAGAAGATACTGAAAGAATAACTGCTTAAAATACGCCTATCAAAATTTATATAAGCAGTTTACATGTTTAATTAAGTGTTTAACTAATACATCCACACCTTTTGGAGAATTCGTTAAAACACTTCCCTTACAAAGATTGTCTGTTCATATTGGTCGAAAATTTCTTCTATAGATGAAAATAAAGTTTCTTCCGGGATGATGAACTTTATTTTTTGACCATTTTTTAACATAAAGGAAATTGTTCCATTATCATTAAAACCTGTATGAAACGTTCCTCGTTTATTTAATACTACCTCTTCAATTGTATTTATTTCAATTGAAAAGTTATTCTTTAATTGCAAGAGTTCATGTACATCGCCAGTATGTATTTTTGTATCTATTTCAGTTTCTAAGTTTAATTGTTTTTTCTCAATTTTTTTGAACCAGAACAAAAACAATAGCTCTGAAATACCAGGTAATTGTTTTTTATAAGCATGTCGACTATGAAACTGTCCGCCAATCTTTATAAAATATATACAGTCACCTGTAATAAAAACTTTATAATACATATCTGCCGTAAACATTTTAGGCTTTAAAAGATAAAAACTTTTGATCATAATTCCCCCATCAATTTTAAATGTATTTGTATAAACATTTTTAGCTAGATTTATGCTAAAACATATTTCTCATGTAATACAACACTATTGTATTGAATCTCCTCTCCCTTTGCAACCGTTGCTTTGAAGCCAGCTAGTAACCTTTCTCTATACTATCCCTATAAGTGCTACCCCATTTCCAACCGTTTTCTTCTAGTATATTAAAAGCAGAATCTGATACAAGGCTCTATATCAACCTATCAATAAATTATCATCCTATAAATATCTGAATTTTCTTTATATTAGAGGTTATCTCCTAAACAACCTCGAATAATTGTAATACATATACATAAGGAGGCTGATCTATTTTGTTTCGTTCCTTTACAAATGGTTGCGTCGCCTTAGTGCAACGCTTCTTGCCAGAACCGTTTATTTTATCATGTTTACTAACTGTTTTCGTTATCTTCTTTGGTATGTTTGCGACTCACCAAACCCCTGTAGAAATGATTAATCACTGGGGTAATGGAATTTGGGGACTCCTCGCCTTTTCTATGCAAATGGCACTTGTACTCGTGACTGGATCTGCTTTAGCAAATGCTCCTCTTATAAAAAAAGGATTAACGAAAGCTGCCAGACTACCAAAAACGAATGGACAAGGCATTATTGCCATTTCAATTGTAAGTTTACTTGGTGCATACATAAACTGGGGCTTTGGAATTGTTGTATCTGTTTTATACGCAAAAGAAGTGGCAAGGCAGCTGGACGGATTAGATTATAGACTAGCAATCGCCTCTTCTTACTCTGGGTTTCTCATTTGGCATGCCGGTCTTTCAGCCTCTATCCCTCTTACGTTAGCAACAGGCGGTGAAACGTTAATTAAAACGACTGCTGGAAGTATTAAAGAGGCGATTCCAATAACAGAAACGTTATTCTCACCATACGCTCTCGTTCCAGTTATTATTTTTCTCGTTACGATGCCTCTCATTAATAAAGCGATGCATCCAGATGAAAAACATACGATTACAGTAGATCCTAGCGTGTTCCATGAAGAAGCCGCTGCTCAAGAAGTAGAAAAAAATACGTTCGCTGAAAAGATGGAAAATAGCATTATTATTACACTTTGCGTTGGATTGTTAGGTCTCATTTATATTTTCAATTACTTTTATACGAAAGGTTTTAACCTTACTCTCGATATCGTGATTTTTATGTTATTAATTGCAGGTCTTATTTTCCACCGTACTCCGATTCAGTATATTCGCGCTTTTTCAGACTCTACGAAAAGTGCTTCTGGCATTTTACTTCAATTTCCGTTTTACGCAGGAATTATGGGCATGATGATTGGAGCAAATAGTGAAGGACTTTCACTTGGAGGAGCTATTTCTAATTTCTTTATTAGCATTTCAAATGAAACGACTTTTCCGCTCTTTACATTTTTAAGTGCTGGCATTGTTAACATTTTCGTTCCATCTGGCGGCGGTCAATGGGCTGTGCAAGCACCAATTATGATTCCAGCTGGCGCTGAACTTGGTGTACCTGCTGCAAAAACAGCAATGGCAATTGCATGGGGCGATGCTTGGACGAATTTAATTCAACCTTTCTGGGCATTACCAGCATTAGCGATAGCTGGTTTAGGTGCTCGTGACATTATGGGATTTTGTGTTGTGAACTTACTATATGCGGGTTTTATCATTAGTCTATGTTTCTTATTTATTTAAACAAAAAGCTAGTTTTATACTAGCTTTTTTACATAATAAATCACTTATTTCCCATGCAATTTATAATCTTCTTCCACTCTACTCTACCTCCGTAAGATGTAATGACTCAAATGCAAAAAAATCTTCACACACTTTTTCAATTAAATGTGGATTTTCCCTCAAAAAATTCCACTGTAATACTTTAGGAAGAAAATGCATTTCATATTCTTTACTTCCCTGTACTACCTCATCTACTTCTCTTTCACAAATTCCTCTTATCAAGTAGTCATTTCTTAACTCTATTTGAATTTGCTGAAATGTTTTACTACATTTTTTCAATTGAAGTAAACACGTAACATACTTCCGAAAAAGTTCGCCATCATACTGAACACAGTTTATAATACGGTCGACTTCATTCATAATGTACGAGCCTTTTCTTCTCTTCATTAAATACGAGGACTGGATCAAATTGTTCTTTGTATAAATCAAGCAGCGTAACTGAATGATTTGTTTCCGGTAGTCCTTTTTGCACATGATTGAAAATCGCCGCGTTAAAACTTGAAGGATTAGGATGAGCGTATACAATTAGTACGTTCACTACATAACAACTCCCTCTATACATTAAAGTTTCTCCTTCTTTAACATCTTCTCTACAATTTGCACGTTTTTCGAACTTTGCAATAATCGATTTAATAATATAAGTAACTCTTCTTTTTCTAAATCTTTCAGTTTCTCTTTAACTGCACTCTCACCAGCACCTTGAATATCATAAACAACTGCCGCCATATGCTTACAAAGATTCTCATATGGACATTCGCAGCTACTTTCTGAAAAATCTTCGAGATCGATAACTACTTCATAATTTCCGGCATTTCCAGTAACGAAAGCAAACACTTTTTTATCATGTATTTCAACATCTTCTACATGTCCATCTTCATAATATTCATATCCCTTATCTACAATGTACTTTGGGATCCATTTCGTTATATCTTTTAATAAGTAAGCGTACATAATTGTACCCCTTCCTTTAATTCCCTTTTGACTTCAAAAATCCTGTATGTTATTCTAATAACTGTCAAATAGCAAGTCTATATGACAAAACGACTGACACCTATTCGGCGAAGGTGTCTCTTTTCATTTGCAGCCGATATGAATTGCCTCTTTCAGGCACATTCAATTTTTGACACTACACACTCAACACCATTCCCTGTATCAGGCTGCTTTAGCAGTCTTTTACTCTACATACTCCGTTATTTTAAGAAAAAAAGAGAGCTTAGCTCCCTTTTCTCGCCTTATACAATACCCCTTTTTCAGCATAGAGATATTCATCAGCTAATGTAATTTTCCCATCCAGTTTTAGTTCATCTAATAATCTTGATAAATAAAATTGATGCAACATCTTTTTCGTGAATTTTCCTTCATGATGCGAAACGATATGTTCTTGAATATCTAACAATGATATCGGCTTATCTTGCTCTATCATATATTCATAAACTGTACTACGCAGTTTTACGTATTTTTCGAGTGTCACAGTAATGCGCAACCCCTTTCTTCTTAATATAAATTTTCGTAATCGGTTTTTTTGCAATAAAAAAACCTCTCCGATAAGAAGAAGTTACGTATATATCTTCGTCTTATCTCCCAGAACAAATATGTTCTGCTGGAATTAGCACCTGCATCGCGGTTGCTGGGTTTCATCGGGCCAGTCCCTCCACCTCTCTGGATAAGAAAATATTCACTTAATTCTTACTATACGTAATTCCACTTTAATTGTCAAATAAATATAACAAATTATATTTTCTTCCTTACTGTTCATACTACCCATATACGAACACGCAAGGAGGATTATGAAATGCATCAAAATGCTCGCGGATATGTACAAGATTCTTTTCAATCATTACAAGAAGCTAAAAATTGTTTAGAAGAAGCGCTCGAAACAGTTGAAAAAGATTTTAATCGCGCTCGTATTGAACAATCACTTTATGCTGTTGAACAAGCTATTCAACGTTGCGAGTACACCGTTCACATTTTAGAAAAAGATTAAAAACTTCCCATCAATTGATGGGAAGTTTTTTCAAATGGCATACTTCATAATTATTGCCGTTATGATTAAAAAATATACAGAATTAGCAATTTCTAAAATTCCTACTTTTATAATAGAAATTTTTTTGCCATACAACACAATTGCTCGAATGGCACTTGGTATAAAAATAAGAGAACACCACGGATTAATCACAAATATGATTATTGTTAATACGATATGATATCCCCAAGATATAAGACGATACTTCGGGTTATTTTTTTCACGAATCATCGTTTTCACATAGAACGTACTACCTAAAAAGTATAAAAATGAAATAAGTGCAATGAATAATGCTGTATGATCGATTTGCTTCATTGAAAAGTAATAACTAATTAATCCACCGATACAAAACACAATAATCGCACAAATATCATTTAATAGTGCTCTTTCATTTTTTTGACGTGCGTAATACATATTCACTATAAATAATGGAATCATTACTATTACGAATAAAAGAATTCGCCACTCATATAATAAAGAAATCATCCCAAATAGGAACGCAATGCTGAAATAAACAATGGCAGCTTGTAAAAACTCTTTTTTTCGTCTTTGCTTTATGTACGTAAGAAATGGATACGTGGCTAAATAGATAAAAAACCACGCTAAAAACAATGGAATATGATAAATAGTAGGTTTCCCAAGTATGACACTTAATAAAAAAGGAATAACAAGCATAGCCCATGCACCATGTTGCTTTGGAATAACTAACTTCATTAACTATACACCTCACTTTTGAAAAAAGTTCTCACCTACCATTATACAAATAATTTTATATAATAACGGATGTATATTAAATCGATTTTTTGACAAAAAAATGCTCCTTACAATATGTAAGAAGCATGAAAGAGGCAAACGAATATGTAAGTCGCGACCCTACCTTATATGAGTATGCTTTTCTATGTCACGTTATGCTCATCTAATATACCGTATTTCTTTTTAAATCTTGTAAGAATCGTAATCCATGAAGTACTAAATAGTAATAAGAAAATAACATTCGAAATCGCATGGCTCAAATCAAAGTAAAAACTTGCGATATAATACGAAATGACAGTTTCCCACGTTGCTTCTCGTATAAAACCGAGAAGGCCCCAGAAATTCATAATCCAGCCAAATAAAAAGCCAACAATTACTCCGTAAAGAAGTCTTCCCCATAGCTTTTTCATAAAAAATGTATTACAAAGTAAACCTGCTATAAAACCAATCATACCCCAGGAAAACATTTGCCACGGTGTCCATGGACCTTGTCCTAAAAAAATATTAGATACAATCGCTGCTGTAGCACCAATCATAAAACCAGTTTCACTACCAAATACAATTGCAGAAACGATAATGACAAAAGAAGTTGGTTGTACACTTGGTAAAATAGAAAATGGCACCCGGCTTACTGCTGCAATTGCCGCTAATACAGCAACGAGAACAATTTCACGTGAAACAAACGCCTTTCTTTCAAAACGGATATAGAAAGGTAACATAATAACCGCTAATATAAACAAACTACTTAACATGTAATAACCGTCCATGACAAGTGTCGTAAGAAGTAATGTGCCGATTATTACTGCAAAGATACATATTATGAATGCAACATATCGTTTGGACACGCTTCGTACACATCCTCCCACGTTAATGCATATGGCAATTCTTTTCGAATGAATCGATTAATAGATGTTGTATAAAAGAAGTTCCCGCTAAAAAATTCTTTCGGTGCATCATTCATAATGACTGTTCCGTCAAATAACATCATACATTGATCAACGTATTTCGCTGCAAATTCAATGTCATGCGTCGCCATTACAATTGTTGTTCCTTCTTTTTGCAGCTCCCTAAATAGTTCTCCTACTCTTTCTTTCTTCCATGGATCTAACCCCTTTGTCGGTTCATCCAGTAATAATAGCGTTGGCTTTGATAATAACGTTGTACATAGCGCAAGTAATTGTTGCTCTCCTCCGCTACAATCGTGCGGATGGCGTTCTTTAAGCGAATACAACCAAAACTGTTTTAGCCTATCTTCTGCTATTTCTTTTCCTTGTTCTCCGTATAATTCACGTGCACGTTCATAAACCTCGTCCCATACTGTATCAAATGTAAAATGATAATACGGATGCTGCGATACATATCCAATACTTTTAAATCGTTCTTTCGAATCAATTTTATGTATCACTTTTCCGTTCCACTTTACTTTCCCTCTTCTCGCTTTTTGTAATCCTGCTAAAATCGTTAACAGTGTAGACTTACCTGTACCGTTCTTCCCAACGAGCGCTACCCATTTTCCTTTTTCAATCGAAACTGATAAATCATGTAAAATAAGCGGACTATTTTTTTCATATTGGAACGAAATATGCTCTGCGCTTAAAATTACCTCTTGCTTTTCACTTTGTGCTATTGGCTCATTTACATATGATATCGCTGCAAAATCATTCATTTTCATTTGCGCCTCTCGCACTGTAAACGGAATATCTCTCACATTCCACTCTAAAAATAGCCTTGGAATTTGCGGAATAAATGGACGGAATGATTCTACTCCCCACATATCCGTAATAACAATTTTAGGACTACCATCATACATAATACGGCCATTATCCATACAAACAACGCGTGTTGCAAGCGGGATAACTTCATCTAAACGATGTTCACTTAAAATAATCGTAATTCCAAGTTCTTCATTAATCCGTTTTAATAATCCTAAAAACTCTTTTGCAGCGATTGGATCTAACTGCGCTGTCGGTTCATCTAATAATAGCAATTTCGGCTGCATAACTAATACCGCAGCTAAATTAACAAGTTGCTTTTGCCCACCAGATAACGTGTGAACAGATTGATGCAATAAATCTTGAAATCCTAAAAAGCTAATAAGCTCTGCTATTCTTTTTTGAATAATATGTGATGATAATCCGATATTTTCTAAAGAAAATGCTAATTCTTGAATTACTGTATCCATAACGATCTGATTTTCTGGGTTTTGAAATACCATGCCAATTTCTTGGGCAGATAACAAATCAGCTACTTCCTCTATTAAAACACCCTCATAAAATATCTCTCCAGAACGCGTACCAATTGGAAGTAACTCCTTTTTAAAATGTTTTAATAAAGTCGTCTTCCCAGATCCCGATCCTCCAGCAAGTGCAATAAACTCACCTTTTTGAACAGAAAGAGAAATATGCTGTAACGCATATTCGTTTTCATCAGCATATACAAATGATAAATTGTTTATTTCTGCATGCGCCACCATATCCATTCTCTCCCTTCCATTATGATTGGTAAACTAATAAACATCGTAAATACGACAAACATCATCCCATCGTATTGTTGAAATAGAATCGATTCGACTTTCGGATAAATAATCAATTTCCCTCCGCCATAATTACTACATATAATAGCAGCTATAAATAGAATGATTAAATAACTGAGCGTATACCAGTCACGCCTTTCCATTCTATAGCGAATATACGTCGTAC
Source organism: Bacillus sp. RZ2MS9 (assembly GCF_001816185.2). NCBI lineage: Bacteria > Bacillati > Bacillota > Bacilli > Caryophanales > Bacillaceae > Bacillus > Bacillus sp. RZ2MS9. Next base: position 3,211,446 of record NZ_CP049978.1, read on the forward strand.
GCTTCGTTACACCAAATCCACGAGCTTGCATAGAATCTGCCGTTTGCAGTGCATCTTCTAATGAACAAATTAATAATACTTGCAGCAATTGCATACCATTTTTGACGCGTTCAATTATCGAACCTGAATCTACCTGCACACCTTTCGTCTTTTGAACGAGTGTGATTTTCTTTAATCGCCTTATAAACAAAGGAACAAATCTCACTGTAATCATCGTTAACAATGCAACTTTCGGTGAAATTCTTGAAAACAAATATAAAAATTTATGACTGGAAATAATATCATTGTATGACGCAAACGTAAACATAACTGCAACTAGTAATAACCCCATTACTATTCCAAACATAATCGCCTCAAGCTTAATACGGCTATCACCTAACCAAAATAACGTAGTTCGACCTCTATGCGTTAATAACGAATTAAATAAAATTACCATAAAAAAGAAAACAATTATGCTCGGTAGCATCTTTCTTATCTTTTCGCTATTTCCTTGCATCACATTTAACATAATAATTAATACTATTGCTCCAATTAAAAAAAGAGGATGAAGACACATCATACATAGTATCATCACCCCGATATAATAGAAAAAATTCACAAAAGGATGTAAAGAAGAAAAACTTATTTTCATAGCCCTTTACCGAATGCCTTTCTTATTGTAATACGTATACCCACTCAATTGTATCTCCTGGTTTTACCGTAGCTACACCAGCACTATGGTTTGGAAAAGCACCGTTCACACGATATTTCCATCCACTAGTATCCGCAATATCTTTTTCATATAAATCATTAATACCTTTTACATAAATACTATCTCTAGATCCGCTTGCATCAACATCTAATCCTGTACGTTGTAATACTTTATACACAGTATCGCCATCTTGTATATCCATCTTTTTCGCACCCATTATATATCCGTTATTTCCTTTTACCGAGATTGTTACTTGTTTTGCTTGCGGTTTCGGTGGTGCTGGTGGATTAGGTGGTACTGGTTTCGGTGGTGCTGGAAGAGTTACGTCTTTTCCACCTTTATTCGGATCAACTTTTTGCTCCTGCTTCGGTGTTTCTTTCGGCTGATTCACAACCTTTGCTTCTTCTTTTACTTCTGGTGCTTTCGGTTGTTGTTTCTCTTCTTGTACTTGTTGCTGCTCTGGTTGCTTATTTACAGCAGGTTGCTCTTTCGGTTGTTCCTGTTGTTCCTGTTGTTTCTCTTCTTTCTTTACCTCTGGTTGTGCCTGCGGCTTTTCCTCTTTCGGCTTCTCTTCTACTTTTTGTTCTTGTTTCTCTTTCTGTTCTTCTTGCTGCTTTTGCTCTGATTCAGCTTGCTTTTCTTCTGCTTTTTCTTCTGGCTTCGCTTCATCTTTTTGTTCTTCTTGTTTCGCTACCTCTTCTTGCTTCGGTTCTACCTTCTTTTCAGGCTTTACAGCTGCCTCTTCACATCCGGCAAGTAGCCCGAGCGAAAGCAGTAAAGAAATGAACCATTTCACCTTACTCATCCTATCTCTCACCTTTCATACGAAAATTAGGAGCAAATAATTGCTCCTAATTTTTTGTTAAGCTGCTTTACGTCTCCATAATACATATGCAGAAGCAATACATAATACACCCATACCTACTTCTGTTGCTGGACTATGAGAAGATGCTCCTGTTTTTGGTAGACTGTTACCGTTTCCGATTTTTTTATTCTTAACCGGTTCGTTATCTACAACTACTTTTAGATTTTCATCTTTTGTTTCTTGTTGTACTTGTTTTTGTTCTTTCGGTTCTTCAGTAACTTCTTTTTCTACTACATTATTTTCTGGTTCAACGACCTTTTCTGGCTCTTCAATCGGTTTTGGCTTAATTACATCACCAGCGTCTACATTAGACCAATCATAAATAGATTTTCCCATTTCCTTAAATTGAAGTAATGCTAAAAGAGCCTGTTCTGTAGCCATTCCGTTACCATTTTGATCACTTGGTAACCATTTAAATTCACCATTTGAAAGTTGATATGATAATAGGTTTTGCATTGCCTTATGAAGACGATTTTGATCTACATCTTTAACAAGCGATAATCCAATAATTGCTTGCGCAGTACTATTTGAATTTTCTTGTCCATCAGCTGAAAAACCGCCATTTTGCAGCTGTTCGTTATATAAATACGCAACAGCTTTTTGTATAGCTGGTTTCACATCTGATCGCTCTTGATAAGGAGCTAATGCTGATAAAACCATACCTGTTACATCAACGCTACTAGCACTATCTTTACTACCTGAACTATTATAAGTCCATCCACCGTCTGTATGCTGATTATTTAACAGTGCTTCCACTAGAGCAACTCTGTTCCATTTTGATTCAACTGGAATCTCATACTTCTTCGTATCAAATGCAAGTAAAGCAAATGCATAACCTGTAACAGAATTCACTTTATCTGACTCATACAATTTTTGAACTAAATTATGTCCACCTACATTTTTAGGGTCTGCACTCATTGCATTCATCATAATAATTGTTCTAGCTAAATCTGTCGCTGAAAAACGGTTAATACGCTTTTCTACTTTTTCAGTTACTGACTTAACATAATTTAATTTTGCCTCAATTGGCACATTCTTTCCAGAACGAGAAAGCGCTACAGCTACCCAGTCACTTTCAATTCCATCTTGTAACATCTTATCTGATGTTTTAGAAATGGCTTCGTTTAATTGTGCACTTGGAACTTGAATGTTCTCTTGCTGTGGTTGTTCTGTTTTTTTATCATCTTGACCTTCTGGTTTTGGATCAACTGTCGGTTTACCATTTTCACCTTCCGGTTTTGGATCGACTGTCGGTTTACCATTTTCACCTTCCGGTTTTGGATCGACTGTCGGTTTACCATTTTCATCTTCCGGTTTTGGATCGACTGTCGGTTTACCATTTTCACCTTCTGGTTCTGGTTCTTCTGTTTTGCCACCGTTAGGTTCTTCTGTTTTACACGTCCCGAACTTATCTAACGTTTCTTTCAATGTTTCCTGGCTTATATTGCTCCAGTCTGAAACAAAGCGAAAGACAACAACATCTCCAGATTTTAATTTATAACTATCTGCTCCGACTTCTGCAGACTTATCATTTACATCATACAGCCAAGCACTTGTAGCCCCGGCCATTAAACCATCGATGCCTTTTACATATGTTCCAAACGACATCGTTTCAGATTCTACCTTGTCCCCCATGACCTTTTGCAGCAAACTTAAAGCTGTTTCCCCATCTTTAATTTGCTCTTCTTTCGGACATAACATAATGCCTTTTTGTGATTCCCCAATAATTGCAAGTTTTGCTGTATTTTCTTCAGCAAACGTAATATGTACTGTATTCGCAAAAGAAACAAATACAAGTGTCACTGCCATTAACGACGTAAGCAGCCACTTTTTCAACATTGCCATCCCAAAATTTCCTCCCTTACTACCATTTACACAAAAAAAGGCCCTTCAAGGGCGTGCGATTGACACTCTCTTTTTGTAAGTGTCGAACAAAAATGTACAACACCTCCTACCCGCATTATTCGCGGCTATATTTGTATAGGAAAAATAATTTTGTTTATGAACGTATCATTGTGATAACATTCACTTTTCTTGGCACAACTTACTTCCATTTAAGTTATCGTAAAACGATAAACCTATACATTCTGTAAATTTTAAATTTCTGTATTATTTTACTATTGACAAAGAATTTTGTCCATGCTTTATCGGATTTATTTTCTAAGAATAATAACTTATTAACTCTTAACTATGTAAACTCTTTTCACTAATAATGACGCCATCTTCATCCGCATAGACATATTCATTTGGATTCCAATCCACTTGTCCAAAGTGCAATGAAATATTTCGTTCTCCTTTTCCTTCTTTCACACTTCTATTTGGCATCGTTCCTAACGCTAAAATACCAATATTAATATTCTTTAGTTCACTAGAATCACGAACATACCCATTCACAATAATTCCTGCTAGCTTTCTTTCTTCCGCAATAGCTGCCAAATTATCACCAAGTAACGCACAATTAGTAGACGCTCCGCCATCAACAACTAATACTGTTCCTTCTGGTAATGTTTGCAATCCTTCCTTCACTAGTACATTATCATCTTTCACTTTTACAGTTGCAATTTTCCCGTGGAATTGTTCTTTCTTCCCAAAAGACCGAAAAGACTGGCGACATATTTGTAATTCCTTTTCAAATTCATCACATAGATCTGTAGTTTTCCACATCTTGTTCCCTCTTTTCCTTTTTCTTTCTACATAACATATTCTTGGCTTATTATCGTTTCCCTGTCTAATATTGCAATAATTTGTATGTACGGGAAAAGGATACAAAAACTATTGCCTTAAGAAGCTACCTTTATTATAATCTATTTCACAGATTGAATTCAGAATATTGAAATTAATAAAATGAAGAAGGAGGAATTTTATGCAAATACAAACTGAGGCAAAAAAACAACCTAGTAAACAAAAGTTTAAAATGCCTGATGCGTACGTACTACTATTTTTTATTGCCTTACTTTGCGCCATTGCTACGTATTTTGTTCCTGCTGGAGAATTTAAAAGAGTTACAAACGGGACCGTTACAACGACAATACCAGGTAGCTATCATTCTGTTCCGCAATCACCTGTAGGATTTGTTTCTTTTTTTACCGCTATTGAAAAAGGAATGACACTTGCTGCTCCGATCATCTTTTTAATTTTATTTACAGGCGGTGCCATTGCCATTCTTGAAAAAACAGGTGCTCTTGACGGTTTAATCTATCATGTTATAAACAAATTTCGTAATCAGCAATTACTTTTCATTTGTATCGTTGCCGCACTTTTTTCTATTCTCGGAACGACTGGCATTATCGTTAATTCAGTTATCGGTTTTATCCCCATCGGTATCATCGTTGCACGCACATTAAAATGGGACGCTATCGTCGGTGTAGCAATTATTTATTTAGGCACTTATGCTGGTTTTAACGCTACTATTTTATCCCCCTCACCTTTAGGCATTTCACAAAAGATCGCAGAACTTCCGATGTTTTCGGGAATTGGTTTACGCACAGCTATCTATATATCTTTTTTACTTGCCACTATCCTTTATATTAATTGGTATGTAAAGCGCTTGAAAAAATCGAATAAAGGAAGCATTCTTGGCGATAACTGGTTTCCAAGTAACGCCCTTTCAAGCGAAAAGGAAGCAGAGAAAAAAGAAGTTCCTTGGACGATACGTCATAAATTAATTTTACTCGTTTCAGCTTTATCATTAATTGCATTTTTAATAGGCGCTTTTCGTCTACATTGGACGGACGCAGAAATGACCGCTACTTTTATTTTCATAGCAATTACAGCCGGAATAATAGGTGGCATGAAAGCAAACGATATCGCTTCTACTTTTCTAGCGGGCTGCCAAAATCTCATATATGGTGCTTTAATCGTCGGAATGGCTCGCTGTATTTCAGTCATTTTAGAACAAGGAAAATTACTTGATACAATCGTTAACCAGCTCGCACAGTCTCTTGAAGGACAAAGCCCTGTATTTGGCGTTATCGGTATGTACGTAAGTAGTGCCGCATTACATTTCCTTATTTCATCCGGGACAGGAGAATCGGTTATTTTTATTCCGATATTAGCTCCATTAGCTGATTTCATGCACATTACACGCCAAGTTACAGTACAGGCTGTTATGCTCGGCGAGGGTGTAGTAAACTGCCTTAATCCAACTTCCGGTGTTTTAATGGGCGTTCTCGCAGCAAGCGGCATTTCTTATGGAAAATGGATTCGTTTCATGGCTCCACTTGCACTCATTTGGTTTATCATCGGACTTGTTTTTCTTATTGTTGGGGTGAATATTGAGTGGGGACCTTACTAAATACTTAACTAGATAAATAAGTACTATCGTTCCATATAAATATCTATTCTATTTCCCTCACTAGTCCTATAAAAATCATTTATTCTAGTAAAAATCTAACAAGGGATTGATCATAATGATCAATCCCTTTTATCAAAATATAATACCTTTAAAAATCTTAGTTCCAAATTTTATTTACCCATTCAGGATGATCAATAAAAGGATTGCGGTTATGTTGATATTTTGTAAAAATCACTTCATTACGCTTTCGCTCTAAATCATCGACCGGGTCTTGTTCATTCCATTTTAATAAAACAGATAGTTTCCCCATGTATGGATCTTTATTGTTATTCACTTTTTCATTTAGTTCTAAATCTATTTCGCCGTTGTCTCCCTCGTAACGAACAGCCATATAAAACAGCATTCTAGCAATATCTCCCTTTACACTATCACGAGGTTCCCAAGAATCACTATCATATTTACATTCTGTCGCTTCAGAATGATTCACACCACCATTATCAAAATCCAGATTTCCACGTGAACTATTTACAGATACATCCGTCGCTCTTAAATGATGTAGATCTGTTCCAGGTCCTGCAGTCGTTCCAAAGTCACCGTGAGATTTTGCCCAAACATGCTCTCGGTTCCAGTTATTTACTCCTGATCCATTCGTAAGTTTCCCTTGCGAACGACCAGTGTATAAGAGTATCACATTATTTTTATTATTTGGGTCCTCATCAGTATCTCTTAGCGCTTCCCAAACCGCACTGTATGATAGCTTTGTATGATTATCAATAATATTATGCAGTTTCTTCTTTAATTCTAAACCCGTTTTTCCTATTGCGTTATTATAATATGTATCGTCATAATTTTTCACAATACTCTCTTGTGCTGATGCAGGAGCTACTTCACCGTGTATAGTATCTGTGAATGATAGAGATGCAGAACCTAAAATAAAAAATGAAGACAGTGTAATCATAGCAAGCTTTGTATTTCGAAACTTCATATACCCATTTCCCCTTTAAAATATAATTTGAAGCTATTCACTAAAAAATGCTTTCTAACTCCCGAAACCTTTTAGAAACCCCTACCCCTTTTCTGTTTATTTAATACAAGACTCTATCCAGTCTGTATCACTTCTAAACTTTTTATTTATTCACATTCCAAACAATTTCACTTTTAACAAGAAATATCCTTCTCCTATAAAGATTATTAAAATATTCTTTACAATTTAAAAGTAGTTTAATATTAACTTATAAATTTAAATTTATTTATGCAATAATGCATATTTGATAAATACTTTAAAAAACAGTTTGAATAAAATGCATTCAAAGAAAACCGTGCCACAAAACAGATACAATCTAAGACAGAAATAATAAAAATCAAGATGATAGCTCGACTTTTCCCTTTTCCATAACTGTCTTTATTTTTGTGTAAAACCTTTCTTTCCCTGAATAATACGTACAAAAATAGATTGGATACCATGTAGGCACCAATCTATTTTAATTAAAGAAACTGTGTCAATTCTGAGTTCACAATACGTTGTGCAGTAATGATAACACTGTCAGCTGTTAGTCCATAAACACTATATAGTCCACCAGGTTGATTAGGAACAATTTGAACTTCATATTCAAATGCTTGTCCAAAAGCAGGATGAACTAAACTTAGAGTTACAAAAGTAGAAGCATTAGAATTCACATTGAAGTTTACCTGTTCAATTAATACTAATGAACCGTCAAGTCTAAAAACTCTAGCTACTCCAGTAAGTGGGCCCGCAGTACGGTTAAGGATTTTCACCCTAACTCTATTTGCATTAGCAGGTTGATTTCCTACGTTTTCAATTGGTCCTGTAGTAAGAGCCATATAACATCACCTCCATTATATTATTATGATATTCAACGATAAACATTAATGTTATAGTCTAATTACCCAATTTACTTAAAATAAAAAGAAGCTCCAAATTCTATTATATTTAGGTCATAGATATTAAACTTAATAAAATCAAAGGCAGGAGCATATTTGATATGTTCCTGCCTTTTTATTGTGGGATACCGATAAATAGCCCTCTAGCTAAGATTTTAAAGTGCTACAAAATCAAAAATTTTATCTCACCACAGTTTTCTACGAGAATCCAGTGAACAGCTTATTTACATAATTTTTGTTCTCGGAAGTTGATTTTGTAGCGCCCTTTCTCGTAATTCACTATGTTTTCCAAAGAAAATAGTGAAAAACAGGGCGATGAATACATTTACAAAATGACAAAACTGTAAGAATACACGAATGTTTGTAAGAAAGTTCGATGTTTTCTTTTTCCTTTTTTTATTATAGTGAAAAAGAAGAACAAAATATTCTCTTATGTAGGAAAGGAAGATAATAATGATTGATCTATTAAATAAATGGATGTTAGAAAGTACAGCCAATTTTAATATCGTTGTAGGACTTACAGCACTTCTATTTTTGGGTTCAGTAATTGCACTTATTATTATTTACAAAAAAATTGGTAAACCGGTTGAAAGAACAAATACTATTTATTTAAAAATTACTTCTCGTATGTTTACTACTCAAATTCTAATGAATGCTATATTTATTTCTTTAGTTGGTAAAGATATTGAGAATTTCCGTCAAATCTTTATATTATTTGAAGCTTTTGTATTCTTTATTGGAGCTATTTATTCGTTTAAATTATATAGACAGGAGTACAAATGATTCACTTATAAGAAACAATAAAAAACAGTAGTGATTTTACATTACTGTTTTTTATTGTTGATTTTTAATTGTAAACTTTTCATTTTTAGTTAACTGTATATTCTATACATATGAGGTTAACATAACCCATCATTATCGTTAGCGAGGAAAAAGGACAACCCTGCTCTCACAAGTGAACCCTTTTTTAGTTCTATGAATCTATACATATTTTATACATTCCTATCCTAACGCGGTTTTAGTGCTCTTGTTTGTTACTGGATTAGCCAAAAAACTGTATAAAATCTTGCATACTATTAGCGTGTTTTTTCAAAAATACTGGCATCCCCCAATTTGTGCTTTCTTATGGATATTTCTTGACTCCTCATTAAAACACTCTCCGGTTCTTTGTCTATCTTTAAGAATAAACTCTGCTTGTTTATTTCAAGTTCTTACATCGAGGCTTTACCTCCTCCTAAAGCCAAACAAATGTTTCATATTACACGCCTACATTAAACTGAATATCCAATCCTTATCTAGTCTGCAAATAAAAAAGGATAATCAGCCCCATAATGGACTAACTATCCTATAAATTATTGTCTAAATTCAATAAAGTGAAACTTTAATCAGCCCTCACCAATCGGGCTTTTACGGGCAGTTGATCCCCATCTAATTTCTTTGCTTCCGCTGAATTTTGAGGTGAGGGTCTTACTTCCCGGCGAATAGCGGGATAAAACTAGAACTTCTTTTCCTATGTATCATTATTTCGTTACTTCACCAAACTGCGCTCTCGTCACTTTCGCCAAGTCCTCTACTTTAAGCTCAATTTGTATACCAATTTTCCCGCCACTCACTATCATCGTTTCAAGTGATTGGGCACTTTCATCAATACATGTAGAAAATAGCTTTTTCATTCCAACTGGTGAACAACCGCCGCGAATGTATCCTGACACTTTCGTAATATCTTTAACAGGAATCATTTCAATTTTCTTTTCACTTACTGCTTTTGCGGCAGCTTTTAAATTTAGTTCCTCATCTACCGGAATAATAAACACATGATAATTTTTACTATTCCCTTGAGCGATTAACGTTTTATATACTTCTCTCACTTCTCGTCCAATTTTCTCGGCTACTGATACGCCATCAATTTTCCCATCGTCTGGATCATATGACATCATCGAATATTCAATTTTTTCTTTATCTAATATTCGCATCGCATTTGTTTTATCTTTTTTCATAACGTTCTCCTTAAAAGGTTATTTCATATTATTAAGTTTTCTTTTATTATACACCTCTTTTTAACAATTCTGCGGAACTTCACATTTTTGTAGATAAATTCAAATACTATTTATTTATATCTTTCCACAAATGAATTACGTTTTACATACACTTCTGTCAATCTAATATAAGCTCCGAATCCGCATATAAAACCATTTTTCATATAAATTTTATTTATATCTCAATATTTACGACTATTAATTCATTCTCCGTGACAAAATAAAAAGAAATATCTACTAAAAAACACATAAAAGGTGGTGAATAAATTGTTACAAAGCATTCATTTGTTTTTACAGATAATTAACACCATTGGAAAATGGTTATTTATGATGATAAAACATTATCGGATCACTTTAGGAATTCTTCTTTCCATTAATTTAATTACCTTTTTATATACGTCAGAAAAGAAACATTTCCCATGGTTTGCATTTTTCCTATTGTTATATTTTATAATTTCCTTTTTAAAAATACGGAAACAAAGAAAAAATAATAAATCATTGATTCCTGAAATTCATATCAAAAACACAAATTACATTCACATAAATAATAGTGAAAAATCAACTATTAATTCTAATAAAAAGGATAACAATCATTATTAACAAGGTCTGAAAAACTAATAAATAATACAAAATGTAAAAGGACCATTTTTCACGGTCCTTTTGTTAATTCTCATCTTCAAACAACACAACTATTAATCCTATTTTTATCTGTACACTAGAATTTTCATTTAAATGGTTTAATAATATACTCTTCCCCTAAATCAATAAAGTTCACATTCAAATCTTTTATAATCTCTTTTATTTCATGCGGTTCCAGTGAAGTACCTACTATAGATTGTCCTTTACTCTTTGCTAAAACTTCAAACAATTCCTTTTGACTATTCATAGCCATTTGCTGTTGACCTGGTTCATCAAATACCATCAAACCAGGATGATTTCCTGCGAATTTCTCACTTGTCTTAAATATAGCTATTATATAAGACCATATTAAACGTATATTATCACTGGCAGATGAATCAAATTTAATATCAAACCCTTTAACAATAGGGGTATATTTGTCATGAGAAATCGAAATTTCATTCGTTTTAATACTTGAGAAACTAAATTCCTTTAATAAGATGAGAAAGCATTTTTCAAAATATGCTAATTTCTCTTTGTCTAATTTTGAAAAATATTCACTCGACATATTTTCCAATCTTTTTAAGTAATTTTTCCATTCACCTTTTATATTTTCAAAACGACTTAACAATTTCTCAAACGATACATTCGCCTCAGACAATTTGTTCAATCGGATTTTCATTTCAACAATCCTATCTAACTCTCTTTTGGTTGGTAGTTTAGGATTTTCACTTAGTTCCGTTTTATATAATCTCAATTCTCTCCTTGCTTCATTTAAATGTTCTAAGATGACAGCAAGTCTTGATTCTTTATTCTTAATCACTAATTTTGATTGCTTAACCCCAAATTTCAATGTCGCTATTTGTTCATTTATAAACTTTATATTTTCATTCAAATCTAACGGCTTTATCCCTGTATCCTTCGGCATTAACGTATCTTCAACATGCTGATGACATGTTGGACATAATCCTTGAGGTAATGTTGAGTCTATATCTGATCCTAACTTATATAATTTGGAAGCTTCTTTATTTCTTTTTAAATCAATTTCTAGATTTTCTAAGTTTTCTACCATTATTTTTTGATTATTGATTTCTAAACGTAAATCCTGCCTAAATGAATTAACTTCATTTTGTAATGCCATGACTATGGTTTCCTGCTCACGGATTTTCTCCTCATATTCATCAACAACTTCTGAAATTACCTTTACTCCAAAGCTCTCTTTTTCTTTTATTCTATCTTCTAAAATAAATATCTCTTCTTCAATTGCAATCAATTTATTGTCTTCTCCTACAACATTCAAATGTAATTCATCTAAAAGAGTAGGTTTATCTGGAAATCTTGGAATTTCAGCATGTATACTAAAAGCCAGTCCTTCAAAATCCCGTTTAAGAGCCTGCCAATTACTTGAAATTAAGACTTTCTGTACTTTTAGCTCTTCTTTTTCTTTTGAATTTCTGATAACATCCATATCAAGTAAAAATTCAAAAGCACGTTTGGATAAATCACGGATACCATAATTCCCTGAAATCGGGACATAAAATCTGCTCCATCCTTCATTTTGCTCAACAAAGAACAATGGAAAAAGTGACTGTATATACAACAGTTTATCTTTTCCATCAAAACTTGGAACCATAGGAAGTTCTAATCCTAAAAATCCCTCTAGAAACTTATGAAAACCAGCTTTTTCAACGGCAGCACCTTGTAAGTGAACATAAAAGTCCTTTGTTTCCAAACTATTTTTTATTTTCCACTCTATCGCTGGCCCAAAATGAACTCGAATTAATTTATCATCAATACTTGATGATTTTATCCATCTAGTAAGTGTAATAATTTCATTCTTATTATTTGAAATTTCTAGCTGCACTTTTGATTCTAAAATAGGAATCTCTTTATCCAAATAAAGAAGTTTATCTTTAAGGACCGGTTTCATCGTTTTTGCACCTTTTCCACCTAATAACTCTTCAATGCCCAACGCATATAAAATTGCATTTAAAGACGAACTTTTTCCTTTTGTATTTCTAGCTCTTAAAATGTTGAACCCATTTTCTAAAGAAATCTCCGTACCAAAAAGCCCCTCACTCGTCTCTATTGTAATTTTCAAGCGATTTATTTTCAATTTATTCATGATTGGTACTCCTCTTTAAAGATTGACGATAAAAATTTATCCGATAAACTCTTTTTTATACTATGTAAGAAGGATTTTTCTTCTTCTAATAAATCTTCTTGGTATTCAATTGATACAGCAAACTCTTCTCCTTTTGTAGTTAAAGTGAATTTTCCTGTGTTTTCATTAAAAGAAAACAACTCCATAGCTATTCCATAATTAAGTGCCCTATTCAAAAATGGATCAAAACGTATGATTGGAAAATGTCTTGTTTCTTTTAATTTTAGTAATCTGTCATATCTAGCTGTTCTTTTTAATGCCCAATTAAAAAGTTGTAATTTTAATAAAGAAGCTGTTTGCTTTGTTGAAGAAATATATAGTATCAATACAATTTGTGAAATTTTAAACATGGGTCTTAATTCTGGTGATATCGGTATTTTTTTTCTACTAAAATTGATCTGTTTGATTTCATCTAATGGTAAATCCATAAATTACCCTCCAAAATCCAAAGGACAGTCTATTAACCAGCTCGCAATTGCCTCACTGCATAAATCCTCATACACCGAGAACTCAAATATCTCATGAAACTTTTCACCCTCTAAGGCTGACTTGTACCTTTTCATTGTATCTTTTAATAATGCCTTTGGCATTAAATCCGTTAATAATACCTCTTCTTCTAAATGTTCAGCTATGGAATCTTTAATTCTCACTTGTTTTTCGTATGCTAAACTATAATTTTGCTGCATACGATTTAAAATTTCCTGTCCCTTGATATAATTTCTCACCTGTAAATTGATGTACTTATTCGTTCTTTGTATTTTAATTTCTGTATCCAGTCCTTCAAACAATGCACTAATTTTTCTATCTAAGATTTCGATTGAACTTGTTTGACATTGCTTCCAATCAATAATCTCTTGCTCATTAGGAACTGGCACATTTATAGTAATCTTTTCATTTAAAATTTGTTTAATTTTAAAAATTTCACTGACATAATATTTTTCATCGTGAACAAGTACATCAAATTCAGGGTCTAATAAATCTATTAATTCTTCATCTTCTCTATACTCAATTGCTTTTTCATGACAATGTGCAACTAGTTCTTTGTTTGTATATTTAGGAGTCAAAAGTATCCATTTTTTAATTTTCACATTTTGCAAGTATCGTAATAATTTATTTTTATTTTTTTTTAATTTATTTAAGTCCTTTGTCACTTTATCCCGCTGATGTTTATATAACTTTGCAGAATCATATTCATCATCAGGGCAATAACATTGAAACACGATTCCACTTCTCGTGAATCCTTCAATTCCAAGGTCACCATGGGTATTCGCTGGCATTTCTTGATAGCCATCTGATTCATACTTCATTTTCAAATATGACTGACATTGTTCTTCCCAACTGTCTCCGTCATATGTCCCAAATTCTGTCTTGAACATAACTACCCCCGTAAACTAAATAATATTATTATATTTAGTTTACAAATTTATCTAAAATTCTACAAGTCCGTCTGAACGATAGTCATACAATCTTCTAAAATATAAATACTTTTTTTCGCTATTTAAATGTTGAAAAAGTTATTTTTCTCCTTCCCACTAATTCCCATAATACCTCCCCAAAACCAAACGTTAGTTCTATATTGATTATTTTAAAGCATTAATTAATTTAAATCAAATATGCACTAACTGGTTAAATATTTTCTATACCTTTTTATAAAATTGTCCATCCACACCTAGTATGCTTTCAATTTAAATAGTGGTTTTTCATAATACGTTTAGTACTACAAGATAATATTTAGAAGAACTCCTATATAAAGGACAATTTTTTGTATTTTACTAGAGCATCTAATCTAGATTTTTAGCTTATTCACTATTTATTTCCACAACATCAAAAATTTTCAGTAGTATTTTTAATACCTATACCCTTCAATAGATAATTTATATAATCTTTTATTTTTTAATGACATAAGACAAACTATCACTAGCGTCCTATATCCGCAAACATCGATTCCTCTACCAGTTGTATATCATCTAATTCCACTACTCCACGTATTAAATTACATGTAGTTTACATCCATTCTTATAAAACTTAACATGCATGCTTATAAGTGAAAGTATAAAAAATCATAAAACTAAAAATATTGATAATTCAAAAATCATCTGATATAATTTGGAAAAACTTATGTTAAGGAGAGATTTGTCATGCGAAATGTTAATACTTCTTTCCAACTTCATCATCATACGTAACGCCGTGTATCCGAAGAAAAATTTTTCTTCGTGGGTACAGGGCTTTTCCTGTTGACCCACGAAGCGTTCATAAAGCTATGTGGGTATTTTTATACCTGCATAGCTTTTTTTAATTTAAAAAAGGAGTGATTATGATGGAAATGAGAAATGTAAAAGGAACGAAAGACTATTTACCAGAGGAGCAAGTGCTGCGAAATAAAATTAAAAGAGCTTGTGAAGATACGTTTGGACGATACGGATGCAAACCTTTAGAAACGCCGACGTTAAATATGTATGAGCTTATGTCTTACAAGTACGGCGGTGGTGATGAAATATTAAAAGAAATATATACACTTCAAGATCAAGGAAAACGTGATATTGCCTTACGATACGATTTAACTATTCCATTCGCAAAAGTTGTGGCAATGAACCCGAACCTCCGCCTCCCTTTTAAACGTTATGAAATTGGGAAAGTATTTCGAGATGGGCCAATTAAACAAGGAAGATTTCGTGAATTTATACAATGCGACGTTGATATTGTCGGTGTAGAATCAGTCATGGCTGAAGCGGAACTCATGAGCATGGCGTTTGAGCTGTTCCGAACATTAAACTTAGAGATATCGATCCAATATAATAACCGAAAATTGTTAAATGGTATTCTTCAGGCCATTAACATCCCTACTGAATTAACAAATGACGTCATTTTATCATTAGACAAAATCGAAAAGATTGGGATTGATGGTGTACGAAAAGATGTATTAGAGCGCGGAATTTCTGAAGAAATGGCTGATACAATATGTAATACTGTATTATCTTGTCTAAAGCTTACAATTGTTGACTTTAAAGAAGCTTTCAATAACCAACTCGTTGCCGATGGCGTAAACGAATTGCAACAATTACAGCAATATTTAATCGCTCTCGGAATAAATGAAAATACGATATTCAATCCGTTTTTAGCAAGAGGACTGACAATGTACACAGGTACTGTATATGAAATCTTCCTAAAAGATGGCTCAATTACATCTAGCATAGGTAGCGGCGGCCGTTACGATAACATTATTGGAGCATTCCGTGGTGATAGTATGAACTATCCAACAGTCGGTATTTCATTCGGTTTAGACGTTATTTATGCAGCACTATCGCAGAAAGAAACAATCTCATCTACAGCGGATCTATTTATCATCCCGCTCGGGACAGAATTACAATGCTTACAAATTGCCCAGCAATTACGTTCTACCACTTCCTTAAAAATCGAACTCGAACTAGCAGGACGCAAATTAAAACGTGCCCTTAATTATGCCAATAAAGAGAATATCCCTTATGTGCTTATTATTGGTGAAGAAGAACTTAGTACAAACACTGTTGTGCTGCGGAATATGAAGGAAGGTAGTGAGATGAAGGTTCCGCTTACTTCTTTGAAAAATAATACATTGAATAAATATTTTACTACGCCTACTACGTTATGACTGTGAAGTATTCTCAAAATGTAAATCAGGTAAACAAAAAAGGGCTGTCCGCGCATGACAGCCCTTTTCCCTTAATGAACAACACCTTCATAAGTGAAATTATATTAACGATTTTCCGAATATATCTATCATAATTTACACTATATCAACGATACATAGATTTTTCATTTGATAGATAACCGGGCAATTAGTTTACATAAAATAATTATACTCAATTTAATCTTACAAAACTTTAACATCCAATTACCTATTTTAATAATATATGGTTTTCTAATTTCACTACCAATTTAAGAAAAATTCATATCCTTCTCTACTATACCACTTTCATCTATTAACTTTTATTTTGTGCATTCCTACTCTCCAAAACTTTCTCCATATTATGAGTTGCCCATTCCATCATTAATAGAATCACTGGACGTAGTGATTCACCAAGATCGGTTAACGAATATTCTACTTTAGGTGGCACTTCACGGTATACTTCACGATGTATGATGCCATCTGCTTCAAGTTCTCTAAGCTGAAGTGTTAACATTCTTTGTGTGATATTAGGTTTTAATCTTTTTAATTCATTAAACCTCTTTTTCCCATCTAATAAATGATACAAAATAACACCTTTCCATTTTCCACCAATCACCTCTACCATCGCTTCAACTGGACAAGAATATTTATTTAAAAATGGGTAATTTATATTTTTTTCATTTGAACAATCCATAATAAATCCCTTCCCTTAACAATAGTATCTTTTTTGATACTATAACACATAAATGTGCGTACTTGTATCTATGTTACTTTAAAAATATAATTTACTTACAAAATAAATTAACGAAAAGAGGAACTTTTATGACAAATACAAACGAAATTACAAAAGAGAAAATTATGGAGGCTTTTCATTTCAGACATGCATGTAAAGAGTTCGATCCTATGCACAAAATTTCAGAAGAGGATTTTAAATTCATTTTAGAAACAGGCAGATTATCTCCTTCTTCTTTTGGATATGAACCTTGGAAATTTATTGTCGTACAAAATAAAGAATTAAGAGAAAAACTACAACCGTATTCATGGGGCGCTGGTGGGCAACTTGCAACAGCAAGCCATTTCGTCATTGTTCTTTCAAGAAACATTAAAGATATGCATTATGATGCAGAGTATATTAAATATATGATGAACGATATTATTGGATTGCCTGAAGACACTCAAAAAATTAGATATGAATTCTTCAAAAAGTTCCAGGAAACAGATTTTAACTTATTACAATCCGATCGTACTGTATTTGATTGGGCATCTAAACAAACTTATATTGCTTTAGGTAATATGATGACGAGCGCAGCTCAAATCGGCATTGATTCTTGTCCGATAGAAGGATTCGATAAAGAGAAAGTAGACTCCTTACTTCGTCAAGAAGGCATTATACAAGGCGATAATCTTGAAGTATCAGTTATGGTTGCCTTTGGTTACCGTAAAGAAGATCCAAAACGTGATAAAACAAGACAGACTATGGATACAATTGTTGAATGGATTAAGTAATATAGCACACACAAATAATGCTCCTAATGGCTGGATACTTATACTAAAGAACTATTAGTCGTTTTTCTTATGTATGAATTTGGTTTTTCATGGAAAGATATGTTAGTATGTATACAGTTTGAGCACTCTATTTTTTAGAGTCGAACAGGAGGAGAATGAATATGTCTGATATTGAAGTTGGCGAAGTGTTTACTCTTAGTGATGAGAATAACGAAGAGCAAGAAGTAGAAGTACTTGGAGCGATGGATGTCGAAGGCGCAGAATATATTGCAGTTGCCTTTGTTGAAGATATCCAAACAGAAACTGAGGAAGACATTGATATTTTCTTTTTAAAAGTAGAAGAAGATAATGAGTTTTCATACATTGAAAATGATGAAGAGTTTGATAAAGTATCTGCTGCGTTTGAAAAGATTTTGGATGAGCAAGAGCAAGAATAGTATGAATGAAAAACACGAGGGCGGATGCATATCCGCCCTCTTTTTATTACTCATCCAGAGACTCACGCAGTAATTGCAGTACATCTTTCATCGCAAAAGGTCCATCTTTTTTAACATGCTCCGCAAATTCTGAAACGAGACGTAATGTTCTCACACTTTCGATTGGATGTTCTCCTGATGCACTTTCAGCTGAAAGCATAACTGCATTCGTCCCGTCCAGTACAGCTTGAAACACATCAGTCACCTCAGCCCTTGTTGGAATAGAATGATCTACCATAGATTGAAGCATTTGTGTTGCTGTAATGACATATGTATTCGTTCGATTACATTCCTGAATCATCATTTTCTGTAAAAGCGGAATGCATTGATACGGTAACTCTACTCCTAAATCGCCCCTTGCAATCATAATTCCATCTGCTTCTTTACATATATCCTGAAAATTCTCGATTGCTTCCATCGTTTCTATTTTTGCAATTACATTAGGTGACGTTTCTTTATACTGTTGTATAAAATCTCGTATTTCTTTTATATGACTAGGTTTTCTTACGAAAGAACATGCGATAAAATCAACATTCTCCTCTAAAAGAAACTGAATATCTTTTTTATCTTTCTCTGTAATAGCTGGTAAACGAACAGCCGCATCTGGTAAATTAACTCCTTTATGAGATGAGATATTGCCACCTGTTTTTACCTTCGTTTCTATTTTGTCCGTACTTATCTTTTCAACAATTAATTCAACTTCTCCATCATTAATTAAAATTCTACTGCCTACTTTCACATCATTCGGTATTCCTTCATAATCAACACTCGCTTCTGTATTACTCCCTGTAACTGGTTGTGTATGTAAAATAAAAGAATCTCCTGCCTGAAGTGTAATTTGCCCTCCCTTCACTTCACCTAATCTTATTTTAGGTCCTTGTACATCACCCAAAAATTTAGTAGAGTCATCTAATGATTTCACTAAACGAATGATGTCTTTATGACTTTCATGCGTGCCATGCGATAAATTCAGTCGAACAATTTTCATACCATTCTTTATTAACTGCGCTAACGTTTCTTTATTATTACTTGCGGGTCCAATTGTACAAATTCGATCGATTGTCATTTTTGTCACCATCCTTTTTTTAATAAGTTTCCCATATGAACTTAAAAATAACAGAGATTCTGACATGAATAGATTTAAATTTACATGAATTTCATAAAATTAAACCTGTATCCCTTGCTGGCTAAGCATTAGAAGATATATTCGCTTTTTTGCAAATGAAGACATGTTGAATCGAAAGTAAAAGAAAAGTTAAGTATGGGATAAACCATTGAGAGTTTCGAAATTTTCATATATTGTATGAATTGAGTTCGAACTCAAAAATTTAAAAAGGTGGGAAAATTAGTGAATATGAAAAAATCTTTATCGGTGACAACTTTAGGGTTAGCGGTTTTAGGTTTTGGTTTTACTAATAACGCAAGTGCTTCAGAGATCGATACTGTAGACAAGCAGCCCGTTTTAGTTGACTTTGATACAATTCAATCAACAAAAACATCTAGTGTTCCTAGTTTGACTATTGCAGCTGCACCTAAGAATGACTCTAACATTAGCGTATATACTCCCTTTTTTGGTAACCCATATGCAGTTGCTAAATCGAAATCAACTACGACCGAAGACTATGTTTATGCAAAAGCAAGAACTTTCAATGGCGATGGCTCATTAGTAAATACGAAAAGTAATAGTGCAAAAAAATCATCCTTTGTAAGTGCTACAGCGACCAACACAAGCATTTATTATGGAGATGATTACGCTATCGGTAATCATACCTATAAATTAAGTGGTTATAATGATGTGAATCACGAAACAAAAGCTTTCTGGTAAGAAAGAGAAAAAAGATATGCATCTTGCATATCTTTTTTCTCTAATATTTTACATATATTGAGGTGCTATTTATGAAACAAATATATATTATTAGCGGTGTTTTACTTATTTCATTACTTACAATTTATATTTTGTTCAATACTTCAATCATACAACCTCATCCACCTTCCATAGAAAATAAACGCGAGCAACAAACCAATACTATTTCTTACGGATTGAAGGATAATCAAGGCCAACATATTAACAATGGCAGTACAATTACTAGTGAGGATAATAAAATTAATGTAACATTATCATTCGTACATACTATTAATGAAAACCGAAAATATGGATTAATTGTTCTAGAAGATTACGAACAAAAACCTTTTAAAATAGAAGATACTACTAATGAAATATCACACTATTTTTTTGATATGAAACCAAACAGTTCAATGACTACGAAAATCTCTTTACACACTTCTCCTAATGCAAGTGAATTAACCTTTTTAATAATAAAAAAACCTGAATACAAATTAAAAGATAATAACTTAAATAAAGCAGCTATTTTAGAAGATATTCTAAGTATGCGATATTCAATGCATCCTCTTCAGAAAGAAAACGAAAAAATAAAACTCCCCCTTATAGATCCAGATGCTATTTTAAAAGATGGTCTTTACGAACCAGTATTTGTTACGAACCGTGAAGAGAACTTACAAACTGTCTTCTTTGAAAAGGAAGGCAAGCAATTAATTTTATCAAACGGTAATGAAACAAATGATGAAATGACTTACGCAATCGTGGCTTTTAAAGATTGGAAACAAGTTGAAATATTTAACAATAGAAAAGTCGTTTATACTAAGGTTGCACCTGAAACAAGACAAATCTTTAATTTCACATTGCCTTCAGTGGATCAAGAAAGTAATTTTCAACTCGTCGCTTTTCCATTTCCTTATAAAGTTAGCGAAGAAGATTATGTCAGTCAACAAGCATTCAGTTCCTTTCGCATCGTAATTGAAAATGAAAATAAATAAGTTATACTGTGCACATTACAACAACCTAAAAAAGGCCTACTCACACGAGTAGGCTTTTGAAACTATGAAAGTTTCGTCAATAACTGATTTAAATCTTTTTTCGTTTTCGTCGTTAATGATTTCATTTTATTAACATCAATCTTTTCCTTCTCCGCCCCTACAATTAACGGATACATACTTTGACCGATTGTTTTAGAATCCGTCGGATGTGATGCTTCTAGCTCTTTTTCAATCACATCCCACTTTTCGTTAATTTGTTTGCCAAGCTTATTCACTGTTTCCAATTTCGGATTAGCAGCTAACTGCTTGTCCAAGCTATCAATTAATGCTACAACTTCTTTAACATTCGTTTTCACAGCAACACTTTTCTTCGGATCTTTCGTTACCTTTCCGTTATTGTTTGTGCTTGTACTTGTGCTTTGATCTGCTGTTTTCCCGCTAGTCGTTTGATCATTCGTTTTTCCTGTCGTTTCTTTTTCTTTTGTTTTTACATTTTCGTTTTGAGTTGACGTTTTGCCGTTACTTTCTGTTCCTGATGATTCTTTCGTATTTTTTGCATCCTTATCTGTTTTTTCATTTGAAGAAGTATTTGTTTCTTTTTCAGTATCTTTCGTTGTTTTTGAAGCTTCATCTGCACTTGTCGTTTTTGCTTCTCCATCCTTTTGCGCAGTTACTTGCTCTTTCTTTTCCGTTTCTTTATCTGCTGAAGGACTACAAGCTGCCATAGTAAGCATTGTACCAATTGTAATCGATGCGATAGCGACCTTTTTCATTTTCATATAAATCCCCCTATGTTTTACATAATTTATCCTCCCCTTTACGATTCGATTTCCCCTTAAAAAATCCCTTTTCATACGAATTATCATCTTTCCGACAGTAATCTTCATAATAATACGGACAAAAACTGATAAACTCATTTTAATATTCGAGTTTCTTCTACTTCATTTTTCTGCTCGCAAGTAAAAGAAAAAGAGTATATTGTCACATTAAGAATCACTATCTTCATATGACGATATACTCTTCTATCAAATTTTTATCTTTCTTGACATTTTATTTATACAAAAAAATAAAATTTTCTTTCGTTTTTTGTTTCTCAGCATTTGTTAACATAATATTTTTATGAATAACCACCATTCGAGTGAATGACTTGCCCAGTAACCCATTTCGCTTCTTCACTTACTAAAAAAGAAATTAAGCGCGCAGCATCCATCGTTTCTCCAACTCTACCTTGCGGGAATTTCCATACTAAATAATGTTTTAATTCCTCTGTAATCCACCCTGTATTTGTTGGTCCTGGATCAACAGCATTAACAGTAATCCCCTTCTCCATCGCTACTGGTGCCACTGACTTTGTAAATGCTTCAATTGCCCCTTTCGTTGCTGCATATGCTAATTCATCTGGCATTGGACTTACTGACTGTCCTGAAGTAAGATTAATAATACTCCCGCCCGTTTTAAGTGAATAATGTTTTATAAACAATGAACTTAATAGCATAGTAGCCCGAACATTAACTGTATAATGTTTATCCAACTGCTCTACATCTAATTCCTCAATCCTCGTATGAGTAGAATATACTGCATTATTAACTAGAATAGATGGATCACCTAACCGTTCTGATACCATATAAAACAAACGATTTGGCGAATAAGACTGCGATAAATTGATTTCTGCCATTTCACATCGAACATCGTAACTTTCAATTTCCTTTTTCAGCAAAAAGGGTTCTTGATCACTCATTCCCCATGGCATCGCTTTATCATACTTTGGCCAGTACGTGAAAAAAATGTCTATCCCCTTTTGAGCAAGCACCTTGCATACAGCTGCACCAATTCCATTCAGACGAGTTGCCCCTGTTACAATTGCTATTTTCTTCACCTTTTTCTCCTCCATCTATACACAGATCCCCTGCATGAATACAGAGGATCTATCTTCTTATTGAATATTTGACAGTATACGTTCAGCACCTAATTTTAACATTTTAATAAAGATATAATTTACAATCGTAAACATTACAAATAAAACGATAAACATAACCCACAGTCCGACATGAAGGAAGAAGTATAATACACTTACTCCCCCCACAATAATTAAAGCTATTAAAATATTAGCTAAAAAATTCCACAAAGTTGTATATCGACTTTTAAATAATTTCTGCTCTGTATCCCAATGAATATCTGCAGTTTGCGCGTCCCAGCGTGTTCCGATTAAATTAATTAATAACAACCCGTTCGCACTTAGTAAAAACCACAGTATCATAAAGACTGGAGAAATCCCAGCTACAACTGCCATCGTAATACCGAATACTGCTAAAATGATCACATTAATTAACCAAGCAGTGATTGCTTTCGCAAAAAAGATATCCGAAGCCTTTACTGGTAAATAACGATTCACAAACCAAGAGCTTCCATCTCGCGAAAATGACGTTGTTGCAATGACGTTACTACCCATTAAAAATAACGATGCACAAAGGCCAACACCAATTGCAAATCCCGTTGTCTCTGGATTGTTAATATACTCTGTAATAAACTTTAAATTTCCATCTTGCACAAATAAAATAAAGAACAACATAATTGGCATAACGAAAGTTTGTACAATGCAATTTAAGAAAAATTGTGGTGTACGGAATAACGTTTTAAATTCTTTTTTCACATACGCTTTTAAATGCGAACTTTGTACTGTTGATTTCTGTAAACCTTCCGCCGAAATAACTTGTTTCTTTGCTGTACTCGTTGAAAGTCCAATAACCCCTTTTAAATATGTACGCTCTGCTATGTAATAAAACAACACAAAGAAGACAAATGAAATAACTGCAAAGATTATTACATATAAAGGTCCCTTCCAATTTGCATTTTCTACTAATGCCACTGCTCCGAAATATGTAGTTGGAAAATAGTTTGTCATTTGTACTAAAAGAGAAGATTGGTTGTTTGCAAGGTAATCCGCAATTGCATCTTCAGAAAACGAACTTTTATTTTTCCACTGCAAAAATACGTTAATTCCTACAATAAATAGTATACTTACGATTCCAATAAATATATTTCCTCGGTCTTTATTTTTCGCTATATTTGTATACCTCATAATAACTGTCATCAGTAACGAAGCTAGTACTAACGGCACAATTGGGAAGAGTAAGTAAATAAAAATCATATATATGTAATATGTAATAAATGCGCCACTTTTTAATCCGTACGTAATAAAGATTGGTAATAAAATGAATGAACTCATTACGTATTGTGTTATTAATACTGTTAAAAATTTTGCCGAAATAATCTGGGCTGGTTTTAATGGTAATGGTAGTAACATTTCAATATCATTGCTGTAGTAAAATACAGTTAAAATGTTCGTAATACTCATTAAAAATACCCATATACTCGCAATCGCAAGTCCCATTGCGATAATCATTCCTGGATCTTGCCCTAAATGTATCATTCCCTCATACATTGCATGCGTGATAGAACCAAATAGTAAAAAGCCGACAAATAAAATAGCTGCAAATGAAAATACATACGCCCATCGCTTCTTCTTATCTGTTATAAAATCTGCATAATTTAATTTCAATAATACTTTCGTTAACGTCCAAATTTTACTCATTGCCCGTCATCTCCAAGAACATTTTTTCAAGTGATTCATTGGATTTAAAATGATCTCTCATTTCATCTAAATTCCCTTTAAACTGAAGGTTTCCCTTATTAATAATCGCGACGCGGTCACATAATTTTTCTGCCACTTCTAATACGTGTGTAGAGAAGAATACAATCTTTCCTTTATCCGCATGTTCTCTCATCATTTCTTTTAAAATATATGCAGATTTCGGATCAAGCCCAGTTAATGGTTCATCTAAAATCCATACATCTGGCTCATGTACGAGCACACCAATAATAACGATTTTTTGTCTCATACCGTGCGAATAACTTTGAATTTGATCAGATAAAGCATTATAAAGATCAAACTTCTTCGCTAAAGACTCTATTCGTTCTTGTCGTACTTCTTTCGGCACTTCATACATATCGGCCATAAAGTTTAAATATTCAATTCCTTTTAATCGTAAAAACATATCTGGACTATCTGGTACATAACCAAACGTCTTCTTCGCTTCCATCGGCTCTTCCATAATATTTTTTCCGTTAATCGTAATAGTCCCTTTGTCCACCCCGTGAATGCCAGTAATCATCTTAATTGTCGTTGATTTACCCGCACCATTCGGTCCTAAAAATCCAAAGATTTCGCCGCTAGGTACAGATAAACTTAAGTCTTTTACTGCATAGGTAGACCCATTATAACTTTTTGACACATTCGTAATTTCAATCATTCCATCCAATCCTTTCCTTAATTACCAAATAACTATATTGATATTATAGCATAGTTCTATTTTAAGATTTTTACATTTTTCAGTATATTTAACCTTTAAAATAAATATACACCCCTAATCCAACAACTAAAACGACAGCTAGTATAATATAAATCATTGTTAAGCGTTTAATATTCCCCTTTGTCGCTTTGCTATAATTTGCATCACCATTCCGTCCAATTAACACCGTCGCAATGACAGTAATTACTACAAGTAATACAACGATCATGATCCAAGTTAGCATTTCTTCCTCCCCCTCCTTACAACCATTTTACAATATTATCCTCTTTATTTCGCAGCATATTTCCTCTTTTTACTATTATTATGAAGCAAACTGGAAAACTATTATTACCATTCCTACCCAATTGTGATATATTTATAACATAACGTGACTTATTTCTAACAACATAAGGAGGAACTATCATGAAAACAACTTGGATAAAATATTTAGGATTTCTCGGTTTCTTCGGTTTCCTCGGATTTTTTTATGAAAAAGGATTGTTTACTATGTTCTGTTTCTTCTCCTTTTTCACATCGTATAGAACAGTTCAACACGATGAACTGTTTGAACAAATTGTCAATAAATCGTGTCGCAATGCATTTATCGTTACGTTACTAACTACCACAATCATTATGTTTATTGAAATGTTATTTCCAAACCCTACGCTACAAGAGATTGATATCGCTCTTATTTTCGGCACACTCATTCTTACATTCGGCTTTTCTATGTTCTTTTTCGATAAACCAATTGATGAAATGGAAGATGCACCATGGCGTTCGTAACGAGAATAAAAGAATACCGCGCCAAATTGAACATGACACAAGAAGATTTAGCGAAGAGCGTTGGTGTGCGACGTGAAACAATTAGTCATCTCGAAAAAGGTAAATACAATCCTTCCTTACAACTTGCTCACGATATAGCGAAGGCATTACATAGTACGATTGATGAGATTTTTATTTTTGAGGATTGATTAAAGGCATCCAGTCACAAGAATCACATAAAAAAATACCGTCATTCTTCTTGGAAAGAATGACGGTATTTCTCATTGATTATCCATATAAAACCGCATGAAATACGCCTAATAGTAAGTATTGATCTTGCATGTAATCTTCATCATATACATTCATCTCAATGTAATACATATCTTCCTCAAGACGAATATTCCAATCTGCAATTACATAGCCCTTTCGTAATAACTTTCCCATTCCAAATGAAGTTTTATGAACAACATATTCTTCTGCCTTATATGTAAAGGTAAATAAGAAATTTGCATCCAATAACTTTCCGTCACATACAAGTATTTCATGCTCTGCATCATGATTATCTTTGTACGTTACTAAAATCTTTCTTTGGCGCTGCCTACTTACATCCTTTGCAATGACGCGAATATTGTCCTTACTATCCTTTATTTCATAAATAATATTACTACCAATTTTCGGAATAAAATCCAGCACTCTCATCAGCGTATTTTTATAATAGCCCCTTACTACACCTACTTGCTCACTTCCATTATAAACCTCTATCGGTGTCGTATCTGCTTTGCTATCACACAGTCGTTTGTAAGAGAGCTGCATCATTCGCTCTCCTCTTAAGTACTGATCAAACGTCACAGGATATTCTATCATGCGCAGTTCTTTATTTAGCTCATACAAATAGCTTTGAACACTCTCTATTAATGTTGTAGTAGCTATACGCTCTTGAAGTTCAAATTCTTGCCAACTGGAAAAAACATTCCATTGATTATGATCCTCTTCATAGAAGAAACCAAGAATTACCTCTTCACGGTCAGCCGTTTCATATTTCATAGGCACGTTCTGCCCATGTTGAACTTGCTCCATCCACTGACCTAAATAAATGCCCAGCTCTGCAACCTTCATACATGATTTTTGAAAAAATACGCTGTCACTCGCGCAAATCGTTACATCTCCTTCGATAAAACCCTTTGAATAAGCATCATACCGTGGCTCATCCTTCTGCGGGAGATTCTTATCTAACTCAAATAAAAACGTTAACATCCTTTATTCACCTCTAGTTGTTACACTAATCATACATGACATCGCATCACGCTAGGAAACTATTTATATACGCATATTTAATTCACGCATTATAACACGTGAATGACCTTGTATAGTAGCGCTATTTTTTGTTCTATATCTTAATATACGAACTTATAAGAGCGATTTTTCAAATATATCTATCACAACTTACAATATATCAACGATTTTTCAAATATATCGATTTTTCGACAAATATCAGCACAATTAAAATGAAGCTACCTTTTCTTCAGCCACTTCTACAATTTCTAAAATTTGTAGCAGACTCTCCACTTCATAAGTCGGATTAACACTCGTCTTATTCTCTTTCAAACTCGGATTATACCAACACGTATCAATGCCGAAGTCTTCTCCGCCTTTCATATCAGAAGTTAGCGAATCTCCGACCATTAGTACACTTGATTTATCCGTAATTCCAAATTTCTCAAATGCATAATCAAAAATCTCACGCGCTGGTTTTTGATGACCAACTTCTTCAGAAATAATAATGTGATCAAAGAAATTACATAAAGGCGAATTTCCGATTCTTGATTGTTGCACCTTCGTATATCCATTCGTAATAATACCTAACTTGCAATCTTGAAGATTTTCACATAATTGTACTGCGCCTTCTATAAGATGTACTTCCTTCCCTAAATTTTCAAGGTATACATCACTAAATTGCTGCGCATCTACGGCTATATTATGAAGTGCAAATAATTGTCTAAATCGCTCTACGGCTAATTCACTTAGCGTAATCATTTTATTTTCTAAATCTCTCCATAATCCATTACTAATCTCTTTATAACTTGCAAGATAATCATTATACCCTGTAGGCATACCAAACTGTACAAACGCATTATGTAATGCGTGTCTTTCTGTTTCAGGGAAATCTAATAATGTATCGTCTACGTCGAATAATATAAATTTGTATTTCATGATGTTCTCCTCAATTCCTATTTTAAAAGCTTCGTTCTCATTGCTTATAAGTTTTTATATATGTCGTGATGAAGCGCTTTAACCCGCTCTTTATAGAATACACCTTTATCTTTTATTTTCAAATGTGCTATAAATAAGTTTGCTAGCATGACTGCTGTATCTAGTCTATAAAATAAACTAACAATATGAGGAGTAACATTAAAGATACTATCATTCTTATATCCATCTTTAAATTCATCCCAACTAACCTCATTTGTTTCAGCTATTCTCATAAGCTCCAGCAATGGATGACCAATTAAAGCATTATCCCAATCAACTATTGCTTTAACTTCTCCATTATACCCGATTAAATTGGCTGGTCGAATGTCCATATGTAATAAACATTTTATATGATCTGCTGTACTAAGAATATATTCAATTGTTTTTGTATCCGGAAGATTAATTTTGCAGTTCGTGATTGTATTAAACCCTTCTATCCGTTTCACAATTCGTTCTGCTATATACTTACTAATGGGCTCTCTAATATTTTGTTTGTAATACAAACCATCAATTGGCATACTATGAAGATTGCTCACTAACTCCCCTATTTTGCATGCGGAAATTGGCATATGATCAGCATACACACAATCCGAAATTAAAAAATCAAGTTCGGTTGAAAGATGCAATCCGTGTATCCTTGGTACTGGAATACCTTTTGAATGACAATACTTAGACAGCTCCGCTTCCTTTTGCAACGAAATCCGACTGTTAAATAAGTCTTCATTTATATTTTCCACTTCTCTTTCCCACGGTACTCGAAATGCCAAAGACCCCTTTTCTGAATCTCCTTGAAAAACAATATTTTGTACTCCCGTTCCAATCACCTTTAAATCTTGAATAGCTAGTTCCTTATACTCTTGACTTAGTATTGTTGCCAGCTTCTCTCTTAACCCCTCTGCTTTTACACGTGTATGAATCATTTTATCCCCCGATTCTTAAGTTCTTTTCATCCATTTTCTCCTCTGTGCACAACATCCTCATTAACAAAATTATAGCAACAATAGTAAAAGGAGGCTAATCCACTCAGCCTCCTTCTCATTATTAATCTTCTAGCAATAACTCTTTCATTTCCTCTAACGACTCTTTCGTAAAGCCAAGAGCTTTTTCAGCGTATGCTTCAACTGATCCGTATTGCTTTTGAATTTCACCAATCGCAGCTTGCAAGTATTCAGCACGTGCTTCAAACATTGCACCTAATATCGCTCTGCTCTCATCGTTTTGTAATTTCGCACCTAAAAAGGCCATCATTTTTTCATTTAGCTTTTCACGGAATCCGTTACTTAGTAAGTAGTCTTCCATTACTGTTTTTTCTGGTACACCTAGTAAAAGTAGTAATAATGCTGAACCAAATCCAGTACGATCTTTTCCAGCTGTACAGTGGTTTACTAACGGTAAGTTTTCCGGGTTTTGCGCTAAGTTTAAGAAGCTCACGAATGCCTCGTTGCCACTTACGAAATCTTGATTCATTTTCACAAGATACTCACCTGGTTTTCCTAACATAGAAAGGTCACCAACTTGGAAAAACTCATTTATATTTAAGTCTTTCGCTAAGTCTTGCATAACTGGTAAGCACACTTGACGAACACCTGTAATTTCTGGATTCGGCTTATGCTTCACTTCAAAGTCTGTACGGTAATCACAAATTAACTTTAAGCCAGACTTTTGTAAATACGCAATATCCCATTCTGTTAGTCCTGCTAATTCTTCAGAACGGTATAATTTGCCCCATTTCACTTTACGGCCTTCTGTCGTTTCATATCCTCCCATATCACGGAAGTTAAACGCGCCTTGTAATGGCAGTCTACGCTCAGCTACTGTTACTGCTTGTCCATTACTTCCTACTAATCTAAAATATGGACGTTCATTTTCACTCGGGTTTTCAATTGTATATGATAATTCTCCATTTACCGTTGCAAGTAATTCTCCAGTTTCTTCAATATGTTCTGGTGAAGTACTCCAATAAATACGAACTTCTTCTATATTATTTTCCCATTTTATTTGTAACGTATTATCTTCATTTCTCTCTACAGTTGCTTGTAGCCAATTTCTTTGCTGCTCCATTCTTTCACCAACGCTTTCTCTTATAGTCAAATCTTACTCTATTTTATTATAGGAATAACTACTTTGTCGTTCTCATTTTTCTTTTTATCTTACAAACAGGCGAAAAGTTCTTTTACTTGTTCAAAATTTGTACATGGATTACCACGAAATACGTATGCGATTTGTTCATTACCTAAATCTTCGTATACAACTGTTCCGCGATTAGGGTGCGGATAAAACTCTAACCCGTTTATAATTTGTTTTGGGCCATAGTTCATTGTCCATGAAGAAATAGGATAATACGCTTTGTTTTTATGTCTACAAACCCAAAGTGCATATAGTTTATTAACTTCGTCCCAGTATACATACTGCGTTTCATCATTTCCGAAACCGACCGATTCAAGTTTCCAATTTAGTTTTTCATGAATTAACAAATTTACATAGGATACGTCATCTGGAGCATTCCACTCTCTACATCTTCCTATCTCACCCATTTCACTTCTCTTCGCTTGAAAGCTTAATAAGTGAAATGATGTATGTAATATCGTTTTCCCAAGCTCCATATTTACTGGTTGTAATTCAAATAGAAATCGTTCCATTTCGTCTTGGTTTACATATCCATGATCAACAGAAATTTCAACTTGTGTTTTCCATATAGATGTAACGTAACTTTCTTTTCCTTTATAATTTATACCTTTCCAATACACAAGCCCTTTATAATGAAAACAATCTCCTTTTGCTTGAGAAATACAGCTATCCGGAAATACTGGTTCCATTATATCGAGAAAAAATTCCTTTACTCGAAACATCCCAGTTGGAGTAACAACCTGAAACCAAAAACTTCCCCACTTTTCACCTTCATAACGTTCTGAAACTTTTTCAACATTCCAGCCTTCTAACAATACATTTGGATACAATAACACGAATGAATGCATGGATTGCTTTAACATATATAGTCTCCTCCCGCTATACGAGTTCGAGAGTATACATCATTCATCCTCCTAAAACTTTCTCACATATCTCTCAGTTGAACTAAACAGCTGACATCCATTCTTTTCAAAAACATCCTTCATCCATTCATTTTGTATATTTGTCTCACCAATATAATAAGATGCACCTATTTCCTTTAAGACAAACATCGCACCTGCAAATAATGCCGCTTCATATCCCTTATTACGCATATTTGGAGTAACTGCGAAGTACATAAGTTTCCCTTCTTCTAACGTACCTCTTTCAATATGCGGGATTACAATTCCTATCGGCTCTTCATCAACACTCGCTGTTAAGCAATGTTCTTTCCATTGCTCACCAATTTCTTGTAGCATCATATGCACAAATTGATCATGAGCGACTGGTTCTCCCGTCGCTTCATTCCACAGTGAATAAAAAGCCTCTTCTCCAACTTCTTCAATAAGCTTAAAATCAATTTCACTTTCTGCATCTTCTACTTCATATATATCTTTAAATACAATCATGTTTTCCGTAACATATTCAAATGAATACGTTTCAAAACATTTTTTATACACATCATAATTTGGACTTTTTGAAGAGATTTCAAAATGTAGTTTTTCTAATCCATCTTTTTTAGCTTCAGCAACGCAATATTGCATCATTTCCTCTAATTGCTCTTCTGTAAAAATCTCTGCATTATTTTCTTTTATCATAATAGAAGAAGCACTTCTTCTTATTTTAAAATGTTTTTCTAACTGTTCTATCGTCGTCATATTCTTCCCTCATCTATATCATACTCGAATTTCTAATCGTTCTCCTTGCATGAGCAGGATTGTCCTTGAATATATAGAATACTAGAAAAGATCGCATCTTTAAAGTGCGGAGGAGGTTCTCCAGTGGATATTACAGCATTGCAACAACAGTTAGAGCTTATACAACAAAATGACTATACGCAACTACAGCATATAGACGTAAATGAGTTAACTTTGAACATGCTTCAGTATATCGGAACGACTGATAGCTACGTTCGTTACCAACTTATATATAAATGTTTTGCGCATTTCATTCATCATGAATTCCTTATGGACGATCAGCTGAAATTACTTCTGCAAACTTGTTTAAGTGATGAGTATTTATATTGTGACATTTACTCCCCACATACAGATGGGGTTTTCACACGTTCTTACACTGTTTCGTTAATTGCGTTAATACTCCAATTCGCTAATTCGCACTACTTTTGTACAGAGGAGGATATCGAAGAAATAAAAAATAAACTCATTACATACACAAACTTAGAAACGGATTTTCGGGGCTATATCGAAAATAAAGGATGGGCTCATTGTCTTGCTCACGTATCTGATGCCTTTACTGAAATTGTTCATAATACGTATACAACTTTTGAATGGTACGAAGAATTAATTCATTGTTTATTAAATAAAATCTTTATTCCATCTGACCTTTTTCATAATAACGAAGATGAACGCATTGTTACTCCATTACTAGCAATGCTGTATCATGATTTTCCTCAAAACGAGTTAATTTCTATTATTCATAAAAAAATAAAAAGGCTTCCTCAAATTAGAAAACGCCTTTCGCTTAATGAGTATTGTATTTTATGTGCCAATATTAAAACCTTTTTACGCACATTATTTTTCAGAACGAAAGACGACCATAACTTAGCCTTTACAGCACGTAAAACAGAAAGAATGTTAAAAGAAATTCCTAGCTATTATTAAATACAAGGAGCAATGACATGGGTTATATTGAAGATATGAGAAATCTAGTAGGAAATCATCCACTTATTCTAATAGGATCACACGCCATTATATTAAATGAAAAAGATGAAATATTGCTGCAGCTCCGTACAGATTTTAACCGTTGGAGCATTATTGGTGGTGCCCTAGAATATAACGAAACGTTAGAAGATGCTTTAAAACGAGAAGTGTTTGAAGAAACTGGACTTATTATTAAAAATCCAGAACTATTCCGTACATACTCAGGGCCAGATTTCTTTCAAATCTATCCAAACGGCGATCAAGTACACGGTGTACTCGTTGTTTATATTTGCCGAGAATTTCATGGTGAACTTGTATGCGATCAAAGTGAATCAAAAGAACTACGCTTCTTTTCACTTGATGAATTACCTAATAATCTTCCCTCTGTTATTGAGAGGATTATTACAGATTATCAAAAAAAATAAGGGAACGCTTAACGTTCCCTCTCAAATCCAATCCGTTTTTTAATTTCCGCTAAATTTACCTTTGCAATAGCGCGTGCCTTCTCAGCACCGTTTTCCAACGCTTCATATAATAAATTCGTTTCATTCATATACATAGTGTATTTCTCACGAGGTCCAGCTAACTCTCGATCTACTACGCGAAACAACTCTTTTTTCACATCGCCCCATCCGATTCCAGTCTCATATTTTTCACGTAATGACTGTATTTCGTCTTCTGTCGCAAATTCTTTATAAATTGTAAATAAGGTTTCTAGTTCTTTCGGTTCATTTGGAAGTGAAGAATCTGTTTTGATTTTAAATATTAACTTTCGTAGTTTTTCTTGCTCTGCAAATAATGGGATCACATTTCCGTAACTTTTACTCATCTTCCTTCCGTCAAGACCAGGTAAAATAGCTCCTTCTTCTTGTATGACATACTCCGGAAGTGTAAATGTCGTGCCAAATGTATGATTAAAATACGTCGCAATATCACGCGCAATTTCAATATGCTGAATTTGGTCTTTTCCAACTGGTACATGGGTAGCTTGAAATAATAATATGTCAGCTGCCATTAAAATCGGATACGTATATAACCCCATATTCACTCCTGCATCGACCTCTAACCCCGCTTCTTTATTTTGCTCCACCTTCGCTTTATACGCATGAGCACGGTTCATAAGACCTTTCGGAGTTAGGCAAGCTAAAATCCAAGCTAATTCTAGAATTTCTGGTACTTCTGTTTGCCGATAAAAAACAACATCTTCCCCAAGTCCAAGCGATAACCAAGTAGCTGCTACCTCTTTCGTATAACTGCTGAACTTTTCTGAATCATGCACAGCATTTAATGCATGATAATCAGCTATAAAGTACAATGCTTTTCCTTCATTATTCTTTGACATTTGTAATGCAGGTTTAATCGCACCAATATAATTCCCTAAATGCGGATAACCTGTCGGCTTAATTCCTGTTAACATTATTTTTTCACTCACACTAACTCCTCCTTTCGCAAAATAAAAAGAGCCCCTCATCCTTAAAAAGGACGAGAGACTCCCGCGGTACCACCTTAATTAGCTATCATTAGCTCACTTCATACTTCAATAACGTGAAGTAACCGTCTTTACCTACTCATTTCAGTTAGAAGCTCCAGAGTCCATTCCATATTCATCCCTTACTGATTCTCACCACATATCAGCTCTCTGAAAAGTTTCGAATATGTACTCTTCTCTTTCATTGCTTTTTCGTTATTTTTTACAGTTTATCACATTTCACTTCCAAACAAACCCGAATTTTCTATTTTATATAGCAGGAATTTCCACTTCAATTGTCTAATATTATATAGGTTTGCAGAAATATTCGAAACAACTTTGGAGGTTTTTTCATGGTAAAATATATATCCATTTTAGGTTCCACAGGATCCATCGGCACATCTGCATTAGATGTCGTTTCAGCTCATCCCGAACATTTCAAAATCGTCGGTTTAACCGCAAATTATAATATCGATCTTCTTGAGCAACAAATCAAAACGTTTCAACCTCGTATTGTAAGCGTTGCAACAAAAGACTTAGCAGACACGCTTCGTACGCGTATTTCAGTGAATACAAAAATCACATACGGAACTGATGGCTTAATTGCGGTAGCTACTCACCCTGATTCAAATCTTGTATTAAGTTCTGTTGTCGGAGTTTCCGGACTACTTCCAACGATTGAAGCATTAAAGGCGAAGAAAGATATTGCCATCGCTAATAAAGAAACGTTAGTTGCAGCTGGACATATCGTAACTGAACTAGCGAAACAAAACGGATGTCGCTTAATTCCAGTAGATAGCGAACATTCAGCTATTTTCCAATGTTTAAACGGAGAAAATAATAAAGAAATTGAGAAATTAATCGTTACAGCTTCTGGCGGTGCATTCCGTGATAAAACACGTGATGAAATGCAAACATTACAAGCAAAAGATGCTTTAAAGCACCCAAACTGGTTAATGGGCGCAAAACTAACGATTGATTCTGCCACATTAATGAATAAAGGGTTCGAAGTAATGGAAGCGAGATGGCTATTTGATATTCCATATGAAAAAATTGATGTAATGATTCATAAAGAAAGTATCATTCATTCTTTAGTAGAATTTATTGATGGATCAGTTATGGCACAGCTCGGTGCTCCTGATATGAGAATGCCGATTCAATATGCGTTTCACTATCCTACTCGGCTACCTTCTTCCTATGAAAAACTAAATTTATTAGAAATCGGTAGTTTACATTTTGAAAAACCAAATTTAGAGAAGTTCCCTTGTCTACAATACGCATATGAATGTGGCAAAATCGGTGGTACTACTCCCGCTGTATTAAATGCAGCAAATGAAATTGCGAATGCACTATTCTTAAAAAATGAAATTGCCTTTTTCGATATCGAAAAAACAATTTACAAAACAGTTGAAGCTCATCATAACGTAAAAGATCCTTCACTAGATGCTATATTAGAGGCGGATCAATGGGCACGCCAATATGCAAATGAATTGTTAATAAAAAAGCGCTAAAACAGTTCCCACTGTTTTAGCGCTTTTTTTCACGTATTCAACTTAACAAATCTATAACCGTGCGTAACTAACACTTTTAATATCGCATATCCTGGAATGGCTAAAATAATGCCCATAATCCCGAATAAGTTTCCGGCAGTTAAAATGATAAAGATGATAGTAATCGGATGAATGTCTAACTTTTTCCCCATAACTTGCGGAGAAATAAATTTACCTTCTGCTAATTGTACAACCATCATAACGATAATTACTTTTAACACCATTGCTGGCGAGTCGATAAATGCGATAATTAACGCTGGTGTAATGGCGATAATTGGTCCTACGTACGGAACGATATTTACAATCATCGCTAAAATTGCAAGTAGTACCGCATATTTTATACCAATAATAAGATAACCAATTAATAGCATAATACCGATAAATAAGCTGACGATAATTTGACCTCTAATATACGAGCTAATCGCATAATGCATATCATCTAGTATTCTCATTGCTGCTGGTTGTCTTTGCTCTGAAATGAACTTTAAGAAGTGATTCGGCAATTGTTCGCCATCTTTTAAAAGATAGAACAATATAAATGGAACCATTACAAATGTTAAAACAACCTCTGTAATAGTACTCAAAAATCCAGTTACATTCCCAGTTACTGATGATAATGACTTTGTAAAATCAACTGTATAGTCTTTTACCATATTCGCAACATTAATATTTAAATTCTCCTGAATTTTACCGAGTAAATTACTTTCCCCGAATCTACGTGCTGCTTGTTCAATCTCATGGCCAAAATACGGTAAGTTATCAATTAATGCATCAATTTGATCTTTAATAATAGGGATAACCGTTACAACTAAAAATACAAATAATCCTAGTACGATTAAATATATAGAAGCTATCGATACGATTCTTGAAACACCTTTCTTTTCTAAAAGCGAAACGAATGGATGTAAAATATAGAATAGTACGCCTGCTAATAGTACTGGGAAGAAAATTGTTTTTAAAAATACGATAAACGGTGTAAAAACAAATGATATTTTTGTTAGCAATAAAATATTAATGAACAATAACGCAAATCCAAGTAATACCGCCAAATAATTTTGTTCTCTAAAAAACTTTCTTAACTTATCTCTTTTTCTTATATTTATTTTCTCCAATGAAACCACCTCTTCGAATGATGAAAAGCCCTTATTCAGGGCTCTTCATCATAATCTATATATCTATTTCTTTGCAGCTTTCACTACAAATGATACAATAAAAATTAACACGATTGCACCTAATAATGCTGGCACTACATGAATCCCACCAAATGTTGGCCCAAAGGATCCAAATAATCTACCACCTAACGAAGCACCTAATAAACCTGCGATAATATTTCCGAACATACCACCTGGGAAATTTTTACCTGTTATAGAACTAGCAATTGCACCTATAATAGCACCAACTATTAATGTGATAATCCATCCCATTTTTAGTCCTCCATTTCTATTATAGTTTGTATGATTTAATACAAACATATGTATTTATCATTGCTAATCATATTTCACTATAGAAATATATTTACTACTATTTTACATATGGAGATACATATATTATATGCAAAAAAGAAAAATATTGTCAAACTCACCCATAAAGCAATTATATTCATATACCATATTTAAAGGAGGCTTCATTATCTATGATTCTTAAGTTAAATTCCAGTTCTTTTGAAGTAGCAACATCCATTTTACAGGTTCAAATTCCAGCTTATAAAGTTGAAGCAGACTACTTAAATAGCACTGCCATACCTCGTTTATATGATACTGTAAACGATATTCAAAGTTGTGTTGAAACATTCTATGGATATTTTTCTGAAAATAAACTTGTCGGTTTTATTTCTTTTGTACAAGAAGAAAAACTAATCGATATCCACAGGTTAGTTGTATCCCCCGATTTTTTTCAAAAAGGAATCGCAACAAAACTCCTAATTTATATATTTAACATGTTTCCCTCTTCAATGACATACATTGTACAAACAGGTAAAGCGAATACCCCTGCTATTACTTTATATAAAAAACACGGATTCATCACAGTATCCGATACAATACTTCCTGACGGTATGATTCTTACGCAATTAAAAAAGACAGAATACACAAAATAATTTGACTTGTTCGCTCCTTTATGTTATTTTTTACTTTATAAAACCTTTTGCTGAGTCCAAATTTTGGAGCGGGGGAACCATTTTTGTAGCTATGCTACTTGGGGCGAATCTTTTTTAAGTAGGGAAACTCTCACTTCCCGAGTCCGACAGCTAACCTCGTAAGCGTAATGGGAGAGGAAGGTGCTTTTTGCCTATGTTACACATTTTGCCTCCTTAATTATAAATATGGGATCGATATCAAATAGTCACCTATATTTATAGAAAAGGAGAATGTATTATGTTACGTTTATCTGATCACGCAATTAAAATGATGGAGCAAAGACTTCGAATTGAAAAACAACGCACATATCAAGCAAATAAGGTTGTAGATAACTTACATCACAAATACTTCTTTCAGCATATTTTTCAACCGAAAAGATAAAGAAAATGTTTATTTAATATTAAAAAACACAAGGTGTGTCTTACAAAGACATTCCTTGTGTTTTTTATATTCTTTATAAAATTCTCACTACATTTAAGCTTGCTGTAATCGCACCTGCTATAGTAGTCACATGCCCTACACCTAACGGGCCATTTTGTAATATTAATGTTGAATTGGCACTCGTCACATTCACAAGAAGTGTATTTGAAATGGCTGGTTCGATTACTACAGTTGATGTCGTTACGTTTTGTATAAAACTCCCTGTTAGTTGCGTTCCATTTAATAGCAATCTAACAGATACTGTCTCATTCCCACCATTTGCATCCCCTTGAAAATAGTAGCTTACTAAATATATTCCTGGCGTCGTTACTGTGACTGTCGTAGCACTAGTTAAAGATACACCAGTTCCATATACAGTGGATCCAGAATTAATTGGGATGTTGGCACTTGCTGCAATTGTGCTTGTTGATGTAGAAAAGAAATATCCGCCACCTGTCGATATAGCAGATGATCCTGTTGCTCCAGTTAAGCCTGTTGGACCCGTGGCACCTGTTGGGCCTGTTACTCCTGTTCCCCCTGTCGCTCCTGTTATTCCTTGTATGCCTTGTATTCCGGTCGGTCCAGTTGCACCAGTCAATCCTGTCGCTCCTGTTGCGCCGGTTGCTCCCGTCACACCTTGTGGGCCTTGAATTCCTTGGATTCCTTGTGGGCCTGTTATTCCAGTCACTCCTGTTGCTCCCGTCGGACCCGTTATCCCTTGCGAACCTTGGATTCCTTGGATTCCTTGTGGACCTGTTACTCCCGTAGAGCCGGTCGCTCCTGTTGGGCCTGTTACTCCTTGTGGACCTTGAATTCCTTGAGGACCTTGAGGACCCGTTACTCCCGTCGGACCTGTTGCTCCAGTTGCACCGGTTGGACCCGTCGAGCCAGTTATACCTTGTATGCCTTGAGGTCCAGTCGGGCCTGTTGGACCAATCGGACCTTGAATTCCTTGCAGACCTTGAATTCCCTGTGGACCGGTTGGACCTTGTATCCCTTGTATTCCCTGAATCCCTTGCGGGCCTGTTGCTCCAGTTGCACCGGTTGGACCCTCTGGGCCTTGCACTCCTTGTATTCCAGTCGCTCCCGTTGGACCTATATCTCCTTGTGGAC
Source organism: Bacillus sp. RZ2MS9 (assembly GCF_001816185.2). Classification (NCBI taxonomy): domain Bacteria; kingdom Bacillati; phylum Bacillota; class Bacilli; order Caryophanales; family Bacillaceae; genus Bacillus; species Bacillus sp. RZ2MS9. Next base: position 3,251,292 of record NZ_CP049978.1, read on the forward strand.
CTTGAATACCTTGTATTCCTTGAGGACCAGTTGGACCTGTTATGCCACTCGGACCTTGTACGCCTTGCACTCCTTGAGGACCGGTTGGACCACTCGGACCTTGGATTCCTTGTAGCCCCTGTAAACCAGTTGGACCGGTCGCTCCCCTTACTCCTTGCTCACCTTGTATGCCTTGTATCCCTTGAGGGCCGGTTGGACCGATTGGCCCCTGTGCCCCTTGCACTCCTTGTGGACCAGTCGGACCGGTTGCTCCTACCGGTCCCTGGATTCCTTGTAGACCTTGCGGACCAGTCGGACCGGTTACTCCTTGTATCCCTGGTGGACCTTGAATGCCTTGATCACCCGTTGGACCCGTTGCCCCCATTGGTCCCTGTACTCCTTGCAAACCTGTTACACCAGTTGCTCCGGTCGGTCCCTGTATTCCTTGTACCCCTTGAATTCCAGTCGCTCCTGTTGCTCCGGTCGCTCCTGTTGCCCCTGTTGCTCCAGTCGGACCAGTTGGACCCCCTGGTGATCCTGCTGGACCGGTTGGACCAGTTGGACCTCCTGGTGGACCAGTTGGACCGGTTGCTCCAGTCGGGCCAGTTGCAGAACCTGTCGGACCAGTTATCCCAGTGGCTCCTGTTGGGCCAGTTGGACCTGGATCACCTTGTAAACCGGTTGGACCAGTCGGACCGATTACACCTTGCACTCCTTGTATTCCTTGTATTCCTGTTGGACCTACCTGCCCCATCTCTCCCTGGGGACCTTGTAAACCTTGAACACCAGTTTCCCCTTGTGGACCCATTGGTCCTTGCTCCCCTTGAATTCCTTGAGAACCAGTTGGCCCTGTTGGACCAATCGGACCCTGTATTCCTTGTATTCCGGTTACACCTTGTAAACCACTACCTCCTAAATTACCTTGCACACCTTGTATACCAGTATTTCCAGTTGGTCCAGTCGGACCAATTTCCCCTTGCACTCCTTGTATTCCTTGTACTCCTGTTGGGCCGGTTGGACCGATTTCTCCTTGCATTCCTTGTATGCCTTGTATTCCTGTTGGACCGGTCGGACCGATTGGGCCAGGAATTCCTTGTATCCCTTGAATACCAGTTGGACCAGTCGGACCTCTTTCTCCTTGTATTCCTTGAACACCTTGTATTCCCTGTGGGCCTCGTTCTCCCATAGGTCCTTGATTACCTTGAGAACCTTGTGGTCCAGTTAAACCAGTTGGGCCGGTTGGACCATTTTCTCCTTGCACCCCTTGCACTCCTTGTATTCCTTGTGGGCCGGTTGGACCGATTGGACCTTGTACGCCTTGTATTCCTTGCGGTCCAGTTGGTCCACCTAAAGCACCAGTTGGACCAACTGGACCAGTGGGCCCCGTAATACCTGGCGGTGGAAAAGGAATAGGTGCTTGAAACTTACTACACTTATCTTGATTCTTCACAAGCATCTCCCCCGTTATAACTAACGTATCAAACTATTTTTAATACATTTAAACTAGCTGTTATCACACCAGATAATGTCGTTACATGCCCGATAGCTAACGGACCATTTTGTAAAGACAAAGTTGTATTTGAAGAAGTAACTTCAATGACCATCGTATTCGAAACTGCTGGTTCTAATATAAAAGTACCTCCTGTAACATAAAAAATAAAACTTCCTGCGACTTGTATTCCATTTAAAGTAAGCCTCACTGAAATTGTTTCATTTCCGGCAGTTGGATCGCCTTGAAAATAATAGCTTACTAAATAAATTCCCGGCGTACTTAACGTTACAGTTGTTGCATTTGTTAAACTGACATCAGAACCAAAAACTGTAGATCCAGAATTAATTGGTATTAACGCATTCGCTGCAATTGTACTCGTTGAAGTAGAAAAGAAATAACCTCCCCCGCTAGGTAAGCCAGTCGCTCCTGTCGCTCCCGCTATTCCCAAGAAACCTATTGAACCTGCACTACCAGTTGCTCCTGTCGGTCCCACCACGCCACTTGGGCCCTGACTACCTTGTGCTCCAACTGGGCCTATACTACCACTAGCACCTGTCACCCCACTTGCTCCAATTGGGCCTTGCAACCCTTGAATCCCTTGTATACCTTGTATTCCTTGCGGACCCGTTGCACCTGTATTGCCTGTCGTTCCCGTTATTCCTTGTATTCCCGTAATCCCTTGAACACCTTGCACACCTTGTAGTCCAGTTGCCCCAGTTGCTCCTGTGGCTCCAGTTTCGCCCGTTGCTCCTGTAATTCCAACATTTCCTTGTGGGCCTTGTGGGCCTTGACTACCTTGCGCTCCTTGGACTCCTTGTGAGCCTGTTATACCGACTTCCCCTGTATTTCCTTGGGGACCTCTAATTCCTTGTGCACCTGTTGGGCCGATAATTCCTTGCACTCCTTGTATTCCTTGCACTCCTTGCGCTCCTGTTGGACCCGTTATTCCTTGTAATCCTTGAGGACCTTGCAAACCAATAGCTCCTGTCGGTCCTATTATTCCTTGCACTCCTTGAGGACCTTGGGCACCTTGTGTACCTGTCAATCCGGTAGTCCCTTGTATCCCTTGAACACCTTGAGGACCTTGTGTTCCAGCTGCTCCTGTTTCCCCTTGAATTCCTTGAACTCCTTGTATACCTTGTGCTCCAGCAGGACCAGTTGCTCCTCGGATTCCTTGTGTTCCTTGAGCTCCTTCCGCTCCTGTAACACCAACTGGACCAGCTATCCCTTGTATTCCCACCATTCCTTGTGCACCTGTTGGACCTATCACACCTTGTATACCTTGAATACCTTTAGGACCTTCTGCACCAGTTGGACCAGTTACTCCCAGCGGACCTTGTATTCCTTGAGAACCTTCTGCACCAGTTGGACCTGTTATACCTTGGTTACCTTGAGGACCTTGTGCTCCTTGTACTCCAACTGCTCCAACTACACCTTGGGAACCTTGCGCTCCCCTTACACCTTGAGAACCTGTTGGACCTGTTATACCTTGCACTCCTTGCGCTCCAATTTGTCCTATCCCTCCGCTTACACCTGTTGAACCGGTCGCACCCGTTGGACCTGTTGGACCTCCTGGTGGACCGGGTGGGCCAGCTGGTCCAGTCACCCCACTAGAAGGGAATTGGACCGGTCACTCCCGTCGGACCGCCCGGTGGTCCTTCTGAGCCTTGAGTACCAATACTACCCGTCGCTCCTGTTATACCTCTTATTCCCTTTATCCCTTGAAAACCTGTTGCTCCCGTTATACCTTGTATTCCTTGCACACCTTGTGGTCCTTGTAAACCTATTGCACCTGTTATCCCCTTTATTCCACTTATACCTTGGGCACCTTGCATTCCAGTAGAACCAGTTGGACCCACTTCACCTTGTATTCCTTGAGCTCCTTGTGGGCCTTCTTCTCCAGTAATTCCTTGTATACCTTGGAAGCCGTCTTCTCCTTGTATACCAATAGCCCCTTGCTCTCCTTGTATTCCTTGAACACCTTGAGAGCCTTGTGGACCAGTTACACCCGCGACTCCAGTTATGCCTCTCTCTCCCTGCATTCCTTGTGCCCCTGTTTGTCCTCGCTCACCTATTTCCCCTTGTATTCCTTGTATGCCTTGTATACCTTGACTACCAGCAGGACCCGTAGCTCCTTGTATTCCTTCTAATCCTTGTACTCCAATATCACCAATTAGACCTTGGTTACCAATTAATCCTTGAGCACCTTGGAGACCAGTTGGGCCAGTTATACCTTGCTCTCCTGTATCACCAATAACCCCTTGTATTCCTTGTGCTCCTGTTGTCCCTCGGGGACCTTGTATCCCCCTGATACCTTGAGGACCTTGGGGCCCAGTTGCTCCCGTCGGTCCAGTCACCCCTGTAGGACCAACAGGACCTTCATGCCCTCCAGTTGGACCGATTGGACCACTATTACCTGTCGGACCCGTTGCTCCTATAAGCGGAAGAGGCAGTGCCACTCCAAATTTTTTGCAATTTCTATGATGACGCACAACAATCCCCCTTCCCCAAAATAATTACACCTTTTATATGAAATGCATTTTTATAAGAAAAGTACACATTTAACCTGAATTTTATTAAAATAAAGAAGCCTATCATTTGTTTGAAATGATAGGCTTCTTTTATAAAAACAGTTTATTTTCTAGCTTTAATAATAAAAGTAGTCGGCACCATTCTAGCTTTATATAAAGAATAATACTTCGTAGACGGCTCAGCTAGTTCTCCATCAAACGAGCTTGATGGTTCAGGCTCTTCTATTCTCTCAATTTTAAATCCCGCTCTATTTAACTCATTTATGTATGTACTTATTTTTCTCTTATATAATGTCGCTTGTACATTTTCTCCTTTAAATGTTTCAAACGTAATGGGCGTTTCCTCATGATAAGAAGACTTTATAGCAACTTCTTCTGTACCATACTGTAAGTTTGAATATATGGGATGCTCCCAGCTAAAAATAAAACTTCCTCCTGGCTTTACATACGAATAAATCAATTCCAACGTTTTTCTTAAATCCGAAGTCCAGCCTAATGCATAAATGGAGTATACAATATCAAAATAATCTTTCGGTATATCCCCTTCTTCTTCCATTGCTCCACATATTAACTTTGGATTCCAACTCTTTAACGTTTCATTCGCTATTTTAATTTGTTCACTTGAAAGATCCAGGCCCCATACTTCCTCTGCTCCATGTTCCCCCATATATTTCAGCGAATGCCCACTTCCACATCCAATATCAAGTACCTTTTTATCTTTAATTGAATCGAACAAATGAATCTCATCTTCAGACGCCGTATAAGGACCATATTTCGGTAAACAATCCACTTGAAAGAAATAAGGTGCAACTGTATCCCAACACTTTTTATTTAAAGCTAACATTTGTGTACCTTTCATATGCTACATTCCCCCATCCATTTTCTTCCCCACTATTAATTACACATCATAACCCGTTCTTCCTTTTCTCTTCGCCCGGTAGTTTTTCACTTTCGCAATCGTACCGCATGCTCTTCCTCCTTCTTCTCCAGCATACATACCGCACCATCTTTTACTTCCATTTCGCGAATAATCATAAAATACCCAGCGACAATCTGGACATGCTTTTAACCTTCCCCACACATTTTCTTGAATTGACATTAACACAATGCTTAACACTTTTGTATACACATTCTCTTCATATACTGGTTCATATGTAATACCTTTCATATCATCCTTTATATGTACATGAAATGGGTATTTCTCTAACCATTTTTGTAATGATCCTTCGCCTTCAATTGTCATCCGAATATCTTCTCGAAAACCTCTTAATTCCTCTATCGTATGAAATGGAAACTCTTCATCAAAATATTCTTTCATAAAGAGCTTTATATCTTCTTTTGTTTGCAGCAAATCAATTGGCTCTCTCGTATCGTTTGGTATTCTCCATGTATTTAAAAATTCCCGAATATATTCTAGTTCATTTGGAGCGTTTTGATTCAATTCGATCCACCTTCTTCTTAAAATTTACTTTTTTCTGACTTTATGTATAATTATAGTATAAAATAGTTAACCATCAAATAATTTTACTGGTTACATAATTAGGAGGATTTCTATGAAAGGTTTCTCAACACCGATACGTTTCATGCTTATTTCTTCATTTTTTATGTCTTTTGGGTATTTTGCAGTATACGCATTTTTAGCTATTTATCTATTAACCTTTCTTCATTTTTCTGCTGTCCAAGTAGGAACAGTGTTGACGATTATGACAATTACATCACGAGTTATCCCATTATTCTCAGGGTTAATTGCTGACAAAATAGGCTATATCATTATGATGATAGCCGGATTATTTTTAAGAGGAGTCGGATTTATCGCTTTAGGAATATGCTCTGATTTCTATACAATTTCTATTTCTTCTGCACTTATTGGCTTCGGAACTGCATTTTACGAACCTGCCGCTCGCGCTATATTTGGCTCACAGCCAGCTCATTTGAGAAAAAATTTATTTACATATTTAAACCTTAGCTTTAATTGCGGTGCAATAATCGGACCAATTGCAGGAGGATTCTTACTCTTACTCGATCCACTCTACGCTTTCTCTCTAACAGGATCTCTTATGCTGTTATTTGCTTTTATTTTTTACTTACTTAAAAATCACTTCCAAGTCACTACTGAAAACACGTCTATTACATTAGGAATACAGGTCATCTTACAAAACAAATCTTTCCTTCTGTTTTCCTTTATCATGATTTTCTTCTATATTATGTTTACTCAGCTTACTGTCGCACTTCCACTTCATATGAAAAACATTAGTAATAGCAATCAACTTGCTACACTCGTTATTACGATAAATGCGATAACAGGCGTCATATTTATGGTATTATTCCGAAAATTATTCCACAAATACAACACACTTTCGATTATTAAATACGGTGTTTTATTAATGAGTATTTCCTTTTTACTCATTCCTTTATTTCAACACCCATATTGGCTCTTTATTTGTGTAATTTTATTTACAATCGGTGAAACACTCGTATTACCTAACGCTGATATTGCTATTGCAAATTACAGTAATGAATCATATACAGCCACTTTCTTCGGATTTTATCAACTATCACTCGCATTTGGTTTTATCATTGGTAATTATACCGGTACATCTTTTACATCCAACTTAAGCAGAATGTATACACCATGGCTTATTTTTGGCGGAATAGGACTTATTGGTTTTATTTCACTACATATTTTGAATATAAAAAAAGTGGCCTCTAAAGAGGATATACACCTATGTAATACAAGCGACCTATAACGAAAAAGATTCGACCATCATATGTGACAGTCGAATCTTTTTATTTTTCATATTCAAGGTGATTATGTCTTTTACAACCAAATAAATAGCAAGCCCCTATATGATCAGTTTCAAACTCTAATCCTGGAACGTATCCAGATTTGATACGTTCTACCATTGTTTTATAACAATTATTCTCTTCTGTATATTCCTCAATTAACTCTTTCTTATCATTTTCTGTCCAGTTTTCTTCTACTTCTTCACTCTGAACATCTTCTATTTCTGCTGTTTTCACTTCGATAGATTCCCGTATAACTTCATTTATACGGGAGAAATTATTCGTTTTATATAGAGCATACACAAATCTACCAATCCAATTAGGACTTTTCCAGCATTCTTTATATCCCTTTTCGAACCATTCAATTGCTTCTTTATAGCAATTCAATTCAACATATAAATCTGCTACATTAATTTCCCCTAAAAAATTATCAGATTCCCTGTTAAAAGTATCTAACTTCTCTTTTGCTTCTGTCGTTCGTTCTAAATCAATTAAACATTTTACATAGCTATACATGATATAGTCCGAATCCCCTGCAACTCGTAAAAAAAATTCCGAAGCTTTTTCCAGCTCTCCAAGGTTATAATGAGCTACAGCTACATTATGATATGCTTCATCCGATGGTTGAATCGAAATAGATTTTTGTAATACTTCTTTCGCTTCTGTCCATTTTTCTTGTTTCATGTAAATGTCCCCTAAGATGTTATAAGGAAAGTATGAAGAAGGATTCAACTTAACAACTTCTCTTATTAATTCAAGAGCTTTATCATCATTCTCTTCCTCATAGAAGTACATCCAAGCAAGATTATTGAGAGATTGTACGTCTCTAGATTCATGTACTGCTTGTTGAAACAGTTCCATTGCTTCCTCATATTTATTTTGTTCAAACATTTCAATTGCCTTCTCGTTAATGTTCAAATAACTACCTCCGAAGTGAATAAATTCATCTACGCTTTATCATTATTTTAAGATGTAAAAATTGAAATTTCTATAAAAAATTTCTTTATCCTGTCTACATTTCGATTGAAATAGAAGCTAAAACACACGAATTTACAACAATAAATAAATTTTTCAGTCTCTCTTACATTGGATATACAGCCTTTTTTAATTTACATATTATGGTACAATAAAAAGAGTACTAACTAAACATTTACGCTCCACACTAGTAATCTAGCAATACCAAAATCAAAATTCACATGGAATTGAGGGATGTTATGAAACAGAAATTAGCTGTTCTTCTATTCACTGGAATCATATTATCAGGATGTTCAACTATAGCAGAGAATTCTTTAGAAAGCGGGAAAGGCAGTATGGAATTATTAACACCAACGATCACAGCAAAAGATAATGAATTAGAAATTAAAACTAAAGGCATTGATGAAAATAAAGTAACTTTTATTTATGTTGCTAATAAAAAAGTGTTGGAACAAAAACTAAAAAATGGTGAATCCTACAAGCTTAACATTAAAGATATCGAACACGCTCATAGGACAGACTACAAACCAAAAGTTCAACTTTTCCAAACGAAAGATGATAATGATGATGGAGAAATGGTAACCTTCAAACAAGTTAGATATACAGTTAAAAACTGATTTTAAAGTTGTTTCATTATAAATGTAACGAACGAAAATATACTTTTAACAGTAGATAAATGTAGGGGGTGCTAACATGAAAAAACGATGGATTTCTTGGTGGATTGGTAACATATTTTGGATTATCGTTTTTGGAATATGGGCCGCTATTATTTGGCTACGAGATGTTGATGGTGCTGGTGTTATTCAAACACCTGAAATTAAATCAATATCACTTATCGTTTTATTAATTGCGTTTATCATACCGGTATTTTTTCAAATTATATGGCTAATCATTAATTTGAGAATGAGTAAAAAAAATAATTATACGATTTAGTTTTTTTGAATTAACAGATCAATATTTTTCATAAAAAAAGAGAGGAATCTACATCAAAATAGATTCCTCCTTTTACATTTGGACTTATACTGCACTTTTACTGCAGCACTACTCCTCTTTTTTACGATGCATGTTCATCTTTCTTCTTCATTAACGCTCTTTTCTTCATCGCCTTCGTTAAATATCCACCCTTAAACGAGCGAATTTCATACGAAGACATAAACGCTTTCGGTGCAATTTCATTAATGATTTCTAAAAGCTCTTTCTCTCTAGAACGCTTTGCGACGATATCTAAGCGATAACGTATAGAATTAATACCTTCGCCTTCAAATACTGTAACGCCAAATCCAGAGTGACGTAACTCATCTACTAATTCATTACAACGGTCTAGTAAACTAACTTGATACGTAATATAACCAATTGCTAATTTATTCTCTATATAACCGCCTAATAACAGTCCCGCACTAAAGCCAATGACATAGGCAACGATGTTCATCCAATTTGATAAATCTTGAAACACAATACCTAAACTGACAATGTAAATAGCTCCTTCTAACAATCCAACACCAGCAGCGGATCTTGTTTGATTCTTTACAAGCAAAATCGTACGGATTGTTAAAATTGGAACGTAAATAATTTGTAGCACAAAAATAAGTAGCGCTTGTAACATTGGTATCCACCTCTTTCAAAAAGTCTTTTGTCATAATAACATACATAACCTTTAGAAATCGATGGGTTTTTTAAAAAATTTTTATTATTTTTCATACTATTGAAAAACGTAAAAAAGAAGCGTATTATATTTGTCGTTAATTTGTTTACTTGTATCAAATCACTAAAATAAAAAAGGAACCCGATTAGGTCCCTTTCATCATAGCTCTATGTTTTTCGAAGCATGTTCCCTTTGCTTCTCTTCTTCTTTCACTAACTGCATATTTGCATACGCTAAATTTGCAATCATTAAAAAGTGGCCACCTAAAATACCTGTACCGAATGCCCACATTTCCATCTCATGCTCAATTTCATACATGATGATAGCTCCTAAAATAGCAGCTGCAAATCGGTTTAAAACTCCTAATCCAGGAGCCTTTTCCTTCATTACGATACTTTTTCCGAGTTTCTCCACTCTGCGAGCTAATAACCAAAGACAATAGGCGCTTACTGCTAATCCAATACCGAACCCTGTCACTTGTTTTCCAAACGGAGTAATCGTCCACATAAGTAGTAAACCACTAAAGATCACATACAATTGTAATCGATATACACGTAAGGCTTCTTGAATCAAAATATCCGCTCCTAAGTTCTCATTTTTTGTACTTTAGAAGAAAAGCAGCAACTTACACAGTTGCTGCTTTCTCTTCTTCTTGCTCTTGTTCCATTTTACGAATTTCAACACGTTTAATTTGGTAAGCGTCTTTTTCTAACACTTTAAATTCATAACCTTCCGCCTCAACGTGTTGTCCTTCTTCGATTTCATGATTTTGCATCATAATCCATCCACCGATTGTATCCACATCATCTTCTTCAATGTGTAATCCAAATAAATCTTTCACTTCTGAGATAAGCACTTTTCCATCAACAATGATATGTTGCTCGTTCACATGTTGGATTGGTGGTGCTTCATCTTCATCATATTCATCACGAATTTCGCCGACGATTTCCTCCAAGATATCTTCAAGCGTTACAATTCCGGCTGTTCCTCCGTACTCATCATATAAAACAGCCATCGGAATTCGCTTCTTCTGCATTTGAAGTAATAAATCGTGAATTGGAGTCGTTTCCATCACTTCAATAATCGGACGCATATACGAGCGAATAGATGATAAATCTTTTTGATCCTCGGTCATATATCGAATAAAGAAATCTTTTACGTTGACCATACCGATAATATCATCTTTATCTTCTCCAAAAATCGGATAACGTGTGTATCGCTCATTTTGGATTACTTTCATGTGTTCTTCTACTGAATCTTCCAGGTAGAAACCAACGATTTCTGTTCGCGGTACCATAATCTCTTTTGCAATACGATTATCAAATTCAAAAATGTTATTTACATACTTGTATTCAGCTTGATTAATTTCGCCACTTTCATAGCTATCTGAAAGGATAAGACGTAATTCTTCTTCTGTATGAGCTACTTCATGTTCTGAAGCTGGCTTTAAACCGAATAAACCAGTTATCACACGAGCTGAACCGTTCAATACCCAAATAAATGGATACATTACTTTATAGAACATCATTAATGGACCTGCCAATAATAACGTTACCCTTTCAGCCTTTTGAATTGCCATCGTTTTCGGAGCTAATTCCCCTACTACAACGTGTAAATACGTCATAATCATAAAAGCAAGACCAAATGTTAATACTGATGAAATAGAAGGATTTAAGTTCCATTTCTCAAATAACGGGTGTAATAACTTTTCAATTGTCGGTTCACCTAACCAACCTAATCCCATAGCTGTAACTGTAATACCTAATTGACAAGCAGATAAATATTCATCTAAATTTGTTGTTACCTTTTTCGCTGCTAAAGCACCGCGTTTTCCTTCCGCAACAAGCTGATCGATACGACTTGAACGTATCTTTACAATCGCAAACTCTGCTGCTACGAAAAATCCAGTAAATGCGATTAAAATCGCAACCATGACTAAATTAAATATTTCCAATGAATCCCCTTAGTTAAAAAACTAAGGTGTCCACCTCCTGTATACTATAATGTTTTCTTATTTGTTTGTTAGAAAACATAGCCCGATACAAAAATTAAAGAGGTCGGATTTCACTTATTCTATAATAATAGAGCAAGTGTCTGTATTAAAGCTGTCGTTTGACCTGATAAAGATTTCGATATTTTTTCACGTTGTGAATCAGTCAATTCATCTAAAAGCGGCTTTAACTCAGTAAGCTCCACTTCTAATTGATGAATATGGTCTGTCACTTCATTCACTTGTTTCGAAACGTGTTCATTGATACCGAGCAGCTTCTTCTTCTCCTCGATTTTCTCTTTAATCTCACAAAGCGGCATATGCATTTCTTTGCACTTCTCAATAAATTGTAATGTCTCAAATGCTGTTTCGTCGTAATAGCGATAATTAGATTGAGATCGCTCCGCTTTTAAGATACCTAGATTCGTATAATAATCAATCGTTCGTTTCGACACGTGAGCCATGAGAGCCAACTGTCCGATTCGATACACCTTCCCAACGATCTTCCCCCCTTGTTTATATTACTTACATCATACAACACATAAACTGTACAGTCAAACGTGACGGTTTATTATTCACAATTTATACAAAATTCCAATCTCCTCCTATGATGATTCAATACGAGTAATCTACACTTATACAATAAAATTACTAAACTACTACCTAATCACTACATTGTCTGCCACTTTTAACCTTTCTTATTTAAAAGCATATCCTACTAATAATGATTGCTTGTATAGGAGGGAATTAATATGAAAAAGACAATCATTTCTCATTTTTATAATGAAGAATACCTACTTCCATGGTGGCTTATGCATCACACGAAAATATTCGATCACGGCATTTTAATTAATAGAGGGTCTACAGATCGTTCCGTAGAGATTTGTAAACTATTAGCACCCCACTGGGAGGTACGAAATTCAAGATTTCTTGAGTTTGATCCAACTAATACTGATATTGAAGTGATGGAAATTGAAAGAGAAGTTTCAGGTTGGAAAATCGTTTTAAATACTACTGAATTCTTTTGTTGTAATAATACTGAAGAATTTTTTTCATCTCTTCATACACTAGGCCAAAACATGTATGCGATTAGAATGATTTTAATGATAGATAATCATAATTATAATTATTCAAAGCCTAGATATTCTATCCCCTTAGTAGAACAGCGATACCACGGTGTCTTCCCTTATAACCCAAATCTCGGATGTGCTTGGAGATTTATTCACAATCATCTAGACGGTGCATATTTACCTGGTAGACATCATTCGCGGCACGGATATATAATTTATGACTATCCTTCATTTATTTTAAAATTTTATTTTAGCCCTTGGAATGAACAATCAAAGGCAAGAAAATTACAAATTACACCTACCCTTTCAAAAAGGGGTGTTCAAATGGGACTTCAAACACATTACGGTCAATCTTCTGAAGTACTGGACATACGTTTTTTAGAGCTTAGTAACCTAACACAAGACCTCCGTCATAACCCTGAATATCAAAAATTATTTCCAAAATTCAAACCGTAATATTTTCTGCATCGTCATCACCTCAAACATTTTCATTCACTTAATCAAAAACAATCTCATTTGCATAAAACATGAATACTGTATAAATAATAAATTTTTATTTTAGGAGGAAAAAATGAAAGCTGTTATTCTTGCTGGTGGGTACGGTACAAGAATTGGGGAAGAAACACATTTAAAACCGAAACCTATGATTGAAATTGGAACAAAACCCATTCTATGGCACATTATGAGTTTGTATAGTCATTACGGGATTACTGAGTTTATTATTTGCTTAGGCTATAAAGGATATGCAATTAAAGAGTTCTTTCTAAATTACAACTTACACATGTCTGATTTCACAATACAGTTAAACGATAATACAATTACTAGCCATTCTCATCGTGTAGAACCATGGAAAGTTACACTAATCGATACTGGTGTAAATACCGAAACGGGTGGCCGAGTGAAAAAGATTCAAAATTATGTCGGAGACGAACCTTTCTGCCTCACTTATGGTGATGGATTAAGTAATGTAAATATAAAAGAACTTATTACATTCCATAAAAAACATGGAAAAATGGCTACTGTTACTGCCGTACAACCTCCTGGTAGATTCGGTTCTCTCATATTAGATAAACAGTCTGTAACATCTTTTCAAGAAAAACCATTAGGTGATGGCGGATGGGTTAACGGTGGATTTTTCATTTTAAATCCTGAAGTTTTCAATTACATTAGTGGAGATAAGTCTGTTTTTGAAACAGACTCTTTAGTTCAGTTAGTAAATAAAAATGAATTGGCCGCATATCAACATTCTGGTTTTTGGCATCCGATGGATACATTGCGCGATAAAAATAAATTAGTCGAGCTATGGGAAAGTAATAACGCTCCGTGGAAGGTTTGGTAATATGGCTTCATCATCTTTTTGGAATAAGAAAAAAGTATTTATTACGGGACATACTGGATTTAAAGGCTCCTGGCTCACCCTTTTCTTAAGTTCTTTAGGTGCAGAAGTAGTAGGCTTTTCTTCTCATCCCCCATCCATTCCTAACATTTTCGAACAAGGTAACGTAGCAAAAGAGTGCACGACAATGAAAGGCGATATTACAGATTACCATTCTTTATTTCATGCCATGAAGCAGCATAAACCTGACATAATATTTCATTTAGCAGCTCAGCCAATCGTAACCGCTTCATACAAAAACCCTATCGATACATTCAAAACGAATGTTTTAGGTACTGTTCACGTGCTAGAAGCAGCAAAGTCCGTCGAAAGCGTACGTGCCATTATTAATGTGACAAGCGATAAATGTTATGAGAATGACGGTAGTGGCGACCGAGCGTTCGTGGAAAATGACCGACTAGGAGGTTTCGACCCTTATAGCGCTAGTAAAGCTTGCGCTGAAATAGTGGCAACATCCTATCAAAAATCATTCTTCCGCACTAATACCCAGAAACTCGCCTCAGTCAGAGCTGGTAACGTCATCGGCGGTGGTGATTGGGCAGAAGATCGATTATTCCCTGATATCATTCGGGCATATTTGCACAATCATACTTTGTGTATTCGAAACAAATATGCCGTCCGTCCGTGGCAACATGTTTTAGATCCTCTACATGGCTATATCCTTTTAGCTGAGAAACTTTGGAATGATGCTAAATATGCAGAAGCGTGGAATTTCGGCCCAATGAATGAACCTAACAGAACCGTTCATGATGTCATTGAATCTGTAATAAAATTATGGAATAACCCACTAACAATCATTTCCTCCTCTACAAATACTCCTTATGAATCACCTGTTTTAACACTCGATAGTACAAAAGCAGTAAACAAACTCGGCTGGACTCCTAAGTTATCAACAGATGATTCTATCGCTTGGACTGTTGATTGGTACAAAAAATATGCATCTGGTGAAAATATAGAATCTTTCACACGACAACAAATCGATGCATTCAAAAATTTATAAAGGGGCTATAAAATGGAACAGAAAAAATGCCGTTTTTGCCACTCATTACTAACCAACACTTTTTTAGATTTGGGCGTTTCCCCTCTCGCTAATTCATTTGTAGCTCCTGAAAGCTCATATAAAATGGAACCTTTTTATCCGCTGCACACATTTGTTTGTCACTCTTGTTTACTCGTACAGCTAGATGAATTTGAATCCCCGCAAAATATTTTTCATAACTATTTATACTTCAGCTCTTACTCCTCAAGTTGGCTACTACACGCTAAACAATATGTAGAAATGGCGATTAAGCGTTTCAACTTAACGAAACATTCAAAAGTGATTGAAATCGCAAGTAACGATGGGTACTTATTACAATACTTTAAAAAAGAAAATATCGAGACATTGGGAATTGAACCCGCGAAAAACGTAGCAGAAATTGCTATCAAAAAAGGAATTCCTACTCATGTGAATTTTTTCAGTAATGACTTAGCAAAAAAATTGCCACAAGCTGATTTAATCGTCGCAAATAACGTATTAGCACACGTTCCAAACTTGCATGATTTTGTTGCCGGTTTAAAAACACTATTAAAACGTGATGGCACGATAACAATCGAATTCCCGCACTTATTAAACCTTATATCCTTTAACCAATTTGATACCATCTACCATGAACACTTCTCCTACTTCTCACTTATAAGCCTTCAAAAAATTTTAGCTCATCATCATTTACAAATTGTTGATGTAGAAGAGCTTTCAACACATGGTGGTTCATTACGTATTTTTGTAAACCATCTAAGTTCCCAATCCACTATCCATTCCAACGTTACAAACTTACTCCAAAAAGAAGTCAATCACGGACTCGATACATTAGATTGCTATCTCCTTTTTTCTAAACGAGTGGAACAATTGAAAATAAATATTTTAAAGTTTTTTATCAAAGCAAAAGCTTTAAACAAACAAATCATCGGCTACGGCGCTCCGGCTAAAGGAAACACCCTGTTGAATTATTGCGGGATAGGTAAAGAATTTCTAGCTTATACAGTAGATAAAAATCCTCACAAACAAAATCTCCTTTTACCAGGAACTCGTATTCCAATAAAATCTCCAGCAGAAATTAAACGTACAAAACCAGATTACATTCTTATACTTCCTTGGAATTTGAAAGACGAAATTATGAAAGAATGCTCTTTCATTCGTGAATGGGGCGGTAAATTTTTAGTGACAGTTCCAGAAGTTGAGGTGATTGAGCCATGAAGAAAGTTGTTGTAACAGGTGGTAGTGGCTGGATAGGTAAATATGTTGTACATTCACTTATACAAAAGGGATACGAAGTGCACGCCACGTATAATAAAAATAAACCCTCTCACCTCCCTTGCCACTGGCATAAAGTAAACTTGCTCCGCAATGACGAAGTAAAACAATTCATTTACGACGTTCAGCCTAGCCATCTCATTCACCTTGCTTGGGAAGCAGTACCACCAGCATGCTATGTATCTATTAATAATTACTATTGGCTAAAGTCTAGTATTTCATTGATTCAGCACTTTACAACATGCGGCGGAAAGCGTGTTGTCGTTGCAGGTACTGGCGCAGAATACGAATGGTTTAACGGCATATTATTTGAAGATTCACCGCTCCTTTCCTATAAAACCCCGTATTCTTTATGTAAAAATGCACTGCACTCCTGGCTAGAAACGTATGCACAACAAACAGGCCTCAGCATGTGTTGGGGCCGCATTTTTCATATGTATGGACCTCACGAACAAGGTAATCGGCTCGTTTCTAACATTATCACTTCCTTATTAAAAAACGAAGAAGCACTATGTACACATGGAAAACAATCGAGAGATTTCCTCCATGTGAGTGACGTCGCTGACGCTCTCGTAACAATATTAGAACACGGCGTTACAGGCACCATCAATATCGCTTCTGGTCAATCTGTACAAATTAAAGAGTTAGCTTCTATCATTGCTAAAAAGATAGGAAAAGAACATTTAATTAAACTAGGTGCAATCCCTTTCTCTAAAGATGAACCTTTATTTGTCGGGGTTAATGTAGAACGTTTAAAAACTGAAGTAAACTGGAAACCAACATACGATCTAAATACAGGAATAGAAGAAACAATTTTATGGTGGAAATCATTTATACAAAAACATAACGATATGCATCATTAAAACGTAAATCCTTCGTTCCTCTCGCTAATTCCTTATACCATTCTTCTAATCTTTCCGGCGTAACAATATGATGCGTACCCATTCCTCCATGCTTACTAGCTTCAGAAAGAGTCGGACCAATTTGTAACTTTCTCTTTCTCATCGCATCATTCCACGGACTAAACCCAAACCATAATATACAGGCAAGAGGTGGATAAATCATCGATTCATGCGCAGATAAATGTCTTCCAACCGTATAACTTCCATGCTCATGATTATGAATAAATCTTCCCCTTCTCCATAGTCTCCACTCCTCTGGTAAATAACCATGAAATCGCTGTTTCATTAAAGGTATTCCAAAGTTAAGTTCCGGATAATTATAGTTAGGATCATCGACCATAATAAGCCCTTCTAGCCAATACATCCTACCTCCCAATTCATCTAGTGATTTCCAAAACTGATTTTTATCTTGCATGCAAAGAAACTCAGTCGTATTTAAAATCATTTTCCATCCTTGTACTTCTTGTTCTATCCTCATCACTTCATGATCTGTCGCATATGCATCAAACTCTGGATTTACAGAATCTCGCACTTCCCAATGCGGTGCGAATTTTTTACAAATCTCAACGGAACGATCTGTTGAACCTTTATTAATTAAAATACCATGATCAAAAAGTTTCGTATGATGCATAAGCCACCATGGCAATAAATATTCTTCATTGTAAAAATGCGAAATAACGGTTGTAGTTATAATAATCTCCTCCTCTTTCTCTATTAATCTACTTTTTATCCTACAACCAATATACTCATAAGCAAAAATATGTTTCCTAATTATTGATCAAATATTATTATTAATATTTTTGTAAGTTTTCCTTTGGTACCCAGCCCTTCTCACCATCTCTTCCTTCGCCCCAAACCCATCCATTGAATTCTTCTAATCCAATCACTCTTTCTCCAATACTCACATTTAATTCTTTCGCAGTATATTGTTTTATAATAATTCCTGTTCCATTCATATCTTTTTTTATAATTTGCTCCGGAACCCATCCTTTCCGGTCATATTTCTCTTCGTGACAAAACATCCAGTTTTCCCAGTTTTCCGGACCAGCGTAACTCTCTATCATTTTCACTACATCCCCCTCTTCTAAGCGAATTGGATTAGGATAATTGCTAACATGTGATTTTATAACGATATATTTCATAACAACCTCCAATAATCAGAAAATTAAGTTATAATATCATTATAACTTAAAGAGGAGGAATGCACGCATGTACTACAACACTTCATTCGAAAACGATCAACCTGTAGCCCGTCTATAAACTAAGACGGGCAATCATATAACACATACACTACGCCTCGTCTTAGGGAACTCATAATACCCTAAAAATAGACGGAGGTACTTTACATGAAACAAACAATTTTAGGAGCTATATGTTTATCACTAGCAGCAAGTATATGGGGTGGTATGTATGTTGTTAGCAAATACGTACTCGATTTTATCCCACCACTAACACTCGTTTGGCTACGCTTTATCATTGCTTTTGTTGTTTTGTATGGCATTTTGAAACTAGCTGAGAAAAAGCAAAAGAAAAAAGTAACCATTCGCAAAAAAGATTGGCTCCTATTCGCTTGGATTGGATTTATCGGCTATTTCATTTCGATCACATGCCAATTTATCGGAACAAAATTATCCGACGCTCATACAGGCTCGTTAGTTACATCAGCTACACCTGCATTTATGGTTATATTTGCAGCGCTCATTTTGAAAGAAAAACTAACCGCTCGTAGACTTTTATCTACTATAATAGCGACAATCGGCGTCATTATCGTAATCGGGTGGGATATTGAAATTGGCTCCTATTTTATCGGAACAATCATTTTAGTTGGAGCCGCTATTACGTGGGCTTTACTATCTATTTATGTAAAGATCGCTTCAATCCAATTCTCATCCTTAGTTATTACAACGTATGCCATATTCTTTTCACTCTTTTTTATTACACCCTTTATGATATGGGAACTACAAACATCCTCTATCGGAACAGTAAATACGTACGTAATATTAGGCGTATTATACTTAGGTATTGTTTCAACAGCAGGTGCCTTTTTCCTTTGGAATAAAGGATTAGAATTAATAGATGCAAGCATCGGTTCCTTATTTTTCTTCTTCCAACCTATTGTTGGATCATTACTTGGCTGGCTCTTATTAAATGAGACATTAAATAGTAACTTTTTTATTGGCGGTATTCTTATTATATGTAGCGTTTTCATTACTACTTTTGAAAAGAAATAAAAAGCAGGCAGAGATTTTTAGTCTCTGCCTGTTCGCATTATTGGATCTTGATCGTGAAAACCAATACAAATCGGTATATTACTTTGCACTTCACTACGTACACTTATAAAACTACACAGCGTTTTAGCAATTAAATATAAAGTTACACCGACTGCTTTTTCACTTGTGTCAAAGCCATTTCCATTATACATATCTGCTAATTCTACAGACCCCGGCCCCTCAATATTATATGTCCATTCAGATGCCCAATCATCGTCCTCTTCTTCAAGTGGAATATATTCCTCACAAATATAAAACTGACTATCCCATTCGTTATCAAGGTCATACTCAAAATAAATCGCTTTTGATTCTTCATTAGTAGCCATTTCTACAGCTGAATCCAAACCTACTCGAATACTTTCCTTATATGACTCTAAATCAATTGCTTTAATTCGTTCTGCATATTCTGCAGACGCTAACATGCTACAAATTTCAAAATACTTCGCTTCTATTTGCTCTACTGCTAACGAAAAGACATCCTCTTGCATCTCTTCTAAATACTGAAATATATCCACACTAAACACTCCTCACTCTTTACGCACTCCAATGCGATGGACGGGATAACATTTTCGGTAATTTCGTATGCTTATTCCCTTTCGCTGCGTTAATTTGAACTTGCGTCAGAAAAATACTATTTGTAAAATCAGCCCCGCGAATATCTGCATCTCTTAAATCTGCTCCGATAAGATCTGCTCCTCTTAAATTTGCTCCATTTAAGTTAGCCGCAATTAAGTAAGCACCCCTTAAATTTGCACCTTGTAAATTTTTCTTTTTCAAATTTGCTCCCATAAGATCTGCTCCGCGGTGAATGATTCGTTTCTTACGTGCAGTATTCATTTCCTTCCATACTAATTCGCTCGTTTCTAAAAGAAGAATGTTCACCTCTGCCCTATGCATTGGAACATTTATTTTCATTAACTCATCTGGATTTAAATTCGAAAGTCGCTCTGTCTCCTCAATTGCGGTCTCCAGCTCTTTATGAATTGGCTGTGTTGCCTTTAAAAGAATCGCCTCATTCAAATACCAAAGCATTTCATGAAGTTGATGCATAACTGGAAAAGCATCGTACATTTTTCTTGCATGCTTTGCATCTTTCCGCCAATCAATCCCTTTAAACGTACCCTGAGAAATCTTCTGTCCAGCACCGAAACACTCAAATACTGTACAACCTTTATAACCTTTTCCTCTAAGATTTTTATGTATACTACATTTAAAATCTGATTGTAAGTTGGAACATGGTTTACCACCATCTTTATTCACTGCAAAATCTACCGATGCTGCGAACGGTAATGCAACGCAACATAGACCGAAGCATTTTTCGCAGTTTGCTTTTAAATGATCGTTATGATTAGTCAAAATCTATACCCCCTGTTGTCTTTTGACTATTTCATAATATTCCAACTGTAATAAATAATCAATTTTAAAATAAACCAGCATCTTTCGTTTCAATTCATAACTTTATCATTCGATTTCCTTTCAATTGAAAAGGACTATTTCTATTTAATGAATTATAATTAAATTATAAATTTTCTAACTAAAAAGGAGACTTATTATGGCACTAGAAATGAAAACAAACTGTCAAATTTGCGATCAATCGCTCGAACAAGATTCTGAAGCATACATTTGTGTATATGAATGTACATTTTGCGCACCATGTACAGAAGAAAGACATAACGTTTGTCCAAACTGCGGCGGCGAATTAGTACGTAGACCGAAAAAGAAATAATAAAAAGCAAAGCGATATCGCTTTGCTTTTGTTTAGGCATCTGAAATTATATATTTAAAAACTTCACACAAACAGGCTCTGGCACAACAACATCAGATTGTAAAAGTGTTAACTTACCTGTAGATTCATCTCTTGAAAATAACACAAGATTATGTGACTTTTCATTTGTAGCAACAAGGAACTTTTCAGTAGGATCTAATACAAAGTCTCTTGGCCAATTTCCTTCTGTAGATGTGTGTTCAACAAATGTAAGCTGACCTGAATTTTGATCTACGCTATAAACAGCGATACTATTATGACCACGATTACCTGCATATACAAAGCGGCCGTCAGAAGAAATATGGATAGCACTGCCTTGACTATTTTCATCAAATTGTTCTGGAAGAGTAGAAATATACTGTAATTCTGTAAAGGATCCTTCTTCCGAGTTATATGTTAGCGCAATAACCTCTGAACTAAGCTCCGTCATTACATAAGCGTATTTTCCATTTGGATGAAAAGCAATGTGTCTTGGTCCACTTCCCGGATTCACAGACAGGCTATTCACTTCTATTAATGCACTATCTTTTACTTCATACGTAATTATTTTATCTATCCCTAAATCAACGCCCACTACATATTTTTCATCAGGAGTGTACCCCGCGTAATGTGCATGTGGTTTTTCTTGTCTTTCTTTATTCGGACCTGAACCTTCATGTGCCATAATAGATGAAGCAGGATTTACAGCTCCATTTTCTTCATTTATTTCAAAAGACTCAATCGTTCCTTTATGGTAATTTGCTGTAACTACTGTATGATTTCCACTATCAACACTAATATGACAAGGAGAAGCCCCTTCTACTACTTGTCTATTTTTCGCTTTTAGTTCTCCAGTATGACTATCAATGGAATACGCAGCTACACCGCCAGATTCGCCTTCCTTAACAACAGAATAGAGATATTCATTATTTCGGTTAATCGTTACATATGTAGGGTTATCCAGCTTAGCAGTAAGTGTTACATTACCAATTTTTTTTGCTTCCGTGTCTAAAATAAACTTATATATTCCTTCGCTATTTTCTTTCGTGTAAGTCCCAACATATCCGATAAACTCTTTGTTATCCTTCATTTTCATAACCCTCTCTCCCTATATTTTCATTCATCATACTTTTTAAAATATTTTATGTTGAAAGAGTATCCTAAAAAATCGGAGTACCTCTTTATACGTTACCATATTTTCTTGGTAAATAGCTTTTAAACCCACTTTTTTTGATACGCTGCTATACTTTCATATTCTTCTTCCAATTGACGGGACAAACGGATATAGATTGGCGTTAAATCTTTATATTTTTCCACACTTTCCATGTTTGGCTCATGATGAAAATCTGCACCTACCATTTCAGAAACTACGGATAATGTATCTATTTCACCTAAACTATATAAACCGAGGATTGCAGCTCCTAAGCAAGAGCTTTCGAAACTTTCCGGAACATATACGTCTTGATGGAAAATATCCGCCATCATCTGTCTCCAAAGTTCCGACCTTGCAAAACCGCCTGTCGCTTGAATTTTTTTCGGTTCGCCAATTAGTTCTTTTAAAGCGAGAAGAACTGTATATAAGTTATAAATTACTCCTTCTAAAACAGCACGTATCAGATGTTCTTTCTTATGATGCAATCCGAGTCCAAAGAAAGATCCTCGCGCATTTGCATTCCATAAAGGAGCCCTTTCCCCCGCTAAATACGGGTGAAATAATAAACCGTCAGATCCCGGATTCACTTTTGCTGCTATTTCAGTAAGCACCTCATATGGATCTTTTCCTAAGCGCTTTGCAAGTTCAATCTCTGAAGTGCCCAATTGGTCACGAGCCCACCTGAAAATCATACCGCCGTTATTAACTGGTCCACCGATTACCCAATGGTCTTCAGTTAACGCATAACAAAAAATTCTACCTTTTGGATCTGTTACAGGACGATTTGTTACAGCACGTATCGCACCGCTTGTACCAATGGTAACAGCCACAACGCCAGGATCTATTGCATTTACACCTAAATTAGATAGTACTCCATCACTCGCTCCTACTACAAAAGGCGTAGAAACAAGTACATTCATCTCTTTGGCAAGCTCTTCATCTAATCCTGTTAAACTGTGCGTTGTTGGAACAAGTTTAGAAAGCTTTTCATCTGTAATTCCCGCAACATGTAAAGCCTCTTCATCCCATTTTAAAGATTTCAAATTAAACATCCCTGTCGCTGACGCTATAGAATAATCAATTACATACTCTTTATATAACTTGTAAAAAACATATTCTTTAATAGAAATGAATTTATAACTTTTTGCGAATAACTCTGCCTTCTCATTCTGTAGCCAAACTAATTTCGAAAGCGGTGACATAGGATGAATTGGTGTCCCAGTACGAAGGTAAATTTCATGACCATTCATATCATTCTTTATTTTCTCCGCCCAGCTTGCACTTCTATTATCTGCCCAAGTAATACATCCCGTTAATGGATTCCCCTTTTCATCTACAGCAATGAGACTATGCATTGCCGAACTAAAAGAGACACAAAGAATATCACTTGGCTGTACACTACTTGATCGTATAGTTTCTTTAATCGTATTTATTACTGCACGAAAAATTTCTTCTGGGTCTTGTTCCGCTGTTTCAGGCGTAGGAGAATATAAAGGATATTCAATTCCATGACTAGCAATAACAGATCCATCAGTAGAAAATAGAACTGATTTTGTACTAGTTGTCCCAATGTCTACACCAATCATATATTTTGAGCTCACCATTTCTTCCTCCTAACAAAAAATTGTTACAGTATCCCACCATAAAAATACATTCCTTTTATCTATTGATAACGTTGTATGCCACAATTATCTAAATAGAAACATCTTTATCTTAAACAAACATATCGAGTAGTAAAACGCCTCCAAAAGCGATAAATGAAAGTAACGTTTCTAATACTGTCCATGTTTTAAATGTTTCTTTCACTGTTAAACCTAGGTATTCTTTTACCATCCAAAAACCAGCATCGTTTACGTGTGAAAACATTAATGCTCCTGCACCTGTTGCAATAACGAGTAACTCTAAGTTCACACCTGTTGTATTTTCAACGATTGGCGAAACGATACCCGCTGCTGTTGTTAAAGCGACTGTCGCTGACCCTGTCGCAATTCGAATTAATCCTGCTACTATAAATGCTAATACAATTGGAGATAGTGCTAAATGCTCAGACATTTGAGCAATAGCATTCCCTACGCCACTATCGATAAGAATTTGCTTAAATCCCCCTCCAGCACCAATAATCGCAACAATTGAACCGATTGGTAATAAGCTATCTTCTGTTACCTTCTTAATAGCCTTTTTATCGATACCTTGGCGAAATCCAAGAAAATAAAACGCTGCAAAACATGCAATCAATAGTGCAATGATAGGACTACCGATTAATGTGACAGTCTTCATCAAAGTAATAGAAAGGGGCACATAAGGAGCTGCTGCAGCTAAAACCATTAACATAACAGGTAACAAAATAACTAAAAATGAAACTCCTATTCCTGGTAATTTCGTTGATTTTGTATTTACACGAATCAATTCTGGCTCATTTTCAGGAATTACACGTTTGTGAATCCATTTCGCAAATATAGGACCTGCAATAATCGCTGCAAAAAATGTAATAATGAGTGAATACAATAGTACCTTCCCAAGATTCGCTTTATAAATACCAATTGCAACGATTGCCCCTGGATGCGGAGGAACAAGGCCGTGTACGACAGATAGCCCAGCAATTGCTGGTAACGCTATCAATAAAATATTTTGTTTCGTAGTTTTATGAATTGAAATTACTAACGGCAGTAATATTAAAATACCTACTTCAAAAAACACCGGAATTCCAATAATAAAACCTGCAATTAACATAGCCCATGGTAAGTTTTTTATCCCAAAGGATTTAATAAAGAACTCTGCCACTTGCATTCCAGCACCTGACTCTGCCATCATTTTCCCTAAAATTGTACCTAATACTAAAATGCCTACTAAATGTCCTAGAACACTTCCGACTCCCGTTTCATAAGCACTCACTATTTTATCCATTGGCATTCCAGACATAATTGCTAAAAACAAACTTGCAATCGTTAAACTAATAAACGCATGCCATCTCCACCAAGATACCCCTAAAATAACAATTACAATTGATAATAATGTAATCATTAAAAGGTACATATTCATACTCAATCCCCCTTTATGTAAACCCTTTCGTAATTACTATATAATTAAAAGAACCTATATAGTTCTTACTTGAGTAAAAGATACCTTTACATATTGCTATACACTTAAAAGCATCTTCACATCATAATGATTTATATAAAAAGAATCTCCCTTATTAGAGATACACTATAACTCATCTCTCTAATAAGGGGATTTCTCTTTAATAATTATAATGTTATTGTGATAAACGCTTCGCGCGATCAATTTTCCCTTTTTTAAAAGTGAATGACACTTTCTTCTCTTGCTGTTTTCACGTAGTAAGACTACAAACTCAGTATCCACTTTAAACGATGAAGTTACTTAGGATTTGTCTTCTCATGAAAAACAACTTTCGGAAAGCACCTTCACTTTCATAACATTATAATTTAGGCGCTTTCGCCCAATCAGCAGCAAATTTCTCAATACCTTGGTCTGTTAATGGGTGCATAGCAAGTTGTTCAATTACTTTATAAGGGATTGTTGCAATGTGAGCACCTGCCATCGCTACACGAGTTACATGATCTGGATGTCTAACAGAAGCCGCAATAATTTGTGTATCTAGTTGATGAACATCGAATAATTCAGCAATTTTAGCAACTAATAGTACACCATCTTCAGAAATATCATCTAAACGTCCTAAAAATGGAGAAACGTACGTTGCACCTGCTCGAGCAGCTAAAAGTGCTTGGTTCACCGTGAAAATAAGTGTAACATTCGTTTTCACACCTTTTTCAGTAAGGTAGCGACAAGCTTCTAATCCTGCTAACGTCATCGGAAGTTTAATTGTAACTTTTTCATCGCCACCGTTAATTTTAATCAGTTCTTCTGCTTGGGCGATCATCTCTTCAGCTGTAACAGCATCTGGCGTTACTTCTGCCGAAACAGATTCAACTTTAGGAACTGCCTGACAAATTTCTGCAATACGGTCTTCAAATTTAATGCCCTCTTTTGCTACTAAAGAAGGATTCGTTGTAACACCAGCTAAAACTCCAAGTTTATATGCTTTTTTTATATCCTCAAGATTTGCAGTATCAATAAAAAATTTCATGATTAATTCCCTCCAGTTTTTAAACGTTGATGAGTTACATGTTTAATATGCTTATCCCGTAAAAGCCCGATTTGTGTGGAATGAAGCCCCTACTTATTAAAGTTTCACTTTATTTCTTTTCTACTGCATGTCCGCCAAATTCATTGCGCAGAGCTGCTACAACTTTTCCTGTAAATGTATCATTGTCTAATGAGCGGTAGCGCATTAATAGAGACATTGCAATAACAGGAGTTGCTGTTTGAAGGTCTAATGCTGTTTCTACTGTCCATTTTCCTTCACCAGAAGAATGCATAACACCCTTAATCTCATCCAGTTTTGCATCTTTAGAAAATGCATTTTCTGTTAATTCCATTAACCAAGAACGAATCACTGAACCGTTGTTCCATACTCTTGATACTTTTTCATAATCGTAGTCAAATTCACTTTTTTCTAGAATCTCAAATCCTTCACCAATAGCAGCCATCATACCGTATTCAATTCCGTTATGAACCATTTTTAAGAAGTGACCACTACCAGCTTTTCCAGCATATAAGAATCCATTTTCTACAGCAGTATCGCGGAAGATAGGTTCAACGATGTCCCAAGCTTCTTGATCTCCTCCGATCATGTAACAAGCACCATTACGAGCGCCTTCCATTCCACCAGAAGTTCCTGCATCCATAAAGTGAATGCCATCTTTCTTTAATTGCTCATATCGGCGGATAGACTCTTTATAATGTGAATTACCAGCTTCAATTAAAATATCTCCTTTTGATAAAAGTGGTGTAACCTCATCAATAACAGAATCAACAACAGCGTGTGGTACCATTACCCAAAGAATTCTTGGTGATTGTAATGACTGAACAAGTTCACTTAAACTAGATGTACCTGTTGCCCCGTACTCTTTCATTTCTTCTACTGCGCTCGTATTTAAATCAAATGCTACTACTTCATGTTTATGATCCATTAAATTTTTCCCTAAATTTAATCCCATTTTACCTAACCCAATTAATCCTACTTGCATAATATAATTCCTCCTCAAATCATCTTTTATTAAAAATCCATATCACTACAATCTGGAATACCTTTCAGCACTGAAATTTTAATATGTACAGAAAGGTATTCACAGTCATAGCTTAAGAATTCAACACATTTTTTGTAATTTGAACAACATTTTCTGTCGTAAATCCAAATAGATTCATGACTTCAGCTCCAGTACCTGAAGCTCCAAATGTTTCAATTGATATTACTTTTCCTTCTTGTCCTACATAACGTTCCCAACCAAGAGATACACCCATTTCAAGAGATACTCGTTTCGTTATAGAAGACGGAAGAACGGATTCTTTATATTCGTTCGATTGGCGATCGAATAACTCCCAGCTCGGCATTGCAACGATGCGAACAGAAACTTGATCTTCTTCTAATTTTGCTTTCGCACTAGCAGCTAAGGATACTTCAGAACCTGTCGCAATTAAAATCACATCCGGATTTTCATTTGTTTGTGTTAATACGTAAGCTCCTTTAGAGAAATTCTCTATGTTCGCTTTCGTTTCATTAAACACCGGTAAATTTTGACGACTCAGTACTAAAACGACTGGACCATCCGTTTGCTGTAAAGCATACGCCCAAGCACTTGCTGTTTCATTTGCATCTGACGGGCGGATAACTGTTAAACCAGGAATTGCTCGAAGAGCTGCCAATTGTTCAATTGGTTCATGCGTTGGACCATCTTCTCCTACAGCAATCGAATCATGTGTAAATACGTAAGTAACAGGTAACTTTTGCAGTGCAGCCAGTCGAATGGACGGACGAAGATAATCATTAAATACAAAGAATGTACTTACGAAAGGTTTTACTCCTCCATGAAGCGCCAATCCATTCGCTGCAGCGCCCATTGCATGTTCACGTACACCGAAATATATATTTCGTCCAGCATACGATTCTACTGCATATACTGCTTCACCTTTTATATCTGTCATCGTAGAATGAGAAAGATCCGCACTTCCACCGAAAATAGAAGGAATCGATTTCACATAATGATTAATAGCTTCCCCACTTGCAACACGAGTAGAAATTGTTTTTTCAGTATCAAAGGATAGAATGTCTTTCGCTTCAATTAAAACCTCACCTGTAATCGCTTTTTCTAATTCATCTGCCAGTGTAGGATTCGCTTCTCTGTATAAGTTGAACTGCGCATTCCAGTCATTGTCTTTTTCAATACCTTTTTGTTTTAGTTCATTAAAATGAGCTTTTACTTCTTCAGGTACAAAGAAATCTTCCTCATAATCCCAACCATACACTTGTTTTGTCGCTGTCGCTTCTTCTACTCCAAGCGGATTACCATGTGCTTTGTTCGTTCCAGCAACTTTTGGACTTCCATAACCTATAATGGTTCTAATTTCTATAAGAGTAGGTTGATCCGTATTTTCTTTCGCTGATTGAATAGCTTTTGTAATCGCATCAACATCGTTTCCATCTTCAACTCTTACATATTGCCAATGTACAGATTCTGCCCTTTTCTGAATATCTTCAGAGAAAGCAATGCCTAATTCACCATCAAGTGAAATTTCATTTGAATCATACAGTACAATTAACTTGCCAAGTTTCATATGTCCTGCCATTGACATCGCTTCATAAGCGACACCCTCCATTAAGTCACCATCTCCGACTAAAGCATACGTATTGTGATCTATAATAGAGTGACCATCCTTATTAAACTTCGCTGCTAAATGAGCTTCTGCCATTGCCATTCCTACAGCATTAGCAATCCCTTGTCCTAACGGGCCTGTAGTCGCTTCAACTCCAGGAGTATGCCCAAACTCAGGATGTCCAGGTGTTTTACTATTTAACTTTCTGAAATTTTTCAAGTCATCAATTGAAACGTCATATCCAGCTAAATGAAGTAGGCTATATAACAGACTAGATCCATGTCCCGCCGATAAAACGAAACGATCACGGTTAAACCATTCTGGGTGATTAGGATTGTAATTTAAATGATTCGCCCATAATGCATAAGCCATTGGTGCTGCTCCCATCGGAAGACCTGGATGACCTGAGTTTGCCGCATTAATAGCATCAATCGATAACGTACGAAGTGTATTCACTGCTAATTGATTTATGTTTTGTGTCATAGTAATCGTCCCCCTAAATGCTTTCATTAAAGAAAGTACTTATTTTTCCGTCTCTTGATCTAACCACCATTTAAATCCACTTTCTTGTAACAGTTCATTAGACGCTTCTGGACCATATGAACCAGACTCATATTCATGAAGCGGTAATAAGTTTTCCTCGAACGCTTCAAGAATTGGTTGTACCCATTCCCATGACAATTCAACTTCTCTCCAATGTGCAAAGAATGTAGCGTCTCCACTCACAGCATCATGAATGAGTCTTTCATACGCTTCAGGTACTCCCACATCCGCTTGCTCACAAGTAAAGTTAATACGCATCGGTTCAATTTCTCCATTTTTCAATGGATTTTTACTGTTTAACTGTAATGAAACGTTCTCACCTGGGCTAATTTCAATTATTAATAAGTTAGGTGCTGCATTTGGATTATTATCTTGATATTGCTGTTTTAACGTATTTTTAAATTCGATTACAATACGAGTAGACTTTTCTTTCATTCGTTTGCCTGTTCGTATATAGAAGGGAACGCCAGTCCAAAATGGATTATCGATCCACAGGCGAGCAGCAACAAATGTGTCTATGTTAGAAGAAGGATTTACTCCTGGCTCCTCTTTGTATGCTACAACTTGCCCGCCTTTTATCTCACCTGCAGCGTATTGTCCGCGAATGATATGGCTTTGAACGTCTTCTTTTTTCACTTTACGAAGCGTTTCCATTACCTTTCGCTTTTCCTCTCGAATTTCACATGCATTAACCTTTTCCGGCAGATTCATAGCAGTCATCATTAATATTTGTAACATATGATTTTGAACCATATCTCGAATGGCCCCTGCCTGGTCATAATATCCTGCCCTTTCTTCAACCCCAACTGTTTCACTCGCTGTGATTTGTACATTCGCTATATGTTCTTTATTCCAAATTGATTGGAGAACAGGATTTGCAAATTCTAATGCTTCAAGATTTTGAATCATCGGTTTACCTAAATAATGATCGATACGGTATATCTCGTCTTCTTCAAACGTGCGACTAAGCTTATCGTTAAGCTCACGAGCAGATGTAAGGTCGTGCCCGAATGGTTTCTCAATCATCAGACGTTTCCATCCATCCGTTTTATCAAGTCCGCTTTCCTTAATATTTAAAGCAATGGTCTCGAAAAATTCAGGAGCAACGGAAAGATAGAACATTCTATTCCCTTTTATATGTAATTCTTCTTCCCTTTCACGAACGACTTGTAATAACCTCTCATAGTCTTCCGGCTTACTCACATCTAATGGACAATAGCGAAAATTATCTAAAAAACCTTCGAGTTCCGGAGTACCTTCTTCTCTATGACGGGAAAACGTCTCTATTGATTCTTTTATTCTTTCTTGAAAATCTACATGAGATACTTGACGTCTCCCAAGCCCGATAACGGATATTTGCTTTGGAAGCTTTTGATCTCTATATAAATTATATAGTGCTGGGTAAATTTTGCGTTTTGCTAAGTCCCCTGTCGCTCCAAATAAAACAAAGGTCATTGATTCCAATTTCAGTCCCCCTCTTGTTGTATAATCCTTGTCAATATTTTAAAAATGAATTGTACAGAAGCTCATGTTTTATAAAAACAAAGAGTTATCAAATCCCAATTCTTTTTATACCTTTCGCTTTTTAATTGTCCCCAATATTAATAGTGGCAATTCAAAGCATTTCTACCACAACTTACTTATTTATAGAATTTAACGAAACATTTTATATCAGATTACTTTTAGTAATTAAATAATCTTATGTCTAATATATTAACCACATAAATTATTATCGTCAATAAAAATGTCTTGAATTACATACGATTTATTTCGTAATACTTTTCTAAGTGTATTCCTAGTTACCATTCATTTTCAAAGATAATGATCGTTATAATAAATATCATTTTCATCAAAATATTCAATTAATTTAACACTAAACTCACGAGCAGACGTTACATTATAACCAAAAGGCTTCTCTATAATAAGACGATTTAATCCTTTTGTAGCTCACAATCCACTTTCTTTCCTTCATTCATATAAATCTATACTTTTCATATTTCTACTCAAAATTGATAGGCAATACTGTAACACCACATTGTTGCCTATTGTAATCGTTATAACTTTCTTTGTGCTACGAGTGTTATTATAAATCGGCCATAACATGAATAGCAGTACGTACTTTAAAGTGATGTAGGCACTTTAAAATACCTATACTAAGTGAGTAATAATAAACATAATGAATAAATCATGCTGCAAAAATAACATCTACCCTTTCTTCAAAAAGCTTTACAGTAGTTTTTAGAAGTACGTTACATTATTTCATTTCATGCACTTTCCCCTTCTCTATATAAAATTCTCACTAACAAAATTCAAAATATTATACTTATTTTTCGTACTTTGCTATGCTATAACCACAAACAGGAGGTATAAACTATGAAAGCACAAATTATCCATTCTTTTGGGGATTCATCTGTATTTCAATTAGAAGAAGTTTCAAAACCGAAACTTTTACCAGGTCATGTTCTAATCGATGTAAAAGCAACAAGTGTAAATCCAATCGATACAAAAATGCGTAGTGGGGCCGTTTCAGCCGTCGCTCCTGAGTTTCCAGCTATATTACACGGCGATGTAGCTGGTATTGTTATTGAAGTAGGAGAAGGTGTTTCGAAATTCAAATCAGGGGATAAAGTATACGGATGTGCCGGAGGTTTTAAAGAAACTGGAGGTGCACTTGCAGAATTTATGCTTGCTGATGCACGATTAATTGCTCACAAACCTAATAATTTAACAATGGAAGAAGCTGCTGCTCTACCATTAGTTGCAATTACAGCTTGGGAATCTTTATTTGATCGTGCAAATATTAAACCTGGTCAAAATGTTCTCATTCATGGAGCTACTGGTGGCGTAGGACACGTAGCCATTCAACTAGCTAAATGGGCAGGCGCTAAAGTTTTTACAACAGCTTCTCAGCAAAACAAAATGGAAATAGCCCATCGTTTAGGAGCCGATATAGCTATTAATTATAAAGAAGAATCTGTTCAAGAATATGTACAAAAACATACGAACGGAAACGGATTTGAAGTTATATTTGATACAGTAGGCGGCAAGAATCTTGATCATTCTTTTGAAGCTGCTGCGGTCAATGGAACTGTCGTAACTATTGCAGCTCGTTCAACCCATGACCTCTCTCCTTTACACGCAAAAGGACTCTCTCTGCACGTTACTTTTATGGCATTAAAAATATTACATACAGATAAGCGTAATGATTGCGGAGAAATCTTAACGAAAATAACGCAAATTGTAGAAGAAGGAAAACTTCGTCCATTGCTAGATTCTAAATCTTTTACGTTTGATGAAGTTGCACAAGCACATGAATATTTGGAGTCAAATAAAGCAATAGGTAAAATAGTTTTGAAAAACGTTTGGTAACTTTCACTAAATAAAATGTTTGTTGTTGGGAAATAACAGCGAGATCGCTTCGCCTTATCTTTTTCTTAAGAGGCGTGCCACAACCTTAAAAGCTTTCCATCCTTTACAACAAGTAAAAAAATAACAGCTAAATTTTGAGGTGGGGGTCTTACTGCCCAGCAAATAGCGGGATAACATTCAAAAAAACCTTGCAGAAAAATTCTACAAGGTTTTTGTCTATAAATACAAATTAATCACTATATTAAAATGAAAGAGTTTGTAATTCATCACAATAATATTAAATATACGCTGCTTTAAAGGCTTGTTGGACAGCTTGTACTTCTAATGAGTCTTTACCATATAAGTTCGTTGCTACACGAATACAAGCTTCTTTTAATTCTTTAAAATCAGAAGTCATATTTAATTCATCCGTATTTGCATAATAGAAAATATCAAACATTTTATCTTCTCCAATGCCATGTACGTTTACTCCATTATGGCTTCCACCACTAGCAATCAAGTAAGCTACTTTATTAATAATGCTAGAGTTCGTGTGTACACCACCATGATCGTGGTCAGCATCAATAGGTAAGTTATTATAATGCCTATAATCCTCTGGATATCTAGAAGAGATAGATGATGGGTTTTTCATATCTCTAAAAATACGACCTGATTGTTCTCCCATTGTCCAATTGAACTTTCCGTTATTGGCATACTTTTCAACGGCTACTCCTAAAATATCAGATAACGCTTCATTAATTGCACCAGCTTCTCCTGCGTACTCAAGTCCAGACTCATTTCTTGTAACCGCGTGTGTAAATTCATGTCCTGCCACATCAAATGCTCTAACAATTGGATCTCCGTATACTAGCATAGCGCCATTACTAAATGCATTAAACCACTGCTTAGGATTTCCTTTATTCGTACCATTTGTGTTCCAACCATGAACGACAGAAATTACTTTTTGTCCGTTATTATCAAAGCTGTTACGGCCATATTTTTCTTGATAAAAATCATATACTTTCGTTGCTAAATAATGGGCACTAACTGCTTTAGGATCTGTAAAATTTGTAGAATTACTTGTTACTAAATCATCGAGATAACCCCATACATTTCTTCTATAATTATTATAATCTTTATAATTAGCAGTATATGTTTCAATTCCCTTACCACGAGAATAATCTGCAAGCATGTACGTTCCATCACTTCTTTGTGTAATTCCAAACGTACGATTAATACCTAAGTCATCTTTTCCTGTACCTGTTAATTTTGAAGGATCTGTTGATTTATTTGATGTCGCAGATTGGACAATACTACTCTCTACTTGTATACCCAATTTTTGAACGAGTTCTTTTAATAGATTACCACCAAAAGCATCAATTAATACTGTACCGGATACATATTCAGGTGTAGATGCACTAAAAGTAATTTGATATGCGTTTGTAGCTTTATTTGTATTTTCATCTACATATACCACTTGTTTAATTTCTGGTTCTTCGATAAATGTTAGATCATTTCCATAGATGTTGAAAAGCTGTTTCTTTGCATCCTCTTCTGATAGAGTAATAGGTTGTTTCAAATCTTCCTGTTGTTGTAAATTTTGGGCACTATCTCCCGAAACGCTCGTAAGTACACCATCATCATTAATATGTGCTGTTAGTTGATATCCGTATACATCACGTCCTTCATACGTTTGTTGAAGACGTACCAATGTAGTACCATCATAAGATTTACGACTTTGCGTAACATTATAATTAACTTTGGATTCCGTATTAACTTGCTTTGATGATAATGCTTGTTCTGTTTTTCCTTTTAGTGCATCTTTTGCTACATTTTCTGCCGAATTTTGAGAAGGTGCTGTTAAATTACCTGTTCGGAACGTATCTTCCTTTGTTTCCACTTTTAAATCTTCTGTTTCCGCATGTACTCCTCCATAAGGCATAATCGCCGATAACACCACTCCTGTAGTTAAACCTACCTTTACGAAATTATTCATATTTTTACTCCTTTATAATCGTATTATTAAATTAAATAAATGTATTTTAGAATTTTAAGCATAGATAAAAAATTTTAACTATAGCCAATCGTTTTTACATACCTCTACATACATAGGTTAATAGATTGTTTTGCTACTTTTTTAGATTCAATTCATTTCTCAAAAATTATTCATTATATAAGCTATCTTTATATTTATTCATATACGTTATTTTTTGTGGTTCTGATAACATATTTATTGCCATCCACACATTCTTTTTCATTTCTAATTTTTGCATTGGTATCTCTTTTAAAAACTGATTACCTATAATCGCTTCCATTTCTTCATCAATTCTTTGTATAAGATTTTCTTCTGGATTATTTTGCAAAGAAGTATTTTTCAATCCCCATTTTGTTATTATAAATTCATTCGTTTTATTCATAGGATTAATAATAGTAGCTTTACTAGTTAATCGTTTTTTTATTTCATCATGATAGATTTTAATTCTATATCCCTCTTTTAGTGGAATGATATCTTTTACAATTGTTACATTTGTTCCTTCCATTTCCTTCGTATAAATTTTTTCACCTTTTTCATTAAAGACCTCTATCGATGCATATTTTTCACCTGCATAATAGCTATGAGGCGTTTTAGTAGTAACCGTAAAAATAGCTCGATTTTGCTCTAAGTCTGTATTTAATACGGCAAACTGGTCATCTCCTAATCCTAGGAATTGAATCGTTTCATTTACCAACTTACTCACTTTCATTTCGTTAATATCAACCTTTAGACTATTATCTTTTTCTTTTACATAGGCATAATACGAACTGAAATGGTACATACTATTCGTTTTCCCACCTGAAATTTCAACCGTATACACTCCATTTGGTACGTCTTGTAAATTGATATCTGGTGTTTCAATTGTTTTCTCTTGAATAACTGTATTCCCTTCTTTTAATTTAATTTTTCCTCCTCTTAATGTATCTATTTCATTTGTATTTAAATGGATATGCAAATTCCCTTTTAACCCAAGTGGAGCAATTTGCTGATTCGTAACTATTTCGAAGTTGGAGTTTATCGGAATATCAGGATCAACTATAGCTCTTGCTTTCGCTAATTGTGATTCAGGCACTATATAAGCTAAAGAAGTAACAGCCGGAAAACCTTTCGCCCTATTCATCTCTATTTGTTTATGATTAAGCTTAAAGCCCCATCTTTCAAAAACAGGTGTAAAATCAACTTGTCCATTCTCACTATAATACTGATTCATTAAATCTGGTAAAGAATGGTCACCTTTTTTGAAAGCAGCATTGCTAGCTAGTTTTCGATAACCTTGATACATTTTTGCAAATGCTTCATCGCCAGCTTTTTGTTTCGCCATCGTTAAAAGAATAAGTTTTTGTCGTAAATCTAAATCATCATAATTTTTATTTTCTTTCATTAAAGCATTATATAAATTCCGTTCTACCTGTTCCTTTTTCCCGAAATTAAACAACCAACCAAGTTGATCTGCTTTTTTGCCGTATTTACTATATTGATATTGAACACCAAATAGATTATTAGAAACTTCTCCTGTAAATATTCCTTGATTATCAAAACCAGCTTGGTATCCATGAGCGATTTCATGTAAAGTTCCCCAACTTAGTTTATCTAACCACATCTTTGTACTATCTGTACTATTCGCTGTCCAATTTGTGCCATAATAGGCACCGCCAGCACCAGATATATCTGCTTTTAAGAAATAACGATTTTGACTTTTTTTATTTTCAAACGTTGAGCCATCTAAACCAATAATTGAATCATACATCACAAAAATATCTTCATAATACGCAATTAACTCATCCAACGATTGAAAATCTTTTAAAGATCTTACTAACTCTTTATCTTTTTTAGGTACAAATAATTGAAAACTCTCCCCTTGAAGTAACGCATACTCTCCATCAAATTGATCCCATGTACTAAAAAATTGAGATACACTTCCTTGTTGTTTATAAATGGGAAGGGGTTTAGTAGCACTTTCATTCCCTACTTGGTACTCAAGTACAGCGTGCTCTTCACCATACGGAGTATCTATGAAAGGAACTAAAGACGTATCACCTTGGATAGTAACCCATTCATTTCCTACTTGTATGGATTTTTCATTTTTTGAGTCATTAGACAATAAACGTAATGTTAATTTGTCTTTAAAATTAGGATTTGTTTGTCTTACCTTTAATGGTGTATTTCTCTTCAAAATAAATCCTAAATCTTGTCGATCATGATATTTCCCCTTACTTATGCCCGCCTGAAATATCCAAGTAGGCTCTTCTAAACTAGTAATTTTTTTTGCATTTATTCGTTCATCAGCATGTAAGTGTATATTTCCTATGAGGAAAAACATTGTATACATTAGGCCTATAACAAGTAACCTTTTCATTTGCATATCTCCTTCTCTATTTTTTTATATACAAAATACAATAAAGCCCTCCTTCTTCACTTATAATTGTCGTCAATAAGTTACTTATCAGTGTAATTATTATAGTTACATTAACTCGTGATTATCAATCATTAAATGTATGTAATTTTGCATATATGAATATTTTGTGATAAATTCCAAAATATCGTATAATTATCAATATTTTTTCAGACATTATTCAATAAAAAAAACACGAAGACTCTTAAGTCTTCATGTTTTTTATACATGTTATTACACTTGTGATTGAATTAATTACTAAAATCTTTTTAATCGTAAAAAATCAATTATTTTTAGGCTGATAGCCGTACCTAATCTTTTACAATTTACTTATTCTTTTTGTTCTGTAATATTAAATTTTGAAACCAATTCCGTTAATTCTTCCACCTTTTCTTTCATTTTGTTGGATTGGATTGATATTTGTTCAATTGATACGGCCTGTGATTGAATTGAATTTACAGTTTGAAGAGTCTCCTTTTTCACATCCGTTGCAGTTTCAGAAACTAGCGAAAGAGAAGCATTTACTTCTTCTGTACCAGCAGACATCTCTTCTGTCGCTGCGGATACTTCTTGAATTTGACCTGTAATCTTATCAATATCTCTCATAATAGACAAGAAGGTTTGATTCGCTTTGTAAGCAGCTTCTTTTCCTTCTACTGCCTTTTGTTGTCCTTTTTGCATGACATTAACTGTATCTTGGGTATCTTTTTGAATGGATTTTATTAAATGATTAACTTCTTTTGCAGATTCTTTAGATTGCTCAGCCAAGTCTCGAACTTCTGCGGCAACCACTGCAAATCCTTTCCCATTCTCTCCAGCACGTGCCGCTTCAATAGCGGCATTTAAGGCAAGAAGATTCGTTTGTTCGGCAATATTAGTAATTGCAGCGAGAGCTGTATCAATCTGTTGTGTACGTGTAACAAGTTTATTTATTACTTTTGATGTTTCCTCGACAACATCATGCACACTATTCATTTGAAGAATAGAGTGATTTATCACTTCACTACCGATATTTATTCGTTCTGTAGTCGTTACTGCTACCTCAGCGACTACTGCTGAAGATTCAGCTACAGTTTGCACCCCGGTTGTAATTTCTTCCATTGAGGATGAGCTCTCCTGAATACTAGTTACCTGTCCTTCTATTTTTGTTTTTACTTCTAAAACAGTCTGTACAACCTCATTTGAAATACTAGACGCTCGATTTGTATCTTGTAATACGCCCTCCGTAGTAAAAATAACCTCTTGTGTTGTCATCTTAACATTCGCAATTAATTGTTGAAGGTTATCTAACATACTATTAAAAGACTGAACAATATGCCCTAATTCATTATTTGCTTTATAAGGAGTACGTGTTGTTAAATCTCCAGCTGCTACTTTTTCCATATCATTTTGTAGTAATGCAAGTGGTTTTCGGATAGTTAATTTAATAACATATCCAATTAATATAATTATTAAAATTGCTAAAATCGAAATACTAACAAACATTATCATTGTATTTTGAGCACTATTATTATTTTCCTTTTGTAAAAGCTCTGCATTATTACTATTATATAAAATCAATTCACGAATTGATTTTATTGATTTTTGCATATTAGGTTCAATCTCTTTTAGATAATATGCATATGCTTCCTCATTATTAGACTTCCCTAATTCTTGTGCTTTCTTCATTTGAGTCCTTAATTCATTAAATGTTTCATGAAACGTGTTATATAATTCTTTTTCTTTAGTAGAAATAAGTTTAGCCTCAAACTGCTTTAAAAGATGATCATTTTCCTTACGAATCCCATCCATTTCTCTTATTAATTCGTTCATTCTTTTTTCATCTTTTGATAACATTATTTCCATAAAGTTCATATTAACGTGATAAAAATTAGATTCTACAATTCCAATCCACTCAATTGGCAGTAAATTATCCTCATACATATTAGAGGAAGTACTTTTCCCTCTTTCTAACCCCCAAAACCCTATTAGGGATAATACTATACATGCAATACTTGATATAGTTATTAATATGTTTAGTTTTGTACCAATCTTACTGTTTCTTAATAATTCCAATTCACTTTCTCCATTCTAATATATAGTTTAAGTAATGTATTTTATACCAAGAATCCAAAAATTACGATGTTTATTTTGTAATATGTAATTTTGCATATCGTCCACTACTGATTCAAAATAACCTAACATTGTAATTTTCGTTTTCCAAAAATTCATGATCATGAACACATCTCATTAATTCTTGAACTTCTTACCCAAAATATCCGCATATACTGTGGCACCAGGGAAAACCATCACTGGTATGATATATAAATTACGCTTCCATACAAGACTAGCTTAAAAATATTTTTCTTATTGCTCATTTTTCTATTCCCCCTCTATTAGAAGTACTCCTAGCACATCACACTAATAAAAACGATAATATTAAAAAATAAGGAAAGACATAATACGTATGTCTTTCCTCTAAAATTGTAATACTCAATATGCTCTTGGCTCTATTTGATTTTCCATTTAAATCCTCACATATCTTTCTTTATAATATCTCCTAACTCCATCCAATTTGTAATACGCGGGATATTGAGATATTGATTGTAAGAAGTAGTTTTTGCATATACATTTATCGGTTTTCCTATTAACGTTTCTAAAACAGCCGGCTTATCATCAAAGAAATAGTTTAATTTTATTTCTTGTATAA
The DNA here is from genome assembly GCF_001816185.2 of Bacillus sp. RZ2MS9. NCBI lineage: Bacteria > Bacillati > Bacillota > Bacilli > Caryophanales > Bacillaceae > Bacillus > Bacillus sp. RZ2MS9. The sequence continues at coordinate 3,291,252 of NZ_CP049978.1, forward strand.
AGTGTATTTTTTCTTCATCCTTCATTCCATAGAAAAAGCGATCTTCATGTACCGGAAATCCTTTTTCTATTAACCATTTTTTTGTTTGCTCTCCATGCTCTTTAGGTCGCGCCGTTATATAGTAAATTTCATGTCCCTGTCTTTCTAATTCTTGCAATGTCTCTACAGCATACGGAAACGGTGAACAAGAAGTATAATAAATCTCATCCAGCAAACTATTCCACATATGACCGCCTTCCTCGGAAGTCATGCCAAATGCTTCATGAATTTCAATTGTTTTTAAAGAATGGAATACATCCAACCCTACTTTTTTGTTTAATTTCTTATTATATAAATGAAAAGCATGCTGCCTTAAATCAATTAGTGTATCATCGATATCAAATCCAAATTTCACTCTTCATCGCTCCTTTCTGCAATCCATTTATCGGAACATATAAGTAGTTTTTATTCCCCTTATTGCTCATCTTTCCGATATGCTGGATAGCCAATAAATCTATAATCTTTTCCAATCTGGGTAAATGATATATCCTTAAATTCAATTGCATCTTTCATTTTAGTAATACCAGTCCCCTCTACAAAACTAGGCGCCAATCTACCTCCAATAATTTTAGGTGCGAAATATAAAATAATTTTATCCATTAGTTTATTTTCAATAAACGAAGCATTTACTTCTCCACCACCTTCAATAAGCAGGGAGGAAACTCCTTTTTGTCCTAAAACATCAAGCATTTCATGTAAGTTTATATGCTTTTCTCCGCTAGTAACAAATACTTTAACTCCTGCATTTTCTAATGCTTTCTTTTTTTCCTCTGCATGATTACTTGTTGTAAATATCCAGGTAGGAGCTTCTCTATCTGTAACAACGTTAGCTTCCATCGGTATGCGTAATGTCGAGTCCAATATTACTCGAATTGGATTTCGGCCATTTGGAATACGCGTTGTCAATGATGGATTATCCTTTTGAACAGTATTCGCTCCTACTAAAATAGCCGCATTTTCGTTTCGTATTTGGTGTACTTCTTGTCTTGCTTCTGTAGATGTAATCCACTTACTATCCGATAAAGACGTAGCGATTTTCCCATCTAATGTAACTCCTGATTTAATCGTTACAAATGGGCGCTTTGTCAAAATATATTTATTAAAGACTTCATTCATTTTTTTAGATTCTTCTTCACACACTCCTACAAGTACTTCAATACCTGCATCTTGTAGAATTTTAATTCCACGTCCAGAAACAAGCGGGTTTGGATCAAGTGTAGCAACTACTACCTTCTTAATTCCTGCTTGTACAATTGCTTCAGCACAAGGCCCTGTTCTACCATGATGAGAACAAGGTTCAAGAGTTACATAAATTGTACCACCACGTGCCTGTTCTCCAGCCATACGTATCGCATGTATTTCGGCATGTGGTTCTCCGGCCTTCATATGTGCTCCGACCCCTACAATTCGATTATCATTTACAATTACAGATCCAACCAATGGATTTGGAGTCGTTTGTCCCTTCATAGCCTTGGCATTTTCTAGTGCTAGCTTCATATACAATTCATGCTCAAGCATGTAAGTGTCCCCCTTCAAAATGTCCAGAACGCTGAATCTTCGTTTGCAAATATTTCTCATTAAACTCTGAGACATCACCCCATAACGGTTCACGACTCGTAACATTTAATCCAGCTTTTTGTAACGCTTCTAATTTTTTCGGATTATTTGTAATAAGTTTTACAGGTTTTGAGCGTAGCGCTTTTAATACTTCAATTGTATCATCATAGTTTCGAACATCATCTTCAAAACCTAGGTTCAGATTAGCTTCTACTGTATCTAACCCATTTTCTTGCAAGAGGTACGTCATAGCTTTACTAAACAAGCCAATTCCTCTTCCTTCATGATTCGCTAAGTAAAATAAAGCACCTGAACCATGTTCTGTAATCATTTGTAAAGACTGCTTTAATTGGAATCCACAGTCACAACGTTTACTACCAAAGATATCACCGGTGTGACAAATACTATGCATACGAATTAGGGCATCTTCAGAATTCTCAAAATCACCATATACAAGTACACTAGATTGCTGCATATCAGCTAAATTAATAGATGAGAGTTTTTCGATAATTCCTTCTACACTATTTGTAACCTCACTACATTGTAACCAAGAATACCATTGAAAAACTTTAGTCTCCCCATATAAATTAATTGGCAATTTGATAGGGCCTACTAAATAAATATCCTTTCCATCTTGATGTATAAATTGAATTTTATCTTCTAACATATGAATTGTATCTGTTGTAACCATTAGGTACCTCCTAGTATAGAGAATCTCTAAAATTCTCTTCCATTGTTATATTTTTTATTGTTTAACTTACACAACGTAAGTGTTTTTACAGATGCTATTCTTTTTTCTCTCAGCTTATATGCAATATGTATCATTACAACTTTGGCCATTTAAAGAAAAGAGTTTTAGTTACATAAAACAACTTAGTTACTTTATGTAAGTGAGTATACATTCGTAATCAATTTACGTCAAGTAATTAATTATAAAAACATTTGTTACTAATAGTAAGATGTTATATAATTTATTTTAGGAGGTGAAGGAAAATGAATGATTCTACATTATGCCCTCGCTTTGAAAAAGGAATGAAATTTTTTAGTCAACGATGGACAGCACTAATTATTTACCAACTTTTTTCTGGATCTCAGCGCTTTTGTACACTTGAATCTTCTCTTCCTGTTAGCGGAAGATTACTTTCAGAAAGATTGAAAGAATTAGAACTAGAAGGAATTGTCGAACGTAAAGTCTTTCCTGAGACACCAGTTCGTATAGAATATTCTTTAACTCAAAAAGGATTTGCTTTAGAAGCTATTATTCGCGGAATAGAAGAATGGTCACAGGAATGGATAGAACTTGAGGAATAACATAAAAGCTTTTTCGTATATAGTTTTAAGTAATCAAATTACAGATACCTATTATTAAAACGCTAATTTTTCAAGCATTTATGAAAAGCTAGCGTTTTTTAATAAATAAAATGTAAGAAATAAAGCAAGGTGATCAAAACGATCACCTTGTTCCCTTACAGATTAAAATAGTGTTTTAAAATCTTTTATTCATACATACTCGATTAATAAAAAAAACGAATAAGCTTTTTTATTAATAAACAGTTTTATTTTTACAATACAGTTAGCTTCCCCTGCTATTTGCGGACAGTAAGACCACCACTGATTAAATTTCTATTTTATTACATTCGAATATTACTTATGAAATTTCACACGCTCTTCAAGTGGTTGGAATTCTTTTTCACCTGGTGCAGCTGTTGGATTACCAAATGGCATTTGTGCAATTAGTTTCCAATTAGCAGGGACATTCCATTCTTGTTTTACCTCATCGTCAATTAATGGATTATAATGTTGTAATGATGCCCCTAATCCCTCTGCTTCTAAACCTGTCCACACGACTAATTGGTGCATACCTGATGCTTGGTGTGACCAAATTGGGAAGTTTTCAGCATATGCAGCAAACTTTTCTTGAAGCGATTTAACGATAGCCTCATCTTCAAAGAATAATACTGTTCCATAACCAGCTTTAAAAGAATCCATTTTTTGTTGCGTTCCTGAAAAGTCTCCATCTCCAACTACTTTTCTTAATGTTTCAGTGGTAATATCCCATAATTTATCATGAGCTTCACCAAATAATACAACTAATCGTGCAGTTTGAGAATTGAAAGCGGATGGAGTATATTTCACAGCAAACTCCACGATTTCTTTAATTTTTTCATCCGATACTTGTACCTCTTTATTAATCCCATAGTAAGTACGTCTTTCTTTCAGTGCAGTATAGAAATCTTTTGTCATAATTCCGTTCCTCCTAAGTTTTAATATTCTTCAAAATGATACATCTCGAAGATAGTATGCGTTTAAATGAGTTCATTTTTGAATCATTGAACTTCCTAGCACCCATTGCCAGTCATTCTAAATCTAAACACACTGCTTCCTTCAGTTTTCCTAAAAAAAGCCTTATAACATCATTCATAAAATCTAATCATCATTCGGTACTATTTTACCCATTCTCTATTCATGTATCCTGCTTGTTTCATATTTACACAAATATGAAATGTAGCTACTTTAATCACCAAATTTCACATTAATTTAGAGCATCTTCAATTACAGCAATTTCGCTCACTCGAACAAAACGATGCAATTTAAAGAACATTGCAAAATTAAGTACTACCTGTAAAAGAACCCTCTTAGCCGACTATAAGAAAAAATAATAAAAAGCCAAAAACGAACAATAATATGTTCATTCTTGGCTTTTACTTAACCATCACATTTATTTTTACTATTGCTTCAAATGATTTTTAACTGCCCTTATTACCAATTCGTGATCTTCTTCTGGTGGTAATCCTGAAACTGTTATCATTCCAATAACCCCTACGTTTTTTATTCTGATAGGAAAACATCCACCAAACGCAGCGTATTCTGAAGTATCTAAAAGATATTTTTCATTATAGGAGACCCCAGTTATTTCACTTTGTATCTGCATATAATACGAGCTACGATCATGCAGGGAAACGACTCGTTTTTTACGCTCAATCCATTTCGTATTTTCCTCATTTGTCCCTGTCATCTTGAAATGAAATAATTGCACACCATTTTTCGTTATATCAACAGCAATCAATTTCCCCTCTTGCTTTGCTGTTTCAACGATAAATAAACCTAGTTGCAAGGCATCTTCATTTGTAAAAGAGGAAAATTGAAGTGTTTCCTCCTCTTTTAAAATTTGTTTACTTATTTCATTCAAATTTGAAGTACTCATATCTTTAACCTCCATAATTGTTTTATGCCACACCGACATTTTTTCGAAATTATTAGGCCATATAATACAACCTTTTAATCACACTGATTCTAAATAAACTACTGTAACATCTTTGATAACTAGTAGTACCGTAAAGCTTGTTTTCTTCTTACTGGTGCTATTATGAATGACATTCAAAGTTATAAAAAGTACTATTCTACTTATCCCTATCTTACAGAGACTATTATGAAATATATTTAACATCTTAAAAATGTATGTACTAAAGAATAATATTTTTAATCACTAACTTTTTTGATCAATCGTTATAATCCAATTTCATCAAAATTTTTATCAATTATTACACTATCCAACAATAGGAGGAAACAAAGATGGATGAAAGTATATCCAAAAGCTGAAAAGCAGTTGAGTCCCTTGAGGGAATAGTTATAATTCACTACGTATAGAAATAGACATACAAAAACGCCATCCTTTCCTATAATTCTAAAGAAAGAATAGCGTATTCTTTTCAAAAATGAGTTCTTTTATTGAGAAACTTTGATTCTATATCATACATAAAAGGGCAACCAGTGCTAAAACAGCTGGAAATCCTTGTTTCACAATAATCGATTTATTAGATGTGAAACCTCCGAAAATAGCTGCTATCACCACACAAATCACGAAAAATAATTGGACCATATAACCAATTGGATTGAGCCCAAGTACAAGTCCCCAAATGAGACCAGCCGCTAAAAATCCATTATATAAACCTTGGTTTGCAAACATAATGGCTACGTTTCGATCTCCTTCTAAATGCTTCGGTAATTTGAAAGCACGTTTCGCTACTTTTGAATCAATAAAAAACATTTCAAGGATCATGATAAACAAATGTTCTAATGCTACGATCCCGACTAAAATAGCTGCGATTATTTCCACACTATTCTGCCCCCTACACTCTCTATTCTTTAATATTCTCTACATTTTTTTGCATCTGTAATAGAACATGAATAAGTATTTTTCGTTCTTCTCCACTGATATTTACGAACATTTCCTTCATAAAATGTTCCTTTTCTTTCTTGTTAAAATATTAATTGATGTATCAATTATTGATACATCAATTAATATACATCTCTCTTTTTATTTTTGCAAGTTTTTTTGCTCAATTGGTTTTATTTTGTTCCAGCAACTTTAAACCAATTCAAAACATCAGTTCGCATTTCTAGAAATCATAATTACTTTAAGTTCATTCTGACAATCATATTTAACTACATATATAAAAGAATTGAGTTATATCTCCATCAATTTATAAAAATTAATTTTTTCTAAAAACAGATACTTTACGTTTTTTATAGTAATAAAAATCATTTTTGTTTCAGAGGCAATCCATTTTGTTAGCTTGATGGGCATAGGATAGTACCCAGATGACGAACCAATTATCTTTCAAGAAGACGGCTAGAAATCTGGATTTGGCACAGGCGTTGCCTACTTCCGTGATCCAGATGGTACTAATTTAGAGCTAATTGCTCCAAAAGGTCCATTTAGACGTGATTAATTAAAATATATTAATACTGAAAAACCACCTTTATGAGAGGTGGTTTTTTGTTGCTAATGGTGAAGATTAATATTGAGGTCTGATTGAGACCTATTCCTTTTCCACATCTTTCATCATACCATCGAAAGAATAGTCTTATAGCTATTTCAAATATTTCGGCAGTACTATATCGCTAGCAAGCTAAAATTTCATGGTACTCAAAAAAAATCTGCTGAATCATAACCAAAAAGTTCATTTTATCATTTCGGGGTAATTCGAAATTCTTAAGTTGTCGGGCACGGGGTACAGCTGAAAAACAGTGTATATTCATTAACTTCAAACTAATTTTGATGTAACAAAATTTGTATTTATACCTTTTTAACGAATTCAGATTTTAATTTCATAGCTCCAAAACCATCAATTTTACAATCAATATCATGATCTCCATCAACTAATCGGATACTCTTTACTTTTGTACCAATTTTTACAACTGATGAAGTTCCTTTTACTTTAAGATCTTTAATTACTGTTACAGAATCACCATCGTTTAAAATATTTCCATTTGCATCTTTAATTACCTTTGTATCTTCACTATTTTCAGCTTCTAATTCTAAAGTCCACTCATGAGCACATTCTGGACAAACAAAAAGATTCCCATCTTCGTAAGTGTATTCTGAATTACATTTTGGACAATTTGGTAAATTAGGCATATTTTTATTTCCTCCACTCGTTTTCGTTTATTCTATTAAATAAATATTATTTTTAATTTCCGTTTTTCGTTTAAATGTACGGAAAATATTCTCTTCTTGCTGTTTGATACTTATTTGTTGAATGTATAAAAAAACTACTTGTTCACACCTTGTAAAAAATCTTCTCCACATTCTCCAAAGCAAACTTTCTTCTTCTCTACTTTTTTAATAAAATGATTAAAAAAGTAGATTAACTCAAACAAACTTTGTATGTGAAGTGAAATTTTTAAAAATCTAATGCATTTTCTTTATTCTTTATTGTATTGATTTCCTGAGATTGCTGAGAAAGCCCTGTACATTCATGAAAAGCAAAATGCTTACACCCTATACATTTTTTTGTATTCAGATGTCCTAAAGCACAATTAATTGCTTCTCCGGTATGATTAAAAAAGTTTTCTTCCCCAATCTCAGCGTACAATCCATTCTTATCTAGATTGGCTTTTAGCTCTGATTGAATTCCAGAAATAAGAAGTACGCCACCTTGTTTTTTGAAGTGCTGAACAATATTCCTAAAGTAAGACTCTCCTGTGGTATCAATAAAAGGAACTTTTCCCATACGTAAAATTAAAACATTAGGTTTATAATGAATAGTCGCTAAAATATTTTGTTCAAATGTTTGAGCAGCCCCAAAAAATAATGGCCCTTCTATTGTATAAATGCTAATTTGTGGGCAATCATGAGCTTTATTTACCACATGTGGTAGCAATTTTTCATTTCTTTTTGTATGATCAGGAAGCACTTTTGATATGACAAGCATATTACTCATACGTTTTGTAAACAAAATAATAGCTAATATAAGACCAATCTCTACAGCTGTTGTTAAACTAGTAAATACAGTAAGTAAAAATGTTACCAATAATACAAGAGAATCTCCCGTCTTCATTTTAAGTATGTGATAAAAATGTTTCTGCTCGCTCATATTCCAAGCTACCACCATTAAAATCGGGGCCATACTAGCAAGTGGAATATGTGAAGCATATGGCGCTAACAGTAGAAGTGTAAATAACACAAATCCTCCGTGAATAACACCCGCCATCGGAGATACAGCTCCACTCTTAATATTAGTTGCTGTACGTGCAATCGCTCCAGTTGCCGGAATTCCGCCAAATAACGGGGTAACAATATTGGCAATCCCCTGACCGATAAGCTCTTTGTTACTGTTGTGTTTACTATTTGTCATACCATCTGCCACGACAGCGGATAAAAGTGATTCAATTCCACCGAGCATCGCAATAACAAATGCAGGACCAATTAACTGCTTTATACGTTCTAATGTGATTTCTGGTATATCAAACTGAGGAAGTGTATTTGGAATCGTACCATATGCTGTACCAATAGTAGGTACATAACCTGAGAAAAATACAGTTGCAATTACAGTTGAAATAACAACACCTACTAATGAACCAGGCACTTTTGGTAAAATCTTTGGTGTTATGAGTATAACAAAAAAGCAAATCAAAGCAGTTATAACACTATAAAAATTGGTAGTACTGATATGAGTGAAGAGTTCCTTCAAATTCGCTAGAAATTCCTCATGCTTTTTTATACCTGTTAAACCTAAAAAACTAGCAATTTGTCCCGTAAAAATAATAACAGCAATACCTGAAGTAAAACCAATTGTTACAGGACGTGGAATAAACTTAATTAAAGAGCCTAGCTTGAAGATTCCCATAAGACATAAAATAATTCCAGCTAACAAACCCGCGAGTAGTAAATTTTCGTATCCATAGGTAATTACAACTCCTAAAAGAATCGGAACAAAAGCACCTGTAGGTCCTCCAATTTGATACTTCGAACCACCAAACAGTGAAATGAGTATTCCAGCAATACAGGTTGTATAAATCCCATACTCTGGCTTAACACCAGAGGCAATAGCAAAAGACATAGCAAGTGGAATCGCAACAACTCCAACAATCATTCCTGAAAGAAGATCCTTTTGAAAATGTGCTAATGAATATCCTTCAAACCTTCCTGTAAATAACTTTCTCATTACAAACCCTTCTTTTCTATTTTTAATAGTTCTGGATTACAAATGTATTTCTCGGTCCCTTATACAGAAAATTGTCCTTTTCACAAAAAGAAAAACCATCCTAATATTTACTATATGTTTTACTTAAATGACACTCCAATTCACCTATATCTCCACCTTGTTGTACATAGGATTTCAATCTTTCTGCTAGACGTTCTCCGGCTCGACTATCTAGCTTCTTCGTATCAATAAACGATCTAATCCTTACCTTATCTGGAGTAATATCTCTACGAAACATTTGTCCTGGAATTTCACTCCAAAAACGATTCCATTCATCCAGTAATCCTATTTGATCAAATAAAAAACCTTGAATTCCACATAACCAAGCTGTACAAGCAGTATTTCTTTTTCGACATCCAACTCCATCTTGTAAATGTTGGCATGAAAAACAACAAGAATTTCCACTTTTTATACAAACTTCACAAACGTAATGAGCTCCTAATGAGCGAAATGTTTCAATCCCATGTTGGATGATATCTTCTTTCTTAACCTCAATACTCAACCTATCCCTCCTTAGCCATCATTTCAGTTTCTGCTCCATCTAGCTCTTCTAACATTGAAATCGTATCGATTAAATGGTTGTTAAAAATCTTCCGTGCAACCACCAATAAATCCACAATAATAGGGTCTCGTAAAGAATATAAAACTCTTTTTCCATCTTTTCTACCAACAACAATGTTTTTTGAACGTAGTACACTTAATTGCTGAGAAACAGCTGAACCTTCCTTATTTAGAATATCTTGAATTTCGTTTACGCTTTTTTCACCTTCTGACAATAATTCTAAGATACCTATTCGCAAAGGGTGTGCTAAGGCTTTAAAGAAATCTGCTTTAAATTGTTGCATTTCGTTTCCCATTGAAATCCCTCCGTTACTTTTCCTCAATTTTCAAAAGTACCATATACATCTTCAAATGTTTGAATATGTATATGGTACTTTTAAAACCTCGAATTTTCAATACAAATTTTACAATATTAAATAAGCATCAAATAGAGATACTATTCAAATTCAGGTTCAAAATTTATTATCCAAAATAAAAGCGCCTAACATATTAGGGATATATAATACGTTAGGCGCTTGATATTTAAAATTTCTCGATTTAGGTCTTGATAATATTGGATGAGTATATAACCAAAATGCTAGATGACTAATATGAATAAACTTATTTGTAAAATTAATTCATTAGAATATTTTAAGAGCAAGTTTTGAAAAAAACTATTCAAAACTTGCTCCTTCTTTTCTCAGATCCAACTATTTTGATACTAAAACCAACAGTAGTGAATTAGAATAATGATTTAATACTTGCTAAGACAGTAAGTACACCTACAATAATAACAAATACGTTACTCATTTTCCCTTTGTATTTAGCTAGTACTGGAACTTTTTGAATCGCATACATCGGTAATAGACATAAGATAGCAGCAACTAATGGACCGCTTAGAGAATCAATAAGTCCAAGAATACTTGGATTTGTATAAGCAACAAACCAGCATGATAATACAACAAAAGTAAGGATTACTGTCTTAATTGTTTTTTCTTCAATATCTTTTCCACGTGATTTACCGAACTTAATAATCATGTCACGCATTACTTCAAATGCTCCGATATAATGGCCAAGGAAAGACTTTGTAATAGCCACAAAAGCAATAATTGGAGCTGCAATAGTGATTACAGGCGAATTAAGCTCATTAGCAAGATATGAAAGAATTGATAAGTTTTGTTCTTTTGCCATTTTTATATCATCTGGAGTCAAGCTCAATGCGCTACTCCAAACGAAGAACATAACAACAGCGAATGTCATGATATAACAAACCTTTTGTATTTGCGCACATTTAGCATCAGTGGCTTCGATTCCATACGTAGCTCTCTGTTTCACAACAAATGATGAAATCATAGGTGAATGATTAAATGAGAATACGATGATTGGTAGAATCATCAATATCGTTCCAAAATAGCCTGTTCCTGTTGAAGCAGTTGAAACAGCTGAAAAACTAAGCATTGACGTATTCCACTGTGGAATTAAAGATATTGCGATAAAAAGTAAAGAAACTATGAAAGGATACACTAACATACTCATTACCTTTACAGTAATATCTTGACCAAAATTCAGTATAGCGATAAGACCAAGAACTAATACAAGTGATAAAATAGCTCTTGGAGGTTCTGGCATGTGCAATTGATGCACGATAAAACTACTTGCAGTGTTTGTAAGCGCAACCGAATACATTAGTACGATTGTATAAATTGAACCGAAATATACGATGTTAAAAATGATACTCGCTTTATTTCCGAAATACTCTCTAATTGTACCTGTGATCCCCTCATCAGCAGAATTAGAAGCGTATATCATTTTAGCAAGCGCCCTATGTGAGTAATACATAACTGGATATGCAAGTAATGTAATTAGTAGTAAAGATAATAAACCACCTGAACCTGCATTAATCGGTAAAAAGAGCACCCCTGCTCCAATTGCAGTTCCAAATAGACTGAGTGCCCATGTAGTATCCTGCTTATGCCACTTTTTCGGATCTGCATATTGCTCATTTTTTCGTGCGGTATTTTCAGCTTGAACTTCTATTTTCTTTGCAGTATTCCCGTTCATATAATAACTCCCCCTTGTATCTATTCCTGCATCTCTCTTTGCACCTAACAAATATTCCCTTTTCGGAAAATGAATTCCTTACAAGTTGCCCCACTTTGTATGTCCTTCATCATAATGAATCCAAATTGAAACATTCGCTAGTTAGCGTCCTAATATAATTGTTAGCGTTCACAAAAAAGTTTACTCGTAATATCCGCTCTTTATATAAAGACCTCTTAAGAGAACAATATAGAATAGACTTCATAAATACGTTGCAACATTTCTAATAACAGTGTATTACTTTAATGGTTTCTCTTTTTTACTTTTAACAGTAATTTTAGCTAAACCGGCCTCTCTTCATTTGCGAGGCATTTCTTTCTCAATTCTATACATTACCTTCATAACTTCGGTAGCACTGATGATATTGCTTACACAAGCCACTGAAGCACATTACATACATTTCGCCTCTAATCACACACCTTTCTTACTAGTAATCGCATTTTTTATATTTTCTCCAGAGATAATAAAATTTCTCTCGACGCCCTCATTATAACGTGTATATTTATAAAATTAATATTTTTATATTTTCAGAAATATTAAAGTGGAATATTTTTATATGGATAATATTTTACAGTTAGCATGTAGCCATTGTTTTTATCGCTTAAAGCTGAATTAGTTAGTAAAAAAATACAATAATACATTGTTTTTCTAGGTTACTCATTATAAAGATACTTATATCCCCTTTATCAAAAAATTTCATTTTAAACATAAAAGATATTCTAATAAATAATTAATGTAGGTAAAAAGAAAAAATTCCAAAATAAAAAAACCAAATTTTAGGATATATATTATTAATATTGAATTCATATACATTTTAAAAAGATACACTGAGTAAAAAACAAAAAAGCTGCCCCATATGGACAGCTCATTTACATAATTATCGTTATCAGGAATATCTCTATGTTTGTAATGAATCGTTTTTACATCATTTCCTTTTATACGAAAAGTAATTGTGTCCTCTCCATAAGGCGGATTGTGTGCACCCTCAAAAGTTTAAATTTTAAAATCCCTCATTAACTAGCTCTTTTATCGAGTTTAATTTTGAAGAAAGCTCGATAAACCATTCTTCATCCCCTGTTAATAATGCAAGATCTATAAGATAAAGGATTTGTTCCTTATTTATTACCTTTGATTCAGGGAGTTTGTTAACGTGTTTACTAAAGAGTAAAATCGCTTCGTTTATTGTGTACTGGCCGTCACGTTTCACAATACTAACTGTAACTATATCCTCTACATCATCAAGTGATACAATATAACCAACTATTAATTCACCTTCATTTGATATTCCACGAACCCAATCTCCTACTTTTAAAACATGATTATTATTTGACATCATACCGTTTCACCTTCCTATAAATATTTTTTGTGACAATAAAAAAGATATAAAAACAATTATACTGTAATATTTTTCATTACATTTAAGTGTTAAGAACTCACGGCTATATAATAATTAAGCCGCTTAACGCTCTTGATTGATAAGGTCAACAACTTCTTTCATTGTATAATTCTTTAAGTATTCACCTAGATGCTCTTCAGCACCTAAGAAAATAGCGAAAAGAACTTTTCGCATGTTCGAACCTACAACACACTGATTGTTTGATTCTGGACACTTCGGCTGCAAAGCACCTTCAGAGGTTATCTGATAAATATGCCAAAGATTAATTTCATCTAAATCGCGAGCGAAAATAAAACCGCCACCAGTCCCCTCTTTCGATTGTATAAACTTATGTTTTTTTAACAAACTTAGTACTTTGCGAATGCGTACTGGATGTACACCTGCACTTTCTGAAATAGCATTACTTGTTGACATCCGATCTGGCTGTAAAGCTAAATAAGTTAAACTGTGTATGGCCAAGGTAAAGTCGCTGTTCATGATTTTCCTCCTACGATCAAAAATATTGTTTCTCATATATTAACTGTAGCCATAAATATTACAGATAGGTTAGAACGTTAAAACATATAGAATACTTCTTGCCATAAAAAATTAATTCTCTTATATTCTATCCGGTCCCACCTATATCTGATAACTTCATTTAGCTTTTTAAGTTGAAAATAAAATTAAACACTCCACTGTTTCTTCACTTGTTCTTCTGCCAACTGTTTAATTTTTGTCCAAATCGTATCTTTACTCACAATAACATTTGTTTGATAATTTCTATCATTATAATTAACTGTAACACATACTTCAATCATCTTCTGCTTCCTCCTTTCAAAAAACTTTTTCTAAAAATACTACTTATTAATTGGCCAATTTTTGCAATTCAATGTTCAAAAACGTTCGAACGCTACGTGGTAAAAATTTACGAATTTCTTCCTCATTAAAACCAATCTGCAATCTTTTCTCGTCCAGCATAATTGGGCGTCGTAACATTAGTGGATGCTCAATTATTAATGTATAAAATTCATTTAGCGAGAGCTCATCAATATTTATATTTAAGTCCTGAAAAGTTTTGGATCTAGTTGAAATAATTTCAGTAGCCCCCTCTTCAGTTAAACGAAGAATTGATTTAAGCTCATCAACTGTCATAGAATTTGATACGATGTTTTTTTCAATATAATCAATTTGATGCTCTTCAAGCCATGCTTTCGCTTTTCGGCATGAGGCACAGCTTGCTGTTGTATATAGAATTACCATATTTAACTCACTCCTTTAATGTTATGAAACGTACATTTTAAACATCGGTTATTGAAATGTATTAAAAAAAATTACAGTTTAGAATCAAATACAAGCAATATTATTTATTCGAGAATATTTAATTTATCTACATTTTACAGACGATAACAACTCACTTCTAAAAACTATACTGTAATTTTAAACTTTACAGTTCTATAAATCAAATGTTAAGTCTTGGATTCATTCTATTAACGTATAATGGGAGCAGTTGAGACAATACTTGCCTCAACCGATTTTTATATCTCTTTATAATTTTTTGCAGTAATGACTGTTTCAAACTCAAAGGTTTCGGGTAGATGATCTGCATAAGAATATTCAAAAGTTCGTCCATCCGTTAAATAAGCTACTTGTTCAACTCGCATTAGGAAATCCTGATTTGTTAAGTTCATAAACTGCTTTTCCCTATCATCTGGGCGAATTCCTTTAACCCTGACAACAGATGTCCCTACTTCAAGACCAAGTTTATTTTGAATATGTGAGTATATCGACTCCTCTAAAACAGAAACCTCAACACCTGGGATAACCGAAATTGGCATCCATGTATGCTCCATAATCGTCGGAATGCTGTGAATGATGCGGAGGCGAATGATTTTATAGACGAAATCACCGATTGAAACTCCCAATTTCTCAGCAACTACTTCATCAGCCCCAACAATCGCAAACTCGATAATTTTACTTTCTACCTCACTGCCGTATACAGCTTTCGTACCCGTTAAAGTTTGAATCATTCGTGCCTTTTCCTGTTGACGCCAATCTTGCACCACTGTTCCACTTCCGCGCCGGCGGATGATGTAGCCATCTCTAACTAATAGATCCAGCGCTTTCTTAATAGTAAGGGCTGAAACACCAAATTCTTCAGCAAGGACGGGGCTACTCGGAATTTTTTCGTTGATTTTATATTCACCATCTAAAATTTGCTGTTTAATCTTTTGATAAATGCCGAGGTATTTTACTTGTGTTGATCCGCTTGCCATTTTCATACCTCCTTTATACTGCAAACTCTCTTCTATTCATTCAAATGTAAAGCCTCAAGTTTGTAAACTGAAGGTGATGGGGCAGCAAATCCATTTTCTAAGATTTCAATATTCGTTACCGCTTCTTCGTCTTTCACAAGTTTTGGTGCACCATTTATAATTGTTTCATACGCGGCATCATAGAAACGACCGTAATCACCAAGTGGCGTTTTAATTTGTTTTTCAATCCAGTCACCATTTGCATTACGATACTTAGCAACTCCATAGTACATCGGTGAATCTTCACCAAATCCTGCACTCTCAGGCATAACACCCGCTTTCAAATCATTTTCCTGCTGATCTTCACCATATTTAATAAATGATCCGTTTGTTCCATGAACGATAAAGCGTGGATAATCTTTTGCTACGACATGGTTCGTTTTCAGCTTAATCTTCAACTGATTTCCGTAATGTAAACCAACATCGAAATAGTTATCAACCGCACCTTCCATTTCATTATTACGAATATCGTATGTCACCGTATCTGGACGGCCGAATAGTGAAATCATACGGTCCATCGTATGAATACCTAAACTGTAAAATGAACCTTCTTCTTTTGGAGCTTCATGAGTGATTGAACCAGGACGGAAATAATCAATATGTGATTCAATCTCAATAATATCACCAAGGAATCCTTGTTCAATTACTTGCTTCACAGCTAAAAAATCACCATCAAAACGGCGGTTTTGATAAGGCATAACTACTACACCTTTTTCTCGTCCTAAAGCTAATAATTCTTTCGCATGTTCCACTGTATCGCAAAATGGTTTTTCAACGATAACTGATTTTCCAGCAAGTATAACTTTTTTCGCTAATTCGTAATGCGTATGTGCTGGCGTACAGACCGTCACCACTTGAATTTCCTTGTCATTCAACAATTCGTCCAAATCAGTAGTGAAGTAAACACCTTTTCCCTTATATGGAGCCGCTAATTTTTCATTTATTTGACGTACAAAAATCGTTTTTATTTTTATATTATTACGCGTGTTTACATAAGGTAAGTGATAGCGGTTAGCTGACTTTCCAAATCCAATAAAGCCCATTGTTAATGTCATATTTTTCAACTTCCTTGCTCATAAATTTTCGTTTCTATATTTATTATATAATTTAATTATTAAAAGTATATAGTTTTAACTTTATAATTATATATTAAATAAAAAATCCACGATAAAATTCGTTCTCACTATAAGTTATGGACCTATAAAGTGAAACTTTAATCAGTGGGGCGATTTATTCTCTACTGATTATTTACCCGTAAATACCGGGATGAAAAGGAGCGTAATGAACATGGCATATACTACTATATCTATGGAAATTTTCGGATCAACTGAACAAGTATGGCAATTAATCGGAGGTTTCAACTCCCTTCCAGACTGGTTACCTTATATACCTAGCAGTAAATTAACTGAAGGCGGTCGTGTACGTCATCTAGCTAATCCAGATGGTGAAACAATTATAGAACGCTTAGAAGTATTCAATGATAAGGAACGCTACTACACGTATTCAATCATGAATGCACCGTTCCCGGTCACTAATTATTTATCTACAATCCAAGTTAAAGAAGGTACTGAAAGTAACACATCGTTAGTAGAGTGGTCTGGTACGTTCACTCCTGTTGCGGTTAGTGATGAAGAGGCAATAAATCTGTTTCATGGTATATACAGCGATGGACTGAAAGCATTGCAGCAAGCATTTCTAGATTGATTCATGTAATTGATTGAGACGAAAAAGTTAATTAACAGTCAAACATTCAACTTTGTGGTTAAGTTCATTATGAAAGATAAACAAATACAAATTTCATGCCTGCTTGTTAATGACAAGAAATAAAAAATACTACCTCCAAATGGAAGGTAGTATTTTTTTATTAATCAGGAAAAACAATTAATCCCTCTTCTTTTTCCTCCTGTTTTAAATCTTCTTCTGGGAATGTTACAGTTGAATTTTTATCCCCTGTTTTTTTTGTTTCTTCACCTGGAAATACGAAAGTTGAATTTTCTTTTCCTTCATTTTTTTCTACGTTATCTGGAAATACCATAGAATCATTGGTAGTCAAATCACTATGAAAACCAAGGTTAGACAAAATCGCTTTTAAATCTGGTAAAACCCCTATTTTATCAGATGATGGGTCATTAGACTTTGTGCCTGTATTAGGATTACTTAAAATTGCTCTCAATTCTTTTGGTGTATATGCCTTACCTAAATGTTCTTTAGCAATCCCTTGAATTGATACAGCAGCCCCAGCGATTATAGGCGAAGCGCTAGAAGTACCACGGAAATTAGAAGTATAACGATTCATTATACTCTGATCTGTAACTTTTTGTCCTTTACTATTTTGATTTTGATATGTATCTAATGTGTCAACATACTCTCCCCAACCATATACATCAATTCTACTACCATAGTTAGAGAAACCTAAACGTTTATGAGGAACTCTTGCAGTAGATGCTCCAACTATAATAGCTCCTGAATCTTTAAAGTCTGGACTATTTCGATTTAAAATCTGTTTACCATTACGGTCTTTAAATTCATCTAAATCAATCCCACCATTACCAGCTGCTTCTACAATAATAATGCCCTTATCTGTACCTTTGCGAATTGCGTTAAATATACTCGGGTATACTTCTACTGGTAAAGGGTCATCTCCATATCCATCATATTTAAAGGATTCCTCTATTAATAAAACATCTCCAGCCTGTAAAGAATCTACGGCACTTAAAATAGCATCTCTTACATCGATTCTCCCATTATCTCGGATCACTGAAATTACTTTTGCCTTTGCTTTTGGTGCAATCCCAATGTTCCCAATCCGATTGTCAGCTGCAGAAACAACACCTAGAACTGAAGTACCGTGAGAAAGATCATTACTCATTTTTCCAGACATAAATTCAATATTTTGACCGACTAAATCTTCATGATTTAATAACCAGCCTTCTTCCAAATCTACAAAGGTTGCTCCTTGACCATCTCCTCCTTTAATTCCCCAAGCATAAGGAGCATTAATTCCTAAAGGTGCCTCTTCAAGATATCCCTGTCTCGAAAATCTAGGTTCATCATAAGGATTGATTGATAATACAGGCAATCTCGAGCTAGTTGTTGTGTTTATACTCTTATTAGAACGAAATTGTATTTTACTAGAATCGTTATTGGCAGCATGTACTGTATTTGTTACAAATGTCGTACCTACCCCAGCAAAAGTTGTAATTGCAAGTGATGATATCAACATACCTTTAAAATTTTTCATCTTTCCACCTCTAGTTTTCTATTAGAATTAACATATTTAATAATGTGTATGAACCGAAAAGCTTTTTATCTTATTATAAAAATTAATAGATTTTTATAACTTTTTGATTTACATAAAAACTCCTTTCATTCTTGTAATTCAATGTGTATATTTCAAAATAACAAACTCACTGTAACTATTATAGTTACACCTTTATTGATTTTCAACTACGAAATATAAATTTTTAAAAATAAATTTATATTACTTTAAAACAGAGCTAACCTTTTACGCATAAAAAAAAACAAAATATCTGTGCAAATTACAGCGGTGAATAAGTTTATAGACTGCAAAAAAACAAGAAAAAGCAAAACACTAAGTGCTTTGCTCCTTATAAAATTCCTTTTAACTTTTCACCAATTAACCTCGCTACATACTCATAGCCTTCTGGTCCAAAGTGTAATCCATCTTTTTCACCATTTTCTACAAATCTTTTATAATCCCGTTCTTGAATCATTTCAGCGAATACGTTTAGAAAATAACTTCCTGTTTCCCTCGCCACTTTCTCCACCACGTCTGCATACTGACCAAGCACTCTATTTGTTCTATTACGCTGTCTTTCTTCATCAACTGGTGCAGGACTAATCAGTAGTACTTTATCTGATGAAATATGGTTCACAATCTTCTCTAAGTTTTCTTTATATGCTTGTAATGACACTTGAGAAAAAGAAACTGCATCATTCGTACCAAGAAAAACTGTTACGAAATCTGGTTTATATGATATTACATCTTCTTCAATCCTATTTAACGCATCGAATGTATTATCCCCTGGAACACCTGCATTCACTACTTTCCACTTCGGAAACATCTCTTGCAAACGTGGTGTTAATCTCGGCATTCCATCAAAAAATGTTTCATCAGCTGTAATACTATCTCCAAAGCATACTAACGTTTTCATTAAGCTACTCTCCTTTTACGTATGAAACAACTTTCCTTCTATTGCTTTTATATATCTTTCAGCAGAACGTTCAACTGCCTCATCTGCATTTTCTTTTACTACTCGATGAAAAGCATTGTATAAACGATTAAACTGTAACGGCTTCACTCGGTTCACCATTTCTTCCACTTTTCTCGCTGGTAATGGAATTAAGTTTGGATAGCTATACATAAAACTTACCCACCGCTCATCCGCTACAACTTGAATAATATCACCTGTTAACAAAATCCCTTTTCCATCATTACCTTCTTCCCAATGCAATACAGAACCACCACTAAAATGTCCTCCAAGACGATGTACAGTAATCCCATCCGCTAATTGTAAAGACTCACCAGACCAATAAATAATACGACTACTTGGGCGCATCACCCATTCTTTATCATCTTCGTGTATATAAATTGGTACATCAAATGTCTCTGCCCATTCTACTTGCGTTGAATAATAATGAGGATGAGACAATGCAATCGCATCTAATCCACCAAGCTCTTTTATTTTCGCAATTGTCGTTTCATCTAAATACGTAATGCAGTCCCATAGTAAACGATATGACTCTGTTTTCACTATAAATGCCGTTTGACCGATCGCAAATCCTGGTTTTGTCGTAATACTATAAAGTCCATTTTCCTCTTCGATTATTTCATTTTTATATGTATCATCTGTTTGCAAATTTTCTAAAGTCGTCCAAGACTGCCCTTTCGGATTCACATATTGCCTCTCTTCATCACAAATATGACAACTCACCGGTTCCTCTACACTCGCTGCATACTGCACACCGCACGTTGTACAAACGTAATTTTTCATCATAATTCCCCCTATCCCTATATTTTTATTAAACTGATTTTTGTTGATAATAATCTACTTTTTTATTTTCAATTAATAAACTTATAAAAGTAAGTAAATAAACAACTGTAACTGACAATGGAATTACAGTAAATCCTTTTTGGCTTCTGCAACATTCATCTCACTATCTCCCCAAAAATATTTGTACTATAAAGTCACCTCAACCTCGTCCATCCAATAACGCCAAGCTGCTAAATAATCTTCTAAATCTTTCGGGTGGTGCCGTAAACATGTATCTATACGCAAATATAATCCTATGACTATTTCTTCATATAAATCACGGTCTTTTTTATAAAATACACATTGTTTCATCGCATAATCGATTGTTTCTTTTGTTAAATCTTCCGGGGTTGAACAGAACGCATAAATCAAATCATATATAGGATCTCCTAACACTGGTAAAGGATCAATTACACCGTGCAGTTTATTCCCTTGAAATATAAAATTATGAAATCCAAGATCACCATGCAATAAAAATGGCTGATTTATTCCAGTCCCCCTACTTGGACTATTTGCTAACTTAAAAACCGTTCTATACTCTTCCTCACTTATGTAACGTCTTACATTTTCATGAGCTTCCATCACATTTGTCGTTAAAAATTCATTCCAAGATTGAACTGGGTTTTCTTTCCACCCCCAGCCATCAATCTCTGTAGCTACTTCATACTTATTGATAACTTCCTTTACAAGTTTACTAAGAACACTCCGTTTATGGCCTAGTTTGCAAGAAGTTGTGCCCTCAAGGAATGAGTAAACAATATAGCGATTTAAAGGTTCCTTATATAAAAGCTTTGGAAATAATTCGTCCTTTTTATAAAACTGAAGAAAATAAGCTTCTTCACGTATGACATCCGATTCATTCAACTTTATAACGTATTGTTCATCTAACAAATATATAGTACTTGTCGTTCCCCCGTTTAATGCTTTTACGCTATTTGGATAATGTGAAATAACTTTTTCCTTAACTAGTTGTGCAGTGATTATTGAAATGTCCATTCTCTCACCCTTCAACTCCGAATATTTCCTTAATTCAAAAGACAACTTTACTATTATTTGACAAACATAAAGGAATTCCTCCTAAAAATCTTAATATAACAAAAAATAATTTTATTTCATTTCAGCTGATTCCTTCAATATTCCATCATAAAGTTCATTCCATTTATGGTAATGCGATGTGATTTCTTCACTCCAAATGATCTTCATTTAATCTAGTAATTTCTATTGAATTATCTCTTTCTTTTAACTTAAGAACCAAACTTTCTACACCAAACACTTCTGTAAACGTATGACTGCCTACAATTAAATTAATTCCTTTAAATTTCGCATGTTGCACTGTATATAATGTTTTTTCACCTGTTATGTACGTGTCACATCCTTTTTCTAATGCACGTTCAATCAAATTTGTATTGTTTCCTGCACCGGTTAAGATCGCAATCCGTTTTACTGGTTTATCGTGATTTCTCCAGCTCTTCACTTTCTCTTCCATTTTTTCTTCAAGTTTTCCAACTAAGTTTGAAAAAGGAATCGCTTCTTTATATTCTCCTATTCCCGGTAGTTCTTCTTCCTCATAGGTTGAATATTCCAGTATTGTATCTATCCCAATTTCGTTAAATAACGATGTACACGTGCCAAACTTTACAAAATCTAACGGCAAATGAATCCAAAAATGATTCATTTCATATTGCTTCAATTTCTCAATACAAGCCTCTTCCATACCAAATAAAAAACTCCACGGCGCATGATGTGTAACTATCATATCGACTCCATTTCGATACGCTTCTTCAATAGTTTCTAACGTTAAATTTGTTGTGTAACCGATTTTGTGAAATTCATCTTTACTTATATAAGTAAAACCATATTCATCATCGCCATATTTATGAAGATGCTCTCCAAATAGTGATGTTATATGTTCATTAAACTGCTTTATATTCATTTTTATTTCTCCTTTCATTTACTTTTATATTTCATAAATAAGGAAATACTAAATTACAACGTTACATACATATAGGAGGACAATATGAAACCTGAATTTTTAAAAGCTGTACATGATGCAATCGGAAATGTCGAACACATTCATATAGAGGAAAGCGGTGCTGACAGCTTACTTATTCATCATGATGATGCACAGCAGTTACAACAAGTTGCTAAGGCGTTAGAAAATAATAATTTCCGCTCCGCTTTAAGAACAACTGGAAATGCTTCGTACATTGAAGTATTGAACAGATAATGAAAGTCCGGATGTATTCCGGGCTTTCTTTTTATCCCGCTATTCACCGGGCAGTAAGACCCCCACTGATTAAAGTTTCACTTTATATTGAAACTTCAAACTCTTTCACATACACCGCTGTTCCAGCAATATCTATTTGTAACTTCTCGTTTTCTATCCCTTTCGTTACATAAACAGTTACACGACCATCTTTATTTATTTCCTGTCCTTGCTCAACGATTAAACTCAATTCATGTTCAAAACCTTTCTCTAAATACTCCGCATAATACGCTCCCATTACACCTGAAGCTGTTCCTGTCACTGGATCTTCAATCGTCCCAGCGTAAGCTGATGAAAAATGACGGCCGTGCATTTGTGCTATTTCATCATAAGTTTCTAGACAAATTGGGTGAATAGAAGCATTAGGTATTTCTTTTAATACTGATGGAAATGCAGCATTATTAGGTTTCATTCTCTCACATGCATTAAGATTTTTAATCGGTACAATTACAGTCCAATTACCAGTACTTCCATATACAATCGGTAAACTTACATCTAAATCATTTACTTCTAAACCGATACTATGAGCTAATTCTTCTGCTGAACCTGTAAATTCTTTAAACTGAGGTGCTGCCTGTCTCATTTTAATAAAGGTTTCTCCATTTTCATTTACACCTATTTGTATCGGTAAAATCCCAGCCTTCGTTTCAATCGTAAGGTTACTTTTCTCTTCTAATAAACCTTTTTCGCGCAAGGCAAATATCGTCCCTACTGTCCCATGACCACATAAATCCATTTCAAAACCAGGTGTAAAATAGCGCATTCTTATATCTCCTACTTCTGAGGAAAGAACAAAAGTTGTTTCGTTATATCCAACTTTTTCAGCAATAATTTGCATTTCCTCTTCCGTTAATCCATCTGCTTCTAATACAATACCTGCTGGATTTCCCTTATTTGGTTTATTCGTAAATGCGTCGTAATGAAATACGTTTATAGTCTTCATTTTCTTTTCCCCTTATTTGTCCATTTCTTTATTTTTATAATCAATAAGAAAATCGATCTAACCAACTTTCATAATCAGCTTTTTGAAATGGACGGATAATAAGTCTATCCGTCTCTACTTCTAATAACGATAGCTTCATTTAATTTCATCCCTCGAAATATTAATTGAATTTTCTTTATTATCTTACACAAAATACAAAATCTAGTAAATCATTATGTTTTTGATACATAAAAACCCAGTCATGCTTTATACATAACTGGGTTCTCCATCGTTTCATAATTTTCTATTTCACAAGAACTGCATCTCGTAATTCCCTCTTCAACACTTTTCCTAAAGCGTTTTTCGGTAACTCATCTATGAATACTACTTCTGGTATTTTATAGCTTGCTAATTTCTCTTTACAATACTGAAGAATACTTTCTTCTGTTAATGTTGTTTCGCCATCCTTCACAATGTAAGCTCTTGGAACCTCTCCCCAAAAGTCATCTGGAACTCCAACTACTGCAACTTCTAAAACACCATGTATTTCATGAATAACATCTTCTACTTGATCTGGATATACGTTGTCACCACCGCGTATAATAACGTCTTTATATCTTCCCATAATATGCAGGAATCCATCATCATCTATCATGCCAGCATCACCCATGTTAAACCAGTTATCTTTTACTACCTTCTTTGTCGCCTTTTCATTATTCCAATATCCTTTAAACATGTATGGACTTTTCACATGAATCTCTCCAACTTCATTTGTTGTTAGTTCATGTCCTGTTTCCGGATGAACAATTTTCACCTCTACATTTTTCAAGGTCTTTCCTACAGAAGACATCTTTTCTTTTCCCATCATTGGATGCCATGAGGTTACAACCCAACCTTCTGTACTACCATAGCCTTGCACCATATATATGCCTTTTTCCATATATTTTTGAATGAGTGTTTCTGGCACTTTTGTACCACCGCTTTGTGCTACTTTAAAGGTTGAAATGTTACGTTCTTTTTTATTTAGTTCATCAAGCATGTAACTATAAACGGCTGGGAAAGCAAGCATCGTAGTAATTTTCTCTTCTTCAATCTTATCCCAAATAAGAGCAGGATTCGAATCAGCTAAGAAGATCATCGTAACGCCATGATAAATACAATTTAAAATAGAAAGCACGCCACTCATATGAAACAATGGATGCACAGATAAAAAGCGTTCACCTGCTGGGATTTCTCTTTGTCCCGCAATTTCAGCAAAATAATGATGTAAGTTTTTATGTCCAATTACACATGCTTTTGCCTGTCCAGTCGTTCCTGATGTAAACAAGTAAATGGCATCGTCTTCTTCATGAACTTCTACGTTCGGTTCTGTCGTTGGCTGTTTTTGCAACTCTAATTCAAATGAACCAAAGTCTTCTTTTGTTGTTTGAATTACATAAGGAATTTCTTTAACAGCATCAACCTTTAATAACACTTCATTAAATTCTTCATCAATAACTAACACTTTTAATTTCGCTTCTTTTACAATCGTTTCTAATTCATAAACAGTCAGCTGATGATTTAGCGGAATAAATACCGCTCCAATTTTTAAACTTGCCATCATAACGCTTGGAAATGGGTGATTATTTTTGCATAGTATTCCTATACGATCTCCTCTTTGCACACCATTATATAACAAATAATGTGCAAACTGATTTACTCGTTCATTATATTGCTGAAACGAATATCTTTTCTTCCCCCCTACAAGCGCTTCCAAATTTGGTGATTGCATTGCTCTTTTTTGTAGTAATTTTTGCATCGTTCTCAAGTAAAACTCCCCTTTATATATGTTAGGTTTTTTATTTTACCAGATTAACTATTAATTTACTAAAGATTACACTTAGTGAATATAAAAAGAATATAAAATAGCCATTTACTTTACAAGTAAATGGCTATTTTTCATTATATATTAGAATACTTCTTGTTCATCACATATTGCACATACTCAGGTGCACTTTTATCAATCTCTTCATCACTTAGTTTATATTCTGCACCATATAAATAAAAGGAAGGTATAAATTCCATACCTGTGTATAAGCATGTAGCTTGGAATGGTTTCGTCAACTCATCCATTGTAATTCCACTATTTTCATAGTCTTTTTCTAATCCACCTATAGAAATAGCTACACCAAATTCTTTCCCCTTCACTTTATCACCTTTAGATCCGTACGCAAATCCATATGTTAATACATCATCGAACCATTTTTTTAATAATGGTGGTGAGCTGTACCAGTAAAGCGGAAATTGAAATATATATCTGTCATGTTCTACTAATAACTTTTGCTCTTCTTCAATATTAAACTCCCAATTCGGTGCCACTTTATACAATTCATGCACCGTAATTTCATCCGAATATTTCTCAAGTTCTTCAATCCATCTTTTATTAATTTTTGATTTTTCAATATCAGGATGTGCTACAATTACAAGTGTTTTCATCTTTTTTCATCCCCTTTATAAATTATTCAACCCTTTACGTATTAGTATGAATGAGTCACATATAATTGAAAAGTACGTACTTTAAAGTGCTATAGGAACCTTAAAGTACCTGTGGAGGTGTTATATGAATCAAAATGATAATTGCCCAATTGCAACAACACTCGATGTAATCGGTGGAAAATGGAAAGTTCATATTTTATGTATTTTGTCAGATGGAAAAATGCGAACAAATGAAATTAAACGAGAAATCCCAAACATTACACAAAAGGTTCTTACACAACAACTTCGGCAACTTGAAGCTGATGGGATTATCTATCGTACCGTATATCAAGAAGTTCCACCAAAGGTTGAGTACACACTAAGTGAATATGGAAAATCTTTAATGCAAATAATGGATAATCTGTTTGAATGGGGAAAAGATCATCAGATTAAAAGATTACATGACTAAAAAAGCACTATATACTTTGTTTCATCCTCTACGTTCATATTTTTTATTTCTATAAAGTTTATTTTCATCATTTTTTAGCTAACTTGTTTTCTTAGATTGATGGACGTGACCCCACATCCATCAATCTAAAAAGATACAATTAGAAAAATGAGATTTCTATAAAGTTTCGCATATAAACACTACTTCCGCCTCATTAAACGCTCGCTCTACTTTTTCTAATCTCAATTGTACGTAAGCTATAAAGAAGCACCCCTAAACCGAGAATTTTTTCATTATTAGACACATTAGAACCTAAGGTAATAGTAGGTACATTTAAACCCATAAACCTTTCACTCCATTCTATAGGCATATAAAAAGATACTCCTTAAAAATAAAAAACGCTATTCTCTCTGTAAAATCATAGAAAAGAATAGCGCTTTTTATTTTGAAATAGAAATCATCATTTAAACTAAACATGCTAATATTGATTTTGTGCGATTGTCAGTTACCTCATAATAAATTTCTAATCCTTTCCGAGTACCTGTAACCATTTTAGCAGCTTTTAGTTTAGATAAATGTTGACTAATTGTACTTTGAGGCATTTGTAAATCCCCATACATTGTTGTTACATTAGTAGGACCTTTTGCAAGCATTATTTTTACTAAAGATAGACGAACTGGATGCGCCAATACCTTTAACACCTCAGCGATTTCTTGAAACATTTCTTTTTTTTCTTTCATCTTATTTCTCCCCTTTTATATACATATTTATGTTATCCATATATATAATTCGGAGGTATATGCGTTTTTGTGTCCGTCATTTAAAAAAAATATAAAAAAACTTTAATCCGAAACTAAAGGATTAGCTTAACATAATGTCTCACCATTAATGATGAATAGGAATCTCATTATAGAAGCAGCAGTTTTTATACCACAACTCTACATTCAACTAACTAAAACCAATGAAAAAAAGAGCAGATAGTCTGCCCTTTTATGATGCCTCCTTATGTTCCGTGGAATGTTTAACACTCCCCAGTCTCTTTAGTTTATTCCACCCTACCGCTACTCCTCGAAGCGATGAGAATATAGATTTAATGACAACATAAGTCATAAATTGGCGATAAATAAAACGTTGTAAAATTAACCATGCCAATGGTTTTGGGTTCTCTTCCTCTAATTTAAATGCGAACAGAGAAGCGAGAAGATCCATTAAAAAGAAAACAAGATAAAATCCTAAAACTTTTAGCGGATTACTACTAAATAGTCCTATAATCATTAATATATCTGCAAAAGGAGCAATGAATTGCAGCACATATTGGAATAACCACATATTAGGCAGTGCAATAAATCCTAATGTTTTATGCTTTGGATTACATAACGCTTTTCGATGTTTCCAAAGACATTGAAGTGTACCATATGACCAACGATACCGCTGTTTAATGAGACTTTTCACATCTTCAGGTGATTCCGTAAAAGCATGCGCTTTTTCTTCATATACAATTCTATGCCCTTGACGTAAAAATGTAATAGTAAGATCCGTATCTTCTGCTAACGTATCTTCGCTTAAATATCCAGATTCAACTACATTCTTTTTGCGCCACGCCCCAATAGCTCCTGGAACTACTGTAATACAATTTAACTCATCAAAAGCTCTACGTTCTAAATTAAACCCTGTAATGTACTCAACATGTTGCCAAGTAGTTAACAAATTCCGTCTATTCCCCACTTTGACATTACCTGAAACTGCAGCTACATTCTGATCTTCAAAGTGTCTAACCATTAGAGAAATGGCGTCTTGCGCAATAATAGTATCCGCATCTAAAGTGACAATGATTTCTCCTCGCGATTGTTGAAACCCTAGGTTCATTGCCGATGATTTCCCGCCGTTTTCTTTCTGAATGAAACGAACTTTAGGGTGTTTATAAAATGTTTCTTTCATTACTTTTGACGTACCATCTGTCGATCCGTCATCCACAACAATAACTTCAAATTCTCTATAATTACTATCCAAAATTGAGTGAATTGTCTTGGCTATCACCTTTTCTTCATTATATGCTGCTATGACAACACTAACAAAAGGTTGATAGGACGAATTAATATAGCGAGATAACGTTTTTCTTTTCTGCTTCCATGCAAAATAAATTAAGAATAAAAATCGAAAAATCCCTAATCCAATAGCAATATAAAAAATAGTTGTTAATATATGCTTAAAGTATCCTGCCCCTGAAAAGACAGCTTTATTGTAAAGCAAATATTGCTTCCCCTCAGAAGAAACAGGAGGCATGATTTCATCTCGTTCTTTATTCATTAAATCTGAAATTGTTACAAAACTATATCCATGCTTTTTTAGGTCTTTAATAATAATTTGGAGCGCCTCTACTGTATGTGTACGGTTCCCTCCCGCATCATGGAGAAGAATTATATTTCCCTCTCCCTTATAAATGGGATTAAGAGCACGCTTTACTAATTCATTTGTTGATGGTATTGCCCAGTCTTCGGGATCAACTTTTTCCGCTACCATTGTATAGTTCATATTTTGTGCACGTAAAATAGGCAATATTTCATTTGATGAATCCGGGTTAGCATCCGCTTCATATGGCGGTCTAAATAAAACCGTAGAATGTCCAGTTACTTCCTGAATTAAACGTTGCGTCGTATTAAGTTCTACTTTCGTTCGTAGTAAAGACGTATCTGCTATGTTAGGATGCTTGAAAGTATGATTGCCAATTTCATGCCCTTCATCGTATATTCTTTTTACAATACTAGTATTTAGTTGCGCGTTTTCACCAAGTACAAAAAAAGCAGCTTTTATTTGATTCTCTTTTAATATATCTAATATTTCTGGCGTATATTTCGGGTCTGGTCCATCATCAAATGTTAATACTACTTGTTTCCCATTTGGTTTTCCATATCGTTGCACTTCATATGCAGATGGTAAGGATTGATATACTTCATCTGTAATATAATCATCTTTGCCTACTTTAAAATCTCTCAATCCATTTTTTCTTTCATTCTCAATCTGTAAAATTTCACCTTGTCCAGAATAATTCACTTCATCTAAACTACTGATTTTATGTAATACATTAGGATTTTTTTGTACCTCAATAGGATTTTTTAAAACTTTCCATATTGTAGGATCTTCTGCTCCTAATCTCCATAGCGCAAACCCCTTTGCATGATTGTCCATTGCGATTTTCACTTGATTATAAAGAGTAACACCGTCTAAGAACCAAGCAGTATGTTCTTTCTCTCCTGTTTTATATCTAAAATACGGATTTCCACTCACCTTATCCCATTGAATTTTTATATTTGAATCATGAGCCATTGCCATAACTTCTGAGAAAGTCATAGACTTTGCAGCTTCTTTACTATTTACTTCCCAATCATATCCATAGTTACCGAAAGCAACTATAAGTTTATTAGACGGAATATTCAGTTCTTTTAATGTATGTTGGAACCATTTATTTGAAGCAATTGGTCCTGGTTCCCCCGCTCCATAGTGCTCATCGTACATCATTACAATCATTCGATCTATTATTTTTGCTAACGCACTATAATCAAAAGCCTTATCATTAGCTGGAACATCTTGTGTAACGAGCAAATCATGTTCATGAAATTCCGTAGTAAGTTCTTTCATAAAATTTGTTAAGTTTTCTCTATCACTTTCAGGTACGGCCTCAAAGTCAATATTAATACCTGAAAACTGATTTTTTTTAACTTGGATTACTAAATCATTAATAAACTTTGTCTTTACATCGTTTGAGGAACTCAGTAACTTATGAATTAGCCCACTATCAGGACCAGAAGCTTCCTCAGTATAGTTAGTAAGCAAAGGCATAATCTTCACTTGATTTTTTTCTGCCAACTTTACTATCTCAGGTTTTATCTCACTTCTAATCGTTAAATCTGCTTTTAAATGATACCACTCTGGTACTAACGTAGTTAATGAATCGATATTTTCTTTTAAAGAAGCGGTACTATTTTCATCCCAGTTTACATAAAAACCATACACTTCTTTAGGATGTTTACTATCCTTCGGCGGATTCACCAAATTTTTATTATCCTTCGTTTCGGTATTTGGGTTAAATGCTTCCTCCTTTAACTGCTGATCACTAAGTTTTTGATTAATTGGTACAAGTTTAGTATCTTGTTGTACAGCGGTATTCATATTTGGAATTTCTGGTGTTGAAAAAATACTTTGAAAGAAAAAATAAAATACAACACTTACACTAACTATTGAGATACATAGAAACCAAATAAAGGCTATGTTTCTCCTTCCTTTCGGATCATAAAAAACAGGTTTTTCTTTATCTTTCTCTTGTTGAATGTTTTTCTCCATTATATTTTTCACATACTCCTTCTTAATAGAACTATAGAATATTAAAGTGCAACTTTAATCAGTGGGGGTTTTGTTCACCCCCCCACTAATCATCAGCCCTCACCAATCGGGCTGCCCAGCAAATAGCGGAATAAATCCTTTTAGCTTTGAAGTGAATCTCTCACTTCCATATTCTATTGATTCTTCTTTTCATTCCCTTGCTGGTGGCCTCTATTTTCTTGTTGAGACCCCCTACCATTGTTCCCTTGCTCGTTTCCGTCATTTTCTTTCTGGGATCCTCTTCCATTGTTCCCTTGCCCATTTCCATTATTCCCTTGTTGTGATCCTCTTCCATTGTTCCCTTGCTGATTCCCATTATTTCCTTGTTGTGATTCTCTTCCGTTGTTCCCTTGTCCATTTCCATTATTTCCTTGTTGTGATTCTCTTCCGTTGTTCCCTTGCCCATTTCCATTATTCCCTTGTTGTGATCCTCTTCCGTTGCTCCCTTGCCCATTTCCATTATTTCCTTGTTGTGATCCTCTTCCGTTGTTCCCTTGCCCATTTCCATTATTCCCTTGTTGTGATCCTCTTCCGTTGTTCCCTTGCTGATTCCCATTATTTCCTTGTTGAGCTTCTCTACTTTTATTCTCCTGTTGATTCCCTCTATTTTCTTGCTGAGATCCTCTTCCATTGTTTTCTTTTATTTGCTTCGATGGCTGTTCCTCTGTTTTCTTTTGTTCTTTCTGCTCTTGCTTTTCATATTTTTTTTCGTCTACAGGAGATAAATCCATTGATGCATCAGGAGATGACTCCGGCTGTGATTGCACCTCTTCTTCATTTCCCACCGGATTAGGCGGCGTGGCAGGAGGAGTAAGCGATTTGTTTTTCTCATTCTCTTGCTTTATATAGACACCTGTGCCAATTCCAGCTTTTCTAGCATTCTCTCGTACTTGCATCGTGCTACTTTGATATTCAACTGTAATATGTTTTAACTCATATTCTTTCTTCAATTCTTTCATTGCCTTTTCTAACTGTGGTTCTAGCGCCTTGTCCTTTGCAACTGCTGTTAGCATAACTTGCTTATCATTCGTTAAATACTTATCCTCTTGACTTTGCTTTATAATAGTACGTATTACTTCTTGTAATTGTTTATTTTCCCATTGCTTCAATTCTTTTAAAATACGCCTTCCATCATCATTACAAGCCTGTAAATCTATAACACGAAAATCCTTCGTTACGCTCACCTCTAAACTTGGATTTATATCAACTGAGACGTAAGCAAATACTTTTTCTTCTGGTTGGTTGTAGAAAAACAGCACTGCAAATAGAAAACAAGCAACAAGTATTGATGCAGGTTTTAAAAAGGAAGGGATCGAAAAATGCGATGCTTTTTGTTCTTGCTCATCAAATGAGATTTCCTCCCCGATCATGAAAGAATCCCCTTTTCTTTTACACGTAATAAACTCTCCATTTGGTGTTAAAACAACTACGCTATGCTTTTTTATATCCATCACAATTCCTTTATTCATCATGCTTTTCCCCTCTTATGTAATCCAGAATATATGTATAGTTGTTTGCAAAAATAATACACATTGCAATAATGTATTTTCTATGTCGTTCCAACGTTTTACGACTTACCCTAACACGCGGTTCAATATGTTTAAGCGGTAACTTTTTCTTTCGGAACAGCTCTTCCATCATTTCCTCTTCTTTTATAATAATTTTTACAATTTCTATTAAGTGCTCACGCGTATCACGATGCTTAGGAGATTCTTTAGCAAGCTCTGAAAATGTGATTTTAAACTCAGCTAGCACACTTTGAAAATGAAGAATTTCCTCCTTACGGTTACTATTTTCCATCTCTTTCATATACTCCGTAAGCGACACTTGCATTTCTAACATTTCCTCTTGCTCATCTTCTTTTAAAAAGACAAAGTTATGTTTAGATTCCTTACGTATATAGTCAATTACATCTCTTTTTATAAGAAGATCAGCAAACGCTAAAAAGGATTTTCCTTTTGTATAGGAATACTGTTCAATTGCTTCGTTAAACGCAAACAATCCAATGCTATATTCATCATCCTGTTCTGTAATATAT
The DNA here is from genome assembly GCF_001816185.2 of Bacillus sp. RZ2MS9. Classification (NCBI taxonomy): domain Bacteria; kingdom Bacillati; phylum Bacillota; class Bacilli; order Caryophanales; family Bacillaceae; genus Bacillus; species Bacillus sp. RZ2MS9. Next base: position 3,324,224 of record NZ_CP049978.1, read on the forward strand.
CGGCGGCAGACAGATGAAATTGATTTTCTAATAAAAGGCTGATACTGTACGATAAATGCTTCTTTATCTGCTTCGTTGTTTTGTATGTTACATACGATATCTTCTATTTTCGGTTTTCTTAAGATTTTCATTACTAAACTCAACACTTGTAATCTCCCAGCCTCCTTCAAATAGCAAAATGGCCACTACAAAAGTGACCATTTAACCAGATTTTCTTGGTACTTTTCTTCGGTCTTGTTTTCTTGCTGTTAGTTATATTTTTAGAGTCTAACGTTTTCTTAATGATTTTTCCTTTTCTCTCGGCACTAAAGTTAAGTTTGTATTTTTATCTACTTTCTTATTTTCTACCGTTCGTTTTGCTTATTCATTTTCTATTTTATCTGCAATCCTTGAATAACTCTTCTCTATATAATTGGTAATTTCATCCTTCCGTTTTGGATGCCACTTAATCTAGTAATTTTATTAATACTTCTATATTCTTTCATAGTCATTTTTCTTCTATTTATTTTTTTCACTATACATATTCGGAGGAGTACAAAGTTTTATGGGGGTCAAAAAATATTTTTATAAAAAAATACATATTTATTTCAAAAATAAAAACCATCAATTTGAAAAAGGGTAATCAAATTGATGGTTTTCTTATAATATCTATTAAATTAAGTTGGATTCTCATTATATCTAAAAAAGTACTAGCTCTCCCCTGCAGATTTTCTCCATTTTCATCTTTCTTGGTTATCATAATATGTCTTATCTGCGTATTTTCTATCATTTCCTTTTAGATAAGCTAAAATTACTTTTGGATTTTTAAGTAAAGTCCAGTCTCCATATGTATCAAATCTTCTGCATGAAGTTATCATTCCATTTTTAATAGTACCGAATTTCTTATTATTTTTCTTTCCCCACTCTTTTAAACGTTTAGCAAAATCTGCATCTTCTGCCATAAGCATGTTTTCATTAAATCCGTTGATTGCCATAAAATCTTTTCTATAGCACCAAAAAATCCCTACAGATATAGCTCCGTACTTAAAAAGTAAGGGGATTATGATTAACATTGCGGAGAGAAATATTCCTAAAGATATTCTTTCAAACTTCCCATTTACCCCACCACCAATGTATTTACCTGAAGCTAAATATTTATCTACATTAGACAACATAGACTCTGTCATTATGGTATCAGCGTCTATAGTGACGATTATTTCTCCATTAGCTATTTTAGCCCCTGCATTTCGAATTTTAGATAAGTTTTTATCGTTATTTTTCAATGTAACACAATTATAAGATTTTGCTATTTCCTCTGTTTTATCTGTACAACGATTTAAAACAACTATAACTTCCGTTTGCTCTTTATATGCCTCTGATGCCTTTGCAATTGAATCTAAACATTTTCTAATGTACTTTTCTTCATTGTGTGCAGGAATTATAATAGAAAACTTCACATCTTTTTTCAAATTGACTCCTGAAGATTCGTTTGTCTCAGTCATAATATGCCCCCCTTATTTTATAAGGTAAATATCTGTTATACATAACGTATATTAAAATTCAATAAATTATATGATAGGAACTGCAGGTAAACTATTACTTGAGTATTAAAAAATAAAAACGTTATTCTTTCTAAATAAGCAAAATTACTAGAAAGAATAACGTTTTTTATTAGTTACATTAATATTTTATTCGTTGCTTTATTTCTTCAAAACGAGCATGTATAATTTTTCTGATATCTGGATGATTCTTATATAAAGTAACAGTATACATGATGGAAGATGCAAGAATAGTAGACCATATTAACCAATCTCCAGCATGAGAAAGAACTTTAATTATTTCACTCGTAAATTCTTCCTGTCCGTCATGAAATGTATAGCTGAGTAGTTACCTTATTTTAAAAAAAACATTCTGATTATTTCTTTTTCACTTCTTCTACAAATTCCCATGTCTCTCCGTTATCTTTTGATTGATAAAGTGCACTACTATCGCCATTGTAGTCTCCATCTGCCCCTTGTCCAACTAACATATTAAAAACCCCATCTTTCTCATATGGCATACTAGGAGAATCAAAAGGACTTATTGTGGACTGTGTATGATCTAATTTCACTTCATGCGGCGGATATTCTACCTTTTTGAAAGATACTCCCCCATCATCTGTGCGATATAACTCTCCTTCATTACCAGAAGGCCTAATTGCTCCTAAAAACCCAAGTTTATCATTTATAAAAATGATTCCTGATACACTACCAATCCCCCCATTAAATGGGTCTGGATTGATAACCTCCCATGTTTTCCCTTCATCACTAGTCTTGCTTAATGAATAAAAAGCGCTCCCTAATGCTTTATCTGTCATATTTAGTTTATAACCAACTTCTTTCGATAGGAAAAACTGTTCTTTTTCATTCTTTAAATCTTGTTGTTCCTTCTCTTTAAGCATATCTTCTTTTGGAGGCGTCTTTGATTTACTCCAACTTGCGTCACTTATTAAATTATATCTAGCAGGGACTAGCTCTTTCTCTTTTCCAGGGACAAATATAGATACAGTATATCCAATGATATCAGAAGCTGCTTCTTTAACACTCTGCCTCTTACCATCCTCAGTAATATTAATAATTCCCTCTGTATTGGATCCCCAATTTCTTTTTCCATAATAAATCAACCCATACTTACTTTCATTCCATTTTTTGACCGTTTGCTTAACTGGGATCGCCTTAACCGTTTTAATTAAAGGTTCTACTAATTTATCATCATTATAATCAGGCTTTGCATATCCATCTCGTATTATAGTAATATCTTCTGATTTCTTCTTATTATAAGAGATTAAATAAGTTTCTTCTTTCCCATCAACATTTTTCCCATAAACAAATGTATCAAACGCTGTGATTGTTCCATCTGAATGAAATGTAAGATCAAAATCAGTTGCCATATACAATTTCTTTGGCAAAGGATATTTTTTATTTATATCTTCAAAAATACCTTCTACTCCAGATTTATATATATTATTATGTTTAAGTTTAACTGACCTTTCATGTTTTAACTTTTCTATAAACCATGCCAATTTGCCATTGTAATTTATTGCACTTTTATAAATCTGCATCCCATAAAATGATGTAATTGCAACAATAATGATAATAGAAATGGATCTCCATGCTATTGAATTTGTTAATTTTTTAGATTCATATTCTCTATTTTTTATCACCCGCATTGTAGTAAATGTAGTTATGGATATAAAAAGTACTATACATAATAACAAAATGTAAATATTATAATTCATTCTTCCGTACTTACAGTATAAGGCCAACTCATAGCAAAAGATCCCGTATACAATTATTAGTATTGGATTTGTTACTAATGACAGAAGTATCCTTTTTGTATTTTCTCTAAATATAGAAACCACTCCTAATTATATGAATTACTGATATTAAGTATACTTTATGAATATTCACCATTCTTATCATCGGATTTATACACATTCAAATAATATTTTCCTTGTTTCGCTACGAGTTTTCCCTTTATAGTATTTCCTTCATCTTTACCACAAGCTACGTAATTTTACATGTCTAATTCATGATAAAGTACCCATGTCATCCCAATATTTTGTTCATTTATCACAGAAATAACTACTTCTTTCAGAACTATAACATCAAACGTTTAAACATCTGTCTGATTAGGAGTAATCAGATTCCCTTTTACAAGCGTATTGGAAGTCCTTCTTCTCTTCGAGGGATCCACCTGTTTGCAGTTCTTGTTTTACAGTAACTTTTGTTTGTTCTTTACTTTCTTTTCCTCTACTATCTTCCACTGTTAGTTCCACATTATATGTTCCTTTTTCTCCATATACGTGGGTAGGATTCGCTTCTGTACTTGTTGTACCATCACTATAAAATTTAATTTCTTCATTAAAAAGCATTTTTAATTTTTTATATACTCTTACTGTCGACGTTCAAAAGCTAAACGTACTGCAAGACCTGTCAATACGCTCGCCATAAGCCAACGCTGCACTCGCAGCCACGTTGGACGTGTGCCAAACCATTTCGCAATTTTACTTGCTGTACATACAATTAGAAGGTTAACTATAAAGCTAACAGTGATTTGCGTAAGGCCCAAAACTGCACCTTGAAAAAGCAACGATCCCTTCTCTGGATCTTCAAATTGAGGTTAAAGTGATACATACAAAATAGCAATCTTTGGATTCAGAAGATTAGTCATGAGTCCCATTAAAAATAATTTCCGTGGTGGTTCATTAGAAATCGTACGAGGTTCCATAATAGATATAGCACCCGGTTTAATCGAATTCCAAGCTAGCCAGAATAAGTAAGCAGCACCTGCCCACTTTACTGCTTCATATACAGCGGGAACCGCAAGGAATAGAACTGTAAGTCCAAACATAGTTGCGATTATATAGATTACAAATCCAAGCATGATGCTCAATAAAGAAATAAATCCCGCCATACGTCCCTGCGTAATGGAACGGGAAATGAGATAAATTATATTAGGCCCAGGTGAACAAACCATGCTAAGCGAAACAATTGCAAAAGCTATCAAGGTACTCAAGCTGACCATAAACCTTCCCCCTTTATGTTACATAAAATTTCCTATTATACATTTTATCATGATTGGGGAGAGAAAAAATTAATATAAACCGATGCAGCTAAGTAATATTATCGGATCGAATATAGTGTAATCACATATTTCTCATTCTCTTAAGTAAGGACTAAAAATAACCTATCCATAGAGCTACTAAAACCACTACGAATAAAGCAAAGCAACATGTAATATTTCGAATCCACTTTTGTATATCACCAAAATACCTTTCTATAAATATAGCGTTGATAGTAAGCATAAGAAATAAAACAATGTAAGTAAAAGCACCCAATTTATCGTTAAACTTCTCATTTGTAAATGTACTTACATGAAGGAATAGAAAAACAAACGTTACTATGAATAGCTCAAATAGCCTTTTTTTATTCACCCCACCACCACCTTACAGTAATTCCCTTTCATTCCATTTTATCAGAACATACTGTGTAGCAGCACATGAATATTATATTCATGTTAAAAAGGCCAACAATCCAAGATTGTTAGCCTCTACTTCCCATATTCGTATCTTTTATCACTTTACTTCCTTACAACTGGAATCCACATTTCACCAAACACTAAGCCGTTTCTTTTCCCCATCTCAACCGTCGTATTTGGTCCACCAACATAAGCAAACTCATTTGCATCTGGTAAAGCTTGACCGAAGGCGATGCCAGTCAACTTATTACTTAACTCTTCAGCTGTTTTGTCTTCCCCTTTTACTACTAAGTATTCTCCCCTCGGAAACTGAATCACTCTAGATTCTTCTTCTATTTGTGCTTCTGTCATGACACCCGCATAATACATCATTTTGTTATTCACCGCTTCGCTCACAGAAAAAATGTATTCATTTGTCGCTAAAGCTTTTAAAGTGTCCAGCCTTCCATCTTCTTTAACAGCCGACCAAAAGTCTTCCTTTTCTTTATTTATTCCAGCAAAGTCTGTGTACTCACTCTTAATTTCAGTTCCAATACCTAACACAATAAAGCTATCTTTTTCTTCTATAGTATAATTTTTCATATACAAAACCTGCCTCTTTTTTTATTAATCAAACGATTTATCTTTTCATCTGATACGTTTATAATATCTTTAAACCATGTCAAAAAATGATACTGTTTAGGAGACCAAAATGAAAAAAGTTGAACGGATCAATACAATTATGCGATATATTAACAACCGCTCTCACTTTACAATTTCTGAAATCATACGAGAATTTAACATATCACGATCGACAGCTATTAGAGACATTAGAGAAATTGAAGCTATGGGAATGCCACTTGTCGCTGAAGTTGGGAGAACGGGTGGATATTTTGTTATGCATAATTCTATCCTGCCCGTTGTTCGCTTTACTGATAATGAAGTGAAAGCTCTTTTTATTGCCTTTATGGCTACGAGGAATCAACAACTTCCCTACCTAAAGAGTCGTCAATCTTTAGCCGAAAAACTACTAGGACTCATCTCAGAAACCCAGCAAGATGACCTTGTTCTTTTAAATCAACTCTTGCTTTTTGAAGGGACTAACCCACATAACCCTGATCTACTTGAGCTTTCTGACCTCCCCCATCCGATGTTAGAAAAACTCATTCAAATCCTTCTTTTGAATAACCATTTATTGATTACCATTAAAGAAGATGAAGAAATCAAGTCTTATCCAATTTATCTATTACACCTTTATCAAGAAAAAAGCCATTGGATTATTGAAGGATTTGACTTAAAAGAAGAAAAGAAGTTGATGTTTCCTGTCGATGATCTCATCAATATCGAACCATACACGACGAATAAAAGACTCAATAAGAAAAAGATTTTAGAAAAACTAAGTAAGAAGGCTAAAGCAATTAACCTTGTACTTGAACTTGGTCCGACAGCAATTGCCCAGTTCAAAAAATACCATCCTTTAAAAATTTCAATATCTTATACTAATCCTTACCAATCCACAGCCATTTTAAAAACTTTTATCAATGTTAACAATCCCGATGAAGTGACGGAAATAATAAATTGGCTGCTTTTTCTAGGGAAGGATATTACAATTAGGGAAATGCCTGAAGAAATATTAAAAGATTTACAAGAGCGATTATGTTTATATTCCCCATAAGTAGTGATCAGTTAAACCTCAAAATATTGAGTTTAAGCGATCACTACTTAACGAGGCTTCTATGAATAATACAACAAAAAAGGTAGGAACTAACTTTTAGTTCATACCTTTTATATTAGAGTTTTCTATAAACACATTAAATTGCTTGTTTAAGATTTGAATGTGGATTTGGTCCATACTTATTCTCACCTTCATCACTTTCAATGATACAAAACACAAGTAGAACCGCTCCTCCAAATGGCACAAAATTTAATAGCTGCCACCATCCTGTTTTTCCACTATCATGTAATCGACGAGCTTCCACTGCCAGAGTAGGAACGATAAAAATTGTTATATATAGCAAGGTAATATTGGCTCTTAAGTAAAAGGCCGACGAAGAATAAGAGGCCAAATATATTAATGACCAAAACGTAACCTTATTAAATAAAGTAAAAATCCAGTACTCTTTTCTCGTAGCTCTCCCACTAAATTTCGCATAGTTTTTGAGAGTATATAAATACCATTTCATTTGAACCTCTCCCTTTTTCATCCCCTAAACGATTAATTTATACATTATATACCTTATAAGTATAAATATAACACATCACTACGATAACCTCTATATTTACACGGAATATTCCGTTTATTAACAAGTCATTTTAGTTAAGTGTTAACATACCATACAGGCATGTGTATTCAATTTATTATTCTCCTATTTACTTTAAAACTACTACAATTAAGCGAAGTATGAATGAATTATTAAAGCACGGAAAATCTTCCCGTGCTTTTTCAAAAAAATATATTATTCCGGATGATTTCATTCACTTACCCTAGCTGACGTTTAAATGCTTTACTAGCAAAGAAGCAAGCAATAACCATAATTCCGACGCACCAAGCGAGCGCAATCCAAATATCGTTTCCAACAGTTCCTTCATATAAAAGAGCACGAATCGCATTCACGATTGAAGTTACAGGCTGATTCTCCGCAAACACACGAACAATTTTTGGCATCGTTTCGGTAGGTACGAAGGCTGAACTAATAAATGGAAGAAAAACTAGTGGGTACGAGTAGGCTGTCGCCCCTTCCATAGACTTTGCCGTCAGCCCTGGAATGATAGCCAACCATGTTAGCGCTAACGTAAACATTCCTAGTATCCCAGCTACTGCAAGCCAATCTAGAATATTCGCACTGGAACGGAAACCCATTAAGAGCGCAACAAGAATAACTACAACGATAGTAAGTACATTAGCAACAAGAGAGGTTAAAACATGAGCCCACAATAACGATGAACGCTTAATAGGCATCGTAATGAAACGTGCCATCAGCCCACTCTTTACATCCGTAAAGAGTCGCACAGAAGTGTAAGCTACACCGGATGCGATAGCCATTAGCAAAATTCCCGGCAATAAATAATTGACGTAGTTATCTGTTCCTGTCTGTATAGCCCCACCAAATACGTATACAAACAATAGCATCATCATAATCGGTGTAATCGCTACCGTAATAATTGTATCTGGACTACGCATAATATTGCACATTAAGCGCCCAAGTAATACCCTTGTTTTGCTTTTCATTTATATCCCCTCCTTTTTGCCAATGATCGCAAGGAATATTTCTTCCAATGTAGGCTGCTTCTCAATATACTCCACTTTTGCCGGTGGGAACATCTCTTTCAGTTCAGAAAGAGTACCTGTCGTAATAATTTTTCCACCATGCAAAATTGCGATACGATCAGCCAGTTGTTCTGCTTCCTCCAAATACTGAGTCGTAAGCAAAATAGTTGTACCACTATCAGCAAGTTCCTTGACTGTATCCCACACTTCAATCCGCGCTTCAGGATCGAGTCCAGTCGTTGGTTCGTCAAGAAAAATAACTGCTGGCGCCCCAATCAAACTCATCGCGATATCAAGCCGGCGCTTCATCCCACCTGAATACTGATCTGCCCTTTGGTTTGCCGCATCAGTCAGGCTAAATCTTGCAAGTAGATTGTCAGCAACTTGAGCGGGATTGGAAACACCACGTAATTTGGCGATCATTATCAAGTTTTCCCTCCCTGTCAGCATACCGTCTAAAGCTGCGAACTGCCCTGTCAAACTGATACTTTGACGAACATGGTCTGGTTGACGCTGTACATCAAATCCGCAAATACTTACTTCACCGCTATCTTGCTTCATTAGCGTCGAAAGGATGTTAACCGTTGTCGTCTTTCCCGCTCCATTTGAGCCTAGCAGCGCGAAAATTTCTCCACGCTGCACCTCAAAATCTACCCCTTTTAAAACTTCCTTGTCTTTAAAGGATTTTTTCAAGCCTTTTATAGAAATCGCTGCATGACTCATACTTTTTTCCTCCCTATAAAAATGTTTTGCGGAGATAATTTATTTACCTCTATCTATTTAGTACCACTGATATTCTGTATCACTTAGTACCGAGCTAAAAATATAACTGAATAGCTATGGTGGCAATTCATATGTGTAACCAGCTAATCAGTCGGTATTACTTATTCCATTTATTTTTTTCTCAATTTCTTCATAATACTTTCATTCAAATCTTCACGATACTTGGAGACGTAAGTTTTAGCATTTGCCACTAGTTCGTCAGCAAAGGAAGCCACGTCATCCCCAGTAATGTCAAGCACTTGTCTTCCTTCTGCTGCACCAGCTTCAAACAAATCGATTAATTCATACTGTATGTGTAACATATCCATCCCGTTACCCGCTGAGAAATTCCACATGTAGTTTTGAATTTTCTTAAATACAAATTGGTAGTCCTCTGGCAGAGCCTCAACTCGTGCCATCATCATTTTGTACTCTTTTTTATCACCAATTAACTTTTTAAACATTTCTAACATCTTATTTTCCTCCTTTTTTATAAAACCGAACAAGAAATTCCCAAAGTATCGGCCGGAACATTTTATCTTATGAACCTATTTTGACTTCAAGACGTTAATTTTTGACGATACAAAATCCCATTTTTCCCAAAACAATTCAAGCTCCTGGCGGCCTTCTTCATTTAATGAATAAAACTTACGAGGCGGTCCCATATCTGATGGTTTCTTTTCAATATTCACAAGCTTTTTCTTCTCTAATCGTACGAGGATGGTATACACCGTACCTTCCACAACTTCGGTAAACCCAAGATCATTCAGGTGGCGGGTAATCTCATAGCCATACGTTTCACGGCGACTAATGATTTCCAGTACACACCCTTCCAGTGAACCTTTCAGCATTTCAGTTAAATTTTCCATGTCCTGATCCTCCTTTACCCCCTATTCTGTCTGACTTATATTCAGTATCACAGAGTACTAAGGCGAATTTTTTACTGAACAGTTTTTGTGAATCCGAACTATTCAGTATCACTTATTACATCTACATTGTATGACTAAGTAGTTATGGATGTCAACTTTATTTTCAAAAAAATTAAAAATCCGCTTTACCCTAACCGGATACAGCCTACTTTTTTATGTTGAACTATCCATATAGCTAGTAAGCTAAAGAATGCTTTACAACAAAAATAAATACAATCTTTTTTGTAAGGGGCTACCCCATTTCCATCAAGCTAGCAAAACCGAGATGCCCCCAAACCGAAAAAATGGGAGTATCTCGGTTTTATATATTTGATCATATGTCCTTATTCATATACAGCTAGTTTTTGTAATGGTTGTTCTTTTATAATTAGCCATTCGCTTACAATAATACTATATACAACCAAAAGTGTAATTTAAATCACCTCTCTTTTTAGTGTTTTTATACCGATGTATCTTGTTTTCATGAAATAGATTAAGAGAATTGTGTTTTTTGTTCGTTAAATTGATATTTAATTAATGTAAATTTGATATTAAATATCAACTACCCTCTTCACTATACAGAAACATTAAAAATATCATTACTAAAGCTAAGCCAAGTTTCAATTAAATTATGCCTTAGTTTATAAAAGAAATACCCAATGTAGCATCTAATATGTAAAAAACCATTCGATATTTCGGTATTAATTTATACCTAATTTCAGATCCTTTAATAAAATATCAAAGATCAAATGGAGTTAGAAAATTTTTTATGAGTTGTTTTCACTTTTAATAAATTCCCATTTTTCTTTGATCATGCCATAAGCAATAAATTAATTCCCTCTAAAAAATCCCGAAAATTCATTTAGCTCCAAATGAAAAGTGATTTACGGATGTAACTTATTTATTATTTGGAGAGCGTACTTTGTATTTATCAACGATTATGGATGCCTTTAATCGCCAAATTATAAGTTATGTCGTCAGTAATCGGTCCTTAGCGATGAAGATAGTAAAACAAGCAATGAGAGGACGAAAAGTAAAAGATGTCATTCTTTACACAGACCAAGGAAGTGTTTATACTGCGAAGGAATTTCAATCGTATGCCAAACAAAACGGCATTATCACCAGCATATCCCGGAAAGGAAATTTCCATGATAATGCCATCATGGAAAGCTTCTTTGCGCATTTACAAGCGGAACTTTCTACTCACAAAAGATAGCAAGAGTATTCAACACAGCTGTACGAAAGGTTGTGCTAGAATACATTCATTACTACAATTGTGTGCGAATTCAAGAAAAATCAAACCACCTATCCCCTAAAGAATTTAGGGAACAGATGGTTTAGGTGTTTTGATAGGCGTTCCATTTTCAGGGTTCACTTCAGTTTTAATTTTATTACTTCATTAGTCTTCTTAATTTTCCAATCATTGATTCCGTTGAGTTCCTTTTTCTCAATTTGAACATTAAGGGTGTTCTCTCGTTTCTTTATATTCATCAATAATATATCCCGAATAGGTAGTAGCTTGCCTTTCATATCCAATTTTAGTTAAATTAATATCATTAATCCATTGGAAATAATGAGTCAGCTCATGAGCAATAGTAACCAGATAATATCCTAATGCATCATCTTTTCCATTTTTTTTTAACGTTTCATAATAATCACCTGTTGAAATACGAATATATGGCTCATCATTTCGATTAAATGGCTCGAAGAAAGTTCCATAGACTAGCTCTCCATCCATCGCTTTAATTTTACATGCATATTTCACATATATCGGTACTCTAATAGGGAAATAATACTCTTGTCGTAACCATTTACAAAATTCTTTAATTGCTCTTCTTACCTCAGGATCAACATCTTTATCAAACTTTAATCTTAATCCTGTACGGTGGCTCTTGTCTTCTAAATTATAATATTTCTGCCAATTTGTCAGTGTCCAAATATGCATATCATCACCCTAACTACCTAATATTTTCTATGCCCCTTACCTGGTGTATGTTTTTTAGGTTTTGAAGGACCATCTCGTTTGTTTGATTGACTTTTCCAACCTTTTTTCTCTTTATTTTCTCTTCCTTGTTTCTTTTGACCAGGCCTTGCATATGGATCAGGATTATAATTTGATTTGGCAAACTTATATACTTGATACCCCCTGTAAATTGCAAACCCTCCAGCAATAACCCATTCCAAAAGTTAGTTCCTGCAGCAGCTAAGGCAATTGCATAATGCCCATCTGGATCGACTTTCATTACCGGATTATTATCCCCATACGTGTATCCATTCATTGTAACCGGATCATCTTCATCACCCGGATCTGGATCTACCGATAAAAACACACCATGTTCTGGATTATAGTATCTCGCAATTAGATAATACATGCCAATTTCTTTATCATACATGTATCCCTCATATCCAAATGGATTATCTGCGGCGATACCTTTTGCGTCACTCTTTAATACGTTACCCCACGAATCATATTCATACGTTGCTACGACTTCTCTATTTTGATCTGTCATCGCGACTACATCACCACGTGGGTTGTAGTGATAGTATAGCGTTTGCCCTTTTGATTTCATAGCTAAGCGTGTACCACTTGTGGAATATACATATTGACGAAGTACAGTTCCACTACCATCTGTCTCATATAATGGGTTAATGCTATCTCCATCATAGAAATAGCGTGTTACTTGACCATTTACACTCTTTTCAATACGACGATTATTTTCATCGTATTTATACGTTGCGAATACATTGCTTTCACCTTGTTTTGTAATTGATACAATCTGGTCATTTTCATTCCATGTATACTTGTACTTCCCGTCAGATGTACGATTTCCATTCGCATCATACGTTAACGATTCGTTTCCGAATTTTACAAGCTGATTTCCTTCATTGAATGTTGCCGCTATAGATTTTGTTTCTTTTCCATTCTCTACAACTTTCACACTCGTACGGTTCCCAAATCCGTCATATGTGTATGATTTACTTGTTCCGTTTGGCAATGCTTCATTTAATAGTTGGTTGATCGGGTCATATACAAAGTTTGTTTCTGTTACTTTTCCGCCCGCACCTTCATGTTTAATCTTCGTACGGTTACCCGCTTGATCATATTCATATCGTTCAGAAAGAAGAATACTGTTGGATGTACCTACTACTAGGTCTTTAATTTTGTTCGCGTGGTCATAGTTAAACGTCGAACCTGAACCATTACCAGCTGTATACGTACGAACGTTTCCTTAATCATCATAATCAAATCGATACGTTTGAGAACCGTCTGTTACACGAATGTTTTGATCTAGCGTGTTGTAGTCATACGATACTTTATTTGTGTATCCACCTTGCGTTACTGTTTGCTTTGTCGTGATATGCCCAGTCAACTTTTCCGCCTCGGCTATCTGTTGCACTTGTGACACGGTCAGCCTTATCGTATGTTTTCGTGCGTTCTACACCATTGACATGGTCTTTCACTTTCGTAACTTGTCCATTTTGATCACGTTCAAAAGTAAATGAATCTTTTCCGTTACGATAACATCATAGCCATGTCTTCTGCTGCATTTGTAATTAGTTTTAAACCAAATGTTTCTTGTAATACATCAAGCACGCCAGGTGAAATAAATTCAGGAGCCTTTGGACCGATGCGAATATCTTGAATCCCAAGACTAAATAGCCCGAGTAAAATGGCAACCGCTTTTTGTTCAAACCATGATAGCACAATACTTACTGGCAATTCATTCACTTCACATTGGAAAGCATCAGCTAAAGCAGCCGCTATTTTCACTGTAGAAATTGAATTATTGCACTGTCCTAAATCAATGTAACGCGGAATTTCCGTACCAGGTACAACACCGTAATCCACATCATTAAAGCGGAATTTCCCGCAAGAAGTTGTTAAAATAACTGTTTCTTGCGGAAGCGACGTTGCTAATTCACGATAATATTCTCCGCCTTTTCCCGGTGCATCACAACCGGCGATAACAAAGAAACGCTTTATTTTCCCTTCTTTTACTGCATCAATAATTTCTGGAGCTAATGACAATACTGTATTATGATGAAACCCTGTCACTAACTGTTCATCCGACTCCATATGTACTTCTGGAAGTTCTAGTGCTTTTTGAATTAATGGTGTAAAATCATCATTTTCAATTTTTTGTACACCTTCTAAACCTGCAATGTCATATGAAAAGAATCGATCAGAGTACGAGCCTTTAATTGGCATAACACAGTTCGTTGTAGCTAATATGGCACCAGTAAATTTTTCAAAAAGGCGTCTTTGATCATACCATGCCTTACCGATATTTCCTTTTAAATGTTTATATTTTTTCAGCTGCGGGTATCCGTGTGCTGGTAGCATTTCAGAATGTGTATAAATATTAATGTCTTTTCCTTCTGTTTGCTTTAATAGTTCTTCTAGTGCAAATAAATTATGACCCGTAACTACAATTGCTTTACCTTCTACACGATTTTGTGTAATTTGTACAGGCTCTGGCACACCAAAATGATTCGTATGTGCCTCATCTAATAATTCCATCACCCGTAAAGCTGATTTCCCCACTTTCATAGCCATATCAATATGCTCTTGTTCGTTAAAGTTAGAATTTGTTAATGTCATATATAAAGCTTCTTGTGTTGTAGCATCTACAAATGCATCCGTATACCCTAGCTGAGCAGCATGTGTGCGATAAGCTGCAATTCCTTTTAGCCCAAACACAATCGTATCTTGTAAACTCGCAATCGTTTCATTCTTGCCGCACACACCCATTACTTTACATCCGCCTGCTGGCGTTTGTTCACATTGATAACAAAACATATCATCCCACCCTCTCCCAATCATTCATTACACCTTAAGCATAATACCCATTGAAAAAAAGTGATGTGATATCAATCACAATAATATATAAAGATTTGTGACAGTTCATATTGTTGACATAATATTTTTATTGACACTAAAAAATATGCATTAGTGTACACACATCTTTCGATACTTTTAAATAGCTAATTAATTTGGAGAAATATATACAACGAAAAAAATTTTTGAATCAAATGTACAAATAGTTGCAATTCATCACATATGAAAATAGACATAAAAATACGCTCTTCTTTCTATCATTCAATAGAAAGAAGAGCGTATTTGTCATTTTAAGGAGCTATCATTTTTTATTAAAGTCTTTATTGTAAACCTTTTTATTTACAATACATTTACATTATCTTAACATTACTTACATTATTTATATGATATATTTATATAGAAGCTACTTAAGAAATTTCATATACATTTTATCTTTATGATCTCTTATCTAATCAATAAAAAGATCATGTTATATTTTTATAACAGGGGTGAATTACGATGACTGAAACTTTAAAAACACTTATAATGCTTGATGCTACTTATGTTGTTATAGCAATTATGACAGTACTAGTATTTGTATACTTGGAATTAAAATCTCAGTAATATATGCTGACGTAATCAACAGATTCAGCATTTAAATATAGTTAGAAGAAAGAGAGGAGAAAATTATTTCTCCTCTCTTTTGTATTTCTACAATTTCTTATTTTAATAAATCCAATGTATGTAAAAGTAATCCTTTGTCCCCTACTTCCCCATGACCAGGCACTACTGCATTTATATTTCTATATCGCTTCAGCACATTCTCAATCGATGTAGACCATTCATTTACATAAGCATCAGCAACATTTCCTAAATCTTTTGCGGACGTAGATTTCACTAAACAGCCTCCAACTAAAATATTGTATTGCGGTAACCATACGACAATATTATCTTCTGTATGCCCTTTCCCTGGATAAAATGTTTCTACTTTCATATTTCCAAACTTCAAATTTGTAACGGTTTGTAAATCTCCAAGTGGCTCTTCATATCCACTTTTCTTTGCTAGTTCTGCAGTTAATGCTGTACTATGCGCTTTAATGCCTCTTTCTTTCAACGTTTTTATTCCGCCAATTCGATCAGCGTGCGCATGTGTAATAATGACATCCGTTACACGCTTCTGAAACTTCTTTTCTACCATTTCTATTAGTTCCTTCGTTAATTTGTCATCCCAAGAAGAATCAACAAGTACTAACCCTTTAGAAGTATTAAGAACTAGACCGTTCGAAGGAACTGCTTCTCCATTAAAAGAACCTAACTCCGTATGAACCCATACATTCTTGTTTAACTGAGATATTGAAATGGTTCCCGTCTCATTTTTTATTACTGTTTTCTCTACCTTTTGTGATGCTTGTACAGAAGAAATTGTGCTAACAAATTGAATTGTTCCTAGTAAACCTACACATAATCCTACTTTTAACAACGTATTCTTTTTCATGTTATCAACCCTTTCTTTCAAGCTAAATAGTTATTACCTATATTAGACAATTCATCTCAAATATTTGTTCCATATAATTGGACACTTTATTATCGCCGCTTATGTAAATACACGCATGGTGCAGTAAAAAAGATCACCCAAATGGATGATCTTTTTTATAATTTATCAACATATTGCTTCGCTTCTAGTAAGGAAAAACCAAAAGCTTCTCTTACTCTCTTAACTGCTGTAACTTTTTTTCCTTCTTCTACAAGCTGGCGTAGTTCTTTATTAATTTCAGGTTCTCTTTCTACAATTCCCTTTTCTTTCGTAATTAATTGTAATCTATCTTCAATTCTCTTTAAACGCGCATCATTTTTCTTTTCAATTGTAGCTAATTTTTCAGCGATATAAATGAAACCAAAGGCTAATATTAGTATAACCATCCAGAATTCCATGAATGTTCCCCCTTACTAACTTTCATTTATTTTATTTCACTAACTTATGTAAATTTTACCACAGGACACATTTACTGTATAATACCACTATATCAAACTGTTAATAAAACCTATTATTTTAGGGGGTCGCTTTATGAAAAGATTTTTAAATACGTTACTTCAATTTGTAGTTCTGTCAATCGTGCTACATTTATTATTTGATATAGTTGGTTGGCTTGTTTTCAATGCACCAATTAAAAACAAACAAATCATTATTTCTTTAATAACAATCTCATGGGTTATGTACATGTACCGAGACAAATTTTTTCAAAAGTTCACTTCAAACTAACTAAAAAAGAAAACACTTCATTGGTGAATTACGAAGTGTTTTCTTTTTTTTACTACTGTATAATAAAAATAATATTCTGTCTTTAAAGAAAGGAGTCACCATGAACTTAAAAATTAGCAATATATACGAGAAAATGAACCAATATTCCGTTGCAGGTTTAAGCCTCGCTGTTATACGTAATGGCAAACTAGATGAAGCGACTGCCTTTGGAACACTTGAAGCTGGAACAACTAGAGCTGTTACTACAAATTCTCTCTTTAATTCTTGCTCTATCAGCAAATTCATCACTACAATGCTCGTACTAACATTATCAGAGCAAGGTATCGTATATTTAGATGAAGACGTAAATGATAAACTCACATCTTGGAACATTCCTACCAATCTATTTACTTCACAAAAAAGTATCACTTTGAGAAACTTATTAAGCCATCAATCTGGACTCATTGATCCACCTAATAGTTTTGAACATTATACACCTGCAAAAGGATTACCTAATATGTCTGAACTCCTTTCCGGTAAAACACTATATTGCCCCGTATCTATAGAAGTAGCTTATAAACCAGAAAGTGAATTTCATTACTCGGACGCAAACTTTTGTATAATCGAGCTACTACTAGAAGATATTACAGGAAAATCATTTAATCAGTTATTAGAAGAACATATCTTCCAGCCACTACAAATGAAAAATAGTACACTTTTCTCTCCAAAAGACATAGATAAAACCGATGTTTTTGCTTGCGGACATAATAAAGATAGAACTGTAACAAATGAGAGATTTCCATTTTATCCATTCGCAGCTGCTTCAGGCATTTGGACAACACCAACTGACTTATCAGCTTTAGTCATTGAAATCATTCATTCCTTACAAGGAAAGGGCAAACTAAAACTTTCTCAAAAATTTGTACTAGACATGATTTCTCCTCAAGGTTGCTCAAAATGGACTGGATTAGGTGTTTTTCTTGATGATTCTAATGAAGAATTACAGGTTTATTCACTCGGATGGGGCGTCGGATTTCAATGTATGATGGTTTGTTATCCATACTGTGGGAATGGTGCTGTTATTATGACCAATTCCGATTTAGGTGTTCATCAAATGGAAGGGATCATTGGTGAGGTTGTAAAAACGTTATCCTTATAATGAAAATAAAGAAGCTGTTCCTTCCAGCTTCTTTATCTATATAACATTTTTCGCAACAATTTTTATATGTTCTGGTGCGATAATCTCCGTTATACTTTCTTGGAAATCTTCCCGCAACATTTCTTCCAAATGTTCTAACTGCACTTCAACATGTGTGCATTCTAAATTATGTATATTTAACAGTGCATAATGATCTTTTTTCTTAATTACTAAATATTGATTTTCCTCTGTCACAAGTACAGAACCTAATCGGACTCCTAATAAGCGTTGATCATCAAACTTCATAATTACTTCTCCTTCCCTCATATAAACAAAACTACAATGAAAATAATTACATTTATGGAAAAACACGCTTATTTAGACTATATCATAATTTACTAAAATAGAAATATCTTTTTCTGTTTCAATAAAAATCCCTATTCTTTCATATATTTCGATACAAAAAACTTTCTCAACATTAAATTTGAATTTTCAGTTTTTAATTCCGTAAAAATCTATTATAATAAAGTTAATAAATGTTTGACCTCTCCTAATTCATGTACATATGGATGATCAGTAGTTATCGCTACTGATCTATTTTTTTGATTTCAGAAAGCAAATATGCTGCATCCTTTCCTACACCACAAATAAGTGCAGAACCCCTTTGAGATTGCCACGGCAATCCGATATAATACAATCCTTTTACTGGACTGATTCCCTTTATATGATTAGGAAATCCTTTCTCATTCACTGCTTGTTCAATTTCAATCCAATTATAATTTTGAACAAAACCAGTTTACCATAAAGTAAACTCCCCTTCATTCTATCTTCCCAGTCTTTAGCGCCTGTGCCCAGTCATATCTTTCTTGTTGAACAGCCAATCTAGCAGCTTCTTCCCAATTATAAGGAACTGAAATTTGTTCAATTGTCCATTCTCCCAAAACCTTTTCTATCACTACATATTTTGCATGCGGAGTTCCTGATTCCATTTTATGCATAACAGGTAACTCATCTTTGTATGCTGGAAGTCCTACACTTCCTGGATTTATAATGATCTTTCCGTTCGCTAAATAAACAACTCTAGGAATATGTGTATGACCACATACTATTATTTTTTGTTCTATATTTTGGAGTTGATCCATTATATTTTTTTCATTCTTTAATATTGCACCATTCTCATTCATCTCTTCTAACAAATACACTTCATCTGAAGTTGGCGTACCGTGACAACATAACATATCGTCTACAATAAATTGTGAAGGATGTTGTTTTAACCAACCTATATGATAATTTGTTAATTGATTTTGAACAAAAGTTAGTGTAGCAGATTGCTCTTGTATAGGTTCCCAAAGCATGCGATCACAATTGCCTTTAATATGTATCATCTCGCTACTCATTAATATTTCAATTGTCTCTAAAGGCTCTAACGGCCCATACACACTATCTCCTAAATTTATTATCATTTCGACCTTGCGACGTGTAATATCTTTTAATACCGATTTTAAAGCGTGACTATTTCCGTGGATATCTGAAATTATAGCTATTTTCATCTTAATCCCTACTTTAATATATTATTTATAAACATCTGCAGCCAATTCCCTCAAAACTTCTACATTCACTACTTCAAAACAACCATTGTTTTTCTTGATTATATTTTTATCACAAAAGAGATTCAAAGTACGTAATAAATGCCGATAACTCGTTCCTAACAACTCCGCTATTTCCGTTAAATTCCCACTAAACACAATTCTATTTTCATGCTGAACTGCTCGTTCTCCTGCTGCTAACATGTAACTCGCAAGTCTATTTTCAAGCGGATACAATAAATTAATTGTACTGTTTTTGGAAAGTCGGTTTAATTTATGTGCTAATGATCCGCAAATACATCTTAAAAATTTCGCATCATGAAATAGCTTATTTCTCACCTTTCCTAAAGGTAAACCCACACAATACGAATCTGCCATCACTTGTACGTTTGAAGTGATTCTTTGAGAATGAATTAACTCCACATCTCCAAGTAACTGCAAACTATCGTAAAAACATAATAATACCGATTTTCCGTTACTTAATGTGTTAAATGCTTTCGCTTTTCCTTCAACAAAGAAATATAAATAATCTATCTCTTCATTTTCTCTACAAATAAACTCATTCTTTTTAAAAAATATAAGTTCCATATATGGCTTCATATCATGACTAAAAAATGAATCAATATTATTTTGCTTTATATACTCTGCTAATTTATTAGAATTACATACTTTCTTCATAGTTCCCCACCTTTACAACTCATCCCCATTGTAATCAAAATTTTCTTCTTCCACTATGACATATGTCATAACAATACACAATTTCAGCATGATACAGTCATTACAAATATGAAATATAAAGGGGATATTACATTGTATAACTTTCTTTCTGTCTTTATTGGTGTGCTCATCGCCGTTATGCTTCCATTGAATGGAATTTTATCCGAGTTAATTGGAAAGTATACAGCAAGCGTTGTCATTCACCTTGTCGGTTTAATTGCAGTTATCTTCATTTTAATCATAAACAAAAATAAAATTCGTTTCGATAAAAGTATTCCACTTTTTTTATATAGCGCTGGAGCAATTGGAGTATTCACTGTTCTTTTTAACAATATAAGTTTCTCCGTCCTTGGTGCTTCTATTACGATCGCATTAAGTTTACTCGGTCAATCTATTGCTTCCATCATTATCGATCATTTCGGCTTATTAGGAATGAAAGTTGCAAAGTTTGAAAAAAAAAAACTAATTGGATTATGTTTCATCTCTTCTGGAATTATAATCATGACAATTTATTAATGGGGGCAAGAAAATGTTATATATTACGATCGCTATTTTAGCTGGTGTTTCTATCGTTGTTGCTAGAATTATTAACGCGAATTTAGCAAAGGAAATTGGAAACTGGGAAGGTACGTTTTTCAATTATATTACTGGATTATTTTTCTCTATGTTATTTTTAATTTTCAGTTCAGATTCATTGTATATTCCAATGCAGACGTTACAATCTATTCCTATTGCTGTGTACTTAGGCGGATTAGTAGGCGTTATCGTTATTTCATTATCCAACTATATTACTCCTAAAATATCAGCCTTTTATTTAACATTACTCATCTTTATCGGACAATTATTTGCGGGGACTATTATTGATTTCTTCCTGACAAATGAACTCTCAATCGGTAAAGTTATCGGTGGCATTTTCGTATTAATTGGGCTCACTTACAATTTACTCATAGATCGCCCGATAAAAACTGTGAAGCATAACCAAGTTCAACTATAATACTTTACGCTTACCTATCATATATTAATAGAAAAGCTCTTCACACGAAATAATAGAAAGGAGAAAATTCTATTAAAAAAATTATTTTATTGCTAGGTAGCGTATTAATTATTTGTGGAATTGTATGGTTTGTAAACTCGGGAAAATCTATTCAAGATCTCTATACTGCAAACAAACCGAAAAAGAAAGCTACTATTATTTCAAGCTCGCGAGATCCAAATGAGCCCCCTGTTTTTTTAGGTAAACAGGAAATAAAAGATATACATGTAGAATCAATTAAAACAAAAAAGGATATCTTTCTCACAAAAACAGATGAATTAAAAACGTTTATTAACAGTATGAATACCGCAAAAAAAGGCAAATTAACATTGGATGAAGAAGGATCAGATTTAATAGATTGTGATATGTGGATTACTTTCGAGGATGGAACTTATAAAAAATATTTCATATGGGTAGTTGATCATCACAGCAGCGAAGTGATGATTGCTCAGCAAGATACTCCTGATGATGTAAACCTTACGTACTATCAGTTAAACGAAGATAGTTCAAAAAAAGTTTATAATTTATTTAAAAAAATTATTTAAATGAAAAAGTCATGAGCACGCGAACTCATGACTTTTTGCACTATATATACTCCGGGAACACTCTACAACCCTTTTCCTGCTCTATATCATGACCAAAGAAAACAATTGGTTTCTCTTTCGCCACAACTTCTTTTAAACGTTTAATTGAAGATAAAGCTAATTCTGGATCAAATCCTGCGAATGGCACTTCATCTTCAAAATTCTCTTTCGTGTACGATGCATCAATCGTTAATAAAACTGAACCGGATTGCTCCGTCTCAATGAATAGCGACTGATGGCCTGGAGAATGACCTGGCGTATACAATAATTGAACACCTGGTACCACTTCATAATCCCCTTCAATAATTTTGTAGTTCAAATGCGGTAATATACATTCTTTCATATATTCTTCTCTATGAAGTGCTGCCTCATATTCGGTTCGCTGCATAATAATCGGTGTATTTGTAAAAGCACCGTTTCCTCCTGCATGATCAAAATGTAAGTGAGAGCTAATAATATATAAAAGGTCGTCTGGTTCATACCCTACACGCTTTAATATATTCACGATTCTATCTTCTTCAGTCATTTTCGGTAAAATCTGTCCTTCAACAAATGTACCGTTAAAAAGCCCTTCATTATTAACTGCACTTTCTGGCATACCTGTGTCTACTAAAATAGGACCTTCTTCCGTCTCCAGAAGATAACACCACACCGGCAAGTTTAATAGTTTCCCCGGTGTTAACGCACTGTTAACAGACGAATGATCCAACATGCAACGACCTGCTGGGATGAAATAAAGTTTCTTTACTGTCATTATGTATCCACCTTTACATTTAGTTTTGGATAAAGTAATACATTAAAAAATTCTTCTTTTTAGAAATAAACTCCTTCTAGACTATCAGTGCAGCTTGCATAAAAAAGAGGGTATTTTTTTACATAGCAGTATTTCACCAACTATAATATAGAAGTAAAGGATTCTTACTTTAAATGAAACATTAACACCGATTAACGCTGAAAACTAAAAAAAGCACATGCACTACTTGAAAGCGGGCACACCATTGGGAAAATCGTATTAGAGAAATTTTAATCATGATAGTGATAGGTAGTATGTGAAATTATATTAACGATTTTTCGAATATATCTATCATAACGTACAATATATCAACGATTTTTCGAATATATCTATCACAAATCAAATTATATCAACGATTCGACAAGGTATATCGATTTATCGACAAATAACAACAATAAGAAAAGGCTGTTCCAGATGAACAGCCTCTTCTTTATTTACTTGAAATCTCTTTATTATTTTGAACGTCTAACGGAGCTCGCTTTCCTATTCCGAAAGCATAGAAACTAATTGTAACGATAGCTAAGAAAATAATACCTACAACTAATGAAATGCGTGTATCATCGTTAAACCACATTCCGATTAATACCATAATTAAAAAGGCAATTGTTAAATAGTTTGTTACAGGAGCAAATGGCATTTTGAACGGATGATCTTTCATCTCTGCTCCCTTTTCTTTCCTAAAACGAATTTGACTAATTAAAATGACGAACCATGGTACCATACCAGGAAGTACACTCGCACTATATACATATACGAATAAGTTTTTCGGTGCGATATAACTTAAAACAACACCAACCGCTAAACCGATAATTACACCAACTGTACCGAATAAAGGTACACCATTTCCAGAAAGTTTCGTGAAATATTTCGGTGCTTGTCCATTTACACCTAACGTATACAGCATACGTCCAGCACTATAAATACCACTATTACAACCAGACATTGCTGCTGTAATAACAACGAAGTTAATAAGGCCAGCTGCTGCCGTAATACCAACCTTCGCAAAAGTTGCTACGAACGGGCTACCAATTGTACTTAATTGATCCCACGGATACACAGTTACAATAACGAAAATAGCACCGATGTAGAAAATTAAAATACGCCAAATTGTACTTTGAATCGCTCTTGTAAGTGTCTTCTTTGGATCCTTCGCTTCACCAGCAGTAATACCGATTAATTCCACACCTTGATACGCTCCAACTACAAGTGATAATGCAAAGAAGAATCCTGAAAAACCACCTGTAAAGAAACCGCCATTTGACCAAAGATTAGATATGCCAATCGCTTCTCCGCCGTTACCAATTCCGAAGAAAATAAGGCCAAATCCTGCAATAATCATTAATAGAATCGTAACGATTTTAATCATCGCAAACCAAAATTCAAATTCACCAAATGACTTCACAGAAATTAAGTTAGCTGCACCAAGAATAACCATTGCAATTATACCTGGTATCCAAGCTGGTAAATCCGGGAACCAATATTGCATATACGCTCCAACCGCGATAATTTCTGACATCCCAACGATAACCCACTGGAACCAGTTACTCCACGCTGTCATATAACCAGCTAGTGGATGAATATACTTATGACCGAATGTCGCAAATGAGCCTGTACTTGGCTCCATATACAACATTTCTCCCATGGCACGCATGATGAAGAAGATGAAAATACCTGCAATTGCATAAGCAAGCATTACTGACGGACCTGTCCATTTAATTGTGCTGGCTGATCCCATAAACAAACCAACACCAATCGTTCCGCCTAAAGCAATCATTTGAATATGACGTGCTTCTAAACCTCTTTTCAATTCTTTGTTTGCCACTTCACTTCCCCCTCTTAGATGATTCATAGCCGCATTTTAACACAAGATGCTTTCCCCTAATTCCTTTCGGCCCTGAAAATGATGAAGCAAACGTCATTTTACACTAGCTTTAAAGCTATCCTAAAATCGTTTTGTGCTCCTAATAAAATTCTCAAAACCTTTCATCTTCCAATATTCTATAAATCTTAAAATTACTTACCTTATATTAATTCATTAATCTGAAAAATTCAATTATTTTTTCAATAAATTATTATACATAAGTCTGATTAATTTTTAACTAAATTAACAATAAAATACATCTATTCAATATGATTCCGGCATGTATATTATTACAATATAAATAACCGAGGAGATGCTATCTTCCTCGGTTTCATATCTCAAATACTTCAACCTTTATAGTTGATAACGTAATTTCCCACACATTCGATTCATATACCAATAAGAAATTTAATATATTAATAAACTACTAACTTCTTTACCCCAGCCAAATTTTGAGGCAGAAACCTTTCTGCCTCAAAACAACGGGATAAAATATAAAAGAGTCTCATTAAAAAATGAGACTCTTTTACAATTTCATATTTAAATCGATTTCGAAGTTTGCTTACCAAAGATAAATACCCTAGTAAACAATGCCATTATAACTACAATAACCAGAAAATAAAGTGGCATCACCAGTAACGAGCCCGTATGCAATTGACTCATTCCCCAAATTGTCATCGTTACAATTACATAGTATCCTAAGCTAAACAACGCTCCAGCTGTACCAATGACATCTTGAAAATCTACTAACGCTAAACTTAAACAATTAGGTAACGCTACTCCAATTCCTAATAGCAATATAAACATCGCTATTAAAAATACAACCATATATATTACATTCGGATTTGATCCCACAAACGTAATAACAGATAAAAAGATAGCTCCTCCTGTCATTACGAGACAACCGATATATATAATTTTCTCTGGTTTATAAGTAGCAAGTAAACGTTTTGAAATTTTCGCTCCAACAATAGAAGCAGACGCTACAACAATTCCTAGAAATCCATACATACTAGGCGATAATTGAAAATATTCAATAAAGATAAACGGCGCTTCTGCGTAATAGCTAAATAAAACACCATTTGCTCCTCCAATTAACAACCCATATGTTACCACTTTCGGATTTGTAATTAACCTCTTCAAGACTGAAAATACATTTATTTTATTCGTTACTGAGCCCGTTTTTGTTTCAGGAAGAGAAACAAACGTATACAGAAAAATACCGATACTCATAACTACTAAACTTAAAAATACTATTTTAAATCCAAACATTTGATCAAGAAAGCCACCAATTAACGGTCCTATCGCTGGTGTAAAAGCAATGACTGCCGAGATTTGAGCAAACATAACATGCCTCTTATGCCCTTCTACACTTTCACGAAGAATCGTTTGCGTCACAACTGATCCTGCACTTGCTCCAAACGCTTGAATAAAACGACTTACCAATAAAACTTCAATGGAATTTGCAATAAAGCACAAGAAACTCCCAGCGCCGTATACAACAATTCCAAATAACATTGCTGGGCGACGGCCAATTATATCTGATAGCCATCCAATAAAAAATACACCTAAAGCAAATCCAGCAAAATACACACTAAGCGTTAACTGCACCTCATTATTACTTACATGTAACGCCTTTGAAATGTCCGGTAAAGACGGTGTGTAAATCGTTTCACTAATTTGCGGAAATGCGACAAGAATAATCATTAACAAAAGTGATGGTACTGAGACTTTTTTCATTTTTCATACCCTCCTATAACTTTGAAAATCTCAGAAATAAAAAGACTTTCCTTAGCTACGGAACAGGAGGGGCCATTATAGAAATCCGGTCATAAAACAACAAAGAAAACACCTCAATTACGTATGTTAATACTTATAGGAGGGTAATATTAACATCGATTTTTAAATATACTTTTTCAATTATATTACATATTAATTTTATTTTTCTAGTATTATCATTTCGAATGCTCTTTTTATATTAGTGAACAAATAATAAACGCCATAAAAGATAACAACTTGATATGAACGCCTTATTGTGGAATAATTAGAAATAGTTTGAATTAATGAACCTGATTATAAATTGAAGGTTCTTTTTCTCTTTCTAAATCTTTTATAACTACTTTAATCATTCTAGTAACTATATCAATCCCTCTATTAATTTCCTTAGAGGATAAGTATGCAGACGAAAAGGAAACGGAAAATTTATAGTTTCTCATTTACATAAAAGAAAGAGGGAGCTCCCCTCTTTCTTTTCTATCGTTCTATTTCACAAGACTAAATCATTCCTTTTAATATTAATCCTAAAACTGACATTATTATCGCGCTAATAATAATTCGTAAAATCCAAGTAGTGTTTGTACTTATTTTTTCTAATTGCTTATTGATTGTTGCTATATCTTTCTCATTAATAGTGGTACGCGTTTCTAAAGCACGAATGTCTCTCATCATTTCTTTTTGCTCCGCCTTGAGACTGTCAATTTTAGCGTAAACATCTTCCATATATTCACACCCTCTGTTCATCTTAATAGAAAAATCTATATATATTATGAGACAACCCTCTTACCTGTGAATACATTGCGTATATCCGCGTACCAAATTTTTTGTACAATCTAATTGAATTACTCACATGTTTCCATTCTTCTATTTATAAATTAGCGTTGAGATACATTAAAATTAGAAAAGGAATCCCTTGTTTATTTAACAACAAACAAGGTGCAATCCACCATTCGGGAGCACCTACGATAATTTCTATTGTTTTCATATTTACAACTCCATATAATCAGTATGATTTTCTGAAGAAGCGAATTTTTGAACTGCTTAAAGTATACTAATATGAATACGAAATAGCTGTATTGATAAACTCTCTAGAACAATAAATATACTGGCTGAAACGGATCTATATCCAATATTTTTTCCAGTAACATGAATGGTTATTTCTGATAAATGCGTTTGTACATCATTGTTTTCAAAAATTTCATCCTCAACCTTTACAATATCTGCTTCACAATCTACTTCTTTAAAAGTTTTCAATAATTTTGTTTCCAATAAACTACAATCAAAGCTCTCATCTTTTATTACGGCAAATTTAACCTTCATATCGATTTCCCCATTTTTAACAAACTAAAATCACTAAATCAATATAAATATATATTATTCTATTAAATAATTCAAAATATACGCTTCTTATATACATTATTAAAAATAGGTTCTAAAGAATTAAATGAAAAAAGAAATTACATATACAAATCCCCTCTTTCAACCAATCAATATAGAATTCCCTTATGCCCAATGATTAAAATCTTTTCATATTAAAGCCGTAGATTCTAAGGACTTTTTGTTTTTATATTGATAAGTCATTTCTTGAATTTTGTATCATCGGAATTAATAATATAGTAAAACAAATTAAATATTAGGCGTTCAACTAATCTTTCATATAATTCGTCTCTTAATCATTTTGCTCATTGCACTTTTTTATTTTCCTCACTATTTCAACTGAACTTTGTGTAATAATACATATTTCAAATACATTATTTCCTTTCACTCATACTTTTATCATTGAGTTTTTATTCACAAATTCGTAACACATACATATGAGTTATCATGCTAAAATTAGTTTATTCACAAGAAGAAGTTATTCTTAATAAATCAATAATTTTTAATACCCTGTTTAAAGCCTTGCCCCCCTGCAAGGTTTTTTCCTATTTAAATAGAGTAGTAGTTTTCGTTATGCTTCTCTCCCCCTTGTTCCTTACCCTACAAATAATACTTCATATTTATTTTAATTTTTCAGCATCCGTACTCGCTCTGTTCGAGAGCTCTTTACCAAATATTCAATCTAATGATAAGATTGACCAAATTAATATTTTCGTCCATAACTGTATCAAAAAGTACACTAAAGAAAAAATAGCACTCTCACAATTAAGTAAACGCGAGCTTTTTCTTCTATCTACTTACTATTTAAGGTTAATAGTGATATAACCAGATTTAAAAATTCGACTTAAATTCATTGATGAATGGAGAGGTTTATATGAAATTGAAAGACAAAGTAGCAATCATAACTGGTGGTGCAAGTGGAATTGGCGAATCTACTGTTCGTCTTTTTATCGAAGAAGGTGCAAAAGTAGTTATTGCTGACTTTTCTGAACGTGGAAAAGAACTATCAGATGAATTGAATGCACATGGATATAATACGTTATTTATTAAAACTGATGTAACAAAAGAGGCAGATATTAAACAGCTAATTCATGAGACAGTAAGTACATACGGTAAATTAGATATTATGTATGCCAATGCCGGCGTTGCTGATGATGCACCAGCAAACGAATTATCCTATGAAAAGTGGAAAAGAACTATTGATATTAATTTGTCTGGGGTATTCCTTTCTGATAAATATTCGATTGAACAATTCCTTAAACAAGGTACAGGTGGTGTCATCGTTAACGCTGGTTCGATTCATAGTTTTGTTTCATTACCTACCCCAACAGCATACTCCTCTGCAAAAGGTGGTGTGAAACTATTAACTCAAAATTTATGTACTGCCTACGCTAAATATGGAATACGTATTAATGCGGTGTGCCCCGGTTATATTGACACCCCTTTACTTGGTAGTGTTAATCCTGAACAGAAAGAATATTTAGCTTCACTTCATCCACAAGGCAGACTTGGAACACCAGAAGAAGTCGCTAAAGCTGTCTTATTTTTAGCAAGTGATGATGCTAGTTTTGTTAACGGTACAACACTTCTTGTTGATGGAGGCTATACTGCACGTTAATTTAAAAATTTTGAAGCACCCTAAGAAATATATAGTCTTCAACAAGAAAAAGCGCCATCACAAGTGACGGCGCTTTTTCTATGTAAGAGCAACTAGAAGGTATCCTTCTAGCCTACTCCCATTTATAAGTCCAAAACTGTTCAAGTTGCAGCCATTTTAATGTTGCTGCATCTTTGTTTTTTATTTTTGCATGCGTGTCTTCAAGCATTGCTTCTGTTTGTGAACGGTGCGCACCTAATGCAGTTAATTTATGATCAAATACTTCACTAATGTTATTTACA
This sequence comes from Bacillus sp. RZ2MS9, assembly GCF_001816185.2. NCBI lineage: Bacteria > Bacillati > Bacillota > Bacilli > Caryophanales > Bacillaceae > Bacillus > Bacillus sp. RZ2MS9. The sequence goes on from NZ_CP049978.1 coordinate 3,353,961, forward strand.
ACATCCGGTTCTCCTAATACTGCTTCACGATTTTTCGTAATCGCAACAGCATGGATAACTGGGCGCTCTTCTTTTGGCATACGTGATACAGCGCGAACGACAGCGCGGCCAAATGCATTATGATCTGGATGTACACCGTGCTCTGGATAAAATGTAATAATTCGAGATGGATTTACTTCTTGAATAATTGCTTCAATTTTGTCAGCAACGAAATCAACATCTTCAAATTCTAACGTTTTATCATGGAAGCCAAGCATTCTTAAATCTTTAATACCCATCGCTTCACAAGCATCTTTCAATTCTTTCTTACGGATATGTGGAATCGTTTCACGGTTAGCGAATACGTTCTTACCCATGTTACGTCCCATTTGTCCTAGAGTACCACATGCATACGTTACAGGTACTCCTTGATCTGTTAATAAGCGAATTGTTCCTCCCGCAGCATATGCTTCATCATCTGGATGCGGAAATACAACAAGTACATGTCTCTCCATAAGTTTCCCTCCTTCTTACTTAAATGGTGTTAAGCTTAACTCAAGTGCAACTGCTAGACGACCTAAATTATCATGTCCAGCTAATAATAAACGCTCTTGATCGTCTACTTCCCAGTGCGTAATACCTTCAGCATATACCCAACCGTGATCCATTTTCAAACCAACTCGGTATGGATTTGTTCCAGTTATCTTCCCGCGTTCAAAACGGATAATCGCATTTCGAATGAAAGCACCAACTGTCATCATCTTTTCATTTATGTGTGATGCATACGCTCCGTTTGTCGTTTCTAAATGAATATATACATCTTTATTTACAAAACGTTCAATTTCATTTTGAATAAGAGAACTATCTTTTACTATTTCCATCGGAATTCACCTCTTTAAACCATTTTACGCAAAAATAATGTAAATTGCTATCTCTATATTAGAGGACAACGCTCACTTTTCCTAATAATTTGCACTGTGTTTTTTATATTTTTTATATGATATGTAAAAAATACATTTTTTCCTTCACTTTGTTAAATAGTTTTCTTTCTTTTTTGAATTTGCTACAATATATTTTATCCCGTATTATTGCAGCGAGATACATTTCGACAATTGAATACATAATTTAAAGAAGGTGACATGATTGGAACAGTCAGCACATGAAGTAGCAAATTGGCAATATTATTTTGCAATTGCCGTATTTTTAATCACGTACGGATTTATTATTTCTGAGAAATTGAATCGTGCTGTAATCGCACTATTCGGTGCTGCTATTATGATTATTTTTGGAGTTGTAGATTTACATACTGCTTTCACATCACATATTCAATGGGAAACGATTACCCTTTTAATTGGGATGATGATTCTCGTACATATTACGAGTCAATCAGGCGTCTTTGAATTTGTGGCCATTAAAGCGGCAAAAGCAGCTGGTGGAAAACCGATTCGCATTTTATTATTACTATCCCTATTAACTGCTGTCGGATCAGCATTTTTGGACAATGTAACGACTGTTTTATTAATCGTTCCTGTTACATTATCCATTACACGTATTTTAAAAGTAAATCCTGTGCCTTATTTGATTTCAGAAGTGCTGTTTTCAAATATAGGCGGAACAGCAACATTAATCGGTGATCCACCTAATATTATGATTGGATCAGCAAACAAGCATTTAGACTTTAACGCCTTTTTACTTAACTTAGCTCCAATCGTAATTATTATTTCTATCGTGACACTTGGCATTATTTACTTCATGTATCGTAACAAACTAAAAACAACACCTGAACAAATCGAAAAACTAATGGCATTAAACGAAAAAGATTACATTAAAGATCAAAGCCTCCTTTTAAAATCTATTTCGATTTTAGGACTAACTATTTTAGGCTTCGTACTTCATTCGATTATTCATGTAGACGCTGCTGTTATCGCGATGACAGGCGCTACACTTCTTATGTTAATCGGCGTGAAAGAACATGATATTGAAGATGTATTTGCCCATGTTGAATGGGTAACCATTTTCTTCTTCGCCGGATTATTTGTTCTCGTTGGCGGGTTAATTGATATCGGACTTATCTCTTCACTTGCAAGAGAAGTAATCGACGTAACAAACGGTGACATCGGATTCGCAGCTATACTTATTTTATGGGTATCTGGCATCGCATCTGCGACAATCGACAACATCCCATTTGTCGCAACGATGATTCCTCTTATTCAAGACTTAGCTACAGGACTCGGACTATCTGTCGATTCTCCGCAAATCGAAGTACTATGGTGGGCGTTATCTCTTGGAGCTTGCTTAGGAGGAAATGGAACACTAATCGGTGCATCTGCAAACGTAGTCGTTGCTGGTATTGCAAAACGTGAAGGACATGGCTTCTCTTATATGGACTTCTTAAAAATTGGTTTACCATTAACTATTGTTGCACTCTTGTTATCACATGCTTATATATATTTACGTTATTTAATGTAAAAGTTGTATTGCATGAAATTATATCGTCAAATACAAAAGGTTTGCAGCATCCGTGCTGCAAACCTTTTTTCATCACCAAAATATACCGATAATTGCTAAACCACCTAAAATCATACCACCAATTTGTCCGACAATTGTTGGTGATAATTGAACACCTTTTCTCACTTCAACAACTGGTCTTTCGTGCCTTAGTTGCTGCACTTCACTTTGAAGTTGGTGCACACTTCCGTGTAACTCTTTAATAAGTTCTTTTAATTCGGCGACCTCTTCATTTACTGGTTTTGCCTTTTCTAAATTCATTTTACATGACTCCTTATAAATTCAATCAACACACTGTAAATTTTCGCCAATTACCATTATATCTCCTGCATACTACATATATAATTTCGAATGTACTTTCTAACCTTGCAGCTCTATCCATTCATCCCGCAATATCCCCATAATCATACGGTCAAAACACTTCCCATCTCTTTGAACCGCTTCTCTCATACAGCCTTCCATTTGAAAACCCATCTTTTTATACAATGCAATGGCAGGTTTATTATACGAAATAACATCGAGACCGATGCGGTGTAAATTCAATTCATAGAAAGCATACTTTAGAATAAGATGTATTGCTTCTTTCCCATATCCTCTTCCTCTATCATTCGCATCTCCTATACCAATGGCTAATAAACCTGTTTTGTTATTCCACTCTATACCATGAATCGCCACAAAACCAATTAAGCGCTCTTCTTGAACTGTCCTTACCATGAAAGAAACACTATTCGATCTCCGTCCTTTTAATAACTCATCACTTGCTATTTCTTGTAACGATTACGGAAACGCTACATCTGTATCGACATTTCTTAAATACTCACTATCCTCTTGCCACATAACCATTACTACAGCATCTGATTCTCTAATAGCGGATAATTTTACAATTTTATTTTGAAAAAGATTCATCGTCATTTCAAACTCCCCCTTTTTTAATAACGGGGATACTTATTTTAGCCTATTTATCCCCTTGTTCCATAAACTGCTTTATAAACGGGATACTTACAATAAGCGCTGACATTGGCACATCTCCTCTACACGAAATTAACTTCATTGTATAATTTTTCGTTTATTCTAACAATAATAAAAAGCCCTCCAAATTTAGAGGGCCTTTCCTAATAGCAAAACTATATTATTTCGTAAACATTTTCTCTGCTTCATCCATTGCCATTTTGTTACCTAAAGCAGAATAGTCAAGCCATGGTTGGTCATTGATAATATATACATGCTTGCCTTTAACAGCTTTTAAGTCTTTCCAAATTGGTGTTTCTTGAAGTTGTTTAAATGCAGCTTTTGCTTTATCATCTCTATTTACAACAACGAAAATCGCATCTGCATCAAAGTCAGGTAATACTTCTTGTGAAATGACTTCGAAAGGACGTTTTCCATTGATTTTCTCTACACCATTTGCAGGTTGTAATCCTAAGTCTTGGAATAAAATTGGTCCCATCGGTCTTTTCGTACTAAATACACGTAATTCTTTTGCAGTAACGCGAATTGCCATTACTTTTTCGTTATTACCTAGCTCTTTATCTATTAAACCTTTTACTCGTTTTGATTGCTCTTCGTAATCTTGAATATATTGATCCGCTTCTTTCTCACGGTTTACAAGTTTACCAACTTGTTTTAAATGGTCTCTCCATGTACCTTCATCTAAATTGAAAGTATGCGTTTTTGCAATTTTTTCGTATTTCGCTACATCTTTACCAGCATATTTTTCATCAACATAAATGTCAGTTGGCTTTAATTGAAGTAACGCTTCCATATTCGGATCTGTTACAACACCAAGCTTCTTCGTATCTTTCAACTTCTCTTTAGCGTGCGGTAAGAAATCTTTTAAATCTCCACCAATAACAGAACCTACTGGTGTAATTCCTAATGCAAGTAAATCATTCGTTAAATGAATAGACATAGAGGCGATTTTTGGGTCATTACTTTTTTTCGTTTTTTTCGTTGCCTCTTCATTAGATTTCGTTTGACCACATGCTGCTAGTACTAAAATACACATGATGCTAAATAAAATAGTAAGTTTCTTTTTCATATGTTCTCCTCTTTGAAGTATTTATTTTGTTTTTGTAAGTAAATAAAGAAAATACGGCGCTCCTAAAGCTGCCACTACTACACCAGCTGGAATAGAGTTTGGCTCAAATATAGAACGACCTATCGTATCTGCTAGCACTAAAATAATCATTCCGATAATGCCAGCTAGTGGAAGGAAATGTTGATACGTAGTACCTACTAACTTTCTTGCAATATGCGGAGCAACTAAACCAATAAAACCAATCCCTCCTGCCATCGATACACTCGCGCAAGATAATCCAACCGCTGTAGCTAAAAGGAGTAACCGTTCTTTTTGAACAGAAACACCAAGTCCCGCTGCCACACTATCACCGAGTGACAATGCATTTAACGTTTTAGATTTTAGCCATGCATACGGAGTTAGTATGAAAATCCAAGGTAATAATGCAAGGACATGAATCCAATCCCTTCCCCACACGTTACCAACTAACCATCTAGAAGCGAATGTATATGTCTCATCATTTAACTTGAGAGAGAAAAATAACGAAATTGCACTAAAGCCAGCTGAAACCGCGATACCAACGAGAATAAGTCTAATGGGAAGTAAACCTTTTGATCGATCACTCGCAAGTAAAATAATAAGAAATGCAGCTAATACTCCTCCGCCAAATGTAAATAACGGTATTAATATCGATGCATTCTCATTAATAGAATGAAAGAAAGTAACGAATATAATTAGCCCGAAAGATGCACCTGAATGCAGTCCAAGAATACCAGGATCGGCCAACGCATTCCTTGATAACCCTTGCAAAATCGCACCGGAAATCCCAAGGCCAATACCAGCTAACATTGTGATTATAATTCTTGGCATACGATAATCGTACAGCACGGTTGCACTCTCAAAATCACCATGACCGAAAAGCGTTTGAATTACTTTGAGCGGTGCAATGCTAAGTGTCCCCGTATTTAAGCTAAGCAAAATGACAGCGATACTAATACAACCAAATATTGTAGTTACAGTAACGGCTCTCGTTTTATCTGTGTTTAAAATCTTCTTCACTTACAACTCCCTCCCAACTTTACGTGCTGTATAGAGGAAGAACGGAACTCCAACAAGAGCCACCATAATTCCTATCGCCAGTTCTTTAGGAGGGTTTACTGTTCTTGCCCCTAGGTCAGCTAAAACTAATAACATAGCACCTAATAATGCTGACATAGGAATAATGAGTCGATAATTAACACCAACTAATTTTCTAGCAATGTGCGGGATAACTAGTCCTACAAATCCAATAGAGCCAACAGCTGAAACAGATACACCTGCAAGAATGACTACTATAATCATCCCTAGTATTCTCGTTCGGTTCGTTTTTACTCCTAAATTCGTAGCGACATCATCCCCCATTGATATGAGTGAAATAGACCGCCCTAAAATTGTCGCAAAAACAATTGTTATGAGAATAATAGGAACTAAAAATTTCAAGTGTTCCCACTTAACCCCTGCAACACCACCAGCGTACCAAAAAGCTAAATCTTGACTTAAGTCATAATAAATCGCGACACCTGAACTTAACGAATGTAAAAGCGCAGCCATAACTGCCCCAGCGATCGTTAATCTCATCGGTGTTAATCCGCCTGATGTGGCCGATCCGATAATAAAAATGAGTACTGTACTTAAGACCGCTCCAATAAAGGAGACAATCATTAAATAGGAATACGGCATATGCGGAAAAAAGGCAAAACTAAGTGCTACTACAAACATCGCACCTGCATTTATGCCAAGTACACCTGCATCAGCTAAAGGATTTCGTGTTACTCCTTGCATAACAGCCCCAGCGACCGCAAAAGCCGCTCCTACAACTGCTGCGCCAATTACCCTTGGGAGCCTTAATTCGTAAATGATTTGATGCTGCGTTAATTTCGGATTGTAATCAAAAACCGCTGTCCACACCGTTTGCAAATGAATATCCTTTGCACCAAATGCGACGGCCAAAAATATAGATCCAATTAAACATATAATTGTTAAGCTCATAAAACATATGAACTTAATATGTATCCAGCGGTTATTGCCAGCATGTATAGTAGACTTATGTAACATGTTTCATTTCATCCTTTATATGCAGTTGTTTTTTATAATTATTTTTAATTTATAATCATTACTGATAATAATTATCATTTTCATTTAGATATTATATCCTCACTTTTTTTAAATAGCAAACTATTTTTTTACTTCGTTAAATATTAAAATACTTATTACAATTCCCTTCCAAAACTTACAAATACACGCAAAATAGAATACTAGCTTATTTTTAAAAGTGTAGTATACTTAATCATTATTTTGAGTTTTCAAATAAAAACATCCAAGGTGATGCAATGTTATATATAAAACAACTACTCTATTTTACTTATGAACAAGCATTATCCTGCTTATTCCCAGTCGTTATTTTCTTAACACTAGCCCTTTCAAAAATCGTTTCGATCCCAGGGTTATACCGCTACGATTTCATACTCATCGTATGCCTTCTTATGCAGTGGGTTATGTACAAGACTGGCCTTGAGACGAAAGACGAATTAAAAGTAATTACTGTCTTCCACCTCATCGGCCTTTTACTAGAAATATATAAAGTTCATTTCGGTTCATGGAGTTATCCGGAAGAGGCATATTCAAAGGTTTTTGGAGTTCCACTTTACAGCGGCTTTATGTATGCAAGTGTTGCCAGTTACATATGCCAAGCGTGGAGAAGATTGCATTTACAAATGCATCATTGGCCGAAAGCTATTTTTGTAATACCTCTAGGAGCACTGATTTACTTCAATTTTTTCACACATCATTTTCTATACGATTTTAGATGGTTCTTAACGTTACTTCTATTCATCGTTTTCTTTCGAACATTTGTGGAATTTTCATTACGAGGCGTTACATATAAAATGCCGCTCGTTCTCTCCTTTTTTCTTATCGGATTCTTTATTTGGATTGCAGAAAACATCGCAACATTTTTCGGTGCATGGCAATATCCAAACCAACGGGAAGCTTGGAATCTCGTTCACTTAAGTAAAATCAGCTCATGGTTTTTACTCGTTGTTATTAGCATTATGATTGTTACACAACTCAAACATTTGAAAGAGTCGAAAAAATAATGCTGATTATGTAAAAATAGTTAGCCCATCACTAATTAGAAAGTGATGGGCTTTTTACCTTCCTTATTAAAGGATTTACACATTATGAACTACTACTAGCAGAAGATGTTGCTGCAGATGAAGCGGCAATCGTTGCCATCATAGCAGCCTGTTGTGCTTGTATGAGGACTTCTATCATTGTTTGTAAACCTGTGTTGGTAGTTTTACTTTCCTCACCTTTCTGACTTACGAACAGTTGAATAGCAATAAGAATATTTGTATCTGTATGCCAACGGAACAATTTATCCCCCTGCAATTTTTCAATAAATGCTCTAATAGAATGAATCTCTTTTTCTCCATCCTCGAGTAACGCTAGTAACCCGATAGCTGGGTAATGCATCTGTTTTACTTTTACCTTTTCTTGCTTTAACAAATTCCATATATTTGTGCATTTTGCGACTAACAGTTCTTCCCTGACATCCTTCTTTAGTGAAAGAATATGACTCAAAAATTGAAGATCATTCCCTTTATGCAAACCAGCTGTCGCTAGTTTCTGATAAAGGCGTTCCACTCGGTCCATAAGTGTGTCTACATTCTCTGATTGTCCTGCTAATAAAACCGCGAGCGGATAATCATTTGTACTTGTAAGAAAGAGGTGATCCTTTTTCATGCGTTTATATACTTGCATCGAGCGTTGAATGTGCGCGCCATGCTGTTCATTTTCTTCTGTTAAAAGTACAGCTGCTGCGAGATAAGTAAATATACTCCGGCTAAACCCACCAGTGACCAATTGTTCATATAAATCTAAAAACTCCCGAAAAGCTTTCTTGTAATCTGTAAAGTGAATATCTAATGTTGCTGCCACTACAAAACGATGATAAGACTTTAAGTATGAAAACATCCCTACCTGATTCTTAATATAACTACTAATTTCTAAAAAACGTCCGAGATTAAACAGTTTATCACTACCTGCATACATAGCAGCAATCATCATTCCTGTTCGAGAATCGCTCGTTTTCCATTTTAGTTCTCCCTTTAACTGTACATATGTATGTTTATATTGCTCCAACTTTTGCTCTAATGTAATCATAGTATTCACCCCTATTTCTAGTTCTTCTCTATCATTATACTTATATTCCATATTTAGGAATACTACAATTAATAATCACACCATAAAAATTATAAAATCCTCTTATCCTTCTTCATCAGCATCACGATGATAATCCCTAATCCTTCAAGAAGTTAAACAAAAAAGGTAGATAATAATTTATCTACCTTTTTTGTTTATATCATTTAACATTACACCTGTATTGCTTGTTATATGCAATTAAGACTAAAGAGCTTTAATAATACGTTCCATCGCCTTCATTTGTCCAATATGATCAGCTTCATGATAAAGCATCATACCGTAAAGCTCACCAACTGTTTCCAATCCTAGAAATGGCTCTGGCAGTTTATTTTCAAATGCTTCTGCTGGAATTTCTTTAATACGTTTTGCTTGTTCTTTTAATTGGACCGTTAACACTTCTAATGATGGTCCTTCTGTTGTCCATTTAGATGGTCTTGATCCATATCCAAACATACCTGGATATTCAGTTGGTAATTGTTTGAATTCTTTTCCAAACATGAAAACTTCTGCTGCCGTTAATACATGACCGATATGCCAACGAATTGTATTGTTAAAACCCTCTGGCTGCGTATCTGCAATTTTATCATCTAGCGTCTCCATAAATTTAAGTAATGCCCCGCGCGTTATTTCAAATTGTTTTAGACCAATTATTCTATTCATTTTATCGTTCTCCTTCTTCATGTACATTTTATTATGAACTAAGAATGTTCAATTCATTAAAGTTTCACTTTGTTTAATCTATCAGAAACAATGAAGAAATACATCTAATATGCTTAGTAAAATAATAAAAAGGTTCACCTCTCGTACATATAGAATTACTTATTACACAAATAGTTTAGTAAATAAAAGAGGAGTGTTAATTTCATGTTACATGTTTTAAAACAGCAATATAATCTTATTAGCTCTACAAGAGAAACTCTATTTTCGTTTTTGGAAGAAATCCCAGTAGAAAAATTACATAGCACAGTTCCTAATTTCGGGAGCGGTAGCATTATAAAGACTCATATTCATGTAGCCGATTGCTACCGATACTGGCTTGGATCATTCGCATTTAAACAAAAGCGAGTAGACTTTTCATTTGCTAGCGATTACGAAATTGAGCATGCAGATGTGAAAAAAGTTCGCGCTAGATTTAAGTTAGTAGATGAGACTGTACAACGTTTTTTAGATGAATACAATGACCGTTGGCTCGAAAATATTGCAAATGAAGTAAAGTGGCAAAAAGGGCCTTGGAGTACAACTCCGCTATGGCTTTTAACTCATACGGAAACCCATGAGTTTCATCATAAAGGACAAATTGTATCAATGGCTAGGCACCTTGGATATACTCCTCCTGATACAGACCTTAGTTAATACATTCATGTTCATTTCAAAGCGGAATGAGTAGCAAGAATAATAGTATGATCAAAAAACTCGTTGATACATTTTGTTGTGTATAAAACTTTTATTATTTGTTTTAGGTATACCATACCATTATAAAATTCATGTAACATCGAATTAAGGTTCATATTTTTTATGTAACTCATTGAAGAAAGTTTAAGTATTTATACATTCAATTACTAACTAAAGGAGAAAATTATAATGAGATTAGAGAGCGAAAGAATTTATTTAAGGCCTCTTTGCCAGCTAGATGCTCCTATTATATTAGAAAGTACAATGGATGATGAAATAAGATATATGACTGGAACTAAGTCCACTTTTTCATTGGAGCAAATTACGAAACATATAGATCATATAAATAATGATTCAAGTCGCTATGATTTCGCTATTTGTTTACAAAGTACTGAAGAGATGATTGGAGAGTTGTCGATTTTAGATATCGATGAGGAGAACAAAAGAGCAGGATTCAGAATATCAATGCTTTCCATAGCATTAACAGGACAAGGTTATGGAACTGAAGCTATTAAAATCGTTTTAAGATTTGTTTTTGAACAACTATCATTAAATCGTTTACAGTTAGAAGTATTTAGCCATAATTTACGCGGAATTAAAGCTTATGAAAAAGTTGGTTTTGCAAAAGAAGGAACCTTACGTCAATCTTTATTTTATAACGATACATACTCAGATGAAATTATTATGGCCATACTTAAAAGCGATTATATAGAGAGACCTTTGTAAATGAATGTACTTAATCTATTAAACAATTTTAAAGAACCTTACCACAATAAAATGCAGTAAGGCTCTTTCATTTTTATATCAAATAACAGCTCTTAAAACATGTATAATCGTATCAATACCAAATAGTCTCCGCATAATTATATGCATCACTATTCGGAATTGCATGTTTCCCCTGCGCTTGTGCTTTTCTTGGATCTAAATCATATACCATTGGCGTATAGCATGATGTTTGCCCTTTATTTACAACACCATTTCCTCCAGCACTTCCGCAAGTGTATGCCTTTCCATCTGTTTTTCTAACAATCCTTGCATCAGCTTCATTATTATAAACTGCCAGGCGAGTTACAGTAACTTTTGCCCACGCTGTTTTACACGTCGTGCTAAATTTTAATTCCACATAAGAATTTGAATCAATCCACTTCTTTTCTTTCGTTACTGCTGATTGATCACAACTATTGTAATACGGACTTTTCCCATCATACGAATGGTCTTCTGCAAATGCTTTATCATTATTGGTCGTACTAAACACACTAGTTACGACGAGCAATGCCAGACAAAGACATGCGCTTACCTTTTTAATAAGTTTCACAGGATTCCACTCCTTTATTAATAACGTCCAGTTTTCCCGTAACCATTATTAATCGTCACTGCTTCGGCATCAGCTGTATAACCAAAATCAGCAGTTAAATCAAACACCATTCCTGTATAAGTGCTCGTTTGCCCCGTTTTAATTGCTCCATTACCACTATTAGAATCTACTGATTTTTGGAATACACCATTTTTATATTTATTAATAACAGCGTAAGCATATACTCCTCCAGAAACAGAAGGTGCTGGTTGATCTAAAACAAGCTTAGACCATGCCGCATGACATGTATTACTGTAACGTAAATACACTGTTCCTACTTTTTTACTACCTTCGTACACCGCTGTAGACTTTGCATTAAATCCATCTGCATCACATGTTGTACTTCCCCCGTATACTTTCGTTGTTGCTGGATTTTTTCCGTCATAATAGCTACTCAGATCGGTAGCTGCAAATGTACTTTCTTGAAAACTAAATAATACCCCTACACTCGCTACACTTAACACACATACTTTCATTAACTTTTTAAACATTTTTAATTCCCCCTCAAAATGATTATGTATACTAAACACAACCTATACTGCTGTGTCAGCCCTCCTTCCATGCTTCCTAGAGGCATCTTACAAAAACGAATTAACGTTGTAAATTCCCTTATGATTATTGGAATATACGAAGAACTTTACTTATCCTTGTAAGAAAAAAAGTTGAGAAATACACATTTTATAGCATCCTTTATTTAAAACATAAAAGAACCGATACTTGTTATATTCAAGCATCGGTTCTTTATACAAAATTGCCATTTTTTCTTTTATATAAAATAAATATTTCTCCACTTAATTTGTTGTAAAAAACTCCCTCGTTACATCAATAAATTGCTGCAGTGGTGCTGTCATCCATTTATCTTTATGCCAAGCAATTTGTGTATAAATTGGAGGTATTGTTTCGTTTAACATTAACTCCTTTAACGTCCCTTCCCGTATATCTTTTTCTACTACTATCGCTGGTAAAACGGCTATACCTAAATCTGCAATAACACATTGTTTAATTGCTTCCACACTAACAAACTCAATTTTATTTGCTGGATATAGATCTTCCCCGCGAAATAGCTCTTCAAATAAAGTTCTATATGAGCAGCCTAATTCTGTTAATAAAAGTGTTTCACTCTCTAAATCTTTTATAGAAACAGTAGTCTGTTCAAGTAAAATATGCCCTGGAGCAGCTACTACTTTTAATTCTTCTTTCATAAGTGGTTCCACATGTAAAACATCTTCTGTTTTACATTCGTCCAAAATAAATGCAAGATCTACTTTTCCCTCCATCAATTGTTCCTTCGCATCTTTATTGGAATGTGCTGGTTTAAATATAAGCTTTATTTTGGGGAATTGTATTTTAAACCTCTTTAATATAGAAGGCAGTCTGTATGTACATTGACTTTCTTGTGCACCAATTATTAACGTACCTGCTATTTCCTCATCATCTTTCACGGCCGTCTTTGCTTCGTTACTAAGTGCGATTATCTTGTCTGCATATAGTTGAAACTTTCTTCCTGCTTCAGTTAAGAAAAGACGTTTCCCTAATCTCTCAAATAGTGGTGTATCGAGCTCAGCCTCTAACGTTTTAATTTGTGCTGTAACGCTTGATTGAGCAAAGTTTAATTTCTTCGCAGTTTGTGTAAAGTTCAAAGTATCTGCTGCTACTTTAAATGTAATTAATTGTTTTATCTCCATTTATCATCCCTCTTTTTCAATCGATATTTCCGATTGATTTCATCGGAATAATCCTCTTTGTCTATTGATATTTATATTGTATGATAAAGAGCATCGACAAACAATAAAATGGAGGTATTCCATATGAAAGCACTTTGTTTCGAAACATTCGGAGATGCTGATGTACTTCAATATAAAGAAATCCCTGATCCAATCATTAATCCAAATGAAATTCTTATCCGCACGAAAGCAATCGGTCTAAATTTCGCAGATATTTATAGACGCCGTGGTGATTATCACCTCGCTGGTAACCCTCCTTATATATTAGGTTATGAAGGCGCTGGTATCGTTGAAGAAGTAGGTGCTAACGTTACTACTATCAATCCTGGAGACCGTATTGCATTTGCTGACGTTCCATTCGCAAATGCAGAATTAGTTGCCGTTCCAGCAGAAAAAGCAATCCCGCTTCCAGATTCAATTTCTTTTGAAACAGCCGCTTCTATCTTATTGCAAGGTCTAACGGCACATTATTTAACGAAAGATAGCTATCAAATAAAACAAGGTGATACAGCTTTAGTCCATGCTGCGGCTGGTGGCGTTGGTCAACTTCTTATTCAAATGATTAAACTACTAGGCGGAAAAGTAATCGGTCTTACGTCATCAACCGAAAAAACCAAAGTAGCCACGTTAGTTGGGGCTGATCACGTATTTTTATATACTGAAAAATGGCATTCAAAAGTACTTGAAATAACAAATGGTACTGGAGTAAATGTTGTATATGAATCAGTAGGCTCTACACTAGAGAAAAGTTTTAACGCTACTAAAATCGGTGGTACTGTCGTATTTTACGGAATGGCCGGTGGTAATCCTGCGCCCATTGATCCACGTATGCTTATGGATACTTCGAAAACTTTAACTGGCGGAGACCTTTGGAACGTACTTACTACTTTTGAAGAACGTAAACAGCGCTCTACTCAATTATTTGATTGGATCGCTACTGGAAAATTGAACATTGCAAGTCCTACTACATTCTCTTTACAAGACGGTGCCCGTGCACATGAATTATTAGAGAGCAGAAAAAGTACTGGGAAGATTTTATTGATCCCATAATTCATAAAATGAAAAGAAAGCTAGATTAAAATTTTGTGAAGACCTATAGTGAAAAAAATTGATAAATGAAAGGACATAACATATTTTATATAACTAATATGTTATGTCCTTACTTCTTCAAATAACGATCCCATGTATCACTCGAATAATTTTTGAGCTCTTTTCTCAATTAAAACTCCCTTTAATTGCATATGTTCTTTTATTTGTATATTGCTAGAAAATTATCATTTTTATTTATGAATAAGGCTACGTACCGATTTAAGCTAAAAACTAGATTTTGATCCTATAACAACAGTGGCATCTAATTCCTCATCTCTAGTCACTTTCGTGGTAAGCCCAGCACCAGCAAAGATTTCAAAGGTCTGAGTTGCCTGCATTTCACTCGTCTCTATTAAAAGATGCCCTCCCGATGCGAGCCAGAGAAATGCTTCTTTTGCTACTCTTCGCTGAATGTCGAGTCCATCCTCTCCTCCGTCTAGCGCCATTTTCGGTTCATGTAGACGGGCCTCCTGTGGAAGCAGCTTTATTGTCTCGGTAGGAACATAAGGTACGTTTGCAACTAGGGTGTTCACATGGCCTTTAAGTGCGTGAGGCAAAGCTTTATACAAGTCCCCTTCAAAAACATGGCCACCGAAATTTGTTACGTTGCGGCTAGCACATCGTACTGCGACAGGATCAATGTCAACAGAATACAATTCAATTCGTCCTAAAGCTGCCGCCAGAGCTACACCCACAGCACCTGAACCGCAACATAGATCAACGACGATATCACCAAAGCATAACAGAGCTTCTGCTTGGTGAACAAGAAACTCGGTACGTTGACGAGGTACGAAAACACCTCGGTCCACTTCTATCCGCAACCCACAAAATTCTGCGTATCCAACAACATATTCAAGTGGCAAACCATTGGCTCGCATTTCCACCATTCTCTTGAGCTCCTCTGGAGTTCGGGCTGCTGAAATAAGTAACCGGGTCTCTTCTTCTGCGAAAACACAACCCGCGCTCTGAAGTCTGTTAATTATACATTTTTCCGTTTTATTGTCCAAAAAGGAATTACATTCTTTCCCTATTTATCTCACCACTTTTTCTTATTTATAACCCTGTATTCGCTAAAAATTGGATGTATCCTTTTTAACAAAGTGGTCCTATTCAAAAAAATACGCCCTTATTCAATTAAATGACCCGATTGTTGAACAAAGAAACGTTCTACACAATAGAAAGTTTCATTATAATATCCCAATATAACCTTATAAATGATGCACTAAAAAATAAAAAGGAAGCTAGATTTTACTAACTTCCTTTTCTTATATCTATTTAAGATAGTATTATATTTCCACACTTTCTTTCCCTTTTGCAACATAACTCATATCTCCAACCGACTCCACTGTGTATGTTCCATCTTGATATACAATCTTCGTCACGCTAGCATTTTCCACTCCAAGTTTTGTTTTGCTACTGTCTAACATTTCTATTAAGGTAGTAATCAAAAGCCCATGAACGACAACTAAGACGTTACCGCCACCATTTTCAGCAGCTTCTTCACTAATTTTATCTATCTCTGTTTTTATACGAGTAGAAAACAATTCCCAATCTTCCGCCTGTTTTGTCGGATCTGCTACTCTAATAAGATTAATCACTTCTTGAATAGAAAGCTTCAAGAGTTCTTCTGGTGATGCAACGCCTGCAGCTTTTCCAACCACATCCCACATATTCTCAAGTTTTTCACCTTCAAAAATACCGAAATTTAATTCTCGCAAATCTTTTCTTTGCTCAAGTTTTAATTTTGATTGCTCACTATATTTTAATACTAAATTAGCAGTTTCAATTGCGCGGCCGCTATCACTACTATACGCACTCATAAAATGAATATCTTTTAATCCTGTTCCTAAATTTGTGGCAACTTCAACACCTCTTTCTACTAAAGGAGAATCTGCCCAACCTTGCGCGCGATGATTCGTATTTAATATTGTTTTACCGTGTCTTGTAACATATAACGTCACTACATTCTCATTGCTATGTGTTTCTCGCTTATTCATTTCATTCTCTCCCTTTACGTTTCTATATCAATTTTACCACCTCAATTATTCATTGAGCAAAATATACGTCAGTAGATCCGCTTAATAAAAAAAGCTATCTTTCTGTATATCCATACAAAAAGATAGCATCTTTTATGATTACATTTCTTAACCGGTACTCCTATTCAGCAAAAGCACTCGAATATTGTACAATTCCTTCTACACCTCGAAGAGAATTTTCTGTTAATTCCATTATCATAAATACCTCTTCAGGCACTTCAAACAGTGCTTTTACATTCCACTCACTTGCTTTCTTAAAACCAAATTTCGGGTAGTACTCTGGATGTCCTAATACTACAACTGATCCGTATCCAAGTTGTTTCGCTTTTTCTAAAGCAGCCGTAATCAGTTTTCCACCAATTCCTTTCTTCTGATGGCCCCTAGCAACTGAAACTGGTGCAAGTGCTAACGATTCTACAGAAGTTCCATCTTGTTCTATCGCAATTTTAGATAACATAATGTGACCGACTATTTCCTCATCTACTGCAACGATTGATAACTCTGAAATAAATGCATCACACTCTCTAATACGTTTTACAAGTTCATGTTCCTTTTTATCACTAAACTCTTCATGTAAAAATGCTTCTTTTACAACTTCTTCTGTTTTTCTATAATCATTTTTTTGTTCTTGTCTAATCGTTACCATTTTAACTTATCCTCTATTCTTTCTTATTTCTTTTTGAATTTTACGAAGTGCTTTTTTCGATCCGCGCTCAATATCGTGTTGCATTTTTCTCTCTTTATAATCGACAAATAGTGTATTTAAATCGTATCCCTCTGGATATAACTCCTTCGCTGCTACCTCTAAAGTAATACGTTTTACATTTACTTCAACGAATTCACCGTTATAATATACAACGACGTTATAAAAATTATCTTTTTCCTTATAGATGATACCAAAATCATCATAATCTAATAAATTCACACGATCGCCGATTTTGTACTCATAATGAAATTCTCTTTTTTCTTGTACAAATTTCGGTTTTCTAATTTTACTTTCATTCACTTTTTCTAAAGCGTACTCTTTATTTCCCATGTACTCTTTCGCTCTTTTCAGCACATGTTCTTTTACGCTCATTTTATTCGCAATCCAAAGTGCATTACTTTCTCCTGATTTTCCGATAACTAATTTATAAAGCGGCTCTAGCGTTTCACTATTAAACTGCATCGCTGCATTCATAAAGTCATCGTGCATTTCTGAGAATCGTTTAATTTCTCCGTAATGCGTACTCGCAACGGTAATACATCCCGTAAGGTACAACTCTTCTAAAATAGATATTGCAAGTGCTGCACCTTCATTCGGTTCTGTACCGCTTCCTATTTCATCAAATAAAAGTAACGTATTATTATTTGACATCCTCATAATCTCAGAAAGATTTTTCATATGAGATGAAAATGTACTTAATGCGTTTTCGATACTTTGATTATCACCAATATCTACAAATACATTTTCAAAAATAGCGATTTCTGTACCTTTATCTCCTGCAATATGAAGACCTGACATTGTAGCTAATGTTAACAATCCAATCGTTTTTAACACAATTGTCTTTCCGCCCGCATTCGGCCCTGTAATAATTAAACTACGATACTCTTGACCAATTTTAAAATTTAAGGGTACAACTTGCCCTGTTAAAAGCGGATGCTTACAATTCACTAAATGAATGTAACCATGATCATTTAACTTCGGTTCTATTCCATCAATCGATTTACTAAACTTCGCTTTTGCAAATACCATATCATACTGACTAATTAGCTCCATATTAATCTTTATACTATAAATGTTTTCTAACACCATTCCTGATAAAGTCGCTAAAATTTGATATTCTTCAACCGCTTCTTCTGCTTTCAAACCCGCTAGTTCCGCATTCAATTTCGTAACCGTATGCGGTTCTATAAATACAGTAGAACCTTTTGCCGAGGCTTCAATAATACTTCCAGCAACTTGGTTTTTATAGGAAGATTTAATTGGAATCGTGTAACGGTCATCCTTTTTACTAATAAAGAATTCCTGAATGAATTTCTTATTTGCACTACTATTTAAAAACTTCGTTAAACGTTCTTTTATTTTCCCATCTACAGAATCGATATTATTTCGAATTCGTTTTAACTCTTTACTTGCAGCTGCATCAATACTATTTCCTTTAATTGAAAAGTTAATTTCCTCTTCAATACTTTTATATTCAGTCATTGAATTTGCATAAGAAGCTAATACTGGTGCAAAAAATTCTTTATCTAACATAAACTTTTTAATCTTTCTACATCCGCGTAAAAAGTCTGAAACACTGACTAATTCTTCTGGATCTAAAATCATCCCTTTTTCTAATTTTTGAATTGTACTAGCAATATTAGAAATGCCGAAGAAAGGAACATGCCCTTCTGCATCTAATATAGCTCGTGCTTCTGTCGTTTCATTCAACCGATTTCTCACTACTTTTATACTCGTACTCGGCTCTAATTTGTTTAATAATTCCTTACCTAATCCACTTACACAATAAGATTTCACTATATCCTTTAATTCGTTATATTGTAGCTTTTCAAAAGTCATCGTATTCATTTTGTTTCTCCTCACTATGATTGATTTTTATCATAAATGAAGATACCTACTCATTAGATTCCAACGAGTCATATATAAAATTCCATAATTATACAATAAAAATATATACAAAAAAGCTGCGGGGATACCGCAGCTTTTACATTTACAAGGCATTTGTAATAACATATGAGGAAATATGCCATAAAAAATAGATGGCAGTCCCTTATTACACGCTTTATAAAGTATTGTAGGTATCTTCATAGGTTTTGAAATAAATGCATGACAAAATTAGGGGTATGATGTACATAAAAATCCCCTGGTCTTATCCGATTTATTTCATTAAATTTTTCCTATTTAATACCTACCGCACTCACAAAAAGCACCTCTCATTAATTTATATTATAGTCATTGAAATCTAATTTATTGAAATCATCATACTATATGTTACGTGAGAAGTAAAGGTGTCATACTTTTATAACTATACAGAATGTAAAAAGGAAGAGGAAAACTTATATTTCAGTCTACCTCTTCTTTTTCATCACCAAATTACTGCTGAACATATATGGAAACTGATCCTCCACTTACTTGAAACTGCCCCCACCCTTCCTTATTAATTGTTACAGTATTTGTTTGATTACCTGTAATATCGTACCATACTTCCCCTGCATTATTTTTTCCAACATCCATCCACTTTGACCCTCCTGGTCCATCAGAGATTAATGTTGCTAAACCAGAATTAGCATGTACACTATCACCTTCTCTTGTCCAGCCAATCACATCTGGATGATCAAAATAATCACGCTGCGTACCATATGCAAAGTTTTTTCGTGCCGTCAAAATCGGATCAATTTTGTCCTTTAACGCTGGAATTTCATAGTTACTATTTCCTTTTGTACCATAGTAATCACCATAGAAAACAGAAGGATACCCCTCTGCACGCGTTAAAATAAATGCATATGCCAGCGGCTTGAACCAAGGGCTCACTACAGATTCCAATGACTGACCAGGCTGTGAATCATGATTTTCAACTAGAGTAACCGCAAGTGTAGGATGATTCGCAACTACTGTTCCTTTTAAAATATTTCTCATATCATAATTTCCATTTCCTGTTGAAGCATAATGAAAATTATAATGAAGTGGTGCATCGAACACAGATTGATTATAATTAACCTTCGCTAAATAATTATTTAAAGTCTGGATATCATTTTGCCAATATTCAGCTACTGTAAACATTTCTTTCCCTGTTTGCTGTCTAACGTGATTTACCCAATCGCGCAAATATTCATGATCAATATGTTTAACAGCATCTAAACGAAAACCATCTAAATTTAATTCATTCGCATACCACGTTCCCCATTTTTTCATTTCATTCGCAACATCTGGATGATCAAAATCAAGATCCGCATACATCAAATAATCATAATTCCCATTCTCGCTAGACACTTCCCAGTCCCATGCTTTACCTATGCCCCTAAATTTATAAATTCGGTTTAATTTCCTTCCTTCATCCCAATCCGTTCCGTCAAAATGATACCATTTCCATTTGAAATTAGAATAAGAATCTCCACGCCCTGGAAAGTTAAATCCCGTCCACGCACTAATTTCATAATCACCTGATACTTCAATATTCCGATTGCTCGGGTCTACCTCAACTGCTGTGACAGTTTCTGTATAATCAGCCCCACCTTTATGATTCATAACTACATCACCGTATACATCGATGTTTTTCTTATGTAAAGCGTCAATTGCAGATTTCAATTGTGCTTTCGTCCCATATTTCGTCCGCACTGTTCCCTTTTGATTGAATTCCCCCAGATCATATAAATCATATGCTCCATATCCTACGTCATTTTGCGTAGTTCCTTTATATGCAGGTGGTATCCAAACAGATGTAATTCCTTTTTGCGCTAAATTTTCAGCATCAGTACGCAAACGATTCCAATGATCTCCATCATTCGGAGCATACCACTCAAAATACTGCATTAACGTTCCATTGTTAACTGTATCTGCATATGCTTTACTCCCCTCATATATACTAGGTAAAAACATAACAACTGACAATCCGACTATTGTTATTCTTTTAAACATCTGTACACCATCCCCTTCCAAGAAAGCGTTTGCATAGTTTATCAGAATTATTATAATATTCGTCCCACCGTTAGTAAAGTAGCAATCTCTCACTCTCTCATATTATTTTTAATCTAATTTCAAATATTCAACGTAGTTTTAATTTCACATCCTATTCAAGATTGTTTACAATTTACCTATAAAAGCATAACGGAGGGATTTCGATGACAGACTTTCAAAAACAATTTTTCGCACGATTACATATAGAAGAAAAAGACACAGTTTCATTTGAAGATTTATCTAACATTATGTACGCAATGGCACAAACTGTTCCTTTTGAAAACTTAAATATTCTCGAAAAGAATTTTAAAGAAATATCAAAAGAAAATTTGAAAGAGAAAATTTTAGTAAATAACCGTGGCGGTCTTTGTTATGAACTCAACCCTACTATGTATTACTTCCTGAAAGATTCTGGATTCGATGTTCATCTCGTTTCAGGAACAGTTTATAACGCTGCAAACTCCATATGGGCTGTTGATTCTGGCCATATCGCAACCGTTTTAACACATCATAATGAACTTTATTTAATTGAAGTAGGATTCGGATCATACTTACCTCTTGCCCCTGTCCCTTTCTCAGGTGAAGTCATTCACTCTATTACAGGAGATTATCGTATTCGTAAAGAAATGACCGAAAAGGGAAACTACATTTTAGAGATGCGGAAAAACAATGAGTTCTTGGATCAATCTTCTGCTGATGATTGGACGTTAGGCTATGCATTTTATATAGAAGAAGTGGATGAAGAAAAAGCAAATACAGCACAAAAAATTATCGTTGAACATGAAGGATCACCCTTTAATAAAGTACCTCTTATTGTAAAACTAACTGAAGATGGGCATGCCTCTTTAACGAAAGATAGCCTTACAGTAGCAAAAAATGGTAAAAAAACGAAAGAAACCGTTACAGACGTGCAATATACAAACCTTTTACATTCAAAATTCGGAATTACACTATAAGTAAGTAAGCCTTGTTATTTTAGCAAGGCTTTTCAATTTTCAGCAGGGATTTTTTGCAATTTGTTGTATTTCATAGTTATATAGAAATATAACTACATGTTTAGAAAGGAAATGATTATGACAGAACTTAAAGATCGATTACAAGTAGCTGATATAGAAAAATGGGATTTAACAGACATTTACCATACAATTGAAGATTGGGAAAGTGATTTTCATAAAATTGAAGTATTAACGAAGGAATTACACGAGTTTAATGGAAATATTCACGATGGCAATAGTTTATTAGCTTATTTAACGAAGAGTGAAGAAGTTTCTAGCATAATATCTTTAATGTTCGCTTATGCACGATTACAATCTGACCTTGATACACGCGATACTGACGCGCAATCTCTTGTCGATAAAGTATCACAATTACACGTGAAAGTAAGTGCAGCGAAATCTTTCTTTTCCCCCTTCTTACTTAGCATAGACGAAAACACATTACATTCTTACATAGAAGAAACAGAAGGCTTACAATATTATAAAGAAGACTTATTTGAATTATACCGTTATAAAAAACACGTATTAAATAAGGACCAAGAAGAAATTTTATCACAAATGGGTGAAGCTCTTTCTTCTCCACAGCACACATTTGGTATGTTAAATAATGCAGATATATTATTTGGTGAAGTGACGACTGACGATGGAGAAAAAGTGAACTTAACACGCGGAATGTATGCAAAGTTAATAGAAGATACGAATCGTGAAAAGCGTAAAGAAGCTTATAAAGCATATTACAAACCATATGTTCAGTTAAAGAATTCCATCGCATCTACTTTATCCGCTGCTATTAAAAATAATGTTACTGTTTCGAAATTAAGAAACTATCCATCAGCGCTAGAGAAATCATTATTTGGCGATATGGTTCCGAAAGAAGTATATGAAAACCTAATTGATACAACGAAAAAAAACATTCAAACATTACATACATACAATGAAATTCGAAAAGAAAAATTAAACGTAGATGAACTAAGACAATACGACTTAGGCGTCGATTTAGTAGAAGGTGCAAAACAAGACATCCCATATAGTGAAGCATTTGACATTATGATTGCATCACTAGCTCCTTTAGGAGAAGAATATATTGAGACATTAAAAAGTTTTAAAGATAAAAGATATATAGACGTAAGAGAAACACCAGGGAAACGTTCTGGTGCTTATAACTTTGGTGTATACGGCGTTCATCCTTTCATTCTTTTAAATCATCACGATGATTTAAACAGCCTGTTCACTCTTACTCATGAATGCGGTCACGGTATGCATACGCACTATTCACATGGATACCAACCAAGAATTTCTGCACATTATTCTATCTTTGTCGCAGAAGTCGCTTCTACAGTAAATGAAGTGTTATTAATTCACTATTTATTAAAAGAAGCAAAAGATACGAACGTGCGTAACCATTTAGTTAACCATTTTATTGAGAAATTTAAAGGTACTTTCTTTACACAAATTATGTTTGCAGAATTTGAAAAAATCACACATGAAATGGCTGAACAAGGTAAACCATTACATGCACAAGTCTTCAGTGAAATTTATGAAAAGCTATTTAAAGAATATAACGGTGATTCACTTGTATTTGATGAAGAAGTAAAATACGGATGGGCTAGAATCCCTCATTTCTATCGCCCGTTTTACGTATACAAATATGCAACTGGATTCGCATCTGCCATTCAAATCGCTGATAAACTATTAAGCCGTGATCCGGATGCTCAGAAAAATTATATTGAATTCCTTAAAGGCGGAAGTTCAGACTACCCATTAAACTTATTGAAAAAAGCTGGCGTCGATTTAACAACGCCAGAACCGATTGAAAGTGCATTAAAACAATTCACTCAACTTGTTGAGGAGTTTTCAACATTATAAAAAGCATGCAGAGTATATGCTCTGCATGCTTTTTATTTGAATTACTCTATTCTATATGCTGCTGCGTCACACAATGAATCATACCACCGTATGCATACAATTCGTTAACATATATACCGACAATTCTTCTCCCTGGAAATTGACCTTCAATGATTTGAAGCCCTAATTTATCATGTTCATCACCGTATATAGGTACCAATACAACTTCATTACCAATGTAAAAATTTAAGTACGATCCTTTACAATCTGCTTCTTTTACCACTTTTCTTGTTACTGGTACTGGAATGAGCTGAAATGGCTTTCCATCTATATTTTTCGCTTGCCGTAATTCTTGATAATGCTTTTCGTACGCCTCCAAAAGGTATGGCTCTCCTTCATCGAAAGGATCATATTCATACAGTATCGTATTTTCATTTACAAACCGCGCCGCGCCATCAATATGATAATCCGTATCTTCATCATAATTATCTTCTCCGCGTATACCAGTTATCCATATAAAATTTGTTACTCCTAAATATTTCGTTAACTCCATTTCAATTTCTTTCTGACTTAGTGTGGGATTTCGATTTTCATTTATAATAGACGTTTTCGCCGCCATTAAGGTCCCGTTTCCGTTTATCTCAATTCCCCCACCCTCTAGACAGACACTAGATTCAACTTTTGGAATACGATACATTTCACTTATTTTATTCGGAATATTAGCGTCTTTTTCGTACGGATATTTATTTCCCCAACCATTAAATATCCAGTGCGTTAGGCAGCGATTCCCTTCCTTATCCGTTACAAAGATTGGTCCGTTATCTCGTATCCAAATATCATCAGTTTCTTGAATTAAGAAATCAATTTTATCCATATTTACATTAGCTTCAATTAACTTCGATTGGACATGTATTTTCTCTTCTTCATCACATACAACAATATGGACATTTTCTCCATAGTGAAGCTCCTTTGCCATCGATATCCAAATATCATCTAACTTAGCTCTGTAGCCTTCACCTCTATGTGCTTTATCATGTGGCCATTGGAGCCATGTACCTTCATGTTTCTCCCATTCCGCAGGCATATAAAACAAACTATTCTCTATATTTCTCATACGTGTTCACCCCTTATATGAATGTACGTACAGTCTATACTTTGACATCGTGTTAAGGTCAACAGGAATATCTTCATTTACTTGTAGCAACTTTATAAGGTGATTCTTTACTTCTCCTTTTTATTATGATAAATTGCTTTCATACATAGAATAAGGATTGACATAATGTTAATGTCAATCCTTATTCTCATTCTATTTTCGTAACTAGAAAACAAATTTGTGTCACATACTCTTCTGCTAAACAATCACATTCAGGTCCCTTTATATAAACCTCATATGGCGAATTAATTATTACATACCCATTTCTTTCAATCCATTCTTCTAACGCTATATAAGCGTAACCTATATAGTCGTAACTTCCATAATGCATAGTAGTAACGATATGATGTGGACTTAGTTGTTTCATTTCATACTCTTGTGCTACGTCTTCATCATTCCCCTGCATAACCGGAATTCTTAACTCAATATCACTGTTACTTGGAATATATTCTTCATCATAAAAGACTGCAGATGGAGAACCAACTATTTGAAAGTTATTTTTTTGTACCTCTTCATATAAGTCATAAAAATAATCATCCATATCATCTATATCTATTTTTACTCTTTGAGTAATTAACGTTACTTCGTTCCTCATTCCCATTAATATATCGTAACTTCTATGGCGAGCAATATTTAGACTACTATTCACCATTACCATTTCATTCATTTCTGAAATAACCTGTAAATTTTGCTTCACTTCCTGAGACAACTCGATAATTTGTGATTGTATATGTTGAACAAACGAATCTTGATCCGATGACTGCAAAACAATTTTAATTTTTGGAAGAGGAAATTTATACTCCCTTAGCTTTTTTATTTTCAGCGCTACTTCCAGTTGCTCTTGTTCATAATACCTATACCCATTAACCGGATTCACATATGCCGGTTTTAATATCTCCTCTTTGTCATAATGTCTTAACATCCGCGTACTCATTTTACAAATCCGAGAAAACTCAGCGATGGTATACATATCAATACTCCTTGAATATATTTTCTTTTCATTACTTATTTATTAAAACCAATCAAAAATCTTCTTCATTGAAAAATTTCCATTCTGATTTTTCAATCTTCTCATTTTCGAAGGTAACAAATGACTTGGACAATACCACGTTAAACAATTCATCGCGCCCCCCATTGTTGATATTTCTCCTACATGAATTTGAATAACTTGTTTCTCCGTATACTGTTGAATATATCGTAAAACTTCCTCATCTTTAGCTAGTCCAAACTTAGGAACATAAAGAGCATCACATGATTCTAACATATTTATATACAACCCTTTTGCCGATGCTATCTCTTGATCATATTGTCCTTTCTCTGTATATGATGAAGGAACAACTATAAATTCAGCTTTTGGCATTTGTTCTTTAATAATCTCTTGAACACTATATCTAAATTCATGATCCCCTAAAAAATCACTAATAAACATTGTATGTTCATCAATAAATTTAACCATTCCGTCTGCGTGTGCTAGTACATCCCCTTCCTCAGCAGGAATAATAATAACTCGGCTCACATCTAAATCCCATTCTAACTGCTCAATAATTTCCTCTTCTGTCCAATCATCGTTATCATCAAATATGCGTTCTGTTAATATTACAGTATCTTTTTTATTCCAAATAAGATTACCACCATCTAATATTAATGGGGATTTTACATATTCAAAGTCATTCTTTTTCAACCATTTATTAAATTGTTGATCTAAATATCGCCCTTGATCATTTGGCAAATAATTTGGTCGATATTTAAATTTAACTAGATGATTTGTGACAACCGGTGCAACATCTCTTAGCCAAATATCATCATACTCAAAACAGCTCGTATGAAAGTCTTGTTCTTCAACAGATAAAGATATAAGTTGATCCGCAATTGATTTCTTTTCATTTAAACATTCATTAAAGTAAATCAAGTCTTCATAAAATGGTTGATAATATTCATTTGATTCGTCTGGTATTGCAGTAAAAATAATGCCATTATGTTTTTGTTCCATATTATTCACCTCGCTTTTTAATAGTAGTTACATAACTGATTTTACAAAGCCAACTATTCCTAAATTTATGTCTTTTTTCGTTACAACTCATGCAACATGTACATTTTATGAATGGATTATAGCATGGAGAAATATTATATATTTATATAAAAAATATAAGGCTGACGTTAAGCCTTATATTGACTCTTGACAAGTTTTTTTAATACCATATTTTAAAACAACAATAAATGATTAAATGATAACTCGATTCATTACCATCCAATTTCAGTTCTTGTATAAACTGAATGACTTCTTTCATAAGAAACACACTTAGAATAACCCCTAAGCAAATTAAAGCTACATTTAAAATGTACTGTAAAACGATAGGGAAATACGAAAACACTATTTTAAAATTCTTTAACACAAACATTTTTCTCCTTTACCATATAAAACGAAAAGCGAATATACACTATAATTAATTTATCATTATATTAAAATTTTATTATTATAAATAATAAGGAACGACAAAATAGGTAATAAGATTCCACCTATTTTGTCTATATAGCAGAACAACGAAATTACAATCAATTACTTCAATGCAATGGGTTGTTGTTGTGTCACACAATGAATCATACCGCCGTTTTTATACAACTCTCTCACATCAATACCGACTACTTTATGACCTGGGTATAACTTCTGAATCGTATCGTTTGCGATTTTATCATTCGGATCATTATAATTAGGCACTAATACAACTGTATTTCCGATATAATAATTGATATATGACCCCTTATAATCGAGAGTTTTTCCATTTTCTAAAGCAACCTTTTCTTTACTAAGCGGCAAGTATTCATACTTATATTTCTGTCCTGAAGCATTTTTTGCATCTAACAATGTATCCATATCTTTATTAGATAAACCCCATTCGGCTAGGTCATCTTCTTTCATCGTTACAATGGTAGATTTATTATGGAATTTAGCAAATCCATCAATATGAAAGTCCGTAATATCTAAATTAGGTACTCCGTCTAACCAAATAAAGTTTGATACCCCAAGATCACTTATATATTTTTCAATTTCTTTTTCTGATAAATCAGGATTTCTATTTTTATTCGTCACCGCACTTCGAGTTAATAACGCAGTCCCATTGCTGTCTAATTCAATTGCGCCGCCTTCAAGGACAAATTTTCCCCAATCAATTCTTTCAATTCCTAATTGTTTACTAACATTCTTACGTATTTGAGCATCATTTTTATACGGTGTTTTCTTCCCCCAACCATTAAATGCTGGATCTAATATTTTGAGATTTTTATTGCTGTCATAAACAAAAATTGGTCCACTGTCCCTTGCCCATACATCATCAGTAGGCGCGATAAAGAAATCAATCTTCTCCATATTTAACCCTTCATCTGTTAAAAGGTTATTGATTCTTTCTTTTTCTTCCTGGTCATATGAAACAATGTGGACTTTCTCACCCTCAGTTAAAGCACTTGCCATCTTAACCCAAATAGGTTCAACTTCCTTCTTATACTCTTCACCATATGTGTATTCATGTGGCCATTGTAGCCATGTACCTTCATGTTTATCTTTTTCATCTGGCATCGTATATTTCCCAGCATTTTTCTGTACCTCTACTTTTTCCCCTTCTTTCCCTTTAACATTTTCATTGTTACCCTCAAAAGAGCATCCACTAATAATCGTTGTAGATAATGTAGCTATTAAACAAAACTTTATTGCTTTTTTCATTTTTTCAACCTCCTGTTCTTGTCTCCAATAATGTAAAGCTTCACATAGTGTGAAGCTCAAGCTTTTTTATCAATGTAAAAATTACCAATTGTTCTTTGCATTCCTTAACATTTAACTACCTATTTAGATTTATTCAAATGCCAATCACCTTTCTTACCTATTTATCCCGCTATTTATGGGCAGTAAGACCCCCACCTCAAAATTCAGCGGAAGCAAAGAATTTAAGTGGGGCCCTGTTGCCCGTAAAAGCCCGATTGATGAGGGCTTCTACTCAGTGGTGGATGAACAAAGCCTCTCCACTGATTAAAGTTTCACTTTATTCAGTAAGTAAAACTTTACAAAATAAAAAAATCGGTATTGATAATTCCATATCAATACCGATTTTTTATAATTATTTTCCTTCTATTAAATCATTCGCCATTTTCCTAAATTCTTGATTAAATGCATCATTCATACCATTTTGGACGTTAGAAAATAATATGACAAACGTTCGTTTATCCCAGTTAAAATTATTAAAAGTGT
The DNA here is from genome assembly GCF_001816185.2 of Bacillus sp. RZ2MS9. Classification (NCBI taxonomy): domain Bacteria; kingdom Bacillati; phylum Bacillota; class Bacilli; order Caryophanales; family Bacillaceae; genus Bacillus; species Bacillus sp. RZ2MS9. Next base: position 3,383,192 of record NZ_CP049978.1, read on the forward strand.
TCCAGCCAGCTAATACACCGTGGTTATGATAATAATCTGGGTAAATATAGAAACTAAATCCATATTTTCTTGCAGGTGATGCAGAAAACATATCTGATACACTTTGTTTAGAAAGTAGTTTACCATCCATAATAGCTTCATCTAACTTTTTCATATCTTCAACAGTCGTATACATTTCACCACAACCATACAGCCAGTTCATTTTTAAGCGAGGTGTGGCTATTAACTTATTATCTTTTTTCGTATACCCTTCTGCTAAGAAAATATCTTCTGGGAGTGTTGCGCCCATTCCAGATTCATGCATTTCAACAGGATTCAAAATATTTTCTTTCACATATTCAGCAAGTGGTTTATTTGATATTTTTTCTACAATATATGCAAGCACCATATAATTATAATCTGTATATTTCCATCCTGTCCCTGCTGGAAATTGTAACGTTTGTGCCCCAATCCACGTTACTAATTTTAACCGTGATGCTGCGTCAACACTACCTTGTCCCTGTTCTGGTAATCCAGACGTATGTGTTAACAAGTTTCGTAACGTAATGTTTTTATCTGCTGGAAACGATGGGATATATTTATTTACATTGTCTTCAATGTTCAACTTCCCTTTTTCTTTTAGTTGCATAATAGATATTGCAACAACTGTTTTCGTAATAGAGCCAATGCGATATTTCGTTCTTGGCGTTGTTAGTACTTGATCTTTCACATTCGCATAACCGTAGCCTTTTCGTAAAATGACATGACCTTTACTTGCTACAAGAACACTCCCATTAAATCCTTTATCTTTTAAGTACTGATCTAGTTTTCCAGCTGCAATTTCATAACGCTTTTTCTCATTCGCATCAATTTCCTGCTTAACATCTTTTTGCTTACTATTTACATTAGAAAATGCCTTTGCATCATATTTTTTTCCTTTATTTGCATGTATTAGTGTAACAACACTTCCACAAAAAACAGCAAAAATAAAGAAAATGATTAACCATTTCTTTAACATACTAGGAGCCCTCTTTTATCTAGTTTCACTTAACGTACATCCATTCTATTTTATATCTTTTAATTATCAAGTATATTATAATATTATTTAATATTCACTCTGTTAAAACTAGATTCCTTTTTCTCACTTTCAATTTTGACTACTCTCTATTGTATTTCTTTCTTGCAAAATTTCCAACATACAATCGGATGCATTACAATATAATTTCAAATTCTTTTGTAACATTTGTTACATACTAAAAAGAATGGAGATGTAATATGAAAAACACCGATAAACGCAATCGTTTAGATGATAAGATGTTTCATTATCGGATAACAAAAAATAACATGTTATTAATTGAATATTACGGAAAACAGATTATAGCATTAAAAGGAAATGATGCTGAAAAATTTTTAAATAAAATAAATCATGCAAATAACAATAAAGAAAAACAGCTAATTATGGCTAAAATTACAGGTAATTTCAAAAGAGGTAATGAACGAAATTGAAAACGAATCTCATTTACATTTTGATTATACAACAAATAAAAAAAGAAATGTCGCTCATTCAACATTTCTTTAGACTTTCTTCATAAAAAATTTACATTGCTAACATTCCTTCATTTTCTATACTTCCTATATAAGCTAACCGCTGAAATAGTTAGTAATACAACTATGCATAACCACGCATACGTATATCCCTTCTTATCTACAATATAACCAAATAAAGCAGGCGCAGCAATAATAGCAATTTGATTTAATGTAAGTGCAAAACTCACTGTCATCCCTACCGATTCTTCACTTGCTGATTCCGCAACTTCAGTTATAAAAAGACTAAACCATCCAATTGAAAAGAACCCTAACAATGCACTTACACCATACAATACATTCGTTATTGTATGTATGCTCATTACTAATATTAGAATGAAGAAAATAGAAATACAAACAGTTATAAATAAGAGGGTACGCCGATTTCCCTTATAAAACAAATCACTAGTAGCTGCTAATATAACCCTACCAACCATTCCAGAAAAGAACATAACGGAAAATACTTTTCCAGCTAAAATTGGCGTGATTGATTGTTCCAATACTAAAAATTTTATAAAGTGTGCAACTAACACCATTTGCAATGAAATCATACAAATGCCAGTTATATAAATTGCATACAATTCTTTTTTACACATCACTTCTTTTAACTGCATCCAAAAAGAAAGTTTACTACGTTCTTGTTTAACTTTCTCTTGAATATATGGTTCCTTATAAAATATAAAAAATAAAAACCCTCCAATTATACAAATACATGCAATGCTATTTACCGCATAGGCCATATTATATTTTATTGTAAGAAACGGGATCAATACTCCCGCTAATGTACCACCAATCGGTATACCGGCTTGTCTAATCCCCATCGCTAACCCGCGATTTTCTTTTGAGAACCACTTCATTATCACCTTACTTCCTCCTGGCTGCGAAACACTATAAAACGTTCCTACTAATAAAAGTACAAAGAGTAACCCATTAAATCCATTGACCATATTAGTCAGTAAAAACGAACTTCCTAGTAAAAATGAACTTATCGAAATTAACAACTTTTCATTGTATTGATCAAGTAGCCGCCCGACAAAAAGCATACAAAATAGCGGTCCTATATTTACAACACTTACTAACAATCCAATCTCCGTATTCGTAAGTGCATATTCTTCTTTCCAAAATAAAGCAAACGCTCCAACACCATACGTTATAAGTGTCGCTGTTGTTTGAGCAACCGTCGCAAAAATTAACATAACCCACTTATAAGTACTATTCACCCTTTCTTCCATTAACACAATAATCCCTCCATCCCCTTCCATTGTATGAAAGTTCTGATATCATATAAAATAAAGATTTATCATGTAATCCATCAAAAAAAATGATACCTTTTCTGGAGGGATGATACTTGGATATAAAAGATTTAACTGTATTTTACGAAGTTGCGAAAGAAAAAAACATATCTCATGCAGCTAAAAATTTAAACTATGTACAGTCTGGCGTAACAATGCGTATGAAACAACTAGAAAACGAATTAGGTGTGCCTTTATTTTATCGAAACGGAAAAGGTGTAACTTTAACTTCTAACGGTGAGATTTTATTAACATACGCCAAACAAATTATCCACTTAATGGATCAATCTGTTAAAGCAGTTCAAAGTAATGGGATCGAACCAAGAGGCACTTTAAAAATTGGATGTACAGAATCTACAACCGCTGTAAGACTTCCATCTATATTAATGGCCTATTATGAGGAATACCCAAAAGTCGAATTGATTTTAGAATCAAATACGACGGAACAATTGATTAGACTTGTATTAGAACGAAAACTAGACGGGGCGTTTATCGCTGGAACCACTCAGCATGCTGAACTTCATACAAATATATTTCATGAAGAAGAATTAGTTCTCATTAGCAAAAAGCCTTTATCTTCCTTTAAAGACATAGGAGACATGAATTTACTTGCATTTAGTCACGGGTGCTATTATAGAAATTTATTAGAAGATTGGCTTCAAGAAGAAGGAATTTCACCTAAACGAGTATTAGAGTTTGGAACAATTGAAGCGATACTCGCATGTGTAAAATCAGGTATAGGCGTAGCAATTATGATGAAGTCTATTTTAAATGGTCATAAACATGACATATCATTCAATCCTTTGCCAAATAGCTTCAAAAAAGTTCCTACTACTTTTATTACTAGAAAAGATATATATCACTCTGCTGCATTACAAAAATTTATGGAGATGACTCTCAATGCGTGAAAAGAAAATACGTGGTATGAAACGAAAAACAAACACTATGATAAAGCGAATTGAGGAACATACAAAAACATTCCCTTCTACTTTCTATAACGATGAATATTGGAATATGCTATTGCCAGTTTCGCAAGCTTTTATCGATTCTTGTAAAACGCCTAGAAAAGTAAAACGATTATGTATTCAAACCTTATTAAATCAAGCAAATCATTTAATAAATATGAAACCGAGCGATACACATACATATCGAGTTGTTGTTTTGATTTCTATAAATAATTTGTGGGATTCGCAAATCATTATATTTAAAAATGAGGACTACTTTCATAATTTCTTTAATAGAGATAGTGAATTTCAAAAATGGATTCTTCTTTCAAATGAAATTGATTTTTGGGAGACATGGGAAATTTCAGTTTGTCATTCCTTCAAAACGCTTCACTTTCAAGAAATTATTTATGATGCAGATGAATGCTATGAAAAAGAGATTACGTTTATCGGGGAGTTAAATTAAAAAGGGTATACCTAAAACACTGGTATACCCTTTTCCACTTATTTTTCCTTTAATACACTATGTAATCGATCCGGATAATTTGTAAACATTCCTGTAGCACCCCATTTGATTAACAGTCTCATATCGGGTTTCTCATTAATTGTATAAGGGTGAATTAACAGTCCATTTTTCCTAGCCATTTTCATATATGACTCATCAATAATTAGTTCTCCGTTATCATTACGTAAGTTTGGTCCAATACCAGCTGCATACTTTTTAATTTCTTGAAAATCATCATTTGTTACACTTTTCGGTTCATGTGTAATACCAGACCATTCAACAATTTCATTGTTTTCATTTGGATAATACCAAAGCAATTGAACTAACGGAATATTTTCATTCATACTATGAATCTTTTTCAAACTATCTTTACTAAATGATTGAATCATAACACGGCTAGAAGACATGTTTTGGCCTACTAAATTATATTTTTGTAACAACGCCAACAATTTCTCTTCCATTCCTGGATACACATCTGGTGATTTTGTTTCAATATAATACTTCATACTTCTTCCATACTTTTGGAAGATTTCTTCAAGAGTTGGAACCTTTTGCCCAACATACTCTTGCTTAGCCTTTTCTGGATACGCTTTATTAAACCATGATCCAGCATCTAAACTCTTTATTTCGCTTAACGTTTTATCTCGTACTTCGCCTGTTCCATTTGTAGTGCGATCAACTGCTGTATCATGCATTGCAATTAATTGGCCATCCTTTGTTAATTGAATATCTAACTCTAAATAATCCGCTTTCATTTTTTTCACTAGATCATAAGAAGCAAAAGTATGCTCAGGTGCATGTCCACTTGCTCCGCGATGTGCAATATTTAAAAACTTATTCGTATTCCATTCATGCTTTCCTTCTGCTTTCGCATGAACAGCTCCCCCAGCAAAGATGCTTCCTGTCATAAAGAAAATAACTAAAACGCTAATAATCTTTCTCATCCTTCAAACCCTTCCTACGTTGCAAATTTCAACAAGCTAATGAGATTTACACGAAATAGAAGACACACTTTCATTATTTTTATAAACCTATATTAAAATTCCAATCTTACAAATGTTTTCTATATTATTAATATAGAAAACTAGTATTATCCTATTTAATTTCTATAGCCCTCCTTTTCACATGTAACTCCCTATTTTGTACGGTTCATTCAATAAAAAAAGCCATAAATTATTTAGAATACACTCCTGTATCCCTAAATAAATTTATGGCTTTTCTCAAATATCTCCGGCCTCTATTAACTTGTCGAATTTAATCATATCAAACCTATTGAAATTTGTGAATATTTTTTTCAGTACAGTGAAGTACATAAAACAATATTTCTGTAGTTACTTAAAAATCACATAATAAATTTCTCATTACCTCTTCCAATACTATATCTGGATTTACTACCGTTTTTTCCGAACGCCATCCGATAAAGCCATCTGGTCTAATTAATACAGCACCTCCATTCTCTATACCATATAATTTGCTAAAAATATCTTCTGGAACAATAAAGTCTCCACTTAAGCCAACACGATACCCTTTTAGATGTATTCCTAATTTAGCTGAAACAGCATGTGCTGCCTCAGCCCAAGAACTATTTTCTACTCCTGTAAGTAATACAAAACTGTTACCGAATAAGTCTAATGTAGAAACTTTCTTCCCCTCATACGTTCCCCATAAATGTGGCGCTCGCGTTCCAGGTCTTCCGTTCAACTCTATGCTATCCATTCTATGCGGAGTGACTGAATCATCTATAATCGCCTCTGAACAATACTGATATCCAACTGTAACAGCTAAACCATCCATATTATTCAAACTGCCTTCCTCTCTATTCGCAGCACGAAACAGTAAACTACTTGCATAAGCTGTCGTTAATTTTGCAACAGAGTGTCTCTCCTCATGATATGTTTCTAACAATTTTGGTTTTGCCTTCCCTTTTATAACAGCCGCTAATTTCCAAGCTAGATTGTGCGCATCTTGTATTCCTGTATTTGAACCAAATCCTCCTGTTGGCGGCATAATATGTGCAGAATCGCCAACTAAAAAGGTTCGATTTCCTTGAAATTTCACCGCTGTACTTTCAGCGGCTTCCCACGGTAAAACACTTAATATTTTTGATTCAACATTTGTACTTCCAATTGCTATTTGAATAATTTGTTTACAACGTTCTATAGTGAAGTCCTCTAGCCCCTCTCCTTTTAATGGATCGTAGGCTACATGATAAATCCATTTTTTTACGTTATCAACCGGGATAAGTGCACCAAGAACCTCCGGATGAAGTACCATCGAAAAACCGAATGCATCTCCTTGTATAAACTCACTTAAATCAGCTTCAAAATAAATATTCATATAATAGCCACCAATGGTTCCACGACCCTCAGTTTTAATCCCTAACTGCTCACGTATTTTACTTTTCGCTCCATCCGCTGCAATTACATAGTCACAATGTATGACACTTTCTTTTTCTGTTTCACGATTTCGAATCGTTGCTTTTACCCCGTTTTCATTTTGTTCAAATGAAACTAATTCATGATAAAAAGATAGTTGCTCGCCTAATGTTTTCGCTTCTTGTAACATCATCTCTTCTAAAATAATTTGATAACACGCAGTTTGTTTTGATGGACTAATCTTTTCTATTTTTTGAAGTAACTCTTCATCGTTTCCGTATTGCGTCGCTCTCATTTGTTCCAATTCTTCTTTATTCGCCTCAGCTATTGTATGAACCGCTATTCTTCCTCTGCAGTTCTCTAATGCTTTACCTGCCAATTTAATTCTTTTTTCCAAGCCTAATTCTCGAAATAACTCCATTGTACGTAAAGTAAGACCGCCTGCTTTCGGATGAATGGCAGTAGACGGATGCCTTTCAATAAGTAAGTACTCAATATTATGTTTTGCAAGAAATAACGCAGACGCTAACCCAGATAATCCCCCTCCAACAATTAAAACTGGTACATAATTCGATTTCATATATTTACCCTCCACATCATTGTTCTGAGCTCAGTGACATAAATATAATCAAAAAAAACATTAAAATATAGACTTATATTTCATTTTGAATTATCATATAAATAGATTACGCCCCAAAATTCCTTTTACCTTTTCATACATCTATAATCCACCTGAATTGTGTCTGTATGAAAGTGTAAAACAAAAGAATGTACTTTACGTTGAACCATGTTCTATCGTAAAAATCAAAAATAATACAAACATTATAAGCGGTCGTAACCTTATGGATTATACAAGGTTACGACCGCTTATTTTATTGTTACATCATTTTTTGTTTTTAAAACTTCATCTATTGTGTTATGTAATCCTTCCAATCCCTTTTCTATCTCCCTATAATTTTCAACAATAAAAAATTCATTCGTCTCGATTTTCTTTCTCAATATTGCACCTCATGCAACAATCATGTAGCATTACCGTATCGAAGTAATGGTTCATCATCTTAAACCTTTCGACTAATTTTTTGGAGGTAAAGTGATTGAAATGAATAAACAAGAACAATTAAATGTTATAAAAAAAGATTTTATTGATTCTCAAAAAGTATTATTGGCAATTGGCGATGAAACACGTCAAGCTATTTTGTTAGTTCTCATGGAAACGGAATGTCAAACCGGATTACGTGTAGGAGAAATTACGAAACAAACACACCTTTCTCGGCCAGCGGTATCACATCACCTAAGGATTTTACGAGAAGCCGGTATTATTTTAATGCGAAAAGAAGGTACAAAAAACTTTTATTATATTGATATACGTACAAAATTAGGTGTATTAAAAAATCTTGTGTTAGATATTGAGAAACTATTGCACAACTTTTATTAAAATTTGGAGGTATAAGAAATGAAAGCAATGATAATTGATAAGTACGGAAAAGTTCCAATGCGCATGGCAGAGGTACCTACTCCTGAAATAAATCAACATGAAGTGCTCGCAGAAATTCATGCAGCTAGTATTAACCCAATTGACTTTAAAATACGTGATGGAAAAGTAAAGATGTTACTGAAATATGAAATGCCTCTAATCCTTGGTAATGACTTTTCCGGTGTCATCGTGAAGGTTGGATCGCAAGTAACTCGTTTTAAAGTCGGCGATGCAATATATGCACGTCCAAGAAAAAATAAGATCGGTACTTTCGCGGAATATATAGCCATTCATGAAGATGATATAGCTTTAAAACCAAAAAATTTAAGTTTTGAGGAAGCGGCGTCGATTCCACTCGTTGGCTTAACATCCTATCAAGCACTACATGATATTATGCATTTACAAAAAGGACAAAAAATATTAATTCACGCTGGGTCTGGTGGTGTTGGTACTTTCGCAATTCAGTTAGCAAAAATAATGGGCGCTACCGTTACAACAACTGCTAGTGAAGCTGGTTCCGATTTAGTAAAGTCTCTTGGCGCAGATCAAATTATTAATTACAAAACAGAAAAATTTGAAGAAATACTCAAAAATTATGATGCAGTATTTGATACAATCGGCGGAACAACACTTGAAAAATCATTCAATATTATAAAAAGCGGAGGAAACATTGTTTCCGTTTCAGGTATGCCGAATGCTCGCTTCGGTAAAGAATTTGGTTCAGGCTTCTTTAAAACTCTCTTATTTTCATTAGCCAGCAAAAAACTTACTGCACTTGAAAAAAAGCATAATGCTCAATATTCATTTTTATTTATGAAGCCAAGTGGGGATCAATTACGTACTATTGCAAACTATATTGAAGCTGGACAAATCAAACCTGTAATCGATCGAGTTTTTCCTTTTGAAGATGCGCAAAAAGCAATGGAATATTCAGAGTCTGGAAGAGCAAAAGGAAAAATAATTGTAAAAATTAAATAATAATAAAACCTCCATTTTCTTAAAATGGAGGTTTTAAATTTGCTGTTAAATAGACATAGTGCAATGAAGTCCTTACAATAGATTGCAAGGGGAAATATTATATTATACTTTTAGTTAACTTTACAAAGAATACATACGTACAAATACATAACTTAAAATACAAAAAGGAGGAGATACAATGACTAAAAATAATGAAACAGGTTGGAATTTAGATAATAGTTATACGACTTTACCACAATCATTTTATACAGAAATCCCCCCTACTCCCGTAAGTTCACCGGAGTTAGTTAAACTAAACCATTCATTAGCGATATCTCTTGGCTTGACCCCTGAAGAACTGAAAAAGGAAGCTGAAATTGCTATTTTCGCTGGTAATGCACTCCCAGAAGGAGCTCATCCATTAGCTCAAGCATATGCTGGCCATCAATTCGGACATTTTAATATGTTAGGCGACGGTCGTGCTCTTTTAATTGGCGAACAAATTACTCCTTCAGGTAAGCGTTTCGATATTCAACTGAAAGGTTCTGGCCCTACTCCCTATTCACGCCGAGGAGATGGTCGTGCTGCACTCGGTCCGATGCTACGTGAATATATTATTAGCGAAGCAATGTATGCACTCGATATTCCAACTACCCGCAGTTTAGCAGTTGTCACAACCGGTGAACCAACATATCGTGAAACAAAGTTACCTGGAGCAATTTTAACTAGAGTAGCTAGTAGCCATATACGCGTCGGTACATTTCAATATGCTGCAGCTCGTGGTTCAATAGAGGACCTGAAATCACTAGCTGACTATACGATAAAAAGGCATTACCCAGAAATTGAATCCCATGAAAACCGATATACTGCATTACTACAAGCAGTCATTAAAAGACAAGCTAGTCTTATCGCAAAATGGCAACTTGTTGGATTTATTCACGGTGTAATGAACACTGACAATATAACGATCAGTGGCGAAACAATTGATTACGGTCCTTGTGCATTTATGGACAATTACGACCAAGGAACCGTATTTAGCTCTATTGACACACAAGGTCGTTATGCATATGGAAATCAACCATATATGGCCGCATGGGATCTCGCACGACTAGCAGAATCTTTAATACCGATTCTGCACGAAGATGATGAAGAAGCACTAAAAATCGCTCAAGACGAAATTTCGAAATTTAGCGTACAGTATGAAAACCATTGGTTCCTTGGAATGAAAAAGAAATTAGGACTATTTAGTACCGAAGAACAAGATCAACCACTTATTGAGCAACTTTTAAAAATGATGGAGAAATATAAAGCGGATTATACAAATACATTCCGTTCATTAACTCTTGATGCTATTGAAAATACAGCTCTATTTGAAAGTCCTGAATATAAAGATTGGTACAAACTGTGGCAATCTCGATTAAAAAGACAAGAACAATCGAAAGAAAACGCCTACGAAATGATGAAAAATAATAACCCATCCATCATCCCGAGGAACCATCGTGTAGAAGAAGCACTAGAAGCAGCTGTTACAAATGGAGACTTTAGCGTAATGGAGAAACTTCTTGAAGCTTTATCAAACCCTTATGCGTATTCGACAGATCAAGAAGAATACTGCATTCCGCCTGCACCGACGAATCGCCCTTATCGTACTTTTTGTGGGACTTGATTGTTTAATATGTAAAAAGGTGCGTTCATATAAATTGTGTGAACGCACCCTTTTTATATCCCCCCACTCAACTAAAACTTTAAAATGCACATCCCCCGATGCCATTTCTTTAATCCAAAACAAATTCTACATTATTCCAATAGACTTACTCGTAAGCTTGTTAAACAAATATTGAGAAATATAAAACATCATTTCTAAATATTTTTATTTTTGATACTATATTTTATAAGAATATTCAAAAAGTGAGGGGATTTCATGAACGTTCAACTACAAGGTAATGAACAAATTACAAAATTATTTAATGACTGGTATTTAGCGATGTTAAAACAAGATGTGTCCCAAGCGACAAACTTAAAGCATGAAATTGAGGAAAAGGAACTAAACTTTGAAGAAGATGAAAATTTATCATTATATCATTCCTTACTAGAGTTTCGACATAAAGTTTTGACAGATAGTTTAAGTATTTCAAAAGATAGCTTTGATAAAATAGATTCTTACGTAATCTCATCCAATCATCCACTGTCTTACTACTATCACTTCTTTAAAGGCATTTATGCAACTTTAACCACAGACTATAACTTAGCTAGCGAACATTATGAACAGGCTAAGTTATTATTAGTAAATAACACTGATAATCTAGAGCATGCTGAATTTTATTATCGAATGGCGATTTTCCATTATCACTTTTACCAACCAATTGAATCTATTGAATATGCAACTAAGGCTAAAGAGATTTTCGATAAACAAACTGGCTTTGAAGTTAAAGTTGGATTATGTAAAAATACATTAGGTGCCTCATTTGTATATTTAAAACAATATGAACAAGCAGAAGAGCAATATAATTCAGCAATACACCTTTTACAGAAATCTGATGAAAAAGAATTAATTTTAAGTGTACGTAATAATTTGGGTTGGTTGTATGCCAGTCAAAACCTCTCCACACTCGCAATCCGTCACCTATCAGAAGTGACCGAAAAGAAACCAACACATTTCAAGGCTCTCTTCTTGCAAGCAAGAGAACACTCTAAACTAGATGAAACAAGTATCGCTGAAGGATTAATCCAAAAAGGGTTAAAAATTTGTACGGAATTAAATAATGAAGAATATATATATCATTTTAAAATTCTAAACGAACTAAATAATAATGTTGGTTCTGAAGAATTAGAAACAATTATCCTTAAAGGAATTACGTTTTTCGACAAAGAATTATTATATAACTACACTCAAGAATACTCAGAAAAATTAGCTGTTAAATTTTATAGTGAAAATAACCACATTAAGGCAAGTGAATATTTTCATAAAGCGTTACAAGCAAAAGAAAAAACGTTTGAGAAAGGGGCATTGAAATGATTAAAAAAATTAGCTCTGTTTTTTTAGGACTATCTGTTTTCGGTATTTTGGCTACTGGCATTCATAGTTCATTTACATACCAAGCGGGTCATGCTGATCTTCCTGCACCCCAAAGACCTGACCTTGTTCAATCCGTTGACGTAAGTAAAGACTACAACTCAACAACAACTGAAAAAGCACTTTAAAAAACGGAAGACCTTCAATTAAGAAGGTCTTTTTAAATACGCTTATTTAGAATATTTCCCTTTCATGTAGGCTTTATTTTCTCATCAACTCCGCAATCCTCTTACTCTCCTCACTACCAACTTTCTCAAGTTTCTCCACAACTAAATTCTGTCTCTCTACAGAATGATTTTGACTTAACTTCGCTTTTCCTTCTATTTTATTTATCTTTATTTTGAATCCAACTATTCCCTTACTTAATCCTCCCATATAATTCGGATCTACATCATTAAGTGAGTAGGTGCTCTCTGGATCTTCATATTTATTTACTAAATCTTGAAGAGAATCTACTAATGTCTTCTCATCTTCAACAATTTCTAATTCACCATATACATGCACTGCAACGTAATTCCATGTTGGTACTGCATTGTTTGTTTCATACCATGACGGAGAGATGTAACTATGTGGTCCTTGAAATATAGCTAGTACTTGCTGAGTCCCAATATCTTTCCACTGTTCATTCGGCCGTGCGAAGTGACCATGTAAAGTAAGAGTTTCCCTATTTAGCAACAACGGCAAGTGCGTTGCATATGGTTCTCCGTTATGTTGAGAAAATAATGTCGCAAAGCTATTTTGTTCCATTATTTCGTACTTCATCTCTTCATCTTGTATTGCGAAATATTTTGGTATGTACATAAGCTCCCTCTTTTCCGCTCTTTTCTATTTTGTTTCCTATTATATTTAGTAACCGCATCAATCAACAGGGCCAGTTTGTATTTGTTTTATAATGGCAGCTTTCTATTTCAAAACAATAGGCAGCATGTATTCCATGCTGCTTTAGTTTATTTTTTCTAATATATTTGTAATAAATACGGTCTTACCCTCAATATAACTAGATCGATTTTTCGACTCTCTTGCTAACTCTTCCTTCAAGTTTCCATACTCATTAGCTACTTCAGTATGTTCACGAAGGTAATCTCGAAACACTATATGCCTTCTCAACTCTTCACTATTTTTATCACACACATATAAATGATGTTCCATCCAAACTGTATTTCTCTCGTTCCATGGAACGAACGTATCCTTTCTTCCAAACGCCTCTCTTCCTTTAAAGCTCCATTCTAACTGATGATAGTACCCTATCTTCTCAAGTTTTTTTACTACCTCATGAAAAATTTCGTACTCTTCTATTACAATATCAATATCTAGTATTGGTTTTGATGCAAGCCCTTTAACAGATGTACTCCCAACATGTTCAATAGATACAATGCTGTCTTCCATTACATTGTTAATAAGAGTGTATATTTTATTAAATTCACTTTCCCATTTGACATTATATTCTTCGATAGCAATTCTCTGCTTCAACGTACCCCTCTTCTCAAAACAAATTATAACCGTTGAATATGAGTATCCTTAAAATCCGTCTCATATTTCAATCCATATCCAAACATTCGATCCATTCCAATATGTGCTGTCCATATTAAGCCAATCATTATAACGATATCCATCTTAAAATAGACACCTATTAGAACAATTAATATGGATATGATATATGTGTGACATACATTATATATTTTCGCACCAACGTGATTATTAATCCCATATGCTAACATTGATAGATCCGGCGCTAAAAGGAATACAAAAAATATAATCCAACTAAACTCATATATCGAATACATATAAATCGTGGCTAAAAATACAACCATTCCTTCAAAATGTACAATACGTTTTTGCATTATTTATCATTCCTATTTTTCTATATTTATTGATACATTTTCATCGCTGAAAGTATTCTTTTTATTTTTTGACCAGATGGTTGCTAATATTGGCCCTGCAATGTTATGCCATACTGCCGCTAATACACTTGGGAGTGCAGCAACCGGTCCAAAATGCAAAATACTTTCCAGCTATATTACTTTCATCCACTCAGCCCCTATCTTTTAATTGAAACACCTTTTTCGGATTCAAAATATTTTGCGGATCAAGAACTTTCTTTATTTTCTCCATTACAAATAATGCCGCCCCATGTTCTTCTTCTTGATACTTTCGTTTCCCGATTCCAACGCCATGTTCTCCTGTACACGTTCCTCCTCGTTTAAGAGCATACTGAACGATACTTTCATTTATTTCGTCTGCCTTCTTCACTTCCTCCTTATCATTTGTGTCAATCATTAAGAGTACATGGAAATTCCCATCCCCAACATGACCGAGAATACCGCCAATAAGCCCTACTTTATGTAATACCTCTTTCGCATGTTGAATCGCTCCAGCTAATTCCGAAATTGGTACACATACGTCTGTACTCATTAGCTTTTTACCAGGATAACTATGCACGTAAGAGTACGCTAAGTTATGTCTTGCATCCCACAGCTTATTTCTCGCTGCTGTTTCCGTCTCAAACGCAATTTCTATACATTTATGATCAAGAACGATTTCTTTCGTAAATTCAATATCTTGCTTTAACCCTGCTTCATTGCCGTGAAACTCTAAAAACAGTGTCGGTTCTTCTCTGTAACTTGTTTCATTGTAATAATTTACTTGTTTCATAGATAATTCATCAACAAGTTCAATTCTCGCGATTGGAATACCTGCTTGTAATATGTTAATTACAGCTTCTACTGCATCATTTATAGTTGGAAACGATGCCCTCGCAGCCATAACATGTTCTGGTATACCGTATACTTTTAAAGTTAACTCCGTGAAACATCCAAGTGTTCCTTCTGAGCCTACGAAAATACCATTTAAATGATAACCTGATGATGACTTCGCTGCTAAATTCCCGGTATGTATTACTCCTCCATCAGCAAGAACGACTTCTAAATCTCGAACTTGATCACGCATTACCCCATACTTTACCGCTGTCGTTCCGCTCGCATTTGTAGCAGCCATTCCTCCTAACGTTGCATCAGCTCCTGGGTCTACACTAAAAAATAATCCATACTTTTTCAATTCTTTATTAAGCTGAGAGCGCGTCACCCCTGGCTGTACTCTCACAAGAAAATCCTTTTCTCTTATTTCAAGTATTTTGTTCATAAGAGAAAAGTCCATTGTAATTCCTTTTTCGTAAGGAATTACATGTCCCTCTAGACTGGACCCTACTCCAAATGGAACGACAGCTGTTCCGTGCTGAATCGCTATTTTCATTATCGCGCTAACTTCTTCGGTCGTTTTTGGAAAAACAACTACATCAGGTAAACTACTACTATGGTAAGATTCATCTTTACTATGTAACTCTCGTACTGTCATATTTATTACTACTCGATCTTCAGGAAGTATGCCTTTTAATTCATTTACTACATGTTCAATTGTTATTTCCATAATCAACTCTCCTTTTTAATTTTAAAACAAGTATACCATCTTTATACAAAATAATTAGAAAAATAAGATTATTAAACCTGAACATACAAAAAAGAACCTGCAGCACACGCTACAAGTTCTTTTTCACTACATTTTAAACGATTTCTTTATTAACAACATAAACCAAATTAAAGTAACTGCCATCAACGAATGAGAAAATCCTACAATATAAGTTAACCCTTTAAAGTCAGCTCCATTTAACTGAAGAAGCCCTCTCGCTACTAGCGAACCTAACATTAATGTTAATGCAATATTATGTAAAACAAACCACTTATTAAACCCTTGCACTTCATGAAACGCGAATACTTTTGCTAATCCTAAAGCAATTAAAAAGAAGAAAAAGCCAAGTACAAGTGTATGCGTATGCAAAAGATTTAACAAAGTAGACCCTAAAATCCCTTTATACTTACCATACTCCCTAGCGAAAATCCCTGATAATAAACCGATAATCAAATACGTAAACGATGCATTATATAATTTCTTCATTATGTACCTCCTTGAGTAGAATGTATAGTGTGTCATATTTAGTAATAATGATAGTTATATAGTAAAAACTCCTAGTCACCTAGGAGTCATTGTATAAGCATCTCACTCTTTACAATTAATCCTAATTATAAGATATCTCTCTATACAAAACAAACGAACTTTATGTGAACAAACACCCCCATTAAAATATGTTGCACTTTTGTTTTACACAATCCATACTAATTGTTATAACTTTTTAAAGGTGGTGTAATTATTGATAGTTCTTGAAACTGAACGTCTTAATCTTCGCTGGTTTGATATAAAAGACGCTCCTTTTATTCTTGAGTTAGTAAACGATCCTGCATGGATTCAGTTTATCGGTGACAAAGGAGTTAGTAACTTAGAAGATGCAAAAAATTATATTGTAAACGGTCCCATCGATATGTATAACAAACTTGGATTCGGCCTTTACTTAGTAGAACGAAAAAAAGATCTCACTCCACTTGGTATGTGTGGCCTTATTAAAAGAGATTCATTAGAAGACGTTGATATCGGGTTTGCCTTTTTAGAGACATTCCGTTCAAAAGGATATGGCTACGAGTCAGCTTCTGCGATAATCGAATACGGTGTACAAAAGCTCGGCATGAAACGAATTGTAGCAATTACTTCTGTAGATAACATCGCCTCAGGAAAGCTTTTAGAAAAAGTAGGATTACGATTTGAGAAAATCATTTCAGATTCAGGAGAAGATTTAAAATTATTTTGGTATAACGCATAGTAAAGAAGGTCGCCGTGAATGGTGACCTTCTTTACTATTTTACTGATCTCGTCATAATACTTTTAGTTCCATTTATAGTTTTGCAGTAATTCTTGTGATTACTACTATGCCTTTCATATCACATTTTTTGGAAATTCATAGAAATAAAACTTTCACATTTAAATAAATTATATTAATATATCAAATAAAGGAAGTGAGAATAAATGGAACAACCGCTATTTTTATTAGTTCTTCAATTCATTGCATTCATATTAATCATTTGTATCGTATATGGAATGTTGTACAATACCGTATTAAATTTAAATATGCCTAAATGGACTGCACATATAGTAGCTACGGTCTTTTCCCTTGGTATTACCTATCAAGCTTTTATAAATTTTATTTGAAAAACTTTTGTAGCAATTACTTCTATTGTTGATGCAGTAAAGCTTTTAGAAAAAACAGGATTGCAATTTGAGAGGGTTATTTCAAGATCAGAAAACGTAACCATTTTTTATACAGTCTTTCCAGCGCAAAATAGTGAAGAAGTTAGTTCCGCTGAAAGTGTGTTTGCATAAAAAGAAATGAATTTAATTGATGCTACAAAAATTTTATTTTAATTCTGGTTCTATTGTTTGGAATCGTTCTAGGGTACCATTTGTGTGGACTTTAAAAATTTTCATTTGCGCACCAAAATGTTGCGTTAAGTAAAATGTATCACCAGTTATTAAATTTCCAATCTTCCAATCAGGTTGATATGTACTTTCCATGGAACTTTCTAAATCCCCAATCATTATTAAATTGATATATAATGAAGATGAACTACTCAACATTTTCGTTAAAGATAGTCTATCAACCTCTAACTACCTAATGAACTCAAGTAAACACATCTTCAGTCATTTTAAGAGGTACAAAAGGCACCCTTTCGGGTGATTTTTGTATAAAAATTCTATTTTTTTATATTCGATACCAACCACGAACCTTTTTAAAATAATAGTATCATTATGTCTCCTTTTTAGAGATTATTTTTAATTACCTTTAATTTTTTGCACCAGAACCGGAAAATCCCTGACTACTCGAAAGATCAACTATCAAGTGCTAATATTCAATAACGCGTACTGAAAATGATTAAACATTTTTATAAACCCGTGGAACATTTAAGAAATCAATTTTTCTCTTATCGAAATTTAATTAGCTTACAGTAATACAGTGGTCATATATTTTTAAGAATAACGGAAGAATATATAGAAATTGCTACAGAAATGTGAAGTTTAATTAATTTAGGAGGAACAAACTTGTTTAATCAGCTTGTAAAAGTTATACCGAATTTATTTACGATTGGAAATTTATTGTGCGGTGTTTTCTCAATCACCTTGAATATGAGTGAATATTTAGGAGCAGCCTCCATTCTCATTTTCTTTTCAGCTGTTTTAGATTTTCTTGATGGAAGAATTGCAAGAAAATTAAAAGTGAACAGTGAGTTTGGCGTAGAATTGGATTCCTTAGCTGATATTGTTAGTTTCGGCGTCGCTCCTGCGCTTTTATTTCATACGATAGCAACACCTTCTATTTTAACTTCTTTGGCATTTATCCTATTCCCAACAATGGGTGCTTTAAGATTAGCTAAATTTAGTATTAAACCAACTATTGGATATTTTAAGGGATTACCTATTCCAGCTGCAGGATTATCATTGGCTGGTATGGCATTGTTTTCATATAGTAATGCATGGATTACTTTAATCCTCGCCCTCTTAATGGTAAGTCCCATTAGGTTTAAAAAATTTTAATGAAGGTCACGCCCAACGCCATTAAGGAGCATTTTAAATGGATTTAACGCGTCAATAAGTATAAAAAAGCAGGACAATAATATTAAATTAGGTGCCCTTCGAAAAATTAAAACCTTGTATTTATGGCTATTGGGTTAATCCATCGATATGTTATTCTGAAACGTCAGTCCACTTTTAACAGGAGCTCCCTTTATCAAGAGAGCTCCTGTTCTTATTTCTTCTTCTTTTCTGTCGGTTGGCTTTGTTTAGCAAAATTAGATGAATCATCAAAATTCGGTTGCTTTTTACCAGCATTATTACTTCTACCTTTTCCCATATGTAATGCACCTCCCCTCCCCCTTACTATTCCCAATAAAAAAATTCTCTTGCATCCAAGAGAATTTTAAATTGGGTTCTTATTGATAATACCTAAGTACTTCCAACACTGCCATTCCATAAAAGATGGATCCAATGTTAAATTATTTAATGCTAAAACAAATATTACATTTTCATATTTAACTGGATAATCAATTAATAATCCTAATGTATTTCCTGAATCTGCGACAATTATGATTCCCTTTTCTAACACGTCATCTATAACTTCTTTTAATTATTCTTACCTAGCATATAATATTTTCCTACACATTGAGATTGCATGTTGTATAAGGAAGCCCTTCTTCTTTCCATGCAAGAAATCCTCCCTTTAAATTCACTACTTCCTTTATACCAGCTCTTTGTAAAATACTAGCTGCTATAGCGGAACGTAATCCGGTTCGACATTGCAAAACTATTGGAAAATCTTTCGGTATATAATCTAGTTGTTCAAATAGATTACCTAAAGTGATATGTATTGCATCATGAAGGTGTCCTTCCTCCCACTCTTTTTTACTACGCACATCGATAACCTTAACGCTTCCACCTTTTATATGCGGATATAATTCAATCGATGTTTTTTCTTTGTAACTTTCAAATCTATCAAGTCTTTGTATTACTTTTAAGGGTGCAAAAGCAATAATATTATCTAACCCAATAGATTCAAATTCTCTAATAACTGCCTCTACTTTAACTTTTTCCTCATCTAGAATTATTAAAGTTTCTTTTTTATAATCTAATAACCATCCACACCAAGTTGTGAAAGAATTGTTATAAGGTATGTTAATTGACTTCTCGATATGACCTGCAGCAAAACTCTCTACATCCCTTATATCAACTATTTGATAAACGCTCTTCAAAATTTCTTGAAGTTCTTCTACTGTATTAATAGCAGTACTTTTTCTCTTCTTACGAATTGGCGGACCATACTTATTTAAATTCTTCATTAATGAAAAATACTTTGGAGGCTCTGGCTGTCCCGTCAATAAAGTCGATATAAAATCACTTTCTTCATTACACCGAAATGCCCAATTGAACATCTTTTCATAACCTAATGTAGAAGTTGGAATTGCTCCTAATGCTTTTCCACATGCGCTTCCCGCACCATGTGATGGCCATATTTGCAAATAATCAGGAAGTATTTTTATTTTTTGTATAGAATCAAATAATTGTTTCGCTCCTATTTTTGCAGTATCTTTAATACCGACTGCAGTTTCTAATAAATCCGGTCTTCCTATATCTCCTACAAATATAAAATCACCTGTGAATATTCCTATCGGTTTATCATTCGTATAATTATTTTGACTTGTATCAGTTACTAAAAAAGAAATACTTTCAGGCGTATGCCCTGGGGTGTGAATTACATTAAATTTTATATGACCTACTTTAAACTCTGTGCCCTCTCTAACCAATTTGTATCGACCTTCGTTAAGATATTGATATTTCCAATCACAATCTCCTTCATCAGATACATATAAATTTGCATGGTAAAGATTAGAAAGTTCTCTAGACCCAGAAAGAAAATCAGCATGAATATGAGTCTCAGCCGCAGCAATTACTTCCATCCCCTCTTTCTTGGCAAATTCTATATATTGTTCTATATAGCGACTAGGATCAATAACGATTGCTACGCCTTCTTTCTGACAACCGACTAAATAGGAAGCATGTGCTAATTTTTCATCATAAAAATATTTTAAAAGCATAGCTATTCCCTCCAATTAGTTATTTCAAATTAATTTTCAATTTTTGTAACCACTTTTTATCTTCTCCTATAGAATCCCTTTCAACATTAAATTCCAATACATATATGGCAACATATATCTTTTAAGTAAAAACATACTATACCGTTCTTTCGCTTGATTAAATGGAAACGTTTCTTGAGGCTCATGTTCATAGTTAAATTCAGCAAGTATAAGACTTTTATATCCTGTAACAATCGGACATGATGTATATCCATCATATTTAGCCTGTAAATCTCTTCCGCTAAGTACGTCCATAATATTTTGTTTTAAGACGGGTATTTGTTTTCGAATTGCTGCTCCAGTTTTAGAGGTAGGTAAATTGGTACAATCTCCAAGTCCAAAAATATTTTTATATTGCACATGCTGCAAAGTATAAGGGCTTATATCTACCCACCCCTGATGATCACTTATCTCACTCTCTTTAATAAAATTAGGTGGCCCCATTGGTGGAACAACATGTATCATACTATATGGTACGGTTTCTCTTTTTAGTGTTTGCGTATCTTCAAAAATTGCCTCTCTCTTTTCGGCGATAATTTCCACTAAATTTTTATTATAATTCGTTATAATTTGCTTTCTTTCTAGTACTTGTTCTAAAGTATTTGCATATCGTGGAACCTGAAATATGTTATTGTTTGCAGAATAAAACATTACTTCACTTCTGTTTCTTACACCACTATTACAAAAATACTCCTCTGCTAAGTACATAATTTTTTGTGGAGCACCACCGCATTTAATAGGAGTATTAGGGTGGGTAAAAAGCGCATTTCCTCCTTTAAATTTTTCGATTTCTCTCCAAGTAGAATCAACAGATGTATAAGAATAATTGCTACATACCCCATTAGTGCCAATAGACTCTTTTAAGCCTTTAATACTGTCCCAATTTATTTGTATACCAGCTGCTACAATAAGAATTTCATACTCAAGTAGCAGTCCGTCATCTAAAAGTATCTTATTTTCAGATGGAAATAACTTAACAACACTTTTAGGGATCCACGTTGCCCCTTTTGGAATAAGCGATTCCTGATTACGCATCGTACTTTCCTTTGAAACAATTCCTCCCCCCACTAAACTCCATAGTGGCTGAAAGTAATGTTTTTTTGATGGATCAATAATTGCTATACTTTCTTTAAATAGGGGTACATTTCGTAATAAATGTGCAGTAGAAGATAGTCCTGCTGTCCCAGCACCAATTACAATAATTTTATAACTATCTCTGGTCTTCATTATCCTCTTCCTATCTAAAATTGATTTTTAAATTAACTAATTAGTAGCCATTTTTTCATCGTAGTAACATTATTATAAGTTAAAAACACCATAATTTTATCTGATTTAAATGAAAATTTTGTTAATTTTACCATCAACATTACTATATGCGTAAATCCACTATGTTACTTCCATATTTTAGTTTTAATATCAAAACTATATATTGTTATATAAGATAATATATTAAAATACTTTTCATGAATCCGGATAAGTAATGTTTTAAAAACAACAATTTTACTACAGTAATCAAGAACAGTTTTCTAAATTAAGTTACTGCAGAAAATATAACTCTGGCGCAATATCCCTACCAGCTTTCATTCCAATAGTAACTCCATGATATAACATCAAAGATGAAATCCCTCAACTTAGGTATTTGACTTTTTAAATTTATACAAATGTCTTAGCTCTATGTACTGTGATATATAGGTCCACATCAATATGTTATTGCATCATATACTGAACAGATAATTTAAATTACTTTTATAAAGGATGATGAGGATGAACCTAGAAGATATACAAAAATCCTATGGCGTAATTGTAAGTTTAGGAGGATTGTGTCAAGTCACCAACCAAATCAAAAGACACAATTTAAGAACATTTTCTGGACCTTTAGATTGGTTTTATTATCCATCACTTTCAGATGTAAACAGATTACTTCAAAATCGATTTAAAAAATTTATGAAGTTGGAAAATATGATTATAGAAGGTTCAGAAAGTTACGGTCTTATTGAATCAGAATTTGATAATCAAATTAAATGGGCAGAACGAATTACCTACTGTATAAAGGACACTTATTATAATTGTTTTTCAATGCATGATTTTCCTATTAATTCAGAAAAGGATTTGAAATCAACCTATCCTTCTTTTAAAGCTAAATTAGACACTAGAATTAATCAATTCCTTGAAAAAATAAATAGTAGTGAATCCATTTTATTCATTAGAATTTGGGGAAATCGAGATGAAGCGGTTGAATTACAAAACGTATTATCTAAAATTACAAATAAGAATTTTAATATCCTTATTGTTAATTTCAAGGAGGGTATATCTAATATTGTTGAACAAAATTGGGGAATATCGCGAGTTTGTTCAATTGAACTCCCACGTTATCAGGATAGATGGGAAGGTGATGATTCCGATTGGGATGTTATTTTAAACAAAATAACATTAACTTAATAATTTCCTTCTTACTTTTAACATGATTTGGTCCGTAAAATCAAATAGGTGTAGAGAAATAAAATTCCTGTCTAATTGATACACACTTAATTAACAAAACGTTCATATAATAATTCGTAAGTCCTTCTTTATTGAATAAATAGTTCTTTACAAAATTAGTTCTATCACTAGAGCACCTTTATGCGGTGCTCTTTTTTGAATTTATAAAATGTAAAAATAGTTGTTCCATTTTCCTTCAAATGGCTAATTCCCTTTGTTATTCTTCTGTTGATTTCTGTATAATCATTTATGCGATCAGCATATTCTGCTTATGTAGTGCATTCACGACTACTTACTTCCATACTTTATCTTATATTTTGTCTTCTTGGATATTTCATTATAAGCTTCTTCAATTCCCTTGATTTCCTTCCCCTTCTTTTATCTTAAGAACAAGCAATTTCTTTCATTAATATTAAATAAACTAAAGCATAGATTTTAAAAGAACCTAATTTACATATAATTAATGATAAACTACAATGTGTATTCTCCACGTTTAATCAACATCTGAATTATAAATCTAACATATTTTTTTTAGTTGATTGTCATTATGGTACAACCGTGTATACATTTACCAAACAAACTACATAGTTTAAATTAGTAAAATATATTGAGAGGAAGGAAATAAATCTATGAAAGTCATAATTTTGTGTGGCGGAAAAGGGCTTCGGATGCAAGGAATTTTAGAGGACATTCCCAAACCATTAGTTCGAGTTCAAGGAAAGCCTCTCCTCTTGCATATAATGAATTGGTATAGAAAATATGGACATTCTGATTTCATTTTGCCCTTAGGATATAAAGGTGAGAAAATTAAGGAATATTTTATGGACTTTAGCTGGAAAGAGAATGACTTTAGTTTGAATTTTAAAACCAGTCAATATACGCTACTTCAGAAATTAGAAAATTGGAATATACACTTTATAGATACAGGAATTGATACAATGACCGGGGCAAGACTAAAAAAACTTGAATCCTTTGTACAGGGTGAAACCTTTTTATTAACTTATGGTGACGGATTAGCCAATATAGATATTGATCAACTAATAGCATTCCATAAAGAAAAAGGAAAAATTGCTACATTAACTGGAATTAAAAAAAATAGTCAATACGGCCTATTGGCGGTCGAAGATGGAATTGCTATTGATTTTAAAGAAAAACCATTACTTGATGAAGTAATTAATGGCGGTTTTTTTGTATTTAACAAAGAAATATTCGATTATTTAAGTAATAATGATGATTGTGTTCTAGAAGAAGATCCTCTTCGAAATTTAATAAAAGACAATGAGCTCGCAGTCTATGAACACAATGACTTTTGGGCTAGTGTCGATACACCTAAAGATTTAAAAACTGTAAATGAAAGTTGGAATCCAAATAAATTTTAGTGGAGAGGACTGAATAAGCATTGAACTCTAATGATAAAAAAATAAGTTTACCTCGATTGTATATCCCCTCTAATGAGAAAATAGTTAACCCACTTTCAACAGGAATTAAAGCTTCAAATCTCTCCAAAAAAAATACTCAAAAAAGAATTGATCCCCAATTCTATAATCAACAACATGATCTAAATAATCATTTCTGCGTCATTGTAGGTAGTGAGTATGTCTTGAAAATTATTGCTTTACAGCAATCATTAATGCAGTACTCAGAAAAATTCACATTGTGGATTTGTTGTATAGATCCTTTTGCATATTCACTATTAAAAGAAATGAGTTTAATTAATGTAAACCTTTTACAAGTTGAAGAATTGGAAGATCGTGAACTAAAAGCAATTAAGAGAAAAAGAAAAGTAAATGAATATTGTTGGACTTTAAAATCTGTCTTGATAGAATATTTATTGGTCAATTATGATTTACCATCTATTCTATATTGTGATGGTGATTTATGCTTTTTCTCTGACCCTAATATTATTTTTGAGGAATGGGGTGACCATTCTATTTTCCTAACCCCCCAAAGAGATCGTGATTGGGTAGAAAAAATGTATGGAAAATATCAGGCTGGTCTAATTGGATTTAAGAATGATCTCTATGGACTAAAAAGTGTAAGATGGTGGAAAAATAAATGTATAGATTGGTGCAGTGCCGAGGCTGAGGAGGGGAAATTTGGAGACCAAAAGTATTTAGATTATATCCCTATATATTTTCCAAAAGTAAAAATTTCAAATAACTTAGGTATAAATGCTGCGCCTTGGAACTGTATATATAATAACGATTATAAAATTGACAAGACTAAAAACGATATATTTATTGAAAACGACAAACTAGTTGTTTACCATTTTGCATGTATTACTATCTTTACTGAAAATGATTTTGATCTTTGGTCTTTGGGAGAAATTTCAATACCCAATAATATATTAAACCATATTTACACTCCGTATTTAGAGAGAATTCAATTTGTTTTAAAGCAATTAAAGGATAAATTCAATAAAGATACTAAACAATTTTTAAGTAAAAAAGATATAAATAAAGCTCAAACTTTATATAAAGATTCACAATTAAGAAGAAAAATGAATCAATCCAATCATTTTATGAACTTTTCCATGATTATAAGTAAAGAACGATTAATTCAAGGATTGACCTCTTATTATTCCTTAGAAAATTTCAACGCTAAATTTACTGTATGGATTTGTTGTATGGATGATTTAACTTATCAAATATTAGAGAAATTAAAATTAAAGCACGCCATACTAATTCCGGTAAAAGAAATTGAAAATCATGAGCTCCTCAGTATAAAAAATGATAGAAGTTTACAAGAATATTGTTGGACATTAAAAGCGCCCCTATGTCTACATGTCCTTAGTCTTTATCCGGAAGTTGATCACATTATATATTGTGATGCTGATATGTATTTCTTTACAGCACCGAATATCATTCTTGATGAATGGTGGAAGTACTCTGTATTCCTTTGCCCTCAAAGAAGCTCTACTGAAATTGAAAGCATACACGGTATATACCAAGCTGGTTTAGTAGGCTTCAAAAATGATCAAAATAGTAAAGAAATTTTAACATGGTGGAAAGATAAATGCCTAGAATATTGCAATAATCAATATGATGTTGAAATGAATAGATGGGGTGACCAAAAATATTTAAATCACATTCCTAACATCTTTTCTAATATAAAAATCATGACTCATAAAGGTATTGATGCAGCACCTTGGAATGTCATTTTAAATAGCAGTTCTATATCCAAAACAGATAATAAAGTTTTTATTGATCAAGATGAATTAATAGCTTTTCATTTTGGAAGTATGCAAATTATTAATCCAAATGAGTTCGATTTATGGAAACAAGAAACTTTAGAATTACCTCCAGCAGTTTTAGATTATATATACATTCCTTATATTGAACAATTGAACAAGACATGTCATACCCTTCATAATACTTTTCAAAAATCTCCCTCCTCTTTATTTGCTGACCAAATTGATACAACAACAATAAAAAATTATTTTAAATACCCCTCCCCTCATCACAATTAAGACTGATACTTTCCTTATTTAAAAATAAATCTATTTATTTCAGCAACTAAAAATACATCTTAATAAAGGATAGATTATCACTATGATTGCTTCATTTAAAAATAAAACTTTCCTTATTACTGGTGGATACGGTTTTATTGGTTCTCACTTGGCACGAAGACTTTTAAATTTACAAGCAAAAATTGTTCTTTTCATAAGAACACCATCAAACTCTTGGAGACTAAAGGATATTCTAAAATATATTGAAACCTATGAAATAGATATACGAGATAAAAAACAAGTACAAGATGCAATAAAGAAAATTAATCCCGATTATATCTTTCACCTGGCAGCCTATGGTGTAAATTCTGCCCATACAGATTACATCCATGCTATAGAAACAAATGTTATAGGGACTTGTAACATTATTCAAGCAGCAAAATTGGTGAATTGTAAAAAAATCATCAATTTTGGGAGTAGTTCTGAATACGGTAACAAGATGGAACCTATTCATGAAAATATGTTACTAACTCCTGTGGACATCTATGGAAGTACCAAAGCTGCTGCTACTATACTGGCCCATCAAATTGCTAGCGAAAACAATATTAATCTTATAACATTAAGACCTTTTGGCATATTCGGAGAAGGCGAAGAGCCGCATAAAATTTTTAGCTATATAATCTTGCGAGTATTACAAAACAAAGATGTAAATTTAACTTTATGTAATCAATTAAGAGATTATTGTTATATAGAAAATGTAATAGATGCCTGTATCCTAGCAGTAGAAAATACTACTGTACAAAATGAAATCTTTAATATTGGGAGCGGCACTATTCACCCCTTGAAACATTATGTAGAATTATTATTCAAACATTTGAAAACCAATTCCAGACCAAATTACGGTGCAATTTCCTCTAGAACAAATGAAAGATGGGTTCCTGAAGCGGATGTGCAAAAAATAAAAAACTCTCTTTCCTGGGAACCTAGAATTAATATTGAAGAAGGAATTATAAAAACTGTTAATTGGTATAAAAATAATAAACATTTATACCTAACTCCCTAAAAATAGGGTACTAAAGGAGGTGGACTAATTGTTAAACCAAAACTTTAATAATGCTTTTTACGGAAAAAGAATTTTAATTACTGGACATACTGGTTTTAAAGGTTCTTGGTTATCCCTATGGTTGAATGAATTAGGTGCTGCTGTAATCGGATATTCATTAGATCCTAAAAATAAAAATGATAACTTTAACATTACTAACCTTCAAAATAATATAATTGATATTCGTGGAGACATTAGAGATTTTAATAAATTAAATAAGGTTTTTACAGATTATAAACCTGAAA
This sequence comes from Bacillus sp. RZ2MS9, assembly GCF_001816185.2. NCBI lineage: Bacteria > Bacillati > Bacillota > Bacilli > Caryophanales > Bacillaceae > Bacillus > Bacillus sp. RZ2MS9. The sequence continues at coordinate 3,411,212 of NZ_CP049978.1, forward strand.
TTGTATTCCATTTAGCTGCCCAACCTCTAGTTAAGTATTCATATGAATATCCTAGAGAAACATACGAGGTAAACGTTGTAGGAACTATGAATGTACTAGAGGCAATTCGATTACATGAATCAGCTAAAATAGGAATTATGGTGACAAGTGACAAGTGCTATGAAAATAAAGAATGGCCTTGGGGTTATCGTGAAATTGACCCTATGGGCGGCCATGACATATATAGCTCAAGCAAAGGATGCTGCGAACTTTTAATTTCTTCCTATCGTAATTCTTACTTTTCAGAAGAAAAATTTTCTCAACACAAGAAAATAATTGCAAGTGTTCGAGCTGGTAATGTAATTGGTGGTGGTGATTGGTCAATAGATAGAATTATTCCCGATTGTATACGAGCATTAGAATCAAACAAAAAGATTATTATTAGAAATCCTACTGCTATTAGACCCTGGCAACATGTACTAGAACCTTTAAGCGGGTATTTACTCCTTACAGAAAAAATTATAAATAATGGTATCCTTTTTTCAGGAGCATGGAACTTCGGGCCATCCCTAAGCAATATTGTTTCAGTAGAAAAATTAGTGACCAGTTTACTAGATATTTGGGGCTGCGGGGATTGGACAGCAGAAAATATAGGTCCAATAAATTTTCATGAAGCAAATTTACTAAACCTTGACATTAGCAAAGCAAAATTCAATCTTAATTGGCAGCCAAAATGGTCCCTACAACAGACTTTAGAAAATACAATAGAATGGTATAAACATTATAATTCTTACACCAGTTCTGAGATGAGAAATCTATGTATTAGCCAAATCAAACAATATTGCATGCTTTGAACTACTCCCACTTACCCATACTTGCTGTGAGTTCCTTATGGAGGGAGTCTTCTTGGCTAAAATGATAAAATAAAACAAAACCATACGTAAGATAATTTTACTATTACAAATAATGACATAGTCTGTTTCACCTTTTACATTATCTAAAAAAGAACCTGTAGGAATTCTTACAAGTTCTTTTTTATTTCCTTTATTCTCTTCTTATTTACATACGCAAGATTTATACATTTGGTGGGATACATACTATATTTATCCGATAAAATAATCTAAAAATTAACACATAATTGATCGTTTTAAGAAAAAGAAATTTCATAAATCTTCAAACACAGTTTCTTAGTTCACCTAATAGAACGTATAAAGACTCATATCATCTTTTGATTATTTTTGGATGTTTTATTCTACGTATATTCGACACGAATTGATTGTTTTTTATGAATTTTCTTGAAAAATATTGTAATATCACTCCATTTTTTCTTCTATTTTGTTATGATGTTTATAATTAAATTGGATTAGGATTTTTTTAGAAAATGGGGGCGTATATTATGAGTGTCTCAGTAAAAGGAAATGAGCAATTAACCTCTCTATTGAACGACTGGTATCGATCTATGCTATCTCAGCAAGTTATAAAAGCTACTAATCTAAAAAAGAAAATTGATGAAAAAATTAGTAAGTTAAGCATTGAACCGAATCAAGAGCATCAGGATCAAAATTTGTTACTATACTATTCACTACTCGAATTTCGTTACAAAGTCTTAACAGATAGCCTTGGTATTCAACAAAATAGTTTTGATACTATTAGCGATTATGATATGCCTACAGATCAATTTCTACAATTCTATTATCATTTTTTCAAATCCATTCATTCCACTTTTATATCAAATTATACTGAGGCAGAGGAACATTATAAACTAGCAGAAAAAATATTGGTAGCTATACCAGATGAAATTGAACACGCCGAATTTTACTATAGAATTGCTACTTTCTATCACCATACCTATAACAATCTCGCTTCTATCGAATACGCAAATAAATCGAGAGCAATCTTTTCAAAGTACGAAGGTTATGAAGTAAAAACAGCCTTTTGTAATAGTTTGCTAGGTGGTTGCTGCATCTATTTAAAACAGTACGAACAAGCAGAAGAATATCTACATTGTGCAATTGATTTACTACAAAAAAATAGGGAAGAAGATTCCTTGTTATACGTAAAAAATACTATGGGGTGGCTGTATTCTGATCAAAGTATGTCTACTTTAGCTATTCGTCACCTTTCAGAAGTAACAGAGAAAATCCCTACACACTTCAAGGCCATCTTCCTACAAGCTAAGGAACATTATAAGTTAGGAGAACAATCAACGGCCAGCCAACTCATTGATAAGGGACTACAGATTTGCAGAGAGATTCATAACGAAGAATATACACACCACTTCTCTATTTTAAAAAAATTAAATGAAAATATTCTATTGGAAGAATTAGAAAAAATCATTCAAGAAGGAATCTTATACTTTGAGGAAGAAGAATTATGGGAATATGTTGTCGAATACGCCGAATTATTTGCCACAAAATGTAGACAATTAGAGAACCACCAAAAAGTAAGTGACTATTTCCATATTTGTTATCAAGCAAGACAAAAATCAATCGCAAAAGGAGTGTTAAAATAATGAAAAAAATTAGCTTATTATTATCAAGCATTGCTTTTATTGGGGTATTAACGGTGGGAATTTTTCAGTTTTCTAAAACAGATCAGCTTGCTACTCATGGGCATTATCCTGCTCCTTCATATAGTGTTGGCGATTATGGTGGTGCACCACCACAAATTTAATGTAAATGTATTTAAAAACCCTCCAAATGGAGGGTTTTTAAATGGCTTATCTGCCTGTTCAATACGCATAGAGAGTACATATTATACTTATTTACTATGTTATAAGATTTTTCATTTCCACTCTGTAACAAGATTCTAGCATTCTCTCCTAGAATCTCAACTTAAATCTTAAATCCACCAATTAACTCTTGAAGTTCTTCCGCCATCTGTGCTAATTGTATTGCTGAAGAATTTATCTCTTCCATAGAAGCATGTTGTTCCTCAGATGAACCAGCTATCGTTTGCATACTTGAAGAATTTTCTTTTACAGCCATAGCTATTTGATCAATCGATGTATCGACTTTCATTGCATCAGTAGTCATTGTATTAGATAGTTCCACCATACCATGCACTTTTGACACAATATCATTTGCAGATTTTGAAATCTCATAAAAACTTTGTTTTGTATCGTTAGCAACTCTAATTCCCGACTGTACTTCTACGCCTACTTCATTCATAGCTTTTACAGTCTCATGTACGTCTGCTTGTATTTCCTTAATTAAACTTCCAATTTCCATTGAAGATCCGGATGATTGCTCCGCCAACTTTCTAACTTCATCGGCAACAATTGCAAACCCTCTCCCCTGTTCCCCAGCTCTAGCTGCTTCAATCGCTGCATTTAATGCTAATAAATTTGTTTGTTCCGCAATATTTTGAATCGCTTCTAATATACTGCCAATTTGCTGTGATTTCTTATCTAATAATTTTATGACATTATCGGATTGAGAAACAGAGTGATGGATAGACTGCATTTGTGCTACAGTTTGTTCTACTAATTGTTCACCTTCATTTGCTTTTTGTTTAGTGTATATGGATGAAGCCGATACTTCAGATGCATTCTCAGCTACATATTGAATATTTCGTGTTACCTCACCAATTAATTCAGCTCCAGACTCAACTTCATTATTTTGAACCTCTGCACTGTTCGAGATTTCTTCCATCTCTTTTGTAATTTGTTCTGTCGCAACACTTGCTTGCTCTACACTAGCAGTTAGTTCCTCAGAAGACGCAGCTACATGTCCTGCAGATGTGTTAATTTGAGAAATAATATTACGTAACGACTCTGCCATTGTATTGAAACTACCACCTAATTGACCAAGTTCATCCTTTGAACGAATATCTATTTTCTCGGTTAAATCTCCTTGACTAATTCTTTGAGCTGAAATGACTAATTGTCTTAGTGGAGTAATTATAGATTTGAGTATGAATAGAATTACAATTCCACCTAACAATAATGAAGCACCTATTATAGTGAGCGTTTTATAAAAAATAGGATTGGTAGCTTCTTCAATTTCTTTCGTAGGCATTACGCCAGCTATTTTCCAACCTGTTTTTTTATTTGTCTTAAAGCTTATGTTTCGATCTTCACCATTGAGGCTATAAGTAATTACTCCATCTTCTGTCTTGTACAATTCATCCACTAAAGTTTTATCTAATTTCTCTCCAGGTTTTAGTGATGGATGAACAACTATAGTTTTATCTTGACTAACTATAGATACAAATCCTTGCTTCCCAATTTTTATCATTTTGGATGTTTTTACGATATCTTTAATATTCAAATCTACGCCAATGACACCACTTTTATCTGCATTCTGCTTTGCAATTGCAATTACCATATTTCCTGTAGACTTTGATTTATATGGAGATGAAACAATAATCTCTCCATCTGCTTTTACTGCATCCTTATACCAACTGCTTTCTAGCGGATTAAACCCTTCTGGTATTTTTCCAACAGGTGCATGAATAAATTGATTGTTACTGGATGCCGTATAAATCGTTTCTATCTCTGGATGTAACTGTATATATTGATCAAATTTATTCTGTACATTTTGCGATTGTTCAGGATTATAATCCCCTTGTGTGAGTACCTTTGCAAAATGAGTGATATCTGTATGCTTATTTTCTAATTCATCATCAACAATCTTATCTAAAATACTTATATTATCTTTTGCTGATTGTAGAATTGTTTCATTAAGATCTGTTTTTGCTTTATTATAAGATGATACTCCTACGATAAGGCTTGGTATAATTAATATTGCTATAAATGCCATAGACAACTTCGTTTTAAGCTTTATTTGCCCCAATCTTTCTTTTATATTAAACACTAGCTACTTCTCCTTTTCATTTTTACTACTTATATAGTTTATTTAAATTTTTCTCCTTTACTTTTCCACATTCATTTATGGTACCATTCGAAATGAAACCACAATTACATTCTATTATCCGTACTTTATAATTTATAGATTTAATTTTCACAGACAGAGTTTTATCTGCTCTCCTTTCGAATATGTTATTTTTCTAGATTCAGCAATTATTAGACTACGAATTATTCCAAATAAACTTGATGCAACATATACTTCATTTAAAAAATAATTATTGGATTTGTTTGGATAAAAATCTAGTTTAGCGCTAATCCAATCGGATGAAATTCTTACCATAATACATTCACTAAACATAAATAAGTAAATTTATTTCTTTTAATACTTATATTTAACTGCCTTTTAACCATTCTAACTGTATTATTTCATCGTTTTATCTATTTATTACAACCACTTTTGTATTATTGAATCACTAAACTATAAATTCTAAATAGGAGAATAAAATAAATTAGAGAATTACATTGTAACACATATATATAAGTTGTTAATATTAAAATTTAAAACTTTACTATTTTTCATATGCAATATTACATGCGAAAAGCCATAATTTTTTTGTTATACTATGCATGTGGATTTTTCATCCAAAATCCACCCAAACGCATATTTATGTATATGCCACCCTAATTGATGAAAGTGAGAAGAGTGTTTATCATTTTTCTCACTTTTTTATTTAGGCTCTGTTAATATTGATTATTGATAAAAAGTATTAAATAAGGGAAGACACCTTAGAGTTGGTGCTTCCCTTATTTGTTGATTATTCAAATCTAAAATAGGTATTTTCTAAACCTATTCTTTGCTTTAATGTTCTGCCCAAAGCATAATTATTTGGTAATTCTTTTTCAATGACACAAATAATATAACCTGCTTTTCCTGTTGTTAAATTAGTTAGTTGTAAGTAGTTAGTGTTGTCGTAGATATAAGAAATAATATATTCATAGAAATTATTTTCTTTATCTTCTCTATTCATACCAACATTGTACACCCTAACTCTTGCTCCTACCCAAATTTCCTCATCATCATCAACATTACTTAAAGGCATCCATTTCGAGTTATCCAATATTTCACCCTTTTCTTAATTCATTCGTTTATACACGAATGTTGCTAGACACAAACTATCATAAGCATTCGTCATTTCATTGATTAGACGACCACCGACAGAAAAAAAAGACTCAACATAGCTTTTTACCCATTGAAACACTTGCTCTTTTAGTTATTTTTACATTTTGAATCTACGAAAATGAATTCCCTTATAAAAACTCTAACAGAGAATCTTCCTTCCAAATTTCACCTAGGGAATTATTTGTTTTCCAAAAAACCTACCAACATCTTTATCAACTCATTTTAGAATATTTAAACAATAATTCCATATACATTACCTGCATAAATTATTCATTTTCTTTTATATAAGACCTACCTTTTTACTTTTGATAGATTATTAGACATTGGATTATTATACATAAATCCCAAAAACATGCGGTATTTTGTAGAATTTTGTCTATCAATATGTATGTACACCCTTTTGTAGTGGATATAGACTGTGAGGTGTAAGGAGATACCTTACAAAATAATAAAAAGGAGATTATAGAATGAGTAGATTAACAAAATTCTCAAAGTTAGTATTTGCAACTTTAATCGCGGGAAGTAGTCTAAGCACCTTTGTTTCGTCACACAGTGTACAAGCTGACACCTTAGATCCTAATTACCAAGACAATATAAAATTCATACCACCTTCTAGTGCTAGGCCAAAATTGGAACAAAAAAACACTATTGTTCCAGAAGCAAAAGTTGTTAAAAACCATTATGTAAAGTACTCTAAAGCACATTTCCAAACTAAAGAAAGTATACCAAAAGAGATTTATTATTCTTCAGAAGGCTTTAAGGGCTATATACAGGCAAGTACCGTTTGGGATATGGGAGATCATTTCGCAACACTATATTCCGGAACCGTTATTCGATGTTAGACTTTTAATCCATTCTCCCCTAATGCTTAAAATGGTTAATAACTCACTGCCAATACTGTAATATCTATTGTTCATAAAATAAACCACAAAATCTTTCGATTTCATGGTTTATCAAATATAAAGATAATGCTAAACGAATACTCTAACATTACCTTCCCCAAAGTTAATTATAGAGTATTTTCAAAAAAAAGACACTCTTGTAGTGTCTTTTTTATAGTATTTTAAAAAGAATTCCACCTACTAACACCTTTTTGTTGCGCCTATTCGTTTATTTCAATATGATACTTTTCCATCTCGTATATGCAATAGACAATGATAGCTAAACTCCAACTGACACTATAATAATTATGTGTGTAGAAGTCATAGCCCGCTTTAATACCTTTCTCTATTACAACTAATGTAAATCCTAAAGCCACCCATCTGTTAATTTTCATCTTTATAAACGTTAAAGAGATAATTATTAAAAATAAAATATTTGTAAGATGATTTATCATTAGCTCATATTTTTGAATGTATACCGCCATTATACAAGCAACGATATTAGTCGCAATGCCAAAGGCAATCACCGCTCCCCAAACCCTGTCCGAAAGTCCCACTCCTGAGTCAGTCCCTTCCTAAACAAATATCCCTTTCTTTAATTCGTTCCTACACCCTATTCAAGATATGCTAAATTATCCTTGTCTGATGAATATCTATTTATCTTTTCATATAGAGCAAACAAAATTTCTACTCATAATTTTTTCTTTATTAGACAAACTATGTCTAAGCCGTTTGAACTAGCGGCTTCACTCTTCTGGTAATGAGATAGCACAATTTATTGAATTGACTAACTCATTCAATCCACTGGCACCGGCAGGCAACAAAATAGTTGTCTGCCATTTTCATGTATACTTTTTCTAATTTCATTACAAACCAAATGTGTGCTGTACTGATTTCAAAAGGACAGCATTTCATTTTTAAAAATGTAAAAAAGATAAGATCCTGTCTACTTTTGGTATAGGACTTTTTCTTTTCACACATACTATTTTTGAACCTGTTTACCGATACGTGTCCTAATGGTGTCTTGAATTCCTCCTAAAAAGGGCTGCAGATACGACTGCATGCCCTTTTATTTACGTTGCTTCTCTATATTGAGTAAAATAATTAAAAACTAAAAATGTAATATTACATATTTTTTCTGTTCAGATTATGTTAGGATTTACTTCGTAGTCGAATTATGGTTTCGTATCTAATTCAGCAATATGTGAACTGTTTACCTAAAGAAAAGACACCCAAAAGGTGTCTTTTCTTCTTTTAATCTAAAAAACATTTTTTCTGTTCAGTAAGATCCAATTATCCCTCTAACCTAAACCTCATAATTAAAGGCAATTTAATCATGGTACTCAAGAGTTTTCATCCATTTCAATATACTTATAACTTAATTTCCAATCACATTTCCAGCACTATATTTGCTTTCCTACAGATTTTCTGTCTTGTTCTTAATTCTGTCAAAATCCTCATGTAGCTATACAAAGAATATATGCTACTATGATATTAAGAAACTATGCGTTCCCTTAACCCTGTATCCGGCCCTGTATTTATTACAGGGTCTTTGTTTATTTTATTTACTTTTATTGGCTTATAAAGGTTAATACACAACCAATTTCAATTAAAACCGTTTAAATGTTAGTTAGAATTTGAAAAAATATATCTATTAACTTTTTTAACAAATGTAATCTAATATTAAATTTCTAAATCTATACTGTACTATACACCAGTTAACACTATATAAATAGTATTAACTATCTTAATTGAATATTAGCAATAGTAAGTATAAATATTATCAATTTACTATATCTTACATTTATGTAAAAATAGATGTATGTTAAGCTTATTCAAAATCTTTCCCCTAATAAAGATTTGAAGTAGCATTTCATGATTCTCCTTACTGTTAATATGCCTTGAAAAAGAACCCTATAGGGTTCTTTTTCTTTTCATTATAACCTCAGTAAGTCCTTATTTAACATGCAAAAAGGACTGCTAATTATTTGCAGCCCTTTTACATGTTAATATACACTTGTATTAAATACTTAATACTTTCTTGTATTAGGCGTTTATACAAACTAAACATGCCATTATTATTTAGATATATAACACTTCAAAGTTTAGAAGTATACAATAACAAATCTTTCCCAACTTCCAGCTACATAACTATTAGCAGTTAATTCTCTACCACCATTTGCTGATATAAATCTACCATTACTTAGTGCTTGTAATACATATATCCTATTGTCTCCACCATTATATAAGATAAATTTTTCCCATGCCCCAATTGATGTACGATCTGCTACTACTCTACCATTTGGCTCAAACAAAACATACTTCCCATTACTTTTAGTTTTTAAAGCGTACGTATATAATTCCCCAGTCGGAATTAATTCGAATTTCTCCCATTCATTAACTGCATTACGATTTGCTATTATATTTCCCGAAGGCTCAGCCGAAACATATTGTAAATTTGCTGCCTGTATAGCAACTGTCCAACTTCCATTTTACTTTAAAGGTTTAAACAATTGTGACCACATTTGTTTGAACCTCCACAATTTTTTTCTAAGCTATTCTCTAAAAATCTTATTTTTCGTTGTAAATAAACCTGATTGGTACTCTTTATGCAAAAGAAAAGATGGAATCTTTAATTCAACTCCACCTTTTTTCGAAATAAAAAGCATCTAATTCTATTGGAATTAGATGCTTACATTTAGTCCTTAAGCCTAATATTCTAAACTATTTACGCGTTTGTAAATCTTTTTTTATTACATCCCAGAGTGAATTATCTTGACGCATCGGTTTACCCTCTTCATCCCATTTTATTTTTTCTGTTCCCAATTCATAATTCATCCCTGTCCATGTGTCTTCACGGAATGCATAGAATGATTTATGCCATCCTTTTTGGTTAAAGATAGAAATAAGATCTTGCATGTATTGGGTAGCACCTGGAACAGTACGGTTAATTCCAAACTCCTCTGCAATAATTCGATTAGATGGTACATGATTTTTCTTAGACCATTGTTGAATTGGCTTCAAAAATTTCTCTAATCCCTGCTTATTCCACATTACAGGTTTCTCTAAGTCTCCTACTTTTACTAATCCTGGATATTGATATTCTTTATTTTTCTTTTCACCTTGACTCGTTAATTCATATGGTTCATACATATGAAATGCGTAAAGCGTTTTTTTATCCTTTACTGGCTTTAAGTATTTAAAGGCCCATGGAGTAGCATATAAACCTGAATCTAAAATAATCGGTGTTTCTTGGTCTACTTCACGAATGGAGTTAATCACCTTTTCATAAAATCTGTTTAAATCCGCTGTCGTTCCCTCCACTTTTGCATACCATTTCTCGTAATCTTCCGTCCAAAAATCATTATATCTATTATTTTTAGCTGTTTCTGGATGTGGTTCATTTATAATATTATAACCAACCACCGCGGGGTAATCTTTTAGTTCCAGAGCGAGGTCCTTCCAAAATTGACTTGCTTGTTCTTGATACTTCTCTTCTTCCCATATTCTGTCGTCATTCTTATTATTATTAAATTGGCGCCATCGATCACCAGGTAAGGATAACATTGTAAGAACGACTTTCATTCCTTGTGATTGTGCGGCATCTAAATCCGCCTTTAATTTTTCTAGATCTTCCTTTACTAATCCCCGATAGTTATCTGCATTACCTATCAGAAAATCCTTTCCAGAAGTATCTGGTTTATCCTCAAATAGAAAATCTTTATCTTTTGCCCATTTATCAGGTGCTAAACGTACATATTCAATATTAGCTTCTTTTGCACTTTTATAGTTTTCAGGTAATGACGTACTATTCATGAAATTAGTACCCTTTCTTTTCGAATCCCAAAAACTAATTTTTGAATCGCCCTTGTGGTATGTATCAGCTCTTACATTCATTTCCTGTACTCCAAAACTCATCATGCCTAATAACGCAACAATTGGCAAAACTTTTTTCACAACTTTTCCTTCTTTCTCTTTATATTTAACACACATAACATACCTTTGTTTTGTTACAGGAATATGGCAATTTTCCAAAAATACCTTTTAAATTTATACATTGGTAGTTCATTCATAAAAAAAGAAAGAGATAATTAGAACGTTGCTTCATTTTAAAAGAAACAAAAAAGGAATCCTTTACGGATTCCTTTTTGCAATGCACTCTTTTTCAAATGGTACATTTTGCACCTACTTTTAGTATAACTTATAATTCCTATAAAATAAATAAGATTAACTGAAATTTACTTCAAATTGTGATAAAAAACATAATTAAGAAGCGCAGATAACTAAATATCATCCCTTTATTAAATAAAAAAGATTAAATAATTCCCCCTCCAAACTAGGAGTCCTTTTGTTAATTAGCTATTAAAAATGATAGCATGTGATTATTGTATAATTTCTTCCTTTTTTAGATCTGCATATTCTTCTACGAAATCCCATAAACCTTGCTTTTCGAAGTAAGAAATACTTTTTTCACTTCTTCTAAGAGTTTAATTGCTTCATCTTCATTAAGAGAACGTAAAATATTGAAATGATATACATACTCTTCATTTCCTAATTCCATACAAACTGCTAATCCTTTTTCAATAAGTTCTTTTACAATATTTGTTTTTCTTAGCTTATAGTGTTCACGCGCTTGTAAGAACACTGCTTTAAAATGGGCAATATTCTTCTCTGTGACTTCTGATAAATGACGAATTGCTAATTTAGATAAATTTTGAGTTGCATATAATAGTCCTAGATTATGCCTTACTATTAAAATCAATTTTTCTTCATTATGTTTTTGCAAAAGGTCAATGGAACGATTGAAATGTTCTTCCGCTTTTTCAAATTGCTTTAAGAATATACGAGCTGTCCCTAATGCGGTTTCACAAGAAGCAACTTTCACCTCATATCCCATTAGCCCTAAATACAAGGAATATAGATACTTATTTTACTTTCAAAGGCTGAAACCTTGCTGCATAACTACTGAAAATAAAGTGAAAAGACGTTCAAATCCATATGGATAGATCGTCTTTTCACTTTATTTCATACATATACTGATTTTTCACTTATTCATTTTGTATTGTACTTAAAAAACCAATAAATTCATCTTCATTTACAGGTTTACTGTAGTAATAGCCCTGAATTAGATAACATGCATTACGTTGTAACACTGTTAATTGTTCCTTCGTTTCTACCCCTTCTGCTATCACTTTCATGTTTAAAGTATGAGCAAGTGAAATAATGGTTTGTATAATTTCATCTCCATCAGTAGAAGTTCCAATCCTATTAACAAATTCTCTTGGAATTTTCAAAGTATCAATTGGATAAAGAGGCAGATACGCTAATGAAGAATAACCTGTACCAAAATCGTCAATTGATAAATGTACACCATATGATTTTAATGCTTTTAACTTCGATAAGGTTTCCTTTTCATCTACCATTGCTATTCGCTCTGTTAATTCCAAATCAATCGAATTAGCAGGTACTCCTATCTCTTCTATGGTAGATATAATGGTTTGAACAAAATCTTTCTGTTCAAACTCTATAGCTGATAAATTTATCCCCATCTTTAGATTTGAAAAGCCCGCAGAATGCCATTCTTTCAGTTGTTGACACGCTTTCTGTAACGTCCACTTCCCAATTGAAATAATCTGCGCCGTTTCTTCTGCGATAGGTATAAACTCAAAAGGAGAAATCAGTCCAAGCTCTGGATGTTGCCAACGTATTAAAGCCTCTGCACCAATAACCTTACCTGCCTTACTATCAATTTGTGGTTGATACAATAAAAACAACTCATTATTTTCAATTGCATTTGGTAAATCCTGTTCTAATCGTAATCGACGAGTTACTTTTTGAGATAATGTCTCGTCATACATACAAACAGCATTGTTACCTTTTTCCTTTGCGCTATACATAGCGATATCAGCGTGTTGTAAAAGTGTAGTAGTATTTATTCCTCCAAATGGATACACTGCTATTCCTATACTAAGAGATAAGTAAAAACTATGCTGATTTACTACAAATGGTTCTTCAGTTATACGAAATAGAGTTTTACACAAATCCAATAGCTGTTGCTCTGTTTGGTTATGGACAATGATCGCAAACTCATCACCACCTATTCTTGCTAGAGGAATAGTCGGTGACAGACATGTCCTAAAACGTTTGGCAACTTCTTTTAAAACCTTGTCACCAATCGAATGACCCAATGTATCATTAATAGTCTTAAAGCGATTTAAATCAATATACAGGAGCCCAAACTTATCCTGTGTTTTTTGTGCACGCTTAATAGATCTATCTAATTCTTGTTGGAAGAATATACGATTTCCAATCTCCGTCACCGTATCATGGAATGCAAGGTAATTTATCTCTTCCTGTTGTTGTTTCATCCTTGTTATGTCTTTTACCATTACATAGCTCCCAAAGGTTTGTCCTTCTATCATAATAGGAACTATAGTGACATACCAAAAGAGTATATCTTTCTCATTGTTATTTTTCACACGTAACTGTAGTGAAGATGAACTACATCGTTTCCCTTTCTTTATAGCTGCTTCCAATTCAGATTTATCTTCATCTAAAAAAATAGAGAAGCACTCTTTCCCTATCAATACAGCACTTTCTTTTCCTAATAACATACTTCCAGCCTGGTTTATATTTAATACGATACCGCTTGAATCAATCGTTAAAATAGGATCCGGATGATACTCATATAATGACTTAAATCTCTCTTGATTTTTTACTAAATCATTAGATTTATTTATTAAATCCCTTGTTCTTTGAGATACTGTTTGTTCTAATTGATTATTAAACACTTTTAATGTTTTAGTTAACTCTTTGTTTTGCATTCGTACGATTGTATGACGAATCAGTACAAATACAAAAGCAATACAATTTCCCGTAATTAATGTAGCTGAAGAAGTTTGCTCTTTCAAAGTAAAGCCAATTAAGACTGCAACTGCAAGATAAGGGAATATACCAAGAAGTTTCTCTCCAAATGTCGGATTAATAATAAAATAATTTCTTTTAGAAGAAGTATTCTTTTGGATTGTAGCAGCAATAGCGATAAATAATAGGAAAACTCTATACAAACACCTTAAAAATATAACTGAACGCTCTGACAAATCACCTTGTAAGTAAAAATACAAATAGTCCGTAATAGCCAATCCAGTTAATACTAGGATAAAAATAAACAATTTACTTTTTGCATTGAAAATAGCAGGACGAAAGATCAGTGTAACTCCAAGTAATAGAAGCAATAAATCTATAATCGGAAAAATAAATGAGAGAAAAACATCTCCAATTGATAAGAATAAAATATTTGCAGATGGTTTATTAAATAGGTACCACTCTAATGTAAAAATAGCAGTAACAACAATGCATAAATCACAAAGTAAATATGCTTTCTCCCATTTATTACATTCCATCATAATTTTATAAAAGAACGCAAAAAGAAAGAAGAATAAGAAAAACAGTAGAAATACATCAGAAATATTAAAATTTTGTATTGGTAATTCTACATTAAGTACTTGAAAAGCGGATATGAAATTTCCTATCAAAAAACACCCTATTGCAATAGTAATGCAAACCCAGAATACTCCTAACTTAATTTTTTGGGATAATATAGAATACAGTAATGAGATAAATACAGTAGTTTCAACGACTAAAGATGATAGTCGGATATTAAAATCTGATACGAAATAATGATTCGGAAAAACAAATAAAAATATAAAGCAAAAGCTTATATAAGCTATTAAAGCCAATATCAATACATAAAATTGCACATATGCATGCTTACGCAATGGACTCACCTTCTTGAGTTTTTTCTATACTTTTATTAAAAAATGTCTTGATAGTGGCACAACTCCTACTAAATTTAAATGTGTGCTACCTATTATCCATATTATGACCTTTTTAAAAGATTTCTTTCTACATACAACAGTCTTGTTAACTTTTTGTAGATGTTTACAATTATTAATACTGAGGATTCTAAAAAGGATAAGCTGAAAAATGTAGTTTTTTAAGTATTTGCGCATCGTAAATTTGGCGGGTACAACTTATCTACTCTTTACATATGAGATAGAATCTACTCCTCTATTGGATTATAGTTGCTATCTGTCACACTTAAAAAGGAATGAAAATATACTATCATTAAAATAGAAATTCAAATTAGTTTACGAAACAAACTGTAACTATTATAGTTACACAAAAAGTTGATGTCAATTTCATATCCTCCCTTTTTAACGGACAAAAGACATGACCTATTGAACAAAAATGTGATGTTTATAAAAAGGGCGGTAAAGTTTTATCTCCTTACTCAAAGAATTATAAATGATTTAGAATTAGATGAAATTGAAGCTAATATTGCATCTCCCTAAAAAGAATGTTACTCTAAAAATAGAATTATGAAAGGAATGATGGATGAATAATGATTAACTAATTTATATTTTAAGTTGAATTTTATAACTTCAAACTACAAAATATAGGGTTAGTCTATCCATTTTTAAAATTCAGTTCATACTTTATTTGTCATGATTCAAATGATTAATAAGTACTTATTAAGTATAGACGAAAGACTAATCCTTCCGATTACAAATTGGGGGATTTTTTTATTCCCGTTTGTCTTAGTTGAAACTTACTAATTGTTAAATGTACTTCACAAATAAAGGAGCGAGAAAAATGAGTACTTCAGATACTATTGTTACACATGTAATGCTCTATATAAGTCGTTAATATCCATCAAACTTATATAGAGGAATTAAAAAATGGATGGATGTTCCGACTTTATATGAAACGTTTCGATATATAAAGGAGGAATTATTATGTCAATGATAAAGGTCCAAGACTTAACTTTTTCATACCCAGGTAGCTTTGATAATATTTTTGAAAGTGTAAACTTCCAAATAGATACGGATTGGAAGCTAGGATTTATTGGTAGAAACGGACGAGGTAAAACGACATTCTTTAATTTATTGTTAGGGAATTATGAGTATAGCGGGAAAATCCTTGCTTCAGTAGAATTCAATTACTTCCCCTACTCTGTTTCAGATAAGAACAAATTCACTCATGAAATCCTTGAAGAAATTTGTCCCCAAGCCGCAGATTGGGAACTTCTACGTGAGATATCCTATTTAAATGTTGATGCTGAGGTCATGTACAGACCATTTAAAACATTATCAAATGGGGAACAAACAAAAGTGTTGCTTGCTGCACTGTTTTTAAATGCGGGTCAATTTCTATTAATTGATGAACCAACAAATCACTTAGATACAGATGCACGAAAGATAGTCTCCGATTATCTAAGGAAGAAAAAAGGATTTATTTTAATTTCACATGACAGAATCTTTTTAGATGGGTGCGTTGACCATATCCTATCTATTAATAGAGCAAATATTGAAGTTCAAAGTGGTAACTATTCTTCTTGGAAGTTAAATTTTGATAGACAGCAAGAACACGAGAAGGCTACAAATGAGCGTCTACAAAAAGACATAGGGCGATTAAAACAGTCTTCCAAACGTTCAGCAAGTTGGTCTAATGACGTGGAAGCTTCAAAAAATGGAACGAGGAATTCAGGCTCTAAGTTGGATAAGGGGTTTGTAGGTCATAAAGCAGCCAAGATGATGAAAAGAGCAAAAAACCTTGAATCAAGGCAACAAAAAGCTATTGAGGAAAAATCAAAATTACTAAAAAATGTGGAAAAAACTGAGTCATTAAAATTGGAACAATTGCAATTTAAATCAAATGAATTGGTTACTTTAGTTGACGTGTCCGTTAAGTACAATGATCAAATTGTGAATGAGCCGATTAGCTTCATAGTTGAACAAGGTGACCGAATTGTACTTGATGGAACGAATGGGAGCGGAAAAAGTAGTATCCTAAAACTAATTCTAGGACATCCGATACAGCATACAGGCTTAGTTACTTTAGGTACAGGACTCATCATTTCCTATGTCCAACAAGATACTTCTCATTTGAAGGGATCACTATCAGGCTTTATTGAAGAGCACAAGATTGATGAAACCTTATTTAAGTCCATCCTAAGTAAGATGGACTTTGACCGAATTCAATTTGAAAAAGATATATCTCATTATTCTGGTGGACAAAAGAAAAAACTGCTTATCGCTAAAAGTTTATGTGAAAAAGCTCATATATATATATGGGACGAACCACTAAATTTTATAGATATCTATTCCCGCATGCAGATTGAAGAACTTATTCAACAATTTAATCCCACAATGGTTATTGTTGAGCATGATAAAATATTTCAACAAACAGTTGCAACGAAAACTATATCTATGTAGCTCAAAACGAATACTTGAAAATATAATCATTAACTTGAGTCCTTGAATTATAAAAACTTTAATGAATTGATAAAAAAAGCCTAATTTCTCTACAATACATTGAGAAATTAGGCTTTAAATAGTAATAATAGAATTCATAAACACTGAATAATTTACACATTAGGTTTACCTGTTAATGCAGTAACAATTCTGTCCACTAAGTCTTCGGGTAATCCATATTCCTTATTAACTACAGCCTGTATACTAGCAAAAGAACTTTCATTGTATTTTGATTGCCTTTTTCCTCTACTATCTTTCCTTTATTTATGAAGTTTTCACGAGATTCATAGTTCATCTTATCTGATTCTTTACCAATAGATTGATTGGTGTAAATTATAAAGATACCTAACATCATAATTACACAAATGAAAATCCCTACTAATTTAAGTCTCATTATTCATTTCCTTCCTGCAACTCTTACTGTTTCTCGTTCATAATATCTCAACCATATCAAATTCATATTAATTTGAAGTAAAATTTTGTTCTTAACATATTTCTTAATAGAAAGACTGTATATCCTTCTATTTGTTTGACATCATTAAGATGCTCACAAATAGAAATAAATTCTATTCCTATATATAGATAAATAATCTAAAAATTTATATAATAAGATTAGAAGTGTAGCATATTATTATTATTATTATTATTGAAAGGTCTTGGTATAATGCTAGGCATTAATGTAAAAAAAACAAATGAAGAGTTAATTATTTCATGGCAATTGGCGGAGATTACAATTCCATTACGTGATGTGATTGAGGTTACCGAAGATGCTACCTATGCTGGTGTTGAAGAAGTAGATGTAATACGTATTGGAACAGCTTATGGGACAACAGACCGTATTTTAATTAAAACAGTAAAACAAAATTATGTATTGTTTACTACAAATAAAGTTGCTATTTTAAATGCCATTCACGCTTAAATATAGGAGTCTTCTTGGCTAAAATGATAAAAATAAGCACATCTTGTTATAAAAACAGATGTGCTTATTTTTTAATTTCTATGCATTTTTACGTTTTAAGAAAATCACTCCACCAACAATTAACAGTAATGCTCCTGCAGCCATAGAGATCCAACTTGTAAGATTAGTACCTGTTTGCGGTAACCATCCAATTTTAGATTGAATTTCTTTCTTAAGTTGTGGTTGTTCTTTTACTTGCTCGTTAGGTTGCTCTGGTGTTGGCGTATTTTTACCTGAATTTGGCTGTTCTGGTTTTGGTTGTTCCGATTTTCCCTCTTTAAATTTCACTGTTTGTCCCTTATCTTCAATTTCAGCGTGAATAGCTACTAATATATTATCTTGATACAGTTCTTCAAATACTACTACTTCTTTACCTTGTAATGCAGAAGCATTGAAAGTGAAGTCTAATGTGATAGAACCATTCTTCTCTTTAGCAGTAAACTTAGATTCTACTGTTACTTCTTTACCATCAACTAATAATGGCTTGTTTGTTGCTTTATCCATTAGTTTGCCTTTTACAACGTACTCTTTACCCACAATTAAGTCTTTGTATTCCACTTTATCTTGGATTGTTACAGTTTTAGAAGCATCTAACTCTTTAGAACCATCAGCTTTGTTTGTTGCTGTCGTTTTAATAAAAGGTTCTACAAATCGAACTGTTTGACCTACATCGTTAATGTCAGCATGAGTTGCAATTACTTGACCCTCATGTAATAAATCTTCAAACACGACTACTTCTCTTCCTTGCTGTTCAGCACCAACAAAAGTAAAGTCTAATGTTACAAAACCGTTCTTTTCTTTTGCAGTAAACTTCGTTTCAGCTGTTACTTCTTTTCCATCAATTAATAATGGTTTGTTAATAGCTTTGTTCATTAGTTTACCTTTTACAGTGTACTCTTTACCTACAACTAAGTTAGTATACTCCACTTTGTCTTGAATAGTGATAGAATCCTTTGAATGAATCTCTTTTCCACCATCAGCTTTGTTTGTTGCTGTCGTTTTTACTGATGGCTTAACGAACTTAACTGTTTGACCTTTATCATTGATATCAGCATGTGTCGTAACAACTTTTCCGTCTTTCAGTAACTCTTCGAATACTACTACTTCTTTTTCTTCTAAACCAGTTGCATCAAAAGTGAAATCTAGTGTAATAGAACCATTTGCTTCTTTTGGTGTAAACTTCGTTTCAACAGTTACTTCTTTACCATTTACAACTAATGGTTTATTAGTCTCTTTATTCATTAATTTACCTTTTACAGTGTACTCTTTACCTACTTGTAGATCTTTGTATTCCACTTTATCTTGGATTGTTACAGACTTAGACGTGTGCATTTCTTTTGTACCATCTGTTTTATCAGTAGCTGTTGTTTTTATTGAAGGAATCTTTTCATCCTTGACAATGTGTTTAATAATTTGACCATTCTCTTTAATTTCAAAAGAGAACGTTTCTTCATTTAATACATAACCGTTTGGTGCAACAGTTTCTTTATATGTGTATTTTCCAAATGGTAACTTTTCAAATTTAGCGATTCCTTTATCGTCTGTTTTTCCTTTTACTACTTCTTTTCCTGCTTCGTTATAAATCGTAAATTCTGCATTTGGAAGCTTGTTATTTCCATCAGCTACATCTACCTTTGTAATTTCTAGATCACCTTTGATAAGATGATTAACTGCCAATAACTCAATAATCTTTCCATGTTCCTTTATTTCGAACATAATCGGTTCTTTAACAAGAACGTAACCATTTGGAGAAGCCTTTTCTACAAATGAATATTTACCATACGCTAAATCTTTGACGTTAATCTCACCATTTTTATCTGTCTTATATTCCCCAACTACTTTTCCATTTGCATCTTTTAGCTCGAATGCTGCACCTTCTAATTTTTTACTAATATCTTCATTATCTACTTTTAGTAATTTTACACTACCTTTCACTTCGGTATTTTCCACTGTAAAAGTAAGTGTTTTATTGTGCTCTTTAATTTCAAAAGGATACTTTGTTTTATTTCCAATATATCCATTAGGTGTTTTTGTCTCTAAGAAATAATATTTACCATACGTAAGATCTTCAACGTTTGCAATTCCATTTTCTTTTGTTACTACTTTTTTCACTTCTTTTCCATCTTCAGTGAAGACTGTGAATTCAACATTTGGTAAAATCTTTCCTGAATCACTAAGCTTTTTAATTTCGATGTTACCTTTTACTTTGTTATTTACTATTTGGACAGCTCCTGTTTCCCCTGTCTTAACTTCAATAGTTTGTGGTTTATCATCTGAAACATAGCCTGTTGGTGCTTTAATTTCTTTTAATGTGTAAGTACCAATTGGTAAGTTGTTTAATTCTGCCATACCATCAGCACCAGTCGTGATTTTTCCGACTGATTCATTATTTGCATTAAAGACCTCAAATACTGCACCAGCTAAAACTTCTCCATTTTCTCCAACCTTTTTAATTTTTAAAGAACCAGCTGCTTCCCAATTTACTGCAAGATCACTACTAAGCTTTTCTTCATTTCTCTCTAATAGTACTGTAGCATTCTGAACAGTATCCGTACCACGGTAAGCAATTGCTTGAACTTTAGTTAAATTAGCAGCAACACTTAAATTAAATTCACCCGTTTTTGTATTCTTAGGAATTTGGATACGAAATTTTTCTCCAACTGAAAGCTGATCTTTCACTTCTCCATTTTCACTAACAATTCTAACTCCATTAGGTGCATTTTTCGCTACTACTTTATAAGAACCACTCTTAGCATTTGTTTGTACTGTATATAGATTCGTTTCGAAGAATTCACCTTTTAATTCTGCTTTTTGTTTTTCAGCTGGGATAACATTCATATAAATATCTTGCGTATCCCCACTATTATTAGCAGCATTGATAATTGTCTTAGCCGCTTTTTCAACATTTTTATTCGCATGTTTCAGTTCATTTACATCAAGTTGACCTAGTGCATTCCAAACCGCAAGTTGCGTTGCATAATGCGCTTCATTTTTATTAGCTACTCCCAGCTGTTCAGCACTTTTTTGCGGGAAACCATTTAATAAGACTCTATATACTACATTATCTGTTTTCCCCATTTCAGGAAGATCTTCACCATTTGGTGATTTTAATCCAAGGGTTAAGCAATAAGCAATTTGACCACTTGAATTTTTAATCATTTCAGTGCGAATGTACTTACCTAGACTATTACTATAACTCCAGTCCATTGAATATTTCTCATGCGTCATAACCTCTGCACTAGCCCTAGGTAAAAATACATTAAGGAATAATGCCAGTACTGATAATAATGTAAAAACTCTTATAATGACTCTCTTACCCAATTTTGTAACCTCCCTAGAATAAATTAATCCGAGTATATATCGCAATATCTAAAACATTCACGATCGACCCAATTATCATTATAAAACAATAAATTACAAATATTAAATAATTTTAATAAAATAGTCAAAAAATTTACACATTTTATTATTTATCAAGTTTTTTAACGAATTTACTATATACAAATTCTAAAACACGCCTACAATTTAAAAGACAAATATGTATGTTAAATATATAAATAGCAATTCCTTTACTCCAGTTATTAAGCTTTCCCCTATTAAAAATAGCCTTTTCATTTTCTTGTTAACCTGAGTAATTTATACACCTCTTTTAATCTATTACACTCCTCCATTTAAATATAAAGGTGACTTCTCGTTCAAATAATAAAGCGAAACTTTAATCCGCCCGATTCCCACCTAACTTCTTTGCTTTCATTGAATTTTTGGGCGGGAGTCTTACTGCCCAAAAATAACGGGATATATTATGCAATATTGCATTTGATAATCTTTTTCGTTGTAACTATAATGATCACAGGATTACTGTTAATCTAATATTCTACATGGAGGTTTTATTATGTTTAAAAAAATTATTGTATCTTCTATGGCGCTTACTATGTTCGGTGGAGCTGCAACTATGCTAGAGGCACCTACTGCTCAAGCAGCTTCTTATAACTCAACGTCATCCTCTTACTTTGATGTCACTCCTGAAGAGGCCGTGGCTTTCTATCAATCTCAAGACTATAAAAAATTAAAAGTATTTTTGGATGACTTTGAAGCTAGAAACCCTTATACTCCAGGTGGAGGCTACGCTCAAGGGAGTGTACGTATGCAAAAATTCAACGATGCTCTTAGAGATGCCAAATTAACAAATGTCTACCAAGAATTTATTAGAATCTCATACTACAATCATTATCCAGAACCAAAATAATAACAACGGATTAAATGTTTATTATTTCTATAACTTAGCCTAATTTTAAATGTATAACCTAAAAATAATTACTAAAAACCACTCATATAAGGGTGGTTTTTCTATTTCCCCATATAATTTAGCGGAATGTTACATCATCTTTATTTAAATATCTTTTATAGTAGACATTCTCTCGTTGACACAATCTAGTAGGTTAGCAATGGGGATATCAAAATATATTTATAATTATTTTCTGTTTAATAGCAAAAAACGAACACCCTCTCACAATTAGATAAGGTGCTCGTTTTCATTTTTATCGGTAATTCTCAATTCATTTTAGCTTCTTTCCAATAAGCAAAGATTAAATTAACTTAAAAACAAAGCGTTTTAAATTTAATTCATAGATCTTACTGAAACTTGGAATTGCCCCTTAGAACCATCATCATTTGAAACGTAAATTTTATATGTTCCATTCGGTAATGGAGATAAAGCATTCCGTACATTTGTAACATTAATTTGTTGTTCTCCAGGTTTTATATAACCACCAACAATTAGCTCTGTATTTGGACCTTTTACACTATATCCCATTGTATTTTGACCATTATTTTTCATAGAGAAGCTTAAGTCAGTACTCCCATCATATACGAAAGAAGTTACAGCCTCGCCACTATAATTCATTGTTTGGGTTAATAATAAGTCTGCAGAAACATGTTCAACTACATGAATTGGATCATTCGTTTTGTGTACTTCTTCAGCATAAGTATTATTCCCTAACACACCAAGTGTTAATGCTGAAACTACTCCACAACTAAGCACTAGTTTATTTAACTTCATTTTAAGTTCCCCCTTGATGTTTGTATTCTATTACCATCATACATCCTTTTTTAAGTGCGTTTTTATGTAATAATTCATATCTATAAACCTATATATTTTAACTTTTCGCCTTAATAGTTATTGAGAAAGCCCCATAGATAAAGCTACAATATTACACTTCATAAAAAACATGTAAATTTTAAAGTCTTTTTCTAACAAAGTTTTATACGAGTAAGTACCAAAATACTCAAATAAATAGCATTTCTATTTCAGATAAAATGTACTAATAAAATTTTTCTAAAATTTCACTTTGTAATTTGATATATTCCATGTTAATATAACGAAGGCTACAAAACAGGAGTCACCACGCATATCTTTTTCACAGAATATTCATACTTAAAAAGACTTATTTTATCAGTAACTCAATCCAAATTTCACCTATACAAAAGTTAGTTTATGATTTCATATGTACATAAATTTAAATAGATTTTTTATCTATTATTTTTTTCTATTTTCCTTATCAATTTTAATACGAGTAATATAACAGCACTTTTCAAGTACCCTTCCTTTTTTAGATAAAAAGTCTACTAATACTAAACATCTATGTCCAACTCATACATAATTCTACTTACAAACTATCGGAGATGCAAAACTATGGGAATTTCTACTCTTTTATTAAATACCTTTATTATAATAATTTGTATCCTTAGCTATCACGTATTTTGGCTAGAGTTTAAAGAAAAAATAACATGTAATAATATGTTATTTTCTATCCTTTCCTCCATTTCTATTATTTTTTGTATGACTTTTCCTTTTCATTTACATGTGGGATTTATTTATGATTTACGTTTTATTCCTATAATATTAGTTTTTCTATATGGAAATACAAAAAACATTGTTTTTATAGGAATTTTATATCTTTCTTACCGGTTTTACTTAGGCGGAAATGGCGTTCTTCCATCATTTATTATCTTTACTATCATTTCTGTTATAACAATGCTCTTTCGTTACTTATTACCTATGTATTTTAAAGAAAAAAAGATATTATTAAGCTTACTTCTTATTTTAGTATGTACAGCTTCCCTTTCTATTTGCGGTATTGTAACTCAAATAAATACAGGAGGTAAAATAGACTCTACTCTCATAGAATTTTTATTAAATTATATAGTCATTAATATTTTCACAGTACTATTATCAGTTTATTTTATAGAGGAAATGATTGAGAAATATAAAATGAAAGAAAAACTGCAACGGGCTGAAAAATTTTATATAGCTAGCGAACTAGCAGCGTCAATTGCACACGAAATCCACAATCCACTAACCACGGTACATGGATTCACTCAATTATTAAATGAAAAACATGCCTCTAAGCTATCTCAGGATCAATACTTAGAAATCATGTTAATTGAAATGCAGCAAATACAATCTACTATTAATAACTATTTATCTTTAACCAAACCACAGAATACCCTAAAAGAAAAAATAGATATTAATCACATTTTAAATCAGGTGAAAGATACTATTTCACCACTCGCTCTATCATACAAAGTTGAAATCAAACAAAATAGTACAGATTCCTTTTATATAAATGGGGACCCCGAAAAATTCAAACTCTGTCTAAACAACATCATCCAAAACGGAATTGAGGCTATGAAAAATGGTGGATTATTACAAATAAATATACAAAAAGTAAAAGGAAATATCATAATTGATATTATTGATTCAGGAATTGGGATGTCATCTCAACAAATAAAACGAATTGCTTTGCCATTCTATTCAACAACAGAAAAAGGAACTGGGCTTGGTACTATGATTGCTTATAGTATTATTAGAGAATTAAACGGAGATATAGAAATAGAGAGTGAATTAGGTAAAGGGACACGCTTTTCTATTAGTATCCCTTGCTAATGTGATAACAATTTTCTGTTTAGTTAATTACATAAATGAATTTTAAGAATCCCGCTAGCTAGCTTACTTATTAATTATCTTAAATTCATATGCGTTAATTAAATATAATAAGGATCAGAGCCTATCTATTGTTACAGATACACTCTGATCCTTTAGTTTAATTCAATTAAAAACACTTAATATTTATAACTTTTCTTACATCGTGATGAAATACTAGTTCATCTATTTTATCTTATTTACTGATTAAATTGGTTTAATATAAATATAACATCTCGCGACACTTAATTTGTTATTATCATTAGAGACATTGCCTGCAGTTGTTTTTTCATTAAAGTACAGACCTTTTTCCATTCATTGAACAAGATAACTCCCCTTTTACTACTTCACTTCCACCGTATAATTCCCTGTCCCCCCGCCATACTGATACACATGTAAATAATACTTCCCTGGATACGTATAGTAACTACCTACTAGTTTATTCCCTTGTTGCTGAGCATACGTAACATAATTATTTAAATCTGCTTCAGAATAAAGTACCCAGTTCATTCCAATATTATTTTCATTCGTTACGTTAATTTGAAGGTTTTTAGCAGTCTCCACATTAATTTCAAAGAAATCACTTGTATCGCCATTTCCTAAACTAGCACGTAAAACTTGATTTAACTGCAATTTGTTTGCTGTTTGGAATGAGTTATTCGGTTCTTTTTCTACACTGTTATCTTCTTTCTTTTGAACAGTTACAGTCGCTGTAGCAGTATTAGTTGCTCCTTTATCGTCTGTTACCGTTAATTTCGTCGTATACGTTCCTTCTTTTGTATATACGTGAGTTGGATTTTGCTCATTACTTACTGCTCCATCACCAAACTCCCATTTATACGAAGTAATTTTCCCGTCTTCATCTTTTGATCCGTCGCTTGTAAATAAAATTGCTTCATTTACATTTCCGCTATACGGACCGTTTATAACTGCAACTGGTGCTTTATTCTCTGCACCTTCTTCTGTATTAATACCGTGGAACACAACATCATATTCAAATTGTCCTGATGTATTCACGCGATAATTTACAAAGTATGCTGTTACTGTTTTATAGCCTGTCCATTCCTTTGCACTTAAACGTTTTAACGTATCATTAACGTTTTGTGTAATTGTTTTCCAATCTTCATATTCTCCTTTTGCTGCAGTTCCTGTATATGTTCCTTGTAGTGTGAATGTATTAAAGAACTGTGATTTATTTTTCTTCACTGATACATTTTTCAATTTTGCTTCCGCTGTTATTTCTGCTGCAATATCTGAAACTGGCTTCGATGCATGATTCGCTAAATAATCGTCTGATACTAATGGCACATTATATTTCTCACGATTATCAACTAGCATTTGCATATAGTCCTGATATTCTTTATTTAAATCCGCATCTTTACTTAATGTAGAGCGATATGCATCATATGCTGTTACATCATTTTTCCTAATAAGATCATGTATTTTATCGAACATATCATATCTCTTATTGTACATATACGATTGTAAAGCAAAGGAATAATTATAGAAATCCCACGTTCCATACTTTGCATTTAACGTTCGCTCTGCCGTATAACGCTCTGCTGGATTTGATGATAATCCTCCTATAATACTCTTTCTCGGTACAACATTATCCGTTCTCGTTGCCCCTGCAAAAAATTCAGCATTTCCTTCTTCAAACCAAGATAATCTTTCATTTTCATATATTTTCCCTTGTCCCCATAACCCTGGTACTTCATATCTACCTTGTAAATAATGCGTGAACTCGTGTCTGAATAATTCTTCTAAACTATAAATACTTTCTTCTGGCGTACGCTCATAAGTAAAGAACGTACCTGTTCCTTCTATATAAAGACCACCGTTATTCGTTTCATAACCGTACAATTGACGATTAAATTGATATTCTGCTGGGCTATTATAAATAACCATCGTTAATACATCATCAGGATTTCCTTTTTCTAAAGGTTGATCACTTTCAACCGTACGATGGAATTGTGCCTTTACTTCTTTTGCCGCCCAATATAAACGTTTTACTTTTTCTTCTGTCACTTTATCTCCAGCTTTTAAAACAATTGCCCCATCATCAAACGTATACGTTTTTGGCAAATATTTTTTCTTTCCATCTTCTCTTATTTGATCTAAATTCACTACTTTACCATTTGCATCTTTTCCGCCATAATTCGTTGCAATTTGCTCAGCAGCTACGAAATATTGCTCCCCTAAATACGGATACATTTTCATCGCATCTGTTACAACTTGTAACCCTTTCGTTCCTGTACTATGGAACATACCGAGTCTACCTGTATAATAAATGCCATTATTAATAAGCCAACCGGTTTTTTCTGTAATCGTTCCCATTAATGCAAAACGACTTAATTCATTAATATAACTATCTATTTTCTGATACCATACTGTATCTTTCGGTGCTTTCCTCGTATCGTACAAATACGATTGAATGTCGTAATCAACACCTTGCATAATATCGTAAATAGCATTTCCAGCTGAAAGATTATCTACTAATGTAGAAAAATTATCATTATATTGTTTAAAAATCTTTGCAGCTGATGTTATCGTTTCCACATCGCTCGAAGCGTTTCCTATTAACTTTCCGTATGATGATACCACTCTATTTTGCTCTAATGTACCCAGCTTGAAATTTGAATTGTTAGCCATCGCTTTTAATGCAGGTAAGCATTTATCATGATAACTCCGTTCATTTAATTTACTAAGTTCCGAATTATAAAATCCTAAATAAAATCCTGAACGTAATACCTCTACTAATGTCTCAATCCCTTTTGAATCATCCTTCGTATAGGCTTGTCCTTGCTGCTTCAATTTATCAATAATCGCCTGCATCCTACTATCATTTTGATAGAATGCTAGACTGTCTGTATTAAACTGAAATAGCCCCGTAATTTGCTCCCAATCAATTGTTACAAGTAAATCTACTAACTGCTGA
Source organism: Bacillus sp. RZ2MS9 (assembly GCF_001816185.2). NCBI lineage: Bacteria > Bacillati > Bacillota > Bacilli > Caryophanales > Bacillaceae > Bacillus > Bacillus sp. RZ2MS9. The sequence continues at coordinate 3,439,256 of NZ_CP049978.1, forward strand.
TTGCTTAATTGATTTAATTCGGCAATTGTATAAGTTTTCGCTACAGCTAATTGCTTACTTTCTTTTTTCACCTCAGGTGGTCTTTGTGATAAATCGGCAAATTGTAACCTTTTCTCAAAAGACTTGCTTTCGAGCACTTTCGATGAATGAGCTAATTCTTGTACTGGTAGTTGTACACCGACTGGCTCCATTTTGAGCACATTTCGATAAGAAACTTGCTCTCCCTTAGTATCTTCTGCCAAACTTACCCCTTGAAAACTCCCTAACATTAAACTAGCAAAACTTACCCCTACTAACATTTTCTTTGAATAGCCTTTCATGCTCTCCCCTACCTTACATTTTTAGTGTCCCGCTCCATTATTTTACTATTTTTACTTTTTGTCCTGTATTGAGAAAAAATAAGGTAACGTTCACACATGTATCCATTCCATATAAAATTAACGCTTGACTTTCCTTGCATTTTATATCAAAAAAGATAGATAATAGCAAAATTCCTGCTACATCTATCCTCGTTTTCAACACTATGATTTTAACTTTATAAATGTAACTTCCGGTAATGTTTGCATATGCTGAATAAACTCATTCTTTTCTTCTGACGATATATTTTTCAGTTGCATCCCTACCTTATAAACAGTTTCTGTACCTTGCTGTGAAGCTTCCACCTCATATGAGAGTATTGGGATGCCTTTCACTTGTAGTGTTTCTAATATTTGTTGTACCGCTTCATGTTTATTTACAAACATTTGCACTGTTATATTTTGTGGAAATAAAAATTGCACCTTAAAAATACGACTTACAATTTCTAAACCAATTAAAACGAGAATCGTCGCTCCAATGCCTACTACATACATTCCCGCTCCAATTGCTAATCCTATGCCGGCAGTAGCCCATAAACCAGCCGCAGTCGTTAATCCTTTCACCGCCTGCTTTTGAATAATAATTGTGCCTGCACCTAAAAAACCAACTCCACTAACGACTTGTGCTGCAATACGACTTGGATCTAGAGACATATGCTCTTCAAACACAATATCTGAAAAGGCATATTTCGAAACAACCATTATTAACGCACTTCCTACCGCTACGAGGAAATGAGTCTTTAATCCAGCTTCTTTCGATCGAATTTCTCTTTCAATACCAATCATTGCTCCTAACAAGCCAGCAACACCGATTCGTATAATAAAATCAAAATCTACACTCACGGGCACTTCCCCCTTTCATTCATTATAGATAGATAAAACAAAAATTATCACAAACATCCTTTTATTTACATGTAGGGATAATACTAAAATATACTTAATACTCCGACCGTTTTATGTTAATATTTTAAATATTAACATAAAATAAATAACTTCTAATTTTAAACCTCCACTAATTTTCTAAAAAAACAAAGATGGATTACATGAAATTAGGTTGAGAAATTACGGAAAACGCTTTCACTTTGTATCGTAATTTTTTATAAAAACTATATAAATAAAGGAGCTTACTAACAATGAACGTCTCATTACTCACACCTACTACTGATTTACAAGAAGAATACTTAGATTTCTATAACGAATGGAAAGATAGCGGTGAAACAATGATCCCGTGGGTTATCTCAAAAAATCCTGCCAACTTCCCAGCTATGGTTCAAGAACTTCTCGATGCGCATAACGGAATAAATATCCCTGAAACTTGGGTACCAGACTCTACATATTGGCTTGTTACAGATGAAAATAAAATTGTGGGAGCTGTTAATATACGTCATAGTTTAACCAAACATTTATTTAACGCTGGCGGTCACATTGGTTATGGCATTCGCCCTTCTGAAAGAAGAAAAGGTTATGCTACGAAGTTACTAGCATTATCATTAGAAAAAACGAAGGAGTTAGACATCACGAAAGTACTTGTCGTTTGCGACGCTGTGAATACCGCTTCTGAAAAAACGATTTTGCATAACGGCGGGATTCGTGATGATGATTTCACTGAGGAAGATGGGAATATAGTAAGAAGATATTGGATTGAGCTATGAATAATCACAAATAAGCGAGAAAGTGATTATACACTTTCTCGCTTATTTTACACTGCTTCTATTTCAAACTGCACTGTAATACCACTTGGATCTACCACCACAAACCCATTTGTAGTTTCATTTATTTCATGTTGTTTTTCTATTAATCTTTCTTTCACTTCGTCTAACGCTTCTTTATGCGGTAGTACAATAGCATATACCTTTAGTCCAGTTACATATACTGGTGGGTGTGGATTGTTTACTCCGTTCCACGTATTTGCACCAATATGGTGATGATATCCCCCTGCTGAAATAAATAAGCAATCCTCTTCACGCTGTTGTACTTCAAAACCTACTGTTTCCACATAAAATTCATGTGATTTCTCTACATCAGCTATTCGTAAATGTACGTGCCCAACGACAGTATTAGCAGGCAGACCATCAAACTCATAATCAACGAGTGTCGCCAATTCTTTTAAATCAAGTGGTGTACTTCCTCCTGACCCTTCTCCCCATTGATCACGCGGACGGTCTGCATAAATTTCAATACCATTCCCCTCTAAATCTTGCAAATAAAAAGCTTCGCTATATGTATGATCACTTGCACTATTAAACCTTGAAATTGGTAAAATTTCATTTGAATATGTATAACGCCCTTCTTGCTCATCCGGGCTGTCAATTACATTCTTATTACGAAGAACCCCAAATAGCGCAGAAGCAAAAGCTTCACGAGTCGGAACTAAAAAGGCTACATGATATATACCAGTCGTACGCGGTTCTTGCAGTACCCCGTCCTCTAACTTTTCAAGAACAAGTAACGCGTTCTTTCCACCTTTTCCAGATAAATATGCTTTATTCCCCTCTTGCTTAATTACCTCTAATCCTACAACATTCTCATAAAAAGCAATTTGACGCTCTAAGTCTTTCACTTTAAATTCAACATGACCAATACGTGTTTTCGGATGAATTTGTACCATGAATAACTCCATCTCCTTATCCCTATATTTTTCCATTACATATAACCGTTACTATGAAGGATACAACTAAAATCATCCTATGTAAATAAGAAAAGTCAGAATTTATATACATTTTTATTTTCATAATAAAAAAGCCACCTTTTCTAAATTTCAGAAAAGGTGGCTTTATAACTCTTATCTCATTTTATGTACTTCAGCAACTAGCTTTCCACCCTGAATGCCCATATAAAGCTTCACAGGTGCATCATTCGTATTTTCAAATACTAAATCTAAATATGGATATGCAATTGTAGCATCTCTTCCTTGTGGAACATAACCTACCGTTTTAGAATGTGTAGTTCTCTCCACCATTTTCAGGCCAGCTTGATCTGCTGCATTGTATAAAGTTGAAGATGTTTGACAAACACCACCGCCATATCCATCTACTAATTTACCATCAACTATTTCTTTCCCTAATTGATATCCTTTATCTGGTGTTGTATCACCGATTAATGAATTAAAAGAGAAACGGTCTCCTTTTGCTAACACAACTCCGTTTATGCTCGCTGCTGACAAACGAATATTCTCAATACGGCCACCTGTTGAACCACCTAAGTTCGTTTCATATCTACCAATTACCGCACCATTTCCTTGCGCATCACTTAATGTTGCGACTGGTTTTTTCTCCACGATCGGCAACTGATACGTAGCATCCCACATACCAACATTTAACAATTTATCTACTAATTCTTTTTCCATTAATTCATAAGAAGGTTTTCCTTCTTGCCAACTTCCATCAGGTGCTATACGTGAAGGAACCATTTTTTTGTCGACGCTTTTTCCAATCTCACCAACAACCTTTGTGACAGACTTTTTAAATTTCGCTTCATCTTCAAAATAGCCTAAACTAGATAAATCTAATTTTTTCACTTCAGTACCAGTTCGACCATCAACTAAACTAATAGTATCCTGTACTTCTGCTTTAGCCTCTACAGTGTGCCCACCAATATCACTTACCAATGCAACATCACTTACTTTTGCACCACAGCCACTCATTATAGCTACACATAACACCCCAACTAATATACCCTTTACTTTACGGAACAATATACTCTCTCCCTTTCCCCAACATCACTATTATGTATTTATTTCATTTTTATGTATGTTTTGTTACAATCATTTTACAATATGTTTATAAAATGTTACAAGTTATTTTTCACTCTATATAAATTACTCTTTTCTTTTATAAATGTCTATACATATTTACATAAAAGTTTGAGTTTGATAGAATTGTAACTTTTATGTAAACTCTCCCTTTTATCCAGTATATACCATTACACAAAAGAAATACAAATCAAAAACTCTCAAGCTATTTTTTATAAAGTGAAACTGTAATCAGTGGGGGTCTTATTGCCCAGCAAATAGCGGGATAAAGAGAAATCCCGTCAACATAAATAGGTATTTGCCGTGCCACCGCTCCGCTTTTGCACATACATTATGGTGAATTCAACCTATTTTAAAGAAATGGAGGATGTTATTATGTATCCCTACAATCCATATGATCCATATAATCAATATGCGTACCAACAACCACAGTATGACTTACAAACACAATATCAATCTTATATAGATCAAGCAGAGCACACGAATCCATATGACCAAAATAGACAATTCCAACTTCCAATCTCTTTTCCTGGCACTGGAAATCGTCAATTAGAAAGACGCGTAAATGAGCTTGAACAAAGAGTTCGTCAACTAGAAAATACAGTTGAGCGCCATACACGTAGACTAAACCGCTTAAACCAACGTTTACGCACAGTAGAAAACAGACTAAACATTCCATTCGCAGCATTAGAAGACGGATTTTAATCGAGAAAATAAAGATTATATAAAGGAAGGGGCTTCCCCTTCCTTTATATAAATTGACGAAAGTTTTTTCCATCTCTATACTGATAAGAGTTAATGAAATGAAACAAGGTGATAAATATGGATTTTGAAATAAATTATCTTTCCTTTTATGTTGTACAAGTAGAAGGAAAAGGTGAAGCAGTTGATAAACGCTACAAACATTTTCAAACTTTAGACGCTGAAGAATATGAAGATAGTTCCTTAAAAGAATTTTTGAATGGTGAGTTATTAAAAATATCGAAGCGAAAAGTAGAACGTCATGCAAAAACAGAACAAGCCCCAACAAAAATTGGTCGCTTTATTGTAGAAGAAGGGCACGAACTTGATTCAAACCCTCATTACAACCTTTTTAATCGTATTCGCTTTGCAGAAACAAAAGAAAACTTTAAAGATATGAGCGAACCTCTCGTTTATACATATCTTGACACAAGCGCTGTACGTGGTGGTGTATTTTTAATTGCTCAGGCAAAACTACGCAAATACTTTGATGATCCATTCGTATTCGTAATGAAATGCGACTTTGAACCAAAGGTTGCTTCTATTTCTGATGAATCAACACTGATTCGTAACGTTGAAATGGCCATCACAACAAAGAATATGAAATCTATCCAATATCCGTACATGCCTGAAGAAGGAATGGTTGAAGTAGGCGAACTAAAAATACATCAAGCATCACATGCCCGCTACTTTGAAGACTTCTTAAAATTCGTCGAATATGAACGCTCTATGCCTGAAATTATGAAAACACAAGTAATGGACATGGTATACGACCAAATTGAAGATGTATTTGAAGAAGGTACGGAAGAACGCGAACAATTCGACCAAGCGATGGAAGTATGGGCTGCCAGTCCGAAACGCGAAATTATGGAACAATTTTCAACTGAAGAAGTAATGGAAGCAACCGCTCAAATCGTCGAGCATGCTCCTGAAGTGGAATTAAAACTAAAAGCCGATCATATCTCTGTGAAGGCGTTGCTTGCGGATTTTGGGGATCAAATACATATTGCGAAGGTAAATGATCGATATGTACTTATGATTGAAGCAGACACACTTACATTTGAAAAAGGCTTCTCTCCTATTGAGTTTCTGAAGCCAGATGAGCTGCAAGATGTGATTGAGCGGATTGAGAATAAGCAGCAGTATTCGTTTGATCCGAGCGGTATTGAATAAAGTGAAACTTTAATCAGTGGGGTTTTGTTCATCCCCCACTAATTATTAGCCCTCACCAATCGGGCTTTTACGGGATAAATACTTCCATATAACTGTTGTTACTGGGCGCTTTTAATAAGCGCTCTTTTATTTATATTAAAAACCGATTCTACTAAGAATCGATTTTTCTGCTTTATAATAAAACATGTTTATTTTTAAATTTTTTTGATGCAAGATGACATTTGTTGCAGAATCAAATATATCCCTTCCTTGTTATACAGGCTTATTTCCATTAGAAATATCTACTTCAATATTTCTAGTTGACCAAGTCCTTCTATAAGTTGTTAAAATGCAAATTTCACTTTACTACCTCAAATTTATTGTACTCGTAAAAAGATAATTGAAAACGATATTCCGGATGTTCTCTCACCCAATCGTAGGCTTCTTCTAAAATTTCCATTTTGTTTTGCAAGTCATTAAGTTCACTACATTCGTCCCTTTTCTGTTTGCACAGAGGGCAGAATCCATTCACTATTTCCGCACTCGTCGCCCTAATAGTTTTACTTTCTAAATCAACTACTAGACGAAGAATAACAGAATGCTCTTCTTTTGTAGTCACCTTCATTTCAGCAATCCGATCCTCATTCCAAAAGACACCGTTTAATTCCATCTTTACTGTGACATCTTTAATATCCAAGTCTACCACTATCATACCTCCCTTGTACAAAACTCAATCTTACTCTTCTATTTTAAACTTTAATACACCACAACTTAAAGAGATATTAAGTTTTTTCCAATTCTTCTTTACTATGAAAGAAAGTGTAGTTAATGCTAATTGTGTGGTAAATATTATCCCAAAAACTAAAACAGTTAAAATGTTAAAGATTGTTTCCATTAAACTACACTCTTTTCTTTATATATATTTTTATTTTATTAATACAGTTTAAAACTCTTATTACGTCTTAACACTCCCAAAGCAATTATAATGTACAATCACAACAACAAGTTGATGCCTATTTAATATCAATACACTGTTATTACATGTATGTAGTTAGAGATGGAGGAGCAATTCATTTAACCTCTGTATTCTCCTCCATCTCAGCCAAATACCTAATCTGTCGTTCCGCTTTTCTCACTGCTATACGAAAATGTTTTTTCAGGAGTTCTACTGTATTTTCACTTATATAATATCTTTCCGTTATACTTTCCCACGTGTCACCACTTTCAAATGTACTCCATTCAAAAGGGCGTTCTGTATTTTTCTTTAGTTCTTTAAACACCCATTTTCGCATCTTTTTTTTCGCTTTTTCTGTTAGTTTTCCGTTTTTTACAAGTTCAAGTTCACCATGTCTTTTGTATCGCTTATTAATATCTCTCTCGCTATACACTTTAAGAAGTATATTTGCTGTATTTTCAGCATCTGCTAAAGCACGGTGCTGTTTTCCTTCCCACGTTAAAGCGAGCTGTTCTACCGCAAATTGTAAACTTGGCGTATGTTCAAACAATTCCTCATATGCTTGGAAAACAAATTTTTGCAAATCAATTCTATTTTCTTTTTCTATACTTGGGCATTCAACACCATATAATGTACAATCATGAGATAGAAAGCGATAATCTTCTTTTCCCCATGAAACAAATATAGAACCTTCGCCGATGAACTGAATAAATTTCTCTATAATCTGAGGGAATTTTTCTACACCCATTAAATCTTTTTTCGTAATACCGGTTAATTTTGTTGTATGACGAGTTAATCGTGCACTTGGTTTTACTAACTCCGAAAATTCTTCAATTATCTTCATTGTACCTATTTCTATTTTTACAGCTCCGATATCAACTATTTCTGATGGATCTTCTGATTTATACGGTCTGAAATTCCTTTCAATATCAAACACAATGAAATGTGTAGCGTTTTTCAATTTATTTACCTCTTTCTAAATTCCTTTTCACACAAACACTTTATTTTCAGTATTTATTTATTCATGTACTTTATACAAAAATACTCCGAATAAATAAATGAAAATTCAGTCTTGTTATGATATGTAAGTAGGAGGACATCTATAAAAGTGCAAAAAAAAAGAAGGGCGAGCCCTTCTTTTTTCAAAAATTACTTCTTGTTTACGTTAGTAGCTTGAGGTCCACGGTTACCTTGTTCTACTTCGAAAGTAACTTCTTGACCTTCTTCTAAAGTTTTGAAGCCTTCGCCTTGGATAGCTGAGAAATGAACGAATACGTCTTCTCCGCCTTCAACTTCGATGAAACCGAAACCTTTTTCTGAGTTAAACCATTTTACTTTACCGTTTTGCATGAAAAAAATCCTCCTACAATGTACCTATATGTACATATTCATTTTCAACCACCTTACAATAATAAGCCAGATATTAAAAAACTGCAACCCCTGAGGAGATTTAACATTGCTATCCTCCTCGGAAGTTACAGCTCATTTAAATCTCTATATTATTAAAAGTAAAATGGTTTAAACATACTATATCATATCAATATAATAAAAGTAAAGTTTTTTCTTAAATTATTTTTTGTTCCCACTGCATTGCTTTTAATTCACCTGATCCGGCTACTACATAACCCTCTTTTTGATTAACAATGCGCCATCCGTGCCCTTTAACTGAATCACATACTGTAACAATACCTTCTTCAAGAAGCACACGGCACACACTACTAATACCCGCCTTATTTTGCGTTGAAGTTGTATATAAAACATGTTGATCTACACTTAAGTCTAAATAACTACTTGCTTTCTGCTCACTTTGACATGTGTGCCAATATATTTTTTCACTTGCAATACTTTCATCTATTTTACAATAAGAAATATTCCCGCTAACTCCCTTGCACGATCCACTTGCCGCTACTAAATAAGAATTGTGTAAAGTCAACGCGGAGATCATTTGATTCATCGCAATTTTAATCCTCTTTAATTTACGTGTCTTCAAATCAAAGAGCCAAACACCACCATATTTAGCATGTATTTTCGTACCAATAAATAAGTAATGTTTATATAAAAATAACGATCGAATAGACGGTGCCGCACTGCCATACTCAAGAAACGGATGAATAGTTTCCCATGTCGAACCGAAATTATTAGAAAGATACAGCGTTTTTTCTCCATGAGCAACAACATTTCCTTGTACATTGCTACATACATTCCAACTCGTTGCTTTTGTTGGAAAACGCTGAATTGTCCAGTTCTCTCCACCATTCATACTACGAATAAAAATCCCTTCGTCACCTACACCATAAACTACATTATCTTCGCTATGTAAATCCCTAATTCGTTTTTGAAAACCATTTAAAATTCGTTTCCATTCTCCGTCTTGTTCAACAAATAAGCCATTATATGTAGTAGCTAACAACAGTTTTCCATCTCTTAACTTTGTAATAGCAGTTACACTTAACATTGTCTCCACGTTGACACTCCCATTCTTAGAACTTCTCAGCAAATGCAATTGCAAAATTACTGCATTTTTCAACATCCTCTTCATCTTCTGGAGCTAATTCAATTTTTAGCCCTTCTTGTACAAGCTCTGCACCGCGCTCTACAAGACGTTCTTCAAATATCGTTACCGCTTCACAAAACAGTTCATACGCTGTATCACCCGATCCGAACACCGCTACCTTTTTCCCAGCTAAATCTATATTTTCTAAGTCATCATGAAAATCTTCCGCTTCAAATGGTAATTCACCATCGCCCCACGTATAAGATCCTAAAATGATTCCATCATAAGCTAATAATTCTTCAGCATCCATGCCTTCCATTTCTTGCAATACTACTTCATGATCAAAAGCATCTAAACTAACTTTAATTAAATCAGCAATACTCTCTGTATTTCCTGACATACTTGCATAAGCTATTAAAATTTTTGCCACTTTGGCATCCCCCTCTAACAATAAATGATTCTCATTCTCATTATATTAATAATGAGAATCAATTTCAATTGATTTTTTTCTACTTTTATTTACATTTCACATCTGACTATTTATATTTCATTTTAAATATCTACATTCATATTCAACTATTGCCAAATCTATCTTCAAACATTATTGTATTATCATCATTTCACATTACTTATTTCAAATAAAAAATGTTTTTGTATCATGCTCAATCTCTAATCAATTGTTCACTTTACAGAAAGAGGAGTCCTTATGATGAGAAAGTATTTTATTAGATTTTTAAAAGCAACCTCCCTTTTAACAATATTCTTACTAATAGGAGCTGCTATTATTTTATTCGGTACTTCATACGGTCATAATTTACGTGTTATCGCAGCCGAGAGTATTTTAACTTCTCAGCATCCACAATATGCAAAATTCACGTTATTGTCTGATGAAGAATTAAATGATATTTCTCAATCCATCACAAATCCAAAATGGAAAAATAGTGAATTTTTAACTTCTAAACTTTCAAAAAAAGAGTTAGAAAGACGAAAAGATTTACCACTAGATGTTTCTATTGAAACAATAAAGAAAAAATATAATGATCATTTTTTCGAAGGGAAATTAATGACAATTAGTAATCCATTCAACGTAAAACTTGTTACCCAGCAAGGTTCAGAAGGTAAAGACGTCGGAGAAAAAATATACGTAATGGCAAAGCGAAACCATGCAGTTGCCGCTGTCAATGCCAGTGGTTTTTGGGATGAAACCGGGCATGGTGGTGGTAAAACCGGAATCGGTATTGTTATTGAAAACGGTAAAGTTATAAACACGCCGAAAGATATTAATACCCCTACCCTCACTAGTGGTATTACAAAATATGGACAAATGGTTTCTGGAGAGTTTTCTGCTAACCAATTGTTAAATAAAAGTGTTGTTTCCGCTGCTGGATTTATGCCTCAGCTAATTGTAAATGGAGAAAAAATGATTACAAATGATGGTGGTTGGGGATATGGCCCTCGAAGCATTATGGCTCAGAAAAAAGATGGATCGATTATGTTTTTCGTCATTGATGGTAGACAACCTCATAGCATTGGTGCTTCCTTGAGAGATTGTCAAGATATTCTTTATGAAAAAGGTGCTGTCAATGCGATGGCAATGGACGGTGGATCATCAGCAACATTATATGCAATGGGAGATATTTTAAATATCCCTTCCACCTTATCTCATAAATCACGCTATTTACCAAACGCATGGGTAGTTACAGCGAACCCTAAGCAACAAGTTCATGTAACAATAGACGGTAATTCTGCGAGCTCTCAAAAAATTTCTGAATTAACAAAGACGACTGCTATAGCTTTCAATAAATAAAAAAGCACAGATGACTATACAATCATCTGTGCTCTTTTATTACTTTTTAAAAATACCAAACGGCTTTCCAACTGGTAAAACAACTTTTCCGAAGTGTGTGTTTAACACTGCTGCTGCTGAACCATAGAAAGATAATAATGAAATAAGAAGTTCAGAATATGCTGCTAAATTATGCATTGCATGCGGCATAACACCTAAAGTACTTAATGAAAGACCGATAAATAAGAAATCAATAAGGACGAAAATCATAAATAATACTTTATGTGTTTCCATTGCACCAATTGTCATAAAGATTGTGAAAATCAAATATCCGATAAAGGCTACACCAAGCTGTTTTGAATCTGCAGCTTGTGCTAATTTTTCGCCAAATACTCCAAGTTGAATTAACCAAGTCATTCCAACACCTAGCCAAAATAGACCGTACGCACCGAATGCTGTTGTACCGAATGTATTATTATGCTTTGCATCATGAATGCAAGCAAAGATTTGTGCAAATCCTCCTAAAAAGATTGCCCACGGTAATACAAGTGAAACGCCATCTGTTAAGCCTAACTTTTGAGATGATGCTACAAGTGTTACCATCGCTAATCCAAATAGACCAATTCCAGATGGATCTGCTGTTGTCATTTTCACATGATGTGTAGTAGTTTGATTGCTCATATAAACCTCCTGATTATAAACATACTCGAATACAATACTTAAATCAGAAGCCTATGTCAATGGTTTTTTTTGTATGTTGTCAGACGTTATATTTTATAATGATTAAATATATTTCCGACCACTTCATAAGGTTTTATATTCACTTTTTCCAACTCATTTATCGGTAGCCATAACGGAATATAACTTCCTCTACCTTCCCACTGAAATTCCTCAGCTGTTCCACTTCCGAACACTCCGCCTGTAATATAGGCAGCATAATAATATTCATTTCCTTTATATTTTACCTTTGCAATAAGGTGCTCCACTTTTATATGTACCCCTAATTCTTCGTATACCTCTCTTTTCGTTGCCTCTTCAGGCGTTTCACCTTCCTCAATCCCTCCGCCAGGAAACACATAATATGTTTCCTCTTCTCGAATACGTTTTATAAGAGCGATTTTTCCTTCCTGTACAATGATAGCCGCTCCGCGATTTCTTATCATTTTATTACCTCAATACGAATCGCAACTGTTCCCCACTCTTTTTCTTGTTCTTTCGTATATATTTTGTATGTACTTTCTAACATTTCCTCTAAACTATCATTTTCACAATCCAATAATTTTTTATCGATTTGTTCATACATGGCTTTAAAGCTCTCGTATCGCTTTATTTCCGTTACTTTTACCGTCATCATTTCTTTTGTCGTAAGATTCGTAAATACGATTTCATCGCCTTTGTTTATTAGTTGACGTTTTTCATCGTATAGGCGTACTTCATATACTTTTTTTCCTGATTGAATTGACTGAAACGGTTTATTATATAGACCCATTTCGTATCGCATACATCCCACTTCCTTTTGTTCATTTCACCTATTAATACAGTTCACATTACTACATCTTGCATATAATATTCCATACGTATCACTTAATTGAGAAAGGAGGCTGAAGAAGCATGTTATATTTAAATCAAAAACCTGAATATAATAAATATGATATTGGTGATTATACTTATAGTAAAGTAGGGCCAACCATTTTTTCTTGGAACGATGAAACAAAATTAAAAATAGGTAAGTTTTGTTCATTAGCAGAAGAAGTCGTTTTCATACTTGGCGGTGAACATCGCGCAGACTGGATAACAACTTATCCATTTAATGCACTTTTTGATGAAGGAGCACATATTACTGGTCACCCTTCTTCAAAAGGTGATATCGTAGTCGGCAATGATGTATGGATTGGTTATCAATCCTGCATTTTATCTGGTGTTACAATTGGTAACGGGGCCATTATCGGCGCCAGGAGCATTGTTACAAAAGATGTACCCCCGTATGCAATTGTAGCTGGTAATCCTGCAAAATTTGTTCGATATCGTTTCCCGCAAGAAACGATTGACAAACTAGAGAATCTCGCATGGTGGGACTGGGACATTTCTGTTATAAAAGGAGCCATTCCATTACTACTCTCCGACAAAATCGACGAATTTTTCACCTCACCCGAAAAAGAATCTACATGATAAATACAGAAAGAGCATCCTTTTTTCCGGATGCTCTTTCTGTATTTATTTTTTATTTATTTGCAAATGATTACACGGAGAACATTGAAAAGGAATTTTCCTTAAGCAATTAAGATTCGTTTCACAAATTTGTTCTATCGTTGGAACAAATGGAATGACAACTATGTTACTTTCTACCATTTGTGTAACAGGTGGCAATACTGTGCCTACTTGATGTTCGAAACGAATACTCGCTTGATTTATATAATTTCCTGAACCATTTGGCGCGCTCTGCACTACTACTTGGAACGAAACTGTCCGTGCTTCACCTGGATTTAAATTTCCTATAATAAAACCTGATACTGGGTTTACATTTGGCACTGGCGTATTATCAATCGTTACAGTTCCAAGGACGAATTGAACACTACTATCTAACATATCTTGAAAACGAATATTTTGTATTGCTGTATCCCCCGTATTTGTAATAACTGTCGTAAACGTAATAACATCGCCAATTGTTGCTGCCTGTAAATTTGCCGTTTTTACGACTGTCGTTGAGACATTTTGAGAAATAAACGGGATAACAACTGTATTGCTATCACCTTCAACTACTACTGGCGGCTCATTCGGATTTACAGTTGCGAGCCCATTTGCTATAGCAGTATTTGTAACTAAATTATTTATTTGTCCTCCTGTTATTACAACTTGGAAATTAATAATTGCTGCGTCATTTGGCTGAAAATCACCTAACGGAATACCGGTATTCGGATTAGCAAATGGAAGAGGTACATCATTTACCGTTACCGTGCCATTTATAAATAAAGTATTCGAATCAATGATATCTGTTAAAACAATATTCGTCACAGGAACTGTACTGTCATTTATAACGGCAATTCCATAAGTGACAACATCTCCTACCATCGCTACTTCAAAGTTTGCTCCTTTTGCAACAAATAAGATTGCAGTATTTACCGTCACTATAACTGTATTGCTCGTATCCATCACTGTAACTGGAGGCTCCCCTGGTACTAAAATATATTCTGCTAACGCCCCAGCAACGTTCACTACTGTACCACCATCTGGAAAGCTCGTAATCGTAGCTTCATATGTTACAATCGCCGTCTCACCAACTGGAATGTCTACAATCGTAAATCCAACCTGCGGATTTACTCCCGGACGAGCTACTCCATTTACAGTTACACTATTTGGTACAAAAACAGCTTCCGGAGATAGGACATCGATAAATTGAATATTCATCGCATCAGCAGTACCAGTATTTAATATTCGAACCGTATACTTTACTGTTTCTCCTACTCCAACAATTGAATGATCTACTTCTTTTTGCATATCTAAACTGCCTCTATTTACTGGTGTGACTGTCGTATTACTTGAATTCGTAATTGTAAACGGAGGTTCTCCTGGAATTAATTCAAAATCACCCGTTACTCTTGCTGTATTCATAATGCTACTAGAAGGCGGAACTGCGATTACATTTACTTCAAATGTAATTAATACGCTATCCCCTACTGCAAGATTAGGCAATGCAAAGCCTACAAATGGATCTAAACCTACTTGCGGAATCCCATTTATTTGTACACTTCCAGGAACGAATTCTAAACTAGGTGATGGAACATCGCTAAACTGAACGTTCGTCGCTGTTACCGTTCCCGTATTTGTAACTTGCACACTATACGTTAACGTATCTCCTAATCGTGTCGCTTCTTTATTTACAGATTTTATAACGCTGAATCGTCCTCTATTCACTCTAGTTATCGTCGTATTACTCGGCTCTGTTACTACAACCGGTGGCTCTCCTGGCACTAAAGTAAAGCTTCCTGTTATATTTGCAACGTTCGTAATTGTTCCTGATGACGGGATGTTTGTAACTGTCGCTTGAAACGTCACTATAACTGTTTCACCAACTGGGATATCTCCAACTCCAAATCCAGTAATCGGATTTAAGTTTGGTTGCGGGGCTCCATTTATCGTTACACTATTTGGTACAAATGACGCACCTGTTGAAATCGTATCAATAAACTGAACATTGTTAGCTGTTACTGTTCCTGTATTCGTTATTTGCACTGTATACGTCAATACATCTCCAACTAGAGTAGCGGCTCTATTTACTTGTTTAATAACATTAAAGCGTCCTCTATTTACAGTTGTGAGTGTTGTATTACTTGGCTGATTTACTATAACTGGTGGTTCTCCTGGTACTAAAATAAAGCTTCCGGTAACATTTGCCGTATTGGCAATTGTTCCGTTTGACGGAACGCTAACAACTGTTACTTGGAATGTGACTTCTACACTTTCACCTGGAGTTATATCCGGAAGTGAGAAGCCAGTGTTAGGATCTAATCCAGGCTGTAACACACCGTTTATCGTTACACTATTCGGTACGAATGTTATAGAGGATGGTAATACATCACTATATTGAACATTCGTCGCTATCACTGTTCCCGTATTTTGAACTACTGTTGTATATGTGATTGTATCGCCTACTGCAACAACCGGCTGACTTACTGATTTTAAAACATTCAAACCAGATTCATTTATTTCTGTTAATGTCGTGTTACTTGTCGTCGTTTCAGTAATAGGCGGCTCTGTTTCACTTACAGCAAACGTAGCCGTAACGTCCACAAAGTTAACAACTGTTCCACCTTGAGGTATGCTCGTTACCATCTCTTGGTATGTGACAAGTACAAAATCACCTACAGGTATATCTGGAACAGCAAAGCCTATAAACGGATCTAATCCTGGTTCTGGCACTCCGTTTATACTCACACTTCCTGGAACAAATGCTACACCACTCGTACTAGAATCAAGAAATTGGACATTCGTTGCCGGTACCGTTCCAAAGTTAAAAATTAGTACATCATAGGTTAATATTTCCCCAACCGTCGCTGCCTCTTTATCTACTATTTTTACTGGAAAAATTGAAGCTATATTAATTGTCGTAACGACTAAATTCGTTAATATCGTTTGCGTAATCGGTGGCTCCTGCGGATTCGGTTGTGAAGTAAATGTAACGTCAGCATCATTTAATATGACTTCATTATCAGGAATTTCCGTAATGGTCACTTGGAACGTTACAGAAATACTCGCACCAGCATTTAATAACGGACTAACTGTAAAGCCTATTTCTGGATTTAATCCAGGTTGCTGTATTCCACCTATCGTTACACTGTTGTCAACAAACGTCGTCCCTTCTGGAATGACATCTTGGAAGAGTACATCTGTAACAGGGATAATTCCTACATTCGTTATTAGCACTGTATACGTTAATACATCCCCAACAGCCCCAGTTGCAATATTTACTGTTTTTATTGCTGTCACTTCACCAGGAGGAGGTAACGGTATTGTAACTACCGTTGTATTACTTGAGTTCGTTGTTGTTACAGGTGGTTGTAAAGGATTCAATAAGAAAGTAGCTGTAGCAGACGCTGTGTTTAGAACTGCCCCAAGCGTTGATGGTGCAACAACTATCACTTGGAATGTTACTGTCAATGATGTGCCAGCTGCAATATTAGGAAGCGGGAAACCAATATTTGGATCAAATCCAGGTTGAGGCGTTCCATTTATCGTTACACTATTTGCTACAAATGTTGTTTCTGGAGCAATCGTGTCAATGAAAGAAATATTTGTAGCTGGAACTGTACCTGTATTTCGTATAACAACAGAATATGTGTAAGTCTCTCCAAGTGCTGCTTGTTGTACAGATGAAGATTTTTGTATAGTTAGTCTCGCTGTATTTACTTGTGTTACTACAAAATTACTATTTGTAGTAGTCGTTATAGGAGGTCCTGCCGGATTTATAAGGAAATTTGCAGTAACATTCGATTGATTTCTTATATTTCCACCACTCGGAACGCTTGTCACTGTCACTTGGAACGTAATTGTAGCAGTTTGCCCAACTGGAATATTTGTAACAGGAAAACCCACTATAGGATTCGCACCTTGCTGAACGACTCCATTAATCGTTACACTATTCGCTACAAATGTAGCTCCAGATGGGATTGGATCTTGAAAAATAATATTCGTTGCGGGGACAGTTCCTGTATTTTGAATAAGAATCGTATACGTTAACGTATCTCCTACACCTGCTTGTGGTGTATTTACACTTTTTATTACATTAATTGATCCTACATTCACTCGCGTCACAACAATATTACTAATCGTTACAATTGTAATTGGTGGCTGGAGAGGACTTACTTGGAAATCAGCAGTTACATTCGCATTATTCGGAAGAACTCTATTTGGTGGTACACTCGTGATTGCCACTTGGAAAGTAACTGTTACTATACCTCCTACTGGAATATTAGCAAGTGGAAATCCAGTTGTCGGGTTTAAACCTGGTTGAGGTGTCCCGTTTATTGTTACACTATTCGCTACAAAAGTGGTTCCAACTGGAATCGGATCAAGGAATGATACATTTGTCGCTACTACCGTTCCACTATTTTGTATAGCAACTGTATATGTTAGTGTATCTCCTACACCTGCTTCAGTAGCGCTTACACTCTTCATTACATTTAGTCCTGAGGAATTAACAACTGTCATAACAGTATTACTTGGAACCGTCACAGTAATTGGTGGCTCTGTTGGATTTACAAGAAAATCTCCAGTTACATTCGCGTTATTTACAACATTATTCCCTGGCGGAATTTCATCAATTAATACTTCAAATGAAATAATTACACTCGCGCCAGTAGGTAAATCATTTAATGGGAATCCTAGTCCTGGATCTGCCCCCTCTTGTAAAACACCATTAACCAATACACTATTTTCAATAAATAATGTCCCTGGCGGAATTGAATCTTGGAAAAATATACTTGTAGCTGGTACACTACCTGCATTTATAACTTCGATTGTATATACTAAAACATCTCCTACCGTTGCCACATTCGTATTCACTGCTTTCACAACTTCAAAGTTCCCTGATTGTACTGTCGTATTCACAACGTTACTCGGTACATTGATTGTTACTGGTGGTTCATTCGGATTCACTTGAAAGCTTGCTGTTACATTTGCTTGATTTAAAATATCTTCATTTTCTGGATTCTGTACAATTACTACGTCAAATGTGACTACAACCGTTTGAGCCGCAGGAATATTCGGAAGAGAGAATCCTGTATTCGGATTTAGTCCACTTTGCTGTACTCCATTAATTGTTACAGAATTTGCAACGAAGGAAACAGCGGAAGAAATAGTGTCTTGAAATAACACATTTGTTAGCGGAACGTTTCCTGTATTTTGAACGGCAATCGTATATGTTAAAGTATCTCCTACTGCTGCTTGTGTTGTATTCACTTCTTTTATTACATTTAAACCGCCTGTATTAACTTGTGTTACAACTGTATTCGTTTGTCTATTAATCGTTATTGGCGGCTGATTCGGAATAACGACGAAATTAGCAGACACATTTCCGCGATTCGGAATCGTACCTCCTGATGGCGTAGAAGTTACTCGTACTTGAAATGTAACTGTCCTAGTCCCACCTGGAGATATGTTAGCAACTGTAAAGCCAGTTGCCGGATTTGCCCCAGGTTGCGAAATTCCATCTACAGTTACACTATTTGTGATAAAAGTCGTTCCAGTTGGGATTGGATCTTGAAAAATAACATTCGTCGCAAGTACATTTCCTGTATTTTGAATTGTTACCGTGTACGTAAGAACGTCGTTAACCGTTGCAAAAGCTTTATCCACTGTTTTTCTCGTTGTTATATCAGCTATATTAATTGTCGTAACTACAGTATTGCTTGTCGCTTGCCCTGAAACTGGTGGTTGACCAGGTACTGGAGTAAAGTTAAATGTTACACTCGCACGGTTTGGAATTGGATTGACAAGAGGGTTTGATGTCACTCGAACTTGAAAGCGCACTACAGTCGTTTGCGATGCATTAATACTTCCAAGATTAATACTACTTGCTGGATTCGCTCCTGGACGTGCTACCCCGTTTACCGTAACGCTATTTGCGACAAATGTTGTTCCAGCAGGGATACTATCAACAAAAATAACATTGTTTGCAGTGATGTTTCCATTATTCGTTACATTAACCGTGTACGTTAATACATCATTAAGTGTTGCCGTCTGTAGATCTACAGACTTTTGCATACTTATAGTTGCTTGATTCACTGTCGTTTGTACTGTATTTGAAGAAGACGTACTTGCAATAGGAAGGCTACCAACGAAAGGACGAAATTGGTAAGACACCATTGCACGATTTGAAATAGGATTTGGATTTGGAAACGATGTAATTCTTACTTGGAATGTAACGATTCTTTGAGCATTATTTGGTATCGTTCCTAAATTAATTCCACTAGCTGGATTCGCACTTGGTTGTGTTACTCCACCAACCGTTACACTACCAGCTATAAATGCTGTGCCGTTCGGAATACTATCTTGTAATATAACGTTGTCCGCACTTCCTGTTCCTGTATTCGGAACTGTAATCGTATAAGTGAGAATATCTCCTATACCTGCAACTGCTTTATCAACAGATTTGACAGGATTTATAATCGGTCCCGTCGCATCAATTTGAACACCAAAACCAGCCGCTGCATAACCATCACCATTTGTAACGAACCGAACGGTTGCTGACGTTTGATTATTTACTAATGATGATGAAGCATCTACGTTTGTAATATCCCATCCTTGTCTTCGAACAGCCAAAGCTATCCCTAATGGCTGATTCAAATCTCCAAACGTTCCGGTTGTATCTAATTCCCCAAAGTCATTACAAATTTGAGATTGAAAGAAATTATTTGCCGGATTTCTCGGTCCGAATAATGCAACTGTAGCATTTGGGTTTGGTCCAAAGCGAAGTTGATCTCCAGAAATGTTGGAATCTCCCTCTTGAACAGTTACGAGTACTCTTCCTGTAACAGCTCCTGTAGCTGGAGTAGCAAATCCTGAAATAGTAGCATCAACAGGCGGGGATGAAGCATCAATAATTTCTTGGCCTGCATAAACTGACAAATTCCGAAGAGGTAAACTTGCATTTTGATATACAACCTCAAGCGTCCAGCCAGCTGAACGACTGATTGTTGGATCAGCTGAAGTTCTTGCAGCGGGCACAGCACCTGTTGTATATGTGCCTGCCCCACCTGCACTAACAAGATTCGTTACATTAGCAGAGCGAGCATAATAAAACTGATTTCCTACTGAACCTTGCTGCGCGGTAGCGGGATCTGGCGTAACAGCAAACGTCCCTGATGGTGTTGTAAATGTAATATCATCATTTAAAAATGGTAAAACATCTTCCGTATCAGTCCGAAAAGTACCAGCCCAAACTAACTCTGCATATAGTACACTACTCCCCGCCGGAAGATTTAAAATTGCACTTGAAGAATTCAATTGCCATTCATCCGTCGTTCCTGCTGGGAACCCTGGTACTTGCAGCGCTGTATTTACCGTAGTAAATACAGCAAGTGTACCAAAAATATTACCTGGCGCAGGTGATGTAGGGCTAAGCCCTAACGTGTTCCCAGTGAACGTGACGGCACCAGGTACTGTTGTTGTAAAACGGTTTATAAAAGGCACACAATCATCTCATTTCATTTATAGTAAAAAGTGCTCTATACTATAAAATGTAGACAAACTATGCAATGTACGTTGTCCAACAAAATTCCGCACATACGAGAGGAGTTTATAAAACTATGCGCTACGTTATCATAACAGGAACTTCACAAGGTTTAGGTGAGGCTATTGCCACTCAGTTGTTAGAAGAAAGTACAACTGTCATCTCTATTTCTAGAAGAGAAAATAAAGAACTTACTAAACTTGCAGAGCAATATAACAGCAATTGCATTTTTCATTCCTTAGATCTTCAAGATGTACATAACTTAGAAACTAACTTTAAAGAAATCATTTCATCCATTAAAGAAGACAATGTATCCTCTATTCATTTAATTAATAATGCAGGTACAGTTGCACCTATGAAGCCGATTGAAAAAGCAGAAAGTGAACAATTCATTACGAACGTTCACATTAATTTACTTGCACCTATGATTCTTACATCTACGTTTATGAAACATACGAAAGAATGGAAAGTAGATAAACGCGTTATAAATATTTCATCTGGTGCAGGAAAAAATCCTTATTTCGGATGGGGCGCTTATTGTACGACGAAAGCTGGTGTAAATATGTTTACACAATGCGTAGCAACTGAAGAATGGGAAAAAGAATATCCAGTAAAAATCGTCGCTTTTGCCCCCGGTGTTGTTGATACAAATATGCAAGCACAAATTCGTGAAACAGCTAAAGAAGACTTCACAAATTTAGACCGCTTCATTGCATTAAAAGAAGAAGGAAAGCTATTATCACCTGAATATGTTGCGAAAGCTATTCGTAACTTACTAGAAACTGAGGAATTCCCTCAAGGCGAGGTTATTAGAATTGATGAATAACAAAAAGGCGTGCTAAAATAGCACGCCTTTTTGTTTTACTTCTCTAAAAATATGAGCACAGATTCCGCAATTTGTTCATAACCAATTTCTTGATAAATTTTATTAGATGTCGGATTCGCTAGATCAGTATATAACGTAGTCGTCTGATAGCCTTCATCTAACATACGTTGACTAAGTGCTGCTACACAATGAGATGCATACCCTTTTTTCCTTGCTTCTTTCGGCGTATATACAAAATTGACTGTTATATTATTTTTAGTTGGTCTCGTTTTTGCAGCTACAGAAACGAGTTTCCCATCTACTTCCAAACCAAACAGTCGATTTGTAATTATTAATGTATACGCAGTTTGTTTTGCTTCTTCTTTCGTAGTAGGAAGCTTTACGTCTTCACAAAATTGATATATCCACTGTTCTATTAATGGTAATTCATCATTATTTACCGCTCGGAAAAGTCCATTCGCATTACACTTCTTCTTTACTCTGTTCAGCCCATACACACCTTGCTCCATTGCAACATTCGTTTTTTTATTTTCTAATACGGCAATCTCTTCCGCTAATTTCTGTACAATTTTCTTATTACCGATCAATCCAGGAATATCCGGATATACTTTCGTTAATTCTTTTGCAAGTTCCTCAATAGTTACTCCCGCAATTTCAGAAGTTGCAACAATGATTTGTTTCTTCTCTTCTGTTTGCAGAAATACAACCGCAATTTCTTCTCCTTGTTTCGCTATCCCCATAAATATCGGTTCTTGGACCATTTGTAATACACCTAATATGAGATTGTTTTCCTGCTCATTCTTTTCTAGAAATGGTGTAACATCTTCTTTAAAATGAAAAATCTCTTCATATACATGTAATTGAATCATCGACAATCTCTTCTCTCTATTCATAGTTTAATTAAGTATTGGCGATTAATTCATCAAATCCCTCTTTTACGATTCAATAATATTCAAAGCTAATGTATTCAAAGCATTTTCAGCTTGTAAAATTCTCTGTTTTTCCTTTTCAAATACATCTTCTTCTTTTTGAAATGACTCTTTTCGATTTTTGATCATGCGCTCCATCTCTTTTTTACTCGGTCCACCGTATACATTTCTTTTTTGAATAAAAGCTTCTGGCGATATAATTTCTTTCCACTCTTTTTCTAATAAATTTATTTTAAAATGTTCTTGCAAGTACATATTTACCTCTTTGAAGTGTAATTCATGTAGTTCTTTTTTCTGCTCCAATGACATATTTGCAATAGCACTTGCTGCATGATGAGCATGCCGAAATGGAATTCCATAGTTTTTTGTTAAAACATCGGCGAAATCCGTTATCGTTATTGCATGTTTATAGGAACGACTTTTTAACGTTTCTTCTTCTACTTTCATCGTTCGGATCACTGCATTCATCATACAAAAAACACGAATTGCCTTTTCAATCCCTTTATATAAATATGGCTGCAAGTCATCTTCCGTATCGACAATATCACCAAATGGTGTATTATGAATCATTTGAAATACTGTAAATGCTTCTCCTAAAGCACTACTCGTAATTGCACGAGCATGTTCAATTGAAACCGGGTTTCGTTTTTGCGGCATAATACTACTGATTTGTACATATGGCTTTGCAACAGTAATACCGTCATATTCTTTCGTTGCTAACAACAAAAAGTCATGAATCCATCTACTCGTATTCGTCATCATTACCATAAGTAGCGAGCTAACTTCTAATAAATAATCCGCTCCAGCAACAGCATCATATGAGTTCTCAATTACATTTGCAAATCCAAGTAGATGAGCAACTCGTTCTCGTTTAATCGGGAAACCTGTTGTAGAGAGTGCAGCCGCCCCCATTGGAGATTGATTTAAAAGCTGGTACGTTTTTTTCATTCGTTCTAAATCTCTTTGCATCGTATCATAAATTGCTAACGTATAATGACCAAATGTTGTTGGCTGTGCCGGTTGTGTATGTGTATAAGCTGGCATTATTGTTTCCTTATAATCAGCAGCAAGTTGTAGTACACTTTCTTGCAATAACAAATGATGTTCCATTAATCGTAATACATATCGCCTTAAACTCATGCGATACATCGTTACACCCATATCATTTCTACTTCTACCAATATGCATATTACTTACAAAATCGCATTTCGCTTCTTGAGAAATTAAATGTTCGACTAAAAAAAAGAGATCTTCATGCTGCTCTGTATAGAGCAATTGCTCTTCTGGAATTCCCTCTACCTTTTTTAATGCGTGTAATATAACTTTAGCTTCTTCCTTTTTCATTAAATTTTCTTCTGTCAGCATCGCAATATGTGCTTTATGCACTTGAAACATATCTTTCAATAAGTAATTTCGTTGAAAATTAAATACATGTTGTAATACACAATCCACATATGTTTTTCCAGGGAAATCAGCGCCTTCACTCTTTATAAACTCTTCTTTACTCTGTTTCATCACCTTTTCCCCTCTCACCTAAGTATTACTACCCATCATACCCAGAGATAGAAAAAAAGTGCTTGTACATAAAAATAAACTCGGTGCTCTCTGCACCGAGTTTATTTAATAAAAGTCGCATCATACTTATCACTTTGCAACACTTGGAAATGTAAGTTTGCTAAATGTTTCCGTATTTCTGCACTATCGTCTTCATTTAAATTATTCGCCAAAAACACAATCTCCGTACAGTTTCCACGTTTATCCATAGCGTAAACTGCTTTTGTAACCGTCCACGGTGTGTAACCATTCTTTTGCCCAGCATGTCTGAATGTTTTACGGTATTTCTTGGCACTCATGTCTGTTTCAACGATATTTGCCCACACTTTTTCTTCAGCCTCTGTCAAGCCACCTTTATGGTTTGCCTTTTGAAGTAATACCATATAATCATTTGCAGAAGCTGCTGGTAATCTATCTGACCAAATTTTGTCGTAACGTTCCTCTAAATAAAGCGGAATTTCCTTCTGTAATAATGGTCCCTTCTTCTTTAAGCGTTCATGAATAATCATCGCATATTCACGATATTGCTCTTGAGACATTTCTTTTAACTTTTTCTCTATTTTATATTTTGGAACATGTAATTCTTTATGCAAATATCCCGGGATATACAAAGATGAAACGATTGGAAATAGTGGTTGATGTGCAGGAAGTGATAAACTTTGTAAATTTCGATTGATGTTATCTAATCCTAACAATTCCATTAAGTATTCAGCATTTGCATTCGAACTAAACTTAACCATTCCTTTTGCCACTTCTTCTAAAGAAACCGCTCCTTCAGTTATCTTGCCCGTCTTCTCCAAATACTTTTGCCATCTATCTTGTGCACCACCATCTGTATTCGGCACATAATAACGATTCACATCATTAATTGACACGAAACTAGAAGAATCAATTTTCCCTTCAGTAACTTGTTTCGTATATTCAAGCGCCACAATTAATTTCATCGTACTAGCAACTGGCAATACAACATTTGGGTTTACAGAATAAACAACTTTATCATTTCTCTTTACTAAAAGCGCACTATTTTTTTCATCTTTATGTTCTTCAATAAAAGATGCAATATACTGTGCATCATCATTATTTGAACTCCACACTTTTTTCACTAAAAAGTTACCCGATATTAGCAAAACAAAAATACCCACAATTACTGCGCATACTATAGTTTTTTTCAAGTAAAATTCCTCTCCTATTGTGTAACTCTTCTCTATTTATCATTTAAAAACAAAATAATGGAGATGGTCATTTAAATAACCATCTCCATTATTTTAACTTGTATGCTCCTATTATGTCTACGTCATAAATTTCACAAAATCCTCAAGAAACTTTTTATAATGTAACGACCAACCAATTCGCACCCAATTTTTTAATGCTTTTGCATCAGGTTGAGGCCGAAAATCAGCAATACTCTCTCCTTTTGCAATTCCAACTGTATCTACATCGACACGACGATATACATAATCTAAAAGGGATGGATTTGCCGCAACCATCATTGTAACGACGTCATGTACTGGACTTCCTTTTATTTTCGGATTTAACTTTCTATAAGCTTTATAATAGTACGTAAATATCGGCTCGATTAACTTATTAAAACTCGTTTTAGAGTGTTTCGTAATATATTTTACCATTTCCGGTGTAATAATTGCTTCAGATGTAACGTTAAGTGGCACTAATGTTACATTTTTGGCATTTTGCATAACTAATTGTGACGCAATGGGATCACCATGAAAATTC
This sequence comes from Bacillus sp. RZ2MS9, assembly GCF_001816185.2. NCBI lineage: Bacteria > Bacillati > Bacillota > Bacilli > Caryophanales > Bacillaceae > Bacillus > Bacillus sp. RZ2MS9. Next base: position 3,465,258 of record NZ_CP049978.1, read on the forward strand.
GCCTCTGCGACTGGTGTTACATTACCAGGCATTAAGAAAGCACCGCCCATTATATAATATTCTTTCACATACTTCATCATCGGCTTTTCTAAAATAAATGCTGTCGCTAATGTTGTTGATCTACCAGCATCGACTATTATTAATTCTCCTTTATATTTTTCAAGAAGATCAAAAAATGTACAAAAAGGCTTTATATTTGGTGAAAAAGTTTTTGGAGGTTTAATTGGCCCTAAACCGTCTGTCCCATGAATTTCTGGATAATACGTCGTAATATCTCCGGATAAAGGAATTTTCGCACCATTAATAACAGGTATATCTTCCCGTCCTGCCATTTGCAATAAATATGCGGCATTACTTGTCGCCTTTTCTTGTGTTACATTTCCATATCCCGTTACTACACCAACAATATCAATATCAGGATGCAACAATCCATACATAATTGCTAAAGAGTCATCAATGCCTGGGTCTCCTAAAAATAATACTTTTTTCATCGACCTCAACTCCATCCCCTCAGTTGTTATTAATTTATGAATAACCGTGGATATACAGAATAAAAAATGAACAAATTCACACAAAAAAACGCAGTCTTATAAGGACTACGTTTCTTCAGCTAACCTATACTGTTTTTTTTACAGCACTCATACTTCCAATGATGTAAGCGATAAACGCAAAACAAATCGGGAAGACAACTGTATGTATACCGAACGGATTTGGATAGAAAAGATGAATACACATATATGAGCCTACCCCAACTAAAATAGACGCAAGCGCTCCTGTAGCATTTCCTTTCCTCCAATATAACCCTAATACGATTGGCCAAATGAATGCTGCTTCTAATCCACCGAAAGAAAATAAATTTAGCCATATTAAAAAATCTGGTGGTTTAATTGCCGCTGCATAAACGAGTAGTCCTACAATACCCGTAATCCACAAACTTCCTTTTTTTATCGTACTGTCTGCTGCATCTTTATTTATGTAATTTACGTATATATCTTTAATAATTGACGAGCTTACAAGTAATAATAAAGAGTTTACTGTAGACATAATCGCTGCCATCGGTGCAGCTAAGAAAACTCCAGCTAACCAAGGTGGCAACACTTCCATCGCAAGTAGCGGCATTACTTTATCTGGTACCGTTATACCTGGAAGTACTACTCTTGCAAATACACCTGTTAAATGCATACCGATCATAATTGTGCCAACGACAACGGTTCCAATTATTAAAGCTTGGTGCATCGCTTTTGAATTTTTATAAGACATGGCACGCACGCTAATTTGCGGCAAACCGACAACGCCAATTCCAATTAAAATCCAAAATGATGTAACATATGATTTCGTTAAACTGCCATCTGCTCCGAATGGTGTAATTAACTTTGGATTAATTTGAACAAGTTCCTGCATAATCTTTTCAATTCCACCACCAGCAATGACAGTAGCAATTAAAATGATTGTTGTTCCAACTAACATAATGATTCCTAATAATGTATCTGATAGAGCAACTGCACGAAATCCACCAATTAATACGTACACAAGTACAGAAAAAGTAAATAAAAATAGTGCTGTTGTATACGATAGCCCCGTTAGTGACTCAATTAATCGTCCACCACCGACCCACTGGGCTACTGTCGCTGAAAATAAAAAGATAATAATACATAACGCAGAAAGTATAACAACTGCTTTATTATTGTATCTCCCTTTTAAATAATCGATAAGAGTAATTGCTTCCATCTTCCTAGCGATAATTGCAAACTTTTTACCGATAACCGTTAAAACGATATACCCTGTTACAACTTGAATCGCAGATAACAGTACCCATCCAAGACCCATATTGTAAGCAATACCAGGGCCACCAATAAAGCTACTTGCACTACCGTACGTAGCAATCATTGTCATCGCTAATAATAAACCGCCTAGCTCACGCCCACCAAGAAAATATTCTTGCAAAAATTTATTATGAGCAGTTGCTTGCACGCGTCTTGAAGCATATACACCAATTAAAAATACAACGATAAACGAAATTATCATTGGAATGATTACATACCAATTCATCTATTATTCCTCACTTTTTTCTTCCTCATCGAGTGAAATATCTTGAAATACAAAACGAACAACTAAACTAAGTAAAATAACCATAACGATAAATCCAACGATACAGCTATAAAAAAACCATGCGGGAAAACCTAATACATATGTATATTCATTCGGATTTTTACTACCAAGCCCATAAGCAAATCCGTACCAAATTATAAAATTAATAATAGCAAGTCCAAGACCAATTAACGCTTCTCTATGGGCTATTCGAAAGCGTGGATCATCATGATAATCTTTCATTTTTACCCCTCCTCTCACGATGTATTATTGTACCATTGTTCTTCTAGTTTTTCCTACTAGAAAGCAAAAACAAGCAGGATTTTTTTATAATCATATAGAAGATTCTCTTACATTACATATTTTTTACAATTGTAACACAAATGAAATTTGAATTTTCAGTATTTCTTAATTATGATTTTAATTAGAGGCTTTCCATCTAGTTTCCACATCCTTGATTTCGGAATAAGCGCCGTCTCGTACTGCGTTTACATTATATTTTCAAGGGGGTTATACAATGAGTCAACTAGCTGTAAATCTTCATGAAAAGGTAGAGAAGTTTCTTCAAGGTACAAAAAAGTTATATGTGAATGGATCTTTCATTGAAAGCGCTTCCGGTAAAACATTTAAAACACCTAACCCAGCAACTGGTGAAACACTTGCCGTCGTTTCTGAAGCTGGTCGCGAAGATATTCATAAAGCTGTAGTCGCAGCTCGTATGGCTTTTGACGAAGGTCCTTGGTCTCGTATGAGCACTGCTGAGCGAAGCCGTCTCATGTACAAGTTAGCTGATTTAATGGAAGAACATAAAGAAGAGCTCGCACAGCTCGAAACATTAGATAACGGAAAGCCAATCCGTGAAACAATGGCAGCAGACATCCCACTTGCAATTGAGCATATGCGCTATTACGCTGGCTGGGCTACGAAAATCGTTGGTCAAACAATTCCTGTTTCCGGTGATTACTTTAACTATACACGCCATGAAGCTGTTGGTGTCGTTGGTCAAATTATTCCTTGGAACTTCCCGCTTCTTATGGCAATGTGGAAAATGGGAGCAGCGCTTGCTACAGGATGTACAATCGTTTTAAAACCTGCAGAACAAACTCCACTATCTGCTCTATACTTAGCTGAATTAATTGAAGAAGCTGGATTCCCGAAAGGTGTTATTAATATCGTACCTGGATTCGGTGAATCAGCTGGACAAGCTCTCGTTAATCATCCACTCGTTGATAAAATTGCATTTACCGGTTCTACTCCTGTCGGTAAACAAATTATGCGACAAGCATCCGAATCATTAAAACGCGTTACACTTGAGTTAGGCGGTAAATCACCAAATATCATCTTGCCGGATGCTGATTTATCTCGCGCGATTCCTGGTGCACTTTCTGGTGTTATGTTTAACCAAGGACAAGTATGCTCTGCTGGATCACGTTTATTTGTTCCGAAGAAAATGTATGATAATGTCATGGCTGATCTCGTCCTCTATTCTAAAAAACTAAATCAAGGTGTCGGTCTTAACCCTGAAACAACAATTGGTCCTCTCGTTTCTGAAGAACAACAAAAACGTGTAATGGGCTACATTGAAAAAGGGATTGAAGAAGGCGCTGAAGTACTTTGCGGAGGAAGTAATCCATTCGATCAAGGCTACTTCGTTTCTCCTACAGTATTCGCTGACGTAAATGATGAAATGACGATCGCAAAAGAAGAAATTTTCGGTCCAGTTATTTCTGCAATACCATTTAACGATATTGATGAAGTAATTGAACGTGCAAATAAATCACAATTCGGCTTAGCGGCTGGTGTGTGGACAGAAAATGTTAAAACAGCACACTATGTTGCAAGTAAAGTACGTGCAGGTACAGTGTGGGTAAACTGTTATAACGTGTTTGATGCAGCATCTCCATTTGGAGGATTTAAACAATCTGGTCTTGGCCGTGAAATGGGATCTTATGCATTAAATAACTATACAGAAGTAAAGAGCGTTTGGCTTAACTTAAATTAATGAAAAGAACCTGACCTATCCGGTCAGGTTCTTTTCATTATGTATTCCTTTAAACTTGCAGTCCTCCGCTCACATTTAGTACTTCACCTGTAATATAAGATGCGTATTCTGATGCTAAAAAGGCTGCTGCGTTCGCAATATCTTCTGGCGTTCCAATTCTACCAACTGGAATAGCGCCAACCATCTTTTCTTTCACTTTATCTGGTATCGTTTTGGTCATATCTGTATCCATAAACCCCGGACAAATCGCATTACAAGTAATACCGAAACTTCCAACTTCTTTCGCTGCTGTTTTTGTTAATCCTACAACTCCAGCTTTCGTTGCAGCATAATTTGCCTGTCCAATATTCCCCTCTCTACTTATAGAAGAAATATTAATAATTCTTCCATATCCTTGTTGTCTCATATAAAGAAGTGCTGGTTGCATACAATAAAAAACACCAGTTAAATTCACTTGTAATACTTGTTCCCAAGCAGATTTCTCCATTTTATGTAACATTGCGTCTCTTGTAATTCCAGCATTATTCACCAAAATATGTAATGTACCAAATTTTTGAACCGCATATTCAATTAATGACTTTGCTTCATTTTGATTACTCACATCACATCGATATGAGCACACTTCATATCCTTCATCTGATAACTCACGTGTCGTTTTTTGTAGCTTCTCTTCATTTACATCGCTAATTAATACTTTCGCCCCTAGCTTTGCATAAACCTTTGCAATCTCTTTTCCAATTCCCTGTGCAGCTCCTGTTACAACAGCTGTTTTCCCATTTAAAAACTCCATTCCTATCCCCCATTTCTATTACTTATACTGTATATTTCGGCTTTTTACTTTCCAACTCCTCTTTGTATAAAAAAGTCTATTTGTGTCAAACTAACTTTGCAACGTCGCATAAAGTGAAACTTTAATTAGTGGGAAGTTTGTTCATCCCCCACTGATTATCAGCCCTCACCAATCGGGCATTTACGGACAGTTAATCTCCCACCTAGCTTCTTTGTTCCATCTGAGTTTTAAGGTGGGGGTTTTACTACCCGTTATGCGGGATAAAGTGCAAGGAGATTGTGTCGAATGAATAAAAAGAATTTCAAACAAAGCAAAGCAACTGATGGCATTGATGTTGAGTTCTCTCGCGAACTCGCTGACCACAATGACTTAGAAGCAAACGCACGTGCAAATGCCGCTGATGCACGTCAAAAGCGCCAACCAACCGAAAAATAAGGTACATCACAACCTTCTTCTTTTCAAAAGGGACCTACTACCCAACAAAATAAACCGAGAGACATCTCTCGGTTTATTTTCTATATTTTTTTGCATAATGAGCCAAAGTAAGCAACGGATATATATGAGCATAACTATGATAACGAATATAAAACCCACCTGGTAAACCTGTTCCAGTAGGATATTTTTCATTTATATAAGGGTTGGAGAGCAAATATGAAATACCTTTTCGAATAACTGACGTTTCTTTATCATAGTAAGAAATGAGGGCATCTAACGCCCATGCTGTTTGGGATGGTGTACTAAATGGCAAAGTAACAAATCTTTTTTCTACACTACTTTGGCAAGATTCTCCCCAGCCACCATCTTCATGCTGTATATGTTCAAGCCATAAAGCTGCTCGTTTCAATGATGGATCGCTAGATGGTATTCCTAGTGACCGTAAACCAGTCAACACTGCCCACGTACCATATATATAACAAATTCCCCATTTCCCATACCACGATCCATTTTCTTCCTGTACATTCATTAACCAATTTATCGCACTTTGTTTTTGTTTCTCGGGCAATTCATTTTGCGTATACGTCCCAAAAAATTCTAGCACTCTTCCTGTAATATCTGGTGTAGAAGGATCTGTAATCATATCACTTGCATTCTCGATTGGTAAATTTGCTAATATACGGCTCGTTACCCCTTTTTCAAAAGCTCCCCAACCACCATCATTATTTTGCAATCCTTTAACCCAATTAACCGCTCGCTTCCAAGCATTATCTACATTTTCGTTCCCTCTACTTCGCGCCAACGCTCTTAACACAGCAGTTGTATCATCAATATCTGGAATCGTCGTATTCACATCCGAAAAGCCCCAACCACCTGGGAAGAGATCCGGTGCATGTACACTCCAATCTACTTTCTTCGTTTGCTGTTTTCTTAGTAAATACGCTGATGCATTTTGAATCACTTTACTTACTTTCGGAACTTGAGCTTCTTGCAAAGCATAACTGAGTAAAGCTGTATCCCATATAGTTGACGGAGAGTTTTGCAAATGGCTCCCTCTCTCCATCTTCCATATATAAGATGTAATTCCCATTATAGCCTTCTCAATAATTGGTGATTGAATAGAATGTCCTAATGCAAGTAAAGCATAAATCATATAAAACGAGGCAGTTGCGTAGCTATATAATGTTCCATTTTCATCAATACGCCCTTTCATAAAACGTTCTACTTCCTCATATCCTTTATGATGCAAAGAAAGTGGATACGTTATAATTTTCTTCACGTCACTTACTAACGTTTGAAAAACTGGAGACCGATCCTCCCGAAACCATTCTCCGCCCCCGCCTGCAATGTGATTTAAATTTGGCAATAACTTTTTCCCTACTCGAAATCTTTTATTTAAACACAACATCATCGGAATTAAATGAATACGTGCTGAGCTACTCAGTTCAAATATACTGAGAGGGGAATCATTCTGCAGAAACATAATTGGTGTTGGCAAATGAAAGAGAAAAGGATATTCATATTCTCCATGAATCGCTAATAAAAACTTCGTCATAAAATGAGCACGCGCTACCCCACCGCGCTCATTTATAAACATTTCCGCTCGCTTCATATTCGCATCTTCTTTTGTATATTTTTCCGATGCAAGTAAGGCAGCATAAGATTGAATGGTAGCAGATAAATTACCTCCCACCTCATCTTCATACAATTTCCATGTTCCTTCATTTGTTTGAAGTGATGCTAATCTTTTTACAAACGGTTCTATCTCTTTATCTCTACCTAATAATTTTAATAAAAAAATCATATGGCAATCTGTTAATGGAGCTCCTTCAAAACAAAACCGCCACGTACCATCTTGCCGTTGCATTGTTTGAAGTGCAGTTGTTCTTCTCGCTATTTCTTCATGCACTTTTTCATATAATAACAAGTTACTCACCCACCCTTTCGAAATCCGTATAACGATATTCAAAAAGGTAGCTGAATATGTATAAAAACAAAGAAAAGCAGAACATATAAAATGTTCTGCTCATAAACAATACCCTACTCCGACAATAATTCCTAATAAAGCACCGACTACTACTTCATACGGTGTATGCCCAACAAGTTCATTTAACTTCTTATATTCTGTTTCTCTACCGTGAAAAAAGTCATTCAATATTTTTGCTTGTTTACTTACTGCGAGCCTTACTCCTGAAGCATCATACATAACAATAATGGCAAAAATAGTAGCAACCGCAAACATCGAGCTTTCCACACCTTCCACTACTCCAACTCCTGTAGCAAGCGCTGTAACTGTTGAAGCATGAGAACTTGGCATCCCACCTGAAGCAAAAAACTTTGCAAAATCAAATTCACCTGTTTTAACTAATTTAAAGACTACTTTCGTTAATTGTGCTAAAAACCATGAAATTACAGCTGCCATAAGCGGATCATTATGTAAAATTGTTTCCATGTTCTCAGCTCCTTACTAGCTATAATGGAAATCCTATATAGTATCAGTATAAAGAAAAATGCGTAGAAAATACTACGCATTATGATACTTTTGCTGATTTATTTTTTATAAATTTCGGTTGTTTCTGCACTAAAAACTTAGTCTTCGCTACCGAGAATACAAATAATGCAACCCATATACAGAAAAATGCAATCATATGAGTAGATGTGAAATGTTCACCAAATACGAATACACCTAAAATTAAGCTAATTGTTGGTGCAATATATTGTAAAAAACCTACCATATAAAGCGGAATAAGTTGGGCTCCTTTTGCAAAATAAAAAAGTGGTAGAGCTGTAACAATACCCGCTCCTATTAATAGTAATGTCGATAACATTGAGATAGAGCCAAATGAGCCGAAACCATGTACTCCTGTCATTACTAGATAAATAATCGCAAACGGCGTTACTAACATCGTTTCCATCGTAAGTCCAATTGTCGCATCATAGTTTAACAATTTTTTCGTTAATCCGTATAATCCAAATGAAAGGGCAAGTGATAAAGAAACCCACGGGATAGCCCCGAAACGTACTGTTAAAATGATAACCCCCACTCCAGCTAAACCAACTGCAACATATTGCCAGAAGTTTAACTTTTCCTTTAAAACGACTGTACCAAGTAAAATACTAATAAGCGGATTAATATAATAGCCAAGACTCGCTTCAATAACATGATTATGATTAACGGCCCATATGTAAACAAACCAGTTTCCGCTAATCAAGACTGAAGCTATTGTTAATGACATTAATAATTTAGGTCGTTTAAAAAGATTCACAAATTCCCCAATAAACTGGCGAAACCTCTTCGTAACACCTAATACGAGTAACATAAAAACAAACGCCCAAACGATGCGGTGTGCTAATATTTCATCTGCTGGAACTTCCTCAACCCATTTCCAATAAATCGGTAGGATTCCCCACATCGTGTAAGCACCAGCCGCATATAGTATCCCTTTTTTTTGCTCTGCTGATTGACTCCCCATCTTCCTTTTTCTCCTCTTCTCATTTTTTCTCCATTATACGGTCTCACATGCTCACTTTACCAATAATCAATCTGCATTTCTTTCGACATTTCTCATACAACGAATAATAAACATACCGTTATTACAACAAGTAACGGTATGCCGAAAACAAATTTCTTTTTATGAGTTTTATGATGAAACATATACATGCCAATCCAAGCTCCAACTGCTCCTCCAGCTGCCGCTGATAAAAACAACGTACTTTCTGGCGTTCTCCACTGTTTCTTCTTCGCTTTTCGTTTATCAAGCCCCATAAGGCTAAAAGCTATAATGTTAATAATAAGAAAATAAATCCATTTCATCGCTTTCTCTCCTTATGAAAAATTCGCTTAATGGTAACACGAAAAAACGACGGAAACAACTGAAGAACTCTTTTTATCCAACTAGTTTCATTCCTTTTTCTTAATTAGTTACCTTCATATTTACATAACCAACTAAAATCGCAGTTAAAGCATTTAATATAGAAAAATGTTATGAGCAGAATCCTATATTTCATTACATTCATCCACTACCATATCATCAAAAAAATTGCTCTCAATCACTTTCTCATCAAAACGAAGAACTACAATTAGCCCTACATATAAAGAAACAAAATTTAGAAACCATTCCCCATTCTCATCTTTCTTAGCTAAGCATTTAAATATCTCTTGAAATTGCATACGCTCATCTGTCGCAACAACCGGTCGCACGCCAAAATATTTCAATACAAGATGTAGGTTGAGCTGCACGGATAATGATAAAATATACTTTAATAACTCGGTATAATGAGCAACATTTTTTTGACTATATAACTTCACAAGCTCTTGATGTAAAGTAGAAATTGATAATTCTTCTTTAGTCACTTTTGTTGCTTCTATCATTTCAATCATCTTTTTCATATCCATTCCATTTACCCCTCCTGTTACAAAACAAAAGCCAAAGTATACTTATTTTATAATCAACAATAATTGATTATTTCTCGTCTCTCTTTCTTCTTCACTTACTAAGTCATACTTTTTTAAAAGATGAAATACATCATTTAATATTTCTTGTGAGTGATTACCTTGTAAAAAATTTTTTAACCCTTTAAAAATCCCTTCTGATAAAAAACTCTTTTGACTTTCAAGCTTATTCATCACATCTTCAATAGAATGATCAATGTTACATGCCATACTAAACTTCCCCCTCTATCCTCTATAAATAATATCCTCAGCTAACGATGTAAACACTTCTCCAACAAGAGAATCTTCATCATATACAGATGAACCATTATTTTCTTCACGTTTCGCAAAAGGTATTTGAGCAATTACTTCTGTTTGCAATTGTTCTGCAAGCATTTCGCCGCCGCCTTTTCCGAAGAGATAATTTTTCGATCCATCTTGTTCTTCATAATAAGCCATATTTTCCACAATACCTAAAATCTCATGCTTCGTATGTTTTGCCATTACACCGACTCTTGAAGCAACGAATGAAGCTACATTGTGCGGAGTTGTAACAATTATTTCTTTCGCTTGCGGAATCATCGCTGCAACATCGATCGCAACATCTCCTGTACCTGGTGGTAAATCAAGTAATAAATAATCTAATTCTCCCCAGTGCGTATTCGCAAGAAAATTTTGAATCCATTTATTTAGCATCGGTCCGCGCCACATAACTGGGTTATTTCCTTCTGTAAAAAATCCCATCGACATGATTTTAACACCGTGACTAATGACTGGAATTGCCGTTTGATCAATCATCGTTGGTTTCTTATTCGTTTCCATCATAGCTGGAATACTAAAACCATATATATCTGCATCTAATATCCCCACTTTTTTGCCCATACGCGCTAGTGCAGTTGCAAGATTAATTGTCACCGTTGATTTTCCAACTCCGCCTTTTCCGCTCGTTACAGTAATAAAACGTACTCCTGAATCCGGGCGAAGCATGCTCGGCATACCAGTTTCTGTTCTAGTATTTTTCTTTAATTTCTCTGTTAAAGCTGTACGTTCTTCTTGTGTCATAGAACCAAATGTTACCTCCACTTTAGAGGTACCAATTGCATGAAGTGATTCTTCAATATCTTGTTGAATTTTTGCTTTTAACGGACAACCTTGGATTGTTAGTACTACTTCAAGTTTAACCTCTGTTCCGTTCATTTGTATATTTCTAACCATATTTAATTCTACAACACTTTTGTGTAACTCTGGATCCTCTACATGTTTTAATGCATTCATTATTTGTTCTTGAGTAAGCATAGAACTCATCCCTTCTCTTATTCTAATTTATATACAACATTTTCTTGGCGCTTCATCTGGTGAAAAAGCTTATCATCCACCGCTAACAGGCGGGATTAATGCGACTATATCTCCAGCTTTTATCATCTCTTCATTCATTACAAACTCTTCGTTAACAGCGACCATCACTTTATCCAACGATTGTAAACAATAGCTGGCTTTAAGCCATTCTTTTAATTGTTGCACTGTCATTTCTTGCTTTTCTGAAATCACTAATCGATCCGATCCAACTTCCTCACGCAAATTTGCAAACAATAAAATTATAATCATTTTCTCATTCTTCCTTCTTTGGTTTTCCTTCTGGATATGGTGTATTTTCAAGTTGATCTCCAATCCACATCGTTCCATCTTCCCAAAATTCTTTTTTCCAAATTGGAACAATTCGTTTTATACGTTCAATCGCGTACTCATTCGCTTCATAAGCTACTTTACGATGCGGTGATGAAACTGCAATGACTACCGCAATATCCATTATTTCTAGCCGCCCTACACGGTGCGTAATTGCTACTTTTGTATCCGGCCATCTTTCACAAATTTCTTCTCCAATTCTCATAAGTTGTTTTACTGCCATCGGTTTATATGCTTCATACTCTAAATGTAGCGTTCGTTTTCCTTTTGTTAATTCTCTCACCGTACCAATAAATGTTGTAATCGCACCTGCTTCTCTTCTTGCGACTTTATTCGTTACTTCTTCAACTAAAATCGGATTATCTACAATCTCAAATAGCACTTGTTCCATTAAAACCACCTCTCACTTTATGAAATGTCCAAGGCCATTCACTACCTTCGTTATCTTCTAATAAAAGAACATCGACAAACATATCTTTTTTATATCCTCTTGTCCCGCCCGGCAATACGATAAACGCGTTGGATTCTGCCAATGAAGAAACTGAGCTAGATTTATCAAACCCTGATGGATAAGCGATTAATTTCCCCTCATCATATTGCAATTTTGCTCGTACAAATCTTGTAAATGGATTCGGTTTTAGAAAATCTTCTCCTAATAACGCTTTTTCTCTTTTTAAATGTACTTTTTCACTAAACATATACGTCCGAATACACGGTCTTACGAATAATTCAAACCCTACGTAACAAGCTGATGGATTTCCTGATAAACCAAATAATAACTTGCCATTTAATTGTGCTACAGTCGTAACACTTCCTGGTCGCATTGCAACTTTATTAAAAAGAACAGATGCACCTAACTTTTCGTAAATAGCTGGTAAATAATCATAATCTCCTACTGATACACCACCCGTTGTAATTAACATATCTACTTGGCCAAGCGCTTCTTTCACAGCTGTAAAACACGTATTAAAATCATCACTAAACTTCCCAAAATATTTTACTCTTCCGCCCGCTCTTCGAATTTGAGACAATATCATGTACGTATTACTGTTTCGGATTTTCCCTGGCTGTAATGAATCATTGACATCCAGTAATTCACTCCCAGTCGCTAACAGTCCAATTACAGGCTTTCTCGCAACTGGTACTTCACTATAACCGAATGTAGCAAGAAGAGCTGAAATACCTGGATTAATGTACGATCCCTTCTTTGCAAGAACTGTTCCTTTACGAGCATCTTCACCTTGAAAAGAAATATTGTCGCCCGTTTTGAATGATCGCTTCACTTCCATATAATTGTTGCCATTCTTCTCATATTGACGAGTCAGCTCTAACATAACAACCGCATCACACCCATTCGGAATTTGTGCTCCCGTCATAATTCGAACTGCTTGAAACGGACCTACTTTCTCATGGAATAGCGATCCTGCGCCAATTTCACCCATTACTTCAAATACAATTGGCGTTTCATAACTTGCTAAATTAGTATCTTCTGCTCGAATAGCAAATCCGTCATATGGCGAACGATTAAATGACGGTACATCATGGTCAGCTACTAAATCCTCTGCTAATATACGTCCATAAGCTAATTCAATTGGTAATAGCTCCTTTAAGCCTTTATCAGCAAATCCCATCACTTTACGAACAGCTTCTTCAACCGTAATTGGCACTCTTCTTTCCATTGTTGACACCCTCTCTATTAACCGAATACGCGATAATATAGTTGTTTCGCTTTCGAAATATCATTTGTACCATGAATAAAAACACGACCATCTCGAAAAACAACCACGCGGTAATCATCGAATTGGCAAGATAGTAAATACGGATTCCGATCTACTTTCCCCAATTTTTGTAATACTTTTTCTATATCATCAAAATTGTATTTCCTATTGTCTACTGTTCTAATTTGAACTGTATTTCTTCCGCATAAAACAGCTGCTTTCGTTTGGTTTTCGTATGATAAATAAGGATAAGTTCGATTTGAACCGCATGAGAGACAAGCGTCTGTTTTTATTTTCCCTAATTTTATAAAATGATTTTGATTACTCCATATATCAAACATGAAAAATGTTTTTCTAATTGCTGAGAAATCTTCCACTAAAATTTTGAGTGCTTCTGCCACTTGATATGCTGCGACGATTTGAACAGTAGGGCTAATAATTCCAGCGGTATCACATGTCACACCTGTAACAGGAATATTTTTAAGCATACAATGTAAACACGGTGTCTCTTGTGGAATAATTGTATAACTCATACCATACGATCCAACGCAAGAACCATATACCCACGGAATATTATGTTTTTGTGATAAATCATTTATTACAAATCGAATATCAAAATTATCTGTTGCATCAATGATTACATCTACATTTTTTAATAGACCTTCCATATTTTCTGAAGTTGCATCCATTACGAAAGCATGTATTTGTACTTCCGAATTAATTTGTTCTAACCGATTTTTTGCAGCAATTGCTTTCGGCATTTTCTCTCTCGCATTTTGTTCAGAGTACAATTGTTGCCTTTGTAAATTACTCCATTCAACGTAGTCACGATCAATAATCGTCAACTTGCCAACACCTGCACGTACGAAACTTTCGGCACTTGCACTTCCTAATGCGCCTGCCCCTACAATTAACACATGTTTATTTCGAATTTTTTCTTGTCCTTTACTCCCAATTGGTTTGAACAACTGTTGTCGTGAATACCGATCAGCCATTACATACCCTTCCTCTCAAGAACTCTATTTCATATTAGAATGTTGTTTCTGATAACAAGCAAAGTAAGCAAAACCAACAAACCCAGCTCCTCCAATTACATTTCCGATAAAAACAGGAACAAAATTTTTAGCCAGATCCATCCACGTTAGATGACCAGCAAAAATAACAGCGGAAATGACAAACATATTTGCTACTACTTGCTGAAATCCAATCACTACAAATGCCATAATTGGAATCCAAATTCCGATGATTTTTCCGACAAAATCACTCGTCCCGTAAGCGAGCCAAAGAGCAAGACAAACGAGCCAATTACAACCAATTGCTAAAATTAAAGTTCTCCCAAATGATTCATGTAACTTCCCTTCCGCTATCGCTACCGTTTTATTTAAATACTCTCCCTCTGTTAATCCGCCAAGATGCCCAAAGCAATACGCAACGAAAATTGCCCCAATAAAATTCATGAGAGTAATCCAAACCCAGTTATTCAGTACGCTTATCAATGTAATTTTCTTTGCATAAAGCGCCATAGACAGTGACATCATATTTCCCGTAATTAATTCTCCTCCTGCTAATACTACGAGCATGAGTCCAACAGGAAATACTGCTCCTCCTAAAACATTCACTAGACTTCCCCAGCGCTCAGGTAAATTCCCTAAAACTCGAATGTTAAGTAAAAAACCTATCGCAATAAACGCTCCTCCTAAAAAACCGAGAATAAGCATCGCTGGCAATGTCTGTCTTACTTTTTGAACACCGGCCTCAATGACAAGCTCAGCAATTTGTTCCGGCTTATGAAATGCCATTACCCATTCCTCCATTTTCTCCAAATAAAAAAGCAGCTTCAAAAAACCTCCTCAAAATAAAGGTTTTTGAATGCTGCTTAATTTCTCTGCACATCTTTTACAGAGATATCAATCATCACTTTTACTATAAAATAGAAAACCCACAACTCTTGTAAATTTTCCATTTTTCACTATGAAGCTAGCTTTATATATTAACCACCGATATGTGACATTTCAATTTTAGGTATTGTTTTCTTATTTGTATGATTTAAGCGTTCATCTGAATAACGATCTTCCCTATTATTCCATATATCGCGTACTACATCTGTAATGTCCTCATCTGTATGTTCAGAACGAAGCAATTCCCTTAAATCATTTCCTATAGAAGCAAATAAGCAAGTATATAATTTTCCTTCTGCAGAAATACGAGCTCTCGTACATGATGAGCAAAAAGAATCTGTTACTGATGAAATAATACCTATTTCCTCATCGCTTCCTATATAACGATACCTAGTAGCCACTTCACCAGAATAATTTGCTTCTATCCGTTCTAACGGCATAACTTGATGAATCGTATCTACTATTTCTTGTTTAGAGACGACCTCTTTTAAATCCCAACCATTATAATTTCCAACATCCATATACTCAATAAAACGAAGAATATGCTTATTTTCCTTAAAATATTGCGCCATCTGCAAAATGTCCTGTTCGTTTTTCCCCTTTTGAACGACCATGTTTATTTTAATTTTCATTCCAACTTCAGCTGCAGCCTGTATTCCTTCCAGAACCCTTTGCACTTTGCTCCTATTACCATTTAAATAGAAAAACCGCTCTTCTTCTAAGGAATCTAAGCTAACTGTTACACGTGATAGTCCCGCCTTATATAAATCAGGAGCAAACTTTTTAAGTAACGATCCATTGGTTGTTAAACCGATATCTTCTACACCATCAATTTTATTAAGGCGCTCAATAAGCTTTGGAAGCCCTCTTCGAAGTAACGGTTCTCCGCCCGTAATCCGTAATTTTCTCACACCTAAAGAAACGAAAATACGTGTTATCCTTTCAATTTCATCAAAAGATAAAATTTTATCATTAGACAAAAACGAGTAATCAGGACCAAATATTTCTTCTGGCATACAATATCGACAGCGAAAATTACAGCGATCAGTAACTGAAATACGTAAATCCTTTAACGGACGTTGCAACTTGTCTAATGTAACTGATTTCATCTTCATTGCCTCACTTTTATTTTATATTTAAAACACGTTCTGGATGGGTATATACATTTAAGGAGTGATTACGAATAAATCCTATTGTCGTAATACCTAAATCTTCCGCTAGTTGCAAAGCTAACTCAGTTGGAGCTGATTTTGATAGTATAATTTCACAACCGATTTTTGCAACTTTCAATAATATTTCCGAAGAAATACGACCACTAAAAACAATGATTTTATCTTTTATAGAAATA
The DNA here is from genome assembly GCF_001816185.2 of Bacillus sp. RZ2MS9. Taxonomy (NCBI): domain Bacteria; kingdom Bacillati; phylum Bacillota; class Bacilli; order Caryophanales; family Bacillaceae; genus Bacillus; species Bacillus sp. RZ2MS9. The sequence continues at coordinate 3,481,652 of NZ_CP049978.1, forward strand.
TCGTTTCTTAAACAATAACCGTAAATTTTGTCTAATGCATTATGCCTACCAATATCCATTCGACTTAAAATAATACCATTCACATCACATAAAGCTGCATTATGAACCCCACCAGTATGATGAAACGTATCCGCAGATTGCTGCATTTCTTTCATTAACCGAAAACAATCCTCTGCAGCAACCTGTACATGGACACCCTTCATTTTTTTTGCACTTAGTGCATCATTTGCAAAAACAAACCCTTGCCTACTCATACCACAACAAGACGTAATATAGCGTTTATTTTGCATTTGTTCATAATACGGATTTACTTTTGTCGTTGTTACATGCACAAATCCTTCTTTCTCCTGCACCCATACACTATCAATATCTTCATACTTCCGAATGATTCCTTCAGACGCTAAGAAGCCTATTACCATATCTTCTATATATTCTGGAGTACTAACCATTGTAACAAACTCCTGTCCGTTCATTTTAATGGTGACAGGAAACTCTGTTACAATGCTGTCCTCTATATGTTTAAATGCTCCTTGTTCATAACGAAAGATTTCTCTTTCTACCTGTATCGGTTTCACGATCAGTATCCTTCTCTCACGTTATATTTTTATCAAAAACAAATACAGAAACTGCAATATCTTCTTCTACTTTCATATCTGAAAACAAATTCACTAATTTCGCTCCAACAAGTTCCTCCAAATGTTCACGTGAATTCACAGCATACACTTCTTGAATCATTTTCGTTCTAGCCATATGAACCATTTCCGCACCGTCCATCGTACTTGAAATAAATTTTTCAGTAGGTGTTAAGTTTCCATAAAGAGTCGCTATAGCCATATTTTCCGCAAAAACAGTATGAATTCGTTCTGGTCCTTTTCCGAAAAGTTCCTTTCGAAGTTTTCGTATCATATCATTAAATTCATGTACTTTTTTTGACATACAATTATACCTCCCAAAAGCCTCATTTTACTTTATTATATATTTTACCAAAATGAGCCTTCCGCCCAAACTATTTCGTACAAATATTTGGGCAGAAAGGTTCACTTCATGAAGTTTATTCGTCTTTTAACCCTTTCCCCATACCTTTTAAGAAATGAAGCCCAAACCCGATAGCACGGTTAATATCTGGGTCTTTCAATACTTTCATAAGATCGAATACCCCTACTTTTTTATTACTTTCTAGATGTTCATTACCTTCTTCTAGTCCGACTAATAAACTACCTATAAGCTTTTTCGTAAGTTCTGGGTCAAGTTCAGTTAACGCCCCTGCAGCACCCATCATATTATTAATTAAATTTGTAACAGGCTCACGAGTTACTTGACCTAGAACAATTTTCGCAATTGGTTCTTTCGCTTTTAGCATTGAATTTGCAGCTTCTAGCATTCCAATGTCATTTAATTCTCCTACTATATTAAACATCTGATTTAGAGCTTCCTCATTATTAGTTAGAAGCTCTTTTAAATCATCTAACTTTTGCTGTTTTATTTCTTCCTCAGTTAATTCTTGTTTTTGAATCATTTTTATAGGTGCAGCCATAGTTTTCTCCTCCTACTTATCCGTTAAATGCACATACCCTGGACGTGCCCACTTACGATGTACCTCAATTCCAGCTTGAGGGTGACGTTTTTTATTGCGTGGGTTCGCTTTTGGCATCGGATTTTCGCCATCAACTTCTAACACTTCCATACGCACTTTCGTTTGTTTATACGCAGGTGTATTCGTACGTACATCCACAGCAGGACCTGTTAAGAAATTAATTGCCGTTTCGTTATCTGTAGAGTTCATCGGTAAATATAACTCATTCGCTTTTACACGATTTGTAACGAGTGCACGTAATTTTAATGCTCCAAAAGGAGAGACAAGACGAACTAACGAACCTGTTTTTACGCCACGTTCTTTTGCAAGGTCTGGAGAGATTTCAACGAAAACACCAGGTACTTTCGTTTGAATACCTGTTGATTTATTTGTCATATTCCCTTCATGGAAATGCTCAAGCATACGACCGTTGTTAATGTGAAGGTCGAACTCAGCTGGAAATTCAGCTGGACGTACCCAGTCAGCAATCGCAAAACGAGCTTTTTTATCTGGGAAGTTAAATCCATCTTGGAACAGAAGCGGTGTATTTGTTCCATCAAAACTTCCCCAATGGAAACTGTTCCATCCTTCAAGCACTTCATAGTTCGCTTGCGAGAATAATGGTGATAAACTTGCCATTTCAGCAAAGATTTCACTTGGGTGGCTATAATTCCAGTTTGCCCCTAGTTTATTCGCAACCTCCTGGACGATCCACCAGTCTGGTTTCGCATCTCCTAGCGTAGGAAGCACTTGATATAATCTTTGGACACGGCGCTCTGTATTTGTAAAAGTACCTTCTTTCTCAAGAGATGGCGCTGCTGGTAATACAACATCTGCATATTGAGCAGTTTTAGAAAGGAAAACATCTTGCACAACGAAGAAATCAAGGCTCGACAACACTTCATGTACATGATTTGCATTAGAATCTACAAGAGCCATATCTTCTCCGACAAGATACATTGCTTTCATTTTTCCTTCGTCAATTGCGTGAAGCATTTCAATATTATTAAGACCTGGTTCACTATCAATTTTCACTCCGTAAGCAGTTTCAAATTTCGCACGTTCCATTTCGTTAGTAACGTGCTGATATCCTGGAAGCCATCCTGGTAAAGTACCCATATCACAAGCACCTTGTACGTTATTGTGACCTCGAAGTGGGTATGCACCTGCTCCTGGACGACGATAGTTCCCTGTTGCAAGAAGTAAGTTTGAAATTGCAGCGGAAGTATCAGAACCACCTGTATTTTGCGTTACCCCCATACCCCAAAGGATACATGTACCATCTGCATCACGAATCATTTCAGCCATTTGAATAAGTGTTTCTTTTGAAATACCTGTTACTTCTTCTGCATATTCAAGTGTATATTCTTCTAGGCTCTCTTTGAAATCTTCAAAGAAGTTTACATTCTCATTAATAAATTCCTGATCATGCCAACCTTGATCGATCATATATTTCGTAACAGCCATTAACCATACTTGATCTGTTCCTTGTTTTGGACTAATAAAGACATCTGATCGCTCTGCCATTTCGGTTTTACGAAGATCAGCTACAATTAACTTTTGTCCGTGTAATTTATGTGCACGTTTAATACGTGTAGCTAGAACAGGATGACCTTCTGTCGGATTACATCCCACAATAATAACAAGACCAGATTGCGCAATATCTTTAATCGTTCCGGCATCACCGCCCATACCAATTGTACGGAACAAACCATCCGTTGCTGGTGATTGGCAATAACGTGAGCAGTTATCAATATTATTCGTTCCAAATACTTGTCGAGCTAATTTTTGAATTACATAATTGTCTTCATTTGTAATTTTAGAGGAAGAAATAAATCCGATAGAACCTTTACCGTACTCTTCTTTAATAGCGCCTAATTTATTTGCAACTACATTCAGTGCTTCTTCCCATGTAGATTCAACAAACGTTCCATTTTTACGAATTAAAGGTTTTGTTATTCGTTCTTTAGAATTTACGAAATCCCAACCAAATTTCCCTTTTACACAAGTGGAAATTGCGTTAACTGGTGCATCTGAAGATGGCTGTACTTTAAGGATTTTACGCCCCTTCGTCCACACTTCAAACGAACAACCTACACCACAAAATGTACATACTGTTTTCGTTTTCTTCGTACGAGTATCACGCATGGCCGCTTCCACTTCTGATACCGCAAAAATACCGCTATACCCAGGCTCAACTTCTTTAATTAAATCTACCATCGGTTCAAGAATATCTGGTTTTAATCCCGTCATAAATCCAGCTTCACCGAGCATCGTTTTCTCCATTAAAGCGTTACAAGGACAAATCGTTACACATTGACCACAGCTAACGCATGAAGAATCATTAATATTTACTCCTTTATCCCAAATAACTCGTGGGCGTTCCGCTTCCCAGTCTATCGATAACGTTTCATTTACTTGTAAGTTTTGACACACCTCAACACATTGACCGCATGCAATACATTGATTAGGATCATAGCGATAAAACGGATGCGTCATATCAACTTCACTTACATCTACTTTCGGTTCATACGGATATTTTTGATGTTCGATTTCCATTAATTCTGCTGTATTATGCAGTTTACAGTTCCCATTGTTGTTGTCACATACTGTACAGTATAATAAATGATTTTCTAGTAACCGATCCATCGCCTCTGTTTGTGCTTCTTTTGCGCGAACAGAAGCACGTTCAATGTTCATACCTTCCGTTGCTATCGTCGAACAAGAACGCATTAACTTTCCGTCAACTTCTACAATACAAGTGTCACATGTTTGAATAGGATCTACTTCTGGCACGTAACAAATTTGCGGATGTTCAATCCCGTTCTCATTAATAACACCCAATATCGTTGAACCGGGCTCCGCTGTATACTTTTTTCCGTCAATTGTAATATGAACCATGTTGTTATTCATGGTCTTTCCCCCTTTTTGAGAATAAAAAAACTCCACCACGAAAATATACGCACCACATTTCGGCACGTTATTATCATGGTGGAGTAGTTTATTAGCACATCTTGCTAAAATACCAATCCATTTATTCATAAATAAAACGATAGAGTCATAACAGGTCATATCACGATTCCATCTTTAACACTATAATTATAGCGTTAAAGTTAAAAATATACAATATAAAATTTAAACTACGCATATGTCAGCTTGTAACTATCCATAATAATCCATATAAAACATAACAAGGAGTAAGCGAACAAATGGGGTCTTTTAATAAATGGATTCGTGGTGAAAAATCTTTTTCTACCCAAGAGCAAGCTAATCACACATTAAATAAATCTATCTCTTCTTCCCTTTCCCTTAATTTAAAGCACTTGTCCAAACTGTTTAGCGGTATTCCAGAATTAATAACACGCACTTTTCCATTAAAAAACGGACAGGAAGCTGCACTTATATATATGGAAGGACTTGTAGACAAAACTGTTATTAACGTAAACATTCTTCGTCCTCTCTTATTTAAAGAGTGGAATGAAGACGATTTTTGGGAAGCCTCTGTTTCTATCGGAAATATTAAAAAAGTTCAACAGTGGACAGACATTGAACAATCTCTTTTACACGGCAAAAGTATTTTATTTATAAACGGGCAACTATCCGCTTTAGAGCTTGATACGCAAGCGGCACCAAAAAGGAGCATTGAAGAACCTACAACAGAGAGCTCCATAAAAAGCTCACACGAAGGATTTAATGAGGTAGCGAGCGACAGCCTTGCACTTATTCGTCGATATATTCCAAATCGCGAATTGAAAGTGAAGGAATTCACTGTTGGTGAACGAGCTACTTCAAAGGTTTTTTTGCTTTATCTAGCAGATGTTGCGAACGAAAATGTCGTAAAAGAAATGGCATCCCGTATCGAGTCAGTAAAAGTTGATGCGATTCTTACTACTGGTGAATTAGAAGGATTTGTTGAAGATAATTCCTTTACTCTCTTTCCGCAATTATCAATAACTGAACGTCCTGACACAACAGCACATTATATTCTAGATGGGCGAATTGCCGTTATTGTAGATCGCTCACCAGGCGTATTAATAGGACCTATGACCTTTTCATCCTTTTTTCAGACGATAGATGATTACAGCTTCAGACCTATGATTCCATCTTTTATACGACTCCTTCGTTTCACTGGACTATTTATTGCAATATTTGCTCCTGCTCTTTATATTGCTATGATTTCCTTTCATTATGAAGTAATTCCACTTAAATTATTGTTAACAATTGGAGAATCTCGAGCCAAAATTCCTTTTCCGCCTATATTAGAAGCACTTTTGATGGAATTAGTACTTGAAATGCTACGCGAAGCTGCAGTTCGACTTCCCGGTCCCGTCGGACAAACAATTGGCGTCGTAGGAGGGATTGTTATTGGACAAGCTGCAGTTCAAGCAGGAATCGTAAGTAATGTTATGGTTATCGTCGTATCTATTACCGCAGTCGCTTCTTTTATCATTCCCAATCTGGAAATGTCAGCAGGAGTTCGGATTCTTCGCTTTCCAATGATGATAATCGCTTCTTTATTCGGAGTCATTGGAATTATGGTTGGAATGTCAGTTATCATCATCCATATTCTTTCTATGGAATCACTTGGTGTTCCTTACGGTAGTCCTTTTTCTCCATCATTTGCTACGGATTTAAAAGACGTTCTTGTGCGCTTGCCATGGAAACTAATGAAGAAACGACCACTATCCCTTAACTTAAAACAAGAAAATCGACAACCGGATATAGAAGAAAAGGAGGAAGATAAGTGACAAAGCGTGTAAAGAGGGAGATTAGTTTATTTCAATACATTTTAACGATTAGTGGTGTTCAAGTAGGATTCGGTGTACTTACACTGCCACGTGAAGTGGCCCAAGGGGCGAATACAGATGGCTGGATGTCTATTATTATAGGATGCGCTATCACTACTTTAGTCAGTCTATGTATTGTAAAAATCATGGAGAAGCATCCTGGTTACCATTTACTTGATGTGCTAACTCGTTATCTTGGAAAATGGTTAGGAAGAGTAGGAATGATTTTTTGGATTTTATATGCTGTTCTTGCAGCGGTTTCTTTAATTTTTTCCCTCTTATACGTTATTCACATTTGGATTTTGCCTAGATCTCCAATGTTTTTAATCATGATGCTATTATCTATTCCAATGGTAATGCTCGCATGTAAAGGTGTTCTTATTATTAGCCGCTATGCTGTTTTTACTGTCTTATTTACACTCTGGATGCCATTACTATTATTTATCCCACTTAAAGATGGGCATTGGATCTATCTTCTTCCTCTCCTTAAAGAGGGATGGATACCAGTTTTCAACACAGTAAAATCAACTATTATTGCCTTTCTCGGATTTGAGTTTGCATTCGTCCTTTATCCTTACCTCAGTAATAAATCATCTGCAAAAAAAGGGATTGTTATTGCAAATATGATTACTTTATTCGTTTACCTGCAAGTGACGTTCGTTTCTTTCCTTTATTTTAGCCCAGATGGTATAACTAAGTTTTTATGGCCTACCCTTTCTCTCGTTACACCATTTCACTTCTCATTTCTTGAGCGATTTGAAATTATCTTTTTGTCATTTTATCTCTTTATTATTTTTGATTCTTGCATTCCTTATATTTTTACTGCTTCAGATGGAATCAATCAATTACTTAACAAAAAAAGGAGTTCATTACCTATTTATGGTTTATTATTCGGGTGTATCTTCATCTTATTCTTTTATATCCCTTCCTCTTACCAAATAAGTGCGTTGCGAGAATTTTGGGGAACTGCAAGTTATTTTATCGTTTTTCTATTCCCGGTCGTATTTCTCTTATACATGACACTTTATCAGCATTGGAAAAGGAGAAGAGTTTAAATGAGGCGCTTTATTCATTTCACTATACTTTACTTTCTCATAACCTTTTTAACAGGCTGTGGAGATCGACTCGACTTAGAAAAACAATCGATTTCATTAATTTACGGCTTTGATGCAAAAGCAAAAGGAAAATTAATTGTGTACCACGTAAATCCTATTTTTAATGAAGACGTAGAAAAAAAGTACGAAACACATGAAGCGAAAGTACGTACACCTCGAGAAGCAAAAGCAACGTTTAATAGTTCAAGTGGCGGTTTAGTATCTACAGAAAAGTTACAGCTCATTTTATTTAGCACAAATTTTTTAAAACAAGAAGGGGCTATGCCTTACCTTGATGTTTGGTATCGTGATCCTAAAAACACTGGAAACATGCGCATGGTTGCAGTAGACGGTCCAATTTCTTCAGTTATATATAATAACTTTAAAGATAAGCCTGCCCTTCCCGAGTATTTAACAGATTTAATTAATACGAACAAACTGTACAATCGGACCGTTTTTACGACATTCCATGAATTTCACAGGCAAACGTTTAATAAAGGTATAACACCTGCTATTTCAGAAATAAAAAAAGGTAAAAAGGATGTTATCGTTACTGGTTCCGCGCTATTAACTTCTCGCGGAATTTATAAAATGTCATTAAATCGTTATGAAAGCGCCCTTCTTCTTTTGTTACAAAAGAAAGCAAATACACCGGTTTCGCTTACATTGAAAATCCCTTCTACTTCAGTTGAAAGTAATAGTGATTTAAAAGATACCGATGGCGGCGATTTCGTAACAATAAATGTTCTTAGCATGGATCGTGATATCCATACAGATTATAGCGATAACCACTTCAAATTTCATGTTAAAATGGATTTGAAAATTGCTGTCTCTGAACTTACATTCAATATGGATATAGACAAAGATAGAAAGAAATTAACTTCTCTTATTACAAAACAACTAAACAAAGATTTGAACGATTTAATCCACAACATTCAAAAACAGCAACTTGATCCATTCGGATTTGGTGATTATGCGAGAGCGTTTCAATATAAAGAATGGAAACAAGTCGAAGATGATTGGCCGAGTGCCTTTTCAAAAGCTAATGTGAAAGTGGCACCAACTATTAAAATTTTAGAAAATGGGATTATTAAATAGAAAAAACACGCTACTTGTTCTTATATGAATAAGTAGCGTGTTTTCATTTCCATTACAAGTATTATTTCAATGGACTATACTTTATTTCTATTTCTAACATTACTATGTTTTTTAGCATATACAAAATATATGAAAACCCCTATTATAATCCATGCCACAAAACTAATTAAAGTAAGCTTAGAAAGGTTCAATGCCAAATATATACAACTTACTATTGAAACGATAGGTAAAAAAGGTACTAGAGGGGCACGGAATGGCCTCTTCATATTAGGATGTGTCTTTCTTAATACAATGACAGCTATAGATACAAACACAAATGCTGTTATCGTTCCCATATTCACTAAATTAGCTAATAAATTCAAATCCACTAATCCCGCTAATAAAGCTGCTAGTATACCTGTAACCCACGTATTAAAAAATGGAGTTTGTAAACGTTTATGGACACTTGAAAGTCTTTTTGGTAACAGTCCATCTCGACTCATCGAGTAAGATACACGAACAAATGCAAACATAGCTACTAACAGAACTGTTGTTAGCCCTGCTATCGCTCCCACCGATAACAACCCAGCAATTCTATCTTCTCCTACAGTGCGCAACGCATATGCAACCGGATCAGCAACATTTAATTCCGTAAACGGAACCATTCCAGTTAGCACGAATGAAACACCTACATATAGAACGGTACAAATGAACAAGGAAACAAGTAGCCCAATTGGCACGTTACGTTGTGGACGCTTCACTTCCTCTGCGGCTGTTGCAACTGCATCAAATCCTAAAAAAGCAAAAAATACAGTAGCAGCGCCCCCTACCACACCGTGAAAACCAAACGGTAGAAATGGTTGCCAATTCTCTGGTCTTACATATTGTGTCCCTACAACAATAAATCCTACAATAACAGCCAGTTTAATAATAACCATTATATTATTAATTCGTGCACTTTCTTTTGCACCACGGCTTAATAAAAATGTAACAACTAAAATAATAAGAACTGCTGGTAAATCAATGATTCCACCCTTCCCCATTCCTGGTGCCGAAGCAAAAACCGTAGGAATGTGAATATTAAAACCTAGTAGCAATGACTGAAAATATGCTGACCAGCCTGCTGCAACCGCAGAAGTCGCTAATAAATACTCCAGCATAACACACCAGCCAACTATAAATGCAAAAATCTCACCTAGTGTCATATATGTATATGAATATACACTTCCCGAAACTGGAACTGTAGATGCAAATTCAGCATAACAGAAAGCTACACATGCACATATAATTGCCGCTAATACAAAAGATAATACAATCGCCGGACCAGCATGTTTCGCTGCTACAATACCAGTTAATACGAAAATACCTGTACCAATAATTGCTCCAATACCTAAAAGAGTTAAATCAATCGCTCCTAAAGTTTGATTCAATACTTTTTTCTTTTCTTCATCCATTGCTTTCTTTATGAAAAGACTCATTCTTTGAAACCTCTTTTTCAAGTTTATCTCTTACTTGTTACATTCTTTATTACTGTTCTATTTTAAAAATAAAAATATACATAGTTCACTTCCCCTATAGACTTAGTAACCCGTCTCAATAAAAACAGAAAAATCAATCTCTTTATACCGTATTGAATTTTCAAAATATTAACCATACCAAAAAACCATTAAGAATGCTGATTGAATTTATCATACAATTAATTATATTGTCAATAATAAATCACTCAAAAATAATCGGCTGATTATGTATCAAATGTTATTTTTATACATAATTATTTTCTCAAAAACATTGTTGTTTTCCACCTTAATATTCATATGCATTTTATTACATTGATTTTCATACAATTTTCATTACATACAATGCAATAAAAATCATAATAACCTCAAATAAATTATTATTTTTAGATAATAATTTATTTGAGGTTATGTCACCATTTTAATACTAACAAAAAAGTGCAGATTTTCATCTGCACTTTTTTTATTCTTCCACTTCAGCTTCTGCACTACTATTTTCAAGATGCTCCTTCTGAGCTTCCTCTTGCAACTCTGCTGAAATCATCCCATAATAAAGTTCCGGATATAACCCAAATATTTGATATACACTTCCTAAAAACGGCATCAGAATCCCTCTTTTCTAAAGTTGTATTGCCACTTTTAAGGATTCCCTTTTCATTCATTATACATTCGTTTTTGGAGTTTCTTCTTCATCTTGAACACTTAATAAATTTTGCCATTTTTTATACGGAGCGCTATTTGGATCTACATATCCTTTTGCATGCGAGCGATCCCACAATTGTTTAATAAACATTTCTTTCTCTTTCTTTGCCACCATATCGGCACCTGTACCGTAATAGTTCTGGAAATACAACTCGATTTCATCGAGGAATAGTCTTAATAATTCATCTGATGTTTCTTCTAATGTCGGATCATACTTCGCTTCACGGTCATACATTAAAATCATATCTAAAAGATTGTGGACATGTTCTTTTCTAAGCCATCTTACATCTTGGGCTCCTAATACGAACGGATGTGTATATAAATGTCCACCTTGTATCATCGCCTTTTCTTGCTCTTCTTCAAATCGTGACAAGATGTTTTCATAAATAAACGGATTATGAAGCAATGCTCTGTGTAATTTATAACTTTCGCTTGAAATATTTTTCCCCATCGACTGAATTAAAAAGCTACGTCCTACACCGTTATATTGATACACAAATTGTCCATCAACAGCAACTAAACTAATCCAGCGATACATATATGCGTATAGTAATGCACGATTACATTTATCATAATCTAATTTTGTTTGAGTCGCGTTTAAATCTGGCATAAAGGCTGGTAAGTGCCAATACTTATCTAAATGCGGCGTTAAACTAGATTTTTTACTATTTAATTTATTTACACGGCGATAATACGATTGGAAATAGTCACCTTTATCATTCATAAATCCGTTTGAAATATGTCCTGATGATAATTTAGGAAAATCTTGCAGCGATAAGCCGTAATGCGCTCGATAACAGATTACTTCAAATGGCGAAAAGGCTTCATGTACTGTATCTTTTTCTTTAAACATTTCTTGAATTAATTCCTCTTGCAGCTCTTTCTTTAAAGAAGGATGTATACCCCAATATTGTAATTCCCTATGATGAGCAACTTTCGGAACGAATGGACTCGCTAAATGGAACAGATCTTCAATTTTTTCACGAACGTATTCATCGCGATCACGTTTCTTATAATCTGCTTCTTTTCGCAACGCTTCAATGATATTCAGTTCTAATTTATCACGATAGCGTACTTGCAGTTCGTCATAACAATAGCTCAGTATATGTTCTCGGTAGAAATCCTCTACCTTTTTCGACTGAATCTCTTCTGTTTTCGCATCACGACAATATTCCCCGTACAAACTCATATAAATTTCCGCTGATATATCTTTCGGTAGTACACCTAAATTTAAATGTTGCTGCATATCTTGCCATATCTTTTCTTGCAGCTGTTCCTCAGCTAATACATATACATTCGTCGGGTTTGTTTTCCCTTCAAATTCCTTACTGCGCTTTTGGATTTCAAACAGTAAATTTTCACGTGTTTCATGTAAATTATCAAAAAATCTTTCCCAATATTGAATCATTTTATTAACTGCTTGATATAGCGATTGATATACAAGTTCTAATAGCATTTCTTTTCGATATTCATTTAATTTGTGTACATATTGCGTTATGATGTCTTCAAATTCTCTTTTGAATAAACGTTGCTGATTATTAATCATTTTTCCAAACCAGCCTTGTTGTTGAGCAATTTCTACTCGGCGTACAGCCGTTACCGTTCCATCGATATTACCCACATTAAATTTTTTATCGTAGTTTTGAATTACATTTCGCTTTTGTTCATTATTTTCATGTAGTCGATTCATTTTTTCCACTAACTGCTTTCGAATTTCATATAACATAAAACGTGCTGCTACTGGGTGAACTGGATCTGTTTTCTTTAAAAACCATGTATTTAATTGATAGGACTGCCCTTCAGAACCACTTGGTGAAAAGCGGTCTGATTCAATCATGTCATATAAAAGTGTCGTTACATGTTCATGTACACGGCTCGGAATCGCATACGCATATAAACGAACCGCATGATCCACTCTTGCCACTTCACCTTTCATTTGTTCCATCATTTTCAGTTTCGCAGCTGAAATTTTACACTCATGTTGCAGACGATTTAATTCCTCATCTTTTTGCACCGTTCGTTGTACATAACTTTCTACAGCTTCTAAAAACAGTTTTGATTTCGCAACTCCGAGCTTACCACCCTCTGCTCCTTCACGTGTTTCATTGTACATTTGTCTATAGAAAATATGAGCTTGCTCTGGACGGGTAGCAAGATGTTCCAAGTCCTCTAAATAACTTTTACCTCTCTCCGGCTTTTCACGCTGCATCCCACGTTTTACATCTTGGTCATATCTTTGCTTCTTCTCTTGAAACAGTTGATCTAAATGAAGCCACGATTCATCTAAACCTTGCACAGCCCATTTTAAAGCACAATATTTTAACACATGCTCATACGGATAAATGAGTTTTGCCGTTCCTGCCCCGCAATATCGTCCTTTTCCGCTTGATTCTGCTAATTGCTGAATTTGATTGTCTTCTTGTGCAAAATGACTTGTGGACATCGGGCTAAATAACTGTAAATAAATTGTATTTGCCATCTGTTCCATATAATCTGATAAATTGTGTAAATGGTGTCCATGTAGGTTTTCATAATCGTATAAGAAACAATAATTGTACGGTAAATGATGTTGTTTAATTGTATGATTCGTTCTTCCGTCTTCATCTACTTGATCAGGGCGATACTCTAATTCAATTGTTACACCGCCGCGTTTTGATAATTCTCCAGTAGAACCGAGCGTAATAGCATGTAATTCTTTTAACGATGCATAGCCATTTGCTTGCACCGTTTCAAATTCTTTCCCACTAACTGTTCTCGTCTTTACTAAAACATCCGGCATTAAAAACGCACCGCGTATTAAAATGTTATGATGCTGCAATTTCTTCCGAAGCATTTCACGTAAATATAAAGCAATTTGCAGAAACATCCCTGAACCTGTTCCGCCTGCTAGTGATGTTACTATAATGACACGCACACCATATTCCGTTTGATCACTTGTAACCGGAAAAATTTTCTCGATTTCTTGCCAAAAAGACGTCAATTTATCTTCTTTCATCGCAGCACGTAACGCTAAACGTGAAATAACGCGTAACTGTCCTGCTCCTTCTGTTAATGGCTTATCAAGTATAGTCGGATCCATCGGAAACCACTCTGGGATCGTTGGATCTCCTGCAATATACTCCCTGGGCGTTTTACTAGAACTTGTTTGTGTCTTAAACTTTCGAATATGATCAAATTTACTTAATGTATTCACATCTGTATCAAATACGTGCATTGCTACCTTTTTTCGGCGCTCTTCAGGCAGTTTTTCATATATTTGATGCGTCACAGTACTACCGATTCCACCTAAACCAATTAATATTGTTGGAACTTGTAATGTCATGTGAACCACCTTCCTATTCTTGCTTGTTTGAAAAAAGGGAAAGAGAATCAATACTCCATCCCCTTCTTATCCCTACCTACTATTCACATTCGTACTTGTAAATCTCCTTACCATATCCCCTATCAATTAGTAAAAGTTCATTTGGATATAGTGTCTTATGTTCCATTCCTACTTCATCCTCTGTTATAAACATTCCATCAATAATCATTCCAACTACTTGTGATTCTTTCGCTACAAAGACAGATTTCGAACCTTTCTTCGCTATAAATGTAACGGATTGCACAGTTTTTCTTTCTGCTCTAAATGGGATACCAAAATAATGGTTCCACCATTTATTTCGAAGTAATTCTGGTTCAGATTGATATAGCCAATCTTTCGCTACCTCTTGATCCCATTCATAATACAGTAGTGCTTTCCGGTGAAATCTTGGCCGAACAATCCATCCTAAAACAATGATTCCTACTACTAGCAGTAATAAAGTGATAGGAATGACAAACTTAAAAATAAGCGCATATTTTTCATAAAACGGAGCATCTTGAATATGGAATGTTATGTTCTTCTTTACTTCTTGTAACTTTGAATCCTGCATTACGATGGTAGCTTCTACGGTGCCGGTATCTGTAAAATTAAATGTGTCGGAGTAATAGGGACGAGGATAAACATAGATTTGATTTCCATGTTGCTTTATTTCATAATTGATTGATTGTTTAGATGTGACACCAGTAGATTTTAATAGTTTTTTTACAGCTTCTTCTGTCATCGGCTTACCATCTAACTGTGGTTGTAAAACAAATGGTTTACTATTCTCTAAATTTGTCACTTTTTCTTCATAATCTTTTGTAACAGTTTGAAGTGATAATTTCGGTTTCTCAGCTGTTTCAATTTTAAATTCTTTCGTCTGTCTGTAAAATCCCTTTATGTTCATATGAACTTTCCCACGCACTAGCCCTTTAGCAATCTTCATTTCGTAGTAAAATACATGTTTTTTATCGTCCCACTTCATCGGGTACTGTTTTCCTTCTATTTCTAATTCTGCCTGAAAGTAAGAAGACTGAACTGGCAACTCCGTAGGCTTTGCTTCAATAACAGCAGTAACACCTTCATACATTTTCTCTACATTTTTTTGACTACTATCATCTTTGGCATAAGTAGAAACCGTATAATTAAGCGCTGGTTCAACTAGTACTTGTAGTCCTTCTTTCTCAATGTCCTGGTCCACTTCTATCGTATAAGTTCCTGGTTTAATAACTTCCTCATTTTCCGTACTTATATGAACTATATTTCCGAACAATTTTGCTTCTCCTGGTGCATGTATGGAAAAAGAAGATTGTAATTGTAATGGTTTAGAAATTTGTGTGACCTGATAATCGGGCAGAGAAGGCGATTGTCGTACAAGCGTCATACGCTTTAACGGAAACGGTGTTGTAATCTCTACTCTTTTCCCCACTACTTTCGTTTTTACAATCGATTCAACAGAGGAGAATGGATCACGATTTGCAACTAATGCTGCCACTTGATTTACACTTTTTACAATGCCATCTTCTCCGCTTGACGGCATCGTAACACCATTTATCTCTTTCTTCCATATTTCCTTGAACGTATTTAGTTGTTCTTTTTCTTGTTGTCCTAAATCTTCTTCCATCGTAATTAAGACTGGATGTAACGATATCTTTTTTGCATCCATTTCTTTCTTAAACTGGGCTAATTTCTGCAAAATTTGTTCTTTTCCGCCAACCTTATCTTTCTCTAAATCATTAAATGCCCCGTCAGTTAATACAATAAGCCAAAATTCACGTTTTCCATCTATATCTGCTTCCTTTTTTATAGATTGCATCGCCGTTTCTACCGCGCTAAATGGAGTATTTAAATACGTTTTCCATGCTCCAATTCCCTCAATTTCTGTTTGCCTTTTATCCTTCGTTAACGAAATGTTTAATGGCTCATTCGGCTTACTCATTGGAACGTAAGAAAATTTATCTTTTTCATCCAATAGCGCAACTAAACTTTGCAAAGCATAATTGGCATATTTCCAGCGATCGTTATTTCTCATGCTGCCCGAATCGTCATATACAAGTGAAACGACCCTTTCCTTTGCCTCCTCTCCTTTTGCAAAAGCTGATAAAGGTAAACATATAAATAGAAACAACATGAACGTGGCACAAATTCGGATTTTCATGATGAGGCTTCGCCACCTTTGTAGACAAATTCCTATGTTTAAATTTATGAGAGGAAACAAGATATATGACTTGTATTTTAGGACAACGAACCCAGCATAATTTTATTATGTAAACAGTTATAAGAACTGAATATTATTCCTTCTAGCGTTTTCTATCCGATACTATAAGTAAAAAAGCCTGTTTAAGCTCCACACTTAAAACAGACTTTTCCTACTTTTTATTTTAAAAACACATAACAAAAAGTTTGATTTTTGACTTAACACATCACTTCTATTGTAAATCCACCAGGTGCTTCAACGTAAAACGTATACGCATGGACATGCTTAGGAGGCTCGACCAAAAATCCATCTTCCTTCAATCTTCGATTTATCTTATCTACTTGTTCTTCACTTTCTTGTGGAAATCCTACGTGAAATGTTCTTGGATACTGAACTTCTTTTCCTTTCATTAAAGTTAGTATAAATCCATCATTATCACGCATAACTGCAAAGCCATTTCCCCTTGTTCCACTACAAATTAGACCAAAATACTTCTCTAAAAACTCTCTAGCTGCTGTTACATCTGTAACTGTTAAATTAAGATGTTTAATTCCCAATCCTTCACCTTCTTTCTCAATTTTCTAACATTTTATCATACAAATAAAAAACACGCCTTCCACAGCGTGTTTCATTGCTTTACATACACTTCAACAATCGGATTCTCTTTATTATCCGCATGCAAGCGTATATTCTCTTCACTTGTATTATAAATACTAGCTAATAACATTATCGTTAACACATTAGGTGTCTTCGCATCACTTCCGTATTTTCTCTCAAGCGCTTCCTTATATTCAAAATCTAAATCCCCCTGCACATATGTATACACTTCAAAACCATCTTCTAAATTGCAAACTACTGTATCAATAATATCTGTCCCTACTTGCTTCTTCATTTCCTCTCGTAACGCTTCAATAAAATCTTCCCATGGTACTTCGTATGTCTGAAACTGATCTGTAGATTTCATGCCTTTTCCTCCTTATATATCCTCTTCTTATATTTCCCCTTTCCTATAACAATTATGATAGATAGGGCATTCGTACAAGCCGCACTTGTCCCCCTTACATATCGTATTACTGTAATGCGGAAGGAGGAAAGAATATGCATAGACAAAAATGTTATGATACATGCCAACGTTATTTCGGAAAAGTTGTTCGGATTGAAGACCGTGATGGCCGTATACATTTAGGTAAAATAATCGATGTGACACAAAACTCTGTATGGATCGAACCGGTGCAACAGCGCTCATCTTTTGATTCAGGGTTCGGATACTACGACGCTTATGCAAACGGTGGTTGTGACCTTTGTGGAGGCCTTAGCAGGTGTGATAGTTGTGGATTCGGATGCGGTGGTGGATTCAGCAGCTGCGGATGTGGTGGTCGTGGTTGTAGTAGTTGTGGTTGCGGCGGCTGGGGAGGCGGCGGTTGTGGCTGGGGTGTTGAACTCGGATTTGGTTTCATCTTCGGAATTACATTAGCTGCATTATTTTTCATTTAACATAGTAAAGAGTTGGCTACCTTTAGCCAACTCTTTTTCTTTATTTTTCACATATAAAAATACGATGCCCTAAAATGTGTTGGTACATAAGCCGTACATTTTCATGCTGTACCCACGCCTCATATAACTCATTCGGAATATGTGAGGATACATTCCATTCTGGCTCTTCTACATAGCCAGAGATCGTTTCTGCAATCGTGCCACCACCAGCAATTGTAATTCTTTTAAAATTTGCTTTCTGAAATAATTGTACCCACTCATTCTCAGTTAATAGTTCTTTCATACCATATAATTGGGCGATTTTTTCTTCCTCACCCTTATCAATGTGCCTATCAATAATCATTTCAATGACAACAAGCTTACCGTCCTGCTGTAATACACGATAACACTCCGAGATAACCCTTTCTTTGTCTGTAAAAGCGATGATTGATTCTCCAAGTACGAACTCAAATGAGTTATTCAAACACGGTAAATTCTCTACATTTCCTTCAATTAATTGTATATCTAACCCTTCAAACAACCATCTATCTTTTGCCTTTTGAATCATAATTTCATTCTTTTCAACCGCTGTTACTTTATAACCAAATTCCCTTGTCATATATGCCGCTGTTTTCCCTGTACCGCAACCTATCTCCAGGACATTCGCTCCATATTTAAAAGGCAGTTGTGCTAACAATTGTTTTGTTAACGTAAAACCACCAGGATGAGCACTTCCTATTCCGTAATAAGCTAGGAAATCGATGTATGTGTTTCGCTTCATGGGATTCTCCCTTTTTTATTTTATATATTCGAGGACGGAAGAAAAGTGCATAGAAAAAGGGGCGTATTGTACGCCCCTCATCTTACTTATCCTCTGTAATATATGCCCATTTATAGCTGTAGTCTCCACCAACTGGATGGTGAACAATACCTTTTACTTTAGGTCTTTGAACGATAGCATCACCACGTTGATATAATGGTGCAATTGCTGCATCTTCCAATAACATTTTCTCCGCTTTTAGTAAGCTATCCCAACGCTCTTTCGTTTTCGTTAATAGCTCACCTTTACCTTTTTGTACAATTTCATCATATTTAGGATTTGAATATCCTGTTTGGTTATGAGGGCCATTTGTAACGAACATATCAATGAATGTCATTGGATCTAAGTAGTCAGGTCCCCAACCAGCGTAAGATAAATCATAATCTAGATCTGATTCTAACTTTAACTTTTGTTTAAATGGCTGGTTTTTCAAATTCACTGTTAAACCTGGTAAGTTTTTCTCAAGTTCTCCTTTTAAGAATTCTCCTACTTTTTTCGCACCATCACCATCATAGTTTAATAGTTCTACTGTAATTGCATCTTTTCCAAGTTCTTTTTTCGCTTTTTCCCAATGCTCTTTTGCTTTTTTCACATCTGTTTTTAAAATATCTCCATTTTCTTTACGGAAGTCTTTTCCATCTGGGCTCTTAGCAAATTCTTTTGGTACTAAGTAATCTGCCGGTGTAGATCCGTCATTTAAAATAACGTTCGTTAAGCCTTTTTTATCATATGCCTTTGCAATCGCTAAACGTAAATCTTTGTTCTTTAATACTGTATCTTGCCCACCACGTTTTTGGTTTAAACGTAAGAAGAACGTTGATGGTGTTTTTTGTGTAAAGAAGTCGGGGCTTGATTTATATTTGTCAACAAATTCAGATGTAAGTCCTGAACGATCGATTTGTCCACTTTCATATAAATTAACACGTGTACCGCTATCTTTTACTACGTTAAAGTTGATTTCATCTAACTTAACTGTTTTATTATCCCAATATTGTGCATTTTTCTTTAACTTCCAACCTTCTTCATGTTTCCAGTCTGTCAATGTAAACGGTCCGTTGTATAACGTCGTATCTGATTCTAAACCGTACTTTTCACCTTTTTCTTTTACAAATTTCTCGTTTAATGGATAAAATGTTCCAAATGAAGTTAATTCTACAAAGTAAGGAACTGGATTTTCTAATTCTACTTCTAACGTATAGTCATCTACAGCTTTTACTCCTAACGTATCTAGTTCAGCTTTTCCTTCATTAATCGCTTGTGCATTTTTCAAATCAAACATAATGTATGCATATTCTGCTGCTGTATTTTTATCTACCGCACGTTTCCAAGCAAACACGAAATCTTTCGCTGTTACAGGCTCTCCATTTGACCATTTTGCATTTTTATTTAATGTAAATGTATACTTTTTACCATCATCACTCTTTTTATATGATTCAGCAACTCCTGGTGTTGCTTTATTATCTTTATCAAGTCGATATAAACCTTCCATTACGTTGTTTAAAGCTAGAAACGATACTTGGTCTGTCGCTTTAGCAGAGTCCATAGATGGAATCTCTTGAGACTCTGTTAAATTAAGCACTTGCTTCGCCGCTAGCTTTCCGCCTTCTTTTTCCCCGCTTTTTGGTGTTGTGCTTGCCTTCTCTTTATCTCCTGATCCAGAGCAAGCTGTTAATGCCATACTCATTACTAAAACTGGTGCTACGACCGCTGTCAATTTTTTCATCTTTTTTCTCTTCATTTTTTTGTACCCTCCCCAATTATATGTACGATATTAACATTTAGAAATTCTCTACTAACTTTCGTTATCAGAAAATTCTTATTAATTAATATTCTACTGTTTTTTTAAATTTTGTAAAGTATTTTTGTAAATTTTCTAAATATTTATTTTTTTATTATAGTAACTTGTTGTTTTAACTACTATATGAATTATCCCCCGTCTACTATATGTAAACATCTCTCCCCTTATTCCACTCTATTACTACGTTCTATATTTTTCTTATTAGCATGAGGTCTCTTACTATCATCTGTATTACTACTTACTGACCTCTCTAAATTCCTCCGATAGAACCTTCCTAATTACCTACCCGATTCTCAATAGACTAACGAGATTTATTCCCTTATACATACTAAAAAGCATTTCAAAAGCAGCTCAGCCACTTTTGAAATGCTTTCACTTTATTTTTTTCCGCCATCCTCAGTTACATACGCCCACTTAAAGCTATATTCTGGACTGATGTTATGTTTCACAATTCCTTTTACATTCGGTTTCATTACATACGATCTTCCTGTTTGATATAAAGGAACTAACCCTGCATCTTCTTCAAGGAATAATTTTTCAGCTTTCCCTAACGTTTCCCAGCGTTTTTTCGCATCACTCATTAATTCATTACCTGCTTTTCCTACCATTTCATCGTATTTTGGATTTGAATAACTCATTTGGTTGTACGGGCTCTTCGATTCAAACATATCAATAAATGTCATTGGATCCGCATAGTCTGGACTCCAACCTGCATAAGAAATTTCATAATCTTGCGCAGTTTCTAATTTTAATTTTTGTTTGAACGGCTGAATTTTCGTATTAATCGTTACACCTTTTAAATTTTTCTCAATTTGATCTTTTACATAGTCAGCAATCTTTTTCGCAGTTCCATCATCATAGCTTAGCAATTCAATTGTAACTTGATCTTTTCCAAGTTCTTTTTTCGCTTCTTCCCACGCTGCTGCTCCTTTTTTCGGATTATATTTCAGACCATTTTTAAATGTATCTTGATAATCTTTACCATCTGGCCCTGTCGCAAGTCCTTTTGGAACCAATTGATCTGTTGCTTTTGAACCATTATTTAAAATTACATTTGCCAATCCTTTTTTATCAACTGATAATGCAATTGCTTCACGAAGTTTTTTGCTCTTTAAAGGCGTATCTTGTCCGTTACGTTTTTGATTTAAACGTAAGAAGAATGTACTTGATTCCGCATACTCACCATATTCTTCTTTGTTCGATTTATATTTATCTACAAACTCTCCTGATAGTAATGTAAAATCAATTGATCCTGTATCATATAAGTTTACTTTCGTTGCAACCTCTTTTACTACACTATAGTTAATTTCTTCTAATTTCACAGTCTTTTTATCCCAGTACTTATCATTTTTCTTTAGCTGCCAACCTTGTTCATGTTTCCATGAAGACATAACGAATGGACCGTTATACACAGTTGTATCTGCTTCTAAACCGTACTTATCACCTTTTTCTTTTACGAATTTTTCATTTAATGGATAGTATGATGGGAATGCTAATAAATTTAAGAAATACGGTACCGGTTTTTCTAATTCTACTTCTAGCGTGTAATCATCTACCGCCTTCGCTCCTAATTCAGTTACAGGTTTTTCTCCTTTATTAATCGCTTCTGCATTTTTAATATAGTAAGCAATAAATGCATATTCTGCTGCAGTATTCTTATCAAGTAAGCGCTTCCAAGCAAAAACGAAATCTTTCGCTGTTACAGGATCACCATTTGACCATTTTGCATCTTTTCGCAGTTTAAACGTATACTTTTTACCATCTTCACTTTTCGTACTAGACTCTGCCGCAGCAGGAATTGGCTTATTATCTTTATCAAGGCGATATAGGCCTTCCATCGTGTTCCCTAAAATTTGCGAACCTAATGTATCAGTAGATTTAGAAGTATCCATCGTCGGAATTTCTTGGTTTTCCGTACGATTTAATACTTGTTTCGCTGCATATTTAATATCAGATTTTTTTTCTTCCCCACTATTTGATGTAGTAGTCGTTTTCTTTTCCCCACCTGACCCAGAACATGCTGTCAATGCAACACTCATCGCTAAAACTGGTACTACAACTGCCGTTAACTTTTTCATCTTTTTTCTCTTCATTTTTGTACCCTCCCTAATTATATGTACATTACCAACCCTTGAGAGACCCCTTACTAAAGATTTATTTTTCAGAAAATTGCAACTAATGTTATTCTACTCTTTTTTTCGTATTTGTAAATAGTTTTTTAAATATCCTGGTTTTTTTTAATTTAGTAGGATTTATCCCCCATCTACTATATGTACATACTATACACCTTATTCTCCTCTATTTAACCACACTAAAAATTAGTATTTTAAGCTCACAAAAAAAGCATTTAAAAGTAGCTAAGCCACTTTTAAATGCTTTTTCAACTCTATTATTTTTCAGTCACATATGCCCACTTAAAGCTAAATTCTGGACTGATATTATGTTTTACTACTCCCTTTACATTTGGTTGTAAAACATAAGAATCTCCTCGTTGATATAAAGGTACAATCGCTACATCTTCTTCAAGTAATGTTTTTTCAGCTTTTCCTAACTCTTCCCAACGTTTTTTCGCATCGCTCATTAATTCCGTTCCAGCTTTTTTCACCATGCCGTCATATTTAGGGTCAGAGAAGCTCATTTGGTTATGAGAATGTCCAGTCTCAAACATATCTAAGAACGTCATTGGATCTGCATAATCCGGATTCCATCCGCCATACGAAATATCATATTGTTGTTCAGTTTCTAATTTTAGTTTTTGCTTAAATGGTTGAAGTTTAATGTTAACTGTTACACCTTTTAAGTTTTTCTCAATCTGATCTTTAATATATTCGCCAACTTTTTTCGCATTACCAGTATCGTAGTTTAAGAATTCAATTGTAACTTGGTCTTTACCTAGCTCTTTTTTCGCTTCTTCCCAAGCTGCAGCAGCTTTTTTAGCATTTGGTTTTAAACCATTTTTAAACGTTTCTTGGAAGTCTTTACCGTCTGGTCCAGTTGCTAAACCTTTTGGTACTAAGAAGTCAGCTTCTTTTGATCCATCATTTAAAATTACGTTTGCTAAATTCTTTTTATCAACTGATAGTGCAATTGCTTCACGTAACTTTTTACTCTTTAATGGTGTATCTTGTCCATCACGTTTTTGGTTCATACGAATGAAATACGTACTCACTTGTGAATATGTTCCGAATTCATCTTTCTTATTTCTGTATTTATCTACGAACTCTCCAGTTAATAAAGCAAAGTCAACTTGACCGCTATCATATAAATTGATAAGAGTTGCTGGTTCTTTAACAACACTGAAGTTAACTTCTTCAAGTTTTACAGTCTTTTTATCCCAATATTGATCATTTTTCTTTAATTGCCATCCTTGTTCATGCTTCCAATCTTTAAGAACGAACGGTCCATTATAAACTGTTGTATCAGACTCTATACCGAACTTCTCGCCCTTTTCTTTAACGAACTTTTCGTTTAATGGATAATATGATGGGAATGCTACTAAGTTTAAGAAGTACGGTACTGCTTGCTCTAACTCAACTTCAAGCGTAAGATCATCTACTGCTTTTACTCCTAATTCAGTTACAGGTTTTTCTCCTTTATTTACTACTTCTGCATTTTTAATCGGGAATGCGATAAATGCATACTCAGCAGCTGTTTTTGGATCTAATAGACGTTGCCAAGCATATACGAAATCTTTCGCCGTTACTGGATCTCCATTTGACCATTTTGCATCTTTACGTAGTTTAAATGTATATTTTTTACCATCTTCACTTTTCGTGCTAGATTCTGCTGCAGCTGGAATAGGTTTATTATCTTTATCAAGACGATATAATCCTTCCATCGTATTCCCTAGCATTTGTGAAGATACTGTATCTGTTGATTTAGAAGAATCCATCGTTGGAATCTCTTGGTTTACTGTTCGATTCAACACTTGTTTTGCCGCTAATTTTCCCTCTGACTTGCTATCTCCACTTGAGTTTGTGCTTGTCTTTTTATCTCCGCCTGATGTAGAACATGCTGTTAGTGCCATGCTCATTGCCAAAACCGGTACTACAACTGCTGTTAGTTTTTTCATTTTTTTCTTTTTCATTTTCTGTACCCTCCCTAATTCTAAACGATAGCTATTAAAGAATTTTCTGATAATTCTGTTTTTCTCTATATATTTATCAGACGATTCTTACTAATTCTTATTCTACTAATTTTTTAATTTTTGTAAAGTATTATTATTGAAAATTTTTAAAAAATTATTTTTTTACAGTAATATTCATAAAAATTCCATATGTTGTTCAAACCTTATTTTGCATTCATACACATTCGTTGTTTTAATCACTTCGATCTCATTTACCGCTTGAATACTTGTTAATTATTGCTAATAAATAATGCATATATGTAAAAACATCTTTTCTACAAAAATAAAAAAGCAGACATTTCGTCTGCTTTAATTCTCCTCAATTTGCTTTTCACTTAACCCTAGATGTGTTCTAAGAGTATTACTCAAACTCTGTAGATCTTTTTTATTAGGATTATAATAATATACACGTTTCCCGTTTGGGCCATTAGGTAAGTATAAATCATCACCAGCTAATTGTATTTTTTCAACTGAACCGTTTAAACCGTATTTATAAAAAGATAAAATATCATCCATTACTAAATTTGTTTTAAAATCACCATCAACCGCCTCAACTATTTTTTCTAGCTTCGTAATCGATCCTACACTTTTTAATTTACTTAAAATCGCTTCAATAACAAGTTGTTGGCGCTGTCCTCTCATTGCATCACTATCAATATGGCGCGTTCTTGCTAGTGCAAGTGCTTCTTCCCCATTTAATTTTTGTAATCCTTTTTTCAAATGAATCGCATCAGGTTCATCTTTACTATTTTGCTCCGTAAATTCAACTGGGACATCCACTTCAATACCATCTAACCCATCAACAATTTTAGTAAAGGAACCAAAATTAAATTTCACAAAATAATCAACAGGCACCTGTAACAATTTTTCTACCGCTTCCACAGAAGCTTGCGGTCCTCCATCTTTACCATTTTTAACGAAACCACTTCCATATGCATGGGTTATTTTATCTTTTTTCTTTTCAACTGGAACATATGTATATGTATCACGCGGTATGCTTGTTAATTTCACTGTTTTATCGTCTTTATTAAAAGTCGCTAACAATAATGCATCTGTATGAAATGCACCATTATATTCCTTTTGTCGTTCTTGATTTTCATCAATTCCCATAATTAAAAGTGAAACATGATTTGCAATTGGCTTTACAGATTTCTCACGTAAATTGGATTTTTCACCTCGTGCTAAATTCAAATTAGATTTTTGTACAAGACTAGAAGTTTTCATATATACATAGGCTCCATAGCCAATTCCACCAAATAGTAATACCGCCAGTAGTAAACTTGTTATCTTTTTCTTTTTATATTTTTGCTTATTTTTCTCTTCTCTTAAAGATGAATGATTCCCCATTTACTCTCCTCCTGTTTCTATTGATCCAATATGTTTCTCATTTTTTCATATTTAGCGCTATCCTTTTGAAACATACTTTCTTTCAATCCCTTATCTATTTGTATCCATTCAGTCGTAACTGAATATTGAATCAAGCCTTCTTGAAAACTAAGAAATTTCAACATAATCCCTGTATTTTTCTCCACAACCATTTCGAATTTCCCTCTTAAATCTTCAGAGGTGCTAACAGGCATCTCTATGTTTATAACTCCTTCAATTTTGTAACAATCTAATCCAAGATATTTCGTTTCTTTATAATTCCAATCTTTATATCGAATTAATAAATCTGCGAATTCTGATTGAATACTATATTTAGCTAGCCCTACATATTCATCATCATATCTCTTTTTCTCATCTGATTTTCTCACTAACCTTTCCGTAGGATTTAATTTTAATAGTTCATTGTTTCTTTCTTTCGGGTTCCATTTTGTCTCTTTATAGGTATACTTCTCATCATCAAACTCTTTTTTCTTGCCCTCGTTATATATAATTGTTCGTTTTTTGGCTAGTTTATCTTCTTTCGAAGAGATACCTCTTTGTTTCTCCGTATCAATCGCATACTTATATGTTGTAGCAATTCTTGATGAGCTAGAATATTCCTCAAATTGTCCTGAAATATTTTTAAAATAATCAATAGAATCTAGCATTTTTTGATGAATCTTTTCTTTATCTGGATAATGTACATTCGATTTTATTTCTTCTTCATTTTCATAATCAGAAAACGCTTTTTTCTTTACATATTCAAATACTCCACCATTTTGCGCAAAACTTTGTATAGAAAACTCAGACATAGATACCACTGAAAGTATACAAACCGCTGCACTAATTATCATCATATGAATTTTGTAACTCTTCTTTTTTACCTTAAGATTATGTAGCGTACCATTAATCTTTTCATTTAACTCTGGAGGTACTATAACATTTTCATCTTTGATTCTCTTTTTTAATTTCTCATCAAATAATTTTTCATTATCCATCCTTTACACCCCCTATTCCATCTTTAATCGTTTTTGTAGTTGTTCCCTCGCGCGTGATAATCTTGATTTCACTGTTCCTTTCGGTATTTCTAACAGCTTTGCTATACTCTCTTGATTCATATCTTCATAATAATAAAGCACCGTAACAGCTCTTAATTCTTCATGTAACGATTGAATCGCATTACACAAATCTATATCTTCATACTGATCACACGCACTCATATTGTAATCATTCTCTTCTGTCACAATTACATTTTTATACGCTCTAATAATATTGTTACACTCATTTATTAGTATTCGAATTAACCAAGTGTGAAAAAATTCTTCTTTTTTT
This sequence comes from Bacillus sp. RZ2MS9, assembly GCF_001816185.2. Classification (NCBI taxonomy): domain Bacteria; kingdom Bacillati; phylum Bacillota; class Bacilli; order Caryophanales; family Bacillaceae; genus Bacillus; species Bacillus sp. RZ2MS9. The sequence goes on from NZ_CP049978.1 coordinate 3,508,850, forward strand.
AATTTTTTTATATTTTCATAGGCTTTTAAAATTGTTGTCTGTATCGCATCCTCTATATTTGTCTCATCACGTAACATCGCCTTTGCTATTCGATACATCTTCACTTTTTCTGTATGTATAAGCGCTATAAAGGCTTCATGATCACCTTTTTTCGCTAAAGAAACATCCGTTTCTTCTTTTATAACCATTTTATATAAAGGGATTACTTTCACAATCGCTCCTCCTGCTTCATCCTCACTTCATCACTTCCAATTTAACTTTACATGTATTAGACGTATGAACCTAGAAAAAGGTTCACTTTTTTGAATATTTTTGTAATTAAAAAGATAAATATCCTTTATAAGGATGCAATAAACATACTAGTTTAAATTTACAAATAAAAAAAGCCCACTTTCTCAGTGGACTTTCTACTCTATAACGGTAAATCCCTCTTCCTAAATACTACAATCGCTACGATAAAAATACAAAGCGCTACAGCAGTTAAACCTATGCTTACCGGCCATATATTATATGATCCTTCAGCAATTTCTTTCGGACGAAACAGCGTGAATAATGATAGGTTTTTCATCCATTCTAACTTATCACTTAACTTCCCTACCATATCCAATACGAAAAATAAGATAGTTAAACTCGCTGAATAACTTAGTGCTTTTCTTTCGTCATTACATATACAAGAAAAGAAAAATGAATACGCACTAACGACTAAAAATATGAGCCCTCCGACTACATTTATCTTCAAAAATAACTCTTTATTTAAGTTATTATCTTGTAAAAACCATTCTGCACCTACTAACCCAGCTACATACGTAACAGATACAATAATCAGAAGTCCCAATATGAGAACAGCAGCTTGTGTAATCGCAATTTGCACTCTAGATACAGGTGTTGCTAGCATGTATGCCATTGCTCCTTTATCTACATGACGAGCAATTAAATGTGTCGCAACTGTTACGCAAAAAATTGTTAAAATGATAATAAACAATAAACTATAGTATTCGCCCGCTAGAAAATCCATTACGTTTTGAATCGGACTTTCCATACCAACGATTTTTTTCACACTATCAGGCATGGCACCTATTAATTCATTTAGCCCTTTCGCTGATACCATTGACGGGAATATCCAAATTAATAACCACAGATATAAAGCTGCACCAGACGCATAACTCAAAATACTTTTTTGTGTTTCTTTCAAACTAGCTAAAAATAATTGCTTATTCATGCGTTATCCCTTCTTTCTTATCGTAATAATGCATAAATAAATGTTCTAAATCCATCGCTCTCGTTTGAAGTGCCGTTACATTGTAGTTTGAAAGTGTTTGTAAAACAGTTTGATAGTTTCCTTGTACAATGATAGATGCCTCTCTGCCTTTTACCGCTTCAAATTGCAAATTACACTTTGTAAGAGACTCAATCTCTTCTTGTGATGATACTGTTACATCTATCACTTGTCTTCTCATACTTTGTAAATCGTGAATATTTTCAACTGTTACGAGTCGACCATCTTTAATAATAGCTACTCTGTCACAAGTTCTCTCAATTTCAGTGAAAATATGCGAAGACATAAGAATTGTTTTTCCTCTTTGCTTTTCCTCTAATATTAAATCTATAAACACTTGCTGCATAAGTGGATCAAGTCCAGATGTTGGTTCATCTAAAATTAACACCTCTGGATCGTGCATAAATGCAGCGACTATCCCTACTTTTTGCTTCATTCCTTTAGACATTTTGCGAATCGGTGTTTTCACATCAAATTGCAGACGCTCTATCAGTTCATCTCGTCTTTTCGTATCCTTTAATCCACGCATTCCTTGCATTAACTTTAAAAACTCTAATCCATTCATTCCTTCAATAAAAGAAATTTCTCCTGGTAAATAGCCAACTTCCCTTTGAATTTTCGCTGCTTCATTCCAACAATCTAATCCGAAAATTGTCGCTTTACCAGCTGTCGGTTTTATAAATCCCATTAAATTACGAATCGTCGTTGATTTTCCGGCACCATTCGGTCCTAAATAACCAAATACTTCTCCCTCTTTTACATCAAATGTAATATGAAACAAACCTTTTCCATTCGAAAACTGTTTTGTGACATCTTGAACTGAAATCATAATTCCACCTCATTTTTTGAAATATTTAATATGTGATATTTCAAAATTATTGTACTCCTCATCTTTCATATTCGCAACAACTTTTTGAAATATTTATCAGTCTATATTTCAAAATTATTGTTTTCCATTATTTTTTCTTGTATATTTTAAGTGAGGTGATTGCATTGAACGGCTTTGAAAGAGTAAAAGAAAAGAAAAAGCGTGCCATTAAAGAAGCAGCATTCTTATTATTTTCAGAACGTGGATTTAATGAAGTGAAAATAGAACATATCGCAAAAGAAGCAAACGTTTCTCAAGTTACAATTTATAATCATTTCGGAAGTAAAGATGCGTTATTTAGGGAGCTTATACAAGAATTTATCATATCTGAATTTCAATATTATAAAGAGCTTGCAGAAGAAAAATTACCTTTTCATGATATGATGCAAAAAATGATTGTAAGAAAAATGAATACTGGCGGATTATTTCAACCTGATATGTTACTACAAATGATGCAAAGGGACGAAGAACTCCGTAAGTTTATTTATAGTTATCAAAATGAAAAAATCCTACCCTGGTATTTAGAAATATTAGAACGAGCTCAGCGCAAAAACGAAATTAATCCACACCTTACTAAAGAAATGATGTTACTTTACATTCAAATGTTTACAAAATTAGGTGATGAATTTGGAGCACAACTTCTTGAAGGAGATCGGGAAAAACATATAAAAGATATCGTTACGATGTTCTTCTATGGTCTTTCTGTTCCACAAAAGTAATTTTTCTAAAGAACAAATAAAATCACCAAAAAGCCCCTTGGATATTTAAATCGCAAGGGCTTTTTCATATCAAAAAATGACTAAAACTAACTTTATCTTAAAGAAGTTAAATGCTGCTTTATAGATAACACCTTATTATAGATTAACTCTTTTAGCATCACAGGCTGAATTGAAATAATCGTTTCACCAAAATTTAGAAAATAACTTGAAATAAACTCAACTTCTTGCTTGTTAAAATAGCCTGTTATACTATAATTTTCATTTTCTTTTTGTATCCTCATGGAAGGATAATTCTCTTTATCAAAAATATCTTTTCCTTTTTGATTAACAATGACACTAAAATCAATTGCATCAGGTTTTCTGTGAAAGTTTGTAAGATAACTTAATAGTTCTTCAAGAGTTTTTGAATTCGTGTTGCTTGTTTCCTCAATAGAAAGAATTTTATCACATCTAATTATTTGAACATCATTTGTCTCAAAATTAAAGATTTTAGCATACCACTGGCCAAATTTAGATTCGATTCGAATAAATTGGGCGACCAATACTTTCTCCTCATCTTTTTTTAAATATGTTAAATAATAAACTCGCTCAGCAAAAATCCCCTGTAAAATTTCTTTTAAGAACGGACTAAAATTACTATGATTTGTTACTTCAAAGGAAAGCGTTCGTTCCATAATCGAAATGTTTTTACTCACATTATCAGGTAGTACATGTTTAAATTTATTTTCAAGCGCAATACTTTCTATATTAAATGGTTTTGTCTTGTATCCATTTAGTGTAAGAATCGAAAAGTATAACGCATACATTTCATCCACACTAAAATAAATTGGCGATAACACACTGTTTTCTATAATTTTATAACTTCCATTTCTACCTAGTTCAGAGTATATGGGTACACCTATTTCTTCCAATGATTGAATATCTCGTAAAGCTGTACTTTTAGAAATATCATATCTAACCATTAAATCTTTTAAATTAAAATTTCTTTTATTATTTAAGAAAATAAGCATATCATTTATTCGTTCCGTTTTTTTCATATTTACCTCCCGAAAGGTGTCATGTATTGAAACCTTTTTAGTCTATATTATAATTATTAACTAATAAAGGAGTTGTAAATTTATGACATTAGAAATAGCTATTTTTCTCTCAATGAATGGGCAAGCAAAGGAGGCAATTAACTTTTATACACGTAATTTAGAAGCCAAAAAATTAATGGTTGTTACGTATGAAGAACTGGCGAAAAGAGATCGTTCTTTTAAAATTACAAGTGAAAATAAAGAACATATCGCTCACTCTGTTTTACAAATTGGGAATACAAAGCTAATGATAGCAGAAGATACAATGAATACTAATGAACGTTATAACGTTGGAAATAACATGTCACTTTGCATTCAAAGCGCTAATTTAGAAGAAATACAAAGGTTTTATAATAATTTAATTTCCGATAAGCATGTGAAAATAATCTCTCCGCTAGAAAAAAATATATTTAGTGAAGCATATGGTATTATTGAAGATCCTTATGGCATACAAATCCAATTAATGTATGATAAACGACTAAACTAAATAATTAATCATATTCACATATTCCTAATAAAAAGACACGAATTTCGTGTCTTTTTATTTTATAGAAATGACTCTACCTTTTTCACTGCTTTCAATCGCTAATTGAATCAGTTTAATAACATCTAAACCTTCTTTTGCTGTTACAGGTAGTTTCTCACCATTTAATATACTATCTCGTACACCTTTATAATAATTGTCATAACAACCGACTTCTGTTGGAATACGCTCTAAGCTTTCTTCTGTTTCTAAAGTAGCAAAATTCTCTTCATCGTCTACTCCATAACCGTTATCACCTGGCTTCATTCCATTTTTTAATTGCTCTTCCTGCGAATCCATACCGTACTTCACGATAGAACCTTTCTCTCCATGCACTATAAAATGCGGTCCAGCTTTTTTCACATAACTGCTACTACGTAAAATGACACGTTTAACTCCGTAATGAAGTACTATGTGGAAATAATCATCCACCTCTGCACCTGGTCTTTGTTTTATTACATCTGCACTTATCGCATCGGGTTTCCCGAATATTGATAACGCTTGGTCAATTAAATGCGATCCTAAATCGTATAATATACCGGAGCCTGGTAGATTTTTTTCCCTCCATCGATCACGTACATGTGGACGGAAACGATCAAAATTCGATTCATATGCGTATACATTCCCTACTCTGTTTTCTCCTAACAATTTCTTAATTGTTAAGAAATCATTATCAAAACGACGATTATGATATACGCTTAACATTACATTATGCTGCTCTGCTAATGAAATAAGCTTTTCCCCTTCTTCAATTGAGACAACAAATGGTTTTTCTACAACAACATGCTTACCGTTTAAAATTGCTTCTTTTACATATGGAAAATGAGTTGTATTAGGTGATGTAATAACAACTAAGTCAACATCAGCTCGCTTCACCAATTCATCAATTGTACTAACAACATTAGCATTTGGTAATGTTTCTTTTACTACCTCTTCTTTTGAGGATAATACAGCACGAATATCATATTCTTCTATCGTTTGTAATAGTGGGATATGAAATGTCGTACTAGAAAAACCAAATCCTACAATCCCTACACCTATTTTTTTCATGTTGCCCCTCCATTTGTCCCGCTTTAACAGGCAGTAAGATTCCTAACCAAAAATTCAGCGAAAGCTAAGGAATTAGGTGAGAAATCAACTGCTTGTTAAAGCCCGATTGGTTCAACTAATAATCAGTGTGGATAAAGAAAATCCCCATTGATTAAAGTTTCACTTTATGAGAACGATTTCATTGAGTTATTATAACAAGATTATTATTATTTACATAATAAATTGCCTAGAAAAAAGCATCTTGCTATTATTCATAGCAAGATGCCCTCTTTATTCTGGTCTTTTCTTCGTCCACGTTTCTACTACTTCACCAGTATCATTAACATCTAGCACTAGGCTACCATTACTATACCGGTCTTTATTTCGATACGCTTTCGGATCAATCTCTTCTACAATGTTTTTCTCTGTCTTCATGTAAACTAATTCATCGTCCCGAACAATTTCAATACCGACAATGCGGTACGGATTACGTTTTAATTCTTTGAAAATAACAAGACCTCGTTTCGCCCTCGTTGATTTTTCAATTTCTGATGCTTTTAGACGTTTTACAGCACCGCGCTGTGTTACGAGAATAAGTTGATCTTTGTCACCATTTAACGGTTTACCAGAAGCGACATAGTCATCTTCTTTTAAATTAATTGCTTTCACGCCAGCAGCTCTTACACCGACTGGACTTACTTCATCTTCATGGAAAATAAGTGCATATGCACCGTGTGTAGCAAGAACGATATCACTCGTTCCATCTGTCGCAAATATATCGACAACTTCATCATCTTTTTTCAAGTTTACAGCAACGAATGCCCTTGAATAACGCTGAACTTTATATTGATTTAATTCTGTTTTCTTTATCATACCATTTCTTGTTACAAATACGATAAATCGTTTTTCTTCCTCAAAGTTCTGTACAACCGTTGCCCAAATGATTGTTTCATCCCGGTCGAGTGAAACGATATTAGCAACGTGCTGACCTAAATCTTTCCAACGAATATCTGGCATTTCGTATACTGGCAGATATATATAGTTTCCTTTATTCGTAAATAAGAGGACTGTCTCTGTCGTATTCGTATCGAATCGTTCAAGTAAGATGTCACCCTCTTTCATACCGAAGTCTTTGCCGTTTGAGGCATTGTGTGAGCGCCATCCAGTACGTTTCACATACCCTTCTTTCGTTACAGTAACGATGACATCTTCTTGTGGGATCATCACTTCTACATCGATTTTAATTTCCTCGATTTGATCTTCAATAATTGCGCGTCGATCATCACTATATGTTTTCTTAACTCTCTTTAAATCTGTTTTAATTACTTGAAGTAATCTTTTTTCACTTTGTAAAATTGCCTGTAGCTCAATAATTTTCTTATTAAGCTCATCTGCTTCTTCTTGTAACGCCGTAATGTCTGTATTCGTTAAGCGATATAATTGCAAGGAAACAATTGCTTCTGCCTGTGCTTCTGTAAAGCCAAATTTTGCACTTAAATTATCTTTCGCGTTACGTTTATCTTTTGAAGCTCGAATTGTTTCAATTACTTGGTCTAAAATCGATAATGCTTTCTTTAAACCTTCTACAATATGTTGACGATTTTCTGCTTTTCTTAATTCATATTGCGAACGTCTCGTAATAACCTCTTTTTGATGTCCAATATAAGCATCTAAAATTTTCGGTAATGTCATAAGTGTTGGACGACGATTATTGATCGCTACCATATTAAAGTTATATGGAATTTGCAAATCTGTATTTTTATATAAATAATTTAAAATACCTTCGGCGTTTGCTTCTTTCTTTAATTCAACAACAATTCGTAAACCAGTACGATCTGTCTCATCACGCACTTCAGCAATACCATCTAACTTTTTATCTAGACGTAATTCATCCATTTTCTTTACAAGATTTGCCTTATTCACTTCGTAAGGAATTTCAGTGATTACAATTTGTTGTTTCCCACCGCGCACTGTTTCAACTTCTGCTTTTCCGCGAATAATAATTTTACCTTTACCTGTTTCATACGCCTTTTTAATACCATCAATCCCCTGAATAATACCGCCTGTTGGGAAATCTGGTCCTTTCATAACTGTTAATAAATCATCAACAGTACTATTTGGCTTATCAATACGCATCATTGTAGCATCAATAACTTCTCCAAGATGATGCGGAGGAATTTCTGTTGCATAACCAGCGGAAATCCCTGTAGATCCGTTCACTAATAAATTCGGGAACGCTGCTGGTAATACAACCGGTTCTTCACTCGTATCATCAAAGTTTGACACGAATTCAACTGTTTCTTTATCAAGATCACGTAATAATTCAGATGCGATTGGTGATAAACGAGCTTCCGTATAACGCATCGCTGCCGCTGGGTCCCCATCAACACTACCGTTATTACCATGCATTTCAACTAAAACATTACGTACTTTCCAAGTTTGGCTTAAGCGTACCATTGCTTCATATACAGAGGAATCTCCATGTGGATGATAATTACCGATAACATTACCTACTGTTTTAGCTGATTTACGAAACGCTTTATCATGTACATTACCTTCTACATACATAGAATATAAAATACGTCTTTGTACTGGCTTTAAGCCATCACGTGCATCTGGAAGTGCACGATCTTGAATAATATATTTACTATAACGTGCAAAGCGATCACCTAACACGTCTTCAAGCGGGAGGTCATGAAACTTCTCTGCTTGCATGTTATTCCACCTCCGTCTCCATAATCATTTCATTTTCTAAAATATTTCCTTCTTCTTGCATACCAAACTGTACATTACGTTCAATCCATTTACGGCGCGGTTCTACTTTATCGCCCATTAATGTTGTAACGCGACGCTCTGCTCTTGCTGCATCATCAATTTTCACGCGAATTAATGTACGCGTTTCAGGATTCATTGTTGTTTCCCATAATTGATCCGCATTCATTTCACCAAGTCCTTTATAACGTTGTAGCATATAGCCTTTTCCAACTTTTTTCGTTACACCGTCTAATTCCTCGTCTGACCAAGCGTATTCAATTACCTCACTCTTACCTTTTCCTTTACTTACTTTGTATAAAGGAGGAAGCGCGATAAACACTTTACCAGCTTCGATAAGTGGCTTCATATATCTGTAGAAGAACGTTAATAACAATACTTGAATATGAGCCCCATCCGTATCGGCATCGGTCATAATTACAACTTTATCGTAGTTAATATCTTCAACATCAAATTCATTTCCTACACCGCCGCCAATCGCATAAATGATTGTATTAATCTCTTCATTTTTAAAGATATCAGCAAGCTTTGCTTTTTCTGTATTAATTACTTTACCACGTAACGGTAATACGGCCTGGAAACGTCGGTCTCGTCCTTGTTTCGCAGAACCACCGGCAGAGTCACCCTCTACTAGGTACAGTTCATTTTTTTGCGGGTTACGTGATTGTGCAGGTGTTAATTTCCCGCTTAACGTACCTTCTGATTTTTTCTTTTTCTTACCACTACGCGCTTCTTCTCTTGCTTTACGGGCTGCTTCACGGGCTTGTGCTGCTTTAATTGCTTTTCTCACAAGAAGTGTAGCTACATCAGGATTTTCTTCTAAAAAGTATGCTAAATGCTCAGATACAATGGCATCAATTGAAGAACGCGCTTCACTTGTACCTAGTTTCCCTTTCGTTTGCCCTTCAAACTGAAGCACTTCTTCTGGTACACGTACCGAAACGATAGCCGCTACACCTTCACGAATATCTGTGCCTTCTAAGTTTTTATCTTTTTCTTTTAATAGTGCTACTTTACGAGCATACTCGTTAAACACACGCGTCATCGCTGTTTTAAATCCAGCTTCGTGTGTTCCACCATCTTTTGTACGTACGTTATTTACAAACGATAAAATGTTTTCTGAGTAGCCATCGTTAAATTGAAATGCTAGTTCTGCTTCAATTCCATTTTGTTCACCAGTGAAATATACAACTGGATGAATGGAATCTTTTTCTTCGTTTAAATATGAAACGAAAGCTTCAATTCCCGTTTCATAATGAAATACATCCTCTAAATCATTTCGTTCATCTTTTATTGAGATTTTCATTCCTTTTAATAAGAATGCAGATTCACGTAATCTCTCACATAATGTTTCATAATTATAATTTGTTGTGCTGAAAATCGTTGTATCTGGTTTGAAATGCATCGTAGTACCAGACTCTTTCGTCTTCCCGATTTTCTCAAGCGTCGTTACAGGAACACCGCCATTTTCAAAGCGTTGTTCGTAAATATTTCCGTCACGCTTAATCGTTACGACTAACCATTCTGATAAGGCATTTACAACCGATGCCCCAACACCGTGCAAACCACCACTCGTTTTGTAACCACCTTGACCAAACTTACCACCGGCATGAAGTACAGTTAAAATAACTTCAGGTGTAGGTTTCCCAAGTTTATGCATTCCCGTAGGCATTCCTCGCCCTTTATCTATAACGCTAATACTATTATCTTTATGTATTACGACTGAAATTTCGTCGCCAAATCCCGCTAACGCTTCGTCAACGGAGTTATCTACTATTTCATATACTAAATGATGCAATCCACGGCTGTCCGTGCTCCCGATATACATACCCGGGCGTTTTCGAACGGCTTCAAGTCCTTCTAACACTTGAATCGCATCTTCATTATATTGGAACTGATGCTTCGCCAAACTCCTTGCCCCTTTCCTAATCCAAAATCAGAACATATGTTTCTATTATAGAATAACGCCTCGACTATAGTTTTGGCAAGTTATCTTATCTCTTTTATATACCATTTTCAATAGAAAAATCCTTGTTTTCTCACAAGGATTCCTCTAGGCTACTATTTCAGAAAAATAATCGTTTGTCAACGAGAAATGGATATGTATTCCAAGATTACACATTCCAAACCTTTATTATGATCCAAATGATCAAGATCCAAAATGGGATTACAAATAACAACCCCCAAAAACAGCCTTTAAAAAATCTCATGATGAACACCTCGTTCATCGGCCCTACTTATCTATAATGAGGGCTGAATCAATCTTTCTACCTTTAAATCTATACTATTTTGTCATCGCATGTTCTACTTTAATACAACGATCCATTATTACAGTATAGTCTTTTTCTTTTAAAAATTTGTATGTATCCTCATCTTGTACTCCTAATTGTGCCCAAAAAACATCTGCATCAATCTCTACAAATTCTTTTGCAACATCCATTAAAAACTCTGAGCGACGAAATACATTTACTATGTCAACGTGTTCCTTAATATCCTTTAGTGAAGAAACTGCCTTTTCTCCAAGCACCTCATCTACTGTTGGATTAACTGGAATAATGCGGTATCCAGCATCTTGCATTGCTTTTGAAACCATATACGATGTACGTTCTGGCTTATCTGATAATCCAACAACCGCAATTGTTTTGCTTTTCTTTAACACTTCACCAATTTCCGTACGAGTTGGGTTTTCAATTGTCATAATTAATCCCTCCTATTCCTTTAGTATAGCCGATAAAGAAAGTCTCTTTCAATATGAAAGAGACTTTCTTTTATTTCGATTATTGATTCTTTGTAGCTGAATTATCTGCTAAAGTAGCCGATTTCGTCATTTTTTGACCGTTACGGTAGAATGTAACTTCTACTTTCTCGCCTACTTTTTTCTTTTCATATAAATATTTACGGAATTGAAGCGCATTCTCTACTTTTTGATTATCTAATGCTACTACAATATCATATTGCTCTAAACCAGCTTTTTCAGCCGGTGATATTGGGTAAATTTTACCTAATACAACACCATTCGTTACTTCTTTCGGTACTTTCAATTGATTGACTGCATAAGCTTGCACATCTTCTAATGAAACGACACCTACTCCAAGCGCTGGACGTTTCACTACTCCGTCTTTTTCAAGTGATTCAATAACTGGCTTTGCGATATTAATTGGAATAGCAAATCCAATTCCTTCAACTTCTTGTTGTGCAATTTTACTTGAATTAATCCCAATTATTTCACCATTTTGGTTAAATAATGCACCACCACTGTTACCAGGGTTAATCGCTGCATCTGTTTGAATAACTTGTGCTTGCCAATCTGGTCGTTTATCGCCATCAATATCAACTGGAATTTCACGTTCTTTACTACTGATTATACCTTCCGTTACACTTCCATCAAAACCTAGTGGGTTACCGATTGCAATTGCTTTTTCACCCGCGCGGATTTTACTTGAGTCACCTAAAGTTGCAACTTTATTCACATTAGCCCCGTCAATTTCAACAACAGCTAAGTCTAACCAAGGATCTTTCCCTACTAACTTTGCATCTACCTTTTTACCATCACTTAGTTTTACAGCAAGTTTATTTGCACCATCTACTACGTGGTTGTTTGTTACGATATATGCTTTATTCCCTGCTTTTTTATAAATAACACCTGATCCTGAACCAGCTTGTTGTTCTTGACCTGTCGGTTGCATTGCAAATGGATCAACACTTTGTTGCATATTAATAACACCTACAACAACATCTTTCGCCCCTTCAATCATACCAGGTAAATCAGTTTCATTTTTCGCTTTATTTACAACAGGAACTACAGTACCTTCTACTTTTGAATCCGAACTAAATGATGATACTGGCGCTCCATTATTTTGAGCCCATGGCATATATGGTGCTGCAAAACTAATCGAAACCGCTCCGACTACAGCCCCCACTAAACCTGTGAAGAAATAGCCTTTTTTACTACCTGATTTTCTCACTTCTCTCGTTTCACTATGCTCTTCATTTAAATTTGGTCCGTCGTAATATCCCATGTTTTATTTCCCCTCTCTGGTGAATTCGTATTTTCAGTATAGTCACGTTTTGTGTCCTTCTTGTGAACTCATCGTGAAATCTAATTAAAAAAATACTCCTATCTAACATTGTAGACAAAAAAAGTATTTTTTGTACATTCTACCTTCAAAAGAGAGTATAAAATCGCCATTTCCCTAGGCTAAATTACACAAATCGTTCTAGATTATTCTTCAAATTTATAACCAACTCGAATAACAGTACCGATATGCTTCGCTTTATCTCCTAGCTTATTTCGAAGTTTTTTAATATGGGTATCAACCGTTCTGTCATCACCGTAATAGTCATATCCCCATAACTGATCTAATAAATGTTGACGTGATAACACGATTCCTTTGTTCTCCATTAAATACACAAGAAGTTCAAATTCTTTATGTGTCAATATAATTTCTTCTCCATCTACTAAAACAGTTCTAGATAGACGATTTACTTCTATTCCAGCTAAAGACATAGCATTTTCTTCCGCTACTCCTACCGCACCATCCGCACGTTTCAATAACGTCTTTGCGCGAGCTACTAATACTTTCGGGCTAAATGGTTTCGTTACATACTCGTCTGCACCTAATTCGAAACCTAGCAATGTATCATCCTCATCCGAACGTGCTGTCAACATAATAATTGGTACTGCTGATTCTTTTCTAATTCTTCTACAAACAGACCATCCATCTATTTCCGGTAACATAATATCTAACATAATTAAATCAATTTCATGCTCTGCAAATAACTCTAACGCTTTTTTTCCATCTTCTGCTTCGATTACTTCAAAGCCTTCATTACGAAAATAATCACTAACAATTTCACGTAATCTTCTTTCATCTTCAACAAGCAATACTGTTTTATTCATATAATCTATCCCGCCTTTTTACTCTTTCAATCGAATAATACGTTGATTGGAGCTTCCGCGAAATGGAAGTGTTAAATCTTTTTTCTCAATTTCAAACCTTCCATCGACTAAAACATCCCCATAATGTAACAACTCTATCATATCATTATTTTGAGAACTCTGTATCTCTTCTAACGTATAACCTGTATACATCCATAGGTTTTTTTTCAAATCTTTCACGATTTTTGCTACCTTTTTCACTTCAGCAGCTTGAAAAAATGGATCTCCACCTGAAAATGTTACATCAGTTAATGGATTACTTGCAATCTCTTTCACAATTTCTTCTACTGTCATTTCCGTTCCATTGCAAATATTCCACGATTTCGGATTATGGCAACCAACGCAACGATGCGGACAGCCCGCAAAAAACACGACTGTCCGCAATCCTTCTCCATCTACTACACTATCATGAATAATATTCATCACTTTCATTTATGTTTCACCCGATCTATCTCTTCACTACGTTTCGCACTATTCCACTTCGACATATCTCCTACAAGATAGCCTGTTATACGGCGAATTCTTTCTATATTAGCCTCATCTTTATTCCCGCAACTTGGACATTCATTCCCAATAACCCCGTGATAACTACAGCACTTACAACGGTCAACAGGATGATTAATTGAACCGTATCCAACGCCATGTTCTGCCATGGCTTGTACAATTTGTTTTAATGCCTTTTTGTTATGCATTGCTGCTCCATCTAGTTCAATATAAGTAATGTGTCCTCCATTACAGAGAGCGTGGAAAGGGCCTTCTAAACGGATTTTATTTATCGCTTGAATGTTATAATAAACTGGAATATGGAATGAATTCGTATAGTAATTATGGTTCGTTATACCGTTAATTTCACCAAATTCTTCTCTATCTTTTTTCACAAACTTCCCTGATAATCCTTCTGCTGGAGTTGCAATTACTGAGAAATTCAGTTGATGTTCTTCTGTCGCTTTATCCATTCTATCTCTCATAAAGGAAATAATTTCATACCCAAGTTTCCATGATTCTCCATCTTCCCCATGATGCTTTCCTGTTAAAGCTACTAAACATTCCGCAAGACCGATAAAACCAATACTTAACGTCCCTTGTTTTAAAATCGAGGCTACGGAGTCTTCAGGCTGCAACGTTTCTCCACCACGCCATACACCTTGTGAATATAAAAACTGAAAATCTCTTGCTCGCTTCGTACATTGATACGCATATCTTTCTAATAGCTGCTTAATTCCTAAATCTAAATAATAGTTTAGCGCTTCAAAAAACGCTTCTTTTGAACCACTAATTAACGCTAATTTCACTAAATTAATAGACGTAAATGATAAATTCCCTCTACCAATCGCTGTTTCTTCTCCATGTATATTAGACATAACACGGGTACGACATCCCATGTAACATACTTCACTTTCTGGTCTTCCATCATAATGTACTGCATTAAACGGAGCATCTAAAAATGAAAAGTTAGGGAATAATCGTTCAGCCGTTGTCTCTAATGCTAATTCAAATAAATCGTAGTTCGGATCACTTTCTTCAAAATTCACACCTTTTTTCATCTTGAAAATTTGAATCGGAAAAATCGGTGTCTCTCCTTTACCAAGTCCAGCTTGTGTCGCTTTTAAAAGTTGTTTAATTAACATTCTTCCTTCTTTTGATGTATCGGTTCCATAATTAATAGAAATAAACGGTACTTGTCCTCCGCCCCTACTATGCATACTATTCGAATTATGAACGAAAGCCTCACACGCTTGATACGTATCATTTTCCGTTTCTTTCCATGCGAATTCTTCTATTTGTTCTTTCGTAAGCGGATATGATTGTAATCGTTTTTTATGTCTCTCAATTGTTTTTCGTACATAAGGTGCTAAATCAATATCAAAGAGTGCAAACGATTGACCACCATGCTGCATATTTTGATTCGCTTGAAAAATAATAGACGAAAGAGCCAATGCACTTTTAATGTCTTGCGGTTGTCTCATATGTCCATGTCCAGTATCAAAACCGTTAGCAAGCATTTGCGCTAACGGAATTTGTGAACAAGTCGTCGTTCCTGTTGCATAAAAATCTAAATCATGTGGATATAATATATTTTCATTTATCGCTTTTTTCACTTGATCTGACAATAAATTCTCAACAGCATAATATTTTGCACTCTCAGATGCGAACGTTCCCATTACGCCCATTGGAGAGCGGCCGTCTACATTTGCATTTTCTTGCATCAAATCTTGTTCATTGCCGTGGACTATTGTCTCAAACACTTTCATTAATTCTTCTTCTCCACGTGTATTATTTTGTAACATTTATAACCCTCCACCAATATGTTGTTATCTTTTGATTAAAATGTTACTACATATAGTCTTACTGTTTCTGTGAGAAATGTAACATTACTGTGAAATTTTTTTCACGAAATAATGAATTTTTCATTTACAAAAAAGAAATGTGCTCTTTACAAATGTATGGTACAATATACGGGAAAAACTCTTTTTACCCTTTATCAACACATTTGAATAAAGGAGACTGAACTTATGGTTACTACATATCTTTTATTTATCGTTGCCTACTTACTTGGCTCGATTCCATTTGCACTAGTTGTTGGAAAAATCGGCTACGGAATCGATATTCGTGAGCACGGGAGCGGTAATCTAGGCGGAACAAACACATTCCGCACATTAGGGAAAAAAGCAGGTTTTACCGTTACAATTGCTGACATTTTAAAAGGGACATTAGCAACAAGTCTACCAATGATTTTCGGATTAGATATTCATCCACTATGGTTCGGGTTAGCGGCTGTTCTTGGACATGTCTATCCAATCTTCGCAAAATTCCGCGGTGGTAAAGCAGTTGCAACTTCTGCTGGGGTGCTATTATGCTATTCACCAGTTGTTTTTGCAATATTGGCTGTTGTATTTTTCACCCTTTTATTTACAACAAGATACGTATCACTTTCTTCTATGGTAACAGCAGTTGTTGCTGTTATTGCATCCATTGTTAGCGGGGATAAAATCTTCATTATTGCGATGTGTTTATTAGCAGGTATGGTTATTTATAAACACCGTGCAAATATCGGACGAATTATAAATAAAACTGAACCAAAAGCAAACTTTTCAAAAAAGCAAAAATAAGATCGTAACCCACATAACGCAAAAAGAAAACGTGAAGCATATTAATAGCGTCTTTTTGCGTTATTTTTTATACTAAAGAAAAAGCAACATAATTTGGAGGAACTATACATGAATCTTTCCGTAACAAAAGAAGCAGCACAATGGTATAAAAATGAATTAAACTTACAATCAAATGAAACACTACGCTTTTTCGTACAATACGGTGGTTGCAGTACTGTGCAAAAAGGACTTTCTTTAGGGATTCGTAAAGATGATCCTGCACATCCTGCTGTTCAAATTCAAGAAGAAGGTATTAACTTCTTTATTGAAGGCGATGATGAATGGTTCTTCGATGGACATAATTTATCTGTTACACTTAACGAAGGTGACGACTTCCCACAATTTAATTATGAAAAATAAAAAAACGTGGCTTCTGCCACGCTTTTTTATTTTTTCTTAATTTCCTCATATTTCGCATACCACTCAGGATATAACTTTTTAAATGATACAGGGCGGAACCCTTCTTTTTTCGCACAAATATTCGTCGTACTTGCAGTAATACAAAGTTCACCATCACCATTATATATTTCATATCCATATACAACGCGAAGTGGGCTCACAGTATCTACCCATGTTTTTACGATTGCTTTTTCTCCGTAACGCATCGCTTTACGGTATGAAATTTGTAAATCTAACACAGGAGAAATAATTCCTTCTTTCTCCATTTCAACATATGAAAAACCTAAATCTTGTATAAGTTTCGTGCGACCTAACTCAAGCCACACTAAGTAGTTTGAATGGTAAACAACACCCATTTGATCTGTTTCCGCATAACGGATTTCAACTTCATGTTCTGCTACAAACATATGTATTCGCCTTCTTTCACTTCTGCTACCTTGCATACATTTAATCATAATACAGTGACATCAAAAATAAAATAAAAATAGTGAATCTTTTCCCGAAAGGAGCAAGCATATGATTCAAATTGTAACGGTTCGTAGCGGTGATAGCGTATATAGCTTGGCATCAAAATATGGATCAACACCTGACGAAATAGTAAAAGACAATGGACTAAATCCCGCTGAAACGCTCGTTGTTGGTCAGGCACTTATCGTTAATACGAAAGGAAATAATTATTATGTACAGCCTGGTGACAGCCTCTATCGGATTTCTCAAACATATAATGTCCCCCTCGCTAGTTTAGCTAAAGTTAATAATTTATCTTTAAAATCTATTCTCCATGTCGGACAACAATTATATGTACCAAAAGGCACAAAACGAGCTGTAGAATCCATCGCTTATTTACAACCTTCCACTATACCGATTAAAGAGAGTTTAGTTAATGCTACACGTGCCATCAATCCATTTTTAACATATTTAGCTTATTTTAGTTTTGAGGCAAAAAGAGATGGCACATTAAAAGAACCTACTGAAACAGCTAAAATTGCTAATATTGCAACGCAAGGGCAAACAATCCCTATGCTCGTTATTACAAATATTGAAAATGGTAATTTCAGTGCCGATCTAACATCGGTTATTTTACGCGACGCAACGATTCAAAACAAATTTATTACTAACATTTTGCAAACAGCTGAAAAATATGGCATGCGAGACATTCATTTCGATTTCGAGAGTGTAGCACCCGAAGACCGCGAGGCGTATAATCGCTTTTTACGAAATGTAAAAACACGCTTACCTAGCGGGTACACATTAAGCACAACTCTCGTACCGAAAACAAGTTCAAATCAAAAGGGAAAATTTTTCGAAGCCCATGATTATAAAGCGCAAGGGCAAATTGTTGATTTCGTCGTCATTATGACATATGACTGGGGTTGGCAGGGCGGGCCACCAATGGCAATCTCTCCTATCGGTCCTGTAAAAGAAGTACTTCAATACGCAAAATCTCAAATGCCTCCCCAAAAAATTATGATGGGGCAAAACTTATACGGATTCGATTGGAAACTTCCGTTCAAACAAGGGAATCCACCAGCAAAAGCAGTTAGCTCTGTCGCAGCTGTTGCACTTGCTCGTAAATATAATGTTCCTATCCGCTATGATTTCACAGCTCAAGCTCCACATTTTAATTACTTTGACGAAAATGGCGTACAACATGAAGTTTGGTTTGAAGATGCGAGGTCTATTCAAAGTAAATTCAATTTAATGAAAGAGCAGGGCATTGGCGGTATTAGTTATTGGAAGATTGGCTTGCCATTTCCACAAAATTGGCGTTTACTTGTTGAAAACTTTACGATTACGAAAAAGGGCTGACAAAAGTCAGCCCTTTTTGTACATTTTGTTAAGATTCATCTTTGATTTCACTTTTTAATGAGTCAATACTTTCTAAACGTCTTTGATTTTTTGCTTCAATAGTAGCACGATCTTTTTCATTAGAAAGTTCCGCTGTTTCTTTTGCTTCATTAAAGTTATCAACTGTATTTTGCACCATTTCTTGTAACTTTTCAGCGTTGTCACTTCGATTATCTGGATTTGGCATGTACTTCCCTCCTAATATTGTATATACACACCATCTTAAATTACCTATCTTTCCTCAAATTTATACATAAAAAAGGAGAATGTAATATTCTCCTTTTCTTTAACCATTATCAACAATCGGTTGTTTACCTGTTTGATCTTGCATTTGCTTTCCTTTATTTCCACCAGCTTTTTTTGATTGTGTTCCAATATGATTCGGTGCAAAGTCTTTTGAATTTTTTTTCGGATTACCCATTACTATCGCCTCCTTAACACTAGTATCGTACTAGTGTTAAGAATTATTCAGCTTGCTTAAAAAGTTTCATTTCATAACGTTTTTCAATGCGCTCTTCAATGCGATCAATTGCCTCACGATCGCTTAATAATTGTTGTTTATTTTCATTTACAAGTTCTTCAAACGATTTACGGCGACTTCTTCTCATGTTGTTCACCCTCTCTCCTTCGCTTTCTTATTACATAGTATGAGCAAACAAAAAACTCTTTAATCAGATTTGTAAGAAAATTTTATGTTTTAGTACTCCTAAAAAAACTCCGTGTACAATATATTGCACACGGAGTTTTTTATACCATAATATTTAAATACTCTTTCAACTTTTCATCTGCATTCATTTCATTTTCTTTATAATCATGAAGCGCCTGTAATACAAAATCATACTGCTCTAAAATATAACTTTCTAATTTCATAACATCCTCTAAGCTATTAAGCATAATTCTCGTATTACCAACTTCACTTTTTAACGCCGGTTCACATTTTAAACTTGTACATATTTCTTTCACATCTTCTTCTAATATCTCTGTTAATACATATTTCTTTCGCCCTTTTACCTTTAATCTCATAACTGGATAAAAAGCTTTTATATCTAAATAACTTCCTACGTTCATACAACGTAGCCATTCTACATTACGTTTATTACATGCAAGTATTTCTTTCACCGCTTCATATACCGCAGTTTCATCAAGCATAGCCTTATTTACTTTTCGTTTCCCTTCTTCTTCAATAGCTGCACACTTTTGATAAACAGCAGCACACGTAATGCAATCGTCAAATGCATTATGAGAGCTTAAACGAATTCCAAGCATTCGTTTTAACGTTTCAAGTTTATGATTAGGCGCATGCTTCATGTATTTCTTTGCTAAAAATACAGTATCAATTACTTTATTTTTAGGTTCAGGCAACCCAAGCATATTTACATTACTTTTCAAAAAGCGCATATCAAAAGAAGCATTATGGGCCACAATAACATTTGTATGTAAAAATGCTAAAAATAAAGGTAACACTTCTTCAATCGTCGGTGCATCTGAAACGCGATAATTAGTAATACCTGTTAAACTCGTTATTCGGTCCGGAATTGGCCGCTCTGGATTCACGTATGAAACAAATTGATCTACTAATTCATGATTACGATATTTCACTGCTGCAACTTGAATAATTTTATCATTATAAGGGTTAAATCCTGTTGTTTCAAAATCAATTACAACATAATCTAACGGTAAGGATACATTCCCCACTCCATACACTCCTTTATCTCTAAACGGTTATATTTCTTACATCATATCATGAAGTGATTACTACTTGAAAAAGAAAAGGCAGAAATGGGAACTCTCCATCTCTACCTTTTCACCATTATTTTAATTTAGCAACTCTTTTCTCCATCTCTTTTTGTGTCATCGGCCCAATAAACTTATCTTGAATGACACCTTTTGTATCTATAAAATACGAAGTTGGAATCGTAATTACTTTATAAGCTGTTGTCACATCAATGTTCTTGTCCAATAAAATAGGAAAAGTAATTCCTTTTTCTTTAGCAAAATTGCTTACCTTCTCTTCCCCCCCACCTTTTTCTGAAGGCGTATAATTGACCGCTAAAATTTCTACGTTCTCTTTATGTTCTTTATAGAAAGCCTCCATATCAGGCATTTCTTGCTGACATGGTCCACACCACGTAGCCCAAAAGTTTAAAATTACTTTCTTTCCTTTTAAATCCGATAACTTTACATTTGTCCCATCTAACTTCGTTAATGTAAAGTCCGGTGCACTCTTCCCTATCTCAATACCATTCCTTGCGATAATCTCTTTCATCGCAGCTTCACTTTTTTCTTGCTTCACTTTTACCGCCTGCTCTTTATGACCAAACTGTTCATAAGCTGCATATCCCGCTAAACAAAGTAACACTACAATAATCGTAAGCTTCCGCCACATTTTATATCACCCTAACGTATTATCTTCTTTTAACACATTCATCACAATACTATATACCTTATTTTAGCTTATACGGACAAGCTTGGAAATATTCACATTCTAAATAATCAGAATTTTTATAACTAATATGAAATATTTACCTTTTAATCATATAATTAGAAATACATAGAACATTTTACAATGAAAGGAGCTCTCATGAATTTATTTTAAAAAATACTTCTATATATTCTTAGTTTTATATTTTCCCCAATCGGAATTATCACATGGATTATCTCACTATTTAGTAAAGATCCTGAAAAAAAACAAGTTGGACATATTTGTCTCTATATCGCATTAATCTCATTTATCCTTTTGGCAGGCCTCGGCATTATTACTTTTTTCACGATGACTACCATTACTACTATAGAATAGCTATAGAAAGGATGATTGTTTTGGGAGAACACCCTATCACCAAAGAGCTACGCTATATACGAATATGCTTAGTTATTTTAATAATCGTTCTTTTATTTTTCAACAGTGAAAAAGTCGTTGAAATTTCTACAAATCATGATTCCATAGAAAATGTTCCCACCAGTAATATGACACAAATCGCGGAAAATACATTCGCTATTCAAGAATATAATCCATTACTAAGTAGCGAACATACAATTAAGATTTTCAAATATAATCCAGATACAAATCAACTTACTCTCGTCAAAGAAGTTAATTCTAGTGATTCGAATTCTTATACTTATCAACTTAATGAGACCGAATAAAGTGAAACTTTAATCAGCCCTCACCAATCGGGCTGCCCGGCAAATAGCGGAATAAAGATAAGAGCATTACATATCTCTTATCTTTTTGTTTGCAACTCTTTGTACAATGAGTTGCAATTTAATAATTCTCTAGGATTCCCACATTCCACAATAGTCCCATTCTTTATGACAACAACACAATCTGCTATCATCGCTCTCTCTACATCATGTGTTGCCACAATTCTCGTTACATCTCTTCCTATCCCTTCAATCATATTCCAAACCAGTTCTTGATTGCCCGGATCTAGCCCAGCCGTCGGTTCATCTAAAATAATAAGAGTTGGATTTGATACAATCGCCCACATAACGGACAGGGAAAAAGAGCATCTCAATTGTCGCTAACACTGCAATGAGTGAACCAACTTCTATTTCTCCCCTCATTATTTTTTGTGCACCTATAATGAGAACAACAATATATGCTCCTGTTTCAATCACCGTTCCAACTACTCCAATGCAATGTTGCATCATCGTCTTCTTTACTTCTGATTTATACGATTGTGCCGTTACTTCTTTAAATAAGCGAATTGCCCATTTTTCTTTTTGTAAACTCCGCAAATCTTGTATCCCCTTTACAAACTGTGACACCATCTCTACAACACTTGAGTGATTTTTTTGAGAAACGCTTGCAATATCTCTTACCTTTTCTCCCATCAGTATTGGAACAATTGTACTTAAAAATAAAAACGGAGTTACCCACAATATAAACTGTATATCTATATGTTGTAGTGCTATGAAAGCTCCAATAAATTGGGCAATAGCGTGTATATATTCTATTAATATAGAGCCATATAATCTGACCCAGTTTGGAATATCAGACACGACCAAAGTTTCTAACTCTCCTTGCTTAATCTTCTCACTCTCTTCAAACGGTAATGAGAAATAGTAATAGTGACGCAATAATTCTATACGTTTCGTTTGTAATATACGTTGACTCGCTTTTGAACTTATATAATCAAATAAAAGATTGTTCGCCCACATTAAAAAGTGACTGCCCGCAAACAAAGCTATATATACATACGCACCTTTTAGCTCCCTTTGAATAAGATTGTCTACAATTAATCCCATGAAAATTGGGCGAGATAAATTTAAAATGGCAGCAATTATCCCACTGCATACAGCTGCTATTACTAATATTTTTTCTTTCTGTAACGGTAACAAAATTCTTTTATATTCTTTCATAATATCCCCTCCATTTTTATAGTAAAAAGAAAGGGATGAAACCAAATGGTTTCATCCCTTTCCATAAAACAAGGAAGCTAACAGTTGTTAGCTTCCTTCTCGTTCATTTCAATTATTTAGTTTGACACTTTAGATTCTTCAATTTTCTCACGAAGAACCATTTGTAAGATACCACCGTGACGGTAGTAGTCAATTTCAACTTCACTATCGAAACGAGCTACTACTTCAAATTGTTTTTCGTTGCCATCTGCATCAGTTGCAACTACTTTTACAAGATCGCGCGGTCTAACTGTTTTGTCAATTTGAATTTCAAATGACTCATTACCAACAAGACCTAATGTTTCAGCGCTTTCGCCATCTTTAAATTGAAGTGGTAGTACACCCATTAACACTAAGTTACTGCGGTGAATACGCTCAAAGCTTTCTGCAATTACTGCTTTAATACCTAGTAAGTTTGTTCCTTTCGCAGCCCAGTCACGAGAACTTCCCATACCGTAATCTTTACCAGCAACAACTAGAAGGCCTGTGCCATCTTCTTTATATTTCATAGCAGCATCATAGATAGACGTTACTTCACCTGTTGGCCAATATGTTGTATATCCGCCTTCTGTTCCTGGTGCGATTTGGTTTTTAATACGGATGTTCGCGAATGTACCACGCATCATAACTTCATGGTTACCACGACGAGAACCGTAAGAATTGAAGTCAACTGGTTGTACGCCGTTTTCTAATAAGTAGCGTCCAGCTGGTGTATGCTTACCGATTGAACCTGCTGGTGAAATGTGGTCTGTCGTTACAGAGTCACCAAATTTACCAACTACGCGTAGGCCTGATAATGTTTCAACTTCACCTGGCTCTTTAGATAATCCTTCAAAGAATGGTGGGTTTTGAATGTATGTTGAATCATTATCCCAAGTATATAACGCTTCATTTGAAGTTTGGATTTCATTCCAACGCTCATTGCTGTTAAATACTTGTGCATATTCTTTCTTGAACAGTTCAGATGTCACAACACTTTGAACTACATCTTCAATTTCTTTAGCTGATGGCCAAATATCGTTGAAGTAAACAGCATTGCCATTTGCATCTTTACCGATTTCATCATTTTTCAGGTCAATATCAACAGTACCTGCAAGTGCATATGCCACAACTAGTGGTGGTGATGCTAAGTAGTTTGCTTTTACAAGCGGGTGGATACGCCCTTCAAAGTTACGGTTACCAGATAAAACAGATGTTACTAGTAAGTCGTTTGCTGCGATTGCTTCTTCTAATTCTGGCGCTAATGGACCAGAGTTACCGATACAAGTCGTACAACCGTAACCAACTGTTTGGAAACCTAATTGATCTAAATATGTTGTTAAACCAGACTTATCTAAGTACTCTGTAACAACTTTAGATCCTGGTGCTAATGATGTTTTTACATACTCAGGTACTACAAGTCCTTTTTCAATTGCTTTCTTCGCAACTAGACCTGCTCCAATTAATACGTATGGGTTTGATGTGTTTGTACAGCTTGTAATTGCTGCGATTGCAATTGCACCTGTTTTCATCGTTACTTCTTTATCTTCTAATGTAACCTTCACTTCTTTATCGAACTCTTGCTCATTAAATCCAAGTCCTTGTGTTCCAACTGGTGCTACAACAGCTTCGTGGAACGCATCTTTCATATCTGAAAGTGGAATTAAATCTTGTGGGCGTTTCGGTCCAGAAAGGTTAGATTCGATTGTATTTAAATCAATTTCTACAAGATCAGTATAGATTGGATCTTTACTGTCTGCTGTATAGAATAAACCGTTCGCTTTACAGTATTCTTCAACAACGCGAATTTGTTCTTCATCTCTACCTGTTAAACGTAAGTATTCTAATGAAATATCATCGATTGGGAAGAATCCACAAGTTGCGCCGTATTCTGGTGCCATATTTGAAATTGTTGCACGGTCAGCTAAAGGCATGCTCTTTAGTCCATTACCGAAGAACTCAACGAATTTACCAACTACACCTTTTTGACGTAATACTTGCGTTACTTTTAAGGCAACGTCAGTTGCTGTAGTACCACTTGGAAGTGTACCTGTTAATTTCACACCGATTACTTCAGGTACTGGGAAGTATGAAGGCTGTCCAAGCATTCCTGCTTCTGCTTCAATACCACCAACACCCCATCCAAGAACGCCGATACCATTAATCATTGTTGTATGTGAGTCTGTTCCAACTAATGAATCTGGGTATGCAACTAAGTCACCTTCAGCATTTTTCACAGCATGAACAACTGGTGCTAAATATTCAAGGTTTACTTGGTGTACAATACCTGTAGCTGGTGGAACTGCACGATAGTTATCAAATGATTTTTGTGCCCAGCTTAAAAATTTATAACGTTCTTCATTACGTTTAAACTCTAAGTCCATGTTGAATGCAAGCGCGTCTGCCGTACCCGCTCTATCAACCTGTACAGAGTGATCAATTACAAGGTCTACAGTAATTTCTGGATTGATTTTATCAGGATCTCCACCCATGTCTGCCATTGCTTTACGAAGCGAAGCCAAATCAACAACAGCTGGTACACCAGTGAAATCTTGTAAAATTACACGAGATGGTTTAAATGGAACATCGATATCTTGCACATCTTTCGTTCCCCATTTCGCTAAATTTGTAACATGCTCTTCTGTAATTACACGTCCGTCTACTTGACGAAGTACTGATTCAAGTAAAACTTTTACGGAATATGGTAATTGAGATACGTTGCCAACCCCTGCATTTTCAAGCGCTTTCAAATCATAATAATGATACGTTTTTCCATCTACTTCAAAAGTTGCACGTGATTGAAATGGATTATGTTTGACCATTATGTTTCCCCCCTGTTAAACGTGACTAAGTTGTCTGAATATAAAATGTAGACAAACTTTTCAATACCTTACGATAATATCTTATTACAACTTTCTAAATAAGTAAATAATAAGAAACTTATAGATTATCATAAGTTTTCTTTATGTTTCTAAATTTGAATAGTGTTCATGCTCCTTATGAATACTATTACCATAAAGTAAAGTGCTCTATTAGCGCTTTACTTATAGTTCATACACACTATGAACTGCTCATCATTCAACATACAAAAAAATGTTATAGAGGTGAAATAAAATGGGTAAAAGAAAAGCAAATCATACTATTTCAGGAATGAATGCAGCATCCGCACAAGGACAAGGTACTGGTTATAACGAAGAGTTTGCAAATGAAAACTTAACTCCTGCAGAAAGACAAAATAATAAGAAACGCAAAAAGAACCAGTAACGAAAAATCCCAAAAGGAACATTCACCTTTTGGGATTTTTTCTAATGTTTATAACGTAACAATTCTGAAACCGTTACAAATCGATAGCCTTGTTTTTTTAGCTCAGGTAAAATTTTGGCTAGTGCTGCTACCGTTTGACTACGATCATTTCCTCCATCATGTAACAATACAATATCGCCACTTTTAGCATTTTTCACTACATGATTTACGATAGATTCCACCCCTGGATTTGCCCAATCACGTGGGTCTTGATGCCACGACCATAGAACGGTTTGATAACCTGCTTCTTTTGCTGTTTTAAATACAGCATCGTTAATATATCCACCAGGAGGACGGAATAGCAACGGTTCTTTCACCCATTTTTCGAAAAATTTCTTTCCATCCAAAATATCTTTTTTTAATTTTTCATCTGATGAACTATTTGCATATAAATGATTCATCGTATGATTTCCAATCTCATGTCCCTCTTTTAACACTTGTTTCACTAAATATGGATTGCGCTGAACTCGAAATCCAATCATAAAAAATGTCGCTTCAGCCTTATATTGACGTAATAAATGTAAAACTTGTGGTGTATATGTTGGATCTGGTCCATCATCAAATGTAATGGCAATAATTTTTTCATTATTAGGTACTTCCCACGTTACATAGCCAGTTGGTTCTAGCTCTTTTCTGAGCAACATTTTCGCTTCCACTTTTTCAACTTGAAATATATGTACTGCGCATAATAAAGAAAAAACGAATAGAAAAATTTTCTGTTTTCGCATAATGTTCATTAAAGTAAGAGGTTGTCAAATACACAACAACCTAATTTACTTTTCTAATTGATCTACATTTCGCATTATATTTTGGAGATTATTTTCATATTGCTCAAGTTGTGGACGTTGTGTTTCTGAAGCTACCTCTAGTGCATTTTGAATTTGTTCATATGCTTCCTGAACCTCTTGGCGTAATTCTTTTAAATCATGACCGTAGTTTGGATCATTTTTCACAATGTTGTTAAATGCATTTTCTGCTTGTGTAACGCCTTGCTGCGCTGCTTGAAACGCTTGTTGTTTATCTTTATGATATGGCATTATATAATCCCCTTTCTGTAATAGTTAGTCCCAATTATCTTTACCTTTTTTTCTAAAAACATTCTCGTATAAATTTGCAAACTTCTCTCATTCTAAAAAGGAAGAGGAGGTGTCACATACAATGGGAAAAAACAATCGTGAAGCGAAAGAAAAAAAAGGACAACCTGAACCATTAAGCGGATCTCATAAAGTAAAAAACCGTAACCATTCACGCCAAAAACATCATGCGCATCATGATATGTAAAACAAAAAGTGCACACTAGCTATCTTTTCCACATACAATGTTTATATTTTTCCATTTATTCTTCACCCCTAATTCATTCATGCATAACATAGTATGAATTGAGATTTTACGGAGGGTGTCTTACATGGGCAAGAAAAAGAAGGATTGTCTTTTTCATGTTGATGGTTTCGAAGAATGGATGGATCAGTTTTGTTCTGACTCTTGTAGTAACTTTAGTTTCCCAAATCAAATTCATATTGACCTTTGCGAAACTGAACAAGAATACATTTTGGAAACAGATGTACCAAATGCCAATGAACAAAATGTAGTCATTAAAAAGATGGAGACAGGCCTAACCATTTGCATACTTCATAAAAACATTTCTTTGCAGCGAACTATCCCTTTACCCGCTAATGTTATTTATAAGAAGATGCTAGCCTGCTTAGAGAATGGTTTTTTGGCCATTCATATTTCCAAAAATGAAGTTGCTGATAAACATGAAAAGAAAGTTCTTTTTTCAAATTAAGAGTTAATATAATACAAACATAAGCCCCAGTTGGTACTGGGGCTTATGTTATTTCGCATGCATTTCTATATTAGAATTTCTATCATATCTTTTTTTCAATAAACCTTTTGTAACTAAAAGCACAGGAAATGCCACAGTTGAGAATATAGCTAATGCTGAAAATACTGCAAACCCATTTTGGTACCCGTAGTAATCGAGAAGTACTCCTCCAAACCACGGACCTATTACTGCTCCAATTCCCGAAAAGCCCATCGCACCGAAGTATGTTCCTTTTAGATGCGCAACAGCAATATCATCAATAAATACATCCGTCATCGAAAACATTAAGACTTCTCCAATTGTAAAAATAATTGTACAAACGGCAGCACCTAGCATGGATTCTACTATTCCAAAGCCAAATAATCCCCCACTCACAAATAAAGCCCCCACCATAATGGATACTAACGGTGTATACTTTTTACAAATTTGAATAACAGGGTATTGAATTACGACTACAACAATCGCATTTAAAGCTAGCATATATGAAAATAATTTCACTCCATCCTGAAATATATGTGCATTTGCAAAATATTGAGATACTGTTGTCGTTAAATGTGAAAAACCACAATTACTCAAAATAATACCAACTAGTGCAACTAAAAATACGACATCCTTTCGCAAAATACGAATTGCCTTTAACATTGTGACAGGCTTTTCTGTATTTACTTTCTTTTTTTCAATCGGATACTTCTTAAATTGGAACGCTAATATAGCTGTATATAAAATGTATACTCCAGCTGCTACTAAAAACGGAATTGTTGATTTTGCGCTTCCAATCTGTAACCCGACAAGTGGGCCAATCGCTACTCCAACATTGATTGCACCGTAACGCAAATTATATACGAGTAAACGATACTCAGGTTTCGTTAAATCTGATAATAACGCTCTTGATGTTGGCTCAAAAAATGACCTACATAATCCATTCAAAGCATTTAATAAAAAGAAACTTAAAACATGATCTGCAAGTGAAAAACCAATGAATACAAAGACCCAAACGATCATGGACCATATTATAATCATATTTCGACCGAATCGATCTGATAAATTCCCTCCGATAAAACTAGCAAACACTCCAACAAGTGCACTCGTTCCGATAATAGCACCTGTCATTCCAGCTGATACACCTTTCACAGTCGTTAAATAAATTGCTAAAAAAGGAATACTCATTGACGTGGCGAACCTCGCAAATAAAGTCCCTATTATAATTGTCATTCCTAACGGATGAATATTTTGCAACTTCCCCTTCATCTTAAAAACCTACTCTCCCTGTTCTTACATAAAAAAAGAAAGCAAAGGATCTGCTTTCTTTTCCCTTTTTATACTTGCGCTGTTGATACCCGCGCTGTTCTCGTTATATCCATATCTATGCCATATGTAAACTGTAATTCTTTACAAACATCTTTAATTAATATTGCAACATTATACTTCTCATTAAATTGTAAAACGATGTTCTCCACTTCTTCATATGTATACTTATATTCGCCTGTAATGACACTTTTTAGATCAAAGCATTCGTTAATACAAAGTTGTACAAGTAGCTGGTCATATTTCTCTATTACATCTTCTTTCTTCCAAAGTAACTCTTTTACATATAACCGATCAAACTTCACACTTTCTCGATTACAATCCGTTAAAATCCGGGTCATTTCATTTAATTCTCGATACAATTCAGAAATATT
Source organism: Bacillus sp. RZ2MS9 (assembly GCF_001816185.2). NCBI lineage: Bacteria > Bacillati > Bacillota > Bacilli > Caryophanales > Bacillaceae > Bacillus > Bacillus sp. RZ2MS9. The sequence goes on from NZ_CP049978.1 coordinate 3,538,632, forward strand.
TTTGCTTAAACTAAGCAGTTTATCTACGCCATTTTCATATAACATATTTATTCCACCCCCGCATTTTCTTCTTATTATAGCAAGAAAATTCTAAAAATAGTTTCTTTCTTCTGAAATATTAGGAAACTAATTTCAATTGCTTTACAATGAAACTAGTTAATGCGAGAGGAGAAAGAAAATTGGAGCACAAATTATATTACACTGACGCTTATAAGCAAGAATTTACTACTAAAATTATAAAGCAAGATTATGATAAAGACGGTAACTTATACGTTGTTTTAAACGAAACCGCATTTTATCCGACTGGTGGCGGACAACCACATGACACTGGAACTTTAAATGGTATTGCTGTACTTGATGTTGAAGAAGTCGACGAAGAAATCCGCCACTTCATTGCAGAACAATTACACACAGAAGACGTAGAAGGTAAAATCAATTGGGATCGCCGGTTTGATCATATGCAGCAACATGCAGCTCAGCACATTTTATCTGCTGTTTTTTGGGACTATTTCAACATACCTACGATTGGATTCCATCTTGGTAAAGAAACGGTAACAATCGATTTAGAAACAGAAAATCTGCATACAGAAACAGTTGAAAAAGCAGTACAAATTGCAAACAAAATTGTTTTTGAAAACCATCCAATCCGTATAGAGTGGATGAACTTAGAAGAAGCGAAAACATTACCTCTTCGTAAAGAACCGAATATGACAGAAAATATACGCGTTGTTATTATCGAAAATTACGACTACAACGGCTGTGGTGGAACCCATCCGAAATGCACTGGTGAAGTTGGTCCTATTCAAGTACTAGGATGGGAGCGCAATAAAGGTGGTATACGCTTAACCTTTATCGCTGGTTGGCGTACACTTAAATTAATGGGGCAACAGCAACAAATTATGAAAGATGTTTCCAAACAATTAAACAGTAGCGAAACTGATATCCCAGCAAAAGTAGCACAGCTTCTTACCTCTCAAAAGGAAAACGAAAAAACAATACAAACAATGAATGAAAAATTATTATTTGCAGAGGCAAATGAATTACTGCAACAGCCCACCGAAATACATGCTGGGTTACTTATTTCTAAAGCATTTACAGATCGTTCTATGCAAGAAATTGCAAAACTATCAGCTATCATTACAGAACAACAAGAGCATGCAATTACGTATTTCGTCATCGAAAATGATGACAAACTACAATGTATTCTCGCTTGCGGAAAAACAGTAACGCTCGATATGAATGCTCTTTTAAAAGATGCTCTTCCTGCAATTGAAGGAAAAGGTGGCGGAAATAAAAAGAGTGCACGCGGCGGCGGAAAAGCGGTGATGAACGGGGACGAGTTTTTAAATCAGCTTGTCTCTTCTTTACAGTCAGCAGTGTAAAACATGTTTATGAAGGATAGCTAACGGCTATCCTTCAACTATATTTACAGGCCTATATGTTGTTTCAACCCTTGATAACTTCCTGCATTTGCAAAACCGCCACTTATAAGATTGATAAAAGTTTCCGAAAAACCATAATAACTTAATTCGTTAATCGGTACCATTTGCACATCATGAATCGGATTATGATCGAACTCGTTAGAAGGTAGTTTAATTTCACCTTCAATCCTTTCAAGCAGAAACGTAATATGTAACAAAGATGGACTAGCATCTGGTTTATCACAAACATAGAGTAGCTTCTTAATTTTAACTTCTAATCCCGTTTCTTCTCTCATTTCTCGAATCATCGCTTCTTCTAACGTTTCACCATTCTCTACCCTTCCTCCAGGTAAAGACCAATCGCGATTAGCCACTTTTTGCTTTACTAGCAATACTTTTTCATCTTCAATTAAAATTCCCGTAACACGAACTTGCATTATATTTTCTATATATAACCTCCTCTTCCCATTATATTTACACATTAATCCTTCCATAAAAAGAACGTATGTTTTATAATTAAAGAAAATTATGGAAGAAAGTAGTTGTTACATTCATGCGACCATCTTTAACAAAAACTATATCTCTTACAGATTTCCAAAATTATTATTGGTTAAAAGCAGAACTGCAAACATTTTGTCGCGAGCATGGTCTGCCAGCTAGTGGCTCTAAGATCGAAATAACCGAGCGTATCTCACATTATTTAACTACGGGGAAAGTCTTAAAAAACAGCTCTGTGCAAAAAGTGAGCAAAGCTCCCCTCTCTTATAAAGACCTTTCTCTTCAAACGATTATTACTAAAAATCACCGCTGTAGCGAAGAGGTTCGTGCTTTTTTCAAAGAAAAAATCGGAACAAACTTCCGCTTTACAGTAGCTCTTCAAAAATTTTTCAAAGAGAATGTTGGAAAAACATATGAAGACGCGGTAGCTTTTTGGCATGAAGAAAACGAACGAAAAAAAGACCCTACATACAAAACAACTATCGGTGCACAATTTGAATACAATCGCTTTACTCGTGACTTTTTCGAAGATCCAAATAATAAAGGGAAAGCAAAAGCTGATGCGATTGCTGCTTGGAACGAAATGAAAGCGAAGCCTGGCAGCAATGTTTATGTTCCTCAAAAAGTAGAAAACTAGTTACCTCACTAGTCTTCTACTTTCTCAAATAATAGCGCAATCCCTATCCCGCCTCCAATTCCTAATGTAGCAATTCCATATTTCATAGACTCTCTTTGAGCCTGATAAAACAAACGTGTTACAAGCATAGCTCCAGATGCACCGTACGGATGACCGAGCGCAATTGCCCCACCATTTACATTTAATTTTTCATACGGAATTTGTAACTCTTTTGCGCAAGCAACAACTTTTGAGGCGAATGCTTCATTTATTTCAAAATAATCGATGTCCTCTACTTTTACATTCATTTCGTTTAATAATCTGTTCACCGCAAATATCGGACCAGTCCCTGGAAGATTGGGATCCACTCCCACTACAGTACTACGAACGAAACGAAGGACAGGTTTATAACCTAACTTTAAGGCTTGTCCCTCTTCCATTACAAGAACAGCACATGCCCCATCATTTACACCACATGAATTACCTGCCGTCACTGTTCCATTTTGTAAAAATGCGGGCTTTGTTCTTTTAATGATTCGTTCATAATTCATTTCTGGCTTTATAGATTCATCTAATAATCCATTAAAAGAAAATATTTCATCATGTATATATCCTTTTTCTAACGCTTGCAGTGTCCGCTTATAACTAAGACAAGCGTACTCGTCTTGCATTTCTCTCGTTATGTTATAACGCTCCGCAACATATTCAGCAGCTACTCCCATGTCAGGATCACCAATTGTTTCAGGTGAAAATCTTGCTCTTTTTTGAAAAGGTGACGTACTTGTACTCTCTACTCCTCCGGCGATATAGCAATTACCTGCCCCGCCTTGAATGAGATGACACGCAGTTCGAATTGCTTCTAAACCAGCACCACATTGCCGATCAATCGTTACACCAGGAATATGATAGCCAAGTCCTGCCTCTAAAGCAGATAATCTTGCAACATTCCCTCCTGGCCCAACAACATTTCCTAATATAACATCGTCTATCTCTCTCTTAATTCCTTTACTTAAAAACGTAAGAAGCGGCGTTGCTAATTGCTGAACTTCATACTCTTTTAATATCCCATCCTTCTTACCGATAGGTGTTCTTTTCGCCTCTACAATAACTGCCTTATTCATATGTTTTCTCCCGGTTTTCAATCATACTTTTTGCTTCCATACGAGCGATTTTCCCACTATTTGTATAAGGTATTCCATCTACAAAATGCCATTCTTTCGGTATTTTAAACGAGGATAATCGTTGTAAGCAAAAACTCTTTAATTGTTGTTTCGTAGCACTTCCTTTTACGATCGCGACGGGCTTTTCACCCCAGTAACTATCTTTCACACCAATTACAACTATTTCATCAACAGCTGGGTGTTCATGTAATACACTTTCTATTTCTTCTGGATAAATATTGATTCCTCCAAATAAAATCATATTCTTCTCTCTACCAACAATATATATAAAGCCTTCTTCATCTTCATAGCCTACATCTCGCACTGTCATCCAGCCATCTGCATTCAACTCCCGTGTTAAAACCCCATCTATTATGTATCCCATAAAAAACTGATCACTTTTCACATAAACAGTTCCTATCTCGCCTTTTTGTACTTCTTCGCCTGCTTCATTACATATTCGAACTTGCACATTGTGACAAGGTTTTCCTACTGAATTTGGCCTTCTTTCGCTTTCTGCATCGACTAGTGCTGTTACAAAACTTAACTCTGATGCACCATAAAATTCATATCTTTTCGCATAAGGAAATATATTCTTTATTTTTTCTTTCGCTTCAGCTTCCCATTTCGCTCCTGATGAAATAATTTTCATTTTATTTTCTATTAATTTATTTTCTATTAATCTATTTTCTTTATATAAAGATTCAAGCATTGTCGGAACTGTATACATAACCGATATATTTTCAGTTTCTAACTTATCTAATACTTGATTCGGAATGAACTTTCTCATAATGTGCACCGTTTGTCCTACATATAATGCACTTATTGCCCCGTATAAGAAAAGAGAATGAACGAGCGTCCCAGCTATTAAAATTGAATCCTCCATTTTCATATGAAAGTCATGTACATTACAATCAAAACTATGAACCCACGATTGCTGTGCACGTAAAAATGCTTTTGCTTTTCCAGTTGATCCTGATGTAAATCCCATATAAAAGGGAGCATTTCGTAAACTTTCTACAGTGGAATGTGTAGGAAGATATTTCTCTATCATTCTTTTCCACTCATCAATTTCAATTACTCTTCCTTCTTCATCAGGTAGATCATTTACCTTATATCGTTCTGTCACAATCATATCCAGATTACTGATCTCAATTCTTTCTCTGAGCTCATCTTGTTTCCACTTTATATCTAACGGAACACAAACCCACCCGGCCATAGCGGCACCAGCGAATAGTTGTAAAAACTCTATACGATTTTCTAATAGGATTGCTATTGTTTTATTCTTTGATTCTGTTGCGTGCAACCAGTTTGCTACTTTACAAACTGATTCGAACCACTCTTTATATGTTAAAACTCTATCATTTTCCTTTATCGCTATTTTATTTGGTTGTAAAGAGGCATGCTTTTTGTATTCTTTTGTAATACCCATATGAGACGTCCTTTCTTTACAAAAATAATAAAAAGAAACACGGAATTAACGTGTTTCTTCCCTTTATCATCCCGCATTTGTATATTTTCCATTCTTTAAAGCGGGCGTAATAATATGTTTCAATGAACGATGTAATTTTGTTACGAGAATCGCCGCGATAATTGCTTTTATACAATCCCCTGGTAAAAACACAGCACTCACTTTCATTGTCTCCCATACAGAAACATCCATTAAAAACGCTTGTACAGTAATACCAAATACATAAACTACGAAAATACCACCAATTATATTAATACATAATACTTTTATAATAGAAACTTCACGTAAACGCTCAATTAAATAACCAATAACAAACGCTCCAATGATGTAACCAAGTAAATATCCTGCACTTGGCCCAACAAATACACCAAGGCCACCGCGTCCACCAGCAAGTAATGGTGCTCCAACTCCTACAATAAGTAAGAAAATAAGCTGACTTAATGCACCAAGGCGTGACCCTAACAATCCACCCGCAAGCATAACACCGAGTGATTGCAATGTAATCGGAACTGGTGTAATAGAAAGAGCAATCGGAGGTATTAACCCTAACACTCCCATAATAGAACTAAATAAAGCGACGAAAACTAATTTTTTTGTATGCATATTTTCTTCTCCTGTTTGTAAACTTAAAAGTGGTTTTAGATAACATATCACGAAAATTATATTATCTTTCCACCCTTCTTTTGTCAACTTTTATTTCATTTAAGTTTACAAATAAGAATTCACTTATTTCTCTCTATGCAAATGCTCCAGTTCTTTCCGAAGCGCCTGTTTTAAAAACTTCCCAACAGATGTTTTCGGTATTTCTTCCATAAAGACAATATCGTCTGGCAACCACCACTTCGCAAACTGTGGTTTTAAAAACTCATATATTTCTTCTTTTGTAACCGTACTATTTTTCTTTTGAACGACGCAGGCAATTGGTCGCTCTTGCCACTGAGGGTGAGGAACTGCAACGACAGCCGCTTCAAATATAGCATCATGTGCCATTAAAGCATTTTCAAGATCGACCGAAGAAATCCATTCTCCCCCGCTTTTAATAACATCCTTCGTACGGTCAACAATTTTCACGCAGCCTTCCTCATCAACCGTAACGACATCTCCTGTATATAACCAACCATCACGAAAACCTTCGACAGTACGATTATCGTTATAATAGCTTTCAGCGATCCATGGCGCTCGTAAACATAGTTCTCCCATCTCCGTACCATCCCACTTCACTTCACCATTTGTACCGACTACTTTCATCTCTACACCAGGGACAAGATACCCTTGTTTTGATCTAATTTCTAATTGCTCTTCATACGATAATTCTGTTTCATAACTTTTTAAACGTGCAAGTGTTACGAGTGGGCTCGTTTCAGTCATACCATATGCATGTATGAATGGAACATTATGTTTCTGTTCAAATGCTTTAATAACGCTTTTCGGCGCAGCTGCACCTCCGCATAGTATTCTCGTCATACTAGATAAATCGTAACTATTATTTTCTAACTCTTGTAATACGCCGAGCCAAATTGTCGGCACACCCGCAGCTAACGTCACTTTTTCTGATTGAATCATCTCTAATAAAATTTTCGGGGTAAACATCGGTCCAGGAAGAACTTGTTTTGATCCAAACCAAGTAGCCGCAAAAGGAAGTCCCCAAGCGTTCACATGAAACATCGGGACAATTGCCATTGCTGCGTCACTTTCCGATAAAGCAGCTGTATCAGCTAAACCGAGTGCTATACAATGCAATACAGTACTACGATGCGTATATACAACACCTTTTGGGTTTCCTGTAGTCGCTGACGTATAACACATACCAGCAGGTGTATTTTCATCAATATCTTTTACAAATTGGAAATTGGGATCGCCTTCTTCTAATAGCTTTTCATAATGATATACAGGCTCCAGCATAGTATTTGGAAGTTCATCTTTATCAGTCATAATAATGTAAGCTTGTACAGTTGATAATTGTGATTGAATATTTTCAACGAGCGGTACGAGATCTTCATCTATAAGTAGAATTCGGTCTTCTGCGTGCTGAATAATGTATGAAATATGTTGAGGAGATAAACGAATATTAATCGTGTGCAAAACAGAAGCAATACCTGGAATAGCAAAATACGCTTCTACATGTCGATGATGGTTCCACGCTAACGTTCCTACACGTTCACCTTCTTTAATTCCAAGCTTTTTCAACGCACTGGAAAGTCTTCTCGTCCTTTCCCCTAACTGCTTATACGTTAACGTTGTAACTGTATCATGTGTCCGTGAAACAATTTCTTTCTTCGAAAACAGTTTCTCTGCTCTTTCCATCATAGAACTAATTGTTAGCGGTACATTCATCATCATATTGGTTATATCCCCCTTTAAAGCGTTTTCATTTTTCGTTTATTATAACAGAATTCCGCAAATGGTTACGACATTTTTCTGTTTTTTCTGAATTATTTCTTTGGAAATAATTCAGAAAAAACATGTTTTGAATACATTGATTCGAAACATGTTTTTTATCTTTTATAAACTATCTACCTTTTTTCTTACTTTCTTTTTCAGTTTAAAAATAAAACGATTACTGTATTCCTTATTTTCTACTAAAATTCGATATATCTCCCATACTCCTAACACACGAACAAAAAGATAAACTCCGATAGCAATAAGTACAACACAGTACGGATAATACTGAACTAATTCCCCTGAAGTGATATGCTTTTTCTCAAACAAAAACGGGATCGCGCCTGCTGCTATAAAACAAAATCCAACGATCATTACCGCAGCATACTTCTTCTTAATAATCACATATCTTTTTGTCAATTCTTTTAGAAAGTTTTGATCAAATAGTAGTTCTTCCTTTTTCAATACATTGTATCGACTCTCTTCTATCGTTACAGGTGCCATCATTGCTCCAATTCCAAGAACAGCAATGATAATGACAAGAAATGTCGACATTGTTGCATTTTCTTTAAATAATAGATACGGTATTGTAGACAAAATAAGCAAACTAAACCCTAACGCTATATATTTTGAAATCTTTTGTCCGTACACTATATACCCTTCTGCCATTTCCTGACTTACGTAATAGCCATCCACATTTTCATTACTTTGCTCTGCAGTTTCTTTTAATAAATAGTCGAGTGATACTTCAAAAACATTTCCAATCATTATTAACTTCTCAGTTTCAGGAAAACCTTGACCGTTTTCCCATTTACTAACCGCTTGCCTTGTTGTGTTTAATTTTTCAGCTAATGCTTCTTGAGAAAGGCCCTTTTCCTTTCTTAATTTAAAAAGCTTTTCACCAAATCCCATATGTGTGCCCCCCTTTGTTTTCTTACCTAAATTGTATGTAGACATTGCCCTTATCTCTATCTTCCCGGGGTTGCACTTTGTCAACTTACGGTTGCGATTGTGTTATTTAATGGTTTTATAGACGATTTAGCTATTTTCCTTCTATGATTATGGCGTTAATAAACCAAGACCCCTTAACAACCAATTATAATAATTAAAGGTAATTATTGTTATAAAAAATAAAAAAACTCCTTTATTCATTTAAAGGAGTTTTTTATATGAAATATTTCATTTATCCATATATCTTTCTCGAGATATACAATATCTTTTCGTGTCACGATACTTACCTTTAATGAACATATCCTTTTGAATCGTGCACTCGTACTCCATATTCAAACGTTTCATTAATTTTTCAGATGCTTCATTTTCTGAATCACATCCCGCTTCAATACTATTAAGATGCAACTCATGAAAACCATAGTAGAAAAAAGCTAATGCAGCCTCCGTAGCTAATCCTCTTCCCCAATATTTTCGAGATAAGGCGTATGCAATTTCTGCTGTATGTGTGACCAAATCATATTTTATAAATCCACACGTGCCTATAAGTTTCTTCTCCTCTTTTAATACAATTCCAAGAGGTGCTACTTGCCCTTCATTATATTGCCCCACAATTTCTTCTACATAGTTATATGTGTCACATAACGATCGATGAGCATCCCATACAGTAAAAGTTGTCATCTCTTTATCTGTAGCATACTCATATATATGTAAACTATCACTCATATTCATTTTCCTTAACATAAGTCGTTTCGTATACAAAGTTGGATATGACCACTTCTCAATAATCATAAAGGTTTCTGTTTAAACCTTTCATAATTCCTTACCTTTAATAAAAGGATATTCCCACAATCTGTACAAATATAAGCATCCACCGGTGAAGATGTGAACATCGTTTCCTTTTTCCGTATTTGTGCATATCCGACAAACTCACCTTCTCCTATATTTTGAGAACCACAATTAGAGCATGTCTGCACGTCTTTCTGTTTCATGAGAGCACCACCTTTAATCTGTTTCTACTCCCTTCGACAGTTCAATTCCATTTCCCTTCCAAAAAACTTCTTATTCTCCTACATTACAACAGGAATCTCAAAACAAAAATCGTATATATACTATGAAATATATTTATTAACGGAGGAATTTTATGACTACTGTTATGACACTCGATATAGCAACAGAAATTGAAAATGCAGAAATTGATATGCTCTCTTCTAGATTAGAGAGACTACAAACAATAAGCGGAAACCCCATGCAAGTGCAAATGAAAAAATTCGGTAGCGCCACTGCCTTTTCATCAAAAATAATTGCTGGTCCTGCTTTTAATACGGTAAAAGGTATTACAAATGCAGATGCGATTGATGCAATCATTTCTTATTATGAATCACTACAAATCCCTTGTCGTTTTGAAATTACCCCAGCACAAGGTACAACTGAATTATTTCAATACTTATCTCAAAAAGGGTTTTATCAATCTAGCTTCCATACCGCTTTGTATAGTATACCGAGAGAGGGTTCATCACTTCTTCCTTCTAATATTACAATACGAAAACTAAAAGAAAATGAGTTTGATATTTTTGCAGACATTTATGTATGTGGATTTAATATGCCATCCTTTACAAAAGATAGCGTGCGCCAAAATAATGAAATTCTTTACAATGAACCAGGATGGCATTTTTTCATAGCTGAAGTTCAAAATATCCCTGCTGGTATTGGTGTCCTGTATATAAATAAGGGTGTCGCATCATTAGCTGCTTCTGCTACTTTGCCAGAATTTCAGCGTAAAGGCTGTCATACTGCATTAATTCAAAAACGAATTAAGACAGCTATTGAATCCAATTGTACTTTAATAGTTGGACAAGCAAGGTTCGGTAGCGGCAGTCAAAATAACATGGAACGTGCCCACATGAAAATTGCTTATACAAAATCAATATGGACCGCAAGAGACATATTATAATTTACTTTATTTCTCCTTCCTTTACATTTTTAAACCTTTTATGACAATTCCTTTTCTATCCTATTAATCATTTGAATATTCCAACTAGATTTGTTACGCTATTACTAGGTACATCATTCAACTTGCACTATGAAAAGAGAATTCTAATCAAACTACAAGGAGGAGAAATGTATGACTAAGCATGAACACGGTTTAAAAGAAAAAGTAGAAGGTGCCATTGATAAGGTAAAAGGCGAAGTAAAAGAAGCTGTTGGGAAAGTAACTGACAATAAGAAATTACAAGCTGAAGGAAAATGGGATAAGGTGAAAGGCACTGCTAAAGATACAGTTGGTAATGTGAAAGAAAAAGTACATGAATATAAGGAACATAAATAATAAAAAACACGTTGGATGAATTTTCATCTAACGTGTTTTTTATTTTACTTTATATACATAATGAACCAAATGACATATGATATATTTTTATTTCTCTATGCTCTTTGTAAGCGGTTCTTTAAAGGCATTTCTATTCCATACAACAAAAACAATAAGAGAAATAATAAAGAATGCAACAAGACATATACCCAGATAATCAAAATTAACTACTTGTATGAGATTCCAAAACGGGCCCTGTAAATTATAGCTTTCAATAAGCAAAGATAATAGTTGATATCCCCCTATTAAAAAAGCCGTAATAACAGATATTGAGGTAATTAATACATTATATGAATTTCTTATTCGACTATTTTCCATTGCCCACTTATAATTCGTATTCATGAATGTACTATCTAATGTATCCATCAATGACATTCCGGCAGCAAACAAAACGGGGAAAGCAAATATACTTACAAGTGGAATAGATTGACTTGTTGCAGTTACTGTAGAAAGAGCAATTAATCCAATTTCACTCGCTGTATCAAAACCAAGTCCAAATAAAAAACCGATTATATACAATTGCTTCTGACTATCAATAAACGTAAATAAGCGCTGTGTGAAACGATATATAAACCCTAAATTTTCTGGCTGTTTGTCCTCGTGGCTTCTCAACACTTTAATAAGGTACAACAGATTGGTAAGACCAATAATGATAAGGAATGTACTAGAAACGATTGTACCGATAATACCGCCTATAGTTGAAAAGCTCTCCATTCCATGTTTTGCCGTTTTTCCAATTAAAGCAATTAATACAATCATCGCAAATACTACCGTAGAGTGTCCTAATGAGAAGTAAAATCCCACCCCCTGTGAGTTTTTACCTTTTTCAATTAATTTCCGAACAGTATTATCAATTGCGACAATATGATCACTATCAAACGCATGACGCAACCCTAAAGAATATGCAATAATAGCCATTCCGATTATGCTATTACCTTTATATAGCGCCGGTAATAATAATAAAATTCCAAGCACATGAAGAAATATAATAATAACAAAAAAGTTGGTTGCCTTTTTCAGTTCACTTTTCCACATAGTTACTAACCCTTTCTACTTTAAATTGAATACTCTTGAAAAAGAAAAGTGCCATAATAAAAACTAAAATCGTTATAATAGTCGCTAAAATAATTACAAAATTATTTAACACGTCGGTATGATTTGTAAGTGTTAACAGAGCTGGTACTGTTGCAGTAATCCAAGATTCAATGAAGCAAACAATACCTACATAAATATGAATCTTCTTTTTCAATCCATCTTGTAGGAAAAATAAAAACCAAAGGAATGCCCAAAAGAACCAAATTATTGTACTTTGCAAACTACCACTCTCATGTAATTGATTCACAATTCCCATAACCGTTGCAATGATAGCAACCCAAAGAGAATAGTAACCTACACCTGAAGAATCAAGTTTTAATATATTCGTAAGACCAACATATAAATAAGTAAAACCAAATAAAAAAATAGTTCCATTAGATAGGATAGTCCACTCATCGGATTGACTTCCTGTAAATAATAAATATAATGGTGTCAAAGTTTGTAATGCCCCTACAAATAAATTAAAGTATCCTACACTTTTGCTATCAATAAGTTTAAAAGCTGCTAGTGAATTCATAAATAGAACTGCACCGACAAACAATAATCCCACATTAGTCATAGTATCCCCTTCTCCTACTTAATATTTTCGATAGGATGTTAATTCTTCATGTAGACAATTCTCTCTAACAAAACGATGACACTGAAAAAATATAGACTCCATATCCTCAGTATTATGACTAAGTATGCGAATGACAAAGCCTTTACATGGTGTAGAAGATATTCCAATTTTCATATTGTTAGTGTTAGAAAGTGATGTTTTCAATGTTGCAATTAAATCATTTGTAATGTTCTCATTAATAACTATGAAAGTACCATAATGGGAATATTGATTTAATATTCCCATTTGATCTAACGACTCTTTGAAAGGGTTTAGCAATAAATGATCGTATACTACAAGTTTATTTTCCATATATATTTTTGTTAACGAATCAAAATATTGGTATGTGAACTTCTCCATATTTGGCGACCAACCAGGCGTAACTGAATCGCATAAAATCAATGTAGAATTATTTTGCATATATATATTTGTTTTTTGCTTATATGCTGCATCCTTGTACATAATTAACGGGTCTGGTAAATACTCCATAACAGCATTCTCACCAATATAAAAATTCAATTCTTGCAAAGCATAACTATTTGGAGTCTTGTAAACTTTCGTTGCTGATTGGCTTGTTATATATGTTTTCGCATCTTTACCAACATTTATATTTATAGAATAGAAATCTCCTTTTAAATAGCCTCCACCAGAATTCATAATATAGTAATATGCTCTACCATACTCATCCAAATATATTGGCTGCGTTACTTTTAAGGCATCTTTATGATAAACCTTAATAGGTACGGTTTTATGTCTCTTTTCCATCATATCAATGTTTAAGACACCTGTAGGGGATTTCATTTTTTCAGTCCTTCTAACATAATGTTCTGTCTCATCCAATTTATTAATTCTTGTAAACCTTCCTCATCCTTCAAATTTGTAAAAAAGTATGGTTTATTATGTCGGTAATTTTTCGTATCCTGCTCCATAACTCCAAGATTAGCTCCTACATAAGGTGCCAAATCCGTTTTATTAATTACAAATACATCAGATTTGATCATTCCTTGTCCACCTTTACGCGGAATCTTTTCTCCCTGTGCCACATCAATAATATAAATTGAAAAATCCACTAGCTCCGGACTAAATGTGGCAGCTAAATTATCACCCCCGCTTTCAATAAAAATAATATCTAAATTATTATGTCTAATCATGAGTTCTTCAATTGCTTCAAAATTCATAGAAGCGTCCTCTCGAATTGCTGTATGCGGGCACCCCCCTGTCTCTACACCAATAATTCTATCTTCTGATAAAACACCTGTTTTCAATAAAATCTTTGCATCTTCTTTCGTATAAATATCGTTTGTAATTGCTGCAATTTCATAATCTGTATTTAGATGTTTTGTTAACTTTTCAACTAACATGGTTTTCCCAGCACCTACGGGGCCACCGATACCAATTTTAATAGGCTTTATCATTTTATTCTTCCTCCCTATGACATGAAGACCCTTACATTTACATCTTCATGTTGCATTTGATTTATTTCGAATTCAGGATCATTCAATCCAAAATCTTCTAATGAAAGTATTTGAATTCTATCAATAGATTCGCAGATTAATTCATGGCATTCTTGTAATAGTTTTTGACCATCTGTTTGTCCAAGAGGAATGGCTCTCACACCGTTTTGAATTATACTTCCAACACTTGAGTATAAGAAAACTAAGAGCGTTTCTTCTATTGTCATTTTCAATTCCGCCCCTAATATTCCGTATACAATACTCGGATGACCTTGTAATTTATTACCCATAATATTTTCTTTATATATATTTAAATTTACAAACGAGAACAATTCACACAATAATTTAGAAGTACTTTTACTAATCATTCTATTTGCTTTTCTACATTCAAAAGGCAATGTTTGTGCTGTTATTAAATCATCTAAAAATGTAATTTGTTCTCCCTCATTATTCTTAATGGCTTCGTAAGTATATTTGCAAATTAAGCCGTCCGTGTATGTTAATTGGACTTTTACATATCGATTAACCCATTTGAAAAACCCGTCTTTATTTGTAACTTGTCCCTCTTGAATAAATGTTTCTAATCCAAAAGAGTGACTAAAACTTCCTGTTGGGAAGTTCGAATCACTAATTTGGAGTAGGTTAAGTAGGTTAAATATGTTTGTGCGAAGCATGCTTGAACGGTTTTGGTAATACTCTATTTTCTTTTTGATAAGGAACACCTTCCTTTTTAAGTAAATCTTCTACTAAGTAGTCGTTCGCCAAAATCATGCACCCTTCATCGAATTGTGCTGGTAAATGTCTATTCCCTAAGTTATGAGCAATAATCCCCATTTCTTTTATTGATTTTGGAGTAATTACAATTACCTCTTCTGGTAATACTTCAATATACACAATTCGATTTTCATCTTCATATAAAATATCACCGTTCTTTAATGTTTCTCTACTATCTAAAGACACCCCAATTTCAAAACCAGATTCTGAATATAATTTCTGAACTCTCTTCAGTAAAAGTTCACTAGAAATTAATATCTTATCAAGATGCTTTTTTGTGTTTGAGAAATCATTCATATTGCATACGTTGTTATTAATTTTTTCAATAATCATTTTATCTCCCCCGTTATATCAAAATAAAAAATATCTTTGAGCCATAGGTAGTACATCTACTGCTTCACACGTGATTACTTGTCCATCAACTTTAACTTCATATGTCTGCGGATCTACTTCAATTTCTGGTGTTGCATTATTTAGCTTCATATCTTGCTTCGAAATCTCTCTCGTATTTTTAACAGGTAATACAACTTTATTTAAACCTAATTTTTCTTTAATATTATTCTCATAAGCTACTTTCGATACAAATGTAATCGAACTTGACTGTACTGCTTTTCCATATGCACCAAACATCTTTTTTTCATAATATGGTTGTGGGGTAGGAATTGAAGCATTCTCGTCTCCCATTAATGCCATCACTACCATTCCGTTTTTCAAAACCATATCTGGCTTAACACCGAAAAATTGTGGATCCCATATTACAAGGTCTGCATACTTTCCTATTTCAATAGAGCCCACGTATTCTGAAATCCCATGTGTAATAGCTGGATTAATTGTATACTTAGCTATATAACGTTGAATTCTATTATTATCGTTATATTCTTTATCTCCCTCTAAACTACCAATCTGCTTTTTCATTTTATCGGCGGTTTGCCAATTGCGAATAATAACCTCTCCAACCCTTCCCATCGCCTGTGAGTCAGAGCTAATCATGCTGAAAACCCCTAAATCTTGCAAAATATCCTCTGCCGCGATTGTTTCTTTTCGAATCCTTGAATCTGCAAACATTACATCTTCTGGAATATTCGCTTTTAAATGATGACATACCATGAGCATATCTAAATGTTCATCCAGCGTATTCACTGTATATGGCAAGGTCGGGTTCGTTGATGATGGTAAAATATTATTCAGCGCAGCAATCTTTATAATATCTGGTGCATGCCCACCTCCAGCTCCTTCAGTGTGGTACGTATGAATAACACGATTATCAATAGCTTTTATCGTTTCTTCCACAAAACCACATTCGTTTAACGTATCCGTATGAATAGCGACTTGAATATCATATTTATCAGCAATCTGTAACGAGTGATTAATTGCTGACGAAGTTGCTCCCCAATCTTCATGGATTTTCAATCCGATAGCCCCTGCAAATATTTGTTCTTCCAGGGCAGGTAAACTTGAACTATTTCCTTTCCCTAAAAACCCAAGATTTATAGGAAAAGCTTCTGCTGCTTCTAGCATTTTTCTTAAATTCCAAGATCCAGGTGTTATTGTAGTTGCCTTAGTCCCTTCTGCCGGTCCTGTTCCCCCACCAATTAAAGTTGTTATACCTGAAGCCAATGCCGTATCAATTTGTTGTGGGGATATGAAATGCACATGTGTATCAATACCTCCAGCTGTAACGATTTTCCGCTCACCAGAAATTACTTCCGTTGATGTTCCAATGATGATATCAATATTATCCATAACTGAAGGATTACCACTCTTACCAATTGCTGAAATCTTCCCATCTTTTATACCAATATCCGCTTTATATACTCCCGTATAATCAATAATAATTGCATTCGTAATAACAACATCCACAACCCCCTGTTCTCTTGTAAGTTGTGAATTTTGTCCCATACCATCCCTAATTGATTTTCCTCCACCAAAGACAGCTTCATCACCATATACAGTGGCATTTCGATCAACATGTGCGAATAATTGTGTATCCGCTAAACGAATAGAATCTCCTGTAGTTGGACCATATAAATCAGCATATTGTTTACGTGACATCTTAAAACTCATGCTATCTCCCTCTTTTTGTGTAAGATTGAATATCGCCATCCACTTTATTTTTAAATCCATATACTTCTTGTTCCCCTGAATATGGAACTAGTTCAATCGTTTTTTCATCTCCAGGCTCAAATCTTACCGCTGTACCTGCTGGAATATTTAAATGTTGTCCAATTGCTACACTGCGATTGAATTTTAACGCCTCATTCACTTCATAAAAGTGGTAATGAGATCCAATTTGAATGGGTCTATCTCCCTGATTTATCACTTTGACTTTCATTGCTTTTTTATTTCCATTACATACTATGTCTTCTTTCGCAAGGATATATTGCCCTGGAATCATAACATTCACTTCCTTTAATGAATTGGCTGATGAATAGTTACTAATTTTGTTCCATCAGGAAAAGTTGCCTCAACTTGAATATCTGATATCATGTCTGCAATACCATCCATAACATCTTCAGCACTTAAAATGGTTTTTCCAAGTTCCATTAATTCCGCTACATTTTTACCATCTCTTGCTCCTTCCAAAATTTCATACGTAATAATAGCGATACTTTCTGGATAGTTTAACTTAAGCCCCCTCTCCTTTCGTCGATAAGCTAAATCAGCCGCAACAACTACTAGCAGTTTATCAATTTCTCTTGGCGTTAATCTCATTACAATCTTCCTTTCTGAAGTATTTTAAAACTAAGAATATTCTAAAAATAAAAGGTGTATTTTCAATGTCTTTTCCGTGTTTTCCCTATGTTTTTTTGCTATCAATCAAATAAAAAAAGAGCCCATCGGCTCTTTTTTTATTTTCCTTCATTCTTCTCTAACACGTATAAATCTTCTTCGATATTCGTTAATTTCTCACTTACAAGCTTTCTTGCATCTCCAATTGCTTGATTGTATGCAAATGGTCCAACTAATTTAACCATTTCTTCTATTAAACGCTCTGCTTGGAAACGTCCAATTTCATCTAAATCTTCTTCAACGAAAAATTGCTGAATTTGCGCTACAAGCTCTTCTTTTTTATCATTTGGTATTTTTATATTCATCATCGTTGTTACTCCTCTATATTTAAGATAATATCTTCCTTAACTCTACCATAGAAAAACGATTACCAGGACAGCTTTTTGTAACTCCTTCTAACTCTCTATGACCTAGTATATTTTCTTTCTTTATAGCAAATTGCTTCATAAACATTTTGCATAAAGAATATAATGCATTCACTTGTGCAGGAGTTGGATCGTATTTATCGAAATTTCCCGTCATACATATTCCAATTGTATGACGGTTATGGTCTTTCGCGTGCGCTCCAATATGTAAACCTCGCCCTTCCACTACAGTTCCGTCCTTTTCGATAAAATAGTTGTAACCAATCCCGCTCCACCCTCTTACAGTTTGATGAAATTCATGTGTTTTATACACGTCCCATCCATCTTCAGCTGTATGGTGGATAATCAGTTGATTTACTTTTTCTAAAGGAACTAATTCATCTTGAAATGTTAGATTGACATATTTAATTTCCATTTGAACTGCCTCCTCTTAAAAATCAATCATAATAATCGTTTTATCATCTGGTTTTATTCTCTTTTCCCCTTCCAGCTTTTCAATGATTGCTACATATTCGTTTATACTATTCTTTCTTATATATGCAACAGTTTGTTCTAATGACCAATCTGGATGGAATAACCCGTCTGAACAAATAAAAATTCCACTCACTTCATCTATATGTAATTCACCATGTTGTAAATAATGTATCGCTTCTTTCATTCCATTTGCAACTGAGTAACCATTTGGCATATTTGCAAGATAACGATTGTACTTTAATTGTTCTCGAACATCTTGAAAAACAGGTTCTTCCGGCACAGATAAACCTTTCTTACGATCTTCTTCCCTCTTCCTTTTTGCTCGTTTACTAATTCCTTCAACTGTGTCTTTCGTTAATACTTGCATCGTTCCATTTTGAAAAGTTGCGACAATCATACAGTCCCCAAGCTGCGCATATTCAATTTTCTCACCAACTATTTGAACTGCCGCGATACATGTGCACCACAAATGCTCTTTTTTTCTCGTGTCTACTTCATATTCTAACATTTTGCTTTGTAATGCTTCATTTGCTTTGGCAACTGCAAATTGTAAACTATGATTCTCTCGTAATGCAGTAAAATAATTTGCAAATAAATGCGAAGCGATGTATGCTCCATTATGTCCATTTTCATCACGAAACGGGACAAGTGGTGTTGCACCGTCACATACACCATAAATCTTTTTATCTTTATTACAAAAATAAGAATCCTCACATTCTTGCTTCAACGGGCTTTTCTGTTGATATGTTTTTATCTTCACAACTGTATCCCCTTTCAAATGATAAAATACTCAAATTCTTTCGATTAATCTAATTTACCAAAATAAACTGTTTTTACCCAAAACTTTCAATATCATATATAATCTTGAAATAATATGAATTTTTCAGTGAAGGACGGGAAAGAAATGGTCAGATTCCTTGGTGTTATTATCGGTTCTATTATTATTGCGGTTGCCTTTAATCTTTTCCTTATCCCCCACAAAATTTTAAGTAGTGGAATTGGCGGAATTGCTATTATTTTAGGGATTGTAACCCCTGTAAACACAGGCATTATTAACTTTGTATTAAACTTACCTATCCTTATTTTAGGGTACATAGGCCTTGGAAAAAAAGTAATTTTTAACACAGTTGTCTCTGTAGTTGTATTATCTGTTGCATTATACTACGTTCCAGTAAAAGTCGTAGCAACAGATCCATTGTTATCTTCTATCTTCGGGGGTGTCATCGCCGGAGCTGGTATTGGTCTTGTTTTTAACTGCAATGGATCCACTGGTGGATTTGATATTATCGGTATGCTTTTATCCCGCAAGCGAGACATTAAACTTGGCGGATTCCTTATTATTTTAAATGCAGTCGTTGTAATAATCGCAGGATTCTTCTTCACCTGGGATGTTGCACTTACAAGCTTACTTTCAATTTATGTAACTGGTAAAGTAATTGATGCTGTTCATACAAAACATCGTAAAGTTACACTTATGATTGTAACAAATGAAGCAGAAAAAATGAAAAAACAGCTTCTTTCAACTGTTGTACGTGGAATAACGTTACTTGATGGCGAAGGCGCTTATTCAAGTGAGAAAAAGCGTGTACTTATGACGGTCGTTTCTCGTGAAGAATTAGCAAGTATGAAACTTACAATTTCTGAAATTGACCCGAATGCATTCGTTAATATTACAGAAACTGTAGAAGTGTTAGGACTTTTCAGAAGAAGTTAAAGACTAGGTGGGGATACACCTAGTCTTTATTTTGCATAAATTCAATTCTGTTTCCAAACGGGTCTGATACGTAAAATCGAATTACATCTGGCCGTGCATAATCATCAATCACTTTTACACCTTGCTCTATAAGTGTTTGCTTAAATTCATTAATTTCATTCACATAAAAAGCTGGATGAGCCTTTTTAGCTGGTGTAAAGTTCCGCTCGACACCAATATGGATTTCTTGATTTCCACATTTAAACCAACATCCACCTCGTTTTTTCAACTCTTCTGGCTTTGGAATTTCTACCATACCAATTTTATTCCCATAAAAATCACGCGCCTCTTCTTCACACTCTACAGGTGCAGCTACTTGCACGTGATCAATCCCTTGAATATAATTTTTCATTTTCTCTCCCCCTCCTCTACCCTAATGTTATACGGAAAACAGCCGTCTGTAACTTACAAAAGGTTTATAAAACAATATAAGCTCCCCTTATTACCATCCTGCATTCACTTTGCAAAAAAAATAAAAAAACAAAATTTATTCTATAACTTCCATTTTTTATAGAAATACACATCACATCTATATTATAGTTATGAATAGACAAATCTTTTTAGATGCTATTTGTACGGAGGAACTATTATGAGTCGTAAAAAATATTCACCAACTCAAAAAAAACGTCATCCGAACATTTCTAGACGTTTGCGAAACCATATACAAGATCGTTCATTAACAGAAATGTACGCATCTCTGTTCGAACATAATCCTGATAGTATTATTTCATTAAACTTAGAAGGAGTTATTCTACATATAAATCCTTCTGCCGAAAGAATATTAGGTTACACTTCTTTAGAATTAGAACAGAAAAATATTACCTCTATTTTAGGAGCCCATATTTCTGAGCAAGTATTACAAAATATAAAGAATACTGAAGCGGATAATCAACAAGAGTATATCTTATCTATTTATCATAAAAATGGATTCTTATTAGATGTTGTGACAAAACTAGTTCCTATTTTTGTTCAAAATCGTCTTACTGGTGTATACGCTATTATGAAGCCACTTGAAAAATCAGAAAGAATTGAGAATATGCTAAAAGAAAGTGAGAAGAGATTACGTACATTAGTAAACTCCATGCCTGCGTTTGTTATATTTAAAGATCATGAAGGGCGCTGGCTTGAGGCAAATGACTACGCACTTTCTTGCTTCAACTTCCATCATGTACCTTACCACGGGAAAAAAGATAGTGAACTCATTCAATATAATGAAGCATACCGAGAAGCTTTTTTACATTGTGAAGAAGTCGATGAACTAGCATGGCAACAAAGACAAATTCTTCATGGCGAGGAATTTATTATACATAGAGATGATTTCGATTTAATCTTAAGTATATCAAAAGTTCCGCTTTATCATCCTGATGGTTCTCGCAAAGGTCTTATCGTGATGGGGAGAGATGTTACTGAGCTAAAAGAAACTGAAAAGTTACTACGAAAATCTGAGAAGCTCGCAGTAGTCGGACAACTGACAGCTGGAATTGCCCATGAAATTCGAAATCCACTCACTTCCCTAAAGGGTTTTCTAACATTGCTCCTCCCTGAAATAAATGAGGAGCAAAAATGGTATATCGATGTTATGTTAAGTGAGATTTCACAAATGGAATCCATCACGAGTCAATTTATGGCGATGTCTAAGCCACAAGTATTATCTATCCAAACTTGTAACATACAAACTTTAATTGAGGAGGTAGTTACATTTATTTTACCGACTGCAATTATGCATAGCGTTCATATCATCATGGATCATTTTGATTACGTATATGATATTCAATGTGACGGTAACCAATTAAAACAAGTTTTTATAAACATATTAAAAAATGCGATAGAAGCGATGCAAAATGGCGGAAATATTTTCATCCAAACAAAACCATTAGAGGATAATTTCATCTTAATACGAATTATCGATGAAGGTTGTGGCATTCCAGAAGATCGTATCTCCCGTCTAGGCGAACCTTTTTATAGTTTAAAAGAAAAAGGCACAGGACTAGGATTAATGATGTGTTACAAAATAATTGAAGAACATCATGGTAAATTACACATTTCAAGCGAATTAAATAAAGGTACAATTGTTGATATTGAGCTACCACTTTCTTCATCTCATCTTGCAATCCAGTCTTAAATAAAAAAGAAGCATCTGCTAATGGTTAGCAGATGCTTCTTTTTTAAAATACTTTGTCATACCACTCTTTTGCTTTTTCTACTTCACCCATCGTTAATTGATGCCCTCGATTTTCCCAATGCATTGTTACATTCGCGTTTGCATTTTCTAATAGTATCTTCAATTCCTCTGACTCTGCTGATGAACAAATTGGGTCATTTGTCCCAGCAGCAATAAACACAAATTTACCTGCTAAATTTGCTAATTGCATTCCTCTTCTTGGTACCATTGGGTGATGAAGCACAGCACCTTTCAATGCATTTTCGTAATGGAATAATAAGCTTGCTGCGATATTTGCCCCATTCGAATAACCGATAGCTACAATGTTATTTCTATCGAATTTATATTCTTTAGCCGCTTCATCTAAAAATTCATTTAATTCCTTCGTACGGAAAATTAAATCCTCTTCATCAAAAATGCCCTCTGCTAATCGGCGGAAGAAACGCGGCATCCCATTCTCTAACACATTTCCCCTAACGCTTAATACCGACGCTTCCGGATCAACTATTTCTGCAAGTGGTAGTAAATCTAATTCATTACCACCTGTGCCATGAAGTAATAACAACACTGGTTTTGACGTATCTTTTCCTTTTTGAAAAACATGTTTCATCATAATCCTGTTCCCCCTTCAATCACTTTAATCTAAATTTCTCACTTCAAATGGTAAAAGCGTTTGTTCAATCTGTTTTCTATGTTGTTCATATTGTTCCGGTAACTTTAATTCCTCACCCATCGTCTCTAACGATTCATCATGAGCGAAACCAGGAGGATCTGTTGCAATTTCAAATAAGATTTCACCATGTTCTCTAAAATAAATCGCGTTAAAATAATTTCGATCTTGTACAGGAGTTACGTGATATCCAAAACGCGACACATGCTCTTTCCAGTCTAGCTGATCAGCATCGTCACTCGCTCTCCAGGCAATATGATGAACTGTGCCAACGCCCATTTGGCCACGACCGATTGTTGATAATTTCAAATCAATAATATTTCCAATGTCAGCAGAAGAACGGAATCGAACAAATTCACCCTCTTCTCCAATTTTCTCAAGACCCATAATATGTTCTAACAATTCAGCTGTTTTTTGAGGCTGTGTAGATAAAAGAACAGCACCTCCAAACCCTTTAATTGCTACTTCTGGTGTAACTTCTCCAAAACTCCAATTATTTAATTCGCCTTTTTCTCTTTCAACTAATTCTATATGCAAACCATGCGGATCATCAAATTCTAAATACTGCTCTCCAAAACGAGTCATTTTTGTATACGAAACATCGAATTTTTCTAATCTATTTTCCCAAAACTCCATTGCACCTTTTGGTACAACGTAAGACGTAATTCCTACTTGACCATCTCCAATAATACCTTGACGAGCACCTGCCCATGGGAAAAACGTAATAATTGTTCCAGGCTTTCCTCCTTCATTTCCAAAATAAAGATGGTACGTACCTGGATCATCAAAATTCACTGTTTGTTTCACTAAACGTAACCCCAATACACCAGCATAAAAGTCTACATTTTCTTGTGGATGCCCTACAATCGCTGTAATATGATGGATTCCCATTGTTTTCTTTTCCATTTCTTCCACTCCTTTTTTATTTCATTATAAAAATTCTTTTACATTTAAATTCATTATTCATTTTGTCCATGCTACAAAGTAAAATCCGTCATTATAATTTTATCTCGAATCCGAGATATTAATCACAAAATTACGTATCGGCGTCTAACCTATTGGATTATCTCGAATTCAAGATAATTCACAAAAAATATTTGTTCGATTTATAACCATAATAAATTTTCATTATGAACATTATTTATCTCGAACTCAAGATTTATTATAAGTTACTTATTTTTTATTGTCAATAAGTCCTTACTTTCATTTTTCTTGTTTTCACTTATGGTTCCCTACCTTAACAAACATTTTTTGTTCTTTCAAGTGAACGAGCACTTTTCATTACATGTGAAAACCTTTATAAACGCCTTTATCCCAGTGGATTACAATGATTTTTCAAGAAATTAAAGTAATAATATTCAGAAAATTAAAGAGGTTTTTTCACACCTTATTTTCATTCCTTATTTTCATTCCTTTACCCGATAAATTTTAAAAACTAAAAGCCATACAAATGTATGACTTTTAGCTTATTGACGTCTCAAATTTTGCTTTCTCTACATATACTTTACGAAATTTCATATAGCATCCAATACGCCAAGGTACTATATAACAAACCGCAAGAGTGTAGAAAAGAATGCCGATTGACTTTGGATCTAGACCTTGTAAATGTCTTCTAAAATAAGCACGTAAAAGAACGATAACTAAAAATGTAGCAATAAAAGCGATACTTTTTTTTGCATAAATTTGACCATCTTCTCTGACTTCATACCCACTTAAAATAATAAGTGGAATTGATAATAACAGTCCGATCCCAGCAGCTATACCAATTTGCCAACCAGCAAGTTGTATCGGTGCTGCGTATAAAGAAAAACCTGGTAATAAAAAGAATAATGGCAATAGTAGTCGTCTTCCTTTATTATTAATTGGTCGATTCATAGAGCGCATGCGTCTAAATATAACGAGCCCTATGACGAGTAAAAAAATTGTAATACTGTACGAACCTTGCTGCAAGTGAATCTCTCCCTAAAAATAGTCATTTTCAAAAATACTTCCCTATTATACTCCTAATTTTTCCAAAAAATATGATTATTCCTCTAAAAAATCTTACATATCAAATATACTTTTAGGTTTGATTTACTATAGGAAACAATTCCGAAAGTGGAACTACTCTCCCCACCTCGTCTTTAAACACAATATGCTCTCTAGTTAAATGGCGCGGGCTCTTCACTCCCGCCGCTGCCGCTAATGAAAATAAACTATATCTCATACTAATAATATAATTCATGACTCGCCACTTCTTCTCATACGGATCTAACGCTTTTTGATAATGCGGATTCGTCGTGGCTACACCAGATGGACATTGGCCAGAATTACATTGAAGGGCCATAATACAGCCGCTTGCCATCATAAATCCGCGGGCTGAACTTACAGCATCCGCCCCAATCGCTAAAGCAATCGCCACTTTATCTGGTGTGATTAATTTACCCGATGCAAATACTTTAAACTTGTTACGGACACCATAATGGTTTGCTGTATCAATAAATGTAAGTAATGCTGGAATAAGCGGCAGTCCCATACAATCTGCCATCGATTTATACGTTGCCCCTGACCCGCCTTCTGAACCGTCGATTGTAATAAAATCTGGGTAAATGTTTAGTTCTTTCATTGTTTTTATTAAATCTTCCAAAGGCTCCTGCTGACCAATTACAATTTTCATTCCAACTGGTTTACCGCTGTTTTCTTGCAACTGTTGAATAAAACAAAGTGTATCCGCTGCATTCTTTAAAAATGAAAATCGATTCGGTGAATTAATCGTCTCTCCCTTTCGGACGTTGCGAACAAAAGCAATTTTCTCATTTACTTTTTGTCCCTCTAAATGACCACCACGTATTTTAGCACCTTGCCCAAATTTCAATTCGAATGCTCTAATATTACTTTCTTTCGCTTTCTCCATGAATTTTCCCATTGAAAAATTACCGTCTTCATCACGGTATCCAAATAACCCTGGACCAATTTGCGCAACGATATTCGCTCCTGTATGTAAATGTTCTGGAATAACGCCACCTTCACCCGTATTAATCCACGATCCGCCTGCCATTTTTGCTCCAAAACCACTCGCTAAAATATAATTTTCTCCAATCGCACCGTAAGAAGTCGCAGATGCACCAAACATGCCATGTAGCTTCCACGGATATTTACGGTTCTCACCGACTATAATTGCATCATCTTCTTCGTACAGCCAAAGATTCGTTGTATCCGCTGTCAATTTTTCTCTTCTTGAAAATAACCCTTCTTTATGAATCACGTACTTTTTACCTTCCCGCTCTTGCGTGAGATTCACACTTAATTCCTCAGTTAATATCGGAAATAATGTATTAGCAATATAATATCCAGAAGCTTCAAAATCTCG
Organism: Bacillus sp. RZ2MS9; assembly: GCF_001816185.2. NCBI lineage: Bacteria > Bacillati > Bacillota > Bacilli > Caryophanales > Bacillaceae > Bacillus > Bacillus sp. RZ2MS9. The sequence continues at coordinate 3,564,976 of NZ_CP049978.1, forward strand.
TTTTGATCCAAAACCAAGTATTTCAGAGCGATATTTCGCTAAAAACATAACACTTTGAAAATCATAACGTGAGAAAGGCTTTCCATCCGTATCATGATCAAACCAATATTGTCGAAATTCAGGCCCTATCTTTTCCAGTAAGTAGCGCATTCTTCCTAAGTACGGATGTAATTTTAAAATAGAATGGTGTGTTCGTTTTTTTATAAAAAATGTAATGATAAAAAAGACGATTAAAAGCAACATTAAAAATAGTAATATACTAATAATAACGAGTAGCGTTTCACTCATCCCGCTTCCCCCTATGAAGTTCCATAATAAAAGGAGAACACTCGACGTGCTCTCCTTTTATCTTTATTCATACTAACGTAGCAAGATGCTCTTTCGCGTCATATTCAACTAAACTTTCAGCGTGTTTAATTCGATGAACAAAGTCTGGATTAGCAATTAACGGTCTTCCGAATGCCGCTACATCAATCGTTCCTTCTTGCAACGCTTCTTCGGCCTCTTTCGGATTTAAATTACCAACCCCAACAATCGTACCATCCCAATATTTTCTTACTAGTTGATGAAAATTCTTTCCATCAGCAATCTCTTGCGTATAATTCATCGTTGAAGGATGGATCATCGTTAACCCAACCTCTTTAAACATATTTATGAACGTTTCAATTGCAAACTCAGGGTTTTCCCACATATAAGTAGGATTATCACCTTTGAAAGCAGAGAAACGAAGAAGTGTTTTATTAGCTCCAACAGCTTCTATTACAGCCGCCGTTACTTCTTTCATAAACGTTAACCTTTGTTTTAAATCACCGCCATATTTATCTGTTCGCTTATTCGCAAACTCATACGTAAATTGATCGATTAAATATCCGTGTGCACCGTGAATTTCTACTCCATCAAATCCAGCTTCGATCGCATTTTTCGCAGCTTGTGCGTATTGACCGATCACTTCTTGTATTTCTTCTAACGTCATTGCTTCTGGCGTATCAAACGGTTTACGAAAGCGTGGAACATTCCCCTCTGCAGCGATAGCCGACGGTGCTTGTGGCATTTGACCACCAATTATTTCATGATGACTCATACGCCCAACATGCCATATTTGAGCAATAATCGTCCCGCCTTCTTTATGTACTGCCTCTGTAACAGGTTTCCAAGAATCGATTTGTTCTTGTGTATAAATACCTGGTACTCCTGGGTTTCCTTTTGCTCTCGGACTAATGACAATTCCTTCTGTAATAATTAGTCCAATTCCATCCGCAGCACGTTTTCTGTAGTACTCCACTACATCAGCACCAACTACTCCAGTCTCATTATCTGCAAAGCATCTTGTCATCGGTGCCATCACTATACGATTACGAAGAGACCAAGCTCCAACTTGAATTGGATCAAACAACTTTGTTTCTTCAACGTTTTCAAAAAATCCCCCAGCATTTACATTTGTTCCTTCATAAATACTCGCTGCTTTATTACTTGAACTTGTCATTTTTCTTCCCCCCTAAAAAATCTTACTATAATCGCATCATACTTACTTTTAGATAGTAACGTCAATTTTTACGACTTTATAACAAAAAATTCGAATATTCAAAAACAAAACGCTGCAAATAATATTAAAAAGGTTTCCTTAGGAGGAAACCTTTTTTGTTGACCATATATGGCTGTCAATTCGTTTATCTCTTTAATAAAAAACACCTTATCAATAGAAGTGAAAATGGTTCAGTATTCTTCTAAAAATAATAACTTATATACCTAAAACAATGAAAGCCCTACCTCTCTTTCATCCTTACGGCTCCTCGTCCGTGCCAGTGTGAATCAGGATTGCAAAAATCAAGTAACTATTTTATCGAAGTATTCAATTAAACTTCGAACATTCATAAATGAAATTAAAAAATAAAAATGGATTTGATTGTAGTAATAACAATAGAGGTAATGCTCTAAAAGTGGTTTGAAAGAGTTGAATGTCTTTGAAATGATAAATTTTCTATAATTATGTTCCCAAAAAATTCAAGATCTTTTTTGGGATATAATACATTATTTGTAATGAACCTTAACAAAAGCTTTTTATCTGATTTTCTGTGATACCTTCAATTAATCCCAGTTCACTAATCAAAAATTCATATGCGTTATCTAACATCTTCTTTTCGCTTGCATTAAGTGCTTTTTCTTTCTGTATACGCATTAAATCACGCACAACTTCAGCACCTTCTTGCATTTTACCCGTCTTTATTTTATCAGTGTTCAATTTATACCTTTGTTTCCACGTAAGTAATCTATCTGATTCCCCATGTTGAAAAATATCCATTATGTGTGCTAATGCGGTTATATCCGTAACTGGTCGTATATTCGAATTCAATATTCTCCCTGCTGGAATCATTAGTTCCATATTACTAGCCGACATTTTTATAACATAATACTGTTGTTTTTCTCCTGAGATTTCCTTCTCTTCTATGGCTTTAATTATACCTGCTCCCTGCATTGGATAAACAATATTATCACCAATTTGAAACAAATAATCCACCTCCATATATGGTAACCTTCTCAAGCTTAACATACTTTTAGTTTTTTAGCAAAATTTTTATTTTATCATAAAATTATTTTACGAGTCAATACTTCAGAAGCAAGAAATTAAATTTACACAATACACTATAAAAATCGCAATTCCATTAACGGTTCCACACACATTCATTCTCCTTTAACACAAAAACACATCACTACATTTAAGTAGTGATGTGTTTTTGATAAGGCATAAATAAATATCTACTTTTCCGTCTATATACTAACCTGTTTGCTAACTGTTTCCCTCGCTAAAAGAAAACTCATAATCACTTGCGCTGCTACTCTACTCGTCATATCTCTGAAATCAAGAGTTGGATCAATCTCTACTATATCCATCCCTTGAACGAGCGATTCTTTACCAAGGAATTCAATCGCATCTAGTAAAGTCGTACTATCCATCCCACCAGGCCCAATTGCTGGACAACCTGGTGCAAACGCTTGGTCTAGCACATCCATATCAAGAGAAATATAAATAGAAGTCACACCTTGATTTCTTAATACTTCAATACTTTCCGTGATAATATCTTTTATTTCTCGCTCTCGTACGTCTTTCATTGTATACACTGTTACACCATGCTCTATTGCATATTCATGGTACGCACGTGCATTAGAAAAATTACGAATTCCAATTTGAACAAGTTGTTTTCCAGTAATGACATCATTTTCTAGTAAACTACGGAATGGTGTACCATTTGACGGGCCTCCATCATCTAAATTACGTAAATCATGATGAGCATCAAATTGAATAATTCCGACCTTTCCTTTACTGTTTGCAAAACCTGTTATACTCGGAAAACTAATCGAGTGGTCACCGCCAAGAACGATTGGTATCACGTTCGGGTTTACTTTCGTTACATGCCCAACTGTTTTCGCAATTCGTTTATGACTTTCTTTTATATCCGTCACATGCATCGTAATATCGCCGCAATCATATAAGACACTTTCTTTCATATCGTGTTCTTCTGTAATTGCATATGTGCTATATGCATCTAACATCGCACGAATTGTTTTTGGCGCAAAACTCGCTCCTGAATGACTAATAGACGGTTTAGAAAGGGGTGCTCCAATTAAGGCAGCACCGAATATTTCCACACCTTCCTCCCAATCTTTAATCATCTCACTCCATTTCGTCACTTCACGATCAATAAACTTTGCATTTTTCTTTAAATAGTGGCCGTGCTCCACGATTGTTCACCTCTTGTATATGCAATATTACCATTCTTCCATACTGTATTCACATGACTTACGCCGTAATGATACGGTACGTAAGCATAATTGTAAGCATCCCATAAAACTAAATCTGCCTTACGACCAACTCTAATTTTCCCAGCTACATCACCACGGTTAATGGCATATGATGAGTTAACCGTTACGGCATTCCAAACTTCTTCTGGTGTCATTTTCAATTTTAGCATCGCAATGCTCATAATAAGCTGAATATTTTCAGTTGGACAGCTACCTGGGTTAAAGTCTGTAGCTAACGCAACTGCAACACCTTCATCAATCATTTTACGTCCACGAGCAAAGCTTTCTTTATTTAAATAGAAAGTTGTTCCTGGTAATAAAGTTGCTACTGTATTAGAATTTGCAAGCATTTCAATTCCTTTATCAGAAGCACCAACTAAATGGTCCGCTGATGCTGCACCGATTTCTGCCGCTGCTTCCGCACCACCAAGAGGGTCGATTTCATCTGCATGAATTTTCACATCAAAGCCAAGCTCTTTCGCTTTTAATAAAAATTCTTTTGATTCTTCTACAGAGAACACACCTGTTTCACAGAAAATATCAACGAACTCCGCTAATTGCTTCTCTTTCATTTCTGGTAGTAGGTCTAACATCCATTGTAAAAATTCTTTCGATCTACCTTTATACTCTTTCGGAACTGCATGAGCACCTAAAAATGTTGAAACTAAATCGATCGGATGCTCTTTTTGTAATTGTGCTGTTGCCTCTAATTGTTTCCATTCCGTCTCATCATCTAATCCGTAACCACTCTTCGCTTCTACAGTAGTAACTCCGAAAGATAGCATACGGTCTAAATGGAATTTCGCTTTTTGAACAAGTTCTTCTTTCGACGCCTGTTTCGTTGCATTTACAGTTGAAAGTATGCCTCCGCCTTGTTCTAAAATTTCTAAGTACGGAACTCCTTGTAGTTTTAGTGCGATTTCATTTTCACGAGATCCACCAAATACAAGATGAGTATGCGGGTCAACGAGACCAGGAGAAACCATTTTCCCGCCGCAATCAATAACTTCTCTCGCTTGTAATCCTTTCGCTTCTTCCGCTGTTCCAACGAAAGTAATTACACCATTTTCAATTCCAACCGCACCGTTTTCGATAACAGGAAGCGTGTTCATCGCTTCCCGTCTTAACAAGCCATCTTCTTGATCCATTGTTAGTAATTGACCGATATTTATTAGTAAAGTGTCCAGCATGTTTTCTCCTCCTTATTTCATCATCGGAATGTTAACGCCTTTTTCTTTCGCAGTTTCCACAGCTAAGTCATACCCTGCATCCACGTGACGAACAACACCCATACCAGGGTCAGAAGTTAATACGCGCTCAATTCGTTTTGCTGCTGCTGCTGTTCCATCTGCAACGATAACCATTCCCGCATGAAGTGAATAACCCATACCAACGCCACCACCGTGGTGAACAGATACCCAGCTTGCACCGTTTACACTATTAATTAATGCATTTAAAATTGGCCAGTCAGCTACTGCATCACTACCATCTTTCATCGCTTCTGTTTCACGATTTGGAGATGCTACTGATCCACAATCTAAATGGTCACGACCGATAACGATTGGTGCTGATAATTCACCATTTGCAACCATTTCATTAATGATGCGACCAAATTTCGCTCGCTCACCGTAACCAAGCCAACAAATACGTGATGGAAGCCCTTGGAATTCAACTTGTTGACGTGCCATACGAATCCAGTTACATAAATGTTCATTATCAGCGAACTCACGTAAAATTACTTCGTCTGTTTTATAAATATCTTCTGGATCACCAGAAAGTGCTACCCAGCGGAATGGTCCTTTTCCTTCGCAGAATAATGGACGGATAAATGCTGGAACGAATCCTGGGAAATCGAATGCATTTTTCAAACCTTCATCGAAAGCAACTTGGCGAATGTTATTTCCGTAATCAAATGTAATTGCGCCTTTTTCTTGCATAGCAAGCATTGCTTCCACATGTTTTGTCATACTTTCTTTTGATAATTGTACGTAGCGTTCTGGATCTTCTTCACGAAGTTTCGCTGCTTCTTCTAACGTGTAGCCTACTGGAATATAACCGTTTAATGGATCATGAGCAGATGTTTGATCTGTAACTAAGTCTGGTGTAATATTGCGCTTCACTAGTTCTGGTAAAATTTCTGCCGCATTTCCTAATAAACCAATAGAAATCGGTTCTTTCTTCTCTTTATACTCGTTCGCAACCGTTAACGCTTCTTCTAATGATTCTGTATACATATCACAGTATCTCTTTTCAATACGACGATCGATGCTGCGCTTATCAACATCAATAGCAATGACAACACCGCCGTTCATCGTTACAGCAAGAGGTTGTGCACCACCCATACCACCTAAACCAGCAGTAAGTGTTAATGTACCTTTTAATGAACCATCGAAATGTTGACGAGCTGCTTCACCAAATGTTTCATATGTTCCTTGTAGAATCCCTTGCGTTCCAATGTAAATCCAGCTACCAGCTGTCATTTGTCCGTACATCATAAGACCTTTTTTCTCTAGTTCTCGGAAGTGATCCCAGTTTGCCCATTTCGGTACTAAGTTTGAGTTCGCTAACAAAACGCGAGGTGCATCTTCATGTGATTTAAAAATGGCAACTGGTTTTCCTGATTGAACAAGTAACGTTTCATCGCTTTCTAACGTTTTTAATGAATCTACAATCGCCTGATAACTTTCCCAGTTACGAGCTGCACGGCCAATTCCGCCATATACAACTAATTCTTCTGGTTTTTCAGCAACTTCAGGATCTAAATTGTTCATTAACATACGAAGTGCAGCTTCTTGCACCCACCCTTTCGTTTGTAACTCTGTACCTCTTGGCGCGCGAATTGTTTGTTGTACTTTTTCCATTTCAATCTCTCCCTTTTCTCATTTTATAGTGCTGCGTTTACATCTAATCTTTCTTTTATCGAATAATTCGTTTTTAACCAATGCGCAATATTTTCAATATCTGTTGAGAATATACGGTCATTTTTAATAGATGGCACCTGCTGACGACCTTGATGGTAGAAGCTCTTCGTCACTGTACTCATGTTTTCAATTCCGCGATATTCTGCTGCTTGCATTGCACAAATCATCTCAATAGAAAGAACACGTCTTGCATTTTGAATAATCTGATGTGCATGGCGTGAAGCAATTGTTCCCATACTTACATGATCTTCTTGGTTAGCAGAAGACGGAATTGAATCTACACTCGCCGGATGTGCCAACGTTTTATTTTCAGAAACTAGTGACGCTGCAGCATATTGCATAATCATCGCACCAGACTGAAGTCCTGGTTCTGGACTTAAAAATGGTGGTAAATCGTTTAACTGCGGATTCACTAAACGCTCAATACGGCGCTCTGAAATATTTGCAAGTTCTGCCATCCCTACTTTTAAGAAGTCCATCGCAAATGCAATTGGTTGACCGTGGAAATTACCACCTGAAATTACTTTTTCCCCACCATCAAAAATAAGTGGATTATCTGTCGCCGCATTCATTTCAATTTCTAATTTTTCTTTCACATAATTTAAAACTTGCCAAGAAGCACCGTGTACTTGCGGAATACAGCGAAGTGAATATGCATCCTGTACACGTAATTCTCCTTGTTTTGTTGTTAATTTACTATCATGAAGGATGTCACGAATTCTGCTTGCTACTTCCACTTGCTCTTTATAACCACGTGCTTTATGAACATTTTCATCAAATGCATCAATAATGCCTTGTAACCCTTCAATTGTCATCGAAGCAATTAGTTCAGCTTGATACGCCGTTGCTTCTGCTTCTATATAAGAAAGAACTCCTTGTGCTGTCATCGCCTGCGTACCATTAATTAACGCAAGACCTTCTTTTGCTTCAAGTTCAATTGGCTCAAGCCCTTCTTCTGTAAGAGCAACCATTGCATGAACGCGTTTCCCCTTATAGAACACTTCACCTTCGCCTAATAATACGAGCGCAAGATGAGATAAAGGTGCTAAATCGCCACTTGCACCAAGTGAACCTTGTTGCGGAACGACTGGATGAATTTTACGGTTTACAAACTCAAGAAGCATATTTACAACAAGCGGCCTAACACCAGATACTCCTTTAAGCATCGTGTTCGCTCGTAAAATTAACATTCCACGCGATACTTCTTCCGGGAATGGATCACCAATCCCACATGCATGTGACTGAATTAAATTATGTTGAAGTGCCTTTACATCATCTTTTTGGATAAGCACATCACTAAACTTTCCAAATCCAGTTGTAATTCCGTAAACGACTTTTCCGTCCTCTACAATTTTCTCAACTACTTCGCGGCACTCCGCTACCTTTTGCATACTAGTTGGACAAGCTGTTACACCTTCTCCTTCCAGTAATAACCTCTTCATTTCTTCAACTGTCAATGTATGTCCTGTTAACGTAATCATCATTTTTCCTCCTTAAAAAGGCAAAAGGGGACCTTATCTTTTTAAGACAGACTTCTGTCCTAAAAAAGTAAGGCCCCCTTCTAACTAATAGACTATGGGCAAATCATATGTGATTAATTCCTAAACCAATCGCCTCATGCTCAGATCCTTTTACAGGTGCACCAATCGTTCCATATAATGCAACAGCAACCCATTCGCCTTCTTTTTTTCCGTCGTATGGTGTACCGCGCACAATCGCAAAACGAAGTCCTACTGTACGAAGAACGTCTGCTAACTGAATTTGACCTCTCGTCACTCCGTACAAAGCTTCCATAATTGCATGATAAAGTGCATGTGTTTCTCTGTAAACGTCTGTTTCAATAACTTGGTTGCTTTTAGCCGCTGTTTCCATTGCTGCGACAACCTTTTGCGAATTCATCGAACCCACTTTCCCCGTACAATACTTCCAACCTTTTGGAATGGATAATACAGGACTTTCATTCTCATCCGCAAGTGCCAACAGCATGGCCATACGACCAATTCGATGTGTTCCTTGAAGAAGCATGTGACTCTCTCATTTCTTTTGAATTATTTGAATATTACTTAATTTAAGAATATATGAAAACGTTTAAATCGTCAATAGTTTAAACTCACATTCAAACAATTTTTTCATCCCCATAATTTTGTGTACACAAATGATTTACACAAAATTTCCAAGCATGCTATAGTCTCACTAACAGATGCAAAGGGGCGAGATTTCAGTGACAAAACGAAAAGATATTCATTTTCGAATTGAAGAGAAATTACTTAAAAGGTTTGAATCAGCACTCCATTACGAAGGTTTAAAGAAAACAGATGTATTAACACATGCAATCCAACAATTTTGCACAAAGGTGGAATGTGACAAAATGAATGATGTAAAACGTCAGTATAACGTTAGCAACCATTTACAAACACGCATCGACACACATACACATTACGAAGAAAAACACGTAGATTTAGATAAGATCGTCATTGAACATTTACAACTTCAAGGGGAAGAAAATATATTAGAGGTTGGGTGCGCTAGTGGAAAATTCCTTTCCCTTTTACAAACAAATGGTCATAAAGGCCCATTAACCGGGTTTGATCAATCCGAAGCTATGCTTGCTGAAGCTGCTAAAACAAATAACTTAATAGAATGGAAACGAGGGGATGCTAGTAAACTCCCTTTCGAAACAAATTGTTATGACCTAATAATTGCAAGACATATGTTATACCATGTGAAAGATGTTGAAAAAACGATTCAAGGATTCCATAAAGTAATTCGTCCTGGCGGAACACTTTTAGCTACAACAAATTCTAGCGTTACACTACCTCGTATAGTTGAAATGTGTAACCGTATGTTAGACGCATTTGATTTACCGAAAACAACATCATCAGTCACTCCATTTTGTTTAGAAAACGGTAAAGAGATATTACAATCTGTTTTTCCAACTGTTGAAGAAACAGTTATTCATAATGCTCTCGTTTTTCATCATGCTACTCCGATTGTAAACTATATTTCTAGCATGTTTCCGTCGCTAAATATACCTGATAATACATACCTTCACGCGGAAATGAAGGTATGGCTAAAAGAAGAAGTAGAAAATGAATTGTCACTTCATAACGGTATATGGCGTGACCCAAAAACGTTAGCCATTTATCGATGTCAAAAAGAAAAAAGCTAGCATTTGCTAGCTTCTACACGTTTTCTCGTAAAAGTTTCTCCATTACTACATTGCCTTTACCACAATAAAAATCTGTATTATGTTCGTCTGCCACTCCAAAATAAGAGGCAATTGCTATTCCAAATGGTACAAATGCATGCCCTTGTGCTGTAATGATATTTGAGTGTTTCACAACTTCTTCATACACGAAATTTTCTACTGGAAAACAATCAAATTTTTGATAATCTATAGTCGCAGTATAAGAAATCCCTTTAAATAACCCTGCTTTTGCTAGTGCATACGGTCCAGCACAAATTGCCGCCACTAATTTTTCTTGTTCATGAAATTGACGAATGATTGAAAAAAGAGGTTTTGCATCTTCCAACTGTCCTTCTTCTCCACCTGGAATAAGTATCCCCTCATACTCATCTACACGTACTTCACTTACTTCTATATGCGGCTGCACTTGCAATCCAGTTTCACTTATAACCAATTCTTTAGTTAAGCCCGCTGTAATGATTTCATATTTATTTTTCAGCAATGCCGTCGCTACTGTTATTTCAAACTCTGCAAATGTTGAGTATACAAATAAAAGTATTTTTTTCATATCCCTCTCTCCTTTAACCAGTCCATAAAATATACCTCTAAATCGTCCACTGTTAATCTATTCGTGTCCACATAAGTTACAGGAAATTTTTTATACCAGTCTTTTTCAGTTTCTACTAATTTAAATTGCTCCTCAAACGTACTTCTGTTTCTTGTTCTATCATTATTTTTTCTATCATATACATTCTTTTTCGTAACATCTAAGTAAAAAATCACATCCGAACGGCATGCTCTTAATTTATATAATTCATCTTTCAATTCAGTTTCTATATCCCACTCTTCTCCTATAATCGTTGGATAAAAGAGTGTAAAAAACTCAATGTCTTCTGGTCCGCGATCAAAAATTACGACTGAATCTTTCACATTTTGAAACTCCTTTATTTTTGCTTCCATAAACATTTTTTGATTCATAATAAACCCTACTTTTGAATTCATATCTAAATTCAATTTTTTTCGCTTCTCTACAATTGGATATGGATTTTCATATATAACTCGAAACCCTCTCTTTTCTAACCTTTTTGCTAATGTTGTTTTTCCGCTAGCCATCGGCCCTTGCAGTGAAATTACGTATGCCACACCTCTCATTCCCTTACACTTTAGTACACCTATAATATACAGAATCTTGAAAACTCTCAACATTATATATATCATCTTGTTTCTTATTCATATCTAACTTATAATAAAAAATAGAGATTATGACGGACGCATCAATAATGTAAGCTTGGAAACCCAAGCTTACATTATTTTTTGCTTTCCCTTTTCTAATAAAAAGAGTATACTAGATTAGAACGTATGTTCTTAATGATTACATACAGTAAGGAGATAGAACAATGGTATACGACACAAAAGCAATTTCTTGGAACGAGTCTTTAAAACAACTTCAACGCCGCTATACAAACAAACAAGTTGACCGAAAAGAATTTGAGGATATTGAACTGATGGAATTCTTCCGCGATAACGACTACATTTCTTTACCTACACATATAAGCGGCCTATCAAAAACACGTTTTACTTCTTACTCTATTTTCACAACTGAAGATAAAGATCGTAAAGTTGGCACACTTATTATTGAGTATGTTGAAGACGATAATAATAATTTATGTGTTGAACAACTATACTTCGTTTAAACTATAACGCTTGGTCAAAATGACCAAGCGTTCTTGCTTTCTATGAATCTCACTGTATATAATATGAATAAAAGAAAACCGCTATCATTAAGGGGGGATATGCGTGCTCGAAGGATGGTTCAGTTGGTTCATTGTATTATGGACGGTTATTTTATTAGGGCTTATGTCTATCGGTGGATACTTTATGTTCAGAAAATTTTTAAAACGTTTACCAAAAGAAGACGGCATGTCCATTTTGGATTGGGAAGAACACTACATAAATAAAACGAGACATTTATGGGCTGACGAACAAAAACAATTGTTAGAAGAGCTTGTAAGTCCTGTTCCAGAACTATTTCGTGATGTTGCAAAATCAAAGATTGCTGGCAAAATCGGGGAACTTGCATTACAAGAAAATGCCTCTCAAATTACACAAGACTTAATTATTAAAGGATATATCATTGCCACACCAAAGCGTGATCATAAATTTTTAATAAAAAAACTACAAGAAAAAAAGATTGATTATTCTAACTATCAATCTTTACTAACAAAATACCCCTCATGAAAAAAAGATTGCTAACTTATAGCAATCTTTTTTAACTTACAGTTACAGATTTTACGGCTGTTAATCTAGCTTCTGCTAAATCTATTTGTAATCCAACCGCACTCGTATAAATCGTATCGCCTGTACCTGTAATGTTGACTTGTGTAGATGTCGTATTTGGTGCAATTGATCCTGTTGCATTTACATTTGTAATATCAAATTCAGCTCTCGCATTTGCATTTGTAGTTGTCCCCGAAAAATTCCGATCTGCAAAACTACCAATTGTATTTAAATTCCCGTTAATATCATTCACTTGCCCTCTAAAAAAGTTCCCCAATGGATTATTCGGTCCCGTTAATGTCACAGAGTTCAATTGAAAGTTATCACCTGTAAAATTTGGATCACCATTCACCGCCATTACAAAAGCTCTTGCTGTCACCGTCCCTGTAGCCGGTGTGAAAAATCCAGAAAGTATTTGTGGTGTACCTGATAATAAAAAACCTGGGAATAAACTCACATTTCTCATCGGGTATGAGGAATCACGATATACAACAATCAACGACCATCCTGCACCATAACCAACTGGCTGACGCGTAGGTAATCTTGTTACGCTATATCTACCTGCTGCTCGATTAGGTAACCCTTGTAGTAAAGATGTAACGTCTGCCGCTCTGTTATATACATTGGCTATAAAAGGTAAATTCGTCCCTTCTGATGACCATGCCGAATTAATTGTCACTTGTGTACTCGTTCCATCAGGCGTAACTAGATTTGGAGGATTCGCATCAACAACAGCAGTTGTAACAGCCGTATCCAATCCACCTGACCAAACAAGTAATGCAAAATCCACAACCGCCGTAGCTGGAACAATAGTAGTTGACGGATTTAATTCAGCCCATGATCCATCTAATGTCCAATCATTTGTCGTACCTCCAAATGTATTTGGATCAGTTGATGAAGGTACTCCTCCAAAAGTTAAGTCAGTATTTAATGTAATAAGTGCATTGTAAGCAAAATTTGTATTTGCAGTACCACGCATTCCCATCGTATTGCCTGTGTGCATCATAAATAAGTTATCATTTTTACCGTAAGCTTGAACAAAAGCCAATAGAACTCACTCCTATTAGGATAAAAATTTTTATTAACTTTTCCTATTATTTCAACTTACAGTTACTGATTTTGTAGCTGCTAAACGTGCCTCTGCTAAATCTATTTGCAAACCAACAGCACCAGCGTAAATATAATCGAATGTATTTGGGATATTAACCGTAGTAGAAGTGGATGCAGCTGTTAATACGCCATTTGCAGGTACATTTGTCACATCAAATTCCGCACGACGGTTAGTCGCAGAAGTACCAATTGGCATATTTCTATCCCCAAAACTTCCAACTGTATCTAAATTTCCTAAATAATTATTTACCTGTGAAGCAAAAAAGTTGTTTATTAAATTATTAGGTCCTGAAAGTCCAGTACCATTTAAGTTAAATCTATCACCTGTCGCATCTGTATCACCATTAATTGCCATTGTAAATACACGAGCAGTAACCGGCGATACAGCTGGAGTGATGAAATTTGAAATCGTCGCTGTCTCACCCAATGTAGAAATAAGTAAACCAGTATATAAACTAACATTCCTGACAGGATATAAATTATCACGATACACAACAACTAATGCCCATCCTACTCCTGTCCCTTGCGCTGGTGGATTTGCCGTTGGTATTCTCTCTACAAAATAATCTCCTGTTGCTCGGTTCGAAAGTCCCTGTAAAATACTTGTTACATTTGCAGTACGTGTATAAATGGTACCTTGAAATGTGCCGCTTGATCTAGTCTCTCCCCATGTTGGAACACTCGTAATTGTATGGATAACTCCATCTGGCGTTTGAAGAGTAGGCATATTATTATTTACCACTGTCTCTGTCACAGTTGCACTCAATGTTCCTTGCCATACTAGCATTGCAAAGTCTACAGTTGCTGTTGCTGGTACATCTGTTAATGAAGGATTAAGCCTTGCCCAAGAACCATTTAATGTCCAATCATTTGTCGTTCCTGCAAAAGTTAATGGATCTGCCGAAGAAGGAACTCCTGCAAAGCTTAAACTTGTATCTCTTGTTATTAATGCATTGTACTGATAAGCCGTCGCTATTGTAATACCACGCATACCAACTGTATTCCCTGTGTGTGCCATAAATAAAGAGTCCGTTTTCGTATATGTTTGTACAAAAGCCAATAATTCCACTTCCCTTCCATATAAAATAAATATTTATTCGCTATTTCATTTAATGCGAACAAGGAAAAAAAGTTACATTTGTATACGTAACGCAAAGAATAATTTAGGCAAAAAAAAAGCCTTTGCCTATTCCTATCCATATAAATTTGAATAGGATGCAATGACGAATTTATTTTATACTAATATTTTCACATAGTATTGTTTCTGGATGATAAAATAATACTGTTTGTAAATATTCTATTCCTTGACCGGATTGAAATTTATACAGAAAGGACGAATCGAATGGCAATAGCAACAATAGGAAGTCGTTTAACCTATACAATCGTTGTCCAAAATACTGGAACACTTCCTGCCCAAAACGTTACATTTACAGACCCCATACCAGCTGGCACCACTTTCGTTCCAAACAGTGTAACTGTTAATGGTACTCCAACAGCCGGCGATCCTTCAACTGGAATTCCTATTAATAATATTCCTGCTGGTGGTTCTGTTACAATTACTTTTCAAGTAGATGTAACAAGTATTCCTACCCCACCTGTCGCCAGTAACGTAGCATCATTTGGATACGAATTTCAACCTGCACCTAACGCAACCACTATCACACGTACAACAACAAGCAATATAGTTGATACAGATATTTTCACAGCTAATGTCGCATTAACAAAAGCAGTAGATAAAACAATTGCTACGATCGGTGATACGATTACGTATACAATTACTGCTACAAATGAGGCTCCATTAGCCGCTAATAATGTTATCATTACAGACACACCTCCTGCCGGCACATCGTTCGTACCGGGTAGCGTTACAGTGAATGGTACTCCTACTACGGATAATCCTGCTACTGGAATAAATGTAGGAACGATTGCTGCAAACGGGAATGCTACAATTACGTTTCAAGTTCGAGTTAATACTCTCCCTACACCAAACCCTATTCCAAATAGTGCAACTTCAAGCTTTCAATATAATCCACCAAACCAACCACCAATTAACAGAAACTCTACAAGTAATATAGTCGAAACACAAATTAATGCTCCTATCATTAATCCGGCTAAAAGTGCAAACCAACAAATTGTGAATATCGGTGACATCATTACGTATACGATTACTGTCCCAAATAACGGTAATATTTCAGCAACAAATGTTTCTATCACCGATCCTATCCCTACTGGCACCACTTTTATTCCAAACAGTGTTACAGTTAATGGAGCGACACAATCTGGTGTAACACCAACAAATATTCCGCTAGGTACGATTCCTGCTGGTCAAACTACAACTGTCACATTTCAAGTTCAAGTCACTTCTCTTCCGGCTAACGGAACGATTACTAACGAAGCAAATATAACATTTACATCGCAACCAAACCCGTCTGAACCCCCAACGACTACTACGACAACACCACCTCCAACAACTACTTCTGTACAAACTGCAATTGTAAATCCAACAAAAACTGCTAGTCCACAAATTGCTGATATTGGTGATATTATTACGTATACAATTACTGTACCGAATACAGGAAACATCGCTGCGACGAACGTTATTGTAACTGATCCAATTCCAAATGGTACTACATTTATTCCGAATAGCGTCACAATTAACGGCACTTCACAACCAGGTGTAAATCCTGCTGGCGGTATACAAATCGGAACAATCGCTGCTGGTACAAATGCTATAGTTACATTCCAAGTTCAAGTTACCTCTCTCCCAGAGAATGGCTTAATCCGAAATATCGGAACGACAACATTTACGTATCAACCCGATCCAACAAAACCACCTATTACAACAACAGCCCCTACACCACCTACTACTACTCCTGTTAATACCGCTATTACAAATCCTGTTAAAACGGTGGATAAAACTGCTGTTGATATCGGTGATATTATTACGTATACGATTACATTTACTAATGATGGTACAATCCCTGCTACGAATGTAGTTTTTAATGATACAATTCCTGCTGGGACAACATTCATTCCGAATAGCGTAGTCTTAAATAATGCTCCCGTTCCAAATTCAAATCCAGCACTAGGAATTCCAGTTGGAACAATTAATCCTGGTGAAACGAAAACACTCTCGTTCCAAGTTCTTGTTACACAAGTACCTGCTGGCGGTGTTATTACAAACGAAGCTTCAACGACATATACGTATCAGCCAGATCCAACAAGGCCTCCTGTTACAACAACTGAACCGACAGCACCTACTACAGTCACTGTTAATACCGCTACAGTTAATCCTACAAAATCTGCTAATCGTACTTTTGTTGACATTGGTGATATTATTACGTATACAATTAGTTTACAAAATAACGGCACTGTTTCCTCAACGAATATTGTACTAACCGATCCTATTCCAAACGGTACAACATTTATTCCAAATAGCGTCACGATTGATGGTGTCTCACAACCTAACAGTAACCCTGAAAACGGTATATCAATCGGCACTTTAATTCCAAATCAGGCAAAAACAATTACATTCCAAGTTCAAGTTACAAGTGTGCCACCAAATGGCCTTATAGAAAATCAGGGTATTGTATCATTTAATCATATTGTTAATCCAAATGAACCCCCTGTTACAAAAACGACCCCAACTCCTAAAACAGAAACTCAAGTTGGCACTGTTGTTACTACGCCTACAAAATCTGCAGACAAACAAGTTGCTGATATAGGAGATACAATTACCTATACGGTAACTTTTATAAATAATGGGACAGTTCCAGCTACAAATGTAGTCGTTACAGACCCTACACCTAACGGGACTATTTTCGTTCCAAATAGCGTTACGATTGATGGCGTTTCAAATCCTGGCTCCGATCCAGAACTCGGAATACAACTTGGCACTATTTCTGTCGGGGAAACAAAAACAATCACCTACCAAGTGGTCGTTACAAATTTACCACCTGACGGGATAATTAGAAACCAAGCATCCTTCACTTATCAATATCAACCGAATCCGAGTGAGCCTCCCGTTACAACAACTACTACGACTCCAAGTGTGAACATCCCAATTAACAATCCAAATCCGACGACTACAAAATCTGCCGATCGACAAATTGCCGATATAGGAGATACGATTACTTTTACTGTAACATTCCAAAATAGAGGAACTGTACCCGCTACAAACGTTATCGTAAAAGATACACTTCCATCTGGTGTTTCATTCGTTCTAGGTAGCGTTGTTGTGAATGGAACATCAGAACTTGGAGAAAATTCTGAAATCGGCATACCAGTTGGCACTGTAAATCCTGGTCAAAGTATTACAATTACGTTCCAAGGTGTAGTAAATAGCATCCCGCCCGGGGGAATCATTAGAAATCAAGCAAATATAACATTCACATATGAGCAAAATCCGAATGAACCTCCTGTTACGACAACTATTACAACTCCTGAAACAGAAACGGCAGTTAATACTGCAACACTAAATCCACAAAAAACAGTAGATCGTTCCTTTGTTGCATTAAATGATATCATTACCTATACGCTCTCATTTCAAAACACCGGTACTGTCCCTGCTACGAATATAACAGTAGTGGATTCTATCCCTGCTGGTACTATATTAGTTCCAGACAGTGTTACGATTAATGGTATTCCTCAACCAGGATCCAATCCAGCATCTGGAATTTCACTTGGAACTTTAGCACCATCCGAACGAGCGACCATTACTTTCCAAGTACGAGTAGTAAACATCCCTGCTAGTGGAGAAATACGCAATCAAGGAAGTGCAACATTTAATTATCAACCGGATCCAAACTTACCTCCAGTCACAAAAACAGAAACGACTCCCGAAACAACGACTCCTATTCAAACTGTAGTCATAAGCCCTACTAAAACCGCAAATCTTACGTTTGCAGAAATTGGTGATATCGTAACTTATACTGTCACTTTTACAAACCAAGGAACTATACCTGCTACAGGTGTAACAGTTACAGACTCTTTGCCACCTGGTACAACTTTTATTACTGATAGTGTTACAGTAAATACTATCCCTCAACCTGGTGTAAGCCCCCTTACAGGCATTTCTGTCGGTACTGTTAACCCTGGGGAAACCGTCACAGTTACGTTCCAAGTACAAATAAATGCTATTCCACCTAACGGGAAAATAGAAAATACGGCAGTTGTAACCTATATTTCTCAACCTAATCCTAGTGAACCACCTATTACAACGACGGAAACAACTCCTACTGTTACTTTACCGGTTCATACCGCTAACCCGAATCCGCAAAAAACAGTAGACCGTGAGTCTGCAAGTATTGGTGATACGCTCACTTATACGATAACCCTTCAAAATACTGGAAACATCCCTGCAACCAATGTTATTATTACTGATTCTATCCCTACTGGAACTACATTTATCCTTGGTAGCGTTACGATTAATGGTATTCCACAACCTAATTTGAACCCTGAAACAGGAATCCCGATTGGCACATTAAACCCTAGACAAATAGTGACTGTTACTTTAGAAGTACAAGTAACTACTCTACCACCAAATGGAATTATCTCAAATGAAGCAAATGTCACTTACACATCTCAACCAGATCCTACTCTTCCGCCTATTACAACAACCACACCTACTCCAATTGCAGAAACAATTGTACAAAATGCAGAGTTAGAGTCAACTAAAACAGTAGATTTATCAGTTGCTAACATTGGAGATGCACTCACGTATACAATCACGCTTGAAAACATCGGAAATATTCCTATGACAAATGTATCTGTCATTGATCCACCACCAGTAGGTACACAATTTATTGTGGATTCCGTTACAGTAAATGGTATTTCACAACCAGGTATTGATCCAAGTATTGGAATATCTATCGGTACAATACAACCGAATCAAATAGTAACCATCACATTCCAAGTAACGATTACAAATATACCGCCTAACGGGGTTGTTACAAATGTTGGTTCAGTCAACTTTACATCTCAACCTAATCCAAATGAACCTCCTATTACAGAAACAGAGACAACACCACCAGTTAATACTGAAATCATTAATAGTATTATTAATCCATCGAAAACAGCTGATCGAAACAACGTTGATATAGGTGATATTATTACGTACACCGTTACCTTCCAAAACTTACAAACTGTACAACTGACAGACATCGTTTTTACAGACCCCATCCCAACAGGTACTACTTTCATTCCAAATAGCGTTACAATTAATGGTGTACCAACTAGTAATCTTGACCCAGCTCTTGGCATCCCTCTGGGCACATTAAACCCTAGTCAATCAGTTGTTTTAACATTCCAAGTTCGCGTTGTTTCCATACCACCTAACGGAATTATTGTAAATGAAGCTACTATCACCTACACATTCCAACCTAATCCTGGAGAACCACCAGTAACAGTAACTACTCCAACGCCCCCTACTACTACAAATGTCAACACAGCAACAACGAATCCTACAAAATCCGCTGATAAAGTATTTGCTTTATTAGGTGACACAATCACTTATACAATCTCCTTACAAAATACAGGAACTGTCCCTGCCACGAATGTACTTGTAACCGATCCTATTCCAGTTGGTACTACTTTCATTCCAAATAGTGTAATGATTAATGACGTGCCACAACCAGGTACCGTCCCTAGTTCTGGAATTCTTATCGGTACATTAGAACCTAACACCTCGGCCGTCGTAACTTTCCAAGTTCAAGTAACTTCGATACCGCCGACAGGTTTTATTGAAAATGAAGGGACCGTTTCATTCCAATATCAACCAGATCCTACTAGACCACCTGTATCTGTTACTACGCCTACACCTACTACAAAGACCCAAGTAAGTGAAGTTACCACTAATCCTAACAAACAAGCTAGCCCTCAAGTTATTAATCTTGGTGATACTGTCACATATACAATTACATTCCAAAATGTCGGGAATATTAATGCGACAGATGTTATTATTACAGACCCTACTCCTGCAGGTACTACTTTCATTCCGAATAGCGTTACGATTAATGGCGTCTCTTCGCCTGGAGAAAATCCAAATAATGGTGTCAACGTCGGAACTGTTACTCCA
Organism: Bacillus sp. RZ2MS9; assembly: GCF_001816185.2. Taxonomy (NCBI): domain Bacteria; kingdom Bacillati; phylum Bacillota; class Bacilli; order Caryophanales; family Bacillaceae; genus Bacillus; species Bacillus sp. RZ2MS9. Next base: position 3,585,344 of record NZ_CP049978.1, read on the forward strand.
GGACAAATTATTACGTTAACTTATCAAGTTACTGTAACTGCACTCCCGCCAGACGGTATTATTAAAAACATAGCAACTGTCACTTACACATTCCAGCCAAACCCTAGCGAACCCCCTATTACCATTACAGATCCTACACCAACTGTTGAAGTATCCGTTATTACACCTACACCTAATCCAAATAAACTAGCAGACAAACAAATTGTAGATATAAATGAAATCATAACGTATACTGTAACCTTCCAAAATCGTGGATCAGTCCCTGCAACTTCCGTTATCATTACCGATCCATTAGTAAATGGGCTAACATTTATTCCAGGTACCGTTATAATAAATGGTATTCTGGATCTTGGAGCAAATCCTGTAGCGGGTATACCTGTAGGTACAGTCAATCCGAACGATACAATTACGGTTCAATTCCAAGCAAGAGTAACAAGTGTACCACCTGGTGGTATCATTCGAAATCAAGCAACTGTTACTTTCACATATGAACCATTTCCTGGTGAACCTCCTATTACCATTACAGACCCTACTCCAATTAACACAACGAATGTAAAGACAGCTATATTAAATCCACAAAAAAGAGCTACGCCGGAAACAGTTACACTAGGTGATATTATTACGTATACGATTTCACTCCAAAATACAGGTACCATTCCTGCTAATAATATTGTTGTAACTGATACAATTCCTGTCGGTACTTCGTTCATTGAAGATAGTGTTACTATTAACAATGTGCAGCAACCAACCGCAAATCCGTCCACAGGCATCCCGATTTCAACACTTGCTCCTTCTGAATCCGCAACGATTTCTTTCCGTGTCCTAGTTACTTCAATTCCACCAAGCGGAGAAATTCAAAACCAAGGTAACGTTTCCTTCCAGTATCAACCTGATCCTACTAAGCCACCTGTATCCGTTACTACACCTACTCCTACTACAATTACCCCTGTAAACGTTGGGACTATCAATCCGATAAAAACCGCTGATAAATCCATCGTTTCAGTAGGTGATACGATTACATTTACTATCACATTCCAAAATGAAGGTACGATTCCTGTTACTGACATTTCTGTTACAGACTCACTTCCTGTCGGCACATCATTCATTCCAAATAGTGTCACAATTAATAACATTCCCGTTCCAAACACAAATCCATCCACAGGCATCCCCGTCGGAACTCTTAATCCAACAGAATCAGTAACTATTTCATTCCAAGTACAGGTTATTACACTTCCAGCTAATAGAATGATTACAAATATCGCTTCCATTACGTACACTTCTCAACCTGATCCGACTAGACCACCTATCACAACAACGACAACAACACCACCAATTACGATAGAAGTAAACCCTAATGAGCCAAACACATTTATTAAGACTGCGAATGTAAATCGTGTAGAACTCGGTGACTTCATCACATATACACTTACCTTTACTAACAATGGCGCTACTCCTGCAAATAATGTACTCATTACTGATTCACTGCCTCCCGAAGTTACTTTCTATCCGAATTCAGTAACAGTAAACGGAGTAATACGTCCTGGAACTAACCCAACTATCGGTATTATTATTGGAACTGTTAATCCAGGTGAATCCGTTGATGTTCGGTTTATCGTTCAAGTAACAGCAGAACCACGAGACGGTCTCATTCGCAATACCGCTCGCATTCGCTATACACTACGACCTGACCCTACTAAACCACCAATTTCCGTTGACGAAACTTCAGACCCAAACATCATTACGTTTATCGGTCCATTCGTATCACCAAATTTAAATTGTTTTTTTGATGGCACACGGTTTATACGCCGAGGCTGGGACAGTGAGTGTTAGCACTATAAATAAAAAGACAGCGTCAAAAACGCTGTCTTTTTATTTGGTACATATACAGTTTTTAAGTTAGCTTCATATCTTTTTCATTATAAAAACCATCTTCTTTTTCCATTTCCTTCTGTAATTTCGTAAAGGAACGATACATTGCAATTCTCCATGACACAATCATCGCAAACGCAAGTAAGAAGAACATGCCACTAAGTTGTCCTAAATCAAGAGATTGACTTAAGTAGGTTTTAAATACAATCCGCACTACAAGTAATCCAATTAATATGAAAACAAAGGCTTTTGAACGCTTCAAATAAATCTCTTGTCCTCTAATTTCAAATTTAGATGTTTTAATAAGAAAAATAGAGAAAATCAAACCGACACCAATTGCTTCTAACATTTCTGCTGGAGTTAATCGAAATTCAGGAAAAACATACATCAATGCACCCGTACTCATAAAAAATGGTGGAAGTATAATTTTTTTCAATGTTGCAGGTTTCTTAGCTGCTTTTAAACGAATAAACATCGCACCGACAGCCATACAAACAGCAACGATACTTGATAAAAGAACTATGTTCATATTTTCTCATCCTTTTTTGTGGCTATATGCAAAATATACTTTCATTATATGCTTTTCCGTTAGTATTTCCAACATTTTCGCAGAATAATACTAAAAACCAGTAAAACCACCAAATAAACTTGAGAAATATACGATAATTTTCGTCATCCAGTTAAAGTATAGGAAGACACCCATAACAATCATAATATATCCTCCGACTTTCATGAAGGCCATACTATTTCTTTTAATCCAAGACATTTTCGTAATAAAGAATGACAGTACGAAAAACGGGATTGCAAATCCAAGTATGTAAGCAATCATATATATCATTGCTGATTCTGGATTTGTTGCTGCTAATCCAATTACAGACACTAGAATTGGTCCGGTACATGGCGTCCACCCTGCTGCAAAAGCTAATCCGATTAGTACTGATCCAAAATAGCCACTTGGACGATTTTTAAATGTAAATTTACGGTCTTGCATTAAAAATTTCGGCTTAAACACCCCGACAATAATTAAGCCGAACACGATGATAAATATACCACCTAACTGTCTGATTAAATCTTTATAGTCAGTAAAGATTCCTCCAATAAAACTTGTACCAAATCCAATTGCAATAAATATAATTGAAAATCCAAGTAAGAAAAACGCTGTATGTATCATACTTCTTTTGCGAAGCATTGCATTTTCTTCTTTCAATTCAGAAACCGACATACCTGTTATGTACGATAAAAATGCCGGATAAAGCGGTAAGCAACATGGGGAAATAAATGATAAGAACCCGGCGCCAAACGCTAAAAAAATACTAATATCTTGCATCATTCCACTCCTCTCCCTAAATATTGTAACAAAAACACATAAAAATACTATGAACAATTCGTGAAATCACTTTTACAACGTGGCAATAAGAAAAACCGCACTTCCTCACAGTTTCTAATAAAACGTTTTCATTTCCTTCTATTATATAGAAAAAACCCAAATGGATTATAAAACTCCTTTAATTGTTATTACCATAACAAAGGTAACATAGTTTCTCAAATAATTAGCACGTTACTAGTACGTCTATATACATATTGGTTTAAAAAATATTTTTTTCAAATGCTATCTCTATACAATGCAAAGTTTATTTTATAATACTTCTACTATTAAAAATTTCAAGATTATGCATAAATATCATACTTTTATTATTATTCTATAAAATGTCATACTTTTCTTTCATTTGACCCTTTATTTCTAATTTTGTATACTTCCCTCTAGTTATATATTTTCGATACGGAACAACTTCATATAGATGGGAGGAATTTTTCATGCTTCGTTATTCTCTTTTAGTTTTATTAGGAGCGTGTAGTTATGGAATTTTAGCTATTTTTGTTAAGCTTGCATATGCAGAAGGATTTTCACTTGGAGAGGTAATTGGCAGCCAATATTTGTTCGGTTGGATTATTTTGCTTGCTATTACACTTCTATTTTCTAGCCATCGCGTTCCTTTAAAGCAAGCATTACTTTTATTCGTTGCAGGAACATCTGCAAGTTTTACCGGAATTTTTTATTATGCTTCATTAAAAACTGTACCAGCTTCTATTGCAATTATTCTTTTATTCCAATTCGTTTGGGTCGGAATTATCATTGAAGCAGTCGCAACAAAAACATTACCTTCAAGAGAAAAAGTTATTTCTGTTATTTTCTTACTTGTAGGGACATTTTTATCAAGTGGTTTACTTGAACAATCAGTAGGTGCTTTCGATACGACTGGGGTCATTTTAGGTTTATTATCTGCTGTTACATTCGCAACATACATTTTCGTAAGCGGAAAAGTTGCTGTTGAAGTACCTTCATTACCGCGCGGTGTTCTCTTAATGACTGGTGCTTTAACTTTAGTCATGATTGTATTCCCACCAACATTTATTTTTAATGGTGCCATTTCTCAAGGTCTTTGGAAATACGGTTTAGGATTAGGAACATTTAGTATCGTTATTCCATCTATTGCCTTTACAATCGGGATTCCAAAAATCGGTTCTGGCTTAGCGACTATTCTTGGTGCAGCGGAACTACCAGTTACAACAATTATGTCAGTATTCGTTTTAAAAGAGGCTGTACTATCTTCACAATGGTTCGGTGTATCACTTATATTAATTGGGATTGCAATCCCGCAAATTGCATACGCAATGCGTGGACGTTATCGTAAACATCATACGCATAAAAAAGTCGCAGCATAAAGTGAAACTTTAATTAGTTGAACCAATCGGGCTTTTATGGGATAAACGAGAGAGGATTTTCATTTGAGAATCCTCTCTTTTATTGTTGTATACTTATGATAAATATTTTGCTGAAGAAAGAAGGCATACTACATGGTATCTATTTCAAATCAACTAAAAGAAAAACTTATTTCCATCCGTCGACATTTACATGAGTATCCAGAACTATCATATGAAGAGTTCGAAACAACAAAAGCAATAAAAAATTGGTTAGAAGAAAAAAACATTACTATCATTGATTCCAATTTAGAAACAGGAATTATCGCTGAAGTGTCTGGTAATAAAAACGGACCAATTGTAGCAGTTCGTGCTGATATTGATGCCCTTCCTATTCAAGAAGAAACACATTTGTCCTATGCATCTAAAGTACGAGGGAAAATGCATGCTTGTGGACACGATTTTCATACAGCTGCTATTTTAGGTACTGCTTTCTTATTAAAAGAAAGAGAATCTTCCCTAAATGGAACGGTTCGCTTCATATTCCAACCAGCTGAAGAAAGTAGTAATGGCGCTTGCAAAGTTATTGATGCTGGACATTTACGTAATGTGCAAGCGATTTTCGGCATGCATAATAAACCTGATTTACCAGTAGGTACAATTGGCATTAAAGATGGTCCACTGATGGCCGGAGTTGATCGATTTGAAATTGAAATTCACGGAGTTGGTACACACGCGGCTGTACCAGATGCTGGAGTAGATCCTATTGTCGCATCCTCTCAAATTGTGATGGCACTGCAAACAATTGTAAGCCGAAATATAAGTTCATCTCATAATGCAGTTGTTAGTGTTACAAATATTCATGCAGGAAATACGTGGAACGTGATTCCTGAAAAAGCTACGTTAGAAGGAACGATTCGCACATTCCAAGCTGAAACACGTGAAAAGATTCCAGCACTCATGGAGCGTATTATTAAAGGTGTATCTGATGCATTAGGTGTAAAAACGAAATTCTGTTTTTATTCAGGTCCTCCTGCTGTTCACAACGATAAAGCTCTTACAGACTTATCTACTCAAGTTGCCACAAAGATGAATCTTAATATCATCTCGCCTAGTCCGTCAATGGCTGGAGAAGATTTCTCATTTTACCAACAGGAAATACCAGGTTCATTCGTCTTTATGGGAACGAGCGGTACACATGAATGGCATCATCCTGCTTTTACAATTAATGAAGAGGCACTGCCTATAAGTGCAGAATACTTTGCTTTACTAGCCGAAAGAGCACTTAAACAATTCTCATAAAAAAAGCCGTTCAAAGTGCATCTCAGCACCCTGAACGGCTTTTCTTATTAAGTTAAATCACGTTTTAAAAACACAGTATATGAAATACATAAAAATACGAACAAATAAAGTAACAACATACATGATGCAAACGGGAATGTTACTCCATCAATAAAACTTCCATTCTTTGAAATACTATATAAATCTGTGTTTGCTGGCAATAAATATTTCGCCCAGTTATATCTAGTGGCTGCTAATAGCGCAATATTGCCTGATAAAGCAAGGAATAGTGAAATACCAATTGCACCTCCACTAGATCTTGTTAACACAGAAATCATAAATGCAAACGATGCGTACACAACCGTTGGTAACCACGATAAAACATAATATTTACTTGCTTCTACAAAAATGTTTTGTTTTATTATATTTCCATCTTGGAAAATAAACTCACTCCATGCAGGCTGTTGGAATTTATAAATAACAAGTCCACATAAAGCGGAGAAGATCATATTAAATATAAATAATAAAGCTGCAAATATAACAATTGCTAAAAATTTTGCTGTTAAAATTTTAAAGCGACTCGCTGGTCGTATCGTTAAAAATTTATATGTTCCCCAGCTATATTCATTCGCAAAAATTGTACTTGCATACACGAGGATAAATGGGAGCAAAATTGGAAATACGATAAAACCTGTATCTCTCATGAAAGAAAGTGGAGAACTGCTTGCCGGTGCTGTATCCGTATCTAAATGCTTCATCTTAAGCTGGTATTCTTTTACAAGCTCATCCCCTGATTTTTCTGCTAAAATAGCTTCTTTTTTCATGCCAAGCTTTTTCTCAATTTCTACAGTTCGTTCTGTATAATCTACTTTCCATCCTTTTGTTTCCGGTTCAAAATACTTTACCGTAACCCATCCTAATCCGATTATTAATACTGCAATAACTGCAAATGGAATAATCGTTCGCTTCCGCTTAAATATTTTATACAGTTCGTTATATACTAAATTAAACAATATCTTTTCCCCCTGTTAATTCTAAAAATTGCTCTTCTAACGTTTTTCTTTCTTCATATACACGATACACTTGAATATTTTTCTCAAGCAATGTACGAATAACATTTGGGATTTCTTCATCTTTTACATTAATAAGTAATTCATTATCTTTTACTAAAACATCATGCCCTAATATTTCTGCTGCTTTATTCGCATCATCTACACGTATACGGATCGTCTCCATCTCTTCGCTTTGGCTATGCTGAATATTTTGCGTAGCCACATATTCCCCGTGCTGAATAATGATAACTCTGTCACACATTAATTCAACTTCTGAAAGTAAGTGACTTGATACAAGTACAGCTTTTCCTTGTTCATGTGCAATTTTTTTTATGTACATTCTCATTTCATGTATTCCACTAGGGTCTAATCCATTTGTCGGTTCATCTAGTATCAACACGTCTGGATCGTGAATAAGTGCCTGAGCGATTCCTAAACGTTGTCTCATGCCGAGTGAATACGCTTTTACTTTGCGATCAATTACTTGTCCCATCCCTAACAATTTCACTACTTCATCGATACGTTCTTCGGTCACATTACCATTCATTCGTCCGAAATATGTTAAATTTTCATAGCCGCTCAAAAAAGGATAAAATTCAGGTGTCTCAATTACCGCTCCAATTTTCGCAGCTGTTTTTTCGAATTGCTGTTTCACAGATTGACCATCAATCCATACTTCACCTTCTGTCATACGGATCATACCAACCATCATTCTCATTAAAGTCGTTTTTCCAGCACCGTTTGGTCCGAGTAAACCGACAACCTCGCCTTTTTTCACTTCAAAACTAATATTTTGTACAAGTGTCTTTGATCCGATTCGCTTCGTTAACCGATCGACTTTTACAATTGATTGTTCATTTGTCATTCTATACAACCTTTCCTTCCCATTCTTTGTCAGGTCTTTTCACTGTAACATGATTATTTTTATGTGTAAAATAGAAAAAAGCATGATTTCTCATGCCCTTTCTTTAAACCGCAACGAATTTTCATCTTTTAAATTTCGAACAAATCGATAACATTGCATCATCGATATTAAAACGACAGTCATCATAATTACACTAATAATTACAACTGCATATATTGTAATTGGCGCACTATTTATTCCTTGTATCCCTGCGATTTTCATAAAGATAACCGTGAATAATTTCAAAAATAGCATCCCATTAATTAATCCAAAAACAAATGCTGCTCCATAAATGAATAATTGCTCCTGACATAATACACATAGTACCTCTTTTCTTTTCATATTTTCTTCTACATAAGATATAAACTCCTCCCTCCTCACATGCAAAAGGGAGTACATCATTTTATATGTAGTAAAAATACATATGAAAATTAGTACAATAAAAAGTGTGTAAAAGTACATTTGAAATACAAATGCATTCCCTACTTTCAAAATAGCTCCTTCATTAAATTGTAACGATATCACAAAAAACAAAATCATAGTACTCATAGCAATCCACATAAATTGCTTCATCCTTTTGGTAGCAAATGTTATAATATTTTTTCTCGCTAACCGACATAAAGACATAAAATTCTTCCCCTACCTTATTACATACGCATTCTATACTACTAGTGTATAAAAATATGACATTTTAAACATCGCACTACAATCGGAATTTCTTCTAAGTCTTTAGTCCTAGAAAATGAAATGATAAAAAATCACATTTAGAATATAATTGTAAAAAGGAGGAGGTTGCATGCGTATAAAATTACTATCAATCTTGTGTTTATTATTACTCACAAGTTGTAGCCAAATAAAAAACAATGAAGTTGCCATTGTTGAGCCATACAAATTAACAAAAGAGCAAGCTTCTATTTTACAAATGACTCCTTTTCAAGAAGGAAATAGCATATTTTATAACGTTACGCTTAAAAATGATAAAGATGAAATAAATGCTACAATTGATTATTATAACAATGGTAAGAAAACAAAAGAAATTGCTAATATAGCTACCTCACATTTTTCAAAAAAGAAAGTAAAGCTTTCTTTTTTACCACCACATTTCCAATTTGATAAAGATATACAAGAAAAAAGGCAGTGGTATCTGAATATTGAAGGTGGTTCAACACTTGTTCCTGAAGAAGCGCCACCAAGCGTAAATAGCTCTGCAACTACTACAATCCAATCTATAAAAAATTTAAAATACAATCAAAAAACAACTTTAGCTGCTGTAATCCAAACCAGTCAAGAAACTGTAAGCGTCCCTACAATTGACGAAGAAAAGGGTATTGATTTACTCTTAAAAGAAAATGAACACGTTTATCTATTTAGTATCGAGCTAAAAAAAGAACAATAAAGCGGAAATGCAACTTAAGTTGCATTTCCGCTTTATTGTTTAATAAGGTGTACTTTTATGGATTTGAATCAAATCCATTTTCTGTTACTACTATTACTCATCTTCTACTTCTATTCTATTACTCATCTTCTACTTCTATTCTTTTCTTCTCTCTTGCAATTTTTAAAAACTCTAGCAGCTCTGGATTACTATTCATTTTTTTGTAAGCCACTGACATTTCTGCAACGAAATTAGAATCATATAACTCTTTATATACAACTTCTGTTTTATATAACTTATTTGCCGACACGGGTATTACTGTAATTCCAATCCCTGCTGCTACAAGCCCCATAACTGTTTGATACTCTGTTGCTTCTTGTACAATACGTGGACTAAATCCAACTTCTCTACAAAGAGATAAAATTGTATCATACAAAGCTGGCCATACTGGTCTCGTAATAAATACAAACGGCTCATCTCGTAAATCTTCTATATGTATTTCATCTTTCTCTGCAAGTGGATGTGCCTTTGGTAAACACAAAGTGCAAGATAACCTTTGAATTGGCTCTAATTCTAATAATTGCGTTGGAATTGGTGGACGTAAAAAGCCAATATCGATACGGTTATCATGAAGTGCATGAACTTGATCTGGTGTTGACAATTCATGTAATGCAACAGACACTCTCGGAAATTTCTTTCTATATTCCCTAACAATTGATGGTAAAATATCATATATCGCCGCACCTACAAAACCAATTGAAAGTGATCCTACTTCTCCCCTTTGTGCACTTTGTGCAACTTCTACTGCTTTTTCAATTTGTTCAAACGCCTTTTTTACTTCTTTTAAAAACATTTCTCCTGCTTCTGTTAGTTCAACCTTTCTTTTCGTTCTTGAAAATAATGTAACTCCCATTTCTTTTTCTAATTGCTGTATTTGTTGACTAAGTGGTGGTTGTGTCATTTGTAAACGAGCAGCCGCCCGTCCAAAGTGTAACTCTTCTGCCACAACAACAAAATATTGCAAATGCCGTAATTCCATTTTTGGACACCCTTTTCACTTTCGATTAATATGTCTTATATATTAATAACATATAATTTATATATTAGACAAATATTTTGAATGAACGTATAGTAGAAATTGTTAATTCTTTTTTACAATTTTTATGTAACAAAAGAAAGAGGTGGTTACTGTATGAAATGGTGGAAGTTAAGCGGACAAATTTTATTACTATTTTGTTTCGCTTGGACAGGTGAATGGATTGCAAAACAGGCACACCTCCCAGTTCCAGGAAGTATAATCGGTATTTTCTTATTATTAATTTCATTAAAATTTAACCTAGTTAAAAAAGAATGGATACAGGACGGAGCAGATTTTTTATTAAAAGAACTTATTTTATTTTTCATCCCTTCTGCAGTCGCTGTCATACGTTACAGAGATACACTAACACAATATGGAATCGATCTCATTTTAATTATTATGATTAGCACTCTTTGCGTTACCTTAGTTACAGGACTTTTAACAGAATTGCTACTAAAGCGGAAAGGATCAACGCAATGATCGGATTTCTTTGTTTACTATTAACACTATTCACATATTGGCTATCAAAAAAAATGTATCAACGCTGGAATTGGAGTCTACTTTCTCCTCTTCTCGTCTGTCCCATTATTTTAATTGCTTTATTGCTCGGATTAGATACACCTTATGAAACATATGAATCTGGTGGTCATTGGTTAACTGAATTATTAAAACCCGCAACAGTTGCTTTTGCATGGCCAATCTATAAATACTTTGATTTATTAAAGAAACATGGAATGGCTATCTTACTTAATGTCATTGTCGGTTCGTTTTTATCAGTCATTACTTCAGCACTACTAGCAAATTATTTTCAAATTGATTCATCACTAGAACATAGTTTAGCGCCACATATCGTAACAACACCAATCGCAATGGCTATTTCAGAAATGATTGGTGGCATGTCACAATTAACTGCTGTATTTGTCGTTTTAACTGCCTTAACAGGAGCATTGCTCGGTCCTTCTCTCATACGTATTTGCCGTATTAAAACAGCAATCGCAAAAGGTATTATGTTAGGAACAAGCGCAAATGGAACCGGTACATCAAAAGCATTCGAAATCGGTCCTGTGGAAGGAACAATTGCAAGTTTATCTATGCTTTTAACAGCAGGCGCTAGTTTAGTTATCGTTCCGCTTTTCTTGTCTTGGATACATTAAAGAAGCAAGTATTTACATACTTGTTTCTTTATCTATATATTGGCACAGCAATTCATAATCCTCTGGAAAAGCTAAACACAATTGTTCAACTTCATGTATCCCTTTCCAAGCAATTTCATGTATTAACTCATCAGGATCTTGGATTTTCATATTACCGCCTATTTGTTTAACAAAATAATAATGGACATACACTGGAACACCGTATGTAATACCCTCTTTTTCATATATTTTATTTACAACTTCCACATTGTAACCTGTTTCTTCCCAAACTTCCCTAATACAACATTCTTCTAGTGTCTCTCCCTTTTCAAGTCCTCCACTTGGGACAGACCACCTTTTTTCTTCTCCCTCTTTGCCCTGCAGTACCATTAAAACTTCCTTTCTTTCATTTACACATACCGCTGCACTACCTATCCATCTCTCCATAAACATCCCTCCCCTACTAAAATTCGCCCTCTTTTTTATTTTCCCCTTGAAAAAAAGAGGAAAAAAATAAAACAATGACGAAAGATTACATCAACTTCATAGGCAATCCCTTCTTAGAAATTAAAACTGGAAGGATGAAAATATGATTTCTAATTATGTTGTGGAATGTGTCTTTTGTGAAGAAAATCGAAAGCCTCGCCAAGCTATTGTCACAGTTCCCGCCACTACTCAGCTACTAGCCATTGAAAAAGTGCGTGCGGAATGCAAACGTCGCTTCGGAAAAACTGTATTATTACAAACAGAAATTAAAGAAAAAATTGTTTTTGAACAAAAAGAAAGCTGACCATCAATTGGTCAGCTTTCTTATCCGATCATATTTTCACATGAAGATTAGGGGCATCCTCTTTAAGGATCGGGATTTTCCCATTATGTACGTTCCATAATGGTCATCGAACAATATATTTCTATACAATTAACTATTGAATAGAATAGGGCAAAACTTGTTCGCATTTTTAGAAAAGGGATAGGGATATAATTCAAGTAGTACTTCGAATACTCGAACTTTACACTCATAATATTAAAACAAATCCTTTTATATGGGAAATATGAATTACCTACATAATTCATTCGTAAAATATATTAATAGTTTGCTATATTAATTTTATCCCGCTATTTGTAAGCAGTAACCCCCTACTTATTATAATTTCACCTTATTCCATCAATAGCATACATCCAGCTAAAACCGGTGTCATAATCATCGAAAACCTCAAAAGCATTCGCGGTGCATAATTTGTAAACTTCGCGCCAATATATGCCCCTAACATGGTCCCGATTAATACTTGCAATAACAATATATAATCTAAATATCCTTCCGAACTATATCCTAGCCCACCTCCAATTGCAATCGGTAATATAACAAGCATCGTTGTCCCTACAGATTGCTGAATCGTTAGTCTCAATAGAACCATTAATCCAAGCTGAATAAACGGTGCAGAACCAATCCCAAATGAACCAGCCATCATTCCAGTAACTAATCCAAGGCATATACATTTCAACAAGTAGTTCATGGAAAACTCTTTATGCTTATATAAAGATGACTGTTCTTTGTTTTGGAACATAATTAATTTAATAAACATAAAAATTGCCGATAAAAATAACATCCCAGCTGTAAACCAATGAAGAAGATGTGCTGGTATAAGTGAACCAAATTTAGAACCAATATAAGAGCCAATTGCGCCAAATCCTCCAACAATCCCGCCTATAATAAATGCAACATTGCCTTCACGGTAATGACTGACAACACCTGATAATGTCGTAAATGCCATTGCAGTTAAAGATGTTGCAAGAGCAACATGAATAGGAATATGAAATACTAAAGTGAGTATCGCGATAATAAACCCAGCTCCTCCAGCTCCAACAAATCCTAATAAAATACCCATTACTAACATTGTTATAATAATTGCCACAGACTTTCCCTCCAGTAACACAATTATCCATCATATTTATCCTTACATACAAATAAAAAGCATCCTAGACGGATGCTTTTTATTTCAAAAATATGTACTTAATCTTGATTAATCAAAATAACCGCTGGACCAGCGACCACTACTCCAGCTACTTCTATTTTTTCAAATTCCTTTACTGTAATAGATATAACTCCTTCTCTTTCCATCAATTCTTTACTCAGGACATCAGTCGGGATTGCTTTCACCGTCTTACCTCCTTTTCATTTATACAATATGATAAAGTAAAACTTTAATGAGTGGGGTTTTTGTCCGTACTTATTAATTATTACCCCTCACCAATCGGACTAATAATCACCCAATGCATCTATATATATGCATCACCTCCGCTTTCATTCCTTATTCCACTCAAAAACCTTCTCCCCCTTCCGTGACATATTGAAAAATAAAAAAGAAGCTATAACATATAGCTTCCCTCTACGTTTCTTTAATCTTTATGCACCGTATATTCCATGACTTTTCCATCTCTATCAAATTGGAAAACAAGCTGTTCGCTATCTATTGGAATAAAGCCACGTTCAGTCCCAAGATAATACAAAGTGGTAACTCCTTCTTCCCCACTTCTCGTTTCCGTTGGAGCTCCTAACAATTGTATAATTTCTTCATTTGATTTCCCTATTAATTTATATTTTTGTAATAGATCATCTACCATATATACCCGCTTATCTGCATGATTTAACCATCTATTTTGATTAAACTTTGATGTATATTCATTTACACTTAGTTGTACAGTGCACACTATTAATGGTATGAGTGCTACTATTAAAACCCCCACCATTTGCTTCTTTTCTTCATTACGATTTTTAGAAACATATAAAATAGCCCTTTGAATCATGACTAATAAAACAAATGGTATGAATACTACAAAAATGCTCCTTACACTTAAGGGTATATGGACCATATCAATGACGAATATAAATAGAATGTACATTACTATATACAAACAAAAATAGACATACAAAATGCCACGTAGCATAGCGTTCAGAAAGATCTCCCCTTTTAACTCACTATATAATTCATCCGGCTAATCATTTCTCGAATCTGTTCTAATTCTTGCACTGTATATACTACTTTCCCTGCTAAGATTTCATTTCTGAAGAACGTTACAATTTGCTCCCGATTTTTTAATCTAGGTGTTTCCTCACTAGAAAGATCTATTATTTCTTTTCCATTTTCATTATAAAAATATACAACTGGTTTTACCTTTTCTTTTATACTATTAGCCTGCATTTCTTTCAAACAATTGTATAAAATTTGAGATAGTTTCTTCGCCTTATATACTGGATTTCCTTCATTTTTCACTTGTATAGTTGACGAATCTTTACCTACTATATATTCAAATGTCTCTTCTTTTTCAACTTCTTGTTGATACTTACCCATTTCATCAATCATAAATGAATATATACCAGCATTTTCTTTCGTTAAACCATGAATTAATTTCTCTTCCCATTCTTTCGTCTCAAGTAGATAAATACCAGTTTTGCACAAGATGAGATGATGGATTCGATTATCGTTTATTTCACTATTATTTTTAATAAAAACATTTGGCATGATTTGAATTTCAGCATCTAATATGATGCCTTGCTCTATGAATCCTCGCTTCATATAATGTAATGTTTCGTACGTATTCATTTCAGCACCGTTTTTAGTATATTCTCGTAAATTTGCAATTAATTTTTGAAACATATGTATTTCGTTATTATGTTTATTTTGTATTTCACTACGTTCTTTACTATGCTGCATAGCTAATTGATTTTTCATCATACGCATATTTTCAATTTCTCTATTTGCACTTACTTGTAAATCATTGTATTTTTTCTGTTCCATATTTTTTAAATTATTTTGTTGTTCTTTATGCTCTATCACTGTAGCTGCAATTTCATTTTTATACGTTTCAATCGCTTGTTTCTTTTCAAATTCTACTTGCTGACTCTCTGATTCTAACTGTTTATTTTTATAAAACAGCACAAATGCTACAGCTAATAATATTAAAATCGCACCTATTAGCACATAATTCATATTTTTACTCCTTTATTTCATTTTCGATTATTTTTTATAAATATATCTACTATAGTATACTATGGTTTCGATATAGACTTTGTAAAAGTTGTATATTTTTAATAAAAGGCACCTCTGACGGGGCACCTTTTATTTTCACTCTATTGTACACCATACTGAATATAACTCGGATCGTAGTATATCCATTGATTTGTCCCTAAGCAAAGCCATCCATCTTGCTTACTCCACACTCGATACGATTCACCCTGATGTAACTGTCTTATAACATTTCCATTTAATGATGGAGCATCACGCAAATTTACATTATCACCAGTAATAGTCGCCACATAATGTTTATACTGAATATAACTCGGATCATTATATACCCACTGATTTGTCCCTAAACAAAGCCATCCATCTTGTTCTCCCCAAACTTCATATGTTTCGCCACGATTCAATTGGCGAATTACACTAGACTGTAAAGATGGTCCACTTCTCAAATTCACATTATCTCCATTAATTATAGCAACCCCGTACACTGGAGTTGCATTATTAGGCGGGGAAACATTACCTCCACCACTTGCTCCATTCCCTTTTAAAGCTTCTAATGAAACTGCAGCTGATACATCACAATTTCCTACGCCTGAAATTTGTCCAGAATCTGTGTACTGCCACGCTGTCCACGCTGTCCATCCACCAGCATCAGCAGGCGGTGTACTCGAGTATTTAGCAATCCAAAGCGGTATATCACTTAATCCGCTAATGCCGAATTCATTAATATACCAAACTCCTGTATATAACATTACATCTTTTCCAGTAGCCTGTTTCACATAATTTATAAAGCTTCTTGCCCAATTTGATATAGCGTTACCAGTTAAATTACTGTTGCTCGGATCTGTTGGTGATTCTAAATCCAGAACTGGCATTAAGTCTGTCTGGTTACTTTGTAATATACTCACAAAATATTTCGCCTCTGAAATTGCATCATTTTGTTCTGGACGTGCAAAATGGTATGCACCAATTAATACATTCGCACTTCGGGCTCCTTGTACATTTTTAGTAAAAGTAGGATCAATGTAGTTTACACCTTCTGTCGCTTTTGCATACGCTGCTGGAATTCCAGATGCCTTCACTGCATTCCAATCAATATTCCCTTCCCAATGAGACACATCAATAAACGTAACATTTGAACTTGATCTGTTTTGCATATAAAATCTCCTATCAATTTTTTTACTTCGTATACATACAATATGTACAAGTTTCATAAGAGGACACGACATTTATGCTATAGAAACAAAGAGTAAACATATTTTGTATACAAAATAAAAAAGACCTTGTATTACAAGGCCTTTTGCAAACTCACTTTATTTTGTAGCAAGTACATATTATAATACAAACCTTGCTCACTTAGTAATTCTTGATGTGTTCCTCTTTCTACTATCTCTCCATCATGCATCACAAAAATTTGATCTGCATCTTGAATTGTAGATAACCTATGCGCAATGGCTATCGTCGTTCTACCTTTTCGCATTTGTTGCAACGCTGTTTGAATAGCCTCTTCTGTTTCTGTATCGATATTAGCTGTTGCTTCATCTAATACTAATACTTTCGGATTCGTTGCTATCGTTCTAGCAAAAGCAATTAATTGTCGTTGACCGCTTGAAAATGCTGCACCTCTTTCTACTACTTCTGTTTCATACTGTTTTGGTAACTTTTCAATAAACGTATTCGCTTGCACAAATCGAGCAGCTTCTTTTACTTCTTCATCCGTAATTTCTTCATTATACATACGAATATTTTGCTTTACATTTCCAGCAAATAAAAATGCATCTTGCAATACGAGTCCTATTTTCTTTCTAATTTCTCGTTCTTCAAATTTTTCTAAATCTACACCGTCTATTACAATATTTCCTGACTTAATATTATAAAATCGCATTAACAAATTCATAATCGTACTTTTTCCGCTACCAGTATGCCCAACAAAAGCAACCGTTTGCCCTTGTTTCACGTGAAATGATACATTTTTTAAAACGTCACGCTTTCCATCATATGAAAAAGTAACATTTTTAAATTCAATATCCCCATCCACGACTTGAGGATTCTCATTGCCTTTTTGAACCGGTGCTAAATCTTTCTCGTCCATTAAATGAAATACACGTGATGACGAAACAAGTGCCTGTTGGAAAAAGGACAATTTCATCATCATCTCATTTACAGGTTGGAAGAAACGATGTATATAGTTAACAAAAGCATATAAAACTCCTACTTCAACAGGGCTCTTTAAAGCATCAATCCCAAATAAACCTAGTACTAACGCAATAGCTACAATATGCACTAAATCCGTAGCTGGTCGTAAAAGTAATGCGTCTAACTTCAAAGTACGTCGCCCTGCACTATAATGTTTATTATTCACTTCTTCAAACTCTTTTCTCATACGTTTTTCTTGTCTGAACACTTGAACAATATTCATTCCTTGTATGGACTCGTTCAACTTTGCATTTAACACGCTTAGTTGATTACGTACTTCTAAATAAAAAGCTGCACTTTTCCGGCGATATAATACCATAATCGCAAACATTATCGGAATTAATACGAGAGAAAATAGCGCTAATTTTACATCTAATAAAAACATCGCTACTAAAATACCTACTAAAAAGACTACATTTTTCACAAATGTTGATAATACACTAACATAAAAATCTTTAATCGCTTCCGTATCATTTGTTATACGCGATACAAGTGTACCAATCGGCGTACGATCAAAGAAACTTAATGACAGCTTTTGAACATGTTCATATACTTCAACTCGCATATCTTGAACAATCTTAAAAGCAATGTTCTGAAAGTACAATAGATTTAAATACGTAAATAATACTTTTAATAAATGAGCAACTATGTAAATTACAAATAAAGTAACGAGCGCTGATCGTTCAAAATCCCGCGGTACTAGGTGTTCATCGAGGAATTGTTTAATTAAAAAAGGACCCATCATTTCCGTTACTGTCGCACCAACTAAAAAGATAAATGCTAAAGATAGCAACCCTTTATATGGCTTCATATAGGAAAGTAATCTACTTAAATCACTTCGCTTCTTCTCTACCATCATACGCCTCCTTTCTCGACTAAAGCTTCTAATTGCTGGCTTTCATACATTTCCTTATACCAGCCGTTTTCCTTCATTAATTCCTCATGTGTACCTCTTTGTACAATTCTACCTTCATCAACAACAAGAATAAGATTGGCATGCTGAATTGCACTTAATCGGTGTGCAGTAATAATCGTCGTTTTCCCTGCTCTTTCCCTCTTTAAGGCACTTAAAATCGTCTCTTCTGTTTTTGCATCTACTGCTGATAAACAATCATCCAAAATTAAAATTTCAGCATTTGTTAATAAAGCACGAGCAATAGAGATTCGCTGTTTTTGACCACCAGATAACGAAACACCTCTTTCCCCTACTACTGTTTCATATCCTTCTGAAAATTGGAGGATGTCATTATGAATACAAGCAATCTCTGCAGCTTCGGTAATTTCATTATATGTAGCATCCGCCTTTCCGAAGGCAATATTCTCACCAATACTTGCTGAGAATAAAAAATGATCTTGCGGCACGTATGAAATGGCAGAACGGACACCATGAAGTGTTATATCTCGAATATCTCGCTCCCCAATTTTTAATTCACCATTAAAATGATCATACTCACGGATTAAACATTTTAATAAAGTTGTTTTCCCTGCGCCTGTACGTCCTACAACTCCTAGCGTTTCGCCCTTCTTCAAATCAAAGTGAATATCGTTTAAATGTAACAATTCATTTTTCTTATACGAAAATGAATCAACGGCAAACAAAACATTACCGCTCGCTATTGTCTGTACAGCATTTTCGCTATTTACTACATCTGATTTTTGTGAAAGAATTTTTTCTACACGGTCATATGAAGCACGCCCACGCTCCATAATATTGAATAACCATCCAAACGCTAACATTGGCCAAACAAGGGTACCTAAATACGTCGTAAATGTAACGAGATCACCTACTGTTAATTCACCTCTTACAACTAATACCGATCCATAACATACTGCGATTAAAAAAGAAAATCCAACGATAAGAGAGATTGTCGGATCAAATAACGAATCAATACGTGCAACTAACACATTTTTATGTACAACATCTTCTGATTTTCTTCGAAACGCCTGCAAATCTTCTTTCTCTTGTCCAAGCGAGCGAATCACTTTCATTCCACTCATACTCTCTTGCACTTTATCATTGATTTCCGAAAACGATTGCTGTGCTTTATGAAACCTTTTATGTAATAAAGTTCCATAATAATTTGTCGAAATAGCTACAATCGGCATTGGAATTAAACTTAATAATGTTAACTTCCAGCTAATTGTAAAACCCATCGCTACGAGTACACATCCTCCGACAGCTAATGAGTCAACAAGCGTCAAAACACCTGCTCCAGCAGTTTGCTGGATCGCTTGAATATCATTGGTCGCATGTGCCATTAAATCACCTGTTCGATTTGACTGATAGAAAGATGGACTCATCTTTGTAAAATGTTCATATAAATTTTTTCGTAATTGGCGAGCTAATTTTAATGAAGACCCGAAAATCATAATACGCCATATGTAACGTAATATGTACATCGTAATGCCTACAATTACTAATAGTACAACCCATTTTAGTAACTTATCGGTCGTCAATGTTCCATCATTAATTTCATCTACAACGATTCCAATTACTTTTGGTGCTACAAGTTCTAAAAGTGCAACGCCAAACAATAAAATAATTCCAGTTATGTACGCTCGTTTTTCTTGTTTAAAAAACCACGCTAAATTCATAAACACTTTCATTTTTTTCCTCCTCCCTTAAAATGAGCGATGTTTTCAGTTTACCAAAAATACAGAATTTTTAAAAGTTTTAAAAACTATAACTAACAAAAAGAAAGACACTCTTAGCGAGTGTCTTTTAGCGCTTATTTCATTTGTTGCTTGTTCATTGCGCTCATCATTTGATTGATTTTCTTTTGGGAAGGTTTTTGTCCCATTTGCATCATCATCATTTTTAACATTTGTTCGTTAATTGGTGGATTTTTTTGTAAGTAATTCATCATATATTTGCGGGCAATGAAAAATCCTAACGCCACGCCTGCTACTAGTGCTACTACGCCCACTAGAATACCTAACCAAATTGGCATATATTTTCCTCCTTCATGTTGTCTACCTTACAGTGTACTAAAACCTTTTCAATAAGACAAGATACAATTCGACATTTTTTACACATATGTTCGTACTTGTTTTAGAGGATTCAGCCATCCGTACTTTGTATTTTCATAATCCATAGCTAAAAATGTTAATTCACACTTTCTTAACACCTCAAAGAATGTTGTTTCCATAGAGACATTTCCAGAGGTATTCATACGAATATAGTGCGGTTTCACCATTATTTCGCCGTACTCCGCTCCCGTATAAAGTGTATGTGTATGATGTGTTCTATCATATTTACCAAGAACGCGCAAAGCTTGTTCTAATTTATGATGAATTTTCATTACTTGCAATGGCATCGTTATATACATCATTTGCTTATATAACACTTTTTTCTCCGAAAGGGACCCAGATTCTGAAAATCGAGCAAATAAATCAAAAAACAAATATTCACGACCAAAATAAGCTTTCGCAATATCCTCTTGAATTAAATACAATTCATACGTTTTCATTTTTCCACTCCCAATCTGGACAACCTTTTCTCTTCATTATATATAAGAAAATTTGCAATGATTGTCTGACTGCGGAGAGATAAAAAACTTTTTCTGTCGAAAAAACTCATTTACATAGAAAAACCTCTCCATGCCGGAGAGATTTTTCTGAAATCATTAAAGCATTTCTTTTACTTTACGAACAACGTTCTCTACAGTAAATCCATACTCTTCCATAATCTTCTCACCAGGAGCAGAAGCACCGAACGTATCGATACCTAACACATCTCCTTCAAGACCTACGTAACGGTGCCATCCGAATGTAGCACCCATTTCGATTGCGAAACGTTTTGTTACTGCTTTTGGTAATACAGATTCTTTGTACTCTGCAGTTTGAGCTTCGAAGCGATCCATAGATGGCATGCTGACAACAGCTGCGTCAACGCCGTCTACTGCTAATGCTTTTTGAGCTTCAACAGCTAGGCTTACTTCAGATCCAGTTGCAAGTAAGATTACATCAGCCGTTTCTTTCTTGCTTGCAGAAACTACATATGCACCTTTTGCTACTTTTTCATACGTATCATCTTTTGCACCTTCTAATGTTGGAAGGTCTTGACGAGTTAATACTAAAGCAGTTGGTTTGTTTGTAGATTCTAAAGCAAGTCTCCAAGCTGCAACAGATTCGTTACCATCAGCAGGACGAATAACAGAAACGTTTGGCATTGCACGAAGCGCTGCTAATTGCTCGATTGGTTCATGTGTTGGACCATCTTCACCAACAGCGATACTGTCATGTGTGAATACATACGTTACTGGCAATTGCATTAATGCTGCAAGGCGAATTGCTGGACGTAAGTAATCAGAGAATACGAAGAACGTACCACCATAAGTTTTTAAACCACCATGTAGTGCAATACCGTTCATTGCTGCACCCATTGCGAACTCACGTACACCGTACCAAATGTTTTTACCGCTGTAATCATCTCTTGTAAAGTCTTTTTCGTTATTCATGTATGTTTTGTTAGAACCAGCAAGGTCAGCAGATCCACCGAAGAATGATGGTACAGACTCTGCAATTGCATTAATTACAGCACCAGAAGAATTACGAGTTGCTGCTTTTGATCCTAATTCATAAGTTGGTAGGTTTTGCTCCCAACCTTCTGGAAGTTGACCGTTCATTGCTGCTTGGAATTCGTTTGCTAATTCTGGGTATGCTTGTGCATATTCACCTAGCATCGTGTTCCACTCAGCTTGCGCAGTTTCACCAACATCTTGTACTGTTTTACGGAAGTTGTCATATACTTCTTCTGCTACGTGGAAGTCTTGCTCAGCAGTCCAAGCATATGCTTCTTTCGTTAATTTCGTTTCTTCTACACCAAGTGGAGAACCATGTGAAGCTGATTTTCCTGATTTGTTTGGAGAACCGAAACCAATTGTCGTTCTTACTTCAATTAGCGTTGGGCGTTTTTCGTCAGCTTTCGCTTCTTCAATTGCTTTCGCGATTGCTTCAATATCGTTTCCATCCTCAACACGGATTACTTGCCATCCGTATGCTTTGTAACGATCTTCTACACTTTCAGAGAATGAACGATTTAAATCGCCATCTAATGAAATATCGTTTGAATCATAAAGCACAACAAGACGACCTAATTGTAAATGAGCAGCTAATGAAGATGCTTCAGCAGAAACGCCCTCCATTAAATCTCCATCACCACAAATAGCGTATGTATAATGATCTACTACACTATACGCATCACGGTTATATTTAGCAGCTAAATGTCTTTCAGCCATTGCCATACCTACAGCAGTTGCAATACCTTGTCCAAGTGGCCCAGTCGTTGCATCTACACCAGCTGTATGACCGTACTCAGGATGTCCTGGAGTTTTGCTTCCCCATTGACGGAAGTTCTTTAAGTCATCCATTGTTACATCATAACCAGATAGGTGAAGTAGGCTGTATAATAACATTGAACCATGACCTGCAGATAATACGAAACGATCACGGTTAAACCACGTTGGGTTATTTGGATTGTGTTTCATAAATTGAGTCCATAATGTATAAGCCATTGGTGCTGCACCCATTGGCATTCCTGGGTGACCAGAGTTTGCTTTTTCAATCGCATCGATGGATAATGTGCGAATCGTGTTGATAGAAAGTTGTTCGATTGAATGTGACATGCTATTCTTCCCTTCGCTTATATTAGTAAACGTTTTATACATTTATATGATAGCTTCCCACGCAAGATTATACAACATGTATCGACAAATATGTTGATATTTTTTTGATTTTTTATAAAAAATTCAATGTTTCCGTGAATGTATGGGCATTCAATATGACATACTTTTTCATTATTTTTATTTTGAAAAGAAAGGGAATTATCTGCATATTTATACAAACTTCTTCTATACTTACTTTTTTTAATACGTTTTTAAAAACACAAAAAGCATCTAACTTCGATGCTTTTCAAATAAGTTAAACAATCCGTTTCCGAATCGAACTTGAAATCCAATCAATTATAATTACCATTAAAATGATACCTAATAAAATAATACCAACACGAGACCAATTCCGTGAACTCAGCGCAAAAATTAAAGGTGTACCAATCCCTCCTGCTCCAATAACCCCTAAAATCGCAGCGGATCGTACATTAATTTCAAATCTGTATAACGTATACGATAGAAAATCCGGTAACACTTGTGGTAACACTGCATACCAAAGTATTTGAAAACGGTTTGCTCCTGTTGCTAGTAACGCTTCCGTCGGTCCTTTATCTATGTTTTCAATTCCTTCTGAATATAGTTTCCCTAACATTCCAATAGAATGTAATCCTAAGGCCAATACTCCTGCAAAAGAGCCTGGACCAACAGCTTTTATAAATAAAAGAGCCATAACTAATTCAGGAAACGTACGAACAAAACTAAGTACAAATTTCCCAGATCCTGAAGTTAATTTTCCACTACTCATATTCGTTGCCGCCCAAAAGGCAAACGGAACAGATAAAAATGCAGAAATAAATGTACCTAATATTGCAATTGCCAACGTATCAATTAATCCATGTAATAAATCTTCACCATCTGGCAAAGATACATACGACCAGTCTGGATTCAATATCCCTGTCATAATTGCTTTCGTGATTTCACCTGCTGTGTCCTTTATCCCCTCTAATGGTACTCCTGAAAAGGCCCATACATATACAACTGTAAGTGCTATTAAAATAATCCAGCGATATATACTCGGTTTCTTCGGTTTTGGCACAATCATCGTCGTTCTATTCATTATAGTTTCTCCCGTAACAATGTACTAATGTAGTCAATTAACAAAACAACAATAAGGGTATAAATAATTATAGAAGCAGTTTGTTTATATTGTAAAAATCCAAGTGTACGATCATAATATAGTCCAATACCACCTGCTCCTACTAAACCTAAAACAGCTGCTGCACGTACGTTCACCTCAAATGTATAAAGAACATAGGAGACAAAATGTGCTTTCACTTGCGGAATTACCCCATAAACAATCCATTGCACCTTATTAGCTCCTACCGCTGTCATCGCCTCTAACGGACCTGGATCAATTGATTCAATTGACTCATACAACAATTTCGCTACAAGTCCAATTGAAAAAAAAGTAAGAGCCAAAATACCTGGAAGTGGCCCAATTCCAAAAATCGCTACGAAAATTGCCGCTAATAATAAATCTGGTATCGTTCGTATCAAATTTAAAATCATTCGAGCTAGACTGTATAAAAATGTGTTAGTAAACACATTACTTGCTGCAAACAGTGCAAGTGGAATAGCTAAAATCGCTCCTAAGGTCGTCCCAATAATCGCCATACGTATTGTATCTAACATCGCTGTTGTAATAACTTGAAAATAACTCCAATCTGGCGGCACCATTTCTTTTAACAAATCCATCATATTAGGAAAACCAACTACTAGCTTTGAAAATGATGCGTCGACCTGTATACTACTTCCCCACAACAGTAAAATGACTAGAATAAACGTTAACATATGTTTTAACTTACTCGGCGGCTTCGGTATCGATTTCGAATATATCGTTACGTCACTCATTTAACTGCCACCTCTAACAATTCATTTTTCTGTGCTACATCTCCATAAATTTCAGCAAATTTTTCATCTGTCGCCTCTTCTACTGAACCATCAAAAACAATTTCTCCTGCATGTAATCCAATAATACGTGTCGCATATTGCCTAGCTAAATCAATAGAATGCAAATTCACAATTGTTGTAATTCCAAAATCTTCATTGATTTTTTTCAAATCATTTAATACTTGCTTTGTCGTAAGTGGATCTAACGATGCAACAGGCTCATCTGCCAATATGATTTTTGCTTCTTGTGCCAATGCTCTAGCTATTGATACACGTTGCTGTTGTCCTCCTGATAATTCATCAGCACGTGCATATGCTTTTTCTAAAACATTCACTCTTTTTAACGCTTGAAATGCGAGCTCCACATCTTCTTTCGGAAACAAACCTAACGTTGTACGTAATGTGGAATGATATCCAATACGACCAGCTAATACATTTTTTAATACTGTTGATCGCTTTACAAGATTAAAACTTTGGAAGATCATACCGATATCCCGGCGCATACGCCTTAATTCTTTTCCTTTCGCAGCAGTAATAGACTCACCTTCAATAATGATTTCTCCTTCGGTAATCTCATGAAGACGATTTACGGATCTGAGAAGTGTAGATTTTCCAGCTCCAGACAGCCCTACCATTACAACAAACTCACCTTTTTGAATTTTCAAGTTTACATTATTCAATCCTTTTGTACCATTTGGATACACTTTGGAGACATTTCGAAACTCTATCACACATCTTACCTACCTTCTATGTATTCAAAACGGCAAACTAACTGAAAACATCCCCTTTCAGCTAGCTGCCATTTCCATATGTATTATTGCGTTTTTACTTTCTTCCCATATTCACGAACGATATCAAATTTACTATCATCAGATTTAACATATCCTTCATGTGAATATACTTCTTTAATGATTTTGTGACCTTCCTCATTCTTTCCAATTTCAATGAAAGCATCTTGTAATTTCTTGCTCCACTCTGCTTCTAAATCAGATCGTACAGAAATTGTATCGTTCGGAATTTTCTCAGTAAATTTCACTATTTTCGTTTGATCAAATATATTCGGATAATCTTTTTTTACAATATTACGAGCATCTTGGAATACAACAGCCGCATCTACGTCACCATTTAAAAGAGCAATAAGCGACTGATCGTGACCTTTTAATGTAACAGGTTTCACATCTTTTAACGGATCAATTCCCTCTTTTAATAGAACAGCTGCAGGCCATACATACCCTGCTGATGATGTTACATCTTGATAACCAATCTTTTTACCTTTTAAATCTTTTACACTATTTATATTAGAGTCTTTTTTAACAACAAACTCAGATTTATAAAAGTCTACTAAATCCTTTGTAGGGGCTCCCGTTTCATCATCTACTCCAAAACGTTGTGCTTGTAAAATTACATTTGCAGCCTTCTTTTCATGTGCTAATACGTACGCTGTTGGCGGTAAAAATCCTACATCTACTTGTTTAGATGCCATCGCTTCTACAATTGTATTGTAGTTCGTTGAAATACTAACTTTTACTGGAATATTTAACTTATCACTTAATAGCTTCTCAAGCGGTTTTGCCTTCGCCTCTAACGTATCCGCATTTTGAGAAGGAACAAATTGAACATTTAAAGTCTTCGGTACATACCCTTTTTTCGTATCTTCATTTTTACTTGCACTTGACTCTTTCGTCCCGCAGCCACTTAATAATCCCGCTGCTAGTACAACTGTTGTGCTCATTGCAAAAACTTTTTTCAACATATTAATGCCTCCATTTTTCATTGTTATAAAATAACCTTTCATAAACATGAAGAAATATATCACATATTTTTACAAATAATTGATTATTTACAGAATCTTTACACATTCTATACACTCACATTAAAATTCTCTTCACATATTTGATATGATGAATTGGAAGATAACAATAGAAAAGGTGAGTCATATTGGAACAAAATCAAACTGTAACTTTAAACATCTTATTAACAAGCGATATACATGGCACTGTTTATCCTATTCACTACCAAGATAACTCCTCAGCAGAACTTGGTTTAGCTAAAATTTCTACTCTTATAAAAAAAGAACGTTCCAAAAATAGAAACGTTCTTTTAATTGATAATGGCGACTTTATTCAAGGCACACCATTTACTTATCATTATGTTACATACGAAAAAAACAAAAAAAACCCAATGTCCTTATTAGCGAATTACTTACAGTATGACGCTGCAATTATCGGCAATCATGAATTTAATTACGGGATGGATATATTAAATAATGCTGTGACTACTGCGAACTTCCCGTACCTATCAGCAAACATTTTAGATAAAAACAGTAAAAAACCTTATTTCGGGAAACCATATGTAATAAAACATATTGAATCAAATATAAAAATTGCTATTTTAGGGGTAACAACGCATTACATTCCCAATTGGGAACAACCCCATCACATTAAAGATTTACTATTTGAAGATGCATTAAAGACTACAAAAGAATGGGTTTCTTATATTCGCGAACATGAGAAACCAGATTTACTAGTCGTAGCGTATCACGGGGGAGTTGAACGAGATTTACAAACCGGGGTACCGACTGAAGTGTTAACAGGAGAAAACCAAGGATATGCAATGTGCCATGAAATTGAAGGCATAGATATCTTATTAACAGGCCACCAACACCGGGAAATTTCTCACACAATGGCTAACGGTGTAACAATTTTACAGACCGGATGCAATGGACACTCATTTGGAAAAGTAAAAGTAACATTTGAAAAAACGAAACATAAATGGGTGAAAAAAGAGAGTTCTTCTGAATTATTATCTGTACAAGGATTTGAGGCGGACCAAGATGTACTTTCATTGGTAGCCGATTACGAAGAGAAAACACAAAAGTGGCTTGATCAACCTATTGGAATCATTCAAGGGGGCATGCAAATTTCAGATGCTATGCAAACTCGTTTGCATGATCATCCTTTTATCGAATTCATAAATAAAATACAGATGGATATAGCTAATGTATCAATTTCTTGTACAAGTTTGTTCCATAATACATCTCCAGGTTTCCCGGAACATGTAACAATGCGTGACATCGTTTCTAATTATATTTATCCAAACACATTAAAAGTAATTAAAATAACTGGAGCAGATATAAAAAATGCTCTTGAACTCTCTGCTTCTTATTTCACATTAAAAACAGATAGATCAATCACCGTAAGTCCTACCTACATAGAACCAAAGCCACAACATTATAATTATGATATGTGGGAAGGGATTTCATACGTATTAAACATTTCAAAACCAATTGGTGAAAGAGTAGAATCTTTACAGCATAACAGTGCTCCTCTTAATATGATTGAAGAATATGACGTTGTAATGAATAATTATCGTGCAAGTGGCGGGGGGAATTTCTTTATGTTTCAAAATAAACCAGTAGTAAAAGATATACCCACAGATATGTCTGAACTTATCGCTAATTATATATTGGAACATAAAACGATAGAAGCAACAGTTAATAACAACTGGAAAGTTATTAAATAACGATTTTTACAAATAAAAAAGATGGGCTTCGCCCATCTTTTAATTTAATTTTGCATTATCTTGCTTTTTTAAAGCTTTTAATTTCGTCGGTGTAACATCTGTACCTTCTTCGTTAACAACTTTAATACCTTTAAGTTCGTTTAACATATTTTGACGAAATCCTTTTAAATATTGTTCACGTAGCGATTGACGCTCACGTTGCTCTTCTTCAGTTAAACCTTCAGCTTTTGCTTTTTTCGCTAAGAAGTTAATGCGTTCAACGAGTTCGTGATTAATCATCTCGAATCCCCCTTCTAATCAAAACTGATTATTATCATACAATAGTTACTCTTCTTTATCAAGCAATTGCTTCGTATACTCTACATATCTACGATGTACAGTCGCCTTTGAAACATTATGACCAAATCCACGTAATGTTGCTGCAATTTCTTCAAACGTGAGTTCACTTTTTCGCAAACGTACAATTTCCTCAATTGGCACTTCTTTTTTCTCTCTTCCTACACTTAAATGACGATTTTTTAAATTTTTTTCTGGACGATAACCTTTTTCTACTGCACGTTGCATACCTCGTTTAATTTTCATATTATGAATCTTTCTTTGATATTCTTCAACAATACCAATAATATCTAATACCATCGAATCAGAATCCGACAATTGTAATTCACCGTTATGTGTATGCGTATATACTTTTATGCCTTCTTTATGTAAACAATGCATTAACGCGATCTTCGCATTTCCTCTACCAAGACGCGTTTCATCTTGTATAAGTAACACATCAATTTGTTCGTCTCGAATTGTATCCAACACCTCTAATATACCGTCACGTTCAATTGTATATCCACTAGCCTGCTCTTCAATCACCTTAGTAACATTCATTTGATAGCGCTCAGCTAAATGCAATAATTCATCTTTTTGACGTAATAATGATGTTTCTTGCGCTTCTTTCGTTGTACTCACACGTGCATAAATAATTGCATTCATTTTGAACCCCTCTTTCTCCCTATTATTTCCCTATAGTGTAACATAAATCCGCCATTTGTTCGAACTTATGTTTGTAGAATGTTTTTTCACATGTTATACTTATTAATAAGAAAAATGAAAGAAAACGAGGTGTTAGAAAACATGGAAAAGTTAACGAAACGCCAGCAAGACATTCTCGACTTTATTAAGCTAAAAGTACAAGAAAAAGGATATCCACCTTCCGTACGTGAAATTGGTCAAGCAGTCGGCCTCGCTTCTAGTTCTACAGTGCACGGACATTTATCACGATTAGAAGAAAAAGGATACATTCGACGCGATCCAACAAAACCACGTGCCATTGAAATTTTAGGTGAAGACCGAATGGATACGGAAACACAATCTGTTATTCAAGTTCCAATTGTCGGAAAAGTTACTGCTGGTTTACCAATTACAGCGGTCGAAAGCGTAGAGGAACATTTCCCACTTCCAGCTAGTATTGTTGCTGGAGCAGACCAAGTGTTCATGTTACGTATTTCTGGAGATAGTATGATTGAAGCTGGTATTTTCGATGGAGATTTAGTTGTTGTTCGCCAACAACAGTCTGCATATAATGGTGAAATTGTAGTCGCTTTAACAGAAGATAATGAAGCAACTGTTAAACGTTTCTATAAAGAAAAAGACCATTTCCGTTTACAACCAGAAAATTCTTCATTAGAACCTATCATTTTAAAACAAGTGTCAGTTATCGGGAAAGTAATTGGCGTATATCGTGATTTACATTAAAAAATAATAAAAAGAAGATAATTACCTTATTTATATACGGTAATTATCTTCTTTTTTGTATTTTGATAGATTTCCATGCATTCTATTTCTTATTAACGAGTTTTAATCGTCACATCTCCAGCAGCCGTTTTACCACTAATCTTTTTACTACCATTTCCAATTGTTACGTTTTTATTTTCTTCATTAAAAATTGTTACATCTCCGGCAGCACTTTGCCCAGTAATTACCGCATCTTGTGGTTTTTCCGATAAAGTAATATCTATATCTCCCGCAGTTGAACTTGCTTCTAGATTATACTTAGAATCATGATCTTGAATATTTATTTCCCCACTTGTTGTTTTTGCGGTCACTTTCCCTAATACCTTCTTAAAATTCACCTCACCAGCTTTTGTCGATCCCTCCACATTCTTAGCCGTTATTTGTTTCAACTCTACTTCTCCAGCAAGTGTTCTAACACTTACGCTATCACTTTTCACATCACTCATTTCGATTTGTCCAGCAGATGAATTTACTTTTACATCTTGGTAAGAGCGTTCGGGCACAAGGAGAGTCAATTTAGACGTTTGAAACCTAAAATCGTAAAAAGAAAAATCAAATGAAGCACCTTTTTCTCTTTCCCCAATAACTTTTAATGTGTCACCATCTTCTGCGATACGAATCTCTTGTTTACGTACATCTCCTGATTGCTTGATATAAAAAGAAGAGTCAGGAGATTTTTGGACAATAATATCCCCGGCATCTAACTTAACTTCTATATTTTTTAATGTTTCGTTTTTAATTACATTTTCTTTATCGCCTTTTTTAGCAGTTTGTACTGCTTTTTCATATGTTTGGGAAATTCCTATTACTCCAATAATGATACAAGCAATAGCGATTAAAAATAGTTTTTTCATCATTTACTCTCCTTTTATCATTTTGAAGTTCCATATTACATATCGTACACACAATCTCTTAAACCACTTTGTACTATAAAAAGCGATAATACATAACAATAAACCTACTCCAACAAACGTTATACTAACGAAAAGATCCAACCATATAAAAGTACCCATAAATACTTTTCCAATAACGAAAAATGGTGTTACTACACTAGCAATACCACCGATCCAAAAAGAAAATATAAAAGCAATAATTGCGACTAACGGTCCTAACACAATAATAAAATTAAACAAACTAAGTCCAATCGCTGCCATAACAGCTCTTGTCACATTTGAAGTCGATGGATTTTTTTTCATTTCATCGAAGCGATACATCGCAAGTAATTCTTTCGCTATTACTTTCGGAGAACCAAGGCCTTGTATTATTTCTGATTCAGTTTTCCCCTCTTCTAGTCCAAACTGAAAGTGCTCTTCATAATCCAATAAAATATCTTGCCTCTCTGCCTCTGGTAACTTTCTAAGATAACTTGATAATTCTTTAAGAAACCCTTCTTTACTCATCCCATTCCACCCCTTCAATAATTTCTTGTACCCCTTTCGCAAAATCACACCATTCTGTTACTAACAAATGAAATTGCGTCTCCCCTTGCTCTGTTAATTGATAATATTTACGAGGTGGCCCTTCCGTAGATTCCTTTAAATACGTTTGAAAATACCCTTCTTTCGTCAAACGACGTAATAAAGGGTATACTGACCCTTCCGATATTAAAAATTTATTAGAAATTTGCTGAACAAGTTCATAACCGTAACTATCTTTACGTTTTACAAGTGCTAATACACAAAGTTCAAGCACACCTTTTTTAAACTGAACGTTCAAGTGCCATCCTCCTTTCCTATCTTAGTACTGTTCAATGCACAGTACCTATCTTATCCATAATATACCACTCGGTATTGTTTATTGCAAGGTACTAAGCTATATTTATTGCCTAAATTTAGAAAATGAATAAACGAACTCCTGAATAAGAACGTATTATCACTAAACATCATTCAAGGTTTCATTTTATTTACATTAATATTGGAATTCATTCACTCTTTCCTCTTGAAGAATCAAACATAACCGTATTCACTATAGATTAATGAGAAAAAGCCCCAATACTTAGCGGTATTAGGGCTTTTTCTCATTAGTATATATTAGTCGAATTTTTACTGGGAAACCTGCATACGCGACAAATAATTTAATATTATATTTTTATTTCTCATCCCCGTTTCCCAAGATTTTTTGTTTAACATCCGATAAATCTCTCGACAACGAACTAAATGCTTTTGCTTGTTCTTCAATGACCTGTTGATTTTTTTCAATAACTTTTTGATATTGTTCTTCACGCTGTTCATTCTTTTTTTGCGTAGTAAACAGCATCCACACAAATAAAGCTGCGAATGCTCCTTGTTGAATCATTGAATTTAAGATCTGCTCTTCTATTATTCTCACTCCTTTTCTAATCTAAATAATTACTCATTCGAGTGACTCTAATCTTTTATCATCTTTTAACACCAATATGTCCTTATCGCTATCTCTCTGTCTTATAATTCTTACTAAAGCTATCTTTTATGTCATAACTTTATAGAATACAAAAACAGTTACTACTGAAGTTTTTATCGCATATCTACAATGTCAAAGTGTTTCTCTGGTGCCCAACGATTCCCACCAATATCAATCCAGCCTTCTTTACGGAAGAATACTGTAAGTGGTTCTTTTGAGTTAATACTGCCTTTGTATGCGCCATTAATTCCATCACAATAGCTTACTTCATATCCTTCTGGGAATTTTGATATTGCTTTGAAAGTTCTCCAATAATAATGCTCTGCTTTTACCCAACGGCTTCTACCTAAATCTAACCATACATCATTATCTTCTCCCCAGTACGCATCCCAATATAATACTTCTGCTGCTGTCGTAAAGTCCCCCAGATAATTACCGTGTGGTCCATCGTAATAGTTAATGCCATATCCTTCCCAGTATATTGATTTTGCGAACCCAATCCCTTCTGGTTGCGGTGCACCAACAACGCCACCCTTACCTGTAAACCATTCAAGAGATTTTTTACTGTTTAAATAATTTAAATCTACATTACCAGTTACGCCTGCAAGACTACCTGTTTCTGTATACTGCCATAAATCACAACTATAAGCTGGTTTATTTCCATAACGTGGAATCCAAAGGAAATCCGCATTCACAGTATTAAGTCCATAGCTTGTATACATGTGGTGTGATACATATAGACCCACTTTCCAACCTGCTGCACGGCACGTATCAATAAATGCCTGCGAAGCTTTTGCTAAGTTAGCCGCTCCACAACTTGCTAAGGTATCATCTTCTACATCTAATACTAAAAATTTTGCTTCTTTATCAGCGCGCGCCATAAAATCATTTGCTTCTACAATAGCATCCTGAACACTTACATAACATCCATAAGCATAGTGCCCAAATGGGACACCATATTCTTTACAACCTTGTACATACTCTTTATAACGTGTATCAATTGTCCTTGATCCATATTGTACACGTATAATAGCAAGTTCAAGCTCTTTACTAGCTGCCGCCCAATTTATTGAACCATTGTGATGAGATAAATCTGCAATTTTCTTCATTTCCATTCGCCTTCTTTCTCCTATAAAAATTTTAGACTAAAAAAACAACTCTTAGCAGAGCTGTTTTTTTATCGAATATCTACAATGTCAAAGTGTTTCTCTGGTGTCCAACGATTCCCACCAATATCAATCCAGCCTTCTTTACGGAAGAATACTGTAAGTGGTTCTTTTGAGTTAATACTGCCTTTGTATGCGCCGTCAATTCCATCACAATAGCTTACTTCATATCCTTCTGGGAATTTTGATATTGCTTTGAAGGGTCTCCAATAATAATGCTCTGCTTTTACCCAACGGCTTCTACCTAAATCTAACCATACATCATTATCTTCTCCCCAGTACGCATCCCAATATAATACTTCTGCTGCTGTTGTAAAGTCCCCAAGATAGTTACCGTGTGGTCCATCGTAATAGTTAATGCCATATCCTTCCCAGTATATTGATTTTGCGAACCCAATCCCCTCTGGTTGCGGCGTACCACCAATGCCACCTTTTCCCAAGTAGTCTAACGGATTCACAGCATTACTCTTATTCATATTCCAGCTGCCTTTATGCATTTCAAAATGTAAATGCTGACCATAGGCTTGTCCTGTTTCTCCCATAACCCCGATTGTTTGTCCTTGTGTAACATAATCACCTTGTTTAACTGTACGAGAACCACTTCGCATATGAGCATATACGGTTTCCCATGTAACTCCATTAATATTATGGACAATCATAATACACTCACCGTAACTAGTTGAAAAATACGAACGACTAACTTGCCCTCCTGCTGCTGCATAAATTGGATGATAGCCTGCTTCGGCAAGGTCTATCCCATGATGATCTGGTCTGTCACCCCTAAAACCACTCGTTACTCTCGTTGTATCTGTTGGATAAATAAATGTTGCCATATAAATCTTCCTTTCTATTTCTATATTTATTATTTTTAAATATATTGTAGGTTTTCCAACCTTAAAATGAACAAGACAGAACATTTCCCTATTGTTATCTACTATTAAAATATCTATCTTGTAACCATAAGTTAAATGTCACTGAAATTAGTCAAAAATATCGAAAGCTATTATTCTATATAACTAACTTTTCTTGCCTAAAACACCGTTTAAAGATAAAAAAACAACTCTTAACAGAGCTGTTTTTTTATCGAATATCTACAATGTCAAAGTGTTTCTCTGGTGCCCAACTATTCCCACCAATATCGATCCAGCCTTCTTTACGGAAGAATACTGTAAGAGGTTTTTTTGAGTTAATACTGCCTTTGTATGCACCGTCAATTCCATCACAATAGCTTACTTCATATCCTTCTGGGAATTTTGATATTGCTTTGAAGGGTCTCCAATAATAATGCTCTGCCTTTACCCAACGACTTCTACCTAAATCTAACCAAACATCATTATCTTCTCCCCAGTACGCATCCCAGTATAATACTTCTGCTGCTGTCGTAAAGTCCCCCAGATAGTTACCGTGTGGTCCATCGTAATAGTTAATACCATATCCTTCCCAGTATATTGATTTTGCGAACCCAATTCCTTCTGGTTGCGGAACACCGCCTGCGGTAAAATCTACATATTGTTTTACAATTTCAGCGTAGAAAAAATTCCCGCCATTTTTATATCGATAACCGCCATTGTACGCCACTGCGATAGGATGACTATATCGAACCATTGTACCATTTGTATTACCAAGAGATGGTGCAACGACGGTTTTAGAATACAAGTCCGCCACAGATAATGAATGCTGTTTATTATTATTTGCTAACCATCGAATGTACGCACGTCCAAAATTATACGATTGCACAATAGCACTTAAATCAGTAATGCCGTAATTCTTTGCATCTGCAAACGCTCCTTTTAGATGCATTACTCCGTAGTGAATGGATTCCTTCGGATTGTTAATTGAATTCGCAGGTCTCCCTTGGGATTCACTTGACTGCATAATATCGGGAGTCGTTTCAGAATCCCCACCACTCTCCACCATAATAATTCCAAGAACATAAGGCACTAACTCTGATACACCTTGTGCATTACATTCTTCTTCTACCATTGTCTTCCATCTCAAAACCTTTTGCGGCAGATTCACTGTTGTAGCTAAAGCGACTAATTGATCCATTACTAAACATCTCCTTATTTTTCTATTATTTTCATCTAAAAAAGTACTACTTTACGAAATATGACTATCAGCCAAATACCAATTAATCTATAAAATCACTACATGTTGCTCACCTTCTTTCACAACAAAAAGAGCAACCATAAAAATAGTTGCCCTTTCGTCGAAATCTTATATTACTACTATAAATCACTTTTTCAATACTTTCTGTACACTGCATGTATCCTACAAAAAAGTAACACTAAAATCCATCTAAAAACTTGACAATCTTCCTTATTTCAGCATGTTTTCGGCGTATATAGCCTGTACTATAATGTAATTCAAACGCAATTTGCTCTAAAGTCATTCCATCAACATATTTCATTTTAAGTATTTGATGATCCAGTCCTGTAAACTTATTAATCAAAAGCTTTAAATCACACTCTTCATTCATTTTATGAGCTAATTCATATTCAATTGCTTCAATACGCCCTTCTACCTTAGCCCCTTCCGATTCAGCGGTTAATCTTACATTTTGCAAATCACCGCTAATCCAACGCTTCAATTCGGCTTTTGATTTATCTAAGTTGTATTCTAAATAAGCAATTTCTTCTTCTAACTTCTTATAATCTTTGAGCCATTCGAACACTTACTGATTCACCCACTTCCATTCTTTTTACAAAGTCTCTTAATACTAATTTAATAGAATGAATATGCTTATTAGCCTTTTCAATCTTTATTACCTGTAAATTATCTTTCATTTTATAAACACAACCCTTTCCTAACATTTTTGACCCTCTATTGATAAGTTCATTACATCTTTAGAATTCCGATATCGTAATTAATTCCTGAATCCTTTTGAAAAAACTTCTAACAGTCCCCATAGAACCTTAAGAAAGAAAATGAAATTACAAATGGTTCATACTTGATCCAAACATTCACTACTACCTTTATAATACTGTTCACTATGCATTGGGAATCTTTAAAGAATATAATTGTATTATTATTTTATTAACATAATATATTTTAAAATAACAAAATCACCTAACATTTTTTCTTATGACTTATATTTATTTAACACTTCTTGTAATCTCTCACGCTCTTCATCAATAGACTGCACGGTTTTTCTTTCCCCTTCTGGATTTGTTGATTCATCATCTTTATATAACCAATCGGGTACAATCTCTTTTCTATTTGAATACTTCCTACCTGTCCCGTTATATTTCTTTTTCTTGCTCATTTCGAAACGTCTATCTAGTGTAGCCACATCAACTAATGTTTTAACTTCTTGCTCCTTCCAATTCCTCAATATAGCCTTAATGTAGTTCCATCTTGGTGCATTCTCATCAACGGCTTTATTAATTGCATGCTGAATTAACTCATCACTAAACAAATTACAAAAATCCCCCAACTCTGCAATTGCAATTTCACTTAACGGAATGCCCATCCCCTTAATAAAGTTACAACTTACTTTAACCCTCTCATTGATGAATACACGAGATTCTAATTTATCCATATCATCATAATGATTAGTATTTCGTTTATTAGTAGTTAGTCTATTAGTATTTAGTAGTTTCTGATTTTCCTCATATGGCTTTACCACATCTTGGTTTTCCACTTGTGGCATGTTCCTTTGTGGCGTTTCGTAAATTTCCGTATCCCACCTTGTAATTTTTTTCGTATTCCCATCACGAACAGGATAACGTTTTACATAACCTAATTCTTTTAATTCCTTAAAACCTGTACGGAGTGAATCTTCTCCATCCTTAGCATGTCGAGCTAACTCGCTAATATGAAAAGTCCAATCGTCTGGTAATGTAAGCGCATAGGCTAAGATCCCCTTCGCTTTCCATGACAACCTTTCATCTTTTAAACCAGTATTATTTATAACGGAATAATTACTATCTTTTTTCACTCGAATAATCCCCATACTAGCCACCTCATAAATTCTCAAAAACGGTATTCAATGTTATACTTATCTAGAGATATTTTTTCTTATAGAATCCGCTGCAACGGATTCTTTTCTTATGCATTCATTCAAAACAATCATGCTATCCATATCTATTTTCTTCTAAACCTCTCTTATTCCTCAAATTCAACATCCACTTGAATTTCGATATTCATTGGAATTTCTTGTGTTATACGAATCACATTTTGACTCATTCCTTTTTGAATAAGCTTTCTAACCTGCTCTTTTGCATCTTCTTTTGTTTTAAATTCACTGACAGTTGGTAACCCTGCTAAACTGCTAGTAATCACTAAAATCTTTCTTTGCATGTTCTTTCCTCCTACTGAATGTCTGCCATATTTATTTGTGAGTTTTTAACTGTAATTTCTTCATTTAAAACAGTTGGAATTGAATATTCTTCATTAATAATTTGTATTGCTCTATCCAAATGATGACGCTTAATAGCTTTATAACTATTCACACCAAATTCCCGATGTAACTGACTGTAAATGTCTCTATATAACTTCCTTCTAAGGCCGATATCCTGATAAGAATTTGAATTTTTACCTCCCAATAATATAACGCCTAACCTTTTTACAGCCCTTGTTATTTCTTCACACTCGATAGCATAAAGCGGCATATTTTCTCGCAATCCCTTCACCTCAGACTTAATCTCTTGTATCTCCTGAGTATGTCCTTCTAACGCAGCAAATGTTAACTTTAAAACCCCCATTGGATCCTTTGGCACATTTTGTTGATTTTGTATATACTGCTTCATTCGTTTGAACTCTTTCATAAATTTAATTTTCATTCCAACCGCTTCTCTACTGGTATATCCCATAACAAGTAACGTGAATGCTTCTTCTGTTAAATCATATTTAGAGATTCGCCTGTTCTTTGAATTAACATAAGTGGACTCGTGAAAATTTTCTCCTCCAAACTCTTCACCTACATATACAATTTGTTTTCGAACTTCCTTCAAAACGTCCAAGTGATTTTTTTTGAGTATCTTCGCAATTACCAAACTATCCGTTACTACTTTGCCATTAACTTCAAATACTAATGAACTATGTACTGATGAGTCAGTTAATTGCCTCATCCTCATCTCCTCCTCACTACTAATTTTGGGCTATCTTTATTGCATTGAGATAATTTCGCACTACCCATAATTCGTTACTTTCTTTTTACAAATTAACTAGTTATCGGAATTTAAATTAAATACTTTGATATGAACCCTCTTATTAAATCATCATTTAATAATTCGATTATAGCGTTACATTTTAAGTAAATCTCCTCCGATTTCAACTCGCTTCATTTTCTTCAAATTCAAAAAGATATTCCAAACTATGTTCTGGAAAAAAAGTTTTCTTAATTTCAAAAGCTTCATCATAATAAAAACGAAATTTACCATTTATTTTGTCGCTCACTGTTGCGTGGCGAAGTTTCAGATGCGAAGAAATTTGTGTAATCATAATTCTTTTTCTCGCCATCTCTGCACGCAAATTCGGATACATTGACTCACCACCTGTTCCCCTTGTACGATATTGCGTTCATTTCCATTTAAATATAAACTCAATTCCGTATTTAGTCAACAAAAAAACGTATTTAAATACTCAATTTCGTATATATTTCTATTTACTAACAATTTTAGTTAGGTTATGATATATACAGAAATACGCAATATCGTATACATTTTAATAAGAAAGATGGTGAAAGTAATGAAAAAAGCAGAGGTTGTAACACGCTTAATAAAAGAAGCTGGCTATAGCAAAAGAGCCTTCGCCGAAAAAATAGGTCTCCCCCCCACAACACTGCAATCCATGTTATCAAGAGGGATTGGTAAAGCGTCTGTTGATAATGTCATAAAAGTTTGTAAGGGATTAGGAATCACTACTGATGATTTAGAAAGACTCGCAACTCAAGAGGACAATACTGTTAAAGAAGAAGTTTCTATTTATGAAACCATCCAAAACGATCAATCAAACATTATTCATATTCCTATCATTGGTTCTGTAGCAGCTGGTACACCTATATTCGCCGAAGAAAATATTGAAGGCTATTTACCCATGCTGAGTACATTTTTAAACAAGCGTAAAAAGTATTTTTATCTTACTGTAAAAGGCACTAGCATGAATCTCGAATTCCCTGATGGTTCTTATGTTTTAGTAGAGGAAACTCCTTATGTTGAAAACGGACAAATTGCTGTTGTAAAAGTCAATGGTTATGATGCTACCGTGAAAAAGATTTCAAAATCCGGAAGCATCATTACTTTAATACCATTGAGTAATGACCCTATCCACGAACCAAAAACTTACGACCTTTCAGCTGAAGATGTAAAAATAATTGGTCGCGTTGTACAGGCAGTAAAGAATTATTAAGTTATAGCACAAGTGATTTAAAAAAAGATAAAATTAATTCTTTTGAAAAGATTTTCTTAGTAACATGATTCAAAATAACCAAAAATAATCCATTACCTAGTAGTTAATATATCCAATAACTTCACTAAAAAAGCCCTGATACCGTAGTATCAAGGCTTTTTCATTTCACAAATTATATAAAACTTACGTTTATCTGATAATGTTTTTCTATGATATCACTACTTGTTATTAATTCGTGGCTTTTATGTGGCTTTTTTCATTTTGCAACCACATAAAAGTGTAATAATTGGGAATTAAAAAACCCTTGATACGAGTTGTATCAAGGGTTCAAGCCTCTTAGTATAGAGACATATATTGATCGCGTTCCCATTGGTGAACTTGTGTTCTAAATATATCCCACTCAATCTCTTTCGCTTCGATGAAGTGCTCAAGTAAGTGTTCTCCTAGTGCACCGCATACTACTTCATTAGATTGTAATGTAACTAATGCTTGCGCTAATGTTGCTGGTAAGTCAACGATACCTGCTTCTTCGCGCTCTTCTTTTGTCATTACATAGATGTTACGATCTACTGCTGCTGGTGGAGTTAATTTGTTTTTAATTCCATCAAGACCTGCAGCTAATAATGTAGCCATTACTAAATATGGGTTTGCAGCTGGGTCAACACTACGTACTTCTACGCGTGTACTAATACCACGAGATGCAGGGATACGTACTAACGGACTACGGTTTTGTGCAGACCATGCTACGTAACAAGGCGCTTCATATCCAGGCACTAGACGTTTGTATGAGTTTACAGTTGGGTTTGCTATCGCTGTAAATGCTGGTGCATGTTTTAAAATACCTGCGATGAAGTGACGAGCATCATCACTTAATTGTAAGTCACCGTTTGCATCAAAGAATACGTTCTCACCATTTTTAAATAATGATAAGTTACAGTGCATACCTGAACCGTTCACACCGTATAGTGGTTTTGGCATAAACGTTGCGTGTAAACCATGTTTACGAGCAATTGTTTTTACAACAAGTTTGAATGTTTGAATGTCATCACATGAGCGAATTGCATTTGCATATTTAAAGTCAATTTCGTGCTGCCCTGGAGCAACCTCATGGTGAGATGCTTCAATTTCAAATCCCATTTCTTCAAGTTCAAGAACGATATCACGACGACAGTTTTCCCCTAGATCCATCGGCGCAAGGTCGAAGTATCCACCGTTATCGTTTAGTTCTAATGTTGGATTTCCTTTTTCATCAACCTTAAATAGGAAGAATTCTGGCTCTGGTCCAAGATTGAAGTCTGAAAATCCTAAAGCTTCCATTTCTTTTAACACACGTTTTAAGTTGTTACGTGGGTCTCCATCAAATGGAGTGCCATCTGCATTGTAAATATCACAGATTAGTCGAGCTACTTTACCTTTTTCAGCTGTCCAAGGGAAAATTACCCAAGTGTCTAAATCAGGATATAAATACATATCAGATTCTTCAATACGTACGAAACCTTCAATCGAAGATCCATCAAACATCATTTTGTTATCAAGAGCTTTCGTTAATTGTCTCACTGGAATCTCTACGTTTTTAATTACCCCTAAAAGGTCCGTAAATTGTAAACGGATATACTTTACATTCTCTTCTTTCGCCAAACGGAAAATATCTTCTTTTGTGTATCTAGACATTATAAATTCCTCCTTAGTCCCTCTAATCGCCTTCAGAATCAGTTATCTTTAGTGAAAAAATCTTGAAATGTCACCTTGTCGCAATGAAGTTCGATTGAATCTACCTGTATGTTGTAGTTCATCTCGAAGTATTTTGCGAAGCTCAGTTTTTGAAATTTCTTTCGTTTCTTCTTTTACTTTCACTGCTTCTGTTTGATTTTCTTTCATTAGTAACACTTGTTTAATACCAGCCATATTCAAGCCTTGATCTAACAAATCTTTAATTTCTAACAACTTATCTACATCGTTAAATGAAAATAATCTACGATTCCCCTTTGTACGGGTTGGAGAAACAAGATTATGCTCTTCATAGTAGCGAATTTGACGTGCAGACAATTGTGTTAAATCCATAACAATACCAATAGGAAACAGCGGGGCAGAACGTCTATCTTCTTTCATTTTTCAGTTCCTCCTTCGCCTTAACTGCTTCTCATTTTATACTATGTTATGTTTAGTGTCAATAGATGTTAGCTTTTCTTACATGATTTTTTATAATTTTTTTTATGAATTTTTTCATTCTTTTTTCTAATCGCATAAATCATTACTTTTATACGAAAAAAGCTGCCGAAATCGACAGCTTCCCTTAAGAAATTGTTAATAATTCTTTTTCAATTAATGCATCAATTGCAGAACAAATCGCAATCTTCACATGTGAATAAGTTAACCCACCTTGGACGTAAGCAACATAAGGCGGACGAATTGGACCATCAGCAGACAATTCAATACTTGCACCTTGAATAAATGTTCCCGCAGCCATAATTACATCATCTTCATAGCCTGGCATATAGTTTGCATACGGAGTAAAATGCGAATTAATTGGAGATGCATATTGAATCGCTTGGCAGAAGGCAATCATACGGTCTTTATCATCAAATTGAACAGATTGAATTAAGTC
This sequence comes from Bacillus sp. RZ2MS9, assembly GCF_001816185.2. Classification (NCBI taxonomy): domain Bacteria; kingdom Bacillati; phylum Bacillota; class Bacilli; order Caryophanales; family Bacillaceae; genus Bacillus; species Bacillus sp. RZ2MS9. The sequence continues at coordinate 3,628,315 of NZ_CP049978.1, forward strand.
TGTTCTTGGTGCATTCCACGCTGGTGACGTGTTCATTCCTAACTTTTCTAAAAACGCAGCTGTAAAAATTGCACCTTTCAGCGCTTGTCCTGCAACATGTGGCGCTAAGAAGAACCCTTGATACATTTCTTGCAGACTGTATAAAGACGCTCCAGCTTCCGCGCCAATTCCCGGAGATGTTAAACGATATGCACACGCTTCAACATACTGTTCTTTCCCGACAATATAACCACCAGTTTTAACAATTCCACCGCCCGGGTTTTTAATAAGCGAACCCGCCATTAAATCTGCACCAACATGACATGGCTCTTGCTCTTCAATAAACTCGCCATAACAGTTATCTACAAACACAACAACATCAGGTTTAATTTCTTTAACAAACGCGATCATCTCTTTAATTTGAGAAATAGTAAACGATGGACGAGTAGCATAACCTTTCGAGCGCTGAATACCGATCATTTTCGTATTATTATGAATCGCTGCTGCAACAGCCTCAAAATCAACAAGCCCAGCTTCAGTTAGCGGAACTGCATTGTAACCTATATTATATTCTTTAAATGAACCTACACCTTTCCCACGCACACCAACAATTTCCTCTAACGTATCATACGGTTTCCCAGTAATATACAATAACTCATCTCCCGGGCGTAAAATACCAAATAACGCTGTAGAGATAGCGTGAGTACCTGAAATAATTTGCGGACGAACAAGTCCAGCTTCCGCCCCAAATACATCAGCATACACTTTTTCTAACGTATCACGGCCAATATCATCATAACCATAACCTGTTGTCGGGATAAAATGCGAGTCACTAATTTTATGTTTACGAAAACTTTCTAATACACGAAACTGATTGCTTTCAATTACTTCATCCGCACGTTTATGTACTTCTGTAATCTGACTCTCTACTTCTTTTACGATTGGAGCAATTTTTTCTCCATTTTTCAAACGATCAAACATTTTTATTTTCTCCTTCTTCCACTAAAAATCTCTTTAATTGCACATTAAGCGATGAATGAGTAAAAATATACCCTGCACAATCATATACAAATTTATCTTCTAGAAACTCCATCTTTGCTAATAGAGTTTCCGTCTTTAAAAGCGTTAACAACTTACCTTCACTCGGAGGGATTTCCACTCGATAACGATCCATTTCTTTCTTCATCTTCGTTTCTATCGCTTCTTTTATACGCAATAAATCACTTTCTTCAAAAGCACTAGTCATTAAGAAATCACTTTTCGGAAACGGAATAAAGTTTTGATGTAATTCATCTTTTTTATTATATAACGTAATAACAGGAATATGGTTAATTTCAAGTTCTGATAATAATCTTTTTACTGTTTTTTCATGCCCTATGTAGTTAGGATCCGCGGAATCAACTACATGTAAAATGACATCTGCTTCCCCCGCTTCTTCCAGTGTTGAACGAAAAGCAGCGATTAATGAAGTAGGTAAATCTTGTATAAAACCAACAGTATCAGTTAGTAATACTGTATAACCAGAAGGTAACGGCATCTTCCTTGTCGTTGGGTCTAATGTTGCAAACAGAAGGTTTTCTTCAAACGTATCAGCTTCCGTTAATCTATTAAACAGTGTCGATTTCCCTGCATTTGTATACCCTATTAATGACACTTGAAATACTTTATTATCTTTTCTTCTCTCACGATATCTTTTTCGATGTTCCACAACAACTGCAAGTTGTTTCTTTATTTCATCAATACGCGATCGAATATGACGACGATCCGTCTCTAATTTCGTCTCACCCGGTCCTCTTGTTCCAATACCACCACCAAGACGCGATAAGGACAATCCTTGCCCCATAAGACGCGGCATTGTATATTGCAACTGAGCTAATTCTACTTGAAGCTTACCTTCCCTCGACTTCGCACGTTGCGCAAAAATATCCAGTATTAGTTGCGTTCGATCAATTACTCTTGCATCTAATACTGAGGATAAATTCCGAATTTGACTCGGCGTTAATTCATTATTAAATACAATAACATCCGGCTCTAACTCTTCAGTTAACATTGTAAGCTCTTCTAATTTCCCTTTACCTATGTAAGTTGCCGGATGAAACTTTGGTCGTTTTTGCGTTGTTGACACTAACAATTCTGCTCGTGCAGTCTTCGCTAGTGATGCAAGCTCTTTCATGGAATGCATAAATTTTTCATCATCATCTTGTGGCAATTGACAGCCTACTAATATGACTTTTTCTTTTTCTTCCATCAAATATGTTCACTCATCCTTTTCGAAATTTAAACCTTCTAATATAATAGCAGAGGAAGCACATTTCATCTAGTTAGCGGGGGAGAAAATTCATGGCATGGGAGATTTTTAGCATCATAGGCACAATCGCTTTCGCACTAAGCGGAGCCATTGTTGCAATGGAAGAGGATTATGATATTTTCGGGGTGTATATTTTAGGAATGGCAACCGCATTTGGGGGAGGTGCCCTTCGTAATTTATTAATCGGTTATCCGATTGTCGCGTTTTGGCAACAAGACATGTTATTCCAAATCGCACTTTTATCAATGACTATTATTTTTCTTTTTCCAAATAAGTTAATTAGACATTGGAAAAAGTGGGAAAATATCACTGACGCTATCGGCTTATCGGCATTTGCTGTACAAGGAGCATTATATGCCCAAAAATTAAATTTACCAATTAGCGCCACAATTGTAGCAGCTGTTTTAACTGGTATCGGCGGCGGTATCATTCGCGATCTTTTAGCCCGCAGAAAACCTCTCGTTCTTCGAGCTGAAGTATATGCCTTTTGGACAATTTTAGCAGGTTTCTTAATTGGAGCTCAAATTATTGTTAGCGATTGGGCTCTTTACATTCTATTCATTTTAATTGTTTGCTTCCGCATGGTTTCTATTCATTACAAATGGCATTTACCGCACAGACGTATCGAAACGAAAGAACGTTCAATGCATAAATAGCAATCTAACCTCTTTACATATCGTAAAGAGGTTTTTCTTTTCTAACGATTTTTTCTTTATATAATGTTTATACTAATTTTTAAAGTGAGGTGAATACAAATGACAAACCACGTTAATAAAGGAGCTCAAAAAAGCTCAGTAAATCAATTTGGACACGATCCTAATTCAGCACACGAAAAGAGCGCTAAAATGGAACACTTCCATAAAACACACCAAGAAAAAGCAAAAAAAGAGTAAACGAACTTATACACAAAAATTGACGCACAGTTTATGTACTGTGCGTCTCCTCTTCGAGCATCAAATCCATACTCGATATTCCAATTAAATCATTTTTATCATACGCATCTTCTTGCAACAACCGCATCGCCTGTGTACGAATTGATTTTTCAACAATATTCCGTACATATCGCCCATTACTAAACGATGTAATTTGCGACGAATACTTCACCGCATGTAAATGATCCCTAAATTTCCATTCAGCTTCTTTTGATAACTGATATTCACGATCTTCATACATTCTCTTCCCAATTTCCAATAGCTGATTTACCGAGTAATCCGCAAACTCAATAATAAATGGAAAACGAGATTGAAGCCCTGGATTTAATGAAAGAAAGTGATTCATCTCTCTTGAATATCCAGCTAAAATCAATACAAAACCATGTTGTTTATCTTCCATATGTTTTACAAGCGTATCAATTGCTTCTTTTCCAAAGTCCTTCTCTCCTCCTCGAGCTAAAGAATACGCCTCATCAATAAACAAAATACCTCCCATTGCTTTTTTTATTAAATCTCTTGTTTTTTGGGCTGTATGGCCGATGTACTCTCCTACAAGATCAGCACGTTCAGCTTCAACCAAGTGACCTTTCGATAGAATATTCATCTCAAACAGCAATTTTCCTATCATTCTAGCAACAGTTGTCTTCCCTGTACCTGGATTCCCTTTAAACAGCATATGAAGTACTTGCTTCTCTGACTTCAATCCCTTTTCTTGTCTTTTTTTATTCACATAAATCCAAGCATATATTTCTTTTATTATCTTTTTTATATCCTCCATCCCAACAAGCTTCCCCATCTCTTCTTCAATTCTCTGCAGCATTTCATGTTTAATTGCAGTTTCATTTGAAATTACCGTTTTATTTTCTGCGGCTGGCAAAGAAATTTTCTTTCGATGGTTTAACACAATATTAATTTGATTGTTGTTTTTCTTTCGCATCGATTGTTCCATACAATCACCTCATTTTATCCACTCACCAAATATTATTATTCCTGTCCCCCTTGTAAATGCCTATTTTCAGAAAAGTTTGCTATAATATAAGAAATAATTAAGGTGGTGGGACTATGGAGACAACGGAATTCCATGATACAATACAAGCCTTTTCTATTTTTTTATTGAATAAAGGCCGAAAACCCTCAACTATTAAACGTTATGTTTATGACATTGAAGACTTCGGACATTGGTTAGAAAAAAACAAAAAGCTCCCTTCCAGTAATATATGGGCTACACTTTGTACAAAAGACTACGAAGATTACTTTTCCGATTTAAAAACGAATCGACATTACTCAGAAAAAACGATGCATCGTGTATTTATTGTACTAAATAGAATGCATCATTTTCTAAACATTCCTAATCCATTGAAGAATATGGAAATATCTATTCAACCAGACCGTACACTTCGTAACGAAGATTTCATTTCACCTGATGAAGAAAAAAGGTTAAAGTATATAGTCACTTCATTAGAAGGACTTTCAGAAAAACAACTTCCTGTGCGCCCTTTATTAACGGATCGCAATATTGCTATTTTAAATCTATTGATTGACTACGGTTTATCCTTACAGGAACTTACAGCATTAACAATGCATCACGTTCACTTTGAAACTAATACATTATCAATCCCAGCAACCGCAGGTGTAGAAAGAACAATTACATTAGCAAAAGAAGACAAAAAACAACTATATAATTATTACAAAAGCATCCCAGAACCAGTTCGTCCTAAATACCATAGTGATGATCCATTATTTGTCGCATTCGATTTTAACCGTGGAACATACAGGTGGGTATATGAAAATGATGCACCAAAGGCATTAACGGAAATTGCTATACAAAAAATGATTCGCCTCGAAGTGGCTAGAGCCAATTTACGTAAAGGAATTTCCGGACAACATTTTCGTAACACCTATATTTTAAACTTAATAAAAAAAGAAACTCCTGAATCAGAAATTATAAAACTCGCTGGATTCAAATCAAAAATTTCCTTAAAGCGATATTATCAATACGCAGAAAATAGAAAAAACGCCTTATTGTAAGGCGTTTTTTCTATTTTTTCTTTAAACAAACGATTTTACTATGACCATTTAACTAATTTCTGCATCTACTATGATGAGTTTCGTTCACATTTTCGTGAGAAAGGAGAGATTTAATGTCTCGTTATAACGACAATCAAAACAAATTCTCCAAACCATGCTTTCCAAGTAGCGCCGGACGAATCCCGAATACTCCATCAATCCCAATTACTAAAGCTCAACTTAGAACATTTCGTGCGATTATTATTGATTTAACAAAAATAATCCCAAAACTTTTCGCAAATCCATCTCCCCAAAATATTGAAGACTTAATCGATACATTGAACCTACTGAGTAAATTTATTTGTTCACTAGACGCTACTTCCTCCCTGAAAGCACAAGGGTTAGCTATTATTAAAAACTTAATAACTATATTAAGAAATCCAACCTTTGTAGCAAGCGCTGTATTTATTGAGCTTCAAAATCTCATTAACTATTTACTATACATTACAAAATTATTCCGAATTGACCCTTGCACACTTCAAGAGCTCCTTAAATTAATAGCAGCATTACAAACTGCTCTAGTTAATTCTGCTTCGTTCATTCAAGGACCTACCGGACCTACTGGACCAGCAGGCGCTACTGGTGCCACTGGGCCTCGAGGTAACACGGGCGCTACCGGCGCTACTGGGCCTCGAGGTAACACGGGCGCTACCGGCGCTACTGGACCTCGAGGTAACACGGGCGCTACTGGCGCTACCGGTGCCACTGGACCTCGAGGTAACACGGGCGCTACTGGCGCTACTGGACCTCAAGGTAACACGGGCGCTACTGGCGCTACTGGACCTCAAGGTAACACGGGCGCTACTGGCGCTACCGGTGCCACTGGACCTCGAGGTAACACGGGCGCTACTGGCGCTACTGGACCTCAAGGTAACACAGGCGCTACCGGTGCCACTGGGCCTCGAGGTAATACGGGCGCTACTGGCGCTACTGGGCCTCAAGGTAACACGGGCGCTACTGGTGCCACTGGACCTCAAGGTAACACGGGCGCTACTGGTGCTACCGGTGCCACTGGGCCTCGAGGTAACACGGGCGCTACTGGCGCTACCGGTGCCACTGGGCCTCGAGGTAACACGGGTGCTACGGGCGCTACCGGTGCCACTGGGCCTCGAGGTAACACGGGTGCTACGGGCGCTACCGGTGCCACTGGGCCTCAAGGTAACACTGGTGCTACTGGTATAGGAGTTACCGGACCTACTGGACCTTCTGGCGGGCCTCCTGGACCTACTGGACCTCAGGGACCTCAAGGTAACACAGGTGCTACTGGTGCTACTGGACCTCAAGGCGCTCAAGGTAACACTGGTGCTACTGGCGCTACTGGTGCTACTGGACCTCAAGGTGTTCAAGGTAACACAGGTGCTACTGGTGCTACTGGACCTCAAGGTGTTCAAGGTAACACAGGTGCTACTGGACCTCAAGGTGTTCAAGGTAACACAGGCGCTACCGGCGCTACTGGTGCTACTGGACCTCAAGGCGCTCAAGGTAACACAGGTGCTACCGGCGCTACTGGACCTCAAGGCGCTCAAGGTAACACTGGTGCTACTGGACCTCAAGGTGTTCAAGGTAACACAGGTGCTACCGGCGCTACTGGACCTCAAGGCGCTCAAGGTAACACTGGTGCTACTGGCGCTACCGGTGCCACTGGACCTCAAGGTGCTCAAGGTAACACGGGTGCTACTGGACCTCAAGGTGCTCAAGGTAACACGGGCGCTACCGGACCTCAAGGTGTTCAAGGTAACACGGGTGCTACTGGACCTCAAGGTGCTCAAGGTAACACGGGTGCTACTGGCGCTACCGGTGCCACTGGACCTCAAGGTGTTCAAGGTAACACGGGTGCTACTGGCGCTACCGGTGCCACTGGACCTCAAGGTGTTCAAGGTAACACGGGTGCTACTGGCGCTACCGGTGCCACTGGACCTCAAGGTGTTCAAGGTAACACGGGTGCTACTGGCGCTACCGGTGCCACTGGACCTCAAGGTGTTCAAGGTAACACGGGTGCTACTGGCGCTACCGGTGCCACTGGACCTCAAGGTGTTCAAGGTAACACGGGTGCTACTGGCGCTACCGGTGCCACTGGACCTCAAGGTGTTCAAGGTAACACGGGTGCTACTGGCGCTACCGGTGCCACTGGACCTCAAGGTGTTCAAGGTAACACGGGTGCTACTGGACCTCAAGGTGCTCAAGGTAACACTGGCGCTACCGGACCTCAAGGTGTTCAAGGTAACACGGGTGCTACTGGCGCTACTGGACCTCAGGGACCTCAAGGTAACACGGGCGCTACCGGACCTCAAGGTGTTCAAGGTAACACGGGTGCTACTGGTGCCACTGGACCTCAAGGTGTTCAAGGTAACACGGGTGCTACCGGTGCCACTGGCGCTACTGGTATAGGAGTTACCGGACCTACCGGACCTTCTGGCGGGCCTCCTGGACCTACTGGACCTCAAGGTAACACTGGCGCTACCGGACCTCAAGGTGTTCAAGGTAACACGGGTGCTACCGGCGCTACTGGTGCCACTGGACCTCAAGGTGTTCAAGGTAACACGGGTGCTACTGGACCTCAAGGTGCTCAAGGTAACACAGGTGCTACCGGCGCTACTGGACCTCAAGGTGCTCAAGGTAATACGGGTGCTACTGGCGCTACCGGTGCCACTGGACCTCAAGGTGCTCAAGGTAACACGGGTGCTACTGGTGCTACTGGACCTCAAGGTGCTCAAGGTAACACGGGTGCTACTGGCGCTACCGGTGCCACTGGACCTCAAGGTGCTCAAGGTAACACAGGTGCTACTGGCGCTACTGGACCTCAGGGACCTCAAGGTAACACGGGTGCTACTGGACCTCAAGGTGTTCAAGGTAACACAGGCGCTACCGGACCTCAAGGCATTCAAGGACCAACGGGTGCTACTGGCATAGGAGTTACTGGACCTACTGGACCTTCTGGTGGACCTACCGGACCTACTGGGCCTACTGGACCTAGCTTCCCTATAGCAACAATTGTTGTAACAAACAATATTCAGCAAACAGTACTGCAATTTAATAATTTTATTTTTAGTACTGCAATTAACGTAAACAATATTATCTTCAACGGCACAGATACAGTTACTGTTATTAATGGTGGTATTTATGTAATTAGCGTATCCATTTCTACAACTGCGCCAGGATGCGCTCCACTCGGAGTAGGAATTTCAATTAATGGAGCAGTCGCAACTGATAATTTCTCTTCAAATTTAATAGGCGACTCACTTTCATTTACTACAATAGAAACATTAGCAGCTGGTGCAAGAATTTCTGTTCAATCTACTCTTAATGAGATTACGATCCCTGCGACAGGAAATACTAACATCCGCCTTACTGTATTTAGAATCGCTTAAATTTCATCATATATTGTTTATGACAAATAAAAAAGAGCGAGGAAACTGAACTGCACCCCAATTGTTAGACACAGTCTAACAATTGGAGGTGCAGTTTTTCTATGGCTAAATTTACAGCTGATGAAAAAATACAAATCGTTCTACGTTATTTGAACGGGAATGAAAGTTATCGAGAAATGGGCAGATCGCTCGGTATAAGTGACACAATCATTTTGAATTGGGTAAACCAATATAAACAGAATGGTCTGGAAGCTTTTCTAAAACGATGTACAAATTACACACAACAATTTAAACTAGACGTACTAAACTTTATGATTGAAAACGGTATGTCCTTATTTGAGACGGCAGCTATTTTTAATATTCCTGCCCCTTCAACGATTTCTGTTTGGAAAAAACAGCTCGAAACACAAGGAATTGATGCCCTTCAATCTAAGAAAAAGGGGCGTCCATCCATGAAAAAAGATTCAAATAAACAATTAAAACAACCTTTAGCTGAAGGGTCAGTCGAAGCACTTGAAGCACGCATTAAACAGCTTGAGATGGAAAATGAGTACTTAAAAAAGTGAAATGCCTTAGTTCAAAACAAGGAAAAATCACAAAACAAGACAAAGCGCAAGTAGTCTATGAATTAAGGCATAAATATTCGGTGAAGGCACTTGTGGAGCTAGCTACTATTCCTCGAAGCACGTATTATGATTTAGTAAAGAAAATGAATCGTCCAGATGTAGATGCCGATTTGAAAGCTGAGATTAAAGCGATTTATGAGGAAAATGAAGGTCGTTATGGTTACCGTCGCATTCGTGATGAATTAACGAATCGTGGCCAAAAAGTGAACCACAAGAAGGTTCAGCGCATTATGAAAGACTTGGGTTAAAGTGGGTCGTGCGTATGAAGAAATATAAATCCTATAAAGGAAAAGTCGGTAGAATCGCACCTAATATTTTGGAGCGTAATTTTCATACAGATGCACCGAATCAAAAGTGGGTAACAGACATCACAGAGTTTAAATTGTTTGGAGAAAAACTGTATGTATCACCTGTATTAGATTTGTATAATGGTGAAATTATTACCTATACAATTGGTTCTAGACCGACGTATTCGCTTGTTTCAGACATGTTAGAGAAAGCATTGGAACGTTTACCTGAAACCCACCAGCTACTGATGCATTCGGATCAAGGATGGCATTATCAAATGGGACAGTACGTCCAGACACTTGAATCAAGAGCTATCGTCCAGAGTATGTCTCGAAAAGGCAACTGTTACGACAACGCAGTAATAGAAAATTTCTTTGGGATTATGAAGTCAGAGTTCCTATACATAAAAGAATTTGAAAATGTAGAGCACTTTAAAATAGAATTAGAAAAATATATAGATTATTATAATACGAAACGGATTAAGGCAAAATTAAAAATGAGCCCGGTACAATACCGGACTCACTTTTATCAAGCTGCCTAATGAAATAACCGTGTCTAACTTTTAGGGGTCACTTCATACAAGTTCTTTTTTCTTTAAAGCGATTACACGGGACACATAAATTATCTCATTATTCATAACGGGGAAAACATATTGATTACGGCTTGATTTCATTATATAACAAATATTAAAATCCTGAATTTTAATGTTTGAAAATTACGTAAATTAATAAATATAGGCCCACCCTTCCTCTAAAAATCTCATTTATTGATTTTATATAGACTGGTTTTAAATCAACGTTGATATCATAATAGATTAATTAAATATTATAATATGAATTTCATTTTATAACTAAATGTAATTTTCGAATATATGTTAATGGTGTTTTCTTCTGTTTTTTACTTATATGATTCAGAAGTTAGTTATGAGAAAATGAAACAAACATTTGTTTAAAATATTTTAGTTATGAAACAATGTTTGAGATATGTGAAGAATGGATTTACGGGTTCAATGGTCCGCTTTGTTAAATTATGCTTTTACTATATAAATTTTATATAACAAAGAAAAAGAACATATTTTCATAGTTGCTTAGGTAACCAGATAAACTAAGGCCCTCTTGTCCACTATAAAAAAATTTTGATTATTAATTCGCTAATTAGGAGGCATCATACATATCTATCAACTTAAGAATTTTATAACGTCCCAAAACAAAAGATTGTACATTTTTACCTGACATGTCAATTCTTTTATTTTGGGGTATTTGCGTTTCTTAAGCTAATGGACATGAAAGGACTAGTAAAAACTAAGTATACAATAGTTCATCCGGAATTTTAAAGAAAGGGAATGCGAATGATAAATTACTTGTCCTTGGCAGAAGCGATCTTACCCTATTATCGTAGTCAATTATTTATGCTCCCATTACGATACCCTTTTTCTGATAAAACAAAAAACGGATACTTCCATCATAGGAGCGTCCGCTATAAATATACTTCTATATGGTTAGTATTTTTCCACCCTAAAAATTCCTAAAAAGAATCTACTATTAAATCCTCGATACCTCTTACCTTACTCTGAAAACCCCTAAAAGGGAGTTTTGTTATTGATATTATTTTAAATAAAATACGTCTGTGTTAAACGTTCCTAAATATACAGAACCTGAAGATGTTGTTTTGTACGTATCAACTTTCAAATGATATTTTCCCTTTTCATAAATGCCTACGCCATCATAATTGACTTTACCAATATCAATGTTCATTCCTACATATTCTCCAGGTACAAACCAAGAAATTAAAGGTTTGTTCACATTTTCCCACTTGCCATTTGCACGCTGAATTTGTGGTTGCATACGAAGCTCAACTTCATAAGCCTTGTTGTTATTTTTAATTTTAATATTCATATATGCATCTGTACCAACATAATAATTTGCCTTTGTTGTATTTACGCTAGCTCCGTAACCTGAAGCCGCAGCTGCTTTTGATACGGGGTTAACTAATTCTAGAGTAGCTACACCTCCTAATGCGATTGCTGAAGCCAACATTGTCATACCCATTTTCTTTTTCCATGGTTTCATGTGAAATCCCTCCCAATTTTCAATGATTTTATCGTGTTAATTTTACTGACTCTGTTTACATTGTATCAATTGAACCAGCAGCATTTTCAACTTTCACACGGAAAGTACCTATTTCAGCGATTGATTAGCCATTGCCTGTTGAAACAATAATTTCTTTATTTGTACAAGCTGGTAACATAGCCCCCCCTTCCAGATTCATTCCATTACGTCGAAATTAAGGGTATTATTTCTATTAATATGCTATAAATCTCATTTTAAAATCCCATTATAATAATATTAATTTTCTCTCTTCTTTGCATATTTACAACATGGAGAATACAGAGACAACTCTTTCAAAACTTTATTAGGGGAAAGTTTTAAAAAAATCATTATAATAATATTTACATAAATGTAATATGTAGTAAATTGATACAATAAATACTAACTATTCTTAATATTTAATAATCTTATTCTTTGCACTACAAAGAGCAACATTAACATTTCAAAAAACAAGCAAAGTACGTTCAGGTAAGGACATCTAGATTTTTCCTTATTAAAAATAAGTCAGCTCTTTTATATAAAAAGGATGTAAGGTTTGTAAATTAGTCAAATGTAACTCCTCAATATTCTATGCACCAAAGAAATTGACATATTCCCAATGTATAGATCCTCCCCCTATCAGAAAAGAAGAGTTCCATACAACAATGATGAAAGTGAACTAAAGTTTATAAAGGTATACCTTTAAGAACAAAATTTTAATCCATATAAAATCAAGGTTTGTCATGTTTATAAACATGTCGCAAAATATTAATAAACATTTATTAATCCCTATTAACCTTTATAAACTTCTTAACGTACCATTTTCTTAAAATGATATGGTGACCCTTATAAGCCGAAAATTATGTTCTTCACATAAAGAAAAGACACCCAAAGGCGTCTTTTCCGACAGTTTTTTAGCAGAAGCAGCTGCACCCGATAATGATTAATAAGATAAAGAGTACAACAAGTAAAGCAAACCCTCCAGCGAAACCACAGCCACCGCAACTACCACCATATCCCATAACAATAGTTCCTCCTTTAAGTAAGAGGGAAAACAAGGGTGTACGCATATAATTTGACGGATTCAATTTACTTTATGTTTTTGCGAAGAAATTGAGCAGGTTCTTTTTAATAAAAAAAGACGCCATAAAGCGCCTCCCATTTGGGTAAATAAGAAGTAAGATTTCAAAGATAACTGAAAAAAATAGAACAGTTGCTTAGATTTTATCACTATTTTTTTCTGAATGAACATGCATTATTACATATCATTGTAAATCCCTCTATTTTTCATTTGATAAAATACATTACAAATATTGACAAAGTTCAAATAAATATTTCTACAAATTCAAAATATTTACAATAATTTTGAAGGTGGTACATTTAAGGGGCAAGTTATAAAAAATATTTAAGGGGGATTTATTATGTTCAAGAAATTAGTAGTTGGAGCATTAGCAACTGGTATTGCATTGACAGGGGGGATTGGGGCAGCTTCAGCAAGTACAGAAAGTACAGAAAGTTCCGTAAACGAAATGGCACCAATATGTGAATCTTATTACTATATTGGTAATGGTAAGTATGAAAGATACATTTATTATTCTGATGAAATCTATCCTGATTCTTTTCAAGAGTACACTTGTCATGGGTTAATGCAGTGGCATTTAAAAAATATTGATGGATCTGGAGTAGCTCGTTATGAAGGAAGGGTACAATAGAGAATAGATATCTGTATGAAAAGCCTCAATATCTGAGGCTTTTTTCTTTGTGTAGGTTTTTTTTATGTATAAAGAAAAGACACCCTAAGGTGCCTTCCTCCGACTTGAACCACATTCATTTTGTATAAATTTATCCGTATTATCCCTTTGTTTATACGTGTAAACACATCCTATAAAACAGAATCGTCTATATACACTAGATTGTTAGTTTACAAAGCATAAGAGATTTGAGATCAGTAATAGAGTGAAGGCATATCTTTTATAATGGTCAATATGTTACGTCTTTTAAAAGAATCTGCTTTATAGAACATGTCCACAATTTATATTTTACTACATGTAATATTTATTTAGTGTAAACTTTATATATATGTATAATTACATAAGATTTATGAGAAATAGAAAGTATAAATTGATATTGTGTAATAAAGATAAGGCCCACCTACGGAAATAGGTGGGCTTTTTTATTGGGTACTACTATCTCATTGCACAAAAGGGACTTTGCATTAAAATAATATCATATTCTTAAAGTTGTTATATTGAGAAATAAAGAGAAGACACCCTAAGGTACCTTCCGACTTGAACCACTTTATTTTTAATAATATAGTGCTAAGTTTAAAAACTATAGGGATTTGTAGGTAGTTTTTACGAAATTATGAGTGTTTTTCATTCTGTATTTCAATAAGTTTTTCTTTAATCATTTGTATATAATGTTATTTTTCTGTTAATTCAAATATAAATAATGCTTTTTTCATGTTATTAATAACAGCTTCTTCATTAGGTTGTTTAAGTTTTAATAAATTCGAAGCTTTAAAATAGTATAATTCACCTAATAGATAGAGGGTATTTAGATTAATAGCTATTTTCATGCCCTTATCACTGTATTTTATTGATTCTTCATATTGATCCATTAGATTTAAACATTTTGTTAAATTAAAAACAACTTTTAATTTAATTTCTTTATCTCTAGGGAAATCCAAATTATCGAAATTTTTTAAACATTTTTTAATATATTAATAGATTTTTCATATTCTTTAATTTCCGCATATAATATAGCAATTGATTGCATAATATCTATTTCTCTTTCTGATAAACAATCAACATTCGTTACAGTTATTTTTAATGCATTATTTAAAAGAGTTAATGCCAATCTTGTTTCGTTATTTACACGATATATAGCAATTGCTTCATACCATAGTAGAAATTGTTTATCTTCTCTTGATTGGAAATTATTTTCGTTTTTCTCTTTTTTGACTATTTCATAAAGTTCTTTATATTGTTTTTGCTTTGTACAATCAATCATTACATATTTTATATTTTGTACGTATTTTAATTTTTTGTTTTGAGTTAGTGCAAATATATTATTTTGATCAACACCAAGTCTTTCTGATAATTGATATAACATTTATAGCAATCGCTTTTCCGGCACTAGAAATACAATCCCAACTAACATCACGAAGTGATTCATTAGGGTTATCCGCTACAGCTGTTAAATTATCACCATCTGCTATAAAAGTATATCCAGCAAACTCAGATCCTTTATTTTCGTTTAACCATTCAACCCCAGAATCAATTCCTGAATTCGCTACAGCATCTGGCATTTTTTCTACTAACTCTAAAAGTGGAGATAAAGCTTCATAGTCTTCAATTTCTGATTCTATTTGTTTAGTTTCATTCTTCGTTGTTTTAACTTCTGTATTTGCTACCGGAAAACTAAACATAGTAGAAAACATTAAAAACGAACAAAAAAGAATACCTAACCTTAAAAAAACTTTTGACATACAAAAACATATACCTTATTTTAATTTTAGGATTCTGGGGTTTTGCACGTATAAGCAAAGAACAGAAAAAAACAAATAATATTTTAAATAGATATAAAACAGCGGATTCTTCTTTCTTTGATTATAAAACGCATATTGCGATGAATGAAAAACGCATCATTACAGCTGCGGTAATTACAGCGGATGAAACGAGCGATGGAAATAGATACAGTTATTGGAGATACTGCTTATTTGGAGGAAAATAATATTCAATATGCCAAAATCAATTACAATTAGTATCGAAATTAAATCCCATTGTGACACAAGAAATCCGTAAAAAAGAAGATGAATTTAAGTTTAATAAAGATGCAGGTTTATTTGTATGTCCAGCGGAGCATTTAGCAAAAAGAAAAAGTAAAAAATCAGATTTACATCCAAGAGCAAGTGCAAGAATGTTTATTATTTGATGTTGAAAAATGTAAGGTCTGTCCACTCCAAGAGTTTTTTTAAGAAGGGGCAAAAAGTAAAACCTATTCAGTTGCCATTAAATCAGAGGAACATTTAGACCAACAAGCTTTTCAAGAAACGGAAGAATTTAAACGCTTAACTCGAGAACGCTATAAAATCGAAGAAAAAAATAGTGAGTGAAAGCATAAACACGGGTACGATCAAGCATCGACTGTGGGTTTATTTGGCATGCAAATTCAGGAAGCAACGCCGATATTCCTTATCAATCTAAAAAAATCTTAAAGCTTCTAAATGAAGAAGAGTAATAAATAGGCAAAAAAATAGGGCGTTTCCTGTTCAAAATTGAACAAGAAGCGCCCTATTTTTCTCTAAAATGAATTTTTTTATAAAAAATGCAAGTTTTTCAGTGCTCTCATTCAATACCGGACTCATGCCCAGAAAGTTACCTAGCATTCGTGTCTAACTTTTAGAGTTCACTTCAACAGTCTAAGGATCAGGGGTACAGTTTTTTATGCCTAAATTTTCTTTAAAAGAAAAAATATAAGCAGTAAGACAATATTTATATAGTAATTGGTATTGAGAATCTACAAGTAAGCAATATGCTGAAAAACAGGAAACTTGCAAAAGCTATTATTTGCTTATAACTAAATGATACTCTCTTACTCCAATTCCTGTATTTTTTTCAGCTGCTCCATGTCTTCTTTAGAAGCATCTCCTAATTTATTTTTCACATAATCCCCCTTCTTCTCATCTATTACTACGTATTCTATATCATTTTTAATATAACTTTTAACTTTCCCCGTTTTATACCCTATAACATTATCTAATATAGTTTCTCCGCTATTTTTTTCATAGAGATTATAACTTACTGGTGGGCGGCCAATAACATATTTATTATTAGAAAATCCAACTACATCATCTCTTCCTAATCCTGTAGCAACACCCCAAATGAAAATAATTTGAACGATAGAAAAAGCAACTACGAAACACAATATAACTATTATCATTGATTTACCAATTAATTTTAACAAATTATTTTTCACAATTTTCTATCCTCCTTTTATTATTTATCCTCTCTACTATTTTCAAGAACTGTATTAAGATTATCATATTTCAGAAAACATTTGCAAATTAACATCTGGATATGTTAATATAAAGGAGTTGATATTTCCTATAAATGTCTTATTAGTATATTTATAGTATATATTAAACATAAAAAAGGGGTGTATAATAATTGAAAAAAATTTTAAGAACAACTTCAATTGCTGCTTTACTTATGTCGGTATCACTCAGTCCTATCACTTCATTTGCCGCCGAACCTAATGATACAAACCATGTAATATCAGAAGGATCAACTATTAAGAGTCCTTGGGATGGCAAATCTCAGACTTTTAAAGTTACTGAGCCTGTAGAAACAGGTTCTAGTAAAGTCGTATATGGTGATGAAGCTAAAGCAATAGGTGATAAACTAAAAAAATCTCAAGCTAGCGCTGCTGAAAACTATGATATTATGAACCAAGAATCATCTTTAAATTCTGTAAATAACACACAGTCTAATATGGCACCTATACAACGAGCTGCCTTAAACTCCAAATCATGGTATCGTTCTGAATTCAATGCATTAGCAATTGCTATGGGAACATTAGATTGTCCAACCGCTGGTAACTTTTTAAAGCATTCTTTACAAGATAACCCTAGTGATAGAGAGTACCCTGTAGGTAGTTCTTTATCTAATGCGTTCTCCTTAACAAAAATCTATACACAGATATCAGTAGAAATGGCTCAACAAATTAAAAAGACAAATAGTCAGGGTGGAAATGTAATTGGCGGTATGGGTAAAAGTGCTGCAACTAGTATTGGAAATTCAGGATTAGATTTTTATTTAACAGTCGGTAAATTTTCATATGATTGGATGGCAGAAAAACAACCTGGAAAAAGTTCTTGGAAAGTATATATTGGAATTCATGATACATATGACTATGATAAAGTAGATCCTCTACCTTCAGCTTTTCCTACTAAATATATTACTCTAGTAGCAAACCATGCAGCAGATGCTCAACAAGCAGGAGCTATTGTACCATATTACGTGAACATGTTTATGGAACAAACTTTTACTCCTTAAACAATACAATTAAAATTCTTAAGATTTTTTAAAGCTAATAGACCTAGTAGGGATCACCATATCATTTTAAGAAAACTGTACGTTTGAACACAATTTGGACACATTTCAGCTGGTTCCCTGTACTTTACGGAACCGGCTACTTACTTTACTACCTTTTTATGATTATGAAATTAAAAAAGATAGAGTAGAAATCATGTATGAAATACATGTAAGTAACACAAAGAAGAATATAAGCATGATATTGAATACACATCGTTCTATTCTTTTTTTCATTTAAACTTACTTTATTTTTTTAATTTGGTAGGGTCAATTTGAAGTTGTGCTTTCCAAGAACCAGATACTTTTCCAATTCTTTTTATATTTACATCTAACGTGAGCGGTTGTTTGAAAGGGTTCTGGTGCAAAAACAATTCACTACAACCATAGAAAGGCAATATCCTGTTAACAGAGAGATTAAACAGCTAATTCAAACAATCTATGAATGAACTCAGCTTCATTTCGGGCAGATTTCACCCTTTGGTGAAGTTGCCCATTTTTCATGTGATCTTCTTTTATCCGCATAAACGTCGCATATGTATCTGTTTTCGAAAAGCTACTTCTTTCTTGAAATATTTTTTTGTGAGCTTCGTATTTTACTTTGCGTGGAAGAAGATTCTTTTCTCACTGGTGTTTTGCTTTTTTCATCGTTTTATTTTTCGGTTCATCTTGCAGGCGCTTTTCTAAGTTCTGAATGGTTTGTGTAATTTTTTCAGAAGTGACTGGATGGACATCTTTCGTTTGCATTTCTTCTAATTCAGCCTTCGGATCTTCCTTACTTGCTTGTTCAATTGTAGCGACAATCTTTTGGTACTTCTCATCTAGTTTTTGATCATATTTTTCTGTTGATTTTTTTCACACAAACGTATATCGATTGGCATTTGCCTCGATTTTTGTGCCATCTAGAAAACAATCTTCGGTTTTGACAAGTCCTTTTTGTTTCAACAGGTCGATAAGAGAGAAGAACGTTTCATAAATCACGTCTTTCATGCGCTCTGATCGAAAACGATTGATTGTACGAAAAACTGGTGTTTTTTCATCAGAAAGCCACATGAAATGGATATTTTCATGGAGTTGTTCCTTGATTTTTAGAGAAGAATAGATTCCTTTTGTGTAGGCATATAAATAAGACTTTCAACATCATTTTTGAGTGATAAGAGAATAAAGAAATCCATAGCTTCTACAGCTGTATGAACCACGCGTGAAGGATGATGTTCAGGAATATGAACCTCAACATCTAATGGAAAAGTAAGTTGTTTTTTGTTATAGTCTATAAACATAAGAGAATCGTTCTTTTTTTGATGATTTGGTTGTGGTGACTTAATTATAGTAAAATTGGACGATTCTTTTTTTATGTAAAGAAAGAGGTTGTCCCAAAAGTAGCTATTTAGCTACTTTTGGGACAACCTCTTTTCTAATACAAACGACATACATAGGATGAATATACACAATATTATCAGGATGGTGCGCTTTGTTTCTCCTTTAGAATAACACAAAATACCTCATTTTTGATTAATAACCCCAAATTATAAAACTTTATCAACATTAAAATATTTCATTTAAAGTAAACGAACAAAAATAAACTCAACGAAATATTCACTTATAGGATTAGCATGGATAATTCATGTTTTTACATTAAAAAATAACCTATTGATTTAATATATTTATTAGATCAATAGATTATTTTTTTAATAGTTTATTTTTCAATAACCTGTATCTTTATTTTTCCCACCTATTATTAAAATATCACTACCCTCTAGCATTTCTTCTGGTGGAATATTATTTAGAATCATCTTTCATCTCTCCCTAATATTAATATTTAATACATACAAAAAACTAATTATTTAAAAGTTTATTAATATTAAATTTACTGTATACTTTTAATTAATCCTTCAATTTTTAGTTTTATAAGGATACATTTTTACTAAAAAGACTAATGTGACTATAAACTTTATTTCTTAGATTTTTTTGCTATATAAGCATAATGGTGTGTATTAGACCAATGATTCATATTAGAAGGGTAAATGTTAATTATTTCTACGTCAAAACCTTGGTTTCTTAATAATGCCTCGTCTTTATTTTTATGTCGGTATAAAGAGTAATATTTTACTTTTAAGTGCTCTGAATATTGATTCACCTCGACATCTTCTTCTACCCCTGATTGTTGTTTAACAATTAAATAGCCATTGTCAGCTAGCATATGTTTACAATTATTATAAATATTCTCTATTATCTTATCACTCTTAATATACTGAAGCACACCTATTATAAGAATTACATCATATTTTTTATCATCACGATATTCTGAAATATCTCCT
Source organism: Bacillus sp. RZ2MS9 (assembly GCF_001816185.2). Classification (NCBI taxonomy): domain Bacteria; kingdom Bacillati; phylum Bacillota; class Bacilli; order Caryophanales; family Bacillaceae; genus Bacillus; species Bacillus sp. RZ2MS9. The sequence continues at coordinate 3,648,383 of NZ_CP049978.1, forward strand.
ACTATAGTTTCAAAGTTTTTCCCACCTTTTGAGAATTTCAATAAACCAGGCTGCTTATCAACTCCACGTATATAAGACGCATAAGGTATTAATTCATTTGTTAAAGTACATGTACCACATCCAAGATCTAATATTCTTGCATTATTAGGAAGATATTGTTTTACCAACGCTACATCATAAGATAAGCTATCATCTTCTCTAAATTGTGTTGCAAGGCGTGCATCTTCAATCTTAGCTCTCCCTTCCCAAAACTCGTCAACAATTTTATTTTCTTCCATAAAAAACACTCCTCTTATTTTTTATATATAAATACCTTTATTTTGAAATAAAAGTTTATACTTCATATTTTCCTAAAACTATACATCAGTAATTTCTATACATATCAAAACTTATTAGAAGTCATCTTTAGTAAATTAAAATCCATGTTTTTATTTAATCTAAATTATCTAAGATAATCTTTTTAACAAAGAATCATGACACTGTGTAATCATCCTTAAGCAATATATCTTCAAAAAATTCATATATTCTTCTTTTGTAAAGAATATAAACCAAAGAAGACATCCCTTAGGTACTGCTTATAAATGGAATATCAATTCGGATATCACGTTGATCATTGGGTGGTTTCAGGAACCTTTGTGTTTTTCTCTTGGATTGTAAGTGCTTAATCCAAGCATCAAGCATCAGTTCTCCATCTTTCCATTGAGTAACTTCGGAAAAGACAGTATAACCGTCTCCTTCACCACTAGCCATAAAATCAGTAGTTGTGATAGTAAAAATGTCCTTTGAAAATTCTCCATCAACATAAATAGGTGTGCTATCCCAAAGTTTTATTTTAATAAATCGGTCACCTATTGCCCTACTTCCATCCCATTCTACTTTTAAACCAGAAAACTGCATTGCTGGTAGTCCAGTGTACTTGTCCGGTACTTCCAATACCTTTTTTAATTGCATCGCATTCATTTTCCCTATTCGATTATAATTACCTAAGGGGAGGATTGAATATAAATCCTTATATGTAACCGGACCCGCTTTTTCAATTTCCGCTCGTATCGTTCCAACATTTACAAATGCTATATCCGTCTTTTCATGCTCACGCATTGCGTCTGCAATAAGATCACCCAATGGGTTTACACCATCACGCGGAATATTTCCATTTATTTCATAACGATAGGAATGACCCCATATAGGTTCTATCGTTTCCGTAATTACATTGTTCATTTTAGCTTCTAGTCTTTTTTTGTGCTTCTTTACAATTGAACAAACAACTGAGTCCCCATCCGTTAATTTGGTATGAGTCTCAACTAAATTCATTTTTGAAAAAACCACAGATTGCTTATTAGAATCAAAGAACAATTGTATATGTCCAAGAGCTTGCGTCATAGATTCTGCTATAATCACAGGAATATCATTTATTTTCTTTGTAAATCTTTGGTGAACATGACCCCCAATAATTGCATCTACACTTCCACGCTGCAAACTACCTGCTAAATCCACTAGTTCTCCTTGATCTGCTTCAGTCACATCCATTTTTAGTTTAATTCCCTGATGTGACAGAATTATTATTATTTGACAACCCTGTTCGCGTAATTGGCCGACGATCTCTTGTGCAATAATTGCAGGCTCTATAAATTTTAGTCCTTCAATGTATTTACTTTTTGTTGTCGTTACAGTTTCTGTCGTTACTAAGCCCATAATTCCTACCTTTAGTTCATCACGCTCTAATATGATATACGGTTTAGACCAAGGTACTTTCTGTCCAGTTATAGAATCTACTATATTTGCTGCTAAAATAGGCACCTTTGATTGTTTGATATTGTTTATTAACGTCTCAATTCCAAAATCAAAATCATGGTTGCCAAGAACAGAGGCATCATATTGTAAACTCTCCATAATTTGAAGAATCAGCTCGCCATTTGAAGAATTTGACAACAACGTCCCTTGCCAAGCATCTCCTCCATCTAAGACAAACGTAGCATTAGGGTTGAGTTTACGTCGTTCATTAATGAGTCCTCCAATAGTCTCCATGCCACCTAACTGAATTTGGTTTTGATTATCAAACATAACCTCAGTTTTACCATGAATATCATTTGTAGTGAACAAGTCGATAACCTTAAATGTGAAATATTTCAATATTTCTACTGCCTCACTCATTGCTATTTTAATATGAGGATTATAAATCTTGTCAGGGCTGAGAGGATATATCCCTCTTAATAAAACATATCCTACATACGGACGTGCAAATTCTGATATACGATTTGAATCAATAAAATAATTTAAAATCTTACTACTAACATCAGGCTTTTGTCCTTTATGAAGAGTACTAGCTACCAGTACCGCCATTCCTTCTCTTGTAACCCAATCATTTGTTTTAACACCAATTTTTACACATTCTTCTTTAAGCCAAGCTTCCTCACAAAATTTACTTTTTTCAATCATACTTATTACATCTTTGTACTTTAAAGTCTGTTTCAAAAGCTCACTATCCAACTTCGTGCCCTGGGGTAAAAAACCATTTTGCACAGCAAGTAGGAGATCAAAATTCTCCATCTCAATCATTCCTTATCTACAAAAATTCAACTTCCTTCTCCTAATCATTTTCTATCTCCCAAACTGTTCATACGAATATTGAGGAAACATAATTAGGGGGGGTAAACATTGAGATAACGAGTACCCTCTTAAAAATTTTCTTAAAAATGACAATGGTGTATTCTCTTTTTTATCTATTAAGCTATCAAATACCATTTTCTTGCTTATTAGTCTTAAAGATTTATTTTATTTCGTTTTTTAAACGCTACTTTGCGTTACAACATCTACAGGCTTTTGTGCATGATATCGTCTTAATACATTGTGATAAAGAAGGATAGATATAACTCCTAATAAAATGAAGAAAACACTCATGCCCCAATATGGCATAATAGCCCCAATACTTACTGATAATGGAGCTATTAATGAAGCTCCCCGATACGACAAGTTATTTACAGCCATATATGAACTTCGATTTTCCGACGGTGTGATATCCGCTAATACTGATTGTTTTATTGTTACATAAGTCAATTCACCTAATGTAACAAACACCATAACAAACAGTAGTGCCCACGGGCTGTTACTATAAGCTAAGAAACCATATCCAAATGTATAGACTAGTAAACCCGTAAATAATACAAATCGGTCACTTAACCGTTTAATTGCCCAACTAACAAAAACTCCAAAAATTAAAACAGTTAAAGTGTTTACGATATAAATTAATGAATATACCTGATATCCATCAACCGAAAAGGAATAATCTCCAAATCTAAATAAAGATTGGGTATCAATCTTTTCAACCAAACGAACAGAAAGATAATTACTAGCTTGAATTTCAATAGACATTTCAAGGAAAGAAGCTAGCATAAACAAAGCAAATGTAGTATCTCTAATAACAGTTTTGTAGTTATACCATAATTCTTTGAAAACATTAGCTTTTGGTTTTTCATCCGTATCCCTTTTATCCAATGTTTCACTAATGAAAAATTGAAGGAAAATTAATGATAGTAATGATGCTCCCGTCAAGCCCAACATTAACTCCACTTTATGGCTTTTAAAAAGAATTCCTCCTACCATCATTCCTAATAGCAATGCAATATTGTTTGACCAATAATCAAAACTAAAAATAAATTTACGATTTTCTTTAGTACTAACATCAATTAACATGGCTTGCCCTGCCGGCTTACCAAGTCCACTACAAACTCCCACAATTATCAACATAACTAATACTATAATAGGAGATTCTATCCATGGGGATATGGCCAATGTCATAATGATATATGCCAAAAAACGTACATATTCAGCTATTAACATAATAAACCTTCGACCATAGCGATCTGCCGAATAGCCACCATAGAAATTACTCAGCACTGTCCCCATCGCTACACATGCCATAGCAATTCCTCCTAACATTGCCCCCCATTGTTGAACAAAATATATAATCATAAATGGCATAACCATATTTCCTGCAATACGTGAAATCAATTGCTCAATCAAACGAAGTTTTATATTTCTATGCAACTCACTGAATACCAATTTAATTCTCCCTTCAAATCAAAACTTTATATTTCCTAATTATGTTAATAAAAGATTATACACTTCTTCAATTTCTTCATCTGTAAGACCTTCGAAATCTAATTCTTCTACTTCAAAAGCACCCATCTCTTCTTCAAATTCATGATTTGTCATTTTTAGTTCTAAATCTTCTACTTCTTTAATTTCTATCGCTAATTTTTCTATTGTAGGCTTTTCAAAAAACACATGCATTGGGATATCTTGTAGGAACCTTTCCTTAATTCTTGAAATAATTCTAATTGCTAATAAAGAGTGCCCACCCATTTCAAAAAAGTTATCTCTTAATCCAATGTTATCCATCTTTAATACTTCAGAGAAAATTTGACGAATTTCTTCTTCTCTCTCGGTAAATGGACGAGAGAATGCCTCTTCAGATTTTTTTTCTTTCTTTGGCACTGGTAATGCCTGTTTATCCACTTTTCCACTTGGATTAAGAGGAAGAGAATCAAGTTGCATGTAGTAGTTAGGAATCATGTAAGATGGCAATATATTTCTACATAAAGAATTAAGCTCGTGTACAGTTGGAATTCTATTTGAATCAGCAACAAAATAGATAACTAAAGAATGTTCCTGGTCTACATTTTTTATTGTCGCTACAGCTTGTTTTATATCAGGATGGCCAAGTAATACATTTTCTAGTTCTCCTAGTTCAATGCGATATCCACGTAGCTTAACTTGTTGATCAATCCGGCCCAGATATTCAATTTCTCCTGTTTTTAGGCGTCTTACTAAATCTCCCGTTTTATAAAACTTTTTGCATAAAACTCCTTGAATTTCATGTAATACAAATTTTTCAGAAGTTAATTCTGGACGGTTTAAATAACCTAAAGCTAGCCCATCACCACTAATCCATAACTCTCCTGAAACCCCTATAGGAACAGGCATACCATACTTATCCATTACATGTAGTTGCATATTATCAATAGCATTACCAATCGGAACGATTTTCTGATTACTATTACGTTGACAAACCCAAAAACTTGCATCAATACATGTTTCAGTGGGTCCATAAAGATTGATTAATTCAGCTTGCATACATGAAAAAAATCGTTCTTGTAAAGCCAATGGTAAAGGTTCCCCGCCACAAAATACATACTTGAGACTAGTACATTCTCTAATTTCATCTTCCTCCATGATTAGTTGCAGCATAGTTGGAACTAATTGCAGAACTGTGATTGAATTCATACGTATGGATTTAATTAGCTCTTTGGGATTAGTATGAAGGTTTGGCAGTGCCATAACCAATTCTGCTCCATTTAACAGAGGTGCGAAGAATTCCCATATAGACGCATCGAAACTAAAAGGGGTTTTTTGTAAGATACGATCCCCCTGTTGCATAGGAAACTCATTTTGCATCCATATCATATGATTAAGAATAGCTCTGTGTGGTATTATTACACCTTTTGGTTTTCCTGTTGAACCAGATGTATAAATTACATATGCAGGATCTTCAGGCTTAATTATTCTATTTACCTTCTCTACTATACTTTCTGGTAACCTTTCATCTAATTCATCAACAACTATCGTTTCCCAATCTCCCTGACTCAAATTTGACTTCAGCTTCTTTGTAGTTAATAAAGCAGCTGACTTTGAGTCATTTAACATATAAGAAATTCGATCTTCTGGATATCCTGGATCGATTGGAACATATGCATGTCCTGCCTTGAGCACAGCTAATATTGAGACAACCATTTCTATAGAGCGTTCCATGTAAATGCCTATTAATAAGTTACTTTCTGAAACTCTACTCATTAAAACATGTGCTAACATATCTACTTGTTCATTTAGTTCCAAATAAGATAATGTTTTATTTTCAAATGAAAGAGCGGATGCATGCGGATTTTCTTGCACTTGTTTTTCGAATAATTGAAGCACATTTTGATACGGTGAACGAACTATAGCTTTCGAATTCCACAATTCCAGTTGGTATTTTTCCTCTTCTGTTAAAATAGATATTTCATTAATCTTAATTTCTGGGTTTAAGAGAAAGCCCGTTAATAACTGTTTCCAATGTTGCGCTAACCGCTCTATTGTTTCTTGCTTAAATAATTGACTATCGTACTCAAATCTTCCAGTTAATTTCCCCTCGTTCTCGTCTACCAATAATGACAAATCAAACTTAGACGTTCCATTATCTATGTTAATTACTTCAGACTTGATATTCTGTAAATCCCATTGATCCATATTATTATTTTGTAGTACAAATGCCACTTGGAATAATGGATTATAGTTTAATCTACGCTCAGGTCGTAAATGTTTAACTAACGACTCAAAACGTATATCTTGATTTGCTGCTGCTTCTATAGTAGTTTGATTAACACGTTCAAGAAGTTCAGAAAAACTATTGTTTCCCTTTAAATTTGCACGTAAAACTACAGTATTTACAAAATAACCTATTTGTGATTCCCACTCAAGAAGATTTCTCCCTGCAAAATGTGTCCCTATTAAAAAATCTTCTTGTTTTGAATAACGTGCTAATAATACTTGAAAAGCGGTAAGCAATACATTATAAACAGTTGTATTTTTACTTTTAGCAAATTCTTTTATCTTTTTACTTAATTCCCTATTTAGTGGTAAGTCGTAAGTGCCACCTTGATAAGTTTGAATCTTTGGTCTTTGGAAGTCTGTTGGTAGCTCTAATAAATAAGGTACATCTTCTAATTTTTTTTTCCAGTAAGCAAGTTGATTTTCCCACTTGTTAAGTTGATTCTTTTCATTTTGCCATACTGCAAAATCAGCATATTGATGTTTTAATGAAATAAGATTTGGTTGCTTTGATTCACATAATAAATCATAAAATTTTGAAATCTCTTCACTAATAATTCCCATTGACCATCCATCGGTAACAAAATGTGGTAGAACCAATAATAATAAACTTTCTTCTGTAGAACGGTGGAAAATGTACACTCGAAGCAAAGGACCCTGATACAAATTAAAAGGTTCTCTTGCCTTCTCTCTCATAATAGATATACTATCTTCTTCAAATGCTTGTTTGGTTTTATGCTTATCTACGAAATCAAACTCTTCCCATTCAAAATCACAATGATCTTGTACCTTTTGCCAATACTGTTCTTCTTGAACTACTATCGTACGTAATATCTGATGCCTTTGTACAAGTAAAGAAAAACTATCTTGTAAAGCTTTCAAGTTTAATGGACCGTTTAAACGAATAACGTTAAAAACGTTATATGTTCCTAGATTAGGATACATCTGGTCCATTATTAACATCTGTTCTTGTGGTAATGATAATGGAATCTTATCTTCTCCTGAAACATTTAGTATAACCAATTCTTCTTTACTAGTCTTTGAATGAATAAGTTGTTCGATTTTCTCTGCTAATCCTTGAATTGTTCCCGGTTCGAAAAAATACTGGATTGAAATTTCAATTCCAAAACACTCTTTAACACGTGAAATAATTCGTGTCGCGATTAAGGAGTGTCCACCCATTTCAAAGAAACGCTCATTGATTGGAATATCTTCAATAAAAAGAAATTCTCCCCAAATATCTGCCAGTATTTTCTCTGTTTGAGTCAATGATTCAAAAGATTTTTTATTTTTCTTTTCTCCATTAGTCAATGGAAATTTATTTCTATCTATCTTCCCGTTTTCATTTAATGGAAATTCTTCCATTTGAATAAAACGAGCGGGAATCATATATATAGGAAGTTTTTTTTCTAAGTAACTTCTTATATCATTACTATTTAATTCATGATGAGAATCATAAATTAAATAAGCAATTAACTGCTTATCAAACTCTCCAAAATCTTTAGCATCAACAACTACATTCTTAATCCCGGGATATTGCCTTAAACATGATTCAACTTCACCGAGCTCTATTCGATAACCTCGAATTTTAACTTGTGAATCGATTCTTCCTAAAAACTCTAAATTCCCATTTGGCAATTGTCTTACTAAATCTCCAGTACGATAAAGTTTACCTAACTGGGTTCCAAAAGGGTTCGAAACAAATTTTTCTGCAGTTAACTCTTTTCGATTTAAATACCCTAGGGCTACCCCATCTCCACCTGTATATAATTCACCTGCTGTTCCATTATTGACTGGTTGCATATTCTCATTCAAAATATATACTTGGGTCTTAGATATAGGCTTTCCAATAGGCACTCTCGTTCCAACTTGAGATTCTTCCTCCATTACATAACAAGTTGTAAAAGTCGTATTTTCTGTAGGACCATAACCATTAATAACTCGAATTCCTGGAAATGCATTTAATACCTTTTTTACATGTACTGCCGAAAGTACGTCTCCTCCAGCCAATAAATATCGTAGAGATTGTAAGTCTTCCATATGGTTCTCTACCATTTGATGAAATAATCCCGCAGTCAACCAAAGAGTTGTGATACTCTTTTGTTTAATAACCCGCCCAAGTTCTTCTAGTGAAGAGAGTTGTGTCGGAAAAAGCACTAAACGAGCACCATTTAATAAGCTTCCCCAAATTTCAAAAGTTGCGGCATCAAAAGAAATAGAAGAAAATTGCAAAAAGACTTCACTTTTGGAAAAATTAATGTATTTTTGATTTTTAACCAATCGAACTATACCTCTATGAGATAACATTACTCCTTTAGGTTTTCCAGTTGATCCAGAAGTATAATTGACGTATGCTAAGTCGTCAGAGTTCCCTTCTATTTGTGGGTGTTGATCACCTTCTCTTTGAAAAAAAGACTCTGTTCCATCCATATACAATAACTGGCCTCTAAAAGTATCAAGAGGAAGGTTCTGTGTTTCTAACATAGTTAGAATTATAGATAGTTTCCCATCTTCTATCATAAAATTTAAACGCTCGTTAGGATAAGAAGGATCAAGAGGAAGATAAGCAGCTCCCGCTTTTAAAATACCGATTATGCCAACAATCATTTCAAGCGAACGGTTCATACATACACCAACTAACATCCCACTTTTAACTCCCCGTTTAAGTAGTCCGTTTGCTACTTGATTAGCTTGTTGATTTAATTGACGATAAGTAAGCGATTTCCCCTGAAACTCTACAGCTATTTCATCAGCATTTCTCCTTACTTCTTTTTCAAAAATTTCATGTACTCTTTGATGGGACAATATAATCTTCCTTTCTAAATAATACTTATTTCTCATTTAACACTTCAGAAATTTTCTCCATAATTTTAGTAGCTACCATTTGAACATACGGCTCCTCGACAAGTTCATGATGTAAAGCATCCAGTGAATATATCTCCATTGGCTTTGAAACTATTTCATTCCATCCCATTGATGAATTATCTTTTTCTCTTTGTGAACGGAAGAAAAGAAATTCACCGTGATACTGATCATTTGGTTTCTGATATAGTTTCCATGCTGTTAGATGCTTAACGTATACTGAAAGTACTCGTTTCAGCTGTATAACATCCATATCCACGCGATAATAATTAGCTGTTTTTCCAATATCAAGAATAAATTTTACTTTCTCATCACCATATAACTTATTCATTTCTTGAATTTGATTTTCACTTAATTGAATACGATCCTTTACATATTCCAAAATCAACTCTGCTTCATCTATTTCATTGACTGCATCAGAAAAAGGGGTAAGGAAAGTATCTAATAATGCAATTGAACCTACTTTATCTCCTGATTTTTGTAACTGTATCGCCATCTCAAAAGCGATACTACCACCAAGGCTATGTCCAACTAAGAAATATGGACCTTTAGGCTGAATTTTCTTTATTTCATTAATATAATGTTCTGCCATCTCTTTTATAGAACTAAAGTCCCCAAATGGATTGGAAATTTGCACCCCATATACTGAGCATTCATTGCCTAAAATCCTTGTTAAGTGTCTATATCTAAAGCAGTATCCACCAACTTGATGAATAAGGTATATCGGTGTTTTACCCTTATTCTCCTTAAGTGCAATTATTGGTGGCTGATCTGTAAAATTTACTCCCTTTCGAATAAGGGCTGCCATCTCTTCAATTGTTGCGTTTTGAAGCATATCTGTTAGTGGTATCTCTTTTCCAAATTGTTTCTTTATCTTAGCTTGCAATTGAATCAGTGTAAGAGAGTGTCCACCAATTTCAAAAAAATTATGTTTCAAATTAATCGAGTATGGCTGTTGTAAAACACTTTGCCAAATACGTTGCATTTCAAACTCAAAACTATCGCGAGGTATACTTCCTTCCTCATCTGTCATGTCTATTTGTTCATGAATTTCATATTTTTCAAGAGCAGAACGATTTAATTTCCCATTTACAGTTTGCGGTAATGAATCTAACCAAACAAAAGTTGATGGAATCATATGAATAGGCAATACTTTCTTTAAGTAATTTCGAATTAACTGTGTATCTGTTCGATTTTTTTCAGCAGCTACCAGAAAAGCAACTAATTTCTTGCTACATTTCCCATCATCTTTAGCAATAACAGCTGCGTCTTCTATCAAAGGATGACTTAATAGAACAGAATTTACCTCTCCCAACTCAATGCGGAATCCACGAATTTTTACTTGGTGATCGATACGTCCCAAATATTCGAGACTTCCATCCACTAAATAACGGGCCAAGTCACCTGTTTTATACAACTTTTCATCTAATCGATTACTATATGGATGGATAATAAAACGCTCTGCTGTTAATTCTGGCCGATTTAGATATTCCCTTGCTAAGCCTGCACCACCAACATAAATCTCACCTGCTACACCAATTGGCACAGGTTCTAAACTTTCATTTAAAATATAAACCTCTAAATCTGGGATTTTTTCTCCAATATTACTTTGGAATCCTTTTTCTAAATCTTCCATCCTAATACGACGATATGTTACATGTACAGTTGTTTCTGTAATGCCATACATATTCACTAGGCTAGGAGACTCATCCCCATGCCTTTCAAACCATGGTCGTAGACTTTGAAAATCTAATGCTTCGCCTCCAAAGATAATTTGTCTTAAGGCCAATGCATTTTGTCTATCTACTTGTTTTTCATCCTCACGAATTAATTGTTGAAATGCAGATGGTGTCTGATTAAGTATAGTTACCTGTTCTTGGCATAATAATTTATAAAATGCTTCTGGAGAGCGACTAACTAAATAAGGAACAACCACTAGACGTCCTCCAAAACAGAGTGCCCCAAAAATTTCCCAAACCGAGAAATCAAATGCATAAGAATGAAATAAGGTCCATACATCATTATTATTAAATTGAAACCAGCCTTGGGTAGAATCGAACAACCGGACTACATTTTGATGTGAAATAACAACACCTTTTGGCTTTCCTGTAGAACCTGACGTATAGATGACATATGCCGCATTACCTGACAATACATTAACTTTAGGATTCTCATTAGATTCCTTTGAAATTTCGTTCCAGTCACCATCTAAATAAATAGGGTGTACTTTTGAAAGTTCCGGTTCATTATCCATATCCTTCTGTGTTAATAAAATTGATGCCTGTGCATCTTCTAATATGTAATTTATACGTTCTTTTGGATAAGCTGGATCAATTGGTACATACACTCCTCCGGCCTTCAAAATACCTAATATTCCAACAATTACGTTTGATGAACGCTCTAAGCAAATGCCTACAAATTTCTCAGGACCTATCCCTCTTTTTTGTAAATAATATGCAAGTTGATTTGCTCGCTGATTTAGTTCCCTATAAGTAATTTGAATGCCTTCGCATACAATTGCCACAGAGTCTGGTTGTTGAGCAACCTGCTCTTCAAATAATTCTTGTAATGTTGTTTGTCTTTCAATTCCTGATATCATAGATTCACATGCTGTTAACATTTTTTGACGTTCTTCTTGAGTTAAAATTTCTAATGCTGAAATTTTTTCCTCTGGATTTTTAATAATAGATTCTAATAAAACTATAAAATGATTTGTCATTCGAGAAATAGTAGACTCGTCAAATAAATTAGTATTATATTCAAAAAAGCCCTTTACTTCATCATCTTCCTGTTCTTCTAGTAACAAAGATAAATCAAATTTCGAAACTCCATTTGTAATTACCTCTGGATAAAGCGTCATTTCCGAAAAAGTAATAGGAGATAGAACTGCTTTATTTAGTGTAAACATGCTCTGAAAAAGAGGATTATAACTTGGATTCCGCTCAGGCTTTATTTCTGCTACAAGTCGTTCAAAAGGAAGTTCACTATTAGAAAAGTCATCCAATACACCTTTCCGAACATTTTGAATCAACTCTATAAAGCTTTGTTCTTTTCTACACTGCGTACGTATTACTAAAGAATTCACAAAAAATCCTATCAGAGATTCTGTTTCAAGTTTGCTTCGTCCAGAAACTGGAGTTCCTATCAAAATATCTTGCTGACCGGTATATCGGTAAAGTAGAGTATTAAATGCTGAGAGCAGTACCATATACAAGGTTGCATTTTGATTATTAGCAATTTCTTTTAATTTAATCGTTAATGATTTTGGTATTGATAGATAATGACATGAACCCTCATAGGTTTGTACTGCACCCCTTGGGCGATCCATAGGAAGGTTTAGTATCTCCGGAGCTCCCTTTAACTTTTCTTGCCAATATTTTAACTGGTTATTAAACTGAGCACCTTGACTCCAATGTTGTTGCCAATTTACATAATCTGAATACTGCCAAGTTAATTTCGGTAACTTAGCTGGAACCCCATTTAAAATTGAATCGTATACAGAATGAATTTCATTCATTAAATTTACGCCTGACCAAGCATCAGAAATTATGTGATGGAAGACCATAATGATACGATGTTCTTCTTTATTTAATTTTATGACAGTTATTCGAAATAGGGGAGCTTGACTAAAATCAAATGCAAAATTTGCTTCTCGTTCTATAATTTCATTAACTGTTTTTTCTTTCTCAGAATGAGGTAATTCTTCTAAATCTATGAACGGTATTGAAATTTTGACATCTTGAAGTATCATTTGTACTGGTTTACCATTTACATTTACAAATTTTGTTCTTAAGGATTCATGTCTAGCTACAATTTCATTGATTGATTTCTCAAATATTCTAAAATGAAATTTACCAGTAGAACGAATTGAATATGGAATGTTATACGTTTTCCCACCCAATTCCAAAGTATGTAAAAACCAAAGACGTTGTTGTGCAGATGAAAGATGTTTTACCTTTTTATTACTGCCTTTAGAAAAAAACAACTCTTTTAATTTTTCTCGTTTTTGATCCATTGTATGTTCCATCATATCTATACTCCTTGACATTAATAGGTTAACCGCATCAATTATCTGACCGTAAAACTTACTGTTATACCTTATTTCTTTAAAAGAACAAACACATAACTTTTTTTGTGATTAAATTATTGTATTTCGAATTTAAGTTGTGCTCTTTGAAAATCTAATTCATCATCAATTTCAACCCAAGATAAATCTCCTATATCAATCACTTTTGGTTTCCAACCTTGAAGTAAATATTCTTGAAATGCCCTTTCATAATAGTCATTTAGCATTCCTTCTTTAATCATTTTATCCAAATAATAAAAGATTTCAGTTACATCCTTTGTTGTAATCCTGCATAAACCTATTGACTCGCCTTCCCCCTCAAAAATACTAATTTCTTTAGAAAGCTTATTTATAAAACCATTTTCATTACGTGTAAACTTCATTGCCTCTGCATCTAATTTGGATTGCATATCAACTGCTACTAAACTAGTTTCTTTAGAAGTATTATCTCCGTAGACAATTCTCTTTAATATAGTTGTATCCAATACAAGATCACCATCACATAAAACAAATGCATTTTTTATTACATCTTTTGCACACCATAAAGAATATCCATTATTTGTTTTATAAAAATTCGGATTATGAACCGCTCTTATACGTAATCCGTTTTCTCTTTGGTTCCATCCATCTATAAATTCGTTTATAGTCTCACTCATATATCCTGTTAAAACAATGATATCTGTAAATTCTCCGGTTTCTTCAGCTTGTTCGAGTAATCTTTCCAAAATAGTCTTGCCATCAATCTCTATTAAGCATTTAGGCCTTTCCTTAGTCAGGTCTCCTAATCTTGAACCCAATCCTGCTACTAAAACAACAAAATGCATTTTTACCTACTCCCTGTAATCTGTAAGTTTTGTGAATGAATAACACCCTCTAACAAATCTAAAAATCTTATTAAATGTTGTTCTGTAATATGTCCAATGTTAGCAATTTGGAAAGCTTTTTCAAAATATGGACCCTTTCCACGGTAAACTACAAAATTTTGTTCTTTCAAATACCTGTGAAATCCTTCTACATCCCAATCCTCTGGATAATACACTGTTGTTAACACACGGGACATATACTTTTCAGGTATTACAAATGACATCCCTAAATTTTTTAATCTGGCTCGTATTATGGATGCAAATTTACCATACCTTTGAATCCGCTTTACTATCGAATCACTTAATAGTTCATCTAATGCTGTTTCTAATGCAAAAAACAATGATACTGCCGGTGTATTAGGTGTTTGTTGCTTTAATTCTTCAAATTGATAAATATTATATAAATCCAAATATCGCGTACGAGCTGGAGTACCTTTTAATGCCTCAAAAGCAGCCTTTTTCCCACATATAAAAGATAATCCGGGCAAAGATGCCAGTGCCTTATTTGCAGATGCTGTACAAAATGTAATTTTTGCTTTTTCCACAGACAACTCTTCTGCTCCTATAGAGGAAACTGCATCTACCAGAAAATCAACTTTTAATTCATTCAAAAGCTCACCTATTAAATAAATAGGATTCAACATACCAGATGAGGTTTCATGATGTACCATCATAACTGCATCTATTTTCGTTTTCTCGATAATATTTTTAACATATTCAATATCAATTGGATTTCCCCATCCAAAATCTACAGGGATCACATTGACCTTATGACATTTTGCAATATCAACAAGTCTATCCCCAAATTCACCATTTGTTAAAATTGCTATCTTTTTATCTGGCCCATATGAAGAAAGGAGGCTTTCATTCGCAGTTGTACCTGAACCTGTTAAGACAACACTTGTATAATTTAATGAATCCACATCAAAAACTACATTTAACTTCTTTCTAATTCTTGTTAGAAGTTCCACAAATTCATTTTCACGATGACCAATATCAGTATGCATTAAAGATTGTTTAACACGTTTTGAGACCATTACCGGACCTGGGCAAAGTAATATTTGCTCTGATATGCCTGATGTCTCACCATTTGTGACAAAAGGGGGTGCTACTTGGATATAATGATTAACTAAATCATTCGTACCCTCGTCTACTATATCAATTTTTTTAAAAGTAAATGAACTAATATTACTCATGCGGCAAATAGCATCTTGATAGTGATAGTGAAGTTGTGTTTTTTTTTGTAAAATAACTTTAAGTGTAGCAAAAAATACATTAGAGGTCTGACTATCAAATTTAGTAATCCCTATATATTTGCCAATCGATTGACTCAATTCAAGTGACTTATTCAGAATAACTCTATTTCCTTCTATCCCCAATTTAAGTTCTTCTTTTGAAAAAATAGACTTATCCTTATAAAACAAAGCTGGACCTTTTGTATTAATCAATTGTTGCATAGCTTGATCACTTAATATAGTTTCTCCATCTATCAATAAAAAGGATTTTCCTCTTAATTGTTTGACTGCTGCTAATACAGACATTGCATTACCCGTGTAATTACAGTTATGATTAAATACAAATTTAACTCTAGGTATTTGGCTAATCGAGCGAACGAGTTTAATTATTTGATCAGCTTCGTATCCTACGGCTAAAATAACTTCTTCAACCTTTAATTGTCCTAATTGTTTTAACATTCTTTCCAGCACTGTATGCGCACCAATTGAAACCGAAGAATTTTGGGCGCTATGTGTTATAGAAGATAATCGACTCTCGTTTCCCTCAGTTAATATAAACGCTTTCACAATTTAATCCTCCAAAATGATTAATACTCTTATCTCTCTACTAGACAGTTATGTAAACACGCTACGTTTTTTCTTAGAAACCTAAATCAATTTAAATTTCTAAATTAGTTAGTAATATTATTATATATACATCTAAAATTCCTCATTCAATAATCCTAGATTTGAATATATAAAATAATCAGACAATTAAACCTATCATAATATATAACTAACAAAGATTTATAACGCTTAAAGGATATTGGTCCTAAATGCAACAATTATTCATTCTACATAACTTACCAGAAAATCCCTAAATGTTACATGAATTAATTTTATAGGGAAAAAATGAAATGTCAATCGTTTATTCAAAAAAATTCCAAAAATCACTATTTATCACTATTTAAAATTAATTAAAAATTTCAAGCCTGATTGTAGCAAAAAAACACACGCATTGGAAATGATTTGAAAAATATGCAAAATTGCATATTTGTATATTTTTTCAAAAATTTATAATATAATAATTTGAAGTTATTTTAATAATTAAAAATTCCATATAATTTAAAATATAGGTGATTAATATTTTGGGAGGTATTATAAATGGGTGAATGGCTAACAGTATTTGATCAACAAGGAAAAAAAGTTGGAAAGAAATTACGTGATGATATTCATCGTGATGGAGATTTGCATGAAACGTTTCATTGCTGGTTACTAGAACCAAAAAAAGAAAGCATTTACCTGTACTTTCAATTAAGAGCATATGACAAAAAGGATTTCCCTGGTATATGGGATATTACAGCGGCTGGCCACATTATGCATAATGAAGATATATTAACAGCTGGTCTTCGAGAAGTAGAGGAAGAATTAGGACTTCGTTTCTGTGAAACAGACCTTGTATATACAGGTATTTATAGAATAAATAATGAACATCCCCCTCTTATTGACCGTGAAATGTGTCATATGTACTTTCATATTGTCACAGAACCACTTCCTTTTGCACCTGGCGATGAGGTTGAGGATATTCTAAAAATTGAGGCTACTTCTTTGTTAGAACTTTTAAAGGGAGAGCAATCATCTCTTACAGGTATTTCAGTACTATCTAAAGTAAAAGAACCAATTGTCTTAACTAAAGAAGATTTTTACCCTTATGATATTGCATATTATGACTTTGTTGTAAGACAAGCTATTGATTTAATAAAAGCTTAGCTATTGATGTTGTTATTAAGCAGATTGCATTTTTTATATAGTAATAATGATTCTTCAATGTTAAATAATTATAAAGTTATCTCCCATTCTACTAAGAGTTAATCATGAATTAATAAAAAAAGACACTCTTACAGGTGTCTTTTTTATTATAAAAATGCTGAAAGTAGCGATTCAAATTTCATGATTTTCAATTTTCCTGCTCATCATTCTCAATGTAGCAATGAACCCTTCTAGACTAAGGTCTGTTCCTTTAGGATATGTAATTGAATATATATATTGACCAAATATTACGGAAGCTGTACAATATTGAGAAAAGTTTTGATGATAACTATATACAATACCATTACTAATCTCAATTTTATTAATTTCATAGATTTCTAAAGAAGTTGTAAGACCCGTCTTTAGAATTTTCGATAAAGATTCCTTAGCAGTCCAGAAAAGAGTATATATAACCTCATCAGGATATGATAGTAGCGTAGTTAATCTCTTTTCTCCCACTGTCATTTGGGCTTCCAATGTATCTTTGTTATCAATGCTTATTCTTTCAATATCAATTCCCATAGGTGCTTCTTCTGAGAAAGCAATTGCAACTCCAAAACTATCACAATGACTTATACTTACTTGCACATTCATTAAACTAGAATGTTTTACAATTGGTTGATTGAAAATCCCTGAAGTAATTTGTATTTCATGCAATCTTTCATTTTTAATAGATGCTGAAATAGCCATTTTAGCCGCGTATCTACCTGCTAAATAGCTTTCCACCCTTTTTTCAAACTTAAGCGTAAGAAAGTATGCTCTTTCATTTAAATGCAAATATTTTACTGTTTCTAAGTATTGATTAATTGATGAAGAATAACAAATGCACACATTCGTTTTATACAGCTTATTTTTTTGTTTTAAAACTAATTCACTCGTAAATGACTGAGGAAGTCGGTTTTCAAAGCTTTCTTTCTTCTCTTCAAAAGATCTTTCAATCATACAAAGCCACCTTTAACCCTAAATTTTCCCAACAAAATACACACAACAACAAATTCCGCATGATTATATCATAGTTTTCTTAATAACCAAAGAAATTCTCCCTTCCAAAAGAAACCGTTCAGTCTCTTGTTTGCAATAAAAAGTTGAGAAACTACAGTATTAAAACTCAAAAAAATAACCAACCTGTAAAATCACGTGTTTTAATTAAAGTGAAATATTCCAGTTGTATCGAAGTACATTTGCGAGACAATCTACACTCCTCTACAAATATTTCTATTTTGGAAAGCATAAATGATGTACAAGAACAAATAATTTCAGCTTTAGGCATTCATGATATAAGACTAAAATTGCTACAAGATTCCCACTGTTTTTTATACGGACATGATGGTACAATCCGAGAATTTTGCTATGGAGAATCAGAACCAATCAATTTAGATTCCGGCCACTTAGACCAAGACTTCTTAAAACTCACTCTAGACTCCACTCCAGATATTACTTTTGATGTAAGTATCCCATCACCATCAACTTATTTTGAAGAATCCCCAAAGCGATAAAAATGAACTTCTTTCTATAAATGACACAATTTTTTCGTTTTAAAGCATTATAAAATTTAAACTTGATAACGACGGGGTATCGCCACACATCCATCAACTTAAAGATTCGTTGTAGTTTTAAAATAAAGATTGATTAAAAAAGTACGAATGGATAATTTTCTCCAGTTATAGAATGGTCTTTAATGATTATAAGTATTATTTTAAACATTACTGCAGTGATAGGTTTATCACTACACGTTTTTGTATACCAACCTATGAAAAGATTTGAAACGAATTTAAAAGAGACCTTCAAATAAAATAATTATAATTGAGGTAACACCACATCGCTATCGAGCTAAAAAATGTAGCCATAAAAAGAAAAAACACGCTATTCTTTCTGTAGAATCATAGGAAAGGATGGCGTTTTTTATGTTTGTTTCTGTGTCTGATGAATTACAACTATTTGCCCAAGAGATTCAAAGTTTTTTATCTCCAAATACCTTACGGAATCTTGCTAGAGATGTTGGTTGCGTACAACAAACCAATAAGTAGCAAGCAAAAGATTTAATAATTTTATGTGTATGGGTAAGCCAAAATGTAGCTATGACTTCTTTAACTCAATTATCTAGCTGTTTAGAAGCATCAACAGCAGTACTTATCAGTCCTGAGGGACTGAATCAACGATTTAATAAGGCGGCCGTCCAACTTTTACAACACCTACTAGCCGAACTATTAAGCAAAAAATTGACCTCATCTATGCCAATTTCTTCTCCATATACTTCTGTTTTCAAGCGTATTCGTATTTTAGATTCAACTGCATTTCAACTTCCAGATCCTTTTTCATCCGTTTATCCAGGTGCGGGGGGATGCAGCCATACAGCGGGAGTAAAGATTCAGCTTGAGTATGATTTATTAAGTGGACAGTTCCTTCATATTCATACGGGTCCAGGGAAACAAAATGTAATTAAGACATACTTCATAAATATACCAACTTTTTTAGAGGTTGTTTTTTTGCATAATTTCATGCAAAATGACGGAGTATTTTTTTCCTAACAATGGGATACAACACAAAGCCCCCCCTATTGTGGTGTTTATAAATTTTTTAAATAAATTCTGGTACATGAAATTATAAAAACTAAGTTATCCCTTTACTTTTCTTCTAAAATTCATATAGCATTCTATATGAATCTTATGTTATTATAGAGATAGAAAATTTGTTTCCATTGTTTATACTCTATTGTACGTAGCGTGAAGGACAAACCTTACGCCCAGTTAACTCGGGCTAGGTTTGTCTTTTTTTTACTTTAAGGAGGAATTTACTATGAAAAAAGTCTACAAAATTGGAGCAGTTATAACAACTTTATGTGTTATTGGTATAACGATCTTTACTTTAACTAAAAATGAATCAGTCAAAACAGAAACCATAACACCAGAAAAAACAATTGTATCTGCTGCCAATGTAAAAGAAACACCTGAAAATATAAAAGATATTTCAAAAGATGAATTAAAGCAAAAGATACAATCCGATGAAGAGTTCATTGCGTATTACTATCAACCTACCTGTCATTTTTGTAAAAAAGCTGCACCAGATATAAATGGTATGTCAAAAAAGCATGATAGAACCATCTATCGTATTGATATCTCTACACCAGAAAATCAAAGTGCCTTTCAAGAGTTCGACATTCCAGGTACTCCAGTTGTTGTAGCTTATAACAGGGGTGAAGAAGTTGAACGTCTAGAAGGAGCCGTGTCAGCTGCTACATATGATGGATTCTTTGCAAGACGTAATTCGAGCGCTATCTAGTATAGTGCTCGTTTTTCTTTGTACGAAAGGAGAATTAACATGCAACAAAGCACTCGTATTCATTCTTTAGACATAATAAGAGGTATTGCCATACTATGTATCTTATTTGCTAATCTACCTACTATGACGGGACTTGATCCCTTTAATCAAGTAGGGTACTCCGGTACAGATAAAGTAATTCGTTTTTTAGTAGATTTGTTTATACAAGCAAAGTTCTACACTATTTTCGCATTCTTATTTGGAGTAGGATTTTATATCTTTATGAAGAGTACAAAAGCCAAAGGATATCCCATGTATAGGCTATTTACCCGGAGACTGTGTATTTTACTAGTCTTCGGTTTACTCCACTTCACCTTTCTATGGTATGGAGATATTCTACATGCGTATGCTATAGCTGGATTTATTCTATTGTTCTTTTATAATCGATCTACTAAGCTTATTTTTATAGCTGGTTGTAGTTTCCTAACGGTTAGTTACGTATTACATATTATTGTATTTTCACGAGCAGGTTCTTCTATTCCTGAAGTGCCAACTTACTATCAATATATGTTTACAGGCAATACTATCAACCACACGGTAAATCTATTTACACATTATTTATATCAAGTAAAAGCACGTTTGCTTTTTCTGATGATAGAGGAACCCCAACAACTACTAATTGGGATTCCGGAATATATAGGCTTATTTTTAATCGGTTTATGGGCTGGTAAGAAAGATATTTTTAAAAGGGTACCGGAATTATTAAAGCACATTATATTTTTACAGTGGAGCTCGTTATGCATTTCATGTCTTCTCTCTTGTCCCATTATCTACTACTTTATAAAAAAGGATGTCTATTACTCTTACGATATACAACTATGGATTCTATTTGGAGGGAAAATGCTAGCTATATTCTATATTTGTACCCTACTTAGAATTTGTGAGAATAAAAATTATAGAGAGTGGCTGTACCCCTTTATGAACGTAGGTAAGTATGCTTTAACGAATTACATTAGCCAAAGTATACTAACGCTTGTCATTCTTTCGTTGTACTTTAAAGATGTCTCACACATATATTACTGGCAACTATGTACCTTCGGGATTTTAATTATCCTTGCCCAAATTATATTCAACTCAATTTGGAGTAAATATTTCCGCTATGGTCCTATTGAGTGGATATGGAGAAAAGGAATTTATAAAAAATAGCCTATTTTTCTCCATTTACATGCAATTAACTGGAAAAACGATAAAATGTTATATTAAATGTTAAAGATATATTTGTGGCTTTGAGATTATGTTATTAAAATTACATTGGTTCAAGACGAATGACGGCACCTTAGGGTGTCTTTCTTTATAGAATTTAGTATTAACATGTATAACAAATTGTACGTGTTAATCTGCCGCCTTATTATCCTATAAAAGAAAAAATTTAAATCCCATAGATATCTATCTTATAGTTAATTACATACATCAATCCATGATATAATTATATCTATATATTTAATTTAAAGGGTGATAATAATGAATTTATACACAAATAAGCAAAAAATAGTATCCCTTATAATTGCTTCATTTATCTTTTTCAGTTTTGTATTAACGGGTATATACAATGTTATAAAATCAAATTTCTTTTACGTAAATTTAGCAGGTTTAATCCTCAACAGTTTCATGTTATTTGTAGCAGCTAAAGCATTAATGAAACAGATTAAAGAATAAGTATATAACAATGATAAAATAAATTTAAGCTTATTTGAAGTATCGACACATCACAGTCAAGTAAATTCAATGCAGATGGAGGATTCAACATGAATAATCTAAAAAACTACTTAAACGAGAATCGTTTTATGAAATATTGTCTATATATAATATTAGGAGCTGGATTAATAAGAACAGGTTATGAATTTGGCTATTTCGTTACAAATTTCATGCAATAAAACAATAAGTGGTGTTAATAACAAATAACACCACTTATCAATATATTTTTCATCATATAACTTGAAACATAACAATTATTAAATTCATAATTGCATGAACAAAAAATGATACTAGTAACCTATTAGTACGCACATATACCACAGCGAACACGATTCCAATTAAAAAATATCCGAATATAAATGGAAAGTCAAAATGCATAATAGAAAAGAACAATGAACTTATTAATATACTCCAAGTTTGTGTAAACCTTCGCGTTAAAATATTTATGGCCGCATAACGAAAAACAAACTCTTCTACTAAAGGTGCAAGAAGAACAATTGAAATAAGTGCCACAGGAGATATTACCGCAGCAGCAACTGTACGAGACGTATTTACTGATTGCGTAGTTAGCTGGAATACACTCTTATCTAAAAGACTTCCAACCATCTGCCCAAGAAATACTAATATGATCCCAATTAAAATCCATACAAATAAGTTTCTTGATAATTTAATTGATAACTTTGTATCTTTCATTAACTCTTTTCTATATATATAAAAAAAGATTATCAACGTAACTGAAAACCCAATTAGTTCCCAATGTACGAGAAGTTGTTGGATTGCTTGCTGTTGATTTCCCTGAATATCATACCAACCTGTCTTTGCAAGCAATTGGAAACCTATAATCCCAACAAATTGAGTCATTATAAAATATATAAGTATGATATAACCTGATTTATGTAAATTACTATTATTCATGTTTATGTATTTACCCTTCACTTTTTTTATTTAATTAACGATTTTGGTTTACTTTTGCTCCATCCATTTTTTCTGCGTCTTTCCGCTAAACACATTTGTCCAGAAAACCTCATATTGTTGAACAGGTTTATCGACTCTCAACTTGAAATTTTTTATTTTTGAAGATGTAACCACCTATAATGAAAATATACTTTTTCCAAAGGAGGAATCTAATGTATATATCAAACAGGGTTGGCTTAATTAGCTGGATTGCAACTTGCCTATACTTTTTATTTGAACCTTTCTTTATTTTCACTTCTACAGCACCTTATAACTATTATCGCCACGCAATGAGTGATCTAGGTGTAACAACCTGTGGAGAATTCACCTACGAAATAGCTCCTTATGAAATATGCTCCCCTAATCATTTTTGGATGAATTTACTCTTTATTATTAATGGAATAACATTTTTTATTGGAGTACTGTATATTTCACAACATCTAGAAAAAACAAGAATTAATACAATAGCAACATTTTTTATACTTATAATAGGAATCTCCACTATAGTTTCAGGATTAATTCCTGCAGATGTAAACCTAATTGGACATTCTATTCTAGTTTGGATAGGTATGCTTACTGTATTTCCAGGACTATATATTTTTGCTAAGAATCTTAAAAAAGCTGGAAAATGGACATATTTCTGTTTACTAAGTTTAATAGTAATAACAATACTTATCTCACTTGTTTTTCTTTTCCCCTTACCTGCAGGTCTACTACAAAGACTTTTCTATTTGGTTCTTTTCGTTTGGGGAACTGTATCAACCTACAAATTAATAAAATAAAAAATTTGTTCACTTTTTTGATACATTTATGAAACATTCATATGTTATCTTCGATATGTTCTTTTCTCTTTATAATGCCGTGTGAGATATACTCAGACTTGAAGCCCTAGACCCCCTAACTCTAGGGCTTCTCTATTCAAATAAGGATTTTTTTAGTTTTGTAACAACTCATTTGTGTAATTAACATCCTCATTTGTATCCCTCCATATATATCTTACCTTAGCGATATATATAAATTTCTTTTAACCATGGCTTTAATTCGTTGTAAAATTTAGAATATTTAATTATTTTTTTAAAAGGGTTGTGTTTTTCTCCACAACCCTCATTTTCTTCTTAATCCACAGGTACTTCTTCTTGTCCATGTGGAATTTGTGCAATTGGAGTTACAATTTGTGCATATTGGTTTACCTGCACTTTAAATTGTCGTGGTTCTAAAAAGTTTACCTGTTGAATTAAAACTTCAATATGAAACGTATCTACTTTTTTTTCCACGGTCGATTTTGGTAATTCGCGCATTGTAAAACTTATCCCCATTTAGGAAATATCGTTGTACAGCTTCTGTAGCCAGCATACGCTCATTACTTGTCATTTTCATTGGTTCAATACCAAATCCAGCCTTTGTAAACAAATACGGGACATCATAACTACTATTAGAAATTTTTCGTAGTAAGTCCTCTACAGTTTTTGTTTTCGCGATATATTCCTCCTCTTTTGTATCAAATCCCTTTGGCTTATCTCCGAGCATTTCTATTTCATCTTGGTTTACTTGTTCTTCCTCTTGCACTTGTGATTTCATCATATAACGATGAATAGTATTATAAGTAGCAACACCTGCCACTAGTACGATAATCCCTAATATGACCAAGTACTTACGAGGCATATTGAATAAAATATTGATTATTTTCTTCATCTACTCTCATCCCTTATCAGTCTATAACATTACGAATTTGCGTCATATGTTGACCTCTTGCCGTATAGTTTAGACCTGTTATTTGTACACCTTTGTTATCACCAATATGAATCATTTTTTGATTCCCCATGTAAATTGCAACGTGCCCTGGATTTTCATAGAAGATAAGATCCCCTGGTTGTGCATGATTGATATCTGGTACTTGTTTACCTTGTCCGACTTGAGCACCTGTCCAATCTCCAAGTTGTACACCTATGCTTGTTCTAAAGACATACTGCGTAAATCCTGAGCAATCTGAAGAACCACCTGGTGGATTACGGTCTCCTAATACATATCTGACTTTTCCTTGCCCTAGCCATTTTTTCGCTTCTTCCAGTACCTTTTGTCGTTTAGCATTTGTCATTGTAGGAGAACCACCAGATGATAATCCTGGGTCATCATTTTTCTTGAAGAACTTCATTGGATCCGTCGGTTGGTCATTTATACGAATTTGGAAATCTAAGTGGACTGCGTATCCAAGCATATTCAGAACACCACTAACGTAGTTAGAACCACCCATTTCCCCGATAATTTGTCCTTTTGTTACCATAGTTCCTGGTGTAACCGAAATTTTACTCAAATGTAAGTAACGAGATACAACGCCATTACCATGGTCAACATAAACACCTAAACCACCATAGTGAACTGCACCCCAATTGTTAGACACAGTCTAACAATTGGGATGCAGTTTTTCTATGGCTAAATTTACAGCTGATGAAAAAATACAAATCGTTCTACGTTATTTGAACGGAAATAAAAGTTATCGAGAAATCGGTAAAGCAATCGTTATAAGTAGAACAATCATTTTGAATTGGGTAAGCCAATATAAACAAAATGGTGTGGAAGCTTTTCTAAAACGATGTACAAATTACACACAACAATTTAAACTAGACGTACTAAACTTTATGATTGAAAACGGCATGTCCTTATTTGAGACGGCAGCTATCTTTAACATTCCTGCCCCTTCAACGATTTCTGTTTGGAAGAAACAACTCGAAACACAAGGAATTGATGCCCTTCAATCTAAGAAAAAGGGGCGTCCATCCATGAAAAAAGATTCAAATAAACAATTAAAACAAGCTTTAGCTGAAGGGTCAGTCGAAGCACTTGAAGCACGTATTAAACAGCTTGAAATGGAAAATGAGTACTTAAAAAAGTTGAATGCCTTAGTTCAAAACAAGGAAAAATCACAAAACAAGACAAAGCGCAAGTAGTCTATGAGTTAAGGCATAAATATTCGGTGAAGGCACTCGTGGAGCTAGCTGGCATTCCTCGGAGTACGTATTATGATTTAGTAAAAAAAATGAATCGTCCGGATCAAGATGCCGATTTGAAAGCTGAAATTAAAGCGATTTATGAGGAAAATGAAGGTCGTTATGGCTACCGTCGCATTCGTGATGAATTAACGAATCGTGGTCAGAAAGTGAATCACAAGAAGGTTCAACGCAGTATGAAAGAGCTTGGATTAAAGTGTGTTGTGCGTATGAAGAAATATAAATCTTATAAAGGAAAAGTCGGTAAAATTGCACCTAATATTTTAGAGCGTAATTTCTGCACAGATGCCCCGAATCAAAAATGGGTAACGGACATCACAGAGTTTAAATTGTTTGGAGAAAAACTGTATGTATCACCTGTATTAGATTTGTATAATGGTGAAATTATTACCTATACAATTGGTTCTAGACCGACGTATTCACTTGTTTCAGAGATGTTAGAGAATGCATTAGAACGTTTACCTGAAAACCATCAACTACTGATGCATTCGGATCAAGGGTGGCATTATCAAATGGGACAGTACGTCCGTACACTTGAATCCAGAGCGATTGTCCAGAGTATGTCTCGAAAAGGTAACTGTTACGACAACGCAGTAATAGAGAATTTCTTTGGGATTATGAAGTCGGAGTTCCTCTATATAAAAGAATTTGAAAGTGTAGAGCATTTTAAAATAGAATTAAAAAAATATATAGATTATTATAATACGAAACGGATTAAGGCAAAATTAAAAATGAGTCCGGTACAATACCGGACTCACTTTTATCAAGCTGCCTAATGAAATAACCGTGTCTAACTTTTAGGGGTCACTTCAAATTCGCTCTTTTTTTGTTATGTACAATAATTCATTACTATTCTAATTCAATTGAAACATTTTTTTGTGGTACAAATGTAGAAATTGCATGTTTATAAATAAGCTGTTGCTTACCTTCTGTTTCCAGCAGGACTGTAAAATTATCAAATCCTTTAATTAGTCCACGAAGCTGGAAACCATTTAATAAGTACAGCGTAACAAACGTATTTTCTTTACGGAGTTGATTTAAAAACTGATCTTGAATATTGATTGATTGCTTCATGTCGAATCCTCCTCTTTTTCTCTACTTACTATTATTCGACTTTACTTGTAACTTTCCTTCTATGTATCGTAAAATTTCTGACGTTTTTTCACCGTTTGTAACATCAAACCACGTGACATCCATTTTATTACGGAACCACGTTAATTGACGCTTTGCATAACGACGCGAATTCGTCTTTAATTGTGATACCGCATCTTCTAAAGAAACTCGATTCTCAAAATAATCATAGATTTCTTTATATCCAATCGCTTGAATAGATTGACAATCTCGTATCCCTCTATTATACAGCCCTTCTACTTCCTCTAATAGGCCTTGTTCCATCATCAAATCCACTCGTAAGTTAATGCGATCGTATAGCATTTCTCGATCCATTGTCAAGCCAATTAATGAAACATCATAGAGTAACTCTTTTTCTTGTTTCTCAATTTGTTCACTCATTTTTTCACCCGACGTGTGGAAAATTTCTAAAGCCCGAATGACACGTCGTACATTATTTGCGTGAATACGCTCCGCACTTTCTGGATCTACTTCTTGCAATTTTTTATGTACATATTCCACACCGCGTTCTAAAGCTAACTTTTCCATTTGCTCTCGGTATATCACATCACCAGCATCATCTGTAAACTGATAATCGAATAAAACAGATTGTATATAAAGACCGGTCCCACCAACTATAATTGGTAATTTACCACGTTCTGTAATTTCTCGAATATGCTTGCGAACACGTTCTTGAAATTCCGCGACAGAAAATGAATCTTCCGGATTTTTTATATCGATCATATAATGTGGAATTCCGTCCATCTCTGCTTTTGTTACCTTTGCAGTTCCAATATCCATCGTTCGATAGATCTGCATGGAATCACCACTAATAATTTCACCGTTCAACGCTTTGGCAAGATTGATACTTAACTTCGTCTTTCCAACAGCAGTTGGTCCAATGATGACAGCAACTTTTTCACGTTGCACTTCTCCCATATCATTCAACTCTCTTTATGTAATATACTCCATCTATTGATTATACCCAATCTTACCAATTTTAACGGCATGATTGCAAGTTCTTTCATTTCGGTACATGAAATTATACAGAAAAAAGAACATAGTTTGTTCAATTCTGCATATACATGATAAAAATAGTTTCGAGAGGATGAGTTAACTATGAAACAATCCACCATCAATTTTTCATCTTTGACAAAAGACCTCATTTTAGCTACTTCTATAAAAGAACAAAATTGTTCACAAGAGGAATTATACTTCGCCCTAAATTGTTTACTACGGGCTTTTCATTCTACCCTCCATGAAACAACATTACATCCAGAAAATAAAAATACAGAATATATACAAACGCAATTTTGCAGTGCATATAAAATTATTACAGGTAAAACTATTTATCCATTTCAATAATCCATAAAAAGCGGCTGCTTACATAATTTCAAGCAACCGCTTTTTATATTAATATCGATAACCTATTGTATAACTTTCACTTTTACAGATTTGCGCCCCCAGCTATTAGCACTACCATCTGAACCGACTAATACATCAATACGATTTCCTTTAATCGCACCACCAGTGTCTCCAGCAATCGCTTCTCCATATCCTTCTACCCATACTTTTGATCCAAGCGGAATTACTTTCGGATCAACAGCAATTACTTTCATATTTGGATTTGCTGTTAAATCATGCCCCATTGCAGTTAATACACGACCACCATACGAACCATTCTCACTCGGATCTGCTGTATATGCCGTCGCTTCTACTGTAATTTCACGACCACCAGTAGGCGCACTTGTTTCAGTAGATTTTGCAACTGGTTTTGCAGCCGGTTTTTCTTTTACCACAGGTTTACTTGATTCTACATTCTTAATAGAATCGTTACTCTTAACAGACTCTTTATTCTTAACTACTGTATTATTTTTAACCGGCGTATTTGTTCTAGCTGGCGCTTCTTCTTGAGCTACAACCTCTTTCTTTTCGATTACAGGTGCTGTTCCTGTTAAAAATGGCACGTGAACATATCCAACTTTTCCATTGTAGTCAAATTGTAACCATTCATTTTGAACTTGATTCGTCGTTTCAATCACATCATTTTTATTAAGTTTACCTAAAATTTCAGAATCAGTATTCGCTCCAGCACGAACATTTAATACGCCCGCCGTTACATAATATGTGCTCTTTGTAAAATCGGCACTTACAAACGCTTCCTTACCGTTCAACTTAATTTTTGTCCATCCATTTTCTGTATTTATAACATCTAGTGTATTCCCACTTAACACTTTACCTACAAGCTTTGACTCTACATTTGGGTTTTCTCTAACATTTAATACGTCTGTTGTTACAATTGTTTCCGCTTTAGCAGAACCCGCAAAAATCCCAAGACCAAAAACTGCTGCTGTTGCTATACCTAATAATTTTTTCATGAATAGCCTCCATTTGCTTTGTTTTCGTATTTTCATTATAGCAACAGATTTTTAGAATTTTTAGAAATCACACAATTACAAAGCATTCGTAATATACGATTAACGAGTTGTAACATAAATTTCCATATTAATAAAATGTATTTCTCATACAATCTCCAGTGGTTTTCATATATTTTTCATATACGAGCACAAGAACTTTTTTCCAGAAAAAATTACAGTGTTACTTTTTTGTTACAAAAAATTCACAATTCGTTACATCTTTTACCAAAAAACATCAATATTTAATTGTTAACCTATTTTTTTGTAATAAAAAGAGAGCAGCTACTAAAAGCTGCTCTCTTTTCATTTGTTATTGAACTTTCTTTTTCCAAACACCTAGCATAATAGCCGAGACAATCGTTCCAATTAATATAGAGAAAATATATAGTAACGGTTTATTTACTAACGCTATTACAAATAATCCACCATGCGGTGCTGGTAATGTAATTTGGAATAACATAGATAACGCACCTGCAATACTTGAACCAACAACACAACTTACAATTACTCGAACCGGATCTGCAGCTGCAAACGGAATCGCACCTTCTGTAATGAACGATGCTCCCATAATATAATTTGTTAAACCAGATTTACGTTCCGCTTCTGTAAACTTTGATTTAAAGAATGTAGTTGCAAATGCAATCGCAAGTGGCGGTACCATACCACCAGCCATAACTGCTGAGTGCACTCCAAAATTCTGTGCTTCTATTGCAGCAATACCAAACGTAAACGCCGCTTTATTAATTGGACCACCCATATCAATTGCCATCATACCACCTAAAATAAGACCTAGTAATATAGCATTCGTACCGTTTAAACCATTTAACCACCCTGTCAACATTTCATTTAATGCTACTACAGGCGGAATCACTGCTTTTTGCATTACAACTCCTGTAATCAATAATCCAAAGACTGGATATAACAAAACAGGTTTAATCCCTTCTAATTGTACTGGTAGTCCTGAAAATAATCTTTTCAACCCTAAAACAACATATCCAGCTAAGAAACCAGCAATTAATCCACCTAAAAAGCCAGCATTCGCATTCGCCGCTAAAAATCCACCTACAACACCAGGCATAAAACCAGGACGATCAGCAATAGAACTTGCAATAAATCCAGCTAAAATTGGTACAAGGAATAAAAACGCACCTGTTTTTCCTCCACCAATTGACATGAACAATTCAGCTAAAGGACCTTCCGCCTTTATACCACCAAACGAAAATGCTAGCGCTATTAAAATCCCGCCGCCAACAACGAACGGAAGCATATTACTTACGCCATTCATTAAATGCTTATAAATTCCTAATCCTTTTTCTTTTTCCGTACTTTCTGCCTTTCCATCTTCTTTTACACCTTTAAAAATTGGTGCATCTTGCTTTACAGCTCGATTAAGAAGTGTTTCCGTTTTTCTAATCCCATCAGCGACTGGTACTTGAATGACATGTTTACCAGCAAAACGATTCATTTCTACTTGTTTATCCGCCGCAACAATAATAGCTGTTGCACGTTCAATATCCTCTTTCGTTAAACCGTTTTTAATACCTGTCGATCCGTTTGTTTCAACTTTAATCGCTATTCCTAACTCTGTCGCTTTTGCTTTTAAGCTATCCGCTGCCATATATGTGTGAGCGATTCCAGTTGGACAAGCTGTAACAGCAAGTACGTACGGTTCATTTACTTCTGGTTTTGCGACTTCAATCTCTTCTTCTTTTTCATTCTCTTTTTCATCAAATAGTTGAAGAAGCTCACTTTCATCCTTTGCTTCTAATAGTTGCTTGCGAAATCCTTCATCCATTAATAATGTCGATAAACGAGACAACGTTTCTAAATGAGTATTATTCGCTCCTTCACTTGCAGCAATCATAAAGAATAAGTGTGCTGGCTGTCCGTCAAGCGACTCATAATTGATACCGCTTACACTTCTACCAAAACAAATCGATGGTTGTTTAACAGCCTTTGTCTTCGCATGAGGTATTGCAATACCTTCCCCTATTCCAGTCGTACTTTGGGACTCCCGCTTTAAAATAGCTTCTTTAAATTCCATTTTACTATTTAAACGATTTGCCCCATTTAATTTCTCAACTAATTCATCTATGACAGCTTCTTTATTTGAAGCTGTCAAATCCATAATGACTGTATCTCTTTTTAATAGTTCTGTAATTTTCATATGTTGCTTCCCCCTATCGCTTAGCTACAATTACTTGCGACAATAATTCTTCTACTTTTTCCTTCTTACATAAATCAGCTGAAAATGCTGTTGCACTCCCTGTTGCAACGCCGTATTGAAATGCCTTTTCAATATCTTTTGTCTGTTCATATTTGCCTACAAACCCTGCAACAAGAGAATCTCCGGCCCCAACTGAATTAATTACAACACCTTTTGGAACAGTCGCTTCATATATACCTTCTGCCGTAAATAATAAAGCTCCCTCTCCAGCCATCGATACGATAACGTGTTTTATACCTTGTTCAATTAATTTTCTTCCATAAGGTAAAACGTCCTCTACTGTTGAAAGCTCCACTCCAAACAACTCACCAAGTTCATGATGGTTTGGCTTAATTAAAAATGGCTTATTTTTAATTACATGCTGCAGTGCACTTCCACTCGCATCGACTACTACTCGAATACCTTTTTCAGCTCCGAGCGCTGCGATTGATTCATAAAAGGTAGTTGGGATAGATGCAGGTACACTTCCAGCTAGCACAACGCAATCTCCCTGCTTCATACTTTCGATTTGTTTCATTAATTGTTCAAATTGCTCATTTGTCACATTAGGACCTTGCCCATTTAATTCTGTCTCTTCTTGCCCTTTTATTTTCACATTAATTCGGGAATCTCCGTCTACTTGGATGAAGTTTGTCATTACGCCTTCCGCCTGTAATACACCTTTAATAAATTGACCGGTGAATCCACCAGTAAATCCAAGTGCTATATTTTCCACACCTAAACGATGGAGAACGCGAGAAACATTAATCCCTTTTCCTCCAGGAAACTTCATATCTTTCTCTGCTCGATTGACTGCGCCTAAATCAAAGGAATTAACTTGTACTACATAATCAATAGATGGGTTTAAAGTAACTGTATAGATCATTGTTTATCAGCCTCAATTACATTGGTTTGTCTTTTATATTTTTCTAAATCAATTTCTAAATGGTTTGTAATAATATTTGCTTCTTCAACATTTGCAATTTTCGCAAATGCAACTTCTGAAAACTTACTTTCATCAATTAAGAAATATCCTTCGTTTGCTAATGTTAATGCCATTTGTTTTAAGAGCGCTTCTTCTGGATCTGGCGTTGTAAAGCCAAGCTGTTCATGTACACCATTTGCACCTAAAAAACATTTATCAAAACGATACTTCTGCATACTTTCCTGTGCCATAGCACCGATTAAAGCTTTCGTCCTACTCTTCATCATTCCACCTAGTAAATACGCACGAATATTATTTTCAACTAAAGCTTCAATATGCATAAGTCCATTCGTAACGACAGTCACATCTTTATTTATTAAAAATGGAATCATTTCAAATGTTGTACTTCCTGCATCTAAATAAATACAATCACCTTGTTCAATAACGCTAGCCGCATAATTAGCAATTTGTTGTTTTATTTGAATGTTTTTGGATGATTTTTCAACCATCGTTGGTTCTTGCCCTTTTCCTGTTAAAACAGCGGCACCACCATGAACTCTTTTTAATAACCTTTGCTTTTCCAATTGTGCTAAATCACGGCGAATTGTCGACTCAGAGCTTTCTGTTCTTTCAACTAATTGCTGTAATTTTACAACTTTCTGTTCTTTTACAAGTTGCAATATCATTTGATGACGTTCAGGAGTTAACATTTTATTCACCTCTTCTTTGATTACAGTATAATGAAAACGGTCACAAAAATCAACCACAAACAATCAAAAATAATCAAAAACACCCATAAACATTTATAAACAGCAAAAATAAACCTATTCGATTAAACAATCAAATAGGTTTCTTTTCTAAATTCACTTATAAAGAAGCTTTATATATACTTAAAACATCATCTTTATTTAATTTTTTAAAGTTACCAAATTCACCATACGCCATCGCTTTATTAGCCATTATATCAATTTCATTTTCTCCAATACCGTAATCAGCTAATGTTGCTGGCGCTTCAATTGAAGTCCAAAATTGACGCAGTGCCTTAATTCCTTCTAAAGCCACTTCTTTATCTGTTTTGCCATCTGTTTCTATATCAAATACACGAATAGCGAACTGTTTAAAACGACTTACATTTTCCTCTACAACATGTTTCATCCAGTTCGGGAATAAAATCGCAAGGCCACCCCCGTGTGGTATATCATGAACAGCAGAAACTGCATGCTCAATATTATGAGTCGCCCAATCTCCTTTTACTCCCATCGCTAAAATACCGTTTAACGCCATAGTACCACAATATAAAATAGTTTCTCTATGCTCATAATTTTCTAAATCACTTAAAAGCTTAGGTGCTGTCTCAATTACTGTTTTTAAAACAGCTTCACAATAACGATCTTGTAGTTCTGTATTCGTTCCATGATGGAAATATTGTTCTAATACGTGCGACATAATATCTACCATACCGTAAATTGTTTGATCTTTCGGTACAGAAGTAGTATGAACTGGATCTAAAATTGAAAACTGCGGGAAAGTAACTGGGCTACCCCATCCATACTTTTCATTCGTTTCCCAGTTTGTAATTACCGAGCCTGCATTCATTTCAGATCCTGTTGCTGCAAGAGTAAGTACAGTACCAAATGGTAATGCCTCATTAGCAAATGTTTTTTTCGTTACAATATCCCATACATCTCCATCGTACTTACTACCAGCTGCAATTGCCTTCGTACAGTCGATCACACTTCCTCCACCAACTGCTAAAATAAATTCAACACCATTTTCTTTACAAATTTGAATCCCTTTCTTTACAGTTGATACACGTGGATTCGGTTCAACACCTGTCAATTCAAATACTTCTGCATTTATATCCTTTAAAATAGAAATTACATTATCATAAATACCGTTTCTTTTAATGCTGCCTCCCCCGTATACGAGAAGAACTTTTTTACCGAACTGTGGAATTTCCGTTTTTAACTGCTCTAATTGACCT
This sequence comes from Bacillus sp. RZ2MS9, assembly GCF_001816185.2. NCBI lineage: Bacteria > Bacillati > Bacillota > Bacilli > Caryophanales > Bacillaceae > Bacillus > Bacillus sp. RZ2MS9. Next base: position 3,683,174 of record NZ_CP049978.1, read on the forward strand.
TTACCGAAAATAAGTTTCGTTGGATTACGAAATACAAAATTTTGCATATTCCTTTACCATCCCTTCTATATGAAAAGCAACTATACTTTTGTATACCATATTTTTTTCATTTCACAAAAATATTTGCTTAATAAAAAAATCCCAGCCTACAGGCTGAGATTTTTTATTGGTAATAAGGTGAGATCATTAAGTAAACAATAACACCAGATAAACTTACATATAACCAAATCGGCATCGTCCAACGTACAATTTTACGATGACGTGTTAATTGATTTGTAAAACCAAATACAAGTGCAAACAATGCAAGCGGTACAATAATTGCCGCCAGGATAATATGTGTAATTAAAATGATGAAATACACATATTTAATGAATCCTTCTCCGCCAAAATGTGTTGCTGGCGCTAAGTAATGATAAGATAAATAAGAAACACAAAATAGCAACGTCGTTGTAAATGCTGCCAGGATGAAACCACGGTGCATTTTCACATTCTTCTTAATAATAGAGTATAGAGCTGCTAATAAGAATACGAACGTAAAGCTATTAAAAATTGCATTTAACATTGGTAAAATTGTTACATCAAAATGTAATTCTCCTTCATAGCCAACAGGTCCAAAGAACAAAAATAAAATAATCGCATTTACAATTACAGAAAGCGTTATCACAATAGGAGCATAGCTTTTCTGATTTGTTGATTGATCCACCAAAATGGTCACTCCCTCTTCCTTCAAATATGTATACGTAACCTCACTATTTTAACATACTATTCACAGTGTAAATGTGACAATAGTTTGACACAGCAAGATAAGACAAAGAAAAAATCCTTCTTAATAAAACTTCTTAAGAAGGATTTTATCGCTTTATTATTCAAATAGCAACGCGATTAGTTTTTGTTAAAAAATGTATCGCTATATGCTTGAAAAATTTCAGACACTTGATATCCCATTAAAGAAATTGCTGTTAATGAAAAGAAACCAATCATAAGAAATCGAAACCACATATAAATCTCCTCCTTGTATTTAGCTTAAAAAACATTCGCTATATTACAAGTTGAGTGGCACTCTTCATCGTCACTTTCCTTTTTCCTTACAATTGCTGTAATAAATCGAATCATAAAGAAAATAACAAAAGGAATTTGTTCGTAATTCACATTGGCATAGTTTAGCAACGGCTCGCGCTGCATATCGAACGGGGATGAGAAGGAATAGAACATACCTTGCTCTTCCATATATACAATTACAATTTTCATGCAAAATACGATTCCTAGAAACGAAACAATATCTTGCCATTCTGTCGTATATAACAGGTTATACAGCTCTAATACGTACTCTTCCATTATCATCCCCCCTTCCTTTTTTACCATTTTGCTCGCCTTCGTATAAAAAGTCAAGAAAAAAGTTTATATCCACTATGACAATAGTAATTACTTGTTTCTATGATTATATATGATTCTTTTATAGCAATGACTGGGTGTAACTCTCTTCGAAAATTAGAAAATTAGAATCGAACAGATTCCTCATTCTTACTTTTAGGATTCAAAACTGTGCTATTTTTATTTCTATTAAAAATAAAATAAGAAAGTATGATAAGAACAGTAACAAACATTGTTAAAAGTGCTTGTGAACGTAAAGTATCAATTGCGAACATCGCAACTAAAACTGCTATAATAGCAACAATTGTAACATACGTTACATACGGAAAAAGCCACATTTTCACTTTCAAATTTTGTTGTTCCACTTTCCCCATTTTTTTACGCATCTTTAAATGCGAAACTGCAATAACGAGATAAACTAGTAACGCAATCCCGCCAGATGCATTCACTAAAAACAAAAAGACTTTATCTGGAGAAATGTAACTAAACACAACGCCAATATAAGCGAAGAAAGTTCCAAATAAAACGGCCCGAACTGGAACACCACTACTGTTCAATTTCAAAAACGCCTTTGGAGCATCTCCTCTTTCTGCCATCGAAAAAAGCATTCTTGAGTTTGTATATAAACCCGAATTTAAACAAGAGAGTACAGCTGTTAAAACGATAAAATTCATAATTTGTGCCGCAGCTGGTATTCCTATATGTTCCAATACAGCTACAAATGGACTTTTTAATATGTTTGCTGAATTCCATGGCAGTAGCGTAACAACTACCGCTATAGACCCAATAAAAAATACAAGAATACGCCAAATCACACTGTTTGTTGCTGTTTTTACTGCTTTTACAGGTTCTGCAGATTCACCTGCGGCTACCGCTACAATTTCTGATCCCATAAATGAAAATATAACGACAGTAATTCCAAGCAGTACCGAACTTATACCGTTTGGCATAAATCCACCTTGTCCAATTAAATTCGAAGTGCCGGGTGCTTCTGTTCCTGGAACAAATCCTAAAATAACAGCAAGACCTAGACAAAGGAACAAAATAATACTTATTACTTTAATAAAAGAAAACCAATATTCAAACTCTCCAAATGATTTCACCGAAAAAACGTTCGTCAGCGTTAATAAAATTGTTAATATTAAACTTAATAACCAAAGCGGTATTTGTGGAATCCAATATTGGATAATACCAGCACCTGCTGTGGCTTCTATTGCAATAACAATTACCCAAAAAAACCAGTATAACCAGCCTATTGTATAACCCGCCCAAGGACCAATCGCTTCTCTTGCATACGTTGCAAATGAACCACTTGTCGGATTAACAGCTGCCATTTCTCCTAGCATTCTCATGACGAAAATGACTAGAAGTCCTGCTAATGCATATGAAACGATAGAACCTGGTCCTGCCGAATGTACAACTGCACCACTTCCAACAAACAAACCAGCCCCTATTACACCGCCAATTGAAATCATTGTAATGTGGCGTATTTTGAGGTCTTTCTTTAGATTTTTATCCAAATCTTGTACATCCCCTTCCAAACTAAATTTTGAAATTTATGTAAGAGTACTGTGCGAAAGATTTTGTCCTATACTTTAAAATATATCAAAATATTCTGAATTCAACAATTAAAATTCAACCTCCTTCAAAAATTATTACATTAGGTTTAATACTTTCCCATACACAATTGTTGAGAAAATTATAGTCCCTTTACAAAAGAAAGAATTTTCAGATATTATTAAATAAACAAGATTATACATCTAGACAACTTTTTGTATAGGAGTGTTGATATGTTAAACAAGTTCAAATTTTTTTGTTGTATTTTAGTAATGTTCTTACTTCTACCGTTATCCCCTTTCCAAGCACAAGCAGCAAACAATTTAGGTTCAAAATTACTCGTTGGATACTGGCATAATTTTGATAACGGTACTGGCATTATTAAATTAAAAGACGTTTCACCAAAATGGGATGTAATCAATGTATCTTTTGGTGAAACTGGTGGTGATCGTTCCACTGTTGAATTTTCTCCTGTGTATGGTACAGATGCAGAATTCAAATCAGATATTTCTTATTTAAAAAGTAAAGGAAAGAAAGTAGTTCTTTCAATAGGTGGACAAAATGGGGTCGTTTTACTTCCTGACAATGCCGCTAAGGATCGTTTTATTAATTCCATACAATCTCTGATCGATAAATACGGTTTTGACGGAATAGATATTGACCTTGAATCAGGTATTTACTTAAACGGAAATGACACTAACTTCAAAAACCCAACTACCCCTCAAATCGTAAATCTTATTTCAGCTATTCGAACAATCTCAGATCATTATGGTCCAGATTTTCTATTAAGCATGGCCCCTGAAACAGCTTATGTTCAAGGCGGATATAGCGCATATGGAAGCATATGGGGTGCATATTTACCAATTATTTACGGAGTGAAAGATAAACTAACATACATTCACGTTCAACACTACAACGCTGGTAGCGGGATTGGAATGGACGGTAATAACTACAATCAAGGTACTGCAGACTACGAGGTCGCTATGGCAGATATGCTCTTACATGGTTTTCCTGTAGGTGGTAATACAAATAACATTTTCCCAGCTCTTCGTTCAGATCAAGTCATGATTGGACTTCCTGCAGCACCAGCGGCAGCTCCAAGTGGTGGATATATTTCGCCAACTGAAATGAAAAAAGCTTTAAATTATATCATTAAAGGAGTTCCATTCGGAGGAAAGTATAAACTTTCTAACCAGAGTGGCTATCCTGCATTCCGCGGCCTAATGTCTTGGTCTATTAATTGGGATGCAAAAAACAACTTTGAATTCTCTAGTAACTATAGAACATATTTTGATGGTCTTTCCTTGCAAAAATAACAAAGTAAAACTATAATTAGCCCTCATCAATCGGACATTTATGGGCAATCAATGCAGGATAAAAACAACAATAGGTCCCTTTATAGGTCCTATTGTTGTTTTTTACTTATGAAAATTACTTTGTCACATCTAAAGTTTTAAGAAACTCTTTTCCATCGACCAACATCGCACGTTCCTTGGAATCATATTGTTAAATATTCTAGTTACTATTTTGCTTCAACACAAAAATTGAAAGTTCAGGTACACTACAAAATCTAACAGGCATCCTAGTAGTCCCAATGCCACGATTTACATATAAATATAACGGCTTACTCTTCCCCTCTACTTCATACATACCTTCAACGTAGTGCTCAGCTAGTTTGGTAGTAATTAACGGACCTACAAAAGGAATTTGGACTTGTCCTCCGTGACTATGTCCTGACAGTTGAAGATCAACTGGGTAACGATTTATTTTGGTTACAACATCCGGCTCATGTACTAATAACATGTTGAAATCATTTTGTTTCAAGTTTTTTAAAGTTGAATCTATTTGCGGCTTCCCTAATAGAAAATCATCCAAACCTGATATTATAATATATTTGCCGTTTTCCACTTTAATTTTCTGCACTTCATTTACTAATACAGAAAAACCAGCTTCTTCCATATATTTTTTGTAAAATAAACTACCGCCCCCGCCCCTATCATGATTCCCAAACACAGCATATTTCCCTAAGGGAGCGTAAATTTTCTGCAAAATAACCTTCGCTTCTTCTCTTTCCGCACTATAAGACCCAAATTTATCTATTAAATCTCCGGTAAAAACTACTATATCTGGATGTAATTCATTCATCTTCTCCACTAAATGTTCAAGTTGTTTCAGTGTAAACTCTGGTCCTAAATGTACATCTGAAAACTGCAATATTTTTTTATTATTAAACTCTTTAGGAATTGTAGAAGCTTCTATTTCATTCCACGTAACTGTTACTAGTTTTCGTTCTATTTCTGTCGCATAATAATACAAACTTACTGGTATCATTAATATACTTATAAAACTAATAATAAATATCTTTACGATTGATTTTTTTCGTTCTTTTTTTACATGATTCGTATTCATGTTTTCACCTCTAGAAACACTTTAAATCCTTATTGTTACATTCATGTGACAACATGAACAATGTTATCAATATGTAATTCCCTCTCTATTCACTTTGACAATTTTATACAGAAGTCATAACATATTTTTATAATACATAGATTTTCGAAATTTTTTCTATTCATTCCATCATTTTATTACGGAGGGGTTATTCATGTCTGTATTTACACCAGAAGAAATTACGGAACTTGCTGCGAATTCCGGAAGAAAAAAAGCTCATTTATCATTACTCCCTATGTTAATTCTCGGTTTTTTTGGCGGTGCTTTTATAGCATTAGGGTATTTACTCGATATTCATGTTATTGGAACAATGCCAAAGGCTTGGGGATCATTTACTAGTTTTCTAGGCGCTGCTGTATTCCCTATTGGCCTTATTCTCGTTATTCTTGCAGGCGGTGAACTAGTAACTGGTAACATGATGACAGTTTCTATGGCCTGGCTTCAAAAGAAAATTACTTTATTTTATTTCATACGAAATTTAGTTATTGTTACATTTAGCAATTTCATAGGGGCTGTATTTGTAGCCTACTTTTTCGGTCATATCGTTGGCTTAACTGAAGGAGCTTTTTTAGCAAAAACTATTTCTATCGCTCAAGCGAAACTACAAGATACACCATTGCAAGCATTTATTTCTGCAATCGGATGTAATTGGCTCGTTTGTTTAGCTGTTTGGCTCAGTATGGGAAGTAAAGAATTTATCGGAAAGATTATCGGTATTTGGTTCCCGGTTATGACTTTTGTTGCGATTGGATTTCAACACGTTGTAGCCAATATGTTTGTCATCCCAGCCGCCATTTTTGCCGGTCATTTCACTTGGGCTGAATATTTTCCAAACTTTATTTTTGTTTTCTTTGGAAATTTAGTAGGAGGTATGTTATTTGTAGCACTACCTTACTTCATATCTTATAATAAGAAACTACCTGCTCATCAAGAGAAGACTGAAATGAAGAACAAATCTCTGTCCGCTTAAATGGAATGTCTATAAAGTGCCCTAAAAAATATTACAAATTTCATTTTTTTTGCGAATATATGTACGTACACTTGTTCTCGAATGTTTTATACGTTATAATAACAACTTAAATAGCATTATTTACATATGAGGTGAAAAACATGAACAAAACAGAATTAATTAAAAACGTAGCACAAAATGCTGAGATTTCTCAAAAAGAAGCTACTGTAGTTGTACAAACTGTAGTAGAATCAATCACTAACACTTTAGCTGCTGGTGAAAAAGTACAACTTATCGGATTCGGTACATTCGAAGTTCGTGAAAGAGCTGCTCGTACAGGCCGTAACCCACAAACTGGTGAAGAAATGCAAATCGCAGCTTCTAAAGTACCTGCTTTCAAAGCTGGTAAAGAACTAAAAGAAGCTGTAAAATAATGAAAAATATCCTTCTCATTTATGAGAAGGATATTTTTTTCATAACATAATTAATAAAAATCTGACCATTATGTTGTTTCTTTTGTTCTTTTATGCAAATAAAACCTTTACTTTCAAAAAAAGGTTTTGCGGTAATGCTCGCCTCTGTATATATCTCCCTATGCCCTAGGTTCACTGCTTCTTTTTCTAACTTCTGTAGTATGTATGAAGCGACTCTTTTCCCTTGATAATCTTTATGCGTAAATAAACGATCTACGTAACGATTATCGTTATAATCCCCAAACCCCACAATCACACCTTTATGATCCGCTACATAGCTAATATTCTTTTCTAAAGACTGTAACCAATTTTCTCTATCTAGTCGCTCCGGTGCCCACGCCTGTAGCTGTAACTCATTATAATCTTTTGCATTAACCGTATGAACTGTTTCATAGAACAATTGTAATACTTGATCTAAATCTTCTTTCTGGAATGTTCTAATTATAATATCTTTTAACATATATAAGTCTCCTTACGAAACTACCTCTTAACTTTTCTACTACATACGATTCTATATTTCTGCTTTATTATATCGTTTTAATTTCTATACGAACAAAAAAACAATACTTATTCAAAGTATTGTTTTTTAATTCTATTCAATTACTTAATGTAGCTCTTTAAGATTTTAATTTAACTCTTTGTAATCGTAATGCATTTAATACAACGGATACAGAACTAAATGCCATCGCTGCTCCAGCAACCCAAGGGGCTAAGAAACCTAATGCCGCAATTGGAATTCCTAACGCGTTATAAGCTAATGCCCAGAATAAATTTTGTTTAATATTTCTTATCGTCATTTTACTCATAAAGATCGCATCAGCAATACTATTTAAGTCACCGCGGATTAACGTTATATCCGCTGCTTCCATCGCTACATCCGTTCCCGTTCCAATTGCCATACCAATGTTCGCTGTAGCAAGAGCAGGAGCATCATTTATCCCGTCTCCAACCATCGCTACTTTCTTACCATTTGCTTGCAGTTTTTTCACTTCTTCTGCTTTTCCTTCTGGCAATACTTCTGCAATTACGTGATCAATACCAACTTGCCCCGCAATTGCCTGAGCAGTTTGTGTATTATCTCCTGTAATCATCACAACGTCTAGACCCATTTTTTTCAGTCTTGCGATAGCTGCTTTTGAAGTATCTTTTACAGTATCTGCAACGGCAACTATACCAGCATATTCTTTATCGATTGCAATAAGCATTGCTGTTTTTCCTTCTCGTTCTAGCGCTTCCATTGATTTAGAAACTTCTTCAATATCAATATTGAATTTCTTCATTAATCGACGTGTACCAATTAATAAGTGTTTTCCTTCTACAACTGATTCGATACCAAATCCCGGAATCGCTTCAAACGTTTCTGAACTTGGGATATCAATTTTCTTTTCTTTAATTCCTTCTACAATCGCTTCTGCAAGTGGATGTTCAGAATTTCTTTCTGCTGCCCCTACTAATCTAAGCAGTTCATTTTCATTGAATCCATCTGCTACAATTACATCTGTTAACACCGGCTTCCCATTTGTCACTGTACCCGTTTTATCTAAAATAACCGTATCTAATCGGTGCGTTGCTTCTAAATGCTCTCCACCTTTAAATAAAATACCATACTCTGCTGATCTTCCTGATCCTGCCATAATAGATGTAGGCGTTGCAAGACCTAATGCACATGGACAAGCGATAACAAGTACTGCTATCATTTTCTCAAGTGCTCCGCCAAAATCACCAGGTGTAACAAATATCATCCATACTGCAAATGTGATAATCGCAATCACAACTACAACCGGTACGAAAATACCTGAAATTTGATCTGCTACCCTTTGAATAGGAGCTTTTGAACCTTGTGCCTCTTCTACTACTTTAATAATTTGAGCTAATGCAGTATCTCTTCCTACTTTAGTTGCTTTCACTTTTAAAAATCCATTTTTATTTATTGTCGAACCTATTACTACATCCCCAATTGACTTATCAACAGGAATACTTTCACCCGTTAACATCGATTCATCAATTGCTGACTTTCCTTCTACAATCTCACCATCTACTGGTATTTTTTCACCAGGCTTTACATAGACGATATCACCAGCTACTACTTCTTCAATCAAAATTTTTATTTCTGTTCCATCTCGCACAACTGTAGCTGTCTTCGCTTGTAAACCCATCAATTTTTTAATTGCTTCTGATGAGCGCCCTTTTGCTTTCGCTTCAAATAATTTACCTAAAATAATTAATGTAATAAGTACCGCACTCGTTTCAAAATATAAATCTGTCATATGTTTCGAAGAACCAATAGATTGAATACTTAAATATACACTATAGAAATACGCGGCCGACGTTCCAAGCGCCACGAGAACATCCATATTCGCACTTTTATTACGTAACGCTTTATAAGCTCCAACATAAAACTGTCCACCAATGATAAATTGAACAGGGGTTGCAAGTGCTAGTTGCACCCAAGGGTTCATTAACATATCCGGTAAATAAATAAACGACGTAAATGAGAAATGACTAACCATTGCCCACAATAATGGGAAAGATAAAATAAACGAAATAATAAACTTCTTCTTTTGTCTTTCAATTTCTTGTAATCGATGATCAGTTGATGCATCTTGATCATCTGGTTTCACTTCTAATTTATATCCTAGCTTCGTAATCGCACTCTTCATTTCATTTACATTAACTTCATCAGGATTAAAGTCTACTGTAGCTGCTTCTAAAGCAAAATTTACTGTCGCTTTGTTCACACCATCTAACTTATTTAAACGCTTTTCAACTCTATTTGCACATGCTGCACATGTCATTCCTGAAACAGTAAATTCAGCTTTATCACTTACAATTCCATATCCTAACGATTCAACTTTTTCTTTAAACTGTTGCGGATTTGTTTTAGTTGGATCGTACATTATTTTTGTTTTTTCAAGTGCAAAATTTACATTCGCCTCATGAACACCTTCTACTTTTTTTAGACCTTTTTCAATTCTATTTGCACATGCCGCACATGTCATTCCTGATATTTGAAGATTGGCCTCTTTTTTTTCATTCATGTCTCTCACCTCTATATACCCTTATGAGGTATAATTATTAGCAAAATAAATCGTACTTCATTTAAAGTACGATTTATTTCCATATCTAAAAATAATTATTGAACATCGTATCCTTGGTCTTCGATTACAGCAACGATATCTTTTAATGTTACGGCAGACGAGTCGATAGTAACTTCAACAGTTCCTTCTGCTAATTGAACCTTCACTTGTTCAACACCGTTTAGCTCTTTCACACTGCTTTCGATAGCATTTACACAATGTCCACAAGACATACCTTCAACTTGTAATGTTAACTGTTCCATTTAAAATCCTCCTCTTGTTTCTTCATTCTTTGTTAATCACAATTACATCTTACCATACCCCCCTAAGGTAATCAATGGTTTTGTATCATGATTTTTCAATTATTTTCTAAAAGTTTATTTTACACACACTTTTTCACATCAATACCCCGAAACCTTATTATGAAGGTAAACAAAAAAAAACAAGCCAGTGACATACTAGCTTGTTTTTACGCTTTTGAAAAACGTTCAAATACAGTCATTAATTCTTCAATTGCTTCGTCACCATTGCCATCTTTAATAGCACCTGAAACACAATGACTTGTATGGTTTTTTAATACACCCATTCCTACTTTTTTCATCGCTGCATTAATCGCTGAAATTTGCACTAAAATATCCACGCAATAACGATCATTTTCAATCATATTTTGAATACCGCGGACCTGTCCTTCAATTCTCTTTAATCTATTTATAATTTGTTCTTTTTCTTTTTCTGATCTATGTGTTACCGCTTCATGCTCTTTATGACCCATATTATCACCTTCTTAAAGTTTCTCTTCATCCAATAAAACAATTGCTTTTACGAGTATACCAATTATAGCATTAATTATCTATGTATGATACCCCATATGAGTATATTTCCGCTTTATGATTATTCTTAACAACGCATTAGCTTCTTAATCTCAATTTTCAGTATACCCTTTCTTTTTTTCAAAAAAATCATTATATCTCTCATTAAAGTTCAATAAAATGAAACAAGAATAAGCGGGGATTACCCGCCCCCGCTTATTCTTTGTCTATAATATTAAAAACTTAATTTTCAGCTATTTAATCCAAGAGTTTTTTCTTTCCATATATGATTATTGCTGATCGCATACTTTTGTATCATTCACTACTGAAGTTCCTTCAACGGTTACCGTATGAAAACAGTCATTTACTCGAACTGTTACAACATTATCTTGCCGGTCAATGATATGATATTCATTAAAATTTTTATTCAGAGCACTGCGAATTTGTTCTCCTTCATAAATTGGGATGCCATGCGATAGAACCCAAATAAGTCCAGCGATAGCAAGAATAGTTTTCATACGATCTACCTCCTTGGGAATATAGTGAACTTTTAATCCATACTTTTTCAGCTCTACAAATCATGATCGGAATAAACCGAGCCTTTTTGGAAATAAGTTCATTTCGTCTATTTTATGTTTATGCTAATTGTGACCGTTTTGTGACAACTTTTTGTCTCTTTAGACGAAAAGTTGAAACAAAACTTTCAAAAAGGACAATTCTACATATCAAAAAAGGTTATGGAATGTTTCATCCATAACCTTTTTTCCTATATGTAACTAATAAATCTCAACCCTTTACTTAAAGACGTCGGCACAACAGATGCATGATTCTCCCCTTCAGCTTCATAAAACTTAAATTTAAGTTTATCGTGGTTTACTTGGAGAAGGCGCTCTGATAATTCATTTGCACCTACAACCATATGCTCTCGTTCTAGTGACCCAACTGTAAGGAACACTCCTGTTTCAAACTTAGCATTGTTTAATTCATTTATAAGGTTCTCTTCTTTTTCAAGTACGGATTTATTATTCCACCATATAGATGGACTACTAATAAAATAATTTTGAAAAGCATTTAAGTTTGTAAATAGTATATGGAGAGCAAATAATCCACCTAAAGAATGCCCAAATAACGTTTGCTTACCTTTATCAATCTCAAAATTCTTTTCAATTTGTGGTTTCAGTTCTTCTTCAATAAAAGTAAAGAAATTATGTGCTCCTCCTGTTTTAGGCCACGGTTTACCGTCTGGTTTTAAAGGGGCATCTTTTGAAATTACGCTAGGCGTAAAATCATAACATCTTTCTTCCCCTGAAAATGCGCCTTCAATTGGATAACCCACTCCTACTATAACAGCTGGTGAAACACCAGTTTTTTCCGCTCTTACTGATTGTATTTTAACTGCTTCATGAAATGTTTGAAAAAAGGCATTGCCATCTAATACGTAAATGACAGGATATCCTGAATCCGGTGCTGGTTGCCTCGGCTTTGAAATATGAATTTGATATTCCTTACCTTCTAATTTTGAATACATTTTCCATTGTTCTGTATTAGATATTATAATCTGCTGTTTTTCAACTGTAGTATTCACCCTATCCCCCCCTTTTTAACTTGTTACATATATTTCGATTTTTTCTTCTTGAGATACAACGCTATCATAACCGAAACAAACAGGAGCCCCGTTATACGGATCAATCATGACACGTGCATCAATATGAAATACTTCTTTTAATACTTCATTTGTAATGATTTCTTCTGGGCTACCAGTTGTAACAATTTCTCCTTCCTTCATTGCAATAATTTCATCTGAAAATCTTGCTGCATGGTTAATATCATGTAATACCATAACAACCGTACAATTATGTTCTTTATTTAACTTCTCCACAATTTGTAATACATCTAATTGATGAGACATATCAAGGTATGTAGTTGGCTCATCTAATAGCAATACTTCTGTCTCTTGTGCTAATGCCATCGCTAGCCATACCTTTTGTCTTTGACCACCTGATAAATTTGCAATTTGTCTCGTTCGAAATTCAGAAGTTTTCGTTATATTTAATGCCCAATCAATCATTTCTTTATCTTTTGTCGTTAACTTATTTACGTTATTTCGATGTGGATAGCGTCCATAAGAAATTAATTCTTCCACTTTAAGTTCACCTGGTGCAATTGGAGTTTGCGGGAGTAAAGCTAACTGCTTCGCAATTTCTTTCGTTGAAATTGTATGTAAATCTTGCCCTTGCAAATATACTTTTCCGCTTTTTTGTTTTAAAATTCTTCCCATTGTTTTTAACAATGTCGATTTACCGCAACCGTTTGGACCTATAATTGTCGTTACTTTTCCTTCTTGTATTTCCACATTTAAATCGCGAAACACTGTAAGCTTTTCATAACTTGTTTCTAAATTTTTTGCACTTAAAATACTCACTTTTATTCCTCCTCTTACGCTTTCGCCTTATAAAGTAAATATAAGAAATACGGTACACCGACAATAGAAATAACGATTCCAACTGGTAACTCTACAGGTGTGAAAACTGTTTTTGCAATAAAGTCTGAGGCAATTACAAGAAACATTCCGATTACGCCGCACGTAGGAATTATATACTTATGTTGAATACCGACAAGTCTTTTCGCTATATGCGGTGCCATTAAGCCAATAAAACCGATACTCCCTGAAACAGCAACACATGCACTCACAAGCCCGATACTGCTTAATAATAAAATCGATTTCTCTCTTTCTACTGAAACACCTAAACTTGTAATACTTGTTTCTTCCAATTGGAATAAATCTAATAAATAAGCTTTCTTTTGTATAAGTGGAATTAAGATAATAAGCCATGGTAACATAGCCACAATATACTTCCAGTTCGCACTATATATGCTTCCAGACACCCACACTGCAGCCATCTCGAAATCAGTTGACTTCATTTTGAGTGATAAGTACATAGAAAAAGCTCCAAATCCCGATCCAATTGCAATCCCTGTTAATAAAAGTCGCTGCGAATCTAATTTACCGTTTTTCCAAGAAAACAGATAAATGATGATAGCTGCACCTAATCCACCTACTAAACCAAACATTGGCATCATCATAATAGAAACCCAGTCTGTGCTTTTTAATTGTCCTTGAAAGAAAAACATAAAAATGACAATCGCTGTTCCCGCTCCGGCATTTACTCCTAAAATACCTGGGTCCGCCAATCCATTTCTCGTAATCCCTTGAATAACAGCACCTGCAACACCAAGGCCTAATCCTACTAATCCAGCAATTACGATACGCGGAAGACGAAACTCAAAAATAACTAAATCATGTTCTGGTACTGGATCAATTCTAAAAAGTGTTTTAAATACATCTGTAATCGTAATGTCGAACGTACCATTTGTTAAACTAATATAGATAGCACATAGTATGAAAAATATAATAATCCCCATCGTCATTCCGAAACGTTGACTTGAACTTTTAAGCATGTCTCTCTCCTCCTCTAGTACGGATTAAATAAAGGAAGAAAGGAATTCCAATTAAGGAGGTAACGACTCCAATAGGTGTTTCAAATGGATAGTTTACAAATCTACTCAAAACGTCACATAACGCTAAGAAAACGCCACCAATAACACCTGCACATGGCAAAATCCACTTATAATCTACCCCAATTATAAAGCGGGTAATGTGCGGAATAATTAAACCTACAAAACCAACTTTCCCCACTAAAGCAACTGCTGTTCCTGTTAAAAAAATTACCGATAAAATTGCCATCGCTTTAACTAGTTTTGTACGCTGTCCTAAATTAATAGAAACCTCTTCGCCTAATGAAAGAATGGTAATAGATTTTGATATTAACAATGCTAAAATTATTCCAATTATCCCAAACGGTATCGTGATTTTAATTATATTAGGATCTACTTGATCTAACTTTGCATTAAACCAAAAACTAACATTTTGAGAAATTTGGAAATACGAAGCCATTGCAGCCGATACACTGCTTAAAAATGTTCCAATAACTGTTCCTATAATCGCTAACCTAACTGGTGATAAGCCATTTTGAAGGAGCGAACCAAAACCAAACACGATACCGGCTCCGAGTGCAGAACCAATCATTGAACATATAACCATACCAATTGATGACATTCCTGGAAGAAAAATCATACAAAGTGTAATAACAAAGGCAGCACCATCCGTCACACCCATAATAGAAGGGGATGCAAGATAGTTTCTTGTCATCCCCTGCATAAGTGCTCCTGATATGGCTAGAAATGCTCCGACTAAAAGAGCTGCAACTACCCTTGGTAAACGTGAAGTAATAATAATATTATGATTTACATCACTTGAATCAAAATGAAATAATGCGTTCCACACTGTTTCAGCATCAATACTTTTCGCCCCATACAAAATCGAAAGTATAACTGTAAATAAGATGAGTATGGGTGCTATACATAATATAGTTACTGGTACTGCATTTGTTTTCTGCATATCATTCAACGCACCTTACTTATTGTATTATTTAGATAAATTTTTCACTGCTTCTTTTAAGAAGGCAGTTTTACTCCAAGCAGTACCACCTTGCGCCATTGGATCTACAACGTTTACAAATACTTTCTTTTCCTTCGCAGCATTCATACTTTGCCAAATTGGATTACTTTCAATTTCTTCTAACACTTTTGGATTTTTATTTTCACTTGCCTCATATTGTAAGAAAATATAATCTGGGTTAAGTTCAGCAAGTTTTTCAAATGAAATTTTCTCTTGTGCTTTTACAGTTTTCAATTGTTCTGGAGCAGTTAGTCCAAGATCTTTATAAATTACAGGGTTGAAGTATACTCCTTCTGGATATAGGAATAATTCGTTTGCTCTTAGTCTAATGACAAGTACTTTTTTATCTTTTAACTTATCTCCTAGTTTTGCTTTTGCTTTTTCAGCGTCTGAATTGTAGTCTTTAATAATTTTTTCTGCTTTATCTTTTTTACCAGTTAATTCTCCCATTAACTTTAAGTTATCTTCCCAATTTGTTGAAACGTGTGATACCGGGAATGTAGGAGCTACTTTCGTAAACTTTTCAGCTGTTTCTGCTGGGAATTTCGTACTTGATGTAATCACATCTGGTTTTAATTGTAGTAATGTTTCGAAATTGGGTTGCATTTTCTCACCAACAGATTTCGCACCTTCTAACTCTTTTTCCAGGTATTTTGGTAGTTTACCACCTACAGTAATGGCACCAACTGGTTTAATTCCAAGTACTGCCGCATCTTCCATTGACTCTAAACTAGCTGTCGCAATTTTATCTACTTTTGCTGGCACTGTATATTCTTTACCTAAATATGTAATTTTTCGTTTTTCATCTTTTTTCGTTTCCGTAGCTTTTGTCTGTTGTTTTTGCTCGCCTGAAGTTTTATCCGCACTATTACATGCCGCTAAACCTACACTTAAAACTGTAACCATCCCTAAAGTAAATAATTTCTTGTTCATCTTTATATGTCTCCTCTCAAATTTTCAAACTATATTCTCAATAGAATTTAACTATATGAATCTTATCCCATATATATATTTCATTAGATTAATAATTTTATCCAGAACTCATTCACGTTCACTTCCCCTAGACTATAATTCTTTTACGCCTTCATCACTTGATAATCATTTTCACTGATAATGATTATCGTTACTAAGTATATATTTAATATGAAATTATTTCAAGAATGATTTGAAAAATTTTAACAAACTGAATTAAAAAAAGAAGTATCTCCCTAATATTAGGGAGATACTTCTTTTTTTAGAAATTTATATGCAATTCAACTGGACAATGGTCTGATCCCATCACTTCACTATTAATTTTCGCTTCTGTTATTTGGTCTTTCATTCTTTCCGAAACAACAAAATAATCTAAACGCCATCCGATATTTTCACCTTTGTAATCTTGCTCTTACATTTATGAATACATACATACGCACTTTATTCAGGTTATACTAATTTCAGAGGTGATGTTCTTTGCACAATGAAGGAGTTATATTAACAAATGAGTATTGGCAAGCAATTATTCATAACGATTCTTCCTATGATAGCAAATTCTTTTATGCTGTGAAATCAACTGGAATTTTTTGCAGGCCATCATGCAAATCAAGAATACCGAATAGAAACAATGTACGAATTTTTCATCATGCAGAGCAAGCATTAAGCGAAAACTTTCGCCCGTGCAAACGTTGTAAGCCAAATGGGATCACTTTACCTAATGAAGAGTGGGTAGAACAAATTAAAGACTATATCGAAAAGCATTATGACGAATCCTTAACTCTCGACATGCTTGCGGAAATGTGTCACGGTAGCCCTTTTCATTTACAGCGTACTTTCAAAAGAATAATAGGGCTAACTCCTATAGAATATATACAACAATTCAGGGTTCTTAAAGCAACCAAATACCTTTTACACACAAATCAATCTATTAAAGAAATTAGTACTGCTGTCGGGATAGAAAACCCAGAGTATTTCGCAACTTTATTTAAAAAGAAAACCGGATTTACTCCTACTGAATATCGAAAAAAGAACGAAATGAAAGAGGGATACGATAATGAATTCCTACAAAAATAATTATATATATTGGACGCTACTTACACATAAAAATTGGCGATTTCATATTGCTGCAACTGAAAATGGACTATGTTTCATTGGATCACAAGACGAAAACTTTGAAGAATTAAATATATGGGCTAGAAAAAAACTGCCCCAACATATATTGATTCATAGTCCAGATTACTTGCAAATATATACGCAAGAAGTTATCGAGTATTTAGAAAATAAGCGAGAAACTTTTACATTTCCTATCGATGCTTATGGAACTAATTTTCAATTATCTGTTTGGAATACGGTACGTGAAATTCCTTATGGAAAGACATATTCTTATACAGAAATTGCTGAAAGAATTCAAAAACCTAAAGCTGTGCGCGCCGTTGCTTCTGCTATTGCTGCTAACCCTCTCCTTATTACTATTCCTTGTCACCGTGTTATTGGGAAGAATGGGAAACTAACCGGATTTAGGGGTGGATTAGAAATGAAGAAAAAATTGCTTACATTAGAAAAGTTACAGGTGGAATTCATATGACAGCAGAATATAATAGCGCATTATCTATAACAGTTCCAAAAGAATTTTGTTTCCAAGAAAATTTACGTTATCTATCACGTTCTAACAATGAATGTATGTTTCATATTGAAGATAACAAAATTTATAAAGTTATCCCTGTTCAAGATGTAAATCCTTTAGTTGAAATTAGTGTGAATACAGATGGCAATATTCAAATATGTTGTTTAGAAGAATCATATACATCTGAAAAATCGATACGTGAAGCTGTAGCTAACTATGTAAAAGAATGGTTTGATTTAACTACTGATTTAGCTCCCTTTTATACATTAGCTAAACATGATTTACTCCTTCAAGGACCAATTGAACAATATTATGGCCTTCGTACTTTAGGTATTCCAGACTTATTTGAGGCACTTTCCTGGGGAATTATCGGTCAACAAATTAACTTAACATATGCTTATACGCTAAAAAGAAGATTAGTTGAGCAATTTGGCAGTTATGTAGAATGGGACGGTAGAAAGCATTGGATATTCCCATTACCTGAAACAATTGCAAATCTACATGTAGAAGATCTCCAACAATTAAAAATGACGACTAGAAAATGTGAATATTTAATCGGTATTGCGAAGCTTATTACAGAGAGAAAACTATCAAAAGAGGATTTACTGCAAACACAAGATGTAAAGGTTGCTGAGAAACAATTAACCGCTATCCATGGTATAGGACCATGGACTGCCAACTATGTTTTAATGCGTTGTTTAAGATTTCCTTCAGCTTTTCCAATTGATGATGTTGGTCTGCATAATGCAATTAAATTTATAACAGGCTCCGAAAATAAACCGACTAAAAATGAAATAAAAGATTTCGCGGCAAACTGGGCTAATTGGGAGTCTTATGCGACTTTTTATTTGTGGCGAGTACTATATTAAAAGAACCAAGTAGCACATTCGTACTACTTGGTTCTTTTTTAAGCTTGCTCCTCAAAACGTCTTGCAATTTCCACAATAACTTGAACAGCTTTTTCCATAGTATCTACCGAAACATACTCAAATTTACCGTGATAGTTTTCACCACCAGTGAAAATATTCGGCGTCGGTAATCCCATATATGATAATTGTGATCCATCTGTGCCTCCACGAATCGGATGAATATTTGGTTCAATGTCTAAACTTTTCATTGCTTCATATGCAATATCAACAATTTCTCTTACCGGTTCAATTTTTTCAAGCATGTTATAGTATTGATCATTCATTTCTAAAACGACTGCATCTTCGCCATATTTTTCTTGCATAGTCTTCACAATATTTTTAACGTTATTTTTACGTGCCTCGAAATTTTCACGATCAAAGTCTCGAATAATATAATACGCTTTACTTTGCTCAACATCACCATTTAAAGAAAGTAAATGATAGAATCCCTCATAGCCTTCTGTATATTCTGGCGCCTCTTCTACTGGTAAATACCCGTTAAACTCCATAGCTAGTTTAGTAGCATTGCGCATTTTATTTTTCGCTGTTCCAGGATGTGTATTCGTTCCGTTAAACGTTAACTTAGCACCTGCAGCATTAAAACTTTCATACTCTAAACCACCTAATGGACCTCCATCCATCGTATAAGCGAATGATGCACCAAACGCTTCTACATCAAAATGCGCTGGCCCACGACCAATTTCTTCATCCGGTGTAAATGCTACTCTTATTTTCCCGTGCTTAATTTGCGGATTATGTATTAAATGGTTCATTGCAACCATAATTTCTGTAAGACCAGCTTTATCATCTGCTCCTAGAAGTGTTGTACCATCAGTTGTAATAATGGTATGTCCTTTATATGATGGTAATTCCGGGAACTGCTCTGGTGTTAACACAACATTTAGCTCTTCATTTAACGTAATTGCATTACCATCAAAATTTTCATGAATTTGTGGTTTGACGTTTTTCCCTGTAAAGTCTGTTGCCGTATCTAAGTGGGCTAAAAATCCGATTACAGGAACATCCTTGTCCGTATTAGCTGGAAGTGTTGCCATTACATAGCCATTATCATCCATCGTTACTTCTGTTAAACCAATTTCTTTTAGCTCTTCCACTAATAACTTACCAAACTCAATTTGTCCTGGTGTTGTTGGTACTGTATGGCTTTCTTCATTTGATTGCGTATCAATTTTTACATATCTCGTAAATCTTTCAATAAGTTCTTGTTTCAAGTTCATTCACTCCCTTTTATGTTTCTCCCTCCATTATAATCCTTAAAACGAAATATTTTAACTTTTTTGACTGTGAAGATGTATATTTCATTTACATTGTTAACACTTTTACATACTTTACATAACAAAAAGAAAATTAGTGAACATATTTAAAGTACAGCTTAATACAAATAAATTCACCCTATTTACGACTCTCATCGCAAATAGGGTGTTTCTGTTTTTATCTCGCAATTTAAGAATATATACTACTCATTTACAATAAAAGTATATACATCATCATAAATACAGCCATTTACTTTAATCACATACTTCCCAGGTTTATTAAAACTAATTGTGTATTTATTTAACTGAATTGCTTCTTTATCTCCAGAAAGAATATCAATACTTCTGCCACTTAATACATACAATTCATTTAGATTCATCGTTACATCAATTGTATTGAAATTTTCCACTCTCACTTGCTGTGCTTCCGCAACGCTTACACTTGGTTCTAAAAACAGTAGTCCACTTAATCCAATCGTCCCCGCTAAAGCAACTCCCGCAAACTTTTTAATCTGTTTCATTACAATGACCTCCTTATAGATTTTGTGTAAAGGCAATGTCCCCCTTACACCACAAAGCCTATATGTAATGAAATGAAAAGTAAACGGGGACTGTAAGACAAAATTCTACATCTTTTTCTCATATTGAATATAAATCCAACGTTTAGAGTTTTGACACATTTAAAATTGTTTCCCTAAACCAATTTCCTCATACTTTATTCAAATACTGAATAATTACTTATTGATTCAACATTCTAAAAATAGTTGATAAAGATACTTTCTATTCAAAAAAAAGATTTTGCTATAAAGTAACTTTTACAACAAAATCCATGTAACTAATTTTATTCCTCTTTCCATAATCTCTCCACATTCATTAATTGTTCTTCTTTAAACTCTATCTTATATATATCCGGTTTTGACGTATTCATTAAAAATTCAAAACCATATTGTTTATCAAAATAATTTATCATTAATGTCATGACAAGCCCATGTGTACCAATTACAATTTTGCGTCCTTGAAAATCCAATAAGATTTCTTTTAATACTTTCACTACTCTTCTCTGGCAATCTGCATATGACTCTCCTTCCGTTCGTGCAAAGTCCGGATTAGAGAACATCTTCTGTACAAGTGGATACACCTCTTTGTCTGATATAACCTGATCCTCACTTGAAAACATACACTCTTTAAGATTTTCATATACTACTATTTCTTTTTCATGGAAATTAGCTGACTCCTCTATCGTTAGCATAGTCCGATTATAAGGACTTGAAATAAAAGTATCAATCCTCTCCGCTTTTAATATGTCAGTTACTCTACGGGCATCCATATGTCCCCTCTCAGTTAACCCGCGCATTCTTTCATTTCCTTCTAGTTTTGGTGATTCACCATGTCTAACCATATAAATATATGTGCTCATAATTTCTCCTTAAAATTTTTTATAAAGTGAAACTTTAATTAGCCCTCACTAATCGGGCTTTTACAGGCAGCCCGCCCCCACCTAATTTCTTTGCTTCCGCTAAATTTTGAGGTGGGGGTCTTACTGCCCGGCAAATAGCGAGATAAGTTAATAAATCACGTTCATTTATCCCATTTCAACACTTAGGCGTAATACTAAAATACTTTATAAACTGTGCTGATTTGTTCGTCTAATCCATTCTCCTACTAAACTCTCAAATAATTCAGGCTGCTCAATTTGCAA
Organism: Bacillus sp. RZ2MS9; assembly: GCF_001816185.2. Taxonomy (NCBI): domain Bacteria; kingdom Bacillati; phylum Bacillota; class Bacilli; order Caryophanales; family Bacillaceae; genus Bacillus; species Bacillus sp. RZ2MS9. Next base: position 3,704,854 of record NZ_CP049978.1, read on the forward strand.
ATTATGCCCTGCCATATCTAACACTGCTAATGTTGCTCTTGGATATTCTTCAATAATTTCTATAATATTTTGATAACCTACTGATATATCTTGTCTTCCAGTCAGTAAAAGAACGGGATTTTCATATTTTTCACGCTGAAAATCCATAGTAAGAGAGTAATTCTTTTGCAACCTTTCAATAAATTCATCATTAGCAACATCTAACCCAGGCTTAATTTCTTCTTTAAATCGCTTATATGTATATTCATTTGCTATTACAGCTAACTCACAAAATTCCTCTCTTTCTGTGGAAGTGAGCGTATTTAAAAATTCCTCATCTTGTACAATTACCTGTTTATCTGGAAGAATCCTTTTTTCTGGCTCCGCTACAACAACAGGACATACTAATAGTAATCCGCTAACTCTCTCAAACATCTTTGCAAGTATACCTTTGGCTAAATAGCCTCCATATGATTCTCCTACCAATAAAAATTTTTCAGTAGAAATGATTTCCTCAATAAATGTGATAAGCACTTCTACTATACGATCTGAACTATTTATCCAATTTGGAGCATTCGATTTTCCCATACCAGGTAAATCAATATATATTCGCTTATAACCTTCATACTTCTGAAATACTGATTCCATACATTTCATCATTAACCTATGGTCAGGGGAGCAGCCATGTATGATAATGACTGGTTTACCCTCTCCCACAATTTCATAGTATATTTCTGCATCTTTAATTCGATATATCATAAAAAAGCCTCCCTATTTAGTGGCAATACTATTCCACTCTGTAAGAATACACGTTCTTATTTTATATGCAATTTTGCATCTCCACTTACAAATCACTAAAAAAACTTTACAATTCAAAGGATGACTAAATATACAATTTCTATTTAAAGTCTTGATACAGTCTATACTATCAACCGCAATATTTTTTCAACCTTAAGAATACTTACACTCTTTAACACTTTCTTATAAACATGATTTTTATAAGGAAATCTGATACAATTCTTAAATAATATTATTATGTATAGATATAACGAACATAGTGCATAATTAAAGAAGGTGATTTCATTGAAATTAAATAAAAATTTACAATTATGTATATTAATCGGAACATTGATATGCTATTCAATCTATTTTATGTTTTTCTATCTGTTCCCTACTCATTTTTCAAATTCAGATGTACGCTTCGCTTCACTTGTCGTTGAAGCCATTACATTTGTATCACTGATTTACTCTATATATTCTAAGAAAGTCAGTTCAAATCCGTTTTGGATATGTATTACAATAGCAATTGGTAGTTTTTTATTAGGAAAAATAGTATATACATATCAAGATAGCTTCTTCGAAATTCCAATACATCGTTTTACGGTTTCTGATGTATTTTACATGTTTTTTCTATTTTTCTGTCTTATCGCTTTCTGCTATAAAATCTTAAAGGAATGCAATAAATGGGAAAAAGCGTTCTTTATTTGTGATATATGCATAGTGCTTACTTCCATATTCACATTAGAATGGTATTTATTTAATCAACCAAATTTAAATATATTCGCTCTTTCACTAGGAGATGTTTTCCTTTCATTTTTATACCCAATTGCAGATTTATTATTTCTACTGCTAGGTGTTAGTCTCTTTTTCCGTCCAACAATTTTTAATTCCAAACGGAAAATTTATATCTTTATTTTTGTATTAATAAGTTCTGCAACTTTTAACTATATTTATTTTTACTTAAATAACCACTTATCAACTGAAACTATAATATTATTACGTCTTTTATATAGAATACCTATATTACTTATTGCAATAGCTGGCTCTATTTCAGAAGATCATAATAGCCATAAAAATTATTTCCTTGTAAACCCTATAATAGGAAAAAAAGCTTTAGTTGTATTTCCCTATCTTGCTGTTGCAATACTAATCGGGTTTACATTAAAAGAACAAACATCCTCTTCAACTCTCATTACAGGAAATTGTATTACTTTTATTTTCGTACTCATTCGTCATTCTATCGTACGTATGCAAAACAATTCCTTAACAAAACGTTTGCAGGCATTTAATGCCCAACTAGAAGAAAAAGTTACTTTACGGACGTCTGATTTAGTTCATAAATCAGAGGCTCTTTCTCAAAAACAGCAAAAGTTTAAATCATTATATGAATATCATCCTGACCCTATCTTCACCATTGATTTAAATGGAATATTCTTAAATGTAAATAAGGCTGGGAGTGTACTACTTGGGGCACCAACGGATGAGTTACTAGGTGAAACTTGTTTTTCGATCATTTTAGATGAAGATAAGCATAAGCTAGCATTGGCATTAGAAAAAGTGAAACAACAAGAATCGGCATTCTTACAACTTAGTTCTCAATATAAAGATGGCTTTACTTATTTTTTATACGTTACAATCATTCCTATTATAATAGACGGACAAATTTCAGGAAGCTATATTATGGTGAAAGATATTACTGCACTAAAAAAACAGCAAGAAGAAATAAAATATTTAGCATTCCATGACACTGTAACGAAAATTGGGAACCGTGCCTTTTTCCATAAGAAATTAAAGAGAGTTATAAAAAATGCTAAAATAACAGAAAGCGAGTTTGCATTATTATATTTAGATTTAGATCGCTTTAAAGCAATTAACGATACACTTGGACATTCATCAGGAGATTACATATTAGAAGAAGTAGCAAAGCGATTCCAATCATGTCTTCCATCACATACTCATCTTTCAAGAATCGGTGGCGATGAATTTACAATCATAATTGAAAACTATACTGACGAAGATTACTTATTCCAATTATGTAACCAATTATTTGAATGCATGAAAAAGTCATTTATCATACATGAGCATAAATTAACTTTATCACTGAGTATCGGCATCGCTATTTATCCACATTCCGGAATCGATACCGCTACACTTCTGAAAAACGCTAATGTTGCAATGTATGATGCAAAAGCAAAAGAGCTTAACTCTGTCTCTATTTATGACGATGTAATCGCTAAAAAAATTGAAAGACGATTACGATTAGAAAAAGATTTACCAAACGCACTACAAAATGAAGAATTGTTCCTTTTGTATCAACCTCAAGTTGATAGTGAATCTAATAAAATTATCGGTGCAGAAGCTTTAATTAGGTGGAATCATCCTGAATTAGGTATTATTTCTCCATACGAGTTTATTCCGATTGCAGAAGAAACACTACAAATTATTTCAATAGGAAAATGGACATTAGAGCAGGCTTGCAAGCAAATGAAACGTTGGCACGCACTCGGATATTCACATTTAAAAATAGGTGTAAATTTATCTGCTAAAGAATTTGAACAAGAAGATTTTGTAAAATCTATTTCTTCTACTTTAACAAATACAGGTTTACCAGCAAGCTCTCTTGATCTTGAATTAACAGAGCGAATTGCAATGATGGATGAGCGAGAAACATTGATAAAACTGCGTACACTAAAAAGTTTAGGGATTCACATTTCTATCGACGATTTTGGTACAGGTTATTCTTCGCTAGCCTACTTACCTTTGTATCCAATTGATACGTTAAAAATCCCGAGAGAATTTATTACAATGTCTGAAACATGTGATGATGGAATGGAAATTATTAAAACGATCATCACATTAGCAAATACATTAGGAATGTCTGTCATTGCTGAAGGTGTAGAAACGAAAAAGCACGTAAATTTCCTTCAAAAAAATAAATGTCAGTTTATTCAAGGTTATTATTACAGTAAACCTATTCATATTCATGCATTTACTGAGCTATTAGAAAACGGCATTCACCGATAGTACATAACTAATTAGAATAAATAATAATGAATTTGAACAAATATAGTAAAAAGGAAAGAAGATACCTTCTTTCCTTTTTACTATATTTACATTTCTATTACTCCACCACTTCATTTATTATATCTATTATTTGATGAATTCCCTCATCATTTGTTTTCTTATATCCATTCATGTTTTGAATATATTTCTCCTTATTTGTATACAACTTATTTACTGCATGTATAAATGTATTCGTACTTACTCTGTCTTGGAGTATAACTTCCGCATATCCTTGCCGTGAAAAATATTCAGCATTTAAAACTTGATCTCCCCTGCTGGAACTGTTAGTTAACGGGATAAGCAACATCGGTTTCTTCAAAAATAACAATTCAGAAATAGCAGTAGAACCCGCTCTGGAAACTACAACACTTGCCATATTTAGTATATGCGGCAACTCGTCGCCTATATATTCAAATTGCATATACCCCTCCATGCCAATAGATGGGTCTACCTTCCCTTTACCACATATATGAATAATATTAAAGTTTAATAGTATTGTATCTAAACATTCCCTTACCATATCATTTATCCACTTAGCACCTTGACTCCCACCCATAATTAATAATACTGGTTTATCTTGCTGAAATTCACAATATCTTCTTCCTCGTAATACGTTACCCTTCTCAATTTCTTCCCTTACAATTGGTCCTACATAAACCTTCTTCTCATTACTTACATTTTCTCCTGTCTGAGGAAATGTTGTGCATAGCTTTGTAGCAAAAGGTAATGCTATTTTATTGGCAAGTCCTAATGTGCTATCTGGTTCACGTATAATTATAGGCACACGATTTAACCATGCTCCTATAGCTACAGGAACTGAAACAAATCCTCCTGCTGAAAAGATAACGTCAGGCTTTGTTTTCTTAATTAATTTATAACTTTGTAAACAACCTCGTATAATTTTAAAAGGATCTTTAAAATTTTCCCAATCCCAATATCTCCTAAGCTTGCCCGTTGAAACACTATTGTATTTAACATTTTGCACTAATGATTTTTCAATTCCATTTTTGGATCCAATATACTCGACTCTCCAGCTTTTCTCTATAAATTTAGGAATTAATACAATATTAATCATAACGTGTCCGGCTGTACCGCCCCCAGTAAAAAGAATCGTTTTGCTCATAACTTATACCCACCTTTATTATTAAAAATCTAGCTTTATATTTACCTTTTAAATGTAAATAAAATTATTATTTTTTATATAAATCTTTAACTCCACCTCTATATCTTGTAAAAGATCTTTAATGAGTTCATAAAAATCATTTCCATACTCACTACACTCGTATTGAGCAAAGATTTGAATCACATATCTAGTTTCCGTCTCTAATGCTGACTTTATTTGATTAACCCTTTTTTCTTCTACATACGCTTGATATTTATGTATTGCCTCATAAAGACGCAATACATGCGCTTCTTCATCTCTCCAATCCAACGCATCAACAATTGAAAGAAATAGCGTATTTTGATTATCTATTATTTCATAATCATTCATATATTTCTTACACCCTTTTTTGTTTTTCATTGCATGCAGATGTCACTACACTTCGCATACTCAAGTACATCTTTTAATGATTGATGAAATTCAATTTCTGGGATCCAACCTAACCTTTTTATTTCCTCTATTGCTAAACTCTCATTTGAGTCGCTCCCACTTTTCTCTGTTTCCTCTATAAAAAAATTTAGCTGTGTTAATTCTTTATATTGTTCTAGTACATTTAACAAAGATCGTTTTACTCCTGATCCGATATTATATTGTTTTCCATTTATTCCATCTCGTAATAACACGTGATACGCTTTAATCGCATCACGTACATCTAGAAAATCTCTACTATCTTTCAAACTGTTTACTTCAATAATGGCTTTACTTCTACCTGATTCTATATCTATCATTTTCTTTGCGAGAATCGAACAAATGCCATTCGATTCCCCTGGACCAATTAAGTTTGAGGGCTTTGCAATGATAATATTTGAATCCATTAATCCTCCCCAAGCCTCTGCAATAATAACTTGCATCGTTTTACTTAAACTATATGGATTTGAAATTTTTATTTCGTTCATACTATCTGCTTGCAAAGCAGATCCTATAACTAATGTTCTACAATGCGAGGCTTCTTGCTTAATTGCTTCTAATAAATATAATGTTCCTATTACATTAACCTCTATATATTCAAGGGCAGCTGTCCAAGATTCTATAACCGAATTCCTTCCTGCTAAATGCAATACGTAGTCTGGCTTTATTTGTTTCATTACCTTCATTACTTCGCTCTTATTAGTTAAATTACAAGTAATACCATTTCTAATTTTTTCTCCATATGCACGATTTTGAAACATAGGAATTACATGAAAGCCCTGCTGTAAAAAATAGTGGCAAGCATGGCGTCCTGTGAAACCATTTGCACCAGTTATTAAAAGGCTCGCATTTTTTTTCATCGCAAAAACCCTCCTTTTAATAGCATTTGTTTCACCTCATGTTTTGCAAGTAAATCTTGTTGAGAACTAAAACTCTTCACATCCACTAGAGGATAGCTTGAATAATATTGTTGAAGTCCTTGTATAGGAATAGTCGGTAGTACCACAAAATAATTTTGATCAAAACTTATACTTGTTTTACTCTCTACCTCAGATAGAAGCATTTCACTTAATTTTTCACCCGGTCTTATCCCTACCTCTTTTACCTTAACATTTTCTTTTCCGGAATCTTCAATTAATACTTCTGCTAAATCTGTTATTTTACATGCCGGCATTTTCATAACAAAGATTTCCCCGCCTCTACCTTGAGATACGGCTTTAAATAACAACCCAACAGCATCTTCAACTGTTAAGAAAAATCTAGTCATATTCGCATCGGTAATCCCTACTTGTGAAGATTTTTTAATTTGTTGTTTAAAAAGTGGTACTACACTTCCACTCGTTCCTAAAACATTTCCACCACGAACACAAATGAATTTTGTTTTCTTCGTTTGTATATTCGCATGAACCATTAATTTTTCACCAATTGCTTTTGTCATCCCATACGTATTTGATGGATCAGCTGCTTTATCCGTTGAAACATATATAACTTTTTCAACTTGCATCTGTATAGAGGCTTCAATTACATTTTGCGTACCATGTATATTGGTTTTTATAGCTTCATAAGGATAATACTCACATACTGGAACATGTTTTAAAGCTGCAAGATGGAACACATAATGTACACCTTGGCAAGCATAGACTAGTTGATCTTTATCACGAATATCTCCAATAATAAATTTTAACCTATCATCATTTATAAACTGTTGCTGCATTTCAAACTGAACCGTTTCATTTCTTGAAAAAATTCTAATTTCTTTCGGTGATTTTTCTAATAGTTGTTTTATAAGTTCATGCCCCCACGAACCTGTACCACCAGTAATTAAAATTATTTTATTTAACATTCTTCTTCCTCCTACGAAACATCTCAATTTAAATAATATTTATTGAATTATTTTCAATTGATTCAAATCATAATCGTCGTTTGTTACATTTAATTGACAAAATAAAAAAACAGAAACTATTAAACGTAGTTTCTGTTTTTCATTTCATCTCACAACAGTAAGATTTTTTATACTGTTTGCATGATAAATAAATTCCTTGTAAAAAAACACCGCTCATTTATTTCTTATACTCGTAATAAAATAAATAGAATGATTCATAGCTAATAATCATGTTTAAATTTATAAAAAAGGGAGGTAACGGAATGGACCGAAGCAATTCAAATCATACATATAACGGACCTTCCAAAGCACTGCCTCTCTCCCTATTCGACGTAAAAAATGAATTGAAACAAAAAAGCAAACTTATTCCTTCTGACACCATGTATAAATTAACGAAAGAAGAACAACTCATCATCAACAAAATAAAAATACAAACAGAACAACTAAATAAAAATAATGTTACAAGAACACGCGCATACTACCAATTTTACATTCAATATCCAGAAATACATTGGGCACTGCTTGGGCATATGGTATCACGTAACGGCGGTTGGAATATGACTGATTTAAAGGGCGATTTATATACGAGAATTTTATCAGAGAAAGATCAATTCATATTTTTTTCTTTTTTAGAAAGAGGGAATTGGCTTATTTTCCAAGATGTATACCCTCAATTTTTACTTTACGAACAAAGTGTAAAGAGATCACAAAAGTTATTTCACCTTCTCCCTCACCTAAATGTTTCTACATTTATGGAAACGATGTGGAACCATTTTTGGAAAACAGGTAACAAAAAAACTTTAGCAATTGCAACTATTATTAATGAACAAAACTACTTAGAAAAAAGAGTAATTCAAAATGTACAATTTAAAAAGACTGTACTAAATAGTATTGGATTTAAACTCTTTGATTTCTTTCAGTTTAATCATATCCTTTTCCCATTCTACGAAAATGATAAGAAACAAAAAGTATTACTATTTGGTAATACAATGAAACATTTCACTTCCTTACATGAACGGATATTAATTGGAAAAAGATTGTACTCATTATTATTTCGAGATACACATGTTTTATCTCAAATAATAAGCTGGGCTCAACACCATCCACATACAGGATCTAGGAAAGATTACTGGCCCCATTTATTTTCAAGTGTAAATGAATCTTTTTCCCGTGAGTTTTATAAGCGCCGAATTAAGAAATGCCAGTTACGAAATGGCGCTTATCGTATATACAGCCCTGCACTCATCTATGCATGGCGAGATATGAAGCATGAAGAAGTTGACAGTGAAGATTGGTTTACCGATTGGCAAGTTGTAAATTACTTAGTTGATAAGGAGGAAAATATAAATGGACAAATTACAGAAGACTACTGCAAAACACTCGAAAAAATTGAAATCGCCATTCTCGCAAAGAAAAATGTCCTCCTCCGAGAAGAAGAATGAGTTTCTAGCATTAGTAGTTACAATCTTTCTCTCTTCTATTATTGCAACTTGCTTAGATGCCTTTTTTGTTCATAAACAAATATATTCCTTTCCGGCTAGGCCCTTCTCATCCACATTTTCGGTTAATATAGCTTTTACATTGTTCGTACTGCCGATTTTAACAGTTATCTTTATACACATTTCAAAAAAATTATCTAAAGTTTCTAGAATTTCATTTATTATTTCAATCGGTATTTGTGCTAGCCTTTTTGAACAGATTGCTGAAAGTTTAGGTTTATTTGTACATAGTGCGAATTGGAACCATACATATTCTTTATTTGGTTATATAATTTTTCATTCTTTTATTTGGAACGTATATAATTGGATAAAAAAATAAAGAGACCATTATAGGTCTCTTCTTAAGCATACTCTTCCGTTATTACTAATGGTGTCAATGTTTGAAGGCTTTTAGAGCGTAAACGATAGGCAACGACTTTCTTCTTATATTGCTTAATGACATCAACATGTTCCTCATAGCTATATAGCGAAAATCTAATCTCTTTACTCCCTTTCTTCGTATCAATGACTATTGGTGTCCCTTCTCCGTGCGGCGGGAAATAATGTTTATCTAAAAACAACGCCTCATTAAATTCATGAATAACTTGTAGTTTCATTTCTCCCTCTATATTTTTTCCATCTATCGATATAGAAGTATTTTCCGCCTCAAGCTTTTGATGCAATTCAAATCTACTAATAATTGATTCTACAACAGAAGTGGGCATGCTAGAAACTAATACTTTAATAGCTCCAAAAACAAATAATGTAACTATAAACCATGTTGTCATTGTTATCATCTCCATTACATTTAAAAAATAAATTTCGTTCCATACGGTATTAGTATACTAATAAGTATTCCAGTTACAATCATCGTTACCGAACCGATAGTCGCTTCTTTCTCGCCTTCTTTCACTAAACGACTCACACCGATAATATGTGATGCACAGCCCATTCCAACTCCTTTTCCAATCGTACTTGTTATACGGAAAAACTTAAGTACTGTTGGTCCGATCATAGCACCTGTTATTCCTGCAACAACTACAAAACTAGAAGTCATAGATGGAATACCACCAATTTGATCCGCTATTGAAAGGGCAATTGGCATTGTCGCTACCTGTGGTAAAGTAGTTAATATAAGTTCCTTATCTATATTTAAAATTCCGCCAATCACTACATTCATGCTCGTTACAGCCACTATACCTATCACTACTCCGATTAGTATCGATGAAAAATTTTTCATCAGTATCTTTCGCTCTTTAAATAGAGGTATGGCCAATGCTACAATTGCAGGGCTCAATAAGCTTGAAAGAATGTTTCCCCCATTTTCCCTATACTCATGATGAGAAATACCAAAAATCAAAAATAAACAAATCATAATTGCCGTAACTGTTAACACTGGTAACGTAAATGCAAACGTAAATTTTTTATATAGCTTTGTCGCCAAGAAATAAATTGCTACAGTAATAATAATTAAGACCATTTGAATCGTGCACCTTGTCGATTTTATTTTTTTGATGTGACTAATAATTGACTTATATACCCTGAAACAATCAAAGTTACTACAGTGCTTGCAACTACTAAAAGGAATATAATACTTCCCTTACTGAAAAGAAAAGACCCGTATTCCATGAGCCCTGTTGTCGAAGGGATTAAAAATAACGGTAAAAATACGATTAACTTTTCCGAACCTAACTCAAACCATTTTAACGGTAAAACGCGAGTGGAAAGGAGCAGGAACAGTATTAACATCCCTATTAAATTCCCCGGTATTGATAGATGGAATATTTCCTGAATCCACGTACCCACTAGGCTAAATACATATAGCACGCCTACTTGAAGTAAAAGCGTCACGTACTTCATTTCTTTCCCTCATTTCACTATCACACATCCATATTATGAAATCTCATTTAGCGTGTCGGCAAACCGTTTAATTCCAAGTTGAATTTGTTCTATATTCGCTCTACCAAACGTAAATCGTATATATTCATTTTTCGAACCTAAAACACTGCCCGGAACAAATGCGACACCATTCCGTATAGATTCACCTAATAAGTGATATTCATCAAACTTTCCTGTTACTTTACACCATACATGTATTCCACCCTCTGGCACGAAACATTCAACTCGTTCTCCCAATGTTCCTTCAAGCTCTGCAATTAATTCATCTCTTCTTTGCTTCAATTGTCCACGAAGTATCGTAATATGTGTATGGAAATCCTTTGATTCTAAAAATTGATTTGCTACCCACTGCGTAAATACACTATGGCCAAAATCAACTTGTTGCTTTGCATCTGCTAAACGCTCAATTACGCGTGTAGGACCAATTATCCATCCAATACGTAATCCTGATGCAACAATTTTTGATAGTGAACTTATATAAAGAACATTTCCATTTTGGTCCATTGATTTTAATGTCGGGTTCACTTCTCCATTAAAAGAAATTAAACTATACGGATCATCTTCTACAATTGGTATACCGAACTCAGAAGACAGTTCTAAAATTTTTTTACGTCTCGCTAATGAAAGCACAGTACCCGTCGGATTCTGATAATCTGGATTCAAAAACACCATACGAATGCGATGCTTTTTGTGCAAATCGATTAAGTCATCTGGATTCATTCCATGCTCATCAACAGGTAAATGAAATATGTTTAAACCGGCCGATTTAAACATTGGAAGCGAAAAACAATACGAAGGATCTTCAATCGCAATCGCATCGCCAGGTTTTAATAAACATTGAACGATAAGATTAAGCGCCTGTTGTGCTCCAGATGTAATAAGAATAGAGCTTGAATCTGCTTCAATTTGTTTATATTGCTGAACATGTGCTGCAATTGTTTTTCTCAACATCTCATTTCCAAGTGGATGGTCATAACCGAGGTTTTCCATAAATGTTTTCTCCGACAAAATTGTTCGAAATCTATCACTTGGAATTAATTCTGGTGACAGTTCACCGCTTGCTAAATTAATTAAATCATCTTTTTGTGTTTCCGTTCGAATTTGTTGAACGAGTGGTACGTTAGGTAAGAACGATCCATCCTCCACGTACCTACCCCAGTTCGGTATTCGTTTATGTGAGACACCCCATATGTCCGTATTGACCCGTGTTCCGCTTCCCTTTTGTCGTTCTACTACTCCAAGTGATTTTAATTCTTCATACGCAGCTACTATTGTACTCCGGTTCACCTGTAATTCCTTTGCTAACATACGCTCAGAAGGTAACTTACTATCAGAAGGAAATTCGCCTGAAGAAATGCCTCTTTCAATATAATCTGCAATTTGTTTATATACAGGTGTCTTATCTGCACGATTTGGTTTCCATTCCATATAGTTCCCTCCTTTCAAAACGAACTATCCTCATTTTTTACTAACAGTATTCACCGTAAAAATAGTATTAATTAGTCACATTTTCTTATCCGTAAATGGATATATCCAAAATGGTTCTCTTTCTGATTACTCAATAGCTTCTGAAATTCCAACTTCATACTCTCATTTCAGTTCTTTTACAAACTATTAAATCATTACCGCATACCATGTTACCCCGGCCAGTAGAACAAAAAGAAGAAGAATATAGATTGCAGATAAGTTTTTCACATTTCTTTTTGTAGACTTACCGTAATTCTCCTCCACGTTTCTTGCAACTAGTACAGTCCCAAATAGCGATACAATTACAATAATAACGACTAGTGAAATTGCAAAACTCATTGTCTTTTCACCTCTCTAAGACCCATCTATTTTAATTAAAGAACTTACATAAAAACCTTCCTCTTTAAAACGTTGATAACATACTACCTTTCTTCTCTTATCATAATAGATGTTTGTAAAAAGCGGACCAACCACTTTCGTGTTTTTTTGCTCATCCACTTTAAAAATAAAAAGAAGCGATATATTTTATCGCTTCTTACTCTCATCATCTTTATTCTTTTATTAATGACTTATTCGCTCTTATAACTTCTTGATACAATAATGGTGACCACTTTTCATTTATGTAGTCTTGAATTACCCAGCCCACTCTCAAAGGATTCTTTTGTTTTATATAGTTTGCAATTTCAGGATTTATATAAGAGGCATAGTAATATGGACTATTCCATGCTGTACCACCAGAAGACAAGCTTGTAAAATTAATATATAGATGATTTAAATCCTCGCTATTGTTCATCGTTTCATCCATCGTATCTTTAATAGATTTTACTTTCTCATCATAGCTCACTTTATATTTATCTTGTACTGTTACATTTGCATTTTGGTTTACAGTTGTGGTAAACGTCTCATTATCTGGCCAATAAAAATTATTATATCCTCCAGGTTCATTACTACCACTATATCTTTTTAGTAGTACAATTTTCCCACGAGCATCTCCAAGCTTTATATTTCCTTCTGTTTTTAAAAAAATAGGATCAACAAAATATTTTTTTTCAAACGTGCTACTAAATGAATCTTCTGCCCCTTTCATATCCTCATACTCTTTTTTTAAAGACATAATAATTGTTTCACTCGGGTTATCTTTTAAAAATTGTTTCGCTTCATTTATGAATTCATGCAGTGTTACGTAAAGATATAATGGCCCATGATGAAGAACTATCGTATTATCATCTGTTAAACGTCCTCTTATATCAAAAATGCGAGCTCCATGGTCCATTTGATAGCGAAAATCATATTCTTGCGTCATTCCCCATACTTGCTTAATCGGATTTTGCAACTTGAACGTCCCACTATCGTGTGTTCCTGGAATTGAAATTCGTGCTAACGGGATATTATCAGGTATAGGTTGCATCCATTTTGACAAATTTTCAAGCTCATTAACAGAGCTAGCTGCAACTACTCTCTTATCATGTAAAGCAAATACAAATGTGATAAATATTGTACTACATATGAATAATTTCAAAATTAACTTCTTATTGCTCATTATTATCCCTCTCTCTTTCTGTTTTTATATCAAACTTATTGAATATAATATAAGCTAGCTCAGAAAAAATAAATAACATTTCATCAATATGAAATATTGCATAGAAGTAAAGTTAAAAAATCATTCACATATACTAAATTAGAAAAATTAAAAGGAACTTCATCTGAAGTTCCTTTTACTTATTTTATGTTCAATACGTATGAACCATTTTTATTCTCATATTTATAGACGTATAAATAATATTTACCTGGCTTTGCATTATAAGTTCCTTTAACTACATTGCCTTCATTTTCACCATATGCTACATAGTTATTTAAATCTGATTCATGATGAAGTACCCATGTCATTCCAATATTTTGTTCATTTAGTAGAGAAATATTAATATTTTCCGGCGAATCAATTTGGAAAGTAAATACATCTACTCTATCACTATTATGTAGAGTTCCTTTCACCGGTGTATGAAAGTTAACTTTATTTGCCTGTCTAGGCTCATTATTTGGTTCATTTTCTGTTACTTGTAATTCATTCCCACCGTTTGGTTTTCTTTGTTCATAGCCTAAGTTTGCTAGTATAGACTTCAAATCTGGTAAAACACCAATTTTATCTGCATATGGATCTTTAGATTTTGTTCCTGTGCTCTGGTTACTTAATATTGCTCTTAGTTCACTTGGTCTATATGGTTGTCCTAAATTTTCTTTAGCAATGCTTTGTACTAAAGTCGCTGCCCCAGCAATAATTGGCGAAGCACTAGATGTTCCGCTAAAGCTTGAAGTATAAAGATTTACAGCACTTCTACTTTGCTCGGCTGTAGTTGTATCTACATTTTCTCCCCATCCGTACACATCAATACGGCTTCCATAATTCGAAAACCACATACGTTCATGAGGGAAAGATGAAGAGCCAGCTCCTACCATAATTGCACCCGAATCTTTAAAATCTTTACTATTACGATTTAAGACTTGCTTACCTTTTCTATCTTTGAACTGGTCTAAATCATTCCACCCATTTGCTCCGGCCTCTATAATTACAATTCCCTTATCTGTACCAGCACGAATTGCATCAAAGATATCTGGTTGTACTTCAACAGGTAAATATTTATCACCATATCCATCGAAAGATGCTTGTGCCTCTAACAATAAAACATCCCCAGCTTCTAACTGATTTACAGCGCTTAATATTGCATCAGCCGTATTATACTGTCCGTTATCTCTTATTTGAGAGATAACCTTTGCTTTCGCTTTTGGCGCAATCCCAATATTCCCAACTTCATTGTCCTCAGAGGATACAATTCCTAGTACAGACGTCCCATGACCGACATGCTGATCTATATTTCTTCCAGACATTAACTCAATTTTTTGATGTAATAAATCCTCATGATTTAATAACCATCCGTATTCCATATCAACAAAAGTGATACCATTTCCATTACCGCCTTGAATTCCCCAGGCGAAAGGCGCATTAATACCGTATGGGGCCGCTTCAAGATAACCTTGTTTTTTAAATCTAGGATTGTTACTAGGATTAAGAGCTACACTTGATGATTGCACTTCAGGTGGCATTATTTTCTCTTGTTTCTTCATATACGCATCTTCTATTAAAGAAGATGCCTTTAACTTATCTACTATTTCTTCTTCATACCCACTATTTTGATTTTGAAGAATATAGTAGTTTAATAAACTTGTAGATACATGATTAGGTGCTTTCACTTCAAGGTTTTGTATTTGTTCCGGGCTTACAGATGTGAATAAACGAGTAAATGTTACATCTGGATATTCTGTCAAAAGATCTTTTATTACTTTATCATTCGTTTGAGATTGTATTTGTTTTTCAATACCATCTTCATATGGCAAATCCAAATCCGCTTTAAATTTTACAATGATTTGCTTATCTGTTTCTTGTTCTATCCCTGATTTAATCTGCTGTTCTATAGAATCAGCATGTACACTATTGATAGTACCCCCTGTTCCTAAAAGTGTTGTAATGATTACAGTTGACGCACACATTTTTTGAAATATTTCCATTGCATTAATCCTCCTATTAATAATTAATCATTATATTAATCTATAATGATTTCGTTTCTATAACGTATTCCCTTTCTACTAAATAGATTATAGTAATCAGAAATATGAACTTCAATGTATTTTCATATGCAATATTTCATATTCGGACTCTACACTACACGAATATGAAACTTATAGTGATTATTTATTTTATATGTGCTAATATACTTACATTAATATATTACGCATATATACATTTCAAACTACATTACTTAATAGTTTCACCTTAATTTTTTCTTAGGAGGATTTACAATGAAATTACTAAAACTAAAACATATAATCCCTTTATCTGCAGTTGCAATTACATTCGTATGTAGTCAAAGCACAGCTGAAGCTTCTACCATTCATACAGTAAAAAAGAACGATACACTTTGGGGCATTAGTAAACAATACGGAGTTTCAATACAATCCATTAAACAGGCTAATAATAAAGGAAACGATCAAACCTTTATTGGCGAACAGTTACATATTCCAGGGTCCGTGAAATCAAATGAAATCACTGTTCCTCAAAACGCCAAGCCTGCGAACATTTCTGGACAAATTATTTATCAAGTACAACCGGGAGATTCATTAGAAACGATAGCAAGGCGTTACAATGTCACTGTCCAATCTATAAAACAAATGAACAATACAGTCGGAAACAAGCTTTATACAGGACAACATTTAAAAATCAACTCAAGCATTTCACAAAAAGAAAAAGACTTAATGGCACGCTTAGTTACCGCTGAAGCAGGTGGCGAATCCTATAAAGGAAAAGTAGCAGTAGCAAAAGTTATACTAAATCGTGTAAATGCAAAAGGTTTTCCAAATACAATAACAGGCGTTATTTATGAACCTATTAAATACGGATATGCATTTACTCCTGTTACAGATGGAAGAATTAATCAGCCTGCAAGCGCAGAAGCAAAAATGGCTGTAGAAGAGGCTATCTCCACAAATGGAGTACATTCTGACTGGCTTTATTTCTACAATCCAAAAACATCAACAGACAAGTGGATTACGACACGTCAAACAGTAGCAGTAATTGGTAACCATGTATTTGCTAAATAAGATTTAAAATCATTAACAGACCTCTTCACTTAAAAGGTCTGTTTTTTTCTATGTAAGATGTTATTAATCATATGACATAGTTATTTTTTAAACTGTTTCTTCTTTCAAATAAAAATTTTTGTATTTACTCCGCCACTCGTAGAAATTAATAAAGCATCAAGTTCAAAAACTCCCACTTTATTAATAAAAGCTATTTCTTAACTTCATAAAATTGTTATACACTAGAAAAATAAAAAACAAACTATTCGTTAGCAGGTGGAAGAATATGTATGATGTTACAATTATCGGCGCTGGAGTAAGTAGCATTTTTATGGCTTATTCACTAGCTAAAAGTAACAAAAAAGTTTTAATTCTTGATAAAGGTAAAGCGCTAGAAGATCGCCATTGTCCTTTAGACGAAGGAAAAGTGTGTAATTGTACTACATGTGATAAATATTTCGGGTTTGGTGGTTTAGGAAAATCTGAAGGGAAATTTAATTATACAAACGGATTTGGCGGAGAACTTGAGAAAAAAGTCGGTAAAGAGGGTTTTATACAACTCATGGCTGAAGTAGATGAAATTCTATGTCAGTTTGGTGGAAGTTCGGTTTCAAAATATTCTACTGAAAATTCAAGTCTCACTAAGAGAGCTGAAGCGTGTGGTTTACAAATGCTAACAACAGAAGTAAGACATCTTGGTACTACACTTTCCAGTAACATTTTTCAGCAGCTCTATGAATTTTTACTGACGAAAATAAAGATCCAATTTCATATAGATGTACAACATATTCTGAAACAGGAAGATCATTTTACAATAGAGACAAATCAAGGAACAGTTCAAACTAAGCAACTTGTATTTGCAACTGGGCGCTCTGGGGCCGATTGGTTAAAAGAAATATGCAGTTCCCTAAATATTTCTCAGGAGCAAACACGTGTAGATTTAGGAATTAGAGTAGAAATGAAAGAACATCAATTACGTTCTATATTAAAAGATACTTTTGAAACAAAACTTTCTTATCAAGGTGAGCATTTCACAGCAACTACTTACTGTATGAATCCACAAGGCCGCATCATTCGAAAGTACGAAGAAGGTTTAGTTATGCCTGACGGTCAAAATTTTCGAGAACAAGGAACTGGCACTTCTAACTTAAATTTCACTTTATTTATTCCTTGCTATTTTCCTACTCTCAAAGAAGCAAATGTATACGCAAGTTCAATTATTGAAGGCATTAACCAAGGGCGAGATCGGATTGTTATACAGCGCTTAGAGGACTTACTAAAGAAACAACCTACGGTGGAAAACAGCATGGAGCATAATCGTATACAGCCTACACTACAGGGGGATTATGGAGATTTGAATCAAGAAATCCCTCAATTATATATTGAAGGACTCAAAGAGTTTTTATTACGCTTAGAACAATTTATACAAGAACCGATTGATAAAGATACTTTGTTATATGGAATTGACGGAAAGTTCTATGCTCCTACGATAAAACTCAATAACTATTTTGAAACTAGTATACATGGGCTATTTTTAATTGGAGATTGTTCAGGCGTTACGCATTCATTATCTCAAGCAGCTGCAAGTGGTCTGTATGTTGGAAAGTACTTATCTGACATTTAATTTCTATCATTAAAATATCAGTCAAATATTTTCAATTTCAAAACACTTTACTTATATATAGTAAAAGTATATTAATAAGACCCCTATCCTTCCCTGCTAATGATTAACCGACAAAAAATCGGGATTTTACAAAATACATATGTAATATAACTGTATATTTAAAACGATTGGCATTCAATTCTAATAAATTGAATGTCAACAGTTTTAAAAGTCTCTATCCATTTTCACTTTTATTTGTTCGATATTTTGTAACATCATCATAGTGTTTAATATGGTAGGATGTCTATAAGTCAATTTCACTACAACTATGACTTTTTCTGCCTGTTTCTCAAAAAAGAGTTATATTTATGCTACTACGCTTTAAAAATCCCCATTGTATATATATGAATACTTCAAATTATTCCCTTTAGAAAACAAAGTCTAAATGGTTCATTACAGTCTAATAGTTATAAAAACATAATATATAACTTTAGTTAAATAAATTATATAAAGAAGGTGTAAAAATGAAGAACAAAATAAATTTACAAATGCAAAATATAAGTTTTGTTATAATAATGGCTTTAGCAGTATGGTTAAAAACATATCTTATTACGCGATTCAGTTTTGATTTAAAAATCGAGTCTTCAACGCAAGAGCTCATTTTGTTTATTAGCCCTCTAGCCGCATCATTAGCATTTGTTGGATTAGCATTATTTGCAACTGGTGAAAAGCGAAATTATATAGCGCTCTGTATTAATTTCTTATTAACAATCGTGCTTGTTGGAAATGTAATGTTCTATGATTTTTATAGTGATTTCGTTACATTACCAGTACTTGGACAAACCTCAAACTTTGGCCAATTAGGCGGCAGTATTATAGAAATATTAAACTACAAAATTATACTCGCATTCGTAGACATTGTTTTCTTCTTTATTTTATTAAAAAAGAAATCATTGGTCTTTAAAACAGAACGTGTAACTCATTCTACGCGCTTGTTATACTTTCTTTTAACGATTGGTGTATTCTTTGCGAATCTACATCTTGCAGAAAAAGAGCGCCCTGAATTATTAACAAGATCATTCGACCGAGTCATGCTTGTCAAAAATTTAGGCTTATATACTCACCAAGTATATGACTTAACACTGCAAGTAAAAGCTGGGTCACAAAAAGCACTTGCTGATAGTAGTAAATTACAAGAAACTGAAAACTACGTAAAAGCAAATCAAAGCGAGCCAAACCCTAATATGTTTGGTGCAGCGAAAGGAAAAAACGTAATTGTCGTCACTCTTGAATCCTTGCAGACCTTCTTAATAGGCGCATCAGTGAACGGGCAAGAAGTTACACCATTCCTAAATGAATTCATAAATGAAAGTTATTACTTTGATAACTTTTTCCATCAAACTGGTCAAGGGAAAACATCCGATTCAGAATTTCTAATCGATACGTCGTTGTATCCATTAAATCGAGGAGCTGTATTCTTCACACACGGTAACAATGATTATACTGCAACTCCAGAAATTTTACGTCAGCAAGGTTATTTCACTTCTGTATTTCACGCGAATAACGCAACATTTTGGAATCGTAATATCATGTACTCTGCTCTTGGTTATGATCGTTACTATAATGAGCTTGATTACAAAATTACACCAGAAACAAATTTAAATTGGGGATTAAAAGATATCGAATACTTTGATCAATCAGTAGATATATTAAAAACTGTTAATCAACCATTCTATGCTCGTTTCCTTACTTTAACAAACCATTATCCATTTACGTATGATGAAGATACAAAATTCATTGAACCATACAACTCTGGTAATGGCGTATTTGATCGTTACATCGTAACAGCACGTTACTTAGACGAATCCATTAAAAAATTTATTGAACGTCTAAAGGCCGAGGGGCTTTACGATAATTCTATTATTGTGTTATACGGTGATCATTATGGAATTTCCGAAAAACATAATCGTGCAATGGCACAGTTTTTAGAAAAAGATCAAATAACAGAATTTGATACTTTAAATTTACAACGTACACCTTTATATATTCATATTCCTGGACAAACAGAAGGTCAAACTATTTCAAAGCCTACGGGACAAATCGATATGAAACCTACGATTCTAAATTTATTAGGTGTTGATTCTACGAATGATATCCGTTTTGGCCATGATATGTTTTCAGATGAATATACTGGCTTTGTTGTTTTACGTGATGGTAGCTTCGTTACAGATAAGTATGCATACAAAAACAACACTTTCTACGACCGTATAACAGGTGAAATTGTAGATTTACCAAAAAAAGAAGCTCAAGCCCTCATTAAACGTGCACAAAATGAATTACGAATGTCTGACAAAATTATTGAAGGCGATTTATTACGTTTCTCAGAAAGCAATAAAATTAAAACTGGCGAAGTACAAACTAAAATTAAAGAAACAGAAAAATAATCTATATGAAAAAGGAGCAACTTATTACAGTTGCTCCCTTTTACTTTTATTCTACACTTGTTTCTAAAGCTACATCTGTATAGGTATTATCATCACCTATATTTAAAATTACTTCACATTGACGCAATCTCAATTCAAAGAGCATGATAGAATCATGATAAACTTCAGGATTTGATTTCATTTTATGTAACATCTCTTGTTTTTCTTGTATTTCTAATTGCGTATTTTCTACAGCTTGCTTTAAGGAGTTAAATGGATTCCTAAAGAATATATGAATATCCCTCTCTTGTGTGTTTTCAAACAGCTCAAATTGCAAGAAAAATTTCTTCATAATAGAAGCCGTTACTTCAGTATAATCTTCATTTTCTACATACTGTTTATATTTGTTATATAGCATAGATTTATTTTTAGGAAGAACTCCAAATAATTTACCGGCACTTTTTAGTAAAAATTGTGCTGGCGTAAATCGACGTAAAATATTTACTTCATCCATTTGTATTCTAGTCGTCATCCTGTCAGTATCTCTGCGCCAGTCATCAAGCACTTTAAAGTCACATTCTAACTGTATTTTATTTTCTCCAAATAGTGAATTAAGCCCTTCACTAAGTTCTTCTAAATACGTTTGACTTTGAAGAAGCTCATTATTAGAAGTTGCAATCCAATTTTGCATAGAAAGAGCAAGATTAGGTAATACAGTTTGTTCTAAATATTTATGCACTCTTTCATTCATTGCTTTATTTAGTTCCGTATCCATGTGCCCGAAATCACTTTCTTCACTAATTAAATTAGAACAGCTCTTTAATATCTTCGGAATATTTTCGGTAAGATCATTTGTAATTTCAGTCTTCATTGAACGATATGATTGTGTAATGAAATGAATTTTTTCCCTTTCAAATGCAGTAAGGTTATTAATGCTACCGTTTAGTTTCACTAGCATATCTTCATTCCAATTAATAGCATCCACCAGGTTATTTTCTTTCTCAACACGTTTATCCAAAAGATATATAATTGTTTTTCGAATGAAAAATAATAACTTTTCAGTACGTTCTGCATCGATATTTTTATGATTAAAGTTAAAATGAATAAACTCAGTTAAACCATTTAATTGTTGACTACTTGTATATAACGAGGAATAAGGGAAAATTCTCGCATACGGGAAATATGTGTTTATTCTCGTTGCCGTATCATGTAATACCCTTTTCACTTCTGCTTCACTGTAAATGTTATCGATTTTATTTAATAAGAAATGAATTTGTAAATTTGGCGTATGTTCTTGAATACTTAATAAAATATCACGTTCTTTATCAGTAAAAGGTGAATCCGCATTCAATACGAATAGTAATTCGTCTACAGAATTTAAATATTCGAATATTTCATCTCTAGTGTCGTTATTTCTATTAAAGCCAGGTGTCACTACAAATGTAAGTTTATTTTCATTTAAAAATCTGCATGGTAATTTAAATTCAACACACGCTCTATCTCTATATGTTTGATGGTGCTGAGACATCATATTATGGTAATCAGAGACATCTTCCGTTGTTGTAATTGCTGAGTCTGTTATAGCGTTTATTTCTATATGAGCATCATTTTTTAAAACTACTACATTTGAAATTGATTTTTCTAATATATTTTCTCCTAATATAGAGTTAATAAATGTAGTTTTTCCGTTCCCTGAAGTTCCCGTTACTAAAATACGATTTGTTCTTAAATCTGCGAGCTCGTCAACTAACCATTTAAATCGGTGACCTATTTCTATATTCTGCTTTTGTGCCCACTGTGTAATAGATTCAAAAAGGTGTAAGCTGTACTCTAAGCCATTTACATGATTAATAGAATGTGACAGTAAGTTTTCCGCATGTTCTATATTTGCTGAATCTATTTTGGAAGGGAAAATCTCATCCCATGCCAATACAGCTGCAGATGGAAATACAGCATAAGATGGATTGACTACCTTTAACCAGTTTGCTAACAGATTTGGTATGATATCGTCTAATTGTCTAAGCGTATATTGACCTTGAATTAATGTAAAGTACGTTTCTTCGTAAAGAGCAGAAACTTTGTTCCATATATCGGACGAATGTATTTCAATATGTAAGAAAAATTCATTTATTGTATTAAGCCATAATAAATAATTTGGTTCATCTTTATAACTGTTCCAAAGTGCTGAAACCATTTGTGTAAATTGTACTTGATCTACATTATTTAATGTAGCTAATGCATCATAAAAATAGTCTGGTGAAATATGTTTAGTAAACCCTTTATCGATATATCCTTTTAACACCTCAAACCACGGATACGACTCTATTCGAATTAACTCATTCACAGCAAGCTCTACTGCACTATCAAAATCTTGCTGTTCCTCATAAAAGGAACGGGCAATTTTTGTGACGTTCGGATAATCAGGATTTAAAGAAACTGCTTCTTTAATAACACCGAAAGCTGAATCAAAATTATTTTGCTCAATGTAAAGAGAAAGTAATTGTAATCTAATTTCGGTCATCAATATTTTATTATCAGTAGTAATGGAAGTATAAATATTTTCAGCATATGGTAATTGATTAAGTTCGAAATAAGCATCCGCAATATTTTTTTGTGCCCATGGTGCTAATTCATTACTAACCTTCTCCCATTTAAAAATAGCTGCTTCAAAATCTTGATGACGATAATAAAATTCACCTTGTGCAAAACGAATATAAGACCCATCAGAAATCTCATTTTTTTCTTCGTTTACATAAGCTTGTCCAAGTACGTCAAGAGTTGGTTTTGTTTCATTCTCCATTAGGAACGTTTCATAATACATCTTTTTTATTAATTGTTTTTCTAATCTCATCTTTTCCCCCACTATATCTTGAAAATAAATTTTTAAGATATGTCAATGCTTTTTGTATGTATGCTTTTTATCTTAACAAAGAATATCTTTTGGAAAATTTCATTTTCCTTTCATTTTTCAAGTTAGATTGAATTTTTATGAGAAAAGTTTCAGTTTTTTTTCAATTCCCTTTCAGTTATGAAACAGCATTAGATGTTCCTAATAACCTAATAACACTATAATATTCCACATTATATTATCAGGAAAACCCCATATAAACCATATTATAAAAACAATCTATAATGAATTTATATGCATAATTCACTGTGCTGTTAAACAAAAAAATAACAATAGGAGCCAACATCTATTCATACCATTTCTTTCTCAAATTGTTTTCCTTTAAAATGTTTCATTAGTTATGTAATTAAATTCCATTAACCTATATAAATAACTAGTCCAAAAAATATCTATATGCATATCATGTTATAGTAAAGAATTTAGGAGATCCTAAAAGGAGGCATTTTCATGTTTGAAGATAAATCTAAAATAAATTACCCATATGAATTTACTGAAACTACAACAGTTCCTCTAAAGAACCCCATTGACAAAAAATTCAAGAACGGCACAGGTACACATAACTTCCCAATTAAGAAGCACTATAAAGAGCAAGTTCTATACACTGAAAAAATTAATAATAATAAAAATAAGTAATTGTATAGATCCTTATGACAATTGGCTAAATAAGAAGCAACATTTGGCCATGCATAGTTATTTAGTTAGTAATGATACAATTCATGCACCTTTTAAAAAGTGCTGTATACAGCGCTTTTTTATACATAGATAAATTTAAGTTAACGCAACCAAGAAATACACTACAAAATTACTCCACCATATTCTCGTTTACAATTAAATCTACATATTAAAAGGGAGCAACAGTAAATGTTGCTCCCTTTTGAAATGTAATCTATTCACTCTACATAACCCTCTTAAACATCTTCTCCAACTCATAAGTAGAATGATGCACAAGAATTGGTCTTCCGTGCGGGCATGTGTACGGGTTTGTTGTTGTACGTAGTTCTTCCAGTAAAGCAAATATTTGATCGTTCGTTAAATATTGATTCGCTTTAATAGATGCTTTACAGCTCATCATGATGGCTGCTTCTTCACGTAACTTTTTAATATCAACTTTTTTTAGTTTAACAACTTGCTCCATCATTTCATCGATGATTTCTGTTTCTTGTCCTTTCGGGAACCATGTTGGATGCGAGCGGACGATAAAGGATTGATGGCCGAATTGTTCTAAAAATAGCCCGACTTTTTTTAGTTCTTCTAACTGCTCTTCGACACGTAAAAATTCAGTAAGAGATAGATCAATACGGTACGGTACAAGTAACTCTTGTACTTCTTGCGCTACTCTTCCTACTTTATCACGGAAGTATTCATAATTAATACGTTCCTGCGCGGCATGCTGGTCAATCATATATAATCCTTTATCATTTTGAGCGAAAATATATGTTCCATGCATTTGTCCAATTGGATAAAGCGGTGGTAAGTCATTCCCGTTCATCTCAATCTCTTTTATTTCCCGAACTTCTTCTTCTAATTCCTCTAGTTCAAAGTCCTCTTCATTACTGTCCCACGATTTCTCTTCTTGAATTGGCTCTTCGATTATCGGTTTAGTGGATGGTTGCCAACTTTGTTCTTCTCTCACGAGCGACTGTGGTGGTTGCCATTCTTGCTTCGGTGGTTGCCAAAGCTGCGCAGGCTGTTTCACAGCCTGCGGTTCTTCTTGTTTTGCATCCATGCCAGTCGGTAAAACGATGTCCGGCATAGATGGTTCTTTCGGCTTCGCATGCTCAAACTGGAACTGTTCTTGCACACTTTCGTCTTTTTCTTTTTTCTTCGTTGTTACACCTGCATCTGGAATAAGCTGTATTTTTTTAAATGCAGCTTGCAATGTTTCTTCGATCAGCTTTAGCAATTCTTGTTCTTTACTAAAACGAACTTCTAATTTCGCTGGATGTACGTTAACGTCAACTAGCATTGGATCCATTTCAATCGATAAGAAACCAATTGGATACCGGCCAACTGGCAGTAATGTATGGTATCCTTGCTGAATTGCTTTCATTAATACAAAGTTTCGAACGTAACGACCATTTACAATCGTTGACATATAATTACGAGATGCTCTCGTTACTTCTGGTAATGTTACATAACCTTTAATTGTAAAGTCTAAAGATTCAGCTTCAATTGGAACAAGCTTCTTCGCAACTTGAATACTGTAAATCGATGCAAGTACTTGTCTTACATCACCGTTACCTGACGTATGAAGCAATTTCTTTTCATTATGAAATAGTTTTAACGATACTTCTGGATGTGACATTGCAATACGATACACGATATCTGTAATATTTCCGAGCTCTGTATGAATGGTTTTCATATATTTAAGACGTGCTGGTGTATTAAAGAATAAATTTTGTACTGTAATATCTGTTCCTTTTCGGCTCGCAGTCTTCTCTTGCTTTATAATGTCTCCACCTTTAATAATAAGGTGTGTACCAGGCGCATCACCTGTGCTAGTAATTAATTCTAATTCACTAACTGAGGCAATACTTGGCAATGCCTCACCGCGGAAACCGAGTGTTCTTATGCGGAACAGATCGTTTTCATCTTTAATTTTACTCGTTGCATGGCGTTCAAAAGCGACGATACAGTCTTCTTCTGCAATACCATCACCATTATCAATGATACGAATTTTCGATAACCCAGCTTCTTCTAAGTGGATTTCAATAGATGTACTATTCGCATCGATAGAATTTTCCACAAGTTCTTTTACGACTGAAGCAGGGCGCTCTACTACTTCCCCTGCCGCAATTAAGTTAGAGAGTTGGTCATCGAGTTTGCGAATTTTCCCCATCTACTTACTCATCCTTTCTTTAACTTTTTCTGTAAGCGATACAATTCGTTCATCGCTTCTAAAGGTGTCATATCAAGTAAATCGATTTTTTTAATTTGCGCCAGTACTGCTGTTTCTTTTTGATCTAGCAGAGGCTTTTCTTGTTTCTTCGAAGACTGTTCTCCTCCAAAGAAAGATAGTTGCGATTCTTCTTCAGTCTCTACTTTCGTTTCCTGTATTTCTGCTATTTCTTCTTTTACAACTACAGATTCTGGAGTAGCTTCTTGTACTTTCACTTCTACTCGCTTTGGAATAATAATTTCTTCCTGTCCTTCTAGCTGTGCTAACACTTCTTTCGCACGAGCGATTAGGCTATCTGGAAGCTCCGCAAGTTGCGCAACGTGAATTCCGTAACTTTTATCAGCTGCTCCATCTTGAATTTTATGAAGGAATACTACTTTTCCATTCTCTTCAATTGCTGAAACGTGTACATTTTTCAGTTGATTTAAACTCTCTTCTAACACCGTCAATTCGTGATAATGCGTAGAGAATAACGTTTTTGCACCAATTTGGTCATGAATATGTTCAATAATCGCTTGTGCAAGTGCCATACCATCATACGTAGATGTACCGCGTCCAATTTCATCGAATAAAATTAAACTTCTTTCTGATGCGTTTGCAATTGCATTTTTCGCTTCTAACATTTCGACCATAAATGTACTTTGACCTGAAATTAAATCATCCGCTGCACCAATTCTCGTAAAGATTTGGTCAAATACAGGTAATACTGCTTCTGTTGCTGGTACGAAACAACCGATTTGCGACATAACCGTTACAAGTGCTAATTGTCTCATATACGTACTTTTACCAGACATGTTCGGCCCTGTAATTAAAAAGACATCCATATTCTCTGGCATAATACAATCATTCGGTACATACAATTTCCCGTTCAATACTTTTTCAACAACAGGATGACGACCATCTTTAATAAAGATTTCGCGCTTCGTTGTCAGTACAGGTTTTACAAACTGTTCTTCTTCACTAACTGTTGCAAAACTTTGCAGTACGTCTAATTCACTAATTACTTTCGCTAAATGTTGTAATTTCGGAATAAATACTTTTACTTCTTCACGAAGTGCTGTAAATAAATCGTATTCTAGCTGTACAATTTTTTCTTCAGCTTCTAAGATTAACGTTTCTTTTTCTTTCAGTTCATCTGTAATGAAACGTTCAGCATTAGCAAGCGTCTGTTTACGCTCATAGCGACCTTCTGGAAGTGCTGCAAGATTCGCTTTCGTTACTTCAATGTAGTAACCGAAAATACGGTTGTATCCGATTTTTAATGATTTAATTCCGGTAATATCACGTTCTCTTTTTTCAAGCTCAGCAATCCACGTTTTCCCGTTTTTACTAACGTAACGATATTGATCAAGCTTGTCATTATAACCATCTTTAATAATATCTCCATCTTTAATCGAAAGCGGTGGGTTTTCTTGAATACTTCTTCCTAGTAATTCTGTTAAGCTTTCACATGGATCTGCACCTTGAATTAATCTCGATGCATAAGCGTTATCTAACAAACTAATTGCTTCTAAAATAGCTGGTACTTGAAGCAATGAACGTCTTAATTGTAATAAGTCTCTTGCATTTACGTTACCAAATGCAACTTTTCCTGCTAAGCGTTCTAAATCATATACTTCTTTTAACTTTTCCTTTAAATCTTCACGTAAGAAGTAATCATTTACAAACGTTTCAACCATTTCTAAACGCTCTTCAATTCTTTCTTTCTGTATAAGTGGACGTTCCATCCACTGTTTTAACATACGACCACCCATAGCTGTTTTCGTCTTGTCCAATAACCATAATAGTGATCCTGTTTTTTCTTTCGTTCGAAGTGTTTCTGTCAGTTCTAAATTTCGCTTTGAATGTACATCAATTTTCATAAATTGATTCGTATAATAAATTTCTACTGGTTGCAAATGATCTAAAGAACGTTTTTGCGTTCTTATTACATAGTTAAATAAACGTCCAACTGCTTTAATTAATTTTGCTTGTGAAACATTTTTCACAAGATGTTCTAATCCTTCCGGAATTGCCGTTGCATCTTCATACGAAATCGTCATTTTCAATGTTTCAGTTAACTTGTTTAGTTCATCTTTAGAAAATGAAGAATCAACAACAATTTCTTTCGAACCAGTTGCATACACTTCTAATAAAATATCTTCTACTGAACCAGTCAATAACGTTACTGTATTTTGTCCAGTCGTTAAGTCGTTACAAGCTAATGCATATGATCCATCTTCAAAATGTGTTAATGCGGCTAAGAAGTTATTTTCTTTCTCATCAATTGTACGCCCTTCCATCATCGTTCCTGGCGTAATTAATTGTACTACTTCACGACGTACTACACCTTTAGCTGTTTTCGGATCTTCTACTTGCTCACAAACAGCTACTTTATATCCTTTTTCAACAAGTTGTTCAATATAGTTTTTAGCCGCATGATACGGTACACCGCACATTGGTATACGTTCACTACTACCGCCATCTCGGCTCGTTAATGTAATTTCAAGTTCATGAGCTGCTTTTACAGCATCCTCAAAGAACATTTCATAAAAATCGCCTAAGCGAAAAAATAAAAAGGCATCTTGATAATCTGCCTTAACCTTTAAATATTGCTGTATCATAGGCGTATATTGAGTCATACTTTTCCTCCATAATTCTTACATGATAATCTATTTTCATATATGTCGCATTTCACGGACACTCTTATCTCCTATTTCAGGAGTCTTTCTTCATTATAACATATTTCATAAAGAATCATGTTCATTCAGCCCCACTTATGTAAAGTAAAAAGCTAGGAAGAACTTCTCCCTAGCTTTCTATTACTCTTCTTCTGCATCAACGATAAAGTTCGGATCTAATTCTTCAAATTCATCATCAGCAATTTGGAAATCATCATCTGATTCTACGCAGCCTTCAGGATTTACACTTACACAAATTTTCGTTTCTCCAACTACTTCTGTTACAAATTCACGTTCTACAGTTACAACAATTTTATTACCATTTGGTGATACAAGTGCTTCTAAACAATTTGGCGGCTGAATAACACGAGCAATAATTTCTAAATCGTCACCAGAAAAGTTTTTATCACGATAACCAATACTTACTTCGTCCGTGTAGTTCACACGTTCTGTTACAACTTCAGTCTTTGTATTTCCATCAAATGAATACCAAGTGTTCACATCATAGAAACCTTCAATTTCCACATGTTTTCCATTCTTTCTTGCTTCGTACGAGTGGTTAATTACCCAGCACCCTAAAATACTTGTTGGCTCATTATTCGATTCACATGTATGCGTTGACTTTGTATACTTACGTCCTTTTCCAACCACTGCTTTTGTAATAATCTCTCTAAATTCGGACATTCGTAACCCTCCTCAATCACTATTCACTTAATCATATGCGTGACAATAGCGGAATGTGTCATTCTTTTTTTGAGAAGAACTTACGTTTAACCCACAAAAAAAAAGAGATGTCAATATGACATCTCTTTAACAACCACAATTTCCTTTTTTACTTTCTACCGCTGCGCCAGTTTCACCCTTTAGTACATCGCCACCAGTTGAAATTAATATTTCATCTGTTACGTTGTTAGAAATTGTACTAGCAACTAACTGTAATAAGTCATTTACGTATGTTTGTGAAGATTTAAATTGTTGTACGACTGGAATACTGTCTAACTTATCTTGCAATGCATCAATTTCAGCTTCTACCTTTTTTAAAGCTTCCCATTTCCCGTAATGTTGCAAGTTTACTGCTTGTTTTTGCAGTGCTTTAATTTCATCGATTGCGCGCTTTACATTTTCATTTTTATGAATTTGCGCCTCTGCTTTCTTAAAAAAATCAACTTCTTCTGTTTCAGAAATCATTTTTGCTAATTCTTTCGCTTGTTCAACAATGTCATCTTTCGAATATACTTTCATCTATTATTTCACCTCAATCGGCTCTTCAACTAATTCCCCGTTAAGAGACCAAGTTTTTGCTTCCGTTATTTTCACTTTCACAAGCTGACCAATTAAAGATTTTGAAGCGACGAAGTTTACAAGTTTATTCGTACGAGTATAACCTGCAAGTACTTCCGGATTATTTTTACTTTCCCCATCAACTAACACTTCTACAATTTGACCTTTGTAACGACTATTCTTTTCAATTGCCAACGTATTTACTAGTGTATTTAAGCGCTGAAGACGTTCTTTCTTTACTTCCATCGGTACATTATCTTTCATTTTTGCAGCTGGTGTACCTTCGCGAGGAGAATAAATGAATGTAAAGGCAGTATCAAACCCTACTTCACGATATAACGACATCGTTTCTTCAAATTGCTCATCTGTTTCATTTGGAAAACCAACGATAATATCTGTTGTTAATACTACATCTGGAATTGCTTCTTTAATTTTTCTTACAAGTTCTAAATAATGCTCACGCGAATATTTACGTGCCATAATTTTCAGCATATCTGTACTTCCAGATTGAACTGGTAAATGGATATGTTCTACTAGGTTGCCACCTTTTCCAAGCACTTCAATTAAGTGATCATCGAAATCACGTGGATGGCTCGTTGTAAAACGAATACGGGCAATATCAACTTTACGAAGTTCGTCCATTAAATCGCCAAGACCGTATTCTATATCTTCAAAGTCTTTACCATATGCATTTACGTTTTGTCCAAGTAAAGTAATTTCTTTATAACCATTTGCAGCTAAATGACGAATCTCTTGGATAATATCTTCTGGACGTCTACTTCGCTCTTTTCCGCGTGTATACGGTACAATACAATACGTACAGAATTTATCACAGCCATACATAATATTTACCCACGCTTTAATATCACCACGACGTACTTTCGGAAGGTTTTCAATTACGTCACCTTCTTTTGACCAAACTTCAACTACCGTCTCTTTCGCGAACATCGCATCTTTTAGAATGTACGGTAATCTATGAATATTATGCGTTCCAAATACCATATCTACATGCTGATTTTTTTGCATAATTTTATTTACAACAGATTCCTCTTGAGACATACAACCACATACACCAATTAAAAGGTCTGGATTTCTTCGTTTGAGTGACTTTAAATGGCCTAGCTCACCAAACACCTTATTTTCAGCATTTTCACGAATTGCACAAGTGTTTAATAAAACTACATCTGCATCCTCAGTTGAAAAAGTTGGTTCATATCCAAGTGCTGTGAAAATACCTGCCATTACTTCCGTATCATGCTCATTCATTTGACAACCATATGTACGAATATAGAACTTTCTTCCTGTACCAAAATTGCGAAACTCTTCAGGTAAGCCAAAATCCCGTTCAATTTTAACTTCTTCTTTTCCACGCTTTTTCGCATCCTTTAAGGAAGGTGGTTGATATACACTTTCAAAGTATTTACTATAATCTTTCTCTTCTTTTTTCGTAGAGGAATTTGCTTGTTGACTTGCTAATCGTTGTTGCTCGTTCATCGGTAATCTCCTTTCACCCTTAACTATACACACTCTATAGTCCATTTTAATGCGCTTAGACTCACCTCAAAAATGGTTAGATAGCTTGAGAGATAACTTGTCCTTTGAAACTTGAGTAATCAATCTAATCATTCATAAGAATGAAGTCTTCCCCACGCAAATAGACATTCCCTTTTTATCATTTCTTGTTGTCCTACCCAAAAGCATATTGCTTTATCCCTATAAACATTACCATAGTATGACGTGTTTCGCCAATTTTAACAATACAAAGGACTTTTATTACCTTACATTTCATAAGCAATGAACTTGCCATTTTCATACAACGATTTATATATTATTTTATCATTCTGAATTTTCTAAGTAAATAAGACTACCCTATATTTTTGTACATAAAAAAAGGTTGCCAAATCGGCAACCTTTTTTTCTTACATTACATAAATTCAGCAACAAGCTCATCAAACATTTTCTGATCCATATTTAAATCCGATTTCACTAAAGGCTCTTCACTATAGCCTTTAACAAGTTCTTGATATGATGGTTGCTTAGTATTTTGATAAATTAACCCTGTTACTAAACCGTTATTTTCCATTAAAGTTTGCATAGCCATCATGCGATTAGATGGATCATATCCCTCTACTGTGCTTAGTTTCGTTAAGTTCTCTTTAAACCAATCGTAAGTATTTACTTTATTGTAAGTAACACATGGGCTAAATACGTTAATTAATGAAAATCCTTTATGGTTAATACCAGCTTCAATAATTTGTGTTAATTCTTTTAAATCACTCGAAAAGCTTTGCGCCACAAATGTCGCACCAGCTGTTAAGGCCATTTCCATTACATTTAGTGATGGTTCAATTGAACCTTGTGGTGTGCTTTTCGTTTTAAATCCAGCTTCACTACGTGGTGAAGTTTGCCCTTTTGTTAATCCATAAATTTGGTTATCCATTACGATGTACGTAATGTCGATATTACGACGAATAGAATGGATTGTATGTCCCATACCAATCGCAAATCCATCACCGTCACCACCTGAAGCGATAACTGTTAAATCACGATTTGCCATTTTCACACCTTGTGCAATCGGAAGGGCACGACCATGAATACTATGCACACCATATGAATTAATATAACCTGAAATACGGCCTGAACAGCCGATACCAGAAATAACAGCAAGTTCATCTGGATTTAGGCCAACGTTAGCTGCCGCACGTTGAATTGCAGCTTGCACTGAGAAGTCTCCGCAACCTGGGCACCAGTTTGGCTTTACACTGTTACGAAAGTCCTTAAATGTTGCCATTTAATACAACCCCTTTTTTGCATTCGTTGTAAATCTCTTTCGGCAAGAATGGGTTTCCATCATATTTTAAAAGACTAGAAATTTTCTCACCATTACCAAGATTCATTTTCATAATGTTAGCAAGCTGACCTGTTGCATTGTTTTCTACTACTACAACACGCTTCGCCTTTTTCACAAGTGGATCGATTTCAGCTGTTGGGAACGGGTGAATTAAACGCACATGAGCATGGTTTACTTTCATACCCTCTTGTTCTAAACGCGTCATTGCCTCTTCGATCGCACCACGAGTTGAGTTAAATCCAACAAGCAATACGTCTGCTTCTTCATGCTTAACATTTTTATAAACAGGGGTATTAAACTTCAAGTTCTCCATTTTACGGAAACGTTTGTCCATTTGATCTTTACGGTTTATTGCTGATTCCGATGGTTTTCCAGTTTCATCATGTTCTACACCTGTAACATGGTGAACACCATTTTTCATACCAGGTAAAACACGTGGTGAAACCCCGTCTTCTGTTACTTCATAACGCTTGAAGTATGCTTTATTTTCACGTTCTGGTAATTCTGCTTCTAAATCAAGCTTACCACGACGAATTTCCACTTTATCTAATTTAAGTGGTTCTACTGTTTGTTTTCCTAACGAAAGCTGTAAATCTGTTAAGAAAATAACAGGAACTTGATATTCTTCAGATAAGTTAAATGCTTCTACAATGTCATAGAAAGCTTCTTCAACTGTACTTGGCGCCATTACGATTTTTGGAATTTCACCATGCGTACCGTAAATCATCGCCATTAAGTCAGACTGTTCTTGTTTCGTTGGTAATCCTGTACTTGGGCCGCCACGTTGTGTATCAACAATTACTAATGGGGTTTCTGTAATACCTGCTAAACCGATTGCTTCCATCATTAATGAAAGACCAGGACCAGCAGATGCCGTTAATGTACGAACACCAGCATAGTTTGCACCGATTGCCATTGTACAAGCTGCGATTTCATCCTCAGTTTGGATTACTGTTCCACCGACTTTCGGTAATTTTTTAATTAAGTATTCCATAATTTCTGATGCAGGTGTGATTGGGTATGCTGACATAAAACGAGCACCACCAGCTACCGCACCAAATGCGATTGCATCGTTTCCAATCATAAACATGCGTTTTTTACCATCAGCTTTTTCAAGCTGCATCATGTTTACTTTCTCACCTAGTAATTCTTTCATATATTGAGAGCCGCGTTTAATTGCGTCCATATTCTTTTGAACGACTTGCTCTCCTTTACGACCAAAGATTTCTTCAACAACATCTAAATAAGCTGTTTCATCTAATCCTAATACTGCACTTGATGCTCCTACAGCAACCATGTTTTTCATTAATGATGTGCCTAATTCTGAAGCAATATCTGTAAACGGTATCACATATAGATTTACATCTGTATTGTCAGGTATTGTTGGATTAAATTTCGCATCCGCAACTACAATTCCACCTGGACGTAGTTCGTGGAAATTAAAATCAATTGTTTCTTGGTCAAAAGCAATTAAAATATCTAAATCATCTGAGATCGCTCGTACTTCTGTTGTACTTACACGAATTTTATTATTTGTATGGCCGCCTTTTATACGTGATGAGAAGTGGCGGTAACCGTATAGGTAATATCCTAATCGGTTTAATGCAATACAGAAGATTTCTCCTGTACTTTCAATTCCTTCACCTTGTTGGCCTCCAACTTTCCATGAAAGTTGACTAATCATCTCCTACACCCCTTTTGGCTGCATTCATTGTAGTGTATTTTTTTACAGTAATAGTTTAGCATTTTTTATGCAAATAAACTACAACGGACGCAAATTATGCCTCTTCTGATTTCCCTGAATCTTTAGTATAAAGCTATTTTGTTTTTCATTCTAGTATTAGGTCTTAAAAAAAGCAATAAAATCAAATGAATTAATTTTGATTTTTCTGAATTTTAAATCAAAAACTTAAAAACTTATATGTTCAACAAAATTATTATATAAAAATCGTTCTGCAGTTGATGCAGCATAGTGTTTACAAAGCTCATTCATTACATTTTCATAATCTCGATAAGCTGATACATTTACAACTGTATCTACAATCCCATCAAAATCTGAACCAAACCCTATATTGTTTTCTCCACCTAGCGAGCAAATATATTCGATATGTTTTATTATATCTGTTATATTTGCTTGCCCTTCGCTTGTTAGAAATTGCGGTACAAAAGTGACACCGATCATGCCATTTTTCTTTATAAGAGCTTTAAGTTGTTCATCATTCAAATTACGTGGGTGCTCGCAAAGTTTCATACAATTTGAGTGGGAAGCAATAGGATTTTTTGCAATCTCTATAACATCCCAAAAACTTCTTTCATTCAAATGAGACACATCAGTCCATACATATAACGTATTCAGTTCTTGTACAACATGTTTACCAAAAGTCGTTAAACCCGCCCCACGTGTCTCTAGCGCACCATCAGCTAAGAGATTGGCATAATTCCATGTTAGTCCAAAAGAACGTACTCCTAGGCGATACAACAACCGTAATTTCATTGCATCTTTTCCAATTGTTTCGCATCCTTCTATTGTTAATATCGCTCCAATCTCGTCCTGTTTTAATATGTTAATATCATCTTTTGTCTGAATAAACTTCACACCTGGTAAGGATAAAATTTCATTATAAAAAATATCTACCATTTGTAATGCTACTTCAAATCGGTTTTCATATGCCACTGTTTCTGGTACATATATAGCAAAACATTGTATACTTCCTTTTCTTCTCTTTAACTGTTCAAATGTAATATGTAATTGTGAATCATCTTTAAAATTCCTTTTCCCTTGTGCACTCCATAACTGAAGAAGCACGTCACAATGAGCATCAAAAATTTTCATTTTCATTCCTCCATTATAAAAACAACCTGTTTGCATACTGCAAACAGGTTGTTTAAACTTAACGAGGTTCTACAATTAATTTTATTGCTGTACGCTCTTCGCCATCAATCATAATATCTGTAAACGCTGGGATACAAATCAGGTCCAAACCACTAGGCGCTACAAATCCTCTTGCGATTGCTACTGCCTTTACAGCTTGGTTCAATGCACCTGCACCAATAGCTTGAATTTCTGCTGTTCCGCGTTCGCGAATAACACCTGCAAGTGCACCAGCTACAGAATTAGGGACCGACGTTGCTTTAACTTTTAATATTTCCATTCCGCGTTTCCTCCTCGTTTCTTTAAAAAGTATTAGCAATTATTTCACTTTAACTTATATTCACGAGGAATGGCGCGTATTCCTGCTAAATTTCTGTAATTTTTCTAAAAAATTAAAATATAATAACTTATCTAAAATTTAACGGAAATTTACTCAAAAAACGGTTGATCGTCATTAATTAAAATACGTTCAATTTTCTTTGCTTTTCCTGTATTTGGATCCACATCAATTAACACTGCGCTTAATTGCGTTCTACCATTTGTTACTTCAAATCGTACTGGTAAGTTTGTTAAAAACTTCTTCAATACTGCTTCTCTGTCCATACCTAATATTCCGTCATACGGCCCTGTCATCCCAACATCTGTAATGTATGCCGTTCCGCTTGGTAAAATACGGTTATCCGCTGTAGGGACATGCGTATGCGTACCTACTACTGCTGTAGCACGTCCATCTACATACCAACCTAGCGCTTGTTTTTCACTTGTAGTCTCCGCATGGAAATCAACAAATATAATATTCGTACGTTTTTTCGCAATATTAATTAATTCATCCACTTTACGGAATGGACAATCAATTGGAGGAAGGAAAGTACGTCCTTGTAAATTAATAACTGCAACTTCTGTTCCATTACAGTTCACAAAGATAAGTCCTTTTCCTGGAGTTCCTTCTGGGAAGTTAGCTGGTCTTGCAAGATATTTTGCATCATCGATGAATTCAAATACTTCACGATTATCCCAAGCGTGGTTTCCAAGTGTAACTGCCTGCGCCCCACACTCTAAAAAGTTTCGATATATTTTTTCTGTAATCCCACGGCCACCTGCTGCATTTTCTCCATTAATGATTGTTACTGTAGGTGTATATTTTTTCTTTAATGCCGGTACGTATTGTTGAATCATACCTCTACCAGGAGATCCTACTACATCCCCAACAAATAATATTCTCATATGTCTTACCCTTTCTATGTACTGCATTTTTTATTGCTATAGCATCAAGTAAATTCCTTATAATATCTTTATTATAAGTTTGCTTCACTTTTATGCTATATAACTAACTGTCTTTATTTTATCCAATTCCAACACAAAAAAATAAAGTGGTGTTTCACCACTTTATTTTGCGTATTCCACTGCACGTGTTTCACGAATAACAGTTACTTTAATATGTCCTGGGTAATCCAGTTCATTTTCAATACGTTTTCGGATATCACGAGCTAAACGATGAGCTTCTAAGTCATCGATTGTATCTGGTTTTACCAAAATACGAACTTCACGTCCTGCTTGAATTGCAAATGATTTTTCAACGCCTTCATAAGACTCTGAAATCTCTTCTAACTTTTCAAGACGACGAATATAGTTTTCAAGTGTTTCACTACGAGCTCCCGGTCTTGCAGCTGATAAAGCATCTGCTGCTGCAACTAAAACTGCAATGATAGAAGTTGGTTCTGTGTCACCATGGTGAGATGCGATACTGTTTATAACTACAGGATGCTCTTTATATTTCGTTGCAAGTTCAACACCAATTTCAACGTGGCTTCCTTCTACTTCATGGTCAATCGCTTTTCCGATATCATGTAATAGACCTGCACGTCTTGCTAGTTTTTCATCCTCGCCAAGCTCTGCCGCCATAAGTCCAGTTAAATATGCAACTTCCATAGAGTGTTTTAAGACGTTTTGACCATAACTTGTACGGTATTTTAAACGACCTAAAATTTTAATTAAATCTGGATGTAATCCGTGAACACCTACTTCAAACGTTGTTTGCTCTCCGACTTCGCGAATATACTCGTCCACTTCACGTCTTGATTTTTCGACCATCTCTTCAATACGCGCTGGGTGAATACGTCCGTCCTGTACTAGTTTATCAAGAGCGATACGAGCTGTTTCACGACGAATTGGGTCGAATCCAGAAAGGATTACCGCCTCTGGTGTATCATCGATAATTAAGTCAATACCCGTTAACGTTTCTAACGTACGAATATTACGACCTTCACGCCCGATAATACGTCCCTTCATTTCGTCATTTGGAAGATTTACAACCGAAACGGTTGTTTCAGCAACATGATCAGCTGCACATCTTTGCATTGCAAGAGATAAAATCTCTTTTGCTTTCTTATCCGCTTCTTCTTTCGCGCGAACTTCACTTTCTTTTACCATAACAGCGATTTCATGAGAAACTTCACTTTCTACTTTACCAAGAATAATTGCTTTCGCTTGTTCGCGTGTCAGATTGGAAATGCGCTCTAATTCTGTTTGTTGCTTTTGAACTAACTCTCCCACTTTGCTTTCCAACTCTTCAATCTGTTGTTGTCTCGCTACAAGAGATTCCTCTTTCTTCTCTAACTGTTGCTCGCGTTTATCGAGCGTTTCGTCTTTACGATCAAGGTTCTCTTCTTTTTGCATTAAACGATTTTCTTGTTTTTGTAATTCGCTTCTACGGTCACGAATTTCTAATTCAGCTTCTGTACGAAGTGTATGAATTTCATCCTTTGCTTCTAAAAGCGCTTCTTTCTTAAGTGCTTCAGCATCACGATTCGCTTCGTCTAAAATACGTCTCGCTTCATTAGCTGCACCATTAATCTTCGCTTCAGCAATAGACTTTCGAACAAAAAAGCCAACAACTGCACCGACTGTTGCAAGCAAAATGGAGATGAGTATCCAAACTGTACTCGTCATGATTTCACCTCCCCTTGCTATGAATGAAAAAAGACTGTCGGCATGTACATTGAATTACAACATACAGCAAAGACCGTCGTCCCGCTTTTTTAAGGGACTTTCTTCATTTCACAATTAAAATGTCATATTATTATTTCGGTAAGATTTAAACCTTACTCCGAATATTACTTCTCTTCTTGAGAAGAGTATATTGTATATAAGAAAAAATATACATTCTCATTGTATCTATCGTAATTTTCATTGTCAAGCGTTGTCTACTTTTACTTTCTTTACCTTCAGCCTTGAATGTGACCTAAATTTAAAAAGTAAGGAGCCTACTATACTGGAAAACCTTAGTAATTCCCATTTCTTTTCCTTAAAATATTTAAATATCCCTCTTTACACAACCCATTTGAAGTAAAAAAATATTTTTATCTATAGTATTATGCTCCTTAATAGTAGATAAAAAAATAAAAGACACGAGGCCGTGTCTTTTATTTTTTTAATCAAGAAGAGTTGAATCTTCTGCGCCCTCAGCACCAGAATCTTCACTAATTCCGTGATGCTCACGAATAAAGAAGGCAATTTCTTCTCTTAAATCTGTATTTTCTTTTAAGAACTGCTTCGAATTTTCACGACCTTGTCCTAGGCGTTCTTCATTATAAGAATACCAAGCACCGCTCTTTTGAACAATATCAAGCTCAGAAGCCATATCCAAGATTTCACCTTCTCTTGAAATACCTTCTCCGTACATAATATCAACTTCCGCAACACGGAATGGTGGTGCTACTTTATTTTTCACTACTTTTACTTTTGTTTTATTACCAACGATGTCGTTACCTTGCTTTAATTGCTCCGCACGACGCACTTCAAGACGAACAGTTGAATAGAATTTCAACGCACGACCACCTGGAGTTGTTTCTGGCACTATCTATAGATTTTCCATCTCTATAGTCTGGACTATCTCTTCATCTCTTTACAGAGAGCCTTGCACTTCCAGCAGTAGCCTATCATCTGCCGTACCCTACTCAGTTAACTAAAAGTCCTTTTCGGTAGTCTCTACACCTTCCCCATATCACTATGGAGCTTGGCACGGTATTACCCTAAATAATGGTGGGCTTCACCGTTAGCAACTATATGGATAGTTACACCCTTAGGCAATAAGGTTCACAAGGTTTTTTAACATGCTATCACTAGCAAGGGAAACCCATGGTAAACTCCTTAATCTTTTCGATTAAGCAACTTGTAGTTGATTTCCGAACATAACCCCAACTTTTTCACGAATTTGGTTAATAAAGATTGCAATTGTTTTTGATTTGTTGATTGCTCCTGAAAGCTTACGAAGTGCTTGTGACATTAAACGCGCTTGTAAACCTACGTGTGAGTCACCCATGTCGCCTTCAATCTCTGCTTTCGGTACAAGAGCTGCTACAGAGTCAATTACGATAATGTCAACCGCACCACTTCGTACAAGTGCTTCCGCGATTTCCAATCCTTGCTCCCCTGTATCAGGCTGTGATAATAGTAATTCATCTATGTTAACGCCTAATTTTTGTGCATATACAGGATCCATTGCGTGCTCCGCATCGATGAATGCTGCTTGTCCACCTTGACGTTGTACTTCTGCAATTGCATGTAATGAAACTGTCGTTTTACCTGAACTTTCAGGTCCGTAAATTTCGATAATACGGCCACGTGGATATCCGCCTACTCCTAGTGCCACATCAAGTGCTAAAGAACCACTAGAAACCGTAGAAACTCTACGCTCCGCTTGTTCTCCTAATTTCATAATTGAACCTTTACCGAATTGCTTCTCTATTTGTTTTAACGCCATATCTAACGCTGCTTGACGATCACTCATTCAAAATTCCTCCTTAACTGAATTGCTAATCTTATTATACCTATTTTCAATTCAATTTGCCAATAAAAATCGAACATTTATTCGATTTTTTTATTTTCTATCAAATAATATCTAAATTTAACCGTAAAAAAACTAGAAGAAACTTATATCTCTTCTAGCTTTTTATATAAATGATAAAATCCATATTTTACTGTTCGTTCTCTAATTTGTTGACGACTTCCGCTTAAATTAAGAGGAAAGACTACAGTTGGCTCATCCTTAACCGAAAGCCCAACAAATACTGTTCCTGGTTCTTTCTGTTCTGAAGCATCTGGCCCTGCTACCCCAGTGAAACTAATTCCGATATCCGCTTTTAATACATCCTTAACATTTTCAGCGAGATAACGAGCACATTCTTTACTAACTGCACCATCAGTATGCAATACTTCTTCAGGCACACGTAAAACATGTTGCTTCACATCATTATGATAACAAATGACACCGCCTTTAAACACAGAAGAAACACCAGCGTTTTCAGTTACTTGATTTCCAAAAAGACCACCTGTTAAACTTTCTGCACACGCTAAAGTTAACCCTTTTCTCTTCAATAACTCGATTGCCTTATAATGCAAAAATTCTTGGTCATATCCGTAGAAAAATTCTCCTACTCTTTCTAAAATCAAATCTTCCACATGTTGAATTAGTTTCTCCGCTTCGCTAACATTTTGATGCTTAGCGGTTAAACGTAATGTCACTTCTCCATCATTTGCTAACGGGGCAATTGTTGGGTTTGTTTGTCCATCAATTAAATCTTGCACTTTCACCTCTAATTGGGACTCCCCAATACCAAAAAAACGAAGCACACGAGAATAAATGTTTTCTCCTGTTGTAAAATTACGTAAAAAAGGCTCTACGTAACTTACATACATTGGTTTCATTTCTTTTGGCGGCCCTGGTAATAAAACATAAACTTTTCCGTTCTTATTTACCCCCATACCAGGCGCCATACCGTGGTTATTTGCAAATACTGTTGCTCCATTTAAAACGAGCGCTTGCTTTTTATTATTCTCCGTAAATTCACGGCCTGTACGCTTAAAGTAATTACTTATTAAGGCTAATGCCTTTTCATCATACACAAGCTCTTCATCTAAACTAGCAGCTATCGTTTCTTTCGTTAAATCATCTTTTGTCGGTCCTAAGCCACCTGTAAAAATAAGTATATCAGCACGTTCTTCCGCAGCTTCAATCGCCTTTTGCAGTCGCTTATTATTATCACCAACAACAGTATGATAGTACACGTTAATTCCGATTGAAGCTAACTTTTCAGATAAAAACTGGGCATTTGTATTTGCAATTTGTCCAAGTAATAATTCAGTTCCAACCGCAATAATCTCAGCATTCATCCCAATTCCCCCATAAACTTCTATTTTGAGTTTACAAAAGCAGCTCTATTTTTCCAGAAATAATCCCATCCTGAAATAACAGTAAAGATTAATGCAATCCATATGAAGATATCCGCAACTGGAATATGGATTAAATTTAAAGGTACATCGTGTAATAAATATGCTGCAATCGCAATAATTTGTGTCCATGTCTTAATTTTCCCTAGCTGATTTGCTGCAACTACTTCCCCTGTTCCAGCAAGTACAAGACGTAAACCAGTTACCGCAAACTCACGACTGATAATTACAATAACAATCCAAGCCGGTACATATTGCATCTCTACCAATGTAATAAGTGCTGCCGAAACAAGCAATTTATCAGCTAACGGGTCAAGAAACTTCCCTAAATTCGTTACAAGATTATACTTTCTTGCGTAATGTCCATCAATCCAATCTGTAGCTGAAGCAATGATAAAGATAAGTGCCCCCACTAAATGTTGAATTGGCAAATCAACATCACCAATTTTGTATGAACCCCAATCAAAGGGCGCTAACATAATTACCATAAAAATTGGAATTAAGAAGATTCTAGATATTGTAATTTTATTTGGTAAATTCACAGCTATTCCTCCATCATATCAAAAACATTTGTTCATCGAAAAAAAGTCATCGAAGCGATGACTGTTATTGTGCTGGTTGCTCTATCCCTTGGTTTTTAATCACCAATCTTTGGTGATATTCTTTTTGTGGATCTAACGGGAAAGCAAGCACTTGGCCATTCAGTTTAATTTCAACATTCGGTGCACTTCCAATATTAAGTCGTACTTCTTTTAATGTTGATACATCGCGTTTCTCTGTTTGACCGCTTTGTACTGTAGTATTTAGAATTTCGTTACCCGCATCATCCTTAACATCTACATAACTTGTACCCTTAGCTGAAATTTCCAGTTCTAATGTTTTATTATTATGAATTTCCAAAGTAGATACCTTTCCAGTTGTTCCAACTACTTTCACTTCTTGCTGTCCAGTTGGTTGTGCTGGTTGCTCCTCTTTCTTTGGTTCTTCTTTCTTTGGTTCCTCTTTTTTTGGCTCTTCCGCTTTCACTTCATCTTTCTTCGTATCTAACGGAGAATCTTTCGCTTTTTGAACTTCAATTTTCTCACTTTGAGCGCTTGGAACTTTTTCATCATCTTTTCCAGTTAACGCTTGAAACACAAACCAGATTACCACTCCAACTGCGATGACTAACAGCGCAACTAAGATTTTCGGCATGTGATCTGCAATTGGCCATGATGAAGATTTTTGCATTGTTTCTTGTGTTTTTTGTCCCGTTGATACTTGCGGAACTTCACGCTTTTCAGATTGTGGTATCGTACTCTGATGTTCTACAAGCAGTTCCTCTCCATTTAATCCAACCGCATCTGCGTATTGTTTAATGAATGCACGCGCATAAAAAGCTCCTGGCAATACATCATAATTGCCTTCTTCAATTGCCACTAAATGGCGTTTTTGAATTTTTGTAATCTCATGCAGCTGATCAATAGACAAGCCTTTCGCTTCTCTTGCTTCTTTCAGCTTTTGTCCCAATTCCGTCACTACTAACACCTCAATATTTCTTTAAAAGTCAAACATAGAGAAATTATTTTGCGTACCTTGCTCAATTTCATCTACTAAATTATATTGTATTTCTTCATCATAATCGTTACGCAACTCGATAATATAATCAAAATCATCCAATGTGTATTCTGACTGACTCACAAATACATCAGGATGTTCCACAACTTTCGTTGCAGGCAATCTCATAATTTCACGAACGAGCTGCCAATGTCTTTCGTTAGCACGCTTCGTTGACACAATTCCATCTAGGATGAAAATATTGTCATCGCTATACTCATCTTCAATTAATTGACTGCGA
Organism: Bacillus sp. RZ2MS9; assembly: GCF_001816185.2. Taxonomy (NCBI): domain Bacteria; kingdom Bacillati; phylum Bacillota; class Bacilli; order Caryophanales; family Bacillaceae; genus Bacillus; species Bacillus sp. RZ2MS9. Next base: position 3,749,163 of record NZ_CP049978.1, read on the forward strand.
ACAGTTTGCTTAATAAGAGTAGATGATACAAATAACCACCTTTTATTTGCACAAACACTTGCAGCAACAATGGATTCTGTTTTTCCGACACGAGGCATTCCGCGTATCCCAATTAGTTTATGGCCTTCTTTTTTCATGATTTCTGCCATAAAGTCTACAAGTAAGCCTAATTCATCACGCACAAATCGAAATGTTTTCTTATCATCTGCATCTCGTTGTATGTACCTACCATGCCTAACCGCTAGCTTATCTCTTAGCTTGGGCGGACGATATTTCGTTACCGTTATGTTATCCATCGTATTTAAAATTGATTCAAGTCTAGAGATTTGCTCTTGATTATCACACATAAGAAGTAACCCACGTCGTGCATTATCTACACCATTAATTGTGACAATATTAATGCCGAGCATACCGATTAACGAAGAAACGTCACCAAGCAAGCCAGGTCGGTTTTTATGTATTTCATATTCAAAATACCATTCAATCATCCAAGATCACTCCCCTTGCTTACTTTACACCTACGTACTATATTATATGATTTCACCCTAATAGGGAAGCTAAATGTATAATCTATCCTGTGTAATTATTATACAAAAAAAGTAGAGAGGAGAATCTCCTCTCTACTTTTACTTATGTTGTACGAACTTAACCATTAAATTTGCAATTGTATGTTGCTCCTGTTCATCAGCAACTTTCCAAAGCTCAGCTAATAATTTCTCTTGGTCATTGCGTCCTTCTACTTCATTAGCAAGATAGTCGCCAACACGAAATGCCATATCTGATACCGCACCGCCATCTAAACCTTTGTCTTGCGCTTGCTCTAAACGTTCTCCTAAAAAGCTCTTCCACTGATCAAAATTATCTAATACTGACATAATTAAGCACCTCACTATTGAGTAATAAAATCATCCTTAATTTGTGCAACTATTCATTTTTTATGTAAGAATTTTTTAGCAGTGCCAACCGCCATTCACTCCGATAATTTGTCCAGTTATGTAAGACGCTCCTGGTGATACGAGAAATGAAACTGTTTTCGCTACTTCTTCTGGTAATCCTATTCTACCTAATGGTATATCTTCAGCAATTCCCATTTTATCTTCTTCAGAAAAAACACTTAACATTTCCGTTTCAATTGCTCCTGGTGCTACTGCATTCACACGTAATCCACTTAAAGAAACTTCTTTCGCTAAAGCTTTCACATATGAATTTTGCGCCCCTTTTACCATTGAATAAAGTACTTCACAAGAAGCCCCTATTTGTCCCCATATAGATGAAACAATTACAATATTACCACTTCTTCTCTCAATCATAGGCGGAAGTGCCATTGAAAGTAATTTATATACGTTCTTCACTTGAAGTTCTACCATATAATCTAATTCATCGTTTGTTACATCTGTTACTAGTCCAAAAATACTCTTCCCAGCTGCGTATACAATAACATCAATAGGATGTTCAATTTGTCCCCACAATTGCTCTGCTCCATCACTAGAAGCTAAATTAGCTTGAACAGGGATAACTTCTCCCCATGCCTTCTGCAATTCCAATACCTTTTCTTCACTGTTATTGTAATGAACATAAACTGTATATCCATCTTGAATTAATTGTTTCGAAATAGCAGAGCCAATCCCTCCGCTCCCTCCAGTTACTAACGCATACTTTTTCATAAATTCCCTCTCTTATCTCTACAAGTTCAATTTTCACACAACTAAATAATACCCTCATCTTACAATTTTTCAATGATAAGATGAGGGTATCTTTTTAATTTTATTTTTTCGGTAACACCTGACAAATACTCATTTTTTCTTCTGATAACAATAATCCCGCTACTTCTTGTAAGTCTTGAACGGTTAGTCCTTCTAATACAGTCAATGCATCAAATAGGCTAGATTCATTAAACGCGTATCGTGTAAATTGATTTGCAATATATTCTGGTGAATTTAACGAGCGTAAAAAACCACCAATTTTCTTTTTCTTCACTCGTTCTAATGCCGCCGCATCTAATTGATCATAATCTGTTTTTAATAAAATATCTTTTAAACGATCTGCCAATTCATCAGGTTGTTTCGTATCACCACCAACCATTGCAAAACCGAAGTTATTTTCTTCTGTATAGTCATACGAGAATGAATCATCAATAAGTCCTTCATTATATAAAGCTTCGTAATGAACAGAACTTTTTCCAAATAAATAATCTAAAAGTAACGTAAGCGCAATTTCTTGTTTTAAAAGCGCTTGCCCCTTTTCTTTTAAATTAGTCGCTTTAATACCAACTAAACATTTCGGTGTTTGCACAGGCATTGAAATAATTTTTTTCTTTTCATTTACCTCATTTGGTTCTTCTTCAAATGAACGCACAATTTCTGGCTGGTTTTTATAATCTTTTTTCGCTTGATTTTCACGTACTAAATCCATTGTTTTCTCTGGATCAATTGCACCCACAACAAATAATAACATATTGCTCGGATGATAAAATGTTTCATAACATTCATATAATAAATCTTTCGTAATTTTACTAATAGATTCGATTGTCCCCGCAATATCAATTTTAATTGGGTGTTTTACAAATAAGCTATCAATTAACCCAAAGTACAAACGCCAATCTGGGTTATCTTGATACATTTGAATTTCTTGCCCAATAATCCCCTTCTCTTTTTCAACCGTTTTTTCAGAGAAATAGGGCTCTTGTACGAAGTTTAGCAATGTATTTAAATTTTGTTCTACGTTTGAAGTACCTGAAAAAAGGTAAGCTGTTCGTGTGAAGGATGTAAAAGCATTTGCCGATGCTCCTTGTTTACTAAACAATTGGAAAGCATCATGATCTTCTTTTTCAAATAATTTATGCTCAAGAAAATGTGCAATCCCATCTGGCACACGAATCATTTCTTCTTTCCCTAATGGTACAAATGTATTATCTACAGAACCATATTTCGTCGTAAACGTTGCAAATGTTTTATTAAATCCTTGTTTCGGTAAAACATATACATCTAATCCATTAGGAAGTTTTTCATAATAGAGTGTTTCTTTTAATTGCTCATAAACAATTTTCTCCACTTACTCTCCCTCCGTTCCTTGTAAAAAGTAAATTGTATCTAGTTCAATATTTTTAGCAACTTTTACAATTTCTTCTTTTGTCACACTTTCTATACCTGTAAGCCATTCTTCAACTGGACGTGTACGATCTGAAATAATACCATGATATAGCATTTCTACAAAGCCACGTGGTGTATCAATTGCCTCTAATATTTGATTTTGGATGACACTTTTTGTTTGATGTATTTCTTCTTCAGAAAACTCTCCGTTTTGCATCGCAAGCATTTGTTCTTTAATAATCTCAACTGCTTTTTCATAATTTTTCGCTTCAATTCCTGACATAACAAATAATAAACCTTTATGACTTTCAAAGCGCGATGCTGCATAGTACGCTAAACTATTTTTTTCACGCACATTTACGAATAACTTCGAATGAGAAAAGCCACCAAACAATCCATTGAACAATTGCAATGCAAAATAATCTTCATCTTTATATGTGACAAATGTACGATAACCGATGTGTAATTTACTTTGTTTTAATTCTTGTTTTTCAACAACTTCTTTTTCTTCATTATTTCGTCTATGAAGGAGTACATTTCTTTCTCTCACTGGACGAGCTGAAATAGAAAAATACTTACTTACAAGATCAACGGCGTTTTCTGAAATATCACCAATAATATATAGATCCATTTCATCTTCCGCTAACACCTTTTGATAATATTGATACAGACTTTCATTTGTAATAGACATAACACTCTCTTTTTTTCCATTTGCACTTAAACGATACGGTTCTACTTTGCACATTTCTTCAATTAAACGCTCGTTTGCATAACGCATTTTATCGTCATAAGTAGCTTCAATTCTCTGTAACAGTGCTCTTTTTTCACTTTCTACGATAGAAGATAGGAAACCGTTGCCCTCCGTTGCTGGATGTAACACAATATCTGACAACATAGAAAGCGCTTTTTCAAATAACGGTGGTGCATCATGTAAGTAAACTTCATTTGCAATGTCTACATAAATGGAGATAATATGGTCTTCCCCTTTTTTACTTACATCTACCGCTAAAGAAGATCCGTATAATTCTTCTAAATATTGACGAAGACGAATTACAGAAGGTAATTTTTCTGTCGCACTTTGCAATACGTATGGCAATAAGGCACGCTCTGTCACCGTCTCCTCATTTAAAGGCGCTTTAAAACGAAATACAAAGGTATTCGTTTTATATTTATCAGTCGGAATAATATGTACGCGCAAACCATCTAACTCATGTAGTTGTTGTTCCATTAGTTTCATTTATAGCCCTCCTTTACGTATATAGGAATATTCCTCTTCAATATACAGTTTTTAGAAATAAAAAATCAACTTTTCTCCCTTATTATGCTTACATATGATTCTTTCTAAAAACTTTAATATGTAAGGAACATAGTAAAATTCCGTATTAAATATATTCTATGTAAAAAAGCCCACACTAATGTGCGAGCTTTTTTATACTTATAAAATACTTATCGTTTTCCTTTTTCATAAGGAGTTCCTAATGCTTTCGGAGCTTCAGAACGACCTACAAAACCAACAAGCGCTAATATTGTGAATACATATGGTAATATCGTTAATAAAACACTTGGAATTTGATCTAGTACAGGAATTGTTCCGCCCGTTACACTTAGAGATTGCGCAAAACCAAAGAATAGAGCTGCACCTAATGCGCCTAGTGGATTCCACTTCCCAAAAATCATAGCAGCTAAAGCTAAGAAACCTTGTCCTGTAATAGTTGCCCCTGAGAAGTTATTAGAAATTGACATTGCAAAAATCGCTCCACCGATTCCAGCAAACACTCCTGAAATACAGACTCCAATATAACGCATTTTATATACATTAATCCCCATCGTATCCGCTGCCATTGGGTGTTCACCAACAGCACGTAGACGAAGACCGAACGGTGTTTTATAAATAACATACCAAACAACGAATGCTAAAATAATGGCAATATACGACGTTATTGGTACGTTCGAGAAAAATATTTTCCCTAAAACCGGAATATCCGAAAGGCCTGGAATATCAATCTTTTCAATACGATACTGAATAAAGTCAGTCTGCCCTTTATCAAAAATCTTCTTAATTGCAAATACTGTTAAACCAAGAGATAAGAAGTTAATGGCTACACCACTTACAACTTGATCTGCTCGGAATGTAATAGAAGCTACCGCATGAAGTAATGCAAATAATCCACTACCAATTGCCGCAAATAATAACGCAATCCATGGAGTCATCGTTCCCCAAGTATCACCCATTAATAAGTTTGTAACAACTCCAATAAATGCACCAAATAGCATTAGTCCTTCTAATCCGATATTTACAACACCCGATCGTTCACTAAATACACCACCTAGTGCTGTGAAAATGATAGGTGCCGATGTATATAACGTACCCGTCACAAGAATGGCTAATATATCTAAAAAGCTCATTTATTTCCCCTCCTTGCTCATGCGTGTAAGCGCCCATCTTAACACATAACTACATGCAACAAAGAAGATGATACATGCAATAATTACATTAATAAGCTCTGACGGTACATCTGCCTCAAAGTTCATTTGAGGGGAAGCACTTTTCAAACCACCAAATAATAAAGCTGAAAGGATTATACCAAACGGATTATTCCCTCCAAGTAATGCTACGGCAATCCCATCAAATCCTACTCCTGTAAACGAAGACATCGCTGTCATACTCTGGAATGTCCCTAATCCTTCCATCGCTCCACCAATCCCCGCAAATGCACCAGCAATTGTCATAGAGAATACTACATTACGAGAAACTTTCATACCTGCATATTGAGAAGCATGCTGATTAAATCCTACAGACTTTAATTCGTAACCTAAAGTTGTTCGATCTAATAAGAACCACATTAAAATAGCGATTAAAATTGCTACAATAATTCCCCAGTGTAGACGTGAACCGTCAGTAATAGAAGCAAGCCAGTCTGAAGATAGTGACGCACTCTCTTTAATATCATACGTTTTGTCATTACCCGCATGTAAGAAACGCTTAATGATGTCATACGTTACATACAACGCAATATAGTTCATCATAATAGTTACAATAACTTCATTCACTTGAAACTTCCCTTTTAAATATCCCGGAATGAAGCCCCAAATTCCGCCCACCAATGCGGCAAATAAAATCGATAATGGAATATGAAGGAACGCTGGTAGTGAGACTGCATAACCGAACCAAACCGCCGCAAGCCAACCAACTAACAATTGACCCTCTACCCCGATATTAAATAAACCTGTACGAAATGCAAACGCCACCGATAAGCCAGCAAGAATAAGCGGTATCATTGTACGGAGCGTTTCACCAATCGCACTTGCGCTGCCGAACATTCCTGTCCAAAGTGCACTATAACCAACAATTGGATCATAGCCACTAACTAGCATTACAATCGCTCCTACAAGTAAGCCGAAAATAACGGATAGTACTGGGACTAAAATATTTATCGTTCGTTCTGTTAAAAGTTTTTTAGCCATTTGTACCCACCTGCTCCTTCTTTGTTCCTCCAGCCATTAACAATCCAAGCTGTTGTTCATTCGTTTCTTTCGCATCAACTATTGCTACAATTTCCCCTTCATAAATAACAGCAATTCGATCGCTAACATTTAAGATTTCATCTAACTCTAATGATAAAAGTAATACACCTTTTCCTTTATCCCTTTGCTCTATTAATCTCTTATGAATAAATTCAATTGCTCCTACATCTAAACCACGTGTTGGCTGTGCCGCAATTAATAAATCTGGATTTCGGTCTACTTCACGTGCAATAATTGCTTTTTGTTGATTGCCCCCAGATAGGGCGCGTGCTAACGTTTGCTCACTAGGTGTACGTACATCAAACTGTTCAATAAGAGACTTTGCTTTTTCTGTAATTTTGCTGAAATTTAAAATCCCTTTCTTTGAAAACGGATTTTTATAGTACGTTTGAAGAACTATATTATCTCTAACAGAAAAATCAAGAACGAGTCCGTGTTTATGACGATCTTCTGGAATATGACCAATTCCTTCTTCTGTTATTCTTCTAACAGGCCAATTTGTTATTTCTTTTCCTTTAATTGCAATAGAACCTGACTCAACTTTTCGTAAACCAGTAATCGCTTCTATTAATTCACTTTGTCCGTTTCCATCAATCCCTGCAATCCCAACAATTTCCCCCGCACGAACAGTTAAGTCAAGGCCTTTTACAGCAGGTAGTTGACGTGCATCGTGAACAACAAGGTTTTCAATTGAAAGTACCTCTTCTTTTGGCTTCGCGTCTATTTTTTCTGTTTTAAAATTCACTTGACGTCCGACCATTAATTCTGCAAGTTTATTTTCATCCGTATTTGCAACGTCAACCGTTCCAATCCCTTTTCCTTTACGAATAATCGTACAACGATCGCAAACTTCCATAATTTCTTTCAACTTATGTGTAATAAGAACAATAGATTTTCCTTCTTGTACAAGCTTTTTCATAATTTGAATTAGCTCATGAATTTCTTGTGGTGTTAACACAGCTGTCGGTTCATCAAATATTAAAATTTCTGCACCGCGGTAAAGAGTTTTCAAAATCTCAACACGCTGTTGCATACCAACTGAAATATCCTGTATTTTCGCATATGGATCTACAGCCAAACCGTATTGTTCAGACAGTTTTTGAATTTCTTTAGCAGCATCCTCAACAGCAATTTTCCCTTTTTTCTTCGGTTCATTTCCGAGAATAATATTCTCTGTAACTGTAAAATTATGAACAAGCATAAAGTGTTGATGGACCATTCCAATACCAAGGTCATTTGCTATATTCGGATTTGTGATTTTTACAGGTTTACCTTTAATTTTAATTTCACCCTGCTCTGGTTGGTACAAACCAAATAGTACATTCATCAATGTGGATTTCCCTGCACCATTTTCTCCAAGTAAAGCATGTATCTCACCCTGCTTTACTTGCAGCGTAATATCATCATTCGCTACAATGCCTGGGAATACTTTCGTAATGTTATTCATCTCAATTACGTATTCCATTGTGTTCCTCCTTTTAACAGGGAACATTCCCTATTACACTATTAACTTATTAAGCAATTCGGAAGTTTTATACATACAAAGGTTAGTTCTATGAACTAACCTTTGCTATTTCTCTATTTATTTTTTTAGAGAAGCTTCGTATTCTTTATACTCTTTATCTGTAGCTGGCACTTTAATTTCACCGGCTGTAATTTTCTTTTCAAGCTCTTCTACTTTTGTTAAAATTTCAGGGTTAACTTTTTTCACGTTATCAGTTGTTTTTGAAATACCAATACCGTCATCTTTTAAGCCAAACTCTTCAATTTTCCCACCTTTTAAATTCCCATCTTTTGCTTCTTTAGCTACTTTTTCTACAGCTACATCAACACGTTTAATCATTGAAGTTAATGTTACATTTTCAGGCATACCTTCTTGATGTTGGTCACGGTCAACACCGATTACCCAAACATTTTCACCTTTTTTCTTACGGTTTTTCGCTTCTGTGAACACACCGTTACCTGTACCACCAGCAGCATGATAAATTACGTCTACGCCTTGACCATACATTGCTGAAGCAAGAACTGTACCTTTTTCAGGCTTATCGAATGCTTCTGCATATTCAGATACGATTTCAATGTTTGGATTTACTGCCTTTGCACCAGCTTTAAATCCATTTTCAAATTTACTAATTAAATCACTTTTCATTCCACCAACAAATCCTACTTTATTCGATTTTGTTGACATAGCTGCTACCGCACCTACAAGGAATGATCCTTCATGATCTTTAAACGTAATGCTCGTTACGTTCGGTGCATCTACAACAGTATCTACGATTGCAAATTGTTGTTTTGACGATTCTTTTGCTACTTCTTTAATTGCACCCTCTAATTTATAACCAATTCCGAATGTTAAATCATATTTATCTTTCGAGAATTTTTTTAAATTCGGAATATAATCAGCCTCTTTTTCAGACTGAAGGTAACGATAATTTGTCTTTTCTTTTAAACCATTATCTTTACCAAACTTTTGTAACCCTTCCCAAGAAGATTGGTTGAATGACTTATCATCAACGCCCCCAACATCCGTTACGAGACCAACCTTGAAGTCTTTATTGTCTTTCGTGTCTTTCTTGTCACTGCTCGCCTTATCCGAGTTACCACATGCACCTAAAACTGTACTTGCTGCTAATGTTAATGATAATAAAAGGCCTGCTTTTTTCTTCATACTAGAAACCCCTCCAAAAATGATATATATTTATTTATTCTTACGCTGCTGTTCCTTACTTCTTGCTGTCACCTCCCTAAAAAGGAATTTACCTACATACGCTTTCTTAATACGTGGAAGCTAAATTTATCAGCTCTAAAGTAATTGATAGAATATAAGATTGGCTCATCATTTTGATCATAGTGCATTTGTTTTAATACAAGCAGTGCTGTTTCAGGCTCACATTCTAAAATCGGTGAGATTTTAGGGTGATAGCCAATTGGCTCAATGTGGGCAACCGCATATGTTATGCGCTTATGTGTGTTATTATGTATCACCGTTAATAATGATTCCTCATTGTAACCCGATAAATCTGGCAATATTTCTTTTGCAAGTTTATCGATACAATACACCACAGGTTCCCCATCTGCTGTACGTACGCGTTCAATCATCACTGCATTAAAACCATCTTCACTATTAAACTTCTCTTTTTCCTCTTCTGTTAAAGTTGTAGTAGATGATGATAAAAAGATTGTTCCTGGTGTTTTCCCCACACTAGAAATCATATCTGTAATACTAGAAAGTTGTTCTATTCCAGAAGAAAATAATGGCTTTGCATTTACAAATGTCCCTACACCATGTCTACGAATGACAACATTTTCTTCTTCTAAAATACGCAACGCTTCCCTTAAAGTCGCTCTACTTACGCCAAGTTCTTTCGCTAAATCAAACTCTGATGGTAACTTTTGTCGTTCTTTATAAGCCCCATCTTTAATTTTTTCTTTGATGTGATCAATCACCCGTAGATATAGGTGACGACTATCGGATTTTACTGACATAAGACTCCCCCGCATTTCAATTATTCGACCTCTGATGTAAGACTTCTTTTCTCTTTTTTCAACTTACAACATAGTACAAATGACTAAACACCAAAATAAGCGTAATTGTCGAATAAATAATAATAATTTTTTTTAATGAAATTTTCACTCTTTATTGCATAAAAAAAACTTTGCACCATAAACATTCCTCATTTCGAGAAAAAGTTCGGCACAAAGATCCTTTACATCCTTTGTTACACACTTTTCCCCTCATAGTCTAGCAATTCATGGTTGCCAGGTAGAAACTTATGGACCTTATCTCCAAGATTATATGAGGCAGTGATTCTTTTCGAAGTAATCTTACCACTTGCTCTCATACGTGTCAACAAAATCTAACATTTTTCTGCATTAAATATCGAACATTTACATAAAACATACTCAAAGTATTCGTATTCTAAAGAGCGCTCCTGAATGTAAGCCCTTTCTTTATTACTGAGTATAGTATATAACAAAAACACTATATAAAAAAGCCTAATTGTAAAAACAATTAGGCTTTTTTTAAGAACTTTTTTCTTGTACATCATTAATGAGCACTTCTCTCGGTTTACTACCTTCATATGGACCTACTACACCATTCATTTCCATTGCATCAATTAGGCGAGCAGCTCGCGTATAACCTACTCTAAACCTACGTTGTAACATAGAAACAGATGCTGTTTGCATTTCCACTACAAGTTGAACCGCTTCATCATATAATTCATCTTCTACTTCCTGCTTCGTATCAGGAACATCTTGCGGAATCATATCTTCTTGATATTGTGCTTTTTGCTGTCCAATGACATATTCTACAACTCTCTCAACTTCATCATCTGATAAAAATGCGCCTTGTACACGTACAGGTTTCGATGCACCAATTGGTATAAACAGCATGTCTCCACGACCTAGTAGCTTCTCTGCACCACCACCGTCAAGAATTGTACGAGAATCTGTTTGAGAAGATACAGCGAATGCAATACGTGATGGAATATTTGCTTTAATAACACCCGTAATAACATCAACTGACGGACGTTGCGTTGCAATAATTAAATGAATACCAGCAGCACGAGCCATTTGCGCTAGACGCATAATCGCATCCTCTACATCAGACGAAGCAACCATCATTAAATCTGCTAACTCGTCCACAATTACTACAATATAAGGTAATTCGGGTTGTTTCGCTTCTGATTGACTATTATGCTCTTTTATATAATCGTTGTATCCTTCAATGTTACGTGTACCACTATGAGCAAACAATTCATAACGACGTTCCATTTCACTCACAACTTTTTTCAATGCTTGCGATGCTTTTTTCGGATCAGTTACAACTGGCGTTAACAAATGAGGCACACCGTTATATACATTTAACTCTACCATTTTCGGGTCAATCATCATTAATTTTACTTCATGTGGTTTTGCACGCATTAAAATACTAACAATAATACCGTTAATACATACACTTTTCCCGCTACCTGTCGCACCAGCTACGAGTAAATGGGGCATTTTATTTAGACGGGCTAATACAGCTTCACCTGTAATATCTCGGCCAAGACCAATTAACAACTTCTCTTCCGGATGGTTATTAGCCTTAGAATCAAGCACTTCCCTCAGTGTTACCATCGAAACTTCTGAGTTCGGAACTTCGATCCCTACAGCTGATTTCCCGGGAATTGGCGCTTCAATACGAATGTCCTTTGCAGCTAAAGCAAGGGCTAAATCATCACTTAAACTGACAATTTTGCTTACTTTTACCCCCATATCAGGATACACTTCATATTTTGTAACTGCAGGACCTCTATGTACTTTTGTTACTTTCGCTTTCACTCCGAAACTTTGGAATGTACGTTCTAATTTACGAGCATTCTCATAAATTTCCGCATTTTCATTTGTAACTTGCTTATTCTTTGGAAATTTTAATATATCAAGTGAAGGAAGCTTGTAATCTTTATTTTCTACATTTGAAAATTGCATAGGAGGTGCTTGCGCTTCACTCTCTAACGATTCAACAATTTTTTCTCCACGCTTTTTCTTTGGTTCTTCAATTGGCGGAGTCTCTTCAATAAACGGTGAAGTGATCAAATCTTCTTCCTCTACTTCGATTCGTTTATCCTCTTCTTCATTTACAGGATAATTCTCAGTGAAATTCGAAATAATCGGAGGATCAATTGAAATTTCTTCCATCGGCTCAATAATTTCTTCTTGTTCTGCAGCACGTTTGCTTCTTGTGCTTCTTGTTGTTTTTTTCTTTTCTGTTTGTTCAGCCGTTCTTTTAGCTCTCCAATCTTTATAATCCCCTTGCATCACTTGAAATTGACTTCTAAGAATTCTACCAACTGGCGCTAACACTTCTCCAATATGCTTATTTGTTATACAAAGTATACCGAGAATAACTAGAATAATACCAATGATATAAGCTCCTACTTCGTCAAATAAGAAGTAACATGTTGCGAACATAAGCGCACCAAACATACCACCACCTAAATGAACGCTATCTGGCCCCTTTTTCATTTCAAGAAAGAAGTTATCTTTCGTACTCACAATAACAGAAGTATTTTGCACTGCTCCATCTTTTGTAAGAAGGTTAAATAATGTAATATGACTAAACATTAATATCGCCAATACAATTAAATAAAATCCAATTAATCGTTTATTTAAAAGGTTCGGCCATCCGCGTTTTATAACAAAGGAAACCGATAAAGCTATTACACCTAACACACCAATTATGTACCACTCACCAAAGAAGAAGCGAAAAAATAACACAAACGATTTTCCTACAACGCCTAGCTGTAAAATCGTAATGATTGAAAGTGCAAAAAGAGTTAAACCGACGATTTCATAATACAAAGTTGGCTTTATCGTACGTCTTGCCTTTGCCTTCGTCCCTCTTTGCTTTTGTTTTGCCATTTCTTCACCTCGCGTTCTACATATAAATAAAGCTCCCCTCAAAACGCTCTATTTATATGTCTGTTTTCTCTATTTTTCAGGTCTTTATATCTTCTATTTTTACACTTCTTGTAAAATGCTAAATAAACAGAAGAAAGCAGCCTACTCATGGCTGCTCAACCGTCTTGTTTTTTATATTATACCATAGCTTCTAAACAAAATCCTTCTTTTTGCTAAAAGGTTATTTTCTGACCGGGCTCAAACTCTAAATAGTGAAGTGGGTCCGTACTTAGCACACGTACAATAGAATAACATCCATGTTCCTCTTCAGAAACCATTAATTCCACACCATTTATATTTACAACTTTTTGACTTTCACATTGTGAATAATCGGCCGGATACACAAGTTGCTCTGGCATAATTGTATATAAAATCATTGTAGCATTGTCCCTTCTGTACTATCTTCCGCGCGAACATCTATTAATTCGTTTAATTTTCGAATCGCATTTCCAATACCGCCAACATCATCTATAAGACCGTACTTTACTGCATCCCCACCAATTACATTCGTCCCAATATCTCGCGTTAAATTCCCTTTCGCAAACATAAGCTCTTTAAAACGATCTTCTGTTACTTTTGAGTGCTTCGTCACAAAACGAATGACTCTTTCTTGCATCTTATCCAAATACTCAAATGTTTGTGGCACACCTATGACAAGACCTGTTAAACGAATTGGATGAATTGTCATCGTCGCAGTTTCCGCAATAAACGAATAGTCAGTAGAAACAGCAATCGGTACACCGATGGAATGTCCCCCACCTAAAACTAGAGATACTGTTGGTTTTGAAAGTGAAGCTACCATTTCAGAAATTGCTAGCCCAGCTTCAACGTCACCTCCAACCGTATTTAATATTAAAAGCAAACCTTCAATTTTCGGATTTTGTTCAATCGCAACAATTTGCGGAATGATATGCTCGTATTTTGTTGTTTTATTTTGCGGTGGTAATTGAACATGACCTTCCACTTGTCCGATAATCGTTAAACAATGAATACGTGATTCATTCATCTGTGGTACATTTGTCTGTCCAAGCTGTTGAATTTTTTCGACTATTGAAGCCTCTTTTCCAGCTTCTTTTGGCTCAGCTTCTTTTTCTTCATTTGTATATCGATCACGTTCTGTCATTTCGCATCCCCTTTCACTCGTATATAACTATTATTTCTTAAGTTATAAATTTCATTCGATAGGGTTAAAAAGAAAAAAGATCACCCATAAGGGTGATCTTTTTTATACTTCCATAATAATCGGTAAAATCATAGGTTTTCTCTTTGTCTCTTCGTACAAGAACTGTCCTAATAATTCACGAATATTTTGTTTTAACATTGACCATTCAATTGAATATTCTTTAATTGACTGCTCAACAATCATACGTACAATCTCTGTAGAACGTTCAATTAATGCTTCTGATTCACGAACATATACGAAACCACGTGAAATGATTTCTGGACCAGAGATAATTTTCTTTTCATCTTTACCAAGCGTTACAACAACTACTAGTATTCCATCTTGAGATAACATCTTTCTATCTCGAAGAACGATATTACCAACGTCACCTACACCTAATCCATCAATTAAAACATTACCAGCTTGTACTTTACCGACTAAGTTCGCTTCATCGTCACCAAAAGCAATTACATCGCCTTTTTCTACGATAAAGATATTTTCTCTTGTAATACCTACATCTTCAGCTAAATATGCATGCGCTTTTTGCATACGGAACTCACCATGTACGGGTACAAAGTACTTTGGTTTCATTAAATTTAACATTAATTTTAATTCTTCTTGGCTACCGTGACCTGACACGTGAACTTTTCTTTCGCCGTAATAAACAACTTCAGCTCCAGCTCTAAATAACAAATCAATAATTTTTGATACAGATATTTCATTACCCGGAATTGGCGAAGCAGCAATGATAACAGTATCACCTTTACGAATTGAAATTTGTTTATGTGCTTGTTTTGCCATTCTAGATAGAGCAGCCATCGGTTCACCTTGACTACCTGTCGTTAAAATAGCTACCTTTTTCTCTGGGAAGTTGTCTACTTCTTGTAATGAAATAACCATACCTTCTGGAACATCTAAATAACCAAGACGTCTTGCAATGTCTACTACTTTCACCATACTACGTCCTACTACCGCTATTTTTCGCCCTGTTTCAGCAGCTGCATCAAATACTTGTTGAATACGATGTACATTTGATGCAAATGAAGCAACGATAATACGACCTTCTGCGCCATAGAACACTTTAGAGATTTCTACACCAACTTCTTTTTCTGAACCTGTATAACCTGGGCGCTCTGCGTTTGTACTATCAGATAATAAGCAAAGTACGCCTTCATTTCCGATTTGCGCCATTTTCCCAAGGTCTGCTCCACTATTTCCAATTGGAGTTTGATCGAATTTAAAGTCTCCCGTATATACGACTGCGCCTTTTGATGTATGGAAACAAACGCCAACAGAATCTGGAATACTATGTGTTGTTCCGAAGAATGACACCGTTGTAGTGTTAAATTCTACTGTTGAATTTGAATCGATTGTTTTTAGGTCTACACGGCCTAACATGCCCGCTTCACCAAGTTTTTCTTGTATAAGTCCTACTGTTAATTTCGTTGCATAGACTGGAATAGATAATTTACGAAGTACATACACAATTCCACCAATATGATCTTCATGACCGTGAGTAATAAATAAACCTTTTACTCGCTCTTGATTTTCCACTAAATATGTAATATCAGGAATAACGATATCAATTCCAAACATTTCATCTCCCGGGAACATTAACCCTGCATCTACGATAAAGATTTCAGAATCAATTTCAACACAGTACATGTTTTTCCCGATTTCACCTACTCCACCAAGAGCAAATACTTTAACAGACTCATTCTCTTTTCTCTTCATGTTGTTGCCTGGTTTAAAAATCTTGCAAACACTGATTTCACTAAAATTGCAGAGACACCAGGGGAAACTCTACAACCACCATATTTTCACCGTCCAAGACGAATGTCCTTACCGTTATGCGATATCATGTCCTTGTTTATTTTTTAAACCAGGTTTCACCTCTCTTTCATTATATAAATCAAATATCTTATTCGATATGATATGAAAATTTAATTAAATTATAATTTTTCCCAATTTTGCTAAGCATACCCGTACTAAGCTACTTAGCCATATTATACCTGATACAAGAAATAGAACACAAGTTAAATCGTGCGAAAGAAAGAGTAAAAGAACGGAATGACAACAAAAGTATCGAAGGTATTTCCTTTATATTTACTTCGATTTTATACTCCATATTATTTTGAAGAACTAGCCATACATACGCTAAATTCATTTCATAATAGGGAGTTTCAAGATTTATTTTTCTAGAATCCAACAAAAACACTTACAAAATGGAGTTTTTTTATGAATTACGTCAAATTTGAGGGGATTTCTCTAAAAACAAACACCGTAGTTTATTACGTTTATTCCATAATATCTATCATTTTTTGACTCGGTTAAAGGAGTACGATTATTTTCTTATACACATAATGAAGAAGCGATTAATATTCTTATAAGAACACATATAGGTGAGAAAACGAGAAAAAGATTTGCATATAATAAAAAATGACCTAGTTCTACACTAGGTCATTTTTTATTAACGAGGGATAGATTGCATTACAGATTGTAACGTTACTCTTTCTTCTTCTGTTAATGGAAGAAGTGGTAAACGT
Source organism: Bacillus sp. RZ2MS9 (assembly GCF_001816185.2). Taxonomy (NCBI): domain Bacteria; kingdom Bacillati; phylum Bacillota; class Bacilli; order Caryophanales; family Bacillaceae; genus Bacillus; species Bacillus sp. RZ2MS9. Next base: position 3,765,929 of record NZ_CP049978.1, read on the forward strand.
ACAGAACCTACATCTAATCCAACCATTTGTAACGCTGTTTTTACTGGAGTTGGACTTGGCGCCATAAATAATGAATCAGTTACTCTTACAAGTAATTGATGTAATTTTTGTGCCTTCTTAAATTCTCCTGATTGAAATGCTGTAATCATTTCTTGCATTTCGTTTCCGATAACATGAGATGCTACCGAAACGATACCTTTCGCTCCAACTGCCATAGCTGGTAACGTTAAACCATCATCACCGCTGTATACCGCAAAGTCGTCCGCTGTTTTTTCAATGATTTCTGTCATTGTTAACACATCGCCGCCGGCATCTTTAATAGCAACAATGTTTTCTATTTTTGATAAACGAACAACTGTATCAACGGAGATTTGTACAATAGATCGTCCCGGAACGTTATATAGCATAACCGGAAGCGGCGTGCTTTCAGCAATTGCTTTAAAATGCTGATACATTCCTTCTTGACTCGGTTTGTTATAATACGGTGCTACTAGCATTACTGCATCCACACCAACTTCTGTTGCCTTTTTAGTTAAGTCAATAGAAGCATGCGTATTATTGCTACCTGTTCCAGCGATTACGGGCACTCTTTTATCGACAACAGATACGACATGGCGATATAACGCTACTTTCTCTTCTGAAGTTAATGTAGGAGATTCTCCTGTCGTTCCTCCTACCACGATTGCTGTTGTACCGTTATCAATTAAATAATTTACCAATTTCGTTGTCTTTGCAAAATCGATATTCCCGTTTATATCAAACGGTGTTACCATCGCGGTTGCAATTGTCCCAAAATCTATCATGGTCTCACTCCTTATTGTTCCAGTTGCTTTTCTTTTGAAAGCTCAAACGCACTATGTAATGCATTTACAGCCTCCACTAAATCAATTTCTTTTACAAGAACCCAAATTGTTGTATGACTATCTGCCGATTGCAGGATTTGAATACCTTTTTCTGCTAAAGCTGTAACGATTTTTGCAGTAACCCCTGGGATGCCTGCCATTCCAGCTCCAACGATAGATACTTTCGCACAATGTTCTGTCACAATTGGCTCATATCCAAGTTGTTTTAGCACTTCGACAGCACGAGCTGATACATTATCATTTACTGTGTAAGCTACACCAGTAGGAGAAATGTTAATTAAATCAACACTAATGCCTTCGTTTGCCATTTCTTTAAATACATGCTGCTGTATGTCGTATGCCGTTTCTTTTGCAAGTACTTTAATTTGTGTTACGTTCGATACGTGGGCAATACCTGTAACAGGACGCTCTTCTACATCCTGCCCTTTTGTAGCACCATCGTATGCTGCAATAAGAGTACCTTCACTTTCAGAATACGTAGAACGTACACGAAGTGGCACTTTTGCATGCATCGCAATTTCAACTGCACGTGGATGAACGACTTTCGCACCTTGATAAGCCATGTTACAAATTTCGTTATACGTTACAGTTTGAAGATGACGCGCATCTTTTACAATACGAGGATCTGCAGTCATAACACCTTCTACATCAGTGAATATATCGATGTATTCAGCATGAAGTGCAACACCTAATGCTGAAGCTGAAGTATCACTACCTCCGCGCCCAAGTGTTGTCGTATCACCTTTTTTCGTTTGCCCTTGAAATCCTGTAACGACGATTACATCTACATTTGCTAATTCTTCATGTATACGATCGCAATTCATTTCAATAATCTTTGCATTCGTAAAGTCATCATTCGTTACAAAACCAGCTTGTGCACCATTTAACGCTGCTGCTTTTATACCGTTCTCATTCAACATATTAGAGAAAACAATTGCAGAGATTAACTCTCCGCACGATAATAATAAATCTTGCTCACGTTTAGAAATAGTAGATTCCTCTTGATTTACAAGACTTAATAACGTATCCGTTGCATATGGTTCACCTTTACGGCCCATAGCAGATACGACAGTAACCACTTTATAACCAGCAGCTAATGATTTTTTTATATGATGAAGCGCATGCTTACGTCCATTATCATCACGTACTGATGTGCCACCAAATTTTTGAACAATTATTTTCATATTTTGCACCTTCTCTTAGCCGTTTACACTAATTGTAATTTTACTAAGCGCTCTGCAATTTGAACAGAATTCCATGCAGCGCCTTTTAATAAGTTATCAGATACGACCCAAAGATGGAATCCTTTATCGTTATTTAAATCTTTACGGATTCTTCCAACGAATACTTCGTTTTTACCTACTGCAGTAGCTGGCATTGGATATAACTGCTCTTCTGGATTATCTTGCAGAACAATACCTTCCGCATTTGCAAGTAAGCTCTTTAATTCTGCTACTGTTACGCCTTCTTTTTCTACTTCGATGTAAACAGACTCAGAGTGTCCTGATACAACTGGTAAACGTACACATGTTGCCGCTACTTCTAATTCAGGCATATGCATAATTTTTTTCGTTTCGTTAATCATTTTCATTTCTTCAAACGTAAATCCATTATCTTGGAATTTATCAATCTGTGGAATCGCATTAAAAGCAATTTGGAAATGCTTCTTATCACCTGATACAGGAAGAACATTTGCCTTAACTTCTTCGCCATTTAAGATTGCTTGTGATTGTTCATGCAGTTCTTCAATAGCTGCCGCACCAGCACCTGATACAGCTTGATATGTGGAAACGATTACTCGTTTTAAACCATATTGCTGACGAACTGGCTCAAGAGCTACTACCATTTGAATTGTAGAACAGTTTGGATTTGCAATAATACCATTATGTTCTTTTAAGTCGTTTTCATTTACTTCAGGTACAACAAGTGGCACGTTTTCTGTCATACGGAATGCACTTGTATTATCAACAACAATCGCACCGCGTTTTGCTGCTTCTGGCGCTAATTGTTTCGATACAGATCCACCAGCACTAAATAGTGCGATATCTACTCCTTCAAAGCTTTCAGGAGTTGCCTCTTGAACTGTAAATTCTTCGCCTTTAAATACAAGTTTCTTACCTGCAGATCGTTTAGATGAAAGTAACGTTAATTTCCCGATTGGAAATTCTCGTTTCTCTAAAGTATTTAACATTTGTTCACCAACTGCGCCGGTTGCTCCAACTACAGCGACATGAAAAGTTTTTTGCTTTTCCATCACTATGCCCCTTTCTAGATACCAATCCTTCTATAACTTAGAATCAGAAGGAGTATACAATACCCCTTCTGATCTTAATAACGTTAATTTTATCATATTCTACAGTAAGAATGATGGTTTCATCAAAAATTGTCCGTTTTTTTTCGTTTTTTAATTCATATATCTGAATTTTTCTACGACCACCGGTTGCAATTGCTTCCCTTGCAGCGCTTCTAACACTGTATCTTCCAGCAGCTCCATGCGAGCTACCATTGAGTTCGGTTTTTTCTCCGGTGCATCTTGGCCGAATGGGACGAAGTAGATGTTTTTTGTTGCCATTAGGCGCATGAGATTTACCCCATTTAACCCTAAAGCATCATTCGTCGAAACCGCCAATACGACAGGCTTGCCATTTCTTAGCGTCGCTTTTGCTGCCATTAGTACTGGAGAATCTGTCATTGCATTTGCAAATTTACTCATAGAATTTCCTGTTAAAGGAGCGATTACCATGCAGTCTAATGGAATTTTAGGTCCAAGTGGCTCTGCTCCAACAATTGAATTAATTGCTTTAAAACCTGTTATTTCTTCAATCTTCTTAATCCACTCTGCTCCTTCTCCAAATCTAGTATTTGTTGATTGAACAGTGTATGAAACAACAGGACGTACTTCTGCTCCTTCAGCAATTAATTTTTCTAAGTGCGGCATAACTTCCTCATACGTACAATGTGAACCTGTAAATCCGAAACCAATTCGTTTCCCCTTCAAACTCATTTCTTTTCCTCCTCCTTTGCAATTGCATCTGCTGCTAATAACTGAGAAAGAACATTTGCTAAAATTTGCCCAGCCGTTTTTGGGGCAACAATACCTGGTAATCCAGGTGCTAGCAATGCTTTGACTCCTCTTTTTTCCGCATATCTAAAGTCAGTACCGCCTGGTTTAGAAGCTAAATCAATCACTAACGTATGAGCTGGCATTTTTGCAATAACATTCGCTGTTACAACGAGATGCGGAATCGTATTAATTACAATATCGATATTTCCTACTTCTTTCTCTATGTCTTGCATATGAAAAGGAGAAAACATCATTTCTGTAATACGTGCAATATGTTCAGATCGTCTTGCTCCAACTTTGACATGGGCTCCTAATGATTGAAATGCTCTCGCAACACTCATTCCTGTTCTCCCAAATCCTAGAACCATTACATTGGACCCATGAATTGTATAGTCGGTATGTTGAATTACCATCATTAATGTACCTTCTACCGTTGGAATAGAATTGTATATTGCTACATCATCACGATCAAATAATTTAACAAGTTTTCGATTCGTAGTAGATACGAGATTTTCCAAGTAAGGTGTACCAATACCTGAATATATAGTAAAGTGTTCTGGTGTATTTTCAATTTGTTCTTTCGTTATTGAAACTTTTTCATTTGAAAAAATAGTATCTACTTCTCCTTTGGCATTTGTACCGGCAACCGGCAAAATAATTGCGTCTACAGAAGTGAAATCTAAATTTTGTATACTTTCTTTTGCTGCCCCTGTGAAACCATGATCTAACTGATCAAAACCTATCAAAGAAAGTTTCGCATCCAATTCAACTAGCTTACGAATTACTTCTAGCTGCCTTGCATCTCCTCCTATGACAGCAATATGCATCTCAGTCAACATTCCCTAATTCACCTTCTTTTTCTGTCATTTATAAGAAAAGTGCCTACTTTTTCTTTTTCCTCCACATCATATGTAATGTACGAGTTTATGGTGATTGAAAATCCAAATGCACACATGATTTATCAGGTTTCTATGTAGATACAAAAAAAGATGACCAAAATGGCCATCCTTCACTCCGAATTTGAACGATCTATACTATCACAAAGAAGCATATCGTGTCCGACTTTCTTTATTTGACTCCATGCCACCCTTACTTCTTGTGGTTCCTTTTTAAAACCTCCCCACTTCCCTACAGGTATTATAAGTGTTTGTATTTGTCCGTCTTTCTCATTAATCTCTAAATCCATATAACCTAAGGCTCCCATTTTTTCCGCTTTTTCTATATCTACAACCTCTTTACCGCTTAATTCACTTAATCGCATACTCACTCCACTCCCCTACTAAATTTTTCATTTGCATTGTCTATAATTAGTACCTATTCTATATGTATAAAAAAAATAACCTTCTCTCATTTAAAAAGAGAGAAGGTTATTTTCAGATACATCGTAAAAGTTGATTATAGTTTTATTCCTTTTGGAAGTTTTCCATCTGGACTAATTAATGCTGCAGAGAATTCATCTGTAAACATGTTACGAATTAACCCATCTACATTTTCTTTTGTTACAGTGTTTACACTTTCGATAATCTCATCAAGTGAACGATGCTTACGAAGTAGCAATTCATTTTTACCATTACGGCTCATACGACTATTCGTACTTTCTAAACTTAACATTAAGTTTCCTTTTAATTGCTCTTTACTATTAATAAGCTCTTTTTCTGTAATACCTGTATTTTTCAATGTTTCTAATGTTTCTTGCATTGTTTCATACAGTGTATCTAATTGTTGACTACCTGTTCCACCATACAGTGTTAACATACCTGTATCTTCATAAGAAGAATGGTAAGAAAATACTGAGTAAGCTAACCCACGTTGCTCACGTACTTCTTGGAATAAACGGCTACTCATACTACCGCCTAAAACGTTATTTAATACAATTAAGTTATAAATATCTTCGTGTCCCATTTGTAAGCCTTTATATCCTAAACATAAATGAGCTTGTTCTGTTTCCTTTTTACGTGCTACTTTATTAAAATGGAAAATTGGGCTATGTACTTGTTCACGGTTTGTTGTTCCTTCATAACTACCGAAATATTGCTCTACCGTTTGTAAGAAGGCTTCATCAATATTTCCTGCAACTGAAACAACTACATTTTCAGGTGTATAATGATCCTTAATATATTGGCGTAGCGTATCTCCTGTAAACGTATCAAGTGTTTCTTCTGTTCCTAAAATAGGATATCCAAGCGGATGCGTTTCATATGTTGCTTTCGTTAACATATCATGCACAATATCGTCTGGAGCATCTTCGTACATTTTAATTTCTTCACATACGACATTCTTCTCTTTTTTCAATTCTTCTTCATCAAATGTTGAATTAAAGAACATGTCAGCTAATACATCTAAAGCATATTTAGCATGTTCATCTAGCACTTTTGCATAGTAACAAGTGTACTCTTTTGAAGTAAAAGCATTCACTTGCCCACCAATACTATCAAATGATTCTGCAATTTCGCGTGCACTACGTGTTTCTGTCCCTTTAAAGAACATATGCTCTAAAAAGTGAGAAATCCCGTTATTTTTTTCATTTTCATTTCTTGATCCCGCATGGATCCAAATACCAATCGCAACCGATCTTACAGTTGGTATATTCTCCATAACTATTCTTACACCATTTTTACAAGTATATTTTTTAATCAAAAACTTTCCTCCTACTGCCAGTTTCTCTAAATAAGTGCTATTATTTAATGATAACAAGTTTAAGGATGAATGTCATGCAAATGTATTTAATCCACACGTTTTTCATCCAGTAATTCTGTTATATTCCCTACTTTATATCCTTGTTCCTTCAATTTTTTAATCATTGTATCTAATGCTTCTGCCGTTGACGAAGTAGGATGCATTAATACGATAGCACCTGGGTGTATTTTTCTCATTACTCTCTGCAATAGTACATCTGGCTCAGGTCGCTTCCAATCGATTGTATCGACAGTCCACATAATCGTTCCCATTTGGAAATCATCAGCGATTTTCACGACTTCATCCCGAAAACTTCCACTCGGCGGGGCAAACCATCTCACCTTTTGATTCGTAGCAGCTTCAATCATTCGATTTGTTTTTTGTAACTGCTCTCGTATTTCATCAGACGATAGCGTTTTCATATTAGGGTGCGTATAAGAATGATTTCCGACTTCTTGATTTGCATCGACAATCATTTTTGCAAATCGTAAATTTTCTTTCACCCAACGTCCTTCTAAAAAGAAAGTCGCCTTCACATCATGCTTTTTCAATATTTCTAATATACGAGGCAAATACTCGTTTCCCCATGCCACATTTATTGTTAATCCCACCATCTTTTTATTCGGATGCCCCCTATAAATTGGAGCAGGTGATAAATCTTCTAAGTGGACACTCGGTGATACTTCCTTAAATTCAAGGTGTTTTTGATCAAATTCCTTTAGCTTCTTCATATTGTTATAGGATGCTTCCATATCAACTTGTCTTCCATTATATCCTGGTGTTGCTTTCCATATCTTATCAATCATCGCATTTTGAGGTGCAATCTCATATTGTTTTGCATGCTTTTGAATTTCTTCATATAAGTTATCCTGTGCAAAAACAGAATAAGAGCCTAAACTGACATATAAAGAAAATATACATATGTATGCCAATATACGAACTTTCATATAAACCCTCCCAAATTAACTATATAAAAAAACATTTTTCTTCTTATCTTTGTTAATTTGAGCGTTATAATGAAAACTATACCTATACTGACATAAAAATATATATAAATCATATTTTTACATAACAAAAAAAGCCAGTTAAACTGGCTTTCGCTTATTGCTGCTCTTGTTTGTTTTCTTCTTTAGCAGCTTCTTTTTCTTGCTCTTCTTTTAGCAATACTTTTCTAGATAGATTAACACGACCTTGCTTGTCAATCTCGATAACTTTAACCGTAATTACGTCACCGATTTTTACAACGTCTTCTACTTTACCTACACGCTCAAGTGCAAGTTCAGAAATGTGAACTAATCCATCTTTACCGCTGAATAATTCAACGAAAGCACCGAATTTCTCAACACGTTTCACTTTTCCTTCGTAGATTTCACCTACTTGTACTTCGCGAACGATATCTTCGATAATTTTCTTAGCTTTGTCGTTCATTTCTTGGTTTATTGAAGAAATGAATACTGTGCCATCTTGCTCGATGTCAATTTTAACGCCAGTTTCTTCAATAATTTTATTGATTTGTTTACCGCTCGGTCCGATAACGTCACGGATTTTATCTGGATTAATTGTCATTGTAATAATCTTTGGAGCGTACGCTGATAATTCAGTGCGTGGCTCTGGAATAACAGATAACATATGATTTAGAATGTGCACACGACCAACTTTCGCTTGTTGTAATGCCTCTTCTAAAATCTCACGAGATAGACCATCGATTTTAATGTCCATTTGTAGTGCAGTTACACCTTGTGCTGTACCTGCTACTTTAAAGTCCATATCACCTAAATGATCTTCCATACCTTGAATATCAGATAAAATTGTGTAATGCTCACCAGTTTTAACTAGACCCATTGCAATACCTGCAACTGGAGCTTTAAGTGGAACACCAGCATCCATCATTGCTAAAGTACTACCACAAATACTTGCTTGTGAAGTAGAACCATTTGATTCTAAAACTTCAGATACAAGACGTACTGTGTATGGGAAATCTTTTTCAGATGGAATTACAGGCTCAAGTGCGCGTTCTCCTAGTGCACCGTGACCGATTTCACGACGACCTGGTCCACGCATTGGTCTAGTTTCACCAACACTAAATGATGGGAAATTGTAATGGTGCATAAAGCGTTTTGATTCTTCTACACCAAGACCATCTAAAATTTGCACATCGCCTAATGCACCTAATGTACAAATACTTAATGCTTGTGTTTGTCCACGAGTGAACAAACCAGAACCGTGTGTACGAGATAAAATGCCAACCTCTGATGCTAATGGACGGATTTCGTCACCTTTACGGCCATCTGGGCGGATTTTTTCAACTGTAATAAGACGACGTACTTCTTCTTTTACAATTTTATATAAAATCTCATTTACTTGTCCTAATGTATCAGCGTCAGCTTCCTGCGCTTCGTAATGCTCAATAACACGCTTTTTCACTTCGTTAATTGCATCTTCACGTGCATGTTTCTCATGTACTTGAATTGCTGAATGCATATCTTCTTCAGCCATTTCACGTACAGCTTGGTTAAGATCAGCGTCAACTTCATAAAGTTTCACTTCTGATTTCTCTTTACCTACAGCTTGTACAATCTCTTCTTGGAATACAATTAGACGTTTAATTTCGTCATGACCAAACATAATTGCTTCTAACATTGTTTCCTCAGGCACTTGATCTGCTCCTGCTTCAACCATGTTAATTGCATCTTTCGTACCAGCTACAACAAGGTGAATATCACTTTGTTCTTGCTGTTCTACTGTTGGGTTGATAACGAATTCGCCGTTAATACGACCAACTGTTGCACCCGCGATTGGACCTTCAAATGGAATATCTGAAATCGATAACGCTAATGAAGAACCAAGCATAGCTGCCATTTCAGAAGAACAATCTTGATCAACACTCATTACGATGCTGACAACTTGTACTTCGTTACGGAAACCATCTGCGAAAAGTGGACGGATTGGACGGTCGATTAAACGACTTGCCAAAATTGCTTTTTCACTTGGACGACCTTCACGTTTAATGAAACCGCCAGGAATTTTTCCGACTGCATATAAACGCTCTTCATAGTTTACTGTAAGTGGGAAGAAATCTACATTTTTTGCTTCTTTTGATGCAGTTGCTGTAGATAGAACCGCTGTATCGCCATATCTTACTAATACTGCTCCGTTCGCTTGTTTTGCAAGCTGACCAGTTTCAACTGTTAGCTGGCGACCAGCTAAATCTATCGAGAAGACTTGCTTTTCTTGACTCATTTAAGTACCCCTCTCAATTTAAAGTATTCAATTCTTCTATGTAAATGGATAGTATATCACAATATTCTACCTCTAGTATTGCCTAAAATTAAGTAAGCTATAAAGCGTAGAAGATATATTTTTACCTAACAAAAAAGCGGGAATATTCCCGCTTCTTTGACTATCGACGTAAGCCAAGCTTTGTGATTAATTCACGGTAACGTGTGATATCGCTATTACGAAGGTAAGTTAGTAAGTTACGACGTTTACCAACCATCTTTAATAGACCACGACGTGAATGATGATCTTTCTTGTGAGTACGTAAGTGCTCGTTTAGAGTGTTAATTTGCTCCGTTAGGACAGCAATTTGAACCTCTGGAGAACCAGTATCAGTCTCATGAGTTCTAAATTGTGCAATGATTTCATTTTTACGCTCTTGTGTTAAAGCCATCCTATTTCACCTCCTATTAATTAAACCCCCAATTACCTAGCAAGCGTCGGTGAGTCGCAATGCCAAGCAATGGTTGTCATAAAGTACATAACATAGAATACTACTTTTCATTTGAAAAAGCAAGTATATTCTTTTCGCTCACAAAATATTCTTGGGCTGTTTTCTTATCTTTTGCGATTTGTTCAACTAACTCATCAATACCGTTGAATTTCTTTTCTGCTCTTATACGCATATGCCACTCTACTGTAACATTTTGATCGTATATATCTTTGTTAAATTCAAATAAATGCACTTCAATTGATAATTGACGCTCATCTTCTTTAAAAGTCGGTTTATATCCAATATTACATACACCATCGTACCATTCATCGTGAACTTTTAATCTCACTGCATAAACACCTACAGGTGGCAATAAATACTCATCACTTAAACCTACATTAGCTGTTGGAAAACCAATTTGACGTCCACGTTTGTCGCCGTGTATAACTGTTCCCGCTACAGTATAGGCTCTACCTAAAATAGATGGAATTTGCTCCATTTCGCCATTTCGAATTAACTTTCGTAATGCTGTAGAACTTACTTTCTCTTCTTGAAATTCAACTTTTTCAATCACAGTCTGTGTAAACTCCCCTCTTGCATGAAATGGTAAAGTCTCCATCTTTCCTTTTCCTAAACGTCCATATGAATAATCAAACCCTGCTACTACATGCTTTACATTTAAACCAATAATATAATCATCTACAAATTGTTGCGGTAATAACCCTGCAAATGATTCATCAAATTTAATTACATATAATATATCGATTCCTAAGCTTTCGACTATTTTTTCTTTATCGCGCATCGGTGTAATATACTCCACATGCGCATCCTTTTTTCCTAAAACAACAGATGGATGAGGATGAAATGTCATAACTGCACTTTTATATCCTCGGTCGTCCGCTATTTTTTTCGCAGTTCGAATTACACATTGATGTCCTAAATGAATGCCATCAAAAAATCCTAATGCCATTACAGTAGGTGGTAATTCTAATTTATTTTGTTCATGTGGATGAGTTAAATGAATAAGTTTCACGCTTGAATTCACCTTTTTCTGTAATAATCCTTCCAATAATTCATTATAGCTTTAGTTCTTGATTATTCACAAGTACTTTCATCGGCTTTAACATACCAGGATGTTTCGGATGATGTTCATAAATTGCTAAGCAACGATCATTTTTATCAAACACTGTAATAAATGGTGCTGTTATTTCTAATTCATTTTTTAAGAACATACCATTCTTTATTTTCTCTGCTTGCTTTTCATCTACAACCATTTTTGGAAACTTACTTAATGCTTCATCAATTGAAATGAAGATAGACTCTACTGTTCCATTTTGCACGTTTTCTTCAATTTCTTCAAATGATATGCAATCTTCTAATAAAAATTCACCAGATGCCGTTCTTATAAGGTGCGACATATGTGATGGGAAACCAAGTTTTTCCCCGATCATTACAGCTAACGTTCTTACATATGTTCCTTTACTACACGTTACACGGAAACGGAATGAAATATTTTCTCCTTCAAAAACTTCACGATCATCAAGTAATATGAATTCATGAATTGTAATTGTACGAACTGGACGTTCCACCTCTTGCCCTGCTCTTGCATATTCGTATAATTTTTTCCCGTTTACTTTTACAGCCGAGAACATTGGTGGCATTTGTTCAATCGTGCCTGTTAATTCCGCAAGGACTTTCTCTACTTCCTTACGAGTAATAGTACGATCTACATTTTTCGTTTCAACAACCTCACCAGAAGCATCTTCAGTTGTCGTTGAAAACCCTAATGTTACTTCACCTTCATATGTTTTCGTTTCACTTGTTAAAAATTGTGCAATTTTCGTTGCTCTTCCAACGCAAATTGGTAATACTCCTGTTACATCAGGGTCTAATGTTCCCGTATGACCAATTCTCTTTTCTCGCAATATCTTTCTTAATTTAAATACACAATCATGTGATGTCATGCCTTTTGGCTTATGTAATAATACTACACCTTCCATATATGTTCACCTCATCATAATTCTCTCGTAGTAAATATCCAAAACTTATTTTGCATTGAAAAAATGGATAGACAAATGTCTATCCATTATTCTTCACGTTTACCGTCTTTATTAATTTCATGTAAAAGTGTATCAATTCGATGACCATATCCGATAGACTCATCAAACTCAAAGGTAATTTCTGGTGTTTTACGAAGACGAATACGTTGGCCAATTTCTGAACGAATAAAGCCTTTTGCCTTCGCTAAACCTTTTAAAGTATTTTCTTTCTGTTCTTCATCACCTAAAACAGAAATATATACTTTAGCAATTTGTAAATCACCACTCACTTGTACATCAGTTACTGTAACAAATCCAATACGTGGGTCTTTAATTTTACGACTGATAATGTCGCCTAATTCTTTTTTCATTTGCTCGCCCACACGGTTCGCACGTAATTTCATAACTCTTCACCTCATTCAATACCATTCCAAATGTGTTATTGTACGTTCAATTTCAGGAAATGAATCGATGTACTCAAGTACACGATTCATTTCTTTCTCACAGATAACACGATTTGAGGATACGGAAACAATTGCAATTTCTGTACGTTGCCATACATCTTGGTGCCCAACTTCAGAAACAGCTACATTATAGCGCTGTTTTACACGAGTTAACACACGTTGTAAAATTGCACGTTTCTCTTTTAAAGAATGCACATCGTAAATCATACACTCGAATGAGAGTGAAGCGATAATCATCGCTTCACTTCTTCCATAATGTACGCTTCAATGATGTCCCCTTCTTTAAGATCATTATATCTCTCAATTGTAATACCACACTCATAGTTTTGTGCAACTTCTTTTACGTCGTCTTTGAAACGTTTTAACGTATCAAGTTGTCCTTCGAAAATTACTACGCCGTCACGGATAATACGTACGCCACTATCACGCGTAATTTTACCGTCTGTTACGTAACAACCTGCGATTGTTCCAACTTTTGTTACTTTAAACGTTTGACGAACTTCTGCTTGACCGATTACTTTTTCTTCGAATTCTGGATCAAGCATACCTTGCATAGCTGCTTCAATCTCTTCGATTACTTTATAAATAATACGGTGTAAACGAATATCAACGTTCTCTAATTCAGCTGTACGCTTCGCGTTCACATCTGGACGTACGTTAAATCCAATTACAATTGCATTAGATGCAGAAGCTAAAATGATATCAGATTCTGTAATCGCACCTACACCAGTGTGAATGATTTTAACTTTTACGCCTTCAACATCAATTTTACGAAGTGATGCTGCCATCGCTTCAACAGAACCTTGTACGTCTGCTTTTACGATTAAGTTAATTTCTTTTACATCGCCCTCTTGGATTTGTTGGAATAAATCTTCAAGGCTTAATTTAGATTTCTCACCACGTTGTGCAACTAACGCTTCTTGTGCACGTGATTCACCAATTTGACGAGCTTTCTTCTCATCAGCAAATGCCATGAAACGATCTCCAGCCTGTGGTACTTCGTTTAAACCAGTAATTTCAACAGGAGTTGATGGACCAGCAACTTTTACACGACGACCAATATCACTTACCATTGCACGAACACGTCCGAATGAAGTTCCAACAACGATTGGATCTCCAACTCGAAGCGTACCATTTTGAACAAGTAATGTCGCGATAGTTCCTTTACCTTTATCAAGCTGTGCTTCGATTACTGTACCAGTTGCATAGCGGTTTGGATTTGCTTTATATTCTTCTACTTCACTTACAAGAAGGATCATTTCTAGTAAGTTGTCAATGCCTTCGCCTTGAATTGCAGAAATTGGTACGAAAATAGTATCTCCGCCCCAAGCTTCTGGAACTAATTCATATTCAGTTAGTTCTTGCATTACGCGATCAGGGTTTGCAGCTGGTTTATCCATTTTATTCACAGCAACAATAATTGGTACTCCTGCTGCCTTCGCATGGTTAATTGCTTCAACCGTTTGTGGCATAACACCGTCATCCGCTGCAACAACAAGGATTGTAATATCCGTTACTTGTGCCCCACGAGCACGCATCGTTGTAAATGCTGCGTGACCAGGTGTATCTAAGAATGTAATCTTCTTATCGTTTACTTCAACTTGATATGCACCGATATGCTGAGTAATTCCACCCGCTTCGCCTGCAGTTACTTTTGAGTTACGAATAGAATCCAGTAATGTTGTTTTACCATGGTCAACGTGTCCCATGATTGTAACTACAGCTGGACGTTCTTTTAAGTTCTCTTCATCATCTTGCTCATCAATGAATGTTTCAAACTCAGTCTCGCTTACAATTACTTCTTCTTCTACTTCAATACCGTAGTCGTTAGCAATTAACTCAATTGTATCTTTATCCAAGTCTTGGTTAATTGTTGCCATAATTCCAAGCATGAAGAGCTTCTTAATAATTTCAGATGGCTCTTTGCTTAATTTTTTAGCAAGATCTCCTACTGTAAGGCTTCCAGAGAAAGTAATTTTATCTGGTGTTTCTACAATTTGAGTTTGTTGTCTACCAGCAAAGTTCTCTTGACGTTTGTCTTCGTTTCCTTTGCCTTTTTTCTTTTTCTTATTGCTGTTCTTTTTACTGCGAACAACTTTTTCTTCTACTTCAAACTCATCTGCAACAGAAGGTTTTTCAGTTTGATATTCATTATCTAATTTATTTACTACTTCATCGTCTAACATTGTCATATGATTCGAAACCTCGATATTCATTTCTTTTAGTTTTGTCATAAGATCTTTACTTGAGATATTATGTTTTTTTGCATATTCATGCACTCGAATTTTACTCATACCTTCACCCCCGGTAATTTGTATCGAGCATGCTACGCAGCTTTTTCGCAAAGCCTACATCTAACACAGCTACAACGACTCGCTCATCTCTCCCAATCGCATGCCCTAATTGTTGTCGATTTTCGACCTTTCTCATTGGTACGTTGTAGTACGTAGTTTTATCTGTGATGCGTTTTGTAGTATTTACTGACGCATCTTCAGATAGCAATACAAGTTTTGCTTTGCCACTTCGTACTTCTTTTAAAACGAGTTCTTCACCCGAAATAATTTTCCGAGCCCGGTTTGCTAGTCCTAAAAACGATTTCCAATCGGACACTTATTTCGACTCCTTCTCAACAAGCTCAAGAAGCTCTTCATATAAAGAACCGTCGATTTTCGCTTTTAGATGATGTTCCAAAACATTTTTCTTTTGAGCTTGAAGAATGCTCTCCTTGTCCTTCGACAAGTAAGCACCTCGTCCTGATTTTTTCCCAGTTAAATCAATGGACACTTCTCCCTCTTTGGAACGAACAATGCGAACGAGCTCTCGTTTTGATTTCATTTCTTGCGTTGCAACACATTTTCGTAACGGAACTTTTCGATTGCTCATACTCATCACCTCTATTCGATTTCGTCTTCCACTGAATCGAATCCAAATGCGATTACGCTATCTTCTTCTGTTACAATACCAAGTTGTTTCGCATCAGACTCACTCTTAATATCAATTTTCCAGCCTGTTAATTTAGCTGCAAGACGTGCATTTTGTCCACGCTTACCGATAGCTAATGATAACTGGTGGTCTGGAACAACTACTGTTGTCGCTTTTTCTTCTTCATCTACAAGTACTTTAACAACTTGTGATGGGCTTAATGCATTTGCAACATATTCAACTGGATCATTTGACCAGCGGACGATGTCAATTTTTTCACCTTTTAATTCGTCTACAATGCGTTGTACACGTTGCCCTTTTGGTCCTACACAAGAACCAACTGGATCAACATCAGTGTTCTCTGCATATACAGAGATCTTAGAGCGATCGCCAGCTTCACGTGCTACAGAACGAATTTCTACAGTTCCATCATAGATTTCAGGAACTTCCATTTCGAATAAACGTTTTAAAAGACCAGGATGTGTACGTGATACGTAAATTTGTGGTCCTTTTGTCGTTTTTTCTACTTTCGTAATGAATACGCGAATACGATCATGTGGTTTGTATTGCTCATTAGGCATTTGCTCACTTACAGGTAATAAAGCTTCTACTTTTCCTAAGCTTACATAGATGAAACGAGCATCTTGACGTTGTACAATACCTACCATAATATCTTCTTCACGGTCACTAAACTCAGAGTAAATAACACCGCGCTCTGCTTCACGCACTCGTTGTGTGACAACTTGTTTTGCAGTTTGTGCTGCAATACGACCAAAGTCTTTTGGTGTTACTTCAATTTCTAGTACGTCACCATCTTGGTAGTTTGGATTAATTTGTCTTGCTTCCTCTACAGAAATTTCAAGACGTGGATCAAACACATTGTCTACTACGTCTTTACGTGCTAAAACTTGAATTGTTCCCACTTCTGGGTTAAAGCTCACACGAACGTTTTGTGCTTGATTAAAATTGCGCTTATAAGCAGAGATTAAAGCTGCTTCAATCGCATCAATAATAATGTCTTTGCTAATGCCTTTTTCAGATTCTAATACGAGCAAAGCATCTAATAACTCAGTGCTCATGAAGATCCCCCTTCTAACTAAAACGTAACAGCAAGTCGCGCATTTGCGACTTTATCCATCGAAATTTGGATTTCTTTTTTACGTGTTTTAATTGTTAATAATAATGTTATTGTTGTACCATCGTAAGAAAGCAGTTTTCCTTCAAACATCTTTTCACCATCAATCGGCTCATATGTTTTAATTGCCACTTGTTTTCCTACCGCTTGCTGGAAGTCTTTTTCTTTCTTTAATGGGCGTTCCGCTCCAGGAGATGATACATCCAAAAAGTAAAGATGAGGAATTGGATCCTCTTTATCTAAAGCTTCGCTTAAACGTTCACTTACCGCACCGCATTCTTCAATGTCGACTCCCTTTTCAGAATCGATGAATACGCGTAAGAACCAGTCTTGTCCTTCTTTCACATACTCTACATCTACAAGTTCAAGATTTAACTCTTCAACGATCGGCTGCGCAAATGCTTCTACAACTTCTGTGACTTTCTTATCCATAAACAGCCTCCTTCCTGCCGTCATGTACCATTTAAAAGAAGAAGACCCCGCCACTTTAAAAACGGTCTATCTTATTCTTTCTCGTTAGCTAACAAAAGCCCCTGCTGTTCAGCAGGGATTATCTGTCTTAGTATTACCAAATTTAAGAAGTAAAACTTGTAACAAAATATGTATATACGACAGAAATCTTTTACCTATCTACGTAGAGAAAACATAGATAGTAACACGAAAGAGTGGGTTTCCCCACTCTTTTCTTTACACAATATACATGACATGGTTATCTCGGTTAATAGTATATCATAGGAAATGTTGATTTGCAAAGACTTTTCCTACCTACTAGAACAGTGATAACTGGTTTTGATCCGGTAAATCTCCTAAACAACCTTGACTATCTAAATACTCAATAATTGTTTTCGAAACCTTACTACGCTGCTGCAAGTCCTCTTTTGATAAGAAGTCTCCATTTTTACGTGCTTCCACAATACTTAAAGCTGCGTTTGTACCAAGACCAGGTACCGCATTAAATGGAGGAATTAATGTGTCTCCATCAATAATAAATTCTGTTGCATGTGAGCGGTATAAATCCACCTTTTGGAATGAGTATCCACGCTCACACATTTCAAGTGTCATTTCTAGTACTGTTAATAAACTCTTCTCTTTCGGCGCAGCATCGAGTCCCTTTTGAGCAATTTCATCAATTCTTGCACGTATAGATGCTGAACCTTTCGCCATTGCCTCTACATCAAAATCATCTGCACGAACTGTAAAATATGCGGCATAGAATAACAGTGCAAAATGTACTTTAAAGTATGCGATACGTACAGCCATAAGTACGTAAGCAGCCGCATGGGCTTTAGGGAACATGTATTTAATCTTCTTACATGAATCAATATACCAACCTGGTACATTATTATTTTTCATGTCTTCTTCCCATTCTTCCGGTACACCTTTACCTTTACGAACCGATTCCATGATTTTGAAGGCTAATGATGGATCTAGACCTTGATAGATTAAATATACCATGATGTCATCACGACAACCGATAACTTCGCTCAGCGTACATGTACCGTTATAAATTAACTCGTTTGCATTACCAAGCCATACGTCAGTACCATGTGATAGTCCAGAAATTTGGACTAACTCTGAGAATGTCGTCGGTTTTGTCTCTTCTAACATCTGTCTTACGAATTTTGTACCAAACTCTGGTATACCAAGTGTACCTGTTTTACAGTTAATTTGCTCTTCCGTTACCCCTAACGATTCTGGACCAGAGAAAATTTTCATTACTTCTGGATCATCCGTTGGGATTGTTTTCGGATCAATACCACTTAAATCTTGTAACATACGAATAACGGTCGGATCATCGTGTCCTAGTATATCAAGTTTTAATAAATTATCATGAATCGAGTGGAAATCAAAATGCGTTGTTCTCCATTCAGCACCAATTGAATCAGCTGGGTACTGTATTGGTGAGAAATCAAAGATATCCATGTAATCTGGCACAACGATAATACCGCCTGGATGCTGTCCTGTTGTACGTTTTACACCGGTACACCCTGCTACTAAGCGATCAATCTCTGCATTTCGAATCGTTAAGTTATGATCATTTGCATAACCTTTTACATATCCGTAAGCAGTTTTTTCCGCAACTGTACCAATCGTTCCTGCACGATATACATAGTCTTCACCGAACAGTACTTTCGTATAGTTATGGGCACGTGGTTGGTATTCCCCGGAGAAGTTCAAATCGATATCGGGCACCTTATCTCCTTTAAATCCAAGGAACGTTTCGAAAGGAATGTCATGTCCATCTTTTACATATGGAATATTACAAGCAGGACATTCTTTATCTGGTAAATCAAAACCAGAACCTACAGAACCATCATTAAAGAATTCTGATTGCTTACACTTCGGACATACATAGTGTGGTGGTAATGGGTTTACTTCTGTAATTTCCATCATCGTTGCAACAAATGATGACCCTACCGATCCACGCGAACCTACTAGATATCCGTCTACTAACGATTTTTTCACAAGCTTATGTGAAATTAAATAAATTACGGCGAATCCATGCCCAATAATACTTTTTAATTCTTTTTCTAAACGTGCTTCTACAATTTCCGGTAGCTCTTCACCATAAATGCTACGCGCCATTTTATAACTCATATCACGCGTTTCATCATCAGCACCTTCAATTTTCGGTGTGTATAGATCGTCTTTTACTGGATGCACATCACCAATTAATGACGCAATCTTTTGTGTATTTGTTACAACAACTTCTTTCGCTTTGTCTTCACCTAAGAATGAAAAACATTCTAACATCTCATCAGTTGTACGGAAATGTACTGGCGGTAATGAATGTCGATTTAACGGATTGGCTCCGCCCTGCGAACTGACTAAAATTTTACGATACATCGCATCCTCAGGGTCTAAATAATGCACGTTTCCTGTAGCAACAACTGGTTTATCTAACGTCTCACCTAGTTTTACTAAGTTAGAAATAATTGTTTTTAATTGACCTTCGTCTCGAACAAGCTCACGTTCTACTAAATGACGCAACACCTCTGGAGGCATTACTTCAATGTAATCATAGAACTGGGCAATTTCTTCTACCTCTTCAGGTGCCTTTTGCATCATTGCCTCGAACACTTCACCTTTATCACAAGCCGTTCCTACTAAAATCCCTTCACGATATTTTTTTAATAGTGATCTCGGCACACGTGGTACACGGTAAAAGTAATTAAGGTGAGAATATGAAACAAGTTTATATAAATTTTTCAATCCAACATCTGATGTGGCAAGTAACGTCATATGACTTGGACGGCCACGCTTATACGCATCCCCTTGTCCCATGCTATCATTTAATTGATCGTGATATTCAAATCCCTTTTCAATTACGTCTTTCAACATTTTCACAAGTAAATATCCCGTCGCTTCTGTATCATAAATCGCACGGTGATGTTGTGTTAATTCAATATCAAGTTTTTTACACATCGTATTTAATCGATGATTTTTCATTTCTGGGAATAAAAATCGTGCAAGTTCTAACGTATCAATAACTGGATTATTCGTTTTTTCTAGTCCAGCCTTTTTAAAACCTACGTTAATAAAGCCCATATCAAAGCTCGCGTTATGGGCAACAAGTGTATGGTCGCCCATCCATTCCTCAAACTTTTTAAACACTTCGTCCACTTCAGGTGCATCAGTTAACATATCATCCGTAATACCTGTCAATTCAATAATCGTCGCTGATAATGGTTGATGTGGATTTGCGAAAGATTCAAAGCGATCAATAATTTCGCCACCCTTTACTTTTACGGCAGCCAACTCAATGACTGTATCGTATACAGCTGATAAACCTGTCGTCTCAACGTCGAAAACAACATACGTTTCCTCTGCAAGTAAACGATGCGCTTCGTTATACGCTATCGGTACACCATCATTAACTAGATTTGCTTCTACACCATATATAACTTTAACACCAGCCTTCTTCCCTGCAGAATACGCCTCTGGGAAGGACTGAGCCACGGCATGATCTGTAACCGCGATAGCCTCATGTCCCCATTTACCAGCTTGAGCAACAAGCTTAGAAACTGGAGTGACAGCGTCCATTTGACTCATCGGAGTATGGAGATGCAGCTCTACTCGTTTTTCGCCTTCTGGTGCTTTATCTTTACGAGACGGTCCTGTTATTTCATTAATATCATTTGCAATCATTACTAAATCTCGAACGAATGTATCGTTTTGAACAGAACCACGCGCTTTCACCCACATTCCTTTTTTCAAGGATTGCAGCATTGGAATATCTTCTTTGTCACGCGAGAACATTTTGATCATAATAGAATCCGTATAATCCGTTATTTTTAAAGTTAATAACGTACGCCCACTACGAAGCTCTTTTGTTTCTACATGGAAGACATATCCTTGAACCGTTTTTCTTCTTTCTTCATCTTGAATTTCTCGCATCGGTGTAATCTCTTCATCTGGCTTAATAAGATACCCGAGTGTAATCGGTCCTTCATACACAACGCTGCTTTCTTCAGCTTGCTTCTTCGCCATTTCTTCCATAGCTTGTATAACACGCTCACGGTCTTCTTGCTGCGTTTGTTCACGAAACTTTTGCATTTCTTCTGTATTTTGCTGTATATGTGTGTCTAACTGAAAACGCGGGAATCCAAAAACTTCGTATTGATCCCCTACTGGTTTCGCAACGTTTTTCTTTAAAGCCGTAGACTCCAGCTCGTTATTTACATTTATTAACAACTTCACTCCATTCACCTGTGGAAGCTGCTTCTTTAAGTATGCGAACATAGGTGAAAATGTAATTCGTTCCGTACAAAGCGGCCAATACGCCCTCACTTCTTCTTCTGTAAATTGTTTATTCTCTGTTTCTAATGCAAATGTTGTTCTTGCAATATGAGAAAATGATTGCTTAAGCTTTGTTTCTAGCAATTCATATAATTCTGTAGGCAAAATACGTGGCACTTGTAAATCAAAATGCCAACTTTTATTCGCTTTATCAATAACGAGCCTTTCAATACCACCGCCTTGTAAATATTGATTTATAAGGTCGTCTGGTATTTGCAACTGCTGGAGCAAAATTTGAAATCGCTCTTGTTGTTCATTTGTTAAAGACATAAGCACTCTCCTTCCATTTGCTATTATAAATTGAAACGTACCACAAAGAAAGATTTCTCACCTCTTCTTTTACAAAATACGTTTACAAAGAAAGAGAAGGTACCCCATTACGAGGTACCTCTTCTTATTTTAAAATATTTGCAATATATGTTTGAAGTTCTTCTACTTTTACTTCTTCAGACTCACCTGTAGCACGTACTTTCACTTCTACAATACCTTCGTCTGCTTTTTTACCAACTGTAACACGAACTGGAAGACCGAATAAATCTGCATCTGCAAATTTAACACCTGCACGTTCTGCACGATCGTCTAATAACACTTCATAGCCTTGTTCTTGTAATGAGTTGTAGATATTTTCACCCATTTCACGTTGTGCATCAGATTTCATATTTACTGGAATTACATGCACATGGAACGGTGCTACCGCTTTTGGCCAAACTAAGCCGTTCTCATCGTTAAATTGCTCTGCAATTGCTGCTACTGTACGAGATACACCGATACCGTAACAACCCATAATAAGTGGTTGTGTTTTTCCATTTTCATCTAGGAATGTTGCGTTCATTGCTTCACTATAACGAGTTCCTAATTTGAATACATGACCAACTTCAATTCCGCGTGCGAAAAGAATTGTTCCGTTTCCATCTGGAGATTGGTCTCCTTCTTGAATAAAGCGTAAATCTGTATATTGACTTACTTTAAAGTCACGTTCTGGATTTACATTTACATAATGGAACCCTTCTTCATTCGCTCCTGAACATCCGTTAACAATTGATGCTACAGCGTGATCAGCAATAATTTCGATATCACCTGTTACATTAATCGGTCCTAATGAACCAACTTCACAATTTAATAATGCTTTTACTTCTTCATGAGAAGCAAGCTCAACAACTGAAGCGCCATATACATTTTTCACTTTCACATCGTTTACTTCGTGATCACCACGAACAAGTACAACTACTAATTTCTCATCTACTTTAAACACCATAGACTTAATGCACTTGTCAGCTGCAATGTTTAAGAATGCAGATACTTCTTCAATTGCTTTTTGGTCTGGTGTTGCTACTTTTTCAAGTGCTTTTTCTGCTTCGTCACTCTTCGTATACGTAGCTACAACAGGAGCCATTTCGATGTTTGCTGCATAATCAGATGTGTCAGAGTATGCAATTGTATCTTCACCAACATCAGATAATACCATAAATTCATGTGTATCTTTTCCGCCCATTGCTCCAGAATCAGCAATAACTGCACGGAAATTCAAGCCACAGCGAGTAAAAATGTTAGAGTATGCTTTATATAAGCGATCGTATACTTCATCTAAGCTCTCTTGTGTAGCATGGAAAGAGTATGCATCTTTCATTAGAAACTCTCTTCCACGTAATAAGCCGAAACGAGGTCTTTGCTCATCACGGAATTTTGTTTGAATTTGGTATAATGTTAACGGTAATTTTTTATATGATTTCACTTCATCACGCACAAGATCCGTAATTACTTCCTCATGTGTCGCTCCTAATGCGAATTCACGAGCGTTACGATCTTTCATACGCATTAATTCAGATCCGTAAGAATACCAACGACCTGATTCTTGCCATAATTCTGCAGCTTGCATAGCTGGCATTAATAATTCTACAGCTCCTGCGCGCTCCATTTCTTCTCGAACGATACGTTCTACTTTGTGTAATACTTTTAATCCAAATGGTAGGAAGCTATAAATACCAGAAGCATTTTGACGCATAAAACCTGCACGAAGTAATAACTGATGACTCTTAATTTCAGCATCAGCTGGAACTTCACGTAATGTAGGACTGAATACCATACTTTGTTTCATTTATTTGCACCTCTTCATTTTACTCTTACACGCAGTAAAACCCCTCACCTCGAGTTAGGTGAGGGATTTTATTCTACGAGCTCTATTTCATTATAAGTTTCACTTTATTTTACAAGAAAAACTTACGAATGTCATTCCAAGTTACAACTAACATAAGTAACATTAATAATGCAAAACCAATAAAGTGAACCATTCCTTCTTTTTGGCGATCAATTGGTTTCCCTCGTAACGCTTCAATTAAGAAGAAGAATAAACGGCCACCATCTAAAGCAGGAACTGGTAATAAATTAAATAAACCAAGATTAATGCTTAGAACTGCAGCTAAACTTAGTACACGCGTAAACCCATAATCTACAACTTGATCTGTTAGATTATAAATTCCTACTGGACCTGACAACTCATTAATAGAAAATTGACCAGTTACTAATTTAACAAGAGATTCAAAAATTAGTTTCGTCCATTGGTACGTTTGTTCAAATCCTGATTTAATAGAACCCATTACTGTTTTCTCTACAGGAGAGTAGACACCAATTCTACCAACTTCTTCTTTACCTTCTTTATCGAGTGTTGGCGTTACTTTCACATTAAACTGTTCATTATCACGCTTTACTTGTAACGTAATTTCTTTATTTGGGTTTTCACGTACAATAGTAACAACATCTTTCCATGTACTTGTGTTTTTCCCATCAATAGCTTGAATTGTATCATTCTCTTTCAATCCAGCTTGCTGTGCTGCACTGTTATCCATCACTTTTCCGACCATTGGTTTGTCAACAGGAACCCCTTGTACAAATCCAAGAATCACAAAAATAACAAATGCTAAAATGAAGTTCATTGCAGGACCCGCAAAGATTGTTAAAGCGCGTTGCCCTAGTTTTTTCGAGCCAAATTGTCTATTATACGGGGCAATTTGAATTTCTTCCCCCGCAGTAATAATACGAGCCTTTTCATTCACTCGGAATGTTTGAAGCTCTTCCTCGTACTCTTCATAGCCCGAAATTGTTAAATTATGCTCCAAATCAGCTTGTTCGACTTCAATAACACGAACATTTGGATACTTTTCATATCCATCAAAAACTAATTTCACAACTTCGTCTTTTTCATTTAATACAAGGCCAACCTTTTTCCCAGGCTTTAACTCAACTGTGTCCGCATCCTCGCCAGCCATTCTTACATAGCCACCAAGGGGCAGTAATCGAATCGTATACACCGTTTCATTCTTTTCAAATGAGAATATTTTCGGACCAAAACCAATCGCAAACTCGCGGCATAAAATACCTGCTCTTTTTGCGAAATATAGATGCCCTAGCTCATGGAAAAATACGAGTGCACCGAAAATTAATATAAAGGCAATCGCTGTATTCAATTCCATAACCACCTTTGCTAAATTTGTTCCATCACAAACCGTCTTGTGGCCGCATCAATTTCCAAAATTCCCTCTAAGCTCGGTCGTGCAATGACATTGTGATGGTTCATTGCTTTTTCAATGAGGTCTTCCACTGTTAAGAAATCAATTCTCTTTTGTAAAAAGGCTTCAACAGCTACTTCATTCGCTGCGTTCATTACAGCTGGCATACTTCCACCTGCTTTTCCAGCTTCATACGCAAAACGTAAACAACGGAATCGTTCTTGGTCCATTTTCTCAAAATGCAACGTCCCTATTTCCCATAAGTTTAACTGTTTTGTGTCTGAAAGAGGCAATCTATCCGGATATGTAAGTGCGTATTGAATTGGTACTCGCATATCAGGTGAACCAAGCTGCGCCATTACACTACGATCTTCAAATTCAACCATAGAATGGATAATACTTTCTTTATGTAAAACAACATCGATTTGCTCATAAGGGATACCAAAAAGCCAATGTGCTTCAATTACTTCTAGTCCCTTATTCATCATTGTAGCAGAATCAATTGTAATTTTCGAACCCATTGACCAGTTTGGATGTCGAAGCGCATCTTCTACGGTCACATGATGCAATTCATCCCTCGTTTTATCGCGGAAACTTCCACCAGAAGCCGTTATAATAAGACGAGAAATTCTTTTTTCATTTTCACCATTCAAGCATTGAAAAATAGCCGAATGTTCACTATCAACTGGAAGTAACGAAACATTATGTTTTCGTGCTGCTTCCATTACAAGATGTCCTGCAGTTACTAACGTTTCTTTATTTGCAATTCCAATTGTTTTTTTCGCCTCAATTGCACGAAGTGTTGGTAACAACCCTACGCTACCTACAACAGCATTTACTACAATCTCCGCATCTGGATGTAGTGCTACTTCTAAAAGTCCTTCACTACCATATACAATTTTTGTATTACCAGAAACAGATTGTAATTTTAAAACATCTTCCTCTCTTTGCACAGAGGCGATTTGCGGAGAAAATTCTTGAATTACCTTTACTGCGTAGTCAATATTTTTCCCTACAGAAAAAGCAACGAGACGGAATTGGTCTGGGTGCGAGCGTAATACATCTAAAGTTTGTGTACCAATTGATCCGCTTGCACCTAATAAACTAATGTTTTTCATGACTCCAACCCCTCGTTCATTTATTAATTGTATTGTAATAAGAAGTAGAGAATTGGTAAAACGAATAACCAACTATCTGTTCGGTCTAATATACCACCATGCCCAGGTAAAATTGTACCTGAATCTTTTACGCCATAATGACGTTTAAAAGCAGATTGTACTAAATCACCAATTTGTCCAAAAATAGAAATGATAATTGTCAGCACAATTAAAATTACTACATTCGATTCGACTGGGAAGAACACGTTGTAAACAAGTGCCACAATAATTCCACAAACGATGCCGCCTAATGAACCTTCAATCGTTTTATTTGGACTAATTTCTGGCCACAATTTTCTCTTGCCCAATGCTTTTCCTACGAAATATGCGCCTGAATCAGTAGCCCATATAACAAATAATGCGCAAAATACATATTTAATTCCTAATATTCTCGTTTCATTTAAATATAAGAATCCCATTGCCACATATGTCGTTGCCATCAGTAAAAATGAAGCATTATCAAAAGTAAATGTATTCTTAGAAAGGACTGTATATGATAAAAGTAATAAAACAATCACAAATGTGATTTCCAATTTACCTAATCCAATCCATGTAAACAGTTTTGATGCACTACTTGGAATTAAAAGAATCCACAATAATACTGCAGCTAAAACTGTCGGTACTGAAATAAGCGTAAGCTTATTCATACGAATTAATTCATATAAACCTATAGAAGCAAGTGCATACACTAAAACCGTAAAAGGCACGCCACCGTATATTACGATGGGAATGAATAGCGCGGCAGCAACCACTCCAGTAATAATTCTCTGTTTCACTACCAAACCCTCTCTTTCTACACGCCTCCGAATCTGCGCCCTCTATGTTGAAAGTCAGTAATCGCATTTAGCAAATGTTCTTCTTTGAAGTCTGGCCAATACACGTCTGTAAACCAAAACTCCGAATATGCAATTTGCCATAACATGAAATTACTAATACGTAGCTCTCCGCTTGTTCGGATTAACAACTCTGGATCAGGTAAAGAACTCGTCATTAAGTAGGAGGAAAGCATTTCTTCACTTACCTCTTCAGAACGAATTTTTCCTTCCTCATTATCTTTCATCATATGTTGCACAGCAGAAACGATTTCATCTCGACTTCCATAGTTTAACGCGAAATTAAGAATTAATCCCGTATTCTCTTTCGTATCTTCCATGGCTTTCTCCATCGCTCTGCGTGTATGCGTAGGAAGACGATCTTTTTGCCCTATTACTCGGACTTGTACGTTTTCTTCAATCAATTCTGGTAAAAATGTACCTAGAAATTCTTCTGGAAGCTTCATTAAATAATCAACTTCCTTTTTCGGTCTTTTCCAGTTCTCAGTTGAAAAAGCATAAAGAGTTAACACTTTCACATTAAGTTTACTTGCAAATTTTGTAATTTTCTTTACAACTTGCATACCTTCATGATGTCCCGCAATACGAGGCATTGCTCTCTTCTTTGCCCATCTTCCATTCCCATCCATAATGATGGCAATATGTTCTGGGATATATCCTTTTTTCACTTCTTCAACGAGATGATCAAACGATGTGTCCTTTTTACCTTTAAAAAAAGGAAAGTTTTTAAACATCATTCATACCCTCCAGCAAGCAGACGTATGCCTAAAAGTGTAAAAAGACCCCCTTAAGAAGAGGGTCATAATTGCGAAGTTATCGCTATTACACTTCCATGATTTCTTTTTCTTTGTTTTTTGCGATTTCGTCAACTTTTGCAATATATTTATCTGTTTCTTTTTGGATATCTTCAGTATATCCTCTTAAATCATCTTCTGTAATCTCGCCAGCTTTTTCAAGCTTCTTAAGATCATCATTTCCGTCACGACGTACGTTACGAACAGCAACTTTAGCTTCTTCAGCATATTTTTTCACAACTTTTACAAGATCACGACGACGTTCTTCTGTTAATGCAGGAAATGCAATACGAATTACAGTTCCATCATTAGAAGGATTTAAGCCTAAATCTGCTTTTAAAATTGCTTTTTCAATATCACCGATAGAAGTTTTATCATAAGGTTGAATTACTAGTAAACGCGCTTCTGGAACTGTAATGTTCGCTAATTGCACAACTGGTGTTGGTGCACCATAGTAATCAACTTGTACCTTATCTAATACAGACGCGTTTGCACGGCCAGCACGAACTGTTGCTAATTCACGAGAATAAGCAGCAACTGCTTTTTCCATTTTTTCATTTGAAGACTTCAATACCTGTTGTCCCATATTTATTTCCCCCTTACCACTGTTCCGATATTTTCGCCTAAAACGGCACGTTTAATATTACCTTTTTCCATAACTGAGAATACAATTAATGGAATATCATTATCCATACATAGAGAAGAAGCTGTAGAATCCATTACACCTAAACCTTCTTTTAATACGTCTAAGTAAGTAAGCGTTTCATATTTCGTAGCTGTTGGATCAATAGATGGATCCGCATTATATACACCATCTACATTGTTTTTCGCCATTAAAATTACATCTGCTTCAATTTCTGCCGCACGTAATGCTGCTGTTGTATCTGTAGAGAAGTATGGGTTACCTGTACCTGCTGCAAAGATAACAACACGTTTTTTCTCTAAGTGACGAACTGCTTTACGACGAATGTAAGGTTCTGCAACTTGACGCATCTCAATTGAAGTTTGTACACGAGTTTGAATTCCGATATTCTCCAAGCTATCTTGAAGAGCTAATGAATTCATAACTGTCGCTAACATGCCCATGTAATCTGCCCCTGCACGATCCATGCCCATTTCACTTCCAATTTTCCCACGCCAAATGTTACCGCCACCAACAACAACAGCAACCTCTACATCAAGTTCTGCAATTTCTTTTACTTGTTCCGCAACTGACTTAATAACAGTTGGGTTAATTCCAAATCCTTGCTCTCCAGCTAAAGCTTCTCCACTTAGCTTTAAAACGACACGATTATATTTCGGTTTACTCATAATGAACCTCCAATTGCTTACATCTTTATTTTAAAAAAGGGAACACAATGTGTTCCCTAATCTGTATTAGTTGCTACCTTTTACTTGGTTCATTACTTCTTCAGCAAAGTTGTCTTCGCGTTTTTCGATACCTTCACCAACAGCGTAGCGAACGAATCCTTTTAATGTTCCGCCTTTAGACTCAACGAACTGACGAACTTTCATATCAGGGTTTTTAACGAATGCTTGGTCAAGTAAGCAAATCTCTTCGAAGAATTTGCCTAAACGGCCTTCAACCATTTTTGCAACGATTTTCTCAGGCTTGCCTTCGTTTAATGCTTGTTGTGTTAATACTTGACGCTCATGCTCAACTTCTTCAGCTGTTACAGCATCGCGGTCGATGTATTTAGGGTTAACTGCAGCGATGTGCATTGCAACATCTTTAGCAGCAGCTTCATCAGTAGAACCTTCAAGAACTGTTAATACACCAATGCGTCCACCCATGTGTAGGTAAGCGCCGAATGCATCTGCATCAGTTTTTGATACGATTTCGAAACGACGAAGTGTAAGTTTTTCACCAATTTTAGCGATTGCTTCGTTGATGTGCTCTTCAACTTTTTTACCGTTTTCCATTGTTTGAGCCATAGCTTCTTCAACGTTAGCTGGTTTGTTAGTTAATAAGTGAGCAGCTAATTCTTTAATTAGTGTTTGGAAACCTTCGTTTTTCGCAACGAAATCAGTTTCAGAGTTTAATTCTAAGATTAAAGCGTCGTTACCGTTTGTTTCGATGAAAGTTAAACCTTCAGCAGCAATGCGGTCAGCTTTTTTAGCAGCTTTCGCAATACCTTTTTCACGTAAGAAGTCAATTGCCTTCTCCATGTCGCCGTTAGTTTCTGTTAAAGCTTTTTTGCAGTCCATCATACCTGCGCCAGTTTTTTCACGTAATTCTTTTACCATTTGAGCAGTGATTGCCATACTTTTCATCCTCCTAAAATATGTATTTATACCTTTTATAAAGGTGTTTATACCTTAAAAAAGGTGATAAAAGGCCGAACCCCTTATCACCTTTCCAACTTTGTTACGCAGTAACAGTTTCTTCACCTTGTTTTGCTTCAAGGATCGCGTCTGCCATTTTAGATGTAAGAAGTTTTACAGCACGAATTGCATCATCGTTTGCTGGGATAACGTGATCGATTTCGTCTGGATCACAGTTTGTATCAACGATACCGATGATTGGAATGTGTAATTTGCGTGCTTCAGCAACTGCAATACGCTCTTTACGAGGGTCTACTACGAATAATGCACTTGGAAGACCTTTCATATCTTTAATACCGCCTAAGAATTTCTCAAGACGCTCTAACTCTTTTTTAAGTTGAACAACTTCTTTCTTAGGAAGTACTTCGAAAGTACCATCTTCTTGCATTCTTTCGATGTCTTTAAGACGCTTGATACGCTTTTGGATTGTTTGGAAGTTTGTTAAAGTTCCGCCTAACCAACGTTGGTTAACGAAGTACATACCAGCACGAGTTGCTTCTTCTTTAATAGCTTCTTGTGCTTGTTTTTTAGTACCTACGAATAAGATGTCTCCGCCTTCAGCAGCGATGTCGCGCATCGTTCTGTAAGCTTCCTCAACTTTTTTCACAGTTTTTTGTAAGTCGATGATGTAGATACCGTTACGCTCTGTGAAAATGTAACGCTTCATTTTTGGGTTCCAACGACGAGTTTGATGTCCGAAATGAACACCAGCTTCAAGCAATTGCTTCATAGAAATTACTGACATAATATAGTTCCTCCTAAATGGTTTTTGATATCCTCCGTTTACTTCATCTCTAAGCGAAACTACAAACGTAGCACCAACACTTAAATCAGTAAACGTGTGTACTTTGTACTGACACCACTGCTTACTATATCATACTGAAATATTACAATCAAGTCGAAAATGCGAACAATGTAAAACTTTCTTTGTTCATACTCGAATTCTAGTATTACCAACCTTCATTTCTTTTAAGCAAAAAAAATAAATACAATTAATAGTTTTCCCAGAAAACACGCTTATGACACTTTTCACAAGCACCATCTATCCATTGCACAAAAAAACTCTCCTCAATCGAGGAGAGTTTTTTATAAATTAGTTTGTTTTTAATTTAGCAAGTTCCTGTAGAAACTTGTCGTTTAGCACTTTAATGTATGTTCCTTTCATACCTAAAGAACGAGACTCAATAACACCAGCACTTTCTAATTTACGTAGTGCATTTACGATTACAGAACGAGTAATTCCTACGCGATCAGCAATTTTACTTGCAACAAGTAAACCTTCTGTTCCATTTAATTCTTCGAAAATGTGCTCAATTGCTTCTAACTCACTGTAAGATAATGAGCTGATCGCCATTTGAACAACAGCTTTACTACGTGCTTCCTCTTCGATTTCTTCTGCTTTTTCACGTAAGATTTCCATACCTACAACAGTTGAGCTGTACTCAGCAAGGATTAAATCATCATCTAAGAACTCTTGACCAAGACGAGCTAATACTAATGTACCTAGACGCTCACCGCCACCAACGATTGGTACGATTGTAGTTAAACCTTGACCAAATAATTCTCTGTTTTCTACTGGGAATGCTGTGTAAGCACTGTTCACATCTAAGTTTGAAGATGTTTCTGTAATGTTGAATAAGCTTTGTGTATATTCTTCTGGGAATTGACGTTCTGCAAGCATTTGCTTCATGCGTTCGTTTTCGATTTGTTGGTGAATTGCATAACCTAGTAATTTACCACGACGGCTAACTACGAATACGTTTGCTTCGATTACTTCACACATTGTGTCAGACATTTCTCTAAAGTTTACAGGCTTCCCTGCTGCGCTCTGTAATAACGCATTTAATTTTCTCGTTTTTGCTAATAATTCCATTTCAAAAGTTCCTCCTACATGTTACTCACATATTTTTTCATCACTTGGAAACTAGGGCGAGTCACCTGATGACACTATTACAAAATAAACTGGCTCACATCTTTATTTTTAGCAATTGTTGCTAATTTCTCCTCAACGTATTGAGGTGTTATCGTTATTTTCTCTAACGTAATTTCAGATGCTTCAAACGATAAATCTTCAAGGAGCTTCTCCATAATCGTATGAAGTCTTCTTGCTCCAATATTATCTGTATCCTGATTAACTTGATAAGCAATCTCAGCAATCTTACGAATAGCTTCGTCTGAAAATTCAATTTCTATACCTTCAGTCGCTAATAATGCCATATATTGTTTAATTAACGCATTGTCAGGCTCGATTAGTATTTTAACAAAATCGTCTGTCGATAATTTTGTTAATTCTACTCGAATCGGAAATCTCCCTTGCAATTCCGGAATTAAATCCGACGGTTTAGACATATGGAACGCTCCAGCTGCAACGAATAAAATATAATCCGTTTTTACTGATCCGTATTTTGTCGCAACATTCGACCCTTCTACAATCGGCAAAATGTCACGTTGCACACCTTCACGTGATACATCTACGCTATTCGACTGCTTACCAGCAATTTTGTCAATTTCATCGATAAAAATAATCCCGAGCTGTTCAGCACGATAAACAGCCTCTTGTGTAACTTCATCCATATCAATTAAGCGCTGTGCCTCTTCATTTGTCAAGAGTTTTCTTGCTTCTTTTACAGAAAGTTTACGTTTTTTCGTTTTTTTCGGCATAAAACTTCCTAGCGCATCTTGGAAATTCATTCCCATTTGCTCCATGCCAGTTCCTTGTAACATATCAAACATGGAAGACTGTTGTTCAGTCACTTCAATCGATACAATTTCGTCTTCAAGAAGCCCTGCAGCAAGCTTTCTCTCCACATCTTGACGCTTCTTTTCGATTTCAACATCTTCTTGTGTATCAGACGTTTGATTCGAATTTTGAGTACCTCCAAAAAGCATCTCTAATGGATTTTTGAATCCAGATTGTTTCTCTGGACTCGGTACTAAAATTTCAACAAGACGTTGATTCGCTTGCTCTTCGGCTTTATCTTGAACTTTCACTACCATTTCTTCTTTTACGATACGAACCGATGTTTCCACCAGGTCACGTACCATTGACTCTACATCTCTACCCACATATCCAACTTCTGTGAATTTTGTAGCCTCAACCTTAATAAAAGGTGCTCCAACGAGTTTCGCCATTCGTCGTGCTACCTCTGTTTTCCCAACACCTGTCGGTCCAATCATTAAGATATTTTTAGGTGCAATTTCGTCACGTAAATTTTCAGCTAATTTACTGCGACGATATCGATTTCTCAACGCTACAGCAACCGCTTTCTTTGCGTCTTTTTGACCGATGATGTATTGATCTAATTTTTCCACAATTTGGCGCGGAGTAAAATGTAAATGCATATAAAATGCCTCCCTTACGATTCTACAATTCTTCAACAATTATGTTGTGATTCGTATAAACACAAATATCGCCAGCAATCTCTAAACTCGCTTTCGCAATTTGCTTCGCTGTTAAGTGTTCACTTGCATATTGCTTTAAAGCACGACCTGCAGAAAGTGCATAATGCCCACCAGATCCAATTGCTAAAATACCATCATCCGGTTCAATCACTTCTCCTGTACCTGAAACAAGGAGCATAGTTGTTTTATCCATGACAATGAGCATTGCTTCTAGCTGACGTAACATTTTATCGCCACGCCATTGTTTGGCCATTTCAACAGCAGCACGCTGCAAGTTGCCATTATACTCTTCTAATTTCCCTTCAAACATTTCAAAAAGAGTAAATGCGTCAGCAACTGATCCTGCGAAACCAGCTAAAACTTTACCTTGGAAAAGTTTACGAACTTTACGAGCTGTATGTTTCATTACAACAGCATTTCCCATTGTCACTTGGCCATCTCCAGCCATTGCACATTCTCCATTATGATGAACTGCAAATATCGTTGTAGCGTGGAAATTTCCCATAGAAAAAACTCCTTTATTTGTTTTTATAGCTTTTAAAGCAATTTATGCCCGCGGGTGATGCTTCATGTAAACAGAACGCAATCTTTCTTTAGAGACATGCGTATAAATTTGTGTCGTCGACAAATTTTCATGGCCTAATAACTCCTGTACAGTACGTAAATCCGCCCCTTCATCTAGCATATGTGTAGCAAATGTATGCCTTAACATATGGGGACTTATCCGCATTGTCAGCGAAGCCTTTTTAATGAGTTCATTTAAAACATAACGAACTCCACGACTTGTTAGCGGTTTACCTTTCGCATTTAAAAATACCATATGAGAGTCTTCGTCAGTCTTATTAACTAACTGTTTTCTCCCATTCTCTATATAAGTAATTAAAGAATCTTGCGCATAGCTTCCGAACGGAATATACCTTTGTTTTTTTCCTTTTCCCATTACTAAAATTGTTCCCACCGCAAAGTCAATATCGGTAAGTTGTAAATTGACACATTCACTCACACGGATCCCAGTCGCATACATCAACTCTAACAAAGCTTGATTCCTTTGACCTAATGGTGTTTCCGTGTCAGAAACTTCAAATAATTCCTCTAACTCTTCAGCATATAAAAACTTTGGGATTGACAATTCTTTTTTGGGGAGTGACGCAAGTGCAAACGGATTATCCTTTCGATAACCTTCACGCATCAAAAAACGATATAAACTTCGTAAGCTTGATACTTTTCTTGCGACAGATTTACGGGCTAACTTCTCATCGTGCAACGTCGTTAAGTACAAACGAACATCCGCGTATGTAACGTCTAAAAAAGAGGATATGCCTTCTCGTTCCATAAATTGCACAAAATGTTCTAAATCATTTTGATAACTTGCAATTGTATATTTTGAATAATTTCTTTCAATTTGTAAATATCCAACGAATAATTGTAACAATTTCTTCACATTCACACAACTCACCTCAATAAAGGCTACTAAATCGTATCACAACTTAGTAGCCTTTGCAAGAAATTTAACTAAATATTTACAAAATTTCGAATCGTTTCTAAAGCGCGTGCTGCGTACGCTTCATTTCGTTCTGCTTTCTTTTTAATCTTCTTCTCTAACGGTGCAAATAGACCGAAGTTCGCATTCATCGGTTGGAAGTTTTTAGCATTCGTTGCCGTAATGTAATTTGCCATGCTACCCATCGCAGTTACTGGCGGTAATACAACTGGCTCTTCACCTTGCACAAGACGCGCAGCATTAATTCCTGCTAATAATCCTGATGCTGCTGATTCAACATATCCCTCTACTCCAGTCATTTGACCAGCGAAGAATAAATCATCCCGTTGTTTATATTGATATGTTGGACGAAGCAAATTAGGTGAATTAATAAACGTATTACGATGCATTACACCATAACGTACAATCTCTGCATTTTCCAATCCTGGAATTAACTGTAGCACTTCTTTTTGCGGTCCCCACTTTAAATGTGTTTGGAAACCTACGATATTGTATAAAGTTCCCGCTGCATCATCTTGACGTAACTGAACAACAGCATATGGCGTTTTCCCTGTTTTTGGATCTTCCAATCCAACAGGTTTCATAGGTCCAAATACTAACGTCTGTCTCCCTCTACTTGCCATAACCTCTACTGGCATACAACCTTCAAAGAAAATTTCTTTTTCAAACTCTTTTAAAGGCACTGTCTCAGCAGCAATTAGAGCCTCATAAAAACGATCAAACTCTTCTTCTGTCATTGGGCAATTTAAATATGCAGCTTCACCTTTGTCATAACGCGATTTTAAATATACTTTATTCATGTCAATGCTGTCTTTTTCTACGATTGGGGCTGCAGCATCATAGAAGTAGAAATAATCTTCTCCTGTTAATTCTTTCAATTTTGCAGAAAGATCAGGAGATGTTAATGGACCTGTAGCAATAATTGTCGGTCCCTCTGGAATATCTGTAATTTCTTCATTCATTACAGTTACATTTGGATGGTTCTTTACGTATTCTGTTACTTTAGCTGCGAACTCATGACGGTCTACAGCTAAAGCGCCTCCAGCTGGTACAGAGCACTCATCCGCCGCACGAATAATTACAGAATCCATTAAGCGCATTTCCTCTTTAATAACGCCAACTGCATTTGTTAAAGTGTTTGCACGAAGTGAGTTACTACATACTAATTCAGCGAATTTATCTGTGTGATGAGCTGGCGTTTGCCTTACCGGTCTCATTTCATATAATCTAACTTGGACACCACGTTTTGCAATTTGGTAAGCTGCTTCACTTCCTGCAAGACCTGCGCCAATGACGTTTACTACTTGTGTTGTCATTTATATCACCTTTCCTTTTCTTCCCGAAAAAAATGTGAGCAGTTACGCTCACATTTGTTGTTCTTCTTCATAATCGCACGAAATACATTGTACTTGCACGCCTTTTTTCAACTTTTTCTCTACAAGCATGCCTTCGCACTTCGGACACTTACGACCAATTGGCTTATCCCAAGATACAAAGTCGCATTCCGGATACGTACCGCACCCATAGAAAAGGCGTTTCTTTTTATTACTACGGCGTTCAATAATTTGACCCTTATCACACTTTGGACAAGTAACACCGATTTCTTTCACAATCGGCTTTGTATTACGACAATCTGGGAAATTCGAGCAAGCCATAAATTTCCCGTATTTACCCATTTTAAAGACCATTGGGTGATTACATAATTCACAATCTTCCCCAGCTGGTTCATCTTTAATTTCCACTTCACGCATTTCTTTTTCCGCTTTTTCTAAACGCGGTTCAAAACCTACGTAGAAATCATCAACAATTTTTACCCAATTCGCATTTCCTTCTTCTACTTCATCAAGGCTTTGCTCCATATTGGCAGTAAATTCAATGTTAATAATTTCTGGGAAAAACTCTAAAATAAGTTCAATTACTATTTCACCAAGTTCAGTCGGAACGAAGCGTTTATTATCCAAGCCTACATACCCACGCTTTTGAATCGTTTCAAGTGTAGGTACATATGTCGACGGTCTTCCAATTCCAAGTTCTTCAAGTGTTCTTACTAGGCGAGCCTCTGTATAGCGCGGAGGAGGTTGTGTAAAATGTTGCTTTGGTTCTAAATCCTTTGAAAATACAGTTTCCCCTACTTCTAAAGGCGGCAACATCTTATCCTTTTCTTCAGCACCATCATCTTTTGACTCTACATACACTTTCATAAATCCCGGGAACTTTACAACCGATCCACTTGCACGGAACTGAACATTGTTATTAATGAGTCTCGCTGTCACAGTATCCATTATAGCAGACGCCATTTGACTTGCAACAAATCGCTCCCAAATCAATTTATATAATCGAAGTTGATCACGACCTAAGAAACTTTTTAGTTCCTCTGGCTTTCTCATTACCGAAGTAGGACGAATTGCCTCATGCGCATCTTGTGCATTTGACTTTTTCGTTTCTTTCTTCTTTTCTGTTCCTATGTATTCCGTACCATACGCTTCAGTGATGTAAGTACGAGCCTCTGTTTGAGCTGTTTCTGAGATACGTGTTGAATCGGTTCTCATATACGTAATAAGACCTACAGTTCCTTGTTTTCCAAGATCTATCCCTTCATACAATTGCTGTGCAAGCATCATTGTTTTCTTTGCTCGCATGTTTAACTTACGGGCTGCTTCTTGTTGCAAGGAAGATGTTGTAAACGGTAATGCAGGGTTACGTTTTCGCTCTTTGCGCGTTACATTTTCAACTGAAAACGCATTGTCTTTCATCTGTTCAATTATTTCATTCACTTGCGTTTCATTTGTTAATTGAACTTTTTCACCATCTACACCGTAAAAGCTTGCTTCAAATGTGTCTTTTCCTTTTACAAATTCTGTTTTAATTGTCCAGAATTCTTCAGGTTCAAAGTTTTGAATTTCCCTTTCACGCTCGATGATTAAACGAACTGCTACAGATTGTACACGTCCTGCACTTAATCCTTTTTTTACTTTCTTCCATAATAAAGGACTAATATTGTAACCAACAAGACGATCAAGTATACGTCTTGCTTGTTGTGCATCCACTAAATCCATATTAATTGCACGAGGATGTTTAAATGATTCTTTGATCGCATCTTTCGTAATCTCATTAAACACAACCCGACAATCTGATTCAACGTCCACATTTAACGTATTCGCTAAATGCCAAGCAATCGCTTCCCCTTCACGGTCTGGATCGGCCGCGAGATAGACTTTCTTTGCTTTTTTGGCCGCTGATTTTAAATCTTTTAAGACGGGACCTTTACCACGAATGGTAATATACTTCGGGGTGAAGTTGTTCTTTACTTCTATCCCCATTTGACTTTTTGGCAAATCGCGAACATGTCCCATAGAC
Organism: Bacillus sp. RZ2MS9; assembly: GCF_001816185.2. Classification (NCBI taxonomy): domain Bacteria; kingdom Bacillati; phylum Bacillota; class Bacilli; order Caryophanales; family Bacillaceae; genus Bacillus; species Bacillus sp. RZ2MS9. Next base: position 3,804,473 of record NZ_CP049978.1, read on the forward strand.
GCGACAACTTTGTATTTTTTCCCTAAATATTTCTCAATGGTCTTCGCCTTAGAAGGCGACTCCACGATTACGAGGTAATCTGACATGCTAGTGCCTCCTTAAGAGGTGGATTCAAGTCTTCATTAATCTTATTGATTTCTCTTGTTTTTGTCAATCAAGAATGAATATACCATACAGTGCCAATCTACCATTTGTCAATAATTGTTTAATAAAAACATAAAAATATAAGGTTAATTTAAAATCTCTTCCAAGATATCTTCTGCATTTCTTACTAGTTTTGCTCCTTGCTGAATAAGATGATTCGTTCCCGATGCCCCCTCTATAAATATAGGTCCAGGAAGCGCAAATACCTCTCTACTTTGCTCTAACGCAAGGTCCGCAGTAATAAGTGTTCCACTTCTCGATTTCGCTTCTACAACTAAAACACCTTTACTTATACCACTAATAATCCGGTTTCTTTTTGGAAAATACCATTTTTTCGGTGCATAGTGCGGCGGATACTCTGTCAATAACAATATATATTCCTTCCACATTTCATATAAAGGTCTATTTTCTTTCGGATACATAAAAGACAATCCATGCCCTAATATCGCAATAGTCGGGCAATGATGCCTTACTGTAATCTCATGAGACATTGTATCTATCCCTTTTGCAAACCCACTGACAATAAGCCACTCTCTTTCTAATAAAGGGTGTAAAATAAACTTCAAACTCTCATGACCATATAATGATGGTTCTCTCGTTCCAACAACTGCTAATTTATTTACTTTATTCAGGAAATCTTTCTCTCCTTTTCCATATAAAACGAAGGGAGGGTCTTGTATTTCACGTAATAATTGCGGATAATTTTCATCCCATATCGTTATATAAAAAATACGATTTTTCTCTAAATAAGATATATATTGCGGAAGATTTGAACTTTGAAGAAATTTTACTAGTTCTGAAGATTTTTTCGAGGATATTCCAGTGTAGTGTTCCATTTGTTTTTCGTTAAAATTATATATGTTCTCTAATTCTGGATCGACATATAGTAGCCTCTCCATCGCTTTCCAATAATCTGCTAGCAAGTAATGAAGATGTAATAATCTCTCTCTTTTCATCTTGATTCTCCTTACCCATAATTTTTATTATGTAAACAGAAAAAGTCTAAAAAGACACCCTCAAGTAAGAAGGTGTCTTTCAACAGATTAATAGTTTTTACAAGTCTCAAATAAACCTTTTTCTTTTAAAACAGAGATTAGCGTTTCTCCCATAACTGCTGGAGTTTCAGCTACTTTAATGCCACAAGCTTCCATTGTTTTAATCTTTTCAGCAGCAGTTCCTTTACCGCCAGAAATGATTGCACCAGCATGGCCCATACGTTTGCCAGCAGGCGCTGTTTGACCACCAATGAAGCCTACAACAGGTTTTGTCATATTAGCTTTTACCCATTCAGCTGCCTCTTCTTCTGCTGTACCGCCGATTTCACCAATCATAATTACAGCATGTGTTTCTTCATCTTCATTAAATGCTTTTAAAGCATCAATAAAGTCTGTACCGTTAACAGGGTCTCCGCCGATACCTACAGCAGTAGATTGGCCAATACCTTCTTGTGTTAACTGATGTACAGCTTCATACGTTAATGTACCAGAGCGAGATACGATACCAACATGACCTTTTTTATGAATATATCCTGGCATAATACCAATCTTACATTCATCCGGTGTGATTACACCTGGGCAGTTTGGTCCAAGTAAACGTGTATGTTTACCCGCCATATATCTCTTTACGTTTACCATATCTAATACAGGAATCCCTTCAGTAATACATACTACTAAATCAATTTCTGCATCAACAGCTTCCATAATTGCATCTGCCGCAAAAGCGGGTGGAACGTATACAACTGAAGCGTTTGCGCCTGTTGCTTTCACTGCATCTTCTACTGTATCAAATACTGGTACACCTTCAATATCAGTGCCGCCCTTACCTGGTGTTACACCACCGACAATTTTCGTACCGTATTCAATCATTTGTTTTGTATGGAATAAACCTTGAGAACCTGTAATACCTTGAACAATAACTTTTGTATCTTTATTAACTAATACGCTCATTTTTCTCCCCCGCTTTCTATTAGCCCACTAGTGAAACAATTTTTTGTGCACCGTCTGCCATAGATTCTGCTGCAACAATATTTAAGCCAGACTCATTTAAAATTTTCTTACCTAGTTCTACGTTTGTACCTTCAAGACGTACAACTAAAGGTAACTCAAGACCTACTTGTTTCGTTGCTTCAATAACACCTTCTGCAATAACATCACACTTCATAATGCCACCAAAAATGTTAACAAAGATACCTTTTACATTTTTGTCAGAAAGGATAATTTTGAATGCTTCTGTAACTTTTTCTGCAGTTGCACCGCCACCAACATCTAAGAAGTTAGCTGGGTCACCGTGGTAATGTTTAATGATATCCATTGTAGCCATCGCTAAACCTGCACCATTAACCATACAACCGATATTTCCATCTAAAGGAATGTAGTTTAAGTCGTATTTTGAAGCTTCAATTTCTTTTGAATCCTCTTCATCAAGATCACGAAGCTCTAAAATGTCTTTATGGCGATATAATGCATTAGAATCAAAGTTTAATTTTGCATCTAATGCCATAACTTTACCTTCACCTGTTGTAACAAGTGGGTTAATCTCAGCGATAGAGCAATCTTTTTCGATAAACGCACGGTATAAGCCCATCATAAACTTCACAGCTTGTCCTACAAGCTCTTTTGGAATATTGATGTTAAATGCGATTCGGCGCGCTTGGAAACCTTGTAAGCCTACTGCTGGATCAATATATTCTTTAAAGATTTTTTCAGGTGTTTTTTCTGCTACTTCTTCAATTTCTGTTCCGCCTTCTTCAGACGCCATTAAAACAACTTGAGAAGTTGCACGATCTAAAACTAGACCTACATAATATTCTTTTTTAATATCGCAACCTTCTTCGATAAGTAAGCGTTTTACTTCCTTACCTTCAGGACCTGTTTGATGTGTCACAAGTGTAGTTCCTAAAATGCTTTCTGCATATGTACGAACTTCATCTAAATTTTTTGCAACTTTTACTCCGCCAGCTTTGCCGCGTCCACCAGCGTGAATTTGTGCTTTCACTACACATACATCTGTTCCTAATTCTTTCGCCGCTTCTACAGCTTCTTCTACTGTAAATGCAACCTTCCCGTTCGGAACGCTAACCCCATAGCTTCTAAGGACTGCCTTACCTTGGTACTCATGGATATTCATGGTCCCATCCTCCCCTGTTTTCCTGTTTTACTCGAAAAGTTTTTTAATGTTTAAAAAACATTACATTGCCATTGTATAAGATGATTGGCACGCTGTCTACAATAAAGTGTCAGAAAACTGAAATCGCTTTATTCTTTTTCGGAAATAGTAATGTTTATATGCCAAAATAAAAAAATAAGCTGTATATTTACAGCTTATTTTTGAATCATATCTTTAATTGGCGCGAATGACTTTCGGTGTTCATCTAATACTCCATGCACTTGAATTGCCTCTAAATGTTGCTTTGTGCCATATCCCATATGTTGCTCAAATCCATATTGAGGATACTTCTCTCCCAGTTCTTTCATCATACGATCTCTCGTTACTTTTGCGATAATGGATGCGGCTGAAATCGAAACACTTTTCGCATCACCTTTAATAATTGATGTTTGCGGAATTGGTGTAGGAAGTTTCATCGCATCAATTAATAAATGTTGGGGTGTACAAGATAAATTCGCAACTGCATCTAACATCGCTTGTTTCGTTGCTTGGTAAATATTAATGTCATCAATAACTTGCGGCGATACAATTCCTACTCCAATTGCAATTGCTTGTACTTTTATTTCATCATAAAAACGCTCACGTTTCGCTTCACTCAACTTTTTCGAATCATTTAACCCTGGAATATAAAAATCCTCAGGAAGAACGACAGCTGCCGTCACAACAGGCCCAGCCAATGGCCCGCGCCCTACTTCATCAATACCCGCGATATATGTGACCCCTTTTTCACGCAAAGCATTTTCATACTTGGACATTTCAAAAAACTTCTCTTTTTCTTTCTGTTCTAACTCTTTTTGTTTATACCACTTCAAAACGAGCTTTTGAACACCTTTTCGATCATCTTTCATTAACAGTTGAAAGCGATCATCTTCTTCATTCATAATTTCTTTCAATACATTTTCTGCTTCTTTTATCGTTATAGTTTGCATTTATACAAGCTCCTTTTTAAACATATCCAAAAAGAAAAGACGCACAAACGCACGTCTTATACTTCTTCTATTTTTTCCACATCTTCTACTTGCTCTGCAAACTCTTCCGGTGTTTCAAACGTCATTTTTCCAAGTTTGCCACCACGAAGCTCACGAAGCACAAGCTCAGATGTCTTATCATAATCAATCATTCCGCCGCCCATTAAGCAGCCTCTATTTTTTCCAATTGCATCGAATAATTCCACAATATCTTCTGGAATCTCATTTAAATTATAGCGTTCTTTCAAGCGTTCTGGATAATGTTTCTCCATAAAACGTAATGCGTAAACAGCTACATCTTGTAAATTTAAAATTGAATCTTTAATTGCACCCGTTGTCGCTAAGCGAAGACCCACTAATTGATCTTCAAATTTAGGCCACAGAATACCTGGTGTATCTAACAATTCCATTTCCTTCCCAACTTTAATCCATTGTTGAGCTGTTGTCACACCTGGACGATCTCCTGTTTTAGCAATATTTTTCTTTGCCAATTTATTAATCAATGTAGATTTACCAACATTTGGTATACCTACAATTAATGCACGAATCGCTCTCGGTCTAATACCTTTTGCAACCATTTTATCAAATTTTTCTTTAACAAGCACTTTACAAGCTGCTGCAATTTCCTTCATACCTTGTCCAGCTTGCGCGTTAATTGAAATTGCCATATGGCCTTTTTCTTTAAAATATGCGATCCATTGTTTTGTTAAACGATCATCTGCCATATCCGCTTTATTTAAAACAACAAGCCTTGGCTTATGTGTAATGATTTCATCAATCATTGGGTTTCGAGATGATAATGGTAATCGAGCATCTACAAGTTCAATTACAACATCAATTAATTTTAATTTCTCCGTTACTTGGCGTCTAGCCTTCGCCATATGCCCTGGAAACCATTGAATTACCATGTTGCCACCTTCTTTTTCATTTATTTCACAATACGTGCGTCTTCTAACGGCCAATATAACATATTAGCTTTACCAATTACTTGATCCATTGAAATCGTACCGATTGAACGGCTATCTTTACTAAAACGACGATTATCACCTAAAACAAATAATTGATCTTTTGGAACGGTTTTCTTGCCTGTCATTTCTTCAAGATTAAAATCATATGTAAGCGGTCCGTCAGCAATTTGCTTTTTCTGCTTGTCTAAATACGGCTCCTCATAAGCCTTTCCGTTAATATACAGTTTATCATTACGATACTCTATTTCATCGCCTGGCAGGCCTATAATGCGCTTAATGTAATCTTTATCTTCTGTTGCTCGAAATACGATAATATCAAAGCGTTTTGGATCTCCAATGTGATAACCAATTTTATTCACAATCATTCGATCACGATCATGTAAAGTAGGTGCCATCGATACCCCGTCTACGAGAATTGGCGCAAAGAAAAACTGTCTAATAACACCAGCTAATACAACAGCAATCAAAATTGCTTTAATCCATTCCCAAAGTGAACTCTTCTCTTTTTTCATGCATTTCCCCTCCACGGTTATGTAAACTGCTCGTATTATACCAAAATTTCATATAGATTGGAAAAAGGGAGCTTGTGCATTTACAAGCTCCCATACATGTCTTATCGAATTTCTTTAATACGTGCTTTTTTACCGCGAAGGTTACGTAAGTAGTATAACTTAGCACGACGTACTTTACCACGGCGAAGTACTTCGATTTTCGCGATTCTTGGCGTGTGAACTGGGAATGTACGCTCAACACCTACACCGTAAGAAATCTTACGAACTGTGAATGTTTCACTGATTCCGCCACCACGACGTTTAATTACAACACCTTCGAAAAGCTGAATTCTTTCACGAGTTCCCTCAACAACTTTTACGTGTACACGTAAAGTGTCACCAGGACGGAATGAAGGAAGGTCAGTTTTTAATTGGCCTTTTGTAATTTCTGCGATTAATTGTTGCATATTAAATTCTCTCCTTTAAACAGATGCTCTTATAAAGTCTTAATAAATTACAGCGGAACATCGTTAATACGGCTACTGATTTCAGTAGCACAAATGTTATAATAGCATATTACTAGGCCTGTTGCAATAGCAAATATATGAAGTTATTACTGCTCTCGCTTTATTTCCTCAAGCCATTTTTTCTCTTGTTTAGATAGCTCTCTCTCATCTAATAAATCAGGTCTACGCGTATACGTTCGGCGCAAAGATTCCTTATGTCGCCATTCATCAATGTTTTTATGATTCCCTGACATTAATACATCCGGTACCTTCATACCACGAAAATCAGCTGGACGTGTATAATGAGGATGCTCTAATAAACCTGTACTAAACGAATCCTCTACTTGTGAAGCATGATTTCCTAGCACACCTGGCAAGAGACGTACCACACTATCAGTAATAACCATAGAGGCTAATTCTCCGCCCGTTAATACATAGTCACCAATAGAAATCTCATCCGTTACGAGATGCTCACGAATTCGTTCGTCATATCCTTCATAATGCCCACATACGAAGATTAAATGTTCTTCCCCTGCAAGCTCTTCCGCTTTCTTCTGCGTAAATCTTTCGCCCTGCGGACACATTAAGACAACTCTCGGCTTACGCTCTGTCTCTTTTGTCAAATCCTCTACAGCATCAAAAATAGGCTGAGGAGTAAGCACCATACCAGCTCCTCCGCCGTAAGGATAATCGTCTACGCTATTATGCTTACTTGTTGTATAATCACGAAAGTTAACAACACGAAGGTTTACCGCTTCTTTTTCTTGCGCCTTCTTTAATATAGAAGATCCAAATACACCGGTAAACATGTCTGGGAACAACGTTAAAATATCAATTTTCATTATAGCAGCCCTTCCATTACATGAATGGTTACTAATTTATTTTCAATATTAACTTGAAGTACAACATCATCGATATAAGGAATTAAGAGATCTTGACCCTTCGGGCGTTTAATTACCCAAACATCATTTGCACCAGGAGATAGAATCTCTTTGATTGTCCCTAGCGCTTCTCCTTCTTCCGTTACAACACTGCAACCAATAATTTCATGATAGTAGTATTCACCTTCAGCAAGTTCGCCTAACTGCTCTTCTGGTACTTTTATTAAAGAACCTTTAAACTTCTCTACTTCATCTACATTGTTATATCCTTCAAATGTTAATAAATCGAATGTCTTATGTTGGCGATGAGAAGTTACCTTCACCGGAAGATAGTCTGTGCCTTTCTCATTCGATATGTATAGCGTGTTTCCTACTTTATATCGCTCTTCTGGAAAATCAGTACGAGAAATAACACGGATTTCTCCTCTTACGCCATGAGTATTTACAATTTTCCCTACGTTAAACCATTTTGTCATAAATAGTATGTCACCCCTGGTTTCTATATAAATTAAGCATCTCCATTTCGCAGATGGAACATGCAATCTCTATTTAAATGTTAAAAAAGGGAGAGGAATAACTCCTCGCCCTTTTTACGTTTATTGAATTTCCAGTGTTACTTTTTCATCATTATGATGTCCCACTGAATACAAGAGCATTCGAATCGCTTTCGCAACTCTCCCTTGCTTTCCAATGACTTTTCCAACATCCTCAGGATGTACAGTTAATCGATACTTTATCTCTCCGTTGCAAAGTTCCTGTGTAACTTTTACATCTTCAGGATAATCGACAAGAGGCTTGACAATCGTCTCGACTAACTTCTTCATAGTCATCGCCTCAATTACTTACCTTGTTTAGATAAGTGGAATTTCTCCATGATACCTTGGTTAGAGAATAAGTTACGAACTGTATCAGATGGTTTAGCACCATTTCCTAACCATTTTAATGCTGCTTCTTCGTTGATCTTAACTTCAGCTGGTTGAGCAACTGGATTGTAAGTTCCGATTTCCTCAATGAAACGTCCGTCACGAGGAGAACGAGAATCTGCAACAACTACACGATAGAAAGGAGTTTTTTTAGCTCCCATACGTTTTAAACGAATTTTAACTGCCATTTATAAAGCACCTCCGAATTTATTTCACACAGATAATTATATTAGCAAAAAGACTATTGCTTTGTAAAGTATTTTTTCTTAACAGAGCCATCTTTTTTTCCTTACATGAATGGAAACTTCAATCCACCTAGTCCTTTTTTCTTACCTTTTTGCATTCCCGTCATCGTCTTCATCATTTTTTTCATGTCATCGAATTGCTTAATTAGACGATTGATTTCTTGTACAGTTGTACCGCTACCTTTGGCAATGCGCTTTTTGCGACTAGCATTGATTATTTCCGGTTGTTCTCGTTCTAATTTAGTCATAGAACGAATAATTGCCTCAATATGCCCAATTTGTTTTTCATCAACTTGCGCATTTTTCAGCCCTTTAATTTTATTTGCACCAGGAAGCATTCCTAACAATTCATCAAGCGGCCCAAGTTGGCGCACTTGTCCAAGTTGTTCTAGGAAATCGTCAAGCGTAAACGAAAGCGTACGCATTTTTTGCTCAAGTTCTTTTGCTTTCTCTTCATCAACTGTAGCTTGCGCTTTTTCAATTAACGTTAAGACATCGCCCATCCCTAAAATACGGGATGCCATACGCTCTGGATGGAACGCTTCAATTGCATCTAGTTTTTCACCCATACCAGCAAATTTAATCGGCGTGTTTGTTACAGCCTTAATAGATAATGCAGCACCACCGCGCGTATCACCATCTAGTTTCGTTAATACAACACCTGTTAAACCTAACTGTTCATGGAAACTTTGTGCAACATTTACCGCGTCTTGCCCCGTCATCGCATCGACAACAAGGAAAATTTCATCCGGTTTCGCAACTTCTTTCACTTTCGCTAATTCATCCATTAATTCTTCATCAATATGCAGGCGACCCGCTGTATCGATTAAAACATAATCGTGATGATCTTCTTTTGCTTTTGCAATCGCTTGTTTCGCAATTTCAACAGGACTTACTTGATCTCCTAAAGAAAATACAGGCATGTCCAATTGCTTCCCTAATGTTTCAAGCTGTTTAATCGCTGCTGGACGGTAAATATCCGCTGCAACAAGCATCGGTTTACGATTATGCTTTTTACGAAGCAAATTCGCAAGCTTACCTGTCGTCGTTGTTTTACCCGCACCTTGCAGACCAACCATCATAATAACAGTCGGTGGCTTATTAGCAACAGCAATTTTGCTTTGCTCTCCGCCCATAAGTTCTGTAAGTTCTTCCTGTACAACTTTAATTACTTGTTGTCCAGGTGTCAAACTTTTCATTACATCTTGTCCGACAGCACGTTCAGACACACGCTTCACAAAATCTTTTACTACTTTAAAGTTAACATCCGCTTCTAAAAGAGCTAGACGAACTTCTCTCATCATTTCTTTCACATCGGCTTCAGAAACTTTTCCTTTGCCGCGGATTTTTTGCATTGTCTGTTGAAGTCGGTCGGCTAATCCTTCAAATGCCATATTGCCGCCCTCCTAATCTAATTTTTCGATAGCTTCAACAACTTGTTTCATTTCTTCATTCACATGCTCTTCTTCGCTGATTAGCTGTTTTAGCTTTGCAACAAGTCGCTGTCGCTCTTGAAACTTTTGAAGTAATACTAATTTTTCTTCATATTCTTCAAGCATCGCTTCAGTCCGTTTAATGTTATCATACACGGCTTGGCGACTTACATCAAATTCTTCCGCAATTTCACCAAGAGATAAATCATCTAGATAATAAAGCGACATATAACTTCTTTGTTTTTGCGTTAACAACGATTGATAAAAATCAAATAAATAGTTCATTCTCGTTGTTTTTTCGAGCATGTTGGATCATCCTTTGTTAAGTGATTTCCCTTTACATGAATTAGTTTACATGTAGTCCAAAAGAGTGTCAAGTTTTTTTCTTAACATCATATATTTTTTATAGAAAAAGAAGCGGAAATACCGCTTCTTTCGCTTATACTTCTTCTGTTTCTACTAAGTTCGCAAATAAACCATACACATATTGTTCTGGATCAAACTGCTGCAAGTCATCCATTTGCTCTCCTAATCCAACAAACTTCACCGGTACATCCATTTCGTTACGAATCGCTAATACAATACCACCTTTAGCAGTTCCATCTAACTTCGTTAAAACAATACCAGTTACATTCGTTGCTTCACGGAATGTTTTCGCTTGGCTTAAACCGTTTTGTCCTGTTGTTGCATCAATAACAAGCAATACTTCATGAGGAGCACCTGGTACTTCACGCTCAATTACACGCTTCACCTTCTCTAACTCTTTCATTAAGTTCACTTTATTTTGCAAGCGTCCTGCTGTGTCACATAGTAATACATCTACCTTACGTGCTTTCGCTGCTTGTACAGCGTCATACATAACCGCCGCTGGATCAGATCCAGATCCTTGTTTAATCACTTCTACACCAACGCGATCGCCCCATACTTCTAATTGTTCAATCGCTCCAGCACGGAATGTGTCTCCTGCCGCCAATAGGACTGACTTACCTTCTGATTTAAACTTATGCGCCAGTTTACCAATTGTCGTCGTTTTTCCTACACCATTAACACCAACAAATAAAACGACCGTTAATTGGTCCTCTTGCATATTAATTTCGTTACTAAAATCGCTGTCACCTTTGTAAATTCCTACTAGTTTTTCTGAAATAACAGCTTGTACTTCTTTTGGATCTTGAATGTTACGACGTTGTACTTCTTCTTTCAATTGGTCAATTAATTCCATTACCGTCGCAACGCCAACGTCTGCACCGATTAAAATTTCTTCTAACTCTTCGAAGAAATCTTCGTCCACTTTACGGTAACGATACACTAAATCATTCACTTTATCCGCAAATGAATTTCTCGTTTTTTCTAATCCTTGTTTAAATTTCTCTGTAACTGTATCCGTTTGTTTTGAAATTTTTTCTTTTAGTTTTTTAAAAAAACTCATACTTTCCCATCCTTCCTATTCACTTGCAATAAGTTCTTCTCCGGCGTCTAAACGAACCGAAACAAGTTTAGATACCCCCGATTCTTGCATTGTTACACCGTACAACACATCAGACTCTTCCATTGTACCTTTTCTATGTGTAATTACAATAAACTGCGTCTCATCACTGAATTTCTTTAAATACTGTGCAAAACGAGCTACATTCGCCTCATCAAGGGCTGCCTCTACCTCATCTAGTACACAGAACGGTACTGGGCGTACTTTTAAAATACCAAATAAAAGCGCAATTGCTGTTAAAGCACGCTCTCCACCTGAAAGTAAACCTAAGTTCTGCAGTTTCTTCCCTGGCGGTTGTGCTACAATATCAATACCCGTATTTAGTAAATCCTCGGGATTAGTCATTACTAAATCCGCTCTACCGCCTCCAAATAATTCAGAGAATACCGATTGAAACTCCATTCTAATGCCTTCAAACGTAGTAGAAAAGCGTTTTTTCATTTCTTCATCCATTTCGGTAATAAGCTGGTGCAATGTCGCTTTCGCTTCTTCTAAGTCGTCTCTCTGCTCTAGTAAGAATGTATGACGCTCCGCTACACGTTCATATTCATCAATTGCCCCTAGGTTCACTGTACCTAACTCTTCTATGGATAATTTGATTAATTTTACTTTCTTACGCGCATCTTCTGCAGGCATTGTCATTGTATATTTTAGTTTTGCCGCTTCAAATGAAATCGTATATGTTTCACGTAAATGTTGTAATCTATTTTCCAACTCTACATCCAGTCGATTTATTCTCACTTCTTGATCTTTCAACATTTCAAGAACATATTTATGTTTACCTGTCGTTTCTTTCAAATTGCGCTCTAAATGTTCTACTCTCTCTTGCAACGATACACGTTGTTCACGACGAGAGCGAATTAATTCTGAAGTTTGATTACGATCATATGCTTTCTTCTCAATCATATTCGTAATTTGCTCTTCACCACTTGAATTAGATGTCATTTCTTGTTTTAAGAACGCTAAATCCTCTTTCGTTTTTACAAGTGTCGCATCCGTTTCTTCTTTTTCCTTCGTCAATCGTTCAACTTTTTCTTTTTGATTAGATAAGCGTTGTTGCTTTTCAGCTGCCAGCACTTTTAACTCAGTCATTTCTTTTTGAACTTTTTCTTTCGAAGAATGTTGCTCACTTTTTTGTTTTGTTAAAGCTACAATTTTACTATCTAACTTAGTGATTTCAGCTTGAAGATTCGTTAAAACCCCTTCTAACTCCTCTTTACGCCCTTGCATTTTTACTCGATCTTGTAAAAACCCTTCAATCTCTAAATCATAAATAGACAACCGATCATTAATACGATGTTCTTCTAATTCTAAACGATTAATCTCTTCTCTTAATTTCTGCTCATCTACACGATCTGCTTCTACAGTTTGCCTTAGTTCGCGTATTTTCACTTCTTTTTCTTGAATCTCTTGTTTTACTGCTTTAACAAAGTTTTCTAACTTCGTTGTTTTTTCTTCCATATCAGTTAACTTGCGAGTCCACTCTTCCAGTTCACGTTGGCGTCCTAATAAAGAAGATTTCGCTTGCTTTACCGCCCCACCAGTCATAGAACCGCCAGGATTCACTACGTCACCTTCGATTGTTACAATGCGATAACGGTATTGCAGTTGTTTCGCCAACTCATTTGCTCCACGTAAATCTTTCGCAACAATAACAGTACCTAATAAATTTGAAACTACATTTTCATATTTATTGTTGTACTGCACAAGTTCTGCCGCCACACCTACAAACGATGGGTGTTGATTTGCAATGCGTAATTGCTCAAATGATAACGATCTGCTTTTAATAACAGCTTGCGGTAAAAACGTTGCACGTCCATGTTTATTTTGCTTTAGAAATGCAATCGCATTACGAGCATGTTCCTCTGTTTGTACAACAATATGCTGCATCGCTGCACCTAGAGCGATTTCCATTGCAACTTCGTATTCTTTCGGTACCGTTAACAGTTCCGCAACAGCACCCTCGATACCTTGCAACCTATTTTCTCTAGCTTTCAATACTTCACGTACACCTTGATAGAATCCAGAATAATCTTCTTGCATCTCTTCAAGCATTTCTTTTCGAGAACGTGCCTGTTGCACAAATTGATATGCTTGATACAGTTTTGTTTCATTTTCACTATACTGCGTCTTACATTTCCCAAGCGCCGCCTCTGTCTTCTGTATATTTGAGAGAATGCCAGCTACTTTTTCTTTCGCTTGTTCGTAACTTTCTACAAGTTTCGTCTTTTTCGCTGTAATTTCCATACGCATTTCTACATATTTCGCATTCTCTTCATCTAGACGCTCGTTTTTAGACGTTTGCTGTTTCGATTGTTCTTCAATCATAGATAATTCATTACGATGACTAGCTTGTTGATTTAAAAGCTCAATATAGTCACCTTTTAAATTCTCAATCTGTTCCTCTAAATTGTCAGCAAAAGTAGCAAGCAGTTGCTCATTATCATGCAATTTTTGCTCCAACTCTTTTACTTCATTCACAAATTGCATTAAAGATTCTGTACTTGACTCAATCTCACCATCGTAACTTTTAGCTTTCTCAGTTAATTCAACAATTAACTGCTCAAGTTGCGCACAATGCGTCGTAGCATTTTGCTTTCTTTCTTTTAACAACTCACGCTGCCCTTCTAGTTTTTCTAGCTCTTTACTAGAAAGAAGAAGTACTTCTTGCAACGAGTCTACAGACTCGTCTACCGCTTGTAATTGTCCTCGTAATTCCTCAAGCTCTTCTTCACTTTTTTGTAAATTCGTTGACATTTTAGCTTCTTCGTTTTTATTATGCCCAAACTGATTTCGAAGCGCTTCCCATTTCTCATGCAATTCTTCAATTTCATGAACAATAAGCGCAGCTTCTACTTTCTCTAATTCTTCTTTATTCTCAAGATAATCTTTCGCAATAGAAGCTTGTCTTTCTAAAGGTTCTACTTGACTACTTAATTCATGAATTATATCTTGTACACGATTTAAGTTTTCTTGTGTTTCTGCTAGTTTCCCTTCAGCTTTCTTTTTGCGAAGTTTGTATTTTAGTACGCCTGCCGCTTCTTCAAATACACCTCGACGCTCTTCTGACTTACTACTTAAAATCTCTTCCACTTTCCCCTGGCTAATAATTGAAAAAGCTTCTCTTCCCATACCAGAGTCCATAAATAAATCGATAATATCTTTCAATCTACATGATTGTTTATTAATATAAAAATCACTATCACCTGAACGAGATACACGACGTGTTACACACACCTCATTGTATTCAATTGGTAAACGTTGATCTTCATTATTTAAAGTTATTGTTACTTCAGCAACATTAACCGCTCTCCTCGTATCACTGCCTGCAAAAATAATATCCTCCATCTTTGCACCACGTAATGATTTTGCAGATTGTTCACCAAGTACCCAGCGAATTGCATCAGTAATATTACTTTTCCCGCTTCCATTAGGTCCTACTACAGAAGTTACACCTGGGACAAAATCAACAGATACACGCTCAGCAAAAGACTTAAACCCTGCTATTTCTAATCTTTTTAAAAACACGAAAGGCCTTCCTCCTATTCTCCGTCGTTATAAATGTTCTCTATATAAAAACAAGTATTATACGGATTTACCTTCTTTTTCTTTATAAACAAAAAGAAAGTTTCATTCTATGCATAAGGAATCCCCCTCATTCAAAGGGGGATTCCTTATAGTTGTTCTTTTAATTTTTTCAATGCTTCTGCAGCAGCTTGTTGCTCTGCTTCTTTTTTCGACTTACCACTACCAAGACCTAAAGCTACGTTATTTAACGTAACACGTGACACAAATTCTCGATTGTGAGCTGGTCCTTTTTCTTGCAAAATTTGATACTCAACATTGCCACTGCCATCACGCTGAATCAATTCTTGCAACTGACTCTTATAATCCATCACATGAGAAAAAGCACCCTCATTAATTTTCGGATATACAATTTCTTTTAAGAATTCCCAAACTGTTTCTAGCCCTTGATCAAGATAAAGGGCACCAATAAACGCTTCAAAGACATCCGCTAATAAAGCTGGTCGTTCACGTCCACCTGTCATTTCTTCACCTTTTCCTAATAAAACAAGGCTGCCAAATGACAATTCGTTCGCAAAACGAACAAGAGATGGCTCACATACAATAGCTGCACGTAGTTTTGTTAACTCTCCTTCGCTCATTGTCGGATATTTTTGAAACAGATACTGTGATACAGTCAGTTCCAATACTGCATCTCCAAGAAATTCAAGACGCTCATTATCTTCATGCGGTTTTTTTCGATGCTCATTCACATACGATGAATGCGTAAATGCTTGAATCAATAATTTTTCATCTGTAAACGTAATACCTATCTTTTCTTGAAACACTTTAAATGCTTCACGATATTTTGTTTCGTATTTTTTTTCTCTATATTTTCGGTACGGCATAGGTCCCTCCAGATATAAGCCAGAAAGCCCCGCTAAAAAACGGGACTTCACTTAAGCATTATAGATGACTCTCTATGTAAGTCACAGCATCGCCAACAGTAGCAATCTTTTCAGCATCTTCATCAGAAATTTCCATTTCGAATTCATCTTCTAATTGCATTACAAGTTCTACTACATCTAGGGAGTCTGCTCCTAAATCTTCCTTGAAGCTTGCAGCTGGTACTACCTCAGTCTCTTCTACTCCTAAACGATCAACGATGATTTTTGTTACGCGCTCTAAAACATCTGCCATTCCATTCACCTCCCCTCAAATATTATATTAAATATTGACCAAAAAAACTAGGTGAAATCGATTCTTTTATTACATTACCATACCGCCATCAACATTTAACGTTTGACCTGTAACATATTTGCTTTGATCAGAAGCAAAAAACGTTACAGCATTCGCGATATCTTGCGCTTCACCAAATTGAGCAGCTGGAATAACTTTTAACATTTCGGCTTTAATATTCTCATCTAGTACATCAGTCATATCAGTCGCAATAAAGCCTGGCGCAATTGCATTCACAGTAATATTTCGACTTGCTAACTCTTTTGCAGATGTTTTTGTTAATCCAATAACACCCGCTTTAGCAGCAACATAATTAGCTTGCCCTGGGTTTCCTATAACACCCACAACAGAAGCGATATTTATAATTCTACCGTGACGTTGACGCATCATATAACGAGATACTGCTTTTGTACATAAGAATACACCTTTTAAGTTTGTATTAATAACTGTATCCCATTCTTCTTCTTTCATACGCATTAATAAATTATCTTTTGTTACACCAGCATTATTTACAAGAATATCAACTTGTCCAAATGTATCTACTGTTTGTTTCACCATATTTGTAACATCATCAGCATTTGCAACATCTGCTTTTACCGCAATTGCATCAGAACCTAATTTCTTAATTTCATCTACTACTTCATTTGCTTTTTGTTCATTACCTGCATAATTTACTACTACATTTGCCCCTTGTTTCGCTAAATCGATCGCAATCGCGCGACCAATTCCACGTGAAGCGCCAGTTACTAATGCTACCTTCCCTTTTAACATCAGTTTTCTCCTCTCAAATTTGAAATGGTATCTTTTAATGTCTCTTCATCATATATCGCATATGCTTTCACTGATGAATCAATTGACTTCATAAGTCCAGCAAGTACTTTTCCAGGCCCAATTTCAATAAATGTATCTACTCCCTGCTTCACCATACATTCAATAGACGGGTACCATAATACAGGCGAATAAAGCTGTTCGATTAACTTTTCTTGAATGTCGGCACCACGCGTAATAACATCCGCCGTAACATTTGCAATAACAGGAATATTCGTATCATGAATTGTAATTTCATTTAAAACACTTTGGAACTTCTCAGCTGCCGGCTTCATAAGTGAAGAATGGAATGGCCCACTTACTTTTAGTGGAATTGCTCTCTTTGCACCATTTTCTTTCGCTCTTTGAGAAGCAACCTCTACGCCTTGCTTCGTTCCAGAAATTACAATTTGCTTCGTACTATTCATATTAGCGATTTGCACTGCATATCCTTCACTTGTTACTTCTTCTGTAACTTGTTTCAGCATATGTGGGTCAGCACCTAATATAGCTGCCATTGCACCTTCCCCGCCCGGAACAGCTTCTTCCATATATTCCCCGCGTTTCCTTACAGCATATACCGCATCTTCAAAAGTTAATGCACCAGCTGCTACAAGAGCGCTATATTCACCTAAACTATGACCAGCGACAAAGTCAGGTGTAATGTCATACTCTTTCAAAGCTGTCAAAATAGCAAAACTCGTTGTTAATAATGCAGGCTGAGCATTTGTTGTTAATGTAAGCTTTTCCTGCGGGCCTTCAAAAATCACTTCTGAAAGTGACTCTTGTAACACCTCATCTGCTTTTGCAAACACTTTTGCAACCTCTTTATTATTCTCTGCTAATTGTTTACCCATTCCAACTGCCTGTGAACCTTGGCCCGGAAAAAGAAATGCTATTTTTCCCATTTCAAATCCTCCTCTTATTGGAGTGACTCTTTCTCCATTACGCTTGAAATTGTAGGAATTACTTCTTTCGCTACCATTTCTCTCGTTTGACGAATCGCACTAAATATCGACTGGTCATTAGAAGAACCGTGAGCCTTAATGACAGGTGCTTTCAATCCAAATAATGCAGCTCCCCCATACTCCGAATAATCCATTTTATCTTTTAATACCATAAGTTTTGGCTTTAATACCGCCGCTGCTAATTTGCTCGTAAACGAACTCATTAGTTGTTCTTTCAACATAGAGAATAGCGCAAGTGCTGTTCCTTCTAATGATTTCAACGCTACATTCCCTGTAAAACCATCACATACAACAACATCTGCTACACCTTGCAATAAATCTCTTGATTCAATGTTCCCAACGAAATTAATTGGCGCATCTTTAAGCATTGCAAATACTTGCTTTGAAAGCTCGTTTCCTTTTCCATCCTCTGTTCCAACGTTTAATAGTCCAACGCGAGGATTTTCAATTCCTCTTACCTTCTCAGCATAAACAGATCCCATTACTGCATATTGATATAAATGAATTGGTTTTGCATCAACATTTGCTCCAACATCTAACATAACAAAACCTTTTCCATCTACAGTTGGCATTGTAGGCGATAAAGCTGGTCGCTCAATTCCTTCCATACGACCGACAACAAATAATCCAGCTGCCATTAAAGCTCCTGTACTACCTGCGGATATACAAGCGTCTGCTTCTCCATCCTTTACTTGTTGTGCCGCAAGCACCATTGAAGCTTGTTTTTTTCGACGAACCGCTCTTACTGGTTCCTCCGTTGATTCTATTTTTTCGTCTGTATGAAGAATAGTAATTCGTTCATCACTCGTTAAGTATTGACGAATTTCCTCTTCTTTCCCTACTAACGTAATATGTAAATCAGAATATTCCTTAATAGCTTTCATTGCCCCTAATACTACAGCCTTTGGAGCGTGATCTCCGCCCATTGCATCTATTGCGATTTTCATAAGTTGTTACCTTCCTCACTATAATTACTAGATCGATACATTTCAAAAGTGCCTGTAAAAACAAGTTCTTCTCCAACGAAGCTACGCACTTTGACAACCGTCCGTCCCTTATCATTCTCTACATCTTCAACGCGCGCTTTTGCAACAACACGCTCTCCTAATTTTACAGGGCGAATGTATCGAATGGTAGACTTTGCAGTTAAAGCTAATTCTTCATCAATAACTGCAACAGCTAGTGAGTTTGCTTGCGCAAACAGATGATGCCCACGGGCAATTTGATTTCTTTTAAATACATGTTCTACCTTTACTTCAAAGATAGAGATTGCATGTCTATCTAATTCAATATCAATAATTTCTCCAACAACCTCTTCTAACGGTAAAGATTTCACATCTTCTTCATGTTGCTTTGTAGCTACATGTTTAATTCTCTCTCTTAATTCAGGAATAGACAATTCCATACGATCAAGTCGTACTGTTTGTATACTCACTTGAAATTTTTCCGCTAAATCTTCATCCGTAATAAAAGGATTTGATTCGATTGTTTGTTGTAATAACTCTTGTCTTTCTTTTTTACTTCTTCTTTTTTTCATACCGCACCATCCATTTTTATGACTAGGTACTAACAGTAGTATATAATCATTAAAAGTAGAATGCAACAAAAACTTTTGTTGACTCCCTTTAATCGAGCTTCTCTCCTTGGAACACACCTGTCCCATCAAGATACGTACGCAAGGCAGCGTACTGATCATTGTGCCAAAACGCTTCTGAATCTACTAGTATCGCCGCATCTTGCCTTGCTGTTTCTAACGCTCGATAATCATGTACCATGTCAGCAACCTTAAATTCTGGTAAGCCACTTTGCTTACTCCCAAAGAAATCTCCAGGACCTCGTAATTCTAAATCTTTTTCTGACAATACAAATCCATCATTTGTTTCAGTCATTATGCGCATTCTTTCTTTCCCTGTTTCTGATTTAGGGTCTGCTATTAATAAACAATATGATTGCTCACTACCACGGCCGACACGCCCTCTAAGCTGATGAAGCTGCGATAAACCGAAACGTTCTGCATCATAAATAACCATTACAGTCGCATTCGGTACGTTCACACCTACTTCAACAACTGTTGTCGATACAAGAATTTGCACTTTATTTTCACTAAACTGTCCCATTATCTCTTCTTTTTCCTGAGACGATAATCTCCCATGCATCAATCCAACTTGGCATTTCCCTTGGTAATGATGCGTCAGCATACTATGTAAGTCGATAGCATTTTGCACATCAAGTTTCTCAGATTCTTCAATTAGAGGACAAATAACGTATGCCTGTCTTCCTTTTTTTATCTCCTTTTCAACAAAACCGAGAACGCGATCTAACATATCATGTTTTGCCCAATATGTTTCAATCACCTTTCTACCTGCTGGCATCTCATCGATTATCGAAACATCCATCTCTCCAAATGCAGTAATTGCAAGCGTACGCGGAATTGGTGTCGCTGTCATAAATAATACATCTGGACTTTCACCTTTCTCCCGTAAAACTCGGCGCTGCGCTACACCAAATCGATGCTGTTCATCTGTAATAACGAGACCCAACCTATGAAATATAACTTCATCTTGAATTAAGGCATGCGTTCCAACAAGAATATCTATTTCTCCTTGTTCTAACTTCGCTAAAATTTCTCGACGTCTCGCACCTTTAACAGAACTTGTTAACAGTTCCACCTTCATACCAAAATGCGAAAACGTTTCAGCAAGCGACTGATAATGTTGCTCAGCTAAAATTTCTGTAGGAACCATTAAAGCACCTTGATAATGAGCTAATTTCGATGCATAAAGGCCAATCGCAGCAACAACTGTTTTCCCAGAACCAACGTCACCTTGCAATAGTCGGTTCATCCGATAAGGAGATGTCATATCTTTCAAAATTTCATCTACAACTCGGCGCTGCGCACCCGTTAATGGAAACGGCAGTGCATCGATAAATTCTTGTAATTCTACTGACGGAATCTCTTTCTTCGTCCCTTTTGAATTTTCCCTCTCCATTTTCCGGAGCGTTTGCATTTTCAGCTGAAATAAGAAAAATTCTTCATATACAAAACGGCGACGCGCTTGCTTCAAATCTTCCTGTCCTACCGGAAAATGCAATGCCCTAAGCGCTTCATATCTTGGTAATAATTTATATCGCCCTAACAAACCATCCGGTAACACTTCGACTATAGAATCTCCATATTCCTTTAACGCTTGAGCAATAAAACGACGCATCTGTTTTACTGTAAGTTTCCCCTTTACTGAATAAACAGGTTCCACTTCTTGTTGACGTACAACCGGCCCAAAATGAAGTTCTGATACAGCAATTGTTTGACGATGTTGATCCCATTTACCAGTAATCGTTACCGTTTCATCTAACTTTAATTTTTGCTTATAGTAAGGCCTATTAAAACATACCGCCGTAATTAAATAACGACCGACGAGAACACGAACTGTTAAACGCGATTTCTTCTTACCATAATATTGCAGCAAAGGAGCACTATGAATCTTCCCTTCAACCGTTACACGTTCATCATGCTTTACTTCAGCAAGATCTTTCATCGCATAATCTTCATAACGGTATGGAAAATGTTCTAATAGATGAGAAACTGTATAAATACCCATCTCATGTAGTAACTCAGATGTTTCTCCTCCGATCCCCTTTACATCCGTAACAGGAACTTGTACAACATCATTCAAGATTCTCACACCCCGTCACATTATTTTCTTTATTGCATTTTATTTGAGTACCAATTAGCATCTGTAATCGCTCTCTTTCACCTTATATATTCTATCATAGGCATTCTAAGAGAAACTACTCAAATCCCTTATATAAAACAAGTAAAAAAGAGCCTCACTATTAGCAGCAAGGCTCTTTTCTCTCTTCAATATGCTAGCCTTTTGAATAAAAACTAGTAATAAACTTCATATTACTACTTCTTATCCATTAGCAAGTAAGTAATCCATTTATTTTCAAAACGAATCTTATCTTATTCTACAGAGAAGATGAAAGAATACACTGGTTGGTTTCCAGCATGCACTTCTACTTCTGCATCTTCAAATTTCTCTTCTACAAATTCAACTAACTCCGCTACTTCTTCGTCAGTTGCATCTTCACCTTGTAGAATCGTTACGATTTCAGAATCTTCATCAATAAGCGCTTCTAGTAATTGCTTCGCAGCTCCTACTTTTTCAGCATTTGTAGATACAATTTTCCCATCTGCAATACACATGAAATCATCTTTTTGAATTGCTACACCATCAATTTCCGTATCACGTACAGCATACGTAATTTGACCTGTTTTCACATGAGATAAAGCTTCTTGCATGTTTTCTTCATTCTCTTCTAACGTTCCAACTGGGTTAAATGCTAACATTGCTGCCATACCTTGAGGAACTGTTTTCGAACGAACAACAATAACTTCTTGATCTACAACTGATGCCGCTTGTTCTGCTGCCATTACAATATTTCCGTTATTCGGTAAAATAATGATTTTTTCAGCATTTGCTTCTTCAATTGCCTTCACGATATCCTCCGTACTTGGATTCATCGTTTGACCACCTTCGATAACTTTCGTTGCGCCGATGCTCTCAAATAAAGTTTTAATACCAGACCCCATAGCTACAGTTACGATACCATATGGTTGTTTTTCTTTCGATTGAGCTGGTTGTTCAGGAACCATAGTAGGTTCATCTAATAAAGCAGTATGCTGTTCACGCATATTTTCTACTTTAATCTTAATTAAACTACCGTATTTTTGCCCGTAGTTCATAGCGTCTCCAGGATGTTCTGCATGGATATGAACTTTTACAATTTCATCATCAGACACAACTAGTAGAGAATCACCATATACACTAATATCTTCACGGAATTTTTGTTCAGAGAAATTATGCTCTTTCACCTTTTCAGCCTCTAATTTCACCATGAATTCCGTACAATATCCATACTTAATATCTTCTGTACTCAATTGGCTTTGTACACTACGGTGATGTTCTGCGCGTACCATTTCATTCATAGATGGTTGCGTCGGTGCATCAGAAGAAATCGTTTCTCCTTTTAAGTCAGCTAAAAATCCTTCGTATACCACTACAAGACCTTTACCACCGCTATCTACAACGCCAACTTGTTTTAATACAGGTAATAAATCTGGCGTACGATTTAACGATGCGTTTGCTTCTTTCACAACGTCTTCCATAAACAAAACAAAGTCGCGCTGTTTTTTCGCAACTGTTACTGCATATTTACCCGTTTCTCTTGCAACCGTTAAAATCGTTCCTTCAATCGGTTTCATAACCGCTTTATAAGCCGCCTCTACTCCAGCTTCTAGTGCTGCAGCAAAATCAACTGTTGTTAATTCTTCTTTTTGTTCAATGGATTTAGAGAAACCACGGAACAACTGAGATAAAATAACTCCAGAGTTACCACGAGCTCCCATTAATAATCCTTTGGCTAAACTTACGCCGACTTTACCAGCATGCTGTGAAGGGTTTGCTTTCACTTCACGCGCACCTGAAGTCATAGATAAGTTCATGTTTGTACCGGTATCGCCATCTGGAACTGGAAATACGTTTAATGCATCAACAAGCTGAACATTGTTTGTTAAATTATTCGCTCCTTGCATGATCATTTGTGATAAACGTTTTCCATCAATTTTTTGAATTGACACAGATTTTCCTCCTTAATGCACATTACAAGTTTATTACTTTAACTCCTTGTACGTAGATGTTTACAGAATCTACTGCTAGTCCTACAGTTTGATCTAATGTATATTTCACTTTCGTCTGCACATTATGTGCCACTTCTGAAATTTTCGTACCATAGCTCACAATAATATACATATCAATATGTACTTCATCTTCATCTTTACGAACAATAACACCTCTAGTGAAGTTTTCTTTTCGTAAAATGTCTGTTAATCCATCTTTTAACTGATTTTTTGATGCCATACCTACGATACCGTAGCAATCTACCGCGGCACCTCCAGCAATTGTTGCAATTACATCTGTACTAATATCAATTTGACCGTACTTCGTTTTAATTTCAATTGACATCTCGTTTCCCCCTTCATAAATGGTGAAAGTGAGCTAGACTACTTTAGTTACTATCATATAATCTTTTTAAAGAAAATTCCATCGTTCTTTCTTTTCACTCTCATATTTTATGTTTTAAATTACACTTTTTTATGATGAGCAAAATAGTCCATTGTTATTATACAACATGTACCACTATAATATGTCAAGCAATTTTTATGGATTTCAACTTTTCTTCATTGACATATAGTGTCAAGTAAATTTTCTTGATTTCTTTTTTCTACGGTGTTGCATTCTCTTTTTAGTTGTGTTAAATTATAGTAGTGTTTTTAGCATCGCATAAAAGACTAACATTGAAAAATTACGTATGGTAAGGTATCAAGGGAGGGAAATATAAATGGCTCGTGTTTGTGCTATTACTGGAAGAAAAGCTCGTTCTGGTAACTCTCGTTCTCACGCAATGAACGCTACAAAACGTAAATGGGGCGCTAACCTTCAAAAAGTTCGCGTACGCATCGACGGAAAAGTTCAACGTGTTTACGTTTCTGCTAGAGCATTAAAATCTGGCAAAATCGAACGTGTTTAATAATAAAAAAAAGAGCCGATAGGCTCTTTTTTTACTATAACAATGGAAAAAGCACCGGTGATAGGTGCTTTTTTTAATCTTTTTTGAAGGTATTTAACATTGCACGAACTATTCCACCAAGAAATTTAGGTAACTTAATTGTATAAAATCTCATGGTTTCCCTCCTAATCCCCATTACTCCACTTGGTCACTATATGATGTAAGGAGCAAAATTGTTTCTTCAATCAGTGCTTCTTATCAACATTAATATGCCAGAAGTAAATGAAAAAGTACCTTTTTCCTCAACGAGTTCGTTACTAATACAAAGTGTTGATCCCCACTCTATTGTTTTATTAGTAAGAGGGTACTTAAAACCAAACAATGTAATCCCTTCCACTATTTCAGTAACTGGTACAAAAGATACATAAGGAAAATTTTTATTTTCTTCAATTATATGTGTACCCATTTTTTTAACTGTTATTTCATTTTTATTGTCCACAATACACATTTCTATCTCTACTTCTAACCCTTTTAAAAGCATCTGTATATTTGCCAAACCGTGATCAAGCCTTCCACCAGTAGCACCAAAAATACGAATTAGTGCCGGCTTCTGTTCTAATGCCCAGTTGATTGCAATTTCTAAATCCGTTTGATCTTTTTCCCGCGGAACAATATGTAATTCGTTCGTTTGCTGTCCCATCCATACTAATTCTTCTTCAGTAACTGAATCGTAATCTCCAAACGCAACAGCCGGGGTAATCCCTTTCTTTAATAGACGGTATACTCCCCTATCAACCGCTGCCCACACTACTTCCTCATTCTCGTATCGAGCAAAATCTGCGCAATATTCCGAAGGTCCTCCTGCCAAAATATGAATAATCATTTTTTCTTCTCCTCCCATTGTAAAAAGGCAATCTGCCATTCGGTAGATTGCCTTTTTACATATTTTTATCCTATCCTATAAATGCCTTACTAGGATAAAAGTTCATCACTACCCACGAATTACGCGAATTGCTTCACCGCGGTCTTTTTGATTGTATACTGCTGACCCAGCTACAAGTACATTTGCTCCTGCTTCCACACAAAGTCTTGCTGTTTCAGCATTTACACCACCATCAACTTCAATTTCCACTTCTAGATTGCGCTCTTTCACCATGTCTGCAACTTGTTTAATTTTCGGTAATACAGAATGGATAAACTTCTGTCCACCAAATCCAGGGTTTACTGTCATAAGTAATACCATATCTATATCTTCTAATACATGCTCAATCACTGAAACTGGCGTATGTGGATTTAATACAACGCCCGCTTTAATACCATGAGATTTAATTAACTGAATTGTACGATGTAGATGCGGACACGCCTCTACGTGAACAGTAATAATATCCGCTCCCGCTTGTGCAAAAGTCGGGATATAGTTATCAGGATTTTCAATCATTAAATGTACATCTAATGGTAATGATGTAATCGGACGGATTGCTTCTACAATTAACGGTCCAATCGTAATATTTGGTACGAAATGTCCATCCATTACGTCAACGTGAATGTAATCCGCTCCGCCCTTTTCTACATCTTTAATCTCTTCCCCTAATTTTGAAAAATCTGCTGATAAAATCGATGGTGCAATTTTAATCATAACTAATACCTCGGCTTTCTCTCTCTAATTTCTTCTACGAATTGTTTATAGTTCTTATAGCGATATTCTGTAATCTTCCCTTCTTCAACCGCAGCTTTCACCGCACATTTCGGTTCAGAAAGATGTGTACACCCTCTAAATTTACAGTATTGGCTCGCTTCTTTCAACTCTGGAAAACAATATGTAAGATCTTCTACTTCTATATCAATGAAATCTAGTGAACTAAAACCCGGTGTATCTGCTACTAGTCCACTCCCAATTGCAATTAATTCTACGTGTCTTGTCGTATGCTTCCCGCGTCCTAAATGGGAAGAAATATCATTTGTTTTCAGCTCTAATTCTGGACGTAGCACATTAAGCATTGAAGATTTCCCAACACCAGATTGGCCCGCAACGACAGAAACACAATTTTCTAAGTATGGTTTTAATATATCAATACTTTCTGACGTATTAATAGAAGTAAATAAAACATCATAACCCATCTCACGATAATCATTCGCATAAGCTTCAACAGTTGCTTTCATCTTTTCATCTACTAAATCCATCTTGCTAATACAAATAATTGGCTTAATGTTATGATATTCAATCAGCACTAAAAATCGATCTAACAGTCCAGGATTAAAATCTGGTTCTACTGCAGAGAACACAAGGATCGCTTGATCGACATTAGCAATAGGAGGTCTAACAAGTTCATTTTTTCGATCAAACACTTCAAGCACATAACCTTCAGTTGGATTATCTGCCTGAAAAACAACTTGGTCTCCTACAAGTGGTGTAATTTTATTTTTTCTAAATACACCTCGCCCACGACATTGCGTAACCCCTTCTTCATGCTGCACGTAATAAAACCCACTTAAAGCTTTTATAATTTTTCCTTCTGGCATAGAATTCTCCTTTTTTGTATAAGGTGATGCTGAATTTAAAAATGAATGGATTTAAATTTTCCAAATAACGATTTCAAAACCTACCATATATACTTTCGCTAATATACATTGAATTTCCCATTAAATGCAAAAAAATATTTACAGCTGCATCACTTTACTAGCTTTTTGAATCATATATTTTTGCCTGCTATACCGTCCACTTTGTAGACAGCATAACAGGCAATAATAATAAGTAGACTTTCACTATTATTGAGTTGGATATGGTACTTCTTTATCAATAATCGTTACTCCATCCCGTACAATTTTATAGTGTCCCTTTGAACCTTCTTGAATTACAAATTCTAAAGAAATAGTCGCTGATTCAGTAATTGTTCTCGTTTCAACCGGTCTATCCATTTTTTGCTGCATGTCTTCTTTATAAATTTCTATTGTTTGCGGCTTTTTTTCACCTGTTACAGCAGGCTCATATGGGATAGAGATATTGTCCACTTTTACCGTTTTAGTCACTTTAGGCTTTTGACCATCAGAGATAATAATAGTTACTTTATCTCCCTCTTTTAATGGTGTACCTGGTTTTGGAAATTGCGAAATTACAAGTCCTTTTTCGACTGTATCTGAATACTCTCGTTTTATATCTGACGTTAGTTTTCTCTCATTCAAATAACCAGTTACACTATTTTCAGTCCACCCCGAAAAGTCACCTGGTCTAATTTGATAAGGCCCTTTACTTACCCAGATTTTCAGTTCTTGCTCCGCTTCTATAACCATCTGATCAGGCGTCGGAATTTGTTCTACAATTTCACCTTTCGGCTTATCATTTTCAATATAATTTACCGTAACTTGTTTATATTTTTCTTCTAACTCAGCTTTTACACTCTCAAAGTTTTGACCTG
Organism: Bacillus sp. RZ2MS9; assembly: GCF_001816185.2. Taxonomy (NCBI): domain Bacteria; kingdom Bacillati; phylum Bacillota; class Bacilli; order Caryophanales; family Bacillaceae; genus Bacillus; species Bacillus sp. RZ2MS9. The sequence continues at coordinate 3,832,184 of NZ_CP049978.1, forward strand.
TGAAATTTGCCATCTTACTTTTCTTTTTTCCACCTGATTGATAGATAGTAATTTTAGCGTTTTCTTTTACGACTCTTCCTGCTACAGGGTCCGTTTTTATTACATCCCCAACTTCAACATCATCTGTATATACAATATTAGGCTCCGTCACCTCAAAGCCCTTTTCTACTAATGTATTTACAGCTGTCGTGTATTTCATACCAGCCACATCAGGAACTTTCACATCTTTCGGAATAAATAATCCTGGAATAACCGTAAGTGCTAATGTTATTCCTATTGCTAAAAATAAAAATGTTGAAATTAAAACTTTAAGCCACTTGCTACTCCGTTTTTTCTTCTTATCTAACTCAGCTGCTTCTGCTCTTATCGGTTCTTCCATCTTACTCCCTTTTAAAACAATCGTTTCATCACTTACATTTTCAAATAATTGTTCTTGTTGAATAATCGGAATCGCTTTTGTCGCTTCCATATCTTCCGGTATGTAAAATGGTTGCTCATTTATCCTCTCTGGATATAGCGCAGTTTCAATATCTCGCTTCATCGCATTAGCAGATTGATATCGGTGAAACGGATCTTTTGCAGTTGCCTTTAATATAATATTTTCAACACTTTGCGGAATATTTTCATTCCATCTTTTTGGTGATGGGATTTCACTTTGTAAATGTTTTAAAGCTATGGCAACAGCAGATTCGCCAGAAAACGGTTGTCTTCCTGTTAACAATTCAAACATAACTATCCCAAGAGAATAGATATCTGATTGTTTATTTGCTATCCCACCACGTGCCTGTTCTGGTGATAAATAATGGACTGAACCGAGCACTGAATTTGTATGTGTAATTGTTGTTGCACTTGTAGCTGTCGCAATTCCAAAATCTGTTACTTTTATTATTCCATCAGCTCGAATTAAAATATTGTGCGGCTTTATATCACGATGCACAATTTCAAAATGATGGGCATGTGCCATAGCGGATGTTAACTGCTCCATAATATCAAGAGCTTCTCCTATAGGTAACATCCCTCGCTCAATTATGTATTGCTTCAATGTTTGCCCTGGTACATATTCCATGACAAGATAGTATATACCATCTTCTTCTCCGACATCATACATATTCACAATATTTGGATGCGACAACGTTGTAACAGACTGCGCTTCTCGATGGAAACGTTTAATAAACTCTTCGTTATTTGAGTAGTCGAGTCTTAATATTTTTACCGCTACATCTCGGCCAAGTATATCATCATGAGCTAAATATACATTGGCCATTCCGCCACCACCAATCATTTTCAGCAGCTTATAACGGTCATTTAAGCGTTTTCCAATCAGCACGTTGCACTTCACCTACTTTCGTTTGTCGAACCCGCATAATCAATAAGAACAAGTGTGATATTATCTTCTCCACCGCGATCATTTGCCAATTGAATGAGACGCTGCCCTTTACCTTCAAGCTGTTCATTTAACTGTAAAATTTGTCGCATATCATCAATAGAAACTTTGTTTGATAATCCATCAGAGCAAAGAAGTAATTGATCATCTTCCTCAATCACCAACGTTTTAACATCTAACCCAACTTTTTCTTCTGTTCCTAATGCTCTTAATAACACATTCTTTTTCGGATGATACTCTGCGTCTTCCTTTGAAATTTCACCATGTTTCACAAGCTCATTTACAAGTGAATGATCTTCCGTTACTAGCGTCATTTCTCCTTCTGATACCATATAGCAACGACTATCTCCTATATGCCCTATTGTCACAAAGCTTGGTGTACAAACAGCTATTATAAGCGTTGTTCCCATACCATTACATTCTGCATTTTGCTGAGCGTATTCATATATACGCTCATTAATAATCCCAACACTAGTATGTAACCATTGTTCTACTTTTTTCGGCTCATTCATATTATGTGTTTGCTTCCAATAATCATGGAATAATTGAATGGCCATCGAGCTAGCTACATCACCAGCTCGATGACCTCCCATTCCATCTGCTACTACCGCTAATACATTTCCATCTAAATTGTGAAAAACTCCTGCACTATCTTCATTATGTTGACGAACTTTTCCTTTATCCGATAGAAATACGGCTTTCATCTCGTCACCTCGTCTCTTCTTTGCGCTCCTTCGCACGCAACTGACCGCAGGCTGCATCAATATCATGACCTTGTTCACGGCGAATCGTTACATTCACTCCACGATCTTTTAACGTTTTCTCGAACAAGAAAATTTGTTCACGTGGCGTACGTACATAATCACGTTCAGGTACGTAGTTTACCGGAATCAAGTTCACATGACATTTTACACCTTTTAAGAGCGCAGCAAGCTCTTCAGCATGCTCTACTTGGTCATTTTCTCCTCCAAATAATCCATATTCAAAAGTAATACGACGCCCTGTTCTATTTACATAGTATTTAATAGCTTCCATTAAATCTGGTAATTTATAAGCACGGTTAATCGGCATTAATTTTGAACGTAATTCTGAGTTTGGAGCATGCAATGAAATCGCAAAATTAATTTGTAGATCTTCTTCAGCAAACTTATAAATTTTCGGGATAATTCCACTCGTCGAAACAGTCATATGTCTCGCACCAATATGAAGTCCTTTTTCATGGTTAATGATGCGTAAGAATCCCATTAAATTATCATAGTTATCAAATGGTTCTCCAATCCCCATAACAACAAGAGAACTTACACGTTCTTCTGTTTCATCAAGCGCGCGCTGAACTTCTACTACTTGCGCTACGATTTCTCCAGCTTCTAGGTTTCGCTTTAATCCACCAAGTGTCGAAGCACAGAACGTACACCCAATACGACAACCAACTTGCGTTGTTACACAAATGGAATTTCCATATTCGTGTCGCATTAATACCGTTTCAATAGAATATCCGTCATATAATTGGAATAAGAATTTAATTGTTCCATCCGAAGACGTTTGTTTTACTAACGTGTTTAAAGTAGTAATATCAAAGGAATTCGACAATTTATCACGCAATCCTTTAGAAAGGTTTGACATATCCTCATAATTTTTTACACGTTTTTTATATAACCAATCAAAAATTTGTCCAGCACGGAACTTCGGTTCTCCTTGTTCCTTTAACCAATCTTGCATTTCATGAAGTTGTAAAGAGTAAATTGATGGTTTCTTCGTTTCTAAATTTTTCTTTTGTTTTCTTACAGTCGTTTCCATGATGCTACACCTTCTTCCTTAAACAAGCAATATAAAAGCCATCCGTCGCAAAATAATGCGGTAAAATTTGTACTTGACCTTCATCAATATACGGAGTTAATTTTTCTGGCATACGCTCTTTAAGCGTAGTATCCCATTCAAATTCAGGATGTTCTTGTAAAAATTTCTCTATTACTTGTTCATTTTCTATTTTCTCAATTGTGCACGTACTATAAACAAGACGACCGCCTTGTTTTAATAATGGTGCTATTTTTTCTAGTATTGCAATTTGAATCGTCGATAATCTTTCACTATCGCCTTTATCTTTTCCTAACTTAATATCAGGTTTACGTCTAATTACACCAAATCCAGAACACGGTGCATCTACCAATATTTTATCAAACGTTTCATTTGCAAAGTGCTCTTGCACTTTTCTAGCATCTAGCGCTTTTGTTTCGACATTTTCTAGACCAAGTCGCTCTGCTTGCTGTTTAATTAAACGTACTTTGTGTGCATGTAAATCAAGGGACATGACCTTACCAGTTCCCTTTAATCGTTCCGCGATATGCGTTGTTTTTCCGCCTGGAGCAGCACAACTATCAAGAACTGCATCTCCCGTATTCGGTTCTAAAGCGCGTGCTACAAGCATAGAACTTTCATCTTGAATAGAAAGAAATCCTTTTTTAAACGCTTCTGTATGCGCTACATTTCCTCTTTCAATCTGAATTGCATCATCTGACAAGTCACCACGTTTTGCTTCTATACCTTCACTTGCCAACAACTCAATCGCTTCTTCTACCGTTACCTTATCAACATTCACACGCGCTGTTGGTACAGGTGGTAACATGTTTACTTCGCACATTTTCTCTGCAGTTTCTAAGCCATATGCAGAAGTCCACTCTTGTACAAGCCAAACTGGATGACTTGTTGTAATTGCAAGACGTTCTACTGGATCCTTGATTTCATCTACAGAAGGTACACCTTCTCTCTGAATCGAACGTAATACACCGTTCACCATACCAGCAATTCCTTTATGCCCGCGACGCTTTGCAATCTCAACCGCTTCATGAATAGCCGCTCTTTCTGGCACTCGGTCTAAATAAATCATTTGATATAAAGATAAGCGAAGCAATACTCTTACCCACGCCTCAACCTTCTTTTTTAAAAAAGGCTGTAAATAATAATCTAATGTGTCACGACGTTGAATCGTTCCATATACAATTTCAGTTAATAAACCAATATCTTTTCTATCAATTGTACTTTTTTCAATTAGATTATTTAAAAGTAAGTTGCTATATGCACCACTTTTTTCCACTTGAATTAAACCATCAAGAGCTAATTCACGAACATTTTGTCTCATGCATTTTCTCCTAACTTCGTTCCAATTTCAGGTTTTGTTCCACGTAAAAATTGTGAACAACTCATACGCTTTTTACCAGAAGGTTGCAATTCAGTAATTTTAACACCTGTTTCATTACTCGTTGCTACAACAAAACCATCTTCTTCGATTGCAACAATCGTACCTGCTTCAGCCGGTTCAGTTACAGGCACTTTTTCTCCCCACCATACTTTAACAACTTGTCCTGCTAAAGTTGTATAAGCAACTGGCCATGGATTCAATCCGCGAATGTGATTGTATACTTCTTCACCTGTTTTTGTCCAATCAATTTTCTCTTGCTCACGTTTTATATTGTACGCAAACGTTACTTCTTCTTCGTTTTGTTTAATCGGTTCTAACTTACCTTGGATTAATAAAGGTACTGTTTTAGATAGAAGGTGTGCTCCTGCTTCACTTAATTTATCAAATAATGAGCCTGTCGTTTCACGCTCTTCAATTTCAACTTCCACTTGCGTTAAGATATCACCAGCATCCAATTTTTCTACCATATACATAATTGTAATACCTGTTTTTTCTTTACCTTCCATAATTGCATAATGAATTGGTGCACCACCACGAAGTTCAGGAAGTAAAGACGCGTGAACATTAATACATCCATACTTCGGTGCTTCTAAAATTTCATTTGGTACAATCTGCCCAAATGCAGCTGTTACAATTAAATCTGGCTCTAATGCCAATACTTTTTCATATTCATCTTTTTCACGAATTTTTAACGGCTGTAACACAGGGATACCATGTTTTTCCGCTTCAACTTTAACAGGTGTAGGTGTTAATACTTTTTTTCTACCTACTGGACGATCAGGTTGCGTCACAACACCTACTACCTCATAGCCATCTTCAATAAGACGACGAAGCACCGGCACTGAAAAGTCCGGTGTTCCCATAAACACTACTTTTATCATTTAAAAACCGCTCCTTTTAACACCTATTCTAGTTCGTTTTCTTCATAATATCTTGTCACTTTCGATGTAAATAAAACACCGTGTAAATGATCGATTTCATGTTGAATTGCACGCGCTAAAAATCCTTCCGCTTCTAATAAGAATACTTTCCCACGGCGATTTTGTGCTCTTACTTTAATATAATCGGCACGTTCTACTTCACCATAAAGTCCCGGGAAGCTTAAACAGCCTTCGGGACCTACTTGTTCACCACGTTTTTCTAATATTGATGGATTGATTAACTCGATTTTCCCAGTATCATCATCGACATCAACAACCGCTACTTGCAAGCTTACACCTACTTGAGGCGCAGCTAAACCGACTCCGTCCGCAATTAACATTGTTTCATGCATATCTTTCAACAATTTCACTAACTTTTTATCAAAGTTAATTACTCTTTCGCATGGTGTTTCTAACACTTCATTTGGATGCTTTATTATTTCTAAAACTGCCATATTTCCCTCCGCTACATTAACATTGTTGGATTAAAATCAATTGAGATTTGTAGCTCTTTTTGCATTTCTGCTTGATAATGTTCATTTACCATTTTGAGCACGTTCTTTAAGTTTGGTTCCCGTTTGTATTTTATCATGCATTGATAACGATATCTATCTTTTATCCTTGGAATCGCTGAAGCAACTGGTCCTAGCACCATTGTTTGCTGTGAGCAATGCGTTCGTAAATACGAGGCAATTTTTTCCGTCACTTGTACCGCTTTTAATAATTCAGGATGAGATACAGTTACGAGTACAACATAGTAATATGGGGGGTATTGTCTTGTTCGTCTCATTTGCATTTCTTGGTCAAAAAACACATCATATTGTTGGTTCTTCGCTAACTCTATACTGTAATGTTCTGGCGTATACGTTTGAATCACAACTTCCCCTGGCAATTCATGTCTACCCGCTCGTCCACTTACTTGCGTCAATAGCTGATATGTCTTTTCACTCGCCCGAAAATCAGGTAAGTGAAGCATCGTATCTGCAGTTAACACCCCAACGAGCGTTACTTTCGGAAAATCTAATCCTTTAGCAATCATTTGTGTTCCGAGTAATATATCTGCTTTTTCTTCCCCGAACGCCTTTAATAATTTTTCATGCATTCCTTTTCGACTTGTCGTATCTACATCCATTCGAATGACTCGTGCCTCTGGAAATAGTTTTGTAATTTCTTCTTCTACCTTTTGTGTACCTGTACCAAAGAAACGAATGTATGTACTTTGACAAGCTGGACACTCAGTTGGCATATTCTCTTCGTAACTACAATAATGACATTTTAAACGATGATTCATTTTATGATATGTCAATGAAATATCACAATGCGGACATTGAACAACATACCCACAATCACGGCACATAACAAATGTAGAATGACCTCTTCTATTTAAAAAGAGTACCATTTGTTCTTTCTTTTCTAATCGATCTGCTATTTTTTCATGCAGCGCCTTAGAAAACATTGATCGATTCCCGTCACGAAGTTCTTCTCGCATGTCAACAATCTCTACCGTTGGTAAAGCTTGTTCATTCATACGTTTTTCCATTGTTAATAGTTCATAAACACCTTTTTTCGCCCTTGCAAACGATTCAAGTGTTGGTGTCGCACTACCAAGAACGATAGGACATTTATGATATTGTCCTCTCCAGACAGCTACATCTCTTGCATGATACCTCGGATTATCTTCTTGTTTGTAACTTGATTCATGCTCTTCATCAATAATAATAATCCCTAAATTCTCAAAAGGCGCAAAAACAGCTGAACGCGCACCAACTACAACTTTCACTTCTTTTCTTAAAATCTTACGCCACTCGTCATACTTTTCTCCAACAGACAACGCACTATGAAGAACTGCAACTTGTGAGCCAAACCTACCTTTAAAACGATCCACCATTTGGGGCGTTAGTGCAATTTCAGGAACAAGAACGATAGCTTCTTTTCCTTTCTTGAGCACTGCTGCTATAGATTGTAAATATACTTCTGTCTTTCCACTTCCTGTAACACCATATAGTAAAAATGGATTATAAGTTTCATTTGTAATTGATGATAAAATCGGTGTAATAACTTGTTTTTGTTCCTCCGTAAGTGGAAATGGTTTTGTTTGTTCAAAATCATCATCGTCATACGGATTTCGGTATACTTCCACATACTTTTCTGAAATGAATCCCTTTTTAACAAGTGCTTTTATTGGAGCATCTGTTATTTGTAACTCTTCTGTAATTACTTTCAACGGTGCACTTTTATAATTTTCCACAAAATAATAAAGTACATCTTGTTGTTTTTTACTTTTCAGTTCAAATGCCGCTAATTCCAATTTATCTTCTGGCAACTCCGGCTGAACCACTCTTTGCTTCTTCTTTTGTACTTTATCTTTCACTTGATAAACGACTTCAACCGTACCATTTTTAATTTCTTGTTGAATAGTTCGGTATAAATGTGGCTGTTGCTCGATTACTTCAAAATCAATTGCTTCTTTATCCTGAAATAAATATAGTATTTCAGGTGCTATTTCTTCCTGTTTACAAAGTTGTAGACGTTTTTTATACGTTGCTTTTATCGCAGTTGGAAGCATCACTTGAAAAGCTGAAATCATGTAGCATAACGTTTCACTTGTAAGCCAATATCCAAGCTTTAATAATTCATCATTTAAAACCGGTGTTACATCTAATATTTCATGGATTGTCTTTAACTTCTTACTTTCTACATCCACCGAATCTTTAATCCCAATAATAAAACCTTGCAATTTTCTTGGGCCAAACGGAACTACTACACGCATTCCTGTCTGTACAATATCTTCCCATTTTTTAGGGATAATGTAATCAAATGGTCGATCTGTCTGACGGGCAGGTACATCAACAATTACACTTGCAAATTTCATAAACGATCATCTTCTAACATCATTTCAATTTGCTTCAATATTTCACGAGCTACCTCTTTTTTCATTAAAATTGGCAACTCAATAACTTTTCCATCTTTTCTATACATTGTTACAATATTCGTATCCGTGCCAAATCCAGCTCCTTGCGCTTTTACATCATTCGCGACAATCATATCTGCATTTTTCTCACGTAGTTTTTTCGTTGCATATTCCTCTACATTTGTCGTTTCAGCAGCAAAACCGATAAGTAACTGTTTATCCTTTTTCTGACCTAACGTTTTTAAAATATCCACCGTTCTTTCAAGTTCAATGACAGCATCACCATTTTGCTTTTTCATTTTATTCTCATGAACATATTTCGGACGATAATCTGCAACTGCTGCTGTTTTAATGACAACGTCTACGTTTTGATAATGTTGAAGAACCACTTCTAACATATCTTGTGCACATTCCACTTGCACTGTCGTTACATGTAACGGTGGATTTAATGCTGTCGGTCCTGAAACGAGTATAACATCAGCGCCTAAATTCGCTGCCACTTCCGCAATCGCATACCCCATTTTTCCAGAAGAAAAATTTGTCATAAAACGAACTGGATCAACCTTTTCACGTGTTGGGCCAGCAGTTATTAATATTCTTTTTCCCTGCAATGGTTTGTGTTCTGATAAAGCTTCCTCTAACCGTGCAATAATTGCTTCAGGTTCTTCTAGTCGTCCCTTCGCTACATATCCACATGCTAAAAAGCCTTCCCCAGGCTCAATAAATGTATATCCTAGCGTTTTCAATGTCATCATATTTTTTTGAACTATTTTATTTTCATACATATGCACATTCATAGCAGGCGCAATCCATACCGGAGCTGTAGTAGCTAACAAAGTAGTTGTAATCATATCATCTGCAATACCACCAGCTAACTTTCCAATACAATTGGCAGTAGCAGGTGCGACAAGTACAACATCCGCCCAATCTGCTAAATCAATATGAGCAATAACAGCTGAGTCTTTCTCATCAAATGTATCCGTATATACATCATGGCGAGAAAGCGCTTGGAATGTAAGAGGCGTAACAAACTTCATTGCCGACTCACTCATCATTACTTTTACAATCGCGCCAGATTGTGTCAATTTACTCGTTAACGCAGCTGCTTTAAAAACCGCAATGCCTCCTGTTACACATAGAAGTATCTTTTTCCCTTTTAGCATATGACTCGTCCTCTTTCTTTTTCAAACTTATAATACTGAAATAGAATTCTCAGCTCGTCAGTACCAATATTTCATTCCTTTCGTAAAAAAATAACAACCTACTTGTAAATAGGTTGTTACCGTTACATAGAAAATTATAAAGTCTATGTTTTATTTTGTCGAAGGCAAAGGCTTATTCAGCTACTTTATCTTCACTTGGTACGTAGCTTAATGCTTCTGCATCGATTTCTTCTAATGCTTTACCTACACATTTATGAGAAACAGGTTTTTCTACAACACAGTTATTAGCAAGTTGCATTTCACGCGCGCGTTTTGCAGCTACTGTTACTAATGTGTACTTAGAATCGATTTTTTGTAGTAATGAGTCAATTGATGGATTTAACATAATTATAGACCCTCCGTCATTTCTTTATAATATTTTGCTACCCTTTCGCGGCGGCAATGTTCGCCAACCACAATTGCTTTAATTCTATCACAAGCTAATTCAACTTGATCGTTTTCTACTACATAGTCGTAAGCGTCCATCATCTCGATTTCTTCTTTCGCTACAGTTAAACGATTTTCAATAACATCTTCAGTCTCTGTACCACGTCCGACAATACGGCTTTTTAGTTCAGATAAACTTGGAGGTGCTAAGAAAATAAATACACCTTCTGGGAAAGCTTTCTTAACTTGAATTGCTCCTTGCACTTCAATTTCTAAGAATACATCTTTTCCTTCTTGTAATGTTTTTTCAACATAGTCAATCGGTGTTCCGTAATAATTACCTACGAACTCAGCCCACTCAAGTAATTTTTCATTACGAATCATTTCCTCGAATTCTTCTCTTTCTTTAAAGAAATAATCCACACCATCTACTTCACCTTCACGCGGCTTACGTGTCGTTACTGAAATAGAGTACTGAAAACGTGTATCCTCATGGCTAAACAGCTCTTTACGAACCGTCCCTTTTCCAACCCCAGAAGGCCCTGAAAGAACGATGAGCAATCCTCTTCTACTTCTCATAAATATGTAAAACCTACCCTTCCTCACTTAAATCTTCTTTATTATTCAAACGATGTGCAATCGTCTCTGGTTGAATTGGACTTAATACAACATGCCCATCATCCATAACAATAACCGCCCTTGTTTTTCTCCCATACGTAGCATCAAGCAAAGCATTATGTTCGCGTGCTTCCTGTACTGTTCGTTTAATAGGAGCTGACTCCGGACTTACAATAGCAATAATTCGATGAGCAGATACAATATTTCCGTATCCAATATTTAAAAACCGCATGGCCATAGTTTGCGCCTCCTAGTAAGTCTATCCGATTTCTCCACCACGTATAACTTTATATATTTTTTGAAAGCTACTCAATATTTTGTACTTGTTCACGAATTTTTTCAAGGTTATTTTTCATTTCTACAACATATTTTGAAATTGTTAAGTCATTTGCCTTAGAACCAATCGTATTAATTTCTCTATGCATCTCTTGCACGATGAAATCCATTTTCCTTCCAACAGGCTCTTCAATCTGCAATGTTTCACGAAATTGCTCTAAATGACTTTGCAAACGAACTAACTCTTCATGAATATCACAACGCTCTGCAAAGATTGCGACTTCTGTTAGCAATCTTTGTTCATCTAGATCTTGATTATGTAATTCTTTTAAGCGATTTTCTAATCGTTCACGATATTTTTGTGTAACAATTGGTGCATGTGGAATAATTGCATTTACACAATTGCTAATCTCTTGTAAACGATACGCTATATCTTTATGTAATCGTTCTCCTTCGCCATCTCTCATCGTTTTCAACATATGAGCAGCTTGACGAACAGCCTCATATAAACTGTTCTCAAAATGTTCATTTACATTTTCTATTTCTTCAATTGCTGTTACTTCTGGCATTGCCATTAATTGCTGAAGTGTAATAGAATCTTGTAATTGAAATTTTCCTTTTATATCTTCCATCATCGATTGGTACTGCTCAAGAAGTGACCAATTCACACTTAATTTTCTTTCAACAAGTCCTTCACCCGCTATACTAATAGACACTTCAATGCGTCCACGTCGAACTTGCTGTGCAATTATTTTACGAATTTTGTCCTCAAATACCATCATTTGCTTAGGAAGTCGAATACTCATCTCTAAAAAACGGTGGTTCACCGATTTCATTTCTACTGTAATTTGAAAAGTATCACTTTCTACTTTCGATCTTCCAAACCCTGTCATACTAGAAATCATTTTTATCACATCCAAGCCATAAAATAACTCAATGAAAAAGGTAATAGAGACAAGGCTCTACTACCTTCTGTAAATTATATCACATTTTCATAACATTGACTATTTCAAGTTTAATCCCTTCTTATATAATATCGGCTTTTTCTTCTTAGCCTTTTTCCCTGTTAATAAAGAACCTACTAGTAAGAAAGTCGGAATTGATGACAAACCTCCAATTAATAACCAATCTCTTGCTTGTATCGGCATTGTGCTAAAGATTGGTTGTAACGGTGGATAATATATAACCACTAGCATGAGTAGTAACGAAATAATAACCGCCCCTACTAAATACACGTTCCCAAATGGATTACGGTGAAAGACAGAATGCTCACTACGACAATCAAATACATGAATAAGCTGAGCAAGTACCAACGTCGCGAACGCTACAGTTTGTGCATATTTCAGTTCATTTGGATGTTGGTTATACGCAATAATAAACGCCACTAACGTCACTGCTCCAATTAAAAACCCTCGACTTATTATTTTCCACGCAAGCCCTCTAGCGAATACCCCTTCTTTCGGGTGACGCGGTGTTCTCTTCATCACATCTCCTTCAGCCTTATCCAAACCTAATGCCATCGCTGGTAAACCATCAGTAACTAAGTTCACCCATAAAATTTGAATAGGAACCATCGGCAGTGGTAATGCAAGTAACATCGCAAATAACATAACTAAAATTTCTCCAACATTTGACGCCAATAAGTAGCGAATGAACTTACGTATGTTCTCATATATATTTCTTCCTTCTTTAATTGCTGATTTAATTGTAGCAAAATTATCGTCTAGTAAAACAAGTGAAGAGGCTTCTTTCGCAACATCTGTCCCTGTAATTCCCATCGCTATCCCAATATCCGCTGTTTTTATCGCTGGAGCATCGTTCACTCCATCACCTGTCATCGCTACTATATGTCCTTGATTTTGCAGTGCCTTAACAATTTTCAATTTATGCTCAGGTGATACACGAGCGAATACATACGTATCTTCTACAACATTTTCTAATTCCTCCACATCCATATTCGCGAGTTCTACTCCTTCAACAACGCGTCCATCTGGTGGTAAAACTCCTAATTGTTCAGCAATCGCCATTGCTGTCACTTTATGATCACCTGTAATCATTACTGTTCGAATACCAGCTTCTTTACACTCTTTTACCGCCTGCGCCACTTCTGGCCTTGGCGGGTCAATCATACCTTGTATTCCAACCAACATAAAATCTTTTTCAACGTCTCTTTCATGTTCAATAGAATCCGTGACTTTTAAAGGTTTAAACGCAACTGCAATTGTTCGAAGCGCTTGACTACCTAAGCTATGAATAGCCGCCTGTACTTCTTTTCTATATAGCTCACTTAACGGCTGCTGCTTATCCCCCCATAAGATTGTTTGACTCAGTTGCAAAAGAACATCCGGTGCTCCTTTCGTAACAATAAACTTTTTCCCCTCTCGATCTCGTACAATAACACTCATCATTTTTCGAGTTGAATCAAAGGGGAATTCACGAATAATTTCAAATTTCCCTTTTAATGCCTCACGTGTTATCCCAGCTTTCATTGCTGCAGCTACAAGCGCTCCCTCTGTCGGATCTCCATCTAATACGTACGCCTTTTTCTTTTGAATAATATTTGCATTGTTACATAGTGAACCAAATGTAAGTAGCTGATAAAGTGATTTTGTCTTAGCTGGATTCACTTCTTTTTCACCTTTCATAAAAGAGCCATTAGGTTCATATCCTTGCCCTGTCACTTTCCACAATTCTCCGCCTGACCACATATGTGTTACCATCATTTTGTTTTGCGTCATTGTTCCCGTTTTATCAGAGCATATAACAGAAGCGCAGCCTAACGTTTCTACGGCCGGTAACTTCCTTACAATTGCTCTCTTTTTTATCATACGCTGTACACCAAGTGATAAAGCTACTGTAACAATTGCTGGCAATCCTTCTGGAATAGCCGCAACAGCTAGCGATACGCCAGCTAAAAACATATGATATACTTCATTCCCTTGATACACACCAGCCAATACAACGAGCGCTGTCAAAATAAGAGCTACAATAATTAATATTTTTCCGAGCTGTTCTAACCTTCTTTGCAGTGGCGTTTCCATTTGCTCTGCATTTTGCAACATATTTGCAATTTGCCCCATCGCTGTATTCATACCAGTTGCTACAACAACTCCTGTACCAGATCCTCGCGTAATCATTGTCCCCATAAAAGCCATATTTTTTTGATCCCCAATTGCAACATCTTGCCCTTGCAATGCTTCTACCTTCTTTTGTACAGGTACGGACTCCCCTGTCAAAGCAGACTCTTCAATATATAAACTTGATGCCTCAACAAGACGCACATCAGCCCCAATACGATCACCACTGGAAAACTTAATAATATCCCCTAAAACAAGTGCTTTAGATGGTGCTTTTACCCACTTTCCATTCCGCATTACAGTAACTTGCGGAGCGGCTAGTTCCTTTAAAGCTTCCAATGATTTTTCAGCTTTTCTTTCTTGAAAAAAGCCGAGAATACCATTGATAATAACAATGGCAACAATAGCAATAGAATCAATGTATTCACCTAAAAACGCAGAAACAATTGTTGCTCCAAACAAAACGAGTACCATGAAATCTTTAAACTGTGCTAAAAATACCATTAGTGCAGAAGGCCTTTTTGCTTCTTCTAATTCATTAGTACCAAATTTCTTTACTCGCCCTTCTGCTTCTTTCTCTGTAAGTCCAACCTTTACATTCGTATTCGTTCTTTCTTCCACTTCATGTGCTCGCATTCCATACCAGTTCATCCTGCTATCGACCTCCTGATTCCAGACATACTCTATTGAAAGCTTATTCAGCCTCGTCCAAAAAAATGCTATAATTAACATTTAGTTAGAAAGGAGTGTTCATTTATGGCATTCGATGGATTATTTACAAGAGCGATTACACATGAAATTGAAAATTCTCTTTACACAGGAAGAATTTCCAAAATATATCAACCTTCAAAATACGAGATTTTATTACATATTCGAGCGAATGGAAAGAACCAAAAACTAATTCTTTCATCTCATCCTACATATGCGCGTATGCACTTAACGAATCAAAACTACGATTCGCCAGCAATACCGCCGATGTTCTGTATGCTTCTTCGCAAACATTTAGAAGGTGGATTTATTGAAAAAATTGAACAAATCGACTTAGAACGCATTATTCAAATTACAGTTCGCAGTCGTAATGAAATCGGAGACGAATCATTAAAAACATTAGTAATTGAAATAATGGGACGACATAGTAACATTATCTTATTAGATACGAAAACAAACGTGATTTTAGATAGCTTAAAACACGTTTCATTAGCCGTAAACCGTCACCGAACTGTATATGCTGGTGCTGAGTACGTCGCGCCACCAGCCCAACATAAAATCAATCCTCTGCAAATTGAAACCGCAGATGATTTTATTAGACCGCTAGACTTTCTATCTGGAAATATGGATAAACAACTCGTCGGTGCTTTCATGGGAATATCCCCATTATTTGCAAAAGAAGTAGTAAAGAAAGCCGGTATGGCAAACGAGAAAGCATTATCAGAAGCATTTTTCTCTATACAAACACCATTACTATCTCATGCATATACACCTACAATGATTACTGCAAATGGAAAAGAATTCTTTTATCTTTTCCCTCTTACACACTTGCAAGGAGAAGAAAAAACATTCTCCTCAGTGAGCGAATTGTTAGATCGTTTCTTCTTTGGCAAAGCAGAACGTGATCGTGTAAAACAACAAGCTCATGATTTAGAACGCTTTATGCAAAACGAAAAAAATAAAAACGAGAAAAAACTCATTAAACTCGAAAAAACACTGCAAGATGCTGGAAAAGCAGATAAATATCAACTATTTGGAGAGCTACTTACAGCCAATATGTACGCTTTAAAAAAGGGCGATAAAGATATTGAGGTCGTTAATTATTACGATGAGAATGGTGGAACTGTAAAAATTACATTAGATCCTTTAAAAACACCATCTGAAAATGCACAACGCTATTTCCAAAAGTATCAAAAAGCAAAAAATTCAGTTGTTGTTGTAGAAGAACAAATCGAAAAAACAAATGAAGAAATTCTTTATTTTGATAGCTTACTTCAACAAATGGAAGCTGCTTCTTCAAAAGATATTGAAGAAATTCGTGAGGAATTAGCTGAAGAAGGTTATGTGCGCAATCGCAAAACGAAAAACGCAAAGAAAAAGCCTACTAAACCAGTATTAGATAAATATGTAGCAAGTGATGGCACAGAGATTTTCGTTGGTAAAAACAATAAACAAAATGATTATTTAACAACGAAGTTTGCCCGCCGTGATGAAATTTGGTTACATACGAAAGACATACCTGGCTCTCACGTTGTCATTCGTTCTTTAGAGCCTGCTGAAGAAACTTTACTAGAAGCTGCCAAAATTGCTGCCTATTACAGTAAAGCGAAAGAGTCTAGCTCTGTACCTGTTGATTTCACCAAAATACGCCATGTCAAAAAACCGAGTGGTGCAAAACTTGGTTTTGTTACGTACGACAATCAGCAAACCGTATATGTAACACCAGATGCTGATATTGTAATGAAATTAAAAGCGTAAATAAAAAATGCGTTGCTTATAAGCAACGCATTTTTTTATATTCGTTCACACTAATTCATATACCCATTTACTAATTCATAACACCTTGCTTTTGTCATCTTATATTTCTCTTCTGAGGCTTCGATACGCCTCATCGTTCCGTTATTTGTATCAGTACCAATTGCTTTAACTTTACTTTCTTTTTCTTTAACCCACGCAATTTGTTTCGTTTTTAACGACTGGAACGCATCAGCTGACATCGTACTTTTTAATGTACTGTAAATTTCATTTAGTTTATTATCCCACAGTTCATAATTTCCTTCTATTTCATTTACTATATCATTGGTTGACATAGCATTCGTATGTTTTTCTTGTTTATCTATAGCAGCTAATTCGCTTAAAACATTTGCTCTATCTATCTTTGAAGAAGATTCTTTTTGCGATTGTTTCTCGTCTTTTGAGCCTGTATACGCACTGGAATCCTTTCTCTGTACTTGTTCTGTTTCTTGAATATTTCTTTCTTTCGTTACTTTTTCATACCTATTTTCATCTACATTGTATGAAATAAGAGATGTTTTCGCATTTACAGTAATTAATCCGTTACTATCTTTGAATATATATTTCTTATCGCCACTATTTTCTTCACTTACAAATGACACATTCTTATCGTCTGGCATTTGTAAAATTCTATTTGCTTCTTCTTTTGTAAGTTTTAAATCTTCAGGAAAAACGAATGACCATTTATCCATTAACCATTCCCCTTCTTTATACACCAAATGAAATTCCCATTCTTGGGCCGCATGACCTATTTCATCTTCTAAACTTAATGTATGTACCGTTAAATTTTCTTTATCTTGTGAAGAAGAAAATCTTATTTCAGATTGAAAATAATTTGGGAATGGTAACATATCAGTCTCTCTCGATCTATTAAAGTTATTAAGCAATTCAGGAAGCTGATTCTCTACAAACTTTTTTGAAACTAATCCCTTAACTCCTTTTTTAACTGTCTCTAAATCCCCAGGATTATTTCGGCTCCATCCATTTTCTTTTTCCATCTCACTAAACGCGTTTGCTATTCCATCTACACTCTTTCTTACAATCTTTTTTGCTTCTTTTTCTGTCACTTCTGGCGCTTCATCAAGCTGGTCAATCATTTTATTCACTTGAACTTTGTTTTCACTTGTTTCACACCCCGTTATAACAAGCATACTAGCGGCCAAACAAAATGACATTACTTTACTTAATTTCTTCATACATTCACATTCCTTAACTCAATTTTTTCGTTACATCTCTTTACCTACAAAAAAACGTAACAATCCCTTATTATACCAATTTTTTAATTTATTTATACAAAAAATATAATATTTAAATTAAAAAGATTTTGTTTGCAAGTTTACATTATTGTTCATTCACATAAAAACTTACTGTAAAAATTATATATATATTTTACATCCGTCTAGTTTTTTTGACACACAGCTACCCTCTTCTCTTTTATTCTAAATAAATATATTGGCACAATTCTTGCTTTATTAATGTAAAAAGGAGGAATTAAAATGAATATAAGAATAACTAACATCCAAAAACAACTACATAATTACGGAATCGACGGGTTACTTATTACAAAGAAAGAAAACCGTCAATATGCAACAGGCTTTACAGGTAGCGCTGGCGTCGTCTTAATCTCTGCCGATCAAGCTGTTTTTATCACTGATTTCCGCTATGTAGATCAAGCGAAATCACAAATAAAAGATGCTGAAATTATTATGCATAAAGGAAATTTAGAAAAAGAAATTGCACATCAAGTATCGAAATTAAACATTCAAAAACTTGGAATTGAAGAAAACAACATGACATTGCAACAATATAAAAACTTGCAAAAATACGTACAGGCGGAAATGATTCAAGTGTGCGAAATTATCGAAAATATTCGTATCATTAAAGACACGCCTGAAATAGAAACAATGAAAATTGCAGCTAATATCGCGGACGAAGCATTTCACCACATTCTTACGTTTCTAAAACCAGGAATAAGTGAAAATGCTGTACGAGATGAATTAGAATTTTTCATGCGAAAAAAAGGGGCTACATCTTCTTCATTCCAAATCATTGTAGCCTCAGGCGTTCGTTCTTCACTTCCCCATGGAGTTGCATCAAATAAAATAATCGAACGAGGGGATATCGTTACATTAGACTTCGGTGCACTTTACGACGGATATTGTTCCGATATAACACGTACTGTAGCAATAGGGGAACCATCGGAAGAATTCAAAAAAATATACAATGTTGTACGAGAAGCGTTAAAACGTGGGACTGAAGCGATTAAGCCTGGAGAAACTGCGAAAAGTATCGATGATATAACGAGGGATTACATTACAGAACATGGATACGGTCAATACTTTGGCCACTCTACTGGGCACGGTCTTGGGTTAGAAATACATGAACCGCTTCGCCTATCCCAAGAAAGTAAGGTAACTTTACAAGAAGGTATGGTTGTTACAGTTGAGCCGGGCATTTACATACCGAACTGGGGCGGTTGTAGAATTGAAGACGATATCGTCATTACAAAAGAAGGCTATGAAGTTATTACAAAATCAAATCGGGAACTAATTGTAATCCCTTGTTAATAACAAAACTTTTTCTTTGCACATAGAATTCCTTCTCTGGAGTATTCATTTAAAGAGGAGGAATTTTAATTAAATTTTATAATTGAGAAAATAGAGGGTTTACAAGGAGAATTTTCAAATCTTGTTTCCATGATGAATTACGCTCGCTATACAACAATGCAAGCAGTGGAAGGTTTAACAATTGAAGAACTTGATTATTTATATGATAAGGACGCAAATTCAATTGGTATGTTATTGTACCATATGGCTGCTATTGAATTTTACTACCAAATTCATACCTTTGAAGACCGTGAACCGACGGAAGCTGAATTAGAACATTGGTTACCTGCTATTGAGTTAGGGAACCTTGGACGCGAGAAAATAAAAGGAAAATCTATAAAATTTCACATCAATACATTACAAGAAGTACGTTCCAAAACGATTGCAACATTTCAATCATTACCTGATGAATGGCTGTTTAAAACAACAGACTTTTGGTATGACAAACCAGCTAACAACTACTTTAAATGGTTTCACGTTTTTGAAGATGAAATCAATCATCGCGGACAAATTCGTTTAATTAAAAAAATGCAAAAATCTCATTCAGTAAAATGAGAAAATGCCACCGAATAAGGTGGCATTTTCTTTTATTCATTAACGAATAACTTTTCGTTTACTTTTTTAACGATTACCACTACCGACATTAATATACATATTAAATACAGCATTTTCGCAATAAATAACCACCCTTGAAACATTACAATTCCATCTAGTATCTCATTTCCTTTCAATAGCAAAAACGGAATTGTGCTGATTATAATGACAAACTCAATGCTGAAAACAATTTTCTTCTTTCGACTATATACTTTCCATTCCTTCCAGCGATACATAGGTGCAAAAATCAATGCTCCTATACATAATATAATCGGTATCCATTCACTTTTAAGAAATTGCCCTGAAATAACTGATAATAGTAAACAAACGAGCACACCATAATACCCTATTTTCTCTCTCATTCATACTCCCCATTCTACTTCTCTTTTAATATGTAACTTGCTATGCTTATAACAATTTTCAGAAAAATAACAACGACAATTACAATATAAAGACCTTTTGCAGACGACATCCATTCTTGAAAAATAGAGATTTTTTCCATTCGTTTCTGCCCTTCTATTAAAATAACTCCTATAAAAAATGAGCAAACAACAATGACACCTATCATAATTCCGATACTTTTCTTACTATATTGTTTCATATCATTCCAGTTATATAACAGTACAAAAACAAAGCCGAAAACAGGTATGATACTGATCCATTCATTGTTTGTAAACAAATTTAAAGTGATTAATAGACTACAAGATATAGTAAATCCCCAAAACCCAATTTTTTTGCGCATAAGCCCTCCTCTAATTCCATTTTTAGGATTATTTGTATTGTAACATCCATTTATCGTTCTTACCATTACAGTACATGAAATTTTACTTTTTTCTTTTTCCTATACTCACATACTTTCATTGCTTTCATACAATAAACTACACGAATGCCTAAAGGATGTGAATGTTATGGGAGTTGAATTAACGCTATTACACGCTCTCTACATTATTTGTTTACTCACTATTATTACCTTTTTTATTCTCCGAAAAGATACGACTATCATTTGTATTGTTTTTATCTTTTTATTAGCATTAACTGCAACAAGTTCTATCCCTCTTGCCATTAGCGGAATTTTTCAAAGTTTCATTTACGCCATTACTGAGCTATTACCAACTATATTAATCATCTCCATTATCGTATCAATGAGCAATTTACTCGTTCATACTGGCATAAATGATACGATGATTTCACCATTTACAAAAATGATTCGTACACCTACACTCGCCTACTGGATTATCGGCCTTTTAATGATGACCATTTCTTTCTTCTTTTGGCCTTCTCCAGCTGTCGCCTTAATGGGAGCTATTTTATTACCGGTTGCTGTACGTGTCGGCCTTCCTCCAATTGGGGTTGCAATTGCTATGAACTTATTTGGACACGGCATCGCCTTATCTGGAGACTTCGTTATTCAAGGTGCACCGAAATTAACTGCAGACGCGGCTGGTCTCCCTGTTTCCAGCGTCGTATCTGCAAGTGTTCCACTCGTTATCGTTATGGGCATTGTGACAACTTCTGTCGCTTTTTTCTTCTTACGAAAAGAGTTTCATACAGGCTTATCTATACAAGAAGCTATTCCATCAACTGAGTTTTCTAAAACGCTCACTTCATTATCTCCTCGCATAAAAAAATGGCTCGCTATTTGTATCCCTATCATATATATCATTGATATCCTTTGCATGATTCAATTTAAATTACAAGGAAGCGACGCAACTGCACTTATCGGCGGAACGACTGTTATTATGATTATCATCATTTCCCTCATCGCCTACAAAGGAAATGGACTGAATAAAACGACCGATTATTTCATAGAAGGGCTCCAATTTGGCTTTAAAATTTTCGGACCAGTTATTCCTATCGCTGCACTCTTTTATTTAGGAGATAGTGGATTTGTAAAAATTATCGGTGACTATTTACCGAAAGGTTCACACGGAATCATTAACGACTTAGGCATCGCTTTATCTCAAACTGTTCCTTTAAATCAATATGTATCGGCAGGGACATTAACCATCGTTGGTGTCATTACCGGCTTAGATGGATCAGGTTTTTCAGGTATATCACTTGCTGGTTCCATTGCCAATCTTTTTGGAACAGCACTTGGCCATGGAACAGCTACATTAACAGCACTCGGGCAAATTGCAGCTATATGGACCGGGGGCGGGACGTTAATTCCTTGGGCGCTTATTCCTGCTGCTGCAATTTGCAAGGTAGATCCATTTGAACTTGCACGCCGAAACTTTTTACCTGTTATTATCGGTTTAATTGTCACCACGATCGTTGCGATGTTTATCCTATAACGTAAGCAAGTGTTCTCTTGCTTACGTTTTTTGCTTGTAAAATTCATCATGAATTATCAGTTTTCAAGAGGGATTCGTTATTACTTAGCGAAATTATATTAGGAGAGTAATTATTTCAAAATGTTTACGAGAAACAGATTACTGCAATTAGAAAAGGGGACATACCTATGAATGAATTGATTTTCGTCTTATTAATTTGTCCATTACTTATCTTTATCGTTTCTGTTATTGGAACGCGCAAGACGAAAACGTATTACGTAATGCCGATTGTAACGTTTGCTAGTTTTTTAATAATAGGTGTTATCGCCTTTACTCCAAAATTTTTCTTTTGGGTTGGCATGTACAGCATTTTCTCATTTATTGTTTCTTATGTGACTCTATTGTTTGTAAAAGGATATAAGCTTGCAGAAAGCGCTAAGTAGTTAAGGAGATTGTAATATGATTTTCTTTGATATTGATGGAACTTTACTTGAAATTATAACAATGATATAAAAAAACGACCGCATTCCCCCGCGGTCGTCTTTTTTCGTGTTACGCTGTGATCCAAGCTTCGTTAGCTGGATTTTTACGCCACTCTTGTAATTTCTTCGTTTCAGCTTGTCCAATCATACCTTTTTCTGCTGCAACTTCAGTTAATGCACTGTAATCACTTAAAGAATATGATGCTACGTTCGCTGCTTCTAACTTTTCTTTTCCTGCTTCTAGCTCGTATGTGAAGATTGATACGATCCCTAATACTTCACAGCCAGCTTCGCGAAGTGCTTCTACACATGTAATTGCACTACCGCCAGTTGAAATTAGGTCCTCTACTACTACTACTTTTTGACCTTTTTCAGCTTTTCCTTCGATTTGGTTCCCTTTACCGTGACCTTTTGCTTTACTACGTACGTAGCACATTGGTAAATCCATACGATCGCTTACCCATGCAGCGTGCGCAATACCAGCAGTTGCTGTTCCTGCAATAACTTCTACAGTTTGGAAGTGCTCTTTAATCAACTCTTCTAATCCAGCTGCAATCGCTTGACGTACTTTTGGATAAGATAAAGTTAAACGGTTATCACAATAAATTGGCGATTTCATACCTGAAGACCAAGTGAATGGATCATTCGGTTGTAAAAATACTGCTCCAATTTCTAATAAATGCGATGCGATTTCTTTTTTCATACTGTTACACCTTCCCACTGTTGTTTTACTGTTTTATACGCTTCAAGCGGATTTTCTGCTTTTGTAATACTACGTCCAACTACGATGTAGCTTGAGCCAAGTTCCCTCGCACGTTTCGGTGTTGCTACGCGCACTTGGTCATTTACATCATCGCTTGCAAGACGAATCCCCGGTGTTACTGTTACAAATTCATTTCCGCATACTTCACGTAATTTTGGAACTTCAAGTGTTGAACAAACAACGCCATCAAGTCCACTTTCTTTCGTTAGTTTTGCATAATGAGCAACCGCTTCTTCTAACGTTTTCTCAATGCCGATCTCTTTTTTCATCATAGCTTCCGAAGTGCTTGTTAGTTGTGTAACTGCAATACAAATCGGTCTCTCTTTTCCTTCTTGCTTACCTTCCTCTAATCCCTCAATCGCAGCTTTCATCATACTGCTTCCCCCAGCAGCATGAACATTTACCATATCAACATCTAGACTAGCTAGGCTACGCATAGCGCTTTTTACTGTATTCGGAATATCATGAAGTTTTAAATCTAGAAAAATCTTATGTCCTTTTTCTTTTAAGTACGTAATAATCGCAGGGCCTTCTTTGTAAAATAACTCCATACCAACTTTGACAAATAACTTTTCCCCTTCAAAGTGGCGCAAGAATTGTTCTACATCTTGTTTCCCTGGAAAATCTAATGCAACGATTAACGACTGTGACATGTTTGCTTCCAGCTCCTTCCTTGACATTCCGAAATGTGATCAAATCCTAATTCATCTAGTAATGCTGGTAACTCTTCAATAATTGTCGGACATACGAACGGATCAATAAAGTTCGCTGTACCTACTGCAACTGCGCTTGCGCCAGCATAGAAGAATTCAATTACATCTTCCGCTGTCTCAATACCACCCATTCCGATAATCGGAATGTTTACCGCTTGGCTTACTTCATGTACCATGCGAATTGCTACTGGCTTAATCGCAGGACCTGATAATCCACCTGTACGGTTTGCTAAAATTGGTTTAGCTGTTTTTAAATCTAGACGCATACCAAGCAATGTATTAATCATCGTTAAACCATCTGCACCTGCATTTTCAATCGCTTTTGCAATTTCCACAATGTTTGCCACGTTCGGTGACAACTTCACGTATACAGGTACTTCAGAAACCTCTTTTACTCGCTTCGTTAAATCAGCAGCAATTTCAGGATTTGTACCAAAGGCGATACCACCTGTTTTTACGTTCGGACAAGAAATATTTAATTCTAGTGCATGGACATTAGGCGCTTTAGAAATTTCCTTCGCAACCGCTACGTAATCCTCAGCTTGTGAGCCTGCAACGTTCGCAATAATTGGAAGGTCAAATTGTTCTAACCATGGTAATTCCGAATTCATTACTTTGTCTAATCCCGGGTTTTGAAGTCCGATTGCATTTAGCATGCCGCCTGGTGTTTCAGCAACACGAGGCGTCGGATTTCCATAACGTGGTTGTTCTGTCGTCGCTTTAATCATGATTGATCCTAATACACTTAAATCGTAAAACTGTGCATATTCACGACCAAACCCAAAGCATCCAGATGCCGGTATAATTGGATTTTTTAATGATAATCCTGGTAATTCAACTTGCAATCTGTTCATAGTACAACCTCCCCGATTGGAAATACTGGTCCGTCGCTACACACCTTCTTGTAAGAATGTCCACTTGGATCTTCTTGTAAGTGGCATACACATGCGAAACAAGCTCCAATACCACAGCCCATACGTTCTTCTAATGAAATATAGGCTTTTTTCTCTTTGTAACGTCCTTCTAATGCACGAAGCATCGCTAACGGACCACATGAATAAAGAATATCAAAGTCAATTCCGTAATTATCAATTACATCTGTGACAAATCCTTTTGTACCGTGTGTACCGTCTACTGTTGCAACGTACGTATCACCAAGTTCCGCAAATTTTTCTTCATAGAAAACTACATCTTTCGTTTGAAAGCCTAAGATGTGAATAACACGTACACCTTTTGCAACGAGGCGCTGTGATAATTCATAAAGTGGTGGTACACCAATTCCCCCGCCTACTAGTAAAGCTGTTTGACCAGCTTCTGCTTCTTCTACAGGAAAACCGTGTCCTAATGGTCCTAGTACATCTACCATTTCACCTTGTTTTCTAGTTGCTAATGTTTTTGTCCCTTGTCCTTCGGCACGATATAGCATTGTAAATTCGTTCTTCTCTTGATCTACATTACAAATACTAATTGGGCGGCGCAGAAGGGGCGCAATGCCCTCTGCTACCTTAATGTGTACAAACTGCCCTGGTTCGTTCATTTGCTGTACTAACGTTCCTTGAAGCACTAATTCGTAAATATTTTTTGCGATTTCTTTTTGATTAACGACGATCATATTTTGCTTTTGCATCATGCATGTACCACCTCGTGACGCTTTGTTTGCGTAATTTCTTTCATTGAATGAGCTGAGAATGTCATAGATTCTAATACTCGTAAGATTGCTCTCGTTGTATCAAGTGATGTTAAGCAAGCCACACCATTTTCTACTGATTCACGGCGAATGCGGAAACCATCACGCGCTGGTTGTTTACCTTTTGTTAATGTGTTAATTACAAACTGTGCTTTTCCTTGACGGATAATATCTAGTAAGTTGTAGTCTTCAGAATCAATTTTGTTTACAACTTGTACTGGGATATTTTGCTCTTCTAATGATTGTGCTGTTCCAGCTGTTGCTAATAAGTTATAGCCGATTTCGTGGAAACGTTTTGCAATTTCCATTGCCTCTTCTTTATCTTTATCCGCTACAGTAATGATTACTGAGCCGTGCGTTGGGATGTTAATTCCAGAAGCAACTAATCCTTTATATAATGCTTTTTCAAGCGTTAAGTCTTTACCCATTACTTCCCCTGTTGATTTCATTTCAGGTCCTAATGTTGTATCAACTGAGCGTAGTTTCGCGAATGAGAATACCGGAGCTTTTACATATACTTCTTTCTCTTCTGGGTGATAGCCAGTTCCGTATCCTTGCTCTACTAGGTCTTGCCCTAAAATAACTTTCGTTGCAACATTCGCCATCGGTACGCCTGTAATTTTACTTAAGAACGGTACTGTACGGCTTGCACGTGGATTTACTTCAATTACGTACACTTGATCTTTGAATACTACAAACTGGATATTTAGTAATCCAACAATGTTTAATCCTTTTCCAAGTGCAATTGTATGTTCAATGATTTGTTCTTTTAGTTTTTCAGATAAACTTTGTGGTGGATATACTCCAATTGAGTCACCAGAGTGAACTCCAGCGCGTTCAATATGTTCCATAATACCTGGAATGAATACATTCTCACCATCCGAAATTGCATCTACTTCAATTTCTTTACCAACCATGTAACGGTCGATTAATACTGGGTGATCTGCATGAACTTTAACTGCATTTTTCATGTAGTGCAGCAGTTCTTCTTGACGATATACGATTTCCATTGCACGTCCACCTAGTACGTAAGATGGTCTTACTAATACTGGGTAACCAATTTCTTCTGCGATTGCTACCGCTTGTTCTACAGTCGTTGCTGTTTTACCAACTGGTTGCGGGATGCCAAGTTTTGTTAAAGCAGCTTCGAATTTATCACGATCTTCTGCACGGTCTAAGTCTTCAAGTGATGTTCCTAAAATTTTCACACCGTGTTCTTCTAGTTTCGCTGCTAAGTTAATTGCCGTTTGTCCACCGAACTGAACGATAACACCTTCTGGTTTTTCTAAATCGATAATGTGCATTACATCTTCAATCGTTAATGGTTCAAAGTATAATTTGTCAGAAATACTGAAGTCTGTTGAAACTGTTTCTGGGTTGTTGTTAATGATAATTGCTTCATATCCAGCTTCTTTAATTGCCCATACTGAGTGAACTGTTGCGTAATCAAACTCAACACCTTGACCAATGCGGATCGGACCAGATCCTAGAACTACTACACTCTTACGATCTGTTACAATCGATTCATTTTCGTCCGCATATGTGCTGTAGTAATATGGCGTTGCAGATTCAAACTCTGCCGCACAAGTATCTACCATTTTGAATACTGGCATCATATTATTTTCTTTACGCATATCGTAAATTTCGCGCTCCGTTTTGTTCCAAGCTGCTGCAATGTAGTGATCGCTGAAGCCCATTTCTTTTGCAGTTTGTAGTACTTCCATATTTCCTACGTTCGCTTTTACTTCACGTTCCATATTTACGATGTTTTCAACTTTTTGTAAGAAGAAGAAGTCCATTTCACACCATTCATTGATTTCTTCTTTCGTTACACCTTGGCGAATTGCTTCTGCTACAATAAACAGTCGTTCATCATCCGCTTTAATGATACGTTTTTTCATCGTTTCTTTATCAAGTTCTTTTA
Source organism: Bacillus sp. RZ2MS9 (assembly GCF_001816185.2). NCBI lineage: Bacteria > Bacillati > Bacillota > Bacilli > Caryophanales > Bacillaceae > Bacillus > Bacillus sp. RZ2MS9. The sequence goes on from NZ_CP049978.1 coordinate 3,859,699, forward strand.
AGTGGTCTAATTCTAAGTGATAAATGCCAAGCTCTAAAGAACGAACTGCTTTTAGTAATGATTCTTCTAAGTTACGTCCGATTGACATAACTTCACCAGTTGCTTTCATTTGTGTTCCAAGCGTTCTGTTCGCTGATTCAAACTTATCAAACGGCCAACGTGGAATTTTTGAAACAACATAGTCTAACGCTGGCTCGAAACAAGCGTAAGTTTTTTGTGTTACTGGGTTTACAATTTCATCTAACGTTAAGCCGACTGCAATTTTTGCTGCTAATTTCGCAATTGGATATCCAGTTGCTTTAGATGCTAGTGCAGATGAACGACTTACACGTGGATTTACTTCGATTACATAGTATTGGAAGCTATATGGATCAAGCGCAAGCTGAACGTTACATCCGCCTTCAATTCCTAGTGCACGAATAATTCGTAATGAAGTGTTACGTAACATTTGATATTCACGGTCGCTTAGCGTTTGGCTCGGTGCTACTACAATCGAATCACCTGTGTGAACACCAACTGGATCGATGTTTTCCATGTTACATACTACAATCGCGTTATCATTTGAATCACGCATTACTTCATATTCAATTTCCTTACAGCCAGCAATACTTTTCTCTAATAAACATTGTGTTACTGGACTATGTTTTAAACCACTTGTTACGATTTCAATTAGCTCTTCTTCGTTATGGCAAATTCCGCCGCCCGTTCCTCCTAATGTGAACGCTGGTCGAACGATTACTGGGTAACCAATTTCATTTACAAATCCATATGCTTCATCAAGGTTATGAATAATTTCACTTGGTGGTGTTGGTTCATTTAAATCTTGCATTAATGTACGGAATAAATCACGATCTTCCGCTTGCTCGATTGCTGATAATTTTGTTCCTAAAATTTCAACTCCGCACTCGTCAAGTACGCCTGATTTTGCAAGTTCAACAGCCATGTTTAAACCTGTTTGACCACCTAATGTTGGTAGGATTGCATCAGGACGTTCTTTACGAATAATACGGCTTACGAATTCTAATGTTAATGGCTCGATGTATACTTTATCTGCTGTTGCAGTATCCGTCATAATTGTTGCTGGGTTAGAGTTAACAAGGATTACTTTGTAACCTTCCTCTTTAAGAGATTGACAAGCTTGTGTACCAGAGTAGTCAAACTCCGCTGCTTGCCCAATTACAATTGGTCCTGATCCGATTACTAAAATTGTGTTAATGTCTAGGCGTTTTGGCATAACTCTTCCCCTTCTTTCTTGAAGTTTTCAATCATTGTTAAGAAATCTTCGAATAAATCATTTGCATCTTCTGGTCCCGCTGAAGCTTCTGGATGGTATTGTACTGTAAATGCTGGGAACTTCTTATGACGAAGACCTTCTACCGTTCCATCGTTTAAAGCAACATGTGTAATTTCAAGATCTGTATTTTCAACTGATTCTTCTTCTACTGCGTATCCGTGGTTTTGAGATGTAATTGCTACTTTTCCAGTTGCAAGATTTTTTACTGGATGGTTTAAACCACGGTGACCAAATTTCAACTTACTTGTATTTGCACCTGATGCTAGAGCGAACAATTGATGTCCTAGGCAAATTCCGAATAAAGGAACTTTACCGATAATGTCTTTTAACATTTCAATTGCTTCTGGTACATCTTTCGGATCTCCAGGTCCATTACTTAACATAATTCCATCTGGGCTAAGGCGTAAAATTTCTTCTGCTGTTGTGTTGTAAGGAACTACAATTACATCACAGTCACGCTTATTTAATTCTCGTAAAATACCATGTTTCATACCGAAGTCTACTAGTACAACTCGGTGACCACGACCTGGGCTTGGGTATGGATCTTTCGTTGATACGCGTTTTACATGATCTGTAAATACTGTCGCTTTTAATTGACTTACAATGTACTCTACATCTGCATCCATATTACAAAGGCGTCCGCGTAATGTACCGTATTGACGAATTTTTCTCGTTAATTTTCTCGTATCAATCCCTGCTAATCCTGGGATATTTCTTTCTTTCAAGTAATCATTTAACGAAATTTCATTACGGAAGTTTGATGGATGATCACAAATTTCGTTTACGATTAAACCATTTACAGATGGGTGAATGGATTCAAAATCGTCACGGTTAATGCCGTAGTTTCCGATTAATGGGTACGTGAATGTTACGATTTGACCGCAATATGATGGATCAGATAATGTTTCTTGATATCCAGTCATTCCTGTTGTAAATACAACCTCACCTGACTTTTCGATTTCGCCTCCGAAACCTGTTCCAATTAATACTGTTCCATCTTCTAAGATAAGTTGTCTTTTCATACTAATGCACTCTCCTTTTGCCATGCGATCTTACCACCAACGATTGTCATTACCGGCCATCCTTGGCATTTCCAACCTGCGAATGGTGTATTTTTTCCTTTTGATAAGAATGTTGTTGGGTCAATCTCTTCTTCTTGTTCTAAATCAATGATTGTAATATCAGCTGTTCTACCTTCTTTCAGGCGACCTGCTTCTAAGCCGAATGTATCAGCTGGCTTTTCTGTTAAGAATTGAATTAATTGTTCTAATGTAATAATTCCTTTTTTCACAAGGTTTGTGTATAGAAGCGGGAATGCTGTTTCAAAACCAGTAATTCCAAACGGTGCTCTTTCAATTCCTTGTGCTTTCTCTTCCGCTGTATGCGGTGCATGGTCAGTTGCAATCATATCGATCGTTCCATCTAATAAACCTTCAATTAATGCTGCATGGTCTTCTTTTCCACGAAGCGGTGGGTTCATTTTAAAGTTAGGATCAGCTGATGGGATATCATCTTCACATAACACTAGGTGATGCGGTGTTACTTCTGCTGTTACTTTAATTCCAGCGCGTTTCGCATCACGGATTACACGTACCGAACCTTTCGTACTTACATGACATACGTGATAGTGGCAATCTGCTGCTTCAGCAAGCAGTATATCCCTTGCAATATGTACAGATTCACATACTGATGGGATACCGTTTAATCCGTGTTTCTCAGAAAACTTCCCTTCATGTACACAACCTTTATTAATAAGCGTATTCTCTTCACAGTGCGCAACTACTGCCATATCTAATTTTGCTGCACGTTTCATAGCCGCTAACATCATGCTCGCATCTTGTACGCCTACGCCGTCATCTGTGAAAGCAAATGCTCCAAGTTCTTTTAATGTTTCGAAATCTGTCATTTCAGAACCAGCTTGACGTACTGTAATTGCTCCGTATGGTAGTACGTTAACATGAGCTTTTTCTTCAATACGTTTTTGCAAGTCTTCCATATGTTCTCTGCAATCTGGTACCGGACGTGTATTTGGCATTGCGCAAATTGTAGTGAATCCACCTTTTGCCGCTGCTAGTGTACCTGTTTCAATTGTTTCTTTATGTTCACCACCTGGTTCACGAAGATGTACGTGTACATCTACTAATCCAGGTGCGATTAACTTTCCGTTCACATCGATTACTTCAGCATTATCTGCCGTAATATTTTCTGCTACCTTAGCGATTTTACCGTCTTGTACGAGAAGATCCGTTGCTACGATTTTTCCTTCTTCATTCATATAACGACCATTTTTAAACAAATAATTCATGTTTCATTCCTCCTAATACATTTGGTAAGGCGCGTTTTAGTACAGCCATTCTTACGTAAACTCCATTTTCCATTTGTTTAAATATGCGTGAACGCTCACACTCAACAAGTTCACTTGCAATTTCAACATCACGGTTTACAGGAGCTGGATGCATAATAATGCTTCCTTCTTTCATACGCTTTTCTCTTTCTACTGTTAATCCGTGTTTCTCATGATATTCTTTCATAATGTCTGTTTCATAATGATCATGACGCTCATGTTGTACACGGAGTAACATCATTACATCAACTTCTGGAACAAGTTCATCTAATGGTTTGTATGTTCCAAATGTGTTGTCTTCATCTTTCCACTCTTCTGGACTTGCAAAGTAAATTGTTGCACCAAGCTTCGTTAATGCTTCTGCATTAGAACGTGCTACTCGGCTATGACGAACATCTCCTACTATTGCGATCTTCAAACCTTCAAATCTTCCAAACTCTTGTTTAATTGTAAGAAGATCGAGTAGGCACTGCGTTGGGTGGTTTCCGCATCCATCTCCAGCGTTTAAGATTGGAATATTCACCTGATCTTTTAGTTCATCGAAGTAGCGATCTTGCTCGTGGCGGATGACCACTGCTTTTGTTCCGATTGATTCTAGTGTTCTTATCGTATCGTATAAAGTTTCTCCTTTTTGTACGCTAGATGCATCAGCTGAAAAGTTTAAAACATCAAGTCCTAATCTCTTCTCAGCAACTTCAAAGCTAAATCTCGTTCTCGTACTATTCTCAAAAAACAAGTTCGCAACAAAAGTTTGCTCTGTCGTTTTGCTCTCTTTTCCATTCGCAAAATCTTCTGCATCTTTTAGGATTTCTGAAATTTCTACTTCCGATAATTCACTCATCGTTAACAAATGGCTCATCGTCATCCCTCATCTTTCTGATTTTTATGTTACCACTTTTGAATTTTTATAACAACCTTTGCATAAAAATACCCTAGTCATGTGAGACTAGGGTGCAAGAAAGAAGCCACCCTTTCCGGTCTCACAGGACTGAATTAAAAGGTTATTATTATGAAGCAATCTGCTTAGATTGTTTTATTTGTTTCGTTTCCGGTAGTAGTAGATTTAACAGTACACCTACAATTGCTGCTAGTGCCATTCCTTCTACTTGGAATGATTCTCCTACGTGAAGTACCGCTCCACCAATACCGATTACTAATATTACTGATGCAATCATTAAGTTTCGTTTGTCACTTAAATCTGTTTTATCATCTACCATCATGCGTAATCCGCTTGATGCGATTACACCGAATAGTAAGATTGATACACCACCCATAACTGGTGTTGGGATCGAATGAATCAGTGCAGAAATCTTACCGATAAACCCGAACATGATTGCGAATACTGCTGAACCGATGAATAAGTATACACTGTATGCTCTCGTAATTGCTAGCACGCCGATGTTTTCACCATACGTTGTATTCGGTGGCCCACCGATTAGTGACGCAATTAATGTTGCTACTCCGTCACCGAAGATTGAACGGTGTAAACCTGGTTTTTCAATTAAATCTCTTTTAATAACATTTCCAAGAACAATTTGATGTCCGATATGTTCTGATATTGTTACTAGTGCAACTGGTACCATCAAGAGTACAATCTTCCATGAAAACTCTGGTGTATATGTTACAAATGGTACTGTGAAATCTGGTACAACAAACCATTTTGCCTCAGCTACCGGCTTTAAGTCTACTAGCCCTTGGAAGTAAGCGAAGATATATCCGCCGATAATGCCAAGTAACACTGGTATGATACTGAAAAATCCTCTTCCAAATATCGAGCATATAATTGTAATTGCTAATGTTACTAGCGCTACTGAAAAGTGTGTAAAGCTATATTTGCCATCCGCACCGTTCATCGCCATATTAACTGCTGTATGTGCTAAAGCTAGACCGATTACCATTACTACTGGACCAACTACGATTGGTGGTAGTAATTTCATAATCCACTCTGATCCTGATTTCTTAATTCCTAGTGAGATTAAGATGTACACAAGTCCTGCTAGCAAACCACCAAGCATTGCTGCTCCCGGTCCACCTGCCGTTTTCGCTGTTATAATCGGTGCGATAAAGGCGAATGATGATCCTAGATAGGCAGGTACTTGACCTTTCGTTATAAGAAGGAACGCTAACGTTCCTAATCCACTTGATATTAATGCTACTGATGGATTCAATCCTGTTAAAAACGGAACAAGCACTGTTGATCCAAACATCGCGAACAAATGTTGTATACTTAAAAATAACCATTTTCCCGGTTTCGGTACTTCATTAACGTCTAACACTGGCTTTTGTTCCATTGTTACATCCTCCTTCAGTTTAAATCTTTGCAATAAAAAAACTCTTTGTGCCTGTGCACAAAGAGTCCTACACTTTCGTATGCCAAATTTGACATATGAAAGCCAAGACCCTTTGGCAGCCTCACAGGACTACATTTAAAAGGGCTTTACTTATCGTATATGCTTACTCGATCTTGTTGATCTGTCTCTTGCAAATCAACTTCGATACGCTCTTCACTTGATGTTGGAATGTTCTTCCCTACATAATCAGCGCGAATTGGTAATTCGCGATGACCTCTATCAACAAGAACCGCCAATTGGATTTGAGATGGTCTACCTAAATCCATAAGAGCATCCATTGCTGCTCGAACTGTTCTTCCTGTATATAATACGTCATCCACAAGGATAACTTTCTTCTTCGTAATATCTACAGGGATATCAGAACCTTTTACAAGTGGTTCTTTATTTTTCGATTGTAGTGTTAAATCATCACGATATAACGTAATGTCTAACTCTCCAACTTCCATTTCTTTTCCTTCAATTTGACCAATTCGTTCTGCCAAACGTTGTGCAATAAAAATTCCACGAGTTTTAATTCCGACAAGAACACAATTATCGACACCTTTATTTCGTTCCACGATTTCATGACTAATTCGTGTTAAAGCGCGGCGAATCATTTGGTCATCTAAAACGACAGCTTTCTCTTGCATGCTCTACACCTCCAAGCTTTTTTCTTGCGTGAGAGTAATGGTATAAAAAAAGTCCTCTCAGCGTGTGCGAGAGGACTTTTGAAAAAAGGGTACAACATACCCTAAGTATTTCAAACCGTTACCTTCTCAACCTCACGGGGCTGTGTTAAAGGATCATTATTTAACTGTTGTCAGTATCTCAGTTTTCTTATGATTTGTCAATACTATTTTCGTAAAATATTTAATAAGTCTTCAAACACTTCTGGAATCGGTGCCTCAAACTGAATATATTCACCAGTACGAGGATGATCAAAGCCTAAAATACCCGCATGAAGTGCTTGTCCATTCATATCTAACGTTTTCTTCGGACCATACTTCGGATCTCCTGCAAGTGGATAGCCAATATATTTCATATGAACACGAATTTGGTGCGTACGTCCCGTTTCTAAGCGACATTCTACAAGCGTAAAGTCTTTAAAGCGTTCTAACACTTGGAAGTGCGTAACAGCGTTCTTACCATTTTCATCAACTGTCATACTTTGACGCTCTTTCTTATCACGAGCAATCGGAGCATCAATCGTTCCCTTATCATGCGGAATCACACCGTGTACAATCGCTTTGTAACGTCTCGTTACTGTTTTTGCTACAAGCTGATTTACAAGCGATTCATGTGCCATATCATTTTTAGCAACCATTAATAGTCCAGATGTATCTTTATCGATACGATGCACGATACCTGGACGCATTACACCGTTAATGCCTGATAAGTCTGTACAATGGTGCATAAGGCCGTTTACAAGTGTACCACTTGTATGCCCTGGTGCTGGATGTACAACCATACCACGTGGCTTATTTACAACAAGCACATCTGCATCTTCATAATAAATTTCTAAATTTAAATCCTCTGGTTGAATATCTAACTCTTCTGGTTCAGGAATTGTTACTGTAATTTCATCTTCTTCTTTTACTTTATAATTCCCTTTTACCGCTTTTCCGTTTACTGTCACAACGTCATCTTTAATCCATTGCTGCACTTGCGTACGTGACCATTCGTTATTTATCCCTGCAACGAATTTATCAATTCGCTCGTTTTTTTGCTCTGCTGCAACTGTTACTTGTACTACTTCACTCATTCAATTACTCCTTCGCTTTCTTGCCTTCTAATAATGTTTGAATAATAATTAATACAACACCAATACATAATGCTGAATCAGCTATATTGAATACTGGATAGTTGTACGAGAAAATATACACGTGAATGAAATCCACTACTTCTTGTCTAAATACACGATCAATAAAGTTACCAATTGCCCCGCCCAAAATTAGGCTTAACGAAATACCTAGAAGCTTGTCTGTTTTCGCATACTTTTTCATATAAAATACAATAAACACTACAAAAACAACTGTAATAATGTAGAAGAACCACATTTTATTTTCTAAAATACCCCAAGCAGCGCCTCTATTTCGATGTGATGTTATGTATAATACATTGTCGATAATCGGAATACTCGTACCCAATTCCATGTTCTTTACAATTAACCACTTCGATATTTGATCGATAGCAATGACGAATAACGCTATTACATAATATATCATTTTCATTTCCCCCACAAAGACAGTGTACCTCAAAATTTTAGCATAGCTGCTACCTTTTCACAATGAACCTTTATAGAAGAATAAAATAAATTTAAAAAGGTAATATAATATCGTTGTGCGTATTCATACATTTACCTTTTCGTAGAAGAATTCATGAATCGTACGGGCAGTCGGCATTGTCTTCATTTGCTTTGTCGAAATTAATCTCCCCGTCTCTTCACAAATACCATACATGTCTATTTCCATTTTAAATAATGCGCGTTCTACATCCTTTAAATCCTCTTTTATATCATGTAATAGCAATTTTTTCTTTATCTCTTCCTTAATTTCATATCCAAGCTCTTGGCTGAACTCGACATCATATTTGTGCATTACTTCTTTAGCTAGTCTCTCTTGCAACTCTTTTCTCATCAATTGCAATTCTTCTTTTATTTCCATGTAAATTTCATTCACGTGTACATTCCTCCTAGCTGTAATGTACAGTTAGTGTGTCCGAAATTTATTTGCTTACCTCACACACATTTTTCCTTCACAGGAAAGAGTCTGAAAGTGATCTTGATATACCATCAACAAAAAAACTGACCGCATCAATAGCAGTCAGTTTTTTATTATTTTACATAGTTTTCTTTAACAACTGTTGCACAACGCTCACATAATGTTTCATGTTCAGCATCTTTACCAATTGTTTCTGAAACTACCCAACAACGTTCACATGTTTCACCAGTTGCTTGAACAACAACAACCGCTGTATGTTCATACTTCGGTGCATCTGCTGGCGCTTCATCCATCATACCACCAAGTTTATACTCAGAAACGATGAATAATTGCTTTAAGTCTTCGCTAATAGACTCTAACATAGCTTTCATTTCTGCAGTTGGATATAGCGTAATGCTTGCATTTAGTGACTTACCGATTACTTTTTCATTACGAGCTACTTCTAGTGCTTTTAACACGTCATCACGTAATGTCATAAATGCATCCCATTTTGTTTTTAACGCTTCCGCGTCATCTAATTGTACAGCTTCTGGCATATCAGTTAATTGTACACTTTCTTCTGTTACGCCTGGAATATATGGCCATACTTCATCAGCTGTGTGCGGTAAGATTGGTGTTACAAGTTTCGTTAACGCAACAAGAACATCATATAATACAGTTTGAATTGCACGACGATCTTCGTGGTTTGCACCTTCAATGTATAAGATGTCTTTTGCAAAGTCTAAGTAGAATGAACTTAAATCAATTGTACAGAAGTTATGAATTGCATGATACACAGCAGCGAAATCGTATGTCTCATATGCTTCTTTAACTTTTGTAATTAAGTCATTTAATTTTACTAACATGTAACGATCTACTTCACGAAGTTCAGCTACAGCTACTGCATTTTCACTTGGCTTAAAGTCGTCTAAGTTTCCTAATAAGAAACGGAATGTGTTACGGATTTTACGATACACTTCTGCTACTTGTTTTAAAATATCATCTGAAATACGTACGTCAGATTGATAGTCAACAGAAGATACCCATAAGCGTAAAATGTCTCCGCCTAATTGATCCATGATTTTCTTCGGTACGACGATGTTTCCAATCGACTTACTCATTTTACGTCCTTCACCATCTAGTACGAAACCGTGGCTTAGTACGCCTTTATATGGAGCTTTACCTGTTACAGCAACTGCTGTTGATAATGAAGAGTTAAACCAACCACGATACTGGTCAGATCCTTCTAAATATAAATCAGCTGGACGCTGTAAATCTTCGCGCTCTTCTAATACCGCTTGGTGAGAAGAACCTGAATCGAACCATACATCCATGATGTCTGTTTCTTTACGGAATTCACCATTTGGGCTACCTGGATGTGTAAATCCTTCTGGTAATAGATCTTTCGCTTCACGCTCGAACCATACGTTAGAACCGTGTTCACGGAATAAATCTGCTACATGGTTAATTGTTTCATCCGTAATAATTGGATCACCATTCTCAGCATAGAATACCGGAATTGGCACACCCCATGCACGCTGACGAGAAATACACCAGTCACCACGGTCACGAACCATATTATGAAGACGAGTTTCTCCCCATGCTGGTACCCATTTTGTTTCTGCTACAGCTTCTATTAATTCTTTACGGAATGCTTCAATAGATGCAAACCACTGTGCTGTCGCACGGAAAATAATTGGTTTTTTCGTTCTCCAATCATGTGGGTATGAATGTGTAATGAATGTTAGTTTCAGTAACGCGCCTACTTCTTCTAATTTTTCTGTAATTGGTTTGTTAGCTTTATCATAGAATAAGCCTTCAAATCCAGGTGCCTCATTTGTTAATACACCTTTATCATCAACTGGGCAAAGTACTTCTAATCCATACTTTTTACCAACAACGAAGTCATCTTCCCCGTGTCCTGGTGCTGTATGAACACAACCTGTACCTGCATCTGTTGTTACGTGATCTCCTAGCATAACTAATGAATCACGATCGTAGAATGGATGTTTTGCAACTGTATACTCAAGTTCGCTACCTTTTACTGTTTTCACAACTTCAGCATTTTCCCACTCTAACGTTTTTGCAACTGTCTCAAACAGCTCAGAAGCAATGATATATTTCTCATCATTTACTTTTACAATGCTATATTCAAGCTCTGGATGAACAGAAATACCTAAGTTTGCAGGTAATGTCCAAGGTGTTGTTGTCCAAATGATGTACTTTTCATCACCTTCTAATACGTTCTTTCCATCTTTTACAGGGAATGCTACGTAAATAGATGCTGATTTTTTATCTTGATATTCAATTTCAGCTTCCGCTAAAGCAGATTCACTCGTTGGAGACCAGTAAACTGGTTTTTGACCTTTATAGATATAACCTTTTTTCGCCATGTCACCAAACACTTTAATTTGTTGTGCTTCATAAGCTGGCTCTAAAGTAATATATGGATTATCCCAATCTGCACGTACACCTAGACGCTTAAATTGTTCACGTTGACGTTCTACTTGTTCATATGCATACTCTGCACATAACTTACGGAACTCAGCAACTGTCATTTCTTTACGTTTTACACCTTTATTTGTTAAAGCTTGTTCAATTGGTAAACCGTGCGTATCCCATCCCGGAACATATGGCGCACTAAAACCAGTCATTGATTTATAACGAACAATAAAGTCTTTTAATACTTTATTTAATGCATGTCCCATATGAATGTCACCATTCGCATATGGAGGTCCATCATGCAATACAAATAAAGGACGACCTTTTGTATGTTCTTGTACTTTTTCGTAAATATTCATTTCAGCCCATTTTTCTTGCATTGCAGGCTCACGTTTTGGTAAATTCCCACGCATTGGGAACTCTGTTTTTGGCATCAGTAATGTATTTTTGTACTCCATGCTCAATTCCTCCTTACATGTATAAAAGAAATACTTAAAAAACGGAATAAAAAAGAGACCTTCTCATCCCCAAAAGGGACGAGAAAGTCTCCCGCGGTACCACCCTAGTAGATCATATACATATGTATAGAATCCTCTTTATATTCTTAACGCGAATACACGCCTACGCTTACTCTATTTGTTCAGCGCGGAACTCCAGGGTGATATTCCCACTATCTCCTTATCCTGAGCTTACACCATCCTCAGTTCGCTATATAAGGTTTGAAAAGGTACTTATCCCTATCTTCGTTTTTCTTAATAAATATGTTGTTTAAAATTATATGTAATAATGAGAAAAACGTCAAGCTTACACTGTTTCTTCTTTTTTCAACAGTTCATCTACTTCGTCTTCTAATTCAATTAGTTTATCCCAATCATCGTTGTTTAACATCTCAAGCTGTGTTTCTAATAACATACGGAAACGAGTTCGGAATACTTTCGCTTGTTTCTTTAGCTCTTCAATATCAAAAGCAACTTTTCTTGATTTTACTAATGCTTCGTTAATAATACGATCAGCATTCTTTTCAGCTTCACGCACAATTAATTTCGCTTCTTTTTGCGCATTACGTTTTACTTCTTCCGCTGCTTCTTGTGCAACAACGATAGATTTGTTTAACGTATCTTCAATATTAGAGAAATGATCTAACTTCCCTTCTAACTGCGCAACTTTTTCTTCTAAAGCTTTTTTCTCACGAATGACCAATTCATAATCTTTGATAATTTGATCAAGAAACTCATTTACTTGATCTTCATCATAGCCACGGAATCCGCGACCAAATTCTTTGTTATGAATATCTAATGGTGTTAACGGCACAACGCCACCTCCAAGTAGTTATCTAAATTTCCTCTTTCAATTATATCTTTTCTTCGACAAAATAGGAGGATTTCCTTCTAAAAAACCAATCATTTTAGTATACCATACAAAATTCTCCATTTGTCGCGTTTTGTTCTACCTTCTACAGAAAATAATTTACTTCGGCCATATCCTCTAACAGAAAAAACATCTCCTGGATAACATTCATAAGAAGTTTGCTCCACTGTTTTCCAATTGACTTTTACTAAACCATTTTTTATGAAAGGTTGTACTTTCTGTCTAGATAAATGTAACATTTCAGCTAACATAACATCTAAACGAAGTGAAGAAACCGTTCCAGATTTCTCTCCCCACGTTTCATGTATCTGTAGAATTTGTTCTCCTTGCACTGACGCTAAAGAGACTTTTACTTTCCCTATTGATTGTAAGTTCATCTCAATATACGATACAATTTCTTTCGCAACTACAATTTGGGCACGATTTTCTTGCAGCAAAATATCACCACATTTTTCTCTTGTTAAACCAAGAGACATAAATGTACCTAATATTTGCCTATGTTCTAGCGTATAAAACTTGGAAGGATAGTCAATTTCTAATACTTCTACTTGAAATTCTTCTTCATTTAATTCTAGATAGTCTGGATAAATAAGTGCTCTTTTACGCTCTGCATGAGGCGTTGCACCACCAAATTGCACAGCAACATCACCTTGTCCTATTACCATAGAAACAATTTGTTGTTGCCTAGGATCAAGAAAATCCGTTAACTTCACTTGATGGTACTCCGCCGCTCGCTTCCACTCTAGCACTTTATCCACAAAGACCTCCTCATCAGGCCTAAAATGTTCGTAGATGCTCATGTATTTACCTTCTTACTATAAGAAATAGCTTAATAAACTGAACAAACCAGTTTTAGCAAGTTTCAACGCAAAGATTGCAACGATTGGAGAAATATCAATCATTCCAAGCGGCGGAATAAAGCGGCGGAATGGTTCTAAATACGGTTCACAAATACGTGCCAGGAACTCTCCAAAAGATGATTCCTTTGCACCAGGAAACCATGATAGGAGAATGTAAATAATAAGTGCCCACGAGTAAATCTCGATAGCATAACTTAACACTATAAAAACTGTTGTCATGGCGTATTACCACCTCTTTATATTTGTTTCTTCTTCTTCACCGAATAACTCTGAAATCGCACCAACAATATCTACATTTTCAGGTGTACACATAAATGTTTTCGGCCCTATTTTTTGAATGTCCCCGCCTATAGCGTATACAGTACCACTTAAAAAGTCAACGATACGTACCGCTTGATCAGTAGACATTCTCTGCAAATTAATTACAACAGCTCGTCTACCTTTTAAGTGGTCCGCAATCCCTTGTGCTTCCGAATATGTGCGTGGTTCTAATAAAACAACTTTTGAAGATTGTTTTGCTGTTTCAATACTCACAACATTTTGCTTCGGTTGCGCTTTCGGAAACGTAACGTCTTGTTGTTCTGGTGGATCTTGCTGCTTTTTCATGTCTGTTTGCTCCTTTTCATAACCATATTGAGCTGCTTCTTTTTCTTCCGGTGTATCAAAAAAGAAGTATTTTACTTTTGACCAACTCATAATAAGATTCTCCTTCCTTTTACGCTTTTCCTACTAAAATCGTTCCCAAACGAATATATGTAGCCCCTTCTTCAATTGCAATCTTGTAATCGTTGGACATTCCCATTGATAATTCTTTACATGGCGCTTGTAATAACTCTAGCTCTTGCACCTCTGTTTGCAGCATACGTAATTCCTTAAAACAGCGTCTGATTTCTTCCTCTTCTTCTGTAAATGGAGCCATCGTCATTAGTCCAACCACTTCAATTTTATCGAATTCTTGCAAACTTTGAATAAAAGAAACAACCTCTTCTATTGCCAATCCTTGCTTCGATTCTTCAGATGAGGTTTTCACTTGAATAAAGCATTTCACTTTCTTATCAGCACGTTTCTGAATTTCTTTCGCCAGTGAAAGACGATCTAACGAATGTAAATAATCAATTTCATTAATGATTTCTTTTACTTTTCTCGTTTGTAATGAGCCAATAAAGTGCCAATTAACTTTTGAACCGAAATGCTCGTATTTCTGTAAGAAACCTTCATTTCTATTTTCACCTAAATCGATAACTCCAGCTTCAATTACTTCGTTTGTTTTTTCAATCCCTACAGTTTTTGTAACTGCAACAAGTTTAATATCTTGCAACGAACGTCCAGCTCGAGCGCAAGATTCTTTAATAGCTTCGTTTACAATTTCTAAATTTTCTTGTACTGTCACTTGCTTTCTTCCTCCTTAAAACCTATGAAACTCAACATTCTTCCTGTCTTACCTTGATCACGACGATGAGAGAAAAATAGTTGCTCTTCACAGCTTGTACAAAGAGATGACATTACAATATGCTCTTCTTTTATGCCTGCTTGTACACATAATATACGATTAATTTCTTTTAAATTAATTGCGTACTGCCCGTCAGAAATTTTTTGATGAGGAACAGCACCCCTAACTACTTCCTGTGCTGCTGTTAATACACGATCATCCACAACATAACAACAAGATCCGATCGACGGCCCAATTGCAACATGAATTTCATCACTTGAAATACCTTCTGCATTCCACTTTTGAATCATTTCCTTTGCAATCTCTTGTACAGTGCCTTTCCATCCAGCATGCGCAAGTCCTATCATACCATGTGATGGTGCATAAAAATAGAGCGGAACACAATCCGCGTAACAAGACGTTAACAGAACATCTTCATTACTCGTATAAATGCCATCTGTTTTTGAAATGCCGTCCTCATATGAATAGACACCACTTCCCTTTTCCTGTTGCCCTACTTTTTCAACATGATGAGCATGAACTTGTTCAGAGCAAATCCAATTTTCTAATGGTTTTTGTAACTTATTTGCTAAAATGCGTCTGTTTTCATGAACGTTCTCCACGATATCATTCACATGTAATCCTAAATTCATCGCATGAAAGGAGCCCGTACTTATCCCACCATCTTTTGTCGTAAATCCAGCAGTAATGTTTCCAAGTTCTTTCCACGCTTGTAAATACAGTATACCGTCCACATATTTAAATGGTTCTCTCATAATAAAGCGGCTCCTTTTAATTAAAATAACAGAAAAAAGCATGGTACTTCCTGTCTATTTTACCATACTTTTATTTTTTCATAATCCTAACAGAAAAAAAAGAGGAATTTGTAATATTCTTTATGAAATTGTCGGTGTTTGTATTGATTCTGTTACAGAATTAACAGGATTTACTCTTACAAGTATGACATCTTCCCCAATTTTCACAATTTCCTTCCAAGGAATTACAATCTCAACATCTTTTCCAAAAATACCTAGCATACGTGTCTGTTTGGAAATAATAACAGAACAAATTTTCCCTGTGTTCATATCAATTTCAATATCTCCAATATTCCCAATCCTTTTTCCATCTGAAATATTTATAACATCCTTCATCTGTAACTCTGAAATTCGTATCACCATTTTTATCCTCTCCCTTATATGACAAATTGGAAACTGTTTCTCATATTTACAGGAAGCCACCTACACGAAACACCATGCTAGTTTCATTATATGAACACAAATCCCCTACTATGAGCACAAACCATATTACATATAAAAAGGTCTCACCATAATTGGTGAGACCTTATCCTTGAATCGTTTTATTCATTTGTTTAATGGCTGACTTCTCTAAACGTGATACTTGCGCTTGGGAAATCCCAATTTCTTCTGCAACTTCCATCTGTGTCTTTCCTTGGAAGAAACGTTTTCTAATAATCATTTTCTCTCTATCATTTAAACGCTTCATTCCTTCTTTCAATGCTAATTCTTCAACCCACTGCTCGTCCTTTTGTTTTTCATCACTTAACTGATCCATAACAAAGATAGGATCTCCCCCATCATTATAAATCGGTTCAAATAATGAAACTGGATCTTGAATTGCATCTAAAGCAAATACTATCTCTTCATGAGTTACTTCTAGCACTTTTGCAATATCCATTGCTGTTGGTTCTTTTGAATTTTCTGCAATCAACTTTTCTCTTACTTGCAAAGCTTTATACGCAATATCTCGCAATGAGCGCGATACGCGAATCGGATTATTATCACGCAAATATCTGCGTATTTCCCCAATAATCATCGGCACAGCATACGTTGAAAATTTTACATTTTGGCCTAAATCAAAATTATCAATTGATTTCATAAGTCCGATGCAACCAACTTGAAATAAATCGTCAACATATTCTCCTCTGTTATTAAATCTTTGGATGACGCTCAGTACAAGACGTAAGTTTCCATTCACTAATTTTTCTCTTGCGCTTATCTCTCCACTTTGCATTTCACGAAATAATTTACGCATCTCTTCATTTTTTAATACTGGAAGTTTAGCTGTATCAACACCGCAAATTTCTACTTTGTTTCTCGTCAAAGTGTTCCCTCCTATCGGGAGTTGCTGTACAGTGTAAAGTATTTCCTTTGAAGGGGATTTTATGCATGTGGTTTTTTCACGATTTGTTATTTAAATTATCTTTCCTAATACAACTAAATAGAATAAGACCAGCCTACATAACGGCTGGTCTTATTCTTTACACCATTTTATTAAATTCTTTTCGTAATCTTTTTATAATTCTTTTTTCTAAACGCGAAATGTATGACTGTGAAATCCCAAGCATATCAGCCACATCTTTTTGCGTCTTTTCCTCTCCTCCAGCAAGCCCAAACCGAAGTTCCATAATTTGTTTTTCACGATCATTTAATTGGTGTAATGCTTTCATTAAAAGGTGACGATCTACAGTAGCTTCTAAATCTTTTGTAATAATATCATCATCTGTACCTAACACGTCAGACAATAACAGTTCATTCCCATCCCAATCAATGTTTAGTGGTTCATCAAAAGAAACTTCCGAACGATTTTTGTTATTTCGACGTAAATGCATTAAAATTTCATTTTCTATACAACGCGATGCATATGTTGCTAATTTTATTTTCTTTTCTGGATTAAATGTATTTACCGCTTTAATAAGGCCGATTGTTCCTATACTAATCAAATCTTCAATATTTATCCCTGTATTTTCAAACTTTCTTGCTATATATACAACGAGCCTTAAGTTACGTTCAATAAGTAATGACCTTGCTGCCTGATCTCCTTTTGGCAATTTATTCAAAAGAACTTCCTCTTCTTCTTTTGTTAACGGTGGTGGCAACGCTTCACTTCCACCAATATAATAAATTTCATCGGTCTTAATTCCTAATTTCAGCAATACTTTATACCAAAGGTATACTAAATAAAATTTTAATTTCATCATATTATCCCGCCTCTCATTATTAAGCAATTACCATTTTTTGTGAAATCAACATTTTTGGATGCACAATACATTGATACTCCCCATTAGTAGAAAGCTGTTGTGTATTTAATCCAATTAATACTTTGTTTACAACAATAGAACTACCTTCATGGTCAACTTGCACACTGTCAGGCTTAATTGCCCACAAAAATTGACTCTCTACCCCTACTGCACGGAAAGGAATTAAGCGTAATTTTGTCGCCCAACCAGAATCATTTTCTGGTATTTGAGGAATTTCTGTTTTGGAATAAATTTGTTCTGTTAACCAAGATGGTAAGCAATGTTCTAATGATGAAACATGCATAATCATAACGGGTGTTTTTGTTAATGGGTCATAAAGTTGGTTCCCACTGTCAATAAGACCTGCCAGTTCTAGTTCTTCTTCTGCTAATTGAATTTTTACTTTCACAATTTGATCATAGTGTATTTTCGTGACCTCTACGCTTTCAATACGCTTTTTAGAAAAATAATAAATTACTGGAAAACCAAAAATAACAAATAACCAACTAATTGGATCACCGTAAGAAATTGACTGAGATTGAACCAATCCATTTACCATTTCATTCGTTTGCAAAAAGAAATGAGTTCCAATTAATCCTCCGCCAACCATAAAGGTTACAAAGTAAAAAGTAAAAACAGTTTGTGCATAATTTCTAAATGTTGTAAACCCAAATGCTGTATACACAATAAGTAACGAGTACAGTAGTTTCATAATTGGATGTGTCATCATAGAAGCAAAAGGAGTAAAGGCAAAAATAACAATAGTTGAACCTATAAATGCCCCTAACACAAGCCTCCATTTTTTGATTTTCTTTTTTAACACGGTAGCTGTTAATAAAAGCAAAAGAAAATCAATGCAGGCGTTTAACAACCAAACAACGTCGGCGTAAACAACCAAACAATTCACCTCTTTTTTCAAGTTGAGACTAGTATAATGCATATCCAATAGGAAAGTGTGTCAATTTGCGGAGGTGTTTTTTTGTTATTTTGTGATTTCTAGACATAATCTGTCGGTAAAAAATAAAAGTACAAATTCATAGAATGATATACTCTTATTTTCACCAACAAAATATACCAAATAAAAAAAAGACCTGCTTAGCAGGTCTTTTCCATTAAAAAAACAAAAAAGGAGCATGAAAGCTCCTTTTTTTATCGTCTACGACGGTTACGTAAAAATGCTGGAATATCGATATCATCTGAATCTGAATGACGCTCATGTACAACTGGCTCTTCACGCTTCATTTCACGTTTTACTTCACGTTGTTTTGAAGGTTGAGCTACTGGTTGTTGCTGTTGTTGCGTGTGGTTCGCATTCGGGCGAATAATTGGTTTTGGTGGTTGAGTTGCAATGCTATCATCAAAACCAGTTGCAATTACAGTTACAACGATATCATCTTTTAATCCTTCGTTAATAACAGAACCGAAGATCATATTTACTTCTGGATCTGAAGCTGAAGCTACGATATCTGCCGCTTCTTGTACTTCATATAAGCTTAAGTTAGCGCCACCCGTAATGTTCATGATAACACCTTGAGCTCCATCAATAGATGTTTCTAGTAATGGACTAGAAATCGCTTTTTTCGCAGCTTCTGCAGCACGATTTTCCCCGTTACCAGAACCAATACCCATTAAAGCAGAACCTCTATTAGACATAATTGTCTTTACGTCTGCAAAGTCTAAGTTAATTAAACCTGGCGTTGCAATTAAATCCGAAATACCTTGAACACCTTGACGTAATACGTTATCAGCTTCACGGAATGCTTCTAACATTGGCGTATTTTTATCAACAATCTCTAATAAGCGATCGTTTGGAATTACAATAAGAGTATCTACATTTTCTTTAAATGCTGCAATACCAGATGCTGCTTGCGTCGCACGCTTACGTCCTTCAAAAGTAAATGGACGTGTTACAACACCAACTGTTAAAGCACCTAATTCTTTTGCAACTTGAGCAACAACTGGAGCTGCACCAGTTCCAGTTCCACCGCCCATACCGGCAGTTACGAAGACCATATCCGCACCACGAAGTGCTTCTTGGATCTGTTCTTTACTTTCTTCTGCAGCTTTTTTCCCTACTTCAGGGTTTGCGCCTGCACCAAGTCCACGCGTTAATTTTCCACCAATTTGCATTTTTGTTTCAGCTTTTGATAGATTTAATGCTTGTGCATCAGTGTTCACAGCGATAAAGTCTACACCTTGTACACCGTGTTCAATCATACGGTTTACAGCATTGTTTCCGCCACCGCCGACACCGATAACTTTTATATTCGCTAATTGATCTTGAGTAGTATCAAACTCTAACATGTCGAAATCCCCCTAGAACCTCATTTTTCGTGTCCAATTTTAATCCCATAAATAACGGAATACACGTTTTACTTTTGACATCATGCGGTCATCATTTTGATTATTATTGTTTTGATTACGAGTTTTTTGTTTCGCGGGTTGCTGTTGTACCGGCGTTGGTGCTGGTGCTGGTACTGGTTCAAAATGTTCTTGCTTTTCCTGCACATTTTTCCCACGTAATTTAGCTTTTTGATAAGAATGTTTAATTAATCCAACTCCACTTGTATATTGAGGCTCACGCACACCAATATAATCAGGAGTTGCTACACGAACATTTTCATGTAAAATATCATATGCAAGATCAAGAACACCTGGCATAGAAGCAATTCCGCCAGTTAGTACATAACCAGAAGCCACTTGCTTTACTCCTAACTTACGCACTTCATCTTGAACAAACATTAAAATTTCCTCTACACGAGCCTCTATTATATCCGATAATTCCAACTGAGAATATTGTTCTGTTTGATCACTTCCCATAATAGGAACCGTAAACATCTCTTCTTCAGATGCTGTATCATAAAAAGCATGTCCATATTTCAACTTAATTTGATCTGCATTTTCTGTTGAAGTTTTCAACCCAATCGCAATATCTTTCGTTATATGGTCTCCACCTAATGGTAATACGCTCGTCGCTTGTAACTCTCCATCTTTAAAAATAGATAAAGTTGTAGATCCTCCCCCCATATCAACAAGGGCTACTCCTCTATTTTTTTCATCTGAAGATATAGCAACTGTTGCAGCCGCTAAAGGTTGAAGACAAATATCAACAATTTCAAGACCTGCTTTTTCTACACAACGAAGTAGGTTATGTAGTAAAGTTCTCGAGCCTGTAATAAGTGTACCTTCCATTTCTAATCTTACACCGATCATCCCGCGTGGATCGTTAATCTCGTCAAGACCGTCTACGATGAACTGTCGAGGTACCACATCAATAAACTCACGTTCTGGAGCAATTGACACAACTTGTGCTGCATCTAGAACGCGTAAGACATCTTCATTCCCGATTTCACGATCTTCATTTGAAACAGCGACTACTCCGTGACAAGGAAGTAGCTGTACCTGGTTTGCATTGACACCTACTACAACTTGCTCAATGTGGATTCCCACCATGCGCTCAGCTTGTTCAATTGCTTTTTTAATTGATCGAACAGTCTCGTCTATATCAACTATCGATCCCTTCTTTAAACCATTTGATTTTACATTTCCAACACCAATAATGTTTAAGCTGTCATTAACCATTTCACCAATGATGACTTTAACATTGGATGTACCGATGTCAAGACTAACATATATTTCATTGCTGTTCATTCTTTGGCACCTCCTTCTTTATTTATACCATACAACTCAATATATGGAACAACAATCGCAACTTTACTATTTATAAGAAAAATATTCAACGTCTTTATACGTTTCCCTTTTTTAACCCTATATTTTTCTTATTTTTATTTAGCATTCAATTAAGAATATCGCAGTAAACTATGAATAACTGCTTATCTTGAAATAATTCTATTTCGAGTGTAAAGTTTACCGCCAAGTATAAGTCTACACTAAGATGTACTCATAGAAAAGTGAAACTTGTACCAATACTAGTATGAATCTAAGAATTTTTACATATTTTTCATCAAATGAACCATTCTTCTAAATTCGTATACATATAATAGAACATTCGTTTCGTTTTTTCTGCTATAAGCAACGAAAACTACCATTCTATTCTTTTTTTTCTTCCGCACCTA
The DNA here is from genome assembly GCF_001816185.2 of Bacillus sp. RZ2MS9. Classification (NCBI taxonomy): domain Bacteria; kingdom Bacillati; phylum Bacillota; class Bacilli; order Caryophanales; family Bacillaceae; genus Bacillus; species Bacillus sp. RZ2MS9. The sequence continues at coordinate 3,881,578 of NZ_CP049978.1, forward strand.
ATTCTTTCGTATATGCACCTACTTCTAAGTCAATTAATACCTTCTTACCTGGCTCAATTGTTTTTAAAATAAGTGGATAGGCTTCCATACGTTTTGCGAAATTTTGAATCGTAGTGCTCACTTCATAACCTTCATTCATATATAAAGTAAGATGATCTTCATTCGCATTCGTTGGTGAATAGCGAATCTCCGAAATAGATTTTAAAATAGCTGGTGTTAATTTTTCTAGTTCAGCGATTAACTCCTTCATTTTCTCTTCTTTAAAAGGTTCAAAAATCGGTGCTGCAACAGGAAGTTTTCCATTAGGTAGTACATCAAGCGTTTTTCCATTTTCTAATAACGGTTGTAATTTTCCCTCTTTATTTATATAACCAATCGTTAAATATTCTTCGATATGAATATCAATCTTGTTTGGAAAACGTTTTTTTACATTTACTGCTTTAATTTCTTTTCGCTTCGTTAAGTTTTCTTCAGCTTTATGTGCTGTCACTCGGAAATAACTTGTATCATATGTCACGCCTGAATCCTTCATTACTTGCTCATCCGTCATATAGTGATTTCCAAACACACTAATCTTTTTTATATTACTAAGCGGAGACCGAAAATAAATTAAAAAGAGCACTAATAAAAATAAAATTGATATGTATAAAATCAATCGATGATTAACATTTTTTTTGTTTTTTTTCTTTTGATTTTTCAATTTTGGTACACGATCTTGTAGTTTAATCACTTTACTATTATTCATGTACGATCCCCCTATGTAACATAAAGAACGGCATGTTCCTCATGCCGTTCTTATCTTCTTATTATAACATAAATGATAATGAGCGGAACGAATAACCGTTATCTTCCAATGATTTCTACTTCTGTGTGCATATCTACATCAAATTTATCCTTAATTGTATGTTTTATTAATTCAATTAAAGACAATACATCTTGCGCTGAAGCTCCCCCGGTATTAACAATAAAATTGCCATGCATTTCAGAAATTTGAGCTCCACCAATCCTATAACCACGAAGCCCTGCTTTTTCTACTAAATCTCCTGCAAAATGTGGGATTGGATTCCGAAATATACTTCCTGCACACGGATGATTCCATGGTTGCGTTTCACGGCGGTAGTCTTTATTATTTTGCATGCTACGTACAATTTCTTCACGTTTTCCCGCCTGTAATTGAAACTCCGCCTCTAAAACAATACCAGGACGTTTCGTTTGCAATACAGATGACCGATAAGAAAACTCCAGTTCTTTATTCGTTAACCAGGCAATTGTACCGTCTTCAAACAGAATGAGAGCCTTCGATAATACACTCGATATATCCGATTTATGTGCACCTGCATTCATGTATACTGCACCACCGACACTTCCTGGAATACCGCTCGCAAACTCCAATCCAGCTAACCCTTGACGACTAAGTAAAGTTGACAATTTAATAAGAGGATATCCACTACCAACTCTTACCTTATGTTTTTCGACCTCTAAGTGATCTAATCCTTCTCCTAAACGAATAACAACACCTTCTATGCCTTGATCAGATACAAGAAGGTTTGAACCGCGACCAATTACAGTCCACTTCGTTTTGTATTGCTTTACTAACTGTAATGTTTTTTCAATACCGGCTACATGCTTTGGCACAATTAAAATATCCGCTGGTCCACCTATTTTCATAGTTGTATAACGTGCTAACGGCTCGTTAACTAAAACACGACCAACGTCTGCTTCTATAAGCTCATTTACTAATTGTTCCATAGACAATCTCCCCCATATTAAGTCTCCTTATGACAATAATATGCAGGGCGTTCACCTAACGTTATCCCCCTATTTACGGGCAGTACAGCTCCTAAATCAAAATTCGGCGATAACAAAGAAATTAGGCGGAATCAGGATGTCAGTAAACATCCGATTAGTGAAAGATAATAATCAACGAGAGAGAATCACTCCCCACTAATTAAAGCCTCACTTTATTTTTTTACAAGCTTATTCATTACTTCATACAGCTTATTTGCTGCATCTGGAATACCTAGTTGCTTAGCCGCTAGCTTCATATTTTGTAATGTTTGTGCATTCAATAAAATCTCATCAATATCACGAATAAGCGTTTCAGCTGTTAAATCTTTTTCAAGTAACATTTTTGCCGCTCCTTTATCAACAACTGAACGTGCATTCTTTTCCTGATGATTATTTGTTACATACGGACTCGGTATTAACACACTTGGTTTTCCTAACGCTGTTAATTCTGCAAGTGTTGTTGCCCCAGCCCTTGAAACAACAAGGTCTACACCAGTTAGTACCTCTGGCATATTATGAATGAACGGCTTAATAATAACATTGCTTGGGTTCCCTTTTTGCTTCACGGCTTCCATCACTTTATCATAATGTACTTCACCCGTTACATATAGTATTTCGTAGCTTTTGTTCCCAAACTGTTCAATTGCTTCAACGAAGGCATCGTTAATCGGTCTAGCCCCACGACTTCCACCAAATATAAGTACAGACTTTTTAGGAAGAGAAAGCCCAACTGAACGTTTCCCCTTCATTCCATTTTGATCCATTACCTCTGATGCTCGTGGATTACCTGTCATTACCACTTTTGACTCTGGAAAATGCTCTATAGCTGCTTCAAAACAAACAGCAACTTTATCAACATAACGGCTTAAAAACTTGTTCGTTACACCTGGTACACTATTTTGTTCATGTACAATAGTTGGAATACCTAATTTGGCTGCAGCGTATACAACTGGTCCACATACATATCCACCCGTTCCAATTACGATATCCGGATTAAAACGACGAATGTATCGTTTACTATCCTGTACACCTTTTAGAAAACGCATTACTGTTTTCACATTATCTAATGATATTTTTCGTTTAAATCCACTTATAACAATAGATTGAAATGGTATACCTGCTTTTGGAACGATTGTACTCTCTAGTCCATTTTCCGTACCAATATATAAAAATCTCGCTTCTGGATTTAACTTTTTTATTTCTCTAATTAAAGCAAGAGCTGGATAAATATGACCACCAGTACCCCCACCACTCACTAATACACGCACTACTAACTCCTCCGCTTCTCTTTTCTTATTTCCATTATACTTATTTCTATATACATATTGCATTTTTACACACATACGAAAAACCCTGTCTTATAAACAGGGTTTAGTAGCGAGAATGGCGACTTATATTTAATAATACACCTACTGCCATTAACATTAATGTCAAACTTGATCCACCATAACTTAAAAACGGCAAGGTAATACCCGTAACAGGCATCAGTCCTGTTACAACACCAACATTAATCATTACTTGAATCGCAATCATCGCCACAATACCTACTGCTAAAAACGTACCATATAAATCTGGCGCTCCTAATGCGATACGAATCCCGCGCCATAATAATAGACTAAATAATAATAACACAAATGAACCACCAATAAAACCTAATTCCTCGGATAAGATTGCAAATATAAAGTCAGTTTGTGGTTCAGGTAAATAAAGAAATTTTTGTCTACTTTGTCCAAGTCCAAGCCCAAATAATCCACCAGGTCCAATTGCAAGTAATGATTGGATAATTTGAAATCCACTCCCGAGCGGATCTGACCACGGATCTAAATATGATGTAATGCGTTTCATTCGATACGGTGCTGATGCAATTAACCCTACAAATCCTGCTACACCAATCAAACCAAACATTGCAAAGTGAAAGACTCTCGCTCCCGAAATGAATATCATAATGATACATGTCCCAACCATTACCGTTCCTGTCCCAAGGTCTGGCTGTAACATAATCATCCCAAAAGCAAGAAACACAAAACTAAGGGCCGGTAATAAACCACGTTTAAAAGATGTAATCAATTTTTGCCGTTCTGCTAAAAACTTTGCCAAGAAAATAATCATCGCAAACTTCATAAATTCTGACGGTTGAATCGAAAATGCTCCGATTCCAATCCAACTTCGTGCTCCTCCTCGAACAAGACCTACTCCAGGAATAAGAACGAGAATAAGAAGAATGAAGCAAACTAGCAAAATCACTTTTGAATACGTACGCCACACCCAATAATCAATTTTCATAATAAAAAACATAGCTACTACACCAAGACCCGCAAACAGTAATTGTCTTTTTGCAAAAAAGAATGAGTCCCCCATTTTATAAGAGGCCCAAACTGCACTCGCACTATAAACCATAATCATTCCGATTGTCAACAATGAAAGTGTTACGATGATGAGAATAAAATCAGGCGTTTTCTTCATTACCCACAAACACCACCTCTTTAGGCAGAACCTTTTGCCCTATGTAACAAAACATCAGTAGGTGTTAGCCTACTGATGTTTTGATTTACTTTATATAAGTTTATGCACAGCTTGTATAAAAATGTCTCCTCTTTCTTCAAATGTTTTAAATTGATCCCAGCTTGCACACGCTGGAGAAAGAAGAACAACATCGCCATCTTTAGAATGAGCATAAGCTTTCACCACTGCTTCATCTAAAGTATCGACACTTTCAATTATATCTAATCCCGCTTTTTCTGCCGCTCTTACTAGTTTAGGAGCTGTTTGTCCAAATGTTACAATCGCTTTTACATTTTTGAAATACGGAATTAAATCATCGAATTCATTTCCGCGATCAAGCCCACCTGCTAGTAACACAATCGGTTGTGTAAACGCAGATAGTGCTTTCTCAGTCGCTAACATATTCGTTGCTTTTGAATCATTATAAAACTTACGGTTGTTAATCGTTGTTACATATTCTAAACGATGTTTTACACCCGTAAAACGTTTTAACACGACCGTAATTGCTTCATTAGAAGTACCTAATAATTTCGCAATACTCATCGCAGCTAAAATATTTTCTAAATTATGTTGACCAGGTAAAACGATATCGCTTACTTCAACAACTTTTTCACCTTTGAAATAAAGAGCGTTATCTTTTATACACGCGCCATCTTCAATTTCTTTCGTTGTCGAAAACAGGATTTTTTGACCTTTAGAATACGCAGACAAAGCCATCACATCTGCATCATCCGCATTTATTACACTATAATCATTTTCTGTTTGGTTTTTAAAAATATTTGCTTTCGCTAAACCATATTCTTTCTTCGTCCCATGATAATCTAAGTGGGCCTCAAATAAATTTAAAAACGCAGCAATTTTAGGTTGGAACAATTCTACTCCCATCAATTGAAATGATGAAAGTTCTGTAACTACAACTTCATTTTCTTTTGCATCCTGTGCTACTTCACACGCTACAGTGCCAATGTTCCCTGCAATTACAGGATGCTTTTGTCCTTCTTTTAGCATTTCAAATGTCAGCATTGTCGTCGTCGTTTTACCGTTAGACCCCGTAATCCCAACAAATGGTGCTTCTGAAATACGATATGCTAATTCAACTTCCGTAACAATCGGAATTTGCTTTTCTTTCGCAGCAACTAATATTGGATTAGAATACGGGATTCCTGGATTTTTTACTACAAGAGAAATATTTCTCTCTAATAATTCTAAAGGATGACCACCGCATACAACGTCCATTCCTTTTGCTTGTAATTCTGCAGCAAGTACATTCTCTGCTAAAGGCTTTCCGTCATTTACAATAACATTTGCCCCTAACTTTTGTAACAATGTAGCTGCTGCATAACCACTTTTTGCAATGCCTAATACAAGAATATTCTTATTTTGAAATTCAGTTACAGTTTTCAATTACATCCACACCCCGATATAAATTCCTAACACAGCTAATAAAAATCCTGCAGACCAAAACGTCACAACAACACGCCACTCTGACCAACCACATAATTCATAATGATGGTGTAATGGACTCATTTTAAAGACACGTTTTCCTGTTGTTTTAAATGAAATGACCTGAATAATAACCGATAAAGTTTCCATTACGAATACTCCGCCGATAATTACAAGTAGCAATTCTTGTTTTAATAAAATCGCTACAGCTGCAATGGCTCCACCTAAAGCTAATGAACCTGTATCTCCCATAAACACTTTTGCTGGATTCGCATTGAATACTAAAAATCCAAGTACAGCTCCTACAACTGCCATACAGAATATCGCCACTCCAAATTGCTCTTGTGCCACAGCAATAATACTAAATGCTCCAAATGCAATAGCAGCTGTTCCTGATAATAAACCATCTAAACCGTCAGTTAAGTTAACTGCATTTGATCCACCAATAAGCATAAATAGTACAAGTACGAAATACGCCCAACCTAATTCAAACTTAACATCCGTTCCCGGAATCATGATGTATGTGTGGAACGCTTGCCCTTTTCCAATTAAAAAGAATGCAATAGCAATAACAAGCTGACCTACTAATTTTTGTTTTGATGTTAAACCAAGATTTCTCTTCTTAACTACCTTTATGTAGTCATCTAAAAATCCAATCAAGCCGTAACCAAACGTCACTAATAGTAATAACGAAACCTCTGCACCTAAATAATTAAACTTAATCGCCATAATAAGTGAAGTTACCATCATAGATACGTATATGACGATACCACCCATTGTCGGTGTCCCTGATTTTTTTTGATGTGACTTTGGTCCCTCATCACGAATACTCTGTCCGAACTTTAATTTTCTTAAAAATGGAATAAACAATGGCGAAAGGGCAACAGAAATTAAGAATGCTACCCCAGCCGTTACTAATAAACCTTGCTCAAGCACATGTAGTCCTCCTCTCACGTTGTTACTCTTCGTTGCTTAAACGCCCTTTAATTGCTTCTTTAGCAACTTCACGATCATCAAAATGATGAACTTCTTTACCAATAATTTGATACGTTTCATGACCCTTACCAGCAATAATAATGATATCATCTGCTTTCGCTTTAGTGATTGCATGGTGTATCGCTTCTTTTCTATCAATAATCACTTCATAATTTTTCCCACTTGCACCATGTACCATATCATCTAAAATAGCCGCTGGATCTTCACTTCTTGGATTATCTGATGTGTAAATTGCATGAGTTGCATATTTTGTTGCAACACTTGCCATTATCGGTCTCTTCGTTCGGTCCCTATCGCCGCCACAACCAACGATACAATACACATCACCTTTTGCAAATTGTTTTGCAGTTTTTAATACATTTTCTAAACTATCCGGCGTATGTGCGTAATCAACAATAACTGTATAATTTTGTCCTCCATCAACAACTTCAAAACGCCCTGGAACCCCAGCTAGTTCTTTTATAACAGCAATGATTGTTTCTAATTTCACACCCGAAACAAGTCCTGCTGCTGTTGCTGCAAGTACGTTATATACATTAAATTTACCTATTAATTTCATCGTAACATTTACACTTTCATATGGTGTGACAAGCGTAAATGTAGTCCCGCCACTCGTCATAACAATATTTTTTGCCATAATGTCACTTGTTGTATCAATACCATATGTTACAACTGTTGCTGCAGTACTTCTCATATACTCTTCTGTTACATTATCATCGCTATTCAGCACAGCGTACTTTTCACGATTATGATTATAACTATTGCCAAGCTGTGCAAATAGTAACCCTTTTGCATGTTTATATTCTTCCATCGTTTTATGATAGTCTAAATGATCTTGTGTTAAATTCGTAAACACCGCTACATCGTAATCACATCCGTGTACACGACCAAGATCTAACGCATGTGACGAAACTTCCATTACCGTGCTGTCCACACCTTGTTCAACCATTTTTGAAAACGTCTGTTGAAGTGTTAGTGCATCTGGTGTTGTATTTTTCACCTCAAATGTTTCATCACCGATTTTCATATTAATCGTTCCAATTAGCCCTGTTTTATGACCATGTGCTCGCATAATCTCATCCATAATATGCGATGTTGTTGTCTTTCCATTTGTACCTGTAATTCCGATTAAATGTAACTTGTGTGTCGGTTGACCATAAAAATAATCAGCTAAAACCGCTAACGAACGAAAAGTATTTTTCACAAGTACAACTGGAACGTCAACATCAATTGGTCTTTCCGCAACAATAGCAGCCGCTCCTTGTGCCGCTGCTTGCTTAGCAAAATCATGGCTATCAACCGTATATCCTTTCATACATACAAATAAGCTTCCCTCTTTCACTTTACGTGAATCAGCTTCTATAGATGTGATTTCTGGATTTTCTTTTGGAACAACTGGAAAATCATGCAAACATGATACAAGTGTATGCAACTTCATTTCACTAAACCCTCTCTACATTGTTTATTTATCTTTTTTCAGTAAGCAACACATTACCTCCTATATAAGGAGGTAAGTGCTACTGACCTATTTATGAATGAGACACTTACTGTCTCAAATTAAGTAACTGTTCTATAAAGAACTCACTTCCACCAATTGTACCATAAAACGTACTATGTTACCTTTAATTCCCGAAGTAAATTCTAATTTTTGAGCCTTCTTTTACTTTAGCTCCCGCTTCTGGTGATTGTTTAATTACTTTCTCTCCATCTCCACTTATATCAAGCTTCAAATCGACGAGTTGTGTTTGTAAGTCTTTCTTTTTCATTCCAATTAAATTCGGAACTTCCACAGTTGGTGTATCGCCCCATTTATATTCTTTCTCAACTTGTTCTTTTCTCGGTTTCACTCCCATAACAGGAAGCGCATCTCGAAGGATATTCCCGACAATCGGAGCTGCTACCACTCCACCAAACTGTGTAACCCCTTTTGGATTATCAACAGCTACATACACAACAATCTCTGGATCATCCGCTGGAGCAAATCCGATAAAAGATACTATATAATTATTCTCTAAATATTTACCATCCTTCACCTTTTGAGCAGTACCCGTTTTTCCACCTACGCGATATCCATCAATATAAGCACCTTTACCAGAACCTTTCGCTACAACATTCTCTAATGCATAACGAACTTTTTCTGAAGTTTCCTTGGAAATAACTTTTCTTTTCTCAACAGGTGTCTTTTTACTAACAACTTGATTATTTTTCGGATCAATAAACTCCTTAGCTATATACGGCTGATACAATGTTCCACCATTTACAGCCGCCGCTACAGCTGCTACTTGTTGAATCGGCGTAACAGAAACTCCTTGGCCGAATGAAGTTGTTGCTTGCTCTACTGGACCAACTTTATCTAAATTAAATAAAATCCCACTGCCTTCACCTTGCAAGTCAATTCCAGTCTTCTGCCCAAAACCAAAATTACGAATGTATTTAAATAATCGGTCTTTACCAAGGCGATCACCAAGTTCAATAAATCCCGGGTTACATGAGTTTTGAACGACTTCTAAAAACGTTTGACTGCCATGACCCCCTGCTTTCCAGCATTTCAATCTAGCTCCACCTACTTCAGCTGCTCCATCATCATAAAACGTATCCTTCTCTAAGTCTACTAAATTTTCATTCAATGCTGCAGCTAATGTAATGATCTTAAATGTTGAACCAGGCTCATACGTACTCCATACAGGTAGATTTCTGTTATACACTTCTGGAGAGACACTTTGAAAATCCGCTGGGTCAAAACTCGGTCGACTAGACATCCCTAAAACTTCACCATTTTTAGGGTTCATTGCAATCGCAATCATACCGTCAGGATTATAAGTTGACTCCGCAATATTCATTTCTCTTTCCATAATCCTTGTAATACGCGCATCGATTGTTAATCCTAAATTTAAACCGGCTTCTGGCTTTTTGAAATCATCACCAACATTAGGCATCCTTTGTCCTTTCGCATCTGCAAAAAAACGTACATGACCTTTGTCCCCATTTAGCTCTTTATCATAATATTTTTCTAGTCCCATAAGACCTTGGTTATCGCTACCTGCAAAACCTAATACATGTGATAAAAAGTTTCCAAATGGATAGTACCGGATAGAATCCTCTGCGATATACACGCCCTTCAGACTTAATCCTCGTACTTCTTTCGCTTTGTCATGTGATATTTTCCTTCCGCCTTTATCTAACCTTACAATCGATTCTTTTTTTGTAATCCTTTTATAAATCTCATCTTTTTCCACACCTAATACTGCAGCTAACTTCTCTGCAGTCTCCGCTGGTTTTTCAATTTGCCTCGGTACAACAAAGACAGTTGGAGCACTTTTATTCGTGGCAAGTTCCACACCATTTCGGTCTAAAATTTTCCCACGTTCGGGTTCAAAAGTAATATTACGACTCCATGAATCTTTCGCACGATCCGTTAACATATTCCCAAGAAAAAATTGCACATATCCAAGACGAATATCGATAATCGTGAAAATAAGTATACCTGATATAAGTATAAAAATAAGTCGTTTTCTAACTGTTACATTTGATACACGCATATTGGAACAAGCCTCCCTTACGCCTAGCTTGTTCCAATATATGCTTGTACTTATTTAATTAGAACTTATTCTCTTTTACCATTACGGCTTTTCTGCTTCTTGCTGTGGTTCGAGTGGCGGTACGAGTGTGACACCTAATTCTGTACCAGGTTGTAATAATGTTCCTTCCGCCACACTTTGTTCTGTTACGTATCCTGTACCAGAAGGTTTCAAGTTAAGCTGTAATGTCTTCGCTAAATTCATAACATCACGCAGTGCCCATCCTTGTATATTTGGCATTGTAGGCTTATCTCCTACCAAGAAGACTCGGTCGCCTTTTAATGTTTGTTCAGTCGCTTTTGGTACTTGTTGCTGTACTTTCCCTTCACCTAGTACGATTGGACGAAGTTTTGCTTTATCAATCGCTTTCCCCGCTTCAGCCATCGTTTTACCATTTACATCCGGAACAGTAGTTTGTTGTTCTTTCAGATGTTTTTTCGGATCTTTCACTTCATTTGGCTTAATCTTTAAATACTCTAAACTATTTTTTGTTACATATTTAAAAATATCAGCTAACGGTTGTGCACCGTTCTCATCATCTTTTAATTTAGGCTGTTTAACAGCTACATACACAACAAGTTGTGGATCGTCCATTGGTGCCATACCTAAGAATGAGAATATATAATTCTGTCTCCCTGTCATATAGCCGCCTTTTCCATCCGGAATTTGCGCTGTACCTGTTTTACCACCAACTGAATATCCATCAATTTTATAAGCTGTCCCTGTACCTTTCGGAGATGTAACAACACGTTCTAATAATTGTCTTACTTGCGCTGCTGTTTCCTTTGTAACAGGTTTTCCTACTTCTTCTGGCTTATGTTCTAATTTTACTTTGTCTGTTATCGGATCTACAATTTTATCAATTGCATAAGGTTTCATCATTTTCCCATCATTTGCAATGGCCGTTGCAGCTTGTACAAGCTGAATTGGTGTTACAGTGGAACCTTGTCCAAAAGCTGTTGTCACTTGTTGTATTTGCTGATCAAATAAAATTGTATTCGATCCTTCACCTGATAAATCAATGTTCGTTTTTTCATCTAATCCAAAACTATGAATATATTTTCGGAAACGTTCTGGACCAAGTTTTTGATCTCCTAAAATTGCAAACGCTACGTTTGAAGAACGCTCTACCCCTTCATCAAACGTGATAGAGCCCCAACCAGCACCACCGTTATGATCTTTTATTTTCCTATTTCCGACTTGATATGTCCCGGACTGATAATAATCTTGGCCTTTGTACACACCTTCATTAATAGCTGCCGCTAACGTGAAAATTTTCATTGTTGATCCAGGTTCAAATGCATTGGCAATCGCGTCATTGAAGAAATATTTAATTTGACGATCATTAGGGTCATAACTAGGTTTAGTAGACATCGCTAATATTTTCCCAGTTTTCGGATCTGCAACAATCCCTATTAAACTTTCTGGCTCATATTGCTTACTTGCTGCTTTCATCGCGTCTTCTAAATAACTTTGGACACGTTGATCGATTGTTAAATAAGCGTTATCTCCATTTTTAGGTGCCTTTACATTAACTTTTCCCCCATCAAGGGACACACCTTTACGATCACCTGTATATGCTACTTCTCCGTTCGAGGCACTTAAGTATTTATCCAAGCTTTTCTCTATGCCAAATTGACCTACCGAGGTTCCATTCTCATTTGGTTTTGCATGACCTATAACGTAAGATGCAAAATCACCGTTTGGATACACCCTTGCATTTTCTGTAATAAAAGATATCCCCGGCAACTTCAACGCTTCTATTTGTTCCTTCTTTTCTTTCGTCAAATCCTTGCCTAACGTTCCAAATTCGACTTGACTTCTACCTTCCTTATTTAAAGAAGCTAAAATATCCTCTTCGCCTTTTCCAAGTACTCCTGCAATTTTCTTTGCAGTATCTTCTTTATTCTCAACTGAGTTAGCACCTTTTAGTGCAGCTACCATTTTGTAAGAGTTTGCGTCTTGCGCTAACACATGACCGTTTTGATCATAAATGGTTCCTCTGTTCGCTTCAAGAACTCCTTTTTTACTATGCTTTTGTTTAGCAAGTGCATCTAAATCCTGATTATGAACTGTTCCTGTTGATTGTATGTAAAAAAATCGGGCTAATAACAGCAAAAAGAGCAGGAGGAAAAATATCATAAAATAACCTGCTCCCTTATTGGTATGAAATTTAGTCATATTCTTCTTCATCGTTCCTTCACACCTATTGCCTTATTTGAGGCCTTTCACATTATTCGCATTAATTTCTAGCCCGTGTTTTTTTGCAACTTCAGCGATTCGTTCATAGCGACTTAACTTCTCTACTTCAGCTTGTAATTCTTGATTTTCTTTTTGCTGCTGTACAATTTTTTCTTCTATCGTCGCTGCTTCTACATTAACTTGATAAAGGCCTGCTTTATTTCCAATAAACGCGACACAGGCATACAATAAAAAGCCAATAAACGCTACATACAACAGTTTTTCGATTCTTGTAATTTTCGCTTTAACCTTCGGCTTAGCCATCTGCTGTGGGGGCGTTTGAATTTGCACCTCTTCTTGCGCTTGTTGTTTGTACTTTACAGCTAAATTAGTCATACCTCTCTCTCCCTTTTATCGTTTTTCAGCGATTCTCAACTTCGCAGAACGCGCACGATTATTTTCTTCTAGCTCTATATCAGAAGGTAAAATCGGTTTTCTTGTAATAAGCTTTAATTTCGGCTTAAATTCATCAGGAATAATCGGTAATCCTGGCGGCAATTGTGGCGTTGTACTATTTCGCTTAAACGTTGTTTTACAAATACGATCTTCTAATGAATGGAATGTTATAACACTAACTCTTCCACCTGGCTTAACCATCTCAATAGCAGATTCCAATGCTTCTTCAAATACTTTTAATTCATCATTTACAGCTATACGAATTGCCTGGAACACTCGCTTAGCAGGATGCCCACCCGTTCTACGAGCTGGAGCCGGAATACCTTCTTTAATTAGCTCTACTAATTCTCCTGTCGTTTCAATAGCTTTATTCTCACGATAAGCTTCAATTTTTCTTGCAATTTGTTTTGAAAATTTCTCTTCACCGTATTGGAAGAAAATCCTTACAAGTTGTTCATATGACCAGCTATTTACAACATCATACGCTGTTAATGGGGCATCTTGATCCATCCGCATATCTAGCGGTGCATCATGATGATAACTAAAGCCTCGTTCTGGTGTATCTAATTGTGGGGATGAAACACCTAAATCAAATAAAATACCATCTACTTCTGTTATACCTATTTCCTGCAGTTTTTCAGCTAAATAACGGAAGTTACTCTTTACTGTTATAAACTGTTCACCGTATGAAGAGAACTTTTCTTTCGCGTTTTGAATCGCTATCTCATCTTGATCAAACGCTATTAATTTTCCACCTTCAGTTAATTGGGATAATAAATAAGAACTATGTCCTCCTCCCCCCAGTGTACAATCTACATATGTACCATCTGGCTTTATATCTAAGCCGTCTACTGTTTCCTTTAAAAGCACTGTTACGTGTTTAAACATTGTTGCACCTACTCTTTTTCCAATTAATTATGTTGAATGTATCCCTTCCTCTAAACACATATTTCACGCTTAGAGAATGAAATAATACGAAAGAACGACTCATTTAACTTACCAACAAAGGCAACATACTATACAAATCGCTATTTTCTTTTATTATATACTAAATTTTATCATCTTTTGCGGGAATTTAAATAAAAAACTGTCGAAAAAGCGAATAATACGTTTACATTTTGTGCTATTTTGTCATATATTTAAGTATCCAACACAATTGCCATATCTAACATTTTTTGATTGATAATTCAGAAAAAAATCACTTCACAGTAAATTCAACGGGATAAAAATAAAATCCTGCTCCAAAGAGCAAGATTTTATAGTTTTATAACATGATGTTTTCCGTCCCAAGAAAAAGGGTTTTCCATTACACGATCAACGAAATCCAAACCAAACTGATTTAAATAATAACATACATTCCACACACGTTCTTGCGGCGCACCTAATGGACGAAGTGCGAATTGTATACGGCGGAATTTATTTAGCTGAACCTCATACTTTTTCTCAACATTTCTTTTCAACATTCTTTCCAACAGTTCAATTTGTTCATTAATTTTCAATTCGTTTTTCCCTGCAAACGCACCTAACCCTGGCTCTATTTTCTTTACAAATTGCTGTAAAGATGTATGAATATCGGCAATTTCTTTTTTCGCCTTTTCAAAATGATCATCAATCGGTTCCTCTATTTGATTAGACAACCAGTTTTCACGCAGTTTATCGACATCATTTAAAAACGGATCAATTTCTCTCAATTGCAGATCGAATAAATCTGTCGCTATATCTCTCTCCACATAAGTAATTGTAAGACGAGGAACGACAGGTGGCATTTGAAAACCGACAGTATGGAATACTTGTTGTAATTCACTCCAATAAGCTAATTCCCCTGGACCTCCAATAAATGCGAGCGTAGGAAATACATACTCTTGCATAAGAGGACGTGTTACAACATTATTACTAAAACGTGCCGGATTTCTCTCCATCTCTTCAATCAACTCTTCGTATGAAAAGGAATGCGCCCCATCCTTTCCAACAAACTTACCTTGATGCTCTTCAAGCAATACTCGTTCATTATCTATTTCCATGAATATATGCACTGCATGAGACTTCGTTTCAATAATCGGTTTGTATCCTAGTTCTTTAATTACTTCCTGCTGATTACGAAGGCCCTCTTGTACCTCTTTATACTTACTTATAATTCGCTTGAAAAATGGAATTTCTAACTTTCTTAATTCAGGATGATGTGAATCAACAAGGATTAAACCAGAATTAGCAAAGATTTTCGTAATAAGATGAGCAAAGAAATCTACATACGTATTCGATTTTTTCAAAGCATCATCAACAAATTTTAATACATCTTTTGTAAAATTTGTTTCTGGGTATGTTTTAAAAATCTCTTCAATCCAATTTCTACAATCTTCAACAGAAAGTTCAGACTCAGAAGCACTTGCCTTTTTCGGATTACGGTCATAAAAAATAGTTTTTTTCATCTTTTTATTTTTCGCTACAAAAGTATGATTAATCTCATCCATATCATGGTCTTCACCCGCAATCCAGAAGACAGGGACAACTTTAACTCCTAAACTTTCTTCCTTTTCCTTTGCAAGCTGTAAAATTGAAATAACTTTATGAATTGTATAAAGCGGTCCAGTTAATAACCCCGCTTGTTGTCCAGCTATAACAACATATGTATTTTCATCTCCAAGCGCTTTTACATTTTGAAGTGTAGATTCTCCCGCTTGTAATTTTGTATTATATTCTAATAAATGCGCTACTAAATCTTGGCGGAAAAACTCCCTTTCACGCAAATCATGTAAACGTTGTTTAAAAGCATCTTCTGTTAACATATAATCAAAACATGACTGTATCTCTTTTTTACCGTTCATATAGTCCGCTACAATACCTTGTTGCGGAACAGAGATTTCTTTTATCTCCATATAATTCTTCCTTTCGTATCCAGTTCTCTCACCAATCCACATTGTAGTCAATGTTTCACGTAAAAGCAAAGAATAACACTTATACTCTTGTTTCTAAACCTTTTATTGCATCGAACAAAAATTGAAGTGTCGGAACTGGTCGTTGCTGTTTCTTAGCTTCTTCTAATACATATCCAACAATCGCATTAATTTCCGTCTTTCTACTCGCTCTTACATCCGCTAGCATAGAAGATGTATTACGAGACGTTCCTTCACACACATTTCGTACCATTTGCCATACCATTTCTTTTTCTCCTCTAATAAGAAATGCTGCCTCCTGAAACACTTGCTCCATCATTTGATAAAAAAAACGATTCGTGATTAATTCACCATTCTTAACTCCCAATAGTGCTGTCAACGGATTGATACATACATTTACTACTAATTTTTTATGCATAATCTCTTCCCAATCCGTTTCTATTTGAACTGGAAAATAAGCAACAGGAAAATAATTGAATATTTTTTTAAAATGTATAGATTGACCACAAACCACTCCAAATTTTGTTACCCCTATCCCAGTATGATGAACGATATGCCCTCCCTCTTTTTTCGCACCATGTTCTACAATACCAACAGCTATATTTTTACTCCCTATGTTCAGCATCTTTTGAAGATGCGACATTCCGTTTTGCAAAAAGATTAATGATGATGCCCCTTCCACAAACGGTAGTACGTCATCTATATGATATTGCTTCACAGCAATAAATATATAATCTAAATTTTGCGCTACCATACTTTCTATCGGTAAAACAGATGGATATACTGTTTCACATCTTCCATCTCTAATACAAGTTACACCTGTTTCATTTAATTCTTCAGCTTGCTTAGCTGTTCTTGTAAACAACGTAACATCTTGGTTATTTTTTTGTAAATAAAATGTATACAATAGACCAATAGCACCTGGTCCGACAATTCCAATTTTCATTTTCACACAAGGAATTCACACTAAGTGCCCTTGCCTTCCCCCCTTTATATCTTTTTAAAGCACCTGAGCACGCCCTATAATTCCGCTGTCCTCTGCCCAACAAATATACTCTCATTTTTCACTATGTATGTACCACCTATTAATACGCTTCTACTCTTAGTTTAGCAAATCCTCAAAAAAATAAAAAAAGAAATATACTATCTTCTTCATAAAAATAAAAAAATGAGTTATACTATTATTATAAATATTTTTACTTTTCTGCATTCAACGAGACAAGAAAAGGATGTGATGTAATGGGATTCCCAAAAGTTGAGCGCTTGCTCATCAATTATAAAACGTTAGATGAATTCAAAAAATTTAAAGGGTGCGGAGCCCAGGAACTATCTATGCTGGAAGAATTACAAGCAAACATTATTGAAAACGACAGTGAATCTCCATTTTACGGTATTTATTATGGCGGATCACTAATCGCACGTATGAGTCTATATATGAAAAGAAACGGCGGAGAACCATTCGAAATTACAGGTCCCTACCTAGAACTTTATAAACTTGAAGTATTACCAACTTTTCAAAAACAAGGATTCGGGCAAATGCTTGTAAATCATGCGAAACAAATGCAATTTCCTATTAAAACGATAGCACGTATTCATTCAGCTGGTTTTTGGGATAAATTAAATTTCAACCCCGTATCAGTAACTGATGGAGATTTTTATATTTGGCATCCAGAAGCAAATTTGAATGCGGTTACAAACGAAGAATCGGCTTAAGAAATAAAAAAACAGCTGTATAACAGCTGTTTTTTATTTCTTAAGCTTCTCTAACTTCTCATTCGAGCGAGCATTGTTTCTTTCCGCTACCATTACACTTCTTTTTTGATCGATATAATCAAGTAGTGTTCTATACTCTTCTTCATATACTGATAATCGCTCCAGAAGACGCTCTCTTTCTGTTTGTAATGATTCAACTTGTTGTTGCAACACCGTTAAAGAGTTTTCATCTTTATAATTTTGCAAGAAATCAATAACATCATTCAACGTAATTGACGTAGGTTCTAACACCTTTGTCTCTTTCACTTCATAATTTTCTACTTTACGAAGTTGCTTTGCTTCCTCAATACGTTCTTTATATTGCTTTCTTACGTAAGAATTCCATCTAAACCCACATGCTGCTGGTGTACGAGATAAATTTTTCCCCACTTCCTTAAAGGCAGAAAGTTGTGTTCCACCTTCTCGAATATGCCGGAGTACTACTTCTGCCAGAAGCAAATCTTCATCATCAGTCCAAGCATCTTGTCTTGTTGTCGCCATCTCTCTAGTCCTCCCTATGCATTTTTTATTAAGCATATGCAGTTACTAGAAAAGATAGAATACAACAACTAAAGATTAAGACAAAAAAAATAAACGCAGAAGATATCTTCTGCGTTTATTTTCCCGCAATTACTTGCTGATTACTTCTTTACCTTTGTAAGTACCGCATGCTTTACATACACGGTGAGCTAATTTCGCTTCACCACAGCTTGGGCACTCTACCATACCAGGTACTGATAATTTGAAATGCGTACGACGCTTTCTTTTTACTGTTTTAGAAGTTCTTCTAAAAGGTACAGCCATTCTTCCCACCTCCTTAAAAGAAATAGTTATTTTCATATGAAGGCCTGAACCAGTCTTCCGATTATTTGTCAAAAAACTTTGCAAGTCCTGCCAATCTTGGATCAACAGTCTTTTCTTTGTCTTCTTCCGAAATCACTTGCCAGTCTTGACCTTGCGTCGGTGCTCCACCAGAAACATCATCACTGAAAATTTGCATTGGAATCTCCAAAAGTATATTTTCCTTGATTACGGGCAGTAAGTCAAGTACTTCTCCTTCTAAAGAATGAATTTCAGCTTCAGTTTCAAATTCTTCTTGTGAAGTTTGGAACACCTCAGTTGTTTTAATGTCAAATGGTAATGTCACATCTACTAAAGAGCGAGAACATGGTAAAACCATGCTTCCAGTTATATGTAGATGAAACGTAAACTTACCGGAGCCAAAATCAACTCTTCCCGTTACATGAACAGGATTAATTTCACGAATATCTTTCTCGACCTCTTTTAGCTCACTTACATCTACCATCTCATCCAATGTCAATCCTTTATTTCTCAATTTATTCAATTGATGGATGGACCATTTCATATCATATCACCTCAAGGCAACAAACAAAATTATAGCTAGCCATTTTATATTTGTCAATGTTTTTTCTTTACACTATAATGAAGTCATCATAGTAAATAATATATAGAGTATCACGTTTTTCAAAAAGATGCTACATCGAAAGGAGAGATTACCATAAAAGCTGGTGGTATTGTTGTTGAATATAACCCTTTTCATAACGGTCATCTTTATCATGTGCAACAGACAAAAAAGTTAACACAATCTGATATAATAATTGCCGTTATGAGTGGTCCTTTTTTACAGCGTGGTGAGCCCGCACTCATTTCCAAATGGTATCGCACTAAAATGGCCTTAGCAAACGGCGTAGACCTTGTTGTAGAGCTTCCATACATCTTTGCAACACAAAAGGCTGAAACCTTCGCAAATGGTGCTATTTCCATTTTAAATGCCCTACGTGTTTCTGAAATTTGTTTCGGTAGTGAGGATGGACAAATCGAAAATTTTTATAATACCATCTCCGTACAAAAAAACGAAGAAGAGACTTTTAACTACCTTGTAAAACAATTCATGGACGCTGGTAATAGTTATGCAAAAGCAACATCGGATGCTTTCTCACACATTTTAACATCTGAAAAAAACATAGATATGTCACAACCAAATAATATTTTAGGCTTCCAATATATGAAAGCAATTCTGTCACAAAATAGCTCTATACAAGCTCAAACTATAAAAAGATTTGCCTCTCATTATCATGATGAAACATTTAATGACCAACATATTGCAAGCGCGACAAGCATCCGAAAACAACTCTTTAGCGAAGAAGGATCATTTACAACAATTGAACCTTTTCTCCCACAGGCAACCACTTCGCTTTTAGCAAATTACAAACAAAATTACGGGATATTACATAATTGGGAACAATACTTTTCATTTTTTAAATATAGACTCATGACGATGTCTCCAGGGGACTTACGACATATATATGAAATAGAAGAAGGTTTAGAGCATCGTATTTTATCAAAAATACAAAACAGTTCCTCCTTCTATTCATTCATGGAAGCATTAAAAACAAAACGTTATACATGGACTAGATTACAAAGAGCTTGTACACACATTTTAACAAACACAACAAAAGAGGAAATACGTAGCGCAAATATAGAACAACACGCACCATATATTCGCCTGCTAGGTATGTCACAAAAAGGACAAACTTACCTTTCAAAAAACAAGAAAAAAATCGAACTTCCAATCCTTACTCATACAAAAACATTCGACCATGCCGCTTTAGATATAGAGAAAAAAGCAAACTCTGTATATTTCTCCATCATGCACGAACCGTTACGCACACAACTATTAAAACAGGATATAACACACCATCCTGTTCGCTATGATGAAACAACTACAAAATTCCTATAAAAAAACCTCTCTATTTCAGAGAGGTTTTTTCCTTATCCATCTTTTCTAAATATGTTAACGCATCATCCAGCGTATCTACTGGTACAATTTTCATTTTTGTTTTAATATCCTTTGCAGTCTCAAGTGCATCTTTATAGTTCGATTTCTCCGCACCTTTTTCATTTGGCGCAAAGAACACTTCAGCCCCGGCATCGCTAGCAGCCACCACTTTTTGATTTATACCACCAATTGGGCCCACTTCTCCTTTTTCATTAATTGTACCTGTTCCAGCTATTTCATGTCCTTTCGTTAAGTCTTCTTCCACAAGTTGATTATATATTTCTAATGTGAACATTAAACCTGCGGATGGTCCACCAATTTCATGAGAATTAATTTTCACTTTCGGATCGACCACTAATTCTCTTTCCGTAACGATAGAAACACCTATGCCGACACGCCCATTCCCATTAGGAATCGTCTTTACATTTAAATTCTCTTTCAATTGTTTTCCATTTCTCATGTACTCAATACTTACAGCATCGTTTTCTTTTTTCCCTGTCATATATTCAATAAATTGCTCCGTCTTTTCAAATGTTTTTCCGTCAACAGCTATAATAACATCACCAAGCTTAAGCTTTCCTTCTGACGGCATTCCTTTTGCCACACCAGCAACTAATACACCTTTATTTTCAAAAGATACTGAGCGATTTGCACGTTTATATGCATTATAAATTGCTGCATTTTGCGAATCTTTCATCGCATAATTTTGGCGAAATTGATATTCTTCATCACTCTCACCTTTTTGCAATATTTCTTCCGCTTTCGAAATATGTGTATATTTATTAAACTGTGCCGCTATTAAATTCACCACATTTGCTGGTCCCATTGAAACCGTAACAAGCATAAAATCACCAGATTCTTTCGTTCCACCCTCAACTTGAACATAAGGCTCTAATTTGGCAGCCATTCCTGGTTTTGTTATATAATACGGTAAACGTACGTAAACAAGTAACATCGCCAATATAACCCCTATTAAGATTGCATATATAAACCGAAAACGCTTAAACATTATGTTTCTCCTTCCACTGCTCAATTAATAAATAAATATTTGAAACATGTTTTTCTGCTTCTACTTCTCCAACTCGAATAATGTCTTCAATGTTTGTAAAAGCACGTGAACTAAATTGCTCTACAGCTGGTCGCATCATTAAATCCGATGCAATTTGCCGATTCATTACAAGCTCATGCTGCATAATTTCAATACTTTGCATGATTACGTCATAAATGGACGTAACATCGCCATTCACCTTAATTGGAGATACATCAACAGCGATAACAATATCGGCCCCTAACTCTTTCACAACCGATACTGGGATGCGATCAATGACTCCACCATCCACTAATAATCTTCCATCTATTTTTTCTGGTACAAACACTCCAGGAACAGATATGCTAGCCCTCACCGCATCTGCAACTGGCCCACTTGTAAAAACCACTTTTTCCCCCTTCAATATGTCAGTAGCCACAACAGCCGTCGGGATATCTAACTCTTCTAAATTTTTATTATATGTAAACATTTTAATCATATCTTTGACACGTTTTCCAGCAATAAATCCCATTTTCGGTACCGTGAAATCTAAATAATACTTCCGCTTAAAAACAGATGCCAATTTATACAATCTTTCAACGTTACTACTTGCCGCATAAAACGTACCTATTAGCGCCCCCATACTACTTCCTGCAATCATGTGAATAGGGATACCAGCTTCCCTTAAAACCTTTATTACACCAATATGAGCAAACCCTTTGGCTCCTCCAGACCCAAGTGCTAAACCAATCTTTGGTTCTTTCATTTTTCTCACCCTTTAATTTTTTTCATTCCTTTTTCATACTTATGGTCTAAATTCACTACGTATCCACGTATACTGAAATGAACGTTTTTTGGGACAAAGGGGGATTTACTTACATGTATGAAAAATGGAAAACCGCTTTCCTTACCATATCAACGCTATTTTTAACCTTTTCTCTTGTACTCCACCCCCAAGCCGCTTTGCAAGCTTCTATTCGCGGGTTAAATATATGGTGGGAAGTTGTATTCCCTTCACTACTACCGTTTTTCATCATTGCGGAACTTCTAATTAGTATCGGTGTTGTAAAATTTATTGGCGTTATATTAGAACCACTCATGCGCCCACTTTTTCGCGTTCCAGGGATAGGCGGATTTGTTTGGGCGATGGGAATGGCTTCTGGTTTCCCTGCAGGCGCAAAATTAAGCGCTAGACTACGAAAAAGCAATCTTTTAACTCAGATTGAAGCAGAGCGCCTCGTTTCTTTCACAAATTCTTCTAATCCACTTTTTATTTTCGGTGCTGTGTCTATCGGTTTTTTTAATAATCCGAAATTAGGAATTATATTAGCCGCTGCCCATTATTTCAGTAACTTTGCTGTCGGATTAATTATGCGTTTTTACGGCGATAATACCGCTTACAAAAATAATACACACACTACAAAAAAACGTCGCTTTCAAAACCCTTTTTTAATTCTTCACGAGACACGCTTACAAGAAAAAAGACCAATTGGTAAATTACTTGGGGATGCCATTGTTTCTTCTATTCAAACATTACTTATGATTGGCGGATTTATTATTTTATTCTCTGTGTTAAATAAAATGATTACTGTATTCCACATTACAGCAGCTCTTTCTTTTATTATGCAACATATTTTATCATTCTTCCAACTAAGTACAGATTTTAGTATACCTATATTATCAGGTATTTTCGAAATGACACTCGGAAGCCAAATGATTAGTCAAATAAATGAAACACCGCTCTTACAACAAGCTATGGTAACAAGCTTCATTTTAGCATTTAGCGGTCTTTCTATTCAGGCACAAGTTGCTAGCATATTAGCTGAAACAGATATCCGATTTAAACCCTATTTTTTCGCACGAATTATTCAAAGTATTCTTGCCCCTATTTTTACATTTGTATTTTGGACACCATTTTATGAGAAAGTGAGTTCTTTCTCACCTATGCCAAAAGATATTCCTGTATTTTTATCCGAGCATCCTTCTATACTACATGAAATTTGGACATCTTTTATACATTATGGACCAATTTTTACATTATTTTGTCTATACTTATATGTTATTTTATTATTTTTGCGCACGTATAAAGAAAAACCCCGTTCACTTTAACGGGGTTTGAAACTTTTCTTTTAAAGCACGCTCTACAATAGGAGGTACAAGATCCACTACACTTCCTCCATACCTCGCAACTTCTTTTACAATACTCGAGCTTAAAAATGAATATTGGTTGTTTGTCATAATAAAAAATGTTTCAATATTTTCATCTAATTTTCGATTCATAGAAGTAATTTGCATCTCATATTCAAAATCAGAAACTGCTCGTAAACCACGTAATATTGCATTTGCATTACGCATTTTTGCATACTCTACTAATAGCCCACTATGCGAATCTACCTTTACATTCGGGATATCCTTTGTCGCTTCTCGAATTAGTTCTAATCGCTCTTCAACTGAAAAGAATGGTTTTTTTGATGAATTGTTTAAAACGACTACGTACACCTCATCAAATACTTTTGCTCCCCTTTTAATAATATCCAGATGCCCAAGGGTAATTGGATCAAAACTTCCTGAAGAAATAGCTATACTTGTCATTCTGTCCCCTCACCTTCATACTTATAAATCGATATTGCAGTAATCCCATAATTCTCAGCTCGTACTTTTACAAGCCTTCCTATTGAATTAGGTAAAACTACATCATTACCATGCTCTGCCATAATTAATCCATCACTATGTAGCAATCCATGTTGATCCATTACACTAATTAAAGATACAATTTTTTGCTCTTTATATGGAGGATCTATTAATATAAGATCGAATGACATTTCACGTTTTATTAACGCCTTTACTGCACGTTCAGCATCATTTCGATATACTTCAGCTTGTTCCTGTACTCTACAACTTTCTAAATTTTGATGAATTACTTTTATCGCTTTACTATCCCGATCAACAAAAATTGCTTTATCGATCCCTCTGCTCAAAGCCTCAATTCCAAGACCACCACTACCACCAAATAAATCAAGGGCGATACCACCATCAAAATAAGGACCTATCATATTAAAAATAGATTCTTTTACTTTATCTGTCGTTGGACGTGTTGTATTACCAGGAACCGCTTTAAGTGGGTGTCCTTTACATTTTCCTGAAACTACTCTCATCTGTTGTCACTACCTTTATTTCAATCTATCGAGCGATTATAGAAAGCCATTCCCACTTCGGTAACCGTTAACAAACCACATTCACCTAACTATAGAAAAACTCGGCCTCAAATAACCTCTCGTTATTTTTATGTATTCATCTCATCATTCACTAATATGAACCCAATATGTATATTAGTTCCACTTTATCTTTTTTATCCTATCACAAAATAAAAAAAAGAAAAATAAAAAGCCCAACATAAAATTTAATTTCATTATGTATATCTTCATTTAGATTGGACATAAATAATTATAACAACATCACCTTCGATGTTGTTGCCAACCGCGGAGAAGACTTACGTTTCCCCATAAGTTCTTCCTCCGGTTTCTCCTCTCCCTTTGCCTTCTTACTAGTACATGCTAGTATAAGAAGGGCCCTGCTATGCAGGGTTTTTTTTCTTTGTGTGCTTTTCATTTAAAAAGTGAAATGGTACAGTAAAAGAAAGAGGAGGAAAAGATATGATTCAACGCTTTATAGAACTTGGAGAAGGCTACTCTGATTTATATGAATTACTTGAAATTGCCAAAACAAATCAAGAACGTATAGCACATATGTTACAATTTGAAACGATAAAAAACGATAAAAAAGTGTGTTCGCTTGTTGTAATATTAAAACCAACTACTACTGGTGATTTCCAACCATTATACATATGTCGTGAAGGCATTCCTGTATTTGAAAATAAAAAAAGTAAACGTGTCATTTTATTTGAAGAAACGGCAGAACAACTGGGGAAAAAAGTGGCTACCTTTACTGTAAAACCATCTACAACTTTCCCAGAAAAAGAACTATTTTTTAATCATTTAATTGGTATTTTACGAATGAACAATTTCATTCCTCCGATGAAATAACACGTTATTTCAAGTGAAAAATCCCCCGCTAAATTTAGCAGGGGATTTTTTCTATTAGCTATAATCGTATTCTTTTGCTCGATCAGGACGGGAATTTTCAAATTCCGTTTTTAAATACGGGCGATACGACTGTTCTATCTTTTTCACAAAAGGAAGTTTGTTCAACTTATGCATCATATGCTCAATTTGTTCCATATCACAATATACTACAGCATATTTTAACCGTTTTGATATGTAATGTATGTTACCATATTTCCTTAAAATCTTGGCATGTTTCAATGAATGTAAATAAACAATCATACTTTGTCGTTGCCCGAACATAATCTTCTCCATCTTCTCCTTTTAAAAACATATATTTTATATTCTATGAAAACCAATCAGAAATTTATAACATTACAGGACAAACTCTGTATACGTTTTCTTCCAACTTCTAAAAAACGGGGTACATCACCCCGTTTTTTTACAACCACAACCTCCGCCAGTACCACAACCTCCACCACAGCCACCAGCATCAAAGAATGGATTTCCTGTTGGCACTTTAATGGAAGAAGACACTTCCGAACCGATTGCTACACTAACTTCGTCTAATAACTTCTGCAAAGCAGTTTCTGCTCTTTTAAAAGCTGCAACCTTATCATGTAAGTCCACAGAACGCTTTAATTCTCTCATTTTCATCGACACGGTAGTATAGTCAGGATGGTATTTTCCAAAACGCTGTACTTCCTCATACCGTTCTTTCATCGCTGTAAATTGCTGAATTAGCGTCTGAAGTTCCATATCTTCATGTAATTCTCTATAATACTTACGATAATCTTCTGCTATATCTGAACAGATAATCGCTTTTGCAAGCTGCTCTGCCTTATCTAATATTAATACGCTTTCTAGCGTCGCTACAATCATGAGAGACACCTCCGAGTATCCATCATACCACATTTAGATTAGAACTACTAATTGAAGTGACTTACTCAAAAGAAAGATATAACGTAACTATTTTTACACTATATCCGTACACACTTATACATTAATATGTTCCGCTATATTATATTTAAGAACATCCCATTTTCCACTATTTTGTTTCACATAACTAATACACGCATTTTTTAATGGTGTCTTAAATGTAATTTCATCTGGTTCAATGGCATGTAAAATCGCTTTTATCGCGTGTGAGTGAGCAACAATAATAATACGTTTGCCAAAATGAGTTGTCGCAACATCTTCTAAAGCAGCAAAGCAACGAGCTACAATCTCTTCATCTCGCTCCATACCTTCTACTTTACCCTCAGCAATCAACTCTCTAACAGCCGCAACCGGCTTCCCTGAAGCTTCTCCAAAATTCCGTTCAACAAATCGCTCATCTAATAAAATCGATTGTAATCCAACTGCCGTTGCGATTTCATTAGCCGTTTCTTGCGCTCTAATTAACGGGCTACTTATAATGATATCCCACGTTTCTTCTTGTAAAGCAGCTGCACTTTGACTCGCTTGCTTCTTACCAACTTCATTAAGCGGAATATCTTCTCGCCCCTGAATAATTTCTTGAAAATTCCAATCAGTTTGTCCATGTCGTACTAAACAAATTTCCGTCATGCTGCAACTCCTTTTTAAATAATCAACTTCTATTGTAACAAAAGTTCTGCATGACGGACATATTTTTCACTTCCAATTAGGTTGCGTTTTGTTGCTTCATATACTGAAACATATCAATCATGATCGAAGCAACGGCCAATTGATTTTGAAACTTTTCCACTTTATCTGGTATCGTTTTTTTGAAATGTTGCATCGCCGCTAACTCAAAAGCCTCTTTTTCTTCAGGATTTCGTGTTAATTTTCTATACCAGTACGGTTGCTCTCTAATATAACGAGATAAATCCTCATCAGCCTTTATAAACTCCATAATTTCTGCTCTCATCATCTTTCCCCCTAATCCTTTTGAAAGAAAAACGGGTTATTTTCTGAAGTACTTTGCTCTTGCTGCGTACGGTTACCTTGAAATTGCTGAATAACTTGTTGCACGCTCCCAATTGCACTCGTCACATTGGCTAAATGGTTCTGCATTTGTTCCACGTCCAACTTTTTAAAAAAAGAAAGCATTTGCCCCATCACATCAGCAGTTTTTTCCTCTTCAGTTCGATTATCTTTTTCTTTTTTATTTTCTTTTACCGAAGAAAAAGCAGGCGCTCCATCCGGTCTATAAGTTGCCCATATTGGATCTTCTTCACCAAGTAAGTACCATTCTTCATAAAATTGTTGCCATGTTTTATGACCACTTCTAACCTCATGAACCATTTTAGGGTGATGGTTTACAAATTCTTTAAACTGTTGAACCGATGGATGTAACGGTCCTTTTGTTGTTGGCATAATCCTCACCTCTCCATGTATATCTACTATATAGTAAGAAAAAAAAGGCGCATGGTTCGCCTATTTTTAGACGATTCATGCACCTTTTTTTCTGCTATTTGCATACGGTCAGATTCCCACCTACAATTCAGTGAATACGAAGTAACTAATTAGGTGATGTAACACCCCACCGCTTACAGTTTCGCTTTATTTTCGAATAAAGTTTTGTGTATAAAATTTATCGTATACACCAACACCTAATCCTGTAAATTGTTCATTTAATAAATTCTTTCTATGCCCCTCACTATTTAACCAACCTTGCACTGCCGCAATTCCATCACTATGTTGCGCCGCTATGTTCTCACCAGCAAGTTGAAATCCTACTTTCCCGCGCTGCAAACGATCTCCTAGTGTACCTAATGTAGGTGAGTCATGAGAAAAATAATTATTGTCTTTCATATCTTTACTGTGACCAACAGCAACATCTGCTGTTTCCTGATCCCATGTTAATAATGGTAATTTATGACGACTTCGAATGATATTTGTTAAATCAAAAATTTGTTGCATATTCCCATTTTCTACTTGTTTTATTTTTTCTGGAGTCAATGGTTGTTCTGCTATTAATTCACCTGAATAAACGAGCTGATACGGTCTTTGGCGTAATAAAGTTTCATCATCCATATAACGAACACCAACAAGCTCATGTGTAAATTGATCAAAATACAATTGCGCCCATCCATCTTCTACAGGTATTAACGGTTGTTCCATGACTTCGGTATCAGATAGCTCAAATTGATAACTATTTTTCCCTCTTTTTAATGAAATTTCATGCGAAAGCGGACTTTTTTTATATACTTCTTCATATTTTTCATTTATATAATAAGGTGGAACCTTAACTTGTTCACCAGCTGCGTATGCCGTTACAACTTTACGTTCAGAAACTCCAAATTGAACATACTGAGTTAAATCCTGGTTGTATACCCACCATTCATATCCGTATGCAGATGGCTCTATTCGAGAGGGTTCTCCCCACTTCGCTAATAGGTTTTCAGAGTCTTCACCAATCATATTTAAAACAGTGTCTGAGGAGTCTTCCTTAATTTGCTTTTTCTTTTTCACAATTTTATTTTCTTGCTTTGATTGAGATGGGGTTAATATATATTGTGAAACGAGTAATTTCCCGTATAAATCAACAGCTAAAATTAAAAATGTAATCATTACGATACGCAATAATTTCTTCAAACGATATACCTCCTGAACAAAACATAAAATTGAGATATACACAAATCCTTTTCTTTCTTTTTGTGTGTACCGTACTCTTTTCACTATATCATATTTTTGTGAAAAAAGTCTGGATTATCCCTTTTCTCTCAATATGAATTGCATTTTCTTATTATTCATACTATTATAAAAATAATGGTGTAACATTAAAAAAGGAGGTATTATATGCAATTTACAAATACGAAATTTAATGGAGCCGTCGTTGAATTAACTCTTTTAACTGAAATCATGGAAAACAACCACTTCGTACTTGCCGGGCAGTGGGATTATGAACGAGTTACATACGATTATAAATTTGAAATATTAAAGGATGTTTATTATTTACGAGTGCAAGGAGTTGCTGTTGAAGGTGACATTGGCAGTAGACACGCTGAAGTAAAACTACTCCCCCCCTTATTAGGAAAACATTATTATCCTCACGGCGTTGAATATGGTGATGATGAGACTTTCCCAACGAATGTACTTCAAAAAAGCGAACAACTCCTACAAAATGTCGAAAAAGAGTTAAAAGAATTTCAAATTATTGATTAACAAAAACAAGCGCATCAATATGATGCGCTTGTTTCATTTCCCTTCCCTAAGAATGAATCGTTTTTTTTACTGGATATCCATAAATAGATCCATCTTTTACTTTAATCTCATCTTCCCAAGGGACCTTATATTTACCTTCAGCTAAATCTTTTACAAACGTATATGGATTTTCTTTCACCCCACCAGGAGTTGCTACATATCCTCTTGAACCTAGATTATATATATTATTTTCCAATCCCCATCCTAATCTAGCCTGATCTGCTAGTTCTGGATATACTTCAGCAGTAACAATCTCCCAAGGATTTCGATGACCCTGTACTAAAGTAGTCCCATCAAAATTACATACTTGTCCTTCACCAAAGTAATAAAATACACCATCATAACCCGCTAAGTTTACCGACAATGTATACATTAAATTTTGCCATGCATTTGAACGATTCGTTAGCATCCATTGTTCACTAACTTGTGTACTATATCCAGAAATACGAATTAAGACATTTGCACCTTTATAGGCCGCTTCACGAGCTACTTCAGGGAACATGCCATCATGACAAATACAAACAGCTAATTTACTTCCTCCAGGTCCATCACAAACAGGTAAGCCTAAATCTCCAGCTTTCCAAGGCTCGACTGGCACCCAAGGATTTAGCTTACGATACTTCAAAATCATTTCACCTTGTGGATCAATAATAACTGCTGTATTATACGGCTCTCCACCATCAGGATTTTTCTCCATTATTGAAAAAACACCATATACTTTAGATTCTTTACATGCCTCAGCAAATAAGTCTGTTTCTGGCCCAGGCACTGTGCATAAAAATTCTTCTGTAGTCCATTTTTTTGTATTGAGCCCTTGTGTACTATATTCAGGAAATACTATCAATTCTAAACCAGGGTAACCTGATTTGGTCGAATGAATTGTTTTTATGATTTGTTGAATTTGTTTATCAATGTCTGTACGCGATTCTACTACTGGTACTGGATATTGAATTAGTGCTGTCAAAAAACCACTAATCGGCTTTACCATACTTCCACTACTACCCATTTAAACTCCCCCTTAAAATAGTTCGTGTTTATTAAAGATAACAATATATATTTGTAACTCTCTAAAAAACTTGCACTACATATGGAATTATTACGCATGAAAGCTAGTAGTAAATTTTATCTCCACTTTTAGTACACGCCTACACTAACTTAACATAAAAAGTTAGAAAATTCAATCTTTTTAAGGTAACTAAAAAAGAAAAAGCGCATGGAATCCCATACACTTTTTTACTTAATCTGTAAATACGGCGGCAATTGTTGCAACTGCTCCTTATCCTTTTCACGTTCTCTACGTGCCCATCTAAAGAATACATAACCTATAATTGTACCGTACACTATTTCCTGGACAATTTTCATTATGATACCACCAGTTTGCTGATCTTGTACGACTGGCATCCAGTGCAAAAATTCTGGTCCCGTTATATTTAAATCTGATAAAGTGCCCGCTGGTACACATAGTTCCATCGCTTTCATCCAAGCAGCCGGATCCGTATACGTTGCAAATAACGGGGCTGTCGCAAAAATGATTAACGCACATGCAGGCGTTAATAATATGCCGTTAGCAAACATATAACCAAGTTTCTTTATATCACTTAACGTTTGATATTCTGGTAATGGATTTAACATCGGCCACCACATCATGATTGCTGTAAAAAACAATATAGCGAGACAAATAGGATGAGCTATTTGACTTTGTTTTACTGTATCAAAAACAACTGGTAAATGATAAAAAGAAAACAGGCCGTTAAATACAAACAACGCAATAAGTGGTTTAGCAAATGCCTTTAATATAATTTGAACGAACTTAAAAGAAGTAATGTAACGATATAACCAAATTGGTATACCAAGCAACAGTAACGGTGGAACTGCAATATACATGACTGCCATTTCAAACATATGAGCACTAAATATAATATGGCCAATTAAATCAATAGGCCCTCCCTTTACAAAATACAAAAGAACAATACCAGTCGTAAAATAAAAAATTTGCTTCTTACTTACCTTCGTCGCATTTTCAAATCGCATTCTATATGGTCCAATAATTAAGAAGTACCCAATAAGAATCGAAAGCATAAATAATAAAAAGATTGGACTCCATAAAGCCTGAAAACCAAATATCCACAAGTTACTCATTTTCACACCTGCCTTCGTAAGGTTATCTCATAATATGAAGAGGGAGCTGTGACAACACAAGCTCCCTTATTTTTCACTTTTCAAATCCACACGATTGTCATAAAAGCTAAAATTGTAATTAACCCTATTAGCAGACCAGAGTAAAGAAAGAAACTTGCTGCTTCATGTCCTTTATGACTCATATGCATAAAATAATACAATTGAAAAATTACTTGTACCACTGCTAATAGTAAAATAAACGGTACAGAGAAAATCGGACTAAAAGTTTTTGGATACGCCACTGCTACAAATGCAACTAATGTTAAAAAAATCATTAATGCAAACGTAATAACTTGATGCCTCATTTCCTCCGCACTTTTTCTCTTCCGATAAACAAGATCAACTTTAGGATTATTCGTTTGCTTTATCGCCATTGTTTATCCCACCATTCCCATTAAATATACTACAGTGAAAATAAACACCCAAACTACGTCAATAAAGTGCCAATAAATCGATGCAACATAAAACTTCGGTGCATTGTATAAATTTAGACCTCTCTTCGCATTTCTAAAGATTAATGTTAAAATCCAACATAACCCAAACAATACGTGGAGTCCATGTGTACCAACAAGAGCATAAAACGCAGAGCCAAAGGCACTACTTCTCATAGTATGCTTAAATTCATGTGTATAATGATAAAACTCATATATCTCAAATCCTAAAAACCCTAAACCTAGCAATACTGTTACTAGTAACCAAAGCTGCATTTTCTTAAAGTTAAAGTTTTTCATGTGATACATCGCATATACACTCGTTAAGCTACTCGTTAATAAAAGCATCGTCATAATGAAAACGAGTGGCATTTGGAACATCTCTTGAGATGTTGGTCCACCATTTGTAGAATTCTTTAACGCTAAATATGTGCCGAATAAGGAAGCGAACAACACTGTTTCGCCTCCAAGAAATAACCAAAAACCGACAAACTTATTTTTCCCTTCAAGGGTTGCTTTTTCAGGCTCTGCTGGAAATGTTTCATTCGTTAATTTTTCATCTACATGCATTATGCCTTGCCCCCCTTATCCTCTAAATCTTCTTTATGAATATGATACCCATGATCATCAATTACTGAACGTAGGAACATTGTGCCAAATGTAATGATTAAACCAATAATTGCTACTAATAACCAGAACTTATCTTTTCCGCCCTGCATATACATCGCACCAAATGCCGCTATAAACAATCCGAAAGAAATGACAAATGGTGAAAACGAAGGATTTGGCATATGAATATCACCAACTGGTTCCGCTGCTGTCATTTCTTTATTACCTTCACGTTTTTCAATCCAAAACGGATCTAATCCGCGAACAAATGGTAATTGTTTAAAGTTATATTCTGGTGTCGGTGCTGGCATTGTCCATTCTAATGTACGTGCATCCCACGGATCACGACCAGCTTTTTCTTTTGATACTGTCGTTTTAATTACATTGAATAGAAGAACAATCGTTCCAAGAGCCATAAACACCGCTCCGATGGAACTAATCATATTCCCCATTTCCAACCCTTGCCCTTCAAGATATGTGTAGTAACGGCGTGGCATACCAATCAAGCCAAGGAAATGCTGAATAAAGAAAGTTAAATGGAAGCCGATAAAGAATAGCCAAAACGTTATCTTTCCTAATGTTTCATTTAATACTTTATTAAACATCAGTGGCCAATAATAATGAGCTCCTGCAAGTAAACCAAATACAACACCGCCAACGATTACATAATGAAAATGTGCTACTACGAAATAGTTATCATGAAATTGATAATCAGCTGGTGCAGATGCTAGCATAACCCCTGTAACTCCACCCATTACGAATGATGGAATGAAAGCTACTGCCCACATCATTGGTGTCGTAAAACGAATACTTCCGCCCCACATTGTAAAGAGCCAGTTGAATATTTTGATACCAGTCGGAACCGCAATCGCCATTGTTGCAACTGAGAAAATAGCATTAGCAACTGGACCAAGTCCAACAGTAAACATATGGTGCGCCCATACCATAAATCCTAAAAATCCAATTAATACAGTCGCAAACACCATCGATGAATAACCAAACAATCGTTTTTTCGAAAATGTTGCGAAGATTTCTGAGAATATTCCGAAAGCTGGGAGTATAAGAATGTATACTTCTGGATGACCGAAAATCCAGAATAAATGCTCCCATATAATTGTATTCCCGCCCAATGCCGGATTAAAGAAACTTGTTCCAAATAAACGATCTAACATTAAAAGTCCTAATCCTACAGTTAACGGCGGAAAAGCGAATAATATAAGCGAAGATGTTACAAATGTTGTCCATGTAAACATCGGCATACGCATATACGTCATTCCTGGAGCGCGCATATTAATAATGGTTACAAGGAAGTTAATTCCTCCAATTAGTGTACCAATACCTGAGATTTGCAAGCCGAGTACATAGAAATCAACACCATGACCTTTAGAGGCTAAAGCTAAAGATGCATAAGATGTCCATCCTGCATCAGGTGCTCCACCTAAAAACCAACTTAAATTTAAAAATACTCCACCAAAGAAAAATAACCAAAATCCGAGTGAATTCAAAAACGGGAACGCTACATCACGTGCACCAATTTGAAGTGGTACAGCGGCGTTCATAAATGCAAACACGAGTGGCATAGCTGCGAGGAAAATCATTGTTGTACCGTGCATCGTTAATACTTGATTATAAGCATCCCCAACAAGAAAAGCGTTGTTAGGAATCGCTAATTGAAGGCGAATAAATAGAGCTTCTATTCCGCCTATTACAAAAAACAATCCACCTGCAATTAAATAGAGAATGGCAATCTTTTTATGGTCTACTGTCGTTAAATAATCCCATATGACAGCACCCATCCCCTGTTTTTTTGCTACAGAACTCACGTTTTCAACCTCCCCTTCGCGAATAGTCCCTCTTTACTTTTCAACTTTTAACGTTTGTAAGTATGCATTTAATGCATCAATTTGATCATCCGTTAAGTTGCCATATTTGCCAGTCATTTTGTTTCCTGGCTTCATATTTTCAGGATCTTTCAGCCATTTTTTTAAGTTTTCTTCATTGTTTTCGGCAATACCGGCAACCATATCGCGATCCGCAAAGTTTGCTAAGTTTGGTGCGATACGAGCGGAAGGTGGTCTACTATCATTAGATCCAACTGCGTGACAACCAATACAGCTTTTATTAAATATTTCTTGGCCCTCTTGCGCCTTTGTTGAAGCTACTTCTTTCTTCCCATCAATCTTCTTCATATCAGCAAGCCATTTTTTGTACTCGCTTTCATCTAAAGCTTTCACTTTAAATTGCATTAAAGAATGTGATGGGCCGCAAAATTCTGTACAAAAACCATTATAAGTGCCCGATTTATCTGCCTTTAACCACATTTTGTTCACATTGTCTGTATTTGTATCCATTTTCCCTGCTAAAGATGGAACCCAAAATGAGTGTTTAATATCGGCACCCTTCAAATTTAAATACACTTTCTTACCTGTGGGGATGACCAAATCTTGCGAAGTTACTATCTTTTCTGATTTATAAGAAAATTCCCACCAATAAAGATTCGCTGTTACATCAACAACGATAGTATCTTTATCAATATTCTTTTTCTCCATCGCACTTACATCAGCAAGTTTGAATGTATATGTAACTGTTGGAACAGCTAAGATTAGTAAAAGAATAATCGGAATAACTGTCCATATAATTTCTAGCTTGTGATTCCCTTCAACTTGCTCTGGAATATAATCTTCCTGACCTTTCTTTTGTCGGAAACGCACAATTACATATAAGAAAATAATAGTAACTACTAGTACTACTCCTACCATGATTGCACTCGCCAGTAGAAGTAAATCATATTGCATTTTTGCTACTTCTCCTTGCGGAATTAAAGTAGATTGAAAGGCTTTACCGCATCCCCCTAACAGTAAAGCCAGCAGTGAAACGAACGAAAGCAGTCGCCACTGTTTCTTCATACAAACAACCCCCACTTTCCTTGTGAATTAGATTGTACTTTATAGTTAAGTAAAGTAAATCTCAACGTAAAGAAATCCAATTATGTCGTTGTCTTAGAAGAATGTAACTACAATCATTGATACAAATAAGATTGTTAAATAATTTAGGGAATAAACAAACATTTGCACGGACCATTTGATGTCATCTTTCTTACGGAAGCCATAAAACCCTAAAACGATCCATCCGATGTTAAGCAGTGTTGCAATTACCATAAATGTTATCCCTAGTCCACTCATATAAAATGGTAGTGGTAATAAACATACTGTCCAAATCATAATTTGGCGTTTCGTAATTTCAAATCCATGAACTACAGGAAGCATTGGAATTCCTGCATTTCGATATTCATCAACACGTTTCATTGCTAATGCAAGGAAATGTGGGATTTGCCAAATAAACATAATTAAAAATAACATCCAAGCAATTGGATGGCCTAAAGATGGATCGATTGCTGCCCATCCAATTAAAGGAGGAACTGCACCAGATATACTACCTACAACAGTATTTAGTGTATACTTTCTCTTTGTCCATAAACTATATAGAACAACATATGTGAAAGCACCAATAAATCCCATTAAGACTGCCATTGGTGTTGTTAATAATAAAAATACAAAACCAAGAAGTAATATGACTAGTCCAAATGTAAGTGCAAATCCTGGTTTATACTTTCCAGTAACCGTTGGACGGGTCTTTGTTCTTTCCATTAATGGATCGATGTCTCGATCAATGTAGTTGTTTAAACAACATACCCCTGCCATAATTAATCCTGAACCAACGATTGTAAAGAATAACTTATCCAGATTATCCATTACACTTAATCCATTAAAGTGTAATGCCAACCAAAATCCTGTAAATACAGTAAGTGTATTTGAGTTTACAATCCCCATTTTAACGAGTGCTTTTAAATCTTGTAACCGAGTTGTTTCCGGTACACTTGTAACAGCGGACTCATCATGCAGCTCACTTGTTGCATGGTTCATCACTCTAACCCCCTCTTAAAACTTTCATCTTTCTTTTTGCGCCTATTTCAAATGAAATAATTCGCTTCTATATAGCAATATTATTACAGTAGAAATATTGTTAACCCATTCTACTACTAATCTACGCCCATACTCCAATATATTAAATCATATTTCCCGAACATTTTGTGAAGAAAACATGAACTTTTTGTGTCGAATATAAAAAACTTCATTCTGACTTGTCCTTATCATAACATGATGTTACCTTCTATAATAAACTATTTTGTCCTATTTAACACGTATTCTCCCCATTTCTTTTCAAAATAGCCTATTTTTCACCCAAAATTTTCCTTGCGAACCCTGTTTTTACACCTATTTTCTCTCCCTTTCCTTCCCCCTCCATTTCTTTGCTATTTTATTATTTTTTATATATCATAGGAACTAGCGCGTTTTATTCTATACATAATGGAATGAAAATATTTCGCAATAACTTCATAGCAGAAAGATGGTGAAAGAGATTGCAACGCTTTATTAAATGGTTAGCAGTCATTACAAGCCTTGATTTATTAATAGTTTTATTAGGAGGCGCTTTAGTTACAAAAACAGGTTCTGGTCAAGGTTGTGGTAAATCATGGCCACTTTGTAACGGTGAATTTGTTCCATCTAATTTATCAATGGAAACTATTATTGAACTTAGCCACCGATTAACATCAGGATCAGCTGGAATTCTTGTCACTCTACTTTGTATTTTGTCCTGGAAATATTATAAACATGTGCGTGAAACAAAAACGTTAGCAATTTTATCCTTCGTATTTTTAGTTGCACAAGCATTAATGGGAGCAGCAGCAGTTGTTTGGGGACAAATGCCAGCTGTACTTGCTATCCATTTCGGTATTTCCTTAATTTCATTTGCTTCTGTCATTTTATTAACGTGTCTTATCTTTGAAATTGACCAAAAATTTGATGCACGTTCACTTATTATGGACAAAAAAATGAAATTTCATATTTATGGTGTAACAATTTACAGTTATATCGTCGTCTACACAGGTGCTTTAGTACGTCACGAACGAGCTAGCTTAGCCTGTCCAGACTTTCCTTTATGTAGCAAAAACAGACCTATGCCAACTCAACTACATGAATGGGTTCAAATGGGCCATAGGGTTGCAGCGATGTTAATTTTCGCTTGGATACTATACGCCATGATTCTCGCTATTCGCCATTACAAGCAGCAACCTGTAGTATATTGGGGATGGATCATTTCATTTATCCTTGTTACACTTCAAGCTGTAGTAGGAGTTTTAGTTGTATTTACAAACGCTAGTTTAGCGATGGCATTGTTACATTCTCTATTCATTTCTTGCTTGTTTGCCGTACTATGCTATTTAGTTATGTTAGGAACAAGAAGTAAAGTGAATGCCAAAGAAGCCGAATCAACTTCTAAACAAACAAAATAATTTAAAACTAAAATCCCTTGCCAATTCGGCAAGGGATTTTTTGCAATAAAAAAGAGCTGTATTTACACAGCTCTTTTCTTATTTTAGTGATCTAATTCAATAAGTAAATCACCCGTTTGAATCGCATCACCATCGTTAACATATACTTTCTTTACTTTACCATTGAACGGCGCTTGAACTGTCGTTTCCATTTTCATCGCTTCTGTAATTGCCATAGAATCGCCTTTTTTCACTTCGTCGCCTTCTTTTACAACTACTTTAATTACCGTTCCTGGCATCGTTGCACTAATATGATTTGGATTCTCACGGTTTCCTTTCACACGTTGTGCAACTGTTGCTTTTACACTCTCGTCTTTCACGATAATTTCACGTGGTTGACCGTTAAATTCCAAGTAAAGAACGCGGTTTCCATCCGGCTGAGGTTCTCCAATTGATACTAGTTTAACCATCAATGTTTTACCCTGTTCAATTTCTACATCAATTTCTTCACCTAGTCTCATACCATAGAAGAACGTCGGTGTATCAAGTACAGATACATTTCCATAAAGCTCAGCAACTTTTTCATAATCCATAAATACTTTTGGATATAAAGCATATGCCACTACATCAAAAATCGTTACTTCGCGTCCAAGTTTATGGAATAATTCTTCTTTTAACGCTTCGAAATCTACTGGCTCTAGTAATTCACCTGGTCTTACTGTTAATGGCTCTTTCCCTTTTAAAATAATCTTTTGTAATTCTTTCGGGAAACCACCGTACGGTTGACCTAAATCACCAGAGAACATTTCAACAACAGATCCTGGGAAGTCCATCGCATGTCCACGCTCTAAAACATCTTGTTCTGTCAGATGGTTTTGAACCATAAATAATGCCATATCACCAACAACTTTTGATGATGGTGTTACTTTTACAATATCTCCAAACATGTCATTCACACGGCGGTACATTACTTTCACTTCATCGAAGCGATCTCCTAAACCAACCGCCTTCGCTTGTTGCTGAAGATTACTATACTGCCCACCCGGCATTTCATGCATATATACCTCTGTATGAGGCGCATTCATACCACTTTCAAACGGTGCATAGTATTTGCGTACATCTTCCCAATAGTGAGATAGTTTTTCTAAAGAATCTATATTAACATCTGGTTGTCTTTCGTTTCCGCCTAACGCATAGTATAGCGTGTTCGCACTTGGTTGTGACGTTTGACCAGCCATAGAACTCACTGCTACATCGACGATATCAACACCTGCTTCAATTGCCTTCGTATACGTTAATATACCATTTCCACTCGTATCGTGCGTGTGCAGATGAATTGGAATCGACACTGTCTCTTTTAATGCAGAAACTAAATCATATGCTGCATTTGGTTTTAGTAAGCCCGCCATATCTTTAATACCTAAAATGTGAGCTCCTGATGCTTCTAACTCTTTTGCTAAATTTTTATAATAATTTAAATCATATTTACTACGCAGTGGATCATGAATATCCCCTGTGTAGCACATTGTTGCTTCTGCAATTTTACCAGTGTCTCGTACAGCGTCAATTGCAACTCTCATGCCTTCCACCCAGTTTAAACTATCAAAAATACGGAATACATCAATGCCTGCTTGAGCAGAACATTCCACAAATTTTTGAATTAAATTATCTGGATAGTTTTTGTATCCAACTGCGTTTGAAGAACGAAGTAACATTTGGAATAACACGTTCGGCATTTTTTCACGAAGATCTAGTAATCGTTCCCATGGATCTTCTTTTAAGAAACGATACGCAACATCAAACGTTGCACCGCCCCACATTTCCGCTGAGAATAGGTTCGGTAACATTCTCGCTGTTGGCTCCGCAATTTGATGTAAATCTTTTGTACGAATACGAGTTGCAAGTAATGACTGGTGTGCATCACGGAATGTTGTATCCGTTAAAAGTACACGTTTTTGATCCTGTACCCATTTTACTAATCCGTCCGCTCCACGCTCGTCCAAAATTTGTTTCGTTCCATTTTGGATTGGCTCTGAATGTTTTAAACATGGAATACGAGCATCTGGGAATATTGGTTTTTCTTTTTTCCCTACTCCTGGGAAACCATTTACTGTTACTGTACCAATGTAATTTAACATTTTCGTTCCACGGTCTTTACGTTTCGGGAACAAGAACAATTCAGGTGACGCATCGATAAATGAAGTATCATATTCTCCTGATAAGAAGTTTTTATGCTTTACTACATTCTCTAGGAATGGAATATTTGTTTTAATACCACGAATACGGAATTCTTTTAAGTTACGTTCCATTTTTGCAGCAGCTTGCTCAAAAGTAAGTGCCCAAGTTGTAACTTTTACAAGTAAAGAATCGTAGTACGGTGTAATAACTGCACCTTGGAAGCTATTCCCTGTATCAAGACGCACACCAAAACCACCACCTGATCGATACGCCATAATTTTTCCTGTATCCGGCATAAAATTATTTAGCGGATCTTCAGTTGTTACACGAGATTGAATTGCAAATCCATGTACAACTACTTCCTCTTGCTTCGGAACACCTACCATTTTGCTATGTAATGAATGTCCATCCGCTATTAAAATTTGTGATTGAACAATATCTACTCCCGTAATCATTTCTGTAATCGTATGTTCTACTTGAACACGTGGATTTACTTCAATAAAGTAAAACTCATCATCTTTTACAAGGAATTCTACTGTTCCTGCATTTAAATAGTTTACATTTTTCGTTAACTTCACAGCAGCATCACAAATACGCTGACGCAGATCATCTGAAAGTGATACACTCGGTGCAATTTCTACAACTTTTTGATGACGACGTTGTACAGAACAGTCACGCTCGTATAAATGAACAACATTGCCTTCTTCATCTGCTAAAATTTGTACTTCTATATGTTTAGGTTTTTCAACGAATTTTTCGACGTAAACTTCATCATTACCAAAAGCTGCTTTCGCTTCTGATTTCGCTCGATTATATGATTCTCCTAATTCCTCACTAGTACGCACAATACGCATACCACGACCGCCACCCCCAAGGGATGCTTTAATAATAATCGGGTAATCATACTTTTCAGCAAATTTTTCGACTTCTTCTAATGAATTTACTGGACCATCACTACCAGGTATAACTGGAATTTGTGCTAGCTGCGCTTGTGTTCTTGCTTTCACTTTATCTCCAAACATATCTAAATGCTTACTTTTCGGACCGATAAAGATAATTCCTTCTTCTTCACAACGTTTAGCGAATTGAATATTTTCTGACAAGAAACCATATCCAGGGTGGATTGCATCTACATGATTACTTTTTGCAATCTCAATAATGCCTTCAATATCTAGATAAGCATCAATTGGTTTTTTTCCTTCCCCAACTAAATAGGACTCATCGGCTTTATAGCGATGATAAGAACCACTATCCTCTTTAGAATAGATTGCAACTGTTTTTAATCCAAGTTCCGAACAAGCTCGAAACACACGAATTGCAATCTCTCCACGGTTAGCTACCAATACTTTTTGAATACGTTGCAGCTTTGTCATGATTTTCCCCCTCTACTTTCCTACCACTCTAGAGATAAAATATATACACACCTTAAAAAGCGTGAAGTTCTTCACTTTCCACATTATATTATACTTAGAAAGCTTCACTTTATTTTTATCCATCATACCTTATTTTCTAACAAATGATAAGTTTTCTGTGCAATTTGTTTCACAAAAATAGTATAGCATACCTCTTCCTTTTCTAACAACTTAATTGTATATCACATTTAAGTTAATGTGATATATCTTTTTAACTGAAAGAGAAATTAGTACATCATATTTAAAACTACTTAAAAATAAAAAACACATCATGCTCTAAAGCACAATGTGTTTTTATTTTACAACTACAAGATGTGGTCCATTTTGTTCTCTTTCTTTCATTACACCATTCTGTTGTTTCTCTTGTCGTTTCACGTGACTAGCAATATTAAGTAGTATTCCCATTGCAAGTAGATTAGCTATTAAGGAACTTCCACCATAACTAATAAACGGTAAAGGCACTCCAGTAAGTGGTATTAATCCAGACATACCACCAACATTAACAAAAGTTTGTACTCCTATTAAACTTGCAATTCCGATTGCAATTAAACTTCCAAAAGGATCGTTACATTTTTGAGCAATCCTGAATGAACGAATAATAATAAGTAGCAAGCAAATTAAAATAATAGCTACACCAATAAAACCTAATTCTTCAGATATAATAGCCATAATAAAATCTGTTTGAGGTTCTGGTAAATAACCATATTTTTGCACACTATTTCCTAATCCTCGACCATTTAGCCCTCCTGAAGCAATTCCAATAAAAGAATTTACTAATTGGAATCCATCATTCTGAGGATCATTGAATGGATCAAGAAAAACTGAAAAACGTGCCTTTTGATATCCACTTAATTTATAATTAGCCAAAAAATATAGAGCTGGAATCCATACTATAGAAGTTAAAACAATTCGTTTAATCCATAAATTAATCCTTACTCCTGAACAAAGAAACATAATCCCTACTGTTCCTGCAATTAACAAATCGGTACCTAAATCATTTTGCTTTAAAATTAAAAACATTGCCATTCCAACAAAACCAAGTGTAAGTCCCGACCCTTTAAAAACAGGTGTATTTGTTTCTTGTCTCCTTGCAAAAAAGCGAGCTAATATAATAATAATCGATAATTTAACAAATTCAGCGGGCTGTATACCTAATATCCAACCTTTTGCACCATTTATTTCCTTACCAAAAATCAAGGCTGCTGCTAGTAAAGCAATACTCCCTAGCCCCATCGCCGATAAAATTATTCGTTTTCTCCAAAACTTATAAGGTAACGAAGCTACAATTACTAACAATACCGTTCCAATAGCTAAAGTTATTAATTGTTTTTTAAAAAAGTAATTTGCCGGCCAGTTATGCCTCGAAATCGCAACAATGGAACTAGAACTATATACCATTATTACTCCCAGCACACATAAGATAACAAGAGGAAGTAATAATGAATAATCCATTGATTTCCATACTTTTTTCATTTCATTTCCTCTTTCTGTTTCAATTTAATTATTGTTGTATTCCATATGTACATTGATTCTTCCTGCTTTATTATACAAATAAAAAGCTCAAACTAATTTAGTTTGAGCCCCCTTATTTGAACCCGTTATTGTTGTTTGTTTGTAAATGCTTCATGAAGTGCAGATAACTCACGTTCGAGCTCACCTAACATTGCTTTCCCTTGTTCTTCTGCAATAAGACCAAGGCGAACCGCAAAATCGACCTCGCGGGATAGTCCAAACATTTGTGTGTCTAACACTTCTTCATATAATGGACATTGCGGCATTGTAAGATGGTCCATTTGCACCTTAATAAGTCTTAAAATCTTCTCTGCATCCGCTTGTAGAAGGGCTAGTGCCTTTTCCTGATGATTTGCTACTGTCTCAGACGCCAAATTGATTCCCTCCGTTTCCGTCCTACTCTCCTCTATCCTATCTATTAATATTAGCGATAGTTTTAATAAATTGCAATAGAAACATTTTTTGTGACAACAGTGTCTAATACTATTATACTGAAAAGTGGGAGTATAACACAAATGGGGGAACAACAATGAGCGAAATTTTATTTATTAACGGAAAAGTACGTTTTCCAATCACTATTGATCCAACTGTTTGGATCTTTGATGATCGAAAAGTAGATTTGACAACTTACTTTGATGAAACTAGAGAAAACACGTCTGAACTAGAAACTTATTTAAAAAACACTTCAGAACATTGGGATCGCGAAATCCGTGATGGTGCCGCTTTTCCTCCAATACAACAAAGTGTGAAGAAATATAAAAAAGAACAGCTGATTACTGGAACATTTGGTATACCATTTCATCCATTTCTTGCTAACGCTGAAATTTTAGAGGACGCTACGCAAGTTGAAATTGAAACGGTAGATCATACAATGACACTTCCATTAGAAACTGTCAAAAATGCTATACTAGGCTTTTCAAAAGAAGGAAAACCATTAAAAGAAGACGGACCTGTTCATCTCTATTTCAATGATGGATCTAATCAACAAAATCCAATCCGTAACATCCGTAAATTTACAATTATTTAAAGAAAAGGAGTGAGCTTAAGCTCACTCCTTTTTACAATAAATCTGCTGCTAGTTGAGCTAAATTAGATCGCTCACCTTTAACAAACTTCACATGACCACTAATACGCTGTTCTTTAAACTTCTCTACAACATATGTTAAGCCATTATTATATTCATCTAAATATGGGTGATCAATTTGCTGAGGATCTCCCATCAATACAATCTTACTCTTTTCCCCTACCCTAGTTAATATCGTTTTCACTTCATGCTTTGTTAAATTTTGTGCTTCGTCAATGATAATGAACTGATCTGGAATACTTCTCCCGCGTATATAAGTAAGGGCTTCTACTTCAATCGAACCCATTCCAGCTAAAATAGCATCTAACTCTCCTGGCTTTTTCGTATTAAATAAATACTCTAGGTTATCAAAAATTGGCTGCATCCATGGTCTTAACTTTTCTTCTTTTTCTCCTGGTAAATAACCGATATCTTTTCCGACTGGAACAATTGGTCTTGCCACAAGTAAT
Source organism: Bacillus sp. RZ2MS9 (assembly GCF_001816185.2). Taxonomy (NCBI): domain Bacteria; kingdom Bacillati; phylum Bacillota; class Bacilli; order Caryophanales; family Bacillaceae; genus Bacillus; species Bacillus sp. RZ2MS9. The sequence continues at coordinate 3,926,411 of NZ_CP049978.1, forward strand.
TTTTTATATAACCCTAAGTCTTCTGTTTGCATAAGTCCCGAAGCTAACGCAAGTAACGTTTTTCCTGTGCCGGCTTTCCCCGTTAACGTTACAAGCGGAATATCTTCACGAAGCAACAATTCTAATCCCATAATTTGCTGTACGTTTCGTGGTCGTATCCCCCATACTTGTTCATTGTGAAAAATAAGTTTCTTTACCTTCTTACCTAAGTGATCCACAATGCCAAGAGCAGAACTAGAGCCCCCTAATGCATCTTTCATCACTACAAACTGATTTGGGTAAAAAGGATGATTCGCAATTTCAGATAGAGGCAATTCACCTTTCTCATAAAAATAATCCAATTGTTCTTTTGATATATATCCTTCTAAAAAGCCAGAATATATATTTTCTACTTCAATTACGCGATCACTTAAATAATCTTCAGCCTTCAAACCAATTGCATCAGCTTTTACCCTTACGAGTACATCTTTACTTACTAAAATAACAGACTTCCCGTCCTCTTTTTCCTGTTCTTCTAAAGATAGATTTTTTGCTACAGCTAAAATTCGATTATCATTTGTTTTTTCTACAAAAATATCTTGTAGTTGCACGAATGAACGATGGTTCAATTCAATACGAAATGTTCCGCCGTTTTCTAGCGGGATACTTTCATGCAGCTTTCCTATTTCACGAAATTTATCTATTAACTTAGATACATAACGAGCGTTTCGTCCTACTTCATCCATATAACGTTTTTTCGAATCAACCTCTTCTAATACAACTGCTGGAATCACTACTTCATTGGTTTCAAATGAAAAAATAGATAAAGGATCCTGCAAAAGTACATTCGTATCTAACACATAAATTTTATCCAACCTGTTACCCCCTGACTCCACTTTTAAATTTGTAGAACAAGGGTTTCATCCATACAATATGGACGAACCATTGTTATAATTATATGTACCGTGTAAACGAGGTAGAATCGAAAATCATAGTCATTAAACCTTTTATTTATTCTTTATTCATTTCTATTCAATATATTACTTTTTATTATAATTATTAACGTTAAATCACAATAACCGATTACAAAAGTGAATAAACGAATTTCCTATTTAGCATCTTTATAATTCTCTTATCCCTACTAACACTTCATTATCCAGCTTTTTCGCTGCCCGAAGATCATATGTTTTTTCATATGTTGGTTCAATTGCAAGTTTCGCTCCATAAAACATAACATCACGCACTTCTTGCACATTTACTTCTATTACAGTTAATTTTAAAGAAATACCTTCCATTCTATCTGTCAAAATTTCACCTGCACCACTTATAGAAAATACGGATTCATTCGCCATTATAGTCAATACCACACCTGTATTATGCCGTATATTTTCCACAATACGTGAACGTTGATCTACTGCAAATCGAATACTAGTTTTACTCACTGCATACACCCAAGAAATAGCACTTACGTTAGGAACTTGCTTTTCGAAATCTGTCGTTGCTATCATAACAATACACTCTTTACGCAACGTTTGTACTAAATCCTCTGTTAAGGTAGGCTCTACTACATTCGCCATATTTTCACCTCCAAACATACTTGGTATATCCTTATCATAACTTATTTTTTGAATTGCGAAAATATTATTTTTTCCCACTATTATTCAAAAACATTATACTTCCATGATATACTTATACTGATAGAATTCGTATTGAGGTGACGAAATGAGAGTCAAATGTATGATTTGTGATAAAAAAGATATGTTAGATGATGAAAATCCTATGGCAAAAAAACTGCGTAATCGCCCTATTCATACATATATGTGCATGGAATGTTCGGAACGAATTGCAGAGCGTACAATGGAACGTCATGCAAGTGGTAATTTCCGATTATATCGTGATAAAAAAATCGAAGATGATTGGTAAAATGTAAATAAGTCCTTACTCATATAGATAAGGACTTATTTATATTTTTCTGGTTCACGATTCATCTGATCCAAAAAACAATCAATGGCTTCTAACGGAAACCTTGCAGATTTCCGTTCTCCATTCATTTCATATGTAATTAAATACATTTCCTCGTTCTTTTCGACTTCCACATTTCTTAATTTATGTTCTTCATATATCATATTTTGAAATAACAAATATGTTTCTTTTGCAGCACTATCATCTGGGCGTGCTTCCGCAACTGTTTTAATTGTTAACCAATTATATAGTGCATCTTGTACTGAACGCATGAAAACTCCCCTTCCTTATCCTGCTTTTTGTTGTTTCGCTTGACGCAAACGCAATCTATAAATTCCAAGTACAATTGCCGCTACAACAAGTCCTTCTCCAACAGGTAAAAACACAGCAAAAAAGGTTAATACTGTGCATCCAATTGCTAATGATATGTATATCACAATATTTTTTAGTACAGACAACTTTCTAGCAAACCCTAAATTATAAACGAGAGCACTTAATATAATAATCGTCCCATAAAGTAACCACATTCCTAACTCTGGATTTTCATCTACCTTACACAATTTTGCAAAAAAAGACATCCTTTCTAACACACTCTTCCCCCCTAGCAGTAAAATGCAATTTTCTTTATACACTTAATACAAGAGTAACTCGCAAAAAAAATACTGTCCACAAAAATGAGTAAATATTCTAAAAAATAAACAAAATAAAAAAACAACGCCCTTTATAAAGGGCGTTGTTTTTTTATTTTTACGCTTCGACAGATTTCTTTTTCTTAGCAGCTCTTTCGCGCTCACTCTTATCAAGAATCTTTTTACGTAGACGAATTGATTCTGGAGTTACTTCGCAGAACTCGTCATCGTTTAAGTACTCTAATGATTCTTCTAAAGTCATTAGGCGTGGTTTCTTCATTGTTGAAGTTTGATCTTTCGTCGCAGAACGAATGTTAGTTTGTTGTTTCATTTTCACAACGTTAACTGTTAAGTCATTCTCACGAGTGTGTTCTCCTACAATCATACCAGCATATACTTCTGTACCTGGTTCAACGAAGATTACACCACGGTCTTCAACTTGCATAATACCGTATTGTGATGCTTTTCCTGTTTCAAGTGAAACTAGAACACCTTGACGACGTCCACCAACTTGTCCAGCGTGTACTGGTTGGTAGCAATCGAATGTATGGTTTAAAATACCGTAACCACGAGTTAATGTTAAGAATTCTGTTGTGTAACCAATTAAACCACGTGCTGGAACCATGAAAGTAAGGCGAACTTGACCGTTTCCGTTATTCACCATATCTAACATTTCACCTTTACGTGCACCCATAGATTCCATAATAGAACCAGTGTATTCTTCAGGTACATCGATTTGTACACGCTCTACAGGCTCACATCTTACGCCATCAACTTCTTTAATGATTACTTCTGGCTTAGATACTTGTAATTCATAACCTTCACGACGCATGTTTTCAATTAAGATAGATAAATGTAGTTCCCCACGTCCAGATACGATCCACGCATCAGGAGAATCTGTATTATCTACACGTAAACTTACATCTGTTTCTAATTGTGAACGAAGACGCTCTTCAATTTTACGAGATGTAATGTATTTACCTTCACGACCTGCAAATGGGCTGTTATTTACAAGGAACGTCATTTGTAGTGTTGGCTCATCAATACGTAATAATGGTAATGCATCTTGATGTTCAACTGGACATACTGTTTCACCTACGTTAATGTCTTCCATACCAGAAACGGCTACTAAGTCCCCTGCTTTTGCTTCTTCAATTTCTTGACGTTTTAATCCCATGTAACCGAATAATTTCGTTACGCGGAATTGCTTCACGCTTCCGTCTACTTTCATTAAAGCAACTTGTTGTCCAACCTTCATTGTACCGCGGAATACGCGACCAACTCCAATACGTCCAACGTAGTCGTTGTAATCAAGAAGTGCTACTTGGAATTGAAGTGGCTCTTCGCTGTTATCAATTGGTGCTGGAATATGTTCGATAATTGTATCGAATAATGATTTCATATTCTCTTCTTGATTTGCTGGGTTTGAATCTAAGCTTGCTGTTCCGTTCATTGCTGATGCAAATACAACTGGGAACTCTAATTGATCTTCGTTTGCACCAAGCTCAATGAATAAGTCGATTACTTCATCAACTACTTCATCTGGACGAGCGAAGTCACGGTCAATTTTGTTTACAACTACGATTGGAGTTAAGTTTTGCTCAAGAGCTTTCTTTAAAACAAATCGTGTTTGTGGCATACAACCTTCATATGCATCAACAACAAGTAAAACACCATCAACCATTTTCATGATACGTTCTACTTCTCCACCGAAGTCAGCGTGACCAGGTGTATCTAAAATGTTAATTCTTTTATCTTCATAGTGAATCGCTGTATTTTTCGCTAAAATTGTAATACCGCGTTCTCTTTCTAGATCATTTGAATCCATTGCGCGTTCTTCAACGTGTTCGTTCGCACGGAAAGTCCCCGCTTGACGTAATAACTGGTCAACAAGTGTTGTTTTACCATGGTCAACGTGGGCAATAATTGCTATATTACGTAAATCTTGTCGTTTTTTCAACATGTCCAACTCCTAATGTCTTTTTAATCCTTCTCTATTATAAGAGCGAAGGGGATACAATAGCAATTAAAATAAAAGCAAGAATGAAAATATAGTTGTATTCTTACTTTTGTGAAAGTAAAATGAGATTGGAGGGTGAAGAAATGGAACACATTCAATATCGCTTTTTATTAACTGCAATTATCGGTGTTATTTTCTTAATCGGTATCGGCATTATGATTGCTGAAAATAGTCCAATCGGTATTATTATTTGCATTATCGGCACATTTGTTACAGTTGGATACGGTTTTGTAACAAAAAGAAAAATGCGCAAATCACAATAACGCTAAAAAGTAAGAAGCTTATACACAGCCTCTTACTTTTTTTGTTGCTCTCATATAAACGATAACACTTCTTCATACACTCCTGGTTTTGCAACTAACACACTGCTCTTCTCTATGATAGAAAGTGGCGCTCCAGAGAATGTCGTCACCTTACCTCCAACTTCTTCTACAATTATCTTTCCTCCGCCAAAATCCCATGGTGATAATCTCGGCGTTACATATGCATCTATTCTTCCTGTTGCAACGTATACCATCTCTAACGCTGCACAGCCATATGATCTTGTGCCTCTTGCTTTCTTAACAAGTGCCATCATACTTTCCATATTAAGCAATGGATTATCTGTAAGCCATATCGCATTTAAAGCTACAATACCTTGCTCTACAGTTCCTTTTTTCAGTGTAGGAATTGATATATCATTACAAAAAGCTCCAGATCCCTTGACTGCATGATATAGTTCATCATGCACTGGATCATATATAAGTCCAATCTTTCCGATACCGTTCTCATAAATCCCAATTGAAATCGCAAAATTTCTTTTTTGATGAACAAAGTTCATCGTGCCGTCAATTGGATCAATTAACCAAACAACCCCGTCAGAAGACGTTATCTCGTCTCCATAACCCTCTTCTCCTAAAATATTATGATTCGGGAATGTTTCTTTAATTTTCCCAATTAAAAACTGTTCTATCTCTCGGTCCATATTTGTAACTAAGTCAGCTGCATTTGATTTTGTTTCTATAATAAGTGCTTTTTTCATTGATGCCATTAAATGCTCTCCTGCATCCCGAATCCACCGTTTGGCGTGTGCATCAATGTCTTTCCATACTTCTTGCATGTTTAAACACTCCGATCTATACTGTTCACAGAAAAAACGAACCCTTTATAAGGTTCGCACCAACTAATTTTTTATACATATACTATTATTACGCTTCTAAACGAATCATTTCAAGTCTTAACACTTCTAACTTTTGTACACACTCTTCTTTTTTCTGTTTGTCATCTTCCATCATCGCATCATATAAAGTTGCTAATTCATAATCTAGCTCCAAACGTAGCACCGGTATTCTCTTTTCAGCATCTGTTCTCTTTAACGCATTAATCACCTGTCTCATATTATTTGCCTCCTCCCAATATTCGTCTGCCCTCGGACTAGAATTAATTCAATTTTCTGATTTTTTTGTTTTATACTATACTATGTTGGATAAATCATCTATGCAACAAAATTATATTTTTTTATTTAAATTTTTTTGTGCTGTTTTTTTTATGAATAGTACAAGCTATGCTAAAATAAAAGCAAAATAGGAGTTGGAGGAACAATCATGACAATACAAACATTCAAGTCAACTGATTTTGATGTCTTTACAGTTGATGGTCTCGAAGAACGAATGAGTGCAATTAAAACGAACATTCATCCTAAGCTAGAAGCTTTAGGGGAACAATTTGCAGAATACTTATCCAAACAAACTGATGAGAACTTTTTTTATCATGTTGCAAAACACGCACGCCGCAAAGTCAATCCACCAAACGATACTTGGGTTGCTTTTTCAACAAATAAACGAGGATATAAAATGCTACCGCATTTCCAAATCGGCTTATGGGGTACTCATGCCTTCATATACTTTGGTTTAATCTATGAGTGTCCACAAAAAGTTGAGACGGCTCATGCCTTCTTAGAACATTTAAATGATTTAAAAACAAATATTCCAAATGACTTCGTTTGGTCCATTGACCATACTAAACCAAGTGTGAAATTACATAAAACACTTGAAACCGAAGACTTACAAAAGATGATTGAACGATTAGCTACTGTAAAAAAAGCAGAATTATTAGTTGGTATTCATATATCACCAGAGGAGTTTTCAGCAATGACCAACGAACAATTCCTTGCTAAGATTGAATCTACGATGCAATCACTCCTTCCTTTATATGCACTGTGTAATCGATAGTAGAAAACGGACAATTTATATTGTCCGTTTTTAGTTGTTATCACATTATATCACTTCAGTTTTTATTTTTCAAAATATTTTTTACATTTTTACGAGCTTTTGTTCTTCGACTTCTTTTGCCCTTTGAATAGCACGATATATAGAGTATCCACTTACTTCTTGAAATTCTTTATCAATTTTCTTTTCTTCTGCTTTCGATGGAACAATCTCTTTAAAACGACGATATAAACCCATTAACTCTTCTCTTATAATCCCTTTTTCATAAGCTTTCTCAATCGCTTCATAAAACTTAACAATTGTAACCATTTCCTCATTTGACCAATCATAATCTAACGGATATTGATATTCCATTTCGCACCTCATTTATCATTTCTTCTTGTTTCATTATGCTATCTTAAAGAGAATATTTTATTCTTCATTATAGCCACTCTGCATTATACACTATTTATTCATTTTAATGGAATTGTCTTCCTCTATTCATTAGTTGAGGCTAACTATTAAACATACTCACCTTAAAAACATTTTTTTCTATACATCTATAATTATTGGTGATATAATGCTTTTGTTTTATAGAAAATAAAGTGAAGCTACCATCTCAAAAACGATTTTTTGAATGGCAGAAAAACAAGCCTTATTCTAAAAAAGGCTACACTTTTTTAGAGCAGGATTATATAAAACAAATTACACTAAATATTATGAAGAAGAAGGGGTGTATAGATTGTCCCAATACGAAACACCATTGTTTACCGCTTTAGTTGAGCACAGTAAGCGAAATCCAATTCAATTCCATATTCCTGGTCATAAAAAAGGACAGGGCATGGATCCTACATTTCGCGAATTTATTGGGCATAATGCATTAGCAATTGATTTAATTAATATTGCGCCACTCGATGATTTACATCATCCAAAAGGTATGATTAAAGAAGCACAGGATTTAGCAGCCGCTGCATTCGGTGCAGATCATACTTTCTTTTCTATTCAAGGTACAAGTGGCGCTATTATGACAATGGTGATGAGCGTTTGCGGTCCTGGTGACAAAATCCTAGTACCACGAAACGTGCATAAATCAGTAATGTCAGCTATTATTTTCTCAGGTGCAAAACCGATTTTCATGCATCCTGAAATCGATCCGAAGCTCGGTATTTCTCATGGAATCACAATTCAATCTGTCAAAAAAGCACTTGAAGAGCACTCAGATGCAAAGGGCTTACTTGTTATTAACCCAACGTACTTTGGGTTTGCTGCAGACTTAGAACAGATTGTACAATTAGCACATTCTTATGACATCCCTGTACTAGTCGACGAGGCTCATGGTGTTCATATTCATTTTCACGATGAATTACCTATGTCAGCGATGCAAGCTGGTGCGGATATGGCAGCAACAAGTGTTCACAAATTAGGAGGCTCTTTAACTCAAAGTTCTATTCTTAATGTGAAAGAAGGCTTAGTGAATGTAAAGCATGTCCAATCTATTATTAGTATGCTTACAACTACATCAACTTCTTACATCTTGTTAGCATCCCTTGATGTTGCGAGAAAACGTCTTGCTACAGAAGGAACAGCACTCATAGAACAAACAATACAATTAGCTGAGCATGTTCGTGATGCTATAAATTCTATTGAGCATCTTTACTGTCCTGGAAAAGAAATGTTAGGTACAGATGCTACCTTTAACTATGATCCTACAAAGATAATTGTATCTGTAAAAGATTTAGGTATTACCGGCCACCAAGCTGAAGTATGGCTTAGAGAGCAATATAACATTGAAGTAGAACTCTCAGATCTATACAACATACTATGTCTTATCACTTTGGGAGATACAGAAAGTGATACAAATACACTTATTGCAGCTTTACACGATTTAGCAGCAACATTTAGAAATAGGGCAGATAAAGGTGTTCAAGTACAAGTAGAGATTCCAGAAATTCCAGTGCTAGCACTTTCTCCTCGAGATGCTTTTTATTCGGAAACAGAAGTCATCCCATTTGAAAATGCAGCGGGTCGTATTATAGCTGATTTTGTTATGGTTTATCCGCCAGGGATTCCAATCTTTACTCCGGGGGAAATTATTACACAAGAAAACTTAGAGTATATTCGGAAAAACTTAGAAGCAGGTTTACCTGTACAAGGTCCTGAAGATATGACATTACAAACATTACGTGTTATTAAAGAGTACAAGCCTATCAGTTGATAGGCTTTTTTTTCACCTTTTTTCCTTTTCTTCATACGATACTTAAGAATGTAACGTATAGGTGGGGATACTATTATGATTGTAATAGGCCGTTCTATTGTACATCCTTATATTACAAATGAATATGAGCCATTTGCAGCAGAGAAACAACAAATTTTATCAATAATGGCAGGAAATCAAGAAGTTTATTCCTTCCGAACAGCTGATGAACTCAGCTTTGATCTCAATTTACGAGTTAATATTATTATCTCTGCACTAGAGCTTTTTCAAAGTGGATTTCAGTTTCGCACATTTCAACAATCCTTTTGCAACCCCCAGTATTGGAAAAGAACATCCCTTGGAGGATTCGAGCTTCTTCCAAACATACCATCTTCTATTGCCATACAAGATATTTTTAAAAATGGAAAACTATATGGAACTGAATGCGCAACCGCTATGATCATTATTTTTTATAAAGCTTTACTATCATTGTATGAGGAAGAAACTTTCAATCGTCTATTTGCAAATCTTTTACTTTATACATGGGACTACGATCAAGATCTAAGGCTCATAACAAAAAACGGTGGCGATCTTGTTCCAGGTGACCTCGTTTACTTTAAAAACCCACAAGTGAATCCAGCTACGATTGAGTGGCAAGGAGAAAACACAATCTATTTAGGAAATTTCTTTTTTTACGGACATGGCGTGGGTGTAAAAACAAAAGAAGAAATTATTTATTCATTAAATGAACGAAGAGTCCCTTACGCTTTTATTTCAGCTTTCTTGACCGATACTATTACCCGTATCGATAGCCGTATAATGAGCCAATATGCTTCTTCTAGTACACCACAGACATCCATAAGCTTTATTCCAATTAGAGATGATGCAATCGTTGCAACAGTTGGTCATACAACTACAATTTATTAAAAAAGCGCCTACACATGTAGGCGCTTTTTCTTATTATTAAGCTTTTGTATGTTCTTTATGGTCACATTCGCAATGAGATCCACATTTCCCGTATAGTACTGTTGATTTTTCATCTTCAAAATGTCCAATTGTTCCTTCACATACTTGGCATACGATTGTTCCCATTTTCATTTCCCCCTGAGTTTTAATAGTAATCTATTTATTTATCATTAAGCTTTCGCATTATCTTTTCTAGCACAGTCACAATTTGTTCCACATTTTCCGTAAAGTACCGTCGTTTTCTCATCTTCAAAATGTCCGATTGTTCCTTCACATACTTGGCATACGATTGTTCCCATTTTCATTTCCCCCTAAGTTTATGGTCCTAAAAACTTTTAGCTGTCCATTTCCTATCAATTATTGGGCTTTTGTATGCTCTGTGTGATCACATCCGCAAGATCCACATTTCCCGTAAAGTACCGTTACTTTCTCATCTTCGAAGTGTGCAATTGTACCTTCACAATCTTGACATACGATTGTTCCCATTTTTCATTTCCCCCTAAGTTTATAATCCCAAAAACTTTTTGTAACCGCTTAACTTTCTGTCTTCATTTTAATATGTTATACTTTTTACGTCAATAGGTTTTTAGTATAACACATTAAATATTTTTAATTTAAATTAGTATGCGATATTAAAATAAAAAAACAGCCATATTTATAAGTACGACTGTTTCACATTAATTATTCTTCATATTCCGCATGTAAAGAAGTTGACGGAACTAGAAATTTGAAAAACTGAGCTAACTCCTTTGCTTCCTCTTCTGATCCTAATTTAAAAATCTCCTGTATATATTGAACATTCTCTACATCATCTCGTCCGAGTAAAGTAGATCTTCCTGTTTGCATACAAACAATGAGCGGCTTTCCAAAAAACATATTTGTATAAATAACACCAAAATCATAACGTGTATCATGTGTCATAAACCCTAAAAATCGTACCTTCACACTTTCATGCTCATCATACAATTTTTCAAACATTGGTTTCCACCTTTCTACATCACGTTTCATTAATAGTATATTAAACAAAACATGTAATACTCCTTTTAATTGTCAAAAAATTCAGTAGGATGTAGAATGATAGTATTCTACTAAGCTAGGGGGAACTTATATGCAACACGCCTTTATTACGCTTGTACCGAAATCCAACCAACAATCAGTTTCAATAGATGATATAAAACAACTTTTTCATTATTATAAAACAGTTACTTCTAAAACTGGTGCCCAAATTAATTACACGTATACAAATACCGCTTTTCCTTATGAAATTTTAGATACATCTACAACAACATTAAAACTTCAATCCACTCACGACCGGTATGACTCAATTTATATTGGTGTTGGTATAGAAAATGAACAATCTTTCATCCAAGTTTCTTTACCACCTAATGCAACATTTGGTGACAAAGGGAAAGCAAATGAATTTTGCCGTTTTTTAGCGAAGAAATTAGAAGGAGAGTTACAATTATTTAATGGAAGAACAATGTATTTTTATAAACGCTAATTTAAAAAATAGATAATATGATTAAAAATAATATACAATTCGAACATGTAAGAAATAAAGCTTGCTTTCTTACGTGCAATACAAAATATGCTATTACATAGGCTAAATATAGAAATACGAAAAAAAGAATAACTTTATAATGAAACTTATCACCATTCGATAATGTTAATACAGTGGAAAAGCCACTCCATAGTAGTAAATGATAAAATATAACATGTAATATTTTCATGGAACCTTCTCCTTTGACATGCTCTATTTTATTAATATATGGGGGTAAGTTTGAATCAATTACATATTATAGGATGATATATATTACCTTCGAAGTAAGTTAAGCCTGAATCATTTGTTAAAGTATTATATATTCATTCGACAAGTACGTTTAAAGACCTTGCAAGTCATTTGATGAAAATAAAAATAGCCCCTCTCTTACAATAAGAGAAGGGCTATTTACATTACTTAAATTATTTTACAATGTGAATTGGCATTCCAAGAGCAACTTCAGCTGCTTCCATTGTGATTTCACCTAATGTTGGGTGAGCATGGATTGTTTGAGCGATATCTTCAGCTGTCATTCCAGCTTCGATAGCTAAACCAATCTCAGAAATAATATCAGAAGCACCTGCACCTGCAACTTGAGCACCTACAAGAAGACCATCTTCTTTACGTGTCACAAGTTGTAGGAAACCGTCAGTGCTGTTTAATGATAATGCACGACCGTTAGCAGCGAATGGGAACTTAGATACAGTTACAGTCATTCCAGCTTCTTCAGCTTGTTTTTTAGTGTAACCAACAGATGCTAGTTCTGGATCAGTGAAGCATACTGCAGGAATTCCGATGTAATCGATAGCTGATGCATGGCCACTAATTGCTTCTACAGCTACTTTACCTTCGTAAGAAGCTTTGTGAGCTAATGGTGGTCCAGGAACGATATCACCGATTGCATAGATGTTTGGTACATTTGTACGACATTGCTCATCGATTTCGATGATGCCGCGGTCAGTCATTTTAACTCCAACTTGCTCAAGACCGATTTCTTGAGTGTTTGGACGACGACCTACAGTTACTAATACGTAATCAGCTTCTACAGTTTGGATTTCACCTTTAACTTCAAAGCTAACTTTTACGCCAGTTTCTGTTTCTTCAACGCCTTTAGCCATAGCTTTTGTATGGATATTTACGTTACCTTTTTTCTGTAGAGCACGTTTAACAACAGAGCTCATAGCTTTTTCGAAACCAGCTAAGATTTCGTCGCCAGCTTCTACTACAGTAACTTCTGTACCGAAGTTAGCATATGCAGTACCTAATTCCATACCGATGTAACCGCCGCCGATTACAACAAGTTTTTTAGGAATTTCAGGTAAGCTTAAAGCACCTGTAGAGTTGATAACACGTTTAGAGTATTTGAATCCTGGAATTTCGATTGGTGTAGAACCAGTTGCAAGAACAGCATTTTTAAACGTATAAGTTTGAGCTGCATCTTCAGTCATAACGCGTAATGTATTAGCATCTACGAAGTAAGCTTCACCGCGAATGATTTCAACTTTGTTACCTTTAAGAAGGCCTTCAACACCGCCAGTTAATTTCTTAACTACGCCGTTTTTCCATTCTTGAACTTTTGTAAAGTCAACTTTTACGTTTTCTGCAGTAATACCCATGTCATCAGAATGCATTGCATTCTCATAACGATGACCTGCATTGATTAACGCTTTTGAAGGAATACATCCAACGTTTAAGCATACGCCACCAAGGTTAGCTTTTTCAATGATTGCTACCTTTTGACCTAATTGTGCTGCACGAATTGCCGCAACGTATCCACCAGGACCTGCACCAACAACGACTGTATCTAATTCAATTGGGAAATCTCCTACTACCATTGTTATTACGCCTCCATTACTAATAATTGTGGGTCATTCAATAGACGTTTAATTTGGTTTAACGCTTTTTGAGCAGTTGCACCGTCAATTAAACGATGGTCAAAGCTTAGAGATAATGCTAATACTGGAGCTGCAACGATCTCACCGTTTTTCACAACTGGTTTTTCAGCGATACGGCCGATACCAAGAATTGCTACTTCTGGGTGGTTGATAACTGGAGTGAACCATTGTCCACCTGCAGAACCAATGTTTGTAATTGTGCAAGAAGCACCTTTCATTTCAGCTGGAGCTAGACGACCTTCACGTGCTTTACCAGCAAGATCATTGATCTCGTTAGAGATTGTGAAGATAGACTTACGATCTGTATCTTTAACAACTGGTACTAATAGACCTTTGTCTGTATCAGCTGCGATACCGATGTTGAAGTAATGTTTATGAACTACTTCTTGAGATGCATCGTCTAAAGAAGTGTTTAACATTGGGTATTCACGTAATGCAGATGTTAAAGCTTTAACAACGTACGGAAGGTAAGTTAATTTAATACCTTTGTCAGCTGCTACTGCTTTGAACTTCTTACGGTGAGCAACAAGTTCTGTTACATCTACTTCGTCCATTAATGTTACGTGAGGAGCTGTGTGTTTAGAGTTAACCATTGCTTTCGCAATCGCTTTACGGATACCACTCATTTTCTCACGAGTTTCTGGATATTCACCAGCTGGGATTGGTTGTGCTTTTGGTGCTTCTTCTTTCGCTGCTGCTGGAGTAGCTTCTACTGCTGCTGGAGCCTCAGTTGCTGCTACAGTTTGTCCACCATTTGCAAATGCATCGATGTCAGCTTTTACGATACGGCCATTCTTACCAGTACCAGCTACTTTATGAATGTCTACACCTTTTTCACGAGCGTATTTACGAACAGATGGCATAGCAATTACGCGCTCATTTACTACTTCTGCAGTTGCTGCTGGAGTAGCTTCCGCTGCTGGAGCTTCTACTGCTGCTTCTTCAGCTTTTGGAGCTTCATCATGATCGTCACCTTTAAATTTAAGGTTTTCGTATCCAGGAGCATCAAATTTAATTAATGTATCTCCTACGATTGCAACTGTTCCTTCTTCTACAAGTACTTCAAGTACTTTACCTTTAACAGGAGAAGGGATTTCTACTACTGCTTTATCATTTTGTACTTCAAGAAGTACATCGTCTTCGTTTACTTCATCGCCTGGTTTAATAAACCATTTTACGATTTCACCTTCGTGGATACCTTCACCGATATCTGGTAGTTTAAATTCAAATGCCACGGAATTCAGCCCCCTGATTCATTTCATTATTATGGAATATGTACAAAAGAAACCAGCATGTGCTGATTTCTTTTGCACATGAAAAGCTAAAAATTAGAAGTTCATTACTTTGTTTACAGCTTCAACAATATCTTTGTGGTTTGGTAACCATACGCTCTCTGCTTGAGAGAATGGGAATACTGTATCAGCAGCTGCAACACGTACAACTGGAGCTTCTAAGTTTAAGATTGCACGGTCGTTAATTTCCGCTACAACGTTAGCTGCAATACCAGCTTGTTTTTGAGCTTCTTGAACTACAACTACGCGACCTGTTTTTTCAACAGAAGCGATGATTGTTTCGATATCTAATGGTTGAACTGTACGTAAGTCAACAACCTCTAAAGAGATACCTTCTTTTTCAAGTTCTTCAGCAGCTTTTAATGCAGCGTGAACCATAGCACCGTAAGCGATAACAGATACATCTGTACCTTCACGTTTGATATCAGCTTTACCTAAATCAATTGTGTAATCACCTTCTGGTACCTCTTGACGGAATGAACGGTACAATTTCATATGCTCTAAGTAGATAACTGGATCGTTGTCACGAATCGCAGAGATTAAAAGACCTTTAGCATCGTATGGAGTAGATGGAATAACAACTTTTAGACCAGGTTGTTGAGCCACTAATCCTTCTAAGCTATCAGCATGTAGTTCAGGAGTATGAACACCACCACCGAATGGAGAACGAACTGTTACTGGAGCAGTCCAACGTCCACCAGAACGGTAACGCATACGAGCTAATTGACCAGAAATTGAATCCATTACTTCATAAACGAAACCGAAGAATTGGATTTCTGGAACTGGACGGAATCCTTCAAGTGCAAGACCAACTGCAAGTCCACCAATACCAGACTCTGCAAGTGGAGTATCCATTACACGATCTTCACCAAATTCAGCTTGTAAACCTTCAGTAGCACGGAATACACCGCCGTTTACACCAACGTCTTCACCAAATACAAGTACGTTAGGGTCATTTTTCATTTCAACGCGTAAAGCATCAGTGATTGCTTGAATCATTGTCATTTGAGCCATGGCTTACTTCGACTCCTTTTCTTTGTAGATTTCATATTGTTCAGCTAAGTTGTAAGGCATTTTTTCGTACATGATTTCCATTAAATCAGTTACTTTTTGTTTTGGAGCTTGGTCAGCCTTAGCAATTGCTTGTTTGATATCTTCTTTTGCTTCTTCGATTACTGTCTCTTCAACTTCTTGAGACCATAGGCCTTTAGCTTCTAAGAACTTACGGAAGCGTACGATTGGGTCTTTTTGTTCCCATTCGTTTTCGATATCTTTTGTACGGTAACGAGTTGGGTCATCACCAGCCATTGTATGTGGACCGTAACGGAATGTTAAAGTCTCGATTAAAGTAGGGCCTTCGCCATTTACTGCGCGCTCACGAGCAAAAGCAGTTGCTGCGTATACAGCTAATGGATCCATACCGTCTACTTGAATTCCGTAAATACCTGCTGCTACTGCTTTTTGTGCTACAGTTTTAGCTGCAGATTGCTTTTCTACTGGAGTAGAGATTGCATAACGGTTGTTTTGAACAACGAAGATTGCTGGAGCTTTGAATGCACCTGCAAAGTTCATACCTTCGTAGAAGTCACCTTGTGAAGCACCACCGTCACCAGTGTAAGTAATTGCAACAGATTTTTTACCACGTAGTTTCATACCTAACGCAACACCAGCAGTTTGGATGATTTGCGCACCGATAATAATCTGTGGAGCTAATGCATTTACATTCTCAGGCATTTGGTTACCCATGAAGTGTCCACGAGAGAATAAGAATGCTTGGTATAATGGTAATCCGTGCCATACTAATTGTGGTACATCACGGTATCCTGGTAAGATGAAGTCTTCTGCTTCAAGTGCGAAATGACTTGCTAATTGAGAAGCTTCTTGTCCAGCTGTAGGTGCGTAGAAACCTAAACGTCCTTGACGGTTTAAAGAAATAGAACGTTGATCTAATACGCGAGTATACACCATACGACGCATTAATTCTTTTAATTGATCATCAGATAATTCAGGCATAGCTGCTTCATTCACAACTTCACCGTTTTCATTTAAAATTTGTAATGTTTCAAATTGAGCTGCGATAGCTTTCATTTGCTCATCAACATTAAATAGGGTCTTTTTTGTTTTAGTACCCATTCCGTTCACCTCTTCCTCTCTTGAACCATATTCTGAAACGCTTTCACTGGCTATTTTCCAGTTTAAAAAGCGCAACGATGTAAACCAACATGTTTGTATGTCGGTTGAGAATAATTTTGTGTACCTAACAATCTGTACTAATGTTTTTTCAGAAACATATTAATACAATCTTGATCACGTTTTTTAGTTTACAACTATTCTAATTACGATGTCAATTACTTTGAATACGTTTTTTTATAAATAATATGCAGGTTTCTACTACACAAACGTGTTTTTATTTTTTACATCTGTATTAGTAAGCATTGACCTACTGTTATATTATTCCCTTTTTCACTTATTTTTTCTCTTAGAATAATATGTAAACGATTTAATTCTCTTTAGTTTTTCTCTCTTCGTAACAAAAATATACAAACTACTCTTCCTTTTTTAGGTAAATACCTATACATTTCTACCCTCTCTTCCATACATTATAGTAACCGCAGTATTAGCGGGAAATGATAAAGGAGGTCATCTCATGTACGGATACTCATATTGCTATCCAACTTGTTCATATCCTTCCTACGGTTATGGCGGTTCTTGTGGCGGGTCTGGACGCGGCTTCGCCTTAATCGTTGTGTTGTTTATTCTTTTAATTATCGTTGGTGCTGCTTGCATTCGCTAATGTAAAACGAAACAACTATGGAAAGAAAAAGACGGCTTTGCTGTCTTTTTCTTTTTATCACATACATAACTACTCTATAATAGAACAATTTCCAAAATGCCTTCCCTTTCTTGCCGATGACTTTTTCCATCTCCTTTGGTAGACTAAAGAGGAAAGGAGAGATTACATATGCTTACAATGAAAGATGTTATTCGCGAAGGAGATCCTATTTTGCGCAACGTTGCAGAAGAGGTGTCATTACCGGCAAGCGAAGAAGATACAACTACCTTAAAAGAAATGATTGAATTCGTAATAAATAGCCAAGATCCTGAAATGGCTGAAAAATATAGTTTACGCCCTGGAATCGGATTAGCGGCTCCGCAAATCGGTGTTTCAAAAAAAATGATTGCAGTTCATGTAACCGATGCGGATGGTACATTATATAGCCATGCATTATTCAATCCAAAAATCATTAGCCATTCTGTTGAACGTACATATTTACAGGGTGGTGAAGGCTGTCTGTCTGTAGACCGCGAAGTACCTGGTTATGTTCCTCGTTATACAAGAATTACAGTAAAAGCAACTTCTATTAACGGAGAAGAAGTAAAATTACGTTTAAAAGGTTTACCAGCAATCGTATTCCAACACGAGATTGATCATTTAAATGGCGTTATGTTCTATGACCATATCAATAAAGAAAATCCTTTTGCCGCTCCTGATGATTCCAAACCTCTAGAGCGATAATAATAAAAAGGCGGAAGTTAATCTTCCGCCTTTTTATTATGAAATGGGTTCCATATTCACTTATAGCAATCCAGCCCACTTTAGTCCATGATATATACCGTCTTCATTAACATCCTTTGTCACATGATTTGCAAGTTTTTTCAAGTCTTCATGGCCATTTCCCATCACAATACCTGTGCCAACGGCTTCGATCATTTCTAAATCATTTAAGCCATCTCCAAATGCATACACTTGATCACGATTAAAACCTAACTTTTCAATGTATTTCTCAATTCCTTTTGCCTTAGAACCACCATTCGGAATGATATCCATTGAATATGCATGCCAACGAATAAAATGAAAATCTGGATAATGATTAATAAACTTTTCCTCTTCATTTACTTCACAAAAAAGTAGTGTTTGATAAATATTACGTTCCTCATAAAAATTAGGCTCATATGCTGGATGCTCAAAGTTTAAGCTTCCAAAGCCTTCTTTCACATAATCATGATATTCCACTGATGCTCTCATATCTTGATGGTCAAGATATACAAGTGGATATCCTTCTTGTTTTGCAAACTGAGTAAACCTATGTAAAGCATCTGGATGTAACGGATTATTAAATATTACCTCATCTTCAAAGACAACATATTGTCCATTAAAACTAACATAATTATGTATATTAAGTTCCCTGCGAATATCTTCGAACATAAATGGCGCGCGCCCTGTCGCAATTGCTACATGTACACCTTTTTCTTGTAACTGTTTTACTGCATCTCGTGTAGATTGCGGAATTTTTTTATCATGATCTAATAATGTTCCATCAATATCAAAAAAGACAATTTTATCATTCATTTGTCAAAATCCTTTCTGGGACTCTATATTCCTATTTTGAATATCACTTTTCAAATTCTAAAAAAAAGTATAACATATTAAACATCTGTGAAGAAAGCGTTCCCTTTCTGACCTTATTTGTAAACTTTGCATATATATATTAGTAAAACATGTAGATACTTGTTCGGATGAATTTTCTTTTCCATTCTTCCTCATACTATACCTATAACTAACGGCTACTGATCGTTACTATAGAATAACTTTCACTGTATGGGAAAGGACAAGATTCACCATTCACTTTTGTCCTATCTCTTATATCAGAGATAGAGTTTTCACTAGTAATAGGCATGTTTAAAATAAGGAAAGGAAGGAGTAATCATGCTGAAGAAGCTGAAGAAAAAGCTCAAGCGTTATTTAAACGGTCTAGTCCGTAAAAAGACAATCGCTTAAATTGTGCCCATTTCGGGCTTTTTCTTCATTCTCATTCGAAAAAACATGAAAATCGTGACTGTTTGCTTTATAATAAGTAACAGATAATGCAAAACATAGACAAGGAGAGGTTTTCCAAATGATTTTTAAAGTATTTTATCAAGAAAAATTAACTGAGGTTCCAGTACGTGAAAATACAAAAGTTTTATATTTAGAGGCTACGTCTGAAAAGGATGTTCGTACAAAGTTAAATAAGTTCGCATATAATATCGAGTTTGTTCAGTCTGTTACTGGCGCTCATCTTGAATATGAAAAAGAAAACGCTGATTTAACATTAGCGGAAATCGTATAGCGATATGAAATTTCTAAAAAACGACCAAGTTGCTGTATTTGCTCTCGGTGGGCTTGGTGAAATCGGTAAAAATACATACGCTGTTCAATTTCAAGATGAAATTATTATAATTGATGCTGGAATTAAATTTCCAGAGGACGAACTTCTCGGGATCGATTATGTAATACCAGACTACACTTATTTTGTGCGAAACGAAGATAAAATTAAAGGGTTATTCATTACACATGGTCACGAAGATCATATCGGCGGAATCCCTTACCTATTACGTCAAGTGAACATTCCGATTTACGGCGGAAAATTAGCAATTGCACTCATCAAAAACAAATTAGAAGAACACGGCTTACTTCGTAAAGCAAAACTTTACGAGATTCAAGAAGATGACGTTATTAAATTCAAAAAAACGTCTGTATCCTTCTTCCGTACAACTCACAGTATTCCAGATTCGTACGGCGTTGTTGTGAAAACACCTCAAGGTCAAGTTGTTCATACAGGTGACTTCAAATTTGACTTCACACCAGTTGGTGAACCAGCTGATTTAACAAAAATGGCTGAAATCGGTAAAGATGGCGTACTATGTCTATTATCTGATAGTACGAACAGTGAAGTTCCAAACTTTACTATGTCTGAGCGTCGCGTTGGTGATAGCATTCAAGACATTTTCCGTAAAGTAGAAGGACGGATTATATTCGCAACCTTTGCATCAAATATCCACCGCTTACAACAAGTTGTTGAAGCTGCTGTTGAAAACAACCGTAAAGTAGCTGTGTTTGGTCGAAGTATGGAAGCAGCGATTGAAATTGGACAAAACCTTGGTTATATTCGTTGCCCGAAAGATACATTCATAGATGCATCTCAACTAAACCGCTTACCAGCTAATAAAGTTGTTATTTTATGTACAGGTAGTCAAGGTGAACCGATGGCAGCACTTTCACGTATTGCAAATGGTACACACCGCCAAATTCAAATTATTCCTGGAGATACAGTTGTTTTCTCTTCTTCACCAATTCCAGGAAATACAATTAGCGTAAGTCGTACAATTAACATGTTGTACCGCGCTGGCGCTGATGTAATTCACGGGAAACTTTCAAATATCCATACAAGTGGACACGGTGGACAAGAAGAACAAAAGTTAATGTTACGTCTAATTAAACCGAAGTACTTCATGCCAATTCATGGTGAATATCGTATGCAGCGTATGCACATGAACATAGCAAATGATTGTGGCATCCCTGAAGAAAATTGCTTCATTATGGATAATGGCGATGTTCTTGCTTTACGTTCGGATGAAGCTAGCGTAGCTGGAAAAATCCCATCTGGTTCGGTCTACATTGATGGAAACGGTATTGGAGATATTGGCAATATCGTATTACGCGATCGTCGTATCCTTTCTGAAGAAGGACTTGTAATTGTAGTTGTAAGCATTGATATGAAAGAATTTAAAGTTGCAGCAGGACCTGATATCATCTCACGCGGTTTCGTTTACATGCGTGAAAGCAGCGATTTAATCAATGATGCACAAACATTAATTACAACTCATTTAGAAAAAGTAATGGAGCGTAAAACAACACAATGGTCTGAAATTAAAAATGAAATTACAGACACATTAGCCCCATTCCTATATGAGAAAACGAAACGTCGTCCAATGATTTTACCAATCATTATGGAAATATAAGAAAAAGGACAATGCCATGAAGGCATTGTCCTTTTCTTTTCTCTTATCTTAAAAAGTGTTTAAATCGATCCACTTCATCGTCATGACCAATGACAATTAATATATCTCCTGCTTGAATATTCTCCGTAGCTCGAGGGGATACGATAACTTCTTTGCCTCGTTTAATTGCTACAATATTCAATCCAAACTTCGCACGAATATCTAATTCAATTAAAGAGTGCCCATCAATTTTTTTATTCGCAATAATCTCTACAATACTATGCTCATCTGAAAGCTCAAGGTAGTCTAGCACATTGCTTGATGCAATATTATTAGCAATCCTTTTTCCCATATCACGTTCTGGATGCACAATATGATCTGCACCTATTTTACTTAACACTTTTTCATGATAATCATTTTGAGCTTTTACAGTAATATTTTTTACACCCAACTCTTTCAAAATCAAAGTCGTTAAAATACTTGAATTTAAATTATCTCCAATAGCAACGACTACGTGATCAAAATTTCGAATACCAAGGCTTTTTAATACCATCTCATCTGTTGAATCTGCAATTACAGCATGCGAAGCTATATTTGCAAATTCATTAATTTTATCCTCATCTGAATCGATTGCCATTACTTCCATACCTAATTGAGCTAGTTCTCGACAAATACTTCCACCAAAGCGACCAAGTCCAATGACAGCAAATTCTTTTTCTTTCTCACCCACAAGAATTCCTCCAATAACTTCAAGTACTATTTATTTTCAGTGTAACACACTTTATATGCGTCACAAAAACTATGATTAGCTCTTATTTTTGTTTTTGTATATAAAAATATTGTTGCAAGTAAAAAGCGATACCAACAAGTAGCATAGCAAATACAAATATATTTCCAAAAGAACTAAATGTTTCAAAAACGAATAATAATGTTTCTTGACCAAAAAAGGCAAATAGAAGCTGTGTGAATGCAAATAACAACGCCCATATGTAATGATGTTGATGGAATAAATAATGCGTTGCACCTAAAAAAGCAATAAACGAAAAGATAAAGATCCACCAATTTTCTAAAAATAGTTGCCAATTAGAAAATTGATATCCATTTACTAATATCGCAATAAGCGCGATAACTGCCATCGTCGGCACACTCCAAAATAATGCCCGTCCTCTAAAGAAACGAGTGCCTTTAACATCTCCTTTTTCATGTGCAATATATGTTAGTACTACTGTGCTTATATACAAAACAGAAAGAATTGTTAAAACGATAATAAGCCAAAAATGTAATTGATAATATTCATGCTCTATATTTGTCACGATTGCAGCTAACATGCACGGAATTAACATTCCCGTCCAACCATCTACTTTTCTTTCATTCCAAAAGACCGTATTACCAATCCTTATTCCTAACAACATAAAAATAATGATACCCAATACAAATAACGTAGTTTTATTCCCTACTAAACTCGTTGAGAAAGCAATTAATCCAATAAATAAAAAGAGCACAAACCCATTCATAATTTCTAGTACAGGTGATAAATATCTCTTCACCCATTTGTATGTTTCGTCATATTCATTATTATCTACTAGACGATAGGCATAAAAACTTATCCCAAAATAAACCGCCGCAATAATAACATACGCATATAAGACGAAACATAAAATCGCACTGCTAATTTGCACGTAATTCCCCACCCTTTTTTCTATGTTTCACATTGATTTTACACACTTTTCATACTAAAAGTAAACATATATAAGTTAGTCAAATAATTAATAATGAGCAGTGGCTAAACCCCCTGCTCATTATTAAAACAGTACAATTAACTTTAATTCTTCCATTTGTATGTAAATGTCTAAAATCAATCTATACGAGCGTTACTTACACCTCAGAACAAAAAGTTATTTGGAACCTTCAAGAGAGCGGAAGTTTTATTTTCTATTCCCTTTCCACTTTACATATTGGCTTAAAAATGTGATTGCCTTTTCAATCACTTCTTCGTCTGGTTTTAATTTTGCATGATGTAAACCATATTCTGAATTTACTCCAAGCCAAAACATAAATCCAGGGATTTCTCGAAGCATATAACCAAAATCTTCACCCGTCATTGCCTCAGTACATGTAATAACATTCATATCAGTTTGTTTATGTACAAATTCCATAAACTCTCTCGTTAACTCTTCATGGTTATATACTTGATGATACATTGCTCCGTAATCTATAATCGCCTCACACTGGAAAGAAGCTTCGATACCTGCAACAATTGACTCAATTCTGCTTTTCACACGCTTCATTGATTCCACTGATAATGTTCGAATCGTTCCTTCTAAACGAGATTTTTCTGCAATAATATTTTGAACCGTACCACCTGTAATTTTCCCGATTGTAATTACTGCACTATCAAGAGGATTTACATTGCGACTAATAACGGATTGAAGCTGTGTAACAAGGTGACTCGCTGCAACAATCATGTCATTTGCAGTATGCGGATAGGCAGCATGGCCACCTTTCCCTTTTAAATCAATATATAATTCTGAAGTATTGGCAAATAACAGTCCTTCTTTCGTTGCAATTGTCCCCACAGCGTATTCTGGTGCAATATGAAGACCAAGAATTATATTTGGTTTCCATTCTTTTAACTCTTCACTTTCTAACATAGGAAGAGCACCGCCTGGTCCTTCTTCTGCTGGCTGGAATAGAAATACAAGGTCATCATCTATTCTTTCGCTCACAGCTTTCGTTAGAAGGCCTAAACCGATTGTTGTATGTACATCATGGCCACATGCATGCATCATTCCTTCATGAATAGAAGCAAACTCGTATCCAGTTTCCTCTGTAATTGGTAAACCGTCTATATCTGCACGATAACCTATTATTTTTTCGGGATTTTTTCCATTTACTTTAACGATTACACCCGTTTTCCATGTCTTCACTTCCATAAATTCATGAGAAAGTGTTCCTATATAATCTAAAATATACTGTTGTGTTTTCCATTCCTTAAATCCGATTTCTGGAATTCTATGTAAATCTCTACGAATTTGGATAAATTTGCTTACTGTCATTTTTGCACCTCTATCTATAAAAAGCGTAAGAGCCCATTTACGCTCTTACGCTTTTTTTACTTTTTATTTCTCTGGGTTTAATTGACGAAGCTCTTGTTTAATTTCTGTTTTTGCTTTTGTCTTCTCATCAATTTCTTTAATTACACGTGCTGGAGTACCTGCAACAACTGTGTATGGAGGCACATCTTCTGTTACAACAGCTCCTGCTGCTACGACTGCACCTTTCCCTACTGTAACACCCTCTAAAACAACCACGTTTGCACCGATTACTACATCATCTTCAACGATAACTGGTTTTGCAGAAGGTGGCTCAATAACACCTGCAAGTACAGCACCTGCACCTACGTGACAGTTTTTACCGACTGTTGCACGTCCACCAAGTACTGCGTTCATGTCGATCATAGAACCTTCACCAATTACAGCACCAATGTTAATTGTTGCATTCATCATAATTACAGCGTTGTCACCAATTTCAACATGGTCACGAATAATAGCACCTGGCTCGATGCGAGCTTTAATACCTTTTAAATCAAGCATCGGGATTGCAGAATTACGACGATCGTTTTCTACAACGTAGTCAACGATGTGCTTATTATTCTCATCAAGAATTGTCTTAATTTCAGACCATTCTCCGAATAATACACCTGACTTTTTATTCACAAATGCTTGTACTGTTTCAGGGAATGTTACTTCTTTTAAATCCCCTTTTATGTATACCTTTACAGGAGTTTTCTTTTCACTTTTTTGAATAAACGAAATAATTTCGTTAGCGTCCATCATTTTCATTCTTGTTGCCTCCTAAATCCATTTATAATGTTACTCTACCAAACGAAAGAGCGAGTAGCAAGATAATAATCTTATTTTTCCCTTTGAATTTCTTCTATAATTTCTAAAAATGCTTGTACTTGCTTCAACTGCCTTGCCGAGTCACTTGTTAACAACCATGTTTCTCTCGTCAGTTGAACAGGTGTTTTATACATATTTTCCTGTACTTCCTTTAAAACAGTAGAAGGTAAAAGGGCATAACCTATACCATTTAAAACAAGTTGTTTACATGTTTCAATTTGGTCAACTACAATCGTTCGCTTAGGCGGATTAGAAAATAAACCATACCACCAATTTTGTATTTGTCCATAATAAGTCGAATCACTTTTAAATTGAATGAACGGCCTATTTGTTTCTTTTAACATCGAAATATCTTTTATTTCTTTATCAACTAAATACAGTTCATCTTCAAATAATTGTTGCTTCTGACCTTTATATTCTTGTGTTCCCCTCAGTATAGCAACATGAACGTCTCCTTCATAAAACTGCTTTTGCACTTCACTACTCCATCCAGTAAACAGCGATATCTTGACAGAAGGATATTTATGCACAAACTTTTTCAAAACAGGAGGGAGCCAATATTGACCAATAACTGATGCAACAGCTATTTTTAACGTTCCATGAGTTTCCGTTCTGAAAACAGCTAGCTCACTTTTTATATCTTCTTCCCTTTGCAACATTTCTTTAGCATAATTTGCAACTTTTTCCCCTTCAGGTGTAATTGTCAATCCTTTTTGTGAGCGAATAAAAAACTTCATTCCCCATTGTTTCTCCATAGATTGTAATCGTTGACTCAGCGCAGGTTGGGAAACAAATAAACGTTCCGCCGCTTTTCTCATATTTGATTCCTGAGCTAACACAACCATCATTTGAAAATCATCAATTTGCAACTTTCTCCCTCTTTCCTTAGCTTCCATACACCTTATTTCAATAAGCTTTTCATCCTTAATTTACCCGAATGCTTTCATTCAGAAAATACAATTGTCCAGCGCAAACTTTCCTTATGTTTTATGTCTTTTTAAATATAATACATACACAAGTGATATGCACGAAAAAAAAGTGACTTCTTCGTTTCTATGAAGTCACTTTTCTTACGTTATCGATTATGTTGCCTTACTTTCTTATTCAACAATTTTAAAATAGCCCGACGTGTTAAAATCCCCTCAAAATAGCCTTCTTCATTAACAGCGCAAATAAAAGGATGATCAATTGTCATTTCTAAAGCTTTTGCAAATGAATCGTCTAATTTAAGAACAGGTATATCTTCTTTCATCACCTGCTCTACTTTCATATCATCGAGTCTTTCAAACTCAATACGTTCTAATCCTAACATACCATCTAATATCATGGCAGTACTAATCAAACCATGTAGTTTATACATTGGATCTAAGACAGGTATCGCCGAATATCCAGATTTCACAAGAACGAGTAAAGCATGTTCTAAACTATTTCCAATTTGGACATGAGCTACTTTTTCCGATGAAATCATTAAATCCTTCACAAGAATTTGTTGAAATTCGTCTTTCGGAATACTAATCATATTACATCCCCCATTTTCCCTTTTTCCTGCTTATGTTCACAACTCTATTCACATTTTATGACAGCGTTTTCATATTATTATTTTGTCCTAAATTTATTTCAATAAAAATACAATCACACAGCTATTTTAGCATACAGCACAAAAAAAAGACTACCATTCCGGTAGCGCTTAATACCCTTTATTTTTTAATCTGTAAAATAACCTTGTGATTTTTTTATATTGCATCACATCTGTCTGTTTCAAACCATTCTCAATATCTGTAAGTTCCACAGCTAAAATTTCACTTGCGTAATTTTGCTGAAATAAAATATCTAGTAGTAAACTTTCTTCTTCCTTCGTTAAAACAACTTCCCTTTGCATATACCCCTCTCCTTACACTCGCATCGTTACTCTTATTATATAAAAAATTCAACCTATTTAATAGATGTAATATTCAGTTTTTATTAAAAGATATATAGCAATCGTATACATACAAAAAAATCATTTCGTATATCGATTTGCATAGCTAAACGCCGCATAAGCATCTGGCTTAATTTTTGCAGTTAATCCCATCGCTCGAATTTTTTCTGTCATATCTAAAATAAATTCTTTTGTTAAACCATCATTCCCAATGTCTAAATGAATTTCCATTATGAATCCAGCCCCATCTTGAGCATAAGGATGCAATAACTCCCATATTGTTTGTATATGAGTAGGCGTAAATAGACATGCGATTTCTTGACTAAACTGCGTTTCTAAATATATTTTCTCACGTAAGGTTGCCGGCTTATCTTTTACTGATCTATGGTGTAAACAGCCCCAGGCACCTTTTCCAACACGATGAATATGGATTGCTGTAATAAACCTCGTATCCTTTTGATGCGCTTGTGAGTCTGTCCCAATGGATAATCGATATAAATTTCGCGGATCCTTTTCAATGAAACTACAAATACGGTTAAAGACCATATCAAAATTTAAATGTCTCTCTGAAACATTGTAAAATTTATGTGCACCGTCCACAGAGTCACGTCCTTTCAATTAGACAGACTTTTCGTATTCTCATTGTATGGGACAAAAACTAAAATTATAACTTCCTATCCTTTATTCGTTTCAATATTTCGAATTACAAAGTGACAAACTTGGCACGTATAAATTACATTTTGATTAGATTGAGCCGTTAATACATGAATAATCTCAGCAGAACTTTGACAATTAGGACAAATCACAACTGGTAAACGTTCCATACGATAACCTCCTAGTTATATTTCTCCCGCTATTTGCAGAACCCAGCGATTGTGAGAAGTTTAGCTTCACATATTCACCCGGTTGACGGGACTCATTTTCCACATGGATAAGCAAACTTGCACGGATTAAAATTTCATTTTAATACCATTGTAGGAAAAATAAAAAACTTCTATACATTCCACTAGAAAGTAATAGAACTAAAAAAGGTACTGCCACATGGCAGTACCTTTTTTATATGTATCAAGAAATGATATCGTAAATCTCAATTGCAACCATGTCGATATTATCGAATTGATACACTTGAGGTTTTTCACCTTGTTGATACACTTCTAACTCATACATTTCACTTTTATCGAAAAATTTCACGCTACATTTGCGCTCACCGTTCACTTCAAAATAGCGTTGTGCTACTTCACCGCTTTCAGCTTGTTCTTGTAGACTAACAAGTCGAGTTAAAATTCCTTGGAGTAGAGACATGAAATCTCTCCTTTCTCTGATCTTCCTACCAATAGGTTTTACAGCTATACTCATTCTATCCGTCATAACAGAAAAAATGTTCCACACTCTAGGATAAAGGTTATTGGCCAGAAACTCAACTAAAAATTTGTCGAAATGCGAAGGAAAAAACAGAAAGAACATATTTCCCCTTCTTTATTGCGGTTTTTATACTGGAAGAATATAATAAAAAACAGAAAAAAGGAGGAATAACAATGAAAAAAATTGAGGTTTATACACAACCCGATTGTCCGCCCTGTGTTATTGTGAAAGAATTTTTGAAGCATAATAACGTTGCATATGAAGAATTTGACGTAAAAAAAGACGCTGCTGCTCGCAATCGTCTTTTATACGACTATGATTCTTATTCAACTCCAACAGTCGTAATTGATGGCGAAGTAGTTGCAGGGTTTCAAATTGAAAAGTTACAACAACTACTCAATATAGAATAGGAATAGGTAAATACCTATTCCTATTCTTATCCCGCTATTTGTGGGTAGTAAAACTCCTACCCCAAATTTAGCTACAGCAAAGAAGTTAGATGGAAGAGTAATCCCTCCCACTGATTAAAAGTTTCACTTTATAATTGTTGCAACCTTTTTATTTCAGTTAAAAGTTCCTGACTTTCATGATATCCTGCTAGCTTCCATTTATCTTGATCCCTTTTCAATGTTACAATTTGATACTGTCCACTTTTTGTCCGCTCATATACATATAAATTTTTATGTTCTTCATCATACGACATTTTCGTTTCTGAATTAAAAGAAAACGGTGCTTCTTTTGCCGGAAGTAAATATTCACCACTTTGTTTATCACTTCTGCTATTTTCATCTGTAAATACTTGAAGGAAATTATCTGTAAAATACGGTGATAACGTCTCTATCATCTTATTCATCGGCAAATGCTTCCCACGAATTGAAAACTGGGTTTCATAGCCTTTTTGTATCGTTGTAAATACTTCTTTCCGATCGACTTCCACTTCCTCTTTTCCTAAAACAGTCGTAACACTATAACCAACTAGAAAGGCAACACATACAAATAGAACAAGCCATATTCCATATTTCCTCATTTTTTCACCTTCCTTTTAAAAGAACTTGTCTTTGTAGTATTCATTGTAACAATGATTATGCAAAGACAGGACAGATTTCGTTCGTAAAATCTTTACAACGATAGACAGCATTTTCATCACCATTTTCACTATTACCAATTTATGATAAAAACAAACAAAAAATGCACGAATCTCTTCGTGCATTAAAATAAAACATCTTCTTCATATAAATATTCATAAGATAAATCTATAAATAAAAAGTTGTCATCATCAATCGGGAAAGAAAATGTTCGTACCATTTCTCCCGTTTCAATATCTGCATATAAATCTGAAAGCCTCGCCTTATTTTCAAAACGCATTTTCATGATATTCTCGAGAAAATACGGGCGCCAACTCCAGTTCTTCATATAATAATCCGGCATCACAATCCATTCTCCATCTTTTTTCATAACATTTCCTGATTGTTGGAAACCATCTTCATTACAAATAAATATACGAAAACTACACTGTGATACACTTTGACTAAATTGTAATAACCAATCATTTATATCTTCATTCTTTTTTTGTTTTGATAAAACATCGCCAATGCGATCGCGTAACATCTCTGTTAAATTATAAATTTTTTGTAACTTCTTCTTTTCATGCTGAATAAACTGATGACATTCATTACCTAGTCGCTCTTTCAAAACATTCGTTTCAATAAAATCAGGTAAACATTCTTTCAAATAATTACCTTGATAATATCTTCCGCCGTTCTTCCAAGCATATTGCAGTTGATAAAAAGCATCTATTTCTTCATATAACAAAGTTGCACCAATTCTTCTAGCAAGTAATGATAAAGAATATAAAATATCTTGATAAGATTGTAAAAGTGCTGTTTGCCTTAAGTTCGTTAAATCTACTTTTAAAATATCAGGTGCTAACACGCTAATACGCTCTAAATTACTTGTGCCCGTTCCGACTTTATTAATCGAAATTTGAATACCATATGTACGATAATACATAAGCAAATGATTAAATTGCTCTATATCTTCTTTACATTCATGTTCTGTAATCTCTAAAACAATTTGTTTTAAATTTAAACCTTGTTCTTCATACCTCAATAAAAGTTGAAGCAAGCTTTCATCATCATCATTCATTAATACATTAGCATTCCGATGTATAAATAATAATAATTTTTGATCGCTTTCTAAATAACGATTTAAAGCTTTTTCTACTATAATATTATCCGCTTCCAGTTGAAATTCACTTGGAATCGAATCATCGTGAAAGAAAGAAGCTAAACTTTGTATGCCCTCTTCTGTTTGAATACGTCCTACTACTTCGTATCCAATTACAGTATGCTCATCAGCACTAAAAATAGCTTGATAATAAGGAAGGACTTTATCCAA
This sequence comes from Bacillus sp. RZ2MS9, assembly GCF_001816185.2. NCBI lineage: Bacteria > Bacillati > Bacillota > Bacilli > Caryophanales > Bacillaceae > Bacillus > Bacillus sp. RZ2MS9. The sequence goes on from NZ_CP049978.1 coordinate 3,957,415, forward strand.
GTTACTCATTACATCTAATGCATCTATCAACGTGCTTCCCTCCCTTTACTTTTCAAAAATTATAACATGATATTTACGGAAAAATAATAAAAAATCCCTTCAGTTTTCCTGAAGGGATTAGAGGGGTAAAATGCTAAGGGGAATTAGCAATTCTACTATGAAGAAAAAAGAGGTCTTAAATATAACGTATATATGACCTCTTGTAAACACTTTTCTTTCATATGTCACAATTCCGTCACATTTAGCCGTAAAAAAATGAATCAAATATTCATTTTTTTATCCCTTTTAAAATGGATATTGATGTAAATGTTGTCCTCCATCCATTGTCATGCAAGTTCCATTTATGTACGCAGCTTCATCTGAACATAAATAATAAGCTAGACCAGCGATTTCTTCTGGCGTACCCAGCCTTCCAAGCGGAACACTTTGTATCGTACGTTTAGCCATTTCTTCTGAAATCCATAATTTATCAGCACCGCCCGTACGTTCAATTGGTCCTGGCGCGATAGCGTTAACTCGTATTCCATATTTACGTCCCCACTCAACAGCGAGCGTCTTCGTCATCGCTAATACTCCTGCCTTCGCTGCAGCCGAATGAATAACTCCTGGACCAGCATCCCATGCATATGTTGCTACCATGTTAATGATATTCCCTTTTATACCTTTTTCAATCCAATATTTTCCGACAGCATGACTACAGTAAAACGTACCGTTTAATACAATATTAATGACTGAATTCCAGCCATTCACAGATAAATCTTCTGCTGGACAAATAAAGTTTCCAGCTGCATTATTTATTAAAACATCAATTCTACCAAACTTCTCATCAATCTGTTCAATCATTTTCTGAATGTCATCCGTATTTCTTACATCCATTTGTACAGGTAATACTTGCCCTGGAAATTGTTCAATTTCCAACTTTGTTTCCTCTAGTTTTTCCTTTGTACGTCCTGTAATAACAACTCGTGCCCCTTCTTTTGCAAAACGAGTCGCCATTCCTTTTCCCATTCCACTCGATCCACCTGTTATAATAACTACCTTTTCTTTCACATACATCCCCTCCAAAAAATGAATACATATTCATTTTATCACTTTATTTAATAGAAATCTTTATATTTTTAAACTTTTCTGATATTTTAGCGTAAAGAACTTTCTTTTTATTCATTTTTTTTCGTAATCTATACTACTTTTTATTATGTAAAGTATATTTTAAATAAACTGAAAGGAGATTTGAGTAGCCTATAAATGGAATGAAAACATTGAGGTATACTCATATTTTTATGAAGCACATTACAAGAAGAAATTTTTTGAAAATTGGTATGCGTACTTGTTTCTATTCATTTATAACCAGTAGCATCGGATACTACTATGCTAAATATATAGAGCCCCATTTCATTTCTTTTACACAGCACACATTAAAATCACAACTCATCCCAAAAAGTTTTCATGGTATGAAAATTCTTCAATTCAGCGATTTACATCTCGGATACTATTTCTCGCTTCAACATTTATCTAAAGTTGTTTCTAAAATTAATGCTGTAAATCCAGATATTGTCCTTTTTACCGGAGATCTCATTGATAATTATCAAACGTATACTGACACTCCTTTCGTTGCATCCATTTTAAAAAATATACAAGCCCCCTTTGGTAAATTCGCTATTTATGGTAACCATGATCACGGTGGATATGGAACTGAATACTATGAGCACATCATGCGTGAATCAGGATTTGAGCTATTGCTCAATAGTGAAAAAAGAATTCGTCTAATGGATAATAGTGAAATTTCTATTTTCGGTCTCGATGATATACTATTAGGCAAACCAAAAATAGAGAAAACATTAGAGCATGCACGGCAAAGTACTTATAACATTGTTCTTGTTCACGAACCAGATATCGCGCCCCAAGTTTCTAAATATCCAATCAACTTGCAACTTTCTGGTCATAGTCACGGCGGACAAGTACAAATTCCTTTTTTAGGAGCTATTATTACACCTTCACTCGCCAAAGACTATATTGAAGGCTTCTATACAATTCAGGATTTAACTCTCTATGTCAATCGAGGCCTGGGAAGAACACGTGTCCCATTTCGCTTTATGTCAAAACCTGAAATCACAATTTTCACACTCCAACATTCGTAATAATTCGCCTATTTTCTTACATATCCTTTCTTGTACGCGCTCATCCACGTTTTGTTTACCATATGATAAAAGTGAGTCCAATAAAGGAGGTATGTTCATGTATCCATATTATCAACCAATTCCAGTCCGTTCAGCACCTATTGGTCCAGTAGGCGACTCACGCTTCTTCCCGTTTTTTGGCGTTCCCTTTCTAGCTGGAATTGCTGGTGGATTGCTCGGCGGAGCATTAGCTTTCGGCCCTCGACCATTTTATCCACCTTATCCACCACCTTTCCCGCCGCCAGCACCTTATCCTTGTTACGGTGGACCATGTCAGCAACCATACTATTACTAAGTTAAAATAACGATTCTTTCAAATATTATTCTCTCAACGAGCCATCTCATTACACGCTTATAATAAAACTATTGTTTCTACTCATTCTTCCATTTTTGGAGCATATGAGTAGAAAAAAGTAAAAACCTCTTATTGACATAAGAGGTTTTTACTTTTTTCATTATTCAGCGTCTGTATTTTGATATGCCATCTTAAACAACTTCACTTGGCTATCAATTTCTTCTGTACTACTATTAATAACATAATAGTAATCACCATCTTTATTTTGTTCACGTGTTTTCACATTATCAGCTAATGTAAGCTGTAAAATCGCCTTAATTCGTGCCTTCATTTCAATATCTAATATCGGGAAAGATATTTCCACTCGCTTCTCCATATTTCGCGTCATCAAATCAGCTGAAGATAAATATATTTTCTCCTCCCCATTATGATGGAAATAATAAATACGGCTATGCTCTAAGTATCTTCCAACAACACTAACTACACGAATATTTTCACTTACATTTGGAATGCCAGGTCTTAAACAACATGTCCCTCGAACAATGAGCTCTACCTTTACTCCAGCTTGTGATGCTTCGTACATTTTTTTAATTAATGGTTTATCTGTTAATGAATTCATCTTAGCGATAATATATCCATTTCCATATTGCCTATGATAACGGATTTCTTCATCTATTAAATCTATAAATTGCTCTCTTATATCAAATGGAGCAACCGATAAATGATGAAAATGTGGCTTTGTTGTATAACCACTTAAATAATTAAAGAAATTGGTTGCATCAACCCCAAAGTCTTTTCTTGATGTAATATATCCAAAATCAGTATATAACTTCGCTGTTGCATCATTATAGTTTCCAGTTCCGAGATGTACGAACCTTTCGATTTTTCCGTTTTTTCTTCTTACAACTAATGTAATTTTACTATGTGTTTTCAAGTGACTTACACCGTAAATAACATGACAGCCTGCCTGTTCCAATTCTTTAGCCCAATGAACATTGTTTTCTTCATCAAATCTTGCCTTTAATTCAACTAATACTGTCACTTGTTTTCCCTTTTCAGCCGCTATCTTTAACGCCTGAATAATCGGTGAATCACCACTTACACGATATAACGTTTGTTTAATCGCAAGTACATTCGGATCGTCCGCCGCATCACGGACAAAATCAACTACCGGCTGAAATGATTCAAAAGGATGATGTAATAAAATATCATGCTCAATTGCTTTTTCAAATACATCTTCTTCATCACCTAAATCTTGAGGTGGTTGCGGAATAAGAGCCGGATATACAAGATGTTCATATAAAGGAGCTAGTTTTTTATATAAAGAAAACAAACATGTTAAATCTAATGGACCATCCATTATATATACATCTTCATCTTTTACTTCCAGAACCTCATATAATAACGCTAGTACTCTTTCATCAATGTGTTCTTTCCCAACTTCTAAACGAACAGCAGCCCCCCACTTACGCTTTTTTAATTCTTTTTCAATTACCTTTAATAAATCTCTCGCACCTTCTTCATGAATCGTTAAATCTGCATTGCGTGTAATACGGAAACGAGTAACAGATGATACTGTATATCCCGTAAATAATTTATGAGTAAAGCTACTAATTACGTCTTCTAATAAAATAAATTTATGCTTTTGCCCTTCGCTCGGTAAAATTATGAAGCGCTCAAGTAATGAAGGAACTTGCACAATTCCTAACTTCGTCCTGTTTTCCTCTTCCGCTTGCTTCTCATCATATAAAAGAGTAGCCAAATTCAAACTTTTGTTTAATAACATTGGAAATGGGCGATATGCATCAATAGCTACAGGAGTTAACACCGGAAAAATTTGCTCATCAAAATACTCTTCTATAAATTCTCGCTGCTCTTTCGTCAAATCATTGAATGTTAAACGTTCAATTCCCTCTAACTCAAGCGCTGGTAATACATAATTTTTAAATGTATCATATTGTACTGTCATTAGTGCATGGGCTTTTATCGCAATTTTATTTAATTGCTTTTTTGGTGTTAAGCCAGCTTTATTTTCTGGCTGATTAAATCCAGCACTCACTTGATCCTTTAATCCCGCTACACGTACCATAAAAAATTCATCTAAATTCGAACTAAAAATACTAATAAATTTCAATCTTTCCAAAAGTGGATTATTTGCATCTTGCGCTTCTTGTAAGACACGTTCATTAAATGCTAACCAACTTAACTCTCGATTATTGTAATAAGCTGTATCATTTAAATTTACTGCATTCCCCTTCAATAATTCCATTCTCTTCACACTTCCCCTTGAAACTTTTTCACTATAATTTAGTTACTTTTATTTTAGCAAATTACAATATTATAAAGTGTAAATTTTTTGTAAAGACATCCGTACAACCTAATGTTTTAGTTCGAATAACAAGTTAATATTCGTTTTTAACACTCTTTCTAACTGTTTTTTTTGTTTTTCAGCCTGCACTTTTTCCGCTAATGCCGATTGTTCACATAAAGCTTTAAATGTTAATCCTTCTTCGTTTTCTGTTATAGATATGGTATCAATAAGCGATCGTTGCCTTACATTTAAAGTAGCTAAAAATTGTAAAACAGCTCCTAACAGGCGGATTTTTTTTTGTTCGCTTTTATCAAACCAACCTTCAAATGGAGATAAATGTTGTTTAAATAACATTTTTGATTTATACGATGCAATAAGCGCTAGCCTTACTCGATCTTTATGCATCATGCCATCAATTGTCTTATTCGCTAATAAATAAAACGTATGTAAACGACTTGCTTCTTCGTCTATATATTTGCCTATATTAAATACTTTCGCTGCTTGATGGAACACTTCCCAGTCTTTTACTGACATAGAAATAAGCCCTATTTCCTCAAGTTGTTTGCAAATTAGTCTTCCATGTTTAATAAGCTGAATAACAAATTCCATGTCCATTTCGTATTCATGTGATAGTAAATGCAGACTTTCTTCAACTACGTTCGGATAATATGAAATCCCCAAATCTTTTGTCAACTCTTCATAGAAAACACCTTCTCTTAACCCTTTTCTACTTAATACAAATGCCGGTGCCTCTATAACATTAACAAGTGTATGAAATACTTCAACCGCTGGAATAATCGTATCTGCTCGATCTTTTGCCAATCCTTCCAATTTCTGAAGTTCTATGTACGACAATTTTTCCAATTCATCTTTTACACTTTCAATATCTTCTTCTTTCATCTTGTATAAATGTAATCCTGCTATAGGATAGCATATTAAATTTTGATGGATTTTCACTAAGTTCCTAGCACTACCACCAATTGCAATAAGAGGCAATTTCTTATTGATTAACCATGGTAACGTTCGAAATTGAAACTCTAAATACTGTTGCATTCCCTCTAACTCATCTTTAGTAGGAATATCCCCTTTAATAAATTGTTGCTTTAAAGAAAGTGCCCCAAATGGAAAACTATGGTACTCTAAAATCTCTCTATTTCTAAAGTATGTAACTTCTGTACTTCCCCCGCCGATATCTACCGTTATTCCTTCTGAAAACGATGTAGAATTCATAACCGCCAAGTATCCGTAACGCGCTTCCTCATACTCTGATAATACTCTAAGAGTAAAGTCCGTTTGTCCTTCAACAAGCTTTTTAATTTCCTCTTGATTCTCCGACTGTCTAATTGTTGCTGTTGCAACACAAAGTACATGATGCAACTGATGGAATCTTGTACTTTCTTGAAATTGAAATAATGTCTGTAATAATACTTCTATTCCCTCTTCATTCAACACACCATCAATTAAGTAATTCCTTAACCTAGCAACAACTTTCGTATTTTCAATCTCTTTATAAAAACCTCCATTTTGCTTTTCATAAATAACTAAACGCATTGTATTAGATCCAATATCTATAATGGCATACTGTTGTTTTAATATTTCTTTCAAACTTCTCACTCTTTCATTATCAAATTTCAAAAACATATTCTATTACTATTATACAAAATAGTTGTTTTTTGTAACAATATTGCTTTAATATTGAAAATATATACAATCACTTTTTGCGTATAATAAATACCTATTTTATTTATGGTATAATAATGAAAAATTGAAAGGAGATTCAATATGAAACCTTCACAACCACAATCTCAATTACAAAACCAACATTCTATTAATCGACTAGCTCAATCTATTTTCGTTGTGAATCGTCATGCTAAAGCAGCTACTAATCCTAAATATTTATACTGGTTAAAAAAGACAGCTTTAGAACGTTTGATTGCTGAAAAAAAAGCAATTAAAGAAGGATTACATTTTTCTAGAAACCCACGTTTTAGCCAACAACAATCTGATGTCCTTATACGTTTAGGCGATTATTTTTTCCACATCCCTCCTACGAAAGAAGATTTTCGAATTCTACCGCATCTTGGTCATCTTGAATCCTCCTATCGAAATCCGAAAACAACCTTATCTTTAACAGTGGCAAAAAAAACAATTCAAGATTATATTGGTCCTGAAGCATTAAAACAAGAAAAAAAATTAAGTGAACCTGTTCCATGGTATAGTCGTACTTATACAAAAAAATAAAACAGTTTGGCCAAGTGTAGGCCAAACTGTTTTATTTTTTCTCTTCTTTAATTTTAATATTTGCTTGTTTATAAAAAGCTACTTTTTCTGTATTATAAGACTTTGTGAATTCATTAAATTTATCTTTTTCTGACTCAATATCCTTATAAGATTGATTTACTACTTTTACTTTTTCACTAATATCTTTTAATTTAGTACCTTTATCTTGTAACATTGTATATAACTCTTTTTCTTGTTTTAAAGATTTGTCATAGCTGTCATACATTTTATTAAATGAATCGTGTCGTTTCTCATACGTGCTTTTCACTTTATCAGCTTGATCTTTCAATTTCTTATCTTCAATTTTCTTCACATACTTATCAGCTGACTTCACTTCTTCTTGCGCTTTATTTAAAACTTCTTTTTCTTTTGCAAGCACTTTTTCTCGTTCAGTTGTATTTTTCACTGCTTGATTCAGTTTTTCTTTAACAGTTTGATTATTATCTTTTCCTTCTTGAACAATCTGGTTATATAATTCTTGTCCTTCTTTCTCTAAAGTCTCAAGTTTTTTTGCATCTTCAAACATTGTTTTTTCTTGTTTAGCAGCGTTTTCAAACGCTACATATAATTCTTCTTCTGGTTTCGGACCGAAACAACCGGCTAATAAAATCATTGATAATGCAGTTACAATTGCTAATTTACTATATTTCAACATCTCTTCCTCCTACTTATAAATGACCATCGTGTAATATAAAAAAGTTATAAAATATGTAATTGTTCTATACACTCGCATCTTTTTTACGAAGATCATTAATATTGTTTGTACAAATTATTACTTGATATTACATTATTCTTTTTGAATTATTTAGCAATTCCATATCCATCTTTAAGTATACTACTTCGTGTTTTTTAAGGCCTGTTCACACTATGTATTACTTTAATGTCCACGGAATTTCACCTCAGTCTTAATAAGACTATAATAGTTCACCTGATAAAAGGTGATCGCTCCGCTCTCACGTCTATCATTCCCTTTCCAGCTTTCTATCAATTAATCTCTTTGTTCATTTTACACAGTACAATCGATATCTCGCAACAACTTACAAATATTCTTTTCATTTCCTAAAAAGGAAAAGTGTAGAGCTTGCTTTCCTCTACACTTTTAAAATAAAACACACTGTGCAAATTGCATTGACACTACCATCATAATTATATGCTTATTTCATATATTTTTAAAGACTTTTATTACAAACGTGGCGTTTTTTTGTAATAAAAGTCAAAAAAATGTTACAAATAAAACATCTTCCTATCATATATCTTCAAATCAAAGCTTCACTCATTTTCTTGCAAATTTCTATACTGGTACAATTGATTTTGCGACTTTCTCAACAGTTCTTCAAACGTTTTTCCTTCTACTGGATAGCTAGCTGCTCCAAATAAAAGAGTGACACTGAGTAAATCACCTTCTATTTCACTTTCAATATTTTTCATTAATCGTTTTGTTATTGTTGATGTTTCATGACCATTATCAATTGCTACAATAACGTACTTATTTTCATCCCACTTTGTAACAACATCGCCCTTCCGAATTGTCTTTACAATGGTACTCTCTAATTTTTGTACTAATACTCCCAACTTTTTTTCTTGCAACGTGTCTTTTAATCCTTCCCATTCTTTTACAGAAAGAATGTACACTGTAATATTACGAGAATCTCTTTCAGATAAAGCAGCTACTTTCCCAAAAAAATCAACAACAAAATCATTGCTTGCCATTCCTCCTACTTCCATACCCATACGCTCGTTCGCTCTTTTATCGTACCAATGTCCAAAATAATAACTTAGTATCATTTGCAATATATAAATAATAAAGACGGTATAAAATGATCGTGAATCCAGTTTTGCAATTACATCCTGAAGTGCAATCCATTCTGTAACTGCCACAGTATTGCCAAGCAATAATCCACTAATTTTCCCTTTATGTTTCATACTTTTCCCCCTTTTATACCAATATATGTTTCTATATCAATAATGTTTTTCTACAAAATAAAAAATGTACATATGCAATGTACATTTCTGCTTAAGCTTGTATACCTTTTCTACTCTATTTCATATATATATAATATAACTTTTATAGAAAGGAGTAATCTATATGCTACAAAAAGAGAATCTATCAGATGCTATGCGTTTACTAGCTGGTTTTCTATTATCATTAAAATTATTATTTACCTCTTTCGGCATACACTTTATTACAAACGATCAAATCGACGCTATTGTTAATGTTGTTTCATTTTTATTTATTCTATACTTTGGCTACAAAAATAACTATGTAGGAAAAAAAGGAATGGAGCAAAAGAAAATACTCAAAAAACACAACCTTCACTAAAAAAGGAACCTTTTGTACAGGTTCCTTTTTATCATTGACGCACAACAACTTCATTTGTTTGCAGTGGGCCATATGATATCTCTTTATCTTGAAATGTATATGTAGCCTGAAAGAATGTTTGTTTAAGAGCTTTATCTTTATTAGCTTTTATTTTACAACGTAGTTCCACCTTCTCATTCGGTAACAAATCATCAATTCGCCATCTAACAAGCTGGAATAAAAACTCACTTATCCCCTTATCAACTTTTAAAGAATTAGGAATATAAGCAAAGTAATCTCGAATCATATGACTTACAACAACTCTCGAAATCATTTCTACCCCTTTATTTTCCACTTCAATTCGCATAATAAGTATGTCGTTTACATCGTAGGTCAATTCATACGAAAACTGTTCTGTATACATACTACCAATTTGTAATGTAACGGCTACTTGAGGAAATTCGTTTTCCTTTTTCGATCCGTCAATCCACAATACTGGTTGTAGCGGTATTGAATACTTTCCTGTATCCGAAATTCGTCCCCATATTTTCATAATATATATTCACCTCATTTCAGATGTAACATACACACAATGAATTCCCCAAATTACTAAAGCTTGCTACAAGCAATGTTTAATATTTCTCTTCCTTTTATCCTATTCGACAATATGAAGAAAAAACCATTTTTCATCTATTAACAGAAGGTGTTCTTTATGAAATTTTTTTACAATTTACTTCATTTCCTTTATAGCAATATTCAGTATGGCTCACTCGTTCTCTACTCATACGAAAGAATATTTTGACGGAAGAAAAAGTTTGCCTTATAGTCAAATTTGACTATAATATTCTTTATGGCATATCAGTGCACTTATGGAAAAGAAATTAAAATCAACTATACATTAAAATTTTTTATCCACTGCACTCAAAACTTAATATAGTTTACTTATTTCTAAAGGAGGGTTATATTTGGAAACTCAACCATTAAAAAAAGACGCCAACAAGACAAAATTTGTTGTTGCTGGTTTACTGCTTGGTATATTAATGGCCGCAATGGATAATACAATCGTTGCAACCGCAATGGCAACAATCGTTGGAGACCTAGGAGGATTTGATAAGTTTGTTTGGGTCACATCAGCTTATATGGTAGCAACAATGGCAGGGATGCCTATCTTCGGGAAACTTTCTGATATGTACGGACGGAAACGTTTTTATATTGGTGGCCTCATTCTTTTCTTATTCGGTTCTGCGCTCTGCGGAACAGCTTCAAGTATTGAGCAATTAAGTATTTATAGAGCTATTCAAGGTATCGGTGGTGGTGCCCTTATGCCTATCGCCTTCACAATTATGTACGATATCTTCCCACCAGAAAAACGCGGAAAGATGACAGGACTATTCGGTGCTGTTTTCGGGACATCTAGTGTATTCGGTCCTTTATTAGGTGCTTATATTACAGACTATATAAGTTGGCATTGGGTCTTCTATATTAATATTCCATTAGGACTTATCTCCTTTTTCTTCATTACTAAATACTACAGTGAGTCTCTAGAATTTAGAAAACAAAAAATTGATTGGGCTGGTGCTATTACACTTGTCATAAGTATCGTTTGCTTAATGTTCGCATTAGAACTTGGTGGTAAAGAATATGCCTGGAATTCTACTGTAATTATTGGCTTATTTACAACAGTAGTTATTACGCTTATTATTTTCTTCTTTGTAGAACGAAAAGCAACCGAGCCTATTATTTCGTTCCATCTATTTAAAAAACCTTTATTCGCAGCTAGTCAAGGAGTTGCCTTTTTCTATGGTGCCGCTTTTATTATCTGTACAGTTTATATTCCAATCTTCATTCAAGGCGTTCTTGGAGGTTCCGCCTCTAATGCTGGATTAATTTTAACACCAATGATGGTTGGTTCTGTAATTGGAAGTCAAACAGGAGGACAATTAGCGTCTCGAACAAGCTATCGTAACATTATGATGGTATCTGGTGTCTTCTTCGTTCTTGGTATTTATTTATTAAGTACTTTAACAATGGACACACCTCGTTTACTCGTAACACTATTTATGATTCTCGCTGGGCTTGGTGTCGGTTTCTCATTCTCAGTATTAAGTATGTCTTCTATTCACAAGTTGGAAATGCGGGACCGTGGTTCGGCGACATCAACAAACTCATTCTTCCGATCACTCGGTATGACTCTTGGTGTAACGATTTTCGGTACAATTCAAAATCATATTTTTACAGATAAACTAAACTCTGTATTCCCCCCTGAACTAGCAAAATTAGCTCCAAAAGGCGGAGACACAAGTTTCTTATTATCACCAGGCGCTACCGCAAAAATTCCTGCTGAAATATTAGCGGGTATTAAAGAAGCTCTCGCTACATCTATTGCGAATACATTCTTCTGGGCACTCATCCCGGCTGTACTAAGTATTATTTGTATTTTACTTATGGGAAATGAACGCCTCTTTACTGGCCCTAAAAAGAAAGAAAAACAAAAGCAAGTTAGTTAATATAAAAAAGAAGCGGCATATTCCTTTATGAAAAAGGATATGCCGTTTATAATATGTATAAAGTGAAACTTTAATCAGTGGGGGTTGTTCATCTCCCACTGATTATTAGCCCTCACCAATCTGGTTTTTACGGGCAGTTAATCCCCACCTAACTTCTTTGCTTCCACTGAATTTTTGGGTGGGGTCTTACTGCCCGTTAATGCGGGATAAAGTTTTTGTATACAGGAGTTGAGACAGCATGAGCATGAAATTAGTCATTCTCGGCTTGCTACTCGAAGGAGATAAACATCCATATGAAGTGCAGCATATTATGAAAGAACGACAAATGGATTGTTACATTAAATATGCTAAAGGATCACTTTATTACGCCTTCGAGCAATTAGAAAAGCAAGGTGCAATTCATATTACAAATGTAATTAGAGACACCAATCGACCGGACAAAACGATTTTTCATATAACAGAAGAAGGCAAAAAACTATTCCATACTTTACTATTAAAACAATTTGAAGCCAAAAACCAAATATATAAACCTATTTATTCAGCATTATCTTTCGCTCACTTTAGCAATGATCACGAATTAGTTCCTATTTTAGAAAAAAAGAAAAACGATACTCTTCAATATTTACATACTATGCAAACGATATATGATTGTAATAAAGGAAAGGTTCCACGTGCACAACTATATATTTTGCAAAGTGTAATTGAGCATATTACAGTTGAATTACAATGGTTAAACACCCTCCTTAAAGATGCTATAGCAGGCCGACTTTCAGAAGTTGCTATAGATGAAAATTGAGCTATGAAAGAAGACATCCCTACTTCTTTCATAGCTCAATTTCTCTTTTTATACAGTACTATTATTAATTAATTCAGAATAAAAATTCATAACAATAAGAAATAAAAACTTTAGAATTTTCTTATTTCAAAACAGTAGACAAAATTCCAAAAATTGTGTTAGAATTTGTTTCAATATCATATCGCTTGTTAAATTCCTTTCAAAAGGAAAATAGGTACACGAAAGTTTCGTTTCGTGTTTAAAAGGGAAGCTTGGTGAAACTCCAACACGGTCCCGCCACTGTAAATGCTGAGATTTCTTTTTAGTACCACTGTGAAAACGGGAAGGTGAAAGAAATTATATGAAGCATAAGTCAGGAGACCTGCCTGTTTTAACAACACTGATAGATTCACGGATGATGATGAGGTGTTAAAACAAAAAGGAAGGCTTATTTTCTATGTCTTTGTACTTTTTGTTATAGGTATTTCCTAGTAAACGGAAATGCTTACTTTCAATTAGGGAGGAATTTAAAATGGCAATTCAAACAAGTAACTTAGGTTATCCACGTATCGGACTACAACGAGAGTGGAAAAAAACATTGGAAGCATTTTGGTCCAATAAAATCGATGAAGAACAATTTTTAACAACAATGAAAGAAATTCGCCTTCAACACGTAAAAGTACAGCAAGAAAAAGGGATTGAACTCATTCCAATTGGCGACTTTACATATTATGATCACGTTTTGGATACTGCCTATATGCTAGGATTTATTCCATCACGTTTTTCTGAGTTTACATCTTACCTTGATGTATATTTCGCAATGGCGCGTGGCTCTAAAGATCACGTAGCTTCCGAAATGACAAAATGGTTTAACACAAACTATCACTATATCGTTCCTGAATATGAAGAGGGATTACAAATCTCTTTAAAAGATAATCGTCCACTTCGCTTATACGAAGAGGCAAAACAAGAATTAGGAGTAGATGGAAAGCCTGTTATTTTAGGACCATATACTTTCTTAAAATTAGCTAAAGGCTATACACAAGAACAATTTTCTACCATTTTAAAACAGTTAGTTGTACCTTACGTACAACTGCTTTCAGAACTACATGCAGCTGGGGCACAAGCCATTCAAGTTGATGAACCGATTTTCGCTTCTTTAACGAAAGAAGAAGTTCAACAAGCAAAAGAAATTTATGAAGCTATTCGTAAAGAAGTTCCAAATGCGACTCTTCTTTTACAAACATATTTTGATAGCGTAGAAGAAAACTATGAAGAAATTATTACATTCCCGGTATCCGGTATTGGATTAGATTTCATTCATGGTAAAGAAGGCAATTTAAATGCTATTTCAAAATATGGGTTCCCAGCTGATAAAACTTTAGCTGTCGGTTGTATAGACGGCCGTAACATTTGGAGAGCTGACCTTGATGAAGTACTTACGTTATTTACAACGTTACAAAAACAAGTCCAAACGAAAGATATCATCGTTCAGCCTTCTTGTAGCTTATTGCATACACCAATCGATAAAACAGAAGAAACTCACTTATCGACTGAGCTGTTTGATGCGTTAGCATTTGCAAATCAAAAATTAGAAGAGTTAGTTCTTATTCATTCCGCTCTCACTCAAGGTACAGAAAGCATTAGTAATGAGCTGGAAACATATCGAAACGTACATCATACAATTCGTTCATCTGCTGCACGTAACCGAGAAGATGTCAAAGCAGCACGAACAGCACTAAAAGAAGAAGATTTTTCACGTCCTCTTCCATTTGAAAAACGATACGAATTACAACAAGTTGCCCTAGAGTTACCGCTATTACCAACAACGACTATTGGTAGCTTCCCGCAAACAACTGAAGTTCGTCAAACGCGAAAAGAATGGCGTAACGGTGTTATTTCAAATGAACAATATGAACAATTTATTGAAAAAGAGACAGAAAAATGGATTCGTTACCAAGAAGAAATTGGGCTTGATGTACTTGTACATGGTGAATTTGAAAGAACTGACATGGTTGAATATTTTGGTGAGCGCCTTGCTGGTTTCTCATTCACTAAAAACGGTTGGGTACAATCTTACGGTTCCCGCTGCGTAAAACCACCTGTTATTTATGGTGATGTAGCCTTTATTAACGGCATGACTATTAAGGAAACAGTTTATGCACAAAGCTTAACGGAAAAAGTTGTAAAAGGAATGTTAACCGGACCTGTTACAATTTTAAATTGGTCCTTCGTTCGAAATGATATTCCAAGAAAAGAAGTTTCGTATCAAATTGCACTAGCTCTTCGTCACGAAATTGAACTACTTGAATCTTCCGGAATTAGAGTAATCCAAGTCGATGAGCCCGCACTTCGTGAAGGAATGCCACTAAAAGAAAAAGATTGGGATGCTTATATTACATGGGCAGTACAATCCTTCCTTTTAGCAACTTCTTCTGTAGCAAATGAAACACAAATTCATACTCATATGTGTTACAGTAACTTCGAAGATATTGTTGACGCGATTCGCGCATTAGATGCAGATGTAATTTCTATCGAAACATCAAGAAGTCACGGAGAATTTATTGATACATTAAAACATACAACATATGAAAAAGGCATTGGCCTAGGTGTATATGATATTCATAGCCCACGTGTACCGAGTAAAGATGAAATGTATAAAATCGTAGAACAATCTTTAGAAGTATGTGATCCTAAATATTTCTGGATTAATCCCGATTGTGGTTTAAAAACGAGAAGAACAGAAGAAGTTATTCCAGCTTTAGAACATATGGTGCAAGCAGCGAAAGATGCTCGTTCCCTTTTAAAAACAAACGCATAACAAAAATGGGTTATCCTTTTCTCAGGATAACCCATTTTTTATTCTTTACTTTCAAAAAAGAATTCATATTGTATTTTATATAATTCATCATCCGTTGGCTCTTCAAGAGGAATTGCTTGTAATACAACTGTATACTCACCATTTGGAATAGGTATTTGAAATTTATTAGAAAGAATACTCGTTATAACGATACTTTCATTTTCAACTGTAAAAGGAACCGTAATCGTTCTAACTACTTCTTCTTTTTCAATATGTTTCCCTGGGGTCACTTTCACTTCACAAGTATAATCAGAAAGTGCTTCAAAAATAACAGTTCCATCTGCCTTAGCATAACCTCTTTCAAAATCTTCATCAGTCCAATCTACATAAGGCTGCTCACCGTCATAGTTCATCAACATTAATTGCGAATAAGAAATCGTTAACTCCATAGTTCCCCTTCTCCTTCATTATGAAATATACAACTACTACTTCACTTCAAATTTTACTCGCGTACCATCTGGGTATTTATCTAACTTATTCCCTACCCAAGAGCCTGCTCCACGGTTATCCGCCGGACTTATATATTCAATATGTGCTCCTTTTCCGCCTTCCTTGCACATCGCCATTGGCCATTCATCACGATCATACCCTTTTTTTGATGGATATGGTGCTAACGACAATTTCCTTCTATCTGCAGCACCACCACGATCGATTGTACAAACTTCTGAGTGCCCTTCTTTTATAGCATCCGTAATATGTTTTCCTGTCTCTGGATAACGTTCTTTCGGAAATTCTAACACTTGATCATACGTATTCGTTTTCTTTACACTTGTTTCCTCTGGCACAAGTACTTCATAAACTGCTACTAAAATAGACAGAATTGCGATAATTGAAATGATAATACCTTTTAATTGCTTCATGTATACCTCCATGTTTCTACCAGTTTCTTTTCCTCCGTTATTATAACAAACTTCTCCTGTATATGTTTTCAGACATTATTTTAGTTATTCCTTGCCATTCCGCCAAAAATTTTCATTTTTTCACTAATGCTGTAGAAAACTAATAGCCTTCCGACATTCTTTTTCAAAGGAAGTCCTCATAAAAGATTGAAATGATATATACGATACTTTTTGGGGAGGAAATATGATGGAAGCTACCTATAAAACGAAAGATGTCACGAATAAAACAGGCATCCCAAAACATATAGTTCGCAAATATAGTCAACTGTTAGAGGAACATGGTTATATGATTTCCAAAACAGCTGATGCTCGTATTTATAAACTTGATGATTTAAAATTATTGAAATCTATACACGAAAGAGCTGCTACATTACAAGAAGATATTTCAGAAACGATACCGATTATTTTAAAAGAAAAAGAGGCCCCACCTGTACCAGTTATACAAGATAAGCAAGAGATACAAACGAAAGAAAAAGAAGATGGGCGTAACTTTGAGGAGTTCATGTTAAAACTTGAAATGCTAGCTCAATTAAATGAAGCAATTATTCATCAAAATTCTACTCTAATTACACAAAATCGTTTAAAGGATGAGAAACTAGACGAATTGATGCAACAAGTTTATGTAAAAGAAGGCTCTCAAGAAAAAATGCTTCAAGAGTTAGTCGATCACGCCGCTCAAACCGATGCACTGCAAAAAGAAAAGATGGACTTATTAATGAATCATATGTATAAACGAGAATCCAAACAGGAAGAAAAAATGAATAAACTTGTTAGTCAAATTTATAACAAAGACAGTAACCGTGATGCACAGCTTATGCAAGTTATTCGAGAAATTCAAGAAACAAAAAGAATGGTTGCTGCCTCAAAAGAGCAAAGCTTCTTTCAATCATTTAAAAGTTTATTTAGCCGAGCAAAACAAGAAAAAACAAATGAATAAACAATATAAATTAAAAAGTTACCTTTCATCGGTAACTTTTATTCCTTATTTTGTACAGCTGGTAATATAATAATTGCTTCAGTGCCTTTTCCACTTTCACTCTTATATTCCAATGTACCATTATGCGCTTGTAAAATACTAAATGTTACCATAAGTCCTAATCCTGTCCCTTTTTCTTTTAAAGAATAATATGGTTGCCCAAGCCTTGCTAACTGTTCTTTCGTCATACCAACACCACTATCTTTAACTCTTATTATGATTGTTTCATCTTTTTGAATAGCTGTTACTTTTAAATATCCTTTATTTCCTTGAATTGCTTCAATACCATTTTTAACAACATTCATAATAGCTTGCTTCAATTTTGTCTTATCACCAATCGTATAAAGGCTTTCTGAAATTTCAACTTGTAAATATACACCTTGCATCGCTGCAAATGACGACATAAGAGTGGTCATTTCTATTAATTGGGCTGATAAACAAATGTGTTCTTTTTTCTCAATTTGCGGCCTTGCTAAATTTAAGTAATCTGAAATAATTTGTTCCGCCCGATCCAATTCAGCTAATACAAGACGCATATAATCCTTATTCTTCACATCTTCCGTACTTTCTAGCAATTGGATAAATCCACGAACAACAGTTAGTGGATTTCGAACTTCATGTGCCACACTTGCTGCTAACTCACTTACAATATTAAGCTTTTCTGATTTTTGCATCTCTGTACGTAGCAATGCATTTTCATTTAAATATTCAGTTAAATACACCTGAAATACCATTGTCATGACCATGATAAGCGAGGCAAATATAAATCCGCTATATATTTGCGAAATATACGGTGTAAATCCTGTTTCCAAAAGAACATTAATCATGCCTAATACTAAAGAAACAAGCACATAAAATGATGAAATCATAAATGCTAAAATTAATTTCTTATCCCTTGAAAAAAGAGACCATTTCTTTGATAAAAATAGCGGAACTATCAATAGAAATATTACTTCTAAAACTGGAAGAAAGCTCATTCCCTTTAGTAACCATTCATATGCAACAAAAATAACCGCTGGGATTAAACCAACAATCCCACCATATAAAAAACCACTGACAATTGGAATGGGGTGAAAGTTATACCCACACACATTGCCAAAACAAATAGAGTATGTCATGGAGAGAACGAGCGTAACGCTAGATAAAAACATAATAAAGTAACGATTTGGCTTCGGAGGCATTTCTTGATAGCGATTTAAACGAATCGCTTCATATAAAAATAGTGGCAAAATTATGATGGCAATTTGAATCAATAAATCACGGATAAGCTCCATAACCTCTCATCCCCTATATGTATTTTGATATGATTATATCATTTTATAGGTGTATTTGTTTTAAAATTTTGATTTTTCTTAACATATTTGTTAATTCTTTGTTAACAACTCATAATAATTGTTACAGATTTTCGAAATGATTGTAAACCCTGTACCAAATTTCCTTCGTGCAGTATACAATGAATACGGATTACAAAGAAAATATAAAAATACTTTTTTAGACGGACAATTATAGCAAAATACAGCATATAATCCATACTATCTATGTTTACAAATAAGTGATCATTACTTTAGTAGGAGGAAGATAAATATGGCGGGTACTACGCTTGTTTTAAAAGAAGAAAATTTGGTTGTTCTAGAAAATGTTGAAAAATCAGTATATGAAGAGTTACAGCATAAAGCGGGAGATGAAAACTGCACATGTGCTGTAAACGAATCAGTCGTTCACCTTGGCAAGGTATCCTCTGTACTCTGGAATGAAGATGAAATAGATTGGGAATACGGATATTAAAAAGTCGCTTATAGCGGCTTTTTTTCTCTTTTCTCTCTCTTTCTAAATAACATATACAAAGCGTAATCATAGAAAATATGATAAAATGAACTTAATTTTCAAACGGAAGAAAGGGAGATACAATGGAACAATTCATTAACCCTAGAGTGAAGGACATCCAAATTTCTGGAATCCGTCAGTTCTCTAACATGATTCAAAACTATGATAATTTGATTTCTTTAACAATTGGACAACCCGATTTCCCTACACCTTCTCTCGTGAAAGAAGCGGCTAAACGGGCTATTACAGAAAACTATACAAGCTATACACATAACGCTGGTTTACTAGAATTACGTAAGGCAGCTTGTAACTTCGTAAAAGATAACTACGATTTACATTATTCACCTGAAAACGAAACCATCGTTACAATCGGTGCTAGCGAAGCAATTGATGTTGCATTCCGAACGATTTTAGAGCCAGGAACAGAAGTAATTTTACCTGCTCCTATTTATCCAGGCTACGAACCTATTATTCGATTATGCGGTGCAACGCCTATTTTTGTAGATGTTCGTGAAACTGGATTTCGTTTAACAGCTGAAGCGCTTAAAAATGCTATTACAGAAAAAACAAGATGTATCGTACTACCGTATCCTTCTAACCCAACCGGTGTAACTTTATCAACAGAAGAGCTAAAAGATATTGTAGATGTTTTAAAAGATAAAAATATTTTCGTCCTTTCAGATGAAATTTATAGCGAGCTTGTATATGAACAAAAGCATACATCTATCGCTCATTTCCCAGAAATGCGTGAAAAAACAATTGTCATTAACGGTTTATCTAAATCACATTCTATGACTGGCTGGCGTGTTGGACTTTTATTTGCACCAAGTTATTTAGCAGGACACATATTAAAAGTTCATCAATACAATGTAACGTGTGCTACTTCAATCGCTCAATACGCTGCAATTGAAGCATTAACAGCAGCTAAAGACGCACCAAAAATGATGCGCCACCAATATAAAAAACGCCGTGATTACGTATATAATAGACTCACTCAAATGGGATTAACAGTTGAAAAGCCAACAGGTGCATTTTACTTATTCCCATATGTTGGTCATTTGACATCTTCATCATTTGATTTTGCACTTGATCTTGTCAAAGAAGCGGGACTAGCTGTAGTTCCTGGAACAGCATTCTCTGAATACGGTGAAGGCTACCTTCGCTTGTCCTATGCGTATAGTATCGAAACTTTAAAAGAAGGCTGCGACCGATTAGAAGCCTTTCTAATGAAAAAAGCTAAGAGTTAAACTCTTAGCTTTTTTATGCATAATGATCACAAGTTTGACGTTTTAGTAATTTATGAGGAATAATGATACACTTTGCAGTGGATTCTGCATTCTCTACTTTATCAACTAAAGCTTTTGCTGCCTCATATCCTAGCTGATAAATATTCACATCAACTGTCGAAAGTGGAGGGCTCGCAATTTCTGATAATAAAGCATTATTAAAGCTTACAATAGAAACATCTTTCGGTACAACGAATCCTTTTTTAGAAAGAGCACTTAACACACCAAGTCCAATTAAGTCATCCGTTGCCATAATTGCCGTTGGCGGTTGCTGCAGTCCCATTAATTCCTCAACAGCTTGTTGACCACTTTCCCTCGAAAAATCAAAATGTAAAATATATTCTTTTGGTAATACAATGTCTGCTAATTTCAAGGCATCACTCATACCCGCTAAACGATCTCTCGTTACAAGTAAATCTGATCCACCACCAATGAACGCGATTTGCTTATGCCCTAATGAAATTAAATATTCTGCCACTTCTCTTGCAGCTGTATAATTGTCATTATCTACATATGTAATTTCATCTTTTCGATCATATGGTTTTCCTATTAAAACAAACGGGAAATTTTGTTCATGTAAATATTGAATAATCCGATCATTCTCCCTTGAATATAAAAGAATAATGCCACCAATTTGGCGTCCCTGTACCATCTTTACGACACCATTAAAAATTTCTTCTTCCGTTTCACCTGTCGACATGTAAAGCGCATAACCTTCTACGTGTGCAAATGAACTAATCCCTCTTATAACTTCTGGGAAAAATGGATTTTGAAAAGCTTTACTTGCAGAACTTGGCATAACAAGACCAAGTGTTTTCGTCGTTTGGTTCGCAAGATTTCTCGCATTTAAATTGGGATGATACCCTAATTCACTCATCACTTTCCTAACACGGCGCTTTGTCTTTTCACTTATACTTGGATTATCAGCAATTACACGAGAAACTGTTGATGGTGCAACATTCGCTTGCTTCGCCACATCTTTAATTGTAACTGTCATAAAAATCCCCCTCCTCTCATTTCTCTGCCATTTTTCATATATTTTATCTCGCACTCATTGCAAGTCATAAACTTTCATTTCTTATATCTTGCAAAACTAATTCTATTCTCCCTCTTCATGTATTGTAAGGGATATAGCTATTTTTTCCTATACTATAATATACTATTTATTTCACTTCTTTTCACATGTGATGTCAAATCTCTTTTCATCTCCCTATAAACTTATTTATAGGGAGATGAAAAGAAAAATGGGACGTAATGTCCCATTTTTCATCCTTTTGTACCTCCAGCTGTTAAACCAGAAATAAAGTATTTTTGTAGTGATAGGAATAAAATTGAAATTGGGATCGCAATTAACACAGAACCCGCTGCAAACGTTGTAAATTCATTACCGAATTTCTTCGCAACCATTTCATATAATCCAACTGCTAAAGTATAATTTTCTGGTGTTCGCAAAATAATACTCGCTAAAATGAAATCTGTAAATGGACCAATGAAAGTAAATAACGCTACAACCGCTACGATTGGCTTTGCAAGTGGCATAATGATTTGCCAAAAAATACGAAAATGTCCTGCTCCATCCATTCGAGCTGATTCATCCAGTTCTTTCGGAATCGTATCAAAATACCCTTTCATAAGCCATGTATTCATCGGAATAGCCCCGCCTACATAAATTAAAATTAATGCAAGGTGTGTATCAATTAATCCTGTTAATTGAGCTAATACGTATAAAGCAATTAACGCTGCAAAGTTTGGAATCATTTGCAGAATTAAAAATGTTAATAAACCATTTTTTCTTCCAACAAAACGATATCTCGAAAATGCATAAGCGGTAAAACTAATTGCTAACACTGAGAAAATCATCGTTAAAACACTTACTTTTAATGTGTTTTTATACCATAGTAAGTAATTACTATTCTCTAGATCTAATAACTTACGATAATGATCTAACGTTGCATTTTGTGGAATAATACTTGATCCAGATAAACTA
Source organism: Bacillus sp. RZ2MS9 (assembly GCF_001816185.2). NCBI lineage: Bacteria > Bacillati > Bacillota > Bacilli > Caryophanales > Bacillaceae > Bacillus > Bacillus sp. RZ2MS9. The sequence goes on from NZ_CP049978.1 coordinate 3,979,891, forward strand.
TCACCTGGATTAAACGATGAGCCAATAATCCATAATAACGGATAGAAAATGATGGCACACATTACGAAAATAACTAAATAACTTAATGAGAGACGTAACATCTTCTGTCTTTTAATATTCATTTACATCATATCCTCTTCTTGGAATGATTTTGTTCTCTTAAATTGCCATAACGCAACTGTAATAACAATTAACGATAATATCATTGTAAGAGCTGCTGCTTTTCCGTACTGCGCTGAAGTCATCGTTAACTTATAAATCCATGAAATTAAAATATCCGTTCCACCTGCGTCTTGTCCAGCTACAGCAGGACCTCCACCATTAAATAGATAGATGATACTAAAGTTATTAAAGTTAAACGTATATTGCGTAATTAATATTGGTGCTGTTGCATATAACACAAGTGGCAATGTAATTTTACGAAACTGTTGCCAAGCTGTCGCTCCATCTACTGTAGCCGCTTCATATAATTCTCCCGGAATCGATTGCAGTATACCTGTTGTCATCGCAAAGATAAACGGGAACCCAAGCCACGTTTGAATCATAATTAAAGCCATCTTCGCCCAAAATGGATCTGTCATCCAAGCAATCTTTTCAATTCCGAATAAAGCTAATACTTGATTGTTAATCGCTCCGAATGTTTCATTAAACATACCAGAGAAAACAAGAATAGATACGAATGCTGGAACCGCCCACGGTAAAATGAAGATTGTTCGAATAATTGCCTTTCCTTTAATACCAGGCTGATTTACGATAATCGCTAAGAAAATACCAAGTGCAACTTGTAATGTTGTTGCAACGAATGTCCAAATGACAGTCCAAGAGAATACACTTACAAATGTCTCTCTCCACATCGGTAAAGTGAAAATATCAATAAAGTTTTTAAAGCCCACCCAATCTACTAATTTAGCTGGAGGAGAATGATATAAATCATAGTTTGTAAATCCAATTAAAATTACGAAGATGATTGGAAATACGACCACAAAGATAAGTAGTAGAAAACCTGGTGAAACCATTAAATAAGGAAAACCTTGATCTAACAAATTACGATATTGCTCTTTTACAGAATTTAACGGTGTTCCGCTATCACGTTTCTTTCCATTTTGGTATGCATCATATAAGTTAAATGCATATATGCCTAGCCCAAAAGCGATAACGATAAGGGCCAAGATTCCTTCTACTAATAGAAAGACAGAATGGTCACGTGGAACTTCTGTACCAAGCGTTACAATACCCCATAATCCCATATTTAATAAATCAGCAAAGGCTACAATAAAAGAACCTGTTAATACTAGAAAAATAAGACCTTTTACAAATTGTTTATTATACATTTGGCCCACGCCTGGAATGATTGATAACATGGTTGCCATTTTCCTATGCTTTGAATGGTTTAACCCATTTGCTGGTTCCATAGATGTTTGCATGTTCCTTCCCCCTTTTTTCTTCCTACATGGAAGGGAGAGAATTCGTGCCTCTCATATTAGAGGCACGAATTTCACCTTATTTTTTCTTGTTATGATTTGCCTCAATATTACCTTTAATTTGTTTCACTGCACTATCAAGCGCCGCTTTTGGTGCCTCTTTATCTGTAACAACTAATTGAAGCGCATCTCCAGCTGGTTTCCAAACTTCTTGCATTTCTGGAATGTTTGGCATTGGAATTCCATTTTCAGATTGCGTTGCAACTGCTTTTGCAGCTTCGTTATCTTTAATAATTGGATCTTCCATTACTGATTTTACTGGAGGAATTTCTTTTGTTTTCTCAAATCGAATTTTTGCGTTTTCTTCATTTGTTACCCACTCAGTGAATTTTGTAGCTAAATCATTTTGTTTAGAGAAACTTGTTACATGCCATCCTTTAACCCCAACAAACGTTTTCATTGGTTGACCATTTGGTAATTTCGGCATTGGAGCAACGCCATAATCAATCCCGTTCTTTTCCATTGCTTGGAACGCCCATGGGCCATTCATGATAGAAGCTGCTTTTCCTTCATTGAATAGTCCATCAGCAGCAGGCCCACCTGATTCACCGATAATACCTTTTGGGAATAATTTTTCCTTGTACCATTTTTGAAGATATTCAGCACCTTGTACTGCTCCACTATTATTTAATCCAACATCACTTGCATTTGGCTTTCCATCTTTTTCACCAAATACATAACCGCCCATACCTGCCATGAATGCATTAGCAAAGTAGAAGTTATCTCCTAATGCTAAAAATCCGTACTTGCCATCTTTCGTAAATTCTTTTGAGAAGTTAAACAGCTCGTCCATCGTTTCTGGCGCTTTTGGCATTAGTTTTTTATTGTAAATAAAGACTGGTGTCTCAATTGCTTTTGGTAAACCATATAATTTTCCGTTATATGTCTGTGCTTCTATTGATGAATTAGTAAATTTACTCTTTACAGCATCATCTGCTTTCACTTCAGAAAGTAAACCTTCTGTTACTGCATTTCCGATTTGATCGTGTGGCAATGTTACAACATCTGGTCCAGTCCCCGCTGGCCCATCAAGGCGTAACTTCTTCACTTGATCTGTCATTTGCATTTCAACAACTTTTACTTTTACTTTATATTTTTCCTCAAAGCTTTTCACTGCTGGTTCTAAACCAACACCTTTTTTATCATCTTCCCAAACAAGAAGATCATAGTCTTTTTTCGCTTTACTTTCCTCTTTTTTCCCTGAATCTTTCGGTCCACATGCAGATAACATACCAATAGATAATGCTGAAACCGTTAATAATGATAATGCTTTCTTCATCCCAAAAACCTCCCTAAATTGTCTATGTACCTCAGTAACTGAAAACGTTTGCATTTAATAGTTTAATTGAAGCGCAAACAATATCTCAATCTATGAAAACGTTTGCGCTATTTGTCTATCATTATACATTCTTTTATTCATTTTGCAAATATTAATTTAAAAATTATGTCATTATACTCTTTATACATTGACTTTATATAAAATGAATACTACTCTTATAAGCAATATTAAAGCTACGAGAAAGGCAATCGTTTGCAATACAGGCTTTATTATTACACTTAAGGGAATACTATGTATAGAGATATTGAAGGGGGATTTTCTATATGTTTAAAGAAGCCATTTATCATAGGCCGAAAGATAATTATGCATACGCTTATGATGAACAAACAATTCACATCCGAGTACGTACTAAGAGAGATGATATTCAAAGCGCCGATCTTATTTACGGTGATCCTTACGAATGGAAAGACGGGAAATGGATATCAGCAAGTACACCCATGAAAAAAACGGGTTCTACTGCATTATTTGATTATTGGTCCATTGCAATCGAACCAAAATTTAAGCGCTTACGTTATGGGTTTGAATTAAAATCTGAAACAGACACTCTTATTTATGCAGAGCGAGGATTCTTTTCTAGCATTCCAAATGATGATGTTGGTAACTTTTTCTGTTTTCCATTTATTCATGCAGATGATGTATTCAAAGCACCATCTTGGATTAAAGACACCATTTGGTATCAGATTTTCCCTGAGCGATTCGCTAATGGCGATAGTACGCTGAATCCAGAAAAGACCCTTCCTTGGGGAAGTGCGAATCCAACTCCAACTAATTTTTTCGGCGGAGATTTTTCTGGTGTTATTCAAAACCTTGATTACCTTGTTAAGCTTGGCATTTCCGGAATATATTTCACACCTATTTTCAAAGCTCATTCAAACCATAAATATGACACAATTGACTATATGGAAATTGACCCACAATTTGGGACGAAAGAAACTTTTAAAGAGCTCGTTGAAGAATGTCATAAGCACGGTATAAAAGTAATGCTCGATGCTGTGTTTAATCATAGTGGATACTTTTTCGAGAAATTTCAAGACGTACTAGAGAATGGTGAGAAGTCCGCATATAAAGAGTGGTTCCACATTCATGAATTTCCGATTATAACCGAACCACTTCCAAATTATGATACTTTCGCCTTTACACCGTATATGCCTAAATTAAATACAGCTCATCCAGATGTAAAAGAATACTTACTTGAAGTAGGACGTTATTGGGTACGAGAATTCAATATAGATGGCTGGCGCCTTGATGTCGCCAATGAAGTCGATCACAACTTTTGGAGAGAATTCCGAACTGAAATAAAGACACTAAATCCTGAAGTATATATTTTGGGAGAAATTTGGCACGATGCCCTTCCGTGGCTACAAGGCGATCAATTTGATGCTGTCATGAGCTATCCTGTTACAAATGCTCTACTTTCTTACTTTGCTAACGATTCCATTAAAGCAAGTGAATTCATGAAGCAAATTACAGAATCTCTACATTCCTACTCTATGAATGTAAATGAAGCAGCATTTCATTTATTAGACAGCCATGATACTCCAAGAATTTTAACAACATGCAACGGAGATAAAAATAAGTTGAAATTGCTCTATGTATTCCATCTTTCTTTCATCGGCTCTCCTTGTATTTATTACGGGGATGAAATTGGTATGGATGGCGGCATGGACCCTGATTGCCGTAAATGTATGATTTGGGATACTAAAGAACAAGATCATGCATTATTTACCCATATACAAACATTGATTTTATTACGTAAACAACATAAAGCATTTGGAGGACATGGTACTTTTCAATTCATCGAAGCAAATGATGAACATAATTATATTTCTTATACGAAAACATATGAGGATGAAACTATCTTTTTCGTTTTAAACCCTACTAATAGTGAAGTTACAGTTTCACTCCCTCTTCATGTTACTGGTAAGAAAATAATTAACATTTATACAAACGAAGAATTTTCAGCGGAAGCAAGTGTATTACAAGTTACACTTCCTCCATATGGATTCTCCATATTAAAATGGTAATCCAAAAAGCCTTATGCCAAGTTTGAAATGGCATAAGGCTTTTTCTTATTTCAATTTGAACACTATCGCTTCATACGGACGTAATGGAATGTTATCTATTGATCCGATTTCTACATCGTAATTGTGTATAAATAACTCTGATTCACTATAACTAATATCCTTAGGCATTTCAAATACACTTTCATCCGCAGTAAAGTTTGCAATGACAAGTAGTTTTTCATCTCCATATGTTCTTACATAAGCAAAAATAGAAGGGTCATTATCTAATATTAAATCATATGATCCATACACAACTATTTCATTATTTTTGCGTAGTTCAATTAATTTCTTATAGTAATATAAAATTGAACCTTCATCTTGGATTGCTTGTTTCACATTAATCTCTTTATAGTTAGGATTTACAGTAATCCAAGGTTCACCTTTTGTAAATCCAGCGTGATTCTGATCATTCCACTGCATCGGAGTTCTAGCATTATCACGACCCTTTATATAAATAGATTCCATTACTTTTTCTATATCTTCACCATGGTCTATCACTTTTTCTTTATACATATTTAACGTTTCAATATCTCGATATTCATCAATTGATTGGAATCGAACGTTCGTCATTCCAATTTCCTCTCCTTGATAAATATATGGCGTTCCTTTCATCATATGAAGAACTGTCGCTAACATTTTTGCTGATTCAATGCGATACATTCCATCATTACCAAAACGAGATACAACGCGAGGCTGATCATGATTATTCCAATAAAGGCTATTCCATCCGGTATGCTCTAATGCTTTTTGCCACTTTGTTAAATTCTCTTTTAAAGTAAGAAGTGAGCATGGTTTTACATCCCACTTTCCACCTTCTCCTGAATCTAAATCCATATGTTCAAATTGGAATACCATTTGCAACTCTTTTCGTTCTTCTCCAGTATACAATTTCGCTTCTTCTGTCGTTACACCAGGCATTTCACCAACCGTCATAATATCATAATGCGATAATACTTCCTCATTCATTTCATGTAAATATTTATGAATGTTTGGACCGTTCATAAAATGCTTATGACCTGAAACATACCCCTCTTCTTCTGTTTCAACAGCTGGTAATCCCTCTTCTTTAGAAATAAAATTAATAACATCCATACGGAAGCCATCAATTCCTTTTTCTAACCAAAACTTCATCATTTCATAAACATCTTGTCTTACCTTTTCATTATCCCAATTTAAATCTGGCTGTTTTTTAGAAAACAGATGTAAATAATATTCATCCGTCATTTCATCATACTGCCATGCAGATCCACTAAAAGCAGCTCCCCAGTTGTTCGGTTCTTTCCCTTCTTTTCCAGGGCGCCATATATAGTAATCTCTATATTTATTATCTTTTGATTTACGTGATTCAATAAACCAATTATGTTCATCCGAAGTATGATTAACAACTAAGTCCATCATAAGTTTCATATTACGTTCATGCATTTCATGTAATAGCTCATCCCAATCTTCCATTGTTCCGAACTCGTTCATAATTTTACAATAATCGCTTATATCATAACCATTATCATCATTTGGAGATTCATAGACTGGTGATAACCAAATCACATCAATCCCTAACTCTTTTAAGTAATCTAGCTTTGAAATAATCCCTTGAAGATCTCCTATACCATCACCATTACTATCCATAAAGCTACGAGGATAAATTTGATATACTACACTTTCTTTCCACCATTGTTTTTCCATTATGCTACCCCATTTCATTCATCATTCATTTTTCTCTTTTTTAAGGCGCAAACGTTTTCATTAATGAATGATAACAGATTCTATCTCAATTTAAAATAGCGCTTACAATTTTTATTGTTCTTTTTCTAAGAAAACATATGAAAACCACTAATAAATCTCCAATAAATGAAAACGTTTTATTTTTTTATTTATTTTTTGAATCTATTCGTTTATAATGAACTCAAAGAAAACGTTTGCATAATTATTTCTAGGGGGAAATACCATGGCAGAACTTAAATTAGAAAACATTTATAAAATATATGATAATAACGTAACAGCTGTAACTGATTTTAATTTACACATTCAAGATAAAGAATTTATTGTATTTGTCGGTCCTTCTGGATGCGGAAAATCTACAACATTACGAATGGTAGCTGGACTTGAAGATATTTCAAAAGGCGAGTTTTCAATTGATGGTAAACTAATGAATGATGTTCCTCCAAAAGATCGAGATATCGCTATGGTATTCCAAAACTACGCTCTTTATCCACATATGAGTGTATATGATAATATGGCATTTGGATTAAAACTTCGAAAAATACCAAAAGATGAAATCGATCGTCGTGTGAAAGATGCAGCAAAAATTTTAGGACTTGAACAATATTTAGATAGAAAACCGAAAGCATTATCAGGTGGACAGCGCCAACGTGTTGCGTTAGGTAGAGCAATCGTTCGAGATGCAAAAGTTTTCTTAATGGATGAACCATTATCAAACTTAGATGCTAAACTCCGTGTTGCAATGCGCTCAGAAATTTCTAAGCTACATCATCGCCTTGGAACAACAACAATTTATGTAACACATGACCAAACAGAAGCAATGACTATGGCTTCGCGTCTTGTCGTTATGAAGGATGGAAAAATCCAACAAATTGGAACTCCAAAAGAAGTATACGAAACGCCAGAAAACATTTTCGTGGGTGGATTTATCGGCTCACCAGCTATGAATTTCTTCCGTGGTAAATTGACTGAAACCGATTTCGTTATAGACAATACTATAAAAATTAAAGTATCTGAAGGAAAAATGAAGATGCTACGTGAACAAGGCTATGTAAATAAGGAAATTGTTTTAGGTATTCGCCCAGAGGACATTCATGATGAACTACTATTTTTAGAAGCTTCGCAATCTACTGCCTTCACAACAAAAATTGAAGTCGCTGAATTATTAGGTGCTGAATCCATTTTATATATGAAACTTGGAAATCAAGATTTTGCAGCACGTGTAGATGCAAGACATACATTTTCACCTGGTGATCAAATTAAATTAGCATTTGATATGAATAAAGCACATTTCTTTGATAACCAAACTGAACAACGTATTCGCTAAAAAATTTATCTTTACTATACACATACAAAAAAACCGTCCACATATATTGAGGGCGGTTTTTATTATTATACTAGGGCTTCTACTGTATGAAATGATTGTCCTTTCGTGCTAATAATACCGAAAATCGGTAAATCACTAAGCACCACTTCTTCTTGCTGTTTCATAAAAGATGACGTTAATTGTTTTATCTCTATCCAAACGTCATTAATACAAAGTACATTGGAATCGTTCTCTTGTTGGCGAGAAAAAATAGAATCTATTTTATATAAACCTGCATTTTGAAAAAGCATATCAATGCGACTGAATGCATTCAAAGTAATGCTAATAACGCGTTGCCAATCTCCTTGCTTTCCCATATCATAGGATACAAAAAGTGCCTCTCCGCCTAGATTCATAATTTCCTCCACTGTTGCTTGTCCACTCTCTTGATCAATGTCCGTCACAATAACTTTTGCGCCTTGTTTAGCCAACAAAAGAGCTGTATTACGTCCAATACCGATGCCACCGCCAGTTACGATAGCAACTTTTCCTGCAAGCTTCATTTTCATTACCCCTTCTATAAGTCTTACCGTCATTCAGTATACTCCTTTATAAGATTAATCTGCAAGCAAGAAAAATTGCTATTTTACTTGTAAACGTTTACTTTTTATCCTTCTTTTTTCTTATTATTACGCTGATCGAAAACTAAACCGATGAAAATTAAAATCCCCCAAAAGATTACACTACCTCCAGTCATTTTAATCTCCCCCTTATTATATAAAGTGAAATTTTAATCAGCCCCAATATGGCGGAATAAAGATATTATTTTTAATCATTATATCATTTTCTTAATTTTCAATCTATTATAAATAGAATTAACACATTTTAGCTTTTCCTTACTGTAAACATTCCCCATATACTTATAAAATCAAAAAGACCCTTTTATATATAAAAAGGTCTTTTTTTCATTATACAAGACTTATTACTTTCGTTTTTGTAATTAAATCCTGAAAACCACAATTATCTTTGCGGAACAACATCATATATATATTACATATTAATGGAATTCCTAATAGCAATACGTTCGGTAATAACACTACAAAAAATCTTATAATTAATGTTTGCAACGTTAGCTTTTCACTCTTCAATGAAATTAATTTTATTCTCGTTACCTTTTTTCCAAGTGTAACACCGTTCCAAATAAAGGGTAACACAATAAAATATATCGCCATTAATATAAAAACTACTGCGAAATCATATCTAAAATCACCTAAGCTTATATTAAAGCGCTTAAACATAGCACTATAGTTTCCGGTCATAATAGCTACTACTACACCATACATAACCGAGATTAAAAACATGTCAATTAGGGAAGCACCTATGCGATTCATTACAAGCGCTGGACGATGCATCTTTAACTTCATTTTATGTCGACTCCTTCATATCCTTCTTTACCCGTCTCATCGTACCACTTCTAAAAAACATTGTAAACTAGCCTTTCTCTTACTTTTCTTGTACAATTTGTTACAATAGCATTATAAAGGAGGTTCCCATATTGAAAAAATGGATAATCCTATTCGTCGCCTTCCTATTAACTGGTTGTGCAGGAAACACAGGTCACTTAACTTATACGGTTAACGATGAATACGAACTCATACGTACTTCTGGAAATGCATTTGAACTTTTCCCCTCGCAAGATGCTGTATATGCCACACAATACATCCCTGCAAAAATTACAGACATTGCTTGGGATGATAAATACATTATTGCAAAACAAACCGAGGAAAAATCAGATCCGAATAACCCTGACGCAGCAATTGCAAATAAAAAAAGTGAACATTATTGGATTATTGACGTAAAGCACAATAAACGTTTCGGTCCCTACAATGAAAAGCAATTTAATGAACAAAAAGATGCGTTTAAAATTAAGGTGCCTTTTCAAAATGTAGATTCATACATAAAAGAAATAAAAAAACAGTCAGCATAATATTTGAATGCTGACTGTTTTGCCTTACATTATTTTAGTGAGATGTTAAACGTTTGTGGCTCTTTTACAACATCTTGTGTTTCTGAATCTCCTGCAAGTAGATCATCAGTTGTAAACTGAATATCCTTTACCTTGTCTTTTCCATCGTCAAGTATTAAACCAATAATACCATCTCTTGTTTCACCAGGCTTATAGTCTTCTCTTGATACATTTTTTGTACCAACTAACGTATCTTCGTCATATAAAAAGTTTTGAGTGGCTACTTTAAAATGTTGCTTACCATTAATCATAACATCATTCATAGAGAAAAATTGCATATTTTTATTTCCGGTATTCTCCACTTTATATGTAATCTCAACGTAACGAATTGTATTACTAATCTCTGTTCCACTTAGCGATGCATATAATTCTGCATCTTCTTGGCTTACTTTATCCCCTAATCTCCGTTTTACTTCTTCAGGGGTTAGTGCCGTGTATACTTTCAATGTTTTTTTTGCCTTTTCACTCATCTGTGATAAAGAAATTACTTTCACATCTTGTACGTGAATTTTCATTGGCGCTACTTCAAATGTTTGATTCACAGAATGCATCTGCTCTAACTTAAAAGTACCCCATCCTGTTTCTTTCACTTTTTGTCCTACTTTTTTCAGCTCACGCCCACCATATTCTTTTGTTTCAGGAATAGATTCTTTCTTCTTCGGTTCAGCTTTCTTTTCTTCTTGATGGAAGCAACCACTTAACATAAGAAGAAAACTACATAAAACAAAAATACTTTTCCATGCTTTCATCATTTCATTTCTCCTAACGCTATCATTCATGAATATAAAATTAGTCCCTGGCTTTGTAAACTATAGAAACAATGACAAGTCCACAAAATGAACTTGTCAGTCCAGATACTATTATACCTCCAATTTGGAAAATATGAAAATAGGGATCTAGGAACGCGTGCACGATAAATATAATAGTTGCTACAACAATTACTGAAACCCAATACTTTCTTTTTTCCGAAGCTAAAAAAAGATCTTTACCCATTTCATTTCTATACTTCCATAAAACGTATACTAATAGTAGAACACCAATACATGTACTTCCATGTTGCATATATTTATAAACAGAGATACCGTACCATTCTCTTTGTAATAATGGTATTTTCATAACGAAATAGCCTGTCTTATGAGTGAATGCATCCCAAACAACATGCGTGAGCATACCGAATAATGCAGAACAGCAAAATACAAAGAATTCTTTCCAGGTATGTAGCCCCCACCTCTCATCTATTGCATATGAATAATAACCAGCAAACGGTTTAGGTAAATGCGTTATAAACGGCTTTTTTAAAATGTAGTGATATATGTATGCGAGTAGAAATACAAGCGGTAAATTTAAATATAAGAACCCGAGCCATTTATGGCCAATAACACCATACGGTCTAAAGTGTAAAAAATATTCAAAGTCAGGCGCCATACTACCTAATATAAGAGCCGTTACTGAAATATGTTTAGAATGCTTTTTCGCAAAAGGAAGAACTGCTGCTGGATGTGCAAATGTAAACGGCATACTTTAACTCCTTCTCACATTTTCAATAGAATACCATATATCATAACGAGAGAATGGATCTTCATGCAATATTTATTTTCACATTGGAATATGATAGTTTAAATGATATAATCCACATAAAATATTCAGAAAATAAGGAAGGAATTCAGGTGTCATTAACACTTGTATTTGCCGCCTTTTTAGAATCAAAATCCGTTATGAATTGAGGTTTATATATTGATTGACGTACCCTTTTTACAAAATGTTACATTAAAAAAAGAAAATATCCCTAGTTTTTCCGCATATCCTTACTGCTTACCTGCTATCCGAACATTACAATCACTAGTTTTTCATCCAAATGTAACATTCATTATTGGAGAAAATGGAACGGGTAAATCAACATTACTTGAAGGAATTGCAATTGCATTAGGCTTTAATGCAGAAGGTGGAACGAAGAATTTCCGCTTTAGCACTAACGATTCACATTCATCTTTACATGAATACCTTCGAATTTCCAAAAGTTTCAATACACCAAACGACGGTTTCTTTCTTCGCGCTGAATCATTTTATAACGTTGCTTCTTATATTGATGAAATAGATGCTGATAGAGAAGCACGTGGGAACCCGGTTATCAACTCTTATGGTGGTATCTCACTACACAAACAATCACACGGTGAATCATTCTTTTCCTTATTTATGAACCGTTTTTCAGGACAAGGTTTATACATTTTAGATGAGCCTGAGGCCGCTCTATCACCAATGAGACAACTTTCCATGCTTATTCGAATGCATGAACTAGCGGAACAAGGTTCACAATTTGTTATTGCGACGCATTCTCCTATTTTAATGGCTTATCCTGAATCCACTATATATTCTTTAACACAAGAGGGAATTCACGAATCCACATTAGAAGAAACTGAGCATTACCAAACGACGAAACTTTTCTTTGAAAATCGCGATCGATTATTCCATCATCTATTTGAGTCGTAAAAAAAGAAGCAGCAATAGCTGCTTCTTTTTTATAGTGCTTCTATAAATAAGGCAACGCCGATACCGCCACCGACGCATAAAGAGGCAATTCCTTTTTCTAACCCACGTCTTTTTAATTCGTGAATTAAACTTACTGTAATACGAGCCCCTGTACAACCAATTGGATGCCCAAGTCCTACGCCACTACCGTTTACGTTCACTTTTTCACGGTCTAAGCCTAACTCTTTCTCTACAGCCAAATATTGAGCCGCGAAAGCTTCATTAATTTCAAGTAAATCTGCATCTTCCAATGACCAATCTACTTTTTCTAAACCTTTACGAATTGCTGGTGCTGGTCCAATACCCATAATTTTCGGGTCTACTCCAGCTACTGAATATCCAACAATTCTAGCTAACGGTTGTAAGCCTTTTTCTTTCGCTTTTTCTTCGCTCATTAGTACTAGAACTGCACTTCCGTCATTCAGGCCAGATGCATTACCTGCAGTTACAGACCCATCTTTACGGAATGCCGGCTTCAATCCAGCTAATTTTTCAGCTGTAATATCTGCACGTGGATGTTCATCCTTCGAAAATATAACTTCTTTTCTACGCTCTTTTATTGTAATAGGAACAATTTGATCGTCAAAGTATCCAGACTCGATTGCCTTCAGTGCCAATGTATGACTGCGAAGAGCAACTTCATCTTGTTCCTCTCTTGTAATTTCATATTGTTCAACTAAATTTTCCGCTGTTTCACCCATCATAATATGGTGAATCGGATCTTCTAACACTTCCCACACCGTATCACGAATTTCTCCGTGCTGTAGACGTTGTCCCCAGCGGTGCTGTTTCAATGCATAAGGGCTCGAACTCATCGCTTCTACTCCACCTGCAACAACAACATCACTTACACCTAATTGGATTTGCATTGCAGCTGACATAATTGCTTGCATACCTGAAGAACATTGGCGTTGGATTGTATATCCCGTAACTGTGTCAGGAAATCCTGCCGCTAATGCAGCTGTTCTCGCTGTATTTGCTTCATCAGTTCTTTGAATACAATGACCTAAAATTACTTCATCAACTTCATGTGGTTCTACCCCGCCTCGTTTTACAGCTTCCTGAAGTACAGGAACAGCTAATTCTACTGGCGTTACATTTTTTAGCGCTCCTCCAAAAGTTCCAATTGGCGAACGAACTGCAGCTGTAATAACAACATTATGCATTTTGTACTTGCCCCTCTCTTATGTACCCTAGTAAGTTTTTAGGTGAAATTCCATAAGATGTATATCTATAACTATCATACTATAAACATACTAAAAAATCAAAATATTTGATATAATAAAAATAGAAGGAATTAACCTTCTATTCTGTTAGTGCATATAAAAACTTTTGTAAAATTTTCTCTGTTGTTTCATTTAATTTTGGCAACTTATCTACTGGAAAATATTGAAGTTTCAGCCCTTCATGATCGAGCTTTAATTCCCCACTCACATGATGTGCCTGATACAGATGAATGACATTGAAAATTTCATCGCCATTCGGATAACGGAAATATACTTCTTTTCCTGATAGAACACCAAGAAATTGCATTATTTTTGCAGTTAACCCTGTTTCCTCAAATAACTCTCTACGTGCAGTTTCTTCTGTCGTTTCGCCCAGTTCCATCGCCCCACCAGGTACACCCCAATCATATGTATCTGAACGATATTGAAGCAATACTTCTTGATTATCGTTTAATATAATAATTGCTGATCCTACGAGAATAAGCGGTCTTGTACCAACGACTTTTCGTAACTCTTCAATATACCCCATATGTAAATTCCCCTTTCCCTAACCTCCCTTATCATAACAAAATTTCTCTCTTTTTGTTCATGTAATTTTAAAGAAAAAAAGGAAGCTTTCGCCTCCGTTTTTTCATCTTTATTTCTTAAAACTTTCATATTTTACAGCTTCAAAAGCTTCCTCAATTTCATCATTACGATAATGGACATATGTAAAACGACCCAATTCTACTAATCTTGCTATTTCCTGTAACGCTTTATGCTGCTCATATGTTTCTTTCAGCTTAATATGTACATAAAACTTCATTAAAGGATGTTCATATAAAGGTTCTCCCACCTCTACATATACATCTTCAACCCCTTGTACAACTCTTACATAACTCGCAAATTGATAAAGTGCTTCTCTGTCTGAAACGATTTTTAATGTATACATATATTCTCCCCCTTTCCTTTACTATATCAAAAAGACGACCACACCATGTTATAGAACTATGAAATTTTTTCGACTTGTCATCTATATATTCAATAAAGAAGGCGTTTATCCATACATGACATCTTTTTCCCACATATATTATAGGAAGAACTTTTTTTCATTTGAGGTGTTCCTTATGGATCCATACGTCAATATATGTATTTGCATTACTCCCGGCGCCGATATTTCTGATGACCGCATCGCAAAAGATTTAGCTGTTGCAGAATCAATTTGGCACCCCATTACATTTCAAATTCAAGAAGTAATTGTATTAAATGAACTTTTCCGTTTTTTCGATCGTGAAATCAGTTATAAAAATCCCATTCAAAGTCAAGAAAAGCTGGCATCCTTTTTCCAAACATGTGTAAATGAAGCTCCTGAATGCGACCTTTATATTTGTTATATTGGCAGTGATTATTTCAAAGAAACAGCAGTAATTGCCTGCGCTTATTCTTTAGCAAAACAACAGCAACTTACCGGTTATATCGTTTTAACAAATTCGGCTGCTCCTATGAAAAATATATATACGCTCGCTCACGAAATCGGTCATATTTTATTTACAAGACGTATTCATGGAAAACTTACTCATGCAGATCCTCATTCTCCAACCGGCTCGGAGCACCACCCTTCTCCAACAAATCTTATGTATCCGATAGTCCCTCGTCCAGAAAACGTTCATATTCATTCCTTATTAACAGCAGAACAAAAAGCGCTCTCTTTACAAAGCTCTTTATTACAAAGAAAAAAACAGTAACCCTCATGTTACTGTTTAAAACAACTTATTCCAATCAACAAAACAAATCCCGGCTGCTAGAAATAAAAATAGACAACTAAATGTAAATGTAATCCCTCTAAAAATCCCTATATAATATTTCTTTGGAAATAATTTTTGGTATATCCAGAGCAGCCGCTTTTTATTGAATTTCTAGTTCATACTTTTTCTTTCTTCAATTTTTAAAGACCATTTCATTAATCCATATATACTTCCATACATAAGTAAGACCTTTGCAATTCCCCAAAATACATTACTTTCTTCTAAGTCTTTAAATAAGAACATAATCATAAGAGGAACAATTAGTACAAAAACACCCATCCAGCCAAGAACATATACTTCACCAATAAGAAGTAATAAAAAGATAATTGCTGCTAATATATATGTTTGCATTGTCGCCAATTGCAATACAGGTGTCCCATACCATTTATTCATAAACATCAATAACACCAATAATAAAATAGGAACCATTACTATTACATAAATCATTCCAAATTCTACTAATTTACTTTTAAAAGAAGACATTCTAAATGCAACAATCGTTCCAATAATCGTAATGATTAAAACGATAGGATAACCAATTAACTGTACATTTGTTAAAGCAAATTGTTGATCGGGGCTTCCAAATAAAATATTTGTCAGTAACCAATACCCACCAATACCAATAATCATCCCTAAAATACTTTTTATGCTCCCGCTTTTATCCTTCTCCATCTCTTTCGCTAATTCTTCCGCATACTCTTTTGGTGAGTCACCAAATATGTCACTTACTGTCTTTCCCTTTTTTTCACCTTCTATTAAATGAAGCTCTGCATCTTCTAGAAAAGCGTCCACATCTTCTTCTTTAATCCCTTTTGTTATTAAATATACTTTCGTATCGATTAAAAACTTTTCACCTTCTTTAGAAATCTTCATTATAACCCCTCCCTTATTTAACCATTTCTCTTCTATTTGTCTTCATCATAATTTCAACAAAAATTAAAATAAATAAACTTCCATATAAACATATAATTTGAAATAACATTGGCACGAGATCTTCTGATGTAAATGTTTTAAATAGTAACATAATAGAAAGCGGAATAATTAAATATAAGTTTTTAAACCATCCTTCAAAATACATATTTATCACTACTGTAATGATAAAAATACCACCAGCCAATAAATAACTTTGCATTTGAGTGAATATAAACATTTTTGTAGGATATATCACATCTAGTACCGTAATAACTCCCATTAAAAACAATGGAGCAATCATAACTAAAGACCACATGGAAAACCATGTTTTTGTAAAGCTTGTGACGAAGGTCATTTTGCGAAGTAGAAAATTAGGACCCATAACAACTAAAATCAATGAAAAACTGTAACCGATACACTGAATAAGTGAAATCTGTAACATTCCATGATTCACCATTAAGATAGAAGCAATAATCCAAAACGATACGATATTCATTACTGTAAAACCAATTTGCTTCCACGTTTCCTGTCTATCCCTTTCCATCACTTTTACAAGTTCATCTGCATATTCTTTCGGTGAGCTTCCGAAAATATCTTCTACACTCTTCCCCTCACTCTCACCTTCTATTAAATGCAACTCTGCATCTTCTAAAAAGTTTTCAACATCTCTTTCTTTTACACTCTTTGCCGTCAAAAATAATCTCATATCTAACAAAAACTTTCGTGCTTCTCTTGATAGCATTATTTTTTTCTCCCCTTCCCTTCAAGTAGACGCTCTACACTACTTTGCATCGCTTCCCAGCGATCCATAAATTCACCAAGTGCTTCCTCGCCTTTTTCTGTTAATGTATAATATTTTCTCTTTGGACCAGATGGAGATTCCTTCATTACGCTTGTTATTAGTCCTTCTTTTTGCATTCGTATTAATAACGGATAAATACTTCCCTCACTCGCCATTGTAAAACCATACTTCGCTAGCTTTTCACTCATTTCATAACCGTATATTTCGCCTTCAGAAATAATAGCAAGTAAGCATCCTTCTAAAATCCCTTTCAGCATTTGACTTGTCGACATAATTTAAATCCTCCTACTATCTTGTTTTACAAGATAGATAAGCGTAAGTATCTTGCTTTACAAAATAGTATAGCAAAGACTATTTTGCAAAACAAGATAGCTAATGATATTTTTTTCCAAATGTTTGCAGGAATTTCATTATAGCTTCTCTAAATAGAGCACTATGAAAACTTTATTATGAAGGGATGTTTTTCATCATGGTTACAAATCGAGTTGTCTTTTTAACAGGTGCTGCAAGTGGTATTGGTTATGAAATGGGAAAGGCTTTTGCAAAAGAAGGTGCAAAAGTTGTGATTACCGATCGACTTGAAGAACGTGCAAAAGAAGCTGCTGAACAATTACAAAATGAAGGTTTTCAAGCTATCGGTTTAAAATGTGACGTTACATCTGAAGAGGAAATTACAGCAGCAATTTCTCAAACAGTTGATCATTTCGGTTCATTACATATATTAATTAACAACGCAGGAATGCAACACGTTTCACCCATTGAAGACTTTCCAACTGAAAAGTTCGAGCTACTAATTCAAATTATGCAAATTGCTCCGTTTATCGCAATTAAGCATGCCTTTCCGATTATGAAACAACAAAAATATGGTCGTATTATTAATGTCGCTTCTATTAACGGCCTTGTCGGATTTGCTGGAAAAGCTGCCTACAATAGTGCAAAACATGGCGTAATTGGATTAACAAAAGTTGCTGCTTTAGAAGGTGCTACGCATGGTATTACTGTTAATGCCCTTTGCCCTGGTTATGTCGATACCCCTCTTGTACGTAATCAACTACAAGACTTAGCTACTACACGAAATGTACCACTTGAAAATGTTTTAGAAGATGTTATTTATCCACTCGTCCCACAAAAGCGCTTATTACAAGTACAAGAAATCGCTGATTATGCGATGTTTTTAGCGAGTGAAAAAGCTAAAGGTATAACAGGACAAGCTGTTGTTATAGATGGTGGTTATACCGCTCAATAAAAATAAAGTTTGCTCAAGAAGAGCAAACTTTATTTTTATTCCCGAGGATCTTCGTACTTTAGTAATTGCCGCGGGAGCTTCTCAATTGCAACAATTACCCCCTCTAGTTTACTTTCAATACGGTGGAGTAAATATAATGTTACAACAATCGGAAACCCTACATTACCTATCATCTTGATCCACTCTTCCATCCTCTTCCCCTCCTTTCATTATATAAGTAAGAGAAAACACTGCATTTAGGCATAAAAAAACAAGCTATTATGTATTAGCTTGTTTTTCAAATAATGATGCAATTTCTCGTTTATAGTCCCCGCGTATAATACCTTTCTCAGTAATAATTCCTGTAATTAATTCATTCGGCGTTATGTCAAATGCTGGATTATAAACATCCGTTCCAATTGGTGCTACTTGTTTTCCAAAGATTTTCGTAACTTCTGTTTCATCTCTTTCTTCAATAATAATTTCAGCTCCAGTTTCTTTCGTAACATCAAATGTTGACAGTGGAGCAGCAACGTAAAATGGGATATTAAAGTGCTTTGCTAAAATAGCTAAATTCATTGTCCCTATTTTATTTGCCGTATCTCCATTTGCGACAATTCGATCCGCCCCTACAATAATTGCATTTATTTCTTTCGTTTGAATAGCATGAGCTGCAGTATTATCTGTAATAAGGGTCACATCAATATTTGCTTGCTTCAATTCCCAGGTCGTTAAGCGACCACCTTGTAAAACTGGTCTCGTTTCACACGCATATGCATGTAAACGCACACCTTTCTCTTTTCCAATATAAAAGGGAGCTAATGCAGTTCCATATCTGGCAGTTGCAATACTTCCAGCGTTACAGATTGTTAAAATGTTATCGCCATCTTTAAAACATGTTAACGCATATTCCCCAATATTTCGGCACACCTCTTCATCTTCCTGCTGAATGCGAAGCGCTTCTTCTTCTAATGTTTTTTGTGCTTCTTTTATTGTAGTAATCTCTCGAATAGATTCTCTCATACGATCAATTGCCCAAAATAAATTTACTGCTGTCGGGCGTGACGTTCCTAAATAATTACAATCTCTATTAAACTTCTTTTGAAATTCTTCAATATGTACAGTGTTATATTTTTTTGATGCAAGCGCCAAGCCAAATGCAGCTACAATTCCAATTGCAGGCGCTCCTCGTACTTCTAACATTACGATGCTTTTCCAAACCTCTTCAATAGTCGTCAATGTTTTGTATTCTGTGCTATGCGGCAATTTCGTTTGATTTAATACCGCAATTGCATCACCTTTCCAGCTTACAGATCTCGGAACAGTAACAATTGTACTCACGCTTTTACGCCCCCTGAAACTGTCTGTTGAAATAATATTCGAAACAGTTGAATATCAGCACTTTTAGATTCATATTTTATTAGTTCTTTACCTAAGGATAGCGCTTGTTTCTTAGCTTGAATTCTTGTTTCTTTATTTTCTATTTCATCTAAATCTGCTACATGAGCTAAACCAATTGTTCTACGAATCAGTTCACATCCGGCAAATCCAACTGCATCAGTAAAGATATTTTGCAAAATAATTGGTAACCATTGTTTTTCTTTCGTATATGCTTCTACACCTTCTCCAATCCATAACTTTGTAAAAGTTTCTACAAAATAACTCCACGTCTTTTCTATATGGAAAAATAGTACACTTCTTTTTTCTTCTTCTCTAGATAAAGCATTTAATAATAGATTTGCAATAAATTGACCTATGTCAAATCCAAATGGGCCATATGTCGCAAATTCTGGATCAATCACTTTCGTTTCAGAAGGTGACGAAAAAATACTACCAGTATGTAAATCACCATGAATAAGAGTTTCTTTTCTTGTTAAGAACTTATATTTATATTGTGCTACTTTTAGTTTTAAAGTTTTATCACTCCAAAGTTCATCAACCACGAGCTGTAAATCTGGCTCATAATCATTTGTATCATAATGTCCAAACGGATCTGTAAACACTAAATCCTCTGTAATTTTACAAAGGTCCGGATTTACAAAGGTACCTTCTAGTACCCTCTTCTCTTCTGACTTTAAACCAAAATCTGAAGTATAAAATAAAACATGTGCTAGAAAACGGCCGATATGCTGGGATAAAAGCGGATATTCTTCTCCGTCTATTAATCCTTTTCTTGTAATTGTTAGTCTTGATAAGTCTTCTATTACCGTTATCGCTAACTCTTCATCATGACTGTACACTACTGGAACATAATCCGGTACATACTGCGCAAAAATTTGTAATGCCTTGCTTTCAATCGTTGCTCTTTTTATAGACAATGGCCAGCTTTCACCAACTACTTTCGCATAAGGCAGTGCTTGTTTTATTATAATTGATTTCTCTCCATCATCTAATTTGAACACGTAATTTAAGTTTCCGTCTCCAATTTCATGACAAACGACATTTGCCTTCGCTTCAAAATAGCCATGATCTTTCGCATATTGTACAGCTGTTATTTCTGTTAATGAATAATATCCCATCGTCTTCTCCCCCTTTTTAAATTCAGAGGTTTTTCTAACATAGAAAAACCTCTTTCCACTAAGAAAGAGGTTTGAAGTTTATCTTCTCCCCTCTTATCTGCCAGAAAGTTTTACTTTCTGCTGGAATTAGCACCGTGCCTTTTGGCGTAATAAACGCCCCATTTCACAATGGTATTACGGTCGGTTGCTGGGCTTCATCGGGCCAAATCCCTCCACCTGCTCTTGATAAGAGTTGTATAATTTTTTGAATTTTTAACTTTATGTTGAAGACTATACCAAGAATAAAAATCACTTGTCAACATTTTATTTGTATAATTCTGGACGGCGATCCGCAAAAACTGGAATTCCTTTACGTACTTCTTTAATTTTCTCGAATTCAAGCTCTCCAAATAAAATTGATTCCTCTTCATTCGCCTCTACTACAACTTCACCCCAAGGGTCCACAATTAAAGAATGACCCGCAAATACATTATTTGGATCCTTTCCTGCTCTATTACACGCAACAACATAACACTGATTTTCAACTGCTCTTGCTTGCAATAGCAAACGCCAATGTGCTAAACGAACTAATGGCCATTCTGCTACAACAAATAATACTTTTGCCCCTTTAGCAGTATGGACACGCATCCACTCTGGAAAACGAATATCATAACAAATTGTTCCAGCGCATTCGACATCATCTAGCTTAAATTCGCCCGTACCATTACCGGCTATTAAATATTTATGTTCATCCATAAGCTGAAATAAATGTACTTTACTATATTCGTTGACTAGCTGTCCTTCATTATTTACAACATACATCGTATTTGTAACGCCTTGCTCTGTTTGCTTTGCTATAGAACCACCAACAATATGTATATCATATTGCTTCGCCCATTCTATTAACTTTTCTTTCGTTTCCACTCCATCCCTATCTGCAATTTCAGAAAGTCTCGTTAAATCATATCCTGTTGTCCATAGTTCTGGTAAGACGATAACATCTGGCCTTTCCTTCATAGCTTCGCTTATTTTATTTTTAGCATTCTCAATATTTTTTTCTACATCTCCAAAAACAATATCCATTTGAATACATGCGACTTTCATTTTTTCAGCCCCATTCTTATTTTTTTCTTTACAAAATACTGGAAAGATTATATCATTTGTCACTAGAATTGTAACAACTTTCAAAAGAGGTGGAAAGTATGAAATTATTTCAATCTTCTGAGATAGTAACATCATTGCCAACACAATTTTTCGCTTCACTTGTTGCAAAAGTTAACAAAGTCGTTGCAGCTGGTCACGATGTTATTAATCTAGGTCAAGGTAATCCAGATCAACCAACACCGCAGCATATCGTAAAAGCTTTACAAGATGCTGCCGAAAAGACCATTCATCATAAATATCCGCCATTTCGCGGACATGAAAGCTTAAAGGAAGCCGTGGCTACATTCTATAAACGTGAATACGGCGTCGAATTAAACCCAAAAACTGAAGTTGCTATTTTGTTTGGCGGGAAGGCTGGACTAGTAGAATTACCGATTTGTTTTACAAATCCTGGTGATACGATTCTCGTTCCGGATCCAGGTTATCCAGATTATTTATCCGGGGTTGCTTTAGCAAAAGCACACTTTGAAACAATGCCGCTTATTGCAGAAAATAACTTTTTACCAGATTATACAAACATTGATGACTCTATTGCAGAGCGTGCAAAATTAATGTTTTTAAACTATCCAAATAATCCTACCGGTGCTACTGCATCAAAAGATTTTTTTGATGCAACCATTCACTTTGCTAATAAACATAATATATTAGTTGTTCACGATTTTGCTTATGGCGCTATCGGATTTGATGGTCAAAAACCTGTTAGTTTCTTGCAAGCAGATGGTGCGAAAGATATAGGAATTGAAATTTACACATTATCAAAAACTTTCAATATGGCTGGCTGGCGCATCGCTTTTGCTGTAGGGAATGAAAGTGTGATTGAAACAATTAACCTATTACAAGATCATATGTATGTTAGTATATTCGGTGCAGTTCAAGATGCTGCTCGAGAAGCGCTATTAAGTTCACAGTCTTGCGTAATAGACCTTGTAAATAGTTACGAATCTCGAAGAAACGCTCTTATTTCAGCCTGTCACTCAATTGGTTGGAATGTAGACATTCCAAAAGGATCATTCTTTGCATGGCTTCCCGTTCCAAAAGGATATACCTCTGAGCAATTTTCTGATATTTTACTAGAAAAAGCACATGTCGCAGTTGCTCCTGGTGTTGGATTTGGTAAGCATGGGGAAGGGTATGTCCGTGTTGGTCTCTTGCATGCAGAAGATAGATTACGGGAAGCCATTAATCGAATTGATAAATTAAATTTTTTCAAAAAGTAATTGACAACACGAAAAATATCTGACAAAATTCAGTTATCTTAAAAATTTAAACATTTCTAAATACTTCTTATCAAGAGCAGGTGGAGGGACGAGCCCGACGAAACCCGGCAACCGATCTACAATTGTAGACACGGTGCTAATTCTCGCAGCATTACGCTGACAGATAAGGAGCTGGTTGTAAAAAAACCTCTCCTTAGCTGAGAGGTTTTTTTATTTAACTAGGAGGTTATAACAATGAGCGGAATTATAGCGACGTATTTAATCCATGATGATTCACATAACTTAGAAAAAAAAGCTGAGCAAATTGCACTCGGTTTAACAATTGGCTCTTGGACTCATTTGCCACACTTATTGCAAGAACAATTAAAGCAGCATAAAGGCAACGTCATTCATGTTGAGGAATTAGCTGAACATGAATATACCAATTCGTATTTACGTAAAAAAGTAAAACGCGGAATTATTAAAATCGAATATCCGCTATTAAACTTCAGTCCAGATTTACCAGCGATTTTAACGACTACATTTGGAAAGCTATCACTTGATGGCGAAGTAAAACTAATTGACTTAACTTTTTCAGACGAGTTAAAAAAACATTTTCCTGGTCCAAAATTCGGGATAGATGGTATTCGAAATCTTTTACAAGTGCATGATCGTCCCCTTTTAATGAGTATTTTTAAAGGAATGATTGGACGAAACATTGGGTATTTAAAAACGCAATTACGCGATCAAGCAATTGGTGGTGTAGATATAGTAAAAGATGATGAAATATTATTTGAAAATGCATTAACACCACTTACGAAACGCATTGTATCTGGAAAAGAAGTTTTACAATCTGTCTACGAAACATACGGTCATAAAACGTTATATGCCTTAAATTTAACAGGACGAACTTTTGATTTAAAAGAAAATGCTAAACGTGCAGTGCAAGCTGGAGCTGATATTCTATTATTTAACGTATTTGCTTACGGACTAGATGTACTACAATCACTTGCAGAAGATGATGAAATCCCAGTTCCTATTATGGCACATCCTGCTGTAAGTGGTGCTTATTCAGCATCCAAGTTATATGGAGTTTCATCACCATTATTACTTGGAAAGCTACTACGTTATGCTGGGGCTGACTTTTCATTATTCCCATCTCCATACGGAAGTGTTGCGCTAGAAAAAGAGGAGGCTCTTGCTATCTCAAAATATTTAACTGAAGACGATGCATTTTTCAAGAAGAGCTTTTCTGTTCCGTCTGCTGGTATTCATCCTGGTTTCGTTCCCTTTATTGTACGAGATTTCGGTAAAGATGTTGTTATTAATGCTGGCGGCGGGATACACGGACATCCAAATGGAGCGCAAGGCGGCGGTAAAGCTTTCCGTACTGCAATTGATGCTACTTTGCAAAATAAACCACTCCATGAAGTAGACGACATAAATTTGCATAGTGCACTACAAATATGGGGAAATCCCTCTTATGAGGTGAAATTATGAGTATTCAAGTATTTTGTGATTTCGATGGCACGATTACAAATAATGATAACATTATGTCCATTATGGAAAAATTCGCACCACCAGAAGCCGAAGAAGTAAAGAATAAAATTTTATCACAAGAACTATCCATTCAAGAAGGTGTTTCTCGATTATTTCAATTAATACCTACTAATCTGCACGATGATATTATTCAATTTTTAATAGAAACTGCTGAAATCCGTAGTGGTTTTCATGAGTTTATACAATTCGTAAAGGAAAATAACATTTCTTTTTACGTGATATCAGGTGGAATGGATTTCTTCGTCTATCCACTCTTACAAGGAATCATTCCAAAAGAGCAAATTTATTGTAATGAAACAGACTTTTCAGCAGAGTTTATTACAGTTAAATGGCCTCATTCTTGTGATGATCATTGTCAAAATCATTGCGGATTATGTAAATCATCATTAATCCGTAAATTAAGTGATACAAATGACTTTCATATTGTAATTGGAGATTCTATTACTGATTTACAAGCCGCGAAACAAGCTGATAAAGTATTCGCTCGCGATTTTCTTATTACAAAGTGTGAAGAAAATCATATTGCTTATACACCGTTTGAAACATTTCAAGATGTGCAAGCTGAATTAAAGCTTTTGTTGGAGGTGAAGGCATGAAACAACTTTTTCGTCAATGGTATGACTTAAGCGAGTTAAAAAAAGAGTTAACAACACGAAATTGGTTTCCAGCAACAAGTGGTAATATTTCTATAAAGGTTAGCCATGAACCACTTACTTTTCTTATTACAGCAAGCGGTAAAGATAAAACAAAAACCACTCCAGATGATTTTCTATTAGTAGATCATGTAGGAGTTCCCGTTTTAGAGACTGAATTACGCCCTTCAGCAGAAACAATATTGCATACACACATTTATAACAATACGAATGCCGGGTGCGTACTTCATGTTCATACAACTGATAATAATGTCATCACAAATTTATATAGTGATGCAGTCACCCTTCAAAATCAAGAAATTATTAAAGCACTCGATATTTGGGAAGAAGGTGCAACAATTCAAATTCCTATTATTGAAAACCATGCCCATATCCCAACGCTTGGAGAAAACTTCCGAAAGCATATACAAGGAGATTCGGGTGCAGTATTAATCCGTAACCACGGTATTACTGTATGGGGCCGAGATAGCTTTGATGCAAAGAAGAGATTAGAAGCTTATGAGTTTTTATTCCAATTTCATATAAAACTATTATCAATTCAAGGAGGCGTTTCTAATGGCGCAAATTCGTATTCATGAAGTAAATACTCGTATTGAAAATGAAGTGGAAGTATCTAAATTTCTACAAGAGGAAGGCGTTTTATATGAGAAATGGAATATTTCTAAACTTCCTACTCATTTAAATGAAAATTATTCGTTAACAGATGAAAACAAAGCTGAAATATTAGCTGTGTTTTCAAAAGAAATCGCTGATGTTTCAGCACGCCGTGGTTATAAAGCACATGATGTAATTTCACTTTCAAATAGCACCCCTAACCTTGACGAATTATTAATTAATTTCCAAAAGGAACACCATCATACAGATGACGAAGTTCGCTTTATCGTCAGTGGTCATGGCATTTTCGCTATTGAAGGTAAAGATGGGAAATTCTTTGATGTTGAACTTGAGCCAGGCGATTTAATATCTGTTCCTGAAAATGCAAGACATTATTTTACCTTGCAAGATGATCGCCAAGTTGTAGCTATTCGTATTTTTGTGACAACTGAAGGCTGGGTTCCAATCTATTAAGGTAGTTAGTTGAATAAAAGGACTTGGACCCCCTTTTCCAAACTTTTATTCACTCTACATATATACATCCTCCTATGGAACAGGCTTATTTCATTTTGAAATAAGCCTGATTTTTTATTTACTTGAAAGTACTATTTCATCACAAATTTAACACCTTGATTTTTCAAGTGCATTTTTCGAACATTTTTTGAACATTTATTGAATTTTTTCTGAAAATTCTGTTTTATATGTGATATACTACAATTAACTAAGAAGGAAAATAATATCGCAAACAGAGGGGGATAATCATGAGCTTACTTATCGCACTTATACTTGGAGTTACATGTGGAGCATTTCCTGTTATTTTAGGAGCTATTATGGAAGAGTTAGAAATTGGTGTTTTAGGATTTGTCGCATCTTGTGTAAGCGCTTTATTATTTGGTTTATTCGGCGCTATTCCTGTTTCAATTCTGTGTGCTTTTTATATAATACGCCATGCTCGTACAAAACAATTTGGCCCTAATCACATCGCACAAATTATCCCGTTCCCGGTTGAACGATGCCGCCGGGCTTCTAACTTATAATTATAAAAATTAAAGATGACTAAATAAATAAAAGTCCTCATTTGAGGACTTTTATTTATTTTCTTCTAGAAATTGAAACAATTCTTGTAGATGTAGGGCATCTTCACCATAGCTAATAGATACATAAAATATGCCGTCAATCTCAGCTTGCATATAAAGATCCACTCCATCACGATCATATTTCAATGCTAAATAAAACTCCATTTCTTCTAACATCTTTTTTGAGGCTCGAATTACATAATGCCCCTTCTCATCTCTTCCATATTCAAATTCTGGTTCAAAATCATATTTTTGTTTAAAAGCTTCTTTTTGTCTTTCATTAATTTGCATACAAGTAGCTCGCTGTACAGTATCAATCATCTCATCAAACTTTTGAAGGTCCACCTCGTTTACCCCCTTATATATTTTTTATATAATACTTGTGTTCCACTATTTTCTTCGCCATCCTTAATTAACTCTTCATACAATTCTTTCGCCAAACTTAAGCCTGGGACTGGTAATTGTAATTTTTCTGCTTCCTCTAAAGCAATTTTCATATCTTTCATAAAATGCTTTACATAAAATCCTGGCTCAAAGTCTCCTTTTAACATTCGAGGAGCTAAATTACTTAATGACCAGCTACCTGCTGCTCCTGTTGAAATACTCTCTAACACTTTATCTGGATTCAGTCCAGCCTTCTTCGCGTAAGCAACAGCTTCACATACTCCAATCATATTGGAAGCAATGGCAATTTGATTGCACATTTTTGTATGTTGTCCACTCCCAGCTGGTCCTTGTAATTGAATGTTTGTTCCTAACTTTTCAAGTAAAGGTAAGCATCTATCATATATTTCTTTCTCTCCACCTACCATAATTGCGAGTTTTGCTTCTTTCGCGCCAACATCTCCTCCTGAGACAGGTGCATCTAACGTATATATTTTTTTGCTTTTTGCAACTTCATTAATACGTTTTGCTAAAGTAGGTGTAGATGTCGTAAAGTCAATTGCTATCGTACCTTCTTTTGCATGTTCTATAATTCCTTCTATACCAAAATACACTTCTTCTACATCATGTGGATATCCAACCATTGTCATTACAATATCAACTTGCTTCACTAACTCTTTTGGCGTATTACACCAATTTGCACCAGCTTGCACTAAAGAATCTGTTTTTGCTTTCGTTCTATTATATACATATACTTTATGACCATCTTGCATTAAGTGATAAACCATACTTTTTCCCATTACGCCAATACCAATGAAACCTATTGATACAGTTTTATGTTCCATTTTCTCATCCCCTTTGTTCTAATAAATCATTTACCATCTTTCGGAACTCTTTATTAAAGTCATCATCCATACTATTTTTCACATTTGAAAATAACATAACAAAAATTCCTTTTTCTTTATTAAAATTATTGAAAGTGTTCCAACCAGATAACACACCATGATTATGAAAATAATCTGGATATATATAAAAACTAAATGCATATTTCCGTTCTGCTGAAGGCGAAAACATTGCTTGTATACTTTGTTCAGAAAGAAGTTTTCCATTTATAATTGCTTCGTCTAACTTCTTCATATCTCCAACTGTCGTATACATCTCACCACAACCATATAGCCAATCCATGCCTAACTTCTGCGCTGGTACAAGCTCTTTATCTTTTTTCACATAACCCTTTGCAAAATTTTTATCTCCAGGTACCATATTTCCCATACCGGATTCATGCATATCTGCTTTTATAAATATGTTTTCTTTTATGTAATCTCCTAAAGGTTTTTTGAAGATATGTTCTATTATATAAGCAAGAACCATATAATTATAATCTGTATATCTCCAACCTGTTCCTGCAGGAAATTCTAAATTTTGACGTCCAATCCAATTAATTAACTGTAAACGGGAAGCAGCATTCACATTTCCTTTCGCATGTTCAGGTAAACCAGAGGTATGCGTTAATAAATGATATAGCGTAATATTTTTATTCTCCGGAAATGAAGGAATATATTTATTTACATTATCTTGAATATTCAATTTACCTTGTTCTTGCAACTGTAAAATAGATGTGGCAACAACTGTTTTCGTAATAGAACCGATACGATATTTTGTTTGAGGCGTATTTTCTATTTTATTTTGAACATCAGCATACCCATATCCTTTATTCAATATAACATGCTCTTTATCTGTTACCAAAACTGTTCCATTAAATTGCTTTCCGACTAAATATTGATCTAATTTTTGAGATATGCTAGCATAATCAATTTGTTGCTCTTCTTTTTCTTCTATATTCCCTTGTACTTCCGATTCAATAGTAGGATTCACTTTAGTTGTTAATACAGTGTTTTCCTTTATATTGGGGCTAACAAGAAAATAGTATACTCCGCCGCCAACTATAGCAGACAGTGAAGCCATCACCATTACTTTTTTTATCATATTGATCCTCCATAATTCCTTCGCTAAAAATTATCCCCCCTATTCTATTATCAAACAATAAAAAAAAATCGCAACAATTTGTTGCGAAAAATTACATTTTTTCTTTTCTATACACACATACTTGATTCTTTCCATTTTTTTTCGCTTCATATAATGCAATGTCCGCTCGTTGCATTAATTCTTCTCTTGTAGTTCCTTGTTCATATAACGCAACTCCAAAGCTAGCTGTTAACTTCGAAATTCCAGTAAATTGCTTTGTTTCAATAAAGAATCGTAATGACTCCGCAACTTGAAATGCTTCCTTTTCTACTGTATTTGTCACTAATATAATGAATTCTTCTCCTCCCCATCTTGCAAATACATGTTGCTGCTCCACTTTAGATTTCATAAGCTCTGCAAGTTGTATTAATGCTAAATCGCCAAAATCATGACCATATGTGTCATTAACTGTTTTAAAATTATCTATATCAAATAAAATGATTGCTATTTTCTCATCACTACGTATTACCTTTTCCCATTCTACCTCTAGTATTTGTTGAAACTTTAAACGATTATAAATCTCTGTCAATGAATCTATCATAGCAAGTCTTTCTTGTTCTTGATAGATTTCATCTAATTCTGTAATTTCCGTGCACTTTACAATAAATCTTGATAAATCTTCTGGCAATGGTGTCGCACGTAATAGAAAAGTAGATACTGCCCCTTCATAATTTAACATCTTAATTCTTCTACCACTAGATAAAGTATCGTCTAGCCATGTTATATCATGCGTCGTCGAGTAGTATCCATTTTCTCTAATAAAATGTTCAGCAAATACTAAATGTTGCTCACGATAGGCAAACAAATTTTCATATCCAAAAAAAGCTAAAAAATTTGTATTACAATCAACTATTTCATCATCTTCTACTATAAATAATAGATCATTTTGAAAATCAAACATCGTTTGAAGCAATTCCTGCTGCAAACTAACTTGCCTTACTAAAGAAAGTTGATACAAACTCTTATTCACTTCCTCTAACACTGCTTGCGGAGTTACAGGAGCTATTACAATATTACGTATTCCTAATGCAAGTACATCTGTGAATTCTTTTGTTATTTGTTGATCCCAAATGACAATGAATGTACTGTGCGGAGTATACATATTCTTTATATATTTTATTTGAGAATAATCTGTTACATACGTAATGATAATGTGTGGTTTCGTTCTTTGAAATAATAGTTCGCCCTCTTCAAAACTATTTGCTATAAACATACATTTTGGATGGATATTTTCTACCGTTTGTTGATGCTTACATCCATTTTCTATATAAAGGACATTTAACTGCAGATCTTGTAACACATTTTGGAAAACCGTATTCTCTAATAAAAAATGTAGTATGTTCATCACTAGTCTTCACTCACTTCATATATCTTGTTCTACTGAATTTCTCACAAACTTTTTTAAAAGACTGGTCTCCAATAAACTTTAATTTGTGAGAGATACATATTAACAAGCTAATTGAGAATGTTATCTTCGCTTTTCACTCTATAAATTCCTTTTTTAGTGTATGATTGTAGGAATTGTATCGTTTGTATGAATGCCCTAGCTAATTTTTAAAACTTGACAATTAAAATAAAGATATTATATTCTTAAATTCGATAACTTACAAAATGTAAGTAGTGTATATTATTTTTTTGAAAATAATTCGATATACAATTTGGAGGATATACAATGACAAACGACAACTTTTTTGACGTTCTATATGAACGCACATCTACACGTGCATTCAACCCAAATAAAGAAATCTCATCTACAGAATTACATGAGATTTTAAAAGCCGCAGCACAAGCACCTTCCGCTTGGAACTTACAACACTGGAAATTCCTTGTTTTTCAAGGCGAAGATGTACAAAAACGATTACACCCAATAGCTTATAACCAACAACAAATTCTTGATGCTTCTGCAGTAGTCGCTATTTTAGGCGATTTAGAAGCTTATAAAAATGTTGAGCCAGTATATGGTCCAATTGTAGAACAAGGATTTATGAAAGAAGAAGCAAAAGAACGCTTAGCTAAAAATATTGAATCTGCATATGCTCGTGAACAATTCCCAAGAGATGCTGCCTTTTCAAATGCATCTTTAGCAGCAATGCAACTTATGCTTGCAGCTAAAGCAACTGGTTGGGATACTTGTGCTATTGGTGGCTTCAATCCACAAGCACTGACAGACGAATTTAACGTTTCATCTCGTTACGTTCCAATTATGCTTATTACAATTGGTGAATCAACTTTAAAAGGCCACCCTGCACCTCGCATGAGCGTAGAGCAAGTGAGTGAGTGGGCAAAATAATAAAAAACGAAGGTAACTACGTTGCCTTCGTTTTTTATTTCCTGTCATACTTTTGTAATATTACTACAAATCATTCGACATTTATACTTATAGAAAAGTATATTCTATTCCCTCCTCATAAATAAACGTGACGTTTTGTGTCGAATTTTGTTAGGGTGTTGAAATATACCCGTGTATTTTTGTTACAATTGTGATACAATGATAACAAATAGATAACAAGAGAGGGATTTTCATTGAGTTCATACGGAAGCTTTATCGCACTTTTATGTTACATAGTAACTGTACTGCTTCTATATTTTATTGGTGATGCCGCAAACATCTCCATTTTACAATTTCCAAAAGAAGAAGCATTTCAATTAGAATCAGAAAAACATACTGCACGATCCATTGTGCCACTACTCCTAGCTCTTCCTGTATATATCATCGTTTTATATAAAAGTAAAAAAGTGTAAAGGCTACCCATTTCATTTATTTCGGTGGTTTTTACATTTTTTTGTTATATTCCCCCTATTTTAAACATCATTCCATACTAAACACCCAGCTAGTCATTTAAAATGAGAAAATCCCCTAGAAAAAATTCCACTCTCTGTCCAGTCACTAACTACCGAACTTACATAGATTATAAGTGTGAAGGGGGTGATGAGGATTATGTTTGGATCATTTGGATGCTGTGATAACTTTAGAGACTGTCATCATCGTGAAAGAGAGTGTGACCATCGCGAACATCGCGAGAAAGAGAGAGAAGTAGTTAGACCACAACAACCAGCTGTATGTAACGTACTTGCTAGCATTTCAGTTGGAACAGAGCTTTCTCTTTTAAGCATTAGAGGTAATGGCACTTTCAATAATGTAATTTTTGAAGGTTTCGCTAACGGTGTTGCTCTTTTCTCTGCTTTAGCTCGTAATAACAAAGATAACAAAGATAACAATAAAGACGATAAGAACAATCAAAATCGAAATACTTTTACTGGTATTTTACGTGTATGCCCAACTGATATCGTTGCAATCGCTATCTAATTCTGTCTCTTATCCTCGATAGTAAGCAAATAAGGTTTACTTTTCTCATAGAAAAAACCTGAGACCGATTTCAAATCGGCTCAGGTTTTTTTATTGATTATATGCTTTTAACTAGTTCAACAACTTCTTCAGCAGTTGACATCATTAATGCTTTTTCTGCTAATGTTTCCATTTCTGCTTTTGACAACTTGCTTAGCTGTGTTCTTGCAGGAAGAATAGATGTTGCACTCATACTGAACTCATCTAAACCTAATCCTAATAATAATGGGATAGCAAGTGAATCGCCCGCCATCTCACCACACATACCAGCCCATTTGCCTTCTTTATGAGCAGCATCGATAACCATTTTTACAAGACGTAAAATAGATGGGTTATATGGTTGGTATAAGTAAGATACTTGTTCGTTCATACGGTCTGCAGCCATTGTGTATTGGATTAAATCATTTGTTCCGATAGAGAAGAAGTCAACTTCTTTCGCGAATTGATCTGCTAATACTGCTGAAGCTGGGATTTCAACCATCATACCAACTTCAATAGAATCAGAAACAGTTGTACCCGCTTCTACAAGTTTCGCTTTCTCTTCTAATAAAATTGCTTTCGCTTGACGGAACTCATCAAGAGTTGCAATCATTGGGAACATAATTTTTAAGTTACCGTATACGCTAGCACGAAGTAATGCACGAAGTTGTGTACGGAACACATCTTGCTCATCAAGACATAAGCGAATTGCACGGTATCCTAAGAATGGGTTCATTTCTTTTGGTAAATGTAAGTATGGAAGCTCTTTATCTCCACCGATGTCAAGTGTACGAACAACGACTGGTTGACCTTCTTTTACACCTTCAAGAACTGCTTTATACGCTTCGAACTGCTCTTCTTCTGTTGGAAGATTGTCACGGCCCATGTATAAGAATTCTGTACGGTATAAGCCAACGCCTTCTCCGCCATTATCGATAATACCTTGTACATCATTTGGTGTTCCGATATTTGCAACAAGCTCAACGTGATGTCCGTCACTTGTTACAGTAGCTTGGTCTTTTAATTTAGCCCATTCAGCTTTTTGCTCTTCAAATTTCGCTTTCTTTTCTTCAAACGAACGAAGAGTTTCTTCTGATGGGTTTACGATTACTTCTCCATCTAAACCGTCAATGATAACGATATCGCCGTTTTGGATTTTCTCCATAACAACTTTCGTACCAACAACAGCTGGAATTTCCATAGAACGAGCCATAATTGCAGAGTGAGATGTACGTCCACCGATATCAGTAGTGAAACCTTTTGCATACTTACGGTTTAACTGAGCTGTATCAGATGGTGTTAAATCTTCAGCAATGATGATTACCTCTTCAGAAATTGTACCAGGATTTGAGAAGTTAATTCCTAGTAAATGTGCAAGAACGCGTTTTGTTACGTCACGAATGTCCGCAGCACGTTCTTTCATATATTCGTTATCCATGTTTTCAAACATAGAAATAAACATTGATGCAACTTCATCCATTGCAAATTCAGCATTTACTTTTTCGCTATTTACTTTATCTTTTACTGGGTTTACTAGTTCTGGATCATTTAACACTAATAAATGTGCTTCAAAGATCGCAGCTTTGTCAGCACCTAGTTCAGCAAATGCGTGGTCCTTAATAGCTTCTAATTCAGTTTTTGCTTTCTCAAGCGCAGCGTCTAAGCGTGCAATTTCTGCAGCTTCGTTTGTAATTGATTTCTTTTCAATGTTAAATTCAGGATTTTCAAGTCTGAAAGCCTTTGCAATAGCAATCCCACTTGATGCAGCGATCCCTTGAATGTTAAGAGTCATTATTCTCCTAATCCTTCGTTTTTCATAGTTTCTTCGATAGCTGCTAGTGCTTGAGCTGCATCATCACCATTTGCAGTGATTTTAATTTCTGCGTTTTGTTGAATGCCTAAAGACATAACGCCCATGATTGATTTTAAGTTAACGTTCTTTCCGTTATACTCTAAGTTAATGTCAGAACCGAATTTGCTTGCAGTGTTTACAAGTAGAGTTGCTGGACGAGCATGAATTCCTGAGTCGCTAGTTACTTTAAAGATTTTTTCCATGATAATTTATCTCCTTTAAATTACAGTATTTTTTAGTTGTATAGACGTGAGTACTACACCATCTATTGTATATAATAGGCGATGTTCGGTCAACCACATCGCCTATTATAATTATAAACATTTTGCGTCAAATTCCTACTGAATGTCAATAATAGCGGTTTCGCCCTTCTTAACATTTCCATCTTTTTTCAATTCGACTTGTTGCCCTTGTTGTAAGTTTGTAAAGACAATTGGTGTAATGATAGATGGTGCATTTTCTTTTACAAATGCAAGATCTACTTTTAATAATGGTTGGCCTTGTTTCACCTTGTCGCCTTGTGCTACAAGCGCTTCAAAACCTTCACCATTTAATTTTACAGTATCAATACCGAAGTGGATTAAAATTTCTTTTCCGCCTTCAGATTGAATGCCAATCGCATGTTTTGTAGGGAATACATTGACAATCTCACCGTTCACTGGAGAAACTACTGTTCCTTCAGTTGGTTCAATTGCAAATCCGTCTCCCATCATTTTTCCTGAGAATACTTGGTCAGGTACTTCTGTAATTGGTAAGATTTTTCCTTCGATTGGTGATACAATTGTTTCATTTTCATCAACTTTTTGAGGAGTTTCTTCCACTTTTACAGGTTCTTCTTTTTCAACATGAGGTGTACGACCTGACATAATATCATGAATTTGTGATTTTAATGTGTCAGATTTCGGCCCGAAAATAGCTTGAATATTATTTCCAACTTCAAGTACACCAGCTGCTCCAAGTTCTTTTAAGCGGTCTTTGTTTACATTCTTTTGTTCGTTAACTTGAACACGTAAACGAGTAATACAAGCATCTAAAGAAGCAATGTTTTCTTTACCACCAAGTGCTACTAATACTTCACGAGGAAGTTCGCCTGCTTCTGCTTTTCCTGCGCCGTCATTTGCATTTGCCACTTCACGACCAGGTGTTTTTAGATTCCATTTGCGAATTGCAAAGCGGAATCCGAAGTAGTAAATAACTGCTAGTACAAGACCAACAATAATTACCCACCACCATGCTGTACGGCCTGGTAATACACCGAATAATAGGAAGTCAATTAAACCACCAGAGAATGTCATACCAATTTTAACACCTAAAATTTGCATTGTCATAAATGATAGACCAGCAAATACAGCGTGAATTCCGAATAATACTGGCGCTACGAATAAGAATGAAAATTCAAGTGGCTCTGTAATACCTGTTAAGAAAGATGTTAATGCTGCAGAACCTAAAATACCTGCTGCTAATTTTTTATTTTCTGGACGTGCTTCATGGTACATTGCTAAAGCTGCTGCTGGAAGACCAAACATCATGAACGGATACTTACCAGTTGTAAATGTACCTGCTGTTAATTCTACACCGTCTTTTAACTGTGCCATAAAGATTTTTTGGTCACCACGGATTAATTCGCCAGCTGCATTTGTATACTGACCGAATTCGAACCAGAACGGTGAATAGAAAATGTGATGTAATCCAAATGGAATTAATGAACGTTCAATTAAACCGAATATAAATGCTGCGATTGTTCTATTTGCATCAATCATTTGATGTGAGAACGTGTTTAAGCCACCTTGAATGTATGGCCAAATGAAGCACATGATAATACCTACTATTAAAGAGAATGTTGCAGTTGCGATCGGTACGAAGCGCTTACCTGCAAAGAAACCTAAGTATGATGGTAATTCAATGTTGAAGTATTTATTATAGCAATATGCCGCTACTATACCGACGATAATACCACCAAATACTCCTGTTTGTAGCGTTGGAATACCTAATACGTTTGCATACGCTGGATCTGCAAATCCAATTTTTACTGGGTCTGCTCCAGAACTTGTTACTTTCACTAGCTTATCTACTTCTAAGAACACACTCATCGTTTTGTTCATAATTAAGTAGCCGACGAATGCTGCTAAACCAGCTACTCCGTCTCCACCAGCTAAACCAATTGCTACCCCAACTGCGAATAATAATGCAAGGTTAGCGAAAATAATATCACCAGATTGTTCCATAATTTTTGCAACCATTACGAACCAATCTGCTTTTAAAGCAGGAATAACATTTGTTAACTGTGGATTTTGAAATGCATTACCAAATCCAAGTAAAATACCTGCCGCCGGTAAAATCGCTACTGGAAGCATTAACGCTTTTCCGACTTTTTGAAGAACACCAAAGATCTTCTTAAACATGGAAACCCTTCCTCTCTTATCTATATTGATACCTTCCGACAAACGCCAAAAAGACATGAGGAAAAAAAGATAGAACGATAGCTATACAAAGGGTAGTATATCCCTTTCTCTAGCTTACATTCCTTACTTTTCTCCACTCATGCCTGATCGAATCAGTAACACGTGTCAAAAATAGGTTTACGTATAAGTTCACTATAATTAAGGCAAACGTTTTCGTTACTCACCTTAATGTGTTTGTCGAAATTTGTATAACTTTGCAATAGTTATTATACATAACTATTGTAAGCGATTCAATCATTTTTTTTAACGTTTTCATTTTAGACAAAAATATATGACTTTTTACACATGCTCTGCCTTCACTAAGCGTTGCAAGTGCATCGTTAAATAAATACTTTCAGCTTCATATACAGGTAGTTGCAACTCTTTTTGCATGACCTTAACTAGCTTCCAAGCCAAGTTATAGCAAACTGGATACTCCGCCTTTAATAAATCAGCAAAACTTTGCGATTCTTCTACTTTTTCTCCTTTTTTCACCCTCTCAATAGCATATTGAAGATGACGAATAAGGCGTAAATAATGAATGCTCTCTTGGTCTAATGTAATTTGTAAGTTTGTCTCAATTAAAGATACAAGTTGTGCAATGAGACGGGAGTTTTGATTAACTGAAGATAAATCAGAATTTGTAAGCGAACTGTAAATGTGAAGTGCAATAAAACCAATTTCTCCTTCTGGCAATGTAATTTGCAAACGAGAATTTAAAAGTTGTACAACACCTTCCGCAATTTCATATTCCTCTGGATAGAGCATTTTTGTTTCAACTAAAAAAGGGTTATCAATTGTAAGTCCTTGTTTTAACCTTTTAATCGCAAATGAAATATGATCCGTTAACGCAATATGAATATGTTCATTTAGTGGAGATTTCGCTTTTTCTTGAATGTACAGCATAATATCGTTCATCAATTCAATTAATTTTTCACTAATATGCGGCACTAATAATTTATATTGTTCACGATCACGTTCATTTTTTAAGACAAACATTTTTTCGATTTGTTCTTGCTCCAATACATCTTTCGCTTTTTTCCCAAATCCAATTCCTTTTCCAATCACTACTACTTCCTCGTGTTCAGGATGGCTAGCAATGATGACATTATTATTTAAAACTTTTTTAATTTCTAGATAATTATTCATATAACACCACCCTCGTACTTAAATAGCCTACTTTCATGTTACAGAATATTCTTCTTTGTCGTCAATGTAAAACATCTGCCATTTAATAAAAATTCATTTTTTAGACATGTTTATATATGATGCGTATAATGTAAGAGCAACTGTACATAGAAAGGAGATAACAGCATGATTAAAATGTTTGTAAGTGATATCGATGGTACAATGATGCAACACGGAGGTCTTATTGATGAACAAGATGTTGCGGCACTACGCAGCCTTGCCGAACAAAATGTTATTCTTTGCTTCGCTTCCGGAAGACTTGATAATGAAATTGCAGACTTAATGAAAGCTGTAAATACAAATTTTCATCGCATTAGTGTAAATGGTGTTTTTGTATATACACATGAAAATAAACAACTATTATCTGCAACTTTTGATTCCAGCATACTTCCCGATTTGTTAGCTATGACGAATGAAGAGCCTTATTTCCGTTATGTAAGTGATGAGCATAATTATTACATTGAAGAGAAAACACCTTTTATTCAAGAACTTGAACAACAAGTAACTATGACTTCTGTTGAAGAACCAAACTTACTACAGAAGATTGATGATACAATTTTCCCAAATAAAATTTCTGTCGGTGGAACAAAGGAGAGCTTACAACTCCTTCAGAAAAAAATTGATGAAAAATTCCACGGGAAAGTTAGTACTTTCATCTCAGCAGAACAATGTTTAGATGTAATGCCACCGAATGTTAGTAAAGGCTCTGCCATTTCTGTTTTATTAAATGAGTTTCAAATAAAACCTGAGGAAATTGCTTGTATAGGGGATTCTTACAATGATATTCCTATGTTTTCTTTAACTCCTCACAGTTTTGCTATGTCACAAGCAGATGATGCAGTAAAAAATCACGCTCACTATGTAGTAAATCACGTCAAAGATGCTGTTAACCACGTAATTGCTCATAATAAAAATACGACTCATTCCTTATAAGGATGAGTCGTATTTTTATTTCTTTACATGTTAACCATTTTCAATTCCACTGTACTTCACAAACTGAAATATACTATTTGTTACGTGCGATATTCGTAATAAATTTATAACGATCTCCACGATAAATACATTTCACGTACTCTAGCGGTACCTCACCTTCTGAATATGACCATTGACGCATTACAAGTACAGGCGCCTTTTTAGGAATATGCAGATGTTCAGCTTCATTTTCCGTCGCAACGGAAGCTTCAATTGACTGAGTAGCGCTAACAAGTTTAAAGCCCAGTTTTTTCTCTAAATGTTCATATAAAGATTGTTGCAATATCTCTTCGTTAATATCTTTTACAAGAGCTGGCGACAAATATGTCGTCTCAAAAGCAATCGGTTCATCATCAGCTAAGCGAATACGCCTCACTTCATAAACCGATTCCCCCTCCTGTATTCTCAACCGGTCTGCTATTTTCGCAGTAGCTGGAACTAGGCGGAAACTAAGTAATTGACTACTTGGGTTCATCCCACGAGAAATCATGTCTTCTGTGAATCCCGTCATTCCTTGCAATTTTTGTTCCACTTTCGGAAGTTGGACAAATGTTCCAATTCCACGCTTCCGATATAAATAGCCTTGTTCCACTAAATTATTAATCGCCTGTCTGATTGTCATTCGACTCACTTCGAACTTATCACAAAGTTCATTCTCAGATGGGATTTTATCTCCCGGCTTCCATTCGCCGTCCTCAATTAGCTGTTTCACCCACTCTTGAATCTGATAATAGATCGGAAATGGTGAATACTTGTCGATGTTCATCAGCAATCGCCTCACTGCATAAAGATAGAGCTTCTTGATCAGCGATTACGGTTACATTCGGATGACGTTGTAAAACTGTAGCCGGACACTCTTCACTATATTCACCTTGCAATAATTCTTTAACAGCTTCTGCCTTTTTAGAACCCATAGCAACTAGTAGAACTTGTTTCGCTTTCATAATGCTTCCAATTCCCATTGTAATCGCATGAGTTGGCACATCTTCTTCTTTTTCGAAGAAGCGAAGGTTTGCTTGGCGTGTAGATTCTGTTAATTCAACAATGTTTGTTGGAGAATTAAACGGTGTTCCTGGCTCATTAAATCCGATGTGACCGTTTTCACCGATTCCAAGAATCTGTAGGTCAACTGGGTTAGCAGCTAGAATGCTCTCGTAACGTTTGCACTCTTCCTCTAAATCACTTGCCATCCCGTTTGGTACATAAGTTTGTTTAA
Source organism: Bacillus sp. RZ2MS9 (assembly GCF_001816185.2). Lineage (NCBI taxonomy): Bacteria > Bacillati > Bacillota > Bacilli > Caryophanales > Bacillaceae > Bacillus > Bacillus sp. RZ2MS9. The sequence goes on from NZ_CP049978.1 coordinate 4,020,444, forward strand.
ATGGAAGATGATCAAACAACTGTTCTTGCATGAAATAGTGATAGCTGTTTTTATCTTCATGTGGTAAATTTACGTACTCATCTAAGTTTACAGTGGTTACACGGCTTGTATCAAGTTTATTTTTTCGCATTTCTGCATAAATACCTAATGGAGAGCTTCCTGTAGCCATTCCTAATGTTGGATTTTCTTTTGTTTTTACAACTTCTTCAATTAATTTATAACCTGCTTCTGCTAGTTCTTCTGGAGTTTTTACAACAAGAATATTCATTTAATTACTTCCCTTCCTTCATATGAATTCCTAAACGAACCGTATCATATACATGTAAATCTTCATTCATCACAACAAAGTCTGCATCTTTTCCTACCGCTAATGCACCTTTATTATTTAATCCAAACTCTTCTGCTTGGTTAACTGATGTCATCAGTACTGCATCTTCGATTGAACAACCTGTAAATTCAATTACATTTCGGAAAGCTTGATCCATTTTTAAAATACTACCAGCTAACGTTCCATCTTCTAATCGAGCACTACCATCTTTTACATGTACTGGCTGTCCGCCAAGCTCATATAATCCATCTTCAAGACCCTTTGCACGCATTGCGTCAGTGATAACACTTACTTTTTTTGGTCCTTTTAACTTATATGCTAATTTCACCATATCAGGGTGAATATGAATGCCATCTGTAATTACTTCAACCATTACATCTGGATTTAATAACACATGACCAACAACTCCTGGTTCACGGTGATGTAATCCACGCATTTGATTGTATAAATGTGTCGCATGTGTAATCTTTCTATTTTTTAGTTGCGCATCAATTGCATCTGTATGCCCCATTGTGCCAACTACACCAGTTTCAGCAAGATATTGTTCAAACTCTAATGCTCCCTCTTCTTCTGGTGCATATGTTACTAATTTAATTAAATTCCCACTTGCTTCTTGCCATTGTTTAAATTGCTCAATATTTGCAGGAACGATATGTTCAAGTGGTTGTGCACCTGCACGTTTCTTTGAAACATAAGGTCCTTCTAAGTGAATATATTCGAAATGCGCTCCTTTTTCTTTTGCTTCTTTTGCAGCAGTTAACGCTGCTTCAATTGCCTCTGGAGCTTGTGTCATTGTTGTTGGGAAGTAAGTTGTAACCCCTTCTTTTAACATTTCTTTACCTAGAGTTACTAACCCATCGCTATTTGCATCCATCGCATCAATATCGTATCCACCATGAATATGAACATCGATCATACCTGGAATTACAATCTTCCCTGTAGCATCAAAAACAGTTTCATTTTCTTGTGGTACATATTGAGCCATCAAACCAATTTCTTTAATGGTTTCTGCGTAACGAATAAATCCGTTTTCCACTATTTCTTGACCTGTGTAAATTTTGGCATTGATGACAATTTGCGTTTTCATTTTCATCGATCCTTTCCCATGAATTACCTACTTGTTATTATTACCTTATTCGCCTAGTTCCATCTTAATATACGCACGAGTAGTTGTCTATACATTCTAATGAAATTTCCTTTTTATTCAACAGAAAAGGAAATTTCTTACGTCTCTTATAATTATAATATATATTATTCATTTTTCCAAAAAGGGACAGTATCGCCCCCTAATCTAGAAATCACTTCAATAATGGCATTAACCCGCTAGACTCTAACATAATATGTTCACCATCTGTTTCCATTTCTACTGTACGTTTATTCGTTCTATATACCATTATACCGTGCCTTTTTAAGCGTTTCACTACACTTTGGTGAGGATGTCCATACGGATTACTACTCCCGTACGACAAAATAGCAAACTGCGGTTCCACTTTTTTTATAAACGTTTCACTTGTTGAAGTATATGAGCCGTGATGCCCCACTTTTAACACATCTGCATGGACATCAAATTGTTTTAATATTTCATGTTCTGTCCGTACATCCGCGTCACCCATTAATAAAAAATCCGCTTTTCCATATCGCACCTTTAAAACAATTGAGGATTCATTATTTTCATCTTTTGATTTCCCGTTGTTTAATACTTGTATAGAAACATGTGGATCCAGCGGTATATATTGTCCTTCCTTTACTGAAACGAAAGGTATCCCTCTTTTTTTAATATTATTCCGATACGTATGATAAGTAAGAGAACTATATGTTTTTCCGCTATCTAATATAAGCGATACCGGCATTTGCTCTACAATTGGAATTAACCCCCCTATGTGATCCATATCGGGATGCGTACTGACAATTACATCTAAATGATTAATCCCTTTCTCAATTAATTTCTGAATAATAACCTCTCCTGCTTCATAAGGTCCTCCATCAATTAACATTGTTTGTCCATTTGGCATTATAATAAGTGTTGCGTCACCTTGCCCCACTTTTAAAAAGCTCACTTTCATTTTACTAAGATGTTGCCGATGCATATGTAAAGGAGACGTAGTATGAATGGACATCATATACCTTTTAGCTGATGCGCTATTTAAAGAAAAACATAATAAAACAGAAACTAATAATAAAATAATCCGCATACCTCTCATAACTCGTCTCCTTTTTTCATTTAGTATGGCACTGTAAATAATTGATATACAAAAAAAGCTTAGCAAAATGCTAAGCTTTTATTTCGATATCTCTTGTAAGGAACCGAAGAATAAATCTGCTTCATTCATTTGTTCATTCTCTTCAGAAAGCAGTGGTAAATCATCTAATGTTTTCAATCCAAATGTGTCCAAAAATTCTTTTGTTGTTCCGTATAAAATAGGACGCCCTGGTCCTTCTGCTCTTCCCATTTCTTTTATAAGTAAATGTGAAACCAACGTTTGTAACGCCTTATCGGTTTTAACTCCTCTAATCTCTTCCATTTCAGTCCTTGTGATCGGTTGGCGATATGCAACAATCGCTAAAGTTTCGAGGGCAGCTTGTGAGAGTGAAGCAGCTGTTGGTGTATCTATTAATTTTTGATAATATGAAGCATGTTCTTTCTTTGTAGCAAAACGATATACTTTTGCATACTGTACAATTTGCAAACCACGGTTTGCACCTTCACATTCTTGTTGCATTTCTTCTAAAATATTAATTACTTCATTCATTTCAATTTCAAGAACTTTCGCTATTTGTTCTGGATAAATCCCTTCATCACCAGAAACAAATAAAAGGCCTTCAATAATTGACTTTTGTTCTTTCCTATCCATTTCACGAGCTCCTTCCTTCTATTTTCCCATAAAAATACACATCAAAAAACCGAATCACAATTAATGCGTTCGGTTCAATATTTTTTCTCTTGTTCCAAACGATACATTAAAACATAGCATGAGATAAAATGTTCCTATCCCATTTTCACATACTTGCTCTATGCAGATTTATTAGAGCTTGATACGAAAATTTCATCAAAATTATGTTCTTGCTCAATTATGATTTGTTGATTTTTCATAAGTTCCAGAACTGCTAAAAATGTTACAACCATTATTTCACGTTCATCATCAACAAACAAATCGTAAAAACTTTGGCGACCACCCTTTATTTTTAACTGCTTTAAAATATCATTCATTCGCTGTTCAATTGGTATTTCTTGACGAGTAATACGTGTTGTTACAGGTTTTTTTGCCTTTTTACGGCGCATTAATTTTTGAAATGCTGCTAGCATATCATATAACGTAACATCAAGAGGTAAGCTTGTCTCCTCTTCTTGTTGCAACGATGTAAAGTCAATTGGTGGACGTGTATATAGCTGTGCTCTTTCTTGTTCTCTTTCTTTTAACTCAGTAGCAACTTGCTTATATTTCTTATATTCAATTAACCTCTCCATCAATTCTTGACGAGGATCATCTATAAAATCATCACCGTTATCAAGTACATCTTCTTCATGTTTCGGCAACAACATCTTACTTTTAATTTGTAATAACGTTGCAGCCATTACTAAATACTCACTTGCAACATCTAATTGAAGTTCTTTCATCGTATGCACATAAGATAAATATTGCTCTGTAATATCTGCTACAGGAATATTATATATATCAATTTCATAACGATGTATTAAATGTAACAATAGATCTAACGGCCCTTCAAAAGCCTCTACTTTAAAATTATATTGCACAAAGCATCCCACCACATTTTTTCTATAACAACATAAGTATAGAGCATACTCATGTTCTATCCAACCTTTTTAAGAAATTTAATTAAAAATAGACCGATGCCTATGTCATCATGCCCACCACTTCATATGATAACAGTGTAGTAAGAACAATGTAGGAGGTCAAAAAACTATGGGTCACGTTGATTGTGGTTTTAGCGGTGGGTTCGCATTACTTGTTGTACTGTTTATTTTACTAATTATTGTAGGAGCAGCTTGCTTCTGCTAATATGAACAATAACGGCTAGGGGGAAACCTCCTAGTCGTTTATTGTTCATATTTCTATGATACACTTATATGTATAACCGTTAGATAGGAGCGAGAAAACATGTATCCTACCGAATACATACAATTTTTAATTCATTTCCATGGAGATTATGACTATTTTGAATGCCACGAAATACTAGAAGAGTATTGGAAAACAAAACCAAGAGGTAATCGTGATCATTACTTAGTTGGTCTCATTCAAATCGCAGTTTCTTTATACCACCAAAGACGTGCTAATTGGAATGGTTCCACAAAAATGATGAAAAGCGCAATCATAATTTTAGAAAAAAGCGGTGTGCCTTTACAACGTTTAGGAATTAATCAAGTACAACTTCTTTCCTTGCTCAATGAAAGATTGCAATCTATCCATAAAAAAGAACGTTTTTTACCTTTATTTTTACCCTTATCAGATCCATCGTTAGAGAAGCAGTGCATAGAGTTATGTCAAAAACAAAACCTCTCTTGGAAAGACTTGAATGCTATCCCAGGTGAATATATTATAAACAAGCACACTATGCGTGATCGCACAGAGGTCATTACTGAACGAAACGAACAATTACAAAAAAGAAAGCAGAGATAATAAACTACTTATCTCTGCTTTCACGAATGTATATTTTGTTCTAGCCCTTTACATTTTTCGCAAAAACTTGCCGTTTGCTCATTTCCGCAAATTGTAAACTCAAGAAATTTACTCTTTAACTCTTGAACCATCTTCGTCCCAATCCCCACATGACGGTGAGACGGGTTCACACTCAAATGCTGAATTTCTAATACTTGATTCTCTTTTTTTACAATCCCCATTATTCCAACAAAATCTTCATTTTCTTTCCACAAATACAATTGCCAATCATCTTTTGCTTCATATTCTTTCATTGTCAATTGTAATGTTTTCACATCTTTTTCAGTTGGCATAAACGAAAGAAGCCCCATTGCAATTTTTTCATAACTTTTTTTAAAACGAATTAACATAACCCTTATCCCTTCTTACAAAAGTTACAAACTAGTAATCCCCTCAATCACTCTTTTCATATCACATTCATTTTACAATATTTTCAACAGAGTGAGAAGAGTCTAAAACAACTTGATAATCATACAAAGCGAAAAGAAGAAAGTCAAATCTATGTTTCAGCACTATTCCTTTAATAAATAGAGTTAAAAAAAGAAAATTTTATATGGAATGGAAAGAAACATATCATTCAACAGCACTTCATTTATAGTTACCCTAAAGCAGCACAATTCTAGCAAAATTAATATAACAAAAAATATTTATTGAAACATATAATGTAATGTATTCTATGTAATTGGTTAAAGGTTTGTTCTCACAAGCAATATATTTTAGCAACAATACTACTTGTATGATGAGCTGTAGAAGAAGTACTCAATCTCATTAAAAATAAAAAAGAGAGCAAAAGCTCTCTTTTTCCTTACCTTATTCTTCCCAAACTTTAACTTCTTTCATTACATCGCCTTGACGCATTTTTAATACTGTTTCAATACCGCTTGTTGCTTTACCAAATACAGTATGAACACCATCTAAATGCGGTTGTGGCTCATGAACGATAAAGAATTGGCTACCGCCTGTGTTACGGCCAGCGTGAGCCATAGAAAGTGATCCTACAAGGTGTCTATGAGGGTTTCCATCAGTTTCACATGGAATAGAGTAACCTGGGCCACCTGCACCTGTACCTGTTGGGTCTCCACCTTGGCTTACGAAGCCAGGAATAACACGGTGGAATGTCACACCATCATAAAATCCTTGCTCTGCTAATTTTTTAAAGTTTTCTACTGTTTTCGGTGCTTCTTCTGGGAAAAATTCCAAGTCGATTTTTTCACCGTTTTCCATTAATATGTATCCTAAAGTTTTCATGCGTATATGTCTCCTTTCAATTATCTCAGCACTATATTACCACATTCATGACTAGAAACAAAAAGAATCCGACAATCTAGATACTTCTTTTTGAAATGTGGAAAAAGCTAGGTGACAAATAAGAAATATATACTATAATAACTTTGTTGCCCGAAAATTTTAGAAAGAGAAAGGGAGCGATTTTTCGTGAAAACGAAATTATTAGCTCTGCTATTAGCTGTAACGGTATTTATGATGCCAACAGCTTCATTTGCAGACATCATCGAGGGAGAATCAATTGTTACATTAGGAGAGAACTTATCCGAACAACAAAAACAAGATCTGTTAAAAGAAATGAAAGCACCAAAAGATGCTACAATTATCACTGTATCTAATGCGGAAGAACATAAATTTCTAGAAGGCATTGTTCCAAAAGCACAAATTGGTACGAGAGCAATTTCTTCTTCTATGATTACATACACAAAACCAGGATCTGGTCTTATTGTACGATCAAAGAACATTAACTGGGTAACAGATGCAATGTACACTAACGCTTTGATTACAGCAGGTGTAAAAGATGCAGAAATTCAAATTACTGCACCTTTTAAAGTTTCAGGAACTGCAGCTTTAACTGGATTAATGAAAGCATACGAAACTGCGTCCAATAAACAAATTCCTGAAGAAGTTAAAAAAGTAGCGAATGAAGAAATGGTACAAACAGCCCAGCTTGGTGATAAAATTGGTGAAGAAAAAGCAGTTCAACTTGTTGCAAAAATTAAAGAAGAAATTGCAAAAGAACAGCCAAAAACAACAGAAGATTTACGTTCATTAATTAAAAAAATTGCTGACCAACTCGGCATTACATTAACAGATGAACAGTTAGATAACTTAGTATCGTTATTTGATAAAATGAAGAATCTTAATATCGATTGGAATCAAGTTGGTAGTCAATTAAACAAAGCAAAAGAACATGTTTCTGCCTTTTTAGGATCTGAAGAAGGGCAAAGTTTTCTAGATAAAGTGAAAGATTTCTTCTCAAGTATCATTGATTTTGTTAAATCTTTATTCAAGTAAAAAAGAAGCCCGCCAATGACGGGCTTCTTTTTTATACAAGTAACGGTAATTTCATAACAGCCTCTTCAACCGAACGCACTATATGATTTGCTTTCTCCTTTACATATGGATGGGCATGATGAAGAGTAAATGAATGCGGGGTTACTTCAAACATAGAAATATCATTGAAAGAATCTCCAATACAAGCAACTTCATTTGCTTCAATTTGCAAATAATCCATTAGTCGCTTTAGAGCACTCCCCTTACTCACGCCTCTTGGCATAATATCAACATAGCGTTTACCTGATATAAAAACTTCCGCTTCGCCTTGAAACGTATCTCGTAGCTCTTGATCTAACGTCACAATTTTCTCTTCTTCTCCAAAAACAAACAATTTTGCAGGGTGTACAGTCTTACCAAACTCTTCTTCTAACGCTTCAATTTCAGCGATATGCACGCCCATATATGCTTCAAAATTATGGTGATGTTCATTCTTCCTTTTTGTATATCGCTGCTCATTTGCACAAACAATATCCGCTAGTCCTTTTTTATGTATATATCGATATATTTCCTGGGCAACCACATTTTCAAAACTCGATTCATGAAATAAATTTCCATCTGGAAGTAACATTGTCGCTCCATTTAAGCCAGTTGTGTAATATGGGAATGCAAACCTTTTTACAACTTCATCAATTCTGTGTGTAAAGCGGCCAGAGGCAAAACAAATATTTGTCCCTTTCTCAGCTAACCAACACAGCGCACGTTCATCTTCTTTTTGCATATGATTCACATCGTAAACGAGCGTGTCATCTAAATCACTTACAAATAATTTAATCATGTCCTCTTCCCCTTTCATACACAATATCTACTCTAAGTGTACACAAAAAATGTTTGATTTTTGTTAAAAAATAATAAATTTTTGCTAAAAAAAATAAACGGGTGTATAATCCCGTTTATTTTTGTCTTTTTACATTTTGAGGTCTTACAATACTTGGTCGTACTTTTAAACTAGACATCGTTGGACGGAGTAAAATTTTTGTTAACGCGCCCCAATCAAATGGTAAAAACGGCCATAAATAAGGTGTTTGTAAACTTTTTATAGACGTTAAAAATAAAATTAATATCGTCATACCAATTACAAATCCCATCTCATGGAAGAGACCTGTTAAAATAATAACAAACAATTTCCCAACCTTATTCCCTAATCCTAGTTCATAACTCGGTGTTGCATATGCACCAACCATCGAAACTGCTACATACAAAATTACTTCTGGCACAAACAAACCTACATCAATTGCAATTTGACCAATTAATATAGCGGAAATCAACCCTGCTGCAGACGATAACGGCGTTGGAGTATGAATGGCTGCCATCCTTAAAAACTCAAGTCCGACCTCTGCCATTAACACCTGTAATAAAATTGGTAAATGCGTCATCTTAGTCGGTCCAATAAAAGCAAGATTTGCTGGCAAAAGAGTTGGATCAAATACAAACACTAACCAAAATGGTAATAAAAATAACGAGAATATAACACCTAAAAAGCGCACCCAGCGTAAAAATGTACCGACAGCTGGATTTTGTCTAAACTCTTCCGCGTGCTGTAAATGATGAAAATATGTTGTCGGTGTAATCATAGCACTTGGCGATGTGTCAACAAGTACTAACACATGTCCTTCTAGTAGATGATTTGCTGCTACATCTGGCCTTTCTGTATATCGAATAAGTGGGAATGGGTTATAGCTTTGCTTTACAACAAATTCTTCTACTGTTTTATCCGCCATCGTAATTCCATCTACATCGATGTTATTTAATTCTTGTTTTATAATCTTTACTAAATCTGGATTTGCAACATCTTGAACGTATGTAATACAAATATCCGTTTGCGATCTATCTCCTACTCGAACCATTTCATTTCGAAGACGTGGATCTCGAATTCTCCTACGAATTAACGCTGTATTTACAACGATATTTTCAACAAATCCATCCCTCGCACCTCGTACTACCTTTTCGGTATCCGGTTCTGTCGGTGTTCGCCCTGGATAACTACGAACATCGATCGCGAACGCTTCCGTTTCACCTTCCACAAATATCACAATCAGTCCTGATAATACTTGGAGCATTACCTCATCCATCGTTTTCACTTTACTTACTTGTTGATGGATTAAGCGATTCTCTAAAAGCTTCACTGTATCTTCTTCTACATCCCTTATCTCATTTGTATCCACCGCTTCTTCTAAAATAGGGATAATATAATTTGTATCACAAAGTCCGTTTACAAATAACACACCAATTTCTTTATTCAAAATTTGAAATTTACGAATGCCGACATCGTATGTAACGCCTAGTCCAACTGTCTGCTTTAAATAATTTTCATTGTCACTTATGAAAGTTGATATAGGGATATCCACTTTTTTAGGCTTCGTCATAAAAACCACTCCTTTCCAAAATTAATTGAATTGCTTTCTTCGTAATAGGTGATCCCCTCTCCCATTCATCATTTCCACACATCTTACCAATGTCACCGACTCCAACAATGACAGGAACATTTAAATCGTCTAAACAATATATTGTATCTCCGCTAATCCTGCCAATTTCACCATCTGGAAGTCCAAATTTATCAACACCGTATTCGGTTAAATTCCCGTTCCGATCTACACTTACATCTACACGTGCCCATTCCCAATGATGCGTATTAGACGCTACTGCTAAAATACCGAGCACATCAATTTGTTTATGGGTAGCCACATATTTTAATGCCTTTTCACCAGATCCTTCTCCAATAAATCCACTGTCATCAAACATGACAAATACAGGGTCATATGGCGTTTGCATAATAAGCTCAACAACTTTTTTCCCTGTCAATTTGGTTGGATTACTTTGTGATGCTGAAATACACCTTCCCCCAAATTCCTTCGTTAAAAGCTCAATTGTCCGCTTTGCATATTCATCTCCATCTGTGACCAAAACAACCCTTCGTCTCATTTGATTTATCCTTTCGGTTTACATATAAGTGCTATAAAAAATGAAAACAATATCGCTGCGGAAATGCCCGCAGACGTTAAACTAAACATGCCAATACCAATTCCTAAATATCCATGTTTTTCTGCTGCATGCATTGCTCCGTGCAATAGTGAATGTCCAAAACTTGTAATAGGGACTGTCGCTCCAGCACCTGCAAATTTTATTAGTTTATCGTACAATCCAAATCCATCTAAAATTGCTCCGATGACTACAAAAGTTGCCATTAAATGAGCTGGTGTTAACTTTACGAAATCTAACAATAGTTGCCCAATTAAACAAATAGCTCCACCTACAAGAAATGCATATATAAAATCCACAATTCACTCTCCTTTAACTCTCTCAAATACGACACCATGTGCAATTGTTGGAATCGTTTCCTTCTGTTGCATCATCATCGGGCTTAATAATGCACCAGTCGCAACGACAAAAATTCGTTGTAAATTCCCTTTTTGCATCTCGTGTAATAAATGGCCATACGTAACAACTGCTGAACAAGCGCAACCACTACCACCTGCAAACACTTCTTCTTGACTTGATTCATAAATCATCAATCCACAATCATTGTATATATGCCCAAGATCATAACCTTCCTCAAGTAAAAGTTGTTTCGCAATCGGCGTCCCAACAGCTGATAAATCACCCGTAACAATCAAATCATAATCATCGGCACTTCTTCTTAAATCTTCAAAATGTTGTTGAATTGTATGAGCTGCTGCTGGAGCCATCGCTGCCCCCATATCCAAAGGATTTGTAATTCCTAAATCTTGCACTTTTCCGATTGTAGCTGACGTAATTTTAATTGCACTTTTTTCATTGCTAATTAATATAGATCCTGCACCAGTCACAGTTGAATTTGCTGTCCCTGGTTTTTGCCCACCGTACTCTGTTGGATAGCGAAATTGTCTTTCAGCCGTTGCATTATGACTGCTTACTGTAGCTAAGACACGATTTGCAAATCCACCGTCTATAAAAGCTGAGCCAACTGCTAAAGTCTCCATAGACGTTGCACAAGCGCTAAACATTCCTAAAAAAGGAATGCCCCACTTACGCGCAACATAATTTGCTGTCACTGTTTGATTTAATAAATCTCCCGCTAAAAAGAAATCAATTTGCGATGTTTTTATATTCCCTTTTTGCACTGCTTGTTGAATTGAGTCTGACATTAATCTTCGTTCGGCGAGCTCCCAATTTTCTTCTCCACAATGCAAGTCATCATATGAAATATCAAATTTTTTCCCAAGAGGGCCCTCAGCTTCTTTCGGACCGACAGCAGTACCCGTTGCATTCACATATATATCATTTTGAAATACCCACGTTTGTTTTCCGGTCAACCTCATACTAGCCCCTCCTTTAAGACATAAAAATTTTAAAGGTATACCTTATTAACCCAATGATATATGCACCAACAACCCCAAATACAATCACACTTCCTGCCAGTTTAAACATATTTGTAGCAATCCCTAGAACAACCCCTTCGCTCTTATGTTCTAAGGCAGCGCTCGCCATAGAATTTGCAAATCCTGTTACCGGTACCGCTGATCCTGCTCCAGCAAATTGACCGATTTTATCATATACACCACACCCTGTTAAAATCGCGGATAATAAAACAAGGGTTGCAACAGTTGGATTTCCTGCCTCTTGTTCACTGAAGTGAAAATAATGTATATAAAATTTCATCAATACTTCTCCAACTGTGCAAATGAGTCCACCTACAAGAAATGCTTTGATACAATTTAGTAAATAGTTTGGCTTTGGATGATACTCCTTCACTTTATTTATGTAATCATCCTTCAATTTCTGACTTGTCATTTATATACTGCCTCCTACTTTACGAAATAAATCCAGTGAAACAACGATCCTATTACTTTCCCAAGTACAAGAGCAACGAGCAAAACAATAATCTTCCCCTCTACCCCTACTCGTTTCGCTAAAATAGGCAGAACATTTAACACCTCTGTTAATGCCGCAGCAAGCATTCCAATGAACGTGCCACAAAATATCCCTAATATAACGAGCCAATATTGCGACGTTTGAAATGTAATGTTTTTCAAACTGCACCAAGCCCCTGTTAAAGTACCTGCAATAACTGCCCACTCAAAATATTGAATATGCTTTCCACTTCTCGTTAATTGGGCTAAACGGGGGATTATACCAAGTACAGCTAAAAATGCGACATATCCGCTACCTACCGCAATCCCTCCAGCTAAACCAATTAAAATAACAAATCCAGACTCAATCATCGGTAAGTTGTTTCATATTATCCTTGTTTTCATTAACGATTACATACTGATCAAGTGACTGTTGGTATTGAAACATCTCAACTTCTAGCGGACTCGGCTCTTCATTAATTCGCTTTTGAAATACATGATTAAAGAATAAAACCATCCCTAAGCCAAGACCTAAAGAATAAGGAATTTGAAATAAAAGTGGTTGCGCATTAAATTCTCCAGTAATCATGTAATATAACCGTTGATGTACTTGTTGCATACTTACATCTTCATGGAAATAAAAGATCGCAAGGGCCGCTCCAATGAAAAGTAACAGCCATACAAGCCCGAAAAAAATTGGGTGTGTCTTCTTTTTTTCGTATATAATTTCAACAAGAGTTTGTCCAGAACCGAGTAAATTAATTTGTAGATGAGATGCTTTCTGTTGAATAATCTCAATTACTTTCATAACATCAATTACAACATGCGTCTTATCATGCGCTGTTATTTTGTAAACTATCTCATTTTGTAACAACTCAACTACGGAAGAATCTCCGGCAAGTTGAGCAACATCGCCCAGCTTTACTTCATAAGTAGGAGAAACTTTTAAACGATTGCGCATTTTAATATAAATCGTTTGTTCCAACTTTCATTCACCCCTTCACTCTTCCTCGTAGTTGTAGTATGGTTATTGAATTTTTTTCTAATACAATTTTTTCATAAAAAAACATCTGCACCATTTCGGTACAGATGTTTTTTACTTATGCCTTTTTCTTAAATAAGTTTGCAATACTTAATGCAAGCCCTCCCCAAATGACTACTATTCCAATAACCATCATCATAATTGCTGATCCACTCATTATGAAACACCTCGATCTTTCCATTCTTTTTCAAGCTTGGCAGAATCCGAATGTATTTGTGCATTCCATTTCTTTAGACTAATAATTAGCGCAACGATAAGGAAGGCTGCTGCTATCGACCAACCATACGTTATAACAAACTCAGTCGGATAATCTCCATAATTCTTTTTAATATTTTGGATTGTACCATCAATTAGCATATACCCTAACATAAGCGGAGTAATAACGAGTAAACTCACTCTCCAAAACGTTCCTAATTTAATATCAGATACAAAGTTTGCATGATTTTGATAAACTGGTAAACGACGTAAAATGAGCCCTATCGTCACTACTTCCGCAAGTGCAATTGTAATTAATCCGAAATTATTAGCGAAATAGTCGACAACATCTAAGAACATAAGCCCACCACGTGTTGCAAATACAAGAGAAACTAACACGAGAAGGGTTCCCATAATTCCAATGGTTTTTTCCCGACTTAAACTGAATTTTTCAGATACAGCGGCAAAACATACTTCCGCGAGTGAAATAAGTGATGTGATTCCAGCAACCGTTAACGATAAGAAAAATAATACACCAAACAACGGTGACATCGGCAATTCATTAATAATTTGCGGAAATACTACGAACGCAAGCCCAACGCCAGCACTTGCTACTTTATCAACCGGTACTCCCATATTATTCGCCATAAATCCAAGAGCTGCAAAGACCCCAATACCTGCTAATAATTCAAATCCTGAGTTTGCAAATCCAGTAATAAAGGCATTATTTGTTGTATCCGAGTTTTTCGGTAAATAACTAGAATACGTAATCATAATTCCAAATGCTAAAGATAAACTAAAGAATATTTGACCATAAGCAGCAAGCCATACTTTCCCATCAAAAATACGACTCCAATCTGGTTTAAAGAATGCATCTAGTCCTTGCATAGCACCTTCCATCGTCACTGCACGAACGACGATAATAAGGAACATAACAACTAATAAAGGAATAAATATACGGTTAACAACTTCTATTCCTTTTTTAACTCCTTTAAATGCAACGCCAAGTACAATAATCCAAACGAGAGCTAATGGAATTAATACTTCCGGTACAAGTCCTCCAAATTGCCCTGGCTTATCTGCAACATGTAAGTACTCTTTAAATAAAAATGATTGCGTGTCTTTTCCCCATGCTCCAGTAATTGCAAAGTATGTATACGATATAGACCAAGCAATAATCACTGCATAATATGTTGAAACGATAAATGTTACGCACATTTGCCACCATCCAATAAATTCGGCACGCGGGCTAATACGGAAAAATGTAAGTGGTGCTGAACCACGATAACGATGACCAAGGGCAAACTCAAACGCTAACAATGAAATACCAGTCGTTAATAATGCAAATAAGTACGGTAAAAAGAATGCTCCTCCTCCATTTTCATACGCTGTATAAGGAAAACGCCATATGTTTCCTAATCCAACGGCAGATCCGACCGCTGCAAAAATAAATCCAGCTCTCGTTCCCCATTGTTGCCTCGTTTCCATGTTTCCTTCCCCCTTTATGACAAGTTCATACTTGGATTATATTTTAAATTAACTAAATTATCAATAAATTCTGTTAATTTTTGCGAAAATTAACATCTCTCTCCTATTAACGGCATAAAAAAATCGAATAGACAATTATTCGTCTATTCGATCTTTCATCTGTTTTAATATTTTCTTTTCAAGTCTTGAAACTTGTACTTGCGAAATGCCTATGCGCTCTGCTACTTCTGACTGTGTTTGATCTTTATAGTAACGCAAGTATACAATTAAGCGCTCTCGTTCATCTAGTTCTCTAATCGCTTCTTTTAAAGCAATTTTATCGAACCATTTCGCTTCAGATTGATCTGCAATTTGATCTAAAATAGTGATTGGATCTCCATCGTTTTCATATACAGTTTCATGTATAGACGAAGGGGCCCGGCTCGCTTCTTGTGCTAGAACAACTTCCTCTGGCGTTAGTTCTAGTGCCTCTGCCACTTCATTAATCGTTGGAGCCCTTCCGAATTCTTTCGAAAGCTCATCTCTCATCTTTCGAATTTTGTTTCCTGTTTCTTTTAAAGACCTACTAACTTTCACTGATCCATCATCACGTAAGAAACGTTGTATTTCACCAATAATCATTGGAACTGCATATGTTGAAAATTTCACGTCGAAAGATAAATCAAATTTATCTACCGATTTCAAGAGCCCAATACATCCAATTTGAAATAGGTCGTCTGGTTCGTATCCTCGATTAAGAAACCGCTGTACAACCGACCAAACGAGGCGCATATTACTTTGAACGATTGTATCTCTCGCTTGTTGATCTCCATCTTGACTTTTTTGAATTAACGCTTTTAGCTCGTGGTCCTTTAACTGAGGTTTCTTCTTCTCATTTTTGACCTCTATGTCCATAGGCTATTCTCCTTAATTGCATAGAGCGTTACTATTTGATAAGTATTTTGTCAAATGGATTGTTGTCCCGAAAGATTCGTTTGAAATAACTTCTACTTCATCCATAAAATTTTCCATGATAGTAAATCCCATTCCGGAACGCTCTAATTCAGGTTTAGTTGTAAAAAGGGGTTGTCTCGCTTCATCTAAGTTAAAGATTCCAATCCCTTCATCTCGAATCGTGAGTTTCACCATTGCTTCTTCCAAAATTACAGAAATATAAACAATACCTTCTGCATTTCCTTCGTATCCATGAATAATTGCATTTGTAACCGCTTCTGACACAACTGTTTTAATCTCCGTTAATTCTTCCATCGTTGGATCTAGTTGTGCAATGAAAGCCGCTACTGTAACGCGAGCGAACGATTCATTTTGACTTAATGCTGAAAATTGAAGGTTCATTTCATTTCTCATCTATGCCACCCCCAACGTCGCGAGCGCGTGCGCTTCACTTTCTTCTAAGCGAACGATTTTGAATAAGCCCGACATTTCAAATAAACGCTTAACAGGCGGTGAAATTGCACAAACAACCATTTCTCCACCTAATCCCTTTACGTGTTTATATCGGCCTAATATAACACCTAGACCAGAACTATCCATAAAAGATAAGTTCTCTAGGCTCAAAACAATATGATGAACACCATGTGTCTCAATCATATCTGTTACTTTCGTTCGCAACTCTTCAGCCGTATGATGATCTAATTCACCCTCTAGTCTCACACATAGGACGTCACGTTTTACTTCTAATTGCATGGAAAGACTCACACGATTTCCTCCTTATGCTCAAACTTTACTTATTCACATACATAAAGATTTTCGTGATACAAAATAAGAATCCTTCCTGCTGACAAAAGAAGAACTATTTCGTCATAAAGTGAAACCTTTCAGCATTATTCACTTACATACGAATAGAAAAGCGGCAAAATATTTGCCGCTATTTTGATGTTGAAAACATCCCAAAACTTCTTTTAAATAACTCCCACCAGCTCGCTGCAGCAACATCTTCTTTTGCTACAATTGTTTGTTTTAATAAAACATCTTTATCTTTTTTAATAACAAGTGTACCAAGCGCGTCACCTTTTTTAATCGGTGCTTTTACTTTCTTTTCAGCAATTACTTCTTGTTTTACCTTGTCCATATTCTCGCCCTTCTTCATAAGAAGAGAAACATTATCTGATGCAACTAAATCTACTTTTTCTTTTTTCCCTTTCCCTACTTGAACTGTCTTAATTTTTTCGCCGCGCGTATACAATTTCTTTGTCATATATTGACCAAATGCGTAGTCAAGAAGCTTCGTCACTTGGTTGTTCCGTTCTTTTGATGTTGGTGCTCCCATGACAACTGAAATGACACGCATGCCATTTTTTTCAGCCGATGCTGTTAAACAATATTTCGCTTCTGTCGTAAAACCTGTTTTTACTCCATCTACGCCAGGATAAAAACGTACTAGCTTATTCGTATTAACGAGCCAAAACTTTTTATCCGTATCTTCACGTAAATAATCTTCGTACTTACCTGTGTATTTACGAATAAGTGGATACTTCATCAATTCTCTCGCCATTATAGCCATATCATTTGCTGTCGAATAATGGTCTTTGGCCGGAAGACCTGTTGGGTTTTGAAAATGTGTATTTTTCAGCCCTAGATCTTTCGCCTTTTTGTTCATCATATTTACAAATCCTTCTTCTGAACCTGCGATATGCTCGGCTACTGCAACAGATGCGTCATTTCCAGATGCAATTGCAATACCCTTTAACATCTCGTTTACAGTCATCTCTTCCCCAGGTTCTAAAAAGATTTGCGATCCACCCATTGAAGCTGCATGTTCGCTCGCTCTAACTTTATCGGTCAGTTTTAGTTTTCCTTTTTCAACTTGTTCCATAATTAAAAGCATTGTCATAATCTTTGTCATACTAGCAGGTGGTAATTTTTCATTTGGGTTTTTATCAAATAAAACTTTACCTGTATCTTGCTCAATTACGATTGCTGACGACGATTGTTCCGCTAACTTCGGTGTTGTTTCTTCTGTTTTCTCCTGCTTCGTTTTCTCAGATTGTGCGAAACTCACTGAAGTTCCAGAAAGCAATAACATGAAACAAACAAGTATTCCAAAAACTCGCTTCATGACTAACCCTCCATTCTATATCAGACCTATTTTTTCCAATTTACCTTTTTTTAATACCAAATTTTTCTAACATTTTCAGTTGACAAATACATTCGTCCCCTATATTGTATTAAGTGTATTACATACAGTAGTACACTTAATACATATGAGGAAGGAGACATTGCTCTTGCATATTCAACTTGACCCAAGAAGCAACACTCCGATATGGGAACAAATTGTTCAAAATATAAAAGAACTCGTATTGAAAAACATGTTGGCTCCAAGTGATAAACTTCCTTCTGTACGCGAACTCGCTTCTTTACTCGTTATAAATCCAAATACAGTGAGTAAAGCGTATCAAGAGTTAGAGCGACAAGGAATTATTGAAACGTTACGAGGAAAAGGAACATTTGTATCCCAATCGATTACCCCAACATTAGACGAAAGGAAAATCGCTATGGTTGAAAAGCAATTTCATCAATTACTATTAGAAGCCTCTTATCTTGGTATTACGAAAGATAAAATTCATGATTGGATAGATTCATACTATAAAGAGATTGGAGGGAATACGGATGTTGAAAGTGACAAACTTGAAGAAAACAATTGATAATCAAACAATTTTAGACGATGTTTCTTTCACATTGCAAAGAGGGAGTATCATCGGATTACTCGGAAGAAACGGTGCGGGGAAAACAACTTTATTGCGAACGATGGTCGGTATTTTAGACCCAGACGAGGGAACTGTTACATATGAAGATACAAACATTCATCAGTTTCCTGAAATAAAGCAAAGAATTGTATATGTTCCTGATTCTACTAATATACTGAACGGCTATACGATAAAAGAAATCGTAAAGTTTTATAAAGAAGTTTATACCGCATTTGATGAAACACATTTCTATGAACTGTTAGAACGTTTTAACTTACCAAATAAACGAATTCGTAGTTATTCAAAAGGAATGAAAGCACTGCTCGCCATCATTTTAGCCGTTTCTACAAAGGCAGAATATATCATTTTAGATGAACCGACAAATGGACTTGATCCTATCGTGAAAAGGAAAATTTTACAGTTTCTCGTTGGAGAAGTTGCAGAAAAAGAGATTACCATTTTCATCTCCACTCACCATTTAGATGAAGTAGAACAAATTGCAGATACAATTATTATATTAAAAGGCCATACTATCTCGTCTATTACATCACTAGACGATGCAAAATCACGATTTGCTAAAATACAAGTTGCTTATGAACGTTCACTACCTCAAAAACTAGAAAACTTAAGCAATATTAAAATATTAAATCAAACAGGAAAAGTATATACAATCTTAATTGAGGGAAATGTGGCAGCTACATTAGAAAAGTTTCATAAAGAACAGCCACTGCTCATTGAAGAATTAGCCATGTCGCTCGAAGATATTTTTATCACAACGTTTGAGGAGGATTCGCATGTTTCATAAAGCTTTATGGATAAGGCAATGGAAGCAAGGAAAATATATAATTCTATTATTTTGGTTAACTAGTTTATATCAACTACCTTATAAATATTATCAAGAAGCGCAAATGCAACTAAAACTATCAAAAATGAAGTTTGGTGACTATGCATATTACTACTCCTACTATTTTCAGACATCTGATGGTGCCGTCTTCTTTCAAGGAGCTACTCTAATTGCACTCGCTTGTCTTTTAATTGGATGGGAACGTAATAATCAATCAACTGATTTTCTATTCTCGATGCCTTTTAAACGAAAGGATATTTTTTTAACAAAATGGTGGCTTGGTGTTTTGAATATTATTACAGTACAAATTGTTTGCTGGATTAGCATGTACGGAATAAAGAACATGTCGTTTCACAATGAGTATCAAACCTTCGCTCCGTTCTATAGTTACTTTCTATATGCTACCGTTGTACTTATCGCTATTTATACATTCGCCTTATTTATCGGGACTCTTACTGGACATATATTTTCTCAAAGTATTTTAACTATCATTCTATTATTTTTACCATACGGTTTTGGATTGTTAATTTCCGGATTCATTTATTCACACACACAATGGTCTGTAGATGCAATGGGAGAAATAGAGCACCATACTCATGAGTACTTACAACATATAGGTATCATTTCACCATTAGAATATTTTTCTATTACTTATGATTACCACCCGATAGAAACATTTGATGACTATGGCAATAAACTTCCCAGTGTATCACAGGACAATCCTACGGAGCGTATTTCTGTACCTTCTCCTTGGACACTATTAACACCATTTGCTTACATCATTACCTTTTTATCAATATCAACCTTTCTATACACACGTACACCGAACGAACAAAGTGGAAAAATACTATTGTTTCCTAACTTGCAAAAATGGTTCATAATTTGCACTGTTCTATGCTTCGGACTACTTGGTGGTAGAATATTAGGCGGACGAGATGCACTTCTGTCTTATTATGTTGGATTTTTCCTATTCGCTACCATAAGTTACTTCATTTTTACACGTCTATTAAAATTGAAGTTTGCTTTTGGAGGGAAATAAACATACATTAAGGTGATGAATACATGTTTCAAAAAGCATTATAGATGTGAAACTATAAAAACGGAACAATGGCATTAATAGAAGCTGACAAAAGAAAGATGTTATGAATTATTTAACTCTTATATGAACTAAATAAAAAGGCATTGCATAAGAGCAATGCTTTTTATTATATATGTCCCTATCTAAATAAAGAGGTTATTTCACATTCTCTCTCCTATCCCCATACACCATCTCTTCTTTCATCCCAAATCCATCACCATTTTGCACAATTTGCTCTGTCGGTGCAACTACACTTTCAGCAATTTTCCATTCCCCACGCTCTTTCACAAATACTTGTAGAAAATAGTTCATGCCATCTAATTGATATGCATTTTCTTTTTTCACATTATAGTGAATCGCAATGTAGTACACTTGAATATTTTCTTTTCCTATTTTTGATACGTATTGCGATAGTCTCGGTATATAGAGTGCTGCTTTCTGAAAAGATAGTTGTTTCGCTTTAACAAGCGATGAACTTGTTACATTACGTAATGTGTCCTGATTACGAATATTATCGCTATGGTGGAATAATACTGCGTTTTGCATAGAACGAACCCATAATTTCGAATATAAGACTGTATTATCGGTTTCAATGTACTTCACTTCTTTTCGTACCACTTGGATAGGCGTATCTGCGTACGTAAATGTTTGAAAATAGAAAAAACCACCAAATAAAATGGTAAGTGCAGCAATATATTTCATAATCTTTCCTCCGATCTTTTAATTAAAGTATCGGAGTTTCAAAATATTTTTATTCAAAAGAAAAAGGATAGGAATGCTTTCGCTTCCTATCCTCATTTATTATAATACGCGGCCAAATAGTTCTAAGACCATTTCTATTTCTTGGTCGCTCCAACCTTTAAATCTCTCTTTATAATATTCTTTACGCACAGCTTCAAGTTTTTCAGTTACTTCTCTTCCGTGCTCTGTAATTTCTAAATACACGATTCGACGATCTGAATTAGAACGTTTTCTTTCTACTAATCCTTTTCGTACGAGACGATCTGTAACAGCTGTAATATGACTGGAGGTTACGTTTACTTCACTCGCAATTTGCGAAGCCATCTGTGGACTCTTTAAAAATAACGCACGTAATACAGAAAATTCATTATATGGCATATGTTCTGCAAAACGTGTATTAATATCATTTTGTAATAAACGTATCATTTTTCGAAATGATGCAGATAAATCTAAAATCAGCGTTTCTCTTTTTTCGTTCAATAGCCTCGTCCCTTTTTTATCATATTTACACATATTATAATCTATAAATACCTATGTTGTACATGCTTTCTTTCCTCAACATTCTCATTTATGTAACTTTTTTCATATAAATTTCTTTTTTGTTCACACATATACATATAAAAAGGATGGTGATGGAAAATGCAGGGTGGAATGAATCCTTATTTACACAACGTACGCACAGCTAATACTGGTAAAGAAGCTACTATTACTGTACAAGGCGAAGGCGTTGTCAAAGC
This sequence comes from Bacillus sp. RZ2MS9, assembly GCF_001816185.2. Lineage (NCBI taxonomy): Bacteria > Bacillati > Bacillota > Bacilli > Caryophanales > Bacillaceae > Bacillus > Bacillus sp. RZ2MS9. The sequence continues at coordinate 4,042,428 of NZ_CP049978.1, forward strand.
AAAACCGAATGTTGTTATATTAACGCTTGGCATTCGAACAGATGATAAAAATGTAAAACAGGCTCAAGAAGAAAATGCAGTGCAATCCAAACAATTGCTGGATGCACTTAAACAGCTTGGTATTGCCGATAAAGATATAGAAACGATTTCTTATACAATTACTCCTCAATACGAATATGTAAATGATAAAGCATTGCTACAAGGATACCGCGTGGAGCATTTGTATGAAATTACCGTTTTAAATGTACAAAAAGCTGGGGAAGTATATGATATAGCCGTTTCAAATGGCGCAAATGTAGCAAAAGGTTTACGTTTCCGAGTATCTCATCCAAATAAATATTATGAGCAAGCTCTCATTCAAGCTCTGCACCAAGCAGTAGAAAAAGCTCGTGCTATTGCGAGTACATATAATTTAAATATTAATCCTGTTCCCCTCTCATTCGTTGAAGAATCTGCCCAATTACCACGGGAGGTTACGTCTTATGCTACTTTACATGCGCAAGCAGCCCCTCCCATTCAATCGGGTGAATTAGAAATCATTTCATCCATACGGGCTATTTTTACGTATTTATAACGAATTCTCTTTACAAGTAAACGTTATCATTTTACTTGTTGTAAAAACATGATGTTCTGATATAATAAAGAACGGTGAGCTCTTACATAAGAGATATCACGGGTGGGAGAGGGATATGAAAAAGAAGGTTTAACATGAAAGGAATACTTGAAAGAACATTTAAATTAGGTTTACACGAAACATCACCAAAACAAGAAGTATTAGCTGGAGTTACGTCATTTTTCACAATCGTATATATTATGATTGTAAATGCGTCAATCTTATCAGATGCTGGTATTCCTCTTGAAGCTGGAATTTTAGCAACTGTTTTTAGTTCATTTGTCGGATGTCTACTCATGGCATTTTGGGCAAATGCACCTGCTATTCTTGTCCCGGGTATGGGTGTAAATGCATTCTTCACGTACACAGCTGTGCATACGCTTGGACTAACTTGGCAAGAAGCATTGGCTGCTGTCTTTATCTCTGGTATTATTTTTGCAATTGCCGCTTTTACACCAATCGCTCGCGTGCTATCAGTATCAATTCCAAAGTCATTAAAGGAAGCGATTACTGTCGGCATCGGATTATTTTTAGCGTTTATCGGATTGCAAAAAGGTGGTTTAGTCGTTTCGAACCCAAATACTGCTGTGGCAATGGGGAAATTAAGTAATCCTGTCGTTCTTGCGACATTACTTACTCTTATCATTGCACTTGTATTATTTATTCGTAACGTACGTGGAAACTTTTTATGGACGATTGCAATAGGAACTGGTATCGCCTGGCTATTTGGTCTTGTGGATACGAGTCAAGTGGGAAGTAGTTCATTCTCATTCGCTAATTACGGTGATGTGTTTGGAGCTATGTCATTTGGGAAACTTTCTTCCTTACCATTTTGGATTGCAACATTCTCTTTAAGCATGGTGCTTATCTTTGAGAACATGGGACTTCTGCACGGTTTATTAGAAGATGATCGTAAATTCCCACGTGCTTACCAAGCCAATGCAATTTCAGCAATGACATGTGGTCTATTTGGCACAAGTCCTACCGTTTCAACAGTAGAAAGTGCCGCAGGTATTACTGCAGGTGGTAAGACAGGTCTGACGTCTATCGTTACTGGGTTGCTATTCTTTGCATCACTGTTTGCTCTTCCATTTGTCAAATTAATTCCTGATAGTGCCATTGCACCAATCTTAATTATTATTGGCGGTCTGATGATTACAAGCATTCAACAAATTCCTCTGAATGACTTTTCAGAAGGATTTCCAGCATTCTTAATTATCGTTATGATCCCGCTCACATATAGTATCGCTGATGGCATTGCGTTCGGATTTATTGCTTACCCTATCTTAAAAGTTGCTCTTGGAAAGCGTAAAGAAGTCGCACCATCTATGTATATCATTACATGCTTATTCTTAGCTATGTTTGTATTACATGCTATTGGTTAAAAAAAACACCGAGGAAATCCTCGGTGTTTTTTTACTTAAACCATCCTTTTTTATAAAACCAGGCCATCATTCCGCCGCCAATTAGTGCCATAATAAGTAGACAAATAAAATAACTATATTGTCCACCAAGCTCTGGCATATGCGTAAAGTTCATTCCATATACTCCCGCAATAAATGTTAATGGCATGAAAATAGTCGAGAATACAGTTAATGTTTTCATAATGTTATTCATATGATGTGAGTTTAATGAAAAATAACTATCCCGAATATCTGCTGTTAACTCTCGGCTTGCCTCAATCATTTCTGTTAGTTTAAGCAAATGATCATGTATATCTTTAAAGTAAATTTCATGATCGCTTATACCGTAAAAACGAGTCGAATTTAAAATACGATATAATAAATCACGCATCGGAATAATTGTACGCCTTAGCTTTGATAAATCTGTACGTATATCAAATACCTCTTCTAATACACTTCCTGCTGTCTCCCCCGTTAAATTATCATCAATTGCATTTAAATGATCCTCAATGTAATATACAGGCGCAAAATAGTCATCTACAATTTGGTCGATAATTGTATGAGCTACGTGTAAAGGACTATTTTTAATACGCTTCTTTTCTCCAAGTGTTTTCCATACTCTTTCGATTGCATTGTTATGAGAAAAGTGGAAAGAAACAATATAACGATCACTAATAAATAAATCGATTTCGTGCGGTTCTAGTCCATCTTCCCCAAATGCATGAAGTACTAAAAAGTTATATCCATCATAAAAATCAACTTTTGGCCTCTGTACATATTCTATACAGTCTTCAATTGCAAGGGGATGGAACTTAAAATGGTCTTGCAGAATATATGTATACTCTTCTTTCGTTGGCTTATATAAATCTAGCCAATACCATACAATATGGTCTTTCTTTGTTTCTTCTAGAGAAACATCATATAATACTTCATCTGTTTTTGTTACTGCACAAATTCTAATCATAATTTCACCCATTATTATTATAAACAAAAAATAGTAAAAAAAGCCAAGGAGAAATCTCCTCAGCTTTTTTTTATTACTTCGTTACGATACCGTGTACTAAAGTTGGTGCATCTACGTGTTCTTTAGAGATCTTCATGTTCTCATAAATTTTCGCTTTTACATCTTCAACATTTTCGCGGTTTGCGTAAATTGTAACGAGAGATTCACCTTGCTTCACGCTATCGCCTACTTTTTTGCGCAGCATTAGACCAACTGCTAAATCAATTTCAGACTCTTTCGTTGCACGTCCTGCTCCTAAAAGCATTGCTGCTGTTCCGATTTCGTCTGCAACGATTTCTGATACATATCCGTCTTCTTTCGCTTCCACTTCAATTTTAAATTGTGCTTGTGGCAATTTAGAAGGGTCATCAACAACAGATGCGTCGCCGCCTTGCGCTGATAAGAACGTTTTAAATGATTCTAGCGCTTTTCCGTTGTTCATTACTTCAATTAGCTTTTCACGTGCATCTTCTAAAGATGAAGCTTGTCCAGCAAGGTACACCATTTGACTTCCAAGTGTTAAACATAGCTCTTCTAAATCTTTCGGCCCTTTACCTTGTAATGTATCAATTGCTTCTTGAACTTCTAATGCGTTACCGATAGCTTCACCGAGTGGTTGACTCATATCAGAAATAACTGCCATCGTGTTACGACCAACGTTATTACCGATACGTACCATTGCTTCTGCTAAACGTTTTGCATCTTCATCCGTTTTCATAAATGCACCTGCTCCAGTTTTTACATCAAGAACAATTGCATCTGCACCAGCAGCAATTTTTTTACTCATAATCGAACTTGCAATAAGCGGAATTGAGTTTACTGTTGCTGTCACATCACGAAGTGCATATAGCTTTTTATCAGCAGGTGTTAAGTTACCACTTTGACCGATAACAGCGATTTTGTTTTCATTTACAAGACGCATGAATTCATCGTTTTCAATTTCCACATGGAATCCTGGAACTGCTTCTAATTTATCAATTGTACCACCAGTATGTCCTAAACCGCGTCCAGACATTTTCGCTACTGGTACATCTAAAGCGGCTACTAATGGACCTAATACAAGTGTCGTTGTATCACCAACACCACCTGTTGAATGCTTATCTACTTTTACACCTTCAATAGCTGATAAGTCGATTGTATCACCGCTATTTACCATTGCCATCGTTAAATCGGCACGCTCTTGATCGTTCATATCTTGGAAGAAAATTGCCATTGCAAGTGAACTTACTTGATAATCAGGAATATCACCATTCGTATATCCTTCAACAATAAAGTTAATTTCTTCTGTCGTTAATGCATGTCCGTCACGTTTTTTTGCAATTAGGTCCACCATTCTCATTGTGAAGTCACCCCTTCATTTGTTTTACGATTGCTTTTACTAATGCTAAGAAGTTAGCTTTAACACGTTCTGTCGTTTCAATTACTTCATCGTGGTGAAGTGGTTGATCTAAAATACCAGCTGCCATATTTGAAATACAAGAAATACCTAACACTTTCATACCAGCATGACGCGCTACAATTACTTCAGGTACTGTTGACATACCAACTGCATCTCCGCCAAGTGTACGAAGCATACGAATTTCAGCAGGTGTTTCATATACAGGACCTGTCATTCCTACGTATACACCTTCTTGTACTTTAATATTTAAGTCTGCTGCAACTTGTTTCGCCATTTCGCGAAGTTCTACCGTATATGACGTAGACATATCAGGGAAACGTACGCCCATTTCAGAATCATTTGGTCCGATTAATGGATTCGTACCCATGAAGTTAATGTGGTCTGAAATTAACATAAGATCGCCTGGCTCAAATGATGTATTTACACCACCAGCTGCGTTTGTTACAACTACTGTTTCTACACCTAGTTCTTTCATAACACGAACTGGGAATGTTACTTTTTGCATGTCGTATCCTTCATAGAAGTGGAAACGTCCTTGCATTGCTACTACTGTTACACCTTGAAGTGTACCAAATACTAGTTGACCTGCATGGCCTTCTACAGTTGATACTGGGAATTCAGGGATTTCACTGTAAGGTACTGTTACTGCGTTCTCAATTTCGTCTGCTAATACACCTAGTCCTGATCCAAGGATTAGTCCTACTTGTGGTGTCTCTTGAAATTTCTCTTTTAAGTATGAAGCTGATTTTGTAATAAGTTCACGATTCATTTGTTTATCCCCCTATTTCTTTAGCTCGTTTAAGAAGCTTGTTCCGTATTCTGGCATTTTCACACCGAAGTTTTCTGCTACTGTTGCACCAATATCAGCAAATGTTTGACGAAGTGGTAATTCTTGTCCGCCTTCTTTCATGCTTGGGCTATATGCCAATAATGGTACATATTCACGTGTATGGTCAGTACCAGGGTGAATTGGATCATTACCGTGGTCTGCTGTAATTAATAATAGATCATCTTCTTTTAGTTTTGCGAATACTTCTGGAAGACGTGCATCATATTCTTGCAGAGCTTCTCCGTATCCTTGTGGATCACGGCGGTGGCCGAATAATGCATCAAAGTCAACTAAGTTTAAGAAGCTAAGACCTGTAAAGTCCATATTTAATGTATCTACAAGCTTATCCATTCCATCCATGTTAGACTTCGTACGAAGTGATTCAGTTACCCCTTCACCATCATAAATATCAGAGATTTTACCAATAGCAATTACATCGTAGTCACTATCTTTTAATTCATTCATTACTGTACGGCCGAATGGTTTTAATGCATAGTCATGACGGTTTGGTGTACGTGTAAAGTTTCCAGGTTCACCAACGAATGGACGAGCAATAACACGACCTACCATGTATTTCTCATCTAATGTTAATTCACGTGCAATTTTACAGATTTTATATAACTCATCAAGTGGCACTACTTCTTCGTGTGCTGCAATTTGCAATACGCTATCAGCAGAAGTATAAACGATTAAAGAGCCTGTTTCCATTTGCTCTTGACCAAGTTCATCAAGAATCTCAGTTCCAGAAGCTGGCTTATTACCGATAATTTTACGGCCTGTTTTTTCTTCTAATTCATCAAGTAATTCTTTCGGGAATCCTTCCGGGAACACTTGGAATGGTGTATCAATGTAAAGGCCCATGATTTCCCAGTGACCTGTCATTGTATCTTTACCAGTAGATTTCTCTTGCATTTTTGTGTAATATCCAAGTGGTTTCTCTACTTTAGAGATACCTTTCATTTCTCGAATGTTACCAAGACCTAATTTCACCATGTTAGGCATTTGTAACCCATTCATATGTTCAGCAATGTGACCAATTGTGTCAGATCCTAAATCACCAAATTGCTCAGCATCTGGTGCTTCACCGATTCCCACAGAGTCCATTACGACTAGGAATATACGTTTATATTTATTCATAACTGCGCCCTCCTATAAGTTCAGTTCTACTTCTTGTAGTATGTTCAAAACGCTATAAAGTGAAACTGTTATCAAAAAGAATTCTCATTGTCAAACAGTACTTCTTTAAATCATTTTCTAACCTATTTCGTTTACTTGAAACGATTCAAAAACATTTCTAGTTTTTTCTAAGTCAGATGTCAGACATCTGATACTGATATCATAACATGTTTACGCTTTCTTTTTAATACATTTTCGTAGAATTTCTCATTTTCTTCACACTTCTATTGTAATCCATTCTGCAACGAAGTGCTAATTTTTTTATGATTTATTTCTTCATATTAAAAATAAAAAGTAGCTCTAAAGAGCTACTTTTTATTTTACTTCTATTGTTTCTTCTTTATGTTCATGCAATTCGCCTTTTCTTACATGTACTTTCACTTTGTAAGCACCGTTCTCTTTGAAAGTATGTTTCGTTTCATACTCTCCTTTATTTCCTTCTTTCGCTGGAATAAATTCGTGTTTTTCAACACCATCTTTCCAAATCTCTAGTTGTACTTCAGCACCAGTTAATGCTTCTTCTTTTTGCTTTAAATGAACTTTCATTGTAGATTCAGCATTTGCCTTTATGTCTCCAGCCATAAGATGGATCATTGTGTCACTTTTATGATCTCCATGTCCTGCACTGTGATCACTATTTTCTTTTTTTGCATCTTCTACTTTCGCATTTCCTACAGCAACTTTATGTTCTGGCATAACGTGCATATCACGTGCATTTGTATGAGGAATAATATGATATACTCCGTCAGTTTCAAATGTTTTCTCTACTGCATAAACACCTTTTCCTTTATGCTTACCATCTAACATCTCGTGCTTCTCGTCGCCATCTTTCCAAATTTCAAACTTTACATCATCGGCATCGGTTACTCTTTCTTTTCCTTGTGTAACAAGTGCTTGTACTTCTGTTTTTTCACCAGGTTTAATTTCTTTCGGATTCGTTTGAATTGCTACGTTTACACTTTCAAGTTTCTTTTCTTTTTTCGGTTCTTCTTTGTTTGTATTACAGCCAGCCAACGCTAGCATCGCGATAAATAAAGTTATAATCAGTTTTTTCATCATCATTTCCTCCTTTATACTCTATTTAGTATAGAGGAAATACATTGTAATATTCCAGTCTTCTGCTGAAAACAATATACGAAATGTTTGTGAAGTTTCTGTGAAGCGGTCTTCCCCTCTTAATCTATGAAAAAAGAGCATAGTAACTATGCTCTCGGATGAAACTGTTTATATACATCTTTTAATCTAGTTTTTGAAACGTGCGTATAGATTTGAGTCGTTGAAATATCTGCATGTCCAAGCATTTCTTGTACAGCACGTAAATCTGCTCCATTTTCTAATAAGTGCGTAGCAAACGAGTGACGCAACGTATGAGGTGTAAGCTCTTTTTCAATATTTGCTTCTTTCGCTAATCGTTTTAATATTTTCCAAAATCCTTGTCTTGATAAACGATTACCATGATGGTTTAAAAAGAGTGCATCTACTACTTTTTTCCCCATTAATTCTCTTCTTCCTTTTTCAATATACTTTTGAATCGCTTCCGTTGCTAAACTTCCTAGTGGAATAATTCTTTCTTTATTCCCTTTCCCTATGCAACGAACAAATCCCATCGTTAAATGTACATCTTCTAAATTGAGTGCAATCAATTCTGAAACACGAAGTCCTGTCGCATACAGTAACTCTAGCATCGCCTTATCACGAATCCCAAAAGCACTTGTCATTTTTGGTGTTTGAAGTAACGCCTCTACTTCATCAACTGATAATACTTTTGGTAATTTCCGTTCCCCTTGTGGCGTTTCAATATGTACGGATGGGTCGTGTTCTACCGCTCGTTCACGAAGTAAAAATTGGTGGAACGAACGAATTGATGCGATATGACGCGCCAATGTTTTCGAAGATTTTCCGTTCTCTTTTAAATACTGCAAAAAATTAACAATGTGTAAACGGGTCACTTCATGAAAAGTTTTCGTCTGTTCCACATTTTGCAAATACTTTACGTAGCTTTTTAAATCCCGTTCATAAGATACTACTGTATTCTTTGCTAATCCTTTTTCGACAACCATATAATGAATAAAATCTTTTAATTGATCTTCCACTCTACACTACTCCCCATTTTCATAGAAAAACATCATTCTATTTACGAAAGCATCCTTTGCCGGTTCTTCATTCCCTGATACTTTTTCTACAGTCTCTTCTTTAGGTTTTTCATAACGATGATAGCTTTCATATTCTTCATTTATCCATAGTATAGCGAAATAAAACAAAATCGTACAACTTGTAAATAATAAAAATACTTTTATTCCATCAAAAGTTAATTTTAAAGCTCGGCGCATTGTAAATTCCTCCAAAATATAAGTTATTACAACATATGCCAAGCTTTCACCAATTTATACCTTATTCAAATAAAAAACCTCTTCCTAGATAAATAGGAAAAGGTTATTTTTCATCCGTTTCATTTTCTTGACAATTTTTACAAATCCCATGGAATGTTAAACGATGATCTTTCACCTTAAAGCTCCAGTCTCGTTCTACTTTCCTTTCCACTTCACCAAGTAAATCTTCTTGTATTTCTTGTACAGCACCACATTGTGTACAAATCAAATGATGGTGGAAACGCTGCGCACCTTCTTGGCGTAAGTCATAGCGTGAAACACCGTCTCCGAAGTTAATCTTATCGACAACTTTTAACTCAGATAATAGTTCTAAAGTTCGATAGACGGTTGCTAATCCGATCTCTGGCGACTTTTCTTTTACAAGGAGGTAAACATCTTCTGCGCTTAAATGATCTTCTTCATTTTCTAGCAGCACACGAACTGTTGCTTCACGTTGCGGTGTTAATTTGTAGCTCGCTGCATGTAATTGCTTCTTAATTCGTTCAATTCTTTCTTCCATTCGGTACTACTCCCTCCTCGCCACTCTTACACCATTATATCAGAAGAAGGGCTTCTGTCAAAAGAAAAAAACAATAAAAACAAATTGATAATTATTCTCAAAAAGTATTTATTTTTTATTAATAGCCTCAACGACTTCTTTCATTAAAACTGGTGATGCGTAAGCCTCCACACTAGAAGCAAGTGCTAACACCACTCCAATTACGAGAAAGAAGCATGTATAACGGATTAATAATGGTAATAGTGGCTCGGTTATTTTTCTAATAAATTGATGCCTAATCATCCGTAAAGAAAAACTTGCAGCAATAGTTGTCATAACGAGAAAGACTGGAATGATAATTAAATTTTGTGGCAAAACAGATACAAATGCTAATAATAATCCATTCCATCCATGCTGACTTACTAAAAAACCAACTGTAAATCCAACGACAACTCCTTTTACAAATAATAAAATAAAAATAAGTGGTAATCCAATAATTGAAATCCCTAAAATCCAAATAAATCCGATGTATTTTAATTGCGAAAAGTAACTTTCTCGAAACATTTCGCCCGCAATGGCAAATTCTCCTTTAGAGACTTGTCCAAAAAAACGTTGTAAATAAAATGATAAATCTTGTTTTTGATTGATTTGTAAACTATTCACCAGAATAGCTCCGAATATTACTCCCATCAATAATAAAACGGCGTTAAATATATATAATGAAGAGTTTTCCTGTATGTGAGACATTACACGGTCTTGCCAATTTTTTCGCCACATTTTTCTTCCCTCCGTTCACACTCTTATTAAAAATGTATGAAAGAAAGAAAAAAGTATGACGAATTAACATTGAAATTCCGCTCTACTTTGCTAAACTAAAAAGTAGAGAATAGGAGGGATTTCTCTTGAAACCATTATTATTAGATTTTCCAACATTATTTCAAACTGAACGCTTGCAAGTTCGTAAACCATTTCCAGGTGATGGTGCAGAAGTATATGAAGCAATCCAAGCTTCTCTAGAAGACTTAGTACCGTGGATACCAATTAACGCTGAAACAGAAGAGAGTGCTGAAGAAATTGTTCGCGAAGCTCACGGACAGTTTTTACTTCGTGAAACACTTGATTTTCACTTATACGATAAAGTATCTGGTACATTCATCGGAGCAATTACACTAAAGCCTGAAAACTGGGATATTCCAAAGTTTTCACTTCACTTCTGGCTACATAGTGCCTATACAAAACAAGGCTATATGACCGAAGCTGTTAAAGGTGCAATTCAGTTCGCCTTTGATAAACTAGGCGCTAGAAGAATTGAAATTCGTACTGATGCAACAAATATAAATGCATGTAGCTTAGCAGAACGTCTAGAATTCATTCTAGAAGGCACAATGGAAAATGATTTCCTAGCACCAGATGGTAGCTTACGTGATGCACGTGTATATGCAAAAATCAATTAAAAAACACTCGCCTTTGGCGAGTGTTTATTTTTGTAGTTGTAAATATTGTACTGCAAACATCGTCTTCGCATCATGAATACGAAGATCTTTCATAAGAGTAATCGCTTCTTCTAACGATACTTCCATTAATTCCACAAACTCATCTTCATCTAACTCAGCTTTATTTTCTTTTTTTGTCAAACCTGTCGCTTTATATACATATAAAATTTCATCTGCGAATCCTGGAGATGTATAGAAAGAAGTAATGAGCTCCATATTTTCACATACATATCCTGTTTCCTCTTCTAATTCACGAACTGCTGTTACCTCAGGTTTTTCACCAGGTTCTAACTTACCAGCCGGAATTTCTATAATCGCCTTTTCAAGCGCTTTACGATACTGCTCAACAAGCACAATTTTCCCCTCATCAGTAATAGCAATAATAGCAACTGCACCAGGGTGATTTACAATTTCACGTTTACTCATTGCTCCATTTGGTAATACTACATCATCAACACGAACTTTTATAACTCTACCATCAAAAATCGGCTCAGTTTTTACTGTTCTCTCTGCAAGATTACTCATACTACTTCATCTCCCTGTTCTATTTCCTATTCTTTCCTCATACATTTTACCACATTGAAAGGAGCGTGATAGAAATGAAAGTTTATATTTTACCAAATCGCGTCACTTTAGTCGGAAAAGCATGGCAAATTCGCCATAAGCTAAAGCAATATAGCAAAGAGTATACAACTGTACAAGAGTGGATTACAGCAAATAAAGTGAAACATTAATCATGCTTTTACGGGCAGTTAATGCACAGCGAAAAGTAAACGTTTGTCAACCTCTTTTCCCTCTCGTACAATAAAGGTAAGGAGGTTGACCTATGAAAAAACGTCAATTAGGAAACTCAGATTTGTTTGTTACAGAAATGGGCCTTGGCTGTATGTCTCTCGGTACATCTGAAACAGAAGCTATGCATATTATCGATGAAGCGATCGATTTAGGAATTAATTTTTTTGATACAGCAGATTTATATGATTACGGATTAAATGAAGAATTTGTTGGAAAAGCCTTGAAGGGAAGAAGAGACCAAATTGTACTTACAACGAAGGTTGGAAATCGTTGGACAGAAGAAAAAAATGGCTGGTCTTGGGATCCTTCTAAAGCTTACATAAAGACTGAAGTAAAGGAAAGTTTACGTAGACTTCAAACTGATTATATTGACCTTTACCAACTTCATGGCGGAACGATTGAAGATCCAATAGATGAAACAATTGAAGCTTTTGAAGAATTGAAAAAGGAAGGTATTATTCGCCATTACGGTATTTCTTCTATACGCCCAAATGTCGTTCGTGAGTATGCAAAACGCTCAAACATCGTTAGTGTACTAATGGAATATAGCCTTTTAAATCGTCGCCCTGAAGAATGGTTCCCCCTTCTGAATGAACACCAAATTAGCGTCATTGCCCGCGGGCCACTTGCAAAAGGAATTTTAACTGACAACAATGCAAGAAAAATAGAAAGAGTAAAGGAAAAGGATTATCTCTCTTATTCTTACGATGAATTACATACAACTCTAGCGAGTGTAAAAGAAACGATTGGAGAACGCTCTTTAACAGGAACAGCTATTCAATATTGCTTACATAATAAGACTGTTGCAGCTGTTATACCTGGTGCAAGCTCGCTTCAACAATTACAGGAAAATATACGAGCTAGCCAACAGTTACCTTTAACGAAAGAAGAATATATACAACTTCAAAAGATTGTTAAATATGACACATATGCTTTGCATCGTTAAAAATATCGAATTACCGATAAATAGAAGACTGTCTCCAGTATTAGGAGACAGTCTTTTTTATAACGTATCATATTTATCAGGATTCGTTCCTACATGTAAATCACGATTCAACGTGTTAATTTGACGTATCTCTTCTTCAGTTAGTGCAAAATCAAAAATAGTAAAGTTTTCTTTAATACGAGATGGTGTAACAGATTTAGGAATTGTAACAATCCCGCTTTGAATATCCCACCTTAATATAACTTGTGCAGGTGTTTTTTCATATTTGTTAGCAATAGCCTGAATGATTGGATGCTGGAATACTTCTCCGCCCCTCATTAACGGACTCCATGCTTCCATTTGAATTTGCTCATCTTGACAATAATTGCGCAACTCAAATTGCGTCAACATCGGATGAAGTTCCACTTGGTTTACCATCGGCTTCACTTTGCAATTTGGTAATAATAGTTCTAAATGATGTTTATGAAAATTAGAAACACCAATCGCGTGCACTTTACCTTCTTCATACAATTTTTCCAAAGCTCGGTACGTATCAACATACTTCCCTCTTACCGGCCAATGTATTAAATATAAATCTACATAGTCCATTTGTAATTTTTTTAAACTCTTTTCAAATGCCTCGAGTGTCTCCTCATATCCTTGATCGTCGTTCCATACTTTTGTTGTAATAAATAGATCTTCTCTTGGAATTCCTGATTCACGTATCGCCTCTCCGACACCGCTTTCATTTTCATATACAGTTGCTGTATCAATCGAACGGTATCCAACTTCTAACGCTGTTTTTACTGCTTGCTTTACTTCGTCTCCTTCTTTCGCTTTATATACGCCTAGACCAATCATCGGCATTTTCACGCCATTATGAAGTGTAGTTGTTGGAATATGCACAGTCGTCTCCCTTTCATTGTTACATTTTTTATAAGCCACAACTTTATTTCAACAAGATTCATCCCAAAAGTCAAAACATACGTACAGTTTACATAACACTTTTATATAGCTAAAAAATAACGTGAACTCATTCATTTAAGTTATTTTCTCTCCATTCTTTCGCTTTTTCATCCACATTGCGCACAAACTCATTTTTCCCTTCTGTATATAACGTGCCATCATATGTATACTTTTCGGCTAATTCTCTCTTTAAGGTTGCATATGCCTCTGCTTCTTCACAATGAGCCATCATATAATCACGAAACGCTAAATGCCTTACAATCTCTGGATTTCCTTTTTCAAACACGTGTAAATGATACGAACGTTTTTCTTCAGTTCCATGAATAAAATATCGGCGTCTTGAAATACCATTTTCCCCTTTTACGATGTAACCAAGCTCTATAAATCGTTCATTCCACCCATCTACTCTTTCGATATTTTCTACTTCCATGATCATATCAATAATAGGTTTAGCTGCCAGTCCGGGCACTGACGTACTTCCAATATGATGAATTTTCACCGTTTCTGGCATCGCTGTTTTTAATCTTTCAGCCTCCATTTGAAATTTTTCACTCCAATGGTTTTCATGTGGAACAACGATAATTTTTCTCATTCTAACTCCCCTTTTCTTACAAGCTCGTCAAAAAATGATCAGTGAAATACCACTGATCATTTTTTATTATTTAAAGTCTTTCCAAGTAAGGTTACTTTCACTTAGCAGTTCTTCAAATGATTTATTCTTTTCACGTTCTTTTTGTTCTTGGCGCTTTCTTTCCAGTTCAGCTGCCTCTTTTTCCTCTTCCCTCACTTGCAACTCTTTCTTCTTACTCTTTAATTGTTGCATGATTGAATCATTTAATTGATCGCCTAATGTAAGTGTTTCTTTCTTCGGTTGATTCACTTGTGATTGTCTTTGTATTTGTCTTTGTTTCTTTTTCTTCATGCTACTCACCTTTTACTTTTTTCTCCATTATAGTAGATACACGATGAAATCGACAATAAAAAAAGGTCTTCACTCTATTATTCACTTTTTGTAAATATGTTAATTTTTCGAAAAGACTAAATTTTTATGTAGCTATAATCCTATGAATCTATTAAAATTATGTCGTATGATGTCAGATTATAAAAAAAGGAGAATTATATTATGTGGAAAAAAATTATTCCTGCCGTTGCTGTTTTAAGCACCATTACTTTTTCAAGCGTATTTGCCGCTCCCCCATCTCAGAATCCAACTGAACAAAACCGCTACATAGACGTACAAATGCTTGGTATTAATGATTTCCATGGACAACTAGATACTGTTAAAAAAATCAATAATAAAGAAGCTGGTGGCGCTGATTACTTAGCTACTTATTTAAAAGAACGTAAAAAACAAAACCCTAATACACTTCTCGTACATGCTGGTGATATCGTCGGAGCTAGTCCACCAGTTTCAGCATTATTACAAGATGAACCGACAATTGAATTTTTAAATGACTTAAAATTTGATGTCGGTACAATCGGAAACCATGAATTTGATGAAGGTATTGATGAAATGCAACGCCTCATTTACGGTGGATATCATGAAAAAACAGGGAATTTCAAAGGGGCTAACTTCCCCTATGTAGCTGCTAACTTCTACAACAAATCAACTGGCCGCTTATTTTTACCACCGTTTACTGTAAAAATGGTAGATGGTGTTCCTGTAGGATTCATTGGGGTTGTTACAACTGATACACCAAATGTCGTTATGCCTACGATGCTTAACAATGTACAAATTACTGATGAAGTAGAAGCAATTAATAAATCAACACAACAATTAAAACGTCTCGGCGTTAAATCTATCGTCGTTCTTGCTCATGTCGGTGGAACAACCGATGAGTCTGGGGTAACAAATGGCGATCTTACTCGAATTGCAAATGAAACAGACCCAGAAGTTGATGTTATTTTCGGTGGACATAGTCATACGTATGTAAATGGTACAGTAAATAATAAACTAATTGTCCAAGCAAATTCATACGGAACGGCTTTCTCAGACGTGGATGTAACAATTGATCGTAAAACAAAGGATATTGTAAAGAAAAAAGCTGAAGTTGTTACAACGTATCATGAAGGTGTAGAACCTGATAAACAAGTAAAGAAAAAACTAGATCAATATAAAGAAAAAATTGCACCACTTGTAAATGAAGTAGTCGGAAAATCTACAGCACCTATCGACCGTAAACAAAATGATGCTGGTGAGTCCACTCTTGGAAATTTAGTTGCCGATGCTCAGCGTCAAACGATGCAAACTCAAATCGCCCTCATGAATCCTGGTGGCATTCGTAATGACTTAGATGCTGGTGATATTACGTGGGGTGAGTTATACGGCATTCAACCTTTTGGAAATCAATTAATTAAAGTAGATTTAACAGGTCAAGACATTCGCGATATTTTAAATCAGCAATGGCAAAAAGGAACAACAAGAATGCTTCAAATTTCAGGTATTCAATATACGTGGGATGCAAATAAACCAAACGGTGAAAAAGTTACAAATATACGTTTAACAAACGGAGAAGAATTATCTCCATCTACAACGTATAGCGTAGTTGCAAATGCCTTCTTAGCTTCTGGCGGTGACGGATTCGTATCATTTAAAAATGGTAAAAATGCAGAAACTGGTCCAAACGACTTTGAAGCGTTAGTCGATTACGTAAAACAATTAAAAGAACCAATTCAGCCAGTTATTGATGGAAGAATTCAAAAAGTAAATTAAGTGTTTCTCTAATAATAAATTTCATTTTTCACGCCATAAAGGATTTATACTGATCCTCTATTTTATACGTAATATACATCATAAAAAGGATACTCGTTCTTCCAATGAACATAGTATCCTTTTCTTTAGTTATCAAAATGTGATGTTTTGTCAACTTCATATTGCTGTAAAAATTGGTGCAACGCCTCTTCTACAAGTTTAGATTTTTGAATTCCTTTCGATTCTGATATAAGGTCCAATTGTGATAATATTTCTGTATTAATAGAAAAGGTTCGTCTCTTCTTCTCTGTACTTTTACTCATAATTGGTACAATTACTTCTTCTCTTTTTCTTAATAATTCATAAATGCTTTGTAATTGCTCATAAATTAACAATTGATAATCTGTTTTCTCATATTGAAGGGCGGTCGCTTCTTGGAGTTGTAAGTGACGTGGTTCTTCTCCATCTCCTACAAAAATACGTTTCTTCTGCTCTCCATCATATTCGTATCCAATCAATCTTAATTTCTTCGATAATGTATACGGGCTTATTTCAAGACGCTTTGCTATAATAGCGATGGGTTCACGTCTATTTAAACCATCTATAATTTCTCCAATCGTCACAATTTCCCTCCTCCCGTGTTGAAATGACACTAGTATGGTATGTTACAATGATTTTCTAACAGTATATGCAAAATGAATAGCCTGTGCGATTCATACGATTTCACAAAAGGAGGTTTTCAATATGCTTTTTCGTAGCTACACCCCTCAGTTCTATAATGAAAACAAACAACTCATTCCTAACAGTATCGCTACGATAGAAAGCGTTATGATTAATAATCGAAAACAAACTCTCCTTATGCGTGGACAAAACGTAGAGCAACCTATTTTATTATGCTGTCACGGCGGACCTGGGATGGCACAAATCGGATTTATTCGCCATTTTCAAAAAGAATTAGAGAAGCAATTTATTGTTATTAATTGGGATCAGCGCGGGGCTGGTAAATCCTTTTCAATGAAAGATTTCGGAGCAAATTTCACAATCGAACAATTCGTTTCCGATGCAAAAGAAGTGATTCAATATGTACTTAAAAGGTTCAACAAACAAAAACTATTTCTCGCTGGTCATTCTTGGGGAAGTATCATTGGGCTTAACATAGCACATCAATATCCAAAGTATATTGAGGCTTACATCGGTATTGGGCAAATTGTACATATGAAACAAAATGAAGAATTGCTATATCAACATTTAATTCGTTCTGCAAAAAAACATAATCATAAAAAAGCATTAGCTTCCCTTTTAAAATTAGGAAAGCCACCATTTTTAGATACGAGACGTCTCATTATTCAAAGAAAGTGGCTTGGCACATTCGGAGGCGCAATCCAAAATGGATCTTCCTTTTCTTTCATACGAAAAGGTTTCTTTTCTCCTGAGTACACGCTATTAGATTGGTTCAAGTTTCTCGCAGGAAATTTAAAATCTGGCGTTTTATGGGAAGAAATGCTGACAATCGATTTCTTTTCTTCTATCTCAAGTTTATCTATTCCAGTTTATTTTTGTTCTGGTCGCTATGATTATCAAACTCCTTATGCACTCGTTCAGGAATATTGCGATATTATTGAAGCGCCTATAAAAAAGATGATTTGGTTCCCAAACTCAGCACATTCTCCTGATCTAGAAGAACCAGAATTATTCGCCAATTCTTTGCAATCAATTAAACAAGAGCTAGCTTTTCAGCATTAGTCACAAAAGGCTCTTTTACATTTCATAGAAAACATTTTATAATAATATGTCGCAAGTATGTATAAACATAGCAAAATATTTCATATGTACTTGTCTTAACAGAATAAAAATTTAGGGAGATTACATTTATTATGAACGCTGTACTCGTCGCAGTAGCAATTATGCTATTGCTTAGTTTGTTACGTGTCCAGGTCATTGTCGCCATCATTGTTGGAGCTTTAACAGGCGGACTTATCGGCGGACTCGGTATTTCAGAAACGATTAACACTTTTACAACTGGTCTTGGAAACAGTGCTCCAATCGCTTTAAGTTATGCAATGCTTGGTGGTTTCGCTATTTCTCTTTCCAAAACAGGACTTCCAGATGCTATGATTCAAACTGCATTAAAATGGATTGGCAATGAACAAGACACGAAAAAACAAGTTTATTCTAAGGTACTTATTTTATTCATTATTTTAATGATGGCTTGTTTCTCACAAAATGTGATTCCTGTTCACATTGCTTTCATCCCCATCTTAATTCCAGCACTTTTAAAAGTATTAACTGAGCTGAAAGTGGATCGCAGACTTGTCACATGTATTATTACATTTGGATTGATTACTCCTTATATGTGGATCCCTGCAGGGTTCGGAAAAATTTATCATGACGTATTGCAAACCAACGCTGCGCAAAGCGGTCTTACATTTGATGTCGCACTTATTCCAAAAGCAATGACTATTCCAGCAATCGGTATGATTATTGGATTATGTGTAGCGGTATTCATTACGTACCGAAAACCTCGTACGTATGAAACAGAACAAATTCATACTACCGAAAATGAAATCGTTCCCTATACAAAACGTAGCATTACTTTCGGGTTATTATCTATTATTGCTACATTAACTGTTCAATTAACAACCGAATCAATGATTTTCGGTGCTTTAGCAGGTATTATCGTCTTATCAGTTAGTGGCAGTCTACCACTTAAAGAAGCAGATGCGATATTAACAAGCGGAATGCGTATGATGTCCTTCATTGGCTTTGTTATGATTGCTGCCGCTGGATTCGGCGCTGTTCTTCGAAAAACAGGACATGTTGAATCTCTGGTGCAAACGAGTGCACATATAATCGGAAATAACAAACCACTCGCTGCATTTCTTATGCTCGTTATTGGACTTCTCGTTACGATGGGAATTGGTTCATCCTTTTCAACCATCCCTATCTTAACAACCATTTTTGTACCTCTTTGCATTCAGCTTGGATTTAGTCCAATGGCCACAATTGCAATTATCGGTACAGCCGGAGCACTAGGTGACGCAGGATCTCCAGCATCGGATAGTACCCTTGGACCAACATCCGGTTTAAATGCTGATGGTCAGCACCATCATATATGGGATACATGTGTACCCACTTTTCTACATTACAATATACCGTTACTTATATTTGGCTTTATTGCCGCAATTACATTATAAAAAGGTGCGTATAAAACGCACCTTTTACTTTTTTATTTTTCCTTTTAATTGTTGAAAAGCTACTTTTCCATTATCTCTGACATAGTTTTCAATTGTCGGTAGTGATGAACCTATCCATTCACACTCTATACTCCCATTCGGTCCAACAATTTTTAATTTATCTGGTATATGTATATTTAGAAATCTCGCTGACCGAATTAACTCAATAGCAATCTGATCACTTGAGGCTACAATTCCATCTACATACGGATTGTTTTGCAATAATGTAATAAATTGTTTATTTGTATACCCTTGTACACATTCTTCTCGATAAGAGATTCCTTCATCCCAAACAGCGTCTAAAAACCCTGCTATATGATCTTCCATTTCTTCACTTTCTTCTCCCTCACCGAAATATGCAAGAAAGTGACACCCTTTCTCTTTTAATAAAGAAACAGCTCTCTGTCCACTTTCATAATAATTTCCATGTGATTGTTGCTCATCGATCACAACAAACGGAAATGGAATTTTTCCTACACTTTTAAAAACTGCTCTTGTCAAAATAACACCTGCAATGTTATTTTGCTTCAGCATATGTATGTATCTATCTTTATTCTCTATATTACAAATAATGATTTGATAACCTTCTTTATATGCTATTTCCTCAATACAATGTAGCAAAGTGATGTTTGATTGGTTACATAAATTATCTACAAGTAATGCAATTATCGTTGAATCCTCTTTAAATAGTGGCTTCGCTGCACTGTTTGGCCTATAACGTAATTCTTCAATTGCTTCCTTTACTTGTTTTACTGTGTCCTCATGAACGTATCCTTTTTCATTAATAACTCGTGAAACGGTTGCGACTGAAACACCTGCCAATTTTGCAACATCACGTATAGTTGCCACATCGTCACCCCTTAATATGGTAATAGATTACAATTTTACGGTAACCTAAATTAAACTATCCGTCAAGATTAATAACTCATATTTCTGAAAATTGTTACATCATTTCACTAAACGATACTCCAACTGAATTTCATGTAAAATTGGGATATTATCATATCCAATACGTGGAATTTCTTTCTTTATTTTTCGTGCCTCCTCTACCGCATTCACATATAAATTAGTCATTACAAAATTACGTTTTTGGTAAAATCGTAACGCATTCATATTATCATTAGTTGTAATAAGCCAAACCTGTCTGCACCGTTCTTCTTCTGCAACTTGTAATACACAATCCACAAGTTTCGTCCCTATTCCTTTTCTTTCTTCAAAGCTATCTAGCGATACAATTTCGCACATATTTCTGGTCACTTCATACGTTATAATTCCGATTATTCTGTCATCTGAGAGCGCAACAAATCCTGGCAACTCTTCTAACTGATGTCCCTTACCACGTGAAACCATCAATGAACTTCCCCAGTTCTCACACATGAACATTCGGATTGTTTCTTTCATCGCTGGCGTAATTTTTTGTATATGCAGCATTTCCTATTTCTCCCCTTTTATATCATTGTGATACAATATAAGTGTATCACATGTAACGGTATTTGGAGGATGAGGTAAAGTATGAAACGTTTTTTTGCAGCACTGTTTACTATACTAGGTGCAATAACTGCCCTTGGGATTTTCTTTACAAATAAAGTGATGTACTTAAAGAAAAAAACAGAGGAAGAAGTACTCGAAAGAGAAACGAAAAAACATTTTCGTATAGAGGATTTTGATGCTCTTCATAAAGAAGAAATTCATATCCCTTCACAATTTGGATACGACCTTCACGGATATTACATTCCTGCTGGTCATTCCACCAATAAGTTTATGGTTTTTTGCCACGGTGTAACTGTAAATAAAATAAACTCTGTAAAATATGCAAACTTATTCTTAAAAAGAGGATATAACGTCCTCATTTACGATCATCGTCGTCATGGTAAAACTGGCGGAAAAACAACAAGCTATGGATACTATGAAAAACATGATTTAAAATCCGTAGTTGACTGGCTAAAAAACCGTTTTGGCACCAATATTACACTTGGTATTCATGGTGAATCTATGGGAGCTGCAACACTTCTTCAATACGCAGGACTTGTAGAAGATGGTGCTGATTTCTATATTGCAGATTGTCCTTTCTCTGATTTTCACGGACAATTACAGCACCGTTTAAAGGTTGAATTCCATTTACCAAAATGGCCTTTATTACCTTTAGCAAACGCATTTTTGAAAGTTCGTGACGGTTATACAATTCGTGAAGTTTCACCAATCGACTGTATAAAAAACATTAACAATCCCGTTCTCTTTATTCATAGTAAAGATGACGACTATATTTTAGCTGATATGACAAAAGCGTTATATGAAGCGAAAGAAAATAATAAGCAGCTTTATATTGCAGAACACGGTGCACACGCTTGCTCTTATAACGAAAATAAAGAAGAGTACGAAGCAGCCGTCGATCAATTTTTAAACACATATGTGAAAGAAACAAAAAACAGGCTTGCATAAGCCTGTTTTTTATTGCGCTAAAACGTCTGTAACTTGTTCCATATTTTCAGAAATCCATTGCATTGCATCATCTAACGTTGGGAATTCTGTCGTTTGAAATGTTACTTCATCTTGCAGTAACCAAACATCCTTTGCCTCTTGCCCTACACCTGCAATGGACCAATGTAACAAACTATATGGATGATTATCATTCAAAAATGATGCCCACGTGCGCTCATTTGCAATGTTTCGTAATGTATGTAATTGTTTATCCATCTCTCGTCACCTTACTCTAGTCAGTTATGAAAACTATTATAACACTCTCTTCTTTCTCAAACAAAGTGCTCTTTTTTCTCCGCTATTTGCGGGCAGTAAAACTCCCACCTCAAAATTCGGCTGAAACAAAGAAGTTAGGTAGGAGATTAACTGCCCCTAAAAGCCCGATTGGTTCAACTAATAATTAGTGGGGGATGCCTCCCCCACTAATTAAAGTTTCACTTTATATTGCCAAGCACTTCCCTTGATTATATGATGAAATTAAGCGTTTGGGAAGGAGGGATAACGTTGGCAAAAGTACAAATTAAAGTAAATGATAATGGCTCTTTTCGCGTTACAGGGGACGTGGAATTAGTCGACTCACAAGGGAATGCATTCCCAGCAAAACCGGCATTTTCTTTATGCCGTTGTGGTTTATCAAAAAATATGCCTTATTGCGACGCTTCGCATAAAGGTAAATTCGAGTCTGTTGTTAGAGCACCAGAGGCAGAATAATTTTACATGTGACATGCACATTTTTTTGTGCATGTTTTTTCTTTTTAGCAACTCCGTTATATCCCTTCTCTTTACAACATTTCTAATACTTTTATTTCCATTCCAGCCTGCATATATTTTCACACAATTCTTCACATTCGAATATTTTTTACTAGCCTTTTATTTTTTTTGTGCTATAATTTGAGCAAACAGCATCCTTCGGGGTCGGGTGAAATTCCCAACCGGCGGTGATGAAGTGAAAACTTCTAAGTCCGTGACCCGTTTTCAACTCGAAAACGGTGGATCTAGTGAAACTCTAGGGCCGACAGTATAGTCTGGATGGGAGAAGGATATGTTTCTAGTTTTTTATATAGTGAATACACTTTTATTTCAGTATGCATATTTTTAAAGATTCATTTTGATTCTTTATATATGTTTAATTTTCTATACTTATTTTTTATACTGAAATAAAAAGAGACAACTAGCGTTTAAAAATTCGATATTTTGCTAGGTTTTTTCCTTATGCAGAAATATCAATTATCGTTAGGTTTCTTTCCTATGCTTTCGTATTCAAACTATATTTCTAGAAATCACGTCTCCCAAACCCCAAGGATATTAAATCCTTGGGGTTTTTTGATTTTTTTTGGAGAGGTGAAGAAAATGACAGATCAAGAATATATGAGGATTGCCCTGCAGTTAGCAGAAGGAACATCAGGACAAACAAGTCCAAATCCTATGGTTGGTGCTGTTGTTGTAAAAGATGGAAACATCGTTGGTATGGGCGCTCATTTACGAGCTGGTGAAGAACACGCAGAAGTTCATGCCCTTCAAATGGCTGGTCAGAACGCCAAAGACGCTACCGTTTATGTAACACTGGAACCGTGTAGCCACTTTGGAAAAACACCACCTTGCTGTGAATTGCTCATCGAAAGAGGAGTTAAGCGTGTTGTAATTGCTACTCTCGATTGTAATCCGCTCGTTTCTGGTAACGGAAAAAGAAGATTAGAGGAAGCTAGAATTGAAGTAACTACTGGTGTTCTTGAAGCAGAAGCAGTTTTATTAAATCGCTACTTTTTTCACTACATGAAAACGAAACGCCCTTTTGTAACAATCAAAACAGCGATGAGCTTAGATGGAAAAACAGCAACTGTAACTGGTGAAAGTAAGTGGATTACAGGTGAAGAAGCACGTGCTGATGTTCACCAATATCGCCATACACATGATGCAATTCTTGTTGGAGTGAATACAGTTATAGCTGATAATCCTCATTTAACAACAAGAATTCCAAATGGTGGGAAACATCCTATTCGCGTTGTTTTAGATACCCATTTACGAACGCCACCATCTTCTCATGTTATAACAGATGGTTTAGCACCGACATGGATTATTGTCGGTAAGGATGTAAAGAAAGAGAAAATATCTTCTTATGAATCTAAAAATATAGCTATATTCCAAATGGAAACGAAGCATATAGAAATCGAGGACCTTCTTTCCTTTCTTGGAGAGAAACAAATTCTTTCTCTATTCGTTGAAGGTGGCCAATCGATTCATGCAAGTTTCTTAAAAACAAACAATTTTAATGAAATTGTAACCTATATAAGCCCGAAATTAATTGGTGGGAAAGATGCTCCTACTTTATTTGGAGGAAATGGTTTTTCAAAATTACAAGATGCGCTTTCCTTGAAAATTCAAGAGATGAAACAAATTGGTGATGATATAAAAATCGTTGCGAATGCCCGAAACGAGGTGACGAAATGTTTACAGGAATTGTAGAAGAATTAGGAACGATAGCAAACATGCAACAAAGCGGAGAAGCGATGAAATTAACGATTCATGCAAAGAAAATTTTATCAGATGTTCACTTAGGTGATAGTATCGCGGTTAACGGTATTTGCTTAACTGTAACGAGCTTTACAACTACTTCATTTACAGTTGATGCAATGCCCGAAACGATGCAGTCGACATCACTTCGCATGCTTAAACCGCACTCTAAAGTAAATTTAGAGCGAGCAATGGCTGCAAACGGACGATTCGGTGGACATTTCGTTTCAGGACATATTGATGGCACCGGAACGATTTTAAATAAAAAACAACATTACAATGCCGTCTATTACAAAATAGCAATTTCTGATGAACTGCTGCGCTATTGTTTGCAGAAAGGGTCCATTGCTGTTGATGGAACGAGTTTAACGATATTTGCTATAGACGAATCTTCCATAACGATTTCACTCATCCCGCACACAGTAAGCGAATCTGTCATTGGGGAAAAAAATGCCGGAGATATCGTAAACATTGAGTGTGACATGATTGGTAAATATATCGAACGCTTTATTACTAAACCTACAAAACGAGTAGGTTCAATGACTGAAAGCTTTTTACAAGAAAACGGATTTCTATAAGGGGGAAGCACAATGTTTCATCGTATTGAAGAAGCTCTAGAAGATTTAAAACAAGGAAAAGTCGTTATCGTATGTGATGATGAAAACCGAGAAAATGAAGGCGATTTTATTGCTTTAGCAGAGTACATTACACCAGAAACAATTAATTTTATGATTACACATGGCCGTGGTCTCGTTTGTGTACCGATTACAGCAGGGTACGCAGAACGTCTACAATTAGAACCAATGGTATCTCATAATACAGATTCACATCATACTGCGTTTACAGTGAGCATTGACCATGTTTCTACAACAACAGGGATTAGCGCTCACGAACGTGCAACTACGATACAAGAATTGTTAAACCCCGCATCAAAAGGCGCTGATTTCAATCGACCTGGACATATCTTTCCATTAATTGCGAAAGAAGGCGGTGTCCTGCGTCGTGCAGGTCATACAGAAGCTGCTGTTGATTTAGCAAAGCTATGCGGTGCCGAACCAGCTGGAGTTATTTGCGAAATTATAAATGAGGACGGCACGATGGCACGTGTACCTGATTTAATAGAATGTGCAAAACAATTTGATATAAAAATGATTACAATAGAAGATTTAATTGCTTATCGCCGCCATCATGAAACACTTGTGACGAGAGAAGTGGAAATTACATTACCTACAGATTTCGGTACTTTCCACGCAATTGGCTATTCTAACTCATTAGATACGAAAGAACATATCGCACTTGTAAAAGGTGATATTTCAACAGGTGAACCGGTACTTGTACGTGTTCATTCTGAATGCTTAACAGGAGATGTATTCGGTTCACATCGCTGCGATTGCGGACCACAACTCCATGCAGCACTTGCTCAAATTGAGCGTGAAGGAAAAGGTGTTCTTCTTTATATGAGACAAGAAGGAAGAGGCATTGGGCTTCTTAATAAGCTTCGCGCTTATAAATTACAAGAAGAAGGATTCGATACTGTAGAAGCAAATGAAAAACTCGGCTTCCCTGCTGATCTTCGTGATTACGGTATCGGTGCTCAAATATTAAAAGATTTAGGTTTACAAAACTTACGATTATTAACGAATAACCCAAGAAAAATTGCTGGCTTACAAGGTTACGATTTAGAAGTAGTCGAGCGTGTACCGTTGCAAATGCCGGCAAAAGAAGAAAATAAATCGTATTTACAAACGAAAGTAAATAAATTAGGACACTTACTAAACTTATAATTAAAGGAGAGATTTATTATGGTATTCGAAGGTCATTTAGTTGGTACAGGATTAAAAGTTGGAGTTGTTGTTGGACGTTTTAACGAATTTATTACAAGTAAGTTACTTGGCGGCGCTTTAGACGGATTAAAGCGTCACGGTGTAGAAGAAAGTGATATTGATGTTGCTTGGGTTCCTGGTGCATTTGAAATTCCTTTAATCGCTAAAAAGATGGCTAGTAGCGGAAAGTATGATGCTGTTATTACATTAGGTACTGTAATCCGAGGTGCTACAACTCACTACGATTACGTTTGTAATGAGGTAGCAAAAGGTGTTGCGTCTTTATCACTACAAATGGACATCCCAGTTATTTTCGGCGTATTAACGACAGAAACAATTGAACAAGCGATTGAACGCGCAGGTACGAAAGCTGGTAATAAAGGATATGAATCAGCTGTTGCTGCAATTGAAATGGCTCACTTATCAAAACAATGGGCATAAAAAAAGAGGCTGCGGCCTCTTTTTATTTTTTCACCTTTTTTTGTACATCTTTTATTAATTCATTCATCGTTTTTCCTTCTGTTTTTATATGAAGAGCTTGTGCTGTTCTCCATACATTCTCTCTTTTTTTCGCTTCTTCTATAATAGTAATTTCTTTTCTAACTTCCTTTAAATCTTTTCCTTCCGTTTTCAATCCAAAATGTTCAGCTTTCGTTCGAAAGTGTTGTTCGATTCTTTGTTGCATCTCTTTTTGTTCAGGATTTTCGGTAGCCTTAACTGGATCAGAACTTATTGCTTTTATTAAAATTAAACAAGTCATAATCGCTAATATGTATTTGTACATGTAAAATCCTCCAACCCAATATAAATTACATATTTACTATGTACAACTAGGGCTTGGAAAATTCGTCCACAAAAATTCTTTTTTTCGTTCAAAAACCAATAGTATCAAGCGTTCACAACTATTTATTACATTTTATTTACAAAAAAGCAAACTCTTTTACAAGTTTGCTTTTTCATCTATCTTATAATGCACATTCTTCAATCTCAAATCCTAAATCTGCAATCATACCCCAGTCCGCAGTCGGCTCTTGTCCAGCTGTCGTTAAGTAGTCCCCGACAAAAATAGAATTTGCTGCAAATAAACCGATTGGCTGTACAGAACGTAAATTGATTTCACGTCCTCCTGAAATACGAATTTCTTTTGTTGGGTTTACAAAACGCATCATTGCAAGTACTTTTAAACATTCTACTGGCGTTAACTCTTTTTGCCCTTCAAGAGGTGTCCCCTTTACAGCAACAAGGAAATTACAAGGGATAGAATCCGCATCTATACGTTGTAATTCAAATGCAATTTCAGCACGCTCTTCAATTGTTTCTCCCATGCCAAAAATCGCTCCAGAGCATGGTGAAATACCAGCTTGTTTTGCTTTTTGAACTGTATCAACACGATCATCATACGTATGAGTTGAACAAATACTATCGTAATTATTTGCATGTGTATTTAAGTTGTGATTATAACGGTGCACGCCTGCTTCCGCTAAACGTCCTGCTTGATCTTCATTTAAGAAACCTAAACAACAACAAATCTTCAAGTCTGTCGTTTCACGAATTTCCTTAACTGCTCCAACTACGTGATTTACCTCTTTATCCGTCGGACGACGACCAGACGCTACAATACAATATGTACCTGCTTTACGGCGTATTGCTTCATGTGCCCCTTCTACAATCTTCTCCTGCGTTAACCATGCATATTTATCAATCGGTGCTTCTGAAATAATAGACTGTGAGCAATATCCACAATCTTCAGGACATAATCCAGATTTCGTATTAATAATCATATTCAATTTTACTTTCTTACCAAAGTGATGATGGCGAATAATGTAAGCTGCATTCATAATTTCTAAAACTTCTGTATCATCAGCTTCTAATATCGCTATTGCATCTTCTTTCGTAATCATTTTCTCTTCCACTACGTCGTATGCAAGTTTTTTCCAATCCCTTTTTGTTTGTACTTGTTTCATTTCATCTCTTCCCCTCTTTTGTTATATGTATAAATAAAGCATGATACGTTGCCATTATCCCTTCATTTCCCGTGAAGTCTCTTTCGTATATGCGTAGCATCGCACGAAAGAGTGAGGGACTTTGACAATATGATCCTTCATTGCTATTAGTTGCTCCTACTTTTCGAATAGAATGCAGAAACTCCTTAACTTCTGTAAAACTCTCTATGTAACATGTTTCAGAAACATGCACATCCCCTGTTTCTATCTTACATATATGAAGCAACTGATCTTTTGAATAAAAACGTTGACCAATCGATATTTCATTTTTTATATTTCTTTCTTCTTTCGCACGTTGGAACGAAGCATGCAATTCTTGAAATGTTTCATGTCCAAACGTTGAAAAGAGTAATATCCCATCTATAGACAAATGTTGAAATAAATTTCTTAACACTTGTTGTAAATTATTTAACCATTGAAATGTAGCATTTGAAATAATGACATCATATGATTCTTCTAATCGTAATTGCTCAATATCTTCACAGTGAAACGTTACATTTTTTACATTTTGTCTAGTTTGCGCAATCGCAATCATACTTTCAGCAAAATCAACTGCTGTAATATGTGCTTTCGGAAATAACTTTGATAATTGTTCTGTTACATACCCCGTCCCGCATCCCAGTTCTAAAATACGTATTGATGCCGTTTCACTATATCGTTCCTTTAAGATTGAAAGTAATGAATGTGCCATCTTTTTTTGTACATTTGCATATCGATCGTAAGATACGGCTGCCCCATTAAACCGTTTTTGTAGTAACGTTTTGTTGATCATGTCGTATCCCCTCTACAAATTGAATTATCTCATTTGCACAATATTCAAAATTCGTTACACATAATGCATGCCCTGCTTCACTTACTACTTTCAGCTCGCTGCTGCTATTCTCCGTCATACTACGTGCCGCAGACAATGGGCATATTACATCCTGTTCTCCGTGAATAAGTAGTATAGGTACTTTAATTTCTTTTAGTTCTTCTCTCATATCTGTTTCTATTAAATAATCCAAACCTAGTTGTAAAGACTGAATAGAATCACCTTTAAAACGGTCTACAATGTCTTCAAAGTTTTTATTCCCTTTTAGCTCATCTTTCGTAAACATATTTTCATAAAAACGCTTGAGCGTATCCTCTCTCCTTCTCGCCAAATTCCTTTTCAGCCGTTCTATATGCAAAGCATTCCATCCATTACTATAGTCGCTCGTATTTGTAAATTTAGCAGTCCCACCAATTAATACGATGCCTTTTGCCTGAATCTTTTTATAAGCTTCAACTGCTGCTAACGCTCCTAGTGACCATCCAACTAAAATTACGTTGTCGTTATGCGCTACATCTATAATTCGTTCCGCAAATTCACTTCGTTCTTTCACATTACGCCAATCTATGCATTGAACAGGATATCCTTTAAAATACGGAAGTACTAAATCCCAAATATTCTCTTCCATTCCCCATCCGGGGATAAAAATAATCTTTAGCTCGTTCATACGAAAATCTCCTCTTCTTTCGCAATGTGAATAATTCGGTCAATAGCCCATTTTAAATCAGCTATTGTATGTTGCGATGTAACTGCAAAGCGAATTCGAGAACTATGAACCGGCACAGTTGGCGGACGAATTGCAATGGCCGCAATCCCTGCCTCTTGCAACCTTTTACTAAATCGTAAAGCATGTTCATTTGAACCGACTACAATCGGTACAATATGAGTTGAACTATTCCCAATATCAAAACCAGCATCCCTTAATTTAGTTCTGAAGTATTCTCCGTTTGCTATAAGGTTCTCTCTTCTTTCATTATCTTCTTTTACAATTTCAATTGCTTTTTGCACTGCTCCTAACGTACTTGGTGGTAAAGCTGTAGTAAAAATAAAGCTTCTCATCATATTTTGTAAATACTCTATATAAATTTCATCACCTGTCAAATACGCACCATAACACCCTAAAGCCTTGCTAAACGTCCCCATATGTATATCAATTTTTTGAGCAAGATTTTTTTCTATATGAGATAACCCAGCTCCGCCGATTCCATATATTCCACTCGCATGTGCTTCATCGACTATAATGATTGCCCCGTATTTCTCTTTCAGCTGTACTAAATCTCTCAAATACGCAGTATCACCATCCATACTAAAAACGGTATCCGTTACGATTAATTTTCTGCTTTCAGGCGAAGCCATTTTCAACAGCTTCTCTAAATGATCCAAATCATTATGACGATACCTTTTATGCTCTGCCCCGCTTAATATGATTCCATCAACAATACTTGCGTGATTTAACTTGTCACTAAAAACAATATCGTGCCGAGAGGCCAAAGAAGATATGGCACCTATATTTGCCGTATACCCACTATTTACGATTAAAGCTCTTTCAGTACCTTTCCATTCACATATGCTTCTCTCAACCTCTTCATATAATGGATGATTTCCTACAACGAGACGAGAGGCAGTCGCTCCAGTTCCATATCTTTTTGTACAGGCAATAGCAGCTTCTTTTAACCTTTCATCTCCAGCTAACCCTAAATAATTATTTGACGCTAAATTTAACATCCTTTTTTTATCTCGAATAAGCCAAGTCTCTTCTGCCTTCTCTGTTACATGCAAATCACGATACTGCCCTTGCTCATGTAATTGTTGTAATTTACATTGAAGGTGCGCCCGCCACGTTTGATTCATTTTGGATAAACTCCTCTAATTTTGAAATCATAATATGTTCTTTTGCAGATTCTAATACTTCTTCTTTCGTAAACTCACCTTCAAAGAATGGTAATAATCCTAAAACTGGTACCCCGCTCAGCTCTTCAATCATCTCTTTATTTTCTTGCACTCTTTCCATTTCACATTCTTTGCAACCTGATAAAATGACACCCGCTACGGTTAAGCCATGCGCCTTTGCGTAAGCAATCGTTAACACTGTATGATTTACTGTTCCTAATGTAGGACGAGCTACTACAATAAGAGGCAACTGTAATTCTTTTGCAAAATCAATTACTAAAGCATCTTCTGTATATGGGACAGCAAGCCCACCTGCCCCTTCTACAAATAAGCTATTAAACTCTTTTAATAGTTCATTATAGTAATCAGTAATTTCTTTTAACTTTACTACTCTTCCAGCTCTTTTCATGGCAAGTCTCGGAGCAAGTGGTTCTTCAATAGAATAAGGGCAAATTTCATTTTCTTGTGTCGGCACACCTGATAATGCTTTTAACCTTGCCGCATCTCCCTCAGGGTTTGATGCAACATGCCCACTTTGCAACGGTTTATATACTCCGATGTTATATCCCAATTCTCTAAATACACCGGCTAATGCACCGGCAACGACAGTTTTCCCCACTTCAGTATCTGTTGCTGTTATAAAAAAACCGCTCATTATTCTCCCTCCGTAACATCCGAGATTGCTTTATACAAAATACGTAACATATCATCAATCTCCTCAATTGTAGAAGCAAGAGGTGGCATAAATACAATCGTATTACCGAGCGGTCGTAAGATCATACCCAGCTCTCTTGCGCGTTTACATACTTGAACACCGACTCTTTCTGTCCAGTCAAACGCTTCTTTCGTTTCCTTATTCTTCACAAGCTCAATACCAACCATTAATCCGCACTGACGAATATCACCTACATGTTTATACGCAAAGAGCTTTTCTAATTGCGCTGCCACATAATCCGTTTTACGTGCCACTTCTTCTATTAAATTTGTTTTTTCATATAGCTCTAAATTCGCGATTGCTACGGCACACCCTAACGGATTGCCTGTGTAGCTATGTCCATGGAAAAATGTTTTTTGTTCTTCATATTCTCCTAAGAAGGCATTATATATTTCATCCGTCGTTACCGTAACTGCAATTGGTAAATATCCACCTGTTAAACCTTTCCCAGCAGTTAAAATGTCTGGCGTCACATTTTCATGTTCACACGCAAACATTTTCCCTGTACGCCCAAATCCAGTCGCTACCTCATCTGTAATAAATAATACCTTGTACTTAGTACATAAATCGCGCAGTCCTTTTAAATATCCTTTTGGCATTGTAATCATCCCGCCAGCACCTTGCATTAATGGCTCCACAATGATGGCAGCTACTTCTTCATGCTTTTCTTTCAACAATTCTTCCATTTCTTCTAAATGGCTTTTTACAATTTCCTCCCTATTATTCCCGTAAGGAGAACGATATGTATATGGATACGGCATTTTAATCGCATCAAATAAGAGCGAACTATACACTTGGTGAAACAAGTCTATTGCTCCTACTGAAACAGCTCCAATTGTATCACCGTGATATGCTTCTTTTAATGTAACGAATCTTTGTTTCTTTCGTTTCCCTTTATGCTGCCAATATTGGAAAGCCATCTTAATTGCAATTTCAACAGCGGTAGAACCTGAATCAGAATAGAATACCTTCTTCAATCCATCTGGTACAACCTCAATAATTTTTTCTGCTAATAAAATAGATGGAACGTTAGCAAGTCCTAACATAGTAGAATGAGCAATTTTATTTAATTGCTCACGAATTGCTTCATCTAATTCCGGTACTTGATGTCCGTGAACATTTAACCATATTGATGAAACACCATCCCAATATTCATTACCATTTACATCGTATAGCTTTCTTCCCTCTCCACGTTCAATAATGACAGGATCTTCTTCTAAATAATCTTTCATTTGTGTAAATGGGTGCCATACGTAAGCTTTATTTTTCTCTGCTAATTCTTCATATGTATAAGATGATTTTTCAATCGTTTTACTATTTATTGTCACAATTGCCACCCCTAATGTCAACTTATTTATAAATATAGTTAACATTAAATCTGAATGACTGTCAATTATTTTAAAATCAAATAGTTCTTAAAAAAGAACAACTTATCATACGATAAGTTGTTCTACTTTCCATGCTGTATCTTTCCAATTTCTAAAATAATTTCTTCATCTTTTTTCCCCTCTGTATCAATTCCAAGTTGCTTAGCGTGCTCAATTAATAAATCATGACGCTTCTCAAACCTAGCCGTATTTACTTCTTTCGTAACCTCTTCTTTTGTTTTTCCCTCTGTAGAAACTCCTAGTTTCTCTGCTGCTTTTTCCATTGATTTCTTCTCTTCTATTTCTTTTACTTTCTTCACTTCTGATTGTTGTATTTGCTTTTGTTTCAGCTGCTCTGATTCAGCCGCAAAAGCTGTGTAAATTCCAGCACTTCCTCCAATAACTAATAAAGTGGTAAAAAGAATTATTTTTTTCTTCACTCTTTCCTCCCCCTTTCAAATTCATTATAACGTACATTTTTACAGCATTAAAAACAATTATCCTTTATTCCCCTAAAAAAACATTTAATATTTTTATTGACATGTAAGATGAAAATATGATAAAAATTTAACTAACATCATATGAATCGGCGTTGATAGGATTTAGTAGTATTTCGATTTCTGATTTCAGAGAGCTGGTGGTCGGTGCGAACCAGTACAGAGCGAATTATGAATTACCCCCTGGAGCTTCTTTTACGAAACGTGAGGAGTAGTGAAAGACGGTTATAGACCGTTATGTCTAAAGAGTGGTGAAACGACACTGTTTCACAATTTAGGGTGGTACCGCGAATTTTTCGTCCCTGCATATATTGCAGGGGCGTTTTTTATTTTATAAGCGCATATCATATGACCCTTTATTTTGTGATACATTCATTTCACAAGCTAGGGTGGTACCGCGATTTCTTCGTCCCTGCATAATTATATGCAGGGACGTTTTTTTATCCAATCTTTTCCGTATCATATAGAAGAACAAACAATTACCGGTAATTTGTCACAAAATTCTAAATTTTAGAAGGAAATATACAATATTGGCGAATTTTATATAAAAAAGAGCTATTTCACATTACTTAGGAGGGGAAAACAATGGTTTCAAAAATTGAGTCTGTTCTTTTAACAATTTTTATCTTTTTCTGCATTGGCTTTAGTGTTATCAAATTAGAAGTTTCACCACACATCCCGATTTTATTTGGCATCGTTCTTTTATTAGCGTTTGGATTTATGAAAAAAATTGATTGGTCTACTATGGAAAAAGGAATGATAAGTAGTATTTCAGCTGGTATTCCATCTATATTTATTTTCTTACTTGTAGGCGTATTAATTAGCATTTGGATCGCAGCTGGAACTATTCCAACTTTAATGGTATACGGCTTCCAACTTGTATCTCCAAAAATTTTCGTTCCAACTGTTTTTGTTGTTTGTGCAATTGTTGGAACGAGTATCGGTAGTGCATTTACAACTGCTGCAACTGTAGGACTTGCCTTTATGGGAATGGGTACTGCCCTTGGATACGATCCAGCTCTTATTGCTGGGGCAATTATTTCTGGGGCATTCTTCGGAGATAAAATGTCTCCTTTATCTGATACAACAAACTTAGCGCCTGCTGTAACGGGTGTAGATTTATTTGAACATATTCGTAACATGCTTTGGACAACAGTGCCAGCTTTCATTATTGCTTTTATCGCATTTTTCATTTTAGGAAGCGGATCTGGTGGAAACGTTGATTTCTCAGCATTTATTAACACATTAGAAAAAAATGCAACGATTTCTATCGTTACACTGATTCCTATTTTATTACTGTTCCTATTCGCATTTAAAAAGGTACCCGCAGTTCCAACATTACTTGCAGGAATTGTGGTAGGGATTATTATTCTCTTTATTTTTAAACCTAGCACTTCTTTAGCTGATTTAATAAAAATTATGCAAGACGGTTACGTTTCTAAAACTGGTATCAAAGATATTGATAGCTTATTATCTCGCGGTGGCCTGCAAAGTATGATGATGTCAATTGCTCTTATTTTCCTAGCTCTTTGTATGGGAGGATTATTACAAGGAATGGGTATTATAGCGCAGCTGATGAATATTATCTCTAGCTTCGTAAAAACTAGTACACGCTTAATTATTTCTACTGCTTCAACTGCAATTGGTGTAAACTTCTTACTCGGTGAGCAGTACTTATCCATCGTTTTAACAGGACAAGCATTTGCTAATAAATACGATGAAGTCGGTTTAGAACGTCGTAATTTATCACGAGTATTAGAAGATGCTGGTACAGTAATTAATCCACTCGTACCATGGGGTGTAAGTGGCGTATTCTTAACAAACGTTCTTAGCGTTCCAACATTCGATTACCTGCCATACGCAATCTTCTGTTTAGCATGTCCAGTCGTAACCATTATCGTCGGCTTTACTGGATTCGGCCTTTCATGGAAAAAAGAAAAAGCAGTACCAGTTTCATAATATAATAAAAAGGATTACCAAATCGGTAATCCTTTTTATATTTCTCGACTATCTATTCGCTTTCTTTCTTCTAAATAACATAAGTAATCCCGCTCCAACAAACGCAAGACCCGCTCCAATTGTAGAAGCAATACTTGCACCTGTTTTCGGTAAATCACGTTCATCTTTTTCAGCTTCTTTATTTTCACTTACAGTTGTTGTTGTTTCTTTTGTATTTTGATCATCTGTTGTAGTTTGTCCAGATCCAGTATTGTTTCCATCTTGTTTTGGTTCATTACCATTATTACCTTCTTCTGTTGGTGGTGTTGGGTTTTCTCCATTACCTGTTGGCGGTGTTGTTGGATTTTCTCCCCCACCTGTTGGCGGTGTCGTTGGATTTCCTTCACCAGTTTCTTTATCATCATTTTTCTTCGTTATATCAATTGCATATTTAGCAAATTCATTTTCAGATGGTCCAACATATGATATGTTCCCATCTTTCTTTATATACTTTTGTGCATTTGGTGAAGAATCAAATGTTGTATTTAATTTATCTGCAACAATCGGTTTAAACGTCCAATTTTGATCAGCTGCTGGATCAATATTTTTTATTTTTTGCATATACTTCACAATGATTTGACGTGTTTCATCTTGTGATTGGTATACAACCTCCCCTTTACTTACACCTGGGAACGTTTGACTACTTCCACGATAGTTATTTGTAGCGACGATGAACTCTTGATCATCAGCTACTGGCTTACCTTCATATGTCATATTTACAATACGATTCGTATTTGCATTTACAACTTTTCCATCTTTATCGTATTTCGCCGGTTGTGTTACATCAATTTCGTATTTTAAGCCATCTAAAATATCGAAGTTATATGTAGGATAGCCTATATTTACTAATGGCTGTTCTTCTGTTTTCTTTGGATCAATTGTATTAAACTGACCTGCAGACATTTCAAGCCATTCTTTCACTTGTGCCCCATTTACTTTTACAGCATATAACGTATTTGGATACACGTATAAATCTGCAACGTTTTTAATTGCTAACGTTCCAGCTGGAATATCCGTATAATATGTAGCACCGTTTCGGCCACCTGCTTTAAATGGTGCGCCTGCAGATAAAACCGGAATATCTTTAATCTTTTCGTACTCTGGTTTTTTAAGTTCTTGTTCTACATACCATTTTTGCGCATTTGTCACAATTTGTACGGAAGGATCATCTTGTACTAATGAAAAATAACTATTAATTGGTGCTTTCGTTTCACCTACATGTGTATTTACATATTCGATTGTCTTTTCATGTTCATCTTTAATTTCATTAACTAATTTTTGATCAGATTCTACTAATGGATTACCTTTACTATCAGCAATCGGACGAAGTTGCGGCTTAGACTGATCTTTTTGCACTTCCCATTTTCCGTTTACCTTTTTCAATTGCATATCAATAATACCTAAGTTACTACCAAAAACACCCGGCATTACAACTGGAACACCATTAAATACATCCTTCACTTCAGTATGTGAATGTCCCATTAATACTGCATTTACGCCAGGAACCTCTGTTAAATAATACGACGCGTTTTCCATACCAACGTTGTATCCACTTTTATCAACACCGGAATGAGCTAGTGCAACGATAACATCTGCACCTTCTGCTTTCATTTTTGGTACCATTTTCTTCGCTGTTTCAACTATATCTTTCGCTTTAACTTGTCCTTCTAAATTCGCTTTATCCCAATTCATAATTTGTGGTGGAACAAATCCCATTACACCAATTTTCACTATTTGTTTTTGGCCTGCTTCATCCACTACTTCTTTCTCTAAAATATGATATGGTCTATCAAAGTAATGCTCGTCATTCTCATCATTACCATCATGGTCATCTCTGTAGACATTCGAGTTAATAACCGGAATTTTTGTTTTACTAGTCACTTTCTTTAAATAATCTAAACCGTAGTTAAATTCATGATTCCCAAGAGAGATGACGTCATACTTCATTAAATTCATTACACGATATAATGGGTGTGTATAACTAGGATCCACACGATTCTTCTGATCTTTTATTTTATTTGCTACATAATCTCCAAGCGGTGTCCCTTGTAATGCATCCCCATCATCAAATAGGACAGAGTTTTTCACTTCTTCACGTGCTTTATTAACGAGTGTTGCAGTTTGTACGAGACCTACTTTATTATCTGTTTTCGTTTGATAATAATCGTAATTCATTAAGTTAACGTGAATATCTGATGTTTCTAGAATTCGTAAGTTAACTGTACTCTCCCTAGTTTGCTCATCCGCATGAGCTGTTGCTGGCAATACTTGCGGCGCTATAACACCAATAGCAAGAGTTGCTCCAGCTAGCATTTTTTTTGACTTTTTCACAAAAAATCCCCCTTATACAATTACCAGAAATAATGAAATGAATCCCTATCTGTCTCTAACCACATACCTTTTTTCTTCTATTAGAGACACAATTTTCATTTCACCCTGCGCTAACGAGTAGTCCCCTTAAACGCCCGATTGATGAAGACTATTAATTAATAGGAAATAAAGCTCCCACTCATTAAAGTTTCACCTTATCTGACATTATCATATATAAAGTTCTTTCCTATCGTCAATATTTTTTGACAAACTTCAACAAATTTTCTGTAAAGTTATTATAAACTTTTCATAAACATATAATATGCCCTTACATTGCTAATACTGCTGAATATGATACAATTACCAATTACAAGGAGGATGAATTTATGAAAAAAGTCATCTTAACAATTGTTTGTCTCCTCCTTCTGATCATTTCTTATTCTTATTTTGAAAAGAACGACGAGACAAAACAAAATGAATCTGAAGAAAAAACAGAAAAAACATCTGCCCCAAATTGGATTGATAAGCAAACAAACGAATCTTTTTATCATCTTGTATTAGGTGATTCACTCGCTAAAGGATATGGATCGACACAAGGTGGATTTGCTGAATTAGCTTCTAAGCAAATAGAAGCACAAATTCATAAACCAATTACAGTAGAAAACCTTGGGGTAAACGGTCTTACAACAGATCGTCTCGCTAAAAAAGTTCAATCAGAAGATGTAAAGGAAAAAATTAGAGCAGCAAATATAATTACAATTAATATTGGAGGAAATAATTTATTTCGTTTAAATCGTGATGTTGGTGTTATAGATGGTATAAAAATGTTAAATAAAGAAAAAGCCCATTTTGAAGCGGATATAAAAAGTATTGTAAAGACAGTTCGAGATCAAAATCCGGACGCTTTACTCATTCTCTCAGAACTCTATAACCCGTTACAACTCGATGACTCCATCGCAAGTTATGCAGATATGTTTTTAGATGGCTGGAATGAATCTGTTTATTCCATTTCCAAAGCAAATCAACCATCTATCGTTTTACCAATTCGCAAATTAATATCGAATGATAAAAAAGAGTTATTATTTGACCAAGTACACCCAAATGATAACGGCTATGCAATTATTGCCAATACATTTACAAAGCAAGTGTTATCCTACAAATATTAAAGCGACCATAAAACAATTCTATTTTTATAACATGTCTTTTTTGTTACAATGATAGTGGAAGGGGGCCTTTATATGGAATCACGCGAGTGGGAACGTATTGTTGATCATCTTCTTTCGCTAGTGCCTCTTTTTTATCGCAAATTTATGCTTCCTGGAGAATTTTCTTCTCAAAGACATATGCCGCCATCACATACACAAGTATTACTGCTTTTGCATGAAAACGGCACATTAGCAGTTTCCGAAATCGGCAAGCGGCTAGCGATTTCACGGCCTAACATGACACCTCTATTAAACAAACTTATTCAAGAAGAACTAATAGAGCGTCATTATAGCGAAAAAGATCGACGGGTCATTTTAATTTCCCTAACAGCTGAAGGGAAATTATTAGTAAATCAGTATCAGCAATTCATTTTAGACAAACTAAAAGAAAATTTCCAAACATTATCTGAGGAAGAGCGCGAAAAGCTCATTCATTCTCTTCAAACCATTCAAAATTTAATTTTGAAAACAAACGTATAAAGCTGCTTCTAAATAGAAGCAGCTTTATGATTCGTAATAATTACCATAGTATACATTGGAATATGGCCATGTTGTTAAATATGGTTTTTTTTCCTGTGTAGGCTGTTGTGTTGGTAATTGTGGTATTTGTGATAATTGCTGTAATTGTTGTTGCCGATATAATTCGTATTGTCTACTCGTATCATAAACCGGATAATAATTTACATATGGATATACTTGAGGTACGTAATAATAATACATTATCCTCTCCTCCTTTTTCTTAAACATATTCAAAGGAGAAAATGAATGTGACATTGTTTATAATTGTACAAGTGGTTCTCTCACTCGTTTCTTCCTTTTCTTCAAACGTAACTTACGGTTCTTTTCGTATAAATAATGCACAACGAAATATGAAATGAGACCAAACACAACTCCTAAAATCGTCATTCCAATTAATACATACACTTCACTTTGTAATAAGCTCTTTAATATCGTAAAAATGTGACTTGAAAACAAGTCCGATATCGTAAATGGTTCATGATGAATTTTCTGTACATGAAATGGATAAATCATTTTTCCTAGCGCATACGCAAGCGGAAATAAAAATACTGGGAGAAACGATATTTTCCCAATAATATTGCCAATAACTGCCGCAGGAAAAGATCCCTTTGCTAACCTGACGATTGGATAAAATATTACATATACGAGCGATGCCGTATAAATGACTAACATTTCTAAGCCGAATCCTATAGCAAACCCTAACGATACTTTCTTTGCGCCTTCTGGCGATCGAAGCAACTTATAATATTGAAACTTTAATATTCTCCACATCCGCTGGAAAAACGAATATGTTTTCTTAGTTGTTTTCACCCTCATCATCTCTTTAACTATATTTTTATATGTAGTATGTCCTTACACACTCTGAAAAACAAATTTAGTTTTCTCTTTTATTATAAATGATATCGAAATGGTTAACCAAATATACATCCGACATTTTAATATAAAAAAACCTCCCTTTTAGGAAGGCTCTTCTACATTTTTAAATAAACTCACTAATAACGCTTTTTGAGCATGCAATCGATTACCAGCTTGCTCAAAGACGATAGACTGCGGTCCATCTATAATTTCTCCTGTTACTTCTTCTTCACGATGGGCAGGTAAACAGTGTAAGAAACGATATGTTTGCTTCGCATGCTTAACAAGTTCGTTATTGATTTGGTAAGGTTGAAATAAAGTATACTTCTCTTCTTCGCCCTCTTGCCCCATGCTCATCCAAACGTCAGTATAAATGAAATCTGCTTCATTCACCGCTAATTCAGGATCATGCAAAACTTCAATTTCAGCTCCTGTTTCCTTGGCAATTGCTAACGCTTTTTTTACAATCTCTTCATTCGGTTCATACCCTACAGGCGTTGCCACAGTCATATGCATTCCGACTTTTGCACTCGCTAGCAACAATGAATGACATACATTATTTCCGTCACCTACGTAAGCCAATTTTATTCCTTTAAATGTATTTGTTTCTTCGTATATCGTCATAAGGTCTGCCAATGCTTGACAAGGATGATGATCATCCGTTAAACCGTTAATAACAGGAATACTCGATTCTTTTGCAAGCTCTTCTACATCCGCGTGTGAGAATGTACGTATCATGATTCCGTCAATATACTGCGATAATACTTTCGCAGTATCTGAAACGCTTTCTCCTCTTCCCATTTGCATCTCTTTCCCACTTAAAAACATACCATGTCCCCCGAGCTGTACCATTCCTGCTTCAAAAGATACACGAGTACGAGTTGAATGCTTATCAAAAATAAGCCCTAATATTTTGCCTTGTAATAAAGGCTCTTGCTTATTCTTTTTTAAATATATAGCGAACTCAATTAAAGAAATAATTTCTTCTTTCGTTAATTCTTCTAGTGTTAAAAGATCTTTCGTATTTAATTTCGGTACTTGTACAGTTGACATGAAACTTCCCCCTTATATGATTGATACGTTTTTTGTACAAACTACTTTTTTTATTATATATACTGCCTGTTCTAACTCTTCATTCGTGACAATGAGTGGCGGTAATAGTCTTATCACATTAGGACCTGCTTGTAATACGAGAAGTCCTTCGTTTTCTAGTTGTTCTATAAAACTTGCAACTTCACGCTTACACTCAATCCCAATCATAAGCCCCTTACCACGTATATTTTGAATACATTCGACATGCTGTAATTCCTCTTGCAACTTCTCTAATACGTACTCGCCTTTTTCTTGTACTTCTTTTAAAAACGATGGTTTTTTACTTACTTGCAATACTTCTTTCGCTGCAGCCATCGCGATGTAATTCCCGCCAAAAGTTGAACCGTGTGATCCTGCAGGAAACGACGCTCCGAGCTCTTTCCGGCCAATCATCGCTCCGACAGGAATCCCATTCCCAAGCGCCTTTGCAACGGTAACGATATCAGGCTCTATTCCCACTTGTTCATAAGCGAATAGTGTTCCAGTTCTTCCTATCCCCGTTTGTACTTCGTCTATAATAAATAAGGAACCGAACTTATTACATAATGTTTCAATCTCTTTCAAAAAAGATAGATCAGCAGGTATTACTCCTCCCTCTCCTTGAACAACTTCTACCATTACCGCCGCAACTTCTTCATTCATTACTTCCTCTAATGCTTTAATATCGTTAAAAGGGATATGTAAAAAAGATGGAAGTAATGGACCAAATCCTTCTTTTACCTTATCTTGGCCCGTTGCACTCATCGTTCCAAATGTTCTACCGTGAAAAGACTGCTGGCATGTTACGACGAGAGATTTTCCAGTATGCTTACGTGCTAACTTTAAAGCCGCTTCATTTGCCTCTGCCCCACTATTACAGAAAAACACATAATCTAATGCTCTATTTTCTGTTAATAATGACGCAACTTCTTCTTGCAAGCTGTTTGTAAACAGGTTAGATATATGCCATATATCATCAAGTTGCTCTTGTACACCTTTGAGAACAGTAGGGTGACAATGTCCTAAATTACATACGCCAATTCCTGATGTGAAATCTAAATATTCCTTACCGTCATTATCATTAACTTTCGTTCCAGTTCCCTTTACAAACTCAATAGTTCTTCTGCCATACGTTTGAAAAAGATGACTCGTCATGCAATACTCACACCTTTCGTTACCGTCGTTCCAATACACTCTCCCGTAACCTCAGTAAAATCTTTTGTACCATTCACAATACTTATCTTTTGCACTCCCATTTTTAATGATGCTAGTGCCGCCTGTACTTTCGGAATCATCCCACCTGTAATAACACCTGTTTCTATAAAAGTAGCAATTTCAGATTCATCCGTTTCCTTTACCAAATTCCCTTCATGTAATATTCCATCTACATCCGTAATAAAAATAAGCTCTTTTGCCCCTAACGCAGCCGCAATCCCAGCTGCAGCATTGTCCGCATTTATGTTATAAATTTCATTACCATTTATCCCGATTGGAGCAATAACAGGAATATACTCCATATTTATTAATCCTTTTAATAAGGCTGTTTCTACATAACTTACTTCCCCCACATATCCTATCTCTTCGCTGACAGGTTGAACTTGAAGTAAATTGCCGTCACACCCTGAACAACCTACCGCAAGTAAATTATGCTTTTGTAAATTCATTACGAGTTTTTTATTCGTACTTCCGCATAGCACCATTTGAACAACATCCATAACTTCTTTTGGTGTTACGCGTAATCCATCTCTTTTTTCTACGTTGATGTTACAATCTTTTAATTTGGCATCAATTTCTGGCCCACCACCATGGACAATCACTACTTTATACTTCTGCTGTAATTTCTTTATACAATCAAAAAACACATCATTTAATTGATTCAACATACTACCGCCGCATTTCACTACAATATATTCGCTCATCTTCTCTCTCCTTATGTACGATAACAAGCGTTTATTTTCACATATTCATAGCTTAAGTCACAGCCCCAAGCTGATCCTGTCTCTTCTCCTAAGTGTAAGTACACATTAATGACTATTTCATCTTCTTGTAATCTCTCTTTCATTTCTTCTTCAGAAAATGTTTGAGGCTCACTATTTTTTAATACCAATATAGATTGAAGAGTAATGTCAATTGTATTCGGATTAATAGCTACTTCACTTTGTCCA
Source organism: Bacillus sp. RZ2MS9 (assembly GCF_001816185.2). Taxonomy (NCBI): domain Bacteria; kingdom Bacillati; phylum Bacillota; class Bacilli; order Caryophanales; family Bacillaceae; genus Bacillus; species Bacillus sp. RZ2MS9. Next base: position 4,086,041 of record NZ_CP049978.1, read on the forward strand.
ATACTGCTAATAATTCGCCCCCAGTTTGGATCTTCACCATGTATTGCTGTTTTCACAAGACTCGAACCGACTATTTGCTTTGCAATTTTTTTTGCCTCTTCATTCGTTTGAGCTCCTAGCACATTTACTTCGATTAACTTTGTAGCGCCTTCACCATCTTGCGCAATTTTCTTTGCTAAATCTTCACATACCTTCTGTAAAGCACATACGAAAGTTTCCCAATCTGTATGTTCCATATTTATCGGCCTTGTTTCTGATAATCCACTTGCCATAACGATGACCATATCATTCGTAGAAGTATCTCCATCTACCGTAATTTGATTAAATGTATGATTCGTAATTTGGGATAATGCCGTTTGCAATACGTCATGCTCTATATGAGCATCTGTCGTAATAAAACTAAGCATCGTTGCCATATTCGGATGAATCATCCCTGAACCTTTTGCAACACCCGCAATCGCCACTTTCTTCCCATCAATAATCATTTCATAGCAAGTTTCTTTCGTTATAAGATCCGTCGTTAAAATTGCTTCAGAAAAAGAATATGCTTCACTTTCTTCCTTCGTCGGTATAAGAGTTGCAACTCCCTTTCGGATTATATCCATCGGCAGCGGAACACCAATTACACCTGTTGAAGCTACTGCAACGTAATTTTCTTTCAATCCAAAATGTTCCGCCCCTAATGCGCGCATCTCGTATGCGTCTTGTAATCCTTTCATTCCAGTACAAGCATTTGCATTTCCACTATTAACGATAATTGCTTGTAACTTCCCTTCTGCCGTTATACTATCCTTCGTTACTTGTAAAGGGGCTGCTTGTATTTGATTCGTTGTATACACAGCGGCACATGATGCTGGTACGTCACAAACGATTGCCCCTAAATCCTTTTTCTCCTTTTTCAGACCATTTGCAGTACCAATTGCCGAAAAGCCTTTCGGCGTTACAATTGAACCATTTTCTAATTTTGTAATAGACGCTACTTTAATCATCATGTCCCCCTTATAGATAAAGCGGCATATGTTGTAAACCTGTTGTCTCTTCTAGTCCCGCTATTATGTTTGCATTTTGAATCGCTTGCCCAGCCGCGCCTTTCATCATATTGTCTATAACAGAAACGACCGTAACTCTTTCTGTTCTCTCATCGTAAGCTATGCCAATATCACAATAATTTGAGCCTCTCACTTCTTTTGGACTTGGAAATTTCCCTTGCGTACAAATTCGGATGAAAGGCGATTGTTCATACGTTTCTTCATACAATTTTTGAAGTTGCTTTATTTCCATCTTTTGTTTTACTTTTGCATAAAGTGTAATCATGATTCCTCGTGATATCGGTATTAAATGTGTGCTAAATGTAATTGGCTGTAATTCACTATTCCATTCTGTAAGCATTTGCTCAATCTCTGGAACGTGCTGATGCTGGTTTACTTTATAGATGTGTAAGTTATCGTATAGCTCAGGAAAATGAGTCATTGTTGTTGGTGTTTTACCTGATCCTGATACCCCTGATTTCGCGTCAATAATAATCGAATCTTCTTCAATCCTGCTACTACGTACTAACGGTGCTATCGCTAGCAATGTGGCTGTAGCAAAACATCCTGGGTTTGCAATTAAATTTGCCTTTTGAATCTCAGTCCTTTTCCATTCACTTAACCCATACACTGCTTTTCTAAGAATTTCTTCTTCCGCTGCTGGTCTTTTATACCACAGTTCATATGACGAAGGATCTATCATACGAAAGTCTCCAGATAGGTCAATTACTTTTAAACCTTCTGCTAATAACTTGGGAGTTAACTCCGCCGATACTCCTGCTGGTGTTGCTAGAAATACGATTTCTGCTTCTTTCCCTATTGTCTCCACATCAATTTCTTGTAACGTATGAACGAGGACATTTCGAAGATGCGGATATACATTTGTTATACACTCACCAACTTGTGAAAAAGAATGAAGAGATGCTATAGAAAAATATGGATGTTGTTCTAATAAACGAATTAACTCAATGCCCCCATATCCAGTGGCTCCAATAATTGCGACTTTCATAAGTTCCTCCTCAAATCGATTCTTTAAATTAAGTATGATTATAATATTGTATATTTATAGAGTCAATTAAATATTTATAAATTTAATAAACTTAAAAAACTTAATTTTACTAGAAAAACAATATACACAACCGGATTTTTATACAAAAATAGTGCATGGTAGTTTTTTTATTTCACTTCAAGTACAATAAAACAATACATACGTACATACAGGCGGGAAAAAATATGAACGAAAAATTAATTGAGAAAATGATTATAAAAAGTTTTCAGCAATATCAATGCAGTCCAATATCAAAAGAAGATCAGGAAATGCTAGTGAAACATATTCAAACGGTGACTCATTCAAATATTGAAATTGATTTATACGAGGAGATTGAGGATATTGTTTATGATTATGTGACTGGAAAACAATAAAAAATAGGAGATTTCCATGTGGAAATCTCCTATTTTTTACTTAATGATTTACCTGCTACACGTTCAAATAAACCTGGAAATAAAGCATAAAGTTTCGGGCCAATTCCCATCCACTTCGGTAAGTTTACTTCACGTTTTTTCGTGTGCATCGACTTTACGATTTGTTCTGCTACGTATGTTGGTTTTAACATGTAACGTCCCATATTCTTTACATAGGTACCAGATTGATCCGCTATTTCAAAAAAGTTTGTATCTATCGGACCTGGATTAATTGCTGTAACATAAATATCTGTATTCGCTAATTCCATGCGTAAACTATTCGTAAATCCTAATACAGCATGTTTCGTTGCTGCATACGCACTTGATTTCGGAGTTGCAATTTTTCCGGCAAGGGAAGCAATATTAATAATATGTCCTTCGTTCTTGTTTACCATATAAGGTAGTACCGCTTTCGTACATGCTACTAATCCAAATACATTTACTTGGAACATATCTTTCACTTCATCCATTGACGCATCTTCAAACGTTTTAAAAATACCAAATCCCGCATTGTTTACTAATATATCAATACGTCCCACTTCTTGTAATACCTTTGAAAAAACAGACTGTACTTCCATCTCTTCACTTACATCTAATACATAATAATAGCAAGGCGTATTATAAGTTTCTTTAATTTTGTCTACTAACGCTTGTAGTTTCTCTTCTGTTCGAGCCATTAATACTGGAGTCGCTCCCTGTGCTGCAACTTGCATTGCAACTTGCTCACCAATCCCACTAGAAGCACCTGTAATGACGATTACTTTATTTTGTAAACGTCCTGTCATTGCTGTCACCTACTTTGCATAATAAATCAATTGTTGCGATGACTCATCAATCATCACTTGTTGATTATATGCTAAATAGTCCAATTGTCCAACCGTTTCTGAAATAGTAAGTGGTAATTGTTCTTTATATAATACCGGAAATAGTTTTACACATACTTCAAATGCTGTCATTGGTTTTTCCTTTAATAACTCAAGCACTTTAAAAGCACGTGTTTCTTGCTTTTGTAATCTCGTTTCAATAAGTTGTTTCACATTTAGAACATCTTCCCCATGCCCTGATAAAATACGTGAAATATTCATTTCGCTTAAACGCTGTAATGTTTGATTATATTGTAGTAATGGGCGTGCCCGTTCTGTTTGCCCTTCATATGGTGGTTCTAGTATTGGATTCGAAGAAATATGACTGATGAGAGCATCTCCACCAATTAATATTCCATCAGATTCTCTATATAAAGAAATATGAGTAGAAGCATGACCTGGTGTTTCAAGTACTATAAATCCAGGCAAAGAATCAATACGATCTCCTTCTCTCACAGTATGCGTTAACGATCTATTACAAGAATATTTAAGTGTCCTCGTCGTCAATAACGACTCGTCTTTCAAAAATGCTGCTGGCACACCAAACTGTAAGGCCGTCTCTCTAAAAAATTCATGATACCGCTTTAAAAATTCTGGATTTTGTGTGATCCAAGGCTCATTCCAAGGATGTCCAATAATATTCGTCTTCTCAGAAAATATATTTAAAAGTCCACAATGATCTGCATGATGATGCGTAATGACTACTGTTTCAATATCTTCTAGCGTATGTCCTAATGCACCTAATTGACTTTCTAACGCATTCCTTGCCTCTTCTGTATTCGTCCCTGTATCAATTAATGTTAATGTCTCCCCCTCAACTAAAAACACATTCACAGTTTCCACTGCAAATGGTACAGGAATCTCCATTCGGTGAATCGCCGTCATGCTTAGCCCCCCTGTCTCTTTCCGGTTCAAAAATGAATACTTCTTCAGTTTACAACTTCTATATATATTTGTCATTATTTTCAGATAAAAAGAGGTGTTTCCTATAAAAAAACGAATGTATGTACATTTATAAGAATTTCTAACCAAAATTAAAGGAGGAACATCATGTCTATTCAAAACATTTCCTTTCTCGGTGCAGGCTCCATTGCCGAAGCTATTATTGGTGGCTTGTTACATGCAAATGTCGTTAAAGGTGAACAAATTACTGTAAGTAATCGTTCTAACGAGACAAGATTACAAGAGCTACATAAAAAATACGGTGTCAAAGGTACTCATAATAAAAAAGAATTGCTTACTGATGCAAATATTCTTTTTCTAGCAATGAAACCAAAGGATGTTGCAGAGGCGCTTACCCCTTTTAAAGAATACATAAATAATAACGTGCTTATTATTTCATTACTAGCAGGTGTTTCTACTGACTCAATTAGAAAACTACTTCAAAAAGACGTTCCAATTATTCGTGCAATGCCAAATACATCCGCAGCCATTTTAAAATCAGCTACCGCTATCTCCCCTTCAAAACATGCAACAGCGGAACATATTCGCACTGCAACATCTTTATTTGAAACGATTGGTCTCGTCTCTGTTGTAGAGGAAGAAGATATGCATGCTGTCACTGCATTATCCGGAAGTGGACCTGCTTATATTTATTACGTAGTGGAAGCTATGGAAGAAGCTGCAACAAAAATTGGTTTAAAAGAAGATGTTGCAAAATCACTTATTCTTCAAACGATGATTGGTGCTGCTGAAATGTTAAAAGTAAGTGACAAACATCCTTCTATTTTGCGAAAGGAAATTACTTCTCCTGGTGGAACTACCGAGGCAGGTATTGAAGTATTACAAGAACATAAATTTCACCAAGCACTTGTTTCTTGTATTACACAGGCAACGAAACGATCACATAATCTTGGAAAAACATTAGAACAACTAACAAAAGAAAAATAGAAAAAGGAGCTCAAGTTTATTTGAGCTCCTTTTTCTATAATTACACTTAGTTATTGTTCTTCCCAAAAATCTCTTCTTGCAGGCGACGACCAGTCGGCGTTGCTGCAAGTCCACCTTCTGCTGTTTCACGAAGTGCTACTGGCATCGTTTGTCCGATTCTAAACATTGCCTCAATTACTTCATCACATGGAATTGTACTCGTTACACCAGCTAATGCTAAATCTGCTGAGATCATCGCATTTGCAGCTCCTGCTGCATTACGTTTTACACAAGGTACTTCTACAAGTCCTGCAACAGGATCACACACTAAACCAAGCATGTTCTTTAATGAAATTGCCATCGCTGTAGCTGCTTGATCTTGTGTTCCACCAGCCATCTCAACTGCAGCTGCAGCCGCCATTCCACTTGCTGAACCAACTTCAGCTTGGCATCCTCCTGCCGCACCAGAAATACAAGCGTTATTCGCAACAACCATACCGAAAGCTCCTGCTGTAAATAAGAATTCAATCATTTCTTCACGTGTAGGCTGCAATTTTTCTCTTAGTGCAAATAGTACACCTGGCACTGTTCCAGCAGACCCTGCTGTTGGTGTTGCACAAATAATTCCCATCGCTGCGTTTACTTCATTTGTTGCAACAGCTTTGCTTACTGCATCCAAAATCGTATCTCCAGATAAGCCTTTTCCACTCTTCATATACGCTTGAACTTTTACAGCATCTCCACCAGTTAAACCAGTTGGTGATTTCACGCCGCGAATACCACGTTCTACTGCTTGCTCCATCACGACTAAGTTCTTTTCCATACCAGCAATTACTTCTTCACGTGAAATACTTCTTGTTTCCATTTCACATTGAATCATAATTTCTGCGATTTTTACATTTTGTTCTTTAGCTTGCGCCACTAGTTCCGCTGCGTTCCGAAACATGGTGTGTCCCCCCTGCAATTATTCCATAATAGTTACTTGACAAATATTTTGTTGCGCTTTTATTTCTTCAATTACTTCATCTGCTAATAATTCATCTGTTTCGATGACCATAAGCGCTCTTCTTCCTTTTTCTTTACGAGATACACTCATTGTACTAATGTTAATCTCATGTTTCGCAAGGATTGAAGCTACCGCTGCAATAGCACCGAAGCGATCGTTATTTACAATAAGTAGTGCTGGGCTCGTGCCTGATAATTGAAGATCGAATCCGTTTAATTCTACAACTTCAATTTTACCGCCACCAATTGAGCAAGCAACAACTTCAATTTCATCTTCACCTTTATACAAACGAATTCTCGCTGTATTTGGGTGAGGTGCATTGGCATCTTCTTCAATGAATTCTACTTCAATTTCGCGCTCTTTTGCTATTTCTAGCGCCTCTGGAATACGTAAGTCATCTGTTTCAAATCCTAATATCCCACCTATTAGCGCTACATCCGTACCATGCCCACGATACGTCTTTGCAAATGATCCATATAATGAAATGCTTACTCTTTCTGGTTCATGACGAAACAGCTGGCGAGCAACTTGCCCCATTCTTGCCGCGCCTGCTGTATGTGAACTTGATGGTCCAATCATAACTGGACCGATAATATCAAATACTGAGCGATACTTCATCATAACTCCCCCTAAACCTCTATGAAAAAATTTATTCTACTATTCTATTAAGCTGCTACATCTGTCGCTTTTCCAGTTGTACCACGAATTTGTTCTGCTGTACGAATTGGATAGTTTTTGAATAAAAGTAATCCAATATAACCTGAAATAATACCAGTTATCATAATACATAAAATTCTTAGTATTATTTTTATTAAAAAATGATATAAGATAATCCACAATAAAGTCTGGTAGCAATCCAAAGTTTAACACAGAAGCCATTGCAAGCATAGCATAAACAAGTGATATAACCATTGCTAATGCAACTAAATTTGCACCCGCTATTCCGCCTAGACTACCTGCTGATGTTCTGAACTCTTTTAAAGAGTGGTGTACCAATTAAATCTCCACCACCTTATTAATAAAAAGCTTCTACTAAGGAACTTGCAATAGATACACTCGCTAATCATATCGTTTAGCTAAAAAGTGAAAAAGACTTATGACAAATAATAGTAATATCTTTCCTATTATAATTCTCGTGTTACTCTCTCATGATTTAGTCAACTTCACTTGTTACGATAATGACTAAAATACATGTGACTTATCATAAATTATAATCTGCCCTCATTATAGCTTGTTTTTTATAAAACGCTTACTTTTGTTGAATTTTAAAAGTTCTGAATAAAAGTCCATTTCTGCTATTTGTATCACTTGTATGTCATCTGACTTATATAACAGTTTTTCTAAATAATCATTATTTCGTATTTTTATCCTATATATTCAAACCATCCTAATTTTCTGTATCATCCAAGTATAAGTATAAAATAATAACAGTTTTATTTTTAAATTTTTTTAGACATAAAAAAATGGTAACCCGCCGTTACCATTTTTTATAAAATTATCATTTTTCTACTGGGAATGATTTCAAATCCGTCGCTATTTCTGTATTAGAAAACAACTCTCTAGCCTCTTTCAATAATTCCTTATATGTATCTCCTTGATAGCGAGAACTAATGTGAGTTAATATTAGTCGCTTCGCATTTGCCTGAAGTGCAATGCTCGCAGCTTGCTTAGATGTAGAATGAAAATAATCATACGCTTGTTGCTCATCTTCTGCTGCGAAAGTCGCTTCATGGACAAGTACATCTGCATCTTGCGCAAGCTCCCTACTCGCTTCGCAATATCGCGTATCACCTAAGATAGTAATAATTCTTCCTTTTTGAGGTGGGCCGATAAACTCATTTCCATTTAATATCGTGCCATCCTCTAATTCAACTGCTTCACCATCTTTTAAACGTTTAAAGATTGGACCTGGTTTCACACCCATCTCAAGCAACTTATCAACTAAAAGAGCACCTTGTATATCTTTCTCTACAATACGATATCCAAAACATTCTATACCGTGTGACAATCTTTTCGTTTCTACATAAAATTCATTATCTTCAAATACGGTACCTTCTTCTGTTATCTCCACAACTTCAAGTGGATATTTCACATGTGTCGTACTTACCGATAATGCCACTTCAATAAATTGTTTAATTCCTTTCGGTCCATACACCGTTAAAGGCGTAGTTCCTCCTTGAAATGAACGGCTACCTAATAAACCAGGCAATCCAAAAATATGATCGCCATGTAAATGCGTAATAAATATTTTTTCAATGCGGCGCGGACGTACAGATGTATGTAATATTTGATGTTGCGTGGCCTCGCCACAATCAAATAACCAAGTTTGTCCTCGTTCTTCTAACAATTGTAAAGCAATTGCTGAAACGTTCCTTCCTTTTGAAGGAACACCTGCACCAGTTCCTAAAAATACAAATTCCACTTTCTTTCCTCCAGCTCTAAATATACTCTATCTCTCATCTTACGGAATGTTATTTCAAATGGCAAATTGAATTTACATAACCAATCATCTAGACAACTATATAACACGAACATTATACTTAAAAAATTTAGCTATCGTTCGTGTTTTATGGTAAAATGATTATACTACATTTTAAGGGAGCGTTTTATTATGAAAGAAGTATTTCGTTTACAAACTGATTTTTCATCTTCATTTGATCGCTGGGTAAGTTCTTTCGTGTCTGATCACCCAGCACAATTAGAATGGACAACTTTAAAGGAATTAATCCATGAATATACAACATCACATACAAATGATACGTTACCAGCATATATTTCTTCAGCTTTAACATATTACGCCCAACGTGTTTCAACTACAAACAGTTCAGAGATTGTTATTTTTGAAAACCCTACAATCTCGTAATCTATAAATAAAAAAGCACTGGTTACAGTGCTTTTTTATTTATACTTATTTAGTAAATCGTCATATTCCGTCCAAAAGTTTGTATACATCCTTTGATCAAACTCATCTAAAATTATCTTGTCACTTGATTTATTAAATAATTCTTTTGCTTGTAATGCAAAAGAAACAATTTGTCTTCTATATTCATTTTCATTCAATTCTATATGAAGTCCTTCATAGTATATAGCCTTTTGATCAGTAGAAATAACTTTGACAAAGTCCTTTAAAATCACGTTTTTACCTATATGGTTTATAGTCCAATGAATTGAAATTGGGCATCCTAACATTAGCATAGTGCCACATCCGTGCAAAATAAGCCCCTCTTCATTTTCAATATCACAAATATATTCTTTATCTAAAGTTCGTAACAAAGCTAAAGCTGATTCACTTATTCCCCATTCCTCATCCATACCTGCCTGCGTAATAATCGTTCCAGCCATATTTAAATATATTTCTCCATGAGAACATAAATCTTCCTGCTCATTAAACAACCATTTTTGATTCTCAATATTTATAATAAAATTTTGTGGTACCATTACAAATTCCCCTTTTATAAAAATATTTATTTTCCATATTATTTATAATCAATATCATGCATTTCATCCCATATATCTATTATAAATCCATTTAATATTTTAAAAACACAGATAAAAAAGATATTGACACTAAGATTTTACAGTGCTAACATCAACATGTAATTGAATATGGTCTCTGTTAGGTGAGGCTCCTGTATAGAGAAACGCTGCTGCCCAAAAATGTCGAGAGACGCCAATGGGTCAACAGGAAAGGTCGGAATGAAGGCCTTTTTTAACGTAGCTGGTTTCAGTACCTATGCTATACAGTGCTAAAACTCAACGAGGGAGAGGTGCATGTATTTTGTCATACACAAAAACTGTTTTTATTTATATCTACTAACAGTCTTTGTTGTGGACTCTTTTAACTGCGAATTCAGACCTTTACTCGTTTTGAGTAAAGGTCTTTTTACGTCTATATGCACCTTACTATGAAACAAACATAGCATATTCAGAAACTACTAAATTGTACGGAGGTGAGGAACAGTTGGCAATTGATGATTCGGCCCAGATACCCATACGTTTTACATTCATATTTCATCATGTAGGTAGGAAAGAAACTGTTCCTCACCATTTCAAATAGTTAGGTAACAGATTGTTTCCTCCTTCATGACAGAGGAGGAACTACCGATGTTTAATTTACAAAGACAAGAAACAAAGCATGCTTATGAGCAAGATAGCATGAAAACAAATAACGAATTATTAGTGGAGGTTGCAACACAAGATGTAAGCTCTGCGTTAAAACTTTTAGAAACAACACAAGATGGATTATCTAAACAAGAAGCGTCTCGTAGACTTTCTTTATATGGTCCGAATGAAATAGCTCATAATAAAATGGCGCCGTGGTACATTCAATTTCTATTGGCATTTAAAAATCCATTTATTTTCGTTTTATTAGCTCTTGGAGCACTCTCCTTTTTCACAGATGATATGCAAGGAACGATTGTCGTATCTGTAATGGTCCTACTTAGTGCAACGATTCGGTTCTCCCAAGAATTTCGTTCTCAAAAAGCTGCCGATAAGTTAAAAGCTATGGTTCGAACAACTGCGAGCGTATTTAGAATAAATGGATTTGTACATGAAACAAAAAATGTAAAGAATTTAAACCGAAATTACACAACAGAAATTCCAATTGAGGAACTTGTACCTGGCGATATTATTTCCCTTTCAGCTGGTGATATCGTTCCAGCTGATGTGCGTGTTGTATCCGCTAAAGATTTATTTGTTAATCAATCTTCTTTGACAGGGGAAGCACTTCCTGTAGAAAAATACGAACACTGCTACCATACAGAAAATAAGCATATCTTACCGAAAAACATGAAAAAAAATTACAATCCACTCGATATGGAAAACCTTTGTTTCATGGGAACAAATATTGTAAGTGGCAGCGCAAAAGCTGTTGTCATCTCAACAAGTACCGATACGTATTTCGGCTCTTTAGCAAATAAGGTAATTGGAAAGCGTGTAGAAACAAGCTTTGATAAAGGTGTAAACAAAGTAAGCTGGCTCTTAATTACATTCATGCTTATTATGGCACCTATTGTCCTTCTCATTAATGGATTCACAAAAGGAGATTGGCAAGAAGCTTTCTTCTTCGCTATTGCCGTTGCTGTTGGCCTTACACCTGAAATGTTACCAATGATTGTAACTGCTAATTTAGCTAAAGGTGCCGTTAACATGTCTAAACAAAAAGTAATTGTAAAACAGCTAAATTCTATTCAAAACTTAGGTGCTATGAACATTCTTTGTACAGATAAAACCGGAACTTTAACAGAAGATAAAGTGGTCCTTGTTCGTCACTTAGATCCCAAGGGAAATGAATGCAATCGCGTCTTGCAATTTGCCTATTTAAATAGTTTCTATCAAACTGGATTGAAAAATTTAATAGATAAAGCTGTTATTAAGCATACAGAGGAAAACAATAAATTTAATCCATCAGCTTTTCAAAAGCTAGATGAAATTCCATTCGATTTCGCCCGCCGGCGTATGTCAGTTATCGTAAAGGATATTTCAGGTGAACATACAATGGTTTGTAAAGGTGCCGTAGAAGAAATTTTATCAATTTGTAACTACACTGAAGTGGATGAAAAAATCGTTCCACTCACCGAGGAAATACGTTCAAATGTCAAAAAACTAAGTGAGACACTAAATAGTGAAGGTATGCGAGTTATTGCTGTGGCTTATAAAAAAGATAGAAGAATAAATGATACAGAGTACGCAGTAAAAGACGAAACTGATATGATTCTCAGTGGATATATCGGCTTTTTAGATCCACCGAAACCATCTGCAGCAGCTGCAATTCAAGCATTACAAAAACATGGTGTACAAGTGAAAATTTTAACTGGCGATAACGAAATTGTTACAAGAAAGGTTTGTAAAGAAGTTGGATTAGATATCGGCGAACCAATCCTCGGTTACGAGATTGATTCTTTACCAGATAAAGCATTAGCAAAACTTGCTGAAGAAACGACTGTATTTGCGAAGCTTAATCCAATGCAAAAATCTCGTATTATACACGCATTACAAGGAAATGGACACACTGTAGGTTACATGGGAGACGGCATTAACGATGCTGTAGCATTACGTGAAGCTGATGTCGGAATATCTGTTAATACTGCTACTGATATTGCGAAAGAAGCTTCCGATATTATTCTACTCGAAAAAAGTTTAACTATATTAGAAGCAGGTATTTTAGAAGGACGTACTACATTCGGAAATATTTTAAAATATATTAAGATGACAGCTAGCTCTAACTTCGGTAATGTGTTTAGCGTGTTAGTAGCAAGTGCTTTCATTCCTTTTTTACCGATGCTTGCCATTCATCTTTTAATTCAAAACTTACTTTATGATATTTCACAACTTTCTATTCCATGGGACAAAATGGATAAAGAGTTTCTAGAAAAACCACGAAAATGGGATACTGCAAACTTACGAAGCTTCATTATTTCTATCGGCCCAATTAGTTCCGTATTTGATATTATCACATACGTAGTCATGTGGAATGTATTTGGTGCAAATACACCGAGCGAGCAATCATTATTCCAGTCCGGTTGGTTTGTCGTTGGATTGTTAACACAAACTTTAATTGTTCACATGATAAGAACACAAAAGATTCCATTTATTCAAAGCACTGCATCAACACCAGTCGTTTTATTAACCGCTCTTATTATGGCAATCGGGATTTATATTCCATTCTCACCACTTGGTGCAGCCGTTGGTTTGCAAGCATTGCCACTTAACTACTTCCCTTGGTTAGTAGGAATACTATTAGGCTACGCTTTTTTAACACAGTTCCTAAAAAAGCTTTATATTAAAAAGTTTCATAGCTGGTTGTAAAAATAAGAATGAGTGGATATTCCCCGCTCATTCTAAAAAACATAACACATATTTATATATGGAGGTGACCATGATGGTATGGTACGACATTGTATTCAGATTAGTTATCGCAATTATTGTAGGAGCTTGCATTGGAATGGAAAGACAATGGAGACACCGAATGGCTGGGTTACGGACAAATGCTCTCGTATCACTTGGTACCTGTATAATAGGAAAGGTGTCATGATTTTACTACTTCATGACACCTTCTACATAAATTTATTTTCTAACTTTTGTTGAAACGACTTCTCTTGCTTACGTAGTAGTTGACTACCTCGTTGTAAAATCGGTGTTCCATACTTATCATTAATTTGATCAATGACAGCAAGTAGTGGTTCTTTTTTCGCATCCTCTTCAAATGAAAACAAATCTAATTGTTTCACCGATTCTGTCTTCCACTCTATTTCAGTAGCTGTAACACCTAGTAAACGAACGGAATCACCATCCCAATGTTGCTTCCATAAACGGGATGCTGCTTGAAAAATATCGCGTTCTTCCCAAATTGCATTTTTCAATTGCTTACTCCGTGTTACTGTTCGCCTATCATGGTATTTAATCATAATTTGAATATTATAGCTGACAAGGGTTCGCTTTTGTAATCTTTTACTCACTGATTTTGATAAACGTTCTAACATATCAAGCAATTCTTTCTCTTCATCCATATCCTTTGAAAAAGTCATCGAGTTACCGACACTTTTATGTTGGCCCATTTGACTCGGATCCACTTCCCTATCATCCGTACCTTTTGCACGCTTTTGTAAATCAATACCGTGCTTCCCAATTTTAGCGCGAATGATATGCTCGTCTCCCTTCGCTAACTGTTCAATTGTATGTATATGAATTTCATTTAATTTTTCAGCTGTTTTTTCTCCAATCCCATGCATTGCTTCAACTGGAAGTGTCCAAATCATTTCTGGAATATCACGTTTTCGAAGTACGGTAATACCGAGAGGTTTTTTCATATCAGAAGCTGTTTTTGCTAGGAAAAGATTTGGAGCAATTCCGATACTACACGGAAGCTGCAACTCTGTTAATAGTGCTTGTTGAATCATCTTTGCTATTTCAAGAGGCGAACCAAGTGCGTAGCAATCTGTAATATCTAAATATCCTTCATCTATTGAGACTGGTTGTATCTTTTCTGTAAAACGGGAAAGGACTTGAAACATTTGAAATGAAGCTTCGCGATATAATGTGAAATTAGGACGCCTTACAACTAATTGCGGGCATAACCTTTTCGCTTCCCAAAGGGGCATCGTCGTACGTATTCCGTATTCTCTCGCCTCATAACTACATGTTATAATAATTCCTTTTCTCTCTTTTTCATTTCCAGCAACCGCTAATGGCTTTCCTTGTAATGATGGATCATGAGCAATTTCAACAGATGCGAAAAAGCAATTCATATCTACATGTAAAATAACACGACCATTTTTCGGATACATTTCTCGCATAGTACTCACTCCCTAATCAGAACATTCGTTCTTTCATTATATCAAATTTTGCACAATAGTTATAATAATTACTTGTTCTTTTTTATAATCGATATAAAGAGGATATATATGTGAAAGGGTCTGATTATGATGAGATCAACTAATAAAGTGAAACTTTAATCAGCCTCACCAATCGGGTTTTTGCGGGCAGCAGGGCCCCCACTTAACTTCTTTACTTTCGCAGAATTTTGAGGTAGGGAGCTTACTGTCCGGCAAATAGCGGGATAAACTCAACTATACATTCCTTGTAGTTATATTAATCATTGCAATTAATTATTTACTACTTCCGATTTTCAATATGAATACGTTAGGATTATTCCTTCGTCTAGTACATGTAGCAACAACGTATATACTTCCATAGGTTTTCTTATATTGGCTTATACGTCTTGTCAAAGCAATCGAATCAAAATAAAAAGCGTGTAAATCACAATTGATTTACACGCTTTTTCTATTTCATTACTTCGCTACTTCTTCAATAATTGCAACAACTAATTCTGCTGTTTTTGCTAATTCTTCAACAGGAATCTTCTCGTTTGTTGTATGAATTTCTTCATAACCAACTGCTAAGTTAACTGTTGGGATACCATGTCCTGCAATTACGTTTGCATCACTTCCGCCACCACTTTGGTGAAGAGAAGGTGTACGACCAATTTTTTCAGCTGCACGTTTTGCAACTTCTACAACATGATCACCATCAGCAAATTTAAATCCTGGGTACATAACGTTTACTTCAACGTCTGCATGCCCGCCCATTTCTTTTGCAGTTGTTTCAAATGCTTCTTTCATTTTCGCAACTTGTGCTTCCATTTTCTCATTGATTAAAGAACGAGCTTCTGCAAAGATTTGTACATGATCGCAAACGATATTCGTTTGTGTACCACCTTCAAAACGTCCAATATTTGCAGTCGTTTCAGAGTCAATGCGACCAAGTGGCATCTTCGCAATTGCTTTCGCTGCGATAGTAATTGCAGATACACCTTTCTCCGGCGCTACACCAGCGTGAGCTGTTTTTCCGCGAATAATTGCGTTCACTTTCGCTTGTGTTGGAGCTGCAACAACGATTTCACCAACTTTTCCATCGCTATCTAATGCGTAGCCATATTTCGCTGTAATACGCTCACGGTCTAATGCTTTTGCACCAACAAGACCTGATTCTTCTCCGACTGTAATAATAAATTCAATTTTACCATGAGGGATATTTTTCTCTTTTAAAACACGGATTGCTTCGAACATTGATGCTAATCCAGCTTTATCATCCGCACCTAAAATTGTTGTACCATCTGATACGATATATCCATCTTTAATAGAAGGCTTAATTCCATTACCAGGAACTACTGTATCCATATGAGAAGTAAAGTAAATTGTATCAACACCATCTTTTGTTGCTGGTAAAGTACAAATTAAGTTACCTGCACCATGACCAGTTACAGCCATTGTGTCATCTTCAAATACTTCTACACCTAAATCTGTAAATTTCTTCGTTAATACTTTGCAGATTTCTGCTTCAAATTTCGTTTCAGAATCTACTTGTACTAATTCCATAAATTCATTTACTAAACGTTCTTGATTAATCATAAGACTGCGCCTCCTGCACTACCATTATGTATGTAACACTATTAATTATAACAGAATTTCGCAAAAGTTTCGAAATACAAGACAAAAAACAGATGGTTTACATGTCTAGATAACCATCTGCTTTCTATTACTCATTTAACAATACCCAGCGCATATGATCTTCCCACACGCCATTTACCATTAACATCTTCCTAGACACGCCTTCATATTGAAAACCTATCTTTGTTACTACTTGTATAGATGCTAAATTACGAGGCATAATCGGAGCTTCTATACGATGTAACTGAAATTCCCCAAAAGCAACTTGAATTGCTTTTCTAAGCGCTTCTGTCGTATACCCTTTGTTTAACTCTGCTTTATCTAATTTATAACTGAGTACACAAGATTGATAAATGCCACGAACGATTAAATTAAATGAAATACACCCAATTATTTTCGTATCATCACCCTTTTTAAAAATCCATAGTCTGATGATTTTCCCTTCTTCGAACTCTTTTCTATCCTTTTGCAACTTTTTCTTTTGATAATCTAGCGTAAAAAAATCATCCGGTCTATACTCTTCCCAAGCTTTTAAAAATTCACGATTTCTGTCGTAATATTGAAGAACTGTTTCAGCATACGACTCATCAATTTCCCTTAAGTATAAACGATCTGTTTCGTATATTTTCATCATCGTATCTCCATTCTTCAGCTTGCCCAACTAAAAATTAACAATATACCCTTTTACTATATTCTCTACACACTCTCAAATTTCCTGTTATATTTTGCAATCCCCTCCCGAATTTTGTCCTCACTCTCCCCTTGTCCATAATTTCATTTCTCGTTACAATGAAATTGTACTGATTTGCAAGGAGGTATAACGATGCATAAAAAAGCTCAAAAAGTTATGGTTTATGTGATGCTAATTTCTATGCTTGTAACAACATTACTTGCTGGCGCGAGTATGTTTTGGTAAAAAGGGCGATGTGTTCGTCCTTTTTTTACTTTTTACACATAACAAAATAAACCATCTCGACATCGAGATGGTTTATTTTATATAAAACACAATCGCTACAATACTAAAGGAAAATGACATTACAAGTGCTATTACAAAACTTGTATATTGTTTCTGCTGAAATGCCCCAATAACAAAAGTGAGATTAAGTAATGCCATACATACAATCGCTACAAGATAAGAACATATATTAAAAGTTGCCAATATGAATGTAATAACAAATAGAAATCCCATAAAAAACTGCATATACGAAAGTTTTGGATTCAAGTACATATGAGCAACCCCTTTATCTAATTTTATCTTTCTATACTCTCATTAACGCACGGTTATGTACACATGTCAAGACAACTTATTATAATAGAAAAAGCCAACCTTTTCGTTGGCTTTTTCATATGCAACGGCTCCTTTTTCTTTTGCCAATTGCTGAAATGATTTTTTCGATTTCACAATCCATACTTTCGTTCCAATTGGAATGCGATCAAACAAATATTCCACATCGTTTTTCTTCATTCTTATACACCCTTGTGAAATATACTTTCCAATTGAACTCGGTTGGTTTGTTCCATGTATTCCATATTTACTTCCATCAGTTCCTCTTGCATTAAATCCAATCCACCTTGACCCAAGTGGATTTTTTGGCGATCCACCTGGAATATCCTTCGCAATGTAATACGGATCCTTTGCTTTCATTACAACATCAAAATTTCCTTCTGGAGTTAATTCATTCGTTTTCCCTGTCGCTACTGGAAAAACCTTTTGAATCTTTCCATCGTCAATGTAAGCTAATTTATTCGTTGCTTTATTTACAATAATAAAAGGATCTCCGGCACGTGGATTATCCCCAAGAGGCCAAATCGGCGATAAAGAAAGACATAATATGATAGAGAGAAGATACGGCATAGATAATTCCTACCTTCTATATAAGTTCTTTTATATTATCCTTTCCCTTAAAGCGACTTTTAATGAGTAAATATTGTTCCATTTCATACACAAGTTGAACAAGTTTCGCACGTATCTCAAATTCTTCGCGTGTAGCTGGCAATGGCATGTCTCTAAATAATTCCCTCATTTCTTGAAGCTGCCTTAAGGAAATAACGCCAGTACTCTCAGGGCTAATAGCATTACCAATGTTTTCAACAACATCTGCAATCATGTCAGCTTGTTCATATGTCCACGATAAAGAAGCTGCTAGTGGTATCATTCGCTCTAAAATTTCGAATTGTTGCATACGCATATTAAAATAACGATAGTAATAATCATCTTCTCGCATAAATGCATTTTCAAGTTTTTTAAACGATAAATCTCTTGCTTCATTTAACATATTCTCGGTTTCAATGAGTTCTGCTCCACTCCAACTACTTTCTCGATTTCGTAAATACACAACCATTTCAAACAAAATCGTTTTAAAATTATTCTCTATTTTATCCTGATACTCTTTTAGCTTATTTTCACTACTCGGCATATACATATTTACTAATAACGCCACGCTAATCCCTATCGTTAATATAGCAATTTCATTTCCAACTATAAGCCATGTAATTTGCTTCAATGAATATAGATGCATAACAATAACTGAACTCGTGACAATACCTTCTTGAATTTTAAGCATTACTGCAGTCGGAATAAATGTAAGTAACAATATGCTAATTGCAAGTGGTGTATAGCCAATCGTTTCAAAAATACAAAACGCGAATGCCATTGATAATACACACGCTAGAAAACGATGTAACGACACTTGAAGTGATTTGCGCTTCGTATTTTGTACACATAAAATAACTAAAATGCCTGCTGAACTATAAAATTCTAACCCTAATAACTGAGCAATAAAAACTGCCGCACCTGTCCCTATTGCTGTTTTTACTGTACGATATCCAATTTTAAACATATCATTACTCCTATATGTATAAACGTATTTACAGCTAGTATAAAAAAAGGATGACACAATGTCATCCTTTTCTACTTATTATTCACATAACCTTTTCATATTACAATATTTTTTGTAAAAATTGTTGCGCACGTTCACTTTTCGGCGCTGCAAAAAATTCTTCTGGCGCACTATCTTCTACAAGCTTTCCTCCGTCCAAGAAAAGAACACGATCTGCCACTTCTTTTGCAAAGCCCATTTCATGTGTAACGATAGCCATCGTCATTCCTGTCGTAACTAACGATTTCATAACTTCTAACACTTCTTTCACCATCTCTGGATCTAGCGCCGATGTCGGTTCATCAAATAACATAACTTCCGGTTCCATCGCTAACGCTCTTGCAATTGCTACACGTTGCTTTTGTCCTCCCGAAAGACGATTTGGATACGTATCTTTTTTATCTACTAATCCAACCTTTTCTAAAAGTTTCTCAGCTTTCTTTTCAGCTTCTTGCTTCGTTACCCCTTTTACATTGATAGGAGCATACGTAATATTTTCTAATACAGTCATATGAGGAAATAAGTGAAAATGCTGAAATACCATACCGACATTTTCACGAACATGCATAACATTCGTTTTCGGATTCGTTACTTCTTCCGTCCCAATCCAAATGTGACCATCTGTTGGTGCTTCTAACATATTCATACAACGTAAAAATGTTGATTTTCCTGATCCAGAAGGCCCTATAATTGCGACTACTTCCCCTTTTTCAATTGTTGTTGTAATTCCTTTTAATACTTCGTTTTTACCAAATGATTTATGAAGGTTTTCAATTTTAATCACTTTTCTTCATTCTCCCTTCAATTGCCTTCCCGACTAATGTAAGAATAATGACTAACATATAATAAATCAGTCCAACAAAAAGTAATGGTTCAAGATATTTAAATGTCTCACCGCCTACAATGTAAGCACGACGCATTAAATCAGTCGCGCCTATTACTGTTACTACAGCCGATTCTTTCGTAAGTGTCGCAAATTCGTTCACAAGCGCTGGTAATATATTTTTTAATGCTTGAGGGAAAATAATATTTCTCATCATTTTTCCGTACGGTATCCCTAAAGCCATTGCTGCTTCTGTTTGTCCTTTATCAACCGCTTGAATACCAGCACGAATTACTTCTGACATGTATGCACCTGAATTCAAGCTAAATGCAAGTACAGCAGCTAAGAATGCTGGTATTTCATAACCAATTATTTGTGGGACGCCGAAATAAATAATCATTAATTGCAATACAAGGGGTGTACCACGAAAAATTGATGTATAAAAATCTGCTGCTATATTTAATGCTCGTATTCTAGCAATTTTACAAAGTGCTAATAGCGTTCCTAAAATAAATCCTGCTAAAGCTGATACTGCTACAATTTTCAAAGTAACTTCTAAACCTTTTAGTATATATGGTATCGAAGGCGTAATCGCCGAAAAATCTAAGTTCATTCTTTTCATTCCCCTCACAGAAAAGTGAAAGGCAGCTTATTTTCCGCTGCCAAACCATTTCTTCACTAATTTATCCATTTCTCCATTTTCTTGCATTTTTTTAATTACTTTATTAAATTCAGCTGTTTTATCACTGTTTTTCGGAAGGGCAATTGCTGCTCCAACTTCTTCTGGTGCTTCTTTAATTTCAATTCCTTGTAAATCTTTCATTTTCTCTAAATAATTTTTAGCAACTGTATCTTCTATAATTGCAGCGTCAAAACGACCAGCTTTAATTTCTTGTACGATTTCTGGTATACGGTCACGTCCCTCAACTTGGAAATCTACTTGTTTTTTAAATTCTGCAGCTTTCTCTTCTTGAATAGACCCTGTTTGTACCCCTACTTTTTTCCCTTTTAAATCCTCTACAGATTTAATGTTAGAATCCTTTTTAGAAACGACCATATTTTTCGCAACAAAATAAATATCTGTAAAATCAACATTATTTTTACGCTCTGCAGTTGGCGTCATACCTGCCATTACGAAATCAACTTTTCCTGAACTAAGAGATGCTAATAAACCACCAAAATCCATATCTTTCACTTTCACTTCATACCCAAGTTCTTTTCCGATATATTTAGCAACATCAACATCAAAGCCAATAATTTCATCGCTCTTTGACGCATCTACATATTCATAAGGTTTATAATCTGCTGAAGTTCCCATTACGAGTACTTTTTTATTTCCTTTTGTTTCTTTCGATTCCCCATTACTACAAGCGCTGAATATACTTACAATTAAAATAAGTGCAAACGATATTGATACTAACTTCTTCATCTTTCTTCCCCCTAATAATGTATATTTAAAAGTTTAATAGAATATTTATTCGATGTTTGTATTGTATCAGCACTTTTATTTTTATGCAATATATAAAATAAAAATAAATAATGAAACAATATAAATGCTGTTTGTTATGTATAAAATGATGCATAAAATAATACAACTATGCATATCTCAGAAATTTTAATAATAAATAAAAAAGGCGGCACATCCACTTGATTGTGGACGTGCCGCCTTTTCTCTTATTTTTTATAGTTCTTCACAATTCTCTTCGAAATATGATTGTAGTTTCGCAATAACTTGCATCGGTTCATGACCTTCAATTTCATGACGCTCTACCATCGTTACAATTTTTCCATCTTTTAATAAAGCAAATGATGGAGAAGAAGGTGGGTACCCTTCGAAATATTCACGCGCTCTTGCTGTCGCTTCTTTATCTTGACCTGCAAACACCGTTACAAGGTGGTTAGGACGTTTATCATAATGTACGGAATGCGCAGCAGCAGGACGAGCAATACCACCTGCACAACCACATACAGAGTTTACCATTACAAGTGTTGTTCCATTTCTTTTAAACGCTTCTTCTACCGCTTCCGGCGTCGTCAATTCTGTATATCCAGCAGAGACAATCTCTTCACGCGCTTGGCGGACAACATCATTCATAAAAAAGTTAAAATTAATCACTCTTTTCCCTCCTCTAAAACTACCTATTTGTATCTTACCAGTTAATGTTTATGAAATACAAGTAAGTTTACTTGTATTTAAGTATAGAAAAGGTGTTAGAGCTCTTGCTCTAACACCTTTTCTTTAATGACCACGATGTTTTTGCTTTGCTTTTTGTACTTTCATTAAACGTCTTCTTTCTTTTTCAGCTTCTCGCTTCTCTTTAGACTGCAGTTTCTTTTCTTGTTTATGCAATTCATAAGATAAACTAATCGCCTCTTGCGCCTTAGTAAAACGTTTAATAGTTGTTTCTTTTGCTGCTTGTCGTATGATACGCTTTATGTTTTTAGGACGCTGTTTTTCTTTAACTTCTACACCACATTTTGCAAAGTGTTGAAAATGCTCTAAAAGTGAACCATTCACAAACATAAGCACTTCTTCATCTGACGGTTCCGCCCCAAAAATATACCTCGCCCCATACAATTTCCCTTTTTCTTTACATGTAATGATTCCAACAAAAAATTGGCCATCGTGATATACTGTCAAATCCATTGACAGCCCCTCCTTTAAAAGATTAGAAATACGGGACATCCCGGAGGGGAAGGTTACTGACATGAAATCATGCGTCTGGACTACCAACCAGAGCTGTGTTTTTGTATTTCTTTCACTATTATTATATCTTTTTTTCCATAATCTTCATATATTCAGCAATCATTTTTTTATGCGATCCTACAATATAGTCAGGTAGTTCTGTTACTGAAAAGAATTTAAGCTGAACTGCTTCTTCTTTATTCATAACAAAATCCCCTTCGTATTCATCCGTATAATAGGCGGTTGTTACAGATTGAAATTCATCACCGTTTTCTAATTTTGTAAAGTAGTTCGCTCCAGAAAATACATTGATTAGTCGCAAGTTCTTCACTTTTATTCCTGTCTCTTCATATACTTCACGATAAGCTGTTTCTTCTGGTGATTCACTAAGCTCCATTAGCCCGCCAGGTAGCCCCCATTTTCCGTACGGCTCTGTCCGCTGCTGCAATAAAACATATCCATTTTCATTTATAACGAGTACAACAGCACCAACTAAAATTAAAGGGCGATGACCAACTATTTTTCGTAATTCTTCTACATATCCCACCGTATCGCCTCCTTTTTCGTTGTCCACACTATTGTATCATATGTTCGAAACGACAAAATGCGTATATTTTTCATTTTTTTAACAAAATATTTATTTTATGTGATTCATCTACTGTAGCTAACATAATAGATTCCACTTCTGTACTCTCCTCTAGAAATTCTCTCGCCCACGCTTCTGTTTTTCCTAATAATGCAAGAACATCTTTCTGTATCCTCCCATCCTTTACTAATACAAAAGAAACTGGAGATTTTTTTCCCGCCACTTTAAGATCAAGCCGCGAAACTGCTTCATATTCTGGATACCGAAATATAGAAACGACACCGTTTGCTTCCCATAATGCTAATTTAATCGTTTGAATATCGCTCACATTTCGCATACGAAGTTCCGAAAACAAATATTCCAAGGTAATTCTCGCCTTTTTCAAATTGCTAAAATTAATGGAACCATTGTGTATAAGAATAATAGGTGCAGGCTCTAAAAAACGTCTCCATCTATCCCATTTCAGCATTAAAACTGAGCTTATAATATGAAGTACAACAAGTATGAACGTTGTAATCATCGATCCCAGTAACCCTACTTTTTCATCAGACAATGCGTTAGAAATATTCCCACCAAGCAATAACACTAATACAACATCTAAAAAACGAAGTTGTGCGATAGACCTTTGCCCCATCGCTTTCGCAACTAATATTAAAAATATGTATGCTATAATAGCCCGAATAACCCATTCACTATTAGAAAGATGTCGTGCTCCTTCAAAAATATGCATATGCATCACTTTGCACTCCTTACCCGTCTCAAACTGCTATCCTGTTTTAGTTTGCAACGTTTATGAGCATATATGTAAAAAAGCTGGTTCGTTTAAAAACGAACCAGCTTTTTTTACTTAACTGAAAACATATATTTTTTATACGTTTTCCGTACCGATAATATGAGCCCCATCATAATCATATTTGAGAATAAGGAACTTCCCCCATACGATAAGAAAGGTAATGCAATACCTTTTACAGGCATTAATCCAACGATCATACCGATGTTTTGGAATATTTGAACTGTTAATATACCGATTGATCCAGCGCATAATAATGTACCAAATAAATTATCAGCGGAATAACCAATAATAATTGTTCGATATAGTAGTAATAGGAACAAGAAGACAACTAAGGCTGCTACGATAAATCCACCTTCTTCGGCAATTGTAGCGAAAATAAAGTCAGTATGCTTCTCTGGGATATAGACGCTTCCTCCACCGTATCCTTTACCTTCCATTCCTCCACTACCTACAGCTAAAATCGATTGCTGTGTTTGATAACCTTGATCTGCATTTTCAAATGGATTTAACCAACCTACAATACGCGACTGTTGGTGAGGTTTTAGTAAAGTAACTAACTTATTATAGAAAAAATCTGGATACTTAAAGAAAATAAATATTAAAGCAGATAATATGGTCAACGGAATAACTGTACATAATGCTATCAATTTCTTTTGAATACCTGACATAAATAGAATACATGCAATAGCAGCAGCATATAAGAACACCATACCTGTATCCGGTTGGCTATATACAACAGCCATAGGCGGAAGAGAAACTAGCATAATTTTACCTACTAATTTTAAATCCGTTTGGAATGTCCTCGCCATATACTGCGCATTATGTTTCACAGCTATGCTTGCTACTACAAGAAGCAATGCAATTTTGAAAAACTCAGACGGCTGAATTTGTCCAAGTACTGGAAAAACGAACCATCTTTTTGCACCTAATTTTTCAGGTGTGAAGGTGGAAACCGGTAGTATTTTCAAAAGAATAAGTGAACCAAACCCGGCAATATAAAGTGGCCAAGATAATTTTTGCAATTGATCTAAGTCGATGCTTGCAACAAGAAGTAACAATACAACCCCAATTATGTAGTTAACACCTTGTTTCATAGCAAAGTTTGCAGCTCCATACTGTCCCGTTTGCTGACTGCTATATATAGCAGCTATACTCGTCACACATAGTGCACACAAAATTAAAATTAATTTTACATCTAAACTTTTTAGAAACTCGGTACTTCTTTTCATGACATCCTCCTGAAACATTGTTACGGCAAAAATAAAAAACCAGGAGTCAACATTCTTCATGTTTTGACGACTGATTACACATTATCTATAAAACACTTATATAGAATAACTCTCTTTTTCATACAATACAATATATTATACTACAGTTTCATCAGTAAGATTTGCCAAAAAAATTATTCTTTTCTTATTTTATATCCATATACCATATATCAGCAATGTATTTTCGTAAATTCCTAATACATAATCGTTTATTGTAAGATTACTGGGAAAGATATTTATACATATAGTAGGATGTAGATGAAGAAATAAGATAATAAAAAGCTCGCATAAGCGAGCTTTTTATTAATATACAGATGTATTATTTTCTGACATGTTTTCTAAAATTTCTTTAACACGTCCTAAGAACTTACCACAAATTAAACCATCAAGTACTCGGTGATCAAGTGATAAACATAAGTTAACCATATCACGAGCACCGAACATACCGTTATCCATAATTACTGGGCGTTTTACAATTGATTCAACTTGTAAAATAGCTGCTTGCGGGTAATTAATAATACCCATAGATTGAACAGAACCGAATGATCCTGTGTTATTAATTGTAAATGTTCCACCTTGCATTTCGTCTGCTTTTAACGATTTCGTACGTACTTTTCCTGCAAGTTCTGTAATTTCACGAGCGATGCCTTTAATTGTTTTCTCGTCCGCTTGCTTAATTACTGGTACAAATAGTTCTTCCTCTGTTGCAACAGCGATAGAAAGGTTAATATCTTTCTTCTGAACAATTTTATCGCCAGCCCACATTGAATTAATTTGAGGATACTCTTTTAACGCTTGTGCTACTGCTTTTACGAAGAAAGCAAAGAACGTTAAGTTAAAGCCTTCACGCTTCTTAAAGTCACCTTTAATTGAGTTACGGTATGACACAAGGTTTGTCACATCTACTTCAATCATCATCCAAGCATGTGGTGCTTCGTGTTTACTACGTAACATGTTTGCTGCGATTGCTTTACGCACACCTGTTACTGGAATTTCGATATCTCCAGGCATTGTAGGTACAGAAACTGGTTTCGCAGCTTCTACTTTTTGCGCTACTGGTGCTGCTTTTGGTGCTTCTGGGCGAGCTTCTACTACTGCCGCTACAGCTTCCTCTTTCTTCGCCGCACCTGCTTGTGGGATATTTCCAGATTCCACTAGCTTTAAAATATCTTTACGAGTGATACGGCCGTTTGCTCCCGTACCTTCTACTAGATCTAAATCAACGTTATGCTCACCCGCAAGCTTTAACACAGCTGGTGAAAAACGTGGTTTTCCATCAGTTGGTTGTTTTACTTTCGGTGCTTTTTCAGACGTAGCTACTTCTGCCTTTGATTCTTCTTTTGTTTTTTCCTCAACAGCTGTTGCTGCTACTTCATCTGCGCCTTCTACTTGAATAACACAAACTACTTCACCTACAGCTAACGTATCACCTTCACCAGCGATTAACTCTTTCACAACCCCCGTGAAAGAAGATGGTACTTCAGCATTTACTTTATCAGTCATTACTTCTGCAAGCGGATCATACTTATTTACGTGATCGCCAACATTAACGAGCCATTTACTAATTGTGCCCTCTGTAACGCTCTCCCCGAGCTGAGGCATTGTAATATTTTCTACAGCCATGTATAGTCCCCCCGATTAAAATTCCGCAAGTTCACGCATTGCTTTTTCAACTTTATCTGGATTTACCATAAAGAATTTTTCCATTGTTGGTGCATATGGCATTGCTGGAACGTCTGGACCTGCAAGACGTGCGATTGGCGCATCTAAATCAAATAGACAGTTTTCAGCGATAATTGCTGCCACTTCACTCATAATGCTTCCTTCTTTATTGTCTTCTGTTACAAGAAGAACTTTACCTGTTTTAGAAGCTGCTTCAATGATTGCTTCTTTATCTAATGGATATACAGTACGTAAATCAAGAATGTGTGCAGAGATGCCATCTTGTGCTAACTTTTCAGCCGCTTGAAGAGCAAAATGAACACATAATCCGTACGTGATAACTGTAATATCATCACCTTCACGTTTTACATCTGCTTTTCCGATTGGTAATACGTAGTCATCCTCTGGTACTTCACCTTTAATTAAACGATATGCACGTTTATGTTCGAAGAATAATACTGGATCTTCATCACGAATGGCTGCTTTTAATAAGCCTTTTGCATCATATGGTGTAGAAGGGATAACGATTTTTAAACCTGGTTGGTTTGCAAACATCGCTTCTACAGATTGTGAATGATACAATGCACCGTGAACCCCCCCGCCAAATGGTGCACGGATTGTAACTGGACAAGTCCAATCATTATTAGAACGATAACGAATTTTTGCTGCCTCAGAAACAATTTGGTTTACTGCTGGCATGATGAAATCAGCAAACTGCATTTCAGCGATTGGACGCATACCATACATTGCTGCACCAATTGCTACCCCAGCAATTGCAGATTCTGCAAGCGGTGCATCAAGCGCACGATCTTCACCAAATTGATCATACAAACCGTGTGTCGCTTTAAACACGCCACCTTTTTTACCAACATCTTCTCCTAAAACGAATACTTTCTCATCGCGTTCCATTTCTTCGCGCATTGCTAATGTAATAGCATCAATATAAGACATTACAGCCATGAAACGTTCCCCCCTATTCTGCGTATACGTGCTTCAATGCATCTTCAGGTGCTGCATACGGAGCATTTTCTGCATATTCTGTTGCTTCATTTACGATATGCATAATTTCGTCTAACATTTGTTTTTCGGATTCCTCAGTTAACACACCAGCTTCTTTTAAATAAGCTGCGAATGTTATAATTGAATCTTTTTTCTTTGCTTCTTCTACTTCTTCTTTATCACGATAAACACGATCATCATCGTCACTAGAATGTGCTGTTAAACGATATGATACTGTTTCAATTAAAGTTGGTCCTTCACCACGACGACCGCGATCTGCTGCTTCTTTTACAGCTTTATATACTGCAAGTGGATCGTTTCCGTCTATTGTATATCCAGGCATACCGTAACCAATCGCACGATCTGATACGTTTTTACATGCTAATTGTTTTTCAACTGGAATAGAGATTGCATATTTGTTATTTTCACACATAAAAATAACAGGTAGTTTGTGTACACCAGCAAAGTTTGCCCCTTCATGGAAGTCACCTTGGTTTGAAGAGCCTTCTCCAAATGTAACGAACGTTACTAAATCTTTCTTCTCCATTTTTCCAGCTAGTGCAATACCAACTGCATGTGGTACTTGTGTTGTTACTGGAGATGAACCTGTAACAATACGATTTTTCTTTTGACCGAAGTGACCAGGCATTTGACGACCACCAGAGTTTGGATCTCCAGCTTTCGCAAAAGCAGACAACATAAGCTCTTTAGCTGTCATACCAAATGCTAGTACAACACCCATATCACGGTAGTATGGTAATGCATAATCTTTCTCTCTATCAAGAGCGAACGCCGCTCCAACTTGTGCAGCCTCTTGTCCTTGACAAGAAATTACGAATGGAATTTTACCAGCGCGGTTTAATAACCACATACGTTCGTCAATTTTACGTGCAAGTAACATCGTACGGAACATTTCTAATACTTGCTCATCACTTAAGCCAAGCTCTTCATGGCGCTTTTCTTTTACTTCTGCCATTTTTCATAACCTCCTAAATCCACATTTTTATGCGTGTAACGCTCTTCCATCTACAGCAAGTGCTGCTTCACCAATCGCCTCAGATAATGATGGATGCGGATGAATTGTATGTGCTACTTCCCAAGGTGTTGCATCAAGTACTCTTGCAAGACCCGCTTCAGAAATCATATCTGTTACATGTGGTCCAATCATATGAACACCAAGAATGTCATTTGTCTCTTCATCAACTACAAGTTTTACGAAACCATCTGATTCTCCGTATACAAGTGCTTTTCCGATTGCGCGGAATGAGAACTTACCTACTTTTAACTTATAGCCTTTTTCTTTCGCTTCTTGTTCTGTTAAACCGACAGAAGCAACTTCTGGACTGCTATATACGCATTTTGATACCATAGAGTAATCAATTGGTGTAACTTCTTTCCCTGCAATATGTTCTACTGCAGCAATTCCTTCATGAGAAGCAACGTGAGCAAGTTGCAGGCCACCGATTACATCTCCAATTGCGTAAATATGCGATTCTTTCGTTTGATAAAACTCATTTGTTTGAATGTATCCTTTTTCCACAACGATATCTGTGTTCTCTAAGCCAATATTTTGCGTATTCGCTTGTCTTCCTACAGATACAAGCATTTTTTCTGCTTTAAATTCTTTATTTTCACCATTGTGTTCAGCTTGGATTGTTACTCCATTATCTTTTACCAATGTTTCTGGTAATACTTTTGCACCAGTTACCACTTTAATACCTTTTTTCTTGAATAGACGTTGCATTTCTTTTGAAACGTCTTGATCTTCTAGTGGTAATATTGTTTTTGCATACTCTAATACTGTAACTTCTACACCGAAGTCAGCAAGCATAGATGCCCACTCAATACCGATTACACCGCCACCAACGATAATAATCGAACTAGGAAGCGTTTCCATTTTTAGGGCATGATCTGAAGACATTACGTACTCTCCGTCTAATTCTAAACCTGGTAATGAATTTGGACGAGAACCTGTTGCAATAAGTACATTTTTTGGAATTAACATTTCATTCTCTTCTCCACTTGCAAGTTCAACTGAAATTGTCCCTGGCATCGGAGAGAAAATAGATGGGCCAAGAATACGGCCAATACCTTCAAACACATCAATTTTACCTTGTTTCATTAAGTGTTGAACGCCTTTATGAAGCTGCGTTACAATCTTCTCTTTACGCTCTTGTACTTTCGCAAAGTTTAGTTCTACATTGCTTGCAATAACTCCGAACTCTTCGCTTTTTTTAGCAGTTGCATATACTTCCGCACTACGTAAAAGAGCTTTACTAGGGATACATCCTTTGTGTAAACAAGTACCACCAAGATTTTCTTTTTCGACTAGTGCAGTTTTTAACCCTAGTTGTGATGCACGAATTGCAGCAACATATCCACCAGTACCGCCGCCAACGATGACTAAATCATATTCTTTTGCCATTATCTCAACCCCTAGCTACCGTTTCTTTTTCACGTACAACATATTCTTTTGGAGCTTCTTCTTCACGTAATACACGAAGTGCTCCTTCTGCTAACGCTTCTAACTCATCTTCGCCTGGATGTACGATAACATCTGCAATCCAGTCCACTCGCTCTTTTATTTCATCGACAAGAATTTTACTGTATGCCAGTCCACCAGTTAATACGATTGCATCGATTTTCCCGTGAAGTACAGCGCTAGCTCCGCCAATCTCTTTTGCAACTTGATATGCCATTGCTTTATAAATAAGAGTTGCTTCAGGATCACCTTTTTCAACCATTTTCTCTACTTTAATCGCATCATTTGTACCGATTAAACTTACAAGTCCACCTTGTCCGACAAGCTTTTTAATCATTTCATCTCGGTAATACTCACCAGAGAAACACATTTCTACTAGTTGCCCTACTGGTACTGTACCAGCACGCTCTGGACTAAATGGTCCTTCTCCGTTTAAACCGTTATTCACATCGATTACTCTTCCTTTTTTATGAGCACCAACTGTAATACCACCGCCCATATGTGTAACTAATAAATTTAAATCCTCATATTTGTGGTTTAACTGTTCGGCTACTTTACGAGCAACTGCTTTTTGATTTAATGCATGGAAGATACTTTTACGTTCCATACCAGCAATACCACTTATACGAGCAACTGGCTCCATCTCATCTACAACGACAGGATCCACAATAAATGCAGGAATGTTTAATCCAGAAGCAATTTCATATGCTAAAATGCCTCCAAGGTTTGAAGCGTGATGACCGCTAAACCCATTTTTTAAATCTTCTAACATCGCATCGTTTACTGTATACGTACCGCCTTCGATTGGACGAAGTAATCCACCACGTCCACAAACAGCGTTTAATTTTGAAATGTTAATACCATGAGAATGTAGAACTTCTAAAATCGTTTCTTTTCGAAACTCATATTGGTCGATAATTCGCTTGTATTTCCCAATCTGTTCTACGTCATGACGAATCGTTTCTTCTAAAACGGGTCTTTCATTATCAAAAACACCAATTTTTGTGGATGTACTACCTGGGTTAATAACAAGAATTCGATTTACAGACAATGTTGCTACCTCCACTAATAAATTCAAAAGGAAGTGGAAACCTCATAAGAGGTAACCACGCCTTTTGTAAAAGTTATATATGAATGATTAGCGACGGCTAATAATATCGTGACCGTTGCGTAAGTAAGTGCTACGAGAATTTTTCAAGCTTGCAATGCGCTCTTCAGCTAGACGATCTGCCGCTACATAAGTTGCTATGCCATCGCGTTTTGAAATTTCGATTACTTTTGCAATTGTGTCATAAATAGACTCAACACGTTTTAGTGCACGTTCTCTATTGTATCCATATAATTCGTCTGCTACGTTAATTACGCCACCTGCATTAATTACATAATCTGGTGCGTATACAATACCCATTTCATGAATGATGTCACCGTGACGATTTTCTTTTAATTGGTTATTTGCAGAACCTGCGATTACTTTTGCTTTAAGTTGTGGAATAGTTTCATCATTAACTGTTGCGCCTAATGCACATGGTGCGTAAATATCGCATTCAACACCGTAAATTTCATTTGGTTCAACTGCTGATGCACCGAATTCTTCTACAGCACGTTGTACAGCTTCTTTATTAATATCTGTAACGATTAATTTTGCTCCTTCAGCGTGTAAATGTTTGCATAGGTGATATGCTACGTTACCAACGCCTTGAACAGCAATTACTTTTCCTTCTAAATTGTCAGTACCGAAAGCTTCTTTTGCAGCTGCTTTCATACCACGGTAAACACCGTATGCAGTTACTGGAGATGGGTTACCAGAAGAACCGAATGATGGTGAGATACCTGTTACAAAGTCAGTTTCTTCATGAATAATATCCATATCATCTACTGTTGTACCAACATCTTCAGCTGTAATGTAACGTCCGTTTAGTCCTTGGATATAACGTCCTAGTGCACGGAACATTGCTTCGCTCTTATCTTTACGAGGATCACCGATAATTACTGTTTTCGCACCACCTAAGTTTAAACCAGCTGCTGCGTTTTTGTATGTCATCCCTTTTGCAAGACGCAATGCATCTTCAATCGCCGCTTCTTCAGAATCATATGTCCACATTCTTGTTCCACCAAGAGCCGGTCCAAGTGTTGTATCATGAATTGCAATAATTGCTTTTAAACCAGATTCTTTATCTTGACAAAATACTACTTGCTCATAATCATATTTTTCTAAGTATTCGAAGATTTCTAATGTCATTGTCGTTTCCCCCTAATGTTTTACCCTTTTTGGTTTATTTTGAAGCAGTCGCAACTGCCAATGCTAATGAATATACTTTTGTTTCTGCTGAATCAGCACGAGATGTTAAAACAATCGGTGCTTTTGCGCCAGCAATCATTGCTCCTACTTTTGCATCCGCAAAGTATACGAGTGATTTATATAGCACATTTCCAGCT
This sequence comes from Bacillus sp. RZ2MS9, assembly GCF_001816185.2. Classification (NCBI taxonomy): domain Bacteria; kingdom Bacillati; phylum Bacillota; class Bacilli; order Caryophanales; family Bacillaceae; genus Bacillus; species Bacillus sp. RZ2MS9. The sequence continues at coordinate 4,118,832 of NZ_CP049978.1, forward strand.
TCAATCGTTGGGACGAGTAAAATATCTGCCTTACCTGCTACATCACTTACTATGCCTTTATGCTCTGCTGCAATTTGTGATACTGCATTATCTAAAGCAAGTGGTCCATCAACGATACAATCTTTAATTTGTCCGCGGCGATTCATTTGTGTTAACATCGCTGCATCAATTGTCGCCTGCATCGCTGGATTCACAACTTCTACTGCTGCGATTGGTGCCACTTTGGGCAAGTCGATTCCTATTGCCTGGGCAACTTCTACAGTATTTTGTATAATAGCAGCTTTTTGTGTTACGTCAGGTGCGATGTTCATCGCTGCATCTGTAACGAAAATAAGACGGTCGTAATTTTGAACTTCAAATGCTGCTACATGTGAAAGTACGCTACCTTTACGTAGGCCCCACTCTTTGTTTAACACAGCCTTCAAAATATTCGCTGTTGGGATGTTCCCCTTCATAAGCACATCTGCTTCACCATTTCTCACAGCTTTAACAGAAAGTTCTGCAGCTTCAGCACTAGACATTGCTGCAATCACTTCAACATGTTCTGAAGTTTGTAAACCATGTTCTTGTAGCATCCCCATTATTTTTTCTTGATTTCCATATAGACGAAATTGAGCTAGCTGTAATTTAATTGCTTTCGCTACAGCTTCAATTACTTCATGATCTTCAGCTACTGCTACAGCCACAGTTTTTTTAGGCTTTCCTGCTGCTTGATCAATTAAGTATTCTAACTTCATATTTTGTAATCAACCCTTTCCGTCGTCCCTCGTCTATTTATAAAGCAAATACCGTGCCAACTTTTAAAAGTGGTCTTACCAATAATGAAAACGCATTCAAAATGCAGTAAAATCAATACTTTGGAAAATAACGAAAGATTCTGTCTTATTTTGTCGCTTTTTGTATACCATGCAATAAATTGCACGGTACGCAATTTATTGCATGCTATTTTTTGCATGGTCATACTTTTCTAGCTTGTAATATAAATTTCGAACGGAAATTCCTAACGCTTTTGCAGTTTGTGTTTTATTCCCCTCAAATCTCTCCAAATATTCATAAATAATATTCCCTTCAAACTCTGTCACTAAATGTTCAAGTGGCTTTTCTTCTAATTCAGGTAATAAATGAGATTGCTTTGACTCCACCTGCTCTTCGTTATGTAATGGCGGTAAATGGTGTACATCAATATAGGTCTCGTTATAATTCATAAAGATAATAGCTCTCCCCAGAATATTTTCAAGTTCCCTCACATTCCCTGGCCATTCGTATGATTGTAAATATAAAACGGCTGAATCAGTGAGCCCTTCTACATTACGACCGTAATCTTGATTAATTTTTTGAATCAATCTGTCCGCAATTGTCGGTATATCTCCTTTACGTTGACGAAGAGATGGAATTTGAATTGGGATTTTATTTAATCGATAATATAAATCTTCCCTAAACTTCCCTTCTAGAATAGCCTTTTCTAAATTCACATGTGTCGCTGCAATTACTCGAACATTAATAGGTATCGCTTTCGTTCCACCAACTTTTACAATTTCTTTTTCCTGCAATACACGAAGGAGTTTCGCTTGTGTATTTGCAGACAACTCCCCTATTTCATCTAAAAAAATACTACCGTTATTCGCTTCCTCAAAGAACCCACGTTTCCCGCCTCTTTTCGCTCCAGAAAACGCCCCTTCCTCATAACCAAATAATTCACTTTCTAACAACGTCTCCGAAATGGCCGCACAGTTTACACGGACGAACTTATTGTATTTTCGATTACTTCCATTATGGATTGCATGTGCAAACAATTCTTTACCAGTCCCAGATTCCCCGCGTAACAGTACTGTTGCTGGTGTATTCGCTCCTAGCTTCGCCTGTTCGATAGCTGCCGTTGTTTCATCTGAATTTCCGACAATATCATCAAATGAATATTTCGCTTCTAATGTGCGAATAATTTGCCTTGCTCTATTCAATTCATTTGTTAATTTTTGAATTTCCGACACGTCACGGATAACACCGACGCTTCCTTTCAATATTCCATCCACAATAACTGGTGCTACGTTTACAATTACATCTCGCTTTTTTTGCCCAATCTTCATATGTATTCCGCGCACCGCACGACGCGTTCGAAGTACTTTCATATGCATACTTTCGCCTTCTACAATATCAGTTGTAGCAGGCTTCCCAATAATATCTTCTTCTGTTAAACCCGTTAATTTCGTATATGCTGGGTTAATGACTAAACCTCTTCCTTTTTCATCCACAACCGAAATCGCTTCTTCAGATGAGTTAATAATTGCCTCTAATAGTGTTTGAATTTCTTTTAAGTCTGTAACTTCTTCCGCAAGATCTACAACTTCTGTTATATCTTTAAAAATTGCAAATGCCCCTTGTACCTCTCCTCCTTCTTTTAATATTGGAATACGCGTTGTAATAATTTTCTTTCCATTCTCTAATGTCAGTTCATAATTTACTTCTATTTGTTTCGTACGTATAATGCGAAGTAATTTACTAGTTGGAATGACTTCTAAAATATACTTTCCTATCGCCTCTTCTTTTTTATATCCGATAATACGCTCTGCACTTTTATTAAAAAGACGAACTTGTCCCTCTCGATCAATTACAATCATGCCGTCATGTGTAGAATTTAAAATTAATTCTCCTTGTTGCGTCTGTTCCTCTAACCGCCCAATTAGCCCTTCCTTCTCATGCGCTAATCCTGTAACAATTTTTGCGATATCACCTGGTATAAGAAGAGTGTCTTTTTTCTTTTTTTCTAATAAAACTTTATGTACATCATCTTCACCTGTCATATCAAATATTACATCGATATGCATAGAAAGAAATGGAGTTACACTTTCTCCAATTGCAATCCCGTATTCCTTAGCAATTTGTATTCCTTTTGCCAACGGATTTATATCAATAATCCCTATAATTTGAAATATATTCGAACTTTGTAACAGATTCAGCAGCGCGCTCCCGCCTTCACCTGCACCAACAATTAATACTTTTTGTTTCATATATTACACTTCCTCTCGAAGTAACTCTGCAAATTTTTTCACACCCTTATCTTACTCGTTCAGCACCCTCTTGACAAACCCCCTTTCCGTATAACATCATTAAAATATACGAAATAATCTGAAAAGGAGCGTTATGTATGCAGCGTTACGTTGCTCTACTATTAGCACTCATCCCTATTTCATTAGCTGTGTTTGGTATAAAGTTAATGAGAGATACTGTATTCGGGATTCTATTTCCACCAATTTCTATACTGTGGTTACAATTTTTAATCGGCGCTCTCTGCTTCGCGCTCGGGTTTTATATCTTTGGTGGCTTCGTCTTGCACCGAGATCGCAAACGAAATAAAGTACAAGCTCGCTTTAGAAGATAGGAATACCCCACTATTTATAAATAAAAAAATGAGACCGTTACACGCGGTCTCATTTTTTTATTGGCAATAACGTTCTTGCCGTTTCAGGGTAATCAGTAATAATCGCCGATATATTCATATCAAAATATTTACGCATAAGCGTTTCTTCATTAATTGTATAAGGGCGAACTTCTACACCACTTTCCATCGTTAGTTCGGCAATAGCATCTTGAAGATAACGATAATTCGGATGTACTGCTGTAGCCCCCATTTTTTTCGCGTATGCCCACGGACTATGCAAACCTTCGCGATATAAAATTGCTGTTTGAATATCAGGAGCCATCATATGGCACCGTTTCATACTGTAGTGATTAAACGAAGAAAATATAACACGATCCTCTAGACTAAATTTCCGTACAAGCGTTATAACTTCTTCCTCTAAACCTCTGTATGGAATTTTATTATTTTTAAGTTCAATATTAAGTAGCAAACTCGTTTGTTCAAGCCATTCTAATACCTCTTCTAAAATTGGTATTTTACAAAAACCTACTTTATCACCAAATTTATAACTTGCATCTAACTTGCATAAGTCCTCATATACATAATTCCGAACCGCACCTTTTCCATTTGTTGTCCGGTCCACCGTTTCATCGTGAATGACGACAACTTTTCCATCTTTCGTTAATTGAACATCAAGTTCAATTCCATCCGCTCTAAAAGACTCAGCTGCTTCAAATGAAATCATTGTATTTTCTGGGTACGTTCCAGCCGCACCACGATGTGCAAATATAAGAGTCATCCTCACTCCCCCAATCTTATGCTATACTATACGAAAAAGGAGGTACTTCTATGAGACCATTACAAATCTCTCCAGATACTGCAGTCCGCTTATCAAAAGCACTAGGTGTTCCACTTGAACAACTCATGCATATGCCGCAGCACATTTTAATTCAAAAACTAGTTGAATTAGAAAAACAAAATAAAGACGAAGAATAATACAGTCCTGTTTTTTGCAGGACTTTTTATTATTTTCTATTATATCACGGATGCCTTTCCTACTAAAATCCTTTAACAGATATACTACGATGTGATTTAGCCGTTCCTTCATCATTTAATAATGAATCACATCTTTTCTTTTTTGTTACACGTCATAAAGAAAGCAGACCATTTATTTATAAGTCCCCATTGCGTCCTAAAAACACGATCATAAAAAACTAGAAGCCCTTTATATTGTTTTTTATTGAACGTGCGGAGCATCCCCTGATTCGTATAGTTCTTTCGCTTTTTCCTCCCCGAATGTAGTTAAAATATAATGTTGCTCTTCTAACGCATCCATTGCTCTAGTTGCTTTACAAACGCTATCTTCTTGAGCATCTGAGAAATAATTGTGATCTTCTACAATTTTACTAAAATCTTTTTTCGCCCATCTATCAGCAATTGCTAAAAGTTCATTTTTCTTCGCAAAGCTACTCTTATTTATAATTTCTTTTAATTTTTTAGTATTACTTTGAATCATTGGGATAGAGCCCGATTTTCGTTCTGCCACCACTTTTTGATGAGTCATGCGATGCATCGCTGTAATGACTTCGCTTTCAGTAGAATTTTCAGTAACATACACATCAACAAAGACCCCATCTACCTCTCTACCTACTATTGTTTGGTCTTCTTTTTTATCTATTTGAGCACTCACTTCTTTATCTACGGGATTATCTGCAAGTTCTAACATTCCAAATGTAACTGCAATAGCAAGAACTCCCATAGCTGCTACTATTCCTAGCCAAGTTGAAATTTTATTTTCCATTCCCCTTCTCCCTATCTATATCTATTTTATTGCCTTATAAAAACTCACTTACATGTAATATTACTAAAAATAGGTTTTATTTTCCATACTATCAAATAATCTCTTTTTCTCAACAAAATAAAAAGACCAACGAATTATAACATTCATTGGTCTTTAAATAAAAAGTTCATTGGTTTTAAATTTGATATCGAGTATCAATTTCAAGAATTATTAAGCTTTACTAAAGCTTAAATCCCTTACTACTTTTACTCTCAACTAGCTTTATGTTCAAGTCTCAGCTTATCCGCAACCATTGCGATAAACTCAGAATTCGTAGGTTTTGCTTTTGACATGGATACTGTATAACCGAATAAGGACGAAATAGAATCAATATTCCCACGGCTCCAAGCTACTTCAATTGCGTGACGAATTGCGCGCTCCACACGGCTTGCTGTTGTATTATATTTCTTTGCGATATCTGGATACAATACTTTCGTAATCGATCCTAATAATTCGATATCATTGTATACCATGGAGATTGCTTCTCGTAAATACATATATCCTTTAATATGAGCGGGTACACCAATTTCATGAATGATACTCGTAATACTCGCATCTAAGTTTTTCGGTTTTCCATCTACTGTTGTGGCTGATCGGAATGATGGTAGTGGACGCTTAATCATAGTGTTTGCTTTACCACTCACTTGACGAATATGACTCGTTAAATTCTCCATATCAAATGGTTTTAATATGAAATATGAGGCACCTAAGTCAACTGCTTTTTTCGTCACATCTTCTTGGCCAAATGCTGTCAACATAATTACGCTAGGCTGTTTTAACCTTTCAATATGTCGCATTTTCTCCAATACAGCTAAACCATCTAAGTGTGGCATAATAATGTCTAAAACGAGTACATCAGGTTGCTTATCTGTTAATAAGTTTAAACACTCTTGACCATTATAAGCAGTACCGATTACTTCCATATCATCTTGAGCGGCTACATAGCTCTCTAACATTGATACTAGTTCTTTATTATCATCCACAAGACATACTTTAATTTTCTCCACAGCTTTTCCTCCCTTACCGAATCGATTCTCCGACATGTGTATCCTTCTAGGCTACATGAATTGTTCGACAATTGTGTGAAAATTCCCTTTTAAAGTTTCTTACTTTCCGATAAAATCACAAAAAAATATGTTTATCGTTCATTTATTCCCTTTCGCAACACATTCCATCATAGAAATACAACGAAACGTTCAACCCTTTCCTTTTATTTTACAACAAAAAACACCTCTTGCGGAGCTTTTACAAAATTTCAACGAATTTTTCAACAGAAAAAGCGAGCTAATAATATATATTAGCTCGCTTTTTTCTCTTGATCATAAATATTAATTCCAGCTTGATGTAACATCCATTCAATATGAACACCATATCCTGATGTTGGATCATTTACAAATACATGTGTAACAGCACCAATTACTTTTCCATTTTGTACAATTGGACTTCCGCTCATTCCTTGTACGATACCGCCCGTTTTCTCTAATAGACGTTTATCTGTTACTTTTATTACCATACCCTTTGTAGCTGGGAATTTTTGCTGCACTGTACTAACAACTTCAATATCAAACGCTTCTACTTTATCTTGATCAATAACTGTTAATATTTTTGCCGGTCCTTCTTTTACTTGATGAGATAATGCGATAGGCATTGCTTTATCCATTATACCGTTTTTCATATTCGTATTTAATTTTCCAAAAATACCATATGGACTATTAATTGTAATATTGCCAATCACTTCACGGTCTGGTGAGAATCTTGCTAATTTCTCCCCTGGATTCCCATGACTACCTCTTTCAATTGATGTAACTGTCGAGCGCATAATTTGTCCATCTTCGACTTGAATCGGCTTTTTCGTATCATTATCAGAAATAACATGACCAAGTGCCCCATATTTCATAGAATCTGGATGAACAAATGTCATCGTTCCAATTCCAGCTGCCGAATCACGGATATACAAGCCAATTCGATAAGACGATTCACCGTTGTCTTTTTGTGGAGTTAGCTTCGTACGAATATATTTTCCATCTCTTAACAATACAAGATTAAGCGGTTCACCTGTTTCTCCACTATTATGAATAAACGGTGCTACATCACTCATTCTTTCAATTGTTTTACCATTAATTTCAGTAATCATATCTCCAATTTGTACACCTGCTGTTTCACCAGGAGATATTTTACCTTTTTCAGTTTGAATTAAATGATGGCCTACAACAAGTACACCTTTTGTATTTAATTTCACACCAATTGATTGTCCACCTGGAATCACTTTAAAATCTTTTAACACTTTCACATTTACTTTTTTCACTGGAAAACCAGCAAGCTGAAATACCATATCAGCTTCACCATTTTGATGAGAATTTACCATAAGTCCTTGTTTTTGTTCATTCGAACTCACTGTAAATACATGACGATTTGTGGATGAAGCTTTGAAAACTGGTAATGATGATATTTCTGATTGTTGCCCTTCAAAAACAACAAGTTGTTTCGGTGATGAAATAAACGTTCGAAGCGGTTTAAAACATCCAATAAAAACTAAAGAAACAAGGAGACAAAGACCTATTATTTTTCGAAATTTTTCTAATTTCAACTTGTTCACTCTCCTCGCTCCTACCCCACATTCAGCCTCTTGGCTTCACTTTTTAATCTCTCCTTGCAGTGCTTTATTTATAACCGGAAGAATTAAGAAATCGTCATTTGAGAAAAAAAGCTATCCATTACTGGATAGCCTCTGCTGTCTGTTTAAAATGATGCGCTTGCGTAAGTAATTCTTTCGCATGCTCTGTCGTTAAATCTGTGATTTCCACACCAGAAATCATTCGAGCTATTTCTGTTACTTTATCCTCCATAGTTAAAACAGTAACTGATGTAATTGTCCGATCATTCGCTACTTGTTTTCGAATAAATAAATGTGAATCTGCCATTGAAGCTACTTGAGGTAAGTGCGTAATACAAAGTACTTGCGAGTTTACTGATACTCGATAAATTTTTTCCGCAATAGCCTGTGCGACCCGGCCACTTACACCCGTATCCACTTCATCAAAAATAACAGATGCAACCCCTTGATGCTTAGAAAAAATGCTTTTTAAAGCTAAAATGATACGAGATAACTCTCCGCCAGAAGCAACCTTTGAAAGTGGTTTTAGCGGCTCTCCTGGGTTCGTTGAAATATAAAATTCCACATGATCGTAACCATCCGCCGTAAGTCTTACCGGCGCACCTTCCACAAGGGGCTCTTCTGCATTTCCTTCTCTCTTCATAATTCTCACTTCAAATTTCGTTTTTTCCATATATAATTCTTTTAATTCCTGATGAATTGCATTTGTAAGGTGTTCTGCAAGCTCATGACGCATATTACTTAACAACGTTGCTTCTTTCATAATAACACTTTCTAATTCCTTCAACTGTTTCTTCGTCGTTTCAATATGAACGTCTTTATTTTCAATCGTAAAAATTTCCTGTTCAATTTTATCAGCATACGCTAAAATCTCTTCTACATTATTTCCATATTTTCTCTTTAGCATACGAATTTCATTCAAACGTGTTTCGATTTCATCTAAACGATTTGGATCATATTCCATCATATCGAGCTTTTCCCTCAGTTGATAGGCAACCTCTTCTAATAAGTAATAGCTATTTGCAATTGAATCATGATTCTCTTGATACACTTCATCTAAATGTGTGATACTTTCCATTTGCCCCATTGCACTTCTTACATTATCTAATCCTTGTCCGTCGGCACTTAAAGAACGATATGCATCACCTAACGCTTTATAAATCTTTTCAAAATTAGAAATTTGCAATCGTTCCTCAGTTAATTCATTTTCTTCATCCATCTTTAAATCCGCCTTGCGAATTTCCTCGTGCTGAAATTGAATTAAATCTAAGCGATGTGCCATTTGTTGCTCATTTTCACTTAACGATTTCAATTGTTTTTTTAATTTTTCATAGTCAGCGTATACGTTTTGATATATGTCTAATTGTTTAACGATTCGATCCCCATCAAAGTGATCAAGCATAAACAGATGTCGTTCTTCATTCATTAAATCTTGCGTTTCGTGCTGTCCATGAATATCAACAAGTGTTTTCCCAATTTCTTTTAATATGCTAAGTGTAACAAGCTTCCCATTTACACGACATACACTCTTCCCGTTCGCAGCAATATCACGCTTTAAAATAATCATACCATCTTCTATTTCTATATCTAACTCTTCTGCCTTTTCAATACATGGATGCTTCTCATCTTCAACATAAAATAGCCCTTCAATCTCAGCCTTTTCTGTTCCATATCGAACAAATTCTGCTGACCCACGGCCACCTACAAGTAAACTAATTGCATCAATAATAATCGATTTTCCGGCCCCTGTTTCACCGCTTAAAACCGTTAAACCTTTTTGAAAAGAAATATTTAATGCTTCAATAATAGCAAAGTTTCTAATCGATAATTCCGATAACAATGCCCCATTCACCTCGTTATAAAATAATCCCTTACTAAAGGATTTTCTCAGTTCTTCATTCAAATAATCATGCTATATATTTGTATGTATATACTCTTCTAACCCGCTTCATTGTACCAAACATTTGTTTTACGGGTCAATCCATCTATTTTTTAACTTTATGCAAACAAAATATTATATTACAATTGAAAATTCATATTTTTAACCAATAAAAATATCTTGTTCACTTTCCACTTTACGATGGAAAGCAAACAAGATTTTTTGTTACAACATATTTAAGAAACGATCAGAGACAACACCTGTATCGTCAGGTGTACGGCAAATAATTAAGCAAGTATCATCACCACAGATGGTTCCGATGATCTCATCCCACTCTAAATGATCAATAAGTGCTCCAAGTGAATGAGCGTTACCAGGCAATGTTTTTAGCACAAGCATATGTCCTGCCGTGTCTAATTTTACAAATGAATCCACTAGATTTCGTTTTAATTTTTGTAACGGGTTAAATCGTTGATCTGCTGGCAAGCTATATTTATAGCGCCCATCATGTAATGGCACCTTCACTAAGTGCAGTTCTTTAATATCGCGCGATACTGTTGCTTGCGTTACATTAAATCCCTCATTACGTAAAATATCAACTAATTCATCTTGTGTTTCAATTTCTTTGTTTGCAATAATTTCCCTGATTTTAATATGGCGCTGACCTTTATTCATACATTTGCACCTCACACTATCTCTTACCATAGTTTAAACATTGGTATACTTCACTTATTTATGTTAACTTATAATTCGTTTCTTGTACACAATTGTTTTTACAATCATTATACAATTACAGCAAAAAGAGGAACAACATATGTTATTCCCCTTTCCCTTTTTGTTTTAGAACGTCATGCGCTTCTGTAACAACTTGCTCTATAGAAATCGGAGAATGATTTTCGCCATTCTCACGTTCACCATGCCATTTCAGATGAATTAAAAATTCAATATTACCATCCCCACCCGTAATTGGTGAGAATGTTAAACCTTCCACATCATAGCCTTCTTTTAAAGCAAACTCGACAATCATTTCTACAACAGCTTCATGTACTTTTCTATCACGAACGATACCTTTTTTCCCAACTTGCTCTCTTCCAGCTTCAAACTGCGGTTTAATTAACGCTGCTACATCTCCGTTAGGCATAAGCATTGTTTTTAAAACTGGCAGTATAAGCTTTAATGATATAAATGAAACATCAATACTTGCAAATTGAGGTAAACCACGTTCTAAGTCTGCTGGTGTCACGTAACGGAAGTTTGTTCGTTCCATTACAACAACACGCTCATCTTGACGTAATTTCCACGCTAGTTGATTGTATCCTACATCTAATGCATAAGATAATTTCGCTCCATTTTGAAGCGCGCAATCTGTAAAGCCACCAGTTGATGAACCAATATCTATCATAACTTTATCTTGTAAATCAAGATGAAATGTCTCTAATGCCTTTTCAAGTTTATAACCACCACGACTTACATACGGCATAACTTGTCCCTTCACCGTAATCTCAGTATCTTGCGAGATTTTCTCTCCTGGCTTATCAAGTCTCATCTCATTTGCATATACGAGTCCGGCCATAATGGCGCGCTTTGCTTTCTCACGCGTTTCTATAAGTCCTCGCTCTACTAATAGTACATCTACTCTTTCTTTTTTTACGCTCATTTGTTACGCCCTTTTTTGTTTTGATGGAATCATTGTATGAATACGGTCTACAACAGCATCTGTCGTTAAACCAATTTCTTCTAATAATTTTGTTACACTTCCGTGCTCTATGAAGCGGTCTGGAATACCCATCCGTTCAACTAATGCACTATGGTAACCATTTTCAGATGCAAATTCAACTACTCCTGTTCCAAAACCACCGATTAAACAAGCTTCTTCAATCGTTAAAATCGGTATATTCTTTCCTAGAAGATCATGTAAATATGCTTCATCCATTGGTTTAATAAAGCGAGCATTCACTACTTTCACTGAAACCCCAGCTTTTTCAAGACGCTCAGCTGCTTCCATTGCCATTGGTATTGTCGTACCAAACGTTAAAATAGCTGCTTGTGTCCCCTCTTTTAACGTCTCCCACGTACCGATTGGAATCGCCTTTAATTCTTTATCCATATGAACGCCAAGTCCATTACCGCGAGCATAACGCAATGCGATTGGTCCATCTTCATATTGCATCGCCGTATAAACTAAATGTTGCCCTTCATTTTCATCTTTCGGCATCATAAGCACCATATTCGGCAAGTGACGTAAGAATGAGATATCAAATACGCCTTGATGCGTTTCACCATCTGCTCCTACTAATCCCGAGCGATCTATTCCGATGAAAACATTTAAATTTTGGCGGCATATATCATGAACAACTTGGTCATATGCTCTTTGTAAAAATGTTGAATAAATCGCTAAGAATGGCTTCATTCCTTGCGTTGCCATACCTGCTGCCATTGTTGTAGCATGCTGTTCTGCAATACCTACATCAATCATACGATCTGGGAATTCTTTTTGGAATTTCTCAAGTTTTGATCCAACAGGCATTGCAGGTGTAATTGCTACGATACGCTCATCCGCTCTCGCTAGCTTAAGTACTGTTTCACTAACGACAGCACTCCATGCTGGTGCAACTTCTTTCGGCTTAACGAAGTCACCTGATTCAATTTTATAAGGTCCTGTTCCATGCCAAGTTCCAATAACGTCACTCTCAGCCGGTTTATAACCTTTTCCTTTTTTCGTAATAACGTGAACAAGCACTGGGCCTTTTGTTTTCTTTGCATATTGCAACGTTTCGAATAACTTTTCATAATCATGCCCATCGACTGGACCTAAATATGTAAAGCCTAACTCTTCGAAAAAGACACCAGATACTAGTAAATATTTAAGACTATCTTTTATTTTCTCTGCTGTCGCAGCCACTTTCCCGCCAACTGCTGGGATTTTCTTTAATATATACTCTAATTCATCTTTTACCCAGTGATATTTTCCTGCGGTACGTAAACGACCGAGCACATTATGAAGCGCACCAACGTTTGGTGCAATTGACATTTCATTATCATTCAAAATAACAATCATGTCTGTTTTTTCATGTCCAATATGGTTCAATGCCTCTAAAGCCATTCCGCCTGTTAAAGCACCATCTCCAATAATTGGTATAACATATTCTTTCGTTTTCTTTAAATCACGTGCCAGAGCCATTCCCATTGCAGCCGATAACGAAGTCGAGCTATGACCAGTTTCCCATACATCGTGCTCACTCTCGCAACGTTTCGGGAAACCACATAGACCTTGATATTGCCTTAATGTACCAAACTCTTTCGCACGTCCAGTTAAAATTTTATGTACATAGGATTGATGTCCTACATCCCATAAAAATTTATCTTGCGGGCTATCAAATAATTTGTGCAGAGCAATTGTGAGTTCTACTACACCTAAATTAGGTGCAATATGTCCACCTGTTTGAGAGAGCTCTTCAATTAAAAACTTACGAATATCCTCACTCAATCCCTCTAGTTCACTGATAGACATATCTTTCAAAAAACTAGGGTTTTGAATTTGCGTTAGATCCACATGGATCACTCACTTTCATTTCATAATCTGTCAACATGTCAAATATTATAAAAAACATTTACACAAAACAAGAAATTCTCTTTTCTATTTTTCGTCTTGTCCCGCTATTAACCAGTCTATTGCGCCCTAATCCTATTATAAACCATATTTCTTTAGGCGATGAAAAAAATAGCCGCTAACACGAAGTGATAACGGCAATGTAATCTACATATATTTTTGCCAATAACAAGAAAAGAAAAACCTTTTCCTACATTTATATCATAAAATGATGAATGACTCAACAAATGAAAACGCTGTTATATTAGTTATTACGTTTTGCAATCAAATCACAAATAGATAGTAAATATTCATCTTGTAATTGCAAGGAACTAATCGCACCTTTTGCTTCTGCAATTGTTTCTTCTAAAATATCCTTTGCTCTATCTACAGTAAACAACGTTGTATATGTGCTCTTTTCATTAGAAAGATCGCTACCAATCGGTTTTCCAATCTCTTCTTCAGTTCCTTCGACATCTAAAATATCATCTCGAATTTGGAAAGCTAGACCGATATATTTGGCAAACGTAAGCAACTTTTCTTCTTGCTCTTCTGTCGCATCAGAAAGTATCGCACCCGCAAGTACAGCAAATTCAAGCAGTTTTCCGGTCTTATGTTTATGGATGTACTCCAATTCATCAATCGTAAGGCGTTTCCCTTCAGCTTCCATATCTGCCACTTGTCCGCCAACCATTCCTTCTGGTCCTGCTGCTTTTGCAAGTTCAAGTACAAGTCTTACTTTTTTTTCGGCAGAAATTTCTTTTTGCTCATATGCCATAATAACTTGAAAAGCATACGTCAATAAGCCATCTCCTGCTAAAACTGCCATCGCTTCACCAAATACTTTGTGATTTGTGGGCTTTCCTCTTCTTAAATCATCATCATCCATACAAGGTAAATCATCATGAACTAATGAATATGTATGAATCATTTCAAGAGCACAAGCTGCACCTACTCCAAGATTTCTTTCTTTCCCAAACGCTTGTAATGTTGCAAACAAAAGTAACGGGCGGAGACGTTTTCCACCCGCTTCCAAAGAATATGCCATCGCTTCACGAAGTACATTTGGACATTGTAATTCATTTGCATAGCTTACAAGTTTTTCTTCTACGAAAGTTTTACTTTCTTTCAAAAAAGTATCAAAAGCAATCGTCACTATGCTTCATCTCCTAAAGCAGTAAACGGTTCAAGCTCTCCATCTTCCCCAAGAATAACTGCCATTTGTTCTTGTACATTCTTCAGCTTCTCATCACAAAGCTTAGATAATTCCATACCTTCTTTAAAATAAGAAATCGCTTCTTCTAAAGGTACGTCACCTTGTTCTAGCTTAGAAACAAGATGCTCAAGTTGCGAAATTGCCTCTTCAAAGCTTAATTTATTTTCCATTATTCAATTCACGCTCCTCTATGCCTGATACGCTACAATCTAGTATTCCATCTTGTAATTGAACTGAAACAGCATCTCCAAGGCTTACATCTTTCACACTTTTTAACACTTGCTTCTCTTCATCATATACAAGCCCGTACCCTCTCATCATTACTTTAAGCGGACTTAACGCTTCAAGTTTTTGAGCAGCTCTTACAAAGGCAAATTCTTTCGTTTGAAGTAACGTTTGCATTTCACGTTGTAATTGCTTTTGCAACGTTTCAACAGCTACCTTCGTTTGCATAATTTTTTGAGATGGGTGGTGCTTCTCTAAATAAAATGAAAGTTGCTTTAACTGATTCACCTTTTTATCAATATAGCGCTCTTTCGCTAAAACAAGCTGTTCTAGCGCTCTATCTAATTGCTCTTCCTTTTGCTCATATACTTGTCTTGGATAACGGAACGCATACGATTTTTGCAACACTTGTAGTTTTTCTTCTTTTTTATGTACTAACTCTCTCATTGCTCTTTGCAATCTCAGAGTTCTTTGTAATACCTTTTCTTGTAACTCTATAATGTTAGGTGCTGCCAGCTCAGCTGCTGCAGTCGGTGTTGGCGCGCGTAAATCTGCAACAAAATCTGCGATTGTAAAATCAGTTTCATGGCCTACTGCCGAAATAATAGGAATTTCACTCTTAAAGATTGCTCTTGCAACCATTTCCTCATTGAAAGCCCATAATTCCTCAATAGAACCTCCACCACGACCAACGATTAGTACATCTATCTCTCCCATTTCATTCGCTGTACGAATCGCTTGTACAATCGAGGGAGCCGCTGACTCCCCTTGTACAAGTACCGGAAATACAATAACATTCCCAATTGGATAACGACGTTTAATCGTTGTTATAATATCACGAATCGCTGCTCCTGTTGGCGACGTAATCACACCTATTGTTTTAGCGTAAGGAGGAATCGCTTTTTTATAAACTTGAGAAAAAAGTCCTTCTTCTTCTAAACGAACTTTTAACTGTTCGTACGCTAAATGTAAATTCCCGACTCCGTCAGGCTGCATGTCTTGAATATAAATTTGATAAGAACCACTCGCCTCGTAAACAGAGATTTTCCCTTTCACGAGTACCTTCATCCCATTTTCAGGTTTGAATTTAATATTACGATTATGGCCCGCAAACATAACCGCTGCGATTCTTGCATTTTCATCTTTCAATGTAAAATACATGTGGCCACGGCTATGATTTTTAAAGTTGGAAATTTCACCTTTTAACCAAACAGACTGCAAATGCGGATCATATTCTATTTTTGTTTTTATATAGCGTGTTAACGCTGTAACGGTTAAATATTGCTTCTCCATTTCTCTCTCCTCATAGCCGACTCAAATTATTTACAAACGACACCTGCACGTTTGGCAGATTCAACAGTATTATGAAGAAGCATTGTGATTGTCATTGGACCAACACCCTTTGGCACAGGTGTAATGTAACCCGCAACATCTAACACGTTGTCAAAGTCAACATCACCACAAAGTTTTCCTGTTTCTAAACGGTTAACACCAACGTCAATTACAACCGCTCCTTCTTTAATATAATCCGCTGTTATCATTTTAGGTCGTCCAACAGCTACGATTAAAATATCAGCTAACTTCGATAACTCTTTCATATTTTGCGTCTTAGAATGACAATATGTTACAGTGGCATTTTCATTTAAAAACAATTGTCCCACTGGTTTACCGACAATATTACTTCTTCCAATTACTACTACATGTTTTCCAGAAATATCAAGATTTGTTTCTTTTACTAATTCTACAATACCATGCGGTGTACATGGAAGGAATGTATCTTGTCCCGTCATCATACGTCCCACGCTGATTGGGTGAAATCCGTCTACATCCTTTTCTGGTGAAATTCTTTCAATGATAGCTTTTTCTTCAATATGTTTTGGTAAAGGTAATTGCACTAATATGCCATTAATACGGTCATCTCCATTTAAGCGATCGATTTCAGCAAGCAAACGTTCCTCAGTAATTGTTTCAGGAAGTTCAATTAGCTCTGAGTAAATCCCTACTTGTTCACAGCCTTTTTCTTTTCCTTTCACATAAGAACGAGATGCTGGATCTTCTCCAACTAAAATAACTGCTAATCCTGGTACAATACCTTGCTCTTTCAACTTCACAACTTCTTCTGTTAATTGTGCTCGTTTTTTCTCCGCAACTTCATTTCCTTTGATGATTACTGCTACCATTTTAAGATTCCCCCTTAAAGAATTTACAGTGTATCTTTTATATTAGATAAAACGCCGTTAATAAAACGACGAGATTCCTCATCCCCAAATGTTTTTGCAATTTCAATTGCTTCGTTAATTGTTACGTTGTGTGGAATTTCTTCCATGTACTTCATTTCATACACAGCTACACGTAAAATACTGCGATCAACAATACTAATACGCTCAAGCTTCCACTTTTTTAAGTTTTGACGAATCGCTTCATCGATTGCTTCTTTATTTTCTACAAAACCTACTACAAGTGACTCTAGAAACTCATTTGTTTCTTCGCCTTCATCCAGCGTGTTTTCCACTGCTACTTTCGGTTCTAATTCACCTGTAATATCCATTTGGTATAATGCTTGCATTGCTCTTTCTCTAGCCGTCCTACGTTTCATTGTAACTCTCCTTTATGCTTCAAGTCTTTCCTTATACTTTGTTATATTATTATAATTTATAAGCCGTCAATTCACTTACTCTTACAGTTTTCATTGATTTTCCAACCTTATAATACAATGATAATAACACAATTTATCGTTTCACACACGGGTTACAAGGCTGAAAAATAATAAAAAGATTAACTTCAAGTTCCATATCTTATCACAATGTACGTTTTTTGGAAAAACGACACATTTCCTTGTTTATTTCTTATTTTTTGAAATAGTATAATAATTAGAGGGTTGTAATTTGTGAAGAAATGAAACGATAAAAAAGATGCCTATGTTACTAGGCACCTTTTCATTCTTACACTGGTTCGATTTCTGTTTTTTGTGTTTCGAATGTTACGCCAACGATGTGAACATTCACTTCTTTTGGCTCAAGTCCTGTCATTGTAAAGAGTGCTTGGCGAATATTGTCTTGAATCTTTTGTGCAACAACTGGAATTGCTACACCAAAATACATTACAACATAAAGGTCAACGATAATATCTTCGTTTGCTAATTCAACCTTTACACCTTTACCATGATTTTTCTTACCTAACTTCTCAACAACATCTGTAGCAAAATTACCGCGCATTGCCG
Source organism: Bacillus sp. RZ2MS9 (assembly GCF_001816185.2). Lineage (NCBI taxonomy): Bacteria > Bacillati > Bacillota > Bacilli > Caryophanales > Bacillaceae > Bacillus > Bacillus sp. RZ2MS9. The sequence goes on from NZ_CP049978.1 coordinate 4,136,770, forward strand.
CTACACCTTCTACTTCAGCAGCTGCAATACCTGCAATTACTTCAATTACTTCTGGTGCAATTTCTACTTTACCAAGAGTTGTATCTTGACCCATATCTAACATATGTTCAGCCATGAAAAAAACCTCCTTTAATGTATCACTGCGTCACAAGTTCATGCTCTTCCAAAAATTTCGTATTAAACTCACCTTTTACAAAATCAGGATGATCTAGCAATTGCAAATGGAACGGGATTGTTGTATGTACGCCTTCAATGACAAATTCACTAAGTGCGCGCTTCATTTTTGCAATTGCCTCTTCACGTGTTTTTCCGTGAACAATTAATTTAGCAACCATCGAATCATAGAAAGGTGGGATTGAATATCCCGGATATACAGCTGAATCGACGCGAATACCAAATCCTCCTGGTGGTAAGTACATTTCTACTTTACCTGGAGATGGCATAAATTTTTTGGCAGGGTTTTCCGCATTAATTCGACATTCAATTGCCCAACCATTAAATTGTACTTCTTCTTGCTGTAACGATAACTTTTCTCCTGAAGCAACAAGAATTTGCTCTTTAATTAAGTCCATTCCCGTTACCATTTCAGTAACCGGATGCTCAACCTGAATTCTCGTATTCATCTCCATGAAATAAAAGGTTTTCGTTTTATATTCATAAATAAACTCAACCGTACCAGCACCTGTATAATCAACCGCTACCGCCGCTTTAACTGCCGCTTCACCCATCTGCTTGCGAATATCTTCATCAAGTGCAGGTGATGGACTTTCTTCTAGTAGTTTTTGCAAACGGCGCTGAATTGTACAATCACGCTCTCCTAAATGAATGGCATTTCCGTGTGTATCTGCCATTATTTGAATCTCAACATGGCGGAAATCTTCAACGTACTTTTCTAAGTATACACCAGGGTTCCCAAAAGCGGTACTAGCTTCTTGCTGTGTAATTTGAATTCCTTTTATAAGCTCTTCTTCATGGCGTGCAACACGAATACCTTTTCCACCGCCACCTGCAGTCGCTTTAATAATAACTGGATATCCAATTTGATTAGCAAGCTCGATCGCTTCTTCGGTATTTTTAATAATCCCTTGTGAACCTGGTACAATCGGAACCCCTGCTTCTTTCATTGTATCACGAGCAACGTCTTTTGTGCCCATCTTTGAAATAGCTTCTGGACTTGGACCGATAAAAATCAAGTTACATTCACGGCATAATTCTGCGAAATCTGCATTCTCTGCTAAAAATCCGTATCCCGGATGAATAGCATCGCAGCCTGTTAACTTCGCAACGCTAATAATGTTCGTCAAATTTAAATAGCTTTCTTTCGAAATCGTTGGTCCTACACAATACGCCTCGTCTGCAATCTGTACGTGAAGTGACTCTTTATCTGCTTCTGAATAAATTGCAACTGTTTCAATATCCATTTCTTTACAAGCACGAATAATTCGTACAGCAATTTCCCCACGATTGGCTATTAATACTTTTTTTATCATCACAAAGACTCCCTTATTACGCTTTTACAAGAAATAGCGGTTGTCCATACTCAACAAGCTGTCCGTTATTAACAAGAATTTCAACAATTTCGCCCTCTACATCAGCATCAATTTCGTTAAATAACTTCATAGCCTCGACAATACACACGATAGAATCTTTCGATACTCTATCCCCAACACTTACATATGGAGGTGTATCAGGCGAAGAAGAAGAATAGAATGTACCTACCATCGGTGATGTGATTTTATGTAGGTTTTCATTTTGAACAGCCTTCTTCTCTTCTTGTTTTGGCGCTTCTGCTTGTGCTGCTGCTACTTTCGTTTCAACTTCAACAGGCGCTACTGGTTGCATAGCTTGTTTTGCTGCAGGTGCTTGCACAGCAACAACTTCATTACCACGCTTTTTCATTTTGATTGTTGTACCGTCTTTTTTGTATTCAAATTCATCAATATTAGAGCTATCAATTAATTTAATTAATTCGCGAACTTCTTGAATTTTAAACATGTAAAATCCACTCCCATACTCTTGTTTGTCCCGTTTTTACAGATTCTCGTCACGAAAACTAGATTGACTGTAAAAATACGATGTATTCTATTAGAAAATATATTTCATTAACTAATAGAAATATTTACTATTTCCATCTTACGATAAATTTTTTAAACATTCCAATTTATATTTCTTTATAATAAATCGAAACTCCTGTAAAAATATTATTCCAATAAAAATTTAATACCTAGTAATAATACCAAGTTTCACACGAAATTGGCAAGACCACTTCTTAAAAAACATTCACTACTTTTTCAAAACGTTACACAGCAAACATGCCATTCCCTCTTCACCACACCTATAGTCAATAACATATTTTTACCAAATATTTTTTTTTTGTTTACACACCGTTCATCATTCCTTCATATAAGAATAGTATGTTCAAAGTGTAGAAAATATATTGTGTCGAGGTGTGGAAATATGATATGGCTCATTCTCTTTTTACCTGCTGTAATCGTTTGGGCATGCGTTCTTTGCATCCACGTCAAATCCGGAAAAAGTAATCATCAGTACCATGAACCATTAATCTTTTACTCACAACGTGTTTCTCCATTCCGAGCTGAACATAGTAAAAATAATTACAAAGACGCAATAGAAAAAAGCTATCGAAAATGATAGCTTTTTTCTATTCACACGTACTTACATACTCTTTTTACTATTTGCATACCCTTTGCTTAGTAAAAGATAATAATCCGTAGGGAAATCCCTACGGATTAAAGTTTCACTTATTTCGCTGGTGGATCAAATTTCACACCTACATCTTTTGATCCGCCTTCACTTCTTACAAGTTGAATAATTTTATTTGCTTCTTTCTGTGAATGTTTTGCCGCTTTAACCGTTACTCTAATATCAGTACCATCAGCTCTTACAAGAGCATCTGGATATCCTCCTTGAGATTTAATTACTGTCTCAAGTAATTCTTGCTTCGTTTCCATTGTCGTAATGGCATCAAAATTTTCTTTCGCTTTATTCTTTTCTGTTGCTGAAGCTTTTGTTGAACTCATCACTTCTTGTAATTTTGCTTTTTGTTCACTACGCTGATCTTCCATTTGCATACGTAAAGCTGTGAAATTCTCATCACTTGATTGAACTGATACATTGCCCTCTTTTTTACTTGTTTCTTTTTTTGCATTTTCTTTTTTGTCTGTTTCTTTATTTGTTGTTTCTTTGCTTATATTTTCTTTTTTCGGAGTTTCTTTAGGTGCTTCGTTTGTTACTGCTTTATCAGTACCTTGTTTTTCTTGTCCAATCTTTTCACCTGTTGCTGGCGATGCTGTATTCATTTTGTCAGGAGTTGTCACGTAATACACAGATAGTACAACAACTAAACTTAACATCGTTAATAACCAAACTGTTTGTTTTTTTAACACTTTATTTCCTCCCTATCAATTTTTCGGTGAAACTGAAACGCGATGGGCCGGTACATCTAGCAGCCTTATCACAGCTTCTTTTACCATTGCTTTAACTTGTATATTATCCACTCCCTTTGCTACGACAAGAACACCACGTACTTTCGGCTTCTCTGTTCGTAAAACAACAGGAGTTTCTTTATCCCCTTCACGTATAATGACAGTCTTTTCATCAAGAGACTCGTCCTCTACTTCTCTCTTACCGCCTGTTTTATCTGTTTCACCTGTTGTTTGTGAGCGTTTCACTGTATTTTTTTCTAAAATTTTTTCTTCAGATGAATCTAAATTCACTTTAATCGTTACGTCTTTTACTCCTGCTATTTCTTCTAAAGCAGTTTTTAATTCTTGTTCATACGCTTTTTCATATTTTTCTACATTTGACATACTATCATTACTTTTTTGTCCGAAAGTTGGTACGTCTTTTTCTTGGTTTTGAGTTTTTTGTTCTTTAAATACAGGTACTTCTTCTTTTTTACTTGAAAAGAGACTACTAGAAAACATAAGCAAAATTCCAAGTATGAGTAGGACAAGTAAAAACTTAGGTGTTACCTTTTTACCCTTCTCGTTGCTTTCTTTTTGATCCCCATTCAATAAGTTTCGAAAAAATGAGAACTTCGAATTTTTATCTTTATTGTCCATTTACTCTACCTGTCCTCCCTTCCATTTGAACTTGGATTTGTTTACCCTCTAGTTGCCACCTGCTTGAAAAGAAATCTTTCATTTCTACATTCGTTTCTTCCACTTTTTTTGGAGGCTCTTTCGTGTTAATTTCAATTGGCTTTACTGTTTCGATTGCATCATTTTTACTACGTTCTTTTTCTTTCAACGTCACAACAACAGATTGAATATCTTTCGCTGACTTTACTTCTTCTATATTTTCTGCTGCGACTATTTGTATTTCAGAGACAGCCATACCATACTTTTTCTCAAACTCTTTTCCTACTTCTTTTTTCATTTTGGTAGCCATCTCTTCTAAACTATATGCACGTGTTAGAGCTTGTATTTCTTTTTTCTTCGAATCTATTGAATTTTTTACAGATCCTTCTGCTACGTACTTTTCTTCATTAAAATTTGCAATTACTTCATTTACATCTGTCTGCAATAGTTTAAAAAGGGGTGTTAAAATTAATACGACTAACAAAAGACTTACAACAAATTTAACGTATTTTTGCAAATTCGAATTTGGAAGAATAAGATGAAGCATTGTCGCTAAGAGCAAAAAAACGATAATATTTCTGATCCACTCTGTAACAAATTGCATACTCTTCACCTCCTACCGCATCATAAGTGTAATATTCCCCGCAGCAATAATAATTGTAATACTTAAAAAGAACATAAATGATACGATAGCTAAGCAAGCAAATACGTAAATGATGCTTCTTCCAATAATGTCTAAACATTGAATAATTGCTCCGCCGCCAACCGGTTGTAATACTGCTGCTGCGAATTTATAAATAAATGCAATACAGAAAATTTGAATCGCAGGAAAAGCAACAATTAAGCATAAAATGACGAGCCCAATAATTCCGACTGTGTTTTTCAATAATCCTGATGCGCTAATAACAGTATCTGCCGCTTCCGTAAACATCCTTCCAACTACTGGAATGAAGTTTCCTGTTACAAATTTAGCAGTTTTCACAGCTATGCCATCAGCAACGGCTGTCGCTGTTCCTTGTACAGATAATACCCCTAAAAAAATCGTTAAGAAGATCCCGATAATCCCAACGCTAACGTTTTGCAGAAGCTTGGACAATTTTGTAACTTTATATTGATCACTCATTGTACTTACAATACTTAATATCGTTGCCAGTAATAAAAGCGGTAGAACGATATAATTCATAAGAAGCCCGCTTGTATTCATTAAGAAAATGATAATCGGATGAAAAAAAGATACAGATACAACCCCGCCACCAGTCGCTATAAGCGCCAATAAAATTGGCAATAGCGCTAATATGAAATCTACCATTGTTTGTATCGTTTCTCTTGCATATGTCATAACGACATAAAAACTATTTAAAGCAAAAATAATAAGTACCATATATACAACAGCATCAGCAATTTTACTTACACTACTTTTTGAAAAAGCGGATTGCAGTGATTGCAACAATGCACTAAAGATTGTGAGCATAATGAGTGTGCCAAGCAGTTTTCCATTAGCTGCAAGCTCATGAAATAAATATTTTAATAACCCTATCATCCACTCTTTTAGAGAGAATTCTTTTTCTCCCTTTACAAACTCCATAAAACTCCCTTTTTGACTCTCTGGCAAATAGCCACCATATTTTGTAACAAGCCCGTCCCAAAATTGCTTCACATCTTCAATTCCGAGCTTATCCAATTGTTGATCAACGACGTTTGTTTCTACAGGAGAAGCTTGTACAACAACCGGTAAAGAAAAGAAAAGGAAGCAAGCAAATAGCAGCTTAGCTCCAAACCTCCTCAACATTCACTCCCCCTTATCCCGTCGGTAAAAATCCGAGAATAGTTTCAATTACAACCGTCAAAATAGGAATTGCCATAACGAGAATTAAGATTTTCCCAGCAAGTTCAATTTTCGAAGCGATGGCACCTTGACCAGCATCTTTTGTAATTTGAGCTCCAAACTCGGCAATATAAGCAATTCCAATAATTTTTAGTAACGTTTCCACGTAGACGTTGCTAACTTTCGCTTCACTCGCTACTCTCTCAATCATTTGTAAAATAGAATGAATTTGATCGATTAAAATAAGAAACATCACGCTACCTACGAACACAATAAATAAAGATGTAATACTAGATTTATGCTGGTTCAAAACAGCAGCTAAAAACGTAGCAACGAGGCCTAATCCGACAATTTGTATAATTTCGATTCGAACCGCCTCCTTTACTGGAAGAGAAAGACACTTTTAATCTTGTCGAATAGCGTATTAATTAAAAATGCAACATGAAATAAAATGACGACAAAACCGACAAGGATAACCCAATTTGCAATATCCTCACGCTTCAATTCTTTTAGTACAGTATGAATGAAAGCTAAAACAATGCCGATTCCGGCGATTTGAAATATTAATCCAACATCAATGGACATCGCCTTTCTCCCCCCTATAGCAGTAAAATTACAATAAGTAGCCCTGCTAGTACCCCTAAGCTCTTAATCATTTTTTCGTATTGCAGTTGTAAAGCTTTCGCTTCCTCTTCTTCTCTCTCCAAATGTGTAATACATAAGCGAATATGTTTTTGTTGTGATTCACGATCATGTTGCCCGAGCGTTTCACCAAATTGCTGCAGTATTTCATACTCGGTTTGTTGAAAAGCCGTCAACTTCCAATTCTCTTTCAAACTATCTATCCAAGCTTCCCTTACTGTTTGTTCTCCACTTTCTAGTTTTTTAGCGAAACTTTGAAATATCCAATTTAATGGCTTTGGCATTTGTTTAACTAATCGCTCGGCAGCCTCAGATAAAGGTGTGTGTCCATACATAATTTCTGCCTCTAATGATTGAAGTGCTGATTTTAATAACCTAAGTTGCCTCGGTCTCTCACTGTATCTTTTAGCGTACGAAAACCCGAAAAAGGTGCTGACCGCAACGATTAACACTGCACCAAATATTTTCACCATACGCCCTCAGCCTTTCTATTTGATAACACTGGTTTTCCATATTTATCTTTCACCTGCATAACCGTTCCTGGACCCCTCGCTTTTGACAACTCCACAAACCTATCAAATATACCAAGCTCTAGCACTGCCTTGAGCGATGGACGTCTCACAACATCCTCATAGGAAAATCCGTGTGCGCTTATAAAAAGCTGGACACCTGCATGCACTGCCTCCATAATTGCTTCACTATCTTCTTTACGGCCAATTTCATCTACGATCAAAATATCAGGACTCATAGAACGAATCATCATCATCATTCCTTCTGCCTTTGGACATGCGTCTAACACATCGACTCGGGTACCAAAATCATATTGCGGGATCCCTTTCACACAACCAGCAATTTCTGACCGTTCATCAACGATCCCCACTTTACAGGAAGGAATTTCCGAAGCACTTACCCCTTGACTCATGCAACGTGCTACATCTCTTAAGAGTGTCGTTTTTCCCGTTTGGGGAGGGCCAATTACCATCGTGTTTAACCACCTTTTTTCATACAAATATGGCAAAAGCGGTTCAGCAATCCCTATTTTTTGACGAGCAATACGAATATTAAAGGAAGAGACATCACGAATCATTTTCACTGCGCTTTTTTCTGTAATGACTTTTCCTGCTAACCCGATTCTATGCCCTCCGCGAAGCGTCACATACCCACGTTTTAATTCCTCTTCCATCGTATAAATTGAGAATTGACTTAACTTATTCAATAAGTAAATAGCATCCTCTGCAGTAGTGATATAGTCATAAAAAAACACCTTTCCGTGTGCAATACACTCTAGCGGCCTTCCAATTCGAACGCGAATTTCCTCTAAAGCATCGTATTGCTTACATTCTTCAATTAAGTACTTCATCATTTTTGGTAAAACTTCTAATACCTCTTTCATCGGCTTCTCCCCACTATACTCGACTTACTATTTCAGTAATGCGATAAAAATACAGCAAATTCCAAGCGCTAGAAAAAAGAGCTTCAAGAAAGAAATTTCACTTGCTACACTCGCTATCCCAATTGTCATTGTTAAAATTAATACGGTAGGTCCAACAAACGCCAACATACCATTTATAAACAACGCTTTCTTCGCATCATTCACATAAAGCATAAGCAAAGCAGCAAATATCTCCGCACTACCTGAAAATAATCGAAGTGCCCCCATAACAAGCACGGATGTTTCCATTGCCGCTAGCCACTGTTTCATTCTTCCACCTTCTCCCGTAACAGTTACTAACTTCGTATTCTAAAAAAGAATATATTTGTACAACCATATGCAGAGGTTGTCTATTTCAGAAGTAAAAACATAATTTTTCTCTAAAGTCTGAATTACAATCTGAATATTCATGTTATTTCATGGTATATTATGGTACATTTAGTTTAAAAGAGGTTTAAACCATGCAGCACGTCACTTTATTACCACTAGATTTATGCTATACAAATGTGATTTTCGAGCTATCAAGTGATCCACATATAAAAAATGCATTGGGGATAACGGTAGAAAACATCGAAGACACGAAAACATTTCTTCTTTTCGCAATAGACGAAGAGCGTCAAAAGAAATCCTTATCGAGAATGATTGTGAATGAAGAAAATGAAATAATTGGCCTCACCACACTTAAACATATTAATAATGAGAAAAAGCAATCTCACATTGGTAGTTGGCTCGGCTATCCGTACTGGGGAAAAGGCTATAACGAGGCTGCTAAAAAAGAAATCTTTAAAATCGCCTTTTTAGACTTACAACTTTCCTACGTATTTGCTGGTGCTAAAACGAATAATATCCGCTCTTTAAAAGCACAAGAAAAACTACCTTATATTTCATTGCATGTGGAAAACAAGTTTCCAGACGAACACGCTGCACTAGAGAAAGAAGTAAAGTCACCTTGCTCTCTGCATGTCGTGTCACGTGAAAATTTTTTAAACTGGTTGAAATTACAGAATGAGGGGGAAAAATATGAAGGCATTGAAAGTTAGTTTAACCGTTGTAGTAGAATTAGCTCTTATTTATCTTTTTTCATTATTGGTCGGTTGGTCATTTATAGAGACCTTTTTCCTTGGTAGTTTAGCAATATTTGCAATTATGTGGTTAATTATTATGAGTAACCATAGAAATAACATTACAGATCACGCAATAAGTAAAACATTAACTGGCGTTGAGACTGGCGAAATAAAACCATTTCAAATTGTTTTGACTCCATCTATTATGGGTACTCTTTCACTTGTTTTAGTCAGTTTTATAATAACAGCTATTTACTATCTACCCTATTTCCTATAAAAAAAGCACTCGTGAATTATCACGAGTGCTTTTCTACTATGCACGAGAAACGTATTTACCTTCACCAGTGTTGATGATAAGCATTTCGCCTTCGTTAATGAAGATTGGTACTTGTACAACAAGACCAGTTTCTAATGTAGCTGGTTTTGTTACGTTAGAAGCAGTATCACCTTTAATACCAGGCTCTGTTTCTGTAACTTGTAATTCAACTGTGTTTGGAAGTTCAACACCAAGTACTTCGCCTTGGTAAGTCATGATTGCTACTTCCATGTTTTCTTTTAGGAATTTAAGCTCGCGCTCGATTTGTTTTTCACCAAGTTCGATTTGCTCATAAGTTCCGTTATCCATAAATACGTGAGCCTCACCGCTTGCGTATAAGTATTGCATACGACGGTTTTCGATGTGTGCTTTTTCTACTTTCTCACCTGCACGGAATGTTTTCTCTTGAACAGAACCTGTGCGAAGATTACGTAGTTTAGAACGAACGAATGCAGCACCTTTACCTGGCTTTACGTGTTGGAAATCAAGTACTTGCCAAAGGGCATTGTCCACTGAAATTGTTAAACCTGTACGAAAATCGTTTACTGAAATCATGTAAAAAAATCCTCCTGTGTATTACAAAATAATAAGTTCTTTTGGTGATTTCGTAATTACTTCATTACCTTCACTTGTCACAATGATATCATCTTCAATACGTACGCCGCCAATACCTGGAATATAAATACCTGGTTCTACTGTTACAGCCATACCTGGTTCAAGTACTGTATGAGAACGGAACGCTAAACCTGGTGCTTCATGGATTTCAAGACCTATTCCATGACCAGTAGAGTGTCCAAAGTATTCACCATATCCTTTTTCCGTTATGTAGTCACGCGTTAGCGCATCAGCCTCGCGACCTGTTAAACCAGCTTTAATACCGTTCACACCACGTAGTTGTGCTTCTAAAACGATATTATAAATTTCTTTTAATTTATCAGATGGTTCACCGACTGCAATCGTACGAGTAATATCAGAGCAATATCCTTTGTAATAAGCGCCGAAGTCTAATGTAACGAAATCTCCTGTTTCTATCACTTTTTCAGATGCCACGCCGTGCGGTAATGCCGAACGAAGACCTGAAGCAACGATAATATCAAACGAAGAAGATGTTGCTCCTTGTTTTCTCATGAAAAATTCAAGTTCATTTGACACTTCAATTTCAGATACTCCCGGGCGAATGAATGATAGAATATGCTCAAAGGCAGCATCTGCAATCTGTGCAGCTTCCTTTAATATCTTAATCTCTGAATCAGTCTTTATCAAGCGTAACTTTTCTACAAGTCCAGAAGTCGGGATAAATTCAGCATCAATCGCTTCCTTATGCACTGAATAAGAACTATATGTAAGAGTATCTTGCTCAAAACCAAGCTTTTGAATTCCAAGCTCTTTCACTTGCTTTGCCACTTCATCAATGATCAATCCTGCGTGCTGTACAACCTCATATCCAACCGCTTGTTTACTTGCCTGCTCGACGTAACGGAAATCTGTAATAAATTGAGCACGATCTTTTGAAATAAGAACAACGCCTGCTGTTCCTGTGAAGTTAGCCATATATCTACGACTATGTTCATTTGTTAACAAAATACCGTCAATACCAGCCTCATCAAATGCACTTCGTAATCTTTCAATTTTCTCCATTACTTTATGCCTCCCTCAATTTCTCCATTAATGCAAATAACGCTAACTTATAGCCATAAAAACCAAATCCTACAATTTGACCTGCACAAACAGCTGCCGTCACAGATTCATGACGGAACGATTCACGCTGATGAATGTTAGAAATATGTACTTCAATAACAGGAATCGAAATGCTCGCAATGGCATCACGAATCGCATAGCTATAATGCGTAAATGCTCCCGGATTTAAAATGATCCCTTCATATATATCTTCCGCTTCATGAATAATGTCGATAATGGCACCTTCATGATTCGATTGGAAACATTCTAACTCCACTCCCATTGTTTCTGCTTCTTGCTTCATATCTGCTTCAAGTGTCGTTAGCGTGCCCTTTCCATATACATTTACCTCACGAACACCGAGGCGATTTAGGTTAGGACCGTTTACGAGGAGTAACTTTTTCATATTCTTAAAACTCCTTAATATTAAATATCTATACAATATTTTAACATAGGAGTTACTTATTTGAATAGTTCGTCTTCTCTTACCCTTCTTGTTCTGCTTTATTGCTATTTACTGCGTAAGAAACAGAATATGCTATAAACACACCATACAATATAAAAATACATATTGTCGTCACAATTGTCTCTTTTGGTAAATGGAGCGCACTTTTAATAACAGGAGCCATTAAACCCATCCCCAAAAACAGTAGTGCCCACCAAAATAGCCCATAAATAATTCCCGCTATAATCCCCTCAAACTTTGCAAAAAATGCTTTATACAAAAAGGCAATCAAAATTGAAAGAAGTCCCATACACACTATTCCGAACACATTGCCCCATACACCCTCTTTCCAACTTCCAAACGCAAATGGTAAAAGGAAATAATTCGGGCCCGCCTCCGTGAATGAAAATATATGAAGGAAATACCATACCCCGCCCCAAAAGATTCCACCAAACAAACCAATCTGCACAAAATTCCTTGTTCCTAATTGTTCTTGACTCACATCGACACCTCCGCTCAATAGTATGCCCGAAACTATTTTGAAGCATGTTTAAATCCTGCGAAATTTGTCTATAAAAAGAATAAGAAATGTCCGACTCTCATAACATTTTCCCTTGTCATCTACTTGTATTTGCCGATAAAATAAAGGAAACTCGGTGATTGTCTTATTTCAAAACGACAGAACCCAGTATGACAATTGCCTCTTTTTCTACATAAGAGAGAAACAAATACAGGTTGGTGTTAACATGGCAGAAGAGTCAAAACAAATATATGGCGGGCAAGCGGTCATAGAAGGAGTTATGTTTGGCGGTAGAGAATATACTGTTACAGCGGTTCGTCGTAAAGATAAATCGATTGAATTTTATCGATTACCACGCGTTCGTAATAAAGTACTATCTACCCTAAAAAAAATTCCATTTTTACGAGGGATTGCCGCTATTGTGGATGCAAGTGCGAATGGAGCAAAGCATTTAAACTTCGCTTCAGAACGATTTGACGTCCACCCAGAAGATGATGAACAAATTGCAAATAAAAAAGAAGAACAATCAAAATTAACGATGGTATTAGGAGTTGCAGCTGTTGGCGTTTTATCTTTTATATTCGGTAAAGTCATTTTCACAGCAGTTCCTGCACTATTAGCTGAATTAACAAGACCGATTTTCCCGTCTCATACTGGGCAAATCATTGTCGAAAGTGTCATTAAGCTCATGCTATTATTGAGCTATATATACTTTATTTCTTTAACCCCACTTATTAAGCGGGTATTTCAGTATCACGGTGCAGAGCATAAGGTAATCAATGCTTACGAGAATAACCTTCCTCTGACTGTAGAAAACGTTCAAAAGCAAACTCGTCTCCATTATAGATGTGGCAGTAGCTTTATTATATTTACAGTCATTATTGGAATGTTCGTTTATTTCCTAGTCCCTACAGATCCTCTTTGGGCACGAGTTATAAACCGAATTTTATTAATTCCAGTTGTACTTGGTATTTCTTTTGAAGTATTACAATTTACAAATCGATTACGAGATATTCCCGTATTACGCGTACTTGGATATCCTGGATTATGGCTACAACTATTAACAACGAAAGAACCAACAGATGATCAAGTGGAAGTAGCAATTGCATCGTTTGAAGAATTATTACGTTTAGAGAACAAACAATAATTATTTAAAAATGGTGTTCAACTCCTTTCCTCATCGTTAATATACTAATTTTAATATACGTTTTTAGGAGGTGTCCCTTATGAACGGTCGTTCGTTTACTTTCGCTATATTTGTGCTTATTATCGGATTGGCAATATTCGGCCTTGTTTCATCTGTTATTACAAATCCCATGGGTGTATTAAGAAATATCGGGTACATGTTACTTGTTGTTGGTATCTTTTACTTGCTATACAAGATGTTTACAAATTCCAGTGGTTCTGCAAATTCACAAAGCTCATATAAGCGTGCGGCAAAACAATCGAACCGCAAACATGGGAAACAAAATGTAGCACCCCTAGGCAATTCTTTCTTTAAGTCAAATACTTCTAATGACAAAAGTAAAAAAGGGAATTCTTCCACTTTGAAACGAAAAAGAAAACAGTCTCATTTAACTGTCATTGAAGGCAAAAAAAGCAAAAAGAAAGACCGTGCTTCCTTTTAGGAAATACGGTCTTTTTTTATACTTTGAAGCACTTCTTTTAAACTTTTCTCTCTCATACTTTCAATTCGAAGATGATGATTTTCAAATGGTAAATTCCGTGTCACATCATTAGGTACCACAACGCACGTTAATCCCGCTGCAACTGCTGCTCTCAATCCATTTAATGAATCTTCAAATACAACAGCTTCAGACGGCTTAATTCCTAATTCTTCTATTGCAACTCGATAAAGAGCTGGATCTGGTTTTACCTTCTCAACATCTTCTCTCGTTTTAATTACTTCAAAATATTCTCGAATTTGTAGCTCTTCTAAAAAATGAATAACCCATTCTCTAGAAGAACTAGAAGCTAGTGCGATTTTTAATCCCATTTCTTTCGCTTCTTCTAAATATTCTTTTACCCCGTCACGAGCTTCTGGTATTCTCATTTTCTCTTTATGTAAAGTTGCCACTTTTTCTTTTAATGCACTTTTGTTAAACTTCTCTTTTAATTGATCATTTAAATATGTATAAAGTACCTCATCTGTTGTTCCAATGCATTTCGCAAATTCCTCTAAAGGTAGTTCCCCGCCGTATTCACGAACAGCATCTCTGAAAGAGTGAAACCATATCGTTTCTGTGTCCACAATTAATCCATCAAAATCAAAAATAATTGCTTTCATAATTCTCCCATCCTTTTCGAATTGAAATAAAAAAGGAAACGCCATACGTTCCCCTTAATTACTTTTCTCTTCATTTGCTCTTTGAACACCACGAAGTGTTTCCACTCGGACTGCATCTTGTTCAAAGTATTCCACTAAATCACCAATGCGATCAATTGCTTCCCAACTTAAATGATGTTCAATTCCTTCTACATCATTGTAAATTTTACTTTCATCCACACCGATAATACGCATAAATTGCTCTAGCAAGTCATGACGATATACGAGACGTTCTCCGATTTTTTTACCTTTTGTTGTTAATACAAGCCCTCTATATTTTTCATAAATTAGATATTCATCTTTGTCTAATTTTTGCACCATTTTTGTTACAGAGGATGGATGTACACTAAGCGCTTCAGCAATATCAGATACGCGGGCGTAACCCTTTTCATCAATCAACAAATAAATTTGTTCAATATAATCTTCCATACTAGGGGTAGGCATCGGTTTCCTCCATCCAAGTTCATTTTGCTTATTCCGTACGAAGCAATCAATAAAATGATACACCAGAAAGAATAACGTGACAAGTTGAAAACGAGCCTAAATATATAAAACAAAAAAGAATCTGTATTTGCATGCAGACCCCCCTTAAGTAAAATATTGTATTTCTGCATTAGGAAAAAACTCATTTATATAACCTCTTATCGTTTCTTCCAATACTGCTGCATCATCCTTTTTATATACATATTTTCCGATGGTTTTGGAAAACGATGCTGAATCAATTCAAACGTTAAATTTGGTATCGTCATATCTTTGTCGCTCAAATAGTTTACGGTTCCTTCTTCCCATTCTTCATGCATTTAAATTGGCGCAACTATAAAACCAAGTGGATATTCAAGTGCCTTTCGTTCAAAGTAAACGAGCTTTGGCATAAATGGTCTCATATGCTTTTCGCCCTCTCGTTAGTATGGGGGACATTAAAGTTTTCCACCCCAGTAACTTGCGTTGCAAGTTACTGAATGTTATAATTTGGATACCGGCTACCTTGCAACGCAAGTTACCTGAATAAAAGGTGGTGAAATCATGCACAGCCAAATGTTAAAAGGCGTGCTCGAAGGGTGCATCCTATACATCATTTCACAAGAAGAAGTGTACGGATATGAACTGAGTACAAAATTAAATAAACACGGATTTACATTTGTAAGCGAAGGAAGCATATATCCATTATTGTTACGTATGCAAAAAGAAAAATTGATTGAAGGAACATTAAAAGCTTCCTCACTCGGTCCAAAGCGAAAATATTATCACGTAACCGATAAAGGATTAGAACAGCTTGAAGAATTTAAACAAAGCTGGGGGATGGTTTCAACTACGGTAAATAACTTATTACAGGGGGAGTGATAGGGATGAATGCACAAGACATGATTGAATTGAATAATAAAAAACGTGAGCTTCTAACTTCCGAAAACGAAATTGCTTATGGTGATATGCTAGTATATCTTCGGTTATCTAATGTACCCGAACATCAAGTAGAAGAACTTTTGTTAGAAATATTAGATCATCTTATCGAAGCACAAGTAGAAAATAAAAATGCTTATGACATTTTTGGTGATGACTTACAATCTTATTGTGATGAACTTATATCAGCTTTACCAACCCAAACAAAGTTAGAAAAAACTTCTTTAATTGGATTTTCTGTTAGCTTACTTCTTGCTATACAGTTTGGCATAAATGCAATTATTTCATTTTTTATGTTTCTCTTTGAAAAAAATAATACATTATCAAGTCCGCCTTTTAGCATCCTTGGAACTACTTTGTCTGTTTCAATAATTATACTAGGTATACTATTTATTTTATATTTATTAAAGCGTTACTCCTTTGATCAGAAAATGAATTGGAAAAGAAGAATTCTATTTGGATTCGCATTTGCTACTCCATTTTGTTCCGCTGTATTCTTAAATATTTATTTCCAAAAGCAACCTTATCTCATTTATCATCTAACCTTTTGGCAAAATGCTTTAATCGCTATCCTATTTTACGTTTTATATAAATTACTATATAAAAAATCAAATTTTTAACAGCCCTTCAAAAGGCTGTTTTTTCTTCTGTCTAATTTTACAAATTGAAAAATTTCATAAAGAAAATAAGAAAAATGCAAAATAATTAAAGTTAATTGTTGACGTGATGCTTTTATTATCGGTATCATAAATCTTCGTGAGCAATTATTTTTCGTTATACGATTTTTTTATTATTACTGAATTTTTGAGAGGAGAAATTAGATGTCAGTTAAGAAGAAAACGCAAGTACGCACCGGCAAAATGGTACGTGAACTAATGTTAGCAGACGAAGATGTAAATGCTTCGCTAATTATGGTATATAGTGAAAACGGTGTAAACGCAGAAATTAAAATCGAGGGCTTAACGCCGAAATGTAACGAAGAATTATTTTTGAGCGGAAACGTGGATTGGAACAAGAGTGTTATTTATAAAATTGTTGATTTCACTGGAAACGCTGAAGTTGGTAAAGTTACATTAACAGCGATGAACAAAAACAATGTTTCTCTAGAAATTGAACGCGTTATGTGGAGTAAAGAAAATAAAGAAGCTGCCGAGCAAGAAGAAACACAGGTAGAAGCAGCACCGAAAAAAGAAGTAGTTGTAGAAGCTCCAAAAGCAATTACGCCTGCTCCTAAGCCTGTTACGCGTGTGGAAACACCTGCTATGGCACCTAAGCCTACTCCGGTACCGACACCGAAGCCAGTAAGCGTAGAAGCAGCTGTAGAACTAGTTACTCCAGCGCCTGTGAAAAAAGCAGTCCCTACTCCAGTTACAAAGCAAGAGACAGCACCGGTTGCTCCTGCAAAACCGAAGCAGCCTGCTTTGACTGAAACAAATTCAAAACTACAAGAAAATTATGTTAAACTCGTGAAAAAGACAATTGAAGTTTGTCAAGATTACGAGCTTGGCATCGACATAGATGATTCTATTGAAAGCTTAAAAGAAGAACTACAAAGCCAAGGTATTAGCGTTACATTTGACAAAGAAATTATGGACGTTGTAAGTCGCCTTCGTTCTTTACAAGATAAAGGAATCAAAGTAGAAAAAGTACTTAATTTACTATAAAAAAATAAGAGGTGGCTATCGCCACCTCTTATTTTTTATAATTCCACTCATTACTTTCATACTTTTCTTTCGCTAACGTTTGAACTTCATGTAACTGTTCTTCTGTTAATTCATATGGAACAAGTTCTACATCCAATCCTTTTTCAAAGCCAACTTCAAACGCTTTAATTAACTGTTCTATCGTAAATGTACGGTCTGTTAATTCATTAATTGCTACTGCTTTAGAAGAGAACATACTCTTCATACGTTCCTTCACACGTTCATTTGGGAATAAAAATAGATCATATAGTTCATCTAAATCAATTTCTAATGGAATCGATCCATGCTGTAAAATAACACCTTTTTGACGTGTTTGAGCACTACCAGCAATTTTTCGTCCTTCCACTACAATTTCATACCAAGATGGTGCATCAAAACATACGCCTGAACGTGGATTTTTTAAATTTTCACGATCTGCTTCTGTTTTTGGAACTGCATAATATGCTTCTAACCCTAATGCCTTAAAACCATCTAATAAACCTTGCGAAATAACACGATACGCTTCTGTAACTGTTTTCGGCATATTCGGATGATCTTCAGACACAATAACACTATACGTTAACTCTTTGTCATGTAGTACACCCCTGCCGCCTGTTTGACGACGAACGAATCCATATTTCTTTTCGTTAACTACATCCATATTAATATCTTTTTCAACACGTTGAAAATACCCAACTGTTAATGTTGGTACTTCCCATTCATAAAAACGAATTGTTGGTGGCATTTTCTTTTCACTTTGCCAATTTAATAAACATTCATCTAACGCCATATTAAATGCCGGTGAACATTGACCAGAGTTAATATAACACCATTTTTCTTTTCCCATCCTGCACCTCATATAACCAATTATTTTTCACATTCTCTAGTCTACCAAATTCGACAAAATTTGTGAAAGAATACGAAATTTCTTCTTATATGCAAATGAATCTGTTGCATAAATACATAAGGGCATTATAATATTGAAAGTAGGATAAGAAAAAAGGGAGCGATAGAATCGTGTCAACAACTTGGATTATTTTATTAGCCGTAATCGTAGCATTTATCGGCTACACTGTATGGATGTACTTCTATCAGAAAAAATTAATTAAAACTCTTACAGAAGAAGAATTTCGCGCTGGCTACCGTAAAGCACAGCTTATCGATATTCGTGAAGCAGACGAATATAACGCAGGGCATATTTTAGGTGCACGTAACATTCCGTTATCACAAATTCGCCTTCGCCATAAAGAACTTCGTCAAGATCAACCTGTTTACTTATATTGCCAAAGCGGATTCCGTACAGGTCGTGCAGCGCAATACTTAAAAAAACAAGGCTACAAAGATTTCTACCAATTACAAGGTGGATTTAAATCTTGGACAGGCAAAATTAAAAAGAAATAATAACATACAAAAAACTAGCTGAATAAATCAGCTAGTTTTTTCATTTCATCTTATTCGCAATGTATAATAAATTCTGCTTGATTACCTTTTCATCGTTCTCTTCTACATTCCGATACAGCAGTTGATATTCAATTCCTTTCTCTTTCCATATAAGCGTAGCAAATTCGTCACCACGTTCATAATCATCTTTATTTTTAAAATAAGCAGACGTTCCATTATTCAGTTTCATTTGTTCTTGAAATCGCTTCTCTTCCACAAGATCCGGAAAACTATAAGGAAAGTTCGCGACATTTAACTCAATATACTCATTTCTACCTGACTCCTTCTGTTTATATTTAATCGTTAAGACAGTGTTCTTTTTCCCAAGCGTTCTTACTTCCCCCTTCACATCACTTGTAATGTCGTACGGTAAAAACGTTGGAACTTTAAACTTCACCGGAAAATATTTTGGAAGTTCCTTTAGCGGAATAGGATCCGTAACACGATCCATAGCTCCTCCTGTTGTTCCCACAAAGTGTTTTTCTTCTTGCATCGTTTGCTGAAACGAACACGAACTAAGCATGAAACTAGAAAACACGAAACAAATGATTCTTTTTTTCAATTTGTTTCCGCCCTTTCATACCGCTCTCTTAACGAACGAAGCGTTGATATTCTCTTCATATTCGCTTTGTCACCAAACTCCACCTTTGAAAACTTTCCACGTTATTCTCACACATTTTGACAACACTTTTTGCAAACAAAAAAGACCCCTATCATTCTTACGCCCAAGTGAAAAGGTTACGCGAATAAAAAGAAGTCTTATTAATACCATAGTTTGTGAAAAGCTTTTCAGGTCAAGATTTTTTCTTTCTTATTATTTTCCCTTTATAATAAGGGAAAGAGGTGATACATATGGCCAATATAAAACAAATTGCTAAAACTGCTGGTGTATCGATATCAACTGTTTCTCGTGTCCTGAATAATCACCCTTACGTAAAAGAAGAAAAGCGTAAGCGTGTTCTAGATGCTGTTGAAGAATTAAACTACGCAAAAAATATAAATGCTGTCCATTTAATAAGAGGGAAAACATATACAATTGGCGTTATGCTTCCTTTCATTAACCTCCCCTACTTCAGTACGATTATTGAAGGAATCGGAAACGAAGCGTTAGCTGCCGGATATCACATTAATTTATGTCAAACGAATTACGATAGCATTGAAGAAATTCGTGTTCTTGAAATGATGAAAATGAAACAATTTGATGGGATGATTATTTGCTCCCGAACGAGCTCTTGGGAACAAATCGAACCTTTTGCAAAATTTGCCCCTATTATTTCATGTGAAAAAATGAAGCATCCCCTCATTTCATCCATCTACGTAGATCATTATGAAGGTTTCCGTCTCGGTACTGCCTATTTACTAAGTAGAGGCCATGAAAAAATCGGAATTTGTTTAGCAAGAAAAACAAGTGTAAATTCCATGGAGCGCGAAAAAGCGTTCGCCGATACACTTCGTAACGAAGGGAAAACGTTGCATCCTGAATGGATTTTCCACCAATGCTATACAATGCAGGACGGAGCACAAATACTCCATCGTATTTTAAATATGAAAAATCGTCCAACTGCTATTTTCACGGCGAACGATCAAGTTGCAGCTGGTTTATTAACAGAGGCTCGAAAACATGGTATTCGAGTACCTGAAGACCTTGCTATCCTTGGATTTGATAATCATGAAATTTCAAAGGCATTAGAAATTTCCACAATTGAACATCCCGGTCTCGCAATGGGCTCACATGCTTTTTCTTTATTCCATAAGCAGATCCAAAGCGAGCAAATTGTCGGCAGTGCAAAAGAACTTTCATTCCATTTAATTGAGCGAGAGACTGTCTAAAAAGAGCGTTACCTATAACGCTCTTTTTCAACTCTTCACCTATTGACATTATATTTTTCATCTCATATAATGAACCTAACGAACGGTAGGTAGGGGATGAAAATGACAGCAAACCGCATTAAAGCTGTAGCACTTTCTCATTTCGCACGCTACGGCTATGAAGGAACTTCATTGGCAAATATTGCTCAAGAAGTTGGGATTAAAAAACCATCGATTTACGCACACTTTAAAGGAAAAGAAGAGCTATATTTCATATGCTTAGAATCTGCTCTTCAAAAAGATTTGCAGAGCTTCACAGGCGATATCGAAAGCTTTTCCAATTCGTCCACTGAAGAATTGCTTTTAAAATTATTAAAAGGGTATGCAAAACGATTTGGTGAAAGTGAAGAATCAATGTTTTGGTTACGAACTTCTTATTTTCCGCCTGATGCATTTCGCGAACAAATTATTAATAAAGCAAATGTACACATTGAAAACGTCGGAAAACTTTTATTCCCTGTATTTAAAAGAGCAAGCGAACAAGATGAGCTGCATAACATTGAAGTAAAAGATGCCTTAGAGGCTTTTCTATGCTTACTCGACGGTCTTATGGTTGAACTATTATACGCAGGTTTAAATCGTTTTGAGACACGTTTAGACGCTTCTTGGAAAGTATTTTGGCGCGGACTTTCAAACTGACGGATTGCTCCTTTGCAATGCGTCGTTTTTAAGCCCTTTACCTAACGACTGGTAGGAAGGAGAAATGACATATGGCATGGATTTATGTAATCATCGCTGGTATTATTGAAATCTTTTGGGTGATTGGACTAAAAAAAGCAGAGGCACCACTTGAATGGGCTGGTGTTGCTCTATTAATTACAATTAGTTTCGTCTTATTATTTAGAGCTTATAAAGATTTACCTGTCGGCACTGTATACGCAGTCTTTACAGGAATCGGAGCTGGTGGAATCGTTCTTACAGAGATTTTCATTTTCGGAGAACCTTTCTCTATCGTAAAAGTTTTATTAATCGGTTTAATCTTCTTCGGAGTAATTGGTTTAAAACGAGTAACAGAAGAAAAAGAAGCGAAGGAGGCCGCATAAAATGGCTTGGGTATTTTTAATTCTAGCTGGTATTTGTGAAATTATTGGTGTACTCTTTATGAAAGTAGCCACTGAAAAGAAAGGCTGGGCACCAAAAGTTATTTTAATCGCTAACTTCGGCGTAAGCTTCTTCTTCTTATCTCTTGCGATGAACACATTACCGATGGGAACTGCTTACGCAATTTGGACTGGAATCGGAACTGCTGGAAGTGCACTTCTAGGCATTCTCATTTTCCGAGAATCAGCG
The DNA here is from genome assembly GCF_001816185.2 of Bacillus sp. RZ2MS9. Classification (NCBI taxonomy): domain Bacteria; kingdom Bacillati; phylum Bacillota; class Bacilli; order Caryophanales; family Bacillaceae; genus Bacillus; species Bacillus sp. RZ2MS9. The sequence continues at coordinate 4,158,799 of NZ_CP049978.1, forward strand.
GATTGGCGTCGTCTTGCTTTCTTAAGCTGCATTTTATGCGGCGCTGTTGGCTTAAAACTATTAAGCTAACGTGAGGTGAATGTCATGTGGAAAGAACAAGGAAAGAAAATATTAGCATGGATCACACTTTGTATCGTCATTCTATTACAAATAAGTTTTCATATAATAGAATCATTGTTTCATAAAGTATTATCCATTCTCACATTCCTTCCTAACATGACACTTGAAATTATATCGATTGTTTGGTCCATTATCGCCTCCATTGCAATCGTCATTATATGGAGTATCGCCAAACTATGGAATAAGTTATTTAAAAAGGACAGTACTTCTGAAAAAGAGTAACTGTCCTTTTTTATATTCATTCAGACTTTCTGTAGAAGTTAGATGTGATAAGACAAAACAGACCAATTATAACAATACTTATACCAATTCCTTTATGCAAATTAGGAAACGGTGATGGTATGTCTGAATAAAAATTTGATAACAAAAGACCTATTGACAAAAATAATACTCCTATTTCAAATAACAATTTTCGTTTCCCCATTGTTCCCCCTCCAATTTTTTTCATACATTCCTTTCTTTTGGACATACTACCCAAAAAAAGGAGTGGATAATATGCAAAATTCTATACATAAGCAAATCCTATTTTTATTTTTCCTATTTCTTATTCTCATCATCGTTTTCAGCTTTATATTACATACTCCGAAAGATGTGCCAAATAGCGTTTCTTTTTATAAACTACTGCTCTCGTATTGTCGTTATTGAAGAAGGTGCCTTTTTTAAGGCACCTTTTAAAATTCTCTTTTTTCATATATTTTTACTGAAACAAAGATAGATATTATGAACATGCATATTGAACTAATGAATAACAAGCTGTTATATAGTTGAATTTGTTCTAGGTTGATTCCAAAGAAAATAGAAGAAACGGCCATAGGTGCTATTAGTATAAAAATCGCAATAAAAATAGTTTTTTTATAGGCCAACCAAAACGATATCGGTAAAACAAAGCTTAAATACACTAAAATAAAGCTAATACTAGCAACCATTGTCGTTTCAATAAATTCAAATAGGTTAACCCCATTCTTCATTCCCATCGTAAAACAACCGACCATTACACTTATAAAAAGAATAATAATTGCTACTATATATTTTGCAAATACAATTTGTTTTCTCAATATTGGTAAACTATTTACTATAACTTCACTCTTATTTTTACTATCTGCTTCAAACGTTTTTACTGTTGCCCCAATTGTAATAATTACTGACATAATTATGAACAGATTTTCCGTATCTGTTAAGGCCATATAAAAGAAAACAGGATACAGTATGTACCAAATTAAAAATTTCCATTGAATAATGAAATCTTTTAAAATTAGTTGCTTGATCATGTATTGCACCTCCTAATATGAAAATGTCCCTTCTATAACTCTGCCTGCTGAAACATTTTCATTGAGAGGAACATTGATATGAATATACTCACTAATACTCCAATACTAAGAACACCCATTGCTAGTGTAGCCTCTTGAGAGTGAAGTACTTTTAACATAATTGTTTTATCACCAAAAATATTGCACATAAGACCAATCATACCCATTAAAGGAAACAGCATAATCAAATTCAAGACTGTAATAACTTTATATCCCCCAATGTAATTAGTCGGTATCGTTACTACACAATAAATCAAAGTTGCTACTATCGCTGAAAACACTGCATATCCAGGCATGACTATATCCCTGTCCAATAAAATATTTCCTAATATTACGACTATAAAAGTTACACTCAAACCAGCCATAATAAATAATGTGCTTGAAATATATTTAGCTATAATTATCTCTTTTCTCGTTATAGGTAAACTCACTAATACTTTTTCCGCTTTACTTTTCTCGTCATAATAAAAAGAAATATATATAATCGTACTACATGTTATAAATAATCCTATTGCAATCCCCATTGGTTCGACGGAATTCTTAAAAATAGATAAAATAGGGATTAAAAAATAGAAAGGAAACATCTTCTTCTGTAAAAAAAACTCCTTCAAAATCAACTGTTGCATATGAATTCCCCTCTCTATAAATCACGCGTTTTATAAATTTTAATTGTAAGAAACATAGAAGCGATATAGGCACTAGCTAATATCATTCCTCCAACTGTAAATACACCAATATGTACTGGATTCATAATCCACTCACTGAATGAAGATGTTGTTTCATTCAGCCCATCACTAATAAATATCCAAAGAAGTACACCAATCCCCATTGCTGCGGCTGATACTATACTTCTCATGCCCTTTGATTTTGTACCATAATAACTAGGAAAAAATGTCGCCACAAATACTACAGAATAAATCACTCCACTTACCACTACATACCATGGAATTTCAATATAAAAATTAGGATGGTATACACCAATATCATCAATAACAGCAATACCTCTTAAAAGGAATACAATTATCATAGTTGAAACCATGGCACCGACAATAAATATTGCACAGGAAATATATCTAGCAATAATGATATCCTTCCGACTTACTGGTAAACTATTTATAATAATGTCACTTTTATTTCTTTCATCCATAAAGGTTAACGTCATAACGGAGGAGAGGGTTATAAATAGACAACTCATCGGAAATAAAAATTCACCACTCGGCTCTAACATAAAAAACAAAAGAGGCATAACAAAATTCACTAACCACATTACCCGAAAAAAGAACAAATCTTTATATACAAGCTGACGCATAGACACCTCTCCCTTTCGCAGTGTAAACGATAATGTCATCTAATGTAGGCTTTTCTAGTACAACCTCATTTCCAAACCAATCGATAATTCCTTGTTTATCCTTCGCTAAACCTTCGAAACCAAATTTATTTTTTCGTAATCCAACAAATAGTTCTTTTCCTTCTTGGTCTAATAAATCATTACTTCCTTTTACGATTACGTAGTTCTCCATTAAGTCTTCTTTTTCACCAGTAAATATAATTTCTCCATCATTGATGAACGTAACATAATCTGCAATGCGCTCTAAATCTGTTGTAATGTGCGTTGAGAATAATACGGATACTTCATCTTCCATTACAATTTCTTGCAACATATCAAGTAATTCACTTCGAACAACTGGATCTAACCCTGCTGTCGGTTCGTCCATAATAATAAACTCTGCGTGGTGCGAAAGTGCGATGGCAATCGCAAATTTCATTTTCATTCCTTTTGATAATTCTTTAATTTTTTTATACTTTGGAACTTGCAATCTATGCATATACGATTGATACTGCTCTTCGTCCCACTTTTTATATAACGGTGCAATAATACGCTTCATTTGTTCACACGTTAAATCTTCGTAATAATGATTTTCATCATATACAAAGCCGATATTTTGTTTTATTTCCTTTTCAGCTTTCTTATTGTCCTTGCCAAAAATTTTTATATCTCCGTTATCTTTTTTAATTAAATTCATAATCATTTTGATTGTCGTACTTTTCCCGGCCCCATTCGGTCCGACAAACCCCATAATATATCCGCGTGGTAACGTAAAACTTATATTTTTCACTGCGAAACCTTCATAACTTTTACAAACATTTTTTAACTCTAACATCTCTCTCATTCCCCCTTATATAAAAACGCAATCATCTGCTGTAATTCTTCAAGTGAAAGCTGCAACGCTTTACTTTCATTCACAATCTCTTCCGCTTTACTTTCCAATAGGCGAAGCCTTTGTTCTTTTAATAGTTCATTATTTTTACGTGAAACATAAGTCCCCTTCCCAGCAACAGTTTCTATATATCCTTCTTTTTCAAGCTCCTCGTATGCACGCTTCGTTGTAATGACACTAATTTGTAATTCCTTCGCTAAGCTACGAATAGACGGTAATTGATCTCCACCCTTTAAACCGCCATTTAAAATAAGCTGGCTTAATTGTTTTCTTATTTGCACATAAATAGGGTCTTGGGAAGAATTCGAAATAATAATATTCATGTTTTCCTCCAGTGTGTGTATATACTGTGTATACCTTATATATACACTATATACACATCATCCTATTTTTGGCAAGAAAAAAAGACCAACATTTTCCTGTTGGTCTTTCGTATATGTATCACTTTTCAAAGCGATCTAACATCTCGTCTCTCATTCCGAAACTTACTACTGCAATTCCTATATACATAAACAGAAGGAATGCCGGATGAACTGTGTTGTACCAGCTGCTGTCAACGATTAAGTAAATCGTTAATGCCACAACAAGAACAAACGCTAAGATAAACATATAAAAGTGTCTTGTACTACCCATGATAAACTCCTCTCTTCTCACTTCACCATTCAACAGTTTATTTTATCGAATAATTCGATATGACTCAAGGTTAACTTTCTGTTATGTAATCAAGTTCCACCTTTACAATGTCCTCACATGCTATTGAAATGATTGTTCCTTGTTTATCAATCGCCGTCACTTCTCTATTATCCATTACACGATTTGCTACTCTTTCTAACACTTTTCCTTGGTCTCGATAGCAAAATTCTTTTACATCTTTAATTGTTTCTCCATTTTCTAAATGGTATACCATTCTATAACATCGATATCCCAAAATTTCACCCCCGTCTTGTTCGTTTTTTCACATATACATAAAAATGAGTAATCTTTGCCTCATCACATCTTCTTAATTTCAATAAAATTCTAACAAAAATAAATACTTTTATCAAACCGACTTTTTCAACAAAACTACCTATAAAACTACACCTTTACACCATTAGGAAACAAAAAACATATTTTTTTAACATTTTCTTCACTATTTCTGCATAAAGTGAAACTTTAATCAGTGGGGATTTTTGTTCATTCCCACTGATTATTAGTTGAACCAATCGGGCATTTACGGACAGTTTATCTCCCACCTGGCTTCTTTGCACCAGCTAAGTTTTGAGTTGAGAGTTTACTGTCCGTTAATGCGGGACAAATTATCCATACAAAAAAAGAACCCGCCTCAGCGAGTTCTTCTTTTGTTATTTTAATCAAACTTGTACAGGAGCTGGCTTCGCATAACGTAAAACTGGTTTACGTGCAGCCATCGTTTCGTCTAAACGTTTAATGACTGTCGTATGCGGTGCTTCTTGTACAACTTCTGGATTTTCTTCTACTTCTTTAGCGATTTGAATCATCTTATCAATGAAACCATCTAATGTTTCTTTTGATTCTGTTTCTGTCGGCTCAATCATAATACATTCTTCCACATTTAATGGGAAGTAAATTGTTGGTGGATGGTAACCGAAATCAAGCAGACGTTTTGCAATATCTAATGTACGTACACCAAGTTTCTTTTGACGACGACCTGATAATACAAATTCATGCTTACAATGTCTATCGAATGGAAGATCGTAGAATGGCGCTAATCTTCTCATCATATAGTTCGCATTTAATACAGCATACTCCGTTACTGCACGCAAGCCATCTGGACCCATAGAGCGAATATACGTGTATGCACGAACGTTAATTCCGAAGTTACCATAGAATGGTTTCACACGACCAATTGCTTCTGGACGGTCGTAGTTGAAGTGATAACCATTTTCCGTTTTCTCTAAAATCGGTTTTGGTAAGTACGGAATTAAATCAGCTTTTACACCTACTGGACCAGAACCTGGGCCACCACCGCCGTGAGGACCTGTAAATGTTTTATGAAGGTTTAAATGCACAACGTCAAATCCCATATCTCCTGGGCGTGCTTGGCTTAATACCGCATTTAAGTTTGCACCATCATAGTATAATTTACCGCCTGCATTATGGACGATTTCTGCCATTTCTAAAATATTTTCTTCGAATAGACCTAATGTATTAGGATTTGTTAACATAAGTGCTGCTGTTTCTTCGTTTACAACACGTTTTAAGTCTTCTAAGTCAACAAGGCCATTTTCATTTGATTTTACTGTAATTGTTTCAAAACCAGCTACAGTTGCAGATGCTGGGTTCGTTCCGTGAGCAGAGTCAGGCACAATTACTTTCGTACGGTTAAAGTCACCATTCGCTTCATGGTATGCACGAATTAACATTAAACCTGTCCATTCTCCGTGTGCACCAGCTGCTGGTTGTAAAGTAACAGTATCCATACCTGTAATTTCAATTAAATGCTCTTGTAAGTCGTACATTAATTCCATTGCACCTTGTACTGTCTTTTCATCTTGCAACGGATGAATATTTGCAAATCCTGCGAAACGAGCTACACTCTCATTAATTTTCGGATTATATTTCATCGTACAAGATCCAAGTGGATAGAATCCAGAATCCACACCGTGGTTACGGTTTGAAAGTGCTGTATAGTGGCGCATAATATCAAGTTCAGATACTTCTGGTAGCTCTGCATCTTCTACTCGAATATAATCGCTCTCAAACACATCTTCTAGTTTCACTTCTTCTACATCTAATTTGGGTAAGCTATATCCTATGCGTCCTTCTTTACTCACTTCAAAGATAAGTGCTTGGTCTTGGTTCTTCATTGGATAGCCCCCATTTCGTTTACAAGTGTGTCAATTTCCTCTTTTGTACGAAGCTCAGTTACTGCTACAAGCATATGGTTTTCATGCTCTTTATAATCACGGCCTAGATCGTAACCACCGATAATATTCTTTTGTAATAATGCATCGTTTACTTCTTTCACTGGACGTTTGCAATCTACAACAAACTCATTGAAGAATGGTCCAGCAAATGTTACTGTGAAGCCTTTCGCTTCAAATTGACGTTTTGCATATTGTGCTTTAGAAATGTTTTGACGTGCCATTTCTTTCACACCTTGTTTGCCAAGTGCCGTCATTGCAACAGAAGCTGCTAGTGCATTTAACGCTTGGTTTGAACAAATGTTAGATGTCGCTTTATCACGACGAATATGCTGTTCACGTGCTTGTAACGTTAATACAAATCCACGTTTACCATCTGAATCTACAGTTTGTCCAACAAGACGTCCTGGAATTTTACGCATAAATGCTTTCGTTGTTGCAAAGTAACCACAGTGCGGTCCACCAAACTGCGTTGGAATACCGAATGGTTGTGCATCACCGATTACAATATCAGCACCAAATTTCCCTGGTGGTGTTAATGCGCCTAATGATAATGGATTTGAAGAAACGATAAATAATGATTTTTGTTGATGAACAATTTTTTCAATATCAGCTAATTTTTCAACTTGTCCGAAGAAGTTTGGATATTGAACGATTACACAAGCAACTGTATCATCTACTTCACTTTGTAATACGTCTAAATCTGTTACACCATCTTTATGATTAATTTCAACAACTTCAAGATTTTGACCTTTTGCATACGTTTCAAGTACTGCTCTTGATTCTGGATGAACCGCGCTAGATACAAGAATTTTCTTTTTGCGAGTATGGCCAGCTGCTAACATTGCCGCTTCAGCTAAAGCTGTCCCCCCGTCATACATAGAAGAGTTTGCTACATCCATTCCTGTTAATTCACAAATCATTGTTTGGAATTCAAAGATTGCTTGTAATTCCCCTTGTGAAATTTCCGGTTGGTATGGTGTGTAAGCTGTATAAAATTCTGAGCGAGAAATAACATGATCTACAATTACTGGAGCATAATGATCGTATACGCCTGCTCCTAAGAAAGAAGCGTATTCTTTTAAGTTAGCATTTTTACTAGCCATTTGAGATAGCTCTTTTAAAAGCTCTGGCTCTGATTTTGCTTCTTTAATTTTTAAATCCCCTTTAAAACGAACACTCTCTGGAATATCAGAGAATAATTCATCGATCGTTTGAACGCCGATCGTTTGTAACATTTCTTTTTTGTCTTCTTCTGTCATTGGAAGATAACGATGCAACATGAAATCTACCCCTCTCCCCGTTACTTTGAACGTTTGTAAAATGGTGTTGGAACAACTACTGCTTTGACGCGTTTATTACGAATTTCAATTTCTACTTCTGTATCAACTGCTGCGTATTTTACATCAATTAGTGCTAAACCAATGCTTTTCTTTAACGTTGGAGATTGTGTACCACTCGTTACTTCCCCAATTTTTTCTTCACCAATAAATACAGGGTAATGCGTACGAGGAATTCCACGTTCGATTACTTCGATGCCGACTAATTTACGAGGCGCACCGTTTTCTTTTTGCTCTTTTAACGTTGCTTTTCCAAAGAAGTCTGCTTCTTTATTTGTTTTTACCGCAAAGCCAATTCCAGCCTCAATCGGTGTAATATCTTTTGATAATTCTTGTCCATAAAGTGGTAATGTTGCTTCGAATCGAAGTGTATCACGAGCACCTAAACCACATGCTTTTAAGCCCTCTTCTGCTCCAACTTCAAGAAGTTTCTCCCAAAGTTTTGCAGCATCTTCACTCTTACAGTAAATTTCGAATCCATCTTCACCTGTGTAACCTGTACGAGATACAAGTGCTGGAATTCCATCTACAAGAATATCGTTTTTAAATTTAAAGAACTTAATTTCTTTCAAATCTTCTGACACAACTTTTTGTAAAATGCCTTCTGCTTTTGGTCCTTGAATTGCAAGCTGTGCAACTTCACTAGAAACATTGACTACTGTCGCATCGCCAATTACATGACTTGCTAACCATTCGTAATCTTTCTCGATATTTGATGCATTGATTACTAATAAATAGTCTTCTTCACCACGTTTGTAGATTAATAAATCATCTACTGTACCACCATTTTCGTAGCACATAGCTGTATATTGTGCGCCCCCTACCTTTAAGGTAGATACGTCATTTGTAACAACACGTTGTAAAAATGCTAAACTATCTACACCTTTTACTTCAACTTCTCCCATATGAGACACATCGAACAAACCTGCAGCTGTACGTACAGCTTCGTGTTCTTCTTTAATGCTTGAAAATTGAACTGGTAATTCCCAACCACCGAAGTCGATTGTTTTTCCACCATACTTCGCGTATACATCAAATAACGGTGTACGTTGTAATGTAATCATGCTCTCTCCCCCTTATGCTTTGACAAATCAATAAAAGTTGCTTCCCTTTTCTAAACATTTTCATTCTGAAAAGATAGGATATACGGAATCTCATTATATTTTTTTATGAAAGCGTAAATAAAAAATCACTTTCTTGGATAAAATACGAAAGATTCCACACATTTCACACCATTATCCTAACATCATTCGCTATATTTCATCAATATTCTAGCATAAAAAATAATTTAGAATTTTTTATGTTAAAACACAATAAATACAGCTTTTGAGATTTAATACTTTATTATTGTCTATCATATAGCCTTTAATAACGATAATTATGCCTTCTTTTAAGGAAAATCATCATACATTAAAAAATAATTACTTTAGTTTATAAAAGGTGGGAGAGTTGTAATGAATGTCGATATTTCCGTAGATCGGACATGGCAAAACAATTTTTTAAATAGAATTGACGAAGATGGTCCTTGGACAAACTGGGATTTATATCACTTAGCTTATGAAACAGAAAAATCGTTACTTGTTCCTACTTTTGATGGACTACAAGCACCGAAACATTTATCCCATTTCACACCGCTTCCGCATCAATTAGAAGTCGCTCAAAATGTGATTGAACAAATGAACGGTAAAGCGATTCTAGCAGATGAAGTAGGCCTTGGAAAAACAATCGAAGCTGGACTTATTTTGAAAGAATACATGGTCCGCGGGCTTGTGAAAAAGGTACTTATACTTGTCCCAGCTTCTCTCGTATCACAATGGGCATACGAACTGAATACAAAGTTTTTCATTCCCGCTGTAGCACAAAAGAAAAGCTACTCATGGGAACAAGCTGACGTAATCGTATCATCAATTGATACTGCGAAACGTTCACCACATCGCGATATCGTGTTGAACTTGGAATATGACCTTATTATTATCGATGAAGCACATAAACTGAAAAATAATAAAACAAAAAACTATGAATTTGCACAACGATTAAAAAAGAAGTTTTGTTTATTACTAACCGCTACTCCTGTTCAAAATAAGATTGATGAAATTTTTAACCTTGTTTCTTTATTAAAACCAGGACATTTAGGCAATCAATCCAACTTTGAAGAATATTACGCTTCCAAAAATCGCTCAGCCGAATCAGATGAAGACTTAAAAGCTCTCATTAATAAAGTAATGGTGCGAAATAGACGACATAATACCGGTATCGATTGGCCGAAGAGACATGTACGTACAATTTTTGTTGAGTTTAATGAACAAGAACAAGCTCTATATAATGATATCGAAAATTGGCGAGGACAAGACGCCTTCACATCTGCTTTCTCATCGTTAACTTTAAAACGGGAAGCGTGTAGTAGTCGTGAGGCTGTTTACTATTCATTGAAAAAGCATGTAGAAAAAAAACAGAAAGAAAACGAACATTATATAAAAGATCCACATATCGATGTGCTAATGGACAAAATTAATCATATTCCTTTCAACTCCAAAGCAAATAAAGCTCTTGAGCTTATAAAAGAAATTGACGATAAAGTCGTTATCTTCACAGAATATCGAGCGTCACAAATGTACTTACAATGGTTTTTACAACAACACGGTATTTCTTCCGTTCCATTCCGCGGCGGGTTTAAACGCGGGAAGAAAGATTGGATGAAGGAGCTTTTCCAAAACCACGCACAAGTATTAATTGCAACTGAAGCTGGTGGTGAAGGGATTAACTTACAGTTTTGTAGCCATATGATCAATTATGATTTGCCATGGAATCCAATGCGTCTTGAGCAAAGAATCGGACGTATTCACCGTCTCGGTCAAAAAAATGATGTTCATATTTATAACTTAGCTACAAAGCATACTGTTGAAGAACATATTCTGAAACTGTTATATGAAAAAATCAACTTATTCGAGCGTGTTATTGGTGAACTCGATGAAATTTTAACGAGAATTAATATGAAAAACATCGACGCGCACATTCAAGAAATTTTCGCGCAATCAAAAAGCGAAGGTGAAATTAGAATTAAGATGGAAAACTTAACATCTATTATCGACTTTGCGAAACGAAATGAAGCTGAGGTGCAAGGCTATGCAGCAACATGAAATTCATAATTACTTATACAATTTCTTTGAGGCGAATAACTGTGAAATTTTAGAACGTTCTCCTCATTTATTAGATGTACAGTTAACAATTGAGATGGATAAATTATTAATGAATCGCCCTTTTTATTGGCACTATCTTGAGAAAACAGGAGGCGTACCGAATCCGATGCGCCTTACTCTTATTACAAATCCAGAAAATGAAGAAAATGATGGTGAGCTTATTCACTACGGTTCACCACGTCTACATCAAATTTTCCAAACGACAAAAGAATTAGGCTCATACATACGTTTATATGAGGATGTAAGACATAATGGAGCAACACATACACCGCTCCACCCTTGGCTCGGTATTAATATAAAAGTTTCCTATCAATGTGATCGAAAAAAAGACATCCTTCACTCGATTGGTATTCATCTCATTTCTGGAACAATGATGGCAAACTTTCATGAAACATTAACAAACATTAAACTTACACCAAAAATACCTGATTTTTGTTTTACGCTCTCGCCCATCATTAAACCTCAAAGTGGTTTACAACGCATAGAAGACGCTTTAAAAAATATAATTGCAGAAGATGACCATACGTGGGCAAAAGAAGCAAGAGTGCGTTGGAATCATGATTTAGACCTTTTAAACCGTTTTTATGAAGAAAGTGACGAACTTCCTGAGAGCTATGAAATTGAAAAACAAGCTCTGCAAGAACAGTATGAACCACGTATTACAGTGCAAATTATTAACGGTGGACTCTTTTATGTTACCGCGAATCATTTTCTATCAAAATAAAGCTCCTTCTGCTTTAGAAGGAGCTTTATTTCGAGTTATTCTCTATCCTCATTACGCTCTTGTTGTTTTTGCTTTGCCATGCGTTTTTGATACGCACGATCCTTCGCGCTCACATGATTTGCATCAGTTGGAAGATTTTCTTTCGAACGTCCAATTCCATTGCTCATCTTTCCCACTCCTTTTTACGTTTTTCAGAATACATGTTTATTTTCAGCTAGAGTTACAATCCTTATACAAAAAAATAAGAGCAGCCATTGGCCACTCTTACTCGCTCACATATTTTTGAAACATATCATGGATGCCTTTATTTACTAGGTTCGAGATCTGCTCGTCAGATTTATTCGGATAACGATCACGCAATCTGATAGATGCCTTCACCATTAAATTTTCTAATACAGAACGGCCACCTTCTCCATAAATAATTTCAGCATATTTAACAAGCCTTCCATCCTCTACTGTTGCTGGATTATGATTGAAGAAAAATTTACTCATTGTCTCCACCTCTCTCTTTTGATAACGTTTACATTTATATAGATTATTTATGTTATTTATTTCACAATATTGTATGCATGTATATTTAATTAGTTTCATTATAAAGCAACATATCGATAGTAAATATGTGATTTTCCGTCCATTTTGTGAACAAATTAAAAATGAAAGCGTTTCCTTTATTATATACTAAAAAAACTTACTACGCTAGGGGCAATTTTTTTCAATCTACTCCCCCCTCGAAAATTGATATATTTTTTCTTTTCCCATTAAACCTTATACAATTTTCAGAAATTATATTATAAAATATATGTATGACTTAAGGAGGCTTTGTATGAATCAAAATAAAAAAGCTATATTAGATCTTGTCTTTTATCTCGTAATCCCATTCCTCATTTGGAAATTTGCAAAACCTTATATCGATCCTTATTACGCGATGTTACTTTCCTCTGTTCCGGGGATTATTTATACACTGTATACCTTTAAAAAAGAAAAACAGTTTAACGTGACAGGGTTCTTTATTTTAATTACACTCATTTCTAATACAACGGTAGATTTATTATCTGGGTCAGCTGAACGAATGTTGTGGAATGATGCATATTATCACATCGTACTCGGTATTATCGTCATATGTACAATTTTTATAAAGAAACCACTTATGTTATATTTCGCAGCAGATATTGCCGCACTGCAAGGCCATGACCGTGATAAAAGTCGTGAGCTTTATCGTGATAGTCGTATTTATCCAGCACTACAATATTTAACGCTATTTTTCGGTCTACAATTCATATTAAAAAGCTTCTTAAAAATTTATTTCATCTCTGTTTTCGGTGTAGATGGCTATGGTGAAATGAGAGCGATTATGACCGCTGTTGGATGGGGCATTTCCATTTGTATCGGAATTGGATTTGTTTGGGTAAATAATAAAATACATGCCGTTACGGAAGAACAAGAATCCGTGCAGTAAATAAAAACCCCCTAGTGTAATACGACACTAGGGGATTTTGGGTTTGTTAAACATATGACTAAAATTTAACTTGATTTTTTTCTTTTACTTTTTACATTTCGGTAAAACAAAGCAGCACTCAGCGGCATAACACCAAACCACTTATTCATAAATGGCTCTTTTTCAGCACGGCGTTGTTCTTTCTTTTGTTTTCGATCTTCTTTTGGAGCATCCATATACGACACAAACTGCTGCGTCACAAAGCGAACATAATCATTAGTAGACATATTATCATCACCTCTACTTGATTAGTATGTCCACTTTTTTATACATTAATCTTTTCCTTTAATTCATTCATAATTTGCCTTACAGACTTATTTGTCGTATCGATATGAATGTGAGCCTCTTCATAATAAGCTCGGCGTGATTCAAATTTCTTTACGAATGCATCTATATCTTTCTTTTGAAATAGTGGACGTGTCGTATCTTCACGAAGCCTTTCTGCAATTACATGTGGATCACAATATAAATACACGATGGTGCCATTTTCCTTCATCCACTTTCGGTTTTCCTCTCGTTCAATGATGCCGCCACCAGTTGTAATGATTACATTACGACTCGGTAGTGAACGTAACATTTCACTTTCATATTCGCGAAAAGCCATTTCACCTTCTTCGGCAAAAATATCACGAATTGCCTTCTCTTGCTTCTCTTCGATTTTTTGATCAGTATCTACAATATCCATATGAAGTTCTTTACTTAATGCTTTTCCAATTGTTGTTTTCCCAGCTCCCATGTAGCCGGTTATGTATATAGATTTCATTTCTTGTCCTCTCAATCGTCATTTATTAATTGTTATTATAACGAAAGATGCTACTTTGTTTAATAAAAAAACGTTTTGTTCTTATACTATGAAGAACAAAACGTAACACTCGCTTTTACTTATAAGTGCCTCTTCTCACCCACTGCGTTGCAATCCATTTCTCGCCTTTCGTTACAGGTGCCCCTCCGTGTAACGTAAGCTCGTTTAATGATTGATCTTGATAAAAATACTCAAAGTATACTGCCATTCCCTTTCTAGGGTGTACAGAAAGATTTAATTTTGGGAAGTACGTTTCTCCGCCTTCTTCTACATCATTTAAATACATTACAAGCGTACTAATACGATTGTTAGCAGCTGATCTACTATGTTCCGCAAAATAATCATAGTGTGCTTTATATTGTTGATCCACTTCATAATTTAAAATGTGCAATCCTTCTCCGTGCGCCACCGGAACATTCATGATAGATGAAATTCGTTTTTCAATCTTTGAAGTAAGTTCATTGTCTTCCAAAAATGCACCGCTACTTGTTCGAATATCATTTACATCACGTGATGAACCAATTTTAGAACGCTCCATTTTATTTTTAGACATTTCAATCAATTCATCACACTCTTCATCACTTAGTACATTTGCTAATACGACAATAAGAGGTTCTTCGAATTTTGAAATAATGTGTATTTCTCTATCTTCTGTCATAATCGTATTTCCTTTATGATCAAAAATAGTTTGTTCCTTATTTTCACCTATTTGATTGTTGTTTGTCATTTCCCTATTCTCCCTAAAAATAATGATTGGATAGCATGAATATATCATATTCTTTCTACCTTTCTCTTTTTTGAGAAAATTTAAACTTTTGATCATTATATTTGTCCATTTCTTCTAAAAAATCAATTCAATTTACAATAGGAAATCCTGGTTTATTTATATATATATTTTACATATTATCCTTCTATCCAATCGACTATTTTCCCATCCTTTTTTCTATACCGAAAACTCACCGTATAGAAAGCTTCCTGTTTGAGTGTACACTGCAAAGCAACGAGAATTAAATCATTTTCAAAGACATAATTTCCACTCGCTTCTCCCTTTTCATACTGAAAGAAAAATGTACCTTCTTTTTCTTTTTGCTGTAAGTCTTTTTTTATATCTGTAATAGATCGGTTAAGTAATTCATCCAATAAAAATTTTTGTTCTATTCCTATATAAAAATTTTTATCTGTAAACAACATATTTGTTTCGTATATAAAAAAAGAAGTTAATAAAATAAGAAAGATAATCGTTCCAGGCATTGTAAATCCCTTTTGCTTTCTCATACGTTTATTCCTATTTCGCTATATCGCATAACTACACCTTCATATATTTTCCCACTAGTATCTTTCACATTTATAATGAGTACATGAGGTGTTAGTTTGTAAGAAACCGTTCCAATATTTTGTAAAACAACTTCCCTCCCGCGCCTATCTACCTTTCTTATAAGACGACTATTCTCTTTTTCATACGATACTTCACTCCCATTACGCGATCGGAATTGTAAAATACTTTCTCCATTTTCAAATGCTAGCTGTTCTCCAGATGATACTTCACGAAACTCCAATTGCATTTGCCCTAAATACACATCCCACTCCCAATCATTTAACCCTTTCGACTGTTTATTTTCCATTTCAATGAAATGTAGGCGGGGAAAGAGCAAAAAAAATATTGATAATAGAAACAGACATACAATCATTTCTATTAATGAAAAACCAAATTCTAATTTATTTTTTCTCCTACATAAAAGCATTGTTCCATCATTCTGTCTTTCACATCTTTCCACATGGTACAAACTTCATTGCCTCCCCAATATGTGTAATACCCAATTCCATTTATATTCTTTTCTATTATTCGCTTTTCTTCATTTCCATACATATATATAGCTGCTTCTTTTTTTAATAATCCAGTTGCCTTATAACGAATTTGTATATTTTTTCTTTCTTGCATAACTAATACTGTTTGCGGTAGTAGTAACGATACAGCCATCATTAAAACACTTAACGATACAATCATTTCAGCCATTATGGATCCTTTTTGACATTTCACGATACGTAAATCTCCCTCTTCCAAGCTGAAATACAATTTCATATTTATAATTTCTATACGAAATTATAATCGTACCACCTCTATTAATATTTCCACTTGGGTTATATGTCATCGGATTTGGAAACGTATGCAAATCAATTTGTATATCTTCTTCATACTCTCGCTTGACGATATAATACTTTGTACCTGACTCTTTTATAGCATACATATTTCTATCTTTATGCCAACGTAATGTGTAGTGCTTTTGATGGTTTATCGCTAATTGCTGCATATACAAAATATCATTTGAAAACTGTCTCAAAAATTGTTCAACTTTTTGTCGCTCGTATAAGGAATGAACACTAAAATACGTAACTATACTTAATACAGAAATAACAAATAAAACGAGTAACATTTCTAAAAAAGTAAACCCTTGTTGTTTCACAATGCCCTAATTGATACTGTGCCATCATCTGATATATGAATAGATTCGCCATTCGGACACTTATCAGTTGTAATATACTTTTCATCTGCCAGTTCTTTTAACGATGGAATTTTATTATGTTGTAATTGATATACTTGTATTTGCGCTTCTATAGATTTCACGTAAGCTGCACACCCTTTTCCTTGGACCGATGAACGCTGTGTAACTACATTTGGAATAATTAATAGTAATAATATAGTTATGACAACCATTACTAATAGCATCTCTAACAGAGTAAATCCTTCCTCATTCTGCATACAAATGCCCCCTAAATAGAATTCATCATTTGAAACATCGGCATAATCATCGCTAAATACATAAGGACAACGATTCCTCCAATACATGTAAATAAAATAGGCTGAATGATAACTAACATATGTTTAATTTTTCGTTCCATCT
Organism: Bacillus sp. RZ2MS9; assembly: GCF_001816185.2. NCBI lineage: Bacteria > Bacillati > Bacillota > Bacilli > Caryophanales > Bacillaceae > Bacillus > Bacillus sp. RZ2MS9. Next base: position 4,175,785 of record NZ_CP049978.1, read on the forward strand.
TTTCCATAATAAGATCGCTATAGTCACCTAATTCAATCCCTAAATTGCCATTTGCTTGTCCATGCGTAATAACATAAGAAAGTTCTTTCTCGTAATACCCACTTTTAGCAATGATAGATTGTAACTGTTCTCCTCCAATTAATTGTCTTTCAATCCGATTCGCTTCATATTGAAAGAACGGATGATATCTTTGCTCCATCATTATTGTTAAAGCTTCGCATACTGATAGTCCACCATTTAATAAACCACTCAACTGAGTAGCAAAATAATGTGAATGCTTTAAAATAAGAAATGTTTTGATGAGAGGAATACGAAGCATGATTTTTACCTGTCTAATATGTGGAAGTTTCCTAAAATACAACATGTATAAACTACATCCAATAATAACAGTTAAAATAGCGGTTAAAATAATGTATGGTAGCAGTTTTATTGCACTTAAAATTTGTTCTGTAAGTAGTGGTGTATTAGAACCGAACGAACTATAAACCATTTCAACCTGAGGTAATAAAATGAGGTTAAAAATAAAAAGCATGATTAGTAGAAAAAACATCAAGAACATAGGATACTGCATTATTTTCATCATGTCTTTCCTATACTTATCTTTCTTATAAAGAAGTGCACTTCCTTGTTGCAAAGCAAAAGAAATATCACCATGTTGCTCGGCATAAAATAGATAACTTAACATGTCCTGATGAAACTTTAACTGATGAAAAGAATCGTGTAGACTTTTCCCATCTTTTAACCCCTCAATCATGCGCTGCAATTGTACTTTCTTTTCTACAGGTAATTGAAACTGTAAAAATTCTAATGCTTGTAAAAGAGAGTAGCCTTTTTCTAATAATTCTCCTAAACGTTTCAACAATACTACTTGATCACTTAAACTCCAAGTTTTCTTAAACATAAACATCTTCTTCTAAAAAACCTAAAGCATATCCTTTTCGTATTGACGATTCTAAAGTCTCATGTTTGTAAGTAACACATTCTCCATCTGCTTCTTTAAGTGCTTGTTTTAACTCATGTCCATATAGTAGCTCATAAATGCTTGCTTGCCTTACTTGCCTCATTGATTTACATAAAGTTGAGCACTTTCCTCTGCAAAACGGACACTTCAATTCGACAAGTCGCTGTGCAGCTACAGCCAATAAAGACTGTTCAATCTCTTGCCTCGTTATACCATAATCCATGAAACGAATGATTGCTCCTTTCGCATCATTCGTATGCAGCGTTGTCATTACTAAATGTCCTGTCAAACTTGCCCTTATAGCTATTTTTGCTGTTTCCTCATCCCGGATTTCACCGACTAAAATAATATCTGGATCATGACGTAAAATAGCCTTTAATCCTGTTTCATATGTGAGACCCGCTTTTTCATTTATTTGAATTTGTAATACATCGTCACTTCTTTTTTCAACCGGATCTTCAAGTGTAATGATGCGACGTGTTTTCTTTTTTCTAATTACTTCTAATAATGCATACATTGTCGTCGTCTTCCCAGATCCAGTCGGTCCAGTAAATACGAGTAGCCCCTGTGAATAGCGTAAAAACGAGAGTAGTTTTGCTGCCGTACTTGGAAATAACGAAAGATGTGATAAGGGCTGAACAGATGCTTGTAAATGAAGGCGAATAACGAGACTTTCTTGATATACTGTTGGAAGTGTCGAAAGGCGTAAATACACTTCTTGTCCATCAATTTGCAAATACAACGAACCATTCTGTGGCTTCCGTTTCTCTCCTATGTCCATAGATGCTAAAAATTTGAAATGTGAGACAAGTTTTTCTCCAAACTCCTTTTCAATACACTGTCTCGTCATTAAATCTTTTCCTATACGTAGTTGCACTGCTACATCCTTCTGCCGGGGCACAATATGTAAATCTGACGCTTGTACCCTACACGCTTCTTTTAAAATTGTATTCGCAAAAATTTCAATCCCATTCATTACTTTTCCCTCCTCACTATGTATATAGCATGAAAACATTCGCAATAAAAATTTGGACTTTTGTATTTTCAATAGAGAAAAAAGGAAAAATATGTTTGTGAAATTATGAACAATTTCCGAATTATTGTCTGAAATTACCTATACTCATGTTTATCTGTATTATAATGTTATTATCTTGGATAAAGTGATAAAGGTGGAGATCCTCATGGAACAAGCTTTAAAAATTACAGGTGTATTATCTGACCCAACTCGTTATTACATTTATAAATATATTTCGCAAAAACATAGTTACGTAACGGTACAAGAAATTGCAGATGAGTTTGACATTCATCCAAACGTAGCGCGTTTACATTTATCTAAATTAGAAGATGTTCATATGCTAAAATCGGAAACGAAGAAAACTGGAAAAGGCGGACGACCGAGCAGATTGTATGTCTTATCTGAAGATGTTATCCAATTACAATTTCCATTCCGTGATTATCAATTGTTAGCAAGAATCGCATTTAATTCTTTACTTAGCCTTGGCGCTGCTGGTGAGAAAGCGCTATACGAAACAGGAAAACAATTCGGAGCTGAATTAATGCAACAACATATGCAACGTTTAAATGTGAGTGAAGATGCTTTAACAGTGGAACAAAAAGTTCAAATTGCAAAAGAAGCTTTCTCAACAGCTGGCTTATCACCTGCATTTGAATTAAGTGCAGATGGAACAAAAATTTTCTATGATGTACACAATTGTCCATTTAAAGAAGTTGCTGTTCATCATCCAACTGAAATTTGTAACATGCACGGAGATATGATGAAAGGAATTTTTGAAATCCTATTCCCTAACATGGAATTAACTCGAAATGATAGTCTATTAGATGGATGTAAATCTTGTAATTATAAACTAACAATTTAATTTCTCATATAAAAAGAAGCCAATAATAATTGGCTTCTTTTTATATGAATGAATATTTACAATAGTAAGAAAAATAAACTATAATGAGGTGAGGTTTACTTTTTTTAGAAAAGGAGGGAGATGGCATGGAGCGCATGTTTCGCGTTCTCGGCTTTTGGACTGGAATTTTCTCGGTTATGTTTTACGTAGGGGATATGCAACAGACCGCACTACTATTTTTAGGACAAACAGGTTTCTTCGTACTTTTAAGCTATTTAAAATTAACAGAGCGTATGTATATATACGTATTTGGGGCATATTTAACTGTTTTCTTCATAGGATTTACATACTACACGACGTTTTTACTTGTCCCTGGGGCTGGACATTAAAAGATGGCATTTTGCCATCTTTTTTTAATTCCGGAATTTCCTAGTTGACTTATAGGTTTTATTGCCTTATATTCTATATAACAGATTGGAATTAGGGGGAATCAACATGAATACACTGCTTGTCGGAATTAACGTTGCAGTCATGCTCATTTTAGTTGGCGTATTATATTATATGCAACGTAAGCATGTATCTTTTAATAAACGTGTATTTACTGCTTTAGGAGTCGGAATTATATTCGGTCTTATATTACAATTTATTTATGAACCAACTTCTAAAATAATTATTGAATCAAATACTTGGTTTGGCTTAATCGGTAACGGTTATGTGAAATTACTTCAAATGATCGTTATGCCACTTATTTTAGTATCTATTATTTCAGCCTTTACAAAATTACAGTTAACGAAAAACCTTGGTAAAATCAGTGGTCTTATTATCGGAATTTTAATTCTTACTACAGGAATCGCTGCAGCTGTCGGTATCGCTGCAAGTGCAGGATTTGATGTGTCTGCAGCAGGCTTGCAACAAGGTGATGCAGAATCTGCTCGTCTGAAACTAGTTGAAGAAAGATTTACTTCTATTGAAAAGACAACAATTCCAGATAAATTATTAGAGCTATTGCCTACAAATCCGTTTCTTGATTTAACAGGCGCTCGTCCAACATCAACAATTTCTGTCGTAATATTTGCAGCCTTTATCGGCATTGCCTTTATAGGTGTAAAACGAAAATATCCAGAACAAGCAGAACTATTTAAGAAAATGCTTGATGCTGTATATGCAATCGTAATGCGTATGGTAACATTAATTTTACGCCTTACTCCATACGGCGTATTAGCTCTTATGGCAAAAACAGTTGCTGGTAGCGATATAAATGCTATTTTAAAACTTGGTAACTTCGTGTTAGCCTCTTACGTAGCACTTATCGTAATGTTTATCATTCACTTATTATTAATTGCATTGTCTGGTTTAAATCCAATTCAATATTTGAAAAAAGTGTTCCCTGTACTAACTTTTGCATTCACATCTCGCTCTAGTGCTGGTGCGATGCCATTAAATATTGAAGCTCAAAAAGAAAAGCTTGGTATTTCCGAAGGAATTGCAAACTTCGCAGCTTCATTTGGGGTATCTATCGGACAAAACGGTTGCGCAGGTATTTATCCAGCAATGCTTGCAATGATGGTCGCTCCAACTGTAGGAATTGATCCATTACAACCACAATTTATTTTAACTTTAATCGCTGTTGTTGCTATTAGCTCATTCGGTGTTGCCGGAGTTGGTGGCGGCGCAACATTCGCAGCTTTAATCGTACTATCTACAATGAACTTACCAATCGGTATTGTTGCTCTAGTTATCTCGGTTGAGCCATTAATCGATATGGGGCGTACAGCTCTTAACGTAAGTGGTTCTATGACAGCAGGTCTTATTTCAAGTAAATGGCTTGGTGAATTAGATCAAGATACGTACAATCAAGATGATACAAAAACTGGTGAAATTGCTTCATAATGAAAAAAAGACGCTAACATACAATTGTTAGCGTCTTTTTTATTCCGTTCCCTCTTTATAGATTTTATCTTGAGAATTCTTACTCCAAGTATTCTTCTAGTTGCTCTTTTAACTCCTCCTCAATCTCATAACAAGATTCATCAACAAGTTCCCCTACTTTCTTACTCCCAAAAATGTTTGATTGAATTGACATTCCTAAAAAGATTCTTTCGCATTTCCAAATTGGAATATAGTGAAATTCAATCATCTCTTTTTCTTCATCTAATATAGCTATGGCAACTGATGAATAATAACCCACCTCAAAGGGATTCTCTTTTTCTCTTGCAAATCCCATATCTAATTCCATGTGTTTTTCTATGTATAAATGCGCATACTCTTTATGCAGTTTAAGTGATATTCGCTCTATTTCCTTCTCCATACATTGAATGTTCTCTTTTAACTCCAACGTAAACTCCTGTTCTTTATATTTCATTTTCGCCTCCTGAAACATAGAAAAAGAGAATATGATAACATATCCTCTTTCCTCAAATATATTTCATTATCTCACAGCCCGTCCTTTTCACAAATAACCATTTTGTTCGCACCATTTATGAAATTGTCCTACGTCTACTCCAACTAACACGATATCCTTTAGCTCTACATCAATGATTTGTTCTCCAATTACAATAGCAAACTGCGATGCTAATTTTGTCTCGTTTTTCTTTACAATTCCAATTCGGTTCCGATGCGGTCCATCTTTTATATATGCTTTTTGTCCTACAATATCAAAGTTCAAAATTCTCACCTCTTTTACTGCGCTCAAATTGGAAATACGATCTCCACCTCGGAAAATTTCCTTTCATTGCACTATTTCTCTATATATATGACGAAACAATAAAAGAGTCCTTCCTTCTTTACAATTATTTTTTCTTTGTTTCATTTTTGTGATTGAAACGTAAAGTTTATAATAAAATACACTTGGAAGCGCTTTCTATGTAATTTTTTATGTTATAATATATAAGTAGAACTTCGTAAAGAGGGTTAAAAAATGAATACAAAAATGATTAAAAAAGTAATTGAAGCATTAAAAGTATATGGCTTTCAGGATGTATCATTCTGTGACAAAACGAAGCAATTTTTATTTCATAACGAAACCGATATTATGAGCGGCTATGCAGAAATAACATATAGTAGTCAATTCGAAAAATTCAACGTACAAATTCATCCAATTGAAACGCATCACCAAGCAGAGTTACAAGAGATTGAAAGACATATACAAGCTTGTATAAGAAAAGTGGAATATTTAAACGCACTTCTTACCGGGCAGACAAAACTAGATGATAAAATTATTATTATGTAAAAAAAGAACGTGATCCAATCACGTTCTTTTTTCCTTATACGTTCATCTTTTCCTTTAGTTGTAATCCTGTAACAGATTCTAATACATCCATCGATTCTCCAAATGTCATATCAAAAATTGTCTTGTCCTCTATGTATGGAAACTGTCTGAAACGCTTTTCTAACACCTTCACAGCATCTGATGTAAAGTTTGCACTATCAATGCCAAATTCTGTTTCAAGAAGAACGATCCAATCTAGCACATGAAAACCTAATCCATTGACGAATGAAATAAGTTTTTCTTCTGGATTTGAAGATAAGAATACTTGGCGTTCCATCTCACTAAAAAGTTCTTCTCCTAAGATTTCAGCTAACTCATCATCATGTTCACGTTCAACAAGTTCTTCGTAGCCGTAATCATCCACAAGCTCTTCTACTTCTTCACTATCCTGACAAAGCAATTGACTAAGAAGTGCCTCTTTCTTAAATTCACTATTTTGTACGACTTCTAAAAAGCTCGTTTCCCATCCATTTTCTAATTTCATATTATGTACTCCTTTATATACGTTTCTTATCATCACTGTACCCAAAAGATCACTTTTATAACCTTTTAGGTAGTTACTATTATTTCACATGATTCATAACAAAAGATGCAAACTCAGCTACATCTCCTTCAAAAATATTTATTTCTGGCAAGTGATAGAACGTTGTTTGGAGCGGGTTTCCTGCATGATATACATATATCGTTTTCTCTAGTGCAATCGCCATTCCAAACTCTGTATGGCTCCCGTTTCCACCATCTAATATAAGTAAAAATACATCCGCTTCTTTTACAGCATTTCGTTCTGCCTGACCAATTTCTCTTAATTGTTCTTCATTCGCTGCTCTTTCGTTTTTGGTCCAATCATATGTATGGTGCCATCCTGCATGTTTCAGTTCATTTGCTACAGAATGTACAAGATGTTTATTTTGGAAACCTGAGGCGATATAAAAATTCATTTATATACACTCCTTCATTGTGTATGGGGAAACTCCTTTTTAGCGTTATTTGTTATAGCTATAATAAAGAACAACTTCAAAAAAAATCCCCATCTTTAAAACTTATTTGCGTTTAAATGATGGGATGCTTCATGGTCTTCTTTTATTTTTTGTTTTTTATAACTTTCATCAGCTAACATTTCTAGTTCAGCTGTTATCTCTGACTTTTCAAGCTCTCTTTCTTGCGAAAATTTCCTTGAAATATAAACAATAACACTACCAACGTACAACACAAAGCATATAATAAGTGCAGTATTTTCATAGAGACTTAGCTCCAACACAGTCACTCCTAATCCATTCGTATTTTCACGCCTCATTAATTGGAATTTCCCTATTAACCCATTTGTTATCCCGCTATTTGAGGGCAGTAAGACTACCTCCTCAAAATTTAGTAACAGTAAAGAAGTTAGATGTGGGATGAACCCAACTGATTAAAGTTTCACTTTATTGTAACATAAAAATATCAATTCTTGGAATCTTTCACCCTACTAAAAGAGGCATGATTGTTTCATCATGCCTCTGAAATATTTTGAATGATTGTTTTAATTGCTTCTTTTCCATTATATTTTTTTAGTGCTGTTTTATACTTCTCATTATTTTGATTCAATTCTTCGACATACTTTATAAGAGATTTTACAGTTACATCTTCTTCATATAATACGGAGGCATACCCTTGCCTTTCAAAGGACTCTGCATTTAATATTTGATCTCCACGGCTTGCAAATTTCGATAATGGAATTAAAACCATCGGCTTTTGTAATGTTAAAAATTCAAAAATTGCGTTGGAGCCCGCGCGTGAAATAACAAAATCTGTTACCGCTAATATATCTGGCAGTTCTCCATGTACATATTCAAATTGTCTATATCCTTCTTTATTTTGTAAACTTTCATCAAGGTTACCTTTTCCGCAAAGGTGAACAATTTGATATTTTTTAAGAAGTTCTGGTAATGCTTCTCGAGCCGTATCATTAATTTTTTTCGCGCCCAAGCTGCCTCCCATAATCGTAATAACTGGCTTTTTACGTGAAAAACCTAAAAACGCTAAACCTTTTTCACGATTTCCCTTCAGCACTTCTTCACGTACAGGAGATCCCGTATATATTACTTTTTCTTTCGGTAAATGTTTCGCTGCTTCTTCAAATGTAACAAATATTTTCGAAGCAAAACGAAGCGCAATTTTATTTGCTAGTCCTGGTGTCATATCAGATTCATGTAATAAAACTGGTACTCTATTTAGCCATCCTCCAATTACGACTGGTACAGATACGAAACCGCCTTTTGAAAAAATCACATCTGGTTTTAGTTTTCGAATCCTTACATACGCATCCATAACACCCTTCATTACAAGAAAAGGATCTTTTATATTTTTCAAATCAAAATAACGACGTAGCTTTCCACTCGAAATACTATAGTAGGGAATGCCTTCCTTTTCTATAATCGTTTTCTCAATACCTTGATGAGAACCAATATAAGAGATATCCCAGTTGTCTTCCTGTAAATATGGGATAATGGCTAAATTAGGTGTTACATGTCCTGCCGAACCGCCACCTGTAAAGACTATTTTCTTCATACGTCTCCCCCTTCTAGACTATAATACACTAAAATATCTTGCCTCAGGGTGAGAAAATACCATAGCCGTTACGGACGCTTCTGGCTCCATCATGAATCCTTCTGTTAATGAAATACCTATTTCCTCTGGATGAATTAAGCGAAATAGCTTTTCTTGATCTGCAAGTTCTGGACACGCCGGATAACCAAATGACACTCGTATTCCTCTATATTTCGTACGGAAACGTTCTTCCATCGTCAGTTCAGGTGAGTCCGGAATGCCCCAGCGGTCACGAATGAGCATATGTGTTTTTTCAGCAAGTCCTTCCGCTAATTCAAGCGCTAACGATTGAATGGCATGACTACGTAAGTAATCACCTTTCGCCTTCCACTCTTCTGCAATGTCCCGAACTCCTTCCCCGACCGTAACAGATAAGAAAGCAACATAGTCCATCTCATCTCCTATTGGGCGCAAATAATCACCTAAAGTACGATAGGGAGCCTTTCCTTGTCTAGGAAATGTGAAACGCTCTATAACACGCGTATGATCTTCTGGATTATATATTACAATGTTTTGTCCGTCGCTTTGCGCTGGGAAAAATTGATACACTGCTTTCGGCTTTAACCAAGATTGTCCTTCCTGCAATAATTCATCTATTAAATCATTTAATTCATGTGCTCTCTTATCTCCCTCTTTCAAAAGCTTCTTCACATTTCCTTTTAATCCAAGGTGATGCCCAAGTAGCATTTGTCTATTCAGAAATGGTGCGAGATGTGAAACAGGAACATCTCGTAATACAATTCGTTTTGTTGAATCAGGCACGATAACTTCAGCCTTCGGTAATGGCTCAATTACTGCTGGAATTTCTACTTTCTTCTCCTCTTTTTTTACGATATGAAGATGACGTTCTTTTTTATCCTGTTTCATCTTCTCACGCTCTTCTTCTTTTTGAAGCTTATTAATAATATCGAGCCCCGTCATCGCATCACTCGCATAACAAACGAGCCCTTTATATGATGGTGAAATCCGATTATCTGTAAACTTTCTCGTTAACGCCGCACCACCTACAACAATGGGAACATCAATATTTGCTGCTTTTAAATCTTCAGCAGTCGTTACCATTTGTTGCGCTGATTTTACTAATAAACCGGAAAGGCCTATAATATCCGGCTTCTTTTCTTGTACTTCTTGAACAATTCGATCCGAACGTACATTAATTCCTAAATTAATAATCTCATATCCGTTATTTGCTAAAATAATTTCAACGAGATTTTTCCCAATATCATGCACGTCACCTTTTACAGTTGCTAATAATACTTTCCCTTTTTTCGCACTATCACTAGATTCCATATGTGGCTCTAAATAGCTTACAGCAGCTTTCATACTTTCAGCACTTTGCAATACTTCAGCAACAATAAGTTCATTATTATTAAATAGTCGTCCTACCTCATCCATCCCTGTCATAAGCGGACCGTTAATAATATCAAGAGGTTTTCTTCCTTCTTCAAGCGCAAGACTTAAATCCTCGTGTAATCCTTGTTTCGTACCTTCTACAATATAATTTGCTAGTCTTTCATCAAGCGTTAACGTTTCTTGCACAACGATATCTTTCTTTTTAGCAACTCGGTAAAAGTTTGTAAATTCTTCTAACGTCTCTTTCGTCGTTTCAAACAGTAGTGCATCTGCAAGGCGTTTTTCTTCCTCTGGAATCGACGCATAGCGTTCTAATTTTTCCGTATTCACAATCGCGTAATCTAACCCTGCTTTCGTAGCATGATATAAAAAGACTGAATTTAATACCTCACGTCCAGCCGGTGGTAAACCAAATGATATGTTACTTACCCCTAAAATCGTTAAACACTCTGGTAACGCTTCTTTAATAAGGCGAATTCCTTCTATAGTCGCTGCTGCTGAACCAATATATTCTTCATCACCTGTCCCTACCGGAAACACAAGTGCATCAAAAATAATATCTGACGGGCGTATCCCATACTTCTTTGTAAGTAATTCATAGCTTCTTTTCGCAATTTCTATCTTTCGCTCCGCACTAACCGCCATACCGTCTTCATCAATTGTTCCTACAACTATAGCAGCACCATACTTCTGAAGAAGCGGTGTCACTTTTTTAAATCGTTCTTCTCCATCTTCTAAATTAATTGAATTAATAACAGCTTTTCCTTGAATATAAGTAAGAGCTCGCTCCATCACATTTTCATCTGTTGAATCAATCATAATCGGTACTTTTAAAACTTTCGTAACTTCTGCTAAGAAGTTTTCCATATCTTCTATTTCATCGCGATCAGGATCTGCCATACAAATATCAATAATATGAGCATTTTTCTTCACTTGCGCTCTTGCCACTTCAGCAGCCTCTTCAAATTTCCCTTCTGCTACTAATCGTTTAAATTTACGTGACCCAATAACATTCGTTCTTTCACCTACAAATAACGGTCTCATAGACTCATCATATTGCAGTGCTTCTAATCCACTAATTCCATGTCCTTCTCTCTCATGATGGTCACGAGGCTTAAGAGATGCTAGCGCGGATTTCATTGCTTTTATATGTTCTGGTGTCGTGCCACAACAACCACCAATAATATTAACCCACCCTTCTTCAGCAAATCGCTTCACCTTTTCAGCAAGAGAAGATGGAGATTCATGGTAATGTCCATCTTCATCAGGAAGACCTGCATTTGGATAACAAGAAATGTAACACTCCGATAAATCAGATAGTGAACGAATATGGTCCCTCATAAACTCCGGACCAGTCGCACAGTTTAACCCAACAGATAATGGTTTCATATGTTCTACTGATAAATAAAAAGCTTCAATTGTTTGCCCAGCCAGAGTCGTTCCCATTGGCTCAATCGTACCTGAAATCATAATAGGAACCGTTTTTTTCAGTTCTTCAAAAGCAGCTTGAATTCCAATATAAGCTGCTTTCACGTTACGCATATCTTGACTCGTCTCAACGAGTAATACATCAACTTCTCCTTTTAATAATCCTCGTGCCTGCCTTGTATAAGCCTCAATCAATTCTTCAAAAGTCACACCACCAGTAACACTAATTGCTTTCGTTGTTGGTCCCATCGCTCCCGCAACATATACTTCATTCCCGCTTTCTTTAACAGCTTGCTTCGCCAAAAGTGCTGCCTTTTCATTTAGTTCTTCATCTAAATGAGACAGCTCATAATCACTTAGTACAATATTCGTTGCCCCAAATGTATTTGTTTCAATAATATCCGCTCCAGCTTCAATATAAGCTTTATGAATCTTTAAAATAACGTCTGGTCTTGTTTCCACTAAATATTCATTACAGCCCTCGTACTCTTCTCCTCCGAAATCTTCAGCAGTTAAATCCTCTTGCTGAATCATTGTCCCCATTGCACCATCTAATATTAAAATGCTATTTTTCAATTTTTCTTCTATACACTTCATCAATTAATACCTTCTTTCACTTCTTGCTTTTCTCTTACATATTTAACAAGATGTTCTGTAATTTCATACTTTAAAAATGGTGTAATAAGATAAATACCATTAAAATATTTCATCGCTGCGTCGACCAATTCTTGTGAAATGCGAATCCCTTCCTCAATTGCTGCCTCTTTCGTTTCATGTCCATCCATTCTCTCTCTTATTTCTTCAGGAAGAGTAATACCCGGCACCTCAAAATGAAGAAAATCTGCATTCCGCTTACTTACTAACGGCATAATTCCAATAAAAATAGGTTGTTCCAAATGCTTTGTCGCTTCATACACTTCTTCAATTAACTTGATATCGTAAATTGGCTGAGTTAAAAAATACTCCGCTCCAGCATCTATTTTTCGTTCCATTCGCTTAACCGCTGCTTTTAAGTGCCTCACGTGAGGATTAAATGCGCCGCCTACAGAAAACCTTGTCGCCGGTCCAATTGATTTCCCTAAAATTGAACGTCCATCGTTCATTTCTTTAATCATTTTAATAAGCTCAATAGAGGATAAATCATATACAGAAGTGGCACCGGGAAAATCACCAACGCGCGCTGGATCACCAGTTAAAGCTAACACTTCTTCCATCCCTAACGCCGATAAACCTAACAAATGAGATTGTAGTCCAATGACGTTATGATCTCTACACGTTAAATGCGTCAATACTGGGATATCATGCTTCGTTAATAACGCACCCATCGCCATATTAGAGACACGAGGCGATGCTAATGAATTATCTGCTAGAGTAATAGCATCTGCTCCCGCTCTTTTTAACGCTCTTGCTCCTTCAAAAAAACGCTGTGTATCTAACGTTTTCGGTGGATCTAATTCCACTACAACTGTCGTTTGTTTTTTTGCTTTCTCTGCTAGAGTGACGTGAGCCTTCGAACGTTTCTCATGCGTATGAACGACTTTTGGCCTTTGAATCGTTTCTTTTTCTATTACAGGGGTAATATTCGCAACAGCGCGCTTCATACTTTGAATATGTTCTGGAGTCGTACCACAACAGCCACCCAATAACCGAATACCTTGCTCAATAAATTTCGGTGTCATTGCTTCAAAATAAGCTGGACTTCCCTCATATACGTAACGTCCCTCTACATAATTCGGGAGACCTGCATTTGGGTATGCTGATAAATAGCCATTTTGCGGAATCGATATCATTTTGAAAGCTTCCGTCATATGAAGCGGCCCCAGTTGACAATTCAATCCAACAACATTTGCACCGTAATCTATAAACTGCTTTAATATTTCATTGACATCATTTCCATTTTGAGTCGTACCTGCTTCATGTAACGCTAATTGCGCAACAATCGGAATATTCGTTTGCTTACGCAACACTTTAACAGCATGAAGTAATTCAAATTCATCATAAAAAGTTTCTAATAGTAATCCATCAACCTGTTCTTCTAGTAAAGCCCCCGCCTGTTCAAGTAACATAAACTCCCTTTCCATATCAGTCGTTGTAACAGCTCCGATATGTTTCATACCACCAATTGTTCCTAAAATTGCATTTTTATCTGTCACAGATGCTTTCGCCAATTTCACTGCCGCTCTATTAATTTTTGTAACTTGATTTTCTAAACCATACATACGTAATTTCGCCTCATTTGCTCCATACGTATTCGTTTGAATTACATCTGCTCCAGCAGCTACATATTGTTTATGAATGGATATAATTAGATCTGGATCAGATACGTTCAATTCTTCAAAGCTACTTTGCAAACCATGTGAATGCAATAACGTTCCAACCGCACCATCACCTATTACAATTCCTTTTGATAATAAATCTAGTAATTTCACGAATCTCCCTCATTTCTATCAATATAAAAACCCCCTCTTCACTTTGAAGAGGGGGACATAATTGTTCCTCCTCTTATTATGCAAAACATTCGTTTTGCAGGTATTAGCACCGTTTCAAACATTTCGTTTGAAGGTTGCCGGGTTTCACAGGGCCTTTCCCTCCACCGCTCTCAATAAGAGTTGTCTTTATTATTTTATTTATGTAGCTAAAAGGAAATGCGTTCCCCTTTTAACAATGTTTGTTAATTTTTTAATAAATTTAGCATGCACAAAATTAAAAGTCAATGACACTTGCGGAAAAATAAAAATTATTTAAAATAAAGTTGCAATTCAATTATCTTTTATTGTAAAGTTAAAAACATAATAAAAATTTCATACGAACATTCTTATCTAGAGAGGTAGAGGGACTGGCCCTGTGACGCCTCAGCAACCATTAACATTTTGTTAATAAGGTGCTAATTCCAGCAAATTGTGAAAGATTTGACAGATGAGAAGAAGACTCTATTCAAACCGAAAGCCTTCTTCTTAGAAGGCTTTTTTTATTTTATATTCACTTAATGTTTCAATTTAAAAAGGAGGAATTTTCACATGTCAACAATCGAAACAAAACTAGCACAAATCGGAAATCGTAGTGAAACTACAACTGGAACGGTTAATCCACCAGTTTATTTCTCAACCGCTTATCGCCACGAAGGAATTGGTAAATCTACTGGCTTTGACTATTCACGAACTGGCAATCCAACTCGCGGTCTTTTAGAACAGGCGATCGCAGACTTAGAATATGGCGAACAAGGTTATGCCTGTAGTTCAGGGATGGCGGCTGTTCTCCTCGTCCTTTCTCTATTCCGCTCTGGAGACGAACTTATTGTATCTGAAGATTTATACGGGGGAACGTATCGATTATTTTCTGAGCATGAAAAAAAGTGGAATGTTCGATGTAGATACGTAAATACACAGTCTATTAAACAAATTGAGCAAGCTATCACAACTGAAACGAAGGCTATTTTCATAGAAACTCCAACTAATCCATTAATGCAAGTTACTGATATTGCTGCTGTCGCAACTGTAGCGAAAAGGCACGGACTACTTCTTATTGTAGACAACACATTCTACACACCTTATATACAGCAACCATTAACAGAAGGTGCTGACATTGTACTTCATAGCGCAACGAAATATTTAGGGGGACATAACGATGTACTAAGCGGGCTTGTCGTTGCAAAAGGAAAGGAACTTTGCGAGGAAATCGCTCATTATCATAATGCATCAGGTGCAGTTTTAAGCCCATTTGACTCATGGTTATTAATTCGCGGTATGAAAACGTTAGCGCTTCGCATGAGACAACATGAAGAAAATGCGAAAGCAGTTGTTGCGTATTTAAATGATGAAGACGGGGTGACAGATGTATTTTATCCAGGAAGAGGCGGCATGATTTCATTCCGCCTTAAAGATGAAGCTTGGATTAATCCATTCTTACAATCTTTATCCTTAATTACATTTGCCGAAAGTCTTGGTGGTGTAGAAAGTTTAATGACTTATCCAGCAACGCAAACACATGCTGATATTCCTGAAGAAATTAGAACAGCAAACGGCGTATGCAATCGTCTTCTTCGATTCTCAGTTGGCATTGAAAATAGTAACGATTTAATTCAAGACTTAAAGCAAGCCATTAAACTCGTAAAAGAAGGTGTAAGAATATGAGCTATTCTATAGATACACTCTTACTACACAACCAATATAAACATGACTCGCAAACAGGCGCTGTGAACGTTCCTATTTATAACACATCAACTTTTCACCAGTTTGATGTAGATACGTTCGGAAAATATGACTATAGCAGGTCAGGAAATCCAACTCGTGAAGCTCTTGAAGATATCATTGCTTTATTAGAAGGCGGAACAAAAGGATTCGCCTTTGCATCAGGCATTGCAGCGATTTCCACTGCATTCCTCCTTCTTTCACAAGGTGATCACGTACTCATTTCAGAAGATGTGTACGGAGGCACTTACCGAGTGATAACTGAGGTACTCTCCCGTTACGGTGTTTCACATACATTTGTTGATATGACCAATTTAGAAGAAATAAAACAAAACATGAAACCAAATACAAAGCTCTTTTATGTAGAAACACCTTCTAACCCACTTTTAAAAGTGACAGATATTCGCGAGGTTTCTAAACTCGCAAAATCTATTGGCGCTCTTACTTTTGTTGATAATACATTTTTGACACCACTATTCCAAAAACCACTTGAACTTGGAGCTGATGTCGTTCTTCATAGTGCTACAAAATTTATTGCTGGTCATAGTGATGTTACTGCCGGATTAGCAGTAGTAAAAGATGCAGAACTCGCTCAAAAGCTTGGATTTTTACAAAATGCATTCGGTGCTATTTTAGGACCTCAAGATTGTTCTCTCGTACTTCGCGGTCTAAAAACATTGCACGTACGCCTCGAGCATTCAGCTAAAAATGCCAATAAAATCGCACATTATTTACAAGAGCACGCTAAAGTACAAAATGTCTATTATCCGGGATTACAAACACATCTCGGATTTGATATTCAACAATCTCAAGCAACATCAGCTGGAGCGGTCTTATCGTTTACTTTGCAGTCAGAAGATGCACTCCGCCAATTTTTATCAAAAGTAAAATTACCTGTTTTTGCAGTTAGTTTAGGAGCTGTAGAGTCAATTCTTTCTTATCCAGCAAAAATGTCACATGCAGCACTGTCGCAAGAAGCTCGTGATGAAAGAGGAATCTCTAATTCATTACTTCGGTTATCAGTCGGTCTTGAAAATGTTAACGATTTAATATCCGATTTTGAAAATGCCCTTTCTTATGTAGAAGAACCTGTAAATGCATAGAGAAAAAGAAGATATGAGATTAGGTTTTCATATCTTCTTTTTCTGCGTTTTAGTTATATTCATTTGAATTTCTTCTTTTCTTATAGTCCATAAAAAAATAAAAGTATATCATCTATTTCTAAATAATGGATTAATTGATATATTAAGAAATAAAAAGGGGTGAAAATAATGGATATTTGTTCAGATATTTTAATCGTTATCGATTTACAAAATGGCGTATGTTATAGCGAGGAGCATTTATTTGATTTACAGAACTTACTAACAAAAGTAAATAAAAGAATTTATTCATACAGAAAATTAAATAAACCAATCCTTTTTGTTCAACATTGTGATGATGATTTAGTACCCGAGAAAGAACTTTGGGCTATTCATACCGATCTAGATGTTCAAGAACAAGATTTTTTTGTAAGAAAAACACATGCAAATTCATTTTATAAAACAAACTTAAAAGAAATTTTAGATCAATTATCTGTAAATTGCATTGAATTTTGTGGCGCCCAAACAGAGTACTGTATGGATGCTACGATTAAGTTTGCCCACGGACTAGGATACGAAAACTTTATGGTACAGAAAACAACCTCTACGTTGAATAATCCTTTTATGTCCGCAAAAGAGACAATTGATTTTTATGAGAACATATGGAATCACAGGTTTTTAACGTTGCTAAAAGATGAATTTTAGAATAAATGACTAATGACTTGATCATCCTAAGATTTATCAGCTGTAAGCAAATATTTCATTATCACCATAAAGAAGCGAATTACATTCAGCTTCTTTTCTTTTAACCTGTTTTATATTCTATATATATCATTATAATTCCTTTGTCATATTATTTTAAAAATTTCGTATATTCATTTGAAAGAATAAGAAAATCATGATAAAATTGTGTTACAAATATATCTATATCTTTCAATTTTTAAAACGCATCGAAATTTTCACCCAAAAATGTCATTTTACAAAAACATGCTAATTTACCTATTTTATTTACATCAGGGTCTCTTTTCTTACAATTTCTTTACTTTAGGACTTTTTTTCTGCAACAACTATTTTCTTTTCTTTAAATTTTTGGTATGTATAGTATGGTATAATAGCTCACACGGAGGTGGAAAAGAACATGTTAGAAACCTTTCAAAAAGAATTAGAACTATATGAAAGTAATGCAGAATTATTAAAAGTGCTAGCTCATCCTGTTCGTTTATGTATCGTAAAAGGATTAATCGAGCGCGGTCCAAGCAACGTTTCTACAATGTATACTGGCTTAAACATGCCACAATCTACAATTTCACAGCATTTAGCAAAATTAAAAAGCGCTAAAATCGTTTCTAGTGAAAGAAAAGGATTGGAAATTTATTACAAAGTAGAGAATGAAACAATCATTCAACTCGTTCGCGTATTATTAGGTTAGGGACTAATAATCGAAGAAAAAGAACGTATTCTATATTTTTCATCTCATATCTTTAATATAAATATATATCATGAGAGGAAATATATAATACTACATAAGTCGTATTAAAAAACAAGACACAGTATATACTGTGTCTTGTTTTTTATATTGTTACATACCGATCCAAATGTAAATGTTGCATATCTTTTGTATGTATAACAACATCAAATGCACTCCCTACTCCTCCATTCAAAATCATAGAACGAACTGCTCGATTTTGTTTTTGCATTTCAGAAAAAGGATTCGTATCTTGATGGCTCGTAAGCTGTTCTAATATCCCTGCAGCTAACAAGAACTCAGATTGTTTCTTATGCCATACTGCACTCATTCCTTGCATACTAAACATCTCCTTTAGCTCGTCCCAATGAATATGAGTAGTAAGATCCATTTCACCTGGATGCGCTAGTGGGTTACGTATTAGCTTATGCTGATAATACCCTCGCAAACTTCCTTCACGGTGTGCTGGATGCATCCATTCTTCTTTTGTGTATCCATAATCAACTGTAATACATATACCTTTTTGAAACCATTTCGCAATTTCTTTTATATACTCCTCCATCACAATTGGTACTTCAAAACGTTGCCCTTCAGCAATATGAATATTATATTTCAATAAATAGCGACCAATTCTTTTATCTAACGGCCTACATACTTCTGAAAGGTTTCCTTCCTCTGTATATGTAATACGTACTTCATACAACATACCATTTCTTTTCTCAATTATTTCAACAGGAAGTGCATCAAACAACTCATTCGAAAAAAGAATTCCCTCGAAAGAATCTCCCATTTCACTATAGGAGGTATAGTACGATACATTAGAAAATGAGCCAAGGTGCTCCTGCTGTAATTTTCTATGAAAAGGGCTCACTTCAATCATTGAATAGTTTAAATCAATAAAGGTTTTTGGAGATAATTGCTTCCATTCTTGTAAAACATCATAGGCAAACTTCCCTGTTCCTCCGCCAATTTCACAAATATTCGGAGCAACTTCACCATTTTCAACAAGACGAATAAAAAGTTTAGCAAAAGTTTTTGCAAACACAGAGGATACGTTGCTACTTGTAAAAAAATCCCCTTGTCTTCCAATCTTTTCACGTTCTTTCATATAATATCCATGACCTTCTGTATACAATACAAGGTTCATATACGTACTATATGAAATTGAATAATCCTTTTCTTTCCCCATCCATTCTCTTAAAATGAGCTCCATTCCCATAATGACTCCTTATTGTAAAAACGGATTATTTTCTTTTTCAAAGCCAATGCTTGTTTCTGGACCATGTCCACATAAAACCGCTGTTTCATCTGGTAATACAAATAATTTCTCTTCAATACTTCCAATTAATTCAGCGAAACTTCCACCAGGTAAATCTGTTCTTCCAATGCTCATTTGGAACAATACATCTCCTGAGAATACAGCATTCGCCTCTTTACTATAATAAGAAATACTTCCTGGAGAATGTCCTGGTGTCTCAAAAATTTCAAAATTAAATGATCCAATTGTTAATGTACCTTCTGCATCAATAATATGATCCGCTGGTTTTGCTGTAATACTGCGGTTCATCATAAAAATTTGAGAGCCGTTTACAGTTGCATCTCCTAACCAATCTGCTTCTTCTTTATGTACATACACAGGAATATGAAAAGTGTCTCTTACCGCATCAACAGCACCGATATGATCAAAGTGAGCATGTGTTAATAAAACAGCTAATGGTTTTAATTGTTCTTCTTGTACATATGTAACGAGCTTTTCACCTTCATGACCAGGGTCAAAGATAATGCACTCTTTTTGATCGTTCATTAAAATATAAGCATTCGTTTGTAATGGTCCTAACGGCATTTGTATCCATTTCATATGAAAATCTCCTCCAGTTATTAAACTTACTTTTAATGATACAACATTTCTTTCTCTGAGGAAAAGAAAGGATGCTATCTCGACAATCATTTTTAAAACATGTACAATATAAAAGAGTAAATATTCCAAAAACTCATAATAAGAAATGAGTAGACAGAGGAGGATATTGTATGGGCCTTGTTATTATTTTTACACTTGTCACTCTGTTAGCTGTATTTGCTACGCTTAGAACACTTCGTGAAAAAAACTTTTTCGCGAGCGGCTTTGCAATTGCAACTGTACTCGTTTTCGGATGGTTTACGATCATGACTGTTCTATATAACGGGTATCCACCAGCAGCTTAATTCGTTTACACTTTATTCTTCATCGAGATTTCACACAAAAAGAGGAAGGGTTCCCCCTTCCTCTTTTCATATTTCACAACTTATATCATCTTCGCTTCGTATTTGTGCTTTTTTACAAGCCAAGCTCCTCCGATAACACCTGCATCATTACCAAGTGTTGCAATAGCTAACTTCGTGCTCTTTACAGCACGTGAGAAAGCGTATTGCTCGAAATAGCGTTGAATTGGTTCTAATAGCGCATCTCCAGCTTTAGACACGCCTCCACCAATAACAATTTTCTCTGGGTTCAATGTACTAGAAAGGTTCGCTACAGCTAATCCTAAATAAGAGGCTACTTTTTCTACTACTTCACCTGCTAATTCATCACCTTGTCCAAGTGCTTCAAAGACATCTTTTGATGTAATACGTCCTTCTTCAGCTAACATAGAACGCAACATGCTCTCTTTATTAGTCTCTTGTATTTTTTGCATAGCAACACGTACAATACCTGTCGCAGATGCTACTGTTTCTAAGCAACCAGACTTCCCGCAATTACATGGGAAAGCATTTTCTGTAACGACTGTAATATGTCCAATCTCACCAGCAGCACCACTCACGCCGTGTACAATCTCACCATTGGCGATTACACCACCACCAACGCCCGTACCAAGTGTCATACAGATTAAATCTTTTGCACCTTCACCAGCACCTTTCCACATTTCACCAAGCGCTGCTAAGTTTGCATCATTATCAATAACAACAGGTAATCCTGTTTCTACTTCTAATAAATCTTTTAGCGGATAGTTTTTCCATCCTAAATTAACCGCTTCATAAATCATTCCAGACGCCACATGTACAGGACCAGGAGCTCCCATACCAATACCAATTAACTTGCTCTTCAATTCGCCTAATTCTTCTAGCTTTTTATCAATTGCTTTCGCAACATCAAGTGTAATATGTTTTCCTTGCTCACCTGTATTCGTAGGGATTTCCCACTTATGTAAAATTTCACCGTACACATTAATAAATGCTAATTTAATCGTTGTACCACCAAGGTCAACACCAACTAACCATTTCTCTTCCATGTTGCTTACCTACCTTTATCTAATTCTTATTTAGCTCTTTTTGAATTTCTTGCTTCAATAAAAATAAAGCTGTTTGATAGTCTTGTGGATCGATTAGCTGTGATTGATTTAATTCACGCAATTCATCTTGCATTAATTGTAAATCTGCAATTCGATCTCCCGTATAAATAATCGTACCAAATTTCTTTAGCAATTGCTGAATATCATAAATAGATACCATTTCATCACCCTCTATGCTCACTTACTATAAAAAATTATAATAAGAAAACGTTCACATATTTTATTATAATCAAGAAGAAAAAGTCTCGTCAATTTTTATTTGTCTATACAAGCTTATTTGTAAGCAGTGTTCCTTTTTCTGTAATAATTTTTTCTATGTTTTTATCAAATGGCTCTACCGGAATGTGTTTTACCATTTGAAAATCATACGCTAATGACAGCGTTTTCCCTTTATAATGCACGAGATAACGATCATAATAGCCACCGCCGTACCCAATTCGCTCTCCTCGTTCTGTATAAGCTACGCCTGGGACAATTTGAAGATCAATTTCATCCATATTCACTTCTTCCGTAAGCTCGGGAATCGGTTCACGTAAATTCATATACACCGTTTCTAATTGATCAAAATTATTAATTTGCCGGAAGGACATCGTTCTTGTTCCTTTATTACACTTAGGAACTACAACTTTCTTTCCTTCTTCCCAAGCTTTTTCGATAATAGGATATGTATTCACTTCATTTTCCATTGAAAGAGTAATTCCAATTGTTTTAGCTTCAACCCACTCTTTTTGCGCATACAACGAAAATGCAATCTGTTCTGATAAAGTTGTATACTGTTCTTCTGATAAAGAATTCATGTGTTCTATTATTTGTTTACGCAAACGTACTTTCTCTGCTTTCACACATTCTCCCCCTTACAGTGACACTTTACTCTATGCTGATAGTGTATCACTTTTAACATAGGAATCGAATACAAAAAGAAACAGTAGGAAAATATTCCTACTGCTTACTTTGTTTCACGGTGTAACGTAGACTTCTTGTCACGCTTGCAATACTTTTTAAGCTCGATACGCTCAGCGTTGTTACGTTTATTTTTCTTTGAGATATAGTTACGATCTCCGCATTCTGTACATGCTAGAGTAATATTCACACGCATTCTTATTTCCCTCCAGTACTAATAACTTAAATCAGACTATACTATAATACCACTTTTAAAATAAAAATTCTACACCTTTTGATATTGTCTAATTTTTTCTATAAGATTTTTCATATTTTCCCTTGCTATTACTGGGTTTCTAGCATGTGAATACACCAAAAATTTTGGTTGTTTTATGTCAGAAACGATATAAGACCACTCTTTTTCAGTATATTTGAACTGCACTCCTTCAAATATACCTTCTCCCTTCCTTTCTATATCATCCAATAATTTCCTCATAATTTCCCCTTTTTCATTCCATGAACATACCACTTCATCATAAAGTAAATAGAGCGGAGGTGATTGCTCTACTATGCTGAGAAACGTTTTTCCTTGCAATGCTATTAGCTCGAATAATTTTCCAATCCGATATAAAATATCTCGCTTCCACCTCACTTGAAACGACTTTCTTTCATCCTGCGTATAAAATAGAAGATAACATTCTCCTAACTTCAAAGACATTGGGTAAATATTTCCTGTCGATTCGAGCAAGAAATCTGGAATATCTACCTCTTCCAAATCTGTACCTTGGTAAATATTACTATGTTTATCGTATAACTCGAAATGATTTCCTTTCTCCGAAAACATAAGAGCCATATTCGCTTTACTTGATTTCATCAAAGCTTTCACATGATCTTTTTGTTCGCTTGCATAAATCCATGTAACTGTACAACCAAGTCTTTGCAGAAAGAGCATAAGTAAATGTTGCAACGTATCATTTCTCTTATTAATAAGAAGATGAAACTTCTGCATCTGTATTTTCTCGATATCAATATGCTCCAATATAACTTCTATATACTCATTCATAGAAACATGAACGAGCTTATTACGCCCCATTTCTTTCTCCTGCACGTAATAAAACAATTCGGACATATATATTTGTTCTATCTCTTTTTGCTGCTTATACGTTAACGGCATGCCAGCTTGACCGTATAACTTTATAACAATCTCATTCTCATTCTCCACTTGAATGAAAACACCACCTGCACATTGCAAATGATGAACACTATATTGAAAAAGTGACTCGTTCATTTCTTTACATTCCATCGTATGAATCCCTATACCATGAATAGCATGTAAAAATAAATTTTTATAAGAGGTTGTTTCTATATTTTCTTGACTTCCAATTAATATACTTTCTCCTTTTTCAAAAAGAGAACCATACGCCATCGCAATCTTCACGATAAACTGGGGAGTAATTTCAACATTCCCTCTTCCTACAATGCGGCTTTTTTGTAACCACCCTGCACTCATTTCACTCTCTTGAATACCAGCCGCTCCTACTATCGAATGACTATCAATCGCCTTATAAGGCCATAGTTTTCCTTTTTGCTTAATTACCGTACTTCTCCCGATATGACAGTGATCCGCTACAACACTTTTTTGAAACAGTGTAACATCATCTTCAACTATTGTACGCTCTCCTATTGTCGTTTCTAATAGTTCACAATACTTCCCAATGTGGGCATTCGCAAAAACAATACTTTTTTGAAGATGAGAATAACTTGAAACGATACTATTTTTCCCAATAATAGAATATGGCTCAATTACAGCTCCTGTACCAATCTTTGCTCCTTCTCCAATAAAAGAGGGGCCATGAATTTTCGTCCCTTTACCAATCGTCACCCCTTCCCCCATCCATACCATAGGTAATACTTCTGTATAAGGAATAGGTACTTGTAACTTTTTCGTTAACAAATCAAATTGTGCTTGTCGATATTGATTAAATGTGCCGATATCTAACCAATAACCTTCTGACAAATATGCGAATAACAAATTTTTGTTTGCCAATAATGGAAACACATCATGACTAAAATCAAAAAATTGCCTAGGCGGTATGTAAGAAAAGATTTCTGGCTCCATAATATATATGCCTGTATTCACAACATTAGATACTACCTCATTCCAGCCCGGCTTTTCTATATATCGTGTAACCTCCTGGTTTTTATTCATTACAACCAATCCAAATGAGAGTGGATTTTCTACTTCTTTCACAAACATTGTTACCATTCTTTTCTTTTGTTCATGAAACCTAATTCCTTCTGATAATTGAAAGTCAGTTAATGCATCCCCGCTTATCACAACAAATGTTTCATCTAAAAATTGTTCTGCTTGTTTAATACTCCCTGCTGTGCCAAGCGGAGGAGAGTCTTCAAAATAATACAAGTTAACTCCCCATTTACTACCGTCACCAAAATATTGCTTAATAGTCGTACTCATATATTGAACAGTAATTGCAATTTCACGAATACCATGCTGACGTAATAACTCAATATTATATTC
The DNA here is from genome assembly GCF_001816185.2 of Bacillus sp. RZ2MS9. Taxonomy (NCBI): domain Bacteria; kingdom Bacillati; phylum Bacillota; class Bacilli; order Caryophanales; family Bacillaceae; genus Bacillus; species Bacillus sp. RZ2MS9. The sequence goes on from NZ_CP049978.1 coordinate 4,200,712, forward strand.
TAAAACTGGTTTTTCTAATAATGGTAACATCGGCTTTGGAGTATTGCATGTTAATGGTCTAAGGCGTCTTCCTTTTCCTCCAGCTAAAATAACCCCCTTCATATACTTCAGCCTCCACTTATATAATGTTCAGTAACTCCATATACCATATGTATATTCCCTATCCCACATGAACTAGCAGCATAAACTTGATTAGTTAAACAAATCCTCATTTAGAAGACCATATAATTAAATTTCTCACCTATAAAAACGTATGTTTCAAACAACAAGAAAGCGCTTACTATAAATTGGTAAATAATACTTATTAACGACAAACATATATACTAATTTTTCCATTACATTATGATACATCTTATCATCATAAACTAAAGGAAACAACGAGCTTTTTTTGTCATGTTTTGACTAAAAAAAGCAGGTGATTTCTCATCACCTGCTTTTATTCCTACTCATTCAATAAATAATGCTTTCCTTTTACTAAATAAAAGACATTTTCAGCAATATTTGTAATATGATCTGCTACACGCTCAATATATCTCGCGACAAATGATAATTGTGTAATTTGCGTAATTGCTTCTGGTTGTTCCGGAACCGACGATATAAACTCACGAATTGCTTTTCCATATATTTCATCAACGGAATCATCCATTTCAGCAATTTGTTTCGCAAAAGTTAAATTTTCTTGTTCATATGCTTCTAACGCTAAATGCAACATCTCATTTGCAACCGCAAACATTTCATCCAGGTTGTGCAAACTAACAGCCACTTCTTTTTCCCCAAGACGAATTGTAGCCTTTGCAATATTAACAGCATGATCTGCAATACGCTCTAAATCTGTCGCTGTTTTAATTGAAATAAAAATCCTTCTTAAGTCACTTGCTACAGGTTGCTGCTTCGTAATGAGCATAAGCGCAAGATCGTTTATTTCCTCTTCTAAATTATCCATGCGGTAATCACCATCAATGACCTCTAACGCTTTCTCTACATCCCTTGTATGCAGACCTTCCATAGCCATCAATAAAGCCGCATTTGCTAATTCTCCAAGCTCGATCACCTTTTGCTGTAACGCTTTTAAATCACCTTGAAACTGTTCTCTTACCATTTTTCTTCCCCCTCAATATTATGTGCCATTATATAAAAGTGAAACTTTAATCAACCCTCATCAATCGGGATTTGATAGGCAGCAAGATCCCCTCCCTAACTTCTTTGCTTTCGCTAAATTTTAAGGTGGGGGTCTTACTGCCCGCAAATAGCGGGGTAAATCTCCTACATAGCCTCTTGCGCTTGTAATAAACCTTAAGATAAGGAGAAGTATTAGTTCTCTATTAACAGTAAGATAAAATAAGAAATGCCCTCTGTTAAGAGGGCATTTGCTCTTAGCTTTGAAACGATATCAACCAAAGCGACCTGTAATATAATCTTCTGTACGCTTATCTGAAGGAGTCGTAAATAATTTGTTTGTATCTGTATACTCCACAACTTCCCCGCTTAAGAAGAAAGCTGTTTTGTCTGAAATACGCGCTGCTTGTTGCATATTATGCGTTACGATAACAATACTAAAATCTTTCTTTAGCTCTTGAATTAATTCTTCTACTTTTAATGTTGAAATTGGGTCTAATGCCGATGTTGGCTCATCCATTAAAATAACGTCTGGCTCAATAGCTAAGCAGCGTGCGATGCATAGACGCTGTTGCTGTCCACCAGATAAACCGTATGCATTATCGTGCAAACGATCTTTTAACTCATCCCAAATCGCTGCTCCACGTAAACTTTTTTCAACAATTTCATCTAATGTCTTTTTGTCACGAATACCATGGATTTTTGGACCGTATGCTACATTCTCATAAATAGATTTTGGAAATGGATTTGGCTTTTGGAACACCATTCCTACATGCGTTCTTAATTCTTCAACTGGATATGATTTATCAAATATATTGCGTTCTCTATATTCAATTACACCTGTAGTTCGAACAATCGGTACTAATTCTACCATGCGATTTAATGTTTTTAAGTAAGTTGATTTACCACAGCCACTTGGACCGATAATGGCTGTAACTTCATTCTCATGAATACTTAAATTAATATCTTTTAAAGCATGGTCTTCCCCATACCATAAATTTAAGTTTTTCGTATCAAATACTACCTTCTTTGGCGCAGTCTCGATTTTCTCTTCGTTTTTCACCTGTACATTTACTACTGTTGCTACCATTTGAATTCCCCTTTCATCCACTTCCAACTTATTTTCGATTTCGTAACCATAAAACAAATATATTAATAAATAGCAACAAACCTAACAAAACAATCATCCCAGCTGCTGCTACATACTGAAATTCTTCTTGTGGCCTACTCATCCAATTAAAAATTTGAATTGGTAGAACTGTAAATCTATCAAACATACTAAATGGAACATAATTTGCAAACGCAAGTGCCCCAATAACTAATAGTGGTGCAGCTTCTCCAATTGCTCTTGATATCGCTAACGTACAGCCCGTTATAATCCCTGGGAAAGCATATGGCAATACAATTTGATACATCGTTTGCCACTTCGTAGCACCTAATCCGTAAGAACCCTCTAATAATACACTTGGTACTGATCGAATTGCTTCTTGACTCGCCACAACAACTGTTGGTAAAACGAGTAGACTCATCGTCAGTGCTGCTGCAACTATACTCTCTCCTAAATGAAGAGCATATACAAAAATAGTTAAACCAAGCAATCCAAATACAACGGATGGTACTCCTGCTAACGTTTGATTATTAATCTCTATTATTTTTTTAAATAGAGATTCCTTCGCATATTGCTCTAAATAAAGTGCTGTTCCAACTCCAAATATAAAAGAAACAGGTATAACAATACTCATAAATAATATTGTCCCTGACAAAGCTGCAGCAATACCAGCTTCTTTCGGATTACGTGAAGCGAAATTTGTAAAGAAATTTATTGAAAGATAACTTATACCTTTTTCAACAATTTGAAACAGTAACAAAAACAAAATTACCATTGAAAATAAAATTGCTATATAAAATAACAATTTGTAAATTCGATCTTTTAAAAAGCGTGATGCCATGTTTTTTTGTATTTTTTTATGATTCAACATTCGCATATTATGTCATCCTCCTAAAACGGCGCATAATAGACTGCGAAATGATGTTCATAATAAAGGTAAACAAAAATAACGTTGCACCTACAGCATACATGCTGTAATACGTAATCGTTCCATGCGGAGCATCACCTAAACTTACTTGCACAATATAGGCTGTTAACGTTTGAATAGAATGTGTCGGATCAAGCGATACATTCGGTGTGGATCCTGCTGCAATTACAACAATCATCGTTTCACCAATTGCACGAGAAGCCGCTAATATAATTGCTGCCATAATCCCTGTAAAAGCGGACGGAAACACCACTTGTTTTACCATTTCAAACCGCGTCGCTCCGAGTGCTAATGAAGCTTCTTTCGTCCCTTTCGCCACAGCTCTCATCGCGTCTTCAGATAGAGATGCAACTGTAGGCATCATCATAAATCCGATAACGATTCCTGGACTAATCGCATTAAAAAACTGTAAATCTGGTATAAGCCTTTGTAAAAGCGGCGTAACAATTGTTAATGCAAAAAAACCATATACAATTGTCGGGATACCTGCTAATAGCTCTAACATCGGCTTTAATATTTTCCGTGCACTATTTGAAGCATATTCGCTTAAAAATACGGCACACGCTAAACCGATAGGAATTGCTACAAACATAGCGATTGCTGTTACAAGGAACGTTCCACATATGAGTGGTAATATACCGAATTTAGGGTCTTCAAAAAATGGTAACCATTCTTTCTCCGTCAAAAAGGAGTATAATGATATTTTTTGAAAAAACATGATTGTTTCATTAGAGAGCGTAAAAACAATTCCAAGTGTCGTCACAATAGAAACGCTAGCAATTATTTTTAGTAATAAAGGCACTATTCGATTGATTCGCTGCGTTTTTTTTCTTTGTTTTGTATTTCTTTCAATCAAATGTTGTACAGAAAATGTAATTTGACTTTTGTCATTATGAGCCAAAGATGAAAACCCCTTTCCACCCTGACATTACCTTTTTATTTCTGTTAACATACGCAGCTGTTCATTGTATTTTTCTTTTCGTAATTTTACATACCCGACCTCTTCAGCGAGGTTACCGACATGCTGAATCATAAACTCAACATAGTTTGCTACATTCATTTTATTTCGGATAGATGCATTATTCACATAAGCAAGTAGCGGCCTAGATAACGGCTTATACTTACCTGATTGAATGGTCTCTTTCGTCGGAAATACACCATTTACTTTTATTGCTTTCACCTTATCTCGATTAGCCATATAATAAGCATATCCTACAAAAGCAATGGCATGTTTATCATTCATTACCCCTTGTATAATAACTTGATCATCTTCAGACAAAGAGACTTTTTTTACAATGCGATGATTTTGTAAGATGACATTTTGAAAATAATCATACGTACCAGAGTCTACGCCTGGTGCATAAAACTTCACTTGTTCACGTGGCCATGTTGAATGAATTTGTGACCATCGCTTCTCTCTTCCATCTTCACTCCAAAGTAGTCGTAACTCGTCTACTGACATATCGTCTACCCATGTATTATGGCGATTCACAACAATCGTAAGACCGTCGTTAGCAACCTCAAAAGGTGTGAACTGAATAGAGTTTTTCTTCATTTCATTTTTCTCGACTTGTTTCATTACTCTCGAAGCATTATTTATATCTACTTCTCCTTTACTGAAACGATTAAATCCTCCCCCAGTTCCAGAAATACTGATGGAAATTTTCACGTCTGGATGCACCTTTGTATATTCCTCCGCTACTGCTTCTATAATAGGAAAAACCGTTGAGGATCCATCAACTCTCACTTCTCCCGTATCATTTAAAGCAAATGCAGTAGACATTTCAAAACAGAGGAACCATATTGATAATACGAAAATCTTAATCGGTGTATGCATCCATTTCACGTGTTCTTCCTCCTAGAAGTAACCGGAAATAACAGGATTACAGATATAAGAATACTGCTAAACTATTAATTCGGTTTTAATTGTTTGTAAAAGTTTTGTAAAGTTCCACAAAAATCAACATACGATACAATTTTAATTCAGTAGTAGCTATTCATTTCCTCTGATGATTTCCCTATAAAATATTTATCCCCTATTCCACCATATACAAGTATCATTTATAGGGCCGCGTTTTTTAAATGTTGTATACTTGTCCACATTTATTACACGATATGCATAAACCATAAAAAAAAGCACACTATCTTTTCATATAGTGTGCTTTTTTACGACTTTTTTATTCATCATCTTGATCTTTGTTTTTATTGTCTTTATCATCTTTTGGAGCTTCACCATTTACTTCTTTGTTTTTCAAATCAAAGTAAGCGTCCATAATTTCACGACCAATATATCCATTAATACCAGTCTTATCATCATGTACCCATGGAACGACAACAGAGAATGCTACTTCTGGATCTTCAAGTGGCGCATAACCTACTAATGTTAAGTTATATGTTTCCACACGTTCACCTTTTGCATTTCTACCAATCTCTTTATCTCCGCCATACACAGTTTGAGCTGTACCAGTTTTCCCAGCAGCTTTATATTTTGCACCTGTAAAGTACTTTGTAGCTGTACCACCTGAATCATTATACACTTGTCTAAATCCTTCTTGAACACGTTTAATTTGCGATTCCGGCATATCAATACGATTTAATACTTTCGGTTCCATAGATTGAACAACTTTCCCAACTTCATCTGGTTTCACTGCCGGTTGACGAATTTCTTTTACAACTTGTGGTTGCATACGATATCCACCATTGGCAATCGTCGAAATATATTGCGCTAATTGAAGCGGTGTATACGTATCGTACTGTCCAATTGATAAATCTAGTAAGAAACCTGGTTGACTACTCTTACCCATCTGACCAGCAGATTCATTCGGTAAATCAATTCCTGTTTTTACACCAAGTCCAAACTGTCCGAAATAATAACGCATCGTATCAAATGCTTTTTGAGGTATATCTAACGTACCACCTCTCACATATGGAACACCGGCGATATTCATCGCTGTTTTAAACATATAAACGTTAGAAGACATTTTTAAAGCTGTAAGGTCATTAATGTATCCCATCGTTTTCCAAGACGACTTCGTAGGTGTACCTTTTAATTTAATTGGTTCATCCAATTGTACTGCCCCTGGTTGAATCGCACCAGTTTGATATCCAGTAAGTACTGTTGCACCTTTTACAGTTGACCCCATCGGATAAGAACTTGTCATGGTACCTAATGCAAAGTCATTTACTTTCGTTTGACCATCTTCGTTAACTAATTGTTTCCCCGCCATAGATAAAACTTCACCATTTTTTGGGTTCATCATTACAACAAATGCGCGATCTAAAAGAGGTTCACTTCCTTTAAACCTCATTAAATTCTTCGCAAGAATATCTTCCACGCGCTTTTGTAATTCCATATCAATTGTTAAGTTCAGGTCATTACCACTTTGTCCTTTTGATACATTAATCGTTTCTAAAATATTACCGTTTTTATCTGTAACATTTCTAACTTCTGCTTTCGTACCATGCAGGCTATCTTCATACTGTTGTTCAAGATAACTTTTTCCTACTCGGTCATTTCGATTGTAATCACGAACAAGATAGTAATCTAGTCTTTCTCTCGGTAAGCCTTCATCAGATGTCGACACCCCACCAAGTACACTTCGGAATAAATCATCGTACGTATATTTTCGCTCCCAATCAACATTCGTATCTACACCTGGTAATGCTGCTAGGTTTTCACTAATAATCGAATATTCCTTTTCTGTAGCATCCTTTTTAATAACTTGAGGTGTCATTGCATATCCGCCGTCCATCTTACTCTTAATCGCTAGTATTTCTAGATCTTTGGCGGATAATTGATTAATCTCTTCTTCTGTTACACGACTTCGCTGACGCTCGTCTAATTCTTTATCATCAATTTTTTTATCTTTAAACTCTTGACGATCTTTATTCGTAATTTTTTCTTTAGCTTCCTCTTTATGCATAGCAAGCCAATAATCTTTTTTATCGCGATCTGTTAATTTATCTGTCGGTACTTCAATCAAATCTGCTAGCTTTTTCGCTGTTTCTAAGCGATCCTCTGCAGTTGATCCCTTCATTTTTGTAAATGTAATAGTACGAATGGCTGCATTATCTACTACAGGTCGCCCATAACGGTCAAATATTTTCCCACGCGGTACAGGATTACTTATCGTTGAGTTTTCTTTCTTCTCCACTTCATTCTTATATTCTTCACCGCGAACAATTTGTACATATCCGAGCCTTACAATAACCGCGGAGAACATTAAAAACACGCAGAAAAACAACACGTTTAATCGAAAAGGAACGTGGGTCTTTTTCTTATTTTGCTTCTGCTTCTTGCTCATACAAACCCCCTCTACCAACAGCTATGTAATGTGAAAGGGACACCCTCATACAGGTGTCCTCACTGCTGTCTTACATCTTTTTCTATTCTAGCATAAAACAAACGAGAAGTTAACCTTCTGGTTCAGTTTGGTTTTGCGCGTTCTCTTGCGTTACAACACTTGTTTTACTCGCATTTCCCTCATCATATTTGACATTTTTAACTGCAAAATAAATAAGAAAATGTCCAGCACCTAAAATACATAATAAGTAAGGTAAACTTTTTTCAGGTGGAAAGAATAGTACAGCACATAAAAAACTTAAAATGGAACAGATTCTTCCGGCGTTTAACCATAACTCCCGAACAACGACATATTCCACACGCCATTCTCTCGCATTTTTCGCTCTACCAATTACGTCATATGTCATTGATCCGTACGGAACAAGTAAAATAGGATATGCAATCGCAATACATGCCGCATAAATAAGTAATTTCGTGTATGTAACATTGAAAATAACTAAAAAGACGACAGCATATAAAATAATGCCCCCAAGTAAAATTGCTTTTTTTCGCCACTCCTTCTTTAACATACGAGCAACTAAGTAATAACATACAAAGGATACAGCAGAGTTCACTAAACTGTATTTCCCTAATGCGAACTCACTATTAGTTGCTAAATAAACATATACTGAAATGACAAAAATAAACGTCCCTTCTCTCAATCCTTGGAAAAAATGAGCTCGTGTAATCTTTCCCCAATTTTTATCAATCCGTCGTTCTTTCAATACTTGCACGATTTCATAACGCCCTTCACATTCTCTTTTAGATAAAAAGAAGCTTAAGACGACAGCAATTGCAAATAGAACTAATGAAAGAAAGAATATAACAGTATAGCCACTCCATTTCTCCATACGTGAAATTGTGTATCCTGCTGCTATTGGTCCAATCATCCCAGAGAAGGATGTAAGAAGTCCAAGAAACCCATTAAAGAAATCTCTTGTTTCTGGTTCTGTAATTTCAAATGTCAATAAGTTAAAAGCCAACCAGTAAAAACCGTATCCTACTCCTAAAAGAGCCCCCATTAATAGAATATACTGAGAAGCACTTTTCCCTGCTACTAAGACAACGATAAAAAAAATTGCGAGCGTTCCTACCCCTATTCGTAATAAAATCGAGCGATCGATACGTTTCGCTAATTTCCCCCCTACAAGAAATGTGAGAGGCTGTAATACCACGCTGGCTAAATTATACAAGCCAAGATTCACATAATTTTGTGTTTGTTTCCATAAATAAATATTTACAAACGTATTCGATAAAGAAATTGCGAGCGTGTATAAACCTCCTATAAGGAGCAATAACACTAAATCCCGATTCACTTCAACGTCACCAATTATATGTTTCCATTTCATACACAACTCTCCTTTACTTCATGTTCTAGTCTTCCAAAGACAAGCCCAATTATGTAAAAGGAAAGCATAGAAAAAAGCTAGGGGCTCTCCCCTAGCTTTTTCTATATTTGTTACAATTATTTTGCTTCTTGGTAACGTTTTTCAGCAGCGTTCCAATCTACAACGTTCCAGAATGCACCGATGTAGTCTGGACGACGGTTTTGGTAGTTTAAGTAGTAAGCATGCTCCCAAACATCTAAACCGATAACTGGCGTTTTACCTTCAGTTAAAGGAGAATCTTGGTTTGGAGTGCTTGTTACTTCTAACTCACCATTGTTTACTACTAACCAAGCCCAACCAGAACCGAAGCGAGTTGCGCCAGCTTTTGCGAATTCTTCTTTGAATGCATCGAAGCTACCGAATTTTGCTTCAATTGCAGTTGCAAGTTCACCTACAGGTTGTCCTCCGCCGTTTGGAGATAGGATTGTCCAGAAGAATGTATGGTTAGCATGTCCGCCACCATTGTTACGTACTGCTGTACGGATTGCTTCTGGTACTTCGTTTAAGTTTGCAACTAATTCTTCTACGCTTTTGTCAGCTAATTCTGCATGACCTTCTAAAGCAGCGTTTAAGTTTGTAATGTACGTGTTGTGATGTTTTGTATGATGGATGTTCATTGTTTCTTTGTCAAAGTGAGGCTCTAAAGCATCATACGCATAAGGTAAATTTGGTAATTCGTGTTTTGCCATTGTTATATTCCTCCCAGTTTATGTATTGCCACTTAAGTGACATACAACTTCATTCTACCCTAATTGCCATAGGGTGCAAACAAATAAATCACATTGTCTTGCTATCATTAAAGTAGCAAAATTCCCACTTCTTTTCAATTAAAATGCTCATATATTCCGTAAAAAAAGCTTCCTTCTACAAGGAAGCTTCCTGCTAACATAATAAACATGTGAAATGGATATGGACCCTGTAGGACTCGAACCTACGACCGGACGGTTATGAGCCGTCTGCTCTAACCAGCTGAGCTAAGGGTCCACAATTATGTATGTAACAACATATCAAATAAAGGAATTCCTATCGGATATGCTCTTTAAGAAATGTAAGATAAATTTACCATATAGAAAAGAAAAGTGTCAATTGTATTTTTCTTATTTAAAAGAAGAAAGTTAATAAAAGAAATTTAGTTATCTCCACTATATGTAAATATAATATATCTTGAGATTCTCTAGATTACTACGTTACAATGATTTTATACATACATAAAGGAAGTGAATCTATGTCCATATTTACCCAATTCGTAAAAAGCATATACTCGCCTAAAGATATGGCGCTATTCCGTTTTCAAAAAATCGGTAAAACCATTTTGTATATTATGCTACTTTGCTTAATTACTACTATTCCAAGAACTTTTTTGTACGGTAGTTTTATCCAAGATGGTGTAAGCATGGTAAATCAAGTCATCGATAAAGATTTACCTGATTTTAAAATTGAAAATGGCGAACTAAAAGCCGATATTGATCAACCTATTGAAAAAGAAGAAGGAAATGCACTTTTCGTATTTGATCCAAATTCAACAGACCTAGAAAAATATCAAAATAAAACAGGTTTATTTGTTTTAAAAGATAAAGTAGTCTCTATGGGAAATGGTCAAATACAAACGTATTCTTATAACGATTTGTTAGGTGCATCTCTTGAGAAAAAAGATCTACAAGAATTTATTTCTTTATTTGATAATATTTATCCAATTTTATTATTTGTTATTGGATTCTTAGTGTACCTATTCCAATTATTCATCACTTTTGTAGGTGTGACTTTACTTGCGTTCATCGGTTCTGCTATGAGCGGTCAACGTAAACTATCCTATAAACAAGTTTGGACACTAACTGCATACAGCTACACAATCCCAACAATCTTCTTTATGATTATGGATGCATGTAAGATTGTCGTACCTGGATCAACATTCATCTATATCGCAGTTGTTTTAATTGTTCTGTACTTAACGATTAAAGAAGTTCCAAAACCGAAAGAAAAATAAGAACGAAAAAAAATGCCTAAATAGGCATTTTTTTTTTGGACAAGCATATATTCCTAGCAAAGGAGTGAAGAATATGAAGAGATTAGGTATATTCCTATTCGTGCTTGTTCTCGGTTATATATTTTATTACGATATAAAAATCGGTACTTTACCGATGTTAAGTTCATATAAAAAAACAACTGCTGCTCAAACGATTAAAAAAGAAAACACAGACAGTCAACAAAATAAAGAGAACAAAACAGAAAAAGAAACGGATGTATCTTATAAAACAATTGAAGTAAAAACTGGTGAGACAGTTCTTTCTATTACAGAACAAATTAACAAGAAAAAAATTCCTTCCATAGAAAAAGTCATTGACGACTTTAAACAATTAAACAAAAGTACATCTGCTACAAAAATACAAATTGGAAAGTCTTATAAATTCCCCTTATATCAATAAGCTATCACTTAATCCTTGTCAATTACATAAAGGCGCTGATACAATAGTAAAAGTGAAACCGAGTACTTCGGTTTCTATAGCCCTATATCACGTATACTATCATTGATATGAGGGACTAAATAAGAAACTTCTTTTATAAGGAGAGCGATCTATTCGTGAATGAAATGACTCATCGTACAAAAACACGTCCAGTTAAAGTCGGTAATTTAACAATCGGCGGTAATAATGAATTAATTATACAAAGTATGACAACAACAAAAACACATGATGTTGAAGCAACAGTTGCTGAAATTAAGCGTTTAGAAGAAGCCGGCTGTCAAGTCGTCCGCGTTGCCGTTCCAGATGAACGCGCAGCAGATGCTATTGCTGATATAAAAAAACAAATCAACATTCCACTTGTTGCTGATATTCATTTTGATTATCGCCTTGCTTTAAAAGCAATTGAAGGTGGCATTGATAAAGTACGTATCAATCCAGGTAACATTGGTCGTCGCCATAAAGTAGAAGCTGTTGTAAATGCAGCAAAAGAGCGCGGTATTCCAATCCGTATTGGTGTAAACGCTGGTTCATTAGAGCGTCACATTTTAGAAAAGTACGGGTACCCAACTGCAGATGGTATGGTTGAGAGTGCGCTACATCATATTAAAATTTTAGAGGACTTAGATTTCCACGATATTATCGTATCTATGAAAGCCTCTGATGTTAACTTAGCAATTGAAGCATACGAGAAAGCTGCTCGTGCTTTTGATTATCCATTACATTTAGGTATTACAGAGTCCGGAACATTGTTTGCCGGAACTGTAAAAAGCGCTGCTGGTCTTGGAGCAATCTTAAATAAAGGTATCGGAAATACACTACGTATTTCATTAAGTGCTGATCCAGTTGAAGAAGTAAAAGTTGCTCGTGAACTATTAAAATCATTCGGTCTTGCGTCTAACGCAGCAACACTTATCTCTTGTCCAACTTGTGGTCGTATTGAAATCGATTTAATTAGCATCGCTAACGAAGTGGAAGAATACATCTCTACACTTCAAGTACCAATTAAAGTTGCAGTACTTGGTTGCGCTGTAAATGGCCCTGGTGAAGCTCGTGAAGCTGATATCGGTATTGCCGGTGCACGTGGAGAGGGATTATTATTCCGTAAAGGGCAAGTCGTTCGTAAAGTACCAGAAGAAACAATGGTAGAAGAACTGAAAAAAGAAATCGACGTAATTGCTGCTGAAATGGCTGCTGAACGAGAAAAAGAAAAAGAGACACAAGAACAATAAAAAGAAGGTTGCCACAACATTTGTGAGCAACCTTCTTTTCTACGTAAAAAAGCTCGTCAGTTATATAACCGACGAGCTTTTACTTTGCACATTTTGGACAACGACCATATATTTCAAACTTATGCCCTGTTACTTCATAACCGGTAAAATCTTTATTCATAAAATCCATTGGGCAGGAAGTAATCTCTTTCGTTCCCCCACAATCCAAACAAATAAAATGATGATGATGTTCCATAATAGAACAAGTAAAACGAAAATGTTTTTCACCATTTAATTCCGTTTGTTCTAAAACACCAATCTCAGCAAAAACTGTTAAGTTACGATAAATCGTATCAAAACTAAGCCCCGGATAATCGTCCTTCATATGCTCTAAAACGTCTTTCGCAGTTAAATAACGATTATGTGCTGCAAATAATCTGAGCATCTCTTCTCTTTTTCCAGTATGTTTGTATCCTTTTTCTTTCATTAGGCGTAAAGCTTCTGTTAGATTCATACCTATCCCTACTTTATGCAGTTTTTTTCTTCTTCCATAAAATCGCACCGATTAAAATAAGAACTGCTATCATAACAATTGTACCACCTGGCGCTAGATCAAGTTGATACGAAGCAAACATTCCACCAATTACTGCAATTTCACCAAATAAAATGGAAAAGAAAATTGTTTGTTTAAATCCTTTAGCAATACGAATACTTGCTGCAACTGGTAACGTCATTAATGATGATACAAGAAGAACCCCCACTACACGCATTGATACTGCAATGACAAGAGCAACTAATATAATGAAAATAAAGTGAATCCATTTCGCTCTTAAACCAGTTGATACTGCGTATTCCTCATCAAATGATAATAGAAACAGCTCTTTATATAATAAAATAATTGTCGCAACAACAACAATTGCTACAATCCCAATAATAATTAAATCTGTACTTGTTACAGCACTGACACTACCAAATAAATAACTAAATAAGTCTGTGTTAAATCCATTTGCAAGTGAAATGAAAATAACTCCAACCCCCATCCCTGCCGAAAGGATAATTGGAATTGCTAATTCTTGATAGTGCTTATATACAGTTCGTAACTTTTCGATTAGTAGCGCTCCACCAATCGAGAAAATCATCCCCATATATAAGGGGTTTAAAAACCCACCTGTAAAAATGGTTTTTTCAAGTAATAAACTTGCTGCAATACCCGATAACGTCACGTGACTTAATGCATCCGCAATAAGAGATAAACGACGAATAACAACAAACACACCAATTAACGGTGCAACAAGTCCAATTAAAATACCTGCGTATAAAGAATTACGTAAAAAGTCATATTGTAAAAAATCTTGTATCATTATATCCTCCCGTGATGCTCATGTTCGTGTTCTAAACGATGAACATGATGTCCATATAAGACGGACATTTCTGCATCTTCTAACTCTCGGAACTTCTCTACATTCCCATGGAAATGTAGATGTTGGTTTAGGCATGCAACATGTGTTACTTTTTCAGTAACAGCTCCCATATCATGAGTAACAAGAATTAATGTGATCCCGAGCCTTTTGTTTAAATCCTCTAATATTTCGTAAAAACTTTCCACATTTTTCACATCGATTCCAACAGTAGGCTCGTCCAAAATAAGCAATTCAGGATCACTAACGAGCGCACGAGCAATAAATACACGCTGTTGCTGTCCACCAGAAAGCTCTCCAATGTTACGACCTTGAAACTCACTCATCCCTACATCAGCAATTGCTTTTTCTACCTTTTTCTTATCCTCTTTTGTGAAAAAGCGAAAAAGCCCTTTTTTCGAAACAAGTCCCATTGACACAACTTCAGAAACAGTTGCTGGAAAACCAGAATTGAAACTATTTGCCTTTTGGGATACATAACCAACTTTGTTCCATTCCTTAAACTTCTTACTATCAACGCCAAACACGCGAATGCTTCCTTCTTTTGGCTTTAAAACACCTAATAAACACTTAAGTAAAGTTGATTTACCTGAACCATTCGGTCCCACTAAACCTAAAAAAGCTCCCTTCGGAACTTGCAAATTAATATTTTCTAACACATTCCGATCTTCGTATCGGAATGTTAAACCTTCAATTTCTAATATATTATTCATAGCATCTCACCTATTTTAATTCAGAATGATTCCGATTTATATCTATTTGAATTATAGTACAGCTTATTATAGTTGTAAACCAATCTGCCTAAAATATATCTATTTTTTCAAGAAACCTTACTATTATAACAAAAAGCAGAGAAAAATTCTCTGCTTTCGAAAAATATTCCTATAAACTTTTTAGTGAATAGCCGATTTAAACTTACCACCATTTGTCTCTTGCGTGCTCATAATCGTAACAAACGCATTTTCATCAATTTCATGCACAATTGATTTTAACTTCGTCACTTCTAGACGCGTTACAACTGCATAAATAACTTCTTTTTCTTTATCCGTGTAACCACCTTTCGCTACAAGCTTTGTAGTTCCACGGCCAAGACGATGCAAAATCGCGTTTGATACTTCCTCATATTGATCAGATACAATTAAAACCGCCTTCGTTTCATCTAACCCTTGAATTACTGTATCGATCGTTTTAAATGCGATATAGTACGTCATAACAGAATACATCGCTTGTTCCACACCAAACACAAATGCTGCCCATGCAAAAATAAATAAGTTCACAAACATTACGAATTCACCAACAGAGAACGGTAATTTCTTCGTTAATAAAATCCCCATAATTTCAGTTCCATCTAGCGATCCACCATGACGAATTACAAGTCCTACACCAAGACCTAAAATAAGACCACCAAACACTGTCGCTAAAATAGGTTCTGTTGTAAATGGTGGTACCGCATGTAACGTTGACTCAATGAAAGCTAACGCTACAATACCAAATGTCGAAGATAACATAAATGTTTTTCCAATTTGCTTATAACCGGAATACATAAATGGGATATTGAGAACAACGACTAAAGTAGAAAAACTTAACCACCAAATGTTAGGAGTAAGATAATCTAATATAAGAGAAATACCAATAATTCCACCATCAATAATTTTATTTGGCATTAAAAATAGTTCAATTGCTACCGCCGCGCATGCTGCTCCAAAAATAATCATAACTAAACGATAAATGAGATGAATAACACTTTCTTTTCGATGTTGCTTTTGCTCCATAAGTCCTCCCTTTACTCTTTTTCTGTAGTTTTGTCCTTATATTATAACATACGCTTCTTTTCCTCATGAAAAAAGAAACTCCATACGAATATGTACAAGCTATATGCTCATATATTTCGATAGAAGAACGCGTGAAGGAGGATAATAAGATGAACCTCATTAAACAAATTGTTAATAAAAAATTAAATCATATTTCTACAAAAGAGTTATTAAAATATAGCAAAGAATATGAAGTTCCCATTACAGCCGCACAAGCTGATCAAATCGTTTTACTTATGAAGGGTAAAAATATTAATATTTACGATAACAACGAGCGACTAGAGCTCTTAAAACAAATCGCAAAAGTAACTTCCCCTGCCACTGCCCAACAAGTAAATACATTATTTCAGCAACTACTAAAATAAGGAGGGGATTTCCCCCTCCTTATTGCGCTTTAATTTTTTCAAGAAGCCCTTCATCAAAAGTGCCGTTTTTCAGCATTTCGATTTCCAATTTGTATGGCGGCTTCTTATCTTTTTTATCTTCCCCTACATACGGTGTTTCAAGAATTTTTGGTACATGCATTAACTGTGGATGATGTACAATGTGATGCAATGCTTTATACCCAATGTGACCAAATCCAATGTTTTCATGACGGTCTTTTCCTGCTCCGCGTATATTTTTACTATCATTAATATGAAGTACTTGTAAACGATCTATACCAACGATTTTATCAAATTCGTTTAATACGCCGTCAAAGTCATTTACAATATCATATCCTGCATCGTGCGTATGACATGTATCAAAGCATACAGATAGCTTTTCATTATATTTTACACCATCAATAATTTTTGCAATTTCTTCAAAGCTACGACCGCATTCTGTTCCCTTTCCTGCCATCGTCTCTAACGCAATGTTAACCGTCTGTTCTGGCGTTAATACTTCATTAAGCCCTTTAATAATTTGTTGAATACCAGCATCCGCTCCAGCACCAACGTGCGCTCCTGGGTGAAGAACAATTTGTTTCGCTACACCTAATGCCGATGTTCTTTCAATTTCCATGCGAAGAAAGTCTACGCCTAATTGGAATGTTTCTGGCTTCGTCGTATTCCCAACATTAATAATATACGGCGCATGGACGATAATTTCCTCAATTCCGTTCAGCTCCATATGTTTTCTTCCTGCTTCTATGTTCAATTCTTCAATTGGTTTTCTTCGTGTATTTTGCGGTGCACCTGTATAAATCATAAACGTTGTTGCACCGTATGAAACAGCCTCTTCACTTGCTGCTAATAACATTTTCTTACCACTCATGGAAACATGAGATCCAATCTTTAACATACAATCACCTCTTCAATATACAATAGATATAATGATAGCATAATTTGTAGAAATATGTAGTGAATTGTTTGTTCACAAAAGATGCACTACACAAATTTATATGACTATTTATACAGACTATACTTTTCATTTAAATTAGCTGGATTAAGTGAAACTTTAATCAATACTTTTCTATCCATATTGATTACACCTCCCACAAATAGCGGGATAAAAAAAAGATAAGGGAAACCCCTTATCTTTTTTTATTGCCATATTTTTTCTTCACTTTGTCACGTTCTGTTGCAAGTTTACGTTTATAGTTTGGTTTTACTTTTTTCGGTTTTTTAATAACTTTCGTTGCCATAACATCAAGTTCGTCATTTGGTTTTTTACGGCTCTTACGACGACGACGCTCACCTAAATCGGCCCACTCATCTCCGCGTAAATCTACATGCTTGAACTCAATATGACGTTGTTTTTCTAAACTATCTAACGCTTCTTCGTTTGCTGGATCATATATCGTCACTGCAATACCAGAATGCCCCGCACGTGCTGTTCTTCCAACGCGGTGAACGAAGAAATCTAAATCTGATGGTAGCTCATAGTTAATAACATGGCTAATCCCTTCAATATCAATACCACGTGCTGCTAAATCAGTCGCAACAATATATTGGAATTCAAGGTCACGAATTTGTTTCATCATTTTTTTACGATCACGTGGTGATAAATCCCCGTGAATTCGTCCAACTTTTAAGCCGCGTTCCATTAATCCATCAGCAACTTGGTCTGCCATCTTTTTCGTATTCGTGAAAACAACTGCTAAATACGGTTTAAATTGAAGTAGCATTTTATGCACTAAATCAATTTTATTACGATGTTTAGAAGGCACTAAATAGTGTTCAATGTTTCCAGCTGCAACTTGTTTTGGATTGATATGAATATGCTCTGGATTCTCCATATACTTCTTCAGAAACGGTTTTAGTTTTTGAGGAATTGTTGCAGAGAAAACTAACATTTGCAAGTTTTTAGGCATGCGTGCTGCAATTTTATCTACATCATGAATGAATCCCATATCAAGCATTAAGTCTGCTTCATCGACAATAATCGTATTTGCTTTATGAACAAATAATGCTTGCTCTTCTACTAAATCTTTAATACGTCCTGGTGTTCCAACTACGATATGAGGTTGTTTTTTCAACTTTTCAATTGAGCGTTGTTTATCAGTTCCACCAATTAAACAACGTGCTGTAATCATTTGGTCTTCCGCACAAAACTTTGTTAATTTCACGATTTCTTCGTAAATTTGTTGTGCTAACTCACGAGTAGGCGCTGTAATAACAAGTTGTACTTCTTCACGACTTGCATTAATTCTGTTTAATGTAGGAAGTAAGTATGCATGTGTTTTCCCAGAACCTGTTTGGGATTGTCCAATTACACTTACACCTTTTTTCACGACCGGGAAAATTTTCTGCTGAATTCCTGTCGGCTCTGTAAAGCGTAGTTCACGAACTGCATCTATTAAAAATGGTTTAAAATCATACTGTGTAAAAGTTTGTTGTGTCATAAGTTACACCTTCTTTCTAAAATTTCTACTGCGCGCACAAATCAGTCAAGTCTACATTATATCGAAATCTACAAGTAAAATCCATCTTTAGTTTAGGTTTTCACTTCAAAAACTAACCTTCTTCCCTTTTATTGCATATTGTATGTGTATATACCTAACTGAAGAAAGGAGGATTTCTCACATGTTTCCGAAATCCCCTACAAGGCAAATGTATCCGAATCCAGGGCAACAACCTTATACACCATATCCAATTCCACAACTACCACCAATGGCACACAAAAAGAAAGGTTTTCTTGCTAAGCTTTTTAAAAAACACGATCCAACCGAGCCTTTTATGCAAATGGTTCCACCTTACCGACAAATGGAGGGGCAACCGATGATGCATCAGCAACCACCACCGCCACAATATCAACAGCAATATCAGCAGCAATACCACCAACAATATCAGCAGCAACATCCACAATATCAACCATACATGCAGCAACACCCTGAGCAAATGATACCGCCTCAAATGTATGAATCAAATGAAACGCGCGGCGGCGCAACTACAGCTGCGGCAACAGCAAGCAGTGGCATCGGCAGTTTCTTTTCGAACTTAATTTCGAATCCTACTAATATGATAAACAACATCGAAAAAGTATCCCAAGTCGTTCAATCTGTAGGTCCTGTCGTCGAACAGTATGGTCCTATTATGCGTAGTCTACCAAGCATTGTTAAAATCCTCACCTCTGGAAAAAGTACGGAAGAAAATCAAACGGAAAATGTAACAGAGCCAGTTGAGGTAGAAAGTCCGCCTCCTGCACCTCAAAAAAAGAAACGAAAACGAAAGAAAATAGTGATTGAACCTGTAATAGAAAAAGAGTTACCGAAAGAACCAGTTCAACAAACAGCAACAAAACCAAAACTATATGTGTAACAATCCTTTGTTTTCTATCCACTCCTCCTTTATAATGTAAAAGACTATGCACAAAAGTATCCCTTGTTTAGAAGGAGAGGATTACTCATATGAAAATTGTTAAAATTTCCCCTCGTGGTTATTGCTACGGTGTTGTCGATGCAATGGTAATTGCACGTAACGCTGCATTAGATAAATCATTGCCGAGACCCATTTATATTTTAGGTATGATTGTTCACAATAAACATGTTACAGACGCTTTTGAAGAAGATGGAATCATCACATTAGACGGTCCAAGTCGCTTAGAAATTTTAGATAAAATTGATTCTGGTACTGTTATTTTCACAGCACACGGTGTTTCTCCAGAAGTTAAACAACGCGCAAAAGAAAAAGGTTTAACAACAATCGATGCCACTTGCCCAGATGTTACCAAGACGCATGACCTTATCGAAGCTAAGAAAGCGGAAGGGTATCATGTCATTTATATCGGTAAAAAAAATCATCCAGAGCCAGAAGGCGCAGTTGGTATTGCACCTGACATCGTTCACCTTATCGAAAGAGCCGATGATTTAAAAACATTAGAAATCCCAACAGATAAAATTTTAGTAACAAATCAAACAACGATGAGTCAATGGGATGTTCAACATTTAATGGAGGACATTCAAAAAAAATTCCCAACAGCAGAATTCCATAAAGAAATTTGTTTAGCTACTCAAGTTCGCCAAGAAGCTGTCGCTAAACAAGCTGATGTTGCAGACTTAACAATTGTTGTTGGTGATCCGAAAAGTAACAATTCAAATCGCTTAGCACAAGTATCACAAGAAATCGCGGGTACAAAAGCATATCGAGTTGCTGATGTAAGCGAAATTCAATTAGAGTGGCTACAAGGTGTAGAAAACGTAGCTGTTACAGCAGGTGCTTCTACTCCAACGCCAATTACGAAAGAAGTTATCGCTTTCTTAGAGCAATATGACCCAATGAATCCCGCTACATGGGAAAGAGTTCGAAAAGTACCGTTACAAAAAATATTACCTCGCGTGAAAGTGAAAAAAGAACAATAATAAAAACCGTTGCTTACATGAGCAACGGTTTTTATTTTTCTTATACAAATATAAATGGATCTGTATGTAACTGCGAAGCATGAATGTGTACATTGAGTTTCTTTGCATCCACTTTTTCTTGTAATTGCTTTTGCACACCTTGTTTCATTACTTTTTCAACATTATGTCCCGGGTCAACTATATTTAAACCGAGCATCATCGCATCATGAGCAACATGATAGTACATGTCACCAGTTACATATACATCTGCTCCTTTAAATTTCGCTTGGTTTATATATTTATTACCATCTCCACCAAGTACAGCTACTTTACGCACTTTATCATCTAACTTACCGACAACTCTTGCGCCCTTCACGTCTAATGATTGTTTCACATGTTCTGCAAATTGGCCAAGCGTCATTTCTTCTTGTAAGTATCCTATTTTTCCTAGGCCTAACGTTTCACCTTTATTATCAAGCGGATACACATCGTACGCTACTTCTTCATAAGGGTGCGCCGTTACCATTGCTTTAATCACTTTCCGCTGTAAGGAAGCTGGAATAATCGTTTCGATTCGCACTTCTTCTACACGTTCTAACTGTCCAGTTTCCCCGATATAAGGATTTGTCCCCTCTTGAGGTACAAATGTGCCTGTACCCTCGCTACTAAACGTACAGTGGCTATAATTGCCGATATGACCAGCACCTGCGTCTCCTAATGCTTTCCTTACTTCTTCTGCATGAGTGACTGGCACAAACACAACAACTTTTTTCATTTCTTCTGCATATGTCGGTGCCAAAACTTCTGTATTTTGCAATCCTAACGCCTCAGCAAGTAAATCATTTACCCCGCCCTTAGCAACATCCACATTTGTATGCGCTGCATAGATTGCAATATCATTTTTAATACACTTTTCAATAATTTTCCCATACGCCTTATCTGTATGAATTGCTTTTAACGGGTTAAAAATTAAAGGATGATGAGCAATAATGACATTTGCCCCTAATTGAATTGCTTCATCCACAACTTCTTCCGTTACATCTAACGCAATCAATACGTGCTGCACGGGTTTATTAAGCGCTCCAATCTGCAGGCCAATCTTATCTCCTTCCATCGCCAAATGCTTCGGATACATACTTTCAAATAAAGAAATAATTTCATGGCCGTTTGGAATTTTACTCATGATAAAACCTCCCCTATCATTTTCATTTTCGCTTCTACTTCCCCACGCTTCGCTTTTGTTTCTTCAGAATCAGCCGCACGTTCCAACTGTTTTAAAATATTTTGGAAGTTTTTTAATTCTCCTTCCCATTTTTCAACGAAAGCCTCACTTTTTTCTTTTATTAAAAATGGTCCCATAAACAATTCAGCTTGTTTATTTTCAGAGTAAGGCGCTACAACATTTCCTCGCTCCCCTACTAAAATTTCGTAAATTTTCCCATCTTCTTTTACGATTTTTTCATGGATAAGCTCCCAACCATTCTCAATAAACCATTCACGAATATGATGCGCTGCAATATTCGGCTGTAAAATTAAACGTGTTACACCTTCTAATTTTTCTTTACCACTTTCTAAAATGTCACGAATTAACGCTCCGCCCATTCCAGCAACCGTAATTACATCTACTTCTCCTGGCGCTATAACAGCTAATCCATTCCCTTTACGCACATCTACTTTATCTTGTAAACCACTTTCAGCTACAGTTGCTTGCGCAGAGCGAAATGGTCCATCTACAACCTCTCCTGCAACTGCTTTTGTAGCAATATTATTTATAATTGTATAACACGGTAAATACGCATGATCCGATCCAATATCAGCAACTGTAGATCCTACTGGTATTTCACGTACAACTTCTTCTAATCGTTTTGAAAGCTTTACTTCATTCATGTATTTCCATTACTCCTTCTCTTGTCAGTCTGTCTCCATGATAATGAATTTATAGTAGTTGTTGCAAGCCCATAACAACAATTCACCGCTCTATCATTCATCGTATTTTAGAAAATATAGAAAAACAAGCCCTTTGCATAAGCAAAAGGCTTGTCATACGGAACTTTATTTTTTCTTCGATAACCAATCAGCTACTTTAGCGGCTTGATCAGCTGGAACTATATTGGCAGGCATATTGCCTTTTCCTTTCGAAAGAATTTCTTTAATTTCATCCTTTGAAAGTTTCCCACCAATTTTTTGTAAGTTAGGTCCAACTGCCCCTTGTAACTGATCACCATGGCAGCTCGTACAGCTTTGCTTCACAATATCCTCTGGCTTTGATGCTGTTTGTGCTGGCTTCCCGCCATTTTTTGCATCAGCTAACTCTTTAGATTTATTTAGCCCCTGAAATGAAAATACAAACATAACGATAATACCCAATGCTGCAATAAGAGCGAACGGAATCAGCGGATTACGTTTCATATCTCTTCTCCCCCCTCTATACCCCTAAATAGTTAGATGATTCAGTCATTTCCATTGTACTTGAAAACGCTCTATCAGAAAAGAGTAAACTACCACTTGTTAAAAATATTCCATAAATTCAGTTTATTGTTTTTTATTGTCATATCGCTTATTATTTCGATAATTATTAACGTTTCTCATCATATTTTTCGCTTTTCTACATATATTTTTGTATATAATAAACAAAATTAATCGAAAAATCGAAAAATGAGCATTTGCAAATCAAAAGACAATTCTGTAAAATAAATTACAAGAAATTGTAATCGTTGCCCATAGCTAAATTTTAACAAAAATTAACAAAATAAAAAAGTTTACTTCACAAAAGTGAAGTAAACTTAAAAAATAACCTATTCTAAGAAATCCTTAAGACGCTTACTACGGCTTGGATGTCTTAATTTGCGAAGTGCTTTTGCTTCAATTTGACGAATACGCTCTCTCGTTACGCCGAATACTTTCCCAACTTCTTCAAGCGTACGAGTTCGTCCATCATCTAAACCGAAACGAAGACGTAGAACATTTTCTTCACGATCTGTTAGTGTATCTAACACATCTTCTAATTGTTCTTTTAGCAATTCATAGGCTGCATGGTCCGCAGGCGATGTTGCTTCTTGGTCTTCAATAAAGTCACCTAAATGGGAGTCATCTTCTTCACCAATTGGTGTTTCAAGAGAAACTGGCTCCTGTGCAATTTTTAAGATTTCACGTACTTTTTCTGGAGCAAGATCCATTTCCTCACCAATCTCTTCAGGAGATGGTTCGCGACCTAAATCTTGTAATAATTGACGTTGTACACGAATTAACTTATTAATCGTTTCAACCATATGAACTGGAATACGAATTGTTCGTGCTTGGTCTGCAATGGCACGTGTAATAGCTTGGCGAATCCACCAAGTTGCATACGTACTAAATTTGAAACCTTTACGATAATCGAACTTTTCAACAGCTTTAATTAGACCCATATTACCTTCTTGAATTAAGTCTAGGAAAAGCATGCCACGGCCTACATAGCGCTTTGCAATACTTACTACAAGACGTAAGTTTGCTTCTGCAAGACGACGTTTCGCTTCTTCATCGCCTTCTTCAATACGCGTTGCAAGTCGAATTTCTTCTTCTGCAGATAGTAAGTCTACACGACCAATTTCTTTTAAATACATACGAACAGGATCGTTGATTTTAACCCCAGGTGGTACACTTAAATCATTGAGGTCAAACTCTTCTTCTGTTTTTGTAATTTGGCGATTATTAGGGCCTTCTTCGTTGTCATTATCACCAACTAAATCAATGCCTTGTTCACCTAAATATTCATAGTATTCATCCATTTGATCGGATTCAATTTCAAATCCATTCATGCGTTCTGCAATCTCTTCATATGTAAGAACGCCACGTTTTTTTCCGAGCTCAGTGAGTTGTTCTTTCACTTGCTCAAGGGTCATTTCAGTTTCAATTTGTTTAGAACGAGCTGGTTTGTCAGCCATCTGTTCCCCTCCTTACGCGAGATACAAACATTCATTATACTAAAACTTTATCAAAAAAGCTATTTTCTCGCTTTTTGATTTTGTAAATATGCTACATAATATTTAGCAGCCTCTACAGGATCTGTTTTTTCCATTTGTTTCACTTTAAAGATGATCTCCATCTTTTCAAGTTTTTCCTGATGCCGTCTAAGCGTCTCCAAATGGCCTTGCAACACTTCTTCTGTGTATTCTGGATTAATAAATTCATCCGTCGAAATATCAGTGATAATATTTTTCAACTTTTCATCAGAGAGCCAACTTAAAAATGTTCCGACTGAAGGTTCATTTCCCTTTTCATAATATGCGTATAGTTCATATAAAATCCCTTTATGTTCTTCTGTATGAAAATCTTCTATATGGGATTCCATACGAACAGCTACTTCTGCACTTTGCAACATATGGTAAATAATTTCTCTTTCCGCTCTTTCAAAACCTGTTAACTTCGGTTTTGTTTGAACGACTTGAGACGGTTTAGCAACCTGCTTTATTTGTTTTTGCTGTACCTTTTGTTCTTTGCGATATTGGTGCAATTGATTCAAAAGTGTTTCCATTGAATACGAAAATTCTTGCGATAATGACTTCAAATATGACTCTGCCTGCATCGCATCTTGTAACAACGATAACTCTTTTAAAACACTTTTCACATATTCTTCTTTGCCAGACTCATCTTGCAAATTTTTCCCTAAACGCAAATAATTTATTTTAAAACCAACAAAACTCACACTTGATTTCACAAGATTTTCAAAAGCAGTAGTCCCATATTGTTGCACATATTCATCAGGATCAAGCTTATCTGGCAAGGATGTGACTTTCACTTGGCAACCAACTTTTAGCAATAATTGCCCTGCTTTCATCGTCGCTTCTCGCCCTGCTTTATCACCATCATAGCAAAGAACAACAGTTTCAACGTTACGTCGCAGAAGTTTTGCTTGTTCTTCAGTTAAAGCTGTTCCCATTGTCGCAACAGCTTCTTCCACACCACTTTTTACCGCAGCTAGTACATCGGCATATCCTTCAAAAAGAACCACTTGCCCACGTTTTCTAATAAACGGTCTTGCTTGGTGGAAGTTATACAACAATTTACTTTTGTGAAAAATCGGTGTTTCAGGGCTATTTAAATATTTCGGAGTGTCATCTCCTAACGCCCTTCCACTAAACGCTATCACCTTACCTTGTAACGTATAAATCGGGAACATAACTCTTCCACGGAAGCGATCATAATGACTACCATCCTTCTCACTTCTTATTAGAAGGCCAGCTTGTTCCATACTAGACAGCGATAAACCTCTTTTTTGTAAAATTTTCGTCGCTGCATCCCAAGTAGGTGATGCATAACCAATTTCAAACTTCTCAATCATCTCTTTCGTAATACCACGGTTTAATAAATATGAAAGTGCTTCATTTCCCTCTTCCGTATTTACTAATAAATGATGATAATACTTTTTCAATAATTCATGAGCTTGTTGCATGATGACAGTGTCATCAGATATGTCTTCTTGTTGTCCTTGCCCTGATGTATACTCTGCAACCGCAATTCCATTTCTTTCGCCTAGCTTTTGAACAGCCTCGGTAAAAGCCAGTCCTTCCATTTTCATTAGAAAGGAAAATACATTTCCACCTTCTCCACATCCGAAGCAATGAAAAATTTGCTTATCAGATGAAACAGAGAATGAAGGAGAATTCTCACCATGAAATGGACAAAGGCCGAAATAGTTACGCCCCTGTTTTCTAAGTTGAACGTATTCACCAATGACTTCTACAATATCGGATGATGTCCGAATCTGTTCAACAACTTCTTCGGGAATTCTGTTCCCCATAACTCCATCTCCGTGTCGTATTTTGTATTCGATATAAATTAAAAAATTCCTTTATAATTCGACAATATTTTTCTAAACTTGTTAGAAAGTGTTGCCGATTACATTGTATAAACGATTTTAAACCTTTCCTATAGGTCCTTTATCTGC
Source organism: Bacillus sp. RZ2MS9 (assembly GCF_001816185.2). Lineage (NCBI taxonomy): Bacteria > Bacillati > Bacillota > Bacilli > Caryophanales > Bacillaceae > Bacillus > Bacillus sp. RZ2MS9. The sequence goes on from NZ_CP049978.1 coordinate 4,227,178, forward strand.
ATAAATCGCATATACATACTTGCTATATAAAATTGTATACATTTGCTCATCTGTTACAAATGTATCTCTTAGAAACAATACATATACACCTTTTTATAAGAAGAGTAGCAAGCCACATATACTGTTTGATCTTGAGATTTGTAACTTTCTCATGTTGATCCATATAACGATCAACTCCATTTTGTTCAGTATCTACAAAGATCCAATGGCCTTGCTATTTCCTTAAAGGATGAGCATATGATGCGACAAACAAAATTCCGACATGAAATTCCGCTCCAACTTGCACAATTTCAGCCTTCACGGGATATACATCCACACCAACTAATATGTTGTCAATGCTTTGCATATTTCTGTATTCTACATCCCTTCTGTGAATCCTTCCATAATGTGCGTTTTCTTGTATAGATTTTGTCGATTTAACGTAATTACATGTCTTTTTCGTAAATCCTATCCCTAGTTTATTCTGAAAAATTAAAGTCTAAACGTAAAATATAGGTTTTTATCACAATTTTTTATTATAATATATTTTCTTCAACTACGCTACATATCCCTTTATTTTTTCATCTTACATTTCAGGATGACAAACTCACACCTTGAATATACTAAAAGACAAAGGAGTATAAGTATAACCATTACACTACAATCTATTACAAAATCCATAGGTACCATATTTCACACGAGCGAAAAAAGCACATTCACCTTTGGTAAATGTGCTAAAACATTTTTTGGTTTTGCACTGCATTCACAATAATATTTGCTGTTTCTTCAATTGCTTTATTCGATACATCGATTACTTGACAATTTATTTTACTAATTACTTCCTCAAAGTGATCAATTTCTTCTTGAATACGATTAATATTTGCATATGTTGCTCCATCACTTAATCCAAGTGATTTTAATCGTTCTTTTCGAATATGATTTAACTTATCTGGCGTAATTTTCAAGCCGAAACATTTTTCTTTTGCCACTTGATATAGTTCTTCAGGTGGGTCAACTTCTGGCACGAGTGGTACATTCGCAACTTTCAAGCGTTTATTATGAGCTAAATATTGAGAAAGTGGTGTTTTTGATGTACGCGAAACACCAATCAACACGATATCCGCTTTTAAAATACCTCGTGCATCTCTGCCGTCATCATACTTCACAGCAAACTCAATCGCTTCAATCTTTTTAAAGTATTCTTCATCTAACCTACGGACAACGCCTGGCTCATATCTCGGCACTTGCCCCGTAATTTCTTCAATTTGATCAATAAGAGGGCCGATAATATCGTATGCCTCTACCCCTTCTTTTGCAGCCTCTGTTACTAAATATTTGCGCATATCAGGCTTAACTAACGTAAAACATATAAGTGCTTGATTACTCTTAGCAATCGAAATCACTTCTTTTAATGTCCCTGTATCTTCTACATACGGTACACGTCTAATATCAGGAGCAAACGGGAATTGCCCCATTGCTGCTCGAACAACCAAATCAGCCGTTTCCCCTACAGAGTCAGATACGACATATACGATTTTATTATCCATTACATTACCTCACTTTAAACAAATTACACTTATTCGTTATTTACTAAATTTACAAACGCACGTGTAATATTTGTTTTTGTAATTCGCCCAATCACTTCTAAACCTTGTTTCGTATCTTTTACAACTGGCATTGCATCAATCTGTCTTTCTATTAATTCCATCGCAATATCATATAAAGAATCCTCTCTACGACACATCGCAATGTTTGGCATCCTTGTCATGATAATATTAACCGGAAGAGAGGTTAAATCCTGCTTTCCTAAGCTCGCTCTTAATAAATCTTTACGAGACACAACACCAACTAATAGAGTCATCTGATCTACAACGAACAATGTACCAACGTCCTCTAAAAACATCGTACAAATTGCATCGTATACGGAAACATTTTTATCAATTACAACCGGTCTAGATTGATAATCTTGTACTTTAATTTTCTTAACAGCTTCAGATAATAACTGCCCCCCAGTTTTACCCGTATAAAAATAACCTACGCGTGGACGTGCTTCTAAATAACCAGCCATCGTTAAAATTGCTAAGTCTGGTCTTAGCGTCGCACGTGTTAGACCCAATTGCGCTGCAATTGATTCCCCTGTAATAGGACCGTGATCTTTTACAATCTGAATGATATGTTCTTGCCGTTTATTCAGCTCTATGATAATCACCACCTTTAATGCACAACGAAAAAAGTTATACTATCTCTTAAATATTATATACTAAATATGCTATTCGAAAAAGAAAGTATGTAAAAAGGACCGTATACGGCCCAAAATTATATTTGAAACTTATCAAGTTGTTCTAAAAAACGTCTTGATTTCAAATAAATTCCGCAATATTCATCATAATATGTATTCAATACTAAACGCATTTGTTTTTTTGTGCTATCCTTTACCGATACATTTCCGAGCCTATGTAAATCGAAATGGAAGAAAAGACGTAATAATTTATGAACAGCTTCTCCTACCGGTATACGATACGGGTCTTGCTCCGCATGACGTGAGCACAGAAAACCGCCTTCCCTAACGGAGAAGGCGACAAAGTCTGTTTCTTGATGACAAATCGCACATGTATCAAAGTACGGGCGCATCCCTAATACCGGAAGCATTTTCGTTTGATAAATTAATGATAATACTTCTGGATCAACACCCTCACACATATAATGCAACGTTTGATATAACATTTCAAATAAATACGGATTATGTTTTTTATCTTCTGTTGCTTTATCAGTTAATTCAACAATAAATGATGCATAAGCAGTTAAAAATATGTCCTCGCGAATTTCTTTCATAGTTGAAATAATCTCGCCTTGTTGCAATGTTCCAAGCCCAGATCCCATTTGAATAAGAAACTGGCCATGTGTCATTAATTGCGACACAGATGCTAATCGGCTTTTCGGTTTTTTTGCCCCTCTTGCCATTGCACTTACCTTACCAAGTTCTCTTGAGAATATTGTAACAATCTTGTTCGTTTCTCCGTAATCTGTCGTACGGATAACGATGCCCTCAACTTTTTGAAACATGTTCGTCACCATCCAAGGTTTGAACAAAACGGGTCAAGAAATTGGAGAGTCTAGATGCGCTAGCTCCTCTTCATGTTGATCCATCTCATCGTTTACGTCTTTTTCCATTTCTTTCAAAAGCAAGTACGTTTCAATGCTTCCTGTTTTGGAGAAAAACTTCCAGGTAAAATCTAGCATAAGAATCCACCTTTCTCAATAAGCGTAGCCTATAAACCAATTTCCTTTGTTGTTATTAAATTGACCCATTTTGTCCATTTTCATGTGAGAAAAATTTTTCCTAATTTATCAAAGTTCATAAAAACCAATAATCAGTGGATGAACCAACCATCCACTGATTACAGCTTGACTCTATTTTAGTACTCATCCTCGCGGAAACCTAGGTCACGAAGCTGAGACATTTTATTACGCCAATCTTTTTGCACTTTTACCCATACTTCTAAAAATACTTTAGAACCAAGTAGCGCTTCAATATCAAAACGAGCTCGCTTACCAACTTCTTTTAACATTTTCCCTTGTTTTCCGATGATGATTCCTTTTTGTGATGCACGTTCAACAACAATCGTTGCATTTATATAAACTGCCCCGCCCTCACGCTTTTGAATCGCATCGATAACAACAGCCACAGAATGCGGCACTTCTTCACGTGTTAAATGTAGTACTTTCTCACGAATAAGCTCTGCAATAATAAATCTCTCCGGATGATCCGTTACTTGATTATCTGGATAGTATTGTGGTCCTTCTGGTAAATACTTTTTAATTGTTCCAATTAAAGCGTCCACATTATTACCGTCTAACGCAGAAATTGGTACAATTTCTGCAAACTCATGTAGTTTACGATATTGATCAATTAACTCTAGTAATTGCTCTGGATGAAGTTGGTCAATTTTATTAATAACTAAAAATACTGGTTGTTTCGTTTCTTTTAACTTCTCGATGATGAATTCTTCACCACGACCAAAGCCTTCGACAGCATTAACCATAAACAGAACGATATCAACTTCTTTTAATGTCGTTTGCGCCATCTTCACCATGAAGTCGCCTAGTTTATGTTTAGGTTTATGTATTCCTGGTGTATCAATGAAAATAACTTGTGCATCATTTTCTGTATATACACCTTGAATTTTATTACGAGTCGTTTGTGGCTTATCACTCATAATAGCAATTTTCTGGCCGATAATACGATTTAAAAATGTAGATTTCCCAACATTCGGTCTGCCAATAATAGAGACAAAACCTGATTTATAACCTTTTCTATTCATGTAAATCCTCCGCTAAAAATGCTCCTGGTAACAATTCTCCGACTGTCGTCTCCTGAACGTCACCATGTAAATTTGATAAGTATACTTTCGTATCCTGTTTACATAATTCTACCATAACTTGTCGACATGCTCCACAAGGAGGTACTGGGCGCTTTGTATCTGCTACAACCGCAATGGCTACAAATTCTTTATCTCCTTCAGAAACCGCCTTAAATAAAGCTGTTCTTTCAGCACAATTACATAAGCCATATGATGCATTCTCAACATTACATCCACGATATACTTTTCCATCGCGCGTTAATAGTGCTGCACCTACTTGAAATTTAGAATATGGTACGTACGCTTGTTTACGCGCTTCGATTGCTTCTAGAATTAATTGTTTACTATTCATATTCCCGCATCCTTCCTGTTCACAGCTATGAAGAGGTACACTCTCTCATTAAAGCCCCTTACGGCACTTCCAAAGCTTAATAAAAGCTTCGGAATGCAACTATACCATATACGGTAAAAAGATAATAGCACCAATTATAACAGCTATAATTGCAAACAATAAAACCGCTCCTGCCGCAACATCCTTTGCAATTTTTGCAAATGGATGAATATCGGCAGTCGCTAAATCTACTGTTTTTTCCACAGCCGTATTTACCATTTCTAAACTCATTACACTACCTATTACAATAAGTAATATCATCCACTCTGTTCTCGTAATATGGAAATAAAAGCCGCAGCATATAACAATGACTGCGGCTAAATAATGGATTTTCATATTTCGTTCATGACGAAAACAAAAGAATATACCAGCTATAGCATATCCAAAACTATCTATAAGTTTTCCTTTTTTCATCGTCCTAATCCAAAAGCTTCTAAAATTTCTTTTTGTCTTCCGAACATTTCTTTTTCATCTTCTTCTGTCATGTGATCATAACCAAGTAAATGTAAAAAGCCATGTAACGCCAAAAATCCAAGTTCACGATCGAAAGAATGTCCGTACTCTTCAGCTTGCTCTTTCGCCCTTGGAATAGAGATAATAAGATCACCTAACATGCGCGGCATCTCTGCACCAACAATCTCCATTTCTCCTTCTCCCATTTCTTCCATCGCAAAGGATATTACATCTGTAGGTTGATCTTTATCTCGGTAATCACGATTAATTTCTCTAATGCGCTCATTATCTACAAATGTCACCGATACCTCCGCACCATCCTCGATATTTTCCATTTGAGCTGCTTTTTCTAACACTTCACGAATTAAACTCATATACGCTTCTTTTACTTCTTCTGTTTCATCAATAAAATCAATTAACAAACTCATTCTTTCTCCTTTTCTTCCGGAAGTTCCGGATATGTAATACGCGAATGGAAAATACCATTTAACGTTTCACACAACGTTTTTCCAACGATTTGTAGTTCCTTAAACGTCAAATCACATTCACTAAATTGACCGTCTTGTAGTCGATCTTTAATAATACTTTGCACCAAATTATTAATTTGTTCTGGCGTTGGATGATTCATAGAACGTACCGCAGCTTCTACACTATCAGCAATACCAACAATTGCCGATTCTTTCGAAGTTGCTTTTGAACCTGGATAACGGAACATCTCTTCTGTATATTTTTCTTTATCTTCTTTAATAGCTTTATAATAAAAATATTTCAGTAACGTTGTACCGTGATGTTGCCCAGCGATATCAATAATTTCTTGTGGAATATGATATTCTTCGAGCATTCTTACTCCATCCGTTACGTGAGCAATTATAATATCTTTACTTGTTACAGGATCTAATTTATCATGCGGGTTTTCAATTCCCATTTGGTTTTCAATAAAAAATTGCGGTTGTACTGTTTTTCCTACATCATGATAATATGCCCCTACACGCGCTAATACACCATTTGCCCCGACTGCTTCACAAGCAGCCTCAGAAAGATTCGCTACCATTACACTATGATGATATGTCCCTGGCGCTTCTAACAAAATTCTGCGTAAAAGCGGATGATTTGGACTTGATAGTTCCATAAGCTTCATGCTTGATACGATTCCAAGTCCACTTTCTAAATATGGTAAAATCCCCATAGCCAAAACGGATGATATAATCCCTGAAAGTGAAGCCATTAATAATTGCGTACCAATTTCAAGAGGCGAAAAATTCCCATTACGTAATAATAAGAGCGCCGCCAATACGACTACATTTAATACAGAAACGAGTATACCAGCTTGTAAAATCATTGTACGACGATTTTTTTCTCGCAAGAAAATACTAACCGATAATGAACTTAACAATACGTAAATCCCTACACTATAATTTAATGTACTCGTTACTCCTTCATTAAACATAATACTTCCGCATACAGAAAAAATCATACTCGTTAAAAAGACAAATCGATCACCAATCATTAGTTTTACAAGTATTGTTCCCATCGCAACTGGGACAACATATGCAATCCCCGCGTATTCAAGTTTTTGAAACAAACTAATGATTTTCATTAAGACGATTGTGATAGACAAAATTGTAATATACGCTAAAACATACGGTCTATCTTCTCTTTTTCTCTTTAAAAATAATTCAAATTGTTTATGCATAAAGTATAGTAACACACCAATGAGTACCGCTAATCCAACATAAGGTTGAAAGCCGTTCCCTTTTTCTAACAAACCAACTAATTTCAACTGATTATACACATCACTTGAAATTGTTTCACCTTCTCTAACAAGAACTTGTCCTTGAAGAATATAAACAGGTGGAACTAAATCTTCCTCTGCTTTTCTCTTCTCTTTCGTTAAGATCGGGTCATAAAAATAGTTTGCTGAAATTGCATATCTTCCTAGCGCCTTAATTGACTCTTTTAAACCATTATCAACATTAACACTATTCATCTCACTTACATATCGTTCTTTCGCATCTTTCAATTCGTCCATTTTAATATGCTCAGTCATGATACTATTAATCGCTGTGACCGCAGCATCTTTCGCTAATACTAATTGGCTCGAATCTGCATTAATCAAACTTAGTAAGTTTGAATCAGATAATTCTTTCGTTAAGTCAGCGGGTAGTTTCTTTTTTAACTTCTCCACTTTCTCAGCATCAGTCATCTTTTTTTGATCATCCGGTCCAACAGCTTTAATCTCTTGCACCACTTCATCCACTTTAGCAAAGACGTCATTCACAATATCAACTTTGTTTTGTTTATACTCACTTTTATATGTATATTGATCTTCAACTTTTGTAGCGGCTTCTTTTTTCTTTTTATCCGTTGTAACTTTATCTTCAATTTTTATAGGAGAATGGATTGTCTTTTTCGCAATAGAATACATATTAACATCTAATTGCTCTGGTTTTACATTATTCATAAGCGCAAAAAACAGCACTGCTCCTAATACAACGTAAGAAATCCAACTTAGTTTTTTCGAATGTTGTAAATTACGAAACCACTTAGAAATTTCTTGAGATCTTGACATGATTTCAATACCTTCTCCTCTCCAGAAATAAAGTGAAACTATTTATAGCTTTCATTTCTTCTACCAAACGATACTTTGAGGCAACATTTTATACACTAGTACCTATAGTTTATTTTCCTTATCTTTCATGATAGTAAAAAATATGACGTTCGCCAACCTTATCATACAAAAAGAAATGATCCTGACAAATAGGATCATTCCATTTTATCATATGCCTCAATAATACGTTGCACCAATGGATGTCTCACAACGTCCGTTTGTTCTAATGTAATAAATGACAGACCTGATACACCAGATAAAATATTAGCAGCTATAGATAGCCCTGATTTTACCCCTTTTGGCAAGTCTACTTGTGAAGGGTCCCCTGTAATAACCATTTTAGAACTAAAACCTAATCTTGTTAAAAACATTTTTATTTGAGCACCCGTTGTATTTTGAGCCTCATCTAAAATAACAAATGAATCATCAAGCGTACGCCCCCTCATATAAGCAAGTGGCGCGATTTCAATTACTCCTCGCTCCATCATACGCTGCGTATATTCTTGTCCAAGAATATCATGTAAGGCATCATATAATGGGCGTAAGTATGGATCTACCTTCTCTTTCAAATCCCCTGGTAAAAAACCTAAATTTTCTCCAGCTTCTACAGCAGGTCTTGTTAAAATAATTTTCTTTACATACCCTTGTTTTAAAGCCCTCACAGCCATTACTACAGCTAAGTATGTTTTTCCAGTTCCTGCAGGCCCTATCCCAAAGACAATATCATTCTTCTTCATCGCATGAATATATCGTCTTTGCCCCATTGTTTTTACACGAATGGATTTACCTTTTGCAGTCTTGAAAATTTCTTCTTCATATAACTCTTCAAATTGAGCAATTTTCCCTTGTTGTGCAAGCTGAATTGCATACGCAACATCTCTCTCTGAAATTGATATACTTTTACGAATTACAACAAGTAATTGCTGTAAGATTTTTTCTACGAGTGTCACCGTTTCAACTGCCCCAGATACATGAACAGTTTCTCCTCTAGTTACGATCGATACATTCAGTTCTCGTTCAATTACTTTTAAATGTGCATCATTGACTCCAAAAAGAGCGATTGCTTCGTTAGTATTTTCCAATTGTTGGTTCATTTCTACTAATTGTTCTGCCATTACTCAGTCTCCTTGAATATCGGATTCGGATATTGGTTGTGGCTCTGCAATATTTTCAACCACAGTATAATGCAATGTGACCTTTAGTTGACCCGCCTCAACCTCTTTACTCAAAATCTTATCACTTACAATCATAGCATGTTCATCCAATTTTTTCTTTAGTTCTTTTTCGGCCATCTCTTTCGCTACTTTCAGCGCTTGCTTTTCTGTATATTCTCGATTCGCTTCTTCCTCTTCTCTCACAACATCTTTTTCATATGCAATCGGCAGTGTAAAACCAAATAATTTCACATCATGCTTTACACTTTCAGTACGAGAGCGTTTATACTTATCATGCTGAAATCCCCATATTTTTATTTTCGTATCCCCAAATTTAAGAAAATGTTCATTGTATACATTACCAGTATACACTTGGAATTGCGTCTTTAACGGGACATCCACCTTAGATGTATACCACGTTTCTCCATACACAATACCTTTCGCTGAAACAATCGTCGGACTTTCCTCATTACCATATATTCCTGATACGAGAATCTGCCCTTTTTCTACATGATCATTTTTCAGTACAACCGGCTTTCCAACTTCTACGAACGTCTTTGTAATAATCGCTTCTTTTTTTGCTACTAAATTTTGCGGCCTTTGTTCCTTTTCTTTCTTCGGTTCGTTTTTTTCAACAATTTTAAAATGATACGTCGTTCCTCTTACTTCTAGTCCCGCCCAAGTAATGGCATTAATATTATCTGTCAAATGGCGTTGTACATCTTCTACATTCGGCATTTGAAATTGTAGTTTCCCTTTTTTAATACCCATTTTATCCAATTCTTTCATCAATATATATTCCGTTTCAGGTTTTGCTCCTGTAATTTCAATTTTCCAAACCATATTTGACATTGCAATCACACCAAAAAAGAAAATTAAAAAACCAATTAAAAATCCACTATTTTTAATTAAACGCTTATTCCAAAAAGGAAAACCATAACGTCCAATAAAATATAATTTACATTCATTTTTTCTATAAATTGGTTTTATTTTTTTCACATCGCGTAACAACATACAAAAAACTAACGTTTCATCAGCTATCTTTTTAACATCCCAAACTAATAAATTCCTCCGTACACATTCATTAACAAACCGTTCCGCTCCTCTACCTTCAATTCGCACTTTTACATATCCAAGCCACTTTATAAACCATTTATTTTTCATTTACCACCTTCACTACCTTTCTAAAAGTAGATATACTACTTTTTATTTGAAACATTAAAATAGCTCGTACTAAAATGAAACCGAGTAAAACTGTAATCAGTCTCTATCAACGGAACTTTTACAGGATAAAGAAGAAAAACTTCACAAATGGAAGTTTCACTTCAATCACCTTTTTTTTCATTTTCTAAAAATGTTACTTGCTCAATTATCCCTTCGAGCAAAAGCTCTTCTGGAAGAATCGTTTTAATAACAAAGGATTGTCCTTTAATTAATAATTGACCGTGTTTTAAAAGCAATCGTACTTCTTTATCTGAAAACACTAATAACCCCCGATGATTTTCTATATAAATATGTATTTGCCCAACAAGAGTAATCCGAGGTAGATCCATTAATACATCCACTGGTAGGTCTACTTGTTTTGTCAACCAATTTTTCATTTGTTCTAATTTCTTCATCTCGAAAGACCCCCTCTCATCCCATATATATGTATTTCTTCACAAGTGCCTATCGTGTTATAACGACTTCACTAACATAACTATATTCTGTAAGAGTTCATATCATGTTAATTAAAACAGTCGCTATATGAAATCATATTTGTCAGGACAATGATGGATCAAAGGATGTTACCTTTAATAATAGAAGTATTAATACAAGAATATGCGCCCCTACAGGATATCAGTACAAGTTACATTAAGAAATTGAGCCTAGCGAGAAGTTAGAAACTTGAAAAAAACTGTTACAATTCGTTCTGGATGTGACATACTGACCATAGAATAAGTAGTTGTCATTTATTGGACAAATGAGATAAAGTGAAACTTTAATCCCCCCTCACCAATCGGGCTGCCCGTTAATGAGGGATAAAATCAAAAAAAGAAAATTTCTCCACTCTGAATGTTACGTTGTAAGTAAGAATATTTTATAGATGGTTGTTATATGAATTTCAAAAAATATTAGGGTTCATTAAAAAATGAATTAATAAACGAGGAAATACGAAAGTAAATTGGCTTTAGTCAAGAAATTTCGAATGTTATAAAACAAATTATCGACAGTAATATCCGGCCATTTTATGCAACTGATGCAAAATCTAAAATAGTTAGAATCTCTTTCGTTACCTTTGAGGATTATGCTGAAGAGCAAGCTATAAAACTTCAATCTGATTTTCAGAAGGTTCGGTACTTAGCTTTTATTTGCGAAAGAAGTTTTAGTCAAGGAAGTAAGAATAGGTGTAGAATCGGAATTATACAAGGAAGTAAGAATAGGTGTAGAATCGGAATTATACAAGGAAATAATAAATTGAAACTTTAACTAGAGGGGTTTCTATCACTTATAGAAACCCTTTTTAAACAATATAGCGTTTCTCCTTAATAAGAACAATAAAAAAACGTCTCATACGAAATGAGACGTTTTTTTACGCTAATAGCTGGATAACCAGCTTATTCACAAGTGATCCGTCTGTTTTACCTTTTACTTTCGGCATAACAGCAGTCATCACCTTACCCATATCTGCTTTAGAAGTCGCACCAACTTCAGAAATAACTTGCTTGATTACATCAACTAGTTCTTCTTCAGTTAATTGCTCTGGCAAATATGCGCTTAAAATCTGAATTTCACTTTGCAGTTTATTAACAAGGTCTTCACGACCAGCTTTTTTAAATTCAAGGAGGGAGTCCTTATACTGTTTTACTTCACGAGCTAAAACTGTTATTTCCTCTTCTTCAGTAAGAGTATGTTGCAGTTTAATACCTTCATTTTGTAAAGCAGCCTTAACCATACGAATAACGGTTAATTTTTCTTTTTGTTTATTCTTCATCGCTTGTTTCATATCATCGTTTAAACGACCGAGAAGACTCATAACTTACACCCTCTCTTAGAATTTACGCTTTCTTGCCGCTTCAGATTTCTTCTTACGTTTTACACTTGGTTTTTCATAAAACTCGCGCTTTCTTGCTTCAGCAAGTGTACCAGTTTTAGAAACCGATCTTTTAAAACGGCGAAGTGCATCCTCCAAAGACTCGTTTTTACGAACGACTGTTTTTGACATTCTCTTTCCCTCCCTCCGAAACATCACACTTACATACTAACTTCAGCATGCAAAAAGAAACACTTCTTCAGCATGTCTTTTACGATTATAATACATTTTATCACTTCAGGTCAACTATTTGGCAGAATAAAAGAAGAATAGAAGCATTTCCTTTTCAAAAGTTATGCAAATAGCTAGTATCCTTTACTGATGAAGACAACTATATTTTTATCATTTCATCTTTTTTCATACAGGGATGCATGAAACGCCTCCCCACCTTATAGTACTTAACCGCTTCAAACAAAGAAAGCATGCAAACCGTTTCCGGTTGCACGCTCTTTTTATGCGCTAGCTGATTCTTTTTTTACATCATCTTCAAGAACACGAACAAATTGCGCTTCGTTATATGGATAACCAGCTTTCGTAATTTTCACTTTCACTAGCTTACCAATTAATTCTTCTGATCCTTCAAATACAATTTTCAAGTAGTTATCTGTATAACCTACATATAAGCCTTCACGGTCGCCCTCTTTAAATTGCTCTTCCGGAATGATTTCAAGCACTTCACCTTCAAACGCTGATGCGTACTCTTTCGCTAATTGATTAGATAGCTCAATTAAACGATGAACACGATCGTTCTTCACATCTTCAGGAACTTGATCTTCCATGCGTGCTGCAGGTGTTCCTGTACGTTTTGAGTAAGGGAACACATGTAACTCAGAGAAGCGGTTCTCTTTAATGAAATTGTATGTTTCCATGAATTCTTCTTCTGTTTCACCTGGGAAACCAACGATTACGTCAGATGTAATCGCAAGGCCTGGTAACGCTTCTTTCAAACGATCTAAACGCTCTTGGAAGAACTCCATCGTATATTTACGACGCATACGTTTTAATACAGTATTAGAACCAGATTGCAACGGAATATGCAAGTGGCGTACAACTACTTCAGATTTATCTAACACTTCAATTACTTCATCTGAAATTTGACTCGCTTCAATAGAAGAAATACGAAGACGTTTTAATCCGTCTACTTCCGCTTCCATATCACGAAGTAATCCAGCTAAGTTATAATCTTTTATGTCTTCGCCGTATCCACCTGTATGAATACCCGTTAATACGATTTCTTTATAGCCTGCATCCACTAATTGTTGTGCTTGTTTAATAACTTCTTTTCCATCACGAGAACGCATTAAACCACGCGCCCAAGGAATGATACAGAATGTACAGAAGTTATTGCAACCCTCTTGTATTTTTAAAGACGCACGTGTACGATCCGTGAAATAAGGTACATCAAGTTCTTCGTACACACGTGTTTTCATAATATTACGGACAGCATTAATTGGTTGACGCTCTTTACGGAATTCTTCGATGTAACCTAACATCTTTTCACGATCCTGTGTACCAACTACAATATCTACACCCGGAATCGCCATAATTTCAGCTGGAGATGTTTGTGCATAACATCCCGTTACGCAAATAACTGCATCTGGATTTTGACGCACAGCACGTCTGATTACTTGACGGCTTTTTTTGTCCCCAGTATTCGTTACTGTACATGTGTTAATAACATATACATCAGCTTTCTTTTCATATTCTGTTCTTTCATAACCACCTTGTTTAAACAATTGCCAAATGGCTTCTGTTTCATAGTGGTTTACTTTACAACCTAACGTATGGAACGCAACAGTTGACATTGATCATCACCCCATCAATTCAAAATGATACGAAGCAGCACTTAACGCGTATAACGGCGCCGTTTCTGTTCTTAAAATTCTTGGTCCTAAACTACATGGTACAAATTTATGTTCACGAAGCGCTGTAATCTCTTCCTCAGCTAAACCGCCTTCTGGGCCAAATACAATCAATAGCTTTTGACCTGGTTTCATTGTCGTTAAAGCTTTCGCAAAATTAGATTTCTCACCTTGTTTTGCTTCCTCTTCGTAAGCAACAAGACAAACATCATACTCACCACTCATTGAAAGCAATTGCTTAAATGATGCCGGAGCATGTACTTCTGGAATTTCACTTCTATGTGATTGTTCCGCAGCTTCTTTCACAATTTTTCTTAAACGCTCAACTTTTTTATCAGCTTTTTTCGCATCCCATTTTACGATAGAGCGAGATGCTTGAAATGGTAAGAATGCAGCTGCCCCAAGCTCAGTTCCTTTTTGAAAAATTAACTCTAGCTTGTCTCCTTTTGGCAGTCCACTTGCAATCGTCACGAAAACAGGAAGTTCACTTGACGCCTCTACCCATTCTACAATAGCCGTATTAATAAATTCACTGGTAATTTCATCAATTGAACATACTGCTGTTTTTCCGTTTACACAGCAATAAATATGATCACCAGCTGACATACGCATCACTCTTGCGATATGATGTACGTCATCACCTACAATGCGAATACTTGTCTCATTTACATATTTCTCTTCTACAAAATAACGTTGCATATAATCACCTTAGTAGAGTTTCGTTCCTTTCGTAAGTCAACACTTACGAAAAGAACGAAACGTTATCATTTTTCATATAACAAACGGCAAGTCTCTCACCTTATAGTGAGAGACTCCCCTTTTCATTATAGACTAAAATCTATATTACGCATTTCGTGCAATAATTGCTACCCAATCTTCCATTCGTAACACTTCTTCAATTGTAAATCCAGCTTGTTCTAACGCCTCAGAAATTACTTTTTCCTTCGCAGCAATAATGCCCGATGTAATAAATAATCCACCTGACTTCACAACTCTTGCTGCATCTTCAGGGAATAATAGAATAATTTCTGCTAATAAGTTAGCTACGATTAAATCAACAGGACCTTCAATGCCTTCTAAAAGACTATTTTGTCCAACAGACACGATATCATCTGTTTTATTTAAACGTACATTCATTTCTGCACTTTCAACCGCAACCGGATCTAAATCATATGCTTGAACAGAAGACGCACCTAATTTTGCAGCCGCAATACTAAGTACACCAGAACCTGTTCCTACATCAATAATAGTGTCACCTGGCTGTACTGTTTTTTCTAAAGCACGGATACACATCGTTGTTGTTGGATGAGTTCCTGTACCAAACGCCATACCCGGGTCTAATTCAATGATTTTTTCATTAGGAGAAGATGGTGTATATTCTTCCCAAGTCGGTACGATTGTGAATGTATCAGAAATTTGTACTGGATGGTAATATTTTTTCCAAGCAGTAGCCCAATCTTCTTCATTGACTTCGTTAACGGTAATATTTCCAGTACCAATTTCGATGTCGTAAGATGGAAGCACATCAATAGATGATTTTACACCTGCAATCGTTTCATGTAAAGAATCCGTTTGCGGGAAATACGCTTTTATTAATACACCTTCCGCCGGATATTCATCTGGGTTCAATGCATAAATTTCACCATATTGTTGCTCGCGCTCTTTCGTTAACTCCGCTGGATCCTCAATCGCAACTCCACTAGCACCAGCTTCATGTAAAATATGAGAGACAGCTTCTACTGCTTCTTCTGTTGTATGAATACTAATTTCTGACCATTTCACAATTTACCAACTCCATTTTTTATTTCCATTATTCCCCTTTGAAAGCACGTTTAAGCTTTCCGAATAAACTATCATCCTGCTCTTCTTGTCCTGCAAATTCACGTAATAAATCTTTTTGCTGCGAAGTCAATTTCGTCGGTACAACAACACGAACGACTACATATTGATCTCCTTGGCCGTATCCACGTACGTTCGGAGCACCTTTTCCTTTTAAGCGGAATTCTGTTCCAGTTTGTGTTCCTGCTGGAATTTTCAGCTTCACTTTACCATGAACAGTAGGAACTTCCACTTCATCACCAAGCGCCATTTGCGCAAATGTTAATGGCATTTCGCAAATAATGTGATCTCCTTCACGCTCGAAGAATTCATGATTTCTTACATGAACGACAACATATAAGTCTCCTGCTGGTCCGCCATTTACGCCGGCTTCACCTTTTCCAGACACACGAATTTGTTGACCATTATCGATACCCGCTGGAATTTTAACATTGATTTTTTTACGTTTACGAACTTTACCTGAACCGTGACATGTCGTACATTTTTCTTTAATAATTTGTCCAGTTCCTGAACAATGACCACAAGCTTGACGATTTACGATACGACCAAACGGTGTGTTTTGTTCTACACTCACTTGACCAGAGCCTGAACAATGTTTACATGTTTCTTTTGAAGTTCCTGGTTTTGCTCCACTACCTTTACAAGTATCACATGGATCTTCTACTGGAATTTCCACATTTAATTCCTTACCAAAAATAGCTTCTTCAAAATCTAAAGTGACTTGATATTGTAAGTCAGCACCTTGGCGCGGAGCATTTGGATCACGACGTCTGCCGCCACCACCGCCAAAGAAAGAACTAAATATATCTTCAAAACCGAAGCCACCGCCGAAGTCTCCTCCGCCGCCAAATCCACCGAATCCTTGATTTGCACCAGCATGACCAAATTGATCGTACTGTGCACGCTTTTGATCATCACTTAACACTTCGTATGCTTCTTGTACTTCTTTAAACTTTTCAATTGCATTTTCTTCTTTACTTACGTCTGGATGGTATTTTTTAGCCAAACGACGATACGCTTTTTTAATTTCATCTGTTGAAGCGCCCTTGCTAAGTCCAAGGACCTCATAATAGTCTCGTTTACTCATAAATTTACAACCCCCGAATCTTTCACATAAACGTAATTTTAACACCGAAAGAAAGTGCTTTGCAACAAAGTTTCCTCACTTACAGTATGCAAAGCGAAAAACTTAAGATCCTCACACATCGCTTCTCATTCGTGAAAAAAGCCAAAGTCAAGGCACGCTTGACTTTGACTTTTTGTCATCTTACTTATTATGTTTACAATTGAATTACTTGTCTTCTTTTACTTCTTCAAACTCAGCGTCAACTACATTGTCTTTCTTTGCGCCAGCATCTTGTGCACCTTGCGCACCTTCTGCTTGACCAGCAGCTGCTTGAGCCTGCTCGTATAATTTAACAGTTAATTGTTGTACGATTTCTTGTAAAGCATCTTTTTTCGCACGAATTTCTTCAAGCTCGTTTTTCTCAATTGCAGCTTGTAATGCTTCTTTCGCTTCTGTTGCTTTTGCAACTTCAGCTGCATCTACTTTACCTTCTAAATCTTTTACAACTTTGTCTGTTTGGAATACAAGTTGGTCAGCTTCGTTACGAAGTTCAACTTCTTCCTTACGTTTTTGGTCAGCGTCAGCATTTGCTTCCGCTTCTTGTACCATACGTTCTACTTCTTCATCAGAAAGACCTGAAGAAGATTGGATTGTAATAGCTTGCTCTTTGCTTGTTCCTAAGTCTTTCGCACGTACGTTAACGATACCGTTCGCATCAATATCGAATGTTACTTCGATTTGTGGAATACCACGTGGTGCTGGTGGAAGGTCAGTTAATTGGAAACGACCTAACGTTTTGTTGTCAGCCGACATTGGACGCTCACCTTGTAATACGTGAATGTCTACTGCTGGTTGATTATCAGCAGCTGTCGAGAATACTTGTGACTTACTTGTTGGAATTGTAGTGTTACGCTCGATTAATTTCGTGAACACGCCACCCATAGTTTCAATACCTAAAGAAAGTGGAGTTACGTCTAATAATAGAACGCCTTCTACATCACCAGTAAGTACGCCACCTTGAACTGCAGCACCTAATGCTACAACTTCATCAGGGTTTACACCTTTATATGGCTCTTTACCAGTTTCACGTTTAATAGCTTCTTGTACAGCTGGGATACGAGTAGATCCACCAACAAGAATAACTTTATCTAATTCGCTTGGAGCAAAACCAGCGTCTTTTAATGCACGACGAGTTGGCTCTAATGTTCTTTCAACAAGACCTGCTGAAAGCTCTTCGAATTTCGCTCTTGTTAACGTTAATTCTAAGTGTAATGGACCAGCAGCTCCAGCACTAATGAATGGTAATGAAATTTGAGTTTGTGTTACACCAGAAAGATCTTTTTTCGCTTTTTCAGCTGCATCTTTCAAGCGTTGAAGCGCCATTTTATCTTGGCTTAAATCAATGTTATTTTCTTTTTTGAACTCAGCTACTAAGTGATCGATGATAACTTGGTCAAAGTCATCGCCACCAAGACGGTTGTCACCAGCAGTTGAAATAACTTCGAATGTGCCGTCTGCTAACTCAAGGATAGATACGTCAAATGTACCGCCACCTAAGTCATATACTAAGATTTTTTGTTCTTCGTCTTGTTTTTCTAAACCGTAAGCAAGTGCTGCTGCTGTTGGCTCGTTAATAATACGCTCAACTTCTAAACCAGCGATACGACCAGCATCTTTCGTTGCTTGACGCTCTGCATCGTTGAAGTATGCAGGTACTGTAATAACAGCTTTCGTTACTGTTTCACCTAAGTATGCTTCAGCAGAAGCTTTTAAGTTTTGTAAAATGATTGCAGAAATTTCTTGAGGTGTATAATCTTTACCTTCAACTTCTACTTTGTAGTCTGTACCCATATGACGTTTAACAGACATGATTGTATTTGGGTTTGTAATTGCTTGGCGCTTTGCAACTTCCCCAACTTGACGTTCTTCATTTTTGAAAGCTACAACAGAAGGTGTTGTACGGTTTCCTTCTGGATTTGGGATAACCTTTGGTTCTCCACCTTCCATAACAGCTACACAAGAGTTTGTTGTACCTAAGTCAATACCGATAATTTTACTCATGGCGAATCCTCCTAGTTTTATGTAAATTATTGATTTACTTTTACCATTGATGGGCGAATCACACGGTCTTTTAGTTTATAACCTTTTTGGAATTCTTCCACAACCGCGTTTGATTCAAATTCACTATCTTCCACTTGCATAATAGCTTGGTGTTCATTAGGATCAAACTGTTTACCAACAGCTTCAATCACTTCCACACCTTCTTTAGTCAGCGCTTCTAACAATTGACGATGCACCATTTCCATACCTTGTAACAAGGATTTCGTTTGCTCATCAGTCGCTTCCACTTGCATTGCTCTTTCAAAATTATCAAGAGCTGGCAAGATGTCTGAAACTAGACTTTGTGCTCTATATTTTTCAGCAGCCTGTTTATCCATTTGGACACGGCGCTTATAATTTTCAAAATCAGCTTGTAGACGTAATGTGCGACCTTCCGTTTCCGTTAGTTTCGCTTGTAGCTCATCTACTTTTTCTTGTAAAAGAGCAGCCTCACTTTTTTCTTCTACAGTTTCTTCACTGTTTTCTGGCGTGACAGCTTCTTCAACTTGCGCTTCTTTTACTTCTTCTACCACTTGTTCGTTACGCTCTTCCACAATATTCACCTCCTTAAAAGGTATTAGGTATCATGCATAGCATGATTACCTAAGCATTATATATTACACACAGCAATGAAAATTTCATCACTTGAGCGAATGTATTACTCTCATTTACTTTTTAAGTCCATCAGTAAATTGTCTCGTAAATAACTGTAACAAACTAATTACACGAGAATATTGCATTCTCGTAGGACCTAAAATAGCAATTGTTCCAAGTTGCTCTTCGCCGATTGAATATGTTGCAGAAATTAAACTACAATCCTCCATAGCCGTCGAAGAGTTTTCCCTACCAATTTTCACTTGAATCCCGACTTGTTTATGACGCAAAATGTCATAAAATTCGGCTTCATTATCAATCATGGTAAGTAAAGATCTAACCTTTTGAATGTCATGGAACTCTGGCTGCGAAAGCATATTTGCTTTTCCTCCAAAGTATATCTTTTCCGATAACGGAACTTGAAATGTACCATCCAACATTTTTATTGCACTATCGTAATTATGAACATACCCACGTAAAACTGTAACAATCTCCTTAAAGATTTTATTATGAAGTTCTTCCATCGGTACGCCAGATAGCTTTTCATTTAAAATATTAACCATTTTTTCTAAATCTGATAAATCAACAGATTCCGGAACGGTAATCGTTTTACTTTGTACATGCCCTGTATCGGTTACAATAATAGCGACAGCAGTTTGACGATCAAGCGGCACAATTTGTACATTTTTAAGTTTATTTGTACTTAACTTCGGTCCAAGAACAATGGCCGTATAATTCGTAAGTTCTGATAAAATTTGAGCAGATTGTTGTGCAATTTTTTCCGCTTCAAAAATTCTTTCAGCAAATAAATCTTTAATTTGTACAATTTCAGCGTTCGGTAAGTTTTGCGGTGCTAAAAGATGGTCTACATAAAATCGGTAGCCTTTCTCAGAAGGAACACGTCCAGAAGAACTGTGCGTTTTTTCAATAAAACCTAATTCTTCTAAGTCCGCCATTTCATTTCGAATAGTAGCTGAACTAAATGTAATTTCATCTTTTTTAGCCAACGTTCTAGACCCAACGGGCTGCGCTGATCCAATAAAGTCATCAATAATTGTTTGTAAAATTAAGAGCTGACGTTCCGTAAGCATCTCATCATCACCTCTGTTAGCACTCTTTGTCTTTGAGTGCTAAATCTATTAATAACTTACCAAAATTGACATTCAATTGTCAACGGAAACGTCACGAAATAATGAAACTTTTTCACGCCTATGGAACATTTAATTAGTCAATCAAAAATGATTGGAATACTTCATTCCCTAATAATTTTCCTTTTCGCGTTAAACGCACATGTCCATCTTCCTCTTCAAGCAATCCCTGCTCTTGGTTGCTTTGTAACTGCTTCGCGAAAACTTGATCCATCTCTACATTAAATTTATTGCGGAACGCCGTTTTAGAAACACCTTTTGTTTTTCGAAGCCCTAAGAACAGCTCTTCTTCCATTCTTTCTTTCTCCGTCACTTTGTGAACATCTAAATACGGAAATCCTGTTTCATCAATTTTATTAAAATATTGCTTCAGCGGACCTACATTTTGAATACGTTCCCCGTTCACATAACTATGAGCTCCAGCTCCAAATCCATAATACTCTTCATTATTCCAGTATGTGAGATTATGTCTACTTTTATTGTCACCTTTTGAGAAATTACTAATTTCATACTGGTTATAACCGTGTTTCTCCATTTCATCCATTACTATTTCATACATTTTCGCTTCATGGTCTTCACCCGGAAGACGCAATTTCCCTTTGTTCATTAAGTTATAAAACACTGTTTTAGGTTCCACAATTAATGAATATGCAGAGAAATGTTGTACACCAAGCGTAAAAGCAATATCTAATGTTTCTTTTACATCTTCTATCGTCTGTCCTGGCAAAGCATAAATAATATCTACATTAATATTTTTAAATCCTACTTCCTGTGCTTCTCGAATCGCGAGGAATGCATCTTCCCTCGTATGCTTGCGCCCGATTTTCTCAAGCAGTTCATCACGGAACGTTTGCACACCAAAACTAATTCGATTCACTCCACCTTCTAGCAGTACATTCAACTTCTCTTTCGGCAGATCTCCTGGATTCGCTTCAAATGTTAATTCACAATTTGGGGCGAACGGACGCAAATGACGATTAATAATCTCGAGTAATTTTTTTGTCTGTTCCATATTTAACGCTGTCGGAGTTCCCCCGCCCACAAAAATCGTTTTTATACTATCAAACGGAACTTTTTGAACCGTATTTATTATTTCCTTCTCTAAATAATCTAAATATTGATCAACCGGTTGGCGTTCAATAAACACTTTATTAAAATCACAATAGTGACAAATGTGCTGACAAAACGGAATATGAATATATGCAGCTTGTACCAAATATAACTCCTACCTTTCTAAAAAGAAAACCTCCGCACTCCGGAGGGTTCTCTACTTCTCTAACGTATTACGAATTTGTTCCATTCGCATTTTTCCCCAATCATACATCATTTCAACGATCGGTAAAAGTGACATGCCTAGTTCCGTCATATAATACTCAACGCGAGGAGGAATTTCGGGATATACTGTCCGATCAACAATTCCATCTTCCATTAACTCTTTTAATTGGTTCGACAAAACTTTATGAGAAATGCTTGGGAATAACCGTTGTAATTCACTGAAACGATGTGGTCCTTCCACACCAAGATGCCACAGTATCACAACTTTCCACTTTCCACTAATAATAGAAAGCGTCAATTCCTTTTCACAATTAAAATTACCATTTTGTATTTTATCTTGAATATCTTTTCGAATATTTTCGGACATTAACAATCTCCTAACTCTATATGAACTAAAAAGCTCTCTCATTATTGTAAATGAGAGCTGCTCAGATGTCTAAAAAGTAATTATACAGAAAAAAGAAGCCGCACAAACGACTTCTTTTTTATTTCAAATATTAGTTGTCATCCATTTTCAGTACAGCCATAAATGCCTCTTGCGGTACTTCTACAGAACCAACAGACTTCATACGTTTTTTACCTTCTTTTTGCTTATCAAGAAGTTTACGCTTACGAGAAATGTCACCGCCGTAACATTTTGCAAGTACGTTTTTACGCATCGCTTTAATTGTAGAACGTGCTACAACTTTATTTCCGATAGTCGCCTGAATTGGCACTTCAAATTGTTGTCTCGGAATTAATTCTTTTAATTTCTCTACGATTACTTTACCACGGTCATACGCTGAATCACGGTGTACGATAAATGATAAAGCATCCACTTGTTCATTATTTAAAAGAATATCCATTTTCACAAGTTTAGATGGTTTATAGCCAATTAACTCGTAGTCAAATGATGCATACCCTTTCGTATTTGATTTCAATTGATCGAAGAAGTCATATACGATTTCTGATAACGGGATTTCATATGTTAATGTAACACGCGTTTCATCTAAATATTGCATATCAATAAACGTTCCACGTTTACCTTGGCAAATCTCCATTACAGCTCCAACATAGTCATTCGGAACCATAATTGAAGCCTTCACAAACGGCTCTTCTACACGATCGATAGACTGTGGATCTGGCATATTAGATGGGTTATCAACAATAACATCTTCACCGTTAGTTAAATAAACTTTATAAATAACGCTTGGCGCTGTTGTAATTAAGTCAATCTTAAATTCACGTTCAATACGTTCTTGAATGATTTCCATGTGAAGAAGCCCTAAGAAACCACAACGGAAACCAAATCCTAGCGCTTGAGATGTTTCTGGTTCAAACTCAAGAGCAGAATCGTTTAACTCTAATTTTTCTAATGCATCACGTAAATCGTTATAACGAGCAGAGTCAATTGGATACAGACCACAGAATACCATCGGATTTAACTTACGGTAACCTGCTAACGGCTCTGCAGCTGGACGTTTCGCATGTGTAATCGTATCACCAACACGTGTGTCACCAACATTTTTAATCGATGCTGCTAAGAAACCTACATCACCTACTGTTAACTCGTCACGTTGCGTAGTTTTCGGTG
The DNA here is from genome assembly GCF_001816185.2 of Bacillus sp. RZ2MS9. Lineage (NCBI taxonomy): Bacteria > Bacillati > Bacillota > Bacilli > Caryophanales > Bacillaceae > Bacillus > Bacillus sp. RZ2MS9. The sequence continues at coordinate 4,250,654 of NZ_CP049978.1, forward strand.
TAAATACACCTACTTCTGTTACTTCAAATTCTTTACCCGTTGCCATCATACGTACTTTATCGCCAACTTTTACTGTTCCATTTACAACACGGATATAAGCAATTACACCGCGGTACGGATCATATAAAGAGTCGAAAATCATACATTGTAATGGCTCTTCTGAATCACCCGAAGGAGCTGGTACTTTTTCAACAATTTGTTCTAAAATTTCTTCAATACCAATTCCAGCTTTCGCAGAAGCAAGTACCGCTTCTGATGCATCTAAACCAATTACATCTTCTACCTCTTGACGTACACGTTCTGGATCCGCACTTGGTAAGTCGATTTTATTAATAACTGGTAAAATTTCTAAATTGTTATCAAGCGCTAAGTATACGTTTGCTAACGTTTGCGCTTCAATACCTTGCGCTGCATCTACTACAAGAATCGCGCCTTCACAAGCCGCTAAACTACGAGATACTTCGTACGTAAAGTCGACATGTCCTGGTGTATCAATTAAATGAAGAATATACTCTTCACCATCTTTTGCTTTATAGTTTAATTGTACTGCGTTTAATTTGATTGTAATACCACGCTCACGCTCTAAATCCATAGAGTCAAGCAACTGAGCTTTCATTTCGCGTTGTGTTAACGCGTTTGTTTTCTCTAAAATACGGTCTGCTAACGTTGATTTTCCGTGGTCAATATGAGCAATAATAGAGAAATTACGAATTTTGGACTGTCTTTTTGCTCTTTCTTCTTTATTCATCTATGTTCTCAACTCCTAATAGTCTCGCCAATATACACTAGCACTGATTATATCAATAGAGCAACAAAGATTCAATGAAAACTCGTGCTGCTTACGATACAAATCATTCTATCTATATCTTATGCGAATAAACCATAAGAGACAAACCCTTTTCAAATTTTAAAACGGCTGTCTTACAAATCAGTAAAACAACCGCCTCCCATGTTACTCTTAGCTAAAAATTCCTTTTATTTTCCCAACAACTATATCCGTCCCGAACTTCGTCATTTCATAAGCTACACTTGCTACCGCCATCCCAATTCCTTCTACAACATTAAAACTTCTTAAACGTTCTAATTGCTGTTGTTTTTCTGAGGCCGAAAACGAGCTACCCAAAATTTCTGATTCAGCACCTGTACTTTCTGTCCCTGTCATATGAGCTATTTGTTCATATGACAATTGCTGATAGCCTTTCATACTTTTCAAACCATGATTAGCAAGTGCCACTCCTGCTATCATCATAAGTAAACATAAAGCTACACTACATATACACAAAAGCGCAAAGCGACTCAAACCATAATTATCTGTTCCCCTCAATGTGTATATGCTCCCGTATTATCTTGATCAATTTGATGATGTAGCGCTGCATTTAAACCACTCGCTATTACATTCGCCATATCCTCAATAAAAGTATCTACTTCTTTTGGGGTTACCATTAAATTATGACCAAGAGGAGATAGCACTTCATAAATCAGCCTTCTTTTTTCTTCTTCTTCCAATGTACCAACAGCACCTAAAAACATATTTCTGCTCTTTTCATCCGGCATATCTTCTTCTGTTAATTTTTTCTTTTCTCCAAATGAAAATCCCGCTGGTAACAAAGATCGTGAAGGTTTATTCCCTTCTTTCATCTCTCGACCAAAATGTTTCAAAATAAAATCAATCGTATCACTTGTAATCGAAACAGCATCGACCACAGTCGGAACACCAATTGCGATAACAGGGATACCTAATGTGTCTTTACTTAGTTCTTTACGTTTATTCCCAACCCCCGAACCAGGATGGATTCCAGTATCAGAAATTTGTATCGTGCTATTTACTCGTTCAATAGAACGGGCAGCTAATGCATCAATTGCAATTACAAAGTCCGGGTTCGTCTTCTCAATAATTCCATAAATAACATCGCTCGTTTCGATTCCTGTAATCCCCATTACCCCCGGCCGAATTGCACTAACAGGCCTAAATCCTTCTTCTACACTTTCAGGCTGCAATTGAAACAAATGTCTCGTTACTAATACATTTTCTACAACTATCGGTCCAAGAGCATCTGGTGTTACATTCCAATTCCCAAGACCTACAATTAAACAGCTTGCTTCTTTTGTAACTCCAACCTCTTCTAAGAAACAAGAAAATTCTTTTGCAAAAATACGCTCCACTTTTTGTTGAAGTTCTGTATCTTGCTGACGTATCCCTTGTACTTCAAGTGTTAAATAATTTCCAGGTTTTTTCCCCATCGCTTCAGAGGCAGCTTCATCAATCGTTACTTTTGTAATTATAGTACCTTCTTCTTCTCTCTCTTTTACAATAACTCCCTGTATCCCTTTTTGTTCTTCTTGGCTTTCTTGCAACATTTGATGAGCTTCTACAGCAAGGTCAGTTCTAATGCTATATTTACTTAAATCTAATGGTTCTTTCATCGTATCTCCTCCGTAATTCATAGTAAATATCGTTAGATTTCCCAAAGTTATATAAGGTCATTCTTTCCTTTACGTGAAATTTCATGGATATACTATTGCAATTCTCTTCACCGTTTGATAGAATATCACTTGTTCTATGTAAGAATCGAGTCATTCGATTGCACCAGGGAGGTGAAAAGTATGGCAAACATCAAATCTGCTATCAAACGCGCTAAACTTAGCGAAGAGCGTCGTGCACATAACGCTTCTATCAAGTCTGACATGCGTTCTGCTGTTAAAACTGTAGAAGCTTTAGTTACTAATAACGATCTTGAAAATGCTAAAGAAGCTTTCAAAACTGCTTCTAAAAAACTTGACAAAGCAGCTCGTAAAGGTCTTATCCACCAAAACGCTGCAGCTCGTCAAAAATCTCGCTTAGCGAAACAAGTAAACGCGTAAGGCGTTTAAAAAACGATCCATTTGGATCGTTTTTTTATATACAAAAAAGTTCATGCACTAAGTGCATGAACTTTTTTGTGTCATCACATATGATTTAATCGCATTAAGAAAAATTCGAGCACAAGCTTCTTATCCATCTTTCCCGTCTTCATACTATAATCAGCTTCCGCTAATTCTATAATCACTTTTTTTAATTCTTCAAAAGAGAACAACTTCGTTTGATTCATTGCTAACTTTACACGATACGGATGTACACCAATATGAGACGCAATTTGATTTTGTCCATAACCACGTTGCTGTAGCTCTTTCACTTGATACAACAAGCGGAATTGACTCACTAATAACGCAAGCAATTTAATCGGCTCTTCCTGCTGCGTAAATAATCCATCCAAAATTTGCATTGCACCTGCAATATCTTTTTTCACCACTTTTTCTGTCAAAGCAAATACATTTTGCTCAACTGATTTTGGCACAAGCTCTGCAACAAGTTTCGTCGTAATCTCTCCGCCCATACCAACGTATAACGTTAACTTGTCCATTTCCTTCGCCAACATCGTTACATTACTTCCCACAAGCTCTAGCAACAAACTAACAGCCGCGTTATCAATATGCACATGCACTTCATCTGCACGAGCAACAATCCACTTCTGAACATCCTGTACTTGCATTGCATTCGCTTCTACTACATCTGCTGTTTTCTTTAATAGTTTTGTAATTTTTTTTCGCTCATCAAGTTTTTCGTAAGGCGCAACAAAAACAAGAATAGAAAATGGAGAAGGTTCACCAATGTATTCTTCTAAAATTTTTATATTTTGCTCTAACTTTTCTTTTTGCGAAGTCAAAAATAGCGGTGATTTTATTAACAGTACTTTCCGTTCTCCGAAGAAAGGAAGCGTACGCGCATCCTCAACCACATCTTCTAAATACGCTTCTTCTAAATCGTATGTCACAACATTAAACTCTCGATCTTCTTCTTCAAGTGCTTCTGTCGTAATAAGCTTTATCGTTTCATTTATAAAAAAAGCTTCCGTTCCATATATTAAATATAACGGAGCAAACTGTTTCTTTTTAATTTTTTTATGTATATCACTCATACTTTTTCCTACTCCCTAACTTGGCAATATATATTTATACTAATGCCCTAGCTTTTGTTTTACAAGTACAAAGGAACAGGCTTTATAACCCGTCCCTTTATTTATATTAAACGCCACGCAATAAGCCCCGGGTTTCTTATTGGTGTGCGGTAATCACCTTCCCTTTATTATTCGCAATAAAAATTTGAGTATAAGTGCCAACTGTTAACATGCTTGGAAACGAAAAACTCACATTACTTCATGATTTACAAGTAACAAAAAAGCTCGTTTTCTCTTCATATGGAAATTGTAGATTTTTTTCTGACAATATTTTATACTAAAGTGGAATGTTGGGGAGGGATTCTAAATGAATGATTTTGAACAAAACGTTCAAAGTAAACGCAATGACGCTATTGATTCAGGGGTAGGATTTATCGTCTCATTTGGTTTTTTCGCAACACTTTTCATCATTGCAACTGTTATTAAATTTATCGGTTCTTAAAGACTGCCACTTCATGGCAGTCTTCTCTTTTTCATCTATTATGTGTTTTATCATATGTGATTTTACTTTTAAAGGTTCCATTTTCCCCTTTAAAAACATAGGAAATAGCACCTTGCTTGTCCGTGCGCCATATCGCACTCCCCATCTTCTCAAAACGCTCTATCACTTCTTTATGCGGGTGTCCATACCTATTCTGCTTACCAACAGATATAATCGCTACACGAGGCTGTATGACGTTCAAAAAAGGCTCTATAGATGACGTATTACTCCCATGATGAGCAACTTTTAAAACATCCACTTGTAAATCTGGATATGCCTCTACTAAAATCTTTTCCCCTTCTTCTTCCAAATCGCCTGTAAATAGCCACTTCAACCCTCCAAATTTTGCCCATATTACAATTGAAGCGTTATTTTCACTTTTTTCTTTTCCTTTTGGAGCTAAAACAAAAAATTCCGCTTCATTTACACTCCAACTCTCCCCTTCCCCCACTTCAGTTATTTTCATTTCCTTTTCTAATGCCTGTTTCTTGACTACTTTTTCTAATACTGCATCTTTTCCCTTTCGGCCAAATACCACTTCTTTTACAGGTATATATGATAATAATTCTTGCGCAGCACCTATATGATCTGCATCTCCATGCGTTACGATTAATTTATCAATTGTTTTAATACCTTCTTTTTGTAAAAAGGGTATTAAAACATCATTTCCAACAGAAAATTCATGCTTTTTTTGTTGCCATTCTTCCTTATTCACACGAAGCGTTCCACCTGTATCAATAAGATAAATCCCTTTATCATACGGAAGGCGAATTAATATTGCATCACCTTGTCCAACATCAATAAATGTTACACTTCCGCTTCCTCTAAAATATGGATATATATAATGACATGTGCTAATAAAAAGAAATACACTCGCAACTATACAAACTATTTTTTTCGGCGCTCTCCGTTCCCAAACCATCAATATGCTGACAATACTCGCGCAATATACAGCTACAAGATTGAAGGGCGTTTCCCCGAAGATAAGCTGGGTAAATGGTAAACTTTCACAATAACTTAGAAAATCATTAGACATACTCAAGCCTATTGATAATACATCGGCAAATCCTTTTGCGAGAAACGGGACAATTGGCATACACAGTAAAATAATAATGCTACATGGTAATACAATGATAGATAAAAACGGAACGTATAAGAGATTGAGGAGAATGCTATATGGAGAAAAATAACCAAAGTGATATAACAAAATCGGAGTACTAACGAGCTGTGAAATGATAGAAATATAAATAGAATTCCGGATTACTCCGTTGCTACTTCCTAACAATAACGGAGCAGACAAAAGTAAAGCGAAGCTACCTACAAAAGAAAACTGAAATCCAATATTAAAAACAAGATAAGGGTCATATATAAGCATGCATATAGCTGTTACACTTAAAGCATCTAAACTAGACAAACGAATCGAGCACATAAAAGCAATCAACATCAAAACTCCTGTTATAGAAGCTCTTATAACAGAGGGTGACGCCCCTGCTAAAACCATATACAAAGGAATACAAACGATAAGGCAAATTGTTGCTACCTCCCTTGTCACACCGCTTCTTAGCAAAATAAAATATACTATCACCATTAACAATACAATGTGCGAACCTGAAATTGCTAACAAATGTACAAGACCAAATTGTTGATATTGCTCTTCCACTTCAAACGTCATTTGTTGTCTATCACCAAATAGTAATGCATTCATAAAAGCACCTGATTGCTCTGGAAACATTTCTGTAACTTTCGAGATTACTTGTTGCCTCAAAAGAAGAATCCATTGCGCGAGCGACAGTGATGTTTTATAGCATTCAGAAATATATGTAGCCTCAAATGTGAAATGAATATGTTGTTTGTATAAATAATCACGGTAATTAAAACCATGAAAATTCCGAGCTGTTTCCGGTTCTTTCCTCTCACCCTCGAATACACATGATATCCCTGCGTATAATTGTTGCATTTTTTTCTTTTCCAAGACTGATTTGATTCTATAACTTAACTGCACTATATTTTTATTCTGATCTTCAAATTGAAAAGATAGGCGATCCCCATTAACAAGCGGTGTATTTTGTATAACCCCTCTTGTAACTCCATAGGACTCTCCTAGAGGCTTATTCCACGTTTGAACATAGGAAGTGTATATGGCGCTATTAAAGCACGCTACAATACAAAAAATGAAGGTTTTACGCGAAGTGCGATATAAACAGAAGAAAACATTTAAAAAGAGGCAAAAAACTATCAATAAAAGTGACGAGGAAAAGGCAATTGCAATCCCTATTATAAATGAGATTGCAACATACCCCCATTGTTCCTGCAACTTATACTCACTCCTTATAGCATCATTTTTGCTTTCGTGAATACATGCTGTAATTCTTCCATTGATAAATTATCTTTTTCTAAAGACGCAAATAATTCTTTCAACTCTGTATAACGTTTTTGCTCCTCTAATGCAGCAATATCATATTCTAGCGGAACGTGCTTCACTGTTACGTTCGCTTGTTCAAATAACTCTATGGCGTATGGATGATTTTTATAATCCTGCGCATAATAAACCGCTGTAATACCACTTTGAATAATTGCCTTACAACATTGTAAACAAGGGAAATGCGTAACGTAAATTTCTGCTTCCTCTGTTTTCGCACCAAACTTGGCACATTGTAATAAAGCATTCATTTCGGCATGAATTGTCCGAACACAATGATTATCGATTACGTAACAACCATCATCTATACAATGTACGCCACCTTTAATTGAACCATTATACCCACCAGCAATAATTCGTTTATCGCGAACGATTGTCGCTCCTACCGCAAGCCTTGTACATGTACTACGCAAAGATAGTAGATGGCTTTGCGTCATAAAATATTGATCCCATGAAATTCGTTCCATATTTTTCACCTACTTTTTTGTCTACTTGTAGTGTAGCGAAAGAAGAAAAACTTCGTCAATCTTTTACGGAATAATAATTTGACCTTTTATCTTTTCAAGAGACTTCGCACCAATCCCATCAATCTCTAATAAATCTTCTATTTTCTGAAATGGACCATGTTCTTCTCGATATTTCAAAATACTTTCTGCCTTTCGAGAGCCAATCCCTGTAATTTTTTCTAGTTGTTCTTTCGCCGCTGTATTTATTCGAATCTTGCCATCTTCCTTAGAAGAAGTAAGCACCCCTTGTTCTGACTCATTTTTACTCGGTATATAAAGAAGCATTTGATCTTGTACAATTTGTGCTAAATTTACTTTTTTCATATCTACTTCTGATAAAAAACCACCAGCCTTTTGAACCGCATCCTTTACACGATCTCCTTCCTTCATTTCATATACCCCTTCTTTACTAACCGCTCCTTTCACATCAATTATAATTGTTCTTTTCTGTTCCTTTGTATCCGATATTTTCGGTTTACCCTTTTTTTCTATCTCCTTCTCTTGTACATTCATTGTAATAGGCGTTCGTTCTACATTCTGATTCGTTTTCCAAAAAACAAGAAAAAGTAAAGTTCCAATAATAGCTACTAAACCTAACCACTTTTTCGGAAAATCCCACATCATTTTACACCTCTAATCATAAATTTATAACATCATTCATATTGTTTAGGAGAAAGCTGTTACGAAGGAGGGATGAAACTTTGAACATAGGAATTATAGGGACAGGAAACATGGGAAATATACTAATCGATGCATTTTTAGAAACCCGTGCTGTCAAACCTTCTTGCCTTACAATCATTAATCGGACGCCCGCAAAAGCATATCATATAAAAGAAAAATACCCTTCTGTTCAGATAGCAAAAACAATCCCGGAAGTAATCGAACAATCACAACTTATTTTTATTTGTGTTAAGCCGATAGATATATACCCTATCCTAAAAAAATACGCTGAACATTTTTCTGATGAAACGTGCTTAGTTTCTATTACAAGTCCAATATCTCCATCACAATTAGAGACTCTCGTACCTTGCCACGTCGCGCGTATCATTCCAAGTATCACAAATCGCGCTCTCTCTGGCGCCTCACTATTTACATTTGGAGATAATTGCTCTGAAGAATGGCAACAAAAACTACTTCGTCTATTCAAAAACATTTCTACACCTCTTGTAATAAAAGAAGATATAACGCGCGTTTCATCTGATATAGCAAGTTGCGGTCCTGCTTTCTTTAGTTATTTACTACAATGCTTCATTAACGCTGCTGTAGATAAAACAAATATTACACACGAAGAGGCTACTACTTTAGTAAGTGAAATGGTCGTGGGGATGGGGAAATTACTTGAAAAAGAAATCTTCACATTACCTACCTTACAAGAAAAGGTTTGCGTGAAAGGCGGCGTTACTGGGGAAGGCATTCGGGTTTTAGAAGAACACGTTGGAGATATGTTCCATAAGTTAATCGAGCGAACACATGAAAAATTTGATGAAGATTTAGAATGCGTTGATCAGCAATTCAATAAACACACATAATAAATACGTCATTTTCATTCCAAATCCTTTTTATAAATACTTACTTTTTTACAATACATTTTCACTTCAACTACTATTCCCACACTTTACGCATACAATCTTCAGATTATGCTAGAACTAAAAATACATTTTCTTTATAAAACAAAAGCAACCTTCTCGGTTGCTTTTGTTTTATCCGTTTTTCTTCGCCATGAAGAAAATACGCTCTGTTTGTTCTGTAACTTCAAGTCGCTCAAAATCACCTGTTACACGAAGCACTGTAAAACCTGCTTCTTCAAGCCATTTCGTTAACTCTTCCACTTGATATGCACGTTGCACGTGACATTCGTCAAACCGATGGTACACATCTTCTTCCGGATCTTGAACAAAGAATGTTAAATCATGCTCTACACTATTTGATTCTTCACCAGGGAAGCAATTCCAAATAAGAGATATTTCTTCTCCATTCACTGTATACGTTTCATTTTGAAATACATGATGTATTTTATATAAAGAATGTACATCAAATAAAAACAAACCATCTTGACGTAAATGATGAAATACTCTTCTAAATGTTTCTTGTACTCCATCTTCTTGCAATACATAATTTAATGAATCACAAAAGATGGTTACACAATCAAACTCACCTGGAACATCAAGCTCTCGCATGTCTTGTTGATAAAAAGGAATAAAGTATCCCTCTCCTCCTAGTTTTTGCTGAGCGACTGTTAACATTTCTTCTGAAAGATCGACACCTATTAAATCGTAACCCTTTTGCACAAGCGGCAGGGTTACATTACCTGTACCGCATGCTACATCAAGAATTTTTGCCTCTTTCATATCTGCCTGCTGTAAACTTTCCTCTGTAAATTCCACCCATTTATCATAAGGGACATCATTCATTAGTTCGTCGTACAACAATGCAAATTGTTCGTATTTCATTGGCCTAGCTCTTCTGTAATATCTTCACGTGGCACATCGCCCCATAGACGCTCTAAATTATAGTGATTACGCTCATCTTTATGGAATACATGAGCAACTACATCTCCAAGATCAACTAATACCCAACGTGCTTCGTCAAACCCTTCCATACGTTGTACGTCGATTTGGAACTCATGTGCTTTTGATTTAATTTCACGTGCAATTGCTTGCACTTGTTTGTCTGAATTCCCGTGACAAATAATGAAATAATCTGCAATTGGTGAAATACCTTGCATATTTAGGACAACCATATCTTCTGCTCTCTTATCATCAGCTGCTTTTGCCGCTAATACTAATAAATCTTTATCGTTCATTTACTCATTTCCTCCTTGATAACTGCATTGTATGTTTGGAATGTTAATGGATAAATCGTCTGATCTTTTTCCATTAAAAATTGAATTGTTCTCTTTAACGCAAATAATAAAGCTTGATTTATATCCGTATATGCGAGTTTACGAGCCTCTTCCACTCCTGGAAACTTTCGCCCAGGTTCAATGTAATCAGCTACATAAATCACTTTATCTAACATCGTCATATTCTCATGACCACTTGTATGATATGTAATAGCTTGCAAAATTTCAGAATCCGTAATGCCTACTTCTTTTTCTACTAAGTATGCCCCAACAGGTGCATGCCATAACTCTTTGTTATAGCAAAGTAAATCTTTCGGCAAATCTTCACGTTTAATAATCTCTTCCATCTCTGAAATTGCTCTACATTTCGCATAATCATGGAATATAGCTGCCATCTCTGCTTTTTTTTCGTCCACACCGTATAACTTAGCAAGCTCAATCGCTGTCTCCATTACACCAATTGTGTGTATATAACGTTTTTCATGCATTTGTTGTTTGACAATATGCAGTGCATTCTCACGATTCATACAACCCATTCCTCTCGATATATACCTGTACTTTTTCGGGAAGTAAATATTTACACGTTTTCTTCTCCTTATATCTCTCACGTAATAAGGATGAAGAAACTGCAAATTCCGGAATTTCCACTGTAGTAATCTTATATGGTGTATGCAATGTATACCCAGGTCTTGCAACTCCAACAAACGTTACAAGATTAAGTAAAGCTTCAATGTTATACCACTTCGGTAAATACTCAACCATATCCCCACCAATAATAAAGTGAAACTGCACATCCGGATACTTCTTCGTCAATTGTAACAGAGTGTCATACGTATAAGATGGGCCCTTCCTACTTAGCTCTTCTAAACAAATAGAAAAGTGCTCTTCTGCCTCAGTCGCGAGCTCTAACATATGTAAACGACTTTCTACACTTGTAATATTCCGCCCTTGTTTATGTGGCGGAATCTGGTTTGGCAAGAACCATACTTCTTCCAAGTTCAAAGCGTGATATACTTCATTTGCAATTAGCAAATGTCCATAGTGAGGCGGATCAAATGTACCGCCAATGATGCCAATTTTTCTCAAAAGAAACGCCCCTTCCTTTTACATACAGCAACTCTCCTCGGTTAGGAATGAAGAGAGTTGCTATTAATAAAAGTTCAATTGGTTTCGCTCTCTACATCATTACGCATAAACGATAAAAATAGCGCATGCTAGTCTTTTTATCGAGGAAGCTTAATTTGTTTATTTTCTCTTGATTCTTTGTATAAAACGATTGTGCTTCCAATTACTTGAACGATTTCAGCACGTGCACCTTTTGCAAGTTCTTCCGCAACCTCACGGCGATCAAATTCACAGTTTTGTAATACACTTACTTTAAATAACTCACGAGCTTCTAAAGTATCTGCGATTTGTTTAATCATATTTTCATTTACTCCGCCTTTTCCTACTTGAAAAATTGGTGTTAAATGATGTGCTTGTGCACGTAAAAATCTTTTTTGTTTTCCTGTTAACATATATGTTAGCCTCCAAGCTTTTCTATAACTAATTGTTTCATTCTCTCGATATTTGGCGTGCGTCCTGTCCACATTTCAAATGCAAGTGCTCCTTGATAAACAAACATATCAATACCATTTTGAATGATTGCACCTTGCTCTTTTGCCTCACATAAAATTTTCGTTTCAAATGGATTATAAATTATATCTGATACAATCGTTCCTTTTTTTAACGAACAAATTTGTAATGGCGTATGTTCTACGTGTGGATGCATACCTATCGTTGTCGTCTGAATGATAATATCATAATTTCCTTGTTCTTCTGTCGCTTTTTCTAATGACAAAGCAACAGAATTAACATCGGCCGTACGTGCAGCAATAAGTTCCTTTGCCTTATCTACTGTACGATTGGCTACATCAATCTCTTTTACACCTACATCAGCAAGAGAAAAATAAATAGCTCGGCTAGCACCACCTGAACCAAGTAACAAAATACGTTTCCCTTGAAGTGGTTCATTACTAATTGACTGCAGCGCTCGAACAAAACCAATCCCGTCTGTGTTATAGCCAATTAATCTTCCATCCTTATGAACCACTGTATTTACTGCACCGATTTTCCTTGCCAATGGGTCAATCTCATCCAAATACTCCATAATAGCAACCTTGTGCGGAGTTGTTACATTAAATCCTGAAATACCTAATGCTTTTAAACCTCTTACTGCTTCCCCTAGCAATTCCTCTTCAACAAGGAACGCATGATAATGGGCATCCATATTCAAGTGTTCAAATGCATCGTTATGCATAACGGGTGATAATGAATGTCCAATTGGATTTCCGATTACACCATATAATTGTTTCATAAATCCCTCTCCATATTAAATTAAAGATTTACGTAGTGAAACACTTACTCCTTTTGGTACGTGTGCAACAATTTTTGCTCCTGGTTCGTTCACAGTAACCCATCCTAATCCAGAGAATACAACATCCGTTTTAGGTTCACGAATATTAAATTCGTATTTCACTAGCTCAGGCATATTTGCTAATTCTTCTGGCGTTGGTGGGCTTAGTAAATCCCCGGCATGATTTTTATATAATTCATCTGCTTTCTCAAGCTTTGTACGATGGATTGTTAAGCGATTCGAGAAGTGACAAGTAAATGCACGACGACCACCACTTACATAATCAAAACGTGCCAATCCACTAAAGAATAACGTTTGTTCTTCATTTAATTGGAATACCATCGGCTTAATTTCTTTTGTTGGTGTAATAAGCTTTAAGCTTTGCTTTCCAACATAATGAGCCATTTGGTGGTGGTTAATAATACCTGGCGTATCATATAAAGAAGACTCTTCGTCCAATGGAATATCAATTAAATCAAGTGTTGTTCCTGGGAAATGAGATGTTGTAATTACATTTTCAGTCTCATCACTAAATTCTTTAATCATACGATTAATAAATGTCGATTTCCCTACATTCGTACATCCAACAACATAAACATCTTTGCCGCCGCGATAATACTCAATAGCATCTGCTAGTTCAGCGATTCCTTGTCCCTTCGCTGCACTAATTAAAAAGACATCTTCTGGTTTTAATCCTAGCTGCTTTGCACTATAGCGCATCCAATGTTTTACTTTATCATGTTTTACTGACTTTGGAATTAAATCAGCTTTATTTCCAACAAGTAATACTTTATTATTCCCTACGAAACGATGTAAGCCAGGTAACCAGCTACCATTAAAATCAAAAATATCTACAATTTTGACTACTAATGCATCTGATTTTCCAATTCCATTTAAAATGCGTAGGAAGTCATCATCTGTTAACGATACATCTTGAATTTCATTGTAATGCTTCAAGCGAAAACAACGTTGACAAATAACTTGTTCTTTCTCTAAAGATGAGGCAGGAGCATACCCCACTTCGTTTTTATTTTCTGTTTGAATTTCTACACCGCAACCAATACATTTAATTGTTTCAGTCAAACTTTATTCCTCCCAGTTAATTAAACCTTTTTTCTTCATATTTTTCATAATTCTTCGTTCAATTTTTCGATTAAAGCGCGTTACTAATCCGTCCGTTTGTGCTACCGGTACAACTAAAATTGTATGAAGGCCTACTCGGTTTCCACCAAGCACGTCAGTCAGTAACTGATCTCCAATTACTACAACTTCATCTGGCTGCAAACGCATCTCTTGTATCGCACGCTTAAATGCGCGAACAAATGGTTTACGTGCACTATGAATAAATGGAATACCTAATGGATCAGCAAAATCTTTCACACGTTGCTCATTATTATTTGAAACGACCGTTACTTGAATGCCTTGCTCTTTCATTTCCAAGAACCATTTTTCAAGTTGCGGCGTTGCATTGGGACGATCCCATTCAATTAAAGTGTTATCTAAGTCAGTAATAACGCCTTTAATCCCACGTTTTTTTAAATCTTCTGGTTGAACATGATATACATTTTTCACATATTCATTTGGTAAAAATAGTTTCAATTTCTTTCACCTCTTTGAGGATTTTTCATAAAATTTTTCGACAACATTTTTCGATATATAACCTGTGGATAAAATTGTACACATTTTCCACATTAATTTTTCAGTTAATTTAGAATTTACTAACAAACTATACACACTTTATCCACCTAGGTATGTGGATAACCACTCGTTTGTGACTGTCATATTTTTTTGGTACATTAAATGCATCAACGAATCAATCCTTATATTATTAGGAGGTGACTCACCTTGAAAACAAAACATATGGAACAGTTATCCACTGAGTTACTCACTGAGTCTTATTATAAAGCAAAAGAACTAAAATTAAATCCCGACTTCATTTTACTTATAAAACAAGAAATCATTAGACGCTCATTAGAGGACAAGCTTGTCAAATCATCTTGATTACATATAAAGTGAAAGTTTAATCAGCCCTTACCAATCAAACAGTTAAAGGATAAATTATTAGATGCCCTGTAAAAAGAGCCATCCTACGATGGCTCTCGAATAAACAAGTACTCCCATCTAGGGGATTTCATCATTAAGTATCTTTGCCCATAACTCTTACTTACGGTTATAAAAGCTTTTCTTTATTTATGAGCTAAGCGAGTAGCTATTTTTTCACCAAGACGAAGCTCTTGTCCACTCTTTAATTCCTGCACTACTTCTATCATATCTTTTTCAAACAATAACACAACTGTTGAACCAAATGTAAAGTATGCCATTTCTTCACCTTTTTGAACAGTGTCTCTCTCATGCAAAAGCTCAATACTATTAACAAACATAGCACCTACTTTTACAAGAGCCATATGCTCGCCATCACTGCTTACTTCTGTAACAGAACGATAATTTTTTGACAGTGGTTCTTTCCCGTATTCCATACCAGCTGCATTTACCGGATATGATTTTCTACCGAGTACAAATCTTTCAGTCACAGAACCAGAAAGCGGACTATGAATGCGATGATAATGACTTGGACTCAAATAAATTACCATATATGTACCGCCTGCATATCGCGTTGCACGTTCTTCATTACCTAGCATATCCACGATTGAATAGCGCTTTCCTTTAATATCAAATGTTTTTGTATCCTCAATAGGACCATGATCTGCAAAAACACCATCAACAGGACTAACGATACTCGATGCATCTGTATCAATACTACGCTTTCCTTCTTTTAGCTTACGCGTAAATAATTCATGCAATGTTCTATATTCCTTCAAACCCTTTTCCATCTCATCTTGATTAATTTGAAAAACTTTCGCATATGATGGAATAATGATAGAGCTCAAACGAGATTGTGCAAATTTACGTAATATATAAGAAGTAAAGCGACCATTTGTAAGTTCTATCATAAGTCGATATAATGTACGTCGCAAATTGCGAAACCCCCTAATCAGTCTATAACTTTAGTTTTCCCTTCTTTTCTTTCTATATCATATGTAAAATTGGTTCTTATTCCCACATATCATATAAAGCAGCCTTATTATATATACAGAAAACTAAGTATGGTATTATTCTTAAATTATTTAGCACCTTCTAATATTACAGATAGAATCCGTCATTTTCAACAGTGAACGTGTATTTCTTCTTAGCATAACGCGTTTTCTTTTCTTATTTACAATAAAAAAAGCAGCCCATTTTAAATATGGCTGCTTCTAATACACTTTACTCTTTCGCTTTTTTCTCTTTCTCTGCCCTTACAAACTCGTGGAACATTTTCATTAAAGCACGCTTTTCAATCCGTGATACATAGCTTCTAGAAATACCAAGCGCCTTAGCGATTTCCCGCTGTGTTTTCTCCTTATCTAGCCCAAGTCCAAAACGTTTCACAATCACTTCTTTTTCTCTTTCGTCTAAAATATCGATATACTCTTTAATTTTTTCTAACTCCATACTAAGCTGAATCATATCAATTACATCTTCAGACTCTGATTTTAATATATCAATAAGCGATATTTCATTGCCCTCTTTATCTTGCCCGATCGGATCATGAAGTGAAACATCTTTTTTCGTTTTCTTTAGTACACGTAAATGCATCAAAATTTCATTTTCAATACAGCGTGCTGCATACGTCGCAAGCTTCGTTCCCTTTCCTGCAGAATAGCTCTCGATCGCTTTAATGAGCCCGATTGTACCAATTGAAATTAAATCTTCTGCATCTTCTCCTGTGTTCTCAAATTTTTTAACGATATGAGCTACAAGCCGTAAATTATGTTCAATTAAAAGATTTCTCGCTTGAGCATCACCTTGCTCCATTAACTCTAAGTACTTTCTCTCATCATCTGATGATAACGGCTGCGGGAACGCATTGTTCTTCACATAAGAAACAAAGACAAACACTTCTCGAACCATATATCCAATTGCGGCGAATAGACTCAAACCTTTCACCTCCGCCAAAATAGTGGTCTTTATTATGTGTATGTGGGCGTGAGGTTGTTTGTGTCTGTACAGTTTATTTATAAAACTCAACACTTCTAACATTTAAAATATTTTATCGTTATATTATAATTAAATAAAATTGTTATTTATATATGAATATGCTATTAAAGGGGACACTATTCATGATTACATTAGAACGATTATTAAATGTAACAATTTATTTAGGGGTATTTTTACTTTTCATTTCGTTCATTACTTTTGTTATTAAAAGAGGGCCTGATTTATTATTTTTTCAATTTGGAATTTCTTTATTTTTTGGAGCTCAAATTATAACTGGAATAAAATTTTTTCATAACTATGGTTTCTCCTTTCACTCAAAACTAGAACTACTTATCTTTATTTTCTATGTAATTGGAATTATTACATGTATACTATCATTCTTTCACTTTCAAAATCCGTATCGAATTTTTTTATTAATCTGTAGTTGTTTATTTTTAACTGGATCCAATTATTACTTTAAAGAAACATTAAATTTTAGTAAAAAAATTCCAAAGCAAAACAAAACTTTTTTAAGTACACAAGAAGACTCTTTTCCAAAAGAAGTTCGTAAATTTTCAGAGGATTACAACAACATAATAAGGAATGATTTTTATGAAATACCGATGATTCCTACTGAATTACAGATTACAAGCAAAAAAGATTCTTCTCATAGTACATCTTTCTTAGTTGAACTTCATAATAGCGAGAATGAAATTACTGATGACTCTGTACAATTAACTCCATCAGACCGTTTTTATGTGCTGTTAAATAAACAAAAAACAAAAATATCAAAAATAGTATATGAAGGGCAGAATTTTTTCACATTTACAGTCACACTAAAGGCTCTTAATTTACAGCAAGAACCAGAGATTCATAATATGTTTTTAGAAATAGATAAACGTAGAGCGATGAATCTTCTTAATTTTGAAATTAAAGCCCATACTAAAGAATGGAAAGTAATATTTAAAAGTGATAGTTCTCATTCCAATCTTCCTATCACATTTACTTTTGAAAAACGAACAGGCAAAGTATAAAAATAAAAAGAGTTATTTTCTTTGAAAAATAACTCTTTTTATTTTACTTACTCCAAATCTTTCTCCCCGCTTGGGCATCAATATAACGAATTTCCCGCCTACAATTAAAAGGTTCTTTATGTTTTTCATCTGTCGTTTGTTTGTAAAGTAGTTTGTATTTCGTTTCCTCTGCATCATGATCTAAAAACCATTCTAATTTAACTCGGATAGCCTCTCTGTATATTTCTAACGCTTTTTCTTTAGTTACTTTTGGTGTTATTTCATATGTGAGCAATTCTTTTATAAAGTTGCTAGACTCCCCCGAGTAGTGCATAACAGCACCATTTTCTGCATTGATGTTAATCATAAATTGGTTATACTCTGCCGGAATATCATTTATATATACAGAAAAGATAAATCTTTCAATCCCATCTTCTGCTTCTTCACGTTCCTCCCAAAGACGCAGATATTGTGTGATATCTGGAATAACTCGTTCTAAAAATTGAAGTGCTCTTTGTAAACATTCCTCTCTAGACAGTATTTGCTTTACTTCTTTATCATCTGTCAGTTTTATAAAACCAGTTAATTCATTGGTTAATTTATCAATTTTAACGCTAACTAAATTATTATATTTCAACATCGGTAAATGCTTTTTAAAAAATTCATTCATTAAATATGGATCCTTTTCTTCTTTCTGTTTTTGTAATTCCTCTTTCGGAACAAATTTCATCCTTATTTCATCATCATTTTCTGTCTCATCTACTTTTGTAAAACCTTCTTTATTCCAGTCAAATAATTCGAATACGTCACCTCGTTCGTTACCTTTTTTCGATTTTTCAACAGCTACAGCCGAAGGCAATTTATAATGATCTGGTCCAAATAAATCTTTACCTGTACTTGCATCAATAAACGCATGACTAGGCTCTGGTTCATATACAAGATGGTACCCTTTTACTTCTTCCCCGCTTTCATACTCACATGAAGAGTATGTTAAATCTACAAATACAAGTCTCATATCTTGTCTAGCTTTCAAATTTTCTAAAACGATATTCTCCTCAACAATTTCACTTGGCCATAACGGTTTTTTCTCTATAGCTTTTTGTCCATTGTAATGAAAATGCACAACATTACCTGAAGGGTGCACTCGCACAACGCACCCTGTATTCGGCAATGGATAGCTATTCACTTCTTGCATATAATTTACTTCTTTCCAACCGCGCCTGTCGTCCTTAACCGTTACATATGTATAGAATTCATATCCTTCTTTTGTATATTTTTTCAAGAACGCATTTGCAATCTCTCTTGCCTTCTTCTCCTCTATCGCTTCCTTGCCACTTGAAAAAGGATTTTCATCATCTATCCTAAATTCAATTAAATTACCAGTATGTCTATTCAATGTAATTTGTATCGTTCTCTCCTGATCCTCTTTATGCTCCCACCATAATAGATGATACGGGTCATCAACCCCTTCTTGATCATCTACAACAAGACTATATTCATCTGGAATATTAATAATATGAGCCACTTGCTCTTTTCTTTCTTTATCTTTTTGATTCATCATACCGCTCCCTTTATTACAATTTAAGGTAATTATAACAAACAAAACCAAAGAACTATAAAAAAAGACTAGAGATATCTCTAGTCTTCTACTTCGTTTCACGATGTAACGTTACTCGCTTTAACCGTGGACAATATTTTTTTAATTCGATGCGTTCTGGATTGTTTCGTTTATTTTTTTTAGAAATGTAATTACGATCACCGCACTCCGTACAAGCTAATGTAATATTTACACGCATATTTAATTCTCCTTTCTTTCAAAAATCGCAACTAAAACGTAATGATTACGATTTATATATTATAAAACTTCATTCTATTTGTCAATTGCAAAAACAAGAAGATTCCATTTAGAATCCCCTTGTTTTTATAGTTAAATAAATTTTCTCCCGCATTAACGGGCAGTAAGACCCCCACTGATTAAAAGCTTCACTTTATTAAAACGATTCGTATGTAACAAACTCACTAATCGGCTTTCGATATCCTCGTGGGCGAGTTTTAGTCGTATCACTTTTTCCTATCGTAATCATTAAAACAGGTACTATATGCTCCGGCATATTCAATTCACTTTGTACTGCTTTTTCATCGAAACCAATCATTGGACATGTATCATAGCCATAATATTTAGCTGCGTACATAAAAGTCATCGCGCTTAACGAAGCATTTCTAATCGCTTCATCCTCCATGAAACGCTCTCCTTTTCCTTCATATAAACCTTTCGTTTGCCTAATTGTATCTTCATATTCACATTCATCAATCATTTTTAAAACTTTCATACCGAAGTAAATATTTTCAACATTTTGGTATGCTTTTTTATCACCACAAACGAGCACTACCGCTGATGCACTCGATATTTTATATTGACCAAAAGCTAATTCTTTTAATCTTTCTTTTCGCTCTTGATCACGAATTACAACATAATGTGTGTGCTGCAAATTATAGCAAGATGGAGAAAGCTTAGTTAACTCAAATATTTTTTTAAAATCCTCATCAGGGATTTCTATACCTTGTATAAATTTCATTGCAGAACGTCTAGCAATTGCTAATTCTTCAAAGTTCACCATATATCCTCCTCGATAACTGTAAATTTAAATATACATTAATTTATACAAATAGATAAATCAAATAAAAACACTTTAAATCCGAATAATAATTATGATTAACAGCAAAAAAGACAAAAAGCTGAAACAATTAGTTCATACGAAATTCACACGAATCTATTACTATAGAAACTGTACATAGTGAACTTATTAACAATCACGTTTATTTATATAAAATCTTACTCGAAAGGAGTTGAAAGTATGAAAACTAAATATCGCTTTATGATCTCATCATTTGCTGCTTGCGCTTATATGATTTGGTATTTAGTATAATAACGACCTCACTTGCAAATAGGAAAAGGTGTGTATATAAATGGAATATAATCAATCAACAGTTAACTACTGGAAAGCTTTTGTATTACCATATACATTTGCTTTAGAAGAGTTAAAAACTAAATTTGAAATTATGAACCGGGAAGCTCAATTTCTAGAGGATTACAACCCGTTTGAACATATAAAAACAAGACTAAAACAACCTGAAAGTATTATTAAAAAACTAGAGCGCAAAAGCTTATTACCAACAGTTGAAAATGCTCAAACACATTTACAAGATATTATTGGTATTCGTATTACATGTTGCTTCGTAGAAGATATCTATCATTTGAAAGAAGTCATTCAAAAACGCGAGGATATGGAAGTCATAGAAGTAAAAGATTATATCGCTAACCCAAAACGAAACGGATATAAAAGTTTACACATGATCATTAAATACCCTTTGTCACTAAATTCTGGTACAAAAGATGTATTTGCAGAAATTCAGTTACGTACACTGGCAATGGACTTTTGGGCAAGTTTAGAACACAAACTTTATTATAAATATGAAGGAAAAATACCGGAGTATTTAAAAGATGAACTACATGATGCAGCAATGAAAGCTGAAGATCTGGATAATAAAATGGCCACAATTCGTCAAGATATTGATGATATTGAGGCATGTTCAAATCAAATTATGCTACCACTATAAAAAAAGGTTCTCGCCAATGAGAACCTTTTTTATATCATTTTTTGGAAGTACGACTCCACACTTATTAAAGTTTCACGTTATTTTTTCTCTATTGTTCGAACCTCTTCAATCTTCCATTTACCCTCTTCTTTTCCAAGGGCATACTGTACTTTCTTTTGAAGAGTAATACTGTCGGCTACTTCCTTTTCTTTCGTTTCAACAATAACATACCCTACTTTACTAACTTTCATATCTATATGTTCCAATTCAATTTTCTTATTTCCCTTTTGAAATGCGGCTTCTTTTTGTGTTTTTAAGTCCTCAGCACTAGGCATCTTCTTTGAAAATAACTCCATATGTTCTGCAAGATTTTTTTCATTGGTCGTTCGCACAAATGTATGAATAACATCTTGAATAGATTTCTCTTCTTCTTTTGTTATTTGTACCTTTTCCTCAGTTTTTTTAGTAGTAGATTTTTGTGCTACATTATTCTCTTCTTGTTGACATCCAACTAGTAATACTACAAATGCTAGAAGGAATCTTAATTTCGCAAATATTTTTTTCATATTTCCAACTCCTAAAAAGAAAAGCGAGGCAGTTCGCCTCACTTTCGCTCTTAATTAGCGTCTTCCTTTATTCGGATCACCACCGCCAACAATATCAAAGACACGTTTCGCTATATTTGTATTCTCTTGAACGCCAGAGAACAAGTATTTACCTGGACCAAATGCATACACGTTCACATCTTCCCCTGTATGTCCACCTGTTGTCCAGCCTGTAACCGAGCGCTTATTGAAAATATCTTCAATTGCATTATCAATCTTTGTTACATCTTTTGACGGAGCTATATCATTTACAGCTTGAATTTCTTCTGGAGTTAATTGTAAATCAATATACTTTTTCAATGTTTCTTCTACATTTGCACCTTTTGCAATCTCATTTGCCATAAAGTCTGGTGTGCGTTTTGCAGCTTTAATTGGATCTACTTTAAAGTTATACTCGCCATTGGCACCTAAAGATAAGCCACCCGTAGCGTGATCTGCCGTTGCAACAACTAACGTATTTTTATCTTTTTTCGCAAACTCAATCGCTGCTTTGAAAGCTTTTTCGAAGTCTTCCATTTCACTCATTGCACCAACAATATCATTATCATGTCCAGCCCAGTCGATTTGACTTCCTTCCACCATTAAGAAGAAACCATTTTTATTTTTGTTCAAACGCTCAATTGCTGCATTAGTCATTTCTTCTAATGAAGGTGTTTTCTCATTGCGGTCAATCATTTTATCTAATCCACCTGGTGCAAATAAACCAAGAATTTGATCATTTTTATCATTTAACAATTGATCTCGATCCGTTACATAGCTATAACCAGATTTCTTAAACTCTTCTGTAAGATTACGATCTTTTCTAACAAAGTTCTTTACGCCGCCGCCAAGCATAACATCTACCTTATGCTTCCCTTTAATTTTCTCATCAAAATAATCATTTGCAATTGCGTCCATATTTTTACGGCTAATGTCATGCGCACCGAAAGCAGCTGGTGTTGCATGTGTAATTTCAGAAGTTGCAACGAGTCCCGTTGATTTCCCTTTTTCTTTCGCTTGCTCAAGAACTGTTTTCACTTCCGCTTTATCATTATCAACTGCAATTGCAGCATTATATGTTTTAATTCCTGCTGACATAGCTGTTGCTGCCGATGCAGAGTCTGTAATATTTTCATGTTCATCTTCTGGGTATGTTTTTTGTGTTCCTACAAGATGCTTATCAAATTCTGTAGATTCCATTTCAAAGGTTTTTGGATTATCTTTCATATAACGGTGAGCCGTCATATATGAAGGGCCCATACCATCCCCAATTAATACGATAACATTTTTAATCTTTGCATTGCTTCCGTTCTCATCTGCATTAACCTCACTAGAACGAGTAAAATTCCATGTTGCTACCGAAGTAACTGCTAATGATGCCACAACTGCAAATGGCCATGCTTTTTTCACAAACTTTTTCACTGTCTTGTCCCCCTAATTAGGTTATTCATTTCCCACTATCAAATTTAATGGAAGACTATTAAGAGAAAATTAGCTGTATGTAAATTTTTTGTTAACTTATGTAAATATCAGTTATAATTTGTATAAGTTTGTCTTTTTGTATCAATCATTCCGCCCTTTACAATTTAAATATAAACAAGTTGGATTTCATTTAACGTAAATCTCTTTTTTTACATTTTGACTCTATGTTTATGAAAATAAATAGAAATGCGGTGAGCCTTTATGAAAATAGTAAAGCTAAATGAATCTTTTATTTTTGAATTACTTAATCTTTGCAAATCTGTTGGATGGTTACACGATGAAATTTTTATGAAAAAACAATTCGAAATGTATCTTTCTATCGGCACACTTGTAGGTTACATTCATGAAAACAAACTCATTGCGACTGGAGGAGTATTTCCCTTTACAAGTAACTTCGCTTCCATTGGTATGTTAATCGTTCACCCTAATTTTCAAGGACGCGGAATAGGGCGTATGTTGCTAAATCATTGCTTGGAACAAATTCATCCAAAACAACCCATTGCACTTATTGCGACAAAAGCTGGCGAACCTCTATACACATCATGCGGATTTCAAACAGCAACAACGATTCATCGTTTTGAAAAGCAAACTATTAAGACGTACCCTTCTCACTTACAACAAGTACAAGAAGAAGACCTTATATCTGTTACTTCTCTGGATCAAATTGCAACTGGTATGAATCGTTCTCTACTTTACTCTTTGCTATTACCAAGGGCCGTACACTCTTTTAAAATTGAAAGAAATAACTGTATAGAAGCTTTTTCATTATGCATACAAAAGGGCAATATATTATGTATCAATCCACTTATCGCCAAGCAAGAAGAAGATGCTATCCAATTATTAAAAAAGATATGTGAATGTTGGAATGGTATAGTACGAATTGATGTTCCACACTCACAATTTACATTTCGTCAATTTCTTCAAACAGAAAATTTCCAAGAAACGCTCCTTTCACCTCTTATGATAAAAAATGGTAGCCAACTTCCTGGAAATCGTAATATGCTATTTGCTATGATAGATACAGCGTTATGTTAGAAAGGAGACACCTAATTGAAGCGATTTAGCTATTTTATGGTAGGTTGTCTTACTCTTACACTATTAGTAGGATGTAGTGCAGCAGAAAAGCCAGTAGAACAAGTAAAACAAGTTAAAAATACAATTACAGCGAAACTAGCTACCGAGGAAAAAATGGTAGAAATAGATGGTCAAACCATTTACTTTAAAAAGATTGGTAATGAAAAACCACCTTTACTTATGATTCATGGCTTTGGAGGGTCATCAGATGGTTTTCAAAAGATTTACTCCGATTTAGCAAAAGATCATACAATTATTTCTGTAGATGCTTTAGGATTCGGGCGCTCATCTAAGCCAATGGATTTTTATTATTCTTTTCCAACTCATGCAAATTTGTATTATAAATTAATGAAAAAACTAGGGTATGATTCATTCGCAATACTGGGGCATTCCATGGGGGGAGAAATTTCTCTAAATTTAACATATTTATATCCTGAAGCAGTTACTCACCTTATTTTAACTGATGCTACAGGTGGCCCTCATACATTCGTTAATAAACAAGGCTCACCAAAACCACAATTGTCGACTGATTTAAATGCCGTTTCTTCTATTACAGATTATGATGAAAGCAAAGTGAAATTCAAACGTAATGATGAAGAGCATTATAATAAAATGAAATTATGGCCTAGACGTCTTAAAATTAATGCAAATGAAATAAAACAGCCAACTTTAATTATATGGGGCAGAAATGATAGTAGCGTTTCCTGGAAAGAAGGAGAAACGTATCATCAATTCTTAAAAAATAGCACTTTACATATTATTGAAAAAGGTTATC
The DNA here is from genome assembly GCF_001816185.2 of Bacillus sp. RZ2MS9. Taxonomy (NCBI): domain Bacteria; kingdom Bacillati; phylum Bacillota; class Bacilli; order Caryophanales; family Bacillaceae; genus Bacillus; species Bacillus sp. RZ2MS9. The sequence goes on from NZ_CP049978.1 coordinate 4,275,834, forward strand.
ATGCACCATTTCGCCAAGAACCACAAGAATTTGTCGGGTATGTAAAAGATTTCTTTAAGAACAATCCGATTAAAGTTGAAAAATAACATAAACGGGTATCTCAAAATGAGATACCCGTTTTCATATATTAAGCAGCTTGCTTTTGGCGTTTTGGAGTTTTTGATCCTAATACTTTCGGGATAACGAAGCCATCCATTCCAAATTTCCCAGCGTTCATACCGGAAACAAGAACAAACATAGATAAGATAACCATCTCAGGGTTCACACCAATTGACCCACTAAACATATAGGAAAAGTTCATTACAAGACCAAAAAAGACCGCTGTTTTTGTTAAACAGCCTACAATTAAACCAATTCCGACTAAAATTTCTCCCCATGTTACAAGTGTATTAAACAAATCTACATTTGGAATTGCAAATTCTTGTAAGAATGATGCCCACCAAGATTGAACAGCCGGTTGTGCACCTTTAGATTTTTCAATTGCCCCTTGCAAATAACCTGTTGCATCGAATCCTTTTCCTTGTAGTTTACCGATTCCAGCCATTAACCATGTGTAACCAAGATATACTCGAATTACTGCTAATGCAAAAGAAACTGCTTTGTTTTCTCTTAAAAATTGAATAACCATATCTTCCTCCTAAAGTTGTAATTAAGTTAGTTACAGATAATATAATAACATTAGTTACTTATTTTTCAAACGTTAATTATGAATAATCTGTGACATGCGTATGAAACATTAAAAACTAACGTTTATATAGTAACTTTTATTACCTGTAAAAACTTGAACATATCATACCACAAGTGATAACCATTTTCATTGAAAAAAATGTAAAAAAAATGTGAGTTAAATGTGAAACACGTTTATTCGAATATAGAATAAACGTGTTTCACACTAATTATAGAATCGAAATGTATGTGTCTCCTCATCAATTAAACTCGCTTCTTGAAACGCTTCTTCTAACGTTTTCCCATGGTTAATAACCCCATAAAATAAGCGTATAGTAAACATAAGTGCTGCATTTCCATCTACATAATCAATCGATCCAATATATGATTTCGCACCACTATGTAAAAAAGATTTTGCTAGATTTTGCTCCCCTAACGTACACCCGCTATTTACAATATGTGTATTATGCAATTTTGCATATTTATAAATTTCTTCTGTACCAAAATACCCTCTCGGTTCATCTTGTTCATATACTTCTTCGCCTAACTCTTCCATGACAAACTTCCCTTCTTCACCATGAAAGCAAAAAATAATATAATTAATATTGTTAAATAAGTTCTTTCCAGAAAGAACTTCCACAAAATCTTTCGGTCTACCAATCCAATATGTCACAACCCTTGCACCAAAATATTCAAGAGATGCTCGAATTGATTGCGCTTCTAAATCCGAATTAAAACCAACTACTAATGCAATATTCAACATACAACCCCCATCCTATAATCAGCCCTTATCAATCAGAATTTTATGGGATAAATCCATTTCATATATGCCCGTTTCTTTCAAAAAATCTGATCTAGTTAAAACGACTTTCTGTAAATATTGCCTATATGCTGTAATTGTTCCATCGTGAGATACAATGCAAATTCTTTCAGCACCCAGTTCATAACACCAAAGAAGAAATTCATCTACTATTTGCTGAAAACTATTCTCTGAAATAGTGTTTATACCTTCCTTCCATAACTGATTATTTGAGCTTTTCTCTATCGAAAAATGCGGAAATAACTTTGTTATCATTCCCTGATCTACTATATAATCGCACGGTAATGTTTTCGCTCCTTCTCGATAAGGAAAAATACGTGGGGATACATATGGATGGACTAGTTTTTGACAAGCAACTTTCGCACTCCATATTGTCGCCGTTTGCAAAGTTCTAAGTGTAGGACTAACAATTAATATATCCGCTTCTTGTAATGATATATCACGTTGAAGTAATTTAGCTTGAGCCTTTCCTACTCTCGTCAATGGTGGGTCAAACACTTGTAAACTTTCTGGTAAATCCGTTGTATGTTCACCTTCACCATGCCGAACAAAAACGATTTTCATATTCAGCCTCCTCTTACTATAAAATCCTCACACATATTTCTTCCCTATTGCATTCTTTATTCCTGCTGTATAAAAACCGATATGTAAAAAACATTTGACACTAATCTTTGTAAAATATTACAATATTACATGTAAAATACTTTTTACACCGAAAGGAGAATTACATATATGAAATGGATAATTGTCTTTATTGGAATGATTGTATGGGGATATATAAACGGCTTCTTTAGTAGTGATCAAACTGCTAATCCCTGGATTACAGATGATGAACGTGAAACAAAAATTAAACAAAAAGCAATTACGGCAAGCTGGTCCGGTGTTTTTATGTTTTGTACCATTAGCCTCTTAAATAAATGGTTAGGTTTAAGCACAAACGATAAATCACCGTACTTACCAGACCCTATCGCAGCTATTTTAAAGGAAAATGTAGAGTTACAAGTTTTACTCATGCTATTTGTTATGTATGGAATATTTTACTTACATTATCGAAGAAAATTAAGTGCCTAACTTCTAACTCATGATTATCCTCCTAAATGGTTATAGTAATTAGGACGAAATGAAAGGAGCGATAGAAAAATGAGTAACTCGAATGAATTTTTAGATACACTACATGAAAAACAAGCAAAAGATGAACAAAATAGAAAGCGCCAAGGGAACGGAAACCCAGCGAAAAAAAAGCCAAATAAAACGCATAAATAACAATAAAAAACTGCCTAAAATGATCTTTTAGGCAGTTTTTTATTGTTATTTCACCGAGATGACATTTTCCCAATTCCATTTCTCATAATACCACGCTGGTACATCTATATTTTCAATCCACTTCTTTTCCTGTTTCCCATCTTTATGAGCAAGCCATACATCCGCTTTCTTACGGTCTGAACGTATCCAAATTAATTGATTACTCTTCTTCATGAAGATCGGGTGGTAATCCCCTTGCTTGTTCTTTTTCTTTGTGATTTGATGCTGTGCATTACTTGTACTATCGACCTCATACAAAGATGGTAGTGGCCTTTTTTCTGGTGGAGTTTCTATCCCTGCCTCCTTTGCTCGTGAAACGATAATTACTCTATCGTTCTTCCATACAAAATCCCAATCAACATATCCTTTCGGCGTAAATATGTTCTGCTGAAGTGCTGGCAATTCCTTTACTTTTAAATGCTTATTTTCTAATGCAACTCTTCCGCTCCCTTCAATATAAGCTAATATATTTTTTGATGGTGCCCATTGAAACCATTGTGCGTTTAGTAACATTTGATCTACTTTTTCAAACCGACTGCCATCTGCACGAACTAAGCAAAGCGTATTACTATCAGCTGACCATGAAGCTGTCGGTACTGCTAAAAATGAAATCCACTTTTGATCTGGTGACCACTTAAAGCCACTTGCTACTAGGGCTAGGAAATCATCATGTTCATTTGGCAATGCATACAAATGCTTCATTTTGTGAGGATTCATATGTGCATCTTTTTGCACTTCATATAGCTGAGCCCCTGTCCATCCTGTTGGAAGTAAGTGCGCTTCAGAGGATACAAGAAAGTTCTTTCCATCGGGGTACCATGCATAATCCCCTACACCAGCCGATACATTTTCAAAATCTGCATTCTTTTTTTCTACATCAAATGTATTTAATGTACCTGTAAATATAAATGCAATTATATTTTCTGTTGGTGACCATTGATAATTCGATGCTTCTGAGTGAAACGGCGTAACTTTCTTTCCATCTTTCAGCCGATATAACTCAAGAATATTTTGTTTCTTCCCTTTTACATATGCCAGCCATTCTCCATCATGTGACCACTTTGGCCCTGTTATGTTCTCTCCTTTTGTAAGTTGTTTTTCTTTCCCCTCAACTTTAATCCAAAGGTTATGATGACGAATAAAAGCAACTTTCACACTATTATTTTCTGCGCTAGTAATAGTGATAGAACACAAAAACATAAACAACACTACACTACCACTTACTATTAGCCTTTTCATACCATCACTCCATTTCCCTCATAGCATTCCTCACTTTCTTCCTACAATATGTGAAAAATATCGATTCGACATAATCAGAAAAAATTTCCCAAGAAATTTTCAATTCATAGAGGATTGGTATGAATTATGTCGAAAGTATAGTTTAGCCAACATTTATATTTATAAGTTATAACTAAAATGTAAGATTTAATTTCTGAATATTAGCACTTTTTATTAGGGGGAGTATCAATGAAAAAAACTACATCTACACTATTAAGCATGGCGCTTGTCTTTTCTAGTTTTGGAGCTTTAAGCGCTCATGCTGAATCACTACAAAAGGAGAAGCAATTTAGTCCACAATTAAAAACAACGATTGAACAGTGGGGAGAACATAAAATTGCTCAAAATGTTGAAACGAAAACAACAAAAGAAATATCAGTAATTGTAGAATTGCAACATGCACCTCTCGCTGCTCAAAGTAATATTCAGCATGCTCCAGATTTACAAAATAGTAATGCTCAGTCTTATCATGCTGAGCTAAAAAAAGCACAAGAAGATACGACTAAGAAAATAAAAGAAAAAGCACCTGGTGCAAAAATTAAAGAAGTGTATAATACGTTATTTTCCGGATTCTCTATTTCAGTTCCTGGAGATCAAATTACCTCTCTTGCCTCTTTACCTGAAGTAAAAGCAGTCTATCCGAACTTAACATATAAATTGCATGAAACATCAAAAAGTACTACTAACGAAGAAGCACCAAATATCGGTGGACCGACAATTGGTGCACCTGAAGCGTGGAATTTAAAAGATTCATCTGGCAAACCGCTTGATGGAAAAGGCATGAAAGTAGCCATTATCGACTCTGGCGTAGACTATACACACCCTGACTTAAAGGCAAATTATATCGGTGGATATGACACGGTTGATGAAGATAGCGATCCAATGGATGGTAACGTACATGGTACTCATGTAGCTGGAATTATTGCGGGTAATGGAAAAATTAAAGGCGTTGCTCCAAACGCTTCTATTCTAGCCTATCGTGTAATGAATGACGGTGGAACTGGTACAACAGATGATATTATCCAAGGGATTGAGCGAGCGATTCAAGATGGTGCGGATGTGTTAAACCTCTCCCTTGGGCAAGATTTAAATGTACCTGATCAGCCTGTAACATTAACGTTAGAACGAGCAGCGAAACTTGGTGTTACTACTGTCGTTTCAAATGGAAATGACGGACCAAAACCTTGGTCTGTTGATGCTCCCGGTAACGCAAGTAGTGTCATTTCTGTTGGAGCATCTACGGTTTCTATCCCGTTTCCAACATTCCAAGTAGCTGGTTCCAGCAAAACATATCAAGGGTTACCGTTATCAAAATCCGATTTTCCAATAGGAAATGATTCCCCTCTTGTATATGTTGGTTATGGCAATCCAAGTGATTATGCAAAACAAGATGTGAAAGGGAAATTCGCACTTATTTTACAAGGTACTTCTAGTACATTAGTAAAAGCAGAACAAGCGAAGCAAGCTGGGGCACTTGGTGTGTTATTAATCTCTAACGAAAAAGAAATTAATATGATGCCGGAATATTTTTCACGTGAACATCTGGCTATCCCAGTAATGCAATTATCAAATACAAATGGGGAAGAATTAAAAACTTTAATCACAAAACGAAAGAAAAATATAAAAATTGGACAACCAAAGCAAACAGAACTTATCGGTAACTTTAGTTCAAGAGGACCATCACAAGGAAGTTGGCTAATAAAGCCTGATGTTGTTGCACCTGGAGTACAAATTACTAGTACAGTACCGCGAGGCGGCTATGAATCGCATAACGGAACAAGTATGGCTGCTCCGCAAGTAGCTGGAGCGGTTGCCCTCTTGCGTCAAATGCATCCGGATTGGACGACAGAACAATTGAAAGCGGCTCTTGCTAACAATGCAAAAACATTACATGATGTCAATGAAAATACATACCCTGTTATGGCACAAGGATCTGGTTTAATTAACATTCCGAAAGCAGCTCAAACAAATGTATTAGTAAAACCTAACAATGTCAGCTTTGGTCTTATTAAGCCAAATAGCGGAAAAGTAAAACTGACGCAAAATGTTACATTACAAAACCTTTCTAGTAAAAAGAAAAGTTTTTCAACTCGTGTGGAATTACTAGATGCCAACACAAAAACAAAAGTAAAAGCTTCTGTCCCTTCATCGATTAGCATACAACCGAATAGTAGTACCGAAAAACCATTTACTATCACGGTAGATAGCTCACTACCACAAGGTGTGTATACTGGAAATGTATATGTAAAAGAACAAGGGGCAAAAGAAGAAATTCGAATTCCATTCACATTTAGTATCGATCCTAAAGATTATAAACGTATCGATGGACTTGAAATTATTAATTCTACTTTTAGCCCAAATGGCGACCACGTACTAGATGATAATCTCATCAACTACTATTTAGTTGCGCCTGTGGATGATGTAACATTACATGCAAATTTAGTTACGAAAGAACGTGTAACGTATCAAGGGATTATCCATCAAGCTAAAAATGCAACTCCTGGATACAAACCTTTCAAATGGAATGGTACAAAAGCAGATGGCACTCCTTTAGCTGACGGGCTATATCAAATCGAAGCAGTTGCTTCTAATTCTGGTGGAGAAACAAAACAAACAGCTGCTGTATTTCTTGATCGAACTGCACCTAAGTTAACACACGAAGTTGACCAAGAAAATCTCGTAATTAGAGGAAAAGTTGATGATATTCTACTAGATTGGATGTCAGAATCTGGTTGGATAGCACCCGGTATTCCAGTGAGAATGCAATATGAAATTAACGGAAATGGTGTATGGGAACAGGCATTCCTGAACCCTTGGGAGAAAAGCTATGACATTTATTTCGATCGCACTCAATTACACGAAGAAAAAAATACTATTCACATTGTAGCAACTGATGCAGCTGGCAATACCTCTAATTTAACTGTTAATTTAGAAGTGAAATAAAGTGAAGCCTTAATCAGTAGAGATTTTGTTCATCCCCACTGATTATTAGCCTTCACCAATCGGGGGTTACGGGCAGTTATTCTCCCACCGAATTTTGAGGTAGGAATTTTACTGCTCATTAACACGGGATAAAAAATTTTTGTTGACAATTTTTTTAATATAGTTTTATAATACAAAACATAGTTTAGTTTAACGAATTATATATCGGCTTTGAAGGAATGCTAGTAGCGACTTATATCACTGTCCCAGAGAACTGATGGTTGGTGCGAATCAGTACATATACAAGCGTGAATTACAATTCTGGAGCTTCTTTCCCGTAATGCTTTTTATGCATGAAGAGAAAGACGGATCTTTCCGTTATCGTAAAGTGAGTGGTAAACAATTAGTTGTTTACAAATAGGGTGGTACCGCGATTTTTATCGTCCCTATCGGATTTTCCGATAGGGACTTTTTTGCATCCATCCTCTTACACAATTTCATATATACGCGTTGAAAGAATCGCAGTAGTATCTTATATCCCTGTTACAGAGAGCTAATGGTCGGTGGAAATTAGCACATATATAAGTATGAATTACAATTCTGGAGCTTCTTTTTCGTAGTGCTTTTATGCATGAAGGAAAAGACGGAATTTTTCCGTTATCATTAATTGAGATGTAAGTATATTTTCACTTACAAATAGGGTGGTACCGCGATTCTTTCGCCCCTATCGGATTTTCCGATAGGGGCTTTTTCTATTTATCACAGAAACATATGTTAAATAATTCCGAATCTTATGATAAAATTTTATAAGCGCTTACAAAAAATGAAAGGGGGTGATACAAGCTATACGAAATCGATATTCAATTTTATTGAAAAAAAGGAGGATGTCTAAATGACAAAGAAAACAGAAATTCCATCGCATTTAAAACCATTTGTATCCACACAACATTATGATCAATACACACCGGTGAATCACGCTGTGTGGCGTTACATTATGAGACAAAATCATAGCTTCTTAAAAGACGTTGCTCATCCAGCCTATGTGAACGGACTACAATCATCTGGTATTAATATAGATGCAATTCCAAAAGTAGAAGAAATGAATAAGTGTTTGGCACCAAGCGGCTGGGGCGCTGTAACAATTGACGGACTTATTCCTGGCGTAGCATTCTTCGATTTTCAAGGACACGGATTACTACCGATTGCAACAGATATCCGGAAAGTAGAAAATATCGAGTACACACCAGCTCCAGATATCGTACATGAAGCCGCAGGACACGCACCGATTTTACTTGATCCTACATATGCAAAATATGTGAAACGTTTTGGGCAAATTGGTGCAAAAGCTTTCTCTACAAAAGAAGAACATGATGCATTTGAAGCTGTTCGTACATTAACGATAGTAAAAGAAAGCCCTACTTCTACTCCTGATGAAGTTAAGGCTGCTGAAAATGCTGTAATTGAAAAACAAAAGTTAGTTTCTGGTTTATCGGAAGCTGAACAAATTTCACGTCTTTTCTGGTGGACAGTAGAATATGGATTGATCGGAAATATAGATGATCCAAAGATATATGGTGCTGGTCTCCTTTCTTCTGTTGGCGAAAGCAAACATTGCTTAACAGACGCTGTAGAAAAGGTTCCATTTTCTATCGAAGCATGTACAGGGACAACTTATGACGTAACAAAAATGCAACCACAACTATTTGTTTGTGAATCCTTTGAAGAATTAACAGATGCGCTTGAAACATTTTCTAAAACAATGGCCTTTAAAACAGGTGGAAAAGAAGGTTTAGAAAAAGCAATTCGCTCTGAGAACTATGCAACAGCTGAGCTAAATAGTGGATTACAAATTACAGGTACATTTAGCGAGACAATTGAAAACGATGCAGGTGAATTAATTTACATGCGAACAAATTCGCCAACGGCATTAGCGCTTCATAATAAACAGTTAGCGAATCATTCTACTTCTGTACACAGTGACGGATTTGGAACACCGATTGGATTACTTACTGAAAATATTGCATTAGAAAATTGTACAGACGAACAACTACAATCATTAGGAATTAAAATTGGAACTATCGCTGATTTTACTTTTGCAAGTGGTATTCATGTAAAAGGAACAGTAACAGATATTGTGAAAAATGATAAAAAAATTGCTCTTATTTCCTTTATCGATTGCACAGTTACTTATAACGCCCGCGTTTTATTTGATGCTTCATGGGGCGCATTTGATATGGCTGTTGGCTCACAAATCACTTCAGTATTCCCAGGTGCCGCAGATGCAGCAGCATTTTTCCCAATGGATGAAGAAGTTCAAGAAATTCCTGCTCCGCTTGTACTGAATGAACTCGAGCGTATGTATCAAACAGTTCGAGATATTCGAAGTGAGGGGATTTTACACGACGCGCATATCGATCAATTAGTAGCAATCCAAGAAGTATTAAATAAATTTTATGCGAAAGAATGGTTGCTGCGCCTTGAAGTATTAGAGTTACTTTTAGAGCATAACAAAGGGCATGAAACATCTGCAGCATTACTACATCAACTTTCTACTTTCACAACTGACGAAGCTGTAACACGCCTTATTAACAATGGTCTTGCGTTACTTCCAATAAAGGATGTGAAAAATGATGCTAAGATTAACTGAAGAAGAAGTTCACGAGGAATTATTGAAGGTAGATAAATGGATGGTAAAAGATGAGAAATGGATTGAACGAAAATATATGTTTTCCGACTACTTAAAAGGAGTCGAATTTGTCTCTGAAGCCGCCAAACTATCAGAAGAACATAATCACCATCCATTTATCCTTATCCAGTATAAAGCAGTTATTATTACTTTGTCATCTTGGAATGCAAAAGGTTTAACGAAACTAGATTTTGAGCTTGCAAAACAATTTGATGAACTATTTTTACAAAACGAAAATGCAATTATAAGAAAATAAAAAAGAGAAGCCTTTTTAGGCTTCTCCTTTTATTTGGAAATGGATACAATGTCCAAATGGATCCTCGACTTGTAATATTCCATCTTTGTACGTAGCAATCTTACCAATATTTTTTAAGCTTTCACATACTTGCTCTTTTTGTTTTTCATCCGCTAATACAATTGTGAAATATTTCAAACCAACAGAACCTGGCATTTGCGGTGGTACCCCTTCACCTTGCCATGTATTTAAACCGATATGGTGATGATAGCCACCTGCTGATACGAACAACGCTCCATTACGAGCTGGGATTGTTACTTCAAAACCAAGACCATCAACATAGAAACGTTTCGCTTCCTCTAAATCAGCTACATGGAAATGAATATGCCCCATCACAGTACCAGCTGGAAATCCACTCCATGTACTTCCTTGCTGCAATAATTCTTCACCAGCTAACGGGTTACTAACAAATGGGAGCTCTCCATTCTCATCACGCCAAACTTCTTTTTGTCGATCATGATAAATTTCAATCCCGTTTCCATCTGGATCAGCTAAATAAAGAGCTTCACTAAAGTAATGATCGGCCCCGCCATGTAGTGGATATACCATTTCTACAAGATGACGAAGAACATTCGCTAAATCCTGCCTACTTGGTAATAAAATTGCGTAATGATATAACCCTGTTCTTCCTCTTTGCTTCGGAAAAGCTTCTTTCTTTTCTTCAATGATAAGAAGTGGTTCATCATTTTCATTCCCAAATGTAACGACTGCTTTTTCTTCTTTTAGCACCTTCATACTTAGTACTTCCGTATAAAACTCTAGTGATTTCTTTACATTAGATACGTATAAATGAACAACATCCAGTGTTGTATCGGGATGAAGTTGAAAACTCATCTTGTTAGCCCCCCATTTAAATTAGTTCTTCTTTGACATTTTTTCTTTTAAGAAATTATCTACAAAACCATCAGCTTTTGCAACAAATAAGTATGCACCCATTGCTAATAATGCAAGTTCTAATTCGAAACCAGGATTTTTTCCATCTCCCAATAAACCAGCTGACCATTTCACTTTTACGATTGCTCCAACCATAACAAGTGCAAATAATAATCCAATATATCTTACACCTAAACCTAGAATTAATAATAGGCCTCCAACTAATTCAAATGTTGCTACACCGTATGCAAGTCCTCCTGGTAAACCAATGCTTGTAAACCACCCTGCAATATTGTCAATTCCTGATTGGAATTTTGTTAAACCGTGCATGAAGAATGTTACCCCTAACACGATACGAATAATTAAGTTACCAATATGTTGATTCATTTCTTTCTCTCCTTTATAGTTTTCTTATACAAAACTTTTATTCACATTACAAAACATACACTAATTTTTTTTATTCGTCAATTCATTTTCACTGGGAAAAAATATATTTTTTTTGCTATGATACAAATAGTTGTTTACAAAAAGGAGCTTGATTTTATGAATATTGGTTCTGCAATACGTGAAATTCGTCAACGTAGAGGCATAACAATCGCACAAATTTGTGAGGGAACAGGTCTTTCTAAAGGATTTATGAGTCAGGTTGAAAATAATAAAACATCACCATCTATCTCAACTTTAGAAACGATCTCCAATTTTTTAAACGTTCCCCTTCCCTATTTATTGTTAGAGCAAAAAGATCGATTAAAAATTGTCAAAAAAGAAGAACGGAAATACAGTGTATACGGCAAAGATGAGCAAAGAATTGAACATGTTGCGGAGCAAGGGGGCCTTCGCCTATCTTTAGTAGAAATCCCTACTGGATTCCCGAAAGAAAACTCACCAAATGCCCATGAAGGGGAAGAATGTCACCTTGTATTACGCGGAAAACTAGAAGTTCAGCACGGTGAAGATATTGCAATTGTAGAAGAAGGTGATTCTTTCTCATGGAATGCATGCGTTCCTCATATTGTTCGTAATATAGGAGAAGAAACTGCATTACTACTCATCTCTAGTTATGCGGAAAATCGAAAACGTGTTTACTAAATAATAAAAAAGAAGCCTGCTAAACAGGCTTCTTTTTTATCCCCTTATAATTCCATAACTTGTCCCCACTAGTACAGTCTTTTCGTGTTGATTGCGATAAACTGACTCGATTGAAACTTTTTTATAGCCTTCCATTTGCTCAACATTTGTTAAAGTTAATTCACAAGTGATTGTATCTCCTGTGAAAACTGGTCTAATAAACTCACTTACTAATTCTCTTGCTATGTAATGTAATTCTTCGCCTACTTTCGTTCCAATGCTAGCAGTCAATAAACCATGGACCATTAATCTTCCATTTTCATCATATTCCACATGGTGTCTACCTTTATCTCCGGTAATATTTGCAAATTCAAACACCTCTTCCTCAGTAAATCTTCTTTCATATTTAAATACATCCCCAACTTTTATACTCATTTTTATCCCCCTAATAATAAACAGAATTTTCTTTTATTTTATCATAAAATGTGCCTCAATCCATTCTCTATTATCAAATCCTCAAAATTACCTCGCTAAACTTTTACTTTTCATTCATTTATCGGTGACCATCTCTTTTCGCGACTTGATATCCATAATACGCACATGTTCCATTTCTCGATAGCTCTCTAACTTCAAATCCACAGCTTCTATAAAAATCAAAATTGTTCGCAGAAGTATGTGCAAACCAGTCACCATGTGGTAGCTTTTGCAAACAAAGAGCGACAAGTTTCTTACCTAATCCCTTCCCTCTATATTCACATTTCACAACTAAATTTACTATGTTCGCGACCATGATTCCATCAGAAATGACTCTAACCATGGCAATCATCTCTTCTTCATCCCAAATTGTGAATGCCCATGTTGAATTTTCAAATGCTATCGTGAATTTTTCAATTTGCCAAGAAGGGATATTATCATTGCTCCAACCGGCATCTTCGAATAAAGTCTTAATTGCATATGCAGGTACACCCTTCGTCCCCTCACGAATAATAAGTCCATTATGATAAATGTACATGTAATCCCCCCTTTATTTTTATATACCATTCTTCAAAAAATGCAATTAACCTTTTTTCATCCAACGCGCCTAATGGAATAAACGAGAACATCCATCCCATGAAATGAAGTTGTTTTCTCATAACTAAGCCCCGTTTTTCTAGCAACAAAGATTGAGGCGGGGTGGTCCGGATTAATAAGAGAAATCAATTTATTCATTCGTAACGCTTGGAAGCCATAGTCTCGAAATGCTGCCGCTGCTTCTCTCGCATAGCCTTTTCCCCAATACTGAGGTAATAACCAATAACCAATCTCAATTTCCTCTTTTCCATCTATCTGCTGCTTTACTAATCCTGCATGACCAATCCGTATCCCCGTTTCCTTTTCAATTAATACAAATAAACCGAGGCCGTTTTTATAGCTAGGAATTACCCACTCTTCCAAACTTTTTTTACATTGCATATATGTTTTTAAATTCCCATTTCCAATATAGCGCATTACTTTTTCGTTTCCCCATAGTGAAGCGTAGAACTGTAAATCATCCATTGTATATTTACGAATTTGTAAACGGTCTGTATGAAACATTCCTTCACTCCTTTCTACTAATTTCTTCTTAATTTCACAATCATATTTTGTATGCACAATAAGTGTTACCATTTATTATAAATGAATCAACCACATAACACAGAATATTCAATCTTATAGAAACAAAAAAAGCAGTAGACAAATATTGTCCACTGCATCCATATCATAACTAGCATAAAGAAAACTACAATTGAGGGGGGTGTAGGATTTTCAAATATACTAGATACTTATCCCGTTCTAACGGGCGGTAAACTTTCCAATTGTTTCAAGTGAAAAGTTTACCGCACATAAGAACTTCCTTCGTTCATTAAGATAGTATTGCTAAATAATCATATACACGCTTAGATTTCTCTCCACCCATTCGTGCATGTTGAAGAAGAGAAATACCATGAGGACCAGATGCGCGCAATGCTTCTGGTTGAGCTACTAAAATAGCTTGTACAACTTCTAATTCACCAAGCATAGCTGCTGCAAAAATATCCATCCGAGCACCCTTTTCTAGTAAATAAAGAGCAATATCTTTACGACCTACATGTGCCGATGCGCCTAACGCACTTTCCCAATCTGATCCACCCCAATTATAAGAGGCGTGAAGTAAGCTTGGTGATTCAAGCAATAGCTCTTGTACTTTCTCTAAATCCCCGTGAGCTGCCATAACAAATTCTCTTACTAATTCAATGGTAATACGCTCTTCTGTTTGCATCGCTCTTCTCCCCTTTTAGAAATTCGTTTCGGTGTAAAAAAAGGCTTGTCACTTCCCTGAAAAATATCTACATCTATGCCAAATACATGTTGAAACATTTCATGGCATAGTACTTCTTCTGGTATACCATCATACTGAATTTTTCCTCGCTTTAATACAAGTAAACGATCGCTATATTGAGCAGCTTGGTTAATGTCATGTAAAACCATTATAATTGTCATTCCAAACTCCTCATTTAATCGTTTCACAAGTTCCATTACTTCCAACTGGTGAACGATATCTAAAAAGGTTGTTGGTTCATCCAATAATAAGACATTTGTACGTTGCGCTAGCGTCATCGCAATCCAAGCACGTTGCCGTTCCCCTCCTGATAAAGAATGTAAAAGACGATATTCATACCCTTCAAGATTTGTAACAGACAATGCCCAATCAACAATTTCTTCATCTTCTTTATTTAAGTGGCTACTCCATGATTTATGTGGACCTCTTCCGAACTCAATTAGTTCTTTCACTGTTAAATCTAATTGATGATCATGCATTTGTGGTAACATTGCTAATTGCTTCGCTACATCAGCACTCTTCATCATATGAATATTTTTCCCATCTAAAATGATGTCCCCTTCGCTTTGTTTCAGTAGCCTTGCTATTAAACGAAGCAAAGTAGATTTTCCCGATCCATTCGGACCAATTAAACTAACGATTTCTCCAGCCTTAATATGTACATTCATATTTTGCATTTGAAATCTTTCAGAGTGTGCGTAAAACACTTTGTTAACGGAAATCACTTTGTTTTCCTCCTCTATGAATTAAATATAAGAAGAACGGACCACCTAAGAAGGACAGTAAAATACCAACAGGCAATTCGATTGGGTCAAACCAACTTCGAGCTATTGCATCCGCAAAAACAAGTAATACCCCGCCGCCAAGGCATGATAAAGGTAGCAAATATCTATAATCATTTCCAACTAATAAACGTAGCATATGTGGTACGACAAGACCGACAAATCCAATAAGACCAGACACACTTACTGCAATTCCAGCTAATAATGTACTTACTACGATTAAATAAAACCGACTTTTTTCCACGTTATGTCCTAATAACTTTGCCATTTCATCTCCAAGCATTAACACTCGAATATGCTTAATACCAAAGAAAGCTAATATAATGGCGAATATTGCATAATAAATAATCATATTTAAATGTGCCCAACTTACACCACCAATACCACCTGCTAGCCACGGTAACACCGATTGTACTTTGTCACTATGTAATAACATTAATGCTGACGTTGCTGCACCAATTAATGCATTGATCGACACCCCTACTAAGACGATTTTTGAAGGTGGTGCCCCTTTTTGCCATGATAAAGCATAAATAACCATCGCTGTTATGAAAGATCCTAAAAACGCCCCTAGTGGTAAAAAAGCTAGATGCTGTGGGAATAAAATCATGATGACAATTGCTACAAGGCCTGCCCCAGATGAAACTCCGATAATACCAGGATCTGCAAGAGGGTTTCTCATAACTCCTTGTAGCAGTGTACCAGATGCAGCTAAACATGTTCCTACTATAAACCCAATGAGCACTCTCGGTATGCGAAGATCCCATACAATTCGATGAACTGTCGAACCTTCATCTTGTATACCCGTTAGAATATCTCGTACAGAAAAGGATAAACTTCCTGCGAAAAGACCGTAAAAGAGACCTAGGATTGTTAATACAACTAAAGTAACTGCTATTATCCATCTTTTTTTCGCAAAAGGATGTTCCTTTTCTCTTACTACTTCACTACTTTCCATAGTATCATTTCCTTACATCTTGTATACTTTTATACATAAAGTCCATTGCTTCTGTAACTTTTGTACCAGGATTAGATCCAAATAAATCAGGTGGCAAAATAACTACGCGGTTTTGTTTTACTGCCTCTAAATTTTTCCACGCTTCATTTTTCATCATTTCGCCTTCGAATGCTTTTTTCACACTTTTTGGATCTCCGTGTGTAATTAAATAAATCACATCTGGATTCGCCTCAATAATACGTTCTACACTTAGCTGTGCATATTGCGGATATTCTTTCGTTTCTGGAAAATCAGAAGCAATATTTTTTCCGCCTGTTTTTTCTAAAATATCACCTGATAAAGATGTTGGTAATGCCGCTAAATAAGTTCCTGGTGCGCCATACACTAGCAATGCTTTCGCATCGCTCTTTTTCTCATATTTCTTCATTTGATCATTCATTTTTTGATTAATTTCTTTTGCTTTATCTTCTTTCTTCATTACCGTTCCATATAATTCAATATTTTTTTGAATATCTTGTACAGAATTCGCAGAAGAAATGATAACTTGCGTTCCTTGTCCTTCAACCGTTGGCACATTCTTTTGGAATCCATTGTTAGCAACAAGTACATCGGGCTTTAAACTAGCAATTTGCTCAAAATTCGGTTGATGTGCATTCCCAATTACTTGTGCTTTCTTTAGCTCATCTGGAAGAGTTAATTTCGTATCCGGGCGACCTACTATTTTTCCACCTAAAGCATGAATAATATCCATGTCCCCCATACTTAATGTTGCAAAACTTTCTGGTACTTTATCGAATGTTACCTTTCTTCCTGATAGGTCGGTAATTTCGATTTTCTCTTTTCCTTTTTCTGTTTTGGTTGCAGACGCTTTTTCGTCCCCTTTGGCACTGCAACCTATTAACAAGAAAAAAATAGATAAAATCGCTGTAAATAGCGTAATAGATTTTTTCATTCCTTCACCTCTAATTGATAATGATAATCATTAACTACTATTCTACTTTAATTGATAAGGATTATCATTGTCAACACGAAACGCATATATTTTCCTACAAAAAAACAAAAAGCGCGACAAAAAGATTTTTTCTTTTCGCTGCGCTCTAGTTAACAATATTATTCACATTCATTTTCCTCTAGCTGGTCACGCATCACTTTCACACGCTGAAAGAAAAAGAACGATAAGCTTAAAAATATAACGATGCTCCCCATCATAACAAAAAATTGGATTGTCTCTTTTGCTCCACTCGGAATCAATAAGCCAACCATTAACAATGTACTTACAGCGAGAAGCATTTGTCCAAACCGAGTATAATCTTCTATTTTTCCTTTTAATTCTTTCATTATATTCTCACTCCTCCATTTCACTGTATCATATTCTATGAAACTGAAAGACCAGTAAATACAGCCATTCTGGGAGATGTTTTCCAATAAAAAAAGAGCCGCTTTTACTGCGGCTCTTTTTTTATCATTATTCACCTTTATATGCTTCCATATAAATTTCTTTCAGCTCTGAAATAAGCGGTAACTTTGGATTAGCAGTTGTACATTGATCTTCAAAAGCTCTTTCTGCTAATACTCCAACAACCTCTTCAAATTGCTCTTTATCGACTCCTTGTCCCGCAATACTCATATTAATATTTAAGCTTTTTCCAAGCTCAATAATTGCTTGGACGAGTGATTCCACCCCTTCTGCTGCCGAACTTGCTGGAAGCCCGAGCATTCTCGCTATATGTGCATATCTTTCATCTGCCACAAAGTGCTCATATTTTGGGAACAATGCGTGTTTTCTTGGCTTAATAGCATTATAGCGGACTACGTGCGGCATTAGAATGGCATTTGCGCGTCCGTGCGGAATATGGAATTCTGGTCCAATCTTATGTGCTAAGCTGTGATTAATACCGAGGAAAGCATTTGCAAATGCCATCCCTGCAATTGCAGAAGCGTTATGCATTTTTTCTCTTGCTTCTTCATCATTTCCATCTTTATATGCTCTCGGTAAATATTTGAATACGAGATCAATAGCTTTTAATGCTAATCCATCTGTATAGTCATTTGCCATAACAGATACATACGCCTCAATTGCATGTGTTAAAACATCCATACCAGTATCTGCTGTTACATGTGGTGGTACTGTCATTACAAATTGTGGATCAACAATTGCTACATCTGGTGTTAATTCATAATCTGCGAGCGGATACTTTATATTATTTTTCTTATCTGTAATAACCGCAAATGGTGTCACTTCTGATCCCGTTCCTGATGTCGTTGGAATCGCAACAAACTGCGCCTTATTTCCTAATTCCGGATATTTACATGTACGTTTTCTTATATCTAAAAATTTCTGTTTAATACCATAGAATGTCGTTTCTGGATGCTCATAGAATAACCACATTCCTTTTGCTGCATCCATAGCTGAACCACCACCAAGTGCGATAATTACATCTGGCTTAAAACTTTTCATCATTTCCGCACCTTTGAAAACAGTTTCATCTGATGGATCTGGTTCGACCTCAAAGAAAACTTCAACTTTCACATCATTTGCATGCTTGTTTAAATAGTGCGCGACTGTATCGACATAGCCATGTTCAACCATTCCGGGGTCCGTTACAATAAATGCACGTGAAATGTTAGGCATATTTGCTAAATAAGCTGTAGCATGTTTTTCAAAATAAATTTTTGGTGGCAGTTTGAACCACTGCATATTCTTTTTTCTATTTGCCAGCCTTTTTATATTTAATAAATGAGTCGCTGTTACATTTTGGGAAACTGAATTCTTTCCGTATGAACCACAACCAAGTGTAAGTGATGGAATAAATCCATTATATATATCCCCTATTCCACCTTGTGATGAAGGTGCATTTACAATGAGACGGCAAGCTTTCATACGTAACCCAAATTGCTTTTGCACATCTTTATTTGTAGAATGGATAACTGCTGAATGTCCTAAACCACCGAGGTTCAACATTTCTTCGCAATATGTAAATCCTTCTTCTAATGAATTTGCCTTCACACAAGCTAATACTGGACTCAGTTTCTCACGGGATAACTGATATGCTGCTCCGATACCTTGAATTTCAGCTACAAGCATTTTTGTATGTCCAGGAACAGTGATCCCAACTAAATCGGCAATATACTGTGCTGATTTCCCTACAATATCACTATTTACTGCACATGTATTTTCATTTATAACGAGCTTTTCTAATTTTTTTCTTTCTTCTTCTGTTACAAAGTAACAACTGTTTTCAATCATTTCTGTTTTAACATCATCATAAATTTCTTTATCGACAATGATTGCTTGTTCCGATGCACAAATCATACCGTTATCAAATGTTTTTGATAAAATCAAATCATTAACAGCTCGTTTTACATGTGCTGATTTTTCTATATAACACGGTACATTACCAGGACCAACGCCTAACGCTGGTTTTCCAGTAGAGTAAGCTGATTTCACCATACCAGCGCCTCCAGTTGCTAGAACGAGTGCTACACCATCATGGTTCATCAATTGTTTCGTCGCTTCAACAGACGGTCTTTCAATCCATTGAATACAGTGTTTTGGTGCACCAGCTTTCATCGCTGCATCATATACGGTTTTCGCTGCTGCCACAGAACATTTTTGTGCGGAAGGATGAAATGCGAAAATAATTGGATTTCTTGTTTTTATCGCAATTAACGCTTTAAACATTGTTGTCGACGTTGGATTCGTTACTGGTGTTACTCCAGCTACTACACCGACAGGTTCCGCGATTTCTATTATTTCTTCATGAGGATCTTCGTGAATAATCCCTACCGTTTTATCTTGCTTTATACTATGCCAAATATATTCAGTGGCAAAAATATTTTTAATGCATTTGTCTTCATATACACCACGGCCAGTTTCTTCAACTGCCAATTTCGCTAGCGGCATATGTTGATCAACACCTGCTAATGCCATTTCATGAACAATGTTGTCAATTTCCTCTTGTGTAAAACTTTCTAATGCTTGTAAAGCTTGTTGACCATTATTTACTAGCGTATCAATCATCTTTTTTACTTCCTGCATTTCATTTACAACTTTCTCTTTGACTACCATGTGAATTTCCTCCTATTCTACTATTACGGTCCTTATATGTCCCTATAGGTCAAAATAAGTCCCAATTAACACAAAAAAATAGAGATGCTTTCCTACATGAATTTCATTGTTTGTGAAAAGTTTCACAAGTTTGTTCGTGAGTAACGTTTCCTGAATTCAATATACATGAAATCATTTCGTTTGTGTATGTCTATTTTGTGAAATGTTTCACAAAATAGACGTAATAAAAAAACGCACTGCTAATATAGAGCAGTGCATTTTTTATTATGCTAGCGCTTGTGCTAAATCTTCAATTAAATCTTCACCATCTTCAATACCGACAGAAATACGAATTAATGTATCTGTAATTCCTAATTCTTTGCGGCGATCAGCCGGGATTGATGCATGTGTCATTTGAGATGGAATAGAAATTAAACTTTCTACCGCTCCTAAGCTTTCAGCAAGTGTAAAGTATTGTAGTTTCTCAAGTACTTTATTTAATGTTTCTTCACTATCTACATCAAATGAGATAATAGCACCAAACCCGTTTGCTTGTTCTGTTGCTAATTCGTGATTTTGATGTGATTCAAGACCTGGGTAATATACTTTATTTACTTTTGGATGATTATTTAAGAACTCAGCAATAGCACGTGAATTCGTTTCATGTTCTTCCATACGAATTCCTAATGTTTTTAAACCGCGAAGTAGTAAGAAGCTATCTTGTGGCCCAAGAATACCTCCTGTTGAGTTTTGTACAAAGTGAAGATCTTCTGCTAGTTGTGGGCTATTTACAACTACTAAACCTGCAACTACATCACTATGACCTCCTAAATATTTCGTTGCACTATGAAGCACAATATCTGCTCCTAAAGAAATCGGCGACTGCCAATATGGCGTCATGAATGTGTTATCAATAATTGTTAATAGGTCTTTCTCTTTAGCAAGAGTAGATATTTTCTTAATATCAGTAATTTTTAGTAGTGGGTTCGTTGGTGTTTCCACATAAATTGCTTTCGTATTTGGACGAATCGCTTCTTCAACTTCCTCTAAGTTTGTTGTATCTACAAATGTATGCTCAATACCGAAACGGTTTAATACTTTCGTAATAACGCGGTATGTTCCGCCATAAACATCATCTGTTAAAATAACGTGGTCACCTTTTGAGAACAACATAATTGTCGCTGTAATAGCAGCCATTCCTGAACCAAATGCAAATCCAGCATGCCCATTTTCTAATACAGCAATCATTTCTTCTAAAGCTGCACGTGTTGGGTTACCTGTACGTGAATATTCATATCCTTGATGCTTACCAACTGCTTCTTGTTTGTACGTACTTGTTTGATAAATCGGTACGTTTACAGATCCAGTTGAAGGTTCTCCTATGCGAATACCATGAATTAACTTTGTCTTTGCTCTCATTTTTTATTCCCATCCTTTGTATATGTCTTTACTTAAATAGCGCTCACTGCTATCAGGAAAAATCGTTACAATATTTGTACCTGGTGCTGCCTTCTCGGCCTCAAGTAAGCTCGCATGAAATGCTGCTCCTGAAGAGCTCCCAACGAGAAGTCCTTCTTTTTTCGCTAATTCTTTCACTCGTAAAAATGCATTTCGATCAGAAATCGTATGAATTTCATCAAAATAAGATGTCTTCAAAAATGGCGGGATAAATTCCAGTCCAATTCCTTCGGTCTCATGTGAACCAGCCTTACCACCATTTAAAATAGATCCTTCTGGCTCTACGATAACTGTTTTAATATCTATATTTTTTTCTTTCAAATAAGATGCAGTCCCCATAAACGTACCGCCAGTTCCTGCTCCAGCAACAAATATGTTAATCTCTCCATTCAATGCGTCCCACAGTTCAGGTCCTAGTGTTTTAAAATATGCACGAGGATTTGCCTCATTTGCGAACTGACTTGGAGAGTATGAATTCGGTAGTTCATTTACTAACTCTTTTGCTTTAGCAATTGCACCGGTCATTCCTTGCTCAGTCGGTGTATGCACGACCGTTGCACCTAGTGCTTTCATTAATTCTTGTTTTTCAATACTAAATTTCTCTGGTACACAAACAATAACACGTAAATCATGTTCTAATGCTGCAAGTGCCAGTCCAATACCAGTATTCCCAGCAGTCGGTTCAATAATTGTTCCACCCTGGGTCACAAGCCCTTTTTCTAGCGCATCTTCGATTAATTCTCTTCCTAAACGATCCTTAACGCTTCCGCCTGGGTTATAAAATTCAAGCTTTGCAAATAAACGGACTCCTTTCGGAAGTGAAAAACGAGTAATTTCTACAATTGGTGTATGACCAATTAACTCATGAACTCCACGATATACATTCATCGTGTTCTCCCCCTTGTTTGCCAATAAAGAAAAGGCAACTGTATGTATTTTCTTTATATGAGACAGTTGCCTTTTTGTTACATTACTTTAACTCTTCTAACACTTTTACGATAAAGTTTGTAGAATGAAGAGCTGCTTGATCTAAAAACTGATCAAATGAAACATTTGATTCTTTACCAGCAATATCAGAAAGTGCGCGAATGATAACAAACGGAATTTCATATTGGTGGCATACTTGTGCAACAGCTGCTGCTTCCATTTCTACCGCATAAAGATTTTCAAATTTATCACGGATGGCTGCAACGCGGTTCGGATCACTCATAAATGAATCACCTGTTGCAATCATACCTTTTACAACTTGAATATTTTCTTCAGCCTGCATACATTTCTCAGCTAATGCAACTAACGCCTCATCAGCTTTAAATCCAGGCGGCATTCCTGGTACTTGACCATATTCATAGTTAAATGCTGTTACATCTACGTCATGGTGACGAACTTCAGTGGAAATAACTACATCACCAACGTTTAGAGAATGATGGAATCCACCAGCTGAACCAGTATTAATTACTTTTTCAGGCTTATATTTTTCTAATAAAATTGTCGTTGACATCGCTGCGTTTACTTTACCAATACCAGACTTTAACAAGATTACTTCATGCCCTGCTAATAGCCCTTTCGTAAATTCACAACCTGCAACCGTTTCTGTCTCTGCTTGTTCTAATTTGTCACGTAAAATACGTACTTCTTCTTCCATTGCTCCAATTACAGCAATTCTCAATCTAATCCCTCTTTCTATTGCTTAGTTGCCTCCATTACCCAAACGAAATGATTTAATCTCGTGAACGTTACATGGAAGCCATTGTTTTCAAAAATAGTCTGCATAACTGGAATACGTGTATAGTATTCCGTTTGCAAATCGTTTGCTAACTGGTGGAAACCTCTTTGTTTTGCTGTTTCAACAGTTTTATCATATGCATCTTGATCTGCAAATATCGTATCAGCAAACACTATTTTACCACCTTTGTTTAGCAATTGACTATACTTCGCAATCGCTACATTTTTTTCATCATCTGTTAAATGATGAAATGCATAGGTGCTTACAATGGTATCAATTGAATTTGGAACTTCAAACGAAAGAAAATCACCGTCTGTAATTGAAAATTCTTTTGGCAATTTCTCTTTTGCAATCATGCGCATTTCACGCGACGGTTCTATACCGTAAACTGTGCGGCCAGCAAGTAATAATTTATTTGTTAAATTACCTGTACCGACACCAAATTCTAATACATTACCAAATGACTTGTTAACTACATCCTCTAGAATGTCCTCATAATGGGCGAAAACTTCTTTATATTGTATATCTTCGCCTTGTACAAATGAGTCGTACGTATGAGCCCACTCATCAAATAAACCATTAAATTCTGTACCCATAAAAATTCCCCTTTTTCTTATCGGTTTTATCAGTATGATATTCCCTCTTTCTAAAAATGTCAATTGAAATGTACATGGTATTTCCTTCTTTTCTTTGTTACACTATAGTTGATTACATAGGAGAGGGGCCGTCTTCATGTCATTTACCTTTGAAATGTTAGAAGATAAAGTAGAGTTTTTTGAAGCGGGAGACTTAGCTTCTTTAGAACGAAAAATTAGTGAACAAATTGATAATAATAAAGCACTTATGCTTGAAGTTCATCACATCTCACATCAAATGGTTATGGATCCTGAAAGCAAAAGACCGTATTATAGCGCGGTTGTTCATTTTAAATTAAAGAAATTGCGTTAACAAAAAAGAGAAGCTCCTAAGGAGCCTCTCTTTTTTAGTTTAGAGTTTGAACAAGTACTGGTTTCCAGCCCTCATTGTCTACCCAATCAATATTTACATAATATCTTTTCCCACTTTGCTTATCTTGAACATCACCATAAGCTTTGCTCTTTCCAGTTTTGTCTCTTCCAACAAAATGGAATACTAATTGCTCTTTCGGTACTTCAACACCTGCAGCAATTGCACTTTGCATCTCATTCCAATCTGATGAACCCTGTTTAAACGTCATCGCTGGTGATGAACCTTGTTCTGTTCCTACAGCTTTCCAAGAAGGTTTTGTATACGCCTCTTTTGCCTTAGATACAGTTTTCTCAGCTGATACTTTCTCGTTAGCTTTCGCTTCTTCTTCAGCTTTTTTCTGTTCTTCTTCAGCCTTTAGCTTCTCTTCTTCAGCTTTTTTCTTAGCTTCTGCTTGCTCTTGTTCTTTTTCTTTTTTCTTAGCAGATTCTTTATCTTCTGATTTTCCAGCTTTCTCATTCTTTGTTGTTTGTTGAGAGACTTTCTTATCAGTAGAAGATGCTTGCTCTTTCGTACTAGGAACGAACAATTGATATGCTACAATAGCTACTAATAGTAATACAATAGCGATTGCAATATTTAAAACACCGTTTTGACGACGTTTTTGTTGTTTCTGTTGGAATCTTGATCCTCCTGCCATTCTCCAAACCTCCATGCAGTTTTTCCTAATTGCTATTGTAACATTAAATCTAGAAAGGTTGAACATTTACAATGATATTTTCATGAAATGAAGACATTTCACTATAAATTGCAAGATTACTTTTCATTCTCCAATTGATAGATTGCTCCTACCATATCTTTAAAAATAGGTGTAACTTTATTCACTTTGCTATCAGTCTCTAGATCAACAACAACTAAAGCATATCTTGGATTCTCATACGGAAAATAACCTGCAAACCAGCGATTCACCCTCGTCCCTTTCCCTGTTTGCGCTGTCCCGGATTTTCCAGCGACACTTAGTGGCAACGAACGGAATGCCGTTCCTGTTCCTTTCTCCCTTGTTACAACGCCTCTTAATAACTCTTGTAATGTTTTCACTGTTTCATACGAAAGCTGTTTTCCATTTAACGTATGGCTCTCAAATGTAAAAAAATCCGCTCCATTTTTATATACTATTTTTTCAACTGCTTTCACTTCCATCTTCTCTCCATTCCTCGCAATCGTCGCCATCATATTTGCAATTGCTAGAGGTGATATACGTACATCTTTCTGTCCAATTGCTGTTTGTTCTACCGCTTTTTTACTATTTTTATTTTCTTCATTCCCCCAAATAGTAGTACCCTTTTCTTCTGGCATTTGCTCAAAATGAGGTGTATGAAATACAGAACCTTTCCATCCAACCTTTTCATTTGCTCCTAAAGCTGCTACGTATGTTTCTAGCACCGTCTTATCCTTTTGTAATAGCTCGTTACCTAACTCGGAAAATGTCCTGTTACAGCTCCTAGCAAAGCTCTCTTTAAAATTAAGTGTACCCATCCTAACTTGCGGGTCGTTTTCACCATATAAATCTTTATTACAGTTAAATGTCCGATTAAACAAATTTACTTTTTGATCAATGACTGCAGCTGCAACTACTGTTTTAAAAACAGAGCCTGGAAAATGTGGCGTTAACATTTGATTTTCAAGTGTAGTTTTATATAAATTCTCATCCCTTACTTGTAAAGACGGCTTACTAGCCATCGCTAATATTTCATTTGTCTTTACATCAAGTAATACTAGTCCCCCCTTCTTTATTTCGTTCGCTTCAATCACTTCTTCTGCTTTTTGCTGCAACTCTTTATGTAAAGTAGTTTGAATCCTAACTGGATAAAATGGATTTCCTGGTGAAGTGTATTTCGCTTGCTTTCCGAAAATTGGTTCTCCTTGCCGATCTACTTGATATAATACTTTTGCCTCTCCATCAGTCAATAGAAATTCATCAAATGATTGCTGTAATCCTGAAATACCTATCGGCGTTTGTTTTGAGATTCTTTTCAATTCTCCATATCGCTTTTGAAACTCCCTTTCGTTCTCCCCTACATCACCAATTAAATGATTTATCTCTCCAGTTTGTTTTAATCGCACTTCAGCTGCTACAATACCTAATACATGTAATTCATTTACCTTCTCCATCTGCTCTCGTGTCACTCGAAATGGAGCAGTTTCTCCTTGTAGTGTAAATGCATTTTTATTATTTTTCATTTGTCTTCTAATCTCTTGTCTCGACACACCAATGATATGCGCGATTTTCTCTAACATGTCATTTTTTATTTGTAAAAATGGAAAAATAATTAAAACAGGATATTTTTCCTCACCTATTTTTTTACCATTACGATCTATAAACTGCCCACGTCCATCGTCTACTGTAATGGATTGTGTGCGTTGCGTAACACTTTTTTCAATTAAATTTATTTTGCGATCAGTAAATGATTCTGTATCTATAATTTGAATTTGGATTAAACGACAAAGCAATACAAACATAACGCTCATAAAACAAATTAAAACAATTGTAATTCTCCGTTTTATTTTCATAAAAAACACCTCGTCTATTGTAGTTTAGACGAGGTACTATTTTATTTATACAATCTCCAAAACAAAAACAGATATTATATAAGGCTATTATTGTTTCTTTGGCTTCTCTAAAAATTTCATAAGAAGCGATCTAAATTCAGTTTCATTCACTCCAGTGTTTTTAGCAACTTCAATTACAGTGGTTGTTACATTAGCCGCTATTTTTAAATAATCCTTACTAAGATTATCCATTTCATTTCTTTTTTCTTTTGCATTCTCAACTGTTACAGAATCAATACAAGTAATCATCTTATCTACAATATGTAAATAATTATTTTGTGCATCTATTATTTTTTGAATATCATCTTTATTACTTACTTTCGATTGTTTTAAATATGTATATGCTTGATTCACTTCATCTTTTAAAATTTTATCATTATTCTTCGCCTGTTCTTGTAACATATTCTTCATATCATCTATTGTTTTTTGATCCATCGAATCTCGCAATAAATAATCTGGATTCCCAATTGCGTAATCATACTTAATCGTTACATCTTGAAATATTTTCATGACAATTGCTAATTGATACGCTACATCAAAATCATTAAATTCCTTTTTATCTTGTGGATTTTCTAAGGCTTTTGAACTCTCAGTTGCTTTAATATCCTTTTTTTCTTCTTGCTTCACTTTTTCTCCCTTTGATGATGTAGTTTCTTCATTCGTTCCGCATGCAGCAAGTCCTAATATGGAGATACTACAAACCAATCCTGTAAAGATTTTATGTTTCATAATTAGCCCCTTTTCCCTTTTAAAACCTATGGTCTCTAATTATGATATCAAAGCTTAAAGTGTTTTTTTGACATTTTTTGTCGAATCACTCTAAGGTTTACACAATTTTTTTCATTCTACAGAAAAAAAAGATTCTCCCGATAGGAGAATCTTTTTTTTTATTTTACAGAGACAATCTCTACTTGCATTTCTCCGCCTGGTGTTTGGATTGTTACTTTCTCACCAATTTGCTTACCTAATAAGCTTTTTGCGATTGGAGAATCGTTAGAAATTCTTCCTTCGAATGGATCAGCTTCCGCGCTACCTACGATTGTATACGCTTCTTCATCTCCGTTTGGTAATTCTTTAAATGTTACTGTTTTACCTAATGTAACAACAGTAGATACTTCGCCAGTATCTTTAATGATAACTGCGTTACGAATCATATTTTCTAATTGTGTAATACGTCCTTCTACGAACGCTTGCTCATCTTTCGCTGCATCGTACTCAGAGTTCTCAGAAAGATCCCCGAAGCTACGTGCGATTTTAATACGTTCTACTACTTCTTTACGTCTTACTGTTTTTAATTGCTCAAGTTCGTTCTCTAGTTTTTGCTTACCCTCTTGCGTCATAGGGTATGTTTTTTCTGTTGACATATTTTCCACTCCTTTTATATACCAATCCCCCGAAAAAAAAGAGGAGTTCCATATGAAAACTCCTCCGCTTCCATTGTTAGCGGAGGTTTCTAGTACCCTTGCACTAGCGGAGTTGTCACATACAACCCCGTATTTCCAATTCTTCTTTATATAAAGAAGATATGTATGGAAAGTTGATATAAATATGCCCTCACCTATATATAGATGAGGTTGCATGTTTCATTGTATTCGATAAGAAGGGAAAAAATCCCTTCCTACCGTATATCTTTTACTATGCTATTACAAATTTACTTTTTGTTCAAGAATTGTTGCAATTTTTGTCACCATAATATCAATTGCAACGTGGTTTTGTCCACCTTCAGGGATAATAATATCCGCAAATTTCTTAGAAGGCTCAATAAATTGATTGTGCATTGGACGTACAACATTTACGTACTGATCAATAACTGAATCCATCGTACGACCGCGCTCTTTAATATCACGTTGCATGCGGCGCAGAATACGAAGGTCAGCATCCGTATCAACGAATAATTTAATGTCCATTAACTCGCAAAGACGTGGGTCTTCTAAAATAAGAATTCCTTCTAAAATAATTACATCTTTCGGCTCAACCGGAATAATTTCTTCTGAACGCGTATGCAATGTATAGTCATATACAGGCTTATCAATTTGCTCATATGCAAGCAACTGCTGCAAATGTTCAATTAACAGATCATTATCAAACGCAAGCGGATGATCATAATTTGTTTTTAAACGCTCTTCCATTGGTAAATGGCTTTGATCTTTGTAATAATAATCTTGCTCTAAGATTAAAATAGAATGACCTTTAAAATGGTCAAAAATCGCTTTCGTTACACTCGTTTTACCTGATCCTGAACCACCAGCAATTCCAATTACAACAGGCTTATTCGTCCCCATTCGACTATCACTCTTTCTTATTGAAGTATGCTTTTGCGCATCATATTATTCACATACACTCGTTGATCCACTTTGAATTTCACGATTTGCAACGGATGTCTCGCTGCATCTAATTCGTTTCCATCCTCATCCCAAATTTTCTCCACCGTTTGCGTAAAGTTTTCTATTTCTGGTCCAAAGAACTCCACTTCATGTCCTGGTTTGAAATGATTACGTTGCTCAATCGTTACGATGCCCGTTTCTTCATTATAATCTAACACTAAACCAGCAAAATCATACGTTGTTTTCTTACTATGATTTCCAAACATTTGCTCTTGATGTCCTGGAACCCCTTCAAAGAATGCAGGAGCTGTATCACGATTTGCACATTTATCAAGCTCATCTAACCATTCTTGTTTAAACTCAAAGTTATCTGGATCCGCACAATACGCATCAATTACTTTACGATATACAGTTGCTACAGTCGCTACGTAATGGATTGATTTCATACGTCCTTCTACCTTTAAGCTATCGATTCCGATTTCAATCATTTTTGGAATTGATAAAATTAAATTTAAATCTTTTGGACTCATCGCAAAGTGAGCATCTCCTTCTTGGAATAGAGGAAGCTCTTTTGCATCTTTATGTTGTGATACTGTTTGAACTAAATCATAATCCCAGCGGCAAGATTGGCAACAACCACCACGATTAGAATCACGTGCTGTCATATGGTTACTTAATGTACATCTTCCTGAATATGCGATACACATTGCACCATGGACGAACGCTTCAATTTCAATATCCACTTTTTCTTTAATTTCTTTCATTTCTTCATAGCTTGCTTCACGAGCTAATACAAGACGATGTAAACCTTCTTCTTTCCAATACTGTGCTGCTTTCCAGTTGGATAGTGATTGCTGTGTGCTTAAATGCACCTCAACAGAAGGCGCTACGCGTTTACAAGTCTCAATGATAAGCGGATCAGCAACGATAATTCCCGTTACGCCAGCTTTTTCAATCCCTTTTAAATATTCCTCTAGCCCGTCCATATTTTCATTATGTGCAAAGATATTTGTTGTTACGTATATTTTTGCTCCATACTTCTTTGCAAACTCAACGCCTTCTGCCATTTCTTCTAGCGTAAAGTTACCTGCATTCGAACGAAGACCAAATTCTTGTCCACCTAAATATACAGCATCTGCCCCGTAATGGATAGCTACTTTTAATTTTTCTAAGTTACCCGCAGGGATTAACAGTTCAGGTTTCTTCACAATAACACGTTTGCCATCGATCACTCGTGAAATTTCTTGTACAGTCATTTCCTACACCCTCCTCGTTTAGTAAACCGTTTCTTTAAAGAAGAATCCTGTATCTAACGGACGATTTACTGGTTGCATTTCTTCTATTTCTTTATATAGATCATCTTTCACGTCATAATATGCATCACGATCTTCTACGCATAAATCAATCGCTTGACGATATTTCTTCGTTACTTCAATAATGTATTCAGAGCTTTTTAGTACACCGTCGATTTTTAAGCTATCAACTTCAGCATCGATTAGTTCCTCTAATTCATCGATGAAACAAATGTCGTTCGGACTCATAATGTGAGTACCATTTTCATCTTCATAAATTGGATATTTATTGTTACGCTCTGGGTCATATAAGAACATATTCTCTTCATATTTTTTCTTTTCAATGTCAAGATTACGTCCTTGATACTCAAAGTAGTTTCCTACTAATGAACGCTTCGATTGGAACATACAAGTCATACCGTGAATTTGTACTTCCAGTTCCACTTCAGCATTTTCTTTTAAATCAACAATTTCATCTAAGCTAAGCTCACGAGCTAATACAGCACGCTTTGATCCTCTTTGTCCCCAGTAATTACAAGTGAACCAGTTTGTTGCTGTCGTTTCTGTATTCCAGTGCAACTGCATATTTGGTGCTACTTCACGAACAGCCATTAATACCGCTGGATCTCCGAAAACAATTGCATCTACATTTACTTCGTTTAAAAATGAAACGTAATCTGTTAATTCTTCTACTTTATCGTTGTGGAACATAGCGTTCATGGCTACGTATACTTTCACACCATTTTCATGTGCAATCTTCACAGCTTGTTTTACATCTTCACGTGAAAACTCCCCTGCTAAACGTAAACCAAACTTTTGCTCACCGATCATTACCGCATCTGCTCCTGCTTTCGCAAGTTGTTCGATATCCGCCACCGCTCTTGGCGTTACTAACAATTCAGGTTTCTTCATACCTTGGTCACCCTCTCTTTTTACTAACAGCTACTCCATCACCAATTGGGAAAATCGTTGTATCATATCCTTCATGGTTCATAAGCCACTCATTGTACGTCTTAATACGACGGATTAAACCACGTGTACGTCTGTTTTCAATTTTCTCTTTTGTCGTTACAAGACCGTGGTACATAACATTATCTGAAATAATTACGCCACCAGGATTTAATAACGGTTCATATAAGTCAAAAAAGCGACGATACTGTCCTTTTGCTGCATCAATAAAAATAACGTCAAATGTCCCGTGTTCTTTTACTTGTTCACCTGTCTCTAACGCATCACCGTAAATAACTGAAATACGATCTGTTACTGGGGAACGTTCTATATATTCAAGTGCTTTTTCATATCGCTCACGATTGCGCTCAACTGTCACAATACGTGAATTTGGAATAGCTTGCATCATACGAATACTAGAATAACCGATTGCTGTTCCAAGTTCTAAAATGCTTTTCGGTCCAATTAAACGTAAAAATTGCAGCATAAATTCCATTCCAAGTCGATCCATAATCGGCACATGATTTTCTGTTGCATATTCTTCCATTTCAAGAATTAATTTATCTTTCGGATCAATAAATGATAATAGGTACTCGTTAACTGCATCCTCCATAAATGGTCCTCCTTATTTACATGGAGAAGTGCCTCTATGACGTCTTTTCACACATAGAATGCAATAAAAATACAAGCCAGCTTTATCCTTAGCTTGTACGTCCCGTTTTGATATTAAAAACGATTCTTCTGCCAGTTTTTAACCCGATATATTTTACCACAAAAAAGAGGGATGTGCGACTTTTTTCGCTATCCCTCCCCATTTCACTATTTTTTCGTAATGTATTTTTGCTTTAATGCATTATGCTCTTCTAATGTTTTCGCATAGTACACTTCACCACTTGGTGCAGCTAAGAAATAATAATAATCTGTTTGCGCAGGTTCTAACGCAGCTTCTACTGAATGTTTACCAGAGTTTGCGATCGGCCCTACCGGTAATCCTTTTACAACATACGTATTGTACGGTGAGTTGACCTTTAAATCTTCGTATAATACACGTTGTTTATGCTTTCCAAGTGCATATAATACCGTTGGATCCGTTTGAAGCGGCATACCTTTTGCTAAACGATTATAAAAGACACTAGAGATCTTTTGACGATCTGTAAAACCAGTTGCCTCTTCTTCAATAAGTGAAGATAATGTTAAAAGCTGATGAACATCCCAATTCTTCGCTTTCATTTTCGCCTCATTTTGAACAATGATTGCATTTGTTTTCTCAAGCATTGGAATTACAATTTCTTCTAACGTCGTATCTTTCTTATAAAACGAATACGTTGCAGGATATAAATAACCTTCTAATGGGTATTTAATATTGCTATCAAAGATTTTATCCGTTAATAACTTCGGATACTTTTGCTGCATTTTTTGAATAAATGCTTTATCGTTTAATTGACGCGTAACATCATCTTTATTCCACTTTAGTTCTGTCGCAATCGTTTCTGCAATTTCAGTTACTTGCGCCCCTTCTTTAATCGTCACTTTATAAAGAGCTGGACGATGCACGTTGCCAGATGACATTTGTTCAATCACATCTTCAGCATTCATTGAAGGATTTAATAAATATGTACCTGCTTGTAAACTTTTCGATTTAGCCTTTGTATAAAAACTAAAAACTGTACCGTTTTTTACAGCGCCTTTTTCTTCTAAAATTTCTCCAATTTTACTTGTAGATGATCCTTTCGGAATTTCTACTTCAATCTCTTTTTTATTCCCGCTATCAACTGGTCCTAATGCGGATGAAATATACGCATAGACTGAACCACAAACTAAAAGCAGTGCAATAATCGAAAATAAAAAGATGCGTCTACGCTTCTTTTTCACTTGATTCTCTATCAAAACATTTCCTCCTTACTTAATTGTAGACCGTATGTACACCTTTCTATACAGCACGATGTAAAAACGCTAAAAATTTACTTATCTTTTTTAATTGACACTTTATTTTTCTACAATCCGTCTCATTATACTACAAAGACTTACACAGTTTCGACAAAAAATCTTTCATTTTACATATAAATACAAAAAAAGATGGACTGTATATCGTCCATCTTTTCAGTACTTATTATTCAGCTTCTTGCTCATCAGCAATAGTGTTAAACGTTTCTTGTACCATTTCCCACTCTTCTTCAGATTCGATTGGAAGTAAAACTCCGCCCTCTTCTTCATTTTGCTCATAAGCCATTGCATCATAAATTGGGTCTCCATCTTCATCTACTTCACCGATTGGAGAGAAGATTACGTATGATTTTTTACCAAATTTGTCAGCATCAAAAGTGAAAATAATTTCACATAAATGTTCGTTACCTTTTTCGTCTACAATTGTAATTTGACGTTCTTCCATTTTGGTCACCTCTTATTTTCTATCTAAAAATCCTTGTAAGATTACGACTGCAGCCATCTTATCGATTACTTGCTTTCGCTTCTTACGGCTTACATCGGCTGAAATGAGCAGACGTTCCGCTGCCATTGTTGACAAACGCTCGTCCCACATTACAACTTCTAATTGTAACAGCTCTCGTAGGTTTTCTGCAAATTGTTGGCACGCTTCACCACGTGGGCCAATTGTACCATTCATATTTTTAGGTAAACCTACTACTATTTTGTCCACATTGTACTGCTTTACTAACTCAGAAATACGATCAAAACCAAAGTGACCTCGTTCTTCGTTAATCTTAATTGTTTCTAATCCTTGTGCTGTCCAGCCCATTTCGTCGCTAATTGCAACTCCGACTGTTTTTGTACCTACATCTAAACCTAATATCCGCATAAACTACTCCTCACGATGATGTTTCAAGTAAGACTTCACAAGCTCTTCAATTAACTCATCACGTTCAAGCTTGCGAATGATGCTACGTGCATCTTTATGGCGAGGTATGTATGCTGGGTCTCCACTTAATAAATAACCGACGATTTGGTTAATCGGATTATAGCCTTTTTCTTGAAGTGCATCATACACAGTTAAAAGTACATCATTTACATGGACACTCTGTTTTTCATCTTGAATGCTAAACTTCATTGTTTTATCAAAACCGTCCATTTCAAGCACCTCACTTATATAGTAAGTATAGGGAGAAGAACTTCTCCTCTCCCTACCATTGTACACTACTATCTCTTTATTTTGAAACAGATTTAACGTACTCTTGTACAAATGCTAAAGCTTCTTCGACTTGAGCTGGGTTTTTACCCCCTGCTTGTGCCATATCAGGACGGCCGCCACCGCCACCGCCGCAACGAGAAGCTACTTCTTTCACAAGTTTACCAGCATGGTAACCTTGGCTAATTAAGTCTTTCGTTACACCTGCTAGGATGTTTACTTTATCGTCATTAACAGACGCTAATACAACAACTGCTGACTCTAATTTATTTTTCAAGTCATCCATCATCGTACGTAAGTTGTTCATATCTGCAACATTTACTTTCGCTGCTAATACATTCACACCATCAACTGTCATTACAGAATCAGTTAAGTTTCCAGCTTCGATATTGCTTAATTTCGCAGCAAGAGATTCATTTTCTTTTTGCAGTTGTTTCACTTCAGCAAATAGACCATCAACTCTTGTTAAAATATCTTTCGGATTTGTTTTCATTTTTCCTGCTGCTTCTTTTAATAAACCTACTTGATCGTTCATTAATTCGTATGCAGACTTACCAGTTACTGCTTCAATACGACGAGTTCCTGCACCGATACCAGACTCAGCAACGATTTTGAAAATACCGATAGAAGCTGTATTTTCAACGTGACAACCACCACAAAGCTCTAAGCTGTAATCGCCAACTTGTACAACGCGTACAACATCTCCGTACTTTTCACCGAATAATGCCATTGCGCCCATTTCTTTCGCTTCTTCGATTGCTTTTTGAGAAATCTCAACATCAATACTTTCCCAAATTTTCTCGTTTACCATACGCTCAATTTTTTCTAATTCGTCAGCTTGTACTTGACCGAAGTGAGAGAAGTCAAAGCGTAGACGTTCAGAAGTTACAAGAGAACCTGCTTGGTTAACGTGTGTTCCAAGTACGTCTTTTAATGCTTGGTGTAGTAAATGAGTTGCTGTATGATTTTTTACAACGCTACTACGATTTTTCGTATCGATAATAGCTTTTACAGCCGCATCTTTCGTTAATGTACCTTCTTCAACAACAACTTTATGCAAGTTTTGGCCGTTTGGTGCTTTTTGTACGTCTTTTACAAGAACTTTCACACCATCTGCAAGCAGGTAACCACGGTCTGCAATTTGTCCACCGCTCTCAGCATAGAATGGTGTTACATCAAGAATTAACTGTCCTTCTTCACCAGCTTGTAAGCTGTCTGTGTATTCGCCATTTTTCACAAGTGCAACAACGTTACTTTCTGTTGCAACTGTACCGTAACCAACGAATTCGCTCGCTACTTTAATTTCTCCAAGGACACCACCTTGAACTTGCATAGAATCAACGTCTTGACGAGCAGCACGTGCACGCTCACGTTGTTTTTCCATTTCATTTTCAAAGCCTTCATGATCAACTGTCATGCCAGCTTCTTCTGCATATTCTTCTGTTAATTCAATTGGGAAACCGTATGTGTCATATAGACGGAACGCATCTACTCCAGAAATAACAGTTGTTTTTTCTTCTTTTGCTTTTGCAATTACTTCAGCTAAAATCGCTTCACCATCATGAAGTGTTTCATGGAAACGCTCTTCTTCGTTCTTCACAACTTTCGCAATGAAATCTTTCTTTTCAAGTACTTCTGGATAGAAGTCTTTCATTACTTCTCCAACAACCGGTACTAATTCAAACATAAATGGACGATTGATGCTTAATTTCTTCGAATAACGAACAGCGCGGCGTAATAAACGACGTAATACATAACCACGGCCTTCGTTAGATGGAAGAGCACCGTCACCAACAGCGAATGTTACTGTACGGATATGGTCAGCAATTACTTTGAATGCCATATCTTTTTCTAAATCGCCATTACGATATTTTTCACCAGAAATTGTTTCTGTTGCATCAATCATCGGCATGAATAGGTCTGTATCGAAGTTTGTAGGCACATCTTGAACGATAGATGTCATACGCTCTAGACCCATCCCTGTATCAATGTTTTTCTTAGGAAGTGGTGTATATGAACCGTCTGGATTATGGTTAAATTGAGAGAATACAAGGTTCCATACTTCTAAGTAACGCTCGTTTTCTCCGCCTGGATATAATTCTGGGTCACTAAAGTCATTACCGTAAGCTTCTCCGCGGTCATAGAAAATCTCTGTATTCGGTCCACTTGGTCCTTCACCGATATCCCAGAAGTTTTCTTCTAAGCGAATAATACGCTCTTTTGGAACGCCCATTTTCTCATTCCAAATTGTGAATGCTTCTTCATCTTCTGGATGGATTGTAACTGATAGTAATTCTTTATCGAATCCGATCCATTTGTCGCTCGTTAAGAATTCCCAAGCCCATGTAATTGCTTCTTCTTTGAAGTAATCACCAATTGAGAAATTTCCTAACATTTCAAAGAATGTATGGTGACGAGCTGTTTTCCCTACGTTTTCAATATCGTTTGTACGAATTGATTTTTGAGCATTTGTAATACGTGGATTTTGTGGGATTACACGTCCATCAAAATATTTTTTTAATGTAGCTACACCACTATTAATCCATAGAAGAGATGGATCTTCATGCGGAACTAGTGATGCACTAGGTTCTACTGCATGTCCTTTTTCTTGGAAAAAGTCTAAAAACATTTGACGAATTTGTGCGCCTGTTAGTTGTTTCATTGTATTTTCCTCCTTAAATATAAAAAACTCCCGTCCCTATAAAAGGGACGAGAGTTAACTCGCGATACCACCCTAATTATGAATTGATTACAATAACAATCAATTCATCACCTCATGGTGCCGTAACGTGGCAAGACGGCAGTGATTAGCTGCTCTCAGGATTAGCTTTCTGTTACCCTTCATTTAAAGCTTCTTTCAGCCATATGGAAGCTTCTCTCTATAAATGGACTGTAACGTACTTGTTCCGTCATTGATTTAATGTATTATATGACTAAATATAATAGAATTCTCTTAAGTTTGTCAATGTAGATAATCATTTATATTGGATTAATTACTTATTAATCATAAGTATTCTACTATTCATTCTTAACAGCCTTTTCATATAGTATGCATTTATTAATAAATCGGAATCTCCTTATAAGAATAATTTATAAAAATTTCTAAATATTACTTTTTTTGTTACAATTAAATTATTGTTAATAAAATAAAGGAGCGATCACAATGACAACCTTACTTAGCAAAGCTAAAAACATATTAGCGACTGACGAAACGATATTATTTTACGCAGCATGTTCATTAGACATATTTATTTATCGTTCCGTCGCAAGGCCAGGATTGCTAATTTTAACGAACAAAAGGCTATTCTTTTATGGGCCAGATGTAAGTAAGAATCCAATATTTGAAGAGTACTCTTTCGCAAAAATTTCTAATCTAAAAGAACAAAAGCGTCTTTTCAACAATCAAATTGTATTTATGTATGATAACGAATGGAAAAAAATAAAACATATTCAAACAAATGATGTGAGCTCCCTCGTTCAAAAGATACACGAGCAGCTTTCTAAATAAATATATGATTAGCCCTCTATTTCTTACATAGAGGGCTTCTATACTTACACATCTTCTTTTTTCAAGAGCGGTCTCACATGAACAATGACAGTGCGAATAACTGCTAAAATCGGAACCGATATTAGCAATCCTACAATCCCAGCTACCTCTCCCCCAACTAGTAAGGCAAGCATAATAATAACGGGATGCATACGAAGTGACTTACCAACGATGTAAGGCGATAAAATGTTACTCTCCACAAATTGCAAAATCGCAATTGTGATCCCCGCCTTAATAAGTAAACTCGTTGATACTGTTGCTGCAATCATTAACGTCGGGATTGCTCCTAAAATAGGACCGAAGTACGGGATTATATCCGTTACCCCAATAATAATGCCAAGCAATAATGGATATTTCATACCAATAAACCAAAAAGAAAGAGCTGATACTCCCCCTAATACTAAACAAACAAATAACTGTCCTCGAATATAACTTCCAAGTGATTTATCAATTTCTTTCGCAAGCATTTGCCCCGTACCTCGCCATTTACTTGGGACTAGTTTCCAAAAGATATGATAAAACTCACCATAATCTTTTAATATGTAAAATACAATGAACGGTATTAAGAAAATAATGAGCAATGAATCGAGTACACCACGAGCTGTACTCATCACTTTATTTAAAAGCGCTTGAATCTTCGTTTCCACACCCACAAAAAGTTGTTTCACCTTTTCATGAATGAACGAAGGGAAATTCGCCGTTTGTTCTGTAACGCCATCCATCCACGAATCGTACATTTTTGTAAACTGCGGAAATTGTTCATTAATCTCTTGTAACTGTTTAATAACGACTGGTGTTCCTTTATAAATCCCATAACCAATTCCGCCAAAGAAAAGGATATAAATGAGCAAAATGGCAAGTGTACGGGGCATCCCTTCCTTATGAATTTTTTCAATTAAAGGGTGCAATAAATACGCAATAAAACACGCGATAAGAAACGGCGTGATTGCTACTTTAAATACAAAAATAATCGGTGCCCATAGCGGCTTAATTTTTAAAAAGACGAGCAGACAAAGAAAAACAAGTAACAATAATCCTAAACGATATATCCAAATGATTTTAAGATTCTTCACATGAAAAACCTCCTCCACCTTTATTTTGAAAATAAATGGGGTAGGTTATGTGCGAAACTTTTAAAATCTTTTCATACGGACCATACTGTTTTTTAAAGACGTACATATAAATAACATAACAAGGACAACCACCCCTGAGAATACAGCATGAATTAATATAATCAGGAGGGCTAATTATGGTTTTGTTTATGCTTGGATTATCAGCACTTTTTATGATTCTTGAATGGATTTGTATCGGGTTCGGTATTTGGAAGGGGTTCTTTATTCATTCCTCACGTAAAGAAAAAGCGAAGCAATTATGGCAGTATGGAATACTTGGCGTTGGCTGCTACGGTCTATCTTATCTTTTCTCAGAGATCGGACTTTTTTATTTACATATGGGTGCATAAAAAAACTCCCTTGTCTACAAGGGAGTTTTTCACTTTATCGAAATGATTATAAGTAAGACTTAATCATCTTACGTGCTTTTTTCATATTGCGTTTTGAAAATACATCTTGCTTACGAGCATATTGATATGCTGCAGCTCCAACACCTAATGCGATTAATGAATTGCGTAGATTCAAAGTAAATCCCCCTTTTCGTTATCCGATCGTTCTTTCATTCTCATCAAATAAATCATCAAGAGAGCTTAGTGAACCATCTTCCTCAACTTGATGCGTATGGATTTTCCCCTTTGAAACCGATAATTCGATATAACAATTCCAGCAATAAAATTGGTTGACACCTATTTTTCCAATGTCTTTCCCTTTGCAATTTGGACAAATAAACATATGGCTTTCATCTCCTTACAGTCTCCCAGATTCTATTCGCCATTATGTCCAAACTGCATTCATTTATACATTTTACTGGAGCCTTTCAACGCTATGCGTTTGAAAGTTTCACTATATAATTTCACCTTGTTACATGAAATCATACGGTGAAATGTTTTCCACGTCCATTTCCTCGCCATTAACTGTGACCATCTGTACTTCTCCTTGTGATTCTTGCAAGCGACTAGCTAAGGTTGTTTGACGCATTGCATCATCAAGGCGATTTACACCAGATTGGAAAGCTGCTTCCTCTCCGCAAATAATAAGGAACTTCTTACTTCTTGTAATGCCCGTGTAAATTAAATTACGACGTAACATACGGTTGTAACTTTTCACGATTGGCATAATAACAATCGGAAATTCACTACCTTGTGATTTATGAATGGAACAACAATATGCATGCGTAATTTGATTTAAATCGGGCTTCGTATACGTTACCTCAATTCCATCAAATGAAACGATAATCATATCTTGTTGCTCAACGTTTTCTTTCGCATAAAACACCGAAACAATTTCCCCAATATCACCATTAAACACTTGGCTCTCCGGCTGATTCACGAGTTGCAGTACTTTATCGCCTCTTCGGTACACAACATCACCGTAAGCAATTTCTTTACTCTTTTCCCTCTTCGGATTAAATACTTGTTGCAGCGCTTCGTTTAATACATTAATACCAGCAGGCCCGCGGTACATCGGTGCTAATACTTGTACATCTCTTGCGCTAAAGCCTTTTGTTTTAGCATTTTCACAAACTTTTTTCACAACCTCAACAATTTGAGCTCCTGTACATCCGATAAATGAACGATCTTTTTGATTTTGTGCTAAATCTGGTGGTAGAGTTCCATTTTTTATCGCATGGGCAAGT
Organism: Bacillus sp. RZ2MS9; assembly: GCF_001816185.2. Lineage (NCBI taxonomy): Bacteria > Bacillati > Bacillota > Bacilli > Caryophanales > Bacillaceae > Bacillus > Bacillus sp. RZ2MS9. The sequence goes on from NZ_CP049978.1 coordinate 4,316,607, forward strand.
TGAATCACTGATGAGCCTTCCGCTTGACGATAAATTTCAGTAAGCTTCACTGTCGGAACTGCGCCTGCATTTAATAAATCTTTTAATACTTGTCCAGGTCCTACAGATGGCAACTGATCTTCATCACCTACAACGATAACTTGAATGTTCGTCGGCAACGACTTAAATAGCTGATTTGCAAGCCAAATATCAACCATTGAAAATTCATCGATAATAAGGAGCTTACCTTGGACAGGATCCGTTTCATTACGCTGGAAAGATCCTTCTGGCGTCCAACCAAGTAAACGGTGAATTGTGCAAGCTGGAAGTCCTGTCGATTCACTCATCCGCTTCGCTGCTCTTCCTGTTGGAGCTGTTAATAGTATTGGAAATGGATTATCATCACTGTATTCATTCGGATTTAACGATAACCCGTGTAGTGATGCATACATTTCAACAATCCCTTTAATAACTGTTGTTTTCCCTGTTCCTGGTCCACCTGTCAATAACATCATCGGTTTATGAAGTGCCGTTTGAATTGCTTCTTGCTGAAACGGTGCATATTGTACGTTCAGTTGTTCTTCAATTTCACCTAACGTTTTTAACACTTCTGCTTCTGGAAATGAAGGTGTTTCTTCTTGATTCATAAGCCTGCGAATAGACTTTACAACACCTTTCTCAGAGTAGAATAACGTTGCTAAATACACTCGTTCTTCTTCTATGATGACTTTCCCTTCACTTTGCATCGTTTCAATACAACCTATAATATCTTCCTCAGTCACTCTTCCTTCTTGATTGTTTAAAAGTGACATCGTTTCTCTTACAAGTTGATCTTTCCTCATATAAACGTGACCAAGTTGTAATGAGACATTCTCTAATGTGTAAAAACATCCTGCGCGTACACGGTCGTCATGATTACCCGATATCCCTAACGCACGCCCTATATCATCCGCTCTTCCAAAACCAATCCCGTCCACTTCTTCGATAAGTTGATACGGATTATTACGAATCACTTCTAATGTCATCTCTTTATATTGCTGGTAAATCTTAATAGAAAGTTTCGTTCCAAAACCGTAGCCATTTAAAAAGCTCATTACTTTCTCTAGCCCTTGATGTTCAACAATTGTCTCATATATTTCCTGAGCCTTTTGTTTATTAACGACACCATTTAATGCCTCAGGGTCATCCATAATTTTAGAAATAGCATGTTCTCCGAGATGGTCCACAATTTTTTCAGCTGTACGCTTTCCTATCCCTTTAAATAAATCACTCGCTAAATATTGCACCATACCTGCTTTTGTTTGCGGCAATTCTTTTTTAAATGTTTCAACCATATATTGTTTTCCATACTTTGGATGGTCCTTAAAATGACCTGTCAATGTAAACACTTCATCTTCATGCATGCGGGGAAAATGACCGTTTATCATTACTTTCTTTTCGTCATACGTTTCATTCGTTTCAATGACTTTCATACTGACAACGGAATAGAGGTTTTCTTCGTTGTGGAAAATGGTATGAAGAACTTGCGCTTTTATAAACTTTTTCTCTTCCTCAAACAAATCCATTGCATGTTGATTTCCCATTTTTCCTCTCCTTTCCGGTATTTTCACTTTAATGAGCAGTACATCCCCCACCTTTTTAGATGAGGGATAACTACCCATTAAACTATATTTTTATCTTATTCAGCTTCTTGCTCTAATAAACGAACGCCATTACCCGCTAAAAAGTGATCTGGCTGAATTTCAGTTGCTTTCTTAAATAAAGCGAGAGCCTTCTCATTATTTTCCTCAAATACGTACGCAACACCTAAATTGTAATACGCATCTGCATGCTCCTCATCCATTTCTAATACCTTTTCAAAATAAGGTTTCGCCTCTTGAACGTGTTCTAATCGCGCGAAGCAAAGTCCGCACTGGAATACAGCTTCTACATCGTTTTCATCTAATTCTGTTGCTCTTTGTAAGAATGGTAGTGCAAGACGATCATTTCCAAGCTGTACATGTGTGATACCTAACATAAATGTTACATCAGCTGATTGTAATCCAGCTTGCATTGCTTGTTCAAATACAGCTTTCGCTTCAGTAAATTGCTCTTGGCCATAATATACATTTCCTAAACCATAATAGGCTGCTGCAGATTTATCATCTAACTCTAGTGCACGTTTATAAAATAAAATCGCTCGCTCGCTATCACCTAATACGTCTAATAAATTTGCAAAATTAATGTACCCAAGCGCATCTTTCGGATTTTCTTCGATTGCTTCTGTAAAATTTTTAGCTGCTTCTTCCCAGTTTCCTTCTTGCATATATTGAATACCTGTTTCAAGTTTGTTTGACATGTCCTTCACCTCTACAACAAATTATAACAAAGAATGTATTTTCCAAGCGAACGAAAATTCGCTTTATGTAAAAGAAACCTCTAACCGCTAATCGGCAGAGGCTTCTCATTTATCCTAAATAATCCAATTTCTTCCCACTACGGTATACTTCATCAATTGTAGCACCGCCTAAGCACTCATCTCCATCATAGAAAACGACTGCTTGTCCTGGTGTAATTGCACGAATTGGCTCATCACAAAGAATACGAACTGTATTTTCATCAACGATTTGAACCGTTACTTTATTGTCTTCTTGACGATAACGGAATTTCGCCGTGCACTTAAATTCTGTTTCTTTTTCTTTGTTACTTACCCATCCTACATTCGTAGCAATAACTTCATCACCATATAGAAGTTCGTTATGGAATCCTTGATCAACATATAAAATGTTTTCTTTTAGATTTTTCCCAACAGCAAACCATGGATCACCATTACCACCAATTCCAAGGCCATGACGTTGTCCAATTGTATAATACATTAAACCGTCATGCTTCCCTTTCACTTCACCAGATAATGTTTGCATTACACCTGGTTGTGCCGGTAAGTAGTTACTTAAGAAATCTTTAAAGTTACGCTCACCAATGAAGCAAATACCTGTACTATCTTTTTTCGCCGCTGTCGCTAAGCCAGCTTCTTTCGCCATTTCACGAATTTGCGGTTTCTTTAATTCACCTAACGGGAACATTGTTTTTGATAATTGCTCTTGGCTTAATTGATTTAAGAAATATGTTTGATCTTTATTGTCATCAACACCGCGAAGCATTTTATATTCGCCGTCCATATAAGCAACGCGTGCATAATGGCCTGTTGCCACATAATCCGCACCAAGCGCAATTGCATGCTCTAAAAATGCTTTAAATTTAATTTCTTTATTACACATTACATCTGGGTTTGGTGTGCGACCAGCTCGGTACTCATCTAAGAAGTACGTAAATACTTTATCCCAGTATTGTTTTTCAAAGTTTACTGCATAATACGGAATACCAATTTGGTTACACACTTCAATTACATCATTGTAATCTTCTGTTGCTGTGCAGACACCATTCTCATCTGTATCATCCCAGTTTTTCATAAAAATTCCGATTACATCATAACCTTGCTCTTTTAATAAAAGTGCTGCTACAGATGAATCGACGCCACCGGACATTCCGATGACAACGCGTGTTTCGTGAGGTAGTTTGTTCATCATGTCACCTCCCATGCTAATTTTGTGTTAATCGCTTCACGATTTTCACTGTTTCGTACGCCGCTTTTTCAATTTGCTCTTTCGTATTTCCAAGTCCAAAACTAAAGCGTACGGATGAACGTATTTGATCGGAGTCTTTTCCAAACATCGCTACTAATACATGTGATGGATCAATCGAACCAGCTGTACAAGCAGAACCACTTGATACTGCAATGCCAGCTAAGTCTAAGTTCACAAGAAACGGTTCAATGTTCATTCCTGTAAAACTTACATTAAGTACATGCGGTAAGCGATGTTCTAAGTTTCCGTTTACCTCGAAAGTAATGCCTTCATTTTTGAAGACAGATACCATTATATCTTTAAACTCTTCATATTGGGCATTTTTTTGCTCACGAGTTTTTTCAGCTATAAGAATTGCATGCTGAAGCCCAGCAATACTAGGCACATTTTCCGTACCAGCACGGCGTTTTCTTTCTTGCTCTCCGCCTATTAATAACGGTTCAAATTTCACATTTGCACCAGCGTATAAGAAACCTACACCTTTTGGCCCATTAATTTTATGAGCTGAAATTGATAATAAATCAATACCAAACTCTTTCACATTAATTTCTACTAAACCGTAAGCTTGTACCGCATCTGTATGGAAATACGCTTGATGCTCTTTTAACAGCTTTCCTATTTCCACAATCGGTTGCATCGTCCCTACTTCATTATTCCCAAACATAACAGATACAAGAATCGTCTCTTCTGTTAATGCCTTTTGTATGTCAGAAACTTGAATGCGCCCTGTTTCATCGACAGGTAAATATGTCACTTCAAACCCTTCACGCTCTAACAATTCGCACGTATGCAAAATCGCATGATGTTCAATTTGCGTCGTTATAATGTGGTTACCTTTATGACGGTTCGCACGTGCTACACCGATAAGCGCTAAATTATCAGCTTCTGTACCACCGCTCGTAAATATAATTTCATTCGGATTCGCATGAATGCTGCGTGCACACACTCTTCTCGCCTCATCTACTGTGTGACGAGTTTGACGTCCATAAAAGTGAATACTAGACGGGTTCCCGAATATTTCTGTCATATATGGAATCATCTTTTCGACCACTTCTGGGTGAGTCGGAGATGTCGCAGCATGATCTAAGTAAATGCGTTCCATTAAATCTCCTTCTTTCCAAATCGTTTCACAAGGAATTAAATGTAAAACATATAGCCCCCGTGATTTTCTTCCTCATAACGTACTAAATCTTCTAACGTTGTACTATCTAACACTTCTTGCACCGCATCACGAACACGCATCCATAACTGGCGCTGCGCTGGCTCTTCTTCTTCTATCATTTCTACAACACTAATCGGTCCCTCTAATACACGGATTACATCCCCAGCTGTAATGTTAGCCGGTTGATCAGATAATACATATCCGCCATATGCCCCGCGCGTACTCTTTACAAGACGAGCGTTACGAAGTGGTGAAATTAATTGCTCTAAGTAATGCTCGGATAAGTCATGTGCCTGCGCAATTGATTTTAATGAAATCGGACCTTCACCAAACTTTTTTGCAAGATCAATCATAATTGTTAAGCCATAGCGGCCTTTCGTTGAAATTTTCATCTATTTTGCACCTCTTTTCAAATTTTCACTTCTATTGGTTATATCTTATTTATAAAAAGAACACAATTTAAAATCCTATGAAATTATAGCATAATATAGTATTATAAGAAATTTCAACTTGTGTATCAAAATGATAACATAAAATCACATTGAAAAACTCGGGAATTATTACAATTGAAAGAAAAATGAAAATATTATCCTTTATTTTTCCCATAAAACAGCATCCTATTTCAAATTTCGTAGAAAAAAATGATACGATAGAACGAGATTATATATTAAGGGAGACGGTCCAAATGAAACAACCACTCGCACATCGAATGCGCCCTACAAATATTCAAGAAATTATTGGGCAACAACATTTAGTTGGTGAAGGAAAGATTTTATGGCGAATGGTCCAAGCCAATCATTTTCAATCTATGATTTTATACGGTCCTCCAGGTACAGGAAAAACATCCATTGCCAGTGCAATTGCTGGAAGTACCGGTACCCCGTTTCGTCTATTGAATGCTGTTACTCACAATAAAAAAGATATGGAAGTTGTCGTACAAGAAGCGAAGATGCATCGACACCTCGTTTTAATTTTAGATGAAGTTCACCGTCTAGATAAAGCAAAGCAAGACTTTCTATTACCTCACTTAGAAAGCGGACTTCTTACTTTAATTGGCGCAACGACAAGTAATCCATTCCATGCAATAAACTCCGCTATTCGAAGCAGGTGTCAAATTTTCGAATTACACGCACTAACAGAAGATGATATTTTAATTGGGTTAAAAAGAGCTTTAGAAGATAAAGAAAAAGGCCTTGGAGAATATGCTGTAACGGTAACAGATGAAGCACTACATCACTTTGCAAACGCCTCTGGTGGTGATATGCGTTCCGCTTATAACGCACTTGAGCTTGCTGTATTATCTAGCTTTACTACAGACGATCAAGCGGCTGAAATCACACTCGAGATTGCAGAAGAATGCTTACAAAAGAAGAGCTTCGTTCACGACAAAGGCGGCGATGCTCATTATGACGTATTATCAGCATTTCAAAAATCAGTGCGCGGAAGTGATGTAAATGCAGCGCTCCATTATTTAGCACGCCTTATTGAAGCAGGTGATTTACAAAGTATTGGCAGACGCCTTCTTATTATGGCTTATGAAGATATTGGACTTGCTAGCCCACAAGCTGGACCACGTACACTAGCTGCAATTGAATCAGCTGAACGAGTTGGATTCCCAGAAGCACGCATCCCACTTGCAAATGCCGTTATCGAGCTATGCTTATCACCAAAATCAAATTCAGCTTATAAAGCACTTGATGCTGCATTACACGATTTACGCAACGGTCAAACAGGTGACATTCCAAGCCATTTAAAAGATAGTCATTACAAAGGCGCAGAATCGCTTGGAAGAGGCATTGGATATTTATATCCACACGACCATCCAAACGGCTGGGTAAGGCAACAATACTTACCTGATAAAATAAAAAACAAGCAATATTATAAACCGAAAACGACAGGGAAATTTGAGCAAGCACTTTCTACTGTTTATGAAAGATTACAAACTTCGAATAAAACGAAAAATAAAGGGTAACATAAACGAAAACGTCACCATTATGGAGGCTTCGCTTATGAAAACACGTCAAGATGCATGGACAAAAGAAGATGATCTCCTTTTAGCAGAAACTGTTTTACGACATATTCGCAGTGGAAGTACACAAATAAAAGCATTTGATGAAGTCGGCGATACGTTGAACCGGACTTCAGCAGCTTGCGGCTTTAGATGGAATGCTGAAGTAAGACCGAATTACGAAGATGCTGTGCAGCTTGCGAAGAAACAACGTAAAGAATTAAAGCGCTCTGAAGCTAAAATAGAAAAAAATCAGTTCACGAAAACGAAACAACTCGTAATCGATGCTGAGTTTTCTGAAGATATTACGCCAAGTAAACAAGAACTTACGATGCAAAATGTCATCTCATTTTTGCAAAACTTGGAGCATAATAACCCTTCACTCGCAAAGTTGCAAACTGAAAATGATGTATTACAAGCTCAGCTCACTTCTCTGCAAAAAACGAATCATGAACTTGAAACGAAATTAGCGGTACTCACAAAAAAACAACAAGCAATCGAAGAAGATTACGCGATGCTTGTTCGAATTATGGATCGTGCTCGAAAACTTGTTTCAGTCGAAGAGCAAGAAGAGCAAATTGCCCCGATTTTCAAAACCGATCAAAACGGGAATTTAGATATTATTTATTCTGCTGAGAATTAAAAACAGGGATGTCACTTTTTTAACTGAGTGACATCCTTGTTTGTTTTCGGTAAATCATATATATACATGTCGGTAAATGAAATTATATTAACGATTTTTCGAATATATCTATCACAACTTGCAATATATCAACGATTCAATAAAGGATATCGATTTAACGACAAAGATTGACAATAACATTCCTCCTTGTCATACAAGGAAACTCCTAAAACGGATTAGATATTTTTTACTAAAATGTTATTATAAACATATACCTTTAAAGGGGGATGGTTGCTATTTCATTAATAATCTTCAAAATAACTCTTGGCCTTCTCGTCCTAACTTTGGCTCTTTTCACCATTAACAGTTTAAAAAAGACGTCCGCCTATACATCAGATAAATATGATCATTACTTACTAGCGTTACTTACATTTGAACTAGTAGTAATGCAAATATCCATATTTCTTTAATACATAAAAAAAAGCATATATCCAAAATGGATATATGCTTTTCTTTTATTCTTGCCCTACACGTTTCACTTCTACATTTTTAATACGTTCACGTACAACGTGACTTGCCATAATTAAGCCTGCCACAGATGGTACGAATGCATTTGATGAAGGCGGTAATTTCGCCTTACGAATTTTTGCATTTTCGTCTGGTACAATTTCTTTACGTACCTCTTCACGAATTACGATTGGGTTTTCGTCAGAGAAGACAACTTTTACACCTTTTTTAATCCCCTCTTTACGAAGCTTCGTACGAATGACTTTCGCAATTGGATCTGTATGTGTTTTAGAGATGTCCGCAATACGGAAACGAGTTGGGTCCATTTTATTTGCTGCACCCATACTGGAGATAATTTTAATTTTACGACGTAAACATTGTTTAATTAAATGAATTTTGAACGTAATCGTATCAGATGCATCCACTACGAAATCCAAACCGTGCTTAAAGAACTCTTCATATGTTTCATCTGTATAAAACATTTCAAGTCCAATTACTTCACACTCTGGGTTAATGTCTGCGATACGCTCTTTCATTAATTCTACTTTTGAACGTCCTACAGTAGATACTAAAGCGTGAATTTGACGGTTTACGTTTGTAATATCTACAACGTCTTTATCAACTAATACAAGACGTCCAACGCCAGAACGTGCTAACGCTTCAGCTGCAAAAGAGCCTACGCCGCCAATTCCTAAAATACCGACTGTACTATTTTTTAATATTTCAAGTCCTTCTTTACCGAAGGCTAATTCATTACGTGAAAATTGATGTAACATTCAGCTCTACACTCCTATTACAAAAATGGTCTACCATGTATTCTAGCGTTTTTCCGACTATTTGTATAGAAAAAGTTATAGAATTCCTAAAAATACATATTTCGAAAATGAAAACATAGACCAGAATTTCATTTCTTCCTAAATACACGTTTAAAAAGGAGGATTTAGAGAACCGAGCAGATCGAGGCGCTGAAGCCAGGAGGAGCGCAGTGTAGAAAAATACTACTCGAGCACCGGACTGGCGAAGCAACGATGAGATGCGACAGTTATCTAAACCGGACTTTTTAAACTTCCTTTCAATACACGTTTAAAAAGGAGGATTTAGAGAACCAAGCAGATCGAGGCGCTGAAGCCAGGAGGAGCGCAGTGTAGAAAAATACTACTCGAGCACCGGACTGGCGAAGCAACGATGAGATGCGACAGTTATCTAAACCGGACTTTTTAAACAACCTCTCAAAAAAAGTCTAGATGGTATTAGTATAACCATCTAGACTTTATTCTTACTTCTCTTCTTTTAAGCTTAATTTTAAGTTTAACTCTTCAAGCTGTGCTTCTGCAACTGGGCTTGGAGCTTCTGTTAATAAGCAGCTTGCGCTTGCTGTTTTCGGGAATGCAATTGTATCACGAAGGTTCGTACGACCTGCAAGTAACATAACAAGACGGTCTAAACCTAATGCAATACCGCCGTGTGGTGGTGTACCGTATTCGAATGCTTCTAATAAGAATCCGAATTGCTCTTGTGCTTCTTCTTGTGAGAATCCAAGCGCTTTGAACATTTTTTCTTGTACGTCACGCTCGTAAATACGCAGTGATCCACCACCAAGCTCATAACCGTTTAATACAAGGTCATATGCTTGTGCACGTGCTTTTTCTGGTGCTGTTTCTAATAGCTCAACATCTTCACGGAATGGCATTGTGAATGGGTGGTGAGCTGCGAAGTAACGATCTGCATCTTCATCGTACTCAAGAAGTGGCCAATCCGTTACCCATAGGAAGTTAAATTTACTTTCATCAATTAACTCAAGCTCTTTACCTAGACGTAAACGAAGTGCACCTAAGCTGTCTGCAACAACGCTCTTCTTATCTGCTACGAATAGTAATAAGTCGCCAGCAGTAGCTTCTAGTGTAGTCATTAACACGTTTGCATCTTCTTCACCGAAGAATTTCGCGATTGGTCCTTTTAAACCGTCTTCTTCCACTTTAAGCCAAGCTAAACCTTTTGCACCGTATACTTTTACGAATTCAGTTAATGCATCAATGTCTTTACGAGAGTATTTGCTCGCAGCACCTTTTGCATTAATTGCTTTTACTTGTCCGCCGCTTTCTACAGCACTTGTAAATACTTTAAAACCACAACCTGCTGCAAATTCAGATAGGTCTGTTAGTTCCATTTCAAAGCGTGTATCTGGCTTATCAGAACCGTAACGAGCCATTGCATCAGCATATTTCATACGAGGGAATGGTGCACTTACTTCTACACCTTTTGCATCCTTCATAACTTTCGTCATCATGCGCTCCATCATATCTAAAATTTCATCTTGTGTTAAGAATGAAGCTTCAATATCGATTTGCGTAAATTCTGGTTGACGGTCTGCACGTAAATCTTCGTCACGGAAACAGCGTGCTACTTGATAGTAACGTTCAAATCCACCGACCATAAGAAGCTGTTTAAATAGCTGTGGAGATTGTGGTAATGCATAGAATTCACCATCATGTACACGACTTGGTACTAAATAATCACGAGCTCCTTCTGGCGTGCTCTTCGTTAAAATTGGTGTTTCCACTTCTAAGAACTCTTCTGTGTCTAAGAAGTTACGAATTGTTTTTGTTACGTCGTGACGCATTTTGAATGTGTTGAACATTACAGGACGACGTAAGTCTAAATAACGATATTTTAAACGCACATCTTCTGATGCATCTGTATCATCAGCAATAATGATTGGCGTTGTTTTCGCTGCATTTAATACGTTTACCTTCGTTGCTTGTACTTCAATACGACCAGTTGCCATATTGTCATTAATTGCGCCTTCACCACGCTCAACAACTGTACCTTCCACGTGTAATACGTATTCGCTACGAATTGTTTCTGCTACTTCTAGCGCTTCTTTTGATGTTTCTGGGTTAAATACAACTTGTACGATACCTGTACGGTCACGTAAGTCGATAAAGATTAATCCACCTAAATCACGGCGTTTTTGTACCCAACCTTTTAATTGAACTGTTTGTCCAACTGCTTCTACTGTTACTTTTCCACATGCATGCGTTCTTTCAGCCACTGTAAGTTCCCCCTATATTAATTTCTCTGCTACGTATGAAGCAAATACATCTAATGCTACTTCTTCTTGTTCGCCTGTTGCCATATCTTTTAAGTTAATGATGCCTTTATCTAGCTCATCTTCCCCTAATACAGCTACAAATTTCGCTTTTAGACGATCTGCTGATTTAAATTGTGCTTTCATTTTGCGATCTAAATAATCTTTTTCAACTGATAACCCAGCTTTACGAAGATCAAACGCAACTTTTGCAGCATGGTCTTTTGCTTTTTCTCCAAGCGCTACAACGTAACAATCAATACTATGTTCAATTGGTAATTCAATGTTTTCAGCTTTTAGCGCCATAATTAAACGTTCAATACTCATTGCAAAACCGATACCTGGCATTTCTGGTCCACCGATTTCTTGTACAAGTCCGTTATAACGGCCACCACCGCTTAATGTAGTGATCGCACCGAAACCTTCTGCCTCACTCATAATTTCAAAAACAGTGTGTTGGTAGTAGTCTAAACCACGCACTAAGTTCGGATCTTTTTCAAACGGAACATCCATCATCGTTAATAGTTCTTGAACTTTGTCGTAGTATATTGCTGAATCTTCGTTTAAGTATTCTGTAATAGATGGTGCTGTTCCCATTAATTCATGGTTACGGTCCTTCTTACAGTCTAAAATTCGAAGTGGATTCTTTTCTAAGCGAGATTGACAGTCAGAACAGAATTCGCCGATACGTGGCTCAAAGTGTGCGATTAATGCATCACGGTGTGCTTGACGGCTCGCTGCGTCACCTAAACTGTTTAATACAACTTTAATATTTTTTAAGCCCATGCCGCGGTAAAATTCAACAGCAAGTGCAATTACTTCTGCATCAATTGCAGGGTCATTACTGCCGATTGCTTCGATACCGAATTGTACGAATTGACGATAGCGACCTGCTTGTGGTCTTTCATAACGGAACATTTGACCGATATAGTATAATTTCGTTGGTTGTGTTGCATCACCAAACATTTTATTTTCAACGTAAGAACGTACAACAGGTGCAGTACCTTCTGGACGTAATGTTAAGCTACGCTCTCCACGATCTTGGAATGAGTACATTTCTTTTTGTACGATATCTGTCGTATCACCAACACCGCGTAAAAATAGCTCAGTGTGCTCAAAAATTGGTGTACGAATTTCTTTATAATTGTAACGACGGCAAATTTCGCGTGCTTGCCCTTCGATATACTGCCATAACTCAACAGTGCCTGGAAGAATATCTTGCGTTCCGCGTGGGATTTGAATAGACATATTCAGTTCCTCCTCAAATTGTTTTAATCTTAATAAAAATAAAAAAACTCCCGCCTCTACTGTTTAAACAGTAGGGACGAGAGTATTATACCCGTGGTGCCACCCTAATTGAAGCACGTATGCTTCCACTTTTTTAATAACGCTTAAATGTGCGTTCATCCCTACTAAGCGTATATGCCGTTCAAGTTGAAACCTCTAGAGTGTCATTCAATCAGTCATCATGCAGAAATGTTTTCAGCCTAAGACATTCCTTCTCTTTCCATGTGTGTCTCATTTACTCTTCTCTATCAACGGTTATATTCATATGTAAATATAAAATTACTATACGTTTGTTAAGTAGGATTGTCAAGTGCTCTAAGAACGTTCAATCTGCTTCTTTAAACGCTTTACATCTTGAAGAGAAATCCCAAACTCGGAAGCAAGCTCCATTGAAGTATTGTTTTGCTCTTTTGAAATAAAATCATGAAAATTCACGTTAAATAGTTGATTTGCACCATTTGTAACAGAATGCCCTTTTTCATTCATACGCATACGTATATCCCTCACATTCAATATGGATGTTTTACTTTTTATTGTTCCATATTGATGAAAGAGTTATACATAAACGAAACTGCTATTGATTCCAAATAAATGAACAAAACATACAACAATGTATAAAAAAGAGAGGATTATATAACCCTCTCTTTTTTATCAACACTATTTACTTTCTACAATTAAGGTCACCGGACCATCATTGATTAAAGAAACATCCATCATTGCTCCGAACTTCCCTGTTTCCACATGTAATCCTTGTTTACGAACTTCTTCATTAAAGAAATCGTATAAACGCTCTGCATAATCAGGTTTCGCAGCATCCATAAAGTTTGGACGTCTTCCCTTGCGGCAATCTCCGTATAATGTGAATTGCGAAATAGATAGAACTTGTCCTTCTACATCAAGTACAGAATGATTCATCTTTCCGCTCTCATCTTCAAAAATACGTAAGTTTGCAATTTTTTCCGCAATGTAAGTTGCATCTTTTTCTGTATCTTCGTGCGTAATGCCAACTAGTAATGTTAAACCGAACGGAATTTGTCCTACGATCTCACCGTCTACTGTGACAGACGCTTTCTTTGATCGTTGTAAAACAACTCTCATCTTTCTACACTCCCTATTAATGCATCATGCGTCGTACTGCATAAATTTCTGGAACGCGTTTAATGCGTTCTACTACTTTTTTCAAGTGTTGTAAGTTACGAATCGAGATTGACATATTAATTGTTGCCATCTTATTACGGTCACTTCTACCAGAAACAGCTGAAATGTATGTTTTCGTCTCTGTAACAGCTTGCAGTACTTCATTTAATAAACCGCGGCGATCGTAACCTGAAATTTCAATATCAACGTTATACTCTATTTCTTTTTCAGGGCTACCTTCCCACTCAACTTCTAATAAACGTTCTATCGCTTCTTCTGTATGAACATTTACACAATCACGGCGGTGAATCGATACACCTCGGCCTTTCGTAATATACCCAACGATATCATCACCCGGAACTGGGTTACAGCATTTCGATAAACGGATTAATAAATTATCAGCACCGCTTACCTTTACACCAGAATCCCATTTTCGAATTTTCATCGGTTTACGAACTTCTTTAACTTCAACAATTTCTTCTTCTTCGCGTTGCTTGCGGAACTTGTCCGTTAGTCGCGTAACAATTTGCGAAGCTGTAATTCCGCTATATCCAACTGCTGCAAACATATCTTCTTCATTTGCAAAGTTAAATTTCTCAGCGACGCGTTTTAAGTTATCAGGCGCTAATACTTCTTTCATCTCATACTCTAGACCACGTACTTCCTTTTCAACAAGTTCACGGCCTTTTTCAATATTTTCGTCTCTACGTTGTTTCTTAAAGAATTGACGAATTTTATTTTTCGCATGAGATGTTTGAGCAAGTTTTACCCAATCTTGACTTGGGCCATATGAATGTTTCGACGTTAAAATTTCAATGATATCGCCGGTTTTTAATTTATAATCCAGCGTTACCATTTTCCCGTTTACTTTTGCACCAATTGTTTTATTCCCAATTTCCGAATGGACACGATACGCGAAATCAATTGGAACCGATCCAAGTGGTAATTCCATTACATCGCCTTTCGGTGTAAAGACGAATACCATGTCAGAGAATAAATCAATTTTTAATGACTCCATAAATTCTTCTGCATTAGAAGCTTCATTTTGCCATTCTAATATTTGACGGAACCACGTGAGTTTCTTCTCTAATGTACCTGTTGTTTCTGCTGTTTTTCCTTCTTTGTATGCCCAGTGTGCCGCGATCCCGAATTCTGCAATTTCGTGCATTTCTTTCGTACGAATTTGCACTTCAAGTGGATCACCTTTCGGTCCAATTACAGTCGTATGAAGAGATTGATATAGATTTGCTTTTGGCATTGCAATATAATCTTTAAAACGACCTGGCATCGGCTTCCAGCACGTATGAATAATTCCAAGCACTGCATAACAATCTTTGATACTATTTACAACAACACGTACAGCTAATAAATCGTAAATTTCATTGAACTGTTTATTTTGCAGTGCCATTTTACGATAAATACTGTAAATATGTTTCGGTCTTCCAGAGATCTCAGGTTGAATTGCAACTTCTTTTAATTTCTCACGAATACCAGTCATTACTTCGTCTAAGTATTCTTCACGTTCTGCACGTTTACGCTTCATTAAATTTACAATACGATAATATTGTTGTGGATTTAAATAGCGAAGTGACGTATCCTCTAGCTCCCATTTAATAGTACTAATTCCGAGTCTATGTGCTAAAGGTGCAAAGATTTCTAGCGTTTCATTCGCTATGCGACGCTGCTTCTCTTGAGGCAAATGTTTCAATGTACGCATGTTATGAAGACGATCAGCTAGTTTAATTAAAATAACTCGAATATCTTGAGCCATTGCAATAAACATTTTGCGATGGTTTTCTGCTTGTTGTTGTTCGTGAGATTTATATTTGATCTTCCCAAGCTTCGTAACACCATCAACAAGCATAGCAATTTCTTTGTTAAATTCCCGTTCAATATCTTCTAACGTAATCTCTGTATCTTCCACTACATCATGTAAGAAACCTGCTGATACCGTAGCTGGATCCATGTGTAAATCAACTAAAATACCTGCAACTTGAATTGGATGAATAATATACGGTTCACCCGATTTTCTGTATTGTTCGCTATGCGCATCGCGTGCATATTCATAGGCACGTGCTACTAGCTCAATATCTTCATCCACTAAATATTGACTTGCTTTCTCGAGTACCTGTTCAGCTGTTAGTACCTGCTCATTTGCCATCGAATCACCTTTTATTGAAAATTGACTTTATCTTTATTTAATAGAATAAATTATATTCTATCATTATAACCCAATGATTGTGAATTGTGAAAAGGAAAAGATTTTACTGACATTTCACCATGATTTTTTGTTCAATTATACAAAAGTACCCGCTCCTCTCCAAGAGATTCACGGGTACTTTTTATCACCGTAGTTTTACCTATATAGTGATTAGTATTTTTCTAATACTAATACATCGTAACCATCTAACATTTTACGACCATCTAAGTAAGTAAGCTCTACTAAGAATGCAATCCCTGCTACAACTCCGCCAAGTTCTTCAACTAGCTTAATTGTCGCTTCAATAGTTCCACCTGTAGCTAATAGGTCATCTGTAATTAATACGCGTTGACCTGGCTTAATTGCATCTTTATGGATTGTTAAAACATCTTTACCATATTCTTTACCGTAGTCAACTGTAATTACTTCACGTGGTAATTTTCCTAATTTACGAACTGGCGCAAATCCTACTTCTAACGCATAAGAAACTGGGCAACCGATAATGAAACCACGAGCTTCTGGTCCTACTACAACATCGATATCTCTTTCTTTTGCGTATTCAACGATTGCATCTGTTGCTGCTTTGTATGCTTTACCGTCATTCATTAAAGGTGTAATGTCTTTAAACACAATACCTTCTTTCGGATAATCCGGTACAATTGCGATATGTTGCTTGAAATCCATATTTCTGAATCCTCCTCAGATCTAAAAGGTTTGTAAATACAAATCCTTTACCCTAACTGTTCTACTTCTTTATGATTACGAATCGTTTCAAACCATGTATATAGTTGCTGATATGTGCTATAAACCAATTCTTTTTCTAATTGTAAGTGGTTCATTTTCTCACGATATGTGTTCGATTCAATTAAATCACGCTTTTGTTTTTTGTCTGCCATAAAAATGACGCCATCTTTTATTGTAACAAATTCTAACTCAAAAAACACCTGTGTCATAAAATTTACTGTATCTTTTGACCAACCTTTATGACGACATAGTTGTTCTCCATATTGTCTTAAAGAAAATGGTGTTTTTTGGCTTAAGAAAGAATAGTACCATTTAAAGTGTTCTCTCGTCGGAACTGTACTAAATAAGTGGTTATTCTCTTGATAAAATAGCGTATAAATTCGCGCTGGGAATCCTGCCTTAAATAACTCACGTAATTCATCGGTTCCTTTTGGTAAATCAAGTAACACGATATATTGATCATCTAAATGCGTTACTTCTGAAGCATGCATGAGCTTTTCTTTATAGCTCTCTAAAGAAAATTTATTCAATACCTCTTCAGAAAAATACACCATTGTTATTTTTTCTTTCGGAAGTTCTGCTAAATTTGCTTCTGCATTACGCATACTACGCCAATCAAATAATTGCCACGCCTCTACAGCAATATCTTGTACCATTAGTTGTGGCTTCTTAAAATTATTCCATTCATTGATGGATGCTTCTCCTATTACAGATACTTTTGCAACTGGAGAGATTTCTTTCGCATATGCACCAAAACCAAATCCAATTGTATCCAGTGTTGCTTGTCCATCACGAAGAGCCATTTTTAAATGAGAACCATCTGATCCGATTGCGCGAATGCTTTCTAACTCTGCATCTTTTACTGCAATACGTGGTTTCGGATTTCCAATACCAAACGGGGCTAGTTTTTGCATATCTTCAATTGCCGCTAGCGTTACATCCTCTACTTTGCAAAAAACATCAACTGCTGTAATTGGAATAAAATCTTCTTCTGTTAAAATCGCATCTGCTTGTTCATTTAATCGGCGACGTAATTCATCTACATCATTCATATGTAGCGTCATTCCCGCTGCCATCGGATGCCCTCCGAAGTGTGGCAATAACTCTCTACAATCTGATAAGTTTGCAAACAAATCAAATCCTGCAATACTACGTGCTGAGCCTTTTGCTGTTTCTTTTATAGGATCGATGCTTAATACAATCGTCGGACGATAAAAACGTTCAACTAATTTAGAAGCAACAATTCCAATTACCCCTGGGTTCCAGCCTTCTTTTGCAAGTACTAATACTTTGTTTTCTTCTGGCGGGAAGTTATTTTCAACTTCAGCGATAGCTTCTTCTGTAATTTGCTTTACAATATCTTTTCGCAGTTTGTTCAGCTCATCAATTTCTTCGGCCAACTCTTTCGCTTCCTCTGGATCATCTGATAATAAAAGGTGTACAGCCGGCGCAGCATCTTCTAAACGCCCAACCGCATTAATACGAGGTGCAATTGAGAAGCCAATACTCTCTTCTGTAATTTCACTTTGCGAAACGTTAGCAACTTTAAACAATGCCTTCAAACCAATATTTCTCGTCATACGCATATGTTTTAAACCGCGTTTCACTAGCAACCTATTTTCACCATGAAGTGATACTAAATCGGCTACTGTACCGATTACTGCAATCTCTAATAAATGTTCTGGTACACGGCCTAATAGTGCATGCGCAACTTTAAACGCAACACCTACACCAGCTAAATAGTGAAACGGATATACGCCACCTTCTAATTTCGGATGTATAATCGCAAGCGCTTCTGGCAATTCTGGCGGTGGCTCATGGTGATCTGTAATAATTAGATCTATTCCAAGCTCTTTCGCTACATTCGCTTCATGTACTGCTGCGATGCCAGTGTCGACAGTAATAATCAGTGAGAAACCTGCACTATGCGCCCAACGAAATGCTTCTTCGTTCGGTCCATACCCTTCTGTAAAACGATTTGGAATGTAAAATTCTACTTCTGCACCTAATTCTTGAAGAGCAAGATATAAAACCGTCGTACTACTTACTCCGTCCGCATCGTAAT
This sequence comes from Bacillus sp. RZ2MS9, assembly GCF_001816185.2. NCBI lineage: Bacteria > Bacillati > Bacillota > Bacilli > Caryophanales > Bacillaceae > Bacillus > Bacillus sp. RZ2MS9. The sequence goes on from NZ_CP049978.1 coordinate 4,335,029, forward strand.
CACCAAATATTAATATTTGCTCTCCATTTTGAATCGCCTTATTTACACGTTCTACCGTTCTATCCATTCCTTCTAATAAAAATGGATCATGAAATTCTTGATTTTCTGTATTTAAAAAATCTAAAATCTTATCTTCTGTATCTAGTCCTCTACCGAGGAATAATGAAACGACAAGTGGCGATAACTGTAATTTACTTGCTAATTCACTCACTCGCTCGTCATTATATTCTTTTTCTTTCCAACGCGTCTTCGGTTGTAACACGAAATCACCCCTTAACCTGTTCATTATACAAGACAGATTAAGGGGTGACAATATAATGCAAACTACGATGCAATATCTATATACTAAAATGTTAATGATGTTTAATTTGGAGAATACGGATTTATATGTACGAATACATTTTGTACATTATCTTGTTTCATAAGTATTTCTTTCACATGTTTTCCAATACGGTGTCCTTCTTCTACGGTAATGTATGGATCTACAGACACTTTAATATCGACAATAACATAATGACCATGCTCCCGTGCATATAAAGAACCAATTTTTTTCACACCATCTACTTGAAGAACGGCCTCTCTAAGCGGAATAACATCCTCCTCATGAAGAACATGGTCAAGCGTTGCATGAATTGCTTCCGCTCCAATGCTCCATGCCATTTTTACAACAAGAAGTGAAACAACTAATCCTGCAATCGGATCAGCATATACGAGCCAGTCTATACCAAACTTACCACCGATTATAGCTGCACAAATACCGATTAAAGCTGCAATTGAAGAAAATACATCCGAACGGTGCTCATATGCATTTGCAATAATTGCATCACTGTTTACTCTTTTCCCTAATCGGAATTTATATTGAAACATTCCTTCTTTCACGACGATTGAAAGAACAACAGCAAATATCGTAATTCCTTTCGGCGGTTCTAGTTCTTGCGAAAAAGCTTTTATAGACGAAATCGCGATTTCAAGTCCCACAATAAATAATAATACCGCAACAATAATCGCTGAAATCGATTCCGCTTTACCATGACCATACGGATGATCCTCATCAGGTGGCTGCTTTGCCGCTCGCAGTCCAAAAAGTACAGCTAGCGAACCTATTACATCTGATGCAGAATGCACGGCATCCGCTAATAACGCTTTACTGTTCCCAATATAACCAATTACCGCCTTTACAATCGCTAATATAATATTACCAACGATCCCGACAATAGCACCAAACTCGGCCTGTTTAAAACGTTCATCTTTTTCCATAATTAAAATCCCTTCTTTTCTTAACCTATCTTTTTATTTTAACAAAAACAGCGATAACACCACCACTTTCTTCCATCTTCTTTCTGTTAAAAAGTTGCTATCTTATTGTATCCACAAACGAAAAAAGAGATGCCTCATAAAGAGACATCATCTTTTCTATACTTGCGGTTCAGATTCTACTTTCTCAACCTTCTTCTTGTTTTTTCCCTTTTTCAAACGACGGTTTTCAAGCATTAACCAAATTTGAGAGGCAACGAAAACAGAAGAGTACGTACCTACAATTAATCCAACAAGTAACGCAAACGAGAAGTTACGTAGTGACTCACTACCGAAGATAAGCAGTGCAATTACTGGGAATAACACTGTTAATACGGTGTTAATCGAGCGACCAAGCGTTTGGCGAATACTTGCATTTACGATTTCTTCTAGATCTTTTATATCGCGCACTCGTTTTTTCTGTTTGTATAATTCACGGTTTCTATCAAATGTAACAATCGAGTCATTAATAGAATAACCGATGATTGTTAGTACTGCAGCGATAAACGTTAAGTCTACCTCTAGTTGGAAAATACTAAACATAACAATCATAACGAATGCGTCATGTAATAATGCAAGCACTGCAGATAACGCATACGTAAATCGGAAACGAATACTTACGTATAAAATGATAACCGCAGAAGCAATTAATACTGCGATAAATGCATTTCGTGCAATTTCTTTACCAATTGTCGGTGAAACTGTACTTACGTTTGGATCTGTACCATATTTATCGTGGAAGAATGTTTTTGTTTTCGCAATTTCATCTTTTGATAAAACACCTAATGTACGAACTGCGAAACCTTTATTGTCATCTCCAGTCGGTACAATATTTTCTTCCTTCACATCAATGTTCAATTCTTTAAAATCTTTATGAACATCAGACACAGTAACGGCTTGTTTTGATTGCAAGTCGATACGTGTACCACTCGCAAAGTCAATACCAAGATTCAATTTGAAAATTGGTAAGATAATTGCACCCGCAATTACAACTACAATCGAGAAGATAAGGAATTTATGACCGATATTTACGAAATTAATACGATCAAATCTCGTTGGCGGATGTACTACCCCTTTTGTTAATGGAATAATATCCTTTTGTTTCACACCAAAATATCCTGGTTTTTTATCAAAGTAACGGCTCTTTACAAGTAAACCTAGTAAGAAACGAGTACCGAATACGTTCGTAATAAAACCAACTAAAATACTTACGATTAAACTTGTTGCGAATCCTTTTACAGAGCTATTACCATAAACGAATAACACACCAGCTGCTGCAAGAGTTGTAACGTTTGCATCTAGAATTGTTGCTAATGAACGATGATTACCAGCGCGGAATGCCGACATCATGGACTTACCAATTTTCAACTCTTCTTTCAGTCTCTCGTACGTAATAATATTCGCATCAACTGCGATACCTACTCCGAGCACTAACGCCGCAATACCTGGCAACGTAAGAACTGCATGCATCCAGTTAAAGACAAGTAATGTAACGAAAATGTATAAACCTAACATAATAACCGCTACAAGTCCTGGTAAACGGTAGAATACAAGCATAAATAAGAAAATAAGAGCGATACCAATCGCACTAGCGAAAATCGTTTGCTCTAACGCTTGTTGACCAAATTTCGCTCCAACAGATGTTGAATACATTTCTTTTAAATCAACAGGAAGTGCACCTGCATTTAATAAAGATGAAAGTTGTTTCGCACTTTCAACTGTGAAGTTTCCACCTACGATAGATACTTCAGCTTGGTTAAATACTTGGTTTACTGTTGCTGCTGATAAGAACTTCGGATTCGGTTTTGCAGATTCTGCTTTGTACGAATCTTTTCCTTCTTCAAAATCAAGCCAAATTACCATTAAATTCGTTGGTGGTGGCATTTTTGAAATTTTTTCAGTTACTTCACGGAATTTTTCAGCGCTCTTTAGTGTAAGACCTACGCTCGCACGGCCTTGCTCATCAAATGTTTGCTTCGCTCCGCCGCCTTTTAAATCCGTTCCGTCCATAAGAAGATTATCATCTACATCACGGAATGTTAATTTCGCTTGTGTTGATAACATTTCACGTGCTTTTTGCTGATCTTGTACACCAGCAAGCTGTACACGAATTCGATCTTGCCCTTCGATTTGAATGTTCGGCTCACTTACACCGAGAACATTGACACGATTCTCAAGAGCACCTACTGTACTTACAAGTACGTCTCGATCGATTTTGTCACCTTTTTTGGCTGGTTTTACTTCATACAGAATTTCAAAACCACCGCGAAGGTCTAGTCCTAGACTAATTCCTTTTGCTATGTCTTTTCCTGCCGCACCAATTACTCCACCGATTAATAAAACGATGAGGAAAAAGGCGGCAATTCTCGTACCACGCTTTGCCATATGTACCCTCTTTCCGCTACTAACACTTTAAATAAATCTCTTACGATTCACTTTTACACGTGTGCATACGTCTAGTTAGTAGACTTCCTTTCTATAATTTTGCTAGCTCATCACTAGCTGTGCCGGTACGTTTTCACGATACCTGCACTTTCATTATTTGTTTTCTCTCTTCACTACCTCCTTTATATATGATCTTAGACATAATTATTTCCTGATTATCAATACCTATCATTATACTGCAAAAGGAAGAACAAACCAATTGCAGTCGGTTATTTATTTTCATATTCATCAAATGACCAAAGTGGCGCTTGATATGCTTCAACAGTTAAATATGTCATATATTCATTAGCACTTACTGTTAATACGTCATTAACTAATTCATACAATCTAACATCGCTGTCTATCTTCTTCCACTTTTTCACTTTAAGAAACTTCCAAATGTCATCATCTGTCACTCTGTCGTAGCCGAACATTTGAAACTCTTCTACTTTACTTTCTAAAACGACTTGTAACTGTCCGCGGTATGATTCTACCAAAGCCTCTCTATCTAACATCTATAACATCTCCTTCTTATTTCGCACGAAAAGTCGCTTTTATTCCCGCTCTAATGGACAGCAATAACTACTTTCAAGAGCACTATCATATTTCACTCTCTTAAATGCTTGTCATTCTTGTCTCGTACGTGCATATAAATTATTGTAAATCATTCCATTGATTTTGAGAAGGTAGGAGAAGAACATGACGAGACAAAGCTTTTTAAAAGGCGCATTTATTTTAATGATAGCCGGCTTTATTACAAAAATACTCGGCTTTATCAACCGCATAGTAATGGCACGTATTTTGGGAGAAGAAGGCGTTGGTCTTTATATGATGGCCGTTCCTACATTCATTTTAGCAATTACATTGACACAAATTGGTCTTCCTGTCGCAATCGCAAAATTTGTAGCAGAAGCGGAAGCTGTGAACGATAAACAAAGAGTTAAAAAAATATTAACCGTATCACTAGCTGTTACATCCGTTATTAGTATCATTTTAACAATCGGAATTATGTTCCTCACACCTATTTTAGCAAAAACATTATTAACCGACGAAAGAACGTACTATCCATTAATGGCCATTTTGCCCGTTGTTCCTGTTATTGCTGTTTCTTCTGTTTTGCGTGGTTATTTTCAAGGGAAACAAAACATGAAACCTAGCGCTTATGCGCAAGTTCTAGAACAAGTCGTCCGCATTACCATTATCGCTATATGCATTCAATTATTTTTACCTTACGGCATAGAATACGCTGCAGCCGGCGCTATGTTATCAGCTGTTCTCGGTGAAGTTGCATCGTTATTATTTTTACTCACGTTATTTCAGCGAGAAAAACATTTATCAATACGCTCTGGATTTTTCACTACTGTAAAGGAAAGCAAAGGGACATTTTATTCTCTGATGGATATTGCCCTTCCAACTACAGGAAGTCGTTTAATCGGCTCCGTTTCATATTTTTTTGAACCTATTGTCGTTATGCAAAGCTTAGCAATCGCTGGTGTCGCTGCTTCTGTTGCAACCCAGCAATACGGTATATTAAACGGTTATGCATTCCCGCTTCTATCACTACCCGCCTTTATTACATACGCTCTCTCTACAGCGCTCGTCCCTTCTATTAGTGAAGCAATGGCAAAAAGACAACATAAATTAGTGGAGCACCGTTTACAACAAGCACTTCGAATTTCATTAATTACCGGCGGATGGTCTGTCGTTATATTATACGTATTCGCTTCTCCTGTTTTAACTCTTATGTATGGATCAGACAGCGCAACAGCATTCATTCAACTTCTTGCGCCTTGCTTTTTATTTCATTATTTCCAAAGTCCACTTACCTCTGTTTTGCAAGCTTTAAACTTAGCAAGAGCTGCAATGATGAATACATTTATTGGAGCCATCGTGAAATTAATCGTTATTTTTGTACTAGCATCAAGGCCAGAATTTCAAATGATGGGGGTTGCTCTCGCTATTGCAGCAAATATTGTAACAGTAACATTTCTTCACTACGCTACTGTTTTAAAAAAGATTACATTTACCATTTACGCAAAAGACTATATTTTCGGCGGACTTGCCATCGGTATCGCAGGCGCCTTCGGTTTTTATCTTCATAAATATATTATTTTCTCTCATGCCCTTGGCATACAAACATTATGGGAAATCACTTTAACAACAATTGTTTATATCGTACTTCTCTTCACTTTCAAACTCATTCGAAAAGAAGAGTTAAGTCGTCTCCCTATCATTCGTAAACTTTCATTTTTGAAATAAGTTGAAACTTTAATCAGTGGGGTAATCTCCACTGATTATTAGTTAAACTAATCATTCTTACTCTTTCAAAGGATAAATCTCTAATCTTCTTTTACATCAACAAAAAATTTTCCGTTTTGAAAACTACAGTATAAAATTTGTGTTACATCGTTATAACCTAAGTTTTTTAATTTCTCAATAAGCCATGCATCTGTATGTTCAATCATTTGTAAATGACTAGATTGAATTTCTCCATCAATAATAAGAGGAAGCGTAAACTGCAATGTATCTTGTTTATTTTTTTGTTTTTGAAAGACAGATAACTTCCCAGACGGTTCCAAAATAGCATATTCTACATCCCGAATATCTCCAACTCCTTGTTCCCTTAATTGCATCATTAAATCATCTATATTATAACGTTGCTTTCTCATCTTCTTTTCATCAATCTTTCCCGCGTTTACAAGAATAGCCGGCTCACCTTCTATTAAATGCCGAAAGCGTTGATACTTTAAGGAAATGACTGACAAAATAATTTGGATGCACATAAGAAAAGTCATCGGAACTAATTGATGCCAAAGTGATTTATCGGTATTTTCAATTGCCACTACAGCCATTTCTCCAAGCATAATAAATACGACTAAATCTAATACACTTAGCTCTCCTATCTCACGTTTACCCATAAGACGAAAAATAATTAAGATGATGATATACAAAAGCATTGTCCGTCCAATTATTGATATCCATTCCATTTCTACATCTCCTTTTTTACGTATAGACTCCCCTATAAAAAAGAAACTAGTCTAACTTAGACAAAAGGAAAATATGCTTGTATTAAAAAGGGGGAATGCATAAATGGATGGAACGAAAAAATTATCAACTGCAATTGGCTTCGGTATTATTACACTACTAATTCTCGCATCTATTACTAGTATGATTATGGCTCTTTTATTAAAGTTTACGAATATAAACGAAGGGACATTAACCGTTACTATTTTTATACTCGCTCTTTTATCTATGCTTATGTCTGGATTTACTGCCGGCAAAAAGGCTCAAGGGAAAGGTTGGCTAGTAGGTCTCACAACAGGTCTCACGTTCACTATACTCGTTTTTCTAGTTAACTATTTAGGCTTTTCTCAAACTTTATCGAACTCACAATTACTTTATCAATTAGCATTAATGGGGGCGAGTACACTCGGTGGTATTTTCGGTGTAAATATGTCAAAGCAAAGTAACTAAAAAAGGCCCTGCATATTTCATGCAGGGCCTTCCAAATTAGTTTTTCACAACTTCACGAATCGCATTGCGATCGAACGTTAAGTGTGAACCACCAGATTTAATAACAATTTTCGTCTCATCTACTGATTCGATTGTACCGTGTAAACCACCGATTGTTACGATAGCATCACCTTTTGCTAACTCACTTTGCATTTGAGCAACTGCTTTTTGACGTTTTTGTTGCGGGCGAATTAATAAGAAATAGAAAATCGCAAACATCGCAACGATCATAACGATATTCATCATACCTGCATTCATCTTTTGTTCCTCCTTTTAAATTATGTATTAGAAGTTTTTAGCATTCGGTTTATTAAAGCCATACTGTTCAAAGAACTCTTCGCGGAAATCGCCAAGACGGTCTTCACGAATAGCTTGTCTCACCTGCTCCATTAAGTTTAACAGAAAATGAAGGTTGTGATAAGACGTTAAACGAATTCCGAACGTTTCATCACATTTCATTAAGTGACGAATGTACGCACGAGAGTAGTTTTTACATGTGTAGCAATCACAGTTTGGATCAAGCGGACCGAAGTCCCTTGCGAATTTCGCATTTTTTACAACGAGGCGACCTTCACTTGTCATACATGTACCATTTCGAGCGATACGAGTTGGAAGTACGCAGTCAAACATATCAATACCACGAATTGCGCCATCGATTAACGAGTCAGGAGAACCTACACCCATTAAGTAACGAGGCTTATTATCTGGAAGAAGTGGTGTTGTGAACTCAAGAACACGGTTCATAATATCTTTCGGTTCACCAACAGATAAACCACCTACAGCGTAACCAGGGAAGTCCATTGAAACAAGATCTTTCGCACTTTGACGACGAAGCTCTTCGTACTCCCCGCCCTGTACAATACCGAATAAACCTTGATCTTGCGGACGTTCATGCGCTTTTAAGCAACGTTCTGCCCAGCGGCTCGTACGCTCTACAGATTTCTTCATATATTCAAAAGTAGCTGGGAATGGTGGACACTCATCAAATGCCATCATAATATCTGAACCTAATGCATTTTGGATTTCCATCGCTTTTTCTGGTGATAAGAATAATTTATCTCCATTTAAGTGATTGCGGAAGTGAACGCCTTCCTCTTCAATACGACGGAAGTCACTTAAACTGAATACTTGGAAACCACCAGAGTCTGTTAAGATTGCACGATCCCAGTTCATAAATTTATGCAAGCCGCCTGCTTCACGAATAATTTCATGACCTGGACGTAGCCATAAATGATACGTATTACTTAAAATAATGCCAGAATCCATTGCTTTTAATTCTTCTGGTGACATTGTCTTAACTGTTGCAAGTGTACCAACTGGCATAAATGTTGGTGTATCAAATGAACCGTGCGGCGTATGCACACGACCTAAACGGGCACCCGTTTGTTTACATGTCTTAATAAATTCATAACGAATTGCTGTCATAACTTACTCCTTTTATTTGTTTCTCATTTTAGCGTGAGATGCAACGAACATTGCATCACCGAAGCTAAAGAAACGATATTTTTCTTTTACTGCTTCATTATAAGCATGAAGTACATTATCTCTATTTGCAAATGCACTTACAAGCATAATTAATGTTGATTTCGGTAAATGGAAGTTTGTAATTAAACCATCAATTGCTTTAAATTCATATCCCGGATACATGAAAATATCTGTCCATCCAGAAGCGGCGCAAAGCTTACCTTCATGATCTGTTGCAATTGTTTCTAACGTACGAGTTGATGTCGTACCTACAGTAATAATACGTCCACCATTCTCTTTCACACGATTTAATAATGCCGCTGTCTCTTCAGACATATGATAATATTCTGCGTGCATATGGTGTTCTTCAATCGTGTCTGCAGAAACTGGTCTAAATGTTCCAAGTCCTACGTGAAGTGTAATGAATGCTAACTGAACGCCTTTTTGCTTTAACTTCTCAAGTAACTCTTCTGTAAAGTGAAGTCCCGCAGTCGGCGCTGCTGCTGAACCGATTTCTTTCGCATATACTGTTTGATAGCGATCGCGATCTTCTAGCGTCTCTTTAATATATGGAGGAAGTGGCATTTCCCCAAGTTCATCTAAAATTTCATAGAAGATGCCGTCATATGAAAATTCAAGCTGACGTCCACCTTGATCTGCAGTTCCTGTGCAAGTTGCTTTTAATTTCCCTTCGCCAAAAGAGATAACAGTTCCTTCTTTTACACGTTTCGCTGGCTTTACAAGCGTTTCCCACTTATCACCTTCTTCTTGTTTTAAAAGAAGTACTTCAATGTGCGCGCCTGTATCTTCTTTCACACCGTGCAAACGAGCAGGCATAACTTTCGTTTCATTTAAAACTAAGCAATCCCCCTCATGTAAGTAAGAAAGAATGTCCGTAAAATGTTTATGCTCAATATCACCTGTTTCACGGTCTAACACCATTAATCTTGATGTTTCACGCTCTTCTAACGGGACTTGTGCAATAAGTTCTTCTGGTAAATGAAAATCAAACAGATTTATATCCATAGCTATATCCACCTATTTCTTATTTAAATCGATTTATTATATACATAATAAAAGATAATACAATACTTAACACAATACATGTAATGATAGGAAAATAAAAGGTAACGTTTCCTTTTTTCACAAAAATATCGCCTGGAAGCCTTCCAATGAACTTCCAAGCTAATCCAACAACGATGAGTAAGATCCCGGCTGTAATAAGCAGCTTTGGCATCTCCGTCATACTTTTGGTATCTCCATTCCGAAATGTTCATACGCAAGCGGCGTTACAATTCGGCCCCTCGGCGTTCGTTGTAAAAAGCCAATTTGTAATAAATACGGCTCATACACATCTTCAATCGTATGAGATTCTTCTCCAATTGTTGCTGAAACCGTTTCTAATCCAACTGGACCGCCACGGAATTTCTCAATAATACCAAGCAGTAATTTATGATCAATATGATCTAGACCTAATTTATCTACTTGCAGTAGCTCTAATGCCATTTGTGTAATTTCCATCGTAACCGTTCCATTACCACGAACTTGTGCGAAATCACGTACACGTCTTAAAAGACGATTCGCAATACGAGGTGTACCACGAGCACGTCTTGCAATTTCTAATGCAGCTAACGAATCGATTTCAACTTCAAATACTTCTGCTGTACGTTCAACAATCGCAGAAAGCTGATCTACTGTGTAGTACTCTAACCTTGAAAGTACACCGAAGCGGTCACGAAGCGGTGCCGATAATGCTCCAGCACGTGTCGTTGCTCCAACTAATGTAAATGGCGGTAAATCTAGGCGTACAGAACGTGCTGAAGGCCCTTTTCCAATTACAATATCAAGGCAAAAGTCTTCCATCGCAGGATACAATACTTCTTCAATTGATCTATGCAAACGATGAATTTCATCAATAAATAATACATCACCTGGCTGAAGCGCTGTTAATACAGCAGCTAAATCTCCTGGTCTTTCAATTGCGGGACCTGAAGTTGTTCTAACATTAACGCCCATCTCATTGGCAATAATATTCGCAAGCGTCGTTTTACCAAGACCTGGTGGTCCATATAAAAGCACGTGATCTAACGTTTCTTCACGCATTTTCGCCGCTTCAATAAATACTTCTAAATTATGTTTCGCTTTATCTTGGCCAATATACTGACGGAGCGTCTGTGGCCGTAATGAATATTCTAAATCCGCATCTTCATATGCAGATTCCCCTGAAAGGAGACGTTCGTCCATTATACTCACCTCTTACCATTTAGTAAAAGACTAAGTGCCTTTTTAATATACTGATCCGTCGTTAATGCTTCTTTTAATAACTCTGGTACAACACGAGAAACTTCGCGTTCTGCGTATCCAAGTGCGCGCAGAGCTTCCAGTGCCTCATCAAGCTCAGCTGATGAACCTTTATTCTCATCAAAACGTTCTGTGTCTGAGAATAAATCAACAAATGCATCTGGTACGACATCTGCTAGTTTTCCTTTTAAATCTAAAATCATTTGGCGTGCTGTTTTCTTTCCGACGCCTGGGAATTTCACTAAAAACTTCTCATCTTCATGCTCAATCGCTTGAACGACCTGTCCTGTTTGACCAGAAGCTAAAATTGCAAGAGCGCCTTTTGGCCCAATGCCAGACACGCCTAACAACTTTGTAAATAATAAACGCTCTTCACGTGTTTTAAAACCGTAAAGTGCCATAATATCTTCTCTCACATAATGATATGTATAGACACGGATTTCTTGCTTACTTCTTTGAAATACATACGGATTTGGTGTGAAAATTTGATAACCAATTCCATTATGATCAATTACGACATATTCCGGCCCTACATACTCCACGTAACCTGTAACATATTCAAACAAAATACGATCTCTCCCTCTTAAATCATGTATTCCATTTTAACATATTTAATGATAGAAAAGCGAGACTGCCCCAACAAATGTTCTCCACTTGAAACTTCTGTTATTTTCCATTGACAGAAAGGTTAAAGCACCTTAATATACAGAAGTCGATAATGATTATCAATACTAATTAAAGGGGTTACATCAGGATGAAACGTAAGCTATTTATTTTATTTACTATTATGCTTGTTGTTCTTTCTATCGTTGGCTGTTCTTCTCAAAAAGAAGAATCGAAAGCAAAAGAACAACCGAAAACAAAAGTTGTAAAACATGCTAAAGGTGAAGCTACAATTCCAGTAAATCCAAAGAGAATTGTTGACTTATCTGGATCAACAGAAGAACTATTACTTCTTGGACATAAACCTGTTGGTACAGCAAATACATATAAAGATAAAATCCAAAATCACTTAACAGACAAGTTAGATGGAGTAAAAGCAGTAGGTTGGTACTGGGCACCTAAAGTTGATTTAGAAGCTGTTACTGCTTTAAAACCAGACTTAATTATTTTAAACAACCGTCAATTAAAAATTTATGATCAACTAGAAAAGGTTGCACCTACAGTTGTTCTAGAAACAAACTTAGAAGACTGGCGCGGTAAGTTTAAAGAAGTAGGTAAACTATTTGACGAAGAAAAGAAAGCAGACAAATGGATTGCAGACTACGATAAAAAAGCAGACTCTCTATCTAAAAAAATTAAAGAGAAAACAAAAGATGAGAACTTTATGTTCGTCGCAGTTACACCACAAAACTTCCGCGTATACGGTAGCTTCGGATACGGTGACATCATCTTTAACGACTTAAAACTTCCAGCAACAAAAGGCACAGATTTAAAACAAACGATGGCGCAAGTATCGCTAGAAGGTCTTGTTGCATTCCAACCTGATCAAATGTTCGTTGTAAACTTCGGCGGCGAAGCTGATAAAGTTTACGAAGACTACAAAAACAGTGCCGTTTGGAAAGACAATAAAGCAGTTAAAAATAATCACGTATATGAAGTATCAAATGAAGTCTTCAATACGAAAGCATTCAATCCAATCGGAAAAGATATGCTAATTGATGAAATCGCAAAAGAAATTTTAGCTAAAAATAAATAAGAAAAAAAGCAGCTCACCATGAGCTGCTTTTTTTCTTACTTTGAACTGCGTATTGCTTCATTTTTTCAATCGTCTTCACAAAACCTTCTTTTGATTTAATACGAATGCCACGTTTCAATTTCGCACGTTCATAGCTCTCAAGCTTTTTCATATCAATTTGAAAGAAAGAATGGATCGCATTATCATTTTTTGGCACACCTTTGAAAATTTGTAATATCCCTTCCTCTGAAACACCAAAATACCCGCTCGTTTTCAATAACGGAGAAATATCATCAACTTTCTTTTGCAATACAATTTGTACATCATCACGATCAACGAGCTGCCATTCTTTATACTGCTGTAAAAACTTTTCTAAATCCGTCACTTTTTCTGTAAGTATTTCTTCGCTTACTTCGCCATCAACATACATACGCTCTAATAAAATTGTAACCTCAGGTTCTTTTTTCGTCACTTCTGGTACTGGCCCTTCCGCCTTCACATTCGTTTCATAAACGAAACAAAACATCATAACGAAAGCTTGCATCGCAATCAGTATCCATTTCATTTCCGTTCACCTCTTTTAGGCAAGATCATACTTTCATTAGTAGTTTTTCCGGAAATGGGGGTTTTATCCCTAATTCATAGAATGCCATCATTAAGAATTATAGTGTTCAATTACTTTTATCTATTTGGAAACACATTGATTATGCGAAAGCTTCTTTATATCTTTATTTGATTGTACTGTTACAATATAAACCCCCATTAGTACAATTATCATTCCAACTATTTGTTGCCACGTAACAGCTGCTCCATATAAGACAACTGATATACCAGTAGCTACAATAGGTGTTAGATTTAAATACACACTCGCTTTGCTTGCACCTAGCTCTTCTACTCCTTTATTAAACACGATATATCCAATTAATGTCCCGCATATGACCATATACAACATTTCTATCCATCCCTGTAAAGAAAATGTTACAACCTTTCCCCATCCATCTTCATATAGAGAAAGGCCTGCTAAAAACACAGTACCCAATACCGTCATACTCATTGTAGTTAACAAAGGGGAGACACCACTCATAACTTTTTTTCCTGTTAAGCTATATAAAACCCCACAGGTTAAAGCAGCTATAAATAAAAGATCTCCCTTATTAAATGCCAAAGACATAAGTATATGCATTGAACCACCCGTAATAACAACTATTACACCGACAAGGGACAAAGTTAAACTTATTCCGACTTTTATACTCCAAGGCTCTTTAAAAAACAATATTGCTCCCAATGTTACAAAAACGGGCATTGTAGCAATGATAAGTGAGCCATTCAGAGTGGAAGTATAGTTAAGTCCCATGAAGAAAAAAACATTGTAGCCAAAAATACCTGTTAACGATACAAATAACAGCCCTTTCCAATTCTTTAATAACAAACTTGTATCCCACTCAGATTTCATAAAAACTATGCCTATTAAAATAAAACCAGCTAAACCAAAACGAATTGTTGCTGCAGTAATTGGTGGAATCTCCGTAATAATATGCTCCGCTGTCGCAAAAGAGCCACCCCAAAACAACGGAACAAGTAACATAATTACGTACATTCGATTTATACTATTCATTTTTATTACCCCTTTTCCACAAAACACGTTTATAAGTTTAAACTTGTTTACTTATCAATCAAAAAAAATTAATAATTTGACTCTATCGCTTGAATTAAATCTTTTACCTGTTTTAAAAACTCTCCAGCCACTATAGAATAAAAAATTTCTTTTCCATTTCGATCGGCTTCAACTAGTTCTGCTTGTTTTAAAATTTTTAAATGATGCGAAACAGCCGGTCTAGAAATTCCCATTTCATCTGTTATTTGTGTTACATTCATCTGTTTGCTTTCTAATAATAGCATAATAATTTGCTGGCGATTCTCATCTCCTAACGCCTGAAATATAGGTGTTACAACCTGAAATTTCTCTAATACAACTTCTGTATTTCTACATTCAAAATTCTCCATATCCTATTCATCCCAACCTTTTATGTCTAAAAAACATGTAATATATTACCATTAAATAGTAACTCTTTCATATACAATTGTAAATAACTTTATTTTCTGACTTTAATTCTAATCAAAAAAGGAAGATTGGATTCCTCCATTCTTCCCATTACATTCATATAAAATGAAAGACGCCTGCAAAGCAGGCGTCTTGATGCGTTTACGGCGAGAGACCAGGCGACCACATTCGCGTGTTTAGCACTTAAGCATATCTCTCGTCTTACGTAAATTAGCTCATCGCTTTGCTAATATAACATTAATAAAGTATAAGTGCAACATGTTTATAAAAATATTTTATTTCCTCTTTCATCCAAATAAATCAAACGCAAATTATAAATTGATAAATGCAATATATATATTACAATAAACATAACAGCGAATTCATCATAAACGGGAGATAGATATTATGAAACAAATGAAGGATGAACGTCTCATTCTGCAAACGTTAAAAAACATACGTATTGTCTTTCTTTTTCAATCACTTGGTATAATCGGTGTTTTAGGCTATATCGGATTCACTGAAGGAATAGATCAAATTACGAAATCTCCATTATGGCTAGTATTTATTCTTACGAGTATGATCCTTAGTTATTTACAGTTAAGTGTTTCAATCGATGTAGAAGAAGGCGAAAAGGAAATAAAGTTAACTCCTTATTACAAAATTGTTCTACGCTCCCTTATTGTAGGAATCGTTATGGCTATTATTTATATCATTTTCAGTCCAGAACCCCCCCTATTTGAAGCTATTTTAACAGGTAGTATTCTCTTCATATGCTTTTTAGGTTCTTATTCCGTTAGTTATTTCATTAAAAAACGTCGTTTACAAGACAACGATGAATAAAGAGGAAGGGCTCCCCCTTCCTCTTTTGTTTTGCTATCGCACTGTACCAGTTAAACCGTAACGAATGTCTCGGAACATATTCACTATATCACGATTAAAATCGTTTGTAACTGTACCGTTACGTAGACGCGTACTCATTGCATCAACACGAGTAAACATATCATTTCTTACAGAAACATATACGTTTCTGTTTCCAACTTCATTTGCAACAGCTTGACGAATTTCGTTCGCCATCGCCGTTTCATTTGTCACTGTGTTACGTGGTTTTACCGCAATCGCTACATCGTTTCCATATACAACTGTAGACACACGGTCTACGTTATTCATACGTTTCACACGATTTGTTATTCTTTCAGCTGTTTTACCATCATTGTTAATGTATGAATTGTTCATTGTAATATTACGAGTTGGATGCGGATTAGCAATTTGTCCATTGTAATTTACATCACGGTAATAATTGTATCCTGTATCGTTACGACCATTTCTATATGTTACATAATCTGTATAACGATCATTACGCGTCACATTATCACGATACTGATGTGTATCATTATAAGATGTACGCTCGTAATTGTAGTTACGTCCATCCATTGCATTGTTTTTTGGTGTACCACATGCAGCTAATGCACTAGTAACTAACAAAGAAGCAGCAATCACTTTTACTTTCGTATTCAATACAAAAACCCCCTCTGTTAGAATGAGCTTCTCTACTGAAAAGCTCCCTCTTATGATGAGTAACAGAGAAGGTTTTTACACTGTTAATATTTCACTGGGAATTTTCTAGCACTTCATAAAAAAACTGCCTTTTCTTAATTAACAGGAATGCAAAAAAGGCGGGAATACTCCCGCCTTTTTAAACTTCTTCTTCGTCCTCTTCTTCTGAAACGGGCTCTCCAAATACATTTGGTGGATCTGGTTGATAATACATCGTTCCTGGCTGTGGTGCATATGCAGACTGAGTTGGTTGATAATATAAAGGATTCGCATATTGCGGACCGCCTGGTTGTGGACTATATAGTCTACTTTCTCCTCCGCATCCACAATCTTCCTCACCCTGCACAAGCGGCGGCATGTTATTATCCATTGGCATCATATTCGGGTTTGGCATAGACGTATGTTGCGGTCCAAACGGCGCTCCTTGCTGATATGGCATTTGATATGGATTTGGTTGTTGATAATACGGATTCGGCGGCATCATGGGCATTTGATAGGGCATCATATTTGGTGGTTGATTGTTATCCATAATCGGCATCATATTCGGCATTTGATTGTTATCCATAATCGGCATCATATTCGGCATTTGATTGTTATCCATAATTGGCATCATATTCGGCATTTGGTTATTATCCATAATCGGCATTATATTCGGCATTTGATTGTTATCCATAATTGGCATCATATTCGGCATTTGATTGTTATCCATAATTGGCATCATATTCGGCATTTGATTGTTATCCATAATTGGCATCATATTCGGCATTTGATTGTTATCCATAATTGGCATCATATTCGGCATTTGATTGTTATCCATAATTGGCATCATATTCGGCATTTGATTGTTATCCATAATTGGCATCATATTCGGCATTTGATTGTTATCCATAATTGGCATTATATTCGGTGGTTGATTGTTATCCATAATTGGCATTATATTCGGTGGTTGATTGTTATCCATAATTGGCATTATATTCGATGGTTGATTGTTATCCATAATTGGCATTATATTCGGTGGTTGATTGTTATCCATAATTGGCATTATATTCGGCATTTGAATATTTGGCGGTATGACTTGTGGAATAACTACATTTTCTTTCGATACATTTGGCGATACTATATTCCCTACGTTTTCTTTCTTCACTTGTGGTGACACTATATTTCCTACATTTTCTTTTTTCACTTGTGGTGACACTATATTCCCTACATTTTCTTTTTTCACTTGCGGTGACACTATATTTCCTACATTTTCTTTTTTCACTTGCGGCGACACTATATTTCCTACATTTTCTTTTTTCACTTGTGGTGACACTATATTCCCTACATTCTCTTTTTTCACTTGTGGTGACACTATATTCCCTATATTCTCTTTTTTCACTTGTGGTGACACTATATTCCCTACATTCTCTTTCTTCACTTGTGGTGACACTATATTCCCTACATTCTCTTTCTTCACTTGCGGCGATATTATATTATTTTTTTTCGTTTGCGGAGAAATGATATTGTTAGGTTTCATTTTACTAATTTGAGGAGCAATTAACTCGCTTCCTTTTTTTATTACATCTGAAATTTTATATTCTTTTTTCGGTTTTATTGGTGGTTGTGGCGGCTGCGGTAATACATTTACCGAAAACTTCGTGTTTTCTTTTTCCGCCGGTTTTTGTTTTTCTATCACAGGTGGTTTTTGAATAACAGACGGTTTTTCTTTTTGAATTGGCTGTTCTTTTTGCACCTCTTTTTGCGGTTTCACCTGTACTTCTTTTTGCGGCTTTACCTGCATCTCCTTCTGTGGTTTCACCTGTACTTCTTTTTGTGGCTTTACCTGCATCTCCTTCTGCGGTTTTACTTGCACTTCTTTTTGTGTTTGTTGCATAGCTGGCTGCTGTGTAATTGGTGCTGATTGATACGTAACTTCTTCTTCATCTTCTATTCCAAGCGGAGTTGGTGTTGCTGCAAATTCTTTTTGCTGCACTTCTTTTACGTATTGCTTTGGAGGTGCTGAACCTGCTCCAGCCTGTTGTTTCATATGAACACTCTTTGATGGCACTTTAATTTTCATACCTGGCATAATTAAATCTGGATTACTAAGTTGTGTATTTGTTTTTTTCAACGTATCAAAATCCACTCCGTACTTTTTCGCAATTTTCCAAAGGGTATCCCCTTTTTGCACGATATGAATTTTCAAATTTTCCCCCTCCTGTATAACTTATCTATAAGTAACAAATCTCATGAAGTAACTCTTTCTAAATAACATTAACTTCTTTTCACTTTTATCACTTCTTCGATTTTCAATATCATTCGAAGTGGAATAAGCATAAAGAACCACAATGATTTCTTCAAAACAATGTATGCCCATTTCGTTCTCGTTATGATTATATGTATGAAAAAAAGCAACGGGAATACCGTTGCTTTACACACGCTCTAACATACGATTTAATGCAAGAACTGCTTCTGCCGTTACTTGTTTGTCTACGCTAATAACGTTAATTTCTTCTCCTCTTTCTATCGTTTCAAGTGTCCATAATAAGTGAGGCAGATCAATTCGATTCATCGTTAAGCACGGACACATAAATGGATTAAGCGAAACAATTTCTTTATCTGGATGTTGCTGAATAATTCGATTCACTAAATTCATTTCTGTACCAATCGCCCATTGGCTACCAGATGGCGCTGATTCAATCATATCAATAATATATTTTGTTGAGCCTGCATAATCTGAAGCAGCTACAACTTCATAGCAACATTCTGGATGTACAATAATATTCATATCCGGATGATTTTTTCGTACACTCTCAATATTCTTCATTGTAAAATTTTGATGAACAGAACAATGTCCTTTCCATAAAATCACTTGAATTTCTTCTATATCCCCATCGTACTCTAATGAATCTGTGTGTGGGTCCCATACTGCCATTTTATCTAACGGGATACCTAAATCGTACGCTGTATTTCTCCCTAAATGTTGGTCTGGTAAAAAGACGAGACGTTCTTTTTGAGTAAACGCCCAAGATACCATTTGCTTTGCATTAGAAGAAGTTACTGTTGCTCCTCCGTTACGACCACAAAACGCTTTAATTGCAGCTGTAGAGTTCACATATGTTAACGGAATCATCGTATCACCAAATAATTTCGTGAGCTCTTTCCATGCTCTTTCTGTTTGTTCAATATCTGCCATATCCGCCATCGAACAACCTGCACGCATATCTGGTAAGATGACAACTTGATCATCTGTAGTTAACATATCTGCTGTTTCCGCCATAAAGTGCACCCCGCAAAACACAATATATTTTGCATCTTTATTGCTCGCTGCAACTTGCGCAAGCTGAAGTGAATCCCCTGCTGCATCTGAAAATTGTACCACTTCATCTTTTTGATAATGATGCCCTGGAACGAATAACATTTTCCCCATTTTCTCTTTAATTTCACGAACACGCTTTTCCATATCTTCCGTTGACATTGTGTAATAACGCTCTGGTAACATCGTTTCAATTGGCTGTACTTTTTCTAAAATACTCATATACGTTTCTCCCCCTCTAAGCCACTTTCCTTACTCTTCAATATTGAAACTAATATCAAGTGCTTTCACTGAATGTGTTAACGCTCCAAGTGAAATATAATCTACCCCTGTTTTTCCGTATTTTGATAAATCTTCAATTGTGATGCCTCCTGAAGCTTCCGTAACGATGGCACTTGGTACAATCTTTGAAAACTCCCGGATTTCATCTGGCGTACGATTATCGAACATAATAATATCCGCACCAGCAGCGACAGCCTCTCTCACCTGTTCCTCAGTTTCTGTTTCCACTTCTACTTTCACCATATGTCCTAACTTTTCTTTCACTGATGTAACAGCTTTTGTAATAGAACCAGCAAAAGCAATATGATTGTCTTTAATCATGACACCATCATATAAACCGAAGCGATGATTAAATCCACCGCCGCACACGACTGCATACTTATCAAACATACGTAGTCCTGGCATCGTTTTTCGCGTATCACAAATACGAGTATAGCTACTATCTAAAGCAAGAACCGCTTTACGCGTCATCGTCGCTATTCCACTCATACGCTGAATAACATTTAATATAACGCGCTCTGCTGTTAATAACGATGCGATTGGACCTTGCACTGTTGCAATAATTTCTCCTTTTTCTACAAGATCCCCATCTTTTTTATGAAGCTCTATTTCAATTCTCTCATCAATTAATTTAAATCCTGATTCAATTACTAAACATCCTGCAAAGACCCCTGTATCCTTCGCAAGAAACGTTCCTTTCGAAAGCAAGTTATCTGGAAAAATAAGCTGAGATGTTACATCTCTTTCTCCTATATCTTCTAAAAAAAATCGGTTTAATGCTTCTTTAACTTTTATCGTGTTCATAAAGCCCCTCTTCCCCTCATCACACAAGTTGTAGTTTTCTCTTTACTCGAACAATCTCTTTCTTTCCTATATTTCTATCTGGATAATCACTCCGGTAATGCCCGCCAATACTTTCTTCTCTTTGCAAGGCTGACACAACTATAAGCTCACAAACCGTTAACATATTAATAAGCGTTATCTCTTCATTCGTAAGAACATCATGTTGTAATATCATATTTCGAACACCATACTTACTAAACCATCTCTTCGCATAAGATAAACTTTGCTCTGTTCGCACAATCCCAACATATTTCATCATGCATTTTTGTATTTCTTCTTTCGTCGGTAAATGATTCAGAACGATAAACTTTGCTTCCTTTTCAGCTAGCATGTTCACCTTTTCTTTTGTCTCTCTAGATAAAATGTGTCGTCCGATTCTTTTTCCAAACACAAGACCTTCTAATAATGAATTACTCGCTAATCTATTTGCACCATGAACTCCGTTACAAGCTACTTCACCGACTGCGTATAAGTTTGGAATAGACGTCTCTCCATCACAGTTCGTTTTCACGCCGCCCATGTGAAAATGAGTACCAGGCACGACTGGAATAAGTTTTTTATTTATATCGACTCCATTTGTTTTACATATCGATGACACGGTCGGAAAGCGTTGTTCAAAGTTTTGAATCATTTCGATGTTTAAGTACACTTTTTCACCCGCAAGTAGCTGTTCATGAATAGCCCGTGCGACTACATCACGAGGTGCTAGATCCTGTTCGGAATGTATATCCATCATAAAACGCTGCCCTTTTCCATTTATAAGGACAGCTCCTTCTCCGCGAACAGCTTCGGACACGAGGCCGGAACAACGCCCACCCGCGTATAACATCGTCGGATGAAATTGTATAAACTCTAAATCTACAAGCTCTCCGCCTGCACGGTACACCATTGCAAGTCCATCGCCTGTAATCGTCTCATCATTAGAAGTAAAGGCGTATAAACCGCCAATACCGCCTGAAGCTAACACCGTATAATCTGCATTGTAACGTTTCAATTCTCCTTTATTGTTGCGAGTTAAAGCCCCAACACATTTATCTTTTTCTATAATAAAATCGAGCACCATTTCCTGTTCCACTACCGTAACGTATGGAGCTACTTCTTGAATAAGATGCTCTAATAAATTCTTTCCTGTTGCATCGCCACCTGCATGTAAAATACGACGTTTTCGATGCGCTCCTTCTTTTCCAAGATGAGGACCTGTTTCATCTCCATCAAATTTCATTCCTCTTTCAATAAGGTTATTAATTTCTTTCGGTCCCTCCTCGACTAAATAACGGACCACTTCTTCATTGTTATAATGACACCCTGCTACTAATGTATCTTCAAAATGATCATTAGGATTGTCATATGTAGCTACCGCTGCGGCAATTCCACCTTGAGCTAAATGTGTATTATTATTACGTTTCGTCTCCTTTGTGATAATAATCACATTCTTTTCGTGACAAATCTCTTTTGCAACACGAAGTGCCGCAACACCACTTCCAATAATTAAGACATCTGCACTTGGCATAATTGTTGCCTCCTACTTTACACTTTTCAACTGTCTTGACACCTATATTTACATAGTTTTAAAATAATGACAAGAGTTTTTTTATAATTCTTATTTTCACTACCATTTAAAAAGTAAAAGAACTGTAACTCTTACTAGAGAGAGGAACTTACATGATGATATATCTTGACTATGCAGCTACTACACCTATGAGCGAGGAGGCGTTACAAACATATATGAAAGCAGCGTCGCAATACTTCGGAAATGAACAAAGTTTACATGATATTGGAGGAACAGCTGCTTCTTTATTACAAGTTTGCCGAAAAACATTTGCGGAAATGATTGGAGGAAAAGAACAAGGAGTATTTTTCACAAGTGGCGGATCGGAATCAAACTATCTTGCGATCCAATCACTTCTAAATCCCCGAACTAAGAAGCATATTATTACGACACCTATGGAACATGCATCCATTCGAAGTTATTTTCAATCTCTAAAATCAAAAGGCTATACGATCACTGAAATTCCTGTTGATAAAAATGGACTCATTTGTTTAGTAGATTTAGAGGCAGCTATTACAGAAGATACTGTGCTAGCAAGTATACAGCATGGAAACTCTGAAATCGGAACCGTTCAAAACATTACAGAAATCGGGGCACTTTTAAAAAAATATAATGTTTTATTTCATACGGATTGTGTGCAAACGTTTGGTAAACTGCCTATCCATGTTTTTGAGATGGGGATTGATAGTCTTTCTGTTTCAGCACATAAAATATACGGACCAAAAGGTGTCGGCGCTTGCTACATAAATCCGCAATCTCGCTGGGAACAAGTATTTCCAGGAACTTCTCACGAAAAAGGATTTCGCCCAGGCACAGTAAATGTTCCCGGCATCGCATCTTTTTTAACAGCTGCTGAAAATATATTAAAAACTCAATGGGAAGAAAGTTTACGTTTTAAAGAGTTACGATCCTACTTTTTAGAGCAAATACAAACACTTCCGCTAGAAATTGAAGTAGAAGGTCATTCTACTTCTTGTTTACCACATATTGTTGGGGTTACAATAAAAGGAATAGAAGGTCAATATACTATGCTAGAATGTAATCGCCATGGTATCGCCATTTCCACCGGAAGTGCTTGCCAAGTCGGTAAACAAGAACCTTCGAAAACTATGCTTGCAATTGGAAAAACGTATGAAGAGGCCAAACAATATGTCCGCTTCTCTTTCGGACAACAAACAACGAAAGATCAAATTGATACTACTATTCATGCACTACACACAATTGGAAATCAATTTTATAGAGGTGTTAAATCATAATGAAACAAAATGACCAAAAAAAGATTTTAGGCGAAGAAAGACGACAGCTTATCCTTCAGTGGCTTCTCGCTGCAAATGAGCCGTTATCTGGGAATGAACTATCGAAGAAGACAAACGTAAGTAGACAAGTTATCGTGCAAGATATTTCCTTGCTTAAAGCACGAAACGAACCAATTATTGCGACTGCCCAAGGCTATTTATATTTAAAACCACAAGAGAAACAACAAGCTTTTGAACGCGTAATCGTATGCCAGCACAAACCAGCAGAAGTACGTCAAGAACTTACAATGCTTGTTGACCATGGCGTTACGATTAAAGATGTAAAAGTTGAGCATCCTGTATACGGTGACTTAACAGCATCCATCATGGTAAGCAATCGCTTTGATGTAGAGCAATATTTACAAAAAATCGAAAACACAAATGCTTCCTATCTTTCACAACTAACAGATGGTATTCACTTACATACAATTGAGGCAGATTCTAAAGAAAAGTTAGATGCTGCTTGTGAGGCGTTAGATAAAGCAGGATTTCTCGTTTATTAATGTAAGGCACAGAGTTTTTATCATTCTCTGTGCTTTTTTAATGCTATAATATTGTAATCAATCGTAAAGGAGATCAAATATGGGAATTGAACTCGTTCACTTTAGCATTGGCAAACCGAAACAAATGAAATATGGCGAAGATAAAGAAATGATAACAGGTATATGTAAAGACCCTACAGAAGAGGCCTTTCTCTCAAAAGACGGATTTCGTGGTGATGACGTAGCGGATTTAAAACATCACGGCGGTCCTGATCGTGCTGTTTGTGTGTACCCACACGAGCATTACGCACTATGGGAAGAGGAATTTCAAACTACGCTTCCAGCTTCCACATTTGGCGAAAACATTACCGTAACAAATATGTTAGAGCGTGATGTTTGCATCGGAGATACATATCAACTAGGTGAAACAATCATTCAAGTGACACAAGCAAGAGTACCTTGTAGCACAATTTCAAAACGCCTTGGCATCCCTGGCATACTGCCACGCATTGTAGCAACTGGATTTACAGGCTACCTATGCCGCGTTCTTCAAGAAGGTACTGTACGTAAAGATTCTAAAATTACATTACTAGAACGTCAACCGAGCAATGTTTCTGTTTTGTTCTCTAACGAAATTTATTTTCATAATAGAAAAGATAAAGATGGTATTGAAAAAATTCTTGCCGTTCCAGAACTAGCTGATATTTGGCGTGGTCAGTTAGAAGATCGTCTTGCGAAGTTAAAATAAAGAATTACACCAGGTAAAACAGTATTGAGTCCATCATACCAGATGGACTCTTTTTATTTTCTCTTCCTTCACGTCCAAACATATAAAAATATATTTCATATTATATATGGACAACCTTTAATTCTTATATGTGAAGGGAGTGATTAATTATGGCGGATTACTTCTTAAAAAATGGAAAAAAATATTATAAGAAAAATGATCGCCCATGTAATTCTTCAAATTCAGATTCAAATAACTGTTTTATACAGAACTATACTATTTTCGGTACGGGAAATACCCCTCAAGATCTTGATATAACAACTGGAATTCCTCGAACTGTATTTGAAAACTTCACTAAAAATCATAATAAGACACTTATTAAATTTAGTTTCAGTCCTGCATTTGCAACAACGATTAGATTAACAATCGCAAGATTAAACCATCGCTCTCCACTTACATTTACCTTAACACCGGGAGATATTAAAACATTTTTAGTAGAAGATGTTGAGAGTATTACTTTCTCAGATACTGTAGCTCCATCTACACTCAATCTATTAATACAACAAACGAATTGTATTTGCTGCAGTAATTCGAACAATGATGAATCCTATTATTATAATAGTTGTAATGATGCGTACTAAAAACCCGACAAAAGAGTTATCTATTCCTAACAGAAGCCGTCCTAAATATCTTTTAGGACGGCTTCTTTATTTTGCTAGCTTAATTAATCACTTACTTCAATAGAATCGATAGCTTACTCTGCCTCAAACCGAGAAACAGCTTTTCATTTCAAACAACTTTAACAACAGCTCCCCTCTACAACCAATAAGAAGAATAACTCCCCAGCACAGTAACAGAAAAACCGAGTGCTTCAAGTTCCATCGTTACGCCTGGCAATAATACGTCATCGTATGCTTTATCAACATCAATTAAGAAAAAGTAATTTCCAAGACCTGTTTTCATCGGACGCGATTCGATTTTTGATAAGTTTAATTTTCTCCATGCGAAAGCTGATAACACTTGATATAGGGCACCTGCATAATCTGCAGGTAACGTTATCATAAGCGTCGTTTTCTCTCCGCGATTCTCTCCGTTATTCGGGAGTACTGCTTTCTTTTTCTTATGGAGTACCAAGAAACGTGTGTGATTATTTTTATGCGTATGAATACTACGTCTCACAATTGTTAATCCGTATTTTTCTGCAGCCGCTTCATTTGCAATAGCGGCAATTTTCTCTTCAGGATGTTCTTTCACATATTGCGCAGCAGCACTTGTAGATGTCATATCTCGAACAGTTACTCCTTTTAATTCTTCATTTAAAAATTTATGGCACTGTGCAATGGCATGCGGATGAGAATGCACTGCATATACTTCATCCCACACTTCTGCATACTGCGGATGTACAAGTAAATGCTGCTGAATTGGTACTGTAATTTCTCCTACAATGGAAAGCGGCTGCTCATGTACAAGGTAATCAACCGTTATATTCACTGAACCTTCTATTGCATTTTCTAACGGTACAACTGCGAAGTCTACATTTTCATTTGCAGCTGCATCTATACAATCTGGAATCGTTCGATATGGTACATGCTCTGCTTCCGGAAAAAAACGACTCACCGCCATATTTGTAAATGTTGCTTCTGGTCCTAAATATCCTACTCGAATCATCGTCTTTTCCCCTCTTTTTCGTTTTCTTACTGTTATACCATACTTTTTTATATTCTTCTATGTAAATTTCGAATATTAAAAAAAAGACTAGCGTTCGCTAGTCTAAATGTTTCTTATATTCTCTTTGAGCGAAGAAGAAATAAATGATACATGCTGCGATATAAAACAGAATGAACAAACCTACTTTTCTTAATGATCCATCCATAAAAAGCGTATTATGAAACGTATATAACGCAACTGCACTATGCATACTCCCTACTATAATTGGCGCAAAAAATAGCATACATAATTGCCAACGAGAAATTTTCCATACTTCTTCCTTCGTCATTCCAAGTTTAGAGAGTGCACCATACTGCTTTCGGTCCGATGCAATATTATGGAACCATTTAAAATAAACGATACTACATGAAGTAAGAAAGAATAATATACTAATAAATGAGCCTACAAATAGAGTAATATCGCCGCCTTCTTTCATATTTACATACAACTCCATATTGCTTCGAAATGCATTATTATTATCTTGTTTCATATGTTTCCGTAAATCTTCATTTAATTTCTTCGTCTTTTCGATATTTGGTAATGTGTAGCCTCTATATATCATTTTTTCAGAATCAGGAACCTGATTTGCTATACTATCAAAATCTTCATCATTCATAACGAAGAACAGACCATTAATGTACGAAGGGTGATGGTTAAATTGAACCCCTTCTTTCTGACCGTTAAATACGAATTGATATGGTTGATTCATTACTTGCAATTGAATCTCTTTTTGATTATATACATTCGAATTATTGTATTTATTATAATAAACGAGTGTCACTGTACCTTTTTTAGGACGATACGTTTTCTGTTTTTGTTTCCTTGCTTCTTGGTTATATTCACTTTCTTTTATAAGCGGTACTATTGTTGTTTCTCCTTTACTAGACTGAAAGGATGCATACACTCCAACAAAACTCATATATTGAAAATCGTCATACCCATATTGATGCAGTAATTTTTCAACCGCACCTTCCTCAAAGACTTCATGAGTAGAAATACCTTTTTCTATGTACGAAAACGAGTGTACCCCTCCAGTTCGCCACATATCTTGCATGCTAGAAAAATATAAGAACACCGTACCTGTTGCTGTAACTACAAACGTCGTTGCCATAGACATCAGAAAGAAAAAGCGACCATTTTCCTTCATTCGATGTGACAATTGATTCACTATAAATAAATAAGGATATGTATACATAATCTTTTTATTTCTCTTTATTATTTCTAACACTTGGGTAGCTCCATGTGTAAAAGAAAAGTACGTTCCAAAAAAGACAAGTATAGACACAGGGAAAAAGTATATCGCTATCGTAGCCATCGTCACTTGTAGCGCCAATGCATACCCGCCCACTAAACAAGCAAAACCGAATAAACAGAGCCACTTTGATGTTTTCTTCTCTTTTTTATCTGTTCGAAATTCTTTCAATAACCGAATGATTTTTATATTCCATATACGTAAAGCACTTATAAAAGATAACAAAATAAAAACGACCATATATGTAATAAATGTTACACCAATCGCCCTTACGTCAAATATGACAGGGAGTTCTTTCGGAAGCCCCAGTAACATACTAAATACCATAAAAAAGAGCTTTAAAAATATCATACCAAGCCCAATACCGAAAATATTCGCGAAGACCCCGATTAAAATTTGCTCGGTCATAATCACTCCTATTACGTTAGACTTCGTTGCTCCCATTAACATATATAACCCTAATTCTTTCTTACGTGCTTCTATGAAAATAGAAGTAGAGTACAAAATAAATATGACGAAAAAAGAAATGATTATAACATTACATATGATAAGTCCCCAGCGTACGTTTTGATACCACATCGTCTCTTGCATATATGGATGCACAATGACAGACATATATGCGTAAGAAGCAAATATTGCAAAACAACTACTTAAGAAAAACACTTTATAATTACGCCAATTTCCTTTTATATTTTGCAGCGCTAGTTGCCGAATGTTCATCTATCGTCCTCCTGTAACTTACTACATAGGCAAAAAGCTAGAGGTTCCCCTAGCTTTTTACGTGTTTTAAATATCCTCTTTGCGCGATCATAAAGTAAATGGCAGAAGCTAAAATGTATGCTCCAATTACAAGCGCACCTGATTTCCACAAATTAATATAAAGCATTTTTCCTAACGTATGAAGAGCAAATCCACTATGAATGGAACCGATTAAAATTGGGATAAAGAAGATAACTCCCATTTGTCGAATCGCAATTTTGCGAATTTCTTTATCTGTCATACCAATTCTCTTTAACGATTTAAATTGAATACGATCTTGTTCTTTATCGTTAAACCATTTAAAGTATGTCATACTACAAGCGAAGAAGAAGAACAGTACCGCTACGAAGAAACCGATGAACATTGTAATTGCTCCACCTTCTCTTATATCCTTATACGCAAACACTGAATTTCTCAATTCCCCTTGCTTTTCTGGTACAATTTCATTTTTCAAATCTAATACAAGATTTTCTGTACTTTTCCAATCCTCAATATAATAACCGTAATATTTCGTCTTTTCTTCATCTGGTACGAGTTTTGCATATTTCTCAAAATCTTGTTCATTTACAATGAGATATTCACTATCATTAAAAACAGAATACTGCGTTGGATTATTTAATTGAACAGACTGCTTTTGTCCGTCAATTATAAATTCATACGGTTTCGTACGATCTATCTTCATCAGTTCATTTGACATATCAACCATAACCATCGTTGCACTACCTGGTGCATTATGAACTTCTGTAGGTTGCTCTCTCTTTTGTTTGCGCACTTCTGCATTATATTCTTTTTCTGAAATAATCGTCATCGGTACTTCATGTTCACTATTAAACAACGTTATTTTCTGTGTTGCTGGTAGTTTAACGTATGTTACTTTTCGTGCATCTTCAAACCCGTGTCTCTTCACAAGCTCCTGTACCTTTTCTTCATTAATAAGGTTATGCGTATTTAACCCCTTTTCCTCATATGAAATAGCATGTGGTGTAAGTTCTACCGTTTTCGCACTCATATTTTCAAAATATACGTACAGTGTACCCACCGCTGAAGATACTACCGCCGTAATGATAGAAATTACAAATAGAAAACGAGCATTATCTTTCATTTTATAAATAAGGTTGCTAAGGACGAACATATTTGGGTACGTATAAAAAGATTGCTTTCTTTTTTGTAATGCTTTTAATACAACTGTACTACCTTGTGTAAATAGTAAATACGTTCCGCCAATTGTCAGTCCTACCACCGGTAAAAAGAGGATGAGGAAATTCAGAAACGTTACTTGGAAGCTAAGTACATATGCAACAATAATACATCCTATACCAACTACACATAACCATGTAAATGCAAACGGCTCTACTTTTTGCTTTCTTGCCTCTCTTAATAAATCAATAATTTGCAAGCGTCCTACTGTCCAAACACTAAACAATGATAGGATTAAAAATAGAATAAAGTATACACCAGCTGTAATAAGAACTGCTTTACTATTCCAAACAAGTGGAAGTGTCTTATCTATTTTTAATAATACGCTTAACGCTTGGAAAAATAATTTTGAACAAAGCATCCCAACCCCAATACCAACTACAATTGCAATACTACCTAACATCAGTTGCTCTAATATAATCATTCGGCCGAGCTGCGATTTCGTTCCGCCTATTAATGTTAGTAGACCAAACTCTTTTTTTCTTGCTCGTAAAAACGTTGAATTTGCATATAAAATAAAGAGTGCCGAAAAGATGACCACAATATAATTCATCGATTCTAATCCTTTTGTGATCATCTTTCTCATACTAATATTACCGCTTACGACATCTGGATGATAAATAAAAGAAGCATACATGAAAAATACGACAATTGATAAACAACTACTTATAAGAAACGCTTTATAGTTACGCCAATTTCCTCTTACGTTATTAAGCGCGAGCTGGCGAAAGTTCATGATATTCTCCTCCTAGCATCGCAAGTACGTCCAGAATTTCTTGGAAAAAGGCTTGTTTCGTTCTTCCTTTATGTATTTCCGAGAAAATTTCTCCATCGCGTATGAAAAGGATACGTTCACAATAACTAGCCGCTACTGGATCGTGCGTAACCATTGCAATCGTTACTTTCTTTTGCTCGTGTAAATCTTGCAGAGCGCCCATTAGCGATTTTGCTGACTTCGAGTCTAAGTTTCCAGTTGGCTCATCTGCTAAAATTAACGTCGGTTCATGAATGATTGCTCTCGCTGCTGCTGCACGTTGTTGTTGTCCCCCAGATACTTCGTATACTTTTTTATTTAAAATTTCTTCGATGTTTAAAAACTTCGCAATTTCCAGTACTTTCGCATCAATTTCATTTACAGATTTCTTCGCCATTACAAGTGGTAAAATAATGTTTTCTTTAATGGATAACGTATCAAGTAAATTAAAATCTTGGAAGATGAACCCTAAATGTGTACGGCGAAACTCCGCTAATTTTGCAGCACGCATTTGATTAATTTCTTCACCATTTACAAGCACATGACCTGAAGTTTGCTTATCAATTGTTGCTAATAAATTTAAAAGCGTCGTTTTCCCACTTCCTGAAGGACCCATAATCCCTACAAATTCGCCTTCTTCTATTTTAAAATTTATATCGTTTAAAGCAGTCGTCGCTACTGAACCTTTTGATTGGTACACCTTCGTTAATCCTTTTACTTCAAGAACACTCATTTCTAATCCCCCTACGTGTTTTCTTCTTACATTTACTATAAGAAAAATAAGAAAAAGAAACGAGTGATTTCCCTTACAAAACGTTTTGTTATCTTACAGTTTTGTCATTTTTCTCATCAATGTATGATATTCTTCATCTTTTGCAAATTGGAACGTGAATGTTGTCCCTTCTCCTTCAGCCGATTGGACATACATTCCATGATGTAAATTATCGCAAATTTCCTTCGTAATATATAAGCCCATCCCAGTCGCTTCTCTCGTTTTACGTCCATTTATTCCCGTAAAAAATGGATCAAATATGCGCTTTACGTCTTGCTCTGGAATACCAATTCCATTGTCCTTAATATGTAATAACACCTTTTGATTTTTCTCTTCAATTTGAAATTGAATTTCTTTTTTCTCTGCCGCTGAAATTTTTGTATACTTGATTGCGTTTACAACAATTTGACCTATAGCAATACTCAGCCATTTTCTATCAGATGCAACCATACAAGTATCTTCTTCAAACATCACTTTCGGAAATACAGACGATTGAATAAAGGATTTCCGATTTTCATTAATAATACCTCGCACGACATCTATAACATTTACTACTTCTATCTTATAATCTTTCGCAAACTGCTCTAGTCTTGCCATATGTAACGCTAAATCTAAACCATTTAGTATACGGTTATTTTCTTCACGAATACTTTCAACTGTTGCTCTTGCCTCACGATGCTCTTTGCCAAACTTTTGCAGCAATAATTCAATAACAGATACTGGTGTTTTCATTTGGTGAATCCATTGGTTCATAAATATCATTTGCTGTTGCTCTTTCGCATGCTGTTTATGAACTTCATTCATATATTGCTGTCTTAATAACGTAAAAGATTCAACGACCATTTCTTGCTCTGATGTATAAGATTCATCAATAAGTAAAGAGTCATGTAATGTATTTCCACCAGTAACATACTTTTCGATCCTCTTTAAAAACACACTCCGTTTTCGGTAATCGTAAATGAGGTATACAGTAAACACAACTGTTCCTAATAAAAGTCCATATAACCACGTACTCCAATCAATGGATTTCTTTTCTAAAAGACTTTGCAGCTGTAAAACGAGCCCAAATAAACAAAGGCTAACAATATAAGAAAGAATTAAAGAAAAGCGGTCCATAAGGTAATTTTTAACCTTCATGCCCTTCGCCCCACTCCGTAAAAAGCGCATAACCATATCCACGTTTCGTTACAATTGCATTTTTAATGCCTAACTCCTCTAGTTTCTTCCTTACACGTTTTACATTTACGGTTAATGTATTATCATCCACAAATGCTACTTCATCCCATAGAGCTTCTAACAGTTCTTCGCGCGTTACATATTGATTCACCTGTTTCATTAAACACTCTAATAAGTAAAACTCATTTTTTGTCAGTTCAGTTTGTTGTCCTTGCCACTCAACAATATGCTGAGACGGGAATAACAACAGTCCATTTACACCTAAACAATCACTCTCAGCGGCAGAAGCATACTCTCCGTAACCACGGCGAAGTGCACTCTTCACCTTTGCCATTACGATATCTAAATGGAATGGCTTCGTAATATAATCATCGCCGCCATTTTCAATCGCCATTACTTGATCCATTTCTCCTGTTCTTGCAGAAACAAAAATAATTGGTGCATTCGATACAGTACGAATTTGACGACACCAATAAAAACCGTCAAAGTACGGTAAATTAATATCAAGTAACACGAGATGAGGATTCACTTTTACAAACTCATCTTTTATTTGACGTAAATCACTTGCTCTAAATGATTGATAGCCATACCTTTCTAAATGCTCTTCTAATATTCCCGCGATTTTCTCATCATCTTCTACAATTAATATTTTATACATGTTCGTTTTCTCCCCATAAAAAAATTCTTCTAAAACCACTCCCCTTTTTATTATAAATTGAAAATTTAATTAGTGGGGATTTTTTCCTATATAAATCCGATTTTTACGATATAAAAAAAGACTGCCGTATTTCGGCAGTCTTAATCGATAAATTCAAATTCATATTCAAGAATTTTTACAATATCTCCGTCTTTTGCACCACGTGCACGAAGCGCTTCATCAATACCCATTCCGCGCATTTGACGAGCGAAACGACGTACAGATTCATCACGTGAGAAGTCTGTCATCTTGAATGTTTTCTCGATATCGTAACCAGAGATAACAAACGTGCCATCACTTTCACGTGTAATTTCAAATTTAACACCTTCAGTATCAAATTTGTACATTACACTTGTATCAGACTCATCCGCAACTTCATGTATTGGGAATTCTGGTGTTGTTTCTATTAAGTTCGCTACTTCAAACAGTAAGTCACGAACCCCTTGTCTTGTTACAGCTGAGATTGGGAAGATTTTTACTTCGTCTCCCACTTTCTCTTTAAATGCTTGTAAGTTTTCTTCTGCATCTGGCATATCCATTTTGTTTGCAACAACAACTTGTGGACGCTCAGTTAAGCGAAGATTGTATTCTTTTAATTCATTATTAATCGTTACGTAATCTTCATATGGATCACGGCCTTCTAAACCAGACATATCAATAACATGCACGATTACACGTGTACGCTCAATATGACGTAAGAATTGGTGTCCAAGTCCGACGCCAGCATGTGCGCCTTCAATTAGTCCTGGAAGGTCAGCCATAACGAAGCTGCGGTTATCACCAGTTTCAACAACACCAAGATTTGGAACGATTGTTGTGAAGTGATACTCTGCAATTTTCGGACGCGCTGATGATACAACAGATAATAATGTAGATTTACCTACACTTGGGAATCCAACAAGTCCAACGTCTGCTAGTACTTTAAGTTCTAGAATAACATCACGCTCTTGACCTGGTTCCCCGTTCTCAGCGATTTCTGGCGCTGGGTTCGTAGCTGTTGCAAAACGTGAGTTACCACGGCCACCGCGGCCACCTTTTGCAATTACAGCAGTTTGTCCATGCGTTACTAAATCGGCAAGAATTTGACCAGTTTTTTCATCTTTTACTACTGTTCCTGGTGGAACCTTTACAAGTAAATCTTCAGATTTACGTCCGTGCTGACCTTTACTCATTCCGTGCTGACCGCGATCAGCTTTGAAATGACGTTGGTAGCGGAAGTCCATTAATGTACGTAAGCCTTCCTCAACTACGAAAACAACATCTGCACCTTTACCGCCGTCGCCACCTGCTGGGCCACCTTTTGGTACATACTTCTCACGACGATACGCAACCATACCGTTACCACCGTCGCCGCCTTTTACATATATCTTGACCTGATCTACAAACATTATTTCACCACACTTTTTTCAATTGGTTGTAATATAACTGAGACTTCTTCGTCTCGCACTGTATAAGAAATGGAATACCATTTATTGTTTTGGGTCGCAAGCCAATTCTGTAGTTCTTCTACACTCGTTAGCTTACCACGAAAATCAAAAAAGAAACGAGCATTATCCGCGTCACATTCAATTGTGATACAAACATAATTTTCAACATATACGTCTAAACTATGCTGAAGCATCGAGAAAAATTGATTCGTCCATGTACATACAGTCTCATCTAAGTGAGATAAGTTATGTAATTTCCCTAATACTTCGTACTCCAATAAGCACGGCTGCTGTTTCCAATTATATGTTAAAATCCACTCTGAAAATAAAGGCATTGATAGCCCCATCAGATTGGATTCTTGTCTCGCTTCTTGGACAAAACGATCGATGAGACTATGAATTTCTTCCACTTTTCCAAGGGAAAGGTTTCCTTTCACCATCTGCATACGATTGAGCCAATCATGTCTTGAATGGCGCAATGCATCTATAATTGTCCATTTTTCATTCATTTAGATACCCCTTAATATAGAAAAACTCTAACCTGCACTCAGGTTAGAGTTTTCCGTGAGTTCTTATGCTTCTTGAGCAACAGGATATACGCTCACTTGTTTGCGGTCACGACCAAGACGCTCAAAGCGTACTACGCCGTCAACTTTCGCGTATAAAGTGTCATCGCCACCACGACCAACGTTAACACCTGGATAAATTTTTGTACCGCGTTGACGGTAAAGAATTGAACCACCTGTAACCGTTTGACCATCTGCGCGTTTAGCACCAAGACGTTTTGACTGAGAGTCACGACCGTTCTTTGTACTACCTACACCTTTCTTAGATGCGAAAAACTGAAGATCTAATCTTAACATACGTTACACCTCCTGCACTTTTTCTATTAAACGGATATACTTTCCGTAATCAAGTTCGATCGTCTTAAGCGAAACAACTAATCCTTCTAAAAGCGTTTGTGCTTTTTCTGCTGTATGAACGTCTAAATCATTAGGCAATTCATACGTTAAGAATCCGCCATCACTTCCGAGTTCAATAGTTGCTTGCACATTACAAAGTTCTTCCACTGCATTTATAGAACCAAACACAACCGCTGTAGTTCCAGCACAGACAAGGTCTTGTCCATGTGGCGCATAATCGGCATGTCCAGTCATTTTAAATGATTGGATACTTCCTAATTTCGTGCGACTTATCGTAATTTTAATCATGTTAACCAGAATTAAGCGTTGATAGCTTCAACAACTAGCTTAGTGTAAGGTTGACGATGACCTTGTTTCTTACGATTGTTCTTTTTCGCTTTGTATTTGAAAACGATAATTTTCTTAGCGCGACCTTGTTTTTCAACTTTCGCAGTAACTGTTGCACCTTCTACAACTGGGCTACCAACTTTAACGTTTTCGCCACCAACGAAAAGAACTTTGTCAAAAGTAACAGTTTCACCAGCTTCAACATCTAATTTTTCAATGTAGATTGCTTGACCAGCTTCAACTTTAATTTGTTTTCCACCTGTTTCGATAATTGCGTACATACTTGCACCTCCTCTTAATTACTAAGACTCGCCAAAAACGAGGTAGACATAAATGCCTTTAGGGAACCTGTCTTGTGCGGTTGTAGCATATAGCCGTTTAGGTGCTATAAACTATAACATAAAGATGTTATCATGAATCATAGACGGTTGTCAATAAATGTTCTGCTAACTATTTTTTCCGCTCTACAATTTCTTTTTTACTTCCAAAACGAACGATAGCATACTTTTCGATATTATCATCTTTGAAATAAATTTCAAATGGAATATTTTTTTGTAATTCTTTTTGCAAAAACTGTTTTTGCAGTTCTTTAGGCGCAGCGATTAATACCGCTTCATCTTCTATATTGCCATATGTGATTAGTTCTCTCTCTAACTCATACGCAATTGTTTCATGCGACATCACATAACCCGTCGCTTTGCAAGGTACACACTCTTTTAATAATACGTCCCGTAAAGAATGCTTTTTACGTTTACGTGTCATTTCCAAAATCCCTAGCTCCGTAAAGCCGAGCACCCTTGTATATGTGCGGTCATCTTGCATAGCAGCTATAAGACATTCTCTTACCTTTTCTTTATCTTCTCTTTTTTTCATATTAATAAAATCAATTAATATCATACCACCAATATCACGAAGTCTTAATTGGCGTGCAATTTCTTCAGCTGCCATCTCATTTGTGCGAAGTACTGTATCTTGTAAATTTTGTTTTCCCGTAAACTTGCCCGTATTCACATCAATTACAGTCATCGTCTCCATTTGTTCTACAATTAAATAAGCACCATTTGGAAGCCACACAATTTTTTGGAGTGCTTTCTCAATTTCACGCTCTATTCCAAAATGGTTAAACATCGAAGACTTTTCATTATAAAAAGATACTTTTTCTTTTCCAACTTTGTCTTCTAATTCTTTTACTATACTTCTTGTATCTACAACTACTTTTTCAATGGTTTCAATTGGATTCTCTTGAAATACACGATCTAAAAAGGTCGCCGGTCGATGAAGTAATAACGGCGCCTTTCCTTGGCCCTCTTTTCTTTTTAACTCTTCATACAACTGTTGTAACCCTTGCATTTCAGCTTGTATTTCTTCAATTGCTCCTTTTTCAGAAGCAGAGCGGAAAATGTATCCCCCCGTTCCCTCTATTTCAATTTGGAGTAACTGTTGTCTTCTTTTATTATTTTTTATTTTTCGAGAAACAGCGCGCATCTCATCAAACGGCATATAAACGACATATTTCCCGGTAAATTCTATATTCGCTGTCAATTTAGGCCCTTTCGTATCAATTGCCTCTTTCACAACTTGTACGAGTATCGCTTGCCCTTCATGTATACGATAAGAAGATGGTACATCATCGTATGAAAGGTAAGCATGTTTTTCTAAACCGATGTTTACAAAAGCTGCATTCATTCCAGCAATTGTTCTTACGACACGTCCAACATAAATATGCCCAACAATCTCTTGCTCTTCATTACGTTTCCATAAAAACTCAACAATTTTTTTCTTCTCTTCAATTGCAACGCGCTTTTCCGAACCAGCGTAATTCACATATAACGTTTTCAAAATTATTTCCTCACTTTATAATCTTCTTTGCTTTTACAATAATAAAAGGTTAGTGCTATCGTCAACACTAACCGATTAATTCTTCAACTGATGAAGTTGTTCGTTTTTCAGTAAAATATGCATAGAGCAATTCATTTTCATCCAATGTGTAATGCTCTTTATATTTTCCACGGACGATAATAGAATGCTTATATCCTCTACGAAATTTTGTGAAGATCGTATATAAACGATCTTCCGTTTGCACTTCAATAGGTGCAATCTTTTCGATTCCTCTTTTGTTTCCATAATAACGTTCTAATAAAAAACGCATAAATGCATACCGTCTTTGTTTCCACTCTTGATATAATGACACTGCTAAAAATATGAGTAGTACCCACATCATAATATTGTTACTATTCCAGAGTAACTGCCATCCTAATATTACACCAAAAAAAACACATGACAATTGCATCATCTTTTCATGTGCTTGTAAATAAGGGAAACGATATGATAATACATTAAACAATACTTTCCCGCCATCTAACGGCCAAATAGGGAGTAAATTAAATGCTAAAATAATTATATTATTCCACATAAAGAAATAATATAAATCTGTATTCAGCCAACCGACTTCGAACAACATATAACCTACCAGCATCATCCAAACATGTTGAATCGGTCCTGCAATTACGACAACAAGTTCCTCTTTCAATGACTTATTACCATGTTCCTCAAGCTCGGCCACGCCACCAAACGGCAAAAGTTGAATTCTTTTTATACGCCAATTATAGTGTGCTGCTGCAAAAGCATGCCCAAGTTCATGAATAAGAACAATACAAAATAACAGTAGTAACTCTTTAAAACGCGCAGTAAAAATACCAATGACAATAATAACCCAAAATAATGGATGCACGGAAATTTTCGTTAAAACGTCCCTATATTTAATCAAATGATATCACCTGGATCGGATCAATAAATTTTTCATTCTTTTTTATTGCGAAATAAAACTTTCCATTTTTATCATTTGTATCATTACTCACCGTTCCAATTTTTTGTTTCTTTGAAACGTAATCATATAATTTCACTGACATATCGTTTAAGTTTGCATACCATGACTCCGTACCATCTGCATGTTGAATTTGAACTGTATTTCCAAGTTCCTCTTTCTTGCCTGCAAAAACAACTAACCCTTCATTTACTGACTCCACTTTTGCATTTGTAGCTGTTTGGACAAATACACCTTGGCCATTTTTTTGAAACCCTTGCATTACCTTTCCAGAAGCAGGAATTGCATAATCCTTTTGCTGAATACTTCCTTCTTTTTTCTCGTTCGGCGAATAGAATACGAGCGGTTTTCCAAATTGCTTTTCATACCATTTCGCTACAGTAGCAAACTGAAATTCCTCTTTCATCACTTTTTCTGTAACAGCTTTAGCTCCATTGAATGAAGAAGGAGCATTCTTATATAAAATAGCAACCGAAAGAACTAATATTGCTGATAATAAAACTTTGAAGAAAAAGACTTCCTTTCGAAATAAAGGATGCATTTCCTTTTCTCCATCTTCAATAAATACCGCTTCACTATCAAAATTCCCTCCGTTAAAATACTGCTCTTCCTCCATCCTTTCTTGCTCGGCCTTCCTTTTTGCAATCCGCTTTTTAATTTCTTCTACGCGTCTATTCTTCATACTGTCTCCTTTCTTTCGTTAAGCTAATTTCATTAGAAACAGTTGTATACAGTTTGTACATATGTATGAGCTAAGAAAGAAAGATATTCGTGTGAAGAAAAAAGAAAGCACCTCGCATATGTGCGAAGTGCTCTTAACGGATTCCAAAGAAGTTTTTCACCTTTGCAAATACCGATACCTTTTCTTGTTCAAATGCTTGTAATGGTACATTCTCACCTAACAAGCGTCTTGCAATATTACGATAAGCCAACGCTGCTTTTCCGCTTGGTTGCAACGCCACAGGTTCACCTGTATTTGTAGCTCGAATAACTTCATCGTCATCTTCGACAACACCAAGAAGCTCGATTGACAATGTACGTACAATTTCATCAACATCTAACATATCCTGTTCATGAAGCATATGACTACGTACACGGTTAATAACAAGTTTCGGTGGTTCAATATCCTCTTTTTCTAAAAGCCCAATAATACGATCCGCATCGCGCATTGAGGATACTTCTGGAGTCGTAACAACGATTGCTTTATCCGCACCAGCTACCGCATTTTTAAATCCCTGCTCAATCCCCGCAGGACAATCGATTAATATGTAATCATAATCTTGACGTAATACTTGTATTAATTCATCCATTTGTTCAGGTGTTACCGCTGATTTATCACTCGTTTGTGCTGCAGGTAATAAATAAAGATCATCAAAACGTTTGTCTTTAATAAGAGCCTGAGGTAAACGGCAACGCCCTTCAACGACATCAACAAGATCAAATACAATACGATTTTCCAGCCCCATTACTACGTCTAAATTTCGAAGACCGATATCTGTGTCAATTAAGCACACTTTCTTTCCAGATAACGCTAGGGCCGTACCAATGTTCGCAGATGTAGTAGTTTTACCTACTCCGCCTTTTCCAGATGTAATTACTATTGCCTCTCCCACAGCTATACAATTCCCCTTTCTAACTTTGTTAAATTAGGTCTAAGATGAGTGAGAAGTTGCAGGCGATCGACAACAATGTGATTGTTCTCATTAATATACGCACATTCTGCCGCCTCCGCTCCGTCTTCTTTCTCTTCCGGAGCCCGCATTGCCACATCACTAATTCGAAGTTGCATCGGGTTCATAACAGATGCAGCGATTACAGCATCCGAATCCCCATAATACCCAGCATGTGCAATTCCTCTTAATGATCCTACGACAAAAATATTCCCCCCAGCGATAACCGTTCCGCCTGGATTAACATCTCCAATTAACAACAAATTTCCTTTTACATGTAAAACTTGTCCAGAGCGAACAATTTTGGAAATAGGGACAATTTCTGTTTCTTCTTTCCAAGCTATTGCTTCTGCTTTAGTGATAACATCACTTTCAATTGAATCCACAACAAGATTCTTTTTATTACGAATTAACGTACGAATCTCTTCTTGTTGGACTTCTGTTAAATAACGATTTCCTACTTTCACATGCACTTCAATTAAAGAGCGCCCATCACCATCGTAGTAATGTGTAGAAAGTTTTTCGTCTAATTCCACCAATAATTCTGAGAATGAACAACAATCATCTAAATGAAGCGTTATCCCATCTTTTGTCCCTTTTATCGTTACATTTTGTTGCTTTTTTTCTTCCACTAAAGTTCACCCCACCGATTCAATTCGACATAAAATTAGAAAATCCTTTTTTCTTTTTCTTCCATCGCTTTTGAAAGACGCACTATATATCGTCTCAGTGGGAAACAAACTATCAATAAGAAAATAGCATTTAACAATAAAGTAGAAAGGAGACGATCTGTGAAAAAGACATACGCTGGCATATGAGTACGTCCTAATAAAGTTAAGAATCCATACACATAATACTCTAGTGCTACAACGCTAGCTAATATGATAGAAACAACAATAAATAAATTCAATTGTAGTACTTTCATCACACTATATACTAAATAAGCTAAAATCGGATAAACAAAAATATATATCCCGACAAGTTCTGTGTATACGGTATCAAATAAGAAGCCAAATAATAGTCCGTAATAAATCCCTTGGACCGGACTATAATACACTGTAATAAAACATAAGACGATTATAAAGAAATGCGGTGCTGCTATGCTGTCTTTCCAAAACACATCCGTTGGAACAACAGTAGCAAACATATTTTCAAATAGAAACACAAAAAGGAGCAAAAGAGGAAGAGCTGCTCTTTTTAATATCTTCATCATCTCTTCTTCTCCTCCTATTCTAATGGCGCTGAAGGTGTTGCACGTTTAGCAACCGTAATATGCTCTACGTCATTTAAATCAGCGGCAGGTTTTACATAAGCTGTTTTTGTTAAGCCATATGCATCCGGCTGAACTTCAACGATTTTTCCAATTACAAGACCTTTCGGGAAAATATCACCCAGTCCAGATGTTACAACTAGTTGATCTTTCTCTACCGGTGCATCAGAGCCAATCTTTGTGAAAAGAAGTAATTGCTTTTCTTTGTCATAACCTTCAATCAATCCAAAGATTTTCTCTTGCCCTTGTACAATAGCAGAAACGCGATTTGTTCGGCTCATAGAACTTAGTAATTCTACTGATGATGTAAACTGAGATACACTTTTCACTCTTCCAACTAACCCTTGTGAAGTTACTACAGCCATATCTTTTTTAATTCCTTGCTGTGCCCCTTTATCAATTCCAATTAAATCGTACCATTTATCTGGATTACGAGAAACAACAGTAGCTGGAATTTCAGTATACCCGCTATTTAACTCTTTTTTACCAGTTAGCTCTTGTAGCTTCTTGTTATCATCTTCTAATTGTTTTACTTTCCCTGATAGACCTGCATAATTATCTAATTTTGCTTTTAATTCTTTATTCTCTTCATACGTGCGCTTTACATCCTCTACATTTTCGAAGAATCCAGCTACGTATTTCGCTGGCTTTTGGAATACACGTTCTACAACACCGACAGTATCTTTAACAAACTGCTCTGGCCATGTTAAACTGTTCCGTTCTTTCAATGAGATTCCAATCAATGCCACGAGAAGAATAATACTAACCAACAAAACAATTAATCTTTTGTTTAAGAAAAACTGTGGCACGTTCACACCCTCTTAATTTCACTGATTTTTATTTTGCAATATTATCGAGCAGCAGTTTTGAAAAGATCGATATTGTCTAATGCTTTACCTGTTCCAATTGCTACGCAATCTAATGGATCTTCTGCAACAAGAACTGGCATTTTCGTTTCTTCACTAATTACTTTATCTAAATTACGTAGTAATGCCCCGCCACCTGTTAATACGATACCGCGGTCCATAATATCAGCCGCTAATTCAGGTGGAGTTTTTTCTAACGTATTTTTAACTGATTCTACAATCGCATCTACTGTATCTTTTAATGCATCTGCAATTTCTTCTGGCTGAATTAGTACTGTTTTTGGTAAACCACTTACTAAATCACGACCGCGAATTTCCATAGGCTCGATACCTTCGGGCTCGCCTGCAGAACCAATTTCTAATTTTAATGCTTCAGCTGTTCTTTCACCGATCATTAAGTTATAGCTTTTCTTAATGTACTGAATGATTGAATCGTCCATATCATCACCAGCAACACGGACTGACTGGCTTGTTACAATACCACCTAGAGAAATAATTGCAACTTCTGTTGTACCACCACCGATATCAACAACCATACTACCAGTTGGTTCCCAAACAGGTAAGTTTGCACCAATTGCTGCTGCAAATGGCTCTTCGATAGGATAAGCATCACGAGCACCCGCTTGACGAGTCGCATCGATTACTGCACGTCTTTCTACAGCTGTAATACCAGATGGTACACATACCATTACATACGGCTTACGTGAGAAGAAACCGTTTGATTTTTGAGCTTGTTGAATGTAATATTTCATCATTGTTGCAGTTGTTTCGTAATCAGCAATTACACCGTCTTTCATCGGGCGAAGTGCCACAACGTTCCCTGGTGTACGACCAATCATTTGTTTTGCGTCGCTACCTACAGCAACGATTTGTTTCGTATCAGTTTGTAACGCCACTACTGAAGGTTCACGTAAAACTACACCTTTTCCTTTTACATATACAAGCGTGTTCGCAGTTCCTAAGTCTATTCCAAGATCGCGAGTAAATCCACCAAATCCAAACATATTATTTATCTTCCTTTCTTGTTTTCACGGACTCATTTTTTCTTAATTTATATTATAAAAACAGTACGTTTTTTATATCTTTATCCTTTTTGTAGATAAATTTCTACAAAAAACTCATAAATCACATTATAAAACAAAATAAGTAAAAAGCATAGTCTTAAATATGACCTTTTTCCTTTAAACTCACGAATTTATGGTCACCTATTATAATATGATCAAGCACTTCAATTCCGATAATCTGGCCGCATTCTACTAAGCGTTTTGTTACTTCAATATCTTCACGGCTCGGCGTGGGATCTCCTGAGGGATGGTTATGAAGACATATGATAGAGGCTGCTGCACGACGGAAGGCTTCTTTAAAAACCTCCCTCGGGTGTACAATTGACGTGTTTAAACTTCCAATAAAGATCGTTTGCCTATGTATAACTTGATTTTTTGTATTTAAATATAAACAAACAAAATGCTCTTGTTGTAAAAAACGCATTTCTTCCATCATGTATTTCGCACAATCTTCTGGACTTCGAATACTATATCTATTTTGATATTCTAAACGTACCATTCTTCTGCCTAGTTCAAAGGCTGCCATAAGTTGCGATGCCTTTGAAATCCCAATACCATGTATACTAATTAGCTCCTCTAATGTTGCATCTTTCAACATACGTAAGCCATCAAATTGGTGTAAAATTTTATCTGACAACTTTAAAACTGTTTCTTCTTTAGAACCTGTTCTGAGTAACACTGCGAGAAGCTCTCGATTTGATAAACTTCCAGCACCTTCTAACAATAAACGCTCCCGTGGCTGTTCTTCTCTTACAACATCACGAATACCGTTCATCTCTCCACCCCTTTATTTGTTCTCTCAAAGAAAACCCCATGCAATTTTACGCATGGGTTACATCAATATCAAATTGTTTTAATTCCCGAACGAGACGTGCAATTGGTAAGCCAACTACACTATAGTAGTCCCCTTGAATATTTTGAACGAAAATAGATCCTTTACCTTGAATCCCATAACTACCGGCTTTATCAAGAGGTTCTTTCGACGCGA
Source organism: Bacillus sp. RZ2MS9 (assembly GCF_001816185.2). Taxonomy (NCBI): domain Bacteria; kingdom Bacillati; phylum Bacillota; class Bacilli; order Caryophanales; family Bacillaceae; genus Bacillus; species Bacillus sp. RZ2MS9. The sequence continues at coordinate 4,379,446 of NZ_CP049978.1, forward strand.
CGTATGTATCAATTTCCTCTTCTGTTAACTCCCAAAATGTAACTTCTGTACGCTCATAAAAAGTAACCGTTTTTTCTTTTGCTATAATCGCAACACCTGTATACACTTCATGTGTTTTCCCTGATAGTAATTGTAACATCGCTTTCGCCTCATCCTCATTAGAAGGCTTACCAAGAATACGCGACTCATATGTAACAATTGTATCTGCACCTAACACAATGTGATCACTATTATTTTCTGCCACCGCTGATGCTTTTTGCAAGGCAAGCGACATTACAATATCAGAAGGCGATGAATATGCACCAATTGTTTCCTCTACTTCACTTACAACGATTTCAAATGGCACACTAGCTAACTCAAGTAATTCCTTCCTCCGAGGTGATCCTGAAGCTAAAATTATTTTTCTCATATTTTCTCCTTCCTTTCTCACATGAAGCAGAACAATTTATATTAATCGTATCAAAGGAATAGTTTGCCCACAAATGAAAGAAATATTAATTTCTCTAACTAAAATAAAACTTCTTTATTGCATACGATTATATTCCCGTCATAGAGAAAGCACTTTGCTCTAAATTCAAAAGAAAAGAAAGAAGTACATGTACTTCTTTCTTACTCATTTTATTATCCTATCATTTCACTTTCTACGAAACAATTTTTTCATACGAGAGTAAACCATCAATAATAACTTGATTTAATTTCGCCAAAGATTCTTTATCCATCTTCCCATCTTTTACTGTTTGTACAGCTACCGACGTATACATATACAGTTTCTTTGCTTCTTCTCGTTTCATACTTTCCCCTTCTTTTTCAACCTTTTTCCATTCTTTTTCAATTGCTTCTATATCTTTTGGGCTGCTTTTTCCACCAACTTGTACGCTAGAAGCATATTTTGCTAAATGAGTGTATAATGGCTGCACTTTTGTTAAAAATGTCCCTACTTCTTTATCATCTTTCAGCAATGCTTTATCTGTTATATCCCAGCTCTTTTTTAAAACGGAGACACCATCATTTTTATACTTAGTCATTAATTGATTTATAGACTGTTCATCACTAGCAATACCAACAACTATTGCATACTTATCACCGCTCGGTCTCAAAGCACCAATGCCCCCATTGCCTTTCCATTCTTCAAGAGCTGCCTGTCCCTTTTCTTCAGAAGAATAAAGCCCCCCTTGAACAAAAAATAATTTCATCGGATCCAATGACGTTCCTGCCTGTGCTTTTTGTTTTTCTTCTTTCGGTGCTGGTGTTTGTTCTGCCGTTCCACCCACCTTTGATTCTCCATTTCCAGTCGGCCTTGAAGCTGTCACTTCACTTCCTCCTGTCGTTCCTTGTCCAGTAAGTAAATGAAGCATCCCCATTCCAAACGCCGTACCGATAATGATTGCAGTTGCAACGATTATAATTAATGTATTACTCCACTTCTTTCGGTATTTTTCCACAGACATTGATTTCGCTTTTTGAAACGGAACAACATTTTTCGGTCGTTCACTTTCTACTACCATCCATTCAAATTCATCTTTCTTTTTTTCCTCATACTTCGCTTCTGTTCCATTCACTTTCACTGAGATCGTTCGTGATTGCTTGTCCATACACTCACACCTCACCTCTTATCGTTGTCCGCATCATATCATATTCATTTCATAAAAAAACGAGATATTTGTCAGAGGAATTCGCCAAATAACCCTATATATTTATCTTATATGTATGCATTTGACTTCATTTGTAGAACAAAAAAACTAGATAGCAAAGACTATCTAGTTTTTCTCGCGAATATATTTTCGTACTTCAGAAATGAAATAAAGAGAACCCGTTATGATAAAAACATCATTTTCTGCTATCTTTTCAACTTTTGTATCAATTGCCTCTTTCCAATTTTCAAAAACTAATTTTGATTCTTTCTGTGAATATGATGCAAGCTTGTCAGCAGAAATAGCACGATCAAAGGCGAATGTTGTAAAAATAATTTCATCTGCAATGGTTTCTAATTGGCCTACCATGTTATGTAATTGTTTATCACCAAGGGCAGTAAATAACACTATTACATTTTTATCTTTGTAATGCGCTTCTACTGTTTTCACAAGGCTTTCGATACCTTCTGGATTATGAGCACCATCTATAATAATATCCGGGTTACTTTGCAGCTTTTCAAAGCGCCCAATCCAATATGCTTCCAGTAATCCCGTTCTTATTTCCTCTTCTTCAATTAAAAATGATAAATATGTTTTTACATACATTACTGCCATAAGTGCTAACGCTGCATTTCCTACTTGATGAATGCCTTTCATTGAGATTTGCAAATCTTCAAATGCGGAAAAAGGACAAGTAAAATCAAACTGTTCCCCATCTTCATTAGACTGTTTATGTAACGCTGTAAAATGCTTGCTAAGTTCGTATAAGTTTGCATGGTTTTCCTTTGCAACATTTTGAATGACTTGCAAAGCTTCTTCATCTTGTACACCAGTAATTACCGGCACGCCAGACTTAATAATCCCCGCCTTTTCATATGCAATTTCCCCTAATGTATTTCCTAAAATATGCATATGATCGTGACCGATATTCGTAATAATCGTGAGGACAGGGTGTATAACATTGGTAGAGTCAAAACGTCCACCAAGCCCTGTTTCAAATAAAACAACATCACAGAAATTGACTTTACCGAAATAGCAAATCGCCATAACAGTAATAATTTCAAACTCTGTCGCTTCCCCTAAATCCGTTTCATCTAGTTTTTCAACGACTGGTTTTACCATCTTTACAAGTTCAGTAATCTCTTCGTCTGCAATTGGTGTTCCATTCACACTAATGCGTTCATTAAATGATTCGATGTAAGGAGAGGTAAACGTTCCTACCTTATATTTCGCGCCTTCTAACATGTAACGCATATATGTTAACGTTGAACCTTTTCCATTTGTACCAGCAAGATGAACACATTTTATATGACGCTCTGGATTTCCAAGTTCTGCTAGCATCCATTTCATTCTTTCTAATCCTGGCTTAATTCCAAATTTCAATCGGCTATGAATCCACCCTATCGCTTCTTCGTATGTATGTATCACGTATGTTTTTCCCCTTTCAAAAGACAACTTTCATAGTTCTATTATACGCAAAGAAAAGAGACTCACCAATATAGTGAGTCTCTAAAAACATTTTTACTTTTCAAGATCTGCTAGACGTTGACGAACTGCTTCGCGTTTTTCTAGGTAATCTTGCTCTTTCGCACGCTCTCCTTCAATAACCGCTGCAGGAGCTTTCGCTACGAAACCTTGGTTAGAAAGTTTCTTCTGTACACGTTCTACTTCTTTATCGAATTTCTCAAGTTCTTTCTCAAGACGAGCTCTCTCTTCATCAAGATTGATAAGATCAGCTAACGGTAAGAATAACTCTGCACCTGATACGATTGCAGTCATTGCTTTTTCTGGCGCTTGTAAGTCCGTTTGAATTGTTAATTCGCTTGGGTTACAGAAACGCTCAATGTAAGAGCTGTTTTTCGTAAGTTGAGCAAGTACAGCCTCATCTTTTGCTTTAATTTGCATTTGAACTTTTTTGCTCATTGGCGTATTTACTTCTGCACGGATGTTACGAACAGAGCGAATGATATCAACTAGAAGGTGCATTTCTGCCGCAGCTTCCGTATCTTGTAAATCTTCGCGAACTGTTGGCCACGCAGCTACTGTAATAGACTCGCCTTCATGCGGTAAATGTTGCCAAATTTTCTCTGTTACGAATGGCATGAATGGGTGTAATAGACGCATTGTTTGATCTAATACGTAAGCTAAAATAGAACGAGTTGTTTTCTTAGCTGCTTCATCTTCACCGTATAGTGGAAGTTTCGCCATTTCAATATACCAATCACAGAAATCGTCCCAAATGAAGTTGTATAATGAACGACCAGCTTCACCGAACTCATATTTATCCATGTTACGTGTTACGCTTTCGATTGTTTCGTTTAAGCGAGTTAAGATCCACTTATCTGCTACTGATTTTTCACCAGTTAAATCGATTTCTTCATACTTCATATCATCCATGTTCATTAATACGAAACGTGATGCGTTCCAAATTTTATTAATGAAGTTCCAAGTAGATTCTACTTTTTCCATGCTAAAACGTAAATCTTGACCTGGTGCACTTCCTGTTGATAAGAAGAAACGCATTGCATCTGCACCGTACTTCTCGATAACATCCATTGGGTCAATACCGTTACCAAGAGATTTACTCATCTTACGACCTTGCTCGTCACGAACTAAACCGTGAATTAATACATCTTTAAATGGACGCTCTCCTGTAAACTCTAAACCTTGGAAAATCATACGAGATACCCAGAAGAAGATGATATCATAACCCGTTACTAGTGCATCTGTTGAATAGTAACGTTTGAAATCTGCTGAATCTTCATTTGGCCAACCAAGTGTTGAGAATGGCCATAACGCTGAACTGAACCATGTATCAAGTACGTCGTTATCTCGATTCCAGTTTTCAATATCTGCTGGTGCTTCTGTACCTACGTATACTTCACCAGTTTCTTTATGGTACCAAGCTGGAATACGGTGTCCCCACCATAATTGACGAGAAATACACCAGTCATGAATATTTTCCATCCAACGTAAATATGTGTTTTCAAAACGCTCTGGTACGAACGTTACTTTTTCTTCTTCTTTTTGTTGAAGCGCTACTGCTTTTTCAGCAAGTGGAGCCATTTTTACGAACCACTGTGTTGATAAATAAGGCTCAACAACTGCACCGCTACGCTCACTATGACCTACTGAATGCATATGTGGCTCGATTTCTACTAATACGCCAGCTTCTTGTAAGTCTTTTACTAATTCTTTACGGCATTCGAAACGATCCATACCGTTATACTTACCAGCTTTTTCGTTCATTGTTCCATCTTCGTTCATTACTAATATGCGTGGTAAGTCATGACGGTTACCTACTTCAAAGTCATTCGGGTCATGAGCTGGTGTAATTTTTACAACGCCCGTTCCGAAATCTTTTTCTACGTACTCATCAGCAATAATCGGAATCTCACGGCCTACGATTGGAAGTGTAACTGTTTTTCCGATTAAATGTTTGTAACGATCGTCTTCTGGATGAACTGCTACTGCTGTATCACCAAGCATCGTTTCTGGACGAGTTGTCGCAAGACGAATGTGACCAGAACCATCTGTTAACGGATAGTTCATATGATAGAATGCACCTTGAACTTCTTTATGAATTACTTCAATATCAGAAAGAGCTGTACGTGTTGCTGGATCCCAGTTGATGATATATTCACCACGGTAAATTAAGCCTTTTTCGTATAATTGAACGAATACTTTATTAACCGCATCTGATAAACCTTTGTCTAATGTGAAGCGTTCACGAGAATAGTCTAGTCCTAAACCAACTTTCCCCCATTGTTGACGAATGTGAGAAGCGTACTCTTCTTTCCACTCCCAAGCTTTTTCAAGGAATTTTTCACGGCCAAGATCGTAACGTGAAATACCTTCTTCACGAAGTTTTCCTTCTACTTTCGCTTGTGTTGCGATACCAGCATGGTCCATTCCTGGAAGCCATAGTACATCGTATCCTTGCATACGCTTCGTACGAGTTAAAATATCTTGAAGAGTTGTATCCCAAGCATGACCTAGGTGTAACTTACCAGTTACGTTCGGAGGTGGAATTACAATTGTATACGGTTGTTTCTTCTCGTCTCCTGTTGCTTCAAAATATTTGCCTTCAAGCCACCATTGATAAAGGCCTTCTTCAACGGACATATGATCATATTTAGTTGGTAAATTCTTTTCCGTGTTTGACATTATTTTCCCTCCTTAAAATAAAAAATGTCCCTCATCCAAAAAGGACGAGGGACATCGCGGTACCACCTTTATTTACAAACAAATTCATAATTTGCTTATACTCTTAATTTGATAACGGACAAATCCGTCTTTTCCTAATAAGAACTATTCCGTTCAGAAAAGATGCTCCAGGGCTACCTTCTAACATAACTATCTAGAGAATCTCTCAGCTAATGATTCTCCTCTCTGAAGACGTTTCATGTTATACTCTTCCCCTTCAAGGCATTTATATGATTGTTAATTATTATATACAATAGTGTAAAAAACGAAACCTTATTCGTCAAGATAAATTTAAAACTACAGCTTTTCGTGCAAAAAAAAGAAGATAAGTAGAATCCTCTACTTATCTTCTTTCCCCCGCTATTTGCGGGCAGTAAGACCTCCACCTCAAAACTCAGCTGAAGCAAAGAAGTTAGATGGGAGCCCTGCTGCCCGTAAACGCCCAATTGGTGAAGGCTAATCATCAGCGGAGAATGCCTTTACTTTATCCGTTCCCTTGCTGGGCAGCTTGTAATTGCGACAGGAAATATTCTATATTGCTAACGAGCCAATGCGATTGTTGCAAACTCTTTACTCCGCGCAGTTCATTTTCCTCGTTGCGATTATCTCTTCTTTTCTTATAAGACTGGATTTGCCGAATAAATTGCGATGGATACGTCATATACGCAAACATAAGTAGTTGCTCTTCTTTCGTAAAAGGGAAATTTTTTTGATACATTTGAAACCATTCAAACCGATCACTTCTTGCGATTGGATATGTGTTTAAAGACCGTGAATAAAAACCTACTATATCTTGCACAGGCGTTGCAAACTTCGATTTTTCTAAACTAATAAAATAGCCATTCCGCTCATAGTCAAATAAAAAATGATTAAGTGACACATTACCATGCACAAAAGTAATACGCGTTTTCTCTTTTTCTTTCATCGCATCGTTCCACTCATTTAATTGCTTCGTTGCAAATTCACGCGCTCTCATTACATGATGATAGTACGTACAATATTGCAATTCAAACGGGGACATATACCATTTTGATTCAGATTCTACGAGAAACTCTTCTAACATCTCACCATCATTTTCCCAACGATCGGATATACTTGTATAATGTTTTTCTAAATCTTCTTCCGTATACGTTTCTTCCTTCACAGTTTTTTGATGCAACGTTCCAAGTGTCTGAAACATTTTATGGTATTGATCATTGTCCTCACCGTTTCCTTCTGCACGTTCTAACCAAGGCATTAAATAATAATTATACGTCCCGTCACTTAAAATATAACTTCCATCCGTCGCATGATATATAGGTACATAATTTGAAAAACCTTTCTCCTTCAAATATTGAATATGATGCAGAAAGTTATTCCGCTCTAACTTTCTGCCTTCTATTTTCTTGAGTGCATATGGACCTTGATTCGTATAAATTTTCATTACATTTCCGTGCTCTTCCATATGCTGCGTATCCAATCTATATTGCCTCACAATAGGTTCATAGTGATTTCGCAACTCAATATCCATACGAATAACCCTTTCTATTCAAAACATAGCCTCTAAGAAAGGAAGTGAGTGAAAACACTCACTTCCTTATTTCGTCTTTACCCTTGAAACGGGAATATAAATAATTTGCCCCGTATTTAAAAATATATCTTCTGTTTGATTGACACGGTGTAAATTTTGTACAGACGTTTCATAACGGTCTGCAATAGATTCAATTGTATCCCCTTCTTGCACGAAATACATTCTTAACTTTGTAAATTCTTCTTCCGGTTCTTTCGTAAATAGTTTTGTTAAATAAAGCGCATTTTCATCTCGCTGTGAGTACTCTTCTTCTTGTTCTTCCTGCTTTTTCGCTTTTTCTTTCTTGAAATCTTTTCGTCCGAACAGTTCAAATTGTGGCGTTGTTTCTTGCTCCTCTTCACGTTCCACAAATTCATGTTCTTCTATTTTCTCTTCTTCTAATTCCTGCTCTTTTCTTTCCTCTAATTGGAACGGTTCAAATGCGTAATCTTCCCACTCATCTGATTCCTTATATGCTGGTTCTTCTACATGCGGCGCCGGTCTATTTTCATCCTCTTGCGCTGAATCTTCTTCTAACTCAGCATACACCGTTTCTTCCTCTTCAACTTCATCCTCGCTTCTCTCTTCATCACACAAACCGGTAATAGATATATCCGCTAATAATTGTAAGCAACCATTTTCCTTTAATTCATAATCAAATTCCTCGATTGATACATATAGCTCTTCAATTACTTTCACTCGATTTCTCGGAATTGATATTTCAAGTGGAAAGGAATGTACAAGTTCATTAACCCCATCTTCTCTTGTTTCTACATAATCAATTGACTTTGCTGGCGATAGTTCTCTTAATGAATACGCCGAATCATCTTTTCGTGCAACATACTCTCCCGTTAAATCTAATTGTCCTCTCACGATTACTTCATGATCAAGCTCTTCTATCTCAACGTCTGGATCTAACGAAATTGACAAAAGTTCTTCGACTTCCTGTCCTTTTTGGAACCACACAGATTCTTTTAATGAAAATCGTAATGAATGATCTGCAGCCACTTCTTTTCCCCCTCCCAAACTATATGTCATTACAGATTTATGTGCGGAAAGCTTACTTTATGAATAAAAAAAATCGCTCCCCTTACGGAGAGCGATTTTCTCTAATACATTACGCTTTTAATTTTGACATTGCAATTTCAGCTGCTGCAATCGTCGCTTCAATATCTGCATCACTATGTGCTGTCGATAAGAATAAACCTTCGAATTGAGATGGTGGTAAGAATACACCTTGTTCTACCATTTCACGATAGTAAGCCGCAAAGAATTCTAAGTTTGAAGATTTTGCTGCATCGTAATTAATAACGGGTTCATCTGTAAAGAAAATACCAATCATAGAGCCTGCACGGTTAATATGGTGCGGAATGCCATGTTTTTCAGCTGCTTTACGTAATCCAGCTTCTAACATTTCAGCTTTACGCTCAAATTCTACATATGATTCTGGCGTTAACTGTACTAACGTTTCATAACCTGCCGCCATTGCAAGTGGGTTACCTGATAAAGTACCAGCTTGGTAAATCGGTCCGCTTGGCGCAACTTGGCGCATAATTTCCGCTTTACCACCGTATGCTCCTACTGGTAAACCACCACCGATTACTTTACCTAAGCATGTTAAATCAGGCGTTACGCCATAATAACCTTGGCCACAATTATAAGCTACTCGGAACCCTGTCATTACTTCATCAAAAATAAGCAATGCACCGTTTTGTTCTGTTACTTCACGAAGACCTTCTAAAAATCCGGGCTGCGGAGGAACAACCCCCATATTTCCTGCTACTGGTTCTACAATTACACAAGCAATATCATCACCGAATTGTTCAAACGCGTATTTTACACTTTCTAAATCGTTATAAGCTACTGTAATCGTATTTTTCGCTACACCTTCTGGTACACCAGGACTATCTGGTAAACCTAAAGTCGCCACACCAGAACCAGCTTTAATTAATAACGAATCACCATGACCGTGGTAACAACCGATAAATTTCAAGATTTTATTACGACCTGTATAACCACGAGCTAAACGTAGTGCACTCATTGTTGCTTCCGTTCCAGAGTTAACCATACGCACAATCTCAATTGATGGCACGCGCTCAATAACAAGTTTTGCTAATTTATTTTCAATTTCTGTTGGTGCACCGAAGCTTGTACCTCTTTCAGCAACAGATTTTAACGCTTCTACAACACGATCATTTGCATGACCATGAATTAAAGGACCCCATGATAATACGTAGTCGATGTATTCATTCCCATCGATATCATATACTTTAGAGCCTTTTCCACGCTCCATAAACAACGGATTCATCCCAACAGACTTAAAGGCACGAACCGGGCTATTTACGCCACCAGGCATTAAGTCTTGCGCCTCTTCAAACGCTGCAATTGACTTATCAAACTTTTTCATTATTTAGCGCCTCCTTCTTGTAACCATCTTGCTGCATCTTTTGCATGATACGTAATAATTAAATCTGCTCCTGCACGTTTCATACTAATTAATTTTTCAAGAACAACTTCTTTTTCATTAATCCAACCATTTTGCGCTGCCGCTTTAATCATCGAATATTCACCACTTACATTATAAGCGACAACTGGTAAATTAAAGTTATTTTTCACATCACGAACGATATCTAAGTAAGAAAGCGCTGGTTTTACGATTAAGAAGTCTGCACCTTCCATTACATCTGATTCTGCTTCACGGAATGCTTCCATACGGTTTGCTGGATCCATTTGATATGTTTTACGGTCACCAAATTGCGGTGCACCGTGCGCAGCATCACGGAATGGTCCATAAAATGCTGATGAATATTTCACAGCGTACGACATAACTGGCACGTGTCCAAAACCATTTTCGTCTAATGCATGGCGAATTGCTGTTACGAAGCCGTCCATCATGTTTGATGGCGCAATAATGTCCGCTCCTGCTTTCGCTTGACTTACAGCTGTTTTCGCAAGAACTGCAAGAGACTCGTCATTTAAAATAATACCATCTTCAATTACACCGCAATGACCATGGCTTGTAAATTGACATAAACATGTGTCTGCAACTACTACTAGCTCAGGGAAATCACCTTTAATTTGCTGAATAGCACGTTGTACAATTCCATGATCACAATATGCTGATGATCCAACTTCATCCTTTTCAGCAGGTAAACCAAATACAATAACAGAACGAATACCTAAATCAACAACTTCTTGCATTTCAGCTTGCAATAAATCTAAAGACATTTGATATACGCCTGGCATAGAAGGAACTTCATTACGAACATTTTCACCTTCTAATACAAAAATAGGGTAAATAAAATCTTCCGTATGTAAAAACGTTTCACGCACAAGCGCACGCATGCCCCCGCTTTGTCTTAAACGACGATGACGATTAAATTGTAAAGAGTTCATAGATTTCTATCCCCATTCTTTCATTTTATAGATTCACAAACACATTGTAGTAATGCTTCTACAGTGTACTCTTTCGGCACAATAACAGACGGAAAATAAAGACTTGCCTCTTTTTCCGTAATAGGTCCTATACAAGCAATTGTACATTTTTTTGTCCATTCTCTCCAGTTTGTACCCTCAAGTAAACGAACAAAACTAGTAACAGTTGAAGGGCTCGTAAATGTAATAATGTCTACTTTCCCTAACTTCAATGCCGCTATAAGCTCTTGCTTTTTTTCTATATTCACTTTCGTACCGTATACGGTTAGCTCATCTAGAGAAATACCAATTTCCCGAAGTGCAACCGGAATTACCTCTCTTGCTAAATTCCCTTTCGGAAATAAAATACGTTCATTTCCACTTAATTCTTTTAGAAACTCTTCTGCAAATGCTTCTGCAACAAATGAAGTCGGAACAAAATGAACTTGATAGCCCCTTTTTTCTAACTCTAATTTTGTTTTCACACCTACCGCAGCGATTTTAATGGTTAGTGGTAGTTTCTTTTTTAAACTATCTAGAAAAAAACCTACACCATTTCTGCTCGTAAAAATAACCCAGTCGTATGAATGTAGCTGCTCTTCAATATGTTGAATTTGCCTATGAGACATACCTTCCATACGCAAAAGCGGAATTTCCAATGGAATTCCGCTCTTTTCTTTCACTGCTACACTCATTTGTTTCGCTTGATGCTGGGCACGTGTAATCAATACCGTTTTTCCAGCGAGAGCGTTCATATTTATTGTTGCTCCTTATTTGCAGCAAGAATGAGTTCTTTGGCGCCTTGCTTAATTAAACGGTCCGCGGCCTCTAATCCTACTTCCTCAGGATTAGTACCCACTACTGTCTCTTTTAATAAAACAGAGCCATCCATAGAGCCGACAAGAGCTGTTAATTCGATTGCATCGTTTTCTGTAAGGGTTGCATATCCAGCAATTGGAACTTGGCATCCACCTTCAAGTTTATGAAGAAATACTCGCTCCGCTGCCACTGTTCTTTCTGTTATCGTATCATTAATATGCGCTAACAATTGCAATAAATCCTTATCATCCTCACGACACTCAATCGCTAATGCACCTTGTCCTACAGCAGGTACACATAACGCTTCATCTAAATGTTCTGTAATAACTTCATCATCCCAGCCCATTCTTTGTAATCCAGCTGTCGCTAAAATAATCGCATCGTAATCTTCTTCTTTTAATTTACGTAAACGTGTATCGATATTCCCGCGAATCCACTTAACTTGTAAATCTGGTCTCGCAGCGAGTAGCTGTGCACTACGTCTTAAACTACTCGTACCTAAAATAGCACCTTCCGCTAACTCTTTAAACGATGCTCCATTTTTTGAGATAAAAGCATCACGAGGGTCAACACGCTTTGGTGTACAGCCAATCATTAAACCTTCTGGAAGTACGGCTGGCATATCTTTCATACTATGTACAGCCATATCGATTTCTTTCGTAAGTAGCGCATGTTCAATCTCTTTTACAAACAAGCCTTTGCCGCCTACTTTTGAAAGAGTAACATCTAAAATAACATCACCTTTTGTGACAATTTCTTTCACTTCAAATTCATATGGTAGACCTAGGGCTTTTAACTGATCAATAAACCAGTTTGTTTGCGTTAATGCTAGTTTACTCTTTCGTGATCCTACAATAATTTTGCGCATAATTCTCTCTCCTCATTATAAATACCAAAAGTGGAAATTGGATAAACTGCTTAATAGAAAAATGTTTACTAGCATTACGAGAAACGATCCGATATTCCACTGTACAATTTTCTTACCTTGCAACACATCTGCCGCTCGTAAATATAAACCTGTGCAATACACAAATAGAACGACAAAAGATCCGATTACTTTCGTATCATACCAATGGAAATTATCCAATTTTGTATATCCCCATATACATCCTAATAAAATTGCTAGTAAGAAAAATGGAACAGAAAATAAATTTAATCCGTAAGACATAGATTCTAGCTTCGGTAAATTCCCTAACCTTCTTAATCTCGCATTCCATTTTTTCTTTTTTAATAGGCGATATTGTAATAAGTACATAATAGAAAAAATGAACGATACAGTAAACGTTGCGTAAGAAATAATTGCCATACCGACATGCACGTATACAAGTTCTGAAACTAATTGTTCCGCAAGTACTGGCGACATCTTTCCGAGCGGTGTAAAAATAGAAAAAGCGCTTACGCCAAATGCAACAACATTTGTAAAAAAGACTAAAAAGTCGATTCTCATAAATCGATTAATGACTAACGACATCGTAATCAATAACCAAACATAAAAATAAATCCCTGATAATAAAGTTAAAATAGGATTCGTTTCTGAATCTGTAGCCCTAAGCAACATAAAAATAGACTGCAGGACCCATACAATCGCAAGTAACCAAAAAGCAAATCGGTTCGCCTTTCGGTTACTTTGGAAATAATCTATAAAATATAAACTAATGCTACAAGCATATAAAATAATTGCAATATGATAAATAATACTGTTATTTAAAAAACTCATCCGATCATCCTTCCAAATTATAAAGATGGAACGGATGGTGTCCACACTTTTTTATGTTCTACTTCTTCCGCACAACTCTCTACGTCTTCCGTTTCTAAATCGAAAATCTTCGCAAATAACGCTAATTTTTCGCTCGCTCCCTCTTCAGCAGCTATTTCTTTCGCTACTAAAATTGGGTCTTTTAATAATTGATTAATAATACTTTTCGTATGCTTACTAATGACTTTTTTCTCACGATCACTAAGGTTTGGTATTTTTCGCTCTAGGCTTACCATCGTTTCACTTTGGATTGCAAGTGCCTTATCACGAAGAGCTGATATTAATGGAACAACACCAAGTGTACTTAACCACGTTTTAAATAGAACAATTTCCTCTTCAATCATAAATTGAATTTTCTCTGCTTCTTTCAAACGCTCAGCACGGTTTGCCTCCACTACTCCTTGTAAATCATCAATATCATACAAGAAAGAACCTTCTAGCTCATCAATCGCTGGATCAATATCACGTGGCACTGCAATGTCAACCATAAACAAAGGGCGACCAGAGCGCATTTTCTCTACCTTCGTCATCATCTCTTTCGTAATGACATACTCCGATGCACCAGTTGAACTAATTAAAATATCTGCTTCTAATAATGCACATTGTAATTCGCTTAACGATTTTGCATGTCCCATATATTTCTCAGCCATTACTTCTGCTTTCGAAAGCGTCCTATTCATAACTGTTACTTTACGAGCACCACTTCCATATAAGTTTTGCAGTGCAAGTTCGCCCATTTTACCAGCACCAAGAATAAGCACATGACAATCTGTTAACTCGCCAAATATTTTCTTTCCAAGCTCAACAGCAGCATAACTAACAGACATCGCACTTTCCCCGATTGTTGTTTCTGAGTGGGCACGTTTTGCTAATGTAATGACTTGCTTAAACAATTCATTAAAAATTGTGCCTGTTGCTTTAACTTGTTGCGCTTCTAAAAAGCTATCTTTTATTTGACCTAAAATCTGCGTTTCTCCGACTACCATAGAATCTAAACCGCACGTTACGCGGAATAAATGATCTATTGCACCATCTTGTTCAAAAATAGTTAAATATGGCGCGACTTCTTCTATTTCAAGCTGAAACCAATCAGCTAAAAACTTCTTAATATAATACCGTCCCGTGTGTAATTGATCGACAACAGCATAAATCTCAGTGCGATTACAAGTTGATACAATGACATTCTCTAACACGCTCTTTTGATTTTGTAATGTAGTCATCGCTCGCTCTAGTTCTGCTGCCTGAAATGTGAGTTTCTCACGAAATTCTACAGGGGCTGTTCGATAATTTACACTAACAACAAGAATATGCACGCAGCATGTCCCCCTTCACCCGTTTTATCACTTTATCTACTATCATAATACAACTTTCCTCTTATGAATCTGACAATCGTGTGAACAACCGATTATTTTTTAATTATTCTCCGTATGTAATAAAGGAGATTCAGTAACACTAATAAAAAAACTTCTACTTTATAATGATTATAAATTAATAACTCTATTTGTACGTTACCAAAAAAAGCCCTCATAATCAAGTGATGGAAACTATTCCATATAAATTATAACATCATCTTCCCTATCTTCTTTCATCATGAAGGAAAATATGTATGATTGTTCCAAAATGCAACAAAGACTTTCTCAATACAATGTATTTGACATTGTATTTCTTTTTCGTTATATTGGTTTTACAAAATTAAATTGTGCACAATTTAATTAGAAGGGAGTTATTTATGACAGAGGACTCTTTGCATCTAGATAACCAACTTTGTTTTTCTATTTACGCCTGCTCTAGAGAGGTTACTCGTTTTTATCGACCTTATTTAGAAGAAATGGGTATTACGTATCCCCAGTACATTACTTTACTCGTACTATGGGAGCAAGATGGACTAACAGTAAAAGAAATTGGAGAACGTCTATTTTTAGATTCTGGTACGTTAACACCTATGTTAAAACGCATGGAATCATTAAAACTTGTAAAACGTGTTCGTTCCAAAGAAGACGAGCGAAAAGTTTGTATTGAATTAACAGAACAAGGCAAAGATTTAAAGGAAAAGGCTTGTTCATTACCGACAACGATGGCTACAAACTTAGGAATTACAGAGCAAGAATATCGCTCTTTATTAATTCAACTAAATAAACTAATTGACACAATGAAAACAATTAATGATGGAAAAGGGGAATAAATATGGATAAATTATATACTGCTTCAGTAACAGCAACAGGTGGAAGAAATGGGAAAGTAGTTTCAGATGATGGCATATTAAATCTTGATGTAAAAATGCCGAAAGCACTAGGTGGTGCAGGCGGAGAAGCAACAAATCCAGAACAACTATTTGCAGCTGGTTATGCAGCTTGTTTCGATAGTGCATTACAACTTGTCATTCGTACAAAACGTGTGAAAGTAGAAAGTACAGAAGTAACTGCTCACGTTTCTATCGGAAAAGATACAGATGGTGGTTTCGGTCTATCTGCTGTACTTGATGTACATGTGGCTGGCGTTTCACATAGCGAAGCACAAGAACTTGTAGAAGCGGCTCACGGTGTATGTCCTTACTCGAAAGCAACACGAGGAAATATTGAAGTTACATTAAACGTACGCTAAAAAATTTAGCAAAACAAAAACGCGCGACATTCGTCACGCGTTTTTTGTTTTTGTAAATTTATGAATTGCTTTCCACGCTTCTTCTTTTCCAAGTCCTGTTTCAGAAGAGAATAGAACAATTTCATCGCCAATTTCAACAGCAAGCGTTTCTTTTACAACTTTTAAATGCTTTTGCCATTTCCCTTTCGGAATTTTATCGGCTTTCGTCGCAATAATAATTGTTGGGATTTCATAATGCTTTAAGAAATCATACATCATCACGTCATCACTTGTTGGTTGGTGACGTAAATCAACTACTAATACAGCTGCGTCTAATTGCTCACGAGTTGTAAAGTACGTTTCAATCATTTTCCCCCATGCAGCGCGCTCCGATTTAGATACTTTTGCATATCCATAACCTGGAACGTCAACAAAGTGCATCATCTCATTGATTAAGAAAAAGTTCAGCGTTTGCGTTTTTCCTGGTTTAGAAGAAATACGCACTAACTTTTTACGATTTAAAATTTTATTAATAAAGGAAGACTTCCCCACATTTGAACGACCTGCTAATGCAATTTCTGGTAAATCACTGTCTGGATATTGTTCTGGTTTAACAGCACTAATTACAATATCTGCTTTTGTTACTTTCATTGTTTCACTCCTACTAATGCGTGCTCCAATACTTCATCTAAATGAGATGCAAGCACAAACGTAAGGTTTTCTTTTACGCTCTCTGGAATATCATCTAAATCTTTCTCGTTTTCTGCTGGCAAAATAATTTTTGTTAAGCCTGCGCGGTGAGCACTTAATGTTTTTTCTTTTAAACCACCAATTGGTAATACACGACCACGAAGTGTAATTTCACCTGTCATACCCACTTCTTTACTTACAGGAATACCTGTTAGCGCAGAAATAAGTGCCGTTGCCATCGTAATACCTGCTGACGGTCCGTCTTTTGGAACTGCTCCTTCTGGAACGTGAATATGAATATCATTTTTCTCATGGAAATTCGGATCGATCTGAAGCTCTTCTGCACGAGAACGTATATAACTAAACGCAGCTTGTGCTGATTCTTTCATAACATCCCCAAGTTTCCCTGTTAAAATTAGTTTCCCTTTTCCTGGCGCTACAGAAACTTCAATGGCAAGTGTATCGCCGCCTGCTGCTGTGTAAGCTAGACCTGTTGCCATACCAACTTGGTCTGTTTTTTCAGCTTGCCCATAACGGAATATGTGTTTACCAAGTAAATCAACAATCTTTTTCTCTGTCACAACGATACGTTTACGTTCTGCTGTAACGATAATCTTCGCTACTTTACGGCAAACTTTTGCAATTTGGCGCTCTAGCGTACGAACACCAGCCTCACGTGTATAATAACGAATAATCTCAAGCAGCGCTTCATCACGCACTTGTAAATTACCTTTTCGTAAGCCATGTTCTTTTAATTGTTTCGGCAATAAATGCTCACGAGCAATGTGTACTTTTTCAAGTTCTGTATAGCCAGCAATCGAAATGATTTCCATGCGGTCAAGTAATGGACCTGGAATACTTGAAAGTGTATTAGCAGTTGCTACAAACATAACTTTTGATAGATCATATGGTTCTTCAATGTAATGATCACTGAAGTTATGGTTTTGTTCTGGATCTAATACTTCAAGTAATGCCGCTGATGGATCTCCACGGAAATCGTTAGACATTTTATCAATCTCATCTAATAAGAAGACTGGATTAACTGTTTTCGCCTTTTTCATACCTTGAATAATGCGTCCTGGCATTGCTCCAACATATGTACGACGGTGACCACGAATTTCAGATTCATCACGCACACCACCAAGAGATACACGGACGAAGTTACGATTCAATGATGTTGCAATTGAACGCGCTAACGAAGTTTTGCCGACCCCAGGAGGGCCTACTAAACAAAGGATAGGTCCTTTTAATGAATTCGTTAACTTCTGTACAGCTAAATATTCAAGTACACGCTCTTTCACTTTTTCAAGACCGTAATGATCGTTATTTAAAATCTCTTCCGAATGAGCAAGATCAATTATATCTTCTGTTGCCTCTGTCCACGGAAGCGCTAATAACCAATCAATATAATTGCGAATAACACCACTCTCCGCAGAACTTGCTGGTAACTTTTCATAACGATCTAATTCTTTCAGGGCAGCCTTCATTGTTTCTTCCGGCATTCCTGACTGTTCAATTTTCTCACGAAGTTCTTCTACTTCTCCGCCCTTGCCTTCTTTGTCGCCAAGTTCAGTTTGAATCGCCTTCATTTGCTCACGTAAGAAATATTCTTTTTGCGTGCGCTCCATGGAACGTTTCACTTTTTGCCCAATTTTCTTTTCTAGGCTAAGTAACTCTTGTTCATCTTGAATAATTGAAATAAGTGTTTGTAATCGTTCTTTTACAGATACAATCTCTAAAATCTCTTGTTTCTGCTTCGTTTTAATCGGCAAGTGAGAAGCAATTAAATCAGCTAATCTCCCTGGTTCTTCCACATCAGCTACCGTTGCAAAAGTTTCATTTGAAACTTTTTTCGAAACTTTAATATATTGTTCGAAATGCTCCAGTAACGTACGCATAAAAGCTTTCTCTTCTAAATCATCTTCTACTTCTTCAGTTACCGTTTTAATAGACACTTGTACTACATTTTCTTCTTCGATAAACTCTATTACTTCTGCTCTATGTAAACCTTCCACAAGGACACGAAGCGTACCGTTCGGCAATTTTAACATTTGCTTCACTTTCGCCACTGTACCTACACTATATATGTCATCTTCTTTCGGATCATCGATATTCATTTCTTTTTGCATTGCTAAAAAGATGATATTTTCATCCATTGCCGCCTGCTCTAGTGCTTGTATCGATTTATCACGTCCTACATCAAGATGCAAAACCATCGTTGGATATACGAGAACGCCTCTTAATGGTAGGAGGGGCACGATTCTTTCGTTCGTATTCATACTAGACATAGCACCTCCATAATAAATTAAACTCCTGTTCAACTATTTTATATTACAATACACCTAGATGCAATTGCTGAGATTCCGCGCAATTGTAAATAGCTTGTTTTTCTACCTCACGAAAAGAAAAAGACTCCGATTAAGCATACAAACTTAAACGAAGTCTGGCAAATTTTATTATTGTTTATTTTTACATAGATTGTGCATCTGTTTCGTCTACGTTAGTATGTACATCTAGCTCTCTATGCATATTTCCTTGCATAAACGTTAACTCAAATACTTCTTTTAACTTACGGACAGGAATAATTTCAATTCCCTTGATCGTATACAAAAATGGTTGCATATTTTCAGCAGGAATAATGACTTTCTTAGCTCCCGCTTTTTTCGCAGCTTTTATTTTTGCGTATACACCACCAATAGGCTTTACTTCTCCGTGTATACTTATTTCACCTGTCATCGCTACTTCATTATTTACATACGTGCGATGCACCGCAGAATATACACCTGTTGCCATAGCGATTCCTGCAGAAGGGCCATCAATCGGGATACCCCCTGGAAAATTAATATGTATATCGTATCCTTCTGGCAACACATCTAAAGAACGAAGTACTGTTAATACATTATCAACAGAGCCTTTCGCCATACTTTTACGACGAATAGATTTCGTTTGACTACCAATACTTTCTTCTTCCACAATTCCGGTAACATTTACCGATCCTTTATCTTTCGCCGGAATTGCTGTTACTTCAATTTCTAATAACGCACCTGTATTTGGTCCGTATACAGCAAGACCATTTACAAGACCAATCCTTGGAATCGGATAAATGCGCTTTTCATATTTCGGTGTAAGCTGACTTGAGTGAACAACCCACTCTATATCTTCATCCTTAATGAAAGAACGTTCTTCATTTATCGCCATACCCGCAGAGATTTGCACGAGATTAATCGCTTCTCGTCCATTCCTTGCATACATCCCAATCATCTCAATACCATTTTCACCTATTTGCATTTCCACTTTTTCCGCGGCATTTTTCGCTACTTTTTGAATTTCTTCCGTATCTAATTCACGGAAAAATACTTCTAAGCAACGTGACCGAATAGCAGGAGGAATTTCCTCTGGCGAACGTGTCGTTGCTCCAACTAAGCGAAAATCTGCCGGTAAGCCTTTTTGGAAAATATCATGTATATATGTTGGGATCATTGTATTTTCTTCACTATAGTACGCACTTTCTAAAAATACTTTTCGATCTTCTAACACCTTTAACATTTTGTTCATTTGAATCGGATGGAGCTCGCCAATCTCATCAATAAACAAAATACCACCATGTGCATCTGTTACAGCACCTTTTTTCGGTTGCGGAATACCTGCTTGCCCCATCGCCCCAGCACCTTGATAAATCGGATCATGCACCGAACCAATTAAAGGGTCTGCGATACCACGTTCATCAAACCGAGCTGTTGTCGCATCAAGTTCAATAAATGTTGCATTCGTACGAAATGGAGATTTAGGATTTCGTTTCGCTTCTTCTAATACAAGACGTGCTGCCGCTGTTTTCCCAACACCTGGTGGGCCATATATGATTACATGTTGCGGATTCGGACCACAAAGAGCCGCTTTTAACGACTTAATCCCGTCCTCTTGCCCTACAATATCTAAAAAGGTTGTAGGACGCACCTTTTCTGCTAGCGGCTCTGTTAAAGAAATCTCACGCATTTTACGAAGTTGTTCTAATTCTTTTTTCGATTCTCGATCAATTGAAACTTTTTGTGTTCGTTGATTTCGAAGTAAATGCCAGAAATACAATCCGACAATTACACCAAAAACAAGTTGAACAACTAAAAATATATTTGTCCAGCTCATTATTTATTTCCTCCCGCAATATTTTATCTCTTAGTATTTCCGCGGAGGAACGTAGCTAAACATAAAGAAAAACAGCAATTATAAAAATTGCTGTTTCCCTTTCGCATTATGCAGATGTTTTTGTATCAAGTACAGTACCGTCTTGTAACACCAATTTTGGCGGCTCATTATCAGCTACTGTTTCTTTTGTAAGAATACACTTCTCGATATCTTTACGAGATGGAAGTTCGAACATTACATCAAGCATTAAGCCTTCAATAATAGAACGAAGTCCACGAGCACCCGTTTTACGTTCAATTGCTTTTTTCGCAATTTCGATTAGTGCACCTTCTTCAAACTCTAACTCAACATCGTCAAGCTCCAATAGTTTTTGGAATTGCTTAACAAGTGCATTTTTCGGTTTCGTTAAAATATCAACAAGAGCATCTTCATCAAGTGGCTCTAGGTTCGCAATAACTGGAAGACGACCGATAAACTCTGGAATTAAACCAAATCTTAAAAGATCCTCTGGTAATACGTGAGATAAAACATGCTTCTCATTTACATCAGCATTTTTCTTCTCAGAACCAAATCCAATTACTTTTTCACCAAGGCGACGTTTAATAATCGGCTCAATGCCATCAAACGCTCCACCACAAATGAATAAGATGTTCGTTGTATCAATTTGAATAAACTCTTGGTGCGGATGCTTACGACCACCTTGAGGTGGAACGCTTGCTACAGTACCTTCTAAAATTTTCAGAAGTGCTTGCTGCACACCTTCACCAGATACATCACGTGTAATTGATGGATTTTCGGACTTACGTGCCACTTTATCAATCTCATCAATATAAATGATTCCTTTTTCCGCTTTCTCTACATCATAATCAGCTGCTTGAATTAATTTTAGTAAGATATTTTCTACATCTTCTCCAACATATCCAGCTTCTGTTAAAGATGTTGCGTCCGCGATTGCAAATGGAACATTTAGAATACGCGCTAACGTTTGTGCAAGTAATGTTTTACCACTACCTGTTGGCCCGATAAGTGCGATATTACTCTTCGCTAATTCTACATCATCAATTTTGCTGTTAGAATTAATGCGTTTGTAATGGTTATATACCGCTACCGCTAGTGCTTTTTTCGCGCTATCTTGCCCGATGACATACTCATCTAAGATTTCACGAATTTCTACCGGTTTCGGTACATCTTTGAATTCTACTTCTTCGTCCTTCGCAAGCTCCTCTTGTACAATTTCAGTACAAAGTTCGATACACTCGTCACAAATGTAAACACCTGGACCTGCCACTAACTTTCGAACTTGCGTTTGTGTTTTACCACAGAAAGAACATTTTAATTGCCCTTTTTCATCATTAAATTTAAACATATTTTCACACCCCTTACAAAGTGCTAACCTCTTGCCTTCGTATGTACACGATAAATGTATCGTATGTAAATACATATTATGTCACTACGTGGCGAGAAATACAAATAATATGACTAGTTATGTACAAATAAAAAATTTTTAAAACTTTTGAAATATGTATATTCGACTTGTAAAGGAACTTTTCCTTCTCCATCGAAAAGTTTTATAAATATATTTCTATATTTATAAAACAAGGCACGATTTTAATCGTGCCTTGTTATTTTATTATGCAGCGTTTTCTACTAAGAAGTCTACAGCTTTACGCACTTTAAGATCTTCAGCTAAAGCGTCTACGCTTCCAAGAGCTTGCTTGATAGCGTCTACTGGCATACCGTACATTTCAGCCATTTTTTCAACTTCTGCAGTTACTTCTTCTTCAGTAACTTCGATGTTTTCAGCTTCAATGATAGCTTCAAGAACAAGATTGATTCTTACACGTTTTTGTGCATCTTCTTTCATTTGCTCTTTTAATTTGTCAGCATCAGTACCTGTGAATTGGTAGTAAAGCTCAAGGTTCATACCTTGTTGGCTTAAACGTTGCTCGAATTCACGAACCATACGATCTAACTCAGTGTTGATCATAGCTTCTGGAATTTCGATTTCAGCGTTAGCAGCAGCTAATTCTACTACTTCGTCACGTACTTTGTGCTCAGCTTCGTGCTTTTTGCCTTCTTCTAAGTTTGTGCGAAGTTTTGCTTTTAATTCATCAAGAGTTGCAACCGCTTCGTCTGCTTCTTTAGCGAACTCGTCGTTTAACTCAGGAAGTTCTTTTGTTTTGATTTCGTGAATTGTTACTTTGAATGTTGCTGGTTTGCCAGCTAATTCAGCAGCATGGTACTCTTCTGGGAATGATACTTCAACGTCTTTAGACTCACCAGATTTAAGACCGATTACTTGCTCTTCGAAACCTGGGATGAATGTACCAGAACCGATTGCTAGAGAGTAGTTTTCGCCTTTTCCGCCTTCAAATGCTTCGCCATCAACGAAACCTTCGAAGTCGATTACAGCTGTATCACCGTTTTCAACAGTTCCTTCTTCTTTAACAACTAGTTCAGCTTGACGCTCTTGTAAAGATTTTAATTCGTTCTCTACATCTTCGTCAGTTACAGTTGTTTCAACTTTTTCTACTGCTAAACCTTTGTACTCACCTAATTTAACTTCAGGTTTTACTGTAACTTTTGCAGTGAAGATAAGGTTAGCATTTTTTTCGAACTTCTCGATGTCGATTTCAGGATGATCAACTGGGAAGATACCAGCTTCTTCAATCGCTTCACCGTATGCTTTTGGTAAAATGATATCTAAAGCATCTTGGTATAAAGATTCAATACCAAAGCGTTGTTCGAATAATGGACGAGGCATTTTTCCTTTACGGAAACCTGGTACGTTAATTGTTTTTACTACTTTTTTGAACGCAGCGTCGATAGAGTTGTTTACTTCTTTAGCATCAACTTCGATTGTTAAAACGCCAACGTTACCTTCTAATTTTTCCCATTTTGTAGACATTTATTCTTTCCCTCCAACTATAATAATGTATGCACATACCTCTATAGATTAAGATCTTCATTATCTCTTTTTTGAAATAACAAATACACAAATAATCCTCTAGCAAAAGCTTTCAGATATAATGTTCCAATCTACTAATTGCCCAGAAGACAACTACGGTATATTTTGTTCGAGAATAATATGAAACATATTAAGTAAGAGAATTACACTTCTCTTCTCTTACAAACAGGCAGTTTTCTGCCTTTTGCAACCCTTACATTATAACATAGAATATGCTCGTTTCAAGAACTGAACGATTCTTTTTCATAATTATACGGGCAAATATCCTTCTCTTTCAACACGTAATAACCATTGATAGGCAATATGAAACTCTTCCAATTCGATATTGTATGCTGCCATAAGCTCTTCTTCATCAATAGCCAATCCGAAACGCTTTCTTCCAATTCTCTCTAAAACAGCTGACCAAATCTCTTCTTTATCCATTAATAGAGCGAATGGGAAAACGCTAATTTGCAATTCTTTCCAATATGTAACCATCGCTTCAAATATATCGGGATAATTTTGCTCTAATCGACTTGATAATTTATGTATAATGTTATTGGATTGCTCCTCATTATGACCTGTAAATGCTGGAATTACCTTAATCGTATTCCCAAACTTTTCTACCTCTATTTCCTCTTCTACCTGACTTTCTATCATTTTATACAAAATAGAAGTTTTCAAATAGGGGTGTTGCTCTTCGTCTATTAAAAATTTCTTTAAAACAGGTAATGCAAGATCTAAGTCTTTTAATGAAAGTCGCTGAATCGCTCTTAGCTTCTGTCCAAAGTTTTCTCCAAAAATTTCTTTAGTAAACTCATCCAACTCAAAATTTGAATCCACTAGCGATGCGTCTCCCTCATTTAGCATACCTTCTGCAAATAAAGCAAGCTGCGCTAATTTTTCCTTTTGATCAGGCATTATATCTTTCGTTTGTAAAACCTTTTCAACAGTTTCAATAACACCTTCATAATCATTTGTTTGAACTAAAATAGTCACGTACGTTTCAAGAATATCACCAAATAAGACAACTCCTGTTTTAAGCAACTGTTCACATTTGTCTTTCGCTTCTTCCATACGTTTTAATTCGAGTAAACAAATAACTGAAGCTAATTCCGTTTGTTCCGTTTCCGCATTATACTGACGTAATATTTCAAAGCAGCGCAATGCATCTTCGAACTTCCGCTCTTTCAGCGCTAAAAAACCTTCATCAATATAGCGCTCTGATAGTTGTGGAAACAATACGACCGTATTTTCTTTTTTATCCATACGTCCGCCTCTTTTTCTTGATTTTAATTATGTTCAAAGTAAATATATCAAATGCGTAATGAGAACACAACATCCCAAAACTATTTGTTTGAAATATGAAAATATTTAATTTTTACATTCCAATACAAATAAATCTCTACTAAAAATTAAAATTGTACAAGTAAAAATCCCCAGCAACAAACGCAGAGGATTCATCATTAATGGAAAGCTTTTATAATTGTGGGGTATATTACAAGGGTAATAATTTGGAGAACAATAATTGCCATAACAATCATGCTAAAATAGAAGATTGGTTTACTTCGCTTCATTAAAAACATAATAATAAGCATCGTACAAGCAAACAAACTTAAGAAGAACAAACTTGTTGTCGAACTAAGTATACCACTTGGGACAAAGAACAATAACACTACACTACAAGTACCTATAATTCCAAATAACCATTCCATTCATTCACTCATTCCCTTTCCCTCTCATGGCTGTTTTCTCTAAGCAATCAAATGTTTCACAACATCAACTACATACGTTAATTTCTCATACGCTACAAATCCAAAAGCAACCGTCAAGCCCGTTACAACTAATCCTTTCATCATTTCTGCCTCCTCGTTTTATCGTTGTTATCTTCATTATAAAAGATTAGCAATTTCTTACCATCGAACTACCTTACAGTTACCTTACAGAATTGTAAGATTTCAAAAAGAGATTGAAAAACACCTCATATCTCTTGAGGTGCTTTCACGGAATTTATTTATAATCACTTGCAAAATTAACTTTTTTTCTTTGTTATTTTTCGGAGAATCCACTCTTAAACTAATAGATTTACTAAATAATTTAGGATCAAAATAATTATTCATTACTTTTCTTAACTTACCTTCAGATATTTTCATATTACAAGAAAACAAAGGATGAAGATCATGTTAATATATTTTTGTACAATTAAGAATTTAATTTACAAGGGGGATTATATATGTTTAAAAAAATGGCCGCAGATGTATTAGGACTAAGCGATGTAGGTTCTGTTATTACACCTAAAGACTATGATAAGGTCGATGCCGATGATTATGTAATGCATGAAGATGGGGAGAAAATTTACTTTCTAATTAAATCGAAATCAGATGAATATTGCTTCACAAACAAAGGGTTAATTCACTTAGACGGTACAAGCGCAACAAGTAAAAAACGTACACTACGCCGCTTTAGCTATAGTAAATATCAAATTAAAAACGTAGCGCTTGAAACTGCGGGAACGATTGATTTAGATGTAGAAATTAAGTTCCAAATGGGCGATGAGCATTACTCAATTGATGTTCATAAAAAACATATTGAAGAATTAAAAGATTTATATAAGGCTTTACTTAAAATCGAAGAAATTTCATACGACAACGATATTACATTACAATATGCACACAAAAGTTTAGATATGGCATCTAATGCCTTTAGCCGCATTTCAAACGCACAAGTAAACTTAGCAGAGCAATTTAAAGAGATGAACGAGATCGCCTTTAACTGGCTTGTTGATACGAAGAAACAATATAATGTGAAAGATTATGGTTTTGTCTTTGACAAGTTTATTAACAACTAATTTAAAACAAACAAAAAACCTTGTTATCAAAAGATAACAAGGTTTTCTTAGCGCCCCAGGAGAGATTCGAACTCCCGCTCCGCCCATTTCCGTACTATTTTATATATTTTGATCGCAGTCTTAATATATCTTCTCCTTCGCGAATGCCTGCCGATCCTTTCCTCACATTTTTTACGACAGTCCAATTCGGGTTAGTTTCATCACCGATGTTCTGTACTGTAAAATTGCCATCACCATATTTCCGGTGACCTTCCGCCAATTTCTCCGTTAAATCATTCTCATTTGATCTCGCCATCTTTGCGCCATCTCCCTTTTTTATACGACCTTCTTAAACCATCTAACCAATCACAGGTCCAGTCAATTGGAGATTCTCGTTTTCCGCTTCTATTAATTGTAACACACTACCGGGAATAAGTTCCGATAACTGCTGCTGAATTGTACTAGAATGGTAAAGAGTTTTATAATATTGTAAGTAAACAATTAAGAGAATCTGGATATGGATTTGAGTTCCATCATAAACCTATTGATTCTTTAAATTAAATAAGAGGAATAGGGCGCATAAATGGCGCTCTTTTTATTTAAGAAAAAGAAGTACATATGCAACTACTTAATATCAAAGGAAAGGTCGCAAATATCAAGAATGAACTACACCTATAACCCAAACATCAAATTTTAGACAAACAAAAAACCTTGTTATCAAAAGATAACAAGGTTTTTTTAGCGTCCCAGGAGAGATTCGAACTCCCGACCGTACGCTTAGAAGGCGTATGCTCTATCCGGCTGAGCTACTGGGACATGGAGCGGGTGAAGAGAATCGAACTCTCGACCAGAGCTTGGAAGGCTCTTGTTTTACCACTAAACTACACCCGCATATGTTATTTTCTTTTCTTTTCTTCGTTAGCGCCGTTGCCCTATCGACAATATTTATTATATGTATAACCACACATAAAGTCAACACCTTTTTTAAAAGAGGATAAATTTTCTTATCCTCTTTTAAAAACTGCTTGTTCAACTAGTTGTCCGTCTAACGTTTCAAAACGAACTTCCATTTGATTTTCATCCATTTCTAATAAAGCAAATGTCTTTTCTACACGCTGACGTGGTAATAAAATACTGCCTGGATTAATAAATAAAACGCCCTCGATTAATTCCGCACCTAATACGTGAGAATGTCCAAAGCATGCAACTTGCGCTCCCACTTCTTCAGCATGGTACGCTAGCGTTTGTAATGTCATTTTCACATTATGGCGATGTCCATGCACAACTAAGAAGCGAATTCCATCTACATCAGTTACAATTTCATCTTGAAAGTTAGCATAATCACAGTTTCCTTTTACAACACGGAAACCTTGCAGTTCTTCATGAGCAGGCGTTAGCTCTGAATCACCGCAATGAATCATGATATCTACTTTCCCTTCATATTTCTCTTTCAACTGCTGTAATTCCTTCACAGAGCTATGACTATCACTTACGATTAAAGCTTTCATCATTCTCTCTCCCTTATTCTCCTAAAAACCATTCCGGGATTTTTTCTTCTAATTTACGAAGAGCACGGCCACGATGGCTAATAGCATTTTTCTCATCTGAACTTAGTTCCGCCATCGCTTTTTTATATTCTTCCACATAAAAAATCGGATCATATCCAAAGCCGTTTTCCCCGCGGCGTTGTTCTAAAATAAATCCTTCACATGTCCCGTTTACAATGACAGGCTTTTTATCACCTTCAGGGAAAGCAACTGCTAATGCACAATAGAAACGAGCTTTACGCTTTTCAAACGCTACTTCATTTAATTCTTGTAACACTTTATCAATATTCGCTTGATCATCTTTCGGCTCTCCAGCAAAACGAGCTGAATACACGCCTGGTTTCCCGTTTAACGCATCTACAATAAGACCTGAATCATCCGCAATTACAATTGCATTCAACTGTCTACTCAAACTATCCGCTTTTAAGATCGCATTTTCTTCAAATGTTTCACCAGTTTCTTCGACTTCTTCAATATGAGGAAAATCGTGTAATGATTTCACTTCTAAATCAAATCGCTCAAATAACTCAGCAAACTCACGTACTTTCCCCATATTTTTTGTCGCTACAACAACTTGTTTCATACTTTCCACCTCTACTCTATATGAGATACGATGTCACCTAAAGCTTCTTTTTGCATATCAATCAGTTGGAAAATGCCTTGTTCTGCTGCATCAAGTAGTTCATTTAACTGCGCTCTACTAAACGTCGCTTCTTCTCCAGTTCCTTGCACTTCAACAAACTGGCCTTTTCCAGTCATAATCACGTTCATATCAACGTCTGCTTTAGAATCTTCTGCATAGTTTAAATCTAAAACAACACCTTGTTCTTCAACAATCCCTACTGACGTTGCTGCTAAATAATCTTTTACTGGAATTTTAGATACTTTTTCTGCTTGTAATAACTTCTCAAACGCTAATACCATCGCTACATATGCACCTGTAATAGAAGCTGTTCTCGTTCCACCATCCGCTTGAATAACATCACAATCAATCCAAACCGTTCTCTCGCCAAGCGCTTCTAAGTCAACTACCGCACGTAATGCTCGTCCAATTAAGCGCTGGATTTCCATTGTACGTCCTGTTACTTTCCCTTTACTTGACTCCCTAATTGTACGTTGTTCTGTCGCACGTGGAATCATCGCATATTCAGCTGTTACCCAGCCCTTTCCCTCTCCACGCATAAATGGCGGGACACGCTCTTCAATTGTCGCTGAGCAAATCACCTTTGTATCCCCAACCTCAATTAATACTGATCCTTCTGGATGTTTTAAATAATTCGTATGAATATGTATATGGCGTAATTCTGTTTTCTCTCTACCATCTACTCGCATAAAAATAACCTCCTCTTAATTACTACTCGTTAGTATAGCCAAATTTAAATGTATGATATGTATACAATAAAAGAAGAGGAACCCAAAAAGCAATTCCTCTTTCTTACTTAAGTATATCAAATTATTGACGATTAAAAACTACCTGTATTCACGTTTTCTGGACGATCTACAGGTTTTATTAACTTTCCGCCCTTTTCATCTATAAGATTTGCTTTTCCATTTACTTCAATAGAAATATTTTTCACACCTTTCTTTTCTGTTAAAGATAAAACTAACGACTTCAATACGTAATTTGAAATCATATTTTTATCTGGGTTTACAAATATATTTTCATTAAAGTTTAATGTAAGGTTTCCGTCTTGTAATTTCGGATTCGTAATAAGCTTAACGCCTGGATTAAAATCATTCAGGAGCGATTGATGGATCGGACCTTTTACAAGTTCATCTATAATTGCTGCATAGTCATTTTCTTTACCTTCTGCAACGCGGCGTGTGACTGGTACGTAGTATTGCTGTTTATTATTATTTTGCGCCATAAAATACAGTGTGACTGGTTTTGTATTTGTTACATCTGCTACTTGTTCATCATCGAAGTTAATACCATTTGCACGGCTCACTCCTTCACCAAGCGGTGTACCACCAACCGGCATCTTTGCCAATTTCTCACCATTTATTTGGAACTGCACTTGTTTTATCTCTGTAAATTGCGTCAACGTCCAAGCTATAGATTCAACGATTTGACGCTCTTCTTCTTTCGCATAGTTTTTCATTTCTTTAGAGAAATCAATAACTGCCGTTCCGTCCTTTTTCAAATCTAAGGTCATCGTTGTATTCGCCGGAATGACTGCACGAAACCCATTCGGTAATAAATTCGTTACCGGTCCATCTTTCACAAGGTATTCTAATGTTTGCTTCACAGTCTCATTTGCTTTCGGAGTAGGTATAGCTAACGTTTGTGGTACAACATAACCATTTTTATCAACAAGGTATAGTTCTCTATTTACCATTTGCCCTTGCTTATCTTTTTTAGCTACTTCTTTCTTCCCACCCTCTGTATACGTAACTTGTTTTGGCGGATCAATTTGTTCAGTTGCTTTCTCTTGATTTATAAAGCCACACCCTGTTAGTAAAACAGCGCTCACAGTAGCACCAACAACCCATTTAAAAGTGGATTTAGGCATGCCATTCCCCCCTAAAATCTAAGTTTGTACTATTATGTATACGAGCTGTTTCACGTTTTAGAACAAGCTGTGCCTCTTATAAATTGAAACTTTAATCAGCAGGGGTCTTACTACCCAGCAAATAGCAAGATAAAACAAAAACTCCTGATTTCTCAGGAGCTCACTTATATAAATTCTACTATTATTCTTTTTCTAAATGAATATGCTTCACATTTTCAATCGGTTGACCGAACCATTTGGATGCAATTTCTTTAAACAAGCCTATTTTTCCTGTTGTTAAGAAGAGATGATCGCTTTGTTCTTCTCCTTCATTCAACATTTTACTATGATATAAGATTGTACTTACTTCACGTGCTGTTTCATCACCAGAACTAATTAGTTGTACTTTATCTCCCATTACTTTTTTAATAACAGGTCCTAAAATCGGATAATGTGTACACCCTAATATAAGTGTATCAATATCGGTACTTTTCAGTGGTTGCAGCGTTTCTCTTACAACTTCATACGCCATTTCACTTTCGAAATTCCCACTCTCTACAAGTTCAACGAAAGGTGGACAAGCTAAACTTTCTACCATAACACGGTTATTAATAGACTTTAACGCCTCTTCGTATGCACCACTTTTCACCGTTCCAATCGTTCCAATAATCCCAACGTGATACGTGTTTGTCACTTTTAAAGCTGTACGTGATCCTGGGTGAATAACTCCTACTACTGGAATTGGTAATTGTTTTTGCATCTCTTCTAATACAACTGCAGTTGCTGTATTACACGCAATAACTAACATTTTAATATTTAAATCTAGTAAATGCTCCGTCATTTCCCACGTAAATTGACGTACTTCTTCTCGAGAACGTGGACCATAAGGACAACGTGCTGTATCTCCTAAATATATGATACGCTCTTTCGGCAACTGACGAATTAATTCCTTTGCTACTGTTAAACCGCCAACTCCTGAATCGATAACACCGATTGCTCTATTCAACTTCATCACCCGTTTTCTCATTCATCATCTTTTATGCTTATCATTATATTTTACACACTTTAAGTTCGCTCACTTCAAATGCTTCTGTATGAAAATTTTCATTTTCCCATGTATAGACTAGGACCTTTTTTATTTTGCTCCTTTTTTTCGTAATTTGCAAGATAGAAAAATAACCGACCTTCTATAAGAAAGTCGGTTTCTTCTATATAAAGTGCATATTCATTGCTCCATCTTTTTTTGAAAAGAAGACATTCCTATTAATAAGAAGAAATGAGCAGAAATTAAAATGACGATAATTTATTTACAGCCCTTTTTATAGCCTTACCTATTTCCACGCTAGACTGTGGATTTTGTCCTGTAATTAAATGACCATCTACTACTACATGCGGCGTAAAATTGGGGGCTACATAAAACAAAGCTCCTTCTTCTTTCAACTTACTTTCTAGCAAAAACGGAACGCGCTTTTCTAAATGTACAGCTCTTTCTTCATCGTTTGTATAACCTGTTATACGCTTACCCGCAACAAAAAACGAGCCATCCTGATTTTTCACACCGACTAAGGAGCTTACTCCGTGACAAACAGCCGCTACAATCCGGTTATTGTTATACATATTCTCAATCAAATTTACTACATATGGATTACCTGGAAAATCTACAATCGCCCCGTGCCCACCACCAAATAAAACCGCATCATAATCCGAAAAATGAACATTTGAAATCGGCCTCGTATTTTGCAATAAAGAAGCTACATGCTTGAATTCGCGAGGTATACCATTCGGAATAGACACTCTATCTATAGGTACTCTCCCACCTTTTATTGACACAATATCAACATCAAACTTAGCCTTTTTAAATACATGATAAGGAGCTGCGAGCTCTTCCAGCCACAAACCAGTCGGGTGTCCATTCATATCATGAGCACTTGTTGAAACTAACAGTATCCTTTTCAACATATCCCCTCCTTATTACCTATTTATGTATGGAGTGTTCTTATCATTCATATAGCAAGTGAAGCAAACAAAAAATAGCCGACTTTTATATAAAAGTCGGCTGCTTTCTTATAATTCGAGCTCTCCCATACGAAGAAGCTCCACAACTGCTTGTGAACGTCCTTTAACCCCTAGCTTTTGCATTGCGTTTGAGATGTGGTTGCGAACTGTCTTTTCACTTATAAAAAGTTCACCTGCAATTTCCTTCGTTGTTTTATCTTGAACCAGCAATTCAAATACTTCTCTCTCTCTCTTTGTGAGTAAAGGTTTAGATTGATACGCTTTTTCCTTCAACTGGTATAACCCTCCTTGCTTAAGCCAGAGCTGTGTATGTGTAAGTTGGGTGTTTATTTAG
The DNA here is from genome assembly GCF_001816185.2 of Bacillus sp. RZ2MS9. Taxonomy (NCBI): domain Bacteria; kingdom Bacillati; phylum Bacillota; class Bacilli; order Caryophanales; family Bacillaceae; genus Bacillus; species Bacillus sp. RZ2MS9. The sequence continues at coordinate 4,412,394 of NZ_CP049978.1, forward strand.
TCAAGATATTGTATGAACGAAATGTGCAGGTGGTGAATGAAAATGGGCTTTATTTCCTATGTTATTTTAGACTTTTATACAGTGCGTACACTCTTTTTATCCACTTACTTTCCAACGCGCCATATTTGTTCTAGCAATATACTTACAACCGTACCTACAAATAAACCATTACCGAATATATATTGCATAACAGACGGCAAGGATTGGAGTGCTCCAGACGGTAAAAACATAACGCCGCTGCCAAATAATACTGCAACGCCTAAAATCGTCACATTCCTTTCACTCATCGGCACTTGTTTTATATTATTAAATCCAATTCCAATTAACTGTACGAACGAAGCCATTAAAACAGCCGATGCGACAGCTGATGGTAAAGATGCTAAGTAACGAATAATACTTGGAAAAAGAGACATTACGACTAGTAACGCACATGCCATTAAGAACGATCGTATATACTTTTGTTTTGTTAAACGTATAAATCCTGCCGTTGCTGGTAACGGAACGACACCTACAGTTGAAAATACAGAAGAGATGAGATGCGAAATCCCTCCAACCCATGTTCCATCTTTCAACTGTTTTTGTTCAATAGTCGCTTTATGAATAGTTGCTTGATTAATTGCTATAATAGCTGCCACCGTATTCGAAACTAAAATACATACCATAACGAAACTTGATACAGCCATACCTGTATTCCATTTTGGAAGTCCCCAAGCAAATATATGTGGAAGTTGCACAAAATGAGTTACTTGAGATGGGATTGTCACTTTTCCTGCAATGAGAAAAATAATCCACCCACTAATTAATCCTATTAAAACTGCATAACTTTTGACAAAGCCTTTTCCAAAATTAGATAGTATAATAACGAACAGAAATATACTAAACGCGATCATTGCTGTAAATCCGTCGATTTGAGAAATAGTAGCTGTAATTCCTAACATTCCTTTTAAAAATACACCACTTAATTGTAAACATAATAAAAGTAAAAACGTCCCTGTCACAAGCGGCGTAAATAAAAATAAAATACGTCCTATAAAACCAGTTACTCCTAATCCTATTAAAATAACACCGGAGATTATCATTCCTAATTCTAAAATTTGCAGTGTACTATGTAATTGATCTTGTCCGGCCGTTGCATAAGCAAGTACGGTAAATACACCAACCCAAGATCCAGCCGGCCCATCCGCAATTGGCAGTCTATGCCCAAGCCATCCTTGTAAAAAAGAAGATATACCAACTACAAAAAACGTACGCTGCATTAAATAAAATATTTCTTCCGTCGTAAGATGAAATAATCCGCCAACGACAATTGGTAGTGCGATTGAATTTGCTAATAAAAATATAAACCATTGCAAAGTTCCCATAATATGATTTTGGTTATGTTGATTGTCCAATTTTTTCATCCCTTCTAGCTTTCCTATAAAAATATATTGTAAGAATAAAAAAGAAGAGTTCTATACTCACCATTAGAACCCTCCTCAAAATATTTAAACGATTCTTCTACACAAGATTATTTAATTCCACCTCATTTAAACTTCCAACAACAATATTTCCTTTATACACGACTAAACGTTTTTCTGTTTGACGCGCTACTGCTTCAGCAGCGCATGTCGCATTCGTCAAAACAAAGTTCGCTTCATCCCCTATATTCGGCCATACTCGCTTCCCTTCATTATTTAACGTTTCTTTTCCTCCTGTAATAAAGCGGAGTGCTTTTCCTAAAGACCTTTCGTCACTCCACCCAAAACGCTCTGCTAATCGATTCACCTTTTGAAGCATATCACCTGTTCCAAACGGTGACCAATGATCTGTAATGCTATCATTGCCTAATGAAACCTTAACGCCTTTTTTATCTAATAACGGAATTGGGATTACTTGTTTACCAATTGGCACTGTTGAAGTAATATCAATATTTACATTTGCGAGTCTTTCTGCCACTTCTTCAGCCTCTTTATCAGTAACACCACCAAGTCCAAGTGCATGACTAATCGTTACACGGCCTTGCCATCCTGCTTCTTCTGTTAAACTTGCCAATCTCTTCATCGTAAACGTTCCAAGATTATTCGCATCGTGCAAATGAATATCAACATCCGCATTAAATTCTACTGCGATATCCATAATTGTATGTAATGACTTTTCAATGTCATTATCTACTGTAGCTGGATCTACTCCTCCGACTAGATGAGCACCCATACGCATCGCATCTTTCACGAGTTGCACAGAATCACTGCGCAATAATCCATGTTGCGGAAACGCAACAATTCTACTAGACACTCGATTTTTATATGTTTCTAATGCCGCTAACGTCGCCTCCAGATTACCAAGCCCAATAATCGGATCGACATTACAATGCGTTCTAATATTCGTTGCACCATTTTGCAGTAGTAACTCTAGCATATTTTCCGCTCTATTTTGGGCAGTCGCTAATTGCTTTGGTAAAATTTTTTCTTCTTCATTAAAACGTGTAAAAATACTTTCTGCTGGCATACAAGCTTTCCATGGGCCACTATAATATGTTTTATCAATGTGAATGTGCATCTCTTTGAAAGCTGGCAACATTAATAAGTTCTTAGCATCAAAAGTTACTATATCTTCCTCTTGAACAATCCCTTTTATAATTTTTTTAATTCGACCATCTTCAATAAGTAAACTGCATAATTCTGTTTCTGTTTGTGAAATTCTCTCTTCTTCATATGTATATCCTGATTCAAGCATTACGTTAGTCAACCAATATACTGTCATCTCTATTTCCCCACCCTTTATTAAAAATCACCTCATAACTACAAGTTTAATATCCACTGAAAATTAAGACAATTAATACGATCACTTCTCACAAAAAAATGTAATACAACCCCATAGTCTTCTCATAAATTTCCATATAGAATAAAAGTATGCAGTTTGATATAAAAAGGAGTTGATTGGAATATGTCAAAAAAGTTATGTAAATCCGAAACTGATAAAATGCTATTTGGTATATGTGGTGGTTTAGGAGAATATTTTGATATTAGCTCTACTCTTATTCGTATCATTTGGGTTATTGCTGTTTTATGTTTTGGGACAGGATTTTTAGTTTATTTCATTTGTTTATTACTTATGCCACGTTCGTACTAACGGCATTATTTCACATACTTAAGAAGAGCAAATCACCTATAGAATCCTATAGGTGATTTTTTCATGAAGAATATTTCATCGTTAAATGTAATACCGCTACTTCTTCTTCTTCATTTTTATAAATATGCTTCTTATTCGCTTCAAATTGAATGGAATCAAACTCATTTAATTCGTATACATCATTCTCCACTTGAATAGACACTTTCCCTTTCATTACCGTTACAAGCTCAATCGCACCTTCATGATGAGCTTCTGGCTCATATATACTATTTGATCGTAAACAAGCACGGTGCATTTCCATCCCTGTTTCTTTCGTATAACGGAACATCGTTTCTAAATGCCACGCTTGTCCTTCATCTACTGCAAATCCTTCTCCACAGCGCGCAACAGCTACAGGTTCTCCAACAACCATTAATCTGGATAAAGGAATTGATAACCCTTTCGTTATTTTCCAAATGACAGCTAGTGTCGGATTTGTTTCCCCTCTTTCGATCTTTCCTAATGTTAATTTACTAACTCCTGTTTTATGAGCTAATTCTTCTAAACTTAATTTCTGTTCATTTCGAATTTGTCTCAATAACTGTCCAACTTGTTGAATGACTTCTTTCGTTTGCATATCTTCATTTTCTTTCATATATAAAACCACCTTAAAGTATAAAATAGTTTACTTTTAATAATTAAAAGTATATCATACTATACATAATTATTTATTTTCGAAAGGAGTGTTATACTTCATGCGCGCAATTTTATTAGGTCTTTTATCATCGGCCTTTTTTTCTGCAACCTTTATTATTAATAGAGCAATGAATGTATCTGGAACGAGCTGGGCTTGGACAGCTTCCTTCCGTTTTTTATTTGCTCTTCCTATTTTATTCCTTATCGTTTTATTTCGCAAAAACTTTAGGGGATTATGGGAAGAGTTAAAAAAACATCCATTGGCATGGATCGGATGGGGTTCTGTTGCCGGTATTGGTTTTTATTCTTTATTAAGTTTCGCAGCTGTCTTTTCTCCAGCTTGGCTCGTTGCTGGAACTTGGCAAGTTACGATTTTAGCTGGTTTACTACTATCACCACTATTTTTCGTGAAAATAGAAACAAAATCAGGTACGAAACTTGTACGTGGAAAAATTCCACTTCGTAGCTTATATGTTGCATTATTTATTTTACTTGGTGTAATTTGTATGCAAGCAACTGCCGCAGGCCATATTACAATGACTCAGTTCATTTCAGGTTTTTTACCTGTCGTATTAGCCGCTTTCTTATATCCGTTCGGTAACCGAAAAATGATGGAGCTTGTTGGTGGACGCCTTGATACGTTCCAACGTGTATTAGGAATGGCAATTGGAAGTCTTCCTATAACAATCTTGCTTGGTATATACGGATTTTCTACTACTGGCATTCCAACATCCAACCAAATGCTTCAAGGATTTTTGTTAGCATTATGTTCCGGTGTTATTGCAACGATGACATTTTTCTTTGCTACTGACTTAGCAAAAGATAACCTCGCTCTACTTGGAGCTGTTGAAGCAACACAAGCTGGAACGATGGTCTTTACCGTACTTGGAGAAATCATTTTCTTAAATGGTTCACTCCCTGGAGGACTTTCTCTCATCGGAATGATTATTATCATGTTAGGAATGGTTGCAAATAGTATTTTAAACCGTTCTGTTCCAGTCGTTAAACAGAAAAAATCAGCATAAAAAAAGGGTATGGTTCTATAGAGATGAACCATACTCTTTTTTATTGTCCCCCTATTTCGCCTTATCAGAATAGTATTTCATTGGCTGCTTATACTAAAACTTATGTTATAATACGTTTCATGCGCATTAATAGGAGGTAAATTATGTTAAAAAAAGCAATCGCTGAATTTATTGGTACATTTGTACTTGTATTATTCGGAACTGGAGTAGCTGTCACTGGCGGCGGAATTGAAGGAATTGGAACATTAGGAATCGCTATGGCTTTCGGTCTATCTATTGTAGCTATGGCATATAGCATCGGAACAATTTCTGGATGTCACATTAACCCAGCAGTATCAGTAGCTATGTTCATCAACAAACGAATGAACGCTATGGAACTTTGTTATTATGTATTAGCTCAAATTTTAGGTGGTTTATTAGGAACTGCAACGTTAGTAACAATTTTAAAATCTGCTAAAACACCTTTAGATAATTTAGGACAAAATGGTTTCGGAACTCTTGGTTTATCTGGAGCATTTTTAGTTGAGTTCATTTTAACTTTCGTATTTATTTTAGTTATCGTTGCTGTAACAGGTAAAAAAGGAAGTTCTTCTTTAGCTGGACTAGTAATTGGTTTCACATTAGTTTTAATTCACTTATTAGGAATTCCGTTAACTGGAACATCTGTTAACCCAGCTCGTAGTATCGCACCAGCTTTATTTGTTGGTGGAGAAGCACTTTCTCAACTATGGGTATTCATCGTAGCACCAATTCTTGGTGGTATCTTCGCAGCTATCGTAGGTAAATTCATTTTAAATACTGAAAAATAGAATTTTCAATATTTCTGAATAAAAAAAGGCGAGCCCTCATTATGAGGAAGCTCGCTTTTTTTATTCTTTCATTTTAGACTTTAAATTTGTAACTAATTGATCTACCGTTACATTTGCAAGTACGTTTTCCATCGCTTCTTGCGCTTGCATTAAAATAATTTCTAATACTGATTGAATATTAGCTCCTACTGGACATTCAATGTTGGGATTTTCATGGAAGGAAAATAGCTGTCCTTCTTCTACAACTTCCACTGCTTTATATACATCAAGTAATGTAATTTCTTCTAAATCTCGAGCAAGTGTCGTACCACCTTTACCAGCTTGTACATCAACAAGTCCTGCTCTCTTCAACATTCCTGTAATGCGACGAATCACAACTGGATTTGTATTCACACTACCGGCAATCCATTCAGAGGTACAGCGAGAGTTTCGATCTATCGCAAGTAATGTCAGCATATGAACACCTACTGTAAAACGACTACTAATCCCCATCTGCACACCCTCCTTTTTATTCATTCTATTAAAAGACGACTCTTATCATTATATACTATTTTTAATTTATACATAAAGAAAAAGCATGATTTCAATAAGAAATCACGCTTTTCTCTCATTATTGACGCTTTATAAATTTCGCTAAATCTTTAAATTTCACTTTATCTGAGTAATTCATTACGCCGTTTACGTAAATGCGGCTTGTAACAGCATTTAATACCGCAATTGTCGCCAATAAGACTGCTAATGTTATCGTAATTTCTAGCATACCTGCTTCACCAGCTACAATACGTGAGAAGGTAACCATCGGTGTAAAGAATGGAATGTAAGAACTTACAACGACGATAGTACTATTCGGATCACTTAATGATTTAATACTAATAAAGAATGCAGCCATAATTAAAATCATTACCGGGAAAGATACAGCTTGTAAATCCTCCGTCTTAGACACGACAGCTCCAGCAGCAGCATACATCATCGCATAAAGTAAATATCCCGTAATGAAATAAACAAGAAACATGCTGATAACCTTTGCATCTAATTTCGTAAAGTCAATTGGAATACCAAATAGTGAGGCACTTTCTAAATCGACCCAACCTAACAAATATGGAATAAGATAACCACACGCCAATATGACAAGTTGCAATAACGCCGTTGAAACAACCGCTAAAATTTTCGCATACATCATCGTAAGAGGCTTCACTTTCGGAAGCATTACTTCCATTACACGTGACGCCTTTTCAGATGCAATATTCATTGCGATTGTATTTCCGAACGCTACAATAAACATATATAAAGCAAATGTAAAGAAATAGGCAATTCCGAAAGAAGATGTACGATCTTTTATCGCTTCTTGCTTTACTTGAATTTCTGTTTGTAATTGCTGTGCAATTTCTGGTGAAACATTATTTTTGGCAATCGTCACCATCGTATATTGTTGCTTTAAATATCCTGCCATAATTGCAGAAGTTGCTTGGCTTGGAAATCCATTATACATATATGTAATCGATGGAGCCCCATCCTTTTCCGTCACATGGAATAGACCATCTAAATCGCCTTCTTCTACTTGCTTATGCAGTTTATCAAAATCATCCTTTGAACCAATTGTTATTTTTGCTGATGGCAATAGCTTATTTAGCTCATCTTTTTGTACTTTATATGTGGAACTCTCTACTACAACTGCAATTTTATCTTTATCCTTATTTTTATCATCGCCTGAAGTAAAATGATTAAATGCAAAAATCCCAAACACAACTAAAAATAAAATCGCACTCGTAATTAATGATTTTTTAGATAAAAATGCTTCCCTAAAATAAAATGAAAATACGTGAGAAAATTTACGCATCGTTATTTCGCCCTCTCTACAAAGATTTCGTTTAACGTCGGCTCTAACATTTTGAATTGTCGTAAGCTAACACCTTGCTCTTGCAACTGTTGCAAAATCTTGAGAGCTTCCGCATCGTCTTGTACTTTCACATAAAGAAGGCCTTGTTGTTTTTCATACGATACATGTATAGCTTCTAATCCCTTTTCATTCTCTACTGTATCTTCAATCGTTAAATTACGGAAACCGTATTCTTTCTTAATATCACTTAGCTGTCCTTTTACGACTGCTTCACCTTTTTTCAAAATACATACATGTTGGCAAAAAGCCTCTACTTGTTCCATACGATGACTTGATAAAATAATCGTCTTTCCGCTCTGTACTTGTTCTTCAATAATACTAGCTAACACCCCAGCATTAACTGGATCAAGACCGCTGAATGGTTCATCTAAAATGAGAAGTTCCGGATTATGAAGAAGAGCAGCAATTAATTGGATTTTTTGCTGATTCCCTTTTGAAAGCTCTCCAGCCGTTTTAAATTTATATTCTGGTATCGCTAAACGCTCTAACCAGTGATCAATAGCATGATCTACTTCTTTCTTCGACATTCCTTCTAATCTACCAAAATATCGCAGCTGATCTATTACTCTACTTTTTGTATATAAACCTCTTTCTTCTGGTAAATACCCAATTGTTACACCACTATTTCCAAATGCTTTTCCATCCCATGTAATCGAACCTTCATTAGGCGTTAATAATCCGAGAAGCATTTTGATTGTTGTTGTTTTCCCTGCACCATTTCGTCCAAGTAACCCTAGTACTTCACCTTTTGGTAACAAAATTTGCAAACCGTTAACTGCTTTTGATTCCCCAAATTGTTTCGTTAAGTTTTGAATTTGTAAACTCAAGTATAAAGCCTCCCCTTTAGTATCATTCGTACTCTCTTTCAAAGACTATGTTTATTCAAGACAAAATATAGCACCACGCTTCATCCTCTTATATGTAAACATCGTCATTAATCCATCATTTGTCCTATTTAGTTAAAATTGTAAATAACAAAGTTCTTTTTGTCAATTATAATTGTCATTACGACAATAAAAATTGTCAAAACAACTATTATTATTTTGCTCATCTTTCTAATATAGGACATACTACTATATATACAAAAGACAATATGCAAATGTTCATATAAAAATATTATATTTTAATATATAATATAAAATGATTTTCTAACATCAAGGAGGATACATATGAAGATGAAGAGGGGCATTACCACTTTATTATCTGTAGCGGTTCTATCTACATCACTTGTAGCATGTTCAGGAACACCAGAGAAAACAGTGGCAAAAGAAGAGAAAGTAAAATTAACAGAACAACAATTAATGGCTGATTTATGGTATCAAACAGCCGGTGAAACGAAAGCACTTTACTACCAAGGGTACAACATTGGTCAATTAAAGCTTGATGCAATTCTTGCAAAAGGGACAGAGAAAAAACCTGCTATCGTGCTTGATTTAGACGAAACTGTTTTAGATAACAGTCCTCATCAAGCAATGAGCGTAAAAACAGGCAAAGGCTATCCTTACAAATGGGATGATTGGATTAACAAAGCTGAGGCTGAAGCCCTTCCAGGCGCAATTGATTTCTTAAAATATACAGAGTCTAAAGGTGTAGATATTTACTACATCTCAAATCGTAAAACGAATCAACTAGATGCGACAATTAAAAATCTTGAGCGTGTAGGTGCTCCTCAAGCAACGAAAGAACATATATTACTACAAGATCCGAAAGAAAAAGGAAAAGAAAAACGCCGTGAACTCGTTTCTCAAACTCATGATATTGTCTTATTCTTCGGTGATAACTTATCTGATTTCACAGGTTTTGATGGAAAATCTGTAAAAGATCGTAACCAAACAGTAGCAGATTCAAAAGCACAATTTGGTGAGAAATTCATTATTTTCCCGAATCCAATGTATGGCGATTGGGAAGGCGCTTTATATGATTATGATTTCAAAAAATCAGATGCAGAAAAAGATAAAATCCGTCGCGACAACTTAAAATCATTTGAAGTAAAATAAAAGAGGATGGCATTCGCCATCCTCTTTTATTTTACTTTCTCTGTTAAAGGCAAGATAAATACTTCCACACGTCTATTCTTTGCCTTTCCTTCTTGTGTATCGTTTGGAGCAATTGAACGGTATTCTCCGTATCCAATCGCACTAAATTTTTCTGGTTGTAATTCTTTATTTTGCAGTAATACTTGCATAAAATTAACTGCCCGCTGCGTACTTAATTCCCAATTCGACGCAAACTGCGCATTGGCAATAGGGACATTATCCGTATGACCCGATACTGTAATTTCACGAGGTGACGCTGAAACAAGTAAGCTAGACATCTCTTTTGCAATCCCTAAAGATTCTAATTTCACATCTGCTTTCCCCGAATCAAACAGTATATTTTCTAATATTGTCACCATTAATCCCTTTTCAGTTAATTTAGTTTGAAAAGAAGAGGATAATTGTTTTTCATTAATATATTGATCAATCTTTTTTTGTAATGCTTTCAATTCATCCATCTCTTTTTTTTCTTTAGCTCTAGCTTCTTCTTGTTTTTTTGCTTGTTCTGCCTCAAGGCTACTTGCTGATAATTCTTTTTCATCATTTGGCTTTTGATCGCTTAAAAATTCTTTGTTACCTGTTCCCCCAGCTAATTCACTTCGAAAAGCAACTGCCATCTGTTTAAACTTCGCAGCATCTATACTACTCATTGCGAATAAAACGATAAACAATGCAAATAACAACGTTAACATATCAGAATATGGGATTAACCATGTTTCATCGATATGCTCATCATGTTTTTTCTTTTTGCCTCTTCTATTTTTCTTACTCCGCATTTTTTTCTGCTCCTTTTTCTAGCTTTTTACGCTCAGTTGCAGAAAGTGCACCTAAAATGCGGTTCTTCATAATAAACGGATATGTACCTTCTTGTAACATTAATAAACAATCAATGATTAAACGTTTTTTCTCAATTTCAGCTGAAGATTTTTGCTTTAACTTATTTGCAAATGGATGCCATAATACATAACCTGAAAAAATACCAAAAATCGTTGCAATAAACGCACCCGAAATAGCATGACCTAACTTTTCAATATCAGTTAAGTTACCAAGCGCAGCTACAAGACCGATAACAGCACCTAAAACTCCTAATGTCGGTGCATACGTACCAGCTTGCGAAAAAATAGCAGCTCCCTTTGCATGTCTTTCTTCAATTGCCTCTAATTCAGATTCCAAAATCTGCTCCAAATCTTCTGCGGATACGCCATCAATCACAAATTTCATACCGCGCAAAAGAAATTCATCTTGAATTTTGTCTAATTGTTGCTCTAAAGACAAAATACCGTATTTTCTACTTTCAGATGTCCAATGAACAAATAATTCTAGCAACTGTTCATAACTTAAATCCTTTTTATTTGAACCAAAAAGAACTTTAAATAGTTTTGGAACCCTTTTTAGTTGATTCATCGGAAATGCAATACATACTGCAGCAAATGTACCGATAAAAATAATTAATGCTGCGGCAGGATTTAATAAGGCTGTTATGTCAGCGCCCTTGACGACCATCCCTACTATCACTGCTACAAATCCTAAAATAAGTCCAATAATTGTTGCAAAATCCATTCCCATTCACTCCCAGTCTATACAAGAAGTTCTCTATTCTCGATAATCGCTACATCTTCTTATGTATATATATTACATAAAAAATGCATTTCATGAAAGATAAGAAATGAATTATATAAAAAAATACTACAAATTCACACATTTTCTGACATTTTCTTTGCATTTCTATTACGTTATGACTCTTATATTCCTTTTCCAACAAACTAGATTTATAATAAAAAAAACATTACACATTTTATTAAGAAGGGACTGTGATTACAAGGCATCATGAAAAAGATAATAATTATTTCTGCCACTACTATTGTAATCGGGATCACATCTTTCGCTTACTTTGGTTCTAAAACACCACTACATAATGAAGCAAAAGCTGTCGAAAGTCAAAAGCATAATAACCATAAAAAAGAAGAGATTCCTGCTTTTCCAAAAGCTGATCATAATGCAAAGAAAATAGACAATGACTTTTCAGTGGTAACAAATCCCAAATCTAATCTTGTCTTAATTAATAAACATCGAAAACTACCAGATGGATACATTCCTGAAGACTTAACGAGACCAAATGTACCATTTATTAGTCCAAAAGATAAAGAAAAAACATTGCTGCGAAAAGATGCTGCAGAGGCACTTGAAAACATGTTTAAAGCTGCGAAAAAAGAAGGGCTTGATCTTACAGCTGTATCTGGTTATCGTTCATACAAACGCCAAAAATCGTTGCATGATACATACGTTAGACGCCAAGGAAAAGCCGAAGCTAATTCGGTAAGCGCAATTCCTGGTACAAGTGAACACCAAACGGGTTTAGCAATGGATATTAGTTCAAAATCAGCTAAATTTCAATTAGAGCCTATCTTCGGGGAGACAGCAGAAGGAAAATGGGTCGCAGAACACGCTCATGAATTCGGCTTTGTCATTCGTTACTTAGAAGATAAAACAGATACAACAGAATATGCATATGAACCATGGCACTTACGCTACGTTGGTAATCCATACGCTACATACCTATATAAACATCACTTAACATTAGAAGAAGCGATGGAAGACAAAAAATAAGAGAGCAAATTGCTCTCTTATTTTTCTTTCACTCTATTATTGTAGTAATTTCTTCTTCCATTCTTCAGGCCATGGTTCGCCTCTTCCTGTTTTTTTCGACGCTTGAACCATCATTCCACGACCTACTAAACAAACCTCTCCTGCTGCATTCTTCACCATATAATGTAAATCTAAAGAAGAATTCCCGACCGATCCTGCCTTTACATACACCTTCAGCTGTTCATCAAAATATATTTGCTTAATAAAATTACATTGTAAATCCGCAACAACGATCATCGTTTCTGATGATGCATGTGTCCACTCTTGCATAAATCCAAGTTCTTTAAACAACGCAATACGAGCTTCTTCAAAATAAGTAAAAGCAACGACATTATTTACATGTCCAAACATATCTACTTCACCAAAACGAACCTTTACAGGGTTGTAAAACGAAAAACCACTTTCCCATTGCTCAAAGTCTTCAATATAAGAAATCCTCTTCATTGTTATCTCCCCTTTTCACCTTTAAATAAACAGAATAAACAGAAAAATAAAGTTATAAATATTGCCTCTTCGATATGAAGAGGCAATATTTATTAATAGTTATTATCGCTACCAAAGAAATCTTTGAACGATTGAATTGTTGTATCACGGTTTAATGCCGCAATTGAAGTTGTTAAAGGAATACCCTTCGGACATGATTGCACACAGTTTTGAGAGTTACCACAGTTTGCTAGTCCTCCATCTCCCATAATTGCACGTAAGCGATCTGCTTTATGCATTTCACCCGTTGGATGTGAGTTGAATAAGCGAGCTTGTGATAACGGTGCTGGTCCAATAAAGTCAGACTTACTGTTTACGTTTGGACATGATTCTAAGCAAACACCACATGTCATGCATTTTGAAAGCTCATAAGCCCATTGACGCTTTTTCTCAGGCATTCTTGGCCCTGGACCTAGGTCATACGTACCATCAATTGGAATCCACGCTTTAACGCGTTTTAGAGCATTAAACATGCGACTACGATCAACTTGCAAGTCACGTACAACCGGGAATGTCTTCATCGGTTTTAAGCGAATTGGTTGCTCTAATTGATCGATAAGTGCCGTACATGATTGACGTGGTTTTCCGTTAATCACCATCGAACATGCACCACATACTTCCTCTAAGCAGTTCATATCCCATGCAATCGGAGTTGTTTGGTTCCCTTTTGAATCAACAGGATTACGACGGATTTCCATAAGTGCTGAGATAATATTCATATTCGGACGATATGGAATTTCAAACTCTTGGTCAAACGCTTGCGCATCTGGCCCGTCTTGTCTCGTAATGATGAGGCGGATTGTTTTCTCAGACATGTTGTTTATCCCCCTTCTCTTCACCCTTAGCAGCTACATCGTGTTTTGAAGAATAATCACGTTTACGTGGTTTAATTAACGAAATATCAACGTCCTCGTAATGGAATGCTGGTGCATTTCCTTCTCCCTCAAATTTTGCCATCGTAGTTTTTAAGAAGTTTGCATCATCACGATTTGGGAATTCAGGTTTGTAATGCGCCCCACGGCTCTCATTACGGTTATATGCGCCAATTGTAATAACACGTGCTAACTCAAACATATTTGCAAGTTGGCGTGTAAATGAAGCACCTTGGTTACTCCATCTTGCTGTATCGTTAATGTTAATACGTTTGTAACGAGCCATTAATTCTTCAATTTTCGCATCTGTTTCTAATAATTTTTTATTTTCACGAACTACTGTAACGTTATCTGTCATCCATTCTCCAAGCTCTTTATGAAGAACATACGCATTTTCGTTACCATCCATCGTTAAAATATTGTTAAATTTCTCTGTTTCGATTAATTCATTTTGCTCATATACAGTAGATGAAACAGCATCAGATGATTTAGAAAGACCTTTCATATACTCAATTGCGTTTGGTCCTGCTACCATACCACCATAAATTGCTGATAATAGTGAGTTTGCACCAAGACGGTTACCACCGTGCATAGAATAATCACACTCACCTGCTGCAAATAAACCTGGAATATTTGTCATCTGTTTATAATCAACCCATAGTCCGCCCATTGAATAGTGAACAGCTGGGAAGATTTTCATCGGTAGTTTACGAGGATCATCCCCTGTAAATTTCTCATAGATTTCAATAATTCCACCTAGTTTAATATCTAGTTCTTTTGGATCTTTATGAGAAAGATCTAAGTACACCATGTTTTCACCGTTAATACCTAGTTTTTGCTCTACGCAAACATCAAAGATTTCACGCGTTGCGATGTCACGAGGTACAAGGTTTCCGTAAGCCGGATATTTTTCTTCTAAGAAGTACCATGGTTTACCATCTTTATATGTCCAAACACGTCCACCTTCACCACGTGCAGATTCACTCATAAGACGTAATTTATCGTCTCCAGGAATTGCCGTTGGGTGAATTTGAATGAACTCACCGTTTGCATAATATGCGCCTTGTTGATATACAGCAGAAGCTGCTGTACCTGTATTGATAATGGAGTTTGTTGATTTTCCGAAAATGATACCAGGGCCCCCTGTTGCCATAATCACGGCATCTGCTCCGAAACTTCTAATCTCCATAGTTTGTAAGTCTTGTGCAACGATTCCTCGGCACACACCTTCATCATCAACAACAGCTCGTAAGAAATCCCAACCTTCATATTTCGTTACAAGTCCTGCTACTTCGTGACGACGTACTTGCTCATCTAATGCGTAAAGTAATTGCTGTCCAGTTGTTGCACCAGCAAATGCTGTACGGTGATGTTGCGTTCCACCAAATCGACGGAAATCAAGAAGTCCTTCTTCCGTACGGTTGAACATAACACCCATACGGTCCATTAAATGAATGATACCAGGTGCTGCTTCACACATTGCTTTAACTGGTGGTTGGTTCGCTAAGAAGTCCCCACCATAAATTGTATCGTCAAAGTGGATCCATGGAGAATCCCCTTCACCTTTCGTATTTACGGCACCGTTAATTCCGCCCTGAGCACATACAGAATGTGAACGTTTTACTGGTACTAAAGAAAACAGTTCAACATTTACTCCTGCTTCTGCCGCTTTAATCGTTGCCATTAAGCCAGCCAAGCCACCGCCGACTACTATAAGTTTCCCTTTCATGCTCTCCCACTCCTTACTGGTTTGCTAGCTGTGGATCGATGAACGCTAATAATGCACTCACACCTACATAAGATAAACCTAAGAAAATAGCTAATGTTACATAAGTAGAGATTCTTTGTGAACGTGGAGATACTGTAATTCCCCAGCTGATGCAGAATGTCCATAGTCCATTTGCAAAGTGGAAAATTGTTGAAACAACACCAACTAAGTAGAATGCAAACATAGCTGGATTGTTTAAAATATCTGCCATCATATCATAGTTTACCTCTTTACCTAACATTGCTTGAATACGAGTTTCCCAGACGTGCCAAGAAATGAAGATCAGCGTAACGATACCTGAAATTCTTTGGAAAACGAACATCCAGTTACGGAAATAACCGTAAGAAACCGCATTGTTCTTAGCTGTAAATGCAATATATAAGCCATATATAGCATGGTACAGTATCGGTAAAAAGATGATGAAAATTTCTAGCGCATACCGGAATGGAAGGAGCTCCATAAAGCCTGCAGCTTTGTTAAAAGCCTCTGCTCCTCGTGTTGCAAAGTTGTTTACAGTTAAATGTTGCGTCAAAAAGACACCAACCGGGATGACCCCCATTAATGAGTGCCACTTACGAAACGTATACTCGCGGCCTTTCATGTCCCCATTACCCCCCTTGAATGTTTGACTGCTGTTTTCAGATTAGTTTATGACAATAATGTTTTTTCACTATTGGCATAAGAAAAACTGAAAAAATTATTCGAAATATTTCAGCATAATTTGATACCAAGTTCATTTTACTCCTATTTTTGTCGAAGCGTCAAGAAAACGTATACATAATTTGCATATAATTTGCCAATTCTTTTTTTCTTCTTATATATTCAGATTTTCCTAAAGAAAAATCTGTTTTTATAAATGTGAAATGTTATATAATAATCCCTATAGAAAGAGGGGAATATTGTGAGTAAAAATACAATCGATACAACATCTTTAGAAGATGTTTCATTGAACGCCTTCGCTTATGAATTGCTACGTGAAGAATTACTACCTGATTTAATCGGCAACGATTTAGATGGTATTTTATACTGGTCTGGTAGAAACCTTGCAAGAAAATATCCGCTAGAAACAATTGAAGAAGTCATTCAGTTCTTTGAAAAGGCTGGCTGGGGCACTTTAAGCATTGTTGAACATAAGCGTCGTGAAATGCAGTTCCAACTTAAAGGCACACTCATCGCAGAACGTCAAAAACAAAAACGACATTCTTCTTATCAACTAGAAGCCGGATTCATCGCTGAACAAATCCAAAAGCAACGGAACGTCGTTGCAGAGTCATACGAAGAAAAGAAAAAACGTTCTGACTCTATTACATTTCTTGTAAAATGGGATATAAAAGATCTCATTGAAGTGTAAGCATTACCTACAGTCAACTAGACATATCAGTTTAGTTGACTTTTTTGTATTTTCATTCAGATACGTTTATTTTAAATCTTCAGAAATTATACCAAAAAACAGAAGACGTTGTAAACTACAACGTCTTCTTATCTGTTAAATACGTATAAATCGTCTCCGCGACATTTTTCGGCATACCCGCTTCGACAAATTCCTCTATAGAAGCTTCTTTCATCTTCTTTAATGAACCAAAATGTTTTAACAATACCTTTTTCCGTTTATCACCGATTCCTGGAATATCATCCAATGCTGATTGAATGACAGATTTCCCGTGTAATTGACGATGGAATGTAATCGCAAATCGATGCACCTCATCTTGAATACGCTGCAACAAATAAAATTCTTGACTATTTCTCTCAAGTATCACAGGTTCCGGTGGATCCCCAATAATTAAATGGGAGGTTTTATGTTTATCATCTTTTACAAGACCTGCCATCGGAATATATAATCCGAGCTCATTCTCTAAAATATCACTTGCAGCCGCTAGATGGCCTTTTCCTCCATCAATAATAATCAAATCAGGTAAAGGTGAATTTTCTTTAAGCGCCCTTGTATAACGGCGCCTCACAACTTCTCTCATAGACTCATAATCATCTGGTCCTTGAACCGTTTTAATTTTATATTTTCGATACTCTTTCTTCGCCGGTTTCCCATCGATAAAAGCAATCATTGCAGAAACGGGATTTGTTCCTTGAATATTTGAGTTATCAAACGCTTCAATACGATATGGCGTTTCAATCCCAAGCTGCTTCCCTAAATGATCTACCGCTTTAATCGTTCGTTCTTCATCACGTTCAATTAAGTAAAACTTCTCTTCAAGAGCAATCTTCGCATTTTTATTTGCCAATTCTACAAGGTCTTTTTTCTTACCACGTTTCGGCTGCGTCGCTTCCACTTCTAAAAAGCGCTCTACTAATTCCGAGTCTATACTTCCTGGAACGACAATTTCCTTCGGCTTAAAATGACTACTGTTTTCATAAAATTGGCCGATAAACGTTAAAAAACCCTCTTCTGGTTCATCGTAAATTGGAAACATAGAAACATCACGTTCAATTAGCTTTCCTTTTCGAACGAAGAAAACTTGAACACACATCCATCCTTTATCCACTGCATATCCAAACACATCACGATCCACTAAGTCACTCATAATCATCTTTTGCTTTTCCATAATCGCATCAATATGAGCAATTTGATCACGCAACTCTTTTGCACGTTCAAACTCTAGTTTCTCTGAGGCCTCATACATTTTTATTTCTAGTTCTGAACGAACTTCTTTATGTCCACCATTTAAAAACTTAATAATTTCATCTACAATTTCTTTATTTTGTTCTTCCGTCACTTCTTTCACACAAGGTGCTAAACATTGACCCATATGATAATACAAACAAACTTTATCTGGCATATTCGTGCATTTCCGAAGTGGATACATACGATCTAGCAGTTTTTTCGTTTCATGAGCAGATTGTGCATTTGGATAAGGACCAAAATATTTCCCTTTATCTTTTTTTACGTTTCGAGTAATGAGTAAGCGAGGTTGCTTCTCCGCTGTAATTTTAATAAAAGGATATGTTTTATCATCTTTTAATTGAATATTATATTTCGGATCATATTTTTTAATTAGATTTAACTCTAAAATAAGTGCTTCTAAATTCGAAGAAGTTACAATATATTCAAAATCAACAATTTCTCCTACAAGCCGCAGTGTTTTCCCATCATGTGAACCAGTAAAGTACGAGCGCACACGATTTTTAAGCACTTTTGCCTTTCCGACATATATAACCGTTCCTTGCTTATCTTTCATCAAATAACAACCAGGTTGATCTGGTAAAATAGCCAACTTCTCTTTCAAATGTTCGTGCACTCGTCTCCCTCCATTTCTACATACTTAGCATTTTTATTTTCCCTTGAAAACATACTATGCCCAAACACCCAACATACGTTCTTTTATTGTAACGGAAAGACTGTAAAAAAGAAAATAAAAAAAGCTACCAAATGGTAGCTTTTTTATTTTAGAAGTGTTTAGAAACTAATTCTACTAACGCTTCTTTCGGTTTGTAACCTAACGCTTGATCAACTACTTTACCGTCTTTTAATACGAAAAGAGCTGGAATGCTCATTACTTCGAATTGACGAGCAGTTTCTTGGTTTTCATCAACGTCTACTTTTACTACTTTTACTTTTTCGCCTAGTTCTGCATCGATTTCCTCTAATACAGGAGCGATCATTTTACAAGGTCCACACCAAGGTGCCCAGAAATCTAATAATACAACACCTTCGCTAGTTTCAGCTGCGAAGCTTTGGTCATTTGCGTTTACAATTGCCATTTTATTTCCTCCTTCAAGTATATTCTACCAAGAGTATATCATTAACTTATATACGTGGCGAATAATATGTATCGTTATGTATTGTAACAAAAAAATGTTCCTTTATACTATATAAAAATACGGATTAAATACTAAAAAGATGAGAGACAGGGGATCTCTCACCTTTTTCTATATATAGGGGTACTTCACTTGGAACTCAAGGGTACTAAAATCATGAATGTACTTTTAACTTTTTAAACTCTTCTGTTAAAAGAGGTACAACTTCGAATAAGTCACCGACAATACCGTAGTCAGCTACTTTAAAGATACTTGCTTCTGGATCTTTATTAATCGCAACGATTATTTTTGAGTTAGACATACCTGCTAAATGCTGAATCGCACCAGAAATACCACATGCAATGTATAAGTCTGGGGTAACAACTTTACCAGTTTGACCAATTTGTAATGAGTAATCACAGTATTCAGCGTCACAAGCACCACGAGATGCCCCAACAGCGCCACCTAGTACGTCAGCTAACTCTTTTAATGGTTTAAAGCCTTCTTCACTCTTCACACCGCGTCCACCAGCGATAATAACTTTCGCTTCAGAAAGATCCACACCTTCTGCCGTTTTACGGACAACATCTTGAATGATTGTACGTAAATCTTTCACATCAACTGTAATAGAAGATACGTCACCGCTGCGAGACTCATCTTTTTCCAGAGTTGCAATGTTATTTGGACGCACTGTCGCAAATAACATGCCGTCTGTTACAATCTTCTTCTCGAATGCTTTACCAGAGTAAATTGGACGAGTGAAGATAACATTTCCACCTTCAACCTCTAAAGCAGTTACGTCAGAAATTAAACCAGCTTCAAGCTTCGCTGCTAATTTTGGTGATAAATCTTTGCCAAGTGCTGTATGTCCAAAGACAATACCTTCTGGATTTTCTTCAGCATGTACAGCTAAAAACGCTTGTGCATAACCATCAGATGTATATGATTTTAATTTATCATTTTCAACTGTCACAACGCGATCTGCACCGTAATGAATCAATTCATTTGCAAAAGAGGCAACGCTGTCTCCAATTAGAAGACCTACTACTTCACCGCCTTCTGCAATTGTTTTTGCTGCTGCTACCGCTTCAAAAGAAACGTTACGTAGCGATCCATCACGAACTTCACCCATTACTAATACTTTACGAGCCATAGATTTTCCCTCCTGCATATATAATTTCGTATTTTATTAGATTACTTTCGCTTCTGTATGGAGCAACGATACAAGTTCTTTTACTTGATCTTGCAGCTCGCCTTGTAACACTTTTCCTGCATCTTTCTTAGGAGGCAAATAGATTTCAATTGTTTTTGTCTTTGCTTCCACATCATCTTCTTCTAAATCTAAATCATCTAATTCTAATTCTTCTAGCGGCTTTTTCTTCGCTTTCATAATACCTGGAAGCGATGGATAACGCGGTTCATTTAAACCTTGCTGTGCTGTTACTAAAACTGGTAATGAAGTTGCAATCACTTCTGTATCACCTTCAACATCACGCTCAATCTTCACATTTGTACCGTCAATTTCAAGTTTTGTAATTGTCGTTACATACGGAATATTTAACGCTTCAGCTACGCGTGGTCCTACTTGTCCAGATGCACCATCAATTGCAACGTTTCCGCCTAAAATTAAATCTGCATCTTTATCTTTTAAATATTCAGCAAGCACTTTTGCTGTCGTGAACTGGTCACCATTTTCTACATCATCTTCAATATTAATTAATACAGCTTTATCACAGCCCATTGCTAATGCAGTACGAAGTTCTTTCTCACTATCTTCGCCACCGACTGTTACAACTGTAACTTCTCCACCTTGTGCGTCTCTTACTTGAATTGCTTCTTCAATTGCATATTCATCGTAAGGGTTGATGATGAATTCCGCTTCGCCATCGTAAATTGCACCGTTTTTAATTACGATTTTTTCTTCTGTATCAAATGTTCGTTTCATGAGTACGTAGATGTTCATTCCATTTACCCCCTTGTTTTTCAGAAAGATTCTATCAATTTTAATTTTCTGTTAATTTATATTAAAAAAATAATTGAACTACCTGCCACTAAATGAAGGTTTACGCTTTTCTAAAAATGCAGCTACACCTTCTCTTCCATCTTCACTCGTAAATACTTCACCAAAAATCTGTGATTCACGTTGTACACCTTCATAGTAATGAGACGATTTTGTCGTTTGCAATAACTCTAGTACAGCACGAGTTGTTGCTGGACTTTTTCCAGCAATTTGTTTTGCAACTTTAAGCGTATCATCTAAAAGAGATTCTTCAGAGAACAATCCGTTAACAAGTCCCCACTTTAATGCTTCTGCACCAGTAATTGGTGTACTTGTTAACATCATTTCACAAGCTTTCGCTTTCCCAACATAACGTGGTAAGCGCTGTGTACCTGCAAAGCCAGGAATTAATCCAAGTGTTAATTCAGGTAAACCAAGTTTTGCACTTTCAGTTGCAAAGCGCATGTGGCAAGACATAGCAAACTCAAGGCCGCCGCCCAGTGCCGCTCCATGAATTGCCGCAATAACTGGTTTTGAACATTTTTCAACACGCTCAAACGTAACTTGTCCAAGCTGTGCTAATTCTGTTGCTTGCTTCGCTTCAGTAACAGATGTAAATTCTTTAATATCTGCTCCCGCTGAGAAGAAACGTCCTTCACCATGAATAACAACAACACGAATGTTATCATCCTTTTCCACTTGATCAATTAATTCAGTAACGTCATGCATAACTTGTGAAGACATCGCATTCGCTGGTGCGTGATTTAACGTCGCCACCGCGATATGATCTTCAACTCTTACAGATAGGAATTTCAACATGATCCCTCCCATTATTGACGATAACCACAAGCTGCAATAAGTAGCCCGTGTACCGTTTTTGAAAGTGCGACCAGATCATACTTATGATCGCTCATTACCCAATTGGTCACAACTTCATCCACTGTTCCAAAGATCATTTGTCTTGCCACGCGAACATTTAAATCTGCTTGAAATTCACCTTGTTTTATACCAGTCTCTAAAATCTCATCCATAACTTGTAAGTAGCCTTTTAATACTTCATTTATTTTAAGGCGCAAGTCTTGATTGGACTGCCTCAGCTCTAATTGCGTAACGATAGCAAGAGGATCATTTTGCGACAACAGCAAGAAGTGCGTTTCTACCAACATGAATAACTTCGATACAGCGCTTTCAATTCCTGCTGTTTTTTGACGAATTGTTTCGACAAATTCTCCCATCTTCTCTTGGAATAAGGATATTAATATATCTTCTTTATTTTTAAAATATAAATAAATCGTGCCATCAGCTACCCCAGCTTGCTTTGCGATTTTAGAAACTTGCGCTTGGTGGTACCCATTCTCCGCAATCACAATGACTGCCGCATCAATAATTTGATTGTATTTCGGTCTATTTTTCTTCACTTTACTGTCCCCTTCAAGAAGATGACTGAATGAATAGTCATTCATATTCTTATAATACTGACTATTTAGAAAAGTGTCAATCCTATTTTTTCAAAAAGAAAGGGCCTTAGCCCGTTTGCTCATCCTCATTCTTTCTCTTCTCTTCATCTATTAGAACACGGCGCAAAATTTTCCCTACTGTCGTTTTCGGCAATTCATCTCTAAACTCATATACTTTCGGCACTTTATAAGCCGCTAAATATTTACGTGCAAACTGATTTAATTCTTCCTCAGAGCACTCCGTACCTTCTTTTAACACAACAAATGCTTTAACTGTCTCTCCTCGGTACGGATCTGGAACTCCAATTGTCACTACTTCTTGCACTTTTTCATGCTCATATAATACTTCTTCAACTTCACGAGGATACACATTAAATCCACTCGCGACAATCATATCTTTCTTGCGATCTTTTACATAGAAAAATCCATCTTCATCCATGTAGCCAACATCACCTGTATGGAGCCAGCCATCTTGCAATACAGCCGCTGTTTCCTCTGGCTTATTCCAGTATCCTTTCATAATTTGAGGACCTTTCACTACAATTTCCCCTATTTCTCCTGGCGGTAATGCCTCACCAGTCTCAAGTGACATAATGATTGCTTCTGTATCTGGCCACGGAACTCCAATGCTACCTGGCACTCGCTTTTCCCATAAAAAATTACTATGTGTAACTGGAGAGGATTCTGTTAAACCATATCCCTCTACTAGTTTACCACCTGTAACTGTTTCGAACTTTTCCTGTACTTCTACTGGCAGTGGTGCTGATCCACTAATACAAGCACGAATAGAAGAAATATCGTATTCTTTTAAAAGTGGGCTATTTAAAAGAGCGATATAAATAGTTGGTGCCCCTGGAAATAGTGTCACTTTATGCTTCTTAATCGCTTCAAAAACCATTTTCATATCAAACTTTGGAATAAGGACCATTTTGTATCCTTGCATAACACTCAAATTCATAACAGCCGTCATGCCGTACACGTGGAAAAATGGAAGAACCCCAAGAACGACTTCTTCTCCTTCTTTGCAATTATATAACCATTGAACTCCCATTAACGTGTTAGAGACGAGGTTTTTATGCGTTAACATAACGCCTTTCGGAAATCCGGTTGTTCCTCCTGTGTACTGTAAAAGAGCTAGATCATTTTCAGGATCACAAGGCTCCTCAACATCCGTATTCACTTCTTTTTCTACTGAATTCCAAAGATGAATCGTTTCACTCTCTGATACTTTCACAACTAAATTTGACTGTTTTTTCTGCACAAATGGATACAATAGATTTTTAGGGAATGGTAAAAAGTCCGCAATACGAGTTACGATAATATGCTCAATTTTTGTAGCAGATTGAACATTCGTTACTCTTGGAAACACTAAATCGAGACAAAGAATTACTTTTGCTCCCGAGTCATGAAGCTGATATTCTAATTCTCTCTCTGTATACAGTGGATTTGTTTGTACTACGATACCTCCCGCAAGTAATGTGCCGTAATAACCAATTACAGCTTGCGGACAATTCGGCAACATAATAGCAACTCGATCACCCTTTTCCACACCGAGCTTTTGAAGATAATTTGCAAACCTCTTCACCTTATCATGGAAGTCCGAAAACGTAATATCCTTCCCTAAAAAGTGAAGCGCTTTCTTTTCTGGGTAGCGAGAAGCCATCTGTTCTACATATCTATGAAGCGGCTGAATATCATAAGAAATCGTACTCGGAATTTCCTCTGGATAACTTTTCAACCATGGTTTTTCCACCTTCATTCCCCCTTCAAATACATAAAAATAAATGAATGTTCATTCATGATGGTTATTTTCATTATATTATAGTCACCATAGCGTTACAATCATAATATTCTGACTTTTGTATAACTATGCTTTACTTCATTAACTTCTTATTATATGTAGAAACTCTCTTAATCTTAAAAGAGTAAGAGAGTTATAGTTTAACTTAATCTTATTATCGTTAACACTGCTCCTGGAGTAGTTGTTGATAATGTTGCGACAGCTAACAAACCAAATAATTGCAAGCTAATAGCATCTCCTGCTGCGAGAGTTGTAATGATTGTTGCACTAAATGATGTGGTTGCTACCGCAGGAGCATTAATCGTCCCAGCAAGTGCCCCTCCATTAATTGTAATCCGTGAACTGACTAATAATGAAGCCGTTATATTAATTGTATATGAAATATAATAATTACCAGCATTTGCAACCGTAAATACTGTGTTTCCACCAGAAACAGTAATTCCTGGACCGATGTTTTGATTATTTGGAAGCGGGACATTCGTTCCACCAAGAACTACAGATATCGCTGTTCCCGACGTATTATTTGCAAATGCATATGTCGCCGTGATACTTGTACCTGTTGCTCCGGTTGGACCTGTTGAACCCGTTGATCCTGTTGCTCCCGTCGGACCGGTTGATCCTGTTGAACCCGTTGGACCTGTTGATCCCGTCGATCCTGTTGGACCTGTTGCTCCCGTCGGACCTGTTGATCCTGTCGATCCTGTTGGACCTGTTGATCCCGTTGGACCTGTTGATCCCGTCGGACCTGTTGATCCTGTTGAACCCGTTGGACCTGTTGCTCCCGTCGCTCCTGTTGGACCTGTTGAACCCGTTGGACCTGTTGCTCCCGTCGGACCTGTTGCTCCCGTTGGACCTGTTGAACCGGTTGAACCCGTTGCTCCCGTTGGACCTGTTGCTCCTGTTGAACCTGTCACTCCTGTTGAACCTGTCGCTCCCGTCGGACCGGTTGAACCCGTTGCTCCTGTTGAACCTGTCACTCCTGTTGAACCTGTCGCTCCCGTCGGACCGGTTGAACCTGTTGCTCCTGTTGAACCTGTCGCTCCTGTTGGACCTGTTGAACCGGTTGAACCCGTCGGACCTGTTGAACCCGTTGGACCTGTTGCTCCCGTCGGACCTGTTGCTCCCGTCGGACCTGTTGCTCCCGTTGGACCTGTTACTCCCGTTATTCCTGTTACTCCCGTTATTCCTGTTGCTCCCGTCGGACCTGTTACTCCCGTTATTCCTGTCGCTCCCGTTGGGCCTGTTGCTCCCGTTGATCCTGTTGAACCTGTTGATCCTGTTGCTCCGGTTGGACCTGTTGCTCCTGTTGCTCCCGTCGGACCTGTTGAACCCGTCGGACCTGTTGCTCCTGTTGAACCCGTTGATCCTGTTGCTCCCGTTGCTCCCGTCGGACCTGTTGAACCTGTCGCTCCGGTTGGACCTGTTGAACCCGTTGATCCTGTTGAACCGGTTGCTCCCGTTGGACCTGTTGAACCCGTTGGACCTGTTGGACCTGTTGCTCCTGTTGCTCCCGTTGCTCCGGTTGGACCTGTTGCTCCCGTCGCTCCTGTTGGACCTGTTGAACCCGTCGGACCTGTTGCTCCTGTTGAACCCGTTGAACCCGTTGATCCCGTTGGACCTGTTGCTCCCGTCGGACCGGTTGAACCTGTCGCTCCGGTTGGACCTGTTGAACCCGTTGATCCTGTTGAACCGGTTGCTCCCGTTGGACCTGTTGAACCCATTGGACCTGTTGGACCTGTTGGACCAAGCTTAGGGACTGTCCCATCACAACTAAAACAACACGAATCAACATGTACACCATTTTGATTATTACAACTACAATATCCATTTGTATTATTGAGCCATGAAGACATGTTGATTCCTTCCTTCAAATTCAATCTTATAAGTACAAGTAAGAAATTAAAAAACATTTATCAAATCAGACCGAAAGCTTTATTCAGTGGAGATAAATATAGATTTATCCCGTACATTCTAATAATTATTACATGCGATACTATCTCCTTTTGCTTGTACTTTCGCCTCTCTAGTTAAATGAAATTCCTTTTCTAAATTCTTCATACACATATGGATTTTAATCTTACATAACGATATTCGTATAATTCGTTATTTTTCAGCAAAATTTTAAAAATATAATTACGAATAAAAAACTTATTTTGGGAAAGAAGATGAAGAAAATTCTTAGTATTTTCATGGTTGTTCTTCTATTCGCTGTTGAATGCGGACAGCAAAAAAGAGG
The DNA here is from genome assembly GCF_001816185.2 of Bacillus sp. RZ2MS9. NCBI lineage: Bacteria > Bacillati > Bacillota > Bacilli > Caryophanales > Bacillaceae > Bacillus > Bacillus sp. RZ2MS9. Next base: position 4,438,956 of record NZ_CP049978.1, read on the forward strand.
AGAAAAAGGTAACAACGATAGAAGATAAAAAGCAAACTATAACAATTAAACATACTGAAGGGGAAACAAAATTAGATAAACCGGCGAAAAAAGTTGCTATACTTGGAACACCTTATTTCTTATGGTTGATGAGGAAAAGTGGGAAGAAAGTTAATTAAAAGACGACTTCATATATGTGAAGCCGTCTTTTCCTATTATGGCAGAAAATTAATATAGGCTTTGTACATAATATATATAACAAGTGAATACATGATTATATTGAATACACTTCGTTTTAAAGTTAACTTTCTCTTTAATTTCTTATCTTGTAATCTCAATTCTATTCCATTTGCTATTTTCAACCTACCTACTATTTGAAATAACTCTCTGTAATCATCAGCATTTCCCAATAATACGTATTCCTTATCATTTTTATACTTTATATGCAGAAACTCGCTTCCACCTTTACGGTCTAATATTGTTTTCATATTGTAGCAATGCTTAATTAATTATTTCTTGTGGAACAGGGATTATATTATCTCTCACGAATTTAATCTATGAACAAAAATAGGAGGGATAACTATGTACCAAACAATTGAAGGCTTTTTACAATCATGGACATACGAGGCTGAGTCTACTCAGAAAATGCTTGATTCATTAACCGATGCATCTTTATCACAGGAAATTGCACCTGGGCACTGGACGTTAGGAAGAATTGCTTGGCACATCGTGACGGCAGTTCCTGTGATACTATCTGGCACAGGGCTAAAGTTTGAAGGAGAAACGAAAGATTATCCTGTTCCAACTTCTGCAAAAACAATTGCAGATGAATACCGTAAAGTAAACGCGGCTTTTGTTGAAACACTTCAAAGTAAATGGACTGATAAAGACTTAGCTACTATTAATGACTTCTTTGGTCGCCCTATGCCGAATTCTATATTTTTAATGACACTCATTAATCATCAAAATCACCACCGCGGACAAATGACGGTTTTAATGCGACAAGCTGGCTTAACAGTTCCTGGCGTATATGGCCCCGCAAAAGAAGAATGGGCTGCGGCTGGAATGGAAGCTCCTAAAATGTAACGACAAAAAAGACAAGATGTTTACACATCTTGTCTTTTTCTGTAACTTGTTTCATGTGAAACTATTTTTTGTTAATAGTTGTTTTATGGAAAAGATAGGTTAAAATGAATACATACTATGAAGAGGAGTAACCAAATTGAATACAAAGAATAAAAAAATAGCTATGGGCACTATTTTATTAACTTCTATTATTGGAGTTATTAGTGTATCTCTTTATTTCACCTATTATGGTACCCCTTGGGGAAAACAAGCAGCAATTACGGAATCAAAAGAATATATTACAAAATACTTCGATTTAGATGCGGAAGTCAAAAATACTTCTTACGATGCTAAAATGAATAGCTATGCAATCTCCTTTGAAACAAGTGGAGACGGAGAGTTTACTATCGAATATAAAAGTCCTAATAACTTTAACATTTCTCCAGGAGTGCAAAAGTATTTAAGCACACACTCTAAATTTACAGAGTAGTACCGAAACATACATATACAAAAAAGAGTTGGTGTAACGCCAACTCTTTTTCTTATTCTTTTCATACAGTTATATCTTCCTTCTCTATATTTTTAATTCCGTAATATGCAATCACAGCTCCAATTGCTGCGAGTGCTAGTTGAAGGGGAAGTAAAGTTGCTGTAGGAAACTCTGGGTTGGTATTCATTGCAATTGAGACAACGATAAGAGATGAAACAATTGTAGTTGGCACTGAACGTTTACGCATTCCGAAATATAATGGGATTAAACTCATCCCCGCAGTTGCAATGGCTAAAGGAACTAGTTTTATTCCTTCTTGCACCAATTGATCTACTGTGAATGAATGAGGAATAATTGAAAAACAACTATCTATCCCAAAGAAAATTCCTACTACTAAAATGTTAGATACAATAACTGTTATAAATGTTACTATCGCTGTAATAGCCAACTTACTAGCCATCATTTTCTTTCGATTAATGGGATAAGAAAACATGAGTAGTATTGTTTTATTTTTATATTCGTCAATTATTAACCTTGCTATTAATACACTACCAAAAATAATAAATGTTGCTCTTACTACTGTACTAGCCATTAACAAAATCATCTGCGGATCTCTTATTTCTGGATCTCCTTCTATTTGTGCAATGAAACTAACAAAGATTAATAATGCCAGTATAATAATATTTGCAATAACTGCTCCCCTCACATACCATCCAAACTTAAACTTCTTCAATTCTAACTTCATAAGACGTAGCATGATATTCCTCCTTCCTCCTTGGACTTAATCAATATAAATGACTCCTGTTTCACTTAAAATCTTCGCTTCATTTTTTGCATCACCAATCGTTCCTACTTTTATTTTGTCTGTATTTTTATCTTTCTTAAGTCCTTTTAAATCCACTATTACGTCAGCCGAATTACTTTTAGCCATAAGCTTCAATGATGCAGGGACACCTTTATACCGTACGCCAATATCACCTGATTTTGTTTCTATAAATAATGATTTTCCTTCTGTCATATCTTTCAGTAATACTTCCCCAGATGTTGATGTGATGTTCATATTTGAGTTACTTACATTTGTTATATAGTTATCACCAGTCGTAGACTTTATATTTAATTCTTGTACTGAACTACCTTTTAAAACTAACTCTCCACTTTGCGATATAAATTCACCTTTCTCGGCTGATAGTCCTGTAATCATTTCATCTCCAGACTTGCCTTTTGTCATGATATTTTTTACTACTATATCTCTTATTTTCACATCACCCGATTTATTATTTACTACAATTTTATCTATTTCTTTCTTCGGAATAGCTATAGATATACTATTTTTCTTCCTAAACGTGAAACCATTAAAAAATCTGTTCATCTTTTGTTTTTGCTTAATCACAATTTTATTTTCATCATTTTCTATTTTGACAGGATCTATCTCTTTATCTGCTTGTTCACCTTGAGCGGAAATTACTATTTTATTAGCGTCTGTACTTTTAAATTCAAGATTCCAGTTTTCATTATCTACTTCTATTTCTTTTATATTATTTATCTCAAAAGACTTTTCTTTCTTAAAATCTTTCCCCTGAAATACCTTAATACCAAAAACTACACTAGCAATTGTAATGAATAATATTGCAATTACTATCATTTTTTTCACTATTCATACCCCAGTTCGTTTTTGTTTTAAGCTTGCTTCACGCCACATCGATCTTGTCGATTTTACGATATGAAAGATAACTGATGAAAATTCCTAATAAACAGAGCACTATTGGGATAGCTATAAAATTAAACAGACTTACTTGACCGTTTCCAGGACCAAAGTTACTACTAATTAGCATTCCGATTATTACTGCAGAAGTAATTGTTGTGGGTGTCGATTTCTTTCTCATCCCAAAAAATAAAGGAATTAAACTTATACCAGATATCATAAATGCACTTATAAAAGTAGTTGGAACGATAGATATTATTTCACCTATCGTAGCTGGTGTTTCAATCAGTCCCATCATTGGACTCACAAAATATACAAGCAAACTGATACTGAAAGTAGCGATAATCGTGCTCACAAAACAAAAACAAAAAACAATTGTTAATTTCGCTCTCATTAGCATTTTTCGTTGCAATGGGTACATAAATAGTAGTTGCATTGTTTTGTTCTTATACTCATCAATTACTAAACGTGATAAAATGACCGAACTAAAAATAATGAATGTTATCCTAATAAAAGTGTTTATTAAAACCATTTGTTGCGTGAAGTCAAAGAAGAGCACGTCTCCCTCGGCTTTCATTCCCAACGCCATAAGGCTTACTGCAGCGAAAATTGCTATAATACAAATTGCTACCCCTTTAAAGTAACTAGATAATTTATGTTTCTTCCATTCGAGCTTCATTAATCTAAGCATACAAACCACTCCTCCATTCTTTATATAACTGTCTTTACGCTGCTAACATTCTAATTCCAGCAGTAACGAAGCTTAACATTCCTATTACTATTAGAATTAACAACCATTTCCGCTCAGGTTTTCTATAATATAAAATCCCACTTATGAACATTACGATCAATCCACTTAGTAGATTCACTAACAATCCATTAAGCATGAATGCCCTCTCCATCCATTACATTTAAGAAATATTCTTCTAAGGAACTATGTTTCTTATTAATACTTTCAATTTCCACATCGTTCATAATAAGTGCTTTTGAAATGGCCTGCTGAGACGCTAACGTATCATACACACGAATCATGGTTCCACTCATTATTTTGTAGTTTTTTATACCAAGTTTATCTTCTAAAATATAAGCTGCACGTTTCACATCAGGAATAGTGATTTCAATGTACTCTGTTTGTTTTCCGTTAATACTCTTCATTGAAACTTCTTTTATTAGTTTTCCATTTTGAATCACACCAATTGTATCGGCCATTAGTTCCATTTCACCTAAAATATGACTAGAAACTAATAATGTAATGCCATATTCTTTGCAGAGCATTTTAAATAAGTCTCGTAACTCTTTAATACCAATTGGATCTAAACCGTTAATTGGTTCATCTAAAATGAGCAATTCTGGCTTTGTCACGATTGCTCTTGCAATACCGAGTCGTTGTTTCATTCCTAATGAAAAATCTTTTACTTTTTTATTATCTACCCCTTGTAGTTTCACTAAATGTAAAGCATGGTCAATTGCATTTTTATCGTAGTAGCCCATGTATTCACAATGTAGGTCTAAGTTTTCTTTCGCCGTTAATTTATCATAAAAGATTGGGTATTCAATAATTGTCCCCATTCTTTTTAATACTTCATAAGATGTATCTGTTAATTTCTCACCGAAGATTTCAATATCACCACTCGTCGGTTTTATTAAATTTGTAATCATTTTCATAATCGTTGTTTTACCAGCACCGTTTGGTCCTAAAAAACCGTAAATTTCTCCTTTTTTCACATGCATGTTAACACCGGAAATAACTTCTTTCCCTTTAAACACTTTCGTTAACTGGTTTGTTTTTAATATATATGTCATGTTACTTTCCCCTTTCGCAATACTCTATATTTCTATAATAGACAACGGAAATCTCTTTTTTCTTACCCGTTTCTTACAAATTCCTTACGCTGAAAAAAAGCTTGTAGAATCTACTGCTCTACAAGCTAAAACTGTATCTTTATTAATGCAATTGTAAAAATTGTTTTTTCATACGGTTTACTAGAAAGATGAATTTTTCCGTCCATCGCTTCCACAAGCCGTTTCGTAATCGTTAATCCTAGACCGCTTCCTTGGTACAATCTATTTCTTGAATCTTCAAGTGTGTACATACGCTCAAACACTTTATCAATATGAGATTCATCAATCCCTTTTCCTTTATCCCATACATCTATATACACGCCCGTGTCATCATCTCTTAACGTCATACCGAGTGCCTTTCCATCGTCTCCATATGTAATTGCATTTGATATTAAATTATTCAATACCCTACCTAATACTTCTACATTTCCAAGTGCATATATATTTCTTTCTGGTATATCAATATGAACCTGAAAACCTTTCGTCGTCACTAAATCATAAAATGATAAAATCTTCTCGCGGCAAACTTCATTCATATTTATTTTTGTCATTTCAATTGCTTTGTCACCAGATTCTAATTTCGCTAAATCAAAAAACTTATGAATTAATTCCATCACTTCTAGTGTTTTCGTATGCACTTTCTCAAGTAATATTTGTTGTTCTTCTTTATTTATCGTTTTATCCTTATTTAACATTTCTGTATATCCAAGAATAACTGTTAGTGGTGTTTTCAAGTCATGCGAAATATTTGAAAGCATTTTTCTCATCGAAATTTCTACTTTTGCATGATCTGCATTCGTTTTCTGTTTTGCATCTAATAATTGATTAATCGCCACTAATAATTTTTGCAATTCTAGATCATCTGTCATAACGAGTAACGTCTCACCTGTTTTTTCATTTACAATACTTTCTAACTTTTCATATGTGTATCGTAAATTTTTACTACTATTTTTTCTCATTTTATATTGCATATAAATAACACATAACAATATCAAAATAATACCTATTAACAAATTGATCATATTACATCACTTCCAGCTTATAGCCGATGCCCCATAGCGTTTTAATATATTCTGGATTAGATGGATCACTTTCGATTTTCTCACGCAATCTTCTCATATGAACATTAATAACGTTATCGTCACCGTAATACTCTTCATTCCAAACTAACGTATATATTTGCGCTTTCGTAAATACACGATTTTGGTTCTTTACGAATAGCTTTAAAATCTCAAATTCTTTTAAAGTAAGTTTGAGAGGCTTCCCGTTTTTTTCTACAGTAAAATTAATTGGATCAATTGTTAAATCACCAATTTGAATCATTTTTTCTATTGTTTCTGTAGCCGAGTATTTCGTAGACCTCCGAATACCTGCTTTTACACGTGCAGCCAATTCAATCATAGAAAACGGCTTACAAATGTAATCATCTGCTCCAAGTCCTAATCCAACAGCTTTATCAACATCTGTATCTTTTGCCGACATCATTAAAATCGGAACTGCACTTTTTTCTCGAATGATTCGTACAACCTCTAAGCCATCTAGCTTTGGCATCATAATGTCAAGGATAATCAAATCAAATGAACCTTTTAAATATGTGTTCACGCCTTCTTCTCCATCAGACGCAATCGTAACTTGAAAGCCTTCCTTTATTAAATACTTTTCCACCATCTCTTGAATTGAGATATCATCTTCAACTAATAAAATATGATGTGACATATGTCTATCCCCTTTTTACAAACGTTAACAATCCAATTGTATCGTAACTACTACAGACTGGAAACAATTATATGAATTTTCAAACCAACTTCCCTTCCTTCCTTAACAATGATATGATGAAATTCACTACGATTGTTCATAATTAACTTTATATAAAGGAGACTTATCATGTCAGAAAACAAAAAAGTAAGCTTAGCTGATTTAATGCGTGAACAACTTGCTAAGAAAAAGCAAGGAAATGGAAATGGTCAAAATGCAAAAAATCAAAGCCAAGAAACAAAAAAATTACAAAACCAACAAACAAAGAAAACAAACAACCAACGTAGACGTACAGGTGTATAAATGAACGGACAAAAACGTTCTAATATCGCCCCCGGTCTTGAAGTTGATATTGTATTAAAACAAGATCAACGAACAGGCAAATTAACACGTGGAATTGTAAAAGATATTTTAACAAACTCCCCTTCCCATCCGCATGGCATTAAAGTGCGATTGCAGGACGGGCAAGTCGGTAGAGTACAAAATATCGTTCAATAAGAAAAGGAGCTCAAGTAAACTCGAGCTCCTTTTCTTTATTAACCTTTAATTTTCTCGATGAAAACTACTTTTAAGTAGTCTCCTTCTTTAAATTGATCAATGGTACGGAAATCTTCTGGTAAAGAATGTTCTTCTAATATTTTATATTTGCCATTCATTTCTTTAAAGGCTGTATCGATAAAGCCTTTAAACTTTTTCATATCGAATGCGCTACAATTTGTAGAAGCAACGATAATACCGTTATTTTCTGTAATAGCAATTGTTTCTTTTAATAAATTTTTATAATCTTTTGCTGCACTAAATGTATATTTTTTTGAGCGTGCAAAGCTTGGAGGGTCAAGTACGACCATATCAAATTTCATTTTTTTCTTCGCTGCATATTTGAAGTAAAGAAATACATCTTCTACAATAATATCTTGCGCTTCATAATCAACTTCATTTACACTAAACTGCTCAATCGTTTTACTTAAACTACGATTTGCAAGGTCAACACTCGTCGTTTTACTCGCTCCGCCAAGCGCTGCAAATACAGAGAAAGCACCTGTATAAGAGAACATATTTAACACTGTTCTTCCTTTTGCATATTTATCACGAATTTGTTTTCGAACGTTACGTTGATCTAAAAATACCCCAACCATTGCCCCATCATTTAAATAAACCGCAAAGTTTACACCGTTCTCTTTTACGATAAGTGGGAACTCGCCGCGCTCTCCTGCTACGAAATCATCCCCCTCAATATATTTCCCTTTCGTATCAAAACGCTTTTTCTCATAAATACCTTTAAAGTTTGCTACTTTTTGAAGAGCGGCTATAATCTCATCTCTGAAAGTATAAATCCCTTCACTATACCAACTTACTACATAATAGCCATCATAATAATCGATAATTAGTCCTCCAAGACCATCACCTTCACCATTCACCACACGGAATGCTGTCGTATCACTTGATTTGTAAAATTGCTTTCGTTTATGTAAGGCAGATTTGATTTTACTTTCAAAGAAAGATTGATTAATTTGTTCACTCTCTTTTCTCGTTAAAATCCAGCCGTACCCTTTATTTTGTTTTCCATAATAGCCTTTTCCGATAAATTGGTTCTTCTCATCTACTACTTTAATGATTGTTCCTTCTTCACGAACATCATTTAAATTTTGAATCGCATCTTTTAAAATAAGCGGATATCCACTTTTAATTTCTTTTATAAATTTCGGTTTTATTTTTACAGTTACTTCTGATCGCATATAATAACTTCCTTTCCATTTGCATGCTTTCTCTACAGGAAGCATTTAAAAAACGAGACTGAAAAAACAGCCTCGTTTCACTATACCATATTATTGCTTTGCTAGTACAACTCGCTCATTCTCTCGCTTAACTGCCACATATTTACTACATTTTGAACTGGAAATCTTACTGTCCAACATAATATAAAAAACTTTTATATTTCACATTTACCATTGACATTGATAATGATTTTCATTATCATTTTATGTATATGAGTTCTTGAAAATATAGCTACATTTATAGGAGGAATAAACATGATTATTGTTACAAATACAGCTAAAATTACAAAGGGAAATGGACATAAATTAATTGAGCGTTTTAATAAAGTAGGTAAAGTTGAAACGATGCCAGGCTTTTTAGGTCTAGAAGTTCTTTTAACGCAAAATACAGTTGATTATGATGAAGTAACAATTAGCACTCGCTGGAATGCAAAAGAAGATTTCCAAGGTTGGACAAAGAGCGCTGCATTTAAAGATGCTCACTCACATCAAGGCGGAATGCCAGAATATATTCTTGATAATAAAATTGCTTACTATGATGTAAAAGTTGTACGTATGCCAATGGCTGCAGCACAGTAAAAACAGTCCTTTTTTAAAGTATAGAATATGAGAAGCGTTATCTATCACTTCTCATATTCTATACTTTTTTCTTTAATTTCTTTTTATTAATTTTGCGTGTACAACTAGCCTTCCAGCCTCTGAATCAAGCGCATAGTCACAAGTAGAAAGTGTTACGATTTCATCATTAGCCGTCAATTCCGTATCCGTTTTGTACAGTGATTTTTCTTGAATTTCCTTTAAGAACGATGTATATGCTGCATCATTTTCAAAATCCGTTTCAATGTAATAAAAGTCCGTTGTTGTCGTGTATACTGAAAAAACTTCCACGTCGTATCCTTCAAATAATGTATCGTAATATAATTTACGATGAGACATAAAAAAGTCTTCATCCAACATCTTTTTTAAACTACCAAACATAGAACCGTCTTTCATACGATGGCCATATAAAATCGTATTTCGATTTTGAGATTTCACATCATTACGATGGTCCATAAAAATGCTTCCCGCTCTCATATCTTCACCTTTATAATTACGAAATAAATAGTAATCATTATCTTTTGCTTGAACGATTGGATAATTAATTTGTGTATCATCCATCGTAATCCATCCGACTATCTCTGGATTAATTTTCTGGAGATCCTGAAACTGTTTACGTACCTCTCCATCTTCTGATTTTTCTTCCATTGGACTTCTTTTATAAATATGTTGTGCCTCAGCCATTACTTTACGATTTTCATAATAATCCATGAAAATCCCGCCCAACTCATACATTGAATAGAAAAAGATTCCTAAAAACACAATTGTAAGTATGCGTTGAAAAAAAGAATTCTTTTTCCGTCCTTTCTTACTATTCAAATTATCACCTCAAAACGGATTATGCTCAGCCTTTAGATTCCCATAGGTACCATGTACAATCCGGTATCTTCATCCTGCTTTACAATGACATCTACACCATATATTGCTTTAATCATTTCTTCTGTTATTACATCATTAGGATTACCTTTCGTAATGATTTCTCCATCTTTCATAACGATAATATGGTCGCTATAACGAATGGCTTGATTAATATCATGTAATACCATTACAATCGTTAGTCCATGCACTTCATTTAACTCTTTCACTAACTCTAATATTTCTAGCTGATAGTAAATATCTAAATATGTGGTCGGCTCATCTAAGAAGAGCATTGGTGTATTTTGAGCTAATGTCATTGCGATCCAAACTCGCTGCCTCTCTCCACCAGATAAAGCATAAATTGGCTTATCACGCTTACTTTGTAAATTCGTACATACTAGCGCACGCTCAATCGCTTCTCTATCTTCATCTGTTTGCGGAGAGAATATATTTTTATATGGCATACGCCCGAAGCTTATTAGCTTTTCCACTGTAATATCTGCTGGAGCCTCATTTTGTTGATGGACAACCGCTAGTTTTCTAGCAAACTCTTTCGGTTTATATTCACTAATCGCTTTCCCATCAAGTATTACTTCTCCACTGCTAGGAGCGTGGTTTCTAGACATGACACTAAGTAATGTTGATTTCCCACATCCATTCGGTCCAATGATTGTTGTAATTTTCCCAATTTCTATTTCACTACTAACAGACTTTAATCGATTTGTTATGTTATCGTATGAAAAGGTTACATTTTTAATTTCCATGAACTTTATCACTCTTTCCAAGCAAGAATATTAAGAATGGACCACCAATAACCGCCATAATTGTTGCTGCTGGAATTTCGTTAGGTGGCACAATTAACCTTCCAATCGTATCTGCCGTCAAAATTAATAACGCCCCTGCAAGAGCAGAAAATGGAATTAATACTTTATGGTCTGAACCGACTAATTGTCTTGAAATATGCGGAACTAGTAATCCTACAAAAGCAATAACACCTGCAATCGCTGTTGATACTGCCGCTAAGAGTACTGCAATGGCAGAAATAATAAGACGAACTCTCGTCACGTGCAAGCCTAAGTTTTTCGCAGTCTTATCTTGTAGCGATAATAAGTTACACCAAGCTCCTACGAACAGAGCAAGAATAAGACCAATCGTTCCATAAGTCACCATTATTTCTACATCGCCCCACGTCTTCATTGTTATGTTAGAAGTCGTCGTTTGCTTAATACTCTTAATAAAATATCCACAAATCGTAACGAATGATTCATTTAATCCAGTAAACATTGCATTAATGGCAATACCAATTAAAATAATGCGAAGCGGGCTTAATCCTGATTTCCATGAAAACGAATAAACGAGATAACATGCAAGCGCACCACCTAAAAAGGCGAATACGGGTGTCCAGAAAAAGAATTGCGGGAACAACGTAATAATAACGAGTGTCATAAAACTTGCTCCTGAAGATATACCGATTACCCCAGCATCAGCGAGTGGATTTTTCATAACAGCTTGAAAAAGCACACCTGAAACAGCGAGAGCCGCTCCAGTGAACAACGCAATAATAATACGCGGAAAACGTAAATCTTTAATGACTTCAACATCTTCATTTCCACCTGTAAATATCCCTTGTACAAGTTCAACAATACCTACTTCTAAACTACCTTTCATCGCTGACAATGATGTCATAACAATAAGCAATGCAGTAACAATGAGGAAACTCCAAGTTTTTTTATTCATTCTACTCTTCCTTTATATTAAAATGCATCACGGATACATCATTTTTTTCAATTCATCTAATGCTTCAATTGCTGCTAAATTACCTGTCGTTCCAAATAAACGCTCTTCTAAATCGTAAACACGGTTATTTTTAACCGCAGCAAAGTGTTTCCAAATATCATTTGTTTTAAATTCTTTATCAAACATTTTTACAACTTCATCAGGCATACCATGAGCTGCTCGTAAAATAATATCTGGATCAGCTTTCTTTAAATACTCTGTATTAGAAGCTAAATATTCTACTTGTTCACCTTGCACAATATTTTTACCACCTATTTGTTTCACTAAATCTCCAATATAAGAATGCTCTGTTGCTACTAAATAACTTCCCGGCACACCTAATAAAATAAGCACTGTCGGTTCTTTCTTTCCTTTTACTTCTTTTTGAATGCTAGCAACCTTTTTATCTAATTTAGTTACTACTGCTTCGGCCTGTTTTTCACGCCCATATTTCTTACCTAAATCGCTAATAGAACTTTGCATATTTTTCAAACTCGTTAAATCTAAAAAGTTTGCTTTCATACCCACACCATCAAAAACTGGCTTTAATTCATATTCAAGTGTTGTCACAGATAACACTTCTGAAGGCTTTAATGACTTTACCTTTTCCATATCTGGACTCATTGGATTCCCAACTTCAGGTAAACCTTTATATCGCTTCGGTAAAGTTTTAGAACTTGTTGGAACGCCGACTAAATCTACTTCTAACGCATCCATAATTTCAGTAACAGCCACTGTTGTTGCAACGACGCGCTCTTTACTTTCACTCTTTACCTGCTTTGCTGATTCTTTTTTTGGTGATGAGCACCCGGCTATACTCATTAACAAAATGATAGCCATTAGTACACTTGCAATTTTCTTCACTCTCAATCACCACTCCTTTCCATACAATATGAAACAAGTCTTGATGCACGCGAACATGCATCAAGACTCCAAAAATTACAATCTACCTGCTCTATATTTACGAACTAGTAAAGCAAGTGAACCTAGCAGTAACACCATGTATAAACCAAGTTGTGCTGTATCTGCAGTTTTTGAGTTTTTCTCTTTTTTCGAATCATTTTTTGTATCTTCTTTTTTCTTGTGACCATCTGCATTTCGATTAAAATCAGGAGTACCTACTGTTTTTACATTATCTACTTTCGGTGTAGTCACTGGATTTTTCGGTTCATTTTTCGGTTCCTCTTTAATAGTTCCTAACGCGCCGATATTATTTGTATCAAATCGAATTTGTACATCGTAGAAATGATGGTAGTTCATCTCATCGATGTCTACCTTTACTTTTGCGTTTAATTTTTTAAATAGATCTTCTACTTCAAACTGTACTACTCGCGTATTTGCATTTTTATCTTCGCTTACTACTTTCGCATCAGCGAATAGTTCATTGTTTTCCGTTTGGAATTTCGTAATCCACGCACTATTTTTCAGCGTCATCTCAATATATTTTTTACCATCTTTTACGATTAATTTCGCTGGATTTACAACATAGTCATTCATCTTTGAAATCTCATCTGTTTTATCTTTTAATACTTTAAATGTAATATCATATTGGCCATCTACTAAATTTTCCGGATCAACTATTACTCTCGGTTTATTATTTTCATCTTGGTTGTTGTTTCCACCTTGGTTGTCGTTTCCGCCCTGGTTGTCGTTTCCGCCTTGGTTGTCGTTTCCGCCTTGGTTGTCGTTTCCACCTTGGTTGTCGTTTCCGCCTTGGTTGTTGTTTCCGCCTTGGCTATCTAACGGCTTAATGCTACCTTTATCAAATGCAAATTGAATATCGTAAAAATGGTGATAATTCATTGAATCGATATCTACTTTTACTTTTGCATTTAACTTTTTTGATAAATCTGGTACTTCTACTTCCACTACGCGTGTATCAGCTTTTTTATCTTCACTTATTACATGTGCATCAACAAACGAACCATTTTTCTCAAATTCAAATTTTGTAATCCAAGAACTGTTCGTTAACGTAAATGATACATACTTCTTACCATCTTTTACTTTTAGCACACCTGGACTTTTTGTATATGTGTTCATCATTGAAATTTCGTCTGTTTGATCTTTTAATGCTTTGAAATTGATGCTGTATTCACCATCTTTAATTGTTTCAGCATCTGGTTTTTTATTTTCATCTGGTTTTTCTACTTCTGGTTTTTCTACTTCCGGTTTTTCTGCTTCTGGTTTTTCTACTTCCGGTTTTTCTGCTTCTGGTTTTTCTGCTTCTGGTTTTTCTACTTCTGGTTGTTTCTCTTCATTTTTAATTTGTTCAAGTTTATCTTGTTCAAATAAAAGTTGTACATCATGCGTTTGCTTATAATTTCTTGATGCCATTTCGATAAATACTTTTGTATTTAGTTTTTTAGATAAATCGTTTACTTCAAACTCTACTACTCTTGTATCTTTTTCCTTATCCTCACTCACTACTTTTGCATCAACAAATGCGCCATCTTTTTCCGTTTGGAAATTTTTAATTAATGAGCTACTTTTTAATGTTACAATTGCTTTTTTCTTACCGTTTTCTACTTTTAATACTCCTGGATTTACCATGTAAGTATTCATCTTAGATTCTTCATCTGTTTGATCTTTTAACACTTTAAATGGAATGCTGTACGCACCATCTGTAATTGTGTTAGAATTTGGTTGTTGATCTGGGTCAGGCTTTTGGTCGGGCTTCTGACTTGGATCCGGTTTTTCATTTGGATCTGGCTTATTAGCTGGGTCCTCTTTTTCATTTGGTTGTTCCACATGAATTGGTGTAATACTATTTTGATCAAATGCAATACGAACGTCGTACTCATGATGATAATTTAAAAAATCAATATCTACTTTTACTTTTGCATTTAATACCTTCTCTGCATCTTCTACATCAAATTCTACTACTCTTGTATCTTTTTCTTTATCTTCACTAATTACATTTGTCGCAACTAGCTTACCTGCTTTTTCTGTTTCAAACTTCGTAATCCATGAACTATTCGTTAATGTAAAGGATACTTTCTTTTTCCCATCCTTCACTTTTAAAGTCCCTGGGCTTACTGAATATTGATTCATCATCGATTCTTCATCTGATGTATCTTTTAAAACTTTGAACCCAATTGAATATTCACCGTCAGCCAACTTGGTAGCTGCTTGAACTGCAAGTGGTTGTAATGTTGATACGAATGTAAATATCATTAAAAACATAGCAACAATAATTTTTGTATACCTGTTCAATGGAACGACTCTCCCTTTTGAAAATTATTTAATACTGCTCCCATCAAATACAAAGCGAATATCATATGAAGCATTATAATTAATAATTGGAATATTAATTTTCACCTTTCCATTTAGTTTTTTTGACAAGTCAGCAACTTCAAATTCTACTACTCTAGTATTATCTTTTTTGTTTTCACTTAACACGTTTGTTTCTACAAATTGACCATCTTTTTCTACTTGGAAACTTTTAATAGAAGCACTATCTTTCACTTTAAATGAAACATATTGTTTTCCATTTTTAACTGTTAATGTTGCTGGGCTTTCAAAATAACTATTCATTCTAGACGATTCATCTTTATCGCCTTTCCATACAGTAAAAGCAATATTATATTTTCCATCAGCTAGTTTTGTAGCAGCCTTTGCATCTTGTAAACCTAGTGTTGCGATAAACGTAAATAAAACAGCAAATACGGCAATAATCATTTTAAATTGTTTAAACATATATTCATCACCCTTCAAAAGATTTATTTACTCAACTTCACTTTACGAATTAAGAAAGCACCTGAAATAAGAATTAACGCTACAAATAATCCAATACGTGCTTCATCGCCTGTTTTTGGGTTATCTGTTTTTTCAGCTTTTCCATTTTCATTTTTTGTTTCTTTGTTCACTTCTTTAGCTGTTTCCTTACTCTCTACTTTTGTTTTCTCTTCTTTTACTTGTGTATCTGTTTTCGCTTGATCATTATTTTTTGTTGTAGCAGCTACGCCGTTATCGCCACCTACAGCTTTTACATTTGCATCAAATGCAAAACGAATTGTGTAGTGGTGGTCATAGTTTGCATTTGGTACAACAACATGAATTTTTACAGCTGCCGGTTTGGATAAATCATCTACTTTAAACTCTACTGTTCTTTTATCTGCCGATTCATCTTTACTAACAACTTTCGCATCAACAAAATTCCCGTTCTCTGGTGCTTTAAATTCTGTAATCCAAGCACTATGATTCATCGGAACTTGTACTCTCATCTCACCGTTTTTCACTATTAATTTTGCTGGCTTTTCAAAATAGTCATTTGCCATTGAAGCTGAATCATTTTCCGCTTTTTGAATTACGTAATTAATATCGTAAGTACCATCAGCTAGTTTTGCTGATGCATTCCCGTATGGCATTACAAGAAAAGCTAACATACATACGAACGTTATAATAAAAGCGGGTAATACAGAAACCTTTTTCATTTTTCTTGTTTCCTCCTTGGTTATCTTTCATTTCACTTTTTGAAAATGATAATTATTCTCAATTTATAAGAAAAAAAATAATCTCTTCTACCTATTATTTAATTAGCATTCTTTTATGTAACATAAGTATTATTGATTATCATTCTCATTTAATATTAAAAATAATATCTCACCCTATTCCTTATACGAAGGCATAGAAACTGAGAAAAAACGATACAACGTATTTATTGATTATCATTCTCAATGCAAATCAAAAAAATAAACTATCTCTTCTCCTCTTCTTTCACCTCTTCCCATAACAACACTATAGTTATAGAAACCCCTTTTCCCTCACTTCCCTTCCAATATTTCCACAACTAAGTCAATCTTAGCCTACTCATAAATTTTTTGTCAACTATATTACGTATAAAATTTTTAATATCTAAATTTCTCTATATGCGGCTTTTTTTACAAAAAAAGAGACTTTCTATTATAGAAAGCCTCTTTTCTCTATTTTTCTACAGCAATTTCCTGCTTTTGAAACTTAGAAACTATATAACCAAATCCTATACCGATTATGCCTGGAACTAACCAACCAATTCCTACACTATATAATGGAATCTTATCTAAAATAGGTGCTAGCGCTGCAATTTGAAGGTTTGCATTGTGTAATCCATCAAAGAAACTTATTGCAAATGCTCCTACAATCCCGCCCACATACATCGCTAATGGAAGACGAACATAGTTTTCAACAAGTGATAATACGATAAGTACGATTCCAATTGGATAAATTGCGATTAAGATTGGTAACGCTAATGCATTTAACTGAGTTAACCCAAGGTTTGCTACCATAAATGCTAATACACAGAAAATGAAAACGACTTTTTGATAAGAAAGCTTTGGTAATAAGGAAGAGAAGTAATCACCACAAGCTGCAACAATACCTACAGAAGTTGTTAAACATGCTGCTGTAATTGCGATCCCTAGTAATAAAGTTCCGTAGCTACCAAATAAATGATTCACGACATTTGTTAAAATAATTCCTCCGTTTGCGCCCATTCCAAGTGACACACTAGAAGCTCCAAGATAAGCAAGTGCTAAATACACAAGTAGTAGACCAAGCGCTGCAATAAATCCTGCAAAGATTGTTACTTTTGCAATACTGTTTTTATTTGTAATTCCTTTTTCTTTTAACGCATGAATTACAACATTTCCGAATACCAGTGCTGCAAGTCCATCTAAAGTTAAATATCCATCAATAAATCCTTTAAAGAGAGGAGCACTATACGCTTCTGTCGGTGCACCAAATTCTCCAATTGGTGTAATAAGTGCTTTACCTACGATAATTGCAATAACAGCTAATAATATTGGAGTTAGCACCTTACCAATACGACCCACTAATTTCGAAGGATTTAAAGCTAAATAGAAAGTGACTGCAAAGAAAATAAGTGTAAAGATAACAAGTGGATATGACTGACCAGCTATCTCACTTGGTAAAAACGGTGCAACACTCATCTCATAAGCTACTGTTCCTGTACGCGGCACACTTACGAATACGCCTAAACATAAATAAATTGCAGTGATAAAAACAAGTGCGAATATAGGATGTACACGTCCTGCTAGCTCATTAATATCTCCCTTTAAAGCTATAACAATTACTCCTAATAAAGGTAGTCCAACGCCTGTTACGATAAAACCAAACAGCGCGATCCATACGTCCGTTCCAGCACCTTGCCCTAACGCTGGTGGAAAAATCATATTACCTGCACCAAAAAACAGTGCAAATAACATTAAACTTATTGCAAACATCTCCGAAAACTTTAAAGATGATTTCATTTCTACTAACCTCCTAAAATAATAAATTAACAAAATATTCTGAATTAAAATCCGTCACATATCCTCTTTCAAGCATACTTCCCCGTAAAAGAACGCAAAAAACACCCGTCCCTAACAAAGGGACGAGTGTTGAAATCGTGGTTCCACCCTTATTCTAATAAAATGAATTTATAACGAAATAAGCTCATTTTATAGCTCGTGTAAATTGATAACGGTTTTATCCGCCAAGAATTACAATGCATCATGTATGCAGTTCACTCTTGAAGTTTAGAGGTGGTAAGCTTGTCTTTTCGTATTAGGAAGCTCACAGCCTAAGGCTTCCCTCTCTGAGAATCGTAAAATACAACTCATGTCCTCATCATTACTTTTATAAAATATCTTGTCGAAACTTGTTGTTTTTTATTATATGGGCTATTTTTTAAAAAATCAATAGTTTTATTTTTTCTGACAAAAAAAATATAGGGAGAAAATTTTCCCTCCCTATAACTGCCCTATTAAAATTTCTAACTCTTCAGCTGTAACGCTCCGCCACTTTCCAACTTCAAGCTCATTTAGCTCTATATTCATAATGCGTACTCGCTTTAGCTTTATTACAGTAAACCCGAAAGCTCGACTCATTCTACGAATTTGCCTGTTCATTCCTTGCGTTAAAACGATACGAAATGTTGATTGATCGACTCTTGTCACTTTGCACGGCTTCGTCATTCCATCTTTAATCTTTACACCGCTGGACATCTCATCAATAAACCAGTCCGTAAAAGGTTTATCGACTGTGACAACATATTCCTTCTCGTGCTCATGATCACCATGTAAAATTCGATTCGCAATGCCGCCGTCATTCGTTAATAAGATAAGTCCTTCCGATGCTTTATCTAATCGTCCAACTGGAAAGATTCGCTCTGGATAATTGATATAATCAATAATATTATCTTCAATATGATCAGCTGCTGTACAAGTAATTCCGACTGGTTTATGAAAGGCTATGTACACCTTTTCTTTCTCTTCTTTTACAATAACTTGCCCATCAATCGTTACAACATCACCATCGCTCACAAGTTCACCGTGCGTACATATTTCACCATTAATAGCCACGCGTCCAGCTTTAATGAGGCGATCTGTTTCACGTCTGGAGCATGATTTTGCTTCGCTTATGTATTGGTTGATTTTCATGTTCTATTCCTTTTCACATATATTAAAAGCGTCAATCTATGGCAATATAATTCTGCCACGATTGACGCTTTTTCACTTCGCAAAAACAACTAAATAAATAACCCCAATCACCAAAAATATTCCGCAACAAGCTAACAATACTTTTGCAAGTTTGTCCATAAACATATAATGGTTTCCCCTTTGTTTCGTTGTTTTCTATTTTAATTCGACAACTGTTACGCCTAGGCCTCCCTCGCCCATGTCGCCGTAACGGAAGGTTTTTACACCGCGATGCTTCTTCAAGTAATCTTGTACACCTTGGCGAAGTGCTCCTGTCCCCTTACCGTGAATAATTGATACGCGAGGATAGCTTGCAAGCTGGGCATCGTCTAAGTATTTCTCAACGCGCGCCATTGCATTTTCAAATCGTTCACCACGAAGGTCAAGTTCTAATGAAACGTGATAGTCTCTACCTTTTACCGTTGCAACTGCTTTTTTCTCTGTTTGCTTCGGTGTGTTAATGTATTCCATGTTAGATTCTTTTACTTTCATCTTCAGAATACCGATTTGTACGCTCCACTCAGTATCGCTTACTTTTTCAAGTAATTGACCTTTTTGACCGAACGTTAATACTTTTACTTCATCACCTGCACGTAACTGTTGCTTCGGCGCAGTGTTTTTCACGTTTACTTTTTGTTTCTTAACAAGCTCTGGTGCTGCGCCTTCTAGACGGCTCTTCGCTTCAATTAACTCGTGATCTTTCACGTTTGCAAGCTGTGCTTTACGCAATTGACGAAGTTCTTGAATAATGCCTTCTGCTTCTTTCTTTGCAGCTTCGACTTTTTCTTCCCCTTCTTTTTGCGCTTTTAATAATCGTTCATCGCGATCTTCGTTAAATTCAATGATTTGACGTTGTAATTCACGATGAAGTTTTTCAGATTGTTTGCGAAGTGCTTCTGCTTCGTTCCAGTCACGCTCTGCGTTCTTCTGGCTTTCTTCTAACTTCGCAATCATATTTTCAATTTTATTCGTATCTGTACTAATGTGGTTGCGTGCTTGGTCAATAACGCGATCAGATAATCCAAGACGTTTCGAAATTTCAAAGGCATTACTACGTCCTGGTACACCGATTAATAATTTATAAGTTGGACTTAATGTATTTACATCAAACTCAACACTCGCATTAATAACTTGCTCACGGTTATATCCGTATGCTTTTAATTCTGGATAATGCGTCGTTGCAACAACGCGAGCACCGCGATTACATACTTCATCTAAAATCGAAATTGCTAGTGCAGCCCCTTCTTGTGGGTCTGTTCCAGCACCTAATTCATCGAATAAAACTAAGCTTTCAAAATCAGCTTTTTCTAAAATATCAACGATGTTCACCATATGTGAGGAGAACGTACTTAAACTTTGTTCAATCGATTGCTCATCACCGATATCAGCAAATATATTTTTAAACACACAAATCTCTGACTCATCCATTACTGGAATGTGAAGACCAGATTGCGCCATTAAAACACAAATACCAACTGTTTTCAGCGTAACTGTTTTACCACCTGTATTCGGTCCTGTAATAACAATTGTCGTGAAATCTTTACCTAACATAATGTTATTTGGCACAATAATTTCTGGATCGATTAGCGGATGGCGAGCTTGTCTTAAATCCATATAACGCTCGTTATTTACGATTGGTTTCGTTGCTTTAATTCGCTTTGCATAAAAAGCTTTCGCAAAAATGAAATCAAGATTCGCAACTACTTCTACGTTTGATAAAACGATATCGGCTTCTACTGCCACTTCTTCTGTTAACATCAATAAGATGCGTTCGACTTCTTGTTTCTCTTTCACACGAGCTTCTTGCAGTGCGTTATTTAATTCTACAATGACTTGCGGTTCAATAAATAACGTTTGTCCAGAAGCTGATTGATCGTGAACAATACCACCATATACGCCGCGGTATTCTTGTTTTACTGGGATTACGTAACGTTCGTTACGAATCGTTACAATCGAGTCAGACAGCATCTTTTGCGCATTTGAAGAGCGCGTCATATTTTCTAATTTTTCACGAATACGGCTTTCCGCAGTACGAATTTGAGTACGAATACCACGCAATTTATCACTTGCGCTATCGACTACTTCACCGCCGTCACCGATACAATTTGTAATTTTCTTTTCTAAATCATATAAAGATACAATTTGAGCGACGTGAGTTTCTAAAATCGGAAGCTCGACACCGTTATCAGCCATATCTTCAATGAAACGTTTCATATTACGACTACCATACATCGTATTCGCAATATCAAGTAATTCATTTGGACTTAACATACTCCCAATTTTTGCACGCTTCACATTTGAGCGAATATCCGTAATACCACCTAATGGTGCACTACCTTTTAAACGAATAACTTTCGCTGCTTCATCCGTTGTATCTTGCATTTCTACAATTTCTTCAAAATCAGTGCTCGGCACTAAATGCTTCACTTTGTCACGGCCAAGTGAAGAGGCTGTATGTTCAAGTAATTGTTCTTTTACTTTATTGTATTCTAATACACGCAACGTTCTTTCTAACATGTTGCAGGTCCCCCTTGCGTTACTTATTACGTTTAATATAGTCTAATAAACGTTCAATATCCCATGTGTTAATCACGTTATCTTTTTGAATCCAACCTTTACGTGCTGCTGCTACACCTGTTTCCATATCTTCTAACATTTCAAGTGTATGAGCATCTGTATTAATCGCTACTTTTACACCAGCATCTTGTGCTTGTTTTAATAATTTAGCGCTTAAATCTAGACGGTTCGGATTCGCATTTAATTCTAAAACTGTATTTGTCTCTTTTGCGAGTTCAATTAATAAATCTGTATCTACATCATAACCCTCACGGCGCCCGAGAAGACGTCCTGTCGGATGAGCAATCATTGTGACATGTTTATTCTCAAGTGCAGTACGCAGACGCTTCATGATCGTTTCACGGTCTTGTGAGAAGCTAGAGTGAATCGCTCCAATGACATAGTCTAATTCTTCTAATACTTCATCATCAAAATCAAGCGAGGCATCTGGTAAAATGTCCATTTCAATTCCGCGTAAAATTGTAATGTCTGGATACTTTTCATTCATACGTTCAATTTCTTTCGCTTGCTCACGAAGACGCTCTTTCGTTAAACCATTCGCTACTTTTAAGTATTGCGAGTGATCAGTAATCGCCATAAACTTATATCCACGAGCACGGCACGCTTGTACCATTTCTTCAATAGAAAAAGCACCGTCACTCCAAGTTGTATGCATATGTAAATCACCTTGTATATCGGAAAACTGAATTAAGTTCGGATACTCTTTAATTAATTCAATTTCTTTTCCATCTTCACGCACTTCTGGCGGAATAAATGGTAGACCGAAATGAGCAAAGAAGTCTTCTTCAGTCTCAAATGTTTTCACTTCACCTGTTTCTAAGTTCTCTACACCGTACTCACTAATTTTCTCGCCTTTATCTTTTGCGATTTGACGCATTTTTACGTTATGGTCTTTTGATCCTGTGAAATGGTGAAGTGTTGTAATAAACTCTTCTGGTTTTACTAAGCGGAAATCGATTGAAATATCATATTCATATTGAAGACGAACAGAAACTTTCGTATCCCCACTTGCGATTACTTCAATCATATTATCAAATTGTAGTAAATGCTCACGTACCGCTGCTGGTTCTGTCGTTGCAATGATAAAATCTAAATCTTTCACTGTTTCACGAACACGGCGCAAACTACCAGCGCGAGAGAAACGAATTACTTCAGCAATATTCGACAATTTCTCCTCTATTTCCCCGGCAATAGGCAATACCATCGCAATTGGTAAACGCTCTGGACGAGAGCCTACTTGATCGATTGCTTCTAATATTTTCTCTTCTGTCTTCTTACCGAAACCAGCTAAAGCTTGTACTTTATTTTCCTCACAAGCAGCTTTTAACGTCTCCATATCAATAACGCCTAGCTCTTTATATAACTTAGCCACCTTTTTACCACCAAGACCTGGTAGTTTTAATAACGGCAATAAGCTACTCGGTACTTCTTTTTCAAGTTCTTGTAATACTTCAGATGTTCCCGATTCTATATATTCTTGAATAACGGCTGCTGTTCCTTTTCCGATGCCCGGAATCTTTGTGAAATCTTCAATCTCAGAAAGACTACGATCGTCACTTTCTAATGCTGCTGCCGCTTTACGAAATGCAGATATTTTAAATGGATTCGCACCCTTTAGTTCCATAAAAAGCCCGATTGTCTCTAATAATTTGATAACTTGTTTTTTATTTACTTTCATCATTACCCCGCCTTTCTTTCATAGAAAAAAACTTCTCTTTCCGAAAAAAGAGAAGTTATACTCTGCTACCTGTCTGCCATAGTTCCTTCACCTTTTCAGATAGAATCGGTGTATCGTCTACAATTATTTTGCTAATTGATGATTTTTGTAATGGTGTTTGTACTTGTTCAATCGGAAGAATGTTTCCAATGATAATTAAGACAAACAAAACAATATATACTTCTAAAAATCCGAGGATTGCCCCCGCAAACGCATTTACTTGCTTTAAAACCGGTATTTCTGCAAACATATTTAACAAATTACCAAGTAATGAAAGTGCTATTTTTGTAATAATAAACAATATGATAAACGCAAGCGCTTGATAAAATACTGTCTCAATATTATTTGCATCAATCCATTCTGGAACAGATACGTTTTTATCAAATGGATACGGAATAAATTTCGCAAGTGCTGGCGCTAAATCTTTACAGTACCAGTATGCAACAAGGTATGCGATAATAAAGCTTGTTAACTTTACAAGTTGCAGAATAAACCCTCTGCGTAAGCCGAGGAAAAATCCCATAACAAGCAGTAAAATGATAATAATATCAATCATGTTATTCCATTCCTTTTTTTGTCATACTTTCTTTCAATTTCTCATGTTCTTCTTTTAATTTTATGTAATCGTGTATGACGTTTACCGCCGTCAATACCGCTAGTCTACTCGTGTCAAGCGAAGGATTCTTGGCATTGAGTTCGCGCATTTTATCATCCACAATCGCTGCTACCATGCGGATATGACTTGTACTTTCATCGCCAACAACTGAATATTGCTGACCATAGATTTCTACATTAATTCGACTTTTCTTTCCCTTTTGTTGTGACAACTCACCGGCCTCCAATCACGTACAGAATCCTAAAGTTTATCATACCATGAACCTTCATAATATGGAAACAGAAAGAACAATCCGATATGATAAAAATAACAATATAAAAAAAGGGGCGACCATTATGTCAAATTCTATCGTAATTCAAACAAATTCTACAGTAATTGAAGACATGAAACAACAATATAAACATTCACTTAGCCCGAAAATTCCACAAGGCGGAATCTTCATGGCAAAGGTGCCATCTTGCACGATTACAGCGTATAAATCTGGAAAAGTAATGTTCCAAGGAGGCCGCGCTGAAGCAGAAGCTTCTCGTTGGCAAACTGTCTCTCACGCGCCGAAAACAGCTGTAAAAAAATCTGTCGATTCACACCGTTATGCGCCGCCTGCTTCCATCAGTACAATGTCTATTGTAGGGTCTGATGAAGTTGGTACTGGTGATTTCTTCGGACCAATGACAGTCGTTGCTGTATATGTGGATGCGAAGCAAATTCCACTACTAAAAGAACTTGGTGTAAAAGACTCTAAAAACTTAAATGACGATCAAATTACTGCCATTGCGAAACAACTTCTACACGTTGTTCCTTATAGCTCTCTTGTCCTTCATAACGAAAAATATAACGAGCTATTTGATAAAGGAAACAACCAAGGTAAGCTAAAAGCTTTACTACATAATAAAGCTATTACAAACTTATTAGCTAAAATGGCACCTACAAAACCTGAAGGCGTCTTAATCGACCAATTCACACAACCTGATACATACTACAAATATTTAGCAAAACAAAAACAGGTACAGCGTGAAAATGTTTATTTCGCTACGAAAGGTGAAAGCGTCCATTTAGCAGTAGCCGCTGCTTCTATTTTAGCTCGCTACTCATTCGTAAAACAGTTTGACGAACTAAGTAAAAAAGCTGGTATGCCACTTCCGAAAGGTGCTGGTAAACAAGTTGATATCGCTGCTGCTAAATTAATTCAAAAGCTTGGTAAAGAACGATTACCCGAGTTTGTGAAACTGCATTTCGCTAATACGGAGAAGGCGCTTCGCTTATTAAAATAGTATCGACAAAAACAGGAGCCTACAAACTCCTGTTTTTTGTTTCATCCTACTATTGTCCTTATAGTTTTGTTATAATTATAATATACAGATTATTCTAACATAGGAGGAGATCTACATTGCTACTTCTACAAATGATTCTAAATATTTTACTAGGCGATCCACACGAAAGACAGTTCGAAATTAGAGAAAACATTCAGCTACTAAGTGAACAACCAGCGTTCAACGATTTAATAGAGCGTTATGGTCGATCTTTCTTATTAAACTTTCGGATTCGAAGATTTATCGGGAAACACGATGCACGCTTGTTAATACATAATCCAGCAAAACTACAACACTTCTGTGAAGAACTTGAATGTATGATTAGAAAAAGGAGGTTTTTCATATGAACGCTGTAAAAGTTAAAAAGGTACTATATGCTTTCGTACACCTCATAGGCCCACTTTCTTACCTCACTATTTCTATCATTTGGGGAGCTTTTTTCACTACTAAATCCACATTCGAAAATATATATGATAATCTTGGCGTGATGGCCATCTATTACGTGTTCATAAGTTTACTGTGGTTTTTCTATTTAGATCGATTAGACAAAGACATAAATAAGATTACAAAAGAAATTAACGATAATAAGATGTAACACATAACAAAGGAGAGCCCTTAAGACTCTCCTTTGTTATGTTAGCTTCGTTTCTGCTTCTTATTTGATGAAGATACTTTATGAGAACCTGTTTCATGTGTCGTCGTTCCTTGTCCTTCAACTTCTGGAGAACCTAGGCCCGATCTTGAATGATCTTTTTTCACTTTTTTACTCATTTATATTCACCCCTTCGCGTTACTTTTTGCTACGAGGGAATAAACTATACAATATGTAAAATAAAAAGCGAGAGGAAATCCTCTCGCCTTTTTTCATATTTTAGAATTCAGAAGAACCTGGAGTTCTTGGGAATGGAATTACGTCACGGATGTTAGCCATACCAGTGATGTACATTAGGAAGCGCTCGAAACCTAGACCGAATCCAGCGTGTTTTGTACCGCCGTATTTTCTAAGTTCTAAGTACCACCAGTAGTCCTCTTCGTTCATACTTAATTCTTTAATTCTGTCTACTAAAACGTCCATTCTTTCTTCACGTTGGCTTCCGCCGATTAATTCGCCGATGCCAGGAACTAGAAGGTCAGTAGCAGCTACTGTTTTACCGTCTTCATTTAAACGCATGTAGAATGCTTTAATGTCTTTCGGATAGTCAGTTACGAATACAGGGCGTTTGAAGATTTCTTCTGATA
Source organism: Bacillus sp. RZ2MS9 (assembly GCF_001816185.2). Classification (NCBI taxonomy): domain Bacteria; kingdom Bacillati; phylum Bacillota; class Bacilli; order Caryophanales; family Bacillaceae; genus Bacillus; species Bacillus sp. RZ2MS9. The sequence goes on from NZ_CP049978.1 coordinate 4,465,711, forward strand.
AGTATCTTTCGTGCTCTGTTTGTAAGTCGATTCCCCATTCTACTGGGTATTTGAAGTCAGCACCTGATTCTTGAAGCACTTTAATTGCTTCTGTATATGTGATGCGACCGAAGTCAGAGTTGATTACGTTGTTCATGCGCTCTAGAACTGTTTTATCAACGAAGCTGTTGAAGAATTCCATTTCTTCTGGTGCATGCTCTAATACGTATTTCATTGCATATTTCAGCATATCTTCTGTAAGGTTCATTACGTCACCTAGTTCAGCGAATGCAATCTCAGGCTCAACCATCCAGAACTCAGCAGCGTGACGAGTTGTGTTTGAGTTTTCTGCACGGAATGTAGGTCCGAATGTGTATACATCACGGAATGCTAATGCATAAGCTTCAGCGTTCAGCTGTCCACTTACTGTTAAGTTTGTTTCTTTACCGAAGAAGTCTTTTGACTCATCAACTTTTCCGTCTTCACCTTTTGGTAGGTTATTTAAATCTTGCGTTGTTACGCGGAACATTTCGCCAGCACCTTCTGTATCACTACCAGTGATGATTGGTGTGTGGACATGTACGAATCCACGCTCTTGGAAGAATTGGTGAATCGCAAATGCTGCGATAGAACGTACGCGGAACGTTGCAGAGAATGCATTTGTTCTTGGACGTAAGTGAGCGATTGTACGTAAGTATTCAAACGTATGACGCTTCTTTTGAAGTGGGTAATCAGAATCTGATAAGCCCTCGATATCAATTTTTTCTGCTTTAATTTCAAATGGTTGCTTCGCTCCCGGCGTTGCAATTACTTTACCTTCTACTTTAACTGAAGAGCTAAGTGGAAGTTTTGCAATTTCTTTGAAGTTCTCTAATTCTGTATCGAAAACGATTTGAACGCTTTTGAAGAAGCTACCGTCGTTTAATTCGATGAAACCAAATGCTTTTGAATCACGTAAGTTACGAATCCACCCTGATACTTGTACTGTTTGATCTGCATACTTTTCTGTATCTCTATACAGACTTTTTACTAATGTGTTTTCCATAGTGAAATTCTCCTTTGCTCATATATTTAAATACAAAAAAACCTTTCATCCATAAAGGGACGAAAGGTTAAACTTCGCGGTACCACCCAATTTGTCATAAAGACCAACTTTAACTCGTATGTAATACATACTTCCCGGTTTGTAACAGGCCGGATTCCCGTCTAAGTCTACTCTTGAATACAAAATTCAATTTCGGTTAGCAACTCCAAGGTGTTCTTCACATATACCGCCTCATCAGGCTCTCACCGTCCCTGACTCGCTTTGGATTATAGTATATACTACTTTTCCTTATCATCGTCTTTCATTTTGTTAAACTAAAATTAATGTACTACATTCGAGAGAAAGATGCAAGGTGTCGGAAAATATATGAGCGATTTTTGTAATATATCGACTTACCGACAGTGTCCGACAACCAATCCAATAAAAAAATTGCCGGAATGAATCCGGCAATTTTCTAATTACTTACGTAACTCCGCACCGAATTTCTCTTCTACCGTTGTTAGTACACGGTTATGTGCTTCTGTTACTTCTTCGTCTGTTAATGTACGTTCTGCATCGAAGTAAGTCATAGAGAATGCAAGTGATTTCTTGCCTTCTTCCATTTTTTCACCTTCGTATAAGTCGAATAGTGTTACGTCTTTCAGAAGTTCTCCGCCAGCTTCAGCAATGACTTGCTTCATTTCACCAGCTTTTGTTTCTTTTGTTACTACAACAGCCATGTCACGTGTCATAGATGGGAAACGTGGAATTGCTGAGTAGTAAGTTTCCTCAGCGTCTGCACCGAATACTTTTACAAGAGATAATTCAAATACGAATGTATTTTTCACATCTAATTGTTTTTCTGCTTCTGGGTGCAATTGACCGATGAAACCAATTACTTCGCCATCTAATACGATGTCAGCTGTACGGCCTGGGTGCATACCTTCACGTTTTGCCGGTGCATATGTGATTTGATTTGAAACGCCAAGCACGTCGAATAGTCCTTCTAGTACACCTTTCACAACGAAGAAGTCTACTACTTTCTTCTCACCTTGCCATGCATGGTGAAGAGCAAGACCTGTCATAACACCTGCAAGATGTTGTTCTTCTTTCGGAAGTTCTCCTTCTTCTGTCGGTAAGAAGATAGAACCTACTTCGTATAAAGCAACGCTGTCGTTTTTACGAGCGACATTGTATGAAACTGCTTCTAGTAATTGCGGTACTAAGCTTAAACGAAGTTGGCTACGTTCTTCACTCATTGGAAGTGCAAGACCTACAGGCGCCTTTTCGTTTGGCTCAACCATATATTGTTTCGCTTTGTCAGCGCTTGTTAATGAATACGTAATTGCTTCATATAAACCAGCACCCTCTAAGAAGCGGCGTACTTTACGACGTTTCGTTTGTGCTGATGTTAATTTACCACGAGTCATCGTTCCAGAAGGTAATGTAACTGGAATGTGGTCATAACCGTATAGACGGCCCACTTCTTCTACTAAGTCTTCTGAAATTGTAATATCAGGACGACGTGCTGGTACATTTACATGGAATGTTCCTTCTACTTCTGTAAATGGGAATTTCAAGTTTGTGAACATTGTACCCATTTCACTCGCAGAAATATTTGTACCTAATACACGGTTTACTTTTTCAGCAGTAACAGATACTGTACGCTCTTGTACTTGTAAGTTGTCAGCTTCTACTACACCTTCAAGTGCTTCACCGCCAGCATATTTCGCCATTAAAGCAGCTGCGTGTTGAATTGCTTCAAATGTACGTGTTGGATCGATTCCTTTTTCGAAACGTGCACTTGATTCACTACGAAGACCTAAGTCTTTTGATGTACGACGTACTGTTTGACCTGCAAAGTATGCAGACTCAATTAGAACGTTTACTGTCTCATTTGTAACTTCAGAATCCGCCCCGCCCATTACACCAGCAACAGCTAAAGCTTTCGTGCCGTTTGTAATTACAAGATGGTGGCTTTGTAATGTACGCTCTTGATCATCTAACGTTTCAATTTTTTCGCCTTCTTTTGCAAGACGAACAACGATTTCTTTTGAACCTAATTTATCGTAATCGAATGCATGTAACGGCTGACCGTATTCCATTAAAATGTAGTTTGTAATATCAACTACGTTGCTAATTGGACGAATGCCAGCTGCCATAAGACGAGTTTGCATCCACATTGGTGATGGACCAATCTTTACGTTTTTAACCATTTTTGCAATGTATAACGGGTTTTCTTCTTTCGCTTCTACACTTACAGAAATATAATCAGAAGTTTTTTCTGCTGTTTCTTGTAAGTCGATAGCTGGAAGTTTTACTTCGCGGCCATAAATAGCAGCTACTTCATATGCAACACCTAACATGTTTAGGCAATCTGCACGGTTTGGTGTTAAACCAAGCTCAAGTACTTCATCGTGTAAGTTTAAAATTTCAAGTGCATCTGCACCAACTTCAGCGTCACTTGGGAAGATGAAGATACCATCTGCATATTCTTTTGAAACTAACTTTCCATCAATGCCAAGCTCTTGAAGAGCACAAACCATACCGTGAGAAGCTTCACCGCGTAGTTTTGCTTTTTTAATTTTGAAGTTACCAGGAAGTACAGCACCAACTTTTGCAACTGGTACTTTTAAACCTTTTGCAATGTTAGCAGCTCCACAAATAATTTGAACTGGCTCTTCTTCACCGATATCGATTAAGCATTTGCTTAATTTATCAGCTTCTGGGTGTTTTTCACATTCTAATACGTGACCAACTACAACACCTTTTACACCTTTATTTAATACTTCAACGCCTTCTACTTCAATACCACTTTTCGTGATTTTGTCTGCTAGTTCTTGTGCTGTTACATCTTTAATATCTACATACTCTTGTAACCAACGATATGATACGAACATATTTATCCTCTCCTTCCCTTACGCTCGTTTGAATTGTTGTAAGAAACGTACATCATTTGTATAGAAATGACGAATGTCATCTACTCCGTATTTCAACATTGCGATACGCTCTGCGCCCATACCGAATGCGAAACCTTGATATTCTTTTGAATCATAACCAGCCAGTTCAAGTACGTTCGGGTGAACCATACCTGCGCCTAGAATTTCAATCCAGCCAGTTCCTTTACAAGTGCCGCAACCTTTGCCATGACACATCATACAAGAAATATCCATCTCTACAGATGGCTCTGTGAATGGGAAGAAACTTGGACGAAGACGGATTTCACGATCTTCACCGAACATCTTTTTCACGAATACTTGCAGTGTACCTTTTAAGTCACTCATACGAATGTTTTTATCAATTACAAGACCTTCAATTTGCATGAACTGATGTGAATGCGTCGCATCGTCGTCATCACGGCGATACACTTTACCAGGACAAATAATTTTGATTGGGCCTTTTTCTTTATTATTTTCCATCGTACGTGCTTGCACAGAAGATGTATGTGTACGTAGTAACGTTTCTTCTGTAATGTAGAATGTATCTTGCATATCACGCGCTGGGTGATCTTTCGGTAAGTTTAGTGCTTCGAAGTTGTAGTAGTCTTTTTCTACTTCTGTTCCTTCAGCTACTTCATAACCCATACCGATGAATACATCTTCAATTTGCTCAACAACAGCTGTTAACGGATGGTGACAACCTGTTTCAACAGGACGACCTGGCAGTGTAACATCGATTGTTTCAGTAGCTAATTTCGCTTCGATTACTGCTTTTTCTAAGTTACTAATTTTGTCATCTAAACGCGTTTGAATCGCTTCACGCACTTCATTTACTAATGCTCCCATACGTGGACGCTCTTCTGCTGACAATTTTCCCATGCCGCGTAATACTTCTGTAATTGGGCCTTTTTTTCCTAAATACGCTACGCGTACGTCGTTTAAGCCCTTTAGCTCTTTCGCTTCTTCAATAAGCTCTAACGCTTTTTGCTTTAGCTCTTTTAAACGTGCTTCCATTTTGGAACCCTCCTAATTTTAAAAATAAAAAAACCTCGCTCCCAAAAAGGGACGAGGTAAATTCGCGGTACCACCCTAAATTGACAGAACAAGTCTGCCCACTCATTAGTTATAACGATCAATTCTGACCGGAACGCCTTTACATATACATGGTCCTGGCGTCAACTCCAGAGGTGAATTCACTTCCGTCTACCATAAGAATGCTTTCAGTCTACGGCACTCTCTCCCTATATGGCGATTTTGTAAGTTACTCTTCTCTATCAACGTTTTTCGTTATTTAACTTTTAATATAATGTACTTCAACTTATTATAAGAAGTTTTTTATTTGTTCGCAACCGGGCTTTGCAAATAATACGTTAAAATCCCTGCTGCAACCGCAACATTTAATGATTCTGCCCCGCCGTAAATCGGAATATACAAGTTTTGATCCGTTTTTGCAAGAATTTCTTGGCGTACGCCATTTCCTTCATTTCCTACAATTAATGCAAAACTGCCAGCCGGCGTTACTTCACCATACGGAACTCCATTTTCAAGAGCTGTTCCATATACAGGAACGTTGTTTTCTTTTAACTTGTCTACCCATTCTTCTAAGTTCCCTTTTACAATTGGTAAGTGGAAAATAGAGCCTTGTGTAGAGCGGAGTACTTTACTATTGTAAACATCAACACAACCTTCTCCAAGCACAACGGCGTGAATACCAGCTGCATCAGCTGTACGAATAATTGTTCCTAAATTACCTGGGTCTTGCAGGCCATCTAATAAAAGGAATTTCCCATCAGTAAGAGCTACTTCTTTCTCATGCTTCTCACAAACAGCAAATACACCTTGTGTCGTTTCTGTTTCACGAAGTATTTTGACAATCGCCTCAGGTACAATATACATTTCCACATCATTAACTGTCCAATCTTTCGGAAGGTCTGTCTGATCTGAAACGATAAGTTCTGTTACAATTCCTGCCTTCAAAGCTTCCTCGACTAAGTGGAATCCTTCTACAAAAAATAAACCTTTTTTATCGCGTTCTTTTTTCGTTTGCAGCTTTTTCCACTGCTTTACACGCGGATTTTGTACTGAATCAATGTTTTTCATAATATGTATTTCCCTCTCTTCTTGTCTTATCATTATAGCCTATTTTTCATACATATTTACATAAAAAAGAACAAAAACTAACGTCAGTTTCAATTCTGAAGAAGAGGTGAAAGCAATGAGTTTTAATTTACGCGGTGCTGTATTAGCGAATGTATCTGGAAATTCACAAGATCAATTACAAGAAACAATCGTCGATGCAATTCAAAGCGGTGAAGAAAAAATGCTTCCAGGTCTTGGCGTTTTATTTGAAGTCATTTGGAAAAACGCTGATGAAAATGAAAAGCACGAAATGTTAGAAACACTAGAGCAAGGATTAAAAAAATAAGCAATTTGAAAATCACCTTTGCATAAGCTAAGGTGATTTTTTTGCAGAAATTTTTTTTCTTCTCCTAAACATTTCTACTTTACTAACGAACTATGATGGAGTACAATGTTCAAAATACATTTAAACCGATCGATTTTTCTTCATATACACCATAAGATAAAAGGAGTGAATGTTTTATGCACCGTATTACGCTTGAACAAATTTTTAAACACCACATTACACAAAAATACGTAAACCGTTCTGGAATGGTCCACGCGATTGCTGTCGCTTACCATGCGTTTCACCTAGCCAAAAAGCATCACGCCTCAGTCGATGCTGCCACAAAAGCTGGCTTCCTTCATGATATTGGACATCATACGTGGTACACAGGCGGCGAATGGGATTATGACTTATATAAAAAGAATGATATCCATGCAATTAAAGGTGCTGAAAGAGCACATAAATTACTTATTAGATTAGGAGAACATCCAAAACTAGCAAAAGAAATTTCTATTGCAATTCTTCTTCATACAGATTCTTTCTTAGTGGAACAAGAAATTGAAAGAACATCTCTTCAAAATATTATTAAATGGGCAGACGAAGCAGATGAAGAACCGGGCGGAGCGCATCATTATCGAACAATTTCTTATGAAAAAGCACTTAAAGCAATTCAGCAATTAGATCGATTGGTAGAGCGTGAATTGCAAATAGAGCAAGCAAAATTGAATAACAAGACAGAACATAGTTATCAATGAGAAAGAGGCATCACTACAGGGTGATACCTCTTTTATTATTTTATGGAAAATACACCTTTATATGTAATATTTAAATATTACGCCTGAAAACAAAATGCCTTATAATTAAATATACAAATATAAAGAGGTGATTCTACATATGCAACCCGCTACACAACTTTCTAATGAACAGAAATACTCTATGTCATGGGGACAATTTATTAGCTCCGTTGTATTCGCTTTTTTCGGAACCGGACTTATTACTGTGTTCCTCGCAATGCCCTTAACAATTTATACAGCCGGTCTTACAGATAAAAAACAAATTGCCCTGTATGAATCTATCGTAAATACTGCAAGTATTGTATTACAGCTAGCCGTGTTGTTATTCTTCATTTTTAAATTCGAACCCGCAAAAAAATTACTACTACAATCATTTAACTTTAAAGCACTGAGAGAATGGCGTACATACGTATACTTACTTCTTTTCTTCGCTATAAACATTTTACTTAATTACATCTTGTTAAATTATGTGTTCCAAGACGCAACAAAGCAGCAATCTTCCGCACTAAACTTAGATGTCTTTAAGCAGTATCAAATATTATTACTTCTGGGCTTTGCAATACTCACACCAATTTTTGAAGAGCTTATTTTCCGTGGCTTTATACTTCGCTTTTTCTCAGAACGCTTTCCATTTTGGATTGCAGCGATTATAACAAGCTTCTTCTTCGGTATCGCTCATACATACTCACTTGGCGTAATGGTCATTACTTTCTTCATGGGATTATTAATGGCTATTTTATGTAAAAAAACAAAATCCATTATTCCAGCTATGTTATTTCATATTATGAATAATTTGTTGGCATTCTTGAATTAGAAAGAGGTATCCTCACGATACCTCTTTTATTAATTCGTATGATCACTTCTCATCTCTATCAATTTATACATATTTATTAATAATATCCAAAATAAACCTCATGTAGTAAAATATAACTTAATTCATATAAAGGAGTTTACATATGTTCAGTGTTATTTGGATGCTTTTCACGCCACTTCTCTTACTATGCGGGATTGCTGGTGGAATTTTTTTAATAGTAACAGGAATTAAATATCGGAAATTACTCGTTGGTTTAATGGGGCTACTTAGCCTATCCTTTGTCACACTACCTTTTGTTTTTTTAAGTATAGGAATTAATATGGATACAATCTTCCCCATTCCAACTGCTCTATACTGGACCCTATTTTCTTTAACTGGATTATTAGCTGGATTAAGTGGATTACAAGCAAAGATTAAAAGTATCCGTAATATGGGATTCATTATTTTTATCGCTGGTATATTAGGAGTTATCTTCTGGTTACTCATGACTGTGGGTGATTCATACTATATATAATATTTTTTGAAACTCACAAATCGGAGGTAACACAGAAGTGTTCGGAATATTAACTTGGATGATTTTAGCTCTTACTTTAATGGTATGCGAATTCATCGTTGGCATTTTTTTAATTATTTTTGGTATTAAATGTCGTAAATCATTTACTATTATAGCTGGTTTCATTAGCATATCTCTTATCGTTTTTCCTATCATTTGTATAGGTTATGGAATAGACTTAGAGGGGATGATTCCAATTTCAGGAACTTTATATTGGGGTCTCTTCTCTTTAGCTGGACTATTAGCTATTATAAGCGGCAGACAAATATCAAGTATTCGTGCTATGGGAACAATTTTGTTTATAACAGGGCTGTGCTCCGTAGCTGGTTACCAGCTTTTATATTTAACTGCATAAAGAACACAAAAAAGCAGGGAATTTAATTCCCTGCTTTTCTATTTGGTTTATTGCCTGATGGTAAGAAGAACGATAACACCCAAGCAATCCCTGCGAGTATCGTTGCAATTAAGAAGGCATCGTTAATACCGTTAATTGCAGATAGCTTTGAAATTTGTCCATATAATAGTTGTGTGCTCATCGCGTCTCCTGCTTGAGCTGATCCAGCTAAGGCCGCTAAACTTTGCCCCATGCCGTGTATTTTATCAACTAAAATTGGGTTTGATGTTGTTAACATGTTGCCGTAATCTGCTACGTGAGCAGTCGTTTGTTGCGTCATAAGTGTAATTAAAATCGCTGTTCCGATTGAACCCGCTACTTGTCTTGACGTATTTTGCGTTGCTGTACCGTGAGAAATTAATTTCATCGGCAGCGCATTCATACCAGCCGTCATAATTGGCATCATAATGAATGACATACCAATTGAACGTATAATATAATCCGTCATAATAACGCTATACGGTGTATCCATCGATAATTTTGTAAATTCATATGTCGCATACGTCGTAATTGCCAATCCAATTATCGCTAATGGACGAATGCCATATTTATCGAATAATTTACCCGCTACTGGTCCCATGATCCCCATAATTAATGATCCTGGAAGAAGTAGTAAACCAGATTCAATTGGCGTAAAGCCACGAATGTTTTGCAGATATACTGGAAGCAATAACATACCTCCGAATAATGCCATCGTAACGATTGCGTTAATTACTAAAGTGAAAGTAAATACTGGATATTTAAATACTTGTAAATCAAGCATTTTATTGTCCGTTGTTAACTCTCTCCAAATAAATAACGCTAAACCAATTACACCAATGATAAGTGAAATAACAACTTCTGCACTAGTCCAACTATTATTTCCAGCCTCACTAAATCCGTACAGCAAGCTTCCTAGCCCAATACTTGAACTAACAACACCAAATACATCTAATTTTGTTTTAGACACTGGCTGAGCTAGTGTAAAGAATTTTAAAGATAGGAACGTAATAATTAAACCGATAATAAACATCGCATAGAACATTAAGTTCCAGCTGTAATTTTCAATTACCCAACCTGTTACAGTCGGTCCGATAGCTGGAGCTAAAATCATCGCTACACCTAGTAACCCCATCGCTGCTCCGCGCTTATGAGGCGGGAACAATGTCATAAAGATATTCATACCAACCGGCATTAAAATACCCGCACCAACTGCTTGAATTACGCGGCCCGTCATCATCATCGTAAAGTTTCCGGAAGTAGCACAAATGATAGATCCTACCGTGAAGAATAACATTGCTGCTACGAATAATTTACGATACGTAAATCGTGAAACTAAAAATGCACTAATCGGTACTAAAATACCATTTACAAGCATGAAGCCTGTAATTAACCATTGTGCTGTTGAAGTTGATACGTTAAATTCATTCATTAACGGAGGTAATGCAACGTTAATGATTGTTTGGTTTAAAATAGAAACGAACATGCCGAGAATTAATACAGCTACAACTGCTTTTACGTTCACATTCTCTACAGGCGTAGACATTTGTTTTTTCGGCACTTCTTTTTCTTGTTTTACTTCTTCTTGCTTTCCTGTTTCTAACTCAACTACATTAGAAATTTCCGATTCTTGCTTTCGTTCAATTTCTTTCTCTTCTGTTTCAACTTTACTTATTTCTATTTTACTTACGGCTGGGACTTGTTCTTCTCCCATTTTCGTTTTTTTCTTTCGTAAAAGACGATTTACAAGGAAGAAGACGATTATACAAAATAGTGCATATCCTGCAATTACAATTGAGGACATCTCATCTCCCCCTTACTTATGAATACGAACTGTCACATTCATGCCAGGAACAATATTTACTGATTTGCTATGATCTAAAGAAATTTTAACTGGTACTACTTGTGTTACTTTCGTATAGTTCGCTGTTGCGTTGCTTGATGGCAACATAGAGAATGTATTCGCTGTTGTTAAGCCAACTTGTTCTACTTTTCCTGTTAACGTTGTATCTGGGTATGCATCTACATACACATCTACATCTTGACCTTTTTGAACATCATCAACATCTGTTTCTTCAATGTTTGCTGTTACCCATAAATTGTTCATATCGAACGCGTAAGCAATCGGGCTACCAGCTCCAACGAAAGCATTTGTTGTTGCGTTTGATTGTACAACCGTTGCATTTTGTGGAATTGTTACATCTACTGTTTGTTCTCCATTAGCTGCCGCTACAGTAACAGTACCTAGTTTATCGTTCTCATTATAATTTTTTCCTACTTCAGCTTTCCAGTCAGTTAGTTTACCTGCTACTGGTGAAGCAACCGGAATTACCTTCCCATCAATCTTTGCATTGTCTGTTTTTAAGTAATTTTCCGTTTGGTTGTAATAGTAATAACCGCCAATACCGCCGCCAACTAGTACAATTAATGTGATAATGTTGATAATTACCATTCTTCGAAACTGATTCATTGCATTCCTCTCCTTATATCGCATATAATTTTTTTCTAAACTATTTATGTCCTTATTGTTTAGATTGTTTAATTGTTAATTATATTAACCTTTTAACAAAAAAATCACACCATCTGCAGCGTAAATCGAAATTTATCTACCTGCGAGCGGTGCTGATTTCTGAAGGACTATCGTTTATAATTATAAATAATTATTTTGAATCTACAACCGACAATTTACGTATGAAATGTTGCTTAAACAACAATATAATACCAATATGTTGTTTAAGTATAGAAAATTAAACGAGGAGAAGAAAAATGTCTATTAAAAATACAAATGATCCACGTGTAAAGCGAACGAGACAACTCATTCAGGATGCTTTTGTCGCTTTAGTAGGCGAAAAAGGCTTTGAAAATGTAACTGTGCAACATATCGCAGAACGCGCTCCTGTAAATCGCGCTACATTTTATAGCCATTACCATGATAAATATGACCTATTAGACAAAAGTATTGAAGAAATGTTAGAGAAGCTAGCAGAAGTAATTAAACCGAAAAATAGAAATAAAGAAGATTTTCAACTTACATTTGATTCACCTCACCCTACATTTTTGGCTTTATTCGAACATATCGCAGAAAATGTAAACTTTTATAACGTTATGCTTGGGGATAAAGCTGCCGGAAACTACTCTTATAAAATGATGAAAACAATACAAGTGCATTTAACATTAAGCTTGTCTATTTCACAACCAGATGATGAAGATCTTATGGTTCCTCGTGATATTTTGATTAGTTATGTGACAGGGGCTCACATCGGAATGATTATGTCATGGTTAAAAAGAGGAATGATATATACTCCGCATTTTATGGCGATGCAATTAACTCGTTTAATTATTTTAGGCGCTCATACTGCAGCAGGATTAGAACGGCCTTTTTAAACATAAAAAAGCGAAGGAGAATCTCCTTCGCTTTTTCTATTAATTAAATGTAATGTTATGTACAGCCTCTTTATCAAGACGTTTAATAACTTCTACAATTAACTTTACTGCATTTTCATAATCATCACGGTGTAACATTGCCGCATGAGAATGGATATAGCGCGTTGCAATTGTAATTGCCATAGAAGGAATACCATTTACAGCAATGTGAATCGCACCCGCATCCGTTCCTCCGCCCGCTACTGAATCATATTGATACGGGATTTGTAATTCATCAGCAACATCAACTACGAAATCACGTAAACCTGTATGTCCAATAACAGAAGCATCATATAAAATGATTTGTGGTCCATCGCCCATTTTACTTTGCGCTTCTTTTGACGTTACACCCGGTGTATCTCCAGCGATACCAACATCTACTGCGAACGCGATATCTGGTTTAATATAATTCGCAGATGTTTTTGCGCCACGAAGACCAACTTCTTCTTGTACAGTTCCAACGCCGTATACAACATTTGGATGCTTTTCATCTTTTAATTGTTTTAATACGTCAATTGCAATTGCACAACCGATTCGGTTATCCCATGCTTTTGCAAGTAACATTTTTTCATTCTTCATCACTTGGAATTCAAAGTAAGGTACAACTTGATCTCCTGGTCGTACGCCCCACTCCATTGCTTCTTCTTGGCTAGAAGCACCGATATCGATGAACATGTCTTTAATTTCAACTGGCTTTTTACGAGCTTCTGGAGGTAAAATGTGCGGTGGTTTTGAACCAATTACACCTGTTACATCTCCTTTACGCGTTACAATCGTCACGCGTTGCGCAAGCATAACTTGTGACCACCAGCCACCAACCGTTTGGAAGCGAAGGAAACCTTTGTCATCGATTTGTGTAATCATAAATCCAACTTCATCCAAATGACCTGCAACCATAATTTTCGGGCCGTTTTCTTCCCCTACTTTTTTTGCAACTAAACTCCCTAAGTTATCAGTAGAAAGTTCGTCCGCAAACGGCTCGATATATTTCTTCATTACTTCACGTGGTTCACGTTCATTACCAGCAATACCACGTGCATCCGTTAATTCTTTTAGCATTGTCAATGTCGCGTCTAATTTTGTCATTGCCAACACCCTCCTTTTTCTTCAGTCAATTCATTATACAATAATTAAATTGAAATATTCAAAAATTAAATTAGTATCCTTGTGTTTGACGCTGATGATTTACTTCATTTTTATCTAAATATGCTTTTTCAATCTCTTCTTGCTCAAATTCAAGTGCTTGTCCAAGTCGAAGATAGCTCGTAAATAATTCAATATAGTTTGTAATAGATGGTTGATCTGTAAAACGAATTACTTTCGCATATGTGTCTAAGAAAATTTCCACTTGTGTTTTATTCGTTTGTGCACATTTATAGAATAGGAAGTTTTTATCAATACCTAAATCAATTCCGATTGATAAAATAAAATGCAAACCATCTACGTACTCTTCTAATATCACTTCACGCTCCGAAGCTGGTTTGTTGCTCCAATATTTAAAACAACGTGTTTCATTTGCAAGTTCTCCAATTTCTACAAGAAGAGCTAACATTTTTTCTTTTAACAATTTTTTCGGTTGTAAGTCATGTTCTTTTGCAATACGGTCATCTAATTCTTTTTGTAATTTAAATAGTTGTAGTAAGTCCATTCTATTGTCCTCCTCCAACATCGCATTTTACGCAACAATGTTGTTTCATCTCAAAGTTCATTATTATGTTTCAGTTCTTATGAATAAGTCAGCTATCTACCTCTTTATAAAATAGCTTGTCCTTAATTTACAAATACGTTTCAGTCATCGCTCTTAAATTGTTCATCTGATGAAAGTTCCATATCATCTTTCCATTATAGCAGTGTCGTTTCGGCTAGGAAAGATACTCTTCTTTCCAAAAGAGCAGAATTAAAAAAAGCCAGGAGTATTCTCCTGACTTCATATGTATATTCTTCTATACTGCTATAACTTTTATATTGATTTTGTCATATTGATAACGACATAGTCGTTAATCTTTAGAATTTCTTTCACTTCTAACTTCTATTTGAATACAAATAAAAAACCTTAGAAGAAAATTCTTCTAAGGTTTCAACTAATTAATTAGTTAATGTTGTTTTTTGCAACTGTTGCTAATTCAGCGAAAGCTTTTTCGTCATGAACAGCTAAGTCAGCAAGCATCTTGCGGTTAACTTCGATGCCAGCATTTTTAAGACCGTGCATTAAGCGGCTGTAAGAAAGACCATTCATACGAGCTGCTGCGTTGATACGTGTAATCCATAATTTACGGAAGTCACGTTTCTTTTGACGGCGGTCACGGAATGCATACATTAGAGATTTCATAACCTGTTGGTTAGCAACCTTGAATAATGTATTTTTTGAACCGTAGTAACCTTTTGCTAATTTAATTACTTTTTTACGACGTTGACGAGTAACTGTACCACCTTTTACTCTTGGCATAATATTACCTCCTAATTGTTCTATATATCAGCCGAACTTATTTTAAGTTGTCAAGCATTTGACGAATGCGTTTGAAGTCACCAGCGCTTACTACACCAGCTTTACGTAGTTTACGTTTAGCTTTTGTAGATTTGTTAGCGAATAAATGGCTTGTGTAAGCGTGAGAACGTTTCAGTTTACCTGATCCAGTCTTTTTGAAACGCTTTGCAGCGCCGCGATGAGTTTTTTGTTTAGGCATAGGTATTTCCTCCTCTATCTATTACTTATCGTTTTTCGGTGCTAAAACTAAGAACATACTGCGTCCTTCCATTTTAGGCTTAGATTCAACTGTACTAACTTCAGCACAAGCTTCTGAGAAGCGATCTAAAACACGTTGACCGATTTCTTTATGAGTAATGGCACGTCCTTTAAAGCGAATTGACGCTTTAACCTTGTCGCCTTTCTCTAAAAACTTGATAGCATTACGAAGTTTTGTGTTAAAGTCGTGTTCATCAATTGTTGGACTTAAACGAACTTCTTTCATGCTAATTACTTTTTGATTTTTGCGCTGCTCTTTTTCTTTCTTCTGTTGCTCAAAGCGGAATTTACCGTAGTCCATAATGCGGCATACTGGCGGTTTCGCATTTGGAGCAACTAATACTAAATCAAGATTAAGATTTGCAGCTAAGTCTAAAGCGTCATTACGAGACTTGATTCCAAGTTGATCGCCATTTGCGCCAACTAAACGTACTTCACGTGCACGAATTTGCTCGTTAATCATCATATCCTTGCTAATAGTAAGCCACCTCCAAGGTTTTCTCAGAACATATTTTGTAGTCATAGAACCCGAACAAAAAAAGTGCGGGCATACGACACCCACACTTGTAAAATCTTAAGTAAGAAATACATTTACCTGTTAACTGCGAATGCGTCCATCAGGTGAGAAGCGGGTGCTTCTACTTGTTCCACAAAACAATATTCTATTATCCTTGATGAGTTTATCATAGGACATGACGTCTGTCAAGAAGACGCGATGTGTTTTACTAACAACAAGAAATATTGTAACAAACAACTAACATACTTGCAATACTTTTTTATGATAAGTGTTACATGGTTATTTTTTCTAATTTCTCTCGAGTATATTACATAAAAAAGCCGCGGTATACCGCGGCTTTTTCTTATCGTTTTCCTTCTACTTTAATCATGTCAACAAAAGCATCTAATGCGATTGTTTCTGATTTTTGTTCACCATATTTACGTACGTTTACGCCGTTTTCAGTTACTTCATTGTCACCTACTACAAGCATGTACGGAATTTTTTGCATTTGTGCTTCACGGATTTTGTAACCGATCTTCTCTTCACGAGTGTCTAATTCAACACGGATACCAGCACGACGCAATTCGTCTTGTACTTTCTTCGCATAGTCTAAATGTACTTGCGGAGAAACTGGAATTACTTGTACTTGAACTGGAGCTAACCATGTTGGGAATGCACCTTTGTATTCTTCAATTAAGAAGGCAACAAAACGTTCCATAGTTGATACAACACCACGGTGAATTACAACTGGACGATGTTGTTTACCGTCTTCACCAACGTATGATAATTCAAAGCGTTCTGGAAGTAAGAAGTCTAATTGTACAGTTGAAAGTGTTTCGTCTTTTCCAAGAGCAGTACGAACTTGAACATCAAGTTTTGGACCGTAGAATGCCGCTTCACCTTCAGCTTCATAGTAATCAAGACCCATTTCATCCATAGCTTCTTTTAACATACCTTGTGCTTTTTCCCACATCTCATCATCCGCATAATACTTTTTAGTATCTGCTGGGTCGCGGTAAGATAGACGGAATGAGTAGTTCTCTAAACCGAAATCTTTGTACACTTCTAGAGTTAAGTTTACAACACGTTTTAACTCTTCTTTAATTTGATCTGGACGAACGAAAATGTGCGCATCGTTTAAAGTCATTCCGCGTACACGTTGTAATCCAGATAACGCACCTGACATTTCATAACGGTGCATTGTTCCAAGTTCTGCAATACGGATTGGTAATTCACGGTAGCTGTGAATATCATTTTTATAAACCATCATATGATGAGGACAGTTCATTGGACGAAGAACTAATTCTTCGTTATCCATTTCCATTGATGGGAACATGCCATCACGGTAGTGGTTCCAGTGACCAGAAGTTTCATAAAGCTCTCTGCTCCCTAGTACTGGAGTATATACGTGATCATAGCCTAAGCTTGCTTCTTTATCAACGATGTAACGCTCGATAATGCGGCGGATTGTTGCACCTTTTGGTAACCAAAGTGGTAAACCTTGTCCTACTTTTTGGCTATTAGTAAATAGTTTTAATTCTTTACCTAATTTACGGTGATCGCGCTCTTTCGCTTCTTCAAGCATACGTAAGTGCTCATCTAATTCTGCTTTCTTAACGAATGCAGTACCGTAAATACGTTGTAGCATTTTATTATTGCTATCGCCGCGCCAGTAAGCACCTGCAACGCTTAATAATTTAAACACTTTAATTTTCCCTGTAGATGGAAGGTGAACACCACGACAAAGGTCGAAGAATTCGCCTTGCTCATAGATTGAAATAACTGCATCTTCTGGAAGATCGTTAATTAAATCTAATTTTAACTCATCGCCGATTTCTTCAAAGCGACGAATTGCTTCTGCACGTGGTACTTCATGACGAACGATTTCTAAGTTCTCGTTCACGATTTTTTGCATTTCTTTTTCGATTTTCTTGAAGTCTTCAACTGTAATTGCTTCTTCCATATCAATATCGTAGTAGAAGCCATTTTCAATTACTGGACCAATGCCAAGCTCAACCTTAACATCTTTATATAAACGTTTTAACGCTTGTGCTAAAAGGTGGGCTGTTGAATGGCGTAAAATATATAGGCCATCTTCAGAATCTAATGTAATGATAGAAACTGCACCATCTTCTTCGATTGGTGTAACAAGATCGATCATCTCATCGTTTAATTTTCCAGCTACAGCTTTTTTCTTTAAGCCTGGGCTAATAGAAGCTGCGATTTCTTCAGTTGTTACGCCTTTTGGAAACTCCTTCACAGCTCCATCAGGGAAAGTAATTTTAACTACATCTGCCATCACTGGTCACTCCTCTTTTTCTCAAAATAAAAAACACTCATCCCGTAAAAAGGGACGAGTGTTGAATTCGTGGTTCCACCCTTGTTCCAATTAACATAATTGTTAATTGCTCAAGTTCAACATAACGGTGTTGTCCGTTAGCAATTACTAGAAAAACCGTTCACTGCTAAAGTTTAGAGGTGGTAAGTAATAATCCCGTACTAGGAAGCTCACACCCTAAGGCTTCCCTCTCTGAAAATCGTAGAAAACTACTCATGTCCTCATCATGACATTTCAATATATTTCATTTATGTAGGTAATTATATGCTCAAAAACTTAGAAAATCAAGGGCGTTACCTTTATTTTTTAAATTTTTCACATTGCGCTCAAAATCATGTAATCCATGTAATTGGACCCGTTCTTGGAACACATTTCGCAAAGTAATAATCATATTATGGTCTTGTTCTTTCGTATATAAATAAATCTTTTTAGGCGAAATAGAAAGAAGCGGCGCAATTACTTTCGTATCAATATATACATCATTTTGCTTTAATAATTCCTCATCTATATATTGGACCAACTTCTCCTGTTTTAAACGTCTACCTTTATCATCATAAAAGATAAAGCTTTCATCAAAAATAAGATGCACGCAAGACAAACGTGATTTACGGCTACTTACTTGTTGCCGAAGCGTCTCAATGAACATTTGGTATTCTTGCTCCATCTTATATTCATCAATTGCCACTTCCGCAAGTTTAGCCACCATTTCCCTATATGTACGAAGACGAAAACGGATATATGATGAAAACGAGAATGAGAGCGGATCACAAAGCCAATTATTTAAAGAAGACTTAATATATGACTCAAATGCGTTACGCGTTAAATCCTGAGCTACACCTTTTCTTCTTCCCTTTAAAATCTCATGTGCCATGTGCAATATTTGATGACACTCTTCTTGTTCTTCATAAAAAAACTTTTCTTTTAAAATCGTATAAATCCACTCATTTTGTTTCACATTCACAATGAAATACACCATTACTGGCAATAAGATTTTTTCAATATAATTCGATTCACGTACTGGTATGTGAATCACCACTTTTTGTTCCTGTAAATACACACTCGTTTCCTTATATAACACTTCCGCTCTTTTCAGCAATTGTCTATATACGTGCATAGCATCATTTTTTTCTTCGAAGCAAATTTCAATCACTTTTGTCCCCCCTTTTATCCCCGCTCTAAAGGACTGTATCTATACGTTACAAATCCTATAAGAGTCCGTCCCGCGTGAATTTCACTCTTAGTAGAATCACATTTCCTATCGTTAGAAAATCCACTCAATATGGCTTGCTAATTTTATATATATTAAGGGAGGGAGAAAAAAATGATACAAGCTACTATGAATTTTTATTGTATACTTTACTTATCAATAAAAGGGGGTATCTGAATGTTTGAATATAAATTCGTAAAAGTCGAATTACATTGGGGGTTCACTCGCTCAAAACCAGCTGAAGACTACCAAGAAATTATTCAAGAACATGCTAGAGATGGCTGGAGGTTCGTACAGATTGTTGCCCCTACGTTTGGCAGTTCTGGACAACCTGAATATTTCGATCTCATATTCGAAAAGAAAATATCACTATAATACAAAAAAAGAGCAAGCTGAGAAGCTTACTCTTTTACTTATGACGACGGTTTTTCCCACCAATTGGAATTGGTTTCGCTAAATATTTAATTCTTTCCATAATACGTGCTGCTTTCATTTCTTCAGCCTCACCACGCTGCGTATACGTTAAATGGTGTTCCAGTTGTTTAAAATCAAAATTAGACGTAAAGAACGTCGGTAAGTTTTCTAACATACGGAATTGCAAGATTGCACCAAGCACATCGTCACGCACAAAGCTTGACATCGCTTCTGCCCCGATATCGTCTAACATTAAAACTTGTACGCGTTTAACCGCATCAATCTTTTCACCAATCGAATTATCTTGAATTGAACTTTTAATTTCACGTAAAAATTCCGGGAAGTATACGAGCATCGAACTTATTTTCTTTCGAGCAAGCTCGTTCGCTATTGCTCCTAAAAGGTACGTTTTTCCTACACCAAATTTACCGTACAAATATAAACCTTGTGCTTTTTTACCTGGTTCATATGTACTTAAAAATTCATTCGCTGCACCAATTGCATCGATACGTGCATTTAAATCAGAAGGGTCTAAGTTTTCCATAGTTGCCTGCAAAATATCCGTTGGCATATATACACTTTGAACGAGTTTTTCATATTTCTTTCTCTCGTCATGCGCTACTTTTCTAACGCAGCGATCGTATTGAATATCAATCATCTTCCCTTGAATAACAAGCTTTGGCTCATAACCTTGTAGCATATTTTTACATGAACCTAAATCCGGACAATCCACGCAACCTACACTTTGTCCAATATATTCATATAACTTCACAAGACTGCGCTCAATCATAGAAGTCGTTACTTCACCCTTATGTTCGTCTATAAATTCTTTCACCCGCGGATGCGCCATTACTTCTGCCTTTAGTACTTCATATCTATTTTTAAAGTTTTCATTTTCCATTAATTTTGCAAATGAATTTTGAATATGCTCCATTTTCTCACCTCAAAGAGCGTTCATTCTCTTCTATTAATCACGCTTATATTTTTTTAACACTTCTTCTAGTCGTTTTCTTTCATCTTCTAGCGTACTTGCATCTTTTTCTACACTTGTATCTTTCTTCTCTGTTTCTTTCTCTTGTTCTTTCGGCTCTTCTTCCTTAAGCCAATCTGGCACCATTTCTTTCCGCACCGTTTTCTTCGCCGTACGGCCTTTTTTCTTCGTCTCAGCCCACTCTTGATATTGACGGTTCTCTTCTTTCGCTAACGCCATCGCGTCCGCTACTGTACCGACCTTTTTACGTGCCCAATGCCCAGCAATCTTCTCGACATACGTTTTCGCAAGTTTCATATCTGAGCGTAGCATAACGTAATAAATAAGTACATTCACAACTCCTGGTGTCAATTTTTGATTAATCATGACATCTTCAACGATCTGCAAGTCCGCTTTCGTTGCCTCTGCACCACCAGAAATCTCTTTCAATAGTTGTTTTGGCGAGATTTCCTCTAGCTGCTTTATTAACATCTCCTCTTGCGATGAAGGCTCTTTCTCTTTCATCGTACGTGCAGCATGAGGCTGTACTCTTTCACTTAATACCGGTAATGCTTGACCATTTTCAAATTGATACCAATCGCGCGCTCCTTTTCTAAGCCTTTCCGTATCAATTGTTTGCATCTCTGTCACTGCACCAAGAACGATATTTTGCATCGATAACACATCTACACCATACACGTAAGCAAGTGTTATAACGCAGTCTCTCACTTGATCTGTAATCGCCTTTTTAGGAACAAGAGCGGACAATCCATCTACAAATAAAGAGAAATCAAAGAAATCATTCCAAACTTTCGGAGCGTCTCCCTTCTCGTTACTTGGCATAGTTGTCGTTTTTGGAATACGAAGGTCTTCTTGCGCATGCTCAAGCTGTCCTGGATTAAACGAACCAAACACATCATTGAAAGAACGCGTAACATTTTCATAAGAAGCAAAATCAAATTCTTCTTCTAAGAAATATTGCTTTACTTGATTATATTTTGTCCGGCTCAATCGATTGTATAAAAAGATACTTAAAACAATATCATCAAAAAACTGCTTCGGAGATAAAGGTGGTTGCAACTCATATATGAACATTCGAATATCTTTTTCTTTCTTAATATATACCCTCAATAGCCCAATTGCCTCTAACTTTACTCGTTCCTCATATATTTCAGGAAGTTGCATTTGCATAGTCACCATAAGGGAATGATGCGTATTCTCTTTTCCAAATACACGATCTTGCTCTAGCTCTCCCCATAGTGTCATGTATAAGCTAAAAGCTCTACTACCTATTAACGGCTGATACAACATCGTTAACACTTTTCGGTCGTAATTGTGCAGTAGCCCTTTCGCACTTACTTTATAACGATCAATCGGCAATAGCTCCATCCATGACTGTTTTTCCATTCTTGCTTTTCCTTTCTCTCATCCAATCTATCCTCTACTTCATTCGTTCTATCTTCATTATATAAATTCTTAGTGAAAAAGAGCTATTAGCTTGCGCTTCTAGCTCTCTTATCCTATTACTTACGGTATGTAAAGAGAATAAAATACAACTTCTACTCTCTTTCTTTTTGCAGTATATCTTTTAATTCTTCAATAAATACATTTAAATCTTTAAATTGACGATATACAGAAGCAAAACGTACGTAAGCAACATCATCAATATCGCGAAGTTCTTCCATGACAATTTCACCAATCATATCACTTTTCACTTCTGATATACCTAAATTACGCAGTTCACGTTCCACGCTTTGTGTTACTTCTTCTAATTGTCTTAAAGATACTGGTCTTTTTTCACACGCTTTAATTAAACCACGTAAAATCTTTTCTTTATTAAACTCTTCTCGTGTGCCTTCTTTTTTTACAACGATAAGAGGTGACTCTTCTACCCTTTCAAAGGTCGTAAAGCGACTTAAGCAGCTTTCACACTCTCTCCTTCTTCGAATAGAGCGCCCCTCGTCTACCGGACGCGAATCTAACACTCTTGTACCATTATGAGAACAGGATGGACAACGCAATACATTCACTCCTTTACACTATACTCTTTATTTTTATCTACTCACTTCACCTAAAATATATATACAATATTATATAACTCATTCTAACTCTCTTACCACTTTAAGTTTCAGCGCATCACTTTATCATCTCATCCTTAAAAATAAGATGGTATATAGAGCACTACCTCATTTGCAAGAATCCAATTTATTCAACTAACGAGTACGTTATATTTTTCCTTTTTTATAAACTAAAAAAGAGGTGCATTATACACCTCTTTACATTTTAAATCAATTATGTTCTTTTTTAAAGAGCTTTTGTTTCTCTCTGCTTAATTTCGAAGCTACCAGTTCCTCGAGGAAGCTCGATGCTCTCACGCGTTTTCGCGTTTAAACCTTCTGCAATATATTCTGCAGCAACATTTGGATCAATACGATCCCCACAAGTATAAACATCAATACTTGCGTAACCGTGCTCCGGAAAGCTATGAATTGTTAAATGTGATTCCGAGATAATTACTACTCCACTTACACCTTGTGGTGCAAATTTATGGAAAGCAACCTCACGCACTTCAGCACCAGCTTTTAGTGCTGCATCCACAAATAATTGTTCAATATACGGCATGTCATTCAGTTTGTCGAAATCGCAATCCCAAAGTTCAGCAATCACGTGACGACCCATCGTATCCATAGTATCCATTCTACAGTTCCCCCTTGTAAATTTATTCTAACTGTTCGAATTGAAAACTAATTTGCAATTTGGCTTGCTCCACTACCACGGGGGAAAGTTAGTCCAGAGAGGTCCTAACCCTTTAAGTAGTGACTACGTACCTCAGCTCTTAAGTTTACGAGTGTTAGTATACTTTGTTTATTTTCATTTTGCAACAACAGTTTTTTCGATTTTCTGTCATATTTTCCTCTTTACTTTTCCCTAAAAAAAATAAACGATTCACAAATGCAGTAATCACAACGCTTCGTGGTATGTCCACTTTTTTAAATATACTTATATAATTTTTTTCCTTTTCAGAAAAAATTAAAAAAAGAGGGCAAATGTTGCCTTGCCCTCTCCTCCCTTATTCACTTAAATGTGTTGCACATTTTCTTGTTTCGCTAACTCTTCAACAACTAACGTTACAAGATCTACAACACGACGAGAGTAGCCCCACTCGTTATCATACCAAGCAAGTACTTTCACTTTACGATCACCCATTACCATTGTAGATAAACCATCAATAATAGCTGAGTGTGTATTTGTATTAAAGTCGATAGATACTAAAGGCTCTTCGCTGAATTCTACAATACCTTTTAACGCACCGTTTGCAACAGTTTTGAATGCATCGTTAATGGCTTCAACTGTCACATCGCGTTTTACATCTACTACTAAATCAACAAGAGACACGTTTGGTGTTGGTACACGAAGTGCCATACCATGAAGTTTTCCGTTTAAATGTGGAAGAACTTTTGCTAGCGCTTTCGCAGCACCTGTCGTTGTCGGAATGATTGATTGTCCGCAAGCACGTGCTCTTCTTAAATCTTTATGTGGGTTATCAATATTTTTTTGGTCATTTGTATAGGCGTGAACTGTCGTCATTAAACCGTTTTCAATTCCAAACTGCTCATCTAACACCTTCACAACAGGCGCTAAACAGTTTGTTGTACAAGATGCATTTGAAATAACAGTATGTTTTGTAATATCTAATTGGTCTTCGTTCACACCAACTACAATTGTTACATCTTCATTTTTACCAGGCGCTGTTAAAATTACTTTTTTCGCTCCAGCTTCAACGTGAAGAATTGCTTTTTCTTTTGAATTAAATTTACCAGTTGCTTCAATTACAACTTCAACACCTAAATCTGTCCAAGGCAATTCCTTTGGATCGCGGTTGTTTAAAAGGCGAATCATTTTTCCATCAACTAATAAGTGATCTTCAAATGCTTCTACTGTTCCGTCAAACTTGCCATGAACTGTATCATATTTAATTAAGTGTGCTAACGTTTCAGATGGATAGCTTGCATTGATTGCTACAATTTCGAATGCGCTTTCTTTTATTGCTTGACGAAATACCATTCTCCCAATACGTCCAAATCCATTAATTGCCACACGAGTCATAATATGTTATCCCCCTTGAATGCGTTATACTATTTATCTCCAATCCCAATAATAGTATAACACAAAAAGGGGATATGTCACTAAGCATTTTCATTAATTTCACAATTTTTTAGTCAATAATGTTCCACTTCTTTAAAATTACCTGCAATTGTGTTTTCGTTCCCATAATTGTGCCATCATTATTTATCACTTCATCTGCATTTTTCACTTTTTCTTCTAACGGCATTTGAGATTGAATACGAGCTGTTGCTTCTTCTTCTGAAAAGTTATTTCGTTTCATTAAACGTTCTAATTGCGTATGCGGCTTAACCGCTACAACTAAAATGCGGTCAACGAGACTTGTTAATTTGCTTTCAAATAAGAGAGGAATATCTAACACAACCGCTTGCATACCTTCTTTTATGTACATTTCCTTTTGCCTATTCATTTCCTCACGCACTGCAGGATGAACAATTTTATTTAACTGCAATCGTTTTTCTTCATTATAGAAAACGACACTTCCTAGTTTTGGACGATCTAGTTCTCCATCTTCTTGTAACACTTCCGTTCCAAATACTTCTACTATTTTGTTATATGCTGGTTTTCCTCGCTCTACAACTTCTCGTGCAATAATATCTGCATCAATAACTGGTATGCTCAGTTCACGAAACATTTGAGACACTGTACTTTTTCCACTTGCAATGCCTCCTGTTAATCCAATTACTACTGTCATCATAATCCTCCTCATAATAAAAGGCGCGAAACTAATGTTCCACGCCCATACTTACATTTTCCAAATTCCAATAATAATGAGTAATACTCCAGGCAGGAATGTAAATTTTTGTAACCACTTCATATTCGATAAAACCGTTCCAAGTTTCATTCCAATAAATAAAAACAAAGAACTCATAATTGCAACTAATATCGCCATCATAGCGGGTGCATACCCTAATAAAGATGCACCAATTCCGGCACCAAATGAGTCTACAGAAAGAGCGATACCCAGAAGCAATGCTTCTCCTGCAGAAATGGTTCCTGATTTATCAAAATCTGCTACAGTCGGTTTCCGTAAAATTTGAATCACTAGCCCTAGCGAGGCAATCTCTAATTTCCAGACCTTCTCCTCTTGCTTCGGTTCTTCTTTTTTCTCACTTCGAAAAAATTGATATAATACCCAAATCCCTATTCCAATAAGAACAAGCCCACCGATACGCGTTGCGATAACAGGTGAAAATACTTTCGCGATCATATGTCCAATTCCCATTGAAACAAGCATAACAGCCGCTGAACACATTCCGATAATTATAATTGATCTTAGTGGAATTCTTACGCTTCTTAAACCATATGTTAGCCCTACACTACAGCTATCCAAGCTTAATGTAAAAGCTAATAAAATAAGAGATAAATAAAGGTACATCGGTAAGCTCCTCCCTTATACATAGCTCTGCTGTATGTATATGACAAATGCCTATCCGATGTTATCTCTTTTCTATATTCTAGGCTGACAAATTGGGCAGTAATGCGTTCCTCGCCCGCCAACAACTGTTTTTTCTAATATCGTGCCACAAGTTACGCACGGCTCTCCTTTTTTCCCATATACATTTAGGAGTTCTTGGAACGAACCAATTTGCCCTTGTGAGTTGATATACGTCCGAATTGTACTTCCGCCACGCTTTACTGCTTCCCCTAGCGTTGTAACGGTAGCCTCATAAATTCGCTCAATTTCTTCTACTGTTAAAGACGAAGCTTCTCGTTCCGGGTGAATTTGAGAACGGAATAAAACTTCATCTACATATATATTTCCAAGCCCTACTAAAAGACGCTGATCCAGTAGCACAACTTTTATTTTACGATTTGTCTTTTGTAATCTTTCTTGTAAATACTGCGGTGTCATTTCAGCATCAAATGGCTCCGGACCTAAGTCCGCAAGAGGCATTTGGTTCATTTCTTCACCTTTCTTAAAGAGATGCATCGTACCAAACTTTCTCACATCTTTATAATGTAATTCCGTTCCATCTGTAAATAAGAAACGGACGTGCGTATGTTTATCAATCGGCTCATCCTCTTGATGTAGTAAAAACTTACCTTCCATACGCAAATGTGAAACAATAACATAATTCGTTACATATAAAAGCAAAAACTTTCCTCTTCGCTTTATATTTTCAATCTTCTCGCCTTTTAGCATTTCTTTAAAGATTTCTGCATCATCCGGTCGTTTCACTATTTTTGGATAAGTAACAATAACATCTTCAATCGTTTTTCCTGTTACAAGATTTTCAAGTGTCCGTCTGACGTTTTCAACCTCTGGTAATTCAGGCATTTCATCACTTCCTTATTTTGCGTCGTACCAAGTTGGACCGTAAGAATAATCAACTTTCAGCGGAACTGCAAGTTCAATTGCATGCTCCATTACTTCAGGTACAAGCTTCTCTAATTTTTCAATTTCTTCTTTTGGCGCTTCAAATATCAATTCATCGTGTACTTGCAGAAGAAGACGTGCTTGTAATCCTTCTTCTTCTAAACGATCCGCCATAATAATCATCGCTTTTTTAATAATATCTGCGGCAGTACCTTGAATTGGTGTATTCATCGCTGTACGCTCAGCGAAGCTACGTAAATTGAAATTACGACTTGTAATTTCTGGAATATAACGGCGACGATTTAATAATGTAGCCACATATCCTTTTTGTTTCGCATCTTTTACGATGTCCTCCATGTATTCTTGTACACCAGGGAAACTTTCTAAATACTTTTCAATAAATTCCGCTGCTGCTTTTCTTGTAATTCCTAAGTTTTGTGAAAGACCATAATCACTAATACCATATACAATTCCGAAGTTAACAGCTTTCGCTTGTCGTCTCATATTTGAAGTTACTTCATCTTTTTTAACGCCAAATACATCCATAGCTGTTTTCGTATGAATATCCATATCATGTTGGAATGCTTCAACTAGCCCTTTATCATTTGCAATATGAGCTAATACACGCAGTTCGATTTGTGAGTAATCAGCCGCATACATAATCCATCCTTCTTCTGACGGAACAAATGCCTGACGAATCTTTCTTCCTTCTTCTAATCGAATTGGGATATTTTGCAAGTTCGGATCCGTTGAACTTAATCGACCTGTTTGCGTTAACACTTGATTAAAGCGAGTATGAATTTTAGATGAATCTTCATGTACAACTTTCAGTAAACCTTCAATGTAAGTTGAATTTAGTTTCCCTAATTGACGATAATGTAAAATATTTGGAATAATTTCATGGTGATTCATAAGCTTATCTAGTACATCAGCTGACGTAGAATAACCTGTTTTCGTCTTTTTAATAACCGGCAAGTTTAAGTTCTCAAACAGAATAACACCAAGCTGCTTCGGTGAATTAATATTAAATTCTGTTCCCGCAAGCTTATAAATTTCCTGTTCCATTTCCTTTAATCTACCCGCAAGTTCTTCTCCCATATTACGAAGACGCTCTGTATCAACTTTTACACCCTTTACTTCCATATCAGCTAATACACGTGCAAGCGGCAATTCTAACTCTGTAAACAGTTCATATTGCTCATTCTTCTTTAACTCTTCAACGAATGTTTGCTTTACATCATATAATACATGCACTTTACGAGCCACATGCTCCGCTACTACCTCTAACTTTGGAACAGCACGCTTCGCACCTTTTCCGTAAACTTCTTCATCAGATTTCACAGCATGCGTTTCTTTCATTTTCGCTACAGTACGGAAGTCTTTATCCGTATCAGCTGGATCTAGTAAATAAGCAGCGATTAATAGATCAAAGTCAATCCCTTGCATATCTATCCCATTCCATTTCAGTGCAACGATTGCACGCTTCGCATCAAATGTATGCTTTCTCATTTCTCCATCTGCAAGCCACTCTTTAAAAGCATCTGACTTAAGAGCAATGTCTGTCTGAATAAAGTAACATCCATTTTCATTTTGAATACCGAAACCTTGAATGTCTGCTTTATGATAGTTATCTTCTTGTACTTCAACGATAAGCGCACTATCTTGCTGAAGCATTTCTTCTGTAACTTCTTCCACAATATCAAATGTAATATCATCTAATTCAGCTGGAGCAGTTTCTTCTGGCGTAACGCCTAATTTATTTAAAAGAGATGTAAATCCTAAACTCTCGAACATTGGAATGACATCACTTGCTTCATATCCTTTATACGCCATATCATCCACATGAACTGTAATCGGCGCATCTGTAATAATAGTTGCAAGATCCTTACTCATAAGAGCTTGTTCTTTATTTTCTTCCAGTTTTTCTTTTAATTTCTTCCCACTTACTTGATCTATATTTTCATACACCGCTTCAACCGTTCCAAACTGTGTTAACAATTTAATTGCCGTTTTTTCACCAACTCCTGGTACACCTGGTATATTATCTGACTGGTCTCCCATTAAACCTTTCATATCGATAATTTGCTTTGGTGATAAGCTGTATTTTTCAAATAAAGCTTCTTTCGTATATTCATCCACTTCTGTAATCCCTTTTCGCGGAATACATACAAGCGTGTTATCAGAAACAAGTTGAAGTAAATCTTTATCTCCTGAAATAACTTTTACACTTGCCCCTTGCTCACTCGCTTCTTTCGCTAACGTTCCCATGATGTCGTCCGCTTCATAATTTTCTAATTCATAACGCGGTACATTGAACGCATCCAGCATCTCACGAATAAATGGGAATTGCTCTGATAATTCAGGTGGAGTCTTTTGACGCCCTCCTTTATACTCACTATACGTTTTATGACGGAACGTTGTTTTGCCTGCATCAAACGCCACTAACATATGAGTTGGCTTTTCTTCCTCTAATATTCTCATTAACATCATTGTAAAACCGTAAATTGCGTTCGTATGTATACCTTTGTCGTTATTTAAAAGCGGTAGTGCAAAGAAAGCACGATACGCGATATTATTACCATCTACTAATACGACCTTTTTTTCCAAAATTGAAACCTCCCCATACAAATTTGAAATGATTTTTTTCACAGAAAAAAACCGTTCCTTTCCTCTCTCTATATTAACATGACTAATAGAGAGAAGAAAAATAACGGCTATTTTCTTTCATATATAAAACAGACTTATATTGGCATAAAGGGAAGTGACGAGAACAGCTTAACTATTCTCGTCCAAAATTACTCCTTGGATGAAGGGGTTTTCATGTATTATATTAACAGAGCTTTATTAATATTTAATTAAGCCATTGTTAATATATTGTAAACATCCTTCATCCTATTTTTCAGTTGCTGATTTCGGTAAAACAACTGTAAACGTTGTCCCTTCTCCAACTTCACTATCTACTGTAATCGTACCTTGATGCGCCTCAACTAAATGCTTTACGATCGACAATCCAAGGCCGGTACCACCAGTATTTCTACTTCTTGCTTTATCCACCCGGTAGAAACGTTCAAAAATACGCGGAATTTCCTCTTTACTAATACCAATTCCAGTATCCGATACTTTTATATAAGCATTATATTTATCTTCCGCTAACTCTACTGAAACAACGCCTCCAGCCGGTGTATATACGATTGCGTTATTAATTAAATTAATAAAGATTTGTTTCAAACGACTTGGATCTCCAATAACAGAGGCACGTTTTAATACATTCACTTGTAAAGAGATTTCTTTTTCTCCTGCTTTATTATCAAGCACCATATGAATATCTTCAAGCAGCCCCTTCATGTCAACGGTTCCCATATTTAATTTAAATCCTTGTTGTTCGATCTTCGACAAATCTAATAAATCTTCAATTAATCCTTGCATGCGCTCACTTTCTTTTAAAATAATGTGCAAGAAATGTTCGCAGAATTTTTTATTATCCATCGCTCCGTCTAAGAGTGTTTCTGAAAAACCTTTAATAGAAGTAATCGGTGTCTTTAATTCATGAGAAACATTCGCTAAAAAGTCTTTTCTCATTTGTTCTAATTTCTTTAACTCTGTTATGTCATGGAATACGAGAACAATCCCTTTCCATTCATGGTTTGTCCCGATAATAGGCGCTCCATATACTTCGAAATGCTTCCGTTCAATTCCAAGTGGTAATAACATTTGTTTACGCACTTTCACTTCTGTCATAAAGATTTCTTCTACAAGCTCAATAATTTCTGTATGATGAAACGATTCATAATATAAGCGATCTAAATATTCTTCATCTGTTACGTGGAAAGTTTCCTTATAAGAGCGGTTTACAAGGTTTATATATCCTCGGCTATCAATTAAAATCATTCCGCTTCCCATATTTTCAATTAACGTATGCAGACGATCTTGCTGCATTTCTTGTTCAAGTGTCATCTCTTGTAAATTTCGTGCTAAAATATTAATCGCTTTACTCAGCATTCCTGTTTCATCCGAATGACTTTCGTATGCACGTGCTTTATAATTACCCTTTGCCAATTCAATTGCAACTTTCGTAACCGATTCAATCGGCCTAATATATTGCCCTGTAATTTTCATACCTAAAAATACAACTACGAGACAAGCAATGACAAATCCGATAATTAATAATCCCCACGTTTTTTGATGTACGTCTCTTAAAGGATCAATTATACTTTTCACCAAAATGTATCCTTGTTTTCCTTCCACATCTTGAACGAACACCGCATGATAAAATTCATTCTTTCGATCCGTTTCTTTCGTAATCACTTTACTTCGTTGTTTTGCCACTTCCGAAGAAAGTTCTTTAATCGTCTCTGGACTAAATGCCAATTCTTGTCCTTTTCTATATTGAACTTTCTTTTTTTCATCCAAAAATACGATAGAAGCTGGTATTTTTTCTTCTAACTTTTCAAATACGTATGGATTTTTTAAGACATTATCAAAACCTTGCTCTTCTGCTAACGTCGCAACATACTCTGTCTCTTTTACCATTCTCTCTTTAGCATGATCTATATAGTAGTTTTCAAACACAGTTTCTAGTAATAAACCTAGTCCAACTAAAATAAATACAATAAGAGAAACAAATGTAAAAAGAAGCCTGGAACGAAATTTATTCATTCCCTTTTGGCTCCTCTAATTTATATCCTAAACCACGTATCGTTTTAATGTACGTCGGTTTTTTCGTATTTTGTTCAATTTTATCGCGCAAATGGCTAATATGAACATCAACAATTCGTGTATCACCAGCAAAATCGTAATTCCATACAGCACTTAATAATTGATCACGTGTCAACACGCGACTTTTATTTTTCGCAAGATACACAAGTAGTTCAAATTCTTTTGGTGTTAATTCAAGCTTTCTTCCTTGGAAATAAGCCTCATAAAACTCCGGTAAAATTTTAAGTTCTGCAATTGTGATGCTATCTTCATCTGGCGCTTCTGCAACTTGTTCTTCTTGTTGTAATTTCGTGCGGCGCAAAATCGCCTTCACACGAGCAACTACTTCTCTTGGACTAAATGGCTTTGTCATATAATCATCTGCCCCAAGTTCAAGGCCTAGCACCTTATCAAACTCATCATCTTTTGCCGTTAACATTAAAATCGGCGTCATAACGCGCTGCAATCGTAATTCTTTACACACTTCCATACCATCCATTTTCGGAAGCATTAAATCTAATATAATTAAATCTGGGCGTTCTGTTGTCGCTTTTTGAAGCGCCATTTCTCCATCCATCGCTGTTATAACTTCAAACCCAGCTTGTTGTAAATTAAATTCGATTAAAGTTAAGATAAATTCCTCATCATCAACTACTAAAATACGATTGTTCATTCTTTTCCTCCAAGTTATAGACTTGAAACCTTCTTCATCCTAGTATTTTCCCCGTTATTCTCATCATACTAGAAAACAAGGTCCCTCTCAATATAATTGTCTATTCATGGATTCGGATTGTGCTATTGTTATTCCTAAAAACAATTACGTTCGCCTCAATTATGTTTTGTTATCCATACTTTATATACTTCCATATCGTTATTAAATTCTACTTCCGTATGAATATTGAGTTCTCGATTTTGCGCTAAGAGAAAAGATAAAGCATACGCTATTTTATAATCTGGTGTTTCATATCCATCAAATACTCTCCCGTACATTTCATTCACAAACCCGTCTGCCCACACTTCAGCTTTTCTTACCGTTTCAAAGATCACTCTTCTCTTTTCCACCTCACCTAAAAAACCACTCCTTTAATTGACTTCAATTACCGATAATTATATTATTAATCTTAATATATAAATTAACAATATACAGAGGTCTATTATGCGACTAATACTATCCATTCTATCTTTAGCAGTCACATGTATCCTTGCTTTTAACGCTCCGAGCTGGGATACGATTAAAACGGGGTGCTCAGAATTTGCTGAAGGGTTCAAAGAAGGGTTCTTCAACTAAAAATAGCGCTAGCATCCTTATTAAAGGTATGCTAGCGCTATTCATATTTTCATCTTTTAAAAATTATCTAATGCTTTTTCCATAATGGAAACAGATTTAAAAGGTGGCGTTACTGTTAATGAACCTTTCACAACAGTTTCTCCTTTTTCATCATGAGCAGATACAAGCATATCAATTGTATGTTCCTCCTCAGAAACAGCCACAACTTCAAAGTGGATTTGTAACGTTTCATAATGGTGAACATGTTTCACGAATGTAAGGTCCTTTCTCGTAATATGACTTCCTGGACCCGGTAAATATTTCGTAACCGCCGTTGTAATCATTCCCGTTAGCATAATGCTTGGTACAATCGGCTTTTCATACGGAGTTTGGGATGCGTAATCATGCTGAATATATAATGGATTGGCATCATTCGTTAACCCTAAGTACAATAACAAATCTTTATCCTCAATTTTTTCAGTGATAGATAATTTCTCTCCTACTGTAATTTCATCCATTTTACGACCAATTTGAACTTTTTTCTTTAACATGTTACAACCCCCTCCGATTTTTTCACCTTATTATCCTACTAAAAGCGATACCTTATCCGAAATTTACTATGATGAGGGCAATGTATAGTATAAATCTACAGTTTCATTATAGGATATTACAAATGATAGCGTTTTCATATTATTTCAAAAAAACAATTCGGTAAATAGTAGAAAAAGATTCGGAATCCCGAATCTTTTTCACTACTATTCAATTATTAAACAAGAACTTTCATTACGTTACGTACAGATTCTACAGAGCGATCTAACGCTTCTTTTTCATCTGCAAGAAGTTCTAATTCAATAATTTTTTCAATTCCGTTACCACCTAGAATTACTGGTACCCCTAAGTAAAGGTCACTATAACCATACTCACCTTCAAGGTACGCAATAGCCGGTAATACACGGCGTTGATCTTTTAAGATTGCTTCTGTCATTTCAACTAAAGAAGCTGCTGGTGCGTAATATGCACTACCGTTTCCTAATAAGCCTACAATCTCACCGCCACCTTTACGTGTACGTTCTACGATTGCTTCTAAACGCTCTTTCGGAATTAACGTTTCTAACGGAATACCGCCTGCATATGAATAACGCACAAGAGGTACCATGTCGTCACCGTGTCCACCAAGAACAAATCCTGTAATATCTTTTACAGAAAGATTTAATTCTTGTGCGATGAATGTACGGAAACGAGCTGTATCTAATACACCCGATTGACCGATAACACGCTCTTTCGGGAATCCTGCTTCTTTAAATACAGAATATGTCATTGCATCAACTGGATTTGTTAACACAACAATAATTGCATTTGGTGAATGTTTTGCAATGTCGCGCGTAATACTTTTCATAATTTTAGAGTTTGTTGCTACTAAGTCATCACGGCTCATACCAGGCTTACGTGCAATACCTGCTGTAATAACGACAACGTCAGAATCAGCAGTATCTGCGTAATCAGATGTTCCAATAATGTTAGCATCAAAACCTTGTACTGGGCTCGCTTCTAACATATCTAACGCTTTCCCTTTTGTTGGATTTTCCAGTTGTGGAATGTCCACTAATACAACATCTGCCAGTTCTTTTTGTGCTAATAAGAATGCCGTTGTTGCTCCTGTAAATCCTGCACCGATGACTGAAACCTTCTTGCGTTTGATTGTCATAATTTACCCCCCGCTTTAATTATGCGTTTTTGATTATCGCTACATCCATGTTTTTAATAAGTTCATTAGCGAACTCAGAACATTTCACTTCTGTTGCACCTTCCATTAAGCGTGCGAAATCATAAGTTACTACTTTTGAAGCAATTGTTTTCTCAACAGAAGCAGTTACTAATTTCGCAGCTTCGTTCCATCCTAAGTGTTCTAATAATAATACACCTGAAAGAAGAACAGAAGATGGGTTTACTTTATCTAAACCTGCATATTTTGGAGCTGTACCGTGTGTAGCTTCAAAGATAGCATGTCCAGTCACATAGTTAATGTTTGCACCAGGTGCAATACCAATTCCACCTACTTGTGCAGCAAGTGCATCAGAGATATAGTCACCATTTAAGTTCATTGTTGCAACAACATCGAACTCACGTGGACGAGTTAAAATTTGTTGTAAGAAGATGTCTGCAATAGAATCTTTTACGATGATTTTTCCAGCCACTTCAGCGTCTGCCATCGCTTTATTCGCTGCATCTTTACCATCTTTTTCAACGATACGATCGTATTCAGCCCAAGTAAATACTTTGTCGCCGAATTCTTGTTCCGCTACTTCGTAACCCCAGTTTTTGAAAGCACCTTCTGTAAATTTCATAATGTTTCCTTTATGAACTAATGTAACAGAAGAGCGTTTTTCGTTAATTGCATATTGAATTGCAGCACGAACAAGACGCTTTGTCCCTTCTTCTGAAATCGGCTTAATACCAATACCAGATGTTTCTGGGAAGCGGATTTTATTAACACCCATTGCTTCTTTTAAGAAAGCAAGAACTTTTTCTGCTTCTGGAGATCCTTGTGCATATTCAATTCCAGCATAAATGTCTTCTGTATTTTCACGGAAAATAACCATATCAGTATCTTCCGGACGTTTTACAGGTGAAGGAACACCTTCAAAATAACGAACTGGACGTAGACATACATATAAATCTAATTCTTGACGAAGTGCTACGTTTAGAGAACGAATACCACCGCCAACTGGAGTTGTAAGTGGACCTTTAATCGCGATTAAATATTCACGAATTAAGTTTAAAGTTTCTTCTGGTAACCACTCGCCTGTTTGGTTGAATGCTTTTTCCCCTGCAAGCACTTCTTTCCAAACGATTTTCTTCTCACCATCATAAGCTTTTTCAACTGCTGCTTCTAGTACGCGAGATGCAGCCGCCCAAATATCAGGACCAATTCCATCTCCCTCGATAAATGGAATAATCGGATTGTTTGGTACATTCATAACACCATTAGTTACAGTAATTTTTTCACCTGTCGTCAATGTGATAACCCCCATGTTTGAAATTTCATATGTATGAAACTGAGGGAATAACCCCTCAGTTCAAACCGTTAGTCAAATTAAAATATTCTAATCATTACATCTTTCCGAAAAAATCAGACTTTTGAAAGCGTATTTTCACTATCAAAATAGTGTTATTCGCTTATCGTTGTGCAATTGGAACATACACTTGATGCGTTGGTCCATTATAATCAGCACGCGGACGAATTAAACGGTTGTTTTCATATTGTTCTAGAATATGAGCTAACCAGCCTGACATACGGCTAATTGCAAAAATAGGTGTAAATAAGTCATGGTCAATTCCTAAACAATGGTATACAGAAGCTGAATAGAAATCAACATTTGGTGGAAGACCTTTTTCTTTTGTTACAATGTCTTCAATTTTGATAGACATATTATACCATTTCTCTTCTCCTAAAAGCACGCATAATCTCTTAGACATTTCACGTAAGTGTTTTGCACGTGGATCACCCTGCTCATACACACGGTGGCCAAAGCCCATGATTTTCACTTTATTTTGAAGAGCATTATGAATATATGACTCTACATTTTCTTCTTCACCAATCTCAGTTAACATCTTCATTACATTTTCATTTGCCCCACCGTGAAGAGGACCTTTTAATGCACCGATTGCTGCTGTAATACCAGAATATACATCTGAAAGTGTAGCTACGCAAACACGTGCAGTAAATGTAGAAGCGTTTAACTCATGATCTGCATGAAGTACAAGCGCCTTATCAAAAGCTTCAATTTCAACTTCATTTGGCTCGCGATCATTTAACATGTACAAGAAGTTTGCAGCTAATGATAAATCCTTTCTTGGCTCAACAATATCTAAACCTTTACGGATTCTCGCGTAAGCAGCAACTAAAGTTCCGACTTGTGCCTGTAATTTAACCGCTTTCAAATAATTGGACTTTTCATCCATAATTTCAGCGCTCTCATCGTATAATGATAGCATGGAAATTGCAGTTCGTAAAACAGACATCGGATGTGCAATTTTTAAATCTACTTGTTTCAAATATGTTAAAATCTCACCTGGAACTTTATAGTATTCAGATACAATTTCATTAAATTCCGCTAGTTCTTTTTCATTAGGAAGCTTGCGGTGCCATAATAAGTACACTACTTCTTCAAACGTAGCATTCTCAGCTAAATCATCAATATTATACCCAACATAAGTTAATGTATCATCAATAATAGAGCTCACAGATGATGTTGTTGCTACTACCCCTTCTAAACCTCGAATAACAGTCATGACATTCTCTCCTTTTCCTGAAAATTCTCCCAACCTTGCTCCTTATATCTATTTGCTCCCCTTATGAATTATGAACGCCCGTTCACTCTTTAGGCAAGCAAAATGCACGATCATGCAAATTTGTTGCGATGTTCCCCTCTTATTGTCCATTGTTTACATGGAAAGCATGAGCGTGAATGTCTCCCCGAATCCTCACGCTCAAAACAACAAGTTAGTGAGGAAAATACATTCCGAAGAGTTTTATGATAAAAACAACATAAAACAATATCATTATAAAATTGTTTTATGTTGTTTTTATTTTATCTGGTGTAAAGTCTCTGCTGTTATGTAACTTTTCAAAGTTTCTAATCCTATTATAAACAATTATCTGACTTTTGTGAACAGAAAGAATTCAAAAATTTTATATTACTATAAAATTCCTTATTTAAACATCTGTATAATACTCATAACCGCATAGGCAATTCCAGCCCCAATTAACGGACCAACAGCAACCCCATTAAATAGCGCAACCGCTATAATTGTCCCAAAAACAAGCGCAGTTGTAATGTGAGGATCCGTCGTCAACAATTGTACGCCGCCTTTCGCTAACAAAGCGACCGCTACACCTGAAGCTAAAGCAATCCACGCATAATAAGATTTCGCCGCTTCTCCAAGTTGTTTAAAACCTATTTCCCCTGTCGCAATCGGTACGAGCACCGCTATTGTAATGACCGTTACACCTAGGTTAATTCCTTTCGTTTGTAAATAAGGAAAGACCTTATCTCCTAAAAACGTAAACTTCAATAAAAATAACACGCCAATAGCTACAGTAAGCGATTGGTTTTTAGCAATAAGTCCTATAATAAGTAGTATGAATAAAAATAACGTTGACTGACTAATCATGTTTGCACTTCCTTTCTGAAAATAATGAACTCATTTCCAAACAAAAATACCTTTAAACCTATCGTTATACATGCTATATCGATGCCTATTCAACATGAATCACTTCATTTTTTATGTATTTTAAAATGACAAACTGAGACTTTCACCATCAAAATTTAAGCATGTATACATTTTAAAAAACGGGCGTCTCTTCTTTCTTTTCTAATTAGAAACAGGTAAAATAAAAAGAAGAGAAAATGAAGTTTTTACCATATAGTAGAAGCATCAACACCAAGCTTTCACAGTCACTCACATACTGAAAAAGCAGGAAAAATCCATCATTCCACTATAACATAAAGTGAAACTTTAATCAGTGGGGCATTTTCCACTGATTATTAGCCTTCACCAATCGGGCTTTTACGGGCAGTTTATCTCCAGCTAACTCCTTTGATCCAGCCGCACTTCGGGTAGGAGATTTACTTGCCCGCAAATAGCGGGGTAAAGTGAAACTTTAATCAGTGGAGCACACTCGTTATAAGTTGAACGAATTAGGATAATCCAAATTGGAATGGGAGGTATACATCTTTGAACCGAAACTTACTATATATGATATTGCGACTCATATTTGTCATTGTAGCAACGGTAGCTGGGTTCTATGTATTACTATACATGTCAGGGCTTATCTATCCTTTTATTATCGCTTTTGCATTTGCTTATTTGATTAATCCTGTCGTCAATTTCCTTAATCAAAAACTACAATTTCCTCGCGCACTAGCAGTACTCGTTAGCTTAATTCTCGTATTTGGAGCTATCGTTGGACTTGTTACATATCTTGTGACTGAAGCAATATCTGCCACAACATACTTACTACAACTTGTTACAGTAAAGTTTCCAGATATCGTTACATTCGCTCAGCAATTTGCACTTAATCATATTATGCCTCTCTACGATGATTTAATCTCTAAATTTAATCATCTTGGAGAACCACAGCGCTATACAATTACACAAAACATTCAAAACTTAGGAACAGAAGCAACAACACAAATGAAAGAACTTTTAACCGCCATTATAAGCGGGTTAACGAATTTCATTAGTGCACTGCCAACAACTTTAACTGTTCTTGTATTCATTTTATTAGCCACTTTCTTCATTAGTTACGATTGGCACCGTCTTGCTCAGAAAGCAAGAAAATTGCTACCGAATCGTGTACATGGCTATGGAAAAACTATTTTTGTCGACTTAAGAAAAGCTTTGTTTGGTTTTGTGAAAGCACAACTTACACTCGTATCTATGACAACCGTCATTGTACTAATCGGACTTTTAATATTACGCGTACCATACGCCATTACTATTGCGATTATTACAGGAGTTGTAGATTTACTACCATACTTAGGAACAGGCGCAGTCTTCGTTCCATGGGTTATATACGTATTTTTCACTGGCGATACCGCATTCGCCATTGGTCTTCTCATTTTATACATCGTCGTGATTGTCCAAAGACAAATTATGGAGCCGAAAGTACTTTCATCTAACATCGGTCTCGATCCATTAGCAACACTCGTCGCTCTATTTGTCGGCTTTAAACTTTTTGGCTTTTTAGGATTAATCATCGGCCCAGTCACCTTAGTACTACTTAATACATTACACAAAGCTAATGTCTTCCATGACTTGTGGAAATATATTAAAGGTTCACCTTCAAAATAATAGTTTCTAATTCATACACAACAAAAAACTTACATGTAATCAGTGGGAATTTCCCACTGATTATTCCTTGTACTTATTTTTCATACTCATTACATAAAACAAGAGAATTGCACTCAGAAAAGATAATTCTCTTGTTTTTTTGCATAAAAAACGCATATTTCGTGGTGTTTTTACATATTTATTCTATTTATTTTATAATTATCATTTACATTTATTACTTTTTATGTAAATGAATAAATATACAAAATAGCATAAAACAAGACTTCAACTAACAATCTCCGCCTTTTTATATGAATTTTTTACACCAATCGTCCCTTTATATAAGAAAGCAAAAATTTAATTCAGCAGCGTTTCCCTCCATCTTATTCATCTAAATTAATAGCACTAAAAAATCACAAGTTTAATCGAAGTACACACAAGAGTTCAAACGAAAATTATATAGCACATATAATAAGCGAACGTTTTGTTCATCCCCACTCATCATTCGCCCCACATCAGACGCTTACGAGCAGCCCAGCTTTGAGATAGAAATTTCACCCCACAAATAGCGAGGTAAAGCAAAGCTTCAATCAGAAAGTTCCTCTCCTCTTACAATACAAAAAATAGCACTTAGATTTCTACAATCTAAGTGCTATTTCTGAATAATAATAGTAGAGTTCTTTCTAAATTTCCATTCCATCCACTTCATAACAAGCGGCTTCAATAAAGCTCTCGTAATAGGGATCACGCAGATAAACCCTAGCACATCGGTCACATACCCAGGAAGCACTAAGAGAATACCTCCTACAAATACAAAAATACCATCTAGTACCGCCTCACCTGGCATTTCCCCTCTATTCAACTTAGATTGAATCTCTCCAAGCACTTTAAACCCTTGTCTTTTCGCCAAATACACACCTACAACACCTGTAAATACAATCATAGCGAACGTAGACCATAAACCTATTACATGACTTGATCCAATTAAGACCGTAATCTCAATCGCCGGTATTAAAATAAACAAGAATAGTAACCACTTCATAGTTCTACACCTCTCTCACAACTCACTTTTAACGTCCTCACA
Source organism: Bacillus sp. RZ2MS9 (assembly GCF_001816185.2). Lineage (NCBI taxonomy): Bacteria > Bacillati > Bacillota > Bacilli > Caryophanales > Bacillaceae > Bacillus > Bacillus sp. RZ2MS9. The sequence goes on from NZ_CP049978.1 coordinate 4,506,513, forward strand.
ACGCCTATATACATCATATGAAATATAGATACTCTTTCATATTAAAACACATAACAAACAGCTTTTAAAAGCAATTCTAGGCGCTTTAAGCTAATTCTATCTCGTTTTTGTGTAAAAAAAAGAGAAGGACTCCGATCCTTCTCTCCGTATTACTTATAGCACTTCCGCATGTCCATTATAAACAATTCCGCGTGCTGCATCAACTGTTACTTCTTGGCCATTTTTTAAAGTTGCTGTTACGCCGTTTACACCAACGATAACAGGAATACCGATTGATACGCCTACAACAGCTGCATGGCTTGTTAAGCCACCTTCTTCTACAACTAAAGCCGCAGCTTTTTCGATTGCAGGAATCATATCTTTATCAGTGCTTGTTGTAACAAGGATATCACCTTCGTTTACGTTCGCTACAGCTTCAGCAGCTGTTTTTGCTACAACTACTTTACCTTTTGCAGCTTTACGACCAATTCCTTGTCCTTTAGCAATTTCTTCACCAACAACGTGGATTTTCATTAAGTTTGTTGTACCAGTTTCAGCAACTGGAACACCCGCAGTAATCACTACAGTATCTCCAAGTCCAATTAGACCCGCATCCATACCTGTTTGAATTGCTGTATCTAACATTTCGTCAGTTGAAGCTGCGCGCTTCTCAGCCATAAATGCTTGTACACCCCAAACAAGTGCAAGACGACGTCCTACTTGCTCGTCAGATGTTACAGCTACGATTGGAGATTTTGGACGGTATTTAGAGATCATTTTCGCAGTATATCCACTTTCTGTTGGAGCTACGATTGCAGCTACATCAAGAGCAAGTGCTGTATGCGCAACAGATTGGCTAATTGCATCTGTAATTGTTGGAGTGAACTCTTTAATACGTTTTTTGAACATATCTTCATATTGTAATGATTTTTCAACACGTACCGCAATGTTAGCCATCATTGTTACCGCTTCTACTGGGTATTGTCCAGCAGCTGTTTCACCTGAAAGCATGATTGCATCTGTACCATCGAAGATTGCGTTAGCTACGTCACTTGCTTCCGCACGAGTTGGACGTGGGTTACGTTGCATAGAATCTAACATTTGTGTTGCAGTAATAACCGGTTTACCTAACACGTTACATTTTTTAATTAGACGTTTTTGTACTAACGGTACTTCTTCTGGTGGAATTTCTACACCCATATCACCACGAGCTACCATTAAACCGTCAGAAACTTCTAAGATTGAATCGATGTTGTCGATACCTTCTTGGTTTTCGATTTTTGGTACGATTTGGATGTATTGAGCGTTATGCTCTTCTAATAATTCACGGATTTCTAATACGTCAGACGCTTTACGTACGAATGAAGCTGCAATGAAATCAACTTTTTGCTCGATACCGAAGATGATATCTTTTACGTCTTTTTCAGTGATACCAGGAAGCTTAATGCTTACGTTTGGTACGTTAACACCTTTTTTATTTTTTACAGTTCCGCTGTTAAGAACTTTTGTACGGATGTTTCCATCAGCTTTTTCGATTACTTCTAGTTCGATAAGACCGTCATCGATTAGAATACGAGAACCCGGGTCTACATCGTCATAAAGACCAGCATAAGATACAGAGAACTTCTCTGCAGTACCTAATACTTGCTCAGTAGAAAGAACTACCTCTGCACCTGTTACAAGCTCAGCTTGTCCGTCTACGAAGTCGTGAGTACGGATTTCTGGACCTTTTGTATCAAGTAAGATACCAACTGTTTTACCAGTTTTCTTTGAAGCTTCACGAATGTTTTTAATACGAGCTCCGTGCTCTTCATGGCTACCATGAGAGAAGTTTAAACGAGCAACGTTCATACCTGCTTCGATTAATTGCTCTAATTTTTCAATACTTTCACTAGCAGGACCTATAGTACATACAATTTTAGTTTTACGCATATTGCACCTCCGAAAATTATGAAACCGTTCCCAAATATCTGACATTACGCCGATTAGATGGATAATTCTTTAGATAATTGATACATATCTTTATCGATTGTATGCTTTTGAGCTAACGCTTCGATAATGTCATGATCAACAAGTTTATTATCTTGAATACCTACACAACGTCCACCTTTACCAGCAATTAACAACTCAACTGCTCTTGCACCAAGACGACTTGCTAATACACGGTCTTGTGCACTTGGTGATCCACCACGTTGTACGTGACCTAATACAGTTACACGAGTATCAAAGTTTGTTGCTTCTTCAATGTGCTTACCGATGTCAATTGCACTTCCAACACCTTCAGCTACAATGATAATACTGTGTTTTTTACCACGTTCGCTACCACGTTTTAGACGAGCGATTACATCATCCATGTCATACTCTTCTTCTGGAATTAAGATTGTTTCTGCACCATCAGCTAAACCAGCCCATAATGCGATATCTCCAGCATGACGTCCCATTACTTCGATAACATATGTACGTTCATGAGATGTAGCTGTATCACGGATTTTATCAATTGCATCAATAACAGTGTTTAAAGCTGTATCGAAACCAATTGTGAAGTCTGTTCCAGGGATATCATTGTCGATTGTACCTGGTACACCAACACATGGGAATCCTTGTTCAGTTAATTTTTTAGCGCCTTGGTAAGAACCATCTCCACCAATAACAACAAGTCCTTCGATACCATGTTTCTTTAATTGCTCGATACCTTTTAGTCGTACTTCTGGGTCTTTAAACTCAGGACATCTTGCTGTATATAATTTCGTACCACCGCGGTGGATAATATCGCCAACAGAACCAAGTTCTAATTTTTCAATGTGACCAGAAATTAATCCAGCGTATCCATGGTAAATACCATATACTTCAATATCATGGAAAATCGCTTTACGAACAACTGCACGAATGGCAGCATTCATACCAGGTGAATCTCCACCACTTGTTAATACACCAATACGTTTCATTTGTACTCACCTCATAAAGATTATTTGCCTTATAATAAAATAACACGAAAAAATATAAAAACACAATGGAGAAGATGTGTCTTTTCATAATAAAAACGTGCATTCGCGAAGAGGAACGCACGCTTTTCTTATTTTATCCCAATGGAAGCGTTTGAAAACGAAACTTGCCCAATTTTCATATATTTTTCATAACGTTTTTCGATTAATTCATCTTTCGAAATTCCGTTTAATTGTTCAAAAGTTTTTCTAATTATTAAGTCTATATTTTCTGACTGTTTCAAAATATTACGGTGAGCTCCACCTTTTGTCTCTGGAATAATTTCATCAATTACACCTAATTCTTTCAAATCTGCTGCTGTAATTTTCATTGCCTCTGCAGCTTCCTTTGCTTTTCCTGCATCTTTCCAAAGAATTGCCGCCGCACCCTCTGGTGTAATAACAGAATAAGTGGAATTTTCTAGCATATGAATGTAATCTCCTACTCCAAGGCCTAGCGCACCACCACTACCACCTTCACCGATAACGATACAAATAACTGGTACCGTTAAACCTGCCATCTCAAATAGGTTGCGGGCAATAGCTTCACTTTGTCCACGTTCTTCAGCTGCTTTACCAGGATAAGCTCCCTTCGTATCGATGAAACAAATAATAGGACGATTAAACTTTTCCGCTTGTTTCATGAGACGCAGTGCTTTTCGATATCCTTCTGGATGAGGCATTCCAAAGTTACGGCGAATATTTTCTTTCGTATCTTTTCCGCGCTGATGCCCAATTACAGTTACAGGCATCCCTTTATATTTCGCAATGCCGCCGACAATCGCTGCATCATCGCCAAATAGACGATCTCCATGACATTCGAAAAAATCAGTAAATAAGTGCTCAATATAATCGAGCGTTGTCGGTCGTTCTGCATGACGAGCAATTTGAACACGGTCCCATACTTTTAGATTGCCGTATATATCTTCCTCTAAATTTTCTAGCTTTTCTTCCAAAATACGAATCTCCTCACTGAAGTCCATCTGGCTGTTTTTCGTATAGTCTTTCAGTTCACGAATCTTATTTCTTAGCTCAACAACTGGTTTTTCAAATTCTAGCTCTGCCATACAGCCACTTCCCCTCCTTGATGAACTTCTAAAATCTTACGAAGCGATTCTCTCATATCATCACGATGCACCACCGCATCTAATTGACCATGATCTAGTAAGAATTCTGCCGTTTGGAAATCTTCCGGTAGTTTCTCACGCACCGTTTGTTCAATTACACGTCTACCAGCAAATCCGATAAGTGCACCTGGTTCTGCAAGATTATAATCACCAAGTGAAGCGAAACTCGCTGAAACCCCGCCCGTCGTTGGGTGAGTCATAACAGAAATAAATAATCCTCCTGCATTACTATGCTTTTTCAAAGCTACGCTTGTTTTTGCCATTTGCATTAAACTTAATATACCTTCTTGCATACGGGCACCACCCGAAGCAGTAAAGATAATAAATGGAACTTGTAAGTCGTACGCCTTTTCAACCGCACGGGCGATTTTTTCTCCTACTACAGAGCCCATGCTCCCCATTCGAAAACGAGAATCCATTACTGCAACAACAACAAGCATGTCATCAATTGTTCCTTCACCAGTTACAACCGCTTCGTTCAATTCAGTCTTCTTACGATCGCTCTCTAGTTTCTCTTCATAACCTGGAAACTCGAGTGGATTTAATGAAACCATTTCTTTGTCATACTCACGGAATGACCCTTCGTCCAATATACTATCAAGACGTTCCCATGCATTCATAGGATGATGATATCCACAATTCACACATACTTTTAAATTTTTTAGAAGTTCTTTCGTATACATGATTTTTTTACATTCCGGACATTTTGTCATAACGCCATCTGGCACATCTTTTCGTACTTGTTCTGAAGGTATTGCAGCGTACTTTTTCTTTTTCACGAATAAATCTCTTAGCACAATTTGACCCCCTTCGTTGAGAGCTAAGGTTAGCGTAAGAAGAAAATGGGGCTAACACCAAAGTTTGATGTTAGCCTTATCTTCTCAATCTGTCTAATAACCTCACTCTTTACGTTTAACTTTAACCGCTACGCGGTAGAATGTTTGTCATAACGTGTCATGGTCATTTCGACAAATTTTATACATTACGAGTGAAACTGTATATTCTCTACTAATTCATCGTAAATTTTTAGTGCATCATTTTCTTGTTTTTCTTCCAAAGTAGCGTAAAGCTTTCTATACATATCGATAGAATCTCTTGAAACTTTACAAGAAAGCGTTGATACGTAATCATTTACGATCATCCAAATGCGATATAGTAAATAATTATCGACTTGTTCAATAAGTGTTTTAAAGAACGTTTGATGAAGCGTTGGGATTGAGTTTTCATTTCCTTCAAGTACTTGGTGTAATTTACTTAGCACTTTAGAAAACGTTTCTTTCGGTAAATTACATACAATTCGAATCATATCTTTCTCGAGTAATCGTTTCGTTTGTAATAAATCACGAATTGTTTTCTCATCTTGCAATAAGAACGGAGCAATTAATTGTACAAGACCGTTATCATAAAAGTTTCGAATAAACGTCCCTTCACCACGTCTCGTTTCAATCAATCCTACCAGTTCTAAAGCACGCAATGCTTCTCTTACAGAGGAACGTCCTACGTTTAAGCGTGAACTTAACTCACGCTCAGACGGCAAACGATCCCCCGCCACCAATCCATCCTCTTCCATAATGGAACGGATTTTTTTTACAATTTCGAGATATACTTTTGTATTTGATGATGTCAATGGAATTTCCTCGCTTATTCTTTACCAATCAGCGCTAATTGTTTTGTTTTTTCAGCGATCTCATTTGGATCTACTTGACGGCGAGCTACTCCTGTCTCCATTGCTGCTTTTGCAACGTAAGCCGCTACTTGAGGCGCTACACGCGCGTCAAATGGTGCCGGAATGATATAGTCTGCATTTAACTCATCTTCTGCTACAAGCTCAGCAATAGCCTGTACAGCTGCCATCTTCATTTCTTCGTTAATTTGTGTCGCATGTACGTCAAGTGCACCGCGGAAAATACCAGGGAACGCCAGTACATTATTTACTTGGTTCGGGAAGTCAGAACGACCTGTTCCAACAACAGCTGCGCCCGCTGCTTTTGCCAATTCTGGCATAATTTCTGGAACTGGATTCGCCATTGCAAAAATAATCGCATCGTCATTCATTGTACGAACCATCTCTTCTGTTAATGCACCTTCTGCAGATACACCAATGAATACGTCTGCACCTTGTACAACATCAGCTAAAGAACCTTCTATACGATTCTTATTTGTATATTTTGCAACTTCATCCTTCACCGAATTCATACCTGTAGGACGACCATCATAGATTGCCCCTTTACGGTCACACATAATAATGTCGCGTACACCATAGCGATATAAAAGTTTAATAATTGCAATACCTGCTGCACCTGCGCCATTTGCGACAACTTTAATGTCAGACATTTTCTTTCCAACTAATTTCAGTGCATTTACAAGACCTGCTACTGTTACAATAGCTGTTCCGTGTTGATCATCATGGAAGATAGGAATATTTGTTTCTTTTTTCAAACGCTCTTCAATAATGAAGCAGTTTGGTGCTGCGATATCTTCTAAGTTAACGCCGCCAAAAGTTGGCTCCATTAATTTTACAGTTTCAACAATTTTATCTACATCGTTTGTATTTAAGGCAATTGGGAATGCATCTACACCAGCAAAGCTCTTGAATAATACAGCTTTACCTTCCATTACTGGAAGAGATGCTTCAGGTCCAATGTTACCAAGACCAAGTACAGCTGTTCCATCTGTCACAACTGCTACCATATTTCCCTTCATCGTATATTCATATACCTTACTTTTATCGTCATAAATTTCTTTACAAGGTTCTGCAACCCCTGGAGAATATGCAAGACTTAAATCTTTTGCATTTTCTACTTTTACTTTTGATACAGTTTCTAATTTTCCTTGATGCACTTTATGCATGTGAAGTGCTTCTTCACGAAGTGTTGACAAACTATCCACTCTCCTCAAATTATTCTTGCTGATATCAATTTCTCCAAGTGGTCTGACCACGAACACTACTACTATAATAATCGAAGTGTAGGGAAATTGTCCATTATATTTTCACAACTACATTTTCTTCCCCGACAATTTCACGAAGTGCTCCTAAACATTCTTCACTTGGATGAATCGATAAACTCCGAGATAATTGTACCATTTTATGTTCCTTTTCATAATAAATTAGTACTTTCGCAAAACCTGAATAGTCGAACAATATTTTCGTAACCCGATTTAAAAGCTTTTTCTCATACTGAGATGGCAATTTCACGTAAACAGATGCGTCTTTTTCTTTTCTTCATAAACATCCATTTCCTCTAGCGGATATAGTCCATTTATAATCCATTGCAGCTTATGATTTCTTAGCTCAATCGTACCGTCAACTAAAACAATTGCTCCTTCTTGCAACTTATCCGAGAAATGTATATACGTTTCCGGGAAGAGGACCGCTTCCATTTCATCATTTTGATCACAGAATGTAATAAATGCCATCTTTTGAAACTTTTTCGTACGAATCACTCTAACACTTGTTATATACACAATAGCTCTTTGTACTTTTTTCTTGTGTCGCATCGCCTGAGCGAGAGATGGAATTTCTAATTCTTTTGCTAACTTCACATATTGCGCTGTCGGATAACTTGATAAATAAAAGCCAAGTACTTCTTTCTCTTTATTTAGTTGTTCAATAAAAGATAGCTCTTCTCCTTGTACATATTTTGATTTTGGAACAGCATCTCCTAAATCACGTGCGAGATTCGCGTACTCTAACGCCCCTTTAATACTTTTCCATAAATTCGTTCTCGAAACACCAAAATCATCAAAACATCCCGACCAGACGAAAGCTTCTAAATTACGCTCCGTTACGAACTTTGACGGCATACGGAGACAAAATTCAAATAAATCTTCGAACATTTTTTTCTCTCGTTCTTCTAATAATGCCGTCACTGTAGCCATTCCAATATTTCGGATCGAAAGTAAACTGTAACGTATCGCATTCCCTTCTATTTGGAAGTTATAACCACTTCTCTGAAGAGACGGCGGCAAAACGTGAAAACCTTTCCGCTTCGTTTCTCGTATATACTGTACAATTTTATCTTCATTTCCAATTGCGCTTGATAATAATGCCGTCATAAATTCCAGCGTATAGTTCGCTTTCAAATAGGCAAGCTGATATCCGATCATACTGTAAGCTACAGCGTGGCTTCGGTTAAAACCGTAATTCGCAAATCTGACAATTAAATCATAAATTTTTTCAGCAGACGTCTCATCATATCCATTTCGCAAACATCCCTGGACGAAATGCTTACGTTCCTGATCTAAAATATCACGATTTTTTTTACTCACTGCACGGCGCAGTAAATCTGCTTCTCCAAGCGAAAACCCTGCTAACTTCGATGCAATTTGCATAATTTGTTCTTGGTATACAATGACGCCGTATGTTCTTTCTAAAATTGGCTTTAAATCCGGATGTAAATATTCGATTTTTCTTTTTCCATGTTTCGATTCAATAAAAGTCGGTATCTGTTCCATCGGTCCTGGTCTGTATAACGAGTTAACAGCTACGATATCTTCAAACTCATTCGGTTTTAACCCGCGAAGTACATTTCGCATACCGCCTGACTCAAGCTGGAATACACCTGTTGTATCTCCTCTCCCTAATAATTGGAATGTCTTTTCATCTTGAAGAGGTAAGTTTCTTATATCGATTTCTTTCCCAGTTTTGTTCGCGATAAATTTTATAATATTTTCAAGTAACGTTAAATTACGTAATCCTAAAAAGTCCATCTTAAGCAACCCAAGTTCTTCTAGCGCATCGGCTGGATATTGCGTAACATAAACATCGTTATGTCCTTCTTGAATTGCTACACTGCCTGTTAGCGGTTCTTGACTCATAATAACACCAGCCGCATGAATAGACGTATGACGTGGTAAACCTTCTACACGTTTTGCGATTTCAAACACACGCTCATGCAAAAGATTCCCTTGTATAAACTCACGAAGTGATTGTGATTCTTCATATGCATCTTTTAACGTTATACCAAGCTTTGATGGGATAAGTTTTGAAAATATATCAATATCTCGCGGCGGAAGCCCCATTACGCGGGCAATGTCTCTAATTGCCGCTTTTGCTGCAAGCGTACCAAACGTTACAATTTGCGCAACACGGAGCTGACCGTATTTATCTTTCACATAGCGAATCATCTCATCACGTCTTACGTCTGGAAAATCAATATCAATATCAGGAAGCGTCACACGTTCAGGATTTAAAAACCTTTCAAATAATAGATCGTATTCAATTGGATCAATATCTGTAATTTCTAATACGTATGAAACGAGTGAACCAGCTGCCGATCCACGACCTGGTCCTGTTAGAATATGATTTTCATGTGCATACTTCATAAAATCCCATACGATGAGGAAATAATCACTAAATCCCATACGAGAAATAACATTTAATTCATGATCCAAACGCTTTATATGCACTTCTTTCGGTTCACCATATCGTTTCCGCAAACCTTCTTCACAAACACGACGCAAGTATATATCACTCGTTTCATTAGACGGAACAGGAAACTTCGGAAGTTGATTTACATGGAACGGTATTTCTACTTGGCAACGCTCTGCAATTTTTATTGTATTTTGGATTGCTTCCGGCGCATGGGAAAATAGTGCTTCCATTTCATCCGATGACTTTAAATAATACTGATCTGTTTTCAGCCTCGGCCTATCTGGATCAGTCATTTTCGTTCCACTTTCAACAGATAGTAAACATTCATGAACAAGCGCGTCACTTTGATTGATATAGCGCACATCGTTTGTTGCAACGACTGGAATATTAACCCTACTAATAAATTCAGGTAGTTTCTCTTGTAAAAGCAACTCATCTTGAATTGCATGATGCTGCAAACTCATATAAAAATGGCCGAACATATTTTGATACGTGCGAGCTACTTCTTCAGCCTGACTCTCATTGTCTTCTAGTAATAATTGCTCAATTTCGCCATCTTTACCTGGCGAAATAGCAATTAATCCTTTCGCATAATGCGCAAGCCACTTCTTAGGAATACCTTCTTTGGACTTTGTCATAATACTGCTAGAAATCTTTAATAAATTTTGGTAGCCTATTTCATTCTCAGCAAGTAATACAAGCGGATAAGACCTTTCTTCTTCTTCACTAAAAATAGAAGCGGTTAATCCAATAACAGGCTGTATACCATGTTTCTTACATGCTTTATAAAACGGAATAACACCATACATAACATTTTCATCCGTAATAGCTAGCGATGAAAAACCAAGTTCTTTCGCCCTGACTACAAGCTCATCAATTTTACAAGCACTTTTTAATAAACTAAAAACGGTTTGACATTGTAAATGCACAAACTTCACTGTTGTACCCTCTCTTTACCTATTTGACTACTTTTATTATAGGTGATGAGGAAAGCGGAAATCAAAACATACTTCTTATACTTTGTCCATATATATGAAGAAGAAAGGGGAATGACGATGGATGTAAGAGAACATACTTTTTTCTCTCTGCTTATTATTAGTTATTTTATTGCCTTTGGGGTTATACTTGGCGGTTCATTAATTGGTGGATTTGGTGCGTTTCTTATCGGAAAACCAGCTCTAACTTACATTAATCAATTCGCCCAAAATTTAAGAATTTGGGCACTCGTTGCAGCAATCGGCGGAACATTCGATACCTTTTATAGCTTTGAAAGAAGTTTCTTTGGCGGAGATATGAAAGATATCGTAAAACAAATTCTCCTTATTTTTTTCGCAACTGGTGGTATGCAAACAGGTCTCATTATTATTAAATGGCTAACGCAGGAACATGTATGAGAGTACCAAGTGCCAATACAGCAAAAAGATGGTACTTAGTATTAGCTGGTGCTGCTGTTGGAGGCGTGTTGAGCTGGTTTATTTTTTTGTACATATACGGTGTTTTTCAACAAGAACAAGCCAGTAAAATAGCAGAACAAAGAGAAATTATAGAAAAACAAGAAGCAAAGCTCCACGTCCTTCTCGAAGATCAAGAAAAATTGAACACTGAAAATAAACGGCTCTTAACCATTCAAGAGATTAAAATAAAACTTATCAATCGAGAAAAATACGATTTAGACAATCTTACACTCGAAAATATGACTACATCTATTCATAATGATCTCCAGCATCTTTTAACGAAAAACATTCAAAGTATCGCAAAAAATAAAGACCTACTAAAAAAGGTAATCGAAAATAAAACATACAAACATTACGATCGCCTATACCGTTTTAAAGTCGATACAATATCTTTTGATACAGTGCTTGAAATTAGCATTACTATAGAGAAAGAAAAATAAAGAAGGAGGGCTTTAGCGCCGCTCCTTCTTTTCGTTCTAACATATAGTCTTTTATTTACAAATCTCACGTAAATCAGCAAAAAGACGATCCGCTTCTTCCCAAGAAGATGCCTTGGCACCAGAAGCCATCGGATGCCCTCCGCCGTTATATTGCATTGCCAATTTGTTTATAACTGGTCCTTTTGAACGAAGACGAACACGAATTACGTCATCTTCCTCTAAAAATAGAACCCACGCCTTTAATCCATCAATATTGCCAAGCGCTCCAACAACACCAGATGCTTCAGAAGGAAGTACATCAAACTCTTCTAATACTTCTTTCGTTAATTTAATGTAAGCTGCTCCTTCTTCTACCATCGTAAAGTTTTGTAAAATATAACCGTTTAAACGAGCAATTTTTTCTTTTGTCTTATACATTTCATTGTATAAATCTGTGAATTTCACACCCATATCAACAAGCTCACTTACGTAACGAAGTGTTTTTGCTGTCGTATTTGGGAATAAGAAACGACCTGTATCTCCAACAATTCCTGCTAAAATAAGGCGAGCTGCTTCTTTTGTTATTTTTAATCCTTTATCTTTTCCATAGTTATAAAACTCATAAATCATTTCACTTGTAGAACTCGCTGTCGTGTCTACCCACGTAATATCTCCATATGGATCTTCATTTGGATGATGATCAATTTTAATTAACATCTTCCCTTTTGTATAGCGTTGATCGTCAACCCGTTCTTGATTCGCAGTATCACAAACAATAACAAGCGCATTTTCATATACACTATCTTCAATATCATCCATTACTCGTAAGTATGCTAGTGACGGTTCATTGTACCCAACCGTATAAATATTTTTCTCTGGAAACGATTCTTGTAGAATTGTACCAAGACCACCCTGTGAACCTAACGCATCTGGGTCCGGACGCACGTGGCGATGAATAATAATTGTATCAAACTCTTTAATTGCTCCTAAAATTTGCTCATGCATATGTATAATCTCCTTTTTAATCAACTTCTTCACTTTATCCTCCATTATAACGGAAAGTATTTCATACATGCGAACAATTGCTTTATAATAAAAGTTAGAAAGTTTAGATATTTCTTTTTCTTTTCTATTATTTTTCACAAAGCGATGGGAGTGTTCATTATGCCAGTATTAGTCTTCTGTATTATCGTCTCATTTATGTTGTACCTCTTTTACAAAACAAAATACTTTCGTACAAACCGCCCAATGGAGAAAGGTTGGCTCTCAGGAAAATCCGCAATGGCACTCGGTTCATTCGTTTTATTTTTCGGGATAAACCAATTCTTTTTAGAACTTTCAACCGCTCGTATTATCGTTGGTGTTTTATTCGTTCTATTTGGTAGTGCAAGTGTATTTAACGGGTTTCGCCAATACAAACATTTCTTGCCATTAGCAGTTAAAGAAGCCGAAGTCTATGAAGCAACATAAAAAAGCATCAATATTGTGATGCTTTTTTACGTCCCTTAACTTTCAAAATCATATATGCAACAAACGCAGATGGTATATTAAATGGGTTACCTTGTACATGAAAATGTAGTTGTTCTTCTCCAAAAGACATTTTTTCATATAGCTCTCGCTGAGATAATCCTGTCTTTTCCTTTTTTTCATGTAAACCTTGTAAATATAAATATTGGATCGGTATCATTACAAGAAAGTAAAATAGTGCGATACTACCAAAAAAGAGTACGGCTGACGACATAATGCATACCACCTTTCAGAATTCCATTTTCTTACAATATAATCATAACACAATATACAACCAAATTGAATTACTATTCTGTCTTTTCTTACGTTACTTTTCCACTCCACTCCATACATATTTTACTAAAACTCCCATCTAAAATCATGCCTTTCAAATTTAAAACAACAAAAAAAGATGGAACAAATCAAAACGATTTGTTCCATCTTTTTATTTATCGATTAACTGCACCATAAGTAATGCCTTTCCAACAACATTACCTTCATGATGCACCTCTACATCGACCTTACCAAATTTACGCCCAATTTCTAATACTTTCGGATGAACAGATACAACATTATCAATTTGAACCGGCTTTACGAAATAAATCGTTAAGTTTTCAACAATTAAATCGCTTTTCTTTTGCGCACGAATGACGCGATTTGTCGCTTCTGTCACAATTGTTGCAAATACACCGTACGATAACGTTCCGATTGAGTTCGTCATTTGCGGCGTCACCGAAAATTGATATAGATGCTCATTCTTCGCTTCTTTCGGCGTCATAAATTGATTCGTTACAATATCATCAATGGTTTCTCCAACTTGTGGCTGACGTTGAATCATTTGCAGTGCCTGAAGTACATCTTGACGGCTAATAATACCTTGTAGTTTATTTCCTTCATCAACAACAGGAAGTAACTCAATACCTTCCCACACCATCATACGTGCCGCAGCTGCGACAGACATTTTACCGTTCACTGTAATTGGGTGTTTTGTCATCACTTTATCAATTGGTGTTTCTTTCGCTACACCGATCATATCTTTTGAAGTCACGATTCCTAGCACTTTGTTACTTTCATCAACAATCGGATACCTTCCGTGCATCGTCTCTTCATTATAGGCATGCCATTGCTGCACTGTATCATTTGGCTTTAAATATAACGTTTCTTCAATTGGCGTTAAAATATCTTCAACGAGTACAATTTCTTTCTTAATAAGCTGATCGTAAATCGCACGGTTAATTAACGTTGCAACTGTAAAGGTATCGTAACTACTTGAAATAATCGGCAGTTTTAATTCATCTGCTAATTTCTTCACATGATCTTCCGTATCAAATCCGCCCGTAATTAATACAGCGGCTCCAGTTTCTAACGCTAATTGATGTGCGTTCGTACGGTTACCGACAATAAGTAAGTTCCCAGCTTCTGTATAGCGCATCATCGCTTCTAATTTCATTGCCCCGATTACGAATTTATTTAACGTTTTATGTAGTCCTTCTCTGCCTCCAAGTACTTGACCGTCGACAATGTTAACGACTTCTGCATATGTCAGTTTTTCGATATTCTCTTTCTTCTTTTGTTCAATTCGAATTGTTCCGACACGTTCAATTGTACTAACATACCCTTTATTTTCTGCATCTTTAATTGCACGGTAAGCGGTCCCTTCACTTACACTCAAATCTTTCGCAATTTGTCTTACAGAAATTTTATGGCCTACTGGCAGGCTATTAATATGTTCTAAAATTTGGTTATGCTTGGTAGCCAAATGGTTTCACCATACTTTCTTTTCCCTAAATTCTTCATGTGTTGTACTTTCAGTATACTATATTTTCAAAACTGTTACACTCTCTCTTTGCATACCTGTACTATTTTTTTTATAACAAAATGACTCTTACATTCCACCAGTCATTCTATTACAACAATGTAATGCTATTGTCATCTCATTCGATAGTTCGCACACTTGATTACCTATACAATTAAGACAAGAAATAAAACAAAGGAGCGAACACATGATGAAAAAACTTTTAGAGGTTGTAGGTGCTGTATTTTTAGCTTTCGTAGATGGGAAAAAAGTTACAATGGAATTGAATGAAACACCTGAACAACCACGTACCAAAAGAAAAGAATCACCAAAACAAATACAAGTATTAAAAGCTGTCCTACACACGTAAAAACCCTTCACTTTTCTTTTCAAATGAAGGGTTTCTTTTCTATAGTGTAATACTTTCTCCAGCTTCTAATACTTTCCCTGTACAATTTTGTAGCTTTTCTACAAATTGATATGGATCTTGTTCAATAACTGGGAACGTATTGTAATGCATCGGTACAACAGTTTTCGCATTAATCCATTTTGCCGCTAGTACAGCATCTTCTGGTCCCATTGTGAAATTATCACCAATTGGTAAAAATGCTAGATCAACTTTATTTAATTCCCCAATTAACTTCATATCAGAGAATAGTGCAGTATCTCCTGCATGGTATACAGTTCTCTCTTCTGCTGTAAATAAAATACCTGCTGGCATACCTGTATATGTAATCGTCTTATTTTCTTCATCAATATAACTAGAGCCGTGGAATGCTTGTGTAAACTTCACTTTTCCGAAGTCAAATTCATGTGAACCACCAATATGCATCGGGTGTGTATTTACACCTTGCCAACTTAAAAATGTTGCTAGTTCAAATGGCGCTACAACAACTGCATTATTTTTCTTCGCAAGTTCTACTGTATCTCCAACATGATCACCGTGTCCATGCGATAAAAGAATTGCATCCACTTTTACATCTTCAGCTTTTAAATCTGTTCTCGGATTACCTGTTAAAAACGGGTCAATTAAAATAACTTTTCCATTCGTCTCAATTTTCACAACTGAATGTCCATGATAAGATACTTTCATTATTACATTCCTCCCCTATTCACATTCTCACTTTTTATTCTACATGATTTTTCAATCCCCTGTCTTTTCTAACATCTATTTACTTGTCATAACGCTTTCTTCCGAGTTAAAGTTATATTTGTAATTAAATATCTCGGGGGTGCCAATCGATGAATGCTAGATTAGAAAATTTAATGCAATGGCTAAAAGAAAAAAACGTAGAAGCTGCGTTCTTAACTTCTACACCGAACGTCTTCTACATGACAAACTTCCACTGTGAACCACACGAAAGACTTCTTGGTATGTTTGTATTCCAAGAAAAAGAACCTATTTTAATTTGCCCTAAAATGGAAGAAGGTCAAGCGCGTAACGCTGGCTGGGCACATGAAATTATCGGATTTACTGATACTGACAGACCATGGGATATGATTGCAAAAGCAATTAAAGACCGCGGCATCAATGCAAATGCAGTTGCAATTGAAAAAGAACATTTAAACGTAGAGCGCTACGAAGAATTAACGAAATTATTCCCAAATGCAGCTTTCAAATCAGCTGAGGAGAAAGTTCGCGAACTTCGTTTAATTAAAGATGAAAAAGAACTTTCTATTTTACGCGAAGCAGCTAAAATGGCGGACTATGCTGTTGAAGTTGGTGTAAATGCAATTAAAGAAAACCGCAGCGAGCTAGAAGTATTAGCAATTATTGAACACGAATTAAAAACAAAAGGCATACATAAAATGTCATTTGATACGATGGTATTAGCAGGTGCGAACTCTGCTCTTCCACACGGTATTCCTGGCGCAAACAAAATGAAACGCGGCGATTTCGTACTATTTGATTTAGGCGTAATCATTGATGGTTATTGCTCTGATATTACACGTACAGTAGCATTCGGTGAGATTTCTGAAGAGCAAACTCGCATTTACAACACTGTACTTGCTGGACAACTACAAGCAGTTGAAGCATGTAAACCGGGTGTTACACTTGGCGCAATCGACAACGCTGCACGTTCTGTTATCGCAGATGCAGGTTACGGTGACTTCTTCCCACACCGCCTTGGTCACGGACTTGGAATTAGCGTACACGAATATCCAGATGTAAAAGCTGGCAACGAGTCTCCATTAAAAGAAGGTATGGTCTTCACAATCGAGCCAGGTATTTACGTACCAAACGTAGGTGGCGTTCGTATTGAAGATGATATTTACATCACAAAAGACGGATCAGAAATTTTAACAAAGTTCCCGAAAGAGTTACAATTTGTAAAATAATAAAAAAGGTAGCTTGATTGCTGCCTTTTTTATTTCTCTACTATTTCAAATTTAGCACCATCTTCTCCTCATACTTATCATCCCATTTAATCACAATCTCTATTGGTTCATCTTTAGAGATAGGCGCGCAACTTACACAAGAAGGCTTCATTTCAACCTTTGCTCCTCTATGAACTTCTGACGTTTGTGTCATTGTACTAAAGGCTCCATTAATAGCAATCTCTAAGTTTTTAAATTCTGTCTTTCCATCCCCGCCCTTATATTGAAACGTAAACATTCCATCTTCACTGTCATCCTTAATATGCCCTTTATATTGTCCAGTCCAACTTTTGCTCTCGCTAGAAAAAGTAACATACGAAATGGAACAGCTTCCTAAAAAGAAAATACTAATGAAAAAGAATAATGCTCTCTTCATAATGCCCCCTCCATTCAAAAGCACTTATTTATTGTCTATTTCTTCCTCTTATTATACTATTAAAATACAGAATTTTCTAAAATAGGTGGTTTATATGTTACAACAACAGTTAGAAGAAATTCGTAATAATCATTACGTAATGGATACAATTAACATGGATTCTTTAATTTCCAATATGCTTAAACATATCGGTGTTACCGATAGCTATTTAAGGGACAAACTTATTTGCTCTACTTTTTACCATCTCATCAAAAAGGACTACCTTTCACACACACAATTACAGAAACTATTATTAGAAAGCATCAGTGACAAATATTTATTGTATAAAATTCATTCGGATGACGAAGATGCGGTATTTACCCGTGCATTTACAACATTATTAATTGCACTCATTATTGATGCCGATACAAATCATAATTTCTTATCACAGGCTGATCTTTTACATGTAAAAGATCGATTAGTGTTATATATGAACAACGAGCATGATTTCCGCGGATATGTGCAAGACCACGGCTGGGCACATAGTATCGCTCACGCTTCTGATACATTTGAGGCGCTTGTTCGTAGTCCTAAACTGGAAACTTTATATTATGAAGAAATATTACAAACTTTATTAAACAAAGTTTGTGTCCATTCTATTTACTACAAATATGAAGAAGACGAACGTCTCGTTTATCCGATTGTCGCAATGCTACAAAATGGTCTAAAGGAAGAGGTACTCCTATTAGCCCTTCATGAATTAGTAGCTCAATTACCCGTCAAAAAACAGACATTACATACCGAATCGTACGAGTACCTATACGGAAATATAAAATCTTTCTTACGTAGTTTGTTTTTCCGACTACGCACACTGTCTATATGTGAAGAAACCGAATGCAAAATTGAAAAGTTGCTGCAAGACCTTCCAAAATATTATTAAAAAAAGAAGGCCACTTAGAAAGTGCCTTCTTCTATTTCACTAATATTTAATTGAAATTTCACGATCCAAACTGAGAAAAGGTGGACAAGAAGCGCAAACGCCATACATGCTCCGCTTAAAAAAGTTAGTATAGGATGCGAATACACGTGCCCCAATCCATAGGATATCGCCACGAAAAACATTGTTATGTAAATATAAATTGCTCCATGTATTTGCCTCATATAAACCTCCTTTTCCCATATTATAACATAAATTTTCTGATTATTCACATTAATTACTTGTAATCAATATTTCTCAACTGTTACACCTCTTACAGCAGCCTTAATATACGGTGACCCTTGTAAACTTTGTAAACCCTCTGTTTTCCTGTTACGACTACACCGTATATTGGTAAGTCTTTTGTTTTGGTGTTTTTTATTTCTTTATCCCGCATTAACAGGCAGTAAGACCCCACATCAAAATTCAGCGGAAGCAAAGAAGTTAGGGGGGGCGGACTGCTCGTAAAAGCCCGATTGGTGAGGGCTGATAATCAGTAGGGGATGCCCCCCCACTGATTAAAGTTTCACTTTATAGTTTATCCTAAAATATTCTCGATATCCCTCTTTATTTTCACTTAAAGATATCCAAATACAGCTTTTATAAATTTTTCCATAGTAAAAAGCACATTTATTTTGATGTGCTCTTCACATATAATTTAGTAAAATATGAACCATTTTTTTGAAACAAAAACTCCCACTCATCTCTCCCCATACTATCGTTATGACTTAGTTTCCATAATAATTGAACGAGGATAAAATCCCAGCTTTTCATAAAATGATACAGCTTCATTTCCATACACTACTGTTAATTCAATTTCATCTATCTTTTTCACTTTAAACCATTCCACTGCACTATTCATTAATTTCAAACCAAATCCGTTTCTTCGGTATTTTTCATCAACAAATAAAACTTCAATCTTTCCGCTTACGCTTTTACTATACGCTATACAAAATCCTAATATATTATCTGTTTCTGACTCAATCAATAATTCAATTCTATATTCTCCGTACTTTGAGTTCTTTTTATAATTTTCAATACGTTCCTCAAATGTCATTCTTGGGTAATCGCCAGAAAAATATTTTGATTTATTATTATGATATTCATGCAATTTATTTAAGGATTCTCTTATTATCTCTATTTCATCGAGAGTGATATATTTATTACTAATTCTCATCCTATAGCATCTCCAATAATATATATTTCAGCAAAAAAATAAGACTGTTTTTTGTTCACAAAATATTACTCTATTATTCCATCGCTTCCCTCACAACATCTTGAATCATAACAACTTCCGTTTTCATATCAACAGATGGTGCTTCTTCATCAATACATTCATGCCAAAATTCCAAGTGCTTTTTATCGATTTCATAATGAGAATTTTCGACAAGAGCCCCGCCTTCTCCTTGCACAGAATACCAATATAAGTATTCTTCTCCATCTCTTATTTCCCGGAAAATTGTCTCAACGTACATCTTTTCGTCGTTTAATGTCAAAAGCACTTCTTTCATATTGTCATTAAGAAGCTGCATCCATTCATCTACACGATGACTTTTACCTTGTTTCACTTTGAATCTCGTTAATTCCACATTCATTTTTATTCCCCCGTTTTCTTACGTACAAACAATCTATATTCTATCGGATTATGAAAACTTAATTTACTAGCTAGTTTTTGCGAAGGAATATTGTCTACATAACAATCCCAGCACGGTGTAATATCATTTTGCATGCAATGTTCAATGAACCGTGTTGCAACAGCTTGAGCTAATCCTTTCCCTTGATGCGCTTCATGTGTTGCGATATCTATTTCAGCATAACCATTCCCGCTAAATATTGAGACGCATTCAGCTACAATTATCCCATCTTGTTCTATACAAAATCCAAAACCACTATTCAAAAACGTTTCTTTTGATCCCCAATATTCTTTATAATACTTCTCTGTAAATTCACTGCTTCGTTCTATATCACTTTTATCAATACGCTTCACTGCATATGTATTTTTATTTGCATCTTGTGTTCGCTCTTCAAAGATTTCTCTTTGGAATTTCATTCGTGGCATATTCCGAAGTACATTACTAAAACGCCCTTCAATCATCATTTCCCACTCTTCACTTGAAGCGAATAGTGTAAATCTCTTCTCTGTTTTTTCAATAGCCATTTTTAAATACATCAATAAATCTTCATTATAATTTTGATCATCCGTATGACCAAATAAATAATAGATACCGTTAACTGTACGAATTAATCCTGCTGTTAACTTCTCGTTGGCAAAAACCTCACCATCTACCATTTGATCACATACCGCATAAGCAAATGTCGTCGTTCTTGTATTACTTTCCAAAATCGGAATGATTTTTCTATACTCGGCTACAGATAATTTTTTCATAATTGCTCCACTATAATCGTATCAGCCTCTATATGTTCAAAACAAAGATTTACCGTCCTCTTTAATGCTCTCGTTCTATGAATCGTACATGCTGGAATTAAAATAGAATCATTTGGCTTTAAAACCGCCGTTTCTCCATCTTCAAAATCAATAAGTAACTCTCCCTCTAGCACAATAAATAATTCATCCGAATTAGAATGATAGTGCCAATCATATTCACCAGTAAATACAGCGATGCGTAAGCAATGACTGTTTATGTTTGAAACGACGAAGTTTTTATGTTGATCTTGAATGTCTTTTGTTAATTCTATTAAGTTCACAGTTTCCATATTTCATCCCATCCTTCCATTAGTCGTTCTTCTGAAAAACCAACTTAGTCTCCACCACCTCCGCAATCTCCTCCGCCATCACTTGAGCTGCTACAATCGTTGCTACTGTAGTCACCGAATCCACTTGATGAGCTTGAATTGGATGAAGATTTTTTGCTTCTTTTTCTATCTTTTTTACTTTCATGACTAGGCCAAACCTTATCAAATAATATAAAGAATAAGATTCCTTCTACCATAACAAGCATAACGCCAAAAATACCTTCAATAACATTAGGGGTTATCCCCAAACATTTAACCATCCCACATAAAAACACACAAAAAATCACATACAAGAACATACAAATATATCGAAATACTTTTTCTATCATAAGGACTACTTTTTTTGAAAAAGGTATGTTCTGTTCCTGTTTTCTCTTCATATACTTTTGTCTCTTAACTTGCTTTTTCTTCCTCTTTTTGCTCCCCATTGAATCCCCTCTTTTTGTTATATAATTCTAAATTATCATAATAAAAATCGATTTACACCAATAAATAACAATTATTCACATGTTATTTCTCCATAAAAAAAGACCCTCCTCATAAAGGAAGGTCTCGAATGTATTTCTATTATGATAAAGCAGGAGCTTTTTCAAGAAGCTCTTTCGCATCGGCGTATTGTAAGCCGTGCGCTTCTGCAACTGCTTCGAATGTTACATAGCCATCTAATGTGTTAATACCTTTTAGTAATGCAGTGTTGCCTAAGCAAGCATCTTTGTAACCTTTGTTCGCAATTTGTACTGCATATGGTACTGTTACGTTTGTTAATGCAAGAGTTGACGTACGTGGAACTGCACCTGGCATATTAGCAACTGCATAATGAACAACGCCGTGTTTTTCGTAAGTTGGGTTGTCATGAGTTGTAATACGATCAGTTGTTTCGAAAATACCACCTTGGTCAATCGCGATATCTACAACGACAGAACCTGGTTCCATTGATTGAATCATTTCTTCAGTTACAAGTTTTGGCGCTTTTGCACCTGGAATTAATACTGCTCCAATAACAAGGTCAGATTCTTTAACAGCTTCTGCAATGTTGTATGGATTAGACATTAATGTTTTTACTTGGTTACCGAAAATATCATCTAATTGACGAAGACGTTCTGCACTTAAGTCAATGATTGTTACATCTGCACCTAAACCTACTGCAATCTTAGCTGCGTTTGTACCAGCTTGACCACCGCCGATGATTGTTACTTTGCCGCGTTTTACCCCTGGAACGCCTGCAAGTAAAATACCTTTACCACCTTTGTTTTTCTCAAGGAATTGTGCACCGATTTGTGCAGACATACGACCAGCTACTTCACTCATAGGTGCAAGTAATGGTAAAGAACGATTGTCTAATTGTACTGTTTCGTATGCGATTGATGCAACTTTGTTATCGATTAATGCTTTCGTTAATTCTGGCTCTGGAGCTAAGTGTAAGTATGTGAATAAAATTAAACCTTCACGGAAATAGCCGTATTCACTTGCTACTGGCTCTTTTACCTTCATAACCATATCTTGATTCCATGCTTCTTCAGCAGTTTCTACAAGTTTCGCACCAGCTTGTACGTATTCTTCATCCGTAAAGCCAGATCCTAAACCTGCTCCTTTTTGAACAAAAACTTCATGACCATTTTGTACTAAATGTACTGCTCCCGCTGGCGTCATTGCCACACGGTTTTCATTGTTTTTAATTTCTGTTGGAATACCGATACGCATGATTAGTTCCCCCTTGAGTTATGAAATGACCCCTGAATCATTTTTTAAAGCGCTTTCTACGCTCTTATATTTTAACATAATATCTCAATATTTGACAAAAAAATAACACGAGTTTTCCGATAGATTTAATTTTATATTAAAGGACAGTATTATCCGCACCTCTCAGCACAATGGATAAACTGTCCAATTATTCGAAACTTCATCTTATTTTATTCTATCGATGTCTATGAATAACATCCACTGCACCAGTAACTTCAATAATTGTACCGGTAATCATATCGGAATCGTCCTCACATAAAAACGAAATGGTTCTTGCAATATCTTCACCTGTTCCAGATCTACCAATCGGTGTGTTATGCTCTTTCAGCTGACGTGCTTCTTGAATAGTTGCCTCTTTCATCTCGCCTATAATATCACCAGGACATACCATGTTCGCAGTAATACCATACTCCGCTTCTTCATAAGCAACTGTTTTCGTTAATGAAACAAGTCCTACTTTCGCTGCGGCAAAAGCTGAACGATAAATCCATCCCGGTGCACTATCCGCCCCTTGAAATCCGTAATTAATAATACGGCCAAAGTTCTGTTTTCTCATGACCGGA
Organism: Bacillus sp. RZ2MS9; assembly: GCF_001816185.2. Taxonomy (NCBI): domain Bacteria; kingdom Bacillati; phylum Bacillota; class Bacilli; order Caryophanales; family Bacillaceae; genus Bacillus; species Bacillus sp. RZ2MS9. Next base: position 4,529,915 of record NZ_CP049978.1, read on the forward strand.
ACGACAAGTTTTAATAAATGAAATACCGCTGTTAAATTTCCCTGAATCATTTCATTCCATTCATCTTCTTCATAATCAACTAACTTTTTTCGTTCAAATACATATGGACCAGCATTATTAATTAAAAAGTCAATTTTGCCAAAACGGCTCATCGCTTCTTCTACTATTTTATGTAAATCTTCCTTTTTCGTGACATCCGCTTGCACGAATTGTAGACGCTCTTCCACATCTTTATATGTTTCTTTCATCGTTTCCATAGCCGTGGTATCGCTATGGTACGTTACTGTTACTGAATAGCCTTTAGCCAATAACTTTTCTGTTACTTGCTTTCCTAAACCTTTCGTACCGGCTGTAATGAGCGCATGTCTCACAAAACTGCCCCCTTTTAAATTGCTATACTTCATATGTAACAAGTTCTCGCTCCAATTACAACTAAAATGAATTGAAACAGAGTTTTCAAAATTCTGTAACGTTTCTGGCAAGCACGTTACCAAAATTTGTTTTATAATTAAGTTGTAAACAGTTATAAAACAGATTGGGAGGAATTTACTATGAATAATACATATACAAATATTTTAATCGCGGTGGATGGTTCTAAAGAAGCAGAAAAAGCCTTTAAAAAAGCAATTCAAGTCGCAAAGCGCAACAATGCAACATTAACAATTGCTCATATCGTTGATGTAAAAGCATACTCAGCAGTAGAAGCTTATAGCCGTGCAATTGCGGAACGGGCAAATCTATTTGCAGAAGACTTATTAGAAGACTACAAAAAAACTGCGCTTGAAGCTGGTCTTGAAAAAATTGAAACTGTATTAGAATTCGGTAATCCTAAATCAAAAATTTCAAAAGAAATCGCTCCAAATCATAAAGTAGATTTAATTATGTGTGGTGCGACTGGTTTAAATGCTGTTGAGCGTTTCCTAATTGGTAGCGTCTCTGAACATATTATTCGCTATGCGAAATGCGATGTCCTTGTTGTTCGTGGTGATGAGGAACAAGGTGAGCTTTAATTTATAGATAAAACACCAAGTCCACATAGGCTTGGTGTTTTTCATTTTATAAACTTCACTATAAACACAAGACATGCTACGACAACAACGGTAATTGCCAACACATAAGGCGGAAGAAACTTCAAAGACCATAACGCCATCATGATTGTCGCGATCGTTAAGTACGTTTGCCTTGCACCCTCTGTCATTTTTTTACGAAGTAAGAAAACGTACAAATAGCCAATTGGCGGCGTAATAAAGCAAAGAACATATATGATTTTTGATTTTAAATACCACTTTTGTTCTCCGAGTTTCTTTATATCTTCTTCTATTCTCTTATGCTCTTGCTCTCTCGCTTCTTCTACAAGCGGATTTTCCTCTTCTCCTCGCTTTTCTTTCATATAAGGAAGAAAGTGCATAAAAAAATAGTATGCAAATACGAACGCACCAAATCCAATATTTAATCTTTCTAATGGAATATGTTCACTAAAAAAAGCAGCAGTAAGCACTAAAGACAAACAGTATGTCATCATCCAAAATGAATGTTTTCTCTTTTTCCGTTCCATTTCTTTTTCACCTTGTATATCTTTTCTTTTCGAAATCCATATAGAAATAAAGCAATCTACTACAAATAGAGCAAAAATAAATATCGCAACGTGTACTGTTTCTAAATCCTCAAATGAAAAGATATTTGGGAATGCAACATGTAATACAATTAGCGTGTACAAAATTAACCCTATAAAATAAATACGTCTCATTTTTCATCCCTTTCTTATTTCCTAACATTACGTTAACATACATTTTTTAGAAATAGACGGACAAAATATATATGTGTAAAAAAGGAGGATGCAACATGGATGATTCTGAACGTATTATTTTAGATGTGAATGGGAAAGAACTCGAAATGCTAGATACGATTCGTACTCATTTTAAAGAGAAACATGGCGTTGAACTAAGTAACGGTGCATTACTTAGAGATTTGATGGATATTGAGTATATTCGAATTACGGAAGATCGACATAAGTATGATTAATTTGTGGCTATAAAAAAAGAAGGTAAGCTTCTCTCCATCAAGATTAGCGTACCTTCTTCCCTATAAAATCAATCAACTTCCAACAAACTCTCCAACTAACCCCTTCGCCTTCTCCAAAGCGTTTTTGATTTGTTCAAATCCTGTTCCACCCGCACTATTACGACGCTTTACAGCCGCATATGGTGAAAGAACTTCATACAAATCTTCTTCAAATAAAGAGCTCATTTCTTGATATGTTTCAAGCGGGACATCTAATAAATAAATTCCTTTTTGTGTGCAATGTAGCACTAACTTCCCAACAATTTCATGAGCTTGACGGAATGGTAGTCCTTTGTTTGCTAAATAGTCGGCAATTTCTGTTGCGTTGGAGAAATCTTGCGTCACAGCTTGCCCCATTTTTTCTTTGTTTACAGTCATCGTTTCAAGCATGCCCGCCATAATATGAAGGCATCCTTCTACTGTTTTTACTGTATCAAACATTCCTTCTTTATCTTCTTGCAAGTCTTTATTGTAAGCGAGCGGTAATCCTTTCATTACTGTAAGTAAACTGAATAAATTACCGTATACTCTGCCTGTTTTACCACGGATTAGTTCTGCCATATCCGGGTTTTTCTTTTGCGGCATAATGCTGCTTCCAGTTGCGTATTGATCGCTCATTTCAATAAATTGAAACTCTTGGCTACTCCATAAAATAAGTTCTTCACAAAAGCGCGATAAGTGCATCATAAGCATAGATGAGTTACTTAGGAACTCCAGTATGAAATCACGATCGCTTACTGCATCTAAACTATTTTCATATATTCCATTAAATCCAAGAAGCTCCGCACTATATTCTCGGTCAATCGGGAATGTCGTCCCAGCTAGCGCTCCTGCTCCTAATGGGGAGATATTAATACGCTTTAACGAATCTTCATAACGATTTACATCACGCTCTAACATCCAAAAATAAGCGAGAATATGATGAGCAAATGAAATCGGCTGGGCACGTTGCAAATGCGTATAGCCAGGCATAATCGTTTCAATATTATTTTCTGCTTGATGAACAAGAACAGTTTGCAATTGTTTTGTAGCTTTTATAATATGTTCTACCTTTTCTTTTAAATACAAATGCATATCTGTCGCTACTTGATCATTACGACTTCGGCCTGTATGAAGTTTCCCTCCTACTTCGCCAATTTGTTCAATTAACATCTTTTCGATATTTAAATGAATATCTTCTGCTTCTACTGAAAATTGTAGCTTATTCTCTTTTGCTTCTTTCAATAAATATTGAAGACCTACCTTTATTTTCTCTGCTTCTTCTTTCGTCACGATGCTCTGCTTTGCTAGCATCGTGACGTGTGCAATACTCCCGTTTATATCTTGATTTACTAATTGTTGATCGAAGGAGATGGATGCTCCAAACTCTTCAACCCATGCTTCCGCTTCTTCTGTAAAACGTCCGCCCCAAAGTTTGCTCACGCTTCCACCTTCTTTTGATTCACTTGGCTGTATACTTTCGTCGGTAAACCAAATAATGAAATGAATCCAACTGCTGCATCATGATTAAATTCGTCCTGGGCAGTATATGTTGCTAATTTTTCATCGTATAAAGAGTATTCAGATTTACGTCCTTCTACAATCGCATGACCTTTAAATAATTTCACACGCACTGTACCTGTTACATTCTTTTGCGTTTCTTGTAAAAATGCATGAAGCGCTTGTTTTAAAGGTGAGAACCATAAACCGTTATAAATAAGTTCTGTTATTTTCTGTTCAATCACTGGTTTAAAATGCGCTACTTCTTTTACGTGTGTTAAATCTTCCAACTCTTTATGCGCAGTGATTAACGTCATTGCTGCTGGACATTCGTATACTTCACGAGATTTAATACCGACAAGACGATTTTCTACGTGATCAATACGTCCAACGCCGTGTTTTCCAGCAAGCGCATTTAACGTTTTAATTAATTCTGCAAGTGAATATGCAGTGCCATTTAAAGTAGTCGGTACGCCCGCTTCAAATCCGATTTCTACAAACTCTGCTTTATTCGGTGTATCTTCTAACGCCAATGTCATCTCATATGCATCTTCTGGCGGCGCTGCCCATGGATCTTCTAAAATTCCACATTCGTTGCTGCGTCCCCATAAGTTCTGATCGATTGAAAACGGGCTATCTAAATTAATCGGAATTGGTACATCGTTTTCTTTTGCATATGCAATTTCTTCTTCACGTGACCATTTCCATTCACGTACAGGCGCAATCACTTCTAAGTAAGGATTTAATGCTTGGATAGAAACTTCAAAACGAACTTGGTCATTTCCTTTTCCTGTACATCCGTGTGCAACTGCAGTTGCGCCTTCTTGTTCTGCGATTTCTACTAATTTCTTCGCAATAAGCGGACGAGATAATGCAGAGACAAGAGGGTATTTTCCTTCGTATAATGTGTGTGCTTGCATCGCCATCAATGCATATTCGTTTGCAAATTCTTCTTGAACGTCAATCATATATGATTTAATTGCACCTACTGAAAGTGCCTTTTCCTTTACAAATGCTAAGTCTTTACCTTCCCCTAAGTCTAAACAAAGCGCGATAATATCATAATTCTTCTCTTGTAACCATTTAATTGCAACGGAAGTATCAAGACCTCCGGAATATGCTAATACAACTTTTTTCTTCTCCATTTTGCATCCCCCTAAAGAATAAATATTCATTTTCTTTTATAATAATTCACACTTTAACACCTTTCACAAAATGTATCAAGAGTCATTTTCAAATTTTTTCAAACAATTTCGTCGAACTTCTTTCTGTTTTTCTGTACAATATAAGCAGGAAAACGGGGGTGAACTTATGGAAAAGTATTTCTTATACGATGAACATCTAGGAATTGAAATTCCACATTTACAAGAAGACTGGGAAGAAATCCCCGAAAAAATGCAACATGCTATTTTACTAAAATGGGAACAAGTTCGCGGGAAAATTCCTGATCGTATAAAAGAACTTGAGCACTATATTAATAAAAAACAACATTATTTAAATAACGAAGAAGACTTCGAAGTTTCTTGTAAACTAAATTCAGAAATTGCCGATCTTGCTTCCATCATTAATGACCTTTGGCTTTGGTATCGACTCACTCAAAATGTATCTGAGGGGAAAGCACACCAATGAAAAAAGCATGCCCCTCAATTACTTTGGGTCATGCTTTTTTTGTCGTAACATGATTTACAATATATCTCTTGTGCTGTTTTTGCCAAACACACATCAAAAGGGCCAACTAATATACTTCTTTCTTTCGGCAACTTTACAAAAGCAACAAGCTCTTCTTCATATTGAATTTTTTTCTGACATGAAATACATATTAATTCTTTTCTTTTGAACATTTCTTTTAGCATACCTTCACTCTCCCCTTCATCTATCTATATTAATATACTCTCATAATAGTTAAGACTTGTAAAAAAATGACACATTCCGAATCGAATGATTCATATACTATGTACAAAAGGAGGTCTACAGCTTATGCGTGCTTTCGTTATTATCGCTTTAACTTTTTTAAGTGTGATTAGTTGGGATGCGTTTTTCAAAGATAAAAGTGATGAAAAGAATACAACGGAATAAAACCTTTTTTTCTTACTTATTGGACAAACCGTTACAAACTGTCCAATCCTCCGAAATAACTTAGGCTTTTCTACAAAAATATTTAAACATAACATTTTTTGTAGATTCCCTCCGTTTATTGTCGGTTTCCATCCGCATACATTTTTTAAAAGTATGATATAATAGTATAAATCTTGAAGGAAGGGATTTTGATATCATGATCGCTCGAAGGAGCATGTGGCATCGTATTGACGAATCATACACGTAGCGTATTTTTCAGCTCAGATACTTTAGTCTAGCGAAAAAAATACGAGAGTGGGGAAATTATGATTGCCCGAAGGATAATTTGGCAAAAAAAAGACTCTTCTTACACATAGCGTTTTGTTTAGGACTTAATTGTTACTAACTAAACAAAACAAAGAAGAGCAGGATTGCTAAATGAAGAATCCTACTCCACGTTTTGTTTAGTCGTTTTAAGACTTAAACTAAAACGAAGGTAGGGAGAATTGATGGACGAGAGGATTATTCGTTATTTCTTCAGCGACATATAGCGTAGTTAGTTTTTTCGTAAACTAACTGAAAGCTACATGTGAGCTCGTAGTTAGTTTACAACACAAAAAGGACTACTAACTACGGAAAGAAGGAATAACGATGAGGAACATCCAAAGTCGGCAAATTATTAAAGAAATTTTTATGGTTTTAATCGGTTCATTTATTTTAGCAGCAGCGCTATATCACATTCACTTCCAAAACCACTTAACAGAAGGTGGCTTTGTAGGAATTGCACTATTCATTCAAAACTTTTATGATATTTCACCATCTATTTCAACTGTATTAATGGATATCCCAATTATTTTACTGTGTGCTTCATTTTTAGGTAGAAAAATGGTTGGCTATTCATTCCTAGGTTCAATTTCATTCGGAGTATTTTATTCCTTTATGGAAAATTATTCTCCATTTACGGTAGATTTATCAAATAACTTATTTATAGCTGCAGTAGTTGGCGGTGCGTTAGCTGGTATTGGACTCGGTTTTATATTGCGATTTGGCGGTGCAACCGGTGGAGACGATATTTTAACAATTGTATTAAGTAAACGAACTCGTTTTACAATTGGGCAAATTTTCTTCGTCTTTGACGCGATTGTTCTTGCGCTTTCATTATATTATTTAAATTGGACAGAAATTGCTTTTACTATTCTTTCGATTGCCGTACAGGCAAAAACATTGGATTTAATTTATTATCCAAAAACAGAAAAAACAGCAGAAAAGCAGCCAGTATCTGTTCCAATGTCTAAAAAACATGCAACAAATTAAAAAAGCGAAAGGCTTCGGCCTCTCGCTTTTTTTATGCTCTTTTTTCTTTCTCGACTATATGGCGCACTTGATAAAATCTATTTGCAAATTCAGTAACGTTTCTTGTTAAACGATAATTCACTGTAGATCCAATTGCCATTCCAATTACCGGTATACCTTGGAATAATTTACGACGAAGAGCATAAATCGAAAATGTCTTCAAAATTTGTTTTAACACAACCTCAGTAGAAGCTGTTTGTAGCACTGCTTCGTCTCCTTCGTAGAAGAACGAATCTTCTTGCTCCAGCTCTTGCAATAAATTGTACCATGCGTATTGCTGAAGTCTTCCTGGTAGTAATGACGCATGAAACACCTTTAACGCAAGCATCATTTCATACGGCTTGTTCACATCATGTCCAAATGATGTTGCAATAAGTTGGACTGCCTTCACATTTAATGCGATCATAACCGGAAAATCCGCCGTTAATAATAATAAACCTCCAGCACCTGTTGCCCCGCCTTGTACAAATGAATATAGACGATGACGTGCTGTTTGCTGCTCTGCTATGTATGTTAATTGATCAATAGATAATCCTTTCAAATCTTCAAGCTGTTCAATCGATTCATCAAATAATCTTGATGTTCCTAAAATCCGATTACGTGCATCTAACTGTGCTTGTGAACTTTGAATAAATGCATGCAAATGAAAGAGCCATCCATCTGCTTTCGTGAAGAATTCTTTTCGCTTTTTCTCAGGTAATTTCGCAACTGTAGTATGTAACCATTTATCAAACACTTTTTGAAAATCGGTCGCTTCTTGCTCAACTAATTGCGCTTCCCATTCTTTTATATTGTCTAAAATGGCTTGTTCTCGCTTCGATCGCATCGTAACAACCACCTCGTTCGATTTTTTTCTATTGTAACATATTTCTGCTTATTCTTTGCAAATATGCTTGTCTATCTTTATTCACATACCATTTTTGAATGGCATAAAATATTAACAAAAAGGATGAGATAAATCACATGAATCTATCCGATATAAAAAAAGAATATAATGCGGTATTCAGCTTAGGACAAAACTGCTGGCCTGCTTGGGCATTATATCAATTAGAATTATCACCATTTTTTGGCGTTATTGATTTTATGCTAAGCCCCTCATTAGAAAAAGTGAATGTATTATTACAAAATCGATTTGACCGCTTTTTAAATTTCGAAAATTTATCCTTCATCTCATTTTGGGATGATGATGCAAAATTAAGATTAAGGGACAACCTTTATGAAATTGACTCCTGTCATGACTTTAAAACAGATGTAAACACACCAACTTCTTGGCCTTCTTATACAGAAATTAAGTTAAATTATGAACATCGTATTAATCGTTTTCTAGCTACAATTGAAACGGCCGAATCCATATTATTTATTCGAACTGGAGGAACATATGAAGAAGCATGTTCCCTAGAACAAATTTTATCTCAAATCGTTACACATACATTCTCTGTCCTGTTACTAATTCCTGCCGATATACCAACTATCACCCAAGAAGATTGGGGATTACAACGTGTTTGCGTTATGAAATGTCCTATTATGGATGTATACCAATACAATGAAGCATTTTGGAAAGACTTATTTGATGGCATTACGATTAGACCACATTCTTAAATACATGACACCTTTACTACAAAACATATTATAATCTTCCTTATACAAAAAAATAAGGAGTGATTGTATATGTATCCACGTGCAAAGGCTTTTGGCATTGCTATACATCACGGGCGTCTTCTCGTACAAGAATATCATTCAGCCGATGAAACATTTTACCGACCTCTTGGTGGTTCAATTGAACTTGGTGAACAATCAGCACATACCGTTATTCGTGAATTTAGGGAAGAGCTTCATACAGAAGTGGAAATCACCAATTATTTAGGTTGTTTAGAAAATGTCTTTCATCTAGATGGAGACATTGGTCATGAAATTATTCAACTATATTCTTTGCGTTTATTAGACACGTCACTATATGAAATGAAAATATTAAATATACAAGATGAGGAAACAGTAGCATATGCGAAATGGATTCCTATTACGGCATTCATTCAGAAAGAAAAAATATTATATCCGGATGGAGTTTTAAAATACATCCAAAAGAAAAAAGACGAAATCCTATAGGATCTCGTCTTTTTTTCATATATTAACCAATATCTCCAAGACGTAGTACGTCACGAGCAATCATAACTTCTTCGTCAGTTGGAATTACGATAATTTTTACTGGAGAGTGTGGGAAGCTGATGAATGCTTCTTCACCGAATACGTTATTACGTTTTGCATCGAAGTATACGCCCATGTACTCAAGGCCTTCTAATACGCGCTCACGAATAATCGCACTGTTTTCACCTACACCAGCTGTGAAGATGATTGCGTCTACACCTTTCATACGAGCAGTGTAAGAACCGATGTATTTGTGGATACGGCTTACGAATACATCAAGTGCTACTTTCGCACGGTGGTCGCCTTCTTCTTCTTTCGCAATGATGTCACGTAGGTCACTAGAGTAACCAGTAAGACCTAACATACCACTCTTCTTGTTTAATACGTTAACTACTTCTTCTACTGTTTGGCCTGTTTTTTCCATGATGTATGGAATTAACGCAGGGTCAAGGTTACCAGAACGTGTACCCATTGTTACACCAGCAAGTGGAGTGAAGCCCATAGAAGTATCAATAGATTTACCGCCTTCTACTGCTGCGATACTTGCACCGTTACCTAAGTGACAAGAAAGTAAGCTTAAGCTTTCAATTGGACGACCTAATAATTCAGCCGCACGCTCAGTTACATATTTATGAGAAGTTCCGTGGAAACCGTATTTACGGATGCCGAATTTTTCATAGTACTCATATGGTAAGCTGTATAGGAATGCAGATTCCGGCATTGTTTGGTGGAATGCTGTATCGAATACTGCTACTGCTGGTACGTTTGGTAATACTTCTTGGAATGCTTTAATACCAACAACGTTTGCTGGGTTATGAAGTGGTGCTAAATCGCTTAATTCTTCGATATCAGCTAATACTTCATCAGTAATTAAAACAGAGTCAGCAAATTTTTCGCCGCCGTGAACAACACGGTGACCGATACCGCCAATCTCATCTAGAGATTTAACGATTCCGTTTTCAGTTAACTTTTTAAGAAGCATATTAACTGCTACTGCGTGATCTGGAATGTTTGTAATTTCTTTTTGTTTTTCGCCATCTACAGTAATAGTGAAGATACTATCTTCTAAACCGATACGTTCTACTAAACCTTTTGTTAATACTGTTTCACTTGGCATTTCAAATAATTGGAATTTTAAGGAAGAGCTTCCTGCGTTAATCGCGATGATTTTTGACATCTAGTCTTTCGCCCCTTTTTCTCTTGGTAGTTGTGTGGATGTTTCCACAAACCGCTCGATTTTATCTGATCAAATTCACTAAATATGAAAACGTTTCATCATTAGCAAATTTTATACTCACGATTTTAATTTAAACATCGTCCGACATATATTTCAAGTGAAAAAATTGTAACACCAAGAAAAAATATATATTACAGATTTCAAAAAAATTCAGTTAAATCTTGTATATATTTAAAAATATGACATATTATATAAAACTGTACTACATAAATCACTAATGCTGTTACATATACCTAGCTTTATTTATGTGTTGCAAACCAAGTATTTAATTGATCCATAATGTCTTCCATCGCCTTCATGTTAGAGAATTTAGGCAACTCCACTAATAACGCCTGTTTTGGCATTGTTACATTAGCGCCTTTCTTTTGGAGAACAAATATACTTTTTGCATTTTTCTCGTTTTTAAACATGGAAACAGGAAGCTGTAATAACCCTTGAATAAAGCATGTTTCTTTAATAAATGCATGTAATTTCGGTGCTTGGTCACTTTCAAAAATGAAGTTTGGTACTAAGAAGAATAAGTAACCGCCCTCTTTCGCATGTTTCACACTTTGTTCAATAAATAAGTGATGGGCATACGACATTCCTTCATCTGCTTTTAATTTATATTCACTTGCACCGATTTCGTTTGGATAATAACCAACTGGCAAGTCTGAAACGACTGCATCAACTGGATCGATATAAAGTGGTGCTAGTCCATCTTGATGGAAGAATTCGATTGCATGCTTTTGTAAATTTGCATTTACTAAAGCAAGTTTAATTAGCACTTCATCCACTTCTACACCAAATCCACTCATTGTTAGTCCTTCTTTAGCGCTATTAAACACTGTAGTCATTAAGTTACCTGTTCCAATTGCAGGATCTAAAACTGTAATTTCATTTTGACCTTGCATAAATTTATGGAATAAGTAACTCATGAACATCCCAACTGCATCAGGTGTCATTTCGTGATTCGCTTGTACGCCTTCTTTCATTCCTTTTAAGATGGCTAACTGAAATGCTTTACGAATTTCTTCACCTTTATATGTTTCTTCATTAAACGTACTATATTCACGATTCAGCCTTTCAATTGCTGATTCGGATAATTCCTCTTGTAAAATCGCTCCCTCAAACAAGTTATCACCTGTTTCTACAAGCGCCTCTAAATATGTTACATCTAATTCTTTACGTAAAACTACCGCAGAAGAATCAAAAATAGAAAATAATGTTTCTACTGTCTGACTCACGTACATTCCTCCTTCTCTCTTTTACACATAACTTATATCATACCACAAAGTGATTTTTTCCAAAAAGAAAAAGCGACCTCCTGTAAAGAGCTCCCCTTTAGTTATATATGATATAACGTTTTTTCTCATATATCGATGCCGTTACAGAGCAATATATGAGAAAAAACGACCTCTTTATAAGAGGTCATTTTCTTCACATTACTTCGCAGATTTAGCTGCTTCTAATGCTGCTTCATAGTTTGGATGGCTTGTACCTTCGCTTACGTATTCTACGTAAACTACTTTGTCATTGCTATCTACTACGAATACTGCACGAGCAAGTAAACGAAGTTCTTTCATTACTAAGCCGTAAGCTTCACCGAATGAAAGGTCGCGGTGGTCAGAAAGTGTTACAACATTTTCTAAACCGTTTGCTGCACACCAGCGTTTTTGAGCGAATGGTAAATCAGCGCTAATTGTTAATACTTTCGCGTTTTCAATACCTGCTGCATCTTGGTTAAAACGACGTGTTTGTGCATCACACACACCTGTGTCGATTGAAGGTACAACACTAATTAATTTCACTTCGCCTTTGTATGTTTCTAAACTTACTGGAGATAAGTCGTTTGCTAATACTTGGAAGTTTGGCGCTTGATCGCCAACTTTAACTTCTGTTCCAACTAAAGTCATTGGATTACCTTTAAAAGTTACGTTTGCCACTTGAAAATCCTCCCTTATTTAAACAAAATATGTACAATGTAAATGATAGTTTGTCCCTATCGATAATGCAAATAAAATCGCTTTATTTACAAAAAAATTAAAGAAGCTAACCTATTGATTAGCTTCTTTATTCGTTAAATTTGAAATTCAGGATCATCTTCTTTTCGTTTATCCATCATTTCTTTCACTTTATCAACAGCTTGTGGCGCTAATTCAATTATTTTATCGATGACATGTGTTTGTTTATCTAAGTGCAATACTTTCACACCATCTCCATTTATAACAAGAAAAGCAACAGGATTAATAGAAACTCCTCCACCACTTCCCCCGCCAAATGGATGGCGGCCTGAATGTTCTACTTTACCAAATTCACTTCCACCAGCAGCAAATCCGAAACTTACTTTCGAAACAGTAAGAATTACACTTCCATCTGCCGCTTTAATTGGGTCACCAACAATTGTATTTACATCAGTCATTTGTTTTAAATGCTGCATTGCTGTTGTCATTAAACCTTGAATTGGATGGTCCATTCTATATCCCCCCTATGCTTGAACAGATTTTTCTGTCATACCAGATCTTTGCTTCCTCATAAATATGAGCAATTTCACCGCTGTTTTTATAGTGCGGAATATACGAAAAGATGCTGTTAACTCACATCTTGATGCAAATCCTTTTCCTTGAAAAACTGGGGTAATTTCAAATTCTGGTACGTCGACAATATGCATATATTGTCCGACAACTCCAGCAGCCATACCTTTTGTCCCCCATGCATATCCAGTGACAATTCCAGTACTAGCTGCGTCGCCTGCTCCAATTTGTGTATGCCATTTCCAACCATTGATTTTCACTCGTTTGAGAAAATCTTTAACAATAGTATGAACTTCTTGAAGCTTTTTTATCAGTTCACCAATGCTGTCAAGTTGCGCCATAATTTTATTATCGAGTCCGCCGTCCTCTTCAGCTTTTTCGATTTTCTGTCCTGTCTTTTTCTGCTGTTTTTCAATTCTTTCCAACACATCAAATGTATATCGAATCATCCATATTTTCACTTGAAGCAAACATTTCTTTTCCATTTCTGAATATAAAAATGTCACCTTAAGCTTTATTTTTGACAATAGTATAAACAAAATAAAAAGAAGAAGAATTATTATTCCAATTACGAGCCACTTCATACGTATCATCCTTTCACTCCGTACCCATTATCGACAACTTTATTCATCATTAAACAGAGTTCTATAAGATTGAATATAAAAATTTTTCTAAAAATAAAAAGGTGTTTTGACATTTTATATCGAAATATATTATTTGAACATATCATCAGGGAACGGACTCTAATGATATGTAGCACGAAAAACAGAAAATTTAACTGCAGTGGAGGGATACATAATGGCAGATCGTCGCAATTTATTTTTCTTTTATGGTGATGACAAAGCAACGCTCGTTGAAAAAATGAAACCAATCTATCGTATTTTAGAAGAGAATGGATTTACCATATTAGATCATCCAAAAAATGCAAACGCTATCGTCAGTGTTGGAGATGATGCAACCTTCTTACAAGCCGTTCGTAAAACTGGTTTTAGGGAAGATTGCTTATACGCAGGGATTTCTACGAAAGATGAAACTTCGTTCTACTGCGATTTCCATATTGATCACGTTGATACAGCCCTTCAAGAAATTACAAAAAATGAAATTGAAGTGCGTAAATATCCAACAATTCAGGTAGATGTAGATCACAGTACATCTTTCCATTGTTTAAATGAGTTCTCATTACGTTCTAGTATTATAAAAACATTCGTTGTAGATGTTCACGTTGATGATTTATATTTCGAAACATTTAGAGGTGACGGTTTAGTAGTTTCTACCCCAACAGGAAGTACTGCTTACAATAAATCATTGCATGGCGCAGTTGTTGACCCACTTATTCCATGTTTCCAAGTAAGCGAACTAGCATCTTTAAACAACAACACTTACCGTACGCTCGGTTCACCTTTCATTTTAAATCACGAACGTACATTAACTTTAAAACTAAGACCAGACGGTAACGATTATCCTGTTATCGGCATGGATAACGAAGCGCTTAGCATTAAACAAGTGGAAAAAGCTGTTGTACGCTTAAGCGATAAACAAATTAAAACAGTTAAATTAAAAAACAATTCTTTCTGGGAAAAAGTACAGAGAACGTTTTTATAGGATTAAAATAACCGCAGAATTATGGAATTCCATAATTCTGCGGTTATTTATTTACCCCGATTGGCGCGGACAATACTCTCTTACTATCCACCCGTTATTCTTGTCAGTTTTTGTCGGTAAGTCGATATATTTTAATAATCGCTCATATATTTCGAGTTACGGTAGATATATTTCAATAATCGCTTATATATTTCGAGTTACAGTCGATATATTCCGAAAATCGCTCATATATTTTTATGCATCTTTTCTATAGACAACTTGGCCATCTATTACGGTCATTTCTGCTTCTACTTCTTTTATTTCTTCTGCCTCAATTTCAAACATATTGCGGTCTAATATTGTAAAGTCTGCTTCATATCCTTTTGTAATTTGCCCTCGCTTCGCTTCTTTTCCAATTGCATAGGCACTTCCTGTTGTAAATAAAGAAACAGCCTCATATACCGTTAATCTTTCCTCAGGCATATAGCATACACCGTCAATAAAACTTCTACGTGTAACAGCGCTATATATACCTAGAAACGGATTTACTTGTTCAATGGGGGCATCTGAGCCACCATTACAATGTAGCCCTGCTTCCAGTAATGTCTTCCAAGCATACGCATAACGAAGACGGCACTCTCCTAGTTTTTCAATGACTGACGGAAAATCTGATGAAAGAAAGACTGGCTGTATATCTATAATGACTTGCAAGTTTTTCATTCTTTCAATTAACTCCTCACGAGCAAGCTGACAATGAATAATGCGGTCACGTAACCCTTTTGCTGGTGGATATAATTCGAGTGCATCAATGACATATTCAAGCGATAAATCACCGATAGTATGAATCGCAACTGGCATATGTAAATCTCGTGCTTTCTTCACTAATTCTGCAAGTTCTTCACATGAGAAAATCGCAACCCCATTCGTTTCCTTCGCATCTTCATACGGTTCACTTAATAATGCTGTTCTTCCGCCAAAAGAACCGTCAGAAAAAATTTTCATTGCCCCAAATTCAATATAATGTTCATTTTCATATTCTTTTCGTTCATGTGCTACTTCATGGTGAACGAGCAAATGGGCTTTAAATGGCATTTCTTTTATCACATGAGAAAACGCATTATGCGTTTTTCTAAAACCACCATAATAATTTAAATCTTCCGTATGCCCGCCAACAAGTCCGTATTTCCAGCAATCTTTAATCGCTGTTTGCAGAGCTCTTTGTAAATAAGCTTCATCAATTTCTGGCTGAACATGTTTAATTAATTCTTGCCCTTGTTCATATAAAAGTCCTGTTAACTTATTTGATGAATCTCTGCCAATTTTCCCGCCTTTTGGATCTTCTGCCTTTTCTGTTATATTCGCTTCTTGCAGTATGTATGAATTCACCCATGTAACGTGACGACAAACTCTCTTTAATAAAATAGGATGGTCTTTCGAAATTTCATCTAAATCACGCGCGTGAACATCTTTCGTATCTGTAAAGTTATTTTCATTCCATCCTTCTCCAATAATCCAAGAGCCCTTTGGAGCTTCTTCCACTCGCTTCTGAACAAGAGTCAGTACTTCGCTATAAGATGTACAATTTGATAAATCTAGACGAAGTAATCTCTCTCCATGCCCAATAAGATGCATATGGCTATCAACGAGACCTGGGATCATTGTTTTTCCTTTTAGGTCATGTAACTTTACGTTTGAATATTTGCTTTCTAATTCTCCCTTATTACCAGCATCAACAATTATGCCGTTTTCAACGTAAACAGCGTCCACTTTTTCATTTTCTTCTCTCATTGTGTAAATGGTGCCGCCATACCAAATTTCTCCCATATATCCCATCTCCTTTATTTTTTATTGTATAAAAAAAAGCACCATTTCAAAACATGGTGCTTTTCTAAAAATTACTTTTGTTCAGTAGTAGACGTTGTAACTTGCCATTCAATATTAAATTTATCTTTTACTTGTCCGTATGCTGGGCTCCAGAATGTTTCTTGAAGTGGCATGATAACTTCTCCACCTTCTTGTAACTTATCGAATACTTCTTTTGCTTTTTCTGCATTACTAATTTGAATTGCAATTGTTACTTGAGATCCGTTTGCATGTCCTTGACCTGGGAATGTATCAGAAATCATAAGATCCGTATTACCAACTTTTAAAGTAGCGTGTAAAACGCGCTCTTTCGCTTCAGCTGGAATCGGGTATTCTGGATTTTCAGGCATGTCACCAAAAGTTTGCATGACTTCTACTTTTGCATCTAAAGCCTCTTTATAAAACTGTACAGCTTCTTGCCCACTACCATCTAAAACTAAGTACGGATTAATACCTAAAATCATACGGACACCTCTTTTTTAAGTTTATAAAATCGAACTTGTGTTCGTTTTTTATATTATCATTGTTTTGCATTTCATTCAACTATTTACTCCACTGTTTTCAAAATTATTTTGACGGAATCTCCATCTCTTGTTTTCTAAGTTCAATACGGCGAATTTTTCCAGAAATCGTTTTTGGTAGTTCATCTACAAATTCAATTTTGCGAGGGTATTTATATGGTGCAGTGAGTTCTTTGACGTGTTGTTGGAGTGTTGGAATTAATGTTTCTTCGTTCTTTTCTATATTCTCTCTTAATACGATAAATGCCTTCACGACACTTCCACGAATTTCATCAGGACTTGCGACAACTGCACATTCTCTTACGTAAGGATGTTTTACAAGTGCATCCTCTACTTCAAACGGCCCGATTGTATAACCAGAGCTAATAATGATATCATCACCGCGCCCTTCAAACCAAAAGTAGCCGTCTTCATCTTTCTTCGCTTTATCACCTGTAATATAATAATCACCGCGGAATTGCATCGCTGTACGTTCATCGTCTTTGTAATATTGTTTAAAGAGGGCCGGCGTTTCAATGTGAACTGCAATATCACCAACTTCGCCTACTTTAACTGGAGTACCTTCCTCATTTACGATATCGACGTGGTTACCTGGCGTTGGTTTCCCCATTGAACCTGGTCTAATATCCATCCCTTTCATTACACCAACAAGTAATGTATTTTCCGTTTGCCCATAGCCGTCTCTCACTGTAATATGAAAGTGCTTTTGGAACGTTCCAATGACTTCTCTATTTAACGGCTCACCTGCTGATACAGCGCTATGTAACGCCTCTAAATTGTACTGGCTTAAATCTTCTACCTTTGCCATTAATCTATACTCAGTCGGTGTACAACAAAGCACATTCACCTTATTATCGTCTAATAAGTTCAGGTACGTTTTCGGTTCAAACTTACCGTGATATACAAATCCTGTTGCCCCTGATCCTAGCGTTGCTAAAAACGGGCTCCAAATCCACTTTTGCCAGCCTGGACTAGCTGTTGCCCATACAATATCATTCTCTTCAATTCCGAGCCAATTTGGAGCGCTCGTACGTAAATGAGCGTATGCCCACGCATGTGTATGAACGACACCTTTCGGATTTCCTGTCGTTCCTGACGTGTAAGATAAAAAGACCATATCTTCTTTATCTGTCTTCGCCATTTCTAACATGTCACTCTCTGTTTCTAACGCTGTTTTTAAATTAATCCATCCATCTACTGACTGCTCGCTCAGGACAAATTTTCGAAGAGATTCCATCGCTTCTATATCATCAAACTGCCTAATATACGGCTCATAGCTTACTATCGCTTTTACTTCTCCATGTCCAATTCGATATTCTATATCTTTTTTACGTAACATTTCCGAGCTTGGAATTACGACAAATCCTGCTTTAATAGCAGCAATATACGTCATGTACGCTTCAATTAAACGCGGCATCATAATGAGAAGCTTGTCCCCTTTTTGCAAACCACTTTTTATAAAAGCGTTTCCAATTTTATTCGCACCTTGCATTAATTCAGCGTATGTAACTTCCCTTCGATTCCCTTTATCATCTTGCCAAATTAAAGCTAACTTCTCTTTATCACCTGTATATTTCTCTATTTCAGAAACTAAATTATAAGACGGTGGCGCCAACAATTCTTCTCTCTTCATAAAATATCCTCCCTTTTCTTTATGCCTCCTTTATATAATAAAGAATTTTCTGTCAATTTTGAACCCTCTTCTTTTGACAAATTTTTCAGTTCTGTCGAATTAGTAAATGAAATTACATCGACTTACCGACAAATAGCGACACAACACAAAAAAGAAAGAGCGGGAGAACCCGCTCTTTCTAAGCCATCATATGGGATTATTTTTGGTAACCGCCTAATTGTTGCTCAGCTAGTGAAACTAGACGTTTAGTGATTTCACCACCAACAGAACCGTTAGCGCGAGCTGTTGCATCAGCTCCAAGTTGAACACCAAACTCTTGAGCGATTTCGTATTTCATTTGGTCTAATGCTGATTCAGCACCAGGAACCGCTAATTTATTTGTGCTACGTGACATGTTATATCACCTCCTTGTGAGTATAGAGTGTGATAAATAACATGACTTCATACACGTTTTAAATATGGTAATTTATGGTTTTAGAAAAGTTCTTCAAATTTTTCTTCTTCCGCCACTACTTCTACCGTTTGTAATACCATTGTTTCTTTGTTCGCTACAGCTTCATCGATTAATGGTGTGAAATCGTATTTCGCTTCAAAACGATTTGCTTTTTCACGTTTCGGCTTCGTCGCTGGGCTTGCTGGTGTAAATACAGTACAGCAATCTTCATATGGACGAATTGAAATATCATACGTGCCGATTTCTTCAGCGATTTTAATAATCTCTAATTTATCCATCGTAATAAGCGGACGAATAACTGGGTAGTTTGTTACTTCGTTAATCGTATGCATACTATCTAACGTTTGGCTTGCTACTTGTCCAAGACTTTCACCAGTCGTAATTGCAAGTGCGTTACGCTCCTCAGCAATACGTTCTGTAATACGCATCATCATACGGCGCATAACCGTCATTGAATAGCTAGATGGAATTTCTTTATTAATCGTTTTTTGCACTTCTGTAAACGGAACAAGGTGAAGCGTT
Organism: Bacillus sp. RZ2MS9; assembly: GCF_001816185.2. Classification (NCBI taxonomy): domain Bacteria; kingdom Bacillati; phylum Bacillota; class Bacilli; order Caryophanales; family Bacillaceae; genus Bacillus; species Bacillus sp. RZ2MS9. The sequence continues at coordinate 4,549,329 of NZ_CP049978.1, forward strand.
ACTCGTTTACAATACTTCGTTAACTCTTGCGCTAAATCGATTACTTTTTGTTTTGCACGCTCACTTGTGAAAGGTGGACTATGGAAGTGAACTGCTTCCACAGATACGCCGCGTTTCATCGTTAAGTAAGCTGCTACTGGGCTATCAATACCACCAGAAAGAAGTACCATTACTTTTCCGCCAACGCCAACTGGTAAACCGCCAGCTCCCATACGCTCATCACACATAATGTAGCTATAGCCACTGCGAATTTCTACGCGTACATTTACATCTGGATTATGAACATCTACTGTAATATCTTCTGTGTTTTCTAGAATGTGTCCGCCAATCTCAGGTAATAATTCCATCGTTCTCATTGGGAAATGCTTATAAGAACGGTGTACAGTAATTTTAAATGTTTTCACATCACCTTTTACTTGTAAGAAAGCTGCTAATGCACCTTCTTTAATGTCTTCTAATTCTGATGGTACTTTCATCGCTAAGTTAAACTTATGAATACCAAATACATCCTTCAATCTTTCAGAGACTGCTTCATGATCTTCACCATTTAACTGGATGTACATACGATCATGTGTTGCATCGATTTTAATATTTGGGAATTTTTTCAGTTTGAACTTCACGTTATCTTTTAATGTGCTTACAAACTTAGAACGGTTCTTACCTTTTGTCGTCATTTCTCCGTAACGCACTAAAATATATTCATATTTCAACATAATTTCTTTACCTCATCACTTCATATAATTTTGGCATCGTCTCTTTTACAATACCTTCAAATTGTTTTACTTCTTCCATTGTGTTTTCTGGTGCTAAACTAATACGAATAGCGCTTGCAGCTGCTGCATGCGGCACTCCCATTGACACTAACACTCTGCTCACTTCATTTGCTTTTGAAGAACAAGCAGATTTCGTTGACACATATACACCGTGTTCTTCTAAAGCATGAACGACTACTTCTGGTTTTAAACCAACAAATGATACATTTAAAATGTGCGGTGCTGCATATGCAAGCGACGTGTTAATCGTTACATCTTCCATCTCTTTAAAGAAACGAACAAGCTCTGCTTGTAAACTTTGCAAATGAGCTACCTTTTCTTTCACTTGTTCCATTGTCATGCGAAGTGCTTTCACCATCGCTACAATGCCAGGTAAATTTTCTGTACCAGAGCGATACTTAAGCTCTTGTTGACCACCTGATAAAATCGGATCTAATCTTACGCCATCGCGTACATAAAGAAGACCTGTTCCTTTTACACTGTGGAATTTATGTCCAGATATTGAGCAAAGATCAATATGAGAAGCATATAAATCAAGCGGTACTTTTCCTATCCCTTGTACATGATCTACATGGAATCTTATTTTCGGATGATTCGATAATAACGTTCCAATTTCAGCAACGGGCTGAATTGCTCCAGTTTCGTTGTTCACATGAATAATTGACACAAGAATCGTATCTTCACGAAGCGCTCGTTTCACATCTTCTACCGATACAACACCATGCTCGTTAACCGGTAAGTATGTTACATCAAACCCGAGTTCTTCTAATTGCTTATATGCTTCAAACACAGACGCGTGTTCAATATTTGTTGTAATGATATGTTTACCACGCGAACGATTCCTCATCGCTATCCCTTTAATCGCAAGGTTATTCCCTTCCGTTCCACCTGATGTAAAAATAATTTCAGAAGGTTTAACACGAAGAAGCTGCGCTGCAATCGTTCTTGATTGTGTTAATAGACGCTCTGCCTCTCCTCCAAGCGAATGAATAGAAGAAGGATTACCAAAATATTTCCCAGCAACCGTCACGTACGATTGAAGAGCTTCTGGATATGGCTTAGTCGTCGCACTATTATCAAAATAGATCATCGTTCTTCCCCTTTCAGCGCTATCACATCATATAATCATATCATAAATACGTGTCATTACGCTAAGACTACGCAAAGGTTCCGTTTTATCTCGATTGGTGAAGGCTAATAATTGGCGAGGATGCCCTCCTATTACAGTTTCACTTTATCCCGCGTTAACGGGCAATAAGACTCTCACCTCAAAATCCAGTTAGAGCAAAGAAGTTAGATGGGAGATTAACTGCCCGTAAATGCCCGATTGGTGAAGGCTAGTAATCAGTGGGGATGAATCTTCCCACCGATTACAGTTTCACTTTATTTTGAAACGAATAACCTTGCTGTATTCCGCTATTCATTATAGCAACATCGCCTGCAAAATTACATAAAAAAACAAACCCTTTTATGAAAGGGTTTGTTCATTGTCTACATATTCAGCTATTTTTTGAACAACGCCAGGTTCAAGTTGCTCTAATACTGAAGCCGCTTGTTCTAGAGCTGCATCGTATTGGTATTCACGGAATAATTTCTCAGCATAATTTAAACTTTCTGCTAGGTTTTCATCATGACTACGGTAACGGTTACCGTACTGAATTAATTTTTCCACTAAATATGCTTGTCCAATTAACTCTTCTGTCATTTCAGCTACACCGTTCACAGTTGTGTATGCTTCTTCTAAACTGCTATTTACAGCGTTCATATTTAACGGCTTCACTTCTAATTGTTCATATACAGCTTGCATTGCCATTTGCCCTCTTTTTAAATCTTCCATAATACTCTCTGGAAGACCTGGCAAATTCGACTTTTGCATAAAGCGTTTCGTTTCGAAAATAGTATTTCGCATTTCTTGTAACTTCTCACGTGCTTCAAATTCTTCTTTGCGCATCGTTTGCAGCATTTCTTTATATTCTGCATGAAGTACTTTTAACGTTTCACATTGCTCATAAACCTCTTCTAGTTCCTCGCGAATAATAGAGAAGGCAATATCTTGTTCTGCAACGCGTAATTGTAGCATTTCAAAACGTTTCGTTAAAATGTGCATTTGCTTTTCAATTACTTTTTGAGACTCAATGTCTTTATCTTGTAACTGATAGCTTTGTTTCACAAGTTGTGTTTCTGTTTTCGTTTCAATCGTTTCGATACGCATTTCTTCTAAGTCATCGTAAACAGAAAGTGTTTTTTGCTCCACATAATGTCTCGCATGTACTTCTTGTTCCAATTGATCGTAGAAGCCATCTAAACGAGTTTTTAAGTTTTCTACTTTTTCAGCCGCTTCTGTTATATGAAGCTCCTGTATATCCATTAAACATGTTTGTAGTTGTTTCGTCATATCGCGAACTTCTTTAGGGACTTCCAAATAATCTAATACATAACCTTGTCTTACCATATCATTATGTCCGTGTAATAAATCTTCCAGCTGAACTGGTAACGTCGCTTGGCACTCTACCAATAAATCTGGAATTTGGTGAATAATGATTTCTAAATCTGCTAAACCTTCTTCCAAACTAATAACAATTTCTCTCGCTTTTAAATAGTCGCCATTGTTTGTTGCTTCTTCAAAGGTTTTAAATTTCTCAGATTCAGCGTCTAGCATCTCTTCGATTTTCTGCTCTGCTGCTCCATACATATGTCTATGAGCAAGAACACTCTTTTTCATACTACGATATGTATCACGTAACCCTTCAATTTCCGAGCTATTTTTCTCATGGCTTTCTAACAATTGCTGTAATTCATTTAAAATGTCAGTAATACGATTATCAGCGTCATCTAAACCACTTATGGATTCGTTCATCGCATGCTTTGCTTTTCGGAAGGAGAATTGCGAGGCGAATTTTCGCGCTTGCGCTAAATCTTTGTCAGCTTTCGGAAGGGTTGTTGATACAATTTCATCCCATTCTTCACGCCATTTACCAAACAGTTCTTCTGTTTGACCCGTCATGTTTAAATCTTTTACCCGTTTTAGTTCATCTGCCACAGGTTTATCTTTTATCTCTTGTTTCCACTGCTCCAGTGCTTCAATATCTTTATATGAACGATTTCTTATCACAAGCTCTATCATGAGCAGCACTAGAATAGAGCTTACTACAATGATAACGATCGTCAGGATAGAATCCATGCAAAAAAGCCTCCTAGTTATATCTCTTTTTTTGTCCGTTCCGTTTATGAAATGGAAGGCATTATGTATAAAAAGGGAATTCCCCTATATTTAACAACTAACAATGTACTAATCATACCATGTAATGGTTTGTTTTTGACCTAGTTTTTTTAAAAATTTCATGTTCCTTTCAATGTGATTGTAATCTTTCTCAATATTCCGCCTACCTCACTACCTATCCTCAAATGATTGTAATAACAAACAATCTTTCGTATGGGATACGAAATAAATTTTCCGCATGAGTGGTGGTTCAACAGAAATTACATGTACATTTCCTTGCCTTACAGACTGCTCTACTGCCCTTTCTGGAAGTAACGTGATACCAAGGCCAGCTTTTACCATTGCAAGCATCGGTTCTGCGTAAGATGTTTCCACAGCTATAGTTGGTTTTACACCTATTTCATGAAACATGTTCATAATCATTTTCCTTACATCACATATTTCTGGATATACAATTAATTTTTCATTGTGCAGCTCTTCTATTTGAATGACTATCTTCTCTTTGTACGGATGATTATTTGAAACGGCACAAACAATTTTCTCTTGTTGCACTTCTTTTATATACGTAGCACCTTCTACTACTGAATCGATGAACATCGCGTCAATCTCCCGCGCTTTAAATAAATCTCTTAATACTTCTGTATGCCCGATTTGCCATTCCACTTCGAACTCATCACCTAATATATCTTTACATTCTGATATGTAATGCTCCGCTAAACTCGGTAGTATACCAATTGAAAACTTCCGGTTCTCTTGATACCCCCTCATTTCTGTTTTCACTTCATTTATTTGCTCCAAAATCGGTAACATTCTTTTTATAAATAACTCTCCTGCCTCCGTTAACTCTACTCCTTGCGCAGAACGTTTAAGTAAAGTAACCTCTAAATCCGCTTCTAACTTTTGAATTTGTTTACTAAGCGCTGGTTGTGATATATGTAAAATCTTACTTGCCTTTGATAAACTTCGCGTATGCTTCACTTCAATAAACGATCGTACTGCCTCCAAATCCATCGTACACACCTCTAACAAAAAGTTATAACCGTTATAAGAAATCGATATTTCCTCCTATAAACAATTACTCTTTATACTTATTTCATCAACTTACTATAACGAAATGTAAAGGGGAAAGATACTCTTGAACAAAAAACCAATGCTACTCGGATCCTTTCTATGCTTACTCGCCGTCACTGCCTGGGGATTTATGTTTCCTGTAATGGCAAATGCTCTGCAATTTATCGATCCATTCTTCTTCACAACGATTCGCTATGGATCAGCAGCTATTATTTTTCTTATTTTGCTATTAATTACTGAAGGGAAGACTTCACTCCGCTTAGAAAAAAGAACACTTTCTCTGTTCTTTTACGGGACAGTCGGTTTCGCGGGGTATGGTTTTCTCGTTTTCTACGGACAACAACTTGCCGGACCTTCCGGAGCAATCCATGCAGCTATGATTCAATCCCTTATGCCACTGATTGCCTTATCACTGCAATGGATAACGAAAAATCGCCGCCCACAAAACTATACATTCCTTTGTATGTTCGTTGCATTACTTGGTGTTATGCTTGTCATTTCAAAAGGAAATATTCACTTATTATTTGGAGCTGCAAGCCACTTATCAACAAACATATTGATGCTATGCGGCGTTACTTGCTGGGTCATTTATACAAACGGGGCTGCTCGTTTTCAATCTTGGTCACCACTTAGGTACACGACATTAACTTGTTTATTTGGCTCCATTTCACTCATCGTTATTGTTACTTTCTTAACGTACACAAATATAGTTACTATGCCGTCACTGCGTACAGTTGTGAGCGTTCGTTTTGAGCTCTTTTATATGTCGATTATCGCAGGCGTTATCGCTGTATTTTGCTGGAATATGGGAAATCGCTATATTTCATCTATTAACGGCATATTATTTATGAATTTAGTTCCTATCCTTGCACTCATTGGTTCTATCTTTCGAGGTTATACAGTCGATAAAATTGAAATCGCTGGAGCTGCATTAACAATTATCGCGCTATTATGTAACAATTTATGGCAAAGAAAAGTAAACATAAAAATCCCCACCTCAGTTCGTTAGGTGGGGATTCTTCACATATGAACAGCTCTTGGCCATTCATGGTACATATTCGCTTTACATAATGCTTGTTCCATCCATTGCTCAATCTCTTTCGTATACATTTCTATGAAAAATGTCTCAGACGGGAAAGAATGGAGTACTTCTGATATATATTGTGGATATAAAAACGGCATACTTATCATACCTTTTAATTGCGTCATAAACATTGTAAATGATACTTTCTGAAATTCTTGTTTCATTTGTCCTTGTCTAATCATTTGTTCTATATAATATCTTTCTTTAGAAAAATAAACGGTCATCACTTCACGAATTAATGTCGTATCAAGCGAAAGCTCTCGGTAGAAGAAACGTGTTAGTTCTCTATTTTCAAATTGATATCGTAAAATCCCGCGCACCATTTGCACCATTACATCTTTAGCCGACAAATACTCTCTCTGTTCAAACGACATTTCAATCACATGAATATATCCTTCTAAAAAATCAGTAATAAGCTGTTCTAATAAACCTTGCTTCCCAGCAAAATAATATGAAATATTCGCTACATTCACATCCGCTCGCTTTGCAATGTCTCGCACCGACGTTCCATCATAACCTTTCGTATTAAACAACGATATTGCCGCATCAATTACTTTTTGTTTCGTCTGCTTCATGCGCTCACTTCCCCTCACTGAACAGCTATAGTTTAAATTTCTTGACTTTTAAGACAAATTCCTTTAATTTTCTATCGACAAAGTCATGTGAAATACATCGTATTTTGCTAATATTTTACACATCTCGATAAAAAAGGAGCTGTTTCCATGTTTACTAAAGAAAGTTATGCAGGATCTCGCGTGCAGCAATATGAGACAGTAATTAAACAACTGGATGCGTTATTAACTGGCGAATCAAACGTAGTCGCAAACTTATCAAATGCTTCCGCATTATTAAACCAATTTTTAGATCGCGTTAATTGGGTTGGCTTTTACGTAACAGAAGGAAATCAGCTTGTCCTTGGACCGTTCCAAGGAATGCCTGCTTGCGTACGCATTCCATTTGGACGAGGCGTTTGCGGCGTAGCAGCTGAAACGAAAACAACACAGCTTGTAGCAGACGTTCACCAATTCCCAGGTCACATCGCTTGCGATAGTGCTTCTAATTCAGAAATCGTTGTACCAATTGTGAAAGAAGGAGCTGTCATTGGTGTACTTGACATTGATAGTCCCGAAAAGAATCGTTTTGATGAATTAGATCAGCGCTATTTAGAAAAGTTTGTGGAAACACTCCTAAAACATATGTAAAAAGAAAAGAGCGAGTTATCGATTTAGTACGTCCTGTACAAAACCGATAGCTCACTCTTTTTTTATTGATTAACAGTAGATATTTTCTTTAATGCCTGCTCTAAATCAGAAACGATATCCTCCCACGATTCTAAACCGACCGATAAGCGTATTAAATTATCGAAAATGCCCATTTCTTTTCTTAGTTCCGCTGGAATCGCAGCGTGCGTCATCGTTGCTGGATGCTGAATTAACGTTTCTGTATCTCCTAAACTCACCGCAATTGTAATAAAGTGAAGATCATTAATAAACGCTTGCGTCTCTTCTTTTCCGCCTTTTACTGAAAAAGAAATAACACCGCCCCCGCGTTTCATTTGACGAGATGCTAACTCCCCTTCTGGATACCAAACACCTTCTACCGCATCATGTTTTCTTAAGAACGATACAATTTTTTCTGCATTATCACAATGACGATCCATTCTTACTGCTAACGTCTTTAACCCACGTAATAATAACCACGCATCAAACGGCGCCATAATACCGCCGATATCCTTTCGCATCGGGCGAATCTTTTCAGCTAATGCTTTCGTTTTACAAATTGTTACACCTGCTACAACGTCACCGTGACCACCAATATATTTTGTCGCACTATGCACAACAGCGTCACAGCCAAGCTCAAGCGGCCTTTGTAAATAAGGTGAACAAAACGTATTATCAACAATAACAAGTAAGCCTTTTCGCTTCGCAACCCGAATCACTTGTTTTAAATCAATTAATTTCATTGTCGGATTAATTGGTGTTTCAACGAAAATAAGCTTTGTATTTGGGCGAATTTTATTTTCAATATCAACCTCTGTCTCCATATCACAAAACGAATGCGTAATCATAAATTTTTCTTCTAACACTTCTAAAAAACCGTACGTGCATCCGTATAATCCATTTGAACAAATAATATGATCTCCAGCCTTTAAAAAACCGATTAAAGTCGCTGAAATAGCTGCCATACCAGATCCGAAGGCAAGTGCCTCTTCTCCTCCTTCTAACACCGCCATACGTTCTTCAAATAATTTCACAGTTGGATTTCCAAGCCGTGAGTAAATATAAGATGGATCCACTCCCGCAAAACTCGCCTCTCCTTGCTGCGCAGTCTCAAATGTAAATGTAGAAGTTTGAAATAAAGGTGGTGTTAAACTTCCTTTATGTTCCTCAGATGTATAACCGTGATGAATTAACGCTGTCTCCATATGCTTCTTTTTCATAAAAACATCCCCTTTATGTTTTTATTGCCGCATATTCATCCATAAAAATTTGATGAACATTTTCCTTCATTTTATGTAAGCGTTTTATTTGTGTTTCTATCTCTTCTTCTATATTGTTTTAAATTCCTTCTTATATTAATTTCCAAAATTTATATGCATAAAACAAAAACGTACTCGCTTGACGAAACTCTGGGTAAAAGATATAATAGCGTTTGTGTAAAATAAAAAGGCAGCCTTGTAATGTGAGTTTATCGTTTGTATTTTGTTCCTCTACGGAGGTGTATCTCGTAACTCCCTGCTGCTGGAGCGAAGGTACATGAAAACAAAATGCCCGTAAATATCGATTACGTCTGTTTTTATTTTACGTAAATAAAAACATTTTTAAAGGAGGAGTCAACTATGGCTCGTTATACAGGTCCAGCTTGGAAACTGTCTCGTCGTCTTGGAATCTCTCTAAGCGGCACAGGAAAAGAATTAGAAAAACGCCCTTACGCACCAGGTCCTCACGGTCCTAACCAACGTAAGAAACTTTCAGAATACGGTTTACAATTACAAGAGAAACAAAAACTTCGTCACATGTACGGCATGACTGAGCGTCAATTCCGTCGCACATTTGACCAAGCAGGTAAAATGCCTGGTAAGCACGGCGAAAACTTCATGATCCTTCTTGAAGCTCGTCTTGACAACTTAGTTTACCGTATGGGCTTAGCTCGCACTCGTCGTGCAGCTCGCCAATTAGTAAACCACGGTCACATCATGGTTGATGGCGCTCGCGTAGATATCCCATCTTACCGTGTAAAACCTGGTCAAACTATCAGCGTTCGCGAAAAATCTAACAGCCTTGTTGTTGTTAAAGAAGCGATCGAAGTTAACAACTTCGTACCAGAATACTTAACTTTCGATGCTGACAAATTAGAAGCTACTTACACTCGTCACGCTGAGCGTTCTGAGTTACCAGCTGAAATCAACGAAGCATTAATCGTAGAGTTCTACTCTCGTTAATCTCGGTACTCTGCAAAGAGTATTATTAAAAGCCTTAGGAACCTTGTTTATCAAGGGGCCTGGGCTTTTTTTATTTGTTATTGATAATGCAAAATAAGGCATAAAAACGAATGCACCTGGGGCTAAGTGGGGCTGGTTTGGGACCAAAAATATAAAAGGCTGGCGTGTGTATAGAAATGGATAAGTACAAAAAAACACATGATAAAAGGAGTTACTTATTTTGAAAGAAACACTCACCAAGATCCCTCTTCATGTACAAGACTTTCAAGAATTAAAAATGTTATTAGGCGAATTAGTACAAGATGAAATAATGTTCATAGAGGGTCTTTCTAAGTATTCTCTAGATATTTCTTCTAAAAAATCTAAAGTCACCATTAACCTTAGAAGTGAATTTTTCCCCGATCCATACTTGGCGATTACTGCTATAAACATTATCCCAAGTAATCAAGGTAAGGGCAGTATTGTTCTTGAATGGTTTAAAACATTCGCTAAAGAAAAAGGCTTTGAACGATTAATATTACAAGAAGTTATAACTGAAGAAGGTTACCACTTTGCATTAAAAAATGGCTTTTCAAAAAAACATAGTCCATACGAGGAACTATTTGGAAGACTGAACAGTTTTGACGGGGATTATGAACTATATTTATAAAGAATAAAAAAAGTGAACGAATATTTTCCTTATGCGTTCACTTTTTTACTTGATGAATTATCCACCACAGCTTATTCTTTTCTTTCCATAAGAGCAATTCCCTCTATACTTTTAAATATTAAAATCGCTGTCAAACACATACCCGCATCCATTTGATGTTAACACAACAATTGTTGCGTTTTTAAATAACGGGAAATATTACTAACTTAAGTTAAAAATGGTAAAATGTAGTTTAAGGAGGGGGAAGAATGAGGAAACTAAAAATAACTGTTTTTATCTTATTACTGAGCATACCACTATTCCTATTAAATGGTTGCTCTACAGACACAAAACTATTAGAAAAACCAATAGGGGCTTATTTGTCCGAAAACTACGGGATAAAGAATGGGGAATTTAAAATTCTTTCTGCTAATAGTGGGTTTGGAGTTTCTGATCATAACACTTACGTGGAAATAAAAAAACCATACCACACTGTTGCTTATTTAATTACAAACAGTGAATCCCATTATGAAGTAGTTAAAAATGAAAGCGATGATGTTTTTCTAGAAATATTTAAAGGGGCTTATGTTGAACAGCATCGTGATGTTTTGAAACAATCCGATAAGATGATAAAAAAGTATAACTTATTAAGTGAATCTCCTACCGCCTATGACAAAGGGAAACAAAATTTCTATTACTATTTACATATAAATATAGATGAACAACAAGAAAAGGAATTAGTTGAAAATTTCAAACGTGATCAAAAAATAAACACTGACAACATAATGAAAACGTTAAAAGATAGTACACCTAGAGATCATGCTAATTATATAGGAGTCATCAATTTCAGTTACTATTACAATACCTACAAAAATAGTGAAACCGTTCCCAATGTTCAAAATATTATGAATGATTTTGAAAAGAGCCACGTGTTAACAGAGGGTATTTATAACATAACAGTTAAGACCATCTATTCCAGCCCTGATGTGCTAGAAGAAAGCATGGATAGTCGCAATAATAATGTCATGTTTACCGTGGATAAACAAGGGAAATTCGAAATATTAAAAACAACTGTAGATTCTAGATAAAATACGCCAATTGTTGTGTTTTAAATAAGGGGCGACTTCCCACCAGGAAGATAGCCCTTTTTTTTCTTATTACTGTTCTTGTTCTATTACTAATAACCCGGTTGTTCAAACCCACTTAGCCAAAAACGGAGACAGCTCAACTTTGAGCATACCCCACTGAAAAAGGTAAGTCCAACTTTGGACAGTCCTCCCTCCTATTTAATTACATAAGCATAGATAACTAAATCTTGTTTATCACCTTCAAACTCATCAATTCGAGTTATGCCATACTCTTTACCTCTAAACATAATGCTCAACCAAGATACCTCAAAGCGAATTGAATCAAGCCTACTATAATTTTGCAAAGACTACGATTTCAAGTGCACAAAAAAGAAATTCTCCAGGAACAGTAACTTCAAGTTTTAATCTTGAACGAAGTTTAGGGACTCAAAAGAAACTAATGTATAATAAAGGTTCAATTGGTGTTATTCCACAAGAAATTCGAAATAAGCTAATTGGAAAAAATTTCAACTCCTTTGATGATTTTAGAAAAGAGTTTTGGAAAACAGTTGCTGATTCAGACTATGCGACAGAATTTAACCAAAGAAATATAAACCTTATGAAAGAGGGTAAAGCTCCATTCGCTCCATTATCTGAGAAGGATGGTCAGCACAATCAATATATTTTGCACCATAAACAACCAATTCACCAGGGTGGAGATGTGTACAATCTCGATAACTTAATAATTGTTTCTCCTAAAATGCATCAAAATGTTTTAGATCGTTCATATCATTTCGGTAAAAAAGGTTAATGATTATGAAAGGATGGTTAGTATGACACTCAAAATGACAAAAGAAGAACTTATTGAACTTGTAACAAAGATTTGTAATCCTAAATTACCTGAAGAAGAACTTAATGAATACGTAAACCAATTTAATAATAGCGGTGTACCTCATCCCGCTCCAAGTGATATAATCTTTTGGGATTTTAGGGATTTAACACCGGAAGAAATAGTAGAGATTGCATTGAATTACAAAGAAGAAGAAAACTAAAACATGTAAAGAATAAGCCGCCCCGAAAAAACAAGCGGCTTTCTTCATTATCTAATTCATTTTATACTGTCCTATTTGTTCTAATGTTAGTATTTCTTTTCAATGCTAATACAACATTAGAATTATCATTTCTGAATTTAGCAAGTGTACCTTCTTCTAACACTTAAAAACAATACATTCTACCCCATAACTCATTTTTCTTTGCTATACTTTCTTTTTGTTAACATGATTTTTACAACGTATTTATGTGTACATTCTCTATACCTTCCCTTTTTCTATTTACATTCAACCTTAAAAACCTCTTCATCACCCGAGCATCTGAATAAGATTAAAAAAACTTAATGAACTAGTATCTCTTTAACCGTAGAATTATTAGAATATTCAATTTACAACCCCTTCCTTAAATTGGTATTATTTTCTTGTAAGGGGAGGGAAAGTTACTAGAAGGAAGATATATTTTAGAGATTCCAACATCTAATAAAAAATTCAAAAAAATAGATGGATATATCAAGCTAGCAAAAGAAAAATATGATATTGATATTAGATTTAGGGAGGAATAATTGATGGCGTATGATTTAGAACCCGAAATTAAAGAGGTACTTGAGAAAATTGATTTTATTCAGAGATATAAAGCATTATCAAAACAATTTCCAGATAGAGAAAACACATTTGAAAACTATGAAAATGAAAAAGCAATTGAAGTATTTGAGTCTCTTGGCTATAAAGCTCGTTTTATGAAAAAGGAAAACTTTTTTATTGTTGGTGAAGTAAAGAACAAGGATTTCTATACTTTCAGATTCAATATCAGCTTAAAATATGGGCTTGTTGAGTTCATTTGGTCTGCAAGGTATAATGGTGAAGTTAGAGTTGGGAATTCATGGGGTATGTTTGTAAAAGTATTATCCAATGGTTCTGAAAGATTGCCAGCAGTATGCTTCCACAGTTACGATGAACTCAAAGAAATCATGAAAATTGCCTTTGAAATGTACGAAGATTTCAAGCGAGAATTGATTCCTATCTATTCATAATGTAAAAAGCTACCGAAGACACCAAAACAGTTACTTCGAGTAGCTTTTATTTATATATATTAAAGTTATTTATTTTCCTCTTTTTGAACATATACATAAGCATCTTTCTGCTCTTTATGTATATCAACTTTCGAATTCTCTGCAAGTTGACCCGCGTTTAGCAAAGAAAAAATAATCAACGCTTCTAGTGACATTTCGTTTTACCACTCCTTTCTAATTGTTATACGTTTATCATACCGCTTACATGTGATTTCCGTATGAACTCGAAAAGGAGATTAAAACAAAAAAGCTTTGAGGAAATTCCTCAAAGCTTTTTATTTATTAGTAACGAATTAAGAAATATTTCTTCTTACCGCGGCGAATGATTGTGAATTTACCTTCGATGCGGTCGTTTTCTGTTACAACGTAGTCTAATGCTTGTGTACGCTCACCGTTTACGTAGATTGCGCCATTCGTTACATCTTCACGTGCTTGACGTTTTGATGGAGAGATTTTGCTTTCTACAAGTAAGTCGATTAATACTGTATCTTCTGCAGTACGTTCTACAGATGGTACGTCTTTGAATCCTTGCTCGATTTCGCTTGCAGTCAGTTCTGCTACAGAACCGCTGAATAATGCAGCTGAAATTTTAATCGCTTGCTCTAATGCTTCTTCGCCGTGAACAAGTTTTGTCATTTCAGAACCTAATGCCTTTTGTGCTGCACGTTTTTCTGGCGCTTCAGCTACTTGCTTTTCAAGCTCAAGAATTTCTTCATGAGATAAGAATGTGAAGTATTTTAAGTATTTAACAACGTCGCGGTCATCTGTGTTAATCCAGAATTGGTAGAACTCGTAAGGAGTTGTTTTCTCTGGGTCTAACCAAATTGCGCCGCCTTCGGTTTTACCAAACTTCGTACCGTCAGATTTAGTAACTAGTGGAATTGTTAAACCGAATGCTTTCGCATCTTCTTCTGATTTACGGATTAATTCAAGACCAGCTGTAATGTTACCCCATTGGTCACTACCACCGATTTGTAGACGGCAATTATGTTGTTGATATAAGTTTAAGAAGTCGTATGATTGTAAAATCATGTAACTAAACTCAGTGAATGAAATACCAGTTTCTAAACGAGATGCTACTGTATCTTTTGCTAACATATAGTTTAAACCGAAGTTTTTACCGATATCGCGTAAGAATGAAATTACATCTAAGCTACCAAGCCAGTCGTAGTTGTTAGCCATCGTTGCTGGGTTGTCCACGTTTTCAAACTCTAAGAAGTTTGAAAGTTGGTTTTTAATGCTTTCTGTGTAGTAAGCAACTGTATCTTTCGTATTTAATGTACGTTCTGCTTTTTTACCACTCGGGTCACCGATCATACCAGTACCACCGCCAACAAGTGCGATTGGTTGGTGACCAGCTAATTGGAAACGACGTAACATTAATACTGGTAACATATGACCAATGTGTAAGCTATCCGCTGTCGGGTCGAAACCACAGTATAATTTAACGCTTTCTTTTTCTAATAATTGCTCAAGGCCCTCAGCATCTGTTTGCTGATTAATTAGACCGCGAAATTCAAGATCTTGTAAAATACCCATATCCTACATACTCTCCTTTAAGTTCATTACTGGCGTGAAGGTTGAAAACATAAAAAAATCGCCCCTTCAAATAAGGGACGATTTTGATTATCGCGTTACCACCCTAGTTGCAGGCAAAAAAGCCTACCACCTTATTTACATAACGGCTTAGCACCGTCTTTTCCCTTTTGAATAAAATTCAATCGAAAAAAGATGCTCTAGGGGCGTAATTCGCGATCATCTATGTGCTGATTTTCACCGGCCATCAGCTCTCTAAAACAGGGAAATGATCACTACTTCTCCCTTTCCACGCTCAATTATTCATATACTTTTCTTTATACCATCATTTATATAGGCATGTCAAATAGAGGTGGAATTTCACTTCTCTCCAATCCTTTACAACGTCGCAAAGAGTAATTTATTAGACATATAAAAGCCTCCCTCATCTATTCTTTTATAACTGTATACAGACGAGGAAGGCACTTCGTTCAAATATTATTTTAGTTTTTTTATAATCTTCGCAGGATTCCCGCCAACTACTACATTATTAGGCACATCTTTCGTTACGACAGCACCAGATGCGATCACCGCATTGTCTCCAATTGTTACACCTGGATTAATAATTGCTCTTCCGCCAATCCATACGTTATCGCCAATTGTAACTGATTTTCCGTATTCTGATCCGCTTATACGCTCAATTGGATCAAGCGGGTGCGTTGCTGTATAAATGTGAACACCTGGAGCTAACATACAGTTCACTCCGATTGTTACCGGGCATACGTCTAAAATCGTACAGTCAAAGTTCGCGTAAAAATTTTCACCGACATGAATGTTATAGCCGTAATCACATCTAAAAGAAGATTCAAGATGAATATTATCTCCTGTCGTTCCGAATAATTCTTTTACGATTTCGCTACGCTCTTTCAATTGCTCTTCTGGCGTATCATTTAATTTTCTCGTTAATATACGTGCTTGCTCTCTTTCTTGTACTAAAACTGGATCAGCCGGTATGTACATTTCTCCTAGTATCATCTTTTCCTTTTCTGTTTTCATCATACTATCCCCTTTAACTTATATATATAAGTTCATGATATCATAAAAAAGAAAGGCCTGAACATTTTTCGTTCAGACCTTTCTCTCTTAATCTTCCATCGTTGATAAGTCACCTGTTGGTAAGTTTAACTCCCACGCTTTTAATACGCGGCGCATAATTTTACCACTTCTCGTTTTCGGTAATTTATCTCTAAATTCAATTTGTCGTGGCGCTGCATGAGCTGCTAGGCCTTTCTTTACAAATTGACGAATTTCTTCTTTTAATTCATCAGATGGTTCGTATCCTGCTCGAAGTGCGATAAATGCTTTAATAATTTCGCCGCGCACCGGATCAGGAATACCAATTACACCAGCTTCTGCAACAGCAGCGTGCTCAATTAATTTACTTTCTACTTCAAACGGACCAACGCGCTCACCTGACGTCATAATTACATCGTCAATACGCCCTTGGAACCAGAAGTATCCATCTTCATCCATATAGGCAGAGTCACCTGATACGTACCAATCTCCCGGCATGAAATAAGATTCATATTTTTGCTGGTTATTCCAGATCCCACGCATCATAGATGGCCAACCTTTCGCAATTGCTAAGTTACCCATTGTGTAAGGAGGCACTTCATTTCCTTCATTATCAACAATCGCTGCTTTCACACCTGGAATTGGTTTACCCATTGAGCCTGGACGGATTTCCATACAAGGGTAGTTACAAATAACTTGTCCACCTGTTTCTGTCATCCACCACGTATCATGAATACGAAGTCCAAATGCGTTCATACCCCAGCGAATTACTTCTGGATTTAACGGCTCACCAACGCTTAATACGTGGCGCACTTGTGATAAGTCATATTTTTTAATTGCGTCTTGTCCAGCTCCCATTAACATACGGAATGCTGTTGGTGCGCTGTACCAAACCGTCACACCGTAATCTTGCAGTGCTTCATACCAAGCTTCTGGACTAAAGCGTCCACCTAAAATAACGTTTGACGCTCCAACTAACCACGGTGCGAAAATACCGTAAGCTGTTCCAGTTACCCAGCCCGGGTCAGCAGTACACCAATATACATCGTCTTCTTTTAAATCTAATACCCACTTCGCCGTTTGATAGTGCTGAACCATTGCGTTTTGCGCATGAAGCACACCTTTTGGCTTACCAGTAGAACCAGACGTGTAATGTAGAATCAAGCCGTCTTCACGGCCTAACCATTCAATATGTAATTCTTTTGAAGCTTGTTCAAATAACGGATTGAACGCTACCGTTTTACCGCCTTCTTCTACATTATCTCCAACAAGGAAAACTGTTTTTAAAGCCGGTAAATCATTTAATGGTACGCGCTCTAACAATTCAGGCGTTGTAATTAACACCTTTGCTTCGCTATCTTCTAAGCGATCGCGAACTGCGCCTTCCATAAATGCTTCAAATAGCGGTCCAACAATTGCTCCTAATTTCACTGCACCTAAAAGTGCGAAATATAACTCTGGAGAACGTGGCATAAAAATAAAAACGCGATCGCCTTTTTCTACATCGCCATAATTCTTAAGGACGTTTCCTGCTTTATTAGAAAAATCCTTCATTTCCTTAAATGTATATTTCTCTTTTCGCGATCCATCTTGATAATAAAGAGCTACTTTATTCTTTCGATCGGATTTCGCATGCTTATCAATTGCCTCATACGCCATATTTACTCGGCCTGTTTCATTCCAAGTAAAGTTTTTATTAACCTCTTCCCAGTTAAAATTCGCGTATGCCTCATCATAATTCGGCAAATTATTTTCTCCTTTAATGACAGGAAGCGTTTCTACTTTCATACTTTACATCCCCCTCCTATGTATTCTATTATCTATTATAATGACATTATTTAAAATTTTCAGTATATTTGTTGATTTTTAGACAAATTTTTAATGACAAATTTCGATTCACATCGCATATATTATAAAGTACGATATTAATAGATTCACAAACCCTCAAGGTGGTGAGCAATACATTGATTCATAAAAAAATATATAATGCTAGAAACTTAAAAACAGCGAAAGGCACTTTAATTATTGAAGGTCCTGTCTCTACACATAACTTAGAAATGTATGAGTTTCATCCAGACTTAATTGCGTTTCGTCCTGCCGAGCAACAATATAAAGCAATTGTCGAAATTTCTAAATTACCAGAAGCTCGTCTCATTATTGCTAGACATGACCAAACAATTGTTGGATATGTTACATACTTGTATCCTGATCCACTTGAACGATGGTCAGAAGGAAAAATGGAAAACTTAATTGAGCTTGGGGCAATTGAAGTAGTCCCAACCTTCCGCGGGAGTTCTGTCGGAAAGAACTTACTAGAGGTTTCTATGATGGACGATTATATGGAAGATTACATTATATTGACGACTGAATATTATTGGCACTGGGATTTGAAACAAACAGGATTGAATGTGTGGGAATACCGAAAAGTAATGGAGAAGATGATGAATGCTGGCGGGTTACAATGGATGGCTACAGACGATCCTGAAATTTGTTCACATCCTGCCAACTGTTTAATGGTCCGCATCGGTAAACGCGTTGATACGGATTCTATTCAAGCTTTTGATCGTCTACGTTTTCACAATCGTTTTATGTATTAATAAAGGGGGCAACTGGAATGATTGTAGAAGAAATTATGAATCAAAATGTAGTTACATTACATCCAAACGATACAATCGAAACAGCAATCCGAACGATACGCACGAAAGGCATTCGGCACATTCCAATTGTCGATCAAAATAATCACGTCGTAGGCATTATTTCTGATCGGGATGTAAGAGATGCAAGTCCGTCTATTCTAGATGAACAAGTTTCACTCGATATGCTACAGCAACCGCTCGAACTTATTATGAAACATCCTGTTATGACTTGCCATCCTCTCGATTTCGTTGAGGAAATTGCTACTTTATTTTTTGAAAATAAAATTGGCTGTCTTCCTGTTACAAAGGCCGGGAAGTTAGTTGGAATCATTTCTGAATCTACAGTACTGCACACATTAGTAAAATTAACAGGAGCACATCAACCAAGTTCGCAAATTGAAATTCAAGTAAAAAACGAACCTGGTATTCTTGGAAAAGTCGTTGCTATTTTTAGTGATTTACAAATAAATATCGTGAGCGTTCTCGTCTACCCAGCAAAAGACGAGAATGATAAAGTACTCGTTTTCCGCATTCAAACGATGAATCCTCTAAAAGTGATTGATGCACTTGAAGCAGAAGGCTACCGCGTATTATGGCCAAACATCATGGGGATGCAAGCATGAGTAGCGCGTTTATTTATTCGGATGACTTTCGGGGCTATTCATTTAGCCCTGATCATCCTTTTAACCAACTGCGCGTCACACTTACGTATGATTTATTACAAAAGGGTGGTTTCATCTCTCCCTCTCAAATCATCTCACCACGGATGGCTACAGATGAAGAGATTGCCTACATTCATACAGAGGAGTACATAAATGCGGTAAAACGTGCTGGAGAAGGAAAGTTAGAAAAATCAATTGCGATGACATATGGACTCGGAACAGAAGATACACCGATGTTCCCAAATATGCACGAAGCAAGCGCATTGCTCGTTGGTGGTACGTTAACAGCTGTCGATGCTGTTCTTTCCGGAAAAGTAAAACACGCGCTTAACTTAGGAGGCGGCTTACATCATGGCTTCCGTGGTAAAGCATCTGGCTTTTGTATTTATAACGATAGCTCCATAGCAATGAAATATATTCAAAAGAAATACGGTTTACGCGTCTTATATATTGATACAGATGCTCATCACGGTGATGGCGTACAGTGGTCGTTTTATGATGACCCTAACGTATGCACCATTTCACTGCATGAAACTGGTCGCTATTTATTCCCTGGAACTGGCGCTGTAAACGAACGTGGACAAGGTAATGGTTATAGTTATTCTTTTAACGTTCCACTCGATGCTTTTACAGAAGATGAATCGTTCTTAGAAGCATATCGAACTGTTGTAAAAGAAGTTGCAGCGTACTTTAAACCGGATATTATTTTAACGCAAAATGGTGCTGACGCACATTATTATGACCCACTTACACATCTTTGTGCGACAATGAATATTTACCGCGAAATACCGAAGCTCGCTCGTGAAATTGCTAATGAGTATTGCGACGGTCGCTGGATCGCTGTCGGCGGTGGCGGCTATGACCATTGGCGTGTCGTACCAAGAGCATGGGCACTCATTTGGCTCGAAATGAACAACATCCAAAACATCTCAGGTTATCTCCCTCCAGAATGGATTGAAGCTTGGAAAGGACAAGCAGAAACAGAACTTCCCCTCACATGGGAAGATCCAGACAACATGTATAAACCTATCCCCCGTAAACCAGAAATTGAAGAAAAAAACGCATTAACTGTAGCGAAATCCCTTGAAATTATTCGGAATAATATGACAAAATCTTTATACTAAAAGAAAAGGAGGCTCGTTTTTGAATAGCCTCCTTTTCTTTAAAGCTTGCTATTATTGTCGTTTTCTGTCGATAAGTCGATATATTTTAATAATCGCTGATATATTCCGAGTTGCGCCGATATATTCTAATAATCGCTGATATATTTTCATTTTATAACAGTCTGGCCCAACTTTTATGAGAAAAGGTCGTGATATTATGTGGACACAACAAATAATCAACACGAAACGCGGTACATTTGAACTCTTTACAAAAGGAAATGGCGAATCGCTTTGTATTACACATCACTATTCACAATTTAATGAAACTGGTGATTACTTTGCGGATGTTTTTACTGCTACGCATCGTGTATTTCTCATTAATTTACGAGATACTGGTCGCTCTGTAACCGCCCAGTCAGAAAACGAATTAAGCATGATTGAAACAATCCACGACTTAGAAGCAATACGAGAAGCATTACAACTTCCAACATGGCATTTCGCCGGTCATTCAACAGGTGGTATGCTTGGACTTTTATATGCGATTACATATCCAAATTCCTTACAATCATTAGTCGTAGCAGGAGCTGCAGCAAGTAACTATACCGAAACACCATTTTGCATTTATCACCCAGCACATCCACAGTTTCATTATATGCAAAAACTCATCGAAAACTTAAAAACCCCTCACCTTACAAGTGAAGAACGAAAAGAACTATCTACTGAGAGAACAAAATTATCATTGTATAAACCAGAAAACTACAACTCTTATTTTTGTAAACCAATCAATAAAACAATGTCCGTTAGCCGGATGAACGCTTTCGCCAATGAATATCCTTCATTTGATTTAAGAGAGTATTTACCTTTCATCCAAACAAAGACACTTATTATATGCGGAAGATATGATGTGCAGTGTCCAGTTCAATATTCTATCGAGATACATGATGGGATACGTAATTCTATCTTCATTCCATTCGAAAACAGCAACCATTATCCTTTTTTAGAAGAAGCGACCCTGTTTACTTCTACTACTCAAATATTTTATAAATCGTTACGCCAGTACCGTTATTATTAAGGAAAGCTCACAGTCTCTATAAGACTATGAGCTAAATTTTCAGAAGAAATATTTCGTACTATATAAAAATAAAAGATAAAAGGAAAAGAGCACCAAACCTACATCAAACAACACTGACTTTTTATCTCCTTCTTTTAAACCTATCGTAATATTAAAAATGCTTCTAACTATCCAACCTAATACTAAAAATAACCAGCCGAAATGATCATTTGTATAATCTTTATCATAAAACATTTGTATTGCACCAATAATTAATAAAATAATTATAATATTAGTTCCAATCCTTAAGACCTTGTTTGATTTATTATCTTGTAATGTATCTCCCAAAATGTAGCACACCCTCTCATGCTCTACTATGTTTTATCTCTCTTTATATCTTAACACAAATTACCTATTATTTCCTTTTGACAAATAACATAAAAAACCTGCCAATTACTCGGCAGGTATATTACACATTAAAACGATAACCAGCTCCCCATACTGTTTCAATATATTGCGGGTGAGCAGGATCTCTTTCAATTTTTTCACGTAGCTTTCTAATGTGGACGACAACAGTGGCTAAATCACCAGCGGAATCTAATCCCCAAATGCGTTCAAATAACTGTTCTTTATTTAATACTTGGTTTGGATGTGTAACAAAGAATGTTAATAAATCAAATTCCTTCGTTGTAAACGCAACTTCTTCATTGTTTATAAAAACTTTTCTCGCTCGTTGATCGATAAAAATTCCGTGAATATATAACGTATCACGTTGCTTACTTACATTTCCTAATAATCTTTCATAACGGGCAATATGTGCTTTTACTCTTGCGACTAATTCACTCGGGCTAAACGGTTTCGTTATATAATCATCCGCTCCTAATCCGAGTCCGCGAATTTTATCTATATCTTCTTTTTTGGCTGAAACAAGTAGAATCGGAATATCTTTTACAGCACGTATTTGTTTACAAATTTCGAATCCGTTCATTTTCGGAAGCATAATATCTAAAATAATTAAATCATAGTCTTCTTGCAGAGCTGTTTGTAAACCTATTTCTCCTGAATGCTCTACATCAACTTGGAAATCATTAATTTCTAAATAATCTCGCTGTAATTCTGCAATACTTACTTCATCTTCTATTAATAAAATTCTTTTCAATTTACTCACCACATTCCTCTACTTTTTCCAATGAGAAGAAAATGCTTGTGCCTTTCCCAAGCTCGCTTTCCGCCCAAATTTCCCCGCCATGTTCTTCAACAATTTGCTTCGCTATCGCTAAACCAAGTCCACTTCCACCTGTGCTAGAATTCCGCGATTGTTCTGCACGATAAAAACGTTCAAAGATATACGGCAATATATCAGATTCTATACCTGATCCGTTGTCTATCACTTTCACAATAACTTTATTATTATCACTCGATACTGTTACAGTAATTTTCTTCTCTTCTTTATCCATGTATTTCACACTATTATGAATTAAATTTGATATCACTCTATTTATTTTTTCGCAATCAGCCGTTACATATAGTGGTGATGCATGTAACTGTAGGCGCACTTCTATACCTTCTTCACTTAAATCCATCTGCATCTCTTCTATTAATTCTTGCATAAACGTATTCAATTCAACTGTTTCAAACTGGAATGGAACTCGATTCAAATCGAGCTTCGAAAATAAAAATAGTTCATCAATGAGTGTGTCCATATGTTTTGCCTTCGTATGGATAGTTGTTAAATACTTATCCATTTTTTCTGGCGTATTTGCTACCCCGTCCTTTATTCCTTCTACATATCCTATAATTGATGTAATCGGTGTTTTTAAGTCATGAGAGATGTTTGAAATAAGCTCTTTTCGATTTTCTTCATACTGTGTTTGCATCTCTATCGATTCTTTTAATCTCTTCCTCATTTCCTCAAACCCTTGATTTAATTGCCCTATTTCGTCGTGTGATGTAATTGGTATTTGAAAATCTAAATTTCCTTCTTTAATTTTCTCCGTTGCGCCTTTCAATACAAAAATTGGTTTTATTACACTTCTTGAAACGAGGTAACTTAATAATCCAATGAGTAAAATGGCTAGTA
This sequence comes from Bacillus sp. RZ2MS9, assembly GCF_001816185.2. Lineage (NCBI taxonomy): Bacteria > Bacillati > Bacillota > Bacilli > Caryophanales > Bacillaceae > Bacillus > Bacillus sp. RZ2MS9. The sequence goes on from NZ_CP049978.1 coordinate 4,572,854, forward strand.
GTAAGAGCGCTACGAATAAGATTGGAAATAATTTTTGTGTAAGATCTACAAATGAACTTTGCTTTTTTAATACAAATATACTTCCCTCTTCTTCCTGAGGAAAATAAAAATCAAACTTTACATATCGATAAAATGTATCGCCTAGTTCCGTTGTACCACGACTATTAATATTTGCTGATTCAAATTTCGGAAGGGCTTCTTTTAAAGAAACACTTTCAAATACGTTTGAAGCATATGAAAGTGTTTCTCCTTTTCTTACTACTATTTTCACACCCTCTTTTTCTATTGCTGAGACAAACGACTCATCTAGCAATTGAGATTGATGCTGTTTGGCTGCTGACTTCAACTCAAGATAGGCATTCTCTTCTTCTGGTGTAAGCGGCTTTTGAATGTAAGAACTTTTATAGAAATTTTTCACTGCTTCCAAGTCACCTGTTATCGAAAAAACGATTAAAAATCCCGCGACTAATATAAGCGTAATGGAAACGAGGATAACAGCAATATAAGAAAATAAAAACCTTGTTTTAATAGACATATCTTAAATCCTCACTTTATCAAACCTTATTATTTATAAGCATAAAAATATATGTCCAATTACTCAAGCGATTTTATAGTAATTTTAGCGTCAGTTTATAAAAATTTAATGTTCCTATTTTACAGTTGAAATTAGGAGGTTGAAATTCCATGTTCAAAAAAACATTAAGTATGATATGTTGCGTAATTTTTTTACAAGGATGCTCGCAAGAACAAGAAGTAAAAAAGGAGATGATAAACATGGAGACCGCACTACTAGCAGCCACTGAAAAAAATGAAACGAATACTGTTATATCTTTACTAAAACAAGGCGCAAATATAAATGCGACGGATAGTCAAGGACGCACTCCGCTTATGATTGCTACATACAAAAATGATGTAAAAACCGCAAAGGTACTTATCGAAGCTGGTGCTGACGTAAATATCCAAGATGACATGAAAAATAATCCCTTTCTATACGCCGGTGCGGAAGGTTACTTAGACATTTTAAAACTAACAATTGATGCTGGTGCAGATCCTACGATTACAAATCGTTACGGCGGAACAGCTCTTATCCCAGCCTCAGAACATGGCTATATTGACGTTATAAAGGAACTCCTCACTCGAACAAATATTGATGTAAATCATGTAAATAACCTGGGATGGACAGCTTTAATGGAAGCCATCGTACTAAGTAACGGAAACGAAACACAGCAACAAGTCATTCGCCTTCTTATTGAGCACGGTGCAGATGTAAATATTCCAGACAATGATGGTGTTACCCCGTTAGAGCATGCTCGCGCTCATCACTTTGAAGAGATAGAGAAGATTTTGTTAGAAGGCCGTAAGTAAAAAGCTAATTTTTGCCTTCCTCCCCCACCCTATGCTACATTTAAGCCGTTACATTACTATTAATAGGGTGGGAATAAACATGAACAAACCTAAAATCGGAATGATTGGACTTGGAAGTATTGCGCAAAAGGCCTATCTTCCAACACTTACAAAAGAAACTGATTGGAATTTTGTAGGGGCGTTTACACCTAATGCAGAGAAAAGAAAACAAGTTTGCCAGCAATACCGAATTCAAGACTTTCATTCTATTGAAATGTTAGCTTCGGAATGCGATGCAATCTTCGTTCATAGTTCAACTGCATCGCATTATGAAATCGTTTCTGAACTTCTAAAAAAAGGGATCGACGTTTATGTTGATAAACCGCTAGCAGCTACAGTGGAACAAGCTGAGCAACTAGTCGAGTTGAGCGAGAAGTATAACCGAAAATTAATGGTCGGATTTAATCGCAGATTCGTTCCTATGTATGTCGCTGCCAAAGAACAGGCTAATGATATTTCATGGATTCGAATTGAAAAGCATCGTACAAATAAAGTCGGGCCATATACGTACGACTTCACTATGTTAGATGATTATTTACACATTGTAGATACCGCTCGCTGGTTAGCTAATGATGACCTTAACGCCGTTCACAATATGATGCAAATCAATGAAAAGAATGAACTTCTTTACGGACATCATACATATACAACTCCAAGTGGACTGTTACTTTCTACTGCAATGCATCGCCATGCCGGTACTAATTTAGAACAAATTGAACTTGTAACGCCAGGGAAAATCATTCGCGTAAAAAATATGAATACATTTGAAATTGAACAGGAAAACTCAGTTTCACAAAGTGGTTCCCCATCATGGGATACGACGTTAAAACAACGTGGTTTTGAAGATGCTGTTCATCATTTTATTGAGTGTGTACAAGGCGATACAAAGCCCGTTGTAGATGGATTAGAAGGATTAAAAACGCAGCAACTGTTGCAATCTCTACTAGATGATGTAAACAAAAATTAAAACGGATACATTTTTCAGAATTTACTTTCATTCCCATTCCCTCTTTATTTCTCTCGTAAATTTCTATAGAATATGTTGATAGGAATTATAAATTTCATAATGAATCGTGGAAAGGATGGGATTAACACATGTGGAACGAGTTTAAAAAATTCGCTTTCAAAGGGAATGTCGTTGATTTAGCTGTCGGGGTTGTAATCGGTGCTGCATTCGGTAAAATCGTTAGTTCTTTAGTAAAAGATATCATCACACCATTACTTGGTATGGTATTAGGTGGCGTTGACTTTACAGATTTACACTTTGGATACGGTAAATCTGCTGTTATGTATGGTAACTTCATCCAAACAATTTTTGACTTCTTAATTATCGCAGCTTCTATCTTTATGTTTGTTAAAGTTTTCAACAAACTAACATCTAAAAAAGAAGAAGAAGAAAAAGAGGAAGAAATTCCAGAACCAACAAAAGAAGAAGTTCTTCTTGGCGAAATTCGCGACTTACTAAAACAGCAAAACTCTTCTAAAGATAGAGCATAATTGAACGGATAAAAAGGCATGTCCCTCGGGACATGCCTTTTCTATATGCTATAACGTTTCCGAATTCATATGAATAAATAAAATAATACCAGCAACCATAAGTACCATAATGCTACCTGCAAATAGTGTAATACCAATAAACATTAAACTTGTGCTCATATCTACTGATACACTTTCAATAAAAATAGAAATTACATACGTGATAAGGGCAATTCCTGCAAGAATACTTCCTGGAACAAATCGCTTTAAACCATTTTGTTTTAACGTCATATATGCAAAAATAGCAGTCATACAAAGCGTAATTATCCAAAGAACGATCATCTCTTTTCCCCCCTCACAAGCCTTTTCTTTCTATTATACATGACATTGCCCTATAATAGTTAAATTTGCACTTATGTGACATATAACAAGGAATAGCCCCATCTATAGCGAAGGCATTATGAAGAGAATCACAATACACTTTTTGAAGAAAGCATTATTCTTGTTAAAGCAAACAATTTAGAAGATGCTCACGAACTTGGTAAAAAAATTGCTATGCAATCTGAAGATACGTACGATAATGTGTACGGTGAGCAAATAACGTGGAAGTTCCGAAAAGTGTTGCATGTGTTTGAATTAGACGATGCACCATTTGAAACCGGAAAAGAACTGTACGCAAGATTTTTACACATTAAGAAAGACGAAATGGTAAATGCAGTCGTACAAAAATACTATCCTGAATCCGAATAAAAGCTCACAGCAAATGCTGTGAGCTTTTTTATACTTACTTCGTTGAATCTCTAAATTGGATACGGTGAGGTAATATAACAGTGTGATCTTCCACTTTTTCTTTGTTCATATACTTTGTTAATAAACGCATTGCTACTGCACCGATATCATACATCGGTTGAACAACTGTTGAAAGCTGCGGACGAACCATTAATGCAAGACGTGTATTATCGAAACCAAGTACTTCTACGTCAGTTGGTACGTTTAATCCAGCGTCTTGTGCTGCATGGATTACACCTAGTGCCATTTCATCAGAAGATACGAAGATTGCTGTTGGCTTTTCATCATTGCTCCAAAGCTTTTCGAATGCTTCGATACCTGAGTCATATGTGTAATCTCCATCGATTACAAGATTTTCATCATATGAAATACCAGCTTCTTCTAAAGCTTTTTTATAACCTTGTAACTTCTTCGCACTTCCCGCTTTATCAATGAAAGGACCAGAGACGAAACCGATACGTTTATGTCCTTGCTCGATAAAGTGCTTCATTGCATCATAAGCTGCTTGTGTATAATCAATATTTACTGATGGCGTTTCATTTTGCTCATCAAATGACGCTGCTAATACAATTGGTACTGGAGATTTTTTAAATTCTTCAATGTGAATGTCTGTAATATCTTCACCCATGAAAACAATTCCGTCCACTTGTTTTCCAAGCATCGTATTTAATAAATGGAACTCTTTCTCTTTGTTTTGATCAGAGTTACTTAAAATGATGTTATATTTGTACATTGTTGCGATATCTTCAATTCCACGTGCAAGTTCTGCATAAAACGTATTTGAGATATCAGGAATAATAACACCTACTGTAGTTGTCTTCTTACTTGCTAGTCCACGTGCTACCGCATTCGGGCGGTATCCTAAACGATCAATTGCTTCTAATACTTTCTTTCTTGTTGTAGGCTTTACATTTGGGTTACCGTTCACAACACGAGATACGGTAGCCATTGAAACGTTTGCTTCGCGCGCTACATCATAGATTGTTACGTTCATCTCATCGCACACTCCTTCTATTTTTGTTATCTATTTTTATGTATCGGTTACTTGAATGAAAAAAAGACATCAACTCTATTTGCAGATGCCACCAATCGTCCCGAGTTCTTCCTTTTACTAATGATACGATAAAAACGCAGGCTCATACAATATTTTCCCGCAAAAGTTTCGAAAAAATTCGCTTCTTTTCTCGTATTTTCGTATTTTTTATGAAAAAAGGGCATTTTTTGTAAAAAAATAGATGTTTCGTAAGTAGAAATCTTATTTTAAGCAGTACGATAGTAAATGAAATTTATATCGGCGATTTTTCGAATATATCGACTATAACTCGAAATATATCAGCGATTTTCCAAATATATCGACCGCAACTCTAATTATATCAGCGATTTTTTAAATATATCAACTTACCAACAAAAATCGACAATGACAGTCGCTATACAATAAGAGAAAGCTGTTCCAAAATCCCTTTTTGGAACAGCTCATTAAAAGTTTTTATAATTTACTTCCAAATGATTTTAATTCATTCATAAAATCATTGAACTGCGGTATATTCATTTGCTGCGCCGCATCTGATAAAGCTACAGCTGGATCTGGATGTACTTCAGCCATAATTGCATCTGCACCAATTGCCATCGCTGCTTTTGCAGTTGGTAAGAGAAGGTCACGTCGCCCTGTAGAATGCGTTACATCGACAACGACAGGTAAATGTGTTTCTTTCTTTAAAATCGGCACAGCGGAAATATCAAGCGTATTACGCGTCGCTCTTTCATACGTGCGAATACCTCGTTCACATAAAATAATGTTCCCATTTCCCTTTGCCATAATATATTCTGCCGCATTAATGAATTCTTCAATCGTTGCTGATAGACCACGTTTTAACAATACTGGTTTATTTACAGCACCAGCTGCCCTTAGCAAATCAAAGTTTTGCATATTGCGAGCACCAATTTGAATAACATCAACGTAATCTAATGACATCTCAATATCATTCGGATTTAAAATTTCACTAATAACAGCCAAATCATATTCATCTGCTACCTGGCGCAAAATTTGTAATCCCTCTAATCCAAGACCTTGAAAATCATACGGTGAAGTACGTGGTTTGAACGCACCACCACGCATTAATTTCAGACCTTGCTCTTTCATTGCTTCAGCAACTTGACGTACTTGTTCATAACTTTCCACTGCACACGGTCCCATAATAAAATGCTGATTTCCGTCACCAATTTTTTCACCATTAATTTCAACAATCGTATCTTCTGTTTTTTTCTTACGAGAAACAAGTAATGCTTTACGATGATCATCTTCTTGTAATTCTAAACCAGCTTGAAAAATTTGTTTGAAAATATGTTGTAAAGTCGAAGTTTCAAATGGACCATTATTATTCTCTGCAATTAAATCCAGCATATTTCTTTCACGTACAGGATCAAAACGTTTCACACCTTGTACTTCTTTTAAATTACCAACTTCTTGTACGAGACGACCTCTTTCGTTTAGTAACTCTAATATTTGTAAATTAAGTTGATCAATTTCAGAACGTAAACGACCTAATTGTTGTGATGCCATAAGAAAGCCACCTCTTTCAAATTCCTATATGTTACTTTTTTAAGATAACTTATTATAGCTGATACATATACGATTGTCACACGATATACAGCAATGAATTACCATCAAAAAACGTTGTATATTTTCATTTAAAATAAAAAAAGACAGTTTACATACTGTCTTTTTTACAAGAAGGAAACAAACGGTTTATCACTGTTTTTCTCTTTTATAATCACAGCCTCGATTTTACTTTCGGACTTGATCTGTAATTGTACTTTCGCATCTTTAGGCAATTTGTCTAACATACCTTGCGCAGCCAATTGGGTAAGAGCCATTAATTCTGTTTTACCGTTATATTTAATAACAATATTCATATTTAATGTATCCATTTGATCTTTCTTATAAGAAACTTTAGCGTTGACTGGAATAAAATCTCCATTAGAAAAACCTTTTATTTCCTTAGCAAAGTTATTTATTTTTGTATTATCTTCTCCATGTGCTTGTGTAAATTCATCAGAAGGATATGAATACGACTTTTCATCAATTGTACTCCAATTTCCAAGGTTCGTATCATTCTTTTGAACAGTAGCACTAGCAATATACGTACCATTTTTTAAAGAACTAGTACCTTCTTGCTTAAAGATAGCAAACGTAATTGGAGATTTGTTATACTTATCATTTTTGTTAATAGCTTCAATAAGTTGTTTAGCAACTTCAGTCCCTTTAGACATAGCTTCTTCATTCGATACACTTGAAGACATAGCTAAACCTATCATAACACCAGATAAACTTAGTTCATTTGAATTCTGTTTTCCGAAATAGTCTTGTTCTATAATATTCGTCAAAACTGGCGCTTCTACTTTCGCAACTAGTTCATCAATTAGTTTCTCTGGAATATACTGGTTTAATTGCAGTACGTGACTCTCTGTATCAAATTGCTGCGTTGCAATATTTATTAAACCATTTTCATACTCTGCTAAATCTAATTTAGAATTTGTTTTTATATTAGCTGTATTAATAACCTTTTGTTCTTTTAAAGGAATAACAGTTCTATAATAATCTTTAGAAACAGCAGTTCTCGGAATCATACTTTTTTCTTTTGTATCTTTTTGTATAACTTCATCCTTCTTACTAATCGTATTACTATTGTTACTACAAGCTCCCAGTAATAAACTTACGACTGCGAAGGATAATGCCATTTTCTTCATTACTTAAAACCTACTTTCAACAATCTAGTTATTTAGTTTGAACTATTAATAGTGTACCACTAAATATATTTCAACAAAAACAAAAAAAAGAAGCAAGCACCTTTAGCTTGCTTCTTTTTACTTTATATTCTCTTCTAAAGCATCTTTTTTAATATTCCAATGAGATGTATTCCATACTACCATCCCATCTTTTATGTATAGCACTTGCGGTGATTCATGTCTAATACTGTATTGTTCTGCAACACGATTTGACACATCTCTCGCATCTTGTACGTATAAGTAATACGCTGGCACTTCTCTTTCTTCGCTGCAATACGCTTGAAATTCTGTGTATGCACCGTGACTAATCGGGCATGTCGTACTATGTTTAAAAAGAACATACGGCTCGTTCTTTTCTACTAAGACTTCAAGCTCTTCAATTGTTTCAAGTTTTGTCATATTCATCACGATTCACCTCTCATACGAAATCTAGAGCGCTTCTCTTTCTTTTCAGCTTTTTTCTCAATTCTTTCTAATTTACGCTCTTCTTTTTCAACCTTCTTCTCTTGTCTCGACGCACGGTAATGATTGTATACTTCAATCGCCGCACTGCTCCACTGTACAACTTGCGCTACTTTATCAGCGTTATTTTCAATTTCGTCCGTTACAGAGTCCGATACATTACGAAGCTTCGTATTTAAAGATTGGATTGTCGTTCCAATCCCATCTACACCCGCTACCACTTTATTTAATGACTGTGACTTCTGGTGAATATCATCAGCTAACGCATTCGTTTTATGTAATAATTGCTCTGTCTCTACGCTAATTCCTTGCATTTGCTTTTCTAAACCTTCTAACGTGCTTGCAACGTTTTCCAACGTCTTCTGAACCGATAACAACGTTCTGCATACATACACTACTAATACTGCGAAAGCAACCGCGATAATAGCCGCACTTACATATAAAAGAACTTGCATTTCATCACTTCCTTTATCTTTTTCATACTTTCTCCTATTATACAATCATTTTCCGTTTCATTCTAATCCCTATCTCATCATTAGAATTTTCATACTTATTCGTTAACTGTAACATAAATCATTCAACAAATTCCACTAAGTAGGTTACAATAGGAGAGGATACATAATTAGTAGGGAGGCTTTACATATGAAAGATCCACGTATTGAAAAGTTAGCATACAATTTAATTAACTACTCTATCCGCTTACAAAAAGGTGAAAAAGTATTAATTGAAAACTTTGGCTTACAAAAAGAACTTGTAACTGCACTTGTAAAAGAAGCATATGCAGCTGGTGGTTTCCCATTCGTCTCTTTAAAAGATCATCAAGTAGATCGCTCTTTATTAATGGGTGCTACTGAAGAACATTTCGAACAAATCGCTGCATATGAAGCAAGCGTAATGAAAGACATGGACGCTTATATCGGCCTTCGCTCTGGCGATAATATTAATGAACAAGCTGACGTTCCAAGTGAGCGTATGAAAGTTCATGGCCAAACAGTTGGTAAAAAAGTTCATAGAGACATTCGCGTTCCAAAAACACGCTGGGTTGTTCTTCGCTACCCAAATGCTTCTATGGCACAGCTTGCTAAAATGAGTACAGAAGCTTTCGAAGACTTCTACTTCGAAGTTTGTAACTTAGACTACGGTAAAATGGATAAGGCGATGGATAGCCTTGTTACATTAATGAATAAAACAGATAAAGTTCGTTTAACTGGTCCTGGAACTGACTTAACATTCTCTATTAAAGACATTCCAGCAATTAAATGCTCAGGTCATTTAAACATTCCAGACGGTGAAGTATACTCTGCACCAGTTCGTGATTCTGTTAACGGTACAGTTTCTTACAACACACCATCTCCTTACAACGGTTATACATTTGAAAATGTACAACTTAAGTTTGAGAACGGTCAAATCGTTGAAGCAACTGCAAACGATACAGAGCGCATTAACAAAATCTTCGATACAGACGAAGGCGCACGCTACGTTGGTGAGTTCGCAATTGGCGTAAACCCATACATCTTACATCCAATGGGAGACATCCTATTCGATGAAAAAATCGATGGCAGCTTCCACTTCACTCCTGGACAAGCTTACGACGATGCATGGAACGGCAACAACTCGAACATCCACTGGGATTTAGTATGCATCCAACGCCCTGAATACGGCGGCGGCGAAATTTACTTCGACGACGTACTAATCCGTAAAGACGGACGCTTCGTTGTACCTGAACTAGAAGCTTTAAACCCAGAGAACTTAAAATAATAATAAAAACGCTCGGAATTTTCGCCGAGCGTTTTTATTTCTTTCCTACCATTTCTATTTTCACATGTGGATTTTCTTTCTCTATAAGCCCCAAGAATTCATCCATATTTTGCGGCATCGCAACGATATGCACTTTATATGCATTCGTCGTAATTTCAAGAGACTTTCCGACCTGACGTATAATTCTCACATCTTTTAATACAATATCATCATTTAAAATACCGTACTTTAATACGCCATTTTCTACTTTATGTTTTTTAATAAATACTTCCCAAACGAGTGGTACATTTACAATGAAGCATACACCCATCCCAATCAACGCTGACATCCAATGCGCTTTATTAGTGAAAAGCATGACAATTGGATATATAAACATAAACGCTAACGTAAGACAAACGAAAATGACTACTGACTTACTTCTTTGAATTGGAAAGTTCATACCTACACCCCCTAATCCAAATTATACCACTATTTCCATTTTTATTCATAGAAAAAGACCATTTCTAAATGACCTTTTACACAATGTACCTATAAAATTTCTTATCTACCTGTAGCACCGGAAAGTTTTTCGGCAACTTGTCTATACTCACACTTTCAAAACCATTCTTTTCATAAAAACGATGTGCCGCTAAAAATTTTACTGTTGTTCCTAAGTAAATATCTTTCAATTTTTTATCCTCAGCCCATGAAATTGCTGTTTGAAGCAACATATGTGATGCGCCCCATTCTTTTCCGCGAAACTCTTTCTTCACGAACATTTTTCTTAACGCTACTTGATGATTCTCAATATCTAATAAAGCTACTGTTCCAACTACTTTACCATCATAAATTGCTATCCAAAAGTTTCCGTAATCCTTTTGATAGAATGTTTCTATTTCAAGTAAATCAGGTTGCTCTTCTTTCGTAATTGAAACATTATACTCTTTTTGCTGAATATGAACGATAAGATCTACTACTTCCTCTTGAAACGTACTTTCATACGGAATAATGCGTATCTTCTCGTTCATCGAATCTCCTTCCACTCTGAAGCTAGTAAACTATATACAGCGATATCATGAAAATGATCATATAGCCATTCTTCATCTCGTAAAATACCATCTAACTTAAATCCTAAACGTTCTGGAATTGCGCGGCTCTTCGCATTTCCAACACCGCACCGAATTTCAATTTTATTCAACTTTAAATTTTCAAATGCATAGTGAAGTACAGCCTTTACGCTACGCGTCATAATACCTTTCCCGCCAGCATCTTCTGCAAGATAATACCCAAGACTCGTCGCTTTCTTCCCCCAGCTCACTGGATGAATACCTACCATCCCAACGAGCTTTCCTTTGTAACGTATGCCACTTTCAAAACCATCTCCCTCTGCAAATTTCTTTAACCACATCGGAAAAATCTCATCATAAGCATCAGCAGATTTCGTCCCATCTACCCAAGGGAGCCATTTTCGTAAATGATTACGGTTTTGATCTAATAATTGATATAATTCCTCTTTATGATGCTTCTCTAATAACTGTAATTCGATTTCATCGTCTACTCGAAGTGTGAACATATTTTTTAGTCCCCTTTTTAGTTTTCTTATTATTCTAACACTTCTAGATGTAAATTGTTAAATATTCACACTTTTTTCGGTTTTATTTGTATAAAATTAGAAGAATACAATACACCCGTAACAACTAATATCATTCCTACAGACTGTGCGAGCGTTATATTTACTCCTTCAATAAAAGAAATAATCATTGTAACAACAGGCACTAAATTAAAAAATAAAGATGTTCTGGCTGCTCCAATTTGAGCAATTCCATTATTCCACCATAAGTAACCGAACACGCTCATTCCAATTGCCATAAAAAGAATCGCTCCCCAAGCTAACAAAGGAATTTCCAAAACTGGTACGATATTTTTTTGAGTTGAAGATATGATCATAAAGGCAATGGCACCAATAGTCATTGTGTATGTCGTCGTTTGTATTGGGCTACTAGTTTTAATAAGCTTTCTGCCTAGCACACCGTATAACGCCCAGCAAATATTCCCTAATAAAATATAAAAATCTCCTTTTGAAAATGATAAGTTTTGTAGTATCGTAAACGAACCTTGTGTCAGTACAAAAACAACGCCAAGTAATGCAAGTAACATCCCAATACCTTGGCGTTTTATAATCTTTTCTCGTAAAATAAAACTTGCTAATAGCGTCGTAACGAGCGGATTCGTCGCCATAATCAGTGCACCATTCATAGCTTCTGTATGTTTCATACCTAAAAAGAAAAAGAAGTTAAAACCGAATACACCAACAATACCTAGCAAAAAGTAATAAGTCTTATTCTCCCTCCATACCTCTACCTCAAAATCTTTTCGTATTTTTAACAAACATAACATCACAAATGCAGCAATTCCAAAGCGCCATGCTGCTATATGAATTGCTTCGAAATACTGTACAGCATATTTCGAAGCATTAAATGTCCCACCAGTGAAAATCGCAAATCCAAGTAACTGAGCGTATACTTTATTTTTCATTGTCAGCCTCCGAATTTCCACCTTCTAGAAAACCGTAATAAATTTCTAGTTTCTCCTCCGTTAGCTGAACAACTTTTTGCAATTGTTCCTGCTGTTTTTTTAATCTCTCTAAGTGAGTTGTTAAAATTGAAATTCTCTTTTTTACTTTCGCCGGTACTTCCTCTTTTCTCTGCCTAATTTCCTCTATAATACATCCATCACTTGCAAACTGAGCCATCTCTTCTAATGACATTCCAGTTTGTTTTAACGAATATAAAAATTTTAAAAGGCGTACATCACCTTCTGTATATTGGCGGATCCCGCTATTTCGCGTTGGTGGTGGTAATAATCCTAATTTCTCATAGTAACGCAAAGTATGAATACCCATCCCAGTTAACTCTGCTACTTCACCGATTTTATACATGTTCTCTCCCCCTTGTTTTTACATCTTCATCTTACAACCTAGAGTTAACTCTAGGTCAATACATAAATAAAAGTTGAACACAACAAAAAAGACGCACAGCTAAGCTATGCGTCTTTTCTATTACTTCTCTGCAACTTGAACTTCTTTTACGTAAGCTGCTTCGAATTTTTGGATGTCACCTGCGCCCATGAAAATTAGAACGCCGTTTTTATGTTTCTTTAATACATCCGTTGTTGTATCTGTAATTAGCTCTGCACCGTCAATACGCTTTTGCAGATCTTCGATTGTTAATTCACCTTTATTTTCGCGCGCTGATCCGAAAATATCACATAAGTATACTTGATCAGCTTTGCTTAGGCTTTCTGCGAACTCATCTAAGAACTTTTCTGTACGTGAGAATGTGTGTGGCTGGAATACAGCGACAATTTCACGCTCTGGATGTTTTTGACGAGCAGCTTCAATCGTTGCATTAATCTCTGTCGGATGGTGTGCGTAGTCATCGATGATTACTTGCTCTCCCATCGGCTTTTCATTAAAGCGACGTTTTACGCCTTCAAAAGTTGTTAATTGATGTTTTACTGCTTCTACATCAACATTTTCATAATGGCAAAGCGCGATTACTGCTAACGCATTTAATACGCTGTGATTGCCGTATCCTGTAATTTTGAACGTATCATAGTACGTGTTACGAACGAATACATCGAATATCGTGCCATCTGTTCTCTTTTGGATGTTGCGTGCTTGGAAATCATTATCTTCTCCAAATCCATAGAAAATAACAGGTACTTTCGCTTGAATTTTTTGAAGTTCTTCATCATCTCCACATGCAATAATGCCTTTTTTCACTTGCAATGCCATCTCTTGGAATGCACTGAATACATCATTGATGTCTGCAAAATAATCTGGATGATCAAAATCAATATTCGTCATAATTGCATAGTCTGGATTATAAGACAAGAAATGACGACGATACTCACAAGCTTCAAATACAAAATACTTACTATTTTCTACCCCATGCCCTGTTCCATCTCCAATAAGGTAAGATGTCGGGTGTGCACCTTGCATTACATGGGCTAACAAACCTGTTGTTGATGTTTTTCCGTGTGCACCAGTTACAGCAACACTTGTGTATTGGCTCATCAGGTCACCTAAGAAATGATGGTAACGATGGACTGGGATGTTTAATTCTTTTGCTGCTACGATTTCTTCATGCGTATCAGGAAATGCATTTCCTGCAATAATCACTTGTCCTTCTTCTACATTATTCTTATCAAAAGGAAGGATCGAGATACTACGCTTTTCCAACGCTGTTTGTGTAAAGAAACGCTTTTCATAATCAGACCCTTGAACAGTATGCTTCATATCATGAAGAATTTGCGCTAATGAACTCATTCCTGTTCCTTTAATTCCTACAAAATGGTAAACTGTCATCTTAAAGAACCTCCAACATTTCGAACTAATACAACGGCCTATCTATAAGACAGTATATGAATCTTTTCTTATTTTGGTAATCATCATACATTTTTGATGTAGTGAAGTTATTTTTTCCCTTCACTTATCAGGATAAACTCGTACGTACTTCTTTATATGTCCATAACAAGTCCATTATAGCAAAAAAGAAGCCGCTATACTATGATAACAGAAAAACTGATAGGGTCAATCACCTATCAGTTTTTCTCTCTTTTACATCTCTTCTCTTTTTTCTAATTGAACACGCTCTAAACGTGGGTTTGGACGATATTTACGACCAGCTTTTGCTTCTGGTTTCCCATTTAATTCTACATTATCACCAGTAAAGCCAATATTCATTTTTAATAAGCTACTTCCTACCCCGTATATGTCAACAGGTACGTTTTGAGCTTCAAATTCACGAATACGCTTCTCATCAAATCCACCAGTTACAACGATGTCTACATGCTGGAATCCTTCTTCATCAAGTGCTTTACGAAGTGCGAATACAAGCGATGGGTTTACACCACGTGGATCGAATGTTCCAAGTACTTCTGGGTGGCGAATGAAGTATTGATCAATCATCGTGCGGGACGTATCTACACGTACACCTTTTAATGTTGATCCAAATTCACGCGCTACGCGAAGTGCATCTGTAATGACATCATTGTTGTAATCAATTAATACAACTAATTCATCTTCTGGGAATTTCTTATGATATGCTTTTGCCGCTTCCACAACATCACCATTAAACATTTGAATTAATGCGTGAGGCATCGTCCCCATACCACTTTTGCCCCACCATTCATTCATCGCATGCGTCGCTTGTGCGCTCATACCTCCGATGTATGCTGCATAACCGTCACCAGCTTGTTGTGTATAATGATCGTCACGATCTCCCATGAAAATAACTGGTTTTTCTTTATCTACGCTACGCGCAGCTTGGACAACGTTATATACGTTTGTCGCAACCGATGTACGACGAGCTAAAATCCCATCAATGACACCTTCTAAAAATCCGAAATTTTCATAAGGACCATGAATTGTTAACACTGTTTCAAATGGACTAATTTTATCGCCATCTTTTAAAGAATTAATCTCAAGTTCCTCAGGATTTTTAGCGAATGTTTGTAGCAATGCAATTACTTCATCCGTTCCGCAAAGAACTGCATTTTCCTTTTGGAAAAATTGCATCGTTACAACACTTTTCGGGCGAAATTCTTCGATGATTTCTCTAGTCTTTAAAAAGTAAACGGCAGAGAACCACCCTTCTCCAACACGTTCGTCAAATTTAAATGTTTTATTTGTTAGTCTATTTATTTCACCTTTTAATTTTAATTCAATTTCTTTCATGTCGCTTTACTCCCTACTTTACTATCCAACATTTTCTCTTAGTATACAGCAAAACCGTTTACTATACATTCGTTTCCTGCATAGCGGCAAATTCATCCTCAGAAATAAGGACATCTCTCGGTTTCGTTCCTCTACCTTCAGAAATAATTCCTTGCGATTCCATCTCTTCAATGAGACGTGCCGCGCGATTATAACCGATGCGGAATTTTCGCTGTACAGAAGATGTGGACGCTCCCCCTTGTTCTACAACAAATTGACATGCATCAAGGAACAATTCGTCTTCCGACTCAGCTTGTTCTGTTTTCGCTAATAAATCCTCTTGCTTAAATAAGTAATTCGGCTTCATTTGCTTTTTCACATGATCAACTGTTTTTTCAATCTCATCATCCGATACATATACACCTTGTACACGAACTGGCTTAGATGTACCGTTCCCTAAGAATAACATATCACCACGGCCAAGTAATTTCTCCGCGCCCCCAATATCAATAATCGTACGCGAATCAACTTGAGATGATACAGTAAACGCTATACGCGTTGGAATGTTTGACTTAATTAAACCTGTAATAACATCTACAGATGGACGCTGCGTCGCTACTAATAAATGAATACCACAAGCACGTGCTTTTTGCGCAATACGACAAATCGCTTCCTCAACATCACCAGGTGCTACCATCATTAAATCGGCTAACTCGTCAATGACAATAACGATATAAGGTAATGTCTCTCCTGGAATTTCTCGCTCACTTACAATCGTATTGTAGCGAGTTAAATCACGAGCACCAGCATGCGCAAACAATTCATAACGGCGTTCCATTTCCTCAACTGCCCATTTTAATGCAGCTGTCGCTGCTTTTACATCCGTAATAACAGGTGCTACAAGATGTGGAACAGAATTGTATGGTGCAAGCTCAACCATCTTCGGATCGATTAACATTAACTTCACTTCATGTGGTTTCGCTTTATATAAAATACTCGTTAAAATCGCGTTAATACACACACTTTTACCTGAACCCGTTGCACCCGCAATAAGTCCGTGCGGCATTTTTCGAATATCCGTTACAATTGGATCCCCTGAAATATCAAGCCCCAGCGCAACAGTAAGCGGTGATTCACTCTTTGTGAATACAGGACTTCTTAAAATTTCACGAAGAAATACTGGCTTACTTTCTTTATTTGGAACCTCGATTCCAATCGCACTCTTCCCTGGAATCGGTGCTTCAATACGAATATCTTTCGCAGCTAAGCTTAACTTAATATCATCACTTAAATTTGTAATTTTATTTACTTTCACACCTGGGTCTGGCTGCACCTCAAAACGAGTGACTGCCGGACCTTGCGATACATTAATAACATGTGCTCCAACGTGAAAATTATTAAACGTTGTATCTAATAATTCTTTCTGCTCCTCTAACCATTCTGTATTATCTAACGCTGATTGCTGTGGAATCGACAACAGCGCTAATGGCGGAACAGTGTATGTCGGTGGTGTGTACAATACATTTCGCATATCGTTCTCTCTTTGATTTACAACATATGCTTTCTCTTGTACTTCCGTACTTGAAATTGGCTTTTGTACTTGCTCTACCACTACTTGCTGTATTGGTTGTTCTTCCACTTGTGGCTCTGCTACTACTTGCTGCACTGGGTGCTCTTCCACTTGTGGTTCTGCTACCTCTTGCTGCACTGGGCGTTCTTCCACTTGTGGCTCTGCTACTACTTGCTGCATTGGGTGCTCTTCCACTTGTGGTTCTGCTACCACCTGCTGCATTGGGTGCTCTTCCACTTGTGGTTCTGCTACTACTTGCTGCACTGGGCGTTCTTCCACTTGTGGTTCTGCTACTACTTGTTGCACTAGGTGCTCTTCCACTTGTGGCTCTGCTACTACTTGCTGCATTGGTTGCTCTTCCACTTGTGGTTTTACTACTACTTGCTGCACTGGGTGCTCTTCCATTTGTGGTTCTGCTGCTACTTGCTGCACTGGGTGCTCTTCCACTTGTGGTTTTGCTACTACTTGCTGCACTGGGCGTTCTTCCACTTGTGGTTCTGCTACCTCTTGTTGCACTGGCTTATTCTCTACTCGTACATTAGCAGAAGGCTGCATTGCATTTGCTCTAGCTGCATGTCTTTCCATTAATCGTGTTCTATCTTGTTTCAACATAACAACATTAAATGGTACATGACGCTTTTTCTCACGTTTTGGTTCTTCTTTTTGTACAACTGGTTGTTCTTCTGCGACTGGCGCTTCTTCTACAACTGATTGCTCTTCTACGACCGGTGCTTCTTCTACAACTTGTTGCTCTTCTGCGACTGGCGCTTCTTCTACAACTGGTTGTTTTTCTGCAATTAAAACATCCGCAAAGCTTTGAACATCTTTCTTCGTTTGTTCATCAGCCTCAGCAACATGTATGAATTCACTCTTTTGTTCAATTGCTTCATCTTCTTGCTGAATGTCCTCAAGTGCTACAAATGTCTCTACTACAGGCGCGTTTATTTCTGCAATCACTTCTACTTCTTCTGACTCTTCTGCTTCCGCAATTACTCCCACTTCTTCTGACTCTTCCGTTTCTGCAATTACTTCCACTTCTTCTGACTCTTCCGTTTCTGCAATTACTTCCACTTCTTCTGACTCTTCTGCTTCCGCAATTACTTCAGCTTCTTCTGACTCTTCTGCTTCCGCAATTACTTCAGCTTCTTCTGACTCTTCTGCTTCTGCAATTACTTCCACTTCTTCTGACTCTTCTGCTTCCGCAATTACTTCAGCTTCTTCTGACTCTTCTGTTTCTGTAATTACTTCTACTTCTTCTGACTCTTCCGTTTCTGCAATTACTTCCACTTCTTCTGACTCTTCTGCTTCCGCAATTACTTCAGCTTCTTCTGACTCTTCTGTTTCCGCAATTACTTCAGCTTCTTCTGACTCTTCTGTTTCTGTAATTACTTCCACTTCTTCAGGTGCCTCTGTTTCCATAACTACTTCTTCAAACTCTTCCGTTTCTGCAATTACTTCTACTTTTGACACTTCTTCTGGTATTTCCACAATGATTGTTTCTTCAAGTTTTTCTTCTGCTTTGACAATCACTGATTCTTCTGGAGCTTGCTTTTCTACTTCAATAGTAGGTTGTTTTATTTCTGTATTACGTTTAATTTCTTCTGATAATATTGTATCCTCGTGCTCTACTTTAGAAGCTACTAATTCTTCTTGTAGATTGTTTTCGTTTAACACCACTACATCTTTTTCTAGCTTAGCACTTTCCATCTGCTCAGCTACTGTTTTATGAAGTAATTCATCCGCTGAAACTTCCTGCGGTGTACTCATTTCTTGAATCACTTCTTTTTCTTCTACTAAAGGCACTTGGCGTTCAATTTCATAACCGTTTTTCTCTAGCCATTGATCAACTACTGACTTTTCTTCCTTTTTATTCTCTTCATATTGTTGCTCTCCTTGCTGGTTAGCAGCTCTATGACTAGAAGAAGTTGGTGCTTGTCCTTCTGAGAAATCAGATAATGTATATCCTTTTTTCTCTAACCATGCATCAACGACTGATTTACCCTCTACAGATATTTCAAGGTCTTCTCTTTCCTTTACTTCCTCCTGCTTTTCTTCCTTTTTCTCTACTGAAGGACGATTATATCCATAAATTGGCGAAATCATTTCTGTTGGCCGAAATGGTCTACGGTTACTCTCTTGCGCTGGTGTAGATGCTTTCTTTACGACAGACTCCCGCACCGGTTCATATTGCACTTCCGGCTCTTCATATGTAGAAACTACCTTTTCCACATACGGTCGTCTGCTTCTTTCCACCTTTATTCCTCTTTGGGCAGTCGGTTCTTCATATGTTACTCCTTGAACAGGTTGTTCTTCGAAGCGATTTACTTCGCTTTCATCCTCTTCATCGAACCCATTATCCGGTACTAAAGGAAAACGGCATTTACCTGCATTCCTACTTGCCATTTGTGCTTCTCTTGCTTCAGTGTAGTGGTTTACACGAGGAATTTTCGGCTGACTTTCAATTTGCTTTGGTACTTCTTTATTCATCGCTGTTTGTTCTTCCTCTTTGTTAAACAGCTTTTTCATCCAATCTAACATGCTTACCACTCTTTCTACTAAATAGTAACATCCTTTATTGTATCAGCATTCGGCAAAAAGTGCAGGTAAAATTAAGCATGTCATATTTATCCATAATATTCTAATTTACGAGTGTTTTCATATAAAAAAACGCAGTCTTTCATGTAAGACTGCGTTTAAGCTTTACTCTTCCGATATTCATCTACACTATCCGTTACACTTTGCAACAAGGAATTTACATACTGCGAGTCAGATAATTTTTTATCTTCTTCAGGATTTGACATAAACCCAAGTTCTAATAGTACACCAGGTACTTTGGACCAATTAAATCCAGAAAGATCATCCCTGAATTTAATTCCATTCACTTTCACTTGTTGATTCTCTCTCATTTTATTTACAATCGTTTGAGAGATTTGAAGACTTTCCGCATAAATCTCTTTCGTATACGGACTTCCTTCTGCCGGCGTCAATACAGCGAATCCACTTTGGTTTGGATTTTCAGAACCATCTGCATGAAGACGTAAAAATAAATTAGCCTTATGATTATTTGCGAATGTCGCCCTTTCTTTATTACTTATATCAACGTCTTGTGATGTTCTCGTCATTAATACTTGTATCCCTTTTGCTTCAAGCTTTTCTTTTAATAAAAAAGCCATTTCTAATACAAGTACAGCCTCTCTCTTTTTCGTCACAACACCTGTTGTACCGTCTGTCACTTTATATTTTTGCGTTGTTGCCCCTGGTCCAATCGGCTCTAAATTTAAATTCGCTTTTTGTTGATGCCCTGGATCAATAACGACGAGAAACTTCTCTTGTTTTTCATTACTCTCTACTTTTTGTTCATTATTTTGCACTGGTTGCTCAGTCGGCTGCACTGGCGTAGTTTCTTCTTTCTTTTCATCAGATGATACTTCCTCTTGCTTATGTTCTACTTGCTCATTCGTTTGAATTGCTTGCGATTCTTCGTTCTTTTCTTGTTGCTTTTCTACCGGTGCGTCTTCTTTGGTATCTTTGTTTTTCTCTTGTATAGAAGATGTAGTTTCTTTTTTCGGCTGCCCTTGTGAACAACCGGCCATATATATTCCAATGAATGCAATCATGCTCATTATTTTTATATACTTCATACTTCTCTCCCATCACTTTGCACCGGATTCAAAGTTTTTCTTATAATTGCCCTATAATCTCATCTATATTTCCAATATAAACTGGTTGCCATTTTTCTGTACCACGTTCTGCAGTATAAAGCGGATAAGCGGCATCATCTATATTTACGAAAACTGGATCGCCCATATCCGTTTCATATCCAATTGTAATCCATTCTTCTTTCCATTTTCCGTGTTCTTCACTTATTAATGAATTTTTATGTTTATCGTATCGGTAACCGATTTGTCCTTTTTCTCATTCACTTTCACTAAACAAATATATTTCATAAGTACCTAGCTCAACATCTTGCTGTTTTGAAGTTTCAATTCGTTTTAGAAGTTCTGCGATTTTTGGTTGCTGTTTCATACTTCTATCCCCTTCTACTTTTCTAAATTTTAACTAGATTGTTTATAAAATACAATATAGATTTTAAGAAAAAAAGTGACATCCTTATCATATTAACGATTTTTTAAATATATCTATCACAACTCTCAATATATCAACGATTTAACACGAAATTTCGATTTACCGACAAAGAATGACAAAAAAAGAGAGGCTGTCCAAAAGGACAACCTCTCTTTTCTTATATCAATTAAAATTTAAACTCTTGTCCAACTTCAAAGCTATCTTCTAATACAAGAATACCTTTTTCTTGTGGAGCATCTGGAAGCTCTAATTCACGTGCAGAGCAGATCATTCCAGAAGAAGGAACACCGCGAAGCTCAGCTGGCTTGATTAACATACCGCTTGGCATTACAGCGCCGATTTTTGCAACGACAACTTTTTGTCCTGCATCAACGTTTGGTGCACCACATACGATTTGTAATGTTTCTGTACCGATTTCTACTTTACAAATGTTTAACTTATCAGCATTTGGATGTTTTTCTTTTTCAGCTACATAGCCTACAACAAATTTCGGAGAAAGATCTGCTTCTACTGTTTCTTCAAAGCCATTCTTCGCTAAAATTTCGTTGATTTTCTCTACAAGCTCTTTCGTTAATGTAAGGTTGCCTGTTTCTTTTACTTCTAAGTAAGAAGATGCATTAAAGATGTTGAATCCTGCTGTCTCGTTGCTTTCACGATCGTATACGCGTGCAACATCTCCTTTGCGATCAAAAGTACGGTTCTCTAAAGTAATATCTTGTAAGGCAACAATTAAAGTGTCACCAATTCCTTCAAGGTTGTAAAAAACGTTCACTTCGTTCATCCTTTCTCTTTTCCATCTGTCTTCTTCCGATTTTTCGCTAAAATAAAGATTGGTTCAAATTCTCCATCTTCATATACGAATGAAAGTGATGTAATCGGAACATGCCCTTCGGCAAAAAATTTCATTGTCATTTGTGCAATAATATCATAACCGATTTCGTTGACGATATCAGCAATAATTAATACATCTTGGTGAGGAACAGCAACAACCATGTCACCAGAAATCTTTTCACGCATCGATTGTAGTAACGATTCGTTTAAAATACGAGTCGCGTCATACCCATCATTTGTGTTTAAAAAGTAGAATGTATTACCCGCTACTGTGTCTTGTTTAAATTCATAACCTAATGAGCGTGCGTTGAATAATGCCATTTCACGCACTTGCTGTTCTGTAAGTTCTAATTTTTGTAATAGACGCTCGTCAATTAGTCGATACGTTTTATTCGAATCTAACGCATAGTAAATACGTGTTTCCGCCGTATGATCCGTCATAATAAACGGATTTCCTTCTTCTGCTTGTTTCGGGAAAGAAGTAGAGCGAATAACAGGTAAAATTTTCGCTCCGCTATTTTCTTCTTTATGCATCGCAATTAGCGCTTCTTGTACGTAATAAGCAACTTCTTCAATTGCCTTTTCTTTGTTCACTTCCCATTTTGCCACAACTCCTGGAAGCGATACGTTAATACCTTTTTTGGATTCTTTTTGTTCAATACGTAAAACTTCTTTCTCACTATCATACTGAAAGTCCCATTCTGGGCGAGATAATTTCTTTATTAACTCATCTTTCATCTTTTTACTTGTCATCTTCATCTCTTTTTCCTCCCTTCCAAAAAAATAACCTCCCCCGCGAAGGTAGAGGTTGTTTTACAATTCAATTGGCAAATTGCCTTATTTTAAACCTTCAATGAACTCTTCGATTTGTTCTTGTGTTTTACGATCTTTGTTTACATAGCGACCAGTTTCTTCACCTTTATTGTACGCTACAAAGCTCGGAATGCCAAATACGTCTAATTTTACGCATAGATCAATAAACTCATCGCGATCTACATAGTAAAATGAGAAATCACTATATTTCTCTTCTACTTCTGGCATAAATGGGTCTACAAAGCGGCAGTCTGGGCACCATTCTGCTGAGAACATAAAGACTACATTCTCTTCATTTTTTAACTGTTGGAATTGCTCCATGCTTTCTAATGACTTCATCTATATTTCCTCCTCTAACGGGTACATTTTTCATGTTATAATCTTTCTTTTATACTACCATACATCGCGCACGGTGCAAGGTTTATGCTTGCTTTTTGTCATACTTATATTGCCCAACTAACAACTTAACAACGTGTACAAATAATTCCGTACGGTCGACATAATCATCTGTAAAAATACCGATCGCACCTTCGTGACTACGAATATCTTTTCGCTGCACAAACTCTTCCATCACTTCGCTTAATTCCTTACCATCTTCAAGAGGTGCTAAAAAATCGTCTGGTAACGTAATACGCGCTCCTCCGGCCACAAATACTTTCCCATCACTTGTTGCTAGCGCGCCCCAGTTACACATAAATAAACCGTGCTCCGTTTTCATTACGCCGCCTTCTAGCCCAATCCCAATTGGAGCTTCTCCGTCCTCTAGCGCTCGCTTCGCTCTATTGATCGCTCCTTGCATCGTCTCTTCATCTGAGAAAGGCTGAGCTGATACTCCTGACGGAACAGAAAGAGATGTAATTTCAGCATCTTTCCAAACCTTCTCCACAGCCCCAACCTTCGTTTTATTCTTCGATCCAACTACTACTTTCATTTCGTTCACCTCTATAAAAATTCATCATTCTATTCTAATATCCGCTTCGGCACAAATTAAGTACCAACCACTACCACACACCATCAGGGAATTCCTTCTCCCCATAAAAGAAGGTCGCTTTCTACAATATTACTGGTCCTAAACACAAAAACAGGCTTCTTCTTTCTTCCTACCCGCGGTCTTCACACATCATTCGAGCACCCATTAGGCACTAACCGCCACAACTCATCGCTGGGTCATCTCTCCTACCTAAAAAAAGAAAGAGCTTTTAGCCCTTTCTTCTACGCGTTATTCTTAATTGTCTCTAACGTCGTTTTATCTGTTGTTCTTACAAGCTTCGTAATTAATTCTTTCGCCGCTGCATAATCATCAACATGTAAAATTGAAGCATGTGTATGAATATAGCGTGCACAAACACCAATTACTGCTGATGGGATACCAGAGTTACTTGTATGTACACGGCCCGCATCTGTACCACCTTGTGAAATAAAGTATTGGTACGGAATGTTGCTTGTTTCTGCTGTATCTAAAATGAATTCGCGCATCCCTCTATGTGTTACCATCGTGCGATCATAAATACGAAGAAGAGCACCTTTTCCTAATTGACCGAACTGCGTTTTGTCACCAGATGCATCGTTTGCTGGACTTGCATCAAGCGCATAAAAAATGTCTGGTTGAATCATATTTGCAGCTGTTTGCGCTCCGCGGAGACCTACTTCTTCTTGTACAGTAGCACCAGAGTATAATGTGTTTGGTAATGTTTCATCTTTTAATTCTTTTAACAATTCGATTGCAAGGCCACATCCGTAACGGTTGTCCCAAGCTTTCGCCATAATTTTCTTTTCGTTTGCCATCGGCGTGAATGGGCAAATCGGCACGATTTGTTGTCCTGGTTTTACACCAATTTCAATCGCATCTTCATAACTATCTGCACCTATATCAATTAACATATTTTTTATATCCATCGGTTTTGCACGTTGCGCGTCACTTAATAAATGAGGAGGAATAGAACCAACAACCCCAATAACAGGACCATTCTTCGTCATAACTTGTACACGCTGTGCTAATAGAACTTGACTCCACCATCCGCCTAACGTTTGAAAACGAAGCATTCCGTTTTTCGTAATTTGCGTAATCATGAAACCTACTTCATCCATATGACCTGCTACAAGAACACGCGGGCCAATTTCGTCCCCTTTTTTCAGACCAAATACGCTCCCTAAACCGTCTTGTACAATTTCATCCGCATATTTGCTTAATTCTTGTTTCATAAAACGGCGTACATCATGTTCAAAACCTGATGCACCTTGTAATTCTGTTAACGTACGAAATAATTGTAATGTCTCTTTATTCACGAAGTCCCCTTCTTTCAAACCTTAGTAGAATACCCCTTTTATTGTAACGAAATTTTCGAAATGTTTCTAGTTTCTTCTTTTTTAGCTGTATTTGCTTTATAATTATTATCGGTACACTATTTTTATTTTATAGAATTGAGGTGAATATATGAGCTGGAAAGGTTTAGTAGCAGGTCTTGGCGTTGGGTTCGCAGCTGGTTATCTCGTTGCAAACAAAGTACAAGAACAATCCCATATTTCTTCAGAAAAAGCATTGAAAATGGTGAAACAAGCATTAAGTCATAAAGGTGAAATTACTGGCTCTTGGGTACATATGGTTCCAGAGACATTTGAAAAATATGATGTCGCATATGAAGTTTATCGCGGCGGTCTTACAACAATGTTAAATGATATACAAGAACGATTTGAATTTTTAGTTGATGCTAAAACAGGTACTGTTTTAGAGGTTATAGCAGCATAAAAAGGAGGGTTCCCATTAGGTGAACCTCTTATTTTTTTGAAATTGCGGGTATTGATTAAAATTATATCAGCGATTTTCCGAATATATCGGCGCAACTCAATTTATATCAGCGATTTCCCAATTATATCGGCGCAACTCAATTTATATCAGCGATTTCCCAATTATATCGGCGCAACTCAATTTATATCAGCGTTTGTTTAAATATATCGACTTACCGACAAAACCCGACAATAAAAAAGAGGCTGCTCCAATAAATATGATGGAACAACCTCCTATTTTTATGCTTCTATACTCGTTTTCCGTTCTACTTTTTCTACGATATGCCCTTCCTCATTCCACTTCACAGCGCGATAATATGCGTCATGGTAAAACGTAAACCATGCCTCTTTTTCAGCACCATACTTCATCCACTTTTGCTTATTTTCAATCGAGGTCATCGGATAATCGTCGTATGCCATTACCCATAATACATTTTGATGTGCGTGCGTCGGTAATAGGTCTGCTAAATGAAGCATCGTTTCCCCATGGCTTTCTAAAGCAATAACTGCATGTCCATCACTATGACCACCTGTATGCACCATTTTTATTTCATCTGTAATTTCTATTTCTTGCTGGAACGTAACAACTTGATCTACAATCGGCTCCCAATTTTCCTTCCAATATGTATTACGGGATCTAATATTTGGGTTCCTCATTTCATTCCACTCTGTTTCACTTACGTAAACTTTCGCGTTCGGAAACGCTGGTACAAGGTGATCACCTTCCCATTTTGTTAAACCAGATGCATGATCAAAATGAAGGTGCGTCATTAAAACATAGTGAATATCTTCTGGCTTTAATCCTAGTTTTTCTAATGATTCATAAACCGATGATTCTTCTGTTACACCTTGATTCCGCTTCATCTTCTCATTCAATTTACCGTTTCCTATTCCGGAATCAATGAGCATATTTCCGTCTTTCGTTTGCAAAAGTAACGGATCTGTTCGTAAATAAATATGATTTGTATCATTATGTTTATACTTACGTGACCAAAGTACTTTCGGCACAACACCAAACATCGCTCCCCCGTCTAAATGTGTATTCCCGCCTTTTAACCACGTTACTTTTATATCTCCAATTTGTAACTGTTCCATTACACATCCCCCTTTCAATTAATCTTAACATAAAATTCTGATTATTTTAGATGTAAAAAAACCTATGCATTACTGCATAGGCTCTGTACGATATTTTGCTTCAACTCGGTAAATACGATGACCTTTACTAGAGAATTTCTCTTCGTATTCAGTCATGATGTTACCTTCAAAGTCGCTGTTATGAAGATCTAAGCTTAAGTACGTTAGTAACATACCATACTCAGCCATACTCATAAGAGAATATTCAAATAGACCTTGGTTATCTGTTTTGAAATGAATTTCTCCGCCTTCTACTAACACTTCTTCGTAATTACGTAAAAATGTTTTATACGTTAAACGACGCTTCGTATGACGTTTCTTTGGCCATGGATCTGAGAAGTTTAAATAAACGCGATCAATTTCACCTTTCGCAAAGAAAACTGTTAAATCTTCAGCATCTTTATTAATTAACTTTAAGTTTGGTAATTCTTCTTCAATTAATTTATCAAGTGCATCTACAACAACACTTGTGAATTTTTCAATTCCAATATAATTAATATGTGGATTCGCTTTTGCCATATCATACATGAAGCGGCCACGACCTGTACCTACTTCAATGTGAATTGGTTGTTCGTTTCCAAATACTTCTTTCCAGCTACCAGCGCGCTCCTCTGGGTTTCCGATTACGATATGTGAATATTCATTAATTCGATCCATTGCATACGGTTTATGTCTTAAACGCATAGATGTTTCCCTCTCTTTACATAGCTATTTTAAAGGAATAATTCCTTCTTTCTTTTTTAATCAATCTACCAAACAAAAAACCAAGTACGTACGAGCACTCGGTCCGTTTCTTTCAAGTATAAGATGTACCATTTTGATAAAAACTACATACAGCATTAAACATTCCATGACGAAACAGCTTTTTCTCTTACATTTGAAGAGAAAAACAATCGAAAGGATGATCCGTTCATGCCAATTAATCAACAACATCAATTAGAAGTGCTGAAAGATATTTTAGTCAACCACCAAAGTGATTGCTGCGGGACAGTTTCAGAATGCGAGCAATTAGAGCGCCTCATTCAATCGTTACTCGCAAACGATAATATAAGTAGTGACGCTAAAACAATGCTAAACGATGTATATTCTTATAGTCAATCGGGTAAATCTTCCTCTAATTTGGACAACCATATTTCCAATAATCAAGAACAACTTACTCAGTGGATTGCTGGAATGGACAATTTTTCTTAAGTATTATTCTGAAGCAAGTAGTTGCTGTAAATATTGATGCCAATATTCAGCTTCTGCTTGCTGTTTTTTTGTTGTATGCCATTGAATAGACAAAATCGTTTGTGCTATCACATACCATCTCATACGCCTAAGCAGCGATTCATCCATTTCAATATCATAATAACCGAGCCACTCACTCCACTCCTGGCGCGGAATGTACCAATATAATAACATACCGAGGTCTAGAGCTGGGTCAGCAATTACAGCTCCATCCCAATCAATTAAAAACAATTCATCTTCATCCGACAATAGCCAGTTGTTATGGTTTACATCACAATGGCATACAACGAATTCATTGTATTCAATAGCTTTTAATGAATCCATTAAATATTGAAGGCCTTGCTGAATTGTTTCATCATCCCTTATATCTCCTCTTAAAACGAGTTGCAGTTGTTGTAATAACTCTTGTGCGTGAAGCGGCTGCTTCCCAAGTCTTTGAATCATCTGTACAAGCGCTTTAGAGGAGTGTATTTTCTTCAAAAGTTTCGCAACACGTTCTAGTTTCATATCCTCTGGCTCTAGCTTCTGTCCCGGAAGCCATTTTTGAGCAGAAATTACATCACCATTCGTTACCCTTCTTGTCCAAAGTAATTTTGGAACAATTCCTTCTGCTGACAATACCGCTAAAAAGGGCGATGTATTCCGCTTTAAAAATAACTTCTGTTGTCCGTTTTGCGCAATATATGCATCGCCCGTTACTCCACCAGCCGGTACAAGACTCCACTCTTTTCCTAATAATTGTTCCAACCATTCCATATTCATTACCCGTTAACAAATCCTTATCTTTTATAGTTATGAAAAGAAAAACCGCAACATTTCTACACATGTTGTGGATTCATATATTTTACTGTAAATGAAAAGAAAAATTAGCCTAAGCCAAAAATCCTCTATTTTATTTTACAAAACCTGTCATAGAATGACAACTTATCAAAATCGTCACCTTTGTCAATTCTACATTTATTACATTCTCATCGTCAAGTAGCGATTTGTCACATTATCGTCAATATATACGTGCTAATTGGAGCGAGCCTAAGTTCCTTTCCTCTAAATGAAGAAATTGGCTCTATTTTCGCTTCGTTTTCGTTTACTAACACATGCCACGTTGCTTCTTTCGGAAGTTGCACAGTTTTAGCTTCTAAACCGCTATTAAATAAGACGATAATCTCTTTCCACGGCCCAAACGATTCTGCATGCTCTAGGTGATATGCAAGTACTTCTGTAGATGTTTGTAAAAAAGTCATATGTTTTTTTATAAGGTCTGCATTTTGTAATCGGAATGCCCCATGCTCTTTACGAATCGCAATTAAACCTTTTATATAGTTAACGGTTTCTATCTCTTTCTCTTTTTGATCCCAATCTAATTGATTGATCTCATCATTTGCATTATAACTATTTTCATTTCCTTTCTTCGTACGATAAAACTCTTGCCCTGCGTGTAAGAAAGGAATGCCTTGTGAAAGAATAACCATTGCGCTCGCTAATAGGTGACGTTTTTTCAAAATCGTTTCTGATTCTTCATTACTGCGCACTAGTTTATCCCACATCGTCATATTATCATGACATTCTACATAGTTAATGCTTTGCGCCGGCTCTAAAAACAGCCCTGTTTCTTTCATACTTAAAAGACTTCCTGCTGCAATATACTGCAAATGATTACAGTCTACATGCCCACCAAATGCAAAACCACGCTTATTTATATGAAATGTACTCCCTTTTATCCCATCACGAAATTGATCATTAAACTGCGCGATATGTGGCATTTTCTTCGCATTATTTAACGTTGCTTTTTCCTCAAGAGGAAGCGGTGTTTGTAAATCCCATCCTTCTCCTAATAACAAAGCATCTCGTTTTATGTTTCGCACTTCTTTCTCTATCATATTCATTGTATCAACATCTAAAATTCCCATTAAATCGAATCGGAATCCATCGACATTGTATTCAGTAAGCCAATATAAAATAGACTCTACAATGAATTTCCTCATCATTTTCCGTTCAGATGCTATATCATTTCCGACTCCCGTCCCATTAGAAGGCATACCATCTTCACCATGACGAAAATAGTATCCTGGAACAAGCTTCTCAAATGATGATAGCTCTCTTTCATAAACATGATTATATACAACATCTATAATCACCCTAATACCTTGTTCATGAAATGTTTCAATTAGTTGTTTGCACTCAACTATCCTGTTATACGGATCAGAGGGGTTTGTAGCATAATATCCTGTTGGTGCATTGTAATATAATGGATTGTACCCCCAATTATAGGCAGAAGAAGGATTCGCCTCATCCACACCACCGAAACAATATAAAGGCAATAATTCAACATGCGTAACGCCTAAATCTTTTATATGAGACAAACCTGTCAATGTCCCATTTCGTCCTGTTGTTCCTTCTTCCATTAGCCCTTTATACGTCCCTTTTTTACTCACTCCACTGTTCGGATGAATAGTAGCATCACGAATATGCAATTCATACAATATGGCATCTGTCATTGCTTGTAATGGTGGTAATTGCTCTCGTTTCGTTACAGTCGTCTTTTCTAAATCGATAACAATGCCATACTTTCCATTTACAGTCACTGACTTTGCGTAAGGATCCACCGCTTCGTTCCATATTAAATTAATACAAACAAGAAATGTATAGCGTGCTCCGTCTAAATCACCTTGTAATGTTTGAATCCAAACTCCGTTTTCTCCCCTGTACATTTCATGATCGGCATATTCTTTATCGCTCTTATAAATTCTTACTTTCGCGAGCCTTGCAGTTGGGGCCCATACTTTAAATGTCGTTTCTTGTTTTTGATACACAGCACCTAAATCTGTACCTTCGTAATAATACTTTTCATCGAAAATTTTTGTTCGAATAACAGCACCTATTTGTAAATCAGTTTCTTCATTCCGTTCATCTCGTACTGTATAATACTTCCCCACATCTAGCGGCTCTTCTATAAAGCACTCATACTTCGTTGCATCTGGAAGCGCAATAGTATGAGCAATCGGTAAATCTTTCACATTACTTCCTTCTTGCAAACGAAATGTCCGACTTGTTCCATACGCATGTGGGAGCAAAATTGTAATTTTATTCATTTCATCTAAATAGGCATCAAATGGACGTTTTACTTTCAACATAAAAAAATCACCATCATTCTCAAAGTTAAAATAAAGTGAAACTTTAATGAGCGAGAAAATTTTTCCATCCTCACTTATTATTAGCCTTCACCAATTAGGCGAGATAAAATGAGCTGCAAATGATAAGGCTTTTCTTATCAACAAGACTCTATACAGTAACTCCATTCTTCTCTATAGTATATTCACCTGCATAAAAAACGTTTTCAACATTCTATTTTTGTAATTTTATTTCAGCAATCGATTTATACTTCGGGGTTTCTTTCACGTGGGATTCGTATAAAGTAATTGTATCTGCTTGAAATGATATTTCAGGCACTTCTTTTATACTTTCTAAACGAAACTTTTCTTCTCCTATCCATTTACGAGCAACGGTAATATGTGGGTGATACGGGCGTATTTCTAGAGAAAATCCATTTTCTTCACAAATGGCATGTACTTGCTTTTGCAACTGAAACAAATCGTGATTCTCACTTACCTTCGCCCAAAAAATACGGGGCTGATCTTCCCTACCAAACGTTGAAAAACCTTGTAACGTGAACGATAGTTCTTTTGTTTCTGCAACTGTTTGTAATCCATTTTTTATTCCCTCTAATTGTTCCTCCGTTGCACTCCCTAAAAATGAAAGGGTAATATGATAGTCTTCTTTATGTACCCATGAACGAAATTGTAATTCCTCTTGCATGTCCTTTTTATAGTTATACAGCATTTCTTTTATATGATTCGGTAACGTAATTGCGACAAAATAATGCAGTTCCATGTACATCTTCTCCTTCTTTCTATTGTTGCTTTTCTTTCTTATCTCATTCAGGTAAAAAGAAGCCGCTCTCCAAAATAGAGAGCGGACATTATTTATATATCCATTACTTCGCTAATTCATGAATTGCTTGCGCGTAAATTGCTGTTGCTTTTAATAAGTCTTCAATTTCGATATACTCATCTTTTTGATGCGCAAGTTCTTCTTTTCCAGGGAATAGCGGGCCAAATGCCACACCAGCTTTTAATGAACGAGCATAAGTACCGCCGCCGATTGCTAATAGTTCTGCTTTTTCACCTGTTTGTTCTTCATACACACGTTGTAACGTACGGATTAATACGTGATCTTTATCGACGTGATGTGGGCGAGAATTAGAATAGTCAGCCACTTCAAAACCATGCGTACCAACATATTCTTTCAACTTCACAATTGTTTCTTCAAAGTTAGTTGTAACTGGGTAACGTACGTTTAGCCCTAAGTTACCACCGTTTTCTTTCGTATAAGAAATGCGACCGACATTCACTGTTAACGGACCGCTAATTTCATCTTTATAAGCAATAGTAGCTTTTTCACCAAAAATATCACCAGTAAATGTTTCTGTTGCAAATGTCGCAAATGCAGTTGCTTTTCCATTAAGTGAAACTGTAGTTAAGAAGTTTGCTAATAATAAACCTGCATTTTCTCCTTTTTCAGGAGTAGATCCGTGCGCTGAAATTCCTTCTATTTGCAACGTCACTGCATTTCCTTCTATAGTCGATTTCCCTATTTTTTTAGCAGTTTGTAAATACTCTTCATATGCTACTGTAAGTGCATTTACATCTTCTCCTGTAATAACCGCTTCTGCAAAATCAGGAACCATATTTAAACGGCGCCCTGAATCAAATGAAACAAGTTCATATGTACCTTTTTTCTCTTCACTACCATTTTGCACAACTTGTATATCAGAAATTCCTTTTTCTGCATTAATAATTGGAAAGTCTGCATCTGGTGCAAAACCGATTGTTGGCATTTCTTCATTTTTAAAGTAGTGATCTACACATTTCCAATTACTTTCCTCATCTGTTCCTATAATCATACGAACACGTTTTGAAAGAGGTAAGCCTAATTCTTTCACAATTTTCATCGCATAATATGCTGCCATCGTTGGGCCTTTATCGTCAATTGCACCACGTGCAAAAATCTTTCCATCGCGAATATCCGCACTATATGCAGGAGTCGTCCAGCCATCTCCTTCTGGTACAACATCAACGTGACAAAGAATGCCTACTAACTCTTCTCCTTGTCCCATTTCAAGATGACCTGCATATCCTTCTAAATTTTTAGAAGCAAAACCTTCAGTTTCTCCTTTATGTAACATGAAAGATAAAGCTTTTTCTACACCTTCACCGAATGGTGCGCCCTCTTTCGCCGATTCTTCTTCCCATACACTTTTAATTTGTAAAAATTGTTGTGTATCACGAATTAAATCATCTTTTCGTTTCGCAACTTCTTCTGTCCAATTAATTGCTGACATCACGCATCCATCCTTCACTATATTGTTTCTTTCATCATAACAAACCGAAATCTCTTATGCCATACACGAAAACTAAATACCGAACAATTGTAATATTTCAGATATTTCTTATTAGTTTTTCTTTTATTTTTTCAAAAAAATTTGCAGGAATTTGGCGTTTTACGTAGAATTTTATGTGTTAGTTGACTGACCATATATACAATGTCAACTACCAATATTTTTCTATATGAATATTTGTTAAATTTCTGTAAAATTTAAGTAGATTAAAGCATGAATTTTATCATGTAGAGTACAATGGTAGTAACGACCTTCTTTCCTGAATGGGGTCAAAAAAACTAGTAGAGGAGTGGTTTTCTCTTGAAACCTACAACTACTCGTATGCTAACACGCATTAAATCAATTTATATGTACATCAATGAAAACGGAACGGTAACGACGAAAGACCTTGTAGATGAGTTCGGGATCACACCGCGAACGATACAACGTGATCTAAATGTGTTGCAGTTTAATGAACTCGTGTATAGCCCTTGCCGCGGTAAGTGGACAACAACAGGAAAGAAAGTGAGAATGACCTCATAATGAAAAATAATTGTATGTAAATAAATACATACCCCTTTCTAATAATTAGAAAGGGGTCTTTTCTGCGCCTATAAAGGTACTACTTTTCAGTATCTACTTGATATGTTTTTAACATTTCTACTTCTTCATCTGTTAGCTCTCGGTATTGTCCAAGTTCTAGTTCTTCATCTAATACTAACGGACCCATCTCTGTTCTCTTTAGGTAGACTACTTTTTTCCCTACCGCTTCAAACATACGCTTCACTTGATGGAATTTCCCTTCCGTAATCACAAGCTCAATTTCAGAAATATCATCGCTTTTCAATATTGTAAGTGCACCTGGCTTTGTTTCATAGCCATCATCTAAAATAACACCTTTAGCAAACTCTTTTACATCCTCTTCTGTTACTACTCCTGCAACGTGTGCATAATATTTTTTCGGCACATGCTTTTTCGGAGATAATAATTGATGTGATAACTTCCCATCATTTGTTATCAATAAGAAACCTTCCGTATCGATATCAAGTCGTCCAACTGGGAACGGATCAAAGATTGCATCTTCTAATTCTAATAAATCTATTACTGTTTCATGATTATCATCTTCCGTCGCTGAAATAACACCTTGTGGTTTATGCATCATTAAGTAAACAAATTCTTTGTATTCCACAACTTCACCGTGAATCATAACTTCTTGCTCTTCTACATTTACATGAACTTTCGCATCTTTTACTGGCGTTCCATCAATTTTCACAACGCCGTCTTTCAATAATTTCTTTACTTCTTTTCTACTTCCATATCCCATATTTGCTAATAATTTATCTAATCTCACGTTTTTCACCTTCTTTATTTATCATAGAAAAGGGGACGTAATTACGCCCCTCTTGATTTCAACTTTATTTTAAATCTACTACCAAGTTTACGTTGAATTTTATCTAATGCTTCTCCGCCAAATACTCTTTCAAGTACTCCTGTGCGAATTGCTAACAATCCGTAAACAAGACCGCCAATACCTGCACAAATTGCAACTGTTATAAGAGCACCAATACGGCCATCAGGCGAAATCATGAAGGATAGAAGCCATTGTGATAGTTTTACAGCAACGACCATTATAAGTGTTAGTACTGCAATTTGGAATGTTCTTTTATATACAACACCGAATGAATAGTGTGCGTATTTTTTAATTTGTTGATTTGTGTACCAAACAGAAGCTAAGAAACCAACTGCTGTTGCTAGAATTGCTCCTACTGTACCGAAATAACGAATAAAGATTACGTTACATACAAATTTCAAAATAACGCCCATTATAAGCGCAATAATCGCATGCTTCTGCTGGTTAATACCTTGCAGGATTGCCGCTGTTACTGTAAATAAAGCGAATAACAA
This sequence comes from Bacillus sp. RZ2MS9, assembly GCF_001816185.2. NCBI lineage: Bacteria > Bacillati > Bacillota > Bacilli > Caryophanales > Bacillaceae > Bacillus > Bacillus sp. RZ2MS9. The sequence goes on from NZ_CP049978.1 coordinate 4,608,014, forward strand.
CGCAACTGGTGCATACCACATTAATACTTGTCCACCTAGTGGATCTGAATCGTAAAACGCAGTATAAATTGGATATGCCAGTGAAGAAATACCGACAACTGCTGGCAATGTTAAAAACATATTCGCCTGGAATGTTTGTGTAATTTGTAATTTCAAATAACGGTATTGTTTTTCAGTAAATGATTTTGTAATTGCTGGTACAAGCGTTAAACTAAACGCTGTTGCAAGTGATACAGGAATCATAATTAACTTATGCGTCCACATTGTGAAAATACCGAGAGCTCGCTCTGCGATATCCCCTTGACCAATCGCCTGCATAATTGAGTTAAATGTCAATGTATCAATTTGTTGATATAAAGGAATTGTTAACCCAATTACAACGTAAGGAATCGCATATGCAAATAACTCTTTAAACAATTGAACGGTGCTTACTGTTGATTCTGGTACAGTTTGTTCAATTAAATATTGATCCAAATATTTTTTACGTTTTAGCCAGTACCAAATTAACACACCGAGTGCTCCAACCGCTGAAACGAACGCAGCAAATGTCGCTACTCCAACTGCTGTTGCAACTGTACCGCCAAGTACTTTAATAACGATAAAACTACCTGCTAATAAAAAGACGATACGAATAATTTGTTCAATAATTTGTGAAACGGTAGTTGGTCCCATAGACTGGTGACCTTGGAAATAACCACGAATTAAACTCGCTGCTGGTACAACAATAAGTGCGAAACTTACAAGACGAATGATCGTCGTAACTTCTCCTACATTATTGTGTATACTTTGTTTACCAAGCATCGCTTCTGCAAACAATGGCGCCGTCATGTACAGTACTAGGAACGAAAGAACTCCTGTTACTATCATCATAACCATTCCCGAGCGGAACATTCTCCGGCTCGTTTTATAATCGCCAAGCGCATTATATTTGGAAACAAATTTTGAAACAGCAAGTGGCACACCTGCCGTTGCGATACTTAAAAAGATCGTATATGGAATGTATCCATATGTATAGAGCGTTCCGCCTTCTGTTCCTACTAATGCATGAAACGGAAAGACGTAAATCATGCCTAAGAACTTTACTAAAAATGTCCCTAGCGTAACAATAAGCGTTCCGCGCAGAAATTTCGAATCGGACATACAAAAATCCTCCTACATCTACATAAAGTGAAACTATAATTAGTTGGAGACTTCTCTCCTACTCCTTATTAGTTGAACCATTCGAGCATTTACAGGCTAACAGACTCCCTATTTACTTCTCCTAAATCTTGAGGTTTTAGTCTTATCGCCTACAAATGGCAGGATAGTGCTGAACTCTAACTTTTGTATTGTACCACAATTCTCTCATTAAGCAGTACTTCACTCTATTTTTCTTTTAAGGGAAAACATGCTATTCTTTTAGGCAGGAAATGTAGAAAATGAGGTCGATATATTATGCATTATGATGTTATTGTCATCGGCGGCGGTCCTTCTGGGCTAATGGCTGCAATTGGTGCTGCAGAAGAAGGCGCAAATGTCTTACTTCTTGATAAAGGAAATAAACTTGGGCGTAAACTTGCAATTTCTGGTGGCGGACGCTGTAACGTAACGAACCGTCTACCACTTGATGAAATTGTTAAACATATACCAGGAAACGGTCGCTTCTTATACAGCGCTTTTTCTATTTTTAATAATGAAGATATTATTACATTCTTCGAAAATCTTGGTGTTAAATTGAAAGAAGAAGACCACGGTCGCATGTTCCCTGTGTCAAACAAAGCACAATCTGTTGTAGACGCACTTTTAACACGATTAAAAGACTTAGGTGTAAAAATTCGTACAAATACGCCTGTTGAAACGATTGAATATGAAAATGGTCAAACGAAAGCAGTTATACTGCAAACAGGTGAAGTGTTAGAAACAAATCACGTCGTTATCGCTGTTGGCGGAAAATCAGTTCCTCAAACTGGATCTACTGGAGACGGATATGCTTGGGCTGAAAAAGCGGGTCATACAATCACAGAATTATTCCCAACAGAAGTACCTATCCTTTCAAACGAGCCGTTTATACGTGACCGCTCATTACAAGGCCTTGCTTTACGTGATATAAACTTAAGTGTATTAAACCCGAAAGGAAAAGCTATCATTTCTCACAAAATGGACATGCTCTTCACTCATTTCGGCCTATCCGGACCCGCTGCTCTTCGCTGTAGTCAATTCGTCGTGAAAGCACTGAAAAAGTTTAAAACGAATACAATACAAATGAGTATTGATGCATTGCCAGAGGAAAATAGTGAGCAACTATTCCAGCGCATGCTGAAACAAATGAAAGAAGATCCGAAAAAAGGAATTAAAAACGTTTTAAAAGGTTATGTTCCTGAACGTTACTTCCTATTCTTATTAGAAAAAAATGAAATTGACGGTAGCGAACAAGCTGGACAAGTTTCTCACGAAAAGATTCGTGCACTTGTGAAAGACTTTAAAGAGTTTACTGTGAATGTAAATGGTACGCAGTCAATTGAAAAAGCATTCGTTACTGGCGGCGGTGTATCCGTGAAAGAAATTAACCCGAAAGAAATGTCTTCTAAATTTACGAACGGCTTATATTTCTGCGGAGAAGTTCTTGATATTCACGGTTATACTGGTGGCTATAATATTACATCAGCCCTTGTTACTGGTAGAATTGCCGGAACGACAGCTGGAGAAAACGCGAAAATGCAGTATTAAAAAAAGAAACAGGGATTCCTGTTTCTTTTTTTATAGGTACATGAAATTATACGAGCAATTCCACAAATATATCAGCGATTCCGCAAATTTATCAGCGATTCTGCAACTTATATCGGCGATTTTCCAAATTTATCGACTTACCGACAAGAAGCGACAAATATCTGCTCCATGTAACTTTCCATTGCTTTTTTGTTGCTTTATTTACCTTAGTACCTTTATATTTTATATTGTTGAATATTTAAAAAAGGGTAAGGGGAAAACAAATGAGAAAAAAAGTCATGATGTCTTTAATGTTAATGACGTTTCTTTCTGCGGTAGAAGGAACGATTGTTAGTACAGCAATCCCTCGTATAACGAGTGATTTGTCAGGCGTCGAACTTGTTAGTTGGGTATATGCAATTTATATGCTTGCAACAGCTGTTTCGACTCCAATATACGGAAAGCTCGCTGATTTATTTGGCCGTAAAAAAGTTTTACTGATCGGAGCTACAATCTTTTTAGTCGGTTCTGCACTTTGCGGAGTCGTTACATCGATGGAACAATTAATCTTTTTCCGCGCGCTTCAAGGTATCGGTGCTGGTGCTGTTATGCCAATCACAATGACGATTATTGGAGACTTATATAGCGAAGCGAAAGACCGCGCGAAAGCACAAGGTTGGATGAGTGCCGTTTGGGGTGTATCCGGTGTTATCGGACCGTTAGTAGGTGGATTTTTAGTTGATTCCCTTTCTTGGCGCTATATTTTCTTCCTAAACGTTCCATTCGGAATTATCGCTTGCTTAATGATTGCAATTTACTACAAAGAATCTATTAAACCTGCTAAGCATCATATCGATTATCTTGGTGCAACAGTCTTCTCATTAAGTACAATCGCTCTACTATATGCATTATTAACAGGTAGCAGTAAGCAAAACTGGGGAGACATGACAATTATCGGCCTATTAATCTTTGCCGCTATTTCATTTATTATTTTCTTATTCATCGAGAAAAAATCTCCAGAACCATTAATTCCGCTAGCACTTTTCTCTAACCGTACATTATCTACGATAAATATATTAACTCTTATTGCTGGCGCAATGATTATTAGTATTACAATGTACCTTCCAATTTGGAGCCAAGGTGTATTAGGGAAAAATGCTACAGAAGCTGGACTTATTTTAATGCCAATCCCTGTTATGTGGACATTTGGCGCTATTTTCTCTGGTAACTTAGTAGGCAAATTAAAAACGAAACAAATCATTTTACTTGGAGCTAGCATTTTATCAGTCGCTACGTTCTTATTATTTACACTATCAACAAATTCACCATCGTTCCTTATTTATGTAGCAGTCGGATTATTCGGCTTAGGAATGGGGCTTGTGACACCGATTTACATGGTAACAATTCAAGCAGCCGTACCAGCTCATACACGCGGAACAGCCGTTGGTTTAAACACATTTATTAATACATTCAGTCAAACGTTAGGTGCTGCAATCTTTGGAACAATCTTTAATACGATGATTCATGCACGCGGCATTAAAAACCTTGATCTTGTATCTGGTGGACACGGCGGGACTACAGCAAGTGTAGCCACTGAATCACAATCCGCATTAGCTGCAAGTGTACACGTTATTTATATGAGCACTTTCGTATTAGCAGTATGTACATTAATTATCGGTTGGCTTTTATTAAAGCCAGCTACACAAACAAGTGAGCAACAATAAAAAGGATGACCATTTTGGTCATCCTTTTTTTATTCTTCATTCTCCACAATATGTTTCAGCATGGATAATTTATTATCCCAAAAACGTTCATAATATGAGAGCCACTGTTGTAATTCTTCTAATGGTTCTGGATGCAAACGATATATCTTCTCTCTTCCGCTTTTTCTTCCACTTACTAAATTCGCTTCCGAAAGAATATGAAGGTGCTTTACAACCGCAGTACGACTCATCGGAAAATGATCCGTTATTTTGGAAATCGGTAACTCTTTGTCACTTAATAACCGTATTACTTCTCGGCGGGTTGGATCAGCAATTGCTTGAAATACATCATATTTCGCTGCTGACGAGGACACTTAGCCTTCGACAACCTTTTTCAGTTTTTCATTTACAATCGCTACCCAACCACCGCTCATTCTATCGCGAATAATAGAGCTCTTCGCATTTGCTTTCGGAAGAATTTCATCAGGATGTTTCCAGCCGCCGTGAATTAACGTAAATTCTGTTTTGTTATCTCCTAAGTCTTTCAAATTAAATGAAACAACCCAGCCATCTGTATCCCATGAGAAAGATAAATAGTTTGGCTCATCAATCTCTAACACTTTACATGGTGATGGCCCAAATGGTGATTGCACATGAAATTCATGTCCTACCTCTAATACAAAATCATTTGGCATAAACCATGACGCAATCCCTTCTGCAGTTGATACTACACTCCATACCTTTTGAATAGACGCGTTAAAAACAATTGTTTGTTTAATATCATTTAATGTATTTTGTTGTTCCATTTTCATTCTCCTTTACTCGGCGTTACAACATAACACCTTTTGGTTATACTTCGATAATATAACACCTTTTAGTTTCATGTCAACGCCAATTCTTTTACTGTTGAGAAATTCTCAACATTTTTTCAACAGGACAAACACCCTCTTAGCATTCCCTCATAATATACTCACAAAGGCAATACAAAATAAAAACTTCTCTCAACATGAAACTCCATCATTCATATTGAAAGAAGCGCCTTACTTATATCATGCGTACTTCGTCTCTCCTCCTTCCCTCAAGGGACAATACGCGAGATATGACAAATCAGAAGGAATATGCCCACCATTTGAGTAGGTAGTTATTTCTCTTCTCCTCAACATTTCCTCAGGAGCGAAATGACTACCGACTCACTTTTTTCAAACAAAAATAAAAAGGGGATGAAAGCTATGTTCTATTGCATTAACTGCTCTGATATTCATCATGAAAAACATCCGAATGATAAAGTATTCAAAAACGGTTTTTATATTGATCCATTTTTAGGTGATCGTTATCACCTTGGTATGTGTAAAGATGCCCAAAATCATGAAACAGGGGAGCCTCTTTTAACGACAAAGAAATTAGGCACACCCCAATCTATTATGAACGTATTACCGACACATGTTGTCCCAACATAAAACATAAAAAAGAGCTGGGTGAGCCAGCTCTTTTTTATGCTTTATAAACGATCATTGCTGAAAAACAATAAATTTGGTTTTCATCGTCGTTAATGGAAACACCAACTTGATACTTAATATCTACAAAGTTGCTATCATCAATCTTTTTCAAAAACACATTCACAGCGTCTTCTAAGTCTTTTTCGTGACTTTCATCAAAAACTTTCACACGAATCATGTTAACACCATCCTAGATCGCAGCCCTCCGCCGCTTGATTATTGCCACGGTGCGTATCTATGATGCGATAAAACTTTCCATTCTCATATATATATCCGTCTTCTAACACATATTTTTTATCTTCAGTATAGACATAAAACTTACCTATCATAAATTTACTCGTATATAATTCCAAATAATTTGGTCTAAATTTAGCTACAACTTTATTTGTAATATCAATTTTTATTGTGCGCCCCACCTTCTCTCCCTCCTTTGCAAAGAACGGATTTAGGTATATTGTATTAGCGCTTTTACATTTTATGCTTAAAAATAAGTGGATATGCCCTCTTTCTCACCTGTACTATTTTTCTAAAAAAATCACTATAAAGTGAAACTTTAATCAGCCCGACCACCCACCTAACTTCTTTGCTTTCGCTGAATTTTGAGGTGGGGGTCTTATTGCCCGTTAATGCGGGATAAATAAGTTCAAAAAAAACATAAAAAAAAGCACTTCACCTTATTGACTCTAATATAAATGTTATGTTATTATATAAAATTTGACATTTTTACATACGTATGCTATCATTAAAAGTGGTTACCACATATGGAGGTGGATGATTTGTTTCAAATTGGTGATAAAATCGTTTATCCAATGCACGGTGCAGGAATTATCGAAGCAATTGAAGAGAAAGAAATATTAGGTACTTCACGTCAATATTGTGTGATACGCATCATTAGTAAAGATATGCAAGTAATGCTTCCGATGGAACAATTAAAAAAATCAGGTATTCGTTATATCGTTGATCGAGGTACGTTAGATGATATACTTCTTGAATTTCAAAACGGGGAGTCAGACCCATCACTCTCATGGAAACAAAGATATACAATGAATATGGAAAAAATGAAAAATGGCAATTTACAAGATAGCGCAGAAGTGGTTCGGGATTTACTTCGCCGTAATAAAGAGAGAACATTAAATGCGAGCGAAAAACAAATGCTAGATAATGCACGAAAAATGATGATCAGCGAAGTCGCGCTCGTACAAAATGTTACTGAACATCAAGCAACAGAATTTCTTCAAGATACAATTAATCATTAAATTTAAAATAGCTGAACGCTATTTTTTTTGTAAAAAAGGACAAAGAGATAACACTCTTTGTCCTTTTCATATTACCCACGCCCAGCTTGAAACGATGGGTATAAAGTCATTCCACCATCTGCAAATAACGTAATTCCAGTTACGTAACTCGCCTCTGATGAAGCAAGCCAAGTTGCTACTGCTGCGATTTCTTCAGGTTTTCCAATATAGCCCATCGGTATCATACTTTCTACGTCAGCACGTTTTTTAGGATCAGCAAACTTTTCGGCATTAATTGGCGTATTAATTGCACCTGGCCCAATATTATTTACTCGAATACCTTTTGGCGCATATTCTAACGCTAGCGTTTCTGTCATCAGTTTAATGCCACCCTTACTTGCTGCATAGTGCACAAATAGTGGCCACGGAATTTTCTCATGAACACTAGACATATTAATGACAGACCCTTTAATATCATGTTCTACAAAATATTTAATCGCTTCACGACTTCCTAAAAAAGCACCTGTTAAATTTGTATTAATTACCCTATTCCAATCTTCAAGCGGCATTTCATGCGACGGTACCGCGTTTTCTATCCCTGCATTATTAATCATAACGTCAAGCGTACCAAACTCTTTCACAGCAGATTGAATGAGATTCACAACATCTGATTCGACGGTTACATCACCTTTTACAGCAATCGCTTCGCCGCCTACCTTTTTAATTTCTTCTAACACATCATTCGCTTCTGATTCTCGTGAGCGATAATTAATAACCACTTTCGCTTTTTCCTTAGCAAACCTCACTCCCATCGCTCTTCCGAGACCAGTTGCTGATCCTGTAATAACGACAACTTTCCCTGCTAAATCACTATACATTTCCATACCTCCTTTAACTTTTGGCTATACCTAACATAATTCCGGCTGCGATAATAAAAACGATACCGACAACGATACCCGTTAATTGACGTTTCGTTTTCTTTTCACCTAATATAAGGATCCCACCAAGCGTGGAAATAATAATTCCCATTTGCGATAGCGAGAAACTTGTTGCGACTCCAACACGCGGCTGTGAAATGAATAAAAACATATTTCCAGCTGCCCAAATTAATCCTGGAATAATATTGCGAATTGCATATTTATTAAATGGATGATGTTTAAAGGTAAGCAAAATCCCACCTAACACCATACCAACTGCTTGTGGCAACAAAGCCGACCAGCCATCTACGTTAAATAACCTAATTACTACTACGTAAACTAAATAACCGACTGTTGAAATTAATAAAATTACGATACCTCTTTTAAAGTTTGCTGCTTGCTCTGCATTCTTTTCTTCTTCACTTTGAAGCGATGTTAAAATAACACCGATAATAATACAAACGAGCGCTAAAATCCCAAGGACGACCGATATTGTCGTGGACCATTCATGAAATACGATAACGCCAAATAAAGTCGTCGCGACTAATTGAAGTCCTGTTGAAATTGGCATCGTCCTCGAAACACCCATTAAATCAATACTTTTCAATTGATTTGCCTGACCAAGCGCCCAAAATAAACCTGACACAACTCCAACTCCGATAACGGTAGGTGTTAATACTGGCTTCATAAAAATATAAACAACAATTGAGAAAATAAGTGCTCCAAACGTTGTTCCGAGCGTTTGACTATACGGGCCCCCGCCCAGTTTTACGTTAAATAGCACAATACTTCCCCAAAATATAGCTGGTAAAATCGCTAAAAATATATCCATCACTCATTACCTTTCTTTACTAAATGCCATAGATTATCACTCTAAGTCGTTAGAGTGAGCTTTTATTTTTTCTTTTTCCCGTTCACAAACTTTTTCTGCAATAACGTCAGAAACATTCTTTTCTCGCTCCACTTTCTTTATCTTTACGTGATCTAAATGATCTTCCAAAGTAAGCGTAACTTTATCGTTCGGCGGATTATGCGCTCCTTGAAATGTAAGAAATTGTAGCTTCACTTCGTATCTAGGAACAAATTCATCTTTCTTGCCGAGACGCTTTATATCTATAACTGAAGCACATTCATATTGATCTTCTGTCACTTGTCTAATAACTGAATAGTACCTATTTGATAATGCACTCTCTAAAAGCTGTTCTCTTGATTCTTTCGCGAAAGAATCGCTTGGAGAAGAGAAAAAGGCCACACATAGCATTGTGATAACTACACATATTTTTTTCATAGTTCCCTCCTTGTTCTATAGATTAGTGTTCTCAAAACTGCCATAAAAAAACGACTTTCCCTATGTAGGAAAGTCGTTTTAATAAATCCAATATTAACCACCACTCACTGGTGGAATTAGTGCAACAACATCACCAGATTGGACCCTGTCATCTTCATTTGCGTATTCTTCATTAATCGCAACCATAATTGGCTCTGAAACTGGTACATTATATTCGTTCGCAACAACATCTTTTAACTGTGCAACCGTAATATTTTCTTTCTCTATTTGTAATTCACTTGTCCCGGCTTCTTCTTGCAAGTGCGCAAATAACAATACTCTAATCATACTTATAGCTCCTTCCCAGGCTCTCCCGCCGGATATGGTGTTTTTTCTAATTGATCACCAATCCATGAGTCACCATCTTCCCAAAACTCCTTTTTCCAAATCGGAACAATTTGTTTTATGCGTTCCATAATATATTCGTTCGCTTCATAAGCCGCTTTACGGTGTGGTGTTGAAACAGCAACAACAACCGCTATATCAGAAATTTGCAACGTACCGATGCGATGTGTAATCGCAACATATGTACCTGGCCATTTCTCTTTCACTTCCAAGCCAATTTTCTCTAGCATCTTTTCTGCCATCGTCTTATAAGCAACATACTCTAAGTATAATGTACGACGCCCTTTCGTAAACTCTCTAACCGTTCCAATAAATGTTGTAACAGCACCGCATTCACGTCGAATTACTTTCTTCGTTACTTCTTCAATTGAGATTTCTGTATCAATTACTTCATAATATGTATTTATCATTTCGCACTCCTAACCGTTTGTAAAAACCAGTCTATGTACAACTCTTCTTCTGTTATATGAAATACTTTATATTCTTCTCGTATATTTGCCGGAACATCATACCACGTAATAACCGCCACTATATTTTCTACTTTATGTAAAAGCTCAATGTCTTCCGCAGAACGAAGTAACACTACTTTCGAGTAATTCTCTTTTTTATAGCCTTCTATTAAAATTGTATCCACTTCAAAAAACTCATATAAGCGAATAATTTCTTGCAAGGACCATTTCTTTCTTAGTGAAGAAAGTGAAAGCAATCCAGCACCTTCTACACTACTTACGACAGCACCAGCTTTACGGTGTCTTTCGCTATCTTTTTGCGCTACTTCTGGAAAGCCTCCGTGCCCGTGATGTTTAATTGTAGCAACTTTCATTTTTCGTTCAGCTAATGCATGCACCACTTTCTCAACAAGTGTTGTTTTCCCGCTATTTTGATATCCTACTATTTGTAAGATTGAAGGGGCTTTGCCCATGGCCAATCACATCCCTCAGAGTGCTCTAACAATAATACGGATACTTTCATTCCGGTCTCAAATCCTCTCGTTCCTCCAGGTAACACGATAAAAGCATTCGCATCTGCAAGTGAAGATACCGCACTCGATTTATCTAAACCAACTGGCATCGCTTGTAACGCCCCGTCCACAATTGTTACGTTCGCTCTTACGAAACGAGTAAATGGATTTGGCTTTGGAAAATCTTTTTGTAAAATAGCATCCGCTCTATATACGTGAGGTTCCTTCGCATACAAATACGTTTTTATAATTGGATGCACAAATAATTCAAAGCCTACATAACAAGCAGACGGATTTCCTGATAAACCAAAGAGTAACTTTCCATCAACTTCAGCTACTGTCGTTACACTTCCGGGCCTCATGGCTATCTTATTAAAGAGTACATTTGCCTGTAACCTTTCATAAATAGCTGGTAAGTAGTCATAATCTCCTACTGATACACCGCCTGTTGTAATTAAAATGTCGACCTCATCCACCGCTGATTGAACAGCTGTAAAACATGCATCTAACTCATCCGCGAGTTGACCATAATAACGAACTTTCCCGCCAGCTTTCATAATTTGAGCTGCGATCATATACGAGTTACTATTTCTAATTTTCCCCGGTTCTAACGGTTCATGTACTTCTAATAATTCACTTCCTGTCGTTACAATACCGACAACAGGCTGTTTTACAACTTTCACAGTGCTATATCCAAACGTTGCTAATAAGGCGGCAACACCTGGATTAATGGCAACGCCTTTCTGAACGAGAACTTGATTTTGTTTTATATCTTCTCCTTTAAACGACACATTGTCACCGTTATTAAAAGGGCGTTTTAACTTCATATATGTTTTCCCGTTCTTCTCAAACCCTTCTGTCAGCTCTAGCATTACGACTGCATTGCAATCTTTTGGAATAGCTGCTCCTGTCATAATACGAACCACCTGAAAAGATCCTACTTCTTCTGTAAAAACAGAACCCGCCCCGATTTCTCCTATTACTTCAAATTCAACTGGATTCTCTTGAGTTGCTTCTTTCGTATCTTCTGCTCGAATGGCGAAACCATCGTAAGGGGAACGATCAAAATGAGGAACGTCATGATCTGAGACAACATCTTCCCCGAGAATTCTCCCGTAACTTTCCGTAATAGAAATTTCTTCTACTTCACCATGCTTTGCATATTTCATTACCCGTTCTACTGCCTCAGCAACTTGAATTGGAATTCGTTTTTCTACCATCGTTTCTCACCTCATATTTGCAATTTTTTTTATCTCGATTAAACTTTATATATTCAATAGAAATTACTTCAAGGAGGAATTCCATGTCTTCATTTACACACTTTAATGACCAAGGACGCGCGAAGATGGTTGATATAAGTGACAAAAAAGCAACCGTTCGAACAGCAATTGCGTGCTCTAGCATTGTCGTTACGAAAGAAATTTACGATAAAATCTCTCACAATGAAATTGGGAAAGGTGACGTATTAGCAGTTGCGCAAATCGCAGGCATTATGGCTGCGAAACGAACTTCTGATATTATCCCAATGTGCCATCCTTTACTATTAAAAGGTGTTGACGTTTCTTTCGATTGGAAACAATCAGAAGAACAATATCGTTTACTCATTGAAGTAAAAGTTAAAACAGAAGGTAGCACCGGTGTTGAAATGGAAGCTTTAACAGCTGCTTCGGCTACCGCTCTTACTGTGTATGATATGTGTAAAGCTGTCGATAAAGGTATGATTATCGGCGAAACGTACTTACTTGAAAAAACAGGCGGAAAAAGTGGAGATTATACGAGAAATTCATAATCCTTTCTCCGTTGAACCTAAAGGATTCCCTTTAGGTTCAACCTATATATCTTGCATATAAACTTTTCGCTACATTTATATCATTCGTCCCATGAATGAAAGCTCTGCCATCTGTAAATAAAACAAAACGATATTCTTCTACCGGAAACGACAATAAATAAGGTGTCGCCTTTATCTCTACGCTTCTTTGTAAGCGCTTTTTAATTTCTTCCAAATTAAAATTCTTCCGCACACCTGGACGAATTTGCACTGTATTTCGCCCACATAACACTTCTGTTTTCGTTTGTGCTTCAAATGTTAAACTCGGATATGTACGTAACCTTCCGCAAGATAAACAAGTATCTTTTTTCTGCCTATTCACTTTAAATGCCATCTGTTGATTATTCCAAAGATCAAATGATAACATCGTTTCACGAAGCGCTCCGTAGTCTTCTACTAATATTTTCAGCGCTTCCGTAGTTTGATGCGCAACTACTAATTGTACTGCCGGTTGTATAATACCAGCTGTGTCACATGTTGCTCCGCTCGCCGGATGCTCCATTAAACAGCGAAAACACGGTGTTTTCCCTGGTAAAATTGTATACGTTACTCCGTAGCTTCCAACGCATCCACCATATATCCACGGAATATTATACTTTTGTGAAATATCATTAATGAGAAGACGCGTTTCAAAATTATCTGTCGCATCTAATATTAAATCTACATCATTCACTAATTCTTCCATTTCTTGCACCGTTACATCCGTCACAACAGGAGTTATTTCCACCTCAGAATTAATCGCTCTTAAATGCTCTGCTGCCGCTACCGCCTTCGGTTTATACTGCTTTGCATCTTCTTCTGTATATAGTTGTTGTCTTTGTAAATTACTCCATTCTACATAATCACGATCAGCAATCGTTACTTTTCCAACACCCGCTCTAACAATCGCTTCTGCATTTGCCGCACCGAGAGCACCAGCACCAATAATAAGCACATGCTTCTCTCTTATTTTTCTCTGTCCTTCTTCTCCAATACCAGAAAATAATATTTGTCTTGAATATCGCTCCTGCATGCGATACCCCCCTTTCTTATCCTCCTATATAAGACATTTCGATTTTCGGACGATTTTTTGCACTTTCTTCTGTTCGTTCATCCGAATACCTATCTTTTCTATTCATCCATACATCTTGTATAACACTTAATAACTCCTCATCCGAAAGATTTCCTCTAAGAAGTTCTCTTACATCCAAACCATCTGTCGCAAATAAGCACGTATAAAACTTTCCATCTGCCGAAATTCTCGCCCTCGTACAAGAGACACAAAATGACTCAGAAACAGATGTAATAAAACCAACTTCAACATTTGTTCCAACGTACCGATATCGCTTCGCAACTTCACCAAAGTAATGCGCTTCAGCTGGCTCAAGCGGATACACCTTATGAATCATCTCAATCAATTCTCGTTTTGTAACGACTTGATCAAAATTCCACCCATTTGTACTACCAACATCCATAAACTCAATAAACCGAAGCGTGATTCCTTGCTCTTTAAAATACGCAGCCATCGGTAGTACTTGATGATCGTTCATCCCTTTTTTCACAACCATATTTACCTTTACTTCCAAGCCCGCCTCTTTAGCTGCTATAATCCCCTTAATTACCGGTTTCGTATTAATATTTCGACCATTAATATTCTTAAATATGTCATCATCTATCGCATCTAAACTAACATTCACTCTATGTAATCCAGCTTCTTTTAATGCCCTCGCTTGTTTCGTTAAATGAATAGCATTTGTCGTTAACCCTATATCTATTAGCCCATCAATTTTCACAAGACGTGCAATAAGTTTTGTTAAATCTTTACGAAGCAGTGGCTCACCGCCAGTAAGTCTAATTTTCCGTACACCGATGCTAACAAATAATTTTGCCAAACGCTCAATTTCATCAAAAGTTAGTAAAAACTCGTCTTTCAAAAAAGCATATTCTGGCCCAAATATTTCCGCTGGCATACAATATGTACATCTAAAATTGCAACGATCAATGACAGATATACGTAAATCTTGAAGTGGGCGTCCAAAAAAATCTTTAACCATCTCCTGCATCGCCACCCTCCCTTTCTGCCAAATTTCTTTCTTTTCATTCTATTATAATATATTTTCGAACTGCGATGTTTTTGCTCAAGTGAATAAAGTGAAACTTTAAATAATTAGAGGGGATTCACTCCCCCTGGTTAACGAGGTTTACTTACAAATACAAAGATAAAAAAACCTTGAAACATAAAAGCTTCAAGGTTCTCTGCTTATTAACTTAATCTAATAATAGTCAGGGTAGCCCCTGGCGTTGCTGTAGATAATGTAGCTATTGCAACTACTCCAAATAACTGTAAGCTAACAGCAGCTCCAGCAGGCAAGTTAGCAATTATTGTTGCACTAAATGAACCAGTAGCAACTGTCGGAGCATTTATCGTTCCCGCAAGCGGACTGCCATTTACAGTTATACGAGAACTTACAAGTAATCCTGCCGTTAGATTAATTGTATAAGCTATATAATAATTCCCTGCATTCGCAACTGTAAATACAGTATTTCCTCCACTAACAGTAATTCCTGGACCAATATTTTGATTGTTCGGTAATGGTACATTCGTACCACCTAATAAAACGGAAATAGCGGTTCCTGATGTATTATTCGCAAATGCATACGTTGCAGTTGTACTAACTCCAGTCGCCCCGGTCGCTCCAGTGGCTCCAGCTCCGGTTGGACCTGTATCTCCAGTTGGGCCTTGTGAACCGGTTGCTCCTGTAGCCCCCGTTGGACCTTGGATTCCTTGCGGGCCTTGAATTCCTTGTGGGCCTTGAATTCCTTGGAGACCTGTCGCTCCGGTTGCTCCTGTAGCTCCCGTTGGACCTTGAATTCCTTGTGGGCCTTGGATTCCTTGTGGACCTTGAATTCCTTGTGGCCCTGTCGCTCCGGTTGCTCCTGTAGCTCCCGTTGGACCTTGAATTCCTTGCGGGCCTTGGATTCCTTGTGGACCTTGAATTCCTTGTGGACCTGTCGCTCCGGTTGCTCCTGTAGCTCCCGTTGGACCTTGAATTCCTTGCGGGCCTTGGATTCCTTGTGGGCCTTGGGGGCCGGTCGGTCCTATATCACCTTGCGGACCTTGGATTCCTTGGGGGCCTTGTGCCCCGGTTGCCCCTGTCGCTCCTTGGATTCCTTGAGGACCTTGTGGACCTTGAATTCCTTGGGGGCCGGTTGGACCTATGTCGCCTTGTGGGCCTTGAATTCCTTGGGGACCTTGTGCTCCGGTTGCCCCCGTTACTCCTTGGATTCCTTGTGGACCTTGAATACCCTGTGGACCGGTTGGACCTATCTCTCCTTGAACACCTTGGATTCCTTGCGGGCCCTGTAAACCCGTCACTCCGGTTGCTCCCGTTGCTCCTGTCGCTCCTGTCACTCCAGTTGAGCCTGTCGCCCCGGTATCTCCTGTTACTCCTGTCGCACCTGTTGCTCCTGTCGGGCCAGGTGGTCCACCTGATGGACCTGTCACTCCTGCCGGACCTGATGGCCCCGTTGGGCCGGTCGGTCCTGCTGGTCCTCCTGACGGGCCAGTCACCCCTGTTGGACCGGTTACTCCTGTTGGACCGGTAGTTCCTTCTCCCGTCGCTCCGGTTGCCCCCGTATCTCCTGTTGCTCCCGTCGGACCTTGTATCCCTTGAATCCCTTGTGGGCCTTGCACTCCTTGTGCACCTGTTGCTCCTTGAATCCCTTGTATTCCTTGCACTCCTTGTGCGCCCATCGGACCGGTTGGACCAATCGCCCCTTGTATACCTTGCACTCCTTGGGGGCCCTCTGGACCCGTTGCTCCTATTTCCCCTTGTATCCCTTGAATTCCAGTTGCTCCTTGTGCTCCAGTTGCTCCCGTTATCCCTTGCACACCTTGTATTCCCTGTATTCCTTGTGGACCTTGTGGGCCTGTTGCTCCTACCGGTCCTTGAATGCCTTGTATCCCCTGAGGACCCTCTGGACCCGTTGCTCCAACTGGCCCTTGAACACCTTGTATTCCTTGCGGGCCCTGAAGTCCCTCTGGGCCTTCTGGACCTGTTGGACCTATCTCTCCTTGTATCCCTTGGATTCCAGTTGGACCTTGTGGCCCAGTCGGACCTATGTCACCTTGCGGACCTTGGATTCCCTGTGGACCTTGTGCTCCTGTTCCCCCTGTCGCTCCTTGGATTCCTTGAGAACCTTGTGGGCCTTGAATTCCTTGTGGGCCGGTTGGACCTATGTCGCCTTGTGGGCCTTGAATCCCTTGCGGACCTTGATCTCCAGTAGCCCCCGTTACTCCTTGAATTCCTTGGGGACCTTGAACACCTTGGGGACCGGTCGGACCTATCTCTCCCTGCACACCTTGGATTCCTTGCGGACCTTGCAAACCCGTCACTCCGGTTGCTCCCGTTTCTCCTGTCGCTCCTGTCACTCCAGTTGAGCCTGTCGCCCCAGTATCTCCTGTTACTCCTGTCGCCCCGGTTGCTCCTGTCGGGCCAGGTGGTCCACCAGATGGACCTGTTACTCCCGCCGGACCTGATGGCCCCGTTGGGCCGGTCGGTCCTGCTGGTCCTCCAGATGGGCCTGTTACCCCTGTTGGACCGGTTACTCCTGTTGGACCTGTAGTACCTTCCCCTGTCGCCCCAGTTGCTCCCGTATCTCCTGTTGCCCCCGTCGGACCTTGGATTCCTTGAATTCCCTGTGGACCTTGCACTCCTTGTGCGCCCGTCGCTCCTTGAATTCCTTGTACTCCTTGCACACCTTGGGGACCCATCGGACCTGTTGGACCAATCTCCCCTTGAGCACCTTGCACTCCTTGGGGACCCTCTGGACCCGTTGCTCCTATTTCCCCTTGTATCCCTTGAATTCCAGTTGCTCCTTGTACTCCAGTTGCTCCCGTTATCCCTTGCACACCTTGTATTCCCTGAATTCCTTGTGGACCTTGTGGGCCTGTTGCTCCTACCGATCCTTGAATACCTTGTATCCCCTGAGGACCCTCTGGACCCGTTGCTCCCACTGGCCCTGGCACACCTTGTATTCCTTGCGGGCCCTGAAGTCCCTCTGGGCCTTCTGGACCTGTTGGTCCTATATCACCCATCGGACCTTGTATTCCTTGAACTCCCTGTGGGCCTGTTGCTCCTGATGGCCCTGGTACTCCTTGTATTCCTTGTGGACCTTGATCTCCTGTTGCTCCTGTGGCCCCTTGAGGCCCTATAGCCCCCTGTATACCTTGTGGACCTTGATCCCCTGTTGCTCCCGTTGCCCCTTGAATACCTTGAACTCCTTGTATTCCTTGTTCACCAGTTACTCCCGTCGGACCAGGAATACCTTGAATACCCTGCGGACCTTCTGGACCTGTTGGACCAATTGGCCCTTGAATCCCTTGGATTCCTTGCAAGCCCTGTGCTCCCGTGCTTCCAGTCGGACCTGTACTTCCCGTTGCTCCTGTTATCCCTGTACTTCCTGTAGCTCCAGTATTCCCAGTTGCTCCAGTCGCACCTGTACTTCCACTCGGTCCACCGCCCGGACCTGTTGCACCAGTCGGCCCCGTCGGACCAGGAGGTCCTCCAGATGGTCCAGTTATCCCAGTTGGACCTGTTATTCCAGTCGGGCCTGTTATCCCCTGACCAGTTGCTCCGGTTGCACCTGTATTTCCACTCGGTCCTTGTGTTCCTTGTATCCCTTGTGCTCCTTGTATTCCTTGTGGACCAGTTACACCCGGTAACCCTTGGACGCCTTGAATTCCTTGAGGTCCCTCAGGTCCCGTCGCTCCAATTGGCCCCTGTAATCCCTGTATCCCTTGTATACCTTGTGCCCCAGTCGCTCCCGTTGGACCAATCGGACCTTGTAACCCTTGCACCCCTTGAGGTCCTGTCGCTCCAGTTTCTCCTTGTGGTCCTCTCAATCCTTGTGGGCCCTGCTGTCCTTCTGGTCCAGTTGCACCTATTGGCCCAACTGATCCTTGTATCCCTTGCACACCTTGAGGTCCTGTCGGGCCCATCTCCCCCATCGGACCTTGTAATCCTCTTGGTCCTTGAGGTCCTGTTGGGCCTTGTGGACCGGTTGGACCAGTAATCCCTATACCTGTAAACCCAGTTGGAACAGGGGGGAAAGTAGGCCCAATAAGTTCGGGTGGAATTCTAAAATTAGAGCTTAACGAATTTTGCTTCCGATTATTATCACGATTCTTCACACTTTCACCGCCTACAAACCGTCTTTTTCATAATAAATAAGCCTCTTCTTAATCTATTTACAAAAATAATTTCCAAGACTATTTTTATTTTAAATAATAAAAACTCCCTTAATTTCTTAAGGGAGTCCTGCAATTGAATCCATATTATCTGTATTAGGGACAGCTTGCGCTATACTCGATGTATTTACATTTTGCCCCATATTTGCTCCTGTTACAGTACCAGCAGGAGTGCCCCTTGTATACGTCGTCGTCACCGAATCTCCCGGCTGTAAACAAAGCTTCGTCTCCGTCCCTATTACTGTAACAACATCAATCCAAGTACACCCCATTGAACCACTATATGATTTCGAAGCAGTAAATGAAGTGTCGCTCAAATTATCACCGGTAAATATATTTCCAGTGTTATTCACAATAACAAACTCTTTTATATGAGCAGGCATAATTACACTCTACCTTTCCTCTATGAACCTAACGTACGTGTACTCGTTGCCAAAGGCGGAAGAAATACTGATGTTCTAATGACCGCTTCTGGCTGCCTTTTTCCATTTAAAAAAATAGCCGCACTCGATCCTCCAGCACCTGCATATACTTTTGCTACAGCTAAAGGTGAGAGATCATAACAGTCACCGACATTAACAGCTCCTGTATTATTAATAATTTTTACTTTACGCAAATTAATCCCCATTTACCCCTCCTCCTTTTCTATACTGTATGCAAAAGAAAAAAACTTGAAACAGACTCGTTTCAAGTTTTTTACAATTAACTATTTCGTTTCACCTTCATATTGAAGCATACCGCCAACCATGTTCACTGTTTTAAACCCTTGTTCATTTAAATAATGACATACATTTTCACTGCGCATTCCTGAACGACAAATAAAGATATATTCATTCTCTTTATTAAAGAAATCTACTTTATGTGGGATATCGCCCATTTTAATATGTACAGCTTCTGGAATCTTTCCTGCCGCTACTTCTTCATCTTCTCTTACATCTACTAAAAATAACGTTTCTCCATTTTCTAAACGCTCTTGTACCTCTTCTGTAGTGATTGTTTTAACTTCTGTCATATGTAGTTCCTCCTTATATACAATAAAACCTTTAGTTTCTTTTTCACAAACATTCTCTACCAATTTTAGCATGCAAAAGAAAGAACGCAAAGAATCGAAAAGCTATTTCTCAATTTTCTCGTAAAACTTATTCTTTACAAACATAACTAGCACATTGTATCCTCAATATACTTGTTTTATGAAAGGAGTCGATTAAAATGACACTTTTTCTTTTCATTATGGGGATTGTGTTCTTACTCGCTGCAATTATTGCTCTTAGTATGAAAAATAATAGAAAAATAAAATCCCCACAAGAAATGTCATTCTTATTTCTATTGCTTAGCATAGCGTTTTTCGGTATAGCAATAGCTACATATATTTTCCGTCTACAAATCATGTAAAAAAAGGTGCCTACTACAAACATCGCACCTTTTCCCCATCATTTGTCTTCTAAACAAAACTAGATACTTTCCGATTTAAAAATTCATAAACTTTCTTTTCAAATAAATGAATATCAAATGCTCCCGCCATATGCCCATTTATACTTTCTATCTCATACACTTCCGCATACTTCCCTTGTTTTTGCAAAATATCTACCATTTTATAATTATAACGAGACGGCTGAAGCAGATCTTGTTTACACGGAATCATAAGTACATTCGCTTCTATGTTAGAAAGAGATTCTTCTAGTGAAGAAAACCCATGTGCAATATCATGCAATAAAACTGCCTTCGCAGTATACATCCATGAATTTGCATCTACTAACTCTATACTTGTATATGTCGCTTTATTTATCTCTTTTTCAAATGATGTTAGTGTAGAAAACTTTTCATAAGGTTCTACCTCTATACTATTACGAGGAAATGCCATTTCATAAAAATGCTCATCAAACGCGTTCATAAACATCATTCTATTTGCTAAATGAAGCCCTTTTATCGGCTGCTGTTCTCCATATTTTCCATCTTTCCAACTTGGATCCAGTTGAATTGCTTCAATCGCATTTTGTGCTACGTTTACTGACGTAATAATTGGATTTTGTGGGTTCGTAATAACACCAATCATCCGCTCTACCATATGTGGATAGTGAACCGCCCATTGTTGTGCAATCATTCCCCCCGCCGACGGTCCAATTACAGCGTGTAACCTTGAAATTCCCATACCTTTTATTAACTCATATTGCATACGAGCTACATCAAGAAATGTAAAAACCGGAAACTCCATAGCATATTCTTCTCCAGTTTCTGGATTAATCGATTTCGGTCCTGTTGTAATCACATATGGATTCCTCGCCTGCACATTACAAAGATTATCCGTACATATAACAAAATACTTATTTGTATCAATTGCTTTTCCAGGTCCAATTAGCCCATCCCACCAACCAGACTCCTCATCATGCACTGTATATTTTCCTGCCGCATGACTTGTTGCACTAAAATAATGACAAACCAAAATCACATTTGACCTTTCTCTATTTAAAGTGCCATATGTCTCGTATCCCATTTGAACAGGAATTTCTCTGCCATTTTCAAACGTAAACCCTTTTAAAACAAACTTCTCCTTTTTTACAATTTGCACAGACTCTCCCTCTCCCCGTTATAGTATGAACTGCTTACTAAAGTTTTTTTTCTATGCAAACTAATCTCCTTCTTCTTTTCATAAATAAATGAATAATATACAAAATTAGCCACAAAATAGCACTATATTACAAGATTAAAGAGGGCGTACATATGATTTGGAATTGGTTACGTAAGAAAAAAAAATCAAATAAACCAGAAGCAAACGAAACAGATAATCAGGAGCAGCATTCTAACAATCAAGAGGATGATAACAAAGAACAGACTAGAAGTATGAAACATAATAAAGGTAAAAATAACGAGCAAAAAGATTCGTCTCAGGATAAGCAACAGAGCGCTAAACAAGATGATTCCTCTCAGGATAAGCAACAAAGTTCTAAACAAGGTGATTCTTCTCAGGATAAGCAACAAAACACTAAACAAGGTCATTCTTCTCAGGATAAGCAACAAAACGCTAAACAAGGTGATTCTTCTCAGGATAAGCAACAAAACGCTAAACAAGAGGATTCTTCTCAGGATAAGCAGCAAAGTTCTAAACAAGATGACCCTTCTCAGGATAAGCAACAAAACGCTAAACAGGATGATCCCTCTCAAGATAAGCAGCAAAGTTCTAAACAAGATGACCCTTCTCAGGATAAGCAACAAAACGCTAAACAGGATGATTCCTCTCAAGATAGGCAACAAAGTGCTAAACAAGGTGATTCGTTTCAGGATAAGCAACAAAGCGCTAAACAGGATGATTCCTCTCAAGATAGGCAACAAAGTGCTAAACAAGATGATTCGTCTCAAGATAAGCAACAAAGCGCTAAACAGGATGATTTCTCTCAAGATAGGCAACAAAGTGCTAAACAAGATGATTCGTCTCAAGATAAACAACAAAGTGCTAAACAAGGTGATTCGTTTCAAGATAAACAGCAAAACGCTAAGCAAGATGAACCTTCTCAAAATAAGCAACAAAGCTCTGGAGGTAATAGTATTTATGACTTTACAAAACCAGAAAAAGATCGTATTCATTCTTTACAAAATTTAATAGAGAAGCTGAAAAAGTCTAGTGATTTTGTAAATTATCATACATCCGACGATGAAACGATGCCTTATTGGATTTCTTACTATCGCCCTTCACTTGATGGAGAAAAATTACAAAAGTATTTAATGCCCACTCTTTTAGAACGACCTAACGCATCACTAGAAGAGCTTAAGGAACATATCCCGATGAGCGGCATTACAATTACGAACGACTTACAAAAAATTGAGGATATGGTTTTAAAGGGGCATGCGATTATTCAATTGAATCAGCAAGATCAAAAATGTATGCTTGCAAACATTGCAATTGATAATTATCGTGCACCAACCCCTCCTTTAAACGAATCAACTGTTATTGGTCCGCAAGAAGGTTTCGTAGAGGATATTGATACAAACATTAATTTAGTTCGAAAACGTCTTCCTGTTTTAGATTTACAAACAAAAGAAATGATTATCGGCGAGTTTTCCAAAACAAAAGTTGTCATGATGTACTTAGACAACCTTGCTGAAAAAGATAATGTAGATTTTCTAGAAGAGTCATTACGCGCTCTTGAATATGATCAAATTAATGATAGTGCTTATTTACAAGAATTAATGGGTGAAAAATCGATTTTCCCTCTCTATATCAATACAGAACGTACTGATAGAGTTACAAAAGCACTAATTGATGGGAAAATTGCTATTTTTGTTGATGGTTCTCCGAGTGTTTTACTAACACCTGTATCCTATTTCGATTTTTTCATTTCACCAGAAGACTATAACGTCTCCTGGATGTACGCTACATTTTCAAGGATTTTAAGATTAATTGCCGTTCTATTTTCAATTTGCGCTACACCGTTATACGTTGCAGTTTTAAATTATCATTATGAACTTATTCCGAGTGATTTACTTGAAACTTTAATTTTATCAAGAGCACAAGTACCGTTCCCGCCTTTAATTGAAGCTCTCTTTTTAGAACTTGCAATTGATTTATTAAGAGAAGCCGGCGCAAGGTTACCGATGAAAGTTGGTCAAACGCTCGGTATCGTAGGGGGTATCGTAATCGGGCAAGCATCTGTACAAGCAGGTTTAACGAGTAATATTTTATTAATTATCGTTGCCTTATCAGCACTCGCTTCCTTTATTACACCTATTTATAAAATGGGTAATGCGGTTCGATTACTACGTTTCCCGTTTCTCATATTTGCAGAAATAGGAGGACTTTTCGGGATTTCACTTGGATTTATCTTTTTATTTACCCATCTATTTAGACTTACTTCTTTACGCAAGCCGTACGCTTTATTTTATCCAACAAGACAACAATCTGTTAAAGATTCTTGGATTCGTTTTCCTTTAACAATGATTGATACAAGAGATGTACAAGCAAGGCCACAACATGTAAAAAAAGCAGCGAAAGGAATTTCAACAAAGCATAGATCAGACTTTGATGATTAAGAAATGAGGTGCATTCGATGAGTAAAGTTCAAGAAAAATATCAAATATCTCCTATCTTTGTTTTCTTCTTAATTCACGGTGCACAGTTCGGTGCTGGCGTTCTCGGCTTCGCTCGAATCATCGCAAAGGCCGCTGGATACGACGGATGGATGGGAGTTATAATCACAGGAATTTTAATCCACATTCTTATATGGATGATGTATGTCTTATTAAAAGAAACAAATGGGAATTTAGTTGATTTACATCGGCAAACATTTGGAAAATGGCTAGGAAATGGCATTAGCATCATCTTTATGGCTTATTTTTTAATCGTTAGTATTTCAGTCATCCGAACATATGTTGAAATTATTCAAGTATGGATGTTTCCTACCGCTTCTACCTTTATGTTAACACTCTTTTTATGCTTAGTTAGCTATTACATTATCTCTTCTGGATTTCGTGTAATTACCGGTATTTGCGTCATCTCTGTTGGTGGTACATTAGGATATTTATTTCTAAGCTTATTCGTTTTGAAATATTCACATTGGGATAATTTACTACCTATATTCACACATTCTTTTTCAGACATTTTAAAATCCGCTCAACTGTCAATCTACAGTATGACCGGTTTTGAGATTTACCTCATGGTGTATCCATTTGTGAAAAAGCCTATGCAATCTCATAAATACGCTCAGTTTGGAGCACTATTTTCAAATCTTCTATATTTATTTAGCACCCTTTTAGCCTTTGCATTTTTTAGTGAAAAACAATTGTTAAAAACGATATGGGCCCAACTTTCTATGACCCAAGTTATTCAATTACCATTTATAGAAAGACTCGAATATATTGCAATTTCAGGCTATGCACTCGTTATTATTTCAAGTTTTATCCTCCCTTTATGGGCGTCAATGAGAGCAACTCATGAAATATTCCGTGTAAAACAAAGGGGTGTTTTAATTGCTTTTATCTTTATCACTCTCATTGTTTCGCAACTTTTAACAAACAGACACGATATTAATAACTTTATTAGTAATGTATCAAAGGTTAGTTTTTGGCTCATTTATGTATACATCCCAATCCTATTTATTATTGTGTGGGTGAAAAGAAAATGGAAAAAATCAAAAGCACAAGCAAATTAATACTTATTTCTTGTATAACATTCTTCAGTCTAATTGGATGTTTACAAAAAAATATTATCGACGATGTACAACTTATTCAAGGATCCGTATTTGACGTTGCAAAAGATAATAAAGTAAAAGTGACATTCGTTTGTCCCATTCAAAAAAAAGGAAATAAAGTTCAAGTTTTTGAAGGCAGTGCAAATGCGGTAAAACAAGTAAAAGCAGACACATCTTTAGAGTCTTCTCAACCTTTTGCTAGTGGACAAATGCGTGTCGCTCTATATACGATAAGACTTGCCAAAACAGGAATGTCTACTTCATTCGATACATTACTCCGAGATGTGAATATAGGGAACGCTTTATATGCTGCTTTATTAGATGGGAATGGTACTGAACTTTTAAAAGGCAAATATTCGACTTCATACAACGTTGCAATTTATATAAAAAAATTGCTAGAACATAACATGGAGACCGGACCTTTACCAGCGGATAATCTACATATAGGAGCATTTCGCTATTATCAAGAAGGAAAAGACTACTATATTCCCATTCTAAAGAAGCATGGTGATAAAATAAAAATTACCGGAATTGGCCTTTTTAAAAAGGATAAATATATCGGTAAAATTGCGGAAAAAGATATGTTCATATTTAAAGGACTATTAGAGAAACATAAATTAGATTCACATGAATTTAAAACAGATTCTGCGTACGTAATGATTAATAATATTCGTTCTGTTCCAACTTACGATATAAAAATTAAAAACGGAAAGCCTTCTTTTTTCATTCACGTTCGTCTTGATGCACGTATTCAAGAACTATCAAAACAAATTAACTTAGAAAATAACAAGAACACAAAAAACATTGAAAAAGATGTACAAAAACAATTAGATAAACAAGCTGCTAAGTTAATTAAGCAATTTAAATCTTTGGGCGTCGATCCTCTCGGGCTAGGTGCAAAGTATAAACAACATTATCGCCCATTCAAATTAGAAGAATGGAGACAAATGTATAAAGATGTTCCGGTTCATATAAAATACACCGTAAATATTACAAATTCTGGTGTTATTGAATGAGAAATGATTGAACTCCTCTCTCCAGCATGATACAACGGAGAGAGGAGTTTTTTATTATCAAATAGAGAGAGAAGATATTTATGGGGGAGCTTATGTCTAAAAAATTAGTAAAGCCTATTTTAAATGGTATTTTATTTCTCGGCGTCTTTTTATTTGCTCATACATACTTAAAAAATGTTTCCTTCACACGTTACTTACTTGTCGTTATACCAATGTTACTCGTCGGTATTTTTGGCATCGATCTTATTTCATCGCTTTTAATAAAAAAAGAAGAATAACGAGCGAACATCTTATTTCGATAAGATGTTCTTTTCATTTCATAATCACCTTATGTTACAATAAACTTCGGCATAACGTAAGAAAGGATGAAACAACATGACAAACGAAAAAGGTTTAGATAAAGGATACGAACTTGTTGCGAAAATGCATGAAGTATTCGGACATCCTGTGACAAATACTCCAACAAAATTAACAGAAGAGCGTGCAAAAATCCGTGCAAGTTTTATGCAGGAAGAACTAGAAGAATTTCTAGAGGCAACGACTGTTGAAGATCAATACGATGCACTGATTGACCTTATTTACTTTGCATTCGGAACGTTTGCAGAAATGGGCGTACGTCCAGATAAAGGATTCGAAATTGTAAACAACGCCAACATGGCAAAACTATTCCCTGATGGGAAGCCTCGATTCCGTGAAGGCGACGGTAAGATTCTAAAGCCAGAAGGCTGGCAAGCACCGGAACCACAACTTCGTGCTGAAATTGAACGTCAGCGTCAAGAAGCTGAAAAAAACTGCTAGGATTTCCTAGCAGTTTTTTATTATGGCTTTTTTTCTGCCAATCATTAATGACCCACGTGCCCTGCGTGTCCTGCTGCTCCACTAATACTAGCTGCTCCTGCTGCTGCCCCTGCTCCTCCTGCTCCAATTCCACCTGTCCAAGGAGAAGATTGTTGTTGTTGTTGTTGATATTGCTGATATTGTTGGTGCTGTTGGTGCTGTTGACCTTGGTGTCCATGATGTTGACCTTGGTGTCCATGATATTGGCCTTGGTGCCCATGATGACCGTGTTGGCCTTGATGACCTTGGTGATGGTGGTGACCTTGGTGTCCATGATGTTGGCCTTGGTGGTGATGTCCATGGTGACCATGTTGGCCTTGGTGAGTTTGATAAAGAACAGCTTGCGGATGAATGTGGTGGTGACCGTGGTGATGTACTTGTTGCCCCTGATGACCATGTTGACCTTGATGATGGTGATGACCATGATGGCCGTGTTGACCTTGATGGTGGTGATGACCATGATGGCCGTGTTGACCTTGATGGTGGTGATGTCCATGATGGCCGTGTTGACCTTGATGGTGGTGATGTCCATGATGGCCATGTTGACCTTGATGGTGGTGATGTCCATGATGGCCATGTTGACCTTGATGGTGGTGATGATGACCATGGTAGCCGTGAACTACTTGCGGATATCCACCTACTCCTCCTGCTACAACACCTACTCCCGGTACAGGAAATCCTGTCTGTACTCCTCCAACGAAAGATGGAAATGCAGTTGGTACGCCTACTGGTACTCCTCCCGCTGCTCCGCCAACAAATGTTGGGATTCCAGTTTGCACTCCGGCTACCGATGATGGAAATCCTCCTGTTAATGTTGGAATTCCAGTTTGTACACCCGCTACTGATGTAGAAAACCCTCCAGGTGTTCCGCCCATCCAGCTCGGAATTCCACCGTATCCTTGTTGTCCTCCTCCCATTAACATCATTTGTTCATAACTATCCGATCCACTCCCGAAGAAACCATGTGGTGCATTATTGTCCATCCCTTTCATTCCTTTCACCTCTTCTACTCAATTTAGCCTACCTTTTTTATCATATTTCCTATAGAAGAATAGGTGTTTGTCTGCACTAGAATTCCGCTTCTTTTTCTTCATTCATGATAAAATTAATTAACTGAATATTTTTTCTAGGAGGTATTTATATTGAAGAATGTAACAAAGGCTTCTATCAATGATTTAGATTCAATCGTCCATATAGATATTGACGTAATTGGAAACGATAGTAGACGAAATTATATTAAGCACACTATCCGTGAAGGCAGATGCATCATTGTAACAGAAGAAAATTCTATCTCTGGCTTTCTAACATACGATACAAATTTCTTTGGTTGTACTTTCCTCTCATTAATCATTGTTTCACCAACTAAAAGAAGGCAAGGCTATGCAAGCTCGTTAATCTCATATATGTTAAGTCATTCTCCTACTCAAAAAATATTTTCTTCAACGAACGAATCGAATGAAAGTATGCAGAAAGTATTTAACTCGAATGGTTTTATACGTAGCGGAATAGTTGAAAACTTAGATGAAGGTGACCCTGAGATTATTTTCTATACAAAAAAGCTCAGAACATAAACGCTCTGAGCTTTTTCAAATGATTTAGTTTGCAACAACGTTAACAAGTTTTCCAGGAACAACAATTACTTTACGAACTGTTTTCCCTTCAATTTGGTCTTGAATTGCTTCAAGTGCAAGTTGTTCCATTTCTTCTTTTGATGCGTCTTTACTCATTGTTAGTTTTGCGCGAACTTTACCCATAACTTGAACAACGATTTCAACTTCATCTTCTACAAGTTTAGACTCATCAAATGTTGGCCAGCTTGCATATGTGATTGTTTCATTGTATCCAAGTTTGCTCCATAGCTCTTCCCCGATATGAGGTGCAACTGGTGCAATCATTTTTACGAAACCTTCTACATATTCTCTTGGAAGTGTTTCAGCTTTGTATGCATCGTTGATGAATACCATCATTTGAGAAATCGCTGTGTTGAAGCGAAGCTCTGCATAGTCTTCTGTTACTTTCTTCACTGTTTGATGGTAAGCTTTTTCAAGCTCTTTATTTGGTGCGTCAGTAATTTTCTCACTTAATTCACCGTTATCTTGAACGAATAGACGCCATACACGGTCTAGGAAACGACGAGCTCCGTCAAGACCATTTTCAGACCAAGCGATTGAAGCATCTAATGGTCCCATGAACATTTCGTATAGACGAAGTGTATCTGCACCGTGGCTTGCTACGATATCATCAGGGTTTACAACGTTACCTTTTGATTTACTCATTTTCTCGTTGTTTTCACCTAGAATCATACCTTGGTTGAATAATTGTTGGAACGGTTCTTTCGTTGGAACTACACCGATATCGTATAATACTTTATGCCAGAAACGAGCATATAGTAAGTGAAGTACAGCGTGCTCTGCACCACCGATATAAATATCAACTGGAAGCCATTGTTTTACTTTTTCAGGATCTACAAGTGCTTCGCTATTGTTTGGATCGATGTAACGTAGGTAATACCAACAGCTACCAGCCCATTGCGGCATTGTATTTGTTTCACGACGACCTTTTTTACCAGTCTCAGGATCAACAACATTTACCCACTCGTCAATGTTAGCAAGTGGTGATTCACCTGTACCTGAAGGACGGATGTTTTCTGTTTTCGGAAGAACTAATGGTAATTCCTCTTCTTTCACAGCTGTCATTGTACCATCTTCCCAGTGAATTACTGGAATTGGCTCACCCCAGTAACGTTGACGGCTGAATAACCAGTCACGTAGACGGTACGTTACTTTTTGATTTCCTGCGCTCGTTACTTCAAGCCATTCAATCATTTTTGCGATTGCTTCTTCTTTATTTAATCCATCAAGGAATGCTGAGTTTACGTGTGCACCATCACCTGTGTACACTTCTTTCGTAATATCTCCGCCTTTTACAACTTCCTTCATTGGAAGATTAAATACTGATGCGAATTCATAGTCACGCTCATCGTGAGCTGGAACTGCCATTACAGCACCTGTTCCGTAAGTTGCAAGAACATAGTCAGCGATCCAGATTGGTAATTTCTCACCGTTTACTGGGTTCACTGCGTAAGCACCAGTGAATACACCAGTTTTTTCTTTCGCAAGTTCTGTACGCTCTAGGTCACTCTTCATTTTTACAGCGTTAATGTAAGCTTCTACCGCTTCTTTTTGTTCTGCTGTTGTAATTTCTGCAACAAGTGCATGTTCTGGAGCTAGTACACAGTATGTTGCACCAAATAATGTATCAGGGCGTGTTGTGAAAACTGTGAATTTCTCGTCTGTACCATCGATGTTGAAGTGTACTTCTGCACCTTCAGAACGGCCGATCCAGTTACGTTGCATATCTTTTAAGCTTTCTGGCCAATCAAGCTCATCTAGATCTTCTAATAGACGATCTCCGTAAGCTGTAATTTTTAACATCCACTGTCTCATCGGACGACGCTCAACTGGATGTCCACCACGCTCACTCTTACCGTCAATTATTTCTTCGTTTGCAAGTACTGTACCAAGTGCTGGGCACCAGTTTACAGGTACTTCATCAACGTAAGCTAAGCCTTTTTCAAATAGTTTTAGGAAGATCCATTGCGTCCACTTATAGTAGTTTGGATCTGTTGTATTTACTTCACGGTCCCAATCGTAAGAGAAACCTAATGATTTAATTTGGTTACGGAACGTATTAATATTATGCTCTGTAAATTCAGCTGGGCTGT
Organism: Bacillus sp. RZ2MS9; assembly: GCF_001816185.2. Classification (NCBI taxonomy): domain Bacteria; kingdom Bacillati; phylum Bacillota; class Bacilli; order Caryophanales; family Bacillaceae; genus Bacillus; species Bacillus sp. RZ2MS9. Next base: position 4,638,496 of record NZ_CP049978.1, read on the forward strand.
TTCCAGTATCAAGTGCATATTGCTCTGCTGGAAGACCAAATGCATCCCATCCCATTGGATGAAGAACGTTATATCCTTGCATACGCTTCATACGAGATAAAATATCTGTCGCTGTATAACCTTCTGGATGTCCTACGTGTAAGCCTGCACCTGATGGATATGGGAACATATCTAGTGCATAAAATTTTGGTTTTTCTGTCTCATCTGGCGTACGGAATGTTTTATTCTCTTCCCAGTACCCTTGCCACTTCTTCTCAATTTCTTGATGATTAAAGCTCATGAGATACCCTCCTTGAAATTCTATTTATTTTCACCGCCCAAAATACAAAAAACCTCTCATCCCTAGAAAGGGACGAGAGGTTATAGATTCCCGCGGTACCACCCTAAATTAATGTACAAATATACATTCGCTTAGATCCGTAACGTGGATTAACGGCAATTGCTACTATTAGTTTCACAACTGCAACTCAAAGGCGAGTTCATAACGAAACGTGGATTGACTTGCACCGACCGTCAACTCTCTAAACCCGCTTCTATTACTACTACTCCTTCTCACTGTTATTACACATATAAGTTAAGTGAACTATCCTTCACTTAGTATCTCTTAAGAGCTTACTTAAAGCGAGGACTTCTCGGTTAATCGTTACTCTTAATAACTAACGAATTTATCTTAAGACAGCCGAGCTATCTCCCTTGTTCTAAAGGTTGTTTTATTTAAATATATTCTAAAACATGTTACATGTTCCGTCAAACTAAACTGCAATTTTTTCTTCAACTGTTTCTTCTACTTTTACTCGTTTATCATAAATGCTCGTTGCTATAAGCGCTACTACAAGCATTACCATGATTGCTATAAACAATACTTCCATATTGTATAAATCCACAATTGCTCCGCCAACGACCGGCCCGAACATTTTCCCTACAGTCGCCGCACTATTTACAACCCCTTGATAAAACCCTAATTTATCTTTTGGTGCAAGTATATTTGCAATCGTTGGAACCGCAGGCCATACAAATAACTCACCTATTGTTAATGTTACCATCGCAACGAGGAACATCGTAAATTGCTGCGCTTGGCTTAACACAATGAATGACGCCGCAAAAATGAAAATCCCAATCATAATTTGCTGTTTTAAAGAACGCTTCATCCAACGAATTAGCATACTAACAAGTGGCTGTGCACAAACAATCATTGCTCCGTTTATCGTCCATAATAAACTATAGTGACGAAGGCTAATATTCAATTCTTGCATATGTGTTGCAATCGCTCCTTGCCACTGTACGTATGTAACCCAGCATAAAGCATATGCTACACACACGATAAGAAGTGCTTTAAATCCAGGTGTAAGTGACCACCCTTTTTTCGTTTCGACTTCTTTTTGCACTCCTGGCTCTTTCTTGTCTTCCATACCGCGGAATCCAATAAAAGCAATTAAGAAGAAAACAAAGTATAAAATAAAGTTCGCTAAGAAAATATAATCAAAACGATACGATGCAACTAATCCACCACATGCTGTTCCGATCGCAATACCAACATTTTGTCCAACGTACATCGCATTAAATGCCCGTCTTCCGCCTTCTGGCCAAACCGTACCAACCATCGCATACATCGATGGGAAGACCATTCCAGAACCGAAGCCGATTAACGCTAGCCATACAACATATAACGGCCAACCGTGGAAGAACACAAGACCTAAAATTGATACAAGTGTAATCACAATCCCTACTAAAGTTGATTTATAACCGCCCCATTTATCAAATAAAACACCGCCGAGCAAGTTTCCGATTACACCAGTAAGCGAGTTGATCATTAATACCATTCCGGCCACAGATAAAGATTTTCCCAAGTGATCATGTAAATAAATTGTATTAAAAGGCCATAAAAAAGAAGCACCCGTGACATTAATAATCATCCCAGCTACTAATAGCCATACTTTCCTTGGCATAGCTTCCCCTCCTATTCTATTTTTTTCGTTCATATATATAACAGTAAAATTGTAGTCGTTTTTAAATAGGAAGGCAACTGATTAATAGTTGATGAAATTCAGATAATAGTTCGTCGGTAAATGAATTTATATTGGTTGCTTCTTGGATTATATCAGCGATTATCAGAATATATCGGCGCAACTACAAATATATCAGCGATTATTAAAATATATCGACTTACCGACAAAAAACGACAACAGTAACAATATATAAAAGGGTAGACTGCATGAAATTTTCATGAAGTCTACCCTTATTTGTACTATCCAACTTCCTTTTCTCGCTTCACACGTTCTTTAGCACTCCATTTAAACACCTTATCTAGTAGCGAGTATATTCTCCCAGATTCTTTCGTTAACAAAGGTCCTAACGATGCTAATATTAAAACATACAAAGCTGAGAACGGTTTAATCGCTGCCATTAAGCCACCCGCAATTCCAATATTCGCGACGATAATAGAAAATTCTCCGCGTGATACAAGTGTTAAACCGATATTCGTAGAAGCCTTATGCGATAACCCAGCTTTACGCCCCGCAACCATTCCAGCAGTAAAATTACCGATAAGAGTAATGAAAACTGCTCCTAATGCCAACCACACTGCTCCGCCAAGTGAAAATGGGTCTATACTTAAACCGAAGCTGAAAAAGAATATAGCTCCAAAGAAATCACGAAACGGAACGACAAGCTGTTCAATTCGATCACTATGCTCTGTTTCAGAAAAAACGAGTCCTAGTAATAATGCTCCAATTGCCTCTGCAACATGAATCGTTTCTGAAAATCCTGCTACAAAGAACAAAATAGCGAATATTACAATAATAAAAATTTCATTGGACGAAATATCTAACATTTTATTTAAAAACCGTGTAGCTTTTCTAGCAACTACAAAGAATAGTAGCATATAACCTACTGCGATTAAAATAGATGTAAGAGCACCTACAAATGATGTTGCCCCTCCAAGTACTAATCCTGAAACGACTGATAAATATACCGCTAAAAAGATATCATCAAACATAATGATTCCTAAAATTAGCTCCGTCTCTTTATTACCAGATCTTCTTAAATCAACAATTACTTTCGCAACAATTGCACTCGATGAAATTGTTATGATCCCAGCAATAATTAATGTTTCTAATAAGGGGAAACCCATTATATATCCGTAAAGTAAACCTAATATAAAATTAAGCGATATATGAACAGTTCCCCCAAAAGCAATTGATTTTCCTGATTTAATTAATTTTTTAATTGAGAATTCTAAACCTAAGTAAAATAGGAGGAATATGACGCCAACACGGCCGAGGAAGGAAATAACTTCTCCACTTTCAATAAATCTTAAATCGATAAGCCCTAAATCTGGGGCATGAGGCCCCACTAGCATACCGAGTATAATAAGAAACGGAATAATCGAGAACTTTAACTTTGCAGCGAGAATAGCTGCAAAAGCGACTAATACTAACGCAGTTCCAACTTCAAAGATTAAAGTATCCATCGATTATGAATCCCCTCCTACTGAAAGCAACTCATTAATAATTCTTTTCACTTCATGTCTCGCGCCTGATAATACGAGCATATCGCCAGCTTCAATGATAGAATCTGGGCCTGGATTAAAGAACTTCTTCATATTCTTTTTCAAAATGGCAATAATCGTTACGTTATATGTGTTTCGAACATGTAAACTACCAATTGTTTTTTGTACAACTGGTGCATTATTTTCCACCTTAAACCACTCAATTGATAATCCCTCAAAAGCCATTTCAATCGTATCTAAAGCTTGTGGCCTATATACCATTCCGCCCAATATAGCTGCAATTTGTCTCGCTTCAGAATCACGAAGAGAGACGCTTGAAATACTCTCTTCATGATCAGCATCAAAATGGTACATTTCTCTTCGGCCATCATCATGAATAACGATAACCATCTTTTCATTACCTTTTGTAATCACTTCAAACTTACATCCAATACCCGGCAGTTCACTCTCTCTAATATTCATATTTTCCGCCTCCTAATTTTTTAGTTACGGCTTTTATAAATCGACATCAATCTCCGTTTTAAAGCTCTCATCCTTTGAGATACCTAAATACTTTAGTGTCTCTGATGGAGTCGCGTGATGAAAATGTTTTTGCAATAGTGCAATCGCTATCCCTCTTTTGTACGCATGAAATCCGAACGTTTTTCGCATTGAATTCGTTCCGATTTTACCAACAACTCCAACTGCTTCTGCAGCATTATGAATTACACGATACGCTTGTTGGCGCGTAATTGAATTTGGCGTTTTATTAGATTGGAATACGTAATTTTCTCTTTTAACGCCAATAGATTGTACGTAATCTAAAAGCGCTTCTTTTACTTTTGTATTTAAATAAATATCTTGTTTAAATTTTTCATCTTTCACAGGAAGAGCATAAAACTCTTTAACAGTCCCGTCTTCATTTAATACATCTTCAAATTTCATGCTAAGTAGTTCTGTAATTTTTAATCCTGTGTTAATTCCAATAACAAATAAAAGATAATCTCGCTGGGAGTGCTCTTTTAAATATTTTTTCATAGCCTCAATTTGGCTTATATCTTTTAATGCCTCTACAACTTCCATACATGTATTCTCCTCATCTTATGAACGGTAATTTTCTCATTATGTTGTCCATTTTACCTTATCATGCTATGAGATTTCCATGTGTTATCCATTATTTTCACAATATACTCAGGTGGTTCTGAAAACTTTCAATGTGGAAACTTACGATTGTATAAATACGTTGCGGTAAAAAAATGTGGGGATAAAAGTTCAGCTTCTTTCTACAGATTGGATTCCTCCTTTCCTTATACAGCTACTTCTACTTTTATATTACGTTACTTACTTACATTATATTATACATTTCAGTAACATTAAAGTGTTTTTTCTGAAAATAATAAAAACCGAGCGTTTTTGCTCGGTTTTTATTATTAATCTTCTTTCGGAAGAACAATTCCTTTATACAATTGAACTGTAATGAAGTAATAAATCGCATAAATAACTACGAAAATTACGATTGGTATCCAAATACGGAAGTACGGATCGATTAAAATAAATCCGAAAATATTCATACCAACTAATACGTGAGCGATACCCACAATTGCTGGGAATAAGAATACTAAGAATAGCTCTTTATAAATCGATTTCGTTAATAACTCACGGCGCACACCGATTTTACGAAGCATTTGATAACGCGTAATATCTTTTGATGCACCAGAAAGAATTTTAAACATAAGACAGCTTGCCATCATTGCTAAGAACGCAATTCCAAGGAAGAATCCCATAAATACTGTTCCACTCGCAATGCCATAGAACCCACTATAAGCTTGATATTTACTATCCATTTGTTCAGCTTTTACATTTTTATATTTATCTAGCTGCAACTCGTCAAGTTTTTTCCATTCTTTTTTATATGTTAAAAAATCATCTGTTTTTCCGATAAATGCTATACCTTCTTTACCATTTATCCCATCATACATTTTTTGATCTACAATTTTAATTGCATGATCATTGTATAAATAATATGGATGGATTGTACTAAAAGCATCTGTCCATTCCGCTGAAAGTTCTTTAGTATTCGCATCTTTTTGATTCATCTCTCTAGAAACTGCACCTACCGGTAGTTCCTCTGAAACTTTTTTCGTATTTACTAAATCCTTCATAGACTTCATCTTTGCCATATCTTTTACGAAAGGACGATTTTTCTCTAAATCTTCTTTTACATAGTAAACGTATTTATCATCAACTTTGTAACGATATTCGCTTTTCTCTTTAAATGTAATACCATCTAAAATTTTCTTTTCTTCAGCTGTTGGATTATGAACTACTGAATCATATATTACTAAACCATCTACCATTTTTATAACGTTATTTTTAAATGCCATACCACCTGAAATTGCACCAGCTCCAAGTGCAACTAACATTGCCACTGTTGCAAGTACTTTTGTTAAACTATTAATTCGGAAGTTTAATTGTGCAAATGTAAAAGCATTAAGTCCTTTTTCACTACGCTTTTTATTACTTTTTAACTTTTTAATAATGACTGGAAGAAGTGAGCCAAATAGCATGTAAGTACCAGCTGTCGTTGTAATTAATGCAATAAGGATTCCCATCTCTTTTAGTTTTTCCATATAGATCATAGATGCATAACCTATACCTAATAAAATAACAGCAAGGAATGCCACTACAACTGTCTTTTTACCTTTTACTGCAACACGCTCTGTTTGTGCATCTGCATGTACTAGTTGCAATACAGAAATACGTGACAATTTAATACTGTTCATAATTGCTGATAATACAAATAGTGCAAAGAAGAAGATGCAAGTAACAGTCATAGATGGTAGATAAAATGCTTTATACCCTTCACCAGCAAATTCAAGCTGCTTCATTAATAACTGTCCAATACCTTCTGCAAGTCCTACTCCAACTGCAATCCCGATTGCAAGAGACGCAGCACCTAATACGATTGTTTCAATAAACATAAGTAATGTAACTTTATGTTTTTTCGCACCTAACATCATATACATACCGAACTCTTTTTGACGAAGAGATAATAAGAAAGAGTTTGCATATAAAATGTAGAAGAACGTTATAATTGCTAATAAAAATGATCCTGCTTGGAATACGAATCCAATAGATTTAATCACTGAATTAGATTCTAAAAATGCTTTATTCAGTGCTAACGTTTGGAACATGTAAAAAATTGAAATCGACATGACAAGACCGACAAGTAAGACGATATAATCTTTCAGCTTACTTTTCAGCCCCGACATGGAAAGTTTAAATAACATACTGGAACCTCCTTTCTTACGCCTTTTGTGTACCTAAATCTGCAAGTACATCTAAAATTTCTTTGTAGAACTCTTCACGCGTACCACCGCGATGAATTTCTTTATATAGCTCACCATCTTGAATGAATAAAATACGCTGACAGTAACTTGCACTATATGGATCATGCGTAACCATCATAATCGATACGCCTTGATCTTTATTTAAGTTTGTCATCGCATCAAGTAAACTCGTTGCATTTTTAGAATCAAGCGCTCCTGTTGGCTCGTCCCCTAAAATAATTGCCGGCTCATGCACTAAAGCACGCGCTGCTGCTGAACGTTGTTTCTGTCCACCAGATACTTCAGATGGATACTTTTGAAGTATTTCTGTAATCCCTAACATATCCGCTACTTTTTCTACTTTCGGTCCAATATTACGTGATGCGACACCTTGAAGAGAAAGTGGAAGTGCAATGTTTTCATAAATAGATAAGTTCTCTAATAAGTTAAAATCTTGGAAGATAAATCCTAATTTTTGCGAACGGAAATCTGAAAGCTCACCTTGCTTCATTTTTGTAATATCCGTTCCCGCAATTTCAACAACGCCACCTGTTGCCTTATCTAACGTTGAAATTACATTTAATAATGTCGTTTTACCGGAACCAGATGGTCCCATAATTCCAACAAACTCACCCTCTTGAATTGAGAATGAAACACCCTTTAACGCGTGTGATTGGTTCTCACCTTTTTTACCGTACACTTTTTGAACGTTTTTCACGTCTACAACTGGTTTCGTCATATATATCCTCCTACGCTTGTTTTTCCATTACCTATTTTGCGCTTTTTAGAAGTGAACTGCTATTTGTTAACATTACAATTACCTTACACTTTTGTAAGATAGAAAATGGATGCGTGTAAGGTTGGCTTTTCATACTAGTTCACATTTCGACATAGTAAATCGGTAAATGAAATTATATCGGCGATTGTTAAAATATATCAGCGGTTCTTACACTTTTATCAGCGATTTTTCAAATATATCGGCGATTCTTACACTTTTATCAGCGATTTTTCAAATATATCGACTTATCGACAAAAGATGACAATAAAAATAGGCTGTTCCGCGAAAGGAACAGCCCACTGATTAAAGTTTCACTTTATTTCTTTAAAGGTGTTACCGTCCAGTACGTAATAACACGCCAAACCCATTCTAATGGACCCATTTTAAAGATTTTCATCCAAATTACACTAAACACAATTTGAATTGCATAAATTGCGATACATACATATAGCGTCTGCATGTATGTTAAGTTACCTGCAAAGTTAAATACACTACCAGCAATTAAAATCATTGCCGTTTGTCCGATATAATTTGTTAAAGCCATACGACCGTAGTATTTCAATGGTGCTAATAATGTTTGAACTGGTTTTAACTGAAGTAATAAAATTAATGCTCCTACATAGAAAGCTGAAATAATTGGTCCAACAGTAATACCAATTTTTAGAAACTGGCTTGCAGCATCCATTGTTCCATCTTCATTCATCAATATCATATTTACAAATGGGCCAGCAGGCACGTGTCCATATTGATACCATACAGCTGCCACACTTAAAACAAACATAATGCCTGTAAAAATAGCGACTTGCTTTATGTTTTTTGAAAGATTTTCAAATACACGATATTGTCCTGCAGCAAGACCTAATAAAATTAAACCAAGTGGTAATAGTTCTTTAACACCCATTACACTAAAGGCTATTGTCAAAATAAGACCAATTACTAAGTTCGCTTGTTTTTTCGCTTTATAAAACGGTAAAACGATTAATCCGCAAATTGCATATAACGTTAACGCTTCTCCAGGCTGAAACATGTAATGAATCAAACCAAAAATAAATAATGCAACTACGCGGCGGAAAAATAGAACATATCCATTTTTCCCTTTCGCAATCGCTCTTGTAATGAAGATATAGAATCCCACTCCAAATAAGAATGAGAAAATCGAGAAGAAACGACCTTCTACAAATAAGTATAGAAACCTTTGATAGCTAGCATCTACTGTATTAGGATCTGGAGTTTTAATATTAAGTAGTGCTAAAATATTTACTAAAATAATCCCCAGTAATGCGAAGCCACGAATGTAATCTAACTCATCAATTCGTTTGTTTGTAATATTGTTCCCCATAAAGCAGCTCCTTGTCCAAAATTTAATCCTCCCTTACTCTACTGGAAAAGGACAATTACAACTATCGGCAAACCTTACAGAAATCTTACACTATTGTCATATAGCAAAATAAAACCAGGTCATATTTCGACCTGGTTTACTCTGATTGTTTTGATTTTTGAGGTTGTCCTTTTTTACTATTACGCTGTTTTACTTGAACAATGGGATCAAGTTCATTCGAAAACTCAGCGTTATGTCCATTTTGTGTTTTTTGCTCTGGGTTATTTTGATCTGAACGTTTCGCCATTACATTCACTCCTTATTAGTGCGGTGTAATAATCATTTGATGTTGCAATTGGCGAATTGCCATACGTGCTCTATTTAATTGCTCACGTTGCTCATCATTCGCATGTTGTTGCATCGTTTGTAAATCGTTATACGCTTGTTCTAATTGTAACTGTGCATCTGAATACTCCATCGTATTGTAATGCTCTTGTCTCATGCCTTGTTCTAATTGTTCTTTTGCATATTCCACCGCTTGTTCCGCTTGTGTAATATACGATTCAAGTGATTGACGCTCTGCCATAATTGTCCCTCCTTGCTTCAATTCCCCTTTAGTGTGTCCCTTCCATCTCTACCTTATGAGTATGTTATAATGGATTTTGTTTCATTTTGACTCGGCTTAGGAGGGAAAATAATGAAGGTTCAAAACCCTTTTCCATATACAAACGACAATAAACGTTATCATACATGGAATTACCATTTACGAAATGAATTTGGTGAAAAAATCTTTAAAGTTTCATTAGATGCTGGCTTCGATTGTCCGAACCGTGATGGTACAGTTGCTTACGGTGGTTGTACATTTTGCAGCGCTGCCGGATCTGGCGACTTCGCTGGTGATCGCCGCGATGATGTTATAACACAATATCATGAAATGAAAGAAAAAATGCGCTCAAAGTGGAAAGATGGAAAATGTATCGCTTATTTCCAAGCGTACACAAATACACACGCACCACTTGAAGTGTTAAAAGAAAAATTCGAACCGCTTCTAGCAGAAAAAGATGTTGTCGGTCTTTCTATCGCAACTCGTCCAGATTGTTTACCAGATGATGTTGTTGAATATTTAGCGGACTTAAATAAACGTACGTATCTTTGGGTTGAACTTGGACTACAAACCGTTCATGAACGCACTGCAAACCTTATTAATCGCGCTCACGATTATCCGTCTTACGTGGAAGGCGTAAATAAATTACGTAAGCACGGCATTAAAGTTTGCTCTCATATTATTAACGGTCTTCCACTTGAAGATTACGACATGATGATGGAAACAGCTCGTGAAGTAGCAAAACTTGATGTACAAGGAATTAAAATCCACTTACTTCACTTATTAAAAGGAACGCCAATGGTGAAGCAATATGAAAAAGGACAACTCGAATTCCTTTCTCTTGAGGATTACGTAAGTCTTGTTGTTGACCAACTTGAAATTATTCCAGAAGACGTAATTGTGCACCGTATCACAGGTGACGGCCCACCTGATTTAATGATTGGTCCAATGTGGAGCTTAAATAAATGGGAAGTATTAAATTCCATCGATGCAGAATTTGTACGCCGCGGAAGCTGGCAAGGAAAATATGCAAATGAGGAGAAACAACAATGAAATTAGAACGTGTATTACCGTTTGCTCGCACACTGCTGCAAACGGCTGTTAAAGAAGGCGACTACGCTGTAGATGCAACACTTGGAAATGGTCATGACACTTGCTTCCTAGCTGAAATTGTTGGGGATAGCGGAAAAGTATTTGGATTTGATATTCAAAAAGAAGCGATTGAAAGCTCAACAACTCGTCTAAAAGAAAAAGAACTTTTTGAACGTACTGTTTTAGTTCACGATAGTCACGATACACTTCTATCCGTACTACCAGAAGACGCAAAAGGAAAAGTAACAGGCGCTATCTTCAACTTAGGTTACCTTCCTGGCGGTGACAAGCATATCGTTACAAAACCGAACTCAACAATTTCGGCAATTGAACAATTACTAGAAGTAATGGCACCTGAAGGTATCATCGTCCTCGTCATTTACCACGGACACCCAGAAGGACAAGTAGAACGCGACGCTGTTCTCAAATTTGCAGAAGAGCTAGACCAAAAACAAGCTCACGTACTGCGATATGGCTTCATTAACCAACAAAACAACCCGCCATTTATTGTGGCGATTGAGAAACGATAAAGTGAAACTTTAATCAGTGGGGGGAATCCCCACTGATTATTAGTTGAACCAATCGGGCATTTATGGGCAGTTTATTTCCCAACTAACTTCTTTGCTCCAGCCGAATTTTAAGGTGGAAGTTTTACTGCCCGTTAATGCGGGGTAATATATCAACGATTTTTCAATTATATCTATCGTAACTCGGGATATATCAACGATTTTTTCGATATATCTATCATAACTTACAATATATCAACGATTTCTCGGATATATCGATTGTTCGACAAAACATAACAAAAAAAGACGTGCATTCACTGCACGTCTTTTTGTTATTCTCCTATATAATGGATATAAACATTCTTAAAGGAGACAAAACAATGATCGGAATACTAGCAGGAATGGGGCCAAAATCAACTGGTCCATTCGTCGATACAGTTGTAGCAAGGTGCCAAACAATATACGGAGCAAAACATGATATGGACTTTCCTCATATGATGATTTATTCGTGCCCAACACCGTTTTACATGGATCGTCCTATTGATCACGAGACGATGAAAAAAGCGATTATTGAAGGGGCACAAAAACTTGAAAGTACTGGCGCAAGCTTTATCGCTATGCCGTGCAATACAGCGCATCTTTATTTTGAAGAATTACAGCGATCTCTTTCTATTCCTATTTTGAATATAGTTGATGAGACGTTAAAAACAATTCCTGAAAATACAAAAAGAGTTGCTCTTCTCGCAACAGAAGCAACTGTTCAAGCTGGGATTTATCAAGATGGGATTACAAAACGTAATATAGAATACATTCATCATAAAAAATGGCAGGAAATGATTAATCAAATTATTACTTGGATTAAATCTGGAGAGAGTGAAGAAGCTCGCGAATTGTGGAATGTGCTCGTTTTACAATTGAAAGATGAAGTTGATACCGCTATTATCGCATGTACCGATTTGAATGTAGTGGCAAATGAGGATTTTGTTGATTCCTCTCAATGTCTTGCTGAAACGGTTGTTAGGATGTATGTAGAAAATATAAGGGGGTCCAAATGAATATATCTTGCTGGCTATTGTTTTCAGAAAGATTATGTTGCTGCAGTAAGTTCATTAATTCACCTTTAGTTGTAAATCTCTCTTTATAACATCCTTTGTATACACCGTTTTCAAAAGTAAATTGCGCTTCCAATTCAAAGAAAGGCGTTGGTTTAAAGTTTTTAATTTCCTGCTGTCGCTTGTTTATCAAACATAACGCAGGTGTTTATACTCGTATAAACACCTTGAATGCCTTTCTTACGTCAGTGTATATAACTTACTAGCATTCATTCCAATAATCCAATCGCTAATTTGATGTACTTGCACTTCAGCGAACATGCGCTCATAATCTGAACCAGGCTTTAAATTCTGAAAACCTTTTTTAATATCCTCTACTTCTAAACTATTGATCCACAAGCGGTTCTGTTTTTATTTGTACATCCTGCTTGTTGAATGAGTAACCTCGCAATTGCTTCACCCTCTCAAATTTAGTAAACTCCAACATAGCACCATGTTGGAGTTTTACTGCTACCTATTCATGGAACGCAACTTCCTAAGAACAACATACTATAGCATCATCAAATGCATCTTCTGGAACATACACCTTATTGCCCTCTACTTTATATGGAATATTGTTTCTTTCAAATCTTTCTGTGTCAACAGTTTCTACAGTGTCGCCCCATTTCACATATTTTCCTTTGTATTCTTTTTGACAAGCAGACAATATGAATAAAATAGCTAGACAAAAAATCAGTATTAAATTCTTTTTCAAAATCTTTGTCTCCTTTTTTATGCAAATATGTATTTTCAAGGTGTTAATTTAAAGAATATCACTAAGTAAAATATAAAGACAATACTATAGGATACTTACTTCTTCTCACATTCATTCTGTGCATTACTTACCAGTAACACCATTTGTCGCCACTAATTGATTATTAACTATTCGTGCTAAAGAACCTTTACTCACTCTTTCTCTCATGTAACTGCTATATTTTGACGTAGTCCAATAATAATTATTCATTGCTACAGATCTTCCAAACCAATTGTTATGAAGATCCATTTCTTTATCAATACCAACAGAATATTGTTCATGAGCATCAGTCCAAGCTTTTGCTCTTTCTTCGCCATATACAGCACCACTAGAACCACCCATGTTCGGAACTAAAATCGCATTCCAATAAGCATGTCTAAACGCATCACCATTTCCCTTAGTAAGTTGATCACCACCATAATATTTCTTCGCTTCATTAAGAGCATCCATTGAACATCCTCCATAAGTTACGAATTCAATAGGATGCCTCTTTGCTAACGAAATTTCCGCTTCTGTTAAATCAGGCATTCCTGGTATATCGTAACCATATAAACTAGGGGATTTTGCTGTGCTATTTTTTATCTTGTCACTAGCAATTTGATTCAATTCAGCATGAGTATATTTCCCATTCTTTATCTCATCTTTTAATTCTTTAAATATCAAATTTAATTGATATGGATCGATTGACCTTACCTCTTCTTCACTTAAATATTCTTCCCCCGTTTCTTTTAATTCATTTAAGTCAATGTTTTTTGCCTTTTCTGGCATGTTAGATAAAGAGAATGTTTGAAGTTTTGCTATGTTACTTTCTTCAGCATGAGAAATAGTTGGCAAAAGTCCGCCAAATAACATAGCTGATGTTAATGTAATAATTCCTGCCTTTTTAAAATTCAATTGAGTTTTCCCCATAAAATTACCTCGTCTTTAATTGTTAGTATATTTCAAATTTTGAAACACTTGTATATATTTGTAACATATTACCAAATGTGATTATAGTTAAATATATTTTTCTTGATAATAGACAGAATATTCTTTTTTATTTTATTTTGATTATAAATATTTCCTTTTTAGTAGATGAAGTAGAGAAAAGGTTAACTGCAAAATGCGTTGGCATCATAGAGGAACACACTGCTGCGGAACATGAGCTGCTTCTTTTAGAGGAAAGAAATGAAGCTTACACAAAAAGTAAGTCAATTGCTAAATTAGAGCAAGAACTGAATATCTTGTTACATATAAGAAAGGAGTGAATAACAGCTGAACAATTAAATATTTTAGATTCAGTATTTGAGTAATTAAATAAATTTAAAAATTGATTTAATACTATAGCATCATTAATTACGGAAAAAGTAAATTAGATGCAGGTGACTTCCATACTGCCTTATCTTATTTTCAAAAGGCACTTCAAATCAGGCTACAAAAAGGAAATGAAGAGCTAATTCATTCAACTAAGTTTTGCATTGCGTATTGTATGTCTTGCTGATAAAAATCCCACAAACTTTTAACTTTCTTCACAATTCTTTCAAAGTAATCACACTTAATCTCGCTATATTAAATAAGTAGTTATTCATATAGGGAAGGTTAGGGGAACTAAGAGTATGAAAGTAAATCGTTCGCTTCATTACATTTTTTGGCGTTGGCATTTTTATGCTGGGCTTTTTATTACGCCGCTTCTTATTACGTTGTCACTGAGCGGAATTGGGTATTTATTTCGGGAGGAAGTTGAAGATTTCATCTATAAAGATTTATATTTTGGGAAGAGCGCCCAAACAGAGTCTATTTCGATGTCTGATTCTATTTCCTTAACCGACAAAAAATATCCACATTATAGTGTGGCGAAAATTAGTGAGTTTAATGGGAATTATAATACAAGACTTACGATTACAAATGAATATACAGGGCAACAAAAGTATGTATATTTAGATAGCAATAATCAAATTGTCGGAGATCAAAACGCAAGTGAAACGTTTGCCAATATAATGCGGGAATTACATAGTTCTCTTTTAGTTGGTGGCACTGTCATCAACTATACTGTAGAACTTGCGGCGTGCTGGACAATCTTTTTAATTGTAACTGGTTTGTATATGAGTATACGACAGTTCAAAAACACACCAGTATCCAATAAGCGAGAAAAAGCAAAACGACGTCATTCTATTATCGGTATTATATTTACAATTCCACTCGTTCTGCTAGTCGCATCTGGATTGCCATGGTCAGGATTTATGGGTAACCAAATTTATAAAATTGCGTCGTCGAATGAATCGCTCGGATATCCGAAATTGTATATGGCGCCGCCTGAATCAAAGGTAAAAGAATTGCCATGGGCAACAAGAAAAGAAGCTCCTCCTGAATCGGATTCAAATGAACCGAAAGCTATTTCTGTCGATGAATTACAAAAAGGAATTGAAATAAAGAAGCCATACGTTATCTCACTACCAGCTGATCCGAAAGGTGTATTCACTGTTTCGAAATCGAGCGGTTCTGGTATTACAGGTATGCATGTTGCACCAAATGAAGAGATAACAGCTTACTTTGATCAATATAGCGGAAAGCTTATTTCCAAAACGGACTATCGTGATTATGGATTACTTGCACAATGGTTCACTTACGGCATCCCGCTTCATGAAGGACATTTATTTGGATGGCCAAATAAAATATTATGCTTACTAACAACGTTATCTCTACTACTTCTTATTTATTACGGAGTAAAAATGTGGTTAGCAAGAAAGCCGAAAGGAAAATTAGCAGCACCTCCAAAACAAAGAGATAAGAACAGTATATTCGTTTTCTTTATCATGATGGTTATACTGGGCGCTGTCATGCCTTTATTTGGATTATCTGTATTAGTGATTTTTGCGATTGAACTTCTTATATATGTATTTTCAAAAATACAATCATAATGAAAAGAAAACCACTCTACATGAGTGGTTTTCTTCATCACTGCGCTGTTTTCTTTCGGTACATCTTCCCGTTCCAATAGAAGAATCGTGAAGTGAGGCCTCCGTACTTTACAATGCGCCGTGCCATTTTATGCATATTCTTTTGTGCTGATACTTTTTGATCTGATAAATAAATACCAAGTAACCCTCGGCTTATAAGGCGATGAAACTTCGCATGAGGCAAATCACCAATGCTCTTCTCCGCTTCTTCTACAAAATGTTTCATCCGATCTAATATCGCTTGCTCGTTTTCGTAATAACTACAGAAATTCAAATCTCCGCCTATACGGTCTTCTTCTTGATCAATGAAATAATCCAGCAAAATGTGAAGTCCTTGTACGTAAGGGAAGTATCCTTGTCTAATTTTCGCAATATCTTCATCATGTAATTCATCATGAAATGCATATGCGACAAGACAGAAAATCCCAAGTGTAGAACCGGCACATGCTGAAAATTCAAACCAACTCATCTCAGGTAAGTTTTCTTTATGTGCTTCAAACCACGTTTGTAATCGTGGTTCTCTTTCTTCTAATTTTACATGTTTATGAATTTGTAAATCACAATAATAACAAGCAAGTTCATGAAGAACAGGAGCAATTTTGTCATAGTGCTTCGTTTTCTTTAAAACATCTTGGCATGTTTCAACAAGTTCATCTAAATAACCACCATCATCTTGATCATCACGATAACGATAATAATTACCGCCGCCTTCTACTTCAGGTGATAATGCCATTAACATCGATTCATGCAGTGCGGCAAAATCATTTGGATCAAGTGATGTACTGCGATCACATAAATTATCTAAATAGTCGCTGATCGTTTGATACGCTACGATAAAACGAATACATTCTTCTCGGTGTTCATTTGCTAGCAGAGCTAAAATGCCACCGCCCTCACAATGAAACGTTTTATGCTCAATACTTGCGATTGCCTGACTATGAAGCTCATCATTCGGAATATGGTAGGCACGCTCTTTCCACATCGCTAGCTCATGGTGTACAACCGGAAACACATCACGGTATACTTTCGCCATGAGCGTTATGGGATTACTCGGTACGTTCACTTCTTCCTTCATCTCCTCTATTAAATGTACAAATAATGATTTATTTGTTTGTTTTTACTATATTATTGACATGCATTTCAGTAAATGACTGAATATAACTCAAAATTTCATCACGCTCATACTCATTTAATAGCTCGTGATAACAATTCGGCCATTCTTTAAAAGCCTTATCACTTATTTTAACATTATCAAACCAAGTGCGGACACGTGTTTTATCTACAAGTTTATCCTCACAAGCTTGCATTAGCAAGAGCGGAACATCTGGAAAATCATCTATTTTTTTATGAGCAATTTCGATAGACTTAATCAATTCACTATACCAACGTACTGATACTTTGCGCAAGAACAAAGAATCATTCTCCATTGCATCTCTCACTTCATGGTTACGTGTTGACATTTCCACCGTAAGATTCGTTGCAAATTGCAATTTTGGAGCCACAACATTTAATATTCTTGAAGCAAATTGAAGCGGAGCAGAGGGTCCAGTCACTACCCCTAAACAAGGCGAACTCAAAATAATCCCCTCTACATCTTCTCTCTTCGTTTCTTGCATCATACGAATGACAATAAGACCACCCATACTATGACCGAATAGAAAAATAGGTAACCTATACTTTCTTGCTTCTTTCACCCATAATTTAACTTCCTCTATGTATTCATCAAATGAATCAATATGTCCTCTATTTCTTGAAGTCGTTCCATGTGACGGAAGATCCCCCATCACGACGTGGTAGCCGATATGATTCCACATTTCCGCAACGGCTTCGTAACGTCCGTGATATTCCATTGCGCCGTGCACAATAACAATGACCGCCTTTGCTTCCTCCGCTTCATAATTCCACATACGGCTCTCCTCCATTTCACTCTTTCTCATAATTTGATACACTAAAACTAGTCTCTAGGAAAGGAAGACTTTACATGATATATCCTTACAAAGAAAAAAAACCGAAAATTGCGAGTAGTGCTTTTATCGCTGACTATGTTACGATTACAGGCGATGTTTCCGTTGGCGAGGAATCAAGTATTTGGTTTAATACAGTCATCCGTGGTGATGTGTCACCGACAATCATTGGAGACCGAGTAAATGTACAAGACCAATGTACACTTCACCAAAGCCCGCAGTATCCTCTTATTTTAGAAAACGACGTAACAATTGGGCATCAAGTCATTTTACATAGTTGCCATATTAAGAAAGATGCTTTAATTGGAATGGGATCTATTATATTAGATGGTGCTGAAATTGGCGAAGGAGCTTTTATCGGCGCTGGAAGCCTCGTTTCACAAGGAAAGAAAATTCCACCAAACACGTTAGCTTTCGGTCGTCCCGCGAAAGTCATTCGTGAATTAACAGAAGAAGACCGTAAAGATATGGAGCGTATTCGCACGCAATACGTTGAAAAAGGTCAATATTATAAATCATTACAGAAGTAAATTTCCGCTGCCATAAGATTGGCAGCTTTTTTTATATAAAATCTAACTTTTTCTTTACAAAACATTATTACTCCCTCAACAAAATCTTATTAAAATAAAAGCTAATATCTCCATATATATGTAGATGAGGGAGGAGAATTTTCATGAAGGTCAGTGGGTTATATAAAATAGAATGTTACATTTTCAGAGGAATTAACCGCTACTTTGATCAAAAAACATTAAATATCTTTTTCAGCAATATTACTCATATCGGTGGCGCGACTTTCTCCATCGCACTCACACTTTTCTTTTTAATTTTCGCAAAGGGAACTTTGCATCAAGCTGCAATTGCAACTGCTATTTCGTTAGCAATTAGCCATATTCCTGTGCAAATATTAAAAAGGTGGTATCCGCGAAAGCGTCCTTATTTAACAATTCAGGATGCAAAATATCCAGTCCATCCATTAAAAGACCACTCTTTCCCGTCTGGTCATACAACAGCCGTTTTCTCTGTCTTCATTCCATTTATTTGCTATAATCCAAGCTTACTTGCTTTCCTATTACCGTTAGCATTATGCGTCGGTATTTCACGTATTTATTTAGGACTTCACTATCCGTCAGATGTATTCGTCGGTATGTGCCTTGGCACTTGCTCTGGCATCATCTCTTTTTATCAATTCATCCCACTTTTCACATAAAGGAGTGATATGATGAGAGTCGCCATTTTTACCGATACTTTTACGCCACAAGTTAACGGGGTTGCGAAAACGTTAGAGCGATTAACACAATATTTTCAGAAAGAACAGATCTCCTATTCTGTTTTCGCTCCTCAGCATACAGCTGAAGATAATTTTGTAGCGAATGTGAATAAGATGAGAAGTATCTCGTTAACAATATTATATCCAGAATGTCGTTTTTCTTTTCCTACTCCGCGCATTAAACGAGAACTACTTTCCTTTAAACCTGACATTATTCACATTGCCACACCTTTCAACATGGGACTTTGTGGATTGTATTATGCAAAAAAGTTAAACATCCCAGTTGTCGGTTCTTATCATACTGATTTCGATGCCTATTTACGTTATTACAAAATCGAATTCCTCTCCAATATGCTGTGGAACTATTTAAAATGGTTTCATAGTCATATGCAAAAAAATTTTGTACCTTCCTTTGAAACATTACATCAATTAAAAAACAAAGGCTTTCAGACCCTCTCTATATGGGGACGTGGTGTAGATTGCACACTCTTTCATCCTGCTTACAATACAGACCTATTCCGAAAAAAATATAATATTACAGCGAAGTATGTCCTTTCCTATGTTGGACGAATTGCTCCTGAAAAAGATATTGATACACTGCAATACCTTATCGTTAAAACAGCACATACTCGAAACGATATTCATTGGCTCATCGCAGGAGACGGTCCTCTAGCAACAAGTTTACGTGAAGCTGTTCCGAAAACAAATATCACTTTTACTGGCTATTTACAAAGTACAGATTTAGCTGAAGCATATGCTTGTTCTAACATAATGGTGTTTCCATCAGCTACTGAAACATTCGGAAATGTCGTACTTGAATCACTCGCATGCGGTACACCTGTCATTGGTGCAAGTAGTGGCGGGGTTAAAAATATTATTACAGATGGAAAAACGGGAGTTCTTTGTCCGCCTAAAAATGAAGATGCATTTCTATCATCCATTTATTTTTTATTACAAAATGAAGAAAAACTTGAGCAGATGGGAATAGCAGCTTCATCTTTTGCGAAATCAAAGAGCTGGGATGAGATCTTTCGCGGTTTGCTTAACCAATATGAAGAAGTCCTGCAGCATAACGCATCAGAGTTGCTTGCTTAAATAGAAAAACTCCCTTCAAAAAAACGAAGGGAGTTTATTACATGGTCATAAATTTTAGTTTAATAAATGATACATAAGGTTAAACATTGTTTTATTTCTATATTAATTATATCAAAAATAAACATAACTAAACAGACTTGTAATAAAAACCCATAAAAATTAATATATGGTTATACAGTATTTTAAACTGTATAATGATTTTAAGAATTCCCCTTAAAATCAACTTACTCACATACCTTTATACAGCAATTGTTCCCCAATTCTGTATATCAAAAAACCTTTCATTCATTTGAAAGGTCTTTTTGAGCCTGCACATATTCTTCTTTCGTATTTACATTTATAAACCAATCCGCATTCGCTTGTACATCTTCTCCAGAAACATACTTCACATTACATTGTGATAAAAGCTGGCCCATACTTCTTTTTTCTTCCTGAAGTAAAGCATAAATCTTTTCTTTCACGCGGTTATGATACGCCGCAAGTAGCGGTTGTTTTCTTCCATTAATAATAGGTACAACCGCATCATATTCATTGCTCGTTTGCTCTAGTAAAATGGCAAACCATTGATGCGAAACGTTTGGTGCATCACAAGGCATAATAGCGTACCAATCTGCTTCTATGTATTCCATACCTGATACAATGCCGGCAAGCGGTCCATTTCCTTTATAGTGCGGAATGTCTTCTATAACAGGAACTTGTACGAATTGCTCTACTCGCTCTTTTATATCAGTATGGCTAATTACTACAATGTCTTGCAAAGTAGTTCCCATCACTTTCACAATATGCTCAACAAAAGTAGTTCCCTTCCAAATTGCTAACGCCTTCGGCTCACCAAATCTACTCGACATACCGCCCGCTAATACAATTCCAGCATACTTACTCATTGGCGATACAGCTCAAATGTAATATGGCCTAATTCCGGTAAAATTAATTTATTCATCGCAAGTCGAACCGCTCCGCTAGACCCTGGCATCGAGAAGACTACTTTGCGCCCAATTGTACCACCAATCGCTCTACTTAACATTGCGCTGCTTCCGATATCTTCTAAATAACTAATCATACGGAACAGCTCACCAAATCCAACAATTTCTTTATCTAATAACGCTGATACTGCTTCAATTGTGACATCGCGTTTCGTAATACCAGTACCGCCATTTGTTAATACAACATCTACATCTTCCTTATGATAACCAGCTAACACCGCTTGCTGAATACTTTCTTTATCATCTTTTACAATTTCATAAGAAGTTACTTTATGTCCCGCTTCTTTTAACAATTCATGTAATAGTTGTCCGCTCTTATCTGTTTCTTCCGTACGTGTATCGGAAATCGTAACAATCTTGCAACGCACTTCTTTTGGAGCTTGTTTTTTATGTTCAGTTACACTCATTTTTTATCTTTCCTTTCTTAAAGACTTTTCTTCATTTTATCATACATACCTTTACACAATTATGTATGAAGCCAATCATGCGCCATGATACAATATAAGTATACTAACCCACAAAAAGGAAAGTGTACTTTCTTATACTCCTAGACTACACATCTTTAGCTACTCTTTATATTTTCTACATAATAGAATTCAATTTTAAAACTTGTACTAAAAAATAAATTGGAGGTCTACATAGTATGGAACTTTATAAAAAATTAACAACAACATTTATCCTCTTATTCATCGCTTCAATCACTGTCGGCTTTTCCTTAAAAGGCGCAATTCCATACGCTACATTAGTAAGCATTATATTCGCGACACTATTTTTACTAAGTAGTGCCTTTTGCGCAAGTAAAGCACGTCAAATGAAAGGTTGATTACATATGTTCAAAAAGAAATCAATCTTTTGTAAATCATGTAAAACAGAAATACAAACGTATGAAAAAGCGTGGATTCATATGCCCTTTCCGGCGAATGGCATGACGAATATGAAAAAGTATATTGAATTAGAAGGACAAATTTATTGTAGTTCGTGTGTTGAGATAATGAACAAAAACCAGTAAATACAAAAGGGGTGTTTACATTGTTTGAATCCAACCGTATCCAGTTACGAAAGTTTTCCGAAGATGATATTCTAACATATTATAAATGGCATAATGATATAGACGTTATGAGTTCAACTACACTCACTCTTGATAAATATTCCTTTCAAGACACAGAAAAACTTTGCCGGCAATTTATTCATTCTTCGAACTCTAAGAGCTATATCATTGAAGAAAAAGCTACGCATCTTCCAATTGGTATTACTTCTTTAATTCATATTGATTCGTATAATCGAAATGCTGAATGCATTATTGATATTGGTAAAAAGGATTACTGGGGGCAAGGTTATGGGCAGGAAGCTTTAACCCTATTATTGGATTATGCATTTTTAGAATTAAATTTACATCGCCTTTCTTTACGAGTATTTTCTTTTAACGATAGAGCAGTTAAATTATATAAATCACTTGGTTTTCAACATGAAGGAACTTGTAAAGAAGCTATATTCCGCAACGGCACTTGGCATGACATTGAACTCTTCGCTTTATTCCAACGTAATTATAAATAAAAAAAGCTTTGCGCTCACCGCGCAAAGCTTTTTTTCATATATTATAGACCAGCTTGCTCTTTTAAAGCTGCAGCTTTGTCTGTACGTTCCCATGATAGATCTACATCAGTACGTCCGAAGTGGCCGTAAGCTGCTGTTTGTTTGTAAATTGGGCGACGTAAGTCTAACATTTTAATAATACCAGCCGGGCGAAGATCGAAGTTGTTACGAACTAGTTCTACTAGTACGTCTTCAGATACTTTACCAGTGCCGAATGTATCAACTGAAATTGATACTGGTTGTGCTACACCGATTGCGTATGCAAGTTGTACTTCTGCTTTTTCAGCAAGACCAGCTGCTACGATGTTTTTCGCAACATAACGAGCTGCATATGCTGCAGAACGGTCAACTTTTGTTGCATCTTTACCAGAGAATGCACCGCCACCGTGGCGAGCGTATCCACCGTAAGTATCAACGATGATTTTACGTCCTGTTAAACCAGCATCACCTTGTGGTCCACCAATTACGAAGCGGCCAGTTGGATTAATGAAGAATTTCGTTTCTCCATCCATTAATTCTGCTGGTACTACAGCTTTAATTACGTGCTCTTTTAAGTCGCGATCGATTTCTTCCCATGTAACATCTGGGTGATGTTGTGTAGAAATTACGATAGTATCAACACGTACTGGTTTACCATTTTCATCATACTCAACTGTAACTTGCGTTTTTCCATCTGGACGTAAGTATGATAATGTATCATCTTTACGTACTTCAGTTAAACGGCGAGCTAATTTGTGAGCAAGCGAGATTGGAAGTGGCATTAATTCTTGTGTTTCATTACATGCAAAACCAAACATTAAACCTTGGTCTCCTGCACCAATTGCCTCAATCTCAGCGTCAGTCATTTGACCTTCGCGTGCTTCTAGCGCTTGGTCAACACCCATAGCGATGTCAGCAGACTGCTCATCGATAGATGTTAAAACAGCACAAGTTTCTGCATCGAATCCGTATTTTGCGCGTGTGTAACCAATGCCTTGAATTGTTTCACGAACGATTTTCGGAATATCTACGTAAGTAGAAGTCGTAATTTCCCCCGCTACCAATACTAAACCAGTTGTTACAGTTGTTTCACAAGCTACACGTGCATTTGCGTCTTTTGATAAGATCGCATCTAAAATTGAATCAGAAATTTGGTCACAAATTTTATCTGGATGTCCTTCAGTTACAGACTCAGATGTGAACAGATGACGTTTTTTTGTCATGTGGTAAACCTCCCTACAGTAATTGTATATATTGTACGGAACTCATCCTTAATTTGCCACAAACTGCGACATACATTTATTCTCCCACACAAGCATACAGAAAAACCTTTCCTACTTTACATAGAGGAAAGGTTTAATTTGCTACTTGCATACTGCTTTTTGCCCTTCGCTCTTATCGTTCGAGACCTGTAGCCTCGCACAGGTTTTAGCACCTATTCACCTGCATTTATCAATACAAGTGAGGTTGCTGGGCTTCATCGGGCCTGTCCCTCCGCCAGCTCGGGATAAGAGAGTATCCGTCCCAACCTATACTAAAGAAATGATATTCATTTGTCAATTAATATTCACATTTTCCTGAAAGTTTTTCTCAATACGCCTGAAATGAAATATTAATAGGGAAATAATGCATTCACACAAACAAAAAGAAATAAATAGTATACATTATTTATATAATTGTGTTATACTCTTGTTGGGGATTACGAGAAATATTTCATTAAATGAAAAGGATGGTATATAAATATGAGTACTGTGAATGTCCAAATTGGTTTACACGAATTATTGAACGGAAGCAATGCACAGATTCAACTAAGTGTTCCGCAATTAGTGGAAAAAGTATTAATGCGAAATGAAGGGAAATTAACTTCTACTGGTGCCGTTTCTGCTTCAACAGGAAAATATACAGGACGTTCTCCTAAAGATAAATTTATTGTGAAAGAAGCATCGGTTGCTGACAAAATTGCTTGGGGAGCTGTGAACCAACCGATTTCTGAAGAACATTTTAATAAATTATATACTAAAGTTTTAGAATACTTAAAAGAAAAAGAAGAGTTATTCGTCTTCAAAGGATTTGCAGGCGCTGACCGCAATTACCGCCTACCAATTCAAGTTATTAACGAATATGCATGGCACAATTTATTTGTACATCAATTATTCATTCGTCCAACTGAAGAAGAATTAACGACTCATGAATCAGAGTTCACAATTGTTTCTGCACCGAATTTCAAAGCTGATCCAGCTGTTGACGGTACAAACTCTGAAGCATTCATTATGGTTTCATTCGAAAAACGCATCGTATTAATTGGTGGTACAGAATACGCTGGAGAAATGAAAAAATCAATCTTCTCTATTATGAACTTCTTATTACCTGAACAAGATATTCTTTCTATGCACTGTTCTGCAAACGTAGGTGAAGAAGGCGATGTAGCATTATTCTTCGGTTTATCTGGAACAGGTAAAACAACATTATCTGCTGATCCAAACCGTAAATTAATTGGTGATGATGAGCACGGTTGGTCTGATAACGGTGTATTCAATATTGAAGGCGGTTGCTACGCGAAATGTGTAAACCTTTCTCACGAGAAAGAACCACAAATTTTCGATGCAATCACATTTGGATCTGTTTTAGAAAACGTTATCATTAATGACCAAACGCGTATCGCAGACTATAACGATACTACTTTAACAGAAAATACTCGTGCTGCATACCCTATGCATGCGATCGACAATATCGTACTGCCAAGTGTTGCTGGACACCCAAATACAATCATTTTCTTAACTGCTGATGCATCTGGCGTATTGCCTCCAATCAGTAAGTTATCAAAAGAACAAGCTATGTATCATTTCTTAAGTGGTTACACTAGTAAACTAGCAGGAACAGAGCGCGGTGTTACATCTCCGCAAGCAACATTCTCAACTTGCTTCGGTTCACCATTCTTACCACTTGATGCATCTCGCTATGCTGAAATGCTTGGTGAAAAAATTGAGAAACACGATGCGAAAGTATTCTTAGTAAACACTGGCTGGACTGGTGGCGAATACGGCGTTGGTAAACGTATGAACTTAGGTTACACTCGTGCAATGATTCAAGCTGCATTAAACGGTGAACTTGCGAAAACTGAAACAGCTAAACATGACATCTTCGGTCTTGAAGTTCCACTTCACGTACCAGGTGTACCTGACGAAGTGTTAATGCCTGAACAAACTTGGGCTGATAAAGCTGCTTACAAAGCAAAAGCAATCGAACTTGCAAATGAATTCAAAGCTAACTTCAAAAAGTTCGACAGCGTATCTGAAGACATTATTAACTTAGGCGGTCCAATCGCTTAAATTAAAACTTTCTGTTGGAATAACCCTTTACTCATATGAATAAGTGTCGTGTAACCGTAAAGTTTCGCGTACTCACCGACAAAACCCAATGCGGCTTAACGGTTACACACACTTACATAAAAAAGAAGCTTACGTGAAAACGTAAGCTTCTTTCTATATCTTATATAAAGTGAAACGCTAATCTCTTCATCTGTGACCTAGATTATAAAATTACAGCTTCGAATATATACATTATATCCCTACTGGGTTTCACATCGTATGGGGCTAAAAAAGGCCCTGACCGCTTCTATCCGTGGCTGGATCATCTATTCCATCTAAAAAGAAGTCTTTTACCTTTTTTAGCTCTTTGTTAGTTCTTTCTCATCTTTCATGCTATAGTATCCTAAATTAACAACAATTAAGAAATACCCACCCAAAATCCCTACTGCAAATGCCCACATAACCATGTGGTGCTCAATTTCGTACATAATAATAGCACCCAAAATTGCAGCTGCAAAACGGTTAAACATACCGAGTGTCGGTGCTTTCGTCTTCTTTACAATACTATCTCCAAGCTTCTCAATTCGTCTCCCTAAAAGCCAAACGCAATACATACTTACAATAAGCCCAATTCCAGCACCTAGAAAATGAGCTGAAAACGGTGTTAACATCCAACCTAGTAACAAAATACCTAGTATATAATACGATTGGATTTTAAATGATCTTAGTGACATACTAATCATGCTGTACCTCTCTTCATTCGTTCTTATCTATCCAACAAAAAATTTCTTTCAAATTCATATTCCTTACATCCATTTCATTCAAATTAAAAACAACATAAACAGTATGTTTATGTTGTTTAAATGTTTTTAGAAAATAATATTATACAAGATTTCAAACATCATATTCTCATATTTTGTGACGGTTTTTCAAACTTTTTTCGTCCATTTATGAAAAAAATGATATCAATCTATGAACATACGGATATGATGTAATAAGCACACAAATAAAGGGGGCGTCTAATGATTTATTTTTTAATGGCTCTCATTCACCTCATTATCCCTGCACTTATTGGACTTTCATTGTATTGGTACACGAAAAACCATAGCATTTTTTACGCTGTCCTCGGTGTTCTTCTTCCAGGTATTATTCTTATTACACTCTTCCGTATTCCATTTTTAAACTTAATTCCACTTATTACTGCTATCTTATTTCTCATCTTCTTACCAAAAATAAAAAAATAGGAAAGCAGATCATAGGTGATCTGTTTTCCTATTTTGATATAGGTTCCCCTGCAATAGAATGAACTTTTACTTTCTCCGATTTCACAAACCATAGACCGACAAAAATGATAATTCCACCGATGATTTGTTGAAACGATACATATTCATTTGCCCAGACAGCTGCAAATAAAACAGCTACAAGCGGCGTTATATACATATATACCATCGTATGTGACGCCCCAATTTTTTGAACACCAACATACCACATTACTAGACCAAATACTGTTACAAAGAAAATAGAATATAGTAAAGCAAATAGTGTCATTCCGTGAGTAATGTGAAATGGCATGACAAACACATGTGGACCACTTAACAATAATAGCGGAATCGCACCCACTAATGCAGACCATGCTGTAACACGTAATGCTGAATATTTTTTAATTAATGGTCCTGCTAAAACAGGATAAAGCCCCCAGCATATTGATGTAATAAGTCCAATTCCATTGCCATAAAAAGAACTAGTAAGCGAATGTCCCGCTACTAAAACTAATGCTGCACCAACAAAGGCAGTCATAGAACCGATTAACTTTCGAGAAGAAAACTTTTCTTGTTTCAAGAAAATCGCAAATGCAGTTGTAAAAATAGGTGAAATAGAAATGAGTAAAGAGGCATTTGTAGCAGATGTATATTTGACAGTTTCCATAAATAACGTTTGATACAGTACAATACCTACAATGCTAACGATAATTAATCTAGGTATATCCTTTCGCTCCATATAAACCGACTTTTCAATAAAAAAGGTAAGGAGTAACAGAAGCGGTGCCGCCGCCATCATGCGAAGTGCAGTAAACTCAATTGCTGTAAATTCTAAAAGTCCATACTTCGCAATTGTATAGTTAATCCCCCAAATAATAACAACACTTAAAATTAACAACTCAATTCCCCATCTTCTCATGCGTATCCCCTCCGCAAAGAAGATTATACAGAAAATTCAATCACATGTACATTTCATTATGTGAAAAAATCTTTTTACTTTTGAAACGTTTTGGTAAATGAAATTATATCGGCGATTTTCTGAATATATCGGCGCAACTCCATTTATATCGGCGATTTCCCAAATATATCAGCGCAACTCCATTTATATCGGCGATTTTTTCAATATATCGACTTATCAACAAAAATCGACAATAATAGCGACTTATAAAATAAAAAAGGTGATTCCAAAATACATTTTGGAATCACCTTTCCTTTACTATATTCGAACGTGTAACTTCATATTTGGATTATAAAACTGGCTCGGGCTCTTTAACTGAAAAGTTCCTCCACCTTCATGCCAATCAACAGTTAACTTATCATCCATAAATACAAGCTTTGTACGATCAGCGATAAAGTTCATTGTGCTTGATTCAATATCCACATCGCGCTCATCTTTCTCTGCTACAGCTACTAAATCGATAATTCCGCTCATAACACAACCGCAACCTTCATTATCGTAAAATAACTTTATATATTTCGCTTCACCTGGAATCGTATCCATAATCTTTTTATATGCTGCTTCTGTTACAGTAACGTACATATGTTAATCTTCATCCTCTCTTCTCTTATCATTCATATATTGTATCACCATTTTTCTTAAAAGTTATATACAGAAAATTAAGACTAATATACAATGTATGTGATAAAGTTTCAGTAATCGAGCTTTTATGAGTAGTTCATGCAGGAGAAAGGATGTTTACTATCCGTGTTCAAACTACAACGATATCCTATGTTATTAGGTCTATTTAGTAGTTTCTTCATTTCTAGCGGAATGCTATTACAGCATGTACTTCCCTATTCTCCTTCTATTAGCTGGATCCTAGGTTTTATTTGTTTCCTATCCGCTTCTTATTTTGCTACGAAGAATACAAACAACTCATAAAGCAAGAATCATCTTAAGGAGGATTATCAAACATGCCAGCCTTAAAAAAAATAGAGCAATCACTCGATCACTTATTCCAAATTGAAAAATACGGAAAAGATAGTGCCTTTAGTCGATTTATCCCAGCCGTATATGATCCTATCAAATTTCCTTGGCAACAATTTTTCGAAGCAAATTTTGTAGATTTATTTAACGGCCTTATGATGCACGGATCTGAAAATGTAAACAAAGTATTTTTAGCTGTATTCCCTACAGATGACGTTCTTGAAACATTCATTTCACAATCCACACCTGGTGATTTACTCTTTATGCACCATCCCCTTGTAATGGAGTGTGGTGATCCGCTTGGAAGATCTGGTCGCGGTTTCATACCAATTCCTGAAAAATATTTGCAAGGAATAAAAGAAAAACAACTTTCTATATATACATGTCACGTACCAATGGATTTTCATCAAACGCATGGAACGAGTATTTCAATTGCAAAAGCATTAAACGCTACTGTAGTGGACGACTTTGCATATGGAGGTCCAGAACAAGAACCAATTGGCCTTATTTGTGAAATAGATGAAACATCAACAGAAGCACTCCAAAAACATCTAAAACAACTCTTCCAGATTCCTTACACAGACTTCGAAGGTAAACGACATGATTCCATCAAAAAAATCGCAATTATCGCTGGATGTGGCGATGTTGTATCTTTAATGAAGGAAGCAGAAGAAAAAGGTGCTGAAGCATATATTACAGGAGAAATCCATTGCCATATCGACAATGATTACGGCCGACATAAATACTCGCTCATTATGGATTATGTAAAAGAAACGAATATGTCTCTAATTGGTGTGTCACACTCTGCCTCTGAATATTTAGTGAAAGAGACATTGATGTATGATTGGTTTAAAGAAAATTTTGATGTGGATGTTATTTTGCTTCCGCAGGAGAAATGGTGGCTCTAACGCTATCATTTTTTAAATTTATATACACAATACAATCGATCACAGAAAAATAGAGAAATGTGAAAGCACCACCTGTACCAACGTAAATGCTTTCGTTGTGCCGGAAAACAAACCTACTGGTAGCACCGAGTTTACTGGCGCTACCAGTATTACAGCATGAATATATATTCTATTTTTCTAATCACTGACATATAGCAATTCATTTCATAAAAAAAAGACCCGAGATTCGGGTCAACAAATAGAAATATAAATGAACTACAACAAATAACAGACAAAGCCATTATATATTTTTCATAGTAAAACATCCATTATTTTCTTTTTACACTATCAATATATTATTTTTCGTTATCGTCCTCTTTTTTAGAACGTCTACCTAAGAAGAACACAAAAACATTACTTCCAAATAAGTGATGTTTTTTCTATTTAATGCAATGGTAACATAACCTCAACCGTTGTTCCAACCCCAACTTCACTTTCAAAACTCATTTTACCATTGTGGTCTTTAATAATTTTTTCTGTAACTACTAAACCTAGACCAGTTCCTGTTTCTTTCGTTGTATAAAAGGCTTCATTTAACTTTGGAATTTTATCTTTCGGAATACCACATCCCTCATCTTTCACTTGAACGATGATTCCATCTTTTACAGTAACTTTAATCGTAATTGTTCCCCCAACTGACATTGCTTCAATTGCATTTTTGATTAAATTAAAAAAGACCTGTTTTAATCGTTTTTCATCACATGTAATGGACGGTAAGTCTTTACTGTAAATACCTTGTATGTGGACTCCTTGTTTTAAAGCAGGCTTTTCCATAACTCGAATAACATAAGAGATAATTTCTTGTATGTTATGAGTTTCTGATTCTAGTGATTTAGATTTCTCAAATCCACTAAGTTCTGTAGCAATTATATGAATCCGATCTACTTCTTGTTTCATAATATCACTATAAATTTTATCCTCTGGATGCTTGTCGGCTTGTTTATTCACAAGTTTTTTTAAGTTTGCTAAAGGTCTTCTAATCTTATAACCAATAACCGTTGCCATTTTTCCAACAGCTGCTAGTTTTTCTGTCTGTTTTATTTCTTTGTCCATCATCTCAAGCGTACGAACGTAAGACTGAACCCTCAAAAATATAATCCAACATATAATAGTAAATACACTATATAATGCCATTGGGATTAAAACGAGAGAAGATTGAATAATGATTCCTGTAAGAGCGTACTTCCCGACAAGTATCGCTGGAACTAACCAGAAATATCTTTTGTTCACAAAGATTGGTGCGAACAAAATAAAAAATACTTCTACTATATTTCCACCGTCAAATTCCGCATCGCTACCATAATAAATCATAATGTTATGGATACAATCTAATACATTATAGCCAATTAGAATAATATACTTTACCACAAAAACATTCTTCCATTTCATAAAGTATATTCCAATGCAAAACAATACTACCGTCAAAAGGTAAAGCCATAAACCTAAACCATCTTCAAACTTTCCTACGCCTTCTTGCTCTCCCGCGATTAAAGGTACGATAAATTCATAGGCAAGATCATACACAAAAAATATAATAAAAAATAAACTTAAAAATACTTTCAATGCCTTTATTTCTTCATTTTTAAATATATAGCCTTTATTCATATGGTAACTCCTAGCTTTTCTTCCACTTGGATTTCAGTATTTCCACACTTCCTTGGGAGAATGATGTCTATTCTCGTTCCAGTATCTCTTTCACTTGAAATATGCAGCTCACCAAAGTGCTCGGCGACAATTCGATTCGCTACCGTAAGTCCCAGACCAATTTTATCTTGTTTCGTTGTATAAAAGGCTTCTGTAACACGGGTTAAGTTTTCTTGCTTAATACCATGACCATTATCGATTACGCTGATTATTACATATTCTTTCCCTTTATTCTCTAATTGTAAATGTAATATGCCACCTTGTTCCATTGCCTCTAAAGCATTTTTTATCGTATATAAAAAGACTCCTCTTATTTTTCGTTCATCACATTCAACTTCTATTGTTTTTTCTTCCACATTAGAAATAAACTGCACGTTTAATTCATTCATTTTTCCGCGAAGACTTGTTATTACTTGTAATACAATTTTTCCTACATCATGTTTCTTATAAATAGAAGGTTTGCATGTAGCAACTTCCATCAACTCACTTATCATATTATTCATATTTTCTATTTCAAAAATCATACGTTTATAAATAGGATCCTCTTCATGCTTCTCTCGTTGTAATTGCGTAAATCCTTTTAATGAAGCCAGTGGATTTTTAATTTCATGTCCAACAGTCGCTGCCATTTTTCCGATTACTGCTAATTTTTGTGATTCACTAGCAATCGCAATACTTTCCTTTACGGCTGAAAGATATTGTAAAAATCGATTTAAAATGATATATGCAGCTATTAACATAAGTGTACACATAATAAGGAACATAAATGCTTTTATTTCCTCTAATACAAATAAATAAATTAAATATTTTCCTACAATAGAGGAAAGCAAAAACACATAAAATTTTTTATTTAAAAATATGGGTACAAAGAAAATGAGAATAATTTCTATTATATTTGTCGCATCAAACGCCGCCTTATTATAAAAAATATACGAAATTATATTAGCGATTTCTATCCCTATGTATGCAAATATCCATGCATATTTAACAAGGTTTGCCTTTTCTTTTTTCAGTAAATATATATTCACGCATAGTATTGCTACTCCGCAAATAACTTGCCATATTATGTTGTATCCCTTATCCATTATTGATTTATCTTCTAATACGATTGCATAGAAAATTTGATATACAATAACAATGACATATAACACCCATAAAAGGATTTTTGCATTCCTTTCTTCTTCTTTATATGATAGAAAACTTTCTTTCACTTCAACACCCCTTCAAAATAATATCTCGAAGAATACCATTTATTATAATAAATGATTTTCATAGACAAACAAAGATAAATCGAACATTTGAGGAAAATCGTACCAAAAACGCAATATATTTAGACTATATACAGAGCATAAAATCTATGATCATTAATACGTATATTATGGAGGATGTTTTATATAGACGGCCTAAAAAGTAAAACAAAGCTTTTAGAATGGAGCCTATTGATAGAACAGGGGGAGTTTTATGTTTGTTACTGTCGAGAAAGATGTGCATATTTTTGTGCAAGACGTTAATCCTGGTCCAGGTAGTAAGACTGTTTTCTTCGTTCACGGATGGCCTTTAAATCATCAAATGTATCAATATCAACTCAATGTTTTACCAGAGCATGGCTTTCGCTGTATTGCCATGGATATACGAGGGAATGGGCAATCTGATAAGCCATGGACTGGTTACACGTATGATCGATTAGCCGATGATATCGCAATTGTTCTGGAAGCACTTCAAGTAGAGAACGCTACATTAGTCGGTTTCTCAGTTGGTGGTGCTCTTTCTATTCGCTATATGTCTCGCTATAATGGCCGCCGCATTTCTAAGCTCGCATTAATTGACGCTGTCTCCCCCTCTTTCGTTAAAAATCAAGAGTCCCCTTACGGTGTACCGAAAGAACAAGCAAATGCTCTCATTAATCAAATGTATGCTAATTTACCAAAATTTTTAAATGACGTATCTTTATCTTTTTTCAATAGAAACTTAGGGGCTGCAACCCTTGAATGGTTTTCTTATCTCGGTATGCAATCCGCTTCTTATGCCCTTATCAAAATTTTACAAGCAGCTGCAAATGAAGATGTAACGAAAGATTTAAATAAAATTAACGTCCCAACAAAAATCTTCCACGGCGTTCACGACCAACTAATTCCTTACAAAAGTGCTGAGCTTACGCAACAACGAATTAAAAATTCTCAGTTACATGCTCTTACAAATAGTGGTCATGGTTCACCAATCGATCAAGCGGATGAATTAAATAAAGAACTGATAAAATTTTTACAAACATAACAACTGCAATATAAGAATGAAAGTTAACATAATCGTTTTTTATAAAACATAAAATTCACACATTTCTCACAAATACACAAATAAAACGATTACATTTTCATATATACTAAATGTACAAGTAATACTCCCTAAACCCAGCTTGTCTGGTTACCCCGTTAAATACTATGAAAAAAGAACTTGTATCGTTATACAAGTTCTTTTTGTTTCTTTTATTTAAAGAGGATATCTGTACTATATTGATTTCCAACGAGTAAATCATATTGGAGCATTTTATATTGCTCTAACATTTCTTTTTGTTTCTTTGTTAAATCATTGATTACTTCTCCATTTTTATCAACTTTTAATTCATCTCTAAGCACTGGTATTTCCTTATAAAGTTCCGATAAAAATTGATAAAATAAGGATTTATTTAATCCTGCATAATCAAAAATAAGATTAGAAAAATGAATTGGGCTTACTAAACCTAAATTATCATTTGGCATATCAAAGTTTGCATACATTAATAACGGAGTTTGCGCCATCGCTAAACGTTCGCTCGGTGTTTTTTCATTCGTTATATACCCGTTTTCTTTATAAAAAGATTTATTTGTTCCTAATGATGGAAGATGATCTCCAAAGAATACTAATAATGTAGGTCTATCTAAATTATCTAGTTGCTCTATTAAATATTGAAGTGCCTCATCTGAACGTCTTAATCCTTCTGTATACGTCTCTAATTCTCCTTTTGATTCTTCATTTTCTAGACCGCTAATTTCTATTAGGTTTTCACCAAATCGGCCTTCTGTAAATGGA
The DNA here is from genome assembly GCF_001816185.2 of Bacillus sp. RZ2MS9. Classification (NCBI taxonomy): domain Bacteria; kingdom Bacillati; phylum Bacillota; class Bacilli; order Caryophanales; family Bacillaceae; genus Bacillus; species Bacillus sp. RZ2MS9. Next base: position 4,673,420 of record NZ_CP049978.1, read on the forward strand.
AAATGATTTTGCATCGTAACTGCATGAATAAATGTTGGCTGTTTTTGTTCCTCTAACTCAGCAATTATCTCTTTACTCATCGCTAAATCACTAATATAATCTCCATCAATATCCACATTTTCCATCGTGTCCTCTGCATTAAACTTATCAAATCCTAACACCTTATATACATCGTCACGTTTAAAGAATGTGCGACCAAATGAATGAATTGCACTTGTATAATAACCTTCTTTTTTCAACGCCGTAGGGATTGATGGAACTTCTTTCTTATTTGTAATAACCTGCTGATATGGTATAGAACCTGGCTTTAACAAACTCATTGAATAACTTGTTAATGCCTCAAATTCAACGTTCGCTGTATTTCCCCCAAACGTAGGAGAAATAGTTTGTCCCCCAGGAAAGTTTTCTATATAATGATGCAAATTTGGTACAGGATCTTCACTAAAAGAAAGGTTGGTTACTTTCGTCGGATCCCAAAACGATTCACTCATTACAAAAATAATATTCGGTTTCTCTTTTTTCTTTTGATTCCCTACATTTCCACTATATTGTTTTTTTATATCGTTTGCTATTTGAAGCATATTTTCTTTAGAATAATTTTTTGGTTTTTCCATAACTGTTGTATCTAAATTGCTAATAAACCCAAGTACAAAACCATTTGAAGCGTAGTTCTCATTTTGATTCCACAAAACAAAATCTACACCTGATTTTTGAAATACTTTATTCATAAATGTATTCGCAAAATTACCGTACGCATATAGAACAAAAATAGATCCTACTACTAATAAGGCTCTTATTCCTAGATGAATCTTTACATTTTGAATATACCTTCTCATATATATCCCTGCTACAATACAAGCTACGATACTTACGATAATGACAAAAATATAACTCCAACTAAAATAGTCCATCACCATCGGTATAACAGATTGCATATGCGTAATTTGTGTGAAATCAGAAGGATATAACGGATCACCTCTGAAAATAAGCTTCAAATAATTCACAATACATAAAATGATTAACGTACAGCTCGTTAAAACCATACTTAGAAAAACCTTACCTATTAAATTATATACAAGAATATATATTGCATAAATTACTACAAAACTTAATATAAACTGCATATTATAAAAGTAAATCCAATTCATTGCCTCTATGAAACTCATATTAACTTGCATGACAATATAAAATAACGCTACTGTATGAGCTAATAAAAGTAATATAAAATGCACTCGCAGGGATGCTCTAAGTATAGGCATCTCTTTTTTATTGAAATGCGTAATATAAAACGTTATGCCCCATATGAAAATCATCATAACACTTAAAACAAGCTTTTGATTTAAATGATCTTTCATCATGTCTAAATTAAAAACCTTTAAAATCATAAACAGCATAGTTATTACTAATAAAGTCACCATACTACTTATAATGCTAGAAATTAATATATTTCTTTTTGGAAGATGAAAAAGTGTAGAACCATACTTCAATTCATTCCCTCGTTTCTATGTCTTAATTTCCCCCGCATCGAAAGAACTATTTCTATTAAAATAACATATATTACATATTTCGTCTGCATACTTGCTTCTACCATAAATGTATTGTCTTAATATTCCCTTAATCAACAGTTAAATTGTGGTATACAAATTACTCATTCTTGAAAAACTTAATTTCAGCATTCCACTTTATGATATAATAACTATGTTTTGGAAATCCTTAATACTATTAAAGATTTCACATAAAAATACGAAAGAATTAATAAACAGGCGTTGCACGTTTTTAACAACTATTACTATAACGAAAAGAACCTGCCACAAGACAGGTTCTTTTCGTTATTTTATGATAAAAGAGAAAATCATTAGTATGTGTATTATATAAAAGGAAGCAGCCATATTTTCCATACGATACATACGAGCACTATAACTACAAAATCAAAAAAATCTAATCTCGGTCCTTTTTTCATATTCATATGTAGCCACATATGAAACCATTTTATTTTTGTATATTTATGGATGTTTTTCTTTGCGAATCGGTAAATAAGCATTTGCATAATAAAAAATACGGCCACAAAAATAAATAATAAGATGAGAAATCCAATCACAAAATTCCTCCTATTTTTGTAGCGTTTTTTCTACTATCCGATTTTTCAAAACCCACTCTTCAAACTGGGCACTTCCAAATTCCCAACTAAGATCGCGAGCATGTACAGAAAAAACGTAATAACCGGCATATTCGTCCATAAACCTACCTAACTCTACATCGTCTTTCTGAATACCGTATACTCCAAAATTAAAATACACATCCCATACGTCTTCATTCTTCCTCTTATAAGCGATCGATTCCATATCACATTCTGTCCCGAAATAATCAAGATGTAAATGTACACTATCATCGTATTCGTACTCCATTTTATCACCCCTTATATTTGTACTTCTTTACCACCCAAAAAATTCCTGCTATCTACACTCACATATGGGCACTTACCTACATATCATGCTTGTAGAGTGACTTCTAGGAGGTGTTATATAGTGAAAAAATTAATCGCGATTTTTTGCATCATGTTACTAGCTGTTTTTACTTTTGCTGCTTGTAGTAGTAAAAAAGAAAGTACGAAAGAACAAACTCAAAACATTCGCGTTGGCGAAGTTACCCATTCTCTCTTCTATGCCCCATTATATGTCGGGATTGAAAAAGGATTTTTTAAAGATGAAGGACTAAATATTGACCTACAAACAACAGCTGGTGGCGATAAAACGATGACCACCCTATTATCTGGCGGAATTGATATTGCTCTCGTCGGTTCTGAAACGTCTATTTACGTTCATCAACAAGGAGCGAAAGACCCTGTCATTAACTTTGCACAGCTTACACAAACAGATGGGACATTTTTAGTTTCACGTAAAAAACTAGACTCTTTTAATTGGAATGACGTAAAAGGTGTTACATTTTTAGGACAGCGTAAAGGCGGCATGCCGCAAATGGTTGGGGAATACGTTTTAAAGAAAAATGGCATTGATCCTCGGAAAGATACGAACTTAATTCAAAATATCGAATTTGCTAATATTGCAAATGCCTTTGCATCTGGTACAGGAGAGTTTGTGCAGCTCTTTGAACCGACTGCAAGCATATTCGAAAAAGAAGGTAAAGGTTATATCGTCGCTTCATTCGGAAATGAATCTGGTACTGTTCCTTATACAACGTTCATGGCAAAAGAAAGTTTCTTAAAGAAAGATAAAGCTGCTGCTGAAAAGTTCACACGTGCGCTCTATAAAGCACAGCAATGGGTTGATACACATAGTCCAGAAGAGATTGCTGATGCTGTTTCTCCGCTATTTAAAGACACTTCGAAAGACATTACAGTAAAAGTAATTGAACGGTATAAAAAACAACATTCTTATGCGACAAATCCACTACTAGATGCGGAAGAATGGAAACAGCTCCAAACGATTATGAAAGATGCTGGTGAATTACAAAAAGAAGTCCCACATGAAGCGCTCGTCAATACAAAAATTGCCGAAAGCGTTATTAAGAAATAGAGGCGAAGTGTATGAGTTTTTTACAAATACGTAACGTTTCTCACTGTTTTTTCGCAAAAGAGAATGCCAAACTTATTCTCGAAGATATGAGCTTACAAGTGGAAGAAGGCGAATTTATTTCTATACTCGGCCCAAGTGGTTGCGGTAAAACAACGCTCCTCTCAATCATTGCTGGACTACTTGATCCAATTGATGGTATCGTCTTTTTAGATGGTGAACCAATTACAACGAAAACTTCATCTATGGGATATATGTTGCAGCAAGATTACTTATTCCCGTGGAAAACAATTGAAGAAAATATTATGCTTGGACTTCATATTCGAAAGATTTATGATGAACAGATGAAAGAACATACTTTAAATCTTTTAAAACAAGTCGGTCTACATGGGGTAGAAGGACAATATCCTCGTGAACTATCCGGCGGTATGCGTCAACGTGCTGCTCTCGTTCGAACGTTAGCAACTGATCCGAAAATTTTATTACTAGATGAACCATTCTCCGCACTCGATTATCAAACGAAATTAAAACTAGAAGAACTCGTTTTCAACTTACTAAATAAATATAAGAAAACATCACTACTTGTTACTCACGATATTGAAGAGGCGATTGCGATGAGTGATCATATTTATTTACTGCAAGCGAATCCTGGAAAAATCGCAAAAACCTTTATCGTCCCGGAAAGTATCCGTTCTTTATCACCGTTAGAAGCACGCCATCACTACGATTTCCCAGCCCTCTTTCAAGATATATGGAAGGAGCTGGAACGACTTGGATAATATAAAACAACTACATGAACAATTTCGAAAGAAAGAACGCAGGCGTGCTTGGATTGCTCGCTCATTACAGCTTTTACTACTTATTCTTTTCTTTGCACTATGGGAAATAGCTAGCAAAAAAGAATGGCTCGATCCTTTACTCTTTAGTTCTCCTTCGAGTATTTGGGATCTCTTCTTAACGAAATGGATCGACGGTTCACTTTGGGTCCACATATGGACGACATTGCTGGAAACAGGAGTAGGCTTCATTCTCGGAACGGTACTCGGTGCTATTATTGCCACGTTTCTTTGGTGGATGCCACTTCTAGCCCGCGTACTTGATCCTTACCTCGTCGTCCTAAATGCAATGCCAAAAGTTGCACTCGGTCCAATCATCATCGTTATTTTCGGTCCAAACATTTCATCTTCTATCGCAATGGGAGTAATCATTTCCATCATCATTACCATTCTCGTTATTTACAGTGCATTTCAAGAAGTCGATTCTAACTATATAAAAGTGATGGACACATTTGGCGCAAATAAATGGCAATGTTATAAGCAAGTCGTTCTCCCTGCATCCTTTCCAGCAATTATCTCAACGTTAAAAGTAAATGTTGGTTTATCCTGGGTCGGTGTTATTTTCGGAGAACTTCTCGTTTCCAAACAAGGACTTGGCTACTTAATTAGCTACGGATTCCAAGTCTTTAACTTCACACTCGTCTTACTTAGCGTACTACTCACATGTGTTCTTGCAACTCTTATGTATGTATTTGTTGAGGCATTTGAAAAAATTCTAATTGGAAAAAGAAAAAGAAGCTGACTCAAAACAGTGCGCTATAGTCAGCTTCTTTCTTTTACCTTTTATCACACATTTTCGTTTCATTTGTAATGTTTCCATCCGCAACCGTAACTGTATGGAAACAGTCTTTCACACGTACTGTAACGACATTATCTTTTCGATCTATCACATGATAATCATTAAACTTTTCATTCAAAGCACTACGAATTTGCTCCCCTTCAAAAATCGGAAAACCGTGAGACATTACCCAAATGAGACCAGCAACAGCAAGAATCGTTTTCATACGTTTCATTACCTCCTCGAGAGTAAACTTATAGTCCCTACAACACGCGCATTATAATTGTGTCTAAATTGTGACATTTTTATACTAATTCTATTTTATACCGCAAGTTCCTTCTTCTTTTTAATAAAAATACAGAATTTTCAATTTTATCAACATAAAAAACGCAAAGAATTAAAAATTCTTCACGCTTTTCTTTAACGAAACTATATCGAAAGCATAACTCACATTAGTCTCCACTTTGTTGTTCTATCGTTTTTGAAACATCATATAATCCCGACAGCACTTCCGCTCTCATTTTTACAAGCTCAGGGAACTGATAGAAGAAAGCAATTTTTTTATATTTTAACTCTGTTCCTTCTTTCACCTTTTTTGAATCTTGTAAAATGAACGCTGTAAATGTATCTGCGATATCCTCCGTTACATTTGTTGTTCCATACAGCGATACAAAATCATCATGCTTTTCTTTATAAAATTCAATTTGTGCCTCTTCACTTTCTTCTACTTTCTTTTCTGTCCACTCTTGCTCAATTGGTTTCCAAAATTCATTATAAAATTGGTTAATATACGAAGTTTTTCTCGCACATCCATTTTTCAAGAACACCGTGTTACATTTATTTCGATATGATGAAATGTCTTTCTCTTCATCAAACGCCTCTAAATATTTCCTATCCACTGGTACTTGTTTATGCCCAATCGTTAATACGTGAGCCGTTTCATGAATTAATGTTTTCATCACTTCATCTATATTCACCCCAGAATCGAGCACGTCTAAACTAAGCAACCAATATCTCGGGTCATCCATACTTGGCATGACATGGGCAACAACGCCGTCATAACCATCCGTTATTAGATCAAACCCTGTTATATTCTCACGATATTTCACTGGAATGAGAGTGCGATACATGTCCCATAACGTTTCATGATACTCTTTATCTTGTCGCTGGCTTAACAAATCATCTTTTGCTACTTTGTCATCTGCAAAAACTTTATTCAATCTCTTACGATCCAATTTCTCAAAATAAGGATCTACAATTTCATCATCATCGATATAATAAGAAGCTAAAAAGAAGTAATTGTCATCCTCTTCTTTTTTCTGTTCCGCCTCTTTCATATTCATACTTTCATACTCTTCTATGTCATAATCCTCTACTTTTTCAAGTTCTGAAAGTCCCTCTATCTTTTTATATACTTTTTGTAATGTTTTATCTCCTATTTGCGTGCACTCTTCTTCTGTTTTACAAATTTCTTTTTCTTTCGTAACCTCGATAGCACTCTCGCATCCTGCAACTAAACTGCTTGCTATAATACAACACACTAACTTGCCATACAGTTTCTTCATACAATCCCCCATTATTCCATTCTACAAAATATCATAATCATTTTTTTACGAATATGCGATAATTAATTATAAAAACTGCAAGGAGGCTTCCCATGATTCGTGCAATCTTATTCGACTTAGATGGAACACTATTAGATCGGCGCCAATCTTTAGAACAATTTATTTGTGAGCAATATAATCGCTTCGCCTCACATTTGAAGAGCATAGAGAAATCAAAGTATTGTTCTCGATTTCTTGAACTCGATAATAATGGCTATACGTGGAAGGATAAAGTATATGCTACTCTCCTTTCCGAATACAACATTACTACTTTAACGCAAGAACAACTACTACACGACTATATTACAAACTTCCAACATCATTGTATTCCTTTCAAAAACACGCATGAACTACTTCAACAGTTAAAACAGCGAAACATTAAAATTGGTATTATTACAAATGGTTTTACTGAATTTCAGATGAGCAACCTTCGAGCACTACATATACATACGTATACAAACACCATTCTCGTTTCAGAAGCTGAAGGAATTAAAAAACCTCATCCTGAAATTTTCGAACGTGCTTTGCAAAGACTAGATGTGAAGGCAGAAGAATGTCTTTATGTTGGAGATCATCCAGAAAACGATGTGCTTGGTTCTGAACAAGTAGGGATTCTTGGTGTTTGGAAAAAAGATTCGTTTTGGGGGAATTTTAAGCATTCACGTATCGTAGATGATTTGTTGGAGGTGCTTTCGTTTTTAGAGGTGGAGATAAAGTGAAACTTTAATCCGCCCCCACCCGAAAGAAATATATGCAAATAACCAATTCCAAACGACAAAGCAATTATTATAAAAAATAAAGAAAAGTTTAATTTAACCATCGAAACAGTAACAGTCGTTTCTTTTCTTTTATCCATCTTCCCCCTCCTAAAATGTAAATATATCTTTACAAAATTGTATAATATACCCAAAATAATGTAAAGATATATTTACATTTATTCTTACATACAAAAAAAGAAACCGGCTACTTTACTTCGTAAAACAGCCGATTTCTTCTATATGTTTCATCGTACGCGCTAATACGTCATCGCGCATTATAAAGCTAAATTTTCTATTCGTTTTAATGTTGTCAGGAATGTCTTTTAATAAAACAGACCCTTTCGTTTCTTCGTAATGCGTATGTTCTTCTACCGCACTAATTGTTGCAAAATAAATGTTTTTAATGATTATTTTGTCTTTTCCAGATACTTTGTATTGTCCTAAGTAAGTTAAATCAGAAACTATGCCGCCGGTTTCTTCATGAACCTCTCGAACTGCCGCTTCTTCCGGTGTTTCCCCTAGTTCTACTTTACCACCTGGAAATTCAAGACCGCGACGTAAATGATGCGTTAATAACCATTGATCCCCGTACCGGCATACAACCCAAACATGCTTTGGCTCAGGAGAAAATGGATAACGTTCAAACGATAATTGTACAGTGTTGTGGTAATAATCTTTAAATTTGTACATGCCATTACTCCCCTATTGATGGTTACAAGTTTTTCCTACCACAAATTGTAGCATATTCTCGCTTTTCTGCATAATATTATCCAATTACAATCCATTGATTATTCCCATTTGCGCGACTAATTCTTTCGTCTCATGATTTCCTAAATCGTAAATCATTTTATATGCTTTTTGTAGTTGTTCATCATATCGGTCATTATTTGAATCGTGATGATACTCAACAAATGGAACGTGGGAGCGTACAAATGACCCTAAATCTTCTACATATGCTTGATCAAAGTGCTCTCTTAATTCCGTAATTTCCTCATCATTTGCGGAAATCTCAAAATTATACGTATCCGCCGTCTTCACTTGTGAAATTTGACCATTTCCTATTGATATATAATATGTTTTTTTCGTCTCCATGTAACACCCTTCTTTCATCCTTTTATTTTCTATTGTTTTCATCAATTACAAAATTATGTAAAATAAAGAAAAGGAGGGATTTTATGTTCAAAATATTAATTATCGGTATTATCATCGTCCTAATCATCCTCGTACTCTCCATCATGACAATTAATAAAGGCTATGCTTATAAACATTCCGTCGATAAACTAGAAGACAATCCTTATACAAAAAAGAATAAGGAGAATTCCTAATATGCTTCGTATACTTCGCATCATAGTAGCACTCACTGTGATCGTTATGTCGGCAATTGGATTATATACAGGTCAAAATAATTTTTTACCTCTTTCACAATTTCTATTAGGGGCTTTAATGTTTCTCATCGCATTTGAACAAATAAAGAAAAAGGAGGCAGCAACTGGATTTATTTGTATTATTGCCGGTGCTTTCATTTGGATAGTTCTCATTATTACCTACATAAAATAGAGGAGGTCTTTTATGCTAAAAGGGGGGCGGATTACTTTATCACTTATTGCCTTATCTATAGCAATCTATGAATTTTTTACTGGTAGTAGAGAAATAATGCCTTATATGTTCATCTTTTTAGGAGGTATGGCCCTCACCATAAGTTTAGAGGAAATATTAAAACGACAAACAGGAGGTAGTCTGCTCGCTCTACTAGCAGGGGCCGCTGCTTTATTTATTGGTTTCACAGAAATATTCTAGTAAATGGTCTAAAGGAGGCTATACAATGCTAACTCTAACTATATTACGGATTTTTTTAGCATTTCTCATGCTTCTCTTACTCATTCTAAGCACTTATATCCATGTTACCGATAATTTTTCACTTCTCCCATACGTACAATTTATTCTCAGTTGTTTCTTTATTCTTCTAGGAATTAATGAATTGAAATCCGGACGAAAATCAATGAGTATCCCGTATTTTTTCGTTTCCAGTCTCATATTCTTCTTTTTAATATCAAACTACTTTCGTTATATGTAGAATGAAATTTTGACCAATTTAGCATTTATAATTATTTTCTCTCAGTAACTATTTCTTTCTACTTAAGGGGGATTCCATGTTAAAAAACATTCAAATTATAATCGCCACTATCGCTCTTTCTCTCGCCCTATTTAGCTTCTTTGCAAACTTCACTATTCTTTTACCTTACGTGTCTATCCTTTTAAGTATTATGTGTATCCTTTTTGGAATCGATGAAATAAAGAAGCAGCAAAAAACGAAAGCATTTGTTTATTTTCTCTGTTCTGCCTTTGTTTTATATGTTGGAGTGTCTAGTATACTTTCATAAAAAAAGAACATGTTCGCTCTTAATAAAATAAAAAACTGCCCTTTCACAGGCAGTTTTTCTTTTTATCCAAAAACTTTCTCAAGTTCATCTTTATCTTGGCTTAACCAGAAGTTCATTAAGCGTTGTGCTCCTTCTAAGTCGTGAAGCTTCGCTTGACCACATTGCGTTTCATTTGCAGCCGGAATTTCTGTAATTTGAACCGCATCTTTTAATGTTAGTTCTAATAAATCAATGATTTCTCGAACTGTCGGCGTTCCGCTCACTACAAGATAATATCCTGTTTGGCAGCCCATCGGTGAAATATCGATAATATCAAAATGCGGATAACGATCAATATATTTACGTAAATTAAATGCTAATAAATGCTCTAACGTATGAATAACATCTGGTTTCATTGCTTGTTTATTCGGTTGGCAGAAACGAATATCGAATTTATTTACAATACCGTCACTACCTACATTGTGAACTCCGCAATGTCTTACATAAGGTGCCTTTACAATCGTATGATCTAATTCAAAGCTTTCTACTGATGGCATACAACATCTCTCCCGCTTTTAATTTAATTCCGTTATATCCAATATGATATAACGGAAATGCACATTAGTAAAGTATTATGTACAGTCGTGCTATAATACTTTAAGAATATGCTGAAAAGGAGACCGTTATGAAACAGATTTTTATTGGGATTATACGCTTTTATCAAAAGTTCATTTCTCCGATGACGCCACCAACATGTCGTTTTTATCCAACTTGTTCTCATTACGGATTAGAGGCGTTTCAAAAACATGGTGCACTCAAAGGCTTTTGGCTTACTTGTAAGCGTATATTAAAATGTCACCCTTTCCACCCGGGAGGATTTGATCCTGTCCCAGATAAAAAGGATGACAAAGTAAATTCTTAATTGTCGTAACCATTCACAACTAAATCTAATTTTCCTGTATCAGGATCTATAACAAGACCGTGAACAGGTACTTCTTCCGGAAGTAATGGGTGGTTGCGAAGTACTGATACGCTATGTTCTACACTTTCTTCCACACTAGAGAAACCGCGCAAGAATTGTTCTAAATCGATTCCAGAATAACGAAGCATATCTAATTTCTCTTCTGTTATACCGCGTTCTTTCATTCTCTCAATCGTACTGCTTGCTTGAATTTTTGCCATACCACAATCATGGTGACCAACTACACATACTTCATCAGCGCCAAGTTCGTATACAGCGACTAAAATACTACGCATAATACTTCCAAATGGATGTGAAATAACAGCGCCTGCTACTTTAATAATTTTCACATCACCGTTACGCATATTCATCGCTTTTGGTAATAGTTCGACAAGTCGTGTATCCATACAAGAAATAATTACCATCTTTTTGTTTGGAAATTTCCCCGCTACAAACTCTTCATATTTTTTCTCTTCAACAAATTTCTCATTGTACTGCAAAATCTCTTCTAATGACTTCATAGTAAAGGACCCTCTTTTCTCTCGTTTACACTACATAAATAGTGTACCAAAATATGAAAAACTCAAAAAGGATATCGCTTTATAGTAAAAATAAGATATTTTCAGATAATCGACATAATTCTTTCAAAATATACACACATCTTTGTAACAAGTTTCACATACTTTAAACGTATTTTCACTATAAACTGATTGTAGATAATGTAAAAAAGGAGTGAATATTTATTATGTCCGACGTTCTGTTACTGAGTCGTTTTCAATTTGCAATTACTATTTTTTATCACTTTTTATTTGTACCTTTGACAATCGGACTTGTCATTTTAGTAGCATGTATGGAAACTCAATACGCCCGCACATTGAATCCAACATACCGTAAAATGGCAAATTTCTGGGGTAAATTATTTACAATTAACTTCGTAATGGGGATTATAACCGGGATTACGATGGAATTCCAATTTGGAACAAACTGGTCTGAGTACTCCAAATATATGGGAGACATTTTCGGATCACCTCTCGCAATCGAAGCACTCGTTGCCTTCTTCTTAGAATCTACTTTCATGGGAATATGGTTATTCGGTAAAGACAAAATTTCACCAAAGTTCCGTGCCTTCTGTATGTGGATGGTTGCACTTGGAACAAACATTTCCGCCCTTTGGATTATTACAGCAAACGGCTTTATGCAAAACCCTGTTGGATACGTCGTGCGTAACGGCCGCGCTGAATTAAATGATTTCTGGGCACTCGTTACGAATCCATACGCTTGGAACATGTTCTTCCATACTGTAGTTGGTTGTTATATCGTAGGTGCTTTCTTCGTTATGGCAATTAGTGCTTATCACTTATTACGTAAAAATGAAGTAGAATTCTTCAAAAAATCATTTAAGTTTGGTTTAATGTTAGGCTTATTCGCCGCAACAATTACACCGTTTATGGGACATCAATCTGGTGTATCAGCAGCTAAATATCAACCCGCAAAAGGTGCTGCGATGGAGGCAGTTTGGGAAACTGGAAAAGGACAAGGCTTCTCAATTGTTCAAATTCCTGATGTAAAAAATGAGAAGAACTTTGAATTCCTTACGATTCCAAAACTCGGAAGCTTCTTCTACACAAATTCATTTAATGGCGAAATTGTTGGTTTAAAAGATATTCCGAAAGATGAACGTCCAAATGTTAACCTCGTGTATTATAGCTTCCGCTTAATGGTTGCACTCGGCATGTTCTTTATGGCATTAACTTGGTATGGCTTCTATTTAAACCGAAAAGGAAAACTAGAAAACTCAAAACGTTATTTGAAAATTACAATATGGTCTGTCTTACTTCCTTATATCGCAATTAACGCAGGATGGATTGTCGCTGAAGTAGGTCGTCAACCATGGACAGTATATAAACTAATGCGTACAGCAGAATCTGTATCACCTATATCTGTCCCGCAAATTTGGTTCTCATTAATTAGTTTAATTTTATTCTACACTTTACTTTTAATCGCAGACGTATACTTAATGCTGAAGTTCGCGAAAAAAGGACCTGCCGCATTAGAAGAACCTGCTACTGAGGGAGGTGTAGCTCATGTCTCATGATATGCTTGCAATCATCTGGTTCGGTTTATGGGGCGTGATTTGGACAGTTTACTTCATTCTTGACGGGTATGCACTTGGTAACGGAATGATTTTTCCTTTCGTTACGAAAGATCGACAAGAACGAAATCAATTACAAGAAGCAATTGGCCCGTTCTGGGGCGGTAATGAAGTATGGTTAATTACAGCTGGTGGCGCAACATTTGCTGCCTTCCCAGTCACATATGCTAATATGTTTAGTTATTTATATACACCGTTATTCTTAGTATTACTTGCACTATTTGCTCGTGCCGCTGGACTGGAATTCATGCATAAAGATGATTCACCAATTTGGCAAAAAACTTGTAAATGGGCATTTGCAATTGGCAGTTTCCTAATCGCCTTCTTATTCGGTGTTACGTTCGCTAATCTTTATTACGGACTACAAATCGGAAAAAATGGCTATGAAGGAAATTTACTTAGCTTACTAAACCATTACGGTATATTAGGTGGTCTTTTCTTCACTGCTATATTTGTCGTATCCGGTGCCCTTTGGGTCATGATTAAAACGACTGGTGAAGTATCTGATCGTGCTTATAAAATCGCAAGACCATTTTCAATGGCAGCTGCTATTATTTTAGCTATCTTCTATGTAGCAACTGCTAATCGGACAAACTTATTCCAAAACTTTACGGAATATCCGGTACTATTCATTCTTCCAGTACTTGCAATGCTAATGAGTGTACTCGCACTTATTATGGTGTACAAACATAAAATTGGCCTTGCATTCACATTCGTTTGCCTAACAATCGCAATGTTTATGACAACTGGCTTTGCAGGTATGTTCCCAAGAATGTTACCATCTCGTATTAACGATGCATACAGTACAACGTTATATAACGCAGCTGGTAGTCAATTAAACTTAAAAATTATGTTCTTCGTTGCAATGGTTATGGTACCAATCGTTATTGGATATCAGCTTTGGAGCTACAGTATTTTTAAAAATAAAATTCATAAAGACTCTGCTAAAGGGTATCACTAAAGTAAAAAAAGACACTTCGTTTGAAGTGTCTTTTTTTGTACGTATGATTTTCGATAAGATGTTATATTTCTAATCTAACAACTATAATACAGAAGAATCATTAACAGCTCACAGCTAGAGTGTAACATACAACAAACATGTTACTTTATGCAATTTTGCATTTTAAAATTATAACGTTGATTGAATAACTTGATCATACGCATCATTATCCCTTACATCCGCCGTACTAATCCCGCTAAACGTTTGTACTTTCATTCCTGTATTTGATGATCCCGATCCATTATAAGCTTTCGTCTTTTCAATCGGCTGTACGTTATATTTATCCCCTACATTAATTGTTCCATTGCAGTTTTCAATAATAACACCTTCCACAACTGCCGGCATTTTGTCACCCACTTTCATTTCTTTACTTTTATTTTATGAAAATCGCCTAGAAAAATAGCATGTTTCAATAAGAAAAAGCACTCAATTTGAGTGCTTTTTCTTTAAGCATAAAGACAAGTTTGGAGACAGTTGACTTCTTCAAAATTTTATTAGGGGTAATATTTTGAAAAAGAAAGCCTTTCATATGTAGGTTAACACCACTGGAATATATAGTAAATTGATAATATTTATACGGAAGATTGCTAATGTTTAGTATAGATAGTTTACACTATGCTAACAGTGAAAACTATCTATACTAATAAAAAAAGGTGCCTTCAAAAAAGACACCTTTCAAAAACAGACACTATAAAACAGAATTATTTATTGTTATACGATTGTTAGATACAAAAAGTAGAGGGAAATGTTTGTATTAAATTCTGCTTTATAAAGTCTGTCTACAAATTATATTGTAATCCTCTTCATTTGAAAAAAAATATAATATGCACAATTGCATACAAAAAGAAAAAGCACTCTATTGAGTGCCTTTTCAACCATTTTACTTTTAATATATCGCTTTGAATATATTGTAACATATGTATCCATATATTTTATTGAGAAAATTCAAAATCCTTTTTCTTTCATTTTCACTTATAAAATCATGTAATATAAAAGGTATGTCAAATTCTTATACAAATTGAGGTGTACTATATTTATGATGTATTTCGGAATTATTCCTCTTATATTATTTATTATTTTTCTTATCTCATATTTAAAAGATCCGCGAAAAATAATAAACGGCTTTTTATTTAATTCCTTTGTCTGTTTTTTCCTTCTTTTTTGTGTGATTATATCTGTAAATTCAAGTAGTGATGTCCTACGCTATATTATAATTTTACCTATTTTAGCACTTCTTATTATGCTTCCTTTCGGTATTGTTGCTTTAATGTTTGGGCTATTTCTTAATGCTAGAATTTTAATGAGGCGAGAAGGAAGACGGTTCACTAACTGTTTAACACTCCTTGCTGCTTTAGGGATGTTATTCTTTATGTTACTCCCTATCATAAACCCAGCAAGTTTGGTCTCATCGCATTTAGAGCCTATTTTTGCAGCTATTTCTCTTATAAGCTTCTATTTCTTTATACACTTATCTAACTTCTTAAGTGCATATTTTTTATACCAATTCAACAGACCAAGACGTAATCAAGATTTCATCATCGTTCTTGGTAGCGGCTTAATTAATGATAAAGTACCACCATTACTTGCAAGCCGCATTAATAAAGCTATCGACTTCTATTGGAAACAAGCAGCTGTAAATACACCACCAACAATTATTTTCTCTGGTGGTCAAGGTCCAGATGAAGGTCTTCCAGAGGCAGAAGCAATGCAAAATTATGCTGTTGAAAAAGGAATTCCTCTTGAACATACGGTGCAAGAAAATCGCTCTGTAAACACATATCAAAATATGTTGTTCTCTAAAGAAATTATGGATTCTTTAAAACCTGAAGGTAAATATAAAAGTATTTTTACCACAAATAATTTCCACCTTTTCCGCGCTGGCATATACGCTAGACAAGCTGGTCTTAATAGCCAAGGAATCGGGTCAAAAACTGCATTTTATTACTGGCCTAACGCAATGATTCGCGAATATGTTGCGATTGTCGTAATGGGACGTAAGCGCCATATGAAAATATGTGGAACTATTTTAGGTTTCGCTTTATTCGTATCAATACTTAGTTTTATATTTTCTTAATAGCATCCCATCCTTTGAAAGGATGGGATTTCTTATACTGATTTCAAAAATATTTTAAAGATAATATGGTGATAATATTCCCTGCATACATCCATTAAAGGAGAATTTTTTCAAATTAAATGTTAAAATAAAATTTAGGTGTGAATGACGTAACAAATAAGAAACTAGTTTGAAACGAGGAAATTATATGGAGAAAATTATCAAAAACAAGCCCAATAAGCTAAAAATTGCTTCAAAAGCTTTGATGATTATTATTGGGGCATTTATCACAGCGTACGGATTAGAAGCAGTATTAATTCCAAATAACGTATCAGACGGTGGTGTGACTGGTTTAAGTATCGTTAGTTCAAGATTATTTGGATTGCCATTAGGAGCTCTAATCGCAGTTATTAACATTCCTTTCGTTTGGTTAGGGTATAAGCAAATCGGTAAAAGCTTTGCGATTTATTCTATTATCGGAATTGCTTCATTAGCAGTAGGTACCGTTGTCATGCACGGAATACCAGCTATTATTGAAGGCGATACATTATTAGTTACAGTTGTTGGTGGTATTATCATCGGTTTTGGTATGGGACTAGCATTACGTAACGGTGGGGCATTAGATGGAATCGATATGCTTGCTGTATTGCTTTCTCGTAAGTTACCATTTGGAACGAGTGACCTTATTTTATTCTTAAACATGTTCGTATTTATTTTCGTATCAACGGTATTCGGTCTTCAAGGAGCTATCCTTTCGGCAATTGCTTACTTTATCGCTTCGAAAGTGATTCATATCGTTGAAGTTGGTTTAAGTGGTTCAAAAGCATTTAAAATTATTACAAAAGAGCCTGAATTAATGGTAGAAACAATTCGCGATCGTTTAGGCCGAAGTGCAACATATAACGAAGTATACGGTGGTTATTCAAGAGAGAAATTCAAAGAAATTTCTTGCGTAATTAACCGTTTAGAAGAAAGTAAAATGAAAGAACTTATTAATGAAATCGATCCACACGCCTTTATTACAGTTTATGACGTAGCAGAAGTAAAAGGCGGTAATTTCAAGAAACGTGATATTCATTAATCGTTATATAAAAGAGGGTGTGCCAAAATTTTGGCACACCCTCTTTTTATTATTAAGTTGCTATCGTTGTCAGTTTTTGTCGGTAAGTCGATATATTTCAATAATCGCTGATATATTTTGAGTTGTGGTCGATATATTCTAATAATCGCTGATATATTTTTACTTTCCCCCTTATGCCTAAATCGTACCAACTGAAAGGGATTAATTCCCATAACAAAAAAAGACCAAAAAGCAATTTACACTTTTCGGTCTCTACACTATCTTCTCTTCGTAATCTTTCCTGAACCACCGACCCTCGTTTTCGGAGGAGATGTATTCCTTGGCGGCGTTTTAATAGATGATTTTGGCTTCACATCTGATCCGCTTGAACCGCCTGGTGTTTTCGTAATTTTCCCCTTGCTTCCAGTAGAAGGTGGGGGCGTCGTATTACTTCCTTTTTCAGTAATACTTCCCTTATCACCTACTGATGGTTTCGAATCTACATTATCGCCTCGCTTAATGATAGATCCTTTCCCTTCCTTCGTAATTGGAGGTGGGGTTTTCTTTTCTTCTTTCGTAGGTGGTCTTTCTGGAATAACTGGTTGATGATTTTGTCTGTCATTATATCCTCGGTAATCACCGGATGATGATCTTTTTGAACCGAATATATCGTTTAATATGCTACCCATAATATATCCTTGCAAGAAGGACGGTTGGTAATTTTGACGGACAAATTCTTTATTACTTATTTCAATTAACGTATCAGATGGTTTCTCTTTATCCTTTTGCAGGTTATAAATCTTATCAGAATAAACGAGGAACATTTGATTTTCGTCTTCTTTAGATGCTTGCTTCGGTTCTCTTTCGTTAATGAGTTCCTTCGCTACTTCAGGAACTGACCGATTGGCGGCCCTATACACGTAAGATTCTTGTTTACCTTCCTTGGCAACAGATTCAAGTGGATAACGGTCTTGAATCGACTTTGTCTGCCCGCCTTGACAACCTGATAAGGCATAACCAGCAACAACAAGTAATATAACGATAGCAAGTATAGGGATTACAAACGATTTAATCATGGTAAACAATCGGTTTGACATGATTACGCCCCCTTACGTTGCTCTTATAATTTGTACATCAGCAGGAATGATTGCTTCTCCCTCATACATCATTGTGCGACCATTTTGCCATTCAATACGCAATAATTTTCGATTGTCTGATTGGAATTCCCATACGTGCTGTTCTTCTGAAGCTGAGAATGGAGTTTTTCCCATAACAACAACACGTCCGTTATATTGTTCTTCCATATGGTACTCGGTATCATCCATTTCAATTGTCGTCGGAATTTCATCAATTGAATCTAAGCGACCATCAATTGGTGTATATAATTTGTAATACGTATTTTCACGATCTTCAATTTTTAAATAACGAATGTCTTTTCCATCTTGCAATGTCAAAACAATTTCCTTACGCGAATGCATACTCGTTTTCCCAATTAATTCATACATAACTAATGACACTTCAATCATATCGCCAGGAGCTAACGTTAAAAGACTCTTTTCCGGCTTCGGTGGCTCTGGGCTTTTCATTATATTTTTAATTCGTTTAAATAAACTCATGATCTACCCCTCCTTTTCTCTTTATAAACAAGCACCTAAAATTAGTGCACCAACAATATGTAATGATCCGGCTAACATCGCATGTGCAACGCTACCTTCTTTCGTACCTTCTTCTAAATCAAGACCAGACATTTTCTTTAATACAAATTCGATAAACATTTCTACCACTAATAAAATAACGAAAGAAACTGCTGAAGCAAGAAGTGCCTGCCATAAGTCATTTGCTTTCGTAATTGATTGGGATAAAATGTACCCTTGTGCAAATAATTTCATAATAAAACGAGTTGTTACAGCTGTATTTCCATTTTTAATTTCTTTTAAATCATTGTATTTTGTAAAAATTGAATCAACCCACATAATTGCAAATAAAAGTACTGCACTCGCTCCAGTCCATACAAGCATGGCAACTACATTCATCCATGTCATTGCAAAACCTCCTCTAAATATAATAGAAAACCGACATGAATATATTTAGACATGTCGGTTCATTTGTCTTTATTCTATATTATTTCTCATACTGCTTCATAATACGAGCTAATTCATCGTCAACAGCAGAATTTTTGTTTAAGCTTGCGAATTCATCATCTAATGATTTTTCTTTCTTATAAACTTCACCGCTTGCTTCTGCTTCAGCCTCTAATTGAAGAGCTTTCTCTTCCATACGGCTTAAACCAGCTTTTGCTGAGTTTGAATCAAATCCAGACATCGCCTGATTAATATTCTTTTGTGCTTTCGCCGCATTTACACGCGCTACAAGTGTCTCACGTTTATTTTTCAGCTCATTTAATTGCTTACGCATTTCTTCTAGCTTTAGGCGCAGGTTATCAGCAGCAGCTTTATTTTGCTCATAGCTTGCTTTATACTCATTCATCTTTTGCTCCGCATTTTGTTTTTCTTCTAGTGCACGGCGCGCAAGATCTAAGTTATTAGCTTGAACAGCCATATGAGCTTGCTCTTCACGTTTTTTCACAAGTGCTTCTTGCTCTTCAAATAATATTTTGAATTTCTTCTCAAGCGCGATTTGAGCTGCTACACTTTTCTCAGCTTCTTGTACATCCGCTTGCATATCGCGTAAATATTGATCCGTCATCTTAACTGGATCTTCCGCTTTTTCAATTAATGAATATACATTCGACATTGTTAAATCTCTTAATCGTTTGAATACAGACATCTAAATTCCTCCTATGATATACCTCATATTTCAAATTCACTACTTGGAAAACTGAAAAATCTCCCTTTACAGTAAAGAATATTCATTTTTACAGCCTATGTGTTTATTATAACAAAACTAATATGTCCTTACATGTTATTTCCAAAATACATCCATTATAATATGACATTCTATATACAATATTGTATTTCTAATATATTCTCATTATCCCTCTTTGAAATTAACTTACTTTTGTGCAATTTCACTAAATTACATAAGTGTAATGTTACTGTAAGCTAACTCGATAGTTGCATTCTGATATTTCTTATACACTAATACCAGAAGCAACAAACAAGCTTCTTCACTTGTAAGCAATAATACAAAAATTGTATTTAATATAAAACATATAAAAGGAGAAATCATCATGAAAAAATTAGTAGGAATCGGATTAGCAGCAGCAATTTCACTTGGAGCATTATCAGGTTGTTCTTTATTAGGAGAGAAAGCGAACGGTTTTGTACTGTACGGCTCAGAAGAACAAGTTCAGCAAATTACAGATAAAAACAAAAAAGAAGTGAAAGAAAAAGACTTCTATAAAATGAAAATGACAACATTAGATGGTAAAAAAGTTCTTGTAATGGATAAGAAAACTGGTGAGGAACTAGTGAAAAAAGAGTTACTTAGCAAAGTTGATGAAAAAGACAACACGAAACCACTTGATAAATTACCAGCTGTAACAACAGAACAAGGTGTATTATTTGCAAAAGAAAAAGTAGAAAATGCTACACTTGATGGAGCGAAATTAAAATATGAAGGCAACACAATTATCGGAAGTGGCCGTGCATATACAGATATGTATGCGATTGTCGATGACGCAACTTACAACAATGTAAAAGGTGATGAAAAATCTGTAGGTGTATTAAAATTTGATAAAGACCCAAGTAAAGAATTCCCTGGTTACAACGGCGTCGAAGCTTCTCAACTTGTAAAAATTAAAAAGTAAAACAAAAAAGCTTTGCGACATTCGCAAAGCTTTTTTCTATTTATTATGAGCAACTTGTTCCATATCTGGACTACAAGTTTTCGACTGACATGACTTATTTAAAGAACATGCTGCGCATTTTCCTTTTTTACTTCTCTTTACAAAATTAACTAACGTGTATGCTGCATAACCAAAAATGATAGCTCCAATTATAATATTGACCATCATTATACATCTCCTTTTAGAATCCTAGTAAAGATCCAACTTGGTATATAATAAGCGTTAATACATAAGCAACAACAAGCGGGTAAACGACTGAGAAAATCGTCCATTTCGCTGATCCTGTTTCACGTTTAATAACAGCCACCGTCGCTAAACATGGAACGTATAATAAAATAAAGAACATAAATGCATAAGCTGATAATGCTGTATAATGTGCTCCCATTACGTTTCCAAGCACATCTTCTTTAACTGCATAAATAATTGCCATTGTTGAAACGACAACTTCCTTCGCTAAAAATCCTGTTAAAAGGGATGCTGCAGCTTGCCACGTTCCAAAGCCGAGCGGTGCAAATAGCGGTGCGATAAATCCACCAATCATCGCTAAGTAACTGTCTCCCATATCAACACCAAATCCTGATGGACCTGCATAGTTTAATAACCAAATGACAACCGAACCACCAAAGATGAATGTACCAGCTTTACGAACAAATCCTTTTCCTTTCTCCCACGTGCTCAGCCATAATGTTTTCGCTTGTGGCACACGGTAAGGCGGTAATTCAATTACGAAAATAGACTTTTCCGCTTTCAAAATCGTAAGAGACATAATTTTTGTAACTAATAACGCAAGAACAATCCCTGCAACATATAAAGAAAATACAACAGTCGCCTGACTATGCGGGAAGAATACGCCCGCAAATAATGCATATACAGGTAATCGTGCTGAACAAGACATAAATGGTGTTACTAAAATGGTAAGTAAACGTTCTTTCTCCTGTTCAATCGTTCTCGCAGCCATAATACCTGGAACGTTACATCCAAAACCGATAATCATCGGAATAAAAGCTTTTCCGTTTAAGCCGAAAAACTCCATAATTCTATCCATAACAACTGCAATTCGCGCCATATACCCTGAGTCTTCTAATAATGAAATGAAAAAGAATAGTGCAAAGATTTGTGGTACGAATACTAATACAGCACCAACACCGGCAATAATACCTTCTGTAACGAGTGCTTGAATAAAATGAGAAGCTCCAATACTTGTAAGTCCAGCCGTCACCCAATCCGTAAGCTGGCCACCAAAAAACTCATCTAACATATCAGATAAAGGTGTACCAATCCACGTAAACGTAACCTGAAAAATAAAAAACATAACTGCTAAAAAGATTGGAAGTCCTAAAATTTTATGTGTAATTAATCTATCAATTTTTTCTGAAAAAGGAATTTTTCCTTCTTTCTCATGCTTCATAACATTTGTTTTTAACTTTTCAATATACGCTTCACGAGTTTTGTAAATGTGCTCTTCTAACGTACAATCAAGTTTTCCTTCTAAGCGAGATCGAATGGCTATGAGTTCCTTATAAATTGGTAATGCTTTCATTTCTTTTTCTACTACTTCGTTATTGCTTAAAAATTGAAGTGCTAACCATCTCGGATGCTCGTAATTCGCTGTCTCTAAAAGAGCAATTACTTCTCCAATTCCTTCATCCATTTGTACACCATATGAAATAAGGAATGGCTTTTTCTCTTTTTTGTCATTTTCTTTAAGAGTCGTAAGCAGTTCTTCACAGCCTTTTCCACTTCTTGCAACAACAGGAACGACTGTTACACCTAATAGTTCTGATAATCGTTTTACATTAATGACAATTCCTCTTTGCTTCGCCACATCAACCATGTTTAAACCAATTGAGACTGGCTTACCAAATTCAAGTAATTGCAACGTTAAATGCATATTTCTTTCAAACTGCGAGGAATCTACGATATTTAACATATGATTAAATTCTTCTGTTAATAGAAAGTTTGTTACAACACCTTCATCACGTGAAACTGGATTTAAATCATAAACACCTGGTAAATCAATTAATGTTCCTTGTCTATCTTTTAATTTACCAACCTTCTTTTCTACTGTTACACCGCTCCAGTTTCCTACATACTCATAAGAACCAGTAAGTGCATTAAATAATGATGTCTTCCCTGTATTCGGATTCCCTAGCAAAGCTACCTTATTCACGCTAATTCCACCTTTATCATTTTCGCGTCACAATGACGAATACTAATTAACTGTCCACGACACTCCAATGTACAAGGACCTTTGAACATCGCTTTCTGTTTCAGGCGAAGTTCGCTTCCTTCAGCAAGACCGAAAGCAGCTAGTCTACGCTTTAATAGCTGATCTAAAGACTGAATACTTTTTACTAACACTTTCTCTCCAATTTTAATATCTACTAAACTCATAACCTTCCCCCTCAGAAGAGAATGATAATTATTTTCAAAAAAATTATACCACACCCAATTTCTCTTGTACTATACCCTTTTGCTTCATATTTATTAACATTTCGCTACAATTCTATTTCAATTATTGTCATACTGTATTCGTTTGCCATTCTCATCCATTTCGCTTACAATAAACAATAGCAAATAAAGAATCTCGTTATCACTGGGGGAGCCATGCCGCTGAGAGGGAACACTTCGTTCCGACCCTTCGAACCTGTTAGTTAATGCTAACGCAGGGATTGTGCAAACGTCCGAAATACATACCTCATTTTTATTTACGTATTTCGTATCCTCCTATGATATCTATTCTTTTTTGTACAACTTGGATTTAGGGGGAGACAACATGCGTAACACCAATTTACAAGCGATGATCGAATCTGCTATTCTTGCAGCCTTCGCCATGATTATCGATATTTTACCATTATCACTTAAACTTCCAACAGGCGGTTCTATCTCATTCGCTATGATTCCTATTTTTATTATTGCTTACCGCTGGGGCTTTAAATCAGCTTTCTTAGGTGGTTTAGTTTGGGGACTATTACAAATAGTCGTGGGGGATGCTTATATTTTAACACCTGTTCAAGCATTCATTGAGTACTTCATTGCCTTTGCTTTTATCGGATTTGCTGGCTTATTCTATCGTCCAATTCAAAAAGCACTTTTAACGTCTAATGAAAATAGTGAAGAACATTCAAGTTTAGGTAGTCGCAATGAAAAACCTTCAGCAAAACAAAACCATGGTAAGAAAATCCTTGTTTACATTATCCTTGCTACATTTGTCGGTAGCTTTGCTCGCTATTTCTGTCACTTTATTGCCGGTATTATTTTCTGGGGACAATATGCGCCGAAAGGTCAATCAGCTGTGTTATATTCATTAATCGTAAATGGAAGTACAATGCTTGGTTCTTTTATTTTATGTACAGTTTTACTTATATTTTTATTCCTCACTTCCCCACGCTTATTCAAAAGCATCAGTGCTTATCAAATGAATACACAAAAAAAGGGCGCTTAATGAGCGCTCTTTTTTCATATCGTAATATTAATTAAAAATACAATAAATGCGCAAAAGAAAATAAATACCATTATACTTAGCCAATTGCTATGCACGGTTCATCGACTCCTTACATAACCTCATTTTCTAACCAGATTATATCGCTTAAAAATAAAGATTAGGTAAAGATAATATGAAAATAAATTAAAAAAAGCGTAGCATGCATTATCTACGCTTTTTTCGGTAAGTAGAAGTAAAATAATACACCGTCTTCTGTATTTTTCACTCCATATTCAGCATCGTGTAATTCTAAAATATTTTTAGAAATAGCAAGCCCAAGTCCCGTCCCACCTTGTGAACGCTGACGAGCTGTATCCACGCGATAAAAACGATCCCAAATTTTATCTAATTGTTCTTCTTCAATGTGAGTACCTTTATTTTCAATGCACACTTTTATACGATCCTTCTCATCTATTGTAGAAATAATAATATCTTCTTTATTTGGTGTATAACGTATGGCATTCGTAATGAAGTTAACGATGACTTGTTCAATCCGGCCTTGATTTGCAATCACTTCAAATGAATGTATATTTTTATGAACATGAAGTTCTTTTTTCTCTATTTCCACAGATAGATGTTCACATATATCTTCAATTACTGTATCAATATAAAACGCAGACTTTTTCATTTTATATGTACCAGATTCAAATTTAGCTAGCTCAAGCATATCCAAAATTAAAGTATCCATTTTGTCTACTTCTCTCTCCATCGCTTGAAAATAATACTCTTTTTTATGCTCAGCTACCCCGTCTTTTAAAATGGAAATACAACTTTTCATAATACTTAGCGGTGTTTTTAATTCATGCGAAACACCAGAAATGAATTCTTTCCGTGTATTTTCTAACTTTCTTTCCTTTTCAATATCTTCTTCTAACTGTCCAATATGTGAATGGAGTTTATTTGATAGCACATTAATATTTTTCGACAAATCTCCAATTTCATCTTTTGAAGTAATCGGTATTTTTTCTGTAAAATCTAATTGTGCTATTTTCTTCGTCGTATCATTTATTTTTAATAACGGTTTGGCAATTTGTTTTGAGTAATAGAACGAAGCTAAAAAAATAAGAACAACTACAAATGCAATGATGTAGATATAGTAATCTTGCACCATTTGTACAGCTTCATCTACGGGCTGTAAAGAAGCCATCGCATAAATATATGTTACTGATCCGTCTTTTTCTTTTATTGGTTTCATTAATAATTTATATTTAATATCATTTTTTTCATAGTCCATTGTTTGTGTTGTATATTGTATGGGCTTGCTCTCTTTTAATAATAAATTAGTTTGAAATTCTTTTATGTTATCTAAGAAGATGCCATTTTTATAAATTGGATTCACAGGACCTTTTACATCTGGTAACTGTACTTTTGTAACACGTCCACCTATGTAAACATTTGATTCTTGAGCAGCTTGCTCCTGAACAGCTGGTTTCTTTTCCTTAACAAGTTGTTCCTCAGCTGCTCTCTTTTTCTCCTCATTTAATTTACTCATTTTCTCATTAAATGCTTTTTCTAGCGGTTTATTAGATCCGCTTAAATTCTGCTTAGATAAAGAAAAAGAGAATGGAATAAAACTATCTTCTTTTCTCACTCCAGAAAAATAAATTTCTTGCCCTAAAAACTGCTCTGATAATTTATTATCAATTTCCTCTATATTGACGAGATTACCTAAGGGAATTTTAAATATTTGTTGTCCAAAGCTCTTTTGTTGCCTACGATCTATCGTTACTTCAAAATAAAAATCATCTGCATGTTTTAAATTCCCGTTCTTATCTAATGTCGTAATCCACGTATTATTTTCTCTTAAAAAGTCTTGCTCTAGTTTCTGAATTTCTTCTGCATTTCCTGCACGATTTAAATAGTTCTTCTCAAAGGAATTTAAATTCACTTTAATATCTTCCACTTTTCGATTCGCATAATATTGTTTAAAAAATATCGTTTGTCCAATAAATATCGTCGCTAAAATTAACATGCATAATGCTGTTGTAAGAGTAAATAATTTTAGTACAATTCCTTTCTTCATACATTCCCCTCAAATTTATAACCAGTTCGTACTACAGTTGTAATATACTTTGCTTTCTCTCCTAATTTATTTCTTAAATTACGAATATGGCTATTCACCGTTCGATCATCGCCAGCAAATTCATATCCCCAAATTCTTGAAATGAGTTGCTCTCGCGTTAAAACGATTCCTTGATTTTTCATGAAATACACCAATATTTCAAACTCCGTATGCGTTAAACTAACATCTGCCTCATCAACAGTAACAGTACGCGACGGAAAATGGACATGGATGCCATGAATCGATAACGTATCATCTTCGTTCTCTAAAGGTTTCTTCGATGCTTTTCTACTTTCTAATAATCGTTTCGCTCTTGCTAATAAAATTGGAGGACTATACGGCTTCGTCACATAGTCATCTGCTCCAAGTTCAAAACCAAGTAACGTATCGTCTTCATCTACACGCGCCGTCAGCATAATAATAGGCACCTCGGACGTCTTCCTAATCCTTCGGCAAACAGACCATCCATCGAGTTCTGGCAACATGATATCTAAAATAACTAAATCAACCTCTTCTTCTTCAAATACAACTAAAGCCTCTTTCCCGTCCCTCGCTTCAAACACTACATATTGTTCACTTAAAAAATAATCTTTTAATATTTCACGTAATATGTCTTCATCTTCAACAATTAAAATGTTTTTTGACATAACTTATATATCCCCCTCTCGCTTTCAGAAACTATAATTTCACTTTGAATAACTGCCAGTTAACTTCGCCTCGATAATATATCTATCTGGTGCATCCCCTATATAATCAAATGGGTAACAAGTTGTCAGTGTTAATATCGGTTCTTCTTTTTTTATAATAACAGTACGATCATCCGCATGAGTAATCCATGTCTTTTGAATTTCATATGTGTACGTTTTATTATCATACTCTAAAACAAGGGTATCCTTTTCTTTCAACTCTTCTAAATCTGTAAATACAGTATCTCGATGTCCACTCAGTACAGTATGTCCCCCTCCAGATGGAGTTGTCGTTAAATCACTAACGAACATACCCACTCCTTTTTTCAAAGTCGTATCATCTGCTCCCCAATATATAGAAAACTTCTTCTTTATTTTCGGTATGTTTAACATCGCTACCTTTTCTCCTTCTTTATGTTCTGTTTGAGAAGAAGGCACTTGAGAAGTTACAGGTGTTTCATGAGAAAGTTGAGTATCTTGTATATTTTTAAGGCTCTTTATTTCTTCTGCCGTTAATTGCCCGGCAGAGCTTCTTCCTTTATACCATTCCACAGCATAATAGGAACCCATGAATAGCCCTATAGCAATCAATATGATACCGATATAATTGAGTAACTTCATTCTTCATTCCTCCATGCCAAAAATGGTAGGAGTAACCTACCATTTTTAATATATGAAATTATCCCATTCTTTATAGGAAAATATTTTATTTACGCTTTAATCTTATTGCGACGATTCAAACCAAATAATGTACCTACCGCTACAAGACATGCACTTAATCCCATCATTGCTACATTATTTGATGCTGTATTTGGTAATTTTTCACCTTGTACAACTGGCTTTGCTTCTTCTTTTTTAGCTACTTCATTCTTTTGCTCGGCTTTTATCGCTGCTTCTTTTTTGGCCATATCGTTTTTTAACTGTTCTTGCGCTATTCTCTTTTTCTCTTCTTCACTTTTTTTCTCAGCTTTTATTGTTTCCTCTTTTTTAGCCATATCATTTTTTTCTTGTACTTGTGCCGCTTGCTTTTTCTCTATTTCACTTTTTTGCTGTTCCTTAATTGCTTCTTCTTTTTTAGCTTTATCCTGTTGTACTTGCGCTTCTTCTTCCTTTGTTACTGTTCCAGTATCCGCACTCGCTACTGAAGAATATCCTACTGTTAAAAGTGCCATTGCACAAATTGGTAATAGTTTCTTTTTCATTTTCACTCTCTCCTTATATTTTATTCACATCTACTCGCATCGGATGTATTACTAGAATAAGCAAGAGATATAAATATAAGATGCAGATGAAATATATTTCATTTAAAGATTTCATTGTAGAAAAAGAAAAAAACATCGCAATATGTACGATGTTTTTTTCGGGTGTGTGTCTCAATTATTTACATGTTACTTTCGCGTGATTTGGAAGTAGAACGGGCCGGAGCGATAACTAATTGTCTCGGCTCAGTTTTCTTGAAGTGATTTTTGACGTTACACTTACGACGTTGAACAACCCACGCTTTAATAGGGTTTGTTAAAATAATCTTTTGCTCTTCGTTAGGGGCCTCTTCTTCAATCTTACAACTCTCGCTCCATTTATTCCATTTCATTGTAAATTTAGAAGAAGAATGATCATTTTCACGATCAAACAAGTGCAAAAAATCCATTTTTCCATCTAGCATTACGGTGTTACTAGTCGCTAAAAAAGAAAAGGTCGTCCAACGTTTCTCCATGCCCTCCTACTCCTTTTTCACATATAGAGTGCCTAAAACTTAATTTACCTAAAATATGCTTGCCTTTTACCTTACACCCATAGTTTATCCAAAATGCTCTTATGCAACTATCGATTTGCCTTACAACTACCTTACATTTTTGTAAGAAACAAAAAAACCTTCACTCTATATAATGAAGGTTTCTCACTTTTTATCTATATGATCTCTCATATCATCAAGTCCAGCTTCTTTTAGCTGCGACATCATACCGTGCGAAATTGCTCCTAACACTAAAGTCATTCCAATTAATGAAATACGAATCGCAGGTACATCAATTACGTAAGCCAACAGGCCAAGAACAATTGTTAAAAGTAATGCTTTTATAAATGTTACACTTGTGTACTGTTTCTTCTTCATCATATTCACCCTTCATGGAAGCGTTTTCTTAATAAACTTAGTATATCATATCATCAGATGATTTTGTCGTTATCTTTGTAAAAAATTACTATCTCCTTTGACTTTTTCTATTCTATCCTTTACAGTCGAAATGTTCATAAGTTTTACACTGTAGGAGGATTACAATGAATATTGAAATAAAAGACACTTTAATTTCTGAAGAACAATTACAAGCAAAAGTTAAAGAATTAGCACTTCAAATCGAACGTGACTTTGAAGGAGAAGAAATCGTAGTTATCGCCGTATTAAAAGGTTCATTCGTATTTGCTGCTGATTTAATTCGTAACATCAAAAATGATGTAACAATTGACTTTATTTCTGCATCTAGCTACGGAAATCAAACAGAAACAACAGGAAAAGTGAAACTACTAAAAGATATCGACGTAAACATTACTGGGAAAAACGTAATTGTTGTAGAAGATATTATCGATTCTGGTTTAACACTTCATTTCCTAAAAGACCACTTCTTTATGCATAAACCAAAAGCACTCAAGTTCTGTACATTACTTGATAAACCAGAACGTCGTAAAGTAGACTTAACAGCTGAATATGTTGGCTTCCAAATTCCAGACGAATTCATCGTTGGATACGGTATCGACTGTGCGGAAAAATATCGTAACTTACCATTCATTGCTTCAGTTGTAACGGAATAATCGTATAACTTAAAAAATCGATAGTACATAAAATGTATATCGGCGATTTTTTAAATATATCGACTTACCGACAATAACTGACAATCTTAGCACCCAATTAATAGGGAGAAGCTGTTCTAAAATACATGGGAACAGCTCCTTTCTTTCCATTACAAACTACAGGGAGAGATGAAATATGACAAAGACAAAATTTGAAAAAGTACTCCTCATCGTAAATCCGAAAGCTGGTCAAGGTGACTTACATACAAATTTAACGAAAATCGTACCACCTCTTGCCGCAGCTTTTCCTGATCTACATATCCTTCATACGAAAAAACAAGGTGATGCAACAAAATATTGCCAAGAGTTTGCTAGTAAAGTAGATTTAATTATCGTCTTTGGTGGTGATGGAACAGTATTTGAATGCACAAATGGCTTAGCACCTCTCGAAACTAGACCTACACTTGCAATCATTCCAGGTGGAACTTGCAACGACTTCTCTCGCACACTTGGTGTTCCGCAAAACATTGCAGAAGCGGCAAAACTTATTACAAAAGAACATATAAAACCAGTTGACGTTGCAAAAGCAAATGAACAACATTTCTTAAACTTCTGGGGCATTGGACTCGTATCTGAAGTATCAAACAATATCGATGCAGAAGAAAAAGCAAAGCTTGGTAAAATCGGTTACTATTTAAGCACAATTCGAACTGTAAAAAATGCTGAAACATTCCCAGTAAAAATTACTTATGACGGACAAGTATATGAAGACGAAGCTGTCCTTGTCATGGTTGGAAATGGTGAATATCTTGGTGGTATTCCATCCTTTATTCCGAACGTAAAATGTGATGACGGAACACTTGATATTTTCGTAGTCAAATCAACAGGTATTCAAGCATTTAAAGATTACATCGGAAAGAAACTATTTGAAGACTCAAATGAAAATGACATCTTCCACGTAAAAGCGAAATCCATTCATATTGAAACGAAAGAAGAAAAAGAAGTAGATACAGATGGAGAAAGCTCGCTTCATACACCTTGTCACATTGAATTATTACCAGGACACTTTACGATGATTTATAATCCTGCGGTTGTGTAATAAAAAAACGAGTGCTAGCACTCGTTTTTTCTCTTCTAATCTAGTTATATTGTTGGATCATTTCCTCTATTTCTTTAACTCTCTCTAAAGTAATTCCATTTCTTTGTTCGATCGCTAAAGGATGCTCGGTTGGCTCTAATTCAACATACGGTGCCATTCCAACTTCTCTTATATGTACATTTGTTTTTAAATTTAATGTTTCTGGATAAACTGGTATTTCTACAGATAACCAACCAAAATAAGGATCACTATTTTCTCGGCCTCTCTCATCCCACTTTTCTAATACTTCATCATAACTTTCTTTACTAAGTGATACCCACACAGTCCATATGAAATTTTCGTGGTAGTCAATTATAGGAATCTCTAAACATCCTCTAATAAAATAATGTTCACCATCCATTACACAAAGATCTGATGTTAAATGGAAGCGTTCCTCTCTTTCATGGGGCGCTACCTCGTAATAATAATATGGTGCTTCACTTCCGTAGCATAGAGGTAGTGCAAAACGATGCATTTGTACTTTTTCTCCGGATTTTCTTCTTCTTTTCATTTGTCATTCTTTCTCCTATCCTTTTCAGTCACAATCAAACTCTACCCAATTTCTCCAATGCGTATTAGCATTTTCATTCACAATAACACTTGGATCTTTCTTCTCTATTGCAGCGGCTACTGATTGGAAGAATTCATTTTCACTTACTTTTTCGTCTTCAACATGTTTCCATTCTTCCGTTTCATACGCTACTTCCCAGTCGCCTTCTAAACCGAACTCTTCTAAAATTTCTCCTTTATCCCACCACAATAATTTTTGAGCTTCCTCATTAGTAGCAAGCATACGCATAAAGTATGTTGAATAATGCTCTGTCGTTTGTACTTCTATTCCATTATTTATATAATCCTCTTCTGTAAATTCATATTCAAAATGATGCTCGCGAATTTTTAAACTGCCGTTATAAATATTCGGTATAAATTCACCTTCATCATCAAACAACTCATAATCGCCATTATTTAATTGTAAAATGCAATCATCACCCATTGAATGAGTAATTCTATCGCCATATACTTGAATATCATTACATACACCTAATGAACCTACACCCACAATTTGAAACACCATTAGCCAATCCTTAGCATCTTTAAAGAAAAGAGAGAATTTCACTTGTGAAATATCCATATATTCATTATCAAAAGCAGGAAATTCATAGTTACTTTGCTTTTTATCTAATAACCTTAAAATCTCTTTTTGCACATGTATCACCTTTTCATTAATATTATCTAACGTTTACCGTGCTCTCATGTAGCTAGAAAAATTCCTCTTTCATCACTATTCGTATACTCAATCTATCTTAACAAAAATGCTTTTCCTACTTCCATCATATATAGGCCGTACACCGATTCCATTTCTCTTACTTACGCATATATTGGAATATTGTTGCTTCTAATGCAGTGTGTTTTATTTTTGCTCGGAGGTGTTATAAATCGTGTTCGAATGTAAGAACGAACTAAGTCTCTCTAATATAGAAAACTTAAAATATAATTCAAACATTCCTATAATAGTAATAGCCTTCAATAACCTTACTTATGTGAAAAATATGTTAAAACAATTAGAAAACAAAAAGATAAAAAGTGAAGATATATGGATTTGGGACAATAATTCAACCGCTCCCGCTTTGCTTGCTTTTTATGAGCAAATATCAACTAAATATAATTTAGTGAAAAATAATGCCAACTATGGACCACGTTTTTTTGCCGTTCCTTATATTTTCGATTTACTTCCAGATTTTTTTGCTGTAACTGATCCTGATTTATCTTTTAATGAAAAAATGCCAGATAACTTTTTAGAGTATTTAAAGCAGTTAACAATCGAGCTTTCACTCTTTAAAGCCGGCCTTGCTTTAGACATTATACCTACTTCTAATTTCAACAGAGAGCTCATGTCAAATGAAAAATGTACAGTAACAGAATGGGAAATGCAGTATTGGCTTTTTCCTATAACTAAATACAATAACCCTAAAGTTTTCAACGCTGGAATTGATACAACTTTTGCTGTTTACAATAAAAAATTTATTAGTAACGGTTTTTATAATGCCGTAAGGGTAGCTGATAATTTCACCTGTAAACATTTACCCTGGTATAAAGACAATATAATTTCAGAAGAAGAAAAAAATATGCTAAATACGAAATGGGCTAACTGGCACTAATAAAACGAAACGTTATTCAGTAGCAGATATTACTACAAATCGAAAACCTACTTTACAGCATATGTAATAATTCAAAAATAGCTTGAATGGTTTCAAGCTATTTTTTATCAAATTTCCTCAATACTATCCAATTGAGTCTTATAACATTCATCACACTCTGGCCTCGTAGGAAGAATCCCTCTTTCATCAGGTAATAAAACCCTCAAAACTTCTCGATCCATCTCTACGAAAGACTTCATAATAATGGGATATCCTTCAATAATATTCGTATACTCAATCCCTTGTTCAAACTTTTTTCCGCTCTTTATTTCTTCTATTATGGTACAAAAAACACTATGCGCGACTTCAGGATCCATATTTAATGCTATTTGTAAATCTTGATGATTAAAGTTATCTCTTAGACCATGCGTATGATAATTAGCATGGATGCCATCAATATCTTCTGCTAATATGCTATGCATGTACCATCCATACTCTTGTAGCATATTTTCTTCCCATTCATCTGCATCCTCTTCTAAATCTTCATCAAACAAATTCGGATCATACCACACGTCCTCGTAATCTCCAGCAATTAAAAATCTCCAACCAGGTGGTAACCCTAAATACTTCTTTATTTCAGGTGCCCATTCATCAATATGTTGAACGTGTAAAGGAAGAAAGAAATCTTCTTCTGTCCCCATTTCTTCACCAGCCCAAATGTACCAACCTGTCGTTCCATTTTCTATAGGCATTCGTAACCCATTAATCGGAGCGATACCATCTTTCACATTTTGCGCTATTCCTAATTTCAAATCATTCGGAGATTCTACATACTCCGCTTTATATTTATCACATATACTCTTCTGTTCTTTTATGTATTTTTCCACCCTTTTAGCACACTCCCCAATTTTTGAAAGATAGATTTCTTTGCCGAAGCACTCTCTAACTTCCATACCCCACACGGATTATAAAATGGATCCTCTTGTTCATATATATCAATTTCAAAGCCAATCTCTTTCTCCTTATGGTGCATAACATTTCCCGCTAATATATAGTTACTTTTACTCACAACTTCTTGTATTAATTCTGTTCTATCTTTCCATAAACCAGGTACTCCAATAACGATTTGTGTCTCCATCATATGCACTCCACTTCTCATCTATTTTCAATCTATTCTTTCAATCTTCCAAACTAAATTAGCTGGGATATCTTTCTCTAAAAAGGTTAACATCCATACAGTTTAGACATCCTACTATGATTAAAATCTCCAAATATAACACTCCATGTGTACATTTATATTTATTTTCGTTTACATACTATTGTTATTCATAATCCATTTTAGCTAATAAACAAACGAAAGAGAACTAGGTGGATTAATGTTTACTTAAAAATAAAAAGTCCGAAACTATATAAAGTGATTTCGGACTTTTTATTTTTAAAATATTAAATTACATTTCGAACAAAAAGGAGCTGAATTTCCTCTTCTAATTTTTGTATCACATTTTGGACAATATACATATCGTTCCTCTACCTTTTGTCGTTCTATCATGTGTAAGGATACTATTTTCATACTGCACATAATTCCAATTAAGATAAGGCTAAAAATGAGTAGCACAACGCTCTTCCTCCCTTAACTACTTACCTATATTTTACCATTAAATAAAGATAATTTTATACTTATAATCCTATCTTGTCCTTCATACTGGAAGAAACTTTCTTTACTTCTATTTACTCATCAGTGTGATTCTTTTTTTTCTATATAAATAAAGAATACCTGTAACTATAAAAACAATCACGCCAAAATACACACCATATTCTATCGCGATCGCTACAATACTTTCAATATGTTGTCCAAATAAAGCACCGAGCACAAAGTAAACGAGTGTCCAAACAAATCCTGTCATATAAGAATACAAAGCATACGTCTTAAATGACATGTTATTCATTCCAACTAAATACGGTACGATATGTCTTACAACTGGTATGAAGTAACTTGTGACTAACGCATAATGACCATACTTCTCTACCATTTGTTGAGATTTCAAAAGATATTTCGCCTTTTTCTTTTTCATTAGCTTATCAAGTACTTTCGTACCAAATATTTTCCCTAATATATAACCTAAAGAAAGCCCAGATACAACACCTAAATATGTTAATAAAAATGCAGGAATGACACTTAATATCCCTAGTGAAGATACAAAGCCACCACTCATTACGATCATTTCGTCTGGAATTGGCATACCAATAATACCTAACCATAAACAGAAAAATAATGCCCAATAACCGTATTGTTCAATATAAGATAATAATTCATGTAATTCCATTATGCATATGCTCTCCTTAGCTCTTTTTTACAGCTAAAGACATACGCTGGTGGGAAATTGAGCCACACTTTCTCTAGCGTAATTTCAGGAAAGAAGTGCTGTATAAATCCTTTTTTCACAAGTGAATATTGAAATGTAATAAATTCACCATTCTCATGTATCCCTTCCATTACATTGTTTAAAATACGCTTTGAAACTTCTTCTGGTAAAGAGGTAAAAGGTAATCCCGATAAAACGTAATCCACGCATTCTATATTGAGATCTTCTATATACTTTTTTATATTTTCGGCTGAACCGTGTACAACAATGACGTTCTGCTCATCTTTAAATTTTCTCTTTAGTTCCTTGCAAAACACTTCATTAATTTCAATAAGAAGAAATATTGTTTCCTTCTTCTTTCTCTTCATAATTTCTTTCGTAAAGACTCCTGTACCAGGACCTAACTCTACAATGCATTTCGCTTTATTAAAATCAATTACATCTACCATTTTCTTTGCTAATATTTTTGAACTTGGCGCAATTGCACCAGTATGTTTCGGATGTTTAATAAATTCATGTAAGAATGTTATGAGTTGCATATAAACCTCTCCTCATTCGTTCAATAGTTTTTAACTTGTTTCTAAGTATAACTATTATTTCTTAACAAAAATTGAGGAGATTTCTTAAGATTTTATGAAGAATAAAAAAACAGCTATCGCCTCTAGCGATAGCTGTCCCTTATTACTTCGCACTCACGATCTTATAATAAGAACGAACTGTTAAGAAGTAATATCCAATATAAATCGCGCCGTATACTCCGATACTAATTAGAAGCGGAATCATAATTTCAAATGGTAATATATTTGATAAACCTTTTAGTGCAAATAGGCTGTGTAAAATACCAATTACTAACGGAATAGCAAAGATAAAGCTCACTTGTTTTGCGATAGCTCTCTTCATCTCTTGCTTCGTTACACCAATTTTATGAAGAACAACGTAGCGATCACGGTCAGCACTTGCTTCTGTTAATTGTTTAAAGTAAATGATTGAGCCTGTTGCTAATAGGAATACTAATCCTAAGAATAACCCAATAAACATCATTAAGCCTGTTGTTTCAAGCCCCATTTGGAATCCTGTATAGAAATCGTTAAATGGTTTTAAAACTTCTGATTCTCCAGCTGGCATAATGCTTGCTAATTTTGCTGTTAACTCTTTACTATTTCGCTCACCTTTTACATCAATATTTTTTACAGTACGCGTTTCGTTTACTTGTTTCACTTGCTCATATGTTTTATCAGGAACGATTACAAATAGTTCATTTAAATTTGTAAGGCTTCTATTATTTACACCTTTAATTTTTAATTCTTTTGACTCGTTTCCAACAGGGAATACAGCTGTATTTCCTGTATAAAGAGGACCAAAATCAAGTTTCTCAATATATAAGCTATCATATACGAAAGCTTCATTCGCACTTAAATTTACAGGTTCTACATCTAAATGTTTCACAAGTGTATTAAAGCTTGATTGAGAAATAAGCTGGTACTGATTCGTAACATTATAGTGTGTGTTCAGAACTTGATCAGCTCTTTCACCTTTAAATGTTCCCTTCACAGGAATCATTTCAACTTCTGATTCATATGTGACTGGGTGATTATTCTTCTCTCCAGCAAGTATTTCATTTACTTTTTTATCTAATGCTGCATCTTTTTTCTCATAGGAATAACTATACGGCGCAGCAACTTTTGATTGCGTAAATGTGTTGTAATACATCGTAACTGACGTACCAACCGCTGTTAATGTTACCGCACTTAAAATAGCGATTGTCGCCAGTGATTTCGCATTTCCTTTAATACGATATAGTAACTGTGATGTCGTTACCATATTCATACCATTATAAAATGCTGACTTATTATTTCTTGCACGTTTCAATACAAATACTGTGAAGAACATGAACAGTAAATAAGTCCCTGCTACTGTCGCTAATAAAATATATAATGCAACGACCATAAAGTCTGCATACATAACTGCTTTCATGTACATTAATGCTAAAAAATAACCTGAACCGATTAAGAAAACTGAAATTAATGCCATAATGACAGATCCTTTTGGCATTGCTTCTCCTTCACGTTCTGCACGGAAAAGTTCAATTAACTTAAAGCGATAAATTAAACGATATCCTTGAAGTGATGTATATAAAATAATCACAAAGAAAATAATTGCTGTATCAATAATGGCAGCCATCGGTACTTCAAAATGAACGTTTAAATTTAATCCCATCATATTTACTAATAACTCAAGGAATAATTTTGAAAGGACACTACCGATCGCAATCCCAATTACTAATGACATTAATCCCATTAACATATTTTCATAAAAGAGCATTTTACCAATTTGTCTTTTACGAATACCTAATAACGAATATAAGCCAACTTCTTTTTTACGTTTACGTGTAAAGAATCCGTTCGAATATATAATGAACACTGCTACGAAAATGATAAGCATCACACTTGAAACTTGGAACGCTCCACTAATTTTTTTTGAAGCTTCTGCTGCTTTTTCCATTTGTGAATTATATTGCAGTGCTTTAAATGTAAAATAAATAACGATACTAAAAATCATAGATGCAAAATATACAAAGTAGTCTTTAAAGTTCCGCTGTATGTTGCGGAGGGCAATGCTAGATAAGGTCATCAGCCATACCTCCAGAAATAGAAGACATTACGTCAACAATTTTTTGGAAGAACTGTTTACGCGTCGATTCACCGCGGTGTAATTCTTTATATAGTTCACCATCTTTAATGAAAATAACTCGTTTACAATAACTTGCTGCAAATGCATCGTGCGTTACCATTAAAATTGTTGAGTTATCATATTCATTTAACGACTTCATACTTTCAAGTAAATCTGTTGCAGATTTAGAATCAAGTGCTCCAGTTGGCTCGTCTCCGAAAATCATACTTGGATTCGTAACAATTGCACGCGATGCTGCACAGCGCTGCTTCTGTCCACCAGATACTTGATATGGGAACTGACTTAAAATATGATCAATACCGAATTTCTTTGAGATTTCAAGAACGCGGCGATCAATCTCACTCGCTTTCACCTTTGATAACGCAAGTGGTAAAGCGATATTCTCTTTCACCGTTAACGTATCTAATAAGTTATAATCTTGGAAAATGAAACCTAAATGATCACGGCGGAATAACGCTAACTTATCATCATTCATCTTTACAATATCTTTTCCATCAATTAAAATTTCACCGTTCGTCGCATTATCAATTGTAGAAAGAACATTTAGTAAAGTCGTCTTACCAGAACCAGAAGGTCCCATAATTCCAACGAACTCACCTTCTTTTACTTGTAAGTTAATACCTTTTAACGCTGCAAATTTATTCCCACCCGTGTCGTACACTTTTTCAATATTTTTTGCTTCTAACACTGTTTTCATCTCGACATCCCTCATTTCTTCTATTCTCTATTTTCAACTATATACACTCTCTACTCTTGCCACTATCGATGTTTCTTACACAAACATGACAGTTATGTAAGACGCATAAGTAAAGATATAAAAATTTAACCTACTGAACAAAAGTACTTTGTTACTATAACATTGGGATATCATACCATCCATTCATTCTCCTTACAGGAACATTACAATTTTGTAAGGTTAAAAATGTCCCCTACAAAGTTGTGCACGAAATGTCGGATGGAGCTATTTCGTTCCTGCTATTCTATGTACAGAGGAGGTCATAATATGGATTCACTTAAAAATATGAATACTGCAATGCGCTATATTGAAGATAACCTTACGAATGAAATTGATTTTAAAGAAGTTGCGAGGCTAGCTCTCTGTTCTGAGTATCACTTTAAAAGAATGTTTTCGTTTTTAGCAGGTATATCACTATCTGATTATATTCGCTGTAGACGTCTTACTCTCGCTGCCTTTGAACTAAAAAATAGCGATGCAAAAGTCATTGATGTCGCTATAAAATATGGCTACAACTCACCAGATTCATTCGCCCGTGCATTTCAAAACTTGCACGGTATAACACCTTCAGAGGCCCGAAATAGTAGCCATTCTTTGAAGGCTTATTCACCAATGACCTTCCAATTATCCATTCAAGGAGGAAATGAAATGAACTATCGAATTGAAGAAAAAGAGCCATTTCGAATTATAGGTATTACAAAACGAGTACCAATCGTTTTTAACGGTGTAAATGAAGAAATTGCTTCTATGTGGAAAAGTTTAAACCCAGATTCTATTCAAACATTAAAGTCCCTTTCAAACATTGAACCTACTGGAATCATTAGTGCTTCTACTAACTTTTCTGAAGGAAGAATGGAGGAAAAAGGCGAACTCGATCACTACATTGGAGTAGCCACAACAAAGGATTGTCCAGAGCAGTTTAAACAGCTTGAAGTTACTGCTTCAACATGGGCTATATTCGAAGCTGTCGGTCCATTTCCTGATGCATTACAAAATGTATGGGGACGTATTTACTCTGAATGGTTCCCTTCTTCGAACTATGAACTAGCGGAAGGACCGGAGATATTGTGGAATAAACAGAAAGATATATCTTCTCCAAACTTTAAAAGTGAAATTTGGATACCGGTTTTGAAGAAGTGATAAAAAACAAAGCTGCTCTTCCCTAAAAGGAAAAGCAGCTTTATTTACATTTTCAACTCTTCTTTATAAATACTATATGACTTTATTGTTGATACGATAATGCATATTAATATGATTCCAATCCCTATAAAAATATTAAATGGATCTGGAAGCAAAGCCCCGGCATATATACAAAGTGAACCTATTACAAATACCCTCGAAGCAAATCTATGTGTTTTCCTCCAAACTACAGGATTTTCTAATATCCAGTCCATTCGAATGCCTACTAACCCGTTTGGCTTCGTTTGTTGCATGTAATTACCTAGTACAAGAAACAATGTTCCAAGTCCAAAATTAAATGCAATTGAGCCCGATGCAATATAATTAGACGCTGCTAATAGCGCAAATAAGTTACAGCCGAATCCTATCAAAAGAATAGCATAACGGATTGCGGAAAGGACTTTAGCATGCTGTTTATACTTATCTTTCGTTACGTCAATATACCCAAGAGCTAGCCATATCAAATACAGCAACATCATGCTTCCTATTGAAACAGAACTTGCTTCTACTTTAGAAAAATATCCATCTACTACTCCTGCTGCATTATAATGGCGTGGAATTTGTTCTGGTAAATATGGCCATACAATATACCATCCAATTGCAATGCCAATAATTAAACTCCATGGTAATACGTGTCTTTTCATCCTCTCTCCCCCATAATTTTTTATTAGGCCCCTATTTCTTTTTTATAAGCAATATATGAATATCCCATTGTTAATCCTACTGCACCAATAATAATTCCAACCATTACGAAAGATTTCCACGTTACTGGTACAAAAACACTTAGAATCATAATAATTCCTAATATAACAAACACCTTCCCACTAAAACGGTGTGTCTTTCTCCATACTTCCTCGTTACTTAATGTCCACGGTGTTTTTATACCTACAAAGTAATTTGGTTTACATTGTGGTAAATAGTTACCGATGATTATAAATAAAAGACCAACAAGAATATATGGTGTACTATTCATTGGAATGTCATAACCTAATCCAGCTCCAATTCCAATGATACTTACTAAAAATAATAGGAATAATACGCTATAATTTATTACATTATACCCTTTAGAAAATTTCTCATAATTCTCATGCTTAGGATCTATCTTAGGCAATAAAGTCAATAAAGCATATATAAAAACCATAACTGCAACATCCAAAATCATCATGCCCATTTTTGACATACGCCCATCTACCTCACCAGACACATTCCAATGACTCGGAACCTCTCCTGGTAAATGCGGCCACGCGATGCACCATGCAATAATCGTTAAAGCTATTAATAGTAACGGAAATATATGCTTTCTCATTTCCCCTCTTCCCCCTTATTCGTAAATGTAAACACCCAAGTCAACAAATCTTGAAAGACCGTTGTGTTTAAAGAGTACACAACGAATTGCCCTTTCTTTTCATCTTGAATAAGTTCAGCATTTTTAAGTGCGTTTAAGTGGTGTGAAATACTTGGTTTTGTCATATTGAAATGTTCAGCGATCTCACCAGCGGTTAGATCACCTTCTTTTAATAAGTCTAAAATTTTTCGCCTTGTTGGATCTGCTAATGCTTTGAATGCTTGATTCAATGTCTTTCTTCCTTTCGATAATTAGACATTTAGATACTTATCTAAATGTTAAAATGATTTCAGTTGATTGTCAATTATATACGAGGCCCTTTTTACTTTTCTCACTTTTAACCTATACTGTTTACTAGCTTATCTTTCAACATAATGAAAAGACTTGAAACACATGATACACTATAGCTACAATTGTTTTTCTGAGGAGGAATATACATATGTATAAAATTTTAATCGTTGAAGACGATCCAAATATTTCATCATTACTGCAATCTCACATTCAGAAGTACGGTTATGAAGCTGTTGTTGCAGAGAATTTCGATGATATTATGGAATCGTTTAACGCTGTGAAACCACATCTTGTTTTACTTGATGTAAACTTACCGAAATTCGATGGTTTCTACTGGTGCCGTCAAATTCGTCATGAATCTACTTGTCCAATTATTTTCATTTCAGCGCGTGCTGGTGAGATGGAACAAATTATGGCAATTGAAAGCGGTGCGGATGATTACATTACAAAACCATTCCACTACGACGTTGTAATGGCAAAAATTAAAGGACAATTACGCCGTATTTACGGTGATTATGCACCAAATATTTCTGAACGTATCGTTGAAGTAGAAGGTTTAAAACTATTCCCAGAACGTCCTGAAATTCACTTCGGATCTGAACAAGTTCTTTTAACGAAAAAAGAAGCTATTTTAGCTGAAATGTTATTATCTAAATTCCCTCGTACAGCAAGCCGTGAAGATTTATTAGCTGCGCTTTGGGATGACGAAAGCTTCGTTGAAGAAAATACATTAAACGTAAACATTACGCGTCTTCGTAAAAAGTTTAATGAGCTTGGTATTGAGAACTCTATTGAAACAGTACGTGGACTTGGATATCGCTTTAACGCAACTTGGAGTGAATAAGCATGAAGCTATTTTTACGTGATCATTTTGCATTTTTCCTACTGTACGTTTTAAACTTCGGTATCATTTTCGTTCTTTATGATGCAGTAGATGGATTTCAAAACAATAAATTTTACTTCGTCGTTTTAAGTTTATATTTATTTATTTGTTTCCTCGCTTACCGTTACGTTCGCAATCGTAGAATGTACCATAGATTAAGCGAGCAACCAGAAAAAATGGAAGATGCGTTTATTGAAAGAGCAACTGCTCCGATGCCTCACGGTGTCAATGAACTCGTGCGTACGCAGTACCGCCTCTTCCAAAAAGAACTACAATCGTATGAAGTAAAACAACAAGAACATCAATTATTCATTAACCACTGGGTACATCAAATGAAGACACCTGTTTCTGTTATGCAGCTTATGGTGCTAGAAATGGAAGACGAGCATTTAATTCCAAAGTTTAAAAAAGAATTAGAGCGTCTAAACCAAGGGCTTGATATGGCTTTATACATGGCTAGGTTAAATAACTTCCATGAAGATTTCCATGTTGAGACGATTTCATTAAAAGATACGGTAACAAAAAATATTAATGGATTAAAAGAACTATTCATTCGTAATGGTGTCTTCCCTGTTTTAGAAGTCCATTCTGATTTAAAAGTTGCTTCTGATGCAAAATGGCTAAAATTTATCATCTATCAGTTAATGACAAATGCTGTTCGTTACTCTGGTGAGCGCGGAAAGAAAGTTTTCTTATCTGCTTACCGAAACGGAAAAGATATTATTTTAGAAGTTCGCGATGAAGGTGTTGGTATTCCGCAAGAAGATATTCGAAGAGTATTTGAACCATTTTACACTGGGAAAAACGGTCGCGCATTCGGAGAATCTACTGGTATGGGACTTTATATTGTAAGTAAAATTTGTGATTATTTAGGTCACTCTGTCAAACTAGATTCTGAAGTTGGTAAAGGAACGACGATTAAAATCATCTTCCACAACGCTGCAAATAATCAAGCAGAACATACGGAGAAGGTGACCGAAGCATGATCGTAACATATGCAAGCAAAATGTATGAGAACTCACTCTCATACATTTTTTGCAATACAACTACTTCTATATCTTCTAGCCGGAGGTATAATCTATGACATTTTGGCAATTTGCATTTAAAAACGTCACGCGCAACTCAAGAGCTTATTTTGCTTACTTTGTAAGTAGCTCCTTTTCCATTGCTGTGTTCTTTTCGTTTGCTGTTTACTTATTCCATCCGAAATTACAAAACTTTGACATGACTTCTGAAATTTCAGGATTAATGATATTTTCAGAAGTAGTAATTGTATTTTTCTCTTTCTTCTTTTTACTATATTCCATTGGTACTTTTTTAAAAGTTAGAAAAAAACAATTTGGTGTTTTGACCATTTTAGGAATATCGAGAAAACAATTACATCGTCTTGTTTTTATGGAGAATATGTTAATCGGGATTTTATCTATATTTTTCGGCATGCAGTTTGGAGTTGTTTTTTCTCAATTTTTCTTATTAGTAACATCCAAACTTACGCATGTTCCAGGAATATATTTATACGGTCCTACTAACGCGTTTATTTTAACAACCATTGTTTTCCTTAGTCTTTTTATCATTGTATCTGCATTCACACCAATGCTTATTCGTACAAAAAAAGCGGTACACCTTTTAAAAACAAATGGTGGAAAACAAAAAGAAAGAAAACCATCCATACTTGTTTCATTATTTGGTGCGATTTGTTTATTTGGTGGTTATGCGTTAGCTGGAAATCCTAAATATTTCGTATCAGTAAGCCCGCAAATCGGTGTTATATATATGGTTTCAAGTATTTTCGTTATCCCAATGCTTGTTACAATCGGAACATATTTCTTCTTTTCACAAATTAGTTTCTTACTGATTTATATTTTAAAGAAAAGAAGGAAGTTTTATATGAAACGGATTAATATGCTTTGGATTTCGGATTTAGCGAGCCGTATTCGAACGAATATTAATATGCTTTTTATTGTAGCAATGCTATCTACAATTGCTTTCACAATGATTACGTTTCTATATGGATTCGGGAAATTTATTAAGCTAGAGGTGAATAGAACTTCTCCTTTTCCAATTTCTTATTTTTCTTATGATGCGAACCCTTTTGTTACAGAGCATTTAAATTGGCTTGAGCAACAATTACAAAAAGAGCATTTCCCTTATCAAAAAATAGAAGCTGATATATATGAAACACCACTAAAAGAAGATAAAGATATAGCTATTTATAATGACGTATACGCAATT
This sequence comes from Bacillus sp. RZ2MS9, assembly GCF_001816185.2. Lineage (NCBI taxonomy): Bacteria > Bacillati > Bacillota > Bacilli > Caryophanales > Bacillaceae > Bacillus > Bacillus sp. RZ2MS9. Next base: position 4,718,329 of record NZ_CP049978.1, read on the forward strand.
AAGCAAAGTGACTATAACAAACTTGCAGATTCTTTACGAATGAAACAACTATTTATGGATGATAACGAAGCATATGTGCTAACAGGGACATCTTATATCACCATATTCAACGAATTTGAGCAAAGCTACAAAAGAGATTACATTACACTCTCTAGTACAAATACGAAATTACGAGTAAAAGGCTATGAGCATGTAAACGCAATCCCATCTGACTTTTCATATCAAACGATAGTGTTGCCTGATATTATCGTAAATAACTTACCTAACACCGTAAAACATATATCAGCATACAATTACAAAATTCAAAACTGGGAACAGACATATGAAATTGCTGATAATTTTATAGAAAAAGTGCAAAAAGATCGAAATAAATCCCAGTATGAAGGACCTCTTATTCGTTCCTTTGAATCAGCAGGATCGTTATACAAAATAACATCAGGCAGTGCTGCATTTTTCCTAATTGGGACATTTTTAGGAGTTATTTTCTTCATTGGAGCTGGTAGCGTTCTTTACTTTAGAATGTATACGGATTTGACGAACGAACAAGAGAAATATATAACGATTTCTAAAATCGGTGTAACAGATACAGAGATGAAACGATCTGCAACCATTCAACTTAGTATTTTATTTTTCATTCCGTACATTATGGCATCCATTCATACAATGTTCGCAACAAAAATGCTACAAGATGTAATTGGTTTATCTCTGTTCAAAGAAGTTTCAGCCGTTCTTATTATTTTTGGATTCGTTGAAATCGTATTTTTCTTATTCATTCGTTCACTTTATATGCAAAAATTATCACATTACACGAGTGGACAAAATATTTAAAACAAACTTGATGAAAAGAGTATTTCTTATGCTCTTCTCATCTTCACCCTATTAGGAGGTTCAGGTGAATGACATTTTGGCAGTTTGCATTTAAAAACGTGACGCGGAACGCCAGAGCTTATTTCGCCTATTTTGTAAGCAGTGCGTTCTCCATCGCAATCTTTTTCTCATTTGCAGTTTATTTATTTCATCCTAAATTGCATATGACAGACGTGAATTTTTCTCTGAATATATTAATGACAATTTCAGAAGTTGTCATTGTGTTCTTTTCATTTTTCTTTTTACTGTATTCAATCGGGACGTTTTTAAAAGTACGAAAAAAACAGTTCGGGATTTTAACAGTACTTGGCATATCTCAAAAACAATTAAAGCGACTCATATTTATAGAAAATATGTTAATTGGTGCTCTTTCTATATTTTTTGGCATTCAACTTGGACTTGTCTTTTCACAGTTCTTTTTGTTAGTTACCGCCAAAATTACACACGTACCTGGTTTATATTTATATCCGCCTACAAGTGCTATCGTTTTAACTATCATCATCTTTCTCGGGCTCTTCATTCTCGTATCATCTTTTACACCGATGCTCATTCGCACGAGAAAAGCCGTACGTCTTTTAAAAGAAGGAAAACAACAAAAAGAAAGAAAAGCATCCGTGCTCATCTCTCTATTTGGTGCGATCTGTTTAATATGTGGATATGCGTTAGCCGCAAATCCGCTGTATTTTATGTCGCTAGGTGACATAATTGGACTTTTATATGCCGTCTCTAGTATATTTGTCATCCCATCGCTTATTGCAGCTGGAACATACTTTTTCTTTTCACAAATTAGTTTTTTACTTATTCGTATTTTAAAAACACGAAGAAAGTTTTATATGAAACGAATTAATATGCTTTGGATTTCCGATCTAGCATCACGTATTCGGACAAACATTAACATGCTCTTTATTGTAGCGATGCTATCGACGCTCGCTTTTACAATGATTACATTCTTATATGGATTCGGGAAATTTACAAAGTTTGATGCGATTAGACAAAACCCTTTCCCGTTTACTTATTTATCACATACTGAAAATACGTTAGCTGATGAACATTTAAACTGGTTAGAGCAGAAATTTAATGAAGAGCACTTTACTTATACAAAATTTAAAACGGATATATATGAAGTATCTTCGGCTGAAGATAACACGCAGCTCTATTATGCCATTAAACAAAGTGACTATAATGTACTTGCTAAGGCTTTAAATTGGGAAAAACTCACGGTAAATAAGAATGAATCTTATATTCTTATGAAAGACTTAGATGATCAGGTTATTGGAACACTTCACAATAAAGAACAGAAAAATACTCTTACACTTACTCAAAACAATTTACAACTACAAGTGAAAGAATATAAAAGTTATAGTCCATTCCCAAACAGCTTAATATACCAATTACTCATACTATCTGATGAAAATGTAGAAGCCTTATCCACAGTTTCCAAACAAATGAGTGTATATAACTTCAAAGTTACAGATTGGGAAAAAGCACATAATATCGGTTCATCGTTTATAACAAAAATCCATAACGATAATGCAGCAATTCAAGCAGAGCATCCACCTTTCCATGCAAGTGAAGCGAGCGATTCTCTATATAAGACAAAACTAAATGTCGCTTCGTTCTTCTTAATTGGTACTTTCCTAGGAGTTATTTTCTTTATCGGTGCTGGCAGTGTTCTTTACTTCCGGATGTATACAGATTTAACAAATGAGCAAGAAAAATATATAACGATTACGAAAATCGGCTTAACTGAGACTGAAATGAAACGTTCAGCGACAATTCAGCTTGCGATTCTTTTCTTCGTACCTTACATTATGGCATCAATCCATACGATGTTTGCGACAAAGATGCTACAAGAAATATTACATCTCTCGTTCTTCGCTGAAATTACAGTCGTACTGTTGATTTTTGGAACAGTTGAAATTTTATTTTTCCTTTTAATTCGTTCCTTTTATATGCAAAAATTATCACAACACATTAAGTTTTAAAAAGTAGAAAGGTGATTACTATGGAAGAAGTATTACACATAAAAAACGTCTCAAAAGTATATGAGGGGAAAGTCCCTCATACTGCTTTAAAAAATATAAATTTACACGTGGATAAAGGGGAATTCGTTGCCATTATGGGACCATCTGGTAGCGGAAAATCTACATTTTTAAACGTTATCTCTACAATCGATTCTCCGACTTCTGGTGATGTCGTGATTAACGGAAAAAAACCGCACACATTTCGTAGAGAGAAGTTAGCTATTTTCCGAAGACAAGAGTTAGGATTTGTTTTCCAAAACTTTAACTTACTAGATACACTGACAATCGGTGAAAATATCGTATTACCTTTAACATTAGATAATGTTCCATTAAAAGAAATGGATGAAAAGCTTGATAACATTTCAAAAAAGCTTGGAATTGATCATATTTTGGACAAGCGTATTTTTGAAGTTTCTGGGGGACAAGCACAGCGTACCGCAGTAGCACGTGCTGTTATTCATCATCCTTCACTTCTACTAGCCGACGAACCGACAGGAAACTTAGATTCAAAAGCGGCAATTGACGTAATGGAGTTATTTACGAAATTAAATAAAGAAGAAGATGCAACGATTTTAATGGTTACGCACGATCCGTTTGCAGCAAGTTATTGTAACCGTGTTATTTTCATCAAAGATGGCGAGCTTTACAATGAACTGCACCGCGGATTATATCGCGAGAAATTTTATCAAGAAATATTAGATGTTCTAGCGTTATTAGGAGGAAGACGTGGATGACATTTTGGCAATTCGCATTTAAAAATGTCTCGCGTAATTCGAAAGCATATTTCGCCTACTTTGTAAGTAGTGCTTTTTCTATCATGGTTTTCTTTTCATTTACTGTATACGCGTATCATCCGCGCTTACAGAGTGTACAAAGCTTTCAAGAACGTGATCCTCTAATGAACTTAGCTAGTACAGCACAGCTTGTGATCGTTATGTTCTCGTTCTTCTTTCTCTTATATTCAATTGGAACATTTTTAAATGTTCGGAAGCAGCAATTCGGGATACTCACTATTCTTGGTATCTCACAGAGACAATTAAAAAGATTGTTATTTACTGAAAATATGATAATCGGGATATTGTCTATCTTTATCGGCATTCAAGGTGGACTTGTATTTTCTAACTTTTTCTTATTAGTCACTTCGAAATTAACAAGTGCGAAAGGTCTCTATTTATATTGGCCAACAGAAGCGATTATCGTTACAACCGTAACGTTTATCATTTTATTTTTAATCGTTTCTACGTTTACACCAATGTTTATTCGTACTCGAAAAACAGCCCACCTCATTAAGGGGAACAAGAAAATGCCAGCTGAAAAAAGACCATCTATACTCATCTCTTTATTCGCTTTAATTTGTTTAGGGCTATGCTATTATATCGCTGGTTATCCGCGAGGCTACGTAACGGAAAAAAATGTGCAAAATGGATCTGTCTTTTTTATTATGTTATCTATTTTACCGCTCGTAATAGTCGGGACATATTTATTCTTTTCACAAACATTCCTTCTTTTCATCTATATTTTAAAGAAGCGCAGAAAGTTTTATTTGAAACAAATAAATATGTTATGGATTTCAGATTTAGTTTCTCGTACACGCAGTAATATTAATGTACTCTTTATTGTTTCTATGCTATCTGCACTTGCATTTACGATTATTATTGGATTATTCGCCGCTAATAACAATACGAAGGCATCAGTACTAGAGCGATATCCCGTTCCCTTCACGTATACATCAGAAGGTGACAATTCCCTTGAACAAAAGCATATTTCTACAATTGAAACGGAGCTTACAACTAATAATTTTCTTTACAAAAAATATAAGTTTACAGTATTAAAAGATACAGCTTCCAAAGAAGATATTATGCTTATGAAGATGAGTGATTATAACGCAATTGCTAAACAATTGAAAAGACCGGAAATAACAATTGATTCTACAGAAGTGTATATTATTTCTCGCCACTCACCAGAACTTCTCGATCTCGTATCTAATCCATTTGCAAAGCAAAATACGATTACACTTGGATCTAATAAAAAAGAATTTCATATTAAAGGGTTTATTAATAAGGGAATCGAACCATCATTTGCATTCCCTCATTTAGCTGTCGTACAAGATTATGTATTTGATAATATGATTCCTCATATTGAAACAACTGTAATCTATAACTACTTCGTAGAAAACTGGGAAAATGCAATCGTTCCAACAAAAAATATGTTACGTGTTATTAGTGGTGATGCACGTGAGTTCTACGAAAAGCATACTGAAGAGAACGCTCAAGTTCCTTTCTTCATACATACGGCTACGGATGAACTCATTTACGGTAAAGGAAATGCAGTTGCTCAATTTTTTATTTGGGCATTTCTCGGCTTTATTTTCTTTATCGGTGCGGCTAGTGTTCTATACTTCCGTATGTATAATGACTTAACAACTGAAAGACAAAAGTATATTACGATTACAAAGCTTGGCTTAACTGAATCAGAAATGTTTCGCTCTGCAACCATTCAATTAGGAATTTTATTTTTCGTTCCTTACATCGTTGCTGGTGTTCACACGTTATTTGCGGTTAAGTTTTTACAAAGCATGTTTTCTTTCTCATTACTAAAAGAGACATGTATCGTACTCACCTTTTTCGGGATTATCGAGATTATTTTCTTCTTCTTAATCCGCTCTCTGTACATTAATAAATTATCACAGCATATAAAAATATGAATAAAATGGCCTTGTGCATATTGCACAAGGCCATTTTCAATAGTTTTTAATAATTAGCAGCAATATCCGCCGTAGCCACCATATCCGTAGCCGCCGTAACCGCCATAACCACAACCGCCGCCTCCGCCGAAGCAGCTAGCACCGATGATAATTAATAAAATAAACAATACGATTAGAAGCGCAAAACCGCCTCCGCAACCATGTCTGCGGTTACAATCATCATGTCTGTGTTCACACTTTTCGCTCATTACCCTATTCCTCCTTTAGTATCATTCATAACAAGTTCACCTTGCTCTAAATGAGGGGATTCCATTTATATTATGTTTTCAGGGCGAATAGGAAGCTTGGCTTACCTAAAAACGGGCTTGTTTCAGAAAATGAGCCTTATCAAGATGTAGGTATAAAACATTTGACATACTAATAATTTCTTACTAATATTTAATTGAACGATCAATCAATTTTTTGATTATACATTCAAATTATATAAATCAGGAGTTGAATAGCGTGACTGATTCTTTTATTGCAGAGGCTAGGCGTGAACAAATTATTCTTGCATGTATTGATACATTAGAAGAGGTTGGATATAACAACTTAAGCTTAACGAAGGTGGCAAAAAAGGCTAAGATTAGTACCGGACTTATTTCTTATCATTTTAATGATAAGCTTTACCTTATGAACCGTACATTACAATTTTTAGTTGCCAAACAACATGAATTTATTAGTAATCGAGTACTATTAGCTCAATCTGAAATAAATAAACTAGAGGCTTTTATTGAAGCACACTTGGCTTATCAAGAAACTCATTACAAAAATAATATTGCCTTAATTGAGATTGTCTTTAATGCAAGAAATGAAGAGAACATTCCTTATTACAGAATCGAAGACGACGAAGAGGATGCTCTTAGAACGATGTTATTAGATATTTTGAAGACTGGACAACAAAATGGTGTGTTTTCTAACTCTTTTCAAACCGACACATTAGCTTCATTTATTTTAGGAGCAATCGAAGAAAGAATGTTGAAGGCAAATTCATCTATATCCATAGAAAATTACTCAGATGAGCTCATAAAAATGGTGAAAAAACTCACTATTTAAAACATGCCCTGGTTAAAAAATATATATAAGAAAGGATGAACTACACATGAAAAAGGCATCTGTCATTGGATTAGGTTTTTTAGAAAAGTTACTTGCTATAGTAAGTCCAATCCTTTTAGGCGTTATTGGATATTTTTCACCTAAATTAATAGAGATTATAAAAAAGATTCCTCTCTTTTCTGATTCAAAAATTATAGAACTTTTAAATTTTATTAATCCCTTCTGGCTTCCTATTATCCTCATGCTAATTGGTGTTATTGCAGGAATTTTATTTTCTTTAATTATTTATAGTGAAGCTTTAAAAATGAACATTACTTCGGAAAGCATTCACGTGAATAAGGACGATCAAAAAAAACAAATCACCAGATCAAATGTAAAAGCCGTTTTTGTAGATAAGCGTCAAGTGGTTATCATTGATCAAGAAGACCGAGAATGGTTACGTGAAACATCTGACATTACCCCAAGCAAAATTAAAGATACTTTCTTAATGCACGGCTTCCCCTGGGTGGAACAAGATCCTTATAAACATGAGTATAGCTTATGGAAATTAGAGGATGCGCGATTTAATAAAAGCATAAATACTATTTTGTATGAAAGACGAAATGCCCTTCGAGAAGGAAACTCGAAAAAAAAGAAGCATTTACGCAAAGATTTGAATGAGCTAGGAGTCTTTGTCAAAGACGATGGAGAAAATCAGTATGTCCGTTCTATTAAATAATAGGACAATAGAAAAAAGATATAAAAAGCACCTTGCCCTGTATATTTGTAAGTAACTACGATTAAAAAATAGCAAAACCCACAGAGAAATTGAATTTCTCCTGTGGGTTTTATTAATTAAAATGGGCTTTTCTCCCTAAAGAAACATATTCAACAAAAGAGCAAAACCAAATGCAATAAATGATAACAATGTCTCGAGTACCGTCCACGTTTTAAACGTTTCCTTCACCGTCAAACCTAAATACTCTTTTACAAGCCAGAACCCTGCATCATTTACGTGAGAAAACATTAATGATCCTGCACCGGTTGCAATAACTAGCAACTCTAAATTCACACCAGACATGTGCTGAATAACTGGTGAAACAATCCCTGCTGCTGTCGTTAATGCTACTGTAGCTGAACCTGTTGCAATTCGAATTAATCCAGCTACCATGAAAGCTAATACAATTGGTGATAACGAAATATGTTCTGCCATTTGCGCAATCGCCGTTCCAACGCCACTTTCAATTAATATTTGTTTAAATCCACCGCCTGCACCAATTATTAAAATAATAGAACCGACAGGCAATAAACTTTCATCTGTTAATTTTTTAATCATCTTTTTATTAATACCTTGTTTGATACCAAGTAAATAAAATGCTGCGAAACATGAAATAAGTAAGGCGATTACTGGACTCCCTATAAACACAAAAAATTCAGTCAATTTTTTCGGTAATGAAATATATGGTGCAACTACTGATAAAATCATCAATACAACTGGTAATAAAATAATAAAGAATGAAATTTTACGACTTGGTAAATCAGTTGATACTGTCGTAACTCGAACAAGCTCCGGTTCATTTTCAGGTATAACCCTCTTATGTACCCACTTTGCAAATATTGGGCCTGCGATAATGGCTGTTGGTAACGCGATAATTAATGAATATAAAAGTACCTTTCCTAAGTTCGCGTTATAAATACCGATTGCTGTCATCGCCCCTGGATGTGGTGGTACGAGCCCGTGAACAATAGATAATCCTGCAATGACAGGTAACGCAATTAATAATATATTTTGCTTCGTCGTTTTTCGAATTGAAATAACGAGTGGTAATAAAATGACAATCCCCACTTCAAAAAATACGGGAATCCCTATAACAAACCCTGCAAATAACATAGCCCAAGGTAATTTTTTTACGCCGAAAAATCGAATAAAGAAATCTGCAACTTGCATGCCTGCCCCTGAATCGGACATCATTTTTCCTAAAATTGTTCCAAGTGCTAAAATACCAACTAAATGCCCTAGTACACTACCAACACCAGTTTCATAGGCAGTCACTATTTTCGTTACATTCAGTCCAGACATAATGGCTAAAAATAAACTCGCAACTGTTAAACTAATAAATGCATGCCATTTCCACCATGATACCCCTAAAATAACAATTGTGATCGCAAGTAACGTGACGATTAATAAGTATATATCCATCTCTCATTCCCCTTATTTTTATCCCGATTGGTGTGAGCTAATAATTAGTGGATGATGCTCTCCTCCACTAATTAAAGTTTTACTTTATAAAAAAAGAGGGAACATCCCCTCTTTTTTATACGTCATAATTCACTACATAATGCTGCATCTCTGTATTGTAGTAGCCTTCGCTATATTCAATTACTTCGCCAACTTCATCGTAAGAATAACGCATACGTTTTAATAGCGCTGTCCCCTCTTTTTCACCTAGCGCTTCTGCAACGAAACTAGGCGCAAGGCCAACAGCGAATTCATCTCTGAAGTTTTCTAAGTGAATGCCTCGGTCTTCAACTAAATCATAAAGCGATTGCAAGTCAAAGTCCGATAAATCTGTACTTGCCATTCCTGCTGAGAAATAGTGCGTATAATGAATGTACGGTGCATCATTTAACGTATATAAACGTTCAATACGAAAACTCTCCTTACCGAATAATCGAAATGGCACTGTTCCTTCTTCAATCTGAACGATTTCTGCTTTTAGCAATTTCTTCTGTACTTTATATCCTTCTTCCACTAACACTTCAGTAAATTTCTTACCCTTTGACAGTTTTGTCGCAGAAGTATTGCGGATGACTTTCGTTCCTTTACCGCTTTTCTTTTCCAAATATCCTTCTTGAGCGAGTTCTTTAATCGCATTTCGCACTGTAATTTTACTCACTTTGAACTCTTCTTCTAACTGCGGTTCGGAAGGAATATTCGTATGAATCGCATATACACCATGCAATATTCGATCACGAATAATATTTTTTATTTGTAAATATAATGGTCCTTTTTTCCTCGTTACGTTCACTGTTACACCCACTACCTTTCTACATCACCTACTGATGCCGTCATCGCCCGAAGTATATCTTTCTCTGATGACATTGGCGTATCACCGACGATTGTATGTGCTAGCATTCCAGCTGCTGACGCAAATGAAACAGCTTTCTCTGGTGCAAACTCTTTTATCTCGCCATGAATAATTCCGCTCGTATAAGCATCTCCAGCACCTATTCTATCATATACAGAAAACGTAAGTGTTTTTGCAAAAGTTAACGAACCATCTTTACATATAAACCCGCGAAGCGAATGTGTATTATCACTGTTAATAGAGCGATGAGTACCAGCGATTGTAGCGATATGATATGTTTCAGCTACCTTTGGAATAAGATCCAGCAGCTGCGCTTCTCGCTCCGTCTCTTCTGTTTTCATTCCAAGAACGAACATCGCATCTTTTTCGTTCATCATAACGATATCAGCAAGCCCCAGCATTTCTTCATAATGCGGTTTTGCCTGTTCATATCCGTCTTCTCCCCAAAGTGAGGGACGATAATTACAATCAAAAACGACGGTTCCTCCGTTTTCTTTAACTGCTCTCGCTAAAGATTTCATATGATGACGCACCGTATCATTCATCGCAAGTGTAATACCGCAAAAATGAACGATATCAATTTCCTTTGCGATTTCTTCAAATTGATACATTTCTTCACATGCCGTATTGAAGCTACTTTCTAATCGATTCGAATATGTAACGCGGCTTGCACGTGCACCGAATCCATTTTCTAAAAAATACATACCTACATATTTACCGCCTCTTGAAACAAGAGAAGTTTGAATCCCTAACTTTTGAATGTAAGATACAGCTGCATCTCCAACCGAATTTTCCGGTAAAGTTGAAATAAGAAAGCCTTCATGACCGAGATGAGAAAGTGCTGCTGCAACGTTCACACCTGTACCAGAAAATGAGTAATTTAATGTGTTAGCTTGCGACAACAATTCATATCCTGGTACTTGCAGGCGCATCATTACTTCACCAAATGCTGCAATTTTCTTACGCATATTGATCAACTAACTTTTTCACGACTGCTAATAATTCACGAACATCTTCTACTTTCGTGTTACCAGTTTCTTTATCAATAATAGAAGAGTACACGTGCGGGATAACTTGCTCTACGTTTGCTTCAAGCGCAATACCTACAATTGTTTCGAAGTTTTCTTTATCAATTCCGCCTGTTGGCTCTAATGCAAATCCTTCTTCTGCACAAGCCTTCGCAACTGCGCGATATTCTTCCTCATGAGCTAAACCTTTCATCGGGAAGTATTTCAATGAATTTCCGCCCATATCACGTACAAGTGCAATTGCTGTTTTAATTGGAACGATTGCTTTTTCTTCTCCAGCTGCGCTAATTGGACCAGTAGAAATATTTACGTAACCTACTTTTCCTGTTGGCGATACTAAACTATTAATCCAGCTATCTTTTTCGCCAAGATTTGCACGTGTCGCTCCAACTGAAGGGAACACTTGGTTAATATGGCTGCCAGGATAATGCTTCGCAATCTCAGCTACAACTGCCGCTTGGCGATTATCTCCTGCTCCTAGTCCGATTGATACAGCGTCATCAATTTCTTTTCCGTATGCTTTCATCGCTGTAACGGCTTCTTCTACTGTTGGGTAGTCTTTTGATAATACCCCCACTACTACATACCCTTTTGCTGCTTCAAAAATATCTTTCGCATTTCGGATATTGTTCGCTAATACATTTAATGCTACGCGGCCTTTATAAAAACGTTTTTGAATGTTTGTCATTTTAGTTTCCCCCTACAATTTCTCTCAATTTTTCTTGAATCACATGTATGTCATCACCTTGAAGTGGACGTGGATCAATATCAAAGAATCCTTGTCTTACTCCGTAATCACGTGTATAGATTGCGATTTCCCCTTCGCGTAATGCTGTTACAACGCCTTTTGCCGATTTATTTAACTCTTTTTCGTTAATATGAATACGTGCTCTAAAGATTGCTCTTCCCGCTTCATCTTGAACGATCGTTACATTTACACCTTTTAATTCTTTTAGCGGCATAAGTATTTGTAGCAATTCTTTTTCTTGCTCGCTCTTATCTTCTTTTACTCCGTACTCATCAAGTGCTTGAAGTAAACCAAAAGTTGTTTCTTTCCCAACTTTCATGCTTCTTCCGATGCAATGTAACTGCACTTTCAGCCATTCAATATATTTTCGTTTCCCACCAACAATACCAGAAGTAGGTCCTTCAATTGCCTTTGAACCGCTATAAATAGCAAGGTCTGAATACTTCACATACTTTTGAATGTCTTCTTCAGCTGCTGCATCCACGATAAGCGGTACGTTATTTCGCTGCGCAACTTCCCATGCTTCTTCAACAGAAATCATATTTTTTTGCACTGCATGATGTGATTTCACATACAGAATCGCTGCTGTATTTTCACCAATTGCCTCTTCAATATGCTCTGCTTTCCCTTCATTTGCATAGCCAACTTCTACAAGTTTACCGCCGCCTAAATAAATCATCGTTTCAACAGGAGCACCGTATTGAACGTTATGACCTTTTAACATAATCACTTCGTTTTTCGCGATTACTTCTTGATGAAGTCTTTCACTTTTACGGCGATTTCCTTCTGTAACGATACCAGCGATAGAAAGCGCAATTCCGCTCGATGCTGAATTTACAACGACCGCTGCCTCTGAATCTAGAATTCTCGCAATATGGTCTCCTGCTTTATCTACTAAATCAGCAATTTCCACATAATTTTGTCCACCATGTTTCATCGCATCCATTACCGTATCTGTAGGAGCAGATACACCTAAAATACTCATTCTACCGCTCGCATTAATTACTCTTTTTAATCCATACTTAGCATTCAATGAATGACCCATTGATTACAACCCCTTTCGTATCAATTATTCTTTCAGCAACGCGCTGATTCCCTTCTGAATCAATTAACGTAACCTTCTCATCTTTCACCGTAAATAAAGTTAAGTTTGCAATATCGCCTTCTTGAATGCGGCCAAGCTCTGGTTTTTTCAGCCACTCTGCTGCATTTTTCGTAACCGCGTCAATTACTTCTTCTAGTGGATAACCTAAGTAAAGGAATTTCGAAAGAACATGGGCCATACTATACACCGGACCATGCACACGATTCTTCCGGTAAATATCTGTACTAATCGTATTAAAGATGATATCGTGACGCTTCGCAGCCTCTGCTACTTTAAAAGAAAAACTGGCATTACCATGCCCAACATCTAAATGCACACCGCGCTTCACTGCATCTAGTAACACAGGTAACGGTTTGCCTTCTTCATCAAATAAATTATTTTCTTTCCCGTTTAAGTAATGTGTAATGACATCATCTTTTTCTAAAAGAGGTACAACTTCCTCAATGCGAGGAGGCGCTGAACCGATATGTACCATAATTGGTAATGATGTTTCACGAGATAAAGAGCGTGCAACATGAAGCGGTTCAATTCCGCTATCACAAACGACACTTTTACTCATTCTCGCCTTTAACCCAACGATTACATCTTTATACTTTTCTACTGCTTCTATCACTTTCTCTTTATCGATCCATTCCATGTTGGATAATTCATCAATTCGTTTCAAACCGATGCGAGAAATATTTAAAAAGGCAAATAAATTCGTTTTTGCCTGCTCTCTACTTTTTACTAAATCTGCAATACGATCAGCTCCGCAGCTACCCGCATCAACAATTGTCGTTACCCCTTGCTTAACGCCAATTTCATCCACCTCATCGCCATACGGATCAAACTCTGGAAAAGCGTGAACGTGCAAATCAATCCAACCACTCGATACGTAAGTACCAGAGTAATCAAGAACCTTTCCACCCTCGCCAGCACCAGCTTTCGTCACCTGCACGATTTTGTTATTTTCAATTACAATGTCAATCTCTTCCCCGTTCACACGTTTCACATTACGTAGTACGAATCGTTCTGTCATTGTATTTCCACCCTTTTCTATAAGAAGCCATAAGAATACGCTTACATTTAAGTTTCATTTTTTATATCTCTTTCACACGTTTAGCGTAACACAAAAAAAGTTAGAAGTAAATATAACGTTATAATGTTTAGAGTTATATAGTTACCGTCCCCCTCTAAATAATGTAATATACAGTTAATATTCCCAATAATTTCACTATTCCCTTATACCCTTACTAAATTCCAGAAGAACTACCTGAAGGCTTCTAGCTTTTTATCAGAGAGTATGTTTACTTTATTTGCATTTGCCTCCCCTTTTTTAAAACGTTAACTAACTCCGAATTCTTCTATGTATTATATTTTTCTATAGTATTAAAAGAGACTAGACTATCATTTCACTTGGATTAATCGTGTACTATACCATCAAAAAATAAATTGATTCATAATTTTTTATAAAATAAATTTTTATTCATTTTGAGTGTATATTATATAAATTAAATAATATATTTCTAATTTAAATTGTATTATTATTACATTTTCGACGTAATTGGACATTTTTTCACATTTTGACATTAAAAGTAAAAATATTTAGTATATTATTATATTCCTTTAACGGAATAATAAATTATAATGCGGAGAGTGATTAAATCATGAAAAAGAAAATGTTAAAAGGAAGTTGTACAGCATTAGCTTTATCAATCGGTTTTACAGCTTTATCCCCAGCTATTACAAGTTATGCAGCAGAAAAAGAAGCAACGCAAACGCAATTTGAAGGAAAAGAATTAGACAATATTGATTATGAAAGCTTACAATATAGTTTTAATAAGAGTTTAGAAGAAGATGGAATTGATTTAAATGAATTAAGCATTAATGGTAATATTCAATATAGTGTTTCACCTGATGGAACTATACAATATGGTGTGAAAACAAAAGCAGCTAAAGAAGCAGCTAAAATTATGATTAATAAAATGAAGGGAATAGGAGAAAAAGCATTTAATAAGGCTGTTGAAAAACTTCCACTTCCTTCTAACGCAAAACAATACTTAAAATATCAAACTGTTATGAAGGCACTTAATATCATCTATGATTTTGAAGGTGATATTACTAGTGCATTAACTACTGGATTAACAAAAGTTGGAGTTCCTTCTTACCTATCAGGAGTTATTGCAAGAGCCGTAGTAACTTTCTTACTTTAATTTAAAGAAAGGGTGTTTTCTATTAAATTATTAAAAATAGTTTTTGTTATCTTAGTTTTATCTGTTATTTGGCTTGGATTTAATTTTTTAATACCAGAGACTTATAATACTAAAGAGCTTAATTATTGGTTAATGGTATTTGCAAGTTGGATAATAGTTTGTATAGGAATTATTTTGATAACAAAAATTATAAAAAAGTGATAATACTTAAAAATTCAGCTAACGAATAAACTTTATTGCAATCAATATTACAGCAATAGCGCTCATCTTATTTACAATCATTAGCATACAAAAATCAAGGCTTAGCCTTCCAAAATGAAGTGACCCCTAAAAGTTAGACACGGTTATTTCATTAGGCAGCTTGATAGAAATGAGTCCGGTATTGCACCGGGCTCATTTTTAATTTTGCCTTTATCCGTTTTGTATTATAATAATCTATATATTTTTCTAATTCTATTTTGAAGTGCTCTACACTTTCAAGCTCTTTTATGTAGAGAAACTCAGACTTCATGATTCCAAGGCAATTCTCCATTACTGCATTGTCATAACATTTGCCTTTACGAGACATACTTTGTACGATACCTCTTTCTTGTAATGCGTGACGGTACTGTTTCATTTGATAATGCCACCCTTGATCTGAATGCATCAGTAGTTGGTGATTTTCAGGTAAACCTTCTAATGCTGTCTCTAACATTTCTGAAACAAGTGAATACGTCAGTCTAGAGCTAATTGTACAGACCTCGTGTAAACCTTCTTCTCCATGGAGTTCGTATAAGCGTAACCAGTATTGAAATTGTACTTTTGTAATATACATCTGTTTTGCATATTCTGTTTAAGAAATTATTTTTGGATTAAATCCTTGAACGAGCGTTACCTTTGAATTCTTCGTAAATTTTGTCATACAAAAACTGCACCCCACTTGTTAGACTGTGTCTAATAAGTGGGGTGCAGTTCACAAGTAGATAGCTTTTTTCTCTATTCCTGAACCGTCACAATAATCCCATCCATATTATTCCCCGAAATTTCATACTGCTTGTTTGCCGGAATGTTCACTTTCATATTCTCAGAAACTTTATAATAAGAAACAGTATATTTCTTACCTTCTACTTCAGTTGAAATCTCTTTTTCCTCTTTTAAAAACTCTAAATATTCCTCTAGTGTGAAATTCTTTTTTTGCATAATTGCGCTATGAGGTAGGCCAACATAACGGATATGCCATGGCTCATATTGAATTCCAGTAATGTTACTTTTATTTTTCGGATAACGTAATACAAAGCCATGCTTCCATACGTTCTCTTCGATCCATTTTCCTTCAGGCGCTTTCTCCATCTTCTTTTGCGTTGATCCAACGTCTAGTGATAATCCTAAATTATGTTCACTATATCCTGCTGGAAGCGCGTAATCAGATCCCATTTCTTTATATAATTTACTTTGTTCTTTAAAATCTCGATACCCACTACTCATTAAGAAATGCTGTACGCCATCTTTTCCAGCCGCATCGACAACGTTCAAAAACTTTTTTACAACATACTTTGATAAACGAAGATTTCTATCAAATATTACGTAGCCTCTTACTAATTCACTATTATGATTTACATTTATAATATCAGACCTAATACTATCTTTTTTTACTGGATAATCCCTATTAACTAATAATAAATCACCCTTATAAATTTGTTCCTTCGTAATCTCTTTCCTCTCGGTATTTGCCGCCTTTACTAGCTCATCTTTTCCGACAATTTTAACATCGATTTCCTTTTGAAATAACGGTGATATATAAAAGCCTACACATACTGTGCATGCTATAAAAAAAGAAATAAATACCCACTTTTTCATTTCTAGTTCCTCCTTAACGTAACTTACGTATAGAATAGAAAAAACTATTAAAATAAAAAGTGGGGTAAAGTTTAAATTTTTATTAAATTGTTAAGTTCTCGTCTTTTGGCAATCGCACTTCAAACATTGTTCTAACTACATTACTTTCAGCAGAAATTGTACCGTTATGCTGCTCAACAATATTTTTCGCAATAAACAGTCCAAGGCCTGTCCCGCCACGGTTCTCAGTTCTCGATTTATCACCTGTATAAAACATATCAAAAAGATACGGTAAATCTTCTTCTGGAATGCTGTCTCCATAATTCATAACTTGTACGACAACTTCTCCATTATCGATATACCCATTCAGATCAACAAATTGCCCATCATATCCGTATCGAACGGCATTTGTTAACAAGTTTTCAAATACTCTAGCTAGCAATTTTCCATCACCGTTAATTGGCAAATGAGGATCAATATTCAACCTAGCTTGTAAATGATGTTTCTCTAATAAAGGATACAATTCCTCATCTAACTGTATAAGTAGTTCACTTATATCAATCGGCTTTTTATCCAGCTTTAGCATGCCATAATTCATACGTGTAATTTCAAATAACTCATCAATTAAACTTTCGAGCCTTTGCGATTTCGTATATGCAATTGTGGAGAAATGTTTAATTTGTTCTTTTGTTAAATTCTCATCTTTAAGAATTAAATCTAAATACCCTAACACGGATGTTAATGGAGTTCTTAAATCATGAGCTAAGTTTACAACGAGCTGATCTTTACTACTTTCAGCAAAGTCTCCTCTTTCCACCGCTTCTTTTAACTTTTGACTCGCAACATTTATTTCACGTGCGATATCTCCAAACTCATCGTTTGATGAAACTTGAACTTTATTCGTAAAGTTACCGTTCGCAAGATGATGAATCCCGTTAGAAATCTCACTAAAATACTTTAAATACGGTTTTGTCAAAAAGAAGAAAAAGATAATAGATAACGGAATAAAGAAAATTAAAAAGAAGTTAATGTCTCCAACTTCCCTTACCACTGACCTAAATTGCGCTAAAGGCTCTTCGTAGCGAACCATCGTTTTATAATACAGCTGCAATCCTTTATAAATTATATAAGTTACAGTTGCTGCAAGCACCATACTTAACGCAAATAAGGCAATCATTTTAAATCGAAAACTTTTCATCATATTAGCCATTGAAAGTATAACCTACTCCCCACACTGTTTTTATTAATTTATCCTTTCTTTTATCTTCCCCAAGCTTTTTCCGCAACGTACGAATATGTACCATAACTGTATTTCCGCCTTCATAATAATCATCTGCCCATACTTGCTGAAAAATATTTTCCACATTATACACTTTCTTCGGATGGCTCGCTAATAAATATAAAATATCAAACTCTTTCGGTGTTAACTCAATTTGCTCTCCATAGACGTTCACTGTTCTTCGCTCAGGATCAATAATAACTCCGCCTATCTCTAAAGCAGATTTATTCTCCGCTACTTTCGGCTGATTTAATGTAAGAAACCTACGTAATTGTGCATTTACACGCGCAACTAATTCAATCGGTGTAAAAGGTTTCGTCATATAATCATCTGCGCCTAATACAAGACCTGTCACCTTATCAAAGTCCGAAGTTTTCGCACTTAAGAAAATGATTGGCATATGGTGCTTCGCGCGAATTTGACGCGTCACTTCATACCCATCCATTTTCGGCATCATAATATCTAAAACCACTAAGTCGATTGGCTGCGTTTCAATAATATGAACAGCCTCTTCCCCGTCTGCTGCCTTCACGACGTGGTACCCTTCTTTTTCTAAATGTATCTCAATTAAATCAGCAATTTCTGCCTCATCATCCACTATTAAAATTGAAATGCGCTTCATTTTACTCCCCCTTTTATACGCTCGATTGTAAACTAGTCTATCCAATTTGTACAATACGAAAAGGTTACCCATTAGAGTAACCTTTGTAAATAAAATTATATCAGCGATTTTCCAAATATATCGACCATAACTTGAATTATATCGGCGATTTCTCAATTATATCGACCGTAACTCGCATTATATCAGCGATTATTGAAATATATCGACTTACCGACAATTAACAACGAAATTCGCCCGCTACTTTAAAGACTCAAGTTACCGCTCCAAAACAATTCGCTGTTTCGTGATCTCCGCCAACCTTCCGCGGTCTACTTCATACTCAGCTTCAACACTTTGCGGCACCATAACTTTCCCGCTCTCAAGCATCACTTCCGGCGAAATAATATCCTGCTCCCAATGTCTGCTAGAAGCAGATATATCGCCTGGAATCGTAAAGTTCGGCAATGAGGCAAGCGCAACATTTTGTGCTCTTGAAATCCCCATCTCCACCATACCGCCGCACCAAACGGGTATGTTGTGCTCCATGCAATAATTATGGATTTGAACCGATTCTGTTAATCCGCCCACTCGCCCTGGTTTAATGTTCACAATTTGGCAGCTACCAAGGGTAATCGCAACGCGTGCATCTTCTAAACTATGAATACTTTCATCTAAACAAATCGGCGTTTCAATTTTCTTTTGCAACTCCGCGTGATCAAGAAAATCATAATCGGCTAACGGTTGTTCAATCATCATTAATTGGAATTCATCTAGTCGTTTCAGCCTCTCCGTATCCCTTAATGTATATGCTGAATTTGCATCTGCCATTAGCGGGATATGCGGAAACTCTTTTCGAATCTCTTTCAATAATTCGTAATCATGCTCTGGCTTTATTTTCACTTTAAAACGCTCGTACCCTTCTTCTGCGTACTTTTCGATTTGTTTTAACATAACCGGAATTGTATTGATACCAATTACAACACCGACCTCAATTTCAGGTCTAGTCCCGCCTAGTAATGTCGCTAATGACTTCTTTTGTCGCTTCGCATATAAATCCCAAACAGCTCCTTCTATTCCTGCCTTTGCCATTCGGTTTCTTTTTATATGCTGGAACAAACTTGGCACTTCATTCGGATGAGAAATTTCAGCCTTTAATAAATCAGGTAATAAAAAATCTTGCAGTACATGCAATGCTGTCTTCACTGTTTCTTCCGTATACCACGGTTCAGAGAAGGCGACGACTTCGCCAAATCCAATGTATCCGTCCGTATCCTCTAATTTAATAACGATGCTCTCACGCTTCTCATACGTTCCGTAGCTTGCAGCAAACGGGATTACGAGTGGCATTTCTGTTATATGAAGTGTCGCTTTTTTTATTTCCACTTACCTCTCCTCCACTAATTCTCTTAACTCTCGTCTTAACAATTTTTTCGAAGCGTTACGTGGTAATTCCTCTAAGAAACATGCTTTCTTCGGCACTTTATATTTCGCTAATTTCTCCTCGCAAAAGTGAAGAATTTCTTCTTCTGTTACCGCCCCGCTTTTCACAACAAAAGCAGCGGGTACTTGTCCCCATTTATCATCAGTCATACCGACAACACCAGCTTCCGCTATCGCTGGATGGGACAGCAACACTTCTTCAATTTGAGCCGGATATATATTCTCTCCGCCAGAAATAATTAAATCACTGCGGCGATCTAATACGTATAAAAATCCTTCTTCATCTAAATAACCGAGGTCGCCAGTATGAAGCCATCCGTTTTGAATAGTCTCACGCGTCGCATCTTCACGGTTAAAATAACCGCCTGTTACGTTCGGTCCTTTTACTACGATTTCACCTTCCGCATGTGGCGGCACTACTACGCCGTCTTTTTCAATACGAAGTTGGCACTGAAATAGTGGCTTTCCAGCTGATCCTACTTTCGTTAACATGTAATCTGCGGACAACGTACAAATTTGCGAAGACGTTTCTGTCATACCGTACGTTTGATACACAGGAATTCCTTTATCTACACATGTTTCGAGTAACGGTTTTGGCGCTGGTCCTCCGCCAAGTAACATACATCGTAAAGAAGAAGGATATGTTTCTTCTCCAAGTCTCTCTAATAAATCAGTTAACATTTTTGATACGACTGAAATAATCGTTACGCCTCTCGTTTGAAGTGCTGTATGAATAAAATCAGCATCATATTTCGGAACGAGTAAAATGCGCATGCCGTACATAATATTTTTCATTAGAAGAGATAACCCGCCAACATGGAACATCGGCATACACGCTAACCAGCAATCATCATCACGAAGTCCTAAATTAAGCGAAGAGCCAACCGCGCTGGCCCAGTGATTTCCATATGTTAAAATAACGCCTTTCGGTTTCCCTGTCGTCCCTGACGTATAAATAATCGTCATCGCTTCTTCTAAAGAGAATTCTTCTTGTATAGAGGCTTCCTCTTTTGGTCCATTCATCACCTCGGCGAATGAATAGACAGGAACATCTTTAGCATCAAATTCTTGATCGGTCACTAAACAAATAACTTCAGCATCATCCATTTGCCAAAGTAGCTCTTCTCTTGAAAGACGCGTATTTAAAAGCACAGCTACTGCCCCTACGTACGATAGGGCGTGAATAACTGTAATCATCTCCATACCATTTTTCATCAGAACAGCCACCTTTTGTCCTCGCTTCACTCCTACATGCGTGAGGTGTTCACAAACAGATACTACCTTTTCATGCAGCTGCATAAAAGTAACTTTCTCTTCCTCTATTTCAATTGCAGTACGATCTGGTGTTAAAAATGCACGTTGCTTTAACCAATTTGGCATCGTCTCCATCATACATTCTCCTTTCATGAAAGAAAGAGACTTGATGTGACATCAAGTCTCTTAGTTGTTTTGTTTCCGGTTTGATCTCATCTAGCTACAGCGGCTAGAACAGTCGGTCGTTTCACGCCTTCCTACGAGGCAAAAAGCGCCTCTACGTCAGGAGTTCCAACGCCCTCTTGTTCTAAGCGAGCCGCTTCCGCTTTTGGTTTCATCTAGCTACAGCGGCTTCCGCTTTTAATTTCATCCAGCTACAGCGGCTAGAATGTTCGGTGGCTTCACTTCTTCCTACGAGGCAAAAAACGCCTCTACGTCAGAAGCTCCATCCCCCTCATATTCTAAGCGAGCCGCTTCCGCTTTTGGTTTCATCCAGCTACAGCAGCTAGAATGTTCGGTGGCTTCACTTCTTCCTACGAGGCAAAAAACGCCTCTACGTCAGAAGCTCCATCCCCCTCACATTCTGAACGAGCTGCTTCCGCTTTTGGTTTCATCACGGGAAACGAGGGAATTGACCGAAGTCCGGACTGCGTTTTTCTTTGAATGCGTCGCGACCTTCTTTTGCTTCGTCAGTTGTGTAGTACAATAACGTTGCATCTCCAGCTAGTTGTTGAATACCAGCTAGACCGTCTGTGTCTGCGTTGAATGCAGCTTTTAGGAAACGAAGTGCCATTGGGCTGTTTGCTAAGATCTCTTGTGCCCATTGTACTGTTTCTGCTTCAAGTTGTTCTAATGGTACTACTGTATTTACTAAGCCCATATCAAGCGCTTCCCCAGCACTGTATTGACGGCATAGGTACCAAATTTCGCGAGCTTTCTTGTGGCCTACCATACGAGCTAAGTAACCAGCTCCGTATCCACCGTCAAAGCTTCCTACTTTAGGACCTGTTTGTCCGAATACAGCGTTGTCTGCAGCGATTGTTAAGTCACATACGATATGAAGTACGTGTCCACCACCGATTGCATAACCTGCTACCATTGCGATAACTGGTTTAGGAATTGCGCGAATTAGACGTTGTAAGTCTAATACGTTTAGACGTGGGATTTGGTCGTCACCTACATATCCACCATGACCACGAACTTTTTGGTCGCCGCCAGAACAGAATGCACGTCCACCTTCACCTGTTAAAATGATAACGCCAACATTTGCATCATCACGAGCTTGTGCAAAAGCGTCGATTAACTCCATTACCGTTTTTGGACGGAATGCGTTATGTACTTCAGGACGGTTAATCGAAATTTTTGCGATACCATTGTATGTTGAATAAATAATATCTTCGTAATTGCCTTCTTTTACCCATTCAATAGCCATTACAACTACCTCCTTGTATATTTCTGATCTCCTCTATAAGTGTAACTTCATTCTTAACTGAAAAAAGCATCACTGCATAGTTTTTAGAAATCCCTTTACTATTGTATCAAACTTTTCCGGTTGTTCCACATGAATTGCATGGCCAGCACCATCAATTTTGACAAATTTCGCGTCAGAGACGCATTTTTCGATGTTTTTTAATATGCGAAAGAACTTTTCATCATGCTCTCCGTTCATTAAAAGAACAGGCATTTTCAAGTTGTGTAGCTCATCCCACCATGAAGGCTGAGCCCCTGTTCCCATGCCGCGCAAGCTATTTGCAAGTCCTTTTGGATTGTTAGCAAGTCGTTCTTTTCGCACTGCTTCTTGTACGTTTTTTGCTAAACGTTTTTGCGTTTCAAACAGCGGAATATTTTCCCACATCGATACAAAACTTTCTATGCCTTCTCGCTCAATTTTATCGGCAAGTCGCTCATCTTTTTCACAGCGTTCTTTTCGCTCATCTTCACTTTTGAGTCCAGCTGTACAATTTTCTAATAAAAGAGAACGTACATATTCTGGATATAGACACGCCATCGTAATCGCCAGTCTACCGCCCATTGAATAGCCAAGTATATGTGCTTTTTCAATATGAAGGTAATCTAATAGTTCTTTCATTTGCAATGCCACATTTCGAATGTCATAATGCGCAACATCTTCAGGACTCTCGGTCTTTCCGTGTCCAACAAGATCCACTACAATAACTTGAAACTGCCCACTCCATGAAGAGATAAAAGAACGCCACGTTTCCATGCTTCCCGTAAAACCATGAAGAAGTAGAAGTGGTTCCCCGCTTCCGACTACTTCATATTCATACGATACACCTTGCAGCGTTACTTTCATTTTGATTCACCTTGCAATGATGTAGTAATTACGTCCTGTGTTTTTGCCCATAACGTACGGTGCAACGTTAAGTTTTCATCACGGTTCGTACAAATTTCTACAACGTGTAAACCTTCTGTCGTTGCTCCCTTTTGTACTTCCTCCCGGAATTGCTCCCAACCATTTACACGGCTAAATGAACCACCGTACATTTTAACAACATGCTCATAGTCAAGCCCAATCGGCGTTCCAAATAACGATTCGAAGTGTTCCTTTTTCTCATATTGTGGTAAGAATGAGAAAATACCCCCACCATCATTATTTACAACGACAATCGTTATATTTAATTCATGTAATTTTGCAGCTAATAGTCCATTTAAATCGTGATAGAATGATAAGTCACCGATGACTAATACGAGCGGATCGCAAATCATGCTCGCTCCTAAAGCTGTCGAAATGATGCCATCAATCCCATTTACACCGCGGTTTGCCATCACTTGAATATTTTTATCTGATGTGAAGAAGAATGAATCTGTATCACGAATTGGCATACTATTACTCGCAAATAACGTTGCTCCTTCTGGTAATACGCGTACAATATCTGTAATGACTTTTCCTTCAAATGCAGTTTCATATGTTTCCATTTCACGAAGCGTTTCCTTCGTTTTTTCGTTTATATGTTGCCACATTTGGGACCAATCATTCTTTTTCATAACTGGCATTTTTTCTATTAATGTACTGCAAAATGCAATATCACTTGCCTGTACAACTTCTGTCGCAACAAGAGCTGGATCTCTCCATTGTCCAGATTCGTCAACAACGATATGAACAGCTTTCGTTTGTTTTTTAATGAACTGCGTTAATGCTTTCGAAACAGGCATACCACCAAAACGAATTAAAACGTCCGGCTTCCACGTCTCTTTTAACAATTCATTTCGTAAAAATGTATCATAACAGTCGATTACCATCGTTTTATCGTGGTGTCCGCTACGAATATTAGAAAGTGGGTCTGCTAATATTGGGTATCCCGTTTTTTCAGCTAGTTGCGTTGCAAACGTTGCGATTTCTGAATGACTATCATCTCCACAAATAATAAGCCCCTTTTCCATATGTGAAAGGCGCCCTACAAGAGAATCTACATATTCACTCGGCATCACCACGTTCCCTTGCTGAACTACTCCTGTATATTCCCCGCGTCCTTTATCCCATAAACTTTCTAATGAAAAGTCCGGGATAAGCGGTTCACGAACTGGAAAATTAAGATGAACAGGTCCTTGCGGCGCTAAACAAGCACTTGCTATCATGCGCTGCGTTGTCATGCGAGCGTAGTGGTACATCGCTTCACTCGCTTCTGGAAGTGCCATCTCTGTAAATTGCTTCACAAACGTACCGTATAAATTAAATTGATTCATCGCTTGTGGTGCACCGACATCTCTTAATTCATGCGGTCTATCTGCTGTTAAGACGATAAGCGGCACTCGTGAATGGAAAGCTTCACATACAGCTGGATAGTAGTTCGCTGCTGCCGTTCCTGACGTACATAATAATGCAACCGGACGTTTTTTCGCTTTTGCGATACCGAGCGCAAAAAATCCTGCAGATCTTTCATCTACATGTAAATATGTGTTCATTCCTTCGTGTTGTTCCATTAGTAGAGCAATCGGCGTTGACCGTGAGCCTGGACTAATGACAACATCACATACATTTAGACGCGTCAGTTCATCCACGAACGCGCCTAAATAATATGATAATGCTTCTATATGATTGTTCATTTCATTAATTCCTCCAAAGCACCAAGCATCGGTCTAAACTTCAAACTTGTCTCTTCATATTCAAGTTGCGGTACTGAATCAATTACAATCCCGCAACCGGCAAATAAGGATGCTTTCTCGCCATTTAATAATCCGCAGCGAAGTGCAACCGCAAATTCACCATTTCCTTCATCATCTATCCAGCCAATCGGTGCACCATATAATCCTCTGTCTAACAATTCAACATCACGAATCAGTTTCATCGCTTCCAAACGAGGTGTCCCGCCAAGAGCTGGTGTTGGATGTAATTCTTCTACCATCGTTAAAAGACTCGCAGTGCCTTTTGCCTCTACAGGCGTATATAAATGAATTAAGTTTTTCGTTGTTAATAGACCTGGACTCTCCGGAATATTAACGTATTCGCAGTGCTCATTTAATACCGACCTGATCATGTTCACAACATAACCGTGTTCAGCTAAATTCTTTTCATCATGAAGAAGCGCATTACTATTTCGCTTACTTTCTTCTATAGATTGACCATGACCAGTTGAACCAGCAAGACACATCGAAGTAAACTTCTCATCTTCTTTGCGAATTAACCTCTCTGGCGTCGCTCCTAAGAAGCATGCTCCTTTATAATCAAAAGAAAATACGTAACAATCCGGTTGCCCAATGCGAAGTGCTTCTAAAACAAGAGCAGAATCAATATGATGATCCATTTCTACTTTTAGCTCCCTCGCTAATACAACCTTCTGCACGTTACCCTGCTTCATCTCATCTTGCACTTTCTCAATGGCTTTCATCCAGCCTTTCGGATCCACTTCCACTTTAGAAGTAACTGTTAATTTCGATCCTTCTAATGCACATTTACTCTCCCCAAAAATTTTCTCTTCTAAAGAAACAATTTCGTTATAAAGAGTTTCTGCACAATCTGTTGCTGAAACGAATGTATTCATCGTTAACCATGCTTTTTCATTTTTTACAGTTAATAAAAATGCTGGTAGTGAAAATGTCGTATCATCGAATTCTTTCCATAAGTCCGTTTTCTCTTTTTCTTGGTCAAATGAAAATCCACCAAATAAAAGAGGACCTGTTCCAAATTCATATTTTTCTCTTTGTACAAATGCTTTCTCTTTTACTTTATCCCACTCGTCACGAGCCGCTTGAAAGCGTTTGTGAGAAGAATTTGCTATAGTGAAAACAGAGCCAATTCCAGCAAATATTACATGCTGAGCTGGATCTGCAAAATAACATCTATTTTCCAATGCAATCCTTTTTCCTGCTGCATAAAACAGAAGCGGATCCATCCAGTCTATTTGTTTTACAAAACTAACCAATATTTTTTCATCAGTTGCATGCTTAATGGCTGCACTAAGAACTTCTTGCAAGCCTTTTTGTTTCGTTTGAATCACAATTGTCTCCCCCCTATGGGCGAAAAATAGTCATAATTACGCTTGATTTTAAGATACACCTCAAACGAAAGGCCTGTCAACGTTTAGCATTTCTGAGAAATTCACCTTCTCTTCCTAGAAAATAAACGTTGACACTAAATGATGCTTTTTCTACACTTAGTTGTGTACAATATGTGACCAAAGGAGGATTCAACATGGAAATGAACGTCGAAACGAATTCCTCTCCTACGGCGCCAAAACCAAGCAAGCAAACAGGCTGGCGCATTTGGTGGAGTTTACTACGTCCCCATACATTAACAGCAGCTTTCGTTCCTGTTTTCATCGGAACAGCCTATGCAATGCAGGTCGGAGGTATAAATCAAATCCATCTCCCTCTTTTCCTTATAATGCTTCTTGCTTGTCTTCTCATTCAGGCAGCAACAAACATGTTTAATGAATACTTTGATTATAAAAGAGGACTCGATCACGAAGGTTCAGTTGGTATCGGCGGCGCTATCGTTCGCGATGGCATTCAGCCAAAAACAGTGCTTAACTTAGCATTTGGATTTTTCGGCATCGCAATACTATTAGGTGTTTATATTTGTATGAATTCTAGCTGGTGGCTTGCTGCAATCGGTCTTGTTTGTATGGCCGTTGCTTACCTTTACACGGGTGGCCCACTTCCCATTGCCTATACACCATTTGGAGAGTTAACAGCCGGATTATTTATGGGTGTTATCATTATTGGAATTTCATTCTTTATTCAAACTGGAACTGTAACATCAGAAGTCATTTTACTATCTATTCCAAGCTCCATTTTAATTGGTGCCATTTTACTAGCTAATAATATTCGTGACTTAGATGGCGATAAAGAAAACGGTCGTAAAACGTTAGCAATTCTCGTTGGACGCGAGCGAGCGGTTGGTGTACTTGCTTCTATGTTCATCGTTTCCTACATTTGGACAATTGCTTTAATTATCGTGGGCATCGTATCACCATGGATGCTTATCGTATTTTTAAGTGCACCGAAAGCATTTAAAGCGACGAAAGGCTTTATCGGCAAAAGCATTCCAATGGAAATGGTACCTGCGATGATTGCAACAGCAAAAACAAATACGATCTTCGGTCTCCTCATGGGAATCGGATTATTACTTGGATACTTTCTATAAAAGGAGCTGCTTATGCGGCTCCTTTTTCATATCTGAAATTCATCTCATAATTCCTACTCGCAACGCTCATACTATGTAAAGAAACTGAATTGTAGGAAGGTGGACGACTATGTTAACTCCACAACAAATAAATCAATTTAAATCCGTTTTAGAAAAACAAAAACACGAACTAGAGCAAACGATACAAACACACGAAAATGAAGATCGTGCATCTGAACGTGAGTCTGTTGGAGAATTATCTAGCTATGATAACCATCCAGCTGATATGGCAACAGAGCTATATGAACGTGAAAAAGACTTCGGGCTTATTGAACTTTGGCATAAACAGCTAGAGGATACGAAACATGCCTTGCAAAAAATAGAAGCGGGTACGTACGGCATTTGCGAAGTGTCTGGCGAAGAAATTCCATTTGAAAGATTAGAAGCAATGCCGACTGCTACAACATGCATCCAGCACGCGACAAATAAGCTAAATATGAATACACGACCAGTCGAAGAAGAAGTGTTATCTCCTTCTTTCCACAAACATGATGAAGATCGTTCTGTTGAATATGATGCAGAAGATGCATGGCAAGATGTTGCTAATTACGGAACGTCTGAAACACCATCTGATTTAGAAAGACAAGATTCGAAAAACTATAATGGCATGTACGTAAATAGTGAAGAAAACGTAGGCTACGTAGAGGATTTCGAAAACTTTATTGGTACAGATATGTATGGAAAAAATCCGCAAGTTTTCGCTACGGAAGAACATGAAGAATATGAGCAAATGCTTGATGACTTTGAAGAGCGTACCTTTAAGGGCGAATTATCTTCAAATGAGTCGAGTTCCAAAGAATAAAAAAAAGCATTCCGAAAATCGGAATGCTTTTTATCGCTAGCTAATTAGTTTTTTGTAACGTTAGCAGCTTGTGGTCCACGGTTACCTTCAACGATTTCGAAAGAAACTTCTTGACCTTCTTCTAAAGTTTTGAATCCGTCACCTTGGATAGCTGAGAAGTGAACGAATACATCGTCTCCACCTTCAACTTCGATGAAACCGAAACCTTTTTCGCTGTTGAACCATTTAACTTTACCTGTTTGCATGTCATGTACCTCCTAAATAAAAATGAAACTATGAATCCACATGAAAAGGTGGATATAAAGGACATGAATGTATAACAAGCTTACAGCCTTTAATTCAACGTGCTTTATTTCCGTACCACATTATGTAGCTCAATAGTGATTTCACTATATCACGCTATATCCAAAACGTCAAATGAGAACACTTTCATTCCACCATTTTTTTATAATTTTAATATAATGTTGAATTTCCATATTCATATTTTAGCCCGGTATTTGCGGACAGCTTGATTGGCGGGAGCTGATAATCAGTTTTGGTTTGTTCCACTTTATTTGAAAATTAACAAAACTAAAGTATTCTAATCCTATTAAATTCTGTACAATATAAGTATCTATTACATACGAGGTGAAAAAAATGAGAGCACATGAAATCGAGTATAAGTTATACGGAGATGATATGCAGTTTGTTGAAATTGAGTTAGATCCAGAAGAAAGCGTGATCGCAGAAGCTGGCGCAATGATGATGATGGAAGATTACATAGAAATGGAAACAATCTTCGGTGATGGTTCTGGCCCATCTGGAGGTTTATTCGGAAAATTAATGGGCGCTGGTAAGCGTCTCGTTACAGGCGAAAGTATGTTTATGACTGTATTTACAAATACAGGTCACGGCAAACGCCACGTCTCATTTGCTGCTCCTTATCCTGGTAAAATTATTCCTGTAGATTTAACAGAATATCAAGGAAAAGTAGTTTGTCAAAAAGATGCCTTTCTTTGTGCCGCAAAAGGTGTTTCTATCGGAATTGAATTTACGAAAAAAATAGGAACTGGTTTCTTCGGTGGTGAAGGTTTTATCATGCAGAAACTTGAAGGTGACGGTCTTGCTTTCATGCACGCAGGTGGAACTGTATATAAACGTGAATTAAAACCTGGTGAGAAACTTCGCATTGATACAGGTTGTCTCGTTGCTATGACAAAAGACATTAACTATGATGTCGAGTTCGTTGGAAAAGTAAAAACAGCTCTATTTGGCGGCGAAGGTTTATTCTTCGCAACGTTAGAAGGACCTGGAACAGTTTGGATTCAGTCCTTAACACTTAGCCGATTAGCAGCACGCCTTACAAGCCCAGCAGCGCAAAGTACTGGCGAAGGTAGTGTATTAGGTGGCCTTGGTCGTTTATTAGATGGGAAAGAGTAAACTGTGCCCTTATGTGGGCATGGCCATCAACTAATAAAATAATAAAATTAAAACACCCTTGCTTGCAGTAATAAAGTGAAAGGGTGTTTTAATTTACGTCTACAAACGAGAAAAAGCAGTTAAAATAAAGTAATAAGGTTTACTTCAGGAAAATAAGGTATATTATATTTGTTGAGTAGATTCTCTTTAGAGACAAGAAAAGTAGGTGAACAAAGTGGGAAAATATCAATTGGATTCCAAAAGTCAGGTAGCTGTGGCAAAGTTCCATGAAAAACAGAAGCCTGCCAAATTTGATAAAAAGCAGCAACTTGAAAAATTGCGTACGGAGTATTTGAAAAAGAAGCAAAAACAAACAGATAAATAATATGTTTTATTTTCCGAATTTTTTCTGTATGTAACGCAAACAAACACAAGAAAATAGGTAAGTTATTCATCATTCAAATATATACAGGCTATTTTTTCAAACCTCTTACTTATGCAACTAACGCATGCGTCAGTTCATTAAGAATAACTAAAAAAGTCGATTCCTTGAGATGAAAAAGAGTAAACAGTGCCCTTATCAGGCACTGTTTTATTTTGCCATTATAATTTCCTCCACTGATTTAGGTAAGCGATACAAGCTATTCCCCACCTCCAAAAGAATGAATCAAGTTCCTCACCGCATATATTAAACTATACCTTTTCTTAAGGAGGGCTACCTTAATGCGTACTCCTTTATCTTTTGATAAAGAAACTGCCATACTGTTAGCTTCTTGTTGTGAGTTAACGTATGAACAATATAAACAAAATGGTATTTTCGAAATACCAGATGGTTTTCAATATGTACAAGGTTTTCAAGGAAAGGCCATTCAAACAACAGAATGGTTCGGATTTATATTAGAATCTGAGGATACAATTATCGTTGCCTTCAGAGGCACTCAAACAGATCCAGATTGGATTATTGATTCTCTCGTCAATCAAAAACCTTATCCTTATGCTTTAAATGGCGGAAATGTCCATAACGGTTTTCTCTCTATTTATGAGTCTTGTCGTGATTCTATTATGGATATGCTCGTATCATTGCCAGCACATAAAAAACTGCTAGCTACTGGGCATAGTCTAGGTGGCGCGCTTGCCACATTACACATATTAGATGCACGTATAAATACTGCCTTCGCACAGTATGGACTTTATACATTCGCTTCTCCAAAAGTAGGAGATATCGCTTTTCGAAATTATTATAAACTACAAGTAGCTAGTAGCTTTCGTTTCGTCAACTTATTCGATGTCGTTCCACTTCTCCCTCCCCGAAACATAAATTTTAATGATCATGATTGGGAGTATGCACACGTCCATCACAACATGACATTTACAAAAAACACAAAATCCATTACAAATAATCATTCCATTACAACATACAAAACATGTCTGACTTCTCATTTTTAACCAGTAAACAATTGGAAATAAAATATTCGTATACTATAATAATCTATGAAGTTATTTTTGGATGAGGGGACCTTACATGTTAAAATTTATCTTCGCATTTTTCCTTATTATAATTTTTACGGTTACAGGTTTCTTTACATTTTCATACTTTGCGACAGGAGAGTATGATGGGGCAGGTATCATATATACCACTGTTCCATTTCTTTCTTAAGCAAAATAAATAAAACGAGCTTAATTTTATTAAGCACGTTTTATTTATTAATATCCATTTCTGTTGGTAAATCGATAATATATCTCCCAATATAGCAACCTCTTTAAAACTGTTTAACTGCATTACCAATACCCCAAATTTCATTACTGTACTGCAAAATCGTTCGATCGCTCGCAAAATGACCAGACTGTGCAATATTTAAAATCGACATTTCTAGCCACTTCGTTCGGTTCTCATAAGCTCTACCGACAGCTTCTTGTCTTTCAGCATATGGACCAAAATCTCGCAGAACGAAATATTCATCATTTTGAATAACGAGAGAATCGTAAATTGCTTCAAATTCGGCTCCCGACTGTGCAAAGAAACCATTCGTTAACTGATCTACTACCTTTTTAATGTGCCCATTGTGGTGATAATAATCACTTGCACGATATCCACCATTTTGATAGTAATGAAGAACCTCTTCGGCTGTTAAACCGAAAATGAAACAGTTATCATCACCGACCCGGTCTTTTATTTCAACGTTAGCACCGTCTAGCGTTCCGAGTGTAATCGCACCATTCATCATAAATTTCATATTACCTGTTCCCGATGCTTCTTTACTCGCCGTTGAAATTTGTTCACTTACATCCGCCGCTGGGAATATATCTTCTGCTAAAGAAACTCGATAGTTTTCTAGAAAGATAACTTTCATATATTGACTGACATACGGGTCATTATTTACTTTTCTTGCGAGTTCATTTATTAATTTAATAATTTTTTTCGCGTAATAATAGCCAGGTGATGCTTTCGCTCCAAAAATAAAAGTACGCGGATAAAATGTAAAACTAGCATCCTCTTTCAAACGGTTATACAAATATAAAATATGAAGAACATTTAATAATTGTCGTTTGTAAGCATGTAATCTTTTCACTTGCACATCAAAAATAGAATTTGGATCAATGGTAATCCCCATTGTATTATGAATACGCTCCGCTAAAATCTCTTTACGCTCTTGTTTTACCTCTGCAAATTTCTCTTGGAAACTCGCATCATATTGAACTAATTGTAGCTCTTGAAGCTTAATCGGTTCTTTCTTCCACTCTGTTCCAATCGCCTCTGAAATGAGATTTGTTAACTGTGGATTTGCTTTCATAAGCCAGCGCCTATGAGCAATTCCATTCGTCTTATTATTAAACTTATCTGGATAAAATTCATAAAACAATCGCATTTCCCGCTGCTTTAATATTTCCGTATGAATTTTCGCTACACCGTTTACGCTATGGCTACCGACAATCGCTAAATGAGCCATTTTCACAAGGTCATGTGCAATAATCGCCATTGCTTCAATACGATCCCACTCATACGGATACTGTTCCCACAGTTCATGACAGAAACGTTCATTAATCTCTTCAATAATCATATAAATTCTCGGTAATAACGGTTTAAAAATGTGAATTGGCCACTTTTCGAGCGCTTCTGATAACGTCGTATGATTCGTATAAGAAATCGTCTGCGTCGTTATGTGCCAAGCTTCTTCCCATGCTAACTTTTCTTCGTCTAGTAAAATACGCATCAGTTCCGGAATTGCTAAAACCGGATGTGTATCGTTAATGTGGATCGCAATTTTTTCATGTAGTTGACGAAGGTCACCGTATCTTTCTCTATGCATTCGAACGATATTTTGCAAACTTGCTGATACGAGGAAATACTGTTGTTTTAAACGAAGTATTTTTCCCTCATCATGCGTATCATCTGGATATAAAAACTCCGATACAGCCTCTGTTTCACGCTTATATTTCAAAATATCTTTGCAGTTTTGCGGGAAAGGAACTGGTTCAGCATTCCAAAGTCTAAGTGTATTTACAGTACTCGTCTCATAGCCAACTACCGGCACATCATATGGCACGGCCATAATGACTTCTGCATTTGTATGCCTAAACTCTAAACGCCCGTCAATTTCTAGCGGTTCAACATTGCCGAAATAACTTACTTCTACAGCTTGATCATGCCTTCTTACTTCCCATACGTTTTCATGAAGAAGCCACTGTTCTGGAAATTCAACTTGATAACCATCAACAATTTTCTGATCAAACAAACCATGTTTATAACGAATTCCACAGCCGTGTCCTGGCAAGTTTAAAGATGCAAGTGAATCGAGAAAACAGGCTGCTAAGCGTCCAAGCCCACCATTACCAAGGCCTGCATCTGCTTCCACTTCTTCTAACTCTTGTAACGAAATCCCTAGTTCAGATAACCCCTGCTCGCATACATCTCTAATACCTAAATTCAAGATGTTACTTCCAAGCAAACGTCCAAGCAAAAACTCAATAGACAAGTAATACATTTGCTTTTGCTCTCCGGATCGATAACTCTCATTCGTTGCAATCCATTGACTATTCATATACTCACGTACCATATGGCCGAGTGTATTATATTGATCACGAGTTGTAGAATCTTTAAAACTTTTACCATACATCGTCTCTAACTTTTCTAGAAAAGTTGATTTAAAACTTTCAACATGAGTAAACATTTTTTCACCACCTACATGTTATTCCATGAGACTTTTATATAATTCCTTATAAGCAAGAGCCGATTGCTCCCAGCTGTAATCTTCAGTCATCGCTTGTTTTACAAGCTGCTCCCATACCGGTTTATCGTGATAGAATTCAATTGCACGATGAATCGTATGCAGCATGTCATGTGCATTAAAATTCGTGAAACTAAAACCATTTCCTTCTCCAGTTTCTTCATCATAAGAATGTACCGTATCGTTTAATCCACCTGTTTCTCTTACAATTGGAATCGTACCGTATGCTAATGCGATAAGTTGTCCAAGTCCACACGGTTCAAACAGCGATGGCATTAAGAATAAATCACTTCCTGCATACACTTGATGAGCTAATTCTTCATTAAATCCGATATAAACTTTTACCTTCTCCGGATACTCATATGCCATCCATTCAAAGAATTGCTCATATTCCGAATCACCTGATCCTAAAATAATACATTGTACATCTTCTTCCATTATTTCGCGGAATACAGTACGTACTAAATCAAGACCTTTTTGCTTCGTTAATCTCGTTACCATTGAAATAATTGGTGTATCCTCTTTTTCTGGCAAACCAAAATAACGCTGCAAGGCGCGTTTATTTTCACTCTTTTCATATAATGACTCTGCATCATACTGAGCCTTAATATACGAATCCGTTTCTGGATTATATACGCTCGTATCAATACCATTTACAATGCCGCTTAGCTTATCATTATATTTTCGCAGCAATCCATCTAACTTCTCACCGAAAAATTCATATTGAATTTCTTCTTTATATGTCGGGCTCACCGCTGTAATTTGATCCGAAGCTATAATACCGCCTTTCATAAAGTTTACGTTTCCATAAAACTCTAACTGCTCACTGTGGAAATATTCATCACCAAGTTCTAACAAGTCGTACATTACTTCAGGAGGAAATACACCTTGGAACTGTAAGTTATGAATTGTATATACCGTTTTAATACGCTCATATAACGGGTTATCTTGATACTTTTCACGAAGTAAGAAATTAACCATAGCCGTATGCCAATCGTGGCTATGAAGAACATCCACTTCAAAATCAAGGTGCGAAATACACTCTAACACCGCTTTTGAGAAATAAGAAAAACGCTCTCCGTCATCATAATGACCATACAGAGAATCTCTCTTAAAATAATATTCATTATCTATTAAGTAATACGTAATTCCGTCTTGCTCACCTTTTAAAATTCCACAATATTGATTTCTCCACCCAAGCGGGACGTTAATTACTTTATGTAACGTACATCCATCTCTTAACTTTTGCGGAATGAGGCTATAATTTGGAAGTATAATACGAACATCCACTCCTAATTTTTTCAGCTCTTTTGGGAGCGCACCCGCTACATCAGCTAATCCTCCCGATTTCACAAACGGTACACATTCTGATACTGCAAATAAAATATTCACTTGTTGTCCCACTGCGCGAAAAGTTTTTATTACTCCTCTTGCAGCTTCCTCCCTTCGAGTTTTCATTTAAATTAAAACTTTAATCAGTGGAGGAAAAAGCCCCCACTGATTCTTTTAAGAATAACTATTAATCGTACTGTTTTGTACGCTTCCTTTTTCTACAACATACGGCCCATCGGCGTTTCCTTTTAATACGACACCGTCACCAATTTTTACATCTTTATCAATAATAACACCATCTATTATACAGTTATCTCCAATTTGGCTCTTTTGCATAATAATACTGTTACGAATAATTGAACCTTTTCCAATTTTAACTGAACGGGAAACAACACTGTTTTCGACTTCCCCTTCAATAATACTACCGTTTGCAATCATTGTATTTTTCACGACTGCACCCTTTAAATAACGAGTTGGTGGCTCATCTTTTACTTTCGTAAAGATCGGTGCTTCTTTCTTAAATAATTGCTTCCAAATAGCAGGTTGCAAAATTTCTAAGCTATGTTTATAGTAACTTTCAATCGAGTCAATAATTGCTACATATCCAGTATGTTCATATGTAGCAATGTGTAATGATTTCCCGCGCTTTTCTCTCACTACATCAAATAAACTGTATTGTTCCACATCTTTATATGACTCAAATAAGTCTAACAATAATTGTTTCTTTAACACATATGTTTGAAGTGAAACCCCTTCATGGCAAACTTCCGTAATATCAGCTGCCGTATGTATATGCCGCTCTAACACCGCTTGAAAATTTAATGCTGTTACGAGATGGCTATTCGTAATAACAACGTACTCTTCTCTGCTTCTTAGAAAATAATCAATATGTCTTCTAAAGTGTGCAAAAGACCCAAATTCATCTTGGTCACATTGGCAGTTTGGCGGGAATAAAAATAGTCCGTCTCTTTTTCTATCTAAATCCCACTGTTTTCCTGAACCAACATGGTCCATTAACGAACGATTTTTATGGCTTGTAAAAACTGCCACACTATGAATACTAGAATTCACCATATTTGAAAGCATGAAATCAATGAGTCGATAACGGCCCCCAAACGGTAACGCCGCTAGTGAACGATGCCCTGTTACTTTCTTTAAGGAAGGAAAACTTCCCGTTGCATTAATAATTCCTAACATTTTTTCTCCCATTCATTTCATCCCCCTTTTCTATTTCCCTTCAGCAATTAATACTACATCGTCAACATTCTTTTCTGGACGAATGATTGTTCCATCCTCGATAACCATTTCTGATCCAACAATCGCTCTTTCAATCACAACATTTTTACCAATCTTAGCCCCTGGCATAACGACAGAATCAATCACCATACTTCCTTCTTCCACCGTCACTCCTTGGAATAACACAGAATGCTTCACGTCCCCTTCAATGACGCACCCTTCGTTAATAAGCGATTCTTCTACTTTCGCCTTTTCAGCAATATATTGAGGCGGTTCGTTTGGATTGACAGAGTAAATACGCCAATTACGATCGTTTAAATTCAGTGATGTTTCATCGCGAAGCAAATCCATATTCGCTTCCCATAAGCTCTTCACCGTTCCAACATCTTTCCAATATCCTTCAAACGGATACGCCATTAGCTTCTTCCCTTCATCCAATAAAAGCGGAAGTACGTCTTTTCCAAAATCGTTACTAGATTCAGGGTTTCTTGCATCCATCTCTAAATACTCTTTCAAAATTGACCAATTAAAAATATAGATTCCCATTGATGCAAGATTACTTCTTGGAAATTGTGGTTTCTCTTCAAACTCAACAATCTCCATTTCTTCATTTGTATTCATAATGCCAAAGCGACTCGCTTCATCCCAAGGTACTTCAATAACAGAAATGGATACGTCCGATTCTTTCTGAATATGGTAATCTAGCATCTTACTGTAATCCATTTTATAAATATGGTCGCCTGATAAAATGAGAACATACTCCGGTTCATACTGACTTAAATAGTTTAAGTTTTGATAAATGGCACTTGCCGTACCTGTATACCACTTAACCCCTGAAGACTCCGCATAAGGAGGTAAGACTGTGACCCCACCGTTTACTCGGTCTAAATCCCACGCATTTCCGATTCCGATATAATTATGAAGTTCGAGTGGTTGATATTGCGTTAAAATCCCAACCGTTTCAATACCAGAATTCGCACAGTTACTTAGCGTAAAATCAATAATGCGATATTTACCACCAAATGGAACAGCTGGCTTGGCTAAATTCTTTGTTAATGCACTTAAACGACTACCTTTTCCCCCTGCTAGTAACATTGCTACGCACTTTTGTTTTTGAGCCATCTTGTTTTTTGCTCCCCTTTCTCGTCTTCACTGGTCGTAATATGGATACGCCAAATGGTGGAATTGTAATCTCTACATGTGCTGCTTGATTATGGTACGGTTCTAGAATCGTCTTAAGACGTTTCTTATTCACTTGTCCCGAACCGCCATATTGCTGTGCATCACTGTTTAAAATCTCGTTATAATACTCGAAATCTGGTACACCTACTTTATAGTTTTCATATGTAGCTTTCGTAAAATTACATACGATAACTAACGCATCTTCTTGTTTATCCCCTTGGCGGATAAACGAGAAAATACTTTGCTCGTTATTATTAGCATCAATCCACTGAAAACCTTCAGGCGAATGATCAAGCTGCCAAAGTGGTTTTGAGCGCTTATACAATGCTATGAGCTCTTTAAAGTAATCATGCATATAACGATGCATTTCAAAATCATGTAAATTCCAATCTAAATCTTCAAGGTCTTTCCACT
The DNA here is from genome assembly GCF_001816185.2 of Bacillus sp. RZ2MS9. Lineage (NCBI taxonomy): Bacteria > Bacillati > Bacillota > Bacilli > Caryophanales > Bacillaceae > Bacillus > Bacillus sp. RZ2MS9. Next base: position 4,756,782 of record NZ_CP049978.1, read on the forward strand.
CATCAAACTGCCCGAATTCTCCTCCCATGAAAAGTAATTTCTTTCCTGGGTGAGTAAAGAAATATCCATATAACAAACGAAGCTGAGCAAACTTATCCCAGTAATCACCTGGCATTTTATTTAATAACGACTTTTTCCCATGAACGACTTCATCATGAGAAAGGGGTAATATGAAGTTTTCAGAGTAAGCATATAGTAAAGAGAACGTCATTTTCTCATGAATATATTTTCTGTACTCTGGCGCACACTCCATATATTTCAGCACGTCATTCATCCAGCCCATATTCCATTTGTAATTGAATCCAAGCCCACCTTCATACGTTGGTGCTGTTACAAGTGGCCAAGCTGTTGAATCCTCTGCCGTCATAAGAAAATCTTCATCCTCTGCAAACACTGCTTCATTTAACTCCCGTAAAAATGACACAGCGTACTCATTACTTTGCTCTTGTCCTTCTTTATTCCAGTACAACATGTTCGCAACTGCATCTACTCTGAAACCATCAATATGGAAATATCTCATCCAAAATAACGCATTTGAAATTAAGAAATTACGTACCTCTCTCTTTCCTAAATCAAAATTGACAGTTCCCCATACTAGATTTTCTTGTACATCTTTATCTTTATATTCATAGGTCGGTGTGCCATCAAACAAATATAAACCGTGAGCATCTTTACAAAAATGCCCCGGTACCCAATCTAAAATGACACCGATTCCATATTTATGACATTCGTCGACAAAATACATTAAATCATGCGGTGTACCAAATCTACTCGTCGCTGCATAATATCCCGTTCCTTGATATCCCCAAGAACGATCATATGGATGCTCAACAAGCGGCATAATTTCAATATGTGTAAATTGATGTTCCACCACATACGGAATGAGTTCTTCTACCATTTCCCTGTAAGAATATAGTGTTCCATCTTCTTTCTTTTTCCAAGAACCAAAATGTAATTCATAAACTGTCATCGCTTCTTTATAAATCGGTTTTTTCTTTTTCTTACGATTCCAGTTTTTATCATTCCATTCATATCCTTTTATATCAAAAACTACAGATGCCGTATTCGGTCTTACTTCTGCATATATAGCATACGGATCTGCCTTTAAAATGACGTCACCAGCCAACGTTTCAATCGCATATTTATATATTTCTCCTTCTTCAATATGCGGTATAAATAAGGACCAAATCCCTTCTTCTGTCACTTGTAGCATCTTATGTTGCTCATAATCCCACTCATTAAAATCTCCAACAACACTCATTGCTTTCGCATGAGGAGCCCACACTGTAAATCGTACCCCTTGAATCTCATCTTCCGTCACAACATGTGCGCCAAAGATGTTATAACTTTCATAGTACTTTTCTGTATGAAACTCATCTCGTTTCACTTCTTCACAATTTATTACACTCAATATGCTCACCTCACTTAGATGACAGAATTTTTTATACTTTAACTATTTCTGCGAAAAACTGCAATATCCTTGTTAATTTATAAAAAACATTCGTTTTTTTCTTAAAAATGTTAGTTTTTCTTCACATTTCCGTGTAAAATATCGAATTTTGACGAATATTCATTGAAAACGCTTTATTATTCTTCTATATTTTTACCAATTATTTTTTCTCAACCTTTATTTTATTATGTTTATCCTATTTTTCATGCTATTTTCCACTCAAAATCAAAACAAAATAATCTGTCATAAAAAAATGTTTCTCAATATTTTTTGTCACAATGTTATTGAAATGCGAAATTTAATCCTGCTTTTGAAAAGCTACTTTCCGAAAAAGGAGTAACCGCAAAAGTAAATGAACCGAAATTAGAGGCAGGTTCTGTTACAGTTGGCGGCGCTATCGATGACAAAAACTTTGCTGGATTAGATGGTGATTTCCCGTTCATTGATGTAACTTTCAAAGTAGAAAATGATGAATTTTATGAAGCAAACGCTCAATTAGAGTCACCAATTTTTGTTTACTGGAAACAAGGTGAATCAGAACCAAATAGAATGCGTGTACTTCAAGATCAAACATTCTCAGTTATGTCCTTAAACTCACTAGTAGAAGGAAATATTAAACCTGGTGCGTTCTTAAATGAACGCGAATATTTAGATGAAAAGTTCGATTATACAAAGCTTGGCGTAAAAGTATATGCGACTGATTCTTACCGTCATAAGTTTGAAGGCTCACTAGATAAATACGGATACTTCAAACTAAATGGACTTCCAGTTAATAAACGCGACTATAACTTATATGTAGAGGTGCCAGGACATTTAACAAGCCGCCTAACAACGAAACTTGGTACTGAAAAAGACGGTAAGCTGCTTGGCCAATATTATTATGCAAGACCTGACGAAAACCTTACCGGCGATGTAAATGCTGATAAAGTAATCGATATTAAAGATGCTGAAATTATCGCTAGCAACTATGGTAAAAAAGGAGTAACTGTAAAAGACGGAGACCTTAATAAAGATGGTATTGTCGACGAAAAAGATATTCGCTTCGTTGAAAGGAACTTCTTGAAAAAAGGTCCAGATGCATCTAAATCACAAACACCTGTAGAAAAATCCAAAAGCGGTACACTGGCAGATATTTTAAAGAAATTAGGATTAACACCTAAAAAATAATAAAATGAAACTTTAATCAGTGGGTTTTTACTGCCCGGCAAATAGCGGAATAATAAAGAGCACTCTACGTAAAATAGAGTGCTCTTTTCTATAAACGACCCTTATCCAGCAAAGGGGTATATTGGGGATATACAAGGGAAACCGGAAAAGGAATTTATATTAAATTATATAAGTTCAGAGGTAAGAAGCAGTTTCCCACCTCTGAATTATTTAGCAATTATTATAGTACTGGTGCCATTGTTTCTTTTAATACTTTTACAGAATGAGCGAACTTCACTTTTTCCTCTTCATTTAGCTCAAGTTCTACGATTTCACGTACACCTTCGCGGTTAATTACAGCTGGAACACCTACGTAAGCATCTTTCTCGCCGTATTGACCTTCAAGGTATGCAGATACAGTTAATACGCTGTTCTCGTTGTTTAAGATTGCTTTAGTTACACGAAGTAGTGACATACCGATTCCGTAGTAAGTTGCACCTTTACGCTCGATGATATGGTAAGCTGCATCACGTACGTTTTCGAAGATTTTGTCTAAGTCTTCTTGTTTGTACTGTTCGTTGTTAGCTAAGATTGTTTCTAATTTTTGTACACCGATAGTAGCGTGGCTCCATACTGGAAGTTCAGTGTCACCGTGTTCACCAACGATGTAAGCATGAACGTTACGTGGATCTACATCTAAGTAGTCACCTAACATGTAACGGAAACGAGCAGAGTCTAAAGTAGTACCAGAACCGATTACGCGCTCTTTCGGTAAACCAGATTCTTTCCAAGTTACGTAAGTTAAAATATCAACTGGATTAGTTGCGATTAAGAAGATTCCATCGAATCCGCTATCCATAATGCCGCGAACGATTTGTTTAAAGATCTTTGTATTTTTCTCAACTAAGTCTAAACGAGTTTCACCTGGCTTTTGTGGTAACCCAGCAGTGATAACAACTAAATCTGCATCTTTACAATCTGCATAGCTACCGCTCCAAACTTTTGTTGGTGATGGAGAGAATGGTACCGCATGGCTTAAGTCCATTGCTTCCCCTTCTGCTTTTGCTTCATTAACATCTACTAATACGAATTCTTCAGCTACACCTTGGTTGATCATTGAGTAAGCGTAACTACAACCTACAGCTCCTGTTCCTACTAATACTACACGATTGATACCTTTTTTCATGGTAATTTCCCCTCTCTATTGTTCACATATATTTTTTTATGATTGTTTAAGTAATTAATTAAAATACTAATTTAATGTTGTTTAACTTCTTTACATTCATATTGTAGCACGTATTATTGTGAATTACTTCACAAATTATGACCTATTTGTGAACTTTTTCACATAGAGTGTAAAGTTATTGGAATAGGTGTGGAATCCATTTCAATGGAGGCGTTTTCTTTAGATTGTGAAAGGGTTTTTCTTGTGGTTTTCATCGGTAAGTGAAATTATATCGGCGATTTTTAGAATATATCGACCGTAACTCCAAATATATCAGCGATTATTAAAATTTATCGATCGTAACTCAAATTATATCAGCGATTTTTGCAATATATCGACTTACCGACAAAACTCGACAATAATGACAACATAAAAAAGCTGTCTCCAGTAGGTCACCCTATTGAGAGGCAGCTTCTTCTATATATTATTTATTTTCCACAGTAGCTCCCGGATGTATTTTCATCGGTTTCTCCAAGTGTAGGAGGCTACAGCCATACAGCTGGGGTAAAAGTCCAACTTGAGGTATCATTTTAGATAGATAGTTCCTTCATATTCATACAGGCCCAAATAAACAACATGATTGTATTTACCGCTCTATATACCCAACTGCAACAGCCCATACTTCATATTTCTTCTATTGCATAAAAAAGCAGACTATCCAAAGTTCACTTTTATACAACAAAAAAGAGATAGCAGATTATGCTATCTCTTTTAGTATGACCCGTACGGGATTCGAACCCGTGTTACCGCCGTGAAAGGGCGGTGTCTTAACCACTTGACCAACGGGCCAGTTCTGGCAGAGAAGAAGGGATTCGAACCCTCGCACCGCGTTCGCGATCTACTCCCTTAGCAGGGGAGCCCCTTGAGCCACTTGGGTACTTCTCTATAAATATGGCTCCGCAGGTAGGACTCGAACCTACGACCGATCGGTTAACAGCCGATAGCTCTACCACTGAGCTACTGCGGAACAATTATGGTGGGCCTAAATGGACTCGAACCATCGACCTCACGCTTATCAGGCGTGCGCTCTAACCAGCTGAGCTATAGGCCCATAATTGAAAAGCGGGTGAAGAGAATCGAACTCTCGACCAGAGCTTGGAAGGCTCTTGTTTTACCACTAAACTACACCCGCATTAAATTGTAAATGGTGAGCCATGAAGGACTCGAACCTTCGACCCTCTGATTAAAAGTCAGATGCTCTACCAACTGAGCTAATGGCTCATTTTGAAAGTGGTGCCGACTAGAGGACTTGAACCCCCAACCTACTGATTACAAGTCAGTTGCTCTACCAATTGAGCTAAGTCGGCTCGTGATTTCAAAATGGTGGCTCGGGACGGAATCGAACCGCCGACACGAGGATTTTCAGTCCTCTGCTCTACCGACTGAGCTACCGAGCCTTTATGTAAAAAATGGCGGTCCCGACCGGGGTCGAACCGGCGATCTCCTGCGTGACAGGCAGGCATGTTAACCACTACACCACGGGACCATTTGGTTGCGGGGACAGGATTTGAACCTGCGACCTTCGGGTTATGAGCCCGACGAGCTACCGTGCTGCTCCACCCCGCGATGATAAAATATTCACTTTAGAAAAAATGGAGGAGGTAGAGGGATTCGAACCCCCGCGCGACTCTCGCCGCCTGTCGGTTTTCAAGACCGATCCCTTCAGCCGAACTTGGGTATACCTCCGAGATATATACGTCTAATGGTGGACCTTGTAGGACTCGAACCTACGACCGGACGGTTATGAGCCGTCTGCTCTAACCAGCTGAGCTAAAGGTCCTTTATGGTAGCGGCGGAGGGGATCGAACCCCCGACCTCACGGGTATGAACCGTACGCTCTAGCCAGCTGAGCTACACCGCCATAAATGATATTAATATAAGTGGAGCCTAGCGGGATCGAACCGCTGACCTCCTGCGTGCAAGGCAGGCGCTCTCCCAGCTGAGCTAAGGCCCCATGTTTTTAGGAATATCGGGAAGACAGGATTTGAACCTGCGACCCCCTGGTCCCAAACCAGGTGCTCTACCAAGCTGAGCCACTTCCCGTTAATAAAAGCGCGCCCGAGAGGAGTCGAACCCCTAACCTCTTGATCCGTAGTCAAACGCTCTATCCAATTGAGCTACGGGCGCATATGGTGCCGAGGGCGGGGGTCGAACCCGCACGGTGGTCACCCACCGCAGGATTTTAAGTCCTGTGCGTCTGCCTGTTCCGCCACCCCGGCATGTCATATTGAAAATTGGAGCGGAAGACGGGATTCGAACCCGCGACCCCAACCTTGGCAAGGTTGTATTCTACCACTGAACTACTTCCGCAAGACATGTATGAGTTATTTAATTAAAAGTGCGGGTGAAGGGAGTCGAACCCCCACGCCAAAGGCGCCAGATCCTAAGTCTGGTGCGTCTGCCAATTCCGCCACACCCGCATATTAATTTATTTAAGAAAAATGGGGCGACTGATGGGAATCGAACCCACGAATGCCGGAGCCACAATCCGGTGCGTTAACCACTTCGCCACAACCGCCATGATTTCTGGTGCCGACTAGAGGACTTGAACCCCCAACCTACTGATTACAAGTCAGTTGCTCTACCAATTGAGCTAAGTCGGCTAAATGGTGGAGGATGACGGGATCGAACCGCCGACCCCCTGCTTGTAAGGCAGGTGCTCTCCCAGCTGAGCTAATCCTCCATTTGCCTGGCAACGTCCTACTCTCACAGGGACAAGGTCCCAACTACCATCGGCGCTAGAGAGCTTAACTTCCGTGTTCGGTATGGGAACGGGTGTGACCTCTCTGCCATCATTACCAGACTGTATTCATTTAAGACAAGAATTATTGTAACTCATTTACTTTTGAAAGTCAACAAGTTTTTTATATTCTTTCAAAACTAGATAACATTGCTTCATATTATATGGTTAAGTCCTCGATCTATTAGTATTCGTCAGCTCCACATGTCACCATGCTTCCACCTCGAACCTATCAACCTGATCATCTTTCAGGGATCTTACTAGCTTACGCTATGGGAAATCTCATCTTGAGGGGGGCTTCATGCTTAGATGCTTTCAGCACTTATCCCTTCCGCACATAGCTACCCAGCTATGCCCTTGGCAGAACAACTGGTACACCAGCGGTGCGTCCATCCCGGTCCTCTCGTACTAAGGACAGCTCCTCTCAAATTTCCTACGCCCACGACGGATAGGGACCGAACTGTCTCACGACGTTCTGAACCCAGCTCGCGTACCGCTTTAATGGGCGAACAGCCCAACCCTTGGGACCGACTACAGCCCCAGGATGCGATGAGCCGACATCGAGGTGCCAAACCTCCCCGTCGATGTGGACTCTTGGGGGAGATAAGCCTGTTATCCCCGGGGTAGCTTTTATCCGTTGAGCGATGGCCCTTCCATGCGGAACCACCGGATCACTAAGCCCGACTTTCGTCCCTGCTCGACTTGTAGGTCTCGCAGTCAAGCTCCCTTATGCCTTTGCACTCTACGAATGATTTCCAACCATTCTGAGGGAACCTTTGGGCGCCTCCGTTACACTTTAGGAGGCGACCGCCCCAGTCAAACTGCCCACCTGACACTGTCTCCCGGGTCGATAAGACCCGTAGGTTAGAATTTCAATACAGTCAGGGCGGTATCCCACCAGCGCCTCCACCGAAGCTAGCGCTCCGGTTTCAATGGCTCCCGCCTATCCTGTACAAACTGTACCAAAATTCAATATCAGGCTACAGTAAAGCTCCACGGGGTCTTTCCGTCCTGTCGCGGGTAACCTGCATCTTCACAGGTACTATAATTTCACCGAGTCTCTGGTTGAGACAGTGCCCAAATCGTTACACCTTTCGTGCGGGTCGGAACTTACCCGACAAGGAATTTCGCTACCTTAGGACCGTTATAGTTACGGCCGCCGTTTACTGGGGCTTCAGTTCAGAGCTTCGCTTACGCTAACCCCTCTCCTTAACCTTCCAGCACCGGGCAGGTGTCACCCCCTATACTTCGCCTTACGGCTTCGCAGAGAGCTGTGTTTTTGCTAAACAGTCGCTTGGGCCTATTCACTGCGGCTTTCCGTTAAGAAAGCACCCCTTCTCCCGAAGTTACGGGGTCATTTTGCCGAGTTCCTTAACCAGAGTTCTCTCGCACACCTTAGGATTCTCTCCTCGCCTACCTGTGTCGGTTTGCGGTACAGGCACCTTTTATCTCGCTAGAAGCTTTTCTTGGCAGCGGGGAATCAAAGACTTCGCTCCATAAGGAGCTTCCCCATCACAGCTCAGCCTTTATGATAAGCGGATTTGCCTACTTATCAGCCTAACTGCTTGGACGTGCACAACCAATCGCACGCTTCTTCTATCCTTCTGCGTCCCTCCATTGCTCAAACGATAAAGAGGTGGTACAGGAATATCAACCTG
>NZ_CP049978.1:4770000-5357194 GCF_001816185.2 Bacillus sp. RZ2MS9
CGCGTCAGAAATTATAGAAGGAAATAAATTAACGAGCTATGTATTTACCGCTTCTCTTTTATTCCCTTCCATTTCAGGTGTACTATTTTCACTTTACGACGAAATCTCTGATAATAAATTACAACTGATGGAGCTTCCATCGTCCTGCACCGGACAAACTTTTGCCAATTGTAGCTATACTCTTTTAAAGCAAAACATTCTCTTACTAGGTATAAAGCGCGACGAACAATATATGATTAATCCAGTTCATTCCTTTGTTCTCATTGAAAGCGACATACTCATTGTTATTCACCATTAGTAAAATGACGCTCTAATTCTTGCATGAGCACTTTCCCAATATTGATATATTTTCTTTTCACATCTCCATCTGGATCTTTCGGCTCAGCAAATTGATCCATTCCACTTGTTCCAGCTGTTAAAGTATTCACATTATCATCTAGTTCGTCTTGATATACGTGCGAAAGAATATACGGCGTTCCAAGACGAACTATTACGCCTGGTACATCTAGTTCTCCATCAATGGCTGTAAATGGCACTCGTAAAAATTGATACCCATCTTCTTCATCGATTTTGTAATCGAAGCATCCTTTATCATAATCCCAATTACCACCAATGCTATATCCAAGTGGTTTCATAATCTCTTCTAATTTATATAACGCATATGTACGTCCTTCTAAATTTGATTGAATCGGAATCAAGCCCATCCCTCCTAGACTTTTCCTTTAGCATACCCACTTTAGTTTGAATATACTGATGGACTTTTCGATAAAATAATAAAAAGCGACCGGAATCCGGTCGCTTTTTATTATTTTAAACGCTCTTCTAATTCTGCTTTTAATTCTTCAAATCCTGGTTTACCAAGTAAAGCAAACATGTTTTTCTTATATGCTTCTACTCCAGGTTGGTCAAATGGATTCACGCCTAATAAGTAGCCGCTCATCGCACATGCTTTTTCGAAGAAGTATACAAGGTAACCGAATGTGTACTCATTTAATTCAGGAATATTGACGATTAAGTTTGGTACTCCCCCGTCGCTATGTGCAAGTAATGTACCTTCGTATGCTTTTGTGTTTACGAAGTCTACAGTTTCACCAGCAAGGTAGTTTAATCCGTCTAAATCGTTTTCTTCTGATTCGATTGTTAGTTCATGTGTAGATTTACCTACTTTAAGGACTGTTTCAAATAAGTCACGACGACCTTCTTGAACGTATTGACCTAATGAGTGTAAATCAGTTGAGAAGTTTGCTGAAGATGGGAAAATACCTTTTTGATCTTTTCCTTCACTTTCACCAAATAACTGTTTCCACCACTCAGCGAAGTATTGAAGTGCTGGTTCATAGTTAACAAGCATTTCAATTGTTTTTCCTTTATTGTATAAAGCGTTACGAACTACTGCATATTGGTAAGCTGGATTTTCTTCTAGTTCTGATGTTCCGAAGTCATCACGACCAGCAGCTGCACCTTTCATCATCTCTTCAATATTTAAGCCACTTACTGCGATTGGTAATAAACCAACTGGCGTTAATACAGAGAAACGACCTCCAACATCATCTGGAATAACAAATGTTTCGTAACCTTCGTTATCAGCTAATGTTTTTAATGCACCACGCGCTTTATCTGTAGTTGCATAAATACGTTTGCGAGCTTCTTCTTTTCCATACTTTTCTTCTAATAACTTACGGAAGATACGGAATGCTAGTGCTGGCTCTGTTGTTGTACCTGATTTGGAAATAACGTTAATAGAGAAGTCTTTACCTTCTAATACGTCCATTAAATCTTTCATGTAAGTGGAGCTAATGTTTTGTCCAACAAATAGCACTTGTGGAGTTTTACGTTGTTCTTTAGAAAGCGTGTTGTAGAAAGAATGGTTTAACATTTCGATTGCTGCACGTGCTCCTAAGTAAGAACCACCGATACCTACAACAAGTAAAATGTCAGAGTCATTTTTAATTTTTTCTGCGCATTTTTGAATGCGAGCAAATTCTTCTTTGTCATATTGAAGCGGAAGGTCTACCCACCCAAGGAAATCGTTCCCAGCTCCAGTTTTTTCGTGGATTGCGTGATGTGTTACTTTCACTGCATCACGTAAATAAGTGATTTCATGTTCACCGATGAAGGATAACGCTTTAGAATAGTCGAACGTTACATGTGTACTCATCTTTTTCCCTCCAATTATGGATATGTATTTCTGTATTCACTTTAGCGAAACTGAAGTTGTAAATCAAGCGATTCAAACATTGTAAACGTAACCAATATATATTTTTTAGAAAAAGTTCATTTTTTGCATAAAAATTCGCATTTTTCGGTATAGATGTATATACATCTTCTTTCAAACATTTTTTATGTATAAAAACAACATAACTACCCCATTCTATAAAAGAGTTAATTAACTCATCGCTTGCTCATGCTTCACAATTAAGGGGGGCTTTTTCATGAGTACTTTACAACGTATCGCATTAGTCTTTACTGTAATTGGCGCTGTGAACTGGGGACTAATCGGGTTTTTCCAGTTTGACTTAGTAGCAGCCATTTTCGGTGGACAAAATTCAGCTCTTGCACGTATTATTTACGGCATCGTTGGTATATCTGGGCTTATCAACCTTGGTTTACTGTTTAAACCATCTGAAAATCTTGGTACGCACCCAGAAACAAACGAAATTCGATAATCAGTATGTCCTTTCACCTCCGACATACGAATATGATTGCATGCAATCATATTTGCAAATATATATCATAAGATAAAGTAAAAGAGGAACGCTCATATGCGTTCCTCTTTTACTTTGTTAACTCGGACTCTTCAATCCATTCTGCCAACTTTTCTCGCAGCGTATTAAATCCGTTTTCAGATGGGTTCGGTATAAGAATCCTTCCTTGTTTTCTTTTCGCCGCTTTTAACGATAAACTCATTTTTCTGTGCTCTTCATCAATTGAAAGTACCTTTACTTCTACTGTATCGCCGACCTTTAAAAAGTCATGAATATCCTTTACATATCCATTTGTAATTTCAGATATATGCACAAGCCCTTGTGTTTCTGCATCTAACGCTACAAACGCACCGTAATCTTGAATTCCAGTCACTTTCCCTGTTACAACCACTCCTGTTGTATATTGTTCTGACATATGAAACACTCCCATACGTTTACCATTCTCTCTACAATTATAGAGAGCAAAGCAGATATATTTATTTTAAATATCCGATTGGTTAGTACGCATTCTAGATAACGTTATCTAGAATGCGTATACCTTATATTAGTAAATTATACCACTATGACAGAACTCATTCAAAATTCATGAAAAATTTCCCTTAAAGAAGTATAATTATCCAATATTGGGATAGAATACTAACACATGGCTTTCTAGTATTCCCCCCCTTTTATGGACAAAACGTATTACGTTTTGTCCTTTTTTTATTCTCTACAAACCGTTCCATTCTCTTCATTGCTTCCATAAGTTGTTCAAGCGATGTTGCATAAGAACAACGAATAAAACCTTCACCACTTTCGCCAAATACGCTACCAGGGACAACAGCCACTTTTTCTTCCAGCAATAACTGTTCTGCAAATTCCGCTGAAGATAATCCTGTTGAAGATATAGAAGGGAAAACATAAAATGCTCCGCCTGGCACATGACACGTTAAACCCATTTCATTGAAAGATTTCGTCATGAAGTTACGACGCTTCTTATAACTATCTCTCATTCGAATCACTTCATCGTTCCCTGCCCGTAACGCCTCAAGTGCTGCAAACTGAGACATCGTCGGTGCACACATCATTGAATACTGATGGATTTTGAGCATTAATTCTGAAAATTGAACAGGAGCTGCAATCATACCGAGACGCCATCCTGTCATCGCAAACCCTTTTGAAAATCCCGAAATTAAAATCGTATGCTCACGCATATTTTTAATACTCGCGAAACTTGTATATACTTCGTCGTATACAAGCTCTGCATAAATTTCATCAGATAATACAATTAGATTGTACTTCTCAACAATCACTGCTATTTCTTCAAGCTCGGATTTATTTAGCATTGCACCTGTCGGGTTATTTGGTGAACAAAGCAAAATCGCCTTTGTTTTCGCTGTAATAGCTGCTTCAATTTGTTCTGGTAGTACTTTAAACTCATTTTCTAAAGTAGTCGCCACAGGAACTGGAACTCCTCCAGCTAATGTCACAAGTGGTGCATAAGAAACGAAGCTTGGTTCAATAATGAGCACTTCATCATCAGGATTTATAATGGCGCGCATCGCTACATCTAACGCCTGGCTCGCTCCAACTGTAACAATGATTTCATCACTTGGGTCATAAGATACTGCAAATTGTTTTTTTAGATACTTTGCTATTTCTTGACGGAGCTCTAATAATCCTGCATTTGCTGTATATGACGTATACCCTTGTTCCAAAGAACGAATACATGCTTGCCTTACATTCCAAGGGGTAACAAAATCTGGCTCTCCTACCCCGAGGGAAATAACACCTTTCATATTTGCTGCTAAATCAAAAAATTTTCGAATACCAGATGGTTTTAAAGATTCTGCTGATCTAGATAGTTCAAATTGCTTCATGGTGTCACCACAATTCGCTTATCATCATCGTCTTTTTCATAAATAACACCCTCATGTTTATACTTCTTCAAAATGAAATGAGTAGTTGTAGAAACGACAGATTCAATTGTTGCTAATTTCTCAGAAACAAACATCGCTACTTCCCCCATCGTTTTCCCTTCTAATGTAATAGAAAGATCATATGTCCCTGACATTAAATAAACGGATTTCACTTCTGAATAACGATAAATTTGCTCAGCAACCGCATCAAATCCAACGCCGTGCTTTGGCGTAACTTTCACATCGATCATTGCCGTTAAACCTGTATGTTCTTTCACTTTCGTCCAATCGATATGTGTTACATAATCCACAATAATCTTTTCATTTTCTAATCTCGCAACCATCTTCTTTACTTCTTCTACTTCTATATTTAACAGCTTCGCTAATGTATCTACAGATAATCGACTACTCTTTTCAAGACAAGCTAATAATTCTAATTCTTTTTCTGTCACCATATAAATCATCCTTCCTTTTCGTTTGTGTCTAAATTATACAAATACCCTTTCAAGTTTGAAAAGAAGATTTTTCTATTGAATTATGTCAAAATAAAGTGAAACTTTAATCAGCGGAAAAATGCGGGATAAAGCGAAAGGGGATGGAACCGTGAAACCAAAAGTTTATATTGCTGAACCAGTTCCAACATTTGTAGAAAACTATTTATCAGAACACTGTGATTATGAAAAATGGGATCAAAATGAGAAAGTACCTCGTGATATTCTATTAGAGAAAATACAAGATAAAGATGGGTTATTAAATTTCGGATTTGCTATTAATGAAGAATTACTGACAGTAGCTCCTAACTTAAAAGTAGTGAGCAACATTTCTGTCGGTTACGATAATTTTGATTTACAAGCGATGAAAAACCGAAATGTTATCGGAACGAATACACCATACGTATTAGATGATACAGTAGCTGATCTCGTTTTCGCCCTTATGCTATCAGCTGGGCGCCGCGTTTGCGAACTCGATTCTTACGTGAAAAATGGTGAATGGAACGCTGAAATCGGAAAAGAACACTTCGGACTAGATGTACACCATAGCACAATTGGTATTATCGGTATGGGCCGAATTGGAGAAGCCGTTGCAAAACGAGCAAAATTCGGATTTGATATGAATGTTCTTTACTATAACCGCCGTCGTAAAGAAGAAGCTGAACAAAAATTCGATGCTACATATTGTGATTTACAGACGCTACTGAATCAGTCTGATTTTATTGTTCTTCTTACTCCATTAACAGATGAAACATATCACCTTATCGGAGAAAAGGAATTTTCATTAATGAAAGACACAGCAATCTTCATTAATGCTTCTCGCGGCAAAACAGTAGATGAAAAAGCGTTAATCCATGCTTTAACAGAAAAGAAAATCTTTGCAGCAGGTATCGATACATTTACACAAGAGCCGATTCAAAAAGATAATCCACTCTTATCATTACAAAATGTTGTGACTTTACCACATATCGGATCTGCAACATTAAAAACTCGTCAGCAAATGGCCATGACCGCCGCTGAAAATTTAGTTGCAGGGTTACAAGGAAAAACACCGCCTAATATTGTTCGCGGGTAATACTGAATAAACGAAAGGCAAGATGACATCGTCATCTTGCCTTTTTTTGTTAACATATTTTCTTCTTCCTTGGAGATGATATGAACAAAAATCAATGGAGTGACAAAAAATGAATCATAAATATACTTGTCCTTATTTCACTTTTTCCACTCGCGGCACTACTGTTCATTACGAATTGTATGAACATGATAATAAAACAGAACGTCCTACTTTCATACTCGTTCACGGCTTTTTATCTTCCTCATTCAGTTACCGCCGTCTCATTCCTTTACTATCGAAGGAAGGAACAGTCATTGCTCTTGATTTGCCACCGTTCGGAAAAAGTGATAAGTCTCATCTGTTTAAGTATTCTTATCACAATTTAGCAACGATTATTATTGATTTAATTGAACATTTATCTCTCTCAAACATTGTATTAGTTGGGCATTCTATGGGTGGGCAAATTTCTCTCTATGTAAACCGTATACGTCCTGAACTCATTTCAAAGACGATTTTACTATGTAGCTCGAGCTATTTAGCGCGCGCAACCTTACCTTTACTATACTCTTCTTATTTACCGTTCTTTCATTTATACGTAAAGAACTGGATTATAAGGCGCGGCATTGTTCATAACTTAATGAATGTCGTTCATGATCACTCATTAATTGACGATGAAATGAAAAAAGGTTACTCCGCTCCTTTTTATGACGACCGCATATTTCCCGCTTTAACTCGCATGATACGAGACCGTGAAGGTGACTTATCTTCAACTGAATTACAAAAAATCGAAACACCTATCCTACTCATTTGGGGTGAAAAAGACCGCGTCGTCCCTGTACATGTAGGTCATCGTCTACACAAAGATTTACCGAATTCAAAATTTATTTCTTACGAAAATACAGGACATTTACTACCTGAAGAAAAGCCTGAACATGTTTATGAAGAAATTATCGCTTTTTCCGCGCAATAAAATGAAACTTTAATCAGCCTCCACCTAACTTCTTTGCTTCCGCTAAATTTTGAGGTGAAGGTCTTACTACCCAGCAGATAGCGGGATAATATAAAAAAGGCTGTCGGAAATCCCGACAGCCTATAATGAACAGCTTCCGCCTTCTTTTATTACAAGTAATTCCACAGCTAATTTCTCACATTTTTCAAGCGCAGGTACTTCCTCAAAAGACATAAAGTATATATGTTGAATCTTCTTTGCGATGTATTTTGGATCGTCAAACACACTTATGACGCTCACAACATCGCTCGCTTCTGTTTCATAAAACTCCGGTCCCATTTGAAACGGATCCCAATTCTTCACAACCTCTATCATCTTTTCATATGTACCCATTCGCTTCCCGCCTTTTCACTTTTTAATACTTTTCTTTATCCTATCACATCAGCTATTCTATAAGAAGAGAGAGAACTTTCATAACTTATTGGTTTTACAGAAGAAGGGAGCAAACTTATGCAACTATTTCATAAAGCAATCAATCGACGTGGAACGCATAGCACAAAATGGGATACATATAAAAACGAAGAACTTATCCATGCTTGGATTGCTGATATGGATTTTGAAGTACCAAAACCAATTCAAACTGCCTTAAAACAACGAATCGAACATCCGATTTTTGGCTATACACTTCCTCCCGAAAATATTGGAGATATTATTTGTAACTGGACAAAACAACAATACGACTGGGATATTCAAAAAGAATGGATTGTCTTTAGTGCCGGAATCGTTCCAGCTCTTAGTACGAGCATACAGGCTTTCACCAAAGAAAACGAATCTGTTCTCGTACAACCACCTATTTATCCTCCATTTTTCGAAATGGTCACAACAAACAACAGGCAGTTATGCGTGAGTCCATTACAGAAACAAAATGATACATATGTGATAGACTTCAAGCATTTAGAAAAGCAGTTTCAGCAAGGCATCAAACTCTTGCTTCTTTGTAGCCCTCATAACCCAATCGGACGCGTTTGGACGAAAGAGGAACTTGTGCAGCTCGGATCGTTATGTACTAAATATGACGTAATCGTTGTGGCGGATGAAATTCATTCCGATATCATTTATGCAGACCATACACATACACCGTTCGCTTCCTTATCTGAAGAATTAGCAGAGCGCACTATCACTTGCATGGCTCCAAGTAAAACATTTAATATCGCTGGATTACAAGCGTCGATCATTATCATTCCAAACGAAAAGCTCCGTCATGCCTTTACAGCCATCCAGTATAGACAAGGCTTCCACGGGTTAAATATCTTCGCTTATACAGCGATGCAAAGCGCCTATACAGAATGTAATGATTGGCTAAACGAAATTCGATTATATATAGAAGATAATGCTCAATTTGCTTGTGAATATATTAAAACTCACATACCTGCTCTTTCCGTAACGAAGCCAGAAGGTAGCTTTTTATTATGGATTGATTGTTCTCGTCTAAAGCTTTCTCAAAACGAGCGTACCGCACTACTTGAGGAAAAAGGAAAAATCATCGTTGAACCTGGTGAGAAATACGGGTTAGGTGGCGAAGAACATATTCGAATTAACATCGGCTGTCCACGATCTGTTTTAGAAGAAATTTTAAACAGACTGCGTCATACGTTTTCATAATAAGAAAGGAGTCTGTCCCGAATCATTCTTGGGGCAGACTCCTTTGTCATATTTTGTCGGTAAATCGATATATTTCAAGTTACGGTCGATATATTCCAATAATCGCCGATATAATTTGAGTTACAGTCGATATATTCCAATAATCGCTGATATATTTTCAATTACATTTCACAAAGAAAGCTACCATTCACGGTAGCTTTTACTTTTTCTTCATATCCGATGCTTTTTTTACAATTACGCCACAAGCAATTCGATCCCCTGATTTACCTGTCGGTTGTGTCATACCATCATCAGGGTTTTCTGTAATAATAATAGACGCTCCATCTTTTCTATGAATCGTCGTTTTCCCTTCTTCAAGTGTAATGTGAGGTGCATCGATTTCTGCTTTAATCTTTCCAGAACCATCTGCAACTACGTTCGGTAAATCACCGTTTTCTGCACCCTTCGGATTAAGGAGTCCATGCTTTTTATTATCAGGATTAAAATGATTCCCAGATGATTCAAATCGTGGTGCTTTACACTCACCAATTTCGTGCACATGTATGCCGTGCGGGCCTGGCGTGAAACCTTCCCCTTTAATCTTAATTTTCACTCCGCTTGTTTGCTGAGTTACTTTCGCAGTCCCCACTTCATCACCTGAAGCATTATGTAATTTCACGTCAATTTCTTTCGGCTTTCCTTGGTCACAACCTGCCATCAGAAATAGTAAACAACAACTGAAAAAAAGCCGTTTTTTCATTTTATTCCCTCCAAAATATATTCTGCCCTTAGATTGTCCGAGCATAGAAGGAAACATACAAAAATGAGTTACTGTTTCTTTTCAGCTAATAGTTTTTCTTCAACTTTCTGTAATCGGTCTGCTTCTCTTTTTGATATACGAATAAACATGCGCCACGTGGCAATAGCACCGATAATAAATAGAACGCAAACAATCCCCGGAATAATATATTCTGTTTTATCTTCCGGAAAATATAAAGGCATCATATAGAACACTCCTTATTATAGGATTTATAAAACATCAGAATTTTCTGTTATATTATTTTAAATTATAGTGCAACCTACCCATATTCTCAAGGGGCGTTCTGAAAACGAAGGATTTCTTTGACTCCTTCCCTCACTTTCCTTACTATAAACTTGAGGTGAAAAATATGAGAGAAACATTTGAAATTGGTGAAATCGTTACTGGTATTTATAAAACAGGAAAATACATTGGTGAGGTTACAAATAGCCGCCCTGGCAGTTACGTCGTAAAAGTATTAGCTGTTTTAAAACATCCGGTGCAAGGTGACTTACATAACGTAAAACAAGCTGACGTACCATTTTTCCACGAAAGACGTGCTTTAGCTTTTCGTGAGCAAACGAACATTCCAGAACAAATGGTGAAGAAATATGAAGGAGAAATTCCGGATTATACAGATTCACTAAAATTAGCATTAGAAACTCAAATGAATTCATTTTCTGAAGATGATTCACCTTTTGCAGAGCGTAGTCTAGAAACATTAGAACAGTTAAAGAAAGACTACAAACTCTAAAAAACAAAACGACCAAATTACATAATGTGCAATTTGGTCGTTACTGTGTGCTCACTTTCTTTAACACTTTTGAAAAATCAACAAGTTCTCCTAATGTTGGAGGTGCTGGTTTTACTAAATACTCTTTATCTTTTTCTACTAGTTTAAAAATGTTGTACGTCGTCATTGCATCATCAAGCGCACAATGATGCTTCCCTGTCCCTACTTTTCCATACGCCTCAATTGCTTTCCATAATCCTGTTTGATTTCTTTCTCCAAAAAACTTCTTATACTCAAGCGATAAATCACGACACTGTCCGAAGAATGGAAAAGCTATCCCTGCCATTTCACAATTATGCTTCAGCACTTTCATATCCATATTTCCCCACGTTACAATTGTCGGTTTACATTTCGTTTCGTATTCTGAAAGCTTCTTAACGAGTTCAGGAAATGAAATCCCTTTATCCACGACTTCTTGTTTTATTCCTAAAAACTTCTTACATCGATCCGTTAAAGAGGGAAATGTTTTCGGCCTAACATGTGATGAATACGTATCTTCTACCTTACAGCCAGCAACTGAAACGAGTCCTACCTCAATAATCTCTGGAAAAAATCCTTTCGGTTTCTTTCTATGCTGGGGCATCGTAAACTCAAAGTCTAAAAATAAAAATCGTTGTTCATCCATACGATCCCTTCCTTATCATTTTTGTCATTCCTTTCTATTTGACACTCCTACACGAACAAGCTCGAATGCTAATTCCATTTTAAATATTCAGATTGGATGTATCTTATATATATGTCAAATGCCCACAAATATTTTAAAAAATAAGAAAAAATGACCTATGCAGAAAATATGACAAAATCTCTCCTTTCATTTACATCCGCCATTTTCCTACTTTATAATGACGTTATGTGTGTTTCTTCTAGAGCATTTTTGACACACTAAGAAAAAGTGAATGAAAGGAGATGAGATTTTTGCACGAAACAACGCAAGAACTCGCTAACTGGCAGTATTATTTTGCTATCGCAGTCTTTTTAATTACATATGCCATTATTATTTCTGAAAAAATTAATCGCGCTGTCATCGCACTTCTTGGTGCAGCACTCATGGTAATTGTGGGGGTCGTCGATTTACATAACGCCTTTACGAAACATATTGAATGGGGAACGATTACGCTACTCATCGGTATGATGATTTTGGTGAACATTACGAGTAAATCAGGTGTCTTCCAATACGTTGCCATTAAAGCAGCAAAAGGGGCACAAGGAAATCCAATTAAAATTTTAATTTCACTTTCCTTACTTACCGCGCTTGGCTCCGCATTTTTAGATAACGTTACAACTGTACTTCTTGTTGTTCCAGTTACTTTATCTATTACGCGCATACTGCAAGTAAATCCTGTTCCTTATTTACTTTCTGAAATTATTTTTTCAAACATTGGAGGAACAGCAACATTAATTGGTGATCCACCTAACATTATGATTGGTTCTGCAAATAAGCATTTAGACTTCAATGCTTTCCTATTGAATCTAGCACCAATTGTAATTATTATTATTGCAGTTACAGCGATAATACTTTACTTCATGTATCGCAAACAATTAATTGCCGATCCTGTACAAGTTAAAAAATTAATGAGCTTAGATGAAAAACAGTACATTAAAGACCCAGTATTAATGAAAAAATCTTTAACGGTACTTGGACTTACGATTGTAGGTTTCATGACTCATTCTATTTTCCATATCGATGCCGCTATTATCGCCTTAACTGGTGCTACTGTACTTATGTTAATTGGTGTGAAAGAACATGAAATTGAAGAAGTATTTGCAAGCGTAGAGTGGGTAACAATCTTCTTCTTCGCAGGGTTATTCGTACTTGTTGGAGGACTTATCGATATCGGTCTTATCAAAATGTTAGCTCAAAAAGTAATTGGTATAACAGGCGGAGATATTTCTTACGCATCCATCCTTATTTTATGGGTATCTGGTATCGCCTCTGCAACAATTGATAACATCCCATTCGTCGCAACAATGATTCCACTTATTAACGATATGGCAGTTGGGCTAGGCTTATCACCATCTGACGCACAAATCGATGTATTATGGTGGGCATTAGCACTAGGTGCTTGTCTGGGCGGAAACGGAACATTAATCGGAGCTTCTGCTAACGTAATCGTTGCAGGTATCGCGAGCCGCGAAGGACATAAATTTAGTTACATGGACTTCCTAAAAGTCGGTTTCCCAATTATGATCGTTTCATTAATCATTTCTCACATTTATATTTATTTACGCTACCTTATGTAGTAGAAAAAGCGCTCTGATAATCAGAGCGCTTTTTTACTTATATCTACTTATCAACAAAAATGAAAAATCTACTCTTTATATCTCACCGGTTCATTTCGAATAATAAATAAGTGAATCGGTAAGAACACCGAAAATGTGATTACATGAATAATCGTAAATAATATAGAGTTCGTTCCGTATCTGTCTAAAATAGCGTAGATAAGATAAATGGACAATACAATCGATACAGCTGTTGCTAGTAAACTTATAATTGGTACGAAATTAAAAATGAAACATGCAACATATATGCCGAATACTTTCCACCCTGCTTCTTCCTTCAAAAAATCTGGTAATTTATCTTTCGCTAAGTCCCCCCACGTCTTACTATTCAAAAACGGAATAAACGCAAGCACCCCGTCCGTTGCACCATCATTTTTCGCCATCGAATAAAGTGCAAAAGCCGTTAACAAATATGAAATAATTGCCCAAATCAATATAACAAGAATAAACGCAAAACTAAGAGCAAAGAAACCTGCTAGTACGCCTTGATCCTCCATCTTATCCTCTCCTCTCTACTTTCAACATATTTCATTACATTGCAAGTTATGTTTTAAAATTTATCCAAACTCTTTGTATAATAAGAGAAGAAAGAGAATAAGAGAGGAGAAACACGTATGCATCCATTTGTAAAAGCATTACAAGAGCATTTTACAGCTCATCAAAATCTTGAAAAAGCAGAACCTATGGCTCGTTATATGAAAAATCACTTCCCATTTCTAGGTATTCAAACACCGGAAAGACGCCAATTATTAAAAGACATCATTCAAATACATACTCTCCCAGATAAAAGAGACTTCCAAATTATCGTACTTGAACTTTGGGACTTACCAGAACGTGAATTCCAAGCGGCTGCACTTGATATTATGCAAAAATATAAAAAGCATATAAACGAAACACATATCCCCTTCTTAGAAGAATTGATTGTAACAAAATCTTGGTGGGACACTGTCGATAGCATCGTACCTACATTTTTAGGTAATATCTTTTTACAACATCCAGAATTGATTTCTGCCTATATCCCAAAATGGATTGCATCAGATAACATTTGGTTACAACGTGCCACTATTTTATTCCAACTCAAATATAAACAAAAGATGGATGAAGAACTTCTTTTCTGGATTATTGGACAACTACATTCTTCAAAAGAATTTTTCATTCAAAAAGCAATTGGCTGGGTCCTTCGTGAATATGCAAAAACAAATCAGGATGTAGTTTGGGAATACGTGCAAAGCAATGAGCTCGCTCCATTAAGTAAGCGTGAAGCAATTAAGCATATTAAGCAAAATTACGGAATAAATAATGAAAAAATAGGCGAGACTCTATCATAGATAGACGCGTTCCTCTATTGAGATTTAAAAAAGAACGTGTTAGAATATGTTCATTATTATTAATATAAGTAGCGATGACGGACTTATAAGTACTTGCATAAAAAGCGATTCAGGGATAGTGAAAGCCTGAAGACGCAAGGAAACGGCAGTCTCGAGCAATACATGATAAAGTGGATGCACCTTTTGTGTATCAACTAGGGTGGAACCGCGGGCAAACGCTCGTCCCTAGGCAAATAAGCCTTGGGATGAGCGTTTTTTTATGTTCTTTTTAACATATACTGCCCGTTTCCAAAGTATCAGAGTATGTCATCGCCAATACGTTAACTTTCAAAAGGAGGATTTTCTTATGTATTCAATGGAACAAGTTGTAAACTTAGCGAAACATCGCGGTTTTGTTTTCCCTGGTTCTGAAATTTACGGTGGTCTTGCAAACACTTGGGATTACGGTCCACTTGGAATCGAATTAAAAAATAATGTTAAAAAAGCTTGGTGGAAAAAATTCATTCAAGAATCTCCACACAACGTTGGTTTAGACGCAGCTATTTTAATGAACCCTAAAACTTGGATCGCTTCTGGTCACGTTGGTAACTTCAACGATCCAATGATCGACTGTAAAAAATGTAAAGCTCGTCACCGTGCTGACAAATTAATTGAGGATGCTTTAGATGCAAAAGGCATTGAAATGGTTGTTGACGGTCTTACTTTCGACCAAATGGCTGACTTAATGAAAGAACATGAAGTAAAATGTCCTGATTGCGGTAGTGAAGAATTTACTGAAATCCGTCAGTTCAACTTAATGTTCAAAACATTCCAAGGTGTTACAGAGTCTAGCACAAACGAAATCTTCCTTCGTCCTGAAACAGCACAAGGTATTTTCGTAAACTTCAAAAACGTTCAACGCTCTATGCGTAAAAAGCTTCCATTTGGTATCGGCCAAATCGGTAAGAGTTTCCGTAACGAAATCACACCTGGTAACTTCACATTCCGTACACGTGAATTTGAACAAATGGAACTTGAATTCTTCTGTAAGCCTGGTGAAGATTTAGAGTGGTTCGCATTCTGGCGTGAAACTTGTAAAAACTGGTTACTTTCACTTGGTATGTCTGAAGAGAGCATGCGTCTTCGTGACCACGGTGAAGAAGAGTTATCTCACTACAGTAATGCAACAACTGACATTGAATTCAAATTCCCATTCGGTTGGGGCGAACTTTGGGGCGTTGCATCTCGTACAGACTTCGACTTAAAACGTCACATGGAACACTCAAACGAAGACTTTAACTATATCGATCCACAAACGAATGAGCGTTACGTACCATACTGCATCGAGCCATCTTTAGGCGCAGACCGCGTAACATTAGCATTCTTATGTGATGCATATGAAGAAGAGCAATTAGAAAACGATTCTCGTACAGTTCTTCGTTTCCACCCTGCTTTAGCACCATACAAAGCAGCTATCTTACCATTATCTAAAAAGCTATCTGAAGGTGCTACTGAAGTATTCGCAGAATTAGCTAAAGACTTCATGGTAGACTTTGATGAAACTGGTTCTATCGGTAAACGTTACCGTCGTCAAGACGAAATCGGTACACCATTCTGTATCACATACGACTTCGACTCAGTTGAAGACAAAGCTGTTACAGTACGTGACCGTGACACAATGGAACAAGTTCGTATGCCAATTAGCGAACTAAAAGGTTTCTTAGAGAAGAAAATCCAGTTCTAATTATAAGAAAAAGAGGCTGCTCATAAGAGCGCCTCTTTTTTATTTTTCACGTTTTTCTTTAATTGCTACTGTACATCTTGATATACATAGTAAATCATCATTTTCATCAATAATGCGAACATCCCAAACCATTGTCGATTGTCCTCTATGTATTGGTGTTCCAATCGCTGTTACAATTCCATCTTTCTTTGAGCGAATGTGGTTCGCATTAATTTCTAATCCGAAACAAATACATTTTTCTTGATCAATTAAATTATATGAACCAACACTTGCCACTGTTTCTGCTAATGCAACCGATGCACCACCATGTAAAAATCCAAATGGCTGATGCGTACGCTCATCAACAGGCATCGTAGCAACCACCTTATCTTCTGTCATCTCTAACAACTCAATTCCAAGTGAATCCATTAAAGTTTTTGCCATATCGCTTCCCCCTTCTCTTACTTTAATTAAATGTATAATTTTACCTATTTATTTTCAAACTACTTATAACACTTATATAAGGAGGCTTCACCTAAATGAAACAGAAATTTTGTATATTACTGCTTATGTTCTCCTTGCTGACTATTGTACCAAATTGTGCAATAACAGCCAAAGCATCTAACCTGACAATCGATGTTAAGACTGTAACGCAAAAAGGTAAGAAACCTTATATAGAATATCAAATAAACAGGCCTTCTTTTCAAAAATTTTCTGACTCTAAATTTCAAAATAAACTCAATTTATACTACAAAAAATCCACTGACAAATTTAAAACCAAATTAGAAAAAGAAGCAAAAAAATATTATAAAGAGACAGAAGGATCTAGTACACCATTTCATCCGTACGTAGCAAATGTTGATTATAAAGTCTCTTTAAACAAACCACCTTTTCTTAGCCTATATGTGAATTACTATCAATATACTGGCGGAGCACACGGTCTTTATACGTGGAAGGCAAATACATTCGATTTAAACGAAAAAAAGGTACTGCACTTAGACGATTTATTTGAACAAAAGGATAAATATAAAGATGTAATCCGTGCGGAGATTGTACGACAAATTAAACAAAATGAAAGCATTTATTTTCCTGATGCAACTGAAAAAGTAATGAGTATGAAAAAATTCCACTTCTTTTTAGAGCCAGACAATCTCGTCATTTATTTCCCTTTATATGAGATTGCTCCCTATTCAAGTGGAATTCCGCAATTTCGTATTCCATATACGTTGCTAAGAGACTATTTAAAGCCTTCTTATCAAAATATTTTGATTGACAACAAGTAAATATTTTCGCTACGATAATGTTAACCTAAAAACAACAGGAGGTTAACATTATGAGAAGATTTCATGTTTTAGATTTAGCATTAGCTGCCATGTTCGTTGCTCTTATGGCAATCGGTGCAAATATTGTATCTTGGGCACCATTCCTTCAAGTAGCAGGCATCCCATTATCTATGCAACCATTTTTCGCAATTTTAGCAGGTCTTCTTCTTGGAAGTAGACTTGGTGCCTTATCCATGACTGTATATATGCTCGTTGGCGTAGCCGGCGCACCAATCTTCGCTAACTTCAAAGCTGGATTTGGAGCACTTTTAGATCCTACTGGTGGTTTTATTATCGCATTTATTATCGTTGCTTACGTATCCGGAAAACTAGTAGAACAAAAAGAAAGACCAACATTCATTACATTTGCAATTGCCTCTTTCACAGGAATTATTTTAACTTATATAATCGGTACTACTTACATGTACGGGGCAGTCAATCTCTTTATGGGCGGTAATATGAGCTATAAAGCTGCTTGGATGATTATGATGTGGTTTGCAGTAAAAGATATTGCATTTACAATTATCGGTGCTATTATCGCACCTCGCATATATTATGCTGTGCGTCGTTCTGCTTATCAGCATTCTCATTCGACGATTTCATAATAAAAAAATGAGTTATTTCAGTATACTGAAATAACTCATTTTTTATTATGACTCTTGATTCGCTTGTTCTTCTAAAATTTTCTTCATCATCGCAACCATGTCATCACGTAATTCTGGGTGTTGCAGAGCCATTTCGATTGTCGTTTGAACGAATCCTAGCTTTTCACCTACGTCGTAGCGCTTTCCTTCGAAATCGTAGGCAAATACACGTTGGATTTCATTTAAGCTTTGGATTGCATCTGTTAACTGAATTTCACCACCAGCACCGACATGTTGCTGTTCTAAGAACATAAAGATTTCAGGCGTTAAAATGTAGCGCCCCATAATCGCTAAGTTTGAAGGAGCTGTACCTTGTGCTGGTTTCTCAACGAAATTGCGAACTTGGTAACGACGACCTTCTTGTTCTAATGGATCGATAATTCCATAGCGATGTGTTTCCGACTCTGGAACAGTTTGTACACCAATAACAGAAGAAAGTGTTTTTTCATACTCATCCATTAATTGACGTAAACACGGTTTCTCAGCTTGGACAATATCATCACCTAGTAACACTGCAAATGGCTCATCACCAATGAATTTACGTGCACACCAAACAGCATGTCCTAGTCCCTTCGGCTCTTTTTGACGGATGTAATGAATATCTACCATTTTTGAAGAAGCTTGTACTTTTTCAAGCAACTCATATTTTTTCTTCTCTAATAAGTTTTGTTCTAGTTCAAATGCGTTATCAAAATGATCTTCGATAGAGCGCTTTGTTTTACCAGTAACAATAATAATATCTTCGATTCCAGATTTCACTGCTTCTTCTACAATGTATTGGATCGTTGGTTTATCTACTATCGGTAACATTTCTTTCGGCATTGCTTTCGTTGCTGGTAAAAAACGTGTTCCTAATCCAGCTGCTGGGATTATCGCTTTTCTTACTTTTTTCATCACAAAATACCCTCTCTCCTGTCGGAATCAATAGCAAGCATTTCCTACATAAAACAAAAGGGAGATTTCGCTCCCTTTTGTTCCTTACTACTTAAAATTACTTTGTATTATAAACGATTCATAATGTCTTCTTTAATAGTAAGTAACTTTTGTTCACTATTTTGTAAAGAACTATCTTTTACACCAAAGTAAAACTTAATCTTCGGCTCAGTTCCAGATGGGCGTAGGCAGAACCATGAACCATCCTCTAATTGATATTTTAACACATTTGATTTCGGTAAGTGAATCTCTTCTTTATGTCCATCTTGTAAAGATGTAACAACGCTCGCTTTATAGTCTTCAACTGCTACGACTGTTAAGCCCGCCACTTCTTTCGGAGGATTCTCACGGAACGTTGCCATCATCTCTTGGATTTTTTCCGCTCCATCTTTTCCTTTTAACGTTAACGATACAAGGTCTTCACGGAAGAAGCCGTACTTCTCAAATACTTCTAATAGACCGTCATATAACGTTTTCCCTTGTGATTTGTAGTATGCAGCTACTTCACATGCAAATAGAACAGATTGTACTGCATCTTTATCACGGCAGAATGGGCGGATTAAATAACCATAGCTTTCCTCATAACCGAATTGGAATTCATATTGTCCGCTTTCTTCATACTGTCTAATTTTCTCACCGATAAATTTAAATCCAGTTAGCGTATCAACTGTATCTAAACCGTATGCTTTTGCAATTGTACGACCAATTTCAGACGTTACGATTGTTTTTAATACGACACCGTTCTCTGGAAGCGTTCCGTTTTCTTTCTTTTGAGATAGTAAGTAATCAAGCATTAATGCACCTGTTTGGTTTCCTGTTAATACTTGGAACTCACCATTATGATTACGCACTGCTACACCAAGGCGGTCTGCGTCAGGATCAGTTGCGATTAATACATCTGCGCCTACCTTTTCACCGTCACGAATTGCATACTCAAACGCTGCGTGCTCTTCTGGGTTCGGTGATTTTACTGTAGAGAAGTTTGGATCTGGTAACTCTTGTTCTTTTACAACTGTTACATCTGTAAATCCAACTTCTTTTAAACCACGGCGTACAGAAATATTTGATGTTCCGTGTAATGGTGTAAAGACGATTTTTAAGTCTTTACCAACCTTTTCCACCATTTCTTTATTAATGATGACATTGTTCAATTCTGCAGCATATGCATCATCTACTTCTTGTCCAATAATATGTAATAAACCGTCAGCTTTTAATTGCTCTACATCAGCGACTTCAACTGTTAATTCATCTTCTACTGCATTTACGTAGCTAATTAACTCATCTGCCTCTTTTGGAGGTAACTGTCCACCATCTTCACCGTATACTTTGTATCCGTTATATTCAGGCGGATTATGGCTTGCCGTAAGAACGATTCCACTTACTGTATGTAAATGACGAACTGCGAAAGAAAGTACTGGCGTTGGACGTAAGCTTTCAAACACATATGTTGTGATACCACGTGCACCAAGTGTAGCAGCAACTTCCATTGCAAACTCAGGTGATTTATGACGAGAATCATAGGCTACAACAACACCGCGTTTTTTCGCTTCCTCACCTAACTTTTCGATAAAGCTTGCTAATCCTTTTGTTGCTTTACGAACTGTATATACATTTAAACGGTTCGTACCAGCACCAAGTTCACCACGCATACCACCTGTGCCAAACTCTAGATTTTTATAAAAACTATCCTCGATTTTCTTCTCATCTTGCTTCATATTTTCTAGCTGTTCTTTTAATTCTGCATCTAATTGTGCGTAAGAAAGCCAGCGACTAAATTCTTGTTTCCAATTCATTCTTCTCTCTCCTCTCGCTCGTCATACCTTTATTATATGAAAAAAACATGCTGTATCTCAATATTTTATAAAATCTAACAGGATTTTACTAGGAATATTTGTATACACTATTGTTAAATACTCCACTAAAGGGAATGAGGATTATGCACGAATGGGGCTTGTCAGAAGAGCTCAAAATACAAACAAAGCAAATGATTGAAATTGCTGAAAAAGAACTATCGATTATGAGGAACGCAATCGATAAAGAAGACGAATGTATTTTATGCAAAATGGAAGATATTCATCATATGTTAGCAAATGTACAAACATTGGCAGCTACATACTATATTCAGGCATATTTATCACCTTATACGGAAAGTTCATCTTTTATTACGACAGCTATCCAACATTTAAGCGCCAGAAAACATGGTGCTCTTATCGTCGTGGAACGAAACGAGACGCTTGAAGCTCTCATTCAAACTGGAACGACATTAAACGCTCATTTAACTGCGCCATTACTCGAATCAATATTTTATCCAGGTAACCCTCTTCATGACGGTGCCGTTCTCGTAAAAAATAATCATATTGTCTCAGCTGCTAATATTCTTCCTTTAACGAAAAGTACAGAAGTTGATCCTGAGCTAGGAACACGTCACAGAGCTGCAATTGGCTTATCAGAAAAGAGTGATGCACTTATATTAGTTGTCTCTGAAGAAACGGGCCGTACTTCTTTTGCTTTAAATGGGGTTTTGTATACGATTTCTTTATAAAGTGAAACTTTAATCAGCCCTCACCAATCGAGCGTTTACCGGCAATCCGACCTAACTGCTTTCCTTTCGCTGAATTTTGAATTATGGGTCTTACTACCCGGCAAATAGTGGGATAAACAAACCTATAAAAAAGAAGACTGTTCCAAAATATCGGAACAGTCTTCACTTATACTCTTATTCTTCTCCAAAACGCTCTACAAGTGTTGCAAGTGTACGTACCATTGCACCAGTTGCTCCAGCTGGACCTAAGTCGTGCGCGCCTTTTGTTTCTGATGTTCCAGCGATATCTAAGTGTACCCATGGTGTATCTTCAGCGAATTCGCCTAGGAATGTACCTGCCATAACCGCATGTCCTTCACGGCCTGGTGAGTTATTTAAATCAGCAAACTTACTGTTTCTCACACGTTCTTTATCACGATCAAAAATCGGTAGTTGCCAAATTGGCTCATCTGTTTCCATAGAAGCCTCTAGCACTTGCTCAAATAACTCTTCATTATTTGTCATTGCGCCTGTCGTATAGTTTCCAAGTGCAACAATTACACCGCCTGTTAATGTGGCAACATCAACAAGGTAGTTTGCACCAAGTTTTTTCGCATACGTAATACCGTCAGCTAAAGCTAGACGACCTTCTGCATCCGTATTTAATACTTCAATTGTTTTTCCGCTCATAGATGTGATTACATCGTCTGGCTTAAATGCCGTACCACTTACAACGTTATCAGTTGAAGGAATAACAGCGATCACATTTTGTTCTGGGCGAAGTTCACCGATAATTTCCATCGCACCTAATACAGCAGCTGCACCGCCCATATCACCTTTCATACCAACCATGCCTTCACGTGGCTTTAAAGAATAACCACCTGTATCGTATGTAATACCTTTTCCAACGAATCCAATGACATCTGTCCACTCTTCTTTTCCTTTATAAATAAGAGCGATCATTTTTGGTGGCTCTACACTACCTTGGTTTACTGCAAGTAACGCACCCATACCAAGGTCTTCCATCTCTTCTTTCTCAAGAACTTTATAGTCCATATCATATTTCTCCGCTAATTCAACAGCATACTCAGCAAGCTTTGTCGCTGTTAATACGTTTGGCGGCATATTTACAAGTGTACGAGCTGAATTTGTTGCACGTCCATGTACGTAGCCAACTGTTAATGCTGCTTCAATTTCTTGTGCATCTTCCGCTGTAATAGCCGTGAACTTCTCTAACTCTACACGATCCTTTTTATCTGATTTATACGTTTGTAACTCATATGTACCAAGGCCTTGTACCTCTGCCGCAATATGAGCGACATCAATCGCGTCTAATTTCTCTGTTACGAAAGAATCAAGTAAGATTGCTGCATCTTGTACTTTTGCTGCTTGCAGTGTTTTAAACGCCTTACCAAGAGCCGCACGTAACGTTTCTGTCGTGTAAGATTCTTTCTTTCCTAAACCAACAAAGTAATAACGTTTCACATTTGTTTTCCCTAAGCTATGTACTTTCGAAATGGCCTTTTTCTTCGTAGATAATTCTTTCTCTTCTAGTAAAACTTGTAATTGCCCTTCAAACGCTTTGTCCAGTTCTTGTACAAAACTACTCATTTTCTCTTCTTCAAATAAAGCAACAATTACCGCTTCATGACCTGCTAATTCTTTTTGTACTTGAAACATGTTCAGACCCCCTAAATTTCTCTACCACCATTATAACTTTATTTTCGATAAAATGCGATAATTCTAACTACAGTTATATGGCGTGTAAAATCGCAGATCCAAAATCTCCTCTATCATGAAATAAGCCAAGAAAAAAAGTCTAGCGTAATTACGACTAGACTATCTTTGTTTTAAATATTGACCACGAAACACTTGCATCGTTTCGTCTTGATTTAACATCGTTAACTCTTCTTCTGTAAACTTACCATTTCCTACTTTTACTACGTACACATTTACTTTTTTCTTACCCCATTGGCTATAAACATCTTTCACCGTATCATAATATAAATCAAGACGGTTTCCTTTTATTGCACCGCCCTTATCAGCTACTACACCATATCCATAACCTGGTACGAATAGAATCGTTCCAATCGGAAATACGCGTAAGTCCGCAGCGATTGTGGAATATAAATCCCTTTTCACTTTGACACCTGAATATGTAATGCCATACTCTGGATGCCCTGGCCTCTTACCAGTTGACTCAATCCCCGATGTATAACCTGTTGCAGTCATTTCAATTGAACGATATTTAGACCAGTCGTTTGCCTGCTCTAAAGCATTTATCACTTCTTTACTCGGAGCAACATTTCTCTTAACTTCTGCTGCATGTACTTCTTTTGCACTCATTCCTTCATATATCTTTACAATCTCTAATAAAGAAACTCCTGTGAAAGCATTCCATGTTACGCATAATGCAATTGCAAGTAAACAAGTCATCATAATGCGAATACAATATCGTTTTAACATTTTTATATTCCACACTCCTTCATCGTTAATCATTCCCTATACGATGAAGGAATATGCAAAAAAAATAATCTCCAACTTAATTGGAGATTAAAACATTTGATATCCGCTTTTCCGAAGTTTCTTGATTACGACTCCTGCTAAAGCAGCCCCTACTAATCCAGTAGATAGAATAAATACGTCTGCTTGTCCTAAGTGCGATACACTTGTCCCAAATGAAGAAAATGTTTCTTTCGGTTTTGAAAAATAATCCCACATACTCGCTTTATTAATAATAAGCATACAAACAATCGGATACACAATAACCATTACCCAAGTAGCTCGCAAAATCATATTGAGTAAAAATCCAATTCCAAAGAACAAAATAAAGAATAACATCATTGAAATAAGTAGTACCGGTATACTCACTCTTTTCCCCTCTCCTCCGCACGTGCCGTAAATACGTGATAAGCTGTATAACCAAATGGTTCACCTGGATTTAATGTTTTGTCCACTTCAAGATGTAGTTCTGATCTTCCTTCTAACAAATATTTAATAAGCACAGACGTATTCGGATCGTCTACAATCTTATCCGGATGTAAGAACGCCACTTCAGACAATTCTTTCTCCTGTACAATAATATTTTCTCCTTCAGGTTCCAAAAGGAAAATAATCATATTATCACTAATCTCATTACGAATAACACCCGATCGAACACCAATAATTCCCTTCACATGAGCGACAATGCCTGTCTCTTCTAACACTTCGCGTTTCACAGCTTCATCAACCGTCTCACCTTCATTTACAAAACCAGCCGGTAAAGACCATTTCCCTTTTAATCCACTGTATTTCTTCTTAACAAATAGCCACCTACCATCTTTTGTAGCTACTAAACCACTAACAGCTAGCCATACCTTCCCTCGTTTCTCCATGATGTAATAACCTCCTCCATCAGAACGGACAGAATATTCTTTCTTTTTTATATATTATACTATATTTTTAATATGAAAAAAGCAGAAACAGCTCTTAGCCGTTTCTGCTTTTTCTACTATATATTAAAAGAACTTTAATTTACCTTTTTTAAGAACTAATAAAGGTCCACCTAATAAGAATAGGTAACGGTTATCGATTACTTTCTTCATGAAGGAAGCTTTCCAACCTGTTAACTTTTTACCCATAACAACGCCCATTGCATCGTCATGACCTAAAGAACATACAGATCCTTTATTATCGAATGCGAATTTCTTCATTTCGCCCTTGCCACGAACTAATACAGTTAAGTTGTGTGCAATATTGTAACCTTGTTGAATTGCAATTTGTGCTGTTGGTGGGTAAGGACGGTTAATTTCTTCATTAATGATTAACGCTGCGTCACCAACCATGAATACATCTTCGTATCCTGGAGCGTGCATGTACTCATCAACTTTTACACGTCCGCGCATTGCTTCAAAGCCAGACTCTTCCACAATACCATTACCACGAACACCTGCAGCCCAAACTACTGTTTCAGACTTAATTAATTCAGTGTCATCGCCATTCGCAACGATAATACCTTCTTCAGTTGCTTCTTTAATTGCTGTACCGATGCGGAATTCTACACCTTTTTTCTCAAGCTGTTTTACAGCGTATTCTACTAACGCTGGATCGAAACCTGGAAGTGCTGTTGGAGCAGCTTCTACACAGATGATACGTGCTTTTTCACGTGGTACATTATACTCTTTGCAAAGTTCAGGAACACGGTTTGCAAGCTCACCTACGTACTCGATACCAGTAAATCCAGCACCACCAACAACGATTGTTACTAACTCATCGCGTTGTTCAGTTGCATATTTAGAGAAACTAGCTTCCATATGCTCACGAATTTCACGAGTTGCATTAATGTTAGCGATTGAGAATGCATGCTCTTTTAATCCTGTAATTCCGAATGTTTCTGATTCGAAACCAAGACCAATTACTAAGTAATCATACTCTAACTCGCCATCTTTTAAGATAATGCGTTTTTCAGCAGCTTTAATTTCTACTACTGTGTCTTGTACAAAGTTCACTTTATTTGTATCAATAACGTCTTGAATATCTAGACAGATTTTTTCATCTTGTAATGTACCAGCTGCGCTCTCATGTAACCAAGTCGCTTGGTAGTGATAGCTGTTGTTGTTTACTAGCGTAATTTCAGCTTCATTTACAGATAATGCTTTTTGCAGACGAACAGTCGTAATCATCCCGCCATAACCTGCACCTAAAACTACGATTTTTGGAGTCTTCACCAAATCACAACCCTTTTCTTTATATAATAGTAATGAAAAATAATACCAAGTACTAAAAACTCTATTTGTCAAGAATGTGGAATTTATCACATTCTATATCATAACAAAACGCAGTCAAAAAATCGTACGAATTTTGTCATAGAAATTTAACATAATACTTCCCTATATTAGTCGGTTTTATTCCAGAATTCAAGCGTCTGGAGAATTATCAATATTTTAAAATAACATAGCGTTTTCAAGGGTTTTTTAGCCTTTTTTTCATGTATTTTCCTTTCTGTATATTTTATACAATAAAAAAGAACCTATGCGAAAACTTACACACAATTCAGTCGTTTTCAGAAGTATTATGAACTCAAATATGCTATCATTTATTTGAAAGTGTCATCATTTGCAGGATTTTCGTGTACATATGAACAATATATGAAATCAATATCAAAATTCCATCTATAGGGGGAATGAAAGTGGCAGAAAATCAAAAAGTTTACGACATAACAATTATTGGTGGTGGTCCAACGGGACTGTTCACAGCATTTTATGGCGGTATGAGACAAGCAAGTGTAAAAATCATTGAAAGCTTACCTCAACTTGGCGGACAATTATCCGCACTCTACCCTGAAAAATACATTTATGATGTGGCTGGATTTCCAAAAGTACGCGCACAAGAATTAGTTGATAACTTAAAAGAGCAAATGAAGAAATTTGACCCAACTGTTTGTTTAGAAGAAGCTGTCGATACGCTTGAGAAACAAGCTGACGGTATATTTAAACTTGTTACGAATAAGCAAACTCACTATTCTAAATCAGTTATCATTACTGCTGGCAATGGTGCTTTCCAACCACGCCGCTTAGAATTAGAAGGTACAGCGAAATACGAAAAGAAAAACTTACATTATTTCGTTGATGATATGAATAAATTTGCTGGTAAGCGCGTCGTAGTATTTGGCGGTGGCGACTCAGCAGTAGACTGGACAATGATGTTAGAACCGATTGCTGAAAAAGTTACAATCGTTCATCGTCGTGATAAATTCCGTGCGCATGAACATAGCGTAGAAAGCTTAATGAATTCTCGTGCAGAAGTAAGTACACCATACGTTCCAGTAGAACTCATTGGTGATGACAAGATTGAACAAGTCGTTCTTCAACATGTAAAAACGGAGGAAAAAATTATCATCGATGTTGATGACGTAATCGTAAACTACGGCTTCGTTTCTTCTCTTGGCCCAATTAAAAACTGGGGCTTAGATATACAAAAAAATAGCATCCTTGTAAATTCAAAAATGGAAACAAATATTCCTGGCATTTACGCTGCTGGTGACATTTGTACATATGAAGGAAAAGTAAAACTTATCGCTTGTGGATTTGGCGAAGCACCGACAGCAGTAAACAATGCAAAAGCTTACTTCGATCCAAATGCAAAACTTCAACCGATGCATAGCTCAAGTATGTTTTAATATGCAAAAATAAAGCTCCTTCCATACGTGGAAGGAGCTTTCCTTTTATATAACATAAAAGCACACTGAGTCCAATAAACTATCGAACTCAGTGTGCTTTTCGTCTAAAAAATTATTGTTTTCTTCTTCTACCTAATACGAATAATACTCCGCCAACTAAGAATGAAATTCCCGCACCAACTGACATCATCCATGAATGTGCTGCCCCTGTTTTCGGTAATTCTTTTTCTACTTTTGCTTGCGGTTCTTTAATTAACTTTTCCAGTCTTACTTCCGGTTTCACTTCTGGTTTCTTCAGATCTTTCGGTTCCTCCGGTTTCACTTCTGGTTCCTTCAGCTCTTTCGGTTCCTCCGGTTTCACTTCTGGTTCCCTCGGCTCCTTCGGATCCTCTGGTTTCACTTCTGGTTCTTTTGGTTCTTTCGGATCCTCCGGTTTCACTTCTGGTTCTTTTGGTTCTTTCGGATCCTCCGGTTTCACTTCTGGTTCCTTCGGCTCTTTCGGTTCCTCCGGTTTCACTTCTGGTTCTTTTGGTTCTTTCGGATCCTCCGGTTTCACTTCTGGTTCTTTTGGTTCTTTCGGATCCTCCGGTTTCACTTCTGGTTCTTTTGGTTCTTTCGGATCCTCCGGTTTCACTTCTGGTTCCTTCGGTTCTTTCGGTTCCTCTGGTTTCACTTCTGGTTCTTTTGGTTCTTTCGGATCCTCCGGTTTCACTTCTGGTTCTTTTGGTTCTTTCGGCTCTTCCGGTTTCACTTCTGGTTCTTTCGGTTCTTCCGGTTTCACTTCTGGTTCTTTTGGTTCTTTCGGCTCTTCCGGTTTCACTTCTGGTTCTTTCGGTTCTTCCGGTTTCACTTCTGGTTCTTTCGGATCTTCTGGCTTCACTTCTGGTTCTTTTGGTTCTTTCGGATCCTCCGGTTTCACTTCTGGTTCTTTTGGTTCTTTCGGATCCTCCGGTTTCACTTCTGGTTCTTTTGGTTCTTTCGGATCCTCCGGTTTCACTTCTGGTTCCTTCGGTTCTTTCGGCTCTTCCGGCTTCACTTCTGGTTCCTTCGGTTCTTTCGGCTCTTCCGGCTTCACTTCTGGTTCTTTCGGCTCTTCTGGTATCTTAAGATCTTCTTTTGTTTTCGGTAAAATTGTAACTGTAGGCTCAAGTGGTGGATTTATTTTATCGTCCACTACCGCTCTATTTGTTATCCCTTTACTTGGTGCTGCTTTTACCTTCACTTTAAAAATAATACTACGTTCTTTCGTATCTGTAATTTCTAGATACTTTGCTATTACTTTTCCAAACTCCATTTTTAACTCTATTGGATTTGGTTCAGCCCCTTCAAATCTAATGCTATCTTGCACGTACTCTAAACCGGCTGGAATTTCATCTTCTACCTTTACCTCTGCTAGTTTGCCGTTTTCTACCGTATTTTTGAAACTAATTCGGTATTCTACTTCTTCTCCTAGCTTCGGTTCTTTATTATTTACTGTCTTCGTCGCTTTTAACTTACCATCTTTATATTCTGGCTTTATTGTCGCTGTCGGTTCCATAACTGGATGATCTGGATCATCTACATGAATGATCGCTTTATTTGTTATTTCCTCTCCAACTTTTACTGATTCTTTTACCTTTACTTTAAAGATGATACTTCTTTCTTTCGTATCCGTAATTTCTGGATACTTCACTGTTACTTTTCCATTCTCGACTTTAAGTTCTGTTGGCACAGGCTTATCACCTACGGCCTCCAGACTTTCTTTCACATACTCTAAACCAGACGGAATTTCATCTTCAATCTTTACATCAACTAACTTCCCGCCATCTACTGTGCCGTTAAAAGTAATTCGATATTCGATTTCTTCCCCTAGCTTTGGTTCATGGTTACTTACTTCTTTCCTTGCCTCTAGTTTCCCATCTTTATATTGAGGTGTAATTGGTATAAGTGACTCAACTGGTGGATTTGTCGGATTATTATCATCCACAACCGCCTTGTTTATAATTTCTTTTCCTACTTGTACCGTTTCTTGTACTTTCACTTTAAAGATGATACTTCTTTTTTTCGTATCCGTAATTTCTGGATACTTTGCTGTTACTTTTCCATTCTCAACTTTAAGTTCTACTGGATTTGGTTCCGGCCCATCAGACTTTATACTATCCTGTACGTATTCTAAACCAGCTGGAATTTCGTCCTCTACTTTCACCTCAGTTAGTTTGCCGTTTTCTACCGTATTTTCAAAACTAATTCGATATTCTACTTCTTCTCCTAACTTCGGTTCATGGTTACTCACTGTCTTTTCAGCTTGTAATACACCCTCTTTATGTTGAGGTTGTATCGCGACATTCGGTTTCTCTGGTGGATTTATAGTATCTTCCACAACCGCCGTATTCACAATCGCTTCGCCAATTTTAGCTTTTTCTTTCACTTTTGCTTTAAAGACGATACTTCTTTCTTTCGTATCCGTAATTTCTGGATATTCTGCGAGTACTATGCCGTTTTTCACTTTTACATACAACGGTTTTGGATTATCCCCCTCAGCTCTTTCGCTACCTTCTACAAACTCTAAACTGTTTGGTAATTCATCCTTAATTTTCACCTTCGCTAATTTTCCGTGCTCAACTACGTTACGGAACGTAATTCGATACTCTACTTCTTCTCCTAATTTTGGAGCTGGGTTATTTACTGTTTTCTCAGCTTTTATTTTTCCATTCTTAT
Source organism: Bacillus sp. RZ2MS9 (assembly GCF_001816185.2). NCBI lineage: Bacteria > Bacillati > Bacillota > Bacilli > Caryophanales > Bacillaceae > Bacillus > Bacillus sp. RZ2MS9. The sequence continues at coordinate 4,799,915 of NZ_CP049978.1, forward strand.
ACTCCGGTGTAATAATCGCTTCTGGTTTTTGCGGAGGATTCTTCGGATTATCATCATCCACAATTGCCGTATTCACGATTTTCTTCCCGACTTTTACTGCTTCTGTTACTTTTACCTTAAATATAATGCTACGCTCAGCTGTATCAGTAATATTTTCATACTTCGCTGTAATTTTTCCAGCTTCTTCTTTTAACTCTACCGGATTTGGTTCATTACCTTCTGCTTTTAAACTATCCTTCACATACTCTAATCCATTTGGTAGTTGATCCTCAATTTTCACTTCTGCTAGTTTTCCATTTTCTACCGTATTTTTAAAACTAATTCGGTACTCTACTTCTTCTCCTAGCTTTGGATCTTTTTTACTTACCTTTTTATTAGCTTTAAATTTACCATCTTTATGCTGCGGTGTAATATCTACTTCTGGTCGCTCTGGTGGATTTTTTGTATCATCAACAATTGCTTTATTTACAATTGCCTTGTCCACTTCAACAGAATCTTTCACCTTCACTTTAAAGATAATGCTTCTTTCTTTCATGTCAGTGATATTTTCATACTTCGCACTAACCTTACCAGCTTCTTCTTTCAACTCTACTGGGGCCGGCTTATCACCTTCTGCTTTTAGACTATCTTTCACATACTCTAAACCAAACGGAATTTCATCCTCAATTTTAACCTCTGCCAGTTTTCCATCTTTCACCGTATTATTAAATGAAATTCGATATTCGATTTCTTCACCTAGCTTCGGTTTATGATTATTCACCTTTTTATGAGCAGCAATTTTACCATCTTTATATTGTGGTGTAATTTTTGCTGTCGGATCAATTACTGGATGGTTCGGATCATCAACATGGATAATCGCTTTATTTGTAATGTCCTTCCCTATTGTAACCGAATCTTTTACCTTCACTTTAAAGACAATACTTCTTTCTTGCGTATCCATAATCTCTGAATACTTTGCCATTACCTTACCATTTTCTACTTTCAACTCCACTGGTTTTGGCTCTTCACCTTCAGCTTTTTCGCTTCCTTCTACAAACTCTAATCCAGCTGGAATTTTATCTTCTATTTTTACCTCTGCTAGTTTTCCATCTTTCACCGTGTTATTAAAAATAATTCGATATTCGATTTCCTCACCTAACTTCGGTTCATGGTTACTTACTTCTTTTCTTGCCTCAATTTTCCCATCTTTATATTGTGGTGTAATCGGTACATAAGGCTCTTCTGGCAGATTCTTTGTATCATCTACAATTGCCTCATTTACGATTTCTTCTCCCACTTTTACGCTTTCTTTTACCTTCGCTTTAAAGACAATGCTTCTTTCCTCTGTATCTGTAATTTCTGGATACTTTGCCATTACCTTATTATTTTTCACATGTAGCTCTACTGGTTTCGGTTTAGAACCTTCTGCCGTGATACTGCCTTCCACATACTCTAAACCATTTGGTAATACATCCTTTATATTTACCTCTGCTAGTTTTCCGTTTTCTACCGTGTTTTTAAAACTAATTCGGTATTCTACTTCTTCTCCTAGTTTCGGTTTATGATTATTCGCCACTTTCTGCGCAGCAATTTTACCATCTTTATATTGCGGAGTAATTTCCACATGAGGCTCTTCGGGCTCATTTTTTGTATCTACTACGATTGCTTTATTAACAATCTCCTTGCCTATTTCTGCCTCTTCTTTTACTCTCACTTTAAAGATAATACTTCTTTCTTTTGTATCCGTAATTTCTAGATACTTTGCCATTACCTTACCGTTTTCAAATTTCAATTCTACCGGACTAGGCTTAGATCCTTCTGCTTGTAAACTGTTTTCTACATACTCTAATCCAGCTGGAATTTCATCTTCTACTTTAACCTCTACTAGTTTTCCGTTTTCTACCGTATTTTTAAAACTAATTCGGTATTCTATTTCTTCTCCTAATTTCGGTTTTTTATTGTTTACAAATTTCTCTGCTTTAAGCTTACCGTCTTTATATTCTGGCATAATTGTTACTTCTGAAGTTGTTGGATCTTTTGTATCATCAACAACTACTTTATTGACAAGGCCTTCACCAACTTTAAATTCTTCTTTTACTTTCGCTTTAAAGACGATACTTCTTTCTTCTGTATCCGTAATCTCTGGATATTTGGCGATTACTTTTCCATCTTTCACTTTCAGTTCTACTGGATCCGGCTTAGTACCTTCCGCTCGTAAACTATCTTTCACATACTCTAATCCATTTGGTAAATTATCTTCTATTTTTACCTCTGCTAGCTTTCCGTTTTCTACCGTGTTTTTAAAACTAATTCGGTATTCTACTTCTTCTCCTAACTTCGGCGTTTCATTATTTACCGTCTTCTTCGCTTCCACTTTTCCGTCTTTATGCTGCGGAGTAATTTCTGCCGTCGGTGTTTCTGGTTCATTTTTCGTATCATCAACAATTGCTTTGTTAACGATTTTTTTACCGACTTTCACTTCTTCCTTTACTTTCACTTTAAAAGTGATACTTCTTTCTTCTGTGTCCGTAATCTCTGGATACTTCGCCATTACCTTACCATTTTCCATTTTCAATTCTACTGGATCCGGCTTAGTACCTTCTGCTTTCACACTGTTTTCTACATACTCTAAACCTTCTGGTAAAGTATCTTCTATTTTTACCTCTGCTAGTTTTCCGTCTTCTACCGTGTTTTTAAAACTAATTCGGTATTCTACTTCTTCTCCTAACTTCGGCGTTTCATTATTTACCGTCTTCTTCGCCTTCACTTTTCCGTCTTTATGTTGCGGAATAATTTCTGCTGTCGGTGTTTCTGGCGGATGTTTCGTATCGCTCACAATCGCTTCATTAACAATTGAATCGCTCACTTTACCTTTTACTTTCACTTTAAAGGTAATACTTCTCTCTTTTGTATCTGTAATCTCAGGATACTTTGCCATTACCTTACCGTTTTCAAATTTTAATTCCACTGGATCTGGCTTAGAACCTTCTACTTTTAAACTATCTTTCACATACTCTAATCCATTTGGTAAATCATCTTCTATTTTTACCTCTGTTAGCTTTCCATTTTCTACCGTATTTTTAAAGCTAATTCGGTATTCCACTTCTTCTCCTAACTTCGGCGTTTCATTATTTACTATCTTTTTTGCTTCAAGTTTTCCATCTTTATACTGAGGAGTAATTTCCGCTGTCGGATTAACTGGCTTATTTTGCGAATCATCAATAGTTGCTTTATTAATGATTTTTTTACCGACTTTTACTTCTTCTTTTACTTTCACTTTAAAAACGATACTTCTTTCTTCTGTATCCGTAATTTCTGGATATTTTGCCATTACTTTACCGTTTTCAAATTTCAGCTCTACTGAATCTATTCCGGCACCTTCTGCTTTCAAACTATTTTCTACATACTCTAAACCTTCTGGTAAAGTATCCTCTACTGTCACGTCTGTTAGCTTTCCGTTCTTTACCGTATTTTTCATACTAATTCGGTATTCTACTTCTTCTCCTAACTTCGGTGTTTCATTATTTACGATTTTCTTCGCTTTAATTTTTCCATCTTTGTGTAATGGTGTAATTTTCGCTTCTGGTTCTTTCGGATCTTTCATATCATCAACAATTGCCTTATTGATGATTTCCTTCCCCACTTCCGCTTCTTCCTTCACCTTTACCTTAAAGACAATACTTCTTTCTTTCATATCCGTAATATTGTCGTATTCAGCAATAACTTTTCCATCTTTCACACTTAACTTTAATGGAGCTGGTTTATCACCTTCAGCCTTTTCACTGCCTTTTACATACTCTAAACCGTTAGGAATTGTATCCTCTATTATTACCTTTTCTAGTTTTCCGTTTTCTACCGTGTTCTTAAAGCTAATTCGGTATTCTACTTCTTCTCCTAGTTTTGGTGATGGATTATCTACTGTCTTCTTCGAATCAATTATTCCATCCTTATGTTGCGGAGTAATTCTTTCCTCCGGTTCAATCGGTGGATTTTTCGTATCATCAACAATTGCTTTATTGACAATCTCTTTATCTACTTTTACTTCTTCCTTCACCTTTACTTTAAAGACGATACTTCTTTCTTTCATATCCATAATATCGATATACTTAGCTTTGACTATCCCATTTTCAACAGCTAATTCTACTGGTCCAGGTGCTTCTCCTTCGGCCTTGATGCTATTTTCTACATATTCAAGACCTTTTGGAATTGTATCTTCCACTCGCACCGTTTCTAGTTTTCCGTTCTCAACCGTATTATGAAAACTAATGCGGTACTCGATTTCTTCACCTAACTTCGGCTTCTTATTATTAACTACCTTTGTAGCAGCAATTTCACCTTTTTTACTTTGCGGTGTAATAACAACCTTCGATTCAACAGGCTCATTTTTCGGATCTTTTGCAATTGCTTTATTTACAATTGCCTCCCCTACCTTTGCCGAATCTTTTACTTTCACTTTAAAAACAATACTTCTTTTTTCTGTATCCATAATCTCTGGATACTTTGCCATTACTTTGCCATCTTCCACTTTTAGTTCTACTGGCTCTGGTTTTATACCTTCAGCTTTCAAACTATCTTTCACGTATTCAACACCTTTAGGTAGTGTATCTTCTACTAACACCGTTTCTAGTTTTCCGTTTTCTACCGTATTATAAAATGTAATTCGGTATTCCACTTCTTCTCCTAGTTTTGGTGTTTGATTCGTTACGTTTTTTTCTACATCCACTTTACCGTATTTATAATCCGGCGTAATCTTTTCTTCTGGATGCTCAGACTGTCCATTTGGCTCACTCACAACCGCTTTATTAACAATCGTTTCTCCCGCTTTTGCCTCTTCTTTTACTTTCACTTTAAAGGCGATGCTTCGCTCTTTTGTATCCGTAATTTCTGGATATTTTGCGATTACCTTACCATTCTCTACTTTTAACTCTACTGGATTTGGTTCAGTACCTTCAGCTCTCTCACTGCCTTGAACAAATTCTAAGTTAGCTGGAATTTCATCTTCTATTGTAATTGCATCTAGTTTTCCGTTTTCCACCGTATTTTTAAAGCTAATTTGATATTCAAATTCTTCTCCTAGCTTCGGCTTCTTATTTGTTGCTTTTTTCTTTGCATCAATTTTACCGGCCTTATGCTGTGGTGTAATCTTCTCTTCTAGATCCTTTGGTGGATTTGTTTTATCACTAACGGTTGCTTTGTTAACAATTTCTTCACCAATTTTTGCAGTTTCTTTTACTTTTGTTTTAAAGACGATACTTCTTTCTTCCATATCCATAATTTCTGGATACTTTGCAATTACTTTGCCATTTTCAAACTTCAGCTCTACTGGCTCTGGTTTTACACCTTCGGCTTTCAAACTATCTTTCACGTATTCAAGACTACTTGGTAATTCGTCTTCAATCGTCAATACATCTAGACGTCCATCTTTTATCTTATTTTTAAATGTAATACGATACTCTACCTCATCACCTAACTTCGGTGTTTTATTAGAAGCTATTTTTCTCGCCTCTATTTCCCCTGGAACTTCTTTTGGGCTAGTAACCGTAACATTTGCATCGTCCTCAGTTTCATACTTTATCTCGGCACTATCTTGTCCCTTTACAACAACGACATTTTTTACTGTTGTATCTGATTGTACAGAATCTTTCACTTTTACTTTGAATGTAATAACGGTACTTTCACCCGGCTTTAAAACACCACCGTTTTTAGCATCTGCACCCTCACCAACACGGAAATCAATTTGATTATTTACAAACTCTGCTTCATCATCGCTTGCATTATCTGTTTTATTTCCTTTATTACTTCCAGAAACATATTGAATAGACCCTGGAACATACTCTAAACGATCATCTAATTTATCAAAACCTTTTACATTTGATACCGGCGCTTGGTTATTTTTCGTATCATTTTTCACTTCAATTTGATACGTAAACTCTTCACCAGCTTTAACGTCCTTAATTTCTTTTCCGGCACTATCTAATGCCTTTTTATCAACTTGTAAGTTTGGAGCATTATGTTCTGTAACGAATGTAGCGTTATTTAATACGTAAATATCACCGCCACCACCATATGCTCTAAAACGCATTTTTGCTTCTTTTAAATCATTTTTCACTTGAGTGGGTCCTTCAAGGTGATACGTATGAATATCTGTACTGAAAGAATTTGTCCAATCTGGATTATATCCTGGGTATTTTTTCGTAACAAATTCGTTAGTACCATCTACTTGTACTTCTGTCATAGATGAGTCATTAACATCATTATCTTTACCTTTAATATTTTTAAACTTTTGATACCCTAACCCAAAATCATACTCTCCATAATCATAGGCATATCCATCATTATCAGCTGGATCACCTTGCGATGAAAAATAACTAAATTTCGCCTTAAAAGCGCCTTCTTTTGGTGTGTTTATTTTATTAACACTAATATCTGTCCAGGCTGTACTTTTTTGAGAGACTAGCCCTTCCCAAATCTTCATGTCCTTTACTGTTTCTTTATAGTTTTCATAAACTAATATAAGATTCCAGTTACCCCAGTAATAGCCACTACCTTTTTCAAATTTAATTTGTGGCACATTTGCAACTGTCACCGTTTGAGAAATACCTTGCTGTGCAATTACATTTGTTACATCTGCATACGCTACGTACCCTGCACCACTGCCATAGTGATTTGCAATATACGGTAAATAATCCGCTTTTCGTATACTATCAGCACTTATTTCAGCGTATTGCTTATTTCCCATCTTCATTTTAACGGGTTCTCTTACATCTTCATCGCTAACTCTATAATCTGTCCTTGCATCACTTGGAGTCCCCATAGCTGCTGTCCAAAATAAATATGCCTTTTTCACTTTACTTCCAGCAGGAATGTTAGGAAATGCACCTGTTGATGAATTAAATGTAGTATCATCATTATCAACATCTACAGCTTTTTTATTGGTTTTGCCACCAACACTTTGCCTAGTATAATGATTATCTGTCAAACCAAGCGTCACATTACCAGTCTGTACTAAATTACCAGGAGCAATTGTAGAATACAACGGGTCTCCAAATCCTTGTTTATCTCCTGTTTGGATTTGAACCTTCGAAGCATTTTCTGATGCAGCTTGTACTTCTGCATCACTCTGCTTTACTGCTAAAGGTGATTGCTTTTTCTCTTTTTCTAGTTGCTTCTCAGCCTCAGGTTGTTTTATCTTCTCTATTTCTGTTTTTTGTGCAGATGTATTTTTATCTTCTACAGATACTTTTAATTTTCCATCCACTTCTTTAGTTTTTGAATCAGTTGTTGATCCGATAGCTTTCTTACTACTGTCAGCCTCATCATCGGTATTAGCTTCTAACTTCTCTTCAGAAGGAAGCCCTTCAACATCTACAGACATGTTTCCTATTTGTAGTTGATCCTTTTGCACACTAATTTTTTGCTTATACTCTTTATTAAAATGTTGCGCACGACGAGCTTTTATTAATACAGTCATTTTTTCATGTGATTTTAAATCTTGAATTTTAAGATTAGAAGAAAGAACCTTTCCTCCATTATCTTTTTCCTCTACATAGAAATCCGCTACCTTATTTTCAAGTAACTTCTCTCCGTTTACTTTCACAGATTGCGAAAGAAACTCAATTCCATTGTCATTATTTTGTTTAATTACTAATTCTCGGATTGGTGTATCTCCCGTATTTTCAATCTTATATTGAAATACGTGCTCCCTCTCCGCTACTTCTCCCTTATACATTTCAGCATTCACTTGATCTGCCTTAATTTTCACATCATTTCCTTGTAACTCATCCCAGCTTTTTTTATTTATCTCTGTAGCAAAAGCACTGGGCGAAGGCAATATGATGGATAGAAGAAGTGTGATCATTGTTACGACATTAAAACACTTCAATACTTGCTTCATATTTTCTACCTTTCTCCTTTCTATATACTTGCTATCCGCCTACTTCATTTCAGTAACCCTTTCATTTAGTAGCCGAATACATAGCAATATATATCCACTCGCAACAATCCGACCTACGAAAATGTATCGTTGAAATCCCAATGTCAACAATATAAATCTCATAGAATATTACTATTTTAATTTATCAAAAATAGCATATATATCGGACACTTATACAAACCTTTACCATACTTTTAATATAGTAAAAACACCGTGCTGTATAGGTTTATATAACAGTTAAAGGATACTTAAAAATTTTAACATACTCCTCATCCTATTTATACATACAATAGAAAATTTACCATTTTTTAGTTATTTTCAGTTTGTTTTTTATGATTAAAATTTTCTAAAAATAACAACCGTTACATGTAAAAATATGTTATATTAAAACAAGAACAAACGTTCTTTTTTTTAAAAAAGGAGGAATTTTTTATGCTACACGAACCTATTATCGTAAAAAAAGAAGCTTTCCACGCAATCGGCGTTTCGGTTACGACGACTAATGAAAAAGAGGCATCTACTGAAGGAAACATTCCACAACTTTGGAACCGATACTTTCAAGAACAAATGATGCATCACATCCCAAATCAACAAACGAAAGAAACATTCGCTTTCTACTCAAACTACGAATCAGATGAAACCGGTACATATCAATTTACAATCGGTATGCCTGTTTCTTCATTAGAAGACGTTCCTGAAAATATGACAACTTTAACAATACCTGCCGCTACATATGCGGTATTTACAACAAGAAAAGGACCAGTTGCTGAAGTCGTTTGTGAAGCTTGGGAATATATTTGGAAATGGTCGAAAGAAAATAAACGTGCCTTCACAACAGACTTTGAGCTTTACGATGAAAGAGCGTTAGATCCAAACAACGTCCAATTGGATATTTATATTGCGTTAGCCTAAAAAAAGATGCCCATTCGGCATCTTTTTTTGTCGTTAAATAGCTACTGGGCAAATTCATTATTATTGTCTACAATGAGAAAGTGCAGTATAGAAATATTAGAAACTGTATAAAACGATTGTTAATAAGTTTTTTAGTTTAAATTCGTCACATAGAAAGGAAGCAATATGGAGGAACTACAACAAAATAAAACTGCTTTAGAAGGAAGCGGAAAACCGTTATTAAAAAATACGAATTTCCTTTTTCTTTGGGCAGCTACTCTTTTTTCAAGCTTTGCTTTAGCCTTTTTTACTTTTTCACAAACGTGGTACATAGCAAAAACATTAAACCTTGAAGCTTCACTCGGTGTTGTTTTCGTAGCTCTTAGTGTTCCAAGGCTTATTTTTATGATTGTCGGCGGCGCTGTAGCTGATAAATTCCCGAAAAAAAACATTATGTTTTACTCCAATATCATTCGAGCGATTCTTGTCGCAACCATTCTCACATGGTTCATTGTCGGTGATGTAACACTATATACATTTGCTTTATTCGCTTTATTCTTTGGACTTGCTGATGCTTTCTTCTGGTCAGCAGATGGATCTATCTTACCGGAATTGGTAGAAAAAAGCCGGTTAACACAAGCAAATTCCCTTACACAAATGACGAACCAAGCATCGGTCATCTTAGGCCCTGTACTTGGTGGTATTCTCATTAAATTTACGAACTATGAGACAATCTTTTCCATTACGATTTTATTACTGATTGTCGCTGCCATACTCGTTCAAAAAATACAATTTACGATGCCAGAACAAAAAGATACAGATAAAGGTATGTTCACTTCCATTAAAGAAGGAATCTTATATGTAAAGGAATCGCCATTCCTTTCAACTTTCCTTATTTGTAGCGCTTTTTTAAACTTATTTTTAATCGGCCCGATGCAAGTTGGTTTCCCGCTTTTTGTTAAAAACGTTCTGCATGGTGATTCGCTCCATTTTAGTTACTTAGAAGCATCTGTAGGTGGCGGAATGGCAATCGGTGCTGTCATTGTCGGTTTAAAAAATATTAATCGTAGACGCGGTCTATTTTGTATTATCATGATGCTATTGTCTGGTGTATTCTTCTTAGCCATCAACTTTAGCACCGTACTTTGGCAAGCACTATTAGCCGGCATGTTTTATGGTATTACAATCGCAATGGCGATTGTACCGCTTATGGCAATGATTCAATCGACAGTAAAAGAAGAAATGATGGGACGCGTAATGAGTTTACTTATGCTATCATCAATGGGCTTTATCCCGCTCTCTTATGCATTCACATCACTTGCACTTGCAATGGGAATTCCAATCGTAACCGTTATGAAAAGTGGTGCAATAGCTGTTATCGTCTTCGTACTATTTGTAGCGATTCGTGTTCCAGTTGTAAGGAAGTTCGATTAGCCACTTAGAGTCATGTATTATACGCATGGCTCTTTTTTGAATGGATCAAATAGTGATATTCCCTTACTTCTCCTTAATGCTGCTCCCCATTCTAATCCAACCTCTAAAAATAAATCTCGCACTGTACTGTATAAAAGTGCCCCAATGTCTTTACGAATTTCCCCATATTTATATGCCCTTACAACACTTTTCACGCGCCAAATTAAATTTCCATACACTTCTTCGTCAGCTAATATTTGCTCTAGTAAAACACCTTGTTCTAGTAACCCACTCTTTTTATACGCAAGCTCGACCTTACTCCAAAATATATTAATTTTCTTCGGATTACTCGTCATCGGCACCAGTGCGTATATAAAAGGCTTCGGTATATCATGACGGCAATACGTCTCATCAAGCTCATACGTTCCTTTTCTGTTCTCTTTTATTTGTGAAATGTTTTTAGAAAGAATTGTTTCCCCAGCAATTTTTTGCTCATTTTTACTACAGCCAGTTGCATTATCCTCAGTTTTACAAGCGGACATTTTCATACGGTCATCCATGCGGTCAATCGCAGATGTAAGAAATACATATAAGTTCGCACTATACCCGCCGCGTTTATGCCTTTCTTTTGTTGCAACACGCTTTATAATTCCTAGTTCCTCTAACTTTGCAATTGAACGGCGTACTGTACGAATACTCTTTCCAACATTCGTCGCAATCGTCCCCATTAATGGACAAGCGACTCCTACTGTTTTTTGTTTCTCATTCACCGCATATTTTCCTAAAAAATGAATAATGATAGAATCAGTTTTATTCAATTGAAATCGGTAGCACTTCAAAACTTGTTTTTGATATGTATTAAACTCTTCTTTACTTCGAAATTCACTATATGGTTTCATTAAATTATATAAGCTTCCCATTTATATCACCTCATTTATAAGTAAGAGGCAGGAAGCGAAATTGGCGTGATAGTTAATATTTTTTAATGGAGATGAAAATATGATCGTAATTAGCGCTTGTTTAGGTGGGATTGCTTGCCGTTATGACGGGAATGACAATCTTGTATCAAAAATAGAGGAGCTTCTGCAAAAAGAAGATACAGTCCTCATTTGCCCTGAAGTATTAGGAGGACTACCAACACCTCGTCCTTCCGCTGAAATTATTGGCGGGAATGGCGACGACGTTTTAGACGGAAAAGCGAAAGTGATAACAAAAAATGGTGAAGATGTCACAGCAGCTTTCGTAAATGGTGCTTATAAAGCATTAGAACAAATTAAAGATTTACACCCAGAATATATTATTTTAAAAGAACGCAGCCCATCTTGTGGTAGTTCTACGATTTACACTGGAGAATTTAACGGTAATAAGCAAACTGGTTTCGGAGTGACAACTGCTTTATTTAAAAGACACGGATTTAAAGTCATTTCAGAAGAAGAATTTGAAAACAAAAAAAGGAATTGACCCTGTTCGTCAATTCCTTTTTATCTGTCTTATTTCACACTTAGTTTTTCTTTCACTTTCGCTGGAAGCTCGTCTTTTTTCACTTCTTCCCAAGCTGTTACACCTTTTTTATCTGAGTGGTATACGCGTAGGAATGCTTCTTTACGAAGATTTTTTTGAGCTATGAATTCTAATTCTTTCTCTTTACCGTCTTTATCAAAGCCAGTCAGTTTATATTCATAATCTTTAAATTTCTGCCCATTACTATCTTTACTATCAAATTCTTTTCCATCTACTGTAATTTGAACATAATACTCATCTTTACCCATACGGTTTAAATCACAACCAACTAACAAACTTGCAAATACAACTAAAATACTAAATAGTGCAATGTATCTTTTCATTTCCTTCACCTCATATGTTTTTTCTTATATTCTTATCTTAAAGCCCGGAGCTTAAAGAAGAAATTCAAAAACATGACATGAACATTACACTTTTGTAAGATAATAATTATTTCTTCACTTTAGAAATTGTCATTCCATTAAGCTTCTGTATAACGTTTTTGTTTCTCACGCTCATCAGCTACACTACCGCCAATAACGTCTTTCACGCCAATTTCGCCACTTATCACGTAATTTCCTTATACCGTTTATTACGCCTTCTATTATGCCCTCAATTATAATCTCTATTACAAGATATCTCACTAAACTAATAATAGGTTTAATTACGTATCTCCCTATAAATTCAAGAATATCCTCCATCATATTTTCCTCCTTCTTTTAAAAGGAAGCCGCTACTCCTCCACGTCCTTTTACGTCCAGTTACAATTGCTGCCCTACTGCGGTATATATCAACAAAGATAATACGACAACAACATCCACGATAACGCTATTGAATTTGGAAGAAACTTCGGTAAATACTAATACTGTAGTTAACATGGCTAAGAGAATTATTTTTTCACCTATATTCGGAGATGCTCCCAAAAACTTTATAAAATCAAAGACAACTTTACTACAATTCTTCCTGTAACTAATTTATTATCGTGGTAAACCGTCTTCCACTACATCCGTAACAGTTCCATTCGGTTCAAAGATTACACGTAATGATCCTTCTCCACCATAACCAGTATAGTCATATACTGAATATGATTTATATTTCTCAATTACATGTGGCTGTCCAATTGCAGCTTTTACCTGATTCGCGGCCATACCTTTTTTGATTTTCAAATAATGATTGTAACTTACTGCTGCCGAATTGTTATTTATATCTTTATACCACGGTACACGATCGTTTTTTTCTTCATATTCCTTTACAGGCTCTTCACTACGTTTCGTAAATACCTGATTCTCTTTATCTGTATCTTTATCTTCATCCTTTATAGCAGTACGTTCAATATTTACAACATAACCATATGTATTTAATTCAACCATAATTTCATATGTACCATCCGTATCTTTTTCAGTATAAAATACGCGTTTTTCATGGTTATTATAATGTTTTATGTTCTCACCACCATAGTCAATCGTATTAAGAATATCCGTATACGTCATACCTTCCTCAATCTTTTGAGATTCATCATGAGAAATATAACGCTTTTGTGATGATGGTGCATCCTCATTTTTAATACTTTCACGTTTGCTCGTAGTCATAGGTGTTTTCTTCTGATCTTTTAGTACTTCACCTTCCGCCTTCGCTGGTTGCTTTGCTCCTGCTTTTGTTAATACGTCTGTATCGCTAGAACAAGCTCCCAAAATCGATACTGTAGTCAACGCCATCCCTACTATAAGTACTCTCTTAAATGACTTCACTCTAATCCCCCCGGTGTTTTTTATATCTAATAATCAACGTATTTTAATTAATACGGAACTATTCAGTTCTATACAATTTGCTATAGCCTTCTCGCTCATGCACCTTTTTTGTATAAAGTGAAACTTTAATCAGCCCTCGCCAATCATCTTCGTTACAAATATTAACATTAAATATAACTAATAAATAGTATATTTTTGCTAATCATTTACATTTTTTCTACATAATCTTATCTTAAAATGAACAATATGAATCTCGAATTCACAGCATTAATCATATATACCATATATAATAACATTTAAATTAAGATCTAAAGTAACTTTACATACATTTCCTGTTTTAACGCAAAAAGAAAAGACCTTTCTAACGATTTTATTCTATCGCTAAAAAGGTCTTTCTCTATTTCTGCTAAAAACTTAGCACTCTTCTGGCTTACCAGCATTCGATGCTGTACGGAAAGATGATCCACATCCGCATGATGCGATTGCGTTTGGATTGTCGATTGTGAATCCGCCGCCAAGCATAGATTGTTTATAGTCAATTTTTACTCCTTTAACAATTGGAGCACTTTCTGTATCGATAACAAATTCAACACCGAAAAACTCAAGCACTGTGTCGTCTTCTTTTGGTTCTACTTCAAATCCTAAGCCGTAAGAAAGACCGCTACATCCGCCGCCGTGTACAGCAAGGCGCACATACTTCTCTCCATCTTCAGCATCTTTTAACATATCTTTAATTTGAAAAGCTGCTTGTTCTGTTACTTCAATCATGAAATACACCTTCCTTTCTGTTCTTAGTCCATTATACATCTTTACGCTTCTATCTTGTACTCATACACTCCGCGGCAAATTACTTCCGCAGGTCCTTTCATCAACACGTTTCCTTCTTCAGTCCACGCAATCATTAAATCGCCGCCAGCTAAATGGACTGTAATTTCCTTACCACGTTCCATCTTTCCATTTAAAATAGCAGCTACAACTGCAGCGCACGCTCCTGTTCCGCAAGCTTGCGTTACACCAGATCCACGTTCCCAAACGCGGAAGTTCATCTCGTCATTATTCAAAATTTCGATAAACTCAACATTTACTCGCTCTGGGAACATTTCATGTGTCTCGAGAACTGGTCCAAGTGTTGTAAGAGGTGCTTTTTCTACATCATCAACAAAAATAACCGCATGCGGATTTCCCATTGAAACAGCTGTAAATGCATAACGATGATTATTGTATAAGAAGTTTTCACGAATAAATGGTGTTTCACCTTCACCAAGCATCGGTATTTCTGCACGTGTTAGACGAGGTGCTCCCATATCGATTTTTGCTAATGTCACGACACCATCTTCTACTGTTACTTCAGCCGTTACAATACCAGCTAACGTTTCAATTGTGAAAACTGTTTCTTCTACTAGTTTATGCTCATACGCATATTTCGCTACGCAGCGTAAACCGTTACCACAGCTCTTTCCTTCAGAACCATCATTATTAAACATACGCATCTTCACCGGAGCTACGTCTGAAGGGCAAATTAAAATCATCCCGTCTGCTCCAATACCAGTATTAATATTTGAAACCTTTTCGGCCACAAGGGCTAAATCTTCTTCAGGAATTTGCTCTTCAAACATATTTACATATATATAACTATTGCCAAGACCATGCATTTTTGTAAAAGAAAATTGGCTCATTTATATTCACTCCAAAAATAATTTGTTATGTTAAGTATAAAATGCATGCTTTTAGAACACAATATGAATGTCCCCCGTTTCTCATATTTGACAACGTTTGGCGATGAGCCACTCTTACACAATTTGTGTAAGAAAAAAGCCCTTCTAAAAAGGGCCTTTTTTTATTTATCCTACTATTTTCGATTGGGGAAGACTAATACTCAGTATTAGTCTTCCCCACGAAATAAAGTTTTATCTAATGAAAAAGGTGCTACTAATTCGCAACACCTTAAAACATTGGATTTTCATCCAAATACTCATATACATTATTAACAAGCTCTTCTACTGTTGCACCTTGTACAACTTCACCATTTACAAGTGCAAATGGTCCTTCAAAACAAATGCCACAATATCCTAAACAACCATACTCCATTACATCTAAATTCGGATCTTTTTCTAATTTTTCTAGAGCTGCTTGTGAACCACTTGCAAGGTTACCTACACAAAATTCAATTAATGGTTTAATCAAAATTCTCCCCCCTGTACTACAAAACAAATTACCTTTTCACTTTATCTATAAGAAGAAAACTAAGCTGTTTCTTGTTGTTTTCGTTACACAGTCTAAACTATTTAGTTACTTCATTACTTCACTTCAAAGTAGATGATTTCTTCTATATAACATGCTACTTACAATGAAAGAGTAACTTAAAAAGAAAAACAGTTTACTTTTCTTCTTATTGTACAACAGAGTATTCATTCATGCATTGTTATTTGTTCACAAATTCGATATAATTTGATTGAGTAAAGTCAAAATATTTTATTAATATAAAATTTTATGATTAGGGGATATTTC
Source organism: Bacillus sp. RZ2MS9 (assembly GCF_001816185.2). NCBI lineage: Bacteria > Bacillati > Bacillota > Bacilli > Caryophanales > Bacillaceae > Bacillus > Bacillus sp. RZ2MS9. The sequence goes on from NZ_CP049978.1 coordinate 4,815,887, forward strand.
AACAGAAAAGGGGTAATCCATCATGAAACACCTCGTAATACTAGGTGGCGGCTACGGTGGAATGAGAATTCTGCAAAGGCTACTTCCAAGCAACCAACTTCCAGATGATGTACAAGTGACATTAATCGACAAAGTACCATATCATTGCTTCAAAACTGAATATTATGCATTAGTTGCGGGTACTATTTCAGAAACGCATATTCGTATACCGTTTCCTGAACACCCACGCCTCAATATTCAATACGGCACAGTAACAAATATTGACCTCGAAGAAAAAGCTGTTCATCTTGATGGCGGCGAAGCGATCCAATATGATGATTTAATTATCGGACTTGGCTGTGAAGATAAATATCATAACGTTCCTGGAGCTAGAGAATATACACATAGTCTACAATCAATTGAACAAACACGTAAGACATATGAACAATTAAATAGTCTAGAACCAAATGCAACAGTAGCTGTCGTTGGTGCTGGCTTAAGTGGCGTTGAAGTAGCAAGTGAACTTCGTGAAAGCCGTTCTGATTTAAAAATCTATTTATTTGATCGAAAAGATAGAATTTTATTCCCATATCCAGAGAAATTAAGTAGATACGTAGAAGAATGGTTTGTAAAGCATAAAGTTAACATTATACGAAACTCTAACATTACAAAAGTAGAACCAAATATTGTGTACAACCACGATGAACCACTTGAATGTGATGCAATCGTTTGGACAGCTGGTATTCAAGCAAATGAAGTTGTTCGAAACCTTCCAGTTGAACAAGATGGTAGCGGACGGGTTGTCTTAACTAAATATCATAATATTCCAAATAACGATCATGTTTACGTTGTAGGAGATTGCGCAGCACTTCCACATGCACCATCTGCCCAACTGGCTGAAGGTCAAGGAGAACAAATTGTCCAAATATTATTAAAACGTTGGAATAATGAACCACTCCCGGATGAACTACCTGTAATTAAATTAAAAGGTGTTCTCGGTTCTCTTGGTAAGAAGCACGGCTTTGGTTTACTAGCAAACCAACCATTAATGGGACGTGTACCGAGATTATTAAAATCTGGTCTTCTTTGGATGTACAAATATCATAAAGGTTAATACCTTACAGGCTGTCTACTATGTAGGCAGCCTCTTTGCATCAGTTTTTAAAAATTATCAGACACATCTTTCTCAATATTTATAATGATTTATTTTTCATTTTTATATTAAAAAATATTGATAAACATTGTATGCTATTTGTAAGTTGTTTTATTCTTTCCTTTAAGACCGAATTCATTCGGTCTTATTTTTTATGTGATAAATACTTTTGTAGGAGGCATTACATTCCACTTATGAACTTATCGAAACTAAACAATCGAATAGAAGCGAAAAAGAAAGAGTTAATCTATCTCGTTGAACGATACGGATTCACTCATGATAAAGTGATTTCTTTCAGCCAAGAATTAGATCGTTTACTTAACTTATTAATAAAACTCAAGACGAAGAAAAAACGTTGTTCGTTATAACCATTTTCCCCTCTTTTTTTGATACGATATAACTAGAATCAGAAAGGAGCGATTTATGTTTATATTAAAAGACGTTATATATAAAGATATACTACACATTCCTTATTTACAGATTCAAAAAGAAAAGATTACTTGTATTATCGGTGAAAGCGGAAGCGGAAAAAGCACATTACTTCGCATGTTAAACGATTTACAATCCCCAACATCCGGTACAATTGAATATAACGGAAAGTTAATTTCTGATTATTACCCTATTCAATTACGTCGTGACGTAGTTATGCTTGGGCAAACTCCACCTATTTTTGATGGAACCGTTAAAGACAACCTATTAATGGGACTTCGTCTTTCTGAAAAACCATTTCCAAATGATGATGCCCTGCGGAGTGCATTACAAACCGTTAGCTTAGACAAGCAATTAGAAGATAGCACCTCCTCATTATCCGGCGGTGAAAAACAAAGACTTGCCTTTGCACGTATCGTACTTATGGATCCGCCTGTCTATTTATTAGATGAACCCACTTCAGCATTAGACAGTGATACAGAACGCCGCGTTATGAAACAATTTACTGAACTAGCACGAAAAAAGAAAAAAACAGTTATCTTCATCACACACTCGCAACAACTTCCAGAAGAAATTGCAGATGATATTATTGAAATTAGCAAAACAAAGGGTGCAACTAGAAAGGAAGTGCTCTCAGTTGAAGGGCGTTATTGAACTCCAAATTTGGCAACTTGCAGCTGCCTATATTTTCATTCTTATTTTAATTGGACTTGTAAAATTAAAAGGAATACCTCGCGAAAAACAAATCGCGCTCGCAACATTCCGTATGACCATTCAGCTCGTACTTGTTGCATATGTCCTTACATACGTATTTGAAAACAGTAATCCATTTTATACAATCGCTCTCATCACTTCTATTACTACCTTTGCAATTTTTAATATTTATAAACGAGTTAACATCCCAATGTCTAAAGAATTAAAACGAGTAGCCGCCCTTTCCATGGTCGCCGGATCAATTGGGCCACTTCTACTATTTATCTTTGTTATTATCGGTCATGACCCTTGGTATGCTCCGCAATATATCGTCCCTATTACAGGAATGTTAGTTGGGAATGCCATGACTGGTGTTTCTCTTGGTGCAAATACGTTCTTAAATAATATGAAATCGCAAAGAGGTCAAATTGAAGGTGCACTTATGCTCGGCGCAACACCGAAAGAAGCTGCTGCTCCGCTCATTCGAGACGCTTTTGACTCTGCTATTTTACCAACAATTAATTCTATGGTCGGAATGGGAATTATAAGCTTACCAGGCATGATGACTGGTCAAATATTATCCGGTATATCACCATTCACAGCCATTCAATATCAAATCGCCATCATACTCGGTATTTCTGGAAGTACTGCCTTTGCTGTCATTATCTTTTTACAGCTTGGATATAAAACGTTCTTTAATAAGCGATGTCAATTGAAAGAGGTTGACTATGATGCGAGGTAAATGATGCATCGTTCTCGGTGAGTGAAATTATATTAACGATTTTTTCAATATATCTATCATAACTTGCAATATATCAACGATTTTTCAAATATATCTATCATAACTCAGAATATATCAACGATTTTGTACGAAATATCGATTTACCGACAAAAAGTGACATAATAAAAAGAGGAGGCTATTCGCCTCCTCTTCTATTTACTTACGCCTTCTTAACGAACTGTGATTTTAACTTCATAGCTCCGAAACCGTCGATTTTGCAATCGATATCGTGATCGCCATCAACTAGACGGATACTCTTTACTTTCGTACCGATCTTCACAACTGAAGAAGTTCCTTTTACTTTTAAATCTTTAATAACAGTAACAGCATCGCCGTCTTGCAGAACGTTTCCGTTCGCATCTTTTACAACTTTTGCACCATCATTATTTTCAGCTTCTGCTTCTTGGCCCCACTCATGAGCACACTCTGGACATACGAAAAGAACGCCATCCTCATACGTATATTCTGAATTACATTTTGGACAATTTGGTAAAGTAGCCATAAATTCATTTCCTCCGTTCATTATTTATACGTAAAAATCAAAATTGATGTTTACATCTCGATAAATAAAATTTGTACAGCATTTCTTTATAGTGCCATAGTCTTACGTTATTGACAAGCCTACCTCAAATTCTCATTTTTTATTGTATTTTACAAAATTTCAATTTGTATGCCGTTTTTCTATTTGCTCTTCTACTAATTTTAAAAATCTTCGTTGTGCATTTTTATTTTTTACAAGCAATCGAACTCTTAGCTTACTTTGTAAATATGAGCGAACTTTGTAGTTCGTAATAAATAACTTTCGATACTTTTCGTCTTCATATATCATTCGAAACCATTCATACTGCTGCAAGTAACGTATGTTAACATCAATCTTTTTCGTGTGTAAACCCGTACTTAAACTAATAGATCCTATTAGAGCTTCTATTACTGCTGAAATCATTTCTCTCCCCCTAATAAACAAAAGAAGAACCTTCGCAAGATTCTTCTTTTCAAAATGAACGAGTTCCCTCTAGAACCCCCAATTATTTTCTTCAATGTAAATTTGATATTCTTCTAATTCTTCTTCACTTAACTTCTTATTATTTTCATATATCTCTTGCCACTCGAAATAATCTTCATCGAAATAAACAGCAAATGTAATTTTCACGTTTTTCTTCTCTGTATAATCATAACCAGTAAACTCTACTACGTCATAATCTTTTTCTTTCTTCACAAACTTCCAAGTTGGATTATCAGTCATAATCTCTAACGTAACCCCTTCACCACTTGAACGAACAACGTTTTTAATATTCGGTTCAGTTGGTAAAAAGGACAGCCCGAACGCAGCTAACCCAAACACAATCCCGACTATAACTTGTAAACCAATCATACCAGCAATACTCACGCCACCCTTTGATTGTAAGAAATACGCCTTCTCATGATCAGACGCATCTTCTCCCTTACGAAAAACACGAACAGCATGCTTGTAATATAAACGGTTTCCTTGCCATCCAGTAAATATCATCATTCCTAATTGAAGAGCTAAATTAAATGTTACATAAATCCCATCTGGAATATCTATAAAAGGGGGTATAACTATACTAGGTATAGCCAATAACGCAAATATAATAAATAACTTATACATTTTTCGATAAGCTAACCAAAAAGTTGGGAAGAAAAAGGCTACCCAATTCCATGTATTCCCTTGCGCTGGATTTTCTACTTTACCCCACTTAAAGTCATAATAAGCTGTATTCTTTTGAACAACTTTATGTAATTCTTGTGGAGAAATCGTTTCTTGTAAAACAGTGTCCTTCACGTACATCATCCTTTTCTTATTTCTATATACATTTATTGTATATGCACAAAATGAAGGAATCTAACAAAAAGTAAACATATTTCATAAAAATGAACGGAAATCGAATATATTCCGACAATTATCCGTTTCTTATTTCATTTTACTTTTAAATATATTAAAATAATCATGTATCATATCTTTAATACACTAAGTTAATTATTTTATATATTCACTAAAAAGGATGCATCAAAATCATTTTTATACATCCTTTTTAGTGAATATATACTACTATTTTAAAACAAACATCTCGACTTAAGAGCGCTCACAAATTAGCCTTCTACTATTTCAAACATATTTCCACTTACACAACTAATGAATAGTCCATTATTACCTTCCTCAATTGATACAATAAAATCTATTACAACAACATTTTTAGGAAGTTTAATTATATTTTTTACTTCGCCACATTCAGCATCAAGTATTATCAATTCTAAATTTGAAGTTGCAATGTAAATTTCTCCATCTTTATATAACAGAACCTCTGTAATATCATGTAGAGTAGTATTGTTCCAAAGCACTTTACCTGTTTGAATATTAATACCACAAATTCTGCCTTCTCCTAAGGACAATACCATCATCTCTCCGATAAGAAATGGAGGCAATTCAATTTCAAAAGACATATTTACTTCATATAACTTTTGACCGCTCTTATGATCATAACATTGTATTTGTCTACTTACCCCTTCATATCCATACTCAGTTCTTGTTAATAGTATTTTCGCTTCCTTTGATTCAATGCAAGAGTACCATACCTCATCAAAAGCTTTTTCAAAAATTAAGTTACAGCCTTCTTTTCCATATTCCCACTTTTGTAATGAATCTATTGCTACACATATAAAATGTTCATTAGTTAAAGTAACTGGTTCATTTGGATTACAATCTTCCATCATTTGTTTCCATCGTGTAGAAGCATCTAATAATTGAATGGAAATTGCAACATTACTATATGCATCAACTTCCCCATCTTCATCAAAAGGATTCCCTGCTAATACATAGTAATCTGGGCCAAGATGGCACTGCAATTTTTCTCCTCCGACTCGAACATTCTTTTCCCATACTTTTACTCCACTTTCAAGCTCTAATAAAACATTGTAGCCTTCTTGTGTAATAACTAGTAAACGTGGTAACTCTTCTCCCGTAGTTTTTACATCTTGTATAATATGCCCTTCTATTTCTAAATCCCATAGAAGCTCTCCACAACTTGATGAAATAGCATACAATTTCGCCATACTTTCTCCAAATCTATTTGCATGCCAAATAATTACGACACCATTCACAGTAATGCAATTACAATCTTCTACTATTGGAATACGGCACTGCCAAATCTCTTCTTTCGTTTCACTATCGAGTTTACGAATTCTGTGGTTATTTTCCTCTACATAAAAGATACTCTTCTTATCATGAGATAGTACCGGAGTAAATATCGGTTCAACCTCTCTCCCTTTTAAATACTTCCATTTTAATTCATACTTGTCACTTGTAGAATGATAAGTTCGATACATAATTTCGTCATTTCCATTTACAAGTTTAGGAACAAATGGATCAATTTCTAACATTCTATGGTAAGCATCTTTGATTCGAAAAGAATCAACTCCACTCATGTAAATCTGCCCTATCTCCTTTTTAAGAAACGAAAAGAGTACTCGTAAAAATTGCTCGCTATCAACACTAGCTAACTTCTTGCCTCTCTGATTAATAATGAGAAACTCCCCATCTTTCTTCTTAAATTCCATCTTTTTTTCATATTCATTTAAGAAAATTGTAGCGTCATCATATCTAAAAACCTCGATACAAGCATCAAACAACTGACAAATCGGTCCTATTATGTCTGTTTTTTCTTGAAACACAATACTCTCATCTATACTAAGTACTATTTCTCCGGCATTTTCTGTCGGCAGTTTATTTAGTTCGATTTGAAACTTTTTCATTATTTTCTCCCTCTATTGCGTGTTATCTAAACTAACTATAATATATGACATAAGATTCTTAAAACTATTATTTGAGGTGACCGAATATGAAGAGTACAATTTGGGCAGACGATGACTATTTAAAACTAGCACCCATTAACGATGAACTAATCAAAAAAGCAGAAGAAGTACTGAACGTAAAACTTCCAGAATCATATATAAACCTTCTAAAAGAACAAAATGGGGGAACTCTTCGTCTCGATGTTCACCCTACTTCAAAGCCAAATTCTTGGGCAGACGATCACGTTAATGTATCTGGTTTATATGGTATTTCTTTTGATGAAAATGAATCTAGTATTTTAGAGAGCCGCTATTTAATTCGAGAATGGGAAATGCCTGAGAATATCATACTTTTATCTGGTGATGGACATACATGGATTGCATTAGACTATCGAAATGTAGCTGAAAATCCTCCAGTTATATTTATCGATAATGAATTTGAGGAAATTATTGAATTAGCACCTAACTTTGAAAGGTTCTTACAAAACTTAACTACTTATGAATATGACGAAGAATAAGCCTGGCTCTAAAAAGGAGCAAGATTTTATTACAAATTTACACGCCACTTTAAAACCACTCGGCTTTAAGAAAAAAAGACATACATTTTTCAAAGCTGAAAACGGATTTTATAAGCTCATTAACATACAAAAAAGCCAGTTTGGAGATGATTTTTATATAAATATAGGAGTTCACCCTATCGGTCTCCCGCAGCTTATTACGAACCAATTACAAATAAAAGAAAACATTTCAATATTCGCTTGCATTCTACAAACAAGAATAGAGCCTATACATATCAAACAGAACCAGCTATTGCACAATGTTTCACATGAAACTATCAACATTCCGAATTACCTTTCTACTATTTTCGACTGATTTCAAACGTGGGCATCTTATGAAAATTTAGTGGAAATACATATACATTCCATTACTCCGGTACTAGCTGTCGTTCCAATATTAGAAGAAAAAGCGTTTCTACTTCTTACCTGTTTTTCTTTCTACAAATTAAAACAGTACGAACAAGCTAATCGCTACTTACAGCAATATTTACATTGCACCGTGCATCTGAATACCGAGGAAAAAGAGCCCATATTCTTTCACGAAATTGATATGTATATGAAAAAACTAGTAGAAAGTACAATGTAATTTCACATTGTACTTTCTACTAGTGCTTTATATTCTTCTTGTAACTTTTTAAATCGTTCTTCATACTTTTGCATCTTCACAGTATCCGTTTTTGAATTAAGGACTGGCCTTCTTCTCCCAGTCACCATTATATTTTTCCCATCTATTGCATCGTTCATATATACGTAAGGTTTAAAAGACTCACATACCGTATATGGCAATGCTACAGAGAGTTTTGCATACTCTTCCACTTTAAATTGATTAGATAAGCTTAACTCCTTTAAATTTTTCAATTGCATTAACGGTTCTAATGAATCATCTTTAACCTTTAAATTCATCAAAGTAAGCTTTTGCAACTGCTGTAATTCAGCGAGTGGTTTTAAAGTTTGTACTTTCATCGCTGTATTTATTCCACCACCCATATAGAAGGTATTGAGTTGTGTGCACTTACTTAAAGCACTTAAATCTTCTAACTTAGAAAAATCATCAATTAGTAAGGATTTGAGTTTTTTATTATAATCAATATCCCATAACGTCTTCGCTTTTGTATTCCAGCACATATACAACTGTTGTAAATTGGACAATTTCTGAAGGCTACTTAAATCCTCGACCCTCATTTTGTAAACGTATAATATATCGGGACAAACATACGTAAGAATATGATCAAACTGCTTTTGATTTACTGTGAACACCCATAATTTTTTAACTTTCAAAGATGCTAGTCGTTCTATATTTTTTGTTTTCCCCTCAATCGCTACTTCTTCTAAATCACCAGCTATACTTGCTAAGTCTTTCATAATCTTCGGCTGATCACCAATCGGAAACATGTTATCCCCCCTACAACTCCCAAGTAATATTCATTTCTGCAAATGACTCCTTGCTAGCTTCCAATCCTTCGCTATTTTCCGTTCCAATCATTTCTACTTCTTCTTTAGACAACTTAATTTCCTCATTTGGCCTTTGGATTTTTTTCTCATACACGAGTTGTAAAAGCTCTATTTGTTCCTCTGTCAGTTCATACTCTTCTTCCAGTCTTTCCATTGCTGATTCTGTATCAAGTAATGGAATTTCTAATAAGAATCCACCGTGCTCTTCCATCTCTTCAAATGAATCAATTGAATACGCACCACTATCCTCAATCCAAAATGCAGTTGTAATAAAAGGAACTGTTTCGCCTTCTACTTCTTCTAATACGTATTGAAGTGCTTCTTCTTTCGCAATATCTATTACTTCCGAAGGTGCCCCTTCAAAATAACTTTTCGCATCAATCCACTCATCCATTCTCTCACTATTCACATCTTGAAGACATACAATCGTGTAATTCGGATGAAACGTAATTGCCCCTTGTCCGCCTTGGCTATCTTGCATACTATAGTTAAATCCATCCCATGAACTTTCATATGAGAAATCTGGACAATGCGCTACATTAATTGCATGGGCAATCGAATTTAAAACGCAGCCTTTCCATAATTGTTCTCTATCTATATGTAATTTATATTTACTCATCATCTTCCCCCATGCACATATTTTTTTCTATTATCTTTCCTCTACACAATACTTGTAAATACTTTTCTATCTACTACAAAATAAAAAAGACGTCTTTTTATAGTTGAAAATTTACTAATAAATAAAACGAATTATTTAATAAATGAATCCCAATTGGAACGAGTAAATTCTTCGTTTTCTTATATGTGTATGCCAAACATATGCCCATACCAAAAATATATAAAATACTCCCTACTGTAAGGGGGTGCCCTAAAGTAAATATGAAAGCACTTATAGCAGCACTACTAAGTGTAGAGAAGCGCTGAGATAATTTCATAAAAAACATACCTCGAAATACAATTTCCTCCCAAATAGGCGCAAAAGTTGTGAGCACAACTACGTATAGAATGATTTCACTTGTAGTAGGTTCTATTACTATATTAGATTCATCCACACCAAGCCCATGTGGTAAAACTACATTTAATACCGCAAGATACATAAGCATTACAATCGTTGTTATTACTATCGTTACATAATGTTTAAGATTATTGAATTGTAATGATTTTATTAAATGTAAGCAGCAATTTCTTGCCGGTGCATACATTACGATAATCATACAAAACGTGAAAGGTGGAATAAGATGATCTACATACCATGGGTATAAGGAATAATCATATAAAAGGTTCAAAAAACCAATTCCATGCATGACCCCAAAAATAATTAATAGAATGCTAATTACTTGGCGCATGCTCATTTGTTCATTCTTTTCTTCATATGTAGCTAATTCCGTTTCCATTATATCCCCTCCAGTATAATTAAACCTTTTTAACCATTATATACCAAATAAAACATAAAAAAAGACAATACCTCAACTGTATTGTCCATTTTCTTCCCTACCATTTCTCTCTACACATCTCAATTAAATGCAGTAAGTACCTCTTCGTCATATCTGCCCTTCTCCACCTTGAGAGCATTCGCTTTTCTTTTGGGTTCTGCCGTATTCTCGCTACTTCTTTTAATAAAAGCTCCCATTCTTCCGCTGAACGTTCTGACAAGTATTGCAAGCCTCTATCTTTTGAAACGATTGTTTTATGATCTAGTGTATATAAAATACGTCCCATCGTAACGACAGCTGATTCTACCCACTCTTCTATAAAAAATAAATATGGCTTCTTCGCCTTTTCACTCCAGTACTGTTCTACGTTGTATTTCATCGTATTTACTACATCATTCCATTGTATTTGCAGCGGAAGATCTTCTGCTTCTTTTCCGGTAACTGTAATGCCTTGATTTTTCAACGTCCACCATGTGACCGCATTAATGTCCCAATGACCAACATTAGCTTTACCATCTGCACAATACACGTACTCGTTCATTTCATCATTGTATTTCCCTAAGTCAGCAAGCGGAATATACATACCGTCCATTCTTTTACCTAGCATATTATCACTAAGTTTCTTATGTAGTTCCACAAGCTGCTGTTTTTCAGCTTCATTCACGGAATCATTTATCACTGTAACAAAATCAACATCGCTCGTTTCCTTATGAAATGCACCTAGTGCGATGGATCCGTAAATATATACCCCGACTATTTTTTCATCCAAAAAAATTTCTTTTAATTCTACTGTGTACCGCTCCATTAACTGCTCTACTTCCGTTGGTAACGCATGCTTCACTCCATTTTTCATATCTATCCCTCCAATAAAAAAAGCCTTTGCAAATTCGCAAAGACTTCTTGTTTTATAAATATTTCTCGATTTCTTCGTAAACATCCTTCAAACGAGGATTTCCTTCTCCAACAATTTCTCCATTTACAAGAACGACCGGATAAAATAAATCTTCTTCCACTACGCGCTCTGCGAATGCTTTTTTATCCGCATCTTCTTGTTCTTCCTGGAAATCAATATACTCGAAATTAAATTTATTTTCTTGTCCTTCATATTTACGACCAATTGCCGCTTGTAACCATTCAAACGTTTCTGTTGAAGATGGCATTCCAACGCAGCTCGCACAAATTACTTTCGTCCCATACACTTGAACATTAACCATTTCTTCTCCCCCACTTCTTGTCCCAACAGTATATTCAGATGTCTTATTACATAAGCACATCATTTTACAAACTTATTCCATACCCCTATACTGAAAAAACACGATACAAAATTTCGACAATAAAACAAGAAGAGAAAAAATAGATTTTCCCCTCTATCTTGATTATAATAAAACTGATGAAAGGAGTCGATAAAAATGGAAAACCCACATATGCAAGAACAAGTATTAGAAGTATTAGATAAATTACGTCCATTCTTACTTCGCGATGGCGGAGACGTTGAATTAGTAGACATTGAAGAAGGTATCGTAAAACTACGCCTTATGGGTGCATGCGGAAGCTGCCCAAGTTCTACAATCACACTAAAAGCTGGTATCGAGCGCGCGTTACTTGAAGAAGTACCAGGCGTTATCGAAGTAGAACAAGTATTTTAATTAAAAGCGGAAGCGGCTCGTTCAGAACAGGAGGTCATTGGAGCTCCTGACGAAGAGGCGCTTTTTGCCTCACAGGAAGGCGCGAAATGGCCGACTGTTCTAGCCGCTGGAGCTAGATACTAATCTAAAAGCGGAAGCGGCTCGTTCAAAATGTGAGGGGGATGGAGCTTCTGACATAGAGGCGTTTTTTGCCTCACAGGAAGAAGCGAAGCCACCGAACATTTTAGCCGCTGGAGCTGGATATTATCTAGCGGCTCGTTCAAAGTCACTTGCTAAAAGGAGACCAAATTTGGTCTCCTTTTTTTATTCAAATCACATTTATCCGTTAACATCATAAAACAAAATTGGAAATCCCTCTCAAAAAATGCGATAATTAATACTATATAGTGAATCGTTCACACATATAAAGTAAAAAACATAGGGGGACGACACATGCCAAAAATGGGGAACACTTTTTTAACAATTCAAGAACTAGAAAAGAAAAAAGAGTATTTATTAGGCCTTTCATCCGCTATACCAACGTGGAATACAAGCTATCAATTTTTATTTAAAGAAATCCAGCAAGAATTATTGGGTAAAGTAAATGAAAAGCTCGAAAAGCATCAATTCGTTTTAAATATATGTACAGATCAGCAGGTAGGGGCATAATGTATTACATAAAATTGTGGTATATAAAAAAGAGACCTCACTCGGTCTCTTTTTTATATTTTTAAGATAACCAATCTAATTTTCTAATCCCAAGCTTATCTACTGGTAAACGAAGCGAACCATAAAAATGCTTCATAAATTGCTCTGAGCGGTTCACATCGTGTAAAATGGCTTCTAAGCGATCTCTATATATGCTTTTTTGTTCTTCGTTTCCAGTTTGGTAATATCGTTCGACCGTTTCAAAATAGTGCAGCGGGAACAGGAGCCTTGCAAATAATAAGCGCCAGCCAAATGAGGATAGCGAATAATTCCGTTCATAATCCGTAACAAATTGAACGATTGTTTGCTCCCAGTCTTTCTTTTTTTCTATCGTCATATGGCGGATCCATTCTGCAATATCTCGACTCGGGTGATCATACACCCAATCAAAAGGAAGTTTGAGACGCTTCGTTTGATGCCATAATAAAGGTGTGAATCGTTCTTGGCAAATTGTTGCTGCATCCGTTAGTTGCGGCGTATCATCCATTTCTGTATCGACAACATATTGAATGGCATTTTCTGCAACTCCTAAGTAATACGGGAAGGATTCAATAAACAATTGATCGAATACATCTGAAGGGTGGTTCATCACTTGTGATTGCCAAAACTTTTCTAATTGATCGAGCCTTTTTTCCCATAACGCTTTCCATTCACCAATTCGGCTTAATTGCTCAATTTCTTCTGGAAAGAATGCACCTCGTTTATGGAATATAGAAAGCTCACTTCCTAATGACATAGCATGTCGTTCTAACGTGCGCATACCTTTTAATAAGCAATAATTTTGTTCTTCTATCTCACTTACATAGTAGCCGTGTATAGTCGGAACGAAAGTCGCTACAGTTATATCCCCTTGCTGGTTCATATAATCACTGAGCTTTTTCATCTCTACAAGTACTTCTTCCTCCATTTCTCCAATTGGAACAAGTACATAAATTTTGTTGCGAATCCAAAAGCTTTTATAGGGGCCAAGGGGGATTAATTCTTTAACATGCATGTGATAATGCTCATAAATATGCTGAATCATCGCAGTCGCCACCTATGGTTTTTCTTTATATATATGAGCTTGTGCTCGCCTTTCATTCCTATGCACATGATAAAGCAACGAAACGTATACAAATACTAAAAAGAAAAAAAGGTGATAAACATGAAAGAATCAAATCAACTACAAGAAAGAGCATTAAAACTATTACAAGAACGCGGTGTAACAATTGACGATATTGCTGAACTTGTTCATTTTCTTCAAAAAAAATATCATCCAAATTTAGAGATGTCAGAATGCCGTTACAATGTAGAACGTGTACTATCAAAACGTGAAGTACAAAACGCACTGATTACTGGTATCGAGCTTGATGTCCTTGCTGAAAAGGGAATGCTAAGTGAACCGTTACAAGATATTGTAAAACGTGACGAAGGCTTATACGGAATTGATGAAGTTATCGCACTTTCTATCGTGAATGTGTACGGCTCTATCGGTTTCACGAACTTTGGATATATTGATAAATTAAAACCTGGTATTTTAGAATACTTAAATGATAAATCAACTGGAAAGGTGCATACATTCCTTGATGATATCGTTGGCGGAATCGCTGCCGCTGCTTCAAGCCGTTTAGCGCACCGAGCTGAGCACTCAGAATAATAGTGTTTTCTAGGCCGTCAGGTTCATGCTGACGGTCTTTCATATTCCATCAGCATAAATTCTCTTCCGCGACTCAAAAAAATAGGCCCTTGCTTAAATCCGATATTTTTATATAACGTAATCGCTCTTGTATTAAATGTCGCTACGCTTAATCGAAACATTTTTGCATTAAACTCTTTCGTGGCAAACGCTATTCCAGCTTGGAAGAATTCTTTCCCCATTCCTTTCCCGGTTAACGCCGGCTTCATGCCAAGTCCGATATCAATCACATCTTCTCCACCATATAAATGAGCATCTCTTCCACCTGGTACTTGTGCATTTGCTCCAAAACAAAAATAACCGATGAAGTCTCCTTGATCATCACAACAGCCATAATACGTTCCATCTAATAGCTCTTCCATTACTTCTTTCTCGCCTGAAAAACTATATAAATTATATGGTTCCTCGTACGTCCAAGTATTTATCTCATTTGCTTCTACCTCTGTTAATTTATGTATATCCACTTTCTCTTTCCCCCTATTATATTTCTATTAACAATATTCGATATTCATCTTATAATTCATCTTTCTCAATATATTTTTTTAATTTCTTGCTTCATTTTTATGGAAGATTTTTCTTATTATGTTACGATTAAACAGAATCATTATAAATAAGGTGGTGACAATTTGAATTACTTTTCTTATCTCTCCTCAGAAGAACGGCAAAATTTTTTCTATAAAGAACCTCTTAGTTTTTCAAAAAATATAGGAAAAGAACAACTAGCTTACGCACTAGGCGCTACACTATATACTCCTGGCACGAAAGAAACGATTGCGGAAGATATAATTAGAAGGAAACATGTGGATGCTATCTCAATTATTCTTTGTCTAGAGGACGCTATAAGCGATGAGGAAGTAAAACTTGCAGAGCAAAACATCGTCGTTCAAATACAGCAAATCGCTAACTTAGTCAGTGCCAACATACTAAATCAAGCAGACATCCCACTCCTTTTTATTAGAGTTCGACAGCCAAGTCAAATGAAGAAAATTGTTACTGAATTAGGTAGTGCCGTTCATTGTTTATGTGGTTTTGTCTTTCCAAAATTCACACCGATTAACGGAAAGACTTATATCGATCAGCTTGCATATATAAACGAGTTATACTCATTATCGCTATATGGCATGCCGATTTTAGAATCACCCGAAATTATGTATAAGGAAACACGGGCAGAATCATTATTACAAATAAAGGATTTACTAGATTCTTATCACGATTACATCTTAAATGTACGTATTGGTGCTACTGATTTTTCAAGTATATTTAGTATTCGGCGTAATAAATACACACCTATCTATCATATTACTGTTGTCCGTGATTGTATTTCAGACATTATTAACGTTTTCTCAAGGGCAACAAATGAATATATTATTTCAGGATGTGTATGGGAATATTTTTCTAATGATCATGAAGAAGGGCTTATTCAAGAGGTATCACTTGACCATGCAAATGGCTTAATCGGAAAGACAGTTATTCACCCATCTCATATTAAAGTTGTACAGGCAATGCACATTGTCACAATGGAAGATTATTTAGATGCGAGATTAATTTTACAAAATGCAGATACGTATAATGGAGTGCTAAAAAGCAGTTTTTCTAACAAAATGAATGAAGTAAAACCTCATTATGGGTGGGCTCGCAAAACCATTTTAAAATCTAATATTTACGGGGTGCTACATGAAAACAAACAATTCACCGATCTCCTTATTACAAACGCAAAGCAACACGTATAACGTTTTAAATACTATACAAGTTCATGTAGAAGTACGTGATAATCCATATAATTTAGCGCTAGACAATCTTTTTCAAATGGCTGCGAGAATAAATAAGAAACGTAGTTTTTTATTTGTGAGTACAATCCTTGGAAAGCATCTTCCTATTAAACCTACAGTCTCTCTATCAAGTGGAGTTGCTCTCGCTGCAAGATATATGGAAATACTACATAATATTTCTCATCCATTTCAAAAAGAAATTTTAAATCTCATTTCATTAGAAATTGATGAAATCCCAGAGGAAGTATTTCGTTATCAATATCCTCTGCAAGAAGAAGTTTTGTTCATCGGATTCGCTGAAACAGCGACATCACTTGGTCATTCTATGTTTCAATGCTTTCAAAATGCAAAGTATGTACATACAACTAGGGAATCGATACCCCACCTAGAATCTGTCATTACATTTGAGGAAGAACATTCTCATGCAACATCACACCGTTGTTATGTAGATGAAAGCTTTTTTCAAAACAACAATCCAATTGTTCTCGTAGATGATGAGATGACAACAGGAAAAACAGCATTAAATATTATTAGATCTATTCAAAATAAGTTCCCACGAGAAGAATATATAATTGCTTCTTTGTTAGACTGGCGTTCTCATACTAATAGAAAACAATTTAAACAATTAGAAGAAGAACTTCAAATTAAGGTTCATGTTATTTCTTTATTAGAAGGCAGTATTCATACAACTGGCCAACCATTAAATATTGCAAAAAAAGAGATTCAAATTGAAGAAACAAAACCTGATTTCAAAAAGCATACCCTTACCTGCCTAAAATCACCCTATACATCAAATTATATAAAATATACTGGGCGATTTGGCATTTCAGCATATGAACAAAAGCACATTCATTCTTTCGCCCAAGAAGCAGGAAAAACTTTAAAAAGAGAAAGAATTGGAAAACGAACACTCTGTCTCGGAACGGGTGAATTTATGTATATCCCAATGAAAATTGCTGCTGAAATGGGTGAAAATATTTTATATCAATCTACAACAAGAAGCCCTATCCATCCTGTTTCAAATGATGTGAACTACGCCATTCATAATCATTTCTCATATCCAAGTCCTGAAGATCCTACTATAACAAATTACTTTTATAATATTTCACCTCATGATTACGATGAAGTATTTGTTTTCATTGAGCGTGATTTAGGGGAAGAAGCCCTATCTCCTCTTCTACAGCAGTTACAAACAGTTATTCCTTTTATTCATATCGTCTCATTTTCAAATAGCATAGAAAAGGAAGGTTGATAATTATGGTAAAAGTAAATTCTCATATTAGTAGTTACAATCCAAATGATGCTATTTTTCTATTAAAAGATATTAGTGATTTAATGAAAGAAAGTTCCACGGAAACTAGAGAACAAGCAATTCAAGCTGGCACACATTATTCCGAAATGTTACCAATGGAATATAAACCCTCTAAAGCGTATATGGATTTATTCTTTTCTTCCCTGCAACAATACAAACACAAACTAGCCATCGCTGTTGGAGTTGTCGCCGAACAGATTATACAAACTAAAGGAACTAACCTTGTCCTCGTTTCATTAGCTCGTGCTGGTACACCTATTGGCATTCTTATCAAACGCTACATACGCTATCAATACAACCTTGATGTACCTCACTATTGTATTTCTATTGTTCGCGGACGCGGTATTGATGAAAATGCACTCCATTATATTTTGGAACATCACCCTAAAGAAACAATTCAATTCATTGATGGGTGGACTGGAAAAGGTGCAATAAAAAAAGAATTAGAATATGCAGTACACACATTTAACGAACGAAATAATACACACATTTCTCATTGTATGGCTGTGCTTGCTGATCCCGGTTACTGTACTTCAATTTACGGTACACGTGAAGATTTTCTTATTCCTAGCGCTTGCTTAAATGCAACAGTCTCTGGACTCATTAGCCGCACTGTACTAAATGACACCTATATCGGTCCAAATGATTTTCATGGTGTTAAATATTATAAAGAGCTAGAGCAAGAAGACTTATCAAATTTCTTCGTTGATGAGGTAACAGATTTATTCCCTTCTGTTCATTCTCATATAGATAATCAATTACGTTATATTACTTCAACTTACACTGATCCCTCTTGGCAAGGATTAAAAGATATACAGTCTATCCAAAATCACTTTGAAATTGACGATATTAACTTAATTAAACCAGGAGTCGGTGAAACAACTCGCGTATTACTCCGGAGAATACCGTGGAAAATTTTAATACGTAAGCAAAACAATCCCGATTTAAAGCATATTTTACTTCTTGCTAAAGAAAAGAATGTCCCTATTGAAATCTATGAGAATATGGCTTATTCATGTTGCGGGCTCATTAAGCCTCTTAAGAGGGAAACGATATGATTTTCGCCAGTGATCTTGATCAGACGCTTATTTATTCCCGGAAATCGTTTCGTGCCCCTATAGAAGATGAATCAATTCAACTCATTGAAACTTTAGATGGGAAAGAAATTTCTTTCATATCACATAAAACCATTTCACTACTAAAAAAAT
Source organism: Bacillus sp. RZ2MS9 (assembly GCF_001816185.2). Taxonomy (NCBI): domain Bacteria; kingdom Bacillati; phylum Bacillota; class Bacilli; order Caryophanales; family Bacillaceae; genus Bacillus; species Bacillus sp. RZ2MS9. The sequence goes on from NZ_CP049978.1 coordinate 4,834,468, forward strand.
TGCAACTGCACTCACATTTCATCCCAGTTACAACAAGAACTATTGAGCAGTTTCAGCGTATTTCTTTATTCCAAGACGAAATCATTCCCGAATACGCCATTACAAGTAACGGCGGTAATATCCTTCATAACGGTAAACAAGATGGTACTTGGAACAGGATAGTAAAAGAAAGACTATCGTTTGAATGTATAGAGGGAAACGACATACTAAAGGAATTTGGACAAATAGCTCATAAAGATTGGGTTATATCACAAAAAACAGCTGATGATCTATTCCATTATTGCATTATTAAACGGGAGAACATTCCTTATGATGAATTATCATCCTTCACTTCCTGGTTAGACAAACAAGGCTGGAATCATTCACTTCAAGGTAGAAAGCTATACTTTGTACCAAAACCAATTAACAAATGGGACGCCGTGCAATATATAAAAGAAATTTTGCAAATAGATACGATTATTACAGCTGGGGATTCTTTACTTGATTTATGCATGCTTGAAAAGGCGAACCATGCCTTTGCACCACTTCATGGTGAGTTAGGGGCAATGCATGATAACTTACAACCTCATATTTTAAAAACAGACGCAATCGGCATATATGCCGCAGAAGAAATCGTAAATAAATCACTTCAAATTATTCACAGTTCATTACCTACCTCATGATCATAATATGCACAATTGCATACGCACCACAATTAAACAAATGGTACAATCTATTTGAATCGCTGTTGCTACACTTCTTGATTAAAGAAAAGGCGTTAACACGGAAATTAGCGTCTTATCAACCTCAAGCAATTGGCACATTTTGTCATCTTAAAAGACACTCCACGAGTGTCTTTTTTTCTATATCCAACAAGGACTTACTCATTTCAAAGTATAAATACATAAAATAATGTAAATCATTACACGCATGAATCACTTTCTAAAAGTTATAAAGTAGATTCAAAATAAAAAAGCACTCTAGTTAAGAGTGCTTTTTACTTTCAAACAAGGAGGCTACATATATGGATAGTACTCTCGTATTTAACTTCGGCATTGGTATTGTCATTATTTTATTTGTCTTTTTTGTACTTTGTATGAGCGGGGTATAAAAAGGCGATTTTCGGGCGTCTTTTTATACATACATATGTATTACTTGACTTCTATAAAGGTAGTAACCATAATAGTTACAGATATACAAATAACTATTCACATATCCACAAATAGGAGGAAGAAAAATGAAACATGTAATCGTTTATGCACACCCGAATACAGAAAGCTTCAACCATGCGATTTTAGAAACGGTAAAAAGTGAATTAGAAGGAAAAGGTCACGAAGTACGCGTTCGCGATCTATACGAATTAAACTTTAATCCAGTATTAGGCGCTTCCGATTTCATCTCATTTTCTAAAGGAAATACACCAGAAGATATTAAAGAAGAACAAGAGCATATCTCTTGGGCTGACAGCATTACATTTATTTATCCAGTTTGGTGGGCGGGACTTCCTGCTATTTTAAAAGGATACGTTGACCGTGTGTTTAGCCATGGATTTGCTTATGCTTACGGTGAAAACGGTATTGAAAAGTTATTAAGCGGTAAAAAAGGATTGTTATTATCTACAATGGGTAATACGAAAGAGGCATACACAGCAGGCGGCATGTTTGATGCAATGAAGAAAACAGCGGATGTTGGTATTTTTGAATTTACAGGCATTGAAACAATTGAGCATACATTCTATACAAGTGTTCCTTCTGTGGATGACAGTGTGCGTAAACAATATCTTGAAGAGGTTAAAGACGTTGTGAATCGTGCGTTCTAATAAAAAACTCCGGTTGTTAAAACCGGAGTTTTTTTATTTCATCATTAATTTCGGAATATATCTTTGAAGAATGCTTTCTAATTCATTCATATCTTCCTGTCTAATAAGTAAATTCACATTGTCATTCATTTTTTCTCGCCCACGATATAAAAATATATTTTCTTTTGGATTTTCCCATGTTGATGTTTTATAGCCTTTCAATTCTTCATATGAATAAAAGTTTAATCCATCTATTACACCTTTTTCATATATTTGTACACTTTTAATAAGGTGTATAGCTATTAAAGTCATAAAACAACTTGCTACAGCATGAATACCTAGCTGAATAAAAAACTGTTCAACTGTATCAATATCGCCACTTACGTACTGAGCATATATATACATACATTGTCCAATGAAATATGCTGGTCCAAGTAATGCAATCCAACGTCTTTTCACCCGAGGATACATTGCAATAAGTTTTCCTGCGCTTTTTTTCATTTCATTTATTTTATATATTTTCCATAGAACAAAGAACAAAACACATAATGTAAAAACAAGCATAATACATGACATCCAGTACATTCTTATCCCTCCTTTATATCAATACATTTAAATTTTACATTCTATATACCTATAGTACATATGCAATTATGCATAAAAAAACAGGTAACCTCTTCGGTTACCTGCATTTCATTACATCTTCTCAATCCACTCCGTCAAGTTATGCACAACTTGCGTTGGTTGTACTTCGTATTCTGTTAACTTCTCCACAGTTGTGACTCCAGTGTGGACAAGAAGGGTATGCATGCCAGCATTTATTCCTGCTAAAATGTCTGTATCGTAGTTATCCCCAACCATTAATGCTTCATTTTTTTCTATGCCAAGTACTTTTAAAGCTTGTTCCATAATGATTGATTCTGGTTTTCCGATAAAGATTGGATCCACACCTGTTGATACTGCTACAACTGATGTTAATGAACCATTACCTGGTAATAATCCGCGCTCAGTTGGGATGGCAATATCCCCATTTGTAGAAATAAACGTCGCGCCATTACGCACAGCAAGACACGCTTTTGCTAACTTTTCATATGTGATGTCACGATCTAAACCAACAACAACGAAATCAGGATTTTCATCCACAAGTTCAAATCCTTTTTCCACAAGTGCATCGTGTAAGCCTTCTTCACCAATCATATATACAGTTGCGTCTTGTTTACGTTCATAAATGAAGTTCGCAGTCGCCATACTCGTTGTGAATACTTGCTCTGCTTTCGCTGGAATATCGAAACGAACAAGTTTTTCTGCCACTTGTTCTGGTTTACGCGTTGAGTTATTCGTAACGAATAAATAAGGAATGCCGCGCTCTCCTAATGCTTTTACGAAGTCGCTTGCCTCTTCAATTTGTTCTTCTCCGCGATACATCGTACCGTCTAAGTCAATTAAGTAACCTTTATACATCGATTATGTCTCTCCTTCTATGCTAACGTTCTCACCTTATCATACCACTCTTATATTACCCGCTTTTTCCAAAGAAAAAAACGCTTTACCTAAAAGCGCCCCATAACGTTCATTTTTTCTCTTTTACTTGGTAAGAACAACTACAATCGCCCTCACACATATTTGCTAACGTCTTTACATCTGCTCCTGCAAATAAACGCTTATACATCTCTTTTTCATCTTTACATACTTGCGGGAATCTCTCTGCAATTTCCTTTAACGGACAGTTTTGTTTTTCAATTACGAAAGAATTCTCTCCATCTCTCTTTATTTGAACCATATAACCGTTTTTCTCTTGCATAGCTGCTATCTCTTGCACTTTATATGCTAAATTCTTTTGATTACTCACTCTCTTTTGTAACTGTTCTTCCATTCGCTTCGTTCTCTCTTTTAAAACGTAACGAAGTATTTTTTCATCACCCATTCGAGCTAAATCTTCTAGCATATCAATCGCAAATTGCTTATACTCTTTCGGGAATGTATCTTCTCCCTTTTCACTTAATCCATACAAATAAGTTGGTCTTCCGACATGTTGCCTTACCATCTTAGAATAAATAAGTCCGTCTTTCTCAAGATTACTTAAATGTCTTCGGATCGCCATTTCTGTAATCTCTAAAACGTCAGCTAGTTCCGCTACCGTGTGCTCTCCCTTTACTTTCAACAATTGTACAATTTCGTCTTTTGTCGTACGTGCTTCCCCCATACTTCACCCTTCTCCCTTTTCTTTCTCACATACAATATAAGATCCCCAAAAGGCATTCTCTGGGGATCTTATAAGCATAATTATTCTGGTACAAATGCAGATACAGGTCCTAATTCCTTTTCTAAATAACTGCGAACATTTGCTGGGTATTTCTCTACCACTGCAATATGTTTTTGAATCGTCTTATATAATTCATCATGATTCATTTGAATATAGTCTTGCGTAAGCATTTTTCGAAGAAGGATAATTTCTTTCATCCCTTGTCCATCTTCTTCACTTATCACTCGCTCGTCCATTAAAATATCAATAATATCTTCATAGCTTCCTGGATCGCGCATAATAAATCCATCAATCATCGCATTCCCGGCATCTAATACACAATCAATAATAAGATGGGCTATGCGCTCTAATGCGTAAAATTCAAACTCGGTTTCATATATCTTTTTCTCTTGAAATGTACTTGTTGCTCGTTCTAAACATACTAGCATTTGTTCTATTTTCTTTCTGTCTACAAAATACATGAATGTCACCTACCTGGAAATTAAAGCATTTACATTTTAATTGTAACGCTTTCTTCTGAAAAAATCGACAATTTTTCGAATTCACCTTTTCTCCGTTATTTGTTATAGTTATATTTGTATGATTTTTGAAATTGGAGGAATGAAATCTTGGAACGTGAACTCGCACTAGAAATTGTCCGTGTAACAGAAGCAGCAGCATTAGCATCCGCACAGTGGATGGGCCGCGGAAAGAAAAATGAAGCAGATGATGCAGCAACTACAGCAATGCGTGATATGTTCGATTCAGTAAACATGGCAGGTACAGTTGTAATTGGTGAAGGAGAACTTGATGAAGCACCGATGCTGTATATTGGTGAAGAACTAGGAACAGGTAACGGTCCAGAAGTAGACATCGCCGTTGACCCATTAGAAGGTACAAACATCGTTGCAAAAGGTCTTGCAAATGCAATGGCAGTTATTGCAATCGCAGACAAAGGGAACCTTCTTCATGCTCCTGATATGTACATGGAAAAAATCGCGGTTGGTCCAAAAGCAGCTGGTAAAATTAGCTTAGATGATCCAATTGAAAAAACAATTGAAATTGTAGCAGAAGCTAACAATAAAAAGATTCGCGATCTAACAGTTATCGTTCAAGAACGTGAACGTCATCAAGATATTATTGACCGTGTTCGTGCAAAAGGTGCACGCGTAAAATTATTTGGTGACGGTGATGTTGGTGCGTCAATCGCAACAGCACTACCTGGAACGGGTATCGACTTATTCGTAGGTATTGGCGGAGCTCCAGAAGGTGTTATTTCTGCAGCAGCATTAAAATGCCTTGAAGGTGAAATGCAAGCTCGTTTAGTTCCAATGAACGAAGAAGAAGAAGCTCGTTGTCGTGAAATGGGATTAGAAGATCCTCGTCAACTTCTTATGTTAGATGACTTAGTATCTGGGGATGATGCAATCTTCTCAGCAACTGGTGTATCTGCTGGTGAGTTATTAGACGGTGTTAAATTCCTTGGTGGAGATTTAGCTGAAACATATTCTATCGTAATGCGTTACAAAACAAGAACAGTACGATTCATTAAAACGCATCACCATTTAGATCATAAGCCACACTTAAACTTAGATATTTAATAAAGGAGCCATGTGTATGGAAGAACGTTTCTTTCTGTACGACGATACTGTCGCTACAAAAACGCGTTTCGTTAGCTTTATGGGAGAAAATGAGCGTCACGATTTAGCGCTTTTATACTCTGATCGTCATTACGGTAAAACAATTGTCCTTGATATGCAGCGCAATAAATTTGCAATCATCGGCGCTGACGATTTAAACGAACCAGGCTACTTAGAGCACGCATTTTCTATGACTGAAGAAATTGCAGAAGAACTACGCTCATTTTTATTTGAACTTATATAATTTATCTTAGGCACCAGCTGTTTTAGCTGGTGTTTTTTCATTGCGAGTATTTTTAATTTTCAAACTAATATGTTATAATTAAGAATAAATCTATTTGGATAGAAAGGACGTTATCTACGTATGCCAACATTTACTTTGTAATGGACCAGCAATTGGATAGCATTACTCTCAAAAAAGCACCACGCTTTTTCAAGGGAGTAGTCTGCCCATTCCCATTACAAAGGAACGTAACGCATCTGTAGTATGATGTTTACGGAGGTTCCTAAGGGAACCTCCTTTTATTTTTGTCTTTTTCTCATGTCTTCATACTACAAGACATCCAAATAGCTGTATTACGTTCCTTTGCCACTACTATAAGAGGTGAAGGAAAATGCAGAAAGTACAACTTTCTTGGAGTTTATATGAAAATGAACAAAACACAATCGAAAAGTATTGTAAAAATTGCAGACGCACTACCCTATTTACCGACACAAATATTCGTAGGCATAACGCCAACGGAAAAAACATATATCGCTTTGCCATTTATAAATGTCCGAAAGATCATACGTGGAATCAAAAACTTCGTATTTATAAATCATTTACTGATCATGTGGAAACAGTCGATATGCCTCAGCAAGATCAAACGGAAACAACTACTACCATTTCCATTACACAGCATATAGAAAGTGGCGTAGCTGAAATTACAATTGTATTAGATATCGTTTTCGGTTCCCACCGAATGGATAAAGCCTTATCCACATATATTTCCGACTGGAGCCGTACACGCATTGTGGATAAAATTAAAAACGGAGATATTCAATTGAACGGACAACAAATGAAACCAAATACAATACTATCTGAAGGAGATTATATCTCGATTTGTTTATAATGCAAAAAATCCTCTTACAATCGTAAGAGGATTTTTTTATTTCTTCATTTTTCGTAATACGAAGTGTGCGCAACCGAAGTTACAGTACTCGTATAAATACTCCGTTAACGTACTAATTTTCGTATCATATGTCGCACGCTGGTTACTATCATCAAAGAATCCGCGCAGTCTAAGTTGCTCATATCCCCAGTCTCCAACGATATAATCATATTTATTTAAAATTTCTGCATAGCGCTCTTTAAATGCTTCTTCACTAAAACCGTCACGAAAGTTTTTAATTACTTCGTACTGCACATTATTAATGCTCACCGTAGCATGAATCTCTTGCTTTTGCTCCATCATTAACTTCCTCTCTAAGCATTCTTCTTTTTATCGTATCACAAAGCATAACAACCAACAATTTCAAATACAAAAAATTGCAAATTAGTACATGCTATGGAGAAGGAGGTGATACATCGTGAAAAAACAAATTTTACTTTCCCTTCTCACTATTTCCTTATTTGCAGGCTGCCAATCAGCGAACAAAGCTGAAATGGAACGTGAAGAAGGAAGCCGTGTTCTTGTTTCCAATAAAAACGACATGTATCATACGGAAAATACAAATACACGGCTCACAAGGGTCGGCTATTCATCTAAACAAAAGCATGAAGTATCTAACAAACAAGTAGGAGCCATTAACCGTGAGAAAGTTGCTGAAATGATTACAAGTATGACAGTCAAACTTCCTGACGTTACAAACGCTGCTACGCTCGTTACCGATGATGAAGTATTTGTTGTATACCGTGCAAACACAACGGATCCAAAACTCGTAGCAGATCAAGTATATAGAGCTGCTTTGTCCATCGTCCCTCGCTATTATAAAGGATATGTATCAACAGACCAAAAGTTGATTTCCCAAATTCAAGGTCTTCAATCTGGCGCATTAAATGATACAGAATATACGCAAAGCCTCGATATGCTAAAACGTGAAATGAGTAAAAATCCTCATTTGAACAATACGGGAGATCAGACTTTGAATGATATGATTAAAAAGTAAAACAGGTGGAGAAAATCTCCACCTGTTTTACTTTTTAATTTTATTACGATCCGCATAAACCTCCATCGCATCACACATAAATTGCGCTAACCCCTCACCAAACTTATCGATATTTTTCGTGAAGCGCTCATCAGCGACGTACATTTGACCGAGTCCTTTAAAAGCATCTAATGAATATGCACCGAAGTTTTGCAAGTAATCGTACCACACTCCAATTGCTTCTTGTGCCTCTTTAGAATCTGGTGCTCCGTGTCTAAGCGCTGCTAACTTTCTATAAATAGCATTAAACTCCTCTTGGTTCTCTTTTGACATACCTTTTGCATATTCGTTCGCTTTATCTACAGCTGCGTCTCCCCATTTTTCACGTGCTTCTTCTTCATATGGGTTATGGCTGAAATCGAATCCTTCAAATTTCTCTTTGTTCGTCATTTCAATCTCTCCTTTTGTATGCTGAATTGTTTTATCAATCGTCGCAATCACTTTATCTAATCTAGCACGCTTTTCAAGAAGCATTTTCTTATGAAGCTCTAGTGCCTCTTCGCGATCAAATGATGGACTCATGATAATCTCTTTAATTTTTTTCAAAGGGAAGCCAAGCTCTTTAAAAAACAAAATTTGCTGCAATGTCTCTAAATTTTCATTGGAATACAGACGATATCCAGACTCTGTCGTCTCGTCTGGGGTTAACAACCCAATTTCATCGTAATGATGCAGTGTGCGCACACTAATTCCAACTAAATCAGCTACTTCTTTTACTCTCATTGTCATTTGTATCTCCCCCTTAGTACATACGATAAAGTATGACGCAACGTTAGAGTCAATAAGTAAATTCATTTTATCTTAAAAAGTTTCATCTCTCCTATATTTGATGCATAATAGTTATGTACATATATTAGAAAGCGGTGAAAGTATGGTTTCAAATACTGTAATTGCCAGCATCATCTTTCAACTCATTGTCTCGATTCTGGTCCCAATTATTGTACTCGTTTATTTCCGTAAAAAATATAATATGAATTGGAAAGTAGTCGGCATTGGTGTTCTTATCTTTATCGGATTTACCCAAATTCTTGAAACACCATTCCACCTATTTATGCGCGGTAATCCAACAATCGCTCCATTTTTAGAAAATCCGTTTGTCTTCGCAATTTATGGCGGATTGACTGCTGGTATTTTTGAAGAATTAGGACGCTTCGTTGCCTTCTTCTTCTTACTAAAAAAATATCTAGAATATAAAGATGGCTTCGCTTATGGAATTGGTCACGGCGGAATTGAATCTATTTTAATTGGCGGTTTTTCTGCATTACAAGCATTAATCTTTGCTAATTCTATTAACGATGGTAGCTTCGCTCGACTGATTGAACAAAAACCCGAGCTGAGCATTTTACAGGACATGTTAATTCAGCAACCTGCCTACTTATACTTCCTTGGTAGCTTAGAAAGAATTATGGCACTCGTGCTTCAAATTGCCTTTACAATGCTTGTTTTATACGCAGTAAAACAGAAGAAATATATCTTCCTAGTATACGCTATACTATTCCACGCATTTGTAGACTTTTTCGCGGCACTTTACCAAACAAAAACAATCAATATCTTCGTTGCAGAAGGAATTACACTTCTTTGTACAATTGGCGCTGTCGTTCTTATTCGCAAAATGAAAGCGAAATTAATGAGTGTACCGGAGTAAAAAATAAACCACCGATTGGTGGTTTATTTTTTATGGATTGTCGCAATGATGATAGCTTTTTCCTTCTTGCAGCTCCCTCTTTGTTTCTGCATCTATAACGATATATTTATGAAACTCTTCTACTTCATTTTGAGAAAAGGAAGCAAAAAAATAAACTTGGCGATCAGGATGAACAAAAAAATCTTGAAGCATCACACTACTCCGACAACCCACGGCTGTTTTTTGTAGGAAATAAAATTCTTCATCGGGCACTTCTTTAAATAAGATTTTTTTTCGAACACTATATGCTGCATTATTGTATTCTTTATAGATTTTCTTATCTAACTGTTTATAAAAAATATCCTCACTCACAAATGACTTATTTCGATTGCTTGGATAATTTACTTTTTGATTCGACTCTGCATAAGTTGTGGACAAGTGTATAAAAAAACAAAGACTAACTACAATACATATCATTTTATTCATGATTGCACCTCAAATGTTCATTATCCACATTACTTTTCCACATATTTAAATCCATATGCCGTTTTACAAGAAAAAGGAATTATTTCCACATTTGTCGAAGTATATAGCGTCAACTTGAAAGATGGGGATGAATTATGAAGAAAATTATTGTAATACGACATTGTTCAGCAACTGGGCAAAAACGTGATGCTGAATTAACGACCGATGGAAAAGACCAAGCAAATACCCTTGCTACATTCCTCTTAGAAAATCATCTACAAATCGATCATATTATTTCAAGCCCGTTTGTCCGAGCTATCGATTCCATTCGGCCCTATGCGCTCCAAGCTAACTTATCTATCCAAGAAGATGAACGATTAACTGAACGCATATTGAGCAACGTTCCAATGGATGATTGGATGCAAAAACTAGAATCTACTTTTACAAATATAGATATTGCCTTTTCAGGCGGAGAGTCAACAAAACAAGCAACAGACCGTGCCATATCGCTTATTCAAGACGTTTTACAATTAAACCATACAACAACACTACTTGTTACACATGGCAATTTACTTACGCTCATTTTAAAGCATTTTGATCATACGATTGGCTTTAATGAATGGAGAACTTTAACGAATCCTGATATTTACGAAATTACAATCGACGAACAATGTATCATAAAACGCTTATGGGAAGCATCATCTAAGTAATATCCCTTTCCAAAACATTCAGTTGACGCCACGAGAAGAAACTGTACTAATAATAGAAAGGGGTATCACTCCATATGTACGAAGATGTACTTGCTCTACTACATAAAACAAATGTTTCTTATGAAAAATTTGAACACGAACCAGTACTCGATTATGAGACAGATAGGATTGTACGTGAGAGACTCGGCTTACAAGGCACTCCAAGTAAAAGCTTATTTTTAAAATCAAAGTCTGGAGATTATTACGTATTTTTTACGTTAGAGGGCACAAGACTCAACCGGGGAGAAATGAAAGAACTAACAGGAGAACGGTTATCTCTCTGTTCTCCTGATGAACTGCGAGACAAAACTGGTTGTACGCCGGGATGTGTGGCTCCTTTCGGATATTCACACGATGTAACAATTATTGTGGATAACGCTATTTATACGTACGATAAAATTTTAATTACACCTGGTGTACCTGAATTTACAATTGAATTATCCACAGAAGAATTAAAAAAGATTTTATTAACATGTCCAAATACCGTTTTAGAGTATAAACAAAAAGAGAGCTAATCGTTAGCTCTCTTTTTTCATTATTTAGCTTCTGCTGTTTTTTCTTTTGCAGAACGTACTTGCTCGTCCGCATGGTAAGAAGAACGCACAAGTGGGCCAGCTTCACAGTGGCTAAATCCTTTGCTAAGTGCAATTTCTTTAAGCTCTGCAAATTCTGCTGGTGGGTAATATTTAAGAACTGGTAAGTGCTTCTTAGATGGTTGTAGGTATTGCCCAAGAGTTAAAATATCCACATTGTTTGCACGTAAGTCATCCATTGCTTCAATTAAATCTTCTCTCGTTTCACCTAAGCCCACCATAATGCTCGATTTAGTTGGAATATCAGGCTGCATTTCTTTCGCTCGACGTAAAAACTCTAATGAACGTTCATATTTTGCTCTAGCGCGAACTCGGTCAGATAATCGACGTACTGTTTCAATGTTATGGTTTAAAATATCTGGTTTTGCATCCATTAACATTTTTAAGTTTTCTTCTACTCCACCCATATCAGATGGTAATACTTCGATTGACGTAAATGGATTTTTACGACGTACAGCGCGTACTGTTTCAGCAAAAACAGCTGCTCCGCCGTCTTTTAAATCATCACGTGCAACCGCTGTTATAACAACGTGCTTTAAGCCCATTTGTACTACTGAATCTGCCACGCGTTCTGGTTCTTGTAAATCAAGCTCAGTTGGTAAGCCTGTTTTAACCGCACAAAAACGACAAGCACGTGTACAAACCGCACCTAAAATCATAAATGTTGCTGTTTTTCTTACAGCCCAGCATTCATGAATATTCGGACATTTTGCTTCCTCACAAACGGTATGAAGATTTTTAGAACGCATCATTTTCTTTAAGCCTGTATAGTTTTCATTCGTGTTTAACTTAATTTTCAACCATTCGGGCTTGCGCTTATATTCTGTTTGTTTTGTCATGGTTATCAACTCCGCACAATATGAAATAGTTTACCGTGTTCGCTTCTTTCAATGTAACATATCTATTCTAACGTATGAAAGCGATTTGCTCAAATGAAGATTCTAAGATTTTTTCCAATCGTTCCCTATAATGAAATACTCCGTATATCCCACACTAAAAAGAGTGATGTTGTGAAAGGAGTCTATTTCATGCTTCGAAAAATTTCTCTTTTGCTTTCTATTTGTTTTCTTCTCCACCAAAACATCGCTTACGGTGAAGATAATCAGCAAAGCATATACGAAAAGCGCATGGCACTATATAAAGAAACCGAGCAGTCTTCAGGCATTCCATGGTATTACTTAGCTGCAATGGATCAATATGAAAGAAATATACGGAGCGTAAGAAAAGATATTCCGAAAAAACCAGATGCCATCATTTCCCTTTATTTCAAACCAGAAATATGGGCTGGACCTATTAATAGTAACGATACTCTTCCCCATACAATTTCTCTATTTGGCGGAATAGGTTTAGATGGTGACAAAGATGGATTTGCAAATGCAAATAGCGACCGTGATCTTCTGCATACCGCAGCGACTATTTTAAGGAAACAAGGAACGTCAGAAGACCGTATTAAAATTATGCTCTGGGAATATTATAGACGTGCCAAAACAGTTGATTTAATTAGCGAATACGCCCAAATTTATAAACATTATGGACGTATTAATTTAGAAGGAAATGCTTTTCCTCTTCCGATCCGTAGTGACCATAGCTACCGTAGTACTTTCGGCGCTGGAAGAAGTTTTGGCGGCAGAAGGATTCATGAAGGAACCGATATTTTTGCCGGATATGGCGTGCCAGTAAGATCGACTTGCTATGGCATTATTGAAACGAAAGGTTGGAACCGCCTTGGTGGATGGCGCATTGGTATTCGCGACCTTCATAACAATTACCATTATTACGCTCATTTAGGCGGGTTTTCAAAAGAAATACAGCTTGGACAAATTGTTGAGCCAGGAAAAGTACTGGGATTTGTTGGTAGCACTGGTTATGGACCTCCTGGTACAGCCGGAAAATTTCCGCCCCACTTACATTTTGGCATGTATAAAGACAATGGCTATACAGAATGGGCCTTCGATCCATACATGCATTTAAGCCTTTGGGAGCGCAAAGAACGAGCAAATACAAAACGATAACCGTAGCTGCATTGCTACGGTTATTTTTTATCCAGTAAAAGCCTGACTGAACCGAGTTTCACTTTATATGCGACTAACTATCTGTTTTCTTTTTATCAGGTACAGCAACACTTCCGCTTCCATAATACGTAGGCACTTCCCCTTGAACGATACGCGTCGCAATCGGAACATTTTGTTTCACCTTTATCTCTTTCGTATGAAATGGAATAATCACTTGCAATGTTACTTCCATTTCCATAACAATTTGAATCGCTGTAGTATTAATCCCATGCGGCTCAATTTTTTGTTTAATATCTGTATTCACATGTCCAACTGGCGTGAAATGAATCGGAATATCTGGTCCTATATTACCAAGAAGTGCATTATCAGTTACACGCCCAAAAGGAACTGCCATAGTCGCGCCGTTTTTTTCAGCAATACCTAGCTCCTTCAACTTCCCTTGTTCTACTTGCTGTAAATATTTTTCTATGTACGTGGTCGTTGATGTTACAATTTCATTTACTTGCTTTGTATTTAAATTAATTGTGGATACTTTTCCGTTTTTATCATTCTGTACTTTCATTAATGAATCTACATCGAATCCTTCATTAATTCGATCCTTTACTGCCTTCGTCATAATTGCCGTCGCCATTTTATGTGTCTCTACTTCCCCATATTTAATTAAGGTCGGCTGAATATTATTATTCACAATCCACAACCCTTGCGTAAGTAATATAACAAAAAGAATAAACGACATAAGCAGTATATACCGAAAGGCAATAGGTCCCCTTCGAAACCGCGAGTTTTTCGAGCGAAATATACTCATAAAAAAACCTCCTTCTTATATCATTTCTATGCAAGAAGGAGGGACGATATATGCTTATCTCATTTTTAATAATGCTTCTTTTCCAATCGTACCTGCTGGAATGCCTAATGCTTCAGCTCCAGTCGTTACCGATTCTAGTGGCGCTTCAAGAAGTTGTTCAATCGTTCTTACACCAACCGCACGGCCAGCAATAATTCCGCGATCACCTAACTTCTCATTTAAAAGACCTACATCTAATGCACCACACATAATATATCCTTTATCGCTCATTACAGCTAGCAAATTCGTCTTTGGAAGTTTCACGCTAACTGCAATAAACGTATAATTATCAATTATAATTGGCTCCACATTAACCATAGTTCACACTCCTCTCTTTCTTATCTGTATGACAAGAGAAAAATGAGTGTTACAAGTTAACTAGCCTATAGTTTAACGGAAGATGTATAAGTTATTAACATATCTGTTAACACATCTCTAAGTAGTTCTGGCATATAATATTGTTTGTCAGAAAGTGTGGATAGCTCTGGGTATAAGTAGCCAAATGTAAACATATCAATCGTTCCTACTGTATATATACGATCTAATTCCAGCGATTCCCCGTTAATTAATACATCTTCGAGTAAAATTTTATTCCCGGGAATCGTATCTGGAATGACTTCTACACCAGCGTAAATCATTTTCCCCATCACTTTTCCCCGAAATCCGAATCCTTTCACCTCAAGATTCTCCATATTCGGCTTACGTGCTTTCAAAATAACTTCTCTTAATATCTTTCCTGGAACTTTCAAAGCACACGGATTAATTGGATGTGGACAAATTCTGTGAATATCTCCGCGCGTTACAACACCCTCTTCTAACCCTTCAAGAAGTACACCAGCGTTCACCATGCCAATCTCTGCATTGCACCATGTTTTCAGCGCACTTGCTAACATGTGAGAAAACGGCGTCTCATGAAACCAATCAACCGGTAATGACTCTTTTAAATGAACGACAGACTCTGCCATTATATGCTCACTTTCTTCCTGCAGTATTTCAATTGTGGATAACGGCTCGCTATAAGCACCTAAACGTTCCGTCTTAATCGCCCTACCGTCTTTTTTCAGCAATTTCTTCATCTCTATATCCACAGTAAGCTGTACGTGACCAACGTAACGCCCCCACTTTTCACAACAACAAAGTAAAGTATTATTCAGTAGAATACCACGCTCAAATAAATGATGCGTATGTGCTCCTAAAATAACATCTATATCATAATGCTCTGCCATATACTCATCCATACTTTTTCCAAGGTGAGAGAGGACAACCGTAATATGAGCCTCATCTTTCACTTCTTCTAAAATAGACTCTAAATGAATAATGGGATCTTCAATATGCCAATCGAGCATCTGATAAAACTCTGGATAAGCTACCGTTAATCCGATAAAAGCAATGGTAATCCCATCCGTCGTTGTATGCAATTTATAAGGCCTTGCCCATGACGGACGTACCCCTTCTTTTTCAAATAAATTTGCGACAAGTATTTCAAATCCAGCATCATCATAGAGCCGATTCAAATGCTCCTTCGCTAACGTAATTCCTTCATTATTTCCGATCGTTACATAATCATATAACGCCTCATTCAAAAGCTTCGTATTCCCAAGTCCATTCGTCGCTTCCGAAATACTATGAAAACGATCCACATGATCGCCGATATCAACCGTCAAAACAGTCTCTCCCGCTTCCTGTCTTCGCTTTTTCTCCCCTAGAACAAACCGAGAAATTTGCGGCCAATTTTCAAAATGACTATGTATATCGTTTGTATGATAAAGGTGGATGATTGTTTCTTTATTTGTATTCAGAGAAAAAACCTCCTCTCAGTTCCTTACTGCCATTTACGCTATGCGCACACAATAATCCTGTAAATACTTTTCGTCTTTTCTTGCTATTTTACATTGTACTCGCATTGTGAGAAAAAGCAAAAGATTGTCCTTTTTATATGAGAAACTTTTGCTAATGCAGGAAAGAATTCCAGATAGTGGAGGGAGGGGGGGGATTTGTCAAAAAGTTTAATAGAGAATTCAGTGGGTGGTTGTTCAAGTGGATTTGTCAGTATCTTTGTCTTAAACCTAGTCGTTCTCTGTTCTTATAAAATGTTTGGGGTATGTGAGGATTTTCTTTTGTCTTATCTTGTCGACAAATCGATATTCCTTGTCGAAACGTTGATATATTGAAATAATCGTTGATATATTCCCGTTTATGATCGATATATTTGAAAAATCGTTGATATATTCAGCTGAACACCCACCCGGGTATCCTCTCCCGAGCCAAGCCAAGACAAATCCGCAAAACAAAAAAGCACCCTGCACAGCAGGACGCTTTCTTCATACATATATTATCCAGTTCCAGCGGCTAGAATAAGCCGCTGCCACTTTTAAATATTGTCCAGCTTCGCCTCCTAGACCCTCATGTCTAAGAACCTTCCGCACGAGAAGATAAAAAGCATCTTCTGTGCGAAAGAACCTTAGCCAACGGGTCTGAACAGTCGGCTCCGCATTTCTATTTAACCAATAGAACCTTCCATCTCAAACTTGATTAGGCGGTTCATTTCAACTGCGTATTCCATTGGAAGTTCGCGAGTGAATGGTTCAATGAAGCCCATTACGATCATTTCTGTAGCTTCTTGCTCAGAAATACCACGGCTCATTAGATAGAATAATTGTTCTTCTGATACTTTAG
This sequence comes from Bacillus sp. RZ2MS9, assembly GCF_001816185.2. Classification (NCBI taxonomy): domain Bacteria; kingdom Bacillati; phylum Bacillota; class Bacilli; order Caryophanales; family Bacillaceae; genus Bacillus; species Bacillus sp. RZ2MS9. The sequence goes on from NZ_CP049978.1 coordinate 4,851,277, forward strand.
ATACTTTCGCTTCGTGCTCAAGTGAAACGTAATCGTTTTTGATTTCGTTGTAAGGAATTGTATCAGATGTAGATTGGTTATCCATGATTAACGTGTCACACTCGATGTTAGAGCGAGAGTTTTTCGCTTTTGGTCCGAAGTGTACGATACCACGGTAAGTTACTTTACCACCATGCTTCGCAATCGATTTAGAAACGATTGTTGAAGACGTGTTTGGTGCTAAGTGAATCATTTTCGCACCAGCATCTTGGTGTTGGCCTTTACCAGCAATCGCGATAGATAATGTTAAACCACGAGCGCCTTCGCCTTTTAAGATAACTGCTGGGTATTTCATCGTTAATTTAGATCCGATGTTACCGTCAATCCATTCCATCGTTGCGTTTTCTTCACAAACCGCACGTTTTGTAACTAGGTTGTATACGTTGTTCGCCCAGTTTTGGATTGTTGTATAACGGCAATAAGCATCTTTTTTAATGATGATTTCTACTACCGCACTGTGAAGTGAGTTAGTAGTGTAAACAGGTGCTGTACAACCTTCTACGTAGTGTACGTGTGCGCCTTCGTCTACAATGATAAGCGTACGTTCGAATTGTCCCATATTTTCAGAGTTAATACGGAAATACGCTTGAAGTGGTGTATCAACTTTAACACCTTTTGGAACGTAGATGAATGATCCACCAGACCAAACTGCAGAGTTTAATGCAGAGAATTTGTTGTCTGTTGGTGGGATTACTTTTCCGAAATGTTCACGGAAAATATCTTCGTTCTCTTTTAATGCGCTATCTGTATCTTTGAAGACGATTCCTAGAGCTTCTAGGTCTTCTTTCATGTTGTGGTATACAACTTCAGATTCGTACTGTGCAGATACACCAGCTAAATATTTTTGCTCAGCTTCTGGAATACCTAATTTATCAAATGTTGCTTTAATTTCATCAGGTACTTCATCCCAAGACTTCTCAGATTTCTCAGATGGTTTTACGTAGTACGTAATTTCATCGAAATCTAAGTCGTTTAAGTCGCCGCCCCATTGTGGCATTGGCATTTCGTAGAACTTATCCAGTGATTTTAAACGGAAGTCTAACATCCACTGTGGTTCTTCTTTCATACGTGAAATTTCTTCAACGATTTCTTTTGTTAAACCGCGTCCAGCACGGAAAATCGAAACGTCTTTGTCTTTGAAACCATATTTATAATCGCCGATATCTGGCAGTTGCTTCGCCATGTTGGTGTGTCCCTCCTTAGATAACCTCGTTTTTAGGAACCTTTAACATTACTTATCTTCGTTTAAGCCCTTTTCTAACGCTTTCCACGCTAATGTTGCACATTTAATACGTGCAGGGAACTTGCATACGCCTTGTAATGCTTCAATATCTCCTAAATCGATGCTGTCATCGTACTCTTTTCCTAGCATCATGTCAGAGAAAATTTTCGAAAGCTGAAGTGCTTCTTCAATTTTCTTACCTTTTACTGCTTGTGTCATCATTGAAGCTGAAGACATTGAGATTGAACATCCTTCGCCTTCAAACTTCGCCTCTTGCACAATACCTTCTTCTACTTTCATCGTAAGTTGAATACGATCGCCGCAAGTTGGATTGTTCAAGTTAACGGTAACACTATCTTCTAATACGCCATGGTTACGAGGATTTTTATAATGATCCATAATAACTTGACGATATAACGTATCTAAATTATTAAATGACATTTGTGAAATACTCCTTTGTCTTGATTAGCGAGTCAACAAATGTATCAATTTCTTCTTTTGTATTATATAAATAGAAGCTCGCACGTGCTGTTGAAGAAGCTTTTAGCCACTTCATAAGCGGTTGTGCACAGTGATGTCCTGCGCGAACTGCAATGCCTTCTACATCTAATACAGTCGCTACATCGTGAGGATGTACGTCTTCAATATTAAATGTAACAAGACCAGCGCGATGCTTTGGACCATAAATTGTAACGCCATCTACTTCTGATAGTCTTTCTAAAGCGTATTGCGCTAATTCATGCTCATGCTTTTCAATATTATCAAGACCGATTTCTTCTAGGAAATCAATTGCCGCACCAAGTCCGATTGCATTACCGATAATCGGTGTACCTGCTTCAAACTTCCACGGAAGCTCTTTCCAAGTAGATTCTTGTAAATCTACGAAATCAATCATTTCACCACCAAATTCAATTGGCTCCATATTGTTTAGCAATTCTTTTTTACCATATAATACGCCGATACCTGTAGGGCCACACATCTTATGAGCAGATAATGCGTAGAAATCACAGTTTAAATCTTGTACATCTACTTTCATGTGAGGTGTACTTTGTGCACCGTCAACGACCATAATTGCGCCATTTTCGTGTGCAATTGCTCCGATTTCTTTTACAGGGTTAATCGTTCCAAGTACGTTAGAAACATACATGATAGAAACGATTTTTGTATTCGGTGTAATTGTTTGACGAGCATCTTCTATTGAAATTGTCCCATCTGGTTGAAGCGGAAGATATTTTAAAGTTGCACCAGTTTTCTTCGCAACTTGTTGCCACGGAATGATATTACTATGGTGCTCCATGTAAGAAATAACGATTTCATCGCCCTCTTTTACATTTTCAAGACCATAGCTAGCCGCTACTGTATTTAATGCAGTTGTCGTTCCGCGCGTGAAAATAATCTCTTCCATTGATTTCGCATTGATAAACTTGCGAACTTTCTCACGTGCACCTTCATACGCGTCGGTAGCTTTCGTACCGAGCGTATGAACACCGCGATGCACGTTAGAATTATATTCTTTATAGTAACGTTCTAACGTTTCAATGACTTGAATTGGTTTTTGAGAAGTTGCTGCACTATCGAAATAAACAAGTTGTTTGCCGTTCACTTTTTGATCAAGAATTGGAAACTGTTTGCGTATTTCATGAATATTCATTAGCGAACTTTCCTTTCAATTACCTCAACAAGCTGTGCCTTTACTCCTTCAATTGGAAGCTCATTAACTACAGGTGCTAAGAATCCATGGATGACTAAACGTTCTGCTTCGCGTTTTGGAATACCACGGCTCATCAAGTAGTATAGTTGGACTGGATCTACGCGACCTACTGAAGCTGCGTGACCTGCCATTACATCATCTTCGTCGATTAAAAGAATTGGGTTTGCATCACCGCGAGCTTTTTCATCTAACATAAGAACGCGAGAAGATTGTTGTGCATTTGATTTAGATGCACCGTGTTCAATCTTACCAATTCCGTTAAAGATAGATGTTGCACTATCTTTTTGTACACCGTGTTTTAAAATCCAACCTTCAGAATGTTTACCGAAGTGAACAACTTTAGTTGTAAAGTTTTGTGTTTGGTTACCACGGCCAATTGTTACTGTTTTCGTATCAGCATATGAACCGTCGCCCATTAAGTTCGTAACGTTCTCTGAAATTGTGTTTCCGTCATTCATAAGGCCTAGAGCCCAATCAATACGGCCGTCGCGTCCTACAACGCCGCGGCGGTTAACGTAAGTTGTTACGTCTTTTGCTAATAGATCAACCGCACCGAATTTCACTTGTGCGCCTTGTTCCACGATTACTTCTGCTACGATATTTGCAATACCTTTAGCATTTTCATTTGCAACATAGTTTTCTACATAAGTTGCAGTACTGTTCGCATCAGCTACGAATAGTACGTGGTTATATACGTTAGCTTCTTCGCCGTCTACTAAGAATACAGCTTGAAGTGGAGTTTCAAGAACAACGTTTTTCGGAACATATACGAATGCACCACCGTTGATTAATGCAGCATGAAGTGCAGTTAGACGATGCTCGTCTACTTTCACGCCGTCTTTCATTAAGTACTTTTGTACTAGTTCAGCATGCTCAGTTGCTGCTGTTACGATGTCTGTAAAAATAACACCTTTTTCTTTTGCTTCGTCTGCTAAAGAAACGAATGCAGTTGTACCAGTGCGTTGTACTAATACGCTGTTATTTTCATCGATTAAGTTTTTCACTGCTTCTGGAAGTTCAGTTAAAGAACTTACAGGCTCTTGCTTAGCAGCGTCGCCTTTTCCGATAAAGTCCCATTTGTCAATTTTCGTTTTATCAGGCGTTGGCATTGGAAGTTCAGTTGCTTGTGCAAGAGCTTGTAAGCGGAACTCAGTCAACCAAGCAGCTTCGTTTACTTCGCTTGCGCGTTGACGGATTGTTTCTTGATCGAAAGGTAATGTACCGATTGTCATGTTTATGCTCCTCTCTTACGCTTCTTGCTCTGTTGTTTCGTCTTCAATACCTAATTCTTTTTTAATCCAGTCGTAACCTTCAGCTTCTAGACGTTGTGCAAGCTCAGGGCCACCAGATTTAACGATACGACCGTTCATCATAACGTGAACGAAGTCTGGAGTGATGTAGTTTAATAAACGTTGGTAATGCGTAATCATTAGGCAACCGAACTCTTCGCCGCGCATTTCGTTAATACCTTTAGATACCACTTTTAATGCATCGATATCAAGACCTGAGTCGATTTCATCTAAGATTGCGATTTTTGGCTCAATCATCATTAATTGAAGGATTTCATTACGTTTTTTCTCTCCACCAGAGAAACCTTCGTTTAAGTAACGTTGTGCCATTTCTGGATCCATTTCTAGGAATTCCATATTTTTATCTAATGTACGGATAAATTTCATAAGAGAAATTTCATCGCCTTCTTCACGACGTGCGTTAATTGCAGAACGTAAGAAGTCAGCGTTTGTTACTCCGCTAATTTCACTTGGATATTGCATTGCTAGGAATAGACCCGCTTGTGCGCGCTCGTCTACTTCCATTTCTAATACATCTTCACCGTCGATGATGATGCTACCTTCTGTTACTTCATACTTTGGGTGACCCATAATTGCAGAAGATAAAGTTGATTTACCTGTTCCGTTAGGTCCCATAATTGCGTGGATTTCTCCACCTTTTACTTCAAGGTTTACACCCTTTAAAATTTCTTTGCCATCAATTGATACGTGTAAGTCTTTAACCGTTAATGTAGAACCAGCCATCTCAATACCTCCATTAATCCTATATATACATTTTAAAAATTCCTAAAACGTTCATATTCTCATTTTATTCTCATTCTAATTTTATATCAAATAAAATGATATCGCAAACGACGAAAAAAAGTAACCGTTTTTTCACAAATGTATATAAGTATTTCCTTCACATCTTTCTATGATACACCTTTCTTCTTATTTATATAAAGAAAAAAGGACTGGTAATTTTCCAGCCCTTTCCTTATATTTATTCACTTACCGGAAGTACAGCACCTTTATATTCTTTATTAATAAAATCTTGAATTTCTTTTGAATGTAGCACTTCTACTAGCTCTTTAATTTCTTTTTTCTTCTCATCACCTTTACGAACTGCAATGATGTTTGCATACGGAGAGTCTGCTCCTTCAATCGCAATTGCATCCTTTGTTGGATTTAATTTTGCATCAATTGCATAGTTTGAATTAATAAATAAAGCATCACCTTCATTATTTTCATACAGCTTTGGTGACAATCCAGGCTCTACATCTGTTTTAAACTTTAAGTTTTTCGGATTTTCGACTATATCTTTTACTGTTGCCTTAACAACATCTACTCCGTCTTTTAATTTAATAACGCCGCCTTTTTGTAACAGTGCTAGCATACGGCCACGCTCCGCTACGTTATTACTCATAATCACTGTCCCGCCATCTGGTAAGTCTTTTAAGCTTTTATACTTCTTAGAATAAATACCCATCGGCTCTAAATGGATTTTTCCTGCGTTTACAATTTTATATCCCTTTTCTTGAATTTCTTTATCTAAGTAAGGAATGTGCTGGAAGTAGTTCGCATCAATTTCCTTATCCGCTAACGCTTTATTCGGCAGAACATAATCCTGGAACTTTTTAATCTCTAATTTAATACCCTTTTTCTCTAGTATCGGCTGTGCCTTTTCTAAAATAACAGCGTGCGGCACGTTAGAAGCTCCCACAACAAGCTTATTCTCTTCCTTCCCTCCGCAAGCAGCTAATGTAAATACAGATAATGCTGTAACAACTGACAATAGAATCTTTTTCATATGACGTCCCCTTCTCCCTATAGTTATGTAGTAAAAAAGGACCGGCATACACCAGCCCTTTTTCAGCAATTATTCTTTTACAGGAACAACTGCACCTTTATATTCTTTAGTAATAAAGTCTTCAATTTCTTTAGAATGTAATACTTCTACAAGCTCTTTAATCGCTTTTTTATCTTTATCACCTTTACGAACCACTAGTACGTTTGCGTATGGAGAATCATCGCCTTCAATTGCAATTGCATCTTTTTCTGGGTTTAATTTCGCATCAATTGCATAGTTCGAGTTAATTAAAACAGCGTCGCCTTCTTTATTGTTATACACTTGTGGCAACAAACCAGGCTCAATATCCGTTTTGAATTTTAAGTGTTTCGGATTATCTGCAATATCTTTTGGAGTTGCACTAACTGGATCTACTCCGTCTTTAATTTTTAAAATGCCTTCTTTTTGTAAAATTGCTAAACCACGTCCATGGTCAGTAACGGAATTACTCATAATAATTGTCGCCCCGTCTGGAAGTTCTTTTAAACTCTTATATTTTTGAGAATATACACCAATTGGTTCAATATGAATTTTCCCTGCTATTTCAAAATCATATTTTTTATCTTTAATTTCTTTTTCTAAATACGGAATATGCTGGAAATAGTTTGCATCTAATTCCTTATCCGCTAACGATTTATTTGGCAACACGTAATCTTGGAATTTTTTCACTTCTAATTCAATTCCTTTTTTCTCAAGTAACGGTTTTGCTTTTTCTAAAATTTCAGCATGCGGTACGTTAGAAGCACCAACAACAAGTTTCTTTTCATCTTTATCTTTCCCGCCACAAGCAGCTAACCCAAAAATTGAAGTTGAAATAAGTGCCGTAAGTAATAATTTTTTCATTTAAAATATCCTCCCGTTTTTATTATCGTTTATCTATTCGAGTCGTTAAACTATCACCAATCCACTGGATTAAAAATACAACTAGTAATACACAAATTGTCGCAACGATTGTTACATCGTTATTCCCTCTCTGGAATCCTTCTAAGTAAGCAAGTGTTCCAAGGCCACCAGCACCAACAACTCCCGCCATTGCTGTATAGCCTACTAAAGCAATTGTCGTAACCGTAATACCAGATACTAATGCTGGTAATGATTCTGGAATTAACACTTTCAAAATAATTGTGCTTGTTTTTGCTCCCATTGCTTTTGAAGCTTCAATTACACCTTTATCAATTTCGCGAAGTGCAATTTCAACCATTCTCGCGTAGAATGGTGCGGCTCCAATAATTAAAGCCGGCAGAGCTGCACTTGCTCCAAGAATTGTTCCAAGAAGAATCTTTGTAAATGGGATTAATAAAATAATTAAAATGATGAACGGTATAGAGCGGAATATATTTACGAATGCTCCAATCACCGTATTAATTGATTTGTTTTCCCATAAATTATCTTTTGCTGTCATGAAGAGTAACAATCCTAAAATTAGTCCTAAAACAAATGTCGCAAGAGCTGCGATTGCCGTCATATATAACGTTTCACCAGTTGCTTCTAACATTTGATTCCAATCAACATTTGCGAGTAACTTATCCATGTGCAATCACCTCCAGCTCTACTTGATCTTGATGAATTCCTTCTATTGCTTGCTGGATCGCTGTTTCCTCACCATTTAAATGAACAACTAAACTACCGTAAGAACCGTTATTCGTTTGTGCAATATTTCCTTGCAAAATGCTAACTTCTATATCACTGCGTTGCATTAATCGTTGAAGCACTGGTCTTTCTACAGCCTCACCGATAAACTGCAAACGAATTACTTTTCCATCTGGATATTTTTCAATTAAACTTTCAATTGTTTCATTTGTATCTTCAGAATCTGTTAACTGCTGTACAAATCGTTTCGTAATATCTTGCTTCGGATTACGGAATACATCAAGTACTGGACCTGTTTCTACAATCTTTCCTCTCTCCATTACCGCTACTCGGTTACATATCTTTCGAATCACGTGCATCTCATGTGTAATGAGTACAATTGTTAAACCAAGGCGCTTATTAATGTCTAATAGTAAATCCAAAATTTGATCTGTCGTTTCCGGATCAAGCGCTGACGTTGCTTCATCACATAAAAGCACTTGTGGATTGTTAGCTAATGCTCTTGCAATCCCAACGCGTTGCTTTTGTCCTCCACTCAGCTGAGATGGGTATGCGTCTCCTCTTCCTTCTAATCCAACAAGATGAATTAATTCATCAACACGTTTTCTTCTCTTCGCTTTATCAACACCTGCAATTTCAAGTGGAAACTCTATATTTTCACGTACAGTTCGCGACCAAAGTAAGTTGAAGTGTTGAAAAATCATTCCGATTTCTTGCCTTGCCTTACGAAGTTCACTTCCTGTAATTGCTGATATAACACGATTCGCAATTGTAATTTGGCCAGAAGTCGGTTTCTCTAACTGATTAAACAATCTGATTAAAGAACTTTTCCCAGCGCCGCTATATCCAATAACACCAAATATTTCACCTTTTTCTATTTTTAAATTGGCGTTATCTACAGCAGTGACATCACCGCTTTTTGCTTTATATATTTTCTTTACATTCTCTAATAGAATCATGGTGTATCACCCCTTTTTTGTTTGGATCGACTCCGCAATTTTTTATTTTTAATGCGTGTAGTCCACTGTTATCATTACTTTTATTATTTGAATGTCCTCCACATTCAAACAATAAAAAAACCTTTCTGCTTTAGAGAAGCAGAAAGGTTTATATGCGTATATAACAACATTATCCCTCTCTCTCATCTCTCAAAGCATTCGCTTTGCAGGAATTGGCACCATTTCAACATAAGTTGACGGTTGCCGGGCTTCACAGGGCACAGTCCCTCCACCTCTCTTGATAAGAGAAATCAGATTCAATTTTCGTCTGATTTGAAATTTATGAAATTGTCTATATTTTATGACTTGAATTGTATCAATATACACTCACCATGTCAACAGAAATTTTCGCAAAAAATGAAACTTCAGAATTTTAAGCACCTACTGACATCGGTTTACATATATGAAACATCGATTCCACTAATAACATCGTTCGGTACGTTCCTGAATATTGTACACGTCCATCGTTCATTAACATTTGCAATCGTACATTTCCATTCACCAATTGTTCTATATCCTTTTCATCTAAGCAAATGATTTGTTCCGTTCCTCTTTCCTCATGTACCAGCTCTATATAATCTCTTGAAATTTGTAACGAACAACTTTCATCTCCAAAGCGAAAATTAACAGTTTTTTCTTCTTGTCTTAAAAGCGGTTCTAAATGATATTGACCATTAGCGTAATTTACAAATGATTGAAGCAAAGAATATAATCTCACCCTAAATCACATCCTTCATATCACTTTCTATTACATACCATTCCCTCTCACTAAAGAGCAATCCTGTTATTTTCGCTCGACAAATACTGTATCCACCCTGCATCTCGACATATTTCCCAAGAAATATGTCGAGGCGGCAAAAATTTTGCCGCCTACTTTAATTCCGTATATAAATATTCAACCGAATGAAATGCGTATATCTTCTTCATCAGTGTCCCATTTTCAAAAACAAGTAAACAAGGTACACTTTCAATCCCATACTCTTTCGCTAAATACGGAGCATAATTTAAATCTAACATCCCAATTTTGAGGCCTTCAATTGTCATCTCAACAACTGTTAACATCTTTTTTGCTAATTGGCATGTTCCACACATTGGAGTATATACATATAATACTGTTTTTTCTTCGTTCTCTATTAGGGCTGTAGCTTCGGCTCCTGTCCAATCAATCACTTCTATCATTCCTTACCGTAAATATTCTGTATAAACGTCAATGTCGGCTCCCCATAATACATTTGCTAAGTGTGTAGATGGCGCAGTTGCCACTTCTCGGTACGAGCGATCAATATAGATATGCTCGGCTTGCGGAAATTCTTTTCGAAATTGTTTCCTTAACTTTTCTCCAGCATCATCAGCATCCACTAGCACATACACTTCCTTATCAAAAAACTGATCAACGAGCTCATCCATTTTCGACAAACCAATTGTACCATTTGTACAAACAATTTCCACCGGTTCACGAATAATAGATTCAATCTTTCTTCTATCTGATGTACCTTCTACAATAATGACTTTTTCTACATAAATCATATGTCATCACCCGATCACCATATACTATATAACCTTGAACTTAGTATATAGTATATTCGTTATTTTCATGTTGTTTCCTGTTTATTTTTGCAAAAGAAAAGCGGAAGCGGCTCGTTTAGAACAGGAGGGCACCCGAACTCCTGAACTAGAGGCGCCTTTTGCCTCAAGTGAAGGAGTGAAATGACCGACTGTTCTAGCCGCTGGAGCTAGACAACGAAAAGCGGAACCGACTGTTTAGCCCTGTTGGCTAAGGTTCTTTCGTACAGAAGACGCTTTTTGTCTTCTCGTACGGAAGGTTCTTAGACATGAAGGGCTAGGAGGTGGAGATGGACAATGAAAAGCGCAAGCGGCTCTTTCAGATTGTGAGGGGGATGGAGCTTCTGACGTAAAGGCGCTTTTGGCCTTACAGGAAGAAGCGAAGCCACCGAACAATCTAGCCGCTAGAGCTGGACAATGAAAAGCGCAAGCGGCTCGTTTAGATTGTGAAGACTTATGAAACCTTACCACAAAACAGTTTTTCTCATAATAGCTTATTTATTTACATATAACTTGAATTTCATTATTTCACACAAAATAAAAAAGGACAGCACAAAGGCTGTCCTTTAGTCGACTATAATTAGTCTTGATTTGTCATTTCTGCATATTTTTCTGCAGTTAATAACTTCTCAACTTGGCTTGCATCAGAAAGTTCAACTTTAACCATCCATGCACCCTCGTATGGAGATTCGTTAACAAGTTCTGGTTGGTCACTTAATTCTTCGTTTACTGCTACAACTTTACCGCTTACAGGTGCGTATAACTCAGAAACTGTTTTAACAGATTCTACGCTTCCGAATGGCTCGTCAGCTTCGATTGTTGCACCTACTTCAGGAAGTTCAACGAATACGATATCGCCTAGCTCACCTTGTGCAAAGTGAGTGATACCGATAACAACTTCATTACCTTCAGTTTTTACCCATTCGTGTTCTTCAGAGTAACGTAAATTATTTGGAATGCTCATGACTGTACCTCCAGTGAATGTATTAATTATGTAAAAATACCTTATTGGTACTTTTTCCACACACTTTCAAACTGCTCTTCGTTAAAACCAAGTGTTACATTCGTTCCATCTGTTACAATTGGACGTTTAATCAACATGCCATCAGATGCTAAAAGCTCATACATTTCGTCTTCGCTTGCATCTTTCAACTTATCTTTTAGACCAAGTTCACGGTAACGCATTCCACTTGTATTAAAGAATTTTTTTAATGGTAATTCACTTTTTTCATGTAAATTACGTAAATCTTCTTTTGATGGTGGATTTTCAACAATATGAATCATCTCATATGCTACATCGTTTGCCTCAAACCATTTCTTTGCCTTTTGACATGTGCCACACTTTGGATATGAATAAAATGTTACTGTCATAAATTCACCTACTTTTTTACTAACCTTTACCTTTATCATATAGAAAACGTTTTATTATTTCAAACCATTATTCGCTAAACTTTTACTTATTTCGTGATAATTTTTAATAATCCTGCGAATTTTTCTTATTTTTCCGCCATTTGTTAAGAAAAAAATAAATATATAAATTTTTTAGATTCTGCACCAAACATATATCTTAAACAAGCGTTTGATTAATTCTCCATTTTTCTTTCTTAACCTTTGAACTACAGGAGTTTCTTCCTACCGAACATACAGCTTAAACAAACGTTTGATTAATTCTCCATTTCTCTTTGTTAACCATTGAGTTACATCAGTTTCTTCCTACCGAACATACAGCTTAAACAAACGTTTGATTAAAAAATAAGAAGCCTCGTTTACAGACTCCCTCATCATCTATTCAAATAATCTGCGATGGTTTGAAATACGACGATATACATATTATGAATACTTTCTTCTGTATTTCCACCATTAGATAAACCAATTGCCCATTGTTGCCCTTCACCACTTCCGATATTTGCAAAGCCTTGCGTATACATAGCATTTACATCTTTTCGTGCACTGTTATACTCTATTCCTTTTGTAATAAAAATTGAATATGATTTATCTTGTAAACCGATAAAAAACACTGGTTTCTTTAGCGATGAAAATACATTTTTATACTGCTCTGTTGAGGCTTCTTGAAAGTGATCTTTCATTATTAGAAAACCATCCACTTCCTTAGATTTCTTTTCCAGTTCCTCTAACTTCATTTCTTCAAACTTTACATTCCTAAACGTATCTTTCGGCTTTTCTCCAACAACTCCAATTACGAGTGCTCTTCCGTTATATTCTAATTTCTCTCCTGCTTTATCCTTTGCACACCCAGCACCTACTAGGCATATCAATATAAAAAATAAGAAATACGATAAACGCTTCATTTAGCACCCTCTCCTTCTTTTTAGTCAAGTGACAAAAACGTAAGGTTAATTCAAGAAAATGTAAGTAAAATCGATAGCCCAATTCACGTTTCTATATTATAATCAATTGAATTTACTTACATTACTAAACATAGGAGATCAACATGAAGAAATTTAAACTTTCATCTTTTCTTCCGTTAAGTTATATACTTCTACTCGTGCTCGTAAGTCCCCTTTACGACGTATTAAATAAATCGACTGTTCACGCAGTAGACGTTACAACTGTAGTAGATGATTGGATTCCATTTGTAAAAGCATTTATTATTCCTTATTTACTTTGGTTTCCATACTTATACGGCGCACTTATTTATTACTGCTTTGCTGACCGAAAGCAATATTATGTCACTTTAAGTAGTGTTATTTTTGGAAAGCTTGCTTGTTTTTCTATTTATTATTTTTGGCAAACAACTGTACCGCGTCCGACTGTCGTTGGAACAGATGTATTTTCTGAACTAGTTCGCTATATTTATAGTATCGATCAACCTGTAAACTGTTTCCCTAGCATTCACGTTCTTACTACATTCGTAATTATGTTAGCTGCCTTTAAGCGTAGAGAACAGCATGCTTTTGAATATTACATCCTTACTTTCTTCGGTACACTTATTATTTTATCAACGCTATTTACGAAGCAGCATGCCTTTGTAGATGCCGTTTCTGGAATGACGCTTGCAAGCATACTTTACTTCGGCGTTCAGCTCTTATTGGCCAAAGAACCGATAAGAGTTCCAGTAAAACAAAATCATAGAATGTAGCATGACAAAAAAGCAGACTGTGGCTTATCAGTCTGCTTTTATCTATTATTAAGGAGATTTTCAATTTAAGATTGCGGTACAGTCATATCACCAGAGTGAATACGACCTGCTTTTTTAAGAGCAATGTAAAGTATATAAGAAACAGCTACTGGAATGACGATATAAGTAATTACCATCGCCGGGAGAACTTCCCATCCTTGGCTGGAAATTAAATTAATTGGTGCGATAAGAGAACTTAATCCAAGACCTGCAATTTCCTTTCCTGCTTCCAGTTGGAAAATTAATGCGGATACTGGACCGACTATAGCACTGGCAACGACAGTTGGGACGAGAATCATTGGATTTTTAGTGATATTTGGTAACTGTACTTTCGGAGTACAAAGTGCTTGAGCTAATATGCCACCTAAATTATTTTCTTTCGCTGAGATGACAGAGAATCCGATAAACTGAGCGACGCATCCGGCAAGAGCAGCACCACCTGCAACACCGTCTAAGCTAAGTGCAATTGCTAACGCAGCTGATGAAGCTGGAGAGATAAGTAATAGCCCCCAAACGACTGCAATGACGATAGAAGCGATGAATGGGCTACCAGCTGAGCTATCTTTAATAAACGCTCCAACTGTATTTAAAACAGGAGTAATATTATGAGATAACCAAATACCAACTAAACCAGAACCTAATATGGCCGCAAATGGAACGAGCATCATATCTAACGCAGTTTTTCCACTTAAACGTTTACCAATATATACAGCTAAAGTTGCTGTTAATAATGCACCGATTGGCTCACCTGTTTTAATAATTAGACCAGCTTCAGTAATTGAAATGGATCCGGCACCAATTGCTCCGGCTACCATCGCTGAGAAGATTACAAGACCGTTTGCACCGAGCATAAAAGCAATTCCGGCACCAATTGCCGGTGCCATTAGTGATTTTGCAACAACTCCGATTGTAATAAGTAATGGTATATCAACAATTCTTCCTATATTTTCGATCAGTAAACCAATTCCGAGGGATACGAAAATACCTTGTGCGATTCCAGCAGATGCTTTAAATACACGAGACATTATATATTCCTTCATTTGTTTCACCTTCTTCTATAAGTTAGTAACCAATTGTTTTCATATAATCACGTAAAATATCGTTTGATTTTGCGAATCGAGATTCTTCATCCTCTGTTAAATTGAGTTCTACAACTTCTCTTATACCGTCTCTAGTAATAATAGCGGGTACTCCTGTACAAATATCATATTCACCATACTCACCATCTAAAATGGCTGATACAGCAATGACACGGTGATCATCATTAAAGATGGAACTCGCAATATATGCTAGAGAATTTCCAATTCCGTAATAAGTAGTTCCTTTACGTTTATAAATTTCCCAACCAGCTTTTGCAGTCTTCTCAACAATTTCATCTAAATCTATTTCACCAAATCGTTCTTTTTGTTCTTCTAAAATTTGCAGAATTGGCTTTCCACCAACAGTTACATGAGACCAAGCAACCATTTGAGAATCACCATGTTCTCCTAATGAATACCCATGAATACTACGAGGGTCTACATGTAACATTTCAGATAAAATTGTTCTTAAGCGAGAAGAATCTAGTGATGTACCAGTACCGATTACGCGATTTCTAGGTAATCCAGATAATTTCCACACTTCATATGTAATAATATCAACTGGGTTCGATGCAAGTAAGAAAATACCATCAAATCCACTTTCCATTACGCCGCCAACAACACTTTCCATAATCTTCGCACTCGCTCCTAAAGTATCTAAGCGACTTTGTCCAGGTTTTGGTGCTGGCCCTGCTGTAATAATAACGATGTCCATATCTTTGCAGTCTTCATAGCTTCCTGCATATACTTTTGTTCTTGTATTTGTAAAGTTAATGCAATGTGATAAATCCATCGCTTCCCCAACTGCACGTTCATGATTTATATCAATTAATAATAGCTCTTCGCAAATTCCTTGATTTACAATGGAATACGCACAACTTGATCCAACTAATCCAGTACCGATAATTGCAATTTTTCTTGTATGTCTTTTCATAGCAATCTCTCCTAATTGATCATATAATCTATTTCTTTTGCTCTTTACACTTCTAATTATAGAGGTTATCACGATAGAAACCATGGATGCTTTGTGAAATATTGAACAAAGTATTTGTCCTTTTTGTGAATTGTTATATTCCATTTTCGTCATATTTGTTACAATTGGAAAAATATTTATTATGTATTTATTGACATATAAAAAAGAAGACGAGCGAATAAATTCGCTCGTCTTCTTTTTCCTGTTATTCCGCACTTAATTGACTTTTTAATTGCTGCACAATCATCGGATTCGCAGGTGCTGCCGGTTTGTAATAACTTTTTTGCTTTGCGTACTCATACATATTACGTTGGCGCATTTCATCTTGATTACGAATTTGAATTAAAGTTTGGTGTAACTGTTCATTATCAGACTGAGCAATATAATTTGCATAACTTGTTAAACTTGCATTTAATCCTGCTAAATAATCATTTACCATATCTTTTTCATTCATGTTCCGCTTCCTCCTATCCTAGGAAAGTCATTAATTGTTGCTTCGTATTTCGTGCATCTTGCGCATCCTTTTGTAACATTTGTTTCAATTGTGGATCTGTACACGTCTGTGCATACTGTTCCAACTTGTTAATAATTGTTGCGTGTCCACCGATCAAATGACGTAAATTTTCTACTTCAAGCTCTGTTAAATTTTGCATGGAATACTCCTACCTTTCTTCTTTCATTCTCCTTTAGTATTCTGTTCTTTTTAAATCGTATTCATGAAAAAGCTTTCTTACATTTCAAATCAATCACATCTATTTATAAATACAAAAAAATGTTATAGTTACAGAAAAATACAAATATTCAAAAGCTAACCTTATAATAACAGTATAATCCTCAAACAAACCATGGTAGGAAGGCATGCTCATGCAAAAATATGTTAAAGTTATCTTCTTTATCATTTACGCAAGCTTCTATGTAAAACTGTTGATTGATATATTAAATTTAAAACCAATATTCACTTCTATACCTTTACATATGTTATTTCTCATTTGTTTTCTATTTATAGCACTTAACAATTATAAAAATCGTAACACTACATTTTTATAATTGTTTATTAGTGCAACTCTATTAGTAAGTATTAGCTTCATTAAAAGTATTCTTATATAAAGGAGCAATGAACATGAAAACACATGACTTCCTTACAGAAATCCAGAAGGGCTCTGAGCCTAGTCCCTATCAAGACCCCATCGTATTCAGTTTCGTTTGCTTTTCCTTAGCGATATATACATTTTTCAAACCTGCAAAATAATATCATTTCATAAGAAAAAGCCTACCATTCTTTTCGAATCATATGCACTAAAAAACCTTGCTTCTTATTCACGTAACCCTTTAATAAACGTTTCCAATAATACATGTAAACTTATATCTAGATCTAACGGCAAACCAAATCCGCCTTGCTGTTCAATCGAAGCAAATCCATGACAAATACTTCTGAATCCGCGTGTCGCATGAAGTGCATTCTCTCCTTCTAAGCCATACTGTTGTAATACTTGAAGACAAAGCTTTACAATTCCGTCACCTGCTTTTCTTACTTCTTCATCTCGTAAAAAAGTTGCTTCATATAGTCCAGGATGTTTTCGGACAAATGCTACATACGCTTCTCCTAATGCATGAATTGCTTCATCCATACGTTTATCCTCGGCCGCTTCTTCCAGTTTGTTATGCAGCTGTTTTATTCCGTAAATACCAAGATTTTTCCGTACATCTTGTAACCCTTTTACATAATTATATAGTGAGGGCGAACGTATCCCTAACCTTTGCGCTAATGAAGCTAACGTTACTTCTTGTATTCCATTTGTATCTGCAATTTCTGCAGCTGTTTCTACAATTTTTTGTAATGTAAGTCCGATTCTCGGTGACATAAATTAACCCTCTTTCTTACTTTCTATATTCCGTTTCGCTTCCTTAATAGCAAGCTCTATGACAGTCCCTGGATTCTTTATCATTTCCCCATGCCCTGCCGCAAGTAAGGAAGGCTCATATTCGCTTAACTTCTCTGCACTTTGTAATGATATTTCTTTGCTCCACGTTGCCATCGCAGGAAACGGAAACCAAAATTTCATTTGTCCCGAAACAGCCATACCTCCTCTTGTTTGGAATGCATCCCCAACAATAAGAGCTTTATTCCGTACATCAAGAAACGACATGGATCCTGGTGTATGTCCCGGTGTCATAATTGCAAGAAGCGATCCAACTCGGTCGCCATCTTCTAATAAAACATCAGGTACCGTTTTTACTTTTTTAGGTACACCGCCTTTTATCGGTATATTCGGTTCATCCTTTTGTAACGTCGTATCTCCTTCTAACAGCTTTGCGTCCCGCTTAGAAATATAGACTGGAACATGAGGAAGTACTTCCTTTAATGCGTCTAATGCACCGATGTGATCATCATGCGCATGTGTTAATACAATTTTAGTAATTGGTTTTCCTATTTTCTCAGCCGCCTGTAAAATACCTTTTGCGCTATATGGCAAAGCCGCATCAATTAAAGTTAAACCATCTTCTTCCTCTACAAAGTAACAATTTACAGGAAACGCTCTTGGCAAAAATGACAATTGATATAACGTTTTTTCATGTATCATCCTCATAGTCCCATCTCCCTTTTCACGAAAACTAATACCATTAGTTTTATTATACTAATGGCATTAGTTTTGTGTCACTAAAAAATTTCTTTTTTTCAAAAAAAAGAACAGTAGCCGTATAAACGACTACTGTTCTTTAAAGATATTAAACTGTGTAACGCTCATCTTCTAAAATTTTCGCAGCGATTTCACGTTTCTTCGGAATTACGTTAAGTGGTGTGTGACGAGTTAATTTACGTAATGATGATAACATCATGCGCAGCATGTCGCCGTTTTCAACTGCGATAAGTGTTTCTTTCGCATCTGCTTCGATTTCGTTAAATGCTTCTTGGCAGAATACTTCAGTGTATAACACTTTTTGTTTATTCTTTTCAAGACCAGTTGTTTTGATCGCTTTTTCTGTACGAAGAACAGCTGATTCCATTGCGTATAGATTGCTTACGATGTCAGCGATATTTACAAGAATTTCTTGCTCTTTATCTA
This sequence comes from Bacillus sp. RZ2MS9, assembly GCF_001816185.2. Lineage (NCBI taxonomy): Bacteria > Bacillati > Bacillota > Bacilli > Caryophanales > Bacillaceae > Bacillus > Bacillus sp. RZ2MS9. The sequence continues at coordinate 4,869,773 of NZ_CP049978.1, forward strand.
ATGCTTTACCGTATTTTTGAGCTGCTAATCCAGCTACCATTAAGCCGATTTTCTTCGCATTAGTTACTAAATACTTTTGAAGTGCTAATGGCTCATCGCCTACTTCTTCTGGCATCATCATCATTAACTCTTCTTGTAATTTTTGTGCTTTTTGAAGAAGTGGTAATTCACCTTTCATCGCTTTACGTAAGAACGTACCTGGTACGATTAGGCGGTTAATTTCGTTCGTTCCTTCGAAAATACGGTTAATACGAGAATCGCGGTACATTCTTTCAATCTCGTACTCTGCCATAAATCCATAACCACCGTGAATTTGAACACCTTCATCTACTGTATAGTCTAATACTTCAGAACCGAATACTTTGTTTAAAGAGCACTCGATTGCATATTCAGCGATAGAAGCTGCTACTGCTTTACCGTCTTTTACTTCTTCTTCAGATAATGTGCTCATGCGGCTTTCGAATAAACCTACTGTACGATATACAGAGCTTTCAGCTGCATATGTTTTTGCTGCCATATTCGCAAGTTTCTCTTGAATTAATGGGAAGCGAGCGATTGGTTGTTTGAACTGTTGACGTTGGTTTGCATATTGTGCTGAAATTTCTACTGCACGTTTCGCAGATCCAACTGTACCAACACCTAATTTATAACGACCGATATTTAAAATGTTGAATGCGATAATATGACCTTTACCGATTTCGCCAAGTAAGTTTTCTTTCGGTACTAACGCATCTTCTAAAATTAACGTACGAGTTGAAGAACATTTAATACCCATTTTCTTTTCTTCTGGGCTTGTAGATACGCCAGCGTAGTCTTTCTCTACGATAAATGCTGAGAAGTGCTCGCCATCAATTTTTGCATATACAACGAATACGTCAGCGAATGCAGAGTTTGTAATCCATTGTTTTTCACCGTTTAATACATAATGTGTACCTTCTGCATTTAAACGTGCAGTTGTTTTTGCGCCTAATGCATCAGATCCTGAACCTGGCTCTGTTAATGCGTATGCAGCTAATTTTTCACCAGTTGCAAGCAATGGTAAATATTTTTTCTTTTGCTCTTCGTTACCGAATAATACGATTGGTAAAGATCCGATACCTACGTGAGCACCGTGAGTAATTGCAAAACCACCAGCGCGAGAGAATTTCTCTGCGATTAACGCTGAGCTTACTTTATCAAGACCAATTCCGCCGTACTCTTCTGGTACGTCAGCGCCTAATAAACCAAGTTCTCCAGCTTCTTTTAAAAGACGAACTGAACGATCAAACTCATGTTGCTCTAAATATTCAAGCTCTGGAAGAACTTCATTTACGATAAAGTCCTCTGTCGTTTTAGCAATCATTTTATGCTCAGATGAAAAATCTTCTGGCGTAAACACTTGATCAATCGTAATCTCATCTACTAAAAAGCTACCGCCTTTAACCGCATTTCCTACTGTTTTTTCCATGAAAATTTCCTCCTTCATATTTTCATGAGCCGCTTCTCTCTTTTTGAAAGAAGCTAGCTCTCCCTTTTTTTATAAACCTTTGTTGCTTCCATTTTTTTTATAATCCAGTTCCAGCGGCTAGAATGTTCGGTGGCTTCGCTTCTTCCTGCGAGGCAAAGAACGCCTCTACGTCTGAAGCTCCATCCCCCTCACATTCTGAACGAGCCGCTTCCACTTTTTTTCATAATCCAGTTCCAGTGGCTAAAACAGTCGGTCGTTTCACCCCTTCCTGTGAGGCAAAAAGCGCCTCTTCGTCAAGGCTTCCAACGCCCTCCTGTTCTAAACGAGCCACCTGCACTTTTTAAAGTAATTCAAATACTCCCGCTGCTCCCATTCCGCCGCCGATACACATTGTTACGATACCGAATTGTTCGTTGCGGCGTTTCATTTCGTGAATAAGAGATAGTGTTAGTTTTGCTCCTGTACAGCCAAGTGGATGTCCAAGTGCGATTGCACCACCGTTTACGTTTACTTTTTCTTCATCTAAACCAAGTTCACGAATAACTTGGATCGATTGAGAAGCAAATGCTTCATTTAGTTCGAATAAGCCAATATCAGATAACTCTAAGCCAGCTAGTTTTAACGCTTTTGGAATTGCAGCGATTGGGCCGATTCCCATTACTTCTGGTGGTACGCCAGCTACTGCAAATGAACGGAATTTCGCAAGTGGCTTCATGCCATCGCTCACTGCTTTTTCGCGATCCATTAATAATACAGATGCTGCACCATCACTCATTTGTGAAGAGTTACCAGCCGTTACAGAACCGCGAACGTTAAATGCTGGACGTAATTTTCCTAAAATGTCTAGTGTCGTCTCTGCTCTTACACCTTCGTCTTGTGCGAAAGTGATTGTTTCTTCTTGAAGTTTATTGTTTGATCCAACCGAGCGTAACGTCACATCTACAGGTACTGTTTCATCAGCAAAGTTTCCTGCAGCTAATGCTTTCGCAGCACGTTGATGACTTCTTACTGCAAATGCATCTTGCTCTTCACGAGAAATTCCATATTTCACAGCAACTTGCTCTGCTGTATGTCCCATACCCATATAATATTCTGGAGCCGCTTCTACAAGGCGACTATTCGGACGAACAACGTGTCCCATCATTGGAACTAAACTCATTGATTCTGCTCCGCCTGATAATACAGCTTCAGAGTGACCAAGCATAATACGCTCAGCTCCGTAAGCGATACTTTGTAAACCTGAAGAACAGTAACGGTTAATCGTAATAGCTGGAACATCGTAAGAAAGTCCTGCTAATCCGCCGATATTACGAGCCATATTTAAACCTTGCTCTGCTTCTGGCATCGCACAACCGAAAATTAAATCATCGATTGGTCCTTCATAATTCGCACGCTTTAACGTTTCCTTTACTACTAACGCCCCTAGATCGTCAGGACGAACTGTTTTTAATGAACCCCTCTTTGCTTTTCCAATTGGTGTTCTTGCTCCCGCAACAATGACAGCTTCTCTCATGAACGATATCTCCCCTCGTTATTAGTTACGTAATGGCTTTCCTTTTACAAGCATGTGCTGCATTCTTGCTTGTGATTTCATCTCACTTACTAAGCTAATAAATGCTTCACGTTCTACATCTAATAAATATTGCTCATCAACCTCTGTTCCGTACGGCACTTTTCCGCCCGCAATGACATATGCAAGTTTCTTAGCAATGTGAAGATCGTACTCTGAAATGTAACCAGATAAATGCATTGCTTCCGCACCAAGTACAAGAGTTGCATATCCTGTTTCCCCAACAACTGGTATCTTTTTACGGATCGGCGCTTTATAACCAGCTTCATATAAAGCAAGTGCTTTCTGTTTCGCATCGTATAGTAAGTGATCACCATTCACACTAATACCATCTTTATCACCTAAGAAGTTATGAGAAACTGCTTCTTGTCCTGAAGTTGAAACTTTCGCCATTGCGACTGTTTCGAACACTTTATTTGCAACTTTTTGCAGATCAAACTCTACACCTTTTGGCATTTTGTTTAAGTGTTTAATGTATAGCTCTTTATTACCGCCTCCGCCAGGGATTAAGCCAACACCAACTTCTACTAAGCCCATATACGTTTCGCTAGAAGCTTGAATGCTCGCTGCTGGTAAACAAACTTCTGTACCTCCGCCAAGCGTCATACCATATGGTGCTGCTACAACTGGCTTAGAAGAGTATTTAATTTTCGTCATTGCATCTTGGAAGTTTTTCACAACTAACTCAATTTCAAAGTAGTTGTCATCTTGTGCTTCCATTAAGATCATTGCTAAGTTCGCACCAACGCAGAAGTTCTTCGATTGGTTACCGATAACAAGACCTTTATAATTCTTTTCTACTTCATCAACAGCGTAGTTAATCATTTGCGTAATATCCATACCGATTGCATTGCTCTTCGAATGGAACTCTAAGCAAAGGATGCCGTCGCCTAAATCAATTAAGCTCGCTCCGCTATTTTTCTTTAAGACACCATTTTTCGCTTTTAATTGCTTAAGAGAAATTGCTTTTTTATTACGTTCGATTAGCTTATATTCGCCATTATCGTAATAGTAGCTATCGCCGTTATCATGTTTATAGAAAGTAGTGAAACCTTTCTCTAACATTTCTTTCACCCAAGTAGGAACGACTACGCCGTTTTCTTCCATCTTTTGAACAGATTTTTCAACTCCGATTGCATCCCAAACTTCAAACGGTCCTTGCTCCCAGCCGAAGCCCCACTTCATCGCTTGGTCAATTGCAACGATATCGTCAGCAATTTCTTTATGCAGTTTTGCAGAGTATAAAAGAGTTGGTGTAATGATGTTCCATAATAACTCTCCTGCGCGGTCTTTTGCGTATACAAGCGCTTTCAATTTATTCGCTAATCCTTTTTCTTGTTTACTTAACTCTACGGATGCAGCTTTTAATTTTTTACGCGCTTCATATTCCATCGTTTCAGGATTTAGTTCTAAAATTTCTTTTCCTTGTTTTAAGAAGAAGCCTTGACCTGTTTTGCTTCCAAGCCATTTTTTCTCAAGCATGTCATGCATGAAAGCTGGTACTTTAAATACATCACGCTCTTCTTCTTGCACATTTTCATATACGTTATTTGCAACGTGTACGAATGTATCTAAACCGACAACATCTAATGTGCGGAACGTTGCGCTCTTCGGACGACCAATAAGTGGGCCTGTTACAGAATCAACTTCCCCAATGCTATAGCCGCGTTTTACCATCTCTTGAAGAGTAACAAGTAAACCGTACGTACCGATGCGGTTTCCAATAAAGTTTGGTGTATCTTTTGCGATAACAACGCCTTTTCCAAGAACGTCTTCGCCAAATAGTTTCATGAAGCTTAATACTTGTGGATCTGTTTCTTTCGTCGGTATTACCTCTAGAAGTTTTAAATATCGTGGTGGGTTAAAAAAGTGTGTGCCTAAGAAGTGTTTCTGGAAGTCGTCTGAACGACCTTCTGCCATTTTTTCAACTGAAATGCCTGACGTATTCGAGCTTACAATTGAGCCCGGTTTACGAACAGCGTCTACTTTTTCAAATAATTTCTTTTTAATATCTAAGTTTTCAACTACTACTTCAATAATCCAATCTACATCAGCTAGACGCTCAAGATCATCTTCTAAGTTACCTGCTTCAATCAGTGCTAGATTTCCTTTCACTGTCAGAGGAGCTGGTTTTTGCTTTAATAGTTTTTGCACAGCCGTATTACTAAAACGATTTCTCACACTTTTATGTTCTAATGTAAGTCCCTTCGCTTCTTCTTCTTTCGTAAGCGCAGGTGGTACAATATCAAGCAATAATGTCGGAATACCAATATTAGCTAAGTGTGCCGCAATTCCCGAACCCATTACGCCTGAACCTAGAACAGCAGCCTTTTTAATTTGGAACATCCAATTCTCCCCCTATTCTTGAATGAATGCTCATTCAATTTTTCGACATAAGTCGCAATCAATGAGTGAGCCTCTACTAATAAATATATGATACTGTTTAAATTTTCGCAATATATTTATTGATAAAATTTTCTGAAATAAATATTTTTCTTTCATTTGGCCATGCTATATATGTATTTTCTTCACTAAAATACACTTTCCCTTTTTATAATCTGACGAAACTGGAGGAATATATATGGCAAAACTTAAGAAGAACCCTTCAAAGGCTGGAATTAGTGCAGCTAGTGTAACTGGAAATGCAGGTCCGCATAACCACGGCGTGGAAAAAGGACGTCAAGGTAATAACCAACAATATAAAAAGCATAATATGGGCGAAAAATAACGCTATATTTTTGGGCAGAGAACGTGGCATAATGATTAATGGCTGCTTTTTCTGCCCAATTTATTTGTAACAAATGAGGGAATTATAATGAAACGAACAATAGTTATGATTGTAATGATTGCTACACTATTTACAGGGATGATTTTCTTCTCTTATGCACAAAGGCAACAATCTGTAAGAGCTGATCAACCTAATATTACTGGGCAATACGGAGTTACAATCGATGCAGACACAGGTGAAATTTTGTATGGGAAACGTGAAGACGAACGCTCTTATCCGGCTAGTATAGCCAAAATGATGACAACCCTTCTTTTACTAGAGAATGTAAAAGAAGATGAAGAAATTACAGTTACAGAAAACGCAATTAAAACAGAAAGTCAAAGCAAGAAAATTAAACTTCGTGCTGGAGAAAAATTAAAGCGTGATGAGGCATTAAAACTTATGCTTATCATTAGTGCAGATCCAATAGCTGAATCAATTGCAGAACATATCGCAGGATCAAAAAATGAATTTGTGAAAATGATGAATGCTAGAGCGAAGGAACTTGGTACAAAGCATGCGACTTTCAAGAACGCAAGTGGTGCTGATGCACTTGGAAATAAAGTATCGCCATATGACATTGCTATTATTACGAAAGAAGCATTAAAGTATCCAGTTGTTTTAGAATATATGAATTCAACACGTACAACTCTACATACTTCAGAACGCTCTCCAAACATCGCAAACTACGGACGAGAAGAACTATATGACGATCCATATGCGATTGGAAGTAAAAGCGGTCTATCAGCACTTGGCAAATATACAGTCGTAACAGTGGATGAAAAAGACGGTAAACGTGTCATTAATGTTGTATTATCTTCTACCCGCAAGCAACTGTATCCTGATACGAAGAAAATGGCACATTATGCATTTCAGCAATTAAAATAACCAAGGAGTATTTTCTCCTTGGTTATTTTTTAACCATACCTTTTAATACGAACGCAACGTTTGCTGGACGCTCTGCTAGACGACGCATGAAATATCCATACCAGTCGTTTCCATAAGGTACGTAAACTCGCATTTTGTAGCCTTCTTTTACTAGCTCAAGTTGACGCTCATTACGAATACCATATAACATTTGGAATTCAAATTGATCCCTTGGAATGTTGTGTTCTTCAGCAAGTTTTTTTGTATATTCAATAATCGCTTCGTCATGTGAAGCAATTGCAGTATAATTTCCATTTAATAAGTGCATTTTAATAATTTTTTTATAATTGTCATCTACATCTTTCTTGTCTGGGAATGCCACTTCTTCAGGTTCTTTATAAGCACCTTTTACAAGACGTAAATTAGGATTATAAGCATTTAAATCTTCAATATCTTTTTCTGTACGATATAGGTAAGCTTGAATAACAGTACCAATATTATCGTATTCAGATTTTAATTGTTTAAAGATATCAATTGTTTTCCCGCAGCGTGTATAGTCTTCCATATCAATGGTAACGAACACACCATTTTCTTTCGCCGCTTCTAAAATACGGCGCATATTGTTCATTACGATTTCATCAGAGATATCTAATCCCATAGAAGTCATCTTTAAAGAAAGCTGCGAATCAAGACCTTCTCTTCCAATTGCACGGATTGCTTCAATCGATTGGTTAGCCATTTCATTTGCTTCCGCTTCATTATCAACGAATTCCCCTAAATAATCGATTGTTACACAAAGTCCTTGCTTGTTCAATTGTTTAATAGCTGCTGTCGCTAATTCAATTGTCTCCCCTGCGACAAAGCGACCTGCACCAAAGCGTAAACCGTACTTTTTAGCCAGTTTTGTTAGCGCTTTATTTTTTGACAAGAAAAGAAACGAATTTCGCATTAATTGTTCCATGTAATTCACCCCTATGACTGTAATTTATCTGTTTTTTACCCCTCTTCAAAATTATATCATTGTTTAAAATTATTGGATACAAATAATTATTTAGATAATTTATAAAATACTATAAAAACATTTAAAAACCTATATTTCTGCTTATAAATATACCTGAAATATTTTTCGACATTTAGAAAAATGGAGTTTAATAGGCATAAAATAGGCATGTCGAAAATATTCGACATGCCTATAAAACCCTTAATATTCCATGTAAATTATATAAGGATATTAATACAGAAAACTTACGATTATATTTCCCTCAAGTTTTTTTATTGCTCATTTCGCTTCTCTTCATTCAGCCTTTTAATATCCGTAATTAACTGCACCATCTCTTCTTTCGCATCGGGATACGTCTCATTCCAATGCTTCACTAAAGCTGGCATCGTCTTCGCTATGTAAGAATAAAGTGCCCACTTCTGTACCTGTTCTTTTCTCTCTTCATTGCTCTCTCCAAGTAACAGTTCCGTGTATTTCTCTAACAACCCGTCAAATTGTTCGTTAAACTTTTCACTCATCTTATTTACCTCCTATATGAAAAAAGCAGCGAAAATCGCTGCTTTTCTTTATAATTTTGATCGAACAGAGTTTAATTTTTTCTCCATTGTGCTTACTTTATCACGACGATCATCAATACGAATTGTTGTTGCAACACGCTGTGCACCTTTCGTATATGGAACTTCATGCATTTGTTGAATTACTTCTAGAATGACAGGAAGATCTCCTTCAATAATTGTATTCATCGGTGTTAATTGATACTTCACGCGATCCGCATTTTTCTCTAGCACCTTTTGTACTTCTGCTACATATTCACTAACACTTGGATTACCTGTTCCTACTGGAATAATCGATACATCAACAATTGCCATAGTAGTCTTCCTCCTATAATCGTTTCTTATATATCCATTGTCTATTTTACCGAAATCCTCATCATTTTACTAATATGTTACTCTTCCACTTTAAACTGCTCGACTAATCTTTCTAAATCTCTCATATGTTCTGTCAAACTTTCCATCGTGTGAGCTACCTTTTCTAAATGATTCACCTGTGATTCCGTTGCAGCATGTACCTCTTCAGAAACAGCTGCACTTTCTTGACTCGTACCAGCAATTGTATGCATTACCGCTGTAATTTCCCCTTGCTCGTAACCTATGTTATGTACCTCTTCTACAATTTTTTCAACTGAAGTACTAATCGTATTTACGACTGACATAATTGTGCGGAACTCTATTTCCGCCTCTGTCGTCACTTTATTTTGCACATCTGCAATGTCTTTCAATTTACTTACAACTTCTACAACCCTTTTTACTTCTAATTGTACATCACCAATCATCGTTGTGATTTCTCCGGTTGCCTCTTTTGATTGTTCCGCTAATTTCCGAACCTCTTCAGCAACAACCGCAAATCCCTTACCTTGCTCACCTGCACGGGCAGCTTCAATCGATGCATTTAAAGCAAGTAAATTTGTTTGATCCGAAATGCCTTTTATAAGCTCAACAACATTTTGAATCGATCCAACTCTTTGTTCTAACTTATCCGATGCTTCTTCTGTATGAACAACAATCGAAGATGATTGTCCCCTCGTACGGATTAAATTCCTCATTGTATTTAATCCTTGCTTAGATGCCTCTTCCGCTTTGCCAGCCACTCCTTTTATTTCACCAACGGAGCTATTCATTTGTTCCACTGACTCCGCCATATTCTCGAGCTGAGCTGAAACTTCATCCACACTATTCGCAAGAGTAGAAGCTCCTCCGCTCACATCATCCATTGCTCCTGAAACTTCTCTACTAGCCGCTACTGTTTCGTTCGTTAAATAATGTAAACTATTCGTTGATTGTTGCACCGTTGATACGCTGTTTTTAATTTTACTTACCATTTCATTCATTTGTTCAACCATATCATTAAAGTGCTTAGTCAACTCTCCAACTTCATCTTTACTTGTCACTTTCATTCGCAGCGTTAAATCGCCTTCTGCTACTTTTTGCACGTGATTCTTTAATAGTTGCAGTGGTCTTGCTAATCTTCTTGAGAACAAGTAGGAAGCTACGATTCCAACTAATAAACTAATACATGCCATTATAATAACTGTATTTCTCGTACTATTTAATAGCCCATCGATCGTTTCTTTCGGATAAAAGATTCCTATCGTCCATTTCATCGTATCAAATGATTGACTGTAAACAACTACATCTTCACCTTTTATTGTAGTGACCGCATATTTTGTTACCTCTTTATTTAAGCTCTTTATAAGTGGCTCTTTAGAAACATCTTTTCCTATCTTTTCTGGATAAACAAGAGCCATATTTTTATCATTTATAATAAACATTTCTCCGTCATTATTGTATTGAATATTGTGAAGCAACTTCTGAATCGTCCCAAGCGATACATCCATCGCAACAACGCCTAATACAGATCCATCTTGAGCTGTAATTGCTTTAGAAACACCTACACTTAACTTTCCTGTTGCAATTTCATAAGAAGGTTGTCCCCAATGGACCTTTTTTACATCAGCCTCTGAATCTTTATACCATGGTCTTGTCGTTGGATCGTATCCTTCTGGCACTTGCCCACCTTCAGCAAGATTGGCACTTAATGTTTTTTTATCTTTCGTACCAATATATAAATCTAAAATACCAGGATGATTCTTTTTATACTCCGCAAACTCTTTCGTTAAAAACGCTTCCTCTTCTGGAGTAACCCCACCTTGAAGTATATTACGAATCATCTCACTGTTCGCGTAATACCCCATATCTTCATCCGTTCTTTGAACAAATGTCGTAAGTTGCTCTGTTACAAGATCCATCGCATTTTGAGAATACTCGTCTAAGGAACGCACTTCCTTTTCTTTCTGTAATTGATACACAGCTGTACCCAATATTACGAACATCATAGAAATAAGAACTGAAAACACTACCGCAATTTTTAAACGTAAACTTCTTAACATCTTCCCCCCAGCATCCCCTTCGCATTAAATTAAAATCTTATTAATCATTATATTAAGTATAATAGATAAAATTAAAAAATTGAAATTAATTCTCACCTTAATACAATTAGAAAACGGACTACCACTTGTGCAAAAACAAATAGTTCATTATCCTTAAAATATAATCTCATTCGTTCGGAGGGAACTATGTTACAAAAATTCGGTTTCTCACAATATGAAAGCCAAGCTTATGAAGTTGTCGTATCAAGCAATGAACCATTAGATGCTACAACAATTGTGAAGCATTCAGGTGTTCCAAAGGCAAAAATATATGAAGTGCTAGCACGCCTAATCGATAAAGGAATGGTAATGGATTCTGTTTCAGAAAAGAAAAAACTGTATACAGCATTACCACTAAAGCTAGCAATTGAAAAATTAACGACAGAATTCCAATCAAATATTAAAGAACTGGAAACAAATATATCAAAAAAATCATTTACAGATGACCGTGTGTGGAGCTTAAAGATGCAATCTTCTATTCGAGTTCAAAGTAAGGAACTCATTGAAAGTGCAAAAGAATCAATCCGTATTTCAGCTTGGAATGATACTCTTTTAGAATATCTTCCTTTACTAGAACAAAAAGCAAAACAAGGTGTTCAAATTGAATCCCTTATTGTTGGAGAAGTAGAAACAGACTTAGAAAACATGCATTTTCTAATCCCAGCTGAAGAACCTAATGCATTAGAGCGCTACTTGCTACTCATCGTTGACGATCGTGAAATTTTATTTGCTGGCGTAGAACAAGAGTCATGGCAAGCGATGAAAACAATGTCACAACCTTTCGTAAAGTTCTTTACAGAATTTTTCTATCATGACGTTGCACTTGCAAAGATTACCCAGAAACACCATGACCTCTTTATGGAAGATGAGGAAATTAAGAGTTTGTTAATGAAATTAAGATACTAATTAAATAATAAAAAGGAGTCTAGTTTTTCACTTAGACTCCTTTTCGTTTTGTTCCTTTATCTCCATCAACAGCTCAATGATTTTCTCATTTTGCTCTACCTGTTTCTCTGAATTTTTATAGATGAAACGAACCCATCTAAGTGCAAGAATAATAAGAAACAAGGGGAGCATTGAAATTAGAAGACCAATAATTGAAAAATTCGTATACATATACATCACCTCGCTACATACAAATTCTCCACCTTTCTACTAAAACCTGCAATTTTTTACAAATAAAAAAAGAACCTATCAAACGATAGATTCTTCTTTCACGAACTGAGTAGAGCGTCCTCTCGTAATCGAGAAAATCGCGCAAAGCAGTGCTAATACAATAAAGCCACCGCCTACCCAAGCATTATATATAACAGATGATTTTTCGATAACAACTCCGCCTACTGTTGAACCAAGTGCAATTCCTAAATGAAGGGCAGAGTTATTTAAACTTTGCTGAATACCAGCTGATTCTGGTGCAATTTCAATTAAATAGTTTTGTTGCGCTGGTGAAATCGCCCAGCTCAGCATACTCCAAAGTCCCATCATAATGATGAAGAGCGGGAATGAGAATGTCATTAATGGCAGTATGAAGATTGCACACGCAAATACGATAATGATGGAAATAATACTTTTCTTCGATCCCCATTTATCAGCAAGCCATCCACCGAATCCGCCACCAATTACTGCTGCGATTCCGAAAATAAAGTAAAACACACTAATCCAGTTTGCTTCAACATGCATGACATCTTTTAAAAACGGTGTTAAATATGCATACAATGTTAAATGCCCTGTTAAAAACAAAAATGATGTTAACTGTGCACTTACAATTTTTTTATCTTTTAAAGTAGCAAGTTGTTCTTTTATTGATAATACCGATGTCGGTGGTACTTTCGTTAAGAATAATGAAATACAAGCAATTGCCATAACTGTTAATACCGAAATTAATACAAATGGTGCACGCCATCCATATGCATTTCCGAGTACAAGACCAAGCGGTACTCCAAGTACAAGTGATCCACTAATTCCCATAAAAATGATTCCAATTGCACGCGCACGAAAATGCGGTTCTACTACACTAGAAGCAAGTGTTACCGATAGTGCAATAATTAATGAACCACTCGCCGCACAAATAACCCTTGAGAACATCAGCATTCCGTAATTCACACTAAATGCCGAAATAATATTTCCGATTAAGAAAATCGATAATGCTCCAACATACAATGTTTTTCTTTCAAACTTCCCTGTCAAAGCTAATAAAACTGGACCTGACAAAGCAAATACTACCGAAAATATTGTTATAAGCTGACCAGCTGCACTAATAGATACTCCTAAATCATTGGCAACTAAATCGAGCGTTCCTCCTATAATTAGCTCAACCGTTCCGACTACAAAAGCCGCGATAGCTAAAATATAAACACGAAAATTCAAGTCTTTCCCCACGCTTTCTATTTTGGTTACTACAATCATAGTAACCAAAATAGAAAGCGGAAGCAAGTACAATTTTTTATAATAAAAAACTTCCCTCTTATGATATATCTCCAACATTTAAATAAAGATCCTTATCTGAAAAATTATCACTACTTCTATCCAATTTGTAATCAAACTAAGAAATATTAATAAAAAACAACATTCATTATTAAATTTACATATATAAATTTAATTTATAATAAACTTGATTAAATTCCCTATTATTTACAAACAAATTGTACCAAATAAGATTTTTCTTTACTAGACTTGTATTAAAATTACAGAAAAATTATTATTTTCTTGTAGAGTAAATACTATACTTTACAAACACACAATAGTTTGGAATATCAAAAAACTTAGGGGGAAAAGAAATGAAAAAATTAACTGCACTAACTTTGACAGCAAGTATTTTAGCTTCAGCTGGGCTTGTGCCTACATCATCTTTCGCAGCAAGTAACGAACTTCCGTATTTAAATGAGATTAAGAAATTGCAGCCAGACGTAAGTACAGAAGAGTTAATTTCAGATATTATTGAAGTTGCAAAAAATACGCGCAATACAAAAGAAGCTTTAGCAGAACAAATTTATAAAGAATTAAAAGCAAATCATGAACAAGGAGAACGAGAAGCTACTCAACGAAATAATAAAGATACTACTAATGTTCAATATGGTGCTAGCGGCGGAAATGTAAAAGTAGGAAATTCTAATATGGGCGACTTTTATTATACTGGATCTACAACTGCTTATATGAATCACGGACATGTCGGTATGTACTATAGTAAAGACTTGATTGTTGAATCTGTACCAGACAAAGGTGTGCGCACAATTGCTACTAATAAACGCTTAGTTGATAAAGGTGATGCAGTTGTCAAATCTGTAAATACTTCTTGGCAAAATAAAAATGACGCAGCTTGGTGGGCGAAAGATCGTGTAGGAAAGGATGACTATTCTTATAATTTCGCAAACAATAGAAATACTAGCCATTATGGCGCGAAGAATTGTTCTAAATTGATATGGTCTGCTTATAAATTACATGGTGGTTTAGATTTAGATAAAGATGGTGGAGCAGGTGTATATCCTCGAGATGTTAGAGATGCGCAAAAAACATCGTTAATTCGTAATATATAATTTTAAAACTGAAAGTGAAACAATTTATTTGTTTCACTTTTTGGTTATTTGAGGAGCAGAAGTGAAAATGAAAAATCACCGGAAAATAATTCTATTTTTTACGATTATTATAACGATTGCAGTATTAGCTTACTATTTATGTATAAAAGATAAGAATGCAAGCTTAATATCAGATAAAGAAATACAAAATAAAAATTTTTTAGATGATAAAAAGGCTGTGCTTTACTTCTCATCCACTGCCGATCAAGATTTAGATGGTAAAGGCATTAGTTATGCCATATTTATAAATAAACAAGGCGTTGCTAGCGGATATAAAATGGGTGGTCTAGAGCTCGGCGGTATTGGTGTATCTGACGATAAAAAACAAGTTCTATTAGAGAGTAAAAATACTATAACATTTCTAGGAGAAAATCCTACTACTCATAAAATAAAATACCAACATACCGGTGATTTTAATGGATATTTAGCAAACCAAAAGATATTTGTTACTATTTACAATTCAGGAATGGACAAAGAGAACGGGAACTATAATTCAAATGTTTTATTCGGAAATGAAAAAGTTATTCATAAAAGTAATATCCCTCATTTCATTATTAGCTCTGGATTAGATGGGGAAAATATTTTAGTAGCCACTCAAGAATTAGTTACTAATAAATACGAATTGAAAAAATTAACGTTTAATGATGCAACAATGAATATAGAGAATATTACAGCGCTTAATATAAATGGAAAAGAGGACCATGCTAATCTTTCACCTATTTTAGTAGATTCAGAGAATTACTACATGGTTATGAGTACAATTGATAAGGATGATCCGCTAAAAGGGGAAACATTCTTGTTACGTACTAATAAAGCCACTTTAGAACAAAATACAATATTTATGTATAAAGAAGAAAACTCAACTGCAACCAGCCCATTTTCATTAGATAATTCCGCATATATATATAACAACGAATTATATTTTTTAAACGGTCTTGGTGATATATATACATATAACCCTAAAAATAATACGATGAGCCATAAATTCACCATAGATTACCATGTTAAAGATGGTGTTAGATATAATGAACAAACTTATTTCGAAAACGACTCATTATATGTTCTACGTTATGATGCAAAGCGCAATAATAAATACTATATAGAAAGATACAACTTAACAAACGGAAGAAAAGTATCCGAACAAGAAATACAAGGTATAGAATCTATACTCGCCACTGTGAAAGGCGGAAAGAAAGTTTATGCTTATGACTTTAAAATGTTACTACCCAAAACAGATAATTAACTATACTTAATTACCTGTTTCTAGGTTATAGAATAGGGTAATGTAATTCCCCATAATTCTAATTTTATACTTTCAAATTTTTTCATATAAAAAACAGGCGTATGATACGCCTGTTTTCTAATTATTAAACAGCAGTTTTATTCTTCTTATTTAAATACCAATATACCGGCAGTCCCGTAAAGACAATTCCAATTGATAAGAAACAACTTAGTGGATCGTTAATAATCGCACTACCGATTACAAAGAGTGAGCCCAAAATCGCAACGATTGGGACGATTGGGAATAACGGTACACTGTATGCACGCTCTTTATTTTTATTACGTTTTCTTAAAATGAAGACACCGATAAACGTCATTACGTAGAAAATATAAATAATGAATACGGAAATCTCAGATAGCTTATTTGGATCACTAATAATCATTAAAATAATTCCTAAAATGATTTCAACAGTAATCGCATTTGCTGGTGTTTTAAATCTCGGACTTTCCTTTGCAATAAACTTAGAAAATGGAAGTTGTCCACGCTCTGCCATAGACATTGGGATACGTGGAAACGTTAAAATCTTTCCATTTAAACAGCCGAAAATAGAAACGATAATACCAATACTAATAATTTTTCCGCCATATTCTCCAAGTAACATGCCTGCAGCTGTCGCTGTTGCATTTTCTCCAAGGTCTACAATTTTTGCTGCTGGTAATACATTTAATAACGCCAAGTTAATTAATACGTAAGCAGCCGTTACGATTAAAATCCCTACTGTCATTGCTTTCGGTAATAACTTTGTTGGATTCTTCATTTCTCCACCAATCGAAGCAAGTAAAATCCAGCCGTCATAAGCAAATAACGTTGCTAAAATTGCCATACCGATACTTTGATTTTCTGATATCGGCACAACTACGTTAAAAATATCGCTATTCCCCTTCCAAAAACCTAGCACAACAATTAACACAATCGGAATCATCTTCCCAATTGTCGTAACCGTTTGGACGATACCTCCATATTTTGTTCCCATACTATTTACAACGCCAAGGAACACAACCGTTCCAATTGCGATTGGTAAATTCCACACTTTATCTAAATAGAAAAAATTAATCATTAAAGAACTAAAGTATAAACCTAATGTTCCGATAATAGCAGGTCCATAAACAATTGTTTGCATCCAACCTGATAAATATCCCCAAAAACTTCCGTAAATCTCCTCTAAATACGTATACAACCCACCATTTTTCGGGATTTGCGCTCCAATTTCAGCTACTGTTAAACCACTTGCTAGCGTCAACAGACCACCAATTATCCAAGCAAGAATGGCCATATTAGAACTCCCCGAGTAATCTAATACGCTCCCTGGTTTCATAAACACACCAGATCCAATAATCGTTCCTACTACGATAGAAAGTGCTACTGTTAAACCAATTTTGTTCTTCTCATCATGATGCATGCTGCGTATCCTGGTTTAAAAATCTTATAAAAATCAATAAATTGTTGGCGAACCAAGTCAAATGCCAACTACCGAAAAGGAATCTCACCTTTTTCCTGTCCGTAAGGGTTGTGACCTTTTCATCCACCTATTGTGAAAGAATGACGGCAGGTTCCTGTTAGGAACGATCTGTCCTTGCATACTACCATTCATCCACGTCAGTAGTATGCAAGAGGTTATAAGAAATAAACCAGTACCCCCCTTCTCATTTAAATTTTAAATACGAATTGTTGATTGCTCATATAAATAGTTTTGTGAAGAATGCTCCACAATTTCCAATTGTGATATTCTTTCCACGTTTGAATTGTTTGTAACCATTTTTTATATACTTTTTGCGTATTCTTTTTACTTTCTTCCATGGAAGCAACAAGAATACGCAGTTTTGTTGTAATTTGGTTTTTTAATAATAATATAATCTCTTTTGGTACTTGTTCTTGCAATTCTAATCCACGTCTTGCGATCGCGAATGCGGCTGCTTCATGAACGCTAATACCGAAATTTTTACTGTATTTTAATTTTCCAATCACACTTGTATAAGCGGGGTTTACTGTTTTAACAGAAAATCCGTTACGAAGAGACATACGAATTAAACTGTTCAACATCTTTTTATACGTAAATTGATGGAAATTACGATTACTGTATGTATCAGTATCATGAGATTGTTGAAACTTTAAATCTTCTAAAACAATTCCACCTACATTGTTTTCCAATAACCATGTTTTAATTTGTTGTACGATTTGTCCAATTATCGTTGCGCGTTTGTTTGTTGAAAACGTATTAAGATTGTGTAGATAAAAAATTTTTGAACCTTTAAAATTACCTTGTTTTGTACATAAACTAACTGCAATGCGGTCCGGATTTACATCAATTCCTGCAATTACATCTGATTGTGGTGTTTCCTTGAAATCTAATACACGACCTATTTCTGTTTCATCAAACGTAATATTCACATAAAATTCATTTTGTTTACGAATGATTTCTACACTATATTTTTGATGCTCTATAATCGGTTTTCCTTTTGGATTTACACCGATTTGCTTTCCCATAACGACATTTGTAATTTGATGATAAAAATGATATGGAATGATAATCGGAACTTTGATTCGTGGGCTTTTTGTTTTTCCATTTGTTCGTCCTAATGGATTTGCAATTTCTAACCATCCTTGCCCACAGTCATCAACTGTAATGCGCATGTTCAAATTCCCTTTTTTGCTTTTATCTCCACGAGAATATAATTGTCGTGTCCGCAAATCTTTCCATTCTTGATTGGATATCTTGTTTTTCATTCTTTCATAGAAATTTTTCCGCCCACCAAAAATAATAGGAGGTAATGTTTTATTTTTAATATGTTTTGCATACGTTTCAATTCTTTGTTCTAATTTTTGTTTTCGTTTTCTTAAGCCAATTAAACAAGTTTCTAATGCAACTTGTTTAGGTCTTTTTTTGCCGCGTTCATAATCATCTATTTTTTGTAACGTCTTTTCTAACTTTTTTTGATTGTTTTCTAGGTAAACAGGAAGAAGTTCTTTTTGAGAGAAAAGGATCGTTTGCGCTTGTAAAATTGCATCTTCACAAAAACGTTTATTTAACAAATATTTAGGTTGTAGTTTTTTATCAATTCTTTCTCGTTTTCGCCCTCAATCAAACGATTAAAACTATATCGTTTTGCACTTTCGAACGTACGGATTAAAGTAATTAAATCTTCCGTTTGTTCTTTTGTAATAGAATTGATTTTACAAGTACGTGTTGTTTTCATCCTTCCCCCCTTTTCATCACCTGAAAATATTATAGGTTGAATTCTGTAAACTATAAAACCTGTAATTGTAAATTTTTATAGTTTTTTATAGATTCTTATTTACTGTTATTACCTCCTTCCAATCCTAGTGTGATGCAAAAATGAAATAAAAAAACACTCCTCCCTAAAAAAGGGACGAGTGTTGTATTCGTGGTTCCACCCTTGTTTCAATTAGCAAAGTGACACACTTCACCAATTTCTCAAGTCTAAATAACGGTTTTTGCCGGCAAGCAATTACTAGGTATCCGTTCACTGCTGCAGTTCAGAGGTGGTAATCCATTTTTTCGTATTAGGAAGCTCACAGCCAAAGGCTTCCCTCTCTGAGAATCGTAAAAAATTGATCATGTCCTCATCATCACTTCTTGATGTCGAATTTTGTAGTTATTGTTCATTATATTGAATTGTTAGAAAAAATCAATATATTTTTTTATATAACATACGAAATGTTTCTCTTCTTATATTATAACAGAATTTACGACACTTCTCTAATTTCCTAAAAATGGTATAATCCATATAGGAGGTGCAACAATAATGATTGCTGTTTTTTGTATCATTGCTACGTTTCTTTCTGTTCTATTCGCTATCATGTACAGGCACAAATATCCTGGTTATAGCATTTTAGCAGTAGCTATGATACCAGCTGCTTCCTTCTACGTATTAGGTACATACCAATATACAGAAGTATTTATCGGTTTTGCAATCTTCTACTGCGTCTTTGGATACATACTAACAATGAAAAAAATTTTATTGAATCATTAAAAGGGACCGATTTCTGCTAACAGAAATCGGTCCTCTCACGTATCTTTCGGTTGCCCACACGAAAGATACATAATTCGATTATTTATCTTCTTTTTTCATAAAAAACTTGTGATGCGGAAGATCCACATTTAATTCCTCTAATTGTTTCTTTTCATTGTCTAAAATCGCTTTTGCTTTTGTTTTTGTTGCCTCATCTAATCCTGCAAAGATGTCTTCATGCTTCTCTTTCTCTGGAAGTTTCACACCTAGTTTCGTTAATTCTTCTTTTGCTTGTTCATGCGTTAACTTTCCGGACTTTTCTTGTTCAAAAATTGACTTCACTTTTTCCTTCGTTGCTTCATCTAAGTCAGCAAGTATGTCTTTATGCTTACCCTTCTCTGGCATTTTCACGCCTAACTTCGTTAATTCCTCTTTTGCTTGTTCACGTGTTAATTTGCCAGATTTCTCTTGCTCTAAAATTGATTTTGCTTTTTCTTTTGTTGCTTCGTCTAAGTTAGCAAACATGTCTCCACGCTTACCCTTTTCTGGGAACTTCACACCTAACTTTGTTAATTCTTCTTTTGCTTGTTCACGTGTTAATTTTCCGGACTTTTCTTGCTCTAAAATTGATTTCGCTTTTTCTTTTGTTGCTTCATCTAATCCCGCAAACATGTCTCCATGCTTACCCTTTTCCGGGAACTTCACACCTAACTTTGTTAATTCTTCTTTTGCTTGTTCTCGTGTTAATTTTCCAGACTTTTCTTGCTCTAAAATCGACTTCGCTTTTTCTTTCGCCTGTTCATCTAATCCCGCAAATATTTCTTTACGTTTTTCTTTTTCTGGAAGCTTTACACCTAGTTCCTGTAACTGTTTCTTTGTATCGTCCATAATCGTTTTTACTTTTTGTTTTGTAGCGGCATCTAAATCTTTTTTCGCTGTTTTTGTCGCTTGCTCAGCTGTTGGAGTATTTGTTGCCGCGAATGCCGGAACACCGACTCCTCCAATGATTCCGAATGATAAAGCACCTGCAATCGCTAAATAACCAACTGTTTTCTTCTTCATAGGAAATTTCCTCCTTCATATTTCTAAAGCATGTACACTTTCGTATACAACGCCAATAGTAATATTGGTTTCTTAAAATTTCCTTAACGATTCAAATAAAAAACACCGCTCGTAATGAGCGGTGTTTCTCTATGCTTTTTGTAATTGTAACTCTTCACGTTCCATTATTTTTCTTAATACAATTGTTTGTGTCATTGTAAATAAGTTACCTGTTATCCAGTACAACACAAGTCCTGATGGCGCCGCAAACCCCATAAATAGAATCATTGCTGGCATCATAATTTGCTGCATCTTTAGCATCTGTACTTGTTCTCCAGGTGTAATATTCGATTGGAAAACTTTCATCTGAATAAATGTCGTTAACGCTGCAATAATCGGTAATATATGATATGGATCTGCATGTCCTAGGTTCACCCATAAAAACGAAGATGTGCGAATCTCTTCCGTTCTACTAATCGCATAATACAAAGCAGAGAAAATCGGCATTTGTATAAAAATTGGCCAGCAACCAGCAAGTGGATTCCAACCGCCTGATTTCATTAGTTCTGACATTTCTTTTTGATACTGCTTTTGTTTTTCAAGGTCTTTGCTTACATCACCGTATTTTTTCTTTAGCTTCTGCAATTCAGGTTGCATTTTCTTCATTTTCGCTTGGCTGCGATATTGCGAAACAGCTAATGGAATCATGGCTGAACGAATAACGAGCGTCATAATAATGATAGCAACCCCGAAGCTAGCTCCCGGTATATGATGAGCAACAAATTGAATCATATACGAGATTGGATATACGAAATAATGGTTCCATATTCCCGTACTATGTGAATCAATTGTGCCTGCATTACTGCAGCCAGATAAAACAAAAACAAGTACTACTGATAAACTAATGAGCGCAGCTCGGTATGATTTTAACATGTTCATTCCTCCAATGTTTCGTAATTATTTAGCGAAACATTGGTGTATACGGACCAACCTCATCATTCTCTTCACTTGATTCTTGTCTGCGTACGGAACGAATCATTCCATATTTATAAAAAATTGAAAATAGCGGTACATTTCCCGCACTATCTTCACATGTATCAACTAACGCAAAAGCTCTTTGTCTACCGCTTGATGCTTGTTGACGCACAAAGCGAGAAACATTAGCAAGGAAGAAAACTTCTAATAAGCAAAGTGCTGTCGTTACAAACGATATATATAGAATTGCATCCTGCAATAAAAATTCCATCGCTTCACATCCTTAATAAGGTCATTTTAGCACATCGGGCAAATATTCTCTATTTCCTTTTATTTTCAAAAAAAGTATTTTGCATATTTTCTCAAGAAAACAATAATTAAGAAACGTTGTATTCGCTTTCTTTAGCATATTCACACACATCAATGAATAGGCTTGATTTATTAGAAATTTATAAAATTTTTGCATTATAATAAAACTATTGCCAGTTTTTGAAAAAACCTTTATTCTCTTCTTGTAATCAAAAATGAATATGGAGATGAAACATACTATGGGTCAACTAGGAGACGCCGATTACGTTCCCGACACCGCCTTTTTATCCTTCCCAGCAGCTAAAACATTTCACTTAGAATTTATGATACAGTTGGTTGTTATTTTTATAGCTTCTATTTTGTATGCAATTTCTATGAATATGTTTTTTATCCCGCATAATATGATTAGCGGTGGATTCGCTGGTGTAGGGATGATTATCGGTTATTTAATGCACTACAATATCGGTGCACTTATCTTTTTACTAAACATTCCTCTTCTTATTTTAAGTCACTTTTACTTAGGCAAGAAGACAACCTTTTTAACAGCTTACTTTGTAGCTGTGTCATCGTTAGCGATGAACATTATCCCGGTACACCAAGTTTCAGACGATATTTTACTTTCTTCTGTATTCGGTGGTGTTATCTGCGGAGCAGCTTCAGGAATTATATTCCGATTTGCTTCTTCAACAGGTGGTTTTGATGTTGTTGGATTGATTGTAGCGAAATATCGAGATGTTTCAATTGGAGCAATCATATTTGTATTCAACTTAATCTTACTTGTAGCAGCAGGTTTTATTTTCGGATGGGATATTACACTTTATACGTTAATTAGTCGATTTGTAGTCAGCAAAGTTATCGACGCTGTGCATACGAAACATATTAAATTAACGATAATGACTATTACAGAAAAAGGCGAGGAAATAAAAAGCGCACTACTACATCACGGCATACGCGGGGTGACAATGGTAGACGCTGTCGGCGGCTATACAAACCATAAGAAAAAAATGATTTACACTGTCGTGACTCGCTATGAGTTAGGCGAAATGAAACGTATTATCCGTCAAGTGGATAACAAAGCATTTATGAACATTACTGAAACAGTTGAAATTGTCGGCCGTTTCAAACGCATATAAAACAGGTTAATAAATTAAAGGGCATAACATATTAGTCATATATAATATGTTATGCCCTTTGTTATTCAACTAACGTACCTTTTAGCATAATAAAATCACTAAGTTTATTACTACAAATCGGAGGATAGCATTCCATATACAATACTATCTGTCCATTCCTCTTTATTCCAAAAATCTTGTATGAAATGGGCTTCCTTTCTCATGCCTATTCGTTCACACAATTTTTGTGAAGCTGTATTACGTGCATCAAGATTAGCCTGTATACGATGTACATTACATTCATTAAATAATTTCAATACCAAACTACTTACTGCTTCTGTTGCCAAACCTCTCCCAGCTACTTCCTTTGCAAAACTATAACCAATCTCAACAGTGTCTTTCATATTTGTGTACCATACGGATAAATCACCAACTACTTTAGTTTTGTATATAACTGCCAAACTTAATATTGTTTCTTTAGTAAGTACATTATTTGCTAGCTTCTTATTAAATCTTTTCTGCATGTCTTCATGGGTCCACTTATTATGTAATAGGAACTTACATGTATCATCACTATTATAAATAGCAAATACATCCTGTAAATCAGTACTCTTAAAAGGTCTAATTATTAATCTTTCTGTTGTGAACTCCAAGTTAGCTCTCCTCCCTTACATTCATGCTATAAAACATTTTTTATAGTATTTAAGCCTCATTCTTAGATCTCACCTTGATTACATATTTCATCATAATAAATTAAAATCCTTCTTCCACTAAACTGCACCGTTAATGGTATTTCCTTACGCTTTTTATTTTTTACACTTATTACAAAATCAGATAATTCTATTATTATGTCCCTAAATGTGTTATAATGAAAGCAGACTCACAAAAAAAAGAGTATATAGACTTGGAAGTTTCTCTTATTTTACAAGCAAAAAGAAACGAGCAGTCGGGTATATTTCAGACACCATACACGTAACGGTTTAAACAACCGATCATCTTAGTTACTCTTCAATGATCTTTTTATAAAAAGATACGTACAATTAAAACTCACTTCAATATACTATACCTACCTTTTTGACTTCCAAATCATCTTATTACATAGGGAGATGAACATATGAATCAATATATACGATATACAATAGCTGTCCTGTTTGCTATTATCGGCGGAACAATCTGCTTCTGGACAAACACTCAGCTTGGAGAGAATATCATCTTTAATGGAATAGAAACGATTGTAAGCGCTTCAATTTTAGGCGGATACATTTACTTCCTCTTCAATCCAGAAGAAAATGCTCAAAAAACAATGTTATTAACAATGATCGGAATCGTTGGTGGATGTATTTCCTACTCAATGACAAACTATACATTACCACTTCAATTAAGCTCAGCTTTCTTCCACGGTCTATGGACTTGGTTCATTGCATTCTGCCTAGCAGACGTATTCAACCTATTACAAGACACTGAAGAAGATAGCGGTCGTCAAATTGAAAGTAACTCTTAAGCTGGAAGATACTCTTCCAGCTTTTTATATTGTTTTGCATATCCCCGCATCACGATAAAAAGAAGTTACCCTCACGGCAACTTCTTTCTCACATACCCCATCCAGTACCAACTGGATTATATCAGCGATTCTCCATATATATCGGCGATTTCTCCACTTATATCAGCGATTTTTTCATTATATCGACCGTTCGACACAGGATATTGACTTACCGGCAATTTTCGGCAACCTATTTATGCTCTATACCCTGCCACTACAATAAAAAGAAGCTACCCAACGGCAACTTCTTTTCCACATACCCCACTTCGTATTCACTAAAATATATCAACGATTTTTCAAATATATCGATCATTTCTCCACTTATATCAACGATTTTTTCATTATATCAACGGTTCAACACAAGATATCGATTTAACGACAACCTTCGACACTCGAAACGCACAATATACCCTATCCCCCAAGCAACTTACTGCCGAACTCTACGATTAAAAAGATAATTAATAGGATCGCGAGTATCTTTAATGCTACATATGCCACTTTAAAAACAACATAAATGAGCAAGACTATCAAAATAATTGATAAAATTTCCATATTTACTTCCTCCAAGCTTTGCTCTTCTTATCTCATTTTACTCGCCCCGGGCTATTTATGGAACGGCATAAGATGACATAGAAAAAAGAGGATACCTCACCCATCGTAAGATACCCTCACCTTCAACTGCTCAAACCATTCTCTTTCTAATTGTAAATATCCCATCTCACTCTTCTC
The DNA here is from genome assembly GCF_001816185.2 of Bacillus sp. RZ2MS9. NCBI lineage: Bacteria > Bacillati > Bacillota > Bacilli > Caryophanales > Bacillaceae > Bacillus > Bacillus sp. RZ2MS9. Next base: position 4,894,941 of record NZ_CP049978.1, read on the forward strand.
GGCGCTCTTTAATTCTTTATCAGCTTTCTTCATATAAGTATGGGAAGCTTCTAGATCATTCTCTAAATATTTGATAATTCCTTGTGTACGATAATATCCGTTTAAGTCCATTTTTGTAATAGCCTTTGCATGTTCCTTTGCTTCTTGCAAAGAAAGACTATCCACCTGATAAAGGGCTTTATATAAAAGATACCAACTATGAAAACTACTAACGAAAAACTTATTTTCTTTCGTTACAGGTAGTTGAACAATTCTTTCTATATACGGTATCGCTCTTTCCATTCCCTCTTGATCTGCACGAGCAAAAAAGACAAGCATAAGTCTACTCATTATCTCTCTTATCCCTTTATTCTCTTTTATTTTCTCCTCACTCAATTCTACTAATCTTTCATCCCAATCTTTCGGTCTTTTATAACTAAATAACTCACTCGATATTTGAATCTCATATAAATGATTTCTAGCTCTTTCATCATCTTTAATTAAAATAAGAAATTGCATCCCATCACTCATAAGCGTTCCTTTTATCGGCACAATTGTAACCGCAAAGATTGCAAAATGGAAAAAGGAAAAATATAAAAGATATTGATAATAACTCACCATGTATATGTAACCGGAAGTAATACCAAACAGTAAACTCGTAATTGGTCCACCTAAAGTGAGCCACGCCCATTTTTTCGAAAGATTCGGTGTCTCTATAGAAGGTGGTACTAGTGTTGCAACGCCTCCAAAGTAAGCCCATAATTTATTTGCTCGAATGCGTAATTTTCCCTTTTCTTTTTGAATAGTAATGGGTCCTACTGTCATAAATTTAAATGTTAAACCACCTATTACACCAAATACTACATGTCCTAGCTCATGAATGGCTAACACTAATAATGAAATTCCAACTATTGCCCATAGGTTCAAAATTACTTCTAATTTCCCAGTTCGGATTACTCCGTATAAAATGGACAGAATTAACGCCACTGTCATTGAGCCAGCTGGCCTTCTTAAAATATCCACCTTTTTCTCCCCTTAATAAATCATTTTCCTCTGCATTTCGTACATGAACTTCCCAAGATGCAATATCCAAATAAATGAGATTAAGCCAATTAATACAAAATCGATATTACTAGCAGCTGTATATATAACAGCAGCCCACCATACATATGCCAATATTGTATTCGTAAATTCATATGCTTTATATCCAGCCTCATGCACAATGTGCTTTAATCCTTCATCTGCGTTTTTCGTCCACATTTTCATAGATTCCATATACGTTACACCTTGTTCAGGATATAGCTTATTATAACGATTTTTTGTTATGAGTCCGATAATTACTACTGTAGTTAAACAAGCAATAGAAGCTACTAAATTCCACACCGCAAATGAAACATTTGTATCCTGCAACAGTGCACGTCTACATGTAATAACTGCATATACAAACCATGCCTGCGTCACTATATCACCTACACGTAAATATATACTTATAATGCCTAATTTTCTGCCTTGTACGCTCTCTTCTTCATCGCGTGCCTCTGCTAACATACGTGTATTCTTCCAAGTATAGTACATCATTAAAATTCCAAAAATAGTACATATACCTATAAATGTATTGGATGATAATTTTCTCGGTTCATCCGAGAGTAAATTTAAAGCTATATAAGACGTTAAAAATCCTCCTATCATACTTAATGCTATTTTCCCCACAGAATCAAATTGTTTTTTTCTCTTACTCTTCATCGTCCTCTTCCCCCTCTACTAACGTAAATATTTCCTCCACCGGTACATTGAAAATTTGTGCGATTTTTAACGACAATACGATAGATGGTGCATAATCCCCACGCTCAATTAAACTAATCGTTTGCCGTGATGATCCAATCGCTTTCCCTAAATCCCCTTGTGATAAACGATGCTTTGCTCGCAATTCCCTCACTCGATTTTGAAGCTTCATGTCTTCCCTCTTTTTCATTTATTTAATTAAAATTGTAAATAATATCCTTATATTTGTCAATTATAATTGTCATTACGACTATAATAATTGACAAAATACTTATTTCTTATCCTGTATCAAATTCCTATAAAGAATGTAAAATGTGCATTAAACATAGTCTTAAAAATAAAATAAAAAAGGCAGTGCTTTTGCACTGCCTTCCTAAATTCTGACATAGAATGGATTTCATATTAGCTTGCGTTTTGTAGTAATACTCGTTTTAACTGCTTACGGAAACGAATACCTAACGTAACCGCTACAATCACAATAACTCCAAAAATGATTTTACCGATATGACCTTCTAGCACTCCAAAGATATCATGTAAGTTTCCACCTAACCAGTAACCACCGATTAAGAAGAATGATACCCAAAATAGAGCGCCTGAATAAATTGTAATGGCAAAACGACGGAATGGTAAATTAATAATTCCTGCAAAGTATCCTGTGAAATGACGTACACCAGGAATAAAGAAACCAATAAAAATTAGGAAGTACCCATACTTATCAAACCACATTCTCGTCAAGTCAATTTTTCTTTGTGTTAAAAATACGTATTTCCCATACTTTTGAATGAAAGGCATACCTAATTTATTTCCTAAAAAGTATTGAATCGTCATTCCTACACTTGTCCCAATAAAGGATAGAATAATTAAAATCGGTAAACTTAAATCACCCTTATGTGCTAAAAATCCCGCATATGCTAATGTTGGCTCTCCCGGAAACGGAAGTGCAATATATTCTAACAGCAAGCCGACAAGTACAACATAATACCCGTATTGCTGAAATAATTCATGAATCCATTCCATGTCATCTCTCCTTTCAATCACGTACAACTTCTTACTATTATTGTATAAAAAAATTGTCGAAATAACTATCACAATAGCTTACATTTTTATTACATTTTTGTAAGGGTCACACTAATGATTTTCGTTCTTTATTAAATAGTAAAAATTATTTTCCAAGTCGAAATAGCGAAAAGACGCATTAATAACATGCAGATTTTATCCATTTTTTAGCACTAAAAAAGCTCTCTTATTTTGTTCTCAATAAAAAACCATCACAAACTCATGCTAACTTCATATTAGCTTCATATACGTATTGTAAGATTATATCGGAATTTGTTGAAAAATTTAACCAATATATGACTAAGCATTAATTTGAATAAATATAAGTCGTTTTTCGAAATTGAAAAAAGGGTGAATACGAAATGGAAGCATATAAAATGCACGATTTTATTAATACAAATGTTGAATCTCATCAAAATGAAACCGTTTTTAATTTACAAATATGTGAAACAAGTGAATTTGACGTAAGTTTAACAAAATCTACAACACTATCTTTTATCGTTTCAAAAAAGAATATTAAAATTGTCACGAAAAAATGGATTAATTCAAATCAAGAAAGCATGATTGGCAAAAGCTACATCATTCCAACAAAAGCTTTTCACTATTTCTTACCAATCATTTCTGAAAATGAAGATGAGCTAAATATTCAAGTTCAAAGTTTTGGACTACGTGGTGAGCTTTTATTAAATGAAAGATTACTTATTGATAACAACAAACACAACAGCAAAATCACTACATTCTTTGAAACATTAGATGAAAATGTAAATAAAGCATTACGAGGATTACAACTTCATTGTATGTAAGACTATTACGATAGTAAAAGGAGAATAACAATGAAAAAATTATTATTAAGCGCACTATTATCATTAGGATTTTTAACTCTTCCATTCGCTAGTGCAGAGGCAGCTACAACGAAAGATCAATTAATCGTAGACACTCAGTTAAATAAAATGGATTATTATCAGGATGGAAAATTTATAAAAAGTTTTACTGTCGCTACTGGAAAAGCTGCAACACCTACACCTAAAGGCACTTTTCAAATCGTAAATAAAATTAAAAACCGCCCTTATTATACAGGAAAAATTAAAGGCGGCGATCCACGTAATCCACTTGGTGACCGTTGGCTCGGATTAAATATGGCAGGAACTTACGGAACAACTTATGCGATTCACGGAACTAACAATAATCAAGCAATCGGCAAATGGACAACACTTGGTTGTATTCGTATGTATAACAATGATATACACTGGTTATTTGAGCGCGTTCAGCAGCAAGCTACTGTCACTGTAAAATAGCCTAAAAACAAGATTTATGTGTAGCCAAGAATTTTATGTCTTGGCTTATTTTATTTATTCATTTACAGTAGCAAAACAACTGTATTTACATATATAATAGGAATAGATTTGATTAGCTGATATTTAAACATTGATAAACGTAGATATTAAAATTATACAGTTATAATGTTTTATAAATTTTATAATACATACTATAATAGAACTACTGTAATTCTGAACTATTCAGTAACACTAAACTATTCCCCTTGCTACCTTCATGATTATTTTATAGCGGGGGCTTATTATATGTATAAACAATCTGAGTCACTCGAAAAATGATGAATTCGAATATTGCAGTAAAAAGCGTTATTTAGGAGGTGTTACTATGACGCATATACTGGTGATTGAAGACAACCCAGATATACAAGAACTTATTCGTGAATTTCTAATGGCACAAAACTTTACAGTTGATGTAGTTGGTGCTGGAACAGAAGGTATTCTTCTTTTCCAAAAAAATTCATACGATCTTGTCCTCCTCGATGTAATGTTACCAGATATAGATGGCTATAGTATTTGTAAAATTATGCGAGGACAATCTGATGTACCAATCATTATGTTAACAGGCTTACATAATGAAGAAAGTGAAATTAAAGGATTTGAATTAGGTATTGATGACTATATTACGAAACCGTTCCATTACACTGTATTTATTAAGCGTGTAGAGGCTGTATTAAGAAGGGCAGCAACGAAGGAAGCAGAAGCTGCAACTATACTACAATTCCATGAATTGATGTTAAACTCTACAGCATATGCAGCTTATGTTCATGGTAATCAAATTGAATTGACAACAAAAGAATTTGAAATTATTTATACTTTACTGCAAAATCGAGGAAAAGTATTATCAAGAAGTGATTTGTTGAATAAGGTATGGGGCTATGAACATTATGGTGATGTAAGAGTTATAGATACACATATTAAAAACTTAAGAAAAAAATTAGGAATTCCTTATATTAAAACGGTGAAAGGCATTGGCTACAAAATCGAATCGTAGCAAAGACAACATCACCAAAAGTATTTTCATCAAAACCTTATTATTTTGTATTCTTTTATCACTTTGCCTTTATCAAATTATTTACTTTCTAGCTTCAAACTACGATAAAGAACGTTTTGCGAAAGAAAATGGAACGCCGACTACAGAACAGGCCGATTCAGATAAGCAAAACGACGGAAGTAAAACGAAGCAAAATAAAGCTGTGTCAGAGGGGAGCATTTCTAATTTTCAATCTTCTATTATAGATTATAAATCTCTTTCTACAGCTATCAATCACCTTTTGCAGCCTAGCCAAACTGTAAAGGCAAAAGAACATACACAAAATCTTTCGGGGAAAAATAGCACTTCTAATCCGCCTACAGAAGCAGAAAAGAAAGCTGCTAATAATGATGCCTTACATACACAAAATGCAGCAAGTAAAACAAATGATACAAAGGATAATCCAAAGTTAGCAGATGCGTTGCAGCAATTAGCTCCACATATTGGCGCGACAATGCTTGCATTATCACTACTCGGATCTTTAATTTATACAAAACTAATTGCCAAACCTTTTCAATATATGAGCGATGCTTTAAAAGATATTATGAATCTTGATTTCTCAGATAAAAAGCTACTTAACAAAAATACAGATCAAACAGATTTTAATTTGCAAGTAGCTGCTTCACAAGTACCAAATATTGTGAAGAATTTACATGCAAGCAATCAAGATTTAAGAAACGAGCTCAAGAAGGAACAACAATTAGAACAATCTCGTAAAGAATTTATGTCTATGGTGTCCCATGAATTAAAAACACCAATCGCAGCCGTTATGGGACAACTAGATGGCATGATTCACGGAATTGGAGCTTATAAAGATAGAGATAAGTATTTGAAACGTTCCTACGAGATGATGCAAGACATTAACATATTAACGGAAAAAATGTCGGAATTATCCAAAATACAAAACCCTCAATTTAAACCGAATTTAGAAGTCATTTCTTTATCTAATATTATTGAGGATGTTATGAAGAAAGTAGATTACTTTGTATCTGTAAAACAATTAAATGTACAATCTAATATTAAACACGACGTACAAATTTTAGCTGATCCTAAATTTATTCAAACTGCTATTTTTAACATTATTTCAAATGCAATTCATTATACAATTGACCATCAACACGTATATATAAAGCTTTATGAAAAACCAAATGGTTACGCATTAGAAGTATTAAATACAGGTTCACAAATTGATGAAGATAAACTTGCTCATTTATTTGAGCCTTTCTATCGCGCAAATCCTGATAAACACGGGTTAGTACAAGGTAGTGGTCTTGGATTATATATCGTGAAACAAATATTAGATAAACATCAGTTTCCTTACGGGATACAAAACACAGCTCAAGGTGTAAAATGCTCCATTGTATTCCCAAAAGCAATGTAACATTTACTATAATTACATATCCCAAACTCATACTTCATGTGTGAGTGGCGGAATTTTGTAGAGTGTCTTACTCTGTTTCGTTCGCCCGTTATCCTTATTTGGATAGCGGGCGTTTTTTATTACTTAAAAGGAGGATTTTTTTATGGAAAAGTTTAAATATTCATTGCTCGTTTTATTCGGTGCTTGCAGCTACGGCATACTTTCAACTATTTTCAAACTCGGATTCATAAATGGATTTTCAGCACATCAACTACTAGGGGGACAATATGTCTTCGGATGGATTGGACTATTTCTACTCGTTCTTTTCTTTTCACGTCATAAAGTAACAAAAAAACAATTTTTTTCATTACTAACCGTCGGAACAACAATGAGTATGACTGGGATTTTTTATGCTATTTCTGTAGAAGAACTACCCGCATCTATCGCTGTCGTCCTACTCTTTCAGTTCACTTGGATTGGTGTCATTATCGAAGCCATTGCAAATCGAACATTTCCAAGTCGCGATAAGATCATATCTATCCTTATTTTATTTGCTGGTACATTGTTTGCAGGTGGTGTATTTGAAGGCCTCGGACAAAGTTTTTCTACGAAAGGGATTATCTTTGGGCTATTAGCTGCTGTCTCTTTTTCATTCTATGTTTTTGCAAGCGGACGCGTCGCTACAGATGTTCCGCCTTATACAAAAAGCTTTCTTATGACAACAAGTGCTACTATTATCGTATGCCTATTCTTTCCGCCAACCTTTTTAACAGACGGTGCTTTGCAAGCCGGTCTATGGAAATATGCTTTCTTCCTCGGATTATTCGGCGTTGTTGTACCTGTCATTTGTTTTTCAATCGGTGTACCAAAGGTTGGAACAGGACTCGGTACAATATTAGGTGCAGCTGAATTACCAACTGCTATTATCGCTTCTATTACACTTGTACATGAAGTCGTAACGTTCATGCAGTGGATTGGTATTATTTTTATATTGGTTGGGATTTTCACTCCTCAGCTGCTTACGGCTAGGAAAGAAAGGAAACAAAATCGCGTGCATAGCGCTTGAAAAAATACAGAATTTATATAAAAGATATAACTGCAATTAAAATAAGTAAATTTATCTGGAGGTATAAATGACTATTTTAAGCATCGTATTTTTTGCTATTATGTGTATCTTCTTCCTAATAAGATATATGAAAGAAAAGAAATTTTACGATTTACTTCTCGTTCCCGTTTGTATATATGCAGGAGCAGTGAAAACTCCTTTCGTAGAGTACTTAAACTTTAATACTACATTTAAAATAACGTATGATATTGCAGCTATTATTCTTGTAATCCTTGCTGTACTTTTCTTTTTGAAAGATAAGAAAGAGAACCATACTGCATAACAAAAGACCTTTCATTTACTTGAAAGGTCTTTTTCTCTATCTCATTTTACCGCTCCATACAGCTTCTCTATCTCATGCTCAATTTGTTTTACATCGATTCGCTCAAATAATGGCTGTACGCTATCAATTCTACTTGGCAAAGTATTTTGCGGTTCCCAATTTCGTTTCACAATCGACAATGTGTTTCGAACTCTTTCACTTGAAAATGGTAAAAATGGCTCAAGGAGATGGGCAAAATTAGCGATAAGATACACACAGTTATAAATCGTTTCTTCACATGAAACTGGATCATCTTCTCTTTGTTTCCAAGGCTGCTTTTCATCAAAATATTTATTTGCAAAACGTACTGTATCAAATACTGTCTCTAGCGCCACCTTAAATTTAGTTTGCTCAATCGCCTCTCCTACACGCTTATATAATCCTTCTACTTTATCTTTCAGCTCTACTTCAATACTTCCTTTCGGCACGATACCACCATAATATTTTTCAATAAACTTTAATGTCCGGTTCACAAAGTTCCCGTATGCACCTAATAATTCACTATTATGACTGTAAATAAATTCCCGCCATGAAAAATCAGTATCGCGATTTTCTGGTGCGTTGACGGTTAAAAAGTAACGAATAGAATCTGGATCATAGCGTTCTAATATGTCAGGCACCCATACTGCCCAGTTTTTACTTGTAGATAATTTTCTTTTTTCAACTGTTAAATATTCATTCGAAACGATATGACGCGGGATTGCTTCCTCCCCTATTCCAAGTAATACCGCTGGCCAAATGACGGAATGAAACGGAATATTATCCTTTCCGTGCACATAATATGTTTTCGCTTCGCTATCCCAAAACTCTTGATCATCTTTCCCTGTTTCTTCAGCCCAATGTTTACTCGCTGAATAATAGCCTGTCACTGCTTCAATCCATACGTAAATTTTCTTATCTTCATACCCTTCTACTGGAATTGGTACCCCAATTGGCAAATCACGTGATACGGCCCTATCTAGTAATCCTTCCTTTACATATCTCTCTGTTAGTTGAATCGCATTGTCGCGCCATGTCCCTGTTTGTTTGGCAATTTCTACAGTCCTTTTAATTTGCTGCTGAAATGTATGCAATGCAAAATAGAAATGCTCTGTTTCCTCTACAGATGGCGTACTACCACATAACTTACATTTCTTTTCTAACAAATCGAGAGGATCTAAAATAGCAGAACAAGCATCGCATTGATCTCCTCTTGCTGCTTCATGGCAATGTGGACATATTCCTTCTACATAACGATCCGGTAAAAACTGCGTACACGTTTCACAATACGCTTGTTCCACTGTTTTTTTATAAATATGTCCTTCTTCTAATAAACGTAAAAAAACATTTTGAACTGTTTCATGATGGTGCTCACTATCTGTACGTGTATAGCAATCATAAGTAAAACCAAGGCTACGAAAACATCGCTGGAACTCTTCATGATACTTATCAGCAATTTCTTTCGCTGTCACACCTTCTTGCTTTGCTCTAATTGCAATCGGTGTTCCATTACAATCACTCCCTGAAACATACAGCACATTCTCACCTTTTGCCCTGTAATAACGCGCTAAAATATCTCCAGGTAACAAACTCGCAATATGGCCAAGGTGTAACGAACCATTTGCATACGGCCAAGCGCCTCCAATAAAAATACTCATCTTACATTCCTCCTTTTAAATATAAAAAGCCCCGCCCTTATCTTAAAAAAGATAAGGGCGGGGCTGTATAAACAGTCGCGGTACCACCTTATTTCGCTAATTACTCACATAATTAGCCTTAACAAGTACGGAGCAATATGCTCTTATACTGTGGTTTTGATAACGAGTACCAACTCTCGTCGCCGCCTACTATTATCATTTGATAAGTTCAGGACGAAGCTCAAAGGCCATTGTTCAAATGAATATTCTTGCTTCTTCTCAGCTACCGAAGCTCTCTGGAAAGAATGTGTTCATCCTACTTTTCCTTTTCAACGCTTTTACGTATAAAAAGTATTGTACGACTTAATCACGGAAAAATCAAACTTTTATCCAGAAAGAAAAGGAAATCCCATCCCCCTGCCGAATAACTATACGTTCACAAAAGGAGTGATAACATTGAATCAAAAACAACTAAGCACTATAAATGAAAAAAGCTGGAATGCAGCTGCTTATGAAGCTTGGACGAATCGCCACGGGGCACCAGCTGATTATGCGAAAAAAATCATGAAAGATCCCACGCGCGAAGTAGCACATTATTTACCTTACATAAAATCCCCAAAAGGAAAATGTATTATTAATTTACTCGGCTCAAAAGGAAATAAAGCTGTCGCACTCGCCCTTTTAGGCTCTGACGTAACAGTTGTTGATATTTCAGCAAGTAATGCAAAATATGCAAATGAACTTGCTGATGCCGCAGGCGTCTCTATTCATTACATCGTTTCTGATGTACTAGATGTAAATCTCTCCAAATCATTTGATATCGTATTACTGGAACTTGGTGTACTTCATTACTTTCTAGATTTAAAACCACTTTTCACAACAATCTCTCAACTACTAAAGCCCGGTGGAATACTTATCCTTCGCGATTACCATCCAATATACACAAAGCTATTAGGAGTAGACCATCCATCATTTCGAGCAAGTGGAAATTATTTCGATGAAGAATTAATTGAAGATGATGTTGCTTATAGCATCCTTCTTACAGAAGCACAGAAAGAATCGCTACCTAAAACAACCATCCGTCGCTGGACGTTAGGAGAAATCATTACAACACTCGCGGAAGAACATTTTAAAATTGAAAAACTAGTTGAAGAACACGGACCTCATCAAAGATGGCTCTTCCCTTCTACTGCACCGGAAAGAATCGAAGAACGTATCCCTGGTCTATATACAATAATTGCGACAGCATGCAAAAAAGGATCCCTTCACGGATAGGATCCTTTTTGCATGCTCACGCATATAAGTTGAGGTTGGAGATTACCATAATTCTGTAGAATAGGACACAAGATATTTCAACATTTCGTCTCTGACTTACGTCGTCAAAAAGGGGTATGACCAACATAACGAAGAGTAATGTTTTAGTTGATACTGATAATCGTTATCAACTAATTAGAAGTATACATGATGTCATTTCAAATTTCAATAGCATTTCTAATATTTATTTATGAATTTTATGATATGCAAATGTATACATTTTAAGAACTTTTTCTAATATCAATCTGACTCCTTCCATTATCTGCTATAATTTTCATTGAACAGATTAATAACTTCATAATAATGTTTTTATTAATTTCGTTTTAAATATCTATAAATCATAATAAACAGTTTAAACAAGGGTAGGGGTAACGATGAAATATGTTAGTATTCGAAAAAAACTACTGTTCACACTCTTAAGCATTTCTTCTTTATTTAGCATTGCTCTTATTGTTATTCTTTCATTCGCCATGAATCAAGCAAGTGAAATCGAAACGTTAAAAAATGATGTATCAAAAAGAGCGACGATTTTAAAAGAACGTGGCGATTGGTTCCAAGCACAAGTTGCTGGTTTACAAGAATATTTACTATCACATGATCAAAAAGGATTAGATAAGTTCAACCGAGAAGGGAAAAAATTAGCTGATACTAGAGAGAAAGTAACAAGTGACAAGAAGCTCCCAGAAGGAATGAAAGAAGCTATTTTAATGGGGGGAAAATGGCGTAGCGTCATAGATAATGAGGTACTACCTCTTGCTCGTGAAGGAAAATGGGACGAAGCATCCAAAATTGCTTTAGCACAAACAGATTATGTAAATGATCTTTTAGGTCGTTTTAATAAATATACAAATGAAGAGAATGAGAAACGTGACGCATTAATTGCTGACGTCGAGTCTTCTTCATCACTTATTCAATATATTATTTTCTTCTCACTCATTACATGTACATTAACGTCTATTTTATTAGCATGGTGGTTCTCTGGTAAACTCGTTAAACCAATTCGACAAATTGATGAGAAGTTAAAAGAATTAGCTTCTCAAGATGGAGATTTAACGGCTAGATTACACGTAACAAGTAAAGATGAAATAGGTGACATTGCAAATTCCTTTAATCAAATGCTCACTAACTTACAGCTTATAATAAAACAAGTTCAACAAACATCAACAAGTGTAAAAGAAGCTTCCGAAAATGTATTTATCGAAACGACTGCTTCTATGGAAAATACCGCAAGGACCCAAGAAACTATGAATGCTCTTGAACACAATATTCGTTCACAAGTTTCTAGCATTGAAGAAAGTTCAACTGCAATGGATGACATGGCAACGAGTGTTCAGCGTATCGCTGAGTCCGCCTCTTCTGTTACTAGTTTAGCTGTTACAACTTCAGAAAAAGCAGATGATGGGAATAAAGTCATTGAGAAATCTATTACACAAATGCACACAATTAACGAAGCTGTTAACGCTACATCACAAGTAGTTGAGCGACTCATTACACATACAAATCATATCGATACTGCACTTCAATCTATTTCGAATATCGCCGAGCAAACAAATTTACTCGCTTTAAATGCTTCTATTGAAGCAGCTCGTGCTGGTGAACATGGCAAAGGATTCGCTGTTGTTGCTGATGAAGTTCGAAAACTTGCTGAACAATCTCAACTAGCCGCAACTGACATTAACCATTTACTGCATCAAATTCAAGCCGATACTAAAATAGCAAATGACATGATGACACAAGGTCAAGCAGAAGCTTCTGAAGGAATTACTGTTATTCGTACTGCCGGATCTTCATTCTCAGAAATTGTTAACCACATTAACAAAGTCTCTACGCAAATGCAAGAAATGTCTGCAACTGCTGAAGAGATGGCTGCAAGCTCTGAAGAAATGAACGCAGCTTTAAATAATATCGCCTCTATTTCAAATGAAGTTGCTGCAGAAACATTACAAACAGCACATTCAGCTGGTGATCAAGTAAACAAAATGAGTATCGTGGCTAACAAATCATCTGAAATGAAAACAATCGTACAAGAACTTGAAGTTCTCGTCTCTCATTTCAAAACAAACGCTTAAAGTGAACCTTTCGCTTGTAATGACACAAGCCCAAAGGTATAGGAAAGAAAATTTTACAGTCTCTCTTTTTTCAATTTAAAATATCTCTTTCTATCTCTCATTCCGTCTGCTATAATTCCTAAAGGAAATAAGAAAGCTTTATTCCAACTGGAGTAAAGCTTTCTTTCAATTTTTTACATTTATTAATTCTAATACTAAGATTTCACAAAGGAGGCTTTTAATTATATGAATTTTGTAAGTATCAGAAAAAAACTTATGTTCATGATGGGAACGATTTGCGCTTTATTTGGCATCGCCTTAGCTTTTATTTTATTTTTTGCTATTGACCAATCTCGTAAAGCTGAAACATTACAAAAAGAAATTTCTCCACTGGCAACAGAATTGAAAGAACGTGGAGACGCTTATCAAGTACAGCTATCTGCTTTAAGGGGTTATTTACTACAACATGATCAAGTCGAATTAGACAAGTTTAATGAGATGAGTAAACGTCTTGAGGATTCAAAAGATAAACTTCTTTCTAATCCAAATCTTCCTTCGTCCGTAAAAAGTACAATGGAGTTAGGGTCTACTTGGAGAAAGTTCGTTGAAGAAAAAGTATTCACTCTTGCAAAAGAACAAAAATGGGAAGAAGCTTTACAAGTAGCTTCTTCAGAAAACGGAACGGTCTATAAAGTAATTGGTGACTTCACAAATTACAGTAATGAACAAGCTAAATTACGTGAACAATCTATTGAACAAATTGATCAATCTTCACTAGGAATTGAATATGCAGTCTTTCTATCACTTGTTATTTGTATTGTCGTTGCAATTATTCTTGCATGGTGGTTCTCTGGTAAACTTGTGAAACCAATTCAACAAATTGATACAAAACTAAAAGAATTAGCCTCTCAAGAAGGTGACTTAACGGCACGTCTACAAGTAAATAGCAACGATGAAATCGGTGCTATCGCAACATCATTTAATAAAATGTTAGAAAACCTACAACATATCATTAATCGCGTTCAAAAAACATCAGTGGAAGTACAAACCGCTTCTGAAAATATGCTAGAAAAAACGAATACATCACGTGAGGCGACATTAAGAGTCCAAAGCTCGATGTCCAACTTAAATGCAAGTATTCAATCACAAACTTCTAGTATGGAAGAAAGTTCAACTGCAATGGACGATATGGCAGTAAGTGTTCAGCGTATTGCTGAATCTGCTTCATCTGTAGCGGAACTTGCTGTTGCCACATCTGAACATGCTAGCGATGGAAGTACCGTTATCCAAAAATCTGTTTCACAAATGACAACAATACACGAAGCTGTAAATGCTACGTCAGAAGTGGTTGAACGTCTAATCACTCATACGAAATATATTGATACTGCTGTACAATCTATTTCTAATATTGCTGAGCAAACAAACTTACTTGCTTTAAATGCTTCTATTGAGGCTGCTCGTGCTGGCGAGCAAGGAAAAGGATTTGCTGTCGTAGCTGACGAAGTTCGAAAACTTGCTGAACAATCTAAAACAGCTGCAACAGACATTAATCAATTACTACATCAAATTCAAAATGATACAGAAACTGCTAGCTCTATGATGTCTCAAGGCCGTTCTGAAGCATTTGAAGGTATCAATGTTATTCGTGAAGCTGGTACTTCTTTCACAACAATTGTGGAACAAGTAAATAAAGTATCTACTCAAATGCAAGATATATCAGCAACTGCTGAAGAAATGGCTGCAAGTGCTGAAGAAATGAATGCTTCACTTAATAACATCGCTTCTATCTCTACTGAAGTATCCAGCGAAACTGCCGCAACGGCACAATCTGCTGAACAGAAAGTTATCGTTATGAATGAAATGACAGTAACTGCTAGAAAAATGAAACAAACAGTTGAAGAGTTAGATCAGCTCGTATCTCATTTTAAAACAGAATAGATGTTCAAAAAATATCCCTCTTGCGAAGAGGGATATTTTTTTGAGCTCATTTCCTGCACATTATGCTCATTTCCGTTATAATGAGAATCGATATCATTAAAGTGTAGGAGGGGCTGCTTATGTCACAAGAAGCATTTGAAAATAAATTACTTGCCAATTTAGAAGCTGTTATTGACCCTGAACTAGGTGTTGATATCGTTAATCTTGGATTAGTTTATGATGTTACAGCAGATGAAAATAATAATGCTGTCATTACGATGACTATGACTTCTATCGGTTGTCCAATGGCTGGGCAAATCGTATCAGACGTTAAAAAAGTATTATCAACAAACGTACCTGAAGTTAATGAAATAGAAGTAAATGTCGTTTGGAATCCGCCCTGGTCGAAAGAACGTATGTCACGTATGGCGAAAATCGCATTAGGTATTCGCGACTAAATAAAGTGGAAATTTCATCATTTGCGGATAGCGGGATAAAGAAAAGACCTGACTAGGATGTCAGGTCTTTTCTCTTATTATTTTACACCTACTGCATCATAAGCTTTCGTTACAGCTTGTACAGCTTTAGAGTTTTTACCGTATAAATCTTCAGCTGACTGAAGTGCCGCTTGACGCATCATTTTGAAGTCAGAGTTTGCAGTTAAATATTTCGTAAGAGCACGGTAGTAAATTTTTTCTGTCGCTTCACGGCCCACTCCAGTTACTTTCACGCCGTAATGATCCCCGCCTTCAGAAACTAAATAAGCAGCTTTATTATTAATACTACTGTTAATATGAACGCCGCCATTATCAGCTGTTCCAGTGTAACGTTTACTATAGTGATCTGGGTAACCTTCACTTGGTTTTAATGGGTTTGGAATAGACGCTGGGTCTTTAAGAGAGCGAAGCGCATCACCAGGTTTATCAGGTGTATAAATATCAGCACCTAAATCCCAGCTCTTCTTCTCAACCATAACACCCATAATATCAGATAACGATTCATTTAACGCCCCTGACTCATTTTTGTAAACAAGGTTTGCTGTATGTTCAGTTACAGCATGCGTTAATTCGTGACCGATAACATCAAGTCCAGCAGATAATGGAATGAAAGTTTTTCCATCTCCATCACCATACATCATTTGCACACCATTCCAAGCTGCGTTATTCCAAGCTGTACCTACGTGAACAGTTGAAATAAGCTTCGCACCTTTATCATCGAAAGAGTTACGATTAAATGTCTTTTTGTAGTAATCATATACTTTCCCTGCATTTACATGCGCATCAACTGCAGCTTTATCTTCGAAGAACTTAGATTTACTTTCAACTTCTTCTCCTGTATATCCAAGCCATTGTGAGAATAAATTAAACCAGTTCTCGTCCATATTTTCTGCATCAAATGTATGAATGCCTTGTCCTCGTTTACCATCAAACAAGTTGAATTGTCCTGTTTTCGTATCTTGAGCAATTTCAAATGATTGTCTAGCACCTAATACTCCGTAACCAAATCCAGTAATGTTATCTACAGCGTTATATTTCTCAATAACATTTCCATTCGTTGCATCAACAAAATAATGCCAATATCCTGGAGCTGGTTTTGAAATCGATGCCTTAACTAAGTATGCAAGGTAGTAATTACCGTCCTTTTCATATACAAACAAATCTTTTTTCACACCGTCATAACTCTTTACTTTACCAATTTCTTTCTCAATATCTGCCTTTGCAATCGTTTCTGCTTGTTCCGCAGTAATGCTTGCAGCTGCAGGAATATTTTTATCATCTAAATTCGGAATAACTTGTCCGAAGAATGCTTTTACATTATTCTCTTTATCAAGTGTAACAGTTTGATCAGAACCGTACACAGGAATGTTATTATGTTTCTCAACTAGCTTCACATGTGTCGTATCAGATTCAGCGTCTTTTTCTTCTCCAACGATATTAAAATGCTTTTCAATATTTCCTGCTAATTTAAACATATCTTTCTTACTCTCTAAGTATTGAAAGACTGTCTCTTTTTTATCTAGTCCTTCCGGTGCTTTCCATTCTTCACCTATGTATGCAGGTGTTTTAAATTCTTGATGATATTGAATTTTTTGTTCTTCCGCTTTCGTTGTCGTTGCCCCAAACGCTCCAAATCCCCCGGCGATAACAGTTAACGCTAATGCTGATGAAATGACTTGCTTTTTCACTATAACATTCCCCATTCCCATAAAGATTTTTGACACTTTTATACAATTCTTATTTTCCCAGCCGATACCTCTACCGAAAATTTGAGAAACATTTTTCAGATAATTCCAATCAAAAAAAGAGGACATCTATTGGATGTCCTCTTTTCTATAAACCTTTTATTGTTTTTTCAATTCAATTGCTAAATAGTGTGATTGCTCTTTCGCTTGAATGTGAATATCTTCTTCTACAGATTCTGCTGCATCCCGCATAACAAACGTTTCACCATTTATTACACTGCTTCCTTCAATTTGTACAAGGTACAATTGACGGCCTTCTTTCACTGGAAAATGAATTTCTTTTCCAGCCTCTAATGATAAAGAATATAAATTCGCATCTTGGTGAATTTGAATTGGTGCATTTCCTTCTACTGAAGATACCATATGGAACCATTCATCTTCACGCTTGCTCCAATCAAATTTAAACTCACCATAGTTTGGTTTATGATCTGCGCGGTCTGGTAAAATCCAAATTTGTAATAAACGCAGCGTTTCATCGCCTAAATTATGCTCGCTATGAAATACACCCGTGCCAGCACTCATATATTGAACATGTCCACGCTCAACCGTTCCGCGATTTCCCATGCTGTCTTCATGTGTTAAAGCACCATCTACAACGTAAGAAATAATCTCCATATCACGGTGCGGATGCATATCAAAACCAGTTTGCGCCGCTACTAGATCATCATTAATAACACGTAACGCTCCGAAGTTCATTTTATTTGGATTGTAGTAATTGGCAAAAGAAAAATGAAAATGTGTATTTAACCAACCATGATTTGCTCTGCCCATATTTTTATGATCAACTTTTCTAAACATATCCTTCACCTCATACTATCTCGAATTCGAGATTTATTTTAAAATTTTTTCTTACTGTAACTTTTTTAATAGTGTTAATAACTGCTTTTGTTCCTCTATATTTAAATTATGAAACTTCTCTGCTTGGAACGTTTCTTGAGGTGGGACGATTTCCTCATATAAAGCTCTTCCCTTTTCTGTTAAAGAAATATATTTCGTAGTACCCTCTTGTTCACGCAAAATCCACTCAAGCTGCTCCATTTTATTTAAAAGCTGCGTTACATTTCCTTTCGTAACAAATAGCTTATTTCCAAGTTCTTGCTGCGTTAAACGATCATGTCCTCCAACTTGAGCTAACACATCAAACTGGGCGGCAGATATATTCCATTTTTTCAAATGCTGATTCGTCTCACGAATACTCTTATTATAAAAGCGTGACAAACGAAACCATAATAGTAGCCCTAGTCTATCTTCTGTTTTCATTTCATCACCTCGCTCGTTTCATATCATTAGTTTAGAACTAAACTTAATAAAAGTCAAATACTTATTTTTAATAAGCATAAAAAGCACAGCGCTATTTCTCCACTATGCTTTACATTAACTTTCTACTCTTATATTCATCCAATTTCCTCTCCGCGAACTTCCTCGCATCTTTTTCAATCCACCGCTCTTCGTACCGTTCACTTCCCACATACAATATATCTCTCTTATGCTGCATCGCATGGCGGAATTCATGCAGTAGCGTTTTGAGAACTTGATCATACTCTTCCCACATACAAACGAAAATTAATTGCTTTTCTTTATGATAAAAACCACCTACTGGGAATAGGAACTCTTCTTCCTCTTCCCCTAATGATAGAAGCACATCATTTGCATCACACGTATCACAAAAAATAACGGGCGTTTTACATACTTCAATAAGAGAAAACAAATCCTCTCTCAACTTTTTGACATCCCAAGGAAGCTCCGAATCCAACACATACCAATTCTCTACCTGTTGATATACATTTTGAAACTGGAGTTCCATTTCTCTTTATTCCCCTTTCCAAGCACCCTTTTTCTATATGTATGCCACAATATGGTAAATATTAAACGTATTCTTTCATCCTTGAAAAAATGCCAATAAAAAAGGAATCTACGTCGACATAGATTCCTTTTCTGTAATCACTTTTTTTTCATCATTTTTTTTAATACAAAATAACCAATTGCACAAACAATAGCAGCAAGTGCAAAGTATTTCACATATGGCCCCGCAACTTTATTAATACTTTCCCACTCTGTTCCTAATTTAAAACCTAAATATACAAACACAATTGACCACGGAATAACAGCTAATGTAGTTAGCGTAATAAACTTAGCATGTGACATTTTCGCAATACCCGCTGGTATCGAAATAGCATGACGCACAACCGGAATAAAACGTGCGGTAAAGATAACGCCAGTTCCATAACGATTAAACCAATCTTCAGCATAATCAATATGTTTCTTCTGAATTAAAATATATTTTCCATATCGCTCAAGAACAGGTCTTCCTCCATATCGACCAATCCAATAAATGAATAGTTGTGCAATTACACCACCAATTGTACCGAACGCGACAGCGCCCCAAAATGTAATGCTTCCTGTTGATACTAAATAGCCTGCATAAGACAATACGATTTCACTTGGAATAACCTCTAGCATTAATCCAAGCATAATTCCCCAATAACCAAGTCCTTCTAAAAAAACTAAAACCGAATGAATCAACTCTCCTAACATCATGTACCTCTCTTTACTGTTTTCATCACCAAAATAAAAGTACAAGCAGGAAATATCTTGTACTTTTATTTTTTTAATTTAGTTAGTCTTCGTATCCCACTTAAAGATTTTATTTAAGAATTTATATACATTCTTCGACTCTTTTGTCAGAAGTGGGCCTAAAATGGATAGTATAAGCACGTATAGTGCTGAGAATGGTTTCAGTACTGACATTAAACCACCGGCGATACCGATATTAGCCATAATGATGGAGAACTCTCCTCTTGAAACGATTGTTAATCCGATATTTGTTGATGCTTTATGAGATAATCCTGCTTGTCTTCCTGCAATCATTCCTGCTACAAAGTTTCCGATTATTGTAAGAAGGACAGCACCTAACGTTAACCATATCGCTCCGCCTAATGAGAACGGATCAATACTTAACCCGAAGCTGAAGAAGAAAATAGCTCCGAAAAAGTCTCTAAATGGAACAACAAGATGTTCAATTCGGTCACTATGCTCTGTCTCAGAGAAAACT
The DNA here is from genome assembly GCF_001816185.2 of Bacillus sp. RZ2MS9. Lineage (NCBI taxonomy): Bacteria > Bacillati > Bacillota > Bacilli > Caryophanales > Bacillaceae > Bacillus > Bacillus sp. RZ2MS9. The sequence goes on from NZ_CP049978.1 coordinate 4,915,098, forward strand.
AATCCTAGAAGAAGTGCTCCAATTGCTTCTGCAACGTGAATTGTTTCTGAAAAACCAGCAATGAAGAATAAAGAAGCAAATACTACAATAATAAAGATTTCATCTGAGCTAATATTGAGCAATTTATTTAATAACGGCGTAGCCTTTCTAGCTACTATAAAGAATAGAAGCATATATCCTAAAGCAATTCCAATTGAAGTAAGGGCACCTAAGAAGGAAGCGTGATCCCCAAGTACTAAACCAGAAACAACTGATAAATATACAGCAAGGAATATATCTTCAAACATAATAATTCCTAAAATTAATTCGGTTTCATTATTACCAGTTCTTCTTAAGTCCACTAACACTTTAGCAACGATAGCGCTAGAAGAAATCGTAATAATACCCGCAATAATTAAGATTTCTAGTAATGGGAATCCCATTATAAATCCGTATAACAAACCAAGTGAAAAGTTAATTAAAATATAAATCGTTCCGCCAATCGCAATAGAGCGTCCAGATTTAATTAGTTTTTTCATTGAAAATTCTAATCCTAGATAGAATAGAAGGAATAGAACCCCAATCCGTCCAAGGAAAGAAATTACACTTGCACTTTCAATAAATTTGAGATCGATAACACCTATTGTCGGTGCATGCGGTCCTACTAACATTCCAAGAACGATTAGAAAAGGAATTACTGAGAATTTAAATTTTCCAGCAATTACTGCTGCAATTGCCACTAAAACTAAAGCTGTACCAACTTCAAAAATTAACGTATCCATCTAATCAGTCCCCCCTATTTGAAAGTAATTCATTAATGATTTTTTTAATTTCTTCTCTCTCACCTGAAACTACAAGCATATCTCCTTCTTCAATTACTGTTTCTGGTCCTGGATTAAATAGCTTCTTCATGTTCTTCTTCATAACCGCGATTATTGTTACGCTATATGTTTTTCTTATTTCAAGATCGCCAATTGTTTTTCCGATTGCTGGAGCTGTATTCTCCACCTTGAACCACTCAATCGCTAAACCTTCAAAAACCATCTCAACATTTTCTAACGCCCTAGGCTTATATACCATTCCACCTAATATTGCAGCGATTTGTCTTGCCTCTGAGTCACGTAGTGAAATACTTGAGATGCTTTCTTCATGGTCTGAATCAAAATGATACATTTCTCTACGACCATCATCATGAATGACAATTACCATCTTTTCATTACCTTTCGTAACGATTTGAAACTTATAACCAATACCCGGAAGTTCACTTTCTCTAATATTCATTTTTAGCTCCTCCATAACTTGTTTATTTTAATTTTCTGTTTTTCTGTCTTTTATTCATCCAATCAACTTTAGAAATTCTAACCACTCAGGATATTTGTGATTTGGAAATCTTTTATTGTAATAATAAGTGGACCCTAAAAAGATACTTAAAGATGTAATGATAAAAAATATATTACTTCTCATTTTCAAACTCTCAAGGCTTACTTTCCATAAAGAATCTTCTTTCAAATTATCCCCACCTTCTCGCTTTAAATTTAGTTTTTTAAAATGTAAATAATTCTAAAAATATTACGATGTAACATAATCATAACACAAAAATGTTTTAAGTAACATAATTTTTTAGAAAAATTGATTCTCGTATATTTTTTGCATATAATTTTCTTATTACGAAAAAAAGGAAGTGTATTATATGGTTGATATCTTTAGCAGATTCCTTGAGGTAACGAATAATATTTTATGGTCATATATTCTTATTGCAATGCTAATCGGCTTCGGTCTTTACTTCTCTTTTAAATTAAAATTTGTCCAAATTACTCATTTCAGTGAGATGGTCAGCTTAATTAGTAAAGGGTTTAATCGAAAAGAAAAAAAGAAAGATAGCATCTCACCATTCCAAGCATTTTGCTTAAGTGCAGCAGCACGTATCGGTATCGGAAACTTAGCTGGTGTAGCATTAGCAATTTCAATGGGTGGACCTGGCGCAATATTTTGGATGTGGTTTATCGCAATTATCGGAGCAGCTACTAGTTTTGTAGAATGTACACTTGCGCAAATTTATAAAGTAAAAGATGGAAGTAGGTTCCGTGGTGGACCAGCATATTACATGGAAAAAGGGTTAAACAAACGCTGGATGGGCGTCTGGTTTTCACTTCTTATTACAGTTGCGTATGGATTAATTTTCAATTCAGTGCAAGCAAATACAGTAACAATAGCGTTTGAAAATGCTTTTGGACTAGAGCGAACAATCGTAGGAGCTCTATTAGCCTTATTAGTTGCAGTTATTATTTTTGGTGGCATTAAGAGCATTTCACGTATTACAGAAATGATTGTTCCGCCAATGGCAATCGTTTATATCGGCGTGGCTATTTTTGTCGTTATTAACAACTTCAGTATGTTACCAAGCATTTTCATGGAAATCTTTAACGGTGCATTCGGTTTAGACCAAGCCATCGCTGGTGGTATTGGAGCAGCAATCAAGTTCGGAATTCAGCGCGGTTTATTCGCTACAGAAGCGGGAATGGGTAGTTCTCCTAATGCAGCCGCAACATCTGATGTATCTCACCCTGTAAAACAAGGGCTTGTTCAAGCGTTAGGCGTTTTCGTAGATACATTCTTAGTATGTACATCAACAGCATTTATCGTATTATGTTCTGGACTTTACAAAGGATCAAATTTAGAAGGTATCGAATTAACACAAAACGCATTAAGTTCACAAATTGGACCGTGGGCAAGCACTTTCTTAGCGATTATTATTTTCCTATTCGCTTTCAGTTCACTTCTAGGAAACTACTATTATGGTGAAACAAATATCGCATTCATTAAAGAAAGTAAAACATGGTTAATGATTTATCGTGTTGCAGTTGTCGGAATGGTATTCTTCGGATCAATCGCTGCTCTTAAAACAGTTTGGAGTTTAGCTGATTTATTCATGGGACTAATGGTATTCACAAACTTAATTGCCATCTCATTCCTTAGCAAATTTGCTTACGCTGCATTAGTAGACTATTTGAAGCAAAAGAAACAAGGAAAAGATCCTGTCTTCGTTGCAAACTCTATCCCTGGCTTACAGAATACAGAGTGTTGGGATGGGCAAGATGTAGAAGAAAAACAAAAGGCTGTTTAACAAACAAAGGCCCTATTACTTCACCGTAATAGGGCCTTTTATTTACAACAGTTCATAATTTGTTCAAATTAATTCCAGCAAAAGGGTTGATTTATAGAGATTACTAGATTATAATGATTATAAATTAGTAATTGATATCACATAACAACTCAAAAGGAGATTGATCATAATGAACAAACAAGTAATCGAAGTATTAAACAAACAAGTAGCAGACTGGAGCGTTTTATTCACAAAACTTCACAACTTCCATTGGTACGTAAAAGGACCTCAATTCTTCACATTACACGAGAAATTCGAAGAACTTTACACAGAATCAGCTACTCACATCGATGAAATTGCAGAACGTATTTTAGCAATTGGCGGCAAACCAGTAGCAACAATGAAAGAATACTTAGAACTATCTTCTATTCAAGAAGCAGCATACGGAGAAACTGCAGAAGGGATGGTCGAAGCAATCATGAAAGACTACGAAATGATGCTAGTCGAACTGAAAAAAGGCATGGAAATCGCTCAAGACTCTGACGATGAAATGACATCTGACCTACTACTAGGCATCTACACAGAACTAGAAAAACACGCTTGGATGCTACGTGCGTTCTTGAATCAATAATAATTAAAAGCGGAAGCGGCTTGCTCAGAATCGCAGGGCATTGGAGCTCTCGACCTTGAAGCGCTTTTTGCTTCGAGCGAGAGAGTGAAATGACCGGAGATTCTAGCCGCTGGAGCTGGATATCACCTAAAAGCGGAGGTAGCTTGCTCAGAATGTGAGGGGGATGGAGCTTTCGACGTAGAGGCGCTCTTTGCCTCGCAGGAAAAAGCGAAGCCACCGAACATTCTAGCTACCGGAGCTAGATATTACTTTAAAGCGGAAGCGGCTCGTTCAGAGTCGCTTTTTTATGTAATGGTCGCACTTAACGGTACACGAAATTATATCAACGATTTTTCAAATATATCGATCATAACTCGCAATATATCAACGATTTTTTCATTATATCGATCATTACCCGCAATATATCAACGATTTGACAAAGGATATCAATTTACCGACAAATCACGACAATATCAGCGCCCCTCTCCCCTACTTTTATCAATATATTACAATCTCATCTATGTTAAAATATAGGCAACACCCTTTAGCTTTTCCAAATTCATCATTTACTACTTAAATGACGGGAGTGGTTCAGTTGAAAGACTACTTAATTAGAGCATTTTTTGCGTTAATAACAGTTGGGATTCTCTTACTTATAGCTAATATTTTCAATATACGTGTCGAGGTTAAGGACTATGCTTTCCTCGTTGTCGTAGCAATTAGTGGCGGCTGGGGTGGCTGGTACCTGTATAAAAAACAAAGCAATCAAAATAATAAAGGCATTCCAAAGTAATACGGAATGCCTCTTTTTATTGCCTTCTGTAATAAATAATGAAATTCAGACCACTAATACAACCAATCGCAATAAACATACAAAACGATTGTGGATCTCCACCTAGATTATACTCATCAACGATAAACCCAGACATAAACAACGTTATCGCGGAAACACCGATACACAATACCGAGATAAACCAAAGCGAAAATTCATTAATCAACTCTTTCTTCTGTCTCAAAACAATTAGCATAACAAGAATAGATGCTGCTAAAATACTTTTAAAGACCGGTCTTAAATACACAAACTCCTCCATCTCTTTCTCCTTTTCCAAAAACATTACATCTAAAATTAACATATTTAACCAAATTAAAAACACATGCCATCTTAAATTAAAACGACATGTGTTTCCGTATTTGCTATGATAGTTGCTTCCACTTCGTTCCCAAAACAGGACGCTCATAATTTTGGATTGCATGAATCAGTTTATCTGCTGTCTCTGCTGAAACGATCAATTCTTTATTTGATGGATTCATAAATCCTTCTTCCGCTGCACGTTCAACCATTTGCAAAATTGGTCCGTAAAAACCTTTTATGTTTAATAAACCAACCGGCTTATTATGTATACCAATTTGTGACCAACATACAACTTCAAATAGTTCTTCAAACGTTCCGTATCCGCCTGGAAGCGCAATAAAAGCATCTGCAAGCTCTGCCATTTTAGCTTTACGTTCGTGCATCGTCTCTACTTCAATTAATTCTGTTAATCCTGTATGCACAATTTCTCCTCGGAATAGACCGCGCGGCATAACACCTGTTACACGTCCACCTAAACGAAGAACTTCGTTTGCTACTTCTCCCATTAATCCGACACATGAACCACCGTATACGAGCTCATAGTCGTTCTCAACAAACATTTTACCTAACTGAATTGCCTGCTCTTTAAATTCTGGTCTCTCCCCTAAATTAGAACCTGCAAACACACAAATCTTTCTCATCCCTACACCCCGAAACTATATATTGTTATGATACAATGAACATTGTACAACATATTGAGGAGATGAGGAAGAAATGGATATCGTTGCATTTCAAAGATGGGTTGAGGAATTTTACGAAAAACGAAGCTGGTCACAGTATAATGCCTTTATTCGCTTAAATTTCTTAACCGAGGAAGTTGGGGAAGTTTCACGAGTCGTTCGTGCTATTGAAATTGGCCGCGATCGCCCTGATGAAGATGCGAAAACAGAAGAAGAGCTAAAACAAGAACTAAAAGAAGAACTTGGCGATGTACTATCTAACCTTATTATTCTTTCGCAAAAATATGATTTAGACTTACAAGACATTATGGATGCACACGTCACAAAGCTTTCGAAAAGGTTCGAAGCATCTAAATGAGAATATTATCAATTATGTTATAATATTCTTGTCACAATACTAAGGGGGATTTTATGTTATCAAAAAAATTGCACGACGCATTAAATGAACAAATGAACTTTGAATTTTACTCTGCCCATGCTTATATGGCAATGGCTGCTTACTGTACAGCTGAGAGCTATGATGGATTCGCTAACTTTTTCCTTGTACAAGCTGAAGAAGAACGTTTCCACGCAATGAAGCTTTACAACTATATTAATGACCGCGGAGAGCGCGCTATTATTACTGGATTTGATAATCCGAATAACGAATACGAATCTGTATTAAACGCTTTTGAAGTCGCACTTGAGCACGAGCGTGAAGTAACGAAACGTATTTACAACTTATCTGATATCGCTTGGGACGAGCGTGAACATGCAACAATTACATTCTTAAAATGGTTCGTTGACGAACAAGTTGAAGAAGAAGCTTCATTCGATAGCATCATTCAAAAATTAAAACGTATTACAAGCGATTCAAACGCACTGTTTATGCTAGATGCTGAATTAGAGAAACGTACATTTACGCCTCCAGCTGAATAATATTTCAATCACCTTAATACATGTATTAAGGTGATTTTTTTGTTTGCTCTCTATCTTAAAATCACCTTAAATTTCCTCATATTTGACATAGTGCCAGCTATAAAATGGTATTATTTTCAATATAAAAACGAATATACGAGGAGAGGAAAAATGAATCAACGTGTAGAAGCTGTTGATGCAATTCGTGGTTTCGCTTTGTTTGGCATTTTACTAGTCAATATGACATTAATTCAATTCGGGTTCTTCACCAGTGAAAAACCAACTTATCTATTCGGCGATCTTGATAAAGGCGCTAATTGGTTTATTCAATTCTTCGGCACACATAACTTTATATCCCTATTTTCTTTTCTATTTGGACTTAGCATTATTTTATTACAAAAAAGTATTATCGCAAAAGGAAAAAAATTCTTCCCCACATACATAAGACGTATTATCATTCTTTTACTACTCGGCTACATTCACGGCACTTTTGTTTGGGAGGGAGATATTTTATTTGCATACGGAATAATTGGGATTTTCTTAATGATGTTCATCAATCGAAAACCGAAAACTTTGCTCATTTGGGCGATTATTCTACTCGCACTTATTACACTTATGTCTTATCAAACTGATCCATCTACAAATATAAATGATTTTGCACCTTATACTGAAAAAGAACATAAAGTCCATCAAACTGGAAGCTATATGGATCACGTCAACTTTAGATTGACTGAAAATCCTTTTGATTACATGGGAATTGACGGTGCATTCGGATTATTTTTCATATCAGTTTTCGCAATAATTTTTATGTCTCCACTGTTTCTACTCGGAATGTATGTAGGGAAAAAAGGCTGGCTATTTGAGGTCAATAAACATATACCTGCTGTCAAAAAAATATGGTTTGCCACCGGTCTCTTCTCTTTTACAATTAAAATCTTAGCTATGTTCGTAAAGCACCCGCTTTTAATTATGTTACAAGATGGCCTTACACCAGTAACTATGACCTTCTTTTACGGAAGCACAATCATTTTATTATTCCATTACAAAAAAGCAACCCGTCTACTAACATACATGGCGAACATGGGGAAAATGTCCGTTAGTAATTACTTAGCGCAATCTATTATCGCAACAACTATTTTTTACGCATATGGATTTGGCTTATACGGGAAAATCGGCTATTTCTTCGGTATTCTTTTAACCATCGGAATTTATACGATTCAATTATTCGTTAGCACCTATTGGCTCCAGAAATACCGAATGGGGCCAGTGGAATATGTGTGGAGACTGGGAACTTATTTAGAGAAACCACGTTTTAAAAGAGACTTGGATAAAGCAAGTTAAACAAAAAAAGCAATGAGCCTACGCTCATTGCTTTTCTTAATTTATTAAAGCATAACCCCAACGATAATCGCTGATAATATACTTACTAATGTTGCACCGTATACAAGTTTTAAACCGAATGATGATACAACGTTTGCTTGTTTGCCATCGATACTCTTCGTTGCACCTGCGATAATTCCGATAGATGAGAAGTTCGCAAATGATACAAGGAAGATAGATAAAATACCTACTGTACGAGCTGATAAATCACCAGCTACTTTACCAAGGTCAAGCATTGCAACGAATTCGTTCGTTACTAATTTTGTTGCCATAATTTGTCCTGCTTGTAGCATCTCTGATGTTGGAATACCCATTACGAATGCTAATGGTGAGAAGATATATCCTAAAATGCTTTGGAATGTGATTCCGAAAATTGAATCGAATACACCGTTAATTGCTGTAATTAATGCTACGAAACCGATTAACATCGCCGCTACTGTTACAGCGATAGAGAAACCAAGCATAATATATTCGCCTAACATTTCAAAGAATGTTTGTTTCTTGTCTTCTTGTAATTCTAAAATATCGTCTTCTTCTTTTACTTCATATGGATTAATGATATGAACGATAATGAATCCACTGAATAAGTTTAATACAAGTGCTGTTACTACATATTTTGGATCAATCATTTTCATATAAGAACCGACGATTGACATCGATACTGTAGACATTGAAGATGCACAAAGTGTGTATAAGCGATTTTTCGGTAATTTGCTTAGTTGATCTTTTACTGTAATGAATACTTCCCCTTGACCAACGATTGCAGCTGCTACCGCATTATATGATTCTAGTTTTCCTAAACCGTTAACTTTACTTAATAGGAAACCGACTGCACGAATGATAATCGGTAAAACTTTAATATGTTGCAGAATCCCGATTAATACTGCTAAGAAAATAATCGGTAATAATACTGTTAAGAAGAATGGTGCTTGTCCATCGTTTGCTAGACCACCAAATACGAAATTAACCCCAGCTTCCGCAAATTTTAAAATGGCGCCAAATCCATCTGCAATCCCTTTTACTAATACGAATCCGACCTTTGTATTTAGTAAGAAATACGCAAGTACCAATTGAATGACAAGCATAAGTGCAATTGGTTTATATTTAATTTTCTTACGATCTGAACTGATAAGGAAACCTAGTACAAACACTACAAGTAAACCGACTAGAAACATTACGAACTTCATATGTGAATCCTCCACTTCTCCCACGAGTTATTGGTCGTATAACGTATAACGAATGACGTCTGACCATTGTTGTTAAAAAATTTAAAACCCCTAAAACTATTCAACTGTCATCTAAAATCAGTAAGCGTTTACATAAATTGCAATTTATAAAAGGTAGCTTCTTCTCTCCTACCATAATTGAAAGTCTGAAATTGATACCACCTACAAATCAAATTGTAAGCGTTATCTAGACGAAATGCAATATAAATTTTAAAAGATTTTTATATGTTAATATATTCCTAATTAATTGGTTTTTTCATGCAAATTTACCATAAAAATAGCCCTAGCTATGAGCTAGGACCATCTTTTTTTATAACATAACACCAACGATAATCGCTGATAGAATACTTACTAATGTCGCACCGTACACAAGGCGTAGACCAAATGATGATACAACATTTGATTGATTTTCATCGATACCTTTCGTTGCACCTGCGATAATTCCGATAGATGAGAAGTTCGCAAATGATACAAGGAATACAGAAAGGATACCAACTGTACGAGCCGATAAATCACCAGCTACTTTTCCAAGATCAAGCATCGCAACAAACTCGTTTGATACTAATTTTGTTGCCATAATTTGTCCCGCTGTTACCATCTCAGCTTGCGGGATACCCATTACGAATGCTAATGGTGAGAAAATATATCCTAAAATAGCTTGGAATGTAATACCGAACATTGAATCAAACAAGCTATTAATTGCTGTAATTAATGCTACGAAACCAAGTAACATAGCCGCTACTGTAATCGCAATCGTGAAACCAAGCATAATGTACTCGCTTAGCATTTCAAAGAATGATTGTTTTTTCTTATTTTCTAATTTCAGTGTATCTTCTTCTTCTGTAATATCGTACGGGTTAATAATATGAATGATAATGAAACCACTAAATAAATTTAATACAAGTGCTGTTACTACATATTTCGGTTCGATCATTTTCATATAAGAACCAACGATTGACATCGACACTGTCGACATAGAAGATGCACATAATGTATATAAACGATGTTTTGGGATTTTACTTAATTGATCTTTTACTGTAATAAATACTTCTGCTTGTCCAACAATGGCAGCTGCTACTGCATTATATGATTCTAGTTTTCCTAGACCATTTACTTTACTTAACAACGTACCAATAGCACGAATAAATATCGGTAAAATTTTAAAGTGTTGCAGAATTCCGATTAAAACCGCAAAGAATACGATTGGTAATAGCGCTGTTAAGAAGAATGAAACCTCTCCTTTATTAACAAGACCACCAAATACGAAAACGATTCCAGCTTCCGCATATCCAAGAAGTGCGCCAAATCCATCTGAAATTCCTTTTACTAAAATATAACCAACTTGCGTATTTAATAAGAAATAAGATAATGCTAGCTGAATAATAAGCATAATTGCGATTGGTTTATACTTAATCTTCTTTCGATCGGCACTTATAAGAAAACCGAGTACAAATACAACGAGTAATCCTACAAGGAACATAACAAACTTCATTAATAAAATCCTCCATTTAACTCTTCATTAACGTTGAACGTCTGACCATTCAAAACAAGAAATAATCCGAACTTTCCATTTCTCCTCCGTAACCTTCGATTGGATAGGAAATGTCATAAAAACTCTTGTTTCAAAGGCATTTTCCATTCTAACATAAATCACAACTCATATCCGCACTTTTCTTTAAAAAATTACATTTAATTATGAAATGCTCATAAATGTTCGTCTTTTACCATCTATAAACAACTGGATAAAACAAAAAATGAGCATCAAGTTTCACTTGATGCTCACCTCATTATACTGCTTTGTCTTTATCAGCTACTGCTGACTTATCCCAGCACTCTGTATTTTTCAAACCTGGAATAGAATCCGCATAGAATACCGGATCTTTCCCTTGTTTCTTTTGCTTTACGTAATCTGATAATGCCGCAAAAGCATACTTAGAGAGGAATACAATCGCCACTAAGTTAATAACAGCCATAATACCCATGAATAAATCTGCTACATCCCAAACGATTTGAATTGTCGCTACAGATCCTAACATAACCATACCAAGTACAGCAATGCGGTACGCTGTTAATAGCACTTTACTTCCATTTAAGAATTCAATATTTGTTTCACCATAGTAGTAGTTACCTACTAATGAACTAAATGCAAACAAGAAGATTGCAACTGCTACAAATATAGAAGCCCATGGACCGATATGTTGACTTAACGCCTGCTGCGTTAATTGAATTCCATTTAAATCAGCTGCATTATGCACATCTGATAAAAGAATAATAAATGCTGTACAACTACAAATTAATAATGTATCTGTAAATACCCCTAAAGTTTGAATGAAACCTTGTTTAACTGGGTGCGTTACGTTCGCAGTCGCTGCTGCGTTCGGCGCACTCCCCATACCTGCTTCATTTGAGAATAATCCGCGTTTTACCCCTAGTAAAATCGCGGCTCCTAATCCTCCACCTACTACTTCTTTAATTCCGAAAGCATGTAAGAAAATCTCTTTAAATACATACGGAATTGCCGTAATGTTTGTTACAACAACGAATAATGCCACTGCTACATAAATAATTGCCATTACTGGAACAATCATTTCAACCGCGCGAGCAATTCGTTTTACTCCGCCGAAAATGATAACGGCAAGTAAACCAGCCATAACAAGACCTACTAATCTACTATCTGTTTTGAATGCCCCATCAAAAGCTGCCGCTACAGTATTAGACTGTACAGCATTAAAAATCAATCCGAAACTTACTGTTATTAGAACAGAGAACACAACACCTAACCAGCGTTTATTTAAACCCTTTTCCATATAATACGCTGGGCCCCCACGGAATGCATTCCCATCTTTCACTTTATAAATTTGCGCTAATGTGCTCTCTACAAATGCAGAAGCACCCCCAATTACCGCGATTAACCACATCCAAAATACTGCTCCTGGACCACCCGCTGAAATTGCGATAGCTACACCAGCTAAGTTACCAGTACCTACACGAGAAGCTGTACTCATACAAAATGCTTGGAATGATGATACGCCGCTCTTCTCTTTTTGTGCTTTCCTCGTTTTCGAGCTTGCTCCATCCCCAAGTAATCGAATCATTTCACCGAAGTAACGAACTTGGACAAATTTCACACGAAATGAAAAATAGAGCCCTAACCCAATTAACATCGCAATAATGACATATGACCAAAGGATATTATTTACATCCCCAATTACCCTAGCTAAAAAATCCATATTTGCATTGCCCCCTCTTCCTAACAATAAGAAAATTATATTCTAAAAACTTTTAGTAATCAAGAACTTTATGTTAGGTTTTATGACATGAATACGTTAACTATCTTAACATACGTGTTTTTTTCATAAAAATATAGCTATTACATGCATTTATCCAATACTCAATCTCTTATCCTCTTCGACCAGCCATACTTTTAAAACAGTACGTTCCCCACAAATAACGAGAGGAACAAACAAAAAAGTTATATTAATAATTACCCCTCACCCTTTTCATCATTTACTACAACAAAAAAGGCGAGCATCAAATTTACCTCGATGCTCGCCTTTTCAATTACACTGCTTTTTCTTTATCTGTTACCACTGGCTTATCCCAGCACTCTGTATTCGTTAAACCAGGAATAGAATCTGCACTGAAGACTGGATCTTTCCCTTGTTTCTTTTGCCTTACATAGTCTGTTAATGCCGCGTACGCAAATCGGCCAAGAAGTGTAATCGCAATTAAGTTCGTTATTACCATTAGACCCATAAATAAGTCTGCCATATTCCATACAACTTGAAGCGTCGCAACAGAACCGAATAATACCATTCCAACTACCGCAACACGGTAAATTGTTAACCACGTTTTACTTTGCTTAATAAATTCAATATTTGTTTCACCATAGTAGTAGTTTCCTAGAAGTGAACTGAAAGCGAATAAGAAAATAATAATCGCTAAGAAACTGCTCGCCCACGGGCCAATTTGTGAACTTAATGCATTTTGTGTTAGTTCAATACCTTCTAAATTCGTTGCTTTATATGCACCAGAACATAGTACGATAAATGCTGTTGATGTACATACTAAGAATGTATCTACTAAAACCCCGATTGTTTGAATAAAACCTTGTTTGGCTGGATGCGTTACATCAGCTGTTGCTGCCGCGTTCGGCGCACTACCCATACCTGCTTCGTTCGCAAATAATCCGCGCTGAATACCATATTTCATCGCAGCACCGATACCACCGCCTACAGCTGAATCTAAACCAAATGCACCTTTAAAGATTTCTGTAAACACATCTGGTAGTAAATAGAAGTTTTTAATAACAACGAAAATCGCTACCGCAATATAAAGAATTGCCATTGGCGGAACAATCATTTCCGACATACGTGCAATACTTTTTACACCACCAAAAATAATAACCGCAACTAATACTGCTAATACAATCCCAACAACGTAACGCTCAATACCAAATGCATTTTTAAACGCTAATGTAACTGTGTTTGCTTGTACTGAGTTGAAAATTAAACCGTAACTAATTGTAATCAGAATAGAGAACCAAATCCCCATCCAACGTTTATTTAAACCTTTTTCCATATAATAAGCAGGACCACCACGGAAGCCACTGCCATCTTTTATTTTATACATTTGTGCAAGCGTACTTTCTACGAAACTTGAAGAAGCCCCGATAATCGCAATAACCCACATCCAAAATACAGCTCCAGGTCCTCCCATAGAAATAGCTAACGCTACACCAGCTAAGTTACCGATACCAATACGAGCTGCAGAACTCATACAAAATGCTTGGAACGATGATACGCTGCCCTTTTTACGTGTCTTTCCAGTTAGTCCATCACTCATTAAACGAACCATTTCCCCTAAATGAGTAATTTGTACGAATTTCAATTTAATAGAAAAATAAAGCCCTAAACCAATTAACATTGCAATAAGAATATATGACCAAAGAATTGTATTTGTTGATGAAATAAATTGCTCTAAAATATTCATACAATTAACCCCTCCTTTTCTCCATAAAACGAATTATATTTAAAAAACATTCAAAAATCAACATTTTTCGACAATTTGCAATTTCCAAATATTAGCCAGGTTCACAGTAACAATATCTTTATGACTGACTACCCTCCCTCTAACTGTGCATACTAAAACAAAAAATAAATTCACAAACAACCCTATTGACAAAAATACCAACCTGTAACTATAATGATTACAACAGGTTGTAACAAACCTAATTACAACAAATTCATTTACTTTCAGATATACACTTTAACAAAACACTTTGGAGGGATTTATTATGAAAATCGGAATTATCGGAGCAACTGGTAAAGCAGGAAGTCGTATTTTAAAAGAAGCATTGGATCGCGGACATGAAGTAACTGCAATCGTAAGAAACGCTGCAAAAATTACAGAAGAAAACGTAAAAGTTTTAGAGAAAGATGTATTCTCTCTTACATCTAACGACCTGCAGGCATTTGACGTAGTTGTAAATGCATTCGGTGCTCCAGCAGGCGAAGAACACCTTCACGTAGATGCAGGAAACGTACTTATTGAAGCTATGAAAGGCGCACCAAATACAAAATTACTTGTAGTTGGAGGCGCTGGAAGCTTATTTGTAGACGAAGAGAAAACAACACGTGTATTTGAGACACCAGGTTTCCCGAAAGAATATCTTGCAACAGCTCAAAACCAAGGTAAAAACTTAGAAATTTTACAACAAACAAATGATATCACTTGGACATTCATCAGCCCTTCTGCACTATTCGCATTAGGAAAACGCACTGGTTCTTACAAAGCTGGCAAAGACAATCTTCTTGTTAACTCAAAAGGTGATAGCTACGTAAGTTACGAAGACTTCGCAGTTGCAGCACTTGATGAGATTGAAAACCCAAAACATGTAAACGAACGCTTCACAGTAGTTTCTGAAGCTGAATAATAGAAAAAGCTCGTAAAACATAATGTTTTACGAGCTTTTTCTATTATTACACTTGTTCTAAACCATTTGGAGTAACCTTAAAGGAAATTTCTTTAAACTTTTTCTTATCTCCTTTTCCAACTAACTCACTCTTTTTATACCAACTTAAACGATCTGACTCGGCATGATACACTTTCCATACGTCACCATACTCGAACGCCATACCATTTACTTGTTCTGCAAAATTCTGCGAAGTTTCTTGTCCTTCTGCGGTTACATGCTTTTTCTCAGTTCCATTTTGATCATAAATCGTAAGGCCTATATACTGTTCATTTACAAAGCGATAATGAATCTCATCATTTGTAAATGTTGCATGTAATTTCTTTTCAGCGTGGTTTAACGTAATAATTGAACGTGTAACATCGGACACACCTTGATAGACTAGACTATCCCCATATGTCACTTCTACAGGAACTTCCGTCACTTTCTTATTTCCAAATCGATCTTTCGTTTCTACTTTCACTTTTTGCTGACCAATTTTTGTCGTATCTATTTCCCCTACAAAACCTACTACTTCTCCACCCTGTACTTCAACAAAGTTCTTCGCGTCTAGCGTTTCGCTATTTGTTCCGATTACTACTTGCTGCGGATTTGCTTTTACTGTTTGCTCACCGTCTAATCTTTCAAATCCATTTTCAGTTATTTTGAAGACTAATTCCTTTATCTCTTTACTTTTTCCTTCGCCCACATATACATCTTTTTGATACCAATGTAAACGAGAAGATTCCGCATGATATACTTTCACTACATCTCCATACTCAAATGCAATTCCATTTACTTCCTTAGCAAATTCTTGCGTATTCTCTAAACCTTTTACTGCTATATTTTTCTTCACTCTTCCTTCTTTATCGTACAATGTAAATTCAAAATACTTTTCATCTTTAAAGTAATCATGAATTAGGTTCTTTGTATCTGTCGCACTCAGTTTTTTCGTATCATGATGCAAAGTTACAATTGATTTTAAGTCACCATCTCTATAGCTTAGCCCATATACAAGTAGGCTATCTCCATATGTTACTATTAGAGGAACTTCTGTCACTTTCTTATTTCCAAATCGATCTTTCGTTTCTACTTTTACTTTTTGTTCTCCGATTTTTGATGTATTTGGTTTTTCTGCAAAACCAACCACTTCTCCATCTTTTACTTGTACAAATTCTTTCGGATCTAGTTTGTCTACATCCATTCCGACTACTACTTTTTGCGGTTTCGCCGTCACTTCTTGTAAACTATCTTTTAATTCGAACCCTTGCTCAGTGATTTGGAATAATTTCTCTTTTTTATTTTTAGCCTTCCCTTGATCTACAAGTGTATTATTTTGGTACCACTTCAGACGATCCGGTTCTGCATGGAATACTTTTACTACATCACCATATTCAAAATCCAATTCATTTAGTTCCATCGCAAATCTTTTTCCCGTTTCTTGTCCTTCTGCAGATACACGTTTCTTTTCAATCCCATTTCGATCATATAGCGTTAAGCCCATATATTCTTCTTTTTCAAAACGGTAATGTATTTCATTATTAGTAAAGTTTACATTTAATTTCTTCTTATTGTGGTGAAGTGTCACTGTCGACATTACATCATCTGAAAGTCCTTGAAAAACTATACTGTCATCATAAAATCCGTTAACTTGGACAGGAATTGAATTTTTATTTCCTTTCTCATCCCCAATTTCTACTAACACTTCCTGTTTACCATTCTCTAGTTTAGGCCATACAATCTTTCCTGTTACTTTTACATTCTCACCTAAATTCCGAACAAGTTTACTTGCCTCATTCTCGTCAGAATCTGTACCAACTAAAAGATTTTGTACTTCATTAGCAGGTTCACCATATGGAACCTTATACGGTTCAACTTGCTTCTCACGAATATCATTACTATCTGTAGCTTTCCAGATTTCCTTTTCTAATTTAGGTAACTTTGATTTTTCTATTTTCTCTCTAATATCATCATTTGATGTTAATCCCCATTCCTCAAAGAAAGGAATTAAATTTTGCCCTGCCACTTGCGATGTCATATAAATAAATAGCTGCTTTTTCTCTTCATCAGAATGAGGCATTTCACTCTGAGGTAACAAACGATAAGCTTGATGTAACCTAGGATAAAAATGTTCTCCATACACTACATTTAATTGCCAAAACATTGTAAGAGGATTAATGTCATCAATGAATCTTTCTGCTTTAGGCTTCTCTAAATACTCAAATGAGTTTTTATAGTGCTCATCCATTTCTAATTGATTCCCTAACGCCTTTTGAACAGCTAATGAGTAAATATTTACTGTTACTTCCCTTACTTTAGACCACTTCCACGGTTCTTGCTGATGTAAATGACCAACTTCATGCCACGGTCCCCATCCATCCTTCTCAAGTACCTCTATATCTAAAACTCTATTCATTGCAGTTGGAATATATCCTGTATGATAATGTTTTGCAAACATAAAGTCCCCTTTAGCAGGCTTCCGTTTTTCAACAAACTGAACATAATGAGTTGGAGATTTTGCAAACCCAACACTGTCCTCAGATAACCCTGCCACCGCGTTTTCTAAACGGATAATCTTATCATGCAATTTCATTAAATCTGTTGGATCCGTATTCTTCATATATTTCTGCACAGAATCGTAAGTAGTAGTAATTAAGCTTCTCTCACCTTTTAATTCAACTGCATAAGGATCCTTATATTTTTTTAACATTTCATCCCAATCTTTTTTTGTATGCTTACCTAAAATAAATAAAGGAAAGTGACTACCACCATTTGTAACGGAAGCTGTTACTTCTCCTTCGTTATTCATATTATAAAAATATAAAATACCGCCTCTTGAAGATGAAATAACATTTTTCCCTGGTTTTAAATCAAACTCCTCTGGGTCCTTTTCATCATAAGATCTCGTTCCAATAAAAGCTTGGATAGACTGCGTTCCTTTTATGTCAATTGTAATCTCTTCATTTGGCTCTGCATAAATTCCAGTCGGTTCATTAGCGGAAAGTTTCCAAGTAACTCTTAAACGATTATTTTCTTCTTCTACGCTACCTTTCCCCGGCAACTGAAATACTCTCTGCTCAAAATTATTCTCTTTTACCTCTTCTAATTTCCCACCTTTATTTTCTTCCAAAGGTGCTGCATATCCTTTCGATGCTTCGAAAGCTACTGGCGATAATAATGTAGATATACATATTCCAGCTACTAATACCCTACTCGTCTTTTTCTTCGACATAATCTGTGTCCCCTGTTCCTTTATTTAGATAAACTACCCTATATATTCATCTAATAAGTAATCCTACTATTTCTATAAAAAAATTTAATGAATGGACTAACACCTCGCGCACCTGTATCTATTACTACCGCATTTCTCTCCATGCATTCGCTTTCTTACATTGTAAAATTTATATGTAATATGCCCTCCTCACTTCTCTCTATTTGTGATGAGTTCTCTTGCTACATAAAAAAGAGAATAGTAAAAGATATTTTTCAGTATTGTCATCTATACATCTAAAAATAAAAATAAAAATAACAATAAAAACTTACATTTTCTTCATATATGACCATCTATAGGTAGTTTTTCCAAATGAATTTTACACGCTTTACACTTTGTTTGATAGCCTCTCTAATTAGAATAATGTTACAATTTCGTGAATAAAATCTATTTATTGTAACGTTTAGATTTTGTCACATTTTATTATTTTTAAATACTTTTTAAAACGTTAAAATAGTGTTTAACTCGATTAATTATTATCTTGATATACCTTTAAAGAATTCATATGAAAAAGCATTGGCATACGCCAATGCTTTTTCATTATCTCTTTTGATTCGGTTTATGCGGTTCATTTGGAGTATATGGCTTATTTGGTTTATTTGGAGCCTCAGCCTTTTTCCAACTTACCGCTAACTCTGGACTTGTTTTTTCTTCACTACGCTCAAGTAATACTACTGCATTTTGAATAGTCGATGTACCTTTATGCGCAATCCCTTGTAATTTCGTTAAATTTCCTGATACTTTAAAGCTAAATCCACCAGCTGGTGTTTGTTTCGGAATTAAAATGCGGAACTTTTCTCCTACATTAAATTCTGTTTTTGTTTCGCCTTTTTCATTTGCAAATTTCACGCCCGCTGGTGCACCTGTTGCTTGCACTTTATACGTTCCGCTTTTTGCATTTGTTTCTACTGTATATAAACCTGTTTCAAAGAAATCATTTTTTAATACTGCTTCTTGTTCTTCTGTAGGAGTTACACTCATCGTAATTTCTTGTAACTCTTCACTAGCGCTTGCTTTTGCAACGATGTCTTTCGTTACTTTCTCTACATTTTTATTGCGGAAATCTAAATCATTAATATCGATTTGTTTTAACGCATTCCACACTGCAAGCTGCGTTGCGTAATGTGCTTCTCTCCAATCAGAAACACCTAATTCTTGTGGACTCTTTTGTGGATATCCATTCAATAGTACACGGTATACGTTAATATCCACTTTCCCCATTTCCGGTAAATCTTGACCGCTTGGAGATTTCAAATCTACATTTAAGCAAAAAGCAATTTTGCCATCTGCCGTTTTAATAAGCTCTGTTCGAATTGGTTTCTTCTTTGACTTACTATAACTCCAATTCATTTCATACTTTGTATGGTCCATAACTTCTGCAAATGCTTTTTGAAGCGGGAATAACACAAATAAAACACTTAAAAACATAGCTAAAATCTTGAACGATTGCTTTATATTCATGTTTACAGCCCCTTATCACAAACTTAATACTAAGTAGTATTTATTTAGAAACTATTTTTATGCACAAAAAAAGAGTGCTTTTACGCACTCTTCTTTCTTACTTTAATCTTAGAAATCGAAGTTATCAGGATCCGGACCAACGCGGTGATTTTGATTTAACGCATCGATTTTTTCCATATCTTCTTTCGTTAATTCGAAATTAAATATATCGGCATTTGCAATAATGCGGTGTTCTTTCGTTGATTTTGGAATAGTGATTACTCCATTTTGAAGATCCCAACGTAAAATAACTTGCGCTGTTGTTTTACCGTGTTTCTCAGCAATTTCTTGTAATGTTTCATTATCTAATAATTGACCTTGCATAAGTGGTGACCATGCTTCCATTTGAATACCTTGTTCTTTACAGAAAGCTTGTAATTCTTTTTGTGTTAAACGAGGGTGGTATTCTACTTGGTTAATCATTGGTTTAATTTCTGCATCTTTCATTACATCTTGTAAGTGATGAATTTGGAAATTACTTACCCCAATTGCACGTACGCGTTTTTCTTTATAAAGTGTTTCTAACGCTCTCCACGTATCTTTATATTTCCCTTCTACAGGCCAATGAACAAGGTATAAATCTAAATAATCCAGCTCTAATTTTTTTAAGCTTTCTTCATATGCAGCAAGTGTCGTTTCATATCCTTGATCCGAATTCCACACTTTTGAAGTAATGAATAAATCTTCACGAGAAATGCCTGCTTCTTTTATACCCGCGCGAATTCCTTCACCTACAGCTTTTTCATTTCCGTAAATTGCAGCTGTATCAATGCTGCGGTATCCTGCTTTAATCGCCGATTTCACTGCTTCTACAAGTTCTGGTCCATCCTCTACTTTAAATACACCTAAACCGAACCAAGGCATTTCTACACCATTATTTAATACTGTTTTACTTTGTAAGTTTTTCATTTTATTTTCTCTCCTTTTATTTTACTTGATCTCTTTTTTCTAATGTCATACTCCACGCAGTTAAAACAACAGCACCTACTACCATAATTCCACCTACCCAAGCCGTATGAATTAATCCTAACGAGTTCGTTACAATACCGCCCAAGTAAGCACCAAGAGCAATTCCTGCGTTAAATGCTGCAATGTTAATCGCCGATGCTACATCAACAGCGCTAGGTACAAACCTCTCAGCTAATATAACAACATACACTTGTAGCCCTGGAACATTCATAAATGCGAATAGTCCCATGAAAATAATTGTGATGAATCCAGCGACTTTAAATGGCGCTGTAAATGTTAAAACAAATAATACAATCGCTTGAATAAAGAACATGTAAAATAACGCTCGAATCGGATTATGATTTGATAATTTTCCCCCGACCATATTCCCAATCGCAATTGCAATTCCGTATACTAACAAAATAATTGTAACGGTACTTGCTTTAAATCCTGTTACTTCTTGTAATAACGGAGATAAATACGTAAATGTTACGAACGTTCCCCCGTATCCTAATGCAGTAATAATAAATACAAGTAACAGTCTTCCATTCGTAATCAGCTTAAATTGATCGCGAAATGATACAGACGTACCCTTTTTTAAATTAGAAGGAATTAGCATACTATTGGCGATTAAAGCAACGATTCCAATGGCCACAATAACAATAAACGAGGCCCTCCAGCCAAATTGTTGACCGATAAATGTTCCAATTGGTACACCTGTAATAGTCGCAACAGTTAAACCAGTAAACATAAATGCTATTGCACTTGCACGTTTATTCTCAGGTACAAGCGCAGCCGCAATTGTAGATCCAATTGACATAAAAACACCATGCGCAAATGCAGATACAACCCTCGCAATAAGTAACACAGTAAAACTTGTTGCTACCGCCGCAATTCCATTACCAATAATGAAAATAATCATAATCCACATTAATAACGTCTTTCGCGACATACTAGCTGTTAATGACGTTAATACTGGAGCACCAAACGCTACTCCTAATGCATATAAAGAAACAGTTAACCCCGCTGTTGTAACAGAAACATGTAAATCCTCTGAGATAGATGGTAATAAGCCGACACTAATAAATTCAGTTGTACCAATTCCAAACGCACTAATTGCTAGTGCTAATAAAGCAAACATACTTCTCCGATTCGTCTGCATAACCGAAGAAGATACTGTATATGAATTCAATTGAACTCCTCCTTAATACGAGAAATCCAATCATAATAGTATGATAAAAAGGCCTTTTTATCTTCTACAAAAATAACTTTACTGTTGATATATGCTATTATGAATGGCTTTACTCTTTTTTTGAAGAACGCACTTAAAAGTACGATAGGTACCCAAAAGTAACATAGGCACTTTTTAGTACCGTACTACTCATTTCTCTCTTACGTATGCTATTATGGAACATATTCAACATGATAAAAAGTACGTACTTTAAAGTGCTATAGGCACTTTTTAGTAACATTTAATTGTTTAGCTTCTTTTGTTGGAGAACTTAAATCTACATTCATCAAAGGAGATTTTTATATGAAGAAATACAATATTCCCGTTGAAGCGACTTTAGAGGTTATCGGTGGAAAATGGAAGGTTGTTATCCTTTGTCATCTAACGAAAGGCACAAAAAGAACGAGTGAACTAAAACGTTTAATGCCTGGGATTACACAAAAAATGTTAACTCAGCAATTACGTGAATTAGAAGACGATGGGGTTATTCAAAGAAAGGTATACAATCAAGTACCACCAAAAGTAGAATATTCACTTACAGAATACGGTTGGTCTTTAGAGTCCATTCTTGATTCTCTTTGTACTTGGGGCGAATGCCATCTTGAAAAAAGCGGTAACACATCGATGCTAATTGTAGAAGGTGAATAATAGGAAAAAGGAAAAAACGAACATGAATTTGTTCATTTTTTCCTTTTTTTCTTTATATGTATATACATTTCTAACTGGAACAAAATATTTTATACGCTTTCATACCTTGTCAGCACTACGTTATACACTTAATATCAAATAATTAGGAATCATTTTTATGTTAACATAGGTGTATATAGTATATAATATAGGATATATATTATATACACTTTCCGGTAACGGAGCTTTTCCATTATGCGGACAAGCCATGTATCGGACAGTTCATAAATAATAAGTAAGACGTTATGGTTTTAGATTTATGTTTGCAGCTTACTTGCTGTCATAAATTTAAAGGCATTTTATTGTGTTTTGTGAAACTTTGTATAAAGTTTCGTAAACGTTTACTATCTTACTTATAAAAAATAAGAGTATTGCTATCGTAAAGGAGAATTGGAGATGCCAGAAACTATGACTCAAACAAAGCCAGAACAAGAAACTGTACAAATTTCTGCTAGCCAAGGACAACTTGATGTACTTGATCAGTTGTTAAAACCTGAGGTACAAGAATCATTAACAACACTAGTAGAACAGCTTCCAAAATTAACTGAGCTTGTTAACATTTTAACTAAGTCTTATGACTTCGCTCAAACTGTTGCTACTGATGAAGTATTAAAAAGCGACACTGTTGGTGCAATTACAGAGCTTGTAGAACCTGTAAAAGATACAGTGAAAAGCATGGCTGCAACTGCAATCGAAGCGAAAGATCGTGCTGAAGAAAGCAACGAAGTTATCGGCCTATTCGGCCTGTTAAAATTACTAAAAGATCCACAAGCACAAAAAATGTTCCGCTTTGTGAACGCATATCTTCAAATTAGTGCAGAACGTAACAATAAATAATTTAACTTATAACAACAATTAGTAAAGACGGGGGATATCATACTATGTCAAAACAAATTGTCATCTTAGGCGCTGGTTATGGCGGTCTTCTTGCCGCTTTAAACGTACGTAAATATTACAGCAAATCAGAAGCACAAGTTACAGTGATTAACCAATACCCAACACACCAAATCATCACTGAACTACACCGCCTTGCAGCTGGTAACGTGTCTGAGCAAGCAGTTGCAATGCCACTTACAAAGCTTTTCAAAGGGAAAGACATCGATCTTAAAATCGCAACAGTTGAGTCATTCTCAGTTGATAGCAAAGAAATCAAACTAGCTGGTGGCACTACTTTATCTTACGATGCACTTGTAGTTGCTTTAGGAAGTAAAACTGCTTACTTCGGTATTCCAGGACTAGAAGAAAACAGCATGGTATTAAAATCTGCTGCTGATGCAAACAAAATCTACAAACACGTTGAAGACCGTATTCGTGAATACGCGAAAACGAAAAACGAAGCTGATGCTACAATCGTAATCGGTGGTGGCGGATTAACTGGCGTTGAGCTAGTTGGTGAGCTTGCTGACATTATGCCTAAACTTGCAAAAAGCCACGGCGTAAATCCAAAAGAAGTGAAACTTCTTCTTGTTGAAGCAGGTCCAAAAATCCTTCCAGTATTACCAGACCACTTAATCGAACGTGCAACTACTAGCCTAGAAGCACGCGGTGTTACATTCTTAACTGGTCTTCCTGTAACAAACGTTGCTGGCAATGAAATCGACTTAAAAGACGGTCAAAAACTTGTTGCTAACACATTCGTTTGGACAGGTGGCGTACAAGGTAACCCATTAATCGGTGAATCAGGTCTTGAAGTTAACCGTGGACGTGCAACAGTTGATGCATACCTACAATCTACTTCTCACAAAGACGTATTCGTTGCTGGAGACAGCGCTGTTGTCTTCGCTCCAGACGGACGTCCATACCCACCAACTGCACAAATCGCTTGGCAAATGGGTGAGTTAATTGGATACAACTTATACGCAGCACTAGAAGGCAAAGCATTAGAAGAGTTCGCACCTGTAAACTCTGGAACACTTGCTAGTCTAGGACGTAAAGATGCGGTTGCTACAATTGGAGCAAGCAATACTCCACTTAAAGGCTTACCAGCATCATTAATGAAAGAAGCAAGTAACGTTCGTTACTTATCACACATTAAAGGTCTATTCAGCTTAGCTTACTAATCTGAATATAAGCCCGAATCATGCCCTGCATGGTTCGGGCTATTTTTTATCCGTAATTTTCTCTAACTTATTTATTCGTCAAAAAAATTATATACCCTTTAAATTTATCTAAATATACTGACTTTTTATAATGAAAGCTGTCCCGTTCGGAACAGCTCTTATTGTCGCTTTTTGTCGGTAAATCGATATATTGGGAAAATCGCTGATATATTCGGATTTGCGCTGATATATTTCGAAAATCGCCGATATAATTCGAGTTACGGTCGATATATTCGAAAAATCGCCGATATATTTTCCAGCCTTACTTATTATCCTAATTTCACAAGGCTGTAGTTCTTCTTCCCTTTACGAATAATAATAAATCTTCCATCAAATGAATTTTCTACAGTAACATCTGTACCCACATCTGTTACTTTCTCACCATTCATAGAAATCGCACCATTATTAATGTCCTCGCGTGCTTGTCGTCTAGATGGTTCAATCCCTAAATCGACTAGCCACTCTACGATGTTTTTCGTCTCTTTTGAAGCCTGGAATGTTGGCATTTCTTTAAAGCCTTGTTCAATTTCATCAGCTGTTAACGATTTAATATCTCCGCTAAATAACGCTGCTGTAATTTTCTCAGCTTGCAGGAACGCCTCTTCTCCATGAACAAATTTCGTCATTTCTTCCGCTAACACTTTTTGCGCTTCACGTTTATGAGGCTCTGTTTCTACCTTCGCTGCTAATTCATCAATACGCTCTTTCGTTAAGAACGTAAAGTATTTCAAGTATTTAATTACATCACGGTCATCTGTATTTACCCAGAACTGGTAAAATTCAAACGGTGTCGTTTTTTCAGGATCAAGCCAAACCGCACCACCCGCTGATTTACCAAACTTCGTACCGTCCGATTTTAATAATAACGGAATCGTTAATCCGAATACTTTCGCCTCATGACCTTCTAACTTACGAATTAAATCTAAACCACTCGTAATATTTCCCCATTGGTCACTACCACCAATTTGAAGTTGAACATCCTCTTTCGTGTATAAATGATGGAAGTCCATCGCTTGCAAAATTTGGTACGTGAATTCTGTGAAAGAAATACCTGTATCTAAACGGCTTGCTACAATATCCTTCGCTAACATGCTATTGATGCTAAAGTTTTTCCCGTAATCACGTAAAAACTCAATAATATTTATTTCATGTGTCCAATCATAGTTATTTACCATCTTCACTTCGCTATTTCCACCAAAATCAAATAGCTTTTTCATTTGTGCTATTAACGCATCTACATTATGCTGAACCACTTCTAACGTTTGGAGCTGACGCTCTGATTGTCGTCCACTCGGATCACCAATTGTTCCTGTTGCCCCGCCAATTAAAATAACAGGATGATGGCCAGCTAATTGGAATCTCTTCATCATCATAAACGGAATCAAATGTCCGATATGCATACTATCACCAGTTGGATCAACTCCGCAGTATAGTGAAATCTTTTTCTCTTCTACTAGCTTACGTAAGCCTTCTTCGTCAGTCTGCTGATTAACGGCGCCGCGCCATTCTAATTCATCAATAATATTCATCTTTTGTCATCCCCTTTATTTTTTAAAAACAAAAAAGCCCCTATGTCTACAATAGACATAGGGACGATTATTCACCGTGTTACCACCCAGTTTGCATAAATAGCATAGCTACTCATACCACTCTTAGCAATAATATCGATTGCTAGTCCGCTTAGCATTACCTAAGATACTCCAGAGTGTAATTCGCAAGTTTGTTTGTGCTAGGTTCCAGCAACCCCTAGCTCTCTCGTTAACAGTGACAAACTGCTACTGGGCTCTTTCAACGTATGTTATTTGTTAAATTATTAGCCATTATATTGAATTGAAAACAAATTGTCAACAATACCCAAATGTTATTTTAAAATAATTCATATCTTCATACGTATTTCGTTATTCTTTATCTTCTCCAATAATCCTTACTTCTCGCTCCAACTTCACGCCAAATTTCTCTTCAACTGTCTTTTGTACGAAGTGAATTAAATCGATGTAATCTTGTGCTGTTCCGTTATCAACATTCACCATAAATCCAGCGTGTTTTAAAGAAACTTCTACTCCACCAATTCGCTTACCTTGTAGTCCTGAGTCTTGAATTAACTTACCAGCAAAGTTATTTGGTGGGCGCTTAAATACGCTACCACATGAAGGATATTCTAGAGGCTGTTTTGACTCACGTTTAAACGTTAAATCATCCATTTTGGCTTTAATTTCTTCATGTACACCTTCTTCAAGTTCAAATCTCGCTTCAAGAATAATGTAATGGTTGTTCGCAAATACACTCTTACGATATCCAAATTCAAATGCTTCTTTCGTCAAAGTACGTAGCTCTCCATCACCTGTCATTACGACAGCTTCTGTTAATACAAACGAAATTTCACCGCCGTATGCACCAGCATTCATATATAATGCTCCGCCAACTGAACCTGGAATACCACAAGCAAACTCAAGACCCGTTAAGTTATGTTCTAGTGCAATACGTGATACATCAATAATTGCCGCACCGCACTGTGCTACAATCGTCGTTCCTGTTACAGTAACACCTGTAATATGAATTAAACTTACTGTAATTCCGCGAATTCCACCATCTTTAATAATGACATTCGATCCATTTCCTAAAAACGTAACTGGAATATTATATTCGTTCGCATATTTGATAACTTCTTGAATTTCATCATAATTTGTAGGCGCAACGAAAACATCTGCTTTTCCGCCAACCTTAATATGCGTATGATTCTTTAACATTTCATCTTGTTTAACATGTCCTTCAGGCAATACCGTACTTAAATATTTATAAACCTCTTGCATATTCATTTTACGATTCCTCTATTTCTATATTCATTTTATCCCGTTATACGGGCCCATAATATCCCCACGTACATGAAAGAACCTAAAGTGGTGGATACAGTGTACCCAAAATCAATTCGAGACACCTATAAACCTCTTAATTTATAAGAGGTGCCACTCATATTAAAATATATATTGCATAATAAAGCAACCCAAATGGACTACTAAACTTGACATGTCATCAGAAAGACAACAATTTGTAAAATATATGACTTTTTCAAAACACTATCCCTCAGTATCTTACTATACCACACAAAAAGAAAGTGGTATTTTTTTGTACTTTTTACTTTATTTACATCAATAAAAAAGAGCACATCCCACAGAATGTGCTCTTTCTATACTCTTTATATTACTTTTCGTTCTCTTCTTTTTCTTTATCAAACCATAACAGCTCATCGTTATCAACTTCACCATTATAATTGATTAAAATTTCTTCTCCTGCTTTTATATCTTTATAAGCATAGAAGTTAAATGTATGATTCTCAAAAACGATGTCATACGTTGCATTCGGTGTATATGAATGATTAAATAACATACCATATCCTAAAAGGATTGCCGTATGATTGATTCCATACTCAAATGCGTAATCAGCAAGTAACGTTTTCTCAATATGTTCATGCTGTTCATTCGGATAAGAGATAACTGGTGCTGCGTGTATCAACTCACCCTTTTTAATATCACGAGTTGCAAATACACCTCTATTAAATTCTCCATCACTAAGTTCAGAAGTCTTAACTTCGATCATATGCGTCACCTATATAATTCTTTCTTTGAAGTATTTTATTCCGCTATTTGCGGATAGCTTGATTGGTGAGGGCTAATAATCAGTATGTACTAGTCTCACTTTATCTCCTTAAGCTTGGCAGAAAACGCGCAGAAAAGCAATTAAATTCCTATCAAGTATTCGTTTCAATGAAAAAAGAGCACATCACTCGTGCTCTTTCTAAGCAATATTACTTTTCTAAAATATCTTCTAACAACTTCACTTGCTCGCTAACAGTTTGTAACGTCTTCACTGACGTATCATTTCGATGTTTTTCTTCTTCCACACTCGCTAGCACTTCTTCTGTAGCTGTAGAAGTTTGCTGAATTACGTTAGAAGCATGCGTAACATCCTTTACGATATTCGTCGTTTTAACTTGGAAACTTTCTTGTTGAACAACAACCTCTCGCATTACTTCATTAATCGCATCAATAAACTTCCCTAAATCAGTTACATTTGTTAAAACGCTTGCTAACATCTCGTTACATTCTTCTTGTACTCTTTCTGACTTCTCTACTTGCACTTCTACCTTACTTGCTTGATTACTAAACTCCTTCAAAATCCCTTGAATTCTTCCCGCAGAACGATTTGATTCTTCAGCAAGCTTTAACACTTCACTCGCTACAATAGCAAAACCTTTTCCATGCTCGCCTGCCCTCGCAGCTTCAATATTTGCATTTAAAGCTAGCAAACTCGTCTGACTTGAAATATTCGTTATTACATCTACAATTTCATTAATTTGTTTCGATTGCATCATTAAATCTCTAAATATAATTCCAGACTGTGAAACAACATCATTTAAACTTCTCATGTTAGTTTCAAAATTTCTTAGAGTATGTACACTACCTTTTGAAATTTCTAAGCTTTCATCCACATGAGCCGATGCAGTTCTTACTTGAGAGATGATTTTTTCAATATTTCCCTCCATATCATTGAATACTTCTACCGAACGATACATCATCTCTGATTGTGATTGCGTACCAACTGCCACCTCTTCAAAGGCAAAATTAATTTCACTCATCGATTCCATCGACGTGTTCATATTTTGTCTTAAATGATTGAAATTACTATCTAGTTTCACAACTGTTTCTTCAATAAGTCTTTGCGTCTCTTCTAACTCCTGAGCTTTTCTCATTACTTCTTGCTTCTCATCACTTAAACGAAGGAGCAGATTAGAACCGATTTTCGTGACGCCCCACATAGCGATTGTTACAATCGCTAACAAACTTGCGAAATTAGCAGCTTCAGATGAGGCTGTATAAGCAAAAAATTGCTCCGGCCAATAGCTACAAAGGATAAATGTAATCACAACAGCTACCCCGCCAATAATTAAAATGAGGCGCTCACTTAAATAAATAAGTGAAACAGCTAATGTAAAATAGACCATTTGAAATACAGCCGGGCTTTCATTAAAAGCTTGTACCATAATGTAAGACATTGTAAGCAACATAAATGTCATGATATATTTATACGCTGATTCCATACTTTTTATAAAAGTAAAAAGCGTTCCAAATGCAACGACAGAAATACCACAAATCCAAAATGCTATGGCTCTCTCTGTAAAAATATATCCATAATACCCAATTGCGATTATCCCAAGGAAGAAACTACAAATCGTTATAAACAGTAATAAATGATTTTTCTGTGATTCTTTCTCAAGGTTAGAAAAACAAGTCCTCTTTAACCACTCCATATGAAGCCCCACCTTCTACTTATACATATCAATTACTTCAGTTTAAATACCGCACTTACTGGGTTATGATCGCTATTTTCAAACTTTAAATCTTTCCCTTGTACATTTACAATCTCTACATTCGGTGAAACGATAAAGCCATCAATAATAGTGACGAAATTTTCACCTTCTACATATTTCTTTACATCATCTCTTACAGTCATAACAGACGGATCTACAGCCCACTTAAAGCCACCGTCTGTAAAGTCCTTCGGTAACTCTACTAACCACTCAGGACGCTCTTTCACGAACTTCGGATCACTTAATTGAGCGTTCGAAACCAATTGATTCCAATCTCCACCCATTATTACGTAATCACCATTTTCATAATACTTGTTCATATATTCTTTTAAATACTCTACTTGCTGTTTTCTAATTTTCCCGCCTTCATCATAAGCAGACAAATGTAAATTTACGAGTCTAACATGTTTTCCATTATTAACAGGAATTTTATATTCCACAATTGCTCGATCTAAATCAAACAAACGCTTTGGCCAAGGCTCCATTCCAGGTAGCTGGAACCTCTTCGCTTCTTGAACAGTGTATTTAGAAAACGTACTTAATCCAGCCTCCGCATATCCCATTGGATTTGTTATTGGCACTGGAACCCATTTCGTATCGTAGTTCTTGCCAAATGACGAAACATAATCAGGTAATCCTTTTTTCAAAAATTCATGTTCATTTACATCAAATGAACGAAGTGACTTTATATCAACTTCTTGTAATAGTGCAAAATCACTATTCTCATTTTGTAAAAACGAAAGCATATTCTTTAAATTAGTTTCCGTTTGCTCTTTACTACTTGAACCAGATCCCTTTCCACCATCCATAAAGAAATCTTGATCCTTATCTAACCCAGCATATCCAATATTAAATGTTGTAACTTTAAACTCATTTCCAGTCGCTAATACGCGCTCCTTATTATTCTCTACCTTCAAGCTTATAACATCAGCAGGCTGTTCTTTAGTAAGTGTCATATAAGCTAGAAATCCTCCTACAATGCCCGCTACTACTAAAACACATGTAAATACGATTTTTAAAAATTTCTTCAAATAAATGACTCCTTTTCACGCAAATTTATTTTTCTTTATTTTCAGTCAAATAAAACAAAACGACACACATAAGAAACATTTTATCATAATTAAAACCGTATATCACTATATTTAGTTGATAAGTAATCGATCCCATTTTAATTACTTAAAAAGCCTTCAGACATCAAAAAAAGAAAAGTTACACCCTCCTCCTCACTGGAAATTAAACGGTATATTTAGTACACTATATGTAATAATCATAGGCGATGGAGTTCGCCATAAACGCTGCTTAGCTAATGACTCCTACCAGTATGGATACTGGTAGGAGTCTATTTTTTTGAGCAAGCTATTTAAAGAGGTGAGAAAATTGATTTATATTATCGTTGGCATTGCTGGTATATTAGGAGCTCTTTCTCGTTATTATTTAGGTCTTAATATCAACACATTTTGGCATCATTCATTTCCATTGGCAACATTACTCATTAACTTAATCGGTTGCTTTTTCTTAGCGTGGCTAACTACTTATATCGCTCGGCTAAACATCTTACCTTCAGAGGTTATCACAGGCATCGGAACTGGATTCATCGGTTCCTTTACGACTTTTTCAACATTTAGTGTAGAAACTGTGCAATTGATCAATCATTCTGAGTGGAGCATAGCCTTCTTATATGTATCATGCAGCATACTTGGTGGCCTCATTATGTCTGGTCTTGGCTATACACTTGGAGATTTCTTAATTAAGAAATCTCTTACAGAAGGTGATTACTCATGATAGAAGCTTTATTAGTCGCAACAGGAGGATTTTTCGGTGCGATTACACGATTTGCAATTAGCAATTGGTTTAAGAAAAGAAATAAAACACAATTTCCAATTGCTACATTCCTTATTAATATAACAGGAGCATTTTTACTTGGATATATAATCGGCAACGGAGTTACTACAGGCTGGCAACTATTATTAGGTACTGGATTTATGGGCGCATTCACTACATTTTCTACGTTTAAATTAGAATCTGTTCAGCTTCTCAATCGTAAAAAGCTATACATCTTCCTTTTATATTTAAGTGCTACTTACATAATTGGTATCCTCTTCGCCTTCCTTGGAATGAAGCTAGGCGGAATATAAAAAAAGCGACTCTATTGAGTCGCTTTCTTTCATAAGAAATATGTCCCGCCATATGGAATGGAAAATAAACCAGCTGGATGTACATCGTAATGTACAATTTGCATCGGAAGTTGTGAATACGGCATATACTGACTTTGCATCATTTGTGCAAAATATGCTTGTTGCTGCATTTGAATAGCTTGATTCACAGCATGAATTGTCCCTTGTGCCCCAGCCAGCGTAATAGCAGCTCCTACTTGTCTACCATTATAAAAATAATGATTCATCATGATTCATCTCACTTATTCTTTTTCTTCCATATGGTATGTTTCTATTTCATAGTGAGTGTTTTGTCCCTATCTATTGCCCTTTTTCAGCTTTGAAGTAATAAATCCAAATAGCAATATACCAATACCACTAAGGAACAATATATAACTTATCGGTACTAGGAAAAAGAAAGGTTCTTCAAGAAATCCATCCGCTCCTACTTTACTGTTTGAAGCATGTATCGTTAAAGAAATAATCGCTAAAATCATGAAAGAAATAGCTACTACGTATTTATTTTTCATTTCACATTCTCCTCTACTTATGTAATTCCCCTTAGATTCTTACCATCATATTATCTAAAAAATAATTATTGACTAAACAACCAACAAAAAGGTTTGCAAAGCATCTTAAATCACTTCACAAACCTTCTAAATTATAAATATTTACACTTCAAACCTCTTGCTTAATACAATATACATTGCGCAAAATAGCACGAATATCCCAGCATAAATTAACAAAATCTCTACACTAAACATATCCGACAACGGACCAAATATTATCATTCCTAAAGGAAGCGCGCATGAATTCGCAATTTGTACAAGGCTAAACATCCGTCCGTGCATTGATGGTTCTACTTTCTCTTGCAATAACACAGTAACTGGTGTATTGAAGCACGGCATTGTTATACCAATTAAAAAATTAAAGACTAAATACATAATAAATACCGGAGCGATCCCTAGTCCAATCATAAGCAGTCCATACAACGCACAAGCTAGCGCTGTTGTATGCATACGATTACGGAAACCACCCCACGCTGCAATCAATATGCCACCAGCTGCCGCTCCCGCACTAAAGGTCATCTCACTAGCAGTAAGTCTCCACATTTCGGCCCCGAAAGAACGAGTTACCATTAAAGGTGTTAAAAAAGCAGCTGGACTTATTAAAATCATGACGATAATCAATAAAACGATTAGCCTTTTAATAAATACATTTTCTTTTAAATAAGAGAACCCTTCTTTAATTCCTTGTAGATTAGATTTTTGCTTACTCTCTACATTCACATGTCCTTCCACCTGAATGATAAACATAATACCAATTCCAATCATAGCCGTAATAACATCAATAAAAAATGTTGTTTCAATGCTGGCAATAGAAAGAATCGTAGCACTTGCTGCTGGAGAAAGAAACATAATTAAAGATGTAATACTGCTATTTATTCCATTTACTTTCATAAGATACTCTTTCGGAACGATTTGCGGAATTAATGCATTCACAGCTGGCGTTTGTACTCCTGTTCCAGCTGAACGAATGAGTAACACAATAAAAAGTAACCAAATACTTTTATATCCTGTTAAAAATAAAATTGCTAAAACTAACGTCGCAATCGCTATAATCCCGTCCGATAACATAATCATCTTTTTACGGTCATAACGATCAATCCAAACACCTGCAAACAAAGATATCGCAATTTGTGGTAGAAAACCGCAAACAGTTGAAATAGTCAACATCACTCCTGATGATGTTGTAAGGGTGATATACCATATAATCGCGTATTGCACGAGAGAGGAACCGAACAACGAAATAGTTTGAGCGGTCAAAAATAATATAATTTTCGTTTTCCAATTGTTTTCACTCATACGTTTCACACCCCCTTAACTAATCCCGTCTCTATATGAAAGATGCTATCTGCCCAATCAAGATAAAAACTTGCTTCGTGAGATACGAGTATAATACTGCCCTTAAACTTAATTAACGCCTTTTGCAAAGCTTCCTTCGCTTCTGCATCCAAATGATTTGTCGGCTCATCTAAAATTAAGAAGTTACAAGGTGATAGTAATAATCCACACAGTTTCACCTTCGATTGTTCACCACCACTTAACGTACGAATTTCTTGCGAAACGTGCGTATCCTTCACTCCACACGCAGCTAAATGATGGCGTATTTCCTTCATATTCAGTTTAGGAAACTGTTCTGAAATAATTTGAAGCGGCGTTAAAGAATCATTGCTCCAATTTAAATCTTGCTCATAATATCCAATCTTTATTTGCTCTGAAAAGTGAAACTCTCCAGAAATACTAGCAATATTTCCAACGATTGTTTTTAATAAAGTAGATTTCCCTACTCCATTGAAACCTGTAATAACAAGTTTTTGCCCACCCATTACTGAAAAATTCAACTTTGGTAAGAGAGCGAAGTCGTAACCAACTTCAAGATTATTTACTTCAAGAACTGTCTGAACTGAAATGGGAAGTTCCTGAAAATGAATAGACGGTTTATGAGTAAAACTTGGTGGCGCAATTCTTTCCATACGCTGTAATTGTTTTCTACGACCTTGCGCTATTTTTGAATTCACCCCAGCAATATTTCTACGAATATACTCTTCCGTTTTTTCAATTTTCTTTTGCTGTGCATAATATTGGCGAATATAATCTTTTCGCAAATGCTCCTTTTGTCTTACAAAATCTGAGTATTTGCCGTAATACTTCTTAACTGTTCCGAACTCTACATCACATATGCAAGAAGTTACCTTTTCCAGAAAATCAAAATCATGTGATACGACAATAAACGCTCCTTCAAAATTCATTAAATAATTAGCAAGCCACTCCACATGCTCCTTATCGAGAAAATTCGTCGGTTCATCTAGCAATAAAATATTAGGCTCTTCTAATAAGAGCTTCGCTAAAATTACCTTTGCACGCTGCCCTCCGCTTAATTCACCAATCACACGATCCATCCCAATCACATCAATACCTAAACCGGCTGCCACCTTATTCGTAATACTATCTACTGAATAAAAATCACGAGCCTCGAGCAGTTCTTGAATTTCTGCCGCTTTCAATAGTTGATTTTCATCTCCAGTCATCGCACTTTCTTCATATAACTTGTTCATTCTCTTTTCCATTGCATACAAATCATAAAAGGCTCTCTTTAAATATTGTGAAATGGTATAACCCTCATCAATTTCTGCGTATTGATCAAGATGTCCAATTTGAATATTAGGTTGCCACTTTATGTCTCCCTTATCAGGAATAATTTCCCCCACCAATATTTTCATTAATGTGCTTTTTCCTGCACCATTCTGTCCAACAATTCCCATATGCTCCCCTTTATGCAAATCAAAAGAAGCATTTTCGTATAATACTTTATCTATAAAACTATGTGATAAACTTTCCACTTTAAGTAAACTCATTTTTATTCCTCTTTTCCTGAAATTAAAAAAAGCAGAGAGATAGCGTCATTCGACACTAGCCCTCTGCTTCGTGGTTTTTCCTATACTACTCCAATTTATAGTAAAGACTCATCGGAATAATATACACAAAGGGCCATAGACAAAGCATTGTCTATGGCCCCTTAATCTATTTTATACACCAGCTGAAAAACCATAACGAAATAAGCATAGATAAACTATACTTTTTTAGAAAAGTTATTCAGCCGATGAATATAGGGGATTTATACCCCTTGATTAAGCTCCGTACAACGCTTCACCGTATACATTTGTGCGGAGCAAAGTTTTCTAATGAGTTTTACAAATTTTATATAAAGCATATTATGCACCTTCCTTAATACTTAAAAAGGATTTTAGCATACGGTTTTACGAAGCGTCAACATTACTTCCGAATCTTTCAACTACTTGTTTTCAAAATATTGCTTCTGAAACATACACATTCTTATCGCATTATGATAGTTACCATCAACGAAAAACTCATCGATAAGCTCACCTTCTACCATAAACCCAACTTTTTTATAAACATGTACTGCCTTTTCATTTTCCTTATCCACAACTAAATAAATCTTATGCATATTTAGTACGGAAAAAGCGTAATCCATCGCTAAACGCGTCGCATCCACTGCATAACCATATCCTTGATAATTCGGATCAATAATGATTTGGAATTCTGTTCTACGGTGAATATAATCGATTTCTACTAACTCAACTAATCCAACCATTTCATTGTCTTTCTCAACGATAAATCGGCGTTCGCTTTGATCATGTATATGTTTATCATATAAGTCTTGCAGCTCCACAAATGCCTCATACGGCTCTTCAAACCAATACGACATAATATGCGCATTATTATTCAGTTCGTGTACAAACTTTAAATCTTCTCGTTCTAATGGACGTAACTTCAATTCCTGATTCATTCCTATAACCTCCAAGTAAAAGAAACCTCTTCACTTAATTTCTCAATTTTTTTCGATTTCAAACGCCCTAATTTCATTGTAAACTTTCAAGCAACTTGAAGGTCAAGATGTAAAAAAGTAGTGCAAACTTATGTCTGCACTACTACTCTTTTCTCAAATCTCTCATATTTGATATGTATAAAGCAATAACTAAAACAAGAATTGCTCCTGCGTATAATAACGTCTCCATCGGTTCCTCATGAGACACAATAATTAATCGAATTAAGGCCGTAATTCCGATATAAATAAAATAACGTAACGGGAAATGATAATTCGATTTAAAATACTTAATAATTAATGCAATGAACTCGAAGTATAAGAAATAGACGATGATACTTTCAACCAATTTATAAGACGTATACTCTTTTGCCGAAAAAATATACTGCACGAACGTAATTGTCTCATTCACTAAGAAAATTGATAACACAATGGATAATATAATTAAGGCTATATTTAATATCCATTGCAAAACACTAGCTATAACATGATCGATATTAAATGACTTCATTTTCTCTTTAGACTCCCCTTCGTATAAGTACTTATTTATTATAGCAAAATTACGATTGGAAAGAAGTTAAATCATATATTCGTCCTTTGTTGTTGCCAGTGAAGGGCAGATTTAGTGTGTGGAGAATTCTGTTTACAACCATACCCGACGAAACATGGAGAAACTCTTTCAAATTACCGTTCGTACATGTCGTACTAATAAGCAATGCATAATCTCGTATAGCACCCTCATGTGCCACTTTTGAAAAATCTTTACAACTTTTACAACGCCACCCCTTCTTCACTTTAACCATTGGAATAACTAAGCATTTCTCACATTGTACTCCATTTAACAACTCCTCTTTTTCTATTTTATATTGCTCAAGTATATTTTGTTGAAGTGGAGAATGCTCCATTATTATTTGATGAATGAGCCTATCTACATTATCTATAACCTTTCTCTTATATTTACTTTCAAACCACTTTATTTTATGAGGTAAATTTGCACTATGAATAATTGTATGAAGAAGATTGTCATCTGAAGATTTTATAATGGTACGAGGCGAGCTAATAACAACGAGGGACTCAATCGGAAGACTAGAGGAAAATCCATGTAAGCTTAACCATTTCTTTAGTTGTATTTCTTGCCTTTTTATTTGTAAAACCGGATCTGGAAATCCCTCTGAATTTCCTTCTGTTATTCGGATAAGTTGATTAAACTTTGCATCAAACATTAATGTACCTGCTATATTTTTTATCTCAAGAAAAAGAAGAAACTTTGTGGAAAGGATAATAGTATCAATTTGAAAGTATTGATCATGATTAGATAAGCGAACGTCATGTAAAACACTGTATTCTTTCTCAGAAATAAAACTAAGTGGATAATCAATTGCTTGCTCCCCTTTATACCCCGCCATGTGTTTTGCTAAGTTTTCTCCAATTAAATTTCGTTTTGGATGATGTACAGGTAACCTTCTAAGAAGCGCTTCTAACTGTCTTATATAAATCGGCATTTTTCTTTCTTTCACAATCATCTCAAACACCCCTTTACAAATATATCAACGATTTTTTCAATATATCTATCACAAATCGCAATATATCAACGATTTTTCCAATATATCTATCATAACTCACAATATATCAACGATTTTTCCAATATATCGATCGGTCGACAATATCCGACACTACCTCCCTCCACTCACTCACAGCATACCCCAGAAAAACACCCTCAGCAAAAACTTAAAATCGTATTTCCTCATAAAAAAAACATAACCCGCTCCTCTAGCAAAGTTATGTTTTTATCCTACAACGCCACTCTACCTATAACTTTGCCGTGAATTTCACAAAATCCATTTGTACCTATACCAACTTTCACCTTTTTCACAATGAAACTATATACGTTAAAATCGTTTCACGACGTTATTACTTACGCATAGCTACAATTTATATAATAACGGCACAGTACAAATAACGTACTAAATCACTAAGTATGGGGGAATAACGATGAAAGAGGCGTTACTATTAGTAGACATACAAAATGATTACTTTGCAGGCGGCAATATGGAATTACATCAACCTGAAAAAGCCGCACACAAAGCGAAAGAAGTTTTGAAAGTATTTCGTGAAAAGCATAAAACAGTTATTCACGTACAACATATTGCGAACAATGAAGGGGCTACTTTCTTCTTACCCGATACAGTAGGTGTTCAAATTTATGATGATGTACAACCGATTGCTAACGAAAGAGTCATTCAAAAACACCACCCTAACAGTTTTTTTAGAACACATTTATTAGAAACATTAAAGACAGAAGAAATAGATCAATTAGTCATTTGCGGTATGATGACTCATGTATGTATTGATGCAACAGTACGCGCTGCCAGTGACTTCGGATTTCAATGTATTGTAATTGAAGATGCTTGTACAACAAAAGATTTAGAATTACAAGGAAATTTAATCCCCGCAGTACACGCTCATCAATCGTTCATGAGTGCATTAGAGTTTGGTGATATTTATGCAACAATCATGTCAGCGAGCTGTTTTATAAACAAAAGCAAATAAAGAATTACAGTTCCATATGAGAAAAGAAAGGATAAGTATCTTATCCTTTCTTTTTTTCAATTGTCTTAATAACAGTATTTATACGATAATCACCATAATGTAAAACATCTGCAAGAGCCTCTTCTAATTGCTGATGCGAAGATGTGTGAAGAGTCATGACATAGCACCCATCGCCGCTTATACGATACATTTCAGTAATTACGTCCATTTTTTCAAAAAAGTTTTGAATTTGATTATGATAGTGCGGTGCATGCAAAAATAGTGTAACAAAGGTCATAATAGAACCTTCTAGCTTAGCCCTGTCAATATTTATCGTATATTTTTGAATGACACCTGCCTCTTCTAATTTATTAATTCGTTTCCCAACAGCCTGGCCAGTCAAATGTACTATCTCCCCAATTTCCTTCCAGTTCATTCTAGCGTTTTCTTGTAGTAATTGTATAATCTTAAAATCTGTTGAATCAAACATGGGCATCCCCTTCCTATACGAAACGAATTCTATAAAATCTTCATTTTCCTTACAGTTTTCCTCAAAAGTTTTGCACTACAATCGATTAGCTCTATTAGCAATTACATTATTGTTAGTGGCTTTCCTTCTTCTTTACAATGTATTTTTGGGATTACTCGTAGGCACTACAGCAAGCTAGCAATTTTTTATAAATATGAACATTTTTTAGGAATTAGTTTATCTTTTTTTAATGTTTTATTTAGAGGCAGTTTATAGTCGAGTATTAACATAAGAAACGTAGCAACTAAGTTCGTATATGACGCACTGCTACTATAATCGCTAACCGTACTACCTAAAATCATAAAATAAGGAGACGATAAAACATGAACAAAAAAACAAAAACACTATCATCCATACTGCTCGGATTCACATTAGCATTAACAGGGTGTGCTGGTACTAAAGCTGAAGAAAATCATGGGAAACAAAAGCAAGAACAAGTTGCTAAAGAAACAAAAAAGGAAAATAAATTAACTAAAGGGCAAAAAATGGCTAATATTCTTAGCGAGACAAATTGGCAAGGTACACGAGTGTATGACAAAGATAAGAATGACTTAACAAAAGAGAATGCAAACTTCATCGGTCTTGCAAAATATGATGCGAAGTCCGGCAGATATGAATTTTTTGATGCTAAAACAGGTGCAAGTCGTGGCGATAAAGGAACTTTCTTTATCACAAATGATGGGAAAAAGAGAATATTAATTTCAGAATCAATGAAGTATCAAGCTGTCGTTGACATGACAAAACTAAATAAAAATGTATTTACTTATAAACGAATAGGGAAAGACGCTAACGGTAAAGATGTAGAAGTTTTCGTTGAACATGTTCCATATAAAGAAAAAGAACTTTCTTTCACTGATCCGGACAAGCAGCTGAACACGACTACAGGAGATATTGTTAAAAACGTTGATGGAGATAAAATTTTAGGCGGTACCCTTTGGCACGGAACAAAGGTATTAGACGAAGCTGGTAACGATGTAACACAGTTTAATTCGAATTTTATAAGTCTAGCAAAATTTGATGACAAATCTAATAAATATGAGTTTTTCAATAGCGAAACAGGTCAAAGCCGCGGTGATTATGGCTACTTCGATGTTGTACACGAAAATAAAATAAGAGCCCATGTTTCAATTGGAAATAACAAATACGGTGCTGCTCTTGAACTTACTGAACTAAATAAAAATAAATTTACGTATAAAAGAACTGGTAAAGACCAAGCTGGTAACGATATAACTATATTCGTTGAACATGAACCTTATAAAGGTGATATGAAACCACAATTTAGCTTTTAAAAACGTTTGATTAAAGATCCTGTACTGAGTTACAGGATCTTTCTTATTAAGCAAGAGAACGAAAAGACGAAAAACATGTAGCTTTTCGTCTGCACAATATTCCCACCTTATAGTTGATGATTTACAAAACTTAAAAACATACCGATACAAAATAAAATTTGTGACCAAGTAAAAAGCGCCCTACTTATAGGGCGCTTGTTTTATACTTAATGACTAATACTAGCTGTTGGGTATAATGTTGTTCCTCCAATTGAAACTTTTATTTCATTTGTTAATGGAACATTTTGTTCATTAATAATTGTTCTCCACCATTCCCATGCAAGACCTGTACATTCTCTTGCTACAATTTTTATATTTTTTGAGTTCGGTGGAAGAGGGATAACTGTAGAGTAATGAGCCGTTTTGTCTTTTCCGCTACCATCCCATGTTTTATGTGTTAATACTTCGTTACCCTTTTGGTCAAATGTGAATTCATCCCAAGATACATCAAATTGAGCAACGTAAGCACCGTAATGATCAAGTGTCATTTTAGCACTTGAATATTCTGTAGTTGTCGTCTCAATATAATCTGTATTGTTATGAACAGCAGCAGTTGCATTATCTTTTAAGAAAGTGCTTGTATATGAAATTGGGTATGCTGGATTTTTAAGACTTAATTCAGCATTATCTTTAATGATATTTCGGATTTCATTGAAATCTTTAGTAACAACCTTGTTATGCTCTTTCGCATCTCCGCCTAATACTACAGCAGTAAAGGTACTTTCTTCAAAAATATCTTTATACTGTCCACTTGTTTCAACGCTGTTATTCTTAAGTAAGGCTTTAAAAGCAGCTTGTACATCTTTGCTCTTAGATGTTGTTTCTAATTTTACATAAATCGTTCTACCATAAGCTACATTTGAAACCATAACAGGTGGAGCCGAATTACTTACGCCTTTTCGAGTTAACTCGTCAAAAGTAACGCTATTATCAAAAAGGTCGGATGGATTGTTAGGTAGTTCAGCACTTACCGTATAAAATATTTGCTTATACGCCGCTACCATCACTTTTTTCTCTCCATTTGCAACCGCATTAAAATCAATGTTTAGACTGTTATCAAGATATTTAGCGTTAACATTAAGAGCACTTGCTATTTGTGATTTACTATAAACCATAGATTCCGTATACTGCATTCTTGCAGGTAACGTATGTGTTGTAGAATACTTTTCATTCCAAGTAGATACTAAATCGTCTACTGCTCCAGCTACATTACCATATGTCGGATTTTGGACAGTGATTGTATTTTCTTTTCTCATGCCCGGTAAGTCTATACTAATATTCAAAGGCTTTCTCTTAGCCACTAATAAACTTGGTTGATTGTCTGCAAAAGCTTTATTTGCAAGTTGTACAGCTCCTGGATACGTGCGATTCACTACAGAATCAATAATTGAAATATCGACTGGTGACGTTGTAAGTGATTTTTTCTCGCGTTCCACTACTACAAATTTACCATTTGAATTGATACTTTCTTTCGGAACAAAACTTTCTACTTTATCACCATTTACAGCTAAAACCTCTTGATTATTATATTTAAGATTTGCTATACCAGTATCAATGCCACTAGCATTTTTGGTTACATCAGTTGCATTACTTGCATTACTTGCTTGTGTTTCTGCGAAGGAAATAGATGAATAATTAATAGTGCATAGACTAACTAATAAACATGCAAGGAACTTTCTTCTTTTAGTGTTTTTCTTAATATTCAGAAAAGTCACCCCGTTCTTTTTTTAGTAAAATATGATAATGATTGATAAATGATAGCTAACTAATAAACTTACATAAATGCTTTTAAAAGTTCTTGAATTAACGGGATTACGCCACCTACAAATTTTAAAACTGCCATTGCGATTTCCATATTATTTCCTCCTTTTTATTGCTACGAAAATGTGATTTATCTTTATGCCCTCATTATAGTGACCCCTTACACTTTTATCAATACACTCTGATATGCAATATTACATATCAAAAAACAAGCTGAATTCTTTTAAAAAGTTATACAGGGATATTTTTTTCGTTTAGTACATACTTGAAAAGGTGAAGCATTCTTTTGCATTTTATGAGTAGTCACATAAAAAAGCTGCTGCCTATAAAATACAGACAGCAACTTCAACTAGAGTAGCTTGCATAATCTACACAAGCTACGGTATTTTTTTACATTTTATAACTAATAAACTGCGATTGGCCCATAAGGACCATTAATAATTTCTATTTTTGTTTCAAAAATATCTGTCAGAAGTGTTGAGTCCATAACTTCTTCTACTGTTCCAAAAGCAGCAATTTGTCCATCTTTCATAGCACAAATTTTATCCGAGTATTTAGCTGCAAAATTTATGTCATGCATGACAGTCAAAATTGTTCTTCCAAATTCATTAGCTGCACGTCTTAAATGCTCCATCATTTGAACAGAACGAGCAACATCAAGGTTGTTCAAAGGTTCGTCCAAAAGTACATATTCCGTCTCTTGGCACAATACCATCGCTACATATGCCCTTTGTCTTTGACCACCAGAAAGCTCATCTAAATATCTATTCTCTAAACTAGTTAAATCTAAGAAATCGATATATTTAGAAATGATAACCTCATCTTCTTTAGTCAATCTTCCCTTTGAATAAGGAAAGCGCCCAAATCCAACTAATTGTCTAACTGTAAGCCTAGTTACAAAATGATTTTCTTGTCGCAATATAGTCAAAACTTTTGCTAAGTCTTTTGATTTGGATTCAGAAACATCCATATTTGCTACCTGAATTTGGCCTTCATCCATATCTAAAAGTCTGCCAATCATCAAAAGTGTCGTGGACTTTCCAGCACCATTTGGTCCAATT
Source organism: Bacillus sp. RZ2MS9 (assembly GCF_001816185.2). Lineage (NCBI taxonomy): Bacteria > Bacillati > Bacillota > Bacilli > Caryophanales > Bacillaceae > Bacillus > Bacillus sp. RZ2MS9. The sequence continues at coordinate 4,958,927 of NZ_CP049978.1, forward strand.
AAAGAAGTAAAGCCTGCTTTTGGTATTTCAATATCCAAAGGTCCTATTTTTACCTTATCAGTATAGAACTTTTTAACATTATCAATTTTTATCATAAAGCCCTCTTCCTTAAAACTATAGTTAAGAATATGATTCCACCAAATAATTCAATAATAACTGAAACTACACCTTGAGCATGGAATACATGATACATTAAAAAGTATGCGCTCGTCATTATTAAAAATCCTATAGCAAAAGCCATCGGAAAAATATATCTATGATCATAAGTTGCCGCTGCCTGATAACTCAAAGTTGCTACTAAAAAGCCGTAGAAAGTAAGTGGCCCAATTAGAGCTGTTGAAATGGACATTAAAATAGCTACTAATACAAGCGTATAAATTACACTAGGTTGATATTTAACTCCAAAAGAAGTAGCAACATCTTTTCCTAGTGACAAAACATTCAAATTCTTAGAATGAGCAAAAATTAATACCGCTACAATTATGATCATAGGAATTACAATAGGAAAATATGCAGGATCTGCATGATTAACAGAACCAAATAATCTTGCTTGTAAAATATCAAATTCTGAAGGCGCAAGTAGTTTTCTCATGAAAGTTGACACAGAGTTTAGCCCGGTACCAATAATAATTCCAACTAAAAGCATAAGTTGTAAATTCCCGTATTTACCGGAAAGTAACCATCCATAAAGTATCAAACTCATGAAGACCATAACAACAACTTGGAATAAAAATGATCCAATTCCATTAAAATTTATTAACGCACTAGCACCAAAGAAGAATACTGTACTCGTTTGAATTGCTGAATAAAGTGATTCGAAACCTAAAAGTGAAGGAGTAATAATTTTATTATTCGTAATAGATTGGAAAGCAACTGTCGACAAGCTATGGCAAACCGCAGCAATAATCATTGCAACAATAGCTACTATCCTTCTCTTAACGACTGGGATAAAAGAAGGTGAATCTATCGGAACTGGATTGTTATAAACTAAAAGTCCATATGAAGAAAGAAGACCTAAAGCAATCAATGTTATGAGTAAAATCCAATAACGTTTTGCTTCCTTCTTAGACCGAAAAGCGCTAGCTGATCTACTTTCATTATGAAGGCTAGAATCGATTTCGACATTTTCTTTTTTTCTATATTCTAATGTGATCATCGTAGCCTCCTTGGTTTTCTTTGTCTCAATAAAATAGTAATAAACACGACTGCTCCCACTGTTGCAAGTATTAAAGAAACAGGTAATTCAAAAGGCTGTATAATTGTTCGAGAAATGGTGTCACAGGCAGTTATTGATCCCATTCCGATCACACAAACCCAAGGTAAATTACTCCTAAGATCATCACCTCTAAACATTGAAACGATATTTGGCACAATTAATCCTAAGAAAGGTAAGTGTCCAATAACAGCTGCAACAATTCCAACTGCAACAGAGATAAGAGCAGTCCCAAAAAGAACAATTCTATTGTAATTAACTCCAAGACTTGTTGCGACATCTTCTCCTAGTCCAGCTAAAGTCAATCTATTAGCATACATAAAAATAAGAAAAGTAATGATAACAATCAGCCATAAATATTCATATCTTCCCACCTGAATGTTAGCAAATGAACCTACAAACCAAGTTTCAATACTTTGCGTCTTTTGAAAAAGGAGTCCTAAAAAAGTAGACACTGCAGAAATTACTGCTCCAAGCATCAATCCGATAATCGGAACAATTAAAGACGAACGAAGCTTAACTCTTCTTAAAAATAGAAAGAAAATCATAGTTCCTATAAAAGAAAAAATGATTGCACCAGTCATTCTTTGAACTAAAGTCGGGGCAGGAAATAATAAATACACAAAAAGCAGGCCTAAGCCTGACCATTCAATCGTCCCCGTTGTAGTAGGTTCAACAAAACGATTCTGTGTAATTAATTGCATTACGAGTCCTGCCATCGCCATTGCAGCTCCAGTAAGCATTAATGCAACTGTTCTCGGAACACGAGTGATGAAAAACATCTCCATTCCGTCCTCTTGTCCACGTATATCATAAACTCCAGTAAACAGTGATATAATCCCTAAAATTATAACAACTATAACCGCTATTATAAAAGGTTTTGTCCATATTTTATTGTGATTATAAAACTGGGGTTGAGAAATATTCTCAACCCTAGAAATCATATTTTTTGACACTGTTTCGTACCCCTTTACACTACTTAGCTAAAGTTTTTGCAAGATTTCCAAATAACTCTATATAAGTTTGAATTGATTCATTTGTGTAAGTATCTTCTGGTGCATAAACAACTTGTTGTTTAGAAACAGCAGTTGTGTTTTGAAGAGCTGGTGATTTAGAAATAACATCCTTAGCAGGTGTTGACTTAGCTGCATCAGATGTTGCAGCATCACGATCTAATACGAAAAGCCAATCAGGATTTGTTTGTGCGATAGCTTCAACAGAAACGTCATCACCTTTATGACCTGCAGTAGAATTCGAAACTTCTAATGCTGGAGTCCAACCGAAAATTTCATACATAGGTCCCCAAACGCGACCAGAGTGCGGCGCAGCAAAGCCAATATTTCCACCAGTAACGATAACACTCATAACTTTATCTTTTCCGTTATAAGCAGATTTTGCCTTTTCAATAGATTTATCGAAATCAGCTACTAATTGTTTAGCTTCTTTATCTTTAGCAAAGATTTTACCTAAAGTAGTTGTAGAATCTTTAAGTCCTTTTACTAAGTTTTCTCCAGGCTTAGTAGCCTTCTCAGAAACATCAAAATTAAGATCAATAACAGCTGCATTTGGCACTAATTTTTTGATTTCTTCATAATGATCAGCAAATCTTTGACCAACGATTACAAGATCAGGGTTTGCCGCTGCAATAATTTCTAGATTTGGTTCACGGTGATTCCCAATATTTTGAACTTTTTCATCCTTTTTATATGCTGAATCAGCAGGCATGATATCCTTTGGAGCAGCCGCTAATTTAATTCCCCAATCAGATAAAGTTTCAAAAGTTCTGTTATCCAAAGCAACTACATTCTTTGGGTTTACAGGTACTTTAACAGTTCCATGAGCATCAGTGATTTCAACCGTTTTTGGCTTATCACTACCATTATCTTTATTATTAGCCTTCGAAGTTTCTTTACTTGAATCTGAGCAAGCCACTAACATTAAAGTAAAAATTGCTAGAATACTCACTAATTTTAAAAGCATAGATTTTTTCATATGTATACTCCTTATAGTGTGATTTATTTCGAAAATGATGACATCCATAGATTGAATTAGAAGATAACTTTTATTCAATTGAATCGCTATTGATAATCATTTTCATTTGAACATCCTGTTAATTAGTATAGTCATTAATTCTGTGAAAATCTTGTGAATCGTATGAATTCATAAAATCAAGCATAAAAAGTAATATGTGCGGTCAGGACTGTTGATTAACCTTCATTAAATACTTTCTCAACAAATACGGGACAGAGACCTTCCCTTACAAAATACGCGCAGTAATAGCTAATATTTCACAGAAACTACTTTATTATCTTATTTTTATCATTCAACCATTGAATAGCCTCTGCCATGTATCGTTTGAATATATCTATCTTTCTTCTCGCACTTTAGCTTTTTTCTTACATACCCAATATATAAGTCTACTACATTCGGATTTACTACTACGTCATATCCCCAAACTTGATTCAAAAGCATTTCACGGCTTAATATCGTATTTTTATTCTTAATTAAAAATACAAGTAAATCGTACTCGCGCTTCGTAAGCGAGAGATTTTTGCCACCTTTTTTCACAATATTGCTAGATGCATCAACAAAGAGATCTTTAAACTGAAAAAAGTTTGTCTCATTTTGCTGGTTATAGTCACTTCTTCTTAAAATAGCTTGAACTCTCGCTACTAATTCTTCCTTCACAAATGGTTTTCTAATATAATCATCTGCTCCTGCTTGTAACCCTGCTATGCAATCCTCGCTAGAAATATTGTTGGTCACAATAATGATTGGTGTCGTTTTAACAAGTCGTATTTGTCTACAAATTTCTGGTCCCGATATACTTAATGAATCCCAATCCAATATGATAATATCCCAATCTTGCTCATATGCTATATTTAAACCTTGGTTTTCATTGTGAAGTTTTAAAATGAAATGGCCCTCTTGCGTTAAACCGCTTACGATTTTCTTTGCTGAAGACCGTTCATTTTTAATCACCAACACCTGCTTCACCGATGGTTCACCTCTACTTCAATATAAATTATTCAGATAAAAAAATTATCCCGAAAAAATAATTTAAGATTTATAAATTTAAAACCCCTAAATAATCCATTAAAACAGTTTATTAGGAGAACTCTATATAATCTTACAATAGGTATGGATAAAAACACAAAACATATGAAGATTCGAATAAAGTAAAAAAATAATAACCACTTAACAATTGAGCGTTTACAATCTGCTATAGTATCTACCCGCTTATCATCAATAACCATTTTTTATTCTCTCTTTCAGGGATACCGTCCCATCAACTTCAGCATTCTATAAAACCACAAACAAAAAGAACCATAACCTCACCAACCTGGCAAAATTATGGTTCATATTATACAAAATAAAAAACCACCAAATATGTATTGGTGGAGACGGTGGGAGTCGAACCCACGTCCAAAAATATCGGCACTTAAGCTTCTACGAGTGTAGTCGATATATTAGCATTTCGCGAACTCTTCGGCCTATCGACAGGCTTCCAAGTTGCTAGTCTGGTTATTCTCTTCCTTTGTCCTCAGACGGCGAACTCCGGCGTAGTCCACTTAGTTTGAGTCCCTTACCCTACCACATGGACGATGGAGGGAGGAACCTTTAGTGCAATTAAGCAGCTAAAGAAAGATTGTTTTGTTTGCCAATTATAGGCTTTGACGTTTTAACGAGGCCGATCCCCTCGACTCGCAACCTAAGCTCGAACTATCCCTGTCGAATCCGTAACGTCCCCATGATAAAAATGGAGCATACGAAGAAAATATCGTGATAGCTACTAAGAGCTGTTTTTCAATGTGCAACAACCTTACATAAGTTATTATAACATACGCGCTCCATTTTACAAATGTAAATATCTGTATTACATCTTTTGGCGATCACGGAACGCGCGTGCAATTTCACGTTTAGCTTCTTTCTCTTTTAAATCGTGACGTTTATCGTATTGCTTCTTACCTTTTGCTAAACCAAGTGCCATCTTTGCAAATCCATTTTTTAAATAAATTCTAAGTGGAACTAATGCGTAACCTGTTTCTTTCGCAGCGCCCGCTAGTTTATCAATTTCTTTTTTATGCAGAAGTAATTTTCTCGTACGAAGTGGATCATGGTTGAAACGATTCCCTTGTTCGTACGTATTAATGTGCATATTATGAACCCATACTTCACCATTATGTACACGTGCAAACGCATCTTTCAAGTTTACGCGTCCAGCGCGAATCGACTTAATTTCCGTTCCTTGAAGGACAAGCCCTGCTTCGTATGTTTCTTCGATGAAATAATCATGAAATGCTTTTTTATTCTGTGCAATAACCTTACCTGTACCCTTTGGCATATAACGTCCCTCCTCTATTTTTACTATTGTAACAAATGTTAATAAAAAGCGAAAGTGGCTCGCTCAGAATCTTTGGACATTGGAACTCCCGACAGAGAAGCGCTTTTTGCTTCGGCCGAGGGAGTGAAATGGCCAACAGATTCTAGCCACTGTAGCTGGATTCCATTAAAAGCGAAAGTGGCTCGCTCAGAATGTGAGGTGGATGGAGCTTCTGACCTTGAGGCGCTCTTTGCCTCTGGGGAAGAAGCGAAGCCGCCGAACATTCTAGCCACTGTAGCTGGATTCCAATAAAAAGCGAAAGTGGCTCGCTCTTAAGCCACGAAGAAAAAAGAAAAGGCCCCGCTTTTCATCAAAGCGAAGCCACTCTTTTCTTACTTACGCTTTTTCTTTTTCTTCTTGAATCCTGGTACGTTTTCGAAGAATGCTTTTTTCTTCTTACCGTTACCATCTTTTTTTCCTGGCTGGCTAGCAGAAGCGGATGCGGATGCAGATCCTCTTCCTTTTCCTTTACCACCACGGTCAAATTTTCTACCTGTGCCACGTTCACCGCCGCGCTCATTACTGCGCTCGCTACGTCCACCGCGTTTCTTTCTGCCTGTTCTTGGCTGCTCGATAACGACTGGACGATCTTTGAACTTACGGCGAGGTGTGCCTTTCATGCCAACGATTTCAAAGTCGATTGCACGCTCGTCTTTGTTTACGTTAATAACGCGAATTGTAATTTCGTCACCGATGCGGAATACGTTTCCTGTACGTTCTCCGATCATAGCGAAATGTTGCTCGTCATAACGGTAGTAATCATCCGTTAAGTAGCTAACGTGTACAAGACCTTCAATTGTATTTGGAAGCTCTACGAATAAACCGAAGTTTGTTACAGAGCTAATCATACCGTCATACTCTTCACCGATCTTATCAACCATATACTCTGCTTTTTTCATCTCATCTGTTTCACGCTCTGCTTCAACAGCACGGCGTTCCATATTAGAAGAGTGCTCTGCAATCTCAGGTAATTTTTCACGCCATTTTGCTTGCGTTTCGTTGTCGACTTTACCCTTAATAATGTATTCACGAATTAATCTATGAACGATTGTATCTGGGTAACGACGAATTGGTGATGTGAAATGTGTGTAGAACTCAGTTGATAAACCGAAATGTCCTAAACTATCCGCATCGTAACGAGCTTGCTTCATAGAACGAAGCATAACTGTTGAAATAACTACTTCTTCTGGCTGTCCTTGAACCATTTCAAGAATTTGTTGCAGCGCACGAGGGTGCACTTCATTCGCACGTCCTTTTACCGCATATCCGAAGTTCGTTACAAACTCGAAGAAACGCTCAAGCTTATCTTCTTTCGGATCTTCATGGACACGGTACATAAACGGTACGTTCATCCAGTGGAAGTGCTCTGCTACTGTTTCATTCGCAACAAGCATAAATTCTTCAATTAACTTCTCTGAAACAGAACGATCGCGCATGACAACGTCTGTCGGTTTTCCTTCTTCATCTACTAATACTTTCGCTTCTTTAAAGTCAAAGTCAATTGCACCACGGCGCATACGTTTTTCACGTAAAATTTGTGCCAATTGACCCATCTCTTTAAACATCGGTACGAGCGGCTCATAACGCTTAATTAACTCTTCGTCCTCATCTTCTAAAATGCTTCTTACGTCAGCATACGTCATACGCTCTGTCGTTTTAATCACACTTTGGAAAATCTCGTGTTTAACAACATCACCTAAGTTGTTGATTTCCATTTCACAAGATAACGTCAGACGGTCTACTTTCGGATTTAATGAACAAATACCGTTAGATAGACGATGCGGAATCATCGGGATTACACGGTCAACAAGATATACACTCGTCGCTCTTTCCGCTGCTTCAACATCAATTGGAGAGCCTTCTTGAACGTAATGACTTACATCCGCAATGTGAACGCCTAGCTTGTAGTTACCGTTCTCAAGCTTCGTTACTGTAACAGCATCATCTAAGTCTTTCGCATCTGCACCATCAATCGTTACGATCATTTGATCGCGCAGGTCGCGGCGATCTTTTAAATCTTCTTCTGAAATCGTTTCTGGTACACTGTTTGCATGCTCCATCACTTCCTCAGGGAATGCTAAAGGTAAATGATGTTTATGAATGACAGATAAAATATCTACTCCTGGATCATTTTTATGACCTAGAATTTGAATAACTTCACCTTCTGCGCTTAAACGATTCTCTGGATAGCTCGTAATTTTCACAACTACTTTATGACCTTCTACAGCACCCATTGATGCGCTTTTCAAGATAAAGATATCACTCGTCCAGCGCTTATTGTCAGGTATAACAAATCCAAAGTTTTTCGATTCTGTATATGTACCAACTAGCTCTTTCGTGCCACGTTCTAAAATGCGTACAATTGAACCTTCTTGACGCGAACCGCTCGATTGAGAACTAAGGCGTGCTAATACTGTATCGCCATGAAGTGCACCGTTTAATTCTGTAGGCGGGATGAAAAGATCATCGTCTCCCGTTTTCTTCTCGTCTGGTACAACGAATGCAAAACCACGTGCATGTCCAATTAACTTACCTCGTACTAAATTCATCTTTTCAGGAAGACCGTAACGGTTGCTACGTGTACGAATAACAAGTCCCTTCTCTTCCATCGTTACAAGTGCCTTTACAAAATCTTTAAAACCCTCAGAACCTTCAATTCCAAATGCCTCTTCTAACTCTTGTATCGTTAGCGGTTTATACGCTTCTTCTCTCATAAATAATAACAACTTATCAATATGTTCTTGTATGATTTCTTCCAAGCAAAAATACCTCCTTTAAAACCTTATATTATTTAGTGTATCCGAAAGATAGGGGATGTATAAAGTGAAACTTCAATACTCCCCTTATGATTTTTACAGTTTTCACAAAAAATTCCTTATGAAAAAAAGAGGCAACTAGATCTTACCAATCTAGTTGCTCCAAGAAGTTATATACATCCTCATGTAGCTCGTCACGTTGTTTATCAAGTGTAATGACATGCGTAGAGTCTTCATACCATTTAATGTCTTTTAACGTAGATTCTACACCGTTATAAATAATGTTAGCACTATCTGTATTAATCATTTCGTCATGACGTGCTTGTACAACAAATGTTGGCGCATAAATCATATCCACATTGTTACGTACGTCAGCAATTAATTGTTGTAATGCTTTTAATGTATTCATCGGTGTCTTTTGGAATTCCAACATTTCTTGTTCAATTTGTTCAGGTGATTTTTGCTCACGTTTTTTATATTCGCGGGCATATGCCAATATACCTTGGTACATCGTTTCTTCACTCTTAATATACATCGGTGCACACATTGGTACTACACCTAAAACCGGTACTGTATAACCTAATTTTAAAGAAAATACGCCGCCAAGTGACAATCCAACAACAGCAATTTTCTCAAAACCTTTATCTTTTAAAAGCTGATATGCCTCCGTTACATCTTGCCACCAATCTGTAGGCCCTGTATGAACAAGCTCTTCTGGTGGTACACCGTGCCCTTTATAAATTGGCGCATGACAAGTATAGCCCTTCTTTTCTAAGAAACGCCCTAACATACGTACATCAGCTGAGTTCCCTGTGAATCCATGTAGTAATAAAACAGCGCGGTCTCCACCCTCAAATGTAAATGGTTTCGGAGATGCTAATTTCATCATGTATTTCTCCTCTTTCTCTTCTGTAATCTAGTCGTATTCTTTCTATATCTAGTGTACCATATTTGTATTTCTATAATCTAATTAGAAACATCTTTCAAATAGCAAAACAAAAAAAGAAGAACCATTAGTACCATTCACTAACGCTTCTTCTTTCAATTTTATAAATTGAAGTACGTAACACCAATTGTTAATACAAAGAACAATACAGCTAAAACAATTGTAATACGGTTTAATACCGCTTCAATTCCACGTGCCTTTTGCTTACCAAATAATTGCTCCGCACCGCCTGAAATTGCACCTGAAAGGCCTGAGCTATTACTAGATTGCATAAGTACCATAACAATCATTAAAATCGATACAATAATAAGTAAAACTGATAATAACGTATGCACTTGGCGTACCTCCTACAAAGATTCAGTTATTGTAACTGTAGCATAAATTCTATAGAAAAGCGAGAGCTATAGAGGCGCTCTCGCTTTTCTTCTATTACATAAACATCATCGCAAATAACGGTCCAAGTAAACATGTCAAAATTGCTGTTAATGTCATTGTTACCGATCCAATAACACCTTCATGTTCGTTATTTTTCATCGCTCTCATCACGCCCATAATATGAGAAGCACATCCAAATCCGATACCTTTACCAACTGAATTTGTAACACGGCTCCATTTTAATAAAAGGGGTCCTGTAATCGTTCCAGTAATACCTGCGATAACAACGAAAGCTGCTGTTAAGGAAGGTACACCACCGACTTGCTCTGAAACACTCATCGCAACTGGCATTGTCACCGATTTTGGTAATGACGATAAGATTAAGCTTTTATCCGTTCCCATAAGTGAAGCAATCGCAAAATCACTAGCGATTGCAACTGTTGTACCTACTAATACCCCGCCAGCAATCGGTACAACATATTTTTGCAGAACATGACGTTGTTTATAAAGAGGAATTGCAAATGCTACAACACCGGGTCCAAGTAGCTTTGCAATCCAGCCACCACCACTTTCCATATAATGTTGATATGGTATATCAAGCACGATAAATAGGAAAGCCATTAATCCAGTTGCTACAAGCATTGGAATGGTGAATGGTGTTGGAAATAATTTATAGATTTTTTTAGATAATTGATATAATAGCACCGTAAAAAGAACCCAACCGATTCCGATTAATATTTGGCTCATCGCGACTCTCTTTCCTTCCTATTCGCAAGATATTGTCCTGTATGTCCTGCGACAATAATAATTAAAAATGTACTCGCTACAACTGTAATGAAAAGAGAAATTCCTTTACTCATAAAAAAAGCACCGTAATTCATTAGGCCAAGCGTTGGCGGAATTAATAAAAACGGCATAATAGCAACGAGTGTTTCTGCTCCTAAATCGAACCATTTCACTGGAAGAACTTTTAGGCTAAGTAAAACAAGTAAGAGGAACATTCCAATCAAACTTCCTGGAATCGGAATATTTAACATTTCTTGCACCCAAGTTCCAACCATATAAAACACGTAAAGAGCAGCAATTTGGACAAGAATCTTTGTAAATTTCATGTTCATCATCCCTCATGTTTATACGATCTTCTGTTAATATCTTTATCATAGTATAAATTGTAAAAAGCTGCAATTTATCAACTTGACAGCAAAAACAGCCTATGTTATACGCTTACAACCTTGATATGACTGCATTTCCAAACGAAAATTACGTCAAAAACCTTGACCTAATATAAAAAGTTTTTATTTTCTGAATTTAAAAGACTATTATTTCAATAAAATAATCTTTTTATCCTTAAACTTACATATATATAAAGTGAAACTTTAATCATTGAGGTTTTCCTCATCCCCATTAATTATTATCCCTCACCAAGCGGATTTGTACCGGATAAACAAGATAGGTGGTGAACATATGCCAAAAAAAATTCTCATTTTTTGTGATCCTGGGATTGATGATACGATGGCTCTCCTCTTAGCATTCTTTATCGATGAAATAGAAATCGTCGGTATCGTTGCTGATTACGGCAATGTTCCAAAAAAAATGGCCGTAGAAAATGCTCATTTTTTTAATAACGAAACAAAGAATAGAAATATCAAGATATTCGGTGGTTCAGAACGTCCCCTTACAGGTGCCCCACCTGCGTTTTTTACGGATGTACATGGGAAACAGGGGCTCGGTCCAATTATTCCAAAGGTGAATGTGACTAACGGAGAAATGGAGAATTTTTTTGAAGTCATTCCTCTTATTGAACAGTATAAAGATGAATTAATCATTGTGAGTTTAGGAAGACTTACCTCCCTAGCAATTTTGTTTATCATGTGCAAACAGTTAATGAAACAAATTAAATCTTACTACGTAATGGGCGGTGCCTTTTTACATCCTGGTAATGTTACCCCTATTTCCGAAGCAAACTTTTATGGCGATCCTACTGCCGCTAATATAGTCCTTCAATCCGCAGTTAACATGTACATATACCCATTAAACGTCACTCAATACTCCATCATTACACCAGAAATGGCAGAATACATTGAGGCAAAAGGAAAAGCTCCACTTGTCAAACCGTTATTTGATCATTATTACTACGGATATTATAAAGACGCCCTACCACATTTAAAGGGGAGCCCCTTCCATGACACAATGCCAATACTCGCTTTATTTGATAACTCTATGTTCACGTATCATAAATCACCTATTGTTGTCATGACAGAATCCTCTGCACAAGGAGCAAGCATAGGGGAATTTCGCTCTCTAGTGAACCAGAAGCCATTTATTGATTGGCCGGTTCATCAAATCGCAATTGATTTTGACTATAACCGCTTCTTCAAACATTTCATGTCACTTATGACGGGTGAACAATTTTAGCATAAAAAAACAGACCGTGATTTCTCACGGTCTGTTTTTTTATTTTCTACAATTATCGTTTGATGTTATAGAAAGATTTGATACCATCGTAAACAGCGATTTCGCCTAGTTCGTCTTCGATGCGTAATAATTGGTTGTACTTAGCAATACGGTCAGTACGGCTCATAGAACCAGTTTTGATTTGGCCAGCGTTAGTTGCAACTGCGATGTCAGCGATTGTAGCATCTTCAGTTTCACCAGAACGGTGAGATACAACTGCTGTGTAACCAGCACGTTTAGCCATTTCGATAGCTTCGAAAGTCTCAGTTAAAGTACCGATTTGGTTAACTTTAATTAAGATTGAGTTAGAGATACCTTTTTCGATACCTTCAGCAAGTTTTTGAGTGTTAGTTACGAATAAATCATCACCAACTAATTGTACTTTATCACCGATACGCTCAGTTAATAATTTGTGACCATCCCAGTCGTTTTCGTCTAAACCATCTTCGATAGAGATGATTGGGAAGTCTTTGCAAAGCTCTTCATAGAAATCAACCATTTCTGCAGAAGTTAAGCCAGTACGGCCTTCGCCTGCAAGGTCATATTTACCAGTTTCTTTGTTGTAGAACTCAGAAGAAGCAACGTCCATTCCTAAGAATACGTTCTCGCCAGCTTTGTAACCAGCTTTTTCGATAGCTTCGATGATTACTTCTAAAGCTTCACGGTTAGAACCAAGGTTTGGAGCGAATCCACCTTCGTCACCTACTGCAGTGTTAAGACCTTTGTCATGTAATACAGCTTTAAGTGCATGGAATACTTCAGCACCCATACGGATTGATTCTTTGAATGTTGGAGCACCAACTGGTAAGATCATGAACTCTTGGAAGTCAACGTTGTTATCAGCGTGAGAACCACCGTTGATGATGTTCATCATTGGAGTTGGTAATTGTTTTGCATTGAATCCACCAAGGTAACGGTATAATGGAAGACCTACGAAGTCAGCTGCTGCGTGAGCTACTGCCATAGATACACCAAGGATAGCGTTAGCGCCTAGTTTACCTTTGTTTGGAGTGCCATCTAATTCGATCATAGCACGGTCGATACCAGCTTGGTCAGTTACATCGAAACCTTCGATTTCTGGAGCGATAATTTCGTTAACGTTGTTTACTGCGTTAATAACACCTTTACCAAGGTAACGAGATTTGTCACCGTCACGTAATTCTACTGCTTCGTGTTCACCAGTAGATGCACCACTTGGTACGATAGCGCGTCCGAAAGCGCCGCTTTCTGTATAAACTTCTACTTCTACAGTTGGGTTACCACGAGAGTCAAGGACTTCGCGAGCATAAACATCAATAATTGTTGGCATAATAAATTCTCTCCTTTTTATATAAGCAAATTATTTAATAATTGTTTTACCTGTCATTTCTTTCGGTTGTTCCACATTTAAAAGTGTAAGCATTGTTGGAGCGATATCTCCTAAAATACCACCTTCACGAAGCTCTACATCATTTTTTGTAACGATGAAAGGAACCGGGTTAGTTGTATGAGCTGTCATAGGACCGCCATCAGCAGTTAACTCCTGATCAGCATTACCATGGTCAGCAGTAATAAGTGCTACACCATCTTTTCCAAGAATCGCTTCTACAACTTTTCCTAAACATTCGTCAGTTGCTTCTACTGCTTTAATTGTTGGTTCCATCATCCCAGAATGGCCAACCATATCACAGTTCGCAAAGTTAAGAATGATAACATCATGTTTATCATTTTCGATTTCATTTACTAAAGCGTCCGTTACTTCGTAAATGCTCATTTCAGGTTTCAAGTCATACGTTGCAACCTTTGGTGAGTTAATTAAGATACGTTCTTCTCCTGGGAATTCAGCCTCACGACCACCGCTAAAGAAGAATGTAACGTGCGGATACTTTTCAGTTTCCGCGATGCGAAGTTGCTTTAATCCCGCTTGCGCAACAACTTCACCTAAAGTGTTATCAAGGTTCATTGGCTTGAATGCCACGTATCCATCTACAGTTTCACTGAAGTGTGTCATACATACGAATTCTGGAATGTGAGGTACTTTTTCACCACGATCGAACTCACGGAAGTCTTCGTTTGTAAATACACGAGCAATTTGAATTGCACGGTCTGGACGGAAGTTATAGAAGATAACTGCATCATCATCATTGATTGTTGCAACTGGCGTGTTATCTTCGTTAACAATTACAGACGGCAATACGAATTCATCATAGATACCGTTCGCATAAGAGTCTTCTACACACTCTTCTGCTGATTTATAAGTAGGGCCTTCACCATTCACCATAGCACTGTAACATTTTTCTACGCGATCCCAACGCTTGTCACGGTCCATAGAGTAATAACGACCAGAGATAGTCGCGAATTGTCCTACTCCTGTTTCTTTAATTACTTCATTCGTTGCATCGATATAACCTTTTGCTGTTTGTGGTCCAACATCGCGGCCGTCTAAGAATGCATGGATATAAACTTTCTCCACGCCTTCTTTTGCTGCTAAGCGAAGAAGAGCAAACATATGGTTCATGTGACTGTGCACACCACCGTCAGAAAGTAAACCGAATAAATGAAGTGCAGTACCTTTTTCTTTTACGCTTTTAATTGCATTTTGAAAAGTTTCGTTCTTATCGAACTCGCCTTCACGAATTGCAACGTTAACGCGTGTTAAGCTTTGATATACTACGCGGCCAGCACCGATATTTAAGTGACCAACCTCAGAGTTACCCATTTGACCTTCTGGAAGACCTACTGCCTCGCCACAAGCTGTAAGCGTTGTGTGAGGGAATTTGTTCCAGTAACCATCAAAATTAGGTTTCTTAGCTTGTGCTACAGCATTCCCGTAAGTTTCTTCACGAAGTCCGAAACCGTCAAGAATGATTAAAGCTGTTGGCTTTCTCATTTTACCGCCCCCAGAAGACCTAAGAACGAAGCAGGCTCTAAGCTAGCACCGCCAACTAAAGCGCCGTCGATGTCAGATTGTGCCATATACTCTTTAATGTTTTCTGGTTTTACGCTACCGCCGTATTGGATACGAACAGCTTCTGCAGCTTCTGGAGAAACAGCTTCTGCAACAACTTTACGGATGTGCGCACATACTTCGTTTGCATCTGCAGAAGAAGAAGATTTACCTGTACCGATAGCCCAGATTGGCTCATAAGCGATAACAGTTGCTTTAACTTGCTCTTCTGTTAAACCTGCAAGTGCTTTTGTAACTTGACCTGCTACTAGATCAAATGTTTTTCCGCTTTCGCGCTCTTCTAAAGTCTCACCACAACATACGATTGGTGTTAAACCATGTTCAAATGCTGCGATAGTCTTTTTATTTACTGACTCATCTGTTTCAGCAAACATTTCACGACGCTCAGAGTGGCCAAGTACTACATAGCCAACTTTTAAGTCGCTAAGTGCTACTGGGCTAATTTCGCCAGTGAATGCACCATTTTTTTCGAAGTGCATGTTTTGTGCACCTACTTGTAAGTCAGTTCCTTCAGTTGCTGCTACAAGGCGCTCTAAAAATAGAGCTGGAGAGCAAACTACTGCATCAACAGCTGAAGCTGCTGGGATTTGACCTTTAACTTCCTCTACGAAGCTAACTGCTTCAGATAGAGTTTTATTCATTTTCCAGTTACCTGCGATAATTGGTTTACGCATGCTTTGCACCGTCCTTTTTCTTTGGCTGCTACTTATTTGTCGTTAAGACAAACTACACCTGGAAGCTCTTTACCTTCCATGAATTCTAATGACGCACCGCCGCCAGTAGAAATGTGGCTCATTTTATCAGCCATACCGAATTTTTCAACAGCTGCTGCAGAGTCACCACCGCCGATAACAGAGTATGTATCTTCTGCATCTGCTAATGCTTGTCCTACTGCTTTTGTACCTTCTGCGAATGGAGTCATTTCGAATACACCCATTGGTCCATTCCATACAACAAGCTTAGAATTTTTAATTACATCTGCATAAATTTCACGTGTTTTAGGACCGATGTCCACGCCTTCCCAGTTAGAAGGGATAGAGTCGATACCAACGATTTTAGTTGTTGCAGTTTCAGAGAATTCCTCAGTGATTACAACATCAACTGGCATGTAGAAGTTTACGCCTTTTTCTTTTGCAAGTTGCATAAATTCTTTAGCTAGTTCGATCTTGTCGTCTTCACATAGAGATAGACCAATTTCATGACCTAAAGCTTTAACGAATGTGTAAGCAAGTCCACCACCGATGATTAAGTTATCTACTTTGTCTAATAGATGACGAATTACACCGATTTTATCTTTTACTTTCGCACCACCGATGATAGCTGTAAATGGACGTTCTGGGTTAGAAAGTGCTTTACCAAGTACATCTAACTCTTTTTCCATTAATAGACCAGATACTGCTGGTAGGTAGTCTGCGATACCTGCTGTAGAAGCGTGAGCACGGTGAGCTGCACCGAATGCATCGTTTACGAAGATGTCAGCAAGTGCTGCAAATTCTTTCGCAAGTTCTGCATCGTTCTTTTCTTCGCCCGCATAGAAACGTACGTTTTCAAGAACTAATACGTCGCCTTCGTTCATTGCTGCAACCATTTCTTGTGCAACTGGTCCGAATGCTTCGTCCGCTTTTTTAACGTCTTTACCAAGAAGCTCACCTAAACGTGCTGCTACTGGAGTTAAACGCATTTCTTCTACTACTTGACCTTTTGGACGGCCTAAGTGACTTGCTAAAATAACTTTCGCACCTTGCTCTACTAAGTATTGAATTGTAGGAAGAGCTGCACGGATACGAGTTTCATCTGTAATTTTGCCTTCTTTCATAGGTACGTTGAAATCAACGCGGCAAAATACACGCTTACCTTTTAAATCTACGTCACGAATTGATTTTTTGTTCATTGGATTTCCCTCCGACTACTAGTTAGGATTGACAAAACCCACTCAAAAGCTTAACACATTTGCTTTTAAAACGAAAGAAGAGAGAGAGGGAACAAACCCTCTCCCTCGTTTTGTCATTGATAACTTATATAATTAAGAATTAAAGACCTTTTGAAGTCATGTAAGCTGCTAGGTCTACTACGCGGTTAGAGTAACCAGTTTCGTTATCGTACCAAGAAAGTACTTTAACCATGTTACCTTCCATTACCATTGTAGATAATGCATCGATTGTAGAAGAAGCTGTACATCCGTTATAGTCGATAGATACTAATGGCTCTTCGCTGTATCCAAGGATACCTTTTAATTCGCCTTCAGCTGCTGCTTTGAATGCTGCATTTACTTCTTCAACTGTTACTTCTTTGTCAAGTTCAACAACTAAGTCAACTAGAGAAACGTTAGCAGTTGGAACACGTACAGCGCCACCGTTTAATTTACCTTTAAGTTCTGGTAATACTAATGCTACAGCTTTAGCTGCACCAGTAGATGTTGGGATCATGTTTTCAGCTGCTGCACGAGCACGACGTAAATCTTTGTGTGGTAAGTCTAAGATTTGTTGGTCGTTAGTGTAAGAGTGAATTGTTGTCATCATTCCGCGTTTTACGCCGAATTTTTCGTTTAATACTTTAGCGAATGGAGCTAGACAGTTTGTAGTACAAGAAGCGTTAGATACTACGTTGTGGTTAGCTGCATCGTATTGTTCGTGGTTAACACCCATAACTACAGTGATATCTTCGTCAGAAGCTGGAGCTGAGATGATAACTTTCTTAACTGATCCACCTAAGTGTTTCTCAGCATCTGATTTTTTAGTGAAACGGCCAGTAGATTCTACTACTACTTCTACTCCGTAGTCGCTCCATGGTAATTGAGCTGGGTCACGCTCAGCGATAACTTTAATTTCTTTACCGTTAACAACGATGCTGTTTTCGTTAGCAGATACTTCTGCATTTAAAGTTCCGTGAACTGTGTCATATTTTAAAAGGTGAGCTAATGTTTTAGCATCTGTTAAGTCGTTGATTGCTACTACTTCTACCTCAGAGTTGTTAAGAGCTGCGCGGAATACGTTACGTCCGATACGTCCAAATCCATTAATACCAATTTTAGTCATTTGAATTTCCTCCTTGGGGGATTATATTAAAGGGTAAAACCCTTTGTTAACTGTTTTGCTGCACCTTCATCTGTAATTAGAATTGAAGTGTGCCCTTGTTTAATTACAGCCTGTATTGCTTTTGCCTTTGAAGAACCTCCAGCGACTGCAACAACATGAGATACATTTTGTAAGTCCTCTAGTTGCATACCAACTGTTCTTACTTTATGAACAACATTTCCTTCTTCATTAAAGTAGTAACCGAAAGCTTCGCCAACTGCTTCGCTTGCCTGAATCTTTAACCAATCTGCTTCTGAAGTACTTCTGCGACGTGCCATTGTTAACGCATCACCTATTCCATGAATGACGATATTGGAAGATCGAATCAACTCAAGAACTTCTTTCACGGAAGGCTCTGTCACAATAGACGCATATGCTTCGCTACTAACATGGTCTGGAACATACAATAAGCGATAATTACTCATCGTATTTTGCGCCATCTTGGCACAAATGGTATTGGCTTCTAATTCAACACCTTCTCCAATCCCACCACGTGCTGGGACAAACAGCATATGTAAATCTTTGCAATCAAGTTGCATCATGTCCGCAGCAGCAGCTAGCGTAGTTCCTCCAGCCACAGCAACGATATTATTCGCTGTCAGACGGTCTTTTATACAAGTCACACAAGCACGGCCCATCTCCAGTTTGACCCAAGGTGATTCATCACTATCACCAGGGACAACGAAAACTTCATCCAAGTCTAATGTTTCCTTAAGTTGCTTTTCTAAAACCTTTAACCCGGAAATTTCTTTCATAAAGTCTTCCAAAGCAAGAACTAAAGCTGTTCCTTCTTCTGTCAAAGTCATTCCAGAAGAAGCGACGTGAACTAAGTTTTGTTCTTTCAAAACTTGAACTTCACTTCGCAATACTCGTTCTGTCATACCGAGACTTGCTGATAAGTTTCTTCTTCCAATCGGCTGCATGAGCCTAATGTATTGAAGAATTTGCATTCTCGTTTGCATAACAGGTAGCAGATCAGGTAATAATTTTTTTGTGTTCTGAATCCATGAGCGCATATCTTTTCTCCTCACTACATCGGTTCATTTTCCCTCGTGGTCACTTTACGTCCCGTAGTGACATTTTGTGTCCCACATAGGTTAAAAAAATAATCCCTGCTACGTGTATTATTGTAACAGGAGATAGAAACTTATTCAACTCTTAACTGCATTCTTTATATAGTTTATTATGACACCTTTGTGAATGTTACCATATTCTACTTGTTTTCCGTCCATTTCTACAACCGGAATCATTAAGTGATATTTTTCTAAAAGGTCATTATCTTCATATATATCTATTTCCTCGATTTGAAAAGAATATTCACATTGTACTTCCTGTAAAACTTGTTTCGCCTTCACGCAAAGGCCACAATCTTTTTTAGTATACAGTACAACTTTCATCTTCTTCACCTATCCGATCGTTTTTCGTAATGACGAAGCTGGGATATGCATTTGTTCTCTATACTTCGCCACTGTTCTTCGAGAAATAACAATTTCATGCTCTTCTTCTAATAATTTTGAAATCTTTTGATCTGAAAGTGGCTTTTTCTTATCCTCTGCCCCAATTAGCGTTTGAATAAATTGTTTTACACGTTTTGTAGAAACTGCTTCATCTTCAGTCGTCGAAACGGCATTGCTAAAGAACGATTTCATCTCAAATAAACCGTGTGGTGTTTGCACATATTTATTTCGCGTCGCACGACTAATTGTCGATTCATGCACACTTAACTCTTCCGCTACCTCTTTTAAAGCGAGAGGTCTTAAATACTCTGGACCTTTCCAGAAGAAATCACGTTGTTTTTCCATAATAATAGTCATTACTTGCAGCAATGTCTGTTTTCTCTGCTTCAAACTGCGCATAATCCACTGCACATGCTGATACTTTTCTGATACGTAAGATGCTACTTCACTTTCACTATTATTAAGAAGCGCACTATATTCAGAATGAATTTCAATTCTCGGCATATTTCTCTCATTCATTTGTAAAACGAGGCGATCGCCATCTTTTTTCACCGCCATATCAGGTACAATGTAAAGTGGTTTATCTGAAGAAAACGCAAGACCTGGTTTTGGTTGTAATGACGTTATACAATTTACCGCAATCTGCAATTCCTCATTACTACATTTCAACACTTGAACGAGCTTTCGCCAATCTTTCTTCACAAAATAAGCGAAATGATCTTCTACAACCTCTTCTGCTAATCCATTACGTCTTTGTAAGCGCTTCAATTGTAAGGTTAAACATTCCTGAATATTACGCGCCCCTACCCCTGCTGGCTCCAGTGATTGGACAAGCTCTACAGAACGGTCGACTACATGAATATGTGCAGAAAGGAGCTCTGCTAACTCTTCATTCGTTTCTTGTAAATATCCATTTCCATCCATGTTCATAATAATGAAAGAAGCTACTTTTCGCTCTTCTTCATCTATTTTATAATACTGTATTTGATTTAATAAATGTTGCTGAATCGTTGTAGAATCCACACTGTAGATCTCCATCTGATTCTCGACTTGTTTGCTGGTACTTTTACTGTTGTTAGAGCTCTTTTTCTTCTCCCTCTCAAAACCACCTAACTCAATAAGGGGATTCTCTAACGATTGCTCATACAAAAACTCCGATAATTCTTGTACATTATACTGGAGCATTGTAATCGCTTGCCTTAACTCTTGTGTCATTGCCAAACGTAAGCTTTGTTCTTGTAAAAGACTTGCCTTCAAACTAATCTCCCCCTTGTTTCTATTGTACAATAAGTTTGGTAAAAGGAGAATCCTCACGCAGACACCCATTCCAAAATATTATTAATTTATATGTATTAATGAGATTTACAACTTACAACCGAAATTTGAATAATATTGAAAGAAAATAATAAAGTGAAACTTTAATCAGTGGGGGGTTTTGTCCATCCCCACTGATTATTAGCCCTTACCAATCGGGCTTTTACGGGCAGTCCGATCCCCACCTAACTTCTTTGCTTCCGCTGAATTTTGAGGTGGGGGTCTTACTGCCCGTTAATGCGGATAAAATTTTATAACCACATACTAATAGTAACTCTTAATTTTATATATAACAACATTAAATTTCTCTCTGTTCAATTCCAAAATAAAAAGAGCAGTTTAGGTATAGTGACGCTTCACTATGCCTAACTACTCTTTTATGATTTTTGTTAAGGAAGAAACCTTTTATTCAACGCTAAGGAACTTTGATTCCTAATTACATAGGAATCATAGAGATAATCATTTGATTCACTAGACGCTCCTTGAATTCCCCTCATCTCTTCCACAGACAACTCAACTATTTTTTTCACGCTTCTCTCGCCACTACTATCCATCATTTTTTGTTTTCTTTTCGAAAAAAATCTCATTATTTATTCCCCCCTACAACTAATTATTTTTTAACAGTTGACTAAATTTAAGGCTCTTACCACTTCTTAACACGCCTTTCGGATAGACCTTCGCTGCAAACATAGCAATTAAGCTGATACTAGCTAATAATACAACCATAGATGTAATAATTTCTAAACTCCCAACGGATCCATTAATAATCCTAACTACCATACTAATTGGAGCTGTAAACGGTACATATGATGTCACTCTTGATACTAGCCCTTCAGGGTTATCAAGTACTACTAATAACTCCACCACTAAGCTTCCCATCAATATAAGAGTAATTGGCATCGTTGTTCCAGATAATTCTTCTGGCCTGCTTACCATAGAACCAAACACTGCGAAAAGTGCCGCATAAACGAAGTAACCGAGAACAAAATATAACAAGAAATATGCAGCGTGCTCACCTGTAATCATATTTACATCAATATTCACTCCAAAAAACGAATCCGATACCTTAAAAATTCCAGATTTAATATATAGCGCCATACTAAAGAAGAAGATAAATAACTGTGTCAAACTAGCAAGACCGACTCCTAAAATTTTCCCGAAAACCATATGGACAGGAGATACTTTTGTAACCATCACTTCCATAACACGTGAGGCTTTCTCTGATGCAACTGCTGTCGCGATAGCATTTCCATATGAAGTGATCGCTAAGTACATAATCGCTACTAATAAATATACTAGTAAAAATGAACTTGTTTCTTCATTATTTAAGTTTTGCTTTGTCGCTTGCACGTTCATCGTCAATGATTTCACAGCCTCTTCTGATAACTGCTGCTTAACTACCGCACTTTGAAAATACTGATTTTGTACAAATACCTGTGCACTTTGAATCAACTTAGGATTATCTAGCTTCATAAAGTAATCTAATACTGGTTCAGCACCCGCACCCTCTTTTAATATAAAGAGCGCTTCGACTTTCTTATCTAACAATTGTTGCTTATATTGATTTAATTTTGTTTTATCTCCTAAAGACCAATCCCATTCTGGCAGAGCTTTACTAAGATTAGATTGATCCACCGTAACATTGGGTGCTTCAGAAATAAATACAACCTTTGCTTTTTCTTTCTCCCCAGAAAACTTTTGTACTAAAGTTGGAAAAGAGAATAAGAATATCCCTCCTCCTATTAATAACAATGTCATCCCAATAAATATTTTCGTTCTCACACGGTCCCAGTATGTTTGCCCTAAAACAATCCAGAAATTCCTCATTACTTATGCACCCGCCTTTTCAACAAAGATTTGATGTAAAGAAGGTTCTTTAATAGAAACATCTCGGATATATTGTTTAGTTTTAATATCTTCAAGCAGCGAAAATGCATCCTCTCCATCATTAACTTTAATCATGAACGTACGATTAACTTTTTCAAAATTGAAATTTTTCTTCTTAAGAATAGGTTCAATATCCCCTTCCGTTTGCAACGTCATATATTTATATTGATAACTTTTCTTAATATCTGACAAAGCACCCGATAATACAAGTTGACCGTTTTTCATAATACAAATTTCCTCACAGAACGTTTCTACACTGTCCATTTGATGACTACAAAAAATAATCGTTTTTCTTTGCGCAATTAACTCAAGCACAACATTTTTTAACATCTCTGCATTTACAGGATCCAATCCACTAAATGGTTCATCTAGTATGATGAATTCCGGATTATGCAATATCGCTGAAATCAATTGGATTTTTTGTTGATTTCCCTTTGACAATTCCTCTGTTTTCTTCTTTAAATGTGGTGTCATTTCTAATTTTTCTAGCCATTGTAACGCATGCCTTTTTGCAAGATTAGCTGGCATTCCTTCTAACTTGCCGAAATACACCAATTGCTCCACTACATTCATTTTCGGGTATAATCCACGCTCTTCTGGTAAATAGCCAATAGATAGGTCTTTCTTTGAAAAAGGGCGATTATTCCATAGAATTTGGCCGCTATCCGGTTTGATTAAATCTAAGATCATACGAATCGTTGTCGTCTTACCAGCACCATTTCGGCCCAGCATCCCTAAAATTCCACCTTCTTCTACACGTATATTTAAATCATTAACGGCTTTATATTCACCAAATGTTTTATTTAATCCTTGAATTTCAAATGCCACCCATAACAGCTCCTTTTAGCTTTTTACGAAATAAATAACCGCCATTCCTAATACAATCCCGCCTACCATCAACAAAAACTTTTTCATAACTATTTCCCCTTTCATTTACTTGTTAAGTTGTATCTTTATCATAGACTTCTTTCTGATGCTATTGTCCGCAATCCGTACTGTATTTACCGTAAAAAAGCGAACCACTCTTATGTGGTTCACCGCAATTTCAACAGATGAAGTTG
This sequence comes from Bacillus sp. RZ2MS9, assembly GCF_001816185.2. Classification (NCBI taxonomy): domain Bacteria; kingdom Bacillati; phylum Bacillota; class Bacilli; order Caryophanales; family Bacillaceae; genus Bacillus; species Bacillus sp. RZ2MS9. The sequence continues at coordinate 4,982,795 of NZ_CP049978.1, forward strand.
ATTGTATGAAAACTTCTTAAATGTTATTATAAAAATATTCAGAAATTAAATGATGTACCTACAAAGAGAGGTGTCCAAACCGTTGCAGATACAACGTAATTTCGTTTTCATTTCATGTGTAACTATCATGTATTTTTGTTTACAAGGCTATATCTTATATAAAATAAACCAACCATATAGTGGAGTTCTTATTTCTAAAACAGACTCAGCTACATACACAATAGCAAAAATTAAATCCTCCGGTTGGGCTTTTCATACGGACTTAAAAGAAGGAGATATAATCTATTCGATTAATAAAGAAAAGCCTCATTTAGGAATACTTCCTGGATATCAAAACCAATCACTAAATGCATCAGAAATACAAGTTAAAAAAGATGATATCACCCAAACTTATAAAGGAACACAACATTTCATTGATTATCGTGACAAAATCATTTCTGTATACTTCCCCTTCCTACTCGCTTTTATTTGTTTAGGGTTATCTATTTTTCTTTATACAAAGAAGCCTTTGAACCGGGAAACATTCTTTTTGATCACGTTTCTATTCATGACTTCCTCAAGTCTTCTAATTGCAGTTGAATCTGGTAAAGGTGATTTTATCGCCCTCATTATTTTAAGTATTGTATTTCAAGGTACACCTATGTCTCTCATTTTATTGTTGAATGAATTATTTAAGAAAAAGCAACTATACGTCATTTCTATGAGATTTCTAAAAATCGACATTGCAATTGGCATTATTTTATTATCACTCTCTATTTTAATGATGTTCATTCCATTTCCCGTAGTTAATACCGATGGATTAGAACTAATTTACCTTTCAATAAATATTATCTTTTGCATATACTTTTTAATCCGTGCCTATATCAAATATCACAATACAGTACATAAACCATTTTTAAAATTAATGCTCACGATTCATTCCATTGCCTTCTTTCCGTTCGTTACACTCTATGCTCTTCCAGATGCAATATTCAGTACACCGATTCTCTCAGCAGATATTGGAGCTATGTTCCTAATCGCTCTTCCAATCGGTTATTTTTATTTAGTAGCGACGAAGCAGATCTTTGATATAGATTTTGTATTTGATCGTTTACGGTATTACGCATTTCTGTCACTAATCCCAACTCTATTAATTGCAATCATTACGAGCTGGAGCATTTATTACAAAGACAATTTTCTCTCTCGACTACTGCAAAGTTTTATTATTATTTTTCCGTTAAACATTCTATTTCTCATATTAAAAGAAAGGTTAGATTTTACCTTTCGTAATCACCTCTTTCGGACTAAAACAAACTTATACGTAAACATTGAACAGTTTACCGCACAGCTATCATCTATTATGAAAACAGAAGAGTTAGAGAAAAAATTCACTAATGAAATCGTTTCGATGTTGAAACCTTCTTTTATTCAATTTGTTCAATATAATATGAAAGACAACACATATACACAATGTAACGGATATGGACAAACGAAAGATTTCACACTTTCTAAAAAGAAAAAATGGAGTATGGCAGCATTACTAATTAATGATTTATTAGAGGATGATGGATGCATCGGCATTTACTTATACTCTACTAAACATATAAAACACTACATCTGGATTGGAACAAAAGTGAATAATATCAAATATAATACGCATGAGAAATCATGGTTCATCACTGTCACGACATACGTCCGTCTTATTTACGAAAACTTGTATACCATTAATGAAATTATTCATTCTCTAGAGCAGGAGAGTTTAGAATCCAAAACAAATTCTGCAAGCTTATCACGCCTACTCTTTCAAATTTCTGAACAAGAAAGGCGCCGACTCGCTTCAGATTTACACGACTCTGCATTACAGGATCAAATCGTATGGTACCGTAAACTAGATTCTTTACTAAAAAACAAATCCGTTCCACTAGAATTAAAAAATGAACTAAAAAAAATCCATTTCGGTATGCACGATGTAATACAACAAATTCGCGACACATGTAATGAATTGCGTCCATCACTTTTATCAGATGCTGGTTTAATTGGTGCATTAAGAGAATTGCTAGCCCAAACACAATTGCGTGTGCAGTTTCAAATTCAATTTGATCATGAATCAATTCAAGAACATCATTACGATTTTGACAAAATTTTATCTTTATATCGTATCATTCAAGAACTACTAACAAACGCAGATAAACATTCCGAGGCAACCATCGTATCGATTTTTTTATGGGAAGAGAATAACTGTATTTTCCTAGACTACCGAGACAACGGCAAAGGTTTTAATATAGACACTCCCTACTCTCCTAATCAGCATATGGGGCTTTCCGGTATAAAAGGAAGGCTTCAATCAATTGGTGGAGAAATACATATAGTATCCGAAGCTAAAAAAGGACTTCAAATAAACATTACAGTTCCGAGGTGGTAAATAATGATTCGAGTATTAATCGTAGATGATCATCAAATTGTAGGCGAAGGAACAAAGAACATGATTGAATTAGAAGAAGATATGCAAGCAGAATATATTTTAAATGAACAGGAAGCACTTATAAAAAGTGACGCTACACCTTTTGACGTATACCTCTTAGATATGAATATGCCCAATTGTAGTGGTATTGAACTCGCCCAGAAAATATTACATATTCAAACAGATGCAAAAATCATTTTATATACAGGTTTTGAATACGTATCCCAATTCAATTTATTAATAAACTCTGGTATCAGCGGCATTATTAGTAAATCAGCTTCTCAACAAGAGCTATTAATGGCAATTCGTGCAGCTGTAAACGGATATACTTTACTTCCTATTTCGTTATTACGTCAACTACGTACAGACGATATAACGACTCAACAACTTGAAAATAAAACCGCTCTTCTTACACAAAAAGAATTAGAAATCTTAGAATCCGTCTCTAAAGGAAGTAGCAATAAACAAATTGCTGATGAACTGTACATGAGTTCAAGAGCTGTAGAATACAACCTAACAAAAATCTTCAAAAAATTAAAAGTAGGATCACGCTCCGAAGCTTTAACAGAAGCAATGAGACAAGGCATTTTGAAAGTACACATATAAAATGAGACTTCCATCAGTTTGTTTTGTTTAACCCTCAAATAATGAGATAAATAAAAAAGTCCTAACCTACAAAACGTAAGTTAGGATTTTTTGACGCGCCCAGAGGGATTCGAACCCCCGGCAGACGTGGTACCGGAAACCACCGCTCTATCCGACTGAGCTATGGGCGCATGATTATAGAAAACACTTCATTTTCTTCTCATAATAATAGCAATAAAATCCATCTAAATCAATAAAAATATCCCCGTAATACCTTATGCATCTTAGCTAAGAGCATATAAAATCCATTCCACCCCTAAATTTTCCAATCATAAATTCTCCCCAACTCACAAATTATAATCTTTGAATTGATATTCCAAAGGGGGCTTCATTCAATGACTGTAATTACAAAATTAAAGCAGACTGTTTCGGGATTAAAAAGTGCCCAAGCTAGCTTAGAGGGATTCGCTCTTGATACGGATAACCAACAAGCTAAGCAACTTTTCCAAACAGCTGCGCAGCAAACACAAACGATTATCGATTCTTTAAACCCACGTGTTGAAGAAGTCCAACAAGAAGAACCACAATACTCACAGCAATAACGAACCAATCTTGCTGTGAAATAGAAAAAGGATGATATGCAGTCATCCTTTTTCTATCACATTACATATTGCAATAGAAATGGAATGATAATTATGCGAAAACTCGGCCTCATAACCGCATTATTTGCACTTCTATTTAGCTCTTTTACCGGATGTGATAATAGTCCTTTAGATAAAAAAGTGAAAGAAGAAGCAAAACGAACGGAGAAAGAAAAAGGTCCAAAGTTAACAAAGACGAGTACGGAATCCTTTAATCAATCTATATCACAAGGAGCGAAGAAAAGAGCTCTCGCTATGGATGAAATTATAAAAAGCACAGCAGTGAATTCAAATTTAGATCTCTACATAGCAGTTACACCTGAGCATCACGAAAGGTTTGGATTAAAGCCGTTGCGCAGCAAACTTCAAAAGCAACTAAGTGATGAGCACCCTACTTTCGATGTTCGTGTCAGTACAGATAAAAAAATCTTTATGTTACTCGAAAAACTCGAAAGAAAAATTAAGGAAAAAGAAGTATCTAAAGATGAAATTAATAAACAATTAAAATTCATTGGTAAAAAAATGGAGTCTAACACTTAACGCTTTTTAAAAGAAAAGGAAGGATTGCAATGTCTAGTAAAGATAAAAACTTAACCCCTGTACAACAGGAGTATAAAAAATTCGAACAAGAACGCGAACCGAAACGACCTGTCTTAAAAAATTGTATAAAAGCCTTTTTCGTCGGTGGTTTTATTTGCTTCATCGGACAACTCATTTCTACTTTTTACATCACATATTTTGATTTCACTGAACGCTCAGCAGGCAATCCAACAGTCGCAACTCTCATTTTCATCTCCATGTTACTAACTGGATTTGGTATATACGATCGTTTTGGACAGTTTGCCGGTGCTGGTACAGCTGTACCTGTTACTGGATTTGGTAACTCTGTTATTGCCGCATGTATTGAGCATCGAACGGAAGGATTTGTCCTTGGCGTTGGTGGCAATATGTTTAAACTAGCTGGTTCTGTTATTTTATTTGGTGTATTTTCCGCTTTCGTCATCGCGCTTATTAAAACTATTCTCGTTCAATGGGGAGGGCTATAAATGTTACAAGGACACCGAACGTGGGTATTTGAAAACAAACCAGTCATTATCTCAACAGGGGTTGTCGGTGGACCATTTGAAGCAAAGGGGAACATCCCAGAAGACTTCGATATCCTTCATGAAGATTTATGGCTCGGACAAGATTCCTATGAAAAAGCACATAAGATTTTATTCGAAGAAGCTTGTAGTCGCGCTACTGAAAAAGCAGAGCTTCGTAAAGATGATATTCAATTCGTACTCGCAGGAGATTTAATTAATCAAATTACTCCAACAAGCTTTGCTTGCCGCACACTTGGGACTCCTTATCTCGGATTATTCGGGGCTTGCTCTACTTCTATGGAAGGTTTAGCACTTGGGGCAAGTATCGTAAATGCAAAAGGTGCAAAATATTTATTAACTGGAGCTTCAAGCCATAATACAGCTGTAGAAAAACAGTTCCGCTACCCTACCGAATACGGTGGACAAAAGCCGCCTACTGCACAGTGGACAGTAACCGGAGCAGGAGCCGCTATTTTAAGCGATACTGGACACGGTCCAAGAGTAACCTCTGCAACAATCGGCCGAGTGGTTGATATGGGATTAACGGATCCGTTTAATATGGGAGGCGCAATGGCTCCAGCTGCAGTTGATACAATTGAAGCCCATTTACGTGAACGTCAAATTGATGCCTCTTACTACGATTTAATCGTAACAGGCGATCTCGGACATGTAGGACGCGAAATTGCTTATGACTTACTACATAAACACGGAACGAAAGTAACGAGCGAACAATTTCAAGATTGCGGAATTATCATTTATAGAGAAGGACAACCTGTCATAGCTGGTGCTAGCGGACCTGGATGTTCTGCAACAGTCGTGTACGGTCATTTATTAAACCGAATGAAAAGAGGAGAGTTCAAAAAAATACTTGTCGTTGCGACAGGCGCTTTACTATCTCCACTTACATTCCAACAAGAAGAAACGATTCCGTGTATCGCTCACGCCGTTTCGATTGAGTTTGGAGGTGCAACGCAATGATTTTTTTCTGGGCTTTCGTCATTGGCGGACTCATATGTGTAATCGGCCAACTTATGTTTGATGTCGGCAAACTAACACCTGCTCATACAATGGCAACACTCGTTGTTGCTGGAGCTATATTAGATGGATTTAATTTGTATGAGCCATTAATTGATTTCGCTGGAGCCGGGGCAACTGTACCTATTACAAGCTTTGGTAATGCCCTCGTTCATGGCGCAATGGAAGAAGCTGCAAAACATGGCATCGTTGGCGTTATTACCGGCATGTTTAAAGTAACGAGCGCCGGTGTATCAGCGGCTATCATTTTCGGCTTCATTGGAGCATTGTTATTCAAACCGAAAGGATAAGAGGTGTTTATATGACTGTTATCGCTAGCGTAAAAACTTGCCTTGCTAGTGTAAGGGGCGCTCAAGCAAGTTTAAGCTCCCTTTCATTAAATTCACAAGACGAAGAATCAAAACGCGTATTTCATGAATGTATGTTAGAAATGGACAGCGTCATCGCTGATTTAAAGGATAGAATTTCAGTATTAGAACGTGAAGAACCTCAATATAAAGGGTTTTAAGTAGACTGGAGGAAACGACTATGTCTCACCTGCCGGAATGGACACTTGTCATTCTTCGCTCTGTATTCATATTAATTATTTTATTCGCTATTACGAAATGGTTAGGGAAAAGACAAATCTCTCAGCTTTCCTTTTTTGAATACATAGCCGGAATGACGATTGGTGACATCGCTGCCCAAGTATCTACAGGGCTCGATTCAAAATTTTTTCACGGCGTCTTTGCGATACTCATTTTCGCTGTGGTACCTTTTTTAACAGGAATCCTCTCTTTAAAGAACAAAACAGCTCGGGACTTCTTTGAAGGGAAATCTACCGTATTAATAAAAGACGGAAAGATACTCGAAGATAACTTAAAGAAAGAAAAATATACGAGTGACGAATTACTGGAACTTCTCCGTGGAAAAAGTGCGTTCAGCGTAGCTGAAGTCGAATTTGCTGTCTTAGAACCGAGCGGAGAATTAAATGTATTATTAAAGAAAGATTCCCAGCCACTTACAGCAAAAGATATCGGTTTAAAAGTACCAAACGAGAAAGAACCACAAACTGTTATTATGGATGGAAATGTACTAGATGAACCTCTTTCAGCAAGCGGACATAACCGCGCTTGGCTACATTCAGAATTAGAAAAACTCGGTGTTGTTATTGAAAATGTCTTCCTCGGTCAAGTGGATTCATACGGACAACTTACTATCGACATTTACAATGACAAACTCCAAATGCCTTCTCCTCAAAACAAACCTTTATTATTAGCATCTTTAAAAAAATGTCATGCTGATCTTGAACTATTTTCCCTAGAAACAAAGTCGAAATCAGCAAGCGAAATGTATAGTAAAAACGCGAAACAAATCGAAAAGATTTTAAATAAAGTAACCTATCTTTTAAAAGACTAATTATCGAAAGAACGCTTCAGTTAAAAGGCGTTCTTTTCTTTTTTCTCCAGTTTTCATAACGTTTAAATTTATGTAATTCGGTTATGATGTTGAAGATACATAAGCAGGGAATTTCGAAAACATAGCGAATATTTCATGGTACAACTACATATTTTTTTGATTTAAAGTGGTTTCGTTTGACCTTTATTGACCATAATTGTATTATAAGACTAAGAAAGCTTTATAAGGAGGAAATAACAGATGAATTTAATTCCTACAGTAATTGAACAAACAAATCGTGGAGAACGCGCTTACGATATTTACTCTCGACTATTAAAAGACCGCATCATTATGCTTGGTAGTGCAATTGATGACAACGTAGCTAACTCAATCGTTTCCCAGCTTTTATTCTTGGAATCTCAAGATCCAGAAAAAGATATTCACATCTACATCAACAGCCCTGGTGGTTCTATCACAGCAGGTATGGCAATCTATGATACAATGCAGTTTATTAAACCACAAGTATCAACAATCTGTATCGGTATGGCAGCATCTATGGGTGCATTCTTACTTGCAGCAGGTGAAAAAGGAAAACGTTATGCACTTCCAAACAGTGAAGTAATGATTCACCAACCACTTGGAGGAGCACAAGGTCAAGCGACTGAAATCGAAATCGCTGCAAAACGTATCCTATTCTTACGTGAAAAACTAAACCAAATTCTTGCTGACCGCACTGGTCAACCACTTGAAGTACTACAACGCGACACAGACCGCGACAACTTCATGACAGCAGAAAAAGCTTTAGAATACGGTTTAATCGATAAAATCTTTACAAATCGTTAATTAATTTAAAGCGAAAGCGGCTCGTTCAGAATCGCAGGGCGAAGCGACCGGAGATTCTAGCCGATGGAGCTGGATATACTAAAAGCGAAAGCGGCTCGTTTAGAATCGCAGGTCGCTGGAGCTGGATACAACTAAAAGTGGAAGCGCCCTATAATTGGGCGCTTCTTTTATATATTGTTCCCCGCTCACATACCCCATCCAGTATCTCTCTAAATATATCAGCGATTTTTCAAATATATCGACCGCAACTCCGATTATATCGGCGATTATTTTAATATATCGACGTTTCGACATAACTTATCGACTTACCGACAATTCTCGACAAGCACGTACCCCTTAAATACCCCTCCTCGCTAATTCGCACAGACAACAAAAAAGCTATCGCATATACGCGATAGCTTTTTATTGTACATATGCAGCTAATGCTTCTAAAGCCTCTTCTGCATCTGAACCTTCTGTTGTAATTGTTATCATGCTTCCAGTTCCAATTGCTAAGCTCATAATCCCCATTATGCTCTTTGCATTTACTGTCTTTCCATCTTTCTCGATGAAGATATCTGCATGAAAGCGATTTGCCTCTTGTACAAACAACGCAGCCGGACGTGCTTGTAAACCGTTTTTTAATGAAACCTGAACTCTTTTTTGAACCACAGCTCCATTTCCCCTTTAACCTCTTATTTTTTTGCTACCGTTTCCCCCGCGCGTAATTTCTCTGCAATTTCATCGATTTTACGCAAACGATGATTAATACCCGACTTACTAATCTTCCCCCCGGATACCATCTCACCTAACTCTTTCAATGTTACATCTTGATAATCTCTTCGTAATTGTGCAATCTCTTGTAGTTTATCCGGCAATATATCAAGACCAACTGTCTCATCAATGTAACGAATATTTTCAATCTGCCTTAGTGCTGCACCAATTGTTTTATTTAAATTAGCTGTTTCGCAGTTCACTAAACGATTTACAGAATTACGCATATCACGTACGATTCGAATATCTTCAAATCTTAAAAGTGCATTATGAGCACCTATAATATTTAAAAACTCTGTAATTTTTTCTGCTTCTTTCAAATACGTAATGTACCCTTTTCTTCTCTCCAGCGTCTTACTATTTAAATCAAATCCGTTCATCAGTTCACATATAGCATCATTATGTTCCTTATATAACGAAAAGATTTCTAAATGATAAGATGATGTTTCTGGGTTATTTACTGAACCACCTGCTAAAAATGCTCCGCGTAAATACGATCGTTTACAACATTTCTTCTCAATCAGTTCTTGTGATATATTTCGAATAAATGAAAAGTCATCTCGAACGATATGAAGATCAGCTAATATTTCGCGAGACTTCTCAACAAGCCGCACAATATATACATTATTTTTCTTCAATCGCATTTTTTTACGAACAAGTAATTCTACCGTCACGTCATATCCTTTTTTCAAAAGCGTATAAATCCTTCTTGCAATTGCCGCATTTTCCGTTTGAATATCGATAGATAGACGACGGTTTGAAAAAGAAAGCGACCCGTTCATTCGAAGTAACGCTGATAATTCTGCTTTCTCACAGCATTCCTTCATCTCAAGATTCGTCAACTCTTTCTTTGTTTCTGATGCAAATGACACAGTCAACACCTCCTTATACGATTATTATGGAACAAAATTCTTGTCCTATATGAATGAGGAGCGCTACCTCAAACGAGGCAACGCATATTTATAACAATGAATATAAAATGGAAGCTAACTTTAACGTATCATGCCTTACAACATGATCATCATACTTCGCTAATCCCTCTTGAATAACATCAATATTATTTTCAACAAAACGTTCTTCATCCACTACAACTGGTGTAGACATTTCTTCATCATATAACTTACGTAATTCACAAGGAATCTCACGGTTATTTACAATTGCAGTGTTGATAAATGGTTGCCCTAAATGATCGTGTAACGCCTGCACATGATCAAAAGCAGTATATCCCATCGTTTCACCCGCTTGTGTCATAACGTTACATACATATACCTTCTTCGCCTTTGCAGCAAGAACAGCGTCTCCAATTTTGTTAACAACTAAATTGGGCAATATACTCGTATACAAACTGCCAGGACCGAAAACAAGTAAATCAGCTCGTTTAATCTCAGCCAACGTTTCATGCAATGGCTCTACATCTTCTGGAGTTAAAAAGACACGATTAATCTTCTTTCCGTAATAAGGAATCTTTGATTCACCTGTTACAATTTCTCCATCTTCAAGTTCCGCATGAAGTACCGCACTTTGATTCGCTGCTGGTAATACACGTCCTCTGACATTTAATACTTTACTTGTTTCCGTAATTGCATGGAAAAAGTCTCCTGTAATCGAGGTCATACCTGCCAATAATAGATTTCCTAACGCATGACCTTTCAGTCCGTCTCCTGTTGTGAAACGGTGCTGAAATAAAGCTTCCACCAATGGCTCTACATCCGATAACGCAACAAGTACGTTACGGATGTCACCTGGAGGTGGAATTTCTAGCTCATCACGTAATCTACCCGAACTACCACCATCATCAGCGATTGTAACAACTGCTGTAATATCAACAGGATATTGCTTTAATCCTCTTAATAAAACAGAGAGTCCAGTTCCGCCTCCCATGATGACAATTTTAGGCTTTCTCTCTTTTTTCATCCCTTAATGGCCCTTTCTCTTCTCCACATCACGATGAGATACATGAACACTATACTCTGGTTTCAAATGTTTCCCAAGGTATTCTGTAAGCGTAACAGAACGATGCTGTCCACCTGTACATCCAATTGCAATTACAAGTTGACTTTTGCCTTCTCTTTTATAATGAGGCAGCATGAAAGTAATCAGATCCGTCAACTTCTCTAAAAACTTATGTGTCTCATTAAATTTCAGTACATACGAAGAAACTTCTTCATCTAGTCCTGTTAATGGCTTCATGTGTGGAATGTAATATGGATTTGGTAAAAAACGAACATCAAATACTAAATCTGCATCAATTGGAATACCGTACTTAAATCCAAATGACATAACATTTACACGAAATGCTTGCTCAGTTTCTGTTGAGAACAAGTGAACAATTTTTTCACGTAATTCTTTCGGTTTTAAATCCGATGTATCAAGCACAATATTCGCTCGTGCTTTCATATCTGTTAATAAATTGCGCTCTGCTTCGATTCCCTTTAACGGCAAACCAGTTGGTGCAAGTGGATGCGAACGTCTCGTTTCTTTATAACGAGTTACAAGCGTACTATCTTTCGCATCTAAAAATAAAATATGAGGAATAATCCATGTACGTTCTGATAAATCATCAAGTGCTCCCCATAAATGTTCGAAAAACTCGCGGCCACGTAAATCAATACCAAGTGCCACTTTATTCATTTTCCCTTTTGAATCCGCCATAAGTTCAATAAACTTTGGCAATAACATCGGTGGTAAATTATCTACACAAAAATATCCTAAATCTTCAAAACTTTGTAAAGCTACTGTTTTTCCAGCTCCAGACATCCCTGTAATAATTACCATTTTTATATCATTATTCTCTGTCATCGTATCCTCTCCTTGACGGTTTAACTCGGATCTAATCGATATGAAAGCAACTCAAAATCTGGGGTATATACAAATGTACCGTAGATTATGCCATTTCCTTTAATTAAATAATCAATAATGTGATAATCTCCTGGCGCCATTGCTAAATCATCAATTTTATCAAATGTATGCCAACCAATGATGCCTTCTTCGCTCTCTAGTTTGTTTTCTCCTGCAAAATCTGTCGCTAAAAAGGAGAACATCATCCATTCAGAAACAACTTTATCACCTTCTTGGATGACAAAGGTGAAGACCCCCTTTAACGCTGGGTTTTTCAAATAAATACCTGTTTCTTCGCGATATTCGCGAACAACGGAATCTCTTACAGTCTCACCACGCTCCATTTTCCCGCCTGGTGCAACCCACCAATTCCGGCGAGGTTTTTGGAGTAAGAGTACTTCATTATCTCTAATTAACACACAGTTTGTCACTCTTTGCATGTTTCTTCACCTCAGCTACTTGCAGTAAAATTCCTCACTGCATACTTCTTTCATTATACTATCAAAAACAGTTTGCTACAACGAAGGAGCCAGTCCTCTTTCGCTAAGCATATGCTACTCAGCAATTTTAAAAAAGCTTTCTATAACAAGCAATGTAAATGCTTATACTTTTAATGAATAGCATGAAAAATCCCCTTAACGCTTTTTATCGCCAAGGGGATTAAAGTACTTATTTCTTACCGAAATAAGTAACAATCGCAAATCCTAAAATAAAGGTAATGATTGAACTTATAATTGAAAATCCACCAGTCGGAATCCCAGGGAATACAATCACAATCGAACCGATTACAAGTCCAATAATTGCCGCAAATGTCATACTTTTATAACGATCTAATAAAAAACTAATGCCTTTACTACTTACAACAAATCCAACCATAACACCAGCACCGATAACCACGATTAAAGGTAAGTTAAGTGTAGTTAAAGCGTTAATTGCTGTTGGATACACACCAATAATTAATAAAATAAACGATCCACTAATCCCAGGAAGCAGCATGGCCATACTAGCCATCCATCCTGCGAAAAATAAACCAATTGCATTTAAAATTGTTAAAGTCGTAATTGGATCTGCTGCCTTATCTGGTTTAAAGAAAGCTGTAATCGCAACAAGAATTGCTGCAACTATTAATAAAACGATGTGCTTACCTTTAAACGACGACTTTGCATCAGCTTCCCTCATTAACATCGGTAATATACTAATAATTAAACCGAGGAAGAAAAATTGAGTCGGTTCATAATGATTTGCAAGTAAATATTTAATAACGTGACTTAACGTTAAAAATGCCGCTGCCACACCAGCTGCAAGGGGAATTAAAAATCCTAAATGTTTTTTCCATTCACGACTAAAGAATCCACTAATTGCCGCAAGCAATTGTTCATAAATCCCTAACACAACAGCGATTGTACCGCCGCTCACACCAGGAATTAAATCACTAACGCCCATACAAAATCCACGATATATATTACGCCATTCCATACTGAATAAATTCCTCATTTCTTATAGTGATTTTTTCCGTAAAGTCCAGTATATCAATAAGAAAGCTTATAATCCTTATATTTTTTGACAAAACTTTGACATTTTCACACAAAAAAAGAAGAAAGCTCCTGTCGGTAGCTTTCTTCTCACAAGGTATATTATCCCTTATTTTTCTGATACAGTTTTTAATTCCTCTAATAATTCTTCTACGTAATGTTGTGCACTTTGCGCTGCAATACTACCGTCACCTGTTGCAGTTACAATTTGACGAAGCATTTTTTCACGAACATCACCAGCTGCGAAAATACCAGGGATTTTCGTTTCCATACGCTCGTTCGTTTCAAGGTAACCATTTTCATTTGTAATACCTAGTTCAACAAATGGTTTTGATAAAGGTAACATACCGATGTATACAAATACGCCGTCAGTTTTGACTTCTTTCTCTTCTCCACTATTTACGTCCACAAGTGTTACACTTCCTACTTTACCACTTGCTTCGTTGATTTCTTTTATAGTGTGATTCCAAATGAAATCTACTTTTTCGTTTTGGAAAGCACGGTCTTGTAAAATTTTCTGTGCACGAAGCGTGTCACGACGGTGAACGATCGTTACTTTTGATGCGAAGCGTGTTAAGAACACACCCTCTTCAACAGCAGAATCTCCGCCACCAATTACGATAAGCTCTTTTCCTTTAAAGAATGCTCCGTCACATACTGCACAATATGATACACCGCGGCCGCCAAGTTCTGCTTCACCCGGTACACCAATTTTTTTATACTCTGCACCGCTTGCAACGATAATTGCACGTGCTTTATATTCTTTTTTACCAGCAATAATTGTTTTGTATTCTTTACCATCGATGACTTTTTTCACATCACCGTATGCATATTCAGCACCAAATTTCTTCGCATGCTCAAACATTTTATTTGATAAATCTGGTCCTAAAATAGACTCATAACCTGGGTAGTTTTCTACATCTTCCGTGTTTGCCATTTGGCCACCTGGAATACCTCGCTCAAGCATTAATGTGCTTAAATTTGCACGAGATGTATATACTGCAGCTGTCATACCAGCTGGTCCTGCACCAATAATAACGACATCATAAATTTTTTCTTCTGACACACTATTCACTCCTATCCATTCCTACACAATTAAGTTACCCTCATTATACTGTTAGCATCATTTTTTTCCCAATGATTTGCTTATCTTATGTGTGCGTACGCTTAACAGCTTGCACATACTTTCGGACAGTCGCTACAGATACATTATATACATCTCCAAGCTCCGACTGTGTCATTTTATTTCCTTGTTCGCCGCGTACAATGTATTCAATCGCAGCTGACCAGCCGTACACATTTGTAAATATGTCTCCAGATGTATATAAACGTATGAACGTACAAAACCAAAAGTGTAAACACTCTTCGATTAATTCATCATCTTTTTTCGTATAATTGTATAATGCATCCGCAATTCTCGCGCACTGCTCAAATTGCTGTAAATCAGCTGGAATACTCTTATGACTATTAAGTAAAAAGAAGTACTTTGCAAGTTGCGATACGATGGGAACACCGTTCTTCGCTTGCGTTATATCAAAGAAGAATCCAACCTTCTCCGGCGTTGACAATTCATTCATTAAATATAAAGCTAGCATTTGTTCTTCTAGCGTCGCACTTTGCTGAAATGATTTTCGTAATTCTTCAAATAACACATTTTGCCCTTCATCTGCTAAATTCAGCGCATTCCACGGTTCTTTTCCCTTTTTATCAGGATGTAATTCCACGACATATTGCCACATTTTTTCAGCTAGTTGCTGGTCTTTCACCATATACGCAGAATATGCAAACCAATAATAAAAACTAACGTCTCCCTCATATCCTTGACGCTTTAATAGTTTGAACCACTTATATGCATGCTCGAAATAACCAATTGTTGCGAGTGTAGTTCCCAGTTTCAAACGATGTTCAAATGAAATCGGATATACCGAAACTAGCTGTCCCGCTAATGCCTCTACTTGTTTATGCTCTCCAATTGAATATAGAAAAATAAGCGTATTACAAAGCGCATGTATATTACCAGGATTTTTCTCTAAAATCATTTCTGTTAACTTCAGTGCTTTGTCTACATTACCAGATTGAAAATGTGCAATGGCTAAATTATTATGACCTGACCAAAATTCCGGATAATCTTTCGTAACAATTTCTAATGTAGCAATTGCTTCTTCCAATTGTCCATTACGAATATAGCGATTCGCTTCTTCCTGCATAACAATTAAATCATCTTCATCTTCAATCTCTTCCGCACCCATTGCTTCTTCTTCCATAATCTCAAGAAGTTCTAATGTATCTTCTACGAATTCCTTCTCTTTTGCAACTTCTAAATAACGATCTGCATATTTCTTCGCCTGTTGAAATAACCCCATATATGCATAATTATTTGCAATAAAATAATAGCACTGTTCAAGTTCTGGATTAGATCTAACTAACTTTAAGAAGATTTGATTCGATTCTTGATATTCACCAGCCTCAGATAATACTGATGCTAATTGACATAAAATAAACGGCTCCTTCTCACTTTGTGCCGCTCTTCGAAAATATTTAATTGCATCTTGCAATTTTTGTCCTTTGTAAGCTCTCATCCCTTTTTTATAAAAGAAGTCCGCTAATTGATTAAAAGAGATAACTTGTCCGTTCTCCTTATATATCCTTTGATTTTTCCCCATATATCCTCCAGTTTTTTGTTTTCTTCGTTCACACATTCTTCTATCTATAAGTATAAACGATTCCGTAAAAAACAAAACAGTATATTATACTCAATTATTTCCTTTTTATTCATAAAAAAAGAGGAGAAATGTTACATTTTCACCATGAACCTTCTCTTGCGGTCATTTGCTCTTTCGTATAAATAATACGCATTGGATTTCCACCTACGAAAGCACCGCTCGGTACATCTCTATGAACAAGTGTGCCAGCTGAGACAGTCGCACCGTCTCCAATGTTCACACCTGGTAATATTGTTACATTCGCTCCAATCATTACTTCATTTCCAATGACGATTTCGCCAAGTCGATATTCACGAATTAAATATTCATGTGCTAAAAGCGTTGTGTTATAGCCAATAATCGAATTCTCTCCCACAGTTATCTTTTCTGGGAACATAATATCCGGCATTACCATAAGCGCAAATGATGTTTTCTTTCCTACTTTCATCCGTAAAAAAGTGCGGTACAACCAATTTTTTACGGATAAAAATGGCGTGTAACGCGCAATTTGGATAATAATAAAGTTTTTCATTACCTTCCAAAAAGACACTGTTTTATACACATTCCATAACGAATTTTCTCCTGAAACAGGATAGCGCGTTGTCCGTCGCACTTAGCTCGCTCCTCTACTAACTTACTTGGACCTTTATGAACGGTTCATGTTAGACAAAATCGGTAGCAAATCACTCATTTTATCTAGCATAAAGTCCGGCTTGTAAGCCTCTAAATACGCTCTACCTTTCAACGTCCATGAAACCGCAGCTGTTTTCGTCCCCGCATTTTGACCACCGACAATATCATGATGATTATCCCCAACCATCAATGCCTCTTCTGGTTTTGCATCTAATAATTCAAGCGCTTTTTGAAGTGGCTCCGGATGTGGTTTCACATGCTCTACATCATCAATTGTCACGACAACATCAAAAAATTCATCAAGCTTTGACAACTGTAATCCCATCTCAACGGTTTGTCTCGCTTTCGTTGTAACAATACCAACTTTATAACCTTGCTTCTTCAACTCTCGAACTGTTTCATATACAGTTTCATATTCTTCTACTAATTCATCATGATGATCATGGTTAAATTTCCGATAGCTAGTAATCATCTCTTCAACCTTACTTTCATCAATCTTGCTGAAAGTATCATGCAAAGATGGACCGATAAATGGCAACACATCTTCACGCTTATATTGATTTGGATAATATGTATTTAAAGTATGTAAAAACGAAGAAATAATAAGTTCATTTGTATTAATTAAAGTTCCATCTAAATCAAATAACACGGTATTTATTCTCATCGCCTTAGTCCTTTCGCCTTCCTGAATATGAAAGAAGCAGCATCTTATAATAAGATGCTACTTGTCTCTAATTTTCTAAATATCTTTTATCAGCTTGCCCCATTTTTCGTCTCACAATAATGAAAATAATAGAAATAACAACAAGTCCAATTGACATTACTTGTGCAATACGAAGTGGTCCTAGCATTAAACTATCTGTACGTAAGCCTTCTACGAAGAAGCGTCCTACTGAATACCAAATTAAATATGTGAAGAATAACTCCCCGCGACGTAAATTCACTTTTCTTAATGCAAGTAGTAAAATTACGCCTGCAAAATTCCATAATGATTCATATAAAAACGTCGGATGATAGTACACACCCTCAATATACATTTGATTAATAATGAAATCTGGTAAATGAAGACCTTCTAAAAACTGTCTCGTTACTTCATCACCATGCGCCTCTTGGTTCATAAAGTTTCCCCATCGGCCAATTGCTTGTCCTAGTAAAATACTTGGTGCAGCAATATCAGCCAACTTCCAGAAGGAAACCCCGCGTCGCTTCGCAAAAAGAATTCCGGTAATAACAGCTCCGATTAAACCACCATGAATCGCCAAACCGCCTTGACGAATATTAATAATTTGACTCGGATTTTGTGCGTAATATTCCCATTCAAAAATAACATAGTACATTCTCGCAAAAAGAATAGCGATCGGTACTGCAATTAATACAAGGTCAACAAATGTATCTTTTGGAATACCTAGCCTTTCTCCCTCGCGAGTTGCCAGCCAAAGACCTAATAGCACACCTGTACCGATAATAATCCCGTACCAATACACAGGAAACGGCCCAAGTTGGATAGCTACACGGTCAAGCTGTGGTACAGAAGCTAACAGCATATGTATATGACCTCCCTCTCCAAAGTTTACTCCTGATTTCCTAACTCAATTGCACTCATTAATCGTTCAGAGAACTGCTGTGCTGCATTGACTCCCATACGTTTCAAACGGAAGTTCATCGCTGCTACTTCAATAATAACAGCCAAGTTTCGACCAGGACGAACTGGAAGTGTAATCTTCGTAAGTTCTGTATCAATAATTTTCATCTTCTCTTCATCAAGACCTAAGCGATCGTAATTTTTCTTTTGATCCCAAATTTCAAGATTAATAACAAGTGTAATACGCTTATAATTTCGTACTGCCCCTGCACCGAATAACGTCATAACGTTAATAATACCTAGACCGCGAATTTCTAATAAATGCTCGATTAAATCTGGTGAACTTCCGACTAACATATCTTCATCTTCTTGACGAATTTCTACACTATCATCCGCAACAAGACGGTGACCACGCTTTACAAGCTCAAGAGCTGTCTCACTTTTACCAACACCACTTTGACCTGTAATTAAAACACCAACGCCGTAAATATCTACTAACACACCATGAACAGCTGTTGTTGGTGCTAACTTACCTTCTAAATAGTTTGTTAAACGACTTGATAATCTCGTTGTCGTTTGAGAAGAACGTAATAAAGGCATACCTGATTCACGTGATGCTTGTAATAACTCATCTGGTACATCTTGATTACGAGTTACAATAATACATGGCGTCTCCTCAGTACAAAGCGCTTTCATTCTCTCTTGTTTTTGCTCTGACGTTAACGTGTCAAAGAAAGTAAGCTCCGTTTTACCAAGAAGCTGCACACGATCTGCTGGATAGTATGTAAAAAATCCTGCCATTTCAATTCCAGGTCGTGATAAATCACTTGTATCAATTGGACGATGAATACCTTCTTCACCACTGATTAACTCCAATTGAAATTGTTCAATTAAATCTTTTGTCCTTACTTTCGGCATATGTATAAACCTCCACTCCGCTGCGGGTTCAGTCTCGTTTGATGTAAAATTCCATTCTATCGGATATTGTACCATTTTTTTCTGAAAACAAGAAATACGGTTTCTAATAAATAGAAAAAAACATTTCATACGAATAATGAAATGTTTTTCTTTTTGTCACTTTCTCTTTTTTTCATATAGAGGCTCAACAATTGCCTTTTCAATTATCATATTAAAAATTGAAATACAAATTGCCGCAACAATCGCTACACCAAATCCTGATATATTAAAAGCATCTCCTAATAATGAATCTGCTATTTTTAACGTAATCGCATTAATAACAATTAAGAAGAAGCCGAAAGTTACAACAGTAATTGGTAGCGTAATTAAAATTAAAAATGGCTTTACGAACACATTTAAAACCGCCAATATAATACTCGCAATAATTGCAGTTTGTATATTTGCTACGTAAAATGCATCTGGTGCAATCCCTTTTAAAAGTCCCGATACAGCGATTAACACAACGCTATTTACAAGAAGTGATACAATCCATCTCATTTCGTCACACATCCTTTTAAACATATATATTTCATCATACGCTAATAGATAATAAACGCAAGTATGATACGAACACTTATATCAACTTATTCTATCTTTCATGCTTGTATACCTACTAACATTTCTTAGTAAAATAAGGGCCGCACCATCTATGTTCATGAGTTTTTACAAAAGTCCAAGTGAACTCTTTATCTACAATATAGATATCACCTTTATACGCATCGTCCCTCTCACACAATATATCATCCATATGTAACAAACTCGCATCCTTTATTAACAGTACCTCATCACAGTGTTGATAGAAAATGTAGCACTCCTTTTTCACTTCATTATGAAACGCGTTCTTTGCTTCTTTCCCCTCTAAACACTTCTTTTTCTCATAACTAAATATGTGCCATAGATAATCACATCCATACTTATCTCCATAAAGAAAAATGTCTTCTTTTTCTTCATCACTTAAATGATTTGCAAAGTTATCCTCCCAGCGCTTCCGAAAATATACACCCCAATTTTGAAACTCTCTTACCTTCATATTTTTCTTTCTTAAAACATCTACAAATTCCATTTTCTCCCCCTATGAACGAAAAACCGAGTGCCATTTCCACTCGGTTTTTCGTAATACACTTATTGAGATAACTCTACTTCTTTTATCTTCTCTTTCATTCTTGCTTTATCACGATTTAAAATCTCTTTTAAATATTTACCTGTATATGAACGCTCTTCTTTCACTACTTGCTCTGGCGTTCCGGAAGCAACGATTTGTCCACCTTTATCTCCACCCTCTGGTCCAAGGTCAACGATATAATCAGCTGTTTTTATCACATCTAAATTATGTTCAATTACAAGTACCGTCTCACCGCTCTCAACAAGACGTTGCAGCACTTCTAGAAGACGTGCAATATCATGCGCATGCAAACCAGTCGTTGGTTCATCTAAAATGTATAACGTACGTCCTGTAGAACGACGGTGTAATTCAGAGGCTAATTTCACACGCTGTGCTTCCCCACCAGATAATGTTGTTGCTGGTTGACCTAATTTCATATAACCAAGCCCAACGTCTACAAGCGTTTGAAGTTTACGCTTAATTTTTGGGATATTAGCGAAGAACTCTACTCCATCTTCAATTGTCATCCCTAACACTTCAGAAATATTCTTATCTTTATATTTCACTTCTAACGTTTCACGA
Organism: Bacillus sp. RZ2MS9; assembly: GCF_001816185.2. NCBI lineage: Bacteria > Bacillati > Bacillota > Bacilli > Caryophanales > Bacillaceae > Bacillus > Bacillus sp. RZ2MS9. The sequence continues at coordinate 5,003,482 of NZ_CP049978.1, forward strand.
TTATATCGTTTACCGTGACAAACTTCACACGGAACATACACATCTGGTAGGAAATGCATTTCGATTTTAATAATTCCATCACCACGGCACGCTTCACAACGGCCACCTTTTACGTTAAAGCTGAAACGTCCTTTTTGATATCCGCGCACTTTCGCTTCATTCGTTTGTGCAAACACATCACGAATATCATCAAATACACCTGTGTACGTCGCTGGATTAGAACGTGGTGTACGACCAATTGGTGATTGATCAATATCAATTACTTTATCTAAATGTTCAAGACCTTTAATCTCTTTATGAGTACCTGGCTTCGCTTTCGCTTTATATAACTTTTGAGCTAGCGATTTATATAGTACTTCATTAATCATCGTACTTTTACCAGAACCAGATACCCCTGTTACCGCTACAAACGTACCGAGTGGGAATGACATTTTCGCATTCTTTAAGTTATTCTCTTTTGCGCCGACAATCTCTACTTTACGTCCATCACCTTTACGTCTTTCAAGTGGAACTGGAATAAACTCTTTACCGCTTAAATACTTCCCTGTTAATGAATTCTCATCTTGCATAACTTCAGCCGGCGTCCCCGCTGAAACGACCTGTCCACCGTGAATACCTGCACCAGGCCCTATATCAAGTAAATAGTCAGCAGCCATCATCGTATCTTCATCATGTTCAACAACGATTAACGTATTACCTAAATCGCGCATTTCTTGCAATGTACGAATAAGACGATCGTTATCACGCTGGTGTAAACCAATTGAAGGTTCATCAAGAATATAAAGTACGCCAGTTAGACGAGAACCAATTTGCGTCGCTAAACGAATACGCTGCGCCTCACCACCTGATAAAGTTCCTGCGGCACGACTTAACGTTAAATAATCTAAACCAACGTTCACTAAGAACCCAACGCGCTCCTGAATTTCTCTTAAAATTAAATGAGCTATTTTTTGTTGCTTCTCCGTTAGCTCTACATTCGAGAAGAATTCTTGTACTTCTTGAACTGAATACTTCGTTACGTCAGCAATCGTTTTTCTGCCAACGAAAACAGCTAAACTCTCAGGCTTTAAGCGTCCACCTTTACACTTCGGACAAGCTTGCTCTGCCATATACTTTTCCATTTGCTCACGAACATAATCAGAACTCGTTTCACGATAACGACGTTCAATATTTGGAATAACACCTTCAAATAAAATCTCATTTTCCTTTACTTGACCAAATTCATTTACATAGCGGAAATAAACCTTCTCTTCACCGCTTCCGTATAACACTTTATCAAATAAATCTTTCGGTATATTTTTCACAGGCACATCCATATCAACGCCATAATGATTACATACAGATTGTAAAAGTTGCGGGTAATATTGTGAGCTTGTCGGTTCCCAAGGTGCAATTGCATGTTCATTTAATGATAAATCCCAGTTCGGGATAACAAGCTCTAAATCTACCTCTAGCTTTGAACCAAGTCCATCACAAGAAGGACATGCTCCGAACGGACTGTTGAATGAGAACATACGCGGCTCTAATTCTCCGATTGAAAAACCACAATGCGGACAAGCATGATGTTCACTAAATAGAAGTTCCTCTTCTCCCATTACATCAATTAACACTCGGCCTCCGCCAAGCTTTAATGCACTTTCAAGTGAATCAGCAAGACGGCTTGCGATTCCTTCTTTTACAACAATACGGTCAATTACAACTTCAATGGAATGCTTCTTATTTTTATCTAACGTAATATCTTCAGATACATCAAGCATTTCACCATCAACACGTACACGAACATATCCTTGCTTCTTAATATCTTCAAGTACTTTCACATGTGCACCTTTACGCCCAGACACGATAGGAGCTAACACTTGTAATTTCGTACGCTCAGGATATTCAAGAACACGGTCTACCATCTGTTCCACTGTTTGTGATGTAATTTCAATGCCATGATTTGGACAAATTGGCGTACCAATTCGCGCAAATAATAAACGTAAATAATCATAAATCTCCGTTACCGTTCCGACAGTTGAACGTGGATTACGACTCGTCGTTTTTTGATCGATTGAAATCGCTGGTGACAATCCTTCAATCGTGTCCACATCCGGCTTATCCATTTGTCCTAAAAACTGGCGCGCATACGCAGATAATGATTCTACGTATCTGCGCTGCCCTTCTGCATAAATCGTATCAAATGCTAATGATGATTTCCCCGAACCAGACAATCCCGTTACAACGACAAGCTGATTTCTCGGAATGGTTACATCAATATTTTTTAAGTTATGTGCTCTAGCACCTTTTACAACGATAAAATCCTTGCTCTTACTCACTTTTTTCACCCTTCCGCTTTTAATTCTAATAGTAAATCTCTTAGTTCAGCTGCACGCTCGAAGTCTAACGCTTTTGCTGCTTCTTTCATCTCTGCTTCCATCTTCGCAATTGTCTTTTCGCGCTCTTTTTTCGTCATTTTCTTAGAAGGAGTTGCTTCGTATGTTTCTGTCTCTTCAGCAGCTGTCGTTGCACGGATAACATCACGAACGCCTTTTTGAATCGTTTTCGGTGTAATACCATGCTCTTCATTGTAAGCTTCTTGTATACTACGACGACGCTTCGTTTCTTCAATCGCAATCCCCATAGATTTCGTTATACGATCTGCATACATAATAACGCGGCCGTTTTCATTACGCGCGGCACGACCAATTGTTTGAATTAATGAACGTTCTGAACGCAAAAATCCTTCCTTATCAGCATCTAAAATAGCGACAAGTGATACTTCCGGAATATCTAATCCTTCTCGCAATAAGTTAATGCCGACAAGTACATCAAATTTACCGAGGCGAAGATCACGGATAATTTCAATACGTTCTAACGTTTTAATTTCAGAGTGAAGATAGTTAACTTTAATTCCTACATCTTTTAAGTAATCCGTTAAATCCTCTGACATTTTCTTCGTTAAAGTCGTAATTAATACACGTTCATTTTTTGCAATGCGATCTTGAATCTCTCCTAATAAATCGTCAATTTGCCCTTCAATTGGTCGTATATCAATTGGCGGATCTAAAAGTCCTGTTGGACGAATAATTTGTTCTATTACTTCTGGTGACTGCTCTAACTCGTACGGTCCTGGCGTTGCCGAAACATAAATAACTTGATTCGTTTTCTCTTCAAACTCATCAAACGTAAGCGGCCTATTATCTAAAGCCGATGGCAGACGGAATCCATGATCCACAAGCACTTGTTTACGTGCTTGGTCACCGTTATACATCGCTCTTACTTGCGGTACTGATACGTGCGACTCATCCATAACGATTAAGAAATCTTTCGGGAAATAGTCTAATAACGTATACGGCGTTGCCCCCGCTGGACGAAGTGTTAAATGACGGGAGTAGTTTTCAATACCTGAACAAAAGCCCATCTCGCGCATCATTTCTAAATCATAACGTGTACGTTGCTCTATACGCTGCGCTTCTAACAACTTACCGTTATCATTTAACTCCTTTAAACGCTCTTCTAATTCTTTTTCGATATTTTCAATAGCGACCTTCATTTTCTCTTCACGTGTAACGAAGTGAGATGCTGGGAAGATTGCTACATGATCACGTTCTGCTAATACTTCACCTGTTAACGCATTTACTTCACGAATACGATCGATTTCATCACCGAAAAATTCAATTCGAATACAATGCTCATCAAGTGATGCCGGGAAGATTTCAACTACATCTCCGCGTACACGGAATGTACCACGCTTGAAATCAATATCATTACGTCCATACTGTACATCAACAAGTTCACGAAGCAATTGATTGCGGTCTTTTTCCATACCAACTCGAAGCGAAACAACTAGCTCGCGGTATTCTTCTGGAGAACCTAAGCCATATATACACGAAACACTCGCAACGATAATTACATCGTCCCGTTCAAATAATGCAGACGTTGCCGAGTGACGCAATTTATCAATTTCATCATTAATCTGCGCATCTTTTTCAATAAACGTATCTGTTTGCGGCACATACGCTTCTGGCTGATAATAATCGTAGTAACTAACAAAATATTCAACTGCATTATTCGGGAAAAAGTCTTTCAACTCACTATACAACTGCCCTGCTAACGTTTTATTATGAGCCATAACAAGTGTTGGCTTTTGCACTTCTTTAATGACATTTGAAATCGTAAATGTCTTACCCGTTCCTGTCGCTCCAAGCAACACTTGCTTTTTCTTTCCACTATTAATTCCCTCTACAAGCTTCTCTATAGCTACCGGCTGATCACCTTGCGGGGAATACGCTGAGACAATTTCAAATTGACGTTCCAAGAAAATCCGACCTCCTCATAAAAATCTGTATTATTATTTTACCACGAATACCTATAAAAAACCTAAAAAAACGAACAGATATTCGGTAAAGTTTTCGACAATATACACATAGAAAAAGGAAGGAGTAAATACTTCCTTCCTCTACTAATTCTATTTTTTAGGTACATATACTAAGTCATATCCATTGCGCCCAGCTTCATTCATACAATCTATTAACCGATAAGTACTTTCTGATTCGCGCTGCTCTTTAACAATACCTTTACAACTATCTTTATGTAACCCTTTATCCTTCCCAGCAAATTTGTCTTTTCTATTATCTGACACATAAAATATATCGTTCCCACTATACTCTAACGTTTGAAAAATCGGGTCCCCTTCAAGGGTATACTGTACAATTCTTATTTTATCAACTTCCCTTTGCTCGACATTCAAAACGAACTTTTCAAATTTATCTAGATTGAGAATTCCTGCTCCCTTTACAATGACATCATTCTTCTTATCAATTGTAGTGCTAGATGGTGAACATGCTACTAAACTAAAGAGAAATAGACTTATAAAACTGGTTCTTTTTCCTATTGTCATCCTCTCCTATAAAAATTATTTGTATACCAGAAAAGCTACTTTCAATTATGAAAGTAGCTATTCTTTTCCTTTCTCCTTCTTCGGAAAAATCACATATGAAAATGAAATCGCTGTATCAACTAAAAATATAATCGCCCACACTTGACTCACGCGACTTGCAGCTTTATTTAAAACGATTCCCGATTCTAACCAATTACCCCATTGTTCAAATGGAATAAATCCATACGCGAAGAAAAAGAATATGTGCACACCAACGAATAAAACAAGATGTAATACCCAATTTTTTATTTCCTGCTTTGCATAGGCCATACCTGTTAATTCTACCTGTTCTTCAATAATAGGCGCCGGTTCATTACGCCATTTCGCAACTGATTTTTGTACAAATATATCAAGCTTCTTTAAATCCTTTTTCCCGTAGAAAACTGCATATAATAAAATGATTACAGTAATAATCTGAAAGTTAGAGAACTTTCCTGTTTGATAATAGTCCACTACCCCTAAAGTTAAAATAAATACTTCATTTACGAGGAGTACAATCCCCATAATAAAACTCGCTCTTTTCAAACGGAATCCGTAGCGAAGTAAAAAGAAACCGATAGCTGATAACCAAAATACAATTTCTGCCCCAATTAAAAAATACCAACGATATTCTGCGAGTATACTCATTTATCCTTCTCCCTTTCATCATAAATACGAAAAGCCTCATCCATATATGCTAAAAGTTCTTCTTCAATTGGATACATGCTCATTTTCTGTGAATCTTCCTTCGATTTTCTAACTTCCCATAACTTATCTAAAAACGCTTCGTCACCATTAGCCATTTCTAAACATTTCTGCATTAATTTCTTCGTTGCCTCTTGTACTTCATCACTTGCGACTTCTTTACCGTCTTTCATAAAAGTACGTAATTGCTTTAATAAATCTATCCATTCTAAAACATTCGGATCTTCCTCACTCATATTTGGCAAATTCTGAAGCAATTTTTGTTCTTCCTTTGAAAATACTTCATTTTGAAATATTTCACGTATACGAGGAGACTGTTTTGAAAGCTGAATAAGTTCAAACATAACTTTCCAATCAAGTTCTCCCTCTACATCTACCGAATAAACAACTGCTTGTAAAACACGCTCCATTCGATTAAATTTCTTTTGTTCTTCCTGTACAAACCGAAGTTGTTTTTCAAGCGAATTTTTTAAATCCAGCTCACCTTTTACTAACATATTCGCAGCTTCTTTTAATGAAAATCCCATTTCTTTCAAAAATAAAATTTGTTGCAAACGAATAACGTCATTTTCACTATATAACCGATGTCCACCCTCTGTTTTTCCGCTCGGCTTTAATAAATCTATTTGATCATAATAACGTAGTGTACGTACTGTAACCCCTGTTTCTTTCGTCAATTCTTGTATTGAAATCACTACCATCACCTCTTCCCTCTCATTATAAAAGATGACGTTACGTAACTTTCAAGCGTTTTGTAAAAAAAATACAAAAAGCTGTTTATACAAAGTGTATAAACAGCTTTTATGGAAATAACCCCTTTTGTATGGCGCGCCCACAAAATAAAATAAGTGCTCCAACAACAACACTCGTTGCCGTTTTATGATAATGGGCTAATAATAATAAATAATACGATAAACCTACAGTACCAATCATAATACAAATGCTCGGCACTGGATTACGAGAAAAGTTTTGCATTCCCCAAAGAAGCGAAAATATAGCTGTAGCGACACATAACACCGGTAATCCCATCCCAGTTCCCCTTTTTCTATCTATTATTCCTTGTTGCTAACACGCTCGTTGATGCGATACTAATTAATAAATCAAAACCAATCCTTATATATTTAAACGTTTACTCTAATTGAAATCTCTCAAACTTATCGTTCATTTTCTCTCCCCTTACTCCAGCGTAAAGATTTCCTCCACCTTCACTCCAAAATACTTGGCGATTTTTAAAGATAACTCTAGACTCGGATTGTAATGATGGTTTTCAATCGCCACTATCGTCTGCCGCGTCACTTGCATCGCCTTTGCCATTTCAACTTGCGTTATATGATTTTGCTTTCTTAACTCTTTTATTTTATTTTTCACACCCATAGGCTCCACCTTCAAAAGTAAAGATATCTTTACTTAAATTATAAATATTTTCCAGTTATAAGTAAAGATATCTTTACAAATTTTAGAAAAACGTTTCACTGAACACCTACTCTAATAAAGTACAAGAGTAATTCAATTTATATCAGCGCAACTTAAATTATATCGGCGATTTCCCAAATATATCAGCGCAACTCCATTTATATCGGCGATTTTTCAAATATATCGACATCCGTAGCGCTACTATAATCATAAGAAAAAGCTGTCCCCAAATACCTTCGGGAACAGCTTTCTCCTCTACTACATAAATCCTAGCGCATATACAAGAACGTATCCAAGAACCGATAAGCAAACCGAGCCAATCAGCCCCGCCACGAACGCTTTGCTTCCTAACTTACGGAACGTTTTAAACTCTACATTTAAACCAAGTCCTGCCATCGCCATTGCGATTAGCATATAAGCAATGACAACAATGTATCCCGCAACAACTTCTGGAATAATCCCGAGCGAATGCACGGCACTCATCGCTAAAAATCCGAAAATGAACCATGGAATTGGAAGGTCGCGCCACGATCTTTTTTCCTTGCTTCCTTCACTCTTTCCAAACCATAATCCAATTAAAATTGCTACTGGTACGAGCATTGCAACGCGCGTTAGCTTCACGATAACTGCGATGTCTATAGCCGTACTTCCTCCTGGCGCCGCGGCTGCGATAACATGAGCAATTTCATGCAGCGTGGCCCCTGAGAATACACCGTAACCATATGGAGATAGGCCAAGCACTGGATATAATAACGTATAAATAAGCGTAAATATCGTACCTAAAATAGCAATAATTGCAGCCCCAACTGCCGTTTCATCATCTTTTGCTTTCACTTGCGGCGCAATTGCCACGACCGCTGCCGCCCCGCAAATTGCTGTACCACATGCTGTTAAAATCCCAAGTTTCTTTTCTACCTTAAATACTTTCGTTAGTCCATATACAACGAAAATCGTAAATGTAATAACAACCGCTGCGATGACCAATACTTTCGGCCCTGCCTTCGCAATATCAACAAGATTTAATCGCATTCCAAGTAAGATGATTCCAAAGCGCAGCAACTTCTTACTCGCAAAGTTCGTCCCTGCAATCGCATCTTGAGGGACTCCAATTGCCGCACGCCAAACCATCCCAATTAGAATAGCAATTACTAATTGTCCCATAATATTTAAAAATGGAAGCTCTGCTAAATATTTCGCGGCAATTGCGATTAATAATGTAATCCCAATTCCTTGCGAAAATCCAAAACGCTTCTTCTTTTGTATAACAAGTGTTTGTTCCATTTTGAACCACTCCAATAATCGTATTGGAACATGCATGTTCTTTCTACTTACATTATAAGAGAGTTTCTATAATAAGTTTAATACCAATACCAAATCTCTATCATTAGAAATACTTATGATAAGATAATAGAAAAAGAAAGGAGCCCATTATATGAACGTAGACATTTTAAAAATTTTTGTTACTGTCGTTGAACAGAAACACTTCTCCCGTGCAGCAGAATTATTAAACCTTTCACAGCCTGGAGTAAGTATGCATATACGCAACTTAGAAAACGAATTTGGCACTATACTTATTCAACGCTCCCCGAAGCACGTCCAAGTTACTGAAGCTGGAAACATATTATATATACATGCAAAGCAAATGCTCTCTCTTTACGAAGATGCTAAACAAGAAATTAATGAACTACATAACGTTGTAACAGGAACACTGCGCATTGGTGCTAGTTTTACAATTGGCGAATACTTACTTCCAAAAATACTGGCTAACTATGCGAATGAAAATCCACACGTCGAAGTTCATACTTTCATCTCAAATACAGAAGACGTTTTGCAAAGCCTTCGCTCTAATCAAATTGATATCGGCCTAGTGGAAGGACAAGTCGTATACGCCGACGTAGATGTTGAAACATTTATGCAAGATGAAATGAAGCTCGTCGTCCCGCCAAATCATCCATTACTCCGCACAAATGAAATAAATGAAAGTACACTCCAAGATCAAGTATGGGTATTAAGAGAAAGTGGTTCTGGTACACGCGCTTATAGTGACCGCTTTATTCATCAACACCATTTAAAAATGAAACGATTCTTTACATTCAGTAGTATCCAAAGCGTAAAGGAAGCTGTTAGTGCCGGGCTTGGCATCGCTATCCTTTCTGATTGGACTGTACGGAAAGAGCTACTAGCAAAAGAACTATTCCACGTCGAAGTTCCAAATGAACAACTCATCCGTCCATTCTCCATCGTGCGCGGCAAATATTTTATTCCGTCTAAAGCTATTCAAGTGTTTTTAAATCATGTAGATTCCTTTGCGAAAAAACAGCATTGACCTTCACATTAGTGTGAAGGTTTACAATACATGTAAAAGGAGTGAAATACATTGCGAATTGGAGAATTATCAAAAGAAACTGGCGTTAGTGAAAGATCACTAAGACATTACGAAGAAAAGGGCTTACTCCCTTCTAAGCGCCTTGCAAATGGTTACCGTGATTTTGATGAAAGTGCCATCGAAAAAGTGGAGCTTATTCAAATGTACTTACAAATTGGCTTAAATTTAGAAGAGACGGCAAGGATGCTGCGCTGCCTTGAAATTGAACCGCACCTGTACGACAATCCGTGCAGCAGTATCCTTACGCTTTACGAAGATAAACTCAATGAAGTAACAAAGCAAATCTCATTGCTTTCCAACATCCAAACGAATTTGCAAAAACACGTTTCACTCCTAAAACATGCAAAAGAAAAGGGATGATTACATGTTTGTTATACATGGCAGTTCAAGAAAAAACGGAAATACAGAAGCTTTAACACATATGATGATAGAGGACATTGAAACAGAACAAATTTATTTGCGTGATCATACCGTCTATCCTATTACAGACCAACGTCATGATGCAGAAGGATTCCAATCCGTAAATGATGACTATGAGCAGTTAACGAAACGCATGCTAGAACACGACACGATTATCTTTGCTACACCATTATATTGGTACGGAATGAGTGGACATATGAAAAATTTTGTTGATCGCTGGTCACAAAGCTTGCGCGATACATCCCTTCATTTCAAAGAAAAAATGAAAGGCAAAAAAATGTATGTTGTCATCGTTGGCGGGGACAACCCAAAGGTAAAAGCATTACCGCTTATTGCTCAATTCCAATATATCTTTGATTTTGTTGGCTCTTCATTTGAAGGTTATGTTATTGGGAATGCGAATGGAATAGATGAAATCCAAAATGATGCTGAGGCGCTAGCGAAGGCACAAATTTATAATAACGAATTCAAAAATCATAAATAGAAATAAGTTTGACAAAAACGATGACATCAAATCTCTCGAACAAGAATACGAAACATTATTAATTGAAATCCGGAAATGTAAAGAGGCACTCTAATGTCTTCCCTATATATCGACGGGACCTTCCGCATTTCCCAAGAAATATTGAAACTTCGACATAGAATATAAAAAGCCGTGCACCAGCACGGCTTTTTACTTTATATACGAACAGCAGTCCCGCTCACCGCAACCATTAGCATCCCTTCGCGAACTACTTCGTAATCCACGTCGATACCAACAATTGCATTCGCATTTTTTTGTCTTGCGAAAGTTTTCATTTCTTCCATTGCGATGTCGCGCGCTTCTTTTAATTTACTTTCATAAGCGCCAGCACGACCGCCGACAACGTCACGAACAGAGGCGAAAAGGTCACGAACGATATTCGCGCCCATAATCGCTTCTCCATTGACGATATCGATATACTCAATAATTTCTTTTCCTTGAATTGTAGACGTTGTTGTTACAATCATACTTTATAGCCTGGTTTAAAATTCTTATAAAAATCTATAAATTGTTGGCGAACCAAGTCAAATGCCAACTACCGAAAAGGAATCTCACCTTTTTCCTGTCCGTAAGGGTTGTGACCTTTTCATCCACCTATTGTGAAAGAATGACGGCAGGTTCCTGTTAGGAACGATCTGCCCTTGCATACTACCATTCATCCAAGTCAGTAGTATGCAAGAGGTTATAAGAAATAAACCAGTACCCCCCTTCTCATTTAAATTTTAAATACGAATTGTTGATTGTTCATATAAACAGTTTTGTGAAGAATGCTCCACAATTTCCAATTATGATATTCTTTCCACGTTTGAATTGTTTGTAACCATTTTTTATATACTTTTTGCGTATTCTTTTTACTTTCTTCCATGGAAGCAACAAGAATACGCAGTTTTGTTGTAATTTGGTTTTTTAATAATAATATAATTTCTTGTGGTACTTGTTCTTGCAATTCTAATCCACGTCTTGCGATCGTGAATGCGGCTGCTTCATGAACACTAATACCAAAATTTTTACTGTATTTTAATTTTCCGATCACACTTGTATAAGCGGGGTTTACTCTTTTAACAGAAAATCCGTTACGAAGAGCCATACGAATTAAACTGTTCAACATCTTTTTATACGTAAATTGATGGAAATTACGATTACTGTATTTATCAGTATCATGAGATTGTTGAAACTTTAAATCTTCTAAAACAATTCCACCTACATTGTTTTCCAATAACCATGTTTTAATTTGTTGTACGATTTGTCCAATTATCGTTGCGCGTTTGTTTGTTGAAAATGTATTCAGATTGTGTAGATAAAAAATTTTTGAACCTTTAAAATTACCTTGTTTTGTACATAAACTAACTGCAATGCGGTCCGGATTTACATCAATTCCTGCAATTACATCTGATTGTGGTGTTTCCTTGAAATCTAGTACACGACCTATTTCTGTTTCATCAAACGTAATATTTACATAAAATTCATTTTGTTTACGAATGATTTCTACACTATATTTTTGATGCTCTATAATCGGTTTTCCTTTTGGATTTACACCGATTTGCTTTCCCATAACGACATTTGTAATTTGATGATAAAAACGATATGGAATCATAATCGGAACTTTGATTCGGGGGCTCTTTGTTTTTCCATTTGTTCGTCCTAATGGATTTGCAATTTCTAACCATCCTTGCCCACAGTCATCAACTGTAATGCGCATGTTCAAATTCCCTTTTTTGCTTTTATCTCCGCGAGAATATAATTGTCGTGTCCGCAAATCTTTCCATTCTTGATTGGATATCTTGCTTTTCATTCTTTCATAGAAATTTTTCCGCCCACCAAAAATAATAGGAGGTAATGTTTTATTTTTAATATGTTTTGCATACGTTTCAATTCTTTGTTCTAATTTTTGTTTTCGTTTTCTTAAACCAATTAAACAAGTTTCTAATGAAACTTGTTTAATTCTTTTTTTGCCGCGTTCATAATCATCTATTTTTTGTAACGTCTTTTCTAACTTTTTTTGATTGTTTTCTAGGTAAACAGGAAGAAGTTCTTTTTGAGAGAAAAGGATCGTTTGCGCTTGTAAAATCGCATCTTCACAAAAACGTTTATTTAATAAATATTTAGGTTGTAGTTTTTTTATCAATTCTTTCTCGTTTTCGCCCTCAATCAAACGATTAAAACTATATCGTTTTGCACTTTCGAACGTACGGATCAAAGTAATTAAAGCTTCCGTTTGTTCTTTTGTAATAGAATTGATTTTACAAGTACGTGTTGTTTTCATCCTTTTCCCCCTTTTCATCACCTGAAAATATTATAGGTTGAATTCTGTAAAATATAAAACCTGTAATTGTAAATTTTTATAGTTTTTTATAGATTCTTATTTACTGTTATTACCTCCCATATGAGATTTTTACCTACTTATGGTGCACTAATTCAGTACAAATTATATTTACAAACTAAACTGAGCTTCGTATAACCTACTGTATCCTCCACCTTGCTCAATTAATTCATTATGTGAACCTTGTTCTGCAATGCCATCTTTATTTACAACGACGATGCGATCTGCATTTTTAATCGTTGCAAGTCTGTGAGCGATAACTAATGTTGTACGACCAACAGATAGTTCAGCAAGCGATTTTTGAATCGCAAGTTCCGTCTCTGTATCTAGTGCAGAAGTTGCTTCATCCAATATTAAAATTGGTGGGTTTTTTAAGAACATACGAGCAATAGCTAGACGCTGCTTTTGTCCACCTGAAAGTTTCACGCCGCGCTCACCGATAACAGTATCTAAACCGTCCGGCTGTGAGTAAATTAAATCTTCTAACTGCGCACGTTTTACTGCCTGCCAAATTTCAGCCTCTGATGCCTTTAAATTTCCGTAAGCGATATTTTCACGAATTGTTCCTGAAAATAAGAACACGTCTTGCTGCACAATTCCAATTTGCTTACGAAGTGAAGATAATGTCATATCTTTCGTATCAATTCCATCAATTTGAATCGATCCAGATGATTGCTCATAAAAACGTGGTAATAGGCTACATAACGTCGTTTTCCCAGCTCCTGATGGTCCAACGAACGCAACCGTTTCACCTGCATGTATTTTCAAACTAATGTCATTTAAAATCGGTTCTTTGTTTTCATATCCGAACGTAATGTTGTTATATTGAATATCACCATGTACATGTTTAACTTCCATTGCATCTTTAGAGTCTACAATGTCAGGCTCTGTTTCAAGAAGCTCTACATATCTTTTAAAACCGGCGATTCCCTTCGGATAGCTTTCGATTACCGCGTTAATTTTTTCAATTGGGCGGAAGAAAATATTCGTTAATAGAACGAATCCGATAAATCCACCGTACGTTAATTCTCCTTGCAGAACAAACCATGTACCGCATATTAAGACGAAGAGCGTTACGAGACGCATGAGCATATAACTAATCGATGAATTTAACGCCATAATTTTATACGCCATTAATTTCGTTGTACGGAAACGAGCGTTGTTGACAGCAAATTGCTCTTTCTCAAACTTTTCATTTCCGAATGCTTGTACAACACGAATTCCCCCAACATTGTTCTCAATGCATGCATTAAAATCAGCAACGTCTGAGAATAAACGTCTAAATGTACCTGTCATTTTTTTATTAAAGTAAAGTGCTAACCATAATAGGAATGGAATGACGAAGAACGTTAATAACGCTAACTTCCAGTTGATCATCATCATAAATGAGAATGCCCCAACTAAAGTCATTACGGCGATAAATAAATCTTCCGGTCCATGATGAGCAATTTCCCCAATTTCCATTAAATCGTTTGTAAGGCGTGAAATTAAATGACCTGTTTTATTATTATCAAAAAATCTGAATGATAGCTTTTGAATATGATCAAATAATTTCTGCCTCATATCTGTTTCAATGTTAACACCAAGCATATGTCCCCAATATGTAACGACATATTGTAAGCCTGCATTTAACATATAAACTGCGAGTAAACCGAAACAAGCCCATAAAATAAGCGTCCAGTTTTGCCCTGGCAATAACTTATCAATAAATTGATTTACGATAAGCGGGAAGCCGAGTTCTAATAATCCTGCGACAACCGCACAAGAAAAGTCGAGTATAAATAAACCTTTATACGGTTTATAGTACGAGAAAAATTTACGCAGCATATCTTACCTCCATTTTCCAAAATTAAAAAGACTCCCTAAATGATAACCATTATCAAATAATTATTCAAGTTATCCGTCTATGAAACTGAAAATAAGCTTTGCGATAGTTGTCGTTTTTTGCTGGAAAGTCGATATATTCGAATAATCGCCGATATATTTCGAGTTGCGCTGATATATTTGCAAAATCGCCGATATATTTCAAGTTGCGCTGATATATTCGGATAATCGCCGATATAAATTTCATTTACTAACTACTCTCCCCTCCCCCAAAAACAAAAAAGGTACCACCACAAGGTGATACCTTTCCTTCTATTACATCGCTTCCGAATCCCACTCGTGCTCCTGCTCAACGAATACAATACCTAATTCGTGATGCCCACCAGCATATAATGCAGTTTGTGCAAGACGAAGCTCACCATTTGTATCTAATACTTCTAATTTACAAAATGCTCCTGTCGTCTTCGTTTGAAGCGCATCATAAAATTCCTCAGCGCTTTTTGGAATAACTCCATTTACTTTCGTAATAATTTCTCCAGGCAGTAACTTTAGCTCTGCTCCAATTGTATTTGGAATTGTATCTAGTACAACGAGCCCATCATTGCGTGCAGCAAAATATGCTGGTCTTGTTTCATCGGCAATTTTCTCTTGCATCGAGATTGTGAAACGCCCAAGCATTGCGACTCCCATCGCGATAATTGCAAGTACGTGCCACCAATAACTTGCGATTCCTAAAACGAGCACAAGTCCTGCTAATCCATAAACACGTCTTCCTGTAAATAATAAGGCTTCCGTCGGCTCATAACTTTTAATCTTTCTCATAAATCCAATTAAAAATGGAACGAGGAATAGAGAATATGTATTTGAACCGATTGAAACGACAGGCCACCATGAAATAAACTGCGTTACCGCATCACCCGGTACAAGAATAAAAATAGGAACGATCCATAAACGCTTTGATTCGTGTAAACCAATCTTTAATCCACGCTTCCCCTTCCTAATCCTCGGCGTCGAATATCCTACTGCGTTTTTAGAAATCAATAAGCCTTCTACAATAAGCATAACGCCTAGTAAAATAACAAGGGATACAATGGTACTCTCTTCACCTTCTCGAAGCTGTAAAAAGGAAACTGGTAGCTTAGAAGATAATAGAACACATACAATCGCAATGCTAAATGTATAAGCTGCCGATAAATATCGATACATAGCCGTTAATCCAAATAGTAACGTCCAAATTAAAATGGCCCATAAGCTTGCTTTAGAAACAACAAGTCCAAGCCCAATCGTAACAATAGATACTACTAATCCGTATCCAATCCCTGCAAATAGAGAGGTTCGCAGTTCAAACCAAATATCATAAACTTTAAAAGAAAAATCTTTTCGTTCTCTTAACATACGTAAGTATCCAACGAAGATACTACTTATTACAAATATATAGACAGCAGGGTGTAAGAAAAAACGTCCAACTGCCCGCATTATTTCAAAAATCCACGCCTCCATGAACTCATTCACCACCATTTATATCATTCTTTCTTTTTATATTATCATAACTAAACAAACGTTTGTTTAACACAAAAAAATACAGGCAGCAAACTGCCTGTATTTCTTCTTATTTTGCCATTAATTTTAATGCTGACTGTAATTGTAGATCATTTTCTCCAGAACGAATTTTTTCGATAATTTTAGTTTGAATCGCTTCAGCTGTCTTTTTATCAAGCTGTCCTGTCGCTTCCATCTCATTTGCATTTTGGAATGCTTTCAGAGCCGATTCTGTCTCTTTACTAAAGTATCCATCTTCACGACCTGGTACATACCCTAAGCTCTTAAGCATTTCTTGAGCATGTTTTACTTGTACATCATTTGAATTGTATGAAAGTGTTTTTTCAATTTGAATTGGTGTCGCATGATAATAATTTGGTTGCTTCACTTCTACTGTTGGCGCGATTCCTTTTTTATGAATCCAGTTCCCATCCGGTGTTAACCATTTAAACATCGTTAATTTAATGTTGCTGCCGTCTTTAAATGGAACAGCTTGCTGGACAGTACCTTTACCAAATGTCTTTTCACCAATTAAATCGTATCCTTCTCCTTCTTTTAGCGCACCCGCTAAAATCTCTGAAGCAGAAGCACTTCCATTATCAATTAATACTGAAATTGGATATGGTTTTCTCTCTTTCAGTTCCGTAGAGAATTTCTTCTTCTCACCATTTCGCTGCTCTACTTGTAGCATCGGCTTTTTATTCGTCATAATTTCCCCTAGTATATCTTCTACACTATTTAAATAGCCACCAGGATTACCACGTACGTCAATAACTAAGCCTTTTATATTTTTCTTCTCTAACTCTTTTAACTGATCCTTAAATTCTTTCGCTGTATTTTCAGCAAAAGAAGTGATTTGCATATAACCGATATTTTTTCCACTCTCTTGCTTCACAGAACTAAATACTGTAAAGATTGGAATCTTTTCACGCTTAATTTTAAATACGATCGGATCAGTTACTCCCGCACGTTTAATTTCAATTGCGACAGTCGTTCCCTTTTTACCACGAATTTTTAATACTGCTTCTTCACGTGATAAGTCTTTCACACTGTTTCCATCTACAGATAAAATTTGGTCATTCGGTTTAATTCCTATCTTTTCTGCTGGTGAACCTTTAATTGGCGATACGATAATAAGCTTACCGTCCGTCTTGTTCACCTCAGCACCAATCCCCTCTAATTCGGGATCAAGTGATTCACTAAACTGTTTGGCTGTTTCTTTATCCATATACGTGGAATAAGGGTCCTTCAGCGTAGACAACATACCTTGTATTGCACCTTCAACTAACTTTTCATCTTTCACGTCTTCCACATAACGTGAATCAATTAGTGCATACGCCTCATTAATTTTTGCCAAATTCCCTTGCGCAGTGCTAGCATTCCCACTCGAAATTGTTTGCGTTACTTCTGATGGGTTAACCCCAAATACAGACATGCCTGCAAACATTCCGCCAGCACCAATTAAAAATGCAACAACCATTCCAATAATTGCAACTCTACGTTTCAATGCGGAATTCCCCTTTCCAAAACACACAGGTGGTGTAGCAAAAGGCATCACACAGTGTGTGATGCCTTTACCTATTTCTACTATATGATAAGCTTGTACGAATTATGTTTGCAACTTTTTATACTTTTAAGAAGCGACGAATTGACATTACACTTCCCCACATACCGATTAAAGCACCGATTAACACTAGTAAACCAGCTAATTGGAATACGAACGGACTGTATGGTAGAAGCTCGAAAATTGTTCCGCCAAGTTTTTCATTAAACACACCTTGCAACGAATTATACGTAATTAGAATTAGGCCAATTGGAATAATTGATCCTAATACTCCTAAGAATAATCCCTCTAGCAAGAATGGCCAACGAATAAACCAGTTTGTTGCACCAACAAGTTTCATAATTTCAATTTCTGTACTACGAGCATAAATTGTAATTTTAATTGTATTAGAGATTAAGAACATCGCTGTGAATAAAAGACCAGCAATTAATGCAATCCCAATGTTACGACCAGTTTTTACAGTATCAAATAATCGTTCAACTTGCCCTTTTCCGTACTGAACATTACTAACAAACTGCATTTTTTCAACCTTCTTCGCGATTGTCGCTGTATCGGTTGGTTCTTTTGCTTTTACAACGAATACGTTTTTAAGTGGGTTATCTTGTTCAAATAACTCAAATGTTTTTCCACTATCACCTAAGCTTTTAATTAAACGTTTTAACTCTTCTTCTTTAGAAGAATATTTAATAGAATCTACTTTTGCAATCTTACTCATATCTTCTTCTAATTTCTTTTGATCCGCTTCTTTTGCAGCTGGATCAATGTGTACACGAATCTCTACATCTTGCTCTACTTTCGTGGCAAAATGGTTCATATTCATAATCGCTGTTAAAAAGACACCTACAAGTAATAATGTAACTGTTACTGCACTAACAGAAGCAAATGTCATCCATCCGTTACGTGATAGATTCTTTACACCTTCTCGCAAATGTCGACTAAGGGTCTTAGCCTTCATATCCGTATCCTCCCTCAATCTCATCTCGAACAATTTTTCCGCCTTCAATCGCGATTACACGATGACGGATTGTATTTACGATATCTGCATTATGCGTCGCCATAACGATCGTTGTGCCGCGCTCATTAATGCGAGTAAAAATATTCATAATATCAAGAGCTGTTTCAATATCTAAGTTACCTGTTGGCTCATCGGCAATTACAACCTTTGGTCTATTTACAATTGCTCTTGCAATAGCCACACGTTGTTGCTCCCCGCCCGAAAGCTCACTTGGAAGTGCGTCTGCACGATCTTCAAGGCCTACAAGACCTAGCACTTCTGTTACACGCTCACGAATTGCATCCGGTTCTTCTTCAATTACTTCTAAAGCAAACGAAACATTCTCATATACCGTTAATTTAGGTAGCAATTTAAAATCTTGGAAAATTACGCCTAATTGACGACGAAAATACGGAACGTCTCTTTCTGCCAATGTTTCGATAGTAAGTCCATTTACATTAATAGATCCTGTAGATGGTTTCTCTTCACGATACATCATTTTAATAAATGTAGATTTCCCGGCTCCACTCGGTCCAACTACGTATACGAATTCACCTTGTTTAATGTTAACTGTAAGACCAGCAATGGCTTTCATACCATTCGGGTACTCCTTATAAACATTCGTCATTTTTATCATTATTTATCACCCAATACTTAATGATTTTTTTCGAAATACTTTTCTGTACATCTGAAAATAAAAGACATCCTTCATTTTCATTTAGTCATCCTTGTTGAAGGTAGTTTACTTATGCTTTCTCATAAGCAATACCACTCTATGTAATATATTTCAGCAAAATTCTACAAACCCCATTGTAACATCAAACGGTTTCCAATTTGGATACATTTTTGTTACAGTTATGTTACATACCAGAAAAAAGGAAAACGAGCTGACTATATTATCAACTCGCCCATTTCACCTTTTTATTTATGTTCAGCTAACCATTCAGATACTTTTTTCGCATCTTCACCTTGAATAAGTCCTGGTGACATTGAACCACGGCCTTTTTTAATAATCTCTTCGATATCTGCAGCGTCGTACTTACCGCCTACTTTTCTTAAATCAGGTCCAGTTGCCCCTGATAAATCTGTTGCGTGACATCCCGCACAACTTCTTTGGAAAATTTGTTCTGCGCTGTCTGTGCTTGCAGACTGTTTCGAAGACTTACTCTCTTCTTTATTTCCGCATGCTCCTAAAGCAAAAACAACTGATGTCCCTAGCGCAATAGCCAACAATTTCTTTTTCACTTCTATCGCTCCCTATTGTTGATATTCTTTTTATTCCTAACACACTCATTTTCATTATAAGCATTATCTTTATATAGAAAAACTAAGGTGTATTTCATATTCCTCAAAAATACAGTGAGAACCTTGATAAAATAAAGCTTTTATAAGTTGTTTCAATTCTGTGAACAACTTATAAAACTTCTATAAAGTATCCTTTTTAAAAGGAAAATTAGAAAAGTTCTATATAAATCTTTACCCTATTACCGCTCTATTTTACTATTCTCTACTTTTTACAAAACAATATACAGCATTGTAATCTACATATAATCCCATCAAAAAGAGAAGTTGTCGTTTCCAACTTCTCTTCCTCTTTACTTCATCTATAAAAATAAAATCAAATTCTTTATATCCTCTATTGTCCTCAGCATGCGCCAACAATTTCGTTGGCTTTTTTTCGCTTATTAGATGCGAGAACGTAAGTAAGCATCAATAAATGGATCAATCTCTCCATCCATAACAGCTTGTACGTTACCAACCTCCGTATTTGTACGATGGTCTTTTACAAGAGAATACGGGTGGAATACATAAGAACGGATTTGGCTACCCCATCCGATTTCTTTTTGCTCTCCGCGAATTTCATCTAATTCTGCTTGTTGCTCTTCTAGTTTCTTTTGATATAATTTCGCTTTTAACATTTTCATCGCATGCTCACGGTTTTTAATTTGAGAACGCTCCGACTGACATGTTACAACCGTATTTGTCGGTGTATGTGTAATACGAACTGCTGAATCTGTCGTATTTACGTGCTGCCCACCAGCTCCACTTGCTCGGTACGTATCAATTTTTAAATCTTCTGTACGTACTTCGATTTCAACTTCATCATTGAACTCTGGTACAACTTCACAAGATACGAACGATGTATGACGGCGCCCTGAAGAATCGAATGGTGAAATACGTACAAGACGATGTACACCTTTCTCTGCTTTTAAGTAACCGTAAGCGTTATGACCTTTAATTAATAAAGTTACACTCTTAATACCAGCTTCATCACCTGGTAAATAATCAACCGTTTCTACTTTGAATCCGCGTTTTTCAGCCCAGCGTGTGTACATACGTAATAACATAGAACCCCAGTCTTGTGACTCAGTTCCACCTGCACCTGGATGTAATTCTAAAATCGCATTATTTTTATCATAAGGATCACTTAATAGTAACTGAAGCTCATACTCATTCATTTCTTGAATTAAGCCTTTTACTTCTGATTCTAATTCCTCATGTAAATCTTCATCATACTCTTCTTTTAAAAGCTCATGCGTGATTTCTAAATTTTCAAACGTCTCATCTAACTGACGGAACTTTCCAACCATATCTTTTAACGCATTCGCTTCATTAATTACAGCTTGTGCGCCTTGTTGGTCATCCCAAAATCCTGCGCCCATCATTTTTTCTTCTAATTCTGCAATTTGTTTCTCCTTAGTAGGGAGGTCAAAGAGACCCCCTAAAAGCCGCTAATCGCTTAGCCATTTTCTCTAATTCCTGTCTAATTTCTACTAATTCCATTTCCTTCACCTCTATGTAATTGCTGTTACTTTCGTATGAAAACAAGGGAAACTCTCTCCACTTATTACGGAGAGAGTTTAATCCTTCTTAATTATACATTTTTGATATAAAAGTTTGCAAAACAGCCAAAGCTACCGTCCTATATTACTGAACGATACCACAGCAGTTTTTATATTTTTTACCACTACCACATTTACATAAATCGTTGCGGCCCACTTGGTCACCTTTTACAACTGGCTTTTTCTTTGCTTCTTCGCCATCGCTAGAAGGATGAACAGCTTCACCTTGAACAACTTCTTGACGTTCTAAGTTTTGTTCAATTTCAGCTTTCATAATGTAACGAGAAATTTCCTCTTCAATAGAAGCAACCATTGACTCGAACATCGCGAACCCTTCCATTTGGTACTCACGAAGTGGATCGATTTGACCGTAAGCACGTAAATGAATACCTTCACGAAGGTGATCCATTGCATCAATATGCTCTGTCCATTTCGTATCTACAACGCGGAATACAACAACCTTCTCAAACTCACGCATTTGCTCTTCTGGCATAAGCTTTTCTTTTTCATTGTATCGCTCTATTAATTTCGCGATAATCGGTTCGCTCATTTCCTCAGGAGCAAGGCGACGTAATTCTTCTTCTTTTACATCTCCGTCTTGAAGAAGGTTTGTATTTAAGTAGTCAACAAGACCTTTAATGTTCCAATCTTCTTCAATTTCCTCTTGCGTATGAAGGGCAACAGCACGTTCTACTGTAGATTTCATCATACCTTCAATAATGCCGCGTAAGTTGTCAGACTCCATTACCTCTTGACGCTGTTTGTAAATAACTTCACGTTGTTGACGAAGTACATCATCATATTGCAGTAACTGCTTACGTGCATCATAGTTATTTCCTTCAACACGTTTTTGTGCAGATTCTACCGCACGAGAAACCATTTTACTTTCAATCGGCTGAGAATCATCCATACCAAGGCGGTCCATCATTGCTTTCATATTATCTGAACCAAATCGGCGCATTAATTCATCTTCCATCGATAAGTAGAACTGCGTAACACCAGGGTCCCCTTGACGACCAGCACGACCACGTAACTGATTATCAATACGACGACTTTCGTGACGCTCTGTACCGATAACTGCTAAACCAACGTTTTTCACATCGTCTCCAAGCTTAATATCTGTACCACGACCTGCCATGTTCGTCGCGATTGTTACAGCACCTTTCATACCAGCCTCTGCAATGATATCTGCTTCACGAGCATGGTTTTTCGCATTTAAGATGTTATGACGTACACCTTTACGCGTTAACATTTTTGAAATAAGCTCTGAAGTTTCAATTGCAACTGTACCTACAAGAACAGGTTGTCCTTTTTTATGACGATTTACAATATCCTCAACAACAGCATTGAACTTACCTTCCATTGATTTAAAGATTAAATCGGCACGATCATCACGAATAATCGGTTTGTTTGTCGGAATTACAATAACGTTCATATTGTAAATGTTACGGAATTCCTCTTCCTCTGTTTTCGCTGTACCAGTCATACCAGATAATTTTTCATACATACGGAAGTAGTTCTGGAATGTAATTGTTGCAAGCGTCATGCTTTCATTTTGAATTTCTACACCTTCTTTTGCTTCAATCGCTTGGTGTAATCCTTCGCTATAACGACGACCTTTCATAAGACGACCAGTGAATTGGTCTACAATTACGATTTCGCCTTCTTGTACAACATAATCTGTATCACGGTGCATAACAACGTGTGCACGAAGCCCCTGATTAATATGGTGAAGAAGTGCTACATGTTTTAAATCGAATAAGTTTTCAATATGGAAAGCTTTCTCCGCTTTCGTAATACCATCTTCTGTTAGCATTACATTTTTCGTTTTCACATCAAATGAATAATCTTTTTCATTTTCTAACGTACGAACAAATGCATTTGCAAACATGTATAGCTCTGTTGATTTTTGAGCTTGTCCTGAAATAATAAGCGGCGTACGTGCTTCATCGACTAAAATAGAATCGACTTCATCGATAATAGCAAAGTGAAGTGGACGTTGAACGCACTGCTCTTTATATAAAACCATGTTATCACGTAAGTAATCGAATCCAAGCTCATTATTTGTGCTATACGTAATATCAGCAGCATAAGCCTCTTGTTTCTCTTCGCGTGACATACTATTTAAGTTAATTCCTACCGTTAAGCCAAGGAACTCATGAAGTTGTCCCATTTCGCTCGCATCACGTTGTGCTAAATATTCATTGACTGTAACAACATGAACACCTTTTCCTGTTAAAGCATTTAAATATACAGGTAATGTAGATGTTAACGTTTTACCTTCACCCGTTTTCATCTCAGAAATATTCCCTTCATGTAAGGCAATACCACCCATTAACTGTACGCCATATGGACGCATTCCAAGAACACGAGTTGCCGCTTCGCGAACAACTGCAAAAGCTTCAGGTAGTAAATCATCTACTGTTTCACCTTTTGTTAGACGTTCTTTAAATTCAAGCGTCTTTCCTTTTAATTGTTCATCAGTTAGTGGCTTAATAGATGACTCTAATGCATCAATTTGCTCAACTGTCTTTTGCATACGTTTAATTTGGCGTTGATTTACATCAAACACCTTTTTTAAAATACCGATCATAGGAAATACGCTCCTCTTTTTATTAAAATAAAACTTCCGATTGTTTTTCTTTTTCTCTATTACAATCAGTCGTTATAAAAATCAAATGTATGTTATGCCAATTTTTCTCCTAATTAAAAAAACTAAAATGTATATACCTAATGATAATTGTAACACTTGTCTTATAACTATGACAACAATCGGCAAGATGTCGGGCCTTATATTCAAAAAAAGTTTTTATTTCATTTGTTACGTTCCTTTTCTCTGTCTCGCTATTTCAATTTCACGTTACAAATTTCGTATTAAATCTAAGTCATATTCTTTCAAGTTTCCTTTTAAAGAATATGACTACCAGAAGTTCCTTAATAAAATCTAAATCAACAATTACAAAAAGCCGGAAACTTTGCAGGTGCAGCATCCATAGATACTTACACCTACAAAAAAACTCCGACTTTAAAAGATATTGTTATGTTGCAAGATCTACAAACACCATTAAAATATAGCTGTATCAATCATAAATTTTATTAATTTATCGGTATTTCTAATTCATGATATTTCCCTTCCTTATCTTTTATACAAGAAATGAATTTCACTTTAGTTGATTCATTTGAAAAGTTTTTATAATTTTTATAAGGGTCATCTCCTATAAAATAATTTGTCCCTATATACCCTCGTACTGTTTTACCAGCAGGTATTACAGGATCAAACTGATATTTTTTAGGTAATTCCATTGAATAAGGGATTAAATTATAAAACTCACCTATTTTAGAATAAAACATTGTATCGGAAATAGACTTATTACTAAGCAAGTTAATATCTCGATTTGTTGTATTTGTAATATCTAAAGGTAAAACATACGTCACTACTTCACGGTCTTCATAGGGATCATAAACTTTTGTAGGATCAAGAGGATTGAGTGCATGAAACGTAACTCCTTGCCCATCTTCAAAAGTTCTATTAGATAAAAACTCATCTTTTACCACTTTATAAGATTCATTATTAAGATTTAATGTTTTAAATCTTAATAAACTAGCAAATATACATAGCAACAGACACAATCCAATACTTATTAAGATATGTTTTCTCGTCACTCTTAATCTACCAACTTTCCATTATTAACATGTACAATACGATCTACCATTTCATTATCTAGAACATGCACATCATGACTGGCTACAACAATAGTCGTTCCCTTGGCTTTTTCTACTTTCAAAATATCTAAAACATCTTTTATCCCATCACTATCTAAAGCATTAGTTGGCTCGTCTAATAACAGTAATTTTGGTTGTTCCATTAAAGCTTGCGCTATCCCTAAACGTTGTTTCATACCTAAAGAGTATCTTTTATACTTTCTCTTATCTGTTTTATCAAGTCCAACCCTTTGAATAATATTATAAATCTCCTCATCGGAGATTTTATTGTTAATCGATGATAAAAATTTCAAATTCTGAAAACCAGTATACCCTGGAATAAAACTTGGATATTCAATCAATATTCCCATAGAATCAGGAAATTGCTTTTGTTTTCCAATCATTTCATTATCTATATAAACAACTCCAGAATTCAAGCGCATTAACCCTGATATAGCGCGTAAAATCATCGTTTTACCAGAGCCATTATGCCCCTTCAAAACTAAAAATTCGCCTTTTTTTACTGACAAACTAATATTATCTAACACAATATTTCCTTTTAATCTTTTCGTCATACATTCACATTTAATATAATTGTCCATAAATTATTCACCTATCACATCTAGTTTTTTAAAACAAAAACTACCTAATAAAATCATTACAACAACAATTACTACTCCTATTAAAAGTAAATCATTATATTGAATAGATTGATTATTACCTAAAGTCAATTGAATTGAACTGTGATCAACAAAATACCAACGATTTGGCATAACAAAAGAGCCTAAAAAATAAATACTATGAAAGAAAATAGACAAAAATAGGTACAACAACATTAGTACAAAAACAATAGTTATCGGTATATAAAAAGTTAAAAACTCAAAAATCAAAGCTAATAAAAAGCTTATAATTATTTGAATTAGCATAGTACCTAATATCTTATAAGGAAATTGACTATATAAATTTAAAAAATTATACTCGCCTAAAGAAAGCAAATAGTAAGCGCTAAACCAAATAAAATACATACCAATCCAAATAATAATTATATAAAAAAACAAAGATAATATTTTCGTTAACCACAGGAAATGCTTCTTCTTAACACGAGGAAATAAATAAACACCATTCTGTTGAATATCTGAAAAAGCAAAATTCCCTACAAGCAACAAAGGAGTGATTTGAAAGAATATCCAATAAAAAGGGATAGAAAATCGCCCCTCCTTATAAAAATAAGATAAATCCACAAAATCTACTCCATGAAAAAATCGATAAAAGGTAACATCTACTAATACAGATTCTTTACCATTACTAAGAGGCTGATTGTATAAAAAGGCAATTGCAATAATAGCGTAAATTAAGAATAAAAAAACCATTATCTTGATGGAATCTCGAAACCTTACATATAAATCTCTTTTTAACAAATAATATAAGATCATAATGTAAACTAGACCACCTCTGTCTCATCATTCATAGAAATATAACTTTTTTTAGATAAAATCCATACACTTATAAAAAAGATAAAAAAACAGCCAAATAAGCGTATAAATAAACCAGTAGCATCTTCAAAGACATTTATATAAAAAGCATTTGTAAATAAAAATCCATGTAATATAAATCTATCTAATAAAACAGCAGTAATCATACATATTATTACAAGTAAACTAGGTAAAAATAATTGCAATAAAGCACTTATCATACATATAAAAACACTCGCAAATAATTGAATGCAAAATAATAATGGATAATTTACATCAACACTAGTTACAGCCATCATAGTTGACATCAAAAACAACTGTAAAATCATACTCCCAGCAAAAAAGTAAACAAAAACGAATAATTTTAAATAATATATAGAAACTAATTTCAATGCATTATTCACTCTGTAAACAACATAAATACTAAAAAAGTTCGACATAGAATATACAGAAAAAACAATTGTTAAAGGAATAAATATAGTCGATAAATTATACAACGACATAACCTTATACAAAGCTTCCAATTCGTTCATTTTCTCTTTTACAATTCCGGGTTCAAAATAATTGAACAAGCAACCAATGATACTAACATTAAGTACAAAAAGAATACTTAACCAAACATATTTCATCCTTATAGTTTCTTTCATAACATTATAAAAGAACATGCTTCCTACTCC
Source organism: Bacillus sp. RZ2MS9 (assembly GCF_001816185.2). Classification (NCBI taxonomy): domain Bacteria; kingdom Bacillati; phylum Bacillota; class Bacilli; order Caryophanales; family Bacillaceae; genus Bacillus; species Bacillus sp. RZ2MS9. Next base: position 5,030,761 of record NZ_CP049978.1, read on the forward strand.
CCCGTAAATAAAGAACTACAGAACAAAACCAAATACATAACAGTACACTAAGAAAAATTTGTAATTCAAAAAAGCCAAAATCTTTAATTAAATAATCTTTAGGATTGAGAATCCCTTTTCCAATACCAAGCCCAAAAATATGTAAAATAAATGGAACTAAATAAATAAAATAAACTCGTTTTATAAAAAACGAAACTGATAAAGCTAAACTCGAAAAAACCGCACCGTATAAACCATTTAAAAATACATACATTAGAAAATATAAAGTAGGGTACTTATAATAAACTATATGAAATTGAGCTGTTGGCGAAACAGTAGAAGCCATATAATTTAATATTGGATGCGGAGCAACTGTTGGATAAGTCATCACATATAAATAAAAATTAAATAGTAAAGGGACACTTATAATAAAAAAAGATACAATAAAATTAATAAAATAAAGCAGCTTAAAATAATAACATGTTCCCATCTTAGAAATAACAGGATAAATAAATCCATAATTTTTATCAATTCTATAAATCCCTGCTACAGCCATTGCGGAAAGCATAGGAAATATAAGTAAATAAAACTCACTATAAAACGATAATCTATTAAAATATAAAATATTAGATAAATATGGGGATACCTTTATAATCCCAGCATCGTTAAATCCTTTAGTTGTCACAAACATAGCAATATATTGAGCAATAACAATTACTAACATAATAAATAAAGACAACCAAAACATCCTACCTTTTAAAATCCTTCCTAAAAAGTAACTCATCTATAGCTCCTCCATAAACCATTAAATTTAAATCTTTTTTAATATGAACAATTGATCCGCAACACCATAACATTTCTTTTCTTTATTTAACCAAATGTAACGAAAAGAAACATTTGCTCTCTCTCCTTCAAATTTAGGAAACTCAACTTCATACTGATAAACATCATTTGCACCTTTTCTTTTTACACTCTTAACTTCTTGTTTCCACTGAATTACTTCTCCATCAGTTTGTTCAATCCGTCCCAAGAGATACGTTGGTTTTTTCTTATTCGTAACACCCGTCAAAAAAACATAATAATTTTCTGGTATAACTCCTAATTTCAATTTTTCATTTGAAAGCTTACCCTCTATTAAACTATCATTTTTTTCTATTTGTCCTTGAAAGAAATCATCACCATTTTCACTTTCCAAAAACACTTGTTCAAAAATAGTATTTTTGTTAATTCCTTTTAATTCAATACTTTTCAAATTATCTTTTTCCGTTAAAGTATCTTCAATATGTACAATAGGTTCATCTACTTTCTTTTGACAAGAAACTAAGAAACTAATACTCAATATAAAAAAACAAACTAAAATATATTTTGAAATAAACCTCATTACAGCTCCTCCTATTTTAAAAATGAAATAGCAGGAAAAGTCGTATAATCCGGATTTGAAACTATACGACTTTTTCTAGCACTATAAAATAAATAATTTCAATTTATAATTTCTAAATCAATATTCAATGTAAGGTCCACTAGGTCTTACACTATCAGGACTCCAAGCAGTAGGATAAGCATTATTTTCTCTAGAATAACCACCAAATCTCACAGGCACATTTTTCCCATGGTTTTCATATGCATAATTTTGAAAAAGATATGTTCTACCTGGTATCACTGTTCCTTCATGCTTACCTGAAACATTTACCCATTTTCTATCTTCTGCATTTTTATTTTTATCTGCTTCTGTCCAAACATTGAAAGAACCTCCGCCCTTCTCACTGCTCTTCACACGCATATACATAGAGGTAGGCGTCTCTTTAGGACGTGCATTAGTATAATCATATGGACTCCAAAGTCTAAAGGTAAAATTCACATGGTCATCCCTTGTACTAGCCTTAGCCGGTTCGGTTAAAGCGAAAGTACTAGCTAAAATACCTAACGATAAAACAGATCCAAACATAAAACGACTTTTTTTCTTAATTCCCACTAAAAGCACCTCCGATAATTTGTAGCATTATATTGATTGTATTTTTCCACTGAAGGAACAAAATCAATATAATACAATATTATGGTAACAACACCTCAACACACCTTCAATGGATTTCAGAATATTTAATATTACTTTTACACTTGCGAACATTTCGTTAAATTTTTAAAAACAATACTATATCCCTAGCAAAGAATTACTTGTAAAGGTAGCTATATTCCTATGCTTGTTCCAAATAATAAAGAGTAACTCACCTCTCTAAATTTCGAATTTTCTCCTGCTGTTTTGAGGAAATACCGCCTAAAAATCATTTCTTAATGAAATCGGCTACTTATAAAACTTTTTTAACCTTGCTGCGAAAAATACAAAAAAGCGCAGCCATTTCGGCTGCGCTTTCGAATTATTATTTAGTTTCGATTAAACCGTATTTCCCATCTTTACGGCCATATACAACATTAGTTTCGTTTGTATCAGCATTTGTGAAGACGAAGAAATTATGTCCTAGCATATCCATTTGTAGGATTGCCTCTTCAACGTCCATCGGTTTTAAATCGAATCGTTTTGTACGTACAAGTTCTAATTCATCTTCTTCTACCTCATCCAAAACAGCTACTGCTTCTGGAAGGATAAAGTTCGTTTTCATAGAACCTTTCTCACGTAACTTACGATTTACTTTTGTTTTATGTTTACGAATTTGTCGCTCAATTTTATCAACTACTAAATCGATAGCAGCGTACATATCGCTATTAGTTTCTTCTGCACGAAGTAATAAATCAGTAAATGGTATTGTTACCTCGACACGTTGCTTGTCAGAGTATACTTTTAAATTAACTTTAATCTCTGGGAATGTATCAAAATAACGCTCTAACTTACTTAGTTTTTTCTCTACATATTCCTTTAATGCTGGAGTTACTTCAATATTTTCACCACGAATGTTGAATTTCATAGATGAATTCCTCCTTTCAAGCCTATGTATTATAATTTCGACATTGGCTTAAAAACTCCTTCTAACTTTTTTAAAAAAATTAGTAGAATTGCAATTTTTTTATCGTTTTTTGTTGAAATGAAAAGATGCATCGTTTCTATCTTTATTTTATCCTATTAACATCGTGAATAACGAATGTTTCTGTGGACAATTCGTTACAGAAAAGAAACAACTTTTTGACAACTTACCCTATAACAAAAACCCCTTGCGAAAAACAAGAGGTTCTACTACATATATATAACGTTGCCACAAACGCAGCTTTCTCTTCCAAAAACAATATCCCCTACAGTTTCACAACATTAGCTGCTTGTGGTCCACGTGCTCCATCTACAATGTCAAACTCTACTTGTTGCCCTTCTTCTAATGACTTATATCCATCTTGTTGAATAGCAGAAAAATGAACAAATACATCGTCACCATCTTCACGCTCAATAAACCCAAATCCCTTTTCTGCATTGAACCATTTCACTCTTCCTTGCATGTTCATTCCATTCCCTTCACTCTAAAAATCAGGGTATTCGCCCCATATTTTGACTATAACGAATGACAACATATGAAGTCAAAGAAGACTTATCGCCTTTTTATTATCCCTTTCGACACTGCCATATTAACTTCTACAAAGTGTCAAACTAGATACTTCTCTTGCCCCTCTTTCATATAACAAACTTCCGATTTGCCTAACTGTAATCCCTGTCGTATACACGTCATCAACGAGTAAAATATGTTGCCCAGAAAACATCTCTTCTCCCTGAAAATAAAAAGGATTGCTTCCTGACACCCTTTCTTTACGTGTCTTCTTACTTTGCTTTTCTGTTTCCCTTCTTCTTAATGATGGATAAGAAATTTTGACAGGCAAACAAGTTGCTAATAGCTCAGCTTGATTAAAACCACGTTCAATTTCCCTTTCCTTACTAAGCGGAACAGCGATAACAGTTGAAACATTGGCAAAATGCTTTTGAAATAAATTTCGAAAAGGACGATAAAAAATGTGCACTAACTCTGCATCCCCCCGAAACTTAAACTGCGCTACTATTTCTTTCATTTCATCATCATACATATATAACGAACGGTTTTTAAAAGAACGATACTCCTCCTCTTTCATCCACCTTATACAATCTATACAAATACCGTCTTCTTGAAATGAGGCAGGAACAAATTCTAAAGGCCGCCCACATTCCATGCAAATTTCTCCTATAATATAGGAAAGTTTCTGCTCACATCTATCACATATATATTTTCTATGACACTTTACAAAAAAAGTGTACCAACTAATCTTTTCTACAAAACACTCATCACAAAGTAAACAATGCATTAATCGATCAATCCTTGTTCTTTCGCATTTTTATTCATACCTTGAATATGTTTTTTCGCGCGCACCATCGCCTCTGTCTTGCCATAGTGAAAATAAATGACCTCTCCATACGGTGCTTCAAAGCTCCGCCCTGCTCGGCCCGCAATTTGTACGAGCGCACTTTCTGAAAATATTTCTTCTTCCGCCCCCAAAACTGCGACTTGCAAATTTTTCACAGTTACGCCTCGCTCTAAAATTGTCGTTGTAACTAATAATGGGATTTCTCCCTTTTTGAAAGCCGCTACTTTTTCTTTTCTCCCTGGATCTTCTGCATGTACACCTTCAATTCGATTGTTTAATGGTTTTAACAACAAGCTTATTTCTTCTATATATCGCACATGGGGGACGAATAAAAAAATAGGGAATTTTTTATTTAAGTATGTTTGTAACCACTGTAGTAAAACTCGAGGAATTCTTTTATGAATGAGGTTTTTTTTCCAATTCCCGCACCAACAAAATAAAGGAACTGGCAAAGGATGACGATGATATCGTCCAGAAACAATAACACCTTTTTGTTTACCTTGTTTAAGTTTTCGCTTCCACGTTTCATCTGGAGTCGCAGTTAAATAAATACGCGCCGCTTTTTCTTTCATCGCTTGTTTTACCGCGTACTGTAACATTTGATCTGCACAATATGGAAAAGCATCTATCTCATCTACAACCATGACATGAAACGCCCTATAATAACGTAATAATTGATGCGTAGTCGCAACGACTAGTACTGCATCTTTTTCTTTATCCACACTCCCTCCATATAAAGCCGCTACCTTTATATATGGAAATACTTCTTGCAATCTCGGTGCTAATTCCAGAACAACATCCGTTCTCGGCGTTGCGATACAAACTCTTTCTCCTTTTTGAAGCGCTTCGTTAATTCCGTAAAACAACATCTCTGTTTTCCCAGCCCCGCATACAGCCCAAATAAAAAATGATTCTTTTTGCTTAATAGCCTCTATAACTCCTTGCGCCGCCAAATTCTGGCCAGTAGACAACGTCCCGTTCCACTGTAACAAATTTGAATTCTTTTCTCTCTTTCTTTCAGCAATCCCGCGAACAAGTACAGCACATTCACTTACTCTCCCCATCGTTATACACTTCCGGCAATATGCGCACACTTTACTGCACCTTTTACATAAAAACGACGCAAATAGCCGCCGATCTACATTTCCGCAGCGTTGGCACATATATTTAGAATTCTTCTTTTTTACACCTTGTACACATACGATCTCTCCCTTCTTTTTCAAATCGTTTAATTCCCTCTGTAAATCTGAAGAAAGTTCTTCTAATAGCAACTGTTTCCCCGCTAGCATCAACAATCACCTCCAGCACTACTATAAACCTTTCTCATCATCTCGTAAAAACTCAAAAAAGCCGATAACCTACTTATAAAATAGTAAGCTATCGACTTTATACACGTTTTTTATTCTTTTATAAATCCTAGAATCGACCGTATCCTAAGAAATGTTTTTGGTTATACGAACTGTTAATATCACCGTACGCAATTCCTTTATCACTAGCATGGATCATTTGGCCATTACCAACGTAAATACCGATGTGAGATGGACCTGCTTTATAAGTACCTTGGAAGAATACTAAGTCTCCTGGTTGTGGGCTATCTACTTTAGAAACTGAGTTCCAGTAACCCCTAACGTCTTGACGACCTACACCAAAGATGTAAGAAATGAATCCACTACAGTCAAAACCACCGTTTGATGGAGATGCACTTCCCCAAACATATGGTAAACCTAAGTAGCTTTGCGCTTTACCAATTACGCCACCCACATTTGGAGCTGGTTTTTTCTCTTCTTGTTTAGGTGCTTCTTTTTTAGGCTCTTCTTTTTTTGGTTCCTCTTTTTTAGGTTCTTCTTTTTGAGCTTGTCCACCATTGTTTGCTGGTGCAGCTTGCTCTGCAGGTGCTTGTGCTGGTTGAGCTTGCGCAGCTTTAGCAGCTTGCTCTGCTTGTTTTTGAGCAGCAGCTTCTTGTGCAGCTTTTGCTTGTGCTTCTTCTTCTGCAATGCGTTGTAATTGTAACGCTTGTTTCTCAAGCTCTTTCAATTGACCTTCCGTACTTGTCATTGAAGTTACAACTGTATCCATTTTACCGCTTAAATCGTTTACCGCTGTTGCTTTTTTCTCTTTTTCAGCGTCAAGTTCTTTCTTAGCAGTTTCAATTTGAGCTTGTGCTTCTTTTAATTCTTTTTGTTTTTCTTTTACCGTTGCAACATCTTTTTTCACACTAGCTTGGTCTTCTTGTTGTGTTTTCATGATATCTTCATCAGACTCAAGAATTTTAGAAACAGAAGTTAAACGATCAACTAAATCTGCAACGTTTTTAGAGTTTACAAGAACTTCTGTTACAACGTTCGTATTTGGTTGTTCTTGAAGTGCAACTAAACGCTTTCTTAATAGCTCTTCACGTTTTGCAATCTTTGTTTGTAATTCTGCAATATCTTTATTTTTCTTTTCAATTAATTGCTCAGTATCAGCAACTTTTTTCATTGTTTCATCAAGCTTTGCAGCATTCTCTTGAACAGATTTATCTAAACCTTGAATTGTTTTGTTTAAGTCATTCATTTGCTTTTGTAATTCATCACGTTCTTGTTGTTGTTTATGTAAAGTGTCATTTTGTGTGTTAATTTGTGATTTCACGTCAGAAATTTTATCTTCTGCAAATACATTTGGTGTTAGCCCAGAAAACATTAATCCTGCAACTAATGCACAAGATGCCATTTTTAGCTTTTTCATTTTATTTTTTACACCGCTTTCTTTTTTCTTTTTCCGTATATAACCTATAAAATTTATACCATAATTCGGGATTTTTTTTGCTAATGTTACGTTTTTGTAAAACAAATGTAATATTATATGTAGCTCTAGCGCAAAATGCGTATATTTTTGTATGTATGTGTAGAAATTTATATAATTTTCTCACTTCTATAAACAAAGAAAAAACGTAAGGAATTCCTTACGTTTTATTAAATATACGAATACAAATGAAATACTACTTCATCCATTTCTCAGCCCAATTTTGGACCTCATCCATAACACTTTCTAACGCTTTTCCCTTGTCAGTTAAGCCATACTCTATTCGAACTGGTACTTCTGGATAGACATTACGAACTACAATGCCCTCGCTTTCCAATTCCTTTAAACGCTCTGACAACATACGATCGCTCATATTTGGGATAATATCTGCGATTTCTCTAAAACGTTTCGACTCTTCAAGCAAAGATTTAATAATTAAGCCAGTCCACTTCTTACTAAGCAGAGTAAAAGCTGACTCAAACTTTGGACATAAACAAGAATTATGCTCCATATGTTTCACCTCTCTTCTATTATAATATAGTTTCTTGTAAAAAGTAAGTTATAAAACTTTCCTCATTATTTTATTTTACGTACATTTTACCATTTCCAAATATTAACTTGTCAACTAAACGTAACATACCCGTAAAAAAACCCTCTTAAAAAGAGAGCTTTTTATATCTTTATTACTTCGTATACCATCCAAGACCTAATGCACCTTCACCTAAGTGCGTACCAATTACAGCTCCAAAATAACCTGTACGAATTGTGACGTGAGGATATTTTGCTTCTAATTCTTTCTTCCATTCATTCGCTTCTTCTTCACGTTGTGCATGAATGATAACTGCTTCCATAGGTACACCTTTACTTGCTTGCTCATCAAAAATTTCAATGATACGTTTTAATGCTTTTTTACGTGTACGAATCTTTTCAAACGGAATAATGATTTTATCTCTAAAATATAAAACTGGCTTCACTTGTAACAGACTGCCGATGAAAGCTTGCGCGCTATTTAATCGACCACCACGTTGTAAATGATGTAAATCATCAACTACAAAATAGGCGTCCATCGTTTTCTTCATTTCATCAAAACGAGCGATAATTTCTTTTGGGTTCTTTCCTTCACTTGCTAACTTTGCACCTTCACGCACATAAAATCCTTGTACTTCACAACTAATTTCAGAGTCATACGTGTATACATCAATACCTTCTACCATCTGTCCAGCTGTTGTTGATGTTTGATATGTACCACTAATTCCACTTGATAGGTGAATACTAATAACTGCATCATAATCTTTAGCTAGTTCTTCATATAGCTCAACAAACTTTCCGATTGCTGGTTGAGAAGTTTTTGGAAGTTCCTCTTGTTCACGTACTTTCACATAAAAATCATCTGCTGAAATTTCAGCTTCTTCTTGATAAGATTCTGTTCCAAACACAACGTTTAATGGAATCATATATATATTGAGTTCATCACGAATTTGCTTCGGTATATATGCCGTACTATCAGTAACAATAGCTATTTTCATTTTCGTACCTGCCTTATAAAAAGTTTTATTTCCTAATTTTACACGAAAACTACAAATGGTGCATCCATACATGAAAATGCCGGTTGAAATTATACCTACCATCTCGACAAATTACAACAAAAAGATAAAATACTCACCAAAAACTTCAGCATATTTAGAAAAAATGTTTGAATATAAAAAGGCTCGCTTTTAAAATGGAAAGTACTAGTCATTTTGATAGATAGGGGCGTACACAAGTGCTATTACAATATTTTACAATCAAAGACTACGGCGAACACGAAATCGTCATTCAAAAATCAAGATTTATTTGTTATATTAGCCGAGCAACAACTGAGGAAGAGGCTCAAGAATTTATACAAAAAATAAAAAAACAACATTGGAATGCAACACATAATTGTTCCGCTTATTTAATTGGCGAACAAGATCATATTCAAAAGGCAAATGATGACGGTGAGCCTAGTGGTACAGCTGGCGTACCAATGTTAGAGGTACTAAAAAAACGCGGACTAAAAGATACCGTCGTCGTCATAACACGCTATTTTGGTGGCATTAAACTTGGCGCAGGTGGATTAATTCGTGCATATGGAAAGTGTACAAGCGAAGGCATTAATCATGTCGGTGTTGTCCAGCGAAAACTAATGCGTGTGATGCAAACCGAGATTGATTACACATTACTTGGCAAAGTGGAAAATGAATTACGCAATTCAAAATATGCCATTAAAGATATTCATTATCTAGAAAATGTCACATTTGATACGTATGTAGAAGAAGACGGCAAACAAGCATTTACAGATTGGATGATTGAATTAACAAACGGGAAATGTACAATTACAGAAGGAGATATGTTGTACTTAGAACAAGATGTTATCTAAGAATAACCCATTTATCACCTTCAAAGATTAATGTAGTGAATTACTTCCCTACAAATGAACTAACGAACTAAGGAGATTATATATGGAAGAACGTTATTATCATCTCCAAAATAGCAGAATAAAAAAGAAGCGAAGAAGGAAACTTTTCTTCTTCCTTATTTTCGCATTTTTATTTGGCAGCATAGGAGTTTATGTGTTAAATTCTTACTCTTCTCTTATGGGGATGTATAGTGGTTTTACTCGTGAAAAATCGGATTTAAGAAACGAAGATGTAGAAATTACAAAGGAACCTTTTACAATTCTCATTATGGGTATAGAAGATTATGCGACAGATGGTCAAAATGGTCGTACAGACTCATTAATGTTTGCAACAGTCAATCCGAAAACTAAAAAGATTTCGCTTATGAGCATTCCTCGTGATAGCCGCGTTCCGATTGTCGGAAAGGGAAAAGAAGACAAAATTAATGCCGCCCATGCTTACGGTGGAGAGGAAATGGCAATCAAAACTGTAGAAGGTTTTCTAAAAGTTCCTGTAGACCATTATATTAAAATTGATTTCCAAGGCTTTAAAGGTATCGTTGATGCTGTTGGCGGTGTTACCGTTGACGTACCCTTCGATTTCTGGGAGCGCTCTGACGTGGATTACTACAAAAAAATTCAATTTAAGCAAGGACAGCAAAACTTAAACGGTGAAGAAGCACTTGCTTATGTCCGTATGCGAAAGCAAGATCCAAATGGCGATTATGGTCGAGCTGCTAGACAAAGACAATTACTGGCCGCTGTTGCCCAAAAGCTAAACTCCACCTCTACTGTATTTAAAATTAAAGATTTAACAGCTGTCGTTGGAAAATATATAAAAACCGACATTCCTATTTCAGACGGACTTGCTCTTTACAATAAACTTTCTGGATTTGATCCTTCTACAATGCAAACGTTAAAGCTTGAAGGCGAAGACAAAAAGATAGGCGGTATTTATTACTTCCTTCCAGATCCAATCAGTGTAGAAACGGTGCGTAACGAAATTGAAAAAGAATTAGGAGAAAAAGCAAAAAAACCAACTACAAAAAACAACTCAAGTCCTGATTCAAATTCTAATTCTAACGAACAAACAAAAAAAGCAACAAACCAAAATAAAACACCAACTGATCCGCCACCTTCTACAAATGCTCATGCAGAGTGGATTATGCGCAATCAGCCGTAACAAAAAGGCCCAATCTATGCGATTGGGCCTTTTTTATTTACTTATTAAAGTGCTGTAAAATTGCTTCTACAATACGCTCTGATGCACGACCATCACCGTAAGGGTTAGATGCTTTCGCCATCTTATCATGAGCTTCTTTATCTGATAACAGCTCATCAGCAAGACCAAAGATTGTCTCTTCGTCTGTTCCTGCTAATTTCAGCGTACCTGCTTCAATACCTTCAGGGCGCTCTGTTGTATCACGAAGAACAAGAACTGGTACACCAAGTGATGGAGCTTCTTCTTGTACACCACCAGAATCCGTTAACATTAAGTATGAACGAGCTGCAACATTGTGGAAATCAATTACATCTAGCGGCTCAATTAAATGAATACGGTTATGTTCACCTAAAATTTCATTTGCTATTTCACGAACAACAGGGTTCATATGAACAGGGTACACAACTTGTACATCTTCATGTTTGTCAACAAGACGCTTAATTGCACGGAACATATTACGCATCGGTTCACCTAAGTTTTCACGGCGGTGAGCTGTCATAAGTACAAGACGATCATTTCCAAGTTTCTCTAGTACAGGATGACTATATGTTTCTTTTACAGTCGTTTGTAGCGCGTCAATCGCTGTATTTCCTGTGATGAAAATACGTGACTCATCTTTATTTTCCTTCTGTAAGTTCGTTGCTGATTTTGCTGTCGGTGAGAAATGAAGATCCGCCATTACACCTGTTAATTGACGATTCATCTCTTCTGGGTATGGAGAATACTTATCCCACGTACGAAGGCCCGCCTCAACATGACCTACTGGAATTTGATTATAAAAAGCAGCTAAACTTGCAATAAATGTTGTTGTTGTATCACCATGTACAAGTACAATATCCGGCTTCGCTTCTTTCATTACTTTATCCAAACCTTCTAAACCACGCGTTGTAACATCAATTAAAGTTTGGCGGTCTTTCATAATATTTAAATCGAAATCTGGCGTAATTCCAAAGATACTTAATACTTGATCTAACATTTGGCGATGTTGTGCTGTTACAGTCACAATCGATTCAATTTTTTCTGGGTGTTTTTGCAACTCTAATACAAGAGGTGCCATTTTAATTGCTTCTGGACGTGTCCCGAAAATTGTCATTACTTTTAAACGTTCAGTCATGTGATTGCCTCTTTTCTTTCACTAATTACAGCTTCTATTATGACATATAAAAATATGCATGAGTACATCCCTTTTTAACGCATAACAGAAACTTTTCTATTACAAATACTTTTTCTTCCCACCGAGTAATAATCTATCTTTTGTTTCTTAACATCTTCATCAGTATAACAATTTCTCCCATCAAATAAAATAGGCTCCCTCATAAGTTGTACGTACTTTTCTAACGGATAAGTTTGAATATCTCCCCATTCTGTTACGATAAAAACCGCACTCGCATCTCTAATCGATTCATCTATACATCTACTATATTGTATAGCATCTCCAAATATATTCTTTACATATTGAATTGCTTTTGGGTCATAAAGAACAATATCTGCACCTATATTAATTAATGCTTCTATTATAATAAGAGATGATGCCTCTCTAATATCATCCGTATTCGGTTTAAAGGATGCGCCAAGAACTGCAATCCGCTTTTTATTCATGTTCATAACTTTTTTCGCTTTTTCAATCAATAGCAGCTGTTGCTTATTATTTACTTCAATAACTGCTTTTAACAAACGAAAATCATGAGCAACATTTCCCGCAATTTGTACCAGTGCTTTCGTATCTTTCGGAAAACACGACCCTCCGTAGCCAATGCCCGCATTTAAAAAAGATGCACCGATTCTCTTATCCATTCCCATCCCTTTGGCAACATCCAATACATTCGCGCCTACCTTCTCACATATATTTGAAATTTCATTAATGAAACTAATCTTTGTAGCTAAAAAGGCGTTCGACGCGTATTTAATCATCTCCGCACTTTTAATATCTGTAACATACGTTTCTAAGCATAATTGACTATACAAACTCTCTACTCTTCTTGCTACTTCCTTACTATCCGCTCCAATTACAATACGATCTCCATGAAAGAAATCATAAATACCTGAACCCTCACGCAAAAACTCTGGATTCGATACGATATGTACTGTATGCCTCTCTTTTAACTTCTCCTCAATCCATCCCTTCATTACATCATTTGTGCCTACTGGAACTGTACTTTTCGTAACAACAATAATATCGTTCGTCGCATATAATCCAATATCGTTACAAGCACTCTGAATATACGTTAAATCTGCCGTCCCATCTAATAAAGGTGGTGTTCCAACTGCAATAAATATAAACTCTACATCATCAAATGCCTCTTCTTTATTTGATGTAAAAGTTAAAGCATTATTCTCATATGCATAATTTATTAATTCATGTAATCTGGCCTCATAAATAGGTAAATCCCCTTGTTTTATCCGTTCAATTTTTTCATCATCTATATCAAAACATGTAACTGAATGCCCTAATTTTTCCAATCCTACTCCTGTAATCAATCCAACATATCCAGTACCTACTATCGTAATTTTCATTTCCTTTTCGCACAGGAATTTACAATAGAAAAGATATGAAAATTAGAATTCTCCCTGCGCTTCCCCCTCTCATATTAAAAATGAGAAAACCCTTTTCCTTCTTCATTATATGAATTACTTCCCTTACTTTTTTTTAAGTTTTTGTAAAATTAAATGCACTATAAAGTAAAACTTAATCAGTGAGAATCAGGCTGCCAGGTCACGCGTGATAAATTCCCACATTTTAACATGAAACTTACTCATTTCTACGTGCAACACTTATAATACTGAAATAAAAGTATTCACTATTGAAGAAAAAGAGGAAATGTTACATTCCAAAGCCCAGTACGATTAACCTTCTTATATGATTCAACATTCTATATACAATTGTCATATATTCTATCCGCTTCCATTAACCGTAAAAAGAAAAAAAGATTGAATTCTAATCTTTTTGTGATACCATATGTTATGAGCCTGTAAATAAACATCATAATTTTCAGATAAATATATTTTCAAAAAAAAAATTACGTTAGACTATAAAGGGTGGGGTATTAATGGACTCACAAGTGATTTATGCCATTTTGGCATCATTCATCACTGTACTCGTCGTTACTCCTTTAGTTATTAAATTAGCTTTTAAAATAGGAGCGACAGATAAGCCAAACGCACGTAAAGTGCACCAAAAGATTATGCCACGTCTTGGCGGGTTGGCAATATTTATTGGTGTAGCTGTAGGATTTGTTGTCGGCGGCTTATATGAACAAAGAATGTTATCGATAACGCTAGGTGCGATTATCATTGTAATCATCGGAATTTTAGATGATATGTACGAGTTATCTGCGAGAGTAAAATTCGGTGGACAACTGTTAGTTGCCATTATGATTGTAAAAAGTGGATTATTAGTGCAAGTATTATATATCCCATTCCTTGGGGATACTGAACTTGGATGGCTTGCTTATCCAATTACAGTATTTTGGCTTGTAGGTATTACGAATGCAATCAACTTAATTGACGGCTTAGATGGATTATCTGCTGGGATTTCATCTATCGTACTTGCAACGCTAGCATATATGGCCTTCACTAGCCCATGGGGTACTGGAACAGCTATTATCTTGCCACTTGCATTAATTATATTAGCAAGTACAATTGGATTTTTATTCTACAACTTCCATCCAGCAAAAATTTTCATGGGAGATACAGGAGCACTATTTTTAGGATACTGTATTTCTGTTATATCGTTACTTGGATTATACAAAAGTGTAACGTTATTCAGTTTTATCGTTCCAATTATCATTTTAGGTGTACCTATATTTGATACGATATTTGCAATCATCCGTCGTATCGTAAATAAAAAACCTATTTCAGCACCAGATAAATCGCATTTACATCACCGCTTACTTGCAATGGGATTCTCTCATCGCAAAACGGTACTAATTATATACGCATTCGGTATTTTCTTTAGTGTAAATGCCATTATTTTCACTAGTGCAACGTTATGGTTATCCATTATTCTTCTTTTCGCTTTGATTTTCTTCACAGAAATCATCGCTGAAATAATCGGGCTTGTACATGAACGCTACAAACCAATCATTTCCTTTTATAAAAAAGTGAAAAAACGCGAAGACTAATTGTAGTATAGCCTTTTCAATTATGAAATATTCAAATAGCATCCTCTTTCTTATAAGAGGATGCTATTTTTTATTCTCATTTTATATTTCCAAAATATAGATTGTTTGAGAGTTCCTCTATTGGAGAAAGATATACATAATAAGAAAAGTATCAAGTTTTCTTTTTTACATCTTGATTGTCAAACTGAGGGTGAATGTTATGATCAAGCGAGTATTTCAATGTATTATTTTATTTTTAACGATTACTATGTACGTATCATCTAATACTGAAGCAACAACTGTTATTCCTGCTGAATATCATCCAAATACTGAAACAACTTCTCCTACACAAAAAATTGCGTACTTAACATTTGATGACGGGCCAAACAAATATACTACACAAATTTTAAACATCTTAAAAGAAAAGAACGGAAAAGCAACTTTCTTTGTTATTGGTGGAAAAGTGCCACATTACACAAAAACGATGCAACGATTAATTAAAGAAGGACATTATATCGGGCTCCACAGCATGTCACATGATGTAAAACGCCTTTACACTGGTGACCCTTCCACTTTAATTGCAGAAATGGAGCAAACACAAAGCATTGTCCAGCAAGTTACGAAATTAAATACACATCTCGTTCGCGTTCCATATGGTAGTATGCCTTACTTAAAAAAGAATTACCGTGACGCACTTGTATCGGCCCAGTATAAAATGTGGGATTGGACGATCGATACATACGACTGGAAAAGCTATGACAATCCTTCTGCCATACTCGAAAGAGTACGTAATCAAAGTGATGAACAAGTCGAAGTCATTTTAATGCATGATTCGAGTGTAACCGTACAAATACTGCCAAAAGTAATTGATTATTTACAGTCACAAGGATACAAACTTCTTCCCTATAATCCTTCTTCTCATCTCAAGGTGAATTTTTGGAAAGACACAAGATTGTAACAGCTTTAGCGCCTATGTGCTAAAGCTGTTTTATTTTTCTCTTCCCACCCTTCCCATTTTTGTGTAAAATTTTAAATAGTGATGAAGTTTCGAGGTGAATAGAAATGAAACGAATAGATCTCATTTTTAACGCAATACAAAAAGGCAATTATACAGAAGGTGTAACCGCATCAGAACTCGCTACATTTTTGCAACTAGATCGCGCCAATGTAAGTAGCGATTTAAACAAACTTGTAAAAGATAAACGTTTATTAAAAACAAATACGCGACCTGTTCGTTTTTACATAGAAACGAACACTTCGTTGGAAACGCATTCAAAAGACATAACTTCATTAGATACATTTGCAATTGAAAATACGAGCCTTAAAATTGCAATTGAAAAAGCGAAAGCTTCTATTCTCTATCCTCCAAACGGTATGCATACTTTACTACTGGGAGAAACAGGGGTCGGAAAGTCTATGTTTGCTTCTTTAATGCACGAATATGCAATTGAAGTTGAACAGCTTCCCAAAGATGCACCATTTATCGTATTTAACTGTGCTGATTATGCAAATAATCCACAGTTACTACTCGGGCAATTATTTGGGATTAAAAAAGGAGCTTATACAGGGGCAAGTGATCAAAAAGGGTTAATTGAAAAAGCACATGAAGGAATTCTTTTCTTAGATGAAGTACATCGCCTTCCTCCAGAGGGACAAGAAATGCTTTTCACCTTTATTGACCGCGGAGTATACCGCCGTCTTGGAGAAACAGAGAACGAACGTAAAGCACAAGTATTAATCATTACTGCAACAACAGAAGAACCAAATTCATTTTTATTAAAAACATTTACAAGACGTATACCAATGACTGTTACGCTGCCACCACTTCGTGAGCGTACACATAAAGAGCGCTTTGCTTTACTACAGCTATTTTTCACAAATGAAGCAATTCGTCTGGGAAAAGACATTCACGTTAGCCCAAATGCAATGCGTGCTTTCGTCTTTTACAATTGTCCCAATAACATTGGTCAATTAAAAACAGATGTTCAAATTGCCTGTGCGAAAGCCTATTCTGATTTGGTCACAAAGAAACGTGATTCTGTCTATGTTTCAAGTACAGATTTACCTTGGTATATGAAAGAAGGGTTGTTCATTGAAAGGAAGAGCCGTCACTTATACCAAATACCAAATGAAACATTTGTATTTACAGGTGAGGAAGGTTGGAGTAATCATAAAACAGAAGATGAAAAACGCTCTTCTATTTACGATTATATTGATTATAAATACGAAGAACTTCAAGCACGTGGTATTGAAGAGGAAGAATTAGAATTACTAATAGAAAATGATGTTCAAAGCTTTTTCGTACAATATTTTAACCAAATATCAAAAAAAACAAGCCATGAAAATGTTTTTAAAATTGTGGATCGTAATATCGTTTCCGTATGTGAAAAAATAGCGGAACTTGCTGAAAAGCATTTATCTAAGACGTTTGATGAAAAAGTATTTCTCGCTTTAAGTTTACATGTACAGACAACTCTACAACGTTTACAAAGCGGAAAACAAATACATCACCCACAATTAAATCAAATTCGTACGAAATATAAAGAAGCTTTTTCCGTAGCTATGCAATGCATTCAACTACTGGAGGAAGAATTACAAATAACAATGCCTATTGATGAAGCTGGCTTTTTAACAATGTTCTTCGTTGTTGATCCAATTCCTGCCTCACAAACAGAAGTAAAAGTATTAATATTAGCACACGGTAGTGGCATCGCAACTGAAATGGCAAACGTCGCAAACGAACTTCTCGGCATTGAGGAAGTAACCGGTATTGATATGCCGTTACACGAATCACCGAAAGATTTCTTGGAACGTGTGAAAGTGTATATGAAAACACTACAAAATGTAAATGGGCTTCTCTTACTTGTCGATATGGGGTCACTTGCTTATATCGGTGACATATTAGAAACGGAGTTCAAAATCCCTGTACGTGTTCTCTCGATGACGAGCACACCACACGCACTAGAAGCAGCTCGAAAAGCTCAGCTCGGTTATTCATTAGATGCGCTGTATGAAACAGTAAAAAATTTAACACCATTTTACTTAAACGTACAAGAAGAAAAGAAAAAACCTCTCTCTCCAATGAAATCTGTTATTTTAACAGCTTGCTTAACTGGTGAAGGAAGTGCTTTAGCTATTCAAAAAATGTTAGAGAACTATTTACGATTTGATAAAGACTTAATTGAAATTATTCCGATTAGTATCGTCCATGAAAAAGATTTAACGAAAATGATTGAGAACATAAAAAAAGAGCGTAACATCATTTGTATCGTCACGAATTTCGATGTGCAAGTACCATGCTTAACATATCATTTCCAAGACATCGTAAACTACACAGCGATTCAGCCAATTCAAGAATTAATTACGTATGAAGAAACATATGCGAAAATGGCGGATATTCTTGAACAACAAATGCAGCGTAACGATGGAGCATTACTTATCAAAACAATTCGTTACGCATTAAATACAATTCAGGAATTAATTTCCTTACAGCTAACTCCTGATAGCTTAATGGGTGTTATTCTGCATATGAGCTGTATGGTTGACCGTCTTCAAAAAGGAGAAAGCCTTCTTCCTCACCCTGATAAAGAGAAAAGAAGACAAGATGAGTACTGGATGTATATGAAAGTAAAAAAAGCGTTGCAACCAATTGAAAATACATTTGAAATACAAATACCTGATGACGAAGTATTTTATGTTATGGACTTCTTTATTAAAAATCAGCCTGTGAAAAATTAATCGAGGCCGTTTTTAAAAATATCGACCGTAACGTGAGTTATATCAGCGATTATTGAAATATATCGGCGCAACTCAGATTATATCAGCGATTTTCAAAATATATCGATTTACCGACAATAATTGCTAAAACTAGCACCTTATATAATGAGAAAAGGCTGTTCCAACATATGGACAGCCTTTGCCTCTATTTCTTTACTTTTCTAACTCGCCCTCTTATTTCTCCTCTTTTTTGTGATTTCGTATGGACATTAACATATACATTTGCCTGAATAATTTCTTGAAGTAAATGTACGAATGATTTCCCTTGTAAAGGTCCCTCAAAATCCTCTACATTCACTACACCAGTAATACTTCCCTCGTTCAAGCTAATCCCTTGCTCCAGTGGACCATACAAATATAAAACAACAGGACCAATTTGAGTAGACTTCCCTAAATGAATTTGACAAGATGTAACCTTTTCTATATTTTTTAGTATTACTCTGTAATGCAATTTCGTTAAATCATCACTAAAAATAAACTCTGCTACCCCAAAAGCTTCTGTATTTACAGGAGGCACTTCCCTCTTACCTGTTAACCTGGCAAAGAAATGTGTTGTCATAAGGCATTCTCCTTATATAAATTTCCCAGCACTACTTCTACTACTTTATGGTTTAAACATAATCATTTATGACTTTTTCAATTTTAATTACAAAGAAAAGATTCACAAAATCTTTACATTGTGATTGTTCCTGTAGATTGAAAGTCTCTTGTATAATGCACATAGAAAAACATTATAGGAGGTTCCATTGAAAACTAACAAATACACTTTTCATACATTATTAGAGATTTTTCTCGTCTCATTTAAATTAGGACTTACTTCATTCGGCGGTCCTGTCGCTCATCTCGGCTATTTCCACCACGAATACGTGCAAAAAAGAAAATGGATGGATGAACGAAGCTATGGAGATTTAGTAGCACTATGTCAATTCCTTCCCGGTCCTGCCAGCAGTCAAGTCGGTATGGGGGTTGGATTATTACGGGGCGGTCTATTAGGAGCTATTATTTCATGGATTGGATTCACTTTACCGTCTGTGCTTGTTTTGGTTTTCTTCGCCTCATTCCTTAATCAGTTCGATCTTGGAAGTGCTGGCTGGATTCATGGACTAAAACTTGTAGCAGTCGCTATTGTCGCTCATGCCATATGGGGAATGGCGCGAAAGTTAACTCCAGATCGAAATCGTGCAACGATTGCGATTGTAACTGCCGCAATCGCCTTATTATGGCCAAGTAGTTGGACACAAGTCATCCTTATTATAATATGTGGCTTTATCGGTTGGTTTTTATATCGCAACCAACCAATTAGCCAATCTCAAAATATAAGAGTACCTATTTCAAAAAAGATAGCAGTTTCTTGCCTCGTCTTATTCTTTGGACTATTACTACTGCTACCAATATTAAGACCGTTCTCTTATTACATCGCTTTATTTGACAGTTTCTATCGCTCTGGCGCACTTGTATTTGGAGGAGGACACGTCGTGCTGCCCCTTCTTGAAGGTGAGTTCGTACAAAACGGAATGATGACGAAAGAACAGTTCCTAGCTGGATACGGATTAACACAAGCAGTACCAGGACCACTATTTACATTCGCCTCTTATATAGGAGCAGTGTTAAACGGGACGCTTGGGGCAATAATCGCAACAATTGCGATTTTCCTCCCTGCTTTCTTACTCGTTATTGGTGTTTTACCATTTTGGAACAATGTGAGAAAAATATCATTCATACAAGGCGCACTACTTGGTGTTAACGCCGCAGTTGTTGGTATTTTAATTGCCGCTTTTTACGATCCCATTTGGACGAGTACAATTATAAATGCTTCAGATTTCGTTTTCGCTTCGCTTCTTTTTTGCTTACTAGCTTTTTGGAAAGCACCGCCTTGGGTTATCGTTATACTTGGAGCTTTTGGCGGATATATTCTATCCATTTTGTAAATAAAAAACGACGGCATGATGTAGCCGTCGTTTTTCTATTAAAACTTCACAAGTTCTATCCCTTCAGGCAACTCACTCTCTGTTAAAATACGCAATTCCTTCACACGATCCATTACGTAAGAAGAACGCTTCACAAGCTCTGGATCAATATAAGCTGGATGAACCATAATTTCTACCGTTTGTTCACCTTGTACTTTTTCTTTTAACTTCACAAAGTAATCTTCCGTCACACCATCCGCATAAAAGTCACTGTAAAATACATCAGAAAATGGATGCACCGCTCTATCTTCCCCACAACGACGAATTGGAACATTATATTTAGCTGCTAATCTCTCAAGAACATCGTGTAAGATCGGTAATCCGTGTACATGATGATGACTATCTAAATGAGTTGGTGTTAATCCGTAAGATAGGAATTTCTCAATTTGAGCAGTCCACTCTCTCTCAACTTCTTCTGGATTTATATTCCCTTCCCTTACAACACTTTGTTTATGAAACAATCCGTCGCTACCTACAAGTGATGGTACGTTTCCAAGAAGTGGTTCCCCTGCTGTTAATACGAGATGTACGCCTACTCCGAGTAGGTTATACTCTTTCGCTAAGCGTACCGCATGCTCTGTTCCTGGCATATTCATCATCATCGTCGTTGAATTTACAAGTCCATTTATATGCCCATCAATAATGCCGTAATTTGTACCTTCTGTAAGACCGAAATCATCTGCATTTACAATTAACTTAATCATCATAATACCTCCTAATAGAATAAAAAAAGCGGGCTAAATAGCGCCGCTTTTACTTCTCTACCTTTTTAAAGAACTGTGGAAGATACTCTTTATGTGCTTCCAACATTTCATCTAAAATTTGTTTTGCAACTTTATCTGATGGTACAAGTGGATTGATTGTCATAGCAAGCAGCGCCTTATGATAATCCCCTGTAACAGCAGCTTCAATTGTTGTGCGCTCGAATGATTTAATTTGTTGTACTAAACCGCGAACTGGTACTGGAAGATCTCCAACTGCAATTGGTTTTGGGCCTTCTTTCGTAATAATACAGTTCACTTCAACAGCTGAATCATGTGGTAAGCTTGCAATTGTTCCGTTGTTTCGTGTATTAACAGGCTGGATATCACCTTTATTATTGTAAATAGACGTAATTAAGCTACATGCTGCATCACTATAATAAGCTCCGCCACGTTTTTCTAATTGTGGTGGTTTAATATCTAAGTTCGGGTCTTTATATAACTCAAATAAATCATTTTCTAATTGTTTTACTACTTCTGCACGTGTACCTTTTTCAACAGAAGCCTCTTTCTCTTCTTCTAACATTTCACGTGTTTTGTAGTAGTAACGATGGTATGGACATGGAATTGCACGAAGGCCGCGAATAAAGTCTGGTTCCCAGTTAAGCGCTGCGATATTTTCCATCGTAATTTGCTTTTCTGGATCTGTCACAAGCTCTAACACACGATCCATTACACTTACGCCATCTAAGTATACATCTAGTCCGTATACCATATGATTTAAACCTGCGAAATCAACGTGGACACGACTTGCATCTACTTCAAGTAATCTTGCAAGACCCATGCGGATTCCGATTGGAACGTTACATAGACCAACTACTCTTTGAATATTTGTATAACGAAGGACAGCCTCTGTTACCATACCAGCTGGATTTGCAAAGTTAATTAACCATGCATTCGGACAGAGCTCCTCCATATCTTTACAAATATCTAAAATAACAGGAATCGTTCTCAACGCTTTGAATAGACCACCAGGACCATTTGTTTCCTGACCGATTACATCATATTTTAACGGGATTGCTTCATCTTTTGCACGTGCTTCTAATAAACCAACGCGAAGTTGTGTTGTTACGAAGTCAGCATCTTTTAATGCCTCACGGCGATCAAGTGTTAAATGTACCTCGATTGGTAAACCTGATTTTTTCACCATACGTTTTGCTAAGTTACCAACGATTTCTAACTTTTCTTTTCCTGCCTCAATATCTACTAACCAAATTTCACGAACAGGAAGCTCATCATAACGCTTAATAAATCCTTCAATTAACTCTGGTGTATAACTAGATCCACCGCCGATTGTAGCAATTTTAATTCCAGTCATGCTTTATTCCCCTTTCGCTTCAAGCTTTTTATAAAGATCGATAAACTCTGCTGCTAATTCTTTCACTGTAATCGCATTCATTAAATGATCTTGTGCGTGAATTAAAAGAACACTAACCTCTGTTTTTTCTCCTCTTGCTTCTGATTGTATGAGCTCTGTTTGGAAATGATGCGCTTCATTAATCGCTTCTTTTGCCTTTACCATCGCTTCATCTGCTTCTACCATTTTCCCCTGTTTGGCAAATTGAAGTGCCTCCATCGCAAAGCTTCGTGCGTTACCACTATTTAAAATCAATTGGAATGGAATTTGTTCTGCTGTAGTCATCATAATTACCGCCCTCTCTATTATGGTTCAACCGATTTACATACCCCTTCAGTTTGAACATTTCTATTACATTATTATTTTATGAATGATAGTTTGGTGTTCTTGTAGATGGATTTCATCTTTTTGAACATGATATAAAGGTGATTGTTCTCACAGATAGTGTTATCTGTGAGAACAATTACTATGTTACATAGGTACAGAGTTATTATTTCCTTGTGCTGCTGCTTTTTCAGTACGAACAACTGAACGGTCACATAACACAACGAATGGATAATAAATTACCATTGCAATTACAAAGTTGAATAACTGTAGAATTGCACCAGAAATATGTCCACCTGTTACAAGATAACCACTAATAATTGGTGGTGTTGCCCATGGAATCATCACAACTGTTTTTGGTACCCACCCCATAGATATAGCTGTATAAGAAGTAATTACTAATACAATTGGTGTTAGGATAAAAGGTAAGAATAAAATTGGATTTAAAATAATTGGTGTACCAAATATTACTGGTTCGTTAATGTTAAATGCACCAGGTCCAATTGATAAGCGAGATACACCACGTAATTGTGCACTTTTTGCTACGAGTAATACCACTACTAAGAATGCTAATGTCGCACCAGAACCACCAAGGTATACGAAAGTATCAAAGAATGGTTTTGTAATAATATTTGGAACATCAAATGCAGATGTACCACCTTTAAATAAATTCATATTTTTCTCTAATGCCGGTAAGTATAATGGCTCAATAATACCACCAACGATATTTGGCCCATGTAAACCGAAGAACCAAAGAAGATGAACAAGGATTACAATGATAATTGCACTTGGTAATGTCCCTGCTAAACTTTGCAGTGGTGATTGAATCGTATTAAAAATAAATTCATGAACACTTGTACCAGATAATTTCACTGCTAATTGAATACCTGCAACTACTGTTAAGATAACAAATGCTGGAACTATAGCTGCGAAAGATCTTAAAACTGCTGGTGGTACTCCATCAGGCATTTTAAAAGTAATGTTTCTTTGTACAAAGAAACGGAATACTTCAGTAACAAGGAGTGCCACAATAATTGCTACGAATAACCCTTGTGCACCTGTCCA
Organism: Bacillus sp. RZ2MS9; assembly: GCF_001816185.2. NCBI lineage: Bacteria > Bacillati > Bacillota > Bacilli > Caryophanales > Bacillaceae > Bacillus > Bacillus sp. RZ2MS9. The sequence continues at coordinate 5,054,839 of NZ_CP049978.1, forward strand.
AGCTAAGTTCAATCCGCCTTCTTTCGGTGTTGTTGGTGTAAGAATAATTAACGCACCAAATGAAATAATACCTGCTGACAAACCATCAACGCCGTAAGATTTTGCTAAGTTATAACTTGTTGTAAATGCTATGATTAGTGCTAGAATCGCGAAAGAACCAGTCCACATTCCGCCGCCGACTTGTTTCCACGTTTCACCAAACAAACCTTTCATGAAATCTTGGAAAACTTCAGATGGAAAACCATTAATTAGTGATGCCAGTGCACCAACTAAAATAAGTGGCATAACTGCAATAAATCCGTCACGGATCGCAGCTAAGTGACGTTGCGATCCGATTTTACCAGCGACAGGAACAATATATTTCTCCATAAATGCAATAAACTTTTGCATTTCGCTTCCCCCCTAATTATTTTTTAAGTGTTAATGCGTGATCTAAAACTGCTTCTCCATTCATCATGCCGTAGTGCATTGGATTGATAACGTCGATTCCAACATTTTTCTCGTCAGCAAGCGTTTTCATTGAAGAGAGCATGTAACGAACCTGTGGTCCTAGTAATAACACATCTGCTTGGTCGATATTGTTTTTTACTGCATCCCCAGATACAGCCCAAATCTTTCCTTCTAGACCGCGAACTTTTGCAGCCGCTTCCATTTTTGTAACTAGTAAACTTGTAGACATCCCTGCTGAACAACATAATAAAATATTCATTTGAAAATCCCCCTTGTGTAGTATAAAAAATTTATGTTTATTTATTTTTCTTTACGCTATTTATTAATGCAATTAGCGTGCCAACTTTTTAAAACCACTAAAATCAGTGCTTTTTCGAGCATTTTCTTTGTGTGTTAACGCTTTCAATTAGTGTGTCGTCCAAAAAACACACAGTGTGTTATAAAACAACACGCTTTTAACACATAACTGTATGAAAATAGATTAGTGTTTAGTCGTCTAGTTGTGTTTAATATGAAAAAACACTAAAAAAACTTTTTCAATGAAAAATAATTCATTATTTTAACCCACTATTTAGTGAAATAAAAAAACCTTGCATAAGCAAGGTTCATTCATCCACCGACATCTTCCTATATAACTCTACAAACTCACTCGCTAATTCTTTCACCGTAATTGCATTCATTAAATGGTCTTGCGCGTGTACCATTAAAAGAGTAACTTCGGTCTTTTCACCACCAGCTTCTTTCTGGATAAGCTCCGTTTGTACACGGTGCGCCTCTTTTAATTCATCTAGTGCTTCTTGTAATTTAGCTTCAGCCTCTGTAAACTCCCCACGCTTCGCACAATCAATTGCTTCCATTGAACAACTTCTCGCGTTTCCCCCATGCAAGATTAAATGAAAAGCTTTCGTCTCTATCGTATCCATTTTAGTTCTTTACTCCCCCTTTTCTTCTGCCAGTTTTTGTTTATCCCATATTTTTAAGAACGGTAAATAAATGAAGAATGCTAGCGCAAAGTTAACAAGTTGCAAAATAACACCTGAAATTTTCCCGCCCGATCCTAAATATCCACTAAAAAGAATAGGTGTCGTCCAAGGTACAGCGGCCCCACTCGGACGTGCGACCCATCCCCATTCCATTGCAAAGTAAGAAACAATCGTTAGGACGACTGGAACTAATATAAATGGAATTAGTAAAAGTGGGTTCATCACAATCGGCATACCAAAAGTTACCATCTCATTAATATTAAATATACCAGGTGCAATTGACAATCTCCCTAAACTTTTTAATTGTTGACTTCGTGCAAATAGTAACATTCCGACAACTAGAGCAAGCGTTGCACCAGAACCGCCCATATAAATCCATAAATCAAAAAACTGTGCCGTAATCGTATTTGGTACATCTTGCCCAGCTTGAAAAGCAACTCGGTTTTGATCCATTAACGACAACCAAACGGGGCTCATTACACCACCAACAATAGTAGCACCATGAATTCCACAAGACCAAAGAACATGAACGAGAATAACTGCTATTATTGCGCCCCAAAGACTAGCACCAAGTACACTAAGCGGTTCCTGTAAAATTTGTCCTACAATATTATGGATACTGCCAAAAGAAGTATTTTCTATAATTAAGCGTAAAATCCAAATAACTGTTACAACAATAAATCCTGGAACAAGTGCTGCAAATGAACGCGTGACAGCTGGTGGAACTGTCTCTGGCATCTTTATAATTATCTTTTTTTGTACAATAAACCGATAAAGTTCAGTAGATATAAGTGCAATAATCATTGCTACAAATAACCCTTGGCTTCCCATTAATGCAGCTGGGATAGCGCCTTCTACAAGTACACTTTCTTTTGTACTTGGTATAATATATGCAACTTGAAATGGAGTCGCAAGTAAAAACGTCACAAGCGACAATGCCCCGGATGCTAAAGCATCTACTTTATAATACTCTCCAAGTCTGTAAGCGATTCCAAAAACAGCTATTAAAGCCATTATATTAAAAGTTGCACTAACTGGATACCCTAAAGCTCGCTGCCAATTCTCCCCAAACAAACCTGCCATAAAATCGTTATATCCCGGTATCGGCAGTGCACTAATAATGAGGAAAAATGATCCAATAATTAAGAAAGGCATCGTTAAAATAATTCCATCTCGAATTGCTTGTAAATGCCTCTGCTCTGCAACCTTCCCTGCTACCGGCATCACATACTTCTCTAAAAACCGTATCATCTATCCCACTCTCCTCATGGTTTCATTAACAAAGCTGCTTGCAAGATAGCTTCTCCATTACAAAGTCCGTAATGAACAGATTGAATGACATCAACAGGTATCCCTTTATCCTTACATAGTTCTTTCATTTTCGGTAATAAATAACGTACTTGCGGTCCAAGTAAAAGGACATCAGCTTTATCAATATGACTATTCACTTCAGAACCTGATACTGCCCAGATTGTTACTTCTATCCCTCTTGCCTCTGCTGCTTTCTCCATCTTTGTAACAATCAAACTGGAAGACATTCCCGCTGCACAGCAAAGTAAAATATTCATCCCGCTTCCCTCCCCCTTTTTCTCTACCTAAGTTATGGTGCACTCCTTGCCACCACTAGGTTACAAATATATATGTCTAGATTTCCTGCTGTATGCCGAGCTTAAAAACAAAAATTTCTTGATTTTCACGCTATTCCATTTATCCGTATTCTCCTAGTAAAGGGGCCCCTAACTCGCTATAATGATTCAGTATGATTTTTTTAATTGATAGGAGGATATATTTATGAAGGCATATCGCTTTCCACTTATTTTATTATCTTCTATCCTAATTGGTGGTTTCATTGGTTATTTCATGGGTGCCGATGCAGTTGCTTTAAAGCCGCTTGGTGACATTTTCTTAAACTTAATGTTTACGATTGTTGTACCTCTAGTGTTCTTTAGCATCGCATCGTCTATTGCTAATATGGATGGATTAAAACGTTTCGGTAAAATTATGTCTAGTATGGCTGGGACTTTCTTATTTACAAGTATTTTAGCTGCTATTTTTATGATTATTGTCGTGAAAGTATTCCCGCCAGCACAAGGTGTTGTACTAGAACTAACACAACCTGACAAAGCCGGCAAAGCTGTTAGTGTTGCAGATCAAATCGTCGGTATTTTAACAGTATCTGACTTCTCGAAGTTACTATCTCGTGAAAATATGTTAGCTCTTATTTTCTTCTCTATCTTAATGGGGATTGCAACTTCAGCAGTTGGCGAAAAAGGAAAGCCATTTGCTACATTCCTACAAGCTGGTGCAGAGATTTCAATGAAGGTTGTATCTTTCATTATGTACTACGCTCCAATCGGACTTGCTGCTTACTTCGCAGCATTAGTTGGCGAATTCGGACCACAACTTCTTGGAACTTACTTCCGAGCAGCAATGGTATACTATCCTGCTTCTCTCATTTATTTCTTTGTATTCTTCACATTCTATGCATACCTTGCAGGTCGCAAACAAGGTGTACAAGTATTTTGGAAGAACATGGTCTCTCCTACAGTTACATCACTTGCAACTTGTAGTAGTGCCGCAAGTATTCCAGCAAACTTAGAAGCAACAAAGAAAATGGGTATTTCTTCAGACGTTCGTGAAACAGTTGTCCTTCTTGGTTCTACTCTTCATAAAGATGGCTCTGTTTTAGGCGGCGTATTAAAAATTGCTTTCTTATTCGGTATTTTCAACATGGAATTCGAAGGACCGAAAACATTAGCAATCGCACTTGTTGTTTCTCTATTAGTAGGGACAGTAATGGGCGCTATTCCAGGCGGCGGTATGATTGGTGAAATGTTAATCGTTTCTTTATATGGCTTCCCGCCAGAAGCATTGCCAATTATCGCAGCAATCAGTACAATCATTGATCCTCCTGCAACGATGTTAAACGTAACAGCAGATAACGCTTGTGCCGTAATGACAGCTCGCCTTGTAGAAGGTAAGAACTGGATTAAAAACAAATTTGCTTAATAAATAGAAAGAGGATGCTCGTTTTGAGCATCCTCTTTCTTTGTTGTTAATCCATTCCGCCACAAATTTGTTAAAACCTTCACAAATATTCCACACCTCTTATCCATTCTCCGTACTATAATCATGTATGGAAAAGGAGATGGATCTAATGACTCAAAGCGCACCAGAATTTAAAGTTTTGCAAAGCATTGCATTTCTCGCTGTCGTTTTGCAAAGTTCTTTATTATATACAATGAATCAAGGAAATGTCTTACTTGAGCAATCCCTCATTATGGGCATGCTATTTAATCTTGCAAAATTCTCAGCACCAGCATTCATATTTATCGTTGGATTTCACTTAATTCGTCACTATACAAAGCAATTAGTATATAAAGAATATATTTTCGAAAAAGCGATACACTTACTCATTCCTTATTTCTTTTGGTCTATTCTTTACTTATTAACAACAAATGATCTTATTACGTTACAAAGTGGAATAAAAAGTTTATTACTCGGAACAGCCGCTCCCCATCTTTGGTACGTTATTATGATGTTCCAAATTCACTTATTGTTCCCTTTACTATGCACACTTTTTTATTGGTTTCAAAAACGAACAGAAAATAAAAAAGACATATATAAATATATGACCTTTTTCGCTTGCCTATATTTTCTATTAATGTGGTTCTCTTCTCACTATATTTTTAATGGAGAAAAATTAACAAGTTCAACAATTTTACATTATACAGATCGATCATTTCTATTCTACTCATTCTATTTCGTTATGGGCGGCATTGCCGCTGTAGCACTAAAAACTTGGCGTCTATTCGTCATGAAACATATCCCGCTTATAACAATATTATTTTTCATCTTATTTTTATTCATCAATTATGAGTTGTTTAGTTTTTACGGAGCAAACTCTATTCATTTAACTGTTTCTACCTATTTAAAACCATCTATGTTTTTATATATCGTATGCGAAATTATCATACTGTATGTGTTATCTATTATGATAGTACAGCGTCGTGGTTTCTTATATAAAACGTTACGTTTCATTGGTAATTACACGTATGGTGCTTATTTAGCTCATTTATTCTTCTTGCAACTATGCACAAAACTTCTTTCCTTATTCACACTGCAAGAAAATACTATATTATATGCCCTATTACTATTTGTGTTAACGGCCATTATCTCTATTTCAACAATGGTCATTTGTAGCACAATACCATTTCATACTTGGATTACAGGGCCTTCTCCTACAACAAAGATGAAATGGACGAAGGTTGTATTACGAAAAAATCATAAAAAACTATTCAAGCCATATATTTGATATAATAATACGCATATAAAAAGAAAGCGAGAGACACCTATGATTAATCAAGTTGGACAAATTATGCTATATGTAAATAACCAAGACGAAACAGTACAATTTTGGACAGAAAAAGTAGGGTTCCAAATCATTGCGGAAGAAAATAACGGAAACGGATTCCGCTGGATTGAAATTGCACCGGCGAAAGAAGCAGGAACAAGCATCGTCCTTCACGATAAAGCGTTAATCGCGAAGATGCAACCTGAACTAAACCTAAATACACCTTCACTTATGTTCTTCTCAAATGACTTAGACCGTCTATATAAAGATCTTTCTGAGAAAAATGTCACAGTTGGACAGGTTGTAGATTTACCTACTGGTAGAGCATTCAACTTTGCTGATAATGAAAATAATTACTTTGCAGTAATGGAACGCAAATAAAAAATAAGCTATCCGAAAAAATCGGATAGCTTATTTCATTTTAAGAAACTTGTTCTGCATTCGTTTCTCTATGCTGTATATGGCTCGTGATCCAAGCAATTCCACCGGCAACAACGAGATAACATAACAATATTAAAATTTGCATTTGTAATTGCGACCAATCTCCTAAAGAAATAACATCTTGTAATCCTCTAAGAGAATGAGACATTGGGAGAAACTGTCCAATTTTGCTAAGAACAGCTATGTTTAATTCTCCTGGGAAAGTACCTCCGCTCGTCGCTAATTGCAGGACAAGAAGCGTTACCGCTAAGAATTTTCCAACAAGACCAAATACTGTTACTAACATAAGAATAAATGTCATGAACGTAAAGGAAATAACAATACTTGATAAAACAAAAAGTGGCACACTTGCAACTTCTAATTTCATAACTCCTAGCACAACTACATCTACGAGTAGCGCTTGAATGAGTCCAATTAAATATACCAATCCTAGTTTATTGATAAAATGTACCGTTCCGCTTACCTTCATGTTTTGTCTGCGGCCAAGAGGTAAAATATTCGATGCCATAATTCCGCCAACATAAAATGCAAGTGATAAGAAATATGGTGCAATGCCTGAACCGTAGTTAGGAACGTCAGAAACTGTTGACTTCACTAACTGAACTGGCTCTGAGAACATCGTATTGCGTGCATCATCATTACGAACATCCGCTATCTTCTCTGCGCCCTCTCCTAATTTCGTAGAAAGTTCTTTCGCACCATCATCAAGTTTAACAAGTCCATTTGTTAATTTACTAGCACCGTTATTCAGCTCCGTTCCACCACTCGCAAGCTGATTTACACCTTCTTGCAGGGATGTAAATCCATTTCCCCACTTCATAAATCCATCAGCCAAATTCGATGCACCATCTGCTATCTTTTTCGTTCCAGCAGTAGCTTCATTTAACTTAAATCCGAATGTATTCATGCCTTCTTCAATCTTATGTTGACCATCAGTTAGCTTCTTCGCACCTTGTGTCAATTGTTGTTGGCTATTATTTAAAGTACTTGTTGCTTTAGTTAGTCCATTAGACGTAGCAACAATTTTTTGAAAAGCGGGATCTTGCTGCACTTCTGGATGATTTTTCACGTACTCTTCTAATTGTTGTTTTACACTATTTGCCGCATTGTCCGCTTTCGCTTGCCCTTCAGCAAGCTTCTCACTTCCGCTCACCCATTCATTTGTACCAGCACTTAATTCACTAATTCCTGATTGTAACGTTTTTTCACCTTGTGCTAGTAATTCCATACCACTATGAAGTGATGTCGCTCCTTGACTCAGCTCATTTGCTCCCCCGGTTAAAGCAGATTGACTGGATGCAAGCTTGTCACTTCCTTCTTTCAATTTCGATGTCCCATTACTTAAACGATCAATACCATCCGCAAGCTGATTCGCTCCATTTTTTGCATCGTTCGTTCCTTCCTGTAACTTCTCAGCACCATTACTTGCATCACTCAATCCTTGTGCCAAATCTTGAAACTTTGAAAAGACACCTTCTGTATAAGATTTCGTAATACTATTTGAGATTTTTGTTTTCATATTTTCAACAGCTGTCGTTCCAATTTGAGCCGCTACAAAGTTTTTACCTGGATTAACTTTGTACTGCAACTTTGCCGGCTCTGGTTTCTCATCCATAAGTGTACTTACCTTTTTAGAGAAATTCTCTGGAATCGTAACAACCATATAATATTTATCTTCTTTTAACCCTTCATCAGCATTTTTTTCTGATACGAAATGAAAAGCCAGTTCTTTATTCTCCTTTAAATTTTTTACAAAATCGTCTCCTGCATGAATTGTTTTCTCATCCATCGCAGCCCCCTTATCTAAGTTCACAACTGCAACAGGTAATTTATCTAATTTTCCGTACGGATCCCAATACCCAGCTAAAAAGAATCCTGAATAAATTAATGGAACGATTAATAAAAAAATTAAAGCGATACGTCCATGTTTATGGTGCCACATCGCTTTCCAATCTTTAAATATAAGTTTAATTCCCTTCATGAAACATACTCCTCTTCTAATTTAACACCCTTCGAATGGTTTAACAGATTTACTATACACGTCACTTTCCATACTGTATAATACATCTTTAATTATTAATTCATTCCTTTTGGTCTATAGAAAGGAGACTCGAAATGGAACTGCTCCAGTTAAAATACTTTCAGACAGTTGCACGACTAGAACACATGACAAAGGCAGCTGAAGAATTGCATATCGCACAACCTTCACTCAGCAAAACAATTGCTAGACTCGAAAAGGATTTAGGAGTCCCTTTATTTGATCGCCAAGGCCGACAGATTACTTTAAATTCTTTCGGAAAAGTATTTTTAAAACGAGTAGAACGTATTTTTCATGAATTAAGTGAAGGGCAACGAGAAATTAAAGATTTAGCAGAATTACAACAAAGCTCTATTACACTGGCCGTTTCTATTCCAAGAATACTACCAGAACTACTTGGCTCTTTTTTACTAGAACATCCTAACGTTCGATTCCAACAATTTCTTGCATCCACTCCTTCTATGAAACGACAACTAGATAATATAGAAATTGACTTTTGTATCTCCTCTGTGCCAATTGAAGGTGAGGAGATTGTTTGGGAACCACTTATTACAGAAGAAATTTTCTTAGTCGTCCCTTCAGGCCATCGTTTATCAGGCCGAAAAAATATCCACCTGCATGAAGTAAAAAACGAACCGTTTATTAGTATGAACACTGGCTATGGATTTCGACACTTAACGGATGAATTTTGCAAAGAAGCTGGTTTCACTCCGCATATTGCTTTTGAAGTAGATGAACCGACCGTGATTAGCGACCTCATTAAGCAAGGTCTCGGCATCGCTTTTGTTCCAAGTTTAACTTTATTAAAAAACTCTACTTTAGCATCAAGCAAGTTGCGTATTATTGAACCCAATTGTCAGCGAACCATCGGATTAAGTTGGTCAAAAAAACGCTACTTATCAAAAACAGCTCAGCAATTCCGTGAATTCGTGATTGATTACTTCTCCAACATTAGGACGTAAAATTATATCAACAAATAAAAGTTGCCACCCTCATATGGTGGCAACTTTTATTGTTCACTCTTTTTTAATTCCATTTCAGCTAAAAGCGGCAAAACATTATCAAAAATATGCGTATTATTATTTTCACCTGTTACATATCCACCGTAATATCTACTAAATACGTTGTCATTTCGGAATGTGGCCATATGATCATACAATTCCTTCGCAAACTTTTTATCACCTGTTTGTAGTACGTACAAAATCGTTAATCCGTATGCGGCTGGCGATTCATAATTCACAGTTTGTTTTCCCGTTTCTAAATTGTAACGACCGTATAGCTTTCCATCCTCCTGGAATTTCTTCTTTATAAATTCCAAATAAGCAGTTGATGAAAGACCACCTAAACTTCGATGATATGCAACGTATGATTGGTCAATAAGATTCACTTCTTTATCGTACGTAAATGTACCATCTTCTTTATACTCTTTCGGGAATGCCCAGCCATGCCTTGGATAGTCCGCTAAAAATTGAACGACTTCCTGATATTGCTGAGCAGAAACTTTGTCGTACTTCTTCATATAGGAGAATGCACGTGGATTTATGTATGATGTTGTTACAAAATTATTTTGTTTCCCTGCATCTGCATCATAATAATCAACATAATAATTATCTTTTTTATTATAACGAAGTACAGCATCACTTAATTGATCGGCAAGGTTTTTATAACGCTCTTCCTTATACATTTCATAAGCACGATATAATTGTTCTATAATACGAAGATCATCTATAAGTGCATTTGTAGCTGACTGCCTCTCTCCCTTTTCAGAGAGTTTCCATAAAACGATATGATTCTTATATACGAAATTATCTTGAATAACCTTTACTTGCTCATCAAATAACGCCTGATCATCTTTATCAAGTGTATATTGTAACCATAATCCCGCTGATTCTGATAAAGCTTCACGTCCCTTGGCTTCACCCGTACCTGCCTTAGTATCTACTAAACGATACGTGGCAAGAGTTCCATTGTCATTCACCATATGTCTTAAAATAAAATTTTCTGTACGGTTTCCTTGTAAAGCTGACCAAAATACAATTCCACCTAAAGCGATTAAGAAGATAACTCCAATCCCTATATATAAACGTTTCCGCAATCTTTTCACCTCCCTAGTAAGGCTAACCTTAATTTTATCAGAACATACATAAATTTAAAAAAGACAATCCACTAGATTGTCTCCCTCATTTCTATCCCTCGCAAACCTCTTTAGAAGGTTTATATAGCGATTGTACAAGTCGATCATATTCACGACGTGTAATCTCTTTATTATATAGCTTCAATAATAAATCTCTATGCTCTTTTGAAAATGCCATCTTTTTAATGACTTCAGGATACATAAAACACCCTCTCCATTTCACATAAACTTCTTTATTCCGAAAAACAGAACTTATGTTCGCATAAAAGATTATAAAAGATTCCTGTAAAAAAAACAAACAAAACATGAGAAACTATTTATTTCTTTCTATTCAAAATATTACAACATTATATTATCATATTCACTTTTTAAATACATATATATTTTTGGTAGTTTTTTTGAATAAATCTTCCAATTCAATCAGAAAATAATGGCAAAAAAGAAGAGGAGTTTACATATGGATACGGTAACATTAGCAAGAGCATTTTTTGGTTCTTCATTAGCATTCCACATTATTTTTGCAACACTTGGCGTCGGACTTTCATTGATGATTTTTATAAGCGAAATACTCTATCACTGGAAGAAAGACTCCGACTATGCCATTATGGCGAAAAGATGGACAAAGGCGTTTGCTATTCTTCTCGGTGTAGCAATTCCAACTGGAACAATTGTTGGTGTGCAAATCTCACTTCTTTGGCCTGGTTTCGCCAAAATTGTTGGGCAAGTTATTTCTGTTCCCTTCCAAATTGAGATTTTCGCCTTCTTTTTGGAGGCTTTATTCATGTCGATTTACGTATATGCAGCTGATAAACTTCCTCCATTTATGAGATTAATCTCGCTATTTTTCGTCATGCTTGGTGCCACGGCATCCGCCGTGCTTATTACATCAGCAAATACATGGATGAATACACCAGCAGGCTTTTCAATGAATCCAGATGGATCTGTTTTTAACGTTGATCCGTGGAAAGCTTTCTTTAATCCAAGTTTTGGCACAAGTGCATTTCATGTCGTTATTACGGCTTATGCAACCGGTGCGGCTGTCATTGCTTCTATTGCTGGATTTAAATTATTGAAGAAAAATTTAAGTACACGTGAAATTGCTTATCATAAAAAAGGGCTGCTATTAGGGCTTGTCGTTACATTTATTACAGGCGCTACGATGTGGCTTTCAGGACATGAATCAGCGATTGCCTTACATAAACACTCACCTGAAAAACTTGCATCTGCTGAAGCTTTATTTGAAACGACATCACACGCACCGCTATCCATTGGCGGAGTTGTGGATCCTAATACACTTGAACTAAACTATGCACTTGAAATTCCAAACATGCTTAGCTTATTAGTGGGACTAGACCCTAGCACTGTCGTAAAAGGACTAAACGAATTCCCACAAGAAACATGGCCACCATTTTATACACATACACTATTCAACTTAATGGTAGGAACTGCTGCGTTTACCTTTGCTGTTGCAACAATTGCACTCTTATATTGGTATTTCGTGTACCGAAAAAAGGGAACAGAACTACCGAAGTGGCTACTTTGGGGGGCTGCCGCATGCGGACCAATTATGATGCTCGGTATTGAATTCGGATGGATTTTCAGTTGTAGCGGTCGTCAACCATGGACAATTTATGGTATGCAACGTACCGTCGATGCATCTACACGCGCCGATTTCGTCGGTCCTTTATTTGTTTTGTTCATCATTTTGTATATTGGACTCGCTATTTTAACAGTCATTGTTCTACGGACATTCTTTAGAAGACATCCATTAAAGAATGATTTACAACACCAAGGAGGCGATTCTCATGTATGAGGAAAGTATTGCAATCATCATCTTATGGGCCCTTATTTTCGTATACAGTATACTAGGGTCCATTGATTTTGGCGCTGGTTTTTGGGGCATGGTATACGCAAAACATCCGACGCTCGCTGCTAAACTTGCGAATCGATACTTATCACCAACTTGGGAAGTAACAAATACGTTTCTCGTTTTCGTCGTTGTCGCATTTCTCGGCTTCTTTCCGAAAGCGGCCTTTACTCTTGCGACAGTAATGTTCGTACCAGTTATGTTAATTTTAGTGCTCATTGCAGTACGTAGTACATTTATGGTATTTGCTTACTCCTTGCCAAAATATCAATACCTTCTTCGGGTTATTTCAGGTATTACTGGTCTATTAATTCCAGCACTATTAATTACCGTTTTACCCGTTACAGAGGGAGCCTATATTACAATGTCTGAAGGAAAGGAAGTACTCCTATATGGAAAACTTCTTTCTAGCCCAGTTATCTACTGTTATATGCTCTTCGGACTAACTTCTGAACTATTTCTCTCCTCTCTCTTTCTTGCTGATTTTTCGAGAGAACAAAGTTCAGAAGATACGTATAGAATTTATAGAAGAAATGCTATCATCCTTGGTCCTGCCACGCTCGTTACGGCAATTATTGCCCTCGTTGTAATGGATCCAGAAACACATTGGCTTATGCAAGGATTAATAAAGCAATTCCCGTGGTTTACAGTTTCTATCGTTTTATTCGTTATCGGATACTCGTCCCTTTGGTGGACAAACAAAAAGTACAATACACTAGGATACCCTCGCATTGCCGTTTTAGCTGTCGTCGCTCAATATGCATTTGCAAGCTATGCTTACGGGGTCGCGCATTTACCGTATATTATTTATCCTGACGTAACTGTATTTACAAGCTTTACAACGAAAGAAACGTTCTATGCACTGCTCATTCTATACGCAATTGGGATTGCAATTTTATTACCAGGATTTATTTTCTTCTGGAACTTATTCTTGAAGGATCGTACTTTTTTGAAAGAAAAATAATATAGCATTGGAGTCTGTTCCAAAAGGCATTTTGGGATGGGCTCCTTTTGTCGTGTTTTGTCGATAAGTCGATATATTTTAAAAATCGCTGATATATTTTAACTTGCGCCGATATATTTCAATAATCGTTGATATATTTTAACTTGCGCCGATATATCTCAATAATCGCTGATATATTTTAACTTGCGCCAATATATCTCAATAATCGCCCATATAAATTTCATTTACTATCTTACTGCCCAATAATTTATAGACTCCTCTCATAATAGTTATTTCACTATTCGTGACACTTGTCCTTTAGCATGAAAAACACATATTCGGTTCATCTCGTTATACGTCTAGTTCTTCTTATTTTTTGCTGAATATACTACCAATATAAACTTGAGACAAGCTACATCTGTTCAAGGGAAAATAGAAAGGTAGGCAAAATATGAGCATTGAAATATGGATTACTATTATTGTATTTTTCTTAACGATGATCGTTATCTTTTGGCGACCTCGCGGCTTAAATGAGGCATGGCCAGCAGCAATCGGAGCTGGTATCATCATAATTACTGGACTTGTATCAAAACCAGACATCATGGATATTATAAGTAAAATTGGCGGTGCTTCCATAACAATATTAGCAACTATTGTTATGGCAGTTATATTAGAAAGCTTCGGCTTCTTCCATTGGTCCGCAGCGAAACTGGCAAATCTAGCGAAAGGTTCTGGACGCCGTCTATACTGGTATATTCAATTATTATGTTTTCTTATGACTCTTTTATTTAATAACGACGGTAGTATTTTAATTACAACTCCCATTTTAATTCTTCTTCTAAAAAACCTTCAATTAAAACCACATCAACAAATTCCTTATTTATTAAGTGGTGCTTTAATCGCTACGGCATCTAGTGCACCAATTGGTGTAAGTAATATCGTAAATTTAATCGCATTAAACATCGTCCATATGACTCTTTATATGCATACCGCTATGATGTTTGTACCTGCAACATTAGGCTTATTATTTATGTCATGGCTCATGTATACAGTTTTGAAGAAAAAACTTCCGAAAAAATTGCCTGTTTCTTCATATGATATTGAAGAAATTTTCTTCACGAAAAACTTCCATCCACTAAAAGGAAATAATTCTGTTGATACGAAACAAAAACGGACAAGATTCATGTTAAAAGTATTAGGTTTCGTCTTCCTGATGCGCTGTCTTCTATTCGTTGCATCCTTCTTATCCATCCCAATTGAAATCGTTGCGGTACTTGGTTCACTCGTTCTGCTTATTTGGAGATGGTACTACTTACGAACAAATCCTGTCGACATTTTGAAAAAGACACCGTGGCACATTTTAATTTTCGCCTTCTCTATGTACGTCATTATTTACGGACTACACAACGCAGGATTAACAGCCGCACTTGTACAATGGCTCGAGCCAGTTGTGAATCAGCATCTACTCTATGCTAGCTTTGCAATGGGCGGACTTGTATCCATCCTCTCTAACGTCTTCAATAACCATCCTGCCCTTATGATTGGTACAATCACATTAACAGAAATGGGACTAGATCCAGTCACATTAAAAACTATCTATCTTGCAAACATCATTGGTAGTGACATCGGTTCACTATTACTACCAATTGGTACGCTAGCTTCACTCATTTGGATGTATATTCTGAAACAAAACAAAATTAAAGTAAAATGGAAAGACTATTTAAGTGTATCCCTTATCGTTATCCCGCTCACAACAGTCATCACACTATTCCTCTTATTCTACTGGGTACATCTCTTCTTCGCCTTATAAACAACAGAAGCCCCATTTGCTACCGTCTTAGCAAATGGGGCTTCTTCTATAATAAAGTTAGGTACTACAGTGTGATCAATTAAGTAAAGAGATGTAACATGTTATTGATATAAATGACTACCAGCTTCTTTAAATTCTTCTGCTTTCTCTTTCATTCCTTTTTCAATTGCTTCTGTCGTTTCTAAATCATTTTCTTTTGCATATTCACGAATATCATGTGAAATTCTCATACTACAAAACTTCGGTCCACACATTGAACAGAAGTGAGCTGTCTTTGCCCCTTCTGCAGGCAACGTTTCATCATGATATTCCATCGCACGTTCAGGATCTAAAGATAAATTAAATTGATCGCGCCAACGGAATTCGAAGCGTGCTTTTGAAAGTGCATCATCACGCTGATGAGCCGTTTTATGTCCTTTCGCAAGATCAGCCGCATGCGCTGCAATTTTGTACGTAATAACACCCGTGCGTACATCATCTTTGTTTGGCAAACCTAAATGTTCTTTAGGCGTTACATAACAAAGCATCGCTGTTCCAAACCAGCCAATCATCGCAGCTCCAATTGCAGATGTAATATGGTCATAACCTGGTGCAATATCTGTCGTTAGTGGCCCAAGTGTGTAAAACGGCGCGCCCTGACAAATATCAAGCTCTTTCTCCATATTCTCTTTAATTAAGTGCATCGGTACGTGTCCAGGTCCTTCAATCATAACTTGCACATCATGTTTCCAAGCAATTTTGGTTAATTCACCAAGTGTTTCAAGCTCAGAAAACTGTGCTTCGTCATTGGCATCTGCAATAGACCCTGGACGTAATCCATCTCCAAGAGAGAACGAAACATCGTACTGCTTCATAATTTCACAAATCTCTTCAAAGTGAGTATATAGGAAGTTTTCTTTATGATGGAATAAACACCACTGCGCCATAATCGAACCACCGCGCGAAACGATACCTGTCGTACGCTTTGCCGTGATTGGAATGTAACGAAGCAATACACCAGCGTGAATCGTAAAGTAATCAACGCCTTGCTCCGCCTGCTCAATTAACGTATCACGATATACTTCCCACGTTAAATCTTCTGCAATTCCGTTTACTTTTTCCAGCGCTTGATAGATCGGTACAGTTCCAACTGGTACAGGCGCGTTACGAATAATCCACTCACGCGTCGTATGAATATTTTTACCTGTAGATAAATCCATAATCGTATCCGCACCCCAGCGCGTTGCCCATGTCATCTTCTCTACTTCTTCTGCAATCGAAGAAGATACAGCTGAGTTTCCGATATTCGCGTTTACCTTCACATGAAAATTACGCCCGATGATCATCGGTTCAGCTTCTGGATGATTAATATTCGCTGGTAAAATAGCGCGGCCTTCTGCGATTTCCTTACGAACAAACTCCGGCTCTACCCCTTCACGAATCGCAACATATTCCATCTCAGACGTAATAATGCCATTACGTGCATAGTGCATTTGCGTAACATTTGCACCTTGCTTTGCTCTAAGTGGCTGGCGATCCATTTGCGGGAAAACAGGTGTATGCTTCGAAGCTACTTTCACACCGTCATCCTCTGGTTTCACTTCACGCCCTTCGTATGCTTCTACATCACCACGCCCCATAATCCAAGAGTGGCGCGGCGTTGGAATTCCTTTTTCCAACTCGACCTTATACGCAGGATCTGTATAAGGACCGCTCGTATCATACACACGGATTGGTGGATTTGGAACGCCATTCGTTTCGCTTTGTTCAATCTCACGCATCGGCACTTTCATACCTTCTCGTGGTCCATCCACATATACTTTCTTACTCCCTGGTAAACTCGACTTCAATTCAATTTGCTCAGCTGAAACAGATTGTTTCATAAATTTTGTTGCCCCCCTGTTCGTGACAAGGACAAGATATGGCCAGCGCATGCCAAAATAAAAAGAGCCAGGTCCATAAAAAAATAAGGACCTGGCTCATAAAGACATCATTATGTAAAGCCGTTAACTTCCCTACGCTGGTACGAGCCAGATCAGGTCCAAAGGGTTAAGAAGTTCACGCGCTTCTCTCTCAGCCTACGCATACGTTAGGCACCCCTAGTTTATCACTGATTTAATTTTCAATACTTTCCCATCATACACGATAATCTGAAAAATGAAAAGTTTATTTCTTTTGCACTTTACGGAATCATCCACGTTAAATAATACGCCTGCACATACGTCATAATACCAACAATAATTACGAAGAATAAGCTATGCTTCACTGTAAAACGGAACAAATCCGATTCTTTTCCAGCAAGACCAACCGCCGCACAAGCGATCGCAATCGACTGCGGGGAAATCATTTTCCCTGTTACACCGCCTGTTGTATTTGCTGCAACAAGAAGCACTTCAGATACACCGACTTGCTGTGCTGTAATCGCTTGTAAATTCGAGAACAGTGCATTCGCTGACGTATCAGACCCTGTTAAGAATACACCGATCCATCCCAGGAATGGTGAGAAGAACGGGAATAGTCCGCCAGTTCCTGCAAGTGCTAACGCTAGTGTAGAAGATAAGCCCGAATAGTTTGCGATAAATGCGAATCCTAATACGAATCCGATAGATAGAATTGGCATTTTAAGTTCATTTAACGTTTCTTTCAATGTCGCTACTGCATCTTTTGCACTCATTTTCAAAATAAAGATAGAAATGATACAAGCAATTAAGATTGCTGTTCCTGTTGCTGATAATACATCAAACTTCAAAATTGCCTCGTAAGGCGTCGGTTTATTTACAATTGGTTCTGCTTTCATTACTAGATTATGCAGACCTGGAATTTCAAACTTAAATACAAAACTTTCTAAAGCCCCTCCTGGAGCGAATAATGCCTTAAAGAAACTTTGGCTCCAAATGACTACCATAACCGTTAATACGATAAATGGGGACCATGCCTTCACTACTTTTCCAAACGTTAATTTCGACATCGATGCTACTGTCGTTGTTGCTGCTACTTCACTATTTGCTTGCCCAGATTGATAAGTTTCTTTCGGCTGCCAAACTTTTAAGAATAGCGATAAACTCACTAAACTTACAAGTGCTGACGTAATATCCGGAAGTTCCGGTCCTAAAAATGTCGCTGTAATGAACTGCGTAATCGCAAATGAACTACCCGCTACAAGTAACGCAGGCCACGTTTGTCTTATACCTTTAAATCCATCCATTAAAAATACGATAAAGAATGGAACAAATAATGATAGGAACGGTAATTGATGCCCAGCCATTTGTCCAATTTTATGTGGATCAATACCTGTTACTTGTCCAGCAACTGTAATCGGAATTCCCATCGCTCCGAACGCCACTGGTGCAGTATTTGCAATCAAACAAAGACCTGCTGCGTATAAAGGATTTAACCCAAGACCCGCAAGAAGCGCTGCTGTAATCGCTACTGGTGCCCCAAATCCTGCCGCTCCTTCTAAAAATGCTCCAAATGAAAATCCAATTAAAATAACGAGTAGACGATGATCGTTCGTAATCGATAATACCGATGCACGAATCACATCAAATTGACCTGTTTTCACAGAAATTTTATATAAAAATACGGACATAATGATAATCCAAGCAATTGGCCATAACCCGTACAAAAAACCGTACCCGGTTGCTGCCATTGCCATCGTGAACGGCATTTTATAAGCGAATAACGCTACTAAAACTGTAAGTACAACTGTAATAAATCCTGCCACATACCCCTTCATGCGGAAAACTGCTAAAGCTAAGAAAAAAAAGATAATCGGAATAAGTGCGACCGCTGCCGAAATCCAAATATTTCCGAACGGATCATAAACTTGTGTCCATGTGTTCATTGTCTCTCCCCCTAAAGAATCCCCTTTTAAATAGAATAACCTCATCAATAGACTATCAGGTCATCATACCTTTAAGCCTAAAATAAAAAAACGTTTAAGAAAACGTTTTCAACAACTTTCATTTATACTGTACCATAACAATTTCTATTAAAAAAGATTTTTTTGAAAATTTTATTATTTAACAGAAAATCTTACAAAATCGTCACGTTCTTGTAATGTTCATCGATAGGAAGTTTGCCAAAATTATTGCATAATAATAGTATAACAACAGAAATTATTCATGAGGTGATATATATGAACGGAAATAAAATATTAGCTGCGTTATCATACTTTAGTGTACTATTTGCCCCTATCTTATTCCCTATTATCGTTTGGATTGTGGGAGACGCTGAAACAAAACCACATGCAAAACGTGCTCTATGGACACACATCATTCCAAGTATCGCTACATTCATTGGCGTAACTATTCTAGGAATTATGGGCCTTGGATCTGATCAACCAGATGTAACACTTGGAATTGGATCAATGATTGTCTTAGCTATTTGCGGAATCATCAGCTTATACTACTTCATCTGGAACATTGTAAAAGGAATTAAAGTGCTGAAAGCTTAATTTTAAACAAATGTTTGTTTAAAAAGGGCCCCTTGCAATTTGCAAGGGGCCCTTTTTCCTAATTCGTTCACTTTATCTTCTGCGTTTCTTCTTTTTTCTCATCATTTTCTTTCGGCGCGTATTCACTTTATCCGCTATAATGTGGAGCGTACTTGCCACAACAATTCCCATTAAGAACGTTACAATTTCAACCTCATGCTTCTTCGCAATTTCTATTAAATTACCATCCAGTGCGATTACATTTAATAGTAATAAAAATGGAGAAAAGACGATTAACATGTACGCAATACGAATTACATCACCAAGTATAATCGTATGTGTAAAGAAAGATCGATGCGGCATTACTTTCTTATAAGGATACCAAAATATACGTAAGAAACCCCATTTGTTATAAGCATTACTGTACGTATCTAAATCTGGTGTTAAAAATGAAGTACCTACTAAAAAACCAATCGCAAAAGTTAATAAAAAATCAAAATTTGTTAATCCATACGAAAAGAGCAAAAACAAAACAACCGGAAGGGATATTAAGTTTATTTTCGTATGCGTTCTTCCTGATGGCATAATGCACTTCCTCGCTTACGTTCGTCCTGTCACCTTATGACAGGTTTCACCTATTGACCTAATTTCTGATCGATAAATGTTGTGTCTATATCCGAACCAAACCATTCTGCCAACTTCACTCGTGCCTTATCTTTCACATCTTCATTGACGTATAACGACACCTGTATTAGTGCGGCCGTTAACGCCCCCAAATCATCCGTATAGCCAATTCCAGCAATGAAATCTGGAATCGCATCAATCGGTGCAATAAAATAAGCAAGTGCTCCAATTACAATAATTTTCACTCGTTTTGGAACATCGGGTCTTTGCAAAACGTAAAACAGTAATAAACTTGCATAAATGACCGATTGCCCTGCTTGCTTTGCAACATGTTTTACTTTCTTCCAAAACGCTTCAACTGAAAATTTTTGTTTCATGTAAAAAGCCTCCCTATTTTTAAAAAGAAATAAGCTACAATATGTTATCAGTAAAAGTTCATGGAAATTACACAAAACCTATCAATGAACTTTTATTGTAACAAACAAACCAAAAAAGAACAAGTGTTCGTTAATTTTCACACTATTTCCTTCATATAATAGATTTCTAGATAACCCTTACCCATCTTCATTTCTTATTTCTCAACAAAGAAAATTTTCACTTCCACTTAACATTCTGCTCTACCTTTGTTATATTTTCTAGTTGACGGACATATAAACGAATGTTAAAGTTTTCTCTGGTAGTGACAAATCTTATACAAAAAATGTAAAATGTTATAGTGTTTCTCAGAAATGAATTTTGTTGTATAATACAGAAATGACGTTATGCTTATGAGCAACAAAAGAAACCAAAAGGGTATGCATAGTTATAGTCGTATATGGGTGAATATAGAACCTTTAATTATGGCCAAGAAAACTATGTATTTTTTATTTTAACATTTTTCGCTCCAAAATCGACCAAGCCTGATAGAGAAAGGGTGGAAATGAATGAAAGAAACCTTGAAATCACAATTTCAAAATGTGCGTTTCACTGTATTCGTAGCTTTAGCCTTATGGCTGAAAACTTACCTTATTACACGCACAAGCTTTGATTTAAAACTTGAATCTTTCATGCAAGAATTCATTTTATTCCTTAGCCCATTAGCAGCATCATTACTGCTTGTTGGTCTTGCATTATTTGCAAAAGGGAAAAAACGTAACTATATAGCACTTGGAATTAATTTTGTCTTAACAATCGTTCTTGTTGGTAACGTAATGTTCTACGGATTCTACAATGACTTCGTTACATTACCGGTGCTAGGACAAACATCTAACTTCGGAAGTTTAGGTTCTAGTGTGAAAGAATTATTTAACTACAAAATTATTCTTGCATTTGCAGACATTATCGTTTTCTTCGTTCTATTAAAGAAAATGAAGAACTTTGCACCTACAGAGCGTGTAGCACGCCCGATGCGTTCTCTATACTTCGTATCAACAGTTGCTATTTTCTTCGCAAACTTAGGACTTGCAGAAGCTGAACGCCCGGAACTATTAACACGTTCATTCGACCGCGTTATGCTTGTTAAAAACTTAGGATTATATGTACATCAAGTATACGATCTTGGCTTACAAGCAAAATCAAGTTCACAAAAAGCGTTCGCTGACGGTAGTAAATTACAAGAAACAGAAAACTACGTAAAAACAACACAAAGTAAACCAGATCCAAATATGTTCGGTACTGCAAAAGGGAAAAACGTAATTGTTGTCTCTCTTGAGTCATTACAAACATTCTTAATTGGTGCAACAGTTAATGGACAAGAAGTTACACCATTCTTAAACCAATTTACGAAAGAAAGTTATTACTTTGATAACTTCTTCCATCAAACTGGTCAAGGTAAAACATCTGATGCTGAATTCCTAGTAGATACTTCGTTATATCCACTAGACCGCGGTGCTGTATTCTTCACACACGGTAACAATGAATATACAGCAACTCCAGAAATTTTACGTCAGCAAGGGTATCACACGTCGGTATTCCACGCAAACAACGCAACATTCTGGAACCGTAACATTATGTATCCAGCACTTGGTTATGATCGTTACTACAACGAGCTTGACTACAAGATTACGCCAGAAACAAAATTAAACTGGGGATTAAAAGATATCGAGTACTTCGATCAATCTATTGATATGCTAAAACAAGTGAAGCAACCATTCTATACTCGCTTCCTTACTTTAACGAATCATTACCCATTCACTTACGATGACAGTACAAAATTAATCGATGAATACAATTCTGGTGATGGAGTATTTGACCGTTACATGGTAACTGCTCGTTACTTAGACGAAGCAATGAAACACTTTATTGAGCGTCTAAAAGCAGAAGGTATTTACGACAACTCAGTAATCGTATTCTACGGTGACCACTACGGTATTTCTGAAAACCATAACCGTGCAATGGCACAGTTCTTAGGAAAAGAAGAAATCACTGCATTTGACCATATGAACTTACAAAAAACACCGATGTTTATTCACGTTCCAGGTCAAAAAGAAGGTAAAACAATTTCGAAACCAACTGGTGAAATTGACATTAAACCAACTATTCTAAACTTACTTGGTGTAGATTCTACAAATGACGTTCGATTCGGTCATGATGTATTCTCACCTGATAATAAAGGATTCGTTGTTCTTCGTGACGGTAGCTTCGTTACAGATAAATACATGTACACAAACAGTACATTCTATGACCGTGCTACTGGCGAAGTTGTACAATTACCGAAAGAAGAATCCCAGCCACTAATTGATCGTGCCCAAAATGAATTGAACATGTCTGATAAAATCATTGAAGGTGACTTACTTCGCTTCTCTGAAAGTAATAAGATCAAAACTGGTGAAGTAAAAACAGTTATTAAAGAAGAAAAGAAGAGCGCTGAGTAATCTCAGCCTCTTTTTTATTTTCTTCCATACAACTACTTATATTCATTAACTTTAAAATTACATAACCTTTACCAAATATTCACATAGTGTTAATGAAGAATCTCTATAATAAAATATGTAAACGAGGTTCTACATATTTCTTATCTCTCATCTTTCGTAAGATCCCTTAAAGAAATGTGTAAATCTTTTGTTTCTACTTTCTTATAATTGTCTTTCAACTTGTTTTGTTTCCATACACAAAGCATTCAACGAGACAATGTCCCTATGAAAGATAGCTACCCTCCTTGTGCAGCATTCCATAAGAATGTTGCTTTTTTTTATTTAAAAGCAGGATTCTCATTTCTTATTTTCGAATTTGTATATACAAAATGCTGTAAAGTGAAACTTTAATCAGCCCTCATCAATCGGGCATTTACGGGCAGTGATTCGCCCACTTCACTTCTTTGCTCTACCCGAATTTGTAAGTAGGGGCTTTACTGCCGTTAATGCGGGGTAGATCATCCTTATTTCTCTATGATTTACAAATACATATATGGTCATATGTAGAGAATTGCTCACATAAAAATTACTATAGTGATTTTTATCTCGCATGAATGAAAGTTTCACGTTACTTACGTACTTACGAAAGGATGGGACGGAAATTGGCATACGAAAAATTTGTACTTTGGAATGATGAAGTTATTGATACAACAAAACAACAAACGTACATAGAACTTGAAGAGAGAGGTTCGCAGTTCGGAGATGGTGTCTATGAGGTTATTCGCCTATATAAAGGGAACTTTCATTTATTAGATCCGCACATAACGAGATTATATCGATCCATGGAAGAAGTAGAATTATCGCTCCCTTTCTCAAAAGCTGAGCTCATCACTTTACTTTACAAATTAATTGAACGAAACCATTTCCACGAAGATGGCACCATTTATTTGCAAGTATCTCGTGGTGTACAAGCTCGCACACATGTATTTTCATATGACAACCCTCCGACAATTTATGCCTATATTACAAAAAAAGAACGACCAGCTTTATGGATTGAATATGGTATACGCGCTATATCAGAACCCGATACTCGATGGCTACGCTGTGACATTAAATCATTAAATTTATTACCAAACGTACTAGCTGCTACGAAAGCTGAACGGAAAGGCTGTAAAGAGGCACTTCTCGTAAGGAACGGTATTGTAACGGAAGGAAGCCATTCCAACTTCTTTTTAATTAAAAACGGAACGCTTTACACACATCCAGCCAATCACCTTATTTTAAATGGCATTATTCGTCAATATGTCCTTTCTTTAGCGAATACTCTTCACATTCCTGTGCAGGAAGAACTTTTCAGCGTTCGTGACGTTTATCAAGCAGATGAATGCTTTTTTACAGGCACAACGATTGAAATTTTACCAATGACCCACCTTGATGGGACCGCGATTCAAGATGGGCAAGTTGGGCCTATCACCAAAAAACTGCAAAAATCTTTTAATCAAATCTTATTACAATCCAATATGGCATCTTCTTAAACACGAATAATTTCTGTCCTTTCATATTCAATATATGCATTTAAATGGAAATCAAGGTGTAATTTTATGCCTTGATTTTTTTCTTGTAATCTTTTTGTCATATTCAGATTCCTATATAAGTCTTGACAGTAATCGACATGCTCTTTAGAATTTTTAACAGTTGGTAAATATTTCTTCACTACATTACAGACAGAAAGGAATCGACAAATTATGAAAAAGTATCTTGCCGGTCTTGCGGCAGTGTCTGTAGCAGGAGGAGCAGCACCTACACTTGATAGTGTTCAAGCTGCACCTGAACAAAATACACAAAAAGCTGCTACAACTGTCCAAGCTTCTGCATCAAACAGCTCATCTTATAAGGTAAACGCGAGCGTATTACATGTTCGTGCGGGATCAAGCACTTCTCACGACATCATCTCACGCGTTTATAACGGTCAATCACTAAACGTGATTGGCGAAGAAAACGGTTGGTTCAAAATTAACATTAATGGACAAACAGGCTTTGTTAGTGGCGAATTTGTATCAAAAAGTGGCGCAGCAAACAACAATGTAAGTACAGGTGGCAACAATAAAGTTACCGCTGATGTATTACGTGTACGTACAGCTCCTAACACATCTAGTTCTGTTTCTGGGCGTGTATATGAAGGACAAACATTAAACGTAATTGGACAAGAAAATGGTTGGGTGAAAATTAACCATAATGGACAAGTAGGTTATGTAAGTGGCGAATTCGTATCTGGCGTTTCTTCTAATGCAGGTTCTTCAAACAACAATACGAATAATAACAACCAAGAAGTAAAACCAGCAAGCGGAAACTATACAGTAAATGTATCTTCCCTTCGCGTTCGTACAGGTCCTAGCACTTCTCACACAACTGTAGGTTCTGTGACAAAAGGACAAGTAGTACAAGTTGTTGGAGAAGTTCAAGATTGGTTCAAAATCAATTACGCAGGACAAACTGCTTATGTAAGCAAAGACTATGTAACAAAAGGCGGTTCTAACGAAAACGTTACAGAAGGCAACAAACAAGAGCAAAACAATAATAATGGAACTATTCAAACTGGCGGTTCTTACGTAGTTAACGCTACATCTTTACGTGTTCGTACAGGCCCTGCCGCTTACCATAGTGTAATTGGTGGCGTTTTAAATGGTACAACATTAAACGTAGTTGGATCTGAAAACGGTTGGTTTAAAGTAAATTACCAAGGAAAAACAGGCTTTGTTAGTAGCGAATTTGTAAAATTCGTTAAAGGTGGTACTACTACTCCTGAGCAACCAAAACAACCTGAAAAACCTAACCAAGGTGCAATTGGCGACTACTACATTAATGCTTCTGCACTAAATGTACGTAGCGGCGAAGGTACAAATTATAGAATCATAGGCGCACTTCCACAAGGACAGAAGGTTCAAGTAATCTCTGAAAACTCTGGATGGAGCAAAATTAACTACAACGGTCAAACTGGTTATATCGGAACACGTTACCTATCTAAAACACCAGTTGGAGGCGCAGTAGATAATAAGCCTAACAATAACCAAAATAACAATCAAAACAATAGCAATAATAATAATACAGGCAACAATAGCGGCGACAGTTCTTCCGTACTTGCATATGCAAAATCAATGCAAGGTGTACCGTACGTTTGGGGCGGAACTTCTGCTAACGGCGTAGACTGCAGTGGCTACATCTACCACGTATTTAAGAAATTTGGTCATAACATTAGCCGCCAAAGTGTTGCAGGATATTGGAGTAGCCTACCAAAAACTTCAAGTCCACAACCTGGTGACCTAATTTATTTCCAAAACACTTATAAATCTGGTCCTTCTCACATGGGTATTTACCTTGGGGGCGGATCGTTTATCCAAGCTGGAGATAACGGTGTAGCAATCGATTCATTAAGTAAATCTTATTGGAAGAGCCACTTCTTAGGATACACGAAAGCACCTTAATTAATAGTTTCAAAGCCTTCTAGTTTACTAGAAGGCTTTTTTGCTATGAGTTCAACATATTACTCCCTTTCTCCTACCTTCTCTCTACAAAAATAATGTATCCATTCTTCCATTTCATACACTTTATTCTACAAAAACAATGCATAACGTTATCATAATGTATATATTTTCATAAAAAACATAACCTATTTCATGTCTATTTATTTTATATGTGTTTTTTTGAAGAATTTTCTTTTTATTTAAACTTTTCATTAGACGTTTGACCTCCGATGTCCATTATGATAAGTTACTAAAGATGTTATATTCGCAAACGTATAGACAACTGGTTTATACACTGTTTTTACTATGAGGAAGGAGCATACACTGCATGAATCTTTTATGGGGAATTGGCGGCGTGATTGGAGTATTAGCAATTGCTTTCTTACTATCTTCCAACCGCAAAGCTATTAATTGGCGCACAATTTTAATTGCGCTAGCATTACAAATGTCATTTTCATTTATCGTATTACGATGGGATGCTGGTAAAGCAGGTTTAAAACACGCTGCTGACGGTGTTCAAGGATTAATTAATTTTTCTTACGAGGGAATTAAGTTCGTTACTGGGGATTTAGTCAACGCAAAGGGACCTTGGGGATTTGTATTCTTTATTCAAGCACTACTTCCAATCGTATTTATTAGTTCATTAGTAGCAATCTTATATTATTTCGGTATTATGCAGAAATTTGTTAGCATCGTTGGTGGTGCATTAAGTAAACTTCTTGGAACTTCTAAAGCAGAAAGTCTAAACTCAGTAACGACTGTATTTTTAGGACAAACTGAAGCTCCAATTTTAATTAAACCTTACTTAGCACGCTTAACAAATAGTGAATTCTTCACTATTATGGTAAGCGGTATGACAGCTGTTGCTGGATCCGTTCTTGTCGGTTATGCAGCAATGGGTATTCCGTTAGAGCACTTATTAGCAGCTGCAATTATGGCGGCTCCATCGAGCTTATTAATTGCGAAACTAATCATGCCAGAGACAGAAAAAGTAGATAATAACGTTGAACTTTCTACAGAACGTGAAGACGCAAATGTTATTGATGCAGCTGCACGCGGCGCATCTGAAGGTATGCAACTTGTTATTAACGTAGCAGCAATGTTAATGGCTTTCATCGCATTAATTGCTTTATTAAATGGATTATTAGGATGGGTTGGTTCTCTGTTCGATATTAAACTTAGTCTTGATTTAATCTTTGGTTACTTATTATCACCATTCGCAATCTTAATCGGGGTTTCTCCTGGTGAAGCGATACAAGCAGCAAGCTTTATCGGTCAAAAACTTGCAATCAACGAATTCGTTGCATACGCAAACTTAGGACCACACATGGCAGAGTTCTCTGACAAAACAAATCTAATTTTAACATTTGCAATCTGTGGATTTGCAAACTTCT
The DNA here is from genome assembly GCF_001816185.2 of Bacillus sp. RZ2MS9. Classification (NCBI taxonomy): domain Bacteria; kingdom Bacillati; phylum Bacillota; class Bacilli; order Caryophanales; family Bacillaceae; genus Bacillus; species Bacillus sp. RZ2MS9. The sequence continues at coordinate 5,082,643 of NZ_CP049978.1, forward strand.
CTTCTATCGCAATTCAATTAGGTGTAACAGGAACGTTAGCTCCTACTCGCCGTAAACAAATTGCACAATTAGGGATTAAAGCAGTTATCGCTGGTACATTAGCGAACTTCTTAAACGCAGCAGTTGCAGGTATGATGTTCCTATAAACTTATATAGAGTCTTCTCTTTCTACAAGAGGAGACTTTTTTCATGCAATCCAAACGTCTTTTATGTATCTATTAATCAATTTATCCTAAATATAGGCACATTATGATACAATAATGTTTAAGTCTTTTTATTTTTCTTATGAAAATAGAGATACTACTTGTTGTTACCTTTCAAAAGAGTTTAACGACATGGTCAATTTCTTAATAATTGCGCATACTACAAGTATCTATTGATGAAATAGCTTTAAGGAGGAAAGTTTTGTGAAAGATAAGTTCTATAAAATCCTCTCTATGTGGATTTTACAAATTGTATTTTATTTTACTACTGTACATGTGACGAAATATGAGCATGCTCTCATTTTTACACTAATATACGTAATCGTAAATGTACTATTCTTATTTTTAGCTGACAAAACAGCATTTATTTTCTTCATACTAGGAACCATTATTTCCGTATTTTATTTGTTCTATCAAGCATGGCTTCACTTATGGAGTACATCAGATCAATGGCAATATATGATTACCCACTTCCTGATGGCAGCTAACTTCTTCATTGTATATATAACAACTCACCTATTGAAAAAAGTGATTCATGAAAATAAAGCTTTAACTGAGCGTGTGAGAACATTGGAACAATATATTGGAGAATCCAAATTACTAACAAGACAAGAATTCGAGAGACGCCAAGCGTTATTAACGACTGCAATGAATCGTCGTAATGAAACAGGCATTATTGTTTACTTTGATTTCACTTCCTTTAGTAAATATACAAAGGAAAGTGTTATGGACCGTGTAGCTTCTTTATTAGTTGAAACGGTAAGGAATGATTTTGACCTTGCTGCTGAATATGATAATAATACGCTAGTTATTTTATTACAAAACACAAATGAAGCTGGTGCTGACATTGTAATGAACCGCCTAAAACCAAAAATGGAGCAATGGCTTGCTGCTGAAGCAATCAAAGATATAAAAATTTCACGCGAGCAAATTGGAAACAAAGGACAGACACTGTTATGATGACTCTCGTTATACTTCTTTTATTCCTTCTGTTTTGCGTACTCGTTTTTTGGATTAGTATCACATTTTCAATTAAATATGTACTTATTTTTACGGCCTTTCTATTCTCTGGCTTACTCGTTTACTACTCTTTCTTAACAATCGCGGGCTTAATTCACCGAAATAGTAAACGAAAAGATCGTACGCTAGAACATTATCCGAGCGTCGATATTTTCATACCTGCCCATAATGAAGGCGTCGTTATTAAAGATACTTTAGAGGCGATGGCAAAGATTGAATATCCAGGAAAGCTAACTATTTATTTATTAAATGATAACTCTCAAGATGAAACACCTGAAATCGGAGATGATTTCGACAAAGCTTATGCTCATATTCGTCATATTCGTGTTCCTCCCGGTGAACCGAAGGGTAAATCACGTGTACTAAACTATGGGCTTAGTATTTCAGATGGTGAGTACTTCTGTGTTTACGATGCAGATAACCAACCTGAACCACACGCACTGCGAATGCTTGTAGAACACGCTGAAACAACTGAAGATGCTGTTGGAGCTGTTGGACACGTTCGTACAGTAAACGAAAAAAGAAACTGGTTAACGCGAATGATTTCGCTAGAATTCCAAATCTTCCAGCTCCTTATGCAATCTGGACGCTGGTTACTATTCCAAACGGGCTCGCTGACAGGAACAAACATGCTTCTTCGTCGCTCCGCACTAGAAGAGCTTGGTGGCTATGACCCTTACGCAATTGCAGAAGATGCTGAATTAACATTACGAATTACACAAAAAGGTTATCTCTTACCAATCGTCCCAGAATCAGTTACTTGGGAACAAGAACCAGAGCATTTAAAAATTCTTATTAAACAACGTACACGTTGGCTCCAGGGAAATTTATATATTTTAGAAAAAATGTTCTCATCATTAAGTTTCTTTAAAGGAAAGCTGCTTGTTCATTCCTTACAACAAGTTCTAGTGTATGTTGTATTTTGGCTATTCCTAATCATTTCGAACGTTTGGTTTGTAATTGGGCTACTCGGGATATTCCAAATTCAATATAGCATTCCGCTACTATTTATGTGGTATGTCGCATATATTACATATGTTTCTCAATTATTTAGTGCCCAGAGTGTCGAACGAACCTTTACACCGACTAATATTTTTATTAGCGTTATTATGTACTTTACGTACGCACAGCTCTTTACGTACTTATTTATTCGTAGCTTAATCTTATACTTACGTGCAAAGAGCAAGAAACAAGTCATTGGCTGGGATAAAACAGTTCGATTCAAAAAAGATAAATAATAAAAATAAGCACAGAGCGCCGTATGCTCTGTGCTTATTTATTGCCGTATAAATTATATATCAGACAATACCCCTTAGCTGAAAGTAATTTCACGTCCATCCCCCAACGAACGATCGACCTTCATTTATATACGAAAAAGTGATTGCTATTTTTGTAGAACCAATTGCTTCTCTTGCTGTTCTTTGCGCGTTTCAGTCTTAGGTTCCGTGCTTTCTTGGACACTACGATGTGCCACACGTTTCAAACAAATATGCTTCCACTTTCTTTCGTAACGTTTCATTATTCTAGATGTCCCCCTTGAATGCGCTTTAAAACTATTTGAAATCGCTTACAGGAAATAATATAGCACATATATATAAACGTGACAACACATTTCCGACAATTTTTTGTCAAAAATATGAATAGAATTCGTAAGGGATCGAATATTGTCGAAACCTATCGTTTTTTCTTCGTATAAAAGGCATACTACTTATATGGTAAAGTATTTTATTTCCCCTACCCGCATTTCAAATTCCTTCTATATAAAGTGAAACTTTCATTAGCCATCACCAATCGGGCTTTTACAAGCAGCTCGATTTATTTGCTTTTGCTGAATTTTGAGGTGGGGTTCTTACTGCTCAGCAAATAGAGGGATAAAAAAAGAGCTGATATGAAATCAGCTCTTTTCCTTCTATTATTAATGACGCTTCATACGTCCTTCTTTTTGTAACTCTTTAAATAATGCTGCCATCATAAAGAAAATAACAAAGACGAACGGGAATGCTGCAATGATAGCTGCCGTTTGTAATGCTTCTAATCCGCCAATATATAATAGCGTAGAAGCTATCGCGGCTAGAACGATACCCCAAATCATTTTAATACGATTTGGTGGGTTTAAACTACCATGTGTCGTTAACATCCCTAAAACGAATGTTGCAGAGTCTGCAGATGTAATAAAGAATGTTGCAATAAGTAAAATACCTAAAACTGATAAAGCTGATCCAAAGCTGCCCATCTGATCGAACATAGCGAATAATCCTACTTCTGTTCCCATCTCTTTCACTTTTTCGAAGATATGTGCATCACCAAACAGCTCCATATGAATACCTGTTCCGCCGAAAACGGAGAACCACAGTGCACCAATTACGGTCGGTACGAGTAACACACCGATAACAAACTCACGAATTGTACGGCCTCGTGAAACACGAGCAATAAACGTACCTACGAATGGTGACCACGCAATCCACCATGCCCAATAGAAAATTGTCCACGATTGAATCCATTGGTTTCCACCTTCGTCTAATGGACTTAAACGGAAGCTCATGCTTGGTAATTCCTGAATATAAGAACCGATTGTTGAAGTGAAGTAATTCATAATAAAGTTTGTTGGACCCGCAAATAATACAATGATCATAAGTGCAAACGCAAAAATAATATTCGTATTACTTAAATATTTAATTCCCTTATCAAGACCTGTTTGTGCAGATAACATGAAAAGAACCGTTACGATTGCAATAATAACTAACTGTGTCGTTAATGAGTTCGGGATAGATGTTAAATAACTAACACCACCCGCAATTTGTTTTGCACCGAGACCTAATGACGTTGCAACACCAAACACAGTTGCAAAAACAGCTAACACATCAAATGAATGAGCAATACGCCCGTGTTCCCCGCCCTTAAATAACGGACCTACTGTCGCACTAATCGTACTTGCTTTTCCTTTTCTAAAGGTAAAGTAAGCAATACATAACGCTACAAACGCATATAGTCCCCAAGGATGTAATCCCCAATGGAAAAATGAAAAACGCAGTGCAAGACGCGCACTTTCCTCAGTTGCACCTTCTCCAAACGGAGGTGCGTATAAATGGTTTAATGGTTCAGCAACGCCCCAGAAAACTAAGCCGATACCCATACCAGCACTAAATAACATAGCAAACCATGTCATGTAACTATAATCAGGTTCGTCATCATCTTTACCTAAACGAATAGAACCGTATTTCGAAACAATTAAAAAGATAGACACACCTAAAATAATAGAAACGGAAATAATATAAAACCAGCCGAACTTACTAACTAATGCAGTTTGAATTGCGGTTGTTACATTTCCTAAACTACCTTTTCCAATAATAGATTCGGGAATAATCCCCCAAATTGTAAATGCAATACATAATGTTAATGAAACGATGAATGTTTTTGTCAGTTTCCTCATCAAATCCCCCTTCGTAGGTTTCGCTTTTGTAAATAACATAAATTCCGATATGTAAAATCGGATAGAAAACTATAATTTTGCGGTGATTTTCTTACTTTCACCTTCACCAATTCGAATTCTTATGGACAGCCTTACCTTTCGTATAACCTTTTCACTCTGCAAGAGCTACAAGTTAGAAATACTGCTGTCAAATTGTGTGAGAAAAACGCGGATAGGAATGTATTTTCCTAAAAAAGGATGTGTTACATATGTAAAAAAGGGCAAATTTCTTCCTTGCAACCCTTTCGTTTTGTAACAATTATGCGGTTTTTTTGCTAGTATATAGCACGTGTTTATAGCTTCACAAACAAAATGTTTATGTTTATATAACTATATTACCCATAAAACGGTAAAATACTCAAGGAATGTAATCGTTTAGTAAACATCATGTAACATTACTGTAACATTTTTATTTACGTCGAAAAAAACATGTTGTATTAAATATTTTGAATATAACTAGAAACCTATGAGTCATATAGAATGAAAAACGCTTTCCCATATTTTTTGTTATATTACAGGATATTAACGACTTATTACGAATGGTTTGTAATTGTGTGTTTTCCCCAAATCCGAAAAAATCTGTTGCTATAATGAGGACACGAAAACAAACGCAATGGAGGCTATCATGAAAAAATTAATTGGTATAGCAACAGCAGCAGTTTTTGGTCTTGGGATTTTCACATCATCTGCTAATGCAGAAACTGTTGTAACAACAGATGTACTAAACGTACGCGAAAACCCTACTACGGAATCAAAAGTTGTCGGTAAATTACTAAACGGTAATAAAATAGATGTACAAAATACAGAGAACGGATGGTCAAAAGTTACTTTAGACGGTAAAGACGCATTCGTAAGTGCAGAGTTCACAAAAAGCATCTACTACGTAACAGCTAACGTATTAAACGTACGTGCTGAAGCGAACACAAACTCAGAGGTTCTTGGAAAGTTGAAGAAAGACGATGTAATCGAAACAACGAACCAAGTACAAAATGAGTGGTTACAATTTGAATATAACGGGAAAACAGCTTATGTTCATGTTCCTTTCTTAACAGGTACAGCACCTGTAATTGAGAAACAAGAAACAACGGCTCCCGCTAAAGCTGAAGCACCAGCTAAGGCTCAAGCACCTGTAGCACAAGCAAAACCAGCTGCTAAGCCTGCTGTGAAAGCTGCTGAAACTAGCGAACCATCTGGTGGTCGTGAGTTAACAGTTGTAGCTACAGCATATACAGCTCACCCGAGCGAAAACGGTGGCACATATGGCGGCCGTGTATTAACTGCAATGGGTCATGATTTAACTGCGAATCCAAACATGAAAATGATCGCTGTTGACCCGAAAGTAATCCCATTAGGATCTAAAGTTTGGGTAGAAGGTTACGGAGAAGCTATCGCTGGAGATACTGGTGGTGCAATTAAAGGTAACCGTATCGATATCTTACTTGGATCAGATAGCGCTGCTCAAAAATGGGGACGCAAAACTGTTAAAGTGAAAATTTTAAAATAACCAATAACTGCTAAATTACAAGCCAGTTCTCTTTATTGAGAGCTGGCTTGTATTTATTTATAATACATATAAGGAGGCTATGCCCATGAATGTACAAGCAAAAGTAGACTGGATTGGTACGCCAAAACCGTACATATATAAAGATGAAGTGACATATAACGCTACTTCTATTGATTTTTCACTCGCTGGCGATGATAACCGCTATAAGTTAATTGTGCTCAAGTCTGAAAACAATACACATTACAAAATTGTGCAATATGGAATAAAACCAGGCTCTCAAAAGCCATTTCCTATCGACATTCCATTTGAACAAAGCATGTTACCAATTATAGAGCAAATATTACATGATCCATATGTACAAGAAATATTAAAGGAAACACACTCATAATTGTAAAAAAATATATCAACGGTTCGACACGAAATATCGATTTAGCTACCAAAAAGAAGCTGTTCAAATATTGAACAGCTTCTCTCATATTAACGAGTTGGACCAGATACATCTTCTGATTTCAACGTATTATTTGCACCAAGAGAATGATACAGCATCTTTCCATTTCCATTCACAGTTACAATATGTTCGTTATTAAAACTTTTGAACTTCACAGATCCATCACCGTAACGAATATGATACTCTTCATATGTCGTTACTTTATATTTCGTATCACTTTGACGCTCTACATTACGAACTTCCATTGTTAATAAGTCTTCTGTAATTCCTTTTTTGTGTAAATACTGTATATAATCACGGTCTTCCTTATACGATTTCCCACTCTTATCATAATTCTTTTCAATTAAACTAAAATCATTTAATGAAATTGCACGTACGTTATCATAAATATGATTTCTTACAAATTCACCTACTGCTGAACTTGATGTTTCTTTCGGGAATTTTAAATAATACGTGCTTTGGTCTCCAATTTTAACACTTTCAGATTTCATCACACCAAAATCAGTAGTTTTCTCTAAATGTACTTCTACTGTTTCATCTGTGGATACAGGACCAAGCTTATAACTTCCATAATTTAATTTTCCACGTTTTTTCCCGTTCACAAATACAGTTGCATCACTTTCATCAGAAGAAATGCTTACATACTTGCCTTCAAGCGATAAATCCACTTTCACCTTCTCGCTCTGTTCATCCGCTAAATCTACTTCTTTCTCTGTTTCTAATTCAGTCAGTTCTGTCTTCGCCGTTGCCTTTACAACATATGTACCTGGGAAGTATGGCCCCAACTCTTTCGAAGTTTTATCACTAGAAAGCTCTGTTTCTTTTTTGTCATTCACATATATCTCTGCATTTTTTGCAGTTGTACTAATGCTCATATAATAAGATTTCATGCTAAACTTATACTTTGGATATAAGAACCATTCTTTTCCCTCTTCTACTATTTCCCCGTCCTTAAATGAAGATTTATCTTTAGTTAACTTTTGATCTACTGTCTCTTTCTGTAAATAAGACAGTAATTGTTTGTTGTAAGAAGGATTCTCTTTTAAATAACGCATGTACGCTTTAATATCCTCTATCTTAATCTTTAAGCTTGAATCATTCGCTTTTACAAACTCATCAATTGCATTAATATCTTTCTTTTGGAATGCTTCAATCATTACATTTACTTGCTTTTCTTTTGAAAACTTATATGCTCCAAATTTATATGCCCCAAATAATAATGCAGCAATAGCAGCAAAACCAATGATCAAAAATAAATTTTTCTTACTTTTCACTGGTTTTGTCTCGCTTTGTAATTCTGTATATGAAGCAGCAGTGTTATCAACGATTACTTCCACTTTACTCCCACACTCAGGACAAAAGTTCAAATGGTCTGCAACATTCTTTTTACATGTTCCACAAAACTTCAACGTGCTCTCCTCCTATTTTTTAGCTAATTTCATTCCAGCAAATGCCGCTACATATGTCACAATCAAGCTAAACAAAGTTAAATATATAAATGAATTTTGCATAGATAATACCGTTCCACTTGTTCCAAATAAACCTGTTACCGTTCCTGAAACATTAATTTGGAACTTAGAAATCATATTCATTACAATCATCATAATTGTGTAAGAACCACTACATACCGCTAATGTAATATATATATTGGCGGTCGGTAATTTAGCTAACTTTCTTCCCGCTCTAAACATAAAGAACAATGGAATAATAAGCAGTAATAAACCATAATGGAATACGTTATTCACTTTATCAAATTCTGCAAGGCTTTCCTCATTTGCTCCTTTTGAAATCAATATCTCCCTAAGCTCTACGCCATTTACAGAGACGCCTGATATAAATGAAAACGATAGTGTGCTCTCATATGTATTTGATTTCTTACCAATTCTAGTAAATTCTTTACTAAGTGCTGGACTTGATACTTCTAACGGCGCAAAATGAGCCATACTCCATAATTGAGGTGTTAGCTCTAATGCTAATAATGTACTTTCAGATTTTAAAGTTGTTATTTCTTTTAATGGTTCAATACCGTCTTCCTTACTTACTAACGCCATAATACAAACCGCTACCGCTGTTACTAAAAGTCCTTTTATCATAGCTGAAACACCGTAATACACAGACGCTCCATATGGCATTAACTCTTGAAATGCTACTGCCATATTGTTTTTGCTTGTATGAGCAATAAATCCTAATAAGGTAAATAATGTCCCACATACAAAACCACTCAATAAACTCTTAATCGCTGAATAGCCAACCGTAATCTTACCTGCTTCTGAGAATGGAATTGCAAAAGATTGTGATGCTATAAAACTTATAATGAATAAAAAGACGCCATAAATAATACCAACTGTTGCTGCCATAAAGATTTGATCTTTAATCGTTTTCGCAACATGCTGTTTCCCTAACCAAATTCCTGTACCAACGAAAATAATAAATGGAATGATTAATAATAATGTAAATGGAGTATGCCAAGATAAAGAAAATATCAACCCACTATCATCGTTAGCTGTAAAACCAAGTAAATGGTAACTTAACATCGTAGAAGTTGCACTCGAATAAAAACTTGGCAACATTTCTAATTCTTTTGCAAATTTGCTAAACATCTCACTTAACATAGCAGCAAATAATAAACTACCAATCCAACCAGCAATTAACATGAGAATACTTGCAACAGCCCCACCAATAAAACCTTTTTGTAAAACGGCTTTATCTGCTTTAAATTCAACTTTAGGAGCACCATCCATTGTAGGCAATTTTACAGATTGTTCTTTTTTCTTCACAACAGATAAAGAATACCCACACTTTTGACAATATAAATTTTTTTGAGCATTTTCACTGCCACAACCTTTGCAGTATTTTGCATTATCTTTTTCTAATGTTACTGCATCTATAGCTCCTGCAATCTCCATACTACCTTCATTTGGGCAATAATTTACTTCTTCACCATGTTGTTTTCCACATGTGCGACAATACATTTAATTCACTCCCCACTTTGCTTAATTCCACAAACTGGACAGTAAGTAGAGTTTTTATCGATATGCTCATTACATGAAATACAATTTACCGTTTCACCTTCATTTTCTACTGCTAACATCGGGTTAGGTTTTCCACACGAACCACAAAACTTATCATTTATTGATAAAGATCCACCACATTCACATGTAGCTTTTTCACCTTGTTGTTTTTGCAATTCAACAATGCGCTTTCTTGCTTGATAAATAGCTACATCAAATTCTTGAACTGGAGCAATCATTTCTTTTAAGCTCGCTTCATTTACTCCACTTCCTCTTAATTGAACATACACTTGCTGCCCAACCTCTAATAGAACCTCTGCTTTTTTCTGCATTTGCACTTGCATTCCCTTTTTCAATTGAGCAATTTCTTGTGCAACTTGCAACTTCATTTTCCCTTGTTCTATTCCTTCTTGTAACTTATTCATTCCACTACCTAACTTCGTCTGTAAATCTGACAAATTATTTCTCCTCCTATACGTATATATTCATATATGAAATTAACATTTTATATATTACCATGATTTTCAAGTTATGTAATCCAAATTTCATTTTTTCTGTTTTGAGCATTTTTTGTTTATAATGGTAAAGGAAAGAAATATGTGTACGGAGGAATATTATGCTGCAACACTCAATTACGAAAGATGAAATTATGATGATTGCGAATGAGTTCGTTCAAGGACTAGATCCACAGCAAACAGCTGATCAGGAACATGTCGCTACAGCTCGGCACCTATATCGTAGTGGTGTTGTCTACAACGTTGACTTTGATGGTTATACACTGTCAGGAACTGTAGATGCGGAAGGCAACGTATATAGCGTTCATATTCCGATTAGTAATGTCGCTGAAAGTTATTGTGATTGCTTCGCACCAACACAATGTGAGCATATGCTCGCTGTATTACTATCTGCAGCGTCTAGTTTCGGGCAAGTAGGAGATGTATTAACTTTATTTAAAAATAATACGAGACCTTCCCTTCCTCCTATTAGAACTGCAAGACAAGTATTGCAATCATCAGCTTTTGAAGAAACGGATTATAAAAGTTGGGAATCATATTTTGAAAAAGAATATGAATCATTTAAAAAAGAACAAGCTCGCCTTACTTATAAACAAATGTATTTTCTTATGAGTATCTTTACAGATTTCTATACGAAGCTTGAGCGGAAAGCTCCGCGCGTCATCGCCATACATGAATTATTCAGGTTACATGCAGCAATTTACTGCTTTCAAAAATTATTAGAAGAAATTCAGGCATTCGAAGCAAACAAAACGTATTCTTATCACCAACCTGTTAATGTCATTCGCCTATTTGTAGACAAAGTGGAATCCATCGTTCGGGACTTACAATCAGAAGCGATTCCTTCAGAGTCTGAAATAATTTTACAAGAAACAGCTCGTCTCGTTCATGAAGTATTCTTCTCTACCGACACTTATACGCAAGAGCGATTTTTCATTTATCGTCACATATGGAGTGAACTTTTAAACAATAAAGAGAAAATACAAGAAGAAGAAAAACGAATCGATACGAAAATCAATCCACTATCCAAAGCATTAGCGTCTTCTCATCTTCTCTTTTTAAATGATGAAGATTTACTAGCGATGGACTTACTAAAGAAACAACCTGCTTCTGTTGTGAGTCTATACTTCTATTGGTTAGAAGAACTATTAAGTGCCATGCAATGGGATCGTGCAAAAAACTGGCTTTCCTTTACGTATAAACAAGTAAAGAAAACGATCCAAGATCACGAAAATACGATTTTCATAAAAGATATCGTTCGGCTATTTGTAATCATGTATGAAACATACGCAACACATACAAATGAACAAGCTGGTTTTGAAATGATTTTACAAGAACTATTACCGTATAGTTTCACAAACTACGAACAGTACGTACTCGCGAAAAAACAGTATCGCACATGGGCAGAGCTTCATCTCTTATATGGATTTGAGGCAATTGAACTGTTGAAAGAGCCACTGAAAGATATTGAAAAAGAAGCGCCAGAAGTGGCACTTCCTCTTTACCATCTTGCTGCTGTAGAGGCGATTGAAGAACGAAATCGTAAATCATATAAACGTGCAGTTCGTTACTTAAAGAAATTACGTACATTATATAAACGATTAAAACGCACCGATGAATGGGATGCTTTCATTATTCACATCGCCAATCTCCATTCACGTCTGCGTGCACTACAAGAGGAATTACGGAAAGGAAAATTAATCGATGATCAATCAAACTGAAGTAACAATTAGGCTCCAGCATGTTAGTCAAGGTTGGTTCCTTTGGGGAGAAGATGACAGCGGTACTCCATTATCCGTAACAAGTTGGAAACGAAATGCATTCACATGGCACTCCACTTCTTTCTACGGTACGTTTCTAAAAGAAGCAACCTTCGAAGGAAAACAAGGTGTGCTGCTAACAAATGCACAAGCCTTTGAATACATTGCAAACAAACCGATGAATTCCTTTGCACATATTCAAATAAATGGCACGATTACAGCACTTACGAAAGATGCAAATGAACTATGGGATGCCTTTACGAGTGGTAGTTTCGTACCAGATATGAATCATTGGCCTAAACAACCATCTTGGAAAGTTCAAAATACACCAATTGAAGATGACACATTAGCATCGCTTTTCTCAGCAGCAGTAAATGAAAGCATATTACAAGACAACCGCTCAAATGACGGCTGGGAAGATGCTAAAAGACTATATGAACATTACGACTTTACGAAAAGACAACTGGAAACAGCACTACATGAAGAAGATTGGCTTCGGAAAATTGGTTATATCGAAGATGATCTTCCGTTTACAATCGGACTAAGACTACAAGAACCACAAGAAGAATTTGAAATGTGGAAGCTTGAGACAATTGTGACACCAAAGCGCGGGGCGCATCGCATATATGTATATGAAAACATCGATTCCTTACCGAAAAGATGGCACGATTACGAAGAACGGATTACAGAAACACAAGAAGGTTTTAGTAAACTCATACCGTGGTTAAAAGAAGGAGATACGTTCCGAAATGAACTCTTTGAAACAGAAGCGTGGAACTTCTTAACAGAAGCAAGCGACGAGTTACTTGCAGCCGGCATTACAATTTTACTACCATCATGGTGGCAAAATTTAAAAGCAACAAAACCGAAATTACGTGTCCAGCTGAAGCAAAATACAGCACAAACACAATCGTTCTTCGGTATGAATACGCTCGTTAATTTTGATTGGCGCATTTCGACGAACGGCATTGATTTATCAGAAAGCGAATTTTTCGAACTCGTTGAACAAAACAAACGTCTATTCAATATAAACGGTCAATGGATGCGACTAGATCCAGCCTTTATCGAAGAAGTAAGGAAACTCATGAACCGTGCCGATAAATACGGACTAGAGATGAAAGATGTCCTGCAGCAACATTTATCAAATACGGCTGAAACAGAAATTGTAGAAGATGATAGTCCGTTTACTGATATTGAAATCGAACTAGATGGATATTATGAGGAACTATTCCAAAAGCTGCTTCATATTGGAGATATTCCAAAAGTAGATGTCCCTACTTCACTAAACGCAACACTTCGCCCGTATCAACAACACGGCATTGAATGGTTATTATATTTACGAAAACTTGGATTTGGAGCATTGCTAGCTGACGATATGGGACTCGGGAAAAGTATTCAAACAATCTCTTACTTACTATATATAAAAGAAAACAATCTCAAAACAGGCCCTGCATTAATCGTAGCGCCGACATCTGTTCTTGGAAATTGGCAAAAAGAATTTGAGCGTTTCGCACCGAATTTACGTGTTCAATTACATTACGGAAGTAATAGAGATAAGGGCAATTCTTTTGAAGATTTCCTTCAATCAGCAGATGTTGTATTAACATCTTATGCATTGGCTCAACTCGATGAGGAAGAACTAACTTCATTATGCTGGGATGCTGTTATTTTGGATGAAGCACAAAATATTAAGAACCCACATACGAAACAGTCGAAAGCAGTACGAAACTTGCAAGCAAATCACAAAATTGCTTTAACTGGTACACCGATGGAAAATCGCCTCGCTGAACTTTGGTCCATTTTCGACTTTATTAATCATGGATATCTCGGAAGCTTAGGGCAATTCCAACGCCGCTTCGTCACACCAATTGAAAAGGATCGTGATGAAGGAAAAATCCAGCAAGTTCAACGGTTTATCTCACCATTTTTACTGCGTCGAACGAAGAAAGATCAAACAGTCGCATTAAATTTACCAGATAAACAAGAACAAAAAGCTTACTGTCCTCTTACTGGTGAACAAGCTTCCTTATATGAACAACTTGTTCAAGATACACTACAAAATGTCGAAGGATTAAGCGGAATTGAAAGACGCGGCTTTATATTACTTATGCTGAACAAGCTAAAACAAATTTGTAATCATCCAGCTCTTTATTTAAAAGAAGAAGATCCACAAAATGTCGTTGAACGCTCTATGAAAACAAAAACGTTAATGGAGCTCATCGAAAATATAAAAGATCAAAATGAAAGTTGCCTCATCTTCACTCAATATATCGGCATGGGGAACATGCTAAAACGTGTGCTAGAAGAAAAATTCGGCCAGCGTGTCCTCTTCTTAAACGGTAGTGTACCGAAAAAAGATCGCGACAAGATGATTGAGGAGTTCCAAAATGGAACGTATGACATTTTCATCTTATCCTTAAAAGCTGGCGGAACAGGATTAAACTTAACCGCTGCCAACCATGTCATTCACTACGATCGTTGGTGGAATCCAGCTGTGGAAAATCAAGCAACAGACCGCGCATATCGCATTGGTCAAAAACGATTTGTTCATGTTCACAAACTCATTACAACAGGAACATTAGAAGAAAAAATTGATGAAATGCTAGAAAGAAAACAATCTCTAAACAATGCGGTCATCACAAGCGATAGTTGGATGACTGAACTATCAACAGACGAACTAAAAGAATTACTCGGTGTATAAAGTGAAACTTTAATTAGGCCAATCACGTAGAGTTTTACTACCCGCAAAAAAAAGCGCTAATCTCGAAATGAGATTAGCGCTTTTTTCTATTCCAAAACCAATTACTTATTATAATCCCCGTTAACCCGCCGCACGTATCAAGCAATGAATCTTGCCACATTGGTGTACGGTCTCCCGTATACCATTGGTGAATTTCATCAAATGTTGCATAACCCGCAACGAAAAGAAGGGCATATATAAAACATCTTTTCCTCGAATAACCTGATCGATGAAAAGCGTAATAAATCAATGAACCTAGCATAAAGAACACCATAAAATGAGCACCTTTACGAAGGAAAAACTCAATAAATCCGCCTACACCTTTATTCGCAATACTAACAGGGGTTCCTCCACCATAATCGATAGATACCCATGAAAAATGCTCTTTCACAAATTCAACATTTACATATTGTTCAATATCTGAACGCATATCCTGCTTTTTATATGGTTGTGCCGAAGAATAGAAAATCAGCCCCATCCATAGTAATACAGGAATCCAAAATAACCATTTACGATTCATTATCCAGAATTCTCCTCTCTTAATCTTTTAAGGGTACCAAAAAAAAGAAAAAATTTCACGCCAAAACATGACATTTGCATCCTATTTATAAAGTGAAAGGAGGTGATACACATGGCAATTGAAACAATCGTAATGGATTTAACTTTACGTCTTGTCTTAAACAACGGATTAGATAAGAACGGCAAAACAGTTTTCAAGAGCAAACAATTTAAACGTGTTAAAACAAATGCGAGCTTAGATCAAGTACACAATGTAGCTCATGCTCTAGCTTCCTTACAAGCATCACCGCTTCACGCTGTACAACTTGTAAGCACATCAGATCTTTCTAAACTATAAAGTAAAACTCGGATCAGTGGGGATTTTATTCATCCCCGCTGATTATTAGCCCGCGATTCAACCGGCAGACCCAAATCCCGTAAATAGCGGGATAAATACAAAGGAGGGAATAACACATGCAAGTACTAGAGTTGATTTTCGCGAAGGAAGATGGAAAAACAGTCGTTTTTTCTATCGATACGCCCATCACACCAATCGATGCACAAGTCGTAAATCAAGTAATGGATACAATCCTTGCCTCATCTGTATTTTCATCCATTGATGAAAATACAAGAAAAAAGGGAGCTCGCCTTGTAGAAAAAAATGTATCTGAAGTTCCCATTACTCTATAAAATGAAAAAGACGAATCTGCATCATTTTGCAGATTCGTCTTTTTTCTTCGGCATTTCAATCGGAATAAAAATCTTTGAAAAACCGACGCATACGTACTTATAATGTTCTTCACCTATATCAAACTCAGTCGTATATGTTGAGAAGAATATATAATCATTTCGCTTCGTATAATGATCAATTAATAACCCAACTTGTGGCTCAACATACTTTTTCGCTAACTTTTTACCGGCCGATGCCAAGTCGCCAAGGAGACCCTCTTCATTCTCTTTTTGAACTTCATCTAGCTTCTTACTCACATCATTACGCTTCATAAACTGCTTCGCTGCCCATTCTGTATATTCTCCCTTACTCGGATTACTGTTTGCTAAATATACTAGGAGAACGACAACTAAAGCCATAATAATATACTTTTTCTTCATACTATATCACCGCCTACTCTTTTCTATTTTCATATATATGTACAAGCGATGCAAATTAGAAAGACTATCACCTATTGATTGTAAACGAATAGACAAAATTTACAATACAAAACAAAATATTAACACTTAATTTACTTATTTTGTATATAATTATATTCGAAATATTAATTTCATAAGGGAGGACTTAAAATCATGAATGATGAAAATAACATTATTATTTCTAGTTCTACTATGATGCTTGTTCCATACAATCACCCTTATTATCGTACAAAACTTATCGACAGTAGCGGAAATGATCTTCGTTCCTGCCAAACCGCATTACAACTCATCAAAAAATCTTGCTTAACCCATATTCACTCTACTTATCAAGGCAGGCGTAATGCAGTCCAAACAAATTTTAGATTCAAACAAAACGTTCCAATTCCAATTAATCATCGGGAATACATTTGTGCTTTTCCAACAGAATCTCCTTCATCTCCAAGCTGTATATGGCTATTTTATAACCACATACATGATATAGAATTTTGCCCAAAGATTAAAAAGACTAAAATACACTTTTCAAATGGCACTACTACAACAATATCTATCAGTCCCCATAAATTGCAGCAACAATTATTAAAAGCTGGATACATACTATCTCGTATGAACATGCAAGATTCACTACACTTTAAAAACCCCTTGTTACATTTACTACATTAAACTAATAAGTAGAATGGAAAGCAATATCTCTTGCCTTCCATTCTTATATTAATATTTATCCTTTTACACTATCCCGCATTTTCTCGATTGCTTGCCGATACATCCATCTTACTTGATAATATGTCATTTCCGTCTCTAAAGCGATTTCTCCCATCGTCTTCCCTACAAAAAAACGTTCAAAAATAATATACTTCTCCTTCTCGTCTAACACACTCATAAAATCCTTCACTCTTATTTCAACATCTTCAAAATGAAAGATTTCCTCATACTCACCTACACATACACATCTTTCTTGCAAAGTAGATTCTTTCTTCAATCTTTCTAATATATAACCACGCACCGTTACAAGTGCATATGCAGGGAAATACCCCTTCTTTGCATCAAACCTTTCATACGCATACCAAAGACCAATTAAACCACATTGATAATACTCTTCATAATCTTTACGAATACCTAATTTCTTTATTTGATTTACAATCATCCCTTCATACAAAACAACTGCTTCTTTAAAAGTCGCTGGCTTCACACAGTACCCGTTTCTAAAAGGTATACCTTTCTAGTATTCCGCGGTACCTTCACAATATAAAAATAAAGAAAAGATTTCACTGTGAGTAATTTCAAATACTACCGACAGAATTTGAAATTACAATAGATAGTATTTGAAATTTTGTTGGTGGTATTTGAAATAGGGGTAAAAATAAAAAAGGTGACTCTCTTGAAGAGTCACCTTTTTAAAATAATATGTTATGCACCAAAGCCGCTTACTAAACCTCTTACAACGCCTAATGCAATTGTTAGGATAAAGAAGATTACAATTAAAATCGTAGCTTGTTTCTTACTTAAACCAGCTACAATGTGTAAGCCTAGTCCTGTTAGAATGAGGCTCCAAATATTAAAAATTTCAATTGAAGAGGCAATTCCATGTGCTACTGTCCCTTGTTCAAATAAAGGAGCTAAACTTGTATAAACATCAGTGCCATTTCCATCAAAAATAAAGCCTAATCCTGCATTTAACAACCCGCCGATATAATAAACAAGATTAGCATATAAGTAAATCGATAATATTTTCATGTATGGTGTATCATTGCTCATAAACATCATAATAATTTTATAAAAACCTGCCGCAATAAAGAGACCTATAGGTGTTCCTAATAGACCAACAAGTGCGCCTCCACCAAGGGTAAATCCTTTTACCATTGCCCCTGTTTCACCATTTAATTCTTTTGCCAATTCTGGAGTACTAATTAATGTTAAGTAAGACACTGCTGTTGCTATAATCGTTCCTAATATAACAAATAAGACAAATGCCCCCCAAACCGGACTTTTCGTCTTCATTCTCTCAAACTGCTCACCTGGAGAAGTAATCATTCCTAATAATGATGGCTTCTTCGCACCTACATCTTGCGTATTAATATTTGCTTCCATTATAACGCCTCCTTCTATTTATATAACCCGTTCTAACGGGCGGTTCATTTCCTCATATAGAGGCTACGAACCGCCCACTAGAACGGTAATGTGTATTGTTACTACACTATTAATTACTCATAACGCAATGCTTCAATTGGATCTAATTTCGCAGCTTTATTTGCTGGAATTAATCCGAAAATAATACCGAGTGTCATCGAGAACAGTACGCCTCCAACGACAACTTCCCACGAAACGAGCGGTGGCCATTTTGCGAATGTAGAAACGATATATGCTCCGCCATACCCAAGACCAATTCCGATTAAACCACCTAAAAGTGTTAACATAACAGCTTCAATTAAAAACTGTAATAAAATTTTACTACGCGTTGCTCCAAGCGCTTTACGTATCCCAATTTCGCGCGTACGCTCCGTTACAGATACGAGCATGATATTCATAACACCAATACCACCAACGACTAATGAAATACCCGCGATACCACCGATAATCATCGTCATGATGCTAGTTACTTTAGAAACATTTTCTTGGAGTTCTTTTAAATTCACCAGTTCATATTTACCTGGGATTTCACTTGGCTTACGACTATTTAATACATCAACAGCTCGTTTCCCTGCTGCTTCTAAATTGTCTACATTTTTAGCTTGAATTGCGATATTTTGAATATCATCTGTCCCATATAAAACAGGCCATAACGTAAGAGGAATTAACGCTTCTTCCATTTCAAATCCCATAAATTCATTATCTGATGTATACACACCAATAATTTGCATTGGCTGTCCCTTCATCTCAATAATTTGTCCAACTGGGTTTACGTCCTTAAATAACGTTTCCTCTGTTTTTGTGCTAATCATCACAACGTTATTCGCGTGAGAAATATCTGCTTCATTTAAGGAGCGGCCCTTTACAACCTTTACTTTATTAACCGCAAAATATTCATTATCAAGTCCAATAACATTCAGCCTTGCTTTTTTATCATTTACATCAAGTGTCTCTGTTGTCGAATTTGTTGTAATAACGTGTGAAACATCTTTCACTTGTTTTACTTCCAAAATATCCTCTTCCGTTAACTTCGGTATTTCAAATCCACCTATAGCAAATTCATCATTAATATCTGCTTTAAATTGAATTGGCATAAGGTTATTACCACCAGAACCTGCGAATTTCGATTTCAACATCGCTTCCCCGCCTTGCCCAATTGCAACGACAGTAATAATCGAACCTACCCCGATAATAATACCGAGCATCGTAAGAGCTGAACGCAGTTTATGAGCTAAAATAGAAGATAAGGCAATTTTTATACTATCTAGTAAACTCATACCGCACACCTTCTATCTTCTGTAACTTTCCCGTCTCGCAGTACAATGCGGCGGGAAGAATACGCTGCCACTTCCTCTTCATGCGTAACCATAACAATCGTCGTACCTTCTGCATTAAGCTTCGTGAAAATATTCATAACTTGCTCACCAGACTTCGTATCAAGTGCACCAGTCGGTTCATCGGCCATAATAAACGTTGGATTATTTGCAATCGCTCTTGCAATCGCTACACGCTGCTTCTGTCCACCTGATAACTCATTTGGTAAATGATGCACGCGATCTGCCAATCCAACTTTACCTAGCGCCTCCAAAGCACGCTTGCGACGCTCTGCTTTCTTCACGCCACCGTATACAAGCGGAAGCTCAACATTTTCCACTGCTGAAAGACGAGGCAGTAAATTAAAATGCTGGAATACAAAGCCAATATATTCATTACGAATTAAAGCAAGCTTTGACTCGTCTGCTGTTAAGATATTCACGTCATTCAGCATATATTCGCCTTCTGTTGGACGATCTAAACAACCGATAATATTCATAAGCGTCGACTTACCAGAGCCAGACGGTCCCATAATCGAAACGAACTCACCGCTCTGAATCGTTAAACTAATACCGTGCAAAATCGGCACTGCCAACTTTCCTTGATAATACGTTTTAGCAATATTATTTAACGTAATCATTTCTCTTTCACTTCCATTCCGTCATACACATCGTCGGAAGGATTTTTAACCACCTTTTGCCCCACTGTTACGCCTTCTACAACCTCTGTCCAGTCCCCATCAGTAGAACCTTTTTTCACATTTTGTTTACGAAGCTTACCTTTATCCTCAACATAAACAAATGCATCATCGCCTTTTGCTACAATGCTCTTACTTGGGACAGCAATCATCTTCTTATTCTCTAAGTTTACTTGCAGAGAAACATGATAACCTGGAGATAAACCATCTTGACTATCAAGACTAGCTTTATATGTATATTGGGACATATTTTGAGTTGCTTCACCCACGCCGCCAGCTTGCGCCATCTCTGCGCTCGTTGGGAATTCGCTTACCTCTGTAATCTTACCTGTCCACTTCTTCTTATTATTTGCTTTCGCCGTTACAGTGAATGTTTGATCCTTTTGAATTTGTGACTTCTGAAGCTCAGTTAACGTACCTTGAACTTGGAATGGATCTTTAGAAGCTACTTGTAAAAACGCTTTTCCTTGACCACCTAACGCTTGAGATGAGCTTTGTGCCGCATCTTTATCTAACTTTTGAACAACACCAGCGAAATTACTATAAATCGTAAGTTCTTTCTGCTTCTTACTTAACTCTTCTTTCTGCAACTTTCCTTTTTCTTTCTCAAGGTCAATTGTTTTTTGCCCTATCTCTAACTCGTTTACTTGCTCGTCCATCGGATCTGTTACTTCTTTCCCAGCTCCGCTATCTTTCGCCTTCTTAATTTCTTTCTTCAACGAATCAATCTTCTTTTTCCCTTGATCGTAACGCATATCCGCCATCTTCTGATCAAGCTCAGCTTGCTTCATTTGAAGATTAATCTCTTCATTATCATAAGAGAATAACTTCGTACCTTTTTCTACCTCTTGCCCTTCTTTTACCTCAATATCTTTCACTTTCCCTTTGGCCGGATCTGCATAGAAGCTTTCAATATTACCAGGCTTCACCTGACCAGAAATTAACTTCGTATTATTCAGCTTACGCTCTGTCACTTTCTCAAAACTTACAGCATCAGCATTTGTTGATACACCCTTCTTCTTACCTTGCATAACAAAAATATTAATTGCCGCTACAATAACAATTAGTGCAATAACCCCAATAATAATCCATTTCTTCTTCTTGTTTGGAGTACGAACCGTATTTGGTAACATATTCTCGCTCCCTTTTATAACTTAATAGTTTAATATAAAAATTGTATAAAACTTTCTGAAAATAGATTACATATTATTACATTATTTTTACAAAGTTTTACACATCCATTTATATTGTAACAAAAATTCCAATGATTAGAAATATGACATTATATCTTTTAAGATAGATTTAAGGAAAGGAAAAAGGATAATTTAAATTGAATTTTCAAGTACTTTTTATATGAATATAAGCCATCTTTTATTAATAAACTTCTTACCAAGATAAATTATTAAAATCATTTTTGTCATATATATTTGACATTTCATCTATTCAATTATAAAATGTCACATATAAATGACATTTCGGTACACGAGGTCTACAACCATCAATGGGAGGGTTATATTTGAATAACGTTAAACAATATCGAAAATCTGAAGGGCTATCGCAACTAGAGTTAGCTAAAAAAGTTAACGTGGCGAGACAGACAATAAATTTAATTGAAAACAATAAATATAATCCCTCTTTAGCCTTATGTATCGAATTAGCAAAAGCACTAAAAACAGATTTAAATAGTCTATTTTGGGAGGGAGATTAAATGATGAAAATTGAATGGAAAGAAAGAGTTTATAATAGTTTTGTTGGAACACTAAGTGAGAGAGATGAATATCAAAAACAAGAAATCAATAAAGAGTTATCTGTAGCTGGAATTGGTTTATGGTGGTTAAATATGTTGGTAATGCTTATTATGTTACTTGTTGATACTATGAACCACACAATATCTATAGGAACTATATTTATTTTTCTATCTAATATGATTTACGCTAATTATTTAGCCTTTAAATTCAAGAAAAAAGGTTTAAGTGATACTGAATGTGCAACAAAAGAAGAATATTTACAACACAAGAAAAAATTAAGAAAAGCTGGCTTAAAAGCAGGTGTGCTTTGGGGCTTTCAAATGTTTGTTTTTATGAATTATATCCTTCCCTATGTAGGTTCAGAGGAAATCTCTATTTCTTTATTTAAGGTTGTAATTTTCATCTGTGGCGGCGGATTTTTCGGTATAACCATGTATCTATTTGGTTTATGGAATCTAAAAAAATTATATTAATTAACAAAAATCATTTATATATTAAACTGCAATTTTTCATACTGTTTGTTTTTTCTAATATAAAAGCTATCCAATCACACACAATTGGATAGCTTTTCAAACAAAATATTACGCTACTTTAGGATCTTTTCTCTCATGTCCACGTTGAACAATAAATAAGAAGATTGTTGATAAAACCGCACCTGTTAATAGTAAGATGAAACAACCATCCCAGCCAGAACTATCAACAATAACACCAATTGCTGCGTTAGCTACAAGACTTCCGCCTACATAACCGAATAGACCACACATACCAACTGTCGTACCTACTGCAAATTTCGGTACTAATTCCATCGCACTTAAACCGATTAAGAACTGTGGTACATAAATTAAACAACCGATAATAGAAACTGCAATACTTACAACAAGTACGCTAGTTGCTTGCCAATATATAAACGTACCAATAACAACTCCAACCATACTAATAATACATAATGGCATACGTTTTCCTTTAAATAATTTATCACTTAAAAAGCCAACGATTAATGAACTTGGAATTGCCATACCTTCAAAGATTGCATATGCCGCGTGCGCTTCTGCTTTTGAAAATCCTTTAACTGTCGTTAAATAAAGTGGAACCCAGTTAATAACACCGAAACGAATTAAATAAACAAAAGCATTCGCAATACATAAGAACCATACAAATTTATTTTTCACTACATACTTCATTAAAATTTCTTTTGGTGACATCTTGTTAGCATTATCTGCTTTTTCAAGATTTTCATAGTCATTACGATACTCATCAATTGGAGGAAGACCTTCAGATTCTGGTGTATCCTTCGCATTGATCCAAACAAGTACTGCAATTACCATTGCGATAATCGCAGGGAAAATAAACACGCCGCCTTGCCAATGATTTTCACCGAAAATACCTACACCAATTCCGACAAGTGGTGGTACAAGCATTCCACCAACGTTATGTGAAATATTCCAAAGGCCTGTTTTCGTACCACGTTCTTTCTTCGAGAACCATTTCGTCATAACAATACTACAAGGTGGTGCTCCCATACCTTGTACAATACCGTTAACAACGAGTAATGTAACAATCATCCCAAATGATGATGCAAAACCGAAACAAATATTTACAAGCCCTGATAAGAATAAACCGACTGCGATAAAGCGCTGGGCGAAAGCTTTATCTGATAAATTACCCATAAAGAACTTACTAAATCCATAAACAATTGCCATTACTGAGCCTAGTAGACCAATTTCAGCTGTACTAAAACCATATTCTTGTACTAAATACGTACTTGATAACGTAAAGTTACTACGAACTAAATAATAAGCAGCATATCCAACTGAAATCCCGATTAACACACGAATACGTAGTAATCGATATACACGATCGATCATATCCGCTGGCAATCTTTCAATTGCAGGTGCTGGCTTGAGCCATTTAAACATATATTTTCGTCTCCTTTTCTCACTTCAGAGAGAGACGCTGTCTATTCCATATCTCGATTATTCCGCTATTTGATATATTTTGGTTCGTCCTTCTAACCGGCTGTCCTTCTATTTCTTTCTCATTCTTCGCAAACATCGTTGGTACGCCAAACGACACTTTTTCTAAAATATGCCCCGCTTCTTCTGATAAACAATAATCAATAAATAAATCCGCAATAATACCACTCGGTGCACGTTTTAGTTTCGAAATCGCATTAACAGATAACCCTGTTTGCTCAGGTTCGTTACTTAAAATCGGAAAGCCTTGTTTTTGAAGCATTCTCTGATCTCCCATAAAGTTGATGCCTATCATATATTCACCGCTCGCAACAAGTTCTGCTGGGATGTAACCATTCACTGTTACTTCTCCAACTTGTTCTGCCAGATTCTTCACATATCCCTTCGCTTCCTCTTCACCTAACGTATCAATCAGTGATTGGAAAAACGTATATGCTGTACCTGAAACATTTGGATCGGGCATGACAATCTTTCCTTTATATACTGGATTCAATAAATCTTTCCATCTTAACGGATACGAGAGACCGAGCGGCGCTATTTCCTCGTTCCACCGCTCTTTATTAATCGCAATTGCCAGCTTCTCCACTTCATAACCGTACCAATAACCATCTTTATCTTTAACAGTTTTTGAAATACGATTTGCATGTTGGCTTATCACAGGAATAGAAAGATTTTTTTGCTTCATCATTTGATGCGCATCTACTGTACCGCCAATAATAATATCCGCCTTCGGATTTCCAGCTTCTTCTTCCACTCTACGAAGAAGTTCTTCTGTTGAAAGACGAATAAATTCATACGTACATCCGCGCGGCTTACAAAATGATGAAAGTAACGCTTCACCAACTTCCTCACGAGCCGCTACATACGCAACAATATGACGATCATCCAAA
Source organism: Bacillus sp. RZ2MS9 (assembly GCF_001816185.2). Lineage (NCBI taxonomy): Bacteria > Bacillati > Bacillota > Bacilli > Caryophanales > Bacillaceae > Bacillus > Bacillus sp. RZ2MS9. The sequence continues at coordinate 5,107,706 of NZ_CP049978.1, forward strand.
ATAGGGAGACCATTTTTACTATATTTAATAGAGGTTGTATCTCGAGAGCAACTAGACATCGCTCCTCCAATTACTAGCAAAAAGAAGAAAAAGGCTATCTTTCTCATGACGCATTCTCCTTTACGAATAACTCTGCTAGAGAGCCTTTCATATACATGACATTCCCGTTATTATCACCGAGATATTGCACAACAAAGTACGATGGATACACAGAAATCGTAAGAATATCTTCACGATCATTCTTTACACGCTTACCTGTTTTATAAGCTGTAATATAAGCAATCGGTTCATTCTGCGATTGTAATAACTTCTGAATTTCTCCGTAATCTGTAATTTGCTTTGCGGACCGAATAGAATCAAGTATGTGCGTAAGATTGATAGTACGTACCACATCGCCTTGACGTACTACGACATCCTTTGCTGAAGCAAAGAAATTATTAATACGCTCTGGCGTGTAATACAGGCTTAATAAATACGTTTGAAGTGCTGAAATCATCGGATCCATGCCATTCTTTCCGTATACATTTTCCCCATACTGGAACAAGTCACCTACTGCAAAAGTACGCTTATGTCCATTCAAGTACGTTACTTCTCCAGTAAATACTTGTTCTTGGCTCTTAACGTCCCCAGGCTCTATTCGAATTCGGTCAAAGAATGAAACAATCGTATGCAAACGAACTTCATCCGTTACAACGATTTCTCCCCACTTTTCATGTCTTACTTTCACTTCAATTGGAAGAGATTCATTCACCCTTTGTAAAACGGCTTGTTTATCATTTACAATGTTGATTCGATTATAGATTTGCTTCTCCATAACATAAAACAAAACAAGAGAAACAATCATACAAATGACAAACATAAGAATTTGAAATGATAGCCTTTTCATTTCTGCCTACCTCCAAGATAAAAAAACGTTGTTTCGAAAATACCGCATAATTGTTTCATAAATGTATCATTTAACCGCTTTCAAGTTTTTTATGTCTTCCATCCTTCTCGGAAGCAAAAATGTAATGAATATTGTAGTACCTATTTCTTCACTACTCTCAATCCGCATGCTTCCGCCCTGCTTACTCATAATCTCCTGACAAATATACAAACCATAACCATTCCCGTAACTAGAAGGAAGTGCCTTTCCTTTCGGAGACTCATTCCACTCTGCAAGCACCACTTCATCTATACCGATCCCATCATCATGAACAAAAACCTTCGCCTCATGCTCATTTACAATTACATTCATACGAATGTGCGAAGCATCACTATACTTAATTGCATTATCAAGCACATTTAAGAAAATTTGCTTCGTCTTATCAAAATCCGCAACAACATGTACATCCGTTAACGCATTTATCACTTCAATTTCAAATTGATTTAGGCGAGGTTTCACAATTGAAACTGCTTCTTCTGCCAATTCCTTTATATTCACAACTGTAGGAGACACTTCAAACGTACTCGTCCCATATTTCGAGGACTTAAGCAGTTCCTCTACAAGTGATAATAAACGCTCACTTTCCACAGCCACATAACGAAGACTTTCCTGTACATCTTCTTTCGATTGTAACTTCGGAATTAAATCAACATAACCGATAATTGCCGTTAGCGGTGTTTTTAGCTCATGCGTAATGCGGTCTAGGAAATCTTTCTGCTTCTCCTTCTCCTCCTGCAATTGCTTAATATGCAGTTCAATTCCATCGGCCATCGCGTTAAAAGATGCTGAAAGCTGAGCGATTTCTACGTACTCATTTAACTCAATCTTACTCTTATAATCACCATTCGCGAGCCTCTGTGCCATTTGTCTCAACTGATCAATCGGTTTATGAAGAGACTTCGCCAAACGAATCGCAAAGAAAATACCGGTAGCTACTAAACAAAGAGATGTCATTAAGAACGTCCAGCTCACATTTGTTAAAACTTCCTTCTCACCCGTTAACTCATTTATAAAACGAATACTTCCAATGACATCGTTTCCATAATAAACCGGGCTTGAAAACAAAAGAATAGGAGCTGGATCCGCCTCCTCAAAAACGTAAGACTTCTTTCCCTTCAAAGAACTTTCAATGTCGATGTTACGGTGAAGCAATGCTCCTTTTTGTGTATCTGCAACAACATCGCCATTCTTCCCAATCATCTGCACACGGACATCCATACGCTTCGCTAAATACGACGCAATTAAAAGTGAATTCGGACCAAGCGTATCCACTTCTGCTTCCTTCTCTAAATAATTCATCGTATAAATTTGTGCTTCTACACTTAACTTTTCTAAAGAATCTGCTGCGTTATGATACATATTCTTTTCTAACGTAATATAAACAACTGCATATAAAAGAACAAAAATCGGAATTAACAGCCCAACTATTCCAAACACCATATTTCGCTTTAAAGACATACCATCACCACTTAACAATCCAGTTTATAGCCAACGCCATAAATTGTCTTAATATATTCCCCGCTCGTCCTAAGCTTCTTTCGAAGTCTCTGCACCATAATATCAACTGCTCTCGTATTTCCGATATACTCAAATCCCCATACTTTCTCAAGCAACTCATCCCTCATAAACACACGCTGCGGATTTGAAACAAATAACTGACATAAATTAAACTCTCGGTACGTTAACTGAATCTCTTGTCCACTCACATGTACCTTTCTTTCCTTAGGACAAATCACTATCTCTCCAGCCTCAATTACTTCATGACTTACAGCCGCCTCCGTCTTCTTTACACGCCGCGCCATATTCTTAACCCGAAGAATAAGCTCCGCATAATTAAACGGCTTCGTCACATAATCATCAGCACCAAGCTGCAAGCCAAGCAACTTATCATTCATCTGACTCTTTGCCGTTAACATCAGCACCGGAATATCCCTATCCCTCTCACGGAACAAACGAAGCAACTCATACCCATCCGTATCCGGAAGCATAACATCCAAAATCAATACATCCGGCCCTTCATTCCATCTCTCTAAAGCTTCTCTCCCATCAGCCGCTGCCAATACTTCATAACCTTCCATCTCCAACTGCATCCGAATCAAATTACGAATACTCGATTCATCATCAACCACAAGTATTTTCATCATTCTCCTCCTTCCACCACGTATTATAGTACAGTTTAGTATAGCAAAAATCCTATAAAAAAAGAGAGGGTATTGTCGAACATATTTTGTCGACGATACCCTCTCCCCTTTTATTATTTAGCTACAAAATAATCCGTTACATATTGTGCCCAAACTTCATGACCTTTAGCAGTTGGGAAACCAAACTCTTCTTTTAAGTATGGTAGGATAGCCTTTGTCGATGCATCCGGCCATGCTCCCCAATGATCAATATATGTATAATTATTTTGCGTCGCAAATTGTTTTAATGCTTCAATCGCTTTCGGATAATTTTTCGCACCATACACTGGATTTGATGGTTGAATCATAATCGTAGCGCCCTTTGCACTAGTAGAAAGTGCTTGAACGAACTTCTGTGTACTCGCAACAGAGTTCCCATTACCAGTTTTACCGTTATCAGTAATAAATGGTGGCTCAAATAAAATCACATCTGGATTCTCTTTCGCAATCTCTTTATCACGCTTATTCGCAATTAACTCTTCTGTGCTTTCACCCTTATATTCCTTTACAGTCACATTCCATAAACCTTTACCGTAAGCAGTTTCTAAATTAGACGTTAACTTAGCTGCCCAAGCACCTTTTTCAGATGAAGAAGCTTCATCACCAACAATAATAAGGTTTACTGCCTTTTTATCCTCAGCAGCTTTCTTTAACTTCTCTTTCACTGCATCTGGCAAATTCTTCGCGTATGCTTCATTAAAAGATGACTTCACATCTTGTTTTTTCTCTTCTTTTTTCTCTTCTTTTTTCTCTTCTTTCTTTGCTCCGCTATCTTTTACTTCAGTCTTTGTTTTCGTTACTTCACTCGTTTGTCCTGTTGCATTCGCAATCTTCTTATTCCAGTACAATTTACCGCTCACAATCGAAGCAACAAACAATACAAAAATAACAAGGACAAGTACCGCTTTCTTATTCATCGATTCACCTCATCTATTAATCTCACAATATATAATACTAATATAAATCCATGCAAAAATAAACCCAACTCCTTCCAAAGGAGCTGGGTTATTACATATTACTTAGTTAATTCAAGATGTGCTCTTAACTTATTCGTTATATCTTGTTTTGCTGCCTCTGGAACATAGTAGTACCAAATACCATCAGCGGCTTTGTGTCCGTCACCTGGAATTTGAATTTCTTCACTGTTCTCCATACAATCTTTATAATTCTTTTGAATATCAAACATTTGATCTTGCGTTAAACTTGTTTTTACGTTTTTCTCAATTGCTTTTAATACATCACCGTAGCTTGCTAGAGAAGATACACTTGCACCCTTCTTAATTACAGCTTGAATAACTTGACGTTGGCGCATTTGACGACCGAAGTCACCACGTGGATCTTCATAACGCATACGAGTATACTTTAATGCTGTTTCACCATTTAAATGGATGTTACCTTTAGCAAAATGTTGCTCCCTTGATGTAAACTCCAAATCATTATTTACATCAACACCACCAACAGCGTCTACAATATCTTTGAATCCAGCCATGTTTACCTCAATGTAATGATCGACTGGTACATTAAGAAAATTCTCTACTGTTTTTACAGCCATATCAATTCCGCCAAAAGCATAGGCATGGTTGATTTTATCTTTTTTCCCTTTCCCTACAATCTCCGTATAAGAGTCTCGTGGGATACTTGTAATTTTCATAGATTTTGTTTTTTGGTTTAAGGTAAATAACATAAGTGAATCGGATCTACCTGTTCCATTACCTTCTTGATCTACGCCCATCAGTAAAATAGATATAGGTTTATTATCCGCAATTTCTACTTTCTTATCTCGTTTATCAGACTTATCACGATCCAAAGGCTTATGCACTGTATTTAATGTATTAGATACATTAGAGTAAACAGTATACGCATATACTCCACCAGCAATAACAAGAACACCAATGATACCTAGAATCCAAAATAGAATCTTTTTCTTCATCGTTTTTCCTTCTTTCAAATAACAAATTCAACAACCTTATTCTTACTATTATTCCACATAAAACTATACAGATTTACAAATCATTTGTAAACTACTGATTCTTCCACTATCTTATAGCTTCTTGAGAAAATCTTTTAAAGCTTCCTTCCAATTTTGAAGCGATTCAAATCCATTTTCTTCAATCATCCCTTTATCCAGCACTGAGTACTTAGGGCGTGCAGCAGGCCTTGGAAAATCTTCGGTCTTTAGTGGATTGACCACTATTTCAATATTAGATTGCTTGAATATCTCTTTTGCAAACTCATACCAAGAGCACACCCCTGAATTAGAACCATGATATACTCCATATTTATCAGTTTGTACAAGACTAATAATAAATCTTGCTAAATCAGTGGTATAAGTTGGTGAACCCACTTGATCATGAACAATCCCTAATTCTTTATTTTCCTCTGCCAAACGTAGCATCGTCTTCACAAAATTATTACCATATAAACCAAATACCCAAGACGTTCTAACAATATAACTTTTTGAACAATACTCTTGTGTATACTGTTCTCCAACTAATTTTGATTTACCGTATACAGTCTGAGGATTCGTTTGATCATCCGGTTTATATGGAGTATCTTTTGTTCCATCAAAAACGTAATCAGTACTTACATAGCAAAACTTTGCCCCTACTGCTTCAGCAGCTTGAGCTAAGTATTTTGTTCCTTCAGCATTGACTTTAAAAGCAGATTCTTCATCGCTTTCCGCTTGATCTACTTGTGTATATGCTGCCGTATGAATGATAATATCGGGTTGAATTAATAATACTTTCTCGCTTACTTGTTTTTCATCTGTAATATTTAACTCTTCTCTGCCGAACCCAAAGACTTCCCATGTCTGTTCTTTTAATAAACTTACTACATCTTGTCCTAACTGACCTTTAGCTCCTGTTACTAACGCCTTCATGTTTTATACCTCTAATCTATTCGCATATTGATTCTTGAAGTATTCTTGGTACTCTCCAGAAATAATATTTTTCCACCAATCTTGATTTTCTAAATACCATTTAATAGTTTGCTCAATACCTGTGTCAAAATTGTACTTTGGTGACCAACCTAATTCTTCACGGAGTTTTGTCGCATCAATTGCGTAACGGCGATCATGACCTGGACGATCTGTAACATACTTAATCAGAGATTCAGGCTTGTCCAATGCTTTTAAGATTGTTTTTACAATTTCAATATTTGTACGTTCGTTATTTCCACCAACATTGTACACTTCACCATTTTTACCTTTATGAAGTACTAAATCAATTGCCTGACAATGATCCTCAACATGTAACCAATCACGTACATTTAAACCATCACCATATACAGGTAATTGTTTATCATTTAGTGCATTAATAATCATTAAAGGAATTAACTTCTCTGGGAAATGGAATGGTCCGTAATTATTTGAACAACGTGTAATATTTACTGGTAAACCAAACGTTTCATGATAAGCACGAACTAATAGATCTGCACCAGCTTTACTTGAACTATACGGGCTATTTGATGCCAAAGGTGTTTCTTCCGTAAAGTAACCAGTTTCGCCTAAAGTTCCATATACCTCATCTGTTGAAACTTGCAAGTATTTTTTTACTTCCGCATTTTTAGCAGCATCTAGTAATACTTGTGTACCTTGAATATTCGTTTGAATAAAAATATCAGGATTTGTAATACTTCTATCAACATGTGACTCTGCTGCAAAATTTAACACATAATCAAACTTTTCTTCTTTAAATAATTGGTTAATAAACTGACGATCTGCTATATCGCCTTTGACAAATTTATAATTAGATAATTCCTCAATATCTTTTAGATTTTCTAAATTACCTGCATATGTTAACGAATCTAAATTTACAATATTATATTCTGGGTACTTCTTCACCATATATCGAACAAAGTTACTTCCAATAAACCCTGCGCCACCTGTTACTAATACTTTCATGTTATTCCTCCTTATTTCTCGTACACAAAATTAATATTTGCTTCTTCTAATAATGGATGTTTAGTATCCTTTTCCGAAAGGATTGGTTCACTCACCGGCCAATCGATTCCTAAGGCTGGATCATTCCATAGAATACCAGCATCATGATTAGGAGAATAGTATTCATCTACTTTGTAAGCCACTGTCGAATTTGGCACTAATGTACAAAATCCATGTGCAAATCCTTTCGGCACGACTAATTGGCGTTTATTATGTTCACTTAAAATAACACCAACCCATTGTCCATATGTAGGTGAACCTTTCCGAATATCAACAGCTACATCATAAATAGCACCTGTGATACAGCGTACTACCTTTGTCTGTGCTTTAGGATTTAACTGAAAATGTAATCCACGTAATGTTCCGGCTGGTACAGATAAAGATTGATTATCCTGAATAAATTCGTAATCTAAACCAAGCTTATCAAAAACCTCTTTATTATAACTTTCCATAAAATATCCGCGATGATCGCCAAATACCCTAGGCTCTAAAATAACTACATCAGGAATTTTAGTTTCAACAATCTTCATTATAAGTACTCCTTTATTGATAAATTGGTTGTTTTTGTTTACTTTGTTCTGCCAATCGAATCAAGTATTGACCGTATTGATTTTTTTTCATCGGCTCTGCTAATTCAAATAATTGCTCACGGGTAATATATCCTTTTCTAAATGCTATTTCCTCTAAACAAGCTACTTTTAAACTTTGACGTTTTTCAATTGTTTCAATAAATTGAGATGCTTCTAATAATGACTCGTGCGTGCCAGAGTCTAACCAAGAAAAACCTCGGCCAAGAATTTCAACGTGCAACTCTTGTAATTGTAAATAAACCTTATTTATATCAGTAATTTCTAACTCTCCACGGGGTGATGGTTTAATATTCTTCGCAATCTCTATAACACGATTATCATAGAAATATAAACCTGTTACAGCATAATGTGACTTTGGCTCTTGAGGCTTCTCTTCAATAGAAATGGCCTTCCCACCTTCATCAAACTCTACAACCCCAAAACGTTCTGGATCATTTACATAATATCCAAAGACGGTTGCCCCTTCTTGGCGTTCTGCGGCGTTTTGTAATAGTTTCGTTAAACCGTGTCCATAGAATAAATTATCACCAAGAACAAGAGCTACAGAATCATCGCCAATAAACTCTTCTCCGATAATAAATGCCTGAGCTAAACCGTCGGGTGAAGGTTGCACAGCATATTCTAGCTTTATCCCAAACTGTGAACCATCTCCCAATAACTCTTTAAAACGAGGTGTATCCTGTGGTGTAGAGATAATTAAAATTTCTTGAATACCAGCAAGCATTAATACTGATAATGGATAGTAAATCATTGGCTTATCATATACAGGTAATAATTGTTTTGATACTGCTTGTGTTAGTGGATATAAACGTGTTCCACTACCTCCAGCTAGAATAATACCTTTCATAAATTGCTCGCGCTCCTTTTATATCATAGAAATAGGGAATAAATCTGTCCGGATTCATCCCCTTTCTAATTTATGACTTTAAAAATAAAGATTCATAATCAGTTACAATTTTTTCCCATGAGTATTCATGGATGATTCTATCTTTCGCCTTATTACTTAATTCATTAATTTGCTCTTGTGAATATTGCTCAACTTCATGAATTAAGTTAGCTAAGGATCCACTTTCTTTAGAGAAGTAAACAGCTCCTGCTTCCCCAACCTCTTTATTAAACACCACATCTAAAAGCATATTTAATTTTGTAGACGCCAATGCTTCCAATAATGATGGATTCGTTCCACCTACTTCATGCCCATGGAAATATGCAAATGCATTTTCACGAACTTTCTTTAATAGTTCTTGATCATATACAGTTCCAACAAACTTAACACGAGGATCCTTATCAAAATTCGTCGTTGCTAATAAATCCTGATAAAATTGATTTTGTTCGACATTAGAGATAATAACAAAGTCTTTTTTAGAATTTGATTTCATGAATTCACGGACCATTAACTCATAATTGTTCTCTGGAACGAAACGACCAACTACTAAGTAATATTCATTGGCGCTTATATCATGTTTCTTATACCATTCATTTAGTTTTACATCCTCGTCTTTTAGAGATGACGATGTAACATCCGCGCCATAAGCAATAAATGTCGTCTTAGGGTTATACTTTTTATAATCTGTTTTAATATATGACTCAATTCCTTTAGAATCACATACTAACAAATCTGCATTTTTAACCATTAACTTCTCAGATATTTTCCAATATGTTCTGATAGCAGGGCTCCATTTACTTCTTTTCCACTCATGCCCATCTGGATTTACAAATACTTTTACACCCATTTTTTCTAGCTTATTTTTATAGAAGGAAAAGAATGGACCAATACGACAAGCAAGCACGTAAACAATGCAATTTGTAAGGCTATTTCTTTTAATATAACGGATACACTCTTTTAAACTTAAAATATCGTATGCTACTGCTTTAGCACTACCAATTTCAGGTGTTTTGACATTAAAACATCTTGCATTATTATGCTTAAACTCATCATTATCATGAGCTAGACAAGATACGTGATATTGAATATCTTCACTTTGTTTTCGAGCTGTTAAGTATTCTACAAATGTTTCGAATCCACCATATTTTGCGGGAATTCCTTTAGATCCGATGATAAATACATGTTTCATTTATTCTTCTACTCCTGCTCTTACCTCTTGATATAGGTTTATTATTTCGTCAGTATGTTTTTTCATAATGAAAGGGAATTTCATTTTTAATATATTTTCATTTATTTTTGCCAATACCGAAGGATTGTCCAATATTAGAGACAGTTTATTCGCAAAATCATTTCCATCCGTCTTATAAATAAATCCAGTTTCACCGTCTTCTATTAAGTCCTTAAATCCGACGTTTTCAGAAACCATGATAGGAACACCATAAGATTGAGCCTCTAGGCCAATAAAGCCAAATGTTTCTTTCCAAATGCTTGGAATAATTAACAAATCAATTCCATTAAACATTTCTTCTAATTGACTGTACTCATATCGCCCATAAAAAGTATAATTCTTTGGATTATACGTTTCTGGATCATTTATAAAACCACCATATACACTTAAATGCCAATTTTCATATCCATTTTTCTTTAAGAAATCCAATGTATCCTTTAAAGTATAAAAACCTTTATATACATCTACAGGACCCAGGTATCCAAACCTTAAAATTGAGCTATTCTTCTTTTCATATAAACGCTCTTGACGATAATCATAAATATCTTTATGACTAATGGAAATCACTTTTCCTTTTACATCTAAAAAGCTTTCGAACTGCTCTTTTGCGACGGAACTATTAAAATGAAAACAGTCTAATATTTTAAATATCTCTAAATAATACTTACGTAATTCCACATATTGAGTAGCTAAATTATCATCTGATTTTATTGCATCTTCCGATATAATAGGTACTCCTATACTCTTTTTAACTTGTTTTTTTTTAAATTCACGTAATGATTTCACAATTCTACTATCCTTTAAATATCGATATGGATAGGATTGCATAACATAAATCATCGGAAAACTAAGGGCATTAACATTACACGATAGACAATTATGACCAAAATTGAAATCTTCACAAATATTTCCTTCTGCATCCATGAGATTGACCTTAGGACAAAGGCCAAAATAATCATGTGTAGTGAATACTAGTTTTATAGATAGATCTTTTGCTGCTTCAAAGAACTCCTTATGTATTCCCATCAAAGTATGGACATGAATTATATCTGGATTTATTTGCTTTAAATACGCTTCATAAATTCCCCTATCAACTTTTTTCATAAATGATTGTGGTTGATTAATACCATTTAACAAAGGAATAGGTAACGGGTTTACTAATTCATAAACCCCTATGTTTCCAAATGGTTTATTCTTTTTGATTGCTATTTTTTTTGAAATAGTAATTTTTCCGGGATATAAAAGAAATACTTTATGCTCACTGGATTGTTGAAACATTAAATCCGTTGCGTACTTCGTTAAACCACCTGTACGATATGGCGGCAACCCCAGTGAGATATGTAATATTTTCAATTTATTCTCTCCTTCATTTCAAGACGACTTTTAACAATCTTCACTGGATTTCCAACGGCAACACTATAGGCTGGAATATTTTTATTTACCAAGGTATTTGCGCCTATAACACAGCCATCACCCACCTCTACTCCATCTAAAAAGACCGCTCCGGATCCTATCCAGCAATCATTTCCAACGGTGATTCCTTTATTCGTAACTCCTTGTTCTTTAATAGGAATATCTAATCTATCAAAATTATGGTTTTCTGAATGAAATCGTACATTTTGTCCCATAATTACATTATTACCAATTTGAATTCCACCAGCGGCTCCAAAAAAGCAAAAATCTCCTATTCCGCTATTATTCCCAATTTTCAAACCTTTCCCTAAGTTTTTCAAGCTACCTGAACAAGCCATTTTAGTATATGTGCCGATGTGCACATTATTTCCAATATGAATTCCTTCTATTGATAATGCATCTAAACTAACATGATTATCTATCGTAATCCCATTTCCTAATTTTATAAAACGTTTCCCTTTTAGTTCTACTTTTTTTCCAACAAATAAAAACTTACCACATTTATCCGTACCAATTCTTCTGTATATCCCCCGCCATAAATATAGGACTCTTATCCAAACAATCCCTAATATATCAATTGTTTTTATACTACTGTCTAATTTATATTCTGTTTTCTTTAGTTTACTAATAAGGAAGTTTAAAATTGAAATCATATATACTCCTCCTTTTCAAAGACATCAATCAACCAAAATGCAACATCTACCTGTATTAATTAAAAATTTTATCCTCTAAATCCTTAACAACATTATCCCACCTGTAATTTACCGCTGCTTTACTCCAATTATTTTGGTCTGAATTCAAATTCCTCTCTATATCTTGAAGAGCCTCTAAAATGCTCTCTTCTTCATTTAAAACTACCGGTCCTTTTTTCACTTGATTCATTAATGGCTGTAGCTCATCTTGCTCATCTCCTAGAAGAGTGACAATTGCAGCCTTACTTCCTAAGTATTCATACACTTTTCCAGGAACTTGCGTGCTATTTTTGTTTCCATATAGTAACAAAGCATCAGCGTGTACAACATACCTTAATGCATCTTTATATGGCATAAGGGGCTTTACTGTGACATTCTCTAAATTTTTAACCCTATTTTCATCTTGAGTGTCTGTAAATTGACCTATAAATAACACATGTATTTTTTTGAACAAATTATAATCATCATACTTTAATTTTTCAAGAGCCTTACACAATGGCGTAATATCACGTAATTCCTTATAAATTGTTCCCGTATGTACAATATTAATTTTGTTCTTATTTAATTCTACTGGTAATTCCTTTTCCTTCTCTATATCCGAATATAACATTTCGTCATAACCTCGATATACAATATCCGTATCATCAGGATTTATCTTATATTTATCAATATACATTTGACGCGTACTATTTGTTGTAAATAAAAACCTATCTACTTTTTTTACAATATTATTTTCAATCTTTTCCTCTAAAATTGTTTTAAATAACGACCTACCTTTTCTTAAGCTATCACCATTCCAAGGGTCACTCCAATACCCAATCCACTTCATACTAGGGAACCTTCGCTTCAACCTAGAAGCAACGACATGACTGGAAGGTGTTTCATGCATCGAAAACATACAATCATATACTCCATTAGCTTTAACTAACGATGATGCTTTTTTAAATGCTGGGTTTATCCATTGTACAAACGGATCTGGGATTAAAATATTACTCTTAACAAATAGACCCACTTTCTTTTTAAAACTAGGCTTATTATTTTCAACTGTACCAGCATCACTTATCTTTTTACTCATTTTTTTTGTATAGGACACATTATAAATTAAGCCTGGACTTATCTTATGTATTTTCACTTCCCGATCAAATACCTCTTCAGAATTTTCATCATATGCTATAGAATCCCTTGGATAATCTACTGCTATTACATCTATTTCATGCCCTAAACGATTTAAGTAATTTATATAATTCAACGCCCTTATATTAGCCGAACCAATAAATGGCGGCAATTGTGTTGATATAAATAAAATTCTCATTTTTTCACACCTTTATATAATACATTTCAATAAAATAACTATTTTAAAAACTATCTATAATTTTGATTTAAAGTCATTCGCATAAAAAATTAATGGCACAGCATATAAAAATATAGGTAACATCTCCATGCTAAAAACAACATCCATCATACAGCTAATAAATAAAGCTAGGATAACTCCTATCATCCTACTATTACTTTTAAAAATTTGTAATTGTATAAGCATGTATATAATTACAAATAGTGTTCCTCCTATAATACCGTGCTTCATAAATTCATTTAGAAATATATTATGTGCATTATTAAATATTACTCCTCCGTAATATGAAGTCGTTAAACCATATTTTTCAGAAATATTGACTACACCCCATGGATTACTTTGAATAAATTCTATTGCAGACTGCCAAATAAACCGTCTACCACCAAAAGTGAAAATATCCCTTTTTTCACTCAATATTGATAAATATTTATAGACTAAGAAAGTACCTCCACCTAAAAAGCTTAGAAAAACAAGCCATTTTACGTAATAATTAATAGTTTTAAAATTCACTAAAAACAAGAATAAAATTAATGACGAAAACAAGACTGTCATAGAATTAGATAAATATATATCTATTAATCCCAAAGAAATAAAAATTATTTTTAAAAATCTATTGAAATTTTGATGATAATATATAAATAAAATTCCTAGCAAGCAAAAAACAGCAAATCTTACTTTATGGGTCATTAACCAAGATAACCTTTTTTCACCAAACATAAAATAATAATCTTGAGATGAAATAAAATGCAGGGATGAAGAGGAAATTTCCAACTTACTATATCCCATTAAAAAAATAAACAACGCTGTTATTAAACATGCACTAAAAAGCAAAGTAACAAAATGAAATACACTTTCTCTGATATCTTCGTACCTTTTAAAGTCAAGAAGAAGTAAAGTAAATGTGATATAAGAAATATTATCAATTAAAAGCTGCGTTATAGCTGATTTATCAACATATAGTGCATTTAAAGAAGTATATACAATATATAAACCAACAAATAGAATCAAAAAATTTTCCAAGCGAGAGAGAGGAATTTTTTGATGTTTATTCAACAAATTTAATAGAAAAACAAATATATATATTACACTTATAACACTCGAAGCTGATATTAGTATTTCATTAGCATTACCTAATTGCTTATGAACAATTAATCCAAAAGTAAAGAAATAGAGTAATTTCAAAATTGTGCTATACATCTTATCTCCCTTTAAAGTTAGACTTTTTTTGTTCTAAAGTATAAATTCCCTCTAAAATTGGAACATTAATATACTTTTTATCTTTTTTAATATAAATGCCATTTGGAAGGTGAATGCCACTTACTGTTTCTTCATCTATACATAAGGATATTAATTGTTTGCTTTTATACCCCGAGCTTTCTATTATAAAGCTTTTTTCATCTATTTGTTTAAACTTACAATTGTCCCTTGCCCTTACGTATTCAGCTAATTCGCTACCTGTACAATACCAAACATTTTTATCCTTCAAGTAATTAAATATATATAATAAACTGCACTTATCATCAAAAATATTTGGTCCTTGTCTCCTGCCATCGTCTCGTGAAGGTGCTATATGTTCTTGAATACTAATAACTAAATTATTTTCTAATAAAAAATCTAATTCTTTCATCCTTTTTTTAATTAAAAGATTTTTTAACATACTTTTAATAAATCCTTTAAATGATTTATCATTCTTGTTCAATAAATCATTTAACAATGCTCCGTTTATAGTTGAGGGTATATCTATTACTTTATTGTCACCAAATTTTTTAACGTCAAAGTTTGTTATCTTATTTGTATCGTTCCCTGTTATATTTGGAATTAATTCATCCTCAACTCCACGATTCCAATATCTGCACCACCAAGTAAATCCTGTTTTATCTATACTCACATCTGAAAATTCATTACTAGTATATCCACAATATTTCCCACCAGATGGGTTTACTCCGATTGCATCTTTATAAATTCCCTTCCCGTGTTCTACTACTCTAATTGCTTCTTCTACATCCCTAAATAATTCCCACTCTTGTTTAAAATCTAAATTTGATTCTCCAACCTCACCATGAGTAGTGCCATGATATGCAATTTCAAACTTAGGGTTTCCATGGATTTCCATAAAAAATTTTTTTGTTTCTTCATTAGCATCTATCTTTTTAGATATGAAAGGAAGTATTGGATTTTTTATCATTCCGACCCTAGTCCCCACAGGAACAAAAAAGGTAACTTTAACTTTTGGAAAATCATTCAGTATTACTTCATTTAGATAACGAAAAGAGGATTTTTCTTCGTTTTTCCAGAAACCCCAATCGCCACCTAAGGCTAATTTTCCATCTTTATTTGTATCCACCCAAACATTCGCCAAATCATCTATCATAAATAATACTGGTGCATCTGCATTATTTAGCCATTTTGCTATTTTAATATTCATTTTTTAACCTCTTAACAAAAATAAATTTACGTTTTAGAACCTTTAGCACTTTGTATCTAATGCTCTTTTTAAAATTAAATGATGTGTATGCTTTTTCAGAAGGAATGTTCCCTTCATAAACTAGTACATTTGCTTTTTTAAACCCCATTTTTTGTGCCTTAGTAATTCTAGCCTCAATAGAATATTTATGTACACCTTTCCCACGATGCTTTAAAAAAGTATAATCATCAAATAATACAACAGTATCATTTGATAAATTTATCCGCCTACCTAATCCTCCACTTTTCATTTCATTTTTTACTAAATGATAGTATCCACATATTTCTTCCTGTTTATTTACTACCACATACCCTATTTCATTATAAGTATTTAGCAATCTCTCTAATAAAATTTCATATTTCTTTTGATCAATTTCATTATAGTATTGCTTTTTTAATTCCATTAAAATGTCTTTATTCATCTCTTTTAAGGTATATCCTGAATCTATTGTTATTTTATAATTTTCAATGTGCAAAGAATATTCGTTAATTATCAAAAAAAACTTACCATAAATCTTACTATATAATTTTTTCACTCGTAGTCACCCATAAACACCCAACTATCCTTATTTTTTTTTAGATAAAATCTTATTAACAAGCATCTTGATTTCATTTATATTGGTAAATCTAAATACAATTAGTAATACAATATACATAACACATAGTATAAGGTTCCAGAAAAATTCTATATATAAATTTTCTAAGGAGGAAATAAAATAATAATAAACCACGTATAAAAGAATAAATACTATAAAATATTTATATGGATAAAAAATTCCTAGCCCTAAACTATAGTACTTTTCACTAAAATAATAATAAAAGACATTGGCAATCATATAGGCGATAATAGTAGCTATAGCTGCCCCATTAACACCAATTTTAGGAATTAATATAATATTAAGAAGTATATTTACAACCGCACTAATTACCACTATTAAAGAATTTGAAACCATTTTATTAGCGATATGCAGACCTAAAGAATAAAACTGTCCAACACCCCAAATAAAATACGAGATTGCAATTAAAGGAATGATTTTATATGCCTCTAAATACTCCTCATTTGCTAAAATATTAACTCCTATTTTCCCAAAAATCGACAAACCAAATACACAAAAACACCCTATCATATTATAAATATGAAACATTTTTTGTATTTTTTCCTTACCGTTAACTTCTTTATACGCCTTAAATTTGAAAGATGTAAATACTTGTGCAAATGGAGCAATAAAAACTGGATTAATCAGCATACCTATTTTATATGATAATGAATATATCCCTACCGCTGAATAACTAATTAGGTCTTTAATAAAAAAGCGATCAATTAAATTCAATACCCACGCCGATATTTGCCCTAATAACAGCCCTCCACCGTAATTCAACATATTTTTCAAATATCCCGTATGTATTTTAAATTTATAATTTCTAAAATCACCTACGAATAATATTACAAAAACGATAAGATTTGCTATAGAAATAGACTTGAGCGCACCTATTATTCCTTCTTCTCTGATTGCTACAAAATAAAATGCTAATCCAAAAGTTATCGTCAAGATAGATAGTTGAATAACAGCAGCACGAAATGCCTTAAATTCCATTTCATAAAAGCTGGTATAAATAGATATTAAGCAAGTTAATATCGAACTCACTACAATAAGCCTTATATAACCAATTGCTGCTTGTTCACCATTAAAGACATAGTCGCTTATGGTTGGACTGAGAAAATAGATAAATACATATACACTAGCCCCCCATAAAAATGAAAAATTCAAAGCCGTATTCTTTAATAGGTGCTTATTCTCTGTCTCATAATAAAATCTCTTTAATCCAGAATATACTCCAACTGTAATTGCTAGCCCTAATAGTTGTTGAATGGTATTCAATAATTCATATTTCCCATACTCCATTTGTGATAAATTATTGGTATACAACGGGATTAACAACATATTAATAACCTGAGTCAAAATAGAAAATACAAAATATACCACACCACTTGAAACTAGCTTCTTACTATCACTTTTCATATGATCCACTTTTCCTTAAATTAATTTCTTCTTGATTTTTGCCAATCTATTAATGTAATACGCTTTTTTACTATTAGGATTCCACATAGATAATGCATACGTAGTTAAATATGTATTCGTCCATTCAAACTTCCAAGGATACCCTCCAGCTCCCCAATCAATTGTGTAATATAATTGATTGTCAAAAAGATAATTTATAATTTCATACATCCGAACTTTACTTAAATTATAATTTACATAACTAGGATGATAACCCGTATTCCAAAAATGTAGTTTATCATGGAATTTATAACAGGTATTATAAGTTATAATTTCACCTGCACCTGAATACAAAACAAAAGTAAGAATATTCTCGTTATCCTTAAATAATTGATATAAGAAATCTGCTTTGCTAGGATCTTCAAATAGACTTTCTCTTTCTGTTCTTCCTTTTTGTTGATTTAAGAATTCTTGTTCTAATTTATGAATTTCAATTATTTCCTTAAATATGTTTTTATCATACTTATTATTAATTACTTCAAATTTATATCCTACTTCTTTTTTTAATTTATTAACAAATTTATTTGTTTTAGCGGGTACATTATTCTTTTTAAATTCATCAAAGTTCCGATAATCTTGTAGTTTAATCTTAGGATTTTGCACCAAATAATTAGTATATTTATTATATTTATTATTTTTCATTAGATGCCAAAATAATAAACTTTCTTCTGAAATATGTGTAAGCTCTAGTTTATCCCACATATTAGAATTTTGTTCTATTCCTAGGAAGATTTCCTTTATAATTTTACTCTCATTTCCTTGTTGCCTATTAATAATAAAGTTTAATGAGTCCCCTCTTCCTAAAAATATTAATTTCCAATAATTAAATATATTACCATTTTTCTCGAGCATTAGTGGTGCTATTCCAACTATTGAATTATTATGGTATACACAAATTATAAACAATTTAAGATTTATATTTTTTCTATTAGCTTCCCACCACGTATAATTAAAATGGAAAGTACTATAATAAGAAATGGTACTATCTGCACGTTCCATTTCTTCCCATACTCCTTTTAAATCATAGAATTCTTCTTTATTACTAATAATTTTGTACTCCATTTTCTCCTCCTTTTATACATATATTTAGTAACTATTCATTAATAATTTCTTTATAAGTTGCGACTAACTCGTTTGAATAATCCTTAATCTCTATTTTACTTATTCTTTTTACATAACGAGGGTGATTACAAATGATATCATTTACAATCCGATATAGATCTAAATCGTTCCTTGATTGAAATAATATCGTTCCTTGAGGCCGATTACATACATTACTTGCTACTGAAGGAACATTATAATAAAGTGCTTCCGCTATAGATACTCCTAATCCATCTGTATTTGTAGGTCTAATAAACAATTGACTCTTTTGTAAAATAGGATATAACTCTGTATTTTCCACTTCATAAAACATAAAAATCTCTTCTAAATCTAATTTACGTAGTCTATCTTGAAGCTCTTTATAATATTCACGCTCTTCTGCGGTTTGACTCTTCTTATCTAATAATGCAAATAGTAAGTGAGCCTTTACCCCTTGATTTTTCAATTTATACATCATATTAATAAGCATGTCTACCCCATATAAATCCTCTTCCTTATAGAACCTAATACATCCGTTGGCCGTAATAAGAAACGGAGATTCTTCAATAAAGTTATGGACGTTTTGGGGTATTGCCATCACATCTTCTTCATACTCTTTAGGATGAATGTATCCTGGTATAACGGTCATATTTGAATTATCCATACCTAATAAAATTAATTCATCCAATAATGATTGATTTACACAAATAACCTTATCAATTTTCTTTAGGCTCATTCTTAGTAAAAATCGCATAAGAGCATTTGACGTTTTTAGTTGATCTGAAAGACTTTCACCATGTATAGTTAAAATAATTTTCTTTCCAAAAAGCTTATAAGCCCCTAATAAGATACGAAGCTTCATATCTATAGAGTGGATATGCAAAAGATCTGCTTGAATAAAAGGTATCTTAAATATAAAAGATCTATATCTAGATATAGGATAAATACGTTCCTGTCTATTTCCCCATCCACCTTCATTATAGACACAGCTTTCAATTCCGTTTACTTCAAGCACCCTTTTTATCCTTTTTATATGAATAGAAATCCCACCTACTGGAGGTGGGATTGAACCAACTATTGAGACTTTCATGAATAGAGCGCTCCTTCATGTTTATTTGCAATAAATAACAAGGTTAGTGCATTAAACTACTTTATGTTAGAAATAATAAACCTATGCTTTTGATTTGAAGGACGATTAATTTTTCCAACTATCTTTATATCAATATTTATTTTATCATCAATGATTTTTGCCAACTCATTGATAAATTGGTTCCCCTCTTTAATTGTGTACCCTTCAGTGGGTACGATTAAAACTTCTACCTTATCATAAGACGATTGTATCAACTGTAAGTCTTTGAAATTCTCAACATAATCCATTGCAAATTCCAAAACTGTTGGTGAATAACATTTACCACTTTTAGTTATTAAGAAATCCCCTGATCTTCCGTCTATTTCTTGAACACTTAAATATGGTTTACCGCATATACCCTTAAATTCTGTCCCTGAAATAGTAGCCATATCTGAAGTTTTATAACGGATAAGAGGAAAAGCATAATTATTAAAACCAGTTCCAACAATTTCTGCTATTTCTCCTTTACCAGAAACCAATACATCATTTGAATCAACAAACTCCGTTATCCCGTATTCAGGTATAACATGATATAAATTACATTGAGGGCAATATTCCATTAAAGTCAGACCTTCATTATGCCCATAATAATCGATTACATCTGTATTAAACGCTCTCTTTATTTCTTTCCTTTGGAAATCATACATTCTTTCAGACGAGCAAAAAATTGCATTAAAGTTTCCGACTTTCCCAGAAATTCCCTTATCATTAATGTACCTAGCAAATAGATATACCAAAGATGGGTACGCTTGCAGATACTGTGGGTTGAATTTTTCAATAACCTTTAAAATACCTTCCATCTTTGAATCATCTAAATTTCTAGTATTAATTGCAATTCTCCTTTGGTAAGGATCGTATCTATAAAGCTCATCCTCCTTACCAGCAGCCCCTCTTAATACTAAGCATACCTGGTTAGTGTATCCATATTTATTCCATATACGATTAAAAAAGGCAATTTCCCTATTATTAGTTGTATCTGTATTAAAGAAATGCATAGGACTCGATGTGGTACCACCTGTATGTGTTGGCTTCAAATCATTCTTACTAAAATTTTTTGCTATAAATTTATCTCTATTTAATTTAACAATTTCTTTATTAATTAGAGGTAATCGTTTTAGATCCCTTATATCCTTTATATCTTCTGACTTTATTCCATAATCATGAAATACCTCTGTGTAAAATGGAACATTTTCATATGCATGCTTAATTAATAATCTCAGCTGTAAATTTTGAAACTCTACTATTTTTTTGCTATCCCACGAATCAGAACCTGCTAAAAAACTAGCATATTCTTTATATTCCTTACCTTGTCTTAAATTCTGTGGAATTAAAGAAGCTGTGTACAATAGAGGAAGCTTAATTTTATACGGTAATCTTTTTATAACGCCTCTCAAGTTAACCACCCTTTTAATTAATAGATATATGTTTCTATAGATTGACCTGAACTTTCCACTACAATTTTTTTACTTTTTCTTTTCTTACCATAGCCACCAGAAACGTAAACATCCTCTAGCGCTATTACCACATCTCCAATTATTTCTAAAACAAGATTCACATCATTCTTAACAATATTTACTTTATTATTATTACAACTAACTATTGAATCAGGATCTAGTACAAAATTTAATTTATAAGACACAGATTGCTTATCAACAAGTAAAGTGTCGATAATTTTCAGTTTATCTTTACTAAGTAAAAAACTTCTCTCATGTATCCCACCATTTTTATCCAAATAACCACGGTGATTACCTACAAAATTATTTTCACTAAAGGATATACATTTTGAAAATGTTTGCTCCTTCATCCGAAATAAATTATGTACTTCAAAGTCATTTTGTTCATATCCAGATATCTCCATAGTGTTATGCATACAAGTACTTCTAAATAAATTCCTCATTTTATAATCTGCTGTATAAATAAACGAACCTGGATCAATAAAGATATCTTCTCCAGCTACATTTAAAGTAAAGCTCAATTGGTCATTATGACTATGTACACCTTCTCCTCTAAAGGAAAGCTCTCCACTTCGAATAAAGCAATGAAATTGTTGATTTTTCAAGAGGTAATACCCTCCATCTTCAAAGGCTTTTGATTGAACAACTGGTTTATTATTTTGCTGTATTTCAGTCCAATTACCATTCGTCCACAAAGCATCTTCCTTGTAAACTCTCCCATGATGTCTAAAATCATTTCGATTAAAAAATTCACCAGCAACCGCTAACAGGTGTCGAAAATCACTTTTATCCCATGAATAATACTTTGAAAAAATAATTAATCTACCATCATCCGCATCACCAATTAATGGACTTCTTCCATTTGGTTGAGTGAGGTGCATAATAAATTCACACATTTTCTCTAAACGTTCCATATACTCATTAGAAAAACTAATATTATTTTTATCACATAAAATTGTTGTCAGTAAAAACAATTCCGTTACTAATCTATGATAAGATGTCGAAGCTTCATAATTTGTTCCATCGGGGTTTACTTGAATTTGCATTTCTTTTTTTATTTCTTGAAGACCAAAATCTAACCATCTTCGTGGAATATTTCTGTCCAATAAATTAGATATCTTAAAACTCCCAAAATATATTCCAATCCAAATCAATCCAACAATATTAGATAAATAATGGTTCCCAGTATAGTCCCCTTTATTCTCCAAATTATTAAAAATAAATTTCCCATGCTGATAAATACTCTTATGAAATATCATCCAAAAATCTTGGTCAATCTCTTTACAATCTTTAAAAAATTGATATCCTTCGATCCAATTCACTGCCCTAATTGCCACATCCATTGTACAAGCCCAATTTACAGATAGTTCAACTGGATTCTTTTCAATCCAATCTATAATTTGATTTTGGAATTCCTTTGCATACCTTGCATCTTTTGTAATCCAGTATGCTTTTCCTAATGTATTGATGTGTTGAAACCTTGATAGCTCCCAAGGTACTTTTACATCCGCATTATTGTTTAAGTCTATAATTTTAATATCCCTATAAAATTCATTTCCCCATATATATCCACTCTTGAAATCTTTATTCCAAGGAATTTTTCTCCCTAATTCCTTTTCTCCCGATCCCAGAAGATTAAAAACGTGACAACAAATTAATTCTGCATCCTGTATGATAGTAGTTTCAGCAGACAATACTTTTATTTTCTCCACATAATAATTACTATCTTGTGAATCAAATAAAGATGTACCTGATGGCTCAAAATTTCTAAAAAGCTCTGCTTCTACATCCACCATTTTTCTATAAACCATTATCTTTCTTATTCTATAATAAAATTTATCATATAACTTTTGAAAAACCTTATGCAGAATAACATGAATTGGTTTGCCCTTTAATTTACTGATTTTATTTACTAAATGAGACATTTTTGTCCTCCAAAATAACTACACGTTACTTAATGAAACCTTTCGTATCTATAACCACTTTTTCTTTTAATTGATCAAAATCGATTGAAAGAAAAACTTCATGGTCGACCATTACTAAAATAATGTCAGATTTTATTACCGCTTCTTCAACTGGCAAAAGTGAAATCCCTTGATTCTCCAAAATTGTTGGTAGCTTATTAACATGTGGCTCTACTGCAATAATTTCTCCTACACCGGATGCAGCCAGTTGTTTAACAATATCCACTGCAGGACTTTCACGTAAGTCATCGATATTTGCTTTAAACGCTAATCCCAAACAAGCAATGACTGGATTTTTAAATCTATCCGCTTTTTCTTTTACTTTTTCAACTACATACGTTGGTTTATAATCATTCACATTTCTCGCAGTATGTATAAGTTTAGCTTCTTCCGGCGCAGCATCTACAATAAACCAAGGATCTACAGCGATACAATGTCCCCCTACACCCGGTCCAGGCTGTAAAATATTCACACGAGGGTGACGATTTGCTAAACGAATTAATTCCCAAACATTAATATTTAGCTTGTCACATATTAATGATAGCTCGTTTGCAAAAGCAATATTTACATCACGGAATGAATTCTCAGTCAATTTCGCCATTTCTGCTGTTCTTGCATTTGTATCAAGAATTTTCCCTTTTACAAATTGTTTATAAAATTCTACTGTACGTTTGGTAGATTCTTTATTCAACCCACCAATAATACGATCGTTTTCTACTAGTTCCTTTAAAATATGCCCTGGTAATACACGTTCTGGGCAATGAGCCACATAAACTCTTCCTTTATCACTATGCATCTCTTCAGAAGTTGTTAAGTCCGAACGCTCCTCTAAAATCCATTCTGCAACCTTTTCTGTTGTACCGATTGGACTTGTTGATTCCAAAATAATAATATCTCCGTTTTTTATAACAGGCGCAATTGTTCTTGCAGCGGCCTCTACATATGCTAAATCTGGTTTATGACCATCTTTAAATGGTGTTGGCACTGCCAAAATGAAAATATCTGCTTCTTCAGGCTGTAATGAAGCTTTTAATTTCCCACTTTGTACCGCTGCTTTAACTAAAATATCTAAATCTGGTTCATAAATATGTACTTTTCCACTATTAATCATTTCAACTGCATTTTTATTTACATCAACACCATGCACTTGAAATCCTTTTGTTGCTAGTAAACTTGCAGTAGGTAAACCAATATATCCCAATCCCATTACACATATCTTTTTATCCATTTTCTTCGACCTCTTTTCTGTCATTAACTACTAAGATGCACCATTAGACTTAATCATAATTTGAATTGTTTTCAAAATAATCTTCAAATCATAGGATAGGCTTCTCTTATTAATATATTCTAAATCTAACTCTACCATTTCTTTAAAACCTACACTATTTCTCTCAGTTACCTGCCACAGTCCTGCACATCCAGGAGTAACAAATAATCTTTGTTTATCATATTGTGTATATTCCTTCACTTCCCTTGGAAGTGGTGGACGTGGACCAACTAAGCTCATTTCACCTTTTAATACATTTAATAGTTGTGGTAACTCATCAAGACTTGTTTTTCGTATAAATTTACCGATTCTTGTGACACGAGGATCTTCCTTCATTTTAAACATTGCGCCAGATACTTCATTATATTTTAATAAATCTTGTAATTTTTCTTCCGCATCTGTTACCATTGAACGAAACTTGTACATATAAAATTCTTTTCCGTTTTTACCAACACGAACTTGCTTGAAAAACACAGGGCCTTTTGAATCTTCATATTTAATTAAAAATGCTATAACAATAAAAATTGGCGATAATACTATTAATCCACATAAAGCCCCAATAAAATCCATACAACGTTTAGATACTAAATATACTTTACGACTATTTACCTTTTCAAAATCAATTTCTTCACTTTTTTCTTTTGCCACATCTCTACTCGAGATTTTTGCCAGATCCAATCCCTTTCACCTCACTTTTATACATTTACATTTTCCTTCATTGCAAGTGCACGTATATAATCTATTAACTCTTCTTTCAATTCAGTCTGCTGTAATGCTATTTCAATGGTTGTTTTAATAAATCCAAGTTTTTCTCCCACATCATAACGTGTTCCCTCAAAATCATAAGCAAACACTCTCTGAATTTCATTTAATCGTTGAATTGCATCTGTTAATTGAATTTCTCCACCTGCACCTGTCTGCTGATTCTCTAGGAACATAAAGATTTCTGGCGTTAATACGTAACGCCCCATAATTGCCAAATTAGATGGCGCTGTCCCTTGAGCTGGCTTTTCCACAAATTGACGCACTTGATAACGGCGATCATTTTGTTCAACTGGATCGATAATACCGTAACGATGTGTTTCACTTTCTGGTACTGTTTGTACACCAATAACAGATGATTGTGTGCCCTCATATTGATCCATTAATTGACGTAAACACGGTGTTTCTGCTTGTACAATATCATCACCAAGTAATACCGCAAATGGTTCATTTCCAATAAATTTACGTGCACACCATACTGCATGTCCTAAACCTTTTGGTTCTTTTTGTCTTATGTAATGAATGTTAATTTTTGAAGAAGCTTGCACTTTCTCAAGCATTTCATGCTTTCCTTTTTCTAGTAGGCTTTGCTCCAATTCAAAAGAATGATCAAAGTGATCTTCAATGGCGCGTTTTCCTTTTCCAGTAACAATAATAATATCTTCAATTCCTGATTCTATCGCTTCTTCTACTATGTATTGAATTGTTGGTTTATCAACGATAGGTAACATTTCTTTCGGCATCGCTTTCGTTGCTGGTAAAAATCTTGTTCCCAGACCAGCTGCTGGGATAATCGCTTTTCTTACTTCTTTCAAATCTAGTACCCCCCAAAAAACATTATTATATCCATATGTAACAATAACAAAAACCCTACTTATAGGGTCGTCTTTACAACTCCATAAGTAGAGTTTCTAACATAAATAAATTATGGGCATCTAACCCATCCTCACGTCATACTCCCGACGACAAGCGTCTAAGGTAGGTTCGAAATAAAAATTTCTACCCACAGCACGACCGAGTGCCCCCATTGATAACGGTTAGGAGACATCACCAATTCTTTATTTAAAAAATACCGAACAATTTTTTACGACGAATTTGTTCTGGATCTTCTTTGTAAATTGCCTTCCCGCTAATTAATAAGTACGGATTTTCTTTCAAATCACTCATAACATTCATTCCGAATTCTTTCTCAATTAGTTCATAGCTTTCCGCTAAATGAAATCCTCTTGACGTTATGTTATGCGCATCTGAAGCGACCATATGTGTTAAATTATGTTCCACAAGTTGCAAGGAAAACTTTTTAATTTTTTTACCGAATTTCCCTAATAAACTACCTGCCGTTACTTGTGTTAATGCACCTTTATTAACAAGGTTATATAACTTATCCGGCCGCTCGATTAACTCGGCATTACGTTCTGGGTGAACAATAATTGGAATCATTCCCTTTACACGTAATTCGTATAATAATTGTTCAGCATAACGAGGTACGTGATTCGATGGAAATTCAATGAATATATATTTATTTGTTTCATTTAAAGTAACGATTTTACCAGCTTCATAGTCTTCTAATAAATCGCCATATAACCTGACCTCTTGCCCAGGTAAAATAGTAAGTGGGATATTATGTTGTTGTAGTTCATCATTTAATTGTTTTACGTGATGAATAATTGAGGTACGTTCATTTACATATTTTCCATTTTGATGGTGCGGCGTTGCGACAATTGTATGTATTCCTTCTGACACGGCTTGTTGTGCCATTGCTAAACTATCTGTTACTGTCTGTGCACCATCATCGATACCAGGTAAAATGTGACAATGTAAATCTATCATTTGTTTCATCCTCCCTCTCTCCTATAAAGATCTTTTTTCCCTTGAATATGAGATATCGCTCATATTCAAGGGAAAAAAGGAGATATGTTTCAACCATATCTCACTCTTTTAATTAGTTTGCACCGTAATAATAATATAAGCCGTTTTCACGTTCACGATCGTTTAGAACAACACCTAACAATTTACCTTTAGCCGATTCTAACAATCCTTTTGCTTTTACTGCTGTTTCTTTTTCTGTTGATTCACTACGAACAACAAGAATAGAAGCATCACATACATTTGCCATAATTTGCGCATCTGTTACAGCTAAAATAGGAGGCATATCAAAAATAACTAAGTCGTACATGCTGTATGCTTGTCCAAGAAGTTCTTTCATTGATTTTGAACCTAACAATTCAGCTGGGTTTGGGGGGATTGGACCACAAGCTAAAAAGTGTAGATTATCAACTAGTGTTGTTTGCACACATTTCTCTAAACGTTCACTATGTGTTAATACGTTCGTTAGTCCAAAAATATTGTCTACTTGGAACATTTGATGCATTGCTGGTTTACGCATATCTGCATCAATTAATAATACTTTTTTTCCTTGTTGAGCAAACACAACAGCCATATTCGCTGTCGTTGTCGTTTTCCCTTCACTTGGATTTGCAGACGTGACCATTAATGAATGTAAATTCGTATCAACGGCTGCAAATTCAATATTCGTTCGAATATTACGATATTGTTCTGAAATTGGTGATTTTGGTTGTTGATGAGCAATTAATTGACGGCGTTGACGATGATTCTTTTTCTTTTTAAATAAATTAAGAGCCAATTGTTTGTCCCCTCACTTTTCTTGATGATGGAGCGTGTGATTTCACGTTCATTGTTTCTTCATCCATACGAGCTACAATCCCTAATACTGGTAAGCCAAGTAAGTTTTCCACATCTTCTTCTTTTTTCACTGTGTTATCTAAGTACTCTAGCAAGAATGCAAGGCCAACTGAAGCCATTAAACCAACAACGAAAGCGATTGCCACATTTAACATTGGACGCGGTTTAATTGGAGATTGATTTTCTGCAACTTCTGCTTTAGATAATACTGTTACGTTATCAACACTCATGATTTTTGCAATTTCACCTTTAAATACTTCTGCAGTTGTATTAGCAATATCCCGAGCAAGTTTTGGATCCTTATCTATTGCTGTTACAGTTACGACTTGTGAATCTTTTTCATTTACTACTTCAATTTTCCCATTTAGATCTTGAGTCGTAAGATCTAATCCCAACTTTTCTTTCACTTGATCCAAAATAACCGGACTTTTAATAATAACTTTATATGTATTCGTCAATTGAATATTTGATTGAATTTCCCCCAACTGAATTGCTGCACCCTCTTGTTTCTTCTGGTTAACAAGAATTTGCGTCGAAGATTGATAGATTGGTGTCATGAAGAAAAAGCTAATGATAGCACTTACAATAGCTGCACCAAAGGCGATTACGAGGATCATTGCTAAACGTTTTTTTAAGATATGAAATAACTCTTTTAGACTAATTGTTTCTTCCATAGGTTCCTCCAACTTTCTAAAATTTACACATAGGAAAAATTATAACATATAAATCTTACATTTTTTATTTTTAATAATTCAGTTCTATATTTGTTCACAAGAAACAAGTTTAATCTTACAAAATAATCTTAAATATGACAACACATTCCAATGATTTCCCAAAAATTTTATCATATCATGCTTTTTACACTGTATAACTTGATAAATAATTTTCAGAAAACAAAAAAGCCAACAAATTTTTGTTGGCTTTTTCATATTTTAGTAATAACCATACTGCTCTTTTTCTTCTCTTTTATCGTTCAAAATAACACCTAGTAGTTTTCCTGATGCTTTATCTAATATTTGTTTCGCTTTTACGATTTTATCTTTTTCTGTCTTTTCACTTCGTACAACGAGTACGATTCCATCACATTTATTCGCAAGTATTTGTGCATCTGTAACCGCAAGGACAGGTGGTGTGTCGATTAATATAATATCAAACATGTTATATGCTTCTAGCAACGCCTCGTCCATTGCCCGGCTCCCTAATAGTTCTGCTGGGTTTGGCGGGATTGGACCTGCTGCCATTAAGTATACGTTCTCTATATCTGTTTTTTGAATGCATTGCATAAGTTTTGCTTGTCCTGATAATAAGTTCGTTAACCCATTTGAAATATGAATGGCAAATAAGTTTTGTATCGTCGGCTTACGCAAGTCAGCTCCAATTAATAAAACTTTCTTTCCTTGTTGTCCGAAAACAACTGCTAAGTTTGCGATTGTTGTTGTTTTCCCATCACCTGGGTCGGCTGAAGTAACAATAATAGAACGAACATGATTATCTACAGATGTAAACTCAATGTTTGTACGAATGTTACGGTATTGTTCTGTAATACGCGATTTAGGCTCTTTATGTGTAATTAATTGTCGTAATGGTTTTCTTTTCTTTCTCCCGAACATATTCATAATCTCCTTTTGTGAAATGCGACATTTCCCTTTTCTCTCTTTTATGCTCGATTTCATACGTCTAATTAATTTTTTGCTGTTTTCCCCATATTTCATCATAATCAATAACATTCTACTTTGTCTTATTTAAGTATCTTAACAATATGACAATGCCCTTATTTCTTTATTACCTTTATCACTTATCCTGTTTTCTAGATAAATAATAAAGTAAGTATATGGTAATTACCATCTATTTACAAGATATTTTCTGATTAGTTTGTATATTATCGTTTCATCGTTATATAGCAGAAACTAAAAAATCCCCTTGTCTTTTCACAAGGAGATTTTTTAGTACTATCTATTCTTTTTTATCACCAATCGCAAATGTAATTTCTGCCTCACATGCAACTTCACCATCTACTGTTGCGATTGCTTTTCCTTTTCCAATTGGGCCGCGTACGCGTGTCATTTCTACTTCTAGACGAAGTTGATCACCTGGGCGTACTTGTTTTTTGAAACGGCAATTGTCGATACCTGCAAAGAAAGCAAGTCTTCCGCGGTTTTCTTCTTTCTTTAATACTGCAACTGCTCCGACTTGTGCTAATGCTTCTACAATAAGTACACCAGGCATAACTGCATAGTCAGGGAAGTGTCCGTTAAAGAATTCTTCATTTGCGGATACATTTTTAATCCCAACCGCTCTTTTTCCTTCATCTACTTCTAATATTTTATCAACAAGTAAAAATGGATAGCGGTGAGGAATGATTTCTTTAATTTGTTCTATATTTAGCATGTAACAATCGCCCCTTTTGTAATATTGGTCTTACCACTTGGACATATTGCTATTATCCCATTTTGTTTATTGTTTGTCATTACAAAGTAACATTTTATATTTAGCACAACTTCCTAAAAAAAATGCACACACTCTATTCCATTAAAATAGTTGCACATTTTTGCAACTGACACGGAGGTGGAAAAGAGTGTATGCCCAAATTAGGGAAAGGCAATATGTATTGAAACATTATTTGCCTTAATGTCGTATTCGACTCATTATATTATAAACGTTTTCAATTAAGGAAATATTAAATTTAACCATATATATGAATATTTTACCTGTTTCCTTCATATTTCTCTATTTTCCTTCCATTTTCGCAAAAAAACAAAATAAAAAAATATAAAAACGAAAAAGAACTAAGGCATTAGCCTTAGTTCTTTCAAATTATCTCAAAGCACGCTTTGGTAATCTGTCGATATTCTCTAACATAATACCTGTACCAACCGCAACGCAGTGCATTGGGTTTTCAGCAATTAATACTGGTACTTTTAGTTCTTCTGCTAGAAGCATGTCGATACCGTGTAGTAAAGCTCCGCCACCTGTTAGAATAACACCGCGGTCGATGATATCTGCAGATAGTTCTGGTGGTGTGCGCTCTAATACGCCTTTTGCAGCTTGTACAATAACAGCTGCATTTTCTTTTAATGCTTCTGTAATTTCTTCAGAGCATACTGTAATTGTACGTGGTAAGCCTGTTACCATGTCACGTCCGCGAATTTCAAGTTCTTCGCTACGTGCACCTGGGAATACTGTACCAACTTTAATTTTAATATCTTCTGAAGTACGTTCTCCGATTAATAGCTTATACTTACGTTTAATATAGTTTAAGATCTCCATATCAAACTTATCGCCAGCCATTTTGATAGAGGAAGAGGTAACAATATCACCCATAGATAGTACAGCGATATCTGTTGTACCTCCACCAATATCAACAACCATGTTACCGCTCGGTTGGAAGATTTCCATACCAGCACCAACTGCGGCTACTTTTGGTTCTTCTTCTAAAAATACTGTTTTACCACCTGAACGTTCAGCAGCTTCACGAATTGCTTTTTGTTCTACTGATGTAATATTTGTTGGACAACAAATTAAAATACGAGGTTTTGAAAAGAAGCTCTTTACGTCCAATTTGTTAATGAAATACTTTAACATTGCTTCTGTAATTTCGAAGTCTGCGATTACACCATCTTTAAGTGGACGAATTGCTACAATATTACCAGGCGTACGTCCCACCATGCTTCTCGCTTCTTCACCTACTGCTAATACTTTACCACTATTACGATCAATCGCCACAACAGATGGCTCATTTAATACAATACCCTTACCTTTAACATGAATTAATACGTTAGCCGTACCTAGGTCAATTCCGATATCTCGCGCAAACATTCCCGTTTTTTCCTCCTCGATATTCAAAATCAGGTTACACCCGAATTCTTTTCACCTAATTTCTGATTTTATCATAAATTTAACAGAAACGTAATATTCGCAAAAAGAATTCTTCTGAAAAATATTACCGAATGTGAACGGAATGTTTGCTACTGTAACATTATTGACGTACAGGCTTCTCTACATCTTCTTTTCTATACTTTTGTTTTGTTGCTTCTCCCCCTCTTAAATGACGAATAGACTTATGATAATCAAGAATTTCTTTCACTTCATTTGCGAGCTCTGGATTAATTTCTGGTAGACGTTCTGTTAAATCTTTATGGACTGTACTCTTTGATACCCCAAATTCCTTTGCAATGACACGCACTGTCTTTCTTGTCTCCACGATATACTTACCAATCTTGATAGTTCTCTCTTTGATGTAATCGTGCACACCACTCGCCTCCCTAATTTGGATGTGAGAAGGGTGAAATGAGCCTCGCTGCATACGACTAAGAAGTAAGTGTGAGTGCTGTTTGTAAGCGTTAAACATTCTTGGATTTATAATGAAATGATTCACGATTTCTCACCTCAAACACTCTCTTTGCTTTGGTTTATACCATTGTATTGCCCGCACTACTGATATATGCTACATGTTCACTATTTTTGCGGACTAAGTTAAGAAAAATTACATTTTTTTGTGAGAAATACGTTAACAGTGACTATTTTGGCGAAAAAAAATGACACCTTATATATAAGGCGTCATTCTTCTCTTTCAAACTCTTCTTCTAATAATTGATGGTGGGGAACCTCTTTCTTACCGGCAATATAATAATATAAAGTGAATAAAACAAACAATAAAATAATAGCAGTCGACAGAACAAACAAAAATGACACAGTATCCCCTCCCTTTTGTAATATATATTCGAGAATCTCGTCATTTTTCCTTGTTATTGCAACTTTTTTCTCGAAATTGAGTATTTTTATATAAAAATAAAAAAATCAGCTCCCCTAGTGGGAACTGATTTTTTCACTTTCTTATTCTTGTGAAGAAGAATCGTTAGATGATTCTGTAGAACCATTTGTTGATTTTTCTTCTTTCTTCGGTTCTTCTTTTTTGTCACTAGTTGAACCGCTTGTTGATTTCTCTTCTTTTTGAGACTTGTCTTCTGTTTTACTTTCTGGTTTCGTGCTCGTTGACTTCTCTTCTTTTTGAGATTTGTCATCAGCTTTTTTACCAGAAGCATTCGTAGCCTTTGCAGCACCTGCATCAGCTTTAATTTCTGTTACTGATTTATTTAAGTAACGTTCAGGGTTCACAGCCACATTGTCTTTACGTACTTCAAAGTGAACGTGAGAACCTGCCTCTTTATTCATTGCACTTAGACCGGATGTTCCTAATACTTCACCTTGTGCAACTCTTGCACCTTTTTCTACTTTCACACTGCCTAAGCTTTGATAAGATACCGCTACACCATTTCCACTATCAACTGTTACAACATAACCAAGAAGTGAATCTTTTTCAGCTTTCGTTACTGTACCACTTAAAGCAGCAGCAACATTGAATTCTTTTCCATTCTTCGCAGCAATGTCAATTCCTTTGTTCGGGGAATATGTGTTGTTATAAAAGACAAGTGCTTTTTCTTGTTCCGCCTCAGTTGCTGCATCTTCATAGAATTTCTTCTGTACGACTACTTCCGCATTCGCGGCAGCTGGCATTTTCACTACTTCTGAAGATTTTGTTACTGGTACTGCTGGATCTTCCGATTGTGTATACGGTGTTGCTTGATCGTGGTTTGGAGTCTTCTTCGGATTAGCTCCTTGGAACCATAGTGCAACCATTAAGATTACCGCTGCACAAGCAATGTATAGTGCCGGAAACACCCATCTTTTTTGAAATAAATGTACTACCTTTTGCGACTTTTTATTATTTCTTCCTCGCATTCCATCATCACCTCAGCAATCATTTTGAACAATATTCACGTATCCTATACAACGTATAACTAATTACTTTTCGACAAAATATGTAAAAATATGTATAAGAATTGTAAAATTCCCGAGGAAATGATAGAAAAAAGAAAAAACTGAGCGTTTCGGCTCAGTTTTTAGTCTAATTGTTTCTTTTTGTACACAATAATACAAAGAATGATAAGACATATACTCCAAATTGTATTGTTTAAAATATGTTCTTGAATCGCAATAAACCCTTCTCCCTTTATAACTTTTTGCAATGCCTCCATAACATGATTTGTCGGAAGAAGATTAACTACTTTTATAATAAATTCATTCTTAACCATTTCTTGTAGCATCGGCCCCATTATGAATATTATAAAAATCGGAAGCCCCAATATAGATGTTTGTGCTATATTTTGGGATAGTAAGCCAACTATAGTACCTAAAACGACACATAACAATGTTCCTATTAAAATAATAATAACTAGCATACCAATATTTCCTTTAAAAGTATCTAAAATCACTAAACTAATAAAACTAGATGCTAGTACAAAAAATACAGTTAATACACTTTTCCCTAAAATAACTTCTATTGGACTTGCCGGAGACAACATCAATACTCGTAACGTGTGTTTTTCCTTCTCCTCTGCAATAATAATTGCTTGCACATAACTTCCCACCATGGTAATCGTCATTACAATAATAAAACCTGCAAAGAACTCTTTTATAGAATCCATATTACTATAGAATACAGCAAGTAGAATAGGTAATAGCGCCATTAATATAACTTGTGAGTTTTTACCTGCATCATTTATTTCTTTTCTTACAATAGCCGAAAACCGTCTCATTGAAAATGTCATTATAATCCCCTCCCAGTAACTTCAATAAAAATATCGCCTAAAGTTGGTTCGTGTGAATGAATGGATAGTAATTCTCCTTTGTTCATCCATTCTGAAATACGTTTTGCACCTAATTCATCTTTTTGTACCGTTTCTTTCTTCTTATCCTTTAACACGACTTGTATTTGATCTTTCGCGTATTGTAAGCGAAGGTTCTCCGGTGTATCGAGTGCTACAATCTCTCCGCCACACAGGAAGGCAATGCGGTTACAAAGCGTTTCTGCTTCGTCCATGTTGTGAGTCGTTAAGAAAATCGTCGTTCCTTCTTTATTTAAGTCTTTTAAGATTTTATGAATGTTTTGTACGTTTACTGGATCAAGTGCAGATGTTGGTTCGTCTAAGAAGAGGATATCTGGTTTATGAAGGATTGCTCTTGCTAGTGTGACGCGTTGCTTCATTCCCTTTGATAATTTTTTTACTGGTGTTTTTTTATCATCTAATAAATTCACTTGTGCTAGTACTTCATCGATTCGTTCTTTTTTGCAATCGTATAAGTCACAAAATAATAGTAAGTTATCATAAATGCTAAGTCTTTCATATAAGCCGCTGTTATCTGTTAAAATACCAATTCGTTTGTAATCGATGCTACTTGGTCCTGTAATATCTTTCCCTAATACTCTTACCGTTCCAACACTATGAAGCAATTGAGAAGTTAAAATTTTTACTGTTGTCGTCTTACCAGATCCACTCGGTCCAAGGAATCCGAATATCTCTCCTTGCTTCACCTCAATATTTACATTTCGAAGTGCCGTTTTTCCACTGAAACTTTTCATTACATCTTTCATTTCAATTGCCAATGTCATTTCTTCATCCCCTTTGTTTTTCTTCTTTATAGATGAAAGTCGCTTTAGCGCTTTTCGTTCGTTTGTTTCGCTTTCTTGACTCAATCATATGAAAAACAAAGGGTAGGCGCATTAAAATACCGGTAAAAGGAGTATTTTTACCGGTGAATGAATCGCATGTTGAGCTTATTGGAGCACTTTTATAGTCCAATAACACCTTTTAATTCATCCATTCGTCCTTTTGAAAGCGGGATTGAACTTTTTCTTTCGTCGTCTAAAATTAAGCTAAAACTGTTACGAGTCCAAGTAATCACTTCTCGCACTCTTTGTAAATTCACAAGGTACGAGCGATGACATCTAAAGAAACCAAAACCTGTTAACCTTGCTTCTAGTTCACCTAATGTTAAAGCGCATACGAAATCTCCTTCACGAACGTGAATATGTGTTACTCCGTTTTGTGTTTCAATGAAATGGATTTCCATCGGATCAAGTAAAATGATTTTATCGTTCACCTTCGCAGGTATTCTTTCTAACTTCATTTGCGGAATTATTTGAACGACCTTCTCTTCATCGACTTCTTCCACTTCCTCTTGTTCAATTTCTACTTTTTTCACACCATCGTTGTTTAATATGTATACATCCTCTGTTAACGAAAGGGCATCCGATAGGAAAGATGACGTAATAAAAATTGCCTTTCCTTGTTCTTTCATTTTCATAATTGCTTTTCGAATAATAACCGTACTCTCTATATCTACATTTTGCTCTGGTTCTTCCAAAATGATTAAATCCGGATTATGAATCATAATTCGTCCTATATGAAGACGGCGCTTCTCTGAAAATGACAATTTTTCTATTTTAACGTTTAGTTTATCTAGGAGACCAACATACTGTACGACTTCTTCTATACTTACCTTTGATTCATAAAGTCCTAATAGAAACTTAAAGTATTCCTTCACCTTCAAACGATCATATGCTTCATCTTTCAAAAAACAAAAGCCGATGCGGAAATAATTTTTCTTTCCAATTGCTTCCCCTTCAAACAGTACGTTGCCAGTTGAAGCTTCTTCTTCACCAATAATAATGCGGTGTAACACTTTAGCTGTATGATTATTGCATTGCAAAACAATACATTGTCCTTTTTCAACCTTTAGCTCAATTTCTGGTAACTGGTTCGTCTTCCCTAACTGTTTCAACTCTAGTAACGCCATTTCATCTCCCCCAAATGCCTTTTTATCCTATTATATCAAACAATTAATGGAAAATTATGATATTTTAAACAGAAAAAAATAGGTGCCAGAGTTCTGCACCTATTTCTTCACCATCAGTTTTCCTTCATAATCATTCATCGTCTTTATTTCAACGCCTTTATAGTAATGAGCGACGATATCTGTATATTTCTTTCCTTCCGCTGCCATGCCGTTCGCCCCGTATTGACTCATACCAACGCCGTGACCGAAGCCTTTCGTTGTAACGATGATTTTATCTCCTTGTTGTTTCCACGTGAAATCAGAAGAACGTAAATCTAACTTTTCACGAACTTCTTTTCCTGTTAATGTTTTTCCTTGAAAAGCTACATCCTTTACGCGCTTTCCTTCCGTAAGGTCTTTAATATTTCCAACCTTCCCGTCTGCTAGCACTTTCACACCGAGACGTTTTTGAAAATCAGCTACTGTAAATGTTTGCTCGCTCGTAAACTTTGGAGAGGCTTGATCCCACGGACTATCTACACTTTTCAAGTACGGATAATCATTTCCCCAATAGTCAGCTGCATTTTCTGTTCGGCCATTACTCGTTGAAAAGAAGGATGCTGAAATTGGTTTTCCATCATACGTTAAAACTTGTCCTGCTGTTTTCGAAACGGCTTCTTCGATTTTCTTCAAATTATTTTCGTAGTTATTACCCCATTGCTTCTTCAATTCATCTTTGCTTTTGTACACTTGATCTTTCACCGTATCTGTCACGTCCGCATTATTTTTCTTTCCTCCGCTTAGCATACGTTGTACTACAAATGTTCTCGCTGCTAATGCCTGCGCCTTTAGTGCCTCTATTTCAAAACTGGCATTCATCTCAGAAGCTACTACACCTGTCACATACTCCTCCACTGGTAATGTTTCTACCTTCTTCTGTTTTTCGCGATATACAGCAACTTGAACAGCTGTATCTACTTTTCCTGGAGCTGGTATGCTTTCTATCGCTGGAGGAGTTTTAGAGGCCGTTTCTTCCCCTACTTTTGCTTTCGCAAATGGAATAACAAGGGCTGCAGGTACAATGATAACGAGCGCTATTAAGAGCGCTACTGTAATAAAAAGTGGCTTTGAAAATTTCATCCTATTTTCCCCCAATATAAAAGCTTTACTCCATTCATTCTTATGGAACAACTCTTTCTTTTAGAACATACTTAAGGGGAAGAGTATAAAACAGAAATTTTCTAAATATTTTTACTGGTACGTGCATAAGTATAGAATTTATTGACTATAACAGTAATAACCCAAAAAAATAGCCCCTATGTCAAAAGACATAGAGACTATTTCAATTAAGCGTGAAGATCAGAAACTTCTTGTTCTTTCACTTCTTCTACTTTTTCGTTTACACGTTCAATAGTTGCACCTAATGCAGCTAATTTCTTATGGAAGTTTACATAGCCACGGTCAAGATGTTTTAACTCAGTTACACGAGTATAACCTTCTGATACTAAACCAGCTAAGATTAATGCAGCTGCAGCACGTAAGTCAGTTGCTGCTACTTCAGCACCTTGTAAGCTGTTTGGACCGTTCATAATAACAGAACGACCTTCAATTTTAATATCAGCATTCATACGACGGAATTCTTCAACGTGCATAAAGCGGTTTTCGAATACCGTTTCTGTAATCATGCTTGTTCCATCAGCTTGTAGTAATAATGCCATCATTTGTGATTGCATGTCTGTTGGGAAACCTGGGTGAGGCATAGTTTTAATATCAACCGCTTTTAACTTATCTGGGCCGATAACACGTACACCTTCGTTTTCCTCAATAATTTTAACACCCATTTCTTCCATTTTCGCTGTAATTGAGCGTAAATGTTCAGGTACAGCATTTTCAATTAAGATGTCTCCACCAGTAATTGCTGCTGCAACCATGAATGTTCCCGCTTCAATACGGTCAGGAATAATAGAGTGGTTTGCACCATATAATTTATCAACGCCTTCGATACGAATCGTTCCAGTTCCAGCTCCGCGTACTTTCGCTCCCATCGCATTTAAGAAGTTAGCTAAGTCAACGATTTCTGGTTCTTTCGCTGCGTTTTCAAGAATTGTTGTCCCTTTTGCTAATGTAGCTGCAGACATAATGTTTTCTGTCGCGCCTACGCTTGGGAAGTCTAAGTAGATTTTAGCTCCTTTTAGTTCTCCCTCAACATATGCCTCAACAAAACCGTTACCAACCTGTACTTTTGCTCCCATTGCTTCGAAGCCTTTTAAATGTTGGTCAATTGGACGTGAACCAATTGCACATCCACCAGGAAGTGCAATACGAGCACGACCGTTACGTGCTAATAATGGTCCCATTACTTGAACAGATGCACGCATTTTACGTACATATTCAAATGGTGCTTCAATGTTTAGTTCTTTAGAAGAATCGATTGTTACTTGATTATTTTCAAATACGACTTCAGCATTTAAATGACGTAATACCTCATTAATTGTGTATACATCAGACAAAACTGGTACTTCAGATAGTACATTCTTTCCATCACTCGCTAATAGGGCTGCAGCGATTATAGGTAATACAGCATTTTTTGCGCCCTCAACACGCACTGTGCCGTTTAACCGCTTTCCGCCACGGACGATGATCTTTTCCAAATTATTCCCCTCCGTGTCCTTTTTTCAGTATCTATTCACTCAATACTCAGAAGTTATGATCGGTGTGCCAACCACAATTGTATCTTTGTTGTCTGTAGAACGTATTGCTATTTGCACATTTATTTTCTCTCTATTTGTTGAAAGAGCGTCATCCCACTTTTTATTGTATGCGGAGACTGACACAAATGCTCTTTCTTCTACTTGTTCGATCGCTCTTGCTGAAAGATCTTTCAAAACCTGATTGGTTTTATTTTGCAAAACACCTTCAATCTTATCATTCAGTACACCTTGAACACAAGTGTAAATTATAGGTTTTTCACTAAAAATTTTATTCATGTTTTGAACATACTTCGGGTCCCATTTCGCCCCACTTACTTCAAAGATAATGAAAGTGTTTTCTTTAGTATTTTCTTTACTCCAAGTTACTACTACTCGTTCTTCATAAGAAGAAAGCTTTTTATAGGATGTAGCTTTATATCCATCTGGAGATTGCTCTACTTCCCACTTTTGAATATTTGCCTTTTCCTTCACATCGTTTAACAACTTTTGAAACGTATGTATGTTAGAAATTGTTTTTGTTTCTCTCGCTAACCATGACCATTTTTCTACTTTAGCATCATTTTTCTCTAAAGCCTTGATCATGCTCTCCATTTTCTGTTCATCGCTTATCGGTTTCATCTCTCTATATCCAACCAAAAATAAAACAACACTAAGTGCAACAATAAGAATGGCTTTAAGCTTCAATTTCATCCCCTCCTATCCCCATTGTTAACGGAGATTTGAGGTTCTATACACTTACTTTACTAAATACGTTAAACTCTTCGAATAGCCTAAATAATCAAGGAAAAAGTTACTTACAGATGTCCCAATTGCAATTGTAATTAAGATGAGTAATACTCGCGTCTGCAGCACTTTTCCGGACTTCATTAAACGCTCAATGTGAATGCCTTGTAAGGCCCACCACGTAATGGTAATAAACAATAAATGCGAAACAATGGCAATCAGTGCTTGTTGCCCTAAAAGTTGTGCCAAAAAATCGACCCCTTTTTACTCAGCTACTACTTATGAAAGAATATAAAAACGATACCATAATAAGTAGGAGCTACACTTTTTCAAATGCACATAGACATCTTACATTTTACATCGTGATTTTCTTTCCAAAAACGTATATCTACATTACAAGTTAACACAAAATAAAAAGCGCAGAGTACTGACTCCACACCTTTTATTTTCACTATTGTACCACGTTCCCTAAGAAGAAGAAATCTTTCATTAATGGAAAATATTCATAAAAGAAATTGTACCCAATCATCGGCATAATCCCTAGTATTACAATCGAAATTGCACAAAGACTCATAACAACCTTTATATTTAACGGTAACCGTATTCTCTCTTCTGTCTCTCCTGTGCGGAAAAACATTTGTTGTAAAATACGGAAATAATATACGAATGAAACAACCGTCGTACCCATCATAATCGAAGCTAGTACGTAATGTGCTGGCTCTACATGAAGCGCGCCTAAAAAGATGTTAATCTTTCCAATGAAGCCAGCCGTTCCTGGTATCCCAGCCAGCGATAAAATAAAGATAGTCATCATAATCGCTGCAAATGGTGACCTTTTATATAAACCTGTGAAAATCGTTATATTTTCCTCATCATTTTGTAAGATTAAGCCGTGGATGATAGCAAATGCACCTATATTCATAAGCATGTATGCCAGCATATAAAACCACATGCTATCCATCGTAAATGGTGATAATGCCACAAGTGGAACGAGTAAATACCCCGCATGAGCAATGCCCGAATAAGCAAATAAACGCTTTATATTGTATTGTTTTAACGCAACTACATTCCCAACAATCATCGTAATACTTGCTAACACCGCGATATATATACTCATATGCCCATATAAAGATTGCATATCTCCTTGTATTAATACACTTGCAAAAACCATAAGGAACAAACGAATAATGAGCAGGAACCCAGCAATTTTAGAAATCGTTCCAAGAAAAGCAGTAACAGGTGTAGCCGCTCCTTCATACACATCAGGTGCCCACATATGAAACGGCACTGTGGCAATTTTAAATGAGAGACCAACTAGCAATAAAAGAAATGCGAGAGCTAACAATAACTGAATACCACTAGCGAGTTCCCCAGTGAGTACCTTTTGCATATCTACAATGTTAGTTGAACCTGTAATACCGTATAAATAACTCATTCCGAAGAGCGTAATCGCCGTTCCGATTCCTCCGCTAATGACGTATTTCATTGCCGCTTCATTTGATGCACGGCTCTTTTTTCGTATTCCTACTAAAATATAGGAAGAAAGTGAAAGTAACTCCAAACCAACGAAAAGGGTAATGAAATCAACACTAGAAGCCATGAACATCGCACCAAGAAGTGCCATTAAAAATAAGTAATAATATTCACCCTTATCTTCAATTGGATTCTTCTTATCATCGCTCATTGCGGTACATAAAATGAGAGCTGAGGCACCTAATAGCAATGTTTTAAACCCTTTTGAAAATCCATCTAACACAAACGATCCGTTTAAAATATCTCCAGCTGGTTCGCTATATAGCGTAATTAATGACACGATTGCTAATACGATAGCAGCAATCGCACCAAGAGCTACATATCTATGATTCAGCTTAAAAAACAAATCACATATGGAAAGGAGGATGGCGGCGCCGAGAATAATAAATTCTGGCACCATTAGATGCCACGATAAGCTAAGTAACGTATTCATATCCATCCTACTTCACCCCCAATGTTTTCAATGTATTTTGAAGCGGATCCCCTAGTAACTCTGGCATAACTCCAATTGCAATAATACAAAAGATAAGTAGTAAAACAGGGACATACTCCCATCCGTGTATATCAGATTTTGCTTCCCACTCTTTCTTTCCAAATGTCACTTGAAGTGTCGCCCTTAATACGTATACAGCGGTTAAAATGATGCCAATCACACCGACTGCAGCAATGACGGGCTCTCCTTGAAATAAACCGAGAAAGGCAAGAAATTCACTAACAAACCCAGACATCCCTGGTAATCCAAGCGAGGCCATTCCTCCTGCTAAAAAGAATCCGCTAAGTATCGGTACACTTTTCGCAAGTCCGCCTAGCACCGTAATATCCGAAGTTCCAAATCGTTGTTCTATAACACCCAGTAGGAAGAAGAGCAAGGCTGCAATTAAACCATGTGATACAACTTGGAATAACGCTCCTTGTGTACCAGGTGCATTAAGTGACGCAAGTCCCATTAACACAATTCCCATATGCGAAATACTAGAGTAAGCCAGTACTTTCCTAAAGTCCGTTTGGATGAGCGCTAAAAAGGCACCGTATAATAAATTAATTACGCCTAATATCGCAATTAGTGTTGCAACATCGTGAAAATATTCCGGGAATAGCCCTTTCCCGAAGCGAATAATACCGTACGCTCCAATCTTTAGCAAAACTCCAGCATGAAGCATAACTACAGCTGGATGCGCTTCTATGTGTACATTGACCATCCAGCGGTGCAACGGAAAAACAGGTAGTTTAATTGCAAAGGCAATCATTATGGCAATAAATACACTAAGCTGCAAACTACTTGGGATGACAAGTTCTCCTTCTGCACTTACGCTTCTTAATATCTCTTTCAGCTCCACAATATTTGTTGTACCTGTTTTCGCGAACAAAATTGAGAAAACAATGAGCAAAATAGCTGAGCCAATACCGTTATATATTAAATAACTATACGCAGCCTTTTCACTCGACAATTTTCCCCACTTTCCAATTAATAAGAACATTGGTGGCAACGTAATTTCAAAGAAGATAAAAAACAACATTAAGTTTTGAGCAGCAAAGACGCCGAGCATTCCTATTTCTAGCATAAGTAACAGCATATAAAATGCTTTTAAGTTTCTTTTAATAGAAAAGGCTGCAATTGCTGCAAGCATCGCTAGAAGAGCCGTCAGTACCATCATGACAAGCGACAAACCATCAATACCGAGCTCGTAATAAATAGAAAACCACCTTTTATCCACCGCTGTAAAATCTCCAAACTTAATCCATTTCACCTTTTCATCAAATAGTGACAAATTCTTTCCAGAAGCATATGTACAAGCGAGGACGATAGCGATTCCAAATGGAAGTGCCGTCCCAAATAAGCCAAGCGCCCGCACTGTACGCAATTCCTTTTTCGGTGTTAATACAAGCAATAAAATTCCTAAAAGCGGGGAAAAAATGAAGAACGTTAACAACAAATCATTCATCGTAAATCCCCTCCCGTATAGAGCAAAATAATGACGAGTACAGCGAGCGAAACCGCCGTTACAGTACCGTACACTTGTACATTCCCGTTTTGAAGTTTCGATCCAAGATTACTTGTGCCTTTAACTACACTTCCAATTAAAACTGCAATTCCTTCGACTACATACACTTCAAATAAGCGAAGCACATGAGCGATTCCTTTCGTAATAGGGATCACCGTCATGTTGTATAGTTCATCCACATAATATTTTTCTTTCAAAAGATTATAAAGAGATGTTTCCGTACCCCCAGCCCAATCTCTAGAAATTGATTTCTTGCCATATATGAAATATGCAAGAGCGATTCCCGCAAATGAAACGAGTGTCGCAACAATCATAATCCAAACTGGTCCATGCGCTTCTTCAACCTTAAACCCTACATCTTTCGTCAACCAATCTCCGAGAAATGTCCCAAACCATGGTGTATTTATATATCCTGCCACTACCGCAAGAACGCCGAGAACAATCATTGGATACGTCATAACGCGAGGCGATTCATGCACTTCTTCCTTCGTCTTCGTTTCTCCAGTAAAGACAAGAAAGTATAGGCGGAACATATAAAATGCTGTTAAAAACGCCGCAATTACTGCTAAAGTAAATAAAACGTAATTGCCATTCATCCACGTCGCCGCTAAAATTTCATCTTTGCTGAAAAAACCGGAAAGCAGCGGAACACCGCTAATGGCAAGGGTACCTATTAAAAATAGCGTACCAGTTACTTTCATCTTCTTCTGTAAACCGCCCATTTTATTAATGTTTTGCGTATGCACAGCATGAATTACACTTCCTGCTGCCAAAAATAGTAGTGCTTTAAAAAAAGCGTGTGTCGTTAAATGGAATATACCAGCTACATAGCCGGCAGAACCTAACGCGAGCATCATATACCCGAGCTGGCTAACTGTAGAATAAGCAAGCACCCTCTTTATATCTGTTTGCACAAGACCGATAGAGGCCGCAAAGATTGCAGTGAAAGCTCCAACGATTGCCACTGTCTGCATCGCCACTGTACTTGCTGAAAATAGAGGGAACATCGTCGCTACTAAATATACGCCAGCCGCGACCATCGTCGCCGCGTGAATAAGTGCCGAAACGGGCGTTGGCCCCTCCATTGCATCTGGCAACCACGTATGAAGCGGGAACTGACCTGATTTTCCCATCGCCCCGATAAAAATTAATATCGCTGTTATTGTAATCATGTAAGGAGGTAGATCCCCTGTATAAATCGCC
Organism: Bacillus sp. RZ2MS9; assembly: GCF_001816185.2. Classification (NCBI taxonomy): domain Bacteria; kingdom Bacillati; phylum Bacillota; class Bacilli; order Caryophanales; family Bacillaceae; genus Bacillus; species Bacillus sp. RZ2MS9. The sequence goes on from NZ_CP049978.1 coordinate 5,152,585, forward strand.
CTAAATATTGCGTCATATTCAAAACTACCTGCGTACCAAAAAATTAAGATCATCCCGATAAATAAACCAACATCCCCAATACGGGTCATAATAAAAGCCTTTTTTGCAGCAGCCTTCGCTTCTTCTTTAAAGAAATAAAAACCGATAAGTAAAAATGAACCAAGGCCAACTAATTCCCAAAATATATAAAGCTGTAATAAATTCGTTGATATAACAAGCCCTAACATCGCAAATGTAAAGAGTCCTAAATATGCGTAAAAGGTTGGTAATCGTTCATCACCTTTCATATAACCTTTCGAATACACATGTACAAGTAGACTCACAAGCGTCACGATAAATAACATTAAAGCTCCTAATGCAGTCACTTCAAAGCCGAATGATATATCCACATCTCCAGCTCTAAGCCACACCCACTTATGCTTCACGCTTGCTTCTGAAAACCTTTCTATTAACACAAGTACCGCAAGTATAAAGGAGAGAAAGACGAAAAAAATACTAAGTACGCTGCTTCCTTCTCTAATTTTCTTCCCGAATATAATAAGTAACAAAAACGAAACGAGTGGGAAAAGCGGTATGAGCCATGCATAATCGATCATTGTTTCCTTCCCCCTTTTTCGGTCACAATGCTATCCTTTAAGCGTATCCATTTCATCCACCTGAACTGTTGTACGATTACGATATAAAGCAATTAAAATAGCGAGTCCTACCGCCGCTTCCGCTGCCGCTACAGCCATCGTAAACAGTGAGAAAATTTGACCTGTTAAATTCGGAAATAAGCCTAATTTACTAAACGCCACTAAGTTTAAATTGGCAGCATTCAGCATTAATTCGATACAAACTAATACGATTACTGTATTCCGCTTTGTTAAAGCTCCAAATAGACCGATGCAAAACAAAATAATCGCAAGTGTTAAATATGCAGAAGCTGGAACGCTACTCATTGGAATCCTCCTCTTTCTCATCCTTTTTCGCAAGTACAATCGCGCCAACGAGTGCTACAAGTAAAATAACTGAAGTTAGTTCAAATGGGATAATATATTTTGAATAGAGAAGCGTACCGATTTGAAGTGTGTTGTTTTCATGGAGAGGTAAACTTCCTTGTGTGCTTTCATTTGCAAAATCAACATTATTAACAGCGAAATACATAACCGCTCCAAATGCTACAACTGCAAAGAAGATAATCCATTTTCGAAGAGTAAGACGCGATTCATTTTCCGCGTTATGTTTCGTTAACATAATGCCGAAAATCATAATAATTGTGATTGCACCAGAGTAAAGTAAAATTTGTGCAACGCCTATAAATTCAGCTGATAAAAGAAAATACAAACCTGCAATGCTGAGAAATGTCAGAACGAGAGCTAGCATCATGTGCATAACTTTCGTTAAGTTCAACATAAGAACACCGCCGATAATTGCAGACAAGGATAGTATAAAGAATGCTACAAACTCGCCATTCATGCCTTGTTCTCCTTCCTGACGTTTTCGTCGTTTTCGTCAAGCCACTGCAAATTTTTAAATAAGTCATCACGTGAATATTCCGCGAGTTCAAAGTTATTTGTCATGACAATTGCCTCTGTCGGACAAACTTCTGTACATAAATCACAAAGAATACAAATTTCAAAATTAATATCATACGTGTCGATAATTTTTCCTTTTTTCGTAGGATCCGGATGTTTCTTTCCTGTTAACTGAATACAGTCTGTCGGACAAATGTTAGAGCACTGATTACAAACAATACATTTCTCCGGATAAAATTTTTGAATTCCACGAAAACGGTCTGGCAACGGCAACGGTTGATTTGGATAATCATACGTTACCTTCTTCTTGCTCAAATTACTTAATGTATATTTTAATCCTTTAAATAGTCCTTTCATCTCTTACTGGCACCCCCCTCATAGATTAGAAGAATAACTCCTTAATCAATGCCGTTAAGAAAATATTTGCAAGTGCAATCGGCAATAATACTTTCCAACCAAACTCCATTAACTGGTCACCTCTTATACGCGGGAACGTAACGCGGAACCAAATTAATAGAAAGACTACACTGCTAAATTTCAAAGCAAACCATACGGCACCTGGGATAAATCCAAGAAACATGACTGGATTCCATCCGCCTAAAAAGAGCACTGTAATTAACGATGCCATCCCGAAGAAATATACGTACTCTGAAAGCATGAAAAACGCCCAGCGAAAACCTGAGTATTCCGTATGATATCCAGAAACAAGTTCTGACTCCGCTTCTGGCAAATCGAATGGCGTTCTATTTAACTCTGCAACTGCTGCGATTAAGAAAACGACGAAGCCAATTGGCTGTACGAAAATGTACCAAACCTTCTCCTGCGCCGCTACAATCTCATTTAAATTCAGGCTACCAGCTAGCAAAACGATACCAATTACACTCATTACGAGCGGAATCTCATAAGAAATCATTTGCGCCGCCGCACGCATCCCTCCTAAAAGGGAATATTTATTATTCGATGCCCATCCCCCAGTTACAACACCTATCGTCGTAATACCGGAAACAGCAATATAATAAAGTAGCCCAACTCCAATATCTGCAAATTGAAATTTATCAGTGAACGGGATAACCGCAAGCACCATAAATGCTGGTGCAAATGCAATGACAGGCGCTAATATAAACAGCGGTTTATCTGCTGCTTTCGGAATACTATCTTCTTTCAATAATAGTTTTAAAACATCAGCTACCGTTTGCAGTAAACCAAATCGGCCTCCAACCTGGTTTGGGCCAATCCGCCCTTGCATAAACCCCATCACTTTCCGTTCTGCCAAGATTCCATATGTAACGAAGCCAAGGACTGCAAATAGTAGAAGTACCGCTAATCCGAAAAAAATGAAGAAATTCGTCCAGCTTGAAGGTGATTGTAAGAGCGTCTCAATCATTAGCCATCAACCTCCCCAAGTACAATATCAACTCCACCTAAAATCGTAATTAAATTAGCGATGTTTTCACCTTTCAATAACTTCGGTAAAATTTGCAAGTTATAAAAAGATGGCCTACGAAACTTCAAACGGTACGGCTCTTTCTTTCCGTCACTAGCGATATAACACCCAATCTCTCCGCGCGGCGATTCGATACGTACAAATGCTTCTCCCTTAGGTGCCTTAATAATTTTTGGTACTTTTGCCAGCACAGCTCCATCTTTCGGGAACTGCTGAACCGCTTGCTCAACAATCTTTAAAGACTCCTCGATTTCTTGCATTCGGCAAACGTAGCGATCCCAAGCATCTCCCACGCTTCCAACAGGAATATCAAAATCAAAACGATCATAAATCGAATACGGCTCATCTTTGCGAAGATCCCAGTTTACTCCAGTGCACCGCAAATTTGCTCCGCTTAAAGAATACGAAATCGCTTCTTCCGCGCTATATATACCAACGCCTTTCACACGATTTAAGAAAATCTCATTACCGCTAACAAGATCATGATAACCTGCCAGTTGCTCCCTCATATACGGAACAAACTCTTCCACCTTTTCAATCCAACCATCTGGCGCATCCCACTTCACACCACCAACTCTCATATAGTTAAAAGTAAGCCGTGCCCCGCATAATTCATTTAATAAATTTATAATCATCTCTCGTTCACGAAACGCGTACAAAAACGGGCTAACCGCTCCTATATCAAGAAGATTCGTCCCCCACCAAACGAGATGGCTTGCAATTCTTCCTAGCTCCATCGCAAGTACTCGCAAGTATTCGGCACGCTCTGGAATTTCAAGCCCCATCATCGTCTCTACAGCATGGCAAATGACGTAATTATTCGTCATAGCTGATAAATAGTCCATTCGATCTGTATAAGGAATAATTTGCGTATACTGTAAGCTCTCAGCGATCTTTTCCGTCCCGCGATGTAAATACCCAATAACAGGTGTAGCTTCTTTAATAATTTCCCCGTCAATCTTAATTACGAGCCTGAACACACCATGTGTACTCGGATGCTGAGGTCCTACATTCAAAAGCATCTCTTCCGTGCGGATCATAGCTACACCTCCACATCATACGGTTCATAGTCTTTTCTAAGCGGATATCCTACCCAATCCTCTGGCATTAAAATACGTGTTAAATTCGGATGCCCTTTAAATATAATGCCGAGCAAATCGTATGCTTCTCGCTCCGGCCAGTCAGCCCCTTTCCAAAGCGCTGTCACAGATTCGACTTGCGGCGTTTCCCGGTCTAGCTTTACCTTCACCGCTACCGATTGTTTCTTGCCATATGAAAACAAATGAACATACACTTCCATATGTGTCACAAAATCCGTCGCATGTAGCTCTGACATATAATCAAAAGCAAGTCCCTCATGGAATCTCAGTGACTCCATCACTTCATAATATTTTTCGGGATCCACCACAAGAGTTGGCACATCCTTTGACAGTTTATTAATGTAGGAATCTACTAATGCACCCTCTCCTAACTTCTCCCTAATAGCCTCAACATACTGATTTAAATACGGCTGATTTACGGACAGTTCTTTCTGCTTCGGCTCATCCTCTTTCTTACCTTCAGCCCCCTTTGTCTTCGCTCTTGCAGCCGCTGCTGCTTTCGCTTTTGCCGCTGCAATTGCCTTTGCCTTTTCATCTCCCGAATCCCCATCACCTTGCGAGGCTTTCTGCTTCGCCAATGCTGCCGCTTTTGCCTTGGCAGCTGCCACCGCCTTCGCCTTGGCTTTCGCTTTTTCTTCTTCCGTTACTTCTTCTGTCCCTTCTCTTTTCTGCTTCGCTAACGCCTCCGCTTTTGCCTTTGCGGCGGCTGCTGCCTTCGCCTTGGCTTTCGCTTTTTCTTCTTCCGTTACTTCTTCTATTCCTTCTCTTTTCTGCTTCGCTAACGCCGCCACTTTTGCTTTTGCAGCCGCTGCTGCCTTCGCCTTGGCTTTCGCTTTTTCTTCTTCCGTTACTTCTTCTGTCCCTTCTCTTTTCTGCTTCGCTAACGCTGCCGCTTTTGCCTTTGCAGCCGCTGCTGCCTTCGCCTTGGCTTTCGCTTTTTCTTCTTCCGTTACTTCCTCGGTTCCTTCTCTTTTCTGCTTCGCTAACGCCGCCGCTTTTGCTTTTGCAGCAGCTGCTGCACGTCGTTTTGCTTCTTCTATAGTAATATCATCTTTTTTTGGTAGCGCTTTCCCTTTTTCTTGATCTTCTTCCTCAAGCTCACTTATTTCCGCCTCGTGTTTCGCTACAAGGCGTTTTCTCGCTTCTTCTTTTGCACGCCTAGCTGCTTCTTTTTTCAGCTCCTCTAAATCTTTATTTGGATTGCTCATTTATTCGTCACCTGCTTCCCGGTCTTTGCTTCGTAACGAATTTTTTCTTTTAATTTATTAATTCCATAAATTAAAGCAGCTGGATTTGGGGGACAACCAGGAATATACACATCAACTGGTACAATTTGGTCTACACCTTTCACAACAGCATATGAATTTACATACGGACCACCTGCTGTTGCACAAGATCCCATCGCAATAACCCATTTCGGTTCGGGCATTTGATCATATAAGCGCCGAACAATAGGAGCCATCTTCTTCGTTACCGTTCCCGATACAATCATGACGTCCGATTGCCTTGGTGAAGTCCGAAAAAATGACCCAAATCGATCTAAATCATAATGTGATGAGCCTACTCCCATCATTTCAATTGCACAGCACGCCAGTCCGAATGTCATCGGCCATAAAGAATTGCTCCTCGCCCATCCTTTCAACTGTTCCAATGTAGAAAAAAAGATATTTCGTTCTAATTCTGCTCGCTCATTTGGATGTAATTCCTCAAAATTTATAACCATTGTAACACCTTCTTTTTCCAAGCATACGCTAATCCAACTAGCAACATTACAACAAAGATGAGCATTTCAATTAATGCAAATAAACCTAGCTTGTCATACGCAACAGCCCAAGGATATAAAAATAAAGTTTCTACATCAAAGATCACAAACAATAAAGCGAAAATATAATAACGAGCATGAAACCGAATATTTGCATCATGAAAAGGCTCAATTCCACTCTCATACGTCGTCGCCTTTGCTGCACTTGGTTTATTTGGGCGCAGCATCCTTCCTAATGTAAGAGCCACTACCGGCAGCAATATACCTAATAGCAAGAAAATCAAAACGATCATATAACTATTTTCATATACACTTGCCATTGTGAAACCCTCCCCCCTAAATTAAGAACAAGTTCACATAGTAAACAATATGTCCTAGTTGCAGTAATTATTATTTTTAAATTTTTCTAAATAATGCAACTATTCTAATCATTATAGCAAACTTCAAATTCCTATGTCGATATGTTGGGAGGCAGAAACAAGAATTATTAAAATCTATCTTTACAACTTACTATAATTGTGCAAAATAAATATAAAACTTATATATGCTTTTCAAGAAACCGTAGGTGATATAAATGAAAAAACAAACACATGTAAGTATTCTTATAAGCATTGTATTGCTGTCTATAACGCTTCACTATGTAGCGATGCCTTTTCTATATGAATACTCATTTTCTTTTCAGCTATTAATCGGAACGAGTACCCTATTAATTGATATTATCGCTTGTAGTTATATACTTTATTTTTCAAACATGAAAGAAGGGCTATCTCGTTTATTTTGGATCATATTATCTGTTGGAGCTCTCTCTTATTTTATCGGTGATATAGTCGTTGCCTATCAGCGTTTAATTGTAAAGGACTTCTATACGTTCGTTGATCCATCTGACTTTTTTTACTTACTTTTTTTAGTTAGCTTTACGTTTGCCTTTCTATACGAAATCATTTATAACCGAGATTTATTAGAAAAACTTTTTATGCTATGTGATATTTGTATTATCGTTACAGCCCAATTTACTTTAAGTTACTACTTACTTATTGAACAAACTATTCATATCTTTACAACATCCTATATCGACATATTTGTTCAACTTACCTATCCAATGGCTGATTTACTCTTTCTCTTAATAGGAATCAACCTTTTATTCAAACCACTATCCTTATTACCTAAAAAGGTCGGTGCACTTCTTGGCAGTGCTTTAATTTTATATGCTACTACAGATGCGATTTATGCGTATATAAAATACTTCATACCAGAGTATTCTATGTTTACAGTTACTCCTTTCTATCAAGTAACCTTAGTACTAGTAGCAATCGCCTGTATTCTCCATACAAAAAAGCCTGAAAAACAAGAACAAGTACTACTAACACCTAAAATTGGTGAATCAATCCGATTATCATTACCGTATATTTCGGTAGTAATGCTTATTGTTTTCATATTAGTTGAATACGTTTTTGCGCCTATTATAGTAATCGGACTTATAATAACTTTCTCTTTCGTGCTCATACGTCATAGTTTAGTTCGAAAACAAAATAAAATCTTATTGCTAGCTCAAATGCAATTCAACTCAGAACTCGAGAAACAAATTAAACTACGTACAGAAGATTTAGTAGAACAGAAAAATGAACTCTATCATAATCAACAAATGTTTAAATCTTTATACGAGCATCATCCAGATCCAATCTTCACATTAGATTTGTACGGTAATTTTCTCAAAGTAAATAACGCTGGTACTACTTTACTCGGTTATCAAACGAATGAATTATTAAACCAGCCTTACTATTCACTCATATACGAAGAAGATTTAGAAGAAATGATTAACGCCTTTCATCGCGTGAAAAAGGGGTATTCTATCTCTTTAGAAATACGGGCGTACCATAAAAACAGAGATATTTACTACTTGCACGTTACCGCCGTACCGATCTTTTTAAAGGAGAAAATTTCTGGGGTTTATTTAATGATTAAAGATATTACGGAAAGCAAACAACAACAAGAACAAATTAATTTCCTAGCATACCATGATACTTTAACAGAGCTTGCAAATCGACGTGCATTTCATCAACATTTAGAACAGGCAATTGCACGAGCAAAAATATCGAAAAAGCCTTTTGCTGTTATGTTTCTCGACCTAGACCGTTTTAAAGTTATTAATGATACCCTCGGTCATCGAGTAGGAGACCTGTTGCTCATCGCAGTAGCAAAAAGGCTCGAAAGAATAGCAACATCAAATATGAAACTCGCGCGGCTAGCTGGGGATGAGTTCACAATCCTTATCGAGAATTACAAAAAAAAGCCAGATGTCCAAAAAATAGCTGATAGGATTGTAGCGGCCATGAATGAGCCATTTGAAATCGAAAATCAACATTTACAAATCTCACCGAGCATCGGAATTGCAATATATCCTGAAGCAGGTGAAGATGCGCTATCCATTTTGCAGCATGCTGATATGGCCATGTACGAAGCAAAGAATAAAGGAAAAAACGGTAGCTCTCTTTACACGAAAGAACTATATAAAAAAATGGAACGAAAAGCTCGAATTGAAAAAGATTTGCCAATCGCTTTAGTAAACAAAGAATTTTATCTCGTTTATCAACCACAAATTGATACGACAACAAATAAAATTATCGGTGCTGAAGCTTTAATACGTTGGAAACACCCACTATTAGGTGACATTTCACCATGTGAGTTTATTCCAATTGTAGAAGAGACGCCACAAGTAGTCCCACTTGGGCATTGGGTATTACAAGAAGCTTGTCTCCAATTAAAAATATGGCATACCTTTGGCTACCAAAATTTAAAAATAAGTGTTAATTTATCCGCAAAAGAATTCCGGCAAGATCAATTAATCGAAAACATTTCACAAATATTAAACGACGTGCAAGTCGATCCAAAATATGTAACACTTGAGTTAACAGAAAGAATTGCAATGATTGACGAGAAAGAAACGTTATTGAGACTGAAGCAATTAAAAGAGTACGGTATCCAAACTTCCATTGATGACTTCGGTACTGGGTACTCTTCTCTTGCTTATTTATCAATTTTTCCAATCGACACATTAAAAGTACCGAGAGAATTTACACAATTAGCTGATCATCGTCCTGAAGAACGAGCCATCGTTTCTACAATTCTTTCCCTCGCGAATACTTTAAATCTTTCAGTCGTCGCCGAAGGAATTGAAACCGAAAAACAACTTAAGTTTCTGCAAAAACATAACTGTAAATATATGCAAGGTTACTATTTCAGTAAACCACTTACTAGTAATCAGTTTATAAAGTTTCTACAAAAAACCCCCAGTATGAACAAATAATTCATACCGGGGGTTTTTTAGTGCTAAATATTTTTCTCATAATATTCTTCTGCAATCTCTTCGTAAAAAGCTGCAGATGTCGTATAGAAATATGGAATTAACCATAAGAATCCAATCCCTAACGTAATACAACTTAATATAAACCAGCCAATAAAACTTAAACATAAAATGAAATACTCCATCTTATGTCCATCCATCATACGACGACTTTCTGTAATAGCTTGGTTCAGTGAATACTCAGGATGATCGTTTATAATAAAGTATGTCATCGCATAAGAAAATGATTTAATAATACCTGGAATAATGAACAATAACGTCCATAAGAAAAGATAAAGATTTACTAATAAATATAATAAAAATGATTTTAGAAATCTCTTTCCCTCTGAAAACCAAATGAATACATTACCGATACTAGCTTGCTTTTCACGAAGGATATTTAAACCAAGGTAATATCCACCTAAAGTTAACGGTCCAGTAACGAAAAATGTAAGAATATTCATTGAAAGTGAACCGTTTGTTTTTTGCCAACCGAAAATTAAAGAAAATCCCCAATCAACACTAAAATCAAAAGCTGTGATAAGAATTGAAATGAGTAGTGTAGCCCCAACAGCTAATCCCCATTTCCCTTCTAATGAATCTAGTGCTTCTCCTTTTAAATCACTAATCATGCGTAGCCTCGCCTCCTATACACAATAATTCTATTAGTATAGCATGTTCCTATTGAAATTCACCTTTTGAAATATAGCGATAAAAGTGTGCTGTCGTCGTACTCATATACGGACTAAACCAAAGAAATCCTATTCCAAAAGTAAGAAGCGCTAAAATAGCCCATCCTATGAAGCTCAGCCATAAAAGAAACAAATCTAACTTATGACCCTTCATAAGATTCTTACTTTCCTTCATCGCCTGCGAAACACTATATTCTGGATTTTCAATCATCACATAGTACGTCAGTGCATAAGAAAAATACATCACAATCATACCAACAATTGAAATTGCTAGTAGTACACAGATAGCAATAGCAAACGACGCATTTCCTTCTTCACCAAAAAATGCAAATAAGGCTACTAACAATATCGGAATCCATGTACCTGTATATAATAAAATTGCAAGCATTGCCCACATTGTTTTCATCATTCTTTTAAAGCCACGAAATCCTTCAAATAAGTAATCTACTTTAGCATCTTCTCGTTTACTGATCTGTAAAAATACATTTGTATAACCGTATGATGTAATCCCATACGATGCGCTACTCAAAATTATCATAATGCAATAAAAAATCCCGAATGTAACACTTGCTCCATTTGATATTGTTTGCCCTTCAAGTGAACCTGCTAGACCAGCAAATAAGAGAAATATAATAATTCCTGGAATTAATAGTATAAGCATTGCAGCCATCGAAACGACATAACTTAAAATAAAATATAAAATTGTTGATCCAACACCTAGTCCCCATTTTCCCTTTAAAGAGTACAATGCTTCTCGCTTCATTTCACCAATCATTGATTCATCCCCTTTATGAAATATAAATTGTTGTACACTTCTACTTATACAAGCATCAATATAATTATACCAGTTTTGTAAAATTATCCATAAAATACACAAAAAAAAATCCGTAAAGGCAAAGCCCTTACGGATTTTTTCACTTCATATCGGAAACGTTTAAACGGTTCACGGCACGTTGTAATGCCATTTCTGCACGTTTAAAGTCAACATGTGCTTGTTTATCTTGCAGACGTTGCTCAGCGCGACGCTTCGCTTCATTTGCGCGATGGATATCGATATGGTTTGCTTCTTCAGCAGATGATGATAATACAGTCACTTTATCTGGACGAACTTCGATAAAGCCACCGCTTACTGCTACATAATCAGTGTGTCCACCATTTTTCAGACGAACTGCACTAATTTTTAATGGTGCAACAGTTGGAATGTGACCTGGTAAGATCCCCATTTCCCCACTCTCTGCTTTTACACTTACCATTTCTACTTCTTTTTCGTAAACCGGTCCATCAGGAGTTACAATACTGACTGGAAATGTCTTCATACTTCGTCCCTCCTAAGGCCTTACGCCATCATTTTCTTCGCGTTTTCAATAACTTCTTCAATGCCACCTACTAAACGGAATGCATCTTCTGGAAGGTCATCATATTTTCCTTCTAGAATTTCTTTGAAACCACTAACTGTATTCTTTACAGGTACGTAAGAACCTTTTTGACCTGTAAACTGCTCAGCTACGTGGAAGTTTTGAGATAAGAAGAATTGAATACGACGAGCACGATGTACAACTAACTTATCTTCTTCAGATAACTCATCCATACCTAAGATAGCGATGATATCTTGAAGCTCTTTATAACGTTGTAAAGTTTGCTGTACTTGACGAGCTACTTCATAATGTTCTTCTCCTACGATTTCTGGAGAAAGTGCACGAGATGTAGATGCTAATGGATCTACGGCTGGATAAATACCCATTTGCGTTAAACGACGCTCTAAGTTTGTTGTTGCATCTAAGTGAGCGAACGTTGTAGCTGGTGCTGGGTCAGTATAATCATCGGCTGGTACATATACCGCTTGGATAGACGTGATAGACCCTTTATTTGTAGATGTAATACGCTCTTGTAATTGACCCATTTCTGTTGCAAGTGTTGGTTGGTAACCTACCGCAGATGGCATACGACCAAGAAGGGCAGATACTTCAGAACCCGCTTGCGTGAAACGGAAGATGTTATCGATGAACAGAAGTACGTCTTGTCCTTGCTCATCACGGAAATGCTCAGCCATTGTTAAACCTGTTAATGCAACACGTTGACGTGCTCCAGGTGGCTCGTTCATTTGTCCGAATACCATCGCAGTTTTCTTGATTACGCCAGAATCGCTCATTTCGTGGTATAAGTCATTACCCTCACGAGTACGCTCACCTACACCAGCGAATACAGAGATACCACCGTGCTCTTGTGCGATGTTGTTAATTAATTCCTGAATTAATACTGTTTTACCTACGCCGGCACCACCGAATAGGCCGATCTTACCACCCTTAATGTAAGGAGCAAGTAAGTCTACTACTTTAATACCAGTTTCAAGAATTTCTACTTTAGTAGATAATTCTTCGAATGCAGGTGCTTGACGGTGAATTGGATCACGATGTACATCTGCAGGAACCTCACCATCTAAGTCAATTGCATCACCTAATACGTTAAATACGCGACCAAGTGTTACATCACCAACTGGTACAGAGATTGGTTTACCAGTATCTTCTACTTCTGTGCCACGAACAAGTCCATCTGTGGAAGACATTGCAACTGTACGAACTGTATCATCACCTAAATGAAGTGCAACTTCAAATGTTAAGTTAATACTTCCGTTTTCGTTGCTTTGTTTTACCGTAAGGGCGTTGTAGATTTCTGGTAGCTTTCCGCCATCAAACTTAACGTCTACAACCGGACCCATGATTTGCGTAACGCGCCCTTTATTCATCGGGTTCCCTCCTAGCTTTCTTTTAATTAGCCAACTTTCTACGAGCAGCTAGCTTTTAATTTTTTATTGGTTTATAGCTTACGCGACTCTTTTGACAGAGCCGCTTCCGCCTTTTATTGAATCTAGCTCCGGTGGCTAGAAGGGTCGGTCATTTCACCCCTTCCTACGAGGCAAAGAACACCTCTTTGTCAGGAGTTCCAATGCCCTCCCCTTCTGAGCAAGCCACCTACACTTTTTATTGAATCCAGCTCCAGCGGTTAGAATGTTCGGTGGCTTCGCTTTTTCCTACGAGGCACAAATCGCCTCTACGTCAAAAGCTCCATCCCCCTCTCATTCTGAACGAACCGCTTCCGCCTTTTAATACTATTCTAACGCTGCTGCTCCACCAACGATTTCCGTAATTTCTTGCGTAATCGCTGCCTGACGCGCACGGTTGAATGAAAGTGTAAGTGAATCGATAACTTCCATTGCGTTGTCTGTAGCACTCTTCATTGCTGTCATACGCGCTGCGTGTTCACTTGCTTTACCGTCTAGTAATGCACCGTACACTAAGCTTTCTGCGTATTGTGGCAATAGTACTTTTAAAATTTCTTCTTCAGAAGGTTCGAATTCATAAGCTGTCGTCGGTTTGTCAGACGCCACATCAGTAAGCGGTAAAATTTTATTTTCCGTTACCTCTTGTGAAATTTTACTTACGTAATGGTTGTAGTAGATGTACAGCTCATCATAAGCACCATCTGCAAACATCGCAATTGCTCGAGAAGCAAGGTCTTTAATATCAGTAAATGATGGGTGGTCAGATAATCCAACTACTTCATCAATAATGTTAAAGCCGCGACGTTTTAAATAATCACGTCCTAGTCGTCCAAGCACAATAATAGAATATTGGTTTGAATCCATATTATGACGTTCACGAATTACGTTACTTACTGTACGTAATACGTTACTGTTATAACCACCTGCTAGTCCGCGATCAGACGTAATAACGATGTATCCTGTACGCTTTACAGGACGCGCATTTAGCATTGGATGATTAATCCCTTTGCTTCCTTGCGCAATGCTCGCTACTACTTCTTGAATCTTTTCCATATACGGAACGAAAGATTTAGCATTTTGCTCTGCACGGTTTAACTTAGATGCAGATACCATCTCCATCGCTTTCGTAATTTGACTCGTTTTCTTTGTCGAGTTAATCTTCGCTTTTATATCGCGTAAAGATGCCACAGGTTTTCACCACCTTTTTTCCGGAAGTTGGCACGATTAGTAAGAATCCTCTTCCTAATCTACGTTGCAAGATATTCTTGCTCATGATTGAAGGAAAAGAATAGGTGCACCTACTCTTTTCCTTTACATGACCTTTAGCAATCTCAGAGCCCGAGATGCCTTTTATATATACTATCTAGCTCCAGCGGCTTGAATGCTCGGTGGCTTCACTTCTTCCTACGAGGCAAACACCACCTCTTCGTCAGAAGCTCCATCCCCCTCACATTCAGAACGAGCCGCTTCCGCTTTTATTAATCTAGTTCCGCCTCCTAGCCCCTTTCGTCTAAGAACCTTCCCCACAAGAAGGTAAAAAGCACCTTCTGTGAGAAAGAACCTTAGCCGATGGGGCTGAACAGTCGGCTTCACTTTTTATTATTATTCAGAAGCTACAAATACTTTTTTAAATCCATTGATTGCTGCTGCAAATTTGTCGTCATCCGCAAGTTTCTTAGTTGTGCGGATTTCTTCTAATAAGTCAGTCGCATTAGAATCTAACCAAGCATGGAATTCTTCTTCAAAACGAGTGATATCTACTACTGGGATATCATCTAGGAATCCACGTGTTAAAGCGTAAAGAATGATAACTTGTTTCTCTACACGTAATGGTTTGTGTAATCCTTGTTTTAATACCTCAACAGTACGAGCACCACGGTTTAATTTCGCTTGAGTTGCTTTATCAAGGTCAGAACCGAACTGAGCGAACGCTTCTAACTCACGGTAAGATGCAAGGTCAAGACGAAGTGTACCTGATACTTTACTCATTGCTTTAATCTGAGCAGATCCACCTACACGAGATACAGAAGTACCCGCATCGATCGCTGGACGTACGCCAGAGAAGAATAGGTCAGATTGTAAGAAGATTTGTCCATCCGTAATAGAAATTACGTTTGTTGGGATGTATGCTGATACGTCCCCTGCTTGTGTTTCGATGAAAGGTAGTGCAGTTAAAGAACCGCCGCCTTTTGCATCACTTAATTTTGCTGCACGCTCTAATAAGCGAGAATGTAAGTAGAATACATCCCCTGGGTAAGCTTCACGACCTGGAGGACGACGTAATAGTAATGACAGCTCACGGTAAGCCGCTGCTTGTTTTGATAAGTCATCATATACTACTAATACGTGTTTACCATTGTACATGAACTCTTCACCCATTGTTACACCAGCGTAAGGAGCTAGGTATAATAATGGAGCTGGTTGAGAAGCAGATGCAGTTACAACGATTGTGTACTCTAATGCACCGTGCTTACGTAGTGTTTCTACTACGTTACGTACAGTTGATTCTTTTTGTCCAATTGCTACGTAGATACAAATCATGTCTTCATCTTTTTGGTTAATGATTGTATCAAGTGCAACTGCTGTTTTACCAGTTTGACGGTCACCAATGATTAACTCACGTTGACCACGGCCAATTGGTACAAGAGCATCGATCGCTTTAATACCTGTTTGAAGTGGCTCATGAACAGATTTACGATCCATTACACCTGGTGCTGGACTTTCGATTGGACGAGTGTTTGTTGTATTGATTGGGCCTAAACCATCAACTGGTTGACCTAATGGGTTTACAACACGACCAATTAGTTCTTTTCCTACCGGTACTTGCATGATGCGACCAGTACGACGAACTTCGTCACCTTCACGAATTTCTGTGTAAGGTCCTAAAATGATAATACCTACGTTGTTTTCCTCTAAGTTTTGTGCTAGTCCCATAACGCCGTTAGAGAACTCTACAAGTTCACCAGCCATAACGTTATCAAGACCATGAGCACGCGCGATACCGTCACCAACTTGGATAACTGTACCAACATCACTAACTTCGATTTCAGACTGATAGTTCTCGATTTGTTGCTTTATCAGTGCGCTAATTTCTTCAGCTCTGATGCTCATGTGCTTCACCCCTATCTATTCTTCATTAATTCACGCTGAATACGTGCTAATTTTCCTTGTAAACTTCCGTCATAAATGCGATTTCCAATACGTACTTTAATTCCGCCTAGTAAATCTTCATCTACAACATTTTTCACGCGAATTGCATCTTTTCCCGTTCTCTTTGCAAATGCTTCAGCAATGTTAAGCTTCTCTTCTTCTGATAGAAGACGAGTAGAATATACAGTTGCGTCCGCTACGTTACGTTCTTCATTAGCAAGAACAACATATTCATCTGCAATTTCAGGTAAGATATCAATGCGTTTGTTATCAATTAAAATATATAACGTATTTAAAATAGATTCAGAAACAGATCCGAATACGTTTGCAAGAAACGTTTTCTTTTGTTCCTTTGAAATGTTCGGTTGCGTTAAAAAGCTATGTAGTTCTCCGTTCTTTACATAAACGTTTTGTACAAGGCGTAATTCCTCTTCAAACATTTCTAATACGTGTTTTTCTTTAGCAATTTTAAAAAGAGCGACAGCATAACGTTTTGCTACAATCCCATTGCTCATCGCGCTTCTCCTACTTCTTTAATATAATCGCGAATTAACTTCACTTGATCTTCTTCTTTTAATTCTTTTTCAATTACTTTAGAAGCAATTTGAACAGATAAAGAAGCAACTTGTTCTTGTAAAGCAGCAATTGCTTGCTCTTTTTCGCGTTGAATTTCTTGTACAGCAGATGCTTTAATTGATTCTGCTTCTTCTTTCGCAGCAGCAACAATAACATCTTTTTGATCTACAGCTTGCTTTTTCGCTCTTTCGATTAACTCTTGTGCTTCAACACGTGATTGTTTTAACATTTCACGTTGTTCTTCTACTAATTTCTTCGCCTCAGCATTACTTCTTTCTGCAGCGTCGATTTCATTAGTAACATGCTCTTCACGTTCTTTCATAATTCCCATTAAAGGACCCCACGCAAATTTGCGTAGCATTACTAATAGAAGTAAGAAAATGAACAATGTATAAGCAATCGTTCCAAATGGAATGGCAGCACCTAATAATAAAGTTGGCACAAGGATTCACTCCCTTCAAAATATCTAAATTGATCATATGAAAAAAAAAGACATACGTTTCATTCATAAAGCAATGGCGAAGAAAGTTCGGAAAAACACTCTTCGCCATCTATGTAAGGGGAGTCTCCCTTATTTGTTCATTACGATGAATGCAATAACTACACCGATGATTGGAAGTGCCTCAACTAAAGCAACCCCGATGAACATAATTGTTTGAAGTGCGCCTTTTAATTCTGGTTGACGAGCAACACCTTCGATTGTACGTGATACGATAAGACCGTTACCAATACCTGCACCTAATGCTGATAAACCAATTGCAATTGCAGCTGCGATTACACCTAAACTCATTTAATTTGTCCTCCTTTGTATTATAAAAAAATAAATTTTTTCTTACTTAAATTATATTAATGGTCATGGCTTACTTTATGAGCCATATAAACCATCGTTAACATAACGAAAATAAATGCTTGGATTGATCCAACGAATACACTGAATCCCATCCATGCTAACATTGGTACAAGCGCACCTAATGCCCCAAGGACTGATGCTCCGCCCAACTTAGCAAGTAATCCTAATAAGATCTCACCTGCATAAATGTTACCAAATAAACGAAGACCTAACGTTAATGTGTTAGCAAACTCCTCAATAACCTTTAATGGGAATAAGAATTTCATAGGTTGGAAATAACCTTTTACGTACTCTTTCGTACCCTTCATCTTAATTCCATAATAATGGGTGAGGGTAACTACCATCACGGCTAATGTTAATGTAACTGCTGGATCAGACGTTGGTGATCTCCACCATGCAATATGTTCGCCAGCTTCAGTTGCTGAATACATGAATGGTAAACCAAGGAAGTTCGATACGATGATAAACATGATAAGCGTAACGCCAAGCGTTAAGAAACGTCCACCTGTTTTCCAGTCCATCGTACTATTGATAATCCCTTTCACGAAGTCAAACACCCATTCCATGAAGTTTTGCATTCCGGTTGGGCGAAGAGCTAAGCTGCGAGTTCCAATAACAGCGATTAAGAAAACAATAACTGCTGCTACAGTAACCATCATAACTGATGACAAATCGAACGTTAAACCTAGAAATTCAACTAATTTACCGTGTTCCACTAGTAATTCACCTCTCTTCCCTGCTCTTATACTCTAAATAAAGAAAATCTATGATCATGACAAGGTATCCTGTCAGCAATCCTACACCTAGGCCCCACATCGCGATTAACTCTTGATATTTGGCTGCAAATAAAATTAATAACCCAATCGTGGCGAATCTTGAATATGTACTTACCGCTGTTGCCTTGAACTTCACGTTTTCTCCATTTGTTACGCGATCTAGCAGCTTGTCTGTTCTACGTGCAATGATGCGCAAACTAAGAAAACTGAAAATCGTCCCGATAATCAGTCCAAGAAATACATCCTTGTAAGAGGTAAATCCCCATCCTAGCACTAGAAGCGCAAGCAAGTAGTACATATATTTCTTTTGTCTTTGGACAAGTCCATGTACGTCTATCATCATTGCTCTCCCGAATAGTAATGTCGAATGAGTCGAATCATTGCGTATACCCCTGTTCCTAGTCCGAGTAATAACCCTATAATAAGAAACAACGGAAACGTTCCAACCTTATTATCAATCCACTGCCCACCAAAGATTCCAACAAGAATAGAACCGACTAATTGAGCAAGAATACCTGACATTAAAGCATAAGCTTTTATATGGCTGCGATCGTTTTTTTGCAAGGATTCATCCCTCCAATATGTAACCCTCATTCACGATGTGTTAATAATAACTCATTTTTTTGCATAAATCCTATACAAAACAAAAAGTTTACATTTTCGTCACGGAATAGATGTAATTTTGTCACTGAAAGCCCTACCATCTATCCCCGTTGTTAGCATACAATAGGGTATTAACAGTGTCAACGAGAAATCGTAAAAAATCTAAAAATTTGAGTATTAGGCATTTCCTCCCAAAAATGAAAACGTTCCCCTTCTAAATACTGGTTACATATATGCAATTTCTAACAGTTTTCTCTTTATAATAGAAGGAAATGTTCACAAGTTTGTCACTATTATATTTTCGAGATATAACGCTTTTCTTCCATAATATAGTGTTCCTCAGACGTAAGACTTCTATATTATATGTGAGGTGTATGCAACTTATGTTGTATATACGATGTATATTTATCCTCTCCCCCTCCCCTACTTGCTTACAACAAAAAAGACGAGCTAGGGAATCTCCCCTGCTCGTCAGTTGTCTTACTTCGTTCCGAATAAACGGTCACCAGCATCACCAAGACCTGGTACTACATATCCGTGGTCATTTAATTTCTCATCTAATGCTGCTACATAAATATCAACATCAGGATGTTCTTCTTGTACTACTTTTACCCCTTCTGGAGCTGCAACGATACACATTAATTTAATTTGTTTCGCACCGCGCTTTTTCAGAGAGTTAATTGCTTCAGCCGCAGAACCACCTGTTGCTAGCATCGGATCTAGTACGATAAAGTCACGCTCTTCTACATCCGTTGGAAGTTTCACATAGTATTCTACCGGTTGCAATGTTTTAGGGTCACGGTATAAACCAACGTGTCCTACTTTTGCTGCTGGAATTAATTTCAGAATTCCATCAACCATTCCTAAACCTGCACGTAAAATCGGAATTAAACCAAGTTTTTTACCAGCGATCACTTTTGTTGTCGCTTTGCTTACAGGTGTTTCAATTTCAATGTCCTTAAGTGGAAGGTCGCGAGTAATTTCGAAAGCCATTAAGCTTGCTACTTCGTCCACTAATTCACGAAAATCTTTCGTACCTGTATTCTTATCGCGAATATATGTAATCTTATGTTGAATTAACGGGTGATCAAATACATACAGTTTTCCCATGTGAATCTCTCCTTTAGATGATATTCATGCGTTTGCACGCTTTTTTACACTATTTACGATTGTAAAGAAAACGCTACTAATATTCAAGGGCAAATTTGGCAAAATCATGATTTTACGATGAATCTATCTAGTATCTTTACCAATTATGGGAGCTGTATCCTTCATTATATCGCCAAAATTTATTCATCATTTGTATACATACTTTAAAAATAATATATGTCCACAAAAAAGACCGCCAAAACAATTAAGTCTCGGCAGTCTTCTTCAATCTATTATAGATTTGGATACATTGTGAATTTGCTAGTTAACGCTTCTACACGCTTACGTACTTCTTCTAATGCAGCTTCATTTTCATGATTTTTTAATGTATAAGCAATAAGTGACGCAATTTCATCCATTTCTTCTAAACCGAAACCACGAGATGTTACAGCTGCTGTACCGATACGTACACCACTTGTTACAAATGGGCTTGCTGTTTCAAATGGAATTGTATTTTTGTTCACTGTAATACCAACTTCATCTAATACGTGCTCTGCTACTTTACCTGTGATTTCTAAGTTACGAACATCAATCAAGATTAAGTGATTGTCTGTTCCGCCAGAAACAAGTGTAAGTCCTTCTTTTTGAAGACCTTCAGCTAAGCGGTTCGCATTGTTAATGATATTTTGTGCATATGTTTTGAAATCATCTTGAAGTGCTTCACCAAATGCAACAGCTTTTGCAGCGATTACGTGCATAAGTGGACCACCTTGAATACCAGGGAAGATTGATTTATCAATTTGTTTTGCAAATTGCTCTTCACATAAAATCATACCACCACGCGGACCACGTAACGTTTTATGTGTTGTCGTTGTAACGAAATGTGCATGTGGTACTGGATTTGGGTGTAAACCAGCAGCTACTAAACCAGCGATATGTGCCATATCAACCATTAAATAAGCGCCCACTTCATCTGCAATCTCACGGAATCGCTTGAAATCGATAACACGAGGGTATGCACTTGCACCTGCAACGATTAATTTTGGTTTATGTTCTTTCGCTTTTGCTAATACATCATCGTAATTAATACGGTGAGAGTCAGCATCCACGCCATATTCTACGAAATTATATTGTACTCCACTGAAGTTAACAGGGCTTCCGTGTGTTAAGTGACCACCATGAGATAAGTTCATACCAAGTACTGTATCGCCTTGCTCTAAAATCGTAAAGTATACTGCCATGTTCGCTTGTGCACCAGAGTGTGGTTGAACATTTACGTGCTCTGCGCCGAAAATTTCTTTCACGCGATCACGTGCGATATCTTCTACTACGTCTACGTGTTCACAGCCACCATAGTAACGTTTTCCAGGATATCCTTCAGCATACTTATTCGTTAAAACAGAACCTTGTGCCTCCATTACTGCTTCACTTACGAAGTTTTCCGAAGCAATTAACTCAATCTTTGAACGCTGTCTTCCTAGTTCTGCCTCAATTGCAGCAAATACCTTTTCATCTTGACGTTTTAAATGATCCACCAAAATCCCCCTTTTCTGAACGAATTACATCGATTCCCAACAGTTTTTTCTTATTTATTCAGAAAAAACGAAAATTCAGGTTGTAATTCTTTCGAACCTTCATGTTTTCAACTACATTCTAACATGACTTTCTATATCATAAAAGAAAAAAAAGACCGAAAATCGGTCTTTTCTTTCTTCTATTATAAAGTCAGACAACATACCTTTTATCTTATGATAAACAGTTACTATATGACTTCCTAATTTCTCATATTTAACGGCAAGTGATAGTCTCTTCCACTGCCGCATAGACAGCACGCGCTCCACCAATTAGTTTTCCACGTGTTTTGGCCATCGTTACATGCGCACTTCCAATTGCCTTCACACTTGTACGAACCGGAACAGCTACATGCTTTAAATGCATACCGATAAATGTATCACCAATATCCATTCCTGCATCAGCTTTAATAAACTCAACTACTACCGGATCTTTCAAATTGTGATACGCGTATGTCCCCAATGCACCACCTGCTGATCTAACAGGCGTAACTGTTACAATTTCAAATTGATATTTTATCGCTACTTCTCTCTCAACTACTAAAGCACGGTTTAAATGCTCACAACATTGAAACGCTAATTCAATACCTGTTTGCTCTTGAAATTGTTTTAACTCAGAGAAAATCGCCTCTGCTACTTCCATCGTTCCTGATGTTCCAATTCTTTCGCCTAGCACTTCGCTCGTGCTACAACCCACTACAAAAATTTGACCGCTTTGTAATGAAGCTTGTTCTTGGAAATCAGAAAGCGACATTTGTAGCTGTTCTCTTACCTTTACGATTTCTGTCATTACGCCTCTTCCTTTCACAGGTTGGTTCACCAAATTATATTTCACACTACTGATAGTTAGAATCTATTACTTTGTTTCGTATGTTTTAATTTTTCCTACGCGGTTTTCGTGACGACCACCTTCATAGTCAGTTGTTAACCAGATTTTCGCGATATCACGCGCTAGACCAGCACCAATTACACGCTCGCCCATCGCTAGCATGTTAGTGTCATTATGCTCTCTCGTTGCTTTCGCGCTGAAAGTATCATGAACTAACGCACAACGGATACCATTTACTTTGTTTGCTGCGATTGACATACCAATGCCTGTCCCACAAACTAAAATACCACGATCTACTTCACCATTCGCTACCATTTCAGCTGCTGGAAACGCAAAGTCAGGGTAATCAACAGAACCAGCTTCACATTCACAACCTAAATCAATATATTCAATATTTAACTCTTCTAATAAACTTACAAGTTCTTTGCGGATATTCATACCGCCGTGATCAGATGCTATTACTACTTTCATTTTTACCCCTCCAAATTTTCAATCAATTATCTTCATTTCACACTCGCTACCTCACATAGGAAGAAGTGATCTCCAATATCGTATTATACACGAAACATCAACCTACTGAATGTTTTTTCAGGAAAGTTTGTACAAGTTTTTCCATCTCATCTAACGTTTCTTTATAAATAGAAAGCGAGCCTCCAAATGGATCTGAAATGTCCTTGCCTATACCTTCAGTTAATCCATATAACGTATTTAATTTCTTTTCAACGCTCGGATAATGCCCAAGTACAATTTGCTTATGGTTTTCTGTCATCGTTACGACAATATCAGCCCAATCAAGCAAAGTTTCATTTACTTGCTGCGCCGCATGATCAATTAAAATTCCTTTTTCAGCTAAAGCTTCCTTCGCATGTACCGATGCATCGCTCCCAGGATAGGCGAAAACACCAGCAGATTGCACTTCAAACTTATCTCCTCCGTGATGACGAAGCAACGCCTCAGCCATTGGACTACGACATGTATTGCCAGTACAAACAAATAACACTCGTTTCATTCAAACCCACCCCTATATTCGATTTCTTACCATTCATCATAACTTACATTAGAATAGAACAAAAGAAATGTGAATATACAAAAGGCGCATTTCTCTTATATTTTTTCTAAGAAAAATGCGCCTTATCCACATATATGTGAAACCCTATTTCCAAGTGCCTAGAGTATTTTAACATACATGCTGAACATGCAACAAAAATAAGGAATCCATTTCATACGAAACGGATTCCTTATTTTTGTTGCAATTATTTCATTGTAACTTTCATTACTTCTGTTGAACCTTTTGTAGCTGCTACGCCTACAGTTGTCTTAATAGACTCAGCTGCATCTGTGTTTGTAATAACAATTGGAGTAATTGTGCTTTTCGCTTTTTCACGGATTAATTCTAAGTCGAATGAGATTAATTTATCTCCAGCTTTTACAGCTTGGCCTTCAGAAACGTGAGCTTCGAAACCTTCGCCTTCCATTTTTACAGTTTCTAATCCAACGTGGATTAAAATTTCTGTACCGTTTTTCGCTTTAATTCCGATAGCATGTTTTGTGTGGAATAATTGTACGATTTCACCATCAACTGGAGATACAACTACACCTTCAGTAGGATCGATTGCAACACCGTCACCCATCATACGACCAGCAAATACTGGATCTGGTACTTCTTCAATATTTTTCACTGCTCCAGTTAATGGAGCTACGATTGTTTCTTCATTTGTTTTTGAACCAAGACCGAATAATTTTTTAAACATAGGATAGTCCTCCTTATAATTTACCTAAAAGTTTATAGGGCAATCCCTAGTAAAGCTCGGGATACATGTAAGACTTCATACTTCGAATATTATACTGTAAAAACGCTTTCGAAATAAATTACGTCATTACTAATAGACTCTTATTGTAGCGCTTCACAAAATTCCAGTCAATTCTGATTGTCTGAATAACAATTAGAAGTTAACTTCTATTTATATTTTCTCTTTTTTTGCCCAACTTGTCTAGAGGTCTTTACTACATTTTATTTTTTGTTGTTAATTTGTAAAATTTAATTCAAACTTTTTTCGAAATTCACTTGACTAAAGTAAGTAACTATTTTATTATTACTTACGTAATGTAAGTTAATAACTTTTAGGAGGTTTTTAAAAATGATGGATTTCGGTCTACTTATTATTCGTCTTATTATAGGAATTACATTCATGGGTCATGGCGCTCAAAAATTATTTGGTTGGTTCGGCGGTTACGGTTTAAAAGGAACAGGTGGCTGGATGGAGTCAATCGGTTTACGTCCTGGTGTATTTATGGCATTTATGGCTGGCGCAACTGAATTACTAGGTGGTTTCTTATTTGCATCAGGTATTTTCATTGTAGTTGGTTCATTATTTATCGTTGGAACAATGTTAATGGCTATCTTCACCGTTCACGGAAAAAATGGTTACTGGGTAACACAAAACGGATATGAATATAACTTAATGTTAATCGCTGTCGCTGTTGGTGTAGCTTTAATCGGACCTGGGGCATACGTTTTACTTTAATTTTTATCTCAAATTTGAGATTCTCGAAAAAAGAACTTACTTCATTACAATTGAAGTAAGTTCTTTTTATGAAACAAAATATTATTTCCAGCAGGATTTTCTCATCGTTATCTTGTAAACAAACAATAAGTATTCATATTTAGAAAGGGGATTACAAGCATGTTATCCATTAATCCAAATGAACAAACTGAAAAAGATAATTACAAATTACTTACTGGAAGTATCATCCCTCGTCCTGTCGCATTCGTTACTTCTATAACAAAAGAAGGCGTACTAAACGGAGCACCATATAGTTATTTCAATATTGTCGCTGCTAATCCACCACTTATCTCAGTATCTGTACAACGAAAAGCCGGAGAAAGAAAGGACACTTCCCGAAACGCAATTGAAAAAGGAGAATTTGTCGTACATATTTCTGACGAATCATATGTAGCAGCAATTAACGAAACAGCAGCTAACCTCCCGCCAAATGAAAGTGAAATTGAACTAGCAAAACTAACACCAATCGAAAGTGAAGTCATCTCTGTTCCAGGTGTAAAAGAAGCAAATATTCGAATGGAATGCGTATTAGAACGTGCAATTCCACTTGGCGGAACGGAAGACTCACCAGCTTGTGATCTACTAATTGGACGCGTCGTTCGTTTCCACGTTGCCGAACATCTATATGAAAAAGGGCGCATTCACGCCGAAGGACTCAAACCAATAAGCCGCCTAGCAGGACACAACTATGCAAAATTAGGAGAACAATTTGAATTGGTTAGGCCAGTTTAAAAGTGGAAGTGGCCCGTTTAGCTCTGACCAGCTAAGGTTCTCTCGCACAAAAGGTGCTTTTTACCTTTCGTGCGGGAGGTTCTTAGATGCGAAGAGCTGGCCACTGGAACTGGATAATATCTAAAAGTGGAAGCGGCTCGTTCAGAATGGGAGGGGGATGGAGCTTCTGACGTAGAGGCGCTTTTTGCCTCGCAGGAAGACGCGAAGCCACCGACCATTCTAGCCGCTGGAACTGGATATATTTAAAAGCAAGGCGGCTAGATTCCTCCCATCACTCAAATATAAAATCCCCTGCTTTTTAGCAGGGGATTTTCTCATTGTAATTCTTCCTTCTTTTCCTCTAAAGTAGGCATTTTCTCTTTTTTCGGCTTCCCTAGCTTAATTACGAAGAAGTATAGGGAAAGCAATGTAATAAGAAAAACAATTAAAAACGGGTACGGAGAGTAAAAGGCACGCGCCGCCTCAGTCTTTCCCGCAACAAATTTCAATGACTCAATATCTAAAAACTCAGCAAACATTTGTACACCGAGCATACTAAACCAAAAAACAAAAAAACTAATAATAATACCAAAAACTTGCTTCAATCTCGTCATTCATCTCATCCTTTCTATATCTGTAATTTTTAGCGCAATAAATATAGTACAAACAAAATATTCACAGAAAGGAACTATCTCACCATTCACGAATTAACTTAATCCAACCTAACATCGAAATTTGCAAAATAATACCCCAAATTATAAGTCTTCTTAGCCATCGAGGATAGAAGGTCAAAAATTTAACATACCATTCCAATAGCTTGTTCATAATTCCCTCCTACATAAAATTATATAGGAAAAAGGATATATAATCCAAACCCAACCAAAATGATACCACCTACTATCTCACCATATGTACCGAGCATATCTTTCGCATGTCTCCCAATTAATAAACCCATCCACGCTAATAACATGCTAACAAATCCAAAAAGTAAAATCGTAATAATTGTTTGTGCCCCATAAATACCAAGACTAAGTCCTACTGAGAAACTATCTATACTGACGCCAAATGCAAATACGAATAAACTAATTCCAATAGGGGCTGTTCTAGTCTCTTCATTTTGTAAAATGCTCGAATATACGATATAAAACCCTAGTCCGATTAATAAAATAGCACCCGCAAAATGTGCGATATCTCCATACTTCTCTGATAAAAAACGACCTAGTACCATTCCTATAAACGGCATAATAATATGAAATATCCCTATCGTCATACCAATATACAGGATTTGTCTTAACTTTAGGGGTATCATCCCCATACCAAGACTCACCGAGAACGCATCCATCCCTAAGGCGAATGCCATAATTATTAAAGGTATTAGCTGTTCAAACGTCATTCATGCCCCTCCTTGGACGTGCTACTTCACAATATGCTTATCCAAGGAGAAATATTCTGTTTGCTAATCTTACCTTATCATTCAATAATAATATGATGTCCTGCCGCTTTTGTTAAACGATTCATAATTGCATTCCCTATTCCTTCATTAGGGAATGACTCACTAAAAATAACATCCACTTCACTTGCATCAAATGTTCTAAGTACATCATATAATTTAGTCGCAACACTAGCTAAGTCACTTCTAACACCACAAGATAATATAACATCTGCACTATATACATGCTGATACTCTTCTGTCGTTAATACGCCTACTTTAAATCCTTCTTCCTTTTTCTCATCCACAAGATGCTGAATAAACTCACGTGAGCCCTCAACAATACTAAGTGGTGCTTTCGGGGCATAATGTGTGTATTTCATTCCAGGCGATTTCGGTTTTTCCTTCTCATCCTTTAAAGCTGGATCTAAAGAAACAGTACCTATCACCGCTTCTAATTGTTCTTTCGTAATCCCACCTGGACGTAATATTGTTGGAACCGCGCTTGTACAATCAATTACAGTTGATTCAACGCCTACTCCAGTTGCACCACCATCAACAATACCTGCAATCTTCCCATTCAAATCTTCATATACGTGAGAAGCTAATGTTGGACTTGGACGCCCTGAACGATTCGCACTTGGTGCCGCAACAGGTACATTCGCCTCTTCAATAAGAGCAAGTGCAATTGGATGATCAGGCATTCTTACTCCAACCGTATTAAGTCCTGCCGTCACCTTCTCTGAAATCCCTTCTTTTCTCGGCAAAATAATTGTTAATGGTCCTGGCCAAAAATGCGCCATTAACTTCTCTGCAACTGGTGGAATTTCTTTCACAATCCCATCTAACTGAGATTTTGTACCTATATGGACAATGAGTGGATTATCACTCGGTCTTCCTTTCGCTTCGAAAATTTTCGCGATTGCTTCATCATCCATCGCATTTGCACCTAACCCATATACTGTTTCCGTAGGGAAAGCAACCGCCTCATTTTCTCTTAATAATTTTGCTGCTTCTTGTAACTGTGGATAATATTTTTTTCTTTCCACAACATTATCCACAACCCACATGTTTGTATGCATTTTTTTCCACGTCCTTTTCTACCCTTAAATACTTGTATATTTTTAGTTTACTATGAGATTTATCCAAAAGACAAACAAGGTTTATCCACAAAATGTGGATAAACCTAATTAATCCGTGGATAACTTTGTGAATAGCTGACAATTTAGTATTATTGCATTCTGCTCTTTTATATTTTTACAAAAATGTTCTAGTTGTTGAATTCCCTCTGGAACCTCATCCTTTTCTATAGTAAAAAAGTCAAAAAACTGAAAGATCGGTACAGATTGTGGATGATTTGTTAGTAAGTACAATTGTTGAACACTTTTTTCTTTCATATACTGCAAAAACATTTCAAAAAAATATAAGAAAGTCTGTTTATCCACATGAGGTGTGAATAAACAAGAACGAATAAGCACATCTTCCCCACTTCGTTCATAACCAATTACAGCTCGTATTTCTTCCGCCTCTTCCAAAATCATAAATTGTGCGTACAACTCATTTATTTTATCATCTTTTTTATTAGCTTGTCCGAAAAAAGAATGTAATCTTTCCACATCTGCTTTCGTAGCAAAATACACTTTCTTCATAATAAATCCCTCCTCATTTTTATATATGAAGAGGGATTTATTAATAGTACTATTTAGAGAATAAAGATGTAAAAGCTTCTACAATAAACAATTTAACTTCTGGCTTTTCTTCTTCCTCTTCTACTTTTACATACTCATTTTGCTTTTCTTGTTTTTTCTCCACAGGTTTCTCCACTTTTTCCACAGTTTTTATTTCTTCTTTACTTACAGGCTGCTCTTCGACTTTTGTTTCATTTTTTACTACTTTCTTTTCAGAAGCTGTTACTTTTTTTACTACTTCCTGCTTTACAGCTTTCGTTTCTTTTACCTTATCTACTTTCTTCTCTTCTTTATCTATTACTTCCTCATCTAGTTGTTTCACCTGCTCCTCTTCAGGAGATTCCGCCTTCACAACGTGCTCTTCTTTTCTTACAGCTGTCCCGCTCGAAAAATCTAAGAAACACATTGGTGGAAATAATACACACCACCAGTTCGCCCCTTCACCTTCTCCAATTGTGATTAATACTGCTTCATATTCTCCTGCTGGATAAATAAAATTCCCGTATACCTTTGTAGGAAACTTTACATTCTTACTAAATTTCACTTGAAATGAATCTTTACTTCCTTCTCTTTTTAACGTATTTTCCACCGTTTTCTCGATTTCTGGAATATGACTTTGAATTACTTTGCGTGCCTCTTCAAATGAAGTTAAATCCGCTACCCACCCATCAATTTGTGCTTTTACTTCATCACGCACTTTACGCTTTAATGCCTGGTCTTTATCTGAATCACTATTTGCTAAAATTCGTAATCGAACGGCCTCTTTCGGAATAACTGAAGGCCCTTTCGCATCAGCTTTCATATATCCAAACTGCACAAGTAACTGTGCACCAATTAATAGTATAAGAAGATAAGCAATAACTTGTTTTTTCATTTCCTCCACCGTCCCTTCTACAAACAGTGTGGACAGACTTTCATCTTTCTAAACTATTAAATTCAAAATCTATATGAATTTTTCCACAAAAAAATAGAGTAAGGTGTGAACCTTACTCCATCTCTGCAAATACCATACGATCTTTTCCGTTAATATCGAAAACAACCTCAACATGAGCATGTGGGAAAGCTTGTTGTAACAATCTTTTTACATCCTCACCTTGTCCTACTCCAATTTCAAACGCCACAATTGCTTTCTTCTGCAACACATTCGGCAATTCTTCCATAAAACGGCGATAGAAATCTAATCCGTCTTCACCACCAACAAGTGCTCTCTTCGGCTCATGCTCTTTCACAACAGGAGAAAGACCACGCCAATCCTCTTCCGGTATATATGGAGGATTTGAAACAACAACATCTAGCTTTTGACCCGTTTTATGAAATGGTGACAATAAATCACCGTGATAGAACGTTACTTCTGCACCTAAAGCTTTTGCATTTTCTTTTGCAACTTCAATCGACTCTTGTGCAATATCTACTGTATACACATGAAGATTTTCATTTTCTAAAGCAAGCGTAATAGAAATCGCTCCACTACCTGTACCTATATCTGCTACATGTAGTTTCTCATCACCAAAATGGCGCTCGATTCTTTCTAATACTCCCACTATAAGCTCTTCTGTTTCCGGTCTTGGTATTAATACTTCTTCATTCACAAAGAAAGACCGTCCATAAAACATTTCATAACCAATCATATATTGAATAGGAATACCTTCTACATGCTTGTGGATAAACTCCGTAAAGCTTTTCTCTTGATCCTCAGTTATTTCTTCACGCATATTCATAAGTAATCCTGTTCTGTTCACCTTTAATACATGACAAAGGACAATTTCTCCCGCATTTTCATCTCGTCCATTTTCCTGTAAAAAAGAAGAAGCCCATTTCAGGGCTTCATAGACACGCATTACTCAGCTGCCTCCATCTTTTGAGCCTGATCTTCCATCACTAAGGCATTGATGAAATCATCTAACTTACCTTGTAAGATTTGATCTAGCTTTTGAATCGTTAAACCGATTCGATGGTCTGTAACACGGTTTTGCGGGAAGTTATACGTACGAATACGCTCTGAACGATCTCCCGTACCAACAGCTTGTTTACGGTTTTGATCATACTCAGCTTGCGCTTCTTGTCTAAACTTATCATAAACACGTGCGCGTAATACTTTCATCGCTTTTTCTTTATTCTTGATCTGTGATTTCTCATCCTGACAAGATACAACTACACCAGTCGGTAAATGCGTTAAACGCACCGCTGACATCGTTGTATTAACGCTCTGTCCACCAGGTCCACTAGAAGCGAATGTATCAACACGAACATCTTTCTCATGAATATCAATTTCTACTTCTTCTGCCTCTGGTAATACAGCTACAGTTGCTGTAGATGTATGAATACGTCCACCAGATTCCGTTTCAGGAACACGTTGTACACGGTGAGCACCATTCTCGAATTTCAGCTTCGCGAAAGCACCTTTACCATTAATCATAAAGATAATCTCTTTATATCCACCTAACTCTGTATAGCTAGCCTCAATAATCTCCGTTTTCCAGCCCTGTACCTCAGCGTAACGGCTATACATACGGTATAAGTCACCAGCAAATAAAGCTGCCTCGTCTCCACCAGCAGCTCCACGAACCTCAACGATAACGTTCTTATCATCATTAGGGTCTTTTGGAACAAGTAAAATTTTCAGACGCTCTGATAATGTTTTATCTTGTGATTCTAACTCAGAAACTTCTTCTTTTACCATTTCACGCATTTCTGCGTCTAACTTATCTTCTAACATTGCTTTCGCATCTTTTAATTGCTCACGAACATCCTTATACTCACGATACACCTCTACCGTTTCCTGTATATCAGACTGTTCCTTTGAATATTCACGAAGCTTATTTGAATCACTAATAATCGCTGGATCACTTAACAATTCATTTAACTTCTCATAACGATTTTCTACAGCTTGCAAACGATCTAACACATCATTCACCTCTACATCCTAGTATCTAATACAAATAGTATATGGTACTTACTCAAAAAAACGCAAATTATATTTAAAAGCGCAAGCGGCTCGCTCAGAATCGCAGGCCATTGGAGCTCTCGACCTTGAAGCGCTTTTTGCTTCGAGCGAGAGAGCGAAATGGCCGGAGATTCTAGCCGCTGGAGCTAGATAATATATTTAAAAGTGGCGGTGGCTCTTTCAGCTCTGACCAGCTAAGGTTCTTTCGACCTAAAGGTGCTTTTTACCTTTTGGGCGGAAGGTTCTTAGATGCGAAGAGCTAGCCACCAGAACTAGATATATTTAAAAGCGCAAGCGGCTCTTTCAGAATCGCAGGCCACTTTCAACTCTCGACCTTGAAGCGCTTTTTGCTTCAAGCGAGAGAGCGAAATGGCCGGAGATTCTAGCCGCTGGAGCTAGATAATATATTTAAAAGTGGCGGTGGCTCTTTCAGCTCTGACCAGCTAAGGTTCTTTCGACCTAAAGGTGCTTTTTACCTTTTGGGACGGAAGGTTCTTAGATGCAAAGAGCTAGCCACCAGAACTAGATATATTTAAAAGCGTAAGCGGCTCACACCGCTCATTCTCTCTATTTTGAAAAAAACCCGCCTTGCGCAGCGAGTTTTACTTATCTTTGTTTGCAGGTACTGCATGACAATGACGACAACGCGGTTCATACGATTCTGAAGCTCCAACTAAAATAATTGGATCATCAAATGCCGCTGGTTCTCCATCAATTAATCGTTGTGTACGACTTGCTGGAGATCCACATACAGAACATACTGCTTGTAGTTTTGTCACATGTTCAGCAATCGCCATCAGCTGAGGAACTTGTCCAAATGGTAGACCACGGAAATCTTGGTCTAAACCAGCTACAATGACACGATAGCCACGATTTGCCAATACTTGCACCACTTCCACAATGTCCCCATCAAAAAATTGCACCTCATCGATTGCAATAACATCCAGCTCTTCTGTAATATGTTCAAATATATCCTTTGAAGCTGAAACAGGAACTGCTTTTACCTTTAATCCGTTATGTGATACTACATCTTCTTCACTATATCGATTATCAATACATGGTTTAAATACAATTGCATGTTGTTTTGCAAATTGCGTACGGCGCACACGGCGGATTAGCTCTTCTGACTTGCCAGAAAACATACTACCGCAAATCACTTCAATCCAGCCATTTTGATTTATTAAGTACATGAAGCTCTCCTTTCATCTACTTTTCAGTTAAAAGTAGGGTAAAGGTATAATATTTTCGCAAAAAAAACAGACAAGCGAATACATACACTTGCCTGTTTTATGTTTTTATTACTTAAGACCGTATTTCTTATTGAAGCGGTCAACGCGTCCGTCTGCAGTAGCAAACTTCTGACGTCCAGTGTAGAATGGGTGAGAATCAGAACTGATCTCAACTTTTAGTAATGGATAAGTGTTACCATCTTCCCACTCAACAGTTTCGTTAGATCCTTTAGTAGATCCGCTTAAGAATTTGAAGCCTGTGTTTGTGTCCATGAATACAACTTTCTTGTAATCTGGGTGAATTCCTGCTTTCATTCTTTTCATCTCCTTCCGCCCTGAATCATTTTCGAAACAGAGTTTTTCATCTTCAGCTGCATACACAACTATATTGATGAAACACATATGATGAAATTATAACAAGGCTAACTTCATTTTGCAACTACCTGTTTTTGTCTTTTTAATTTTAAAAGCGCACGCGGCTCGTTCAGAATGGGAGGGGGATGGAGCTTCTGACGTAGAGGCGCTTTTTGCCTCGTAGGAAGACGCGAAGCCACCGACCATTCTAGCCGCTGGAGCTGGATATTAAATTGAAAGTGGAGGTGGCTCGCTCAGCTCTGACCAGCTAAGGTTCTTTCGCCCTAAAGGTGCTTTTTACCTTTCGGGCGGAAGGTTCTTAGATGCGAAGAGCTAGCCACCGGAACTGGATACCATTTAAAAGCAGAAGCGGCTCGTTCAGAATCGCAGGGCATTGGAACTCTCGACCTTGAAGCGCTTTTTGCTTCGAGCGAGAGAGTGAAATGACCCGAGATTCTAGCTGCTGGAGCTGGATATCACCTTAAAGCGCACGCGGCTCGTTTAGCTCTGACTGGCTAAGGTTCTCTCACTTATCTCTCTCTTTAATATCACCTAAACAGCATAAAAAACTCGCTTACTATAAAATAAGCGAGTCCTGATTTTTTCCCTTTACTTAGTTGTTACATACCTTTTTGAGTCTGCAACAATGTTTTGTAAAAACTCTTCATTTGTCTTCGTTTGACGAAGCTTACGTAAGAAACTTTCAACGAAGTCTGGTGTATCACGCATTGTTTTACGAATGCCCCATAACTTGTCTAAATGTTCTTTTGGAATTAATAGATCTTCTTTACGTGTACCAGAACGACGAATATCGATCGCCGGGAAGATACGACGTTCAGCTAATGAACGATCTAAGTGAAGTTCCATATTTCCAGTTCCTTTAAATTCCTCGTAAATAACATCGTCCATACGTGATCCTGTATCAACAAGGGCTGTTGCTAAAATTGTTAAGCTACCGCCTTCTTCAATATTACGCGCAGCTCCAAAGAAACGCTTCGGTCTATGGAAGGCAGCTGGATCGATACCACCTGATAATGTTCTACCACTTGGTGGAATAACGAGGTTGTAAGCTCGAGCTAAACGGGTAATACTATCCATTAAAATGATAACATCTTTCTTGTGCTCTACAAGACGCATCGCACGTTCTAACACAAGCTCAGCTACTTTAATATGATTTTCTGGCACTTCATCAAAAGTAGAACTTACAACATCTCCTTTAACAGAACGTTCAATGTCTGTTACTTCCTCTGGACGCTCATCAATTAAAAGTACAATTAATTCTGCTTCCGGATGATTTGTTGTAACACTATGCGCGATTTCTTTTAATAGACTTGTTTTACCAGCCTTTGGAGGCGCAACAATTAAACCACGTTGTCCAAATCCAACTGGTGCGATTAAATCCATGATGCGTGTCGGTAACTTTTTAGGTTCCGTTTCCAATTTCATTTGGCGATCTGGGTATAATGGTGTTAATGCAGGGAAATGCACACGCTCTTTTGCTGAATCTGGATCATCTCCGTTTACAGCTTCAACTTGTAATAACCCAAAATAGCGTTCATTTTCTTTCGGAGGTCGTACTTTACCAGAAACCTTATCTCCATTACGTAAATCGAAACGACGAATTTGCGAAGCTGAGATATAAATATCTTCTGAGCTTGGAGAATAGTTGATAGGACGTAGGAATCCAAATCCTTCTGATTGAATAATTTCTAATACGCCTTCCATGAAAAAGAAACCTTCTTTTTCTGCTCGAGCTTTCAAAATAGAAAAAATTAACTCTTTTTTCGTTAATTTGCTATAATACGAAATCTTAAATTCTTTCGCAAGCTCGTATAACTCTTTTAATTTCATGTTTTCTAATGCTGCAATTGACAAATTCATTCAGACACCACACTTTAACGTTATTCTCTTTTTTCATGGGTAAAGGGAAAAAATACGGAAGGCAAATAATTAATAATGAAAGGCAATAAGTTCAAGTAGGGTAATATTCACTATTGTAACCCTTTTATCTAGTTTTAATCAATACGTTGGAACACAAATACAAGAAGCGAAGACAAGAAAATTTGTCTTCGCTTCTTATTTAATTTAGTTCCAGCTCCGATAGTTAGAAAAGTCGACCATTTTAACCTTTCTGAGCGAGCCGCTTGCACTTTTTATTTAATCCAGCTTCAGCAGCTAGAATGGTCAGGAGTTCCAATGCCTTCCCCTTCTGAGCAAGCCACCTCCGCTTTTTACTTAATCCAGCTTCAGCAGCTAGAATGGTCGGTGGCTTCACTTCTTCCTACGAGGCAAAAAGCGCCTCTACGTCAGAAGCTCCATCCCCCTCCCATTCTGAACGAGCTGCTTACGCTTTTTATTTAATAACCAAGTTTGGTTTTTTATTCAAGCTATGACGTCCATCCACGAAGCGAACTGTGCCTGATTTTGCGCGCATAACAAGGGATTGCGTTGTTCCTACGCTACCTTTAAATTGAACACCGCGTAATAGTTCTCCATCTGTTACGCCTGTTGCTGCAAAGATTGCATCGTCACCTTTTACTAAGTCCTCCATGCGAAGGATACGATTAATGTCTTCTATGCCCATTTTTTTACAACGTGCTAATTCAGCTTCGTTTTGTGGCAATAGTTTTCCGTGAATTTCTCCACCTAAACATTTTAAAGCAACTGCTGCTAATACACCTTCAGGTGCTCCACCAGATCCAAATAAAATATCTACACCTGTACGATCAAACGCTGTATTAATCGCTCCAGCTACATCTCCATCATTAATCAATTTAATGCGCGCACCAGCTTTACGAATTTCTTCGATAATTTCTTGATGACGTGGACGATTTAAAACTGTCGCTACAACATCTTCAATATCTTTATTTTTCGCTTTCGCAACTGCACGTAAGTTATCAATAATAGGCGCATCAATGTCGACCGCCCCAACTGCTTCTGGGCCAACCGCGATTTTATCCATGTACATGTCAGGGGCATGTAACAAATTACCGTGGTCTGCAATTGCAATAACAGCAAGAGCATTCCAGCCACCAGCTGCTACGATGTTTGTCCCTTCTAAAGGATCAACCGCAACGTCTACACGTGGTCCATATCCTGTACCTAATTTCTCTCCGATATATAGCATTGGTGCTTCATCCATCTCACCTTCACCAATTACAACTGTACCCTTCATCGGAATTGTATCAAATACATCACGCATAGCTGATGTTGCTGCACCGTCTGCCTCATCCTTTTTCCCGCGCCCCATCCAACGCGCTGATGATAAAGCCGCAGCCTCTGTTACACGTACTAACTCCATAGATAAACTTCTCTCCACGATAATCCCTCTCCTTTAAGTCTTTATATTTCTGCCGTATTTTGTGAACCGTGTTTTTCTATAAAGTGTACTTCCGCAAGTAGTGATGCTTCGCTTCCCCCTTGCGGAAGTATCACTTATGCGTTCTTCATTTCTTCAATTTCTTGCTTTGTCATTTGTTCTCGCCAAATGTTTGCTCCAAGCCCTTTAAGCTTGTCCACTATATTCTCATAACCTCGATCAATATGCTCAAGTCCTGTTACTTCTGTAATTCCATCTGCCATTAATCCTGCAATAACAAGTGCCGCTCCTGCTCGTAAATCACTCGCTTTCACTTTTGCACCTTGCAATAATACAGGACCAGTTACAATTGCCGAACGACCCTCTACTTTAATTTGAGCATTCATACGACGTAATTCATCAATGTGTTTGAAACGGGCACCGTAAATTGTATCTGTTACAACTCCCGTCCCGTGCGCCTTTGTTAAAAGCGTCGTAAACGGCTGTTGTAAATCCGTTGGAAAACCTGGATATACAAGCGTTTTGATATCAACTACTTTTAACTTTCTATTACCGTTCACCGTAATTTGATCATCGTTCGTTTCAACTTGAACACCAGCTTCTCTTAGCTTTGCAGTAACTGATTCTAAATGCTGAGGAATAACGTTATCAACCGTTACTTCTCCTCCTGATGCAGCTCCTAGAATCATATACGTACCAGCTTCAATACGATCTGGGATGATAGTATGGTGACAACCATGTAAAGAGTCAACACCATCTATTCGGATTACATCAGTACCAGCACCTTTAATACGGGCTCCCATGCTTGTTAACAATGTAGCTACATCAATGATCTCAGGCTCTTTCGCTGCATTTTCAATAACAGTTCTACCTTTTGCTCGTACAGCTGCTAGCATAATATTAATTGTAGCTCCTACACTAACAACATCTAAATAAATACGTGCCCCGCGTAGCTCATCTGCTCTTAAATAGATGGCACCTTGTTCATTCGTAACATGTGCACCTAGCGCTTCAAACCCTTTAATATGCTGATCAATCGGCCTCGGGCCTAAATGACATCCACCCGGAAGCCCAATAACAGCTTTTTTAAAACGGCCAAGCATTGCACCCATTAAATAATAAGAAGCGCGCAATTTTTTCACTTTTCCATTTGGCAAAGGCATTGCAACCATGTTAGAAGGATCGACTACCATTTCTTCCTCCTGTCCATAAGTTACTTTCCCTCCAATTTCCTCTAGTAAGTCTCCTAACATTTTCACGTCCGAAATATTAGGGACACCACCAATAGTTACTGGAGTATCTGCTAAAATTGTCGCTGGAATTAATGCAACGGCACTGTTCTTTGCACCACTTACTCGAATTGTTCCATTTAAAGCTCTTCCGCCTTCAATTAGCAATTTTTCCATATTGAGCTCCCTTCTTGTGAATGTATTTACTTTCTATCTTTTTATAGAAAGCTCCCCTTAAGAATCTCAATTACTCTTTCCATCCCAAAACTCAATAAATAGGAAACCATTATCTTCATTTCTCCTGTAGCACGAATAGATAAAGATCAACTATTCATCGAATTCACTTTATCAATTTAGATACGTTATCACATTTATTAATAGGACTATGCACATTATTTTCTATTTAAAAACCAAAAATGATAAAATCTTTAGACTTGTTCACGCTTTCATTATACAACGAAAGGAAACCGTCTAAAAGACTAGACGGTTTCCAAAACGGAATTTTATTCTTACGCTTTACCGTTAGAACCGAATTCGCGAATTTTACCAATAACAGTTGCTTTGATAGCGTCGCGGCCAGGTCCGATAAATTTACGAGGATCGTAAACTTCTTGGTCTTTGTTTAATACTTCACGAACAGCTTTTGTAAACTCGATTTGGTTCTCAGTGTTTACGTTGATTTTTGAAGTACCTAAAGAGATAGCTTTTTCGATATCAGCAGTTGGGATACCAGTACCACCATGTAATACTAAAGGTACGCCAGTGAAGTCACGAACTTGTTCCATTTCAGCGAATCCTAAGTTAGGCTCACCTTTGTAAGGACCGTGTACAGAACCTAAAGCTGGAGCTAGGCAATCGATACCTGTTGCTTCAACAAGGTGCTTACACTCTGCTGGGTCAGCGTAAATTACGCCTTCAGCGATTACGTCATCTTCTTGTCCGCCAACTGTTCCAAGCTCAGCTTCAACAGATACGTTACGAGCGTGTGCGTATTCTACTACTTGTTTAGTAGTTTCAACGTTTTCTTCGAATGGGTGGTGAGAAGCGTCGATCATTACAGATGTGAAACCTGCATCGATTGCTTCTTTACATTTTTCGAAGCTTGAACCATGGTCAAGGTGAATCGCTACAGGAACAGTGATGTTCATTTCTTCGATTAAAGCTTTAACCATAGCTACAACTGTTTTGAAACCAGTCATATGACGAGCTGCACCCTCAGATACACCTAGGATTACAGGAGATTTTTCTTCTTCCGCAGCAGCTAAGATAGCTTGAGTCCACTCTAAGTTGTTCATGTTGAATTGACCAACTGCGTATTTTCCTTCTAGTGCTTTGTTTAGCATTTCTTTCATAGAAACTAAAGGCATGGTGAATCCTCCTAAAAAACGTTTTTTGTATCCGATAAGTTCTTATCGCTGGTAGTATGACCAGAATAAGGTAAAATATGTATATCTACATACCGGACTTTTTTCTACACTCAATAGGATAACAACTTGTACTCAAAAACTCAACCGTATTCACCTGCACAATAGTCCATGTAAACGCTTTTTTCCATATTTTTTATAAAAAATTCATTTTTACGCCTCTACAGCGAGCTCATTTCTCACAGCTTGACGAATTTCATCAATATCAAATGGTTTAGCAAAATGCATTAAAGCACCTAAATCTTTTGCTTCTTGGATCATATCAAGCTCTCCATAAGCAGTCATTAAAATTACTTTAATACTCTCATCAATTTCTTTTACATGCTTTAAAATCTCTATACCATCCATGCCTGGAATTTTCATATCTAACACTACTAAATCTGGATTATCTTTTTTCACGATATCTAAAGCTTGAAATCCATTTGCTGCTTGGAATGTCTGATAACCTTCTTTTTGGAACACTTCATGTAATAGCACACGAATCCCATATTGATCATCAACGATTAAAATTTTACCTTCCATAATTCCCAACCTTTCTGTGTAAGTACAAGATTTAAAGCTTCTTATATCTTAACGATTTATTTTCGCTATTCTTTGGCAAATTCCTTCCTATTCTTTCTTATTTTACCGTTTCCTATTTTGTTATGCTACCCTACGATTTCACCTTTCTAAAAAAATAAACTATAATGAAAGCCGGCAAACACGTACGAAGGGAGTAACATTATGTTAAAAATTTTTTCAACTCAATTAAGTGGTTATTTCTCCAGAGTTTCTCAAAAAGAAGAAATGAATATAGAAGATAGTGCTCGTTTACTTGCTCAAGCACTAGTTGGCGATGGTTTCATTTATTTACATGGTACAAATGAAATGGAAGGCGTTGTTGCCGAGGCACTATTCGGTGCTGAACCAATGAAGCAAGCAAAACGCTTATTTGAAAATGGTAAAGAAGCAGAAGTAACCTCTGCGGATCGTGTACTTCTTATTAGCCGTTTTTCAACAGATGAAGCGGTTGTAGAAATTGCAAAAAAACTACAAGAAGAGGGACACTCTATTGTCGGCATTTCTGCTCTTCAAGAAGGTACGGAATCACTCGAACGATATACAGACGTACATATTGATACAAAACTGTTAAAAGGTCTTATTCCAGACGATGAAGGTAATCGCTACGGATTCCCAAGTTTAATAGTAGCTTTATTTGCTTATCACGGAATCAAATTTACAATCGATGAAATGTTAAATGAATATTAAAAAAAAGCGCCTTATTTCAGGCGCTTTTTTTATTACTTGCTCTCTTTATTCGTAATAGAAGCTCTTACGAAGTCATGGAACAATGGTTGTGGACGGTTTGGACGAGAAACAAGTTCTGGGTGGAACTGTGCTGCCACGAACCAAGGGTGGTCTTTTAATTCAATGATTTCAACTAGACGGCCGTCTGGGCTTGTACCAGAGAATACAAATCCTTCTTTTTCCATATCAGGACGGAACTGGTTGTTGAACTCATAACGATGACGATGACGCTCATATACAACCGGCTCATTATAAGCATTGTAAGCATTTGTTTCTTCAGCAAGCTTACATGGGTATAGACCAAGACGAAGTGTACCACCTAGGTCCTCTACATCTTTTTGTTCTGGTAATAAGTCGATGATTGCATATGGTGTGTCAGGGTTGATTTCAGAAGAGTTAGCACCTTCTAAACCTAATACATTACGTGCGAATTCGATTGATGCAAGTTGCATACCTAAGCAAATTCCTAAGAATGGAACTTTGTTTTCACGAGCATATTGAATCGCAACGATTTTACCTTCTACACCACGATCGCCGAAGCCACCTGGTACAAGGATACCATCTGTATCGCCAACTAATTCTTTTACGTTTTCTGCTGTTACGTGCTCAGCATTTACCCATTTTACTTCTACATCTGTGTCGAATGAGTAACCAGCATGACGAAGTGCTTCTACAACAGAAATATAAGCATCTTGAAGTTCTACATATTTACCAACAAGAGCGATTTTTGTTTTCTTAGAAAGATTACGCACTTTGTTAACTAGCGCAGTCCACTCTGTCATATCTGCAGCTGGATTGTCTAATTTTAAGTGGTCACAAACGATTTGGTCCATGTTTTGTTCTTGAAGAGATAATGGAACCGCATATAAAGTATCTGCATCGCGAGCTTCGATAACTGCTTTTGTATCGATGTCACAGAATAATGCAAGCTTGTCTTTCATATCTTGAGAAACAGGCATTTCTGTACGAACAACGATAATGTTTGGTTGAATACCTAAGCTACGAAGTTCTTTAACACTATGTTGTGTTGGTTTTGTCTTCATTTCACCCGCTGCTTTTAAGTACGGGATTAACGTACAGTGAATGTACATTACATTGTCACGACCGATGTCGCTCTTAATTTGACGGATTGCTTCTAAGAATGGTAGAGACTCGATGTCACCAACAGTTCCACCGATTTCTGTAATAACAACATCCGCATTTGTTTCACGACCAGAACGATATACGCGTTCTTTAATTTCGTTAGTAATATGAGGAATAACTTGAACTGTTCCTCCTAAATATTCACCGCGACGCTCTTTTTGAAGAACTGAAGAGTAAATTTTACCTGTTGTTACGTTGCTGTATTTGTTTAAGTTAATGTCGATGAAACGCTCATAGTGACCAAGGTCTAAGTCAGTTTCTGCGCCATCATCTGTTACGAATACCTCACCGTGTTGGTATGGGCTCATAGTCCCTGGGTCTACGTTAATGTATGGATCAAACTTTTGAATCGTTACGTTTAAACCACGATTTTTTAAAAGTCTTCCAAGAGATGCTGCTGTAATACCTTTTCCTAAAGACGATACTACACCGCCTGTTACAAAAATATACTTAGTCATGAAAAAGCTCCCTTCTATTTTGCTGTTATATAATCACCGTTGCAAAGCGCAACGTATGTAGATAACACTGTATCCATCTTATTGTTAGACTCTTTTTATTTTCTAAACAAAAAACAAAAAAGAAAATTGCTCCCCTCATCACAAAAAGTAATAAGTAGGGAGCAATTTTCTTTTATATTTACACTTTAAAAGTATTATCGTCCTTTTTTAAAGAGCCCAAAAATGATTCTACATGGACGATAATGAAAAGTCAAGAACTACAGTTCTTCCTCTTCTTCTTCTTCAGTTTCATCATACTCAAGTTCTTCTTCAGCGAAGTCGTCGTCATCTTCGTCTAAATCATCAAGATCGTCGTCATCTCCGTCTTCTTCTTCAAGAACCTTGTCCAAATCTTCTACATCGTCTTCATCTTCACTTACATCTGCATCGTCGAAGTCATCTTCGTCTTCTTCAATGTAGTCGTCAAAACCGTCTTCTTCAACTTTACGTTTCTTCTTCGGTTTTGGTTGAGGCAAGATTTCTTCATCAATTTGCTCATATGGGTACCAGCTGCGTAGTCCCCAACGATTTTCTCCTAAATTAATGAAACGTCCATCGATGTTTAAGTCTGTATAAAATTGTGCGATTTTCGCATTAACTTGCTCTTGAGATAGTCCCAGCACTTGAGCGATTTCTTGAACCAACTCGTTGAATGTCGTTGCTTGTTTTTTATCCCCTAAAACGCTATGTACAACTTCAATCATTGAACATTCTTTTAGCTCTTCTGGTGAATATTGCTTAAAATCCACTTATGCGGCACTTCCTTTCATCAAATATAACCTTATATATAACGGCCTGCTTAAAAAAATCCATACTATTCATTATAAACAAAAGTCGCACAAATATGCTACAAAAAAAACGGGAAACTTTTATAGGGTAGTAAAATTATAATTTGTCTGTTCCTTATTTCGGAAGCATATGGGCCCCTTGCAATACATACCTAATTTGCATTTCTGTATATTCTTCGAGCGTATACAGTTTTTGCAGCGCCCAGCGTCTAAATCCCCACATCTGTCCTTGTATAAAAATATTATGCGCAAGAAGCTGTATTTCTTTTTTATTTAATGTAAATGTTCCATTTTCCGTACACTGTTCTAAAATATTCTCGAACATTCCTACCATTTGAAACTCCTTTTCTAATACATACGGAAGTGATTCTTTCGGTAAAAAGCGTACCTCTTGATACATTATCAATACTTCTTCCTGTAATTCGTCCATCACTTTAAAGTAATTCGTTATTGCTATCTTTAAACTTTCTATACTCCCTTTTTCTGTACAAACTACTTCCTCTAATCTTTCTTTTACATGTTCATAAATACTATCACAAACTAAATATAAAACATCATCTTTGGTACGAATGTACTCATAAAGTGTCCCTATACTAAACCCAGCCGCTTTTGCAATCTCTCTCGTTGTTGTACGCGGAAATCCTTTTTGTTTAAACAGTTGAACCGCACCTTTAATCATTTGTTCACGTCTTAACGCAACTAATTTTTCATCTTTCACCGATGCATGCACATTATGTTTAACCATTCCCTTCACCTCTCTCTATTATTTTTTGGAAGGAAAAAGCGTAGGAAAATACCTACGCTTTCGTTCCTACTTCGTTAACATACGAGAAATTACAAGCCTCTGAATCTCTTGTGTTCCTTCATATATTTGTGTAATCTTTGCATCTCGCATATAACGCTCTACTGGATAATCTTTCGTATAACCGTAACCACCAAATACTTGCACCGCTTCAGTCGTCACCTTCATCGCTGTATCTCCTGCAAATACTTTTGACATCGCTGATTCTTTTCCATACGGAAGCCCTTCTGATTCAAGCCAAGCCGCTTGATATGTTAAGAGGCGTGCCGCTTCTACATCTGTTGCCATATCCGCAAGTTTAAAGCCAATCCCTTGCTGCGCCGCAATTGGTTTTCCAAACTGATGGCGCTCCCTTGCATATTCTACAGAAGCATCTAAAGCCCCTTGTGCAATCCCAACAGCTTGCGCCGCAATACCGTTACGACCTCCATCTAATGTTTGCATCGCAACTTTAAACCCTTGCCCCTCTCCTCCAAGTAGATTCTCTACAGGAATACGGCAATCTTCAAACATAATTTCAGTCGTTGGTGAAGAGCGAATCCCTAGCTTGCTCTCCTTCTTCCCAACTGAAAATCCCGGTGTATCACTTTCTACAATAAATGCACTCGTACCGCGCTGCTTCGATTCAGGATCAGTTAGCGCAAAAACAACATAAATATCAGCAATACCGCCATTTGTAATGAAAATTTTTGATCCATTTAAAATATAATGATCGCCATCTCTCTTTGCGATTGTCTTCATTCCACCAGCATCCGATCCAGATCCTGGTTCCGTTAAGCCGTATGCACCAATTTTCTTCCCTTCAGCCATCGGCCGTAAAAACTTTTGCTTTTGCTCTTCCGTCCCAAATTTAAAAATTGGCCATCCCGCAAGTGAAGTATGCGCAGACAGTGTTACACCTGTTGAAGCACAAACGCGAGATAATTCTTCAATAGCGATTACGTATGCTAAGTAATCGCTTCCAATTCCACCGTACTCTTCAGGCCATGGAATACCAGTTAAACCAAGCTCTGCCATTTGATCAAATAACTCTCTATCAAATCGCTCTTCTTCATCACGCTCAGCTGCTGTTGGTGCCACTTCATTTTTAGCAAAATCTCGAACCATTTTTCTTATCATTTCATGTTCTTCTGATAGTTTAAAATGCATCTCCGTCTCCCCCTCGCCCTTTTATAAAGCACGGCTAATAACAAGTTTCTGTATTTCACTTGTTCCTTCATATATTTGCGTAATTTTCGCATCGCGGAAAAATCGTTCTACTGGATAGTCTTTCGTATAACCGTAACCACCA
Source organism: Bacillus sp. RZ2MS9 (assembly GCF_001816185.2). Taxonomy (NCBI): domain Bacteria; kingdom Bacillati; phylum Bacillota; class Bacilli; order Caryophanales; family Bacillaceae; genus Bacillus; species Bacillus sp. RZ2MS9. The sequence continues at coordinate 5,197,362 of NZ_CP049978.1, forward strand.
AATACTTGCACCGCCTCAATCGCGACTTCAACCGCTGTCTTAGAAGCAAATAATTTCGCAATAGATGCTTCTTTACCGCATGGTAATCCTTGTGCCCTAAGAGATGCCGCTCTATATACGAGTAACCTTGCTGCCTCGACACTTGTTGCCATATCTGCAAGCTTGAAGCCAATCCCTTGCTGCGCCGCAATTGGCTTCCCGAATTGCTCTCTTTCTTTTGCATAATCAATTGCACAGCCAAGCGCCGCTTCAGCAATTCCTAAAGCCTGCGCACCGATTCCAATTCGCCCAACATCTAAATTCGCCATCGCCACTTTGAATCCTTGTCCTTCTTCCCCAAGTAAATTCTCAGCTGGCACTTTCATATCTTCAAAAGTAAGTTGTACTGTACGAGAACCGAGAAGTCCCATCTTATGTTCATCTTTTCCAATGATTAAACCAGGTGTATCTTTCTCTACTATAAATGCAGAAATACCACTTTTTCCTGCCTCTGGATTTGTAGAAGCGAATACAATGTATGTACTTGCTTCACCACCATTTGTAATAAACACTTTCGATCCATTAATAATATAATGATCACCTTTTTTCACAGCTCTTGATTTCAAACTCCCTGCATCTGATCCTGCATTTGGCTCTGTTAAAGCAAATGCACCTAAATATTCCCCGGTTGCAAGTTTAGAAACATATTTTTTCTTCTGTTCTTCTGTTCCAAAATATAAAATCGGATTCATTCCAACTGACGTATGTACAGCTAAAATTACACCAACTGTTGCACTTACCTTTGAGATTTCCTCAATTGCTAGAATGTAAGAAATAAAGTCCATTTCTGCCCCGCCGTATTTTGCAGGCGCTGGAATACCCATTAATCCAAGCTCACCCATCTTTTGCAAAATCTCTTTCGGGAACACCCCTTGTTCCATACTAGGAACAAAGGGAGCTATTTCCTTCTGTGCAAAATCCCGAACCATTTTCCTCATCATTTGCTGCTCTTCATTAAAACGAAAGTTCATATATTCCGCCTCCATTTGCTATATATCCTTTAAATAATTTGGTAAGACCACTATGTTGTAACAAAGGGGGCATTTATTCGTAAACGTAGAATCCACGACCTGTTTTACGCCCTAACCATCCTGCATTCACATACTTACGTAATAATGGACATGGGCGATATTTACTATCTCCTAATCCTTCATGCAACACTTCCATAATGTATAAACACGTATCTAAACCGATAAAATCAGCGAGTGTCAAAGGCCCCATCGGATGGTTCATACCAAGCTTCATGACTTCATCAATTGCTTCTTTCGTCGCTACACCTTCATATAACGTATAAATTGCTTCGTTAATCATCGGTAGTAAAATGCGGTTTGATACAAAACCTGGGAAATCATTCACTTCAACTGGTACTTTCCCAATTTTTTTCGTAATATCTTCAATTGCTTCATATACCGCATCATCGGTAGCCAAACCACGAATAATCTCAACAAGCTTCATAACTGGGACTGGATTCATAAAGTGCATACCGATTACTTTTTCCGGACGCTTCGTTACCGCTGCAATTTCTGTAATTGGTAGAGATGACGTATTCGTCGCTAAAATTGCGTGTTCTGGAGCAATTTCATCTAGATTCGCAAAGATTTTCTTTTTAATATCCATTTTCTCAACAGCTGCTTCAATAATAAGATCCGCTTCTTTCACACAATCTAAATCAAGCGTTACTGTAAGACGATTTAATGTCGCTTCCTTCTCTTCTTCCTTCATGCGTCCTTTTTCTACTTGGCGCGCTAAGTTTTTCGTAATGATAGCCATTCCTCTATCTAATTGCTCTTGCTTTAAATCTTGTACCTTCACGTCATATCCTGCCATTGCACATACTTGTGCAATTCCTGATCCCATTTGCCCTGCACCAATTACAACAATGTTTTGTACACCCATTTTTTCTTCCCCCTTAATTGTTAATAAATTTTATACCCTCGAACTTTAATTAGTGAACTTCAATCATCACTGCGTCCCCTTGACCGCCACCGCTACAAATCGAAGCAATTCCAATTCCGCCGCCGCGCTGCTTAAGTGCATGGATTAGTGTAACGATAATGCGCGCTCCGCTTGCTCCAATTGGATGTCCCATCGCTACCGCGCCGCCATTTACATTCAATTTTTCCGGATCAATTCCTGCGATTTCTGTACTTGCAATTGCTACCGCTGCAAATGCTTCATTAATCTCGAATAAATCGATGTCTTCAATTTTCTTGCCTGTTTTTTCAAGCAATGCGTTAATTGCATAACCTGGCGTTCTTGGGAAATCTTTAGATTCCACTGCAATTGCTGTATGCGCCAAAATTGTCGCTAATGGCTTTCTTCCTTCTTGCTTCGCTCTGTCTTCGCTCATTAATACAAGTGCGGCACCACCATCATTTAGTCCCGGCGCATTACCAGCTGTCACCGTCGCTGTCTTATCAAATACAGGTTTTAACTTTGCTAACTTTTCAATCGTTGTATCTTCACGTGGCGCCTCATCCTTTGCAACGACAATAGGATCGCCTTTTCTTTGCGGAATCGTTACTGGCACGATTTCCTCTTCAAAACGCCCTTCTTTATGCGCTGAAACCGCACGCTGATGGCTACGATATGCCCATTCATCTTGCGCTTCGCGAGAAATTCCATCTTCCTTCGCAACTTCTCCGCCATAAACGCCCATGTGTGTACCTGAAAATGCGCATGTTAAACCGTCAGCAACGTTTAAATCAACAACTTCGTTGTTACCCATTCTGTATCCCCATCTTGCTCCGCGTAAAATGTAAGGACTGTTACTCATCGACTCCATACCGCCGGCTACAATCAGTGATTGATCGCCAGTACGAATAATCTGATCCGCTAACGTAACCGCACGAAGTCCTGATGCACAAACTTTATTCACTGTTTCCGTCTGCACTTCCCAAGGGATTCCAGCAGCCCTCGCAGCTTGGCGCGATGGAATTTGCCCCTGTCCACCTTGAATAACCGTTCCAAATATAACTTCTTCAACATCACTAGCCGCAACATTTGCTCTTTCAAGCGCTGCTTTAATTGCAATTCCTCCAAGTTCCGTCGCTTTTACATCTTTTAAAGATCCTCCAAATTTTCCAACTGGTGTTCTTGCAGCACTTAAAATAACTGTTTTACTCATGTTTCTTTCCCCCATTTCATTTTTTAACACTGAGCGCTCGCTCGGTATCCCTACGTTGAGAAGAGGTGCAATCATTGCACCTCTTTCTAAAGTTGTATACATTCTTACAAATTACATCGCTTCTTTTTTCTGTCCGATAACAGATCGTTCTAAAATCTCTGTCACATCAAGAGTTTGAACTTTCTCTTCTACCTCTTTCGCTTTCGTTCCATCACTGATCATCGTTAAGCAATATGGACAACCTGTACCAATAATCGATGGCTGTACAGCTAATGCTTGTTCTGTACGAGCAACGTTAATACGTGAACCTGTTGTTTCTTCCATCCACATTAAGCCACCACCTGCGCCACAGCACATTCCCGTTTCACGGTTACGTGCCATTTCTACAAGATTCACTCCAGGAATCGCTTTCAAAATGTCACGTGGCGCTTCATACACTTCGTTGTATCTTCCTAAATAACAGGAATCATGGTACGTAACTGTTTCTTCAATAGCGTGAACAGGCTTTAAGCGCCCTTCTTTCACCCACTGAGCTAACAATTCTGTATGATGATAGACTTCTGCTTGCAAGCCAAAGTCCGGATACTCATTTTTAAATGTGTTATAAGCATGAGGATCAATCGTAACGATCTTCTTCACTCCTGCCTTTTCAAATTCTTCGATATTCTTTGTCGCCATCTCTTGGAATACAAATTCATTTCCAAGGCGGCGTGGTGTATCTCCAGAATTCTTTTCTTTATTACCGAGAATTGCGAATGAAATGCCTGCTTCGTTCATTAACTTCGCAAACGATATCGCAATCTTCTGACTACGATTGTCGTATGATCCCATTGAACCAACCCAGAATAAATACTCGAATTCCTCCCCAGCTTTTGATTTTTCTTTTACAGTTGGAACTGTTACTTCGTCATCACCTTGGCGCCATGTTTCACGCTCTTTACGGTTCAGCCCCCACGGATTTCCTTGACGCTCGATATTTGTCATCGCGCGTTGTGCTTCCGCGTCCATTTTCCCTTCAGTCAAAACGAGATATCGACGTAAATCAATAATTTTATCAACATGCTCATTCATAACTGGGCATTGATCTTCACAGTTACGACACGTTGTACATGCCCAAATCTCTTCTTCTGTAATAACATCTCCGATTAAACTCGGATCGTAAGCGAGCGTTGTAGACGCTGATTCTTGTTGTCCTTTTCCAGCTGCCATCATCGCTAACTGATTTCCTTGTGTATTATTGAAGGCAACTACTGGAACCCACGGTGCTTTTGATGTTACCGCAGCTCCTTTATCAGTTAAATGATCGCGAAGTTTTAAAATTAAGTCCATCGGCGATAACATTTTTCCTGTTCCTGTTGCAGGACACATATTTGTACAACGGCCACACTCTACACAAGCGTATAAGTCAATAAGTTGATTTTGTCTAAAGTCTTCAATTTTACCAACACCAAATGTTTCTTGCGTTTCATCTTCAAAATCAATCTTTTCAAGCTTTCCTGGGTTTGAAAGACGACCGAAGAATACATTAGCTGGTCCTGCAATTAAATGCGCATGTTTTGATTGTGGAACATACACTAAAAACGTTAACAAAATTAGTAAATGCACCCACCAAGAAAAATAGAACACTGAAATGGCTACGGTTTCATTTATCCCGCTAAAAACGTAAGCGATTGCAGAAGCAATTGGTTCACTCCATGAAAGCTCCTCGCCATGCCATATAAGTCCCATACCGTTACCAAGTAGCACAGAAATCATTAAACCACCGATAAAGATAAGAACAAGACCTGATTTGAAGTTACGTTTTAAACGAACAAGCTTTTCTACATAACGTCTATGAAAAGCCCAAAATACTGCAATTAAAATAACAAGTGTGACAATTTCCTGGAAGAATGTAAATGCAGGGTATAGTGGTCCAAGTGGAAGATGTGATCCTGGTGCGAGTCCTTTCCAAACGAAGTCAATTGCTCCAAATTGGACAAGAATAAATCCGTAAAAGAACATAACGTGAATGATGCCGCTTTTCTTATCTTTCAGCAGCTTTTTCTGACCGAAAACATTGACCTTAAGGAGATCCCAACGCTCTTTAAAACGACGGTCAAACTCAATTTTTTTTCCTAATTGTATGTAGGCCATTCTCGTCCGTATAAGATATACAAACAAATATCCTGCATAAGCAATAACAGCAATGGCAGCCAGCCAATTAATAATCAGTAAGCTATTCATTTTTATGCTACCCCTCTCTTTGTAAGCCCTCTTTCTTTTTGAATCTTCAAAAATATATAATTTTCTGAATTATATCCCCTATCCCCATTATATAATGAGTGAGCATTCAGTCAACAGTTTTTTGTTATAGAACAACACATTTTTTCATAAAGCTGTTTATTTCGGTGAAACTATAAAGTGAAACTTTAATCAGTAGGGGCGGTTCTTCCCCCGCTGATTATTAGTTGAACCAATCGGGCTTTTACGGGCAGTTGATTTCCAAACTAACTTCTACTTATTCAACAGTTTTTGAGGTGTGAGGCTTACTGCCCTTTAAAGCGGGATAAAGTGCAACTTTCATCAATGCAACATACTATCCTCTGATGAAGTTTATAATAACAACCGTGCTACCCGTATCATTTGTAACACACTGAAGGTGAAAAGAATGCGAAGGAGGGAATTCACTGATGCTCTACTTATCTCTTTTGTTAATATCCGTTGCTCTTTGGATTACAATTGACCTTTCATACGGGAGACTTCTTCATTTAAAACGGGTCAGCTCTCGCACTTTCCCTTTACGTCAAAGTGATTTTCGCCTTTATACATACGGGAAAGATTTATATGACGCTTTATTTACTGACATAAAACAAGCACAGCACCACATTCATATTTTATTCTTCATTGTAAAAAACGATAAAATCAGTCGTGAATTTTTAAAATTGTTGATTGATAAGGCTCAGGAAGGAATTGAAGTACGACTTTTACTTGATCGATTTGGCAGCCATTCTTTATCAAACGAAGCTATTCGCTCCCTGCGAAAACATGGTGTATCTTTTTCATTTTGTCATAAGGTAAAATTTCCTCTTCCTTTCTTTTCTGCCAATCAAAGAAATCATAGAAAAATTACAGTGATTGATGGGAAAACCGGCTATATCGGGGGATTTAATATTGGCGAAGAGTATCTAGGGCATAATGAACACTTAGGATTATGGCGAGACTATCATTTACGTCTTACAGGAGAAGGGGTTCAAGATTTACAAAAGCAATTTTTACATGATTGGTTTGATGATACGAAACAGAATTTATTGGATGCTTCTCTTTATTTTCCAAAACAACAACCAGGTACCATCCTGCATCAATTTATTCCGACTGATGGTGCTTATTTACAGCATACTTTTTTTCATTTAATTAACGCGGCAAAAAAAGAAATCTGTATCGGTACGCCATATTTCATTCCTGGAAAAAAAATTATGAATGCCTTATTAAAAGCAAGAGAAAGAGGGGTTCAAATCACAATTCTTGTTCCAGAAAAAGCTGATCACCCTCTCGTTCGGGAAGCAAAATTCCCGTACTGCCGAAAATTAATACAGGCTGGTTGCAATATTTATGCATTTCAACAAGGTTTTTTTCACGCCAAAATTATTATAGTGGACGATGATATTTGTGATATCGGAACGGCAAACTTTGATATGAGAAGTTTATATATTAATCATGAAATAAACTGCCTGTTATATAATAAACATTTCATTCAAACAGTAAAAAATAAATTCCATGAAGATCTAGAGAATGCATCCGTACTTTCCTATAGCGATGTAAACCCGCCTTCTCTTATCGATAGAGGAAAAGAATGGATTGGAACAATGTTTGCTTTCTTTTTATAGGAAAGACAATGAATAAAAGAGGTGTATCTCATATGATTATACGGTTTGGATATGTCTCACATGCAATGGCACTCTGGGACTGTTCTCCTGCCAAAACAATGACGTTTACAAGCTTTAAGAAACTTAGCAAGCAAGAACGAGAAGACAAACTGTATCATATTATAAGGCAAAATTTAGAGCACACAATACGTATCCTTCATTACAATATAGCACATGAAATCCCACTATATCGCCTATCGTCTTCCATCGTCCCACTTGCAACACATCCCGAAGTCGAGTTTGACTATATTGGGGTATTCACACCACTTTGGCATAAAATAGGGGCTTTAATTAAAGAACACAATTTACGAATAAGTTTTCATCCGAATCAATTTACGCTATTTACAAGCGACAAACCACATATTACTACTAACGCTATTACGGATATGACTTATCATTATAAAATATTGGATGCTATAGGCATTGCAGATTCTTCTTACATTAATATTCATGTAGGTGGAGCCTATGGAAATAAAGAAAAGGCAATTGAGCGCTTCCATGAAAACATAAAAAAACTTCCTACACATATAAAAAAACAAATGACTCTTGAAAACGATGATAAAACCTATACAACCGCTGAAACTTTATCAATTTGCCAAAAAGAAAATATCCCATTTGTATTTGATTATCATCATCATATGGCCAATCTTTGCGAAGAACCACTAGAAGAGTTGCTTCCTGCAATTTTTGAAACTTGGTCACATACAAATATCTCTCCTAAAGTTCACATTTCCTCCCCAAGATCGGAAAAAGAATTTAGGGCCCATGCTGAATATATCGATTTAGAGTTTATTAAGCCTTTCTTACACATTGCGAAAAAAAACAATCATAATTTCGATATTATGATTGAAAGTAAACAAAAAGATTTAGCACTATTCCAATTAATAGATGAACTTTCTGCTATAAGAGGAATGAAAAGAATAGGTGGTGCAAAGTTACAGTGGTAAATTGTAACTTTGCACCATTTTTTCAAAAAAGTAATTTTTATAGTAAAAAATATTCTATTTTATATGCTATTATTTAAATTAGCATTTTCTCCCCGAGATTCAACTTTATTGAAACGGAGTCATAATATGATTAATCAAAAAAAGTATATACAATCTGTCATAATATACATATTTATATTTGCTCTTTGGATATTCCTTATACCAAATGAGTCGAATATAAAAGAAATCGGGATTCTTTTCTTATTCTGTTTCGCTGCACTTTTTTCTTGCTATTGCTTATGTAAAGCGATTAGAAAAATGACGCATGGTGATAAATTATTTTGGATTTTATTATTATGTACTTGTCTATGCGGGTTAGCTATGGAAATAACTTTATTTCTTCCTTCACTTTCTATTCATAAGCAAGTTATATTCTCATATAAAGCATTACCTTTTTTTATCATACAATATGTTTTACTCTTTGTTGGATTTGCTATAAAGTTTATAAAAATTTACTCTATTAAGGGTCTTGCTCAATTTTCATTCGATAGCATCTTTATTGTTATTATGAACATTTATTTCACTTTAACTTTTATCTTGGACCTTTCAAGCTTCCGTATGTTAACAAAGGAAACTTGGATTTTAATTGGCTATTTTATTGCACAATCATTAGTAATTTACGCCGTTATTAGTCTATATAGAAGAGAACAATATTCTTCTAGTAGAATCGCATTAATTATCGGTTTCACTATTATACTCGTATACGGTTACATTCATCTGTTTCAATTAAATTTTGGGATGAAAACTTCTCCTGAATTTAATTATTTAATACACACTGCTTCTATTTTATTAATTGGACTTTCTTCCATACTATATATCTTGGATAAACCAATGCAACATGAAACGAAAGCAAAATATTATCGATTCGATTATGTACGTTTTATACTACCTTATTTTAGTATAATTATTACTTTTTCCTTTATTATCATTCAACCTTGGGATGATAAATTTATGTTAATTGGTCTCGTATTATCACTTATTTTGTTATTCTTGCGGCAACTTTACATGTGGAAAGATAATCAAGCACTAATCCTTACATATGAACAGTTGACTACACAACTAGAGGATGAAGTTGAAGAAGGTGCATTTGCATTATCAAAAAGTGAACAACGCTATAAGTCTTTATTCGAAGATCATCCCGATGCCGTTTTCTCTTTAAATATGAATGGCATTTTTCAACAATCTAATAAGGCTTGCGAAAGCTTATTTACTGCCTATTATTGCCAAGTGGCAAGCTATTCTCTGGTACACTTCATTGATTCAAAAGACCACGAACTACTAAAGAAGGCTTTACAAATTACAAAGGAAGGTAGGCCACAAACGTTAGAAGTTCGGACAAAAGAACAAGAAGGCTATTATTATTATCTTCATATTACACTTATCCCTACTTTTATAAACAAAGAAGTGGTCGGAATGTTTGGGATAGCACGTGATATTACCACCTTATATGAAAAACAAAAACAAGTAGAACATTTAGCCTTTCACGATGCACTTACTGGATTACCAAATCGCCGAAAGTTCGAAAAAGATTTAAAAGCCATTTTAAATACAGCTCAAACTAACGCAAATGATGTCGCCGTCATATTCCTTGATTTAGATCGATTTAAAAAAATTAACGATAGACTTGGTCATGACGTCGGAGATTTATTATTAATTGAAGTAGCAAAAAGATTACGCGGTTGCTTGCGTTCAAAAGATATCGTCGCTCGCCAAGGTGGAGATGAGTTTACAATTCTATTACCAGAAATGTACTCAGAAAAAAGTGCAATTTTTATAGCTGAACAGATTTTAACTATTTTAAACAAACCATTCTTCATTCAAGGCGAAGAACTCTCTATTACACCAAGTATCGGAATTGCGATGTACCCTGATTATGGAACTGATGTAAATGAGTTAATGAAAAATGCTGATATGGCTATGTATCGTGCGAAAGCAAATGGAAAAAACCGATTTGTTTTCTTCTCAAAAGAAATGAGTATCGCTCAAAATGAAATTCAATTCTTAGAAGGTGAACTTTCAAAAGCATTACAACAAAATGAATTTTTCCTTGAATACCAGCCACAAGTAAGCACAAAAACAAAACAAATTATCGGTTTTGAAGCATTAATACGTTGGAAGCATCCAAAACTCGGTATCGTATCTCCTGCCCAATTTATTCCTCTAGCAGAGGAAACTGGTTTTATTATTGAACTTGGCAATTGGATTTTACGTACTGCCTGTTTAGAGGCAAAAAGATGGCATAATCAAGGTTTCTCTCACTTAAAAGTTGGTGTAAATTTATCTGTTGTTCAATTTAACCATGCAGATTTAATCCCAACTATTTCAAAGGTGTTGGAAGAAACAGAACTGAAACCAGAAGCACTAGATATTGAAATTACGGAAAGCATCGCAATTAATCAAAATCAATCTGTAGTTGCAAAACTAGAACAACTTCAAAATCTCGGTATTCAAATTTCAATCGACGACTTTGGTACTGGTTATAGTTCTTTAGCTTATTTAACAAAATATCCAATCAACACATTAAAAATCGCTCGAGAGTTTATTTGTGGAATTACAACTAGCCCTTTAGAAGAAGCAATTGTCTCTTCCATTATTACACTATCAAAAGAACTAAATTTAAAAGTGATTGCAGAAGGTGTAGAAACAGCAGAAGAATGGGAATTTTTACATAAACAAAATTGTGATCACATTCAAGGATTCTTTATTAGCAAACCTGTTTCTAGTAAAGACGTTTGGATGTTACTCCATAAAAAAACAACCGCCTAAGTAAGACGGTTGTTTTTTAATATTCAAAAGGTAAATCTTTAGCTAATTGTACCTCTTGATCGTTATGAGAAATTATATGGCTTTTCTCTAATGCCGTATCGCCTAATGAAATACCCCATGCCATCGCTAACGTCAATAAACTACCAATAAGTAATTTCTTCATATTCCATCACCCACATTTTTTATTTTAATATATCATGAAAATTTATCCCTATTATATGCAATTATGCATACCCATTTTTTGGGATTTTTATCTACTGATTTTATTTACGAGCGCTTCTTTATATGCATGCATTTCTAATATATCAAAAAAGAAACTTGCCTTTTTATATGCATCTTCAACCTCTGCCTCATCGTACTCCAACTTCCCTAGGCATTCACCTCTTTGATAATATAGCTGTCCAATTAATGCCATACTATTAATTCGGCATGATATTTCAATCGCTTTATTTACTTGATAAAGTGACTCTTCATATTGATTATCTAAATATAATGCTTTTGCATGATTATATCTTACCTTCACTTCAAATTCTTCATTATCATGCAATACATCTAATTGTTTTAATATATCTTCAAATAACTCAATACTCTTCTTAAAATAGCTATTTTCAGCATAAATATTTGCAATCGCATTTTCTATATAAAGATTTTGGTATACGTCTATTCCAGCTAACTGTTGATTTAACAATTTTTTCAATTCTAAAATACAATATTCGTAATCGATTTTCTTTAATATGTAAGCTGCTACATGATATTGCCATTGAAGAAACTGCTGAAATTCAGGATGATATTCTTCCTTTTTCAGCTCATTCCATACTTTATTATAAATTTCTTTATATCTTTTTTGCTTACAAAGCATAATGATTTGATCTTTAAACTGTTTTTTTCTTTCAATATCAGAATAAATGAGTACCTCATAAAAATGAATAATGGGAACTTGTAATTTTGCTGCGATACCTTGCAATATATCCATACTTGGGTATACCGCGCCCGATTCAATCCTGCTCACTTCCGATTGATGACATATGTTCTCGGATAACTGTTTCTGTGTTAATCCTCTCATCACCCTAATTTTCTTAATTTCACTTCCTAATTTTTCTGCGTGCATACTTACTCACCATCCCATTAGAACAATCTAATTTTTTGAGTTGTCATACCACTACAATAATGTGAATTCGACAATTTTTGATATGAAATAATGCATAATATATATAAAATTCGGCAAATTTTTCATACAATTCATCTCACATACAATAATAGATTAGGAGTGTTATAGATGAATTATAGAAAACTTGCTAGTGCTTTCGTTACATTCGGTCTTCTTTGCCCTTTATCAACAGAAGCTATTCATGCTCAAGAATTAGACAAAAGTGCAGTCAAAGTTGAAATTGCTCAGCCTGGTTTAACAATCGGGAAATTAACACAACCTCAAAATGATACGAAAGAAAATATTGCTAAAAAGTATTTAAAAGGTGAGGTAAATGGGGCGAAAGCTCAACAAGAACAAGTCACTACTGAAAAAAATGTAGATTTCCAACCTACAAATAAAGAAACCAAAGAAAATCAAACCGAAGTTCGCCTTGCACAAACATATAAAAACTATAAAGTATATGGCCAAGATCTCATTGTAAAAGTAGATAAAAATGGAGTAATCACAACTGTTAGTGGTAAAGTTGTTCAAAATTTAAATCAACAACCTAATCTTACTATAACAAATTTTTTGTCGAAAAATGAAGTAAAATCTAAATTACGCGATATAGTTCAAATTCCAAGTGATGCAGTTGAGACAGAATTCTCTAGCGAAACCGTTGTTTATAAGAAAAAAGATGGCTATTATACATTCGCAACTGTTATTACATTTACTTATGAAAACAATGAACAAATTATAAACGGCAATGCTATAGTTGATTTAAAAACTGGCGAAGTACTTTTCCAAGAAAAATTCATTAAAAACAAAGAGAATAAGACTATAAATCAAGTAACATCACCTAGATTATCCCCTGCAAGTGAGCAAGGAACTGGGAAAAATGCACTTCAAGAAAACATCTCTTTCAATATTGCCAAAGGAACTGATGGAAAATTTTATTTAGCGGATTTATCACGGGGAAATGGTATTTATATTTATAATGCAAACTACGCCGATTCCCTCGGGGGATATAGTCAAGCTGGTTATCCAGGGACACTAATTTCAAGTAGTACTCCTAATTTTGCAGATAAAGAAGCCGCGGGCGCTATGAAGAACATGAGTGATATTTACGATTACTTTAAGAAAGAACATAATCTAAAAAGTTACGACAATAAAGATTCAAAAGTTGTTGCTAGTGTACACGGTTTTGATTCTACTGAAGTTAGTGATGGTGTAAAAGAAGACTATGTAAATGCATTTTGGCATCCCGCTTGGAACCAAATGGTATTTGGTGATGGTTTAGACGGAAAACTAACATCCGCTCTTGATGTAACAGCTCATGAATTTGGACATGCTGTATTTAGTGGCACGACGAAAAATAAAGTCGTGAGATATCCAAGCGCTGAAACATCTGCACTAAACGAGGGATTAGCGGATTTCTGGGGTACACAAATCGAATATTACGTAAAGAAAGATAAAGGAAACTGGATTATGGGCGATACATTAGGTGGCCTAACAATTCGTGATATCCCAAGGGAAATTGGTGACGGCGGTCATAAATTATATACAAATTTACAAGATTTCTATAACGATGGTAATAATCAAGAATCACACGTAAATTCTGGTATTATCAGTCACGTATTATATCAATTAGCTGAAGGTAAAACATATAACGGTGTTGCTGTTCAAAAGCAAGGAAATGAAAAAGTAAGTAAAGTTGTTATGCGTACATTGCAAAATTATGCAACTTCCGCTGAAGACTTTGAATCACTTCAATCTCATATTGTACAAGCTGCAAAAGATTTATATGGCACTGCCGTATCAAATGAATTTGCAAAGGCATTTGAAGCACACGGTTACAAACCGTTACAAAAAATAAATAAAGTAATAGCGGTACAATAATAAAAAAGAAGTTTACCAATCATAGGTAAACTTCTTTTCATATCCATCCCTTTTCTTCCGCAATTGTAATTGCTTCAATTCTATTTTTCGCATCAAGCTTCGCTAATACTTCAGAAATATAATTACGCACTGTACCCGGCGAAAGATAAAGTGCCTTCGCAATTTCGTTTGCCGTCTTTCCTTCTTTCGCAAGCAACAATACTTCCTTTTCGCGATCTGACAACGGATTTTGCTCCTGCCATAAACCAAACATTAAATCTTGGGAGACCTCTCGTTTCCCCTTCATTACATTACGAATTGCTGCCGCTAAATCTTCACTTGGGCTATCCTTTAATAAATAGCCGTGCACACCAGCTTTCATTGCTCTTTCAAAATATCCCGGCCGTGCAAATGTTGTTAAAATCATTACTTTGCATGATGATTTTTCTTTCTTTAACGCTTCAGCAACATCTAATCCACTTTGAATCGGCATTTCAATATCCATGATACTTATATCCGGTTTTAACGATTCAATTAATTTTAGCACCTCTTCCCCGTTTGCCGCTTGTCCAATTACTTCGATATCATCTTCTAGATCAAGCAGAGCCCCTAACGCACCACGAAGCATCCGCTGATCTTCTGCAATAATAATTCGGATCATGCCCTCACCTCATCTTTTCCTGTTCTAATAACAACTGGAACTTTTACTGTTAACAACGTCCCTGGATTGATTGTACCTAGTTCAACAAATCCATCAATAAGAGCAATTCGTTCTTTCATGCCGCGAATACCATTTCCATCATGATTTTGATCTGTTAAACCAATTCCGTTATCTTCTACTTTCAAAATCAGTTCACCTTGTGATTCTAATACAGAAACTGCGCACCGCGTCGCCTTACTATGTTTTACAACATTTGTAACGGCCTCACGTAAACACATCCCGACAATATTTTGTTCAATTGGTGATAACGAGCTCGATCTTGCTTCTTGCCTCACTTCTAATTCAATATTAGCTGCTTGTAAGATTGCTTTTATTTGCTCTAGCTCTTCTTCTACCGTAATCATACGCATATCAGAAATTAATTCTCTCAGCTGTTTTAAGGCTGTACGAGACGTTTGTGTAATTTCCTTCGCTTCCGCACTTGCACGCTCTGGATTTTTTACGATTAACTTCTCTACAAGCTGGCTTTTTAAAGTAATAAGAGATAACGTATGCCCTAATGTGTCATGAAGATCTCTTGCAATCCGCTGCCGTTCTTCACGTTTTACTAAGTCTTTAATTTGCTCGTTCGCCTCATCTAATTGATTTCTTAACATCTTTTTCTGATTAAAATTACGCATACCAAATGGCGTAAGAAGCATTAAAATAAACATCGGAACGATATTTACTAAACTTGTAGTTGTTATTTGATTCATATTTACAAATAAAAATGCTCCAAGCATTATAACTAACGAGCATAACAGCACTCGAAATACTTTCTTATTTGGCGCAAATCCCATCGCACTTGCTGTGAAAAAGCCAAAAAATATCATAAAAGGATTATAAAATAAAGCAAATAAAAAGATGAGTATCATTTGAATGCATGCCCATAAAATAAACGTCTTCTGAACAAAATAAAGCTGACGGTATGTGATAATAAAAAGTATCAACATACCGCTTCCTAGCACAAGCTTCCACCCTGATGCTTGTGCTAAATGGTAAATTGGAAATAATAAATACACAAGCCACATGTAAGGAAAAAATCCCATATGTTTTGGAAAAATCTCAATCCTCTTCTTCTCTATCATTTATACCGCTTCCTGTCTTTTTCTTATATATATTGATACTACAACAAATATAAGGAAATAACCTCCTAATACCGCGATATTTTCCCATCCAATTGATTTTCCAGCTACAATATCCCACGCACCACTTCCGAAATGGTATGTTGGTGTCCATTCACCAATCGTTCTTAAGATTTTGGGGAATACTTCAATCGGCATCCATAACCCGCCAACTATAGCTAAACTCATATTTAAAATATTTGCTAAGCCAGCAGCTGCGTCCGCCTTCTTAATGGAACCTATTACTGTTCCTAACGCTAAAAATGGTGTTACCCCTAATAATAACCATAACCCCGCACCAATCCATTGCCCTACCGTTAACTCAACATGATTAATTAGTATCCCTGCAATAAAAATAACTAATATTGAAAAAGCATTTACTACTGTTTGAGCAATAATTTTTGCTGTTAAATATGCTCCCTCTGGAAGCGGTGTAATTTTTAAAAGATGTGTCCATCCTTGCCCTTTTTCCTGAGAAAGTCTCACACCGAAACTAAAGAGTGCAGTCCCTACAATACTGAAAGTTGCCATCGAAATTAAATAATGTGCTTTCCACGCATCTCCGTTTTGTGGTACTTGAACAACATTTGTAAAAATGTAGTAAAACATAACAGGCATTAATAATGAGAAAAAGATAAATAATTTATTGCGGAATGTACGTAAAATTTCTATTTTGCACTGCATCCATAACGCTCTCATGCGATTTCCTCCTTCTGATTTGCGACAAACTGTTCAAATGCCTCATCAAGGCTTCCACGTTCAACTGAAACATCTGTTACAGGTAAACTCCTTTGATAAATGGCTTTTAAAGTTGCATCCGTATCCTCCGTTGTTAAAATGAAGCGTCCTTCGTTTGACTTTACTTCTGTTACATTTGGTAATTCCTTTAGTAATTTTGTAGGAATGCTTTCCTTTGAGTAAAATGTAATTGTTTTTCTCGAAATCGTTGCTTTCATTTCGTCTGGTGTACCATCTGCGATAATCTTTCCGTTCGCAAATAATAAGATACGATTTGCTAAAGCATCTGCTTCTTCTAAATAATGCGTCGTTAAAATAATCGTTTTCCCTTCACTTGCTAACTTTCGAATCGTTTCCCAAAACGTTCTTCGAGACGTAATATCCATTCCGACTGTCGGCTCATCTAAAAATAACAAATCCGGATTTCCCGCAAGTGCAAGCGCAAAGTTTAACCTTCTTTTTTGCCCACCTGATAATTTCTCACATCTTTGCTTTCGCTCTGATTCTAAATTTGATAACTGCAGTAACGTCTCTTTCTCTATAGGATTCGTATAATAACTACGGAATAACTCAATTGCCTCTTCCACCGTAATACTATCAATGACACTTACTTCTTGCAGCATCGCACCGAGGCTATTACGAACATCTCTATGCTTTGGACTCTTTCCAAATATAGAGACCTTACCTTCCGTTGGTTCCTTTAACCCAAGCATCATCGACATCGTCGTTGTTTTCCCAGCACCATTCGGACCAAGCAACGCTACTATTTCCCCTTTATTTACATGAAATGAAACATTATTTACTGCGTTTTTATGTTTAAATGTTTTAGAAACATCATTTACTTCAATAATCTTTTCCATCTCTCCACCCCCGCTGTTTCTTATATTTACATTGTATTCCTTGGAAAACTTAGGAAACAGTATGATGCGTCATGACATCGATATGACAATTGTCATGTATTCTTTATGAGAGGAATCAACCCGCATACCGCAAGCGAGTAGCAGGACGAAAATAAACATGATACAATCGGATAAGATATATATTCGAGGAAGGACAGTGGTTTTCATGATTATTCGTAATGAACAAGATTTAGAAGGCTTACGAAAAATCGGCCGCATCGTTGCGCTTGCACGTGAAGAAATGAAAAAACAAGCGAAGCCAGGTATGACAACGAAAGAGCTTGATTTGATCGGTAAAAAAGTATTAGATGAGCATGGTGCTATTTCTGCACCTGAAAAAGAATATGATTTTCCAGGTGTAACTTGCATTAGTGTAAATGAAGAAGTTGCTCATGGTATTCCAGGAGATCGTGTATTAAAAGAAGGCGACTTAGTAAACGTCGATGTATCTGCTGCACTTGATGGCTATTATGCAGATACAGGCATTTCATTTGTTCTTGGAGAAGACGAGGCAAAAGAAAAACTTTGCCAAGCAGCGGTTGATGCATTTTGGGCAGCAATGAAAAAGGTTAGAGCTGGCTCAAAACAAAATCAAATTGGTCGTGCTGTTTCAAACTTCGCACATAAAAGTGGATACAATGTTATTCAAAACTTAACTGGTCACGGCATTGGTCTTAGCTTACATGAAGCACCAAATCACATTTTAAGTTACTATGACCCAATGGATAATGCACTTCTAAAAGACGGTCTTGTTATCGCTGTAGAACCTTTCATCTCTATGAAAGCTGATCATATTATTGAACGTGGTGACGACGGTTGGACATTCGTTACACCAGATAAAAGTCTTGTTGCACAATGTGAACATACCGTTGTCGTAACACGCGGTGAACCAATAATCTTAACAGAAATCTAATACCAAAAACGGCTGTTTTGTAGATTTATTCCACATAAAACAGCCGTTTTTTATTTTTGGGAAAATATGTGAACTAGTGTTGAACTCTTTATCATTTAAGTATATAATCTTTAGCGGAGGTTACTTAAGCTTATCTTTACTAAAAAGATATTGTAACTAAGGAGTAAAACACCTTCTTTCTTATTGTTTAAACAGGCTCAAAAATGACCGTAGTAACGTGTTAGTCGAATATTCTGTAATCCTTATATTTCTCTAACAATGTAAGAAACTATCACCTTTCAACTTCGGTCCACTAATCGCACAACTCTCTTTAGACAAAATAAATGACTATTTTCAAAGTACATATTGTCTTCATTCTGACCAAAACCAACCCTATCTAGATTTTTATTTCCACATAACTTTAAGGCAAAAATAAGCCTTCACAAAGGGATACACTACATTGGTTAGTATGTATCGTAAAACTTACCTTTATAACCATTCTTTTTTACTAGATATACATGAAAACTATCTCACATATAAAGGTCTGATATCATTATTTATATCAGTATTTTTTTCGACATTTTTTGTCGAATTGTGTATATTTCCATAGAACTGTGTAAATATACATTTTGTTTTACGTTAAATAATATTGCTTTGAACATAATTCTGTTTGTCTGAGAACGCGTATAGAAACGGAGGGATAACAAAAATAAATAGCTTATAACAAATACTTTTAATATTCCATTTGTTCATGTGGAATAAGTCCCCAATGGACAAATGAATGTTCAGAGGAGGAAAAATGAAAAAACTTTTTAATGTATGTTTAATTGTATTCGTACTATTTTCGCAACTTGCTAGTTTTCCATACAATCAAGTAAGAGCGGAAACCTTAACAGGAGATTCCTTATTTGACACTGTTGAAATGAAAGATGCGACGAATCATATTATTGACGAATCAAAAAATCCTAACAATTTAATAAAGATAGGATCAACCATTCAAGTAGAATACGCTTGGTCAATAAAGGATCAACAAGTTGCACACGCAAATGATACAGCAGTAGTTCAAATACCACTTGCATTAAAAGTATCTAAAGATTTGCAAGGGGATTTAGTAACAGATCAAAAAAATATTGGTCAATATTTTATAACAGCTAAAGATAATAAATTAAAATTAATATTTAATGATCAAGTAGAAAATTTGAAAGACGCTAAAGGAAAAATTAAAGTTGATACCGTGTTTAACTCAACTTTAAAAACTGGGGAAAAATCAGTTCAAATCGCTTTTCCTTTAGGAACAATGGTTCAGCCTATATCAGTTCCTGTTCAAGTAGAAAACTCTAAAGAAGATGGCATCAAACAGGATACTAATAAACAAGCGCAAGATCCAGTAGCTAAACCTGTTACTGACAATCTGGAGCAAGATCCAGTAACTAAAACTGTTACTGATAATCCGGAACAAAACCCAGCAGCTAAAACTGCCACTGATAATCCGGAACAAAACCCAGCAACTAAAACTGTTACCGATAATCCGGAACAAAACCCAGCAGCTAAAACTGCCACTGATAATCCGGAACAAAACCCAGTAGCTAAAATTGCTACTGACAATCCAGAACAAAAGCTATCAAGCGACCCTGCTGAGAATACAAATTCAGGTCCAAAGCAAATAACAACAAACATTTTAACCGGTGTAAAGTTGACGGATAAAGACGGAAAACCATTTACAGAGGATAACCGTCCAAGTACAGATTCCCCTGCCAATATTGAGTTTACATGGGAACTTTTAAAATCAATGAATGTGAAAAATGGAGATTACTATATTTTTGATCTTCCTAAACATTTTAAGATTTACAATACAATTAACAGTCCTTTATATGATAGTGAAAACCATAAAATTGGTAATTTTACTGTTACAAAAGATGGAAAAGTCACGATGACATTCAACGATTATGTTGAAGAGCATCCAGATGTTGCTGGTAACCTACAATTAAAGACAGAATTTAATAAAGCTGAAATTAAAGGTACAACAACACAAGAAATTCCTTTCCCGATTAAAGATAAGGATGTTTCTATTACAGTTGACTTTAAGCCTAATGTACAAACAGCTACGAATAAAAAAGGATTACCTGATAGACCAATTAATACAAATGAAATTAATTGGAAAGTAGAGATGAACAAAACGCAAGACACCCTTAAAAACGCTATTTTTAAAGATAACATTCCACAAGGTACAAACTTAAATAAAGATTCTATTAAAGTTTATTATTTAGAAGTTGATGTTAATGGGAATGTAACGCGTGGTGCAGAAGCTGAGCCAACAGATTACAATATTATTTCATCAGATGGCTCAAAATTGGAGATTGCTTTTAAAGATTCTATCAATAAAGCATATCAAATCGAATATGCCACAAAAATTACTGATGAAAATATTAAAAGTTTCCGAAATAACGTTACGATAACGAGTGATAATCAAAAGCAACAAAACGCAAGCTCTACTGTAACGGTTTCTCGTGGTACACACTTAAATAAAACAAGTAAATATGATCCAAAGACGCAAACAATTGAGTGGACAATTACTTACAATGGTGATCAAAGAGAGATCAAAAAAGCAGATGCGATTTTAAAAGATATTTTTGACGATACACACGAACTAGATGCAAATTCTATTGTTGTAAAAAACGCTTCATATAATGAAAAAGGAACGCTTGTAACAGGAGACGCTGTTAATAATTACACTGTAAGTAACAAGAAGAATGGCTTCGATTTACAGTTTAATGATGATATTAATAGTGCTTATGTGATTACCTATAAAACCAAGCCAACTAATAAAGTTATAGAAGATGGAAAAGTAAAAAATAAAGTTACAGCTGATAATGATTCAAGTAAAGAAAATGAAGCTAGCTTCAAGCAGCAAAATATTATTAAATCTAATAATAAAGCTGAAACAAATTATAAAGACAAAACAACAACTTGGACAATTATAGTAAATAATAACAACTATCCATTAAACAACGCGATTATTACGGACACCTTTAATCATGGTGGATTACAATTAAAAGATAAGAAACTAGAAATTAAAGACGGAAATTATACCCTTCAAGCTGGGACTGACTATGTTTTAGATGTAACAGATAAAGGCTTCAAAATCACTCTTATAGGTACGTATCAGTCTAATATGACAAAGACATTAGTCGTAAAATATACGACAGACTTTGATTATACAAAGCTAGAAAGTGGTAAAACTTCATTTAAAAATACAGGTAATCTTTCTTGGATAGATACGGATTCTAATCCACAATCAAATAAAGTTGAAGCTAATTTTGATCCTGATACTTTCACAAAGGCAAATGGTTATAAATACGGTTCTTATAACGCCCAAACGAAGGAAATTACTTGGATAATAGGCTTTAACTATAATAATGTTGAGATTAAAGATCCTTATGTTATAGACGTCATACAAGATAAACAAAAGTTAGTGCCTGGATCCATTGAAGTGCGCGATATGATTTTAAATGGAAATCCTGATAATGCACAACCTGGTAATGCTGTACCAACTGAGAAATATGAACTTGAAGAACCTACAGAGGAAAATAAAAACACCCTAAAGGTTCATTTCAAACAATCAATTAATTCACCTTACTATATTATCTTTAAAACAAGCCTTGATGGTGAACTTATCCAAGGCACCTACAAAAACGAGGCAGATTTAAAAGATGGCTCTAAAATCGTAAACACCCTTACAGGTGACACTCAAGTAAATAAAGGTGGCAGCTTCGTTACTAAAAAAGCTGTGCAAGACGACAACTATATTAATTGGAGTATCGCAATTAACGAAAGCCAATCAACCATTGCAGATGCCGTTGTAACAGATGACCCAACCGAAAATCAGGTAATTGTGGAAGATTCATTCCACTTATATCCTACAACTGTTGATCCATATGGAAATTTAACAAAAGATACAGTAAACGAATTAAAAGAAGGAACAGACTATAAACTCAAAATAACAACAGACAATAATACCGGAAAGCAACATTTCGAAATTGCCTTCTTGAAAAAAATTGATCGAGCTTATATTTTAGAATATCGCTCACTTATTAATGCAGACGATAAAGAAAAAGTAAGTAATAAAGCGAAAATCACAGGCAATAAGTTGACAGTTAAAAACACAGAAACTACTGAAACGATTGAAGTGAGAATGTCTTCTGGTTCAGGCGGAGGATCTGCTACTAAAGGCCGTGGAAACCTTGAAATTATAAAGGTAGATAACGACAATAAAAACGCACTATTAGCTGGGGCAGAATTTACTTTATACGATCGTACAGATAAAACTGTTATCCGTAAAATTACAACAGACAAAGACGGTATCGCTAAATTTAATAATTTAAAACGCGATAAATATTTATTAAAAGAAACAAAGGCTCCTGAAGGCTATGTAATTAGCTGGGATTTAAAACAAGGAAAAATTGTTGAACTTGGTACACAAGAGACTACAACATATAAACTTGCAAATAAGAAGTTTGTCGGTAAAGTAGTTTTAACAAAGTCTGATGACCTGAATAAAAACGTCACACTGCAAGGTGCCGTTTTCACACTACTTGATAAAGATAAAAAAATAATTTCAGAACACGAAAAATTAACAACAAATGATAAAGGACAAATTACTGTAGATAATTTAAAACCAGGAACTTACTATTTAAAAGAAATAAAGGCTCCTGAGCATTATCAATTAGATGATCGACTTATTGAATTTACAATCGAGGAAGATCAAACAACAGTAATCAATAAAACGGCCCAAAACAGCTTAATTAGAGGCTCAGCTATCCTAACAAAAGTTGATAAAGAGGGTAATACTTTAGAAGGTGCTGTATTTAGTATACGGGACCAAAATAACAAAAGAATTCCTGGTTATACCAAATTAACGACAAATGGTAACGGACAAATCGAAGCGAAAAATTTACTTCCTGGAGAGTACCAGTTTGTTGAAGAGAAAGCACCTGAACATTATGAAATAGATAAAAAACCGCTTAAATTTACAATTGAAAAAAGCCAACAGAAAGCACTTACTGTTACCGCGACAAATCACCTCATTAAAGGTGGTGTCACTTTAACGAAAGTCGATGATGTCGATGGCACTGCCCTTGAAGGTGCTGTATTTAAAATTGTCGATGCGAATGACGAGAAACAAGTAATTCGTGAAAATATAAAAACAGGTTCAGATGGAAAAGTTACCATTAAAGATCTAGAGCCTGGTGTTTATAAATTTATCGAAACAGAAGCTCCTAAGGATTATACGTTAAGTACAAACCCTATCGAGTTTACAATTGATAAAAGCCAACAAGCTCTTGCTACTGTTACGGCAAATAACAGCTTAAAAACGGGCGAAGTTGAATTATTAAAAGTTGATGAGTTTGGTGAGAAAAAACCACTTGAAGGTGCAGTATTCAAGCTTGTCGATACAAATAATAATGACGTTTCCCCTTACACTAACTTAACTACTGATAAACACGGTAAAGTTAAAGTTAGTAACCTACGTCCTGGTACGTATAAATTCATTGAAATAGCTGCTCCTGAACATTACGTTTTACGAGCAGAACCTATTGAATTTACAATCGATAGAAGTCAGAAAGAAACTCTACTTGTGAAAGCTGAAAATGCTTTAAAACCAGGAGATGTTGAATTAACAAAAGTTGATGATATCGATGGTACAGCTCTTGAAGGTGCTGTATTTAAAATTGTTGATGCTAATGATGAAAAGAAAGTCATTCGCGAAAATGTAAAAACTGGTGCGGATGGTAAAGCTATCGCTACTGGCTTACGCCCTGGCGATTATAAATTTATCGAAGTAACAGCACCGAAGTATTACGACAAAAATACAAAACCAATTAAATTTACGATTACAGAAAGTCAAACAACTCAGGCTACTGTTACCGCTAAAAACAGCTTAACAAAAGGCGGTATTGAGTTAACAAAAGTGAATGCTGCAGATGAAAAGGAAACACTTGAAGGTGCAGTATTTAAAATCGTTAATAGAGATACTAATGAAGATGTTCGTACGGACCTTGTTACGAATAGTAAAGGAAGGCTAGTTGTAGATGACTTACGTCCTGGTAACTATAAACTTATCGAAACAAAGGCTCCAACTTATTACGATGTAAATGTAGAACCAATTGAATTTACAATCGAAAAAGGACAACAAAAACTCCTTCCACTTACATTTAAAAATAGTTTAACGAAAGGAAAAGTTAAACTTATTAAAGAAGATGATGTGGAAAGTAGTAAAGCTCTTGCCGGCGCTGTATTCACATTGCAAGACCCAACTGGCAAAGAAATTATGAAAGATTTAACAACAGATGATCACGGAGTATTAGTTATTCCTGATTTAGCACCAGGGGATTATCAATTTATCGAAACAAAAGCCCCTGAACATTATAAATTAGACAAAACACCTATTAAGTTCACAATTAAAAAAGGTAGTAAGGAAGATCTTCCTATCCCTGTTACTGTAAAAAATAGTTTACTTACAGGTGGCGTCACTTTAACAAAAGTTGATGATGTTGATGGCACTACTCTTGAAGGTGCAGAATTTATAATCGTTGACGCTCATGATACTAAAAAGGTAATTCGAAAAGGTTTAACGACTGATAAAAACGGTAAAATTACTGCTTCTGATTTACGTCCTGGAGACTATCAATTTATTGAAGTAAAAGCTCCAAAAGACTATACCTTAAGCAAAGACCCTATTCCGTTCACTATCGAAAAAAGTCAAAAAGAGAATATTACTGTTACCGCTACTAACAGTTTAAAGAAAGGTGCAGTAACATTAACAAAAATTGATGACATCGATCGTACGATGCTCGAAGGTGCAATCTTTAAGATTGTGGATATGAATGGTAAGGAAGTTCATACGAATCTTGTTACAGATAAAAACGGAAAAATTTCTGTTTCTGATTTACGCCCTGGAGACTATCAGTTCATTGAAACAAAAGCTCCTGAGCACTATGTATTAGATGAAACAACGATTCCATTTACAATTGAAAGAAGTCAAACGAAAGAGATCAATGTTACAGGCAAAAATGCTTTGAAAAAAGGTAGCGTTGAACTAACAAAGATTGACGATATTGATATAAATACAAAACTTTCTAACGCCGTATTTAATTTATTAGATGCAGACGGTGAGCTAGTTGAAGAGGGCTTAAAAACAAATGCTGAAGGTAAAATTGTTGTTGAAAATCTACGTCCTGGTACGTATCAATTCGTTGAAACAATTGCTCCTGAACATTACGATTTAGATAAAAAGCCTATCGTATTTACAATTAAAAAGAGCCAAACTGAAACTCTTCATATCACTGCTACAAATGCTTTAACAAAGGGTGCAGTTAAACTTTCTAAAGTAGACGATATTGATAGCACTGTTCTTAAAGATGCAGTATTTAAAATTGTTAATATGAACGGTGATGTAGTTCATAAAGACCTTGTTACAAATGAACAAGGAATAATCGAAATTAACGACCTACGTCCTGGTGATTACCAATTCATCGAAACGAAAGCTCCTAAGCATTACGTTTTAGATGAAACACCAATCAAATTCACTATTGAAAAAGGACAGAAGAAAGTTATTTCTTTAACTGCTACAAATAGCTTAAAACAAGGTAGTATCGAATTACTTAAAGTTGATGATTTAAACACTCAAACAAAACTTGCCGATGCGGTATTTAATTTACTAGATCAAGATGGCAAAGTACTTAAAACAGATTTAAAAACAAACAGTGAAGGTAAAATCGTTATCGAAAACTTACGTCCTGGTACGTATCAATTCGTTGAAATAACGGCTCCTGAACACTATGATTTAGACAAAAAACCAATTATATTTACAATTGAAAAAAGCCAAAAAGATATTGCTACCGTTACTATGAAAAATAGTTTAACAAAAGGCGGCGTGGAACTTTCTAAAGTGGATGACGTCGATGGCACTACTCTTGAAGGCGCAGTATTTAAAATTGTGGATATGAATGGCACTGTAATTCGCAAAGATCTTGTTACGAATCAACAAGGTAAAATTAGCGTTTCTGACCTACGTCCTGGTGATTATCAATTCATCGAGACAACGGCTCCGAAACACTATGATTTAAACAAAGAGCCAATTCCATTCACAATCACAAAGAGCCAAGCTGATCCTATCTCCGTTACAGCTACAAATAGCTTAACGAAAGGCACTGTGGAACTTTCTAAAGTAGATGATGTAGATGGTACTGCTCTTAAAGATGCGATATTTAAAATTACTGATATGAATGGTAACGACATTCGCACTGAACTTACAACAGATGTACATGGAAAAGTTTCTGTTTCTGATTTACGTCCTGGGGACTATCAGTTTATTGAAACGAAAGCTCCTGAACACTATAAATTAGATAGTACACCTATTAAGTTTACAATTAAGAAAAGCCAAAAAGAAAAGCTCCAAGTTACTGCTACAAATAGCTTAACTGAGGGTGCTGTAGAATTAATAAAAGTGGATGATATAAATCCAGATACAAAACTTTCTGATGCAGTGTTTAACATCATCGATGCGAAAGGTAAAATTGTTCGCACTGATTTAACTACTGATAAAGATGGGAAGATTTCAGTTTCTGATTTACGTCCGGGAGATTATCAGTTCATTGAAACGAAAGCTCCAACTGGCTATGATTTAAACGTTAAACCAATTCCTTTCACAATTACGAAAGGACAATCTCAGGTTACCTCTGTTACAGCCTTAAATAGTTTAACAACAGGTTCAATTGAGTTAACTAAAGTTGATATTGATCACCATGGAACACTTGAAGGTGCCATTTTCAATATTTTAGACCAAGATGGAAAAGTCATCCGAGAAGGTTTAAAAACAGATCAACACGGAAAAGTAATCGTAAATGATTTGAAACCTGGTAATTATCAATTAGTAGAAACAAAGGCTCCTAAAGGCTATCAATTAGATGCATCACCAATAAACTTTACAATTGATAAAGCCCAAGCTAAGCCACTACAAATTACAGTTTCAAATAAAAAAATTGAATCTTCTTCAGGTGGAGATGACAAGCCAATTACTCCTCCAAATAAAGAAGATAACAAAGGCAATGAAACATCTGAGAAACACGAAAACGGAACTTCTGAAGAACAAAATAATGAAACACCTGAGAAACACGAAAACGCAACTTCCGAAGAAACATCGAATAAAACAGATAACAAACAGCAAGATGATCGAAATACGGATAAGCACCTTCCAAATACAGGTCATAAAGAAGACCCTACACAAACAGTAGGTATTGTTCTTCTACTAGCTGGATTATTAAGTATTTTAGCTACAAAACGCAAAAAAAATTATTAATAATTTTTTCACATCCAATCAATCTCTCAATTGATTGGATGTTTTTTTATACAAAAAGGACGATACATAAAGTATCGTCCTTTTAACGGGGTGAGGCTGCCCAAAAGTACGGAAAACCTTTGAACAGCCTCTTATTTTCATATGGATGCCTTACATATATCACTGATAATAATTATGAAATGCGGAAACATAATTACCATCAACTGATTCAAACATGAGAAATGAAACCCTACAGTGGTTCCATTCCTCTACATAATCTAAAGTTTGGGTACACTAGATTCATGCAATGTAGGAGCTTTCAGAGTAGAAAGCGAACCTTCGTTTAAAATGATAGCATACATATCTCCCTCAAAAATATGCAAATATGCATATATCGTTTTTTTATTTCTCAATGTCAGAATATTGAAAAATAAAAGGTGTGAAGGTAAAATAAAGTCATTATCCGTCTTCTTTTGTCAGTCAGAGAGAATAGAAGAATAGGAGAGGAAAAAATGATAAAATCATTGAAACAAAAAATAGTAAGCTCTTTGCTTGCTGTATCACTTGCTGTTAGCTTAGCTCCAATTGGGCAAGCAAAAGCGGATTCCACGTCAGAGGTTACACAAACTCCATCTATTACAAAACAGATTGATCCAAACCGCGCGATTGAACATGTTCGTTTCTTATCTGAAACAATTGGTCCTCGCCCCGGTGGAACAAAATCCGAAGAATGGGCTTCTCGTTACATTGGTATGCAGCTTAAATCAATGGGCTATGAAGTAGAATATCAACCATTTCAGGTGCCCGATCAATACGTTGGATTCATTGAATCACCCCTATCAACAAAACGTAATTGGCAAGCTGGTGCTGCTCCTAATGCACTAATTTCTACAGAAGCTGTTACAGCTCCCCTTATCTTTGTTCAAGGTGGGACAAAATTAGAAGATATTCCAAATGAAGTAAACGGTAAAATTGTTTTATTTGAAAGAGGAACGACAGTTACCGACTATAATAAACAAGTTGAAAATGCTGTTAGCAAAGGTGCAAAAGGTGTTCTTTTATACAGTTTAATTGGCGGACGCGGAAATTATGGACAAACCTTCAATCCCCGCCTAATGAAAAAGCAATCTATCCCTGTCTTTGGTCTTGCTTATGCGCAAGGAAATGCATTTAAAGAAGAAATCGCTAAAAAAGGGACAACAATTCTTTCCCTAAAAGCGAGACATGAATCTAAATTAACATCTCTAAATGTTATCGCCAAAAAGAAACCAAAGAAGAGTACAGGTAATGAAAAAGCAGTCGTTGTAAGCTCGCACTATGATAGTGTTGTCGGAGCACCTGGCGCAAATGATAATGCTTCTGGAACTGGATTAGTATTAGAACTAGCTCGTGCTTTTCAAAATGTAGAAACTGATAAAGAGATTCGCTTTATTACCTTTGGTTCTGAAGAAACTGGATTACTTGGTTCGGATTATTACGTGAATAGTCTATCCCAAAAAGAACGCGACCGTATTTTAGGTGTCTTTAACGCCGACATGGTTGCAACAAATTATGATAAAGCAAAGAATTTATATGCTATGACACCTGATGGCTCTACAAACTTTGTAACAGACGCTGCCTTGCAAGCAGGTAAACAACTAAATAATAACCTCATCCTACAAGGTAAATTCGGTTCTAGTGATCATGTTCCATTTGCTGAAGCTGGTATTCCTGCTGCTCTATTCATTTGGATGGGTGTCGATAGTTGGAATCCATTAATCTATCATATTGAGAAGGTATACCATACACCTCAAGATAACGTATTAGAAAACATTTCACCTGAACGAATGAGAATGGCATTAGACGTTATCGGAACAGGAGTTTATAACTCGCTTCAAAAACCTGTTCCTCAAACTGAACAGAAAGCTGCTTAATCATTTAAAAGACCACTGATTTTTGAACTGAACCCAAAAAATTAGACAAATATATTAAGCAGCTACTAAGGATTGAACTCTGTATTGCACAGGGGACAATCCTTTTAGTTTTGTTTTAATTCTTTTGTGATTGTAGTAATGAATATAAGTTTCTAGTTCTTGCTTAAATTGTTCCATACTTTCAAACTCTTTAAGATAAAGTAATTCAGACTTTAATAAGCCAAAGAAATTTTCCATGACTGCATTATCTAAGCAATTTCCCTTACGGGACATACTTTGGATAACGTTATGTTTTTTAAGCGACTGATGATATTGTCGCATTTGATAATGCCAACCTTGATCCGAGTGTAAAATAGGAGTTTCCTTATCATTCAAACATTGAAACGCCTTATTTAACATTTTAGAAACAAGGGAATAGGCAGGTCTATGTTCTATATTGTAAGCTATAATTTCTCCGTTATATAAGTCTAAAATGGGTGATAGATATAGTTTTTTACCATGTAAGTGGAACTCCGTCACATCTGTTACCCATTTCTCGTTTGGTTTTGATGCGTGAAAATTACGTTTTAAAATATTAGGAGCGAATTTCCCGACAGTCCCTTTATATGAACGATATTTTTTTAATCGAACAAGACATTTTAATCCCAGGATATTCATTAAACGTCGAACGGTTTTATGATTTAATGCATGGCCTCGATTACGTAATTCCAATGTAATACGACGATAACCATACCTCCCAAAATTCTCACTAAAAATCTCTTTAATTAATTCTTTAACTTTCTTATATTTATCTGGACGTTTCGCTTGTTTCATCCAGTAATAATACGTACTACGAGCGATATTAGCGACTTTCACAAGGTCAACGACCTTATATTTATGCCTTAATTCATAAATCAATTGCGCTTTGTCTTGGTCTGTGATGTTTTCTTCTTTTGAACTAAGGCATTCAACTTTTTTAAATAGTCATTTTCCATACGCAGACGTTCATTCTCTGCTTGTAGCGCTTCTATAGAACCTTCAAGAAATACTTCGTTTTGTTTTAAATGTTGTAGCTTAGCTTTTTCTTTGGCCATGGTTAGACGCCCCTTTTTCTTTGATTTTAGGGCATCTAATCCTTCTGTTTCATAAGCTACTTTCCATTTTCGGAGTGTTTCGCAAGAAGGAATATTAAAAAAAGCAGCTGTTTCTCTCAGAGATGTCCCATTTTCATTCATATAATGAATTACATCTAGTTTATACTCGAGAGGGTAAGTTGTATAGCGTTTTTTAAACGCCTTTTCCCCTGAAAATTCAAACCGTTTAATCCATTGATAAAGTTCTCTAGGATGAACCCCTATAGAATTAGCAATGGTTTTTCCGCCTTCCGTACCTTCTAGATATCGTTTTACTGCTTGTATTTTATCTTTTGAAGAAAATTTAGCCATAAAAAATGCACCTCCAATTGTTAGTTATGTGTCTAACAATTGGGGTGCACTTCATTTATCGGTGGTCTTTTATTGAGAAAAAATATATATGCATAAAAGCATATTTTATCCTACCCATTATCGTATACAATATTAATTGTAACGAAACTGATTACAACTAATAAGGAGGCTTTTTCTATTATGAAAAAAATGATTTTAGCAGGTGCATTAACTTTAGCAGGAATTACTGGAGCTACTGCGTTTATTCCTGAAACAAAAGTCGCTGCTGCCGCTCAAGAACAAAGCTTTACAAAATTTTATTCTTTGCAAACTGGAGGTAGTTCTGAACAAGAACCTATTTTCCTTCAAAAAGGACAAGAACTAACAATTCATCATAACAGCAAAACTCCTAGTTACAGTGTTTATGACTCAAATCATAACCTAATTGGACGTTATTCTGATGGTTACGGCCGAATTTTCACTGCAAAAACAGATGGAAATATGTATGTTCAATTTCATGCACCTTACGTTTACTATAGTCCTGTTAGTTTTTCTGTTACTTATACTATTCAATAAAAAAGAGGTCCTTTATAGGGCCCCTTTTATTTCTCTTGCCAATTCACTTTTACAAATCCATCTTTTACTGTTAATCCGCTTATATTCAATACATATTCTTCATTTGCTTTTAAAGTAACTGTAAAAGTACCTTTTTTCGATTCACAAATTTCCTTTAACTCTTTTATACCTTCTCCTTGTCTTTCATACACACTAAAACATAAGTTTCCTCGTTTTGCATCTGTCTCATAAGAAAATGTCACTTCTGTATCCTTTTCATACTGAAATTCAATATCCTTACTGGCAATATCCCATGATGAGAATTTTGCCTCATAACTTGTTTTCCCTTGCTTCTCATTTGCTAAATATATATCCCCGGCTCTCCATGCATCATCTAACGTTTGTGCAAAAGTAAAACCACTAAGTAATACAAACATTGTGCTTGCCAATATCGCAACTAATGTTACTTTCTGTTTTTTAACAAAATTCACCTTACATTCTCCTTCAACCTTCTTTTTACTTCTTCTTACCATATATAATAAAAACCCAATAAAGAATGGCAATATAACTGCTAAAATACTCCATCCTTTGCTCATTTGATGTGCTTTAGCATCTGTATATACCCATGATGCAACACATATTAAAAGTGCTATAAAAGCTAAAAACATCGTCACTCCAGCTACTTCAAATAGTACAAACGGATTAGCGAACTCTTTCATGTAATCTATACTCCTTCTTTAAAAATGACTGTATTACAACATATATCGGAATGTATACATGCATCATAATCACAATGGCTATCAACATAGGAATTTTATAATCCAAATGTGTGACAAATTGTTCTATAACAATTGTTAACAAAACAATCCAAATGGTGTGAATACAAATCATCCATTTCCTCTCTAACTTCTGAGCCTTTCGCACGCCCTGCTTCGTGTTATTTATTAGCTCTTCGCTTGGAGTTATCTCTTCTGCTAAGCTACTCTTTACCTTCTGTTCAAATTTATCTTCTGTCATAAACGAACCCCTCCAAATGTTCTCGCATTTGCTTCTTCGCATAATTAAGGCGATATTTCACTGTACCAATCGGTATATTTAATATTTCGCTCATTTCTTTATAAGAGTATTGTTCATAATAGTAGAGTACGAGCACGGTTTTATATTTTTCATTCAATAGCTGTATAACTTCCCGTATCATTTCCGCTTCCACTTTTTGAATAAATTCTTCTGATATATTCACATCATCTGCGAAATCTATTTCTCCACCATCTTCTTTATGAAATAAATCTAAGACGCGATCTTTCCATCTTTTCTTCTTGCGGTAAAAGTCATAAAATGTACGAACGCAAATTGTAGTAATCCACTTTTTATAATTATCCACATAAGAAAGTTGGTGCCTTGATGAAAAAACCTTTATCCACGTCTCTTGAAAAATATCTTCCGCATCTTCTTTCGTTTTCGCTAACTTATAGCATAAGGAATATATTTGCTGCTTATATATATCAATTAATTCTTCTATCTTTTCTTCCATCATAAGCCTCCTGTCATTTATATAAGACGATGCAAATTCCCCTTTTGTTTGATAAATTTTTTTTATTATCTCCACATAAAAAGGCAATCACAACATCGTGTGATTGCCTTTTATTTAAAAACGAAAGTCCGCTTCCGCTTTTCTTTATGTCCAGCTCTGCCTCCTAGCCCCTTCTGTCTAAGAACCTTCCCCACGAGAAGATAAAATACATCTTCTGTTGGAAAGAACCTTAGCCTTCGGGACTAAACAGTCGGCTCCGCTTTTCTTTATTGTCCAGTTCCAGCGGCTAGAATACTCGGTGGCTTCGCGCCTTCCTCCGAGGCAAAGTACACCTCTCTGTCAGGAGCTCCATCCCCCTCCTATTCTAAACGAGCCGCTTCCGCTTTTCTTCATTACATTTTTTCTGGTGCAGATACTCCTACGATTGCTAATGCATTTTGAAGTGTAGTGCGTACTGCTTTCATTAACTCGTAACGAGCTTTACTTAATTCTAAGTTATCTTGGTTTAATACTTTTTCTGCATTGTAGAAGCTGTGTAATGTTGCTGCTAATTCAAATGCATAGTTTGTAATACGGTGTGGTAGACGTTTTTGTGCTGCATCCGCAACTACCGCTGGGAATTCACCAAGTTTTTTCAGTAACTCTACTTCTTTCTCAGAAGTAACAAGTTTATAGTTCACATCTCCATCTACAGCTAATCCTAATTCTTCGCCTTGACGAAGGATACTGCATACGCGAGCATGAGCATATTGTGCATAGTATACTGGGTTTTCATTAGATTTTGATACAGCTAAGTCCATATCGAAGTCTAAATGAGAATCACCGCTACGCATTGCGAAGAAGTAACGCATTGCGTCCACGCCTACTTCTTCCATAAGCTCACGAAGTGTAACTGCTTTACCCGTACGCTTACTCATCTTCATTTTTTCACCATTTTGGTATAGTTGTACCATTTGGATGATTTCTACTTCAAGCGTGTCTTTATCGTAACCAAGTGCTTGAATAGCAGCCTTCATACGAGGAATGTAACCGTGGTGGTCAGCACCCCAAATGTTGATTAACTTATCAAAACCACGCTCTAATTTATCACGGTGATACGCGATATCTGGCGTTAAGTATGTGTAAGAACCGTCGTTTTTAATTAATACACGATTTTTGTCATCGCCGTAAGTCATTGAACGGAACCAAGTTGCGCCCTCTTCTTCAAAGATCTCTTCACGCTCTTTTAATACAGCAAGAGCTTGATCGATTTTTCCGTTTTTGTATAGTGATGTTTCTGAGAACCATACATCAAATTTAACGCGGAAGCTTTCTAAGTCTTTTTGAAGTTTTGCTAATTCATATTTTAAACCGTACTCACGGTAGAATTCATAGCTTTCTTTTTCATCAGCTTTCGCATAACGATCGCCGAATTCTTCTGCTAAACGTTTACCGATTCCAATGATATCCGCACCATGGTAACCGTCTTCTGGCATTTCTTTATCTAAGCCTAAAGCTTGCATGTAACGAGCTTCAACAGAAAGAGCTAAGTTATGAATTTGGTTACCAGCATCATTAATGTAGTACTCACGAGATACATCGTAGCCTGCTTTTGCTAATAGGTTACATAAAGTGTCACCTACTGCCGCACCACGTGCATGTCCTAAGTGAAGGTCACCTGTTGGATTAGCAGATACGAACTCAACTTGTACTTTTTCACCTTTACCAGTATTCGTTTCACCGTAAGCTTCACCAGCGTTTACGATTGTTGGAATTAAATCTGTTAAGTAGCTATTATCCATATAGAAGTTAATAAAACCAGGACCAGCGATTTCGATTTTTTCAATAGAAGCTTTTGCTTTATCGAAGTTTGCAACTAGTTCTTCTGCAATCATACGAGGTGCTTTTTTCGCAACGCGTGCAAGTTGCATTGCCATATTTGTAGAGAAGTCACCATTTGTTTTATCTTTTGGAGATTCTAATACAACGTTTGGAATCTGTTCTTCTGTCGCTAATTCTGCCTTTAATACAGCAGCCTGAATTTCTTCTTTAATCAATCCTTTTACTTGTTCTAAGGAATTCATTATTTTGCCTCCTTCAAATTAATTGTAATAGTATATCTGCCAGCTTCTTGTTCACTTAGAAGCAATGCGTAAGTTAAGAAGAGTTGTCCTTTTTTCTTTTCATCCGACCATTTAAAAAGAACGTTATCAGTCTTTGTTTGCAATGCAAACGTACCAAGTTCACTCATATACGTACCAGTTGTCCATTCACCTTTCACATGCGTCTGACGCATAGAAACAGCACCTGAACGCATAATGAGAACTTGTTCATCTTGAATTTTAATAATTGTTTTCACTTCGCCTTGTTCGTTCGGCTCCTGGAATGTTACATATGTACCTTGACCTTTTACATAGTATTGACCATTTGCTTCAAAAGCAACGGTTTCCTTCCTCGCCCCTTCACGGATTTCTGTTACGAAATGAACGTGTACCGGCAAGCCTGCAAGTTGTTTCTCCACGTCTTGCACACCTTTCAAATGTTATAGATATTAAATACTACTTATAATAAATCACTTTTCCTATCATATCAAAAAAAGACTCTGTCTGTCTGCTGAAAAATCAGGAAAACTCCATTTCAAAAAATAATTCACTTCTACTTTATTTCATATGATAAAATATTTTTTAAATCTAAATATTCTTTCAATTAAGGAGGTGAATATAGTGATACCAACAAAGTTAAAAAAGGGTGATGAAATACGAGTGATTTCACCATCGTATAGTTTAAGTATTGTTTCAAATGAAAATAGAAAACTTGCTATAAAAAGATTAACTGACATGGGCTTTCAAGTTACATTCTCAAAATATGCTGATGAGATAGATCGATTTGCTTCCTCCTCTATTTCTTCCCGCATTCAAGACCTCCATGAAGCATTTGGAGACCCTAATGTAAAAGCTATTTTGACTACACTTGGCGGATACAACTCAAATGGTTTATTGAAACATCTCGATTATGATTTAATTCGTGAAAAC
Organism: Bacillus sp. RZ2MS9; assembly: GCF_001816185.2. Classification (NCBI taxonomy): domain Bacteria; kingdom Bacillati; phylum Bacillota; class Bacilli; order Caryophanales; family Bacillaceae; genus Bacillus; species Bacillus sp. RZ2MS9. The sequence continues at coordinate 5,233,292 of NZ_CP049978.1, forward strand.
CCGAAATTTTTCTGTGGTTATTCTGATATTACTGCTTTAAATAATGCAATTTACGCAAAAACAGGTCTCGTTACATATTCAGGACCCCATTTCTCTTCCTTTGGAATGGAGAAAGGGCTCGAGTATACAACCGATTACTTTTTAAAGTGCTTAACTTCTAATGAGCCTATTGAAGTCCTGCCATCTGAAACATGGAGCGATGATTCTTGGTATATAGATCAGGAAAATCGAGAATTTATTAAAAATGAAGGATACGTTTCAATTCAGGAAGGAGAAGCTACGGGAGATATTATCGGTGGCAATATGAGCACATTTAACTTACTGCAAGGCACACCATATATGCCAAATTTAAAGCACAAAATTTTATTTATTGAAGAAGATAGTTTAACTGGAACATCTACTCTTAAAACTTTTGATCGTTATTTACATTCCCTTATGCAGCAGCAAGATTTTGAATACATAAAGGGAATCATTATAGGAAAGATGCAAAAAGGTGCAGAATGTACGATAGAAGACATTCAAGAAATGATTGCTTCAAAACCTGAACTTGCACATATTCCTATCATTGCAAACGCCAGTTTCGGGCATACAACCCCGATTTTCACTTTCCCAATTGGTGGACGTGCAAAAATTATTTCTAACAAGAAAAAAACATCTATCACTATTTTAACGCACTAAAAAAGGAGCGAATGAGTCGCTCCTTTTATGGTTTTTCTATTTTTTCCAACGCTTTTTGCGGAATGGATTCTTTCGGGATTTCAGCCCATCCTTTTCCTTGCATACCTTTTGCATAAATTTTTATAAACGCCCCCTTATGCAATTCACGGTTCATCATTCTTTTAATAACCTGTAACTTTCCATCTTCTGTATACCCTTTAAAAGTATACAAGTATTCTCCGTCTTTTTTCTCACCTTTATCTATAACCGCATAATAATCTTGTATTTCTTTATTTGAAAAGAAGTTGTCTACAAAAGCATGTACACCTTCTGTTTTTGTGTTCAAATAATACGCTGTTCCACCTAGAATAATGGCGAATACAGCTAAAACTTTAATTACCAATTTCATACATGAACCTCCTGTTTGCACTTCTTTCTCACTAGTATTATATCTATACTTGTATTATACGGAAAAGAGCATACTATACTCTATCTAAAAGTCTTACACTTTCCTTACATTATTGTAAGGGATTTTTTCTTACAGCAAGTTCCCAAGAAAAAATTTTTCCGTTTCATACACTTTTATATTATTATTGAATGATACGAATTTTTATTACAAAAATCAAAGGAGACAGTTTTCAAATGGCTATCTTGCAAGGTTTAGCACTATTACTTGTTGTACTTTGTCTATTTACACTTTTCAGTTACCGTGCGCCTTACGGAATGAAGGCGATGGGCGCTTTAGCTAATGCAGCAATTGCAAGTTTTCTTATTGAAGCATTTCACCGTTATATAGGTGGAGAAATGTTTCATAATGACTTTTTACAATCAGTAGGAGAAGCTTCCGGTAGTATGAGCGGTGTCGCAGCAGCGATTTTAGTCGCATTAGCAATCGGTGTTTCCCCCGTATACGCTGTTTTAATTGGTATCGCTACTAGTGGATTCGGTATTTTACCAGGATTTTTCGCTGGATACGTTTGTGCCTTCGTCGTGAAATTTCTCGAAAAGAAATTACCAGCTGGCGTGGAATTTTTAGCAATCCTATTTATCGCTGCACCAATCTCACGCGGAATGGCAATGCTTATGGATCCGCTTGTTAACGCAACACTCGGTAAAATCGGTTCTATGATTTCAGTTGCAACTACAGAAAGTCCTATCATTATGGGTATTATGCTTGGTGGATTAATAACAGTTATTTCTACCTCTCCACTAAGTTCTATGGCACTAACTGCAATGCTTGGATTAACAGGTTTACCAATGGCGATTGGTAGTCTTGCCGTTGCCGCCTCAGCCCCGATGAACTTTATTTTCTTTAAACGATTAAAAATTTGTTCAAAGAAAGATACAATTGCTGTAGCAATCGAGCCTTTAACACAAGCTGATGTTGTCTCAGCAAATCCAATTCCTATCTATATGACAAATTTCGTTGGCGGTGCACTTGCCGGTATTATTACATCGCTATTCCAGCTTGTTAATAATGCACCAGGAACAGCATCACCAATTCCAGGTCTTCTTGTCCTATTCGGATTTAATGACGTTATAAAAGTAACGATCGCTGCCGTACTATGTGGAATCGTTACCACTATTGTCGGATACATTGGATCTATTGTGTTCCGTAAATATCCAATCCGCTCTGCTGATGAAATTCGCGGAGTTACTTCAGAAGAGAAGGTTGCATAAGAAAAAAAGCTATTCCCATCGTTTGAGAATAGCTTTTTTTTGTGTTGCGTAACGGTAAATGAAATTATATCGACGGTTTTTTAAATATATCAGCGCAACTCAAATTATATCAGCGATTTTTTTAATATATCGACTTACCGACACATAACGACAAAATAAGAGCCCTCTAATCATATAGAGGGCTCTTACTTTATCTAGCTGCAGCGGCTAGAATCTCCAGCCATTTCACACTCTCGGTCGAGCGTTCCAATGACCTGCGATTCTGAGCGAGCTGCCTCCGCTTTTATTACTATCCAGTTACGCCTCCTAGACCCTTGCGTCTAAGAACCTTCCCTGCCAAAAGGTAAAAAGCACCTTTTGCAGGAAAGAACCTTAGTCACCGGGTCTAAACAGTCGGCTTCACTTTTACTTTATCTAGCTGCAGTGGCTAGAATGATCGGTGGCTTCGCTTCTTCCTTCGAGGCAAAAAGCGCCTCTACGTCTGAAACTCCATCCCCCTCACATTCTGAGCGAGCCGCTTCCGCTTTTATTTCACCCAACCGAGCAGCATTTCCCGCACGAATTTGCTTGCTGCGACTGGTGTTTGATCACTATGGTCGTAGACTGGAGCTACTTCTACTAAGTCTGCTCCAACTACATTTATATTTGAATTTGCAATTGCTACGATGGAATCTAATAATTCTTTAGATGTGATACCGCCAGCTTCTAACGTTCCTGTTCCTGGAGCGTGAGCTGGGTCTAATACATCAATGTCGATTGTGACATAGACTGGGCGGCCAGCAAGTTTCGGTAATACTTCTTTTAACGGTTCTAATACGTCAAATTTGTATAAGTTCATACCTACTTCTTTCGCCCATTCAAATTCTTCCTTCATTCCAGAACGAATTCCGAAAGAATATACGTTTTCCGGACCAATTAAATCACACACTTTACGAATTGGTGTAGAGTGGGATAAAGGCTCCCCTTCATACGATTCACGTAAATCAGTATGAGCATCCATGTGGATGATTGCTAAATCCGGATATTTTTTTGCCATTGCCTTAAAAATTGGCCAAGACACTAGGTGCTCACCGCCGAGACCTAGTGGAAACTTATCGGCATCTAAAAGTTTTGATACATACTCTTCAATCATGTCTAAGCTGCGTTGTGCGTTTCCGAATGGTAATGGGATATCACCCGCATCAAAATATTTTACCTCTTCTAGTTCACGATCTAAATACGGGCTATATTCTTCAAGACCGATTGATACTTCACGAATACGTGCAGGGCCAAAACGAGATCCCGGACGGTAACTTACTGTCCAATCCATAGGCATCCCATAAATAACTACCTTTGACTCTTCAAAACTTGGATGACTTTTAATAAATACTTTACCTGAATAAGCTTCATCAAAACGCATATTCTTTTCCTCCTTATGTGGAACTTAAGGTATCCCAACCTTTCACTATTTCTCAAATTTGGAGCGAATTGCTCCTCTTTCTCGATTTACCGGGTCTTCTGTTTCATAACAAGAAGACGATTTTCTTTACAGGAGTGTAAGTATCTAGCATGTTCAAGTCTTCTGGACAAACACCTTAAATGAGCTACTTACACTTTATTTGTTTGATACAATTCTCTTACTTAATTAAATCGCCAACAAATTTCGGTAATGCGAATGCTGCATTGTGTAATTCTTTTGTGTAGTATTTCGTTTCGATTTCGTGGAAACGCTCTTCACTTACTTCTAATGGATCATGTTTTTTAGATCCAATTGTGAACGTCCAAAGACCACTTGGGTAAGTTGGAATGTTTGCTGTGTATAAACGAGTAATTGGGAAGATCTCTTTTACGTCTTTAAACACAGTTGTAATTAGTTCTGGTGTAAACCAAGGGTTGTCCGTTTGTGCAACGAAAATACCATCTTCTTTTAACGCTTTTGAAATTCCAGCGTAGAAGCCTTTTGTAAATAGGTTTACTGCTGGTCCTACTGGCTCAGTAGAATCTACCATAATTACATCGTATTCATTTTCGCTTTCGGCGATATGTAGGAAACCGTCTCCTACTTTTACTTCTACACGCTCATTATCTAATGCGCCTGCAATTGATGGTAAGTATTGTTTAGAGTACTCAATTACTTTTCCATCGATTTCAACAAGAGTTGCTTTCTTTACACTTGGGTGTTTTAACACTTCACGAATAACACCACCATCACCGCCACCAACAACTAATACGTTTTCAGGGTTTGGATGTGTAAATAAAGGTACGTGTGCTACCATTTCGTGATAAACGAACTCATCTTTTTCTGTTGTCATAACCATGCCATCTAAAATAAGCATGTTTCCAAACTCTTCCGTTTCGACCATATCAAGTTTTTGGAATTCTGTTTGCTCCGTATGTAATGTGCGGTTAATACGCGCCGTAATCCCAAAATGTTTTGTTTGTTTTTCAGTGAACCATAGTTCCATCGTACAATCACGCCTTTCAATGCAAATTTATAATAGGGACATCATTAATGTCCCCTAACAAAAATAAAACAAAACATCCAAAATGTATAGTTAAAAGTACAAAAATACCGAAAATATATTTTAGTCAGAGGGTTCTAACATATGTGCGGAAAGGGTTTGCACCGTAAAAGGAAAGAAAACCCTTTCCTATGAAAGGGCTTTTGTCTCTATTTCTACTGGTTTACGAATTGGAATTAGGATCATAATACAACCAACTAACACAACAATTCCACCTACTAAAAACGGACTTTGTGGTGAAACAGTATGACCGATAATTCCTGATAAAATTGGAGCAATCGCACCACCTAACCAACGAACAAAGTTATAAACACCTGACGTAACAGATCTTTCATAAGGTGAAATATCCATTACATAACTTGTATATAATGCATTGTTTAAGCCAGATGCCAATCCTGATAAAACGATAAGAGTAATTTGTAACCACATAATTTTCACAAAGAATAGTGCAATTAAGAAAATCGCAAATACGAGTAAACTACCCTTTAATAATGTTTTTGGTTCATATTTCCCTTCTAGCTTATGTGCTAAAATTGCAGAACCGTAAGCTAACGCGAGCCCCCATCCGCAAAATACAAAGCCTAATTGAATAGCTGATAAATGCATAATAAGTGGTGAATATGCTAACACAACGAAAAATCCGTAGTAGTATAACATTCCTGAAATCGCACCTTGCATAAACGGTTTATACTTCACCAGGTTAAGTAATTCTCCTACCCCAGCAGCCTTACGCTTCACTTTTCGCTCCGGTTCTTTTACAAAAAAGAATACTAAAATAAATGCTAAGAAAATTAAAATACTTGTCGCGAAAAACGGATAACGCCAAGAATGACCACCTAATATCCCGCCTAATAATGGTCCGCCAGCCATGCCTAAACCGATAGCTGCTTCGTATAATCCTACTGCTTCATGAACTTCTTTACTTAATGCTATTAATAGCGTCATTGCTGTAGCAAAAAACATCGCATTTCCTAATCCCCATCCAGCGCGGAAAAGAGATAATTGAGCAATCGTTTGCGATATACCGCATATAAACGCAAATACAGTCACAATCGCAAGACCGATTGTCATCATCCGTTTATCACCAAATCTCGATGCAAATATACCAGCTGGTAACATCATGATTGCCATCGTTAAAATATAAGCGGTAAATAACATTTCAACTTGCCAATGCGTTGCACCGATTTTCTCAGCAATAATTGGCAAAATTGGGTCAACTACCCCTATACCCGAAAAGGCAAGGAAGGTAGCCACCACTGTAATCAATCTCCCTAGTTTTTGTTTGCTCTCCATTTTGATTACTCTCCTTTTGTGTTCTCTAAAAATGTTACTGCACGATGTAAACTATCTTCTAGTTCTGCCTTTACACGTTGCATTTGCTCCATTTTTTCGTCTAGCGTTTCCACTTGTTTTTCAAGCATATCTTTAATTTCTTGAATCACTTCACGATCACGAGGGTTTTCGCTATTTCTTCTTTGCTCCATTCTTTCTTTTAACGATAAAAAATGCTGCATCTCTTGAAGCGTAATTCCTAACACTTCTTTCGCTTCCACAATTTTTTTAATTCTGGCGATATCCCCGTCTGTATACAGGCGAATGTTCCCCTCACTACGTTCAGGGGGATGAATTAAACCAATTTCCTCATAATAACGAAGTGTACGTTTTGTCAAACCAACTTGCTTTGTTACTTCATCAATTTTATACATGTTTATTCCTCCCTTCACTTGATTATTACATTTTACGTTAACGTTAACTTTTGTGCAACTGTTAGACTTTTGTAAATGTTTGTCATATTCAATTGTATTTTCCCTAAAGCAGTTTCATAATGAAAGAAAAGAGATAATAAGGAGAATTTCACATGAGTAAACCACTTATTTTCGCTCACCGCGGAGTAAAAGGAACACATCCCGAAAATACGATGATTGCCTTCCAAGAAGCAGAACGCATTGGTGCTCACGGAATTGAACTCGATGTCCACTTATCAAAAGATAGTGAACTTGTCGTAATTCACGATGAAACCGTCGATCGTACAACAAATGGCGTTGGACTTGTTTCGGAAAAAACGGTAGAGGAACTACAATCATTGGACGCTGGTAGCTATAAAGACCCTTCTTTCCATGAAGCAAAAATCCCAACGTTGCGTGAGGTTTTCATTTGGCTTTCCACAACGAACTTACAACTAAATATTGAATTAAAGACAGATGTTATTCATTACCCAAATATTGAGGAAAAAGCTGTTGCACTTGTGCGTGAATATCATCTTTCTAATCAAATTGTATTTTCATCATTTAACCATGACTCTGTTTCATTATTAGCAGAAATTGCTCCTGAAATCCCAAGAGCAATTTTATATGATACACCACTTTCTGATCCAATTGCCGAAGCAAAACATAGAGAAGCAAATGGATTACATCCAAACTTCCAGTTATTAACGAAAGAATTTGTGCAGTCAGCACAAGAGCAAGGGTATGTTTTCCGTCCATATACAATTAATGAATACAAAGATTTACAAACTATGATTGATTATGGTGTAGATGTCATCATTACCGATTGGCCAGCACGTGCCTTTGAGCTCCTTTCTTAATGGAAGGGGCTTTTTTATTTTCGAAATTTCATTGTTTAAAATAAATGAAAACCCTCAATACTAATACAATAACGCTTGTATTAATGAGGGGCTGAAAAAAGATGGATCAAACTATAAATCCAAAACTTAAAAAATATAAACGTCTTTTCTTCACCGCAATGTTTTCTTGCGTCCTTTTCTTCGTTTTTTCTTTTTTTGTTATTATTATAGTTGCAAAAATTATGGGACCTCCTCCTGTTGCGGTCCCGCAAACAAGCGTCTTTTACGCAAATGATGACACTGTTATAGGACAAAGTAATGAAATGCAAAAACGTTACAATGTATCTCTTAATGAAATTTCACCTTATGTAAAAGAGGCGACACTATCTATTGAAGATCAACGATTCTACAAACATCATGGCTTTGATATGAAACGTATTGCTGGTGCCATTGTTGCCGATTTAAAAGCAATGGCAAAAGTCCAAGGTGCTAGTACGATTACACAACAGTATGCTCGTAACCTTTACTTAGATCATGATAAAACGTGGAAACGTAAACTATTAGAAGCAATGTACACAATTCGCCTTGAGGTGAATTATAATAAAAATCATATTTTAGAAGGATATTTAAATACAATTTATTACGGACATGGCGCTTATGGCATCGAAGCTGCATCCCGTCTATATTTCGATAAAACGGCAAAAGAGTTAACATTAGCAGAAGCTAGTATGCTCGCAGGTATCCCGAAAGGGCCAAGTGTCTATTCTCCCTTTTTGAAAGAGGATCGTGCGAAAGGACGACAAGCTCTCATATTAGATGAAATGGTAGAACAAGGATATATTACGAAGCAACAAGCAGCCTTAGCGAAGAAAGAGCCACTAACTTTTGCCTCATTAGATACGAAAAAAGTAGCAGAGGTCGCACCATATTTCCAAGATGCTGTACAAGCTTCGCTCCTTCGTGATGTTGGATTAGACGAACAAGCTTTACAACGGGGTGGCTTGCGAATTTATACAACGCTAGACCCTAAACTACAAGCTGTAGCAGAACAAGCTGTAAAAGATCACATACCTGACACAACAAACATACAAACTGCTCTCGTCTCTATGAATCCAAAGACAGGTGAAGTGGCTGCTCTTGTTGGTGGAACTGATTATACTACGAGTCAATTTAACAGGGCTACACAAGCCATTCGTCAGCCTGGTTCTACATTTAAGCCATTTCTATATTATGCGGCATTAGAACGAGGATTCACGCCTGCTACGCGCTTAAAAAGCGAATATACTGTATTCACCTTAGGTGACGGCGTTTCAAAGTATAAACCGAAGAACTATAAAGATTATTATGCAGATGATTTCGTAACGATGGCACAAGCTCTCGCAGTCTCTGATAACATTTATGCTGTGAAAACGAATTTGTTTTTAGGCGATGACGCGCTTGCAAAAACAGCGAAACAATTTGGAATTAAAAGTGCATTAAAAGATGTGCCTTCTCTAGCTCTCGGTACGTCACCAGTAAAACCAATTGAAATGGTTAACGCTTATAGCATGTTCGCAAACGGTGGAAAAGAAGTAAAACCTACTTTCATTCGCCGCATTATGGATCATGAAGGAAATATATTATACGATGCTCATTTAGAGAGTAAACAAGTTCTCGACAAGAGCAAAGCGTTTGTAATGGAAGAAATGATGACTGGTATGTTTAATAAGAAACTAAGCAGTTATGCTGCTGTAACTGGCCAATCGATGTTATCAAAATTATCAAGAACATATGCAGGAAAATCCGGTTCTACTGAAACGGATAGTTGGATGATCGGATTTACTCCGCAAATCGTAACAGGTGTATGGATCGGATATGATCAACCTAAATCTATTTCAAACGTAGCAGAACAAGGGTATGCCAAGAAAATATGGACTGATACGATGGAGAAGGGCTTAGATGGACAGCCTAAAAAAGAATTTAAACAACCAAGTGACGTCGTAGCGGTTAATATCAATCCAGAGAACGGTAAAATTGCTACAAAAAATTGTCCTATTTCTGTGAAAATGTATTTCGCTAAAGGTACCGAACCGACTGAATATTGTATGGATCACGTCGATGATAAAGAAGAATTTGAAAAAACGACTGAAGAAAAGAAAAAAACAAGTTGGTGGAAAAAATATCTTCCTTGGTAAAAAAAATAGCTGACGGGCATCCGTCAGCTATTTTTTATTCACTTAATAATGCACGGCGCAATTCTTCACTAGATTCGTTCCAAATAGCTTCATTATGTTCTTTCAAGAACGTACCAAGTACCTTTTTAGATGATTCATCCATATGGTCAACCATAATGTGACGCTTCAATGATTTATCCATTTTATTTACGTGCTCTGGAAGTGATTTATATCCGCGGCGAATTTCACGGTCTACTGTCATTTCACAAGCTGTTACACCTGCATAATACGCACCTGTCGCAGTTCTTTCAATCGTTACCCAAACAAGCCAAAATGGTTTTCCGTTTGGAACTTCATCTTTATTTGTTAAAAACTTAATACCTTTTTCTACTGTACTACGCGCGTGCATCGCACCAATATCAACGAATGCAGTTTTCTCTAGTACATCAACAAATACAGGTGAAATGTTTTCTAAGCTTAATGCCCCAACACCAAATCCACCATGTCCATCTGTTGAATCATTTTTCACGATATTAAAACCGATTTTTTTCTTTTTCTCTGTCATATGTAAAATCCTCCTCACTTAAAAATTATAAAAGGCCAAAAATAGGCGCAATGATGCTATCTAAAAATACAAATACATGCGGAATAACTACCTGGAAAATAGGTTGAATTGTGTAATTACTAAGCGGTGTAATAACGAGAATTAATAACGCAATTGCCCCGTATTTTTCATACTGTGTCATTTTCGCGCGAATATTTGCTGGCGCTAAATCTTCCACAACTCGATACCCATCAAGTGGCGGAATCGGTAATAAGTTAAATACAAGTAAAACGATATTCAGCATAATAAAAATCTGGAAAAATTGAGCTAACGTATCTGCTACTGCAGATGGAATTGAGTATAATACACCAAATTTTACTAAGCTATACCAAATAATTAAACCAATTGCGCTTAAAATTAAGTTACTAATCGGCCCTGCAATTGAAACTAATATACCTGCAAGACGCGGTCTTTTAAAGTTATATGGGTTAACAGGAACCGGTCTTGCCCAACCGAATCCAAGAATTAATACTGCAATCAAACCTATAGGATCTAAGTGTGCCATCGGTGATAACGTTAAACGGCCTTGTCTCTTTGCTGTATCGTCTCCAAATTTATATGCTACATATGCATGTGCAAATTCATGAACTGATAATGCGATAATAATGGCCATTGCTACCAAAGGAATTTGGTGCAACGGGTATCTAAATAACTGATCCATGCTTCATCTCCTCTTCCATATGTCAAAAAAAGAAATTATTTGTTTTTTCGATTGTTCTTCCCCATAATCCGCTATAATAAGAGTGTAACTTACATAAAAGGAGCGATTGTACATGCCATACGTAACAGTGAAAATGCTAGAAGGACGCACAGAAGAACAAAAGAAAGCTCTTGCTGAGAAAGTAACAGCAGCAGTAAGCGAAACAACTGGTGCTCCTGAAGAAAACATTGTTGTTTTCATCGAAGAAATGTCTAAAAACCATTATGCAGTTGGCGGAAAACGCTTAAGCGACAAATAATTTCAAGTTTTTTCATAAGAAGCAGCCATTAGCTGCTTCTTATTTCTTTCCTTCTAACAACTCAATAATTCTCTCTTTATATTTTCCTTTTCTTCCATCTTCATAGATTAAATCATGTGGATAGAATAGCTTTTGATCCGTTCTTTTCTTACCTGTAATCGCCTCAACAATATCCGACTCACGTGAAAGCTCTCTAAGCTCTCCGTTTGGCATAAGAAGTAGGATTGGTAGACGCTCTTCTTCTTCTCCTGCACGATAAAAGTCATACGGTAAGTCTGATGTTGAATCAACTACTAAATAATACTCCGGATCAAGTCCAATCTTTTTAAATAAACTACTTAATTCCATCCAATTATCTAAACCGTGTTTATCTGTAAACTCTACATATTTAAATAGATTTCGATTCATAAAACGGCGGCATAAATCGCTTAAAATTGGATCTTCTTCTTCCTGCCATACTTGGAAGTAGTAATACATAACGTTCTCGTCTAACTTTAAATAATCCTCTACTGTTACTTCTTCTTCAAATAAAGAATAGAAATGAACAGGATGATTTTTAAATGTATAATACTTCTCGTGCAGTGATTTCGCACGGTGTAAAATCTTCGTTAAAATAACTTCTGCACTTCGCGTTACCGGGTGGAAATATACTTGCCAATACATTTGATAACGACTCATAATGTAATGCTCAACAGCATGCATACCACTATTTTTAATGACTACTTGATTCCCATACGGACGCATTACACGCAGTATACGTTCCATATCGAAGTTTCCGTACTTTACGCCTGTAAAATAAGCATCTCTTAATAAATAATCCATACGATCCGCATCAATTTGGCTCGAAATCATACTAATCGCTAATTTATTAGTAGATGTTTTTGCAATTACATCTGCTACCTTTTGTGGAAACTCCTTATCAACACGACTTAATACATCATTAATCTCCGTATCGCCTACGATAATCTTTTGCGTAAATTTCTCATGATCTAATGAAAATACTTTTTCAAACGAGTGAGAAAATGGGCCGTGACCGACATCATGAAGTAATGCCGCACATAAACATAACAATCTATCTTCAGCATTCCAATTTGGTCTGCCATCAAACACATCATCAATCATACGACGAATAATTTCGTATACACCTAACGAATGAGTAAAGCGACTATGCTCTGCACCGTGAAATGTAAAAAATGTCGTTCCAAGCTGCTTAATACGGCGCAAGCGTTGAAATTCTTTCGTTCCGATTAAATCCCAAATAACACGATCACGCACGTGCACATATTTATGTACTGGGTCTTTAAACACTTTTGTTTCGCTGAGTTTGTCGTTTAAATATACCACTTTCCGACATCCCCCTTTCTTTACTACATTCTTACTTTATATTATAAACGAAATGAGAAACAGAAAGAAATGAAAGACTGTATTAATTCCCTTTATAAAAAGAAAAAATCACCTTTACCGAAGTAAAAGTGATTTCCTTTATACATTATTTACCTAAAACGAATTCAGCAACTTCGTCTAAGATCATATCTTTCCCTAGTGGGAAGTAACCTTTGTTTAAGTCTTCATTTTTAATTGTAAATACGTGGTTATTTTTAACAGCGTTCATGTTTTTCCAAATTGATTCTTCTTGGAATTCTTTTAAGCGCTGAGAACCGTCACCAGTTGTAAATACGAATAAGTAATCTGGGTTGTAATCGATTAAAGCTTCTTTTTGTACTTGTACTAACGGTTTATCAGTTGGTGTACCTTTAACTGCTGGTAGTTTTAAATCATTAAAGATTACGCTACCGTAACCGTAATCACCATATACGCGGAAAGCATTTGGATATGCAGCCATTTTCATAAATGTTGCTTCACCAGTTTTAGCGACGATTTTGTCATGTAATTTGCTTGCTTTTTCATCATACTTTTTGAACCATTCTTTTGTTTCTTTTTCTTTACCGAAGATTTGACCTACTTCTTCGAATTTTGGACGCCATTGATCTAATGGAGTGTTTAACATAACTGTTGGTGCAATTTTAGATAATTGATCATAAATCTTTTCTTGGCGATTATTTACAAGAATTAAATCTGGTTTTGCAGCAGCTACTGCTTCAATGTTAATTTTATCGCCCCAAGCAGAACCAACTGGTTTAACGTCTTTTAGTTTCTTTTCAATATGTGCATCAATTTTTTCTTGAGATGTATTAGCAGTAATAACCGGTTTCATACCGAAAATTAATAATTCTTCTGTTGAACCACTAAGGTCAGCAATTTTCTTTGGGTTTGCAGGAATTTTAATTTCCCCTTTTGCATGTTTTACAGTGCGCTCTTCAGTCTTTGCATCTGCTTTCTTTTCTTCTTCTTTGTTAGAACAAGCTGCAAATAGTACAGAAGTCACAACTAGTACCATTGCTAATAGTGCCATTTTAAAATTCTTCATGTTCCCACTCCTTCTAGCTGTATTTATCTTATAAGTTACAATGAACTATAAGAAACAAAGATAACAATTAATTAATATATATTTATTAACTGTTGTTAATAACCCATTCTAACGGGCGTTCAACTTCCCATTCATATATAAGAAGCTCAACGTCCATTAGAAGCCCCCCCCTCTTTACGAGGGGGTTCTACTTATGCTTTTTTACGCAATTGATTACTAATCATCGCTAAATCATATGTTAAACAAATTGGCTTACAGTTTACTGGACATGGAACGATTTGAGCTTCAATCTCAAATACACTGCGAAGTGTTTCACTTGTCATAACTTCATCTGGCGTTCCTTGTTTCATTAACTTACCTGCTTTTAATGCAATCATATGATCAGAGAAACGAGAAGCGTGGTTTAAGTCATGGATAACCATAACAATCGTTCTACCTTCTTCTTCATTTAACTTTTTCAATAAGTTTAATACTTCTAATTGATGAGCCATATCTAAGTACGTTGTTGGTTCATCCAATACAAGTAATTCTGTTCCTTGTGCAAGAGCCATTGCGATCCAAACACGTTGACGTTGGCCACCTGATAGCGCTTCTGCTGGACGATTCGCAAATTCTTTCATTCCTGTCACTTCAAGTGCCCAGTTAATGTAGCGATAATCCTCTTCTTTCAACGTGCCAAACCCTTTTTGATGAGGGAATCTTCCATATGACACAAGCTCAAATACAGTAAGACCCGTTGGCACTTCTGCAGTTTGTGGTAAAATCGCCATTTTCTTTGCAATTTCTTTCGTTGGCTGTTTCTCAATTGCTTTTCCGTCGAGATAAACAGTACCTTGCTTTGCCTTCAAAATACGAGACGCCGTTTTTAATAATGTGGACTTCCCACAACCATTTGGTCCAATAATTGTTGTAATTTTCCCTTCCGGAATTTCAACTGTTAACCCGTCAATAATTAAACCTTCATTATAGCCAACAGATACCGCATCCACCGCTAAAGTTGCCATACGAAAAGCCTCCCTTTATTTTGTCCTCATAAGTAAATAAATGAAATATGGTGCACCAATTACAGAAATAACAAGACCGACTGGTATTTCTGAAGTTGTTAATACACTTCTTGAAATTACGTCTGCGAATAAAAGTAAAAACGTTCCTATTAGCGCAGCGGTGGGCAACATAATTTGATGTTTACCACCAACAAGGCGCCTTGCTAAATGCGGGGCCATTAAACCGATAAAGCCAATTCCGCCCGCAACAGCAACAGATGCACCTGCTAAACAAACTGCAATAAATAATAATTTACGTCTTTCTTTTTCTACGTTTACACCAAGGCCAACTGCTGTAGAATCGCCTAGGTTCATTACATTTAATATGTGTGCTTTACTTATAGCAAGCGGTAAGAAAATAACCATCCATGGAAGTACACTTAATACGAATTTCCAATCTGTACCCCATAGACTTCCCGCCAGCCAAATCGTAGCAAAACGAAAATCGTTAGATGTCATCTTCATAGAGAAAATTAAACTAACAGCTCCAAATCCAGCTGCAACGGCAATACCGACTAGTATTAATCGAGTCGATGAAACGCCGTCTTTCCATGCTAGTAAATAAATAATTACCGCTGCTAATATCGCTCCAACTAGTGCGAAGAATGGAAGAATGAATACAGATAAAAATGTACCAGTCCCTACTTTTCCAAAGAAGAAGTAGACGAATATAACAACTGTTAATCCCGCTCCAGCATTAATACCTATAATACCTGGATCAGCAAGCGGATTTCGTGATAAACCTTGCAAAATCGCGCCTGACATAGCTAAAGCAGATCCGACTAGTATAGCAATTACCATACGCGGCATACGGAATTCAAATAAAATAACAGACTGATCTTCAGCCCCTAGTCCAACCAATGACTTTAATACGTCCATTGGCGGGATTTTAAAAGTTCCTGTATTTAAACTAATAAGAAATATAGAAACGATTAGTCCTACTAAAATCGTTAATATAGAAATGTTCTTTTTTGTTAAGACACTCGTCCTCACATCTTTCCTCTCCCTTCATTACGTGCTAAGTAGAGGAAGAATGGAACCCCAATTAGCGCTGTAATTGCTCCAATTGGCGTTTCAAATGGCGGGTTAATAACGCGAGATAACATATCTGCACATTCAATTAACAGCCCACCTAAGACCGCAGAACATGGAATAACCCATCTATAGTCCGAGCCTACGAGGAAACGAGTCATATGCGGAATTACAAGACCAACAAATCCAACTGATCCTGCCATGGAAACTGCGGAACCCGTTAAAACAAGAACAAGTACTGTTCCGATAAATTTAATCAATGTCGTATTTTGACCAAGTCCAATTGCAATTTCTTCACCGAAGCTCAAAATTGTAATATATCTCGACATCATAATTGCGATAAAAAGACAAACAAGGCCAATTGGCACTAACATATTAATACTTTGCCATTTCACTCCAGCGACTCCGCCTGCATTCCACATACTCACCTCTTGGGCAAGATTGAAATACAATGCGATTCCAGATGAAATTGCCCCTAATAAAGCACTAATAGCTGCACCTGCTAAAGCTAATTTCACAGGTGTTAATCCACCTGGTGAAGAAGATCCAATTCCATATACAATGCTTGCACCAAACGCAGCTCCAATAAAAGATGCGATAACAAACATTAAATAAGGTGAATTAGGGAAAAATGCATACATAATTGCAATTCCAAATACAGCTCCATCTGTAATCCCCATTAACGATGGTGAAGCAAGTGGATTTCGCGTCATACCTTGCATAATTGCTCCTGATACCGCTAAAAAGGCACCTGCAACTACGCCCCCTATTGCTCTAGGCATGCGAAGCTCTTGAATTACGTTATGATGTGTAATAGATCCATCAAACTGAAATACAGCTTGCCATACAGTCTTTAAACTAATATCTGCAGCCCCAAAAGAAATAGAAACTGCCATGCTTAAAGCTAACAAAATTGTACCCGCTACTAAAATAATAGAAGCGATGAGCGGTCTGCTCTTAATCTCTTTAACATTCTCTTCTTGCTGTTCTATACTGCTTGCGCTCGCTTCCATCCCTCAACCATCCTAACCAACAACATATATTTATTGAAATGAAATTTATTCTCAAATAGTAATAAAAAAATTAGGTGAATTGTTATTTTCCTGATAATGATTATCAGAATCAGACACTTCTATTCTACCTATCGCTTTAAAAGACTGTCAACCATTATTTTGAAATATAAATTTATACAAATTGGAATTTTAATACAAAAGTTGTGTCTATCCTTTAGAAAACGTTCGTCCACACAAGAGTACTTTCGCAGAATAAATTATTCCTCTTATGGGCATAAAAAAGAAGAGTAATCTTTTCACTCTTCTTTTTCTTACTTATTTAACTTTGCTTCAATTTTTGCGATTAACTCATCTTCTGTTGGAGCCGCAACTGGACGGTTATTTACAAATGCGAATGATTTTTTACGACCAGGACCACAGTAAGACTGACATCCAACTTCAATCGTTGCACATGAATCTACTTTTTTTAACTTCGGAACTAACGTTTTAACGTTCGTTGCCTGACAGTCATCGCACACGCGAAACTCGTTTCCCATTATATAACACTTCCTCTATTTTAAACTTTTCTCAAGTACGTTTAAAAATAAACACTAAATGGTATTTTACCGCTCTTTGAAGCTCGTTGCAAGTTTCCCTACAAAGCCTATTCTCTACATAATGCTACATATTTTATATGCTCTCCTACAGAAGCGCTCACCATTCATGGGAAAATTTTTACCTTTCATCGAAATCTACCATATTTTTAAAAGCTTTGTATAAAAGTTTATTTTTTTGCCCATTATAAAAATAGGAAGTTCATAAAAAGAAAGGGAGTTGAATCTATGAAAGTAAGACAAGATGCTTGGACAGATGAGGATGATTTATTACTTGCTGAAACGGTACTTCGTCATGTTAGAGAAGGAAGTACGCAATTAAATGCATTTGAGGAAGTAGGGGATCAGTTAAATCGTACATCTGCTGCTTGTGGTTTCCGCTGGAATGCTGTTGTTCGCTATAGCTATGAACAAGCTCTTCAACTAGCAAAAAAACATCGTAAAGATAAAATGCGTGCTGCAAGCGGTGAACAAGCGAAAAAACGTTTACTTTATACACCACCAGCTTCAGATTCAATAACTGATTATGAAGAATTAGTACAAGAAGAATCAATCGTACAATATAAAGAAGCTATTCCATATCAAGAATCTACTGCTCCTGCTGCAAGAAGCTCTATGACAATGCAAGATGTTATTTATTTTTTACAAACAGTCGGATCTTCAAATATAAAAGTGACAGCTCTTGAAAACGAGAATACGAGATTGAAACAAGAAATTAAAGCACAAATCCTTCGGAATGAGGAACTAGAAAAGAAACTAGAAAAATTAGAAAAGCAATCTCATACTGTACAAGAAGATTACGAAACACTTATGAACATTATGAACCGAGCTCGTAAATTGGCAGTCATGGATGACGAAGAACGTCCTCAAACATCTTTCCGAATGGACCGAAACGGTAATTTAGAAAAAATTGCAGAATAAAAAGGATGCATGTAATGCATCCTTTTTATTATTTCACCTATAAGCTCCCCCTTTATATGTGAGAAAACTCCATTCTTCATTTTTTGCTATAATAGAGATTGTCATTTTAAAGATAAGGGGTTAGTTATATGAGCAATTCCCGTTCCATTTTATCTCAGCCAGAGTGGCGCATTGTAGATCAATCTAGTTTAGGACCAACATTCCATGCACTTCAGTCATTCGCAATGGATGACACATTATGCACAAGCATTGGAAATGGCAAGTCAGCGGCAACAATGCGTTCATGGGTTCATCACAATACAATTGTCCTTGGCATTCAAGATTCACGCCTTCCGCATTTAGAAGAAGGTATTTCTTTTTTAAAACAAAACAACTTCAATGTTATTGTCCGTAATTCTGGCGGGCTTGCGGTCGTGCTTGATGAAGGTGTTTTAAACGTATCACTTTTATTCCAAGAAACAGAAAAAGGTATCGATATTGACCTTGGATACGATACAATGTGGCATTTGATTAAGGAGATGTTAAAGGATTACGACGTTACTATCGAGGCAAAAGAAATTGTCGGCTCTTACTGTCCTGGTAGTTATGACTTAAGTATTCGCAATCAAAAATTCGCTGGTATTTCACAACGTCGTATTCGCGGAGGTGTCGCTGTCCAAATCTATCTCTGCGCTACCGGAAGTGGCTCTGAGCGTGCCGCACTCGTTCGTGATTTCTACAACCTAGCAATTCAAGGGGAAGAAACACGCTTTACGTACCCTGAAATTGTACCAAGTACGATGGCCTCACTCTCAGAATTACTTGGTGAAACCATTACAGTACAAGATTTAATGATGCGTCTTTTAAAAACATTGCAACAATTCGCTCCAAAGTTAACACCATCTCAATTAACAATAGATGAGATTCCTTTATATGAGACGAATTTACAACGTATTATTGATCGTAATAATAAAGCACTTGGTTTAGAAAAATAAAGACCGTCGCTATAATAGCGACGGTCTTTATTTCAATTCATTATAGAATTAAAGTGCTTGAGCTGCTGTAATTAAAGCTAACTTGTACACTTCTTCCTCGTTACATCCACGAGATAGGTCATTTACAGGCATGTTTAAGCCTTGTAAGATTGGTCCTACTGCTTCGAAGTTACCTAAACGTTGAGCGATTTTGTAGCCGATATTACCAGCTTCTAAGCTTGGGAATACGAATACGTTAGCATCACCTTTAATTGTAGAACCTGGAGCTTTTTTCTCAGCTACAGATGGTACGAATGCAGCATCGAATTGGAATTCTCCATCTAAAGTTAACTCAGGAGCCATTTCTTTTGCAATGCGAGTTGCTTCTACAACTTTTTCTGTTTCTGGAGATTTCGCAGAACCTTTTGTAGAGAAGCTTAACATAGCAACGCGTGGATCAATGCCGAATAACTCAGCAGTTTTCGCACTTTCGATACCGATTTCAGCTAAATCTTGGCTGTTTGGTGCAATGTTAATTGCGCAATCAGCGAATACATATTTCTCTTCTTCACGTACCATGATGAATACGCCAGAAGTTTTTGTAACGCCTGGTTTTGTTTTAATAATTTGAAGTGCTGGACGAACTGTATCAGCTGTAGAGTGAGCTGCACCACTTACTAAACCGTGTGCTTTGCCCATGTATACAAGCATTGTACCGAAGTAGTTTTCGTCTTTAAGGATTTTGCGAGCGTCTTCTTCAGTTGCTTTACCTTTACGGCGTTCAACGAAAGATGCTACCATTGCATCCATTTCTTCGTATGTAGCTGGGTCGTAAATATCAACGCCTGCTAATGTTAAATTCATGCTAGCAGCTTTTGCGCTAATTTCTTCTCTATTACCAACTAAGATTGGTTTTACTAACTCTTCTTTTGCTAAACGCTCTGCAGCGCCTAAAATTCTTTCATCAGTTCCTTCAGGAAGTACGATAGAAATGCCTTTTCCTTGAACTTTTTCTTTTACTGTTGTAAATAAGTTGCTCACGAATAAACCCTCCTACATATGTTAAAAAAACTCTATCTTTAAGAATACTGCTTTTCTTCTATATTTTAAACTTATAGCTCCCAAAAAATAGATAAAATAAAAATGATTATATTTTCATAAAATTCAGCCGTTAAATTCACCTTGCTTAAACACTTAAATGTGACAATTTTATGCGCCAAGGTTTTATATAGATGATTTTAAAACTATATATGCTATAGTTAACGTGTAAAACTATCATTAACTGAGGTGAATAGAATGAGTGAAGCAACAACAACGTTAGATGGCTGGTATTGTTTACATGATTTACGTTCTATTGATTGGGCTGCATGGAAAACATTATCTAGCGACGAACGCGGACAAGCAGTGTCTGAATTTTTAAATGTCGTTGAAAAATGGAACGAAGTAGCTACTGCGAAAAAAGGTAGTCACGCAATGTATACAGTTGTTGGCCAAAAAGCTGATATTATGCTTATGATTTTACGTCCAACAATGGAAGAGTTAAATGAAATTGAGACAGAATTGAATAAAACAACTTTAGCTGAATATATGGTTCCTGCATATTCTTACGTATCTGTTGTTGAATTAAGCAACTATCTTCCAGCTGATGAGGATCCATACCAAAACCCGCAAATTTTAGCTCGCTTATATCCTGAATTGCCGAAAGCAAATCATATTTGCTTCTATCCAATGGATAAGCGTCGCCAAGGTGATGACAACTGGTACATGCTTCCTATGGAAGAGCGTAAAAAAATGATGTACAGTCATAGTAAAATTGGCCGTCAATACGCAGGTAAAGTACGCCAAGTGATTTCAGGATCTGTTGGATTCGACGATTTCGAATGGGGCGTAACATTATTCGCTGACGATGTTCTTCAATTTAAAAAACTTATATATGAAATGCGCTTCGATGAAGTAAGTGCTCGTTATGGTGAATTTGGAACATTCTTCGTTGGAAACATTTTACCAGACGAAAAAGTAGAGAAATTTTTACACATATAAATGGTGAAAAGGAACGAAATTCGTTCCTTTTTTTATTCTTCTTTATATTTATCCTCAAAAATCCCCTTTTTTCTGCACTTTTGAAGAAAAACCGACATTTTTTCAAATTTATTGTAAAATTGTAACCTTTTTATATGTAAAGATATGCTAAAATGATACGAGCTATATGCTAAATAACGATGCGAAGGTGATAATCTATATGAAAAAAATTTTGTCTATTTTACTATTGCTTGTATTGTCAATTTCTTCCTTAGGAGTAACAACATCCCATGCGGAAGAAAAAATACATATTGAGGCAGCCGCTGCACTTTTATTTGATGCAGATACAGGAAAAATACTTCACGAGCAAAATCCAGATGAATTGCTAGCTATTGCTAGTATGTCGAAATTAATTGTTGTTTACGCTGTTTTAGAAGCAATTAAAGAAGGAAAAATCACATGGGATACGAAAGTAAATATTTCTGATTACGCTTATGAAGTCTCTCGTAATAATGAATTCTCTAATGTACCGTTCGAAAAAGGACGTCAATATACTGTAAAAGAATTATATCATTCTATTGTTATATTCTCTGCAAATGGATCTAGTATCGCTTTAGCAGAACTTCTTGCAGGAAGTGAGAAAAACTTCTTAAATCTTGCAAATGAACATGCTAAAAAGCTAGGATTAAAGAAATATAAATTTGTAAACGCTACGGGCTTAAATAACGCTGACTTAAAAGGAAAACATCCTGAGGGTACTGATCCAAATGCAGAAAACTCTATGTCAGCTCGTGATATGGGTATGCTTTCAAAAGCAATGATTACAAAGTATCCAGAAATGCTAGAGGATACAAAACAAAGATTTAGAAACTTCCCAGACAATCACCCAAAACCAATTCGTATGGAAAACTGGAATTGGATGTTACCAGGAGCTGCTTTCGCTTATGAAGGTACTGATGGTTTAAAAACTGGAAGTTCTGATACAGCTGGATACGGATTTACTATTACTGCTAAACGTGGTGATGTACGTCTTATCTCGGTTATTATTAAAACAAAATCAATGGATGAACGTTTCACAGAATCTCGTGAATTAATCGAATATGGATTTAATAACTTTGAAAAACAAAAACTAAAAGTTAATAAGAACAATACAATCTCTGTAGTAAAAGGGAAAGAAGACCAAGTAACTGTTGCACCCGAAAAAGAAATAACAGTAATTGCGAAAAAAGGTAGCAAAGAACCTTATAAAATTGGGACTGAATTAGATAAATCTCTTGCTGAAGATGGACATTTAGTTGCTCCTATTAAGAAAGATGCCAAAGTAGGCTCAATTACTTTAGAATCAACTGATAAATATGGTTTCTTAGACGGTAGTAAAAGTATGAAAGTTACTGCAAAAACGACAGAGGAAGTTGAAAAAGCAAATTGGTTTGTGTTAACAATGCGCTCTATTGGTGATTTCTTCTCAAACTTATGGTCTAAAGTTTTTTAATAAAAAAGCTGGCTCACGCTAGCTTTTTTTATTTTCCGCTCTCAATGTAAAACTTCGTTTGGTTGTCATATCTGAGCCCTTTTCCTCATACGTATGAACTAGTAATTGTTACACACTTCATCTAGAGATAAACCTCTTTCCAAAAGGTATTCCAAAAAGAGAGGTGACACATAATGGGAGTTATTGCTTATAACGAAGAAGATGTAAAGTTGTTAGCTAGACTGATGCGTGCTGAAGCCGAAGGAGAAGGACAACAAGGAATGTTAATGGTCGGAAACGTTGGGGTAAATCGTGTCCGCGGAAATTGTTTAGACTTTAAAAGCATTCGTAATTTACGTCAAATGGTTTATCAAAACCCCGGCGGTTTTGAAGCAACGCAAAAAGGATACTTTTATCAACGGGCACGTGAACAAGATATTGCCCTAGCGAGACGGACCATTCAAGGGCAACGTTTTTGGCCTGCCAACTTTGCCTTATGGTTCTTTAGACCTGAAGGGGCATGTCCACCAACTTGGTATAACCAACAAAACTCTGGTCGCTTTAAAAAGCACTGCTTCTTCCAGCCATCTGCTGGAGACTGCCCTAGCGTATATTAAGGAATAAAAATGAGGAGGGATTTTTGAATGGCACAGCAACAAAATCCGTACTATGGAACAGGTTTTTATCAACCATCTGGAACTTATGTACAACCGCAACAAATGACTCAACAACAGCAGCAAGCGATGCAACAACAAACAGCTCAAGCTGCGCAAGCTCAATATGCAATTTCTCAAGGCATGTTACCTCTAGAGCAATCCTATATTGAAAATATCCTTCGTTTAAACAAAGGTAAGCAAGCTACGGTTGTAATGACTTATGAACGTGGCAGTTCCCTTGGTACACAATCTTATACAGGTATTATTGAAGCAGCTGGCCGTGACCATATTGTTATTAGTGAACCGCAATCAGGAAAACGCTATTTACTACTAATGATCTACTTAGATTACGTAGAGTTTCCAGAAGAAATTACGTATTTACCTAGTCAACAAGCAACTTATACTCCAAGACCATAAAAAAAGCTGGCAAATGCCAGCTTTTGTTTTTTTATAATCCTTTTACAACTGCAGTCCCTACTAGAATCCACGCCACAATAAACGCTACACCACCAAGAGGTGTAATTGGACCAAAGAACTTAATGCCTGTCGTACTTAATGCATACAAACTACCTGAGAACATAATAATTCCAGCTACCATTAGCCAACCAGCAGTAGTTAAAAGTGATGATTGAACCTTATCCATCAATAAAGCAACTACGAATAGTCCACCTGCATGAAACATTTGATATGTAACGCCTGTTTTCCAAACTTCTAACATTTTTGCAGAAATTTTATTTTCTAAACCGTGTGCTCCAAAGGCCCCTAACGCAACAGATAGCCCCGCTGCAATACAACCTAGTAAAAAGAAAATTTTCATCTTAATTCCCCTTTTTTACCTTTATCATAAGCAATTTTTGCATATAAGCCAAACGATTTATCTTCTAAAAATCAAATAAAGAATTACCGTTTGCATCACTTTCTTTTATATATACTGGCTCCCCAGAAACAGGTGCAATTGGTTGCATAGTTGTTACTAGTTGTGACCCAATTACTTGCGATTGAATTTTCGGTTCTCTATATGTAGATGTTTCAACTTGTTCATCTAATAATAAGTCACATAAAGCACGCACAACTAATAAATGTTCTTTTGACTTTTGTCCTTCACTACTTTTTGCCTTCGCAATTTCATTCGCCATTTTATTTAAAATCTTGTCGCTAGATATTTGCATTCCTTATCACCTCGTACTTTGTAATTCTTTCTCGAATTGTCCCAATTTTTCTACTGAACCAAATACTATTATCATATCACGTTCTTTCAATTTTTCCTGCCCTGCCGGATTATGTATAATATTCCCATTTCTTGAAATCGCTAATATTGTTACATCAAACTGATTCCTTACATTACTCTCTAGTAACGATTTACCAACTAATATTGAATCTTTTCCAACTAGAATTTCTTCAATGACAAATGACTGTTCTACTCCATACAACACTGTATCAATATAATGAACGGTTAATGGATTTGCAATACCTTTTGCGATATGAATACCCGCCATACTAGATGGATTAATAACCTTATTTGCACCAGCACGCCTTAAT
This sequence comes from Bacillus sp. RZ2MS9, assembly GCF_001816185.2. Classification (NCBI taxonomy): domain Bacteria; kingdom Bacillati; phylum Bacillota; class Bacilli; order Caryophanales; family Bacillaceae; genus Bacillus; species Bacillus sp. RZ2MS9. Next base: position 5,258,077 of record NZ_CP049978.1, read on the forward strand.
TTCTCTTCAGTTTCTGGCTTTTCAGATCTCGCCACAATTTTAATCGTATCGTTTAACCCTCTTGCTGTTAATGTAATAAATACATTTTCGGCATCATTTGCAACAATAGCAACTAAACCAGCTGCTTTTAAAATTCCGGCATTATGTAATACTTGATCTTCCGTTGCATCTCCATGTACAAATAAAAGCTTTTCCTGCTCCAATATACTTTCATCTTTATCAACAACGACAAATGGAATATTCTTTTCTTGCAATTCATGTACAACTTGAAGCCCCACTCTACCGCAACCACATACTATAATATGATTTTTCAACTGCGCTATTTGTTTATCCATCTTCTTCCTCCGTACTGCATGAAATAAATTCCCTTCAATAATCATAGCTGCCACTACCCCAATTGCATACGTAACAATACCTACGCCAACAGGAATAATAAGAAGCGCAAATACTTTCCCCGCTTGCGTTACAGGAACGGCATCTCCGTATCCAACAGTCAATACAGTAATCATTGTCATCCAAAATGCTTGAAACAAACTAATCTCTTCAATCGTCATAAATCCTATCGTTCCTAGAATTACAACAAAAGTCATACATATAACTGCTATCCATAATTGCTTACGTGCATTCATACTGTGTTTCAACTCTTTTCTCTATCTACAATCTTTGCCAGTGGAAATAAAATACGTATATACTAGATACGGAATCTATGAAAGAGGTTGATATAATGAAGACATTTCTTTCCGCCTTACAATGGGCACTATTTATTTTAGCTGGAAGCCTTATTGTACCAATTAGTGTCGCAACTAGTTATGGTCTTAATGGCGCTGAAGCCATCGCATTTGTACAAAGAACATTATTTGTTCTAGGTTTTGCTGGTCTCTTGCAAGCTATATTTGGGCATAAACTTCCTATTCAAGAAGGTCCTGCTGGCCTTTGGTGGGGAATTTTCTCCCTTTACGCAAGTTTAGGCGTCGTACTATTTGGATCAAATAATGAGACACTTAAAGTTCTTCAATATGCTTTCTTATTAAGTGGTATTATTTGTATTATTCTTAGCGTTTTTGGACTTATTGATAAACTCGTTCGCTATTTTACACCGACAGTCATTGGAACGTATTTATTTCTTCTTGTCGCGCAGCTTAGTGGCTCCTTCTTAAAGGGAATGTTTGGCCTTGATGGAAAACATACAGAAGTACAACCTAACGTATTTATTCTTTCACTCATTGTTATTTTACTATCCTTTTTCATCATGAAGCTACCTATTATTGGACAATATTCCGTTCTTTTCAGTATCGTATGCGGCTGGATATTATTCGCATGCTTCGGATTATCTAATCCAATAACACCAGTGACAGACATAATCCGTTTTCCATCCTTATTTGTTTTCGGAATGCCTCGTGTTGAATGGAACATGGTAATTACGGTCATTTTCGTTACGCTCTTACTTCTAACAAATATGTTAGCAAGTATTCGCGTTGTACAAAAGGTTGTCTCTAAATATGAAGAAAACGCTGCATCAGATCGTTTTAAACAAGCTGGCATTATAACAGGAATCAACCAATTGCTAGGCGGCCTATTTTCAGCTATTGGGCCTGTCGCTATTTCTGGATCAGCAGGTTTTATTGCAACGACTAATATTTATAAACGTCTCCCGTTTATATTAGGGTCAAGCTTTATTATTGTCGTTAGTATATTTCCAAAGATTACTTCATTCTTTGCAGCAATCCCTGTTGCAGTTGGTTATGCCGCTATTTATCCTGTATTCGCAAGCATGATTGGTCTCGCCTTTCGAGAATACGAAACTGTCCAGGATAAAGAACGATTATTTAAAGTAGCCGGTCTTTCAATCTTTACAGGAGTCGGAGTTATGTTTGTTCCAGCAGGAGCATATTCCACACTTCCACCATTTCTAGCATCGTTTTTAAGTAATGGTCTCGTTCTTGGATCTGTAATGGCAATCTTGCTAGAAATACTATTTTCTCGTTCCACAGCAAAACAAATATCTTAAATTGGAAAACTTCCATTATTGCACTCTACCTTTAGAGTTGTTACGATAAAATCAAACTTTAATCATTGGGGTTTTATTCATCCCCAATGATTATTAACCAATATTATGAGCAACACACTCATAATAATTTATCTACTTCTTTTCAAAGAGGTTTGATGTCTTACTATTATTCCTCAATCTCTTCATGAACATGTATTTTGATTTCAATTAAAGAAAGGAATTTTCTATATGACTTATAAAATGATTGTTTTAGATTTAGATGATACTTTATTACGTGATGACCATACTATTTCACCTCGTACGAAAGAAGCGTTAATGACTGCACAAGAGCAAGGCGTAAAGGTTGTACTTGCTTCTGGACGTCCAACGTTCGGTATGCGCAATGTAGCGAAAGAACTTCGTTTAGAAGAATACGGCAGTTTCATTTTATCTTTTAATGGTGCAAAAATTATTAACTGTAAAACAAACGAAGAAATCTTTAGTAGTACACTATCTCCTGAAATCGTTCACAACCTATTTGAAATTAGTCAAACTGAAGATGTATGGATTCATACTTATATGGGCGATGATATCGTAACGGAAGAAAATAATCCTTATACTGAAATTGAGGGCGATATTACTGGTATGCCAATTGTTGTAGTAGATGACTTTAAAGCTGCAGTTAAAGAGCCCGTAGTAAAAGTATTAATGAATAAAGAAGCTGAACGCCTTGTTGAAGTTGAAAAAAAACTACAAAAACAGCTAGAAGGCCAATTAAGCGTGATGCGTTCGAAACCATTCTTCTTAGAATTTACTGAAGCTGGTGTTACAAAAGGAACGAGCTTAAACAAACTGATCCAAAAGCTTGGCATTAAGCGTGAAGAAGTTATCGCAATGGGCGATAGCTATAACGACCAAGCGATGATTGAATTTGCTGGTCTTGGCGTTGCAATGGGCAATGCACCTGATGATATTAAAGAAATTGCAAACTACGTAACAGATACAAATATGAACGATGGTGTTGCAAAAGTTGTAGAGAAATTCGTTTTAAAAACGGATGTACTTGTTTAATATTTTCATTCACAAAACCTATTTGAAGTCAAATACTTCAAATAGGTTTTTATTTAAATTCTCATGCTTTTGTGACTATATTTTGAACTTTGCACTATTCTCGTAGTGTAAACTTTCTTTTTGTATATAATGAAACAAAATAGACTATTTTATTTTGAAAAAGAATACAAATTTACTATATACAAGCATACGTTAAAGGAGGCTACTTTATGTTATCTACACCAATCGGACGATTAAGAGCAATTGGACTAGTTGAGGGTATTTCTTTCCTATTACTATTATTTGTAGCAATGCCATTGAAATATTTCGCAGGATTTGCAACAGCTGTTAAAATTACAGGCATGGCTCATGGTGTTCTATTTATTCTATTCATCTTTGCAGTAATTCAAGTAACAATCGTACACCGTAAATCAATTTTATGGGCACTTGGAGCATTTGTTTCATCAGTTATCCCATTTGGCACTTTTGTACTAGATGCAAAATTAAAGAACGAGCAACAATAATAATAAAAAGGTAGTTAACGACTGTTAACTACCTTTTCTATTTATAAATTTGGAATTTCCCAATCAATTTCTCTTTCGCCCATATTAGCTAAAATCGTATTTACTTTAGAATATGGCTTACTACCAAAGAAACCACGTCTTGCCGATAATGGGCTTGGATGTACAGATTCGATAATATGATGATTCGGATTCGTAATTAACTTCTTCTTCGCCTGCGCATGGCGCCCCCACAATATGAAAATAACTGGCTTTTCACGTTCATTCAACAGTTCAATTACACGATCTGTAAAGTGCTCCCATCCTTTTCCCTTATGAGAATTTGCTTCGCCTTGACGAACTGTTAATACGGTATTTAGTAATAATACTCCTTGTTCCGCCCATTTTACTAAATAACCGTTATTCGGGATTTCATAACCATATTCATCTCGAAGTTCTTTATACATATTTAACAATGACGGTGGTGTTTTAACACCAGGTTGCACAGAAAAGCTTAAACCATGCGCTTGATTCGGTCCATGATATGGATCTTGTCCTAAAATAACAACCTTTGTATTTTCATAACTTGTATACTGAAGAGCGTTAAAAATATCTTCTACCTTCGGATAAACAACATGCGTGCTGTATTCTTCTGTCAAAAAACTGGATAGAGTAAGATAATACTCTTTCTCGAATTCTGGTGCCAATAGTGGCTCCCAATCATTCTTTAAAACATTTTCCATACTGTCACTTCCTGTCTAATTAATTCACCATATCCTGTCTTGTAAATACTACGAACGAAATAACAAGAGAAACAACTGCCCAAACAGTTAAATTCATCAAAGAAAATCCCATCGATAAACCTTGTAATGCAGGTAATTTTCCTGATAAATAATCCGTTAATGATAGATTCACACTAAAAATATATTTGGCGCCTTCCCAAGATGTTGCGAACGAGCTTAAAATACCGCCTGCAATTAATGCAGCTAGCATAACGCCCATACCAGCTGGTGTATTACGAATTAAAACAGAGACCATAAATGATATAGTTCCGACAACGATAGCAACAAACCAGGCTAGTCCATACGCCATTAAGATGTATTGCCACTGCGGAATAAGATGCACAAAGTTCGTATTTAACGTTTCCTTATCAATAACGAATCCTGTTAAAACAGGTAAATTCCATCCCGAGTACCCAAATACAAGCCCTGATAATATGTAAGCAAACAAACCTACAAGAAACAGTATGAGCGAAATGAAAAATAACATCGTCACGTATTTACTAAGGAGTATTTTCCAGCGCCGAATTGGCCGCGTAAGTAACATCTTCATCGTCCCATCACTTCGTTCTCCTGAAACGATATCAATGGCTACAATCATTACAAGAAGCGGAATAAATAATGTAATTCCTTGTTCAATAAATGCTCTGACAAAAGTCGGTGCACCCGGTGCCATCGGATTAATATCATGATCTAAATAATATTGTTGTTGCTCAACTCTTACCTTTAACCAATCACGCCATTCTTCTGGCAACCTAGAATTGTTCAACCGGTTCTGAGAATCAACAATTTGCTGTTGCAATGAAACCTTCCAATCAGTTGTACCGAGTCTTTTTTGTGTCGTTTCTATTTCACGATACTGCGCATACACAAAAAGCGGGATCAAGATTGCTAAAATAAGCATGACAACAAAAATACGTTTCTTGCGGTAAATCTTTTCTGATTCATTTAAAACTAGATTCGCAAATTCACGCATGCTGCTCACCCCTTGTGAGTTCAATAAATAAATCTTCTAGCGTAAATACATGCTCCTTAACGCTATGTACATCTATTTCATTTTCGACAAAGTGTTTATTCCAACTACTTATAGATGCAATATCCATGCGGCATAGTAATCGCTCGCCTTCTACACTCACTTCCCTTACTTCTTCGGCCGCTTCTAGCATATCTTTCGCCTTAGAAATCGGTGTAACAATCCATTCTACACGATCACTTGCTGTTTTAATTAATTCTTCAACCTTGGCAACTGTTATCATCTTTCCTTTATGAATAATAGCAACGCGATCGCATATCATTTGCACTTCACTTAGCAAGTGACTTGAAATAAACACGCTCATATTTTCTTCTTTTACAAGCTTATGTATAAATTCCCTAAGTTCTCTAATCCCTGCTGGATCTAAACCATTCGTTGGCTCATCTAATATGAGCAATTTCGGATTCCCAAGGAGCGCCTGCGCAATTCCAAGGCGTTGTTTCATACCAAGTGAGTACGTTTTTACCTTGTCATGAATTCTTTCATCTAAATGAACCATTTCAGCAATTTCAATAATACGTTCATCTGATATATCACCTAACATACGAGCAAATTGCTTTAAATTTTCCCATCCCGTTAAATATGTATACAACTCTGGGTTTTCAACGATACTCCCAATTTGACGCATCGCTTCTCTGAAATTTTCCTTAATCGAATAACCACCGATAGAAATCGTACCTTCTGTCGCCTTAATCAATCCGACTAACATTCGAATGGTAGTCGTCTTTCCAGCACCATTTGGTCCTAAGAACCCGAACACTTCTCCTTGCTTTACATCAAAGGAAATATTCTCTACAAGAGTCTTCTTTCCAATTACCTTCTTCAAGTCTCGTACGGAAAGTATCGTCGTCATTTTACCCCTCCTTGTTCTAATTTTAATTTACTTACAACATTTTGAACTAAACGTTCTGCCATATACGTATAACCTACTTCGTTCGGATGAAAATGATCAGAGTATAATAAATCTTTCCCGCGGTTTTGGAATAAATCAAATGTCGGTGTAATATATACATTTTTATCGTTTAGCGCTAACTTCTCTAAAGATGCATTCCAGTCCACAACAATGTTTGAAGACCCTTTTAAATCTTCTACATCTTCAAAAGGATTGTATAAACCAAGCCAAAAAATCGGACTATCTGTATTTAATTTACGAATTTCTTCTATAATTTTCTTTGCTTCATTTTGAAACGTTTCTGTGTCAGGACGATACGTCTCTAAATCTATTTTCCCAAGTGATTCCCAGCCCGGGAACAAATCATTTCCACCAATCGTTAACACGATTACATCTGCTTGCTTAATTGAATATTGAGCGCCATTACTTTCAATTTGTTTTAATAAATCGGGCATTTTTGCACCACTAACTGCTAAATTTGTTAATGCAATTTTTTGCTTATAATCTTTTTGTAAATCCTCTTTCATTCGCCCAACATAGCCAATTCCTTCTTTATCACCAACGCCACGCGTTAATGAATCACCTAAACTAACGATTTGTAACGTTCCCGTTTTCTTTTTCTCTTTTGTCACTACATCGGTCTTTTTAATTAAATTTGAAGCTTTCGGATTTAATACATCATTTACACCTGAAACAAAGCCATATGCAAATAAACAGAAAGATGCAATTGTAATGAGTAGAATTACTTTTACTACTTTTGATCTCATATCAAAACCCCTTTTAGCCCTCATAGATTGTCCATAATTATACCAAACGAAATTTTGAAAAGCGATTTTCACACCTTCTCAATTACGTCGTTTCTCTATTTACTAACTCTGGTAATAACTCTATATGCTTCACATCTAATTTCTCTTCATTAATCTTTTCATATAATAATTCAAACGCTTTTACTCCAACGTTTTTACTAGAATGCGAAATCGTCGTTATACCCAATATATCTGCCACCTCTTGATCATCACACCCGATAATCGTAATATCCTCTGGAATACGAATTCCTTGTTTTTTTGCTTCTGTAACCATCCCCGCTGCAATATGGTTACAAGATACAAGGAACGCCGTCGGTTTTACTGACATATGAGCCCATTCTCTAATTACATTGCGTCCATCTTCCACTGTAAAACAACCCTCAAATTTCCAGGTCTCTAACGGTGTTACGATACTCTGTTGAAGCGAATCTTCATATGCCTTCTTTCGTCTTTGGCTATTAACACTATTACTTCTTCCAATACAATATCCAATATGTGTATGACCGGCATCTATTAAGCTTTTCATCCCAAGTGAAAATACTTTGTAGTAATCGATATGGACACTTGAAATGTATTTTGAATCTATTTCTTCACACATAACAATCGGGCCGAATTTTGTATATTCTTCAAGCTTCTCCTTACTATTTGCCCGAGAACAAATAATAACCCCATCAAGCTTTTTCATTTTTAACATATTTAAAATTTCTAGTTCTCTTTCTTCGCTATAATTCGTCTGGCAAAGCATCATATTATAATTATTCTTTGCTGTCTCTTTTGATATCCCCTCGATAATAGCGCTATAATATTGATCATTTACGTGTGGCAATAAAACGCCAATTACATTCGTTTTTCCTTTCACTAAATGAATTGCATTCACATTTTGCGTGTAATTTAATTCTTCTATAATCGCTAAAATTTCTTTTCGTTTCTGTTCATTTACGTACGGATGATTATTTAGTACACGTGAAACAGTTGAAACAGATACTCCAGCAAGTTCAGCAATCTTTCTTATATTTGTCATCTCATTTTCCCCTTCTCACAAAAATTCTCCCTTGACCTGGTAAGCTTTCCACAATATATCCTTTCCTAGCAAATACATTTAGAAAGGATATACAACTATGCTTCGATTCAAATTAGAATATATATTTTTCATTGGCGGTTTACTCATTCTTGCCATCGGTATTAATATGATGACGACAATTACTTCCTTTGGACTTAGCCCTTATGATTCCTTCTTTATTGCACTATATCAAAATTTTGGCATAAGTATTGGTTTTTGGATTTTCATGATTAACTTTGCTTTTACACTTATCGTACTCTTTTGGAATAAAAAACAAATTACAATCGGTACAATTGTAACGATGGTTCTTATTTCTCTTTTTGTTGATTGGATTGGTTCCATTACAACTATTATGGACGCTATCCGCTCTCTTCCAAAATATATAACACTTATTTGCGGAAATCTATTCGTTGGAGCTGGAATTGGTCTTTACGTCTCTACAAACCTTTGCGCAGCGCCTCAAGAAGCTTTCGTTTTAACGGTTGCTGAGAAGAAAAAATGGACGTTTAGAAGAACAGAGATTTCATTAGCCTTTTTATTTTTAACGTTAAGCTTTTTATTAGACGGACCTATCTATTTTGGAACAATCATCTTATCCTTTACAACAGGCTGGATTATCCAAGCATTTATTCAAGTTGGTACGCAGATTTTAAATAGAAAAGAGCCTATTAAGCAAGCTGCTTAATAGGCTCTTTCTGTTTTATGGTAAGGATACTACTTAGCATCCCCTTCAATTCGATAGTTCGCTTTCAAACAATCTATTTCTTCATACCCTTGCAACGTATGTAGAATATAATCATAATCAGCAAGAGACGCACGATGCGTTACAATTACAATTTCAGCCTTTCCTTTCTCTTCAAGCGGCATTTGAATAATTTTCTCAAAGCTAACTCCGCGCTCAGAGAACAATGAAGTAATTTTTGCAAATACACCAATTTCGTCTTTTACATGCAGTCTTAAAAACTTTTTCACGACAATTTCGTCTGGCTCTTTTAATACTTTTTGATATTGTGGGACTACAGCACTATTTCCTGTTACCCCTAATCTAATATTTTGCATTACAGCAACTAAATCCGAAACAACAGCTGTCGCTGTTGGTAAACTTCCTGCGCCTGGTCCATAAAACATCGTTTCCCCAACTGCTTCACCGTACACATACACAGCGTTATATTCATTTTGTACTGCCGCAAGAGGATGTGTATTTGGAAGTAAAGTTGGTTCAACTGTAACCTCCAATTTTTCACCATCTCGTTTTGCAAGACCGATTAATTTAATTGTATAACCTAAGCTCTTACTATATTCAATATCTTCCTCTGTAATAGAGGTAATCCCTTTTACTTTCACGTCTCCAAGCTCTACATTTGTAGAGAAACCGAGAGTAGCTAAAATCGTCATTTTTCTTGCTGCATCTAAACCTTCTACATCTGATGTTGGATCTGCTTCTGCAAATCCAAGTTGTTGGGCTTCTTTTAACACGTCGTTATATGCTCTCCCTTCGTCTGACATTTTCGTCAAAATAAAATTTGTCGTTCCATTTACAATTCCCATTACTTTCGTAATAAGATCTGAGGAAAGTCCTTCTACGATACTGCGTAAAATTGGAATTCCCCCTGCCACACTCGCCTCATAGAATAAATCAGCCTTATTATCTTTTGCTGTCGCTAATAATTCAGCTCCATGTAATGCCATTAAGTCTTTATTTGCAGTTACAATATGCTTTCCGCTTTTTAAAGCTTGTAAAACATATGATTTTGCATCATCAATGCCACCCATCACTTCAATGACAACATCAATATTTGGATTATCTAAAATTTCATTTGCATCTTGTGTTAATAGAGTAGAAGGTACCTCTACCTCTCTCTCTTTCTCAATGTTTTGCACTAATACTTTCGTTACCTTCACTGGACAACCTACTTGGTGTATGAGTCGTTCTTGATGATCCGTAATAATACGAACCACACCACTGCCAACTGTCCCAAGACCTAATAACCCAACTTGAATTTCTTTCATAGTACTGTCCACCCCTCAAAAATTGTGTTTAGATGAAATTATATGAGTAAAAAATCTGAAAAACAATGTATTTTGAACATTCGGAAAAATAAAGGTTAATCTTTACAAGGAAAACGTTGCCACGTGTTACACAATCCTTCTTTACAATATATAAGGGGTTTCTTGATACACGTAATAATTCAACCAATTAGAAAACAATAAATTACCATGACTCCTCCACCTAACAAGCGGCTTTTCATCTGGATTATTATGTTTAAAATAGTTTTTTGGCACATCAATATTTAATCCCTTGTCACGATCTCGTTCGTATTCTTGTTTTAACGTCTCACAACTATATTCGCTATGTCCAAGGGCAAACACTTGCCTTCCTTCTGGCCCAATAACAAGGTGAACACCTGCTTCTTCAGAGTTTGCTAACAATGTTAAGTCTTTCACTCCTCTAATATCATTCTCTCGTACTTCTGTATGACGAGAATGCGGAGCAAAAAACAATTCATCAAATCCTTGTAACAATTTCACATGTTGCTCGCAAACTTCATGTTCAAATACACCGAACATTTTTTCCTTAAGGGGATACTTTGGAACACCATAATGATAGTACAAGCCAGCCTGTGCTCCCCAGCAAATATGGAGCGTAGATGTTACATTCGTTTTTGAATACTCCATAATATGTTTAAGCTCTTCCCAATAATCTACCTCTTCAAAAGCAAGGGTCTCCACTGGCGCTCCTGTAATAATGAGCCCATCAAACTTTTCATTTTCAATATCACGAAACGTTTTATAAAAGCTTGTTAAATGTTCTTGCGTTACATTACGAGATAGATGTGATTCCATATGAAGCAAATGAACATCTAATTGTAACGGTGTGTTTCCAATTAAGCGAAGTAATTGTGCCTCTGTGTCTTGCTTCGTTGGCATTAAATTTAATATAGCAATTTTCAAAGCGCGTATATCTTGTGTTTCCGCTCGCTCCTTCGTCATTACAAAAATATTTTCTTTTTGTAACACTTTGCGAGCCGGTAAATCTTTATCAATTATGATCGGCATGTGTTTTGCCCCCAACTAGAGCTGCTTCCAAATCTGCAATAATATCAGAAACATCTTCTATACCAACTGATAAACGAATTAAATCAGATGTAACACCAGCTAAACGCTGATCTTCAGCATTTAATTGTCTATGCGTCGTACTAGCAGGATGTATAACGCAAGTTCGTGCATCAGCTACGTGTGTTACAAGAGTTGCTAGTTTTACATTTGCGATAAATTCTTTTGCTGCTTCTAATCCGCCTTTAATACCGAAAGTTAAAACACCACTAGCACCTTTTTTCAAGTACTGTTGTGCCAATGAGTAATTTTCATTACTATCTAAGCCCGGATAATTCACCCATTCAATACGTTCATGATTAGCAAGCCACTTAGCAACTGCAAGAGCATTTTCACTATGACGTTCCATTCGTAAATGCAATGTTTCTAAGCCAATATTGCTAATATATGCATTGAATGGGCTCATACAATTTCCATAATCTCTTAATAGCTGAACACGTGCTTTCACAATATACGCTGCTGCACCAAAGTTTTGAACGTAACTTACACCGTGATAACTTGGATCTGGTTCAACAAGTTCAGGATACTTTCCATTTGTCCAATCAAAGTTTCCACCGTCAATTACAATACCGCCTAAGGAGCTCGCATGCCCATCGATATACTTCGTCGTAGAATGAACAATAATATTTGCCCCATGTTCAAACGCCTGGCATAAATAAGGAGTTGCTAATGTATTATCAACGATAAAAGGTACCTCTAATTCTTTAGCAGCAGCTGAAAATTCTTTAAAATTTAAAACATTCATCGCTGGATTTCCTAACGATTCTGCATAGATAAGTTTCGTCTTGTCATTAGCAAGCGCCGTAATTTCATCTGCCGTTAAATTTGGATTAAAGAACGTAACATCAATGCCCAGTTTACGCAAACTCACTCCAAATAAATTAAACGTTCCCCCGTAAACCGTTGAAGAACAAAGTAAATGATCCCCACTACTACAAATATTTAAAACTGCGAGCATAATAGCTGCTTGCCCAGAAGCCGTTGCAACAGCTCCTACACCGCCTTCTAAATCTGATAACTTCTGCTCAAATGCGGCTAGAGTAGGGTTTCCAATACGTGTATAAATATATCCTTCTGCCTCTAAGTTAAATAGGGCTGCTAAATCATCTGAAGTATCGTATTTATATGTTGTACTTTGATAAAGTGGTAAAACACGTGGTTCACCATTTTTTGGCGTATAGCCACCTTGCACACAAATTGTTCCTTTTCCCCATGATTCTCCCATCTCTCATTCTCCTTTCTTTTATACAAAATAAAAAACTGCCCCTTTCCTGAAAACAAGAAAGGAGCAGTTTGAAAACACGCTCTAAAGGCTCTTTCTTATCTCTCAGGATTACTACCTGCAGGATTTGGCACAATTCCGTTATACGGCTGTTGCCAAGGTTTCATCGGGCCTGTCCCTCCACCTTTTCTTGATAAGACTATGCAATTACCGTTGATTTTATAGCAATAATTTCCTAATGTCAAACAGTTTTTCTGAATGTTCTAAAATAAATGTTAACAGTTTCATATAAAGCAACAAAAGAAATATATTCTAGTCTATTTCAAAAAAGACCTTTAAAAACCTCAAATCAGTCTATAAAATTAAATAAGTAATTTAACCTATAAATTCAAATTCCCCTAAAGTTAGCCTATATGTTGAATAGGCCATCTTCTCAAAAAGATACTATATATATTCAATCCATTTTTCACTAGTATATTTCACTTTTTTACCTACTAAGATTTACATAACGGAGGTATAACATGACAAATAAAAAAGATATGCAGTACATACTTGCTCTATATGGCATTCTTCTAGGATCTATAGTAGGAGCTACAGTCTGGTTATTTTTAGTCACAATAAATATTGGAATCCACTTTATTTGGGGATACTTGCCTGAAGTTCTCTCTTTTCCCTCTTATTACACCCTTTGCGTAACAATAATTGGCGGGGTCCTTGTTGGTCTATCACAAAAACATTTCGGTACATACCCACGCCTTATGCCTGAAGTGATGGCTGAATATAAAAAAACTGGTCGAATCGAATATCGCTTTGTCCATCAGGCTACTTTAACAGCGATTATTGTTTTAATTTTCGGTGCTAGTCTTGGTCCAGAAGCCGCACTAGTTGGAATTATAGGCGGACTGTGCACATGGGTAGGGGATCGCTTTAAATTTGCCTTAAAGGGTATGAATGAGCTAACCGAGATCGGAATTGGAGCTACTTTAAGTGTCATTTTTAACGCACCATTATTCGGTTATTTAGCACCAAATGAAAATGAGGGGGAACAAATTGCTGCTTTTTCTAAAGGAAAAAAGGCGATTGTATACTTAGCTACTACTTTCGCAGGTTTTTCTGTTTATTTACTACTGAGTAAACTCGATAATCGTGGATCCTTTATTGTTGATTTCGGGGAAGGTGCACTTTCTTTCAATGAATGGATCGCATTTCTTCCACTTGCTAGTATCGGTGCTATAGTTGGTTTCTTTTATTTCAAGTTAGAATTCACATTAGAGAAGTTAATTCACCCTTTTAGGGAATACAAACTGACACTCGGAATTATCGGTGGTATTTTATTAGGAATTGCGGGAACTTTTCTTCCGTACACATTATTTTCAGGGGAACATCAATTAAAAGAATTAGTTGTTGAATGGAGCCATTTATCTTTTTGGATACTACTTCTTTCAGGGATTTTAAAGTTGTGCATTACTGCCGTTTGTTTGAACACAGGGTGGCGAGGTGGACATATCTTCCCAATTATATTTTCCGGGTCAAGTATCGGATACGCTGTAGCATCTATTCTTCCTATAGATCCAGTAGCATCTGTTGCCATCGTAACGACAGCAATTTCAAGCTATGCGTTACGAAAGCCAATAGCTATAACATTACTATTACTTATGTTTTTCCCGCTTAATTTACTATTGCCCATGCTTGGTGCAGCTGCTATCGGGAATGCCTTTCCGCTGCCAAAACATAACGAAAATAAAAATTAATAAAAATAGGAGTGGGGATGAAAGCTCCACTGCCTATTTTTTTATTACACATGCTGCTTTAATAACGCTTCTAACTCCTCAAAATTATGCACTTCATATGTCGGTATAATCCCACTATCATTTAATTTCCTTTCTGGATTAAACCAACAAGTATCAATTCCCGCTACATATCCACCTTTAATATCCGCGCTTAATGAATCTCCAATAATCAGCCCTTCTTCAGGTGCAAAGTTAGGAATCCGTTCAAAAACATAATCAAAATACTCTTTCATCGGCTTTTGAAAACCTGTATCTTCCGAAACAAAAACATCTTTAAACAATGAATGTAACCCTGCATTACGCAAACGTTTATCTTGCGTCTTAGAAACACCATTTGTCACTATATACAACTCATACTCCCCTTGAATTTGATTTATAAATTTAAACGCACCTTGCATGAGTTGATTTCCTTCTTCTAAGTAGTTACGGTAATTATTTTCGAATAATATTCCGTCTACTTCTTCTCCATACTCTTTAAACAACAGAGAGAATCGTGTATTTACAACTTCATTGCGTGATAGTTCACCTTTTTCAAAAGCATCCCAAAGACCTTTATTTATTTTTTTATAACGAGCCTCTATCTCGTCTGTTAAAGGGATTCCCTTCTCTTCAAAAAGCACCCGTAAAGCCACTTTTTCAGCCTTTTGGAAATCTAATAATGTATCATCTACATCAAATAGCAATGTTTTATATTTTTTCATAAACTCATCACACTCTCTTTTCTACAAAAACAAATTTACATAAATCGTATCATTCCTTCTTGTAAAGATAATAGGAGATATCTCATACTATACATAGGGGTGAAAATATGAAAATCAGCAAAAATAAGGAAGAAATTTATCAATACATGCAAATCCATCAATTCCATACCCTATTTTCATTTCATGTCTTGCCATATGTAGAGCTACATTCTTTTCAAACGAAAGAGATGATATGTAGCGAAGGAAATACTCTCCCTTATCTCTATTACTTAATTTCTGGGAAGGCAAAAATATATATGAGTCATAAAAACGGGAAGGTTTCATTAATTAATTTTATTCAAGCACCATCTTTTATCGGGGAATTAGGATTAATAGGAGTAGAAAATATTACTAAGTCTGTTGAAGTACTAGAAGATTGTGTGTGTTTGGCACTTCCTCTTAAAGATTGTCAGCAACTTTTATTACAAGATGCAACGTTTTTACAGCACTTATGTAAATTTATTGGAGAAAAGACAATTACTCGCACTGAAAATTACGCAAAAAACTATAGTTATCCTTTTGAAAATCGATTAGCTGCTTTTATTTTATTAACAGAGCAAAGTAATTGTTATATAGAAAAGCATACCGAGGCCTCGGAATATTTAAATGTCAGCTACCGTCATCTTTTATATGTATTAAATCAGTTTTGCCAACAAAATTATTTAAGAAAAGAAGGCCGAACATATTATATACAAGATCGAAATACATTAGAAAAACTTGCTGATGAACTAAAAATATAAAAAAACAGCATTAACGTTTACATGTTAATGCTGTTTTTTCGAGTGACGATTATACTTTTAATTAAAATTTACTTGCTACTTTAGCTGCTTCTTCAAGACCTGCAGCAATGATTTCTTCTGCTTTATCTGGGAATTGGTTATGCCCTTCAATAACTACTGTTTCCATGTTTGTTGCGCCGAAGAAGCCCATCATACTTGCTACATATTTAACAGCCATTTCTACCTCAGCTGCTGGACCTTCTGAATATACGCCGCCTCTTGCATTTAATAATGCAATCTTCTTATCTCCGATTAGGCCAACTGGACCCTCTGGCGTATATTTGAACGTTTTACCAGCACGGTTTAAATAATCAATATATGTGTGCAATACTGCTGGAATCGTTAAGTTCCATAATGGGAAGCCGAAAACAACTTTATCAGCTTCTAGGAATTGATTTAAATACTTATCAGCAACTGCTACTGCTTTTGCCTCTTCTTCTGTTAAATCAAATCCTTTACCTACCTTGAATGTACCATTAATCATATCTACGCCTACATATGGTAATTCTTCTTTATATAAATCAAGTTCTACTACTGTATCATTTGGGTGTGCTTCTTTATAGTTTGCTAAAAATGCCTCATATAATTTTACACTAACTGCTTGTTCCGCTGGACGGTTATTTGCTTTAACGAATAAAACTGTTGCCATTATTTATTCCTCCTAGTACTCACTCTTATGTTGTTATATGCTTTCAAAAAAGGTATCCCTTGTAATTGTTGTTTTGTTGCTTACAAACATATTTTATCTTTATATAATGACAATTTCGTCCTCACATAGACGTATTTTTCCATAAAAAAAGTCCACCTTCCAAAGGCGAACTTGGTCTTACGACTTTCGTCTTATACAATTCCATTTTTCACTGCATATAATGCCGCTTGCGTACGATCAGATAAATTCAACTTACTCAAAATGCTACTTACATGCGCCTTAACCGTCTTTTCTGTAATAACTAAAACAGATGCAACTTCCTTATTGCTCATCCCTTTCGCTAATAGCTGCAATACTTCATTTTCTCTCGCTGTTAGCACATCCACTTGAATAGAAGGTTCTTCTTCCTTTTCTTCTACAGGTAATGTTTGAGAGAGAAGAGCATTTGCTATATCCGGATGTAATTGAATATTACCTTTATATGCGCTTCGAATAGCCTCAACAAGCTGATCTGGTTCTACATCTTTTAAAATATAACCACTTGCTCCAGCCCTTAATGCAGGTAACACATGCGCCTGATCAGAAAAGCTAGTTAATACAATTACTTTCACATTTGGATACTCTTTTTTAATATATGCCGTCGCCTCAACACCATCCATTTCAGGCATGTATAAATCCATTAATATAACATCGGGAGTTGTTTCTCCTACTTTCACTAACGCTTCTTTCCCATTATTCGCTTCTCCAACTAACTCTAAATCTTCCTGTGTACTTAAGAAAAATGCTAATCCTTTTAAAACGACTGTATGATCATCAACTAACAATACTTTTATTTTCACAAACTTCCCTCATTTTCACATCATAATGGTACATTTACTTTTACGCTCGTTCGTTTATTACTACTTACAATTTTAATTGTTCCACCAACTAATTCTACTCTTTCACGCATCGTAATCATACCTAGTGATTTCTTTTCTTTTATATTCTTTTCCACAAATCCCTTTCCTTGATCAACTATTTCTAATGATACATTTTTCTCATTCACTGTAAAATAAATCGTCGCTTCTTTTATACCTGCATGCTTACTTACATTGTTCAGTGCTTCTTGGCCTATGCGCCACAAAGCTTCTTCTACTACACGAGGTAAATCACGAACACCCGTAACTTGCTCCCTAATTTTCAGTCCCAAATTTTCACCGTACTGCTTTAGAGCTGGCAATAATCCTTTTTCTAATCCCGCCGGACGAAGCTGCCAAATTAATGTCCTCATTTCTTTCAAAGCTCCTTGCGCAAGTTCACGCATCTCATGCAAAGATTGATCTACCTTTTCATTTTTACCTTTTAAAACTGCCTCGGCGCCTTTTGTCATGAAGGTTAATGAAAATAATTTTTGCGAAACAGAATCATGTAAATCTCTTGCTAACCGATTTCTTTCTTCCATTCGCACAAGTTCACGGCGCTGCTCGTTTAACCTCAAATTCTCTATTATTAACGAAACATGGTTCGATAATGCTTGAATTACGTCTATTGTATTAGCATCAAACTCTCCATTATTCAGGCTAACACATAAAACACCAAATATATGGTTTTGAATATGTATTGGTGTAGCAATAACAGCTCGATTTAGATGTACATTATGTCCTATTTGATGTTTTATTAGAACTGGTTCATCTTGTTCTAACGCCCTCTTGGCCGCCTCTTTTATATCCTCTTTTAACTCTTCCTGAACGTAAGACGCTCGCAGAGATAATTCTTTTTCCTCCCTAATAAAAAGCGCTACTTGATTCCATTGAAATACTTCACCCACGTGATTTACCACTTTTTCAGGTAGTACATTAAACTTATGAATCGTTTTTAAATCTTGAATGAAACGCTCTAATTTCACATAATAATGTGCTCTTCTCTTTTCATTTTCATATAATTTTGTTCGCTTTAAAGCCGTACCAATTTGGAAGGCAACCGATTGGAGTAATACTAATTCTTCTTCTGAAAAATGTGTTTTACCCGGACTTGCAACATTTAACAACCCAAATTTTTCTCCCCCAGCTTTTAAAGGAACCGTAGCATGATGAAGAATGCCCTCCGTATCCCCCCAATTATATTCAATTGCATTATTAATTCTTTTACATTCAATAATATTAACGGCTCTCTCTAATTTTCCATCTACAAAACCTCGTAAACACCAACATTCACCTTCGCACATCGGGCGTTTATTTTCATATGTAAGTGCCTCTGGTAATTGATAATCAATTAACTTCGTATACTTCCCATTTTCATCCGCAAGAAAAATCCATCCTGTCGTTAAACCTGTTACACTTAGTAATTTCTCTAGGACAGCTTGCAATACATGATATGTATCATTTGATGTATTTAATGTTTCTGCAATTTCCTTTAATATAACTAATTCATTTGTACGATTATCTCGAAACATACTCAGTCTCCTGCATACAAGATTTTAAATAGCTCTTAAAATAAATCATCTACTTTTCACTTTGTACTTATTCGTAACATTGATATAATGGTGAGAACATAGTTTTCATTATATCACTCGAGGGGGCTTTCATAATGACATTAAATAAAGCACTTACTATCGCTGGTTCTGACACAAGTGGCGGTGCTGGTATACAAGCAGATTTAAAAACATTCCAAGAACTGGGCGTATACGGAATGACATCTCTTACAACAATCGTAACGATGGATCCACATAACGGTTGGGCACATAACGTATTTCCAATCCCAGCTTCTACATTAAAACCACAATTAGAAACAACAATTGAAGGTGTTGGCGTAGACGCTTTAAAAACAGGTATGCTTGGATCAGTAGAAATTATTGAAATGGTTGCAGAAACAATCGAAAAGCACAATTTCAAAAATGTAGTAGTTGACCCTGTTATGGTATGTAAAGGTGCTGATGAAGCATTACATCCTGAAACGAATGATTGCTTACGTGACGTTCTTGTTCCAAAGGCATTAGTTGTAACACCAAACTTATTTGAAGCTTACCAATTAAGTGGCGTAAAGATTAATTCTCTTGAAGACATGAAAGAAGCAGCGAAAAAGATCCATGCTTTAGGTGCGAAATACGTCCTAATTAAAGGCGGTAGCAAACTTGGTACGGAAACTGCAATCGACGTCCTATATGATGGAGAAACATTCGACCTTCTAGAATCAGAAAAAATTGATACGACAAATACACACGGCGCAGGTTGCACATATTCTGCTGCAATTACAGCAGAACTTGCAAAAGGAAAACCTGTGAAAGAAGCAGTAAAAACTGCTAAAGAATTCATCACGGCTGCTATTCGTTACTCATTCAAAATTAACGAATACGTAGGTCCAACTCACCATGGTGCATATCGTAAATTTGTTGTATCAAAAGAGCTTGTCTAATATATAAATAAAAAACACTCACAAAGTTCATACATGGCCTCTGTGAGTGTTTTTTATAAGCTTTATGTCTTCTGGTCATCTTATCTTTAAGATACAGAGCTGACCTTATTTCTACCATTTCGTTTCGAGTAGTATAACGCATCATCCGCCGCTTGAATAAATTTCTCCGGTGATTCTTCATATTCTGAAACCCCCACCGAAACTGTAATTTTTATTTTCGTTTCATCTAACAATTGAAATGGGTGACTTTCAACAGCTGTACGAATTTGCTCGCCCATACGAATTCCGTAAGCTAATCCCTTATTCGGTATCAAAAGCGCAAACTCCTCTCCACCCTTTCGAAAAGCCAAATCTGGAAATTGTGAAGTTTCTCGTAAAATACATCCTACTTGTTTTAGCACTTCGTCCCCTGCAGGATGCCCGTACGTATCATTTACATACTTAAAGTGGTCAATATCTATAAGTAGTAAACAAAACGAATCATTTTTCATGTTCTTATTACTAATATGACGATTCATCTCTAAATCAAACTGTCTTACGTTTCCTAAACCTGTCAATGCATCTATCGTTGCGTATTGTTTCATCTTTTGAAATAACTCATTGGATTGTAAAACATAATTTGCACTTATGAATGTTATGTAACCTGTAATAATACTAGAAATTAAATATAATCCCACTATGTGGATCTCTTTAATTAACCATATATATAACGCTGGGATTAGAATAGATAAAATATATGTGTGTAACCATACCCACTTTCCCCCTAAAGAAAGCTTCATGCGCGAAATAAAGATACTCCCTATTCCTATCGCAATGATTGTATAAAAAGCCACTTGAGAAGCTAATGAATAATCCATAAACAACAGCCTAGTTACTAAAATCATACCAATTGTTATGGTACTCGCTATCGGTCCTCCAATAATAACAGCTAGAATAACAGCTAAATAGCGTAAATCCAATAGAATGGTACCAACACGAACACTGAAATACATTAATACTATACCTAGTATCCCAGTAAAAATGCCTACTACACATTTCTGCCCAAAAGAGAATCCTTCTTTTAACGGCTTATCCCTTAAAAGCTGACCCCCAATAAAAATAAAGGAAAGAATAATTGTTGTATTTACAAATAAGTCCCTTAACATAAAATAATCTCCCTACTTTTCCATCTATCCCCTTCCTCACTTTATTGTATACGAAATACCTTTAATTCCCAAAGGTTTTGTTTATTTTTGCTGTTCCACGTGAAACAGCAAAAAAATAAAAAGAGCGAAAACTCGCCCTTTTTCATTAACAACAGCGTGATATTTTTCCACCCTTTGCATTAAATCTTGCTTCTTGTGCCTCAGCAAAAAATTGCTTTTGACATACAACCTCTTCTTCAGGATGATGCTTTTTCATATGCTCCACATATACTTCATAACTTGGTACTCCAACGAGCAAACTAATAAAGCGTTTTCTTTCACCCCATACTTGCCACAACTTTTTAAGCATAGTTCCTCGACTCACTTTCATCTCTAGGAATATATGGTGCCTCTTTTAACGGCATTGGCTTATTTCTTAATACTTGGATCCAAATTCGAAGTGCTGAAATTAACACAGCGATTACAACTATCATAAAAATTCCGCAAAGCGCTGCATCGATATAATCATTGAAAATAATTTGCTTCATTTGAGCGACATTTTTAGCTGGCGCTAACACTTTTCCCTCATCTAATGCTCCCTGAAATACCTTTGCATGCGATAGAAATCCAATTTTAGGATTTTCATGAAATAGCTTTTGATATCCCGCCGTCATCGTTACAATCAGCAACCCGATAGTTGGAATAAGTGTTACCCAAACGTACGCCTTTTTTCCCATTTTAAACAAAATTGTCGTTCCAAGTAATAATGCAATACCTGCTAGCATTTGATTTGCAATACCGAAAAGTGGCCATAATGTATTAATTCCACCGAGCGGATCTATTACCCCTTGGTATAAGAAATATCCCCACCCTAATACACATAATGTTGTAGCGATTACATTCGCTAATGTAGAATCCGTTTTCCCAAATGGCTTATATACATGCCCTAAAATATCTTGAATCATAAATCGGCCGACACGCGTTCCGGCATCAATTGTTGTTAAAATGAATAGAGCTTCAAAGAGAATCGCAAAATGATACCAAAATGCCATCATGGCCGTTCCACCTATTACTTGTGAGAAAATATATGCCATACCTATCGCTAATGTTGGCGCACCACCTGTACGTGATAAAATTGTTTGCTCTCCAACATTTACAGCGAGATCTTTTAGTTCATTTGGTGTAATAGCAAATCCCCATGAGGAAATAACTTGAGCTGCCTGCGAAACATCTGTACCGATAAGTGCTGCGGGGCTATTAATTGCAAAATACGTTCCCGGTGTTAATACACAAGCTGCAATCATCGCCATCGCTGCTACAAACGACTCCATTAACATTGCTCCATAACCGATTGGCTGTGCGTGTCCCTCTTGCTCGATCATCTTCGGCGTCGTACCTGATGAAACGAGAGCATGGAATCCAGACACTGCACCACAAGCAATAGTAATAAATAAGAACGGGAATAAGTTTCCAGAAAACACAGGACCAGTTCCATCAATAAATTTCGAAACTGCTGGCATTTGTAAATCTGGTGCTACAATTAAGATACCGATTGCTAACCCTACAATTGTTCCGACTTTTAAAAATGTACTTAAATAATCACGTGGTGCTAAAAGCATCCAAACTGGTAATGCCGATGCGATAAATCCATATACAATAAGCATAATAGCAATTGTTTCACCACTAAATGTGAACATACTTGCAAGTGTTGGATTTTCTGCTACATACTGTCCTCCAACAAGAGATAAAATAAGTAGGATAATACCAATTACTGATCCTTCTCCAACACGACCAGGCCTAATATAGCGCATATAAACTCCCATTAAAATAGCGATAGGAATCGTTGCTGCTATCGTAAACATTCCCCAAGGACTTCCGATTAGTGCCTTTACTACGACTAACGCTAATACTGCTAATAAAATAATCATAATTCCTAAAATACCTATCATTGCAATTAGTCCTGTAACAGGTCCAATCTCATCTTTAATCATTTCTCCTAACGATTTACCATTACGTCTCATCGAAGCAAATAAAATGACAAAATCTTGGACAGCCCCCGCAATAACTACCCCAACAATAATCCAAATGGTTCCTGGTAAATATCCCATTTGTGCTGCTAAAATCGGTCCTACTAAAGGTCCCGCCCCAGCAATCGCTGCAAAGTGATGTCCAAACAATACCCACTTATTTGTTGGAACATAGTCTTTCCCATCGTTTAATGTATGGGCTGGTGTTTGCCGATTATCATCTAAATTAAAAACCTTTCTCGCTATAAATCTACTATAAAAGCGGTAAGCAACTGCATATACACATACGGCAGCTACTAAGAGCCATACAGCATTAATGGTTTCACCTTGTGATAAAGCTATTACCCCAAAAGCACCTGCTCCTACTGCTGTAATAACGCCCCAAAGTAAGATCGATTTCAATGTCTTCACATACAATTCCCCCAATACTATTTCTTAGTGGAGATTGTACTAAATTTTCTGAATATTTAACTTGAATCCTCCCTATCATGAAGGATTTTCAGTTTATCATGTTAAATTACTCTCATTACCTACTATAATTCAATGTTATTTCGAAGGCGTTTTACATAATTACGACTGACTGGAATCGGTTGCTCATCATACCTATCTAAATACAAATTATACGTGCCATTATAATAAGGTTTCAGTTCTTTTACATATGACATATTAATTAAATAGCTTTTATGTACACGTAAAAAATCATATGCATTTAGCTTATTTTCTAATTCCTGAAGTGTATATGTTGAAATATACTGATTATTCGTTGTGTAAATTGAAACAGTTTTATTTTCTTTATTTTTACTTACATATACGATATCTTCTGGAAGAATATATCGTATACCCTCTTGACTTTCTATCGGTAGTTTTCGCAAATAACTCTTTGCTTTCTCACCTTGTTCTTTACCTATTTTATATAAAAGAAATTGTAAATCTTCTTCACGAAATGGTCGCAATAAATAATAAAATGCTTGGAAACGAAAGGCTGTAATAGATTCTTCTATGTTTTCACCTACAAAAATAAATTTTGTATAGCAATTTATTTCTCGTAATAAACTTGCATATTCAAAACCAGTACCATCTAGTAATTTGGAACTTAAAAAAACAAAGTCTGGTATATGTTTTTTCATCATAAATAAAGATTCTGTTCCTGTCTTTGCTTCAAAACATTCTACATTTCTCATATTTTCAGTGAAATTTTCAGCTAACTCTCTTCTCTCTTCTGCCTCTTCCATGATCAGTAAAATTTTCATTTCTTCAACCACCTAATTCTTTGTCCATATGTCCTGTTGTATACATTCGCTTTTATAAGAAATAATCCCTTTTTCTTACTATACCATTATTTATCTAAAAAAACAGAAAAAAGGAAACCACTTCGGTTTCCTTTCCCCTTTTATCCCGCACTAACTGCCTATAAAGAGCCGAGTAGTGTAGGATAATAAACGGTCAGGGATACGTTTAAATTTTCACTTTATACTAATTCTCGTTGCTTCGTTTCCTGTCCAAGTATTATTACAGCGAATACACCAATTAAAATTGATCCACAGAAAATCGTAAATATTAATGATAGTGAAGCTTCTGAAGCAACTAAATATCCCACTAATAGTGGCCCAAGAATACCACCAATACGACCAAATGCTGCTGCCATTCCTGCACCTGTACCACGAATAACCGTTGGATACTGCTCAGGTGTATAGGCGTATAATGCTCCCCAAGCACCTAAGTTAAAGAAGGATAGTAACATACCTGCCACGATTAATACTGTTAATGAATCCGCAACCCCAAACAAATAAGCACTGCAAGCTGTCCCGATTAAATACGTAACCAAAACAAATTTACGACCGAGACGTTCAATAAACCAAGCAGCTGTGAAATATCCTGGAAGTTGAGCTAATGTCATAATAAGTACGTATTGGAAACTTTTTATTAAACTAAATCCTTTTAGCACCATTACACTCGGTAACCAAAGGAACATTCCATAATAGGAAAAAACAACACAAAACCATAGAATCCATAGCATAATTGTTGCTTTACGATATTCCCCAGACCAAACTGATTTTATATTTTCAATAACAGATGGCCTTTTTTCAACTTTTTGGAACCTTGGGGAATCCGGTAAATTCCATCTTAAATATAAAGCATATAATGCTGGAACTGCACTCAATACCATCGCAACTTCCCAACCATATTTAGGAATAACAAAATACGAGATAAGAGCTGCAATTAGCCATCCACCTGCCCAAAAACTTTCTAATAACACAACAATTTTCCCACGCTCATGCGCTTCAACACTCTCTGATACTAGTGTAGAGGCAACTGGAAGCTCTCCACCAAGCCCCATACCAATTAAAAAGCGTAAAACGAGAAACATCGCAAGTGTCGTTGTTAATGCAGTTAAACCACTACCGATAGAAAATAATAATAATGTAATAATAAAGACTGATTTTCGCCCTATTTTATCTGATAGTATCCCAAAAATAAGCGCTCCTACTGCCATACCGATTGAGTTAATACTGCCTATCCAGCCCATTTCTTGCGTACTTAATCCCCAATCCTTTTGCAAGGCTACCATTACAAATGAAAGCATTCCAACATCCATTGCATCAAATAGCCATCCAAGCCCAGCTATACCAAGTAGTTTGCGCTTCGAAATTTCTTTTACCTTGCCCACTAGAAGTCCTCCTCACACAGGTGTCTTTACACATCATTTTACATGTGTGAATTGTATAAGTAAAATACTTTTGTGTAAAAAATTCTCCTTCATCATTCCCAAAAAGTAAAACGTCTATCCCGATTGGTGAGAGCTAATAATCAGTGGGGATGCCTCACTGATTAAAGTTTCAATTTATTAAAAATGAACAAATAAAAAAAGCAGCGATATTTCGCTACTTTTTCGAACGCATTACTTCTTTTAAAAATTCCGCTAATACTAACTGACGACGCCAGCGTGTTGGATTACTGCATAATCTATAAAACCACTCTAAATGAATCGCTTGAATCCATTTTGGTGCGCGTTTTACCTCTCCAGCCCATACGTCTAAACTTCCACCCACTCCAACAGCCATTTTCGTTTCTAAACGATGCTTATTGTTTTGGATAAAGTTCTCTTGTCTCGGGAAACCAAGTGCAACAAGTAATAAATCTGGTTTTGCTTCTTGAATGCGAGAAATAATATTCTCTTCGTCTTCTTGTTTAAAATAACCATCTTGTATACCAGCGATGGATACAGCTGAATATGTCTTTGTTAAATGATCTGCTGCAGCTTGTACAACATGCGGCTTTGCACCTAATAAGAAAACAGATACCGGCTTACTATCTTCTGATAACTTCGCAAGTAAATTACACATTAAATCAAAACCTGCTACACGTTCTTTTAAAGGTGTACCAAGCATCCCGCTTGCCTTTACAACCCCAATACCATCAGGTGTAATTAAATCTGTATTCAATAATGTTTGATAGAACTTTTCATCCTTTTTTGCGCACATAACAATTTCAGGGTTTGCTGTTACTACCTGAAACGTATGAGTTCGCTCCGCTTCTAGTTGTTCTTTTAAATATTGGACCGTTTCATCCATTGTCATTGTAGAAAAAGGAACGCCTAGAATATCAACTGTTTGTACTGCCATAGTTAACTATCCTCTCTATCATTACAAGTTTTTCGCTATTAATTGCTTATATGTTTCCTTTGTATCTTCATATAGTTTTTGAAGTGAGAAGTTCATAGTAGCATGCTCATAAATATGTTTACCCATTGCTGCTAACTCTCCAGTTTTCCACTTATCATACGCTTCTTCTAAAGCTAATGCTAATGCCTTTCCATCACCTGTCGGCACAATCCATCCGTAAGTTTCATCTACGATTAATGGTTCAATTTCTCCAGCCCTAGTCACAATTGATGGTACGCGCTGATTTGCCGCTTCTAATAAAACTAGTGGGAACCCTTCACTATGGGAAGTTAATAAATTTACATGTGACGACGCAAATAATTGTTTTACATCTTGACGATGTCCTAAAAACTCTACTTTATCGTTAATCCCTTTTTCAGTAGCTAATGACTTTAGATTTTCTTCTAATGGGCCATCGCCAACTAATAATACTTTAATTTTCTCTAATTTTGTTTGTTGTAACGCATCGAATAAAACTTCATGTCCTTTGACAGGATGTAATCGTGCTACTTGAATTGCCGTAAATACATCTTCATCAATATTGAACATTTCTTTTTTATTATAGCCTTCTGCTTTTTCCTTATCGTATTCAATTCCATTATAAATAACATGCATCTTTTCATTTGAAATACCTAATGCTGCCAGGCTTTTTTTCAATCTATTTGTTACAACGAAAAATAAGTCTATATTTTTTAAGGCTTTCAAATTTAATTTCGTAAAAATCCAACCTTTTAAGCCCTGTTTAGTAAAGTCTTGAAATGGATCACTATGAATAGTCGTTACCCATTTTGCCTTTATTCTCTTTTTCATTAAAGAAACATAGAAATTAGCCCTAGGGCCATGTGTATGAACTACATCAAATTTTTCTTTATTAATAAATTCACTTATATTCTTTAAAATGGATAAATCATAGCGCGACTTTTGTGAAAACACATGGACTTTTATCCCTAACTCCCTTGCTTCCTTCGCAACAATTCCATCTTCAAATACTGCTAATTCTACTTCACCAGCTGGAAACTGATCGAGAAGTGAAATAATATGTGTTTTCCCTCCCCCATCTTCTGCTCCTGCATTCATATGCAATATTCTCATATTTTTTCCTCCTTTAAATCCTCGCTACGTTTCCATCTATTTTTATTTTACTGTACTAAAAAATAAAAGCTAACAAAAGTTAGCTTTTATTTTTATCATTCAATTTCTAGGTCTACTATTAGATAAGCTAACACCACTACAAAGTAAATACCAACTCCTGGTGCTGTTAAAATATGTCCTGCAATATAAGCAATACCTAACGCTAACAATAAGCTTGCTGAAATCATTCCATATTTTATATTAAATATGTCCTTAAATCTCGTAGCAAATGCTAGTAGAATTCTTAGCCCGTAATAAATAAATGGAATCATTAGTAATACAAAGCCAATAATCCCGAAATCATAAAACCAATCATGGAAGTCCATTTCAATTAGTTTTGGATCTGGCTGCTTTTGTTCATTGTATTTAAAGTTACCTGCATAACCCATTCCTAATAACTTTTGTGACATTGGCGCTTCTTTAAAGAACTGCTTATGTCTTTCTTCATATACTTGACGTCCACTGAAAATAAGATTTTCTTGATTTTCTTTCTTTTGCTCTTTCTCAAGCTCTTTCTTAACTTCCTCTTCTATCTTCGCCTTTTCTTCTGGCTTTTCAACTTTATGGTGATTTTCTTCTTTTTCTTTAAGTTCTTGCTCTTTTTTCAGCTTCTCTTTAATTTCTTTTTCTTTTTGACCTTGCTGCGCCACATTTTGCTCTGATAAATAATTATTGTGAATACCCATATTTTGTGCTAATGGCGTTTGTTTAAACGTTCCAACTACACCAGCTAATAGGACAATAGCAATTACTGCATTAAGCGCAAGGGATTTTTTGTTCGGATTTTTTCTATCAAATAATAATTGTAGTACAATGATTCCGATTGCTGCCGCTAACGTAGCACCAATTGAGCCCATCCCTACTTTTGTACCAACTTGAATTAGCGAATAAATCATTAAAAGTGATGGAATCCAATATAAAATGTGTTTCCAGCTCTTTGTTTTTTGAATAGAATATAGTACCACAATAGGGAAAATAATAGCTAAGATTGAACCTAGTTCATTCCCTGCATAGAACCAACCTCGAGAACCAACCTTCATCCATTCATAACTACCAAAGTCAGTAGATGTTGAAATAGAAATAACCATAATTGCGTTAATGATTAATGTAGAATATACAATACTATTTCGAACCTTATCACTAATATTAACTGTCTTTTTCAATGATTTTAAAGCTAAAATGTATGATCCCAGCATGATATATATATATAATGCTTTCGCAACGAATTTAACTTCTTCACTAAGTACAATAGGATCCTTAACTAGTTTGTTATTAATAAATCCTATTCCTAAAACTCCGGCTAATAATATAAGATAAATTAAAAACTTTCTATTTTCCTTCTCTTTTGCCTGAATTAAAATATAAATGCCACCAACAGCCATAATAAGGAATCTTACTAAAATTCCAACGGTAGCATTTGACTTTAATAAAGTGATGCTAAGAGACGTTAATAAATCTAAAACAGGCTGTAAAATAATAAAAAAGAGCAAAAAACGCTCAAATCTAACCCTAGCTTGATTTGCTAACATTCCAAGACCTCCATACAAAATCTTAACATTATCTTTTAATCATAATTTATTATCGTTAAAACACACCTAGCAATTATAACATAACTCATATTTAAATTGAGAACTATTTTTATACCGAAACTAGCCACTCTACCTTAAGTAGTACTAGAAAATATTATCCTTTAGCTATCCTTCCCTATCTCTATAAAAACTATCTAACACTCTTCTACTTATTATCAGCATTATAGTAACATTCATTAATTATTATATTAATATATAGAATTTAGTAATTACAAAATGACATCTACTCAGCTATCCCACAACTAAAGGTTAACCTTGCTTCATTTTTCCCTAAACATTTTCAAACGCTTTCTTTATGTATTTTATCCGTTTTTCTACATGTAACGAAAAGTAATTGTTATTTCCAATACTTTAGTGTATATTTTTTCTCTGGAACATCTTTAAGAGGAAGGGATTAAGGCCATGTTATTAATCGATATATTTACGTTTCTTGGCATTATCGCCGCTGCCATTTCTGGTACATTAGTTGGTTTAAAAAAAGATTTAGATTTATTTGGTGTCCTTTGTTTAGCTGTAGCTACTGCGCTCGGCGGCGGTATTATTCGTGATATTATGATCGGTAACCTGCCCCCTGTCGCATTTGTAAAACCCATTTACTTTTTCGTAAGTGTATTATCAGCATTATTTACTTGTATGTTTTTTGAACGCATCAATAAACTTCAAGTCGTTATTATGCTTTCTGATGCTGTTGGCTTAGGCGTTTTTACAGCTATTGGTGCAAATGCGGCAATGTCACATCATGTTGACGCCTCATTTCTAGTTGTTTCAATGGGAGTCATTACAGGTATTGGAGGCGGTATTTTGCGTGACATTTGTGCTCAAGATATCCCTTACGTATTCCGAAAAGAAATTTACGCAATCGCTTCTATCTTAGGAGCAATTAGCTTCCTAATCACACACGCTATGGGGGCGCACGTATTAGCTTTCTATGTTTGTTTATTAGTAACATTCATTATTCGTGTCGTCACTGTAATATATAATGTTCATTTCCCTGTTTTCTTTAAAACACATGCTAAAATTAATAAAGGCCATTAAGAGAATTCTAGATAGAATTCTCTTAATTTATATACTATTCAACGAACTAATATAGAGTAATTATATATAAGCATATATAATTACTCTATATTAGTTTTAAAATTGAAAACGTTTTATATACAGGGGGAAGAATGATGCTTGGGGTTTTCAAAAAAAATATTAATAAAACAAATGCCAGTATAATCGAATTAAGTAAGGACCAACAAATAACTTTTAATGTCCCTACTAATTCTGAATTAAAAATTCAAATGGATATGCTACATATTTCAAAAGAAGATTTACAAGTTGTAAAAGTACTACAGCCTTTTATTTATGCAGAAATTGATTGGATTACTGAAAAATTCTATGCCAACATTACAAAACAACCTAATTTAATTACTATTATTGAACGTTACAGCTCTATTCCAAAACTAAAACAAACTTTAAAAACACATATTAAAGAATTATTCAGCGGCAATATGCATGAAGATTTTATTGAACAGCGTGTTAGGATTGCCAAAAGGCATGTACAAATTGGTTTACATCGAAAATGGTATACTGCTGCTTATCAAGAATTATTCCGCTCTATCATGAAGATTTTGCAAACAAAAATAACAACAATCGATGATTTTTCCTATTCTATAAATGTCATAAATAAATTATTCACTCTTGAACAAGAACTTGTTCTTGCAGCTTATGAATCTGAATATGAAAGAATGCAAAAAGAGCATGAAAAAGAAAAAGAATTAACTGCTATGACAATTACGCATATCGCAACAGAACTAGCTGCTGTATCTGAAAAAACAAGCTCTTCTATTCAAAAACTAACCGCCAAATCTGAAACTATTGTAGAGATTGCTAAAACAGGTACATCATTAGCTACAACATCTGAAGAAAAAGCAAATAAAGGGAAAGAACAATTAAACCAGCAGAATAAACGAATGGGATCTATTCAAATGAATATGGAAACGATTATTACAGATACTCATGAACTTCTCAATATTTCTAACAAAATTAATGAAATCATAGATATTGTTAAATCGATTGCGGAGCAAACAAATTTACTCGCACTAAACGCTGCTATCGAGTCTGCACGTGCTGGAGAATTTGGGAAGGGGTTTTCTGTTGTTGCTGGTGAAATTCGAAAATTATCAGAGCAAACGAAAGAATCTATATTTAACGTTACAAAGCTCGTCGAAAAAACAAATGAACAAATTACTCGTGTCTCGTCTTCCGTGAAACAAATTAGCTCTCTCGTATCGGAAGGAACGGATAGTATGTCGGCAACAGATCGATACTTCCAAGAAATTGTAAAAGATATGTCTAACTCAAAAGAACAGAATAAGAAAATTGAACACGAACTACAAGCTATTTCACAAGTAATGAAAGGAATTCAAGATGATTCCTCACAAATGGCTCTAACAGCCGATAATTTGCAACTAGAACTAAATCGATAAGATAAAGTAAAACTTTAATCAGTGGGGGGTTGTTCATTTCCCACTGATTATTAGCCCTCACTAATCAGGCTTTTACGGGCAGCAGGGCCCCACCTAATTTCTTTGTTTTCGCTGAATTTTAAGATGGGGGTCTTACTTCCTGGAAAATAGCGGCATAAAATTCAGGTCAGGCATACTTTTCATCTGCACTGACTATTAAATTTCATCTTCCATCAAAAAAAGAATCCAGAATGGATTCTTTTTATTTTCTGAAAAATATTTTTTGACAATACACATAACTCATATAAACACCAAAGCTCTGCAAAATAAACAATGCCGGCATAATTACATTGTAATATACCATATCTACTTGGAAGAGCCTTAGCAATACGTAGCCACTAATTAAAAATAAGAACAACATATATCCCTCATTTTGTTGTTTCTTAATAAGGAAGTGTAATAGAGCTATAGTCATAAACAATGTTACGGCTATATATATCAGTTTTTCACATTTGAAAAGAATAGAATTTATCCCCTCATCTGAAAACTGATTTATCATCGGTTCTAAAAGTTTAAATCTTTCTCCCTCAATCTCTTTTAACTTTTGATCAATATGCTCTGTTACACTTTGATTTTTCGATATTTTTTCCCCATGTTTCGTTTTTCCAATTAAGACAGATTGAACATATGTCTCATTCGCAATCGTATATTGTGATAATCCCATTGTCTTAATTCCATAATTCACACCAAAATGAGCACTATAAAACAGAATAAGTATCCCTATCATCTTTAGTAACACTTTCTGTTTCGTTGCTGATTGAAATACTTCAATTAATAATACATATACCGTGATAAAAATAGGAATAAATAGTCCCATTGGGAAAATCATATTACTAAATGCAAATAAAATCGCTGAAAACACCCACATATAAAAATGATCTAATCCTCTATATAAAAGTATGTAACAAGCAAAATAAAATAAAAATATTGCAAGTGACTCAGGAGTTAATACGGAACTCATGAATATGTTTGGAATATACAGAGCATAAAATATAGAAGCAATACGACCGCATTCTTCTCCAAAAACCATTACCGCAATACGATAAATAAAAAATGTGGTTCCTGCGCAAAATAACACATTAAATAGTTGTAAAGCGAATAATGTATCACCAAATATACGAATAATTACTGACTCATATATAATAAAAGGCAAATGAGTTACAGTCCCTATATTATTACCAATTGCAATCTGCTTTGCAGACTCATACATCACTTTCATATCACCTATTATTGGAGCGTCTACAAATAACAGCATACTAAGCCTCACAACTATAGATATACTTATAAGAAAAATAAGAAATTGTTTATCTGTAAAACGATATTGTAGAATTGATGCCACTAACAAAATGAGTATGACGAAAATTGCCAATATGATTGTTACACTTGTTGTACTTCCTCCAAAGAATTGCTTACTTGTCTCAAATGCTGCCCAACAACTATAAACAAAAAATGCGAGCATTGCACCGATCATAATTTTATTGAAGAAAGATGAAAAATTTGTTTGTATATGATTCATATGTCCATTGCACCTCTATTTCCATTCATAACAAAACGATTCTATCATGAATGGGTACACGGCTGATAGAGAATTTCTATGACAAATACATAGTCATTACTTTTTACTTGCAATGTAAGCGAATCCTCTTTTAAACTACATTTTAGATAAAATAAATTTTCTTTCAGTTACATGAATACAAATACAGAAATTTAAATAATCCTCTTTTGGAATACACTTTACTTCATTAAATATCTAATATGAGTAATCCGCTTACACATATTATTCTGATTGAAAACAGACTATAGGGGCTGAATATATGGAAAAGAAATTCATGCGAGAATCTAAAGCAATTAAGACAACACGTGTCTTTCCTAACGATTTAAATAATCACCAAACACTTTTTGGAGGGAAATTATTAGCAGAAATTGATAGTATTGCTTCGATTGCGGCTGCAAGACATAGTCGTAAACATTGCGTAACAGCATCTATTGATTCAGTTGATTTTTTAACTCCAATTCACCAAGCTGATTCTGTTTGTTATGAAGCATTTGTATGTTATACAGGGAAATCTTCAATGGAAGTTTTCGTAAAAGTAATCGCAGAAAATTTATTAGCAGGCGAGCGTAGAATTGCTGCTACTTGCTTCATTACATTTGTGGCTATAAAAGATGGAAAACCTTCGTCCGTACCACAAGTACTACCTGAAACAGAAGAAGAGCACTGGCTACACCAAACTGGATCAGAACGCGCAGAAAACCGAAAAAAAGGGCGTTTAAAAAGTAAGGAAATGGCTGAAGTATTAACCTTAAGTAAGCCATGGAGCATATAACACTATGTAACACAGGTAAACATTCCTTTATGTTTACCTGCTTTTTTATTTCAATTTTAATTATAAACACCTATCACTACCTAAATATGCTTCCTAGTTTACAAAACAACCCACTAACTTGTCCTTTATTTTGTTATACTATTAATGGTATAGTATATGATGTTTAATAAAAGTAATGATGCCGATTATATGAAGGATGGTGCAATATGTCTGTTGAGGTACCAATTGTAATACCTAAAACTTTGATTATTATTCCTGCTTACAACGAAGAAGAAGCGATTGCAGATACATTAACAAGACTTTTAGAACTAAAAGAACATTTTGTAGGATTAGATATTTGTGTAATTAACGATGGTTCAATGGATAAAACACCTGAGATTGTTACAACATTCCCAGTCCATCTTGTAAATCTACCTTATAATTTAGGAATTGGGTCAGCTGTACAAACTGGATATAAGTATGCTTATGAGAATGACTATGATATCGCTATTCAATTTGATGCCGATGGACAACATAACCCAGAGGATTTATATAAAATCATCCAACCTATTGCTGAAAATCAATGCGATATGGTGCTAGGGTCTCGATTTACGGAAAAAACTGCATATAAAGGAAGTCTTTCAAGGCGAATTGGAATATTTTACTTCACTGCCTTATTAAAGTTACTAACGAAACAAACATTTATGGATCCAACATCTGGATACCGTGCTATTAATCGCGAAGTAATTCAGATTTTCGCACACAATTATCCAAAAGATTATCCAGAACCAGAAGTACTTATTCACTTAAAAAAGAAAAATCTTCGCATTAATGAAATATCAGTTAATATGCAAGAAAGACAAGGTGGACAATCTTCTATTACACCATTGAAATCTGCATATTACATGATTAAAGTAAGTTTAGCTATATTAATGCAAAAAATTGTGAAAGGTTGATAATCCATGCCTATAATTACCTTTTCATTTATCTTTATTCTATTATTATTTTTCCTGATTATTAACTCGATACGTAAAGGAGCTTTGGAAACAAAATATTCCATTCTTTGGATTTTTGTTTGTATCGCAATGGCGATTTTAAGCTCTACAGATAAGATTATAAATTGGATTGGGAAGCTATTACACGTAGAATACCCACCATCTGTTTTATTCCTGTTCGGACTTTTATTCTGTTTTATTTTAATTTTTGATTTAACTCGTAAGGTTTCTAAACAGCATCACCAACTTGTAACATTGACACAAGATTATGCGTTGCTAAAACAAAAATTAAATAATAAAGAGCAAAATGATTCTTTACACGATGCATAATTAAAAATGACCTACTTTCTATTTTAGAAAGTAGGTCATTTTTATATACCATTTAAATGTAATTTTTTTGATAGGCTTAATGAAATCATTTACCTATTTTAAAAATGGTCTGCTAACCCTCATAACAGTTGCGACAATACCTACACCTATCATTATAAAAAGCATTGGCATCAATGGGAGCGCATAGCGATCATACGCAAGGTATAAACTATTGAAAAAGGTTTGGAATAAAATGTTTATCCATAAAAATGAATACTCTCTCCACCTTCTCCAACAGAATACAAATGCTAGGATCGAGCAAATTATGAAACCTGTTTTAATTGGATCATAAATTTTCTTCATATCTTCCCCAGATATATCAAAAATACTAATTGGAGTGCCTGGATAATAATATGCTTTTTCCCAGAAAATTTGTGGTTTTAAAATTAAATAACTTTTCAACATTGATTTTTTATCTGTATGCCACCATTCCTTAATACGGTCCATCGCTATTTCTTGTTGCTTCGCCATTAATTCATGCGCTTCTATACCCGGATATTTCGCAAGAAGTTCCGCATCAATTTCTTCCACACTTTTTCCAGGGGGATAACCTTCACCCTGATATGTGCCCAGTAATAACGGATTACCTGAACCTGCTGTAAGCGGGATAAACTTGTGAAATTGAACGTAATTACGTGCCCACCAAGGACCAAGCACAACAAATAATACCAATACACTAATAAGGGCTTGCTTTACCATTAGACGTACTGGATAACGTTTTAATACAAGATATATAAATAATAAAATTGGATATAAAGCGATTTGTACCCTAAAATATAGTGCTACAAAGTAGAATAATAAAATAATATAAAAATCTTTCATTGAATGCGTATCTGCTAATTTCAAGCTCCAATATAATAGCCCTAATGATAGAAATAGATACGGACTTTCTGTCAACGTCAAGTTCTCTACTACTACTTCAGGAGGGTATAATGCTAATAACAATGCGGCAATTAATCCTACTGCTGGATTTAAGATATATGTACCAATCTTATAAGTCATATAAATACTTAGGACACCAAAAGTTATCATAACTAATTTTGCACATAAAACACCAAGGCTTCCATGCCCAAATATGGCGAATATGCCTGCTAATAAAAATACTTGTCCAGGCATAATATGAATAGTTGGTTTTGTCGGATCATGATAAGTCAACATACCTGTTTCTAAAAAATTGACAGCATTTTTTTGATACATTAAGTCATCGCTACCAAGCGTCAAATCACTACCATATGTTTTTAAAGTCATTAACCGAAAGATTAGGCCAATAACTAGAATGATACCTAATATTATTAATTCAGGTCTTCGCATATACTTTTGTAACATTCTAAAGTTTCCTCCCTTTTATTACAATACATTTTTCTATTATAACCATCTTTCATATCTAACTTCTATACCTTTAATAATTATTATTATATACATTAAGTTGATTTACAAAGTTTATATGCGGTAAACTTATACAGATATTCTTTTCATTTTATTCCTTATAAAAGGAGTTAATTTAAAAACATAAAAATTTGAGGAGTTAAAATTCTATGATGGAACAAAACCAGCTTGTCTCAGTTGTTATTCCTCTATACAATGCAGAGAAATATATTGAAGAGACAATGCAGTCAATACTGGATCAAACATATAAAAATATCGAAATTGTAATTGTAGATGATGGAAGTAAAGATCGGTCACCTTCTATCGTAAAAAATCTTGCTGAAAAATACCCAGGGCAAGTAAAATACGTTCATCAAAAAAACCAAGGCGTTTCGGTAGCTCGTAATACAGGAATTGAAAACGCTAGTGGAGAATATATTGCTTTCCTTGATAGTGATGACTTATGGCATCCAACTAAAATTGAGAAGCAAGTCGACAGTATACATAAAAACAACATGGATGCGTGCTATTGTGGTTATATGAATTTCTACGAAGAAACAGGCGAAAAGGTTGAACATACAACAAACTTTATTAAAGGTGATATGGCAAAAGCATTCCTAACACATCAAGTTGTTGCTCAAACAAGTACTTGGATTTTCAAACGATCCATCGTAATGAATCATAACATTCGTTTTACACCAGGATGTAGTTGGGGAGAGGATTTAGAGTTTTTATTTAAACTTATGAGTGTGACAAATGTATGTTATGTCGATGAATACTTAACTTACTATAGAATCTTATCAGAAGGGAATCTTTCTTCTAAGTATAAAGATTATGAATTAAAAACGACAAAAGAGTTGGAAGTATTCAATCGTATGAAAGATTGGGTACATAATAAATCTCAAGATTTCATTACAAAAGACCCTCAGTCACTTATTGAGATTCTTGAGACTTATTTATTCCCTTATACAGTCATCAATAACGCTTGTATATATATTAAGGGAAACTCTCAATTAGATAAATCACAAGTTCAATTAATCAAAAAAGATATAAAGAAATATTGCCGTAAAATCTATTCAAAGAATGGAAAACGTAGTAAAAAACTATATGCAATGCTTTGGTTTGTACGAATTAAATTTCTGTTTTCTTAAACTGAAAATATAACGATACTCTCTCTTTCTGTGAACAAATCAAATTTACAAATAGGACAAGCTAACCGGGTCCTAAAGAATAGAAAGGTCTTTTCCCATGAAAACAAATAAAATTCTAAAAAACGCATCCTACCTCTTTGTAGGAAACATTACTGTCCGTTTTGTACTGGCTATTGCAACAATTTTCTTTGCAAGATATGTTTCTCCAAGTGATTACGGTATGTTTACAACTGCGTTAGCAGTTTCAGCTGTTATTTGTTACTTTACAGATGCAGGTTTGACACATACGTTTATGCGTGAAGGAACGAGAAGCGATGCTAATATTAGCGTGCTAATAAGTAGTTATTTACGTATTCGTTTAATATTAGCTATCGTAATTTCTGTACTTTTCGCTATTTGTGCCCAGTTCTTCTATCCCGATGCTTACTTACGTGCGATGGTATATTGGGTTGTTCTGCCAACAATGTTTGGAGCAACTTTACAAGGTGTTGGAATGGCTTACTTCCAAGTAACAGAACGCATGCAATTTACAGCTATTATTTCTGTACTACAAGGTGTAACAGCTGCTGCTGCCCTATTACTAGGGATGTCTTTCCAATGGTCACTTATGATGGTTGCTGCCATGTATGGGGTATCTAGTCTTGTAACAGGTGTTATCGCCTTTATAATGACAATACGTTACACGAAAGTCCATAAGGGTTGGGATAAAGGCATTTTAGATCAACTACTTATTTTCACAATCAATGGAATCATCATTATGCTCTTACCACAATTGGGCCCTATTATATTAGAAAAGGTTTCAACGTATAATCAAGTTGGATTCTTTGGTGCTGCATCTAAAATACCTGCTGTACTATATCAAATACCTGGGGTAATTGCAGCTGCCTTTTATCCAAGGCTGTTTGCTTTTGGTAATGAGAAAAATATTGAAGAACATAGAAAATTATCAAGTTTTGAATTAAAACTTATGTCTTTTTTAGGAATGGGAATTTCTATCCCCTTTATTGCTGATCCAAGTTTCTGGATTGTTAGTTTATTAGGAGAAGAATACGCTCCCGCCGGTGACGCTCTTGCTATTCTAGCGTTTATGGTTATTTTACAATCAATTAACTATCCACTAGCCGATAATTTAACAACGATTGGCCAGCAATGGAAACGTGCAACAACAATGACTATTGGATTAGTTGTTGCCATCATAGGTTATATTGTATTAGGTAGTAAATATGGAATGATGGGGGCAGCTGTCGCAGCTATCCTTACCGAAATTACACTATTAATCGGATTTACCCTCTTTATTCGTAAAGGCATGCAATTATTAGTTAAAGGAATTATATTTAATTCCTTAGCCTTTATTATTAGTTACGGTTTATACCGAATTGCATTAATTAACTTACCACCACTAATTGCTTTAACTCTTACTGGTATACTATACGGTATAATCGGAATTGTAATTGATCCTCAAATACGTGGATTCGTTTTAGGGTTTATAAAACAAAAATCAGGTGAAAAGGTAGTATAAAGTTAAGTTCCTTTTCAAAATCATGAAAAGGAACTTAACTTCTTTATTTACATCTGTTTTTCATATACATAATTGTTTCTTTTAACCCATCATAATAAGAATTTTTTGGTAACTCTCCAATACATTTCTCGTATTTCTCTCCACTTAATACAACTGGTTTTTCCGTCAAATATAGCATTTCCACAAATTCTTTCATCTGCTTATCAAAAAGACCAATGAACTGGATCATTCCTCTTTTTACAGTTATTATTCGTTTGGTATATCCCGCTAATTCCC
This sequence comes from Bacillus sp. RZ2MS9, assembly GCF_001816185.2. NCBI lineage: Bacteria > Bacillati > Bacillota > Bacilli > Caryophanales > Bacillaceae > Bacillus > Bacillus sp. RZ2MS9. The sequence continues at coordinate 5,297,892 of NZ_CP049978.1, forward strand.
GTATGTGTTGAATCATTTCCTCACCTGTAATGACACCATAATCTGTTATGTTCCAATTTTGTCCATAAGCCTCATCATGTGAAGCTAATTTAACCATTGCTTTTGCACCATCTGGTGTGAAAATATATTCACGGGCAATCTTTTTATCTCCAACAAAGCTAGACATTTTATTTGTAAGTATTGCCTTTAATGTATGATGGACAAGTGTGCTTTTTGCATTTGGACCATAAAAGTCTGGGAAATGAGCAATAAACATTTGTACATTAGCTTGTTTTGAAAATATATACATTTTGAAATGATGGCATTATATGAAAGAATTTAGTATCATGATTCAAGGTACTATTTCAAGTTGGACGGAGGATACTATGAGCTTATTAACAGTTGAAAAATTAGGACATACATTTGGTGATCGTACATTATTTAAAGATGTATCTATGCGATTATTAGCAGGTGAGCACGTTGGATTAGTTGGTGCAAACGGTGTTGGTAAATCAACATTCATGAATATCATTACTGGTCAGCTTATTCATGACCAAGGTCGTGTAGAATGGACACCGGGCACACATTACGGCTACTTAGATCAGCATACTGTTTTAACGCCTGGACGTACAATCCGTGACGTACTAGCGGATGCATTTTTACCGTTATTCGAAAAGGAAAAAGCTTTAAATGAAGTTACAGAAAAAATGGGAACTGCTACACCAGAAGAACTAGAAGAACTTCTTGAACAAATGGCAGAAATACAAGATGCACTTGAAGCAGGTGGTTTTTATTTACTAGATATGAAAATTGAAGAGGCTGCACGTGGTCTTGGAATTGATGCTATTGGTTTAGATCGTGATGTTTCAGCACTAAGTGGTGGACAACGTACAAAGGTATTGCTTGCAAAGCTATTACTTGAACAGCCAGAAGTGTTATTGCTTGATGAACCTACTAACTATTTAGACGTTGAACATATTCATTGGTTAACAAATTATTTGAAAGAATACCCACATGCATTCTTATTAATTTCTCATGATACAGAATTTATGAACAAATGTGTTGATGTTATTTTCCATCTAGAATTCACAAAAATGACACGCTATACAGCGACATATGAAAAATTCCTAGAACTAGCAGAAATCAATAAAAATCAACATATAAACGCTTATGAAAAGCAGCGCGAGTTTATCAAAAAGCAAGAAGACTTCATTGCAAAAAACAAGGCTCGTTATTCAACGACAGGTCGTGCAAAGAGTCGTCAAAAGCAACTTGATCGCATGGAACTTATTGATCGCCCAGAAACAGCAATTAAACCTGAATTCTCATTTAAAGAAAGTCGCGCAAGTAGTCGCTTCGTCTTTGAAGGTGAAAATGTAGAAATCGGATATACACATCCGCTACTACCAAAGCTATCAATGACGATCGAACGTGGTGAAAAAATTGCTATTGTTGGATGTAACGGTGTTGGTAAATCAACGTTACTAAAAACAATCTTAGGTAAAATTAAGCCTTTAAGCGGTAAAACAAGCCTTGGTGACTTCTTAGAGCCTGCATACTTTGAGCAAGAAGTTAAAGCTGACAATATAACACCAATTGATGATGTATGGAATACATTCCCTGGTTTAGACCAGCATCAAATTCGTGCGATGTTAGCAAAATGCGGATTAAAAAATGAACATATTTCTCGCCCATTAAGTCAATTAAGTGGTGGAGAACAAGCAAAAGTTCGTTTATGTAAGCTAATGGGTGAGGAAAGTAACTGGCTACTATTTGATGAGCCGACAAACCATCTTGATGTTACAGCAAAAGCGGAACTTAAGAAGGCTATGAAAGCATATAAAGGAACAATCCTCCTTGTATGTCACGAACCGGACTTCTATGAAGATTGGATTACAAAAGTTTGGGATGTTGAAGAATGGTCTCAAAATAGTAAATAGTCTTTAAGAAAAAACTCCTTGTGTAGACAAGGAGTTTTTTACTTATTTTTATTAAGAATTTTTTATATTGTAGTATCCTATAAGTCGTAATCGAAATTCTTTTAATTCCGGATACGCCTCTAAATTTGCTAACATACCTCTAATTACTGGAATTCTTGGATTAAGCAATCGTATTTCCGCCTCTAAAACATCTAACGTTACTAACAACTCATCATCCTCTAATTGATCAGCTAAACTACGCTTAAATACAATAATTTCTTTTAAAAAATGCTCTTTAACTTGTTCCTTAATAAGCTCTGATTTACAAAGGAATTCTCCAAGCTTTTCTTCATGTAAAATAGGTTCTTCCGAAGATTCTACCAAACCATCTACTAAATGATCTACTCTTTTTAAAATAAAAGCAGCGACATACGATAAATCAATTTCTGGTGCTTGTAAAATAATTAATTCTAAATAACCACGGCATATGCCTTCTACTATAATTACTAAATCCAATAAATATGGCATAACCTTTTCACCATAAATGGACAATAAACTATTCCGATAAAATGCATGAGACTCTAACTTCATCCGCATCATAAATTCTTCTACTTCTTTATTAAACGGAATTGCATTTTCTCTCGCATGCATAATAATAAATTCTTTATGCTTTTGTATATCATTAAACTGACAATGTAATTGTTTTGCAAATTTTTCACGTGGTAATAAAGACTCTTGTTCAATATCCAGCATTTTCTTTTGGATTTTGTCATAATAATATCGAAGTGTCGCTAATAAAAGCTCATCTTTCGATTTAAAATATAAGTAAAAAGCTCCCTTAGATATACCACTAGCTGTCACAATTTCCTGCACTGATGTCGCATTTACACCCTTAGTAGCAAATAACTTCATAGCCGATTCTATAATCAAACGCTCTTTTTCTTTCATATCTTCTCTCCTAAATTTAATCTCGCATCTTATTATAAATGTATTATACCATCTCTTTTTATTGACGATTGACCAAACGGTCAGTTATATTATGTATTAGACTGACCAGTTGGTCAATATAATAAAAAGGGAGCGCAAACATGAACAAAATCATCAATTTCTCGTTAAAAAATAAGTTCGCAGTTTGGCTACTAACCATTATTGTTACTATTGCCGGGATCTACTCTGGACTCAATATGAAGCTGGAAACAATTCCTGATATTACAACACCGATTGTGACAGTAACTACGGTCTATCCTGGTGCTACACCAGAAGAAGTAGCTGATAAAGTTTCAAAGCCGATGGAAGAACAACTACAAAATTTAAGTGGTGTTAACGTTGTGAGCTCATCATCTTTTCAAAACGCATCTTCTATTCAAGTAGAATACGATTTTGATAAAAATATGGAAAAAGCAGAAACAGAAATTAAAGAAGCTCTCACAAATGTAAAGCTCCCAGAAGGTGTTAAAGATCCTAAAGTTTCACGAGTAAACTTCAATGCCTTTCCTGTTATTTCGTTAAGCGTAGCAAGCAAGAATGAATCTTTAGCTACCTTAACTGAAAATGTAGAAAAGAATGTTGTACCAGGATTAAAAGGACTTGATGGTGTTGCATCTGTCCAAATTGCTGGCCAACAAGTAGATGAAGTACAGCTTGTCTTCAAGAAAGATAAAATGAAAGAACTAGGACTAAGTGAAGATACTGTAAAAAATGTTATTAAGGGATCGGATGTATCTTTACCACTTGGCTTATACACATTTAAAGACACGGAAAAATCAGTTGTTGTAGATGGCAATATTACAACGATTAAAGCATTAAAAGAACTTAAAATCCCAGCTATACCTTCCTCACCTAACGGTCAAGGTAGTCAAAATGCTGGCGCTGGTGCACAAACGCCGCAAATGAATCCAGCTGCTATGAACGGGATTCCAACAGTTACATTAGAAGAAATTGCTGACATTAAAGAAGTTGGGAAAGCAGAATCTATTTCTCGAACAAATGGAAAAGAAGCAATTGGAATTCAAATTGTGAAGGCCTCTGATGCAAATACAGTTGATGTTGTAAATGCAGTAAAAGATAAAGTAAAAGATCTTGAGAAAAAATATAAAGATTTAGAGATCATTTCAACATTCGACCAAGGTGCACCTATTGAAAAATCAGTTGAAACAATGCTAAGCAAAGCAATTTTCGGTGCTATCTTTGCGATCGTTATTATCATGCTGTTCCTACGAAATATTCGAACAACGTTAATCTCTGTCGTTTCAATACCACTTTCTTTATTAATTGCTGTTTTAGTCATAAAGCAAATGGATATTACGCTTAACATTATGACACTTGGAGCAATGACCGTTGCTATAGGCCGCGTTGTCGATGACTCAATTGTTGTTATTGAAAATATTTACCGACGTATGTCGTTATCAGAAGAGAAATTGCGCGGAAAAGATTTAATTCGTGAAGCTACGAAAGAAATGTTTATCCCAATTATGTCTTCTACCATCGTAACAATTGCTGTATTTTTACCACTTGGACTAGTAAAAGGTATGATTGGTGAAATGTTCTTACCATTTGCCTTAACTATCGTCTTCGCCTTATTAGCATCATTACTAGTAGCAGTTACAATCGTACCGATGCTAGCTCATTCCTTATTTAAGAAAGAGAGCATGAGGGAAAAAGAAGTACATCATGAAGAAAAACCAAGTAAATTAGCAAATGGGTATAAACGCATACTTGCATGGGCTTTAAATCACAAAATTATTACATCAAGTATCGCTGTCCTTCTATTAGTTGGTAGTCTTGCACTTGTACCAGTTATCGGTGTAAGTTTCTTACCTTCTGAAGAAGAAAAAATGATTATCGCAACATACAACCCTGAACCAGGTCAAACGTTAGAAGACGTTGAAAAAATTGCAACAAAAGCTGAGAAGCACTTCCAAAATAATAAAGACGTCAAAACAATTCAATTCTCATTAGGTGGCGAAAACCCAATGAGTCCTGGTCAATCAAACCAAGCAATGTTCTTCGTGCAATATGATAACGACACGAAAAACTTTGAAAAAGAGAAAGAACAAGTCGTTAAAGATTTACAGAAGATGTCTGGCAAAGGCGAATGGAAAAACCAAGACTTCGGAGCAAGTGGCGGTAGTAACGAAATTAAACTATACGTTTACGGAGATAGCTCAGAAGACATTAAGCCTGTTGTAAAAGATATTCAAAATATCATGAAGAAAAATAAAGACTTAAAAGATATAGATTCTAGTATTGCAAAAACGTATGCAGAGTACACTTTAGTCGCAGATCAAGAAAAGCTGAGTAAAATGGGCTTAACGGCTGCTCAAATTGGAATGGGACTTTCTAATCAACATGATCGCCCTGTTCTGACAACAATTAAAAAAGACGGTAAAGATATCAATGTATATGTAGAAGCTGAAAAACAAAATTATGAAACAATCGATGACTTAACAAATCGTAAAATTACAACGCCACTTGGTAATGAAGTGGCTGTGAAAGATGTTATGACTGTAAAAGAAGGTGAAACTTCGAATACAGTGAAACACCGCGATGGCCGTGTTTATGCAGAAGTAAGTGCAAAACTAACATCTGATGACGTTTCAAAAGCATCTGCCGCTGTTCAAAAAGAAGTAGATAAAATGGATCTTCCTTCTGGCGTAGATGTTTCTATGGGCGGCGTTACAAAAGATATTGAAGAATCATTTAAGCAACTTGGCTTAGCGATGTTAGCTGCGATTGCCATTGTATACTTCGTTCTTGTCGTTACATTTGGTGGTGCCCTTGCACCATTCGCAATTTTATTCTCGCTACCATTTACAATTATCGGAGCTCTTGTTGCCTTATTAATCTCCGGTGAAACATTAAGTGTGTCTGCAATGATTGGTGCGCTTATGTTAATCGGTATCGTTGTAACAAACGCAATCGTGCTTATCGACCGCGTTATTCATAAAGAAAATGAAGGACTATCAACACGTGAAGCTTTATTAGAAGCTGGTGCAACACGCCTTCGTCCAATTTTAATGACTGCAATTGCAACAATCGGTGCTCTTATCCCGCTTGCACTAGGATTTGAAGGTAGTGGCTTAATTTCTAAAGGACTTGGTGTAACGGTAATTGGTGGATTAACAAGTTCAACGTTATTAACACTTCTTATTGTTCCAATCGTTTATGAAGTATTAAGCAAATTTAAAAAGAAAAAAACAAAATAACAAAAAATAACCTCGCTAACTGCGAGGTTATTTTTTATTTCCAAACAAGATTAGGAAATCACCATAGCCTTCTTTCTCTAATTCCTCTTTTGGAATAAATCGAAGAGCTGCGGAATTAATACAGTAACGAAGGCCATTTGGTCCTGGACCGTCTGGAAATACGTGCCCAAGATGTGAGTCTCCTTCTTTACTTCTCACTTCTGTACGTGTCATATTATGACTCACATCCATCTTTTCTTTCACACTTGCTGACATAACTGGTTTTGTAAAACTAGGCCATCCACATCCACTATCAAATTTGTCTAGAGAAGTAAATAGCGGCTCACCTGAAACGATGTCTACATAAAGACCTTCCTCTTTATGGTTCCAATACTCATTTCGAAATGGTGGTTCTGTACCATTTTCCTGCGTTACATAAAACTGCATCTCATTGAGTTTTTCTTTTAAATGAGCATTATCCTTTGGCCAATGTTGCTTAATAAAAGCATCTCGTCCTGAGCCTTTACGATATAACTCATAGCGGAATGTGTTTTTCTTATGATATCCTTGGTGATATTCTTCAGCTGGATAAAATGTAGCTGCTGGTAGTATTTTTGTCGCAATTGGTTTTGAAAAGCGCCCACTCTGCTCAAGTTCTTCTTTTGAGGCTTCTGCTTTTTTATGTTGTTCTTCATTATGATAAAAAATCACTGTTTCATAAGACTGTCCGCGGTCGTGGAATTGTCCTCCAATATCGGTCGGATCAATTTGTCTCCAATATATATTTAACAATTCCTCATACGACATTTTATTTGCATCAAATGTAATTTGTACCGCTTCATAATGTCCTGTTGTTTCTGAGCACACTTCTTTATACGTTGGGTCCTCTTTATGACCGCCTGTATAACCTGAAATAACCTGTATAATGCCCTCCATCTCTTCAAATGGAGAAACCATACACCAGAAACACCCTCCAGCAAATGTAGCTAACTCTACCTTTTCATTTACAGCCATTACTTCACCCCTATTCTATATTCTCCTTACAGTATGGCATAAGAAACCTAATGTTATAAAAGAAAAAGCATCGAACATCGATGCTTTTTCTTACTTCACTTTATTTTTTCCAACATCCTTCTCCATTTCATCACTTGTCACGTCTAAAACATCTAGTAAGAAAATGAAGATTGGAATACCGATAATCAGTCCCCATACACCTAAGAAGTGCTCTGAGAAAATTAATACCATAAAAGTATAGAAAATCGGTAAATTTGTTTTTTGCGACATAAACTTCGGATTTAATACGTAACTTTCAAGTGCATGAATCACTGTTACGATAACTAAAATATAAACAACGTACATAATACCGCCAATATTGTAAGCAATCATACAAAGTGGGAATAACGAAATGATAACCCCCGCTACTGGAATTAATCCAAGCAAGAAAATCATTAATGCTAAACCTAATAATTGCGGGAATCCTAATATCCATAATGCGATAACTGAAAGAACACAGTTAACAATAGCAATTAAAAATTGTGCTTCGATTACCTTTCCAAATGAACGTGCAAATTTCTTTCCGAAGTACTCGATTTCAGTATAGAAAATTGCAAGCCTGCTTTCTTTAAACTTTGCAGTAAAACCAACAATACGAGATTTTTCTAATAAGAAAAACAAACTCAAAATTAAAGAAAGTAAAACCTGAAGGCCAAATTTACCAACATTCGTAATCGATTTATACAAAATGTCTACGCCTTGTCCTACATATTTAGAAAGCTCCATATGATTGACAGCATTAACTGCATACTTAATTAGTTCACTATCTGGTGGGTTTCTTAAAAATACATTGAATTGGTAAATCAGTTGTGAAATTTGTATCGTCAATACTGGTAAATATTTAAATAGCGTAATAGCAATTCCACCAATTAACATTACATATAGAAATGCTATAATAATTTTTCGATTAATAGGCATGAAATGATCTAATTTGCGGGAAATAAACTTTTGGAATCGATCCATTAAATACGTGAGAATAAACGTAATTAATATTAAATTCAACATACTTTGCAGCCCGTATAACACGAGAGCAAGTATTACTAATACGAGTAACCTCTGAAATCCTTTACTTTGAAACAGGTTTTTTATTTGCATAATCGACGAATACTCTCTCCTGTCCTATAAACTAAAACGTTAATAAGTAGATTTCTCTCTCTTTTCTACTTTTAATTATTCATTCATATTAAGATTTTTATAAACTCATTATATGCCTACCTTAACAGGTATATAGTAGCTTACTTCTTATTTTACAATACAATGACCTAATTCAAAACGTATTCTACATAGTATTAATGAAGATTTAAGGAAACTTATATTTTTTTAAATAGGTCTTACCACTACTGTAACATAAAAAGCAAGCTATCAGTAGAAATCTGTCCTACAAATAGCTTGCTTTTCTTGTTTTTTAAGTAAGTTTTACTATCCAATGAATGGTATGAACATTGGGATGACAACTACTGTTACAACCCCAACTACTGTTACAGCAATACTTGCCATCGCTGCCTCTACCTCACCCATTTCAATTCCTACCGCAACTCCTAATGCATGACCCGCTGTTCCAAGTGCTAAACCTTTTGCAATCGGATGTTTCACTCTAAATGTTTTTAAGAATAATGCTCCTAATGCGTATACGATAACTGCGTTGAAAATAACTGCAAACGATGTAATTGCTGGAATACCACCAATACTTTCTGAAATTGGTAACGCAATTGCTGTTGTTGCTGCTTGTGGTAGCATTGAATTCATTACTGCTGTATCTAAACCGATTGCTTTTGCAACAATGAACACGACAATTACTGAGCAAATAGATCCAACCACGATAGCTGATAAAATTTGCCACCAATATTTTTTCAACTTATCAACTTGTTTATAGAGTGGGATAGCAAATGCAATTGTTGCTGGCTCTAAGAAGAAACTAATCATTTTTCCGCCAGTATTATATTCTTCAAAAGTAAAGTTACCTACCTTTAGAAAGACAATCCCTAATACCATCGCTACGAATAATGGTGTAAATAGGAAGAACCCTTTTGAATGCTTGAATAATAATGTTCCGATTCCGTATGCGATTAATGAAACGACGATTCCGAAATATGGAGTCATTGTGCTTGCCATGTTCATTACCTCCTAACAATATATAAATGCAATGGTTACGCAACCTTTCCGTGCTTGCGTCCTTTATTTACTACTTTCAATTCTTTTGTATCTTCTGTTTCTTTTTCATCTTTTCCTAAAATAAATTGTGCAAATAACCCTGTTACAGCAAGTAAAATAACTGTTGCTACAACAATTACAGTTAAAATTTGTACAAAGTATTGCCCCATTACACCAAGAGAATTAATAACTGAAATACCTGATGGGACGAATAAGAATCCAATAATACCTGTTAAAGCTGTTCCGAGTGATTCAACTTGCTCCAATTTAATAACTTTTAAACATAATAGACTAAATAAAATAACTAACCCGATTACCGATGAAGGCATTGGAATTGGTAAATGTGTTGCAATAATATTAGAAATTAACATAATAGCTGAGAATATGAATGCTTGTGATAAGAAACTATATACTTTTTTCGTACTCATTTTGGCCACCTCTTTCGATTTGGTACCTTTATTGTATAGGATACAAACGCATAAGTAAGCGTTTACATAACAGAACGTCAAATATACAGAATCAGTTACAAATATAAAAGGATGAAATACAAAAGCTGCTTCTTAAATACGAAGCAGCTTCTTGAGTTCTTTTGCATATGTACGGCTAACAGGTACTTTCGATCCTTCTTTCATGATTAAATTATAAGTAGAATTAAACCATGGCTGAATTTCAGTAATATGATTAATATTCGCAATAAAGCTACGGTGTACGCGCATGAAGCTTGCTTGTGGTAACTTCTTCTCTAAAATTACAAGTGTATCATGTGTTACATACGTTTCCCTCGTTGTTTTTACTGTTACTTTCCCATCTACAAGCCCTACATATATAATATCTTCAATATTCACAAGTACGATTGATTCTTCAATTGGTAATGCTAATTTATGCATCTCTGCTGTTACATCTGTCCCCTTTATTTCGTGCTTCGTTTCTATTTGCGCTTGTTTTTGTTTTTTATACTTCTTTAATGTCTGCACAATACGCTCTTCATCAAATGGTTTTAAAATGTAGTCTAACGCATCTACTTCAAATGCTTGCAGCGCATATTGATCATAGGCAGTAGCAAATACAATTGCAGGTGGATTTTTCATCTTCTTTAATATATTCGCGATTTCAAATCCGTTATCATCGGATAATTGAATATCTAAAAACACAATATCTGGTCTACTTTGCATTAGTTCTTCTAATGCGTCTTCCACACAATCAGCCTCACCAATTATCTCAACTTCTTTCGTTCTCTCTAATAAATACTTTAGTTCATCACGTGCTAACATTTCATCGTCAACTACTAATACTTTTAACACCCGGCTCTTCCTCCCCTACTTTTTTTGGAATAATAAAGGTAATCTCCGTCCCTTTATTTAATTCACTTTCAATATGAAGCATCGTTTCTTTCCCAAATAACCCAATAAGACGTTCATTAATATTATATAAAGCTGTTCCAGTCCCTTTCTTTGACGAAACTACCATCTTTCCTAATTGTTCTAAACGTTCTTCCTCAATTCCCTGTCCATTATCTTTTACTTCAAAGTGAACCATACCCTCTTTTTCAAAAACATGCACTTCCACTTCGCATACTGGTTGCTTCTTCGGAAAAGCATGTCGCAATGCATTTTCAACCAATAGTTGAAGAACAAATGGTGGTACTAAAGTTGTCTTTAGCTCATCTTCAATATACATCTTTACCTCATACTTATTTGGGAACCTTGCTTGTTCTAGTGATAAGTATGCCTGTACATGGTTTAATTCTTGTTCTAGTGGAATCAATAACTGACGTGCCCCTTGCAAATTACAACGGAAATATACGCTAAGCTGTAATAATAACTTCCTTGCTTTTTCTACATCTGTTCGACATAAAGCTGATACTGTATTAATCGCATTAAATAAAAAGTGTGGGTTAATTTGCGCTTGTAATGCTTTTATCTCCGCATCTTGAAGTAATTTACTTTGCAACTCAGCTTCTCCTAACTCTAACTGCGTGGAGAATATTTTTGCTAACCCTTCTGCTAATTCCTCTTCCACACGACTTAACTGGTTAGGATTTTTGAAATAGAGTTTTAATGTTCCTATCGTATTTCCATGCGAAGTTAGTGGAATTACAATCGCCGCTTGCAAAGGGCAGCCTTCATGTTGACAATTAATAACCTCACGTGATTTCGCTTTCATTATTTTCCCTGTGTTTAACACTTCTTTCGACAAACCGGTTATTAAACTATGTGAAGGAATATGGTGATCTGATGCTAATCCAACATGAGCTAATATTTTCTCTGTATCTGTTAAGGATACCGCATCTGTTCCTGTAAAACGGTGAATAATTTGTGCCACATGCTTACATGATTCTTCTGTTAAGCCTTGGCGGAAATACGGTAACGTTTTATCTGCAATACGTAATACTTTATGGGTCTGAAGTGCCTTTGCATTCTCCTCCTGACGCAAAATAGCTTGTATCATAGAAAGTAAAATAAAACTTCCAAAACTATTTACAAGAATCATCGGTATCGCTATTGTTTTCACAACGCTAATTCCATCCTCTATAATTAATAAAATCATTAGCATTTCTAAAGATACGATAAAAACACTTAAAACTGCTGAAAACTTAGGAGTAATTGTACGATTATATTTTTTGAAAATATGTCCAATATAACCAGTTATAATCCCAGCTAAAATAGAAGAGATTGCGCAGCTTAGCGCTGTCGTACCACCAAGCATATAACGATGAATACCAGCAATAAATCCTACTCCAACCCCTACGATAGGGCCACCAAGTAAGCCGCTAATACCGACACCCATAATACGCGTATTCGCAATTGTACTTGACGAAGAAACACCTTGTAACCAGTTTTCATTCATAATCGTATTTCCTGCTATTTCAATCCCAGTGTAATTGCTTACAATTGTAAATACCGAAAAAATACAAATAAGCTTCAGCTTATCTACATAGCCATCCTGTTTATGAAGGAGGCGTCTGAAAGTTTTAATATGAGAGAGTAAAAATCCTAAAATAACTATAAGTCCGACTCGTTCGATCATCATGAGTACTAAATTTAGCATCTTTGATTCATTCCTTTTTATTTAGTTAGTTTTATTATGGGAAAATAATGAAGTCGGCGTCAAGAAGAACGAAATGTTTTTTGAAATATTTTACACATAATAACTTCCTCTTTATTTGACAATACAATAGAAGAGTGCTAAAAATAAAGTAATATAATACAGTCCTTTAACCCAACCCCGTGAGGTTGAGAAGGAAGTCGGAATACAATATACGTATGTTCTTTTTTGGGGATACGTATGCTTTTTTGGCCTTCTCATCATATCAGGTGAGAAGGCCTTTTGTTATTCTTCCATAGCGACTGTAGAAAATAAGGAGGAGTAATAATGAACGTCACTACTGATGTACAACAAACAACAGAGGAGACAAAAGCGAAAAGATATAAAACATTATTTGGTTCTGCGCTAGGATATGCAGCAGAAGGTTTAGATATGTTGCTATTATCTTTCGTACTTGTCTATATTTTAAAAGAGTTTCACTTAAGTCCTGTTGAAGGTGGAAACTTAACTTTAGCTACCACAATAGGAATGTTAATTGGTTCTTATTTATTTGGATTTATTGCTGATTTATTTGGCCGTATTCGTACAATGGCCTTCACAATCTTACTGTTTTCACTAGCAACCGCACTCATTTATTTCGCAACAGACTACTGGCAATTATTAATTCTGCGCTTTTTAGTTGGAATGGGAGTTGGTGGTGAATTCGGAATCGGAATGGCCATCGTAACAGAAACATGGTCTAAAGAAATGCGAGCTAAAGCGACATCTGTTGTTGCACTTGGATGGCAATTTGGTGTACTGATTGCTTCACTCCTTCCAGCATTTATTGTCCCACACTTTGGATGGAGAGCCGTTTTCTTATTTGGATTAATTCCAGCTTTACTAGCTGTCTATGTCCGTAAAAGTTTAAGTGAACCGAAAATATGGGAGCAAAAACAACGCTACAAAAAGGAACTGTTGCAAAAAGAAGCTACAGGTAAATTAACAACTACTGAAGCCGAACAACTAAAACATATAAAAAAATTCCCACTTCGAAAGTTATTTGCCAATAAAAAAGTAACAATTACAACAATTGGTCTTATTATTATGTCGTTTATCCAAAACTTCGGATATTACGGAATCTTCACATGGATGCCCACTATTTTAGCAAATAAATATAACTATACATTAGCAAAAGCAAGTGGCTGGATGTTCATTTCTACCATCGGTATGCTAATTGGAATTGCAATCTTTGGTATTCTAGCTGATAAAATTGGTCGCCGTAAAACTTTTGCAATCTATTATATTGGCGGTACAGTATACTGTCTCATTTACTTCTTCTTATTCACAGATTCAACATTATTATTATGGGGAAGTGCATTACTTGGATTCTTTGCAAATGGAATGATGGGAGGATTTGGAGCAATTTTAGCTGAAAACTATCCTGCTGAAGCTCGCTCTACCGCTGAAAACTTTATTTTCGGTACAGGACGTGGGTTAGCTGGATTTGGGCCTGTTATTATTGGCTTACTCGCTACAGGTGGCAACCTACTTGGAGCATTGTCCTTGATTTTTATCATCTACCCAATCGGGTTAATTACAATGCTACTATGTGTACCAGAAACAAAGGGAAAAGTATTAGATTAAACGTAAAAGAGGAAGCATCTCATTTAAGATGCTTCCTCTTTTACGTTTTTATTTATTTTGATTTACTAGCCTTCTGAAATAAGAATGCAGTTTTATCTTCTTCTTTTACAATACCTTGTTTTAATGCTAATTCTCCCGCAACTTTAGGCGCTAACCATAGCATTGGGAATAACAAGATTGATACCGGAACTGCCGTCACCACGATAAACGATTGTAGCGCATTAATACTTCCTTCACCCATATATAAAAGAATTGCTGCAACTGCGCCCATAATAAGCGACCAAAAAATTCGCAAACTAATTCTAGGATCTCCGTCTCCAGTCACTGCCATTGAAATGGAATACGCCATTGAATCCCCTGTTGTCACTACAAATAAAATTGTTAATAAAAGAAATGCTGGTCCAATAATATTAGAAAGTGGCAATTGTCCTGTAATTGCAATCATAGCTGCCGGCATACCAGATTCACTTAATGCGTCCGAGATAGACCCAGGATTCATCAACTCATAAAACACGCCTGATCCACCTAATATAGTAAACCAAAACGTTGTAATAATAGGTGCGATAATTCCAATTGCAACGATGATTTCTCGAATCGTTCTCCCTCTTGAAATTCGACTCACTAAAATTGCCATCATTGGTCCGTATCCAATAAACCATCCCCAGAAAAAGATTGTCCAAGATCCTAACCAACTTGCATCACCACGGTATGTGCTCATCGGTATAAATTCATTTACATAAAATCCAAACGAAGAAACAAACGAATCAATAATAAATCCACCTGGCCCAAATAGTAATATGAATGCCATTAATACAATTGCTAATCTAACATTTAAATTACTTATAATTTGAATCCCTTTATCAATACCTGTTACTGCCGATATGGTAGACACGGCCACCACACAAACAATAATTGCTAATTGAGTAGTAAACACATCAGAAATTCCAAATAATTCTTGTAATCCATAACTTGCTTGTAAACCTAAAAATCCAATTGGGCCAATTGTACCTGCAGCTACTGCAATAATTGCAGCTGCATCAATTATCGTTCCAAGCAGGCTCTTTCTTAATTTTTCCCCAAAAATAGGATATAAAAGCGTTCGAGGTTTTAGCGGCATATCTTTATGATAATGTCCATACATCATAACTACCGCACTAATTGTACCTAAAATCGTCCATGCTAAAAATCCCCAATGCATATAACTTTGTGCTAAAGCAGGCATGACTGCTTCTTTCGTTCCAGCAGATATACCATCATGTATTGGTGGCACCGTCATCAAATGATACATTGGCTCTGCTGCTGCCCAAAAAACGCCACCTCCGGCAAGTAATGTAGACATAATAATAGCAAGCCATTTTGCCGTACTAATCTCAGGTTTTTCTAATCCTCCAAGCTTAACTCTCCCATATTTGGAGAACGCCATACACATCGCAACAATAAATGTACCTAATAATAAAATTTGCCAGAAGGCACCGAAATATTTAATTGAAAAAGCGAAACTTTTATTAATCGCACTCTCTACATAATCCTTGTTCAAAAAAACTGCAATTACAAATAATAAAAGTGAACCACCACTAATAATAAATACAGGCCAATCAGTTTTTCGACTCTTCATCCTCATTTACACTTCCTCCTTCCTCAGCAATCTAAAAAAACAACTTTATTATGTTTTATTGTTTAAAACCAAAACACAATAATTATATATGCATAACATTTTATCGACTTCCCACATACTTATGTTGTCCCTAAAAATATGCCAAATCCCTTATTAAAAAGAAAGAATCTCTTCCTCTTACATAAAAAAGCAAAACAAAAGACCTTATATTTCTATAAGGTCTTCGAAACAGAAATTTGATTATAACATAAGGAACTCCTTGGTTCAAAAAGCCTCTTCCAAAAATAACCGAGAGTAAAGGCTTCCATTTGCTACATAACAGTAATTAAAAAAAATTATATTTCACAGAAAAAACCTACACTAAATATCATTTATGAAAGAAATTTGGCTTCAAAATTTCATTCGGATACGGTTTATGATAAATGTGGGTGGTAGCTGGAGATAATGGTGGAATAAGCCATACCCAATTACCTGTTACAACACGACCACAAGCAGCTTCTTGCTTCTCAAATTGCTGAAATTGTTGTGCAGCAGTATGGTGATCAACAATACTAACTCCTTGTTTTTTAAAGGAGTGTAGTACGGCAATATTTAACTCAATTAGCGCCTTATCTTTCCATAAGGTACCGTTTCTCGATGTATCTAAATCCATCATCTCCGCAACAGCCGGAAGTAAATTATAACGATCATGATCTGCTAAGTTGCGCGCCCCAATTTCTGTTCCCATATACCATCCATTGAACGGAGCGGCTGTATAAGAAATACCGCCAATTTCTAAACGCATATCTGAAATCATTGGAACACCATACCATTTTACTCCAAGTGATGAAATAGGATATTCCGGGTGTTCAATTGGCACTTCTTTTACTTCTTCTCTCGGAATTTCTTTATATATAGGCGCTTTTCCATTTATAGAAAACACAAGTGGCAATACATCGTAATTCGTACCTTCTCCTTGCCAACCAAGCTCCTGACAAAAGTCCGTAAATGTAGCGGAATGAGAATCACCAATCACTCCCGTTTCTGTTTTATATCCTGCATATCGAATCAATTGGTGATTATAAATTCTTATATTATTTTCTTCACCTTGATATTGCTTAAAAATCGTAATGGTTGGTTTAACTTTTCCGTCGTTCGTTGCATATTTAATATGATGAATTAATGCATTATATACACCCTCTTCATCATTTACTTCGCGCGCATCTAATATGTGCATCTTACTCCAAAATAGTCTTCCAATACATCTATTACTGTTACGCCATGCCATTCGTGAACCATGAACAAGTTCTTCAAATGTATGCTCATATGTCCCTGTCTTCTCTATCTCAATTTGAATTTCTTTTATACGTTCTTCTATCAATTGTTCTTTATGAAGCTCCTTATAACAAATCGTAATAAAATTACTTGCTTCCTCTATTAATTGTTTCGTTTTACTCATAAACAATCTCCTTCTATTTCAACAAAACCCTGCTACTTTACAGTATAAGCAAAAAGGATAGGAGTCACAAATGAAAGTGAGAGTGTTACTTTTATTGTAATATTTTTCAGAAAATTAATGGAATTACTATTGACTTATATGGAAAATGGGTGTATTTTTGACTCAGGTAAATTGTTTTTACCTAGACCAACTTTTTAAGTCGAAAGGAGGGAATGTTATGTCTTCATTTCAATTGCCAAAGCTTTCATATGACTATGATGAACTAGAGCCACATATTGATAGCAATACACTTGCCATTCATCATGGAAAGCACCATGCGACATACGTAAACAATTTAAATGCTACTTTAGAAAATTATACTGAATTACATAATAAATCTTTAGAAGAATTGCTATGTAATTTAGATGCTTTACCGAAGGAAATTGTTACAGCTGTACGAAATAACGGTGGTGGTCACTATTGTCATAGTCTTTTTTGGGAAGTGATGAGCCCACGAGGTGGCGGTGAGCCTAATGGAGACGTTGCAAAAGTAATTGATTATTATTTCAATACCTTTGACAACTTAAAAGATCAACTTTCCAAAGCAGCTATTAGTCGTTTTGGAAGTGGCTATGGATGGCTTGTTCTTGACGGTGAGGAACTCTCTGTTATGAGTACACCAAATCAAGATACGCCTTTGCAAGAAGGGAAAATCCCCTTACTCGTAATTGATGTATGGGAACATGCTTATTATTTAAAGTATCAAAATAGGCGCCCAGAGTTTGTTACCAACTGGTGGCATACAGTAAACTGGGACCAAGTAAACGAGAAGTATTTACAAGCAATTCAATCACAAAAACATTAGTCGTACGTATAAGGTAAATTTGGTAATGTAAAATCAGTATTGTCGAAATCCTCCAGAATCCCCCGGATTGCCACCGGGGGATTTATGATTACTTCATTGTATTTATATAATGTTTTAAAATATTTTTTATTTCTAGTTTCAGCTCTCGGAACAAAAATCCGAATTCACGAGCCTTTCCATTATGTAACGTACAGTTAGTTACCTCATTATAAGGAGCTATATTTCCCCCAGCTTTCTGAATGAGTGCTTTTATTCCTGTCTTCTCTTCTATGAAATGAATAATTTCTTCCATAGAAACTACTCCGTTACTACAGGCGTTAATTGGTCCTCTCACATTTGCCATTCCGCACCAAGCTAGAAACTCTCCTGCCTCTTTTTCATGTATAAATGACAAAGTTCCATCTACATGATCCACAACGATAGGTTTTTGGTTCACAATACATTCAACGTAAAATTGTAACCTTTTCGTATAATCATTTTCTCCAATAACAACTGGAAAACGCACTGCAACGACTGGGAATGTTGCATGTTGAAATACAACGGCTTCAGCTAATCTCTTTCCTTCACCATAATTGAAGTCATTCCTATCTCCATACGCGATTGCATACTCGTACGGATTAAAGTCTTCTTCTGATAAGCTTAGGGCAGGTTCATAGACGGCCATTGAAGATGTCATAACATATTTCTTCGTTTTCCCTCGTAACACTTCACATATTACCTTCGCTGCATTCGAGCTATAGCATAAATTATCGTATACAATATCATAACTTTTATCTCCTAGACGCTCTGCTAGTTGTTTTTCATCTTCCCTATCTACAATAAGTCTTTTTACTCTACTGCCAAAAGAATCTTCCGTAATTCCTCTCGTCGCAATCGTTACATCGTGCCCCTCTTGCAAAAGTGCTTCTACTAAATGTTTACCAAAAAATCTTGTTCCCCCTAGCACCAATACTTTTTTCAACTTCATCATCCCCACTTTAGCAAATTGTAAAATACTACCTCTCTATTATAAGTGCTAACATATAAAAAGCATGGAATTCGTTTAACGATTCCATGCCTTTATACAGATAATATATTAACGTACTCGATATTTATAAATACAATAACAGAAGTATAAAATAGAAATTACAGATACATAAACCCATAATTCATATACGAATCCCTCTCCCCACACTCCCATAAAATAAAAGAGTGAAGGTAAAGTCAATGTTACCCATGATTGTACGAAGGCAATCCTTCCAAGATATTGATTAATGTTCTTCTTTTGTGTATTTAATACAAAGAATAAATACCAAAGTAATGCCCACATAAACCACGTTAACGCATTAACAACATCATGGAATTGAACAAATGAAACAACCATATAGAATAAGGCTATAATTGCTACCCAAATACAAAACCATCCTAGACCACTACTATCCATTCCTTTTATAAAAGTAACACCTACATATAAATAAGTTAATCCAAATAAGAAAGTAGCCGCATATGAATACACTGTCCAATTGCTTTGGTCAGAAATCATAATCAAATAAAACGGAATAATAATTTGTAGTGCACCCACAAATAAATTAAAAACACCCGCACTTTTCATCTCTGCTTTCCCTAATATAACAAGACTATTTAAAAATAAAGCTGCCCCTGAAAGTAATAATCCTACATAACCCATATATATTCGTGTGAAAATCTTTACCTTTCACACTTTTAACCTCCCCACACTATAAAATGATACTTATATTATTTTTCTTCCCATTTAAAACTACATACATAATTTTTCACCTAAATAAGTCAGACCTCCTACCTCGAAAAAAGGAGTGAACTTAAAACGCTTTCAATAATAAATACTCCTATCAAAACATGAACTAGGATTCCTTGATTATAAACGTACTCTAGCAATGATACAAGTGTTGGAATACATTTCAATAATACGCTTTCAATTCCCATAAAAAATTAATAAAATAATACATTACTCTATCTCATTCTACTACCTTCTAGCATAAGATATTGTAAAATCATATCATTTAAAACAGCGAACGTTCTGTTCTAGGTTCGCTAATAAACTTAGTAGAAAATGAATATAAAAAATGACCTCTTGCTTTTATGCAAAGGTCATTTTTTATATTCATCATTAAACTTCTAAATAGCCATTTTTATTATTTGATTGCCATTTCCAAGAGTCAGCACACATTTCTTCTAATCCGCGTGTTGCCTCCCAGCCTAATTCACGCTTTGCTTTCGATGCATCAGCAAAACATACTGCCACATCACCTGGGCGACGCTCTGTAATTTTATAAGGAACTTTCTTGCCCGAAACTTTTTCAAACGCTTCAACCATCTCTAGTACACTATAGCCCATGCCTGTGCCCAGGTTATAAGCATCTACTCCTGTTGTACTCAGTACTTTCTCAAGCGCCTTTACGTGACCATTTGCTAAGTCCACAACATGGATGTAATCACGGACTCCTGTTCCATCTTTCGTTGGATAGTCATTTCCGAATACGCTTAATTCTTTTAACTTACCTACCGCTACTTGCGTTACATATGGCATTAAGTTATTTGGGATTCCATTTGGATCTTCTCCGATACGCCCACTTTCGTGTGCACCAAATGGATTGAAATAGCGAAGTAATGCGATACTCCATTCTGCATCTGCAAATGCTACATCACGCATAATTTGCTCAATCATTAATTTCGTTTGACCATATGGATTTGTTGCACTTAATGGAAACTCCTCCGTAATCGGTGACGTTTCCGGGATACCATATACAGTTGCAGATGAACTAAAGATTATCTTCTTTACATTATGTTTCTGCATTACTTCACATAGCACTAACGTGCTTGTAATGTTGTTATGATAATATGTTAATGGAATCGCTACTGACTCCCCTACAGCTTTAAATCCTGCAAAGTGAATAACTGCTTCAATTGCATTTTCTTCAAAAATTGCGTCAAGCGCTTCGCGATTTAAAACATCTTCTTTATAAAACTTAAATTGTTTTCCTGTTATTTCTTTTACTCGATTTATAGATTCTACCGAGCTATTCGAAAGATTATCCACTACTATAACTTCGTAACCGCTATTTAGTAATTCTACACATGTATGACTACCAATATATCCTGCTCCACCTGTTACAAGTATTGCCATAATTATAGTCCTCCATATTTCATTCATTATAAACTTCTCAAAGTATATCACATATTTCTTATCCTATGTTTAACATGCGAACACAGAAACTTACATTTTATCCCATAATAATTTTATAACATATACGATTCTAATCAGGTAATAAAAAAATGCCACATAATTTTTATTATGTGGCGTTTTTTTATTAAATTACGTAACAATATACACTTAGAAAATGCGCAAGACTACCTAATAATACAAAAACATGAAAAATTTCATGATGCCCCATATATTTAAACTCTAACCATTTTGGCTTTGTTCCATAAATAAATCCACCAATTGTATAAAAAATGCCCCCAAGTACTAAGAAAATAATGCCTCCTGTACTTAAATTCTCAGCTAACGGTGCAAAGAATAAAACAATTAACCAACCCATCGTAATATAAATTGCTGTCGATAACCACCTTGGACAATTAAACCAAAACATTTTAAATACAATGCCACAAATCGCAGTTGCATAGACTAAACAAAATAATAGCAAACCACTTGCTGAATTTAATGTAATTAAGCAAAAGGGTGCATATGTACCTGCAATTAATATAAAAATCATAGAATGATCTAGCTTCCTAAAGAAGTAAATAACACGTTCATTGGCCACAACACTATGATATACAGCTGACGCCGTATAAAGGACCATCATTCCAATACCAAACAAAATAACAGCTGTAATTGCAGCAAATGATGGCATCTTGATAGAAACTTTCACAAGCATAGCTAATAACGCAATAAATGATAATATCGCTCCACCTAAGTGAGTAAATGCATTAACTGGTTCCCTTACATAAGTATTCATAATAACACCCCTCATATAATTACATGTAGTTTCCATAACTACATGTAATTATATACACATTTCTTTTTAAGGTCAACATTTACAATTCATTTGTTTCGTAATACCATATTTAAAGATATATTAAACATTAAGTTCCACTAAGTTATAAAAGTGAGGGATTCTACGTGGAAAATATAAATGAATTACTTAAGACATTACATTTAGAAAAAAACATTAAACTTGAGGATATTCCAAATGTTGACTTATATGTAGACCAAGTTGTCCAACTATTTGAGAATACTTATGCAGATACAACGAGAACTGATGATGAAAAAGTATTAACAAAAACGATGATTAATAATTACGCAAAAGGGAAACTATTCATCCCTATCAAAAATAAAAAGTATTCAAAAGAGCATATGATTTTAATTAGCCTAATTTATCAATTAAAGGGAGCTCTCTCCATTAACGACATAAAAAGTTCATTAGAAACTATAAATGACTCCTTATTAAATGATGATTCATTCGAATTAAATACGTTATACAAAAATTATCTTGCTCTTACTGAAAGCAATGTCGAAAGCTTTAAACAAGACGTAAATAACCGTGTTACAGAAGTAAATGAGATTTCTTCCTTAGAAGATACAAAGCTAGAAAAATTTCTACTACTAACATCCTTCGTGACTATGAGTAATATGTATAGACGTTTAGCGGAGCAACTAGTGGATGATTTAAAAGAATCATAAATAAAAAACTATCCACCTATTAAAGTGGATAGTTTTTTATTTACTTAATTGCTTCATGAACTTTTAGTTGTTTCCCTTTAATCGTTGTAGTCTTCATGACTTTCAAGACAAGTGGTCCTTTTCCATTTAATATTTCAACGTAAGAAACATTATCTTGTATCGTAATAATACCTATATCTTCTGCTGTAACACCTTTAATTTTAGCAATTGTACCGACGAAATCTACCGCCCTAATTTTCTTTTTCTTCCCGCCATTAAAGTACAGCTTCATAATGCCTTTGTTGATATCTGCATTTTTATCTTTCTTTATAATTGGTTTAGCATGTATCTTTTCTTCAAATGCAGCTTTCTCTTTCATAACTTCTTCTTTTAAAGGTCCAATTGCCTTTGGAATTTCAAATCCAATATACTCCTCAATCTCTTCTAAAAATCTATTTTCATATGGTGTTATAAATGTAATAGCTTTTCCACTATTTCCAGCTCGTCCCGTTCTTCCAGTACGATGTACATAGCTTTCTTTTTCAAGTGGAATATCATAATTAATAACATGTGTAATATTATCAATATCAATTCCTCTCGCAGCTACATCTGTGGCTACTAAATAACGGAATTTTCCTTTTCTAAAATCATCCATGACTTCAAAACGATCTTCTTGTACCATACCACCATGTATTTTGTCACAAGGATAGTTAGCTCGTTTTAATTGTCTATATACATGATCTACATTTTCTTGTGTACGACAGAAAATAATACAGCTATCAGGATTCTCAATCGTTGTTACATCTTTAAGTAGTGAAAGCTTCTCGTCTTCTATCACCTCAAAAAGAGTATGTTCAATTTTATCCGTCGTAATCCCAGCTGCTTTAATTTCAATATGAATTGGTGAATTCATATATGTACGAGACAATTTCTCAACATCTTCTGGAAGTGTTGCTGAAAATAACATCGTCATTCTTTTTGTAGGTAATTCATCAATAATTGCCTCTACTTGATCGATAAAGCCCATATTTAGCATCTCATCTGCTTCATCAATAACTAAATACTTCAAACACTCTAAAGAAAGGGTACCCTTCTCAATATGATCCAACACACGACCAGGAGTACCAACTACAATATGTGTCTTTTGCTTTAATTCTAATTTTTGACGTGCAAATGGAGATTTCCCATAAACTGCCGCAGCCTTAATCCTTTTGAATCGACCTATATTTGTAATATCTTCTTTTACCTGTACCGCAAGCTCTCTCGTTGGTGTTAAAACTAATGCTTGTGGTTTATTCTCTTCCCACTCCACCATTTCACAAAGTGGAATACCAAATGAAGCTGTTTTTCCACTTCCAGTCTGGGACTTCACAACAAGATCCTTCTTTTGTAATGCGACTGGAATAACCTCACCTTGTACTTCTGTTGGATGATTATAACCTAAACCATTAAGTGCTCTTATAATTTCTTTACTTAATGTATACTCAGCAAAGCTTCTTTTACTCATGTACTAACCTCATTTTATTCTTTATTTAATAATTATATTTTTTATTCTCCTACACTTAATTATACTAAGATGATATATCAAACTAATATTTGCAATTCGTTGAAATATCATCTTAACCTAAGTATAACTCTTTTTATATTATTTTTTAAAACAACATAGAAAAGGGCAGTCTTAATAATAAGCCTGCCTACCTACATAATGAAAAATATATTTTTTTAGATAAAATATATTTACGGAACTAACCTTTTTACAAATGGTATTCGTTGCAATACTAAAGTTATTATCATACTCAGAAAAAGTGTAATCATTACATTTATAGGTATTGCCAGTATTGCATGTACATGGGCATCTACCTTTGGAATAACTATGTATAGATAGTTATTTAATAAGAAAAAGTGAAGAATATAAATTCCAAGACTTGCTTGGTTTATACCACGTAATAAAAATGGTAATTGTCTTTCCGAATTTTGGAAAGTGTATTTAAAAAAGACAAATAATCCAATTGCCATAAGTACAACACCTGGCGCAAAATATTCATACCAATATTGGTCCAATTGCCCATTAGCTTTGACTGTATAATAGTATGTAATAAAGAACGTACCAATAAACCCTAAAATTCCCCCAATATAAGATAGGTTTCTCCATTTTTTTGCAATATCATAATTAGATAAGTAATAACCTAGTAGAAAATATCCTACATAGTTTGTCACATAAAATAGTTCGATATTAAAGTTGATAGGATAATAATAATTTACTAGTTTGACTATAACAGATGCATATAACCATAAAATTAAAAAATATTCTATCTCTCTCTTTTTAGCATTTTTCACGAATACTTTCAGTAAAGGGGCGATTAGGTATATTCCTACAATCATGTATAAGAACCATAGATGTAAACCAATACTATTTGTTAAAAAATACTTTACCCCCTGTTTTAAAGAAGCCGGAAAATATCCTACGCAAGCTCCATAGATGTAAAATATAGCACTCCAACCTATAAAAGGTATGATTACTTTACTTGCACGTTTCTTTAAAAATTCCCCAATAGAACTATCTTTTGCTCCCCTTAACAATAAAGCTCCGCTAATCATTACAAATATCGGAACACTAGCACGTGAAAATGAATCATAAAAATTACCAGCCATCCAACGCGATACGTTACTTGCATCTAACATAGAAACATAACCAGCAGAAACGTGAATTGTAACGACCGCAATTGTTGCTAATACGCGTAGCCAATCCATATAAACTAAACGTCCCATAAAACCTCTCCCATAATTAATATATCTATCTACTATTTTCCAAATATAATTCTACAGTAAACCAATAAACATTAAAATACATTATAGACATTTAAATACAAAAAACATTAAATAAAATTTAAATTCCAAATTAATAATTAAACCTTTGACTTCTTAATAAAAATAATGTAAATTATCCTATGGACGAACATTTTTAATTAATAAAAATAAAATATTCGTATTTTAGGGGTGTAAATGATGGAAAACGTATTCGACTATGAAGATATTCAATTAATTCCTGCAAAATGTATTGTAAATAGCCGCTCTGAATGTGATACAACTGTCACTTTAGGAAAACATAAATTTAAATTACCTGTCGTACCTGCAAATATGCAAACGATTATTGATGAAAGAATTGCAACTTATTTAGCTGAGAACAACTACTTTTATATCATGCATCGTTTCCAACCAGAGAAACGAATCTCATTCATTAGAGATATGCAATCACGTGGATTAATCGCTTCTATCAGCGTTGGTGTAAAAGAGGACGAATATGAATTCGTACAACAATTAGCTGCTGAGCAACTGACACCTGAATATATCACGATTGATATCGCACACGGTCATTCTAATGCTGTGATCAACATGATTCAACATATTAAAAAACATTTACCAGAGAGCTTCGTTATCGCTGGAAACGTTGGAACTCCAGAAGCGGTAAGAGAATTAGAAAATGCTGGTGCCGATGCAACAAAAGTTGGTATTGGACCTGGTAAAGTTTGTATTACTAAAATTAAAACAGGCTTCGGAACTGGTGGTTGGCAGCTAGCTGCACTTCGCTGGTGTGCAAAAGCTGCAAGCAAGCCAATTATCGCTGATGGTGGTATTCGTACACACGGCGACGTAGCTAAATCTATTCGATTTGGGGCAACTATGGTCATGATCGGTTCTCTATTCGCTGGTCACGAAGAGTCTCCAGGGGAAACAATTGAAAGAGATGGCAAACTTTATAAAGAATACTTCGGTTCTGCTTCTGAATTCCAAAAGGGTGAGAAGAAAAACGTTGAAGGTAAGAAAATGTTCGTTGAGCATAAAGGTTCTTTAGAAGATACGTTAATCGAAATGGAACAAGATCTTCAATCTTCTATCTCTTACGCTGGTGGAACAAAATTAGACGCTATTCGTACTGTAGATTATGTTGTCGTGAAAAACTCGATTTTCAATGGTGACAAAGTATATTAATTCTTAAATTAACTTGAAGGACAAGCATTTTCATGCTTGTCCTTCTTTTTTGTATATAAAAATGAAAAACATTTTAATTTAACAGAATTTTCTATCGTTATATTTTTAGATAGTCTTAAGAAGGAGGATATACGACTTGAAAAATGTAATAGAAAATCGTCTTAATTGCGCAGAGGTGCCTGCTGAACTAACATGGGATTTATCCAATTTGTATAATTCTGATGCCGAATAGCATACTGCATTAAACGCATTGGAAAATGATATAAAGAAACTTGATTCATTTAAAGGACATTTACATACTAGCTCCCACACTTTATTAAATTGCCTACTTTTAGAAGAAGAACTTTTAATGACGTTAACAAAACTGTACTCATATGCAAGTTTAAAAGAATCTACTGATCGTACAAATCCAAGTATTCAAGCGAACTCTTCCAAAATTTCTGCTTTATGGACGAAAGTACATACTGCACTATCCTTTATTCATAATGAAATCCTCATATTCGGCGAAGGAACAATTGAAAAATATTTAACTGAAGAAACAAAACTTGAACCTTTCCGTAAATCGTTACTAGAAATACTACAAAAAAGGCAGCACACACTGCATCCACTGCAGTAGCTCAAATGATTAAAGAAGAAGTACAACCTGCTATTGATCGCTGGTGGTACAATGAAACATGCCGGAGTAGATATGTCAAAACCAGATGCAATCCGTAAAGCTGTTTCTTACGTTGGTTCATTAATTGATAAATTAGAGCATTCTTATCAAGTATAAAAAATAAGCCCTCGCTTTATGAGGGCTTATTTCATATTTACTTCCCAAACCGTTTGCGATATCCACATTTCCTGCAAAGTTCTTCAACCGCAACTCTTTTCGAAAATCCATCGACAATGTTTGTTGCTCTTTCACCTTCGATAATGTTAGAAAATGAATCATTATTAATATTCCCAAGGTTAATAATCCCTTCACCATCTAAACAACAAGGAATAACTGTTCCATTCGCTAAAATACCCGCTTGATTACGAAGTCCATGACAGAATCCTTTCCCATCATCCTCTTCTTCATGTAATGCTGGCCACTGGAATTCATAGTCTTGATTAATAAAGACACGTTCTGCAATTTTTATACCTTTTCCTGGTGTAAGCTTCTCTTCAATTTGATAAGATAGATCAAATTCATTTTCAATTATAGATAATAACTCTCTATTTTTCTGGATTTCAGCATTCGTTTTATTATCCTGAGTTAAATTCCATAACCTTAACGATACAATTAAATCTGATTGACTTGTCGCTTCCCTAATAAAGGAAAGTATACTCCTTACATAGCCCTCTTTATCTTGCGAACCTGGATGTCCATCAAAACTATGCAGTGAAAAATTCATTTGTCTTAACGCAGGCTTATTTAACAGCCTATGTCTTCTCTTATTAATTAACGTTCCGTTCGTTGTAATATTAACTTTAAACCCTTTTTCATGACTTAAGTCTAATAGTTGATCTATTTTCGGGTGGAGCAACGGCTCACCCTTCACGTGCAAATAAATGTAGTCTGTGTGAGGTTTAATTTGGTCTAATCTTTTAGCAAAATCCTCCACAGAAATGAATTGCTTCTGCCTTTCCGTCGGCGGACAAAAGCTACACGCAAGATTACATACACTCGTAATCTCCAAGTAAAACTTCTTAAACTTCTTCACCTTTAATTCCTCACTTCTCTAACTACTTATACTTTTTCCTCTTCATATTACAGCATATTTTTATGGAAATAGAAACATACTTATTTTAGGAAATCTACATACCATCTAATAATATTTAAAAGACCATCGGTAATTTTTGTCCAATGGTCTTTTTATCCTTTTATATGCAAAGAATAAATTTATTTATGATACGGTTCATCGTAACTATTCTAAATAAGGTTATTTTTTATTATTTTCATAATTAAATTTAACAAAAAAGGTAGTGCCTTCCGATCCTGTTTGAATTTCTATTTTTGCATTATGGCGGGCAGCAATGGCATAACATACACCTAACCCCAATCCAGTTCCATTATCTTTGGTCGTGTAAAACGGCGTACCCAGTTTCTCTAATACTTCAGGCCTGATACCTTTTCCTTGATCCCGCACTGCAAGCACCACACAATTTTGACCTTCCTTGTAAGTGCTAATGGTTAGAACTTTCCCTGTATTCATCGCTTCTAAGCCATTACGATATAGATTCATTAATAATTGCCGTATTTCATTACGATTTAAAAGTAATTCTGGAATGTCATTTGTATCGACTTGAATATATTTATTTTGATTGTACGTATCAATCTTTATTAAAGGAATAATATCGCGGATAATTGAATTTAAATCTAACATCTGCAAATCCGATTTCCTTGTATTACCCATTGAGAGAAATTCAGTAATAATAGAATTGGCACGGTTAAGTTCTTCAATCATTAAATGAAAGTACTTATTATGTTTCTCATAGGTATTCTCTTCTTTTAATAACTGTAAAAATCCTAGTACTGTTGTCATTGGATTTCTAATTTCATGGCTGATACCTGCTGCCATTTGCCCTATTAAATCTATGTTGGATAATCTTTTCAATTCCTGTTCATATTTCTTTTTTTCCGTTATGTTTTTAAAAATACAACAAATACCATCATCATACGGGTATGCAATAACTTCGTGCCAATATTCATCTGCAGTAGAAAGAAATTCGAAATGAACTGTAGTTCGCTCTGACATCGCACGATGAAATTCCTTATACATAACTGTGTCGATTTCACTCGGGAAAACATCCCATATATTCTTTCCTAATACATCTTTTGCTGTTTTTCTTTGCGGAAAATATTGGTGCTTATTTACGTACGTAAATTCCCATTTATTATTTAAAATAAAAAATCCATCCGTAATACATTCAATCACACTTGTAACTTTTTCATTAGCAGCAGCTAGCTCTCTCGTTCGCTCTTCCACTATGCTTTCTAGTTGATCCATATATGACAAATTCGAAAACGTAGGGGCTGTGGCATCAACGATAGATTTTGCTAGTTGAAGTTGAGAATGATCATAATTGTGAGCTTTTCCTTCTTTGCCAACGACGATTACCCCTAATACTTCTCCAATTGAAACCAATGGAATCATCAATAGACCCTTACTATCTATATTTTTTGTTTGAATAACTTCTTGAATCTTGGCTTCATAGCTTTTCTCTGTCCAATCCGCTTCTGTCCAATGACAGCCCTTACTTAATTTCGTTGTTTTAATTGTTGTTTTATCTAGCGGATCTAGAAGATGGGCAGTCATATTTTTACTCTCTAAAATCTGTTCTAGGTAAAAAAAGCATTTATCAAAACTCTCCTGTATCGAGGAACACATTGATAAATCACGTGTAACATTTAGTAACAGCTGCTTCTCAGCAATAAGGTTTTCCTTTTGTTTTAAATTATTTGTGTTTTGAATTGCAACCGCAGCCATATTTACATAAGCTTCAACACTTTGAATTTCTGAATCTGTTAAGTTCATCGGAATTCCATAATCAAATAAAAAAACTAGACCAAATAACTCTTGCCCAAATGAGATAGGCAAAGCTAATAAGGACTTAATTTTGAATGCATTAACCGGTCTAGGATCTGGTCGATGATCCTTTGAGGTATCAGGAATATAGATGGTTTTTTTCGTTTCAATAACCTCTTTTGCCAGTAAGTCTATTTCAGGATCAATTACTTGAGTATCGAGCGTTACGCCATTTATAGTCTCTGGTTTTCCTGCAAACCCTCTAAATGTTCCATCTTCCTGGGGTAAATAAATTCCAACAGCATCGCACCTAACAATTTCCTCTGATATCGCCATTGTCACACGCTGCAATACGTCACGTAGTTCTAATTTCGTATTTATTATTTTTGTTATATTTGCGAGTCTAGAATATCTCGTCTGATCACTTACCATTCACATAGCCTCCAATTATAGGCATAATAAAATAAATATGATAATATCAGTGTTTTACATAGAATACATTACTTATGATACGGTTCTCCACGATTAATCCGAAACGCTCTATAGACTTGCTCAAGCAACACTAATCGCATTAATTGGTGTGGTAATGTCATCTTTGAAAAAGAAAGTGATTCATTTGAACGCTTCATCACTTCTGAACTTAGTCCGAGTGATCCACCAATTACAAATGCGACTTTACTCTTTCCGTATGTAGCAAGGCGATCTAGGCTTACCGCAAATTCTTCTGATGACTTTTGCTTTCCTTCTATAGCTAATGCAATCACATGCGTGTCATCAGAAATTTTATCCAGTATACGTATACCTTCTTTTTCCTTTACAATTAACATTTCTGCTTCACTTAAATTTTCTGGCGCCTTTTCATCAGGTAATTCAATTACTTCTACTTTTGCGTATGCAGATAATCGTTTTAAGTATTCTGCTATACCTTGTTTCAAATATTTTTCTTTTAATTTCCCAATTGAAATAATCGAGATATTCACACGTATCCTCCACCTTACAAACATGTTATCCACAAAACTTATCCACATATCCACAAATACTACCCACATATTGTGTGAGAATCTGTGTTCGATACAACATATGTCGCCTCATTTTGACAAAATTCACATGTTTTTTTCTCTTTTCCCGAGTTATCCACATTGTTGATAACTGGTGCAACTTCACACTCATCCACAATAATATCTAACGCTAATTCAACATGTTCTAAACAACAAGGTAAATTCATTTTCTACACCTCACTTTTCTACAATAGAAAACAGGAGGTAGGCCCTCCTGTTTTTAATACTTTTGAATGCCTAATTTCACTGTTGTTGTTACTCTTTTTGTACCACGATAAAACGTAAGAGTCATTTTATCATTAATTTCCTTATCATATAAGGCCGTACGGAATCCAATAATATCGCGAATCGGTTTTCCATCTACTGCCACAATAACATCATGTTCTCTTAAACCAGCATCCGCACCTGGCGAAGGACTTTTCACATCCAAAATACAAACGCCCTCTGTTACAGTACCTGGTAAATGTAATGTTTTTGACCAATAATAGTTTGGGATTTCATTTAATGACCTAAGTTCAATCCCAACATACGGTCTTCTTACTTTTCCATACTTCTCAAGTTCATTCATAATCGGAACAGCTCTAGTCACCGGAATAGCAAGGCCGATTCCTTCTACTTCTTTTGCAGCAATTTTCATTGAATTAATACCAATTAATTGTCCTGCTGCATTTACAAGCGCACCACCACTATTCCCCGGATTAATCGCTGCATCTGTTTGTAACACTTCTACTTGCCAATCATAATGTCCATCTTGATCTAAATCTACAGGGACAATACGTTCATTAGCTGAAATAATACCTTGTGTAACTGTTCCAGAAAATTGCAGTCCAAGTGGGTTTCCAATCGCAATAACTGGTTCTCCTCTGCGAACAGTATTAGAATCGCCAATTTCAATTATTTTTTTCACATGCTTTGCATCTATTTCTAATACAGCTAAATCTGTGACTACATCGGTTCCTAATACTTTTCCAGGAACCTTCTTACCATCACTTAGACTTACTTCAATACGATTCGCTCCAGCTACAACATGATTATTCGTTACAATATAAGCTTGACCATCTGTCTTTTTATAAATTACTCCTGATCCTGTACCGGCCTCTGAATCTGCCTCTGAAAAATTATCTCGTTGAATGTTAATAACACCCACAACAGCTTCAGATGCACGATCAACAGCATCTACAAAGCTAATCTGTTTAATCCCTTGAGCTTCAGCCATATTACTTCCACTTGCTTCAGCTTGCGGAAGCGTATCAGCAGAATTCGAAAATAAAGGCGCTCCAAACGCAAATAAAGAAGCTCCTACAATTGTTCCCGCTATACTCGAAAGAACTATACCTTTGTGCTTCTTTTTTCCTGCACGTTTCATACGATAACTTTCTTCATCAATAAAGGACATATTTGTTCACCTATCTTCCTGAAAACAACTATATTCACCTTTATTGTTTACTAAAATGAAGAATTATACGTATTGAATTTTTGTAGGCATTTTTGGATCTGTATCGTGAATTTCAAAGGATTCACCCACTCCAAATCCTTTTTCCTCTAGTACTTGTGATACTGACATACGCGCTAGTTCTTTCATGTTATTATCTAAGCTTAAATGGGCTAAATAAATATGCTTTGTCTCATCTGTAATTACATCTGCCATCGCTAATGCAGCATCCTCATTACAAACATGCCCAACGTCACTTAAAATACGTCGTTTAATGCTCCATGGATAACGTCCCATACGAAGCATTTCTACATCATGATTACTTTCAAATACAAAAGCATTAGCTCCCTTAATAACGCCCTTCATACGGTCACTTACGTATCCCGTATCTGTAATAAGCGCTAATTTCCTATTATTGTTATGGAAAGCATAAAACATCGGTTCTGCCGCATCATGAGAAACTCCAAATGACTCGACTTCAATATCACCAAATGTTTTCACATCACCAACTGAGAAAATAAACTTTTGTTCAGTTGGGATATTTCCTATTAAATGTTCCATTGCATTCCATGTTTTCTCATTCGCATAAACAGGTAAATCATATTTACGTGCCAATACACCTAATCCTTTAATATGATCACTATGCTCATGCGTTACAAGAATACCTGATACATCATTTATATTTAGTTCTGCTTGTTTAAATAAAGCCTCTGTTGCTTTACCACTTAAACCTGCGTCGACTAGTAATTTTTTTTCATCGGTTCCTACGTATAGCATATTTCCTGTACTTCCACTTGCAAGTACGCTAAAATGCAACCCCATTCTTTCTCACTCCAGTATGTTCATCAACCACTTGATTTTCCTTTTCTCCTAATTCCATAACTTGTCCTTCAATTGCATTCACAAAGAAGTCCTGCTTCTGCTCCGTTTTTAAATTCCACGTTGGAGCAAGTACTTGGTTATTAGAAGTAGATGCGGTAAGAGTGGCATAACCAATTTGCGCTTCTTTAACATGCGTATTTCCATGAATTTTATTTTTTAAATACAAATTTTCTAAAGCTGTTTGAGCCGTAATAATTTCTTGCTCTTTCGTTTTTTCACCTTCGCCCATTTCTTTTAAATCAGTTAGCATTGTCTGCGTATATGAAACAAGTTCATTTTTTTCATTTAATTCCACAACAATCATCGCCTGATTATTATAGAAAATAGGCTTATCTTTATATTTTTGGAAGAAATAAATTTTAGAGTCTTTCACCGCTCCAAATTCATACTTTTGTCCATCCAATACATAGTTCTTCAAAAATTCATTATACTTATCTTTTGATAATGATTTCGTATTTAAAAAAGGCTCTTTTAGCTTACTTTCTATCTTGTACATATTTTGTATATGCACCGTTTGATTTTTCAAAGACTGTATATCTTCTTCTTTAAAGGCTTTATTTTCCGCTCTAATAAATGACTCTTTTTTCGGTTCTTTAGGGATATTTCCCATCGTAATTTTATTTGCTTTTAATTCTTGATCTATCTTTGTTTCTGCAATAAGCTCCAATTGATTACTATCTTGCTTTTGAATGAATTGGAAAATGAGAAAGAGGTCCAAAACAAAAAAGGTCACAATAAATATGGTTTTAATCCGATCCCAATCCATTTAGTCCTCCCTCACTCCACTCATAGATTTTCTGTTTACCTGTTTCATCTTCAACAAGCTTTACATACCAAATTGGTTGTAGTCGAACCACTTGCCCATCTAGTGATAACTTGTATCCAATGCCAATATCCTTAATTACTTGTTTCTTTATCTCTGGATTATTTTCTAGGGATGCTATTACAACATGCCCTGACGGAAGAGTAACCTTCTGTTCTATACCTTTAGTATTTAAAGACAGCAACGGTCTTTCATATTCCATTACTTCTTCTGATCCCCATACTTGTCTTAATTCCGCTAATCCATCTGCATTGAATACTGGATATCCATCTTCATTTAAGCGAAATACTGTCTCTCCTTTATTCATATAGTCCAAACGATATGAATCCAAACTCCCACTGTGACCACTTACAAATTCAAAGCTTTTTTGTAAAAGCATTAAATTATCTATCGTTTTCTCAGTTAAGACAGAAGAGTTTTTATACTTTAGCATGTGACGATCGTTTTCAATTTCCATGGATCTAATACCATCTGTAAATGTTTCTTTCGACATCTCGGTAATCGGACTTAAATAACGAGGATCACTAAACAGAGCATTCTTAAACGTATCAACTGCTAAATTAGATGAAATATATGTTATATTGCTTAACTCTGTCGTTCCATCTGGTAAAAATAATTTTTTCATATCATTGAGTTGATAATCAAAATAAGGTTTTGCTGATACTATAAATTGATTTTGGGCATTTACAATATCTTTTAAATACAAGCCACTTAATTTTGCCTCGTATATTTTAAAGTTATCACCATCAGAAACAAAGTTAATTTTAATTTCTTGATCCTTACTTCTAGAAGGATCAAGGAGAATACGATTAAAATGTTTAGGCTTATCTGTACTTTTCTCTTTCATGTTAAACATGGATTTTACTGCATCAAATGGGATATCGGTAGGGAAAACAAGTTCAACTTTCCCTTCACCATGCACATATGAAAGGAAATCACCCTTAGTGATTGATATCTCTCTAAAATCATGTAGTTCCCCTACTTCCAGGGGCTTATAGATTGATTCTATATCTGCCTCTCTTCTGCTCCCATAATGATTTTTATCTTTATGCACGATAATAGAAGTAGGACGGACAACATCGGAAATTTTAGTTTGGTTCATTCCTTCATTCCCCTGTACAAATTTCGCGTTTTGCATGGATGTAGAATCTGGCACATACGTCCATAGATTAAAAGTAAGAAATAGGCTAATTACAACTAGGTTAATTAAAACTATTGTTTTAAAGTTTTCCATACTCATTCCCAATCGTCCTCTTCATCTGCTGCCATTGGTAACGTGAAATAAATAGTTGTCCCTTTTCCTTCTTCACTCTTCGCCCAAATAGAGCCACCATGTGCCTCAATCATTTCTTTTGCAATTGCTAATCCAAGTCCCGTACCACCCATTTGTCTTGAACGAGCTTTATCTACGCGATAAAAACGTTCAAAGATTTTATCAACGTTTTCTTTTGGAATACCCATTCCTTGGTCACTTACACTAATTTCTAATAAATCACCGCGATCACGTAAACGATATGTTACTGTTCCACCTTCTGGTGAATACTTTAATGCGTTAGAAATAATGTTATACAGCACTTGAGTAATTTTGTCAGTATCCATATCAATAAATCTAGAT
The DNA here is from genome assembly GCF_001816185.2 of Bacillus sp. RZ2MS9. Lineage (NCBI taxonomy): Bacteria > Bacillati > Bacillota > Bacilli > Caryophanales > Bacillaceae > Bacillus > Bacillus sp. RZ2MS9. Next base: position 5,333,718 of record NZ_CP049978.1, read on the forward strand.
TTCTTAGAGAAAGATCGTTTGAAACTTACATTTTGCTCTTTAGACATTTCAAAGCGATCAATAATATTATTAAAGAAATCAGTAAAGTCGACCCATTCTTTCATTAAACGATGCTCTGTACTATCCAGTTTAGATAGCTGTAACAACGCATTGACAAGTCTAATCATTCTTTCTGTTTCTTCTTGTGTAACCGTTAAAAATTGTGGTGCAATATTTGGATCCTGCCATGCTCCATCTGTAAGTGCCTCTAAATAACTGCGCATCGTCGTTAATGGCGTCCTTAATTCATGAGAGACATTTGCCACAAACTCACGGCGTTCCCGTTCTATACGTTCCTGCTCTGTTACATCATATAGTACAGCAATTAAGCCGTTTGCCTTCCCTGTTTCTTTTTGAATAACAGAGAAACTAGCACGTAAAATATATGGTTCATTTCTCGTACTAAAATCTAATAAAACAGAATCTGGCTCTTCATATAAATGATCGAGCGTAAATTCTTCCTGTATCCCTAATACCTCTAAAACAGATTGATCGAGCGCTGTTTCACGAGAAACATTTAACATCTTTTCCGCAGGGTCATTTAGTAAAATAATATCCCCTTTTCGATCAGTAGCAATTACTCCATCTGTCATATGTGATAAAACAGATGATAATTTACGCCTTTCACTTTCTGTAGAAGAACGAGCTTGTTGTAATTTTTTCGATAAATTATTGAAGGATAATGCCAGTTGTCCAATTTCATCATGGCTATGCACTTTTACTTTTCTGGAATAATTTCCTTTTGCCATTTCAATTGCTTGTCTCCGCATATCTGAAATTGGTCTTGTAATTGTTTGAGCCAATAAAATCCCAAGTACGGCCGTTACTAATAAAGCAATTACTGTTCCCGTAGCAAAAATTTGATTTATATCCTTCATTTGTTTATATACATCTTCCATAGATGCCACAATGTAAATAACACCAAGCGCATCCTTACCGTTATCATCTAGAATCGGAGTAAGCATAACTTGAACACGATGACCTGTACTACCATCCTTCTCAATTTTCACTTCTGGCTTTTTTTGTACTAACACTCGCTGAACAGCTATATCAGTTGATGTTCGATTCACCTTATTCTGCTTTGATTCATCTGAAATAGCCAGTAACTTTCTGTGCGAATCAAATACACTTACCTCTTGTATAACTTTCTTCTGATCAGAGGCAAATTTTCGAATTGACGTTTTAATCGTTTCATCTGTTGACTCTGTTTCTGCTTTTGTATAACTTTTTTTAAACTCTTGCTTCAAATTATATGATAATAAGTTTGTTTGCTGCGTTAAAGAATCCCTAAAACCTTGTACTAAGCTCTTCTCTAATTCCCTTACGAAATATACTCCAATAACTTGCATCGCTATTAATATTAATAGCATATATATAAGCACAAATTTTAAATGAATAGATTGAAAAAAACCAACTTTCTTCATATACTATTCCTGCTCTGGGTCACGCAAGTAATACCCTACTCCACGTCTAGTTACAATTAAAGTAGGATGGCTTGGATTATCTTCAATTTTTTCACGCAAACGACGTACTGTAACGTCTACTGTGCGCACATCTCCAAAATAGTCATAACCCCAAACTGTTTGTAATAAATGTTCGCGTGTCATAACTTGTCCTAAATGTTTCGCTAAATAATGTAGCAACTCAAATTCACGATGTGTAAGTTCGATATTTTCCTCGCGCTTCGTTACACTATATGCATTTGGATTAATCACAATTGGTCCAATAACCATTTCTGTATTTTCTTCTTTTTCCGCAGCACCACCTTGTTGATGGCGGCGTAAATTCGCCTTCACACGAGCAAGTAATTCCCTTGTACTAAATGGCTTCGTTACATAATCATCTGCCCCAAGCTCAAGCCCTAATACTTTATCAATCTCAGAGTCCTTTGCTGTAAGCATAATAATCGGCATTTCTGAGCTTTTACGTATTTCACGGCAAACCTCTAAGCCGTCTTTACCTGGTAGCATAATATCTAATAAAACCATATCTGGTTGCTCTTCATTAGCCTTTTCAATTGCTTCATCACCATCATGCGCCATTACTATTTCAAAACCTTCTTTTTCTAAGTTAAACTTCAAAATATCTGCAATCGGCTTTTCATCATCAACTACTAAAATTTTCTTTCCCATCATCGTCTATTTCCTCCTTATAAAAATATGGTCAATAATCCCTAAACATATTGATGTTTACATAGTATGTCCTATATGACCGCATCCTTTGTTTAAGTATTTTCTCCTCTATTCTCATAGACTCATGTATGATCCACTTTTACACGGCATCTTATACGATCTATAGAAAAACCTCTAGCTTCAACTGCTAGAGGCTCCTCGTTCTATTTTAAAATAACTACTCAGTTTTGTAAAATTACATAAATAAAAAGGATATTAAGTGGGCCCACTTAATATCCTGAGAGTGGCTCGGGACGGAATCGAACCGCCGACACGAGGATTTTCAGTCCTCTGCTCTACCGACTGAGCTACCGAGCCAAAACTATATATAAAACCACTAATGGTGGTATAAACAAAAGTGGCGGTCCCGACCGGGGTCGAACCGGCGATCTCCTGCGTGACAGGCAGGCATGTTAACCACTACACCACGGGACCAAAAATAAGCAAAAAAAAACATGACCCGTACGGGATTCGAACCCGTGTTACCGCCGTGAAAGGGCGGTGTCTTAACCACTTGACCAACGGGCCACGAAAAATAAAATGGTGAGCCATGAAGGACTCGAACCTTCGACCCTCTGATTAAAAGTCAGATGCTCTACCAACTGAGCTAATGGCTCATACTCACCAACGTCATATTTTCGTGACGACAAGATGTATCATAACATGTATTCTGTATTTATTGCAATACTTTTTTTGTTTTTTTATAAAAGAATAAGAAAAAACTCATGCGGACATGAGTTTTTTCTAAAAAATATTAATTAAGCTTCATATACATTACGAACAATATTTGTTTGGTTACGATCTGGTCCAACTGAGAACATAGATATTTGAATTCCTGTTAACTCAGAAACACGTTCTACGTATTTTCGTGCATTTTCAGGAAGTTCATCTAATGATTTTACACCAGTAATATCTTCTTCCCAACCTGGAAGCTCTTCATATACAGGCTCACATTTCGCTAAAATGTTTAAGTTAGCTGGAACTTCATCAATAACTTCGCCATTGTATTTGTAAGCAACACAAATTTTAAGAGTTGGAATACCTGTTAAAACGTCGATAGAATTTAATGATAAATCCGTTAAACCACTAACACGACGTGCATGTCTTACAACAACGCTATCGAACCAACCTACGCGGCGTGGACGACCAGTTGTCGTTCCGTACTCGCGACCAACTTCACGAATTTGATGACCAATTTCATCATGAAGTTCAGTAGGGAATGGACCATCACCAACACGGCTTGTATATGCTTTACATACACCTACAACGCGAGTAACTTTCGCAGGACCAACTCCAGTTCCAACTGTTACACCACCAGCAATTGGGTTAGAAGATGTAACGAACGGGTACGTACCGTGGTCAATATCAAGCATAACACCTTGCGCACCTTCAAATAATACACGGTGATTATTATCTAATGCATCATTTAATACAACAGACGTATCACATACATATTGCGCGATTTGTTGCCCGTACTCGAAGTACTCTTCGAAAATTTCTTCTACAGTGAAACCTTCTGTATCGTACATTTTTTCAAATAAACGATTTTTTTCTACTAAATTGCGCTCAAGCTTCTCTTTAAATGCTTCACGGTCTAAAAGATCAGCCATACGAATACCAATACGAGCAGCTTTATCCATATATGCAGGACCGATACCTTTTTTCGTTGTACCGATTTTGTTATCACCTTTACTTGCTTCTTCTAACTCATCTTGCTTTAAGTGGTAAGGTAAAATAACATGTGCACGGTTACTTACACGTAAATTATCAGTACTTACACCACGATCGTGTAAGTATTTTAACTCTTCAAGTAATGCTTTTGGATCTACTACTAATCCGTTTCCGATTACACAAATTTTCTCTTTATAGAAAATACCAGATGGAATTAAGTGTAATTTATATTTAACTCCGCCGAAAACAATTGTATGTCCCGCGTTATTTCCACCTTGATATCTTGCAACTACTTCCGCATGCTCAGAAAGAAAATCAGTGATTTTACCTTTTCCTTCGTCGCCCCATTGTGTTCCTACAACTACTACTGAAGACATTATTAAAGCACCTCCGCAATTTTCAAACGATCTATTCAAACAATATAATTGTACCAAAACCGAAAAAGAAGTCAACCGAAAAGCGAACATTTTTTCATAAAAAAACTTTTTCGTTCGTAAGAATTATATATTTAACTTATGAAAGCCTTATCTTTCTAAAAAAAAAAAAAGAAACACATCTTATTATAAGAAATGTGTTTCTTTTTTATACTGCCTTTATGCCGGCGGAGCATGTCCATCCTCAAAACGACGTTCTAAGTTAACGAACTTATTGAACTCTTTGACGAATGCAAGTTCCACTGAACCTACTGGACCGTTACGCTGTTTTGCAATAATAATTTCAATTGTATTTTTGTTTTCCGTTTCTCGATCATAGTAGTCTTCACGATATAGGAAAGCTACAATATCAGCATCCTGCTCAATACTTCCAGATTCACGAATATCAGACATCATCGGGCGTTTATCTTGACGAGATTCTACACCACGAGATAACTGTGATAAAGCAATAACAGGCACTTGCAATTCACGTGCAATCCCTTTTAAGGTACGAGAAATCTCAGATACTTCCTGCTGACGGTTTTCTCCTGATTTCCCACTTCCTTGAATAAGCTGCAAATAGTCAATCAAAATCATACCAAGACCTTGTTCTTGCTTTAATCTACGACATTTTGCTCGAATCTCATTTACTTTAATACCTGGCGTATCATCAATATATATACCAGCATTTGAGAGACTCCCCATTGCCATTGTTAATTTTGCCCAATCATCGGAAGTTAATGAACCAGTACGAAGTCTTTGTGCATCAATATTCCCTTCTGCACAAAGCATACGCATAACAAGCTGATCAGCACCCATCTCCAAACTAAAAATCGCTACATTTTCATCCGTTTTCGTCGCTACGTTTTGTGCAATATTTAATGAAAATGCCGTTTTCCCTACCGATGGACGTGCTGCCACGATAATTAAATCATTTCGTTGGAAACCTGCTGTCATCTTATCTAATTCAGTAAACCCAGTTGGTATCCCAGTAACTTCACCCTTTTGATTATGCAAAAGTTCAATTTTGTCATAAGCATCTACAAGAACATCTTTAATGTTTTGGAATGCTTTTGCATTCGTTTGATGGGATACTTCTAATATTTTTTTCTCAGCCTCATTTAAAAGACCATCCACATCATCTTCTCTCTCATATCCATCCGATACAATATGAGTCGCCGTGCGAATTAAACGACGTAAAAGCGCCTTTTCAGCGATGATGCGTGCGTAATATTCTACGTTAGCTGCAGTTGGCACAACCTCTGCTAACTCTGCTAAGTAAGAAACCCCACCAACTTCTTCTAATAATCCTTGATCAGCCATTGCTGATGTCATCATTACTAAGTCGATCGGCTCTCCCTTATCAGATAGCCCAAGCATGACTTCAAAAATCTTTTGATGTTTCGTTCGATAGAACGAATCAGGTACCAATAACTCTGATGCTGAAGTTAACGCATCTTGATCAATCAATATGGCCCCTAAAACCGCCTGCTCAGCCTCTATATTATGCGGAGGGGTACGATCAGCAAGTACATCACTCATACGCAATCCTCCTTGCTTAATTTATTTTTATTGTTCACTAACATGAACTTTTACTGTTGCTGTTACTTGTGGATGCAATTTCACAGTAACGTTTGTATAACCTAACGCGCGGATTGCATCGTCCATTTCAAACTTACGTTTATCAAGCTTAATCTTGTGTGATTTTTGCATTGCATCCACGATTTGTTTGCTTGTGATAGAACCAAATAAACGGCCACCTTCTCCAGATTTCGCCTTTAATTCTACAGTTAATTTCTCTAAAGTCTCTTTTAACTCTTTTGCATTTTCAAGCTCTGCTGCTGCATCTTTTTCTTCTTTACGCTTTTGAGCTTCTAAAGTTTTCATACTGCTATTTGTTGCTTCAGCAGCCAATCCTTGTTTTAGTAAGAAGTTATTTGCATAGCCATCCGGTACGTTTTTTACTTCTCCTTTTTTACCTTTACCTTTTACGTCTTTTAGAAAAATTACTTTCATGATTGTGTGCCTCCCTGTAAATAGTCATCAATAACAAATCGAAGCTTCTCCTCAGCTTCATCTACTGTAACATTTTTCATTTGTGTGGCTGCATTCGTCAAATGCCCGCCACCGCCTAAGTTTTCCATAATTAGCTGCACATTCACTTCACCTAAAGATCTGCTGCTAATTCCAATGAGATTCTCGCCACGTTTCGCAACAACAAATGATGCAATAATCCCTGTCATCGTTAATAACGTGTCTGCCGATTGCGCAATAAGCACTTGATCGTAGTAATCATCACTATCAACTTTAGCAATCGCAATTCCATTTTTATAAATGTACGCATTTTTTATAGCTTTTGCAACCCGTAAATACTGATCCATATCTTCCTTTAAAAGTTCTTGTACAAGTACAGTATCTGCACCATGTGAGCGTAAATAAGAAGCAGCATCAAATGTACGAGCCCCTGTCCGGAATGTGAAACTTTTCGTGTCGACAATAATACCCGCTAACAATGCCGTCGCTTCTAACATTGTCATCTTTAAATTTTTAGGTTGATACTCAAGTAATTCTGTAACCAATTCTGCTGTTGAAGAAGCATATGGTTCCATATAAACTAGCAATGGATCTTCAATAAAATCTTCTCCACGGCGATGATGATCAATAACTACTACATTTTCAATTTTATGTAACAGTTTTTGCTCCATCACCATAGAAGGTTTATGCGTATCGACAACAACAAGTAACGACTCATCATTTGCAAATTCCATCGCTTGCTCTGGAGTAATAAAACGAGACCATAACTCCTCATTTTGTTTCACTTTGTCCATCAAACGCTTAATTCCTTTATCGGAATCATTTTCATCTAACACAATATATCCTTTACGCTCATTTAATTGAGCCACTTTTAAAATACCAATCGCAGCACCAATTGCGTCCATATCGGGAGCCCTATGCCCCATAATAATGACATTACTACTTTCTAATACTAAATCCTTTAACGCATGCGAAATGACCCTAGCGCGTACACGGGTACGTTTTTCAACCGGATTTGTCTTACCTCCATAGAACTTAACTTTACCTGTCGCTTGTTTAATAGCTACTTGGTCTCCCCCACGCCCAAGCGCAAGATCTAAACCAGATTGAGCCATTGCTCCAAGCTCTGATAAAGGTAAATCACCTGATCCGACACCCACACTTAATGTAAGTGGTATATTCCTTTTAGATGTTTCTTCACGCACCTGATCTAAAATGCTAAATTTCCCTTTCTCCATCTGCGTCAAAATACTTTCATTTAGCACAACGAAGAATCTTTCTGAAGATGCACGTTTTAAATACGCACCATACTTAAGTGCCCATTCATTTAGTCGCGATGTCACAAGACTTGTTATATTCGTACGTAATTGATCATCTAATCCTTGTGTAACTTCATCATAATTATCCAAATAGATGACAGCTAAAACAGTCCTTTGATCCTCGTACATCTTTTCGATTTCTGTTTGTTCCGTTACATCAAAGAAATAAATTAACTTTTCTTCTTTCCTTACAAAAACGCGAAACTTTCGATTATTTAAAGAGACTATATCATCAGAAGTTTCTCCTTTAATGAAAAGAAGTAATGTTTCTGATACATCGTAAAGGTGCCATCCAGCTAATGCATGCTGTCCCAGACATGAAGATAAATAAGGATTTGCCCAATCAATCCCATAATCCTTATTGTATAACAAAATACCAATCGGCATTTGGTTAAATGCTTCATTACTTACTTTCTTTACTCTTGTAATCATATCTGTCGTATGCTTTTCGAAATTCCTTTGAAAATTAAGTTCAAATCGTATAACGATAAAGAATACGATACAAAAAATGACAAAAGCAGCTATCCCCATAATTAAATGAAAATAACAGAGAATTGAAATGAGCACAAACACAAAAAATGCCAATACATAAACAGGATATAAAAACCACTGTTTCTTATCAAATTCAGGCATGTATACAACTCCTATAAAGTAAAACTAACTCACCTTCCAGTTAGTTAAACAGATTAAAATAGTATAAGGAATATTATTTTATCCCCCTATTTTAGAACGCAATGAAATCCCTAAGTCAATTATACCTAAGATTGTCACAAGAGGAAACAGCATCGGAATAAACATGCATGCAATAAAACTAATAATAGGAACCCCTTTAGTAAAACCTTTTCTATACGCTAAAAAGGCGATAAATGTCAGACCTTGCAGTACAAGTAATAGTGCAAATATGACATTTAGGTTAGAAAATACCATATGTAAATATGATGTTGGTTCTACTTTTATAAAAGTTGCTAACAAAATAAATATAACGTAATACCAAATGATACTCTTTAGTAATTGTATATCTTTAAATTTAGGCCAAGATATAACGTCATATTTTAACTTTTTCAAAACACTACCTGATATTATCACTGTAATCCAAGAAAAACATACTGAAACTAGCACAAGTATACTCGGAAGTAACGATTGTAATATATCATTCATTTGTGCAAGTAACTCTTTTTGTTCCTTACTAATCGGCATACCTGTAGCACTTACTATCTTTTCGCTTTTCGCCATACTTTCACTAAATATACTTCGCATTTGCTTCATTATATCTATGTTGAAAAACTTTATACTCGCAACATAAATAAGTACAAAACCAATTAATTATGCAAGCGTCCCAGCTATTAAGATTTCCACTGGCTTTTTTCTTGTTTTATACATATATCCTAAAACAATCCCTATCAATCCAAACATAATTGTCTTCACTAAATTCATCGGTTGACTCACAATAATAGTAACAAAAAGTGCCGCTACAAAAACCACGAGCACATTAGATAGTTTATGTCTTATCATTAATAGTATAAATGGTAACGGCAACGCAAAAGTTACAACTGTACCCAAAATCGGAACATACATAGATATAAACAATAACATTACATATATAGTCAACAACGCGGCACCTTCAGTAATAAATCTTGCTTGTTTCACATTTTAACCTCTCTTTCAAAAAAGAAAAGCATAGCAAAATGCACAGTAGAGTCCGACTCTACTGTGCATTTCATACGCTATTATTCACCAACATATGGTAAAAGTGCCATTTGACGAGCACGTTTAATTGCAACTGTAAGTTTGCGTTGGTATTTCGCGCTTGTTCCTGTTACACGACGAGGTAAAATTTTACCACGCTCAGAAACGAAACGTTTTAATAAATCAACATCTTTATAGTCAATGCGAGTGATGCCGTTAGCTGTGAAGAAACACACCTTACGACGTTTCGCACGTCCACCTTTGCGTCCTGCCATGTCTATTTCCCTCCATTCTTTGTTAAAACTAACAAATTTACTGTATTAGAACGGTAAATCGTCGTCGGAAATGTCGATCGGTTGACCTACATTTGAAAATGGATCGTCATTCTTCGTAAATCCAGAGTTACCTTGGTTACCTGAATTACTAGATTGACCAAATGGGTTAGAGCCTTGGTTACCGAAACCAGCTCCTGATGGTTGCTGATTAAATGAACCACGTTGCTCCCCACCGCCATTACGCGGCTCTAAAAATTGCACGCTTTCCGCAAGAACTTCTGTTACGTATACACGTTTACCATCTTGTCCCTCGTAATTACGAGTTTGAAGACGTCCATCTACGCCTGCTAAGCTACCTTTTTTCAAATAATTTGCTACGTTTTCTGCTTGTTTACGCCATATTACACAATTAATAAAGTCAGCTTCACGCTCACCTTGTTGATTGGCAAATGCGCGATTCACAGCTAACGTAAAAGTAGCTACTGCAACACCATTGGGCGTGTAACGTAAGTCAGGGTCCTTAGTTAAACGACCAACGAGGATAACACGATTCATCAATCGAACCACTCTCCCTTATATATCAATTATTTTTCTTCTTCTTTAACAACGATATGACGAAGGATGTCTTCGTTGATCTTAGCTAAACGGTCGAATTCGTTAATCGCTTCTGCGTTAGATTTCACGTTTAAGATCATGTAGAAACCTTCACGTAAGTCGTTGATTTCGTAAGCTAAACGACGCTTACCCCACTCTTTCGTGTTAATGATTTCTGCACCATTGTTTGTTAAAACACCTGCAAAACGTTCAACTAAAGCTTTTTGAGCTTCTTCTTCAACGCCAGGACGAATGATGTACATAATTTCGTACTTTCTCATTACACTTTCACCTCCTTTTGGTCTAAACGGCCCGTAATGGGCAAGGAGCAATTAATTTATAGTAATTACTCACGAGTTTAGATTATATCATAGTAAGTTATATGAATCAACTCACCAATACATAAAAAACTTGGCAAACATATAATATATTTGCCAAGCTCATATCTTTATTTTTCCTAGGAAATATTAAATTAAACGTTAAAACGGAAGTGCATAACATCTCCGTCTTTTACGATATATTCTTTTCCTTCTAAACGTACTTTTCCAGCTTCTTTTGCAGCTGTCATAGAACCGTTTGTCATTAAGTCATCGTAAGAAACTGTTTCTGCACGAATAAATCCACGCTCAAAGTCTGTATGAATAACACCAGCACATTGCGGTGCCTTCATTCCTTGTTTAAATGTCCAAGCACGTACTTCTTGAACGCCAGCTGTAAAGTAAGTAGCAAGTCCTAATAGGTCATATGCTGCACGAATTAATTGATCTAAACCAGACTCTTCAATTCCTAATTCTTCAAGGAATACTTTTTTCTCTTCTTCGTCTAATTCAGCGATTTCTGATTCGATTTTTGCACATACAACGATTACTTGAGAATTTTCATTTGCTGCAAATTCTTTTACCATTTGTACGTATTTATTTTCCGAAGGATCGATAACATCGTCTTCACTTACATTCGCTACGTATAACATTTCTTTTGTTGTAAGTAAATGAAGGCCTTTAACAACCTTCATCTGCTCTTCTGTAAATTCAACAGTACGAGCTGGTTTTCCCTCTTCAAAAGCTTCTTTTAAACGAACTAAAATTTCATGCTCATATACCGCTTCTTTATCTTTTTGTCTTGCTAATTTCGCAACACGCTCGATACGCTTATCAACAGACTCTAAGTCCGCTAAAATTAGCTCTAAATTGATTGTTTCAATATCATCAATTGGATCTACTTTCCCTGAAACGTGCGTAATATTTTCGTCTTCAAAACAACGAACAACTTGGCAAATTGCATCTACTTGACGAATGTGAGATAAGAATTTATTTCCTAAACCTTCACCTTTACTAGCACCTTTTACAATACCTGCAATATCAGTAAACTCGAATACAGTCGGAACAGTCTTTTTCGGTTCTACTAATTCCGTTAATTTATTTAAACGCTCATCTGGTACTTCTACAATCCCTACGTTTGGATCAATTGTACAGAATGGATAGTTCGCAGATTCTGCTCCTGCTTGTGTAATTGCATTAAATAAAGTGGACTTCCCTACGTTAGGTAATCCAACAATCCCAGCCGTTAATCCCATATTTTTCACTCCTATGTCTCAATCTTTCATCATTATAGATAGTAACGAAAAAAATGACAAGTTTCCGCCAAACGAAAAAAAGTAACAGTTACCTACTGTAACTGTTACTCTCCCTCTATTCTTCGTGCTTCACAAGTATTTTTTTCACCTTACGATCAAACTCTCTTCGAGGAATCATTACTGAATGGTCACACCCCTCGCACTTAATGCGGATATCCATTCCCATACGAATAATTTTCCAACGATTCTCGCCACATGGATGGGCTTTCTTCATTTCCACAACATCATACAAGTTATATTCCTTTTGCTCCACTCTCCAAACTCCTCTCCATACTAAATTGCTTTTCCACTAACTAATTCTTCACGATTATATAAAACCATACGTGGATATGGAATTTCAATTCCATGTAAATCAAGACGATTTTTAATCTCTTTACGAAGTGCCCTTGCAATAACTGCATGTTGCATCGGTTCTACTTCAGCAATAACACGTAATATAACTTCTGATGCAGCTAATGTTTGCACACCTAATAATTGAGGTGTTGTTACCATTTTTTCGTACTTTGAAGGTAATTCTACTAATAAATCTTCAATAACTTGCTCTGCTTTCGCAATATCAGCCTCATATGAAATAGATACATCAACAAACGCTACACTATTACTAACTGAGTAGTTAGTAACTTGAACAATACTTCCATTTGGTAAAGTATGAATTTCACCTGTCCAACTCTTTACTTTCGTTGTACGAAGTCCAATTTCTAAAACGACTCCTTCAAATTGACCGATTTTAACATAATCGCCAACCGAAAACTGATCTTCTAACAAAATAAATAAACCTGTAATAACATCTTTCACTAAACTTTGAGCACCAAATCCGACTGCTAAACCAATTACCCCAGCACCCGCTAATAAACCTGATGCATTAATATCAAACACACCTAAAATCGCAATTAGCATAATGAACATAACAACGTACGCTACGATATTTTCAAGTAATTTCGCTACTGTAACTGTACGACGTTCTGAAATTTGAATTGGAGAACGACTTCCCATGCGAAACGCATTTCGTACAACCGCTCTTGCAATTCGCACAACAACTGCACCAATTGTTAAAATAATACATATTTTTAATGTCGCAACTCCAATATGAGCCCAACGATCAGCATCTAATAAATACTGTTTCATAGAATTAAACCACTTCGCTAATAAATCCATGTACCTCTACCTCTCTAGCTAAAATTTCTTTTTAGTTACCCTTATTATTGTATCAGAAGTCCCCTAATTGCTGAAAAAATTTTATGATTTTAATCCTATTTTATCCCCGACATCCAGGTATAAAATGGAACGAATATATATATACTAGTACTATTATTTCCGTTTTCATTCACATTTTGCAAAAATTACGCACTTATAACTTTCCATTTTCCTCACCATATAACATATATTGAAAATTTATTAAAAGGATGGGTGCTTCATGAATATTGGAAGTTTTCGCTTACCATTTTTTGAGAAAGAAACTCAAAACGTTATGCACCAAGATCTAGAAGCCTCCGAGATAATCAGTAATTTCTTACTTACCCATATTCCTATTAAAACTAATATACCACTCATTCTCGTTTGTATCGGCACAGATCGCTCTACGGGTGACGCACTCGGCCCATTAGTTGGTACAAAACTTGAACAAATAGACATCCAAAACCTCCAAGTATTCGGTACACTAGATGAGCCAGTACATGCGCTAAATTTAGAAGAGAAAATTCAGAATATACAGAAAGAATATCCTACTGCATTTATAATTGCTGTTGATGCATGTTTAGGAAAGTCCCAAAATATCGGATCAATCACTACTGGAAAGGGACCTAGTAAACCTGGAGCTGCTATGAATAAGAAATTACCTGCAGTTGGTGATTTGCACATACACGGTATCGTCAATCTAAATGGGTTTATGGAGTTTTTCGTTCTTCAAAATACAAGATTAAGTTTAGTCATGAAAATGGCTGATGTAATCGCACAAAGTATAAAAGAGACGGATCAAAAATTATCCGCATTAAAAAAAGCAAACCATCTATAAATAATAAGATGGTTTGCTTTTTAATTTTTCTGTGCTAATAGTTCTAAAATACGATTTAAATCTTCTTTATTAAAAAATTCAATTTCGATTTTACCTTTTTCTTTTTTCGTCTCTTTAATTTTCACATCTGTGCCAAACTTTTCTCTTAAGAACGTTTCACGTTCTACGAAAAATATATTTCGCTCTTTTTTCACTTTTTTTGTTTCACGTGAAACGTGTTGATTAATCTCTTGGACGATTTTCTCTAATTGACGAACATTTAATCCTTCTTTTTCAATGCGTTTCAATAAGGACTTCAATTGTTCTTCATCTTTTATCGTAAGTAAAGTTCTCCCATGAGCCATTGAAAGTTGACCATTTGCAATCATATCTTGTACGAAAGAAGGTAGGCTTAATAACCTAGTATAATTTGCAATGTAAGGTCTGCTTTTACCAAGACGTTTCGCTAATTGTTCTTGCGTTACATTTAGCTCATTCATTAACATCTGGTATGCCATTGCCTCTTCCATAGGATTTAAATCTTCTCGTTGTAAGTTTTCTAACAAAGCAAATTCCATCATTTGCTGTTCATTTAATTGTCTTACAACCGCAGGTACTTTTTCTAAACCAGCCTCTTTCGCAGCACGAAATCGTCTTTCACCTGCAACAATTTCATATCCTTTAATGCTCTTCCTAGCAATTAATGGTTGTAGAATACCGTGTTCCTTAATCGAAATTGCTAATTCCTGAATCGCCTCTTTATTAAAGTGTTTACGCGGTTGATATGGATTCGGCCTTAATTCAGTTACAAGAATCTCCTGAATTGTTTCCTCTTCTTTCACATCTAAATCAGGAAAAAACACATTAATTCCTCTTCCTAATCCTTTAGCCACCTGCAATCACTTCCTCTGCTAAATCTATATATACTTCTGCTCCTCTTGATTTAGCGTCATACTGCATAATAGGTTTCCCATGACTTGGAGCCTCGCTCAAGCGTACATTACGCGGAATAATCGAGCGATATACTTTATCCCTAAAATACTTTTTCACTTCATCTATAACTTGGATTCCTAAATTTGTACGGGCATCCAACATTGTTAACAATACACCTTGAATTGCTAAATTTTTATTTAAATGTTTTTGTACAAGTCGAACTGTATTTAATAGCTGACTTAACCCTTCTAGTGCGTAATATTCACACTGTACAGGAATAATAACAGAATCTGCTGCTGTTAATGCATTAATCGTTAATAACCCTAAAGATGGGGGACAGTCGATAATAATATAGTCATATTCATCACGAACTGGCTGTAATGCTCTTTGCAAACGTACTTCCCGGGAAATAGTCGGTACCAATTCAATTTCAGCACCAGCTAATTGAATTGTAGCGGGTAGAACATCTAAGTTTTCAGTTGCGGTTTTCTGTATAACCCCTTGAACATCTGCATCTTCCACAAGAACGTTGTAAATACATTGATCTAATTCAGATTTTTCAATTCCCACACCAGTCGTTGCATTTCCTTGAGCATCAATATCTACAAGAAGGACTTTTTTACCTACTTGCGCCAATCCAGCCCCTAAATTAACAGATGTTGTTGTTTTTCCAACACCGCCTTTTTGATTAGCAATAGCAATGATTTTTCCCATGATGTCACCTACTTTCAACCTTTCTATCTTATTCTAGTAACAATTACGTTTATTGTAACATGAAATAAAACTTTTTCTTTTACGTCCTTTATTAAACTTCAAAATTTATTTCTAAACTCCTTCTTCATTTAACAAGAAAATATAGTAAAAGAGACCTCTCCAATAGGATAAGGTCTCTAGCACGTCATTATTATTTTTTCTTTGGAATTTTAATTGTAATTTGATAGTACTCATCAAATTCTTCTTCCTCAGAATTAACATTCAAACCACTTTCAGTAACCATTTGTAAAGATTGTCTAATTGTATTCATAGCAATCCTCGTATCTCGACTTACTGCTTTTTGCTTTGCCTTACGCTTCGGTTTCGCTTCCTCTAGTAACTTCGCAATTCGTTCTTCTGTTTGCTTTACATTTAGTTGTTTCTCCACAATTTCCTGTAAAACTTTCAGTTGTAATTCCTCATTTTTTAAAGGAATGAGAGCGCGGGCATGACGTTCTGTAATGCTTTTTTCTAATAATGCACTTTTTATTTCTTCAGGCAACTTTAACAATCGCAACTTATTTGCGATTGTAGATTGTCCTTTTCCAAGTCGTTGTGCCAATGCTTCTTGTGTTAAATTATGTAACTCAATCAGCTTTTGATATGCCACAGCTTCCTCGATTGCCGTTAGTTCCTCACGTTGCAAGTTTTCAATTAAAGCTACAGAAGCTGTCTCTGTATCATTTAAGTTCTTTATAATTGCAGGAACCTTTTCCCACCCTAACTTTGTTGCCGCGCGAAAACGTCTTTCTCCAGCAATAATCTCGTACTTATCATCCTCATATTGCCTTACAACAATCGGCTGAATAAGTCCATGTGTACGAATTGTTAATGCTAGCTCATCAATACGCGCATCATCAAAAACTGTTCTTGGTTGATAACGGTTAGGGGTAATATTTACTATCGGAATTTCTTGTATTTCTTCATATACCTTTTTATCTATCTCTTCATGGCTTTCGTCTTGTAATTCGAATTCGCTCTCTTTATCTCCAAAGCCAAATAAACGAGAAAACGTATTTTTCATACATATTCCACCACCTTTTAGGCCTATTGACTATTCTCCATAAAATGTTTCCTATGAAACATTTACGTTTTCATTTATATAATTTAATCTTACGTCTAATAAGATTTATTTTTCAATAGGTAATTTATTGGGTGTTCCCGGTTTGCGTGGATATTTCTTTGGTGTCTTGCGCTTTTTCTCGATTAATAAAATATTACGTTCACTCTCTTCAAACGGTAATTGGAACGTAGACATCTCTTTTAACTCTCCGCCTAGCACCTCTAAAGCATACTTGCCATTTTCAATTTCTTCGTTTGCTGCTGCACCTTTCATTGCAATGAATGTTCCTCCAACTTTTACAAGCGGTAAACATAGCTCACTTAATACAGAAAGACGCGCAACTGCACGTGCCATTACAATATCGTATGATTCACGTACACCTTCTTTTTTCCCAAACGTTTCAGCACGATCGTGACAAAATGCAACATCACTTAATTCTAACTTTTGTGCTAAGTGATTTAAGAAATTAATACGTTTTTGCAACGAATCTACAATTGTTACTTTTAAATGCGGGAAACAAATTTTTAAAGGAATACTTGGGAATCCAGCCCCTGCACCAACATCGCAAATTGAGAATGGTTTTGAAAAATCATAATAAAAAGCAGCTGTAATGGAATCAAAAAAGTGTTTTAAATATACTTCTTCTTTTTCTGTAATAGCCGTTAAGTTCATTTTTTCATTCCACTCTACTAATGTTTCAAAGTAGATTTTGAACTGCTCTAACTGTCTAGAAGAGAGGGTGATTCCCTTCTCTTCTAGCATAGATTGAAATTGTTCTATGTTCATCTAGCAATATCTCCTTACTATTTATTGGTTCGATACGCGTGCAATTTTTCCTTGTTCTATATACACAAGTAAAATGGAAATATCCGCTGGATTTACGCCAGAAATACGTGAAGCCTGCCCCATTGAAAGTGGACGAACATCTTTCAATTTCTGTCTAGCTTCTGAAGCAATGCTAGAAATCGCATCATAATCAATATCTACAGGGATTTTTTTATTCTCCATTTTCTTCATACGCTCTACTTGCTGTAAAGATTTTTCAATATATCCTTCATATTTAATCTGAATTTCAACTTGTTCTTTAACTTCATCACTTAATTCTACTTCACTTGGTACTAAAAGATGAATATGCTCATATGTCATCTCTGGACGACGTAATAAGTCACTTGCACGTATTCCATCTTTCAATTCACTTCCGCCAATATTGCGAATTAATTCTTGAACTTCAGGACGTGGTTTAATAATAATGCTGCTTAAACGTTCCTTTTCCTGTTCAATTTGTAATTTTTTATTTGTAAATCGCTCATAGCGCTCTTCTTTAATTAATCCAATTTTACGACCAACTTCAGTTAAACGAAGATCAGCATTATCGTGGCGTAATAATAGACGGTATTCTGCACGAGACGTTAATAAACGATATGGTTCATTTGTACCTTTCGTTACAAGATCATCAATTAAGACGCCAATATAAGCATCCTCGCGACCTAAAACAACTTCTTCTTTACCTAAAGAACGGCATGCTGCATTAATTCCAGCCATAAGCCCTTGTCCGGCCGCCTCTTCGTAACCAGAAGTTCCATTAATTTGTCCTGCTGTATATAAATTTTTAATCTTTTTCGTTTCAAGTGTTGGCCATAGTTGTGTTGGCACAATTGCATCATATTCAATTGCATAACCTGTACGCATCATTTCAACATTTTCTAGGCCTGGAATTGTTCTAAGCATGTCACGTTGTACATCTTCTGGTAAGCTTGTGGATAAACCTTGTACATATACTTCTTGTGTATTACGCCCTTCTGGCTCTAAGAAAATTTGATGACGTGGTTTATCATTAAATCTTACTACTTTGTCTTCAATAGAAGGACAGTATCTAGGACCTGTTCCTTTAATCATACCAGAATACATAGCTGAACGATGTAAATTTTCACCTATTAAACGGTGTGTTTCTGTACTTGTATATGTCAACCAACATGGAATTTGATCCATAATAAATTTCGTTGTTTCAAAAGAGAATGCACGTGGCTTATCATCACCTGGTTGAATTTCTGTTTTACTGTAGTCAATTGTATTACTGTTTACACGAGGAGGTGTCCCTGTTTTAAATCTCACAAGATCAAATCCAAGCTCCTCTAAATGCTCAGATAATGTAATAGACGGTTGCTGATTATTTGGACCACTTGAATATTTTAAGTCGCCCATGATAATCTCGCCACGTAAAAATGTTCCAGTTGTAATTACAACTGTTTTTGCTGTATATTCTGCACCAGCTTGTGTAACTACCCCTTTACATACACCTTCTTCAACGATTAAACGCTCTACCATTCCTTGGAACAACGTTAAGTTTGGTGTTTCTTCAATTGTTTTCTTTAATTCATGTTGGTAAGAGAATTTATCAGCTTGCGCTCGAAGTGCACGTACGGCTGGTCCCTTACCTGTATTTAGCATACGCATTTGAATATGAGTTTTATCAATATTACGTCCCATTTCTCCGCCTAATGCATCAATTTCACGAACAACAATCCCTTTTGCTGGTCCACCAACAGAAGGGTTACATGGCATGAATGCTACCATATCCAAGTTAATTGTTAACATTAATGTTTTTGAGCCCATTCGTGCTGCCGCAAGACCAGCTTCACATCCTGCATGACCTGCACCGATTACTATGACATCGTATGAACCGGCATTGTATCCCATTGTTTATTCCTCCTAATAATCTCTATCTTTCTACAACTTCACTATATTATTTTCCTAAACAAAATTGAGAGAACAACTGGTCAATTAAGCTTTCATGCACTGTGTCCCCAGTAATTTCACCAAGTATTTCCCACGTTCTTGTTAAATCAATTTGTACTATATCAATTGGTACACCATTTTCAATCGCCTCAACTGCATCACCGATTGTTTTTCCTGCTTGTGTTAATAATCCAATATGTCTCGCATTAGAAACATATGTCATATCTGCAGAATCGATTGTTCCTTCAAAGAATAAATCAGCTATTGCCTTTTCGAGTTCATCTATTCCTTGTTCCTCAATTAAGGATGTTGTAATAACACGATTTCCCGCGGCTAACTCTGTAACACGTTCCATATCAATCGCTTGCGGTAAATCAGTCTTATTCACAATAACAATAAAGTCTTTTCCTTGTACCGCACGGAATAGATCTTCATCCTCATTTGTTAAAGCCTCGCTATAGTTGACAACAACTAATACTAAATCCGCTTGGCTCATCATTTCTTTTGAACGTTCCACACCAATTCGTTCAACAACATCTTCTGTCTCCCGAATACCGGCTGTATCTATAAGTTTAAGAGGTACACCACGCACGTTAACGTACTCTTCAATAACATCACGAGTTGTTCCTGCAATATCAGTTACAATTGCCTTTTTCTCCTGAACAAGACTATTTAATAACGATGATTTCCCAACGTTGGGTCTACCGATAATTGCTGTAGCAATACCCTCACGTAAAATTTTCCCTTGTTTTGATGTTTCTAATATTTTTTCGATTTCCGAACGAACATGCGTCGCTTTCTCAATTAAAATATTATGTGTCATCTCTTCTACATCATCGTATTCTGGATAATCTATATTTACCTCAACATGAGCTAATGTTTCTAATATTTCTTGACGCAAAAGACCAATTAATTTAGATAATCGCCCTTCCATTTGATTAATTGCTACATTCATCGCACGATCTGTTTTTGCTCGAATCAAATCCATAACAGCTTCTGCTTGTGATAAATCGATACGTCCATTTAAAAAAGCACGTTTTGTAAATTCGCCCGGTTCTGCCAATCGTACTCCTTGTGCTAGAATAAGTTGCAATACTTTATTTACTGAAACAAGTCCACCGTGACAGTTAATTTCCACTATATTTTCACGTGTAAAAGTCCTTGGTGCGCGCATAATAGACACCATAACTTCTTCAATAACTTGATTTGTATCTAAATCAACAATATGACCATAATGAATAGTGTGAGAAGGAACCTCTGTTAAATCCTTCCCCTTAAAAATACGATTAACTTTCTCAACCGCATCATCCCCACTTACTCGAACAATGGCAATTGCACCCTCTCCAAGCGCTGTGGAAATCGCAGCAATTGTATCAAATTCCATGTCCTTTCACCTCACTTGCTTATTTATCTCTATTTCAACATGATTATTTCTTTCACTAAATTATTAGGATACCATAACGAACCTATCTACAAAAGAAGAATAACTCATTTTATTATATCCCCATGTAAAAAACACTAAACTTATTCACAGTGGATAAGTTTAGTGTTTTTTAGTTATCCACATCTATTTTTCGCTCAAAAAAACCGGCACTCATTTGAGCAACCGGTCATTTAGGAGATATTACAACATGCCGATGTGGTTCATTTCCTTCAGAAGTTGTATTGATACCTTGATGATTTGATAATGCCTGATGAATAATTTTTCGTTCAAAAGATGGCATCGGTTCTAAAATAACTCTTTTTTTCGTATTAAATACTTGTTTCGCTAATCGATAAGAAAGTGATTCTAACGTACTTTTTCTTTTACTACGATAATTTTCAGCATCTAGTGTAATACCGATATACTGCTTCGTGTTACGATTCGCGACAAGTTTTGTTAAATACTGTAAAGAGTTCAATGTATTACCTCTTTTCCCAATTAAAACACCTACATTATCACCAGAAATTGTAAATTCAATTTCGCGTCCTTTTACAATTTTACTAATCTCAACTTCCACACCCATATCGTGAATAACATTTCTTAAATATTCTTCACATTCTTGAATTGGATCTTTCTTCAATACAACTTCTACTACTGCAGGACGATTCCCAAATAAACCTAAGAATCCTCTTTTACCCTCATCGACAATATTTATATCTACTCGATCTTTTGATGTATTTAATTGCCTTAAAGCATCCTCTACTGCCAGCTCGACTGTTTGTCCTTTAGCAGTAATTACACTCACTTGCTTGAGCCTCCAGCTTTGCTAGCCTTAATTTCTGGCCCTTTGATAAAGTACATTTGAGCAATACCAAAGATATTACCAACAACCCAGTAAAGTGATAATGCGGCTGGGAAGTTAATTGCAAAGATTAAAATCATAATCGGCATAAGCCAAAGCATCATTGCCATTTGCGGATTTTGACCAGCTGTTCCTGCCATTGCAAGCTTTTGCTGAATAAATGTCGTAATTGCTGCAACGACCGGTAAGATATAGAACGGGTCTGCATGTCCTAAATCGAACCATAAGAAGCTATGTTGTTTAATTTCAGCTGTTCTCATAATTGCATGATAAAAAGCGAACAGAATTGGCATTTGAATAAAGATTGGTAAACAACCAGCTAATGGATTTACACCATTTTTTTGATATAACTGCATCATTTCTTGCTGCAGTTTTTGCTGTGTCGCTTGATCTTTAGAGCTATATTTCTCTTTTAACTTCACCATTTCCGGTTGTAACGCTTGCATCGCTTTCGTACTCTTCGTTTGTTTAATCATTAGTGGTAATAATGCAAAACGAATGATAAGAGTTGTAATAACAATTGCTAAACCGTAATTACTGTTAAATAAGTCGGCAAAATACGTGATTAACTGAGAAAGCGGATATACGAAATATTCATTCCAAATCCCAGTACTTTTCGATGTAATCGGCTGACCCGTTTCACTACAACCGGTGGCAATCGCCATTAATGCAACGACCATGGCTAGTAAACCTAATTTCTTTTTCAAAGCCTACTCCTCCTTGTATCGGTATGTATATAGTGTAATTCATTTCCTTACGCTACTTTTTTATTCTTTTCATACCAGAGCGTTTAAAGACATGAATTAAGCTTTTCTTTACTTCTTCATATGTCATCTCTGCACAAGGCTTCCTTGCTATTATAACAAAATCTTTCCCAGAATCTATCTCATCTTTTAACTCTGTAATAGCCTGACGGACCATGCGCTTAATTCGATTACGAACTACTGCATTTCCAATTTTCTTGCTAACAGAAAGGCCGATGCGAAAGTTTGGCTGTTCTTCTTTATCTAATTGGTATACAACAAACTGACGATTCGCATTTGATTTTCCTTTTTGAAAAACCGCCTGGAATTCATCATTCTTCTTTATACGATGTTTTTTCTTCATATCAATTGACACTCCTGTATTTCATCAGCGGAAATTCACTATTATTAGAAAAAAAGACCACTGAACGATCAGTGGTCTACGCAGATAATACTTTTCTTCCTTTACGACGACGAGCTGCTAGCACTTTACGTCCGTTCGCTGTGCTCATACGGCTGCGGAAACCATGTACTTTGCTGCGCTTACGTTTATTTGGTTGGTAAGTTCTTTTCATTATATGACACCTCCCTGAGGAATATCTGTTAAAGACAGTCCTATAAATTATAGTTAATCAACTAGGAAAATGTCAATGGTTCTAGAAATTTTCATCAAATATTCATTTTGAACCTATTCACATACTTTTACACAGCACCTATATTTCCTTGTGGATAAATGTTTTTTCACGTTTTTTATATCCACAAACTTTTTTCGCACTTTTACACAGTATATCGTGTTGTGGACAAGTTTATTCCACAAGGTATTGATTTTGTGGATAACTTTCTTAAATTCATTGCTATAGCCACTTTTTTTTGATATTATAGTTGTGTTTTCACTTTGAATAAGTTTTCCACACCTTTATTTTATCCACAGTTTGTGTATAACATGTGGACAGTTTTAATCACATGTGGGTAAATAGTTGTCCACATTTGCTTTTTTTGTCGAAAACCCTATCTCATATACAAACGACGTTTTTAGGTTTTAAAATACGTTTCGTATAAATATACATTTTATATTTATTGGGTTGTACATTTGTTGCGCAACCTTATTCTTTTACCATCTTAGTAAAGGAGGGACACCT